>KB235929.1 GCA_000332255.1 cyanobacterium PCC 7702 | reverse complement strand
TCAAGCCCGTATCATAATAGTACGTTTCTAAACCATTGACATCCGGACGATCTAGACCTGCTGAGTTAGCATGAATACTCACAAACACATCCGCACCAGCCCGTTCTGCCATGTCTACTCTGCCTGGTAGAGTGACGAAATAGTCAGAACTTCGCGTTAGTAGCACCTGCACGCCATTTTGCTCTAGGATTTGTGCCAATTTCCGACCAATAGGTAGGACAATATCTTTTTCTCGCGTTCCTCCGATACCTATCGCACCCGAATCCTTTCCACCATGACCAGGGTCAACAACGACCACTACTTTTCCCCGGGGAGTGGGACGTTGGGGTAAGGGTCGGGAAAGATCTGGGATTTGTTCTGACAGCGGTCGTGGATTTGGTTGCGGTAGGGGGGGTAAAGCGATGGATGGCGTTATTCGAGGAGAGGAGCGTCCCGTCACGGGTATAGTTCGATCTGACAGGCGTCGCAGTTCTAAAGCTAAAACAGAACTGTCTAGCTGGCCAAGTTGCCTGATTTGGACTCCTGCTGCAGGTTGAATATAGATAGCGACGGTGTTGGGAGTTTGTTGTCGCAGGCGTATTCGCAAAAGCGGACTGTTGTCATTAAGGGAAGGACCTTTAACTGAAGAAGCCAGGCTAGCATTATTCACGGTGATGCGAAACATTAAAGAGGCTCTATCCCAGCCACTAGTGGCTAATAAAGGTCGATCGCCTTTGATCAGTAGTTGTGTGTTATTATTAGCTAACTCTACAGATTCAATAACGGCTGGCGAATTTGTTTGTGACAAACGGGATGGGGGTGGAGTAGATTTTGATTGCTCTTCTTGTTGTAGAGTAGAAGAAGTACTACTGAGACGCAATCGGCTTACTCCTCCAATAGGTAATAATACCAAACCGTTACTGCCGGAAGGCATCACTCGCCAGTCGGGACCATTTTTGTTTACCGCCATTGTCATGCGAACAGTGGGTTGAGAAGTCTCCAACTGGGTAAATTGAATATTGCTAACACCGTAACGATTCACCGATAGCTGGCGTTGTACTAGTTTTGGTGACAAGACCGCACTGGAAATATCAATGTAAATTTGGGCAAGATCGTCACTGCGTTTAACTTTGACTTCGGGTTTGCCAGCGCCGCTGGTACGAATGAAAAATCCATCTCCCGTCACCAGGATCTTTTCGATTTGGGTTGCGCTGTCTGGAATTTTGGCACTAGTAGCAGCAGTAGGAGCTGTTATAGTTTTTCTGTCATTTGCCAATTCTGTGGTTACTACACTATAAACATTTCTGGTTGGCGCGGTTGTAACTTTCTCGAGTTCTGGTTTTGGTAATTGTACTTGCCAACGGTTGGCTGTTATGCCTTCAAATTTCACTTGCTTGGGGTCAAGAGTATAACCAGAATTAAGTTCAACCACAATCCGGGTTGTTTGGGGGTCAAACTGGCCGATACGCACAAGGCGGATTGCTCCACCTACAGACTGGACAAGCTGGGGACGCCCAAATTCAATTCCTGGTAAATCGATGACCAGACGCGTGGGATTGAAAATCAGTTGTGCTTTGGGCTGAACGGCGCCATTGGTGTTGATTTCCAATTGATTGCGATTGACATCAAAATGCCAAGATTGCAGTTTGGCTGCGCGAGCGGGCGACGATAACAGGGAGATACATAAGACAGTACCAGGTATTA
>KB235928.1 GCA_000332255.1 cyanobacterium PCC 7702 | reverse complement strand
TAACTGCTCCAAGTGTGGGGGAATTGTCAAGAAGTCTTTGAGCACAAGAACTCATAAATGTCATCATTGTGGGTTGGTTTTGAACATCTTGGAACTTGCACTTCGTACCGTGGGGCACACGGGAACTCACGCCTCTGGAGACATCGACCTCTGCATTGGTGAGGAAACTCCTCAATGTAAGCCGAGTCGTGGAAAGAGGAAGCCCAAGAAGTGATTCTTGGAATCACCGTGGCTAAAGCTACAGTGAGGATGTCAAAGGCTTAGTTTTAGCAGGTTTACCCATTACTGAACTGCTGTCTCGTCCCATTGGTTTAGATCCTTCCCTGATTTTGAACCTTTTCCTTTAATATTTGATTTGATGCAGGCATCAATACAGATATCAGTCGCTTACGAAGCATCTTTAAGCCCATAGCTCTTTTAGCTGGTCCTGGAGCTAGCCGTGTCTCCAGCATTATTATTGCCATCGTCTTAAAGTTTGGCTTGGGACTAAGTTGCATACCTGCTTTGTTTGCGGGAGTAATTCTGGCAAAAACCGACACTGTTTCCACGATCCCCGTCTTTAATGAGATACCAGTACCCTCACAGCTAGCTTTCCACTATCGTAAAAGGAGAAACTCAATTCAATGATGCCGCTGCCTTAGTTTCGTTCAACCTCATATTGCAAGTATATTCCAGAGGTTCACTCACTTTCCTAGAGGGAATCCAACAATTATTATTCATCTATTCATCACTGCTGGAGGCTGCTTTCTAGGGTTAGTCTTGGGCTAACTGAGCGTACTTATACATACTCGTTTAGACGATTCCTCAGCAGTCTTTTGCTAACAGTTGCAGTTGCTTTAGGAACTTTTCAGGTTGGGCATTTTTTGGTGTCTCGGGTGCTGTAGCTGTTGTTGTAGCTGGGATCAATATTTCGGGCATTTTGGGCTTTCTCGCAACACCTCCGCTTCTAGCCGCATTACTTTATTAAGTTTTTGGGAATATGCCAGTTTTACTGCCAACACGTTTATTTTTCTGCTGATTGAAGTCGAAATCAACCTGGTAACACCGTGGAAGACCGTACCTGCAATTTTACTTGCAGTTTTGGCTTATCAAATCGGACGAATTCTTACTGTCTACCCACTGCTAGCAACAGTGCGTTGGTTCGACATTCCACTGCGCTGGCAACATTTACTATTTTTAGGTAACATCAAGGTTCGCTTTCAATGGCTTTGACCTTGAGCTTACCGACAACACTACCAGGGCGAGAAAATCTCATTGCCTTAGTCTTCGTTTGAGATAGTTTTGCCTGAAAAGTTTGATGAGATTCTAACCTCCGCGAACTCTCTGAAGATGTACAAGAAGTCAAAAAAATCACAGCAATTGCTAACTGCAGAAGACCAAAGGAAGTAGTAGTAAGCAGACGAAAATCGGTATAATCTCATTGCATTTATTTACAGCCTTGAATAAAATCAATAACTTTATGCAACAATCCAAGTTTGGTCACAATCAGCACAGTTGAATCGGGTTCCAGTACTGTACTGCCGTTGGGGATCGCTAAATCTTCGTGGGGGTGAGATTGATAACCTATAATTAGAGAACCTGTGGGAAAACGGGAATCCTGAGCAATTTCAGCAACAGTACGACCAACAACGTAACAATTATTTGGGATAGAAAGCTTCAATACCTCAATTTGCCCTTGCTCAAAATGCATAATTGATTCTACTTGTGGCTATTCAATAGCATTCACCATCGTTGAAACGCCCAAATCTACGGTACTAATAATGCGGTTCGCTCCCGCTAAGCGCAGGGGTTCAGCAAAATCGGAATGGCGCATGCAAGTTAGTACGTGGGGAACACCACAGTGTTTGGCAAGAGTTACCATGGCTAAATTCAAAGCATCACTGCGCAGCAATGCTGCTAGGGCGTTGGCTTTATGAATTCCAGCTTCTAACAAAACTTCTGTGCTGACTGCACTTCCTTCAAAAACCATTACTCCTACGGGTTCGCGAGTATAGCGACAAGCTGTAGAATCAATATCAATAATGGCAACAGTATGCCCCAGTTCTATTAATTTTTCAGCCAAACTTAGTCCTACTAACCCCGCTCCGCCAATAAGCACATACATAGGTACTTTTTTTCTCTTTAACTTATAAACGATATACTGAAAAGCCTGTGGATGACAGCCCAGGGATGAAAGCTATTAATGTGTTTGACAAGAGTAAGAACAACCACAAGCGCCTTAAACAATCCTAGTAGGGGTGGAACTCCCGCACAGTAAGTCAGCTAGCTAGCTAGCTAGCTAGCTAGCTAGCTAGCTAGCTGTGTTAATCGTCGCCTATTCCACTGGCAAACAATAGCAGTCCTTGGGAGCTAATTCATAACACAAGTGGACTCGGAAAGTGAAATGATAAAAACA
>KB235927.1 GCA_000332255.1 cyanobacterium PCC 7702 | reverse complement strand
GGGTGTCCTTGTCCTTCTAAAAACAATGCCAGCATAGCCTCTAGGTTATCTTTTTGGTACTGTGTCGGCATCAATTCTTTGAGGGTGTAAACTAATTCTTGGGCGTGGGCAAGCATTTTTCTTGCTTTAATTTCGATATTTCACGCCTTTTCTCTCATGTTTTGAGATTCAAATGCAATCATCCCTATATCTGAGGTCAACAAGTTTTTGCATTCTATCATCTGTTTTTCTCTGTATTTATGATGAACCTAATGTTACATTCGTTACTAAAAATATTTAATTAGTTCTATTCACCTGTTGTTATAGTTGGGTACTAGTTTATTTGTCCTTTACGGGTTACTACGGTTGGTGCAAGATGTGAGCCTTCCCACATCAAGGCGATCGCTGCAAGGCAAAACAAAGTCTTAACCAGAGAGCGTCCTACAGTCGAAAGTTGTTTGATGAAATAATTCAGTTTCATAGGATACAGTCTTCATGAGATTTAGTATCCTACTTCTACTTCATCTGGCTTATGGTATAAAACGTTCTCTGGATAGAGGTTCTACCGTCAAAAGTTGTTGGAGGAATTCAGTATTTGGATAGATTGAACGTTGCGATGGCCGTATGCGTTATCTGTGCTTTACTGAATGCAGATTTTGGTCGTTGCATAGACTGTAGCGATCGCTCTCTAGGGCTAAAACCCTGACTGCGAACTAGAAAATAGTTGGTAGTAAGCAATTTCTTGCTTGATGTAGCCAGCGATCGCTTGGAGCTATTTGATATATTTCAATGCAAATGAGTTGCAGAAATTGATTATTGATATCCAGCTGCTTGCAACTTAAATAATTTGGCATACCTGCCACCAGTTTGCAATAACTCTTGGTGAGTTCCTTGTTCCACGACTTCCCCAGCTGCCATCACCAAAATTTTGTCAGCCATTCTGACTGTAGAAAAGCGGTGGGAAATTAAAATTATCATTTGATTTTTTGTTAAAGTACGAAAGTGATTGAAAATTTCGTATTCAGCTTGGACATCCATTGCTGATGTTGGTTCATCCAAAACCAAAATATCTGCTTTAGTGCGCATAAAAGCACGGGAGAGGGCGATTTTCTGCCATTGTCCTCCCGAAAGTTCCTGTCCTCCTTTAAACCATTTTCCCAGTTGAGTAGCAAAACCCGCAGGCAATTTTTCAATAAAAGGAAGGGCCATGCCTTTTTTAGCAGCTATTTGCCAAAGTTCCCGATCTTCAATGCGGTCTACATCTCCGACACCGATATTTTCTCCCACTGTAAACTGGTAACGGACAAAGTCTTGAAAAATAACACCGATGCGCTGTCGCAGCATGTTTACATCCCAATGTTCCAAGTCTAAACCATCAAGTAAGATGCGTCCGGACTCAGGAGTATAAAGTCTGGTAAGCAATTTGATTAAGGTAGTTTTACCGGAACCGTTTTCTCCTACAATGGCTAATTTTTCTTTTGGTTTGAGGTGGAAACAAATATCTTTTAACGTTGGTTGCAAGTTTCCTGGATAGGTAAAGGTAACGTTTTCGAAGCGAAGTCCATCTTTGGGGTTAATACCTTTGGTTGCTTTACCCTTTGGTTTTGGTACTTCCTCTTCTAGAAATTCGTAGAGGTTTGAAAGGTACAGGTTGTCTTCATACATTCCCCCAATAGAAGTTAGCATACCGGAAAAGGTAGTTTGTCCTTGGCGGAAGACAGTGAGATACATCGTCATTTCCCCTAAAGAAATTCTCCCCGCCACGGTTTCCACAACTATCCAAGCGTATGCGATATAAAAAGCGCCAGTGCTGAGCAAACTGAGCAAATATCCCCACAGTCCTCGCCGGATTGTGAGGTTGCGGTCTTCGTGGTAAAGTTTATTGAAGATATCGCGGTAACGGCCCAGTAACATTTCGCCCAGTTGGTAGAGTTTTACTTCTTTAGCAAAGTCTTCTCTTGCTATCAAAGTTTCTAGATAGTGCTGCTGGCGAGTTTCCGGTGCACGCCAACGAAACAAGCGAAAAGCTTCCCCTGCAAATTTTGTTTCCGCAAAAAATGCAGGCATAGCTGCTAAAATTAGTACCACTACCGCACCAAGAGAAAATTGCACCAACAAAACACCATAAGTAACTAGCGAAAGGGTACTTTGTACCAAGCCAAAGGTTCGATTTACTAGCGAGAGGGGACGGATAGAAGCTTCTCGCCGGACATTAGTTATTTTGTCGTAGAATTCTGAGTCCTCAAAATGCCTCAGTTCCAGAGTAATCGCTTTTTCTAAGATGAGTTCGTTTACTCTTTGTCCGAGTAACACCCGCAACAAGGATTGACATACTGTCAGTCCTCTTTGGCTGCCTATAAGTAAGGCGACAGCAATAGCTTCCGCACTTACGTACAATAGGGGGCAATAATTATCGTTGATACCTGCATGATTTTGAGAAGCTGCAATTACTGCATCGACAATTAACTTACCAATATAAGCTACAGCTGCAGGTAAAAGGCCAGCTGATAAAGTTAAAATTGCAAAAGCAATAGTAAGAAAGCGACTAGTAGTCCACACCAAAGCGATCGCTCGCCCGCTGTAGCAAAATACCGCTAGAGATTGCTGCAGAGCTTTGGGTTTTTGACGACGATTCCTCATTATAAAAAAACAGCTCCAGACCAATGCCCCTGTCTTGGAAGCAACGAATACAAGTAACACAAGGGGCTTAAGCCCCCAATGTTCATATTACATAATTTGGTAATATTTGTACTATTACTGTACTATTACGAAATTAATGCTCGGTGAACTTGATTCTTCTCAGTCTATTTTGCGTATGTAGAAGTAGTTGACACAGAGGATAGAGTTGATAACAGCTTTCTGAACTTAGAGAAAAAGGTGACTGTGGTTTTAATCAACTCTAAAAGCTAACAATTTTGCTCAGTCTTTGTAAAGATCTGTAAAATTCTCAACTGCTTGGCTTGAGCCATCATTTTCTTTTCCTTGAGGTAACTAATTTCAGCAAGTATTTCCTAGGAAGGAATTTACTTTCCTTCAAAGGTGAGAAGTAATTATTCAAAAACTGGCTCATAATGCAGTTCCAAATGCATCGATAAGCAACCTTAAGCGAGCATGGTTACCAAAAGGATTAAAGATGAATGCTACCTTTCCACAGCGCAGGTTAGTTTCCCCTTTTTTAAAGATAGTATTTTCGGCTTTGCTAACAGTACCTATGCTCAGTAGTTGCGGAGGAGGTCCTAAATATGCTTCTCCACCACCTGTAGATGATACTGCAACTGGTAGAAGTGTCAACAATCCCAACTTAGCAAACCCACCCCAAGCCAGGAAAGGATTGTCGACAGGGCAAAAAGTAGCAATTTTAGTAGGAGCGGCCGCTCTTTACTACCTTTACAACAAACACAAGAATGCTCAAGGAAATGGTGCCAAAGGAAAGTACTATCTCTCTAAAAACGGACGCGTTTACTACCGCGATGCTGAAGGTCGCGCTCACTGGGTGACACCACCACAGGAAGGTATTCGAGTTACAGAGTCAGAAGCACAACCATACCGGGACTTCCAGGGTTACAACGGACGTACTACAGGTCGCGATTTAACCAATGTAGGACCAAGCTCAAATTTTTGACCTGGGTCGACGAAGCTGGCTAGCTGTGGCAACCAACGGTAGCATGAGATAATACAGAGTAAGGAAATAAATCATGGCAGATGAATTTTTGCGAAGGGCAAAGGACTTTGTTTTCGGATCTGACAAAGAAGACAGCGAATATAGCGATCGCCAGGTACACCCTGCAAGTGAAGACCCCTACGGCGACCCGGCGGACGAACAGCAATATGAAAACCTTCGCCCTGCAAGTGAAGACCCCTACGGCGACCCGGCGG
>KB235926.1:4674358-4895220 GCA_000332255.1 cyanobacterium PCC 7702 | reverse complement strand
CTCACATCTTGCACCTGGAAATATAAATGTCAAAACCACAACTACGTGCAAGGGTAGTTAGTCGTTCAATATCAAGTAAAAGAAGATACACAACTAGTTTTGGGAAAATAGATTCTCTTGCTGTTTGTGCAGCTTGTCCCCAATCAGGNGGGGATGCTGGCCTCGTCAAGCAGATAACTCCAATGAGCGATGAGATAAGCAGTGAGAGAAAGAATTAGCCAGCGATACATACCCTTGAGAGTACCTTGACCAAAACGATGCAAACCAANGCGATGTTTGGCAGTTTTAAACCAACCTTCAATCTGCCAACGACGCTTACCCCACCACTTAAGAGTAGAAGCTTTAATCGGTCGAGNAGACAAAACAAAACGTTTTTCTAACTTACCGTTATCACGTTTCAAGTAATACCAAGATATAGTAACAGGAAATTTCAAACCAACTAAAATAACTTGTTGTCCTTGTTGATGTAAATGGCGTAAAACTCTGCCATCAGATAACTTACGACTAATAGCTACGCCTGTAATAGCATGATATTTAAGGCGACGGANACCTTCAAGGAATTCGACACTGCCAAAGGCTGTATCAGCTAAAATAATTGTCTGGAAATGTTGAGTTAAAGATTGAGGTAAACGTTTAACCATTTTGAGTCCAANTCTTGCGGGAGATGGAGTTCCCTTACCTGGCCAAACCCGAAAATCCCAAGGAATACGCCATTTTCCTATTACCAAATAAACTACTACTAAATGGAGACCACGCTTACCATTATAGACTTTGATTAAATCACTAAAGTCTTTGAATTTACCACGTTTTTCTAGAGTTGTTAGGTCAATTATTACTTGTAAAAATGGTCTACGCCCTCTACCAGATGAGGACAATGACTTGACAACTGTTTGTAATACATGATGACGAATTATCCGAATCATTTTCCTTGTTGACCAAGGATTGATATTTAAAAATCGGCTGATTGCACTTGGGGACTTTGTCTGACTGTATTCAGGTAATGGGTGTCCTTGTCCTTCTAAAAACAATGCCAGCATAGCCTCTAGGTTATCTTTTTGGTACTGTGTCGGCATCAATTCTTTGAGGGTGTAAACTAATTCTTGGGCGTGGGCAAGCATTTTTCTTGCTTTAATTTCGATATTTCACGCCTTTTCTCTCATGTTTTGAGATTCAAATGCAATCATCCCTATATCTGAGGTCAACAAGTTTTTGCATTCTATCATCTGTTTTTCTCTGTATTTATGATGAACCTAATGTTACATTCGTTACTAAAAATATTTAATTAGTTCTATTCACCTGTTGTTATAGTTGGGTACTAGTTTATTTGTCCTTTACGGGTTACTACGGTTGGTGCAAGATGTGAGTTTTTGAGCCTGTTCTAAGGCTGCAAGCCGAACGTAGAAAGAGTCAACAAGGGCAATTACTTGTCCCTTAACCACTCTATCTCCCTCATCTACTAACAGTCGCGCGAGTTGCACGCCAGCTTGAGAATTGGGAGCAGACAAATTAATTACTTCCCCTTGAGGTTCTAAACGCCCTAGAGCAGCAACAGCAGTTATCGCTGGAGAATTCATTAAAGTAGCTGAAGTGTTGCTTGCAGACTTTGTTCGAAATCTGGAAAGGCTATAAAAAGAAACTGCACCGATACCCACAGCCGTAATAATTGCCAAAAATACATATACCTGCAAACGACTTATAGGTATCGTTATTAACCACCTTTCTTTATTTACCATATATATTCCACTTTAGTGAGACTGCTATCTCCCAATCATTTGAGCTACTTGGAAGATGCAGGTAGTAATAGCTGTCTGTGCACCCATACAAATATAAAAAGTAAATTGGATAAGATTAATTGATAGTTTCGACTTTGGAGTTTCTTGATGGAATCAGAGGATGGATAGTTGAAAAATTATCCATCCCTCTTTAGCCATCAGAATAATTTAGCAACTTTTGTCTTCAAAAATTATGCTTCTTTACCTGTCTCACATACCTCGTTTTTCTTTTTGGTAACTTCCTTTTTGGCAACTTCCTTTTTCATAATCTCTAAGTATTCGCTGCGAGTTCCATCAATTCTATAATGATCGCAGATTTGGCAGAGTTTTAGAAGATCCAAGCGACTAAATACTTTTTGATGTTCAATGCCATTATCGTTTCTCCATCGCCAAAAAGTTGTTCTATCAATACGGCGATTGTTTTCAGGCCATCGGCGTCGCGATAAGAATTCTATGAGTTCTTGCTCATAAAAACAGTAACCTTTAGGCAACTTCAGAAGCTCTTCTTTTAAATCAGATAGCGATATAAGTGGATCTAGCTCAGATAGTCTCATGCCAGCAACTCCGTTTAATTTCTGGAATTGGAATTAGTGAAAGCGGAATGCGACAAGGTGTAATTATAAATCTTGATGAAGCTATAAGGCATATCTAATGAAGTTTAGAAAATTTGACTAAGTTTACATGCTTCTGACCTCTACTTACGAATTAGAAAATTAATACGCTATGTTTCTGCAATTGTTTATTCAATTATCTAATTATCTACGATAGTCCGAGGAATACTTCATTGCAACCTATATGCAACATGTTAAATAGAAATGGCGATATAAATATCTATTTAACTGTTGATACTAGCTAGCCTAACTAATTATTTGATGTTGCAATCGCAAAATAATTAGTAAAAAATGTATTTTTTTTACACATCTATCTCCTATGATATTTTGCAAAGTTCTTGGTAGAAATCTGAATCCAAACAACCAAATATGAAATTTTCATTGGCATACAATCTAGGTGTGAACTCAAGATACTACGTTATCGTGTTTCCAGAAGCAAAACGTATTGGATTCAGTTGAGAACTTGTACGATCTGTACTAAATATTTATAAGAGTATAATAAGATATTTATAAGGTCTTTATAAGATTTTTCTAAGAAACTAATTTTCATAATCTTATTTGCTGACAAGTTTAAAATCGGCAGCAATTTCTAGTTAGGCAAGTGCAATTTATATGCAACTTTGTAAAATAAACTTTTAGGAGATGAGATATTATTAGCAAAGTATGAATCTAACCTTATGCAATTACAAATGTTTGTGCACTATAGCGGTTTTTCATCATCATGATAAGTTAAATTTAAAAGTGAAAGAATAAAGTTTGGATGTGGTGAGGGCATTAGCGATGCTTGGCGGTGAGACGCTATGTGTCTGCACAAACTAATAGAAATCTCTAAAAAGACAGAGCTAAATCGGTCAAACCCTTTTTGCTAAGGGATTTAAATTTTTACAGAGGGAATAATACAAGAGGGATAGATAATGAAGCTACATCGATTCATGCTCTCATTACCGAATTTTGACAACCAGCGGCTTATTTTCCACGCAGCTCGCCAGACAGTGCGTAAAGCTGAGATGGCACGCATTGCAGTGCATGAATGGCTAAATCAACATGATTCCGAACTAGAAGAGTGGAAAGCGAAAACAGCTTCTGAACTTGGAATTAGTGTTAGCGAGCTTGAGAAGCGGTTGTTAGATGCTGCGCAATCACGGTCAAACTGAAATGAAAAATAAGTAGTTTGGGGAAAACTGACAAGTATGTAACCAAAAAGTTAAATAAAGGGATAAAAGCTGAGTTTAACACTATACTATACGTTGCATACTGTAGTTTTCCCTTCCTATATCCTTAAATACAGATTATTTGTTTACAGTTTTTGCTAAAACTAATTTGAATACGGCGATATAATTATAAAAATAAAATATTTTTTAAAATCATAGGCTTTGGCAAAAATAAGAAAAATTAGATATAAGATATGATTTTTAATTGATAATTTATTTCTCGGAATTCCACCAATAATCAATTTTTTATTGTGGAAGTTGTGTTGCACATTAATTGCATATCAGTTGTAGTAGAGAAGTAATTCGGTATAGGATAAGTAACGAAAGCTAATCTATGAAAAAAATACGCAGCTGTAATTATATTCTCTTGATGAAGAGGTGGGGTTGAAGATAAAAATTATTGTGGATTTACCAAAAGAGTGTTTCTTCCCTAATTACTTATTGCCAAAGTGCTTTTTCAAGGGAGGGAATTTGAATCACTCTCTATTTTTAACAGATACAGTAGTGAAGATTTAGTCATGACTGCTTCTAGAATTGAAGCTGCGCTGTCACAGTTGCAAGCTGAAATCAGCAATTGTGAAAAGGCTTTACACAAGCTTATAAAGGTGAAAAAAATTATGTCTGCACAAAAGACCACAGAAACTAGCAAACTTAACAGAAGACTGCAAGATACTCCTGTTGCCATTATCGGGATGGCTGGTATCTTTCCGGAATCTAAAAATTTACGGGAATATTGGGAAAAAATCATTCATAAAATTGATTGTATTACCGATGTTCCTGCATCGCACTGGAGCATTCATGATTACTACGATCCCGATCCAAAAGCACCCGATAAAACCTATTGCAAACGTGGTGGATTCATTCCAGAAATTGAATTTAATCCCATGGAATTTGGGCTTCCTCCCAATGTTTTAGAGGTTACAGATGTTTCCCAACTGCTGAGTTTGGTTGTTGCGAAAGCAGCAATGGAGGATGCGGGTTATGGGGAAAAGAAGCAGTTTAATCGAGAGCGTACAGGGGTAATTTTGGGTGTAGCTTTGGCAAGGCAATTAGCGATGCCATTAGCTACCAGGTTAGAGTATCCTGTGTGGGAGAAAGTTTTAAAAAGCAGTGGTTTATCTGACGAGGATACGCAAAAAATCATCGCGAAAATAAAAAGTGCATATGTGCAATGGGAAGAAAACGCCTTTCCTGGGATGTTGGCGAACGTAGTTGCTGGGCGAATAGCTAATCGCCTGGACTTGGGAGGAATGAATTGCGTGGTGGATGCAGCTTGTGCTAGTTCCTTGGGAGCGCTAGCAATGGCGATCGCCGAACTGGTTGAGTATCGAGCCGATATGATGCTAACTGGTGGGGTAGACACTGATAATTCCATAGTTGCCTACATGTGTTTTAGTAAAACACCTGCTGCTTCTCCAGGTCAGAACGTCAAGTCTTTCGATGCTGAATCAGACGGGATGATGCTGGCGGAAGGAATTGGGATGTTGGTGCTCAAGCGTCTAGAAGATGCGATAAAAGACGGTGACAGAATTTATGCAGCGATCAAAGGAATTGGTACCTCCAGCGACGGTCGCCATAAAAGCATCTACGCACCTCGTGCGGAAGGACAAGTGAAAGCCTTGCAGCGTGCGTATGAAGATGCGGGATTTTCACCTGCTTCTGTTGGTTTGATTGAAGCCCACGGAACAGGTACTCCAGTGGGGGATCCCACAGAAGTTGTTGCTTTAAAAGAAGTATTTGGTGAAAACAATTCCAAAAAACAATATATTGCCCTCGGTAGCGTCAAATCTCAGATCGGACATACAAAAGCTGCAGCAGGTGCAGCAAGTTTGATCAAAACAGCACTAGCTTTGCATCACAAAATCTTGCCACCGACTATTAACGTTACTAAACCCCATCCCAAATTGGATCTTGAAAACTCGCCATTTTATTTGAATACAGAAACCAGACCTTGGATCCGTCGTCAAGGAGAACCACCAAGACGTGCAGGAGTCAGTGCTTTTGGTTTTGGTGGTACAAATTATCATGTTGTTCTAGAAGAATACTCAAGCGACCACGATCGCCCTTATCGTCTACACTCCACTCCTTCATCAATACTAATATCTGCAGCAACGACCGAGCAGTTATTGTTACTTTGTCAAGAAAATCTGCAGAAGCTGCAATCCCAGGATGGAGAAAAACATTATGCCCAATTAACTATTACAAGTCAATCATTAGAAATTCCCGTTGTTCATGCCAGAATAGGATTTGTTGCCACTTCCATCCCAGAGGCTTGTCAATGTTTGCAAACCACCATTAACCTCCTCAAACAAAATCCCCACGCACAATCCTGGGATCTTCCTCAAGGAATTTACTACCGCAAAATGGGTATCGAGGGTAAAGTAGTGGCCCTATTTTCCGGACAAGGCTCCCAGTATTTGGAAATGGGTCGAGAAATAGCAATTAACTTTCCTTGTTTGCGTCAGACCTATAGTTACATAGATAGTCTTTTGTGCCAAGATGGTTTGAAGGCCGTTTCAGAAGTAGTTTTTCCTCCTCCAGTGTTTGATGCAGCTCAAAAGAAAGTGCAGATAGAAGCATTGCAACAGACGGAATTTGCACAACCAGCAATTGGAGCTTTTAGTGTTGGTCTTTACAAAATACTGCAACAAGCTCTTTTCAAGCCAGATTTTATTGCCGGACATAGCTTTGGAGAACTGACAGCTTTGTGGGCTGCGGGTGTTCTTAGTGAAGAAGATTATTTTTTCCTAGTCAAGGCTCGCGGTCAAGCCATGGCTGCACCGAAAGAGCCACAATTTGATGCGGGAGTGATGCTGGCGGTTAAAGGAAATGTTGCTGACGTTGAACAAGTGGTCAAAAATTTTCCTTTGGTCACCATTGCTAATTATAATTCTCCTTGTCAAGTTGTCTTGGCAGGATCCAAAGCTGAAATTGTTAAAGTCAAGAGGAACTAAAAGCCCGAGCTTTCTCAACGGTGTTGCTTGCAGTTTCAGCAGCTTTTCATACACCATTGGTAGCATATGCGCAGAAATCTTTTGCTCAAGCAATTGAGAAAGTTAGTTTCCAAAAACCAAAAATTCCTGTCTATACAAATTTGACAGCAGAACCTTATCCCAGCGAGCCAGAAGCTATTCAAAAAATTCTCAAACAACATCTGCTCGCGCAGGTATTTTTTCAGCAAGAAATTGAAAATATTTATGCTCAAGGTGGTTATTGCTTTGTTGAATTCGGTCCTAAAAATATTCTCACCAACTTGGTCAAAGAAATTCTTGGCCAGCGACCCCATTTAGCTGTGGCCTTAAACAGCAATCCTCAAAAAGATAGCGATCGCTGTTTGCGAGAAGCGATCGTACAGTTGCGTGTTGCTGGATTACCTTTAAAAAATCCCGATCCCTATCCATGGGAGCAAAAAATCCCCGAAGCTACCAAAAATAAGCTATTGACCGTACGTTTAAATGGTACTAATTACCTGTCACCAAAAACGAAACAAGCTTTTGAAAAAGCATTACAAATCAACGTTGCACATCCACCTTCGCAGCAAACAACTAACGCCGTTGTTCCCAAATCTGTCAATGTACACCCAAACCAATCCGTACTCAATACCAACGGTCACCAAGTAATAGAAGATACTTGCCAAATAAATAATGTTCTTCCTACTTCGGAGCAAGTCGCAGTCATTACCAACGGTCATAAATCAGTAGAACCTTCTGAACAGCTGATGACATCCTCTCAACAAACTTTTGACGAGCTGCAGTTGCAATCAAGTCCAGAGCTACTAATTTTAGATAGCTTAGAGTATGCTTTAATTCTGTTTAATCGCCATCAACAAGATATCTTGCGAGTTCACGAGCAATCCTTAAAGCATCAGGTAGAGTACACCAGAACTTTCTTCCAACTGATGCAGCAACAAAATTCCTTGCTAGAAAGTAGTAAATTATCTGCTCAATCCACAGAAACCAAACAAATAGCACTTTCATACTCCGAGCGCAGCATAATGCGGTTTCACGAGCATAATGCTGAAACTTTGCGCGTTCACGAGCAATATCTAAATCATCAAACACAACAGACTAAGAACTTTTTCCAATTGCTTGAGCAGCAGTATGAATTGTTGCTCGCTAGCGTAACTGAGAAGCGTTCTGCGGTGTCGTTAGTACAGGAATCAATTGCTAGCGTTAATTGTGCTGCTAGTAATGCTGCGGATGCAGTGGAAAAGAACTTTGAGGTTGTTTCCAGTAGCAGCGGAAGTAATAACGCCGAATCTATTACCTCATTACCAGCAGTTATTGATGAAGCTACCCTCAGTCAAACTCTACTGAATGTGGTCAGCGAAAAAACTGGTTATCCGGTGGAGATGTTAGAGCTATCGATGGATATCGAAGCAGACTTGGGGATTGATTCGATTAAACGAGTTGAAATCCTAGGAGCATTGTTGGAGCTGTACCCAGACCTACCCAAACCAAATCCTGAGGAACTGGGACAATTGCGTACTCTGGGTGAAATTGTAGGGTACATGCGGACTGTTGTATCGAAAATAGCTGCAGTTGAGGAGACAGCTTCTGTCAAAGCTCAACAGGTGGTAGAGGAGACCAAGGAGATTGCTAGCGATTCAGTTATTACCGTAGAGCCAGAGCCAATTTTGTCTGTAGATTTTGCCACTCTCAGTCAAACTCTACTGAATGTGGTCAGCGAAAAAACTGGTTATCCGGTGGAGATGTTAGAGCTATCGATGGATATCGAAGCAGACTTGGGGATTGATTCGATTAAACGAGTTGAAATCCTAGGAGCATTGTTGGAGCTGTACCCAGACCTACCCAAACCAAATCCTGAGGAACTGGGACAATTGCGTACTCTGGGTGAAATTGTAGGGTACATGCGGACTGTTGTATCGAAAATAGCTGCAGTTGAGGAGACAGCTTCTGTCAAAGCTCAACAGGTGGTAGAGGAGACCAAGGAGATTGCTAGCGATTCAGTTATTACCGTAGAGCCAGAGCCAATTTTGTCTGTAGATTTTGCCACTCTCAGTCAAACTCTACTGAATGTGGTCAGCGAAAAAACTGGTTATCCGGTGGAGATGTTAGAGCTATCGATGGATATCGAAGCAGACTTGGGGATTGATTCGATTAAACGAGTTGAAATCCTAGGAGCATTGTTGGAGCTGTACCCAGACCTACCCAAACCAAATCCTGAGGAACTGGGACAATTGCGTACTCTTGGTCAAATAGTTGACTATATGAAACAGCAGGCTGATACGTTGGAAAAAAAACATTTCCACCTCAATCTTACAAACAGCCTGAGCAAGTAAACAGCAATATTGTCCGCAGTTTTGTTGCTCTGCAAGTTATCCCGGAGCCTGATGTTTTGGATTTTACCTTATCTTGCAAATATATTGCTTTGATAACTGATGATGGGTCTCCCACAACTCCAGAACTAGCTGCTGCTCTTTGGCAACGTGGTTGGAAAGTAGTTGTCGTGAGTTTTCCCCCAACAGCGATCGTCAAACAGTTACCTTTAGCAGAAGGAATCCCTCGCGTGGTGCTGACTAATTGGAGCGAAGAGCATTTAAAACAACAGTTAGAAGCGATCGCTGCTGAGCACGGTGAAATCGCTATATTTATCCACCTTAATCCTGCCAGTCACGATGATGCAAGCAACGATTGCGTCCTTTATCTGGAAACCGAGAAAGCTATTGTCCGCCACGTCTTTTTAATCGCCAAATATCTCAAGGAACCACTAAATCGAGCTGCATCTTGTGGAGAACGCAGTTGCTTTTTTACCGTTGCTCGGTTGGATGGTAAGTTCGGATTGGGACAGACAACTAATTTTGGTGCTATAAGTGGCGGATTGTTCGGATTAACTAAATCCTTAAATCAAGAATGGGAAGCTGTATTTTGTCGAGCACTGGACTTGTGTCCGGATATAGATGCTCAAACGTCGGTACGCTACATCCTCGCTGAACTTTACGATCCCAATCGACTGATTGTGGAAGTAGGATATAGTTCCCAAGGACGAACAACACTAGTATGCTCTCAGCACAGCTATTTTGACTCGGAAAATAATCAATCTCCTGGTTTGCATCTTCAATCTCAAGTATTTCTCGTTAGCGGTGGAGCGAAAGGAATCACAGCGCAATGCGTGATTGAACTAGCGCGGCGCTATCAATGTAAGTTTATTCTCCTGGGGCGTTCTAGTCTAGAAGAAGGCGAACCTGTCTGGGCTCAAGGTTGCAACGATGAGGCAGAATTGAAAAAACGGATTATGGAAGATTTCCTCGCCCGAGGAGAAAAACCTACACCTGCAATGGTACATAAAAAATATAAAGCTATTCGCTCGCAGCAAGAAATTCATGCAACTCTACAAGCAATTCAACAAGCAGGTGGACAAGCAGAATATATCTGCGCTGATATCACCAGCACTACAGATCGTCTCCAACAGCAAGTTAATGCTGCAGTTGAGCGTTTGGGTGCGGTCACGGGAATTATTCACGGAGCTGGAAATTTAGCAGATAAGCGTATTGAAAATAAATCAGAGCAGGATTTTGAAACAGTTTATGCTGCCAAAGTCAAAGGTCTGGAAAATCTACTGCAGTGTGTTTGTCCCAGTCAGCTAAATTATTTAATCTTATTTTCTTCTGTAGCAGGTTTTTACGGAAATGTCGGTCAATCAGATTATGCGATCGCCAATGAAATTCTCAACAAATCAGCCCATCTTTTTAAACGCAATTATCCTGATTGTCATGTAGTTGCTATTAATTGGGGACCTTGGGAAAGCGGTATGGTCACGCCAGAATTAAAAAAAGCTTTTAACGAACGAGGAATTGAGACTATACCTATAGAAATTGGCACTCAAATGTTGATTGCTGAATTAGCACCAGCTAATAAACACAGTACGCAAATAGTCATAGGTAGTCCCCTTACGCACATCCCTGCATCGCTCGATCCTAAATTGAAAAAATATCGCATTCAGCGCCGATTAACATTAGCAGCCAATCCGTTTTTACAAGACCATATAATTGCTGGTCGTTCAGTTTTACCCGCTACTTGCGCCTTATTGTGGATTGCTAATACCTGCGAACAACTCTATCCTGGATACAAGTCGTTCAATTGTTCCAATTTTAAAGTTTTGAAGGGAATTGTTTTTGATGACAATCTGGCAAGTGAATACACTTTAGACTTGCAGGAAATTTCTAAAAATGATGCCACTGAAATCGAATTTGATGCTAAAATATGGAGTAGTAATCGCGAAGGTAAAATTCGCTATAACTTCAGCAGTCGGCTTCAAATTCAAAAGAAAATTCCCATTGCTCCTACTTACGAAAGACTGGATTTAAAACAGGAAAAAATCAATCTAAATTCAACTGAATCACTATATCAAAACGGAGGAGCAAGCTTATTTCACGGTCCCTGTTTTCAAGGAGTAAGAAATATCTTAAATCTAACTCTAAAAAAGGTCACTATAGAATGTGCTTTACTTCCTTTGGAAGAAAGGCAACAAGGACAATTTCCAGTAAAAACTTTTAATCCCTACATTGTGGACGTTCAGATTCATTCACTGTGGATTTGGACACAGTATTTTCATCAAGAAGGTTGCTTACCGTCAGAGATAAAAATATTTGAACAGTTCGTACCTATTCCATTTGGTGAGAAGTTTTACGTCTCTTGTGAAATCAAGTCCAAGACGGAATCCTTTGTTACTGCTGATGTAATTGCACATGACTTTCAGGGAAAAATATATTCTCGTTTGCTCGGAGCAAAGGGAATAATTTTATCTACTAAATCTCTAGTTTGATTTCGAAAAAAGGGTAATAAAGCTATATTATTACCCAAAATTTCCTCTCCCAAGACGTGTTACAGGAGATTCAAGAATGAATAAAAAAGAAGGCAATAAAAACTCAAAATTAGCGATTGTGGGAATGGATTGCTATTTGGGGGGTTGTAAAGATTTAGATACTTTTGAACGCAGTATTTATGATGGAAATCAGCACTTTATTGATATTCCTCCCCAAAGATGGCAGATTTTAGAAAAGCAGAAAATTTATGGTTTAAACTTAACAGGAGCGGCTCGAGGTGCATATATAAGAGATTTGGAAATTGAAGTTTCTGAGTTGCAATTAACACGGGAACAAATAGAAAATTGCCAGCTGCAAGAATTGTTGATACTGAAAGTCATCACTCGGGCTTTAAAAAATGTGAATTTCTATAAAAAAAGTAGAGTAGCAATTGTTATAGTTGCACCAACAGAGCTTTTTAAAAACCAGGAAAAGCCAGACAGTGTTTTTAATTTATGGAGTATATCTAATCCTAGTTTTTCCTTAACAGTTACTGTCCAAGAAAATTCTGCTTTCCAAGCTTTAGAAGTTGCGCAAAAACTGCTTGTTGTAAAAGAAGTTGACGTCGTTGTTGTTAGTGCTGTGGAACTAGCAGGAAATAGCTTGAGTGTATTGTTGAGAAGTCAAAAAGCAAAAATTAACACAGGCATTAATACCCTCAGTTATGACCAGAATGTAAATGGCTGGATGGTAGGCGAAGGAGCAGCTGCTGTGGTCTTAAAGCTAGGTGAAACAGCACAGCAAGACAGCGATCGCATTTATGCGGTCATTGATGCCCTCAGTATCATCAAACAAAACTCTAGCACAGTTTTGCCATCACGGGCGATCGCCCAAGTTTGTCATCAAGCTTTTGATTTAGCAGGTATCAAACCTGCAGACATCAGTTATTTGGAAGTTTTTGGTAGTGGAATTCCTCAGGAAGATGAATCAGAAATTCAAGGTTTGCTGCAAGCTTATCGGACTGGTTGCGAACCGAATCTTACTTGCGCAATAGGTAGCGTCAAAGCTAATTTCGGTCATACCTATGCTGCATCGGGAATAGTCAGTTTAATAAAAACAGCGTTGTGTTTGTACCACCGCTACATTCCCGCTGTTCCTCAATGGACAGCTCCTAAAGAACCTCACATCTGGGATGGAAGTCCGTTTTATGTCCCTATAGAGTCAAAACCCTCCTTTTTAGAAAAAGGAGCTAGTAAAAGAATCGCCGCCATTAACAGTATCGAAATAGACGGTAGCTACGCGCATTTAATTTTGTCAGAAGAACCGACCCAGATCCAGCGCCACAGCAGATATTTAGAGCAAATGCCTTTTTATCTGTTTGCGATCGCTGCCAAGATTGTCCAACTTTATTAGAGCAGCTTCACACCTTACAACAAAGGATAACAGATTCTTCTTATTGTTTGTCCACCACTGCCAGCCTGACTTATAACACCTTTCAACAACATGAAAATGCTACTTACGCACTGGCAATTCTGGGACGCAATCAACAAGAATTGATTCAGGAAATTCAGCGCGCTTTCAAAGGAGTTGCTAGCGCCTTTGATACAGGTAGTGACTGGCAAACCCCCAGGGGAAGTTATTTTACACCAAACCCGCAAGCTCGCAAAGGTACTGTTGCTTTTGTCTACCCTGCCGCCTACAATTCTTACATTGGAATAGCCCGCAATCTTTTCCGCCTATTTCCGAAAATTTACGACGATCCGGTCATTGCCAGTGTTTATAATCGGGTCGCTAATGTAGAAAAGTCAATATATCCAAGAAGCCTGAGCAAGTTATCAAAAAAGCAATTAGAAGCCTTGGAACAACGATTGATAGACGATCCGATTGCGATGCTGGAATCAGAAATGGGTGTTGCCGGATTGTTGAGTGCAATTATGAAAAATTATTTTCATATCGAGCCTCAATGTGCTTTTGGTTATAGTCTGGGCGAAACTAGCATGATACTTGCTCAGGGTGTCTGGACTTACTTTCACGAAGGTAGTGAAGGATTGAATTCATCTACTTTATTTAAAACCCAGTTGTCTGGTCCTAAAAATGCAGTTCGTAAATACTGGGGACTACCTTTACAGGAAAGCTACGAAGGTGAAGACTTCTGGAGTACGTATATTCTCCTGTGTCCGGTATCCCGTGTTCGGGAAGTTCTCAAACAGGAGAACCGCGTTTACTTAATTTTGATTAATACACCAGAAGAAGTGGCGATCGCCGGCGATCCGGAAGCTTGTCAAAGAGTCATCCAAACCCTAAATTGCGATGCTTTCCGCGCTCCTTTCAACCATGTCATCCATTGCGAAGCAATTCGCTCTGAATACGATGAACTTGTAAAACTCAATACCTTACCAGTACAAAATATACCTAACATTACTTTTTATTCAGCAGCAGAATACCAGCCCATCACAATCAACAGTTATTCTATAGCTAACAACATTGCCAAAGCTTTATGTCAGCATATTGATTTTCCTCGGCTAATTAGCCGCGTTTGGCAAGATAGTGCCAGAATATTTGTGGAAGTAGGCGCTGGTAGTCACTGTTCGAGATGGATTAGCAAAATTCTTAAACAAAAAGAACACCTCGCAGTTTCTCTCAACCACAGAGGAACAGATGAATACACTTCTATTATCAAAGCACTCGCAAAACTGGTCAGTCATCGAATAAAAATGGACTTGTCCTCGCTATACTTTCAAGTCCCAGAAAATTCCAAGCCCAATCACACAGTTATTAAAACTATAACTTTGGATAGCAGTGAATACGATTCGACATTCCTAAATCAGCAGGACAAAAAAAATTCCAACTTCCATCTCCAGACTCTTTACTTGAAAGTATTAAAAAACAACAGCTAGAATCTACAGTTAAATTCCAAGCTACTCAAAAATTCAATGTGCTTAATTTGCGCAAACCACTCTACCAAAAGCTAACTGAAAACACATTGCGCTTAACTCAAAACCATGCAAATTTCTTACAAGATAGGGAACAATCCCTACAGGAAATTAGCAAAATAATTCAGCTGCAGTTAACTTGCTTGCAACAGATTTTTGGGAAAAACTCGTCCACACCTACCAGTTAGTAATTAACGACAATAAATTGATAGGAATTCACCCGGGTCAAAAATATGCACAATCTTGTACTAAAGTCTGACTCTCAGCAACTAAAATTCTCGGAAAATTTTAAAAATCAAAATCAATTTTGGCAAGGTCCTTTAGATTCTATATCTTTTGATGAAGACGGCATAAAAGCTAAAATTATGAATTTAAATAAACCTTGCTATATTATTAGGATTTCAGAAAAAATAGGTGTAACTAACGAAGGTTATATTGATAATTATCATCTCAAACGAACAGAAGAATTGGAATTATTGATAGCCATTCCACCCCTAGCAGTTCACCAATTAGGTAATCCTGATTTTTTAGAATTTCACAATGTCAAATATGCCTACGCTACTGGCGCAATGGCTCAAGGTATTGCTTCTGAAGAATTAGTTATCTCTCTAGGAAAAGAAAGAATTTTAAGTTCCTTTGGCGCTGGAGGTTTAACTCCTTCTCGTATCGAAACAGCCATTAACCGTATTCAACAAGCATTACCGCACGGTCCGTACGTTTTTAACTTACTTCACAGTCCTGGTGAACCTGCTGCGGAACGCACTGTTATTGACTTATATCTTAAACATCAAGTAAAAACAATAGAAGCTTCTGCTTTTCTCGACTTAACAGACAACATTGTCTACTACCGAGCTGCTGGACTAAGTTTAAATTCAGCTAGTAAAATCGAAATCAAAAATAAAGTAATTGCTAAAATCTCTAGAAAAGAAGTTGCAACAAAATTCTTTCAGCCTGCTCCTACAAAAATTTTGAAACAATTAGTTGCACAAGGTCTAATTAGTGAATTGCAAGCTACTCTTGCTGAACAAGTTCCCATGGCCGATGATCTTACTGTAGAAGCAGATTCTGGCGGTCATACTGATAATCGTCCTTTAGTTTGTCTTTTACCTTCAATTTTAGAATTGAGAAATGAAATTCAAAGAAAATATTGTTATGAAAAACCTGTTCGAGTCGGAGCAGCAGGAGGAATTGCAACTCCACAATCAGCATTAGCTGCTTTTATTATGGGTGCAGACTATATTGTTACAGGTTCAATCAATCAATCTTGTATCGAAGCTGGAACATCTCAACATACAAAACAATTATTAGCTCAAGCCAATATAACAGACGTCATGATGGCTCCAGCAGCAGATATGTTTGAAATGGGAGTAAAACTGCAAGTTCTGAAAAGAGGAACTTTCTTTCCTCTCCGTGCACAAAAACTATGGGATTTATACAAAACATATGACTCTATAGAAGATATTCCTCCGGTAGAAAAAGAGAAATTAGAAAAACAAATTTTTAGAAAGAAACTAGAGACTGTTTGGGAAGAAACGATGACTTATTTATCCCAAAGAAATCCCCATCAACTCAAGAAAGCGGCTAACAATCCCAAACTCAAGATGGCTTTGATTTTTCGATGGTATCTTGGATTATCATCTCGCTGGTCCAATTCTGGCGAAAAGGGACGGGAAGTAGACTATCAAATCTGGTGCGGCCCAGCAATGGGTAGCTTTAATGATTGGGTTAGAGGTTCTTATTTAGCTGAACCAAAGAATCGTAAGGTAGTTGATGTTGCTCATCATATTATGCGAGGAGCTGCATTTTTTTTACGAATGCAAAACTTGAAAATTCAAGGACTACAAATACCATCTAATTACTACCAGTACATTCCAACTATTTCGAATTACAAGGTGTCATAATGAGTAAAGTAATTCCCAATACAAATTTCCAGCGTTCTTATACAGCAGAAGAAATTCAAGCTTGGCTAGTCTCTAATATTTCTGAGATGCTAGGAGTTCAACCTGACGAAATAGATATTCGACAACCCCTAGACAGTTATGGTTTAGATTCAGCACAAGGAATGTTAATTGTCAGTAGAGCTGAGAAATTACTAGGATTGAAATTATCTCTTATTTTACTGTGGCATTACCCTACAATTGAAGCGCTAAGCAAACGCCTATCAGAAGAATTTCAAAATTCTCATTTAGAAGTTTTTGAAATTTGAACATTAGTAGTTTTGTAAAAGTTTTCATTTTTCAAGGAGTACACTCACTGTGTTAAGCGATATCTTTTTTTTACCTGGGAAATTACCATTGTTGAAGAAACTTTTTTGGAAAAGTTGGTACAACATCTTTGCGTACTATTACGGTCATATAAATATCGTTTTCATGAACTACGGTTATGCAAATCTGAGTGAAGGAACACAAAAACTAGAGTTGAATGCTTTAGATGAAAAAGAACGTTATTGCCTTCAACTTTATTATCATGTTGCTAATTCTATAGAACTAAAGGGATTGGATGTTTTAGAAGTAGGATGTGGACGAGGTGGAGGTTCTTATTTTATCAAGCGTCACTTTCAACCAAAATCTATGACGGGGGTTGATATATCTGAAAAAAATATAGCCCTTTGTCGCCAGAATTATTCCCTAGAGAAATTGAATTTTTATCAGGGAGATGCAGAGTCACTGCAATTTGACGATTGTTCATTTGATGCTGTGATTAATATTGAGTCATCCCACTGCTATCCCCATGTGAATTATTTTTTCCGCGAAGTTTTTCGTGTTCTTCGTTCGAATGGCTATTTTCTTTTTGCAGATTTTCGTCATTATAGAGATATTGCCAGTGTTCGCAAACAATTGGAAAATACTGGCTTGAAATTGATAAAAGAAGAGGATATTACTAAAAATATATTAGTGGCTATGAACTTAGAAAATGAGAGAAAAAATAAAATAATTCAAGAAAACATTCCTAAATTTTTACAGGGGATAGCATATTATTTTGCAGGTTTGGAAGGAACTCGTATGTACGAATCATTTCAAAATGGAGAGTGTGAATACTTTTACTACGTTCTCCAAAAGAAAGTGTAATTACTCTCATGACATTAAAATTAAAAACAGTTATTTTAAGAGACTCTGAAACTATGAATACATTTGAATTTTTGGAAAACCTGACTCAACAAGGCGTTCAGTTCTGGATCGATAATGAAAAATTGAACCTTCGTTCTCCAAAGGGGGTAATTACGCAAGAAATGCAATTGCAATTAACTGCTCGTAAAACGGAAATTTTAGCTTTCCTACGTGATAGAGACCTTGCAGCTCAAGCTGCTTCTGTCCCTTTAGGTGTTGGACTGAGTCTAAAAAGCATTGGTCGTTTAATAGGGGGGTTTATTACGTGCTCAACTACAGACTACAAACCACCAGTTATCGATCCCAGAATAATGGCTCAAAAATTAACAGTTACATTTAGACCTTTACCTCCAAGTTACAAGCAGCAAGAAATTATTAAATTTCGGGAAGAATTAGCACTTAAACTCCAAGAAAATGGTGTGAAAGTTTTATCTTGGGAAGAAGCAACAACTGATTTTAACTATGAATTAAGCTTACCGTTTTTCCCCTGGAAAAAAACTTTCAATATTAGAGGTGTCAAAGCAGGAGTTAATACAGTTATTGATGTAGACAGACCTAAGCCTTTTCTAAGAAGACTAGGTATAGTGGCAGCAGAGTTTTTTTACATGTTGTATTCTAATTGCTATCTCAACAATAGAGAAGTTTCGGTTTCCAGGATTGCTAAATTAAGTAGCTGGGCTGAAGATCACGTAGCTAAATATATTGAAGATCCTACCAATACACAAGTCATCACAATTACCGAAATAGACAGAGAGTTTACCAATCCTCTACTTGCTTATCAAAAAAAGATAAAAATTGGCATAAATACTTTAGTGAAAACATTTTCTGAAATGGTGATTGGGGTATCTAGTGAAAAAATTTCTATCTTAAATATGAATCTCTGCGATTCTGTTTTTTCTAGAAATGAGATAGAACAATTTGTTTTAAATTCACTAATTCCAAAAGTCTTTGTACCAATATATCCTCTTTTACTGAATCAATTTAATTTAGGACAGTATAATCCTCATGAATCTACCTATGCTGTCAAAGTGGTAAAATTAGGTAATGAATTGGCAACAACTGGTCTATTTCCCCCGGGTTTTAAGCTTTCTAAAGTTATTAAAAGAAAGTCCCACAGAGACATTGTTAATGTCATAGTAAATGGAAGGACGGGTGTTTCTTATGGTTTTGTTGCTTACGCTGAACCTCCTCAGTATTTTGGCAAATTAGAAGTAACAGAAAATGAATGGCAAAGTTTATTACCTGTTCCAGAATTTAGCAGTGATGAACTTCGTCAGAATGAGGAAGGTAGGTATTATATCAGGATTAAGGTAAAAGAGGAATATAGATTCAAACAAGTACCAGATATTTGGCTTGTTAGTTCTCGTTCTGGTTCCAATAAAACAGATTTAAACCTTGAAAGTGATATAGTTCGCATTGGTTTGAAAGAGAAGCTATGTCTGCAATTACCAGTGGGTATTGATTTAGAGTTAGTAGATGCCAAACCTTCCTATGATATTTATGTCATGATTGCTATTAGTTTGTCAGCTGCTTTATACACGCCAGAACTTATTAAAAATGGTGCACCAATTGTTCATTTCCATGGCTATCCCGCATGGGAATGGTTTCAAGAGAACGAATACTTCGTTGGAGTCAATAATCCTTCAGTTCCCTGCGGGACTTATGAATCAGGAGTCTTGAATTTTCTAGGTATTGCTAATTTGGCAAATCAAAAAGTGGAAAATCCAGTCTTGTTAAGTCTGATAGAACCAGATCATGGCACGAATTTTATTGCTTCTGATTTAGATTATTTAGTGGAGAGATTGAAGGCTGGGTGTGCAGAAGGAAAAATTGAATTAGGTGGAAAACATTTTGCTTCTCTGAAAGCAAAGCTAGCTGAAAAGCGTTAATTGTATATATCTTTTAATCTCGATTAGTTTGAGAATTAAAACTGCTATTTAGGAATGAATAATATATGTTAGCTAGTGTGTCTAAATTTAGTTTGTTTTTGCTACCTGCTATGGTAAGCCTTAATTTTGCTTTCAAAGTTAATGCAGAGCCTACAAGTACACTTACTGTAGTAGTAAAGGGCATAAAACATAAACAAGGACAAATTTGCATCCGAGTTTTTGCCAATGGAGAAGGATTTCCTCTTGGTGATGCTAATGAAGTAAAAAGTGGTTGCGTTAATATTACAGGCAGTTCTGTAAAAAAGCAGTTTTCTGGTTTGCGGCCGGGAATTTATGCAGTTGCTGTAGTTGACGATCAAAATGGGGATTACAAACTGAATAGAGATTTTTTAGGCATTCCCCAAGAGGGTTTTGGTATTTCAAATAATCCCACTGTATCGATGAAAAAAGGTGTGCCAAAGTTTAGTGATGCTAGTTTTTTGCTACAAAAAAATACAATTATTAAGATTTTTATGAAGTATCAACTCGACCCGTAAAAAGACGTAAAAAGATATCTAAAAAGAGTAGGTTATGCGAACAGATCCTACATAAATGTTGTTGTTGCTACTATTATGCTCTGGGTTAAAAATTACAAATCCTCCAGGAGTGATGGCAATATTGTCATTTAACCTATAGCGATAAAATGCCTCCAAGTGATATGAAGTATCTTTATCTTTACGAGTATTGATATCATTACTTGTCACTTTCGGCGGCATACCAAATATAAAACCTAAAAAACTACCTTCTGAACCGACATCTGATAAACCTAATGTCACAGCCCAATTCCAAATCTCAGCATTATCTCCTCTTGTGACATTTGTGGTAGTACTATCTTCAGCGATCGCAATCGTATAACCAACCCAACCAGACAGAGAAATTGTTGGATTTAACCGAAAGTTTGCTTGTAATCCGTAGTGATTTGCTGAAGTGGCTATATTGCCAAAGGGTTGATTGGCAAAAACACTACCAGTAGTTCCAGAAACTTGAACACCGCCTGCAGGATTATAGTAAGAATGCACGTAGGTAAAACCTAGGTTCAGGTTATTAGTTGGTTGAAACGCTAGCTGAGCTAGAGCTGCATAAGAACCATCGTAGAGTCCAAACTTATTAACTGGGTTACTAGCAACACTAGGACGTGTCATGTAGCCCAAGGATAAAGTCAGCGCCTTGTTAAAGCTGTAGTTAAAAGTAGCTCCTGTACCTTCAGCGCTTTCCCGATAGATAGGATTGAAGCGTCCGAATCGGGAAAGAGCACCATTACCACTCGGATCGAAACCAGGATTGAAGTTAAACATGTTATCATTGAACTCACCTCCGGTCGCTGATAGATAGACAACTGCCTGGGAGCTCAAAGGAAAGCGATATTCTAACTTTTGCAAAAAGTCATTGTTGTTATTATTTCCATCGAAGGCTAATCGAGTCATATTTGTTCCCGTTACCGCAGTACTAAATGGAGTGATATTTATAGCTTGCAGACGGGTTTGCAGGCGATCTTTACCTGTGAAACTGGTATACAAATTCAGACGCAGTCGATTGGCAAAAATAGTATTAACATCTAAGTTACGCTTGCTAGCAGTACTACCAGAAGCCACAGCCATTTTATCTCCAAAAGCATCAGCAACAGTAAAGATAACTTCACCAGCAAGTTTGGTGGTAGATGTTTAAAGCCCCTGCTTAATTGTTGCCTATTTCTCCCGAAAAAAACCGCTCTGTTTAATTCAGTTTTAGGATAGCAACCTTGTTATTCAACGTAAGTGGCAACCACAGCAAACCAGCTTTTGGTTGATAATAAAAGTCGGCTGGCCCGTTAATTTCGATTGGTAAGTTGAGTAAATCTGCTTTCTTGGTATTGGCATTATAGATGTAAATTGCTCCCGGGGTTGGCTTTTGAATTCCCACCCAATCTGAGTAGATTAATCGATTGTCATTGAGAAGAGCTATGCCATCAAAGAAACCAGGTAAGACACTAATCTGCTCAAATTGTACAGTAGGTTTAGCCATAGTAAGTTTATAGATACCCCCCTTGCCATTAAAGTTTTCTCCTAATCCGACAACATATATACTCTTAGTTTGACTATCGTAGCTGATACCATTGGCCCCTGGAATCTGACCTGATACAGCTACAAATTGTTTATTAGGAATAGAGATTTGATAGACAGTTCCGGTATCTGAAGCCGATGCTAGTAGAGTGTTTTCATCTATTGTTGCCAAGTCATTTAGAAAGGATGTCTTGGCAGAAGATAAGTCCAAAGAAAAGACTTGTTTACCGTTTTGGAGGTTGAAACCAACAATCCGATCTATATCAGCTACATAAAGAACGTTATTCACGACGGCTAAGCCTTTTGGAGCATTCAATGTTCCTTTTGGGTTGAAGAACTTGCGTTTGACAGTTCCATCTGCTGATAATTCAGTAATAAAACCATCTCCATCTTTGGCAGTGTGTTCCATCTTTTCACCAATGTTGGAGACAAAAATTCTTCCTGTAGAATCAGCAGTAATACTTTCAGGATGTGAAAATCCCTCTATTAAGCTTGCTGCCTCAGCAGAGTTGACGATTAGCAAAGACAGGGAAAGGAGAATTCCCAGATAATAAACCAACTGAAAGAAATTCGGTTGCATTGCTATCGTTGCCTATTTTACTAACTTTCAAAAACTAAATAGATACAAAATTTGCAAACAAAGGAACTATTTCTAAGTGGTAATACTTAGTAAACTTTTTGCCTATCCACCGATCGCTCCCACTTCAACTCCATCAAATGTCGTATCACATGCAACAGATTTCCAAGTATCAAGCTCTTCTTTAACTGACTTGAGCTTAGCATCAATGGCGTTGACAGCATCTGCTCCCAGAGCTAACCTCAAGGGTGGGTGGTTACTTGTAACGGCTTGCATAATGGCAAGAGCTGCTTTATCTGGATCGCCTGGTTGTTTGCCGTTCATATTGTGAATCCATTGCAGAAATTCACCACTAGTAGAGGCATAATCGTCGATGTGTGTATCAGGTGTAACTAGCGATCGCCCATTGAAGTCTGTGCGAAAAGCACCAGGTTCAATAATTGTTACTTTAATCCCCAGTGGAGCCACTTCTTGAGCTAGTGCTTCTGATATTCCTTCCAACGCAAACTTGGTGCCGCAATAAATTCCGGTTCCCACAAATGACACAAAACCAGCTACCGACGAGACATTGATGATATGACCATGGCGCTGTTTTCGCATTACCGGAAGTACTACCCGCATGACATCAAGCGCTCCAAAGACATTGGTCTCAAATTGCTGTCGGATTACCTCATCACTGAATTCTTCTATAGCTCCCAAGGCACCGTAGCCAGCGTTGTTAACCAATACATCAATACGTCCAAAGGCATCAAGGGCGGTATTAACCGCATTACGAACTTCCTGTGGTTTAGTAACATCCATCTGAACAGGTTTAACTGTCTCTGGGTAGTGAGTGACAAGGTTACTGAGTTGCTCTGGTTTACGGGCTGTTGCAACAACGCGATCGCCATGCTTAAGTACTGTCTCGGTCAAAGACCGTCCGAATCCAGTTGAGCTACCAGTGATCAACCAAACTTTTGTCGTATTCTCAGCCATGATTGATTTCCTTAGTTTCGTTTTTAGACAGTATTGATGCTGACTTTTCCAGGAAAAAGACTTTGGGCAGATGTATTAATTGAGGCTTAGAGAGTAATGACAACTTTCCCAAAATGCAAGCCCTGGTCTAAATATTCAAACGCTTGTTGGGTTTGCTCAATTGAGAAAATTTTGTCGATGATCGGATGAATTTTATTAGCTTCAATGAACCGATTCATCACTTCAAAATCCTCTTTTCCTCCCACCTCCATACCTTTAATTGTGGCTTGTTGGTGCATTAAAGTTAACGTGTTGATACTAATATCAAAGCCATCCAACAAGCCCACTATGGAGATGTATCCTCGCATACGCAGTGCATTCAGCGATCGCTGCAAATTTTGACCACCTACTGTCTCAACAATGACATCAACTCCATTGTTGTAAGTAAATTCATTTACAATTGCTTCCCAATCAGGTGTTGTTTTGTAGTTAATCAATAGGTCAGCACCCAACTGTTGCGCCCGTTTGAGTTTTGCATCACTGCTGGAAGTGATAATCACCTGTGCGCCTCGCGCTTTTGCAAATTGCAGCGCAAAGATAGATACACCACCTGTTCCATGCAACAATACTGTTTCATCCGCTTGCAAATTACTGTATTGCAGTGCATTCCAAGCGGTTAGTCCGGCTATTGGTAAAGTTGATCCTTCAGTAGAAGAAAGATGCGTTGGGCTATGAACAAGCTGATTGGGGTGGAAGCATTTATATTCCGAGATTTGTCCTGGAATTGTACCCAAGCCTTGTCGAGTTGAATAGTCTGTTGTTTGGCGAGTAGGTTTGCCATTCACCCAATCAGGAATAAACGTCGTCACAACCTGATCACCAGGTTGAAATGCTGTAATCCCCTCACCTACCTGTTCCACAACACCTGCTCCATCACATACAGGAACATAAGGCAAAGATAGATTTGGATCTAGCAACCCTTTAACTACAAGTAAGTCTACATAGTTAAGGGAAACCGCTTCCATTTTGACTAGTACTTCCCCTCTGGTTGGGTTGGGTTTTGGTAGCTCCACAAGTTGCAAGTTTTCGATACCAAATCCATCACTAAGTTCAATTGCTTTCATCACGTTACCTCAATACTTTCATTTCAAGGGTTCGAGCATAGATGATGATGTAGAGTTTTCCATTACGTCATTAGCAGCATTTGCTGGCAGCATAAACCGACGAATCAAGAAGCGATCGGGAATTTCTTGTTCCTTTCCTGGCAAGAGGCGATGACGAATTCGTGCTTCAGTCACCCAAACCTCGCGACCTGCCAAAGTCAAGTTGACTGGTGATTCCATACCTGATGCAATAATTTCGATTGACTTGGGCTTAGTTCCTGAGGAAAGTGCATCAATACGTAAAAGGCGACCATTACCGCTTGCGACAGCACCTTCTGTAACTATTAAGGAACCATCAGGTGCAAACTGCATTCCATCAGGGTTTTCCAACTTGCGCTCAAGGGGTATAGCTTCAACTTTCACACCACCTCGGGACTGAGGTATAACTTTGTATAAATTTCCACTGGAGAACAATCCTACAATGGTAACTCCATCGGATCTACGAGCAATTCCCGACAGCCCTAATTCATTGGAGGCGAACCTTTTATCCTCTGCCCAAATTTGTAATTTATCTGCTCCAGGTGCAAGATAGTAGATACGAGGACGCATACTATCTGTAAGATAAACACCTCCATTTGCATCCAGTGCCATATCATTTCCAAACCCACCATCGGGCATCAAGATGACGCGCAAAACTTTCCCTGTACGGGTATCAATTGCAAAAATCCGGTGTGGGCGGCGCGTCATTTTACCATTTGAATCACGAACTCCTAGAAAATCAGGAGAAGTTCCCCAGAGGATTCCTCGTTGCTCGTCTAGCCGCAGAGCTGTGGCAGCAAAAACTTCATCACTTCCAGGAAAGAAAGTTTTGAGTTCGCCTTTTGGGCTGATACGCAGTATCCGTCCACTTACAATCGAACCGATATACAACGTACCGTCACTAGCACGTGTAATTCCGTTTGGGTACTGGAAATTAGCAGGCAGATTGATAGGAGTTAATGTGCGTACCTCTGCTGCAACACATTGGACTGAGCTAACAGTAAAGACCACAAGTGCAGCTGTATGCAGAAATGTCTTAAAGATAAAATTAGACATACTGTTATACTGTATCGTTTGTTCTACTCAATTGCTAATTTTGACAATTTCCCAACCAGCATTAACAAACTCTGGTGTATTCAATCAAGTTCAAGCCAGGTTTTATCTTCTTACACTACAGACCGAATTAATTGATTACTATTGTTGCTAAAAAAATTCAAGTGAAATACCACGGTTGAGGTATTCGTTGATATCGAGTATCTGACCATTCAGATCACTCCGAATTATATCGATCACAACCGCAGCTGGAATTTTGGGATCGCGAAGCATACCTTTGTTATAAAATCCTTGGAAAAGATTGTGCATAGCCTCACCTACAACCTCTACAGGAGCTGAGCGAGCTTCTGCTTGCATTGCTGTATCGATTGTCCCCGGACGAAAGGCGTTCATTTTGACACCAGTTCCTTCTAGTTCGGCTGCCAAATTCAGAGTCATCATCTCTAAAGCAGCTTTACTTGTAGCATAGGCGTTTCCACTTGGTGTACCTGTACCCGTTGCAGCAATGCTTGATATGTTAACAATTCGTCCCCAACCTTGTTTAATCATGTTGGGTAGGACAGCATGGATGCATCGGAAAGCACCGTTTAAATTGATTTTAATAGTGCGTTCCCAAGCTACTGGATCAATTTCCAGAATACGTCCGAGTGGTGCAATAATCGCTGCGTTGTTTACTAATATATCGACAGAACCTAGTTGCTCAGCAACTAAAAGGCAAGCTTTCTCAATTGCATCAGCCTCGGCCATATCACATTGAATCGGAAAAGCTTGACCTCCTAATTTTTGAATTTCATGGGTTACATCTAAAATTTCTGCTGATGTTCTGGCTATAACACCAACGCTTACACCTGTCTTCGCCAGCGCTAAACAAACAACTCGACCTAGCCCCCGTCCGCCCCCTGTGACAATTGCAGTTTTGCCTTGGAATGATAATTTTGATGTCATTACCGTGTTTTTTGCTGTCAGTTAGTTAAATATCTTAACTAATGTATACAAATTAATAATCATAGTTATGTGCATTTCAATATTGCATGTGATGCATTAATAATTAATCAACATGTATATACTTTTTAGGCAGCAATATAGAATGAGGCTGTAACAGTGCATGATCGAAGATCGCTTTGAATCTATTCGTAGCTTTGTAGTCGTTGCCCAAAGACTTAGCTTTGTTGAGGCTGCTGACACACTGCGCGTTGATCCATCTACTTTGAGCCGACGAATTCAACGTCTAGAAGAAACACTAGGTGTTCGGCTGTTCAACCGTAATACCCGTCGCGTCGTACTTACAGAAGCTGGTGCAATTTACTTTGAGCGTTGCTTAGATATTCTTGCAAGATTAGATGAGGCTGATGCAACAATATCTAGTCTGTCTGGGGAACCACGGGGATTGTTGCATGTCACATTACCTGTCACCTTTGGACAAAGGCATATTGCCCCAGCCCTACCAGAGTTTTTAACTCTTTACCCACAAATCAACGTTGACATATCATTTAGTGATCGATTTGTCGATGTATTAGAAGAAAATGTTGATGTTGCTATCCGTATTGGCAAACTGAGAGATTCACAACTTATTGCACGCAGATTAGCTCCTAATCGCCGTGTTTTATGTGCTTCTCCAGATTATCTCAACCATTATGGATACCCAAAGAAGCCAAAAGATTTGGAAAAGCACAATTGTCTAATTTTTTCGTTGCTTGCTACGGGTGACACATGGCATTTATCGTGTGGAGATAAACAGGTAGTTGTTCCAATTCAAGGCAGGATCAGGTCTGATAATGCTGAAGCATTGTATCGAGCAGCTTTGAATGGCTGTGGTATAGCATTATTAGCCACCTTTATCGTGGGCGAAGACTTAAAATGCGGACGACTGTTGACTATCCTTGATGAATGGACTTCACCAGAGACTGATATTTTTGCTGTATTTGCACCAGGAAGATATATCCCTTCTAAAATACAGGCTTTTGTTGATTTTCTAGTCCAGCGGTTTCGTGGAGTTCCTTACTGGGATTAACGAAAAAATCAATGGAACTGTTGTAAAGGAAGCGGTTGTTATCAGCGATCGCTTCCTTATTAATTAAAAACACTTATAAAAAGCGATCGCACATCATTCATAGCAATTTAAAAGTGAGTGAATTTTGTCGATGCGTCCATAAGTAGAAAGAAATTTATGTCCATTCATCTCATAATGCTTGCTAATGCCAAACAAATTGCTCATTTTACAAATGAACTTCGTTGGATTCTCCAGTTTATTATTACTCCTTGACAAAAATATTATCCTATTCTACTAAATAGAGCTACGAAATTATGGGTTATTAATTGTTTTAATACTTTTTTAAGATATATCAATTGTTCAGTTTAGGAACTCAACCTTAACAATTTCTATTTTATTCACTGTTTTTGTTATTTGAGAACAAGTATCCATCTTGATAAGGATTTTTTTTAAAACTTAATTATTTTCAAAAATCAGTTTTTTTTAGGATAAGAGTATACTTTTTTATAAAAATTTTAATCTTCATATAAATAATTAAATAATTTTATTTTAAATTTTAATAAATATAAATAAGAAAAATAAATTAAGTATCATTTAAAACATAATATTAAGTATGTTATTTTTTGAAGAAATCGATGCAATTCAAAATCAAGTTGCTAGTTGTTTATGTTCTGATTACATTCCAGAAACATTATTGGCTGCTGTATTTCGACTTCTAGAAATTTCGGATTTGAGTTTACCGCAAGCGATCGCTCTAGTTACAGATAATCCTGCTGAAGCTCTAGAACTACATGACAGAGGAAAAATCGCTGTTGGTAGACGAGCTGATTTATTAGCAGTAGAAATGGTTAATGGTTTACCACAAGTTATGACAACGTGGGTGTTAGGTAAAGCCGTTTTTTCTGCTGGTAATTTATAATTATGTCTTGTGAAAAAAAATCACAGCAGTCTAATAAAAGTAATAACAATGCAATCAATATTGACTGAAAAATATTAATTTTAAAGCTAAATTAACCGAGCTGATAATTTAGCTTTTGGATATTTTATTTTCAATACAAAAGGTAAATAAACTGAGCCATAAACTTTTTGCAAATATTAATTATAAATAATTTTCCACTTTGCAAAGCAATTTTTAATTCCTCAACAATAATTTTAGATAGCACTGTTACTCGGCTCTCATTTTCTTTAGTATCATTTCTTTAGTATTGCGCACAATAATTTGTTGTTGGACAAAATCAATAATAAATATCTTTAACGCGCAAGTTTAAGCATTTTCTTAAGTGTAAAGCAGTACCAGAAAGTAATTTAATTAAAAAATATAAAAACCAAGTCCTGACTGTCGGCTCTATATAGTTGTCTTCGACGCTAGAAATCATGAAAAAGTGAGTGACGCAAAATATCGTTGTAGTAATGGCCACTTTCATGGTACCCAATTTATCGGTGAACCTGGAGGAATATACTTCACACAAGTGAGCGTCTTCGGATTTTCATCTCGAATAAGAAAAGTTCAAAGCCTAGAACAGTATATGTAAGATACCGATCTTATTGCAAAAACTAGAATACGAATCGAATAGCCAGTCCGGAACTAATGTACATTTTGAGTGATAGAGATGTTGTACAGTTTTGCAGGTGGGTAATGACATTGTTGCAAATTCCAGGAGTAAAACTGGGTCTATTGAGTATTCCGAAATGGGTTGCTTGAAATGTTGCTGGACTGATGGAAACAATTTGCAGAATTACGCGACGTAAAGACGCACCTCCAATTACTCAGACAATGGTGCGGTTAATCGCGTAGGAATTAACATTTACAACTGGTAAAGCACGAGAACAACTCGGTTACACTCCAATTGTGACTCGCGATTCTGGATTGGCAGAACTTGTAAATCTGTATAGATGAAACGGGCTAACAATTCGCTTGCAGCCGACCCTACACAGTCTCTACGTTGAGTTCGAGAGGTTACTAGTGGTGGCTGAACCCCATCGCTAGCTAGTTCCGCACACGGCTGTTACACTCGTCGATGAGGAAGATAGATCACCATGAACCGAAAAGACTCAGTAGTGATCGATATAATCGGCAAGTACATGAAGCGAACGGTGATGACAGTGGAATGAAAACGAGCATTCTCCAGCTAACAAGTCTGCTGTACACCGACTGAAGAGGGCGATGATCGCTGAAGTGACAAAGGCGATCAGCGACGGATAAACAGGAACGTTAGATGTTCTAGAATAGGATAGCTATCGAGGGTGTATAACTTTTTCTATTGCTGTGTTGGTAGAAATTACTGAAGTCTACTGAATTCCATGTGCGTGGAAAAGCATATTCCTTGCAATTAGGAGATTCCTGCTGACGTTGGAGTTGCAGCAGGAGTAGATGGCGTTTCCAAAATCGAAGAAGCAAAAAAGATTGGAATAAAAGAAGCGCAAATCTGTAGAAAATACTTTACAAGCAACCCAAGTCAAAGAATATAGCCAGCTTCAAACTCAAGTTAAACTTCAAACCATCGGGCGCTTAGTTGCTTTTATTGAGCGAATTGGTCAGCAGGCTTGGCAGAGTGATGTGGAAATTTGAGAGAGCTTGGAAGGAGTTTATCATCAGCAAATCCAGGAAGATAAAACAGCAGCATTAGAAGCAAAGCATTTTGCGACTGCAGGTTTCACAGCCATCGGAACCGCTTACGCAGCAGGCCAAGGTATAGTAGCCCTTGTAGGCCTTTTCGGTACAGCTAATATAGGAACAGCGAGCAGTGGACTTAGAGGTGCTGCTGATTGGAATGCAACTCTTGCATGGCTTGGCCGAGGTTCCCTAGCGGCAGGTGGTGGTGGTATGGCACTAGGTACTCTAGTACTGGATGGAATTGCAGTGAGACCAGCTTTAATAATTGGTGGTTTTGTCTTACGCAGACAAGGAGAAAAAGCATTGACTGAAGCGCGTCGCTATGAGGCGAATGAGGCGAAAGCAAATACTGAAATTGCGAAACTTGATGCCTTAGTACCTGCAACCGTTTAGAAATCTACATTGTTACTGAACAAACCGAACAGGGCGTCGGAGAAGTATCTCAATTTCTCTCAGAACGCAGTAAAATACCTATGGTGTCGCTGCGACGACACTTATTTATATTGCTGCATCAAGATGCAGTAATGCATTTGCTGCGGGTAGCTGCTGGTTTAGACAGCTTGGTACTGGGAGAAGGGCAAATTCTCGCCCAGGTAAAAAATACTCACAAACTAGGACAGCAATACAACGGTATAAAAACAATTTTAAATCGATTATTCAAACAAGCTATAACAGCCGGCAAGCGAGTGCGTACCGAAACTAGCATTGGTACGGGTGCGGTTTCTATCAGTTCTGCGGCGGTAGAATTGGCGCACATGAAACTGGAAAATTTAGCAGCTTGTCGAGTGGCTATTCTTGGCGCTGGGAAAATGTCGCGGTTGTTGGTACAACACTTGATTTCTAAAGGTGCTGAGAAAATCTCTATTTTAAATCGCTCTTTAGGACGAGCAGAAGAATTAGCTCAGCAATTCCCGGAGCTTAAGATTCAAACTCATCCTCTTTCCCGGCTGATGACAGTAATTGCCGAAAGCGATTTAGTATTTACAAGTACGTCTGCTTCTGAGCCTCTTTTGGATCGTGCCAAATTAGAAATGATTTTAGAGCCGAAGCGGGCTTTGATGTTAATTGATATTTCTGTACCGCGCAACGTTGATGCTGATGTCAATGAATTGGCAAACGTGCAAGCGTTTAACGTGGACGATCTCAAAGCAGTTGTCGCCCAAAATCACGAAACTCGCCGCCAAATGGCTCGGGAAGCAGAGGTAATTTTAGAGGAAGAATTAGAAGCTTTTGATGGTTGGTGGCGATCGCTAGAAACTATCTCCACCATTAGTTGCTTGCGCAATAAAATCGAAACCATTCGAGAACAAGAATTAGAAAAAGCCTTATCTCGATTGGGTTCGGAATTTGCTGAAAAACATCAAGAAGTGATTGAAGCCTTAACTCGCGGAATAGTTAATAAAATTTTACACGAACCGATGGTACAACTGCGAGCCCAACAAGATGTGGAGGCAAGACGCAGCTGCATGCAAGCTTTACAAATGTTGTTTAACCTAGATGTAGGCTCGCAGTGAAAAAAATAGCAATTAATCCCATTCAAGCCTTTTTTGCTGCTTCTTATTCCCTGAATTCAATATTATAAGAATTGAACTAGGTGTACTCCAGACATGCGTTGAAGACCTGGAAATAGTTTCATCAATATTTGTTCCATCCGAGGAAATCTTGTCAAGTACTCGGGAAAATCTGCTGGAAGAAATAGCGAACGACATAGCTTATATCTTGGGTTCCACGTCTCTATTTGCTTAATATTCTCGATACCCCAGAGAAATTTAGCATTGGTATGTTTGATAGCATCAATCCTGTTTTGAACTGCTAGCCAAAGAGGAGATATTGTATCAAAAACAATCCAAGAACCTGGAAATTGTTCTGCTAGTTTTGCAAACAAAGACTGAACTTGCTGCTTAGTAAAATAAAATAGGACACCTTCAGCCACGAACAGAATTGGCTCATTTATCAAGGTTTTGATTGACTTTATCCACTCTGTTTCAAACACTGAAGCTGAGATAAATTTACGGCGATCGCTTTCTTGAAAAAATCTTCTTCTTACCATAATTGCATCTGGTAAGTCTAGGTCAAACCAGCGCCAGCTACCATTATCCAATCGCTCAAAACGAGTATTTAAACCAGCGCCAATTTCTACAACCGGAGTTTGTGAATGCACTTGCAGAAACTGACTAACTATCCGATCAAAAGCTTTAGTTCGAATACAGATTCCAATTTGAGAATTCTTCTCCTGCGAAAATTTTCGGAAATCATAGTCAATCTGAGAGAGAATATCAGCAGCTTTGGGATCGATAAGGATAGGATTGAGGTGGTTGAGCTCAATTGCTCTTGCCCATAGGGTAATAAGTAAGGTTTCTTGAATAGTACCTAGCTTGATATTTGCTAAACTCATATTTATGCTGTCTGGAACTTAGAATAGAAACTGAAATTAATTCATGAACTTTATGAAAGTGAAATATTAGCACCAACTGATTGACTGGAAAATTGATAAGGTTGGTATTCGATTAATCTAATATTCCAAGGTCCTTTAATTTGGTAAGTTATACCTCGCCATTCCACTTTTCGCATTAGCATTGCTGATACAACTGTAACTGCATAAACGAACTGCGTTAGCGGAATAGCTATTAGAATTTTTAACATCATTAAAGCTGAAAATTGCGTTGCCAATTCACCTTGTCCCTGGATTACTCGCCACACAACTCGTTCAACAAATATTAGTTGTACAATCATTACCAAAACATAGCAAATAAATCCAGCTCCTATTTTAATTGCGCTATCTATCTTGCCACTAGTCAACGCCATCAACATTATTGCCATTATCATTACCACAGCTGATGTGGATATGAATACCTGGGAAACAACGAGTGACCATTGAGGATTGTAAAGCCGTGTTACAAGCAATTGACGTTTAATAAAACGCAAGCACTGAGCTAAATTGCACTCCTCACGGTTGAGCATTATCACTGTGGGTACAAATTTCACTTTTAAACCCATTGCTTGCAATGCTTGGCGGACAGGAGTATCAACAGACATGCTCTTTTTCCATATTTCCAACAAGTGCGATCGCCGCAACACAGAAAGTCTCATTGCCATTGAGCCTCCCCAGGGAGCTTTATGGATACACATGAAGACTACAGCTATTGCATTCCACAAATATCTAACTAGGGAACCCCACTGTTTAGTTTGTGACGTATACCAACGGTTTCCTGTAGTAGCACCGATCCGCTCATCGCTAAGAGGCGCAACTAATTCCCGCAACCAGTTCGGATGAGCAATAACATCCGCATCTATAAAAGCTACTACCTGATAAGATTCGTCTAGTGTACTAATAGCCTGTACTAGTGCACTACCCTTAAGACTGCAGGTACTGTAGCGAGCAATCAAAGAACTGACTTGTACGTGTTTGCCGCGGGAAGATTGAATGATTTTTTTGACAATATTCCAGGCAGGATCTTGGGGACTGTCAATAACTACGTGTAAACTATACAGGGGATAGTTTTGATGGAGCAGAGAACGCATACAATCACCGAGGAACGGATCGGCTCCTCGCAAAGAAAGAATAATTGCTGCTTTAGGTAAGAACTCGTTTTTTATAGTCTTCGAGCTTGGCAAATTTACACAAAAGATAAAAGCCAGTGCATAAAATGTCTGAAGAACTACAAAAATTGCCAAAACTCCAAAAATAGCGATCGCTAACTCATTCATGAATTATCTCGCTGATAAACACTATTGACTGCTGACTGTCTGTTTTCAATCTACTGACCTTGATTTTTGAAAAACATTCATTTTGGAAAATAATTCACCAGCGCAAATGAGCCATAAGTAAGTTTGCGTAGCGACACATTCACTTTTGCTTCGGTTGACCATCGACGCAATACTTCTATCTCACTTTCACGATCCGCATCATCAAGCAAGATTAATGTATTAGCACAAAAACGCTGTCCAAGCACAGGTAAAAGCCCGTACCTACCACCAGGTGTTTGATAACTGGGAGGACCGTCACAAATAACCAAGCGAAAATCATAAGGTAGGCAAGCAAATGGAGGACTATACCAATAAAAGCTTCCAAAGTCTTGCAATGGCGATAGATAAAGATTGACTCCCGAAATTTTGTAACGTTGCAAAATCTTATTCACGCGCGAATACCATTTGGGAATATGCTCAAGCGACCAGACCTCAACACCATGTTGACCGGCAAGCAACCCCAATATAATAGTTGTAAGTCCACTACCGCACTCTAAAATAGGACCAGAAGTTTTCACGGCCTGTTTTGCCACTTCTTCCAGATAATCAAGGTCAGCCGTAAAAAGATTATTTCCCCAACTTGCTAATAACCCAGCAAGCATTTTACGTGTTGGTATTTGACCTGGCGGAAGATGGGCAATTTCTAATACTAATTCATCGAAAGCAGGCGCAAGCCAAGCTTGTTTGTACAACTCCACTTGAGCATTAACAAGTTTGAAACTCCAATGGAGAAATGAGAGAATATTTTTAACGGTGTGAGACATAAAAATTTTCTCAAAGGACTTTGACGGCAAAGGCTTTACCAAAGTAACTGACTGGCAAAGTTGACTTGATAATATTTATGAAAATGAAACTGTTTTTCCACTAAGAATTTGCTAGATATAACTTACTATTAATCTAGCTTTTCAGTTCCAAATTATGATTAACCTTACTATCTTAAAACAGCTTGTTTTTTCCGCTCCATTACATTAAAACTATATGCATATTATGCGAGTGAAATACTCAATGGCAACTCATATGCAACTGATTCTGCATTTTTTTGAATTTCTGGACTTCTTGAGGAAGTAACTGTTGTGGTGACCACCTGATTTTTAAATGGCAATCACCACAAACCCAGCTAATGCAATTCACACAACAGGCGATCGCGCTCTTCAACAAATAGCTTGTTTACAACGCATAGTTGCTAATACTCGCTCGTAAGCCCCAATATCATACGCTAGTCCTCTGGGGCGAACATTACCCAAGTAGTCTATCTTTGTAAACTTGGTACCGCTGTTAAAAGAAACCCCCGCATCAATAGCAGGACTTGTACTCTGCAGGCGAAAGTCTGCAAGTTTCGGGTCAAGTGATGGATTGACAAACTTAGGATCGGCAACTACGGCATTACTGCCCATGACTGTGATGTAGGGACTATTAAAATACAAATTGTTTTCGTAGATAACGTTGGAGTTATCCCAATTACTGTTGACCTTTTTGTTGGGGTAGGCATACAGAATATTATTCACAATGCGAACATCACTAGCGGTGTTAGCAAAAATCTGTCCTCCGGTAATCTCTGGACTTTGGTTGTTTAAGTAAGCCGTATTGTTGATGATATCAACATGGTCGCTAAGGAAAGCATGAATTCCCGAACCTCCATTGCCAAAGGTAACGTTGTTGACAACAAGAGTTCTACCTGTATACACTCCCAACGTAGAGTTGTTTTGAGTATTTCGCGAGTCGTCAATAATGATTCCGTTTCCGTCGGTAATCGTACCAGTTGCAATCCACGGAATGTACTGACGGTTGTTATACACAAGATTGTTAGTGACAAACATCTTGTAGTTAGTATTATTGTCACTTGACCAGTTTTGGTAAAGGGATATGCCGCTGTTGGCATAAACGCTGTACCAAGCGTTGTTGAACACTTCATTTCTATCTACGGTTACGTAATCTGCTTGAATAACGGAAATTCCTGCTCCCGCACAATCATGAATTTTGTTTCTACTGATATTGATGTGGTGAGAACGTCCGTACTGTCTTCCATCAATGCTGAGGCAGTTTCCATTAGACAAGGGATTTAAAGGGTTAGACTGCTGGCTTTGTGCATATTCTAGAGTAATGTTTTTACTGTTTCCTTCGATTTCAAAACCACTGACCCTGATGTAGGATGCGCCATGATCTATAAGGATACCGTGCCATGCATTATGCTTAATCTTTGGCGTGTGTCCGGGATATGCCTTATAAGTAATCCAAGCATTTGGCTTCCCCGAACGCGTAATGTTTACCGCCCAGCCACTATGCACGTTGGTATAAGTACCATTCATCACCAGGACTGTATCTCCTGGATTAGTAACACTGGCTGCTTTTTGGATAGTTGCAAAGGCAGAGAGTTTAGAAGTTCCGGTGTTCGTATCATTTCCTGACGGACTTACGTAGTAAATCTTTCCTGTTTGAGAAGTTGATGTTTGTGCATTTATTCTGTGTGAACAAACAGCAACAAGTAAAACAAAGAAAGCAGTGAACAAAAATAGAGTAAATTTTCTTACCTTCATTTTTACATAACCAAGAAAAATTACTGAAGTTGTCCCAGATCTGGCACTGAAAAATTTAGATGTCAAGTATGTAACTAAGTTTTAAAAAAATACTTAGAATTTATATGGAAAAATATGTAAAACAAACAACAAAATTTTTAGTATTTATTCTATATAAAATGTAATATTTATTACTAAATTTTAGCTAAATACAATCATAAGCCAAGTATTTAGGCAGTAAAACTAGAGTAAATAAAATTACCAAAATACAAGTGCCAAAAAATTATGATATTGTAAATGTAAATGCAACTTTCATACACCTGAGTGTAAATACCTCTCCCAACTATCTAGCTATTGGAAGATTCTCCGCATGCAACCCTGTGCAGACCTGCTTTCCGCAGTGAATCCACTGTCGCAAACACAAGTTTCAAAAAAAGCCAGTGCAATGGGGACACACTGGCAAAAAATCTGCAGACGTAAGAGCATTAGGTATATAGAATCAACTTGAATCTTTGCAGAAATATTATCGGTCTGTAAAAGACCTGTCCGAAAACTCCAAAGCCAGCGTGTTCAAAGCTTTGAGGCAAAACTTTGATATTTTTGCAAAAACGCAGTTATGAAGGTTTGAGATAGTTAGTGATAGTTTAGAGGCATAAAAATAGACTNCTAATTTTTCAAAGCTAGTAATAATTATTAGTAGCTAATTTGGTAGAACTAAACTGCCAATCCTAAGCCTAACTAAACCACAAACTGTTAAAATAATTTGCTCATAAATATCAGTTTTTAAGCGAAATCTTTGTGAGGCTATGCGAAATATTTTTAACAAGCGAATCAAATGCTCAATAAATATCCGATTACTAGATAAAGCTTTATTTTCATCTTTCTGTTGTTGGGTTAATTCTTGTTTCGGTTTCCTTTTGTGAGGGGCTGAGTCCCCAATAAAAAAATAGTTCCTAAAATTCCCCAGTAAACACGTTGTCTGCGTTTCAAAGCTTTACTCCACACCAAAATTTTATGAAATCAACTCCAACTCAGTTGCACGCGATCGCAATCCGTTTAACTCTGAACTGGTTGTATATGATAATCATTCTTGCATACTCTAGGCTATAAACAAAAATGCAAAATTTTAATCTAGAACAAAACAAATTTAGGTTCTTTTAAGATTTTCTGGCAAGCAATAGCTTGGAAATAAATCAATTTTTTTACTATATCAAATTGAGAACATCAAGGATGAACGCTCTATCCATTATAGGAAATGTGCGCTACGTTTATAATCTTTTTTCCTATTTTTGTGGATATTAATTGATGCACAATTTGGATTTTCATTTTTTAAAATATGTACGAAGTAATTAAATTTTTAAACTTATGATGTTGATCGCTTGACTTTGTTTAACTACTAACCATTAATTCATGTCTAAAAATGGGATAAATTCTATAAATTAGTAAGTAATCTAGTTTTCCTGAGGATGAATGTTAATAATGTTTCTTCCTGAGCAAGTATGTCTGTTGTGACTTCCATACCTGCTTGAACATAATACTTTTGTAAATTTTTTTGTAAGTAATTTACTTCTGATTCAATTGTCACATCATAATAGGCAGGTATTGATGAGTTATTTGTTGTAGTAATTGCATCGGCGGTAATTTCTCTCACCGCACCTTTGAGTGTACCGTAATCGGGATAGGGATAAGCAGAAAATCGGATGTTTACTTTACCTTGTTGACAATCTGCAATTTTTTCTAATCGACAAATCTGTACTTTACCAATGTCAGCAGATGCTACACGGGTTTTAATAATTAAAGGTGCATTATTAGGGGCGATATGAGCGATCGCCTGTCCCAATTGTACCACCTGTCCGGGGTTTCGCAGTTCTAATTTTAAAATATTGCCTGTAGCTGAAGCCCGAATGATAGTTTTTTGAATATCTGATAAAATCTGTTTTAGTTCTTTTTCTGTATTATTAATTGTGTCTTTAATTTCCGTTTGACGCTGTAATAAACTTTCTTTTTCTTGGCGTAAACGAGCTAAATTATTTTGTTTGTTAGCTTGTTCAGTGGCAATTTTCTCTTGGGCAATTTCTATCACTGCATTACTAGGATTCAATACAGAAGCAGCTTTTGCACGTCTAGCTAGTGCGGCTGTTAGAGCTTGCTTTTTTTGTTGAATGATTTGTATTTGACTTTCTAATGTGGCTTTTTGCGATTCTAAAATTTGTGCTTGTTGTGTTGCTGCTAGTTGTACTTCTTCTAGTTGGTTTTGGGAAATCGAGCCAGATTGAGCGATGATTTGATAGCGATCGCGCTTGACAATTGCCGCTTTGTATGCGGCTTCTGCACTTTTGAGATTAGCTTGAATTGATTTGAAATCAGCTTGCGATCGCTGCAATTCATTTTGAGCTATGTTAATGTTGGCTTCGGCTTCTTGCCATTCACTACTCACAGCAATTTTTCTATCTGCATACTCCCGTTGTGTCAACTTCAGTTCAGCCTTAGCTGAGGATATCACACGTTCACCGCGTTGATTTTCTGTAGCAATTTGCTGATCTAAAGCGAGTATTTGAGCATTGATTTGGGTGAATTGTAGCTGATATTTTTGAATATTCCCTTGCAGTTGACTTTTTTTAGTTTGCAGTTGGGTGTCATCAATAATTACTAGAGGTTCATTTTGTTGAACAAGCTGATTTTCCCTCACAAATGTTTTTTTCACAGTTCCTTGCATCGCCGCCTGAACTATGCGTAGTTCACCAGATGGACGCACAGAACCTGGTGCTTTCACTGTTTGATGATATTTTGTCAAAGCTGCGACACTCACAGCCACACCCACCACACCCACCAGAAAAAATCCTCCTAGTCGCGTCCAAATACCGATATTAGGTAGGTATTCATCAGATTTCGCGCTAGGAAGAAACGCCGAACTAAACTGTTTAACTTCTATCATCAATTCAATTTAGTTTGTAGTCAGGACTTTAGTCCTTTGATCTGATAAACAGTAACTGTTAACTGTTCACACGCTGATATCGCTCAATTCACCAAATACAGGTTTGCATTGGATGATTGGTGTATGCAGAGGATTACCACAGGTTGTACATCCGCCAGAAACAGATGACATATCTTCATCACTGAGTTCAATCAAGCCAGCCGGGTTTGCTGGTAGTTGTTGCAGTTGTTCTGTGCTGAGGCTTTGACGGTATTCTTCGTCTTTCCACGCACGGATGATATCTACAGACATATATACCTCCAATGTTGGGGAGATTCCTAGTGTTTCCTAGAAATTACGGGTTAAAAAGTATTATTGATGACAATTTCATCAACATTAGAATAATAATCATTATCATTGTGGTAGTCAAGTATTATTTTGAAACGCAGAGGAGCGCGGAGGTTCACGCAGAGGAACGCAAAGTTTGGAGAAAATCTAGGTGTTCACCGGGGATGTTGAGTAGTTCGGAGGGAGTACCTTGGAGTTTGAGTTGTCCGGCTTCTAAGAGTACAATCCAGTCTGCACGCTGGATGACTTGGGGACGATGGCTAATGAGGATGGTGGTTTTACCTTGGCGATAGGCTAGTAATTGATCTAAAACTGTACTTTCGCTCTTTGGGTCTAGTCCGGCGGTGGATTCATCTAAAATCAAAATTGGTGGATGGGTAATGATACCTCTGGCTATGGCTAATCGTTGTCTTTGTCCACCGGAAAGGTTTGCTCCAAATTCCCCTAAGATGGTTTGATATTTTTCTGGTAATTTACTGATAAAGGTGTCTGCATCTGCTACTTGACACGCTGTCACGACTTGTTCAAAGCTGAGTTGGGGATTACCAAGACACAAATTATCTAAAATTGAACGACTCCAAAAATGAGCTTCTTGAGGAACTAGAATTACCTGTTGGCGTAAGCAATCAGGTGATAAATCTTGGAGGTTGTAGTGGTGGATGCGAATATTCCCTGATTGGGGGGTGTACAACCCAGCTAGGAGTTTGGCGAGGGTACTTTTACCACACCCTGATTGTCCAATGATGGCAATTACTTTTCCCCCTGGAAGAGTCAAGGAGAAATCCCGAAATAAATCGACTCTACCAGCATGGTGAAAATTGAGATGGCTGCAAATAATCTCTGCATTGTCGGGAATGTTGACAAAGGGTTTGTGGTTGACTTCGGGAAATTCTGGGGTAGATTGAATGACTTCATTTAAACGTTCTGTCGCAGCTTGGGCGCGGGTAAATTCGGTGACAAATCCCACGACTGTATTGACTAAGGCAATAATCTGAGCATTTAAACTATTAAAAGCTAATAATTGTCCTATACTGATTTCTCGATTAATGACTAATGTACTGCCGAACCACAGCAAGATTATCCCTCCAGATGTGGCTACCCAACTAGAAAAAATATTATTGGTAATGACAATCTGCACTGTCCGAAACATGAAGTTGGCTTGTCTACCGTAGCGAGTTTGAAATTCTTGCCAAAATTCCGGGGCTGCATTGGTAGTTTTGACGACTAATGCACCTTTGAAGGTTTCTACTAAAATGCCTTGATTTTCGGCGGCTAATCCTAAAACAGTGCGGATTTTCTGTTGGAGGGCGGGGAAGAAAACCACTGTGGACAAGGGCATGAAAAATGCTATTAATAATGATGCCAGGGTGAGTTTAGGGCTGTAAAATAGCATCAAGGCTAAAGCAGCGATCGCAATTAATAGTTGACTGGGTAAATTCACACCCACTTGGGAAACTAATTGATTAATGGTTTGAATATCCCGTAACCGACTCACTACTTCACCACTGCGGCGAGATTCATAATAAGACAAAGGCAAACGTAAAATAGTTCTGCCAAATTCTAAGACTAAATCTAATTCCAAACGATGGGCAAAGTGTGCTACTAAGTTTCCTTGTACCCATTGCAAAGCACTACTAATCAAGCTCATCGCTAAGACTCCCAAGACTATACCCGTGAGTAATTGGGTGTCTCCCCTCACCAAAACATCATCCGTGAGAATTTGGATGAGAAACGGCGAAAGTAAGGCGAGTAAGCCGACGACAAAGTTAAGTAGTAAGGCTTCTGCTAAGATATGACGGTAATTAAATAGACGTTGCCCTAAGCGTTTCCATCCCCCGACTTTATCTTGATCATCTGTTTGGGAAAGGAAATCTGGACGGGGTTCTAGTAGCAGCATCACCCCGTTAGTCCAACCAGTTAACAGTGCTTCTTTGGTTAAATAACGCACACCCACCAGGGGATCAGCGACAATATATTGTTTACCTCTGCGTCCATATAATACAGTCCAGTGATTACCTTTCCAGTGAATGATGGCTGGGAGGGGTATCTGTTGCTTATCTACTAAGTCGATGACGGCTTTCACACCCCGCGCATTGAAGCCTAAAACTTCCGCCCCTTGTTTGAGGTTGAGTAGGGTTGTTCCTAATTGTCCTGTTCCTGCGGCTTCACGGGTGCGGTTGATGGTGAATAGCTTTCCGTAGTATTTGGAGATGGTGGCTAGACAGGCGGGGCCACAGTCTTCTTCGTTGTGTTGTAGGACGACGGGGTATTTCATCACGCACAGATGCAGAGGGTAGGAGTTGAGTTGATACCAATTCACAAAAAACTATGATCCAGATGCAAACTCTAAAAGCTATGCTGAGTTTCACTTTCTTAATTTTGAATTTTGAATTTTGAATTGGTATGAGGGGGTTCTAGGAGGAGGATGGAGGGGATTTTTTCAGGATGGGCTAGGCGTAAGCATCCGTAGCCGATACCTGCTAATCCTGTCATTAGTCCTGGGGTTTCTATGGCTAGGGGTACACCACAATAAAAGTTATGTTGGTGGATTCGATTGAGGATTTGGCTGGCGATGGGGGATGTGTGGGATATGAGCTCTGGCTGGTTTAAGATTTTGCTGGCGAGTAATAATAAGTCTAGGTTGCCTAAGTCTCCATGACAGAGACATTGATTGTCCCCAAATCCTTGGTTGATTGTGGTGTGAATAGCGATCGCAATTTCTTTGTTAATTTCTGGATCATCTAGGTATTTTAAGCCACGCAAGCGTCCTAAGCCAATCCCTGGCGCACCATGACACCAAGCTGTCATACATTGGTTAGTTGTGTCGGTGCTTCGTAAATCTAGCCAGTTACCCGCCTCTAGGGAAAAGTGACTGCGTTCGTAGTTAATTGCTTTGATAGCTGCGGTTTGAAATTCTTGTTTTCCAGTGATGTGGGCTAATTCTAACAGTACCGACGCAAACCCAGCCGCACCATGAGCAAATCCTGTGAGGGGTTGCTTTCCAGCACTGGGAGAAATCCAGCCGATTCCATCATCCATGATTTGGGCTTGGTTGAGTAGATGTTCTCCACACTCCAAGGCGATATCTAAAATTAAGTCATCGGGAAAAACTTGGTATAAACTCAACAAACTAGCAATACAACCAGCTGCACCTGCGATAATATCTAACTGTTCATCTTGGACTATCAAGGCGGGGAGTTTTTTCACTAAGGTGACTGCATCAGCAATTAAATCAGGATTTTGCCAGAGTGTGCCTAAGTGAGTGTAGGTGTAAATAATTCCTCCCCAGCCACTAAATGCGCCAATGAATTTGATTGAATCGGCATCTCTAATCAACTGCTGTTGTAAGGTTTTGATGGTGACTTGTGCTAGGCGGGTGTAGTGATAATTTTGCGTAATTTCTCCCAGATAAGCTAGGAAAAAAGCTATTCCTGGCACACCTTCATAAAAATCTGTTCCCAAGGGGGCTAATGTCCATTGATCATCTTTGGTGACGGTGACACCCATCCAGTTAATTAATTCACCGTTTTTATGAGCAAGGAGTTCTAGGCGTTCAGCAATTATACAAGCTGCTGTGAGGGGGGAATTGGAAGTTGGGAGTTGGGAATGGGGAATCGAGGGTAAATGTTTGATTTGATGTTGATCAGTATTTGCATTTATCCCCAAAGTAGATAAAGATGCTTGAATAAACCATTGCTGACGTTGCAAGTCCTGTTCACTCAGTTGTTGGATGCGATGGTGAACTAATTCCATTCCCGACTGGGTGAAAAAATTGGGCAAATGTAAGCTAGTATCTCGACTCCATAAGTCGCGGGAATGGGGATGAGTAGTAAATAGGGGAATATCACCTTGCCATAGGGCTTGACGTTCTGCTGCAATGACTTGACTGAGAATGGGACGATTCTGCACGTCTATCCATAGTTTATCAAACAGGCGATCGCGCTCTAGGGCATCTCGCAACACATCTGGGTGATAGCTTTCCCGCAGTAGTAGGGCATAACTTCTACTAGGACGCAGCACTACACGCACGTCATCAGCTGCAAATCTATCTAATATCTTCAGCAATTCTTGACGATGTTGTAAAAGGGTGCGGTAAACATCTGTAAATCCTTGGGTAATAGCTTGAGTATAGGCTTGTACATTCACCTCCTTGTTATTGAGTGTGGGGCGATTTTGGCTACCTGCTAATACCACCTGTCGGCGGACAATTCGCATGGTATCAGTACCCGTTTTCTCCAACTGGGGGACACGTTCTGGTGTAACTTGTCCAGCCGCACCACCCAAACCACTCAAATCAATGCCGGCTGCTTGGGTATTTCCCCAGACTAACTGAGGTAATAAACCTACCCGCAATACGGAATCAGCGATCATTTCTCTATCTAAGGTGTCGGCGACTGTGGCTGTGGCTTCATGACTGCGGGGGTGAAATAAAGACTCTAAATCAATCAGCATGGGATGTTCGCCGACAGCAATCAGATTTTCAAAATGAAAGTCCGTGGCTGACAAAACATATAACAAGGCTAAATAACCACCTTGACGCTGATAAAATCGCTCAATTTCTTCTGGAACAGTACACTTTTGCGCTTCGACAAATTCCATCCAACCATAATCACCCCGGTTGAGAATTTTTAGGGTTTTAAAGGGGGGATGAGTACCTTGTTGATTTAACCAGAGTAATAATTCTTGAAAATGTCCATCTACAGCTAGGGAGCGGGGCTTATAAACTAACTGCCAACCACTCTCAAATTCCAGTATAAAAACAGACCTACCACCATGATGACTATCCCCCGCACCCCGTTGAATTTTGATTAGTTTACCAGCATTGTCTGGCTGGAATTGGCGACATATTTCTTCCCAGTCATCACCAAGACGTTGCAGAAACTCTAAGCTAGTTGTCACCCAACGCTGAATTTCTTCTATAATTAGCCTTGCTAACACAGGGTATTCTTGCCATAGCGTCAGCCTCACTTCTACCGTTTGCAGCCGTTGCACAAAGTCAGAAAATCTTGCCTCGGCGGTATCACCTGTTAATAACCCTTGTAACCTTGCCACGTTGAGTTCTAGTACCAAGGTGGGAAGGAGCATGAATAATAGTTGTTCTGGTATGCCTTGTAAAAGAATACTGTCAATATTACTGATATTAATAGGTATATTTTGGAGATTATCAACCCCTGCCCTCAGTTGCATCATACCTTGACGAATGCAGGGAGCGATCGCATTTAATAACCCCAGATTCGGATGCTGCAATGATAGCAGTCTGGTAATATCCTCATCCCCAAAATTTCTGTAGGCTGCTGCCATTTCCCCTAGCCAAGCCTGTGGTGTTTGCGGTGCTGATTGCCCCAATAGGTAACAAAATGCAGTCTCTGTCAAACCATCCTTTGCTAACCTTTCAGCGAACAAAGCCTCATTTGTAAAAGGAGATTCCATCCGCCATCGCTGGAGTCGTCGCTGTCCCAATTCAGCGTTAGATGGTGCTTTTAGCGACATCACGGCAATACGTTCCATTAATGACGCTGCACGATACCAAGCGGCATCCTCACAGTTAAATTGTTTCATTGGCAATCCCAGTGTTTACACTTTCGTGTGATTATGATAATTATTATCATTATCTGGATACCAACGTAAAGTATCTGCGATAAAGGTGTATATACTATTGAGGTTGTGATGTTAAAAGCATTGTGGTGTGGACTTTTGGGCGTATCAACATGGGTAATTACGGCGGAAGTATGGGCGGCGGAAAATACAGATGACTCATTAGCGCAGGTAACTTCCGTATCTCAGTTATCCGATGTCCAACCCACAGATTGGGCTTTTGCAGCTTTACAATCTTTAGTAGAACGCTATGGCTGTATTGCAGGATATCCCAATGGTACGTTCCGGGGAAATCGCGCCATGACTCGCTACGAGTTCGCCGCCGGATTAAATGCTTGCTTAGATAGGGTAAATGAGCTAATAGCCACCGCTACGGCTGAAACAGTTCAAAAAGCAGACTTAGTGACGTTACAAAGGCTACAAGAGGAATTTACAGCCGAACTAGCGACTTTACGGGGGCGGGTAGACGCACTAGAAACCAGGACTGCAACTTTAGAAACACAGCAGTTTTCCACAACTACCAAGCTTTCTGGTGAAGTAATTTTTGCTATTACTGATGTTTTGTCAGGAGATAGTGATCCTTTTGGAGTTGGTGTACCTCGAAATAGCACTATTTTTGCTAACAGAGTTCGACTCAATTTACTCAGTAGCTTTACAGGGAAAGACGAGCTAAAAATTAGACTGCAAGCTGGTAGCACGCCACACCCCCAAAGGGCTGGAGGTTTTCGCTATGGAGCAGATCCCTTCCTGGCTTCCTTGGGAAGTCTACAAACAACACCAGAAGGTAGTCAAACCTTTAACCAAGAGTTTCCAGATCAAGCAGGTAGTGTAGAAATAGGCACTGTTAGTTATAAATTTCCAGTAGGTGATAAATTACGGATGGCTGTATTTGCCAATCGGGGAGAACACGTAGATTATCTACCAACTGTGTTTAGTGCAGTTGGTGATGAAGATGGGGGTTCTGGCTCACTTTCCACCTTTGCTCAATATAGCCCGATTTATCGCATTGTTTCCCAAGGTGCAGGTTTGGGGTTGAATTATGAATTGAGTCCTGCTATTAACTTGAGTTTAGGATACTTAGCCCCAAATGCTAGTAGTCCAGAAAATTTGACTCCTAGTAGCAGTAATGGTACAACTGCTGGCGGTTTATTTAATGGTCGCTATTCAGCTTTAGCGCAATTAACTATCCAACCAACCAGAAATTTAGCTTTCGGCTTAACTTACGTCAATGGTTACACCGCAGGAACACCTACTTTTCTCAATGATGTGGGGACAATTTCCGCAAATTCACCAAGTTTAATTTCTGATAATTCCCGACGGACAATCAATGCTTATGGTGTAGCGGGGTTGTGGCGGGTTTCTCCCAAATTCGCTGTTAATAGTTGGTTTATGTATACCAATCAACAAGGCCAATCCGCAGGGGAAGATAATGAGAGTGCAGATGTTTACAGTTATGCGATCGCTCTAGCCTTTCCTGATTTGGGTAAAGATGGTAACTTGGGAGGTATTGTAGTTGGTGTTCCCCCCTATGCGACTCGTTCCGGTGTCGTTCCCTTGTATAGACCATTTTTAGGTGGTGCATCTGACGTAATTAGCACCATTCCTAATCGCTCTACACCAGTGCATCTAGAAGCCTTCTACAAATATCAACTCAACGATAATATCTCAATTACACCTGGTGTAATTTGGCTAATTGCTCCTAACCAAACCAGTGATAACCCTGATGTAGTCATAGGTACAATTCGCACTACCTTTAGGTTTTGATAGAATTTAGATTGAAAAGTTGGGTATTTTGTAATATTTCAGAGGCTTTTTCTTGACAAGACAGCCTATCTCTGCATTATTACTTTATATCCACTTGTAAAAATTAAAGCTTTTTTGTGGCGTTGCTGATTAGTGGGATGAATTAACTAAATACTGCTTTAAATCACACCATTTGTGATTTAATTTTTGGATGTCCCTCACTAGAAGAGATAAGATTGATCAGATGTGAAACTAAAGCAGCGACAGCCAATAATGTCCAACAAAGTCAGCGCTGCTTCTAGAAACGAAGCACGAGTATTTTTAGCAACGATATTTTTAGTTATTCTTCTGATTGTGACAGTAGGCGCTTCTCTGTCTTTTGGTGCTGTCGCTATGACACCAGAACAACTATGGTTAGCCATTTGGCGACAAGGAGAACAACTTTATCAAACCATCCTTTGGGACTTGCGCCTACCAAGGACTATCGCCGCAATTTTAGTAGGTGCAGCCCTGGGGATGTCTGGAGCGCTACTCCAAGGGATGTTACGGAACGGACTCGCTGATCCATTTTTACTAGGTATCTCTGCGGGTGCAGGTTTGGTAGCCATTGCCATGTTCAGTTTAGGAATATTCTTGGCTTGGATTCCCCTAGCGGCGTGGGTTGGGGGTGTCCTGACAACCGTCATCGTCTATTTCCTAGCTAAAACCGGGGATGGTATTTCCGTAGAACGGTTGATTTTGGGTGGTGTAGCAGTTAGCGCCATGTTCGGTTCCATACAGTCTGTATTGTTGTTATTAACAGAGGATGGACGGATACAAACAGCTTTAAATTGGTTGACTCACATCTTGCACCAACCGTAGTAACCCGTAAAGGACAAATAAACTAGTACCCAACTATAACAACAGGTGAATAGAACTAATTAAATATTTTTAGTAACGAATGTAACATTAGGTTCATCATAAATACAGAGAAAAACAGATGATAGAATGCAAAAACTTGTTGACCTCAGATATAGGGATGATTGCATTTGAATCTCAAAACATGAGAGAAAAGGCGTGAAATATCGAAATTAAAGCAAGAAAAATGCTTGCCCACGCCCAAGAATTAGTTTACACCCTCAAAGAATTGATGCCGACACAGTACCAAAAAGATAACCTAGAGGCTATGCTGGCATTGTTTTTAGAAGGACAAGGACACCCATTACCTGAATACAGTCAGACAAAGTCCCCAAGTGCAATCAGCCGATTTTTAAATATCAATCCTTGGTCAACAAGGAAAATGATTCGGATAATTCGTCATCATGTATTACAAACAGTTGTCAAGTCATTGTCCTCATCTGGTAGAGGGCGTAGACCATTTTTACAAGTAATAATTGACCTAACAACTCTAGAAAAACGTGGTAAATTCAAAGACTTTAGTGATTTAATCAAAGTCTATAATGGTAAGCGTGGTCTCCATTTAGTAGTAGTTTATTTGGTAATAGGAAAATGGCGTATTCCTTGGGATTTTCGGGTTTGGCCAGGTAAGGGAACTCCATCTCCCGCAAGAGTTGGACTCAAAATGGTTAAACGTTTACCTCAATCTTTAACTCAACATTTCCAGACAATTATTTTAGCTGATACAGCCTTTGGCAGTGTCGAATTCCTTGAAGGTGTCCGTCGCCTTAAATATCATGCTATTACAGGCGTAGCTATTAGTCGTAAGTTATCTGATGGCAGAGTTTTACGCCATTTACATCAACAAGGACAACAAGTTATTTTAGTTGGTTTGAAATTTCCTGTTACTATATCTTGGTATTACTTGAAACGTGATAACGGTAAGTTAGAAAAACGTTTTGTTTTGTCTACTCGACCGATTAAAGCTTCTACTCTTAAGTGGTGGGGTAAGCGTCGTTGGCAGATTAGAAAAGTCCGGTCAAAATGTCTTAGGACTAGTAATTAACGGAGTTCACGCTCAAAATGAACCCTACAGCCGCTTGTATCTTGCCAATGAATTCTACTCTCAAAAACGGGAAATGCCAAAAGCTGTAAGAGTTAGCAATCTTTATCCTTCATAGATTAGTCTACCTGTTTCATCAACTTTACAAAACCTTCTTTTTACTCTCCATGACTGGTTTAAATATGTCAATAATCACTGTTATTTTCCGTAGATTTTTATCTTTGCCAGCTTCTCAGACAATTTACTAATCAAGTCTGCTTAGCCGTACAAATCACCCACGGTCGCAAAATTTGGGAATGCTCCTTCAACTAGCGTGCCGGAGGCATTCGCCTGTACTGGCTTACCCTCCTATTGACGTTGAATGGCAGTATATTTTTCTAATCCTGCAGTTTTTGGACAAACAGCTTGACTGATGTCAATCGGTTTGGGAATGACCTGCTGTTTGTACAGCCAGTCAGCACGAGTTTGAATATCAGCAATCACAGCTGGCGTCAAAGGCAGTAATTTCTCAACAAAGCGACGCTCTCCAAGTTTTTCTACAACAGGTGCTGCAAGCTGAGTGGAACTGCCAAAGACTTTAGCAGCATCTTTGCGATGGGTAGTTGCCCATTCCGCTTCTTGCTGGATCGCATCTAAGACCGATCGCACCAATCCTGGCTTTTGAATTAGAGTATTTCTGTTGACAACATAAATGCCATAGTGCGAAGCAGCTTCTCCAGAGGCAATGGGACGCAACTGATGTTCCACTTCGGCAATGGCAACGTTCGGATCCCAAACCGACCACGCATCGACATGTCCTTGGGTAACAGCACTAAGAGCATCGGTTGGACTCAGATAAACGCGCTCAACTTTTTCCTTGGGAACATTGGCTTTGGCCAAAACACGCAGTAACAAATGTTCACCCCAGCCACCGCGATTAACGGCCACTTTTTTGCCAATCAAATCTTTGGGAGACTGGATTGGAGAACGCGCGAGCACCAATATTGCTTCCGCTTCAGGAATTGGAGCTTGATAGGCAATAATGCAAACAGGAGTACCGCCCGCCAATCCTGAAATTCCGGGAATATCACCGCCAGCACTGATGTCCACCTCTTGGGCCCTAAATGCCTCCAGGACTGGCGCAAAAGCAGGAAAAGGACCAATCCATTTCACCTGAATATTTTGTTTGGCCAATTCTTTTTCCAAAGTTTTACGTTCTCTAACAATCGGTAGCAAGCCCCAGCGGACGTATCCAATTCGTATCGTTTCAGGTTTTGTAGATTGTTGAGAAGATGAGGAAGTGGCTGTTTGAGTTGAACAACTCGCTAGCAACGCACTGAACATCAACAACCCAACGAGTGATGAAATCAATTGTCTTACCAGTGTGAATCGAATGCTCATAATTCACCTTCTGTGGAGGTTAACAGTTGGAGCTGAAGATTTTGACCTGAGATTTTGTTACCATGCGGGCGTGCAAAATAAACCACTAGAAGCAACAAACGCTTCACAACTATGAGTGCACAGGCGTTTTTCGATTTCTGCTTTTGCAATCCTTAATCCCGCCAACTGTAAAGGTAGGATATTGCCAAAGGGTGGGGCTACTAGAATTTATTTGCCGATAGGGATAATTTACGAATAAAAATCGGGAGTAGGAAATTGATTGTTCAATACCCAATTACCGATGGTACGAATCTTATAATCAACTGGATCGTGCAGGGTAAAGATACGAAGATTGCGCCAGTAGCGATCGAACCCGTAGTGATTTGCTGTTGCTCGTGCTCCCATGACCTCAAAAATTCTGTTTGCAATCTCCAATCCCGTTTTTACCATCGAAGCTTTGGCCATCGCAATCGCAATGGCGCACTCTCCTCGCTCTGCAGCGGTTAAACTATAGCCTTTATCCCACGCTTGCTGCAACAGCTCTCCAGCTCGATCGGTAAGGGCGATCGCTGCTTGCAAATCAACCCACATCTCACCGTAATGGCGCAGTGTATAAAGATCTTCAGTAGCTTTCTCAACACCTGATGTCAGCCACGCTCTTCCTTGAGTTTTGGTGTAGCATGAAGCTGCAGCAAATGCTCCCAAGGCAATACCCAGATAGATGTTGGTAAAGGTAATTTGTGTAAGACAAGAACGAAAAGTTTTGAAAGTTTCACCTTCTGGCTCAGGAGTGAGAATTTCCTCAGCATTGACCAAAACATCGGTAAATGTAATACTACCACTATCAGTTTGGCGTTGACCAAAGTTGTCCCAATCCTGGTTAACTACGACTCCATCCCGACGGGTTGGAACAATAACAATTCGTAAGCCAGGAACCCCTGCTTGCACCGCTGTCACCGGAATCATGTCCGAATCTACAGAACCTGAACAAAAACTTTTTGTCCCATGCAAGCGGAACCGATCGCCATCGCTACTGAGAGTGACCCTGCGATCGAGCGGATTCAACGCATTGCACCAGAACCAGTTGTTTGCAGCAGTTTGCTTGTAGTACGTTTCTTTTTGGGAGCGACTGCCAAATATGTGAGGAACAACAACACCAAGATGGTGATAGGAAAACACGTGAGCGATCGAGCTATCAACTTCTGCAAAGGTGCGCGTAATCTGTAACACTGTTGTCCATCGTTCACCCAATCCACCGTATTCTTTGGGAATAATTAACTTCAGCAATCCACTTTCTCGTAAGCGATCGCGTTCCGCTTTGGGTGTACCGCCTTGTTTATCTCGCTCGATGGCAGTTTTTGCAAACTCTTTTGCCAGCTCGTTTGCCTGGGCAAGATAATCTTGAGTTTGATGAGTTTTTCTGGAAAGTAATTGCATAATTTTCACTTATTCAATACCTATCAGAATCTAGTAGTTAGATGTTCTGCTCTAACTGCTCAACAGTTGCAAACCGTGTCACCTCCAAAGAGTTCTCCACCTGCATCTATACCGCTATCCAATCGCCCCTCCCTCTGGAGCTACCAGAATACAGGCAAACAGTGAAGACATAATTTTTACTAACAGGCGATGGTGCTTTCACCAGCAACAGGAAAAATAGCTCGACCTGCAAATCCTGCAAATAAAGCTTTTAAGACAACTAGCTAGTCATACTTTGTTACGACTCTGGATGCGATCGCACCTCATGTTAGACATGTTAGACATGGTCCTATTCTTTATTTCCAGAAAATGGTTGACTGTAACTTCAGAGGTTGTACTGTTCGCGCTTTACTTTCCAACCAAATGCTTTAGACAAACGATTCGCAAAACTGAAGTGTGCTGCAATTTCTCCAGCTTCCAGAATCGCTTCATCAGATAATCCAACTTGACGCAGGGGAATTAAATCCTCTGGTGAAAGCTCCTGTGAGAGTTTGGTTAACTTCACCGCAAAATCCGCCAGCGCTCGCTCTTTTTGTGTTAAATTAGCGTTTATGTAATTATCTGCAACTGCAGCAGCAAATGCGGGATCGCCTGTTACATCTCGCAGTTGGGCTTGATGGGTGATTGCACATGTTTCGCAATCATTGGTAACTGACACCACAACCGCGATGATTTCTCGTTCTCGATGGGAAAGTTCGCCATTGCCATGTTGGAGAGCGTCGTAGTAATTAAACCAACGACGCAAACGATCGGGATTGAGGGAATATCCGACAAAGAAGGGATGAACAAAGCCGTAGCGATCGCGTTGCACCCTAAAAATAGCCTGAATATCATCAGGTAATGTTTCCTCTTGTGGAACTCGCAACCAAGAAATTTCCCCTCCCGTTGAATGAGATTGTTTTAATGCAGTAACGTTATTGACATTAATATTGTTTGCAACCATAAAAATTCTCCTTGAACTTAGCAATGCTTGCTGTCAATTGGCAAACCACAATTGCTTGCGCAGCGCTACCTACAGCTTCACAAGCGATATTTTCTGTTTTTGTCCGTATTAGCTACAAATTCACCAACCATTGAAATAGATACTGTCTGGTTAAATTTCATAATCTGTTTGTTAACTCTGTTAACTGAGCTATCAAATTCCCAATAAAATACGGTAAATCGATAAGTTTATCGTAATTTCTAGAAATTCATCATGCCATAGCTGTCTGAGCGATGCAAGCAGCAACACGAGAAAATATCTATTGAACAAACAAACGGCTGATTCAGTACTGTCTGCTCACCCAGCTAGTTGTGGTGGGGTGGGGAAATGATGCGATCGCCAAGACTGCAGTAACTGTCTTGCCAGTTACCTAGATACTATAATCTGCCACATGCTCGCTGCCAATCCCACAATAGCTAAGTGTTGCCATAACAGTACGCGTAGTGGTTGGCGAGCAATTTTTTGAGTTAGCAGTATCGATGAAAAAACTGAGAAAATCAAGGTCGTTCCCTGTAAAAAGGCAATTACCGCTGGATGGGCAACAATAAAAGGTAGGTGTTCTCCATTCCAGCCAAAAGTAGCAAAAAAGACGGGTAATATGCGTCCTCCTTCCCGTAGACCCAAGCGCAGATAGTGAGCTAAATTACCTCCCAAGACCAAAGGTAAGTAGCCATAGGCAAGCTCTAAAAATGGTCGGGGTTTAATGCGATTTGGAATTTTTATTGCCGAGAACACAGAGTTAGCCACAAAAATGTTATTGTTCAACCAGCAGTAAAGCTTGAGCAATGCATATCCAACAAAGGGAATAGTTGCTGGTACCAACAAAGCTAGCAAAGATAATTCTAAGTGCGGTAAGAACTGAGTTAAATCTATCGATAATCCCAACCAAGATTGCAACTCCGGTAGGCGATGCAAATATATTCCGCTCAGTAATAAAAACAACAACGCTACCTCGTAACTGCGGGGTAAGTGAGTTGTCCACAATTCAATTCCAGGAGGACGTAAATTAAACTCCACAGAACGATGGGGACAAGCCTTCAAACAAGTCATACACAACACGCAGTCTCGGTTGTCTTCCAGCTGTGCTGGGTGAGAATACAAAGGACATCCATTTGTCTCCATTCCCTCACCCTTTTGCGGACCACCTTTGTAGCATTGATAGGTAGTGCAAGTAGCAGAACAGATACCCTGTTGCGCCCGTAATTCCGTCATCGAGAGTTTGGCATATAAACCATTCATTCCGCCAATGGGACACAAATAGCGACACCAAAATCGCCGTTCAAAAATAACAGAGAAAATCATCGCTCCAAAAGTGATGAGCAAAAGCAAACAAGCAGATAGATAAGCAGTATTTTCTAACTGCCACAGCTCTTCCCACAAAAAAATTAAGGTAAACATTGCAAATAAAAACCATCCGCCCCACTTTTCAGCTTTTTCTCGAGGCCAGGTTTTCAATTTTCTTGGAAACAGCCACATGGATAAATTTTGCGTAATTTCACCATAAATCATAAACGGGCAAACAGCGCACCATATCCGCCCCAAAAAGGGAAATAAAAATAGAAATCCAGGCCACCACCAAGCCCAAAACAGATTTAATGCAAAATTGCGATCGCGCGTTTGCGGTCCGACAAATAACACCGCGACAACAAAGGCAAAAGCTGCAGTTGTCAAGCCGTAATTTATGCGATCCGGCCACCACGGACTGCGAAGAAACTTGCGTAAAGCAGGATAGGTGTTTAAAAGATTCAACCGAAATCGCTTTTTCTTGTTTTCTGCTGCCCAAAAAACTTCTTCTGTTAACTCTTTTGCTTCCCCCGCTTGGACAATAGCTCTTTCTACCAAATCTTGCAACTCTTTTAAATTACCGGGGAAATCGTAGGACTGCAAGCGACGTAGAGCTTCTGGAGTTATACGTGGCTTGGGAATACCTCTGGAGCGGGTATAGAGACTGATGTAGTATTCAACTTGCGCTTGAATGTCTGCTTTTCGTACTCGTAAAGGTGGTACTTTGATAATTCGACCAACACAGCGTTCGATTTGCGGTTGAGCTTTTTCCGCAACTATTATAATTCGAGCTCTACAGGTGTGGGGCTCGGCTTGCAAACTATCGCCAGGACGACTCACAGGAGTATAGGTACCGTCTTGCAGTAGCTTGATAATTTGCGGTAACAGTTCCGCAGGAAGCTCTTGAATGTTATTGAGAACAACAGTACCTTCCCCCAACCATTCTAAAAGCCCAGGTTTACCACCAGCACGTCCGAACAGTTCTGCACCACTAGTTTGCAGAATTCCACAATTAATTTTGATAATCGGTTCTCGCCGCTGTTTGGAGCCAAAATGAATTAAGGCAGCAATGTTATCTTTGCCTAGTCCCGGTTCGCCAAAAATCAAAACAGATTTGCGATCGCTCGCACAAGCGCGAATTTGCTCGCGCAAACGCACCGCATAACGACTCGTCCCTACAATCCCCCGTGCTGCTTTGGTAACTAAATAAGGACGCAACGCCAAAGAACGTTCTTGTTCGTAGCTCAAAGCAGATGCTAGCTGTGCTAGTTCCTGTGCTAGCATGCGTGAGCCAACTTGGACAATTTCTGGATATTGAGCGATTAATTCTCGAAATTTCATAGCAGGTACAACCCAAAAGCGACATTCGCTCTTGGTGGTGATGGTACGCTGGGATAACTCATCTAAAAGTATTTCCCGCAGATGAATTACAGATCCTGGTAGAAAACCAACAGCTAAACTGGGATTAGTTTTATTGCTACTGCTGCTTTCAAGCTTACCTTCCAAAAGAATGTAAAGTGCTTGGGCAATAGTGCCTTCAGCAGCTATAGTATAATTTGCTGGAAAAACTTTTTCTTCAACAACTTGGGCGATCGCCTGTAAGGTTTCCGGTGAGAGAATTCCTAAAGCCGTGCGTTCCTGCAGCCAGATCACTATTTCCTGTGAGTCCATGGCAATCCCCTCTGTGCACTGCTTGCTGTATACAAAAAATTATCTCGTTGCCAGGTTCTCCAAGCAACTCCTATCTTCTGGGAGCACAAACAACCAGCTACATCTTTAGCTTATGAGTTCTGAAGACCTCCCTAATTTATGGGTTCCTTTGTTGCTGTTAGCTTTCATTATCATCGCCGCTGTATTTTTTAGTCGCACAAACTAACTCAGACGTAGGAGGAGTTAATTGCACAAGTAGGAGCAAATAATATTCTCCGGATCGTGCTAACTGTAACTAATAATTTCGTTCAGCAACATTCGTTTTGTAAACAAACTTGCTTACTACTACAACATACCCTTATACATAGGCGCTTGCCGTTTTGCTGAGAACGCTTATCTTATCAAAACATTTAAAATTGTGCACGAAACGCTGGTGGATGTGAGCGTGTTTTGAGTGTGGAGGGTATTGCAGATGACGATCGCCTACAAAACCAAAATCACTTTGTGATAAACTACGGTAATAAAACCAATTTACCGTATATTATAAAAAAAGTGTCCCGCTATTATCTAGTACCACAGTATGCAAGCAAGCCAAGCTGAAAATGTCAATCTTGCCTGAGATGTAATTCCTAGTGACGTTAAGAAAACAGCGAAAAATAGGTCTTAGCTATCTCCAAAGTTTTAATATTTTGCAAGCACAAAAGAAATAACGACGCGATCGCCCAAGACGATTGCAACTTCCGACAACTTTGCATTCCTCAAAACTGCTGGAGTTGTAGATAAATTTAGAACTTGTGTGACTGAAAATCTTTGAAAAAGTTGAACTTACATTCGGAGGTAACAACTATGGCTCATGCTTGCTGCGGTCCTGGGTATGCTTCTCCACAAGCAGCGATGCAAGCAGAACATGAAAAAATACTGTACGCGATCGCCTTGTATACAGGAACAGGTATTCATGCGCCAGATTATCTTGCCACAATAGATGTTGACCCTAATTCTCCAACTTACTCCCAAGTTATCGCTCGCCTACCTATGCCATACATAGGTGACGAGTTACATCATTTCGGTTGGAATGCCTGTAGTTCTTGCTACGGTGACGTCTTCAAATCTCGACGCTTTTTAATTATTCCTGGACTGCGTTCCAGCCGAATTTATATCGTTGATACAGCAGATATTCGTGCTCCCAAACTATACAAAATCATCGAACCAGATGAAATCAAGCAAAAAACAAACCTCACAGCACCCCACACCGTACACTGTCTAGCAGACGGTCACGTGATGATTTCCATGTTGGGCGATAGCGAAGGTAAAGGTCCCGGTGGTTTCCTACTACTAGATGAAAATTTGAATATTGCAGGACGCTGGGAACGCCAAACCCAACCCATGCGCTTTAACTACGACTTTTGGTACCAACCGCGACATAACGTCATGGTAAGTAGCGAATGGGGCGCACCGGAAACATTCTACCCCGGCTTTGACCTCAATGACGTTGCTGCCGGAAAATACGGACATCATTTACACTTCTGGGACTGGTCAAAACGTGAAATTATGGAAAGTTTTGATTTAGGCGAGCAAGGAATTATACCCTTAGAAGTGCGTTTTCACCACAATCCCGACAGCACCCACGGTTTTGTTGGCGCTGCACTCAGCAGTAACATTTGGCATTGGTACAAGTCCAACGGACACTGGAAAATAGAAAAAGTTATTGATGTTCCATCAATAGAAGTAGAAGGCTGGTCTTTTCCCGTACCATCTTTAATTACGGATATTTTAATTTCCATGGACGATCGGTTTTTGTACTTCTCGAACTGGTTGCACGGCGATATTCGTCAGTACGACATCACAGACCCCTCCCAACCAAAACTTACCGGTCAAGTTTGGTGTGGCGGTTTACTCGGTCAAGGCGCCCAAGTTCAAGGCCAAAAATTGGCTGGTGGACCCCAAATGCTACAACTCAGTCTGGATGGTAAGCGCCTTTATGTCACAAATTCTCTGTTTAGCAGTTGGGATAATCAGTTTTACCCGGAACTATCCCAAACAGGTTCTTATCTGTTACAAATTGACTGCGATACTGACAAAGGCGGCATGAAAATTAACGAGAATTTCTATGTTAATTTTGGTCGAGAACCAGCAGGTCCGGCTCGCGCCCATGAAATGCGTTATCCCAACGGCGATTGCACCTCTGATATCTGGGTGTAGGCAATGGATGGACTAGTTAGCTAGTAGGGGATTTTTGGAATTGTCACCATATATACAATTAATTAGAGTAGGAAAATAGTTTCTGTTGAGCGGTTAATTGCCAGCTAGCAGGAAGGAGCCTACTTTGCAATTTTATGAACAATCAAGAACTTACAGCCAAGTTGCAAAATCCCGAGTTGCCTCGGCTATAGTACAAAACAATTCCGAGCAACAAGTCAGCGTCTTCATCCAACCAGATTTACCTGCTCCTGGTCTAGATGTCAGTCCCATTTCTGCAAAAGGCATAACATTTAATTACTTTCAAACTGGCTAAAAATTTTTCTACTGCTTGCTTGGGTTAGAAATTGAATCTGCCAAAGCTACAAAGAAAGTTTTTTGTTTTTGGTAATACTCAACTAAAGTAAAGCTTTTTGTTTTGCACGCCGGACAGCGATCGCTTGGACTGCAACCGTAGTCGTGCTTACCGAAAAAACTAAATGTATTGCTAGGGAAGCAAAATTTTGCATTTTCCGAATACTTGTGTAAAGTTTATACAGAACTATCCTGGAAATAAGGAAGGAGCAAGTCTAAGTTTATAGAAACTGCTGTCTAGTTTGTGCACGTTAACTGAAAATTTGAAATCAAGTTCATGGAGCAAAGTCAACACGAGCAGCGTCGCGCTGCTGCTAAAGAGTTTCAACAATCTCTGGATGAACTGGAGCATATATTGCAAGAAAACTCTCCTCAGCAAGAAGAAACCTCAAAATTGTCAGATGATAGCACTCAAAAGAAGCACCGATTTACTGATAACGTCTCGGTAGTTGATTTAGCTGCGTGGGAGGATGCAGTTGCTGATATCGAGCAATATTTCCAGCAAAAAGAAAAAGCTGATAGCTAATCGTCAGCAATTTTCTGCTGTTTTCTGGCGTTGGGCTTCATACAAGATTAACGCCGCAGCGATCGCTACGTTTAAGGATTCTACTCCACCCTGAAGGGGTATTTTTACCTGTAGGTCTGCCATAGCTGCTAGCGCTGGAGATAAACCAGCACCTTCATTTCCCAACAAAATCAAACTTGATCGACGCCAATCTACCTGCCAGTAAGTTAAGGCTGCATCCGGCAAAGTTGCAACTACTTGCATTCCTGCTTGCTTGGCTTGCTGTACAATTGCTTTTAAATTTGCAGTTACTGACATCGGTAAGCGAAACCATTGTCCTGCTGTAGCGCGCAGTACTTTGGGATTGTCTAAATCGACACTGTCTGCACTCAACCACACTCCAGAGGCGCCAGTCGCAGCTGCAGTGCGAATTATCGTTCCTAAATTACCCGGATCTTGAATTTTTTCCAAGGCTAGTACTATACCGGTAAACGATACTGAAGTTTGACGCTCACCTCGTTTTGCCGTTGCCAGTACCCCGTCCGGTTGCACCGTAGTAGCGATCGCTGCCATTACTTCTTCGCTAACAATTTCGGCGCGTTCGCATAGCTGTTGAACTTGCTGCCACAGTTGCAAATGAGCTGTTTGCCATTGTGGAGTACAACAGGCTGCAACCAATGGATAACCCACTGCACAAGCTTCCTCTACAAGATGCGTTCCTTCCAGCAACAAAAGCTGTTGTTTGTGCCGCTCCTGAGCAGAGTGGAGTTTCCTAATCTGTTTTACCAAAGGATTATGTAAACTAGTAAGCACAATAATAGATTTTAGATGAATCCAAAATCCTAAACTTATTTACATGCGGAACCCGGGACTTGAACCCGGAAGCCTTGCGGCACTAGAACCTGAATCTAGCGCGTCTGCCAATTCCGCCAGTTCCGCTTGCCAAGACTTTTATCGACCGTTTTCTATTATTACGTAATACTTCTTTTGGCGTCAACCAATAGTTCCATGCAATTTAGCAGCCAGACGCATTTGTCTCTAGACAAAGTAGAATTACGGAGTGTGTAATTTAACGAGATGTTTACCTGCTTCTTCTGGAACCTGGAAATTCAAAACTTCGCCTCTAGCAAGGATTTTGCCGGGTGAGAACCATCCTCTAAGAATCAGAAAACCTATGGCGCCCACAGATGTGATGCAATAATGTAGACAAATTAAATCTTTACTGTAGAATCAAAACCAACTTAAAGTTTGTAAAATTTATAGTTTTTGGGAGGGTAGGCTTATTAATCCTTCTAGCGGTTTGGTGGATGCCAAGTTTTCACCAATGGCAGACTCCTCAGTCTTGCATATCTGGGGCGGGCATCGTTTACAAGGACATGTCAAAATAAGTGGAGCCAAAAATTCCGCACTGGCCATTATGGCCGGATCTTTACTTTGTTCTGGGGACTGTCGCATCCATAACGTACCCTTATTGGTAGATGTGGAGCGCATGGGTCAAGTCTTGTCTGCTTTAGGCGTTCGTCTACAAAGACACGGAGATATTTTAGACATCAATGCCAGCGATTTAACATCATCTAAAGCTCCTTACGAACTAGTTACCCAGTTACGGGCGAGTTTTTTTGCCATCGGTCCAATTTTGGCGCGTCTGGGAGTAGCGCAAATGCCCCTTCCCGGTGGTTGCGCCATTGGAGCAAGACCCGTGGACCTTCACGTTCGGGGATTGCAAGCAATGGGAGCAGAAGTACAGGTTGAGCACGGCATTTGTAATGCTTATGTACCTGGAAGTAGCCGACGATTGCAGGGAGCAAAAATTTACCTGGATATCCCTAGCGTAGGAGCAACAGAAACCCTAATGATGGCGGCCACTTTAGCAGAAGGGGAAACAATAATTGAAAACGCAGCCCGAGAACCAGAGGTCGTCGATTTAGCAAACTTCTGCATCGCTATGGGAGCTAAGATTCACGGTGCCGGAACTAGTAAGATTTCGATTCAGGGAGTTTCCAAACTACACTCTACCGAATATACTATCATTCCCGACCGCATCGAAGCAGGAACTTTTTTAGTGGTAGGAGCTATCACCCGTTCCGATTTGATGCTATCGCCAGTAGCACCAGAGCATTTGGTACCAGTGATTGCCAAGCTGCGGGATATAGGTGTAACTGTTATTGAAGAAGCACCCGACTGCTTGCACGTTCTCCCAGCAGAAAGACTTATAGCAACAGACATAGAAACCCTTCCCCATCCAGGCTTTCCTACTGATATGCAAGCGCCGTTTATGGCCTTGCTATCCATAGCAGAAGGTGATAGCGTCATTAACGAAACCGTGTTTGAGAACCGCTTGCGCCACGCTTCCGAGTTAAATCGCCTCGGAGCAGATATTCGCGTCAAAGGTAATACCGCCTTTGTGCGTGGAGTGCCAATGTTATCCGGTGCACCCGTCATCGGTACCGACCTGCGAGCAGCTGCAGCTTTGGTCGTCGCTGGTTTGGCAGCTAATGGTAAAACCACCATTCAGGGACTGCATTATTTGGATCGGGGCTACGATCGCCTGGACTTCAAATTGCAACAGTTAGGAGCAAAAATTCAGCGCGTCAAAGGTTCGGTGCTGGATTCTCAAGAAACTGGAAGCATCACCAACTCGGAACCATCTATAGTTCCGAAAAAATAAATCTACAAAACGCGTTAGTGGTTAACGGCTCTTTCCCTATCTGTATCAAAGCTTAACCACTAACAGTCTTGTTTTGTTTGTTCTAGCTATACTAGCTTTGTAGGGTCAGCAAGATGGCTAACCCGAAGCAAAAATATTACTTTTAACTTGCTTTGTCATGTACTCTTCCAAAATCCGGCTGATTGGTCTAAAAGCAGACTCGTTTCGTCATCCCCTAGACCTAGAAGCAACCAAAGCGCTCAAGCAGATTCCCGGTATAGATACCCTGGTGCGGAATCTGTTAGGACCCGTGGCGGAGCAGGTTTTTTATGTGGAAAATATCGCATCCAGTATTTTAGTAAGTGAAAAACAACTGCCACACTTACACAAACTACTACTAGAAGCCTGCCAAATCCTGGATATGGAGCCACCTCAACTTTATATCAAGCAGCATCCGGCTCCTAATGCCTACACTTTTGCCATGCGAGGCAAACAGCCTTTTATTGTGGTACATACTTCCCTGATTGACATGCTCACGCCCGAGGAAACTCAAGCAGTCATAGCTCATGAATTAGGACATCTCAAATGTGACCACAGCGTTTACTTAACACCAGTAAACATACTCATATTGGCGGCAGCAACTTTGCCTAACATTGGCGCCCTCATTGCCCAAGCCATTCAAGCACAACTTTTAGAATGGGTACGCTGTGCCGAATTCACTTGCGATCGCGCTGCCTTGTTGGCAACTCAAGACCCAAAAGTTGTCATGTCTGTATTGATGAAACTGACAGGTGGCTCCCCTACCCTCGCACCACAACTCAACCTGGATGCCTTTGTAGACCAAGCTCGCGCCTACGACGACATTAGCAAAACTGAATTGGGCGAAATGGTTAAAGCCGCTCGTACTGCTCAGCTAACTCATCCAGTACCAGTACTGCGAGCCCGAGAAATCGATCGCTGGGCAAGCAGCAAAGAATATGAAAATTTGTTGTTGCAAAACCAAAAAATTAATTATAATAATGAAGTTGTTAACCAGGGCGGGTGGCGAAACTGGTAGACGCACCACACTCAAAATGTGGCGGGCTTGCGCCCATAGGAGTTCGACTCTCCTCCTGCCCAGTAGTTTGTCCCATACCCAACAAAGAAAACAGCGATCGCCTTTGTTACCGAGTTGAAGCGATCGCTGTTTTTACTAAGTCCTCCTAAACCGAAATCTCAGGAGCTACTTTCGGCTGAATTTCACAAACAACTTCGTAAAAAGAAGTAGTAGGAGCCTTAGCAAATAAAGGACTCATCTTTTGTAAAATTTTCTGCTGCGCTTCGCTGTGATTTGCTTCCATATCACCCATATTTTCCCAAAAAATAACCGCAATACCCCTGTCGGTCCCCGGTTCCTGCAACAAGTACGCTTTCTGAAAGCCCGTAGTGTACATCGAAACAGCCTGCTCGTAAAGCCGCTTGGCTTCCTCAAATTTACCCGGTTTAAATTCTCCTACAGCAACGTAAGCATACTTATGTTTGAGACAATCGTGAAAATCTGACATTTTTCTTCCTCATCAAGGCTAATCGATAAACTCTAAACTTTTTTGCCACAAAGGTCAGCAGTCCCCAATCAAGTATCTCTTTTTTCAACCTTGTCAATCAATCGCTGTGCCATCTCAATTGCCAGGACAATTAAATCTTGCTCCTGTACTCCTTGAGCTAAATCCTCAGAAACTTGAGCGTAAATGTGAGGATTGGCAAGCATACCAGCTAGCAACTGAGTTGCTATTTGCTTGATTTCAGTTGTTTTAGCGTCCATTTCCATTCACCTTAATACAGTACTAGGAGCAGCAGTGTTGTTTTGCTTGTTTGGTACTTTTTTGCCAAGAGCTTATAGCGCTACAAGTTGCGATTCAATCTCCGCAGAATTAATTTGGCGACCAATAAAAACCAAACGAGTTTGCTTTGCTTCTTGAGCTTGCCAAGGGCGATCGTAAAATTGTTCAAAACGATTTCCCACTCCTTGCATGACTAAACGCATAGGTTTGTTAGGTACGGCGACGAAACCCTTAATACGGTAAATTTCTTGCTCTTTTACTAGCTTTTGCAATTGTTGTTGCAACTTTTGAGGTTCGAAACAACGATCTAAGATTAAATGAGTTGCAGTTATCTGTTCATCGTGCTCGTGGTCTTCTTCCATATCGTGGTTAGTGGGACGAGCATCTAGATTTTCTTCAACTGCAGCTTGCAATCCCAACAGTACAGAGGGAGCAAGTTTTCCTTGATAGCTGTCAACAATTTTCACAACTCGAGGTAACTTTTGTTTGACTAGTTCCTCTACTTTTACTTTTGTCTGTTTATCCACCAAGTCGATTTTATTTAAAACCACCAGATCTGCGCAGGCTAGTTGGTCTTCAAAAAGTTCTTGTAAAGGTGTTTGATGTTCTAGACTATCATCTGCTTGCCTTTGCGCTTCCACTGCTTCTGGGTTGCTAGCAAATGTTCCTGCTGCTACTGCAGCACAATCTACCACAGCAATCACAGCATCTACCGTAGCACCAACACGAATTTCCGGCCAGCGAAAAGCTGTGACCAGTGGCTTTGGTAAAGCTAAACCAGAAGTTTCGATTAAGATACAATCAATGCGATCGCGCCGCTTGATTAGCTGTTGCATTGCCGGTAAAAACTCTTTTTGCACGGTACAGCACAAGCAGCCATTTGTTAATTCCACGATATTATTTGCGCTTTCATCATCTTCTGGGCAAATTTGACAGGATTTCAATAATTCTCCATCTATACCAAGCTCACCAAATTCATTTACTAAAACAGCAATACGGAGTCCTTGGTTGTTTTGTAGGAGGTGGCGAATCAGGGTAGTTTTACCACTACCTAAAAATCCGGTAATCACAGTGACAGGAATTTTTGTAGCCATTGTTCAACTTCACAAGCACAGAAAATGATATGAATAACTGGAATTGATTTTCCCACGCGAGCAACAAACATGCCAAACTGCTTGTGAGTGTTTGCAACCGAAGGTGACAAGCTGCTTTTTGAACTTTTTTGCTGCTTGTAGTCAAAAGCAACGAAGCGACACCATATTGCCTTGTACTTTACAGACTAAAGAAGGTAAAACAATAGGGGCAACATCCCTTAGAAAGTCCTGTTTCAATAGAACCGTCCCAGGGGTGGTACCCCTACAATTTCTAATAATATTGGCTGGTTAGGGTTTATTCAGCAGTGGCTAATTCCGTGCTACCGCGACTGCGACGACGGGTAATGCTGTTGAATAGCATTTGTCCGATCGCTTTGATCAAGTTTCCTTCTAATTCCTCAAACATTTTCATATTCATGGCAAAAGCTGCGTTAGCTTCATCTACAATGCGATCTGCTGTAGCATCATCTATCGGTAATTCGTCTAATGCCTGACGATACTTGTTTTTGAATGCTTTCTCATCAGGAATATCCTCAAATTCATAAAAGGCAGTTCCCTTTCCATTCAAATTCATTGCTGTTTGAGCAATTCCTTTGAGAATTTGTCCCCCTGATAAGTCGCCAAGATAGCGGGTGTAGGAGTGAGCAATTAATAATTCTGGTTCTTGGTTGGAGACTTGGCGGATACGCTGTACGTATGCTTCTCCAGCAGGCGTAAGTTGAATTTGTTCCCGCCAATTGCCACCGTAGTAATAGCTCAGGTCTTTTTCTAAACTACGCTGCCTGTATAGTTCTTTAAAATTAATTTTAGAAACAAGGGGATGATTTTTGTGCCGGTCCATTTCTTCTTCCATTGCACTGTAGACGAAGTAGAGATTGGCAACAAGCTTGCGGTACGAATTTTTCTCTACTACCCCTTTGAGAAAGCACTTGACAAAACCAACGTTTTCTGCCATCGTGTGGGCTTTTTTTGTACCTACACGTAATTTGGTCGCTAAATTACTGCTCATGCTAAATTTCTCAACTTTAAGAAGTCTACTACCCGAGTTTTGATTCGATTGTGGCTATACAAGCCACTAAAACGTTACAGTAGAGCTATTTGATGAGAATTTCTATTAAAAATCTTTAAGTTGAGACGTTTTCTGGGAGTGGGAAAAACCAGGTTAATTTCATTACAAAGCTATTTGAGCAATTTCGTTTTCCTAACCAAGTTGTAAAAAATCATTACATTTTGGAAGCTGTGAAAATAAACGATATTAGAAAATTTTATACATAGAAAAACGGAGACCAACAAAGATAAAACCTACCTACGGAGAATTGTTGATTCTAATTTAAAGTGTTATCCTCCAGGGTGTTGGTGTGGAGTGTTTCAAAATTATGGTCTCATCTATAACTCGGTCTCAGGACAACGGTTGGAACGGTGCTCTGGAATCTGATAGTTCGCAACAAGCGATCGCTCCTTTATTTGGGTTTAATAGTAACATATTACTACCAAGTACTTCCTTGTTTGGCACCGACGGAATTCGCGGACGAGTAGGGGAATTGCTCAGTGCACCTTTAGCATTACAAGTAGGTTACTGGTCAGGAATTGTACTGCGCTCTCATGCAGCAACATTCCACCCGGGTCCGGTTATTGTCGGACAAGACTCAAGAAACTCCAGCGATATGCTGGGAATGGCCTTGAGCGCAGGATTAACAGCAGCAGGTTTGGAAGTTTGGTATCTAGGATTGTGTCCCACTCCTTGCGTGGCTTACTTGACAAGCGTCAGTGAAGCAATCGGCGGAGTTATGATTTCTGCTAGCCACAATCCCCCAGAAGATAATGGCATTAAGATTTTTGGTGCCGATGGTTTGAAATTATCCCATCAGTTACAGGCAGAAATTGAAGCTGGATTACGCGGTATAGCGCCAGCTAGTACCACCATCAGCAAATGTGGTAGGTATTACTCCCGTCCAGAGTTAGTGGATGACTACGCCCAAGCTTTGAAACAACCTTTGCAGGGTATTGATTTTAAAGGCATCAAGATTGTTCTAGACTTAGCATGGGGGGCAGCAGTTAATTTGGCACCATCAGTATTTCAATCCCTAGGAGCAGAAGTCATTTGTCTGCACAACCAAGCAGATGGCGATCGCATCAACGTTAACTGCGGTTCTACCCACCTTGAAACTTTACAAGCAGCAGTCAAAGAACACAATGCCCATTTAGGCTTTGCCTTCGATGGCGACGCCGATCGCGTCTTAGCAGTGGATAACAGAGGACGGCAAGTCAACGGCGATTACATCCTTTATCTGTGGGGACGCCACCTCCAACAAAAGCAACAACTACCAAACAACTTAATTGTATCCACAGTCATGGCTAACTTGGGCTTTGAAAAGGCGTGGAAACAACTTGGCGGCCAGTTAATTCGCACACCGGTAGGCGACCAATACGTCCAAGCAGAAATGCATCGCACAGGAGCAATGTTAGGCGGCGAACAATCCGGTCATATACTCTGCCGACATTATGGCATCACAGGCGACGGTCTACTCACAGCTGTGCACTTAACAGCTTTGGTACAGCAAGCAGGGGTTCCCCTTGCAGAACTGGTGGATCGAAGCTTTCAAACCTATCCCCAACTATTGCGCAACGTGCGCGTAGAAGACCGTACCAAGCGCATGACCTGGAAAGAATATCAACCTTTGCAACAAGCCATCCAAACTGCAGAAGCAACAATGGGTGATACAGGTAGAATTTTAGTCCGCGCCTCCGGTACCGAACCAGTAATTCGAGTTATGGTAGAAGCACAAGCAGCTGAAGTTGCTAATTATTGGACAAACGAACTAGTGTTGCAGCTGCAAAAATATATAGCGGTTTGACAAGCCACTTTTTTTACGCCCCCATTCCCGAATAATGCTTTAATCCCAGTCGCCACAGCCAGCGATTCAAAAACAAAAACAATACAATCCATCCCACTGTTGCCAAAAATCCCCTTGTCAAATCCACAGGTAGCCCCACTAAAATTCCAGCAGGAAAATTAATCAAGTAGGGAAAAGGCGTAAAAAGCACTATTGTTTTGATCGGTTCCGGGAAAACATCTAAAGGGGCAATCATCCCGGACAAAAATAAATAAAATAAAAACCAAAAGTTTTCTATAGCACTAGCTCTTTCTGTCCAAAAAGTAAACAAAGCAAACGTATATTGAATGATAAAACGTAATGCAAACGCCAAAACCCCAGCTAAAAGAAATAAAAAAATAGCTTGAAAAGTCGGTATCCACACAGCTTGGGGATAAAGTATAAAAAATAATCCTATTAAAAGTAATGTAAAAGGAATGCGAGCTGCTCTTTCACCCAAATGAGATGCAACGTGATGCCATCCCGGATCTAGCGGTTGCAATAATCGGTTGGAAAGTTTGCCTTCCAAAACCTCCTTTTCGAAATCCCAAATTACCCAAACAACTGTTAGTTGTCTCACCAGGAAAACCGCAAGAAAGTAACGAGCAAAATCAATAGATGTTAAACCAAAATTTCCCCCTTGCGCCGCTTGTGTCCACACTCCCATAAGAATAATAGGCAAAGAACCAGACAAAACCCATAAAATTAATTCTGCCCGATACTCAACCATGTAGGCGTAGTACACGCAAAGTAACGTCCAAGCTATTCTCCAAATGCGCTTCATTGTTTTTTGATAGTAGGTAGAGCGTGCACGTCAATATTTAACAGATAATGGGTAGTTAGTAGTTGGTTTTTTACCTGCTCTGAAAAGCTGTAGGGAAAGTCTCTATCTACCAATTACTATCCACTAATTACTCCTTCTAAAAAGACTCGTCCTATCACTTGTTCTACTGGCGGTTCTGTAACCTGGAAATCGGTTACCTCTAACTCTGCTAAAATTCGAGATACCGTGCGTGTCAGGTCTTCTTGCTGCACCATAAAGCAGACTATCCGTCCGTCTATGTGTTGAATATCACCGTAAAGTGCTAGTTTTTCTTTTGGTAAAGGATGGGCTAATTCTACGTGAACTTCTCGGTAGGGCGCAAATCTTTCCAGCAATCCATCCAAGCTACCGTCATACATTAATTTTCCTTGGTGAATCAACAATACCCGTTCGCATAAAGCTGTGATGTCAGCCATGTAATGACTGGTTAACAATACTGTAGCTTGGTAGCGTCGATTGTATTCGCGCAAAAAATCTCGCACCCCTACTTGGGCGTTAACATCTAGTCCTAAAGTTGGTTCATCTAAAAACAACACCTTGGGACGATGCAAAAGCGCTGCTAACAGTTCCGCTTTCATCCGTTCTCCCAAGGATAACTTTCGCACGGGTTGGCTGAGCTTGCCTTCTAAAGACAGCATTTCTGTTAATTCTCCTACCCGGTGATAAAACTCACGCTCTGGGATGTTGTATACTGCAGCGTTAATTTTTAAAGAGTCCATTGCTGGTAGGTCCCAAAGCAGCTGTTGTTTTTGTCCCATGACTAAGGTAATTTTTTGTAAAAACGCTTCTTGGCGACGAAAGGGAATGTGACCAGCTACTTTCACTTTCCCACCAGAGGGATGGATCAACCCCGTCAGCATTTTCAGGGTAGTAGTTTTACCAGCACCGTTGGGACCTAAAAAGCCTACTACTTCACCAGCTGCTATTTCAAAGGAAATATCCTGAACTGCTTTAATTTGGCGGTAAGTGCGGCGAAAAAAATGGGTGATTGTCCCTTTGATTCCCGGTTCTTTTATAGCTACAGGATAAATTTTGCTCAGGTTTTGAGCTTCGATAACAGGCATATATTATAGTTTTGTTTTTTTGCTAGTTAGTAATTATTTCTTAATCATTTTTTAACGCAAACGACCCGATCGCAAAATACTGGTAATGAGCCACAAACCCAACAAGCTTGCAGTAGTAAAGAGCACATTGCTCAAAAAAGATAGTTCCGGTGCCCGCGCGTTACTAGAAATAATTGCTGCACCCATAATCAGCGAACCTACTAGGATGCTAAAGGAAATTCGATTAGCAGCATCATCTGCTGTGCGGCGCAAGCCATCTAGACCCCGTAAAGAGAGATTCCACTGTAAAGTTTCGGATGTAACTCTGTCTAAAAGTAATTCAATTTGCCGGGGCGATTGTAAAGACAAACTTTTGATATCCAGCGCGGTTCGAAGCAGCGATCGCACGGGAGATTCCCCGAATAGCTGGCGGCGAAATAAATCTGTTAGCAATGGCTGAACTTCGTCGAGAAAATTAACCTCTGGGTTGAACGAACGGGCTACTCCCTCTAAATTAGCTAAAGTTTTGGCGTACAAACCCATATTGCTCGGTAAGCGAATTTTGTTATTTCGAGCAATTTGTAGCAGCTCATAAATAATTTGGCTGAAATTAATCTCCGCCAAGCTTAAGTTGTAATATTTTCGCAGCATGCGATCGTAATCATTTTCCAGGCGAGACAAGATCACCGGTTGGCCGGAATTTGATAACTGTAAAGTTAACTGAGCACACCTTTGAGCATCGAGGTCAACAATTGCCAACAACATCTCTGTTAAGATGCGTTGGGTACGCGGGTCAAGTCGACCGATCATACCGCAATCAAGTAAAGCCACTCGACCATCTTTAAGATAAAATAAATTGCCCGGATGGGGATCGGCATGAAAGAAGCCGTCTATATAAAGCTGTTGAAAAAAAACCCGAAACAGCAAGGTAGTAATTCTTTGCCGTTCTGTTGCAGCAGTTTTGCCATTTTGGTCGCTAGCAAGATTTGCCGACAACAAGGGTACGCCATCCAACCATTCCATTACCAGTAATTTCGCACTGGTCAGCTCCCAATCAATTTTCGCAACTACCACTTGGTTGGGATCGAACCAGCGACCCTGGGATAAATTGCGTCGCAGTTGCTCGGTGTAACTGGCTTCACGTGTAAAATCTAATTCTGCTTCTAGCGCCTTGGTAAATTCTTCGGCAATTGATTTAATTTCATAAGTTTGCCCGAATTCCGTACGTGCTACTAAATCAGCAATACCTTGAATTATGGCAATATCTTGGCTAACAATAATATCTATTCCCGGGCGTTGAACCTTAAGGGCCACTTCTCGACCATCTTTGAGTGTAGCTCGATGTGTCTGAGCAATAGAGCCAGCTGCCACCGGAACGGGATTAATTGTGGTGAAAGTTTCTTCCAAAGGTCTTTGTAATTGTTTGCGAATTACCACTTCTATCTCCGACCAGGAAACAGGCGGTACTTCATCTTGCAAAGTTGATAGCTCTTCAATATAAGGCGCACTCAACAAATCGGGACGGGTAGACATTAACTGACCCAATTTGACGTAAACTGGTCCTAAATCTACCAGAATGTTTTTCAAAACTGCTGGTGTAGGAAGCTGAGGTTCATCGGCTTTTCCACCGGTAAGCAACCTTCGCATGTAGTCCCAGCCATGGCGGAACAAAACTTCGATAATTTCTCGTTGACGGGGAACGGTCTGGGTAAGGAACATAGTTTTTAAATAACCCCCATCAAATGGGGGGAACACGAAAAAAGCTAATAATTAAAGAGGTATGCAACAAGGAATGACAATACATCTAAAGTTGTTTTGAGTATTTTGAGAATTTCTGGTAGCAAGAATCTTGCTAGCACGAGCGCAGTCCTGGAATCTTTGTAAAGATAATTGTACGGCTTGTGATAAGCTTTGCTCCCTCAGTATCCTTTTCACGTATTGCGAACACGAGTCTCCTCCGTATGCCAGACGATGGGGGCAAGAAAATCCTTTGTGTGGGGAAATATAATTTTGATAGGTGGTAATAGAGCTAATTGCTGTTTTCTGAGCAAAAAGCTCCCAACTGCTGTTTGCCATACTCACGATAGAAAAGATCTAACATTCAAGTTATAGCGGAAAATCTGCCCTAACAGCCTCTGTCAGGGGTTAGGGACCGTGGAATGAAATTTGGCAATGGTTTTCCAGCTGTCAATTTTTTTATAGCAATTGTGCAAATCGAGGATCGCTTTGAAGAATTTGCAGTACTTGTTTGATTTGTTGAGTGCGGTCTTTTTTGACAATTAAAGTTACATTGCAATCGCGCACGATAACCACATCTTCCAAGCCAATGGTAACAACGACGTTCTCGGGATCGCGATCGTAAATAATTGCTCCCTGGGTATCCAATCCCACGTGGTTACCTAACTCGACATTAACAGTACCTTCTTTTTTTAGCAAACGCTCGATGGCATTCCAATCTCCCAAATCATCCCAACCAAATTCTGCCGGAATCACACAGGCCGAGGTTGTCTTTTCCATAAGGGCATAGTCTATACTCATTTTAGGGAGTTGCGGATAAATATCAGGGCCGTGTTTTTCTAACGGTTCAATAATATCCGGAGCATGGATATGCAGTTCCTCAAGAACAACACCCGCCCGAAAAATAAACATGCCGCTATTCCAGCTAAAACTTCCTGCAGATAAAAACTTTTCAGCCGTCTGACGGTTAGGCTTTTCAGTAAAGCGGTTGACGTGATAAGCTGGCAAGTCATTAAAGCAACCAATATTTGCTCCTTGTTCTATATAGCCGTAACCGGTTGATGGAAAGGCAGGTTTGATCCCCAAAGTGACAAGCACTGCTAAGTCTGCTGCTACTTCGGCTGCTGCATTTAATGTATTAGCAAAAGCTTGGAGATCGCCAATCCAGTGATCGGCCGGGAAAAAGCCAATAACAGCGTCATCACCGTAACGCTTTTTCATTTCCAAACTCGTCCAAGCAACGGCAGCTGCTGTATCTCGTCCTTGTAATTCAATTAATAAGTTATGAAGTGGAAGTTGAGGTAGTTGTTCTTTCACTTGGGGAGCAATCTGACTAGAAGTTATTACCCACAAGTTATCCCAATTACCTGCAACTAGTAGCAGGCGATCGGCAGTTGCTTGTAGGAGACTTTTACCACTACCGTCTAAATCTAAAAATTGTTTGGGACGGTTCTGGCGGCTTAAAGGCCAAAAGCGCTCGCCTTTACCACCAGCAAGAATTACGGGGAACAATGGTCGGATCATGGGGTCATGGAAACTTAATTCAAGAACATTACAAGTGTACAGTGGCATTTTTAACTAGCAACAAAAGTAGCTAGGATTGACATGATATTTAGGGAGTGGTTCAGTGGGGAGAAAATTGTGGTTAAACAAGCAGAACGATCAAACAATCAAAAAGTGCAAAATTCGGCTCGAAATAGCAGCAGTTCACAACAGCAAATAGAAGCAAATTCTAAGTTCGTTAACTCCGTCAGTTCCATCCCCAGCCAGCTGTATCGGAGGATGGGCTTAGCTATTCCCCGATGGCTATTTTGGCTGTTGACAATCGTGGTGGGGATCACCTTGTCAGGATTGTTAGTGTCCACTTTGGCACTTTGGACTCCTTTGTGGAGTGACATAGATCGAACAGATGAAGAATTGGGTATGGGTGAAGTGGATGCCCAAAAAACTCCATTACCCGCGGAGATTTGGAGCAATATTTCCCAATATAAACTCATACGCCCGATGAATATTTTAGTGATGGGCATCGAACCAGTTCCGGGAGCTATAGATGGCTCACCAGAAAGTTTTGCTGGTAAAAGCGATTCCATGCTGCTAATCAGGTTGAATCCTGAGGACAAAACATTACGGGTGCTTTCGATTCCCAGGGATACGATGATAGCAATTCCAGAATCTAAGGGATTGACAAAAGTATCACAAGCCAATCTTCAAGGCGGACCAGTATTAGCAGCGCGGGTAATTAGCCGTACCTTAAGCAATGCGCCTATAGACCGTTACATACGTATCTCTACAAGTGGTTTACGACAGCTGGTGGACGAATTGGGTGGAGTAGAGGTCTTTGTTCCCAAAGCTATGGAATACAAAGACTCGGCTGGTAAATTCTCAGTCAATCTCGTTAGTGGTTGGCAAACTCTCAATGGCGAACAAGCAGAACAATTTGTGCGTTTTCGGGGTACTGATATTGGCGATCTCGAAAGGATACAACGCCAGCAGGCATTTCTGATGGGGTTGCGAGAACGCCTGTTTAGTCCCACTGTGTTGCCCAAACTACCGCAATTAGTTCGGATTGTCGGCAAATACTTTGACACCAATCTTAAAGTAGAAGAAATGATGGCAATAGTCAACTTCACTCTGAATTTAGACAGAGAAAATTTCCAAATGACTATTTTGCCAGGTATTTTCAGCCGTTTAAGTGCAGATCCTAATAGTTACTGGCTGGATCTGACAGGAAAAGTGGATTTGCTAACTAATTATGCAGGAGTAAGTATAGCTGGTCTCAAACCAGACGGGCGACCTGTCACCAGCTTGAAAATTGCTATTCAAAATTCTTCCGGTCAGAGTGGATTAACTGAAAAAGTTATTAGTTTTCTTAAACAAAAAGGCTTTACCAATGTTTATGCTGCTCCCGATTGGTCCGATCGCCACAGCGAAACCAAAATCATCGCCCAAAAAGGTAATTTTCTGGCGGCACAAAAGCTGCAACAATTACTGGGTCTGGGAACTGTTGAGGTTTCAGGAACTGGTGATTTAGAATCCGATCTCACCGTTCGCATTGGTAAGGATTGGAAACAGTAATTTTTATTACTTACCACCAGAACTGCAGCTATAGTAGTTATGAAAAAATTTCTACTGCGCTTGTTTGGTTTGATAGCAATTTTGATTTTGGCTTGGTTGTGGGTATTGCTGAGTGCCAAACCAGCTAGCTGTGGTTCAACTGGAAACAGTAACTACTAAAAGTCAGGGACTATTTCTTGTAGTCCCTTGGCTAAAAAAATTATGACAAAGTTTGAGATTTCCGGTTAAATGTTCTCACAGATAATATGGCTGTTGCGATATTTTTCGGATACTGTTTGTGACACAACAACAAAAAGCTTCTCGCTCTCTAGCTGGAATTGCTGGAATCCTCGCTGCTGGGACTTTAGTTAGCAAAGTTTTTGGTTTGCTCCGGCAGCAAGTTATTGCTGCTGCTTTTGGCTTGGGACCTGCAGCTGATGCTTTTAACTATGCCTATACAATCCCTGGTTTTTTATTAGTATTGCTAGGAGGAATTAACGGACCTTTTTATAGCGCTGTTGTTAGCGTTTTAGCCAAACGCAAGCAAGAAGAAGCAGCGCCTTTGGTGGAAACTATCACTACACTGGTGGGAGGAATACTGCTGGTAGTTACGGTTTTTTTAGTGATTTGGGCGCCAAGTTTGATTGATTTGTTTGCGCCTGGTCTCAAGGTACCGGGAAAAGAATTAGTAAGGGCGATCGCCATTGTCCAACTTCAAATTATGGCACCAATGGCTGTGTTAGCAGGATTAATTGGCATTGGTTTTGGCGTTCTCAATGCTGCCAATCAATTCTGGTTACCTTCGATTAGTCCCTTATTTTCCAGCATCACCGTTATTGTTGGTATTGCTGCTGTTGCTGTGAAATTGAAAAGCAACATTAGCAAACCCGAATACGCGATGCTGGGGGGAATAGTTTTAGCCGCCAGCGTGTTAGCAGGAGCCTTTCTGCAATGGATAGTGCAGCTAGTGGCCCAAGCTAAAGCCAAAATGGGTGGATTGAAACTGCGATTTGATTTTCGTCACCCTGGTGTTGGTGAAGTGATGAAAATTATGCTACCTGCAACTTTTTCTTCCGGAATGCTGCAAATTAATCTTTATACAGATTTGTTTTTTGCTTCTTTGATTCCTTATACAGGAGTTGCTGCTGCTTTGGCTAATGCTGGATTGCTAGTACAAACTCCTTTAGGAATTATTTCTAACGTGATTTTAGTTCCCCTGTTACCCATATTTGCCCGCCTTGCCGCTCCGGAAAACTGGAACGAACTCAAAGTAAGAATTCGCCAAGGATTGTTGCTTTCCGCATTCACCATGCTACCTTTGGGCGCTTTGATGGTAACTTTGGCTGTACCTATTGTACGAGTTGTCTACGAGCGCGGTGCTTTCAAAGGTACAGATTCTCTTTTGGTGTCCTCTCTATTAGTTGCCAACGGAATCGGAATGTTCGTTTATTTAGGGCGCGATGTTTTGGTGCGGGTTTTTTATGCTTTGGGAGATGGAACAACACCATTTCGCATCAGTACGATCAATATTTTCCTCAATGCGATTTTAGATTATCTTTTCCTTCAACCTTTTGGTGCTCCTGGCTTGGTATTGGCAACTGTGGGAGTCAATTGTTGTTCGGTGCTGATGTTGTTATTTGTACTCAATCGCCGGTTAAACGGTTTACCTTTGTGGGAGTGGAGTTTACCGATTCTGGGCTTAACAGTTAGTAGTATGGTAGCTGGTACAGGTAGTTTTGTAACTCTTAAACTTTTGCAGAAGGTTTTGGGAGTAAATGGCTTATTGATTCAGCTGTTACAATTAATTGTGTCTGGCTTGGTAGGTTTGGGCATATTTGCGGCGATCGCTGCCAGGTTGGAATTGCCAGAAGTGAATGCTTTTATTTTTCGCATGCGCCAGAGGTTTTTGCCAAAATAGGGAGCTTTGCATGTCTGAGGAAGGTTTTTGCCTGCTGCTTTTTCTGGCTGAGATACCTTCCCAAACTACTTGTATTTAATTCCCTAAGCTTGTCGCCTGCCAGTAAAGTCTGCGAAATAAAATTGCTCCGACATTGCAAAACAAACAAATTATTGCCAACCAAAGCAAGATGTAACTAGGAGCCATCACTACACCCACCACAAACCAACTGTAAACGTGCAGCATCATTACAAAAGCAAAAATGCAAGCTAAACCCGCAACTTGCCAAATTTGATACCAAGGACGACAAAATCCAGCCAAAATTATTGTTAACAGCGTAGTAAGCAAATTTGCAGGTACAAGAAACGCGCAAATACCAACACAGTTGGCACGGGAAATTTCTGCTAGGCTATTCCAGTCAAGCATCAATATTTTGAAGATAACATCAATTTAGTTTAAGCTATTTCATTGATGTATAAAATTAAAGAAATATAAAACAAGAGCAAGGCTTCCTTAATTACTAAAATTACTTAATACTTTGGTCAAGTGCGACCAATACAAGTTCGTTAGCTGGTGCAAGGCAGATTTGCACCAGTATTTTTTACCCTGGAGCCTTCTCTACCTTCGTTAACCCATCAGAATAACGCGGTCAATAACGTGAATTACACCATTATCAGCTTCTATATCTGCCGTGAGCACAGTAGCATTTTTGACTTCAAATCCCTCAGAACAGTCAATGGGAATGGTTGAACCTTCAAAAGAAGTAACACTTCCAAGCTTGGCTAGGTCGGTCTTTTTCAGCTTTCCAGGGACAACATGATATTTTAAAATTCGCGTTAGCTGGGGAATATTTTGAACAAGGGTTTGTATGGTTCCAGGGGGTAACTTGGCAAAAGCCTCATCATTAGGGGCAAATACAGTAAAGGGACCGGGACTTTTGAGTGTCTCGACCAGTCCTGCAGCTTGCACAGCGGTAACTAGAGTTTTGAAACAATCTGCACTGACTGCAATATCAACAATATCCGCCATTGGTTTCACCGTCTAAAAATAAAGATTTTCAAGAAAATTTTAAATAAAAGTCAAAAAAAATTAAATTTATTTAAAAAATATTATTGATTAGAAAAACTAAGAAGCTAAAAATCTCGCAGTTGTTGAACTTGGATTTGTAAACTAGGATTTTTGAGGAAATGTTGGAGCGCAGGTAGGCCATTATTTGGAACTGGTGCTTTGGGAGGCTTCTGCGGTTAAAGTGCAAAAATTACCTTGTGATTATCCACTGGGAGCACAAACTTGTGCAAGAATCATCAGCGATCGCTTTATTCAAAGCATGCTATCTGTTACGGAGAAAATGAAACCCTGCCTAACAAGGGTGAAAATAGATTACTAACAACCCCTTCCCTTAGATGAAGCTGTTTTAAATTAGTTGTTTGTATCGTTAGATGGCAAAAATAGAAGTTTGTAAGCTAGCAAGATTAATTTTCTTAACTTGTTTGCAGCTTTGGGCTGGAGGGAATGAGTAGAAATACTAAGTTAGTTGCTTAAAATTTTTAAGAAATTTAGCTAGTATTTAAAAAACTGTCAATTTTACTGGCAGAATTTTGACAAAAAATCTTGACTGAAATGTTGTCCTTTGGTCTTGACTTTGATGCAGTAGCAATAGCTGGAACAAGTTTGTGGTCCTTAGCCTTGTATTTAGGTTTTTCGCCAGTCAGCGAATGGGTAATCGAGCAGCTCCACCGCTGGTTCAACTTTGCTGAGCGATCGCTTTACACCAGCAAGTCAGAATTTGAAAAAACTCGCCAAGCTAGAGAATCGCAAAATGCTTTTTACGCTTCGTTGTTTAGCATTGTACCTTTTTTGGCGATCGGTACTTTGTGCAATTGGCTGGTAGAGCTGAGTTTGGGACGCAGCTGGGCTATTAGCATGGGAATCCTAGCTTGCATAGGTTGCGGCGTATATGAATTGGGACGAAGAGACGGACGTTCTTCTGGAGACTAGAGCGAGGTTAAGAATTCCTTTTATTTTGTTTTGTCTCGATTTCCTCACGCACCAACTGTGCTATTTTCCTTGCTGCACCAGCTTTTCCTCTGATGCTTTGTAATTTTAGTCGCATTTGCTCTAGTTTTTCTGGATGGTCAAGGTAATCTAAAACCATTTTTGCCACTTCTGCAGGCTGGAGTTGACCTTTTAGTTCCGGTACAATCATTTGCTGTGCCCAGATATTGGGCCATGCTAGTAAAGCTTTGCGTTTTAAAAACAGCCAGTTTGTGATTTTAGCAAAGGTAGAACCAATACCAGGAAAATTTGCTAGCAATCCTGGTAATCCGTCCCAAGCTTTCATAGCATCTAATTGTTGTGTAGGAAGCAAAACTATCATCGGTACGGCTAAACAGCCAAGTTCGGCTGTATTTGCTCCTACAGTTGTTAAACACAGGCGGCATTGAGATAAGATATCGTAAGCGGGATTGCGAGTGACTAATTCTATGGTTAAACCGCTTGTGGTTTTCAGTACGGGCGGTTGAGTATCGAGTAGTTCTGCTTTTGGAGAACCGAAAATTTTTACAAAGGGATTTTTTTGAGGAGCGGCAAAATTAGCTAACACCTGTAAATCTAAAGTAGGTGCGACAAAAATGGCAAACTTAGTTTGCATTCTTTCGGTGTAGATGTATTCTGCTACTGCTAGAGTAAAAGGTACTCCTTGTAATAATTTTGCTGGTTTAGACCCGGGCAGTAAACCTATTAATTCTGTATTAAAGTAATCTTGCTGATTTTTTTCGTGCTGTTGAACTTCTGCCATTAAGTCTCCTACAACAGTAAATTTGTGGGCGTATTTTGGCGCTACTTTGGCAGCAACTTCTGGTTTCATGACTGCAAAGCGGTCTATAAAAGCATGCCATCGTGCTTCCCACTCTGCATAAACAACGGTACTGTAACCAAGTCTTTTGCCAATCACTACAGGAAAAAATTGATCGCCACCCAGAAAAATAACTACACCTTGACTTCTCCAATCCCAATTTTCCTGAGTTTTGCCCCAAAGTAAAAAATGCCAAAAATACTGTGCTGGCTGGACTCTGTCTACTTGCGGATAAGAAAGGATTATATCGATTTCTTTACCAGTAGCGTTGGGGCAAGGAGATAAAATTACTGAAATTCTAATTTGAGAGCGGTCTTCTCCCAATTGTTGACGCAATGCTTGTACTACTGGGCGTACCCAAGTTGTGACTTCTCCTGGGCCGTTTGAGAGAATCAGAATGTCAATTGGCGGCATAGTGAAATTTTTCTTAACTAGATGGTTATTTGTTTAAAAAGTTGCCTTTGTTTAATAAAAATCAATAGTTAAATTAGTAAATACTTTCATTAAGTTAAATTAATGTAAAAAAATGTGTAATTATTTATATCGTTTTGTGTCAGATGGGGGACAAAATTGCCTGCACGTAAACTTTTTCTGATAAAACAAAACTCAGATTCCTTAATAGTAGAGAACACGCATCAAAGGAGCCAAGGAAGCATGTTCACCCACGTCAAGTCCACCATAAGACACATTGCACCCGAACATCTACGGGGGCGTCATTTAATTAAGGTGGTCTATGTCGTGTTAGAGTCCCAATACCAAAGTGCACTGTCACAAGCAGTCAGGGCGATTAACGAAAAAAATTCCAAAGTGGCGATTGAAATTAGCGGGTACTTAATTGAAGAACTTCGTTGTCCTGAAAACTACCAGGAGTTTAAAAAAGATGTTGAGAAGGCCAACATATTCATTGCTTCATTGATTTTTATAGAAGACTTAGCTCAAAAGGTAGTGGAAGCTGTCAAACCGCACCGCGATCGCCTGGATGTAGCCGTAGTTTTTCCTTCGATGCCGGAAGTGATGCGCTTAAATAAGATGGGCACCTTTTCCATGGCGCAGCTAGGACAATCGAAAAGTGCCATTGCCCAATTTATGCGCAAGCGTAAGGAAAAATCAGGCGCTGGTTTTGAAGATGCAATGTTAAAGTTGTTGAGGACTTTGCCGCAAGTTCTGAAGTTTTTGCCTGTGGACAAAGCCCAGGATGCCAGAAACTTTATGCTTAGCTTTCAATATTGGCTAGGGGGTTCTCCAGAGAATTTGGAAAACTTTTTGCTGATGTTAGCGGATAAATATGTATTAAAGGATGATAAACAAAATTTTGCCCTCTTTCAATACCAGGAGCCTGTTGTTTATCCTGATATTGGCATTTGGCATCCTTTGGCGACGACAATGTTTGAGGATGTCAGGGAATATATCAACTGGTACAACAGCCGCAAAGATATTTCTCGAGATTTAAAAGATCCTTTGGCGCCCTGTATTGGTTTGGTACTGCAGCGCACCCACTTGGTTACGGGTGACGATGCTCACTATGTTGCCATGGTACAGGAACTAGAGGCGATGGGAGCGAGGGTAATACCTGTATTTGCTGGTGGTTTGGACTTTTCTAAGCCTGTAGAGGCCTTTTTCTACGAACCCACCCATAAAACTCCCCTTGTAGATGGAGTAATATCTTTAACAGGTTTTGCCTTAGTAGGCGGTCCGGCTCGACAAGATCATCCCAAGGCAATTGAGGCGTTGCAGCGGTTGAACCGTCCTTACATGGTAGCCCTACCCTTAGTATTCCAAACTACTGAAGAGTGGTTAAATAGCGAACTGGGTTTACACCCAATTCAAGTGGCGTTGCAAATAGCAATTCCCGAGTTAGATGGGGCAATTGAGCCGATTATACTATCAGGACGGGATGGGGCTACAGGAAAAGCGATCGCCCTGCAAGACCGCATTGAAGCAGTGGCAAAAAGAGCGCTCAAATGGGCAAATCTGCGCCGCAAGCCCAAGCTAGAAAAGAAAATAGCGATTACTATTTTCAGCTTTCCGCCAGATAAAGGTAACGTGGGAACTGCTGCTTACTTGGATGTATTCGGTTCTATATACGAAGTGATGAAAGCCCTGAAAAACAACGGCTACGACGTGCAACAGTTGCCGGAAAGTCCTCAAGCCTTGATGTCCCAAGTGATCCACGATGCCCAAGCGCAATACAGCAGCCCAGAATTAAACATTGCCTATCGTATGTCGGTGTCTGAATACGAACAGTTGACTCCCTATTACCAACGTTTGGAAGAAAACTGGGGACCGCCTCCCGGACATCTCAACAGCGACGGTCAAAATTTGTTGATCTACGGCAAGCACTTTGGCAACGTCTTTATCGGCGTTCAACCTACCTTTGGTTACGAAGGCGATCCGATGCGATTGTTGTTCTCTCGTTCTGCCAGTCCTCACCATGGTTTTGCTGCCTATTACACTTACCTGGAAAAAATTTGGAAAGCTGATGCGGTGCTACACTTTGGAACTCACGGTTCCTTAGAATTCATGCCAGGCAAGCAAATAGGTATGTCTGGAGAATGCTATCCAGATAATCTCATCGGTACAATTCCCAACTTGTACTACTACGCCGCCAACAATCCTAGCGAAGCAACCATTGCCAAGCGTCGCGGTTATGCAGAGACGATTTCTTACCTAACTCCGCCAGCAGAAAATGCTGGTTTGTACAAAGGTTTGAAAGAACTGAGCGATTTAATTGCTTCTTATCAAACCTTAAAAGATTCCGGACGGGGTGTGGCGATCGTGAACACCATCATGGACAAGTGTCGGATGGTGAACTTGGATAAGGACATAAACTTACCACAAATCGATGCCAAAGACATGAGCGCTCAACAGCGAGACAATATTGTTGGCATCGTCTATCGCAAGCTGATGGAAATTGAATCGCGACTTTTGCCTTGCGGCTTGCACGTGATTGGAAAACCGCCTTCGGCAGAAGAAGCAGTTGCTACTGTTGTAAATATTGCAGGTCTAGATCGCCCAGAAGAACAAATTCAAAGCTTGCCCCGGATCTTAGCCAACAGCCTGGGACGAGATATTGACGAAATTTACAAAAACAGCGACAAGGGTATATTGGAGGATGTCCAGCTGCTGCAAGACATCACCATGGCTACTCGCGCTGCAGTTTCTGCCCTTGTGAAAGAGCAAACGGATGCTGAAGGTAGGGTCTCGTTTGTTTCCAAGCTCAACTTCTTTAATATGGGTAAAAAAGAACCTTGGTTAGAAGCTTTGCATGCAGCTGGTTATACCAAGGTAGATGCAGCTGCTCTCAAACCGTTGTTTGAGTACTTGGAATTTTGCCTGCAGCAAGTTTGCGCCGACAACGAACTTGGAGCATTGCTCAAAGCTTTGGAAGGTGAGTACATTTTACCGGGTCCCGGTGGCGATCCTATTCGCAATCCAGATGTGTTGCCCACGGGTAAAAATATCCACGCCCTCGATCCCCAAGCCATTCCTACTCAAGCAGCTGTCAAATCAGCCAAAGTTGTTGTGGACAGGCTGCTGGCAAGGCATATGGCGGAAAATGGCGGCAAGTATCCCGAAACGATAGCGAGTGTGCTTTGGGGAACTGATAATATCAAAACCTACGGGGAATCACTGGCACAAATATTGTGGATGGTTGGCGTGCGGCCGGTTCCAGATGCCTTGGGAAGGGTCAATAAGTTAGAATTAATACCTTTAGAAGAATTAGGACGTCCCAGAATTGACGTGGTGATCAACTGCTCTGGGGTGTTCCGGGACTTGTTCATTAACCAAATGAACTTGTTAGACCGAGCAGTGAAAATGGCTGCAGAAGCGGATGAACCTTTGGAAATGAACTATGTCCGCAAACATGCTTTACAACAGGCGCAGGAGATGGGGATTAGTCTGCGACAAGCGGCGACTCGGGTGTTTTCCAATGCATCTGGTTCTTACTCGTCAAATATCAACTTGGCAGTGGAGAACAGCACTTGGGAAAGTGAAGCACAATTGCAGCAAATGTATCTGAAGCGCAAATCCTTTGCCTTCAGTGCCGACAATCCCGGGACAATGGAAGAATGTCGCCAAATTTTTGAAAGTTCCTTGAAAACAGCAGAGGTAACCTTCCAAAACCTGGATTCTTCGGAAATTAGCTTAACCGATGTTTCCCACTATTTTGACTCGGATCCTACAAAAGTGGTAGCCAGCCTGCGCCAGGATGGCAAAATGCCGGCATCCTACATTGCAGATACTACCACTGCCAACGCTCAGGTGCGAACGCTATCAGAAACAGTGCGTTTGGATGCCCGTACTAAATTGCTAAATCCCAAGTGGTACGAAGGAATGCTGTCTCACGGTTACGAGGGAGTACGGGAACTTTCGAAACGATTGGTCAATACTATGGGCTGGAGCGCAACAGCTGGTGCAGTTGATAACTGGGTATATGAGGATGTGAACACTACCTTTATCCAGGATGAACAGATGCAACAACGGTTGATGAACATGAATCCCCATAGTTTCCGCAAGATCGTAGCCACTTTGTTGGAGGTGAACGGTCGCGGTTATTGGCAAACAAGTGAAAGCAACTTAGAACGCCTACGCCAGCTTTACCAAGAAGTTGAAGATCGAATTGAGGGAATTGAGTAGGTTATAGCTGGCTAAATAAGGTGAAGGTGGAGACGCTAATTTTCGCGTCTCCGCAATTACAGTGGTTTTGGGGAAGCCAATATTAGGAATTGGAAAGAAATTTTTTTGATGGCAATGGTAAAAATGTTAGTTTTAGTACTTTCTAGTAGCAATTAAACAATCATAAGATGGAATGGTTTTATGGTTGTATTTTAAGAAATAATTTTTGGGAACTTATTTGATAGTTATGGCTTGTACTGCCACCCTCAATCAACTCGTTGACGTTTTAGATGCCAAAGCGGTTAATTTATCGGACGCAGCATTAGCACAAGTATGTAGGGGTATACAAACTGATACGCGCGTACTGGAGCCAAAAGAAGTATTTTTCGCTTTGCGTGGTGAAAAGTTTGACGGCCATGAGTTTGTACCAGCAGCGATCGCCAAGGGTGCTTTGGCAGCAATTGTTGACGGTAGATATCAGCATCTGTGCGAGAAGCCGCGCTACGCGGGTCTACGGGAATTTCCACTGCTGCAGGTGGAAGATACTCTCAAAGCATATCAAAAAATTGCTAGCTGGTGGCGCGATCGCTTTCAAATTCCAGTGATTGGAGTAACTGGGTCTGTGGGTAAAACTACCACTAAAGAATTGATCGCTGCTGTTTTGACAACCCAAGGAAGGGTTCACAAGACTTATGCCAATTTTAATAACGAAATTGGTGTACCAAAAACTCTTTTAGAATTAAGTCCAGAACACGATTTTGCCGTAATTGAAATGGCAATGCGGGGGAAAGGACAAATTGCAGAACTAACTCAGATAGCTCGTCCGACCATTGGCGTGATTACTAATGTCGGGACAGCGCATATCGAGTTACTGGGTTCGGAAGAGGCGATCGCCTCTGCTAAGTGCGAACTCTTAGCACAAATGTCTGAGGATGGTGTGGCTGTTCTGAATTTTGACAATTCCCTGTTGATGGAAACAGCAGCAAAAGTTTGGCAAGGGAAAGTTGTATCTTTTGGCTTTGGGGGAGGAGATATTCAAGGCCACTTGTTAGATAGCCAAACTTTGGAGGTAGCGGGTATAAAATTACCCCTACCAATGCCGGGCCGTCACATTGCTGCCAATTACATGGCTGCTATAGCAGTGGCTCAGGTGTTGGGTATAGATTGGTCTTTCCTGCAATCCGGGCTGAAGGTAGATATGCCAAAAGGTCGGTCGCAGCGATGGGAATTACCTAATGATGTGATCGTTTTAGACGAGACGTATAATGCCGCACCAGAAGCTATGCTAGCGGCACTGAATTTATTGGCAGAAACGCCGGGAAAGCGCCGAATCGCGGTGTTGGGCGCGATGAAGGAATTAGGAGAGCGATCGGAGCAGCTGCATCGCCAAGTAGGTGAAACGGTGCAAAAATTGAACCTGGATGCCTTATTAATTTTGGCAGACGGAAAAGATGCTCAATTGATTGCCGAAAGTGCCCGAGGTATCCCCTCAGAGTTTTTTGCAACCCATGCAGATTTAGTTGCCAGGTTAAAGGCTTTCATCAAACCAGGCGATCGCATTCTTTTCAAAGCGGCCCGTTCCGTAGGACTGGATCGAGTTGTGCAGCAATTGCATGCCGAAGCAAGCAAGTCTTGGCAGTAAATTTCTACCAAGTCAGTAATTTTATTTTCGTGGCTTTAGTTGAGAGCAAAAAGCAAAGGAGTGTTTTTATTTACAGTTTCTGGGGAACACTAGGAAAATGAAATTTTCTTGATGATGAAATAAATTATGGGTACCTTCTTTTGTTTGACCAGACAACTGTTGCAAAAGTTACTAAATGTGACAGTAATAGCTTTGGCGTTTTTATTTTTAATTTCGTCTTCCCCGGTGCAAGCGGCTAACCGTATAAATCCGCAAATGGAAGAACAAGTTCTACAAATTATCCGCAATCACCCAGAAGCGATTCTAGAATCTGTCCAAGCTTACCAGCAACAACAGCAACAGAAATTACAGCAACTACGCCAGGCGTTTTTGCAAGATTTAAAAATTAACCCTGAAATTGCGATCGGAGATTCTCCTACTATTGGAGCTACAAAACCAAAATTTTTATTAGTAGAGTTTTCTGACTTTCAATGTCCTTATTGCGCTCAGGCTCATCAAACTTTAAAAAAGTTGATAGCAAAGTATCGAGAAGAGCTAAAATTAGTCTATAAAAATTTTCCTTTAATATCGATTCATCAAGAAGCAATGCCTGCGGCACAAGCGGCGTGGGCAGCACAACAGCAAGGAAAGTTCTGGGAATACCACGATGCTCTATTTACGCAGCAAAAGCAGCTAGGAGAAGATTTATACATAGATATTGCCAAAAAATTGAATTTAGATTTGGAAAAATTTGCACAAGATAGGCGTATTGCTGTAAATGCCATTCACAAAGATATGCAATTGGCTGAAAATTTGGGTTTATCCGGTACCCCGTTTTTTATCCTCAGCAGCGAACCTGTTTCTGGTGCAATACAGTTATCTGAACTGGAACAATTGCTATCAAATAATTAGCTATATGTAGTGTAGCTATCTAATCGATTTACTTATGGAAACTGAGCTAGTAGAAATAGAGTCAACTTGCTGTTTGCGAATTTTTTTGTTTGACGTTACTTGGAATGCATTCCAACGATCGGTTTTAGATATTAACAAACTTACAAGCAGAATTTACTTGAAAAATCCTGATGTTCAAGTATTTTTCCCTGTTGTTATTTGATTAGTTAGATGCTATTTAGTACTGCTTAAATTTAGTCCTTCTCTAGCAAAAAGAACACCAAATTCTGTTTCCAGTGTTGTTAAAAAGCAATTTTAATTATTTATTTGCTTGAGAAAAACAGCTGCTCGTGGAGACGAACAAACTGTGGATAAATCCTACAGCATATATTCCCATATTGGAGATTCAGGGCAATCGAGTAAAAATTTCCGATCGCCCCTATTTGCAAACTCAAGAGAGTGTTACAGCTAGCTAGCTAGCTAACTGTGAATGAAGCGATCGCGTATCTGAAAAAGCTCGTTGTGCAGACGCTATTAGAAAGTAAAGGTAGTACGAAGTACACCTACGGTTGTAGTATCATTTCTGCTGTCGCCTTCAGGGTTAAAGAGGACAAATGCACCTGGAGTGATGCTGATATAATCATTGATTTTAAAGCGGTAATAAGCTTCTAAATGATAAGGTGTGGTTCGATTCGCACCGGCGGGAGCAAGTCGGGCCGCACCACCAGCATCAGCACGAAAAAGCGGCTGTCCAAAAATAATACCGGCATTATTCCCTGAGTGAAATAAATCATTGAAGTGAAGTCCTACCATCCAACTGGTGAAGGTGGTGGAAGTATCTACACGACCAGAGGAATCACTAACAAACATCGCCGCCCCGTATCCAGATAAAGCTACCTTCGGGGAAAAGCGCCAACTTAGCGTACCTCCAACTGAGTTTACTTTGACAGGTATTCCCAAGGGAACACCTGCTAACGCACCGATATCACTACTAATTAATCCTGTACCTAAGATATTAATTTCGTGGTAACTGTGGGCATAGTTTAGACCAATGTCTATGGAACTAGTTGGTCTAAAGGTCAACTGTGTCGCGACAACGCTACTACCGCCAAACAGACCTGCTCCCAAAGGCGTCCCGGAAACTCCTGGTAGTATGTCGACAGCTTGTCGGGGTATATTAGCATTTACGCTGCCGTACAAAGCTCTCAGATCCAATTGCTTGGAAATATTAAAAATGAATCCTGCCGCCGAGGCCAAACCAGAACCCGAAGTACCGCCAGAGACACGTAGCACGGGATTCAAACTAGCAAAGCGAGAAATTGCCTCTTGCCCTTCACCGTAGAAAGGTGTAATGGTAGGAAAAGCATCTGATACTTCCGCTGCAGTCCCGGCAAATAAAGTTAAATTATCAGCAACGGGAAAGATATAAAGTAATTTGTAAAGCTCAATATTGTTGGCACTGATATTCGACAAAGTTTTAACGTCAATGCCAGGAAACTGAGGTTCAAAACTTGTACGAGCACTACTAGCACTGAGTATGGGTGAAGCTAATCCCAGGGCTTGTTGCAAGCTACCACGACCATCCAAACCACCTAAAAAGTTATAGGCTTGCAAACCAGTAATTAATGTATCTTTGCCTGTAAAGCTAGTGTTGAGGTTTAAGCGTACTCTATTGACTAGGATGATGTTAGGGTTACTTCTACCAGGAGGACCCCCCGTCGCACCAATACCAGCGATAATTGCCTCACCGTTAAGTTTGGTAGTAGTAGAAAACTGATTTAGTTCCAGTTCTGCTGTGCGGGCTTCTAGAGCATCCACTCGACCCCGCAGCGTTGCTAGTTCCGCAGCAAATTCTTCTTGCAATTTCTGCAAAGTTGCCAAATCCTCTTTTCTTACCAAATCAGTAGTTGCTGTGACAATTAGTTCGTTAACTCGATTCAAACAAGCATTTAAGCCAGCAGCAAATTCATAACGAGTCATAGCACGGTTGCCTCGATAGGTGCCATTTGGATACCCGGCAATACAACCATAGCGCTCAACCAAAGATTGTAATGCTTGAAAAGCCCAGTCTGCTGGTTGTACATCAGATAATTGGGATACAGATGTTACTTGTGCAGTTTCATCTGATGTTTGAGATGTAATTGAATATTTTGAGGGAACTTGCAGTGAAGAATTAGGAACAGAAATCAATCCCAAATCGCTATTTTTTTGCTGCTCATTTAAAGCAGATGATTCTGGTTGATGACCATTAGCTATAGTCAAGTTATTTGAAGCAGCAGTGGATGTTGAATGTTCATGCTGAAAATTCCTTGTTATTTTGGTGCTGCTACTGTTAGGAATTTCTAAGTTTTCAGTATGGTTTAAAACTAGCTTTTTATCTGTAATCTTTAAGCTAGGAAGGGCTTGTACGGGTAATAAAAATCCAGCAATTAAATAAAGTAAGCTAGCTCCACCAGCAGAAGCTAGTAGATATTTTGCCATGATTACTCCTCTCAAATATTTGAAATATACAGAAAATTACCTGCGATTTTAATAGCAATAAATAAGTGGATATAAAGCATATTTGCAGAGTAATATTGCCTGCTTTACATAATTCAGCCTAGGAATTTATTTCACTGAATTGTTTGACCACTAATTAACTGCTTATCGCCAGTATTAAATTATAATAAAACCATTTTTGTAAATAATTAATACTAGATATAATTTATAGTTTATATAATTACTATACAAGAATCAAATTGTAGCGTGTGTAAGCTTTTTAATCATAAAAGTTTATTGAGCGTGTATTTAGTAGTCGTTTAGTATAAAAACTACTGGGTCTCATCTCCACTCATGCAATATCACCCTCAAAAAAACTGCAAGGCTATCTTTGCATGAGTACAAAATCAGACCCAGTTCAAAATTTTGGCAATCGAATTTAGCGATTAGAGTTGCAATTCTAGAAGCGTCTGGTACGAGAAGGTACTAGGTTGAGATAATCAAGGTCAGCAGCGCGAATGTTTTGAGCGTAGTTGCCTTTAGGAGCGATCGCAGCGGCCATGTCAGTGTACTTGCGGGGATCGCCTTCTCGGAGTTGGCGTTCTTGGAACTTGCGGCTGTAAAAGTTCTGCAATGTAAAGCGCCAGTCTGTTTTGACAGTACCAGCAGTTTCTTGGAAGTCTTCGCCGTAGCGAGGAGTGACCAAGTTATGGGGACGATCTACTAAGCGCTTGCGCTGGTAAGGAACTGTATTGTCTCCAAAAGCTTGAGTATACTCGTCGCTGTCTACTATTGCATCTACAAAGCCGTCGAATCCTTTGGTACCGATGACAATGGACCAAGCGATTTCTTCTTCTTTGTTATAAGCAGAACGTCCTAAAAGGCGCTTGAGAACAACATCCACAAGACGGTAGTTGTTGTTGACCGAGACAACCAAACGATAGAAAGCTTCTGATTTGGCTAAACCGCGGATAAAGTCACGTACTGTAATCAAACCGCTTTTGAGCTGAGATTCCAGGTGTTTTTGGCGGTTGAACCTCAAAATTTCGTGCTCGCTAAAAACTTGGCGGTAAGCTGCCCAAATTATATTTTGGATGTCGGTAAAAGAACTAACATCTTCTAAACGATAGATGTAAGGAGTATCTTCATTTTGATCGGCGACACCGAAGCTTTTGACTCGATGATTTTGACTGCTAAGTTTATATTCTAGTAATGGCAGTGCCATTGGCAATTTCCCTCTTAAGTTATCAACAAATTATCAACAAATCAACAGGTTGGGAAAATAACAAATTCCCTTTCTTTAATTTATTTTCCCGCATTCTGGGGAGAAGATAGAATTGTTTGCAACTAACAGTAGTAGAGCGGTTTGGCAGTTAGTTAAGAAAGTTGTCTGGGAGATTGGTCTTGGTTTGCTATCGCAAAGGAAAGCTGGCGCTAGGATTAACAGATACGGGAATACCTCGGGGTACGGTATTTCTTGTGGTATCGGGAATAGAGATATTAGCGGTGCTAACAGGTTGATAGCTGACCGTTTTAATCTCAATTGACTTGGCAAGATCCAAAAAGTTCTTGATATCACCAGCTATATAGCGCTCATTTTCTAATTTATCTCGCCAGTAGTTGCCGTAGCGGGGTGTGACCAAGTTAAAGGGTCTGTCTTTAAAGCGACGGCGTTGGTAGGGTACGGTGTTATCACCAAAGTTGATTTGATATTCTTCGCTATCTACTAAAGCATCAACAAAGCCACCGAAACCGTCGGTAGCGATTTTAATTGACCAAGCAATTTCTTCTTCGCGGTTATAGGGAGCGCGTCCTAAAATTCGTTTTAAGCTGATTTCTACAATGCGGTAATTAGAGTTAGTTTCTACTACCAAACGCTGAAACGCTTCTGATTTGGCCAAACCGCGGATAAAGTCCCGTACGGTGATAGTTCGGTTCTTCAGTTGCGATTCTAGATTGATTTGGCGGTGGAATTTGAGGATTTCGTGTTCGCTGAATATTTGTCGGTAAGCTGCCCAAATTAGTTCTTGAATTTCACTATAACTGGGAGCATCTTCTAAGCGATAAATTCTGGGGGTATCTTCGTTGGGTACTTCGTAACCGGGAACGCGTTGATTTTGGGAACTAGGTTTGTATTGCAGAAGAGGTATTGCCATTTTTGATTGCCTAATTACAAATTACTAATTGCTAGTAAAATTAATCACTAGTCGGTCGGGGATTGGGTTAAGTTGTTTTGTTACCGGGAATGTAACGATAAGGAAGAGCAACAGTTGCAGGTTTGACGGTGGGAGGAGGGGTTTTAGATTCACTTGTGGTTTCGGGAAGCTTGACAGTGGAGATGAATGTTCTGGCGCTGTCGGCGGTGCGTTGGTAGCTGATTCCGCTGGGAGCAATGCTTGCGGCCATGGATAAGAAAGTGCTGGGAATTGCGCCAGCAACTCCTCGTTTTCCTGATTCTCCGGCGCGCACGACTCGATAGAAGCTTTGTCCTCCTAAAAATTGTTCTAGGAGGCGATTGCGCCAGTAATCGGCGTAGCGGGGGTTGACTAAATTAAAGGGACGATCCTTGAAGCGGCGGCGTTGGAAAGGTACGATATCGTCGCCGAAGTTTTGGCGGTACTCTTCGCTATCTACCAGAGCGTCGATGAAACCGTGCAATCCTTGGGTTGCGATGACGATTGACCAGGCGATTTGTTCGCTTTTACCGTAGGTAGCGCGTCCTAAAAACCGTTTGAAGCTGATGTCAACCAAACGGTAGTTGGAGTTTGTTTGGGCTACTTCTTGGCGGTATACTTCTGATTTGCCCAATCCGCGAATAAAATCGCGGACGTTTATTGCTCGGTTTCGCAGTTGTGATTCTAGGTAAGGTTGGCGGTATGTTTCTAGAATTAGGTGTTCGCTGAATATTTGTCGATAAGCTGCCCAAATGATGGCATCGATTTCTGTATCTGAAGAAGTATCTGTCAATCGATATATTGTTGGTGTGTCTTCGTTGGGTACTTCGTAGCCTTCGACACGCTGGTTTTGGGTGGTCAGAGGAAAGGAAAGCAGTGGTATTGGCATTTTTACTTTGACCTTAGTTTATCTTGAGAGTGGAACAAACAAAATTAGGAGGAGTACGAAAGCTGGTTTTAGTTTTCGGTTTGTAGTTTGTCTTCTATTCCTAGTTTTTGAGCCAGTTGCACGCGAGCGCAAATAGCTTGCTCGGTGTCAGTGGCGAGTATTTGTGCAAATCTCGTTTGAATTGGTTGTTGTAGCTGAGGTATTTTGGCGAGAGCTTCTAAACCGACAACAGCAGCGTAACGAATTAACCAATTTGGGTCTTGGGAGACAAGCAGCAAAGTTTCCAAGGCTTTTGTTTGTGCTGTTTGCCGTTGGGGAGGGTCTAGTTTGCAAAACTGCAGGTTTCCCAATCCTTTGGCGGCGGCGCAGCGGACGCTGGGAGCAAAGTCGTTTACTGCGGATGATAGCAATACTTCTAGGGCGCGGGGATCGGCGATCGCAGCTAGTGTTCTGATCGAATAAGCTCGCGCACCGTAGTTGTAATCGTCAATTTGGGCTAGCAAATACGGTACTGCTGCTTCTTTTAATGCTATGAGCCCAGCAACTGCTGCTGCTGCTGCTTCTGGGTTGTTATAACCGAATACGGCAATTAAAGTGGGAATTGCTGCTTCATCTTTGGCAGCTGCCAATTTTTTTACAGCTGCTGTCATTTGTGCTGGTGAGTCTGCTTCAGCGACGCTGCGGATTAATTGTTGGGTAGTGGCAGTCATGGTCAAAAGTATAGTAGTTAGCAGTTGATAGTCAGTAATTGGTAGGCGTTCGCCAACCACCAACCACTAACCACTAACTCCTTTCTACAAAAGTGAATCCATCAAATTCATGACTCGAATGGCATCTGCTGTCAAAAAAAGTCCTTGTGACTCCTGTTGCAGCTGATGCTCTAACAAGCCTTTGAGGGCTAGGAGTTTGAAGCTATTTTCTACCTTGGCAGCGGCGATCGCTTCTGCTGCTGGCATGTATCCTATGGCACCCAAGTCTGCTAAGGCGACGCGACGCAATTGCAGGTTGCTGCTATCCAACATTTTCACCAGGTATTCTCCGTAGCAGAAGTCTCGTGTCAGTTGGTACATTGCTCTGGCTGCCGCACACTGCACTCGCGGCATTGGATGCTCCAGGAAGGGTTCTATAAGGGGAATTGCCTCGGTTGCGCCCATGGCGCCCAAAGCTTCCAGTATTGCTTCGTAGGGCTGGGTGAGGTGGGGGCGTCCCGGTACTTGCACCGCAGCTGCTACTCCTGGTTCCAACAATTGCATCAGTGCTTGGGCGGCCCTTTTGTCTTTGAGCATTGCTAAAGATTGAGCTGCTGCTTCGCGTACGTAGAAATCCGAGCACTGCAAACATTTAATCAAGCCTGGTACTGCTCGCAGATCGCCCAATTTTCCCAATGCTCTGGCAGCGTTGCGCCGTAATGGGTAGCCTCCCATTTCGGTTCTGTCGGTTTCATCTTCTAAGGCTGCGAGCAAGGCGTCTACAACTGCTGGAGAGCGAACGCGAAACTTACCCAACCACCAAGCGGCGTAATAGCGAAGACTTAAGTCTGGAGATTGCAGGTTAGAGAGTGCCTGTTCTTTTGTTAGTGGTGGCGCATTGGTTGGGGAATATTCTTCCGCCGTTGCTTCTGTCATGACCAATGCTTACCCTGCTGCTCGGGTCAACGGCTCTATTTTGACGATTTTACCGCCCAAGCGGTGAATTCGCTGCATTTCTTCGCTCATACGGTTGTAGGGTACCGTAATATACACGCTTCCGCTGCGGCGGATGTTGTATTTATTTTTATCATTTTCTTCGTTTTGTCGCATGCCTACGACTTCGAAACGAAATACCCGGCTAGCAGAGGAGGAAACACTATCAATACCAAGGGTAGTTTGACCAAACATTTTTTGACCTCTTTTCAAGACAGTAGATTTACTGGTGAAATTTTCTTGCCTAGGCTGAGGTGATGCTGACGATTTTGCCGCCTAGTTTGTGAATTTGCTGAATTTTTTCTGATAGCCGCTCGTAGGGCACAATAATGGCGTAGCTGCTGCGGCGGACGCTGGGATAACCGGGGCTACGAACTCCGGTTACTTCTATGCGGTAAACGCGATCGTTTTCGCCCACTGCGTTACCTAGAGTTTTCCGAGGCGTGATATCCACACTGGGACGATATCCCCAGGCAGGATTGCTACCAGACGGTCCGACGATGGAGGAAGCTTTGTTTGTAGCTAGTTCGCGTGCTAGGCGAGGTTTGGTTCCTTCTATTTGGGCGCGATCGCTGTTGGCGTAACCGCGGTATAAACGGAACATTCTGTTAAAGCCGACGGTTTTTTGTCCTGGTTGGGTCTCAAAACCCCGATAGTAAGGTACTATGTTGTCGCCGAAGTTATTTTGGTACTCTACAGAATCAATGTACGAGTCTATTTCGGCATCGTAACCTTTGTTTTGGTACAAGTCTAAGTGGAAAACAATTTCAGACTCGTCATAGGGAGCGCGACCCAATAAATGCTTGTAATTTAATTCGATGAATCGTGTTTGGAAGCTGTTGTAGAAAAACTTTTTCTTATATAACTCTGATTTGGCAACGCTGCGTACAAACTCGCGCACGGTCAGGTTTCCATCCCGCAATAACGATTCTGCACTTACCAGGCGCTCTGAAGCCATGATGTAGTCGTTACCCAACACGTGGCGGTATACGGCGTTAATTACTGCTTCTACTTCTTCTCGACTTGCGTCCGAGCGCAATTCGATTTTCGCTGCATTGCTAAAAGGCTCTGTTCCTAACCTCGATGCTGCTGCTGTAATCGCCATTGTTTTTATCCCCTTTGTTTACACGCTCGACTTCCCATGTCTGATAAATATTTTTTATCAATCCCCAGATATAACTATGCCCGGAGCTCGATTCAACTGCTAGGTAATTCCAAACAGCTGCATCCCTCTCCGGGCCGTAACGCTATCTAGCTGAGAGCGTTGATGACATAATCAATGTAGGTGTTGGCTTCGTTAGCAGCTTGACCGGATAAACCGTGGTTGGCTTTGATATATTTCAAAGCTTCTATGTACCAGCTAGGAGATAATTCAAAAGCGTCGTTGATTTCGTTCAAGCCGGCAATTAGGTACTCATCGAGAGGACCGGTGCCACCAGCTACCAAGGAGTAGGTGATAATCCGCAAGTAATGACCGATGTCGCGAGCGCACTTGGACTTTCCACGAGCATCTGCTGCGTAGTTAGGACCACTGGTTTGAGTGGTGTAAGGAAATTTTTGGTACACAGCCTGAGCTGCTCCGTCAATCAAGCGTTGAGCGTTAGCAGTCAAGGCACGAGCAGCTTCCAAGCTAGCAGCGGCACGTTGGTAGCGACCGTTTACAGCTTGTAGTTCTGTGTTGCTCAGAAAACGACCTTGGGTATCAGCAGCTGCAATAGCGTCAGTAATTGGTGTTTTTACCATGATTTCAAATCTCCTTGGTATTTATTAACTGTTTGCCTAGACACCTTTTTCAGGATTTGGGCTGGGTTTTTGTTAGTAAAATTTAAGCAACTGCAGCAGCAGCGCGGTCGAAGTAGCTGGCTACTTCTGAGATCAAGGCACTGCAATCACCTTTGGTAATACCGTTTGGATCGTTAGCGATGTTGATCGCAGCTTCTTTCATCTTCTGTATGCCAACTGCTACAGAAGAACCAGGAGTACCCAAAGCTTGGTAGGTTTCGCGCAAGCCGTTCAAGCAACGGTCGTCTAGAATGCTGGCATCACCTGCTAGGATAGCGTAGGTAATGTAGCGCAAGATGATTTCCATGTCACGCAAGCAAGCAGCCATGCGCCGGTTGGTGTAAGCATTACCACCAGGAGCGATCAATTGGGGCTGCTCTTCAAACAAAGCACGAGCTGCGTTGGTAACTATGGTAGAAGCATTGCTGGTAATGCGGTTAACTACATCTAAGCGCTTGTTGCCTTCCTTAACTACGTTTGCCAAAGCATCGAGTTGCTCGTTGCTCAGGAATTCTCCTCTGGAGTCGGCTTGAGAAACTACCTTGGTGAATACATCGTATGCCATGGAATTTGGTCTCCTAATTCCCTTAGTTGAGTGCTGTCTTGATTACAACTGGCAATTTTTATTCCTTTGGCTAGGTTAATAACAGACATGGAATGTTTTTGTAGAGTTTCCCTACTTTTGCAGTTCCCTTTTCTCAGAAATGAACCAGAAAAATGAGAAGCAAGGGTAATTTTTATGAGAAACCGGCAAACCTTGTGAATTGATTGCCAACTTTAACTTCTGCCTGTTGTTTAACCCCTCCAGCTTATGTTTATACAACGCTACAAGGGCAGAATCTGTTACAATTTATGAATAAATGAGTTCGAGGGATAAGAAAAGCCTCAAAAGCTTAACAAGTAAGAACTTTATCTGAGAAATAACATTTTTTTTTGTAAAAAAACTTTGTAAAAAAGCTCCAGAAGGCGCAACTTTTCTTTATTTAGATTTTTTTAATTTTTGGCAAAAGCTATACCAGACAATCTCTTCAAGTAAGGCAGGATGGAAATGGGTGGAAGCACTTGTGTAAAGAATTCTTAACAAAAATTCTAAATACTAGGTCTGTTAGAAAAATTCTTTGAGCTAGGAGCAGGAATACTGCAGCCAAGAAAAAACTAAGCTGCAGCATCTTTTTGTAGTTTCTCAGCAGGCGGGAATTTGTTCTAAGGCTTTTTTCATTCGCGATCGCACAACCCAATCCGATTCGCCAGCTACAGCTGCAGACAAAACAGCATGCGCCTGCGGTGTGGCAATTTCCTGCAAGGAAACTACAGCGGCGTAACGCAATCCCCAATCTTGGGGAGTCACCAGCGCCCAATGCAGCTTTTCTATAGCGCGGTCAGTAACTTCCCTATCTTTGACAGTACTGCCTATTTTTCCCAGTCCCCGTGCGGCAATGCGGCGGACATTACCTTGACAGTGATTGGCAACTTCCGTACCGACAACTTCTGCTAGCAAATCAAATGCTTTAGCATCACCAATCATCGCTAAAGCTTGAATAATCCAAGCTTGGAAACCCTGATCGCTACAAGAGCGAAAAGCTGCAAGCAGTGGTTCTACCGACGCAGGTGCTAGCTTGACTAAAACTTCAACAGCAGCAGTAGCGACGGAGGAATGATGGTGATGGCGACTTAAAAGTTGCAGCAAGGCAGAAATTACTGCCACTTCCGTAGTTTCACTATCAGAGATAGCAGCAATGGCACAAAGCGCATCTGCGGGTGACAAAGCGCAGTTTAATTGTGAAATAAGTTGCTTGCTATTTGTAAAGCGAGCTGCGATCATGGTTTTTGAGTATTTCAGGCATAAAAAAAGAGACTGTTACCCAATCTCAAAGTTGAATTAATAAATCGTCAATGGCTTGAAAAAGTAACTCAATAGTTTCGCGATCGCTTTGATTTTGGCAGAATTCGCCGTTATTTAGCTGAGAGCGATCGCCATCTAACAAAGTTTCGAGAATGCGTTTTAAATTCAGCAATTTTAAGCTGTTAGGCACCTTTGCTGCTAAAATGGCATCTACAGCTTGGCGATGTCCTAAAGCTGCCAGATCGAATATGGCAGCCCAGCGCAAATACATATTGTCGTGGTTGAGATTTTGAACAATACGTTCGAGGTACTGCGGTTGTTTTGTCAAAAGATACAAATACCGCGCTGCAGCACATTGCACTCGCTCGGAACTGTGATAGAGAAAAGGCTCTATTTGGGGACGAGCAGACCATACTTGCAAAGTGGCTAGGGCTTCGATCAAAGCTTCATAGGGTTGTGGTTGCTGCGATTGCAGCAGTTGCACTAAAGGATGAACAGCGCGTCGATCGCCAATCATCGCTAAAGCTTGAATTACCGCTTCTCGCAATCCCAGATCTTCCTCACAAGCCAAAGCAGCTATTAAAGCTGGTACCGCTTGCGGATTTTTAAGTTGTCCCAAGGCTCGTGCAGCTTGACGGCGTAGAGGATAGCCTCCAGAGGGAATGCGGTAGCGCTCGTCAAACAAGGCTTCGCACAAAGCTGCGCAACCTGCTTGCACTTGATGCTTTCCCAACCACCAAGCTGCGTAATAACGGATTTGGTTATCTTCACCCGCCAGTGCTGCGATCGCTGCTTCTGGAGAAAGAATTGGTTGAGCACAACAAGCAGCAGTCATAGTTATATGTGGAGTAACTTTACAGGCTTTGAGGAAAAGGGGAGTAACAACTTCAGGAGGATATAACTTTCCCTGCCAAATTTTAATTTGCTAATCTCCCCATTTTTACCTTTTTCTATGAGGCTGGTGTAATTTTTACTATCTTACCGCCACGCTTGTGAATTTCTTGATAAGTAGCTGAAAGTCGGTCGTAAGGTACAGTATAAACTTGTCGGCTGCGACGTACCGCTACATTAGTATTTAACGTACCGGCGATCGCTTCCACAATAAACATCCGAGCATCTCCCATCACAGGAGAGGTAACTAGCGTTCGTGCAGATGATGTTGATGCAGCTATTGGTGATGTAGGCGGTACGATCGTATTGGCCAAATTCATAGATATCTTTGACCGCAACCGCGCGCTTTTACCACCAAATTGGGCATTATCACTGTTGGCTCTGCCGCGATAAAGCTCGAAAATGCGGTTAAATCCCACTGTCTTCATTCCAGGAATGGACTGAAAACCGCGATAATAAGGAACGACAAAATTACCGAAGGCATTATCGTATTCTGGACTGTAAATGTAAGATTCTATTTCAGCATCGTAGCCAGCAGCAGCATAAAGGTCGACGTGAAATGCAATCTCTGATTGGTCGTAGGGTGCACGTCCCAGCAAATGCTTGTAGTTCAATTCAATGAACCGCACTTGAGAGTTATTGTAGAAAAAGCACTCTTTGTAAAATTCAGATTTTGCTAACAGCTCGATAAATTGCTTGACACTAATTTTACCGTTGCGTAACAAAGCTTCGGCAGTTGCAAATCTTTGACTGGCATATAATCCCTGACGTCCAAAAACTTGCTCGTAGGCTGTTTTAAAAACAATTTGCAGCTCGTCTTCGCTCCAATTAGGGCGCAATTCAATTTTTTTGTCTACTTCATCTTTAATTGCGAGGCGTTCTGCGACTGATGTACTCATGTTAACAATCGCTCCATTTTTATCATTTTTCTCAAACACAGTTAATGGCCAATAACTCACTGCTAATTGCTAATTGCATTTTTCCATTAGCCATTAGCCATCAGCTATCAGCCATTAGCTATTAAGCAAATACAAAGGACATTCGCTGTTTAGATTTAGCTCAATGCATTAATTGCATAGTTGATGTAGGTGTTGGCTTCACCAGCAACATCACCGGTCAAACCGTGATTGTCGCGGACAAATTCTAGAGCAGCTATGTACCAGCTGGGAGATAAACCCAGGGCGCTGTTAAATTCCTTTAAGCCTGCAACTACATAGTCATCCAAGGGACCAGTACCGCCAACTACACAGCAGTAGCTAATTGTGCGTAAGTAATGGTCGATATCCCGCACGCACTTTGCTTTCCCTTCTGGAGTAGAAGCATACTGAGGTCCTTGCATTTGGGTAGTGTAGGGAAATTTTTGATATACGTGATTGGCTGCTGCTTCCGCCCATTTCTTACCGTTGTTAGCGAATGCTCTTGCTGCTTCTAAACCAGCACGAGCGCGATTGAAACGACCAAATACTGCTTGCAATTCTGTGTTGCTCAAATAAGAACCGCGAAGATCGGCGGCGGCGATCGCTTCGGTTAACGGGGTCTTCATGATTCGCTTCTTCTCCAAAAACTTGTCAAATTAATTACTAAAAAAGAGTTTGAAAATTTTGTCACTTAGTCGCGCCTTTGACTGCATTAAGCAACAGCAGCCGCTGCTCGGTCAAAATAACTTGCTAATTCAGACATTAATTGACTGCAATCACCTTTGGTAATGCCATTGGGATCGTTAGCAATTTTAAGTGCAGCTTCTTTCATTTTTTTAATTCCAGAAGCTACAGCATCACCGGGAGTACCAAGAGCTTGATAGGTTTCGCGCAAACCATTCAAGCAGCGATCGTCCATGACACTAGTGTCACCAGCAAGTACGGAGTACGTAACATAACGCAGAATAAATCCTAAATCGCGGATGCAAGCAGCTTGGTTGCGATGGTGAAAACAAGGACCACCAGGATTAAATACCTGCGGACGTTCTGCTACTAAAGCACGATAAGCATTCGCCACAATTGAGGAGGCGTTGCTTGTAAGCCGATTCACTACATCCAAACGTTTGTTGCTATCTGCAACTATAGCCTGCAAAGCATTTATTTCATCATTGCTTAGGTAAGCACCTTTTTTATCAGCTTGTTCAACTACTCTGGAAAAAGCATCAAGCATTTTTCTATTTTCTCCTCGATTTCATGGCAGCTATTGCATTTTTAATCAAGACAAACCGAGACCAGATAAAATCCGCCAATAACTACACCTAAAAATCAAAAAAAAATACCATTTTTACGTGCAACAATTAGCCTTTATCTTTTCGTTTGCCTTGATATTTGCAATTACTTTCAAACCTTAGTTTCGTATTTTATATATTACTTGTACTCTTTTTTATGAACTTTATTTAATAACTGTAAAACTCCCATTCTTTGAGCGCCATATCCTTAAATGTAAAGCTTTTAGCCGTATCAACTGTTTTTTTTATTTACAATTGGAAATCTTTGTTTATTGAAGTACACAAAAGTGGCAAAAACAAGCATTGAGTAACAGAAAATACATATAAACTCAGTTTATGTCAAAGTGTTTAGAGTTTTCAGTCGTGGTTTGTTTCGGCTTCGATCTGGGTGAAAATATTTAAAGACTAAAAATCCAACTTGACGAAGACCATCTAGATACCATACAGAGATTTTGGACATGCGATCGGACTTTGATGCTAGAGATTGTGTAAAATTGTGTAAACAGGGGTTAAGTAAATTGGAAAAAATTTCTCATTTTTTAGGAAGAGACAGCAATGCGTCGCCGTAAAACATCTAACAAAGTTGTAAAGGTACGTGGAAAAGGTGCTGTAACTTGGATCAACTCTCCAGATACCGGGTGTTGTAACCTCAGTCGCCAAGCATGAAGTGCTTGACCTGGTAAATTTACACCCACACAACGACCGGAACTGTAAACCGGGTCGCCGACAATAGGATGACCAATATGGGAACTGTGGACGCGAATTTGATGGGTGCGTCCGGTCTCGAGCTGAAAATGCATCAATGTATAGTTACCCAAACGTTCTAAAACTCGCCAATGGGTAACAGCAGGACGTCCTCCTTTTTCTGGGGGTACGACGGCCATTTTTTTTCGATCTACAGGATGACGACCGATCGCTAAATCAACGATACCGCTTTCCGTTTTCGGTGCACCGAAGACAATACCTAGGTATTCTCGCTGCGCGGTTTTTGCTTTCAGCTGTGCTTGTAGGTGCTGGTAAGCTAATTCGGTTTTGGCGATCGCGATCGCTCCTGTTGTATCCTTATCTAAGCGATGGACAATTCCCGGACGCTGAACTCCACCTATTCCTGGTAAATTGGGACAGTAAGCTAAAATCGCATTTACCAAAGTACCGTCTGGATGACCGGGTGCGGGATGGACTACTAACCCCGCTGTTTTGTTGAGAATTAACAGCTGGTCGTCTTCGTAGAGGATGTCTAAGGGAATATCTTCTGCTTGTAGTGCAAACGGTACAGCTGCAGGAATTTCTAGTTTAATGCGATCGCCTTTCTTCACGGCAGTCTTTTTACAAATGCAGACTTTGCCGTTGAGTTGGACGTTTCCCTGTTCGATTAATTGTTGAATCCGAGAACGAGATAGATCTGTTAATTTTTCAGCGAGGTAACGGTCTAAACGTCCTCCTTGTTCTTCTACTTGCAAACTAATTTCGGTCACGGTCGTGTTGATTGTGTCTCTAGTTTTTTCGGCGATCGCTTGTGAGTAAACGCAACCAGCTACCACAGCAACCAAGTCTTCATGAAGCGATTTTATCATCTACCACTTTCACATCGGGTTTTAACCATAGCGGCAACAAGCTTTTGACCCCGCAACTACTGTAAATACTATGGCTTTACCAATTTAACTGCTGGCAAGTGATTATAAAATTACAACAAAACAAATAAAGATAGCAATTCCAAAACACAACCATTACTACTCTAGCGCACAAGTAGTTCGTAGTAGGGGCTTTGGCCCTATGAAAGTTCCTAGTCACGGCTTTAGCCCCAGATATTAACAGTCTACAACTTTTGCAACTAGTGGATATATGGATACAAACCCTACAACATGCGCCAATAGTCAGGAAATATATATTTATTGATGGCTGATTGTTCTCTATTTATCTGAAGTATTTTCCGGATTTTGGTGAGAATAATGGAATATTGATTTTAATAACCAATTCTATAGGATTTTCATGTTAATAATAATTATTGTTCGTAAAAATTCAAAGACCCAAATTTTCACAGCACAAGGTATTTAAGAGATAATTCTTAATCACATGTCTAATTAATTATCATTTTAAACAATTTAAATTTGTTAATTTATTTACCATCACTTTGTCAAAGTAAGCACCAAAAAAATTCAAATTTTCAAGTTTTCATATTCTCTTTAATTAAGTTCCAGATTTTTAAGACATCTTTGAATTGGAGCGATGAGATTGTAGTAACCTAAAAATTAGCAAGCAAGTTCCAGATGAAAACATGGAATCAATTTGTTAATTTGAATGGGATAGACAACCAGATCGTCAGGGTAAAACTTTAGTTGAATGGCTATTCTTCTTGGCCAAGCTAAGCATCCTTATCAGCGAGCGGTCGTTCGTATAATGTGTATCAAGAAGAAACTAGGACAGTTCAAATTTGCTTTGATAGTCAGCGGTTTCATGGCAAAAAATGAACTGTTTTGATATTGATAACGAATAGATTCACATCAATTAATTAGTAAACCTAGATTGCATTTTAGAGCCACAGTCATGAAGTTACTTCCTATAAATAGATACAGGTTTTATCAAACGCTCCAACCACTTTTTCTTCTTAAAAGAATAACTAGTAAATTCACCACCGGTTGTTTACAAGTTTTTACAGATTCCGATTCTTGGTCAATTTATGTGCAAGAAGGAAAATTAGTTTACGCATGCTGTGCAGACAAAATGTTTGAATTGCTCTACAAGCATTTGCAGAATTTGAGCCAAAGAATTTCTACTCTTCCCCATGGAATTCAAGAGCAATTGCGAGCAATATTTGAAACTGGTATTGACAATCAAGCGATACCAAATCCAGATTATTTAGCTATTTGTTGGTTAGTAAATCAGAAGTATATTAATTCTACAGAAGCTGGCATTTTAATAGAGAAAATAGCACTAGAAGTTTTAGATAAGTTTCTGCATTTAAAAAAGGGAAGTTATGAGTTTATTTCCCAAAGTTTTCTTGATGAGATGCCTAAGTTTTGTCATTTGGATATACGTTTGTTAGTTGCATCTTGTCAAAAGCGATCGCAAGCGGGAATGGAAGGGAAACTATTTGGTAGGGGTACGCCACACTTACAGCTATCTTCACTGGGGCGATCGCCTAATTTGAAGCAGCACCTGCAAGTTTTGCATTCTGCTCGGTCGCAGTCTGGATTAGCAAACATTCCAATACCGAATGCTGAAGGAAAAATCTACAAAATCTTTTGTATTGATGATAGCTCCATGGTAATCAATGCCATCAAAAATTTTTTAGATTCCCAAATGTTTTCTTTTGTTGGTATCAGCGAACCTTTGCAAGCTTTAATGCATATTATTTGCGTCAAACCAGACATAATTCTACTAGATGTTGACATGCCTGTTTTGGATGGTTATGAACTGTGTTCTTTGTTGCGCAATCATTCTAATTTTCAAAATACGCCGATAATTTTGATGACAGGTGGAAAAAGCTTTTTAGATAAATTCAGAGCCAAGTTGGTCAAAGCTTCAGGGTTTTTAAGCAAACCTTTTACGCAAGCAGATTTGTTAAAAATTATTTTTCAATATCTGAATTGATTTGACAAGGACAAAACCATAAAAGCTCCCGGATAAGGTAAAGATAACTCCACTGGGAAGGTTGGAAATTTCTAATTACTTGAATGGAGAGAATAGCTTGATGGTTAATAAAGTGGATGTCAACAAATCTCATCGGGATTTTACACACAGTTGTTCTCCAACTTACTCAGAAATTGAAACTGTATTACAACGGAAACATTCTTTTCCACGTTCTCCTATCCAAAGCGCGATCGCGTGCATAAAGCAAGCTAGTTTGCGCACTAAAGCTACTGCTTTTGCTATCGCTATTTCTACATTACCTATTTTCGGAATTGGAGGAGTAACTTATTATTTAGTCAGTCAGTCTCTGACCAAAGAAGTAATAAAGATTAAACAAGGTACTGCCCGAGAATTAGCAGATAATATTCAAAAGTTCATAGAAGCACGCACTCAAGAAATTGAATTATTTGCTAAGCAAAGCTTTTTGGTTAACTCAAAACAGAAAAGTAATGTGAATTTTCTGGAATTACAGGCTCAGTTCAAGAATTGGAAAGAAATTTATCATACCTACGAAAGTCTAGCAGTTTTGCAACTGAACGGACAAGTATTTTTACAAACTCAAGAAGAACTAACTTCTAATCAAAAAAATCAAGAATATTTTCAAGAAGTACTCAAATCCAATCAACCTTATATCACTCAGATATATACAAATACAAACACACAGCTACCTCGAATTCTTTTAGCGGTACCCGTTAAAGATAGCGTCACGAACAAACCAATATATATTCTGCGAGCAATTATATCCGTGGAATCTCTGGCGCGGTCTATCCAGAAACTTTCGGGAAGTAAAGATAAATATCATCTTGTAGATGCTAGCGGCAAAATTTTTCTAGCTCGCGACAATATTGATGTGGGTAAGGACGCTGAAAAAGTAATTGCAAATTGGGAGCAACTGCGAGTTAACCATCAAATAGTGACGCGTGTGTTTCCCGATCGCAAGGGGGGTGCTGAAGACTTAATAACCTACATTCCCTGGCAAATTATAAAAGCAGAAAGTTTACCAGCTCTTAATTGGAAATTAGTTGTAAGTACTGATAAAGGTGTTGCCTTAGCAACTCAAAAACAGTTATTACTAACATTAGCAATTGGCATTATCGTCACAGCTTTGTTGGTGGGAGCGATCGCTGCTATTTTAGCTAACCGTCTTACCCTACCAATACAAACAGCAACCGTGGTAGTAAAAAAACTAGCCCAAGGAAGCTTGGATACTCGAATTCACGTTCGAGGAGAAGACGAGTTTGCTACTTTAGGCGCTAGTATCAATCGCATGGCAGATCGATTGCAAGACTTGTTACACAAGCAAAAAGTAGAAGCGGAGCGCTTAAAGATATTCACAAATATTTTAACAGCAATTCGCCAGTCCCTCAGTTGCGAAGATTTATTTAACATTACAGTTACAGAAGCGCGACAAGCCTTAGGAGCACATCGGGTCGTTATTTATCACTTTAACGCCCATGGAAGCGGACAAATTATAGCCGAGTCCGTTGCTCCTGGTTTACCAGCAACTTTGGGGGAAACGATAGAAGACAATTCCATAGCAAAGCAATTGATGGAAGCTTACTCTATCAGTGGGTTGCTAATTGCCAACAATATCTTCGAAATGGATTTTGCTTGCGAATATTTGAAATTAATGGAACGACTGCAAGTCAAAGCAATATTAGCAACACCAATTCTCAAAGACAATCAAATCTTCGGCTTTTTAATGGCTCATTATTGCTGGGCTCCTCACGTTTGGCAACCCTTTGAAATTAATTTCTTAAAGCAGTTGGCAGTTCAAGTTGGACTATCCTTAGAAAGGGTAAGTTTATTACAGGTAACTCAGGCTTTAAAGGACTTTGCGATTCATTTATCAGGAAATCTTAACTCCCAAGAAATCTACAATTTAGCGGTTCAAAACATTCGCAAAGTCTTAAAGGTGGATCGAGTAGTTTTTTGTAAATTAGATGAAAAGTGGCAAGCTGATATTGTAGCAGAATCAGCGGTAGATGATATTCCTCGCGCTTTAGAAATGAAATTGTCTGCTTTGCAGGATAATGCAGACAAGTATTGCCAAAAAGAGGTGCTGGTAATCAATAACATTTCCCAAGCAGGTTTTTCTGAATCGTGGGTCAAACAACTCGAATCGTCGCTAGCTGTCAAAGCTTCTTTAGAAGCACCAATTCTTTTAGCAGGAAACGTTGTTGGTTTGTTAATTGCCCATCAGTGTACCAGAACCCGGGTATGGCAACAAACAGAAATTGATTTGTTCGAGCAATTTGCAAGACTTGTAACCTTAGCTTTAGAGCGAGCTAACCTTTTAGAACAAAGCGAAAAAGCTTCCCAGCTCCAGCGCGAGCAAACAGAACAGCTGCAACAGCAACTGCTCAAACTTCTAGATCGTCTTGGGAAAGTCAAAAAAGGCGATTTGACGGTACGCGTAGAAGTTCCGCAAACAGAAGTTGGAGCGATCGCCGAGTTTTGCAACTCAATGGTGGAAAACTTTCAAGATGTTGTCATCCAAGTCAAAGCTGCTGCTAACCAATTGAACGGTACAGTTGTAGAAAATTCCGGTGCGATCGCCCAACTAGCAATCGACGCATTTAAAAAACAACAGGAAATCAGTCGCACCCTTGATGCTGTAGATCGAATTAGGCTTTCTATTAAAGGCGTAGCCAAAAATGCTAAACTTGCTACAGCAGCTGCTCGCACAGCTTGTCCTACCGCAGAAATAGGCGACACGGTAATGGAACTGACGGTAGAAAACATCTTAAGTTTGCGAGAAGCTATGGGAGAGACTGCAAGGAAGCTCAAGCGTCTGAGCGAATATTCCCAAAACATATCCCGCTTAACTTCCTCCCTCAACCAAATTGCTCTGCAAACCAATTTGCTAGCTATTAACGCTGGTGTAGAAGCATCTGGTACAGCAGAAAACCTGCAAAGCTTTTTTTCCTCATTTTGCCAGCAAGTCGCCACGCTTGCAGTTGAAACTGCGGGAGTAACTGGTGAAATAGAAGGAATTGCTACTAACATTCAACAAGAACTTAGCGAAGTACTCAGAGCAATGGAAATAGGAAGCGCTCGGGTTGTGGAAGTAACTCGTTTGGTGGATGATAGCAAACACAGCTTCAGTCAAATGCTAGATGTCTGTCGCCAAATAGACGAACTGGTACAGTCCATTTCCACCGCTACCGCATCCCAAATTCATACTTCTAAAGAAGTCATCGATTTCATGCAAGAAATTGCTAAAGTATCTGAAATAACTAGCAGATCTTCTCGGAAAATTTTTGCTACCTTGCAAAAAACAGCAGAAATTTACCAGCAACTGCAAGCCATCGTTAAAAATTTTCAAGTCAGCTAATTTCCTTGTTAAGCTTCCTCAATTTCTAGCCAAAGCCTCAAGAGGATGAAGTTTTTTTTGAGAAATATTAAATCTCTTAATCAGGGCAATTTGAAGTAGAAATTACAGAACTAAAGATAATTGCTTTTTTAAAATTTTATAATTTCTTATTGGCAATTAAGTTTGGTTCTATGTTAAAAGATAGGGAACTTGAAAACCAGATGACATTTCTGGAAGAAGCTAACAATAATTTAGATACCCTGGAATCTGTTTTATTGGATATTAAACCTCTTCAAAAAATTTCCGTGCCCCAAATTAACACAGCCCTGAAAGCTATTCACTTCATCAAATGTGGAGCCGGGAAAATGAAATATAGTATTTTGAGTGATTGTTCTTTATATTTAGAAAATTTCTTACAAGTTTTAAAAATACAAGCTAATTCTCTAGAAATTGACGCTGATTTACACAGCTTACTAGTATCTATAGTTGATTGGTTACGTCAAATTATCAAATTACTTTCAGTCGGTCATATTGTAGATATACAATGGTTATCAACTTTTTGCTATCCAGTGTTCGAAGAATTGCAAAAGCGTTTGTGTCCTTATATTTTGGAAAAAAATATGGGTATTTTGTCTTTAGAAAATCAGTTACATAATATAATACCCTTACTTTTTCAAACAGAAGTAGAAGAATGTTTGCAACATTTAGAAGCTTTATTGGCTGCTGGGAAAAAGTCTGCTTTCCCAACAGAAATAATGATGATAGCTACTCAGTTAGCTAGTTTGGGAGAAATACTTCAAATTTCAGCTTTTGTGAAACTTTGTGATTCAATTATACGAGATTTAAAAACTACAGATTCAGAAGAAGCAACTGTCGAAATCGCTAAATTAGCATTATTAGCTTGGCGGCGATCGCAAGAATTGATACTTAAAAATCAATGGGATCTTTTACCCACAAAAATTGTTTGGCATCAAACAAACGATAACCAGGAAATAGAAGTGCAATTAATTAGTCTCTGCTCTGGAAATGTCTGATATTTGCAGCTAGCTAGCTTTGCTGTTGCTCAAAAATTGTATAGTTAGCTGTGAGAGATTTAGTTGCATAGTTTAGCCAGAGAGCGGACGACAACCAGATAGTTTTTTGTGCATGTTTACTACAGCACCAATCACAACAATTGCTGGCGCTCCAAATCCTGTTTTTTCTACTTGCTCTACAATTGTTCCCAACTCACCTATTAATTCTTCTTGCTCTGGTCGCGTACCCCAACGTACCAAAGCGATAGGAGTTTGTTTGCTCAACCCTGCGAGCGCTAGCTGTTCCACAATATAAGCTAGATTATGAATTCCCATATAAATTACAATCGTTTCGGAACCGTGGGCGATCGCCTGCCAATTCACGCTCGGTCTATACTTACCTGCTGCCTCATGTCCGGTCACAAAAGTTACCGAAGAACCATACAGCCGGTGGGTCAAAGGAATGCCTGCATAGGCTGGGGCAGCAATTCCCGAAGTAATACCGGGCACAACCTCTACTGCTACTCCCGCATTGACCAATTCTTCCATCTCTTCGCCACCACGGCCAAAAACAAACGGATCGCCACCCTTCAACCGGACGACGATGGCGTGTTCCTGTGCTTTTGCAATCAGTAACTGTGTTGTTTCTTCTTGCATCATGGAATGGCGTCCCCGTCGCTTACCAGCATTAATTTTTTCAGCTTGGGGAGCGATCATCGCCAGAATCGCCGGACTGACCAATGCATCGTAAACAACAACATCCGCACACTCTAACAATCCCTTTCCTTTGAGTGTCATCAATCCGGGATCTCCAGGTCCAGCACCTACCAAATAAACTTTCCCCAAACAATTCCTCCCCTGTAGCATAATTGATTACTCAAGCAAATCCCAAACGAGCTGGGCTAATTGTGCAGTTGCTCCTAAAGGTTCCGCTAGCTGGAAAATTACCTCTGGAAAATGCCATTGTAACTTTTCTTTTGTCTGGGCGATCGCATCGGTTATTCCGCCAGCGAATAAGAAATATGGCGCAATTGCAATTTGCTTGCATCCAGAATTTATCAATGCTTTAACTTGCGATTGTAAACTAGGAGCTGCAGCCCAATAAGCAGTTACTGCACCTAATTTTTTCGCCATAGCTTCCACTGGTTGTTGTGCGTTTGCACGACTGCTACCGTGGGCGACAATAATTTTCGCTGTTGCAGTTGTCCCCGCAAACTGTTTTGCTACCAGCTGCTCCAGACGAGAGTGAGAGCCCAAATACGGCTTTAATTCTATCAATACATCTTCACCTAAAACCTGCTGTGCCACTGCTACTTCTTTTGGAATATCTTCCATCACGTGTATCCCTGGCAGCAAAAATAACGGTACAATTTTCAAGCAAGCCTGGAAGCCTGGACTTTGAGAGCAAACAGCAAAGACATTTCTGGCAAAATTGATAATCTGCTGGTGCAAAGGTTCTGGAGTTAATTCCAAGTATGCCGTACCGACACTAGCAATACTCTTGCCCAAGGTCAGTTGCACTTGTTCGCGTACCAATCTTGCCAATTGTTGCATAGCAATTTCTGGTCTTGGATCTCGGCTGCCGTGGGATACTAGTAGATACGCAGATCGCATTTACAAAAGTGTAACTAAAATTATTGACTGAAATCATCTTAGCAAATCTTAAAGTTAAATTTTCTTGAGAGATTTAGCATCAGTAAAAGCAAAATTCTCCTTTTTGGAAATCCTGTCAAAAACAGAAAATAAAGCTTCAAAAAAGATAACTGCGATATTTTTTGCCGGCTTGTTTTTGGAACACCCAAACAATCGTACAAATCAAACATTAATTGACACCAACTAATGAAAAATAAGTCAGCAGATACGAACACTGCTGACTTGCGAACACCCTGTCTCCAACCTCAGAAAGAATTAAAACTGCTTTTGATTAACCGGATCGGCAATATAACGAAAAGTTGGTTCCGAATTCCAAGGACCGCGCTCATCTTTTCCATCAGTAGACAAGTTGTAGTAAATATCCACCGTACTATCGGGTTGGATGTTACCAAAGAAGGGATCGGTGAGCTTACCCAAGGAATCCAGCGCTTTCATAAACATCTGGGTATGGGAGATTTCTCGGGTCAGTAGGTGAATAAGGGTATTTTTAGTTCCTTCGTCAGTTGCCAACTTAATTAACTCTTCATATGTTTGCCGCGCGCCAGCTTCAGCTGCAATATTAGCTCTGAGATCGCGTACCACGTCGCCACCTTCATTGACATAATTAGCAGACCAGGCATTGCCTTGGCTATCCAACAAGTGGGGTCCCATACCGCGTACAGCAAACAAAGTGCTTTTGTAGGCTTCTGTTTGGTCAACGTTTTTAGTGTGGGCTTCAATGAGTTTACCAACCATTTCTAAGTGACCAAACTCCTCGATGGCTATATCTTGCAGCATATCCCGAATACCGGGATTTTCACAGTGGAAGGACTGAGTCCAGTATTGTAAGGCCGCCGTCAATTCGCCCGTAGCGCCGCCAAACTGCTCCAAAAGCAGCTGCGCAAAACGGGGATTAGTCTCCTTAACGTCAACAACATGAATTGTTTCTTTTTTGTGAAAGAACATCGGTCGATTTCCTTTCTAATTTTTTAATTTTTAATTCATCTTCTGGTGAGTGGTTGGTTAGAAATCATTACCCGCCAGGAGATAATACGTTCACACATAAAGAATGTTAAACATCCCAACAGACACTCACCTTCCCCTAAAGAAAGACTTGCTGTTTAATTATTTCTAACTAAAGCTCTATTTTTGTTTTTTAGTCTTTCGTTAAGATCGCAGTTTTAGCTGATACTAAAAAAGTACTTATCTGGCTAATTATTGGTATTAATTGCAATTAACATGCGAAAGAAAGTACATGCACATCACTGCCAGCCAAAATACCTTGTATTCTTGATAGAATTATTTATCAATAATCTGGCGATCGCCTTTTTGAGCTCCTTAAAGCTGTTCGGCCTTATAAGTATAAAACTGGTCAAAGGCTCCCAAGGTCTCAAATTTATAACCGGGTACAGAAGGCAAAACAGAATCCAGTTTCGCAACAGGCATCAAGGACTTCAATTGTAAATCCGTGTGGTAAATACTGAAAATGACAAAGTCTTGGCGCTTGGTACTTGCTGCAATTATTTCCCGAATTTGCGGTCTGGCGGAATCTATAATTTGTTTGCAATTGAACCGAATTAAGTTTTCTAAAAATGTTGGAGTTTTTTTACAAACATTTGTCTTTAAATATTTGGTCAGTCGTTGGGTTGCATACTCTTCATATTCAGCTTGAGTGGGATTCGTCTTCACCATCACCCAACCCAAAGCAACTAACCCGGCAACTCCCACACACGCCATAATATTTGCAACTTTCATTTTCTCAACAGTAATTTGCTGTCACCTTTAGACTCTTGAGGCATAAAGTCCGTTCCTTGCTGAAAAACCCTAGATCGTTTTGCCAAGCAAGTGTTATAATCTATAATCGATTACGAGATGGCGAGCGTAGCCAAGCGGTTAAGGCAGAGGATTGTGGTTCCTCCATCCGTGGGTTCGAATCCCATCGCTCGCCCTAGGGAGCGCCAACTCCGCTCTCTGGCATTACTAATTTTAGAATCAACTCGGTTGGCAGTAGCAACCGTTACGAAATCTTATTCTTAACCCCAACTCGATCCAAGGGGAGAAAATTCTTGAAACTGCCATCAAGTTTCTTTGTTCTCTAGAAACCAAATACGTGGTTGGGGAATTAATTTGCTCCAGATAATTTCCGGACAGACATAAGGAACGTTGACATACTCCCCCGAATCCGCTTCGCTAAATTCGGGGGATTCTAGGCTCAAACAGCGATTGCAGGCATAGCCTGTCTGACATCACCTAACCCAACAGTCGATGCCCCGACTGCACAAATCACCTTAGAGGCGTTTTCGTCCCTTCCGTTTACTGACTGGCAGGAAGGACAACGCCACTCTCTAACAGATAAATCAATGCTTTCTAAGACACGATCGCAGTGAGAACAGGTCGAGAGTGCTGGGATACCACCGGTCAATACAGACAACCAGTTTATCTTTCCTTTTAGCTACCCATTCTAAAATTTTCAGAAACTCACCAAACGCCAAATCTGATATTTTTCTACCCCAAAGTCTTTGCATCCCCTTGAGGTTTAAGGTTTCAAAGCATAGTACATCAAACTTATCTGTTAACTCATGGGCTAGTTTCCAGAACCAGTCACGACGGCGATTAGAAATATCTTCATACTTGCGTACTAAATTAAACCTCGCTCGTTCACGATTGGCTGACCCTTTTAATTTTTTAGAATGTTGCCTACTAGCTTTGGTGATAGCGTTTAGAGATTGCTTGAAAAATTGGGGTGACTCAATTTTTGTACCATCTGAGCAAGTGAGGAATGTCTTTAATCCAAAATCAAAACCAGCGATTTTACCCGTCTTGATTTTAACTTCTGGATTGCCACCGGAATCAACAACAATAACCATAAACAACTCACCCAATGGTGTGCGTTTTATAGTTAGAGTTTTGACTGTTCCCTCAATCTCTCTCGACTTCCAAAATTGATAAACTCGATTACCAATTTTTACTCTATTGCCACCCAAAAACTTATAACCTGCATCTTTTAGGGTAAAGGATTTGTAATAATTGGTAGGCATTCTCAATGCGTTGGCAAATGTCTTGCACCGCTTGAGAACCTACTGTCTGCCAAAATGGGTTACGCTTCCGCAGTTTAGCAATATGAGCCTGAAGCTTTGCACAGCTTAAGTGTTTGCCCCACATCCGGTAGTATCGTTTGTGTAGGGCAATAGCGTGATTATAAATTACCCCACTCGCGTTGATCGTGCGTTTGAGGAATCTATTTCTTTTGTGCTGGTACAGTTTGAACTTCAAGGTTTTCATGTGGTTATGATATCATCATTTGGTCTGGATACCCTGTAGGCGTAGGGGGTTTTTAATAACAACGAAAAATTAAAACTACGATGTATTGAGATATTTCAATCTGTTGCTAATGATAAAAAATGAGTTATCAAAGCACTAGAAATTGCTCCTGACCACATTCATTTGTTAGTGGAATATGACCCGCATCATTCAATATCTCAAGTAGTGAAAGCGTTTAAAGGTAGATCGTCAAGATACTTGAGGCAAGAATTTCCAGAACTAATGAAGCTTCCTAGTTTGTGGACTCATTCTTTCATGTTTGACACGACAGGCAAAATTAGCACTCAGAAAGTTTTGGAGTACATAAATGACCCACATCACGGATGAATAAATTCATCCTGTTCGCTTATATCCCCCGCATGAATGACGGGGGCTTTACGCATCACGACTTGTAAAATGCACTGGTTTGAGTTCGGCGAGTGCTTGAATTTGGCTTGCTTTTTTATTTTCGTCAGACATCGACACTGAAGTGGTAAAGAATTATCGATTCGGATCTGCCATCAGCCTACCCCAAATACTCACTTCACCCTATCTTTTAAGCTTTATATTATATAGCCTTCCAACGTTTTGAGAACATTACCCAGATTTGCATTTGCCAATGTACCGGAAACTCAAATAACAGTTAAAACTAAAGCCAAATACCCCATCAGCAGCAGGAAACCCAGCAGGTACAGAATCCGGGTGGTACGTTGTACAGCAACCCAAATTTGGTGGTAGGAAAGTTGATGATTTTGGATGAGAAAAAAGGCTGGAGGGCTAAATATGTAAGGTAGCAACCTGCTGAGTACAAGTCGGAGAAAAAAGTTGACACTCCACAAACTTGCGCGCAGCGGATCTTGATTATACTGCCACGGAAAAGCCGTTTGAGCAAGACGTACCAAAGCTTTGACATCTGGAAATCGCAACGATTCATATAAAGGTAAAGCCTGTAAAATATCGTCGTTAGTTTTAGAAAGTGCTTCGTGGAGGACGCATACATCTTCTAACGCCGAATTTACCCCTTGTCCGATGTCTGGAGGAAAGCAATGGATAGCATCTCCTAACAGCACTACTCCCACTGGACAACAACAGCGATCGCTTGCTTGATTTGGCGTTAGTAAAAAGTACAATCCACAACAATATTGGGGAATGGGAAAATAACCACCCTTACTGTTTGCAAATCTCTCTGCTTCTTGTGGCGATAATATTTGACGTATCGGTAATTGAGGAAAGGCCTTTTCTAAAAAATCATACAAATCCTCACTGTTTTGTAATTCCCAAATCTCGTGATCTGCGTATGTAATAATATTTGCAGTTCGAGGTTCTTGCGGATTTTTCAAAGGTAGCAGTCCTAGGGATACAACACGTTTGCGACCTCGAAAAGCTCCACGAATTACGTACGCCATGCTGTTGACAGCGCGTTTCTGACCGCTGCGGTCTAAAGGAAAATTAGGCGGTAAGTTTAAAACTTTATATCTCAAACCTGAACTGGGAGAGGGAAAAAGCTTCATAGCAAATCTATCCGACTTCTCCCACTGCTTGAGAGTGTTGCGGACAACAGAGTAAAGTCCGTCACAACCAATTAAAAGATGAGGTTCAAATTTGACGATATTGCCATTTTCTTGTTTAGCAATAACCTCTAACTTTTGTTGTGCATTATTTACATCTATTCTGTTGATTTCCAAACAGCTGGTATTAAACTTGACTGTGATGCAGTCTTGCCAGTGGCGTTCAATCTCCCGATACAATAAACCAAGAAATACTCTTCTAGGTAGCCAGTAGGCAGTTTTGCGCTTGGGATCGACAAGGGGCAATTTAAAAGTTTTACGTTTGCCTTTGGCTGTGATTTTTGTTAAATAAAATTCTGTGTTGGGAACGCTAACTTGTGATAATTGTTCGGTTAATCCTAAAAAGTCGGTTAATTTTTGACCGCGACCGTCAATTTGATAGTTAAAGGATTTATCTGGTTCGTAGTAATCAGCTGCAGGACGTTTTTCTAAAACTGTAATATTTTTCCAACCACGTTTCGCTAGCATTAATGCTGTGGCAAGTCCTGCTGGTCCTCCCCCGACAATTAATACGTTATTTTGAAAGTAATTGTTGGCTGGGGACGTGTCGGTATTAATCATTTGTTTTCAATATTATTTAATTCTATTTCGATTTCTCAAAAAGTATATTCTAAATTTTCGGCATGAATCTGAGCATTTTTTGAGAGAAAAGTCCCTGTTTTGATCGAGCAAAAGTTAAATTAAACTAGCGCTGGATAATTAAGAAGAAAGTTCCTGCCAACATTTTAGTTAAAAGCTCCACAGACGAGACTTAATGTCAAGAACACTATCTCTAACCACTTTTTCAGTAATGATAGCTACAACTGGTTGTACAGTAATTGCCACCATTACTGTTATCTTTGTTCCTTGAGAAAAAGGTTGAGAATGTATACCCTACTTCCACATTAACTTCTACTTTCCGCCTTGGAGCCTTCTTTTGCCATTTTTTTAGCTCGTTGAGGCTATCATAATTTGCCATAAATCAAGCTTGCTAACTTTTCGCAGTCAGCCTTTCAATTCTACAAAGTAAAAGGCGAAAGGTTAAAGTAATGGAAATATTTTTACTTTACCTTTCACCTTCTGCGTTTTTCCTAGCATTGGATATAAGTCTTAAATTTTACCATACTTGGGTAATGACTATCAACCGCCGAAAATTTGTTAAAATCTCCACAATCGCGGCTTTATCTGCTCAAATTCCCACCTTTTCTGTCCAAGCCAAAGAATATTTCCATACCACTATCAAACCACCAAGTTTACACTTAGGCGATACTGTAGGTTTAATTAGCCCTGCTAGTTTCATTGAGCCAGAAGACATCGAACAAGCCAAGCAAACTTTTTCGGGTTTGGGATTGAAGGTGAAGTTGGGAATGCACGTCTTAGACCGCTACGGTTATTTAGCAGGTCAAGACGCTGACCGTGCAAGGGATGTTAATGCTATGTTTGCCGATCGCTGTGTTAAAGCTATTATTGCTACGCGTGGCGGTTGGGGTTGCAATCGTATTTTACCGTTACTCGACTATTCTTTAATTCGTTCCCATCCCAAAATTCTCATTGGTTATAGCGATATTACTTCCCTACTACTAGCAATTTACACCCGCAGTCGACTAATTACCTTTCACGGTCCTGTCGCTACATCTAATTGGACTCAGTTCACCACAGATTACCTCAAGCGCATTCTCTTTCATGCTGAAGTTGTGACGATGAAAAATACCCTCACAACTGAAATTGGCCGCAAAATCATTACTCCTGGAAAAGCTAAGGGTAAATTAGTCGGTGGAAATTTATCGGTGTTAGCAGCTATGGTGGGATCTTGCTATCTTCCAAGCTGCAAAAACAGCATTCTGTTTGTGGAAGATATAGGCGAAGATATTTACCGCGTAGATCGAATGCTCACTCAGTTAAAAAACGCGGGTATTCTCAATCAAATTGTCGGCTTTATTTTTGGAAAATGTACTAATTGCAGTCTTGGCGACGAACCTTCCCTGACTATTATGGAAGTTTTGCAAGACCACATCAAATCCTTGGGTGTTCCAGCGTGGTATGGTGCGATGATCGGTCACCTGCCAGATAAATTTACTATACCCATAGGGATCGACGTGGAAATAGATGCTGAGCGCGGAACGCTACGAATGCTAGAACCTGCTGTGTCGTCCCAACCATTTGCTGATTAGACTAAAGCTTGGTAACACCTAGGAAAAAATTGCTATGACGATCATTTCCTCTCCAGAAAACAAGTTGCATCTTTACCGGCAACAATTTCCAGCTTTAGCAAATAAGGTCTATTTTAATTATGGCGGTCAAGGACCGATGGCTCAAGCGACTATGGATGCCATCACGCAAGCTCAAGCATACATTCAACAGCTAGGTCCTTTTGGTAATGCTGTTAGTCAGTGGGTCGGACAGCAAATCAAAGCGACAAAAGCAGCGATCGCATCCGAACTCAAGGTACAACCGGAAACAATTACCCTCACGGAAAATGTCACCGTTGGTTGCAATATTGCCATTTGGGGTCTCGACTGGCATCCTGGCGATCGTTTGCTAATATCAGATTGCGAACATCACGGAATTGTGGCCGTTACTCAGGAAATTTCCCGGAGATATGGTGTAGAAGTTACCACCTTTCCCCTTTTGGCAACTTTAAACCACGGCGATCCCGTGGCAGTACTTCAGCAATACCTGCACCCCAATACCCGTTTGGTAGTATTGAGCCATATCCTTTGGAACACAGGTCAAGTTTTGCCTCTTGACAAAATAGTAAAAGTATGCAGAGACAGTGGTTGCTTTTTGCTTGTAGATGCGGCGCAATCGGTGGGCTTATTGCCTTTGAATTTAACTGAACTAGGAGTTGATTTTTATGCCTTTACCGGTCACAAGTGGTTGTGCGGTCCCGCGGGAGTGGGGGGATTGTACGTGCGACCAGAAGTGAGGGAAAGCCTCCAGCCCACCTTTATTGGTTGGCGTGGTATTATCACCAACAGTCAAGGACAACCTGCTAACAAATATCCGGATGGACAATGCTACGAAGTAGCAACATCAAATTATCCTCTTTATGCTGGTTTGAAAGAAGCGATCGCCATTCAGCAGCAATGGGGAACAGCAGAGGAACGCTACCAGCAAATTTGTCGTCACAGCGAATATTTGTGGCAAAAATTAACACAATTACCCCACATCCGCTTGTTGCAAACTTCACCTCCCGAAAGTGGCTTAGTCTGTTTTCAACTTCCTCACAATCATCCCCAGTCTCACCTGGAATTGGTAAAGTTTTTAGAGCAACAAGGATTATTTACTCGCACTATCGCCCATCCCAATTGCGTGCGTGCTTGCGTTCATTACTTTACAATTGCATCGGAAATAGACCAACTCGTCGAGGGAATTCGCCAATGGTTAACGATGAGTAGTTAGGAGCTGGTCGTTGCTTTTTACCACTACCTGCAAACGAGAACTTCTCATCCCCAATTTGACATTCAACATGAAACGCCCAATCTTATACGTAGCAATTACCAACCATGGCTTTGGTCATGCAACCCGCGCTTGTGCTGTAGCGGCGACAATTCAAAAGTTATGTCCCCAAGTTTTGCTCATTTTGGTCACGACCGCTCCACGATGGTTGCTAGAAGGCTATATAGAAGGCGATTTTATCCACCGTCCGCGCGCTTTGGACGTGGGTGTCATACAAGCAGATAGCTTGACAATGGACAAAGCAGCAACTTTGGAAAAGTTACTTGAAATCAAAAAGAATCAGCGCTCTATTATCGCCTCAGAAGTGAACTTCATTCGTCAAAATCAAGTTGATTTAATTTTGGCAGATATTCCCTTTTTAGCAGCAGAAATCGCTAAAGCCGCTGGCGTTCGTTGCTGGATGATGAGTAACTTTGGTTTTGACTTGATTTACCGAAGTTGGGGCGATGGCTTTTGTGAAATTGCTGATTGGATTGCGGATTGCTACAGCAAGTGCGATCGCCTGTTTCGCCTTCCCTTTCACGAACCGATGCAAGCGTTTCCTCAAATTACAGACGTGGGTTTAACTGGCGGTTGTCCGCGCTATTTTCCCGAACAGATTCGAGCTACCTGGGGGATTGTTGCACCACCAGCAAAGACTATTTTATTAACCTTTGGCGGCTTGGGTTTACAGAAAATTCCTTACCAGCAACTGAAAAATTTTCCCCAATGGCAATTTATCACCTTTGATAGCTTTGCCCCTAATCTGCCTAATTTAATCAAAATTAGCGATCGTCGATACCGTCCTGTAGATTTTATGCCCGTTTGCGGTCGAGTGATATCCAAACCTGGTTTCAGTACTTTTGCTGAAGCTACTCGTCTAGACTTACCTATTGTTTCTGTCACCCGCGATGACTTTGCAGAAGCTGATTTTTTATTACAAGGTATTTCTAATTACAACTACCATCAAATCCTCACTCCCCAAGAGCTTTTGGAAGGAAGTTGGGAATTTCTCCTTCAATCACCCCATCCTCCCCACTCCCGCGAACCGATCGCTAAGGATGGTAATGAAGCTATTGCTAGTGCAGTTGTGGAGTATTTCGCTGCTATCTCAAAGCCATAGAATGTATAGGGTCAATATGCAACACAAGCCTAGCTGCATCGATACTGTTGTGTCAACCAACTCGAAAGCTTTTTCTAGTTGTAGCTGCACGTCCTTTGTTTGTGATACCCTACGAAAAGTTTATGAGGGTAGCCGTCTTTTGCACCTCGGCTACTTTGTTACTTTCTAAACATATTTCTAGCAACCAAGAAAAAACCCCCATACGGGAGCCTTGACTAAGTGAATGGATAAGTTAAGAATACAAATTTTTGAGCAAAGAAAAATAAGACTTATGCCAAAATGCCTGATAATTCCTCGTTATTAAACCTAAAATGACTTGTTTGCTTGCAAAACCCAATTACAGATAGTAAAAATCTCCAACTCCCAAGGAGTGGAGAAATTACGTAAAAATCCAAATAACTAAGGTAGATGTCCCTGATGACTCTGTAGATACCGAAAGTGAGTAAAACCACTCACATTTTCAGTCTAACCATCTATTAGCAGCATAACAACCGCAAATACCACGAAACACAAACAATTTTTCAATTACGTATTCAGTAATAACCGACGTCATCAGGACTACCAGAAGCACAACCTTTTGATTTCCGACGATTTCACGTACAGAGAAATTGTGATTTTTGATATGGTACACTACCAAAAGTTACTGAGAATTCCCACTCAAGGCAAATCTTTGCACAACATCACAGCGAAGGTTGAAGCTATTGTGACCGAGTCGGGAGTGGAAACAGGAATTTGTATATTATTTTTGCGGCACACTTCCGCAAGTTTACTAATTCAAGAAAATGCCGATCCCGATGTGCTTAAGGACCTCGCTAACTTTATGGCCAAACTCGTGCCAGAATCAGGACGGTATATTCACGATACAGAAGGACCCGATGATATGCCAGCCCATATCCGTACAGCCCTGACCCATACTTCAGAAATTATCCCGATTAACCGAGGACAGTTAGTATTGGGAACTTGGCAAGGTATTTATATTTGGGAACATCGCCAACACAGCCATACCAGAGAGTTAGTTGTCCACGTTTGTGCGTAATTAATATACATACAAATGAAAATTGCCGATTTAATTGCTTGGTTTGAAGAATGGGCAAATCCCTCTTGGCAAGAAAGTTGGGATAACTGCGGTTGGCAAATTGAACCGGGAGTTTTACAGGAACAAGCAAGAGTGTTGGTTTGTCTGACACCAACTTTAGCAGTTATGCAGGAAGCGATCGCTTATCGTGCAGCAGGCATCCCGGTAAATTTGATTTTTGCACACCATCCCTTGATTTTTCATCCACCCAAGTCTTTATGCCAGGGCGATGCGGTTGCAGAAATGGCCCGATTGGCTTTTACTCATAACATTGGTATCTACAGCGCCCACACCAATTTTGACCAAGTACAAGATGGCACTGCTGACGTTCTTGCTCAAATTTTAGAACTTAAACAAGTCCATCCGATAGTACTAACTCAACCCCATTTAGGATACGGACGGGTCGGAATCCTGCATCCTTCCGTGACAATCAAACAGCTACTGGAAATTATCCAATCTCGTCTTCAACCTCCTAGCTTGATTGTTTCTCCAGTCAAAGATTTACAGCAAAAAATTGACAAGGTCGCAGTGCTGGGAGGTTCGGGAGCAAGCTTTATTTCTGCGGTTATCAAAACAGGTGCTCAAGCTTATTTGACTTCTGACTGTAAGTTTCATCAATTTCAAGAAAGCCGCGATCGCGGTTTAATTTTAATTGATGCTGGACATTACGCTACCGAACGCCCTGCATGCGATCGCCTCGTCCAAAAATTTACCTCTTTAAATCTTGCTTGGGTACAGTTGAGCAAAGAAGATGAAGATTTTCGCTACTTCCAGCCTCACCGCAAAAATATGGAAAATTAAAAGTAAATAATATTAATTTTATCTTTCTCCGCGCTTATTAAAAATGTCTCTGCTTTGGCTTTTTATCTCGGAAAAAATTAGGTGATTTTAATCACAATCACTCTGCCGACCAAATCACTTCCACTTGCTGATCTATATCAATTAAATAAATATAAAAATATTTCAAAGTAAAGTAAACAAATGCTAGCAACGCTTTTATTACAATGATTCGCGCACTCGTTGAATCTGCTTTTCAAACAGGGTATCTTAGTGTTGAATCTGAGGGTCTTCTGTATCAAATAGTGACAATGAAAAGTTATCAACCAGAGGATTTGACTGCTCTTTCAGCACTTTTAGACGCCGTTCGTGCGGGTCAAATTAAGCGGGAAGCTTGTTCAAATATAAGGATGGAACTGCCCAAGTACAAAAAATAAAACTCAGCTGGTCTAGCAACAAGAAGGTAACACAAAGTCGCAAACACTGTGAATTCGCTGGTTGTGGAAGTCTCAAGACACGTCAAAAACGTAGTTAACAACTCTGGAAGTGTTGTTGTTTAAAACCATGAAGGTCTACAAAGAATAAGCTAAGATCGTTTAAGTAGGGGTAAAAGTAAAGCCAAGTCCCCAGACTTCCCAGCAATGCCAATGAATACAAGTAGGCAAATCACACAACCGCAAACCGAGCTTGTTTTTGAGTATCTTTTATTACATAATGATACTAAGGAAATGCCAGTGGCTGCGAACCCGCTTAGGTCAAGTGCCGAATTATATGATTTCTATGAAATGACCTCAACAAATAAAGTTAAACTGGTGCAATAAACACAAACAAACTTTATGACCCAAGATTTCCCCAAGTACTGACAACCACAACCAAGTCTTGGACTTGGGTCGAAGAAAGCACTTTTGAAGGTTGCTTTGCCAAACCCGTACAAGGTGCTATCTCGATGGGAGCAAAACCCAAAATGTTAACAGATTTAACTAAGTTTAAAAAGGCAGAAGCTGTAGATGCTACACCGCAAGATTTATCAACTGTGTTGCGATGGGCGGGAGGTATGTGTTTTCTTGCGGGACCAGCAACGCTGGATTGAACGCGCCCGCATCATCGATATAGAGGGAGATTTAGTAACCCTGCGCTATGAAACGGAGGAAGAAGATGAAATATGTTCTTGGGAAGAAATGGTTCGCCTGGAAAGTATCGGCGCTATCACCCAGAAACTCGCTTCTGTACCGCGCGGTAATGTAGAACCTCCCCTAACCGAAGAGTGTCCAGAAGCAGAACGCATCCGCAATCGCTATACTGATTCCAATCCAGACTAACAGGGGATGAGGCGTTGGTTGGGTGTCGGTAAAAAAAAGGACAGAAAGACACACCCCTTTCCCCACACCCAACTCATGATTTGGAGTAGAGTTATCTATCCCCTGCACCTTCGTTTCCACGCTCAAAAGCAGGACAATAACCATCAAGAGTGACTTTAAAGTTATATAAAGGGGACGCGGGATTCCAACATCTTTGTCCCCTTTGATGCTTGCAGGTACCGCAGCAATCCATATCAGACCAGATAAAGCGATCGCTGCTTTGGTTGAGAAGCTCTCGTTGCGACAGTCCCCGCAAAACTAGTTCTTCTCCTTGCCAGCGGGCTTCAATCAAACCAGTATCCGCAAATTGGCGCCAGCGGGGATCCGCTGCGATCGCATCTGGAAGAGTAATAGTAACTACTGTTTCTAACTCTGTTAGTTCGCCTTCATAATTAACTTCTGGTGCAGGCGGTTGCAAAAACTTATCCCCTATGGAAATTTCTACCAATACTCCTGCTTCTGGAGAATGAACGTGATAGCGGTTTTGTAACTCATCCAAACTAGTGAGATCGGCTAGGTAGGTAGGGGAACCGTGGACAAAAATTACATGCTGGGGACGCAAATTGTGAATTAACTGAGTAGTACCGGGACCGTCACTGTGTTGGGCGAGGAGGTAGCTTTCCACGGTAGTACTAACAGTTCTCAAGTCTAAATTGTTAACTTTGACGTCGGTTTTTTCAGGTACAAGAATCAACCAAGGACCCGTGTGGGGTTGACAGTATTGGCTAAGTTCGAGCTTCAAGTCAGTTAAGACAATGCAAGGGGATTTACCAACCGCCGCACGCTGTTGTGGCTGCAAACGCCGCACGCGCGGACGTATGCGTTCGTCCCAGAACAAAGGTTGGTGGCGAGCAAAGTTTTGTACGGAAGGCGGAAAGTGGGGTAGCAATTCTAAATAAGCATCGCAACCAACAGCCACAGAGCCATCTACCCAAATATCCAGATCGCGGCCTGTAAAGTGGTGGTGACTGCGTAACAGCATCAGCAGTTCTTGACCCAAACCTAAAGCAGGGGTAGGTAGGAGTACGCAATAGCGCTCGGCGATCGCTCGATTAATTCGCTCCGCAAGTTGATTTTCCTGGTTGCGCCGGTGGGGATGGCGGGATGTACCGTAGGTTCCTTCCACGATCAAGGCGTCCAGTTCCAATCCTCGCAACTCCTCTAATCGCAGACCCTCCACCAAGCGGGAGTTGGATAAGAAAAAGTCGCCAGTGTACAGTAACTTGTAAGTACGCGCTGGAGTAGTATAGCTTAGCAGTATCGCCACCGCTCCCGGCAAATGTCCGGCGGGAAATAGCTCTACCATCAGATTGTCTTTCATTAACAGCGGCGATCGCAGCGGTAGAGCTTGACAAAGTTGAGAGATATCCTGACGGCTTTGGTCAGGCCAGTTTAGCGGTAATAACTTGCAAGTTACCTCGCTGGCGTACATTGGTAACAGTGGAAAAGCTTTGTGTAGTGCTAACAATCCTCTGGCATGATCGCTGTGAGCGTGACTGACCAAAACAAAATCTGCAGGTAAAGGCGAGCTACCTCGACGTGCGGGTTTGGTAAGTCCCTTCATCAGGGGTGATATATCTGCTAAGCCACAGTCAAGTAAAATGCGATACGGTCCCATCCGTACTAGCAGACACACACCCTCGTCATGATGATTGACACCGTAAGCTAAACATTCTAATTCGCTAGACACTTCCCCTGTTTCAACTCGAGAGGATGCCCAATAGCGATCGCTCATGCTCTCCTCCCCTCTAACCTGATTGCGAATAATTCCGACAAGCCAAGTAGTACTACAAGGATCGTTCTCACCTTACCTGGGGCTAGTTTTCGAAAGTACGCCCCTACACCCTTGGAATGCGGATTTACTGTTGGGGAGGAAGCCTCCACGGAACCCGCCTCGGTTCCAAAAACACGGGTTGCTCAAAAGTCCTCAAAACTTCCGGACTAGGGGCGGTAGTCTCTGCTGCTGCTGCTGTTGCTGCTGATTTTGTTTCTCTCAATGTGCAGAGCCATTGCCGTGGTAGTTATCTGAGTCGTAAAATCCATTTTTTGTGCCAAAGAACAAACACGACACAGTAAACAGAACTGTCAATCCAGCTAAGACTAGCTTTACATCCATTTGCTTGCAGCCCTCTACTAAAGACCTTCTTCTATTATTAAGCGATTTTGCTACAGAGGTTAATCATTGAACATTCGTTACCGTCTTTGAGTGGATTCGACAATAGCTGAATGCACTGCAATCAGTTCGATTGTAGAACTTTTGTGCTTAGCTGTCTATCTATGAACTGTGCGATGTAAATAAACCCAAGCTCCTAGTTGCATCTTGCTAAAATTTATAGGTCAAAATTTGAATGGTGGTGGTGTTTGGTAACTGACTGGAACTAATGGTAATTGTGTCGCTGTTGCTGCGGCGCACTGGTGTTTTGTCCATCAATGCCAAAAAATCATCTAAAGGAGAAATATCGCAGCTAGCAGCATCGGCTGCTTTCGTACGGTAATGGGTGGGAATGACTAGTTTGGGGTCGATAACTTGAATGGCTTGTTTGGCTTCTTGAGCATTATAAGCTTTTGGCCCGCCTCCTACGGGAACGAAAACCACATCAGGACGCCCGATCAAGATTTTTTGCTCGATAGAAATGGGTGCAGCTGCTCCTCCTAAGTGGAGGATATTAATTCCACCTTGCTTCCATTGCCAAGCTATGTTTTTACCGAACTGTCTACCTCCTTTGCGATCGTGATCGAGAGCAATTCCCTGAAACTTAATGCCTTGAAATTGGTAGACTCCTGCTTCGTAAACCAGCTTGGGGTTTCCAGGTAGATTTTCAACTGCGCCTTCATCTAAAAGCTGACTGCTAATTAAAACTAAATCCGCTGTTACTTTTGGCGGACGGTAGCCAGCGGTACAACCAATTGTACGAAATGGATTCACCAAAATTCTCACGCCGCTGCCGGTAAATAAAAAACAAGTATGACCCAACCACTGAACTGTTAATGAATCCTTCGATTGGGCATTGACTTGCTGCTGAAAACCCCAGCTAGTTACTGTCGTTGCGATCAACCCTGCTACCGCATAGCCCATCAATTGCCGTCGTCTCATTAATTACTCTTTTGTCCTCGTCTGTAGTGTTGCTAAAAAGTTTCCCAGTAACTGCTTTCCTGAAGATGTCAAAACACTTTCTGGGTGAAATTGGACGCCTTCGATGTGAGGATAGTTCCGGTGTCGCACTCCCATAATTGTGCCATCTTCAACCCAAGCCGTGATCTCTAAAACCTGCGGACACGTTTCGCGCTCGATCGCCAAGCTGTGATACCGAGTTGCAGTGAAGGGATTTTCTAATCCGCGAAACACACCAACTCCAGTGTGAGACACTTTGGATGTTTTACCGTGCATCAGTTCTGGTGCGGATACTATTTTACCGCCAAATACTTGACCGATACTTTGATGTCCCAAGCAAACTCCTAAAATCGGCAAACTAGGACCGAGTCGAGCGATCAAATCTAGGCAAATTCCTGCATCTTCCGGGCGACCCGGACCGGGAGATATAACAACACCGTCTGGCTGGAGCGCACTTATTTCATTTACGGTAATGCGATCGTTACGAAAAACTTTAATATCAGCCGCAACTGGAAATTTTGCCGCCAATTCTCCCAAATATTGTACCAAATTATAGGTAAAGCTATCGTAGTTGTCGATAACTATAATCACAGTCTGTAACTCCTGCTTTGTGTCAAGAATATTGTTAATGCTTCTCCTACCTTTGCAATTGGACGAGCAATGCCAACAAAGGAGGTAATAAAAGCGTACTTGCCACTAAAACCGCTACTAAAGCCGAGACTAGTACTGCGCCTGCGGCACAGTCTTTAGCAATTTTTGCCAGTTCGTGATACGTTTGCTTAACTGTTAAATCTACCACCGACTCTATCGCTGTATTCAGTAGCTCTAATGCCAAAACTAAACCGCTAGTTATACCAATTACTGCTATTTCTACAGTTTTGAGATGCAGGAAAATACTTAATCCCAGTGCTATAATACACACACATACGTGAATGCGAAAATTGCGTTGAGTTTGAAATGCGTAACTGATCCCACACCAAGCATACTTGAAACTAACGAATAAATTAGAAGCAACTTGCCAAGAAAGTTCCCGTTTTGGGGCGACTACTTTTTCGAGGTGGTTTTTCGTTGGTGATGAAACTGGGTGGGACATAGTCAAAACAAAATACAGCAGCAGAGTTTATACAATTGAAAATTTTGGCCGATTTTAATCGCTCATCAGATTCTTTGCCAATTTTGCACCAAAAGACTACATTTTATAGCTATGCAGTTATGTAGAGATTATATGTCAATAGGAATACCAACTGACTTTAGTAATATTACTTGTTGGGTTAACATTTTTTCTAAACTTACTTCATCTGGATGATCCCAGCCCAGTAAATGCAGCAATCCGTGAGCTGCTAACCAGGCCAGTTCTTGAAGCAAAGGATGTTCCTGTTGTTGGGCTTGTTGCTTTGCCGTTTCTACGGAGATGACAATATCACCAAGATATAAAGGTGAGCAAGCGAGCATGTCCGCAGGCTGAGGACATTCTACTTCTAGTGCGGCAAAGGATAAGACATCTGTGGGCTTGTTTTGATGGCGATATTGAGCGTTTAGCAGTTGAATTTCCCTATCATCAGTCAAACGCAGGCCAAGCTCGTAGCTAGATGCAGGTGGAAGATGGGATTGTAGTACTTCTAGCCAGCGATGAAACCAACTTTCCCAAGTTTCTGCGGTAATTTGGGTATCGACATTGCCTGCAACATCCTGCACCCATACTTCAACTTGCAGCAAGGAATAATTCTCCTGTGTGTGCTGAGTTTGTAGTTAGCGGTTAGTTATTAGCGAGTTAGATAAGCAAGACCTACAAGTACAGCTAGAAGCCCTACACTAGTAAGGACAAAGTGTTTTAAGGAAGTAACTCGCTTTTGCACCATATTTCGCATTGCAAGTTTTACGTAGCTGGGTTGAGGTTCCGTAGAACGAGAAGAGCTCATAGTGATTTGATAACAATTTCTTCTTTCAATGTAACAGTTTGTTTAGTTATTGAATAGTTATTCGATTAGACGGTTGCTTGTGCTGTTTGGTGCTCTTGACGCAAATAAGCTTGGATGAATAAATCAATGTCACCGTTCATAACGTCGGCAATCGCAGTTGTTTCCACATTAGTGCGTAAATCCTTTACCATTTGGTAGGGATGAAAAACATAATTGCGAATTTGGTTTCCCCAGGAAGCTTCAACAATATCACCGCGAATTTCTGCGATTTCTTGGGCTTTTTGCTCCTGAGCAATGACCAGCAGTTTGGCTTTTAGGCGAGCAAGAGCTTTTTCTTTGTTTTGCAATTGACTGCGCTCTTCTGTACAACGTACGGCAATACCTGTGGGAATGTGAACAATTCGCACCGCTGTTTCGACTTTATTAACGTTTTGTCCTCCTTTTCCACCAGATCTGGAGGTGGTGATTTCCAAGTCTTTTTCTGGAATATCTAATTGTATCGAGTTATCTAACTGTGGCATCACTTCCACTCCGGCAAAACTAGTTTGTCGTTTGCCGTTAGCATTAAAAGGTGAAATCCGCACCAGGCGGTGAGTACCGGTTTCAGAGCGCAAATAACCGTAGGCATGGCGACCGGTAATTTCTATGGTGGCAGATTTTATTCCCGCTTCATCACCTTCAGATATTTCTGTTAAATGCACTTTGTAGCCGTGGTTTTCCGCCCAACGCGAGTACATGCGCAACAGCATTTGCGCCCAATCTTGAGCGTCGGTACCGCCAGCACCAGCGTTAATTGTCAGTACAGCTCCTTGTTCGTCATAAGGTCCAGATAGGAGCTTTTGTATTTCCCACTGATCCAGTTCGCGATTGAGTTTGGTGATGGTCGTTTGTGCTTCTTGCAGCAACGCCTCATCAGCTTGTAATTCCAAAAGCTCCAAGACGGCCTTAGTGTCTTCGAGATTAACTTGCCATTGTTGATACTGCTGAAGTTGGGCTTTGAGGTCATTAAGCTTTTGCAATGTTTTTTGAGCTTGAATTTGGTCATTCCAAAACCCTGGTTGAGCAGCTATTTGTTCTAGGTCTTGGATTTTGGCTGTCAGTGCAGGTATGTCAAAGATAGTCCTGGGTTTTCCCCAGGCGATCGCACAACGTTTCAATTTCCCGTTTTAACTCTAGTACTTCCATACTATTTGCCCGTAATTGGTAACTTCAATTCTATACTTTAGACCAGCAGTGTCTTCTGACAAGACATCCCTGTTTATTTTAATTTTATTCATCCTTGATTGCGTACGACCCTATAGTTAGGGATTTCTGGGTTCTAGGAAAACGGTCAATCAACATCAGAAAACCGTGGTTGCTTGTATTGCAGACCACGGCCTTTTTTAGGACTTATCAAAGTTTAATCACGGCTGTTTAAAGCAATTAGCAACCGCAAGATAAAAACAAACAAATTGATATAAGTCAAATACATTGACAAGGCCGCCGGTAAGTACTGGTCATCGCGATAGGTACGGGGCAAAATGTAAAAATCTACAACTGAAGCTCCAGCAAATAAAACTACTCCCAAACCAGAAATACCTATTTCCAACCAGGTTGGAATATACACGCCAAACAAAGAAAACAGAAATTGCAAAAGTACCACTACAAACAAGGCTATCAAACCCAGACGGATGGTTTTTGTTAAAGCTATACCGTCGGTGTCAGAGAGATTTGAACCAATTTGACGAGCAACGATAAAGGTGATACCACAACCAAGAGCCGCTAAACCGATACCTGCAATTCCTACACCCTCAGTTCTTAAAGCTACAAATACCAAACCACTCAGGGTATACCCAGACAAAAGACTATAAGTTGCTAAAAGAGGCAGTGCAACGTTATTTTTACCTTTTTCAGCAACGTTTTGGGCAACAAAAAAAAGAATCAGTTCTAGAATAACTGCACCCAGGAAGGTGGGAAAGAACAGTCCGGGATTATTGCGGACAATTTGCAGACCGCCGTAGGTTCCCAAGGCTGTTAAAACCAAACCGCCTCCCAAGTAAGGTAAGGCATTAGCTATGACATTTGGGCCGATCAGAGCTTGAGTTCTGGCTGCACGGATAGCTTGACGCAAGTTGCTAGTATTGCTCACGTTTAGAAACTCCTTGTTTAGAACAGCTTTACTAAAATTAATGCCATTTTTACCGAATTTTTTCAAATTGCAATTAAGAACTCAAGTTACACATAAAAAACATGAGGTTTTTGTATATCTAATGCCCGGGTATTTAATGCCAGAAGTTGTGCTTGCAGATATGCAATGCGGATAATCTGAATATCTACCCATAAGGCTTGTTATTTTCATAAAGACTAATTCAGTTATAGTCTAACCTAGATTTATTTTTTATCTTCCCAGTTGACTTTGATATTAACAAAGAACACTAACTTGATTTCCGAATACCCATCAAATATATTTAAGTATCTTTGTAAAACAGCAAGGAATACAAACACAATTGTTACGAAAAATTACAAGACACTGCGAATAATAATTAGCACAACACAGTGCGTGTAAATACTGGTGCAACGGGGAAGTACGAGCATAAGTTCAGTAAAACAACGAATGGTGTGGAAAAGCTTTCCTGAGGAAAATAATTACAGCTTAGGTGAAATTTTAGGCAACTCCATAGTTTAGGAATAGGAGTTACTAGAAAGGATTTCTATGGCCGCAAGTCAGTCTTCGATCAGGTATGATGGTATGGAGCTATTGCAGTTATACCATCAGAATCCTTCCATTGAACTTCGCAATAAACTTGTCAAGTTACATATTGGTCTAGTACGGAAAATGGCTCATAAATTTAGCCATCAATGCAGTGAGCCATATGAAGATTTAGAGCAAATAGGTTATTTTGGTCTGATCAGAGCAATTGAGCGTTTCGATCCTAGTCAAGGATATGCTTTTAGTTCTTTTGCCGTACCCTACATCAGGGGTGAAATGTTGCACTTTTTGCGCGATCGCAGTACTTTATTAAAAATTCCCCGTCGTTGGCAAGAACTTTATAACGAAGGGCAAAAAGTTCGGAAGGAATTGGCAGAAATTTTAGGGCGTCCTCCCAAAGATGCAGAAATTGCCAAACGACTGAAAGTATCGCTACAAGAATGGCAAGAAACCAAATTAGCTGCTCAAAATCGCATGCCTTTGAGTTTAGATGCGACCGTAGTGAACTACATAGACTGCCAAATTACTCTTGGCGAGTCGCTTCCCTGTCCCCGTTCTACTGCACAGCAACAACGAGAAGAAGAGCGCCAGCAACTGCAAACTTGCCTTTGCTTGTTGGAAGAAAAACCCCGCATGGCAGTGGAATTGGTATTTTTAAAGGAACTTTCTCGCAAAGATGCTGCTCAAAAAATAGGTACCAGTCCGATGACGGTGACGCGGTATTTGCAAAAGGGAATTCAGGATTTAATGTCAATGTTGCGTCCGCAAACACTATCGAGTGGATAATAAAGTCAACACCACGATTGGGTAAGACACTCAGCAGTTGATACTGCCGAAAATTCAGACACTCGCATCAATGCTTCTCGCACTACAGCAGAATCTGCTTGCGGACGGCAAGAATTTTCAGTCAGGTGACGCTTCCAAACCTTACTACCTGGTTGTCCGGAAAACAGTTGCAGCATGTGACGAGTTATTTGACTCAGCTTCAAACCCTTTGCCACCCATTCATCAATATAAGAACACATCGCTTCAGCAACTTCATAGCGGCTTAAGGGTTGCATAGTTTCACCATAAATTTCCCTATCTGCTGTTGCAAACAGGTAGGGATGATCGTAAGCAGCACGTCCAACCATCACTGCATCTACCAGCTGCAATTGTTGTTGCACCTGTTCTAAGTTAACAATTCCGCCGTTAATTTCGATGAATAGATGGGGAAATTCCTGCTTGAGACGATACACGTCTTGATAGCGCAAAGGCGGGATATCTCGGTTTTGTTTTGGGCTTAATCCTTGTAACCAAGCTTTGCGGGCGTGAACGGTAAAGCGCTGGCAACCTGCTTGGGAAACAATACGGACAAAGTTTGCCATATCTTCGTAGCGATCGAGGTTGTCAATACCGATGCGGTGCTTGACGCTGACGGGAAGGTGAGTAGCATTCAGCATTGCTGCTACGCAGTCGGCTACTAGTTGGGGTTGAGCCATCAAACAAGCACCAAAATTGCCATTTTGCACGCGATCGCTCGGACAACCAACGTTGAGGTTAACTTGGTCGTAGCCCATTTCTTCAGCAATGCGGGCGCATTGGGCAAGTTCTTGGGGATTATCGCCTCCTAGTTGCAAAACAAGGGGTTTTTCCACAGGTGAGAAGCCTAGCAGATGTTGGCGATCGCCATGCAAAATTGCTGCAGTTGTGACCATTTCGGTATAAAGTAAGGTGCGACGGGTAATTTGCCGCAGAAAATACCGAAAGTGGCGGTCTGTGCGATCCATCATGGGCGCGACACTCAAAGGGTAAAAACCGCCACCAACAACTGGTTTGGCAAAAGTGGCTGCGTCGACATAACTCATAGCTTGAGAGTAACTTCCGCATTTTGGGCACTACGTTTTTTATTTTGAACCATAGATTCAACGCCACCAATTATTAGCCCCTATATTTTCTCAATTTTCTCAATTTCATCATTCCAAGATTGCTTGTGGTCGTCGGGACTTCACCTAAAACTAACTTTGCCAAGGTTGTCATCAGCGTGGCTATGAAAGCAGTTTGAAGTACTTGTAGTCCTACAATTTGGCAGGCGATAATTAACGCTGAGCTCGGCACAACCGTGATGGAAAAATTTATGGAGCAAGATTTCGAAACACTTGCGGAAAAATATAAAAATGCGCTTCTTAATGATGTGCTTCCATTTTGGGAAAAATACTCCCTCGATTGGGAACAAGGCGGCTATTTTACCTGTTTAGATCGCTACGGTAAAGTTTATGACACAGATAAATTTATTTGGTTGCAGAACCGTCAAGTGTGGACCTTTTCCATGCTTTACAACCATCTGGAAAAACGTCCGGACTGGTTAAAAATAGCCAGCCATGGAGCTAAGTTTCTAGCTGATTGTGGTAGAGATGCTGAGGGTAACTGGTACTTTGCGCTGACGCGGGAAGGCAAGCCACTAGTTCAACCGTACAATATCTTTTCTGATTGTTTTGCTGCTATGGCGTTTAGTCAATACGCTCTCGCTAGTGGCCAAGACTGGGCTAAAGACGTGGCAATCCAAGCTTACAACAATGTTTTGCGCCGCAAGGACAATCCCAAAGGCAAATATAACAAAGCTTACCCGGGTACGCGCCCGTTCAAAAGTTTAGCAGTTCCCATGATTTTAGCCAACCTGACGTTAGAAATGGAATGGCTTTTGGAGGCTGAAACTGTCGAGAGCGTTTTAACCAAGACCGTTGAGGAAGTTATGAACGATTTTCTCGACCCACAGCAACAACTAATTTACGAAAACGTGGCTCCCGACGGTTCTCACGTTGACTGTTTTGATGGACGGTTAATTAATCCCGGACACGGAATTGAAGCAATGTGGTTTATTATGGACATTGCCCGTCACCAAAATGATAGCAAAACAATTACTCGAGCCGTGGACGTGGTACTCAATATCCTCAATTTTGCTTGGGATATCGAGTACGGTGGATTGTATTACTTTATGGATGTAAATGGTTATCCTCCACAGCAGCTGGAATGGGATCAAAAGTTGTGGTGGGTTCATTTAGAGTCTTTGGTAGCACTAGTCATGGGGTATCGTCTGACAGGACGCGATGAGTGTTGGCAGTGGTATCAAAAAATTCACGATTATGCCTGGAACCACTTTGCCGATCCCCAATACGGTGAGTGGTTTGGCTATCTCAATCGGCGTGGGGAAGTGTTGTTAAATTTAAAAGGCGGCAAATGGAAAGGCTGTTTCCACGTGCCTCGGGCATTATATCTTTGCTGGCAGCAGTTCCAGGCGTTGGCTGCAAACATGGTACAAGCTATTTAACTTTATCTGTAGACGCGTTCTTTGCGGCTTCTCGCAGAGAGGAAAAACATTATGCGACTGCAGTTTTAAGTCCTTTAGCTGTTTCAAAGAAGAAAGCCACATTTTCTTCTGGAGTGTCGGGAAGAACACCATGACCGAGGTTGAGAATGTGGCCCCAATTACCGGCTTTGCGAACTGTATCAAAAATGCGATCGCGGATAAATTCTCTGGAACCGAAAAGCACTCCAGGGTCTAGATTTCCCTGTACTTTTACGTGTTTGCCCAATCTCACCCGTGCATCTGCCATGTCTACTGTCCAATCTATGGTGAGCACGTCGGCGCCGGATTTTGCCATTCTTTCCAGCAAACCCGCGCTACCGCTGACAAGCAAAATTAGGGGTGTGTGGGGGTGAGTTGCTTTCACCTGGTCAAATACCCATTTTTGATAGGGTAGAGCAAAGACTTCATAATCTTGAGGACTTAACTGTCCCGCCCAAGAATCAAACATCTGCACCACTTGAGCGCCGGAGTCGATTTGATAGCGAATGTAAGTGGCGATCGCTTCTGCAAGTTTGGCCAATAATTTGTGCAATACGGCGGGTTCTGAAAACGCCATACCTTTTATAACCGAATAGGTCTTAGAACCTTTTCCTTCTACAAGGTAAGCTGCTAAAGTCCACGGCGCACCTACAAATCCCAACACTGTGGATTTGTTGCCTACTTCCTGGCGTAAAGCTTGCAAAATCGTTCTGATAAAAGGTAGAGATTCTTCTGGTTCCAAAGTACGCAAATTTTCAATTTGTTTTTCGGTGCGGATGGGAGAGTAAATAATCGGTCCTTTTCCTTCCGCAATGTCCATGTCTACCCCCAGCCCTGGTAGTGGCGTGACAATGTCGGAAAATAAAATTACACCATCTGGTTGAAAAGCTCTCCACGGCTGCAAGGACACTTCTATTGCTACTTCCGGTATTTCTGAACGTTGGCGAAAACAAGGGTATTTCTCCCTTAAATCTCGATATGCTTTCATATATCGTCCTGCTTGCCGCATCATCCACACCGGCGGACGATCTACAACTTCACCACGAGCTGCCCTCAAAAGAAGGGGGTCGTTTGAGGAAATACCCATTTAACAATTCATCCTAAACTCTTTTTGATGTCATTGTTTAGCTTATCATTCCCGCTTGATGCATTGATCGGGCAGTTCCTGCTACGAAGGTACAGTTACCGCCTCAAATGTATTTAAATCTACATTTATTTTTTTTACTGCCTTTATTATTCAGGAATTTTATTGGCATTTTCTTGTATTTTATTTATCTTTATTTTTGAAATTCTAGTATTTATACGGAAATTCCATGCCAGCAGATGCAAATGCTACCTCTGAAAAAAGGAAGGTGCGTAAAGTATTATTAAAGTTGTTGATACCGCGATCGCAGCAACGTCGGTTTTTGATTCAATTTACTTTCATAACTGTTCTGGGATGGATTGTAGGTGGTATTGCCAGTATTGGAACAGAAAAGATTCTACTGCAAAAGCTAGCTAGCTTCACAACGTTAGTAAAATTTCTCAGCAGTACCATTTTTGCTTTGATTTTTGCTGCTCACCAAGCGATCGCCCTGCGCCCGTACTTATCGGCGTGGTGGCTGTGGATACTCGCTACTAGTATGGGTTGGTTGATTGCCAACAGTGTTTCGGTAGCATGGATCAACAATATTTCCTCCCTAGCTACATCCTTAAACAAATCCTTATCTCTAGAGGAGATGATATTTTGGGCAGCGCTGTCAACCATCTGTTATATTCTGTCAGGGATCTGGCTGGGATTTTGCCAGTGGTTGGTACTGCGTAGATATACCTTCGAAGCTTGGTGGTGGAATTTTCTGCCCTCGATTGCCAATTTTTTAATTAGTATTTTATTTTGGTTACTTTACTTAATAAAATACTTGCTTCCCCAAGTCAATCACACCCAGATATTTTTATACTTGTTCGAACAAGTATCGACGGCAATGATTCTGGGCGCAATCCCAGCTATCGGCTTAGTAAACTCAAGATATCAATCATTGGACTTTAGCCACAAAGGCTAAGATATTTCTAGTCCTAAAGTTAAAGGTCAGCAGATGAAAGCACCTTTTGACCTAGAATGGATACGCGCTCAATTTCCAGCCCTGACCCAAGAAATGAACGGACAAAGGGTAATCTTCTTCGACGGTCCGGGAGGCACCCAAGTTCCCCAAGTGGTAATAGATGCCATGGGCGATTATTTGGTAAAGTCAAATGCCAACTTCCACGGAGCGTTTGCTACTAGTGCGCGTACAGACGAGTTGATAGACTCTGCTCGCAGCGCGATCGCTGATTTTCTGGGTTGCGATCGCGATGAAGTAGTCTTCGGTGCGAACATGACCACTCTCACTTTTGCTTTCAGTCGAGCTATCGGTCGCCAACTGCAAGCAGGTGATGAAATTATTGTCACCCGACTTGATCACGATGCCAACGTTTCTCCTTGGTGCGCCTTGGCAGAAGAACGGGGTGTAATTATCCGCTTTGTCGATATCAATGTCACAGATTGCACGTTGGATTGGAGCGATCTCGAACGACAAATCAATCAGCGGACGCGATTGATAGCAGTTGGATATGCTTCTAATGCTGTGGGTACGATTAACGATATTGCAGCAGTAGTGCGCCTGGCTAGTAAAGTGGGAGCCTTAGTCTTTGTTGATGCAGTTCACTACGCACCCCACGGCCCTATTGACGTCAAAGCCTTGAACTGCGATTTTCTTGCCTGTTCTGCTTATAAATTTTTTGGACCCCATGTTGGTATTGTCTACGGTAAGCGCCAGCATCTGGCTTCTTTTAAACCTTACAAAGTCCGACCAGCTTCTGAGCAAGTACCGTTTTGTTGGGAGAGCGGTACCCAAAATCATGAAGGATTGGCAGGAATAGTGGCAGCGATTGATTATCTAGCACAAATTGCTCGTCATCTGCAGCCAGTAGAAGGTGCTTGTGCTGAACAAGCAGACACCGGAAAACAACAAGCGTTCCGGTCTTCGGCCAAACAATCAACTTCTTTTTATCCAAATCGCCGTGCAGCCATAGTCAAGGTCATGAAGGCAATTCAAAAATACGAACTATCTTTGAGCCAGCAGTTGATTTGTGGACTGGCTGAAATTCCTGGTTTAACTTTGTATGGTATTACCCAACCAGAACGCTCTTCTTGGCGGACACCGACTGTTGCAATTAGACTAGCAGAACACACTCCTTTTTCTGTTGCCAAAGCATTGGGCGATCGCGGCATATTTACTTGGCATGGAAATTTTTATGCCATCAATCTCACAGAAAGGTTAGGAGTTGAAACTAACGGTGGTTTGTTGCGGATTGGATTAGTCCATTACAACACACAACAAGAAATTCAGAGGTTTTTGCAAGCTTTACATGATATTGCTGCTATGTCTGCATCCTCAATCTAAGCGGCTAACGCGTCCAATCATCAATTTACTCTTCTACACGCAACTCACATCTTTTTAAAAGTTCGAGCATCTTTTGTAAAGTTGGATCTTTTTTGGCGAATAAGGCTGGCAGGCAATTTTGCTTGCGCCGACATCGATCGCAAAGCATGTTAATTAACCTCCTTAAGAAGGATTTTTGGCAAGTATTTTTTTGAAAAAGGTGCAAATTTGGAGAAATAAACTTCCCTAAGTATTTGTGGTGGAAGTTTAATTTTTTCCTTTTATATATTTACTCGGGGATCGGTGGTATTGATATCAATTTCATTAAGATTGATTTAAGATTAAGTTAACTTTTCAAAAAAATCAAATCAAACTGTAAAGAAGGCATTTATAAGGTTACCGATGCTCGAAATCGGGGAATCTCTTATGCCTTCTATTTATTAAAGAAAAATGAGCGCTCTTTTTTGAGGAAATAAAGGTATCAAAATCGAGTAGTTTATCCCTAGTAATTTAGTTGAAAATCCCCTACGATCAAGAGGGTACTTGCTATAAAAATTAGAAGCAAGACGGAAAAATTACTTCTTGATATTTTGTCACGACCATAACAAGCTAAAGAATTTTGTCTTAACTTTTATCCCTGAACTTAACTTCTAGACCTTGAGGCGATCGCAGAACACAGGTTGTGTCAAAGGCTGCGCAAAGAAATTGCATATGTTTGCAGATAGCGTGGAATTCCTCTCCTGTTGCGAGGTCAACTTGTGCGTAGCGCAATCTTACTGGGGTTAAAAGTAGCCTGCGCAATCCTTGATCGTCTACTTGCAGGAGAAATACAAAAGACCAGTCATTCCGCACAAGCGGATCTACTGCATAGTCATCGAGAAAATCTCCAGTGTCGTAGAGAATCAAGCCATGCTTATACTGTTCTACACCTTGGAACACGTGGGCAGAATGGCCGTGAAATACGTCCACGCCAACGTCGATAACAGCATGGGCGAAGCGACGAAACTGGGGTGGTGGTGAGGTGACCATATTTGGACCCCAATGGGCAGAAAGAACAACAAGCTTGGCGCCTGCATGTCGTAGCTGCGTCACACCAGATGCAATCGCTTCTAAAGTTGTAGGGTCAGTACGGATTTGCAAGTAGTAGGTACCGGGGCGATCCCTGCTGGCTGCAAATTCAGGTTCGTTATCTGTAATTGCAATAATACCTACCTTAAATCCAGCAACATTCATAATGGCTGGAGTAGTGGCTTGGGTAATATCCCGACCTGCTCCAGCATGATGAATATTTGCAGCATCCAAATAGCGTAACGTATCCAGCAATCCTTGTTCTTCAAAATCGAGGATGTGGTTGTTGGCAAGACTGACAAACTGAATATTACCAGCATGAAGTACGTCTACTGCCGCAGGACTAGCCCGAAAATGAAAGACTTTTGGTGTGCGGTTCCACTGCTGGGAATGTTCGGTAATAGCACATTCTAGGTTGGCAATTACCGCATCAGCACTTTGCAAAACAGGTAAAACGCTACCCCAAAAATACTTTGGTTCTCGCCGAGGAATTTCTTCATTCACTCCTCGACCGAGCATGACATCACCCACAAATGCTAAGGTGACCAACTGTTTCATAAGCTTTTACTTGCTAAGGATGTTTCTGTGTCGCAACCTAACTGGCGAGATAACGTTCGAACCACTCAGTTGCTAGTTGGGCTACTTGTTCCAAGGTTCCTTGTTCCTCAAATAAATGGCTTGCACCAGGAATAATTTCCAGTGCTTTTTCCACGCGCAGTAATTTCAGTGCTTCTTGATTCATGCGAATTACTGGGGTATCGTAGCCGCCGACAATCAACAGTGTGGGTGCTTTGACACGACCTAATGCTGACCCGACCAAATCCGGTCGTCCGCCTCGAGAAACGATCGCTGCGACAGTGTTTGGTCGTTCTGTTGCTGCGAGTAATGCAGCTGCTGCTCCGGTACTGGCTCCAAAATAACCTACTTTGAGGTTGCAGGTGTCTGGATTGTGAGCAAGCCAATCTGTAGCATCAACCAACCGGGATGCCAAAAGGCCAATATCAAAGCGCAGGTGTCTTGTTCGCAGGTCAATAACTTCTTCCTGGGTTGTTAGCAGATCAATTAATAAAGTTGCCAACCCGTGAGATTGCAGGACGCTGGCAACGTATTGATTGCGAGGACTGTGGCGACTGCTACCGCTACCGTGAGCAAACAACACAACTCCCCGTGCGTTTTCAGGTACTGCTAGATTACCTTCTAGCTTGACGGAATTTGTTGTAATCAAAATTAATTTTTCTTGAGCTTTTCGTTCTGATGTTTCGTTCATGTCAGATCAACTCCCTCAAAATTAATTTCTACTCAAAAAATGTCAAGTTAATAGCTAATTTTTTCTAGCTTTATCATTGCACCACCATTCCCAACAGGAAGTGCGGGTAAAAGACTTGTGGGGATATTGCCCGTACGCAGCCATTGGTCCATTTCTGGTGGAATTTGGACGCGTAGAAGGTGCGATCGCAGCTGTTCTCCTTCTAAAACTTCTTTTTCTAATAAAATTTGCGCTGTTTCCTCTAACAAAGCCCGATTTTTATCTAAAATTTTCAGCGCGAGCAAGTGAGCTCCATCTACAATTTCTTTGATTTGTTGGTCAATAAGCTCGGCAACTTTTTGGCTAATTGCACGCCGAGAATTGTTAAATCCTTCTAAAAACTCTTGTTTGATTTTATCAAAGGCAATGGGACCGAGGGCGTTGCTCATGCCGTAGAGGGTGACGAACCTTTCTGCTAAATCAGTTGCCTTTTGAATATCATCACTAGCACCGGTAGAAACTTTGTTGAGAATCAGCTCTTCTGCTGCTCGTCCTCCCAAGAGCGATACAATTCGTCCGCGAATTTCGTCTTCTGTCATCAAAAAGCGATCTTCCTCAGGTAGTTGCAGTGTGTAACCTAAAGCATTGACACCTCTTGGAACAACAGAAATTTTTTCCACACCGCCAGATCCTGGTATGATAGCTGCAATTAAGGCATGACCTACTTCGTGATAGGCAACAGTTTTTTTCTCTTTTTCGTTGAGAATTCGAGATTTTTTCTCTAACCCTGTTAATATCCGCTCGATGGCTTCTTGAAAATCAGCAATTGTCACGGTCTGATGGTTGCGACGAGCTGCTAGCAATGCTGCTTCGTTGACGAGATTGGCTAAATCTGCTCCTGCAAATCCTGGCGTTTGCGCTGCTAATTTCGACAAATCTACATCAGCTGCAAGCTTGACATTTTTAGCATGGATTTTAAGAATCGCTTCTCGACCGATTTTATCTGGACGGTCGACTACGATTTGACGGTCAAATCGACCCGGACGGCGCAAAGCGGGGTCTAAAACTTCCGGACGGTTAGTAGCAGCTAAGATGATTACACCTGTGTTTGCATCGAAACCATCCATTTCTGAGAGTAATTGGTTGAGGGTGTGTTCGCGTTCGTCGTTACCGCCAAAATGCGGACCGGTATTGACTCGGGATTTACCTAAAGCGTCCAATTCATCAATAAAAACTATACAAGGTGCTTGATGCTTTGCTTGTTCGAATAAGTCCCGCACTCGTGCTGCACCAACACCGACAAATAGCTCGATAAACTCAGAACCAGAGATACTAAAGAAAGGAACTACTGCTTCGCCAGCGATGGCTTTAGCTAGCAGAGTTTTACCGGTTCCGGGAGGTCCGACGAGCAACACTCCTTTGGGAATTTTTGCCCCCAAGCGCCTGTATTTGTCTGCATTTTTGAGAAAATCGACAATTTCTTGCAGCTCTGCTTTAGCTTCATCAACGCCGGCGATATCGTCGAACTTTACGCCTGTATTGCCTTCAGAGTAAATACGAGCTTTACTTTTACCAACACTCAAGGCTGGATGGCCACCCATTTGACTGTGGCTCATCAACCATCCCCAAATAGTAAACAAGATTAATGGTGGTAAGATCCAGCTTAATAAGGCCGAGATCCAGCTTGTGCGACTAGTAGGTAAAGCAGCAAACTCGACGTTATGCTCGCGGAGAATTTTGAGGGATTCCAAGTCTAAGGGTACTGGTGTGGTGACAAATACCCGCTTGGATTTAATTTCCGCTTGCTGGGTGGTTTCTGGTTTGAGTTCGTACTCAATACGGTTAGATTCAACGACAACGCGAGCAACTTTACCAGCTTCTACCTGGGAGATAAATTTGCTGTAGGGTACTTGATTGCGGGGGGGTTCTGCCCAAAAAAGCATGTTAAAAAATATCAGCAATGCTAACCACAGCAACAGACTGCTTTTGTATTGGGGTTGTGGTGTTTTGGCGCGGCGATCGCCATCGCCATCAGTATCCACTGACATAGTTGATTGCTCCTTTGCAATGGCAATTGGTTGGTGGATAGTGGTTAGTGGAACAGTCAACTACTACTTACTAACTACTAATCCTCAATTTCAGTAAGTGACATGGCATGAACGTGTAGGTCTTGCTGCGAATCTGTTGCCAAGTAGTGCTTAAACCACTGACTTGCTAACCTTCCTAATTCTTGTAGCGCCCCTGGTTCGTTAAAGTTGTGAGTAACTCCTGGAATAACTTGCAGTTGTTTGTTTGGGGTAGAAATTAATGTGAGAGCATCTTCATTCATAGCAATAACTGGCAAGTCCATTCCTCCGACTACTAACAGCGTCGGAGTTTGCACGCTTAAAAGAGCTTCACAAACCAAATCTGTTTGACCGCTGTAGGAAACAATCGCTCCAGCAATCTCCGGATGCTCTGCAGCTGCTAGCAATGCTGCACCACTACCAGTTCCGTAACCAAAGTAACCTACCTTGAGATTGCTGGTAATCGAGCTGTTAGCTAGCCAGTTTGTTACTCCTATTAAGCGTGCAGTTAGATGTTTGATGTCGCAGCGATAGTGTTTGGTGCGCAGGTCAATTCTTTCCTCCTCTTTTGTCAGCAGATCCATCGTCATAGTTGCTAGTCCTGCTTGGCGCAGGATATGACTGAGATAGCGGTTGCGACTGCTGTACCTGTTACTTATGTTGCTACCATGAACAAACATGACCATTCCCTTAGCAGTTTCAGGTACAATCAGTTCTGCTTCCAAGCAAGCTGAGCCTATCTCTACTGTAACTATTTGCTCTTGTGCATCCCATATTGATTTTTTATCCATTAGTATTTCCCCTTGTTGAGAAAGAAGGTGGGAAGGTATTTATTTTGTCGCACGCAGCTAGCTAGCTGCACCATCAGGTCACTGAGCTAACTGCTGAAGATTTCTAGCGACAACTTGCTTTGCTAAAAGTTCTCGTACTTGCTCATCAGTTGTCTGGGAGAAGTTTTCATACCAAAGACCGATCGCGTATAAAGGTTCTGGTGTCTGCAGACACACTACTTCATCTGCTTCGGCTTGCAACTGCGTGCAAACGTCTGGTGGTGCTACTGGAGTTGCTAATACGATTTTTCGAGGTTGCTGCTGTCGCAAAACAGCAATAGCAGCACGGATGGTCGAACCAGTAGCAATACCGTCATCTATTAAAATAACGGTGCGATTTTGTACATTTAATGGCGGGCGATCGCCTCGATATATTTGGTTGCGTCGCTGCAATTCTTGTAGTTCTTTAGCTGTAACTTGATCTATTGTTTTATTGGAAATTCCCAGGCTGTTAATAACGTCATAATTAAGTATCCTAATGCCACCAGCAGCAATTGCACCCATTGCTAGTTCTTCATGGTGGGGTACACCTAGTTTTCTGACGATGCAGACGTCTAATGGAGCGCAAAGTGCTTGTGCTACTTCAAAGGCTACCGGTACACCTCCACGCGGTAAAGCTACAACTATGACATCCGGACGATGAGCATAAGCTGCAAGTCTTTTGGCTAAGAGTTTACCGGCTTCGGTGCGATCGCGATATCTCTTTGCCATAATTTTCACCTCCTTTTTGAAATTGCCAGTCAATAATTTTTCCGAAAATCAATTACTAAAGCTGAAATTTTTTTCAGATCGAACTGGAATATTTCACCTTTGATTTAGCAATCGTAATAGTTGCTCTTTTTCGTTGCTTGCCGCTTAGTGCGTCTTTGAAACTTGTTCTGTATTGAATAGGTGTCTGTATCTGTATATTATTTATAAATTCCTCAGTTTCTTGGCGAAAAAACAAGATGAAATGTTATTTTTCTGTTAATTTTGATGAATTTGATTTTGATATCAAAGGTTTGAAGATTTTGTTTGTTCGCTTGAATAGGTGCAAGCAAGTTAAGTCTCGCGATCGGTCTAATAGGAATAGAGATATTTTTAAAAATTAGGAATTCCAATAACAATAACTCTACTCTTAATTTAGATCATGGCATTAAAAGCAAAAAAATGACACCAGGAAGATAAAAAACGATATAAAAACACCCAATCGAGTACGGGGAATGGGGAATTGGGTAACAAGGATCAAAGTCAGGGAGTTTGCTAGCTGTTACCAGCCAGGAAAGTTGTTGAGAGCGAAGCTCCTGTTCCGACCACAGATGCTGGGTTTAGCTGCATAGAAGGATAGCTTGTAGTAGTGGGTATGGCAAGCTTTTCTCTCTAGCTAGCTCCCTGTACAAAAAATCACCTAGCTGTAATATTTATTTGCTAAATTGTATTTGTTAAACTCTATCTCTATAAGTACTACGAAAGTAATAAACACAAATACTGCAATTGACAGTCCCCGATCGCTCTCATCAATTGATGTATGTGTGCAGATGAGTGGAGGTAAGGAAATATGGTGAAACTTTCGCAACAAATTCTCCACGAAGAACCTCGCAATCAAAGAGCTGCTGTTATTCCTCTCCAGCATGAAGAGTCGTTCATTGAATGGTTGCGCAATCAAGGTCGGTTAATACCGCGCGGTGCGGAAGAAGACTACGATTTTGTGGATGAAGACGAAGAGGAACTCAGCGCCATTATCAATGGCGATACTTTTGATTATGAAGAAGAAGAGGTGGCAGAAGACCTGGATTTAGAAGAATGATGAATCTATGTAGCTAATAAAAAATCAAAATCCCCCGAATTACCTCCGGGGGAGTGAGTAAATGTCGCTGGAGCTATACAAGTTTTAGCTCTGGATATTGTGCCAAAATGTCATCGGTGGTAAGGACATCGCCTTCAGCTTGGGGAGTCCACAGCAGCTCAAGTGCTAGTAGTTGTTCGCTAGGAATGCTACCGATTTGGCGCAAAGCTTGACGCAAATCATCGGCGCTATTGATTGCGGGAATTTCTAATTTACCCAGGGTTGCAACTAGTAAAGTAACTATGATATATTCTCCCGGTCCTTGAGCGATCAAACGGGTGGGATTGTCTAGTTCTCCGCTAGAGGGTAAAGAACCTTTGGGATTAGCCGCTTTGAGTTGATTGTTGACGTTAGATAAAGTCTCTTCGCTGAATTTGCTGCGTTCTGCTAATGCTAGACGGTTAAATATACTTTCAGCTGCACTTAAGCGTGCTTGTTGGGTTTCGCCACCTGCATAGACCCAGTATTCTGGATGGCGGAGTAAAGCTAGGGTAGCTTCTTGCAATACTTCCGCTCTACCTTCTGGAGAGCTGGTGTCAGCAGTTTCTGCGATCCGGTTGAGTTCGAATTGTAAGTCGCGAGCTTGAGCTAACAATCCCACTTGCAAGCGCGTGATGGAAACGGTGGGATTACTACCGTAGCTGGCTTCTTCGTAACCACCATCATAACCACCGCTAGTGGCGCGGCGGAAGGCTTGCAACAAGAATCCAGCGATCGCTATCAAAATCAACAAGCTGAATAACCCGCCACCGACGCCAAAAATCGGTACAACAAAGGGGAATCCCCATCCACCACTCGGGTACGCGGGATAGGGAACTGGGTAGTATCCCCCACCAGGAGGTGCGTAAGTCCGGGGTGAAGAGTAGGAGCGGCTACTTGGCGCTCTGAAAGAACCACCACCAATTCGTCCTCCACTTCTAGCTGCAAGTGCTCCATCTGCTTGACTGAGGACTAGCGCACCCACAGCAAACAGGACGAACAGGGATTTGAGCAGCGGTTTGATGACCCGTTGTAGTTTTTTACGCATAATTACAGTTGCTTGAAAAACATTATTTGATTATGATTTGCCCAAAGGAGGTATTTTGGTGCAGTCAGTGACGCCAGCTTGTCGCCTTCTGGTCATAGTAGCTGTGATTACAAGCTACATCTTAAATTTATCGTTTCTAGTTCGATCTCAGCAGCTATCTTTGAGGGTATTTCGGTCGCAATAACCGTACCTGTTTTTGTGTAATGTTGTTTCGCCACAACCTAAGGAATAGTATTCACAGCTCAAATTTATAAAGTTGCCAAAATGGCAAGACATCTTGTTCAGTGGTGGTTTATACTCTCAAGGAACCGGCTATAGCTAGATTTTTTACTTTCGTCACTTTCTTTTTCAAATATTTAACAATATTTTCACTATTTTATGATTAGCTTTTTTGATTGGCAATGGCTGATGTTAACTGGGATTAAGAAAATCAAATGATGGCAAAATAATATACAGAAGTGTAGATTTTTTCTACATATGTTGATTATGATATCTACAGGCATTATTTCTGGAAATAAAATATAAAAGTGTATGATTTGTTTTGTAGTTTATAGTTGCTAGATCTGGGGCGATCGCTAAACAAAATTTCAAAAATGTAGTGGTGAGAAATTACCTCTATCAAAAGGATATTAAAACCTCTATTTTCTAGGGTAAGAAGGTAAGAAAGATACATACATTTTCAGAGCGCGGGTGTGAGTTAGCTATTTGTCATGGAAATTTTTGGGCTGAAAATAAAAAAGAAAGTGAAGTTTCCCGTCCTGATAAGGGAAAATAAACCGCAAAAATTAGCAAAAATTAAAGATGAAACTGTATCTCCGGATATTTTAGTCATAGCTCCTAGTTTTTTCCCAAAATCAGGGGAAATAGAGGAATATATCTACAATCGTTGTTTGCAAGATAGGGAACGAGTAATTGTTTTGACAGCAAGTTGTGTAGGAGATCGAGTATTTGATCGCATCCAAAAGTTTGCCATTTATCGGTGGCGAATTCCCAAATTTGGTCTGACACCATTTTTTAATTTGCTAGGGTCTGTTCTACTAGCTATTAAACTTTATTTTCGCTATCGCTATCGCTATATCGAGTGCAGTTACGGCTATAATTTTGTCGCTTTATTGCTTTTAAGTTATCTTTTACCTGTGCGCTTTTTGGTTTACGTGCAGGGTAACGAAATTCTCCGAGCCTTGCGCAACCCGTGGGTGCGATCGCTGCTATCATTTACTCTCAAGCGTGCTACCGGAATTGTTTGTGACAGTTTTTTTATACGTAATTTTCTGACCAGATATTTTCAATTTCAAACTCCTACTCATGTTATCCATCCTGTATTGAGAAAGGAAAAATTTGACGACATTGAAGACCCTAACTGTATTGAAAATTTACGCCAAAAGGTACGAAACAGCCATAACATTCCTACCTCAGCAGTGGTAATTCTTTCAGTAGGAAAGCTTCAGAAACACCAAGGTTTTAACTTAGTAATTGACAATCTACCGCCATTGCTGACTTTAGGCTTGGATGTCCATTATATAATTTGCGGGCAAGGTCCCTTTGAAGAGGAACTTCGCTCTCAAGTTCGGTATTTGCGGTTAGAACCGCGGGTACACTTTTGCAAAGCAATACCCGAAAAGAAGTTAGCAGGTTACTACGCAGCTTGCGACATTTTTGCCATGCTAAGCTTTATCGACTACAAAGCTGCAAGTATTGAAGGTTTTAGTGTTGTTTACTTAGAGGCAAGTTACTTTGGCAAACCAATTATAGCCTCTTGTTTGAGTGGAGCCGTTGATGCGGTTCGTCACGAAGAAAACGGTATACTTGTCAATCCTCATTCTGGCAGTGAGATGTTAACAGCGTTTAGGCGGCTGTGCGAAGATAAGGGGCTACGCGAGAAGCTCGGTCACAGGGGAAAAGCACTCGCTAGCAGCAAAAGCCTGCACGAACTGCTTTCTCTGGCGGAATCTCACTATCGGTGTTTGTTAATTTAGCCACCACCAACGATGGTAACAACTTCCAGGCGATCGCCCGGTTGAACTTGGGTATGTTGCCAAAATTGGCGATGAAGAATTTCGCCGTTGTATTCCACAGCTACTAAGCGAGGATTGTACCCTAGCTGTTGAAGTAAATCGGGTAAGGGTGTTTGAGAAGGACATCTGCGACTTTCTCCATTCACTTGAAGAGTGATTTGCTCAGACATAGGACTTTTCCGGATTCGGTTGAACGCGATTGAGCTGGGAAAGCAAATATTGTGTAACAAGGGTAGGTTGTTCGGATTGCATGATGGAACGTACTACTGCTACGCGTTTGGCGCCAGCATCGATCACATTATTAATATTATTGGCATCTATACCGCCAATAGCAAACCAAGGTATGGGACAATTTTTGGCAGCGTAACTGACGTATTCCAAGCCAGCTGCTGGCTTGCCAATTTTCGTCGGTGTTTCGTAAACTGGTCCCACGCCTATGTAATCCGCACCTTCGGCAATTGCCCGTTGCATTTCCTCCCGATTTGTGGTAGAACGACCGATGAGACGATGAGGACCAAGTAACTGGCGAGCTATAGCAACAGGCATATCCTGCTGTCCCAGATGCACCCCATCCGCATCTGTTGCCAAGGCCAAATCTACTCGATCGTTAATGATAAAAATAGCATTGTAGGCGTGGCATAATTGCCGTAACTTCTCGGCTTGTTCAATGCGGACAGCATCGTCTGCAGTTTTATCCCGGTACTGGACCAAGGTCAATCCACCCTTAAGGGCCGCTTCCACAATTTCCAATAACTTTTCGCTGGGGGAGGTGACAAGATACAAACGCGATCGCAGCAGTATTTGCTGGCGTTGGTAACCCATAAGATTACTTTCTAAAGTATAAACGCGATATCGCATTTGTTTAAAAGCTTTTCCCATATTGGGATGGTAAAGCTTGCCATACTCTTCCAAAACTCGCAAAGCTTCTTCTACTCGACAGAAGTTTGCTTGCAGCAGCGATTTGACACTTGCTCGCTGTTCTTCCTGAGGATGGGTTAATTCAGTACCGGGATCGTTGATGGTGTCTCTAGCCGAGTGTAACTCTGGAGCATGCCAGCTTGCTACCTCTTGTCGCATCCGCTTACACTCCCCAGCTAGCTGGGAATTATTCAAGCCAAAGCGACACCATTCCTCAATGATCCGCAAACCTTCCCGCGCTCGGTCTAAGTTCGCGTCCAAAATGCGGTAAACAGCTTGTTGGATGTGCTCTTTTTGGCTGTATGGCTCGACCATTACAACAACCCCATTAGTGCTTTCATCGTAACAGTCAGCCTGTTTCATATTCGCAAGACTTTCTGCATGTTTACTTAATTCTTTACTAGAAATTTAAAAACAAGGGATTTGAGAATTGCAATTATAAAATATTTTTACCCTCGTCCCTAGCCCCCTATTTAAACACTTTGTATCAAAAGTAGCCACAAGTTTCCCATTAAATCCTTGTTTTCTCGACATTTTCCTGGGTCATGAGTATAAAAAAATTTAGTTGGTTTTCAGGAGTGCAGCAAAGGTGATTAACCTCCACGTTTTTTCTCCATTTCAGCAAAGGGATGTTCGATACCAGTTTCGAGTCGTCCGCAAACAGAAAAGGTATTCTTTCCTTGCAGCAGCAATGCTTTGTGCTTGTCATTTCTGGTTTTTGCTTGCTACTACAAAAGTGGCAAGTCTAGCTTTCCTAAGCTATTGCTTGGATACCATCTTTGCCCAGACATCCGCAACAGCAGCGCCAACACAACCAGGTGACAGAACAATTTCTCAGGAAAAAGTGCTTTTTGTCAACCCAAGTATTGGAGATGACAACCAAGGCGGTGGTAATGAAAGTCACCCTTTGAAAACGATTACTCAAGCGCTGAAAATAGCTACCTCTGACACTGTGATTAAATTAGCAGAAGGAACCTACAGCGCTGGAACGGGAGAGTTGTTCCCTTTGATACTTAAACCCGGCGTGACAATTCAAGGAAATGCCAGTAGCAAGGGTCGCAATATTATCATTACGGGTGGCGGTGATTACCTCAGTCGCAGTTTTGGCAGTAAAAATGTCGCCATAGTTGCTGCTACCAAAGCGCGGTTAATCGGCGTCACCGTTAGCAACTCCAATCCCCGCGGTTATGGTTTGTGGATCGAATCCACCCATATGACAGTATCGAATAATACTTTTACTGGTAGTACCCAAGATGGAGTAATGGTTACTGGCAACGGGGCACCCATTATTAGCAATAATATATTTTATCGTAATGGAGCAAACGGAATCACCATCACTGGCACTTCCCGCCCTCAAATCAAAGAAAATCTTTTTCAAGAAACAGGTTTTGCAATTAATATTGCCGAAAAAGCAGAACCAACGCTCACAGGCAATCAAATTCAAAACAACAGGAGTGGTATTGTTATCCAAGCTGCTTCTCGTCCGATTTTACGAAATAATTTGATTGAGGGTAACAAAGAAGATGGCTTGGTGGCGATCGCTCAAGCACAGCCAGATTTAGGTAACTTTTCCCAAGCAGGTGGTAACGAGTTTCGCCACAACGGGCGCTATGACATCAACGCCACTGCTGCCAAGCAAAAGATTGTTGCCTATGGCAATTCCATAGCTGGCAAAATTGCTGGCGAAATAGATACAAAAGGGACAGCAGTATCCATTGCTCTTCAGCGTCCATCCCATTTTCTCGCCAATGATGGCAGCGAGCAAACGCCAGCAGACAAAGAAATCATCTTTTCTGCTACTAGCAGCAGGTCAGCAAAACAACCCACACCCCCAACAACTGCAACTTTAGCGCCCTTAACTACACAAGAAACGCAAACAAACAACACGATCGAATTTGTTGCACCTCAAACACCATTACCCGTACTCGAACCGGTTCCTCCAGGCGAAACAGCATTTTTACCAGCTACTCCCAGGACTGCTATTCCCTTTAGCAGTAGAACAAACCAACCAAAAGCGCCAACACGAACGAAAAATTCATCGCGCTCCCATGCAACACGATTGCCAAGAGAAACCCGCTATCGAGTCATAGCAGCAGTTAACGCTCCAAAAGATCGGGAACTAGTAAAATCCGTTGCTCCTGACGCCTTTGCTATTTCTTGGCGAGGTAAAACAGCAATGCAAGCAGGAATTTTTAGCAGTCGTTCTCGCGCCCAGGAAATGCTCAAAATGCTGAGTAAAATTGGTTTGAAAGCTACAATTGAGCCAATAGAGAATTAATTCGCAATTATTCGCTATGGAAATACAAATTTTGCCATATTTTTATCTGCAAAAGCATTTTGATTTGGCTTAAGCGATCGCTTGTTGATGTACGAGATGCAAAGCGATCGCTTTTTTGTGGGGTGGTATAAAATTTCTTCAATAGGTACATCGGGCACAGCAAACCGATCCAGCCAGCCAGTCGTGCATCTTGCCCTACTTTACTAAATACTGCCCGAAACGTTGCTTTGAGTATTCAGCTCGATAGCTCGAAGCATTGTTCCATCAGTTTTCTAGTGCTTTGTTGTTGATTAACTTCCTTTCTCTCCCCAGCAAGCTGTACTCGCACAAGCAATATGGACGACACTCTCAATCGCACTTGTCATAAGTTTCCAGAATCTGGTCTTTTGCAGGAAGAACCGCTGATTATTTCTAGTCTCCTTTCCCTAGATTTGGGAGAAGAAGACACCGCAGCACTCGCTTCTTTGGAACAAGAAACTTCTATCCCTCCAGAAAACCTTGAGCTACAAATGCAACAGTTGCTCACTCTGGAGGAAATCACTCCAGAAGCTGCTCTACCCAAAAAAGACCCTGACAAAAAACACCTCCACAACAAACCTCTAAACGAGCAGAAATTATTGGATACCATTTCTTATATCTTTCTGGAAGAAGATAATCTGGAAGAAATTGACTCCTACACTCGAGAATCTCAAATTCCTTTGCCAAAATATGACTTCCAAGCCCAAAAACCAAATTATTCCTCAGTGCGGGATGTCAGTTCTAAAGTAGGATTGGCTTCTGCAATGTTTGTGGGAGGATTCGTAGCAGGAGGAGCTTGCAATTGGGCCGTACTGTCAAATCAATCAGTTGCTTTTCAGGAGAAATCCCAAACCTCAGTACGAGAGCATCCTAATTACTCCGCACAAAAGCTCCAATTACAAGTTAAAAATAATATCAGTAAACCAGAAATGGCAGTGGTACAACCTAGCTTTGTAGCGGCGGAAAACTCCCGGATGCAAGTAAAAAACGACATCAGTGCGGCAGAGTTTGTGCCTTCTCCCCCAAGCTTTACACCTGCTGTTTCCAACGTTCAAAAAGTCCCTTCGCCCAAAGTTTCAAATACTGCAACCAAACCTTTGTTTCAACAACGACTGCTAACTTTGGCGGATTTAAAGGGACGTAGTGCTTGGGAACTAACAGTGATGCGCAACGAAATCTATGCTCGTCACGGTCGCAAATTCAAAGAGCAAAAATTGCAACGCTACTTTGAAAGTCAAAGTTGGTATAAACCTCGCTACAGTGGAGAAGAATTTCCCGATTCTTTGCTTTCTGAAATAGAGCTCAAAAATGCAATTACCATCCGCGAGTACCAACGCCTTCATGACCTGTTACTTGACTTGTAGCCGTTGTTGAGCTTGTCGTGAAGCGATCGCCACAAGTTTTTTGACAATACGCTTATGCTCGCCACAGCGATCGCTTTTTGTCTGGTGAAATTAAAGTTAGTTTGTCTCGAGTTTGTCACCTTTTAACCTCTAAGATTAAAACTTATGCAGTGATATAAACAATCAAGGACTGGAACAAGGAAGCTAGGTGTATTTGTTTCAGTAAGAGCGTAGATAGCACCCCTACGCCCTTACTTCCTTACATTCAGTCTTAGTTAATAGCGTGCGTGCATAAGTTCTGTGGGAGTAACACTATTAGCTTGATACTATACATCTCTAAGCGCCATCAGTTATGTCTGGTAAGCTAATTTTGCTCATAGATCATGAAGTCTCTGTAAGAGAAGTTCTACAAGTTTGTTTGAGTCATATTGGCGATTGGGATGTATTATCGGTATCTTCTTTGCAAGAAGGATTGGAAATTCTGCTGACAAACAAACCCGATGCTATTGTTTTGGACGAACCTTTGCTAGGTATGGATAATTTCTCATCAGTACAAGAGTTTAGAAATCATCCCCTCACTACATCGATTCCAATCGTGCTTGTCACTGCAACAGCTCGTTGGTTTTCGTCTTGTCAGCTAAAACAATTAGGTATAGTTGGCGCCATTGCAAAACCGTTTGACCCCATGACCTTACCAGAACAACTTGCTAAACTCCTCAGCTGGAAGTCCCAGTTAACTTAAGCAAGTCCGGTTCCAGCTAGTGGTAGGTAGACTTGAAAGCTGCTACCAACTCCTACCCTACTTTTAACTTTGATTTGGCCGTTATGTCTATCTACAATTGATTTTGCAATCGCCAATCCCAATCCCAAACCATCTTTTTGTCTTGCTTTTGCTGCTTCAGAGCGCCAAAACCGTTCGAATATATACGGTATGCTTTCTTGTAGATGCCCTACGCGCGGCTTCTCGTAGAGTGGAATGCCAATTCCGGTGTCTTCCAGGTGCACAACAGCAAATCGCTTCTGGCTTCACAACATTAAAGCAATTCTTCCTCCTGCTGCTGTGTATTTAAAGACATTCTCCAAAAGATTTGAATCACCAGCAACAAATATACCAGCCCCTATGTGAAATTCAAAATGAATTTTTTTCATTTCAGCTTGAGACTTAAACTGCTCTACCACATCTTCTAGCAATTCATCCAAAGGAATAACAAATCTGGAATGCGACAGCTTTTTTCTATTTCATCTAGCTTGGATAGCATCGCCAAATCATCTAGCAAGCTAAAGTTAGCAGGCGATCGCTAACATCTTGAACAGGATCCTGGCAGGAATTTTGAGAGCTAACTTGAAAATATCTGTAATTTCCCAAATAGACTATTCCACTTAATGCTGAAATTGCTGTTAGCAAAAGCAGCACAATTGTAAACAAAAAATGCCTCTGTAAAGAGTAAAATATTAGGATTTAGAGACAAAGAAAATTTCTGTTGTCTGGTGCTAAAATTGCTGTTGCGGAAATGGTTGCAAATAATAACCCATACCGTATGTCGTTGATACAAAATTACTAGGTGCTCCCGCGGCTTTTAATTTCTGTCTTAAACGCTTGACAATGCCTTGACTGCATCTTCTTCTGGAGGTTCCTCAAAAGACCAAAGCTTTTCTATAATTTCACTGCGACTGAGAACGTAACCATGACAGCGCAAAAGCAGCTCTAATACACGATACTCTTTGGGAGTCAGGTGTAATTGTTGACCGTCGTAGGTAGCTTGACAAATATTCAGGTCAATTTGCAAGCTTCCCCAATTCATTACAGGAGACAAAGTAATGTTTCCGCAACGCAGCAAAGCTCGAATGCGAGCCGATAGTTCCTGTATCCAGTCCTGCAACGATATCCGCGGTTGCATCGCGAGCTGTTAAAACATGATAGGCATTTGATAATCATGGGAGTGCAATCGCCGACAAAGACTAATACGGTCTAGCTTTGGTAGGATAATATCCAGCAAACACAAATCATAATCAAAAGTTTTTACAAAATCCCAACTTTCTTCTCCCTCGCTCACGACATCAACAATGTAGTTTTGGGTAGCAAGAGCTTCTGCAAGTGATTCTGCAATGCTGCGCCGATCGTACTCTGCTAGCAAAATCTTCATGTTTAATAGCTTCCTTGAAAAATGCGGTCGTGGAAACGCTAGATCTCAACTACTTGTTCGTGAGCAGAATCAAATTTCAAATTAACTTGGTTTGGTTAAGAGGAAAATAAGATTAATATCCAAAATTAAAAAAATTACGAATAAATCTAAATAAGTAATGTGCTTGCTCCAATAGGGCAGATAAAAAATCAGTACCCAAAACCTACTTATATCACATGTGGAACTTGGAAAGATTCAGTAAAAAATAGTTTGAAATTTTCACTAAATTGAAGTTACAAAGAGATACGGGAAAGAAAAATGTAGGAGTAAATAAACGAGCTGCCCGTATCGATACATGTTCGCATAACTTTGGAAAGCTGGCAAAACTTTCTAAGTCTGTTGTTTGATATCTAACCCTAAAGCAGGAGCAAAACTGAAGATTACTCAAGGTGATTTTGAGATTGAATTTCTTCTTGGGCGATCGCTTTGAGTTTTTCTGTAAAAGATTTGCAGCGATCGCTCATTTGGGGGGTGAATTGTTCAATGGGTGGATGATTGCTAGTTGTAGGTGCTAGTAACCTTGCAGAACCGGGAGTTGCAAAAGGGGAGCGGTCAAGAAAAGGTAAGGCAGTAGGTGATTTAGAAGTGAAAGAATGATTGCTATGATGTTGGTATTCCCCTGTTTGTAGCTGTCCGTTGTCAAGATCTGATGTTAGCTGTTGGTCGCGTTCTTGTTTTTTCTGTTGTGGTAGCTCAGCTGCGGAGTTTCCCAAATGCAGGGAAGAAGGAAACTTATTGCAAATCAGGCTTTCAAATTCCATGTTGAAATGAAAACTTGGCTGTCCCCGTCGCTGCCACATTGATAAAATCTGCTGTACAGACACTGCTTTGTAGCGTCCTTGATACAGAGCCTCAATTACTGCTAAATGTAACCAATTAGGATGGAATTGTTGTTTCCAGCGCTCCACTAATTCGGTAGCGCCATAACCGCCGAGGTCGAAACTATAGTGAATTAACAAGGCTATTGCCAACTCAGCAGAAGTTCCCAAGTTGGGCGTGAACGTTGGGTTATCGGCTTGAGGCAATAGAGCTAAATTTTGCTCCCGTCGCATATAGCCTATCGCGCTTTTTGCTTTTTGTCTCAAGAGTGTCAAATTTGAAAGGAGGTGTTCTTCATTCTACTCGCTGCTGTTGGCAAAAGGGGAAACAATGTAGGGTGAATTTATCCTGGGCGATCGCCCGATGGCTGCTAAAGCTTGATACACCATTGCTACTACTTCCGAACGTGTTGCTTCCCGCCAAGGTTCGAGTTTTTGGGGATCTGGATAATTGACAATTATTCTTTGGGCAGTCGCAGTTGCAACAGCAGTACGGGCATGATGGGGAATGTGGTTGCAATCCTTAAAATATAATAAAATGTCGGTACTGGCCTTGGGTAGAGCTAGCCCGTTGACCAGGGAAACAATAACCTGCAGTCGCTGTACCTTCTGCTGAGGACAAAAGGAGCAATCCCGCTTTCCACTTACAAAACCCCCTTCTGCTGCTTTTTGGATCGCATTGTACGCCCAAAATTCCTTGGGTACATCGATAAATTCCGACACCGAAAATTTGGGAGTAGGGTTAAAGGCTGCAACTACCAAAGCTGCGTACTGAGCGCGAGTCACGGGAGCTTGGGGTAGAAACCTATTCTCAGCAAACATACTGATTAAAGCTTGACCGAGCAGTGCTTCCACAAAAACCCTCGCCCAATGGTCGTTGCCGTCGACAAAACCAGTACTAAATCTAACTAAGTGAGAATCCGCTTTGGGGATCGCGTCTAATTCAACCAAACCTTTGACGTTTGCAGAATGTAATTGGTTGCCAGCAGCAACTAACTGATAAGGTGTAGCATTTTGAATGTCACATCCTTGGTTGTTACGAAATATATTACCTGCTGGCTGTTGAGTACTTCCCAGATCGGGGATGGCGTTACCGTTGACCAAAAGACCAGTTTGGGAATTTTTCTCGATCAGATTGTGTCGCAGCACCGGTCGCGCTTGTCGAGAAACAGCAATGGCGATTTGGTTTTCTGACAATTGATTGTTGGCGACCAAAGGAGCAGCAAAATCACTAATGGCAATACCGATGGCATTTTGTTGCACAATATTGCGCAGTATTTCTCCTTGAGAGTGACGCGCCATCACTAAGCCAGAGGCACCATTTTCCATAAAAACATTATCCACGATGACTGGTTTGGCGTTACCGCTGACAAAAACACCTTCACGTCCACAGCGAGTGAAAGTATTGTTAGCCAAAGTTGGTGAAGCAGTGGATTCAATCCAAATACCAGTACCTTTGAGACTGCAATTAGTCACCGTTACACCTCTAACAGCAGCGTTATCTAGCAATCGCAGCGTAATATTTTGCACTCCAAAACTTTCGCTTTCATACTCGCCACTTCCAAAGATAATAATGTCTTGACCTTTAGTTGCTTCGTTTCCCACTACTGTGACTTCCTTGGGAATTAGTAGCGGAAAAATTTCACCACTAGCAGTACTGTAAACACCTGGTGCCAGTTGTACAATCATTGCAGTTTTACACGCTTTTAAGGCACGGGTAATAGTTTTGTAGGGAACCAACCGTGACCCTGCATTGTTATCGTTCCCCGTTACGGGATTGACATAAAATGTTGCCACGAGGGTAAAGTTGACCATTGATTGTTTAAACAGGCAAATTCCTAGAAGGATGACAATCAAAAATAACTATTGATTTGCCCGATGACAAGAACTTCCTGTTTTTTTGTCAAAATATTAAGCAAAGCAGACCCGAGTTTTTACGGATAATTGTAGTTTCATTTTCAAGAACTTGACATTCACAAGACAAATTCCTGTGAGAAAATGGCACAACAAATCTATCAAAATAGACGACATGACACAAAGATATTAGCACTGGTGCAGTTTTTCCTTGCATGAGTATAAACCGATGATTGAAGTTGAGCATCTCAGTAAAATGTACGGTTCTACCCCAGCAATTACCGATGTCACTTTTAGTGTTGAAAAAGGCGAAATTCTGGGATTTTTGGGACCAAATGGCGCTGGTAAAACTACAACCATGCGAATTTTAACTGGTTATTTGCCAGCAACAAGCGGTACAGCCAGGATTGCTGGTTTTGATGTGCACGAAAATTCGCTGGCCGTACGCCAAAGAATTGGCTATTTACCAGAAACACCACCGTTATATCCCGAAATGACGGTAGAAGGATTCTTACATTTTGTGGCGCGCATCAAAGGAGTACCAGCAGGCGATCGCTCAGCAAAAGTAAAAGCGGCCATGGAACGCTGTCACCTGCAAGACAAGCGTCACGTTATTATTCGCAAACTCTCGAAAGGATACCGTCAAAGAGTAGGTATCGCCCAAGCAATCGTTCACGATCCTCCGGCGATCGTTCTCGACGAACCGACTGTCGGACTCGATCCCCGCCAAATTATTGAAGTGCGAAACTTAATTAAAAGTTTGGCAGGAACTCACACCATTATCCTTTCCACCCACATTTTGCCAGAAGTAAGCATGACTTGCAGCCGCGTCACAATTATCAATCGCGGGAAAGTAGTAGCTACCGATACTCCAGAAAACCTGCTTACCCAGTTAACTGTCGGTTCTGGCTATGAATTGGAAATTGAGGGCGAAGCAAGTTTTGCCAAACAAATACTGCACAACGTACCGGGAGTAAATTTGGTAGAATCTATTACTGCCTCCGCACTACCAAGCCATACTCCCATTCAAGACGGCCGCGTTTACCTACGGGTAATCTCCCAACCAGGAACCGAACCAGGAAAGGAAATTGCAGCTGCTTTGCTGCGTACGGGCTTCGGTTTGTATGAAATGCGAAGGATCAGGGCTACTCTAGAAGATGTATTTTTGCAATTGACAACAGAAGAAAAAACAGCTGACTCAACAGAAATTGCAGGGGAGGCAGCTTAAATGGGTATAGTACTGAGTAACATTATCGCCATTTATCGCCGGGAGTTGCAGAGTTATTTTGTCTCGCCCTTGGCTTATGCGATCGCTGCAGTATTTTGGTTTTTATCCGGATTATTTTTTGTCTTAATTTTGATGGGACCAGATGGAATCTTAGCAGCAGTAGCAGCAGTAGATTTACAAGGACAACAATTCGGAATACCAGTCCCGCCCATAGACGTACCCTACGAATTTATGCGAGCCTTTCTAGACAGAATGGGATGGTTATTATTATTTGTCCTACCAATTCTGTCCATGGGACTTTACGCTGAAGAACGCAAGCGGGGAACCTTAGAGCTATTAGCCACGTCCCCCGTCACCAACTGGGCGGTAGCTGTAGGAAAATTACTAGGAGTACTAACATTTTTTATCACCATGGTAGTACCTTTACTAGGCTTGGAAGCGATCGCCTTGAGCGCCTCCAATCCACCAGCACCAATTTCCGTTCCCTTACTGGGACATTTGGCATTAATCCTACTAGCAGCAGCAATTTTATCTTTAGGAATGTTTATTTCTTCCTTAACAGATAGCACAATCTTAGCAGCTATCCTCACCTTTGCCGTCATTTTATTACTGCTATTTTTAGATTTACTTGCTAAAAATATTAACGGTCCTTTTGGAGAAGCCCTGGGTCACATATCCTTATTGAAACACTACAATAATCTCATCCAAGGAATTTTCGACACTAGCAGCTTGGTTTTATTTGCCAGCTACATAATTTTAGGCATTTTTCTGACAGCACAATCGATCGATGCACTCCGCTTTCAACGCCAGTAAAACCTCCTACCCATCCCCAGGTAGCACAAGCGACCGAAGAAAATGAAAAGTATTGCAAACAAACCTTGGAAATATCTCAATCTCCTATTTTGGCTCGGACTGTTTTTAATCGCAGCCGGTTTCACAGCAGGTATAATCTCGGACAAATGGGGAGTTATTCCTTTGGCTTTGCTCGCCTCTGGAATAGCGATCGCGAGCATTTGGATAGTGTGGAAATTGCGCTCGGGTAGCTGGTGGAAGCGTCGTTCTACCCAAGCTAGTACCAATGCTTTGCTTGCAACTGTTGCCGTACTTGCAATTTTAGGATTGATTAACTTCCTGGCCACTCGCTATCACCTGCGAGCAGACTTAACAGAAACTCAGTTATTTACCCTTGCTCCCGAGTCTAGAGAATTGGTAAGAAAACTAGAAAAACCCGTTAAGGTGTGGATTTTTGATGTTGCCCAAAATTCTCAAGACCGACAGCTACTAGAAAATTACCATCAGCAAAATCCCCTCTTTACATACGAATACGTCGACCCGCAAGCAAGACCGGGACTAGCAGAAAAGTTTGGCGTCAAAGATTACGGCCAAGTTTATTTAGAATATGGAAATAAAAGGCAATTGGTACAGGTAGTCAACGTTAGCGATCGCCTCTCGGAAATCAACTTAACTAACAGCTTGCAAAAAATTACCAGCACCGCAACGGCGAAAATTTACTTCCTGCAAGGTCACGGCGAACACCCGCTCTCAGCAACAGAAGATGGAATGTCACAAGCAGTAACAGCCTTAAAAAATAAAAACTACACTGTTGCACCACTCAACCTCGCAGAAAAATCCGCTGTTCCCAAGGATGCAAATGTCGTGGTCGTCGCCGGTGCAAAACGAGGACTTTTAGATAGCGAAGTCAACGCTTTGCGAGATTATCTGAATCGAGGCGGAAATTTATTACTGTTGGTAGATCCCGGAACAGACCCCAAAGTTGACAGTTTGCTAGCCCAATGGGGCGTAAAGTTAGATAACCGTTTGGCCGTTGATATTTCCGGTAGCGTCGCCCTTGGCCCTGCCGTAGCAATTGTCACCGACTACGGACAACATCCCATTACTAAGGATTTTGGCAACGGTATTTCTTTTTATCGTTTAGCACGACCGCTGCAAATAACTCCAGTCGCCGGTGTAGAAGCAACTCCTTTGCTGCGCACAAAACCCTATCCCAACAGCTGGGCCGAAACTGACCTCAAAAGCGAAAATTTGCAGTTCAATCCCAATAGCGATCTCCCTGGTCCCTTGACTTTAGGGGTAGCTTTAAAACGCAAACTATCTACTGCATCTGCAAGCAACAGTTCTTCAGAATCCCGGATGGTTGTTATAGGAGATTCAGATTTTGCTACTAACGGTCCCTTTGAACAGCAGCTCAACGCAGATGTATTCCTCAATTCTGTAAGTTGGACTAGCCAACAGGAAAAACAAACTCTTTCTATTCGCCCCAAGCAACCAAAAAACCGCCGTATCAATCTCACCCAAGTACAAGCAAGCGTTCTCACTTTGTCGTCTTTGTTAATCTTACCCTTAATTGGCTTAGCAGCAGCAGCTATTTTATGGTGGATACGCCGGTAAAATACTCAGGAGGCGATGTTGACAACATGAAACTACAAAGGACAACTTTAATTTTAATTTTGTTAGCACTGGCTTTGGGGGGTTTTGTTTACTTCCACGAATTTTACTTCCCAGCTGAGCAACAAAAAGCTCTCCAGAAAAAACAACAAATTTTCTCTTTTAGCAGTGATGATGTGAAATCTTTAACGGTTAAAACTAAAAACTATACTCTTGGTTTAGAACGCAACCAAAGTTCCGAAAGACCAAAGTGGTTGATAACATCTCCACTCCAAACACCAGCTAGCGATGCGATCGTATCTTATCTAATGGATTTACTAGTCAAGGGTAAGAGCGATCGCGCTTTGTCAATCCCAGCAGAGCAACTAAGGGAATTCGGATTGGATCGCCCCCAAGCAACTATCGACATCGTCTTAAAAAATCAGAAAACCCATCAACTAATTTTGGGTAAGCCTGATTTTAACGGCCGTTTCGTCTATGCGCAAGCCGACCCTGCTCCTCAAAACCATGGAAATGTTTCTGTGCTTTTAGTATCTAAAGATTTTGAAAATGCTGTGAATAGAGAATTGTCAGAATGGAAGGAAAATCCTCAAGACGAAACTAAGAGTAAACCTTTGCCCTCTCTTAATTTGCCATCTTTAAAAAATAAATACTCCCCTAGCGATCGCAAATCCTAGTGTGGCATTCCTCGTCAATTATAGATAAATCTAGAGATTGTTTTTTCTTTTGATTGGATTTTAATAATTCTAAATACGCAAAAGGCACTACTACAGGCCAGAAAACAGTACCTAATACTAAAATTATACTAGATAAAATGCGCTGTTCAGAAGTCATTTTGTCATCTTCTCGGAAGAAATTTAGCCACGTAGTCAAAAAACAATAAGCCATAACTAAGTAAAAAATAAAAACTAAATAAAAAAGAATTGTTTGCATCATTACAATAATTGAATTATCAATAGAGGCAAGATTAACTCAGTTATATCACTCTATTCCAAAATGTCTATTAATATTTCGTAATAATAGGTGAGAAAAACTTTAAATTTAGGCAAAATATGTTAAAATTAATTAAGATTATTTTCCCAGATATTTTTATTAATTGAACGAGGTGTAAAAATAATTGATGCCACAGCAGATTACGTCACCTCGGATTTAGATGCAGGAGAATTATTGAACAAGATGTAGTTAAAATTAGTCACCGTGATGAAGTGAAAAATTTAATTAGAAAAGGCAAGGATTTAGAAAAGTTTGCATCTACAAAACCGCATGTTAGTGTACAGAAATCGTACAGTAGTATTTGAGTAATTTAGTAAACTGCACTCTTCGAGTAAAAATCGTAATTCCAAGCTTGCATTTGCAATCTGTTGTCGGTCGTTTGCACTCAATTGCAAAAGCGGTTCCACGCCTAGCTGCAGCAACAAGAAATCACACCTATAATACAGAACTTTGTGCCAAATCGAATCTACCACACTGATTTAGGCACGGCAGCAATCCTGCAACTATCTAGCTCAAATCAACAAGAATTCCATTGTTGGTGATTTTTGTGTTTCTGAGATGCTTGACGGGTACTTTAACTGTAGGGAGGTATAAAAGGACCTGCTCTAGCAGCAAATTTACTTAGCTCGTTTTTTCTGAAAATTTATTTCACAGCACAGTACTGAAAAAATATAGAAGGTGTGATGATAGTGGATTTTGCTCGACCAAAACATGCAGAAACACTTTGGCAGCGACTTGAGATTGAACGATATTGGGAACATCACAATCACTGTATGCAGCAGCGATTTTTAGGTAGCCTGCGAATATCAAAGCAAGTCTCAGAGCAACTGTTAGATATCACTGCTCAAAATCTAGGTCGTGTCAAACCACTAACATTTAAAAATTTGTGCAAGCGTTTTGATACTTGGGATCCCCAAAGATACTGGATTAGGATTATTACGCTAGCACTTTCGGAATATGCGTACTACGACGAAGGCGATGCGGGATTTTGGCAAGGAATATGCGATCGCCTGAATATACAAAATACTAATGGTGTTCAAAATGCTCTCAGAACTCTTCTCGACCAAGGATTTAAACTTTGGGGAGTGGTAACAACTCAAAAAGGTAATCGCTATGTCTCAACATTGTGGTTGCAAAGCGGGATTCCTCAGCAGAATCTCAATCACTTTTCCCAACTGCTAGAAGAAATTTCTCAACAGTACGACTGGTGGGATATAGCCCATACTTCTCCAGAAGATTTATCTTCTTTGCTGTACGAATTTTGTCAACAGCACCACCCTCAATGGGGAAAATTGCTAACTTTTCTTGAAAGTAGTGTTGATAATGAAGGAAAAGCAGAACCGATTGCAGGAAAATTGCTGCAAGGACTTGCAATTGTTGCTCAAGTCTTAGAAAGACAAGGATTGGAGCCAACAGTTTTGCAAAACGTCCATCAACGAGAACAATTACTACAACAATTTTTCTTGCCAAATACTTTCTTCCTTCGCAATTGGGACAATCTAATTCAAATTCTCACACCACAGAAACAAAATTTAAATTCCCGACAAAAAATTATCAGCCGACGCCAAAAAAGCCTTTCGCTAGTACTGGATATTGCTGATTCTATGGAAATTCAGCTAGTACTACCAGTTCAAACACTTTGGAGACCACACTGGGAAAATTTGCGGGAAACTTACTGTCAAATTCCGCAGCAGGGTTGGGAAACAACATTACCGAAGAGTGGAGCTTTGAATATTCCAGAACTGAATTTACCCATCGAGAGCATATCAGATGAATGGATCTGGTCTTTGCGGTCGCATAACGGTAGTTGTTTGGTTCAGTGGCGATGTCAAGGAGTTTTACCTGAAGAACCAGTTTTATTTTTTGATCCTTGGACAGGCGATCGCCTCATCCCACCAGACGGATTAATTGGCAAAACCGATATCATCTGCTTTTATGACCAGATGGTAGAGCTACAGCTGTTGGACGGCGTCCAACTAATTGATAATTTTGTACCTTGCACCATCTCAGGCTGGCGAGGACAACAGTTACAATTGGTTGGCGAGCAAGGACAATTAACGATTTGTTTTCCTCACTGTACTAAAGTTATTCCATGGTATAGCCGTCAAGCAAACACTCCTCAACTCCGAGGACTGAAACTGAAATGTAAAGATCCTACCTATGTGGAAGTACCCTCAGTATGGCATCCTCCCCTGCAATCACCAAAAACAATCTGCATTCAGGTTGAGGATCTCGACCGTCGTCAAATCTTAACCGCATCCGATGCACAAGTGAGTTTACCTGCAAGTACAAACTGGGAAGAGATTCCCCTATCGAAATGGATCGCTGGCAGTGGAAAGTATGTAGTAACATTATGGAGCACAAGCGAAGCTCGACGCTGGTCTGAAAAGTTTGAGGTAGTCTGCAATTTTGAACTCACTCAACCAACACCAATTTCTCCGATCCAAATCGGCGATCGCACCCGTCAGTCCATTTCAGTACCAATCCAAGTAGATTCAACCAGTGAATTTTGGCTAGCAGAGTTAACTTTACAAAAGTTGTGGCCCTTGGAAGAAGTGAGATTTTGTCTGACAAATGGACAACAAGAACGTGGTTTTGTCAAACAAGCTAATACCTGTGGTTTTTTACCCTTCAACTTAGCAGTATTACGTGATGTTTTACCGGAATCAGATTGCTACAGCTTGAGTTGTCAGCGTCAAGGAGAAGAACCTCTAAAATTAATTGAAACATCTACACGAAAAGCCATCAGCTGGACTTGGACACGACAGGAAATTTACCTTTCCGGTTTACAGATGGGACAGTCTTATACCTTATCAATATGGAATATTTTGCAACCCGAACACTCTGCAGAGCGATTCTCGTTCCAGACAACTGAAGATTGCGCCAGCTTTGTTTTGGCAGGTTGTTTGTCAGATACTTTTGGTATTTTTTATCTAGAACTTGAACGTTCTACTTGTGCTCCCCTGAGTTTGGGATGGTGGTCGAGTATTGACAGTAATAAGAATTTAATACTGCCTGATTATGTCAATGGTGAGTATTGCTGCAATATTTTAGATAACGAACCTTTAAAAGATTTTTGTAAATTATTCTCGAGAATTAACGCAAACATCGATTCCCAGAAACTGAATAGAGCAATTTCTTGCTTGCGGAATTCTCGTGCTTATCTACCAGAGGGACTCAATTTAGATTTATTGGGCAATAAATTGCAGAAAATTATTTTTGAAGACTCTCCCAATCCCTCACCTTTGCTAATGTCTTCAAAACCTCAACGCCGAGTTTACTTGTTAAATATTGATAATAATAGAATACGTAATTCTTTTATTAAAAAAATTACAGAACAATTGCAAAAGTCCGGATGGGAGCAAAAAATAAAATTACTACAGGTATATCCACATCTACCAGATTTACTCCCAGTAGAAATCGAAAGTGAAGAGTATTTATATATACTGAATAAAATGTTGACAAATTTTGAGCTCGAATTTAATTTCAAAATAAAATTAATACCATGGCATGAAAAGAGATACGGACAAGATAATTAAAATACTCAGCGCTCACCGACAATCTTGTAGTTTGCAGCGTCCCCATCCTTTGACATTACGCACAATTGCTCGTAGCATAGAACACAATTCATCTCCCAATAACGAAGACGGTTGACGATCCGACTTTTTGTCTGAGCACTCAATTATCCCACCGCATTGCTTTCCAACTTCGCGGCGATAACAACGACGAACGAACACAATGGTTTCAAACTCGCAGCGAACGAGCTGTTAACCACGTTTTTCAAAAGTTGCAACTATTAAAGGGTGAAGCGACTGTTGTGACAGCCTCTATGTTAGAGGATTTTGATACAGTGGTGATTTTTCCAGATCCTAGTTGGAGAAGCCTAGATCTTAAGCAGCTTTGTCAAAAGCTTGGAATTGCAGGAGTACTGCAGGAAAGTCGGGTGCAAAAAATAGTTTATAGCGATCGCTATCTCAACTCAAGCAGTGCCAAAATCTTAGCATCTTTGCTTCCGGGTAGTTGGTTAGATAACGATTCTCACCTTACCATCCGCATTCAACAGTTAAAACAAGAGTACGACCAGCAAGATACTCGCCGCAGGGCGGAGATAGAACAAACTGTAGCTACCCTACCTGGGAAGATCAAAGTGGAAATGCAGCCTTATTTCCAGCGCCATCAACCACTCCCCCATCGACGAGAACTCACTATACAGTTACAAGGAAATTTGACTTATCGTATTATTTTCGATTAAGGCTTGGATTTCCTCAAACAAAACTCTTAGGGGAAATATACTGTAGAACAAACAACTTATGTGGTTGTTGTTAGAGAATCTTAAATTGCAGGCGATTGTGGCTTCTTTTAGTATTATCCTCCAAGCTTTTAACTCCTGGGAGGTTTGCTGGGCTGCTGCTATAAGTCCCAACCCAGAATCTTTCCTAACAGCGTAGGACACATAGACTCACATCTTGCACCAACCGTAGTAACCCGTAAAGGACAAATAAACTAGTACCCAACTATAACAACAGGTGAATAGAACTAATTAAATATTTTTAGTAACGAATGTAACATTAGGTTCATCATAAATACAGAGAAAAACAGATGATAGAATGCAAAAACTTGTTGACCTCAGATATAGGGATGATTGCATTTGAATCTCAAAACATGAGAGAAAAGGCGTGAAATATCGAAATTAAAGCAAGAAAAATGCTTGCCCACGCCCAAGAATTAGTTTACACCCTCAAAGAATTGATGCCGACACAGTACCAAAAAGATAACCTAGAGGCTATGCTGGCATTGTTTTTAGAAGGACAAGGACACCCATTACCTGAATACAGTCAGACAAAGTCCCCAAGTGCAATCAGCCGATTTTTAAATATCAATCCTTGGTCAACAAGGAAAATGATTCGGATAATTCGTCATCATGTATTACAAACAGTTGTCAAGTCATTGTCCTCATCTGGTAGAGGGCGTAGACCATTTTTACAAGTAATAATTGACCTAACAACTCTAGAAAAACGTGGTAAATTCAAAGACTTTAGTGATTTAATCAAAGTCTATAATGGTAAGCGTGGTCTCCATTTAGTAGTAGTTTATTTGGTAATAGGAAAATGGCGTATTCCTTGGGATTTTCGGGTTTGGCCAGGTAAGGGAACTCCATCTCCCGCAAGANTTGGACTCAAAATGGTTAAACGTTTACCTCAATCTTTAACTCAACATTTCCAGACAATTATTTTAGCTGATACAGCCTTTGGCAGTGTCGAATTCCTTGAAGGTNTCCGTCGCCTTAAATATCATGCTATTACAGGCGTAGCTATTAGTCGTAAGTTATCTGATGGCAGAGTTTTACGCCATTTACATCAACAAGGACAACAAGTTATTTTAGTTGGTTTGAAATTTCCTGTTACTATATCTTGGTATTACTTGAAACGTGATAACGGTAAGTTAGAAAAACGTTTTGTTTTGTCTACTCGACCGATTAAAGCTTCTACTCTTAAGTGGTGGGGTAAGCGTCGTTGGCAGATTGAAGGTTGGTTTAAAACTGCCAAACATCGCTTTGGTTTGCATCGTTTTGGTCAAGGTACTCTCAAGGGTATGTATCGCTGGCTAATTCTTTCTCTCACTGCTTATCTCATCGCTCATTGGAGTTATCTGCTTGACGAGGCCAGCATCCCCNCCTGATTGGGGACAAGCTGCACAAACAGCAAGAGAATCTATTTTCCCAAAACTAGTTGTGTATCTTCTTTTACTTGATATTGAACGACTAACTACCCTTGCACGTAGTTGTGGTTTTGACATTTATATTTCNGTGTATCTTCTTTTACTTGATATTGAACGACTAACTACCCTTGCACGTAGTTGTGGTTTTGACATTTATATTTCCAGGTGCAAGATGTGAGTAGACAAAAAGTGCTTGTCGAGTGTGGCTCGATGGAGTGTGGAAAAATTTTCAAATTATTGACAACAACTAACGAGGATTAGGTTCCATCAAACTCCCCATTTACCTTAGGAAAGCTGCTCTATTTGTCCTAATGGTTTGGTAAATTATTAACATAGCTTAAAAAAAACTTCAGTTTAGGCAAGAAGGGGCAAACTTGAGTTACTATTACGACGGCATTCCTCCTCATGGTGGGCAACTAGTAAATCGTATTGCCACACCAGAACAAAGAGAAGTATTTCTTTCCAAAGCTGAGTTTTTGCCGCGAGTGCAGCTAGATGCGCGAGCTGTTTCCGATCTGGAAATGATTGCGATCGGTGGTTTTAGTCCTCTGACTGGCTTTATGAACCAAGAGGACTATAATTGCGTAGTAGCACAAATGCGGCTGGCTAACGGTACTGTCTGGTCAATTCCGATTACTCTGTCTGTCACAGAAGAAGTAGCAGCTAGCCTGACTGAAGGTGGCTTGGTTCGACTCGATAATCCTCAAGGACGGTTCATTGGAGTTTTAGAACTTACCCAAAAATATCACTACGACAAAAGACGGGAAGCCATTAATGTCTACCGCACAGATGACGAAAAGCATCCTGGCGTACAGGTACTCTACAAACAGCCTCCTGTGTACCTTGCTGGAGATGTGTGGTTGCTACAGCGCGATCCCCATCCGTTATTTCCCTCTTACCAAATCGATCCCGCACAGTCGCGACAGTTATTTCAAATCAGGGGATGGAGAACTATTGTTGGTTTTCAAACCCGCAACCCGATCCACCGCGCCCACGAATACATTCAAAAGTGCGCCTTGGAAACTGTAGATGGTTTGTTTTTACATCCTTTGGTAGGGGAAACAAAGGATGATGATATCCCTGCAGATGTACGGATGCGCTGCTACGAAATTTTGCTTGAAAAATACTATCCTCAAGACAGAGTCATCTTGGCTATCAATCCTTCCGCAATGCGTTATGCTGGTCCTCGAGAAGCAATTTTCCACGCTTTGATCCGCAAGAACTACGGCTGCACTCATTTTATCGTCGGACGGGATCACGCCGGCGTCGGGAACTATTACGGTACCTACGATGCTCAACACATCTTTGACGAGTTCGCTCAGGAGGAAATCGGTATTGTACCCATGAAGTTTGAACATGCCTTCTACTGTACTCGCACCAAGCAAATGGCGACAACTAAAACCAGCCCCAGCAAACCTGAAGAACGAATTCACCTGTCGGGTACAAAAGTACGGGAAATGCTGCGCCGGGGAGAGTTACCTCCTCCTGAATTTTCTCGTCCAGAGGTTGCAGCAGAACTAGCACGGGCTTTGCGAGTATCTGTTAAAGTCTAATGCAAACCTACATCACAAATAGTCTCAAACCAAACTTGACACCAAAATCGCTATTAGCTGATAGCTAATAGCTAAATATTATGAAGCGGCGAACGTTTTTACAACGGATTGGCTTTTTGCTTGCGGTATTGGGTATAACAGAGGCTGAGTGGTTGAGCATAGAAAATCGCTATCAACAAGCCTTAGCACAACCCAGTACACGGAAATTAGCTTTATTAATAGGTATAAATCAATATCAAAACAGTCCTGTTTTGAACGGTTGCCTAACGGATGTAGAACTGCAAAAAGAACTTTTGATTCATCGTTTTGGCTTTCAACCTTCGGATATTTTGTCTTTAACTAACGAACAAGCAACGAGGGAATCTATTGAGTCTGCTTTTTTAGAACACCTGGTCAAGCAAGCAAAACCCAACGATGTAGTTTTATTTCACTTTAGCGGTTATGGCAGTCGAGTCAGGTTGGAAACTTCCCCAGAAGTTGTAGAAAATGCTTTGGTAACTGCAAACACTACAGACTCAAGTATTCTCGCCACAAAAAATAGCCATTACTTGTTGGCAGAAACCCTGATGCTGATGTTGCGATCGCTTTCCAGTCAAAGAGTAACAACAGTATTAGACACCAGTTACTATTTTCCCACTAGCCTTTTGCCCACGGGTCTGCGAATTCGCACTTTGCCAATGCCAACAGAAGCAATTTCGGTAACAAAAGAACCGAACTTTCTCACCCAATTGCAACAAAAAGCCGCAGCCAAAGCAAATGTTACTGTTCTTTCTGCGACTTGGGATCCCGAGCAAGTAGCACAAGAAATACAGCTGTCTGGTTTTAGCGCTGGATTGTTTACTTACGCTTTGACCCAATCTTTGTGGGAAATTACCCCAGCTACTAAGTCGCTGGCTGTGTTTGTCTCTCGTGTGGGAAGTGTGATGCAGCAGTTGGGTAGCACGCAGCAACCCGGTTTGCTTCCTGACAACCAACAGCACACACAAACTACTTTAAGCGAAACTTTTGCTGTCCTCTCGCCACCAAGTGCCCAGGGAGTTGTCACCGCGGTTGAAGAAGAAGGCAAAACGGTAAGCCTGTGGTTAGCAGGACTTCCTCCCCAAGTGTTGGAGTACTACGGAGCCCACTCTCGCTTGACTTTGCTAGGAGAAGGTGGAACAACTGCCCAGTTAGTGTTGCGATCGCGCAGCGGATTGACAGCAAAAGCCCACTTTTCCACTTCTGACAATGAAATTGTCCCACAAGTTGGACAACTTGTACAAGAAGCAGTGCGAATCTTACCCCGCAACATTAATTTAACAGTAGCTCTAGACACAGGATTGCAAAGAATTGAGCGGGTAGATGCCACTAGTGCCTTTGCCACGGTAGAGCACGTGACGATTGTAGTAGCAGGAGAACAACCGGCTGATTACGTCTTTGGTGAACTTCCAGATGGCAAAACAAGAGATTTGATCGCATCCACTTCTTTATTGGTATCTCCCAGTCGCTATGGCTTGTTTTCCCTGGGTAGCGAGCTTATTCCCAGCACCATCGGCGAAGCAGGAGAAGCAGTAAAACTTGCAGTGCAACGCCTTAAACCAACTTTGCAAACTTTACTGGCAGCCAAATTATGGCGACTGACCGATAACGAAGGATCTTCTTGTTTAAGCATCAAGGCAACCCTGGAGATAATTGACGGTGCTGCACCCACAACAGTCATGCAGCGCGAAACAATGCGTACTGCCACTGCACAAACAGCAAGCACAAAACAAGCTAACACCGAGTCGGGAAAATTGCCATTTGTGCCCATCGGTAGCAAAATTCAGTACCGAATTGAAAATACCGGCAACCAACCATTATATTTCATGCTGCTAGGATTAAATGGAAGCAGAAACGCGATCGCTCTGTACCCTTGGCAAAAAGTTCCCGAAACCGATGACAACCACAACCATTCGCCCGATATCATCATTGCTCCTGGAGAAACCCTGATTCTACCCCAGTCTACAAACGGTTTTGAGTGGGTGATCCAAGGTCCCGATTCGGTGAGCGAAAATCAATTGATATTTAGTACTGCTCCTTTTACCCAAACTCGCAAAGCTTTAGAAACAGACAAGCACCTGCGAGCAGACCGACAGCGAATTCAACCATTACTCAATCCCTTGGAAGTTGCCAATGCTTTGCTGCAAGATCTACATAACGCCAGTCTGGCGCCAGCGCCAACGAATCTTGCCACTACTGATTCCTACGTATTAGATGTCAATTGTTGGGCAAGTCTTAGTTTTATTTATCAAGTTACATAACCCCGGTTAGTTGATTATATCAACATAGCTTGTAGAAATTTTCTTCTCAGTAAAAATGCGTATCTGGCAAGTTGATTTTTATCGCCGTCCACAGCCAAATGCAGCAGGACAAGTTTTGTGGGATTTGTTAGTATGCGATTGCGAAGCGTTCCCGATGGCATCTCGCGATCGCAGTTTTCAATATGAGGCTAGCTGTCTCCAATCAGAAGCTAACTCTAGCTGGGTCGCTTCTCAATTGCAATTAGCAGCAAACGGCCAGCTACCAGATATAATCCAGGTATTTCGTCCCCAATCCTTAGGTTTAATAGAACAAGCAGGACGCAGCTTGGGCATAAATGTAGAACCAACCCGCCGTACCTTCGCTCTCAAACAATGGTTGCAGGAAAAGCAATACCCAATAACCCTAGACAAACCACCTCCTCTACCACTACCGCCAAACCTATGGGGACAACAATGGCGTTTTGCAGCACTGTCGGCGGGTAACCTAATAAAGGCATTTGCAGAACTTCCCATTCCTATCTTAATGATGCCAGAATTTCTCTGGCCAATTAATTTGGGTTTGGCTTCAACGGTATCAGTTCCCGGTGTAATAATTTATGGAGAACGACAATCGATGCGCTTAGCACGATGGTTGCAACAACTGCGTCCCGTAGCGATAAATTATATTGCTGGTACACCCCACGGTCTGATATTGGAAGCTGGCTTAGTAGATAGGTGGATAATTACTACCTTCGAAGATCCAGAAGTAGCAGCAGCAGCTGAAGTTTTCGAGCAACGCAAGCAGCAAAGCCACGGATTACATTTTTTACTCGTGCAGCCCGATGATTCAGGAATAACTTACAGCGGCTTTTGGTTATTGCAAGCCGAATAGCACCAATGTTGGCAATTTCAAAAAGCAGTTACAATTACCTGCATCATTTTCAAGCATCCAAGCACGAATCTGTTGATATTGCTATCAATTTTTCCTCTTTCAACTGCTTTAATCCATCTTGGATGAAGGCAAATATAATAACAAACCCTACAAAGCCAACTACGAAGCACTTTCCGTAGGGAAGCAAGGGAAGTTCAATGGGACTGTTCCAAATCATGTGCAGTAAAATTGCAATACCAAATATTCGCAGAAAACGATTATCTTTTACCATATCAAAGTCAAATTTTGCTTCTCCTTTGACTTTCCACAGAGCAGCGGCACTCATCCCAGTCCAAATAATATGACTAAAAGGAGACAAAATTCCCCGTAGCATAATTACTTCTAACATGGCATCTGTGGAAAACAGTCCATAACGCAAAGCATAACCTGCTGACTCAAAAGCGGCAAAACCAGTACCAACTGCAGCTCCAAAAAGCAACCCATTGAGAATATATCGATATTTAGGGATATTCACCACAAGTATGAGTGCAAGCAACTTACCAGGTTCTTCAACTAAACCAGCGACTGAAGCTCCCATCCAGTCTAGAGATAATGAAGAGCTAACTTTGAAAAGACATAGTGAAAATATCACCGATAAAATTCCTCCCAAGAAAACAAGTCGAATCACTTGATAAAGAGAAACATTTTTGCGCACATTAATCTCAAAAAAGAATATTAATGTGGAAAATGGAACTACAAATGAACCAACAACAATTAGACCTGGAATCAGATTAATGTTTTGAAATTGTTGCCAAGCTTGAAGAAAACCAAAATAAACAATTAGAGTTCCAACTAATGTCCTAAAAAACACCCAAGGTTTAGGCCAGTTAGTATCGACATCCTTAATATCAGGGGTAGTACTTGCTGTTCCTACTGTAAAATATTCTTCCACCTCATCCTCAGAATGTTTTTTAAAAACTTCTGAGAACATTGCTTCTAAACTAAAACCTTTTATTTCCTCCACACCCGCTACTTTTGCGATTCTTCCGGCCATGTTATTCATAACATTTTTTTGATTTGTATGGCGTTTGCTCTCATCTTCATGCTCCTGCCATTTTTGTTTGCTCATATATTGCATCCCCTTATGTTTAGAACACTAGCGATCTTAATCGTTACTTGCTGAGTTGCACACCGTAATTTCCGAGAAATTATGATTTTTCAAATTAGTTATTTATGATATTTTCATATATGAATTTGCTTTTATTAAGCACCTAAGTGCTGACCACAAACTTATTCATAAAGCAGGAGCAAGATAAAAAGAGAATTTTCAACTGTGAGAAAAAGATGATATAAGCTTTGGCAGCTAGCTGTGGAAGTGTTCACACAAAATTTATTTAGCTATAGGGGCGATCTCCGATCTCGTTTTTTGGGTAGAAAGGTTTGGATGGATATAGTAAGTTAAGCACAATCAAATCAAAATCACATGAAAAAATTTATCCTTGCGGCTTTCAGCCTATTGTTAACCTTTTCTCCTACTACCGCATCCGCCCAAAAGTTTGAAATTCCAGTTATTGTTTCTCAAGAGGGTGATTTTCTGGGTTTTGTAGTTAGCAATCCATTTGATTCCAAATCAATCTGCAATCCATATGGAAATTACGGCAACCCCTATGGTGAAACAATATTTAATAGATATGGAAGACATGGTGGTGAATATTCTAATTTTGGTGCATACAATCCACTAGCAACCAAGCCGCCAGTAGTAATAGTTAACGGCAAGATAGTCGGTTTTGTCACCAAAAACAGAAATTTTGGTCAAGCTAGAATAGATCCGGACATGTTATTAGTGGAAGTTTGTGGTAGATAAGCAAATTTATTGCTAAGCGTTTTTTGCAAGCAATTAGAAGATTACTTTGCTCAAAAAGTAGTTTTTTGGCAATTTTACTTACTATCGGCTTGTGACAGTTAAGACACCGGTACGCAACAAAATTTATCAAACACCCGCGACTAAAGCTCTCTGCTTGAATGTTTTGCTGAATCCAGCCCAAGATTGGCAAAGTACTGTCACGTCTACGATAGGAAAATGGCTAAATTTCCAAGTCAAACCAAGTTAAAAATTATCTAAAAAATGCTAGGAATAAACAAAACTGTCTTAATAAACTACACATGAATGAAATTGACCTAGCTTTTGCTCCTGCTTTAGAACAGGCGCAGTTAATTCGTCGCAGACAAGTGTCACCGCTAGAGTTGGTACAAGTTTATCTAGAACGAATCCAATGCTTGAATCCCCAACTAGGTAGCTATTTTACAGTAACAGCAGACCAAGCTCTTGCTGATGCCAAAGCTAAAACAGAAAAATTGGCAACTAATGGGGAACTACCACCGTTTTTCGGCGTACCAATTTCGATCAAGGATCTCAATTGCGTTGCTGGAGTTCCCTGTACGTTTGGTAATCCAACTTTGCTTAACAACATTCCTGACTTTGATGATGGTGTTGTAACAAAGATCAAACAAGCTGGATTTATTATTTTGGGTAAAACAGCTGCTTCGGAATTAGGTTCCTTTCCTTACACAGAACCTACAGGTTTTCCCCCAGCTCGCAATCCCTGGAATTTAGAATATACTCCTGGTGGCTCAAGTGGAGGAGCAGCAGCCGCCGTAGCAGCAGGATTGTGCCCGATCGCTCAAGGTTCAGATGGAGGTGGTTCGATTCGCGGTCCTGCAGCTTGCTGTGGTTTAGTAGGAATTAAGCCAGCGCGAGGACGGGTAACTCACGCACCAGTGGGCGATCGCCTCAGCGGTATCGCTACCAATGGTCCCATCGCCCGTACAGTTGCAGATGCAGCAGCTTTATTAGATGTTATGTCTGGGTATGTGACTGGCGATCCCTATTGGTTACCGGATCCCGAACCCTCGTTTTTGACTGCTAGTAAAGAAAGAATTGGTAGGTTGCGAGTAGGTTATACCACCAATGTTCCTCCCATTGGCGAAGCTGACACCAGCTGCAAGCAAGGGGTGCTGCAAACAGTAAAATTACTAGAAGAGTTAGGACATGTAGTTGAAGAAAAATGCCCCGACTTTAGCGGTTTGGTTGAACCGTTCCAAATTGTTTGGCAAACTGGTGTAGCCGCTTCCGGACTTCCAGCAGAAGTATTGCAACCCATGAACCGCTTTTTATTAGCAAGAACAGTTTCTGCCGGTCAGTACTTGCAAGCAGTATATCAGATGCAGATGGTATCGCGACTGATCGTTGCCTTTTTCCACAATGTAGATGTATTGGTAATGCCAGTATATCTGCATTCTCCCATTCGGATAGGCGAATGGGCACACTTGAGTCCGGAAGAAACATTCCAAAATATAATTAAATGGGTAGCTCCGTGTCCGCCTTTTAATGCTACTGGACAACCCGCGATCGCCCTTCCTGTGGGTTTTGACGAGCGCGGTTTACCGATTGGTGTGCAACTTGTTGGCAAACCAGCAGCAGAAGCCACTCTCATTAGCTTAGCAGCCCAGCTGGAAGCTGCAAAACCGTGGATTCAGCATCGTCCTGCATTCGCCACTGCAAAAGCGCAAAATTGAGATTCATGCTCAGTTGCGGTCAGAAAACAAGCAGAGAAAACAAGGAAAGAAAATAGAAAACACCAGGGGAAAGATTTGACTTTCATCTTCCCCTAGTGTATTTCGGGTTGAGCTAACAACGATTCCAAACAAATAAGCTAGGTAGCAAGCGATCGTTTCTAAAATTCGTAGTCGCAGCTCAACACCCCGAGCATAGGTGCATCAGGCAATAAATCGCCAACTACTAACCCTCCAAAGGCGATAAATTTGATTTACAAATAATCAAGTTAATTTACTTTCAGCATGTTCTTATACTTTTAGAGCCTAATCCGCTAACTACTAATAATCGCCAAGCAATTAACTGCTTATATGTATTTGCTCAATACCAAGCTATAACTATGAGAAAATAATTACTGTGAACAAGATTGTGTTTTTGTAGTAGCAAAAATTTTCCAATAGTACATTTTTGCATTTTTTGCACACTATGGGTTGACTTATATTTTTTTTTGAGTTAAGCTAAGCTTTTAGGTTAGGGACGAAGGTAAAATTGCCTAGTCTAGAAACTCAATAGGTTTATTTAACAATTTCATTAGGAGAATTATTAAATGGAGGCTTCTGGTAGTAGTAGCTATCTGCTCGCTACGGAAGAAATTTTGGATTCCGACGAAGACCACGATCCGAAATTAGCCTATATCCAGTTAGCAATCATGTTGATGAAACTACCCATTCAGGTTCTTGCCTAACCTTGGGTTCATCTCTGGTTGCCTCTGGGTAAGGCAACTGCACGGAAAGGAGATGAACTATGAGAACCTTATTTTCAACGGATAGTTGAATAGTTTAAAAGTGCTCAGTATTTACACAGTGCTATCTTGGCATTGTTAGCCGTCCTTAGGAAGGGATATTTTTGCATAGGGAAAGCAAAGGTCACGCTAACTTGCTAGTGCTTCGTTTGCCTAATATTTCTGGTTCAAAATAGATGCATTTGCCGACAAATTAAAACTCAATTGAAATGTTTTGTGTTGGCAATATTTTGATGTAAATTACACCAATTCCGAGTTTGTAGCAAGCACTGAATTGCTCACTACAAGCCGAGGGGATTTGTAGTCATTTGTTCTTTAACAGCGTCAACAAGGGTTAATTTTCTCTTGTTGCACTAATTTTCTACGTCTTGATATCAATAAAGTAATTGGGAAAATGAGCGAATTCTTATTGTGTCATACTGAAAAAATACTAGAAATAGTAGTGGATAAAGCCTTACCAATGTTAATCGAATATTTGATTGCTGAGTTAGTCAAATCTTCAATAAGCAAAGCAAATAAATATCAAAAAACTAATCCTATCAAGGTGAATAAAAATGACAACTAAGACTAAAGGAAATACACATTTTCAAACCCAATTATCAATGCGGGTAATAGAAGAAGCGGGTAAGAGTGTTGAGCAAGTGCTGTGGACTCTTAATAGCAGCAAACAGGGCTTAGTAGAAGATGATGCTGCAGCACGGCTAAAAAAGTTTGGTAAAAACGAAGTTAGTCAAGAAAAACCTCCTACTTGGTATGGACAGCTACTGCAATCTTTCAATAACCCCTTTGTCTATATCCTTGTTGGATTAGCAGTTGTTTCCTATCTCACTGGAGATATGAAAGCAACTATCGTTCTGACATCGATGGTTTTAATTAGTGGGGTATTGCGGTTTGTGCAGGAGTATCGTTCTACTCAAGCGGCCGAAAAACTCAAAAAATTGGTCAGCACTACTGCGACTGTGATTCGTCGTAAAAGTTTAGACAACCGAGGAGAACGTCGAGAAATACCAATTAAAGAATTAGTCCCCGGAGATATTATTCACCTAGCAGCAGGAGATATGATTCCCGCTGATGTACGCCTACTCTCTTCTAAAGATTTATTCGTCAGTCAAGCAGTATTGACTGGCGAATCTTTACCGGTAGAGAAATATGACACGTTGAGTGCTGTCGTAGAAAAACGAGCAGATCTTGTAGTTCAAGATCAGCTAAGCATTCTCGATTCCCCTACCATCTGCTTGATGGGTACAAATGTTGTCAGTGGTACAGCAGTTGCAGTGGTTGTAGCGACAGGCGATCGCACCTATTTCGGCTCTCTGGCGAAAAATATCACTGGTAAACGAGCTCTCACCAGCTTCGAAAAAGGAGTCAACCGAGTTAGCTGGCTGCTGATTGGGTTCATGGCGGCGATGGTACCAATTGTTTTTCTGCTGAATGGTATTACCAAAGGAAATTGGGGAGATGCTTTACTGTTCAGTATTTCCATTGCCGTCGGTTTAACTCCAGAAATGCTTCCAATGATAGTCACTGCCAACCTAGCACGGGGAGCGGTAGTGATGGCAAAACAGAAAGCTGTGATCAAACGTCTCAACTCCATTCAAAACCTTGGTGCAATGGATATCCTGTGTACCGATAAAACAGGGACATTGACGCAAGATAAAATCATCCTCGAACGACATGTAGATTTACAGGGTAATGAAAGCCAAGAACCCCTCCGGTACGCTTATCTCAACAGCTACTACCAAACTGGGTTGAAAAATCTCCTAGATGTCGCCGTGCTAGAACACGTGGAAATGAAGACTCAGTTACAACCAGCAGAAAATTACAGCAAAGTTGATGAAATTCCCTTTGATTTTGTGCGCAGGCGAATGTCTGTGGTTGTTGAAGAATTGGATAATCCATCTGGTCACAAGCATATTTTGATTTGTAAAGGAGCAGTCGAGGAAATTTTTAATATCTGCTCCCATGCTAAATACAGCGACATAATCATCCCTATGAACGAATTTGTCCGTGCAGATGGAATACAAGTCACGCAACAGCTAAATGAAAATGGTTTTCGGGTAATTGCCGTTGCTTACAAAGAAATATCTATTTCCCAAGACACCATCCCTAGCTATGGAACTAAAGATGAATGCGACTTGATTTTAGTAGGTTATCTCGCCTTTCTAGATCCACCCAAAGATAGTGCATCCCAAGCAATAATGGCTTTGCAAGAACATGGTGTGACCGTCAAAATCATTACTGGTGACAATGACATTGTGACTCGCAAAATCTGCCAAGAAGTTAATTTACACATTGATGGTATTGTTTTGGGTAGTCAAATAGAGAAGATGAGCGACGAGCAATTAGTGAATCTCGTAGATACCACTACTGTGTTTGCTAAAATGTCGCCTCTCCAAAAAGCTCGGATTATCCGCATTCTCCAAAGCAAAGGTCATATTGTTGGTTATTTGGGTGATGGTATCAATGATGCAGCAGCCCTAAGGGATGCTGACGTGGGAATTTCTGTTGATACAGCAGCGGATATTGCCAAAGAATCTGCTGATATTATTCTGCTAGAGAAGAATCTTATGGTTTTAGAACAGGGTGTACTTGAAGGTCGTCGCACCTTTGGTAATATCCTCAAATACCTGAACATGACCGCCAGTTCTAACTTTGGTAATGTTTTTAGTGTCATGGGATCGAGTGCAATCTTGCCCTTTCTACCCATGCAGTCAATCCAACTGTTGGCGCAAAATCTACTCTACGATATTTCTCAAATCACTATTCCCTTTGACAACGTTGATAAAGAATTCCTCAGAAGACCCCAAAAATGGAATGTCCCCAATATTGGGCGATTTATGCTGTTCATTGGTCCAATTAGCTCGATTTTTGACTACGTTACCTTCATTGTTATGTGGTTTGTGTTCGGTGCAAATACACCAGAAGAAGTTAAACTGTTCAACTCTGGCTGGTTTGTTGAAGGTTTGTTGTCACAATCGTTAGTTGTCCACCTGCTCCGTACCTCACGCTGGCCATTCCTACAAAGTACTGCTTCTCTACCTGTTTTGCTATTAACTGGTATTATCGTTGCCATTGGTGTAATGATTCCCTTTACCCCCTTGGGAGCTGCTTTAGGTATGGTTCCCCTTCCTATGCGTTACTTTGGTTGGTTATGGGTAATTTTGGGAGCCTATTTCTTGCTAACTCAAGCTATCAAAATGTGGTACGTCCGCATCTTTGGGGAATGGCTATAAGCCAAGGAGGTTCTGTAGGTTCGCAGTCAGCACTTCAATGCTTAAATATTCAAGGACTGAAGTCCTCACTACGAACGCATCTATTCCTCCCAATCTCCAATCACTAAATTCTAACCCAATCATTTTAATTAAACCAAAAGAGGAATTTGTGATGTCACTTTTTGAAGCAATAGCTGCTACAGCTATATTTTTTGGGACTTACTATACTCTGATTTATTTGGTTGTAGTTGTCTTTATGGGACAAGGACGAAATCAAGTAAGAAAAAAAGTATGCAACAGAATCTTTTGATAAATAAATTTGATTTCTGAAAATCTCAACTTAATAATTAGTTGGGATTGATAGAAATTTTAATCTCTTGAAAATTTCTAGTAGATGGTGATGGTAAGTATAAATATTAATTTTTTGAAAATATTGCTATCATCATCTAAATGAAAAAGGAAGAAGATAAAGTAGAAACTCCAAAAATTTCTACTTGAGAAGAAAAATATTTTGGTTAGCAAACAAGATTAATTTATAGGTTACAAACTCATAGATCGTGCATAAAATATCGATATCGAATTAATGTTGCAGACATTATAAACAGCAGAGCAACAGAGTGAGAGAATTTAGAAATTTTAGATACACAGTGGGCAAAATTATGTGCTTTGCAAGTTGAGCAGCAGTATTTAAATCTGCTCGATCGAGGTATTCCTCCTCAGGAAGCTTATTTTTTGGTTATGAATAATAGGTCAATTGAAGTATAAAAGCACACAAATAAAAACTTAGGAAACTAATTTTTAATAATGAATTGGTATTAGCCATGTTTAAAAAAGAGAGTAGATGGTTTTGAGTCGCTGCAAGTATTGGAGATTATGGAAGCAAGCTAGCATTTAAAATCATAGAAAAATTGACGTCCAAGTTAAAAGAAGAATCTATTTAATAATTGGAAATACAATCAATCATTTTCGTATCAGCAATTTACTGTGAATTCAGACGGGAATTTTTATGAACAAAGGTACACTGCGATCGCTCCTGTGCTTTGGATTACAACGTAGTTATCGCCATCAACGAACTGCATTTCGTCTATACCAAGCTTTAGCTGAACGGGAAGCTTTAGCACAGCGGCGACAATTGTTACTGATGCTGGCTAGAAATGCTGAAAAATCTGCTGCTACCCACGCCATTCGATTATTAAGCTTAGATGCTGCGGTACCACAGGATTTAGATACTTGGGGTGAACGCCTTTGGTATTGGTTATTAGTACATAGTAAACCTCAGTGGGTGATAGCCTGGATTGAGTGGCAACAACAGGAAGATGCTAAGTTTTATTTTCGCTTATTGCAACACATAACGAGTAACAACTAAGACACAACTACACCTTGAAAATCCCTTTGATATTCAAGGCTTTCACTCAATACGGGCGCTCTCGACAGAAATTATTGCAGTTCATACTAACATCTAACCTAACCATGTCCTTGATTGGTTTGTTGGCAATGTCGGATTTGCTACTTTGGCAGATATTGGAGACAATTGGATTTTACTTGTCAAGGACTAATGTGGGTTTTTCATCGACTGAAGCGATCGTTAAACAAATTTCTAAACAAAGGGGTAGAATAGCCCAAGTTAACAGGCTTTAATATTTAAGTTTGCCGCTTTCAAAAAATTTTGTATATATTATAACTTACTTCTCTTCTCTGATTTTCCCAGAGAAGGTCAAAAATTCACACTTTATTGTCATTTTTTATAAAAAATTTTAGACATCTGGAAAAATGCAATCGATTCTCACCTACATTATAGAATTGGTAGCGATCGCCTTTATCCTACTTTTAACCGCCGATGTGCTTGCTGCTATAGCAAGGTGCTTGCAAAGGATACGACCCGTAGTAGTTTATTACCAACGTTTAACGCTCGATAACGTTCCCAACAAGCTCGATTGCTTAGCATTGATTCTAGCGCTAGCTGAATCAGAGTAGGCGACAGTTCCAGCAATACGAAGCCAACTATTAACAATGCCACTAAAGCGTGCAATTGACTACCATTTGATCGGGTACAGCAGGTGAATTTAATGCTTGCATCCATTAAAACGCTTTTTTTTTCCATTGTGGACTATGCTGGGCTTTTTCCTCCAGCCAAACTTGAGTTACAGCAAGCAATGGCCAATTACGCTCGCTACCGAACCACCTCTGATGCTTGGATGTTGGGACGTTTCGTATTACCAGCATCTCGGGGAAAGGAATTCGCAGAACTCCTACCCGCCTTTTCTACGCCACAGCAGTGGTTCCTCAGCCTTATTCTCTCCCCGGATATAGAATCAGACATAGAGAAAGTGCGAGCATTAAAAAACAGCGAGGCGATCGCCGTTGCATCTGTAGAAATTCCTCCACTACCGCCAACGCAAATTGAAAAAGTACTCTCTTATCTTCCTAAAGAAGTTGAATTATTTTTTGAAATTCCTTTGCACGGTGATTTCGAGACCTATCTAGCTGTTATTTGCGGTGTTGGTGCATCCGTTAAAATTCGCACCGGTGGTGTAACAGCAGACGCATTTCCCAGTCCTGCTCAGCTATGTAAGTGGATGTTTGCCTTGGCTGCAGCTGGAGTTTCGTTTAAAGCGACCGCAGGATTGCACCATCCGTTACCAGGAAAATATCCTTTGCCAGGCCAATCAAATAATTTTACTGCGATTGCGCACGGTTTTTTGAACGTTGCTGTTGTCGCAGCCCTAATTTATCAACAAAAAATCCAGCCAGAGGCAGCTGTGGAGTTACTGCAACAATCATCCACCGATAATTTACACTTGACACCAGACGGCATTCTTTGGCAAGATTACCAACTTAACTTAGTACAGATAGAGAAAGCAAGACAGAATTTCTTCCGTTCCTTTGGTTCCTGCTCGTTCCAAGAGCCAGTAGAAGGTCTTAGGGAACTGAAACTATTAAATTAGCTGTATTCCTGATGTCTTTTCAACACAAGTATCCTTTTACTCCTACTACACAATTGCAAAGCGGCTGTTGAGTCTACGTACTTGTATAATTATTACTCAAACGTGAAATTATGACTGATGCTATTGACGCCACCCACGATCCCAAGCTGCGCAGCTGGGTAACATCAGCCAATCAAAAAGATACAGATTTTCCGATTCAAAATTTGCCTTTTGGGGTATTTCGCTCTCGAGGTAGCGCTGAACCGGGGCGAATTGGAGTTGCAATTGGCGATCGCATTCTAGATTTATCCAGGTGTTACGGTGCTGGATTGCTTCAGGAACTTCCCGAACAACTACAAACAGCGTGTCTTGCACCTAACTTAAACTCTTTAATGGCGATGGGAAGAGGTGCTGGATCTTTGTTGCGTCGGTACTTAAGTCAATTGCTGCGAATCGACAGACAACCACCTGTTCCAGAAACAGAAATTCTCGTACCTATGTCTGGTGCCGAACTATTACTACCTGCCCGCATAGGTGATTACACTGATTTTTATGCCTCGATTTTTCACGCCACCAATGTTGGCAAGTTGTTTCGACCAGACAATCCTTTACTTCCCAACTATAAATACGTACCCATAGCTTATCACGGACGCGCCTCCTCTATTGTCCCGAGCGGTACTTCTATCCAGCGTCCCCAAGGACAGAAAAAAAAGCCTGAAGATTCAATCCCCGACTTTGGACCGTCTCAGATGTTGGACTACGAATTGGAAGTGGGATTTTTTGTCGGTGTAGGAAATGAATTAGGACACCCCATATCTATAGAGCGATCGGAAGAACATATATTTGGACTGTGCTTGGTTAATGACTGGTCAGCGCGGGATATTCAAGCATGGGAATACCAACCCCTTGGTCCATTTTTGTCCAAAAGCTTTGCGACGACAATTTCTCCTTGGGTAGTGACTTTAGAAGCTTTAGCACCCTTTCGCTGTCCGGCTTTTTGTCGTCCTCAAACAGACCCCCAACCGTTACCCTACCTGTTTTCTGTACAAAATGCCGGTTTTGGTGGTATTGACATCATCCTGGAAGTGTGGATTCGTTCCGCACAAATGCGTCAAGCAAATATGCAGCCATTTTGCTTGAGTCGAGGTTCTTTCCAACAAATGTACTGGACGTTGGCGCAAATGCTGGTTCACCACGCCAGTAATGGTTGCAATCTTCGTACTGGAGATTTAATTGCTACCGGAACAGTTTCTGGTGCGGAAGAAGGTTCGCAAGGCTGTCTGCTAGAAATTACTCAGCGTGGCTTGCAGCCTGTAAAATTGCCAACGGGTGAACTGAGAAGTTTCCTAGCTGACGGAGACGAAGTTATTCTTCGCGGGTACTGCGAAAAAGCAGGTTATGCCAGGGTGGGTTTTGGAGAATGCCGGGGTATAATTTTACCCAAGTCAGAAGGATTGTAAATTTGTTGGCTGACGAGTTTGTAACTAGGAAGATAACCGTATTCAGCCAAAGTCCACACCAGTCTACAATAGTAGCCTAATCCCGGATTAGCTAAGATTTGCATTCTTATGACTTCTGCTACGAAAGTAAAAACTGAGTACGAAGCAATTATTGGTTTAGAAACCCACTGTCAGCTCAGTACGAAAACGAAAATTTTCTCTTCTAGTTCCACAGAGTTTGGAGCTGAACCCAATACTAACATCGATCCGGTGTGCATGGGTTTGCCTGGGGTATTGCCCGTATTGAACGAAAAAGTTCTAGAGTACGCCGTCAAAGCAGGTTTAGCTTTGAACTGTCAAATTGCCAGGTACAGCAAGTTTGACCGCAAACAGTATTTTTACCCCGATCTTCCTAAAAATTATCAAATTTCCCAGTATGATTTGCCCATTGCCCAACACGGTTGGTTAGAAATTGAATTAGTTGATAAAGATGGCAATCCCGTGCGTAAAAAAATAGGAATCACGCGCCTGCACATGGAAGAAGATGCAGGGAAATTGGTGCACGCTGGTAGCGATCGCCTTTCTGGTTCTGCGTATTCTCTGGTAGACTACAACCGCGCTGGTGTCCCCTTAATCGAAATTGTTTCTGAACCAGACTTGCGTTCTGGACAAGAAGCTGCTGAATACGTCCAAGAGTTGCGCCGCATCATGCGCTATCTTGGTGTCAGTGACGGCAACATGCAAGAAGGTTCCCTACGCTGCGATGTTAATATCTCCGTTCGTCCTGTCGGACAAAAAAAATTTGGCACAAAAGTAGAAATTAAAAACATGAACTCATTCAACGCCATTCAAAAGGCGATTGAATACGAAATTGAACGGCAAATTGCAGCAATAGAAGCTGGTGAACCCATTATCCAAGAAACTCGTCTGTGGGAAGAAGGCTCGCAACGTACAATTAGCATGCGCAGTAAAGAAGGTTCTAGCGACTACCGCTACTTCCCCGAACCAGATTTGGCGCCGATTGAAGTCTCAGAAGAACAATTACAAAAATGGCGCGTCGAATTACCGGAACTCCCAGCTTCCAAACGCCGTCGTTACGAAAGCGAACTGGGACTTTCGGCGTACGATGCACGAGTTTTAACAGAGGAAAGGGCCACAGCTGAATATTTTGAAGCTACAATTGCAGCTGGCGCTAACCCAAAAGCTGCTGCTAACTGGATTACTCAGGATATCGCAGCTTACCTTAACAAAAACAAGCTCAGCATTACCGAACTGGCCTTAACTCCCAGCAATCTTGCTGATGTAATCGTGCGCATTGAAAAGGGAAAAATTACTAATGCCAAAGCCAAACAGAAATTAACACAACTGCTAGCAGGAGCTTCTCCAGAGGAATTATTCAAAGGTGAAGAGCCTATTTCTGATGCAAGTATCTTGGAACCTATTATCGATGAAGTTGTAGCCGCAAATCCCAAAGAAGTGGAAAAATATCGCAGTGGCAAAACCAATGTTAAAGGCTTCTTTGTCGGACAGGTTCTCAAAAAAACCGGTGGACGAGCAGACCCAAAGCTAACTAACGAACTCATAGATAAAAAGCTCAATAGTTAGAGCCAACGAATCGGTAAAGCTAAGAACGCAGAACTCACACTCGAAGATTCTGCGTTCCTAGAATTTTGTAATGGTTTGTTGACATTTGTTTCTCTGCTAAATAACTGCAAACATCGGGCTGGCTACAAACACCGTGCAGTTCTCTTTTTAAGAATTCGTATAATTTGGTTCTCTTTGTTGGTAATAATTTGCTACTCATGTTATTAATTTAGGTAGGAGAAATTAAAGTTACAATTTCCAACAAAGTAAGTTGTCATCGTGCTTTTACGTAGTTGGTCAGAAATAGATTAAAAAAATCAATCAAGGGGTATTGCCCCACATATCTAAAATGATATAATTTGCTACGTAGATGCACCCTGATGATCTGGAGAGCTGCCCAAGTGGCTCTCTTTTTTCTATATTTGTGAATAGAATTACAACATAATTTAAACACATAAAAACAAAGTGTGTAGACTTTCAACTTAGCAACTCAGACTGAACACCCATACTTGGTATAATCGCCAGTCAGCAGAGCAATAGCTGTAGGGGTAAAGTAATGGTAGATTGGCACGAAATTACTGGTGGTGTAACAGCGCCAAGAGGATACAAAGCAGCTGGTATCAAAGCAGGACTAAAGCCTTCCGGACTAGCAGATTTAGCGTTGATATTATCAGATGTAGAGGCGATCGCTGCAGGAGTATTCACCACCAGTTACGTCAGAGCAGCCTGCGTCGATTATTGTCGCCAGCGCTTACAAACCAAACCCACTGCTCGTGCTATTCTCTGCAATGCTGGACAGGCAAACGCCGCCACAGGTAGCCAAGGCTGGTTAGACGCTTTAGAATCAGCAATGGCAATAGCCCACGCCTTGAATATCAAGAGCGAATCCGTGCTTTTGGCTTCCACAGGAGTCATAGGAGAGCGCATTCCGCTACAAAAACTCAAAGCAGCAATTCCTCAACTAGTAGCCGCCCTTTCTGAAACCGGTTCTGATGCTGCTGCCAATGCCATTCTCACTACGGATTTAGTTCCAAAATCAATTGCTTTGGAAACAACAATAGGCGATCGCCCGGTGCGCATGGGAGGTATTGCCAAAGGTTCTGGAATGATTCATCCAAACATGGCTACAATGCTGGCATTTATTACCTGCGATGCTGCAGTTTCCCCGCACCTGTGGCAAGAAATGTTAACTCGAGCTGCACAACGAAGCTTTAATTCTATCACTGTTGATGGCGATACCAGTACCAACGATAGCTTGATCGCCCTTGCTAACGGTCAATCCCGCACACCCGCCATCATGGAAGTCGGAGAGGAAGCAAAAAAATTAGAAGCGATGCTCACAGCGGTTTGCCAACATCTAGCCAAAGCGATCGCTCGGGACGGCGAAGGCGCAACTTGTTTGATAGAAGTACAAGTGACGGGAGCTCCAGACGAACAAGCTGCGCGTCAAATTGCCAAAACCATCGCTGGTTCTTCTTTAGTGAAATCTGCAGTTTTTGGGCGCGATCCTAACTGGGGACGCATCGCCGCCGCTACAGGACGTGCTGGTGTTCCCTTCGAACAAGGAAACCTGAGAATTCAACTAGGCGATTTTGTCATGATGGAAAACGGACAACCTTTACCGTTCGATCGCGCCGCCGCCAACGAATACCTCAAAAAAGCAGCAGCGGGTGCTTATCTCAGAGAAGATACTGTACTTATTTGCGTAAGTGTCGGCGACGGTCATGGTTCAGCCACAGCTTGGGGTTGCGACTTGAGTTACGACTACGTGAAAATTAACGCCGAATACACCACATAGTAGCCTTCCAAATTATAATCTCCAGTTTGACAGTCTTTCAACATAGCTTCTATCCCAAAACGTTGATAATAGATTCTCATAATTGCTGATACATCTGACAGATTGGTGGATAAATGCCAAGGTTTTGGTTCTTGCTTACCGCCATATTTGCGTTTCCAATAGACAGCTAAATTATAACGATCAAAACCTTTATTTTGTGCAAGATTAACTTTTGATTAAATCTGGGACCTCCCGGATAGATTGGAATTGAATTTAGGAGCTGAAATTTTTACATTTTTTCTCTAAATAATGTAGTATTCTTTTTTTGCTCAAAGAGAAATTTAAACCCCTGACGGTGTAACCAATTACCCAGTTCTACACCATGCAATTCCCTATCCCCAATGACGATTAATTGATAATGCTTCAATAACCAAATTACCGGGCGCAATACTTTTTGTTGTTCTTGGAATAGGAATGCCCTTTTTTGATAAATCACACTCACCATCAAAATATTATTATCTTTACATTGGGTTCTATTCAGGGCAATAATCAATTGTGACCGAGGTTGAAATAAGCGTGATAAAATTTCTTCAATGATGGGAAACCATAGTAGCACTACACTCAACTTATTCGATTGCAGGAATATTTGTAAATGACGACGGCTAATGTTGGTATCACACAGTCACCCCACATTGTAGAAATCGGAGTGTTATCTGTACTGACTAAGCTTCGCTTATCTTTCAAATATTGTTCATGGCTGATACTTTGCAAAATATCGTCTTTGCTATACCTTAAATCAGAGTCATTCAATGTATACGAATGTGATTTTTGCAAGTAATTTCAAATTTAATTGATTGGAAAATGCTCTTATATAGAAGCAGTAGAAAGTCCGCGATGTCATTGGGAAGATAATGTTTTTCATCTCGAACCGGGTTTTCAAGATGTAGAGAATTTGTCACTTGCTGAGGGTACGATCGCAATTTTCTGGCAGGAAAAAACCTGTTTTTTGGCGGAGTTAACGCTGTCACAGACGCAGAAAATGAAGTTATAGAAGTAGGAGGAGATTCGCGTTGCAACACTAACTGTGGGAACGACCGAGCTACCATCTTAAAGTTTCCGCTAATTGTTTCCAAAAAGTCATGGGATCGAAGGGCTTAGAAATTACGCCAGCAACAGCCATTTGTGCAAAGCGTTGGCGATCGCTCGGCAAAACTTTTGCTGTTAGCAGTACCACTGGAATCGAGCGCGTGTTGGCATCAGCCTGAAGTTGTTCAAAAAACTGAAATCCATCCATATCAGGCATAGACACATCCAAAAGTATGGCGTCTAAAGTTTCGCTCTTGGCTTTGAGCAGTCCTTCTTGTCCTGATTCAGCCATGATAGTTTGCCAACCAGCAAACTTTTCTAGGGAGATTTGAACAACTCTGCGGATATCTTTTTCGTCATCTACAACCAGGATGCGTTTGTTCATGCCTGTTTCCTTGTAACTGGCAATGTAAAATAGAATGTACTTCCTACTCCCAGGATGCTTTCTGCCCAAATGTGTCCGCCATGCTGTTTGACAATGCTTTTACAGATTGCTAGTCCCAATCCTGTTCCCCCCTTGCGACGAGAATCAGAAACATCCACCTGTTTAAACCGTTCGAAAATGGTTTCCAGCTTGTCTGCGGGAATACCGCGTCCTTGGTCTTTAATGGCAAACAAAACAATAGGGGATGTGGGACTGGGTGCGTCTATCTGCAGTTCTTGGTCGGGAGTAGCAGGTGGCTTGTAAGTTATGGATTCCGCAGGTGAAACAGTGAATTTTTGAATTGATAGCTCTGTATTTTTATTTCCCATCACTTCTGCACTTAGCCACACCGTACTGCCAACAGGTGAAAATTTAATTGCATTGCTTAACAAGTTTATCAAGGTCTGCACGATCGCATCGGCAGCTGCCCAAATGTAAATATTGGGGTATGTCACTGAAACTGTGATGTTAGATTCCTTGGCTAGGGCTTGTACTGCTTCAATTGCCTGCTGGAGCAAATTGGCAATTGTACACTTTTCCATCACTAGTTGGACTTTGCCTGACTCTAGTCGTTCTAAATCCAGAATATCATTTACCAGTCGCACTAAGCGTTCGCTGTTGTTGAGTGCAATTTGCAACAATTCTTTAGCTTGTTCGGGATCGCTATCTAAAACACCAGTTTCCAAAATTCCCAAAGAGCCGCGAATAGCTGTTAATGGAGTACGCAGTTCGTGGCTGACAATAGAAATGAACTCATCTTTCATGCGATCGACTTTGTAGCGATGGCTAACATCTAAAATTTGAGCAATCAAGTAAAGCGGTTTTCTGTTGCTATCTTTAACTAGGGATATGCTCAAAAGCACCTGGAGAATGTATCCTTGCTTGTGGAAGTAGCGTGTTTCTGTTTGATAGACACGAATTTCACCTGCCAAAATTCGCTGTCTCCCCTCTAGATCTTGCTGGAAGTCGTCGGGATGGCTAATATCTGCAAACGACAGTTGTAGTAGTTCTTTTTCGCTGTATCCTAAAATTTCACATAAAGAGTGATTGACTTTCAAAAATTTTCCCTTGAGCGAAACCAAGGCAATGCCGATAGGCGCGTTGTCAAATGCCTTGCGAACCAACTCTTCGCTTTCGCGCAGAGCTTGTTCTGTTTGTCTGTGCTCGGTCAATTCGTTTTGCAGTTGATGGTACAAATGAGCTTGCTGAATAGCGAACGCAAGTTGATCTGCTACTGCCAGCGTCAATTCTACTTCAAAAGTCTGCCATGCATAAGGAGCGGGTTTCATCAAACCTAAACTTCCCCAGATTTGCTGTTCTACTTTTAACGGAACCAACAACCAAGCTCCTCTACAAATTTGATAAATATTGCGATTGACTTCGTCTTCACAAGTTAAAGTAGTGCGGTCTACCCTGACGGGTAAAGCAACTGCGGGTGCAGAATCAGTGATGCTGACAATTTCAAACCGTTTTAATTTTTCAGCGATGGGATTATTATATCACTTATTTCCAATCCGATCACGCTTTTTAAATTTGGATTTTGGACATAACCTGCTACTATTTGCCAGACTTTCATTTCTGGCAGGTAACGGACAATATTCGCCCGCATTACCTCTAAAAGAGAGCCGATTTCAGAAACTGCTGTCGAAAAGATTGTTTCTAGATCAAAAGAAGTGCGAATTGCTTGCAATAACCGATTGAGGGTGTGCTCTCGCTGAGCTTGCTGTCGCGTTTGCTGATAAAGTTGGCTTTGCTGGATCGCTATTGCTAATTGGTTGCTGATTTGTTGTAGAAAATCTGCTTCTGATTGTTGCCACTGACGGGGATGGGAACAAGCGTGGACAATTAAAAGACCCCAAATTTTAGTTTGGGAGTTTTCGGTCTTTTGAATAATGGGCGCAACTATCTTAGATTTGACTGCAATTTCTTGCATGAATTCTACAAGACAAAAGCTCCAATCTTCCTTGTGCACGTCAGGAACAATACGGGGTTTTCCCTGGTAGTAATATTTATAGCAATCTTGAGGAAAAGCTTCATCAGGCAAAAGCATTTTGGCAGTAACCGGGTATCCGGGAACCACGACCTCTTCAATTACTTGTCCGGAACCGTCCTCGTGCAGGTGGAAAATCAATGCTCGTTCAACATTAAGTGTGTGCAGGACTTCATTTACGGTTGTAGCCAGTATTTGTTCGAGATCGAGGGATTGGTGGATGCGTTGAGTTATGGCTCTGAGCAATTGCTCTCGTTCCGCCAGTTGTCGTGCTGCATCTTCGTGATATTTGCGTTCATCGATGTTGAAACAGGTACCGATCAGGCGATAGATGCGCTGGTTGCTGTCTTGTAATGGAGTAAGGCTGGTCATCCACCAAGTTTGTTTCCCCTTGATTAACAAGCATTCTTCGTAGGTGATGCACTCTTTGGCCGCAATGCATTGACGGTAGCGATCGCGCAAGGCCAATGCCGTTTTTGGTGTAAATACCTGTTCTGGAGTCTTACCCCTTAATTGGGACGACACCAGTCCTGACATGCGCTCGGCAGCAGGATTGATGCCAACGTAGCGAAATTCTTCATTTTCCAGTACATCTACGATAAATATGCCCGCTTCGATGCCTTCACATATACTGCGTAAAAACTGTTCGCTGTTTTGCAGTGCAAGTTCTGCTTGTTTGCGTTCTGTTAAATCGCGAATCAAAATCAACACTTCCTGATTATTGAGAGGTACGACCCGCGCTTCTTGCCAAAGAGATTGTCCTTGCACGGAAAGGGAAAATTCGTAAATCTGGATTTCTCCTGTTTGGAGGGCATTTTCGGTGGCGATGAGGCGTTGGTGTGCTAATTCGGCACAAGAAAAAAGAGCTTCTAAGTTTTTTCCTGCTACTAAAGGTGAAGCTGTAGTCAGAAAGGTTGTGGTGGGCTTGATATCCAAGTAAGTGCCACTGCGATGCATGCGAATTATTAAATCGGGTAGAGCGTTGACGATCGCTCGGTTGAGAGCTTCACTTTCGGCTAAGGCTTGTTCTGCCCATTTGCGCTCGGTTATATCTAATGAAGTCCCGATAATTTTTACGACTCGATTTTGGCTTTTGTCAAATACAGGTTCTCCTCGACAATCAAGGTAGCGAATTGAACCATCCCCTCGCAGAATGCGTAGGTCTAAACTGTAGGGAATTCCCTGGCTAATAGCCTGTTGGATGAAATAATCTAGAATTTCTCGATCTTCAGGATGCACTTTTTGCAAAAGTTGGGCGTAGGTTGGCTCGCCCCCGGCAGGATCTAAACCCCAATGATAAAATGTTGCTTCTGAGCAAGTTATTTTTTGGCTTTGCAGATCGAATTCGCAACTGCCTATTTGGGCTACTTGTTGAAGGGTAGCCAAACGAGCTTCGCTTTGGCGCAGAGCTTCTTCTGCCTGCTTGCGAGTGGTAATATCAAATGTAATTCCCAGGATTTGCTCGATCTCACCTTGTGGGTTTAACAAAGGTACGTACTTGACAATTAATGTCAAAGCTTCCTGTCCGGGTAGTTTGATAGTGCATTCTTGGGTTTGCAGTTTCTTTGTCGCTATAGTTTTTTGTAACAGCGGTAAATACTCCGCGGTAACTTCTGGTGGAAATAAATCTTCGTCTCGGCGACCAAGAAAGCGATCTAAGGTCCATCCCGTGCGCTCCAGCCCTTTTTCGTTGACGTATAAAAAGCGGCGATCGCGATCGTAAATGACAAACATGTCTGGAGCGTGGGTTACTGCTAGCCGAAACCGTTCCTCACTCTGCTGCAAAGCTTTTGTTTTTTCCGCTACCCAGCGTTCCAATTCTCGTTCATAGTCTTCTCGCAGTTTTTCCGCTTGGCGTTGCTCTGTAATATCTTGAAAGGCGATGATTGCATAGATAACATTTCCATCCTGGTCCAAAACAGGAATTGATTTCATCTTTAGGAGTTTGCGGCTGTTATTTACCTCAATTTCCATATCATCCACTGAGAGGATTTCTCTAGCGAATGCAAATAGCTGCGGTAGTTTCTCTACCGGATAAAATTGATTAGTTCCTGCCACATAAAGGCGATAGGTTTGGGAAAATTCCTGCGGCGAAACATGGGAAATTAACTTTTGTTCCAAAATCGCCTCGCCGACTTGATTGATGAGAATAGGATTTCCAGTCGCATCAAAAACGATAATGCCAATGGGAACGTGATTGAGAAGGGTGAAAAATTTTTGTTCGCTGGCTTTTAAAGCTTGAAATGAAGTGTCTAGCTGTCGGGCCATTTGTACAAAGGCGCGCGCCAATTGCGCAACTTCAGCAACGCCTTCGGTTGCAATGGGATAATGCCACTGTCCTTGGCTAATGGCCTTGGCTGCTTGCTGCAAGCGACGAATAGGCTGCACAACAAAGTAAAGTGTTAAAATTCCCGTGCCGGTTAATAATAACGAGGTGAGTCCGCACAACAGCAGCAGGCGCTGGTTATTTCTATCAATGTCTACCATGAAATCAGATTCTGGCAATACCGTAACAATAAACCAGTCAAGACCGAACCGCTGCTGTAGGGGATTTACCCTTAAAAAAAGGTGTTTGCCTTTGACTCGAAAGTGAAGTTGTTGTGGGGTGTGAATCTTGCTTAAGTTTCCCAAATCAGAGACTATGCGCTCTGCTGTCAAACGAATTAATTGTTCTTTGCTTGCAGTTGCTTTGAGCTGAATTGTTTTGCCATCAGCATTAGTAAAAAAGGGTTGCTCTTGAAAAGACGAAGCTACCAAATGTCCGCTGCTGTCGAGAATATAAATTTTTCCCTGCTTGCTAATTCGCAAATTGCTGAGAAAGTGATTGATTTTTGTCAGGGTGACGTCGCAAGAGAGAACGCCTTGGAGATGGCCCAAGCGATCGTAAAGAGGGTAGCTGGCGGCAATTCCCATACCCACACGTGCAGGAATATAAACATATACCGAAGTCCACAGTGGTTTACCTGCTTGCATCGCTTTTTGATAAAACGGACGTTGGGTGGCGTCGTAATTTTTTTGAGTTAGTAATCGCTTTATCCGTTGACCTCGCCTATCTACGCCGTAGACGTGGAGAGTACCTTTGACAAAGTTGTCTGTGAATGCAACTGAAAAACCACGTTCATCATTTCCAGCAGAAATGTATCCTCCTTGGGGATTGCTAAAATGAATCCTGCCGATGGCATCAAAAGTTTGAATTTGCTTTAAAAAATGGCGTTCTAAACTTTTCTGATCCTTAATATTCAACTGACCGAGGCGGATGGCGTTGGCATTAAGGCGGTTAATGAGTTGGGGAGTTTCTAAGTAATTAATAATGTGGGACTCCACGCGATCGCCCACTTCCTCGCTGAACTTATTTGCCCATTCCTTTGCTGTCCGTTGCCAATTTTGGTAGTAAAGATAACCAATCACTCCTGCAGTGACTAAAAGTTGCAAGAGCAAGGGGATCGTTAACAGTATCCACAGAGGAATTTTGGCAATATATCTGTACAGGTGTTGAAATTTCTGGGACGATTCCATCATGACGGATACAAGCAATAGGTATTACGTCCTCTGCTTTTGGCAGCATATAATGCTTGAGTAGCAATGGCAATGAAATCTTTGGCAGATTTTTCTACTGTTGGTACGGTAGCGGAAATACCCAAACTTAATGTCAGCTGCGGCTGGGGTATGGATAGCTCTTGGGGAATTTGCAAATTGGCAACTGCTTGCCGGATGCGTTCTACAATTTGCAGGGCTCCATTGGCACTGGTATTTGGCAGTACGATCGCAAATTTATCTCCTCCGTAACGAGCAACCAAATCGCCGTTAGAATTAATGCACGAGCTGATGGCGCTGGCAATTTGTTGCAAGCAAAAATTCCCTGCTTGGTATCCATAGGTATCGTTATAGGATTTGAAACGGTCTACATCGCATAAAATTAAGGATAGGGGAATTTGTTCGCGAGCAAGGCGCTGCCACATCTGTTCGATAAATTGCTCGAAATAGTGCCGGCTAGCGACTTTGGTGAGAGAGTCTGTTGTTGCTTCCCACTGCCATGTTTCTAGCTGGACATTTTGTTGCTGTAAGTAGATGCTGTCTGCAGATGTACTGCGCGACCGCTCTATTCGATTCATAACTCGAGTCACCAAGTCCGAACCCAAAATCGGTTTGCACAGAAAATCGTCGGCTCCTGCTGCCAACGCTTGTTGAATGGAGTCTATATCTGTATGGGCTGTGACCACAACAATCGGTAAATCTGCATACTGGCAGTCTTGCCGCACAACACGACAAAGCTCAATGCCATTGAATTTTGGCATTTGGATATCTAACAGCAATAGGTCTGGCTCTGTAATTTTCAGCACTTGCCAAAATCTTTCCGGATGATGGAGGGTGGTCACTTGCAGTCCCCAAGGCTGTAACAAAGCAGTCAGGGTTTTCAGTGTGACCGGATCGTCATCGACAACCATGACCTTGGCAATAGAGATTGTAGTTTGCGGTAGGATAACTTTGGCGATCGTCTCGATTACCTTTTGTGCTGTTGTGTCTTTGAGAATGTATCGAACATTGTTATAGTGAGCAACGGCAACCCGCTCATCCAAACAATCTTGTGCTGCCAAAACCAGAACTGGTACATTAGGAAATTGAGCCTTTACTTTCGCCAGCAAATTCAATCCCTTTCCTTGCACTACACTGCTGTGAAGGCTAAATAAAATTGCGCTGGGATTTTCTAGCGTTTCCCGACGCCCATCTGAAAAAAAGCTAGAAAAAGGAACAACTTCTAAGCGCAATCCTTGCCCGATTGCAGCTTGACGCAATGCTTCCGTAAAAGAATCGTCATCATCAATAATTAAAACCAATGGCATCCAGGTGCTTGGCAAAGTCGTAGTTGCGGGAAAATTTGGTGACAGGGCAATTTCTTGTTTGAGCTCATCCAGTAACAGAGAAAACTGCACGCCAAGCTGCTGCTTAGCGCCAACTTCCTCCACAAATAAATGCTCGATAGCTCGCGCAATCTCCGACCCTTTCGTATATCCAAATGTTCCTAACCCACCTGCTAACCGATGCGCTTCTTCTACAACTTGCTCTTTTTGTGATGGACTCAGGGAAGATCCGCTTTGAAGTAATTTTCCGACTTTATCCAAAACTGCGATCCTTTTGTCTAAGGAAGCTTGAAAATCTTTTTTTGCTTGCTCGATCAAAACCAATCCCTGGTGGTGAAAATCAGTTTCCTTTTGTGCTACCCAATCTGTTTTTTCTTCGTTTTGTTTTCCGTCTTCCTGGGGAGGAACTCTCAACCGATAACCTAATCGATACACGGTCTCGATGGGGTCTTCCGTCACACCAGCAGATTTTAACCGACGTCGCAGATCTTTGATCAGGTTTGTTACTGCAGCATCTGAAGGCGATTCATCAATCGACCACAGGTGATCGATAATGGCACTGCGACTAAAAATGCGTTGGGGATGACGTAAAAATAACTCTAGTAAGCTATATTCCTTGGGACTTAGGGTAATTAGTTTTTGCTGATAAGTTACCTGAATCAAGTTGGGATCGAGACATAACTCCCCCCATTTCAAGAGGGGAGATAACACAGCATTACCCTGACGGCGCAATAAAGCGCGAATTCGCGCTACGAGTTGAGAAGGTTCGCAGGGTTTGGTTACATAATCATCTGCTCCAGCATCAAGTCCGGTAACGATATCTTCGTTTGAGTCTTTTGCTGTCAATATTAAAATTGGAGTTTGACATCCCTGATGGCGTAGCTGACGACACAAGCTCAGACCGTCTAGTTTGGGAACCATGAGGTCAAGCAATATAATGGCATACTCCCCTTGGGTGGCTAATTCTAGCCCTAACTGACCGTCTGTAGCAATATCAACCGTATAACGATAAGCAGTCAGTGCATTTGAGAGAAATTGAGCAATAGATGGGTCGTCTTCAACTAATAAAATTTTCATGAAGGACTAACCTTCATCCAAGTAAATTTCTAGTGTAATTTGGTAGTTACATACAGAAATATCGGAAACTTCAAGCGCCCTGAAGTATAGTCACCCATAGTTATTTTTGGGAATTTATTTTTATACATTATTACTATTTTTATCTATCTCAAATAGGATTTGTTAATCTACCTTTAGGAAGATTTAGTTAAATTACTTTGGTTATTTAGATGGGACAATCCTATCGAGAGCTTTGACAAAAATCATCAAAATCAAATTATTAACTTATATTTAATGATTCAAACAAATTTCTCTTTTTGAGGGTGGTAAGTAGGATACTGAAACCGCTAGATTCCCAGGAAGCTAATTTTTGTTAAATCAATGAACTTACATCTATAAAAGCGTAGGATTTTGGAAAAATCAAGCTTTTGAATGCTAAAAACTTTCCCAACTGCCGCCTTAATATTAATAATTCCGATGCTGCAAAACTTTTATGGTCGTGGGGAATTTAAGTAACATTAAAGTTGCATTTAAGTAACATTTGAGTATGAAATTAGATAGCAAAACAGAAATTTTTGGAAATGAAAAATTCCTCACCCTTGGAAAGGACTCGCTGCAGTCTTTCCAAAGCTTTGATGACAACAGAGGTGCCAGGTCACCTTAAAGAAGCGGGCAGCGGGAATCGAACCCGCATCAATAGCTTGGAAGGCTATGGTTTTACCACTAAACTATGCCCGCAGAACTTAACTTCAATAGCATAACACACTAGAAACTAAAAATCAAGTTGCTAGGCGCTGAATTTTAATCAATATCACCAAATTACTTTCAGATGGTCTGCTACCATCCTCATTTTGAGCGGCTTGGAATTTTTCATTTTGAAAAAAATCATTGAGAAAATCCTGATATGCATCTTTTTCTGGTGGCGATAAATCTTCTAGAGTATCGGGTGGTGCAAATCTACCGATAACTTCAGCTTTTTGAAATTGACCAGTATTATCAACGACTAAGCTAGCGAGTAAATTGACTTGTCTGTGTTCGAGTACTTTATTAATTTCTAAAGAGGAAAATTCTTTGGTGTTGGTACCGAGGTGTTCAGCCAGCTGCTGGGGGGGGACATCTTGTTTTAAAATTCCTTTTTGAATTAACTGTATAACTTCGTTTCTGTCGAGAGAATTCCAAGTAACTATCAGTCCTGGGGTAGGGGAAGGGAAAACAGGTTTGCGAGCAAGGGATGGTTCCAGCTGAGAGGGTAAAGACTGGGGCGATGGTTTAGAAGAAGACAAAGGAGTTGCTTGTTTCGGAACCTGGCCAAGTTGATTTGCAGGTGCTTGTAATATTTTCTCTCCGTTACCTGTTGGTAGCGGTGGTTGTTTTGGTTGTCCGAACTGGAAAGAGGAAGTATAGTTTGGGCTGGGAGTCTTTGGAGATTGAGGTTTGGTAGGTGTGGGGGTACGGGATTTATGAGTTGTTTTTTTCTCAGCAACAGCGATCGCATTGCTATCGGTGGTGCTGGTAGCAGGTTGTCTTGATAAAGCTGAAGTTGATGATTTTTGAGCGTGAGGTGGTGGTTGGGTGCGAACGGGTTTAGTTGGTGATGGAGGTGTGGTTTTGGAATTTTGGCTTTGGGAAGCAATTTCTATGACTTCAACGGGAATGGCTGTATTGGGGTACTGCTGTTGTAAAAGGTTAATGTGAAGCGATCGCGCCAACCAAAATACCAACAGGTGTAAAGTTACCGAACCTGCGATCGCCGTTATCCACAAACCTGGTGGGTCTGCTTGTTGCCAATGTTGAGCAACCAATTTGGTCATAAGCTTGCGAGGGAATAGGTCGGTAATTGTTAGCTGGTCATTGCCATTTTAACGGTTTGCTACTAATTCTGGGACGACAGCAAAGGTAAGTACCGTTTCATCTACTCCTTTGAGTTCTAGGGGGCTACCTTTAATAATTTCATCTTCTCGCAAATAATCTGCCACTGCGGCAGAAACGAGTATGGTACCGGGAACAGCAGCTTGTTGCAATCTCGCTGCAATGTTGACGCTGGGACCAATGGCCGTATAATCGGCGCGTTCGCTACTACCAAACATACCCACAACCGCGGTTCCTTGGTGGATACCACAGCGAAATTCGACTCTGTTACGTTCTGTAGCATCAAAAACGCCTTGTTCTCGCCACAGTTGGTTTAGCTGTTCTAGCGCTCGCAGCATTGCTCTAGCAGTATTAACAGCGCGCCGTACTTGTTCGTTTGGAGTCAGCTCTTCTGGTGCTCCGAATAAAGCTAAAATAGCATCTCCCATAAATTTATCGACGCTACCACCGTTATCAAATACAGCTTTGGTCATCACTTCTAGATATTCGTTCAGTAGCTCTGCTACGCGGCGCGAGCGCAGGGTATTTGCCAGCTGGGTAAAACCGACAATATCACTAAATAAAACTGTAATTAAGCGCGGCTCTGGTCGCAAATCTAGAACTAACTCTCCAGCAGCAGCTTTCTTGACCAAAGCAGGTGGTAGAAAACGCTTGAGTACAGATTCTGTTAAATAGGTATTTAGCTCTAATACTCGTCGTTCGTTTTCCTTTAAAGCTAGCAGGTTGCGCACTTCTGCTAAAAGTTCGCGATCGTTAAATGGTTTGGCTAAATAAGCATCTGCACCCCGTTCTGTACCTTCGATACGAGTTTCTTCATCAACTTTGGCTGTGAGCAGGATAATTGGTGTTCCTTTTAATTTTTCTTCATTGCGAATCATCCGAATCATCTCCAGTCCCGATACCTGGGGCATCATTAAATCGCTGACAATGAGACTGGGTGTAATTTCCTTAGCTATCTGAAAGCCTTCCGAACCATTACGTGCTGTTCGTACTTCATAGCCATTACTACGTAAAATTTTTGACACGTATCTACGTAAATCTGGATTATCGTCTACAACCAGAATCGAACAGCCAAAAGTTGAAGGTTGAAGGGTGTGTTGTTCTTGTAGTTTATCTTCTTCAGTTTCTTCTTCTATCAGCTCTAAATCTGCCAATTCTACAGCGGCGCGATGAAGATTAACCTCTGCAACTTCATCCAAGACTTGATGTTGGGGAAGGTGAGCGCTACCGGGAAGAAGCCAAACACTAAAAGTGGTACCTTGGCCGTAAACAGAAGCTACGGTGACTTTACCGCCGTGGAGTTCCACTAGTTCCTTAACTAAAGCCAAACCCAAACCCGTACCTTCGTAGGATCGATTTTCCGAACCTTCGGCTTGGCGAAAACGTTCAAACAGAAGCGGAATTTGTTCTGGAAGAATGCCAATACCGGTGTCTTGTACTTCTAAAAGACAATTGCCGCCTTCCGGTCGGACTTTGACAGTAATGCTACCACCTTCAGGAGTAAATTTCATGGCATTAGATAGAAGGTTGTAGACTACCTTGTCAAATTTTTCTATGTCCAAGCAAACCGTCGGACATTCAGTCATTTCAGTTATTAAACGCAATCCTTTTTTCTCGCAATAAGGGCGAAAGGACTCGATAATGTGACTGACAAACTCGACCAAATTACAAGGACGGAAACTTGGTTGCATTCGTCCTGCGTCTAAGCGTTGCAGGTCGAGTAATTGATTTACCAGTCGCAGCAGGCGACGGGAGTTGCGCAGGGCGATCGCGCTTTGTTCGTAGGATAATCCTTGCTTGGAGTTGACCGCTGACTCTAGGGGACCTAAAATCAAGGTAATAGGCGTACGAAATTCGTGAGAGATATTTTGGAAGAACTCTGTTTTTTGTCTGTCTAGCTCCAGCAAGCGCTCCGCTTGTTCGCGAGTTTTTTGATACAAACGGGATTGCTGCACGGCGATCGCTGCTTGCGCGGCTACAGCTTTTGCTAAATCAATCTCAAATGGAAGCCACTGACGAATATTTTTATCTTCGTGCAAAGTAATAATGCCAATAATTTTTCCGTCCGCAAGCAGGGGAACTACCATCAGCGATGCTCTTTCAGAGCCGCTACACGAACGCGCCGCAATTGGTAAAGGCAAATTAAATTCCTGAATTGGCAAAGGATACTGACTGGTATCGCTAATTACCACTGGCTGTTGCGTTCGCAACATTTCTTGCACGATGGGATTTTCTTTAATTGGTACTTGCAATAAATGTAAGTTCTGATTTTCAGTAATACCAATTAATTTTTCAGTTTCCAGATGAATGGAATTTTTATATAAACCCACGCAGTGAATAAATTCATCTTCTTCATTCCACAAAGACAAGACGCAGCGATCAACCTGCAAAGCTTGTCCTAACTGTTGAGTGATAGCTGCAAAAATATCCTGCGGATCCAAACTGGAGCGAATGGCCGTGGTAATAGTATTAATTAATGCTTCTCTTTGTGCTAAAGCCCGTACTTGTTCGTAGGCATAAGCTTGAGATAAAGCAAGGGCTGCTTGATCTGCGACCATCATTACCAACTGCACCTCGTCTTCACTCCAAGTCCGAGGTTGATAACATTGATGCAATGCTAGTACTGCCATCAATTCTTGTCGGCAAATCAACGGTACCACCAAGCTAGAATAAATATTGGCTTGCGCAAAGGCAGCAGCCCGATCTCCTTGAATGCGTTCATCGCTGGTTGTATCGTGAATTACTTGTAATTCCCGAGTTTCCCAAACTGTCTGTGCTAACAAGGGAGCTAGGATTTCACAACCAGAAGTAACGTTAAGATTTAAAGGTGCGGATAATGTTTCTAAAAAGTTTCCTCCTAGTTTTTCCCATTGTCCCTGGGTTGTTAAGTCATACTTTGTATTTTTCTCCACCGTCTTTTGGTAGATAAATCCTTCGTCTACCAAGCGATTATCCTGAAAGGGACGCAACAAGCAGACGTCTACCTCCAGCATGTGACCTACCGTATCCACAATAGTTTGCAGAATTTGCCGGTAGTCTAAAGCACTGCGAATCGTGTTGGTAACGGTATTTAGCAACGATTCCTGACGCAGGGTACGCGTGAGTTCGCGAGTGCGGGCCTTGAGAACGTTGTGGGTATCGAGGGCTTGACGTACTACCGCTTTGAGTTCCTCTGCTTCCCACGGTTTGGTGACGTATTTGAATACCTTACCCGAATTGATGGCTTCCACCAAATCTTCGACATCAGTGTAGCCTGTCAAAATTATACGGATAATGTCTGGATACTGAGTCGCTGTTAAACTTAAAAATTCAGTACCGCTCATCATTGGCATGCGCTGGTCAGAGATGATTACCGATATATCTTTCTCTTGTGCCAGCAAATCCAATGCTGCTGGACCAGAACTTGCTCTCAACACCTTGTAATCGCGATAAAAGGTGCGGTACAGCAAGTCAAGATTGTCGGGTTCGTCGTCGACAACCAGTATTTTCGGCTTGTTGTTTGCTTGGGATTTCATGCACCGCTTTCCTGCTGTAAAGGCAGTCGGATAAACAATAATCTGATAAGCCTCCGGTCGATGATCGCGAACGGATAGAAATGAAACTGAACCAAGTAAGAGCAGAGCATTTCGATCGCCTGGACTGTTTGCTTGCAAGACTGCTTGCAGACTGAAAAAGGTTTGCTGAAACTATTTACCTCAATAGCTTGTGCCTGGTGCGCCCCCATTTATTTTATACCCAGTATCGGTGGTAATTAATCCTTGCCGTGTCATCAAATCTGTCTTCACCCCCTTAATTAAGAGTATCAATAATGACTTTATACTCTGAAAATTCGCTTGCAGTTGCATACGCTGCATATTAAGTTTTCCCGTGGCAGTCCTGACACTAACACTTTCGGGTAAATTTTATTTATGTCACGGCAGTTACCAGCAAAGGCAAAGTTTAAGATTAGCCATCGACAAATTAAGTAAAATTAAAGGCAATTCAACAAACAGTTGCGAATGGAGCTTTTGGTTGTTAACCCTGAAATCCTTCCACTGTTAATAATTCAGTTTTATTAACTAAAATGTTTCCAGTTTTTACATAAGTTGAATGGTGTTTTAGGATATTGGAAAAGATTGTTGTTCAATCAATTAAACACGAAACTAGCCTTGACATCCTGGTTTTTAGACCCACTCCACCAACAGCCTTTTAGTGTCGCCGCCGAGCAAGTTTCCTACCACTTTCAAGTTCGTGCGGCTACAACTGCGGATTTGAATGGTATTGCTGAAATTATCGCTGAAAGCTTTCACTTCCGCAAAGGAATCTGGGGATGGGCTTTTCCGCTATTGCGTTTGGGTATTTACGAAGATTTAAGACACCGCTTGGCATCATCGCAACCCCATCACGCTTGTTTGGTTGCAGTTGACACTAGCAGTGGTGTAGCTGGTAACTTAGTTGGCACTGTAGAGCTGGGTTTGCGGTACAATGACTCCTGGACGGGCGCTGGCAAAAGTTTTCCTTATCTTTCTAATTTGGCAGTTCATCCTAAATACCGCAGACAAGGTGTGGCTTCGCAACTGCTGCAGGTAAGTGAAAAAATTGTCCGCGAATGGGGGTTCGAAGACTTGTATCTCCATGTCTTGGAAAAGAATTATCAAGCACGACAGCTTTATTTCAAGTTCGGGTATCGAGCCTGCAAAGTTGAATCTAACTGGAACATATTCTTTTTCAGGCGATCGCAGCAAATTTTATTACACAAACACCTTTTGTCTGCGGAAAATAGCTGATCTTTTGTTTTTCTACTCAAAAGCTTGCTATCAAGGCGCTAAGTCGTGAAAAATTCCGCCTGATTTAGCATTCGACCATCAACAGCGAACTTGCGCTTACTTTTTTTGGAATATCCACTTCGAAGTTGAACACCAAGCAAGAAGAAATTTATTAAAATAAACGCATATATAGTTTTATAGTTATCAAACTAAAATGGCTAGCAACTATACAGACACTGCATTGCGACTGCTTTCTTCTTTTTAAAGATGATTTGCCGCCAGAAAAGTATACATTTATTAATCTATTAAAATAAAAGTAAATGTATTGTGGGAATTAAGAATAAGTGTTATCTAGAAAAACATTGATATTTTCATAGGTAAAAATTATGTTTGCTTGCCAAGTATAAACAGTATTAATAACAATTAATCCCATCCTCACAATAACTTTGTATCCTGGCGATCCAACTTTATAAAAACTTTAACTAAATCCGGTTATAGTTCGAGACAAATCAATTGAAATCTCATAAAATTATGATTACTTAATCCTGGTAAACATTTGTATTATTTTTTATCTTAGTTATATTGACTAAAAAAAGCTGATAATTAAGATAAAACAAACTTTGAGTAAATAAAAGCCTTTGTATTTTAAGTTCAGACAATTACGAAATATATTTTCTATTTGAGAAAAGATGGATAGCGAAAAGCGCCGACGCTATCAAACTGCTATGGTATCTACGTATTACCCTGACACAAATTTGCTTGACCGTATTGTCATGTCAGATGGAGCTGAGCAATCTTATGGCTCAGATATCCTCACAAAGGTTTTAAGTGGAAAAGTCTTCATGGTCAACAGCCGCAAGCGAAACGGATTAATACTTTTTAAAAAGTATCATGCGGAGTTTGCCGGTCCAGGAGCAGCGGTAGGCGGCGATTACGATCGTGATTGTCAGGGAGTGCTACCGATAGGAAACCTATCTTTATTGTCTCCTGAAAGCAAAGAAGAACGGCAAAAAGCTTATTTAATAAGACGCCAGTGGATTCGATTAATCAAACAAATAACAGAAAAGCCAATTGCTCAACAGCGAGTCCAAAAGATTCTCGATCAATTTGAGCAATATTTTGCACCGGAGGTAGTAGCAAAGCTACCGGATGAGGCGTTTGCCCTTTTAGTTGGTGTTTTGCCACAAACGGTAGCAGTAGTCCGGCGCTTGGGTAGCGAAGCAGAGAGTAGGTTTTATGATTAATTAACTTTTCAAGAGTTAAGATTTGCTAAGGCAAGTTGCAAGTTATTGAGAGTGCGGAGGTTTTCTTGTGGAGTGCCGATCGTAATTCTCAATCCGCCACTAATTTCGCGTACAAGAGTACCCCTGGCCTGCAGTTGTTGATTAAGTTTTTTTATAGTGTCTTGTTGTTGCCAGCCATCCTGTTTGAGGCGCAGATAAATAAAATTGGCAGCACTATCCCAGACTTGTAGTTGTGGTTGCTGTGACAAAATTTCCAATAGTTTAGCTCGTTCCTCTAGGATCTGCGGTATGGAGCTAAGCAGCAGCTGACGATTTTGCAAAGCAATTAACGCCGCTGCCATAGAGAAGCTAGAAAGATTGTAAGGCAGGCGAACTTTTTCTAAGATAGTTATGAACTCGGGATGGGCGACGCAATAGCCAACGCGCATAGCAGCCAATCGAAAAGCTTTAGAAAACGTACGCAGTACGATCCAGTTAGGATGCTCTAAAAGTTCGGTAACTACGGTAGTCTGACTAAATTCAAAGTAAGCTTCGTCAATAACGACTAGAATACGGTCAGGGAGACTTCTCAACCATGCTAGTTCTGCTGGGGTGAGGGCGTTGGCGGTAGGAGAGTTGGGATGAACTACAAAAATTGCTCTGATGGGAGGATTTTGAGTTTGTTCAATAGCTGTTTGTGCTGCTTGTAAATTAATTTCAAAACTATTTTGCTGTCTGTTTACTTCTACTGTTGGAATTCCCAGGGTTTTGGCCAAGATAGCGTACATGGAAAAGGTAGGATTGGCAACCAAAACCGAACCTTCTCCCAAACAGGAAGCAATTAACAAAGAACGAATAAGTTCATCGGAACCGTTGGCAACAGAAATATTAGCAGAAGTGAAAACCGATGGGGAAAGAGCAGCTGACTCATTTACGTATTCGGCGATCGCGCTTTTGAGTTCCCCATGATTGCCGTCAGGGTAACGGTTTGTCTCTATTATTTGTTGATAGGTCCATGCTAGTTTTTCCTTTAACCGAACTGGTAAATCGTAGGGACTTTCGTTGGTATCCAGGCGATCTAGCTGAGTTTGGGAAACAGGTTGGGCGCGATCGCTGCTGGGATGGGGTTTGTATGCAGTGAATTCGGCTAAATCTGAGCGGATAAACGGCAACATGATCGGTTGGACTGTCCATTTGTAGTGAGGACTGTGTATTATACAACTTCAAGGCAACTGGCAGAACATGTGAATTGCTTGCCAAATTTCCGGAAGCACGTTACCTAAAGCGTGATCGCTGGGGAGCTCTACCAACTGTACCCAAGGGCGGGATTTGGTAAATTCGCGGCTAGCTTGAACGGGAATAACTTCATCATTTTTTCCGTGTAAAATCAAAGTTGATACGGGGCGTTGCCAAGCATTTTCTTGGTATTGAGCAGCATCTTTGACGAAATCGTAACTAAGGGGAAGGAATTTACCTTCTCCGTAGTGATACGGCAAGTATTTTTCTTGTTGCCAGCGTTGAATCTTTTCTGCTTCTAATGTTGGTAACCAGTAGGATAAAAATCCAAAAGCTGGCGCCAGAAGTATGAGTTTTTCGACTTGGGCATATTTTTGTGCGAGTATAGCAGCGGTAAGGCCGCCCAAACTGGAACCAATTAAAGTAACGGGCCTACCAGGTAAGAAAAATTCCGTGGTAACTTGATGGATTTGTCGCGTAATTGTTAAGTGAGAAAAATCTCCTTGATTTAAATCGGGTATTTGCAGCTGGATATTGCATTCTGCAAAGCGATCGCGCAGGTAAAGAGCTTTGGCAGAGTTAGGACTGGATGCGAAGCCGTGCAGGTAAATATATTGCATTTGTTAGTTCATTTTTACAAGTAATTAACGCATCGTTACAAATTCTTCAGCAGCGGTAGGGTGGATACCAACGGTGGCGTCAAAGTCTTTTTTCGTGGCGCCCATCTTCGCGGCGATCGCCACACCTTGGATAATTTCAGCTGCATTTTCTCCCACCATGTGTGCGCCCAATACTTTGTCGGTGCTGGCATCTACTACTAACTTCATCATTGTTTTTTCTGCAGCGCCAGTCAAGCTATGAAACAGGGGACGAAAGCGGGTGCGGTAAATTTTAACTGCGTCGTTGCCTAATTTTTCGCGTGCTTGAGCTTCCGTCAAACCGACTGTAGCTGCTTCTGGTGTGGAAAATACGGCAGTGGGGACATTTTCGTGGCTAAAGATGCGACGCTGGTTACCAAATTCACTATCTGCAAAAGCTCGTCCTTCTCCAATTGCTACTGGAGTAAGATTCATTCTGTTTGTCACATCACCCACAGCGAAGATATTTTCTTGGGAAGTTTGGCTGTATTCGTTCACAGCGATCGCCTTCATCGTGGTGTATCCCGGCCCTTCAACAGTAGTGGATACTAGTTCTACTCCTGCGTTTTCCAAACCCAATCCTTCAACATTGGGAACCCGCCCCGTGGCTACCAAAAATACATCAGCGATCGTTGGTTCCGTTTTTTCTCCAGATAAAATCAACTTTAATCCTTCTGGCACTTTTTCAACTTTTTCCACCACTGTATTGGGGATGATTTTGATGCCATGAGCGATCATTGCATTTTGGATATCTGTGCGGATATCGTCATCAAAACCTTTTAAAATCAACTCTTTGCGAATAATTTGGGTGACTTGACATCCCAAACCGTGCATGATGCAGGCAAATTCAGTACCGATATAACCAGCGCCGATAATAGCGATGTGTTTTGGTTTGTGTTGGAGGTGAAACATTTCGTCGGAGGTAATACCGTAGTCCATTCCTGGCAAATTTGGTTTTAGGGGACGACCTCCAACAGCAATTAAAATTTTGTCTGCTGTGATTTTGCGTCCGTCAACTGCTACAGTGTGGGGATCTACCAAAGTCGCGCGATGGGGAATCAGTTCTACTCCAGCCTTTTGCAAGTAGCTAACGTGCAGTTGCGAGAGTCGCTTGACTTCTTTATCTATAGCCGTAATAAAATATTCCCAATCCAACTCGGTTTCACCTACTTTCCAACCATAGCCTGCAGCATCTGCAAACAGTGCCGGAAAGCGAGAACCGTATACCATCAGTTTTTTAGGAATGCAGCCACGCAAAACACAAGTACCGCCGACTAAATCTTGTTCGGCGATCGCTACTTTAGCTTTGTAGCTGGCTGCGCGTTTGGCAGCTGCTAAACCTCCAGAACCAGCGCCAATAACAAACAGGTCGTAATCGTAGGTCATAATTTTTTATTTTTTGTCATTCCGGTCCTTAATTCAATTTAACTTTAGAAGCTGCTTCTTGAGGCTTACCAGTAATCCACTCCTCCCACGGACGTTAAGTTAAAAAAATGTAATTAAATTTACAAATTATTAACGGCAGTTGCCTAGAAAATTTGCTAATTTTCTGCTTTTGCCAAAGGAGAAATGGCAATTTTTGCCTTAGATTTATTTTTAGGTAAAAATTTTTCCAGTTTGCATGCAATAGCTCAAAAAAAGCAAAGATAGTAGTTTCGGAAAACGATAAGCCGGTATCATTTTTGCCAAAAAATTTTGGCGCCAATAAACTCAAGTTACAAAAATTTGCCCAAATTTTTGCCAAGATAATATCATTTCCTTATCAGTCACTTGGCAAAAACTGACATGAGCGAAAAATTATGGATCAAAAGCTAATAGAAAGTGATAGCGACAATTACGGCAAAGTTTACCTGATTCTCCTTTTGCCACTTTCGTTTTTGATAATTTTCCTGGTTGCTACTTGGAAAATTTGGCTAGCGGCGATGCTGCTGTTGTTGGGTTTTAATGTTTGGCAGTACTATCGATGGCAAAAGTGGAGTTTGCAAGTTAGTCCGCTGTTTCATCACCTAATTCTGGAAAACCAGGGTAAAATCACGCCGATGGACTTAGCAATCAAAGGCAATTTTCCTGGAGATGTGGCAAAACGTTACCTGGATGCAAAAGCATCAGAATTTGGTGCTCATGTTGTCACTTCTGAAGACGGTAGCAAAGTATATCACTTTATTACCGTCGGTACCCTTGGCAGTATCCTAGACAGTAGCGAGCCTGGGAAAGAAATAACTTCTCAGCAGAGGGTTAAATCTATCGATAGTAATTTGTTGGCACCACCCCAACCTCTGGAGGAAGAAAAAACTGAAGTTCCAGAACAAATCGATTCTAGGGAAACTAACAAACCCCTAGAAAAACAGCTGACTTTTGGTTCTCTAATTCAATCTGAACTGGCAAAGCGTCTGAATGTTTATTCCAGTACAGTGTATAAAAGGCGAGACGATCCAGACTTTTCGGAATGGACTCGCAGCAGAGATCCTGATGGTATTGCTTGGGTGTATTCCCCGGAAACAAAAGAGTTTTTTCCTTTAGAAGAAGGAAAAAATTAGCAGCAAAAATTGCTTTAGGTTTTTAATTTGTAATTTTTGCTTCTAAGCCTACCGCTTCCGAGATGGAATCGAATCCAGTTTTTTCTAATTTAGCAAGCAAACCTTGGAGAATGCGGGGTACCATTCCGGGGCCAGAGTAAATCCAGCCTGTGTAGACTTGGATGAGACAAGCACCAGCAGTTATTTTCTCCCAGGCATCTTCTGGGGTAAAAATGCCACCGACGCCAACAATCGGCATTTTACCTTTTGTTTGCTGGTAAATAAACCGAATTATTTCTGTGGAGCGATCGCGCAGGGGAGCACCGCTAATTCCACCAGCTTCCTGTTCAGGTGATTTACCAGTTGAAGCAATCACCATTGTTTTGAGACCTTCGCGGCGAATGGTGGTATTGGTGGCGACAATCCCTGTTAACTTATGGGTTTGTACCAGGGAAATGATGTTGGCGATCGCTTCCCATTCCAAATCAGGGGCGATCTTGACAAAAATAGGTTTGCGTGCGTTATTTTCTTGTTGCAATTGTGCCAGTATACAGTCGAGCTGGGCTGCATCTTGAAGCGTTCGCAATCCTGGTGTATTTGGAGAAGATACGTTGACAACAAAGTAGTCTCCCAGTTCTTTGAGTAAGCGAAAGCTATGGAGATAATCGCTGGGAGCTTGTTCTAATGGTGTTACCTTGGATTTGCCCAGATTTATACCTATGGGTATGGAGGAAATTTGCTGTGATTGGCCTTGCTGTGTTAAACGTGCGGCCATTGCTGCTGCACCGCTATTGTTAAAACCCATGCGATTGAGAACAGCCAAATCTGAGGGTAAGCGAAACAAACGAGGAGGGGGATTACCAAGTTGGGGATGAAAGGTTACCGTTCCAACTTCTGCAAAGCCAAAACCAAAGCTCGACCAAATCTTTGTGGCAACGCCATCCTTGTCAAATCCAGCTGCCAAACCTACAGGATTGGGAAAATTTAGCCCAAACAGCGTTTGTTGCAAACGGGGATCGCGAAAACACAAAGATTGCTGCAAGCGTTGTTTTAGCCAGCAAGCAGGCGGGCGATCGCCGTGATTGGCCAACCAGGTGAGACTGTTAATCGTGCGAGAGTGCAGCCACTCAGGATCGACATGGAAGAGGTTAACCAAATGATTTGCAATTTGATAAATATCCAATTTTGCTTTACCAATTTGAGATTTGAAATGGGGAATCATGATTAATAATTGGTGCCACGTTCCTTATTTCCTCGGGCAGCAATTCGGGCAGCAATTTTTTTTAAATACTAAAAGCAAGACATATTAGTTGGATAACGGTTCTGGGCATCTTATATATTAACAAGCGAATTTGACCTAATTATCAAATGAGGCAGCCACCTAACTTTACAGCCGCCGAAGAACAAATTCTTTCCTTGGGTCGTGTTTTTCAAAGTCTCAGGGAAGAAGATAATTTTGATGCTTTGATTGCGACTACAGTTTCTTATTTGCAAGAGCAGTTTGAATACAAATTAATTTGGATAGCCCTTTACGATCGTCTCAATCACGTGTTGTACGGTAAAGGAGGCATAACTCCCAGCAATGATATTAGTTACTTAAAACAACGAGTCGTTCTCAATCCTGGAGATTTGCTCGAGCAAGTGGTGATCGAGCAGCATCCTTTAGGCGTACCCGATTTGCGAGCAGAAATTCGGGCGGAAGGATGGCAACAATTGGCGCAAAAATATCAAATCCAAGGAACTATTATTGCCCCGATTTCTTACAAAGACCGCTGTTTGGGTTTAGTGCTGCTTGGTTCCCAGCGTTGGGGATACCTGCTTGGTGGTGTTACCAGAGCAAAATTAATGATGGTTTTGGGCGAATTGGCTGCAGTACTTTATGAAATGGAAATCGACTCGCAGCAAAAGCAAACCAAGCGCTTTGACGAGATCTTCTTACCTTTGTTAGAAAATTTACAAATCCTAAACAAGCCAGAGCAAAGGTTAGAGGCACTGGTGGAGGCTACCCATCAATTTGTAATGCCTGCTCGCACGAGGATTTATTGGTTTGACAGGGAAGGACGCTACTTTTGGCGGCGTGTTAGTAACAAAAATACCAATCGCAATTTTCCTACCAAAACTCAGGAGGCAGTCACAAAAATTACCGTCAATGATTTAAGCGACTTTTATTTTGCCTTATCTATAAATGAAATAGTGTGGATTGGAGAAGGACGCAGTTCCCTGCAAAGCAATTTTACCCTGAAGCTGCTGCAGCGGTTGCAACTGCGGAGTCTTTTGGCTGCTCCTATTATTTGCCAGAAAGATTTGCTGGGTTTTTTGGCAGTGGAAGCGACAGAACCGCGAATTTGGACACAAGCAGATAAAAATTTCCTTAAAGGTGTGGCCGGGTTAATTTCCCTGCTTGCTCCTTTAGAGGAAACAGAAAGGACCATTGAAAAAATTCAAAACCATGCTTGCTTGACGGGTCATATTGCTCAAGCTATTTACAGCGATCGCCAAGTTCAAGATATTTTAGACAACTGTGCCGTCAAAACTTTACAACAGCTGGCGGTAACGCAGTTTTTACTGCTGCAATATGATTCTGAACAGAATAATTATCAGGTTTTTTATCAAAGAAATCTAAACAGCCATCGCTTGCCCATATCTACCCTTGATGCTCTTAAGGAAGTGGATTGGCAATTGTTGTCCCGTGCGACTCAAGGAGTAGCAATTGAGAATTTAGAAGAAGACCTGCGGTTTTTTAATTGGCATCCTTGTTTGGTCAAGCATAATTTGCGATCGCTATTAGTTAGTAATTGTGCTCCTGGAAATCCACCTCATGCTTTGTTGGCGATCGCCACTGAAGTTCCCCGTAGCTGGACATCCTTAGAAAAGGAATTAGTGCAGATTGTTGCCCAACAGCTGGGTGTGATTCTTCGCCAAAGACAGCTCCACTACCGAAACGAGCAACAGCAAAAAATATTACATAGCTTTCAGAAATGCCTGCGTATTTTAGAAGATTCTCAGGGTGCAAAAACTCAGCCGCTACAACATCTTGAGAAAACGGCTTTAGAGCAAATTGCGTCTATGCTCAATTGTTCTTTGACAGTGCTGTTGTCCTGGCAATCGGGAGAAAACGTTGCCAAAATTATACCTGGAGTTATTGCCAATTCTCGTTTTGAGATTTCATTGGATACAGTTTTGCCGATACAAACAGAAGCCCTGATTCAATGGGCGTTAGCTACAGATGGAATTTTGGCTCTAACGGTAGATGATTTGCCGGCGGCCACGAGAAAATGGTTTCACGGTACTGGTATTGGTCAAATTTTAGTCATGGCTTTACGTACAACAGCGGATCACCAACCAACCGGAGTGGTAGCGATCGCCGATCATCGAGAACGTCAATGGTCAGACGATTGCCTGCATGCTACAGAGACGTTAGTCTACCAGATGGCTTGGTCGCGGCGATGGCTGCAAATCTCTCAAATACTACAGTCCAGAACAGAGGAACTCAACCTGCTTAATTGGTACAAACATCGTCGATGGGAAGATCTGCAAAGAACCATCACCCAGCTTGTCACTCAAATGCAGGATTTAGGCATTCCTGATAATGAAATCAATCAAATGCGCTACCAGCAGCTACTGTGGCAGCTAGATAAAACCAATGCTTCGATGAAAGCATTATTAAAACAAGAACTGTGGCAGTTGCAAATGAGCTGGGAAACTATACCCATAGCCAGCTTGCTCAAGCGAGCTTTAGAACGAGTAGACCATTTACTCAAAAGACAAAAGCTGTGGGTGGGAGTCCATGGTCTGGGACCGCAACCAGCTTCCCAGTCAGAGCAAAGTTCCTGCTTGACGATCGCGGGTGATATCGTCAAGATAGAGTTGGTTTTGCATGAATTACTGGTTGCTGCTTGTCAGCGCTTGTCTGATGGAGGTAGGATTGATATCTGGTGTCGCCGTGCCTGCGAGCGATCTATAGAGGTTTCCATTACTGACAATGGCCATATTGAACCGCAGTTGTTGACAAAATTGGATCGAGATGCTTGCAAAGACGTACTCGCCTTCTCTAGCTTCGACCAGCCACTTGCTTTACACTTGCAAATCTGTCAAAAACTGATGCAGCAGTTGGGAGGAGAATTGCATATTTATCAATTACCGGACGGTCGAGTTGTTAGTCGCCTGTTATTGCCATTACTGAGCGAAAATAATTATTAGCTAGTTATTTCTAGTTTTTGACAAAATCAAGCAAAAATTTGAGTTTTCTTTTGTTTTTTAGCGGCAAAATACCTATTGTGATTTCAATTATAAGGAAAGCTTTGTATCTACCAAAGGTATTCTGTAGAGATGACAAACTGGTTATAATTGTCTTCCATCTCTAGTTGAAGTAGCTTCCAAGGCTAAATATGGGACGTGCTCGTTCTAAATCTGACCTACCCACAAAAATTTGTCCGGTATGTCAGCGTCAGTTTACTTGGCGTAAAAAATGGGCAGATTGTTGGGATGAAGTGAAATACTGTTCGGAACGCTGTCGTCGTCGCCGTTCTCGTGCTCTCCTCAACTAGAGGACTACGACTGAAGTTACCGTAAGCATAAGGTTAGAAAAGCTCCACTACCCTAGCTGGAGCACCACGACTGAAATGATTATACAAACGAGGAAAGATGAAATTACAGGTGCAACCTAAACTAATTATTCATGGAGGAGCTGGTAGTTCTCTACACGGCAAAGGTGGAATAGAGACTGTGCGAAAACTGCTTTATCAAGTTGTGGAAGAGGTGTATTCTCTACTGTGCTCGGGAAAAACTGCTATGCAAGCGGTTGTGCGTGGATGTCAAATGCTGGAAGATGAGCCTTGTTTTAATGCTGGTACTGGTTCGGTATTGCAATCAGACGGCCAGATCCGCATGAGTGCTTCTTTGATGGATGGTACGAAACAAAGCTTTAGCGGCGTTATTAATGTTTCCCGAGTCAAAAATCCCATTGATTTAGCCCAAGCTTTACAAAGCTCTCCCGATCGAGTACTGTCGGATTATGGTGCCGCAGAATTAGCGCGGGAGTTGCAAATTCCCAGCTACAATGCTTTAACGGAATTGCGCTTGCAAGAGTGGATTAAAGAACGTCAAGAAAATTTTCAGCGAGCCATGGCCGGTGTGGTAGCACAACCAGATCTGCGAGAAAGTAGCAATGCCCGACGCGGTACGATAGGTGTAGTAGCTTTGGATACTTATGGTAATTTAGCAGCAGGAACTTCTACCGGAGGCAAAGGATTTGAACGCCTGGGACGCGTCAGTGATTCTGCTATGCCGGCTGGAAATTATGCTACTAAGTATGCAGGAGTTAGCTGTACCGGGATTGGTGAAGATATCATAGATGAGTGTTTGGCAGCAAGGATTGTAGTGCGGGTTACTGATGGTATGTCCCTCAGACAAGCCATGGAGCGTTCTTTTGCAGAAGCAGAGCAAAACAAGCGGGATTTGGGAGCGATCGCCTTAGACGCTCAAGGAGCGATCGCTTGGGGTAAAACCAGTCAAGTTCTTTTAGCTGCTTTTCACAACGGCGAAAAAATTGGTGATACCTTAGAACTTCCGGAAGGAACAGAAGTAGGAGCGCTTGAGGAATAAAGCAGGTCTTTAGCCTGGAGCTTTGTGAGTTTTCATCTGCCAATTTGGTTTAATCACTTGACGTTGGCGTGCAATCACCAAACAACCATCGGGAACATCTTCTGTAATTGTAGAGCCTGCTGCTACGCAGACGTCATTACCCAAGGTAATTGGCGCAACTAAAACGCTATTGGCGCCAGTTTTGGTGCGAGCACCGATGTGCGTTGAGTGTTTTTTTACACCATCGTAGTTAGCGGTGATCGTACCCGCACCGATATTGACTTGATTTCCTGTGGTGGTATCTCCTAAATAAGAGAGATGGGCTGCATTTGTACCAGCGCCCAATTTGGAATTTTTTAATTCCACAAAATTACCGATGCGACAACTGACACCAACTTCCGCACGAGCGCGTAGATGAGCATAGGGACCAATTTGACTTCCTTGTTGCACGATGCTGTCCGTAATTACGGAATACAAGACAGTCACATTTTCACCAATGTGGCTATTTTCAATTAGACTTCCCGGACCAATGCGACAGCCAGTCTCGATGACCGTATTGCCGCGTAGGTGAGTTTGAGGTTCAATAATTACATCCGGTTGCAACTTTACGGTATCATCTATGGTGATGCTGGCAGGATCGATAAAAGTAACACCGGCCTTCATCCACTTTTCCTTAATCCGCTTTTGCAAAATTTCCCAAGCAGAAGCAAGTTGCAGGCGATCGTTGATACCAAGAATTTCCTGGTAATCTTCTACATCCACTGCCATTACAGGTGCGACCTGGGTGACAGCATCAGTAAGGTAGTATTCTTTCTGGGCATTATTTGCCTGCAAGTGCGGCAAAACTTCTGCTAGATCTGGCCAGCGAAAACAATAAACTCCAGCATTGATACGGTGGTTTTGTCTTTGGTCAAAAGTGCAATCTTTTTCTTCCACTATTTGCTGGACGATGTTGTCACTGTTACAAAAAACGCGTCCGTAACCTTGGGGTTCTGGTAAGTGCGCTGTCAGGATAGTAGCAGCATTACGATTTTCTTGATGGATTTGTAACAACTGCTTTAAAGTTTCGGTGCGCAACAGCGGCACGTCTCCGTTCAGTACTAAGATATCACCCGTGTATCCTTCTAAATAAGGAAGTAATTGCTGGATAGCATGACCGGTTCCTAATTGTACCTTCTGTTCCACAAACTCTAGGTCTGGAAAACAGAGAGTAGCTTTTTTAACTTCGTCGGCTTGGTATCCCACTATCAATAATTGCCGTGAAGGCGAAAGCGGTTGGACTGTTTCGATGACTCTTTCGATGAGCGATCGCCCACCCAAGGAGTGTAAAACCTTAGGAAGGTTAGATTTCATACGCGTTCCGCGTCCTGCCGCTAGAATTGCTACAACTACCATAATTTAGCTATTGGCTAACATTAATGTTGATGAACAAGCAAACTTCCGACTGAGATTCAGGCTCAAATCATACCAGCTACTAGGCGGAGTCCCTGAAAATTTGCTGAATAGCGCAAATTTTTGGGGTTCCCCTCGCCGAAATCTCAAACTTAGGCAACCATAATTATGTTATTTATTAATCACTTGCAGGTGCAAATAAATTCTGTAAATTTCCACATTAATTCTGGATTGCGCCAACCCCTGGCTGTTTCTTCAAACATGATGTTCAAGGCTTCTTCTGGGGTAAAAGCCCGTTTGTAAGGTCGTTCGCTAATCAAGGCATCGTAAATATCAATCATCTGAAAAACTTGCGCCAGGTAGGGAATTTCATTTCCTTTAAGGCCATCAGGATAGCCGGAACCATCCCAGCGCTCGTGATGATGGCGGATAATCGGAATTACACCCCGCATGCTGCGTAACGGCTGGCAAATTTTTTCGCCAATCAAAACGTGTTGCCTGATAATTTCCCATTCCTCGGGAGTGAAACTTCCAGTTTTGAGCAAAACTGCATCGGGAATTCCCACTTTGCCAATGTCGTGGAGATAACCGCCCCACATCAAATCGCGAATTTGATGGCGTGAAAGATTGAGGTGTTTGCCAAAAGCTCTTCCCAACGCCACCAGTCGTTCGCAATGATCGCCTGTATTCGGATCGCGACTTTCAATGGCTTTGGCTATAGAAAACAGTACTTGTTCGGCGTGGTCCAAATCTTCATTCAGACGTTTTTGCCGCACTAAAGACTTGACGCGCGCTGCTAATTCTAAGCGATCGAAGGGCTTGCTTAAAAAATCATCCGCGCCAACTTCAATACCTCGAATACGCGATCGCCGATCGTTTAATGCTGTCACAAAAATTATTGGTATCAATCGCGTTTGTTCATCTTGCTTGAGTAACTGACAAACTTCAAAGCCATCCATTTCCGGCATCATGACATCTAGCAGTATCAAGTCCGGTTGCTTTTCGGTTACTAACTCTACGGCTGAAAAACCGCTATCTGCTTCAATGACTTCGTAACCTTCCATAGCCAGCAGTGCTGCAGCTGTCATGCGACTGGCTGGGTGATCGTCTACTACCAAAATTTTTGGTACTTCTAAATCAGATAGATTCACTACAGATTCTTTGCCTGATAGTTGTCTCGACTCCAGAGAATCATTACCAAAATTAATTTGAGGTTTGTTCCAAGCAGGCAAAGCATTTATATCTTCTACATTCAAGTCTTTTTGAGATAAGTACAAGGAATAATCCTCTGCTTTTGGTAATTCTACAGGATTATTTAAATTTATACTATTAACTAGTTGTTTAACAAAGTCTATACGGTTGGATGTCCATTGAGTCACAAAGGTACCCCAATTTTTATTATCATTTAACTAAGTTAGTTAGGTAAAACACTTGAGTGCTAGAATGAATTTTAGTTGGAAATTGCATAATTTTTCCTTTTTTTTACAAGTCATTAATCATGGAAATACAAACAAGTATTTTTATTTTTTGAGAATATAAGTGATGCCAAAAATTCCCTGATTATAATTACAGATGGGAAAACAATAGTCAAGATACAATCGCATTTACAATGGATATTTATAAACTCAATAGCACTCGAATAAAATATCTATCTTTCCTCTTTTTAAGATAGAGGTTTAATCACAAGCAGGTAATGTTTGCTGTTGCTGGAATAAAGATGGAACTCAAGCCATTAGGCAACAGCAGTAGTAATTGAGAGAGCTATAAGTGACTTATATCACGATCAAGAGTTTACTACTATCAAAAAATAAAATAGATTTATAGTCAAAAATAATACATTATTTTCCGGAATTTGAGAACAAGGGCAATCTCTAGCAACAAAAAACTGCAGCTAAGATCAAAAGTAGTAGAAATTTCATGCCAAATTCTCGTAGCATGTTTTTTGAAAAAGACTTCCTGAGCGACTTTCCATCATTTTCTATTCCTAGCTGCTGTCTTTAATTCTTGCTAGCCAGCGTTTTCGCCAACGAGAGGTGGGTTCCAAGCAAGAGGTTTTTTGTTCTTCTTGTCGCCGTTTGAGAATAACTTCAGGGGGGTCTTTTAACTGGGGATCGCGATAAGGGATAGCAGCGCGAGTTTGTAAATGTTCTTTTTCTGCTTGGGAGAGAGAATAATACGGGTGTTCGGATGTCTCAGTAGTATCAAAGCAGGAGAATCTTTGAAATCGGTCTTTTGCTATGGGGTGGCGAGCTGCAACTGTTCCAGGCGATCGCCTTCCCACAGGAGGAGTAGAAAATATGTGTAAATTTGCACTTAAAAGCGCCGCGCGCACAGCAGCAGCACAGGAATAGGTGACTAACAAGCCTTCTTCGTGCAAACACATAGCTAATTGTTGAATGAATTCTACAGTCCATAAATGAGGACACTGGGGTGGCGAAAACGGATCGAGAAAAATTACATCCGCCTGAAAGCCAGATTGACAAACTTTGGCGATCGCAGTTCTGGCATCACCAATAATTATCCTAGCTTGTAAGTTATTTGTTTGTACTTGGTGCTGATATGCTAACCGAGTCAGAATTTCTGTGTGCTGATAATTCCAATCATCAAACAAACGATGGGCAATGGCAGCTTGCGGTACGTCTGGATTGATTTCTAAAGCAATTAATTCTACACGACAATTAGGATTTACAGCCCAAATAGATTGTAAAGCAGCTGCTGTGTTGTATCCGAGACCATAACAAACATCTAAAAGCCGCAAAACGGATTTTTTGGCTTTAAATGTTAGCTGAGCAGGCTTGACAAATTTCAAAAAACTTTCTTGACGTGCTCCGTGGTGGCTGTGAAAAGATTCACCAAACTCCTTAGAAAAGAAAGTAAAGGAACCATCTGCAGTCAGCTGAGGTGTAAAATTGTTTAAGTCCGGCATACCGCTTTTGTTTGTTGCACCCACAAATCGAGTCTAGACGTTAATGGAAAAAAAATCGGAAGCAGATAACAACTAACAATTAATAAATACTAATAATTATGATTGCTGTTTCTCATCAGTGGCTGATAGAGCACCTAGAAGATCCAGAAGTGGTTATTGTAGATTGTCGTTTTTCTCTTACCGATCCACAACAGGGAATACAACAATACCAAATCAGCCACATTAAAAATGCTTACTACCTCGATTTGAACAAAGATCTTTCTGCTCCTGTACAAAAACATGGAGGAAGACATCCTTTACCTAACCCCGACGAATTAGCAAGTAAATTAGCTCGCATGGGGGTAAATTTTCAAAAAACTTTGGTTGTAGCTTACGATGACTCCCGACTTGCATTTGCAGCGCGTTTGTGGTGGTTGCTGCACTATCTCGGACATCAACAAGTAGCAGTCTTGGATGGTGGTTTTAGTGAATGGCAAAAAGCTAAGTATCCTGTAACAAATATTATTCCGCCAGCACGAGTGGGTAATTTTATACCTCAGATCCAAGCAGAAATGGTGGTAGACAGACAAGCAGTTATAAAGCGCAAAGATATGCCAAATGTAGTGCTGGTAGATTCGCGGGAAAGCGATCGCTATCACGGTATTCGCGAACCCATTGATAAAATTGCCGGTCACATTCCTGGTGCTGTCAACTATCCCTGGCTACAAGTTACAGACTCTGCAGGTTACCTACTTCCATCTTCACAGCAGCACCAGCGCTGGTCAGAGCTAGAGCGTGCCGAAGAAATTATAGTTTATTGTGGTTCTGGAGTCACCGCTTGCGTCAATTTACTTTCTTTAGAATTAGCTGACATCCACACAGGTAAACTTTATGCTGGGAGCTGGAGCGATTGGATTAGTTACTATTGAACTGGCTAGATTTCAAAACTGTCCTACCAGCAAGTTGTAGTTAACGCTAAAAAACCAGCCATCAAAATTAATATACGGGTCTGTAGAATTACCTAGCGTGACTCCAGCTTGAAGATTAATGTTAGTGTAATCAGAAATTCTGTAATTTAAGTGACCGTAGAAACGATGATATAAGTCTTCTCTGTCTCGCTGGGTAAAGTCTGAAAAGCCAAATTGGTAATCAAGTCCTACCTGAAGATTTGACTGCAAATAATAGTTTAAAGAAAGCCACAAAAAATTACTAACTCGGCTACGTTTTTCTTGTTGATTGGTAAAGCCAAGCAGAAATTCATAGTAGCTATCTAATATCAACTTTGGCCCCAGGGAATCTCGCCTTCCCAAAGACAAGCGCAGGGAATTTTCATTAAGAAAGCGATCGCCTGCTTTAAAAAAATCTCCATCTCTGGCATAAAATAGTTGTTGGTTGCTCCAACCAATTTCACCATACATCCGTCTGGTTAGTTGTTGATAAATACTGAAATTAAATCTTACCTGGTTGTAGTTATATTTCGATTGATTAAGATAACGAAATAAAGCACCATCAACAGAACCGTTCAAATACGTATCCCTGCCTAAACGTAAAGGCATAGAAGCTAGCGTCAATCCAGAAAAAATCAAAGAATCCTCGATCGGATCTTTTTTGGAAGAAAAAATGTTACTGGTTTGAAAATAACTGACATAAGCTTTTAAGTAACCTACTGGTCTAAATTTGGCAACAGGCTTTTTTAAAGGAGGAGTTTGTAGTTGTTCGAGAGGAAGAGGTATTTCTCTGAGTTTAAGCTTTCCTAGTTCTTCGTCAATGATTGACTCTGAAGATGGTTGTCTGTTTTGTTGCAAGCGCAGTAGCAGTCTTTCGAGTCTTGAATTTCTATCTTCCTCTGGTGTTTTTAACTTTTGCTGAATTTGGGTACAGGAGGGTTCAATCAGGGGTACCTCTAGCTGTGGTGGTTCGTCCTCTGCTTGATTGTTATTAGGATTGCTTTTTGGCAAAGGTTCCGAAGTGTCAACGGGTAAAGCTTGAGAATAGGAATTCCGTACCTCGCTGTCAGGGAACTTTTTGCAGATACTCTTCGCCTGGATTTTTATAGGATGCGAAGTTTTTTTGGAAAGACATAAACAAGGAGCAGCAGCATGCACAAGCAATAGCTTACTTGCCCCATTTGTGGTACTATTTGTATTTGTCGAATCACACAAACGCGCTCGCTGTAATTTGGCATCAGTACACCCTGATTCTTGCCGCCCACACCCCAAAGAAGTAACCTTCGCCGCTAAAGAAGGTGACGCCGTCTTTGATTTTTCTGGAATTGATTTTTCTGGAATATCTTTGAGGTTTGCACCTATGCTCCATGCTCGATTAAATCTGCTAAAACAACAGCTAGGAATACTGACAACTAACAAAATCGCAAACCACAAATTTTTCCAGCGTTGAAATTTCATATTCCATCTGTTTTAGCATGCTTTTAATAATTTGAATAATTCGACTTATATTAATTTGTCAAAGTTCCTATTAATGATCGTGAATTTTTCGATAAATAAATCACCATTTTTCACAAACTATTTATCATGTATAAAAATCAAGATTTTAGTCATCTGTAATACTTGATTTATTCTCCTGATTATGACATTTTTTATATTTTTAAGCAGAGTTAATTCTATATTATAGAATGAATTATGTAATATAGAAAATAAAACTTTAGACTTCGTGTATTCAAACAAAAAGGTTGCAAATAATCTTAATACTAAAAATCTGATTTTCACTGGTTTGGTGTCAGCAAGTTGATCTGAGGCTTTGAAATGTTTCGCAAGTACTTTCCACTGGTAATGATTGGTTTTTGGGGAATTGTGGTCTTTTCTTTACCAGAAAAGGTAAACGCCTTTACTCCCCTGACACGAGCTGTGATTTTAAAGCTTCGGAATTTCGTGCAGATTATGCCTAAAAATCAACCCCAGCGTCCAGCACGTAAATTAGACGCCATGACTCCTGGAGATGGATTGTTTACCGGGAAAGCTTCCCTTGCAGAATTGCGTTTCAACGATGGTTCTCTAGCAAGAATTGGAGAACAAGCAGTATTTCATTTTTTACCAAAAACACGCAATTTTAAATTATCGAACGGGACAGTTCTGTTGCTTATTCCGCCAAAAAAAGGGCTAACGCGCGTCAACACACCAAATGCAGCAGCAGCGATCCGGGGTTCCGCATTATTCGTACGATATGACGAAAAAAAAGATACCACAGTAGTAGCAGCCTTAACAAATAGCGGTATAGAAGTTTTCAACAAAGATGCTTCCCAACGTCAGAAATTAAAGGCAGGACAGCTGATAGTTATTGTTAAAGGAAGGTTTCAAGGATTATACGAATTCGATTTAAGAAGCTTCTACGATACCAGCGATCTGGTGCGAGGGCTAGATTTAGCTCGACGTAGCGGTCCTGCTTCAGATCCAGCGATCGCCAAAGTTCAAGCTGAAACTGCTGCAGCTGTATCTTCTCAACCACCAATCACAGGTCAAGGAGTTGTAGAAAATCCACCTTTTACACAACTAAGTACTAGTTCCTCTAATTCAAATCGTAACTTTCAAAGCGGTGGTGAAAATCAGTCTTCTCGAATCTCGGAACCAACAAACAAAGTTCCCTCAAATACTGCAGAGCAAAGTGGTAATAATACTAACAGCAGTAATACCCAACCAGCAACTAACAC
>KB235926.1:4565359-4673160 GCA_000332255.1 cyanobacterium PCC 7702 | reverse complement strand
TCTTCCAACTCTCCCAAACAGGAGACCGCTACTTCTCCCAAACAGGAGACCGCTACTTCTCCCAAACAGGAGACTAACACCGCACCTTCCAACTCCAATCCTCAATAAACTTATGCTTTATCTGAAAACTAGAACCAGACACGGTTTGTAGTCAGCACTTCAGTGCTCACCATAAACTTTGTAGTCATTTTTTTTGATGTGTGTTTTTTCGCTATCTTGATGTTAAGCCACCTTTGCCATGCCTGTGTAATTTGCAGTGTCTGGATATTCTTAGTCTTTCTGAGGTTTTAAGAATCAAGATGGGGAATCATTTGAATCTGAACTGTCTTCACTGACGCTTGCACATGGAGTAATAAGAGTGCTGGCATCTTTTAAAATAAGAGTATTTGATAATGAGCTTTGATCTGACAAAGAATTTTTGTCTGGAGAAAGAATTAACTTGTCTAGTGCCTGAAGTACTTCCGATGCAGATTGATAGCGTTTTTGAAAGTCTTCCTGCACCATTTTAGAAATAATTTCCGCAAACTCGTGACTAATGTCTGTTTTATCTGTCCATTGCAACTGGCCATTTGCATCTGTTTCTAGTTCGTGGGGAGGTATACCGGTTAAGGCTCTAATTGCAATCATGCCAACTGCATAGATGTCACTATTATAGTGGGGGCGTCCAAAGCATTGTTCACTCGGTGCATAGCCTTTAGTTCCTATACCAATGGTGAATGCAGTTTGCTGCTGGGTTTTGAAAAGTTGCGTTGTGACTTCTTTTACAGCTCCAAAATCGATGAGAACTAGTTTACCGTCTGAGTCTCGCCGGATGATGTTACTAGGTTTGATATCTCGGTGAATGACACCGTTTTGGTGAATGAATGTTAATATTTGTAACAAGTCTTGCAAGATAGCGATCGCCTCAATTTCAGAAATTTTTTGGCCTAAGGGTAATTCTTGACTGAGAGCGCGCCCGGCTATATATTCTTGCACTAGATAAAATTCTTCTTCTTGTTCAAAATAAGCTAACAGTTGAGGGATTTGAGGGTGTGTTCCCAGTTTTTCCAGCGTTTGGGCTTCTGAGTAAAATAATCGTCTGGCAATTGCTAATTGTTGTAAGTTAGAACTAGCTGGATGTAATTGCTTGACAACACACAAAGGACTTCCCGGACGTTGAGTATCTTCAGCTATGTAAGTTTTACTGAATCCCCCTGCACCAAGAACTTTAAGGATTTTGTAGCGTCCTCCCAGAATTTTTCCTGACAACGCCATGTCAAGTTGTAAAAGCAGCTGTTGAAAGTCTTGTTGTTGGTTAAGAATTTCTTGAACGACAGGAGAAGATTTATATTTGTTGAATATAACCAGCAATTGCCGTTTTCTAAAAATTTCTCTGGCTATTTGTGTTGCTACGTAGGATAGTCCGATGGTGGCGATCGCAAGCATTGGAACAGCAGTAGGAAAAATTAGCCGGTTGTAAGCAAATAAAGCATAGCTTATTCCTCCCCAAGTTATTGCAAGGACAGTACCACAGAAAAATCTATTTAAACTTCCTTTAGCATGAGCAACTACTAAAGCGCATCCACCAACCAAACACAGTACAAACAAACCACGCCAAGGTCTACTTTTGAGTGCGAGGGCAATGCTTTTATCTTCCATCAAGGTTGCGATCGCGTTAGCATGAATTTCTACCCCTGACATTTGCTCTGGATACAACCAGTTAGAAACTGCAGGTACCGAGTAGTAGTCTTTTGTTAACCGAGCTGTTGCTCCGATGAGGACAATTTTGTCTTTGAATACCTTTCCACCTTGCAAATAGGTGTTCCAGTTATCTGGATCGAGTGCGTACCAAAAGGGAATTGTCTCAAATGTACCTGCTTTGCCGTAAAAATAAATGCGATCGCCTTTTGGTGGCGGATAATCAACTTGCGATGCTCTCAATAGTGCTTCTGCAAAGGAAGGTATCTTTTGTGGTGCGCTCCAACCTTGTTTTTCTGCTAGCAATTTAGGAAATTCGCTTGCTAAGCGATGAACTTTGTTATCTAGCTCCAAAGGAAAATTAACAGAACCTACGGACACCGAATCGATGCAAAACCTCTGCTGGGGTTGTCTTAATTGCCAAAAAATGCCTTGATGCGTTTCAAAATTTTCATAGAGTGCGGCGAGGGTAACTTTATTACCATAGCGGTGCAACGCTGCTTGCAGTTGGCGATCGTCTTTTTCCCCGTAAATACTTGGTAAATCGAATACTACATCTATCGCCACGTGACGCGCTCCTGCTCGTACCAATTTTTCTATCACCCGAGCATATGCAGCGCGTTGAAAGGGAAAAGTCTTCAGTGTTTCTAAGTAGGAATAAGCTTGGGGATTGGTTTTGTAGTACTGTTGGGGTACCGATATAGATTGCTCGTCAATAGCTAAAATGACAATATTGTTTGGAGGTACCACCGTACCCCGCACAGCGAAAAAAGTAGAATAAACTTGGCTTTCAACTAATTCTACCCATCTGAAATTGAAAACCGACAGCAATGTAGCTCCTACAACCCAAGCGCTAGCTAGCAGATCGCCTGCACGTGCGAGTAATTGCAAGCGGCGCGTTGGTTTTGTCGGTTTGCTAAAAGATTGATTGGCAGTAGAGACATCTTTTTGGGTTGATTTATTGATAGATTCTTCTGCCATACCCTGTTCCTAAGTAATTTACTTGTTCTGATTATTTCTTGACACGTTTTTTAGTACAATAAAGGTGAAATTAAGCTTTCAGAAAAGCTTATAGATTTGTAAACTATACTTTCTTCTCAAACCCGTCTAGCATCAGTTTAGATTTGAAAAGCTCTGGGGAGCCATTTCACCATCAGCGAAATTTCGAGTTGACTTAGCTTCTGGGAGAATTTTTCCAGGACAGAGCGGTGGTAGCAAGATTCAACTAGCATGGTTTGGCTGTAACTGTGGTCCACCACTACCCACAAAGTTTGTTTGGGTAAATTATTTCTAGCTATCTATACAAACTGACTGCGTATCTTGTAAGATACTCTTCTTTCCTAGGTAACATTGTCGCATTAAATTTTATTCAAAGCTTATTCGATACCATTTTAGGAGTAAACTTGATCGGTATACAGATGTTGCAAGCTTTTACTCAGTCAATTTTATTGGTAGATTTTGATTACAGGGTGCAAAGCGTCGCGCTCAAGGACAAAAAGGTTATGCACTAACTGAAGCTTAACTCTAATGTATCCGTCTAGTTTCTTGGAGAAGAGAGGTTATATACAAGCTATATATGAGAGTACAATTTTAAATAATAGCAAATTTGCTATTTAATATTGCTATAATCTATTGTTCGCTCTAAATTCTTCTTTATATATCTATTAGGTGTAAATTTGCTATGGGTTCTTCGATGAATCGTCTGTCTATTTTTGTAGACGGAAATAATATGTTCTATGCTCAACAAAAAAATGGCTGGTTTTTTGACCCGCGACGAGTCTTAGAATACTTTAAACACGAACAACCAGAGACAACACTAATAAATGCATTTTGGTACACCGGCTTAAAAGATCCACAAGATCAACGAGGTTTTAGGGATGCTCTGATTAGTCTCGGATATACAGTTAGAACCAAAATTCTCAAAGAATATTATGATGATGCTTCTGGTCGTTACTCACAAAAAGCTAATTTAGATATTGAAATAGTTGTAGATATGTTTAATACAGTAGATCAGTATGACCGGGTTGTTTTATTTAGCGGAGATGGTGATTTTGAAAGAGCAATAGAACTATTACGCTCTAAAAATACTCATATTACAGTCGTATCAACAGAAGGAATGATAGCTAGAGAATTACGTAATGCTACGGATAGGTATATAGATTTAAATGATATTAGAGATCAAATAGAAAAGATAGATGGATAAAAAAAATTGACAAGAATTTACAATTTATAAAGTAAAAGTAAAAAAATAGGTCTAAGGTATTTTAAGCCATAAATATAAACTAAGGAAAGAACAGCAAATGAACACCAAGCCAGAACGCATTATCATTTTTGATACCACCCTCAGAGATGGTGAACAATGTCCGGGGGCAACTTTAAATATTGACGAAAAGCTAACGATCGCCAAACAATTAGCACGCCTGGGTGTAGATATAATTGAAGCAGGTTTTGCCTTTGCCAGTCCGGGAGATTTTGAAGCAATCAGCAAGATAGCCCAAACTGTAGGAACAGAAGACGGTCCTGTAATTTGTAGTTTGGCAAGAGCCAGAAAAGAAGATATTAAAGCTGCAGCTGAAGCGATTAAACCAGCAGCAAAAGGACGAATTCACACTTTTATTGCCACTTCAGATATTCACCTCAAATACAAATTGAAAAAAACCAGACAAGAAGTAGTGGCGATCGCAGAGGAAATGGTAGCCTATGCAAAGAATTTTACCTCAGATGTGGAATTTTCTCCGGAAGATGCTGGACGTTCTGACCCAGAATTTCTCTACGAGGTTTTAGAGAGAGTAATTTCCGCCGGAGCGACCACGGTTAATATTCCCGATACAGTGGGTTATACTACTCCCAGTGAATTTGGAGCACTAATTAAGGGAATAAAAGAAAATGTTCCCAACATTGATAAAGCGATTATTTCCGTTCACGGACATAATGATTTGGGCTTGGCAGTTGCTAACTTTTTAGAAGCAGTCAAAAATGGCGCTAGACAGTTAGAATGTACAATCAACGGCATCGGCGAACGGGCAGGAAATGCTGCACTAGAAGAATTAGTAATGGCGTTGCACGTACGGCGCCAATATTTTAATCCTTTTTTGGGACGTCCGGTAGATTCGGAAGAGCCTCTGACCAATATCGATACCAAACAAATTTACAGAACTTCCCGTTTAGTTTCCAACCTCACAGGAATTTTGGTACAACCAAATAAAGCAATTGTGGGTGCAAACGCCTTTGCTCACGAATCGGGAATTCACCAAGATGGGGTACTAAAAAACAAACTTACCTACGAAATTATGGACGCCCAATCAATTGGTTTAACCGAAAATCAAATTGTTTTGGGCAAACATTCAGGTAGAAATGCTTTCCGCACCCGCTTGCGCGAATTGGGCTACGAACTGACAGAAACCGAACTAAACCAAGCATTCATTAGATTCAAAGAAATAGCAGATAAAAAGAAAGAAATTACAGATTGGGATTTGCAGGCCATTGTCAACGATGAAATCCAGCAAGCTCCCGAATTATTTAAATTAGAATTAGTACAAGTTTCCTGTGGTAGTAACGCCAAACCTACAGCCACAGTCACCCTTAGGACTCCAGAGGGCGAAGAATTAATGGATGCTGCTATTGGTACAGGACCGGTGGATGCTGTTTACAAAGCTATCAACCGAGTTGTGAACGTACCCAACCAACTGATTGAGTTTTCTGTGCAATCGGTAACGGCTGGAATTGATGCGATCGGAGAGGTCACTATTCGCCTCAAACACGAAAATAGAGTATTCTCAGGTCATGCAGCCAATACCGACATTATTGTAGCATCAGCGCAAGCATACGTAAATGCGTTGAATAGATTGTATGCTTGGTTGCAAACTCAATCTCAGCGAAAGCAAGTCACTGCATAAAAGCCACTAAGACTTCCCCATGAACCTGGATGCAAGGCAAAAAGTTTTACTTTGCATCCAGCGGAAATCTTGACAACCGAGACAAAAGAACTACTACTGAAGCTATGCAAGCTGCAATTAACTCGCTATTAAAAACCAGGTAATAGAGGTACAAACTATGACTCAGAGTAGAGTTTGCAGTGTATGAATCCTTCCACACCTTCTGAGAGCGAGGTTTGGGAGGATCCATTAGAGAGGATTCCAATTACTAGGCTATCTTTTAAAGACTGTGGGTTACACAGAAATTAACGCTTGTGGAGAGAAGATCTTCTGCTAGAATCTAAGAACAGTTTTTAAGCAAGATCGCTCCTTGAAACAAGAATCTCTCGCCACAACGCCAATCTTGGCGGAGAGAGTATCACGGCAATGGGGCTTGCCACAACCGCCAACTGTCGGGGGTATTGTTTTGCTTGTTCGTGAGTAAAGCAATTATTTTCAACTGACTGAAGGCTGATAGCTCCTACTTTCCAAACTCGCTTCAGGAGGGTAGGGCTATTTATTGCTATTCCTAAACTCCTATGAAGGGCGAGAATCTGTGTAAACGAAATTTCTGGGAGTAGTTGGATGACAGCCAGCATCTTGAACTTCTTGTTGAGTGGATTGGGCAAAAGTCTGAGTTTGTTAACTTCAGTAGATCCGGCGATTCGTGCTCCCATAGCAATCAGCTTGGGGGCAATTCCTGGCGCTTTAAGCCGCTATTATGTAACTCTTTTCTTTGCCCAATGGTTGGGAACGAGTTTCCCCTATGGCACCTTTGTCATTAATATCACAGGTGCTCTAGTCATGGGATTTTTTGTAACTCTAACACTAGAGAGAACTATCACCTCCCCAGATTTGCGGCTTATGGTTGCTGTGGGGTTTTTGGGATCTTACACGACATTTTCTACCTACGCTTTGGATACATCTGTGCTCCTACGTTCCGGAAATTATGGGTTAATGCTGCTTTACTGGTTAGGTAGTGCAACTTTAGGATTCATCGCTTTGGAAGTTGGCAGTTTTTTGGCAAGGAACATGCCGTGAATTAATCGCTCAACAACAAAAACTGCAGCATTTTCTCAACCGACATACTGAGGAAACCGAACAAGTAAGAGTTTTTTATTAAGAGGCGAGGAATTCTGAGCGTGACTACTTTAGAGCGATTGACGATTTATATTGATGAGTCAGATCGTTGGCATGGAAAGCCCGTTTATGCCGCTTTAGTAGAAGAAGCGAGAAAAATGGGAATCGCCAAAGCAACAGTGATAAGAGGCGTTGAAGGCTTTGGAATGCGTCAAAACCGCCAAATTCACACAGCTAATATTTTAGAGTTGGCATCAGAATTACCAATGGTAGTAACCGTGATTGATAATGCTGAAGTAGTTGCCACCTTTTTACCCTTGGTGAAAGAAATAGTAACTACAGGCTTGGTAATTCAAGAAACAGTAAATGCAGTCCACCAGCCACCTTCCCAAGATCGATACCAGACAAGGTAAAAGCAATGACACAAAAAAAGGCAGCGCTAAAATTTGTGATTTTACTGGGAATTGTCAGTCTTTGCGCTGATGCAACTTATGAAGGGGCACGCAGTATTACAGGAGCATTTTTGGGAGTATTGGGAGCTAGTGGTACAGTTGTAGGTTTGGTTGCAGGCTTGGGTGAGTTAATCGGCTATGGATTGCGTCTATTAACAGGGTATCTGAGCGATCGCATGCGTAAATACTGGCAGATGACTACGTTGGGATACTTGATCAATACGGCAGCAGTACCGCTGTTAGCTTTAGCGGGGCGTTGGGAAATTGCAGCGGGGCTAATGATTGCGGAACGTACGGGTAAAGCCATTCGTACGCCACCGCGAGATTTGCTGCTGTCCCATGCTGCCATGCTGGTGGGTAGAGGTTTTGGCTTTGGCTTGCATGAAGCAATGGATCAAATTGGTGCAGTGCTCGGGCCGTTGATGGTTGCAGCAATGTTATACCTACAGCAAGGATATCAAGGGGGTTTTGCCATTCTAGCAATGCCAGCAGTTTTGGGGTTGAGTATCCTAGTGGTAGGGCAAAAGATTTACCCTAATCCGAGGGAATTCGAACCGAAAGCATTAGATTTGGTTTTCAAAGGGTTACCGAAAATATTCTGGATTTATTTAGGTGCGATCGCGTTAGTTGCAGCTGGCTATGCAGATTTTGCCTTAATTGCCTTTCACTTTCAACAGACGGCTATTGGCAGCCAAGATGAGATTCCCTTACTTTACGCCTTAGCAATGGGTATAGATGCGATCGCCGCTTTAGCATTTGGACACTGGTTCGATCGCATAGGCTTTACAAGCCTAACATTGGCCATTCTCCTATCATCCCTGTTTGCTCCCCTAGTGTTTTTGGGAAATTATGTCATGGCATTTATCGGTATGGTATTGTGGGGCATTGGCATGGGGGCGCAAGAATCGATTGCAAAGGCGGCGGTAACTGGCATGGTACCAGCAGAAAAACGCGGCTCTGCATTTGGTATTTTCAATACAGGTTACGGCTTGGCTTGGTTTAGCGGCAGCGCTTTGATGGGATTTTTATACGATCGATCGCTTAATACATTGGTTTGGTTTTCAGTTGCAGTTCAACTTGTTGCTATTTTGATTTTGCTGTTAGTTCAAAGGGAAATTCATCGAGTTTAAAATGCAAAAACCGTAGACGCGCTATGCGGGCTTCACTCTACGAGAAGCTGCTGCGCATCTACAAAGCGAGATGCCTGAAAAACTTATGAAAATTCTTTGCCATACAGCAAATAGTTCTCCCTTGTTACAGGTAAAAAACCGAAAATATAGATAACTGCCTTAAGAGACAACAAAAGACAATCAAAGGGTTATTATGGACACTTTAGAGCGACTGACAATCTATGTTGGCGAGTCAGATCTCTGGCAGGGCAAACCTGTTTACCTAGCCTTGGTGGAAGAAGCAAGACGTAAAGGGCTGGTAGGAGCAACTGTAATCAGAGGAGTAGCAGGGTTTGGAAAACGCCAACACCATAGAATTCACACCTCTAGAATTCTGGAGCTTTCATCAGATCTGCCAATGGTAGTGACAATCATCGATAAAGCGGAAGCGATCGCTGCTTTTATTCCTTTAGTTCAGGAAATGGTGGTAGGTGGCATTGTCATTCAAGACACAGTGAACCTAGTTCACCACTGAAGAGGCAACAACAAATACAGTGTCATCTTTAATTTAGCCTGCAGTTTTTACACCTACTGAACCGGAAATTCAAAGATCTTTTTGCTACTTGCTTAACCTGTTACTTAAAAAAAGGTGGTAAATTGTTCCTAGCAGTTCATCAAATTGATTTTGATAGGTATGTAGTAAGGAATTTAGTCCTCCTCCCCTAGCTAGTCAAAATCTTCATGGCAGACTGCTAGCTGAAGACTCCTGTTATTGGTTTCATCCCCAGCCAACGCTCCTAGATGAACTCTGAGAATAGCTAGGGTATTAAGTACTTACTCTACTGAGCTAAATCTGATTAGACAAATACTTTCAATCTCTGGAAGAATATTTTAGTAGGTAAGTCATGACAACAGGCGACTTTGCTATCCGGTTATTCATAGCATTTCTACTGGGCTCAGCTATTGGACTAGAACGACAATGGCGACAACGTCTTGCAGGATTAAGAACGAACACTTTGGTCTGCGTAGGAGCTTCCCTATTTGTCATGCTTTCTGCACTTACCCCTAAAGATTCCAGTCCTACCCGCGTGGCTGCTCAAGTAGTTTCTGGTATTGGCTTTTTGGGGGGAGGTGTGATTCTCCGGGAAGGACTGACCGTGCGCGGCTTAAATACTGCAGCCAGTCTGTGGTGCGCTGCTGCTGTCGGCTGTTTGTCTGGTGCTGGATTATTTCCTCAAGCTTTGATGGGTGCTGTTGCAGTCCTGGTGGCAAACATTCTCTTGCGTCCTCTTGGGTATCGAATTAATCAGCAACCCCTTAAGGGTACGGAAATAGAATTGTGTTACCGTTGTTCTGTAATTTGTCGTGCTATAGACGAGGCCCATGTCCGCGCCGTACTACTCCAAGCTATCAGCAGCAATCCGGAAATGAAATTGCGTTCTCTCAATAGCGAAGATCTAGAAGATAGAGAGCGGGTGGAAGTAGAAGCCGATTTTTTGACACAAGAGCGCAATGATAAATTTTTAGAACAAATTATCAGTCGTCTAAGCCTAGAGCCAGGAATTAGTGGAGTCCGTTGGCGGATTATTGAACAGGAGTTCGGTTAAAATTACCCTAGTCAACACTGAGGAACAGTCAAAGCCCACTGTTTGAGAATTTTGTCCGAGATTTTTAGTCAGCGGAAAATTTAAATTTGCTTCCGCTTAAATGATAACTGATAAATTTAAGTAATTACACTTATATTTGTTAAGAACAGTAATGCAATTTTAAGTTTTACTAGTTTCCATTGATAAATATACTGATTTTGATATTTTAATAAGAATACTCAAGATTAAAAATATCTGAACATGAATGAATCAAAACCCCCAAATCAACTCACTCAATCTCTTGTCATGGGAGCATTGGTAATGTTGACTAGTGCTAGTATCATTACTATCATGAGTTTGTTCTAAAGCAAAAACTCAAAATTTTAGCAAAAAAAGTTTACATAACCCCCGTCTCAGGGGGTTTTTAAATTTGCCATATTTCGTTGATACTTTTATCCAAGGAAATTCAGCCCATATTCTTCTGAAGTTGTCTACAAAAAATTTAGCGCCGACTACCTCTATTTTCTTGAATGAGATGAATAACCGATGGAACTAAAGAAACAATAATAATTAAACCAATAATAGGCAGCAAATATTGGTCTACCTGTTCAGCTGGAAGAGATTTGCCTAAGAAATAACCTAATAAGGTAACACCAAACGTCCAAAGAAAACCACCAAGTAAATTGTAAAACATGAATGTCCGATAATGCATAGCACCAACTCCAGCAATAATTGGTGCAAAAGTTCGTACAATCGGTACAAACCTAGCTAAAACGATCGTTTTTTTTTCCGTATTTTTGATAGAATTTTTGAGTGCGAATCAAATGTTTTTTCTGAAACAGCAAGGAATCTTCTTTTTGAAATAATCTCCGACCAAACCTGTATCCGGTGGTATAGCCCACATTATCACCAAGAACGGCACAAAGAAATGCTCCCAGAATTAAAATCCAAATATTTAGTAATTTTTGTGAAGCGACAAAGCCAGCAGTAAATAGTAAGCTATCTCCAGGAAGAAAAAAGCCGACTAGCAAACCAGACTCAGCAAATATAATGCCCCAAACTCCAAAGTATCCTAAGGATTTAACTATTTGTAGTAAATCAAAGTGCATATCACCTTAGACTCTTCGCGAAGATGCCTAAAACATCTTAATGGTGAAAAGATTTCTGAAATCAAAAGAAATCAAAAATCTGATAAAATTTCAGTGAATTTCTAACAGATAAAAAAGCAGACAACAGCAAAGACCATTGCTTAGTACTACTTTCCTGCATCGCTATCGCCACCACAATAACACAAACAACGTTGAAAGCACAATGTCAAGATATCTAAAACTACTTGCACTGTTTTGGAGCACTGCTTTAGCAGCAGAGATGGAGTATCGCATCAACTTTCTCCTAGCTACCCTAAGCAGCGTGGGAAATTTAGCTGGTAGTTTGTTTGGGTTATTTTTGTTTTACAGTAAAGGCTATGCGTTTGCGGGTTGGTCGTGGGAAGCAGCTTTGCTAGTTCTGGGAATTTTTACCTTGCTACAAGGATTTTCAGCGACTTTTCTTGCTCCCAACTTAAACCGCATTGTCCGTCAAGTTCAGGAAGGTACTCTTGATTTTATACTGCTAAAACCTATCCGCAGCCAATTTTGGCTTTCTACCCATACCCTTTCACCCTGGGGAATCCCAGATTTAATTTTTGGTACCGTACTTATTGGTTATGCAGGTCAGCGAATAGGTTTACAAATAGATGACTACTTCATCAGTGTAATTCCCCTGTTTTTTGGCTTGGTCATTCTTTACAGTCTCTGGTTTATGTTGGGAGCTACCAGTATTTGGTTTGTTAAAATTTACAACGTCACGGAAGTGCTGCGGGGTTTGCTGGAAGCTGGTAGATATCCGATGTCAGCTTATCCTGCTGCTTACCGCTTCTTTTTTACTTTTGCAGTACCCGTAGCTTTTTTAACGACAGTACCCGCGGAAGCAATGCTTGGTAGAAGTGAAATGACGTGGATAATAGGTGCAGGGATTTTAGCAGTTGTATTGTTTTTTGCTTCTACTCGCTTTTGGCAATTTGCTTTACGGTTTTACACCAGTGCTTCTAGTTAGAGAAAAATAACTTCATGAAGGTAACTGCAGTTGCAGCGATCGCCGTACTCCAGGGGGAAAATAATCCCCCTACAGAAATTGCTAAGAAAAATAAACAACAACAGCTATCGCGACTTGATGAACAATTGCGTAAAGTAAAAACACCGGCCATTGCTAGTAGCAGCGACACCTATTCCGGTCAGGTTGTAATCGCCTTCGATGTTAGCACGATGTCCCGGACTGTTTAACCAGCCTTGTACAGCTTTCTGAGCGGGGTCGCCATAGCCGCAATTGTAAGCAACATTTTCTCCAGCTTTTAAGTATGGAATGCCAGTATTTTTGACCCGGTCTGAAAATCCCTGATGTCCGAAGGGAACTGAACCGTTAGCCATGTTCTGACTGTGAATCCGAGATTGAATATCCATAGAACTGTTACGAGTCAAAGCTGGTTTTCCTTTGGAAGCACGGTAACGGTTAATCTGCTCGTAAACAGACTGTTCTATTTCACTGGTGGTCAAAGTTTGAGTCAGCTGAAAGATTCGATTTCCAGACTGTGTTTGACCGGGTGTATAAATGGCCATCGTTGCACTGCTGAGGGTAGCAGCTCCCAAAGCAATGCTAAAAATGGTTTTTTGATTCATTCAGAACTTGTCCCCATCTTACTGAGAGTAAACTTTTACATATAACCACACAAACGGGCACATGCACAAAGAGAGTAAGAGTGCAATAAACAGCAAATTAGCCCAAAAAGTTTGGCTATTGGGGACCTAGCTTCTAAATTTAGGATTGTCTGGAAATCGAGGAAAGAATTGGTAACCATAACTCTAGAAACAGCGATCGCGATCGCTATTTCTAGAGTTACTAAAATAATTGCAGTCTTGTTTTAGGCATCATCTAGTGCAGCAATTCCAGGTAAAACTTTACCTTCTAGCAATTCCAAACTCGCACCGCCACCAGTAGAAATATGACTCATTTGCTCCGCTAGACCAACTTTTTCCACAGCAGCAACAGAATCGCCACCACCAATAATGGTAGTAGCACCTTGTTTGCTCAGATCGGCAAGGGTACGGGCGATCGCTTCTGTACCAACAGCAAATTTATCAAACTCGAACACGCCCATCGGACCGTTCCAAACAATTGTCTTGCAATCAGCAAGCGCCTGTTGAAACAACTGCACTGATTCCGGACCAATATCCAAGCCCATCCAACCATCAGGGATGTTTTCAATACTAACAATCTGAGAATTAGCATCAGCCGCAAATTTGTCCGCTACCACTACATCCTTTGGTAACAAAAAGGTAACACCCTTTTGTTTTGCCTTGGCTTCTAAATACTTCGCTAACTCTAACTTGTCTTCCTCTACCAAAGACTTACCAACATTTAAACCACGAGCTTTATAAAAAGTGAAAATCATTCCACCGCCAAGCAGCAGCTTGTCACATTTTTCTAACAGCGCTTCAATCACGCCGATTTTACTGGAGACTTTTGAACCGCCAATAATTGCCGCCAAAGGACGTTGGGGATTTTCAATAGCGCTTTGCAAGTACTGCAATTCCTTTTCAATTAAATATCCAGCTACTGAGGGACTCAAATAATGAGTAACACCTTCAGTAGAAGCATGGGCGCGGTGTGCAGTGCCAAAAGCATCATTGACATATAAATCAGCGTTAGATGCTAATTTTTTGGCAAATTCAGGGTCGTTTTGCTCTTCTTCTTTGTAAAAGCGAACATTTTCTAACAACAAAACTTGTCCGTTTTGCAGCGCGGCCACTTTGGCTGCTACTTCCTCACCGATACAGTCGTTTGTCTTAATCACTTCCTGTCCTAATAACTCTGATAGACGTTTTGCAACCGGAGTCAGGCGCAATTTTTCGTCCACACCCTTGGGACGCCCAAAATGACTGGCCAGAATTACCTTAGCTCCCTTCCGCACTAAATCCTTGATCGTCGGTAGTGCAGCGCGAATGCGGGTATCGTCTGTGATGTTACCTGCATCATCTACAGGTACGTTAAAATCAACCCTCACAAAAGCACGCTTTCCAGACAAGTCTGCTGCAGATAAACTTGCTAAAGTTTTTTTTGACACGGCACAAACCTCCCAATTGCCTTTTGTTATGATTTGTAATCAGACCCATCAGAATTGTACCGGAGTAAGGGGTGCAAAGAATTGTGAAGACATTAGTTTCTTAGGAATTATCTGATTTCTAACCCCAACTTCAACTTGACTCATTCTCGAGCGCAAAAAATTCCCGCTTTGAGCTTGTATAATGATCCAGTGGTAATTGTGGCTGGCACGGTAATGCTGACTTGGAATGCAACTGGTTATTCGTATTGTCACCCCAACATTGATAGTTCGGCGCTACTATCAAGCCCCATCCTCCAGAATTGCAGAATTGGGACTCGCTGACCACAGCATAACAGCAGCAGGTAAATACCATGTTCAAAAAAGTTCTGTTTCCAATTGACCAAAGCCGCGAAGCGCGGGAAGCAGCAGATGTAGTAGTTGATATCGTACAAAAGTACGGTAGCGATTTGGTACTGCTAAGCGTAGTGGAAGAATCCACCGCCGATAACCCAACTGAGGAAGTAATGTCCTCACCAGAAACAGTAGCCCAACTGCTAGAAACTGCTAAATCTATGTTTTCCGAAAAAGGAATACAAGCCGAAACCATCGAACGCAAAGGTATACCTGCATTTGTCATCTGTGATGTTGCAGATGAGATACAAGCAAATTTAATTATCATGGGTTGTCGGGGATTGGGATTAACTGAGGAAGGAGCTACTGAAAGCGTCACCAATCGCGTTATTAACCTTTCTCCCTGTCCGGTGTTGGTTGTACCGTAAACTAGCAAAACACCTAAGACGACGACCCAATTTTTTACTGACTCCCCCAACTCCTTGGATGGTTCGGGGGATTTTGGTATATATAAGCAGAGTTCTACCCAAAATTGCTGCGCCCAAGAATTAAGGCTGATAAATTGGAAATAGGCATGTGGCTCCAGAACTAACCAACAGATAAGGATGGTTTTATGAAGGGTAAGAAGTATCGATTTATCTACTCACTGTTTTTGTGCAAAAGCGCTATCCTCTTTTCCCCCCTCCTGCTATCTGTTGGCGATGTCAACGCTCAAGTTCCTTCATCTTTGTCAACAAACCAACAACTGCAACAACAACAAACTCGCGACCTAGTCCAGAAAGAAGTTGATCGCGCTTTTGGTCGCACGCGCACTCTGTTAAATATCTGGGTAGTTATACTAACTTTGTTTCCAGTCGCGGTAATTGCTTCTTTTTGGCTGCTGCGACGAGCTGTAGTTCGTGAAATTGCCGATCGCGCGATCGCCCAATTCAAAGAATTAGAAGAACTGCAAAATCAACTGACCGCTGTCAAAAAAACTGCTGAAACCAGTATACAGCAAGCGAAAAATACTACCTACGAATTAGAAAAACAAGCGGAAACATTACGACAACACATAGTATCGACAATTCCAGCAGAAATATCCCAGTCCCAAGCACAATTACTATTAGAATTAGAAAGACAAATCGATTTATCTAAGCAAGAATTAAAAAATATAGAATCAAGATTTACTGCGAGATTGACAGAATTAGAAATAGACGCTCAGCAACAAAAACAAATAACATTAGAAACTTTGGTAAAATTAAAATCAGAATTAATATCTCAGTTAACTACATTACAATCAGAAACTAAACAACAACAGGAGCAATTGTTCACTTACTTCCATAATTCCCAACAAGAATGGACGTCGCAATTAACAGAATGGCAAGCAGAACTGCAACAACAAAAAGAGCAAAAAATTGAGCATTTTCAAGCTGAATTTACTTCCGAAATTGCCAAATTTCAATCAGAATTGGAAAAGGAAAAAGACCGCGTTTTCACCAAGGTCAATGAATATTTATCAGCCTTGATCTCAGAATTTGCGGTGATGACCTCAGATGCTCAACAACAAAAACAGCAAATTTTTGAGAATTTGACAAAATGGCAAGCTGAATTAGCTAAAAGTCTAACTGAACAACAATCAGAACTCCAAAGACAAAGACAAGAAATATTAGAAAGGTTATCAGAAATTAAAACGGAATTAAACGAAGAAATTGCAGAATTAAAATTAGAGACTCAACAACAAAAACAACAAATATTTGCCAATTTAGAACAAGTCCAGGAAGAATTTTTATCAGAATTGAAATCGCAAAGAACTGAATGGCAGTCAGAAATAGATCAACAAAAGAGATTAGTTGGAGAAAGCTTGCAGAAATTACAGTCTGAAATTACGGAAGAATTGACAAGATTAAATTTAGAAGTGCAACAGCAAAAAAATAAAATCTTTGCGAATTTAGAAGATTCCCAAACAGAATTATCTCATCAAATTTCTGTTTTCCAGTCAGATGTCCAAGAAAAAAAGCAACTAGCTTTAAATGATTTAGAAAGTCTACAAAAAGAATTCGCCACCAAAATATCTGAATTAATGACAGACATCCAAAGAAAAAGAGAATTGGTGCTTGAAAATTTAGAAAAAACTGGCTCGGAACTAGAACTGGAGGTACAACAACAAAAACTTATAATTTTAGAAAATTTAGAAAAACTAGAATCCGAGTTTGTCTCACAAATTTCGGAGTTGCAAATAGACACCCAGCAGCGAAAAGAGCAAATATTAAAACAACTCTCTGCTCTAACAGTTCCTTCTTCTTCTCAAACTGCAACTGCACAAGAAATTCCAGAAAAAATAACAGAATCTTCCCAAGAACCTTCTGGAGACATACAAATTCCTGAACAGGAACAAGACAACTTGGCTGCAGATGATTGTATAAAAAAAGCAGAAGTTCTGTTTTCAGAAAAGCGCTACCAAGAGGCGATCGCTCAATACGACCAAGCAATTCAAATCAAACCAAACGATCCGCAAATATGGTTGCGTCGAGGTATAGCACTAGCAAGAATAAAGCAATATAAAGATGCTATCTTAGCTTACGAAAAAGCCTTAAAAATTAAACCTGATTATCATCAAGCTTGGTGCGATCTAGGTGTAGCATTGGGATATTTAGGAAGACATAAAGAAGCTTTAATTGCTTTTACAAAAGCCACAAAAATCAAACCAGATGATGCTGTAGCTTGGTTAAACAGAGGATTGGCGCTGCAAGATTTAGAACGATATGAAGAAGCGCTCGCGTCCTTTGACAAAGCACTTCAACTGCAACCCAACTCCTACAAAGCTTGGAATAACCGCGGTTATGCACTGGTCATGCTCGGTCGTGACGACGAAGCGATCGAAAGCTTTGACAAAGCATTAGAAATCAAGTCTGATTACGCCAATGCCTATTACAATAAAGCTGCCTGTTACGCCTTGCAGAAAAAAGTACAATTAGCTATAGAAAATTTACAACGAGCAATTGCTCTTAACCCCAAATACAAACAACAGGTACAAAATGATATAGATTTTGATGCGATCGCTGCAGATAAACGCTTTCAGCAATTAATAGCAGATACTGATAGCGTGCGAACATAATCATTTTTTCTGCACCATCAATACGCACCAAACAATGAAAACCGTAAAACCCAAGTAGCCTAATACAACAAACCATTCTTGAGCGTTATTAAATGCATCCATCATTTATCAACTTGTACCATCTGACAAAATGTATAATACTTTTCGTAATCAGTGATTTATCCCTTGTTCGTAGTGAGTGAGAAAGCGCTTTTGCGGGCTAATAAAACCCTAAGTACGAACTATTGACGTTAGTAGTGAGCGATTTATCACTTTTTTTACGAACCTTGCTTACTATCACCGTTGTTTATTTTATAGAGAGTTATAACTTTTAGAAAAGAAAACTAAGAAATTCAAATTTGCATAATGAGAAATAAATCAAATATCGACTCTTGGATTGTTTGTTTTCAGTCAAATCCCCAAGCAAGTTTACGTCTATTTTGCTTTCCTTATGCAGGTGGTAGTTCTTTTATTTTTCGTACTTGGTCAGACTATCTACCATCAAATGTAGAAGTTTGCGCCATTGAACTTCCCGGTCGAGGAAGACAAATAAAATTAGCACCATTTAATCGATTAGAACCTCTTGTGAAAGCGATCGCTTCCTCAATTCAACCGTACTTAGACCGACCATTTTGCTTGTTTGGTCACAGCATGGGTGGGTTAATAAGTTTTGAGTTAGCGCGCCTGCTTCGCCAAAAGTATGGTATTCTACCGCAGTGTCTGTTTGTGTCCGGTCATCGCGCTCCCCAAATCCCGGATCCAGATCCGCCAATTCACAATCTTCCGGAAGCTGCTTTGCTCGAACAGCTGCGCCATCTCAACGGTACGCCAGCAGCAGTATTGGAAAATGCGGAACTAATGCAATTATTTTTGCCGATCTTGCGAGCTGATTTTGCAGTTTTGGAAACTTATGTTTACACACCACAAGCACCTTTAGAGTGCGCGATCGCAACTTTTGGGGGATTAGAGGATTCTAGAGTTAGTTATCAACAGCTGCAAGCATGGCAACAGCATACAAAAACTTCTTTTTCCCTGCACGTGTTTCCAGGTGACCATTTTTTTCTACATTCTGCCCAACCTATTTTACTGCAATGTTTGGCTCAATATTTTTTGTAATGTAAACTTTTATTTTTGTCCTGGCGGTTTGCATGCAAAAAACTCGATTTGATAGTCACCAATTTCAACACCTGTCTGCACTTCTACAGCAGCAATTCTCTGGAGGAAGAGTCACTCTGCCACATCTATATATTTGTCCGTTGTCCAAGGAGTGTATGTGAAAATGGTAGGGTGGAATGGCTGTAAAGGCAAGCTTCTGTTTTGCCCTTTCGATGCGTTCTACCAGCCCTGCTTTTACCAAAATATCTAAATTTTGATACACGGATAGGGTGTGTCCAGCCGTCTGCTGCGCAAGGAGCGGCCCGACATCCAGAAACGCTACTGGAAGGGCGTCCTGTGGTCGCCTTCCTACTTCGCCTCAAATTGTGGTGGTGCGCCGATTTCCATCGTGCGCCAGTACATCGAACAGCAGCAAACACCACACTGAACACTAAGGACGGCGTAGCCTCCGCGCTATCCTTAAGCGCCCTGAACGGCGGGGCTTGTCGCGCACCGGGTCAGGCAAATTTAGTCGAAACAAACCTTAGCAAGGCAAATTTGAGCGAAATAAAATTAATTTTAGCAGATCTGCGGGGAGCAAATCTAGAATTTGCAGATCTAAGCAAAGCAAACCTCAGTGAAGCCGATTTAAGTCGGGTAAATCTCGAGGGTGCTAACTTGATTGCAGCAAACCTCAATCAGGTAAAGCTAAGTGGAGCAAATTTAACAGGAGTAAATTTGCAGCGGGCAAATTTAATAGCAGCAAAGTTAATTCTCAGCGGTCTGCAGGAGCAAACTTGGAACAAGCAGAACTAACCAAGGCCAATTTAACTGAAGCCGATCTGAGTTGGGCGCGCTTGCACAGTGCAAACTTAAGCGGAGCATGCTTGCGCCGGACATTTTTAAAAGATGTGGATTTAGGTTCAGTGATTCTGCACGGTGCAGACTTAGTTGAAGCAAAATTAGCTCAACTGCAGACGAATAACCTGAACTTAAATTGGGTAACAATGTCTGATGGCACAGTTCATCTTTGAGTGCAGTCAACAAACGGCAGCGATATCTGCGGAAATCGGTTTGGTAATCCCAACCAGACCTAAGCAATTGCTAAGATATTTGGGAATGGATGGAAGCAAATATATATATTATGAAACTTCCCGATGGTCCGCGTGCACCCGCAGCGATACAGTTGATGTTGACACTGTTTCGTCCTTTAGAAACTCTAGAAGAGTATCAAAAGCGTTACGGCGATATTTTTAGACCGATGATAGGTCGTGGTGATGAATTTGTAGTTTTGAGCAACCCAAAGGCAATTCAAGAGCTTTTTAGCGCCGATCCGAAATTGTTTTGTTCTGGTAGCGGCAATAAGATATTACATCCTTTGGTAGGAGATTGGTCACTGCTTTTATTAGACGGCGATCGCCATCAAAGTCAGCGACGCTTGTTGAATCCAGCCTTTCACGGCGAAAGAATGCGGGCCTACGCCCAGCTTATTCGCAATATTACAGAACAAGTAACAAGTAATTGGACTGTTGGCAAGTCTTTTATAGCCCGTTCTGTAATGCAAGAAATTTCTCTGCGAGTAATCCTGCAGGCGGTATTCGGTCTGGACGAAGGAGAACGTTTCCAGCAATTGCAAAGACTTTTGTGCGGAATGCTCGATACTTTTGATTCACCTTTCAAGTCCAGCTTACTATTTGTCAAAGCCTTGCAAAAAGATTTCGGTGCTTGGAGTTTGTGGGGACGATTCCTACGTCAGCGCAAGCAGGCCGATCGCCTTATTTATGCCGAAATTCACAAACGCCGCCAACAGTCTCGTTTTGATGGTGAAGACATTCTTAGTTTAATGATGGTTGCTTGTGATGAAGCGGGACAGCCAATGACAGACCGACAACTGCGCGACGAACTGATGACTTTGTTGCTTGCAGGTCACGAAACTACCGCTTCTGCCTTAGCATGGGCATTGTATTGGATCCACAAGCTACCAACAGTTCGCGACCAACTTCTGAAGGAACTAGCAAGCGTTGACAAAGATGCAGATCCTGGCGAGATTGCTCGCTTACCTTATCTAACTGCGGTTTGTCAAGAAACTCTGCGACTGTATCCTATTGCTTTGTTTGCTTTCACTCGCATTTTGCAAGCACCGTTTCGGCTCATGGGTTATGAATTTGCACCTGGTACCAGAATTTCTCCTTGTATTTATCTTGTCCATCACCGTCAAGATATATACCCGCAACCAAAGCAATTTCGACCAGAGCGCTTTTTAGAACGGCAATTTTCACCTTACGAATATTTGCCTTTTGGAGGTAGCAATCGCCGCTGTTTGGGCATGGCCTTTGCCCTGTATGAAATGAAACTAGTGCTGGCAACAATTTTGTCTCGCTGGGAACTGGCGCTGGTCAATCAACGTCCTGTGCGTCCGGTTCGTCGTGTTGTTACTACTACACCTGCAGGAGGTGTACCCATGGTGGTAACAGGACAAAAGTCAGCATACTATTAAGCCGCTACGCCAGCGATCGCCAAATAACAGCAAAATGGTGACAAAAAAGACAATCATTGTAACTGGTGGTGCCCAGGGAATCGGTAAATGCATTAGCCAATACTTACTAGAAGCTGGCGAACAAGTGGCGATCGCCGATATCGACACAGAAGCAGCAGCAGAATGCTTGCAACAATTTTCCCGCCATGCAGAATCATTGCTTTTTGTCAAGACCGATGTTTCCAAAGAAACTTCTGTCCGCGAATGCATTGCCAGTGTGGTTGAGAGGTTCCAACGCCTTGACGCCCTCATAAATAATGCTGGAATTGCTCAACCACACAGCGGTCCTGTGGAAAATCTGTCCCTGGAAAAATGGCAGGAAATCATACAAACCAATCTCACCGGTTGTTTTTTGATGTCCAAGCATGCTATTCCCCATTTACGCTCTTGCAAAGGAGCGATCGTAAATATAGCTTCAACTCGAGCCTTCCAGTCAGAGAAAAATACAGAAGCCTACTCTGCTTCCAAAGGAGGTATCGTGGCTTTGACCCATGCCTTAGCAATTAGTCTCGGTCCGGATATTCGAGTTAATTGTATCAGTCCCGGATGGATCGAAGTCAGTGCATGGCGAAAATTGAAACTAGCAACTCGACCGCAGTTGAGAGAAATTGACCACCTGCAGCATCCTGGAGGACGAGTTGGTAAACCAGAGGATGTTGCTTGTTTGGTTAAGTATTTAATTTCTGATGCCGCAGAGTTTATCACCGGAGAAAATTTTATCATTGATGGAGGAATGAGTAAAAAAATGATTTATTTATAACAAAGCTACCGTACTGGAACCTGGGAAACCACAGGTAACAACACTTGAGAAAGAGAAGTACCTCCACAGCTGAGGGTAAGTGTAATTGTTTCCGCATCGATACCTAAGGGTGAATCATTACCGAAATTCATCGCGTAGGCAGGAAAACAAGCAGCGCTCAAACTCAAGCGTAAAGCATTACCCCGAGCAATTCGCGCACAGGTTGCTTGCAATTGAATTTTTCTGGTCACTCGCTTCTGACCATCTTGACAGCGCAGGTAACCTTGGGTCAAATTGTATACTCTACCGTCCGGGTAAACTTCGGAAATAACAGCACATAAATCAAAGGTAGGTTTGTCTGCACTACAGACAACAGCTACCACTACTTCACCCGCTAGGTGCAAGTCGGAATCTAAAATTTCGCTTGTATACGTTAAAACGTCGGTGCGGCAGTCAAGATGCGATCGCTCAAACACACCCGCAGTTATAGCTGCATGTCCCCCCAAAGAAGGAACTGGTCGCCAAGGATCGTGAACGAACACATCATCCATACCCACTTCCGGACAAGTTGTGTTTAAAAAGCCTTCGTCTTTGCGCACGCTAGTCAGACCGTAACTCTGTAAAAAATAAGATTTGTGTTCGAAATTGGGAAAGCTGGAAAAACCTTTCCAAGTATTAGTTCCCATCTCAAATAGCCAAACAGGAAGTTGTGTCAGCAAACCTGTATCGATACCTTTGAGAAATTGGTCAAACCAGCAGATTTGCATGCGATCCACAGGACTAATGGCATTAATGCCAAAATCAACTTCACCAACTTTATGACCCCAAGGTAAATGAGACCAAGGACCTACTAAAAGTTGTTGGCGAAATTGACTTCGCGCTGCCATATCCTTATAGAAATGAAGGGTACCGCGCAAATAATTATCGAACCATCCCCCGATATGAAATATTGGTAAATCTACTTCTTGCAAATAGGTTTTGGGCGAAAGTTTCTCCCAGTATTCATCAGGTTGAGAATGCTGCAACCACTCATGATAAAATGAATCAGGAGCAAAATTTTTCATCACTTCTGGGCGGGTGGGAATTGCATCGTCTAAAGGTAGATTTTGATAAGCTTTGTACAAGGCTTGATAAGCTTTTTCATCTCTTTGCAAACGAGCGGTTTCCGTTGCTAATTGTATTGCCCAAGCGAGATTATTTTGCAAACAAAATGCTCCTCCTTCATAAGCCCAATCAGCATACAAATCATAGCCGATCATTGCCGGGCAAATTGTTTTTAATGCTGGTGGTTTGGTAGCAGCAGCATACAATTGAGTCATCCCCTGATAGGAAAAGCCATACATTCCAACTTGACCGTTACTACCTGGTAAATTAGCTACCCAATTCACCGTGTCTTCCCCGTCAGCAATTTCTTGGGTAAAAGGTTGGAATTTTCCTGTAGAGGTACCGCGTCCGCGCACGTCTTGAATCACGACAATATAGCCGTGAGCAGCGTACCAACTCGGATGGGCGTAGACCACAGTAGAAGCGATCGCCCTACCGTAGGGTTGTCGCATTAACAACACGGGAAACCGGCCATCTGCGTCGGGACGGTAAATGTCTGCATCCAAGCGCACTCCATCACGGGTGTACATAGATACGGTTTGTTTGGGAAGAACTTTGAACATGGATCTACTGAGAGTCACAAGGAGATGAATAATACGATTATTACTGACCGCTTCCTTTTTCTGTCACGGTCTAGAGGACAAAAAACTCTCCCAACAAACAAGCTCAGATTAGTTAAATCTCATGGGTAGCTGACAGCAATTCTGTCAGGGAAAATAGACGTTGGCGGTCTAATTCTTGCAAGCGCTGCTTTTCAGCATAAAAAGCTTGGTAATATGATTGCCAGCGCTCTGGTTCTGCTTTTGGATCCGTCTGCTGCCATAATTCTAAAAAGTAGCGATAGCGCTTTTCCCGCAATACCCTTTCCATACAGGCGATCGCTGCTTGCACCACCTGGGAAGCACGCAAAATTTCCTTTTGGCTTTTCTCGTTGAGATGAAACAAATGCGATACTAATTCTGACTCTTCCGGAAACTGCAGACATTTGTCTTGCAAGGCGGCAATTAAATCTTGCTGCAAACTCCAAGCAGATGAAATTTCTAAAATTTGTCGCCACAAAAATCGATGGTGAGAGAAGCTAAATTGTAAATCCCGCTGTTCTAGCGCCTGTAAAATCACTTGACGTTGTTCGGGACAATAAAGGTAAATTCGCAGCAACAAAGCTTCCGCTTGTTCTAAAAGACTGTTTTGTTGTTCGACTGCAGTGTTGACGCTTTCTTGTATCGATAATTCTTGTTTTGACTTGTGCCGTTGAAGACGAGGAATTTGAACTAGTCGGGAACTGTAGCTGCTTTTTTGAGGAGCAATTTGGCTCAGGAGACCTTCTACTCTCAAGGGTAGCAATCTTCCATCTCCCAAAGTTAAAATTTCCGCACACCGGGAGACATAATAATTAAGTGTATCGTTATTGTCTATTTTTTTCAGTAATTTTACGAAGTTGCGGGAAACTTGCTGAAAGTCGCTAGATTTTTTCAAATCTCGGTTTTGGAGAATTTGCTCTATTTGCCAATCCAACCATCCAGGAGCATTTGCTACCAGTTGCCGGTAATTCTCGGGGTCACGTCCGCGTAGATATTCGTCAGCATCCTTACCATCAGGAAGAGTCAGAATTTTCAGCTGTACTTCTCCCTTGTATGCTAAATCAGCAATTTCTGCGATCGCTCTTTCGATGGCGTTAGTTCCAGCTTGGTCGGCGTCGAAGTTTAGGATCAGTTGTTTGGAGTCGCTGTAGCGCAGCAACAGTCGTACTTGCTCTTTACTAAGGGCGGTACCGAGGGAAGCAACAACATTAGTAATTCCTGCAGCGTGAAGGGCGATGGCATCAAAGTAGCCTTCTACCACCACTGCTTGGTCGAGTTGGGAAATAGCAGTTTTTGCTCGTTCGAGGGCGAATAAAGTTTTCCCTTTATGAAAAAGTTCTGTTTCCGGGGAGTTAAGATACTTGGGTTGTTCGTCTGCCAAACTTCTACCACCAAAGGCGATCGTACGCCCGATCGCATCGCGAATGGGAATCATCAGGCGATCGCGAAACACATCGTAATAGCCGCCTTCTTTGCGGGGTTTAATTAAACCAGCTTTTTCTACCAATTGAACTGGATAGCGCTTATCTTCCACCAAATAGCGGTAAAGAGTTTCCCAACCTGCAGGAGCATAACCCAAGTCAAACTGCTCGATGGTCTCGTCTTTGAGGTGGCGTTGGTAGCGCAGATACTCAAAAGCTGCTCTTCCTTGGCTTTGTCGAAGGGTGTGTCGATAAAACTGACAAGCAGCAGTGAGAATTTCATACAGCTGCGATCGCTCTAACAACTGTCGTTGCAACTGTTGTCTGTGTTCAGCATCCAGGGTTTGCACCGGTATTTGATAACGCCCAGCCAAATCCAGTACCACTTCTGCAAACGAGCGCTTATGCAAATCCATCAAAAATTTAATAACGTTTCCTCCCGCCTGACACCCAAAGCAATAGTACATTTGCTTGCTAGTACTAACGGTAAAACTGGGAGTTTTTTCGGCGTGGAAGGGACACAAACCGACAAAATCCTTTCCTCGCCTGCGTAAAACAACATATTCCGACACTACCTCATAGATATCGGCTCGTTGTTTTATTTCCTCTATAGAGTCTGGGTGCAAATGGGGAATACTCATACTTAGCCGTCAGTGCATGGATAGGGGTTAGCCTGCTTGTTTTGCCTGTGCTGCTTTGTTCGCTTGTTTAACAACTAACTCCTGATGGCTATTATATTCTTGTTCTCAAAGCAAATTTCAATATAGCCAACACAGCAATCATTTTATTTATCCAGGAAATACTAAAGATGGGAAGAGTTTTTATTTCTGCAGCCTGTGTAGGAAAAGAAGCAGGAAAAACCGATCCAGGTACCGTTGCTATTGATACCGCTCACACCAGAGAAATGATTTTGCTGCGCGACTTAATTGTCACGGAACTTAGGGCCCGCAGTTTAGAGGTTTTAGCAGTTCCCGACGATTTTAGCTGTCAACAAACTATTGCATGGATTAATTCCCGCGCTCGCCAGGGTGATATAGCCCTGGAAATTTACGCTGGTGTGGCTAGCAGTCCTGCAGTGCGCGGAGCAAGCATTTTTTATATTGCTAACAACGATGAGCGTAAAATTAATGCCGAATTGATGTTGGTGGCTTTGCTGCGTCGCCTTCCCCAATTACCCAACCGCGGCGTTAAACCAGATACTGCTTCTAGTTTGGGAAATTTAGCATTTTGCCGCCAGGTCGCCATACCTTCTTTGGTAATGCAAGTTGGTTTTTTGAGCAATCCAGAGGATCTGAGTTTACTACAAACTCGTCGTCGTGACTTTGCCTTGGGAATTGTCGACGGGCTGGTATCGTGGAGCCGCACTGCTGATTCTGCTTCCCAACCCCAGCCAAGCTATCCCGCTATTGATATTAACATTAACGGACAAAAATACGTCGAGCAAGGAATATTAGTTAATGGAAATGCTTACATACCCGTAGATTTAGTAGATCGGTTGCGGATCGATCTGCTAGCGAAAGCTTCCCAAGTGCGTCGCCTTAATTACCGTCGCGTTGTTTATGTCAAAGCAGTGGAACTGCGGGACTTTCATATTTCTGTGAGTTGGGATAGCGCCAGTCGTACAGTTACCCTTCGCTCAAATTCAGCCATTTGTCTCGGCCAAATTGACCAAATTATGTCACGCGGTTATACCTCAGAGGTGCAGTTGCAGATATTTCTCAAAAGCAACAACGAAAATGCTTTAGTACAGTTTCCCGAAATCGCTAAACTTTATCGAGAAGAAGCTTCTATAGAAGGAGTAAATCATGACATTGCTTTTTGTCAAATGTGCCTGGAAACTGGATTTTTGCGCTTTGGAGGCGATATCAAACCCGAGCAAAACAATTTTGCTGGTTTGGGTACTGTTGGCGGTGGTAAAGAAGCGGCATCTTTTGAAAGTGCCAGAATTGGTGTGAGAGCGCACATCCAGCATTTAAAAGCTTATGCTAGTTTAGAACCTTTAGTGCAAGAAGTTGTAGATCCCCGCTTTCGCTTTGTTACCCGGGGTGTAGCTCCTTTATTAAGTCAGCTATCAGGACGCTGGTCAGCAGATTTAGATTACGGTGATAAGCTCGTAGCAATGCTGAAACGATTGTACGAGTCGGCTGGATTGATGTAAAGCGATCGCATCTCAAGCTACTGCATCAGCAGTTCGACTAATTTACGAGTAATGGGAAACCCAGTTTGGCGCTCAAAGTGCAAAAACATCGGACTGGGGTTTGCTTCTAGAAAAACATATTCTCCACTCGGCTTGCAACGCCAGTCAATGGCAGTCCATTCCAGCTTCAATGCTCGAGCAATCTCTAAACATTGTTGCTCAACGACGGCGGGTAAGTCTACTGGAATTAACTGCGCTTGTACATCTTCTCGAAAGTCTAATTGCTGGGTGCGAATCTCCGCCGCATACACCGATTGACCGATGACATAGCTGCGAATGTTCGTCCCCGGAATGTATTCCTGTATGGTTACCGGAGCAATGCTTGCTGCTAAACTCAATCGTCTGGGTTCTAGGTGATCTGCTGTTACTAATTTGGCATGCGCACCTCCGTAGACGGGTTTAAATATCGCTTTGTCTAAAGAGCGGACAAAACTGCTAATTTCCTGTGCATCGTTACCGATCAAAGTTTGGGGAATCGTAACTCCTATTTGTTTGACCTTGCTTAACTGTAGGGGTTTTTCTTTGTGAAATTGATACGCCTCCCATGAATTTACCCAACGCGCTGGGATGGTTTGCAGCAGCGATCGCAAAGCACTCGTAGAATCATCGATCGCTATCTGCTGTTGGTAAACATCCTGCAAAACGGGTACCCCAACTCCCGCAAAATTTCGCCAGTATACGCTATGGATGTCTGTGATTTTCAGGTTGCGCCCCTGTGGTAAAACTAAATATCCTGTTTGATTGACTGGCTCCCAAGATATGCGTAATTGTGTTGGAAACAAAGATGTATCAAAATAATCTGCTATCACCCCCGCCTCGGCAAGAGCTTTCTCGACAGCTAAAGCATGAGCATCTCCAGAATTACCCAAAATTAAAATATTCATTTGCCATATTTTTTAGTAAAATTGCAGCAAGAATGTAGAAAAAATGCTGCAATCCCATTTTTATTCCCTTCAGATTTTTCCAAATCAACTTATTCGCTGATGAAATTAAATTTACACCTTAAATAAATATTAATCTCTACCAAAAGCAAAAACCACCTTGCTCAAACCAAGCTTTGGTTGTACCTTGACCTCCTTCTTCTCCTACAGCGTAGGTTGTTACTTGACCTCCTTCTTCTCCTACAACATAGCTAGTCAGGTGACCTCCTTCTTCACCTACAGCTTGGGTGGTGTATTTACCTCCTTCTTCACCTAAAGCTAAAGTAGTAACTTCAGCACCGCCAGAAACTTTCTCTGCTTCCTCGTTACTGAGGTTTGCTAGTGTCAAACTTAATGACTCTAATTCGGAAATATTTAAGTCAAAGGGGTGTCTCATAACATAACCGTTCCAATATCAGACCAACCCAGTATATTTGAGAGTGGGTTGCTGTTTGAAATTATAAATTTCTACATAAATACACGTACTTCAGTTTTAAGTATTTTTAATTACAAGACTAAGAAGCTGCGATTTCCTTTTTCGGAAAAACTAGAAAAAAGTCTGTATAAAATTATTCTTATCATCTATCTTTTTGGCACTCAACAACAGACCTATGGTGCTGTTTGGGAACCTAGTTTGCGATCGCCCTGTTTTCTGCCTTGAGAAGAAAAAGCTTTTGCAATTGTATTGAAACTGATTTTCTCAAACACACTCCAGAAATTAAAAAATAATAAACAATTACTAAAAACTAAAAATTAACTAGCTCCAAAAGTGGAGAATCATAATTTTTCTGGAAATAAAGAAGTTATTATCTAAACATAGTAAAAGATTGAAATTTTGCCAAAAACAAATAAGATTAAGGAACAAGTCGGTGGTTTATACTTCTGTTGCAGGTAATCCCACCTCTTTAGTTGACACAAGCGAACGAGCGGTGGAAATTTCCATTCATTCCCCCAGCCAGTACATTTGTGCTAATTGCGAGAAAATATTACCAGATTGGAAAAACGAACTTTCTTTTTGGGTCGTAATTGTTTTACAGCAATCTCAATATGAAATAGACAAAATTACCCCGGAAATTGAAGTAGAAAAACAAAGATTGCGAGAAAAGTTTATGAGATTTGGGTTTGATGTCGCCTTTGTTTTACGCGATCGCGGTTATCTCACAGACCTTATCGATCCCCGGACTGGGTATCCCTTACTTTCTCGTCCGGGAAAATATCCCCACGATGACACAGCAGTTGTCAAAGCTCTGCTTGGCTATCCTGCGATCAAAAATAAATGTCACGTACTAGTACACCCGAAGTGGGGAACGGCTGTTTACCCCAGTACTTTAATATCAACAGCACCACCCTTCCTCCTGAAAAAAATTATTAAAAGTATAGCTTTATTGCACGGCTGGAAAGAGAAAATTTAGTACCATGCAAACCCTTGTTTACTTCTTAATTGCTGCTTGCGGAGAGATTTCTGGTTGCTACAGTTTTTGGGCATGGTTAAGACTAGGAAAAAGCATCTTGTATATCATTCCAGGAGTCTTGGCTTTGCTTGTCTTTGCTGTTGCTCTTACCCAAATTAATGTTTCCTATGCTGGTAGAGCATACGCTGCTTACGGTGGTATCTACATTTTCTCCTCTTTGATTTGGTTGTGGATTGCCGAGGGAGTCAAACCAGATAGATGGGATTTACTAGGCGTCGCAGTGTCCCTATTAGGAACATCCATAATTTTATTTGCTTACCATCGCTAAGCTGAAAACTCAAAAATTTTGATCGTAATTGTTTTGACAAAAAAATTGTAGTAAGCACGCTTTGTGCTTACCAATAACGAGCTACCACCAGTTGTGGCGCCAAAAATCAACGCCAGCAAGCAAGCTAATTACGAGTTTTTTGACTGGCAATTGCTGCTCTGAGATTACCTTGGTATTTAGACAGCAATTTTAAGCCCTCCTCTTTGTCCAAGCCAGTCCAATGCATTAACAGTGCTAATTTTACCCATTTACCGCTAAGTTCTAGTAAATACCCGGAGGCTTCACGACTCAAACCTGTTAAATCTTGCAAAATTCGCAAAGCCCGATCGCGTAACTTTTGATTAGTAACTGCGACATCAACCATGCGGTTGCCATAAACTTTGCCCAGGCGTACCATTACACCTGTAGAAAGGATATTTAAAGCTAGCTTCGTGGCAGTACCAGCTTTGAGGCGAGTAGAACCAGCTAGTATCTCTGGTCCGGTTAACAGGCGAATATCAATATCTACTTCTACACTCACTTGTTCTGCAGGCACGCAGGCTATAAATATGGTTGTAGCTCCCCTTTGACGCGCAGCGTTGATTGCACCGTGGACAAATGGTGTTGTTCCCCCAGCAGTGATCCCAACTACAACATCTAATGACGTTACCTGTTTTTGGGCGATCGCAGCTTCTCCATCTTGGACGCGGTCTTCTAAATCTTCAGAACTGCGTACCAAGGCGTCAGGGCCGCCAGCAATTATCCCTTGTACCAGTTCTGGAGGCGTACAAAAAGTTGGCGGACACTCAGCAGCATCTAACACTCCCAGCCTACCACTTGTGCCAGCACCAACGTAAAACAGTCGTCCTCCTCGGCGCAGACACTCGGCCGTACGTTCAATAGCCTGTGCTAAACACACCTTAGCAGCAGCAACTGCAGCCACTGCTTTTTGATCTTCCCTATTAAATAATTCCACTAATTCTAGAGTATCGAGCTGGTCTAAGTTCAAGCTGTTAGGATTAACTTGCTCTGTTAAAAGATGTCCGCGCTCCTGCAAATTCGTCATTTGTCCTTTGTCCTTGGCCGTTTTTCTTCTATTCACGAGGACCTGCGGCTCAAAGTCAAGAGTATTAATTTTGACTTTGACCTTTGACAGAAGACGAAAGGACTGACTACAACAATCCTTCTAATCTGCGACGCATGCTCTCCAGCTCGGAATCAGAAAATTCCCTTTGTGGTTGTGATTTTTGATTGTCGAACTCAGAATCCTGAGACTGTGGTTGCCAATCGGTTTGCTCGACGTTCAGTTCTGGGGGAATTACTAGATCGCCGTTTTGGGCGACGATTTCCCAATCGTAGCCTGCAGCTTGACAAAATTCCTTAATTTCCTCTGCATCAATGGCTTCTACTGTTGGTGTGGGGAAATCCTGAGCTTCTAGCATGAGTGCAAAACGCAAGGCGTCGTCCTCTGATTCAAACATGAGAATTTTATTGCGATCGCCTATCCGAATGGTGTGAATTCCCTCATTATCCGTACCAGCATTGAAAATTAATACAAAAACACGCATGGGTGTAATCATCTTTCCGGTTTGATTTGGGACCTAATTCTATTAAAGTTCTAGGTTGTATCTGAGGGAAAGTGGAAGCGAAACTTTTTGCTTTCCAAACATCTTCATTTTACTATTTTCCCTTCTTCTTCGTACAAATGTACTAATTAGATCGACTTCAAGGTAATTCGAAATAATTAATTAATTTTTTTGTAAAAATTTATCCATGTAACTACGGGGTGATTGCCAAGCTGGGGTAAGAAACTCCAGCTTTTTTTCAGATGTTAGTAGAGATTGCTTGGACCGGACAAGTGGGAATACATTGTTCGCAAACGATACAGCGGGAGCGGGTAAATGTCAATTTATAGCTCGGCGGATTTAAAGTTAAAGCTTCCGTGGGACAAACTCCAGTACACAGTCCGCAGTGCACGCACAAATTTTCATCGATAGCAATTTCCCCCAAAGTATGGGAAACACCTATATTCTGCGATCGCATCCACTCAATAGCAGCATCGAGCTGGTCTATGTCTCCAGAAAGTTCCACCACCAGCTTACCGATTTGGTTTGGTGCTACTTGAGCGCGGATGATATTCGCTGCTACGTTAAAATCTTTTGCCAGTCGGTAGGTAACTGGCATTTGAATTGCACGTTTGGGAAAAGTGAGGGTAACTCGTTTTTTCACGATTGTTGTCAGATCGGTTAGTTAGTTGTGCAGGCAAGCTATAGTTTTAGCTTACTCAAAGCTAGCAAGGGGGTACCCAAGAGCTATCCCTAACCCGACAAAAGTACTAAAGTGAAAGATATCGCTATTTAATAAGTTTTAACAAATCTGCTATGAGTACGGATTCGCCCATCCAACCCCCATCTCCTGTAGGGACGCGCCTGAGAAATTTTTTGATCGTAATTGTCGCTATTGTCCTCAGCGTCGCCCTTGTCTTGGGATTAAAAAGCAAGACTAACTCCGTCTCCCTTGCTAGCCTGGATGAACAATCTACACCTTTGGAAGTGGCTGTAACTAACGGCAAACCATCCCTAGTAGAATTTTATGCCTACTGGTGCAGTGTTTGCCAAAAAATGGCACCAGATATAGCCTACTTAAAACAGTACTACGGTGACAAAGTTAATTTTGTCATGCTGAATGTGGATAATACCAAATGGTTGCCAGAAATGCTGAAATATCGAGTCGACGGTATCCCCCATTTTGTCTTTCTCAACGATAAGGGAGAACCTCTGGCGCAGGCGATCGGCGACCAACCTCGCACAATTATGGCTTCTAATTTGGAAGCTCTAGTTACAAATTCGCCTTTACCTTACGCTCAAGCTACCGGCAAAGTTTCCAAGGTTTCAACATCCCTAGAATCAGAAAATAATAGCGACGATCCCCGCAGTCACGGCACTCAAGTTGTAAATTAGATTTTAATTAAAGGTTAGTAGTAGTATTGTCTGCAGCTACTACTATCCCCTCGCCGCCCATTTTCAGTAAATATACTTAATATTTACATCATATTCAAATTTTCTTCCTGGAAGCGGACAAGAGCGGCAAAAAAGCTCTTGAAACATCGAATTTATTCGATATAATTACCCGTATGGATACGAAAGACACTGATATATTTAAAGTTCTCGCTAATGAAACAAGGCTACAAATCTTGCATTGGTTAAAGGAACCAGAAGCTAACTTTCCTCCGCAAGATGTAGACCCCCACACTGTGGGAGTGTGCGTCAGTAGCATACAAAAGAAAACTGGCTTAGCCCAGTCTACCGTGTCTCACTATTTGTCCATGTTAGAAGCAACAGGATTGGTCGTGGCGACCCGTCAAGGACAATGTACTTACTACCGTCGTAACGAAGAAGCTTTTTCTCAGTTTGTTACCCACGTTGCCACAGATTTATAATTAAAAAAAATATAAATAAATAATAACATTTGTGGCTGTATGTTTTGAATTATTTATATCGATTAAGTTCGATATCTCTAATCTTAAAAAGACTGTTATGGTGTAAGTGCGACGGACAACCAACGGTGCATTGAAGGAGAGCAGGATGCTAGAAGCTTATTTAGTTTTATTAATTATCGGTTTGGGTGCCATTTGGTTGGGACTGAAAATCCGGGAGGAAGTATATCGCATCGCAGTTGTCTTGAGCGGGGTGATGTTGCTGATCGTGGGGTTTGTGTTATCTCCGTCAATTGTGCAAGTGGGAGTTGTGCTAACTTTATTAGGACTGCACAAACTATATACACCCCAGCCGAGATTTTAGGTAGCTTGGTTGCAAATACAATATAGGTGGTAGTGAGCCAACCACAGCCTACCACCTATTATGACTACCTCAACAGACCGTTGCTTTGCGCTCGAGTTTACCCCAACTCACTAGCTGACCCTTGCTTGCAGCGATCGCAGATTTGATAGCTACCCAATACATCAATTGGCGATAAAAGAAGCGTTGCGGTAACAACCACACCAGCAACTTCCAATCTTCCTTACCTTCCAATGCAAAAGCAACAACAGCAGCCAGAAAATCAATAGTTAAAAATACTAGATAGTAGAAAGCAAGCTCTGTCAAAGCGCGATCGCTATACTCAACAGGTTGTTGATGTTTTTGCCAAACAGTCCACACAATCGACCACACCATCACCAAATCCATTAACGGTGAGACAAGAGGAAACAGAATTTGGAACACAAAAACATTGGGAAGAGCGAACATTCCCAAAGCTTTGTATCGAGACCGAAACAAAGTATCGCGATGCTTCCAAGCAGCTTGTAAGGTACCAAACATCCAGCGAAATCGCTGCTTGAGAAAGCCATGTATATTATCAGGTGCTTCTGTCAAAGCGATCGCCTCAGCTTCGCAGGTAATCTTATAACCCAATCGCAAAAGCCTCAGCGTCAGATCTGCATCTTCTGCTAGAGTATCGCTTTCATAACCTCCAGCTAGCAAGATTAATTCACGCCGCCAAGCACCAATCGCCCCAGGTACCACACTGATACAATTGAGCAAACCAAAGGCTCGACGTTCGAGATTCTGGCTAGTAATGTATTCTAGTGCTTGCCAACGGGTAAGGATATTAATTCGGTTACCAACCTTGGCATTTCCGGCAACGGCGGCAATGGTAGGATCGGCAAAGTGACGGACAAGGTTTGCGATCGCGTTGGGATGTAAAAGAGTATCGGCATCCAAAGTGACAATAATTTCTGCATCGCTTTTTTTGATACCATAATTCAATGCTTGTGCTTTACCGGCATTAGTTTTCCTAAAAATGCTGACACGAGAATTACAGGCAAAATTTTCCACCAGGCATTGATAGGTATTGTCTTGAGAACCATCATCAACGACAATAACGTCAAAGTGCTTGTAGTTACTGCGCAGTATAGAATTGATTGTCTTGCAAATCACCTTCTCTTCATTAAAAGCAGGTACTACCACGCTCACAGAAGGTGAATAATTAACTGCATATCGGCAAAAACGGCGAGATTTCCATTCCCAAACAGCCAGGGTGACAATAAATAACAACCGCATTGTCGAAAATGCAATGCCAATGACAAACAGATAGTAAATCAATTGGTTGAGTTTGTTCACTAGGAAAAATGCCACCCAATCGAATTTTGCCATCCACTTTTCGTTGGCAGCAAGCCTTGGCATTACTTGCTCGCGCGTCAATCCCAGCAACTCGGAAACCGCGACCAACTCAAAACCGCGATCGCGCAATCCTTGAATAATTCCTGGTAGTGCAGCTACCGTTTGGGAGCGATCGCCGCCACTATCATGCAATAAAACTACATTTCCATCGCCTTTGAGCGCTTGGTTGATCGTCTCTTGAACAATCTTTTCCACACCCGGCCGTTGCCAATCACCCGGATCGATCTGCATGCCAATGGTATAATAACCAAGACTGCCTGTATACTTTAAGGGAGTTACCTGTTCGGGCGTTTCTGGTTCCACATCTTCTGCATAGGGTGGTCGAAACAAAAGAGTGCGAATGCCTAATTCCCCTTCTAGTAAACGTTCGGTAGCGTTGAGCTCTAATTTCAACTGCTTGTGAGCAATAACGGCAATATTTGGGTGCGTGAACGTGTGACTGCCAATTTCATGACCTTCTTGGAACATGCGTTGTAGCAAATCCGGGTTCCTGCTAGCATTCATGCCGATAATAAAAAAAGTGGCAGGAACGTTGTAGCGGTGCAGAATATCCAAAATCGCAGGCGTATAGCTAGGATCTGGACCGTCATCAAAAGTAAGGGCAATTTTCTTGTGATTATCTCCTCCCCAACGGTTGATTACATAAGGGGAAGGAAAGGATCTCAGGTGTTCGTCAACAATTAAACCAGATTTGTAGTCGTAGGTAATATCTCGCTGACCATCCCTGGGTGTTGCAGTTACTTTTAAAACTTCACCCTTTCCTTCATAATCAATGTCGAAACCATAGTGAATAGTACTGAGGGATTGAGCAGCTTTTTTTCCAAGGTGCATCCGCTGTTTAAAGACCTCCCAAACAGAAGGATCTTCCGAACCAAGTCGCCACAACCCAAAACCTCGAACACCAAAACTTTCACCTTCTACAACTTCGTTGAAAGCTGTAATTGCATCCAAAAACCAAACATGATGCAATCGATCTTGGTCGTCGTAATAATCAAAGGTAGGATTGAGAGTATCGGCAGCAAAGACAATTTTTCCTTCTGATTCTCGCGCTATTTTTAATGCTTCCTGAAAAGAAACTTCTGTGGTTGAGTTACTTTTTTCTTGCCAGTCATAGCCGTAGTTACCAATAGCAATGACGTATTTATTACCTGCTAATTCTGTCAAACGACGCTGCAGGTGTTCCACATACCAATTTTGAGAAGCAACTGCTCCTGCTTGACTTGTTGTTTCGTGTTCGTCATAAGCCATCAAAATTAAGTAATCGTTAAATTGTGCCAATTTCTTGTAGTTAAATGATGGATTATCCAAAGGAACTGATTGGGAAACTTCTAAACGAAGAGGATGAAACTGAGTGTACAGTTCCTGCATAAATGTAACTAAATTTTTCTGGCTGGAATCGGGAATATTTTCAAAGTCAATGTTAATTCCAGCAAAATTGTTTTGGCGCACAAAATTCAACAAATTCTCAATTAAGTGCTGACGTGCTGTTGGGTTTTGCAACACGGTCACTAATTTGTTAGTATTCCAGCTTTGGGTGTCGTTATCGTAGTTATTGATGAGGGGAATGATAGGTAAATTGGGTCGATGTTGTTTGATGTAGGTCAATGCTTTTTGCTGCTTGACTTCATTATCAACGGCGATCTCTCCATCTTCGCTGCGCAGGTGCAGCCATTCTGGCATCAATTTATCTAAATACTCAATATTCTGTTTCAAAGAGGTGAAACTGTTGTCATCCCAATTCACATAAAAGCCTATAATGTCAGTGGCAGCAGAGGTATGAACACTACTTTTGGCTTTTTTACTAAAATTTGACTGGGAGTGTAGTTTCTGCACCCGTGACTTTAAGGAAGAATTTTGTCCGGAGAGAAAGTGGTGTAATTTCCAAAAATGATTGACATTAACTAAATTTAAATTTGGTAATTCAGGTGAAATGACCATGCTGACAATAAAACAAGCAAATATAGTTATTAGAAAAGTTATTACTACTTTCAATGTCGATTTAATCCACCGCCATCTCCGGTGATGCGGGTCGTAAAAAATCGGATAATTACTTTTTTGATTCACGTTCACTCCTTAGTAAAATAATGCTTGTTCAGAAATTATTGGCAATCAGAATCAGATTATTTTTGTAAATTTCTTTTTGACTGTATAATTCTGGGAAATTAGGAGTAATTTTTCATTGCCAAAACTTAGGCTATTTCTAGCAAAATATCGGCAATAGAAATAGTATTTCCTAGATGTGGCGTCAGTGTAGCAAAAAGATAACAGCAAGATGACAAGGAATACGTATGGATGGAACAACGCCAAATATTATCAGTACGGATATTTTTACCCTCACGGAGAAACAACCGCCATGGTAGAGGCGATCGCTACATTAGAAGATAGAGAAAGAAAAATAACTTTGAAGTTTTATTTGCAGGATACTCACACACAATCATGGGTGAAAAAGTTACTACCTCAGATAATCCCTTACTTGCTGGTTCTGGGTTACCTCGTTTTCCAGACATTAAACCAGAGCACGTGGTACCAGCATTCAACCAGTTACTTCCCCAATTAGAGGAAGAACTGAGCAAATTAGAGTCGCAAGTCAAACCAACTTGGAGCGATTTGGTTGAACCTCTACAAAAAATTACCGAGCGCCTAAACTGGAGTTGGGGTGTAGTCAACCACCTAATGGGAGTCAAAAACAGTCCGGAACTAAGAGAAGCTTATGAAACTGTGCAACCACAGGTAGTGCAGTTTTTTAACAAATTAAATCAAAGCCAACCTATTTATAATGCTTTGAAAGCACTGCGCCACAGTGATAGCTGGGATAGCTTAGACTCTGCTCAAAAGCGAATCATCGAAGCTGCAATTCGAGATGCAGAACTTTCTGGAGTTGGTTTGCAACCAGAAGCGCAAGAACGTTTCAACGCCATTCAAATGGAGTTGGCGGAACTTTCTACCAAGTTCTCCAATAACGTCTTGGATGCAACCAAAGCTTTTAGCTTGACCCTGACGACTAAAGAAGAAATTGACGGACTGCCTCCTAGTTTACTGAGTTTAGCAGCCCAAGCAGCACGAGAAGCGGGAATGGAAAACGCCACTCCCGAAAACGGTCCCTGGCGGATTACTTTGGACTTCCCCAGTTATTTTCCTTTTATGCAGTACAGTACTCGCCGTGACTTGCGAGAGGTACTTTACAAAGCCTACATTACCCGTGCTTCTTCTCAAAAGCTAGATAACAATCCCATAATTGAACGTATTTTAAAACTGCGTCAAGAACTAGCCCAGTTACTCGGTTATCAAACTTACGCCGAGGTGAGCTTGGCTAGTAAAATGGCCCCGAATGTAGAAGCTGTGGAAAAGTTGCTGGAAGAACTGCGCCAGCCGAGTTACAATGCTGCTGTCAAGGAATTAGAGGATTTAAAAGCGTTTGCAGCATCCAAGCATGCACCAGAAGCTAATGATTTAAAACACTGGGATATTAGCTTTTGGGCTGAACGCCAACGAGAAGAAAAATTCGCTTTTACTCAAGAACAATTGCGTCCGTACTTTCCTTTACCCCAAGTGCTGGATGGTTTATTTGGATTGGCGAAACGACTGTTTGGGGTCACAATAACTCCTGCTGACGGTCAAGCACCAGTTTGGCATGAAGACGTGCGTTATTTCCAAATTAGTGATGAAACTGGTAGCGCGATCGCCTACTTTTATTTAGACCCCTACAGTCGTCCCGGTGAAAAGCGTGGTGGTGCGTGGATGGATACTTGTATCAACCGGGGCAAAATCACACAAAATGGAGTGACAAAAACTCGCTTACCCGTGGCCTATTTGGTCTGTAACCAAACACCACCAGTCGATGGGTTACCCAGCTTGATGACTTTTGCAGAAGTCGAAACCTTGTTTCATGAATTTGGCCATGGTTTGCATCACATGCTGACAAAGGTAGACTACCCAGCAGCTGCAGGTATTAACAATGTCGAGTGGGATGCTGTAGAATTACCCAGCCAATTCATGGAAAATTGGTGTTACGATCGCGCCACCTTGTTTGGTATGGCCAAGCACTACGAAACTGGCGAAACCCTTCCAGAGCATTATTACCAAAAACTGCTAGCAGCAAAAAATTACATGAGCGGAAACGCCATACTGCGGCAACTACACTTTAGCTTCCTGGACATAGAATTGCATCACCGCTATCGTCCTGGCGGAAAGGAAACACCTAAAGATGTACGCGCTCGCATCGCCAAGACCACTACCGTTATCCCACCCCTCTCAGAAGATGCTTTTTTGTGTGCTTTCGGACATATTTTTGCTGGTGGCTACGCTGCAGGCTACTATAGCTACAAATGGGCAGAAGTGCTCAGCGCAGACGCCTTTGCTGCTTTTGAGGAAGCAGGTCTAGACAACGAACAAGCTGTCAAAGCGACAGGAAAGCGATATCGCGATACCATTTTAGCTCTTGGCGGTAGCAAACACCCCATGGAAGTCTTTCAGTCTTTCCGAGGTCGCGCACCCAGCACAGAACCCTTGCTCAGACATAGCGGTTTAGTTGCTGGGTGACATCCTCCCAAACTGATATCCCCAAACTCCCTAGAAGTTAAAACAAAATTAACAAAACCCTCGGCAACTAGTCGAGGGCATTTTACTATCAGTATTTTGTTTTCGGGATTTTAAGATTCTTGTCTTTATGGCGTACTTTTTGTAACAGTTGGAGTTGGGGTTGCAGACCCAGTTGTAGGTTTTTTGGTTCCTCTTTTTTTGCTTGTCGTGCGTTTTTTAGTAGTAGGTTTTTTGGTAGGTGTTGTTTTGGGAATAGTAGGTGTTGCAGTTGTAGTCGGCGTTGCAGTTGTAGCGGGCGCTTGTGCTTGAGTTACTGAAGTCAAGCTCACGGGTGCAGCGACAGCTGTGGCAAATACCAGCGCAGCTAATTTAGTTACCTTGCTCATTTCACTCCTCAATGATTCTTAATACCTCTTTACAGAGGATATCAAATTAGTGTTACAAAAATTTGACATTTGTGTGTAGTTGCTGTGTATTGCAAATTTTTGTGTGTTTGGTGTCAGCTTTTACTTTGTTGTGGTCAACGTATTTCCCGAAAACTTGTTCTCATAGCAAAATGTAATTTTGGCAATAAAAAAATATATTTGATCCGCCTTTTTGTTTTTCTTGACCAAAGCTTTGATTAAAAATAGTAAAAATAGATTAAAACTAATAAATTTCATAATTATTCGTTAAGTTAATCGTGCAAGATCAAAAGTAAGCTGAATAATCAAAGCCTAGAGGAAAATTATTGCCCGCTAGGTACAAATGAAAATAACATTTGTCAATAGTTTGTAAATAAATAGTCTGAAAAATGAAATTGCCATTCTATAGACTATTTGTTTATTAACTACTTGATGATGTTATTAACTAAGGCGGTGAAATCAAAGCCAAGCCAATTACAAAAGTTCGCAAACAAAAGCTACGTAAGTAATAAGGCGTAACGATGATCGAAAATATTTTGCTAGCTGTCTCCGGGCTGGGACACGCAGAAGAAATGCTGAAAACTTTAAAAGAAATACCCTCGATTCAACGGGCAAAAGTGACAGTTTTGCACGTTGTTCCACCACAAAGCACCGCCGAAGCAATGACAGCTAAGTGGGAACAAGGTGGCAAAATTTTAGCTAACGCCATTCAAACACTAAATTTAGACCCCAGCCAAGTTTCTTCCATCTTACGACAAGGTGAACCCAAAGATGTGGTCTGCCAAGTAGCAGACGAAATTAACGCCGACTTAATTATTATGGGTTCTCGTGGGCTGAAACGATTGCAGTCAATACTCGCAAATTCTGTTAGTCAGTACGTGTTTCAATTATCTTCTCGCCCCATGTTGCTAGTCAAAGATGACATTTATGTCAAAAAAATTAAACGCATTATGGTGGCGATGGATAATTCTGACGCGTCGAAACACTGCTTGAATTTGGCGCTATTTTTGATTCGAGATATTAAGGGAGGAGAATTAATTCTGGCACATGTGATTGCCGATTTGGGAGGAGAATCCAGCCTATCAACTCAGATTAATCCCGAACAACATCCGATTTTGGCAGCAGCTGCTAGCCAAGCCAAAAAACAAGGTATACAACCTCGTTGTGTTTTAAGTATAGGTAAGCCTGGTGAAAAAATTTGTCGCCTCGCAGAAGAGCTGAACGTAGATCTGTTATTAATGGGTTCTCCAGATCGTCGTCCTTCGATTGCTAAAAGTTTTGTCGATTTAGATCGACTTTTAGGCTCTTCTTTGTCTGATTACGTCAGAGTTAATGCCACTTGTCCGGTATTGTTAGCACGAACTGCAGGCTGAATTCAAGGCGCTGACTGGCAATTAGCTTCTTGGTAGCAGAAAGTCCACAAACTTGACGGGGCGTTAATTGTAGCCCCGTTTTTGACTTAATGAAATTCTTGGGCACTGAAGAATCAGCATTTTCGCTACAATCAACTTTTGTGGACAGTGGATAAGGGAGAAATTAGGATTGCCTACACTTGGTGTAAATATCGATCACATTGCCACCATCCGACAAGCACGGCGAACGGTAGAACCAGATCCCGTAGCAGCAGCGGTGCTGGCGGAATTAGGCGGTGCAGACGGAATTACTGTTCATTTGCGTGAAGATAGACGACACATTCAAGAACGAGATGTACGGTTGTTGCGACAAACAGTCAGGACACACTTGAATTTAGAAATGGCTTCTACAGAGGAAATGGTAGCTATAGCGCTCGATATCAAACCCGATTACGTGACTTTAGTCCCGGAACGGCGCCAAGAAGTGACTACAGAAGGTGGACTGGACGTCATTGCTCAAATTGCTAGAATTGGAGAAGTTGTGGATAAATTACAAAGCGCCGGTATTCCAGTAAGTTTGTTTATCGACGCTGAACCAGCACAAATAGAAGCTTCTCGAAGAGTGCAGGCAAAATTTATCGAACTGCATACCGGAAAGTATGCTGAAGCAAAAGACGAAAAAAGCCGCAAACAAGAATTAGAAGCTTTGGCAGCAGGATGCGAGCAAGCAACTAAAATGGGATTACGAGTCAACGCCGGACACGGACTTACTTACTGGAATGTCTATCCTGTGGCTTGTCTTCCAGGTATGGAAGAATTGAATATCGGCCATACCATCATCAGTAGAGCAGTATTGGTGGGTATGGAGCGAGCGGTTCGAGAAATGAAATTAGCTATGAGCGGACAACTTTAACATGCAGGCAAAAAGTACCTATTACCACCATAGCTAGCCGGTCCCAAACCTAGAGGGGAAGTTATCTGCGCTAGAGAGCAAATAAAAATTGCAGCTAACGATTGTATGAACGCAACACCATCTAAAAACCTTCCGCTTTGGGTACAGGACAGGGATGAAGTTATCGCCCAAAGTACAGATGTTAATTGGCGTTACGGTAGTCCTCCAGATTATTCCCTATCTAAACAAGGTTTAGCCCGAGAAAGCAAGTGTCATCATCTGGAGGGTTCTCTGGAAGCGATCGCCCAAAACTTAATCAGAACCTTTGAGATGGAAGCTTCTTTTAAAGCGGATCCATCACAATGGTTATCAATTGTCAATGACAAATTTCGCACCAGCAGTAACGGTGGACCCGTCTATAGCGCCAAAGATGTATCCGCATCTGGAACCTACAATTTATTTATTGGCGATACACCAGATTATCAAGCTTCTCGGGAAACCTTTGAATCTGCGGGTAAGCTTTTCCGCACAGCGTTTCCGCAAGGATTTTTATGGGAAGTGTTAGAGGTGTATTCTGGTCCTCCAAACGTGATATTTAAATGGCGACATTGGGGAACTTTTAGCGGTCCCTACAAAGACTATGCTCCCACAGGAGAAACCATCGAAATAGTGGGAATGAGTATAGCCCGTCTCACTGAAGACTTGAAAATTATTTCTGTAGAACACTACTTCGATAACAGCTCGTTTTTGGCAAAGCTGACAAGCAAAGGAAAACAAACTACTGCTTGTCCTTGGAAATCATGGTTCCGGAAATTGAAGCTGAGATAATTCTAAAAGGACTGTTAATTGTTTAGTAAAGGACAAAAATGCAAACATACTACTACGTTTTGGCAAGTCAACGCTTTTTGCTAGAAGAAGAACCTATCGAAGAAGTACTGCGGGAACGTACTCGCCATTACCGCGAACAAGAAAAAGAAATTGATTTTTGGGTAGTTAAGCAACCAGCTTTCTTGGAAGCGCCTGAGATGAAGCAGGTAAAAGCAAAGTGTCCGCAACCAGCAGCGGCGATTATTTCTACCAATCCTCAATTTATTACTTGGTTAAAACTCCGCTTGGAGTATGTTATCACTGGAGATTTTCAAGCTCCTTCTCAAACAATTCCCGATGCTTTAGCATCCTTGGCTGCTGTTTGTTAATCAACAGTCAAAATAACGAGCAACTAGGAAGCAATGTTGGTGGGGAGAAAAATTTTTACCCATCCCCCGGTTCAGTTTTGCCCTTGTTTTGGGTTTGCTAGCTGTGGGGATAGAAGTGTCATTCTCTGGTAAGAAAAAAGGTATAAATTCCCCACCATCCACCTCAAAATCTCGAGAATAAAGAATAAATTAGATATATTTATAGTCAAATCCTGAAGATAATACGGTGGTATATGTTTCAGATTTTATCTAAAACTGCAGGCATCAGTACAGTGGTGGCGATCGCTGCACTTTTGGCCGGTACGAATACTACCTTTGCCCAAGGAACAAACCTTCCTTCTTGTCAACCTCCCAACCCCGGGGAATTTTTGTTGTTGGTAATTAGCCCGACAGCAGATAGTCAAAATCAACTGCGTCATGCTTTACCAAAAGAGATTAAAACTACAACTTGTCGCTATCTAACCGATACGGTCACACGCATCGGAGGTTTTCAAAAAATAGACGATGCTAATCGCTGGGCAAGATACATCAACAATATTGTCGGATTATCTGCCATTATCACCACTCGTCCGGGAGAAGGAATTTCCACTTCCACACCCACTAACACTCAAACAGTCTCCTATCAACCCCGACGCCTCAAAAATGGTTTTGCCGTTTTAGTTGATTACTTCAACCGTCCGGAAATAGCCAATCAACTTCAGCAAGTTATGGGAGGTGATGTTGGTTTTGTTTCCTACGGACAACGCCCTTACTTGTTAGCAACTTACACTACTAGTCAAAAAGATGCCTACAAAACTTTGCAAAAACTTTCAGAACGAGGTTTTTTTGCTGTTTTGGTTGATAGTAGCAAGGTAATTTTACTGAAGCCAGTGGTGAAATTACCGGTGAATTGAAACTTTCCACTTCTGGAAAGAAAAATAAAAAAATTATTTAAATTCCGTTTTGACTATTACAAATTAGGTTCCCTTAAGAGTTGCTAATTTGTTAACAATGAATTGACGAAATCAATTACTCTGAAAGAGTGTTGGGAAAACTGAAGTTTAATTATAGGCATAGCGAGCTAACCAGGAGATAGTAATACCCAGTGCCGATCCAGCTATAACCTGAAAAGGAGTGTGTCCGAGCAATTCTTTAAGGCGATCGCCCGTAAATTCTGGGTGTTCGTCAAATAATTCGTCAATCATTTGATTGAGGATGCGAGCCTGTTTGCCAGCAGCTTGACGCACTCCCGCTGCATCGTACATAACAATAATAGCAAAAACCGTAGCTACAGCAAATTCAGTAGATGCCCATCCCCGGGTTTGTCCGACGCCAGCTGCCAAAGCTGTTACCAAAGCCGAATGAGCACTCGGCATTCCTCCGGTTGTTACTAAAGCACGTACGTTTAATTTTCGATTTTTGACCAATTCGATCACTAATTTTAGGGTTTGAGCTACCAAACAAGCTACCAGAGCAACCAGCAGTACGCGGTTGTCTAAAATATTGCCTATGTCCTGCATGGTATTTGGGTTCGGTTAACAAACATCAAAAACAGTTTCAGATCAAAGGAAAAAGCAAATAATGCCATCCTCAAATTCCATTAGTTGGTATAAGCGGAAAAACCAATCTGAAGGTACCGAGCAAAAAATCATCTTTGGCGTCTGGACCGTGCTTTCTTTCTTTTTTTACCCATCAGCTAGCGGGTGCACTTGCGGACACCAAAAATCGGGCCAAAGAGCCTTTGCTAAATTCAATTATGAATTTAATAAGTGCGATTGGTAATAAAATGTGCCAGTGCAACCAAAGGTTGTGCTGCTTCTCCAAAGGGTTCCAGTTCCGCACAGGCTGACTCTACAAGCTGTTGGGCTTGTTTTCGGGATTCTTCGATTCCCCACAAGCTGGGATAAGTCACCTTTTTCGCTTTCTGGTCTTTACCTGCGGTTTTACCCAGTTGTTCTTGGGTGGCGGTAACGTCTAGGATGTCATCAACGATTTGAAATGCTAAGCCAATGTTTTGAGCATAGCGAGACAGCCTTTGCAGCTGCTGTTCTGAAGCTCCTGCGAGAACGCCACCACAAACAATACAAGCTTTTAGGAGCGCTCCGGTTTTGTGGTTGTGAATAAAATTGAGTGTTTCTACGGAAATATTTGACTTTCCTTCCGATTCTAAATCTACAACTTGACCGCCGACCAATCCCGCCGCTCCTACTGCACGTCCTAAAATAGCAACAACCTGCAATACTCGTTCGGGAGGTACGTTTTTAGTGTGAGAGGCGATATACTCAAAAGCGTAAGCTAACAGTCCATCCCCAGCTAAAATGGCTACATCTTCGCCATAAACTCTATGGTTTGTTAGCTTTCCACGTCGAAAATCATCGTTATCCATTGCTGGTAGATCGTCGTGAATTAACGACATGGTGTGGATCATTTCTAAAGCGCATGCAGTTGGCATTGCCATTTCGATAGTACCGCCAGTCATTTCACAGCTTGCCAGGCAGAGAATCGGACGCAGGCGCTTACCTCCCGCTAACAGCGAGTAGCGCATTGCTTCGTAAATTTTTTCTGGGTAGCGTATGGGAACAGCCTTCTCCAGAGCTGCTTCACAAAGCTTTTGTCGTTCTTTTAAATAAGTAATGAGGTCAAAATGTGCTTGTTTTGGAGTCGGTTTCAGGTTATCCGCTGCTACCATTCCTAATTTCCTTATGCTTCTATTATTTATGTAAAATTTTAAATGCCTGCGGGAATTTAAGATTGAGAATTTCAGCTGTACTTTTAACTAAGCATAGTTTCTGGCTAACTAGAGTTAAACTCTTATTAAAGACTCAAATTGGCAATTTTTTTCGTCGCCCTTAAATAAGTAGAAAAAGTATTTTGCAATAGCATGGCTACAGTCATGGGACCAACACCACCAGGAACTGGGGTGAGGAATTCTGCCACACCAGCAACCGAGTCAAACTGCACATCTCCAACTAAGCGACTGTTGCCACTGTTGTCGGTGATGCGATTTATGCCCACATCTACCACAACGGCCCCGGGTTTCACCATTTCTGCCGAAATTAGTCCGGGACGACCTGCTGCTGCGATGAGAATATCAGCATTTTTGGTCAGTTCGGCTAAATTTGGCGATCGCGAGTGAGCAACTACCACTGTTGCATCAGCTTCCAATAGCATTAACGCCAAGGGTTTCCCTACCAAAATACTGCGTCCTACTACCGTCGCCCGTTTTCCCTCCAAGGAAATTTCGTACTCTTGCAGCAGGCGCATTATTCCTGCTGGAGTACAGCTGCGCAAACCAGGTTCTCCCCGCACTAATTTTCCTAAATTTACCGGATGTAATCCATCGGCATCTTTGTTGGGGTCAATTTGATGTAACAGAGAAACAGCATCTAAATGATTTGGTAGGGGTAGCTGCACGAGAATACCATCTACTCGTTGGTCCCGGTTGAGGGCGTCAATCACTTCCTCTAGTTCAGCTTGAGTAGTTTGTGTAGGGAAATGCTTGCCAAAGGAAGCAATACCAACTTTGGCGCAGGCTTGTTCTTTCCCTCGTACGTATGCTGCTGAGGCGGGATTGTCGCCAACCATTAGTACTGCTAAACCAGGTGGGCGTCCTACCTGGGGTTGTAATTTGGCAATTTCAGCAGCCAACTGTTGCTGAATTTTGGCAGCTACTGCTTTTCCATGGAGTAATTTAGCGGTTTTTGTTTCCATTACATTTAGATGTGAGAGAAACTACAGCCCTTGCTTTGGTCTTGCATGCAGATAGATACACCAACTGCATCTCAACCAGCACTGTTGAATGCGGTTAGTTGTGAGAATTTTAGTTAAGGTTGTGAATAGTTATTGGTTGACAGCTGATTTGTCACAGCAAATCCATTAACAACCACACAGCACGATTACAACCCAAACCTCCTACTTCACAAAACTAATCAAATTGCTATCTTTATCTTCTCAGATTGATTGCTGTAGTTGGGAGTATATTTCTCACTTTTGACGGAAGTTGAGGTTGGTTGCCAGCTTTCCCTTGTGCGTAGCGGTCTTTATTTTGACACCAAAGTTACTCCTGTTGGTGTTGCGACTCCTCGACTGCTGATGCCAAAATTTTCTCAAAAGGTATTTTTTATGCTACAAGCAACAAAAAAATTCCTGAATTTTACGGTGTATTCTTTGGGATTGACGTGCTTTTTGGGGACGGGATTAGTTAGCTGCAGTCAGTTTAGTTTTGATAATGTGAAAGCCCTAGGAGCAAATGTTACTTCTGTTCGAGAATTACAATTACAAAAAAATTTCAACGCCACAGTCTACATTCAAGGTAAGGTAGAGAGGAAAGTTCCCCTGCTCAAGCGACAAGCGTATTTGGTTAATGACTCGACAGGGAAAATATGGGTTATTACTGCTCAAACTCACGTGCAAAAGGGAGAGCAAGTGGTGATCAAAGGTAAAGTTCGCTATCAGCCCATACCCATAACGGCAAACAAAGATTCGGGGGAAATATACTTAGAAGAAGAGTAATAATGGGGGCTCGCTGTTGTCAGCAACCTCAAGAATATACTAATTTGGCAACCAACCCGCGGTTGCCGCAACTATCAAAAACACACCCATAATCAAGCGGTAGAAAACAAATATCCAGGTACTGCGTTTTTCTAAATAATGTAAAAGTCCCCAAATGGCCAAAAACGCAGAAAGACTAGCACAAGTCAGCCCAACAAGCAATGTTAACCAGCCAGCTGCACTCAAACCTGCCTGCATAAGGGTGTGAATTTCCACCGCCCCTGCTAAAATTATTGCCGGCAAACCCAATAAAAAAGAAAATCTTGCCGCGGTTTCTCGCTCCATACCCAAGAACAATCCCGCAGTCAGAGTGGAACCAGAACGAGAAACGCCGGGAATAAGAGCAAAAGCTTGTGCTATTCCTACCCAAATTCCGTCCCAAAGGGTGAGTTTTTCAATGGTGCGATCGCGCCTTCCTTGTTTTTCGGCGATCGCCAACAATACCGACATAACAATACAGGCCCATCCTATCACTGTCAGACTGCGTATAGGCGAGTTACAGGCGTTTAGAACTGGTTTGAGTAAAACACCAGCCACAATTATTGGTAAAGTTCCCAGCAACAAACCCAGCGTCAACCGCAAAGAACTTGATTGATAATCCTGTTCGATCACTGCTGTGATGGTCTTAGCTGCTAATTTTTTTAAATCTTGCCAAAAGTAGACCAACACAGCTGTCAAACTAGCTAGTTGCATTGCAGCTGAAAAAGCAGAACCTGGATCTTGCCATCCAAACAAAGCTGGTACTACCCTTAAATGAGCAGTACTGCTGATTGGCAATAATTCCGTAATTCCCTGAACAATCCCTAAAAATATCATTTCTATCCAACTCATGTTGGCAAAGTTCAAATTTACTTCGCTAGCATTGCTACAGCTTGCAGTCCCTAGGATTAGAGGTAGCATAGTTTACTTGCTCTCACGGAATTTGTCGGCAGAAATTAAAACACAACTTAGCTTACGGTAATGTCATTTTCATGACCGGGAGATGACGTTAGTATGACGCTCAACCATAGCAATATTAAGATTTAATTATTTTTCAGCAATTTCGGACCATATTTTGCTATATATGTAGAGCTTAAATTTCCGCCTCAGCAGACTATATTGGCACTAGAAGAATAGGTAACTATTGCTACAATAAATCTGCAGTTCCAGAAGGACAATACTGCTACAAGAGGCGACTTGCAGGCAGAAACTAAATTTTTTCCCGTTGTATCTGTAGATAGAATTTTTGTAATGAATCTTTGAAAAAAATCAAAGTGTAGGGGTGAGGAGGATGCAGCCAAAAAAAAGTCCTGGATGCTTAAACTCTTAGGACAGCCGTTATTTTTAATAACTTTAGTTCTAATATTTTTAATTTTAGGAAAAATTTTTGCTTGGTTAAGAACTTTAACTCCCCTGAAAAATCAAGATAGCTTTTCTGTATTATCCCATAGTCAAACTAACCTTACCAAAGGCGCGATCGTCCCGGCTACTCTAGAACATCCCGTTAACATTTTAGTTCTCGGAATTGATAATTCTGGTCATCCCCACAAACAGCACTATACTCCGGAAGAAGCATTTGCAGGTAACAGCGACACAATGTTATTAGTGCGATTGGTACCGCAAGCTCATCAAGTTAATGTTCTATCCATTCCCAGAGATACACTGGTGCAACTGCCGGGTGTAGGAATTGATAAAATCAATGATGCTAATCCCCGGGGAGGAGCAAAGTTAGCCGCTCAGACCGTCAGTGAGTTATTGCAAGGAGTTTCTATTGACCGCTATATACGAATTGATACGGAAGGATTTATCCGCTTGGTAGACGCGTTGGGAGGAGTGGAAGTCAATATTCCCAAAAAAATGGATTACACGGATAAAACCCAGCATCTGAACATTCACTTTTCCCCTGGGAGACAGAAATTAAACGGACAGCACTTACAAGAATATGTCCGCTTTCGCCACGATGCGTTGGGCGATATCGGTCGCGTGCAAAGACAACAAGAAGTCCTTAAGGAAATATTACACGTACTGCTTCAACCAACAACTATACCCAAAATACCTCAAATTCTTCAGGTAGTCAAAGAAAACGTAGATACGGATTTATCTGTGGAAGAAATGTTGGCGGTTGCTCAAGCTTTATTGACTAGCGATCGCCGTCAATTTCATTCCATCATGCTCCCCGGACGCTTCAGTCGCAAAGATGAATACCGCCTTAGCTATTGGATTTGTAACTTTGATGCCACCAGGGAAATTTTATCTCGCTACTTTGGAGTTGAAACAGCCCCCATTGCCAGGTCAGATACAAATTTATCCCCTCCGCGAACATTAAAAATAGCTGTAGCCAATGCTACAGGAAAACCGGAAGATGGAGAAAAAGTAGTCTCTTTTCTGCGAGGACACGGTTTTCGCAACACTTATCTAACCAATCATGAAATTGATACAGAGGTAGATTACGGTAGAAAAACTCAAATTATTGCTGAACACGGCAATCCCGACGCGGCTAATGCCGTTAGTAGTATACTCGGTATCGGTGAAGTACAGGTTGCCTCTGTGGGAGACATTTTATCTGATGTTACCGTGATTGTGGGCTCGGATTTGATCGAAAAATTAAGTCACTAAAAGCAACAGTAATTAGCAATCTGGAAAAGGATAAACAGCTTTTGGATATAGAGATATTTTAAGAATTTGCTTGCTAAAAATAAGCATCAATTATATTTGAAGTATGAATCGATGGCTGAATGAAAGCGATCGCCCAATCAAACAAAATAATTAATAAATAAATTGTGCAAAATTACTTACGTATAAGATAGAATTCGTGGCTGACAAGCAAAAAATATTCTTTTTATTGGTGTATTAAAAGGAGCGAAAATTTATGGGTTGGTTGCAAAGACTATTTGGTATAGAAAAACCCGCAGACGCTCAAGTTAATCCTACACCCACCAGCGAGGACAGCAGCAACGGTGAAGAAATTCCTCCCGAGCGAGTAGGATTGAATGGAGAGTACGATCAAAGCGGACTTGCCAAACGGGTAGCTTTAGCTTTTGATGAAAACCCTGATTTTGATGATATTAACAGCTTATACGTTGCACAACTAGGCAGCACAGTTGTTTTAAAAGGGCAAGTTCCCAGTCAAGATATTTTAGACAAAATGGTAGAAATAGCTAGGGGTGTAAGCGGCGCAAAAGATGTAGACACTACGCAAGTGACCGTGGGTTAAAAAGCATTGTGCTCGCATGTTCTTGAGGGAGGAGAATCACTAAATTTATGAAAAATCTACTCAATCATCGTTCCACTGTGGCGATCGCCTTTGTCGCCGTTTTATTCCTCTCCAGCTGTGGAAAAAAGGTGAGGAGTCTGCTACAACACAAACACCCACTAGTCCCGTCGCTGCAACTTCACCTGGTGTGAACAAAACAACAACTACCGGCGCTACGAGCAAAGCAACCCTTTCAGCAGAAGCGAAAAAGTTAGGTGTTCTTCCTACAAATGAAACTACCTGTCCGAAAAATGCTCCTGTCAAAGGTAAAACTACGGTAAAAAGAGGCAATATTTATCACGTTCCCAAATCCCCAGACTACGAAAAGGTCAAGCCCGATATCTGCTTTACAGATGTAGCAACAGCGACAAAAGCTGGCTTTCGTGCTCCCAAATAGTGAGGTTTTTTTTGAGAGCTAAATAGGTAAAAAGCCCTTGCCTTGCACAGCAGGGGCTTTTATTAGTTAGTAGCAAACAAGAAAAAAATAGAAAATATGGTAGCTGAAGTAGCGATCGCGATTCTTTATCAAGAAAACAAATTTCTCATGCAACTGCGGGATAATATTCCTACTATTCTTTATCCCGGTCATTGGGGATTATTTGGCGGACACATCGAACTCGGTGAGACTCCAGAGGTAGCACTGAGGCGAGAAATTCGAGAAGAAATCAACTACGAGCTTCCACAAAAATTTGATAAGTTTGGCTGTTATGGTGATGATAGAGCAATTCGTCACGTCTTTCACGCGCCACTTTTGGTGGAATTAGACCGACTTGTTCTCAACGAAGGTTGGGATATGGGTTTATTGACGCCAAAAGACATCATCCAGGGAAGCTGTTACTCAATAGCAGCAGGACAAGTCCGACCTTTAGGAAAGGTACATCAGCGCATCTTGTTAGATTTTATGCAGCAAATTCATGTGTAACAGTTAGCGCCATGCAATCAACAAACAAACTACCGCGATGGTTAACTTTAGGTTTGGCATTTCCACTTGTAATTCTTAATGGCTGGTTATTACTTCAGGTAATTAAGTATTTTCAGCCATTGGTCAGTATTTTTATTTCTGCTATCTTGCTAGCTTTTATTTTGGATTATCCAATCCGATTTTTTCAAAAACAAGGGATAAAACGCAATGTCGCAGTTTCCGTGGCCTTATTGTTAACTGCGGTGCTCTTGGTGGCTTTAGGCGTTACTTTAGTACCGTTAATTTTACAGCAGCTTAACGAACTAGCTAACATTTTGCCCAGCTGGATCGATTCTGGTAGTCAGCAGTTGCAAGCTCTACAAAACTGGGCGATCGCGCAACAGTTACCGGTGAATTTAAGTGGGTTGTTACCCCAGCTTCTGGACCGCATCTCAACTCAAATTCAAAATTTGACAGGTAGAATACTGAGTTTTGCATTAGATACAATTGGCAGTCTTGTTAATGTTTTGCTCACGGTAGTATTAACTTTCTACTTAGTCTTGAATGGAGAGTATATCTGGGACGGAATTTTTTTATGGTTTCCGCCTCACATCGGAACGTACATTCGTCAATCGCTGCGGGAGGATTTTCAAAATTATTTTCTCGGTCAAATCAGTTTAGCAACAATATTAGCCACAGGAATTACCTTGGCATTTTTAGCATTGCAAGTTCCTTTAAGTTTATTATTTGGTTTAGTAATTGGTTTTTTTGCTTTATTTCCTTTTGGTACGGGAATAGGAATTGGTATAGTTAGCTCTTTGGTGGCACTAAACAATTTTTGGTTAGGAGTAGAAGTTTTAGTTGTAACAGTAGCAATTGACCAGTTTAATTCTAATTTTGTTGCTCCTCGTCTTCTTGGTAATTTAACTGGTTTAAATCCAGTATGGGTGGTAATTTCCTTGCTTTTAGGGGCAAAATTGGGAGGTTTGTTAGGGTTGCTAATAGCAATTCCTTTAGCGAGTTTTATTAAAAGTGTTGGAGATAGCTGGCGGGAGGGAAGATTTGAGAAATTAAAGACTGGGGAATCGCAAGCAAGTGCAGTCCCAGATCAAAAAATAGAAAAATGTTAAGTCTGGCTTATAGCATTGTAGATTCGATTTCAATTGAACCATCAGCTTTAACCCAAGCAATTTGAGCAATGCAGCGATCGCGTGCATACTGTCGTATTTCATTTGCGCTCCTACCTCCCAAATCCATTTCTACCCGTACGAGGTGGGAAGAATCACGGAGTTTTCGAGCGTAAGCAAAGGCACTGGCGTAGGCGCTGCTGTTTTCTGCTACTACTAGCCAGTTAGTTGCAGGTATGCTTTGAGGTAATTGCGGAGAATCAGCAATAGCTTGGTATAAATTTTCCAGAAAAAAAGTAAAACCAATTCCGGGTATATTTTCTCCTTGGGGATGATACAAAGCCAAAAGTCGATCGTAGCGACCACCCCGTCCCACAACTTGCACTCCAGTTTTGGTATTGCTAACCACTTCAAAAGCAATACCGGTATAGTAATCAAAAGTTTGGATGAGACTCAGATCTAAAATCAGCGGAAAATTGCTGCGATGTGCGAGTAAATCTAGCAAGGATTTGAGGTTATTCACCTTTTGTTGCTGTAAAGGATCTAAATCAAGAGTATTGATTTTTTGGATCACATCCGCGCTGTGACCTCGAAGATCCAAAATTGTGCGTGCTCGTTGTCGCAATGATTCGCTCAAGGGTAAGTTTTCGATGGTGACTAGATCTAGGTGGGCGATCGCGTTGCGAACTATTGAGCGTAAATCGCTAGGAAAAGCATCTAGAAGCGAGCGTGTAATTCCCGCTTCGCCCAAAATTAAATGCCACTGGTTCAGACATAGAGCTTGCAAGCAATCTGCTATTAAAAACAACACTTCTGCATCAGCAAGCAAACCACCACTACCTAGCAACTCTACTCCTGCTTGGTAAAATTCTTGGGGTTGATTGTGTCGGTAATCTGGGGAGCGCTGGAAAACATTAGCATTGTAGTACAAGCGTTGTGGTAGGGTTGCACCTGCCATGCGGGTAACAGCAGCACGGGCGATGGAAGCTGTCATCTCTGGACGCAGTCCTAATTCTTCCTGGTCGGGATTTTGCAATTGAATCACTGCTTGTCGGGGAATTGCACCTCCCGCCATTAGCGTATCCATTCGTTCTATGGTTGAGGTGATAATTCTGTGGTATCCCCAACGGTGAAATACTTGTTGCAGTCTTTCTTCGATCCAGCGTTTTTGAGCTACATCTAGGGGTAATAAGTCCCTTGCTCCTGCTGGTGGTTGATATACCATTACTTTTTCTTCCCACCAAACAAACCACCAAACAAACCACCGCCATGGGATTTACCTGCTTTGTTAGTTCCAGTTCCAGACTTGGCTGCAGATTTCGAGCTAGCGGATTTTTGTCCTAAGATTTTTTCTATGGTGTGCTGACCCTCCAAAGCGATTTCATCCTGGGGATCTAATTGCAGGGCGCGGTGAAAATGAACTTTTGCCATTTTAATTTGATTTTGCTTTAAATACACCATTGCAATCAAGCTGTGACAGCGACTGTTATTTGGTTCTAACTTGAGAGCATCTCGTAATTCTACCTCAGCTTGAGCTAATTGATTTTTGGCGAGCAAATCTTGGGAGCGACGGATATACTGAGCTACCATCGAGTCTTCCTTGACTGGTGGTGCGGTAGTTTGATTTACCTTGGATGGAGTAGCGGTGTTTGTAGCTGGTGTTGGTGTGGGTGTTGGGTTAGCAACTGGTTTGCTGACAGCAACATTGCGCACTAAATAGACTAAATTTGCTTCGCTAATAAGACCAATGGTTTGCAGAACATTGTCTAACGAGTCGTATTGAGTTTCAGCCAAAAGCGCGATCGCACTTTTATAAGCTTGTTCCAAATGAGATGTTTGCGCTAGCTGTTTTGCTACATCGCTGGTCAAATCTATAGAAGTCGATTCTTGCAGCAATCTTTTTCCTGTTTGCAACAAAACGAGCATGTATTCTCCACGATTTTTTTCTTGAGAAAGTCTTTCGTAGGCTGGATTGACTAATTTAGAAAGCAAATCGCTTGCTAGCTGTTTTTCTGCATTGCTAGTTGCCGTACAACTATCGGGGTGCAGGCGACGGGCGATTTTTAAGTAGCGTTTGCGTATTTCTTTGACATCGGCATTAATTGGCACGCATAAAATGGCGTGGTAATCGGTGAAATCATACTTAAAAAGTCCGCGGTCTATTTTCAAAGACATAGAGCGATTTATACCAAAGCAAGAAGCGTGAGATTCTTACCAGTTTACTTCCCTTTCTCTAGGGTTTGTCATTAGTTCTGTGGTGGTTTTATTTCCAGTCAGACAAAGGGGGAACCTGCTGCAGTTGGTGGCTCAAGCTGGCGTGGATGTGACCGTTTGTTGCTAAAATTTTTCCAGATTCTATTTTGATAGGAGTGCCATCGTAGGCAGTTACTTTGCCCCCTGCTTCTTGCAGTATGATAATGCCAGCTGCTACATCCCAGGGAGAAATCCCTCGCTCCCAGTAACCATCCACGCGCCCGCAGGCAACGTAAGCTAAATCCAAAGATGCGGCACCGCTGCGCCTCACTCCTTGGGTAAAGTGGGTAAGGTAACAAAATTCGGCATAATTGTTATCAGAAGTTTCCCGGCGATCGTAGGCAAATCCTGTTACCAATAAACTTTGGCCAAGTTGGGAAGTTTGCGAAACTTTAATACTGCGACGATTCAATGTTGCTCCTAAATTTTGGGCGGCGCGGAACAACTCATTGCGAACAGGGTCGTAAATAACACCAACTCGGGGAACGCCGTTAATTAACAATCCAATGGAAACGGCAAAACACGGATATTGATGGGCAAAGTTGGTGGTACCGTCCAACGGATCGATTGCCCAGAGAAATTCGTTTTCTTGATTTCCCAGCTGGCCTAATTCTTCTGAGAGTATGGCATGGTCGGGAAAATGAAGCTGTAAGGTTTTGATAATTAACTGTTCTGACGCTCGATCGGCAACAGTAACTATATCTCCGGGGCGTCCTTTTTCGCTGATGGCGCCTTCTACCTTACCCAAGTAATTTTGTAAAACTGCTCCAGCTGCTAAAGCTGCTTCTGTGGCAATATCTAAAAAGATTTGTAGTTGATGATCTGATGGAGAAAGTGGCATAATCCGCTGTTGTGGTTTGTGGCTAATAGCTTATGGTAAAAGCAATTGGCAATGCATCAACGATACTGGCGGCGAAATTCAGCAGGAGTAAGACGCATGGGTTGTTCCGGGTTCCAAATACCCAGTCCCATCAGTCTCGCCCATTGCTCGGCGCGTTCTAAACGCTGGTCGTATTTATGGTTGGGCGATCGCGCTACAAACAGTGCATGACCTTCTTTGACTAACTGTTCGTTCAGCAATACCGTATCTTTCCACACATAGGCTAAAGTTCGTCCAAATTGGTCATTGACTTCCACATCAAACTCTAGCTTCACAGTTTGGCCTGCAACTAACTGCTCCAATCGTTCCCTAGCTACATTTCCCCAAGGACGCTGCTGCAAATCTGGTGCGTCAATACCCAAAAGTCGCACTTGAGCAGTCAAATTTGCTTGCTTGTTTATACCTTGCACCTCTAGAGTTTGTCCGCTGATTGCTTGTAGTGCTTTTACCTGTAACAGGGCGCTTTCCTGAGGCTGGTCTGAAGGCTGACAACCTACCAAAAGTAATAAGCAAAACAAAAAAATTGCAACTCGAGCCATGAACTCAGTCAATAGTTTTTCGTTGTTAGTTGTTAGCTATTTTACTTTGGTATGGTTTCAATCTTCGTCTAAAGGTAAACCCATCCTGACTTTACCTTTGCCAAAATAACGCCCGAACTGCAGTTGGTAGACTTCGTCTTCGTCTTGCGTTTCCACTTCTAAATCAGAGCGAGCGTAACCGACACACAAAAGAGCATAGCCGCGGTTACGTAACTCCAAAGACAATCCCACAGCTTCAGGTTGATAAATTTCTCCCTTGAGCACTCTCACCGCACAAGTAGTGCAAGCGCCGTTGCGACAAGAAAAAGGCAATTCTACCCCTTGTTTTTCACAACTGTGTAGAATGTAGCGGTCATCAGGTACTTCTAAGGTGTGCTTGATGCCTTTGGCGCGATCGTAAACTGTAATGGTGTATGTCCGGGGCATTATAGTTTTGGATTGGAATTTAGATAAATTTGCTTGTAGTTTGTCCTAATCTATTGTATGATAGTAGATTGTGACGCCTGGAGAGATGGCCGAGTGGTTGAAGGCGCAGCACTGGAAATGCTGTTTGGGGGCAACCTCAACGAGGGTTCGAATCCCTCTCTCTCCGTTATCAAGTATGCCTGTTTACCCCTATCAAAGACAAAATCACAGTTTTGTATTAATCTAAAATCATACCAGTCGCGGTCTCCTAAAAATCTGGTATTGCATTGATGAACAGGCAAGAAAAAATTTGCCAAGTTGTAGTCACAGCCCAACAAATGCGCGATATCGAAGCGCGGATTTTCGCTGCGGGAATGCCTGTTGCAGCTTTAATGGAAAAAGTGGCCGGACTTTTGGTTCGTCGAATTCAGGCAATTGATCTACTTGTGGGTGCAAGCAAAGTAGGAGTTTTAGTCGGTCCCGGTCATAACGGCGGAGACGCGTTAGTAGTTGCTCGGGAGTTACACTTTCAAGGACTGAAAGTTTGTATTTATTGTCCTTTTTCTCAACTCAAGCAATTAACTGCACAGCATTTGCAGTATGCCCAAAGCTTGGGTATCCCTTGCTATCAATCAATAGAAGATTTACCAGCATGTGATTTATTTGTTGATGGCTTGTTTGGATTTGGCCTGGAAAAACAACTCCAGGAACCTGTAGCAAGCGCGATCGCCTACTTGCATAAAACATCGGTACCAATTGTCAGCATCGATATTCCTTCAGGTTTGCATACAGATACCGGTGAAGTCTTGGGAACCGCTATTCGCGCCACCCACACCTTCTGCCTGGGTTTGTGGAAGTTAGGATTATTACAAGACCAAGCCTTGGAATATGTCGGAAAGGCAGAGTTAATCGATTTTGGCATTCCTTGGGCGGATGTGGAAGCAGTACTGGGCAATCCTCAAATCAAACGCATTACCAAAGAAACTGTCAATTGCGCCCTACCACTTCCCCGTCCTTTAGTTACCCACAAGTATAAAGAGGGACATTTACTGCTAATTTGCGGTTCCCGTCGCTATTGTGGAGGAGCCGTTTTAGCTGGTTTGGGTGCAAGAGCTAGTGGAGTGGGAATGCTATCGCTCGCTGTGCCGGAGTCGATAAAATCTATTCTGGTCAGTCATTTACCAGAAGCTTTAATTATCGGCTGTCCGGAAACACAAACAGGTGCGATCGCAAAATTACAACTTCCAGCAAACACCCATTTGAGCTCCTACAACGCCATCGCCTGCGGTCCCGGTTTGACTAAAGATGCTGGGGCGATTGTGGAACAAGTGTTAGAAAGCACGAATCCTCTAGTCCTCGATGCTGATGGTTTGAATATTTTGGCGGAATTAGGTACAGCTCGAGAGTTACAAAAAAGACAAGCACTCACGGTATTAACACCCCACGAAGGTGAATTCAAACGCCTGTTTCCAGAAATAGCACAAAGCAAACACAGTAGAGTCGAAGCGGTACAAAAAGCTGCCAAACAAAGTCAAGCAATAGTTTTGTTGAAAGGAGCAAGAACTGCGATCGCCAACCCCCAAGGTTTGGTTTGGATCAATCCCGAAAGTACGCCTGCTTTGGCACGGGGTGGTAGCGGCGATGTATTAACAGGCTTAATAGGTGGATTGCTAGCGTTAGCGGTAACGCACCATTTACCTGTGGAAGAAACTATAGCAGCAGCTGCTTGGTGGCATGCTCAAGCTGGCATTTTAGCCGCTCAAGAACGAACAGAGCTAGGAGTAGATGCATTTACCCTCACAAGGTATTTGCTCAAAGCAATTAAGCTTTCCTTGAGCAGCAAAAATGGGTGACGAGGGATTCGAACCCGCAACCAATGGATTAAGAGTCCACTGCTCTACCGTTGAGCTAGTCACCCAATAACTTAATATAACAAAACCTTCGCTGTTGCTGTGGTAATTGTGACTTATCTAACGTGCAGACAGGTAAAAAATCTTAATAAATAACAAAATAACCATACCACAACTGTGTTTGGAGCAGTAGTATAGAAGAGGTGTATTGAATCAAAACCGCCGGACAACTAAACTAAAATAGTGTTGGCCATTAACTAATTTGACTTAGGCACAGCTATTTTCGTTGCTAAAACTAGAAAGAAAATCAAAAGCTAAAAACAACGATTTTCCACAACAGTTAGCAGCTTCATCAAACAAAGCTTGTTTGCCACAAGATGAACCCTCCCTCTTAAGTTACTAGCTTACTTGTGAAAGTAAGAGATAAAAATTGAGCAGGATTGAGCAGTAGTCAACTTCAGATTGCAGAAATTTCTGATTGGTCGCCCAAGTCTAAAAAGTTAAGTAGCTTCACCTGTAGAAATAAGGAGACGTAAATGATACAAGCCAAGAGAGGCGACACCGTAAAAGTTCATTATACCGGTAAATTAGATGACGGAACCGTATTTGATTCCTCCAAAGGTCGAGAGCCACTAGAGTTCTCTATTGGTGAAGGAATAGTGATTCCCGGCTTTGAAGAGGCGATCGTAGGTATGAGTCCGGGAGAATCCAAGACTGCAAGCATTTGCGCCGAGCAAGCATACGGTCCTTATCGTCCAGAATTGGTGATGGTAGTTGAGCGACAACGCATCCCAACGGATATACCCCTTGAGGTAGGTCAGCTCTTACAAATATCTCAAAGTAACGGTCAGGCAATTCCAGTAGTTGTTACTAACGTATCAGAATCTGAGGTCACCCTCGATGCCAATCACCCTCTTGCAGGGCAAGAACTGATCTTCGATATCCAGTTAGTAGAGATTAACTAATTTTGCTGTTTCTTAACAAGGGCTTGGCGCGTTAGCACCACACTAACGCACCACCCAAGCGCGAATCTTACAGTTGCTTGATCTGAGCAACTAACTTCGCTACCATCTCCTTGGCATTTCCAAACAGCATAGTGGTTTTCTCCTTGTAGAATAAATCATTCTCTACACCGGCAAAACCCGTACTCATCCCGCGCTTGATCACGATCGTTTGCTTTGCTTTATCCACCTCTAAAATTGGCATACCGTAAATTGGGCTGTTGACATCACTGCGCGCTGCAGGATTGACAACATCATTCGCCCCAATGACTAGCGCCACATCTGTTTGCTCAAATTGGGGATTAATGTCTTCCATATCGTAGAGCTGCTCGTAGGGGACATTAGCTTCTGCTAGTAAAACGTTCATGTGCCCTGGCATTCTTCCTGCTACTGGGTGAATGGCATACTTAACGTCAACACCCAGACGTTCCAGCTGGTCTGCTAACTCGCGCACGCTATGCTGTGCTTGCGCCACCGCCATTCCGTAACCAGGTACAATCACTACAGAGCGAGCATAACCCAGCATCATTGCCCCTTCTTCCGGATCGATAGTACGAACAGTTTGATTTTTTGTACCAGTGCCGGAACTAGCAGCATCCGTATTTCCACTGGAGCCAAAAGCCCCAAACAAAACGCTGAGCAAAGAACGGTTCATTGCCTTGCACATAATTTCGGTGAGAATGATACCCGATGCTCCCACCAAAGCTCCGGCAACAATGAGCATGTTGTTCATGACGACAAAACCTGCTGCTGCTGCTGCTAAACCAGAAAAAGAGTTCAGCAGGGAAATTACCACTGGCATATCACCACCGCCAATGGGAATGACGAACATCACGCCCAAAATCAAAGAAATTGCAACTATTACTAAAAAGACAGCGAGGTTGGGGGATGATGCTGTTAGTAAAAAGGCACTTCCTGCAATGTAGGAACCTAACAGAAAAGCGTTAATTGGTTGCTGCAAGGGAAATGTAATTGGAGAACCGCTGACAATTCCTTGCAGTTTGGCAAATGCCATAATGCTACCCGTGAAGGTAACACCACCAATTAATACATCCAGCAATATAGAAATGTTGGTATCCAAGGGTATGACTTGACCGTGTTGCCACAACCGCCAAAATTCAGCAAAGGCGACGAGTGCAGAAGCAGCACCACCAAGTCCGTTGAGCAAGCCGACCATTTGGGGCATTTCTGTCATTTGGACTTTATAGGCAGCGATCGCACCGACTACAGAGCCAATTGCCAATCCCAACAAAATCATTTCGTAGTTTAACACCTGACGATCTAAAAGTGTGGCGGCGATCGCCAGCAACATTCCCACAGCTGCAACAACATTACCTTGGCGTGCTGTCGCAGGTGAACCTAGTTTTTTCAAACCCAAAATAAACAGGGATGCAGCAACTAAATAGGTAATTTGAATTCCAGTTGGTAAAAACTCAGCACTCATTGGCAATAAGTAACGATAGTTATTGATAGCCATTAATTAGTTGTCTTTTTCCTGAACATCTGCAACATCCGATCCGTGACTAAAAAACCACCCACCACGTTCACCGTTGCTAGTACAACAGCAATTAAACCGAGAACAACCGATAAATTCCATTCCTTGGCACCGGAAGCTAAAATGGCTCCCAAAACAGCAATTCCAGAAATTGCATTTGAGCCTGACATTAATGGTGTGTGTAAAGTTGGCGGTACTTTGTTAATAACTTCAAAACCAGTGAAGGATGCCAACACAAATACAAACAAAGCAGCAATTAATGCTTCTGTCATCTGCAAAAATCCTTTCAGAATCAGCAACAAAGACTTGGAGAGGGAAATTGGTTTTTAACTAACGGCTGAAGTTATAGCTTGTAAGGCTTCTTGAACGCGGTAAGAGCGAATTTCACCTTTGTGGGTAATACAAGCAGCATCGATGATGTCGTCAGCAAAGTCAAAATGCAAAGTTTTTTCTCGTATTAGCAATTGCATTAAAGATGTGATGTTCTTGGCATACAATTGACTGGCATGGACTGGCATTGAAGATGGAAGATTAATTGGACCAATAATCGTCACTCCATTCCAGACAATATCCTTACCAGGATCGGTGCAAGCGCAGTTTCCACCTTGCTCGGCAGCAAGATCTACAATTACAGAACCGGGTTTCATCTGCGCTACCATCTCTGGTGTCACCAAAAGCGGTGCTTTTTTTCCTGGAACTTGAGCAGTAGTGATGACAACATCAGCATTCTTGAGATGTTGGGCGATTGTTTCTTGGGTGCGCTGCTTGCTGGTTTCAGAAATTTCTCTAGCGTAGCCACCAGCAGCAGTTGTTTCTTCATCTAATTTCACTTCTACAAATTTTGCCCCCAGACTTTGTACTTCTTCTTTGACAGCAGGACGAATATCAAAAGCTTCTACCACTGCTCCCAAGCGTCTGGCGGTAGCTATTGCTTGCAAACCAGCAACACCAGCACCAATGACAAACACTTTTGCAGGAGCGATCGTGCCAGCTGCTGTTGTCAGCATGGGGAAATATTTAGGTAAAGCAGCAGCAGCAATCAGCACTGCTTTGTAACCCGCGATCGAAGCTTGAGAGGACAAAGCATCCATACTCTGTGCTCTTGTGGTTCGGGGAATCATCTCCATACTCAAAGCCGTTATTTTGCGTTCTGCGAGTTGCTTTGCTATGACTGGATTTCCCAGAGGATTGAGAAAACTAATCAGTACCGAACCTTCTGGTAACAAGTCAATTTCCGATCGCCCATCTTCTCGCTCTTGGGGTGGACTGACTTTGAGGAGAATATCTGCTTGTGTCCACAATTGATTGCTATCAGCAATAATTTTTGCTCCTGCTGCTTGGTAAGCTGCATCCGCAAAGAAAGCTCGTTCACCTGCTCCTGCTTCTACCCACACTTCTAAGCCCTGTTTTACCAAACGCCCTACGAGATCGGGAACTAAGGCTACACGACGTTCACAAACTTCAATTTCTCTAGCAACTGCTATTTTCATGCCATCTCCTTAAGAGCAATATTTACTTTCACGCGCAAGCTTTGAATATTTTTGATGAGCAAATTTATTCACACCTAGCAACTCGGGCAGAACAATTGGTTTTTGTTTTTCCAATTAATTGCCACCCATGCCTTCTGGTTTTATTTATCCAAGCAAAACCCGATCTTAATCAATTGCAAATTCTACGTCTAATGAGATAGTTGCATTCATGACTTGCTTATTGCACATCCTATGTCGATCCCCATACTTTGTGTCTATGTCTTCAAGTTCTTTTAGGGATTGAAAAATATTGTTGTTTGTTGTTTACATAGTGCAATATTAGTTAATTGCTCACAAATTCAATCTTCAAACCATCAAATTTCATCTAGGGGCGAGTAATCTTTAGTTGTCACTAATCTAGCCCAATTTTATTGGCGATCGCTGTAGAAACTCGTTGAATTTTTCTAACAAAAGCCTAATTTTTAGATACATTGCTACATCTTTAGAAACAAAATCGTGTTTTTTGTTCCTTTCGCACAAGCAACAGCAGACTCCTTGTTTGACAATTCCAACTGCCTCGGGGAATGCAATAATAGATTTATATCCGCTGGGCAAAAATATAAAATTAGTATAAATATATACACTTAGGATAAGTAAATATTCAGAAGAAACGAGATACATGGCACTTTTAGCTAATTTTTGCGTCTGCTTGAGAATAAAGTTTATATAGTAAACTTGCTGTAACAGGAGCTTAACTATGCGACGTGTACTTTCTGCTTTAGCAGTAACTAGCTGTTTGCTAGCTGGTTTGCCAAGTGTGAGTTTGGCAGATAGCTTACCTGGATTTACGCTATTTAGCGGAGTCAAAAGTGAAAATCAACTCCCGTTTCGATTGGATTTTGGCGGTCAAACAAATGGTTGGGACAGATACCGTTTGAGGATTCCCGCTAAAAAAATGAACTTAGCAGCTTCCCTATTTGTTATTAATTACCCTAAATACTACAAAGGAACCTTCGATCCCAAAAAAGTTGAAGTGCGGGTAAAAGGCAAAGCAGTACCCTTATCTGAGGTCAGGTGGGATAAAGAAAATCGCGTTATTGAAATTTATCCCGAACAACCAGTACCAGCGGGAAGCAACGTAGAACTGGTATTGTCTAACGTCAAAAATCCTGCCTTTGGCGGTATTTTTTATTTCAACTGCTCGATTCAATCTCCTGGTGATGTACCCTTATCGCGTTACTTGGGTACTTGGATGCTTAGCATCTCCTAGTTGAAAACATTCTCGTGATGCTGCTGAGAGCTTTTTCTCCTCTTCATTTAGGGACTTGGGCAAAATCTCTGCAAGTGATAAGATTAAAGATTGTGACTTTTTTATAAAAATTGCTCAAGAGGATAAAGTATGCGAAGAACCCTAGAGGGAACTAACCGCAAAAGAAAAAGAACTTCTGGTTTCCGTGCCAGAATGCGGACTTCGGATGGTAGAAACGTCATCAAGGCCAGAAGAAGAAAAGGACGTTATCGCCTGAGCGTATAGGACAAAAGGAGGAGGAAAATCAAAAACAGCGACTGTGGCTTTGCCTAAGGCGCATCGGCTCAAATCTCGCCAAGACTTCCAGGCAGTTTTTCGAGAAGGAATTCGCGTTCATGGTTTTTACCTAACTTTAAGAGCTTTAGGACCGTCATCTGGCAAAAAATTACCTTCTTCAGACACTGATGGTCAGAAATCACAATCAGTAGACTCGACAATTGCTGGTCCCAGTCGAATTGGCATCTCCATCAGCACCAAAATCAGCAAACGAGCAGTAGTTCGCAACCGCTTAAAACGGCAAATAGCAGCAGCCTTGCATCAATTATTGCCTAAAATGGCACCAGGATGGCGGCTGGTGGTGGTTGTGAAACCAACTACAACAGAATCTAAGTGCGCAAGCCAACAATTTCTGCAAGAATTAGAGCAGTTATTGGCACAAGCAGAGGTATTAAATGGGCATTCGTGAAGAAGTTTACTTTGAAGGCGGTCCTCATATTGGGGATCTGATCGTAAACATACTAATTGGGTTGACTGTTGTGGGTTTGCCGTTGACGGTTGGAGCAATTGTCAGAGCTTTGTGGTTGCGCTTCCGCATTACCGATCGCCGAGTATCTGTTACTGGGGGTTGGATGGGACGCGATCGCAGCGACGTGATTTACTCAGAAATCGTCAAAATAGTCAAAGTTCCCCGCGGTATTGGCTTGTGGGGGGATATGGTACTAACTCTCAAAAACGGTAATCGCCTGGAGCTACGGGCTTTACCAAGGTTCCGGGAGATCTATGATTACATCAGTCAAAGAGTTGCTGCCAAAAATCCTAATTTTAGTAGCGCTGCTAACAAATAATCAAGACCGGGGATGGGAGGCTCAAATCAAAAATCCCCATCCTTTCAAGCCAATACAAACTAGAAGCGGGCGGCTATCCGTAGTAGAACTACAGTCGCAGACAAATGCTGATTTAGCTAGATTAGATTCAGTCAGACCATTTGAGATTGCGATTAGCCACGGGCTAGTTTCCAATCTAAGATCGGTAATTAATTTACATAACCTCAGGTTGAATTCAGAATAATGGATTTTGGTATCGGGTTCCTCTCGAACAACATCATGTTGCCAATCATAGACTTGTTTTACAGCATAGTACCAAGCTATGGATTGGCGATCGTTGCCTTAACGTTGATAGTTCGTTTTGCACTTTATCCTCTAAGTGCCGGTTCAATTCGCAACATGCGACGAATGCGAATTGTCCAACCTTTGATGCAAAAGCGTATGCAGGAAATCAAAGAACGTTATAAGGACGATCCGCAAAAACAGCAGGAGGAAATGCTCAATGTCCAGAAAGAATTCGGCAATCCCTTGGCTGGATGTTTGCCACTGCTGTTACAAATGCCGGTATTGCTAGCCCTGTTTGCCACTTTGCGAGGTTCACCTTTTGCTAGCGTTAACTACACCGTGAACCTGCAGATCCTCCCTGCTGAACAAATGGAACGAATTCAACCCCAAGCCTTTGCAACTCCTCCCCAAAACATTTACGTTGCTGATGGAGAGCGTGTCAAGGTAACTGCTATTCTTCCAAGCGGTAACAAATTAGCGGTGGGAGAACATACAAAAATTCAATATCAAACTGTGGAAGGCAAACCATTTCAGGCAGTTTTAGCCGAACATCCAAATACAAAGTTAATTCCCCAATGGAAAGTCATTAAAGGGGAAGAAAGGGTAAAAATAGATGCACAAGGAAATATAGAGGCTTTACAGCCAGGTGATGCGACTATTCAGGGAACGATCCCCGGGCTAGCGGAGGATCAGGGATTTTTATTTATTGATGCTTTAGGTAGAGTTGGCGCCATCGATCCCGACGGCACAATCCACTGGGATATCGTGGCAATGGTAGTGATTTTTGGTATTACCTTGTACATCAGCCAAGTACTGTCCGGGCAAAATTCCGGTGCTGGCAATCCACAGCAGGATACAGTTAACAAAATTACTCCCGTGATTTTTTCGGGAATGTTTTTGTTCTTTCCCCTACCTGCTGGGGTACTAATGTACATGGTGATCGGTAATATCTTCCAAACCCTGCAAACTTACATTCTCTCTCGCGAACCCCTGCCAGAGGAATTGCAAAAAATTGTAGAAGCTCAGGAAAAACAGGCAGAAGCACAACAAAAAACGCTGCCGTTTGAACCAAAAAGTTCTAAGAAAAAGGCTACAGGTTAATGGTTGCCGACAGTCGCATGCAAAGAGGGCAGCAATGGTTAAAAACTTTGCTGCAACTATGTGGCATCAACGCTAACATTAAGGCTGAATTAGAATCAACAGTAACCGGTGCAGGTGAGTCTAAAGAACCTGATAGTTACTGGTTGACAATTGACGAAATGAATTTAACACCAGAACAAATTCAGGTGTTGATCGGACCTGGTGGTGCAGTACTGGATGCCATCCAGTATTTGGCTAATTCTATTCTTAACCTTAACCAACCACAAGAACAGCAAGCCTCCTATACTGTGGAACTCAACGGTTACCGCGTCAGGCGACAAGCAGAAATTCGCGCCCTTGCACAATTAGCTGCACAGCAGGTACGTGCAACAGGTAGAGAAGTGGAAATTAAATCTCTCAGCTCAGCAGAACGTCGTCAAATTCACACCTTTCTAAAGGACTTTAGTGACTTGGAAACTTTTAGCCGAGGAAAAGAGCCACATCGCAACCTGGTTGTGCGTCTGGCATCACCAGAATAAGTTAGTTAACAGTTAACTGGGCGCGGTTAACTGTTAGCCGAGTTCGTAACGGCAGCAAAAGCAGCAGGTGGCAGACTTTGTAACTGATTAACTCTGGCAGATATTGGCTAAATTTGTGTAATGCCAATTCCAGCAAAATGCAAATAAAGTTAGACTAAGGAAGTATCATTGGTGAAAATGCTAATGATAAGCATAACTTTGAGTGAGGATGTCTCACAACTCCTATGGACGCAATTTACATTCCGCAGCTAATGAAAGCGCCGGAGCGGACAGAGGAAATTCAGGTGAAAGAGTTTCTGCCTGGTTTAGAAACTTTGACACCAGTTCGGGGTCGCATACAAGTGCAACACTGTGGTAATTACTTACAAGTGTCCGGGCAAGCAGAAACAATTATTACCTGTAACTGCAACCGCTGCTTACAAAACTACAATCATCGCTTAGTAGTTGATATTTCTGAAATTATCTGGTTAGACGAAGCCGTCGATCAAGAACAAGCCTTCGTTTCAGAGCGGGAAATTGCCGTGGAAGATTTAGTAGAAACTTTATCACCTTACGGTTATTTCGATCCCGGGGAATGGCTGTACGAGCAGATGTGTTTGGCAATTCCCCAACGCCAGCTGTGCGATCAAAATTGTCCGGGTATTCAACCTTTGAGCGATAGTAGTAATTTTGAGCAGGGTTTAGACCGTCGTTGGTCTTGTTTGGAAGCTTTGAGAAAGCAATTACCTTGATAAGTTCAAGCCAAAGGTCAGTCAGCGCTCCCCAGCCAAAAGAAAACCTTATAATACCCCTTGTGGGGAAAAAGGGAAAAGTCCGTTTCGTTTTGCTATTTATTATCTTGACGTTGAGGTGTGCTAAAGCTTGATAGCGCACCTTAACTTTATATTTTAGTTAATCGAAAATATTTAGCTAATATCAACAATGGATACAGAGGTTCCAAGGTACTCTATTTTAGAAATAAAAAATTTATGTGTTAACTATGGGGGCATTCAAGCTCTGAAGAACATTAATTTAGTTGTTAATAACGGAGAGATTGTGACTTTGATAGGTGCAAATGGTGCTGGTAAAAGTACTACCCTTCGCGCGATCTCCAAGATAGTAAATCCCCGTAGTGGTGAAATTATTTACCAAGGAAGAAATATTATTCGTCGCCAACCTCACGAAATTGTGCAATTGGGTATCGCTCATTGTCCGGAAGGGCGGAGGGTGTTGGCGCGGCAAACTGTTTATGATAATTTGCTACTCGGTGCTTACATTCACCGTGATGAAGCACAGATAAAGGCTGATATTCAACGCCAATTTGAAAGATTTCCGCGTTTGGCCGAAAGACGCAATCAATTAGCGGGAACTTTAAGTGGAGGAGAGCAACAAATGTTAGCGATCGCCCGTTCGTTAATGAGCAGACCCAAACTTTTGCTTTTAGATGAACCGAGTTTGGGTTTAGCACCGGCGATCGTTCGGGAAATTTTTCGGATTATAGAAAATTTACGAGCTACGGGCGTAACCATTTTGCTTGTAGAACAAAACGCCAATCTTGCTCTCCAAATTGCAGATAGGGGATACGTTTTAGAAGCAGGTAGCATTGTCTTAACAGGTGCAGCATCGGAACTGATTAGCGACGAGCGGGTAAAAAAAGCATATTTGGGCTAATGCGGCAGTTGGAAATCTCTCTAATATAAAGTGATTGTAGGACGGTTATGATGAGATAAACTTTGCAGGTTACGAAGCTTATTCCTTTGGAAATTAATTTATGAATCAAATTATCTGGATTGCAAGACATGCCAATCGGCTTGATTTTGTTAATCCTGAGTGGTTTCTCACGGCGGAAAGACCTTACGATCCACCTTTGTCTGAAGATGGCTTTTTGCAAGCTCAGCAGTTAGCTAATCGCCTTCAGAAAGAAAAAATCTCCCATATTTTTGCTTCTCCTTTTTTGCGAAGCGTGCAAACGGCGAACGCCGTGGCAGAAGTTTTGGATTTACCGATTAAACTGGAAACAGGCTTGAGCGAGTGGCTAAATCCAGCTTGGATGTCGGAAGAACCAAAAACTCTGTCAACTGAAGAATTAGCAGCACTGTTTCCCAGAATTGATACTAGCTATAGACCGCGTATTGCTGCTAAGTATCCGGAAACAGACCAACAAGTAAAGCTGCGTTCTGGAGAAACTGCTAAATGTTTGGCTGCGGAATTTTGTCCGGAAAATGTTTTGTTAGTGGGACACGGTGCATCGGTACAGGGCGCAGCAATGGGACTTGTGGGAGAAATCGCCTTAACGCAAATCAAGGCGAGTTTGTGCTGTTTAGTAAAAATTGTGCGCCAAGAGCCACACTGGTTTTTAGAACTGAAGGGAGATACATCTCACCTCAGGCAGGTAGAAGAATTGATTCGCTTTCATTGATGATAAAGATAAACTGTGCGGCGGTAGCTAGCTGGTCTTACCGCCTGGAAAAAAGTAAGTTAAATAACCAAAATTATGACCTTAGTATTAGCAGGAGATATTGGCGGAACAAAAACCATCGTGCGATTGATGGAGCAAACGCAAGAGTCTTTTTTACGTACAATTTGTGAAGAACGTTATCCGAGTCGAGATTTTCCCGATTTAGTACCAATAGTACAAAAGTTTTTAGCCACAACTAACATACCAAGACCACAAAAAGCTTGTTTTGCGATCGCCGGACCTGTAGTTAACAATACAGCAAAACTGACTAATTTAGCTTGGTTTTTGGATGGCGATCGCCTGCAACAACAACTAGATATTCCCCGTGTTTCTTTGATTAATGATTTTGTTGCTGTTGCTTATGGCGTTTTGGGTTTAGAACCGCAAGACTTACACACCTTGCAAACAGGTAAACCCAATCCAGAAGCACCGATTGCAGTGATTGGTGCTGGTACGGGATTAGGAGAGGGGTTTTTAATCAAACAAGGAAAATACTATCAAGCCTTTGCTTCTGAAGGCGGACACGCTGACTTTGCTCCCCGAACAGAGTTGGAGTTTCAGCTTTTGAAATATCTGTTGGACAAGCACGATATCCAGCGTGTTTCTGTGGAACGGGTCGTTTCCGGTTTAGGAATTGTTTCGATTTACCAATTCTTGCGCGATCGCAAATTAGTGCCAGAGTCACCAGATATCGCCGCTATTGTGAGAATCTGGGAACAAGAAGCAGGAAAACAAGAAAAAAGTGTCGATCCAGGTGCAGTCATCGGTTCAGCTGCGGTACAAGGGCGCGATCTTCTTTGCCAGCAAACGATGCAATTGTTTGTAGAAGCCTACGGAGCAGAAGCAGGAAATCTTGCCCTCAAACTTTTACCCTACGGTGGATTTTACGTTGCTGGAGGCATTGCCGCCAAGATTTTACCTTTAATCACCAAAGGAGATTTCCTTTTCCATTTTACCTACAAAGGTAGGATGCGTCCTATTTTGGAAGCAATTCCCGTGCACATCGTACTCAATCAGGATGTAGGTTTGGTAGGTGCTGCAATTTATGCGACTAGATTTTAGCGGAAATTTCGGATGAGGAATGCTTTGTCTACCCAATATTACTGGTGCTGTCGTGCATGCTGCTAGGTTATAAAAAACTAGCAATTAACGCGATTTGTCAACACCTATACAAGCAAAAACTATGAGAAAAAGAGTGTTTTTGCCTTTAGCGATCGCCACTTTGGCATGCACTGGATTTACAAAAGTCGAAGCAATTTCATCCAAACGTCCCTATTCCCCAAAAAAACCAATTTCTACTGCACCAGTTAAATCACAATGGCGGCTATTTACTGCTCCAGATGGTAGCTTTTCTGTTTTAATGCCAGGAAAGCCAAAAATGCTGTCCCAAATTCAAAAAACTTTTATGGGGGAAATTGACTTAAAAATATTTGTCGGTCAACCCCCAGCCCCTCAGGAAGTAGCATATATAGTGACATATAATGAATTTCCATACAGTTACGCTCAGCTGGTTAACCCTCAGGTAATACTCAATAATGCTAGGGATATGGCTTTAAAAACTACGCAAAGTCACCTGCTGGCGCAGCGTCCCATTCGCAGTTCCAACGGCCATCCAGGTAAGGAAATTGAGTATATCAATGCTGGTGGCAAAATTACTAAAAACCGCATGTATGTTGCAGAAGGGCGCTTGTATCAAGTCATGGTTATTATTACTAAAAAACAACGCCGAACTTTATCTAAAACTATCGACGGTTATTTAAATTCTTTCCAAGTAGTGTTGAAAAGATAATTGCAAAAAACATTGAGGGACATTTTGATTTTTTGCTGTCCCTTCTTGTTTTACTTTTATTTATACTTGTTGCCGTATTGAGACATAGAATTTCTTTGATACACATAATAGTTATGTCCTGCAACCGAAATAGCTAAAAATCCCCAAAGAATCATACCCGCAACTCCTAACATACCACTACCACCCGGTAAGGTTGCAAAACAAGCAAGACCAATAGCACGCGCAGCAGCCAAAAATTGGTCGATGCGAGGTTCTGCATATTGAAATACCTGAAATAACACCAAAATTAATCCGCCTAGGTAAAAAATTGCCCCAAACCAACCAAGGGTGAAAAACATATCCAAAATACCGCTATCGATCACAACCGGTACCAGCACACCTTTTTCATTGACAATAAAGGTATTGCCGATACCGTTACCCAAACCATTAGTAAGAGCTTTGCTAAGACCGTTTTTATAAATTTCTTGTCTGATTTGGGCACTGTTATCGCGATCGAGATTGGAAAAAGTTTGCAACCTTTTGGAAATAACGTCGGAAAATGGTTCCATAGTAGTTAAGGGAACCACACAAATAGCCATAATCAAAATGGTTACGAACAGGCGCATTTGAATGCGGGGTTTGAGGGAAGAGATCAGGCTAAGCACTCCTACTACCCAAGCGCCCCATAAAGTTCGCACCATGGTGAGCAGAAAGGTTAAATAACCAGCTGCAGCTGCCGGAATTCGTAAAAGTTCTTTGCTGTTAAATAGCAGTAGCAATCCTGCCATCATCGTGGCAGCAAAAGGTCCCGGAGATGCCATAGTACTCCAAACACGCATCCCCAAGGGTACGGGATCTCCGAAGCTTTTGAGTTTTGTGCTGACCAACCAAAACCGGTCCCATTCTGGAGCAATTAAAAATTGTACTATTCCATAAACTCCTGTAACTAATACTCCCCAGAGAAATATGCGGGTGAGACCCTGACGGTATTGGGGATAATTGCGCCAGTTTATAAATACGTAGAAAGCAAAGCTAATAGGAGTTAACCAATCTAAAAGACCCCTAGCGGCGGTAAAGGGTGAGGTTTTCACCAATCCGATCAGGTAACCGTAAAACACGCCTAGAAAGGCTAAAATAAAGGGCAAACCGCCTTGGCGATGTGCTCGAGGCAGTTCTTTGATGGCGGCGTGCATGGTAATTAACGTGACCAAGTACTGGGAGATCAGTAGGAAACGGCTGCTATCAAAGCCGCTGCGATAATCTATCAAGCGGGAAACTAGGGGTGTCAAAAACCACATCCACCACAAAAAACCCATGTATAGAGGAGGATATCGCCAATACAGGAAAACGCCGACAAGAAAAGAAACTGCTACGTATCCGGGGCGAAAAATAGAACCAGCACCTACAGCGATGCAAGCTGCGGAAAAAAGCACCAGTCCTGAGATTGCTAACCAACCGAAAAGAGGCGGATGTTGTTGAGGAGGGTTTGTTGGTAAAGAGCTATTGAAAGTTAATTGCTTGTCAATCACTAACTATCTCCCAAATCCAGTACTATGTCTTTGTTAGCATCCATCATTTTTGCTGCCAAGTTTGCCAGCCTTGCCAACGACCGCGAAGCGATGCTAGCCATTTTCTTGCAGCTATTTTTCCTTCTTTGGGCACAAATCGCAACCACTGTATCAAACCCAAAGCTTCTTGAGTACCTACCAAGACAGCCCATAACATAAATACGATGCGACGCAGGGGTGGTAAGTTTTCCAGCAGTACAAGTGTTTCATTATGTACGGCGTTGAGCAAAGCTACTTCATTGAGCCTGTCGCGCTTATCTTCGTCAAAACGTTTGGCTGGATAGTGGTCCACGGCGATCGCCGGATCGTAGATTAGTTTCCAACCGTTTCGCTTTAAGCTCAAGCATAAAGCCATTTCGAAGTTAACTTGGGCTCCCGTACCCCGCATGCGTTCGTCAAAGCGAATGGGGGCGATGGCGCTGCGACGAAAACTCATATTAACGCCCTTGAGAATGTCTACTTCCCGAGCTTGTCCAACGCCGCGATGGTGGTTACCTATTACACGTCCAAACCACTGCAGTTTCCCCACTATTTCGGTGTCGCTATCCTCTAGCAACTTGTTTTGCCAGTATACCCAGTCTCGTCCACCTACACCTCCCAAACGGTCATCTGAAAGATAATAGCTTTCGATGCGTTCTAGCCAATCACGGTGGGGTGCTGCATCATCGTCTGTGATGGCGATAACATCCTTTTCGGTTGTATCCAGCGCCGCATTCAAAGCAGCAACCACTCCTGGAACTTTTACCGTTACAGTCTTCAGTGGTAAGGGGTGAAAATCTGTTTGTTTAAATAATGCCCAAGTCTCGCTATCGCTATCCCGCACTACCACCAATACCTCATCAGCAGGACGAGTTTGCTGCTTGAGGGCCTGCAAACAACGAGTCAAATCATTGGGGCGACGGTAGGTGGGAATAATGACGCTAATGGCGATCATAAGTTAAATACCTGCGTTGACGGAGAAAAGTAGTTTGCGATCGCTGCTGGCACTGTTTGAAATCCAAGCTTGTTGAGCGGGGGAGTTAGTTTTTGCTGAAGGCAATTTTGACATAGCAATTAGCCGTCGGGTAGGCTAGTTTGTTTGTGCAAATTTTCAAATAAATCCACATAGCTTTTGGCCATTTGATTCCAACTGTGTTGTTCTGCTATTGTCCGCGCTGTTTTGCCCATTTTTTGGCGTAAAGCGCGATCGTTAGTTAGGGATAACAGTGCTTGTGCTAAAGCTTGTCTATCATCTGGATCTGCTATGACTATTCCCGATTCTGGTGTTACTAATTCCGCCGCACCGGTAGTGCTAGCTGTAATCACGGGTAGACCGCAAGCCATGGCTTCAATTACTACTAAGCCAAATGGTTCGTACCGAGAAGGAAAAACTAAAAAATCCACTGCTTTCATCAACTGGGGCACGTTGTGGCAAAGTCCCAAAAAATGCACGCGTTCGCTTAATCCCAGGGAAGCTGCTAGTTTAATATATGGACTTCCTTCTGTAATTCCTGCTACTGCTAAGTGCAGCTGCGGCACTTCCACCAAAGCTTGCAAAACGGTGTCTAAGTTTTTGCGAGGAATTCTGATATCTCCAGCAAATAACGCCAAGGGTACTGTTTTCGGTAGGTTCCAGACAGAGCGATCAGTTGTACCCGGCGAAAATTCTTGCAAATCCACACCATTTAAAATCACTTGTAACCGTTCTGCAGGTACGCCAATTGCTAATAGCTCCTGAGCTACCTGATGAGAAATTGCCACAATTACTCGCGCCTGCTCAAAAGCCTTTTTTTCCCAATACGCATTTGCAGCTGTATACAGCCACTGATAAAAATCATACAAAATCCCGCGCGGATGGAATATCGTCCAAACTGACTTGGGCTTAACTGCTTTCTGGGAGAATTTTAGCCAGGAATTATGGACAAAATGCACTGCGTTCACATCTACCTCTGCAGCCTTGGTAATTGCACCGTTTACTTTTACCAAATCACAGCTGCATTGATGCTGGCGCAGCCAAGTTGCACTTTGCCAAGAAAATATCATATTGCGAAGTAATTCCCCAGGCCAACCCCGAACCGGAATACAAACCCATTTTACTTGCGGATGCTTTTGTAATTCCAAAGCCACTTCGCTTGCTAGTATGGTCACGTGGTGACCCCGACGAATCGCCTCCCAGGTAATCTCATAATTTACCCGACCTTGACCATCACCTTTTTTGACGTTGTGGGTAACGATACAAAGCTTCACGCTTACCTATCCTGAATAATAATTGGTAAATTTTCAAATGCCGGACGGTAATAATAACTTTTGAATTCGAGAACGACGAAGAATTTCTGGCCAAGCTTGGATAGCTCGTTTTTGTAATAAATATTTTGTCATCTGCAAAAAATACAAAATAATAAAAGCTACTAACTTCCAAAAATTAGGAAACAAGTCTTTATAGCGCTTAATACCGATGTAAAGCCTCGCAGCTTCTATGTGTAATTCATAATTACTTAAACCGCCTATACCAGTTGTACCCACCTCCAGCGTACTATCCTCGGCAATACCTCTGACTTGCAGTTCCGGACAATACAAAATTTTGTAACCGCGCTTAATGGCTCGCAAACAAAGTTCTGCATCTTCGTAGCCAAAAAATATATTTTCATCCCATTGCTCTTGAGTAAAAAAATGTCTGGGAAACAAAGCGGCGTGAATCACTACAGTTTGAGGAATATCATCAGTAGGACAGAAGTGTCCTTGAAATGTTAGTTTCGCCGGTAAAAGACGAGCTCCATCACCGTCGTAGCTCGTACCTGTGAGGATAGTGCTTTTTTTCTGCTCGACTGACATTTGCGCATACCTGTTTATAGCCAGAGCAATAAAATCTGATTGAACGCAAATATCATCATCTACAAAGGCTACAAACTCAGTTTCTGACTCGGGGATAGAATTTACCGCATTATTGCGGTTAGCGCAAACACCACGACGAGGACCTAATACGTAACGAGTACCTGGATATTTTTGTACAACTTGCAGATTGGCTTGTTGTACTTCCACTTCTGGAGAATCATCAGAGACAACTACAATGTGAGGTTTGACTTGAGAATTCCACAAAGCTTCTAAACAAGCATCTAGTTTTTTTGTACGATTTCTTGTGGTGATACAAGCTGAGACTCGCATAATTTTACCTGAGTGCAAATTGATATAAAGTAAAGATATAAAGATAGTTGTCTGGGATAGAAAATAAACCCGCGTATTTTTTTCAGGTCTTTAGAATCTTGCTGCAATCGGAGCAGGAGTAAAACTTACCATCAATGCAGCTATAGTTCGTAAATTTAATTTCTGACGTAAAGAACGGCAAAAATAAAGACGTGCTTCTGGAATTTGTTTAGCCCGCATTAGACCAATTCCCAAGGTTGTATTTACCTTTGCCCATTTTTGTTGAAAATAAGGTTTAAACTCCTTTAATTTTTCATCTTCCATAAAGCGCTCCAAACAAAACATTTCTGCTTGAGCTTTGCGAATTTTTGCTTGATAGTTTCGCCTACCGCTAAGCATAGTGTCTGTTTGCTCGTGTCTGCGATATTTAGTTAGTTTTTCTGGATAATAATAAGCTCCCATTCCTGTAGAACAACACAGGTAGGTTAGGTAAATGTCCCACGATCCACCTACTTCAGGGGGAATGTTATCCCAATTTATGGCTTCTCTGCGAATCACAGCTGCCATTGCTGTAGCTATTGCTTGATCCACTAAGCCAAGCTTGTAAAAAGGCTGATAAACACCTTCTTGAAGATTAGCTCTTTGAAAGAGCTTAGAACAATATTCTGTTATTTCTCGATCGATTTTGCCATCAGTATCAATGATGTAATGATCGCAAAAAGATAAAACTAACTCCGGATTTGCTTCCAGGGGAGGAACAAGCTTTTCTAAAAATTCCTCTTCCCACAAATCGTCATCAAGTAGGGTAGCTACGTATTTTCCACGCGCCATTTTAAAGGCTTTCATGGTGTTGGCAAACATTCCTATGTTCTTTTCGTTACGCGAAAAGCGAATTCGCGGATCTTGAAAAGACTCTACAATGGGCTGGGGATTTTCCGGACTACAATTATCAGAAACAATTATTTCTATATTTTTATATGTTTGTCGAACAGCACTGGTCAAAGCTTGCTTTAAATACTCTGGGCGGTTATAGGTGGGAGTGATAATACTAACTAGGGGTTGAGAATTCATATCCATTTGAGCTATTATAAAGGTTTTAAATCAGTAAAAGAAAATTTTCTGGAAAAAGCAGTACTGTTAGTGTTTTTGAAAACTAGTCGTATTTTTCACTGTTTTGGTGATGGAGAGGTAAGTTTGGTTGCGAGCTTAATTCTCTTGATTCCGCACATTTTTTGATCATATCAACATAGGCTGGTTGAAGTTTTTCCCAGCTAAAATTTTCATAGGCAAGGCGATGAAATGCTTGACGTTGAGATATATCTTCCGATGCTGCTAAGGCTTTAGGTATTAGCTTTGTCAAGCTACCTGTTTTTGTGAAATCTGCTAAATATTCTCGATTTTTAAAGATGAAGTGAGAAATTTCATAATCGTGCGCCATGCAGGGTAGACCGTAGGATAAAGCTTCCACGAGGACTCGTCCAAATCCTTCTGCAATTGAGGCGAGAACGAAAGCGTCTGCAGCTTGATAATAATCGGCGATCGCGCTGTAGGGAACAGTTCTGGTTTGGAAATTTTCCACCCCTAATAATGTTTTTCCAAGTTGAATTACTTCGCCAGACTCTTGATCTTCTTGACCGAGTAATAAAAGAAAAGGACGTGGTTCAGGTAGTTGAGCAATTTCTCGAATTACATAATCCATCCGCTTGTGAGATTTATTGATCGCTCCTACGGAAATAATCAATCGCCGGTTATCTGGAAGTCCTAGCTTTTGTCGTAGCGCTTTTTGTTCGTTAGGTGTCAGGAATTTTGCTTGGGATTCTATGTGGAAACCGTAAGGAATTAAGCTTTGCTTTTCAGCAGGTATTCCCGCATCTAAAGCTGCTTGCAAATGACTTGGTGCTAATTGTTGTATGCGATCCCAACGTGCAAGCTTATCCACGGGAAACACAGGCGCCCCATTAGAAAATAAAAGCTTATAGTTTTGTTTTGTCAAGCGTCGCCAATGCCAAAGAAAAATTCCCAATTGTTCGTCACTGAGAAAAATAACATCTGGTTTACCCCGATAAAGGTAAGGTAATAAACTCACAAAAAACGATAACTGTTCGGTGTTGTAAGAACCTTTTATACCAGTTATTTTGCCTATCACCCTGCTAATTTGAATCGTTGTCCATTTTTCGCGGGGTAAATTCCATAAAGTAATTTCGTTTTTTAAGGATGTTCCTCCTCCTTTAAAAAGGGTGACATCCAGAGAAGAATCTTGGGAGATGGCGTCAAAGCATTCGCGAGTAAAAGATTCAAAACCACGATTAATATTGCCAAGACCAGGACAAGTCAAGAATACTTTCACTATTTTATTTTTATGGCTGTGACTGTCTTTCATTAGCAATTTTTTCCATTTCCTGAATTGGGAACGTCATTCTATTGATTTAGGTTGCTGTTTCGTTGATGTTGACCCGAGGACGAGTTAGCAACTTGATATTTTTCATCCAAAACCTCGCTAGGTAATAAACTTTTTCCCAAGAACTATAAAATCGCCATCCCAATATCAGTTTGGAGATAGCTATGATTTCTTTGAGATCCCATTTCCCACGCCGGTAATAATTTGTACGGCGATATTGAAGGTTACGAGACAAATTGACTCTGTCAGGGTAATTGATTTGTTCTAAAAATTCGTTGATGTATCGATTGGTCATCTCAATTCCTGTGAGTGCTTCGATTTCATCTTCATCTGGGTTGTCGGAATATTTCATGTAGTGATTTGCACCGTGAATGCGGTAACTTCCCAGTACTTCGTTGAGTGTTTTGACTTTGCCTAAAAAGGCAGTACAGTATATAAGGCAACCATCTGCACACAACCGCCATTTGCTGCAGTCTATGGGAAATACTTTTTCGAGGACGCTGCGCCGGTAAGCTAGTCCAGATGTGGGTGGAAAGCACCAAGCATTACCTGTCTGCAGGATAACTTTTGCCAAATCTTCATCTAGCAAGCGACCAACGGTGGAAGCTGCATTGACAGGATTACCATTGCCATCTATGTTCTTCAATAGATGCATTACTCCTATAACTTGCGGGCAGCTGCAAAACTGTTCCACTATGCGTTGTAATTTCTGTGGTTGCCACACATCATCCGCGTCTAAAAAGGCAATAATATCTCCGCTGGCAGCTGCAAATCCGGTGTTAAATGCTGCTCCTTGTCCCTGGTTGGGTTGGTAAATCGGTTTAATTTTATCGGGTGCTAGCTGTTGTAATTGGGCAATGACCTCACGGCTGTTATCTTTAGAACCGTCATCTACTAAGATAATTTCAAAGTTTGGGTAGGTTTGTGCCAGAACTGAATTAATTGCTATTGGTAAATACCGAGCGTAGTTGTAGTTAGAAACAATAACAGAGACTTTCATTTTGTTGAATTGCGTAAAGTCACAATTTTTTCGCTAACCCTGACATTTATCCTTTTAGAATTTATCGTTGATTGCCAAAGACAATCAAAATTGAAATGTTATGTATGAAAGTTAGCAAAAGAGATTACGTATGCTTTTAATCTATACTAAGGGTAAAGGCAAAATTACAAAAATTTACCTGCTTTTTTGAATCAAAATTTTTGTTACTACTTTCTTTATCAGAACTTTAATTTGCCAGAGGTAGTAGCGAAAAAACCATTGAGAACACCACAGCAGGCTTTCAGTTGGAGTAAACCATTGACTTTGTATAAGGTAGCGAATCCATCTTAGCTGTTGCGGATGCTCGCAGCCAATTTGCCAAGGTTTGGAACCTCCTGCAAAATGAAAGATATAGGGCTTGGTAATTAATTCTTCTCTGATGGCTCCAATCTCCCTTTTGTAGGTAGAATCATCCCAAAAGTCGTAAAAATAAATATGCGAGATTAAATTCCACTTGCGATCGAGCATTCCCCATTTATTGGCCAGTACAGCATTGAGACCTTCCTGATCTCCCAAACGAACTTCTTGACCATATTTTCGAAGATATTCGAGTACGCGTTGACCGACGTTTTCTGCTCGCCACTGTCTCAAATTAATTACAAGTACTCCGGCATTAAAATAGGGTGTGTTAGGCGCAAGACCAAGTTCTTGATATTTAGCTATTCCCAGGGGAGAAGACACGTATGGAACTCCCAAATCTTGTACAGCTAGTAATGCATATTCTCCTATTTCCTCTTCCCACAGCTTTTTCAGGTTTTCTTCTACCTGCAAGTCGCAATCTAAATAGATAGCTTTTTCAAAGTGTTCTGGTAGTAGTTCGGGGATGAACAATCTCAGGTAGGTTGCCTGGGAGACCCAAGTTAAAGTTTGTACGTCTTTAAGGGATTCTCGATCTGGTGGTACTACCCAATGGAGATTGATATCGATATTTTTGAAGTCGAGTACTCGTTGCAGTCTTTGTTTACTTTTTTGACTGATACCGCCATCGAGGATGTAAAGGTAAATTTTACTACCACTATCTAGGTGATGGAGTGCGGAATAGAGGGTTATGGCTAAAGGTAGAGCGTAGTTATCATCAGAACCACAAACTACAACCAGGGGTTTTTGTGGTGGTGCAGCACAAATATTCATAGGTATAGTGTGGAGAAAATTGATATTTCAGCGGAATTTGAGAAACAAAAAACAGAGAACTTCATCACTAACAAGTAAGTTCTCCATTTTTTTAGCTTAACTGGCCTAATTGATGCTGCATCTGGTGATATTTCCAAAGCTTACCACGTTGTTGCAGCAGTTCTTGATAGTTTCCTTGTTCGACAATTCGTCCTTGTTCGAGCACAACAACTTTATCTGCTTTCGCAATTGTGGAGAGTCTGTGGGCGATCGCAATCACGGTTCTACCAACAGACAATTTTTCAATTGATTCTTGGATTAACCGTTCGGAAACAGAATCTAAAGCGCTAGTTGCTTCGTCTAGAATTAATATTTCTGGATCGCGCAAAAGAGCACGAGCAATAGCGATGCGCTGTCTTTGTCCTCCAGATAGGCGAACTCCGCGATCGCCCAGTGGTGTATCAAAACCTGCAGGCATTTCTTCTATAAATTCTAGGGCATTCGCTAGTCTAGCAGCTTCTCTAATTTCCGCTGCAGTTGCTTGCGGCATGCCGTAGGCGATATTATTCCAAACTGATGTATTAAAAATAAATGTATCCTGACTAACTACAGCCATCTTTCGTCGTAGCGAGTTAATTTCAAACTCTCGCAGATCGACTCCATCGATTAAAACTTGTCCTTGGGTGGGATCGTAAAATCGCGGTATTAAATCTACCAGCGTGGTTTTCCCAGCACCGGATGCTCCTACCAGTGCTGTCATTTTGCCTCGTTCTATGGTCAGTGTTATATTATGCAGTACTAAATCATCGGGAGTATAGCCAAAATCAACAGATATCAAATCAATTGCCCTTTTCAAACCTGTAAAGGGAACACTTCCGTTTTGAAAGTAAGGTTTGTTGTCTGTTCTGAGCAGCTCTTTAATATTTTCTAAAGAACCTTTTAACGTACTTAGAAAAGCAACTGTTCCGTTCATTTCCTGAATACTTGGTACAGCTCGAAGCAAGACGAAGAAAAATGTCAGTAAGGAAGCTACTGGTAGTGTCAGTTTTGTGAAGGAAATAATAATCAATGTAATTAGAACTGTTGTGGCGATCGCTTCGGCTAAAGGTTTGACAAGTGTCCAAGCTAAGGCTACTTTCACAGAAGCGTTTAATACGTTTTTACTTGCCTGGTAGAAACGCTGTCGCTCAAAATTTTGTGTCCCAAATGCATGAACGGTACGAATACCATTAATAAATTCTATTGCCGTGGAATTTAATGCTCCATTGGCATTGGAAATGCCAAAGCTTTGTTCTCTAATTCGAGCATTAAAAGTTGTTAATCCCACTGCTACCAGCGAAAATACTAACACTGAAATTATTGACAGTTGCCAGGAAATTAAAAACATAGCTAAAAAGTAGACGGCAACAGTCAAAGTGCGTGTAAATAAGAAAGCAATGCCGCTAAAACAGGATTTTATTCTTTCTATTTCTGTTGTTATCGTGTTTATCAACTCTCCCGAACGCGTCTTGGCAAAGTAGCTAATGGAAAAAGCTTGCAACTGCTCGAACATCTGTATTCGCAAGCAATGTGCCAGGTTTAATTGCGCTGTTTCCGTGTATATAGATGCGAAGTAATTGAATGTTACGCGCATCCAAGTACTCAATAAAATTAAGATAGATATTACATATAAGGGATTAATAATTGGTACGCTAGCAATTAAAGTGTCCAACCAAGCAATGCCAATTTTAGGTTGACTTTGGGGGCTAGTTAAGCTTTGCAAAAAAGAAAGCAAAAAGCCGATACTTACGCCTTCAAAGGTTGCTGCTAACAAAGAAAAGACCACAGCTAAAATTGTGATTTTACGAAAATTTTTAAATTCCCGTAAAATTAAATAATTATCCTGCCAGAATCTGGTAGCTGTAACTACATTCTTCAGGAGCTGGCGCAAAGGTTGGAAAAGCTTGAGAACCATGGATATTTGTTTGACAATTTTTTGACGAAGCAGACAGTATACTCTTAAGGCTGTAAACCAAAGATAAATCAATCCCTGCATCAACTAGCAGAGTGATTATTTGATGAGAAACCTGCATTAATACATTTATACATTAATTTCTTTGCTGTACAGTAAGTTACCTTGTTATAACTGTACGCCTACACCTGAAGGGAGAAAAGCCGAAATCTTACTCCCTTTTGGTGTATAGCTGCTGAAAATTACTCAAAATATCAGTTATAAGGCTTGGCCATCTAATTGTAATAACTTAGTTTCTGTCTGCAGTTGCCACGAACCTGTAATTCCAGGTAGCTCATTTAGCTGACGTTGATTTTCAAAACTAAGCCTGACTGCTTCTGCTAGCGTCCAGCAACGGGGACCGGTCAAACTCATTTCACCCCGCAGCACGTTCAACAATAAAGGTAGGTTTTGCAGTCCATACTTGCGCATGAAACATCCCAAGGGTGTAATTTTATGATTATTGTTGCGATCGCGCCCGCTGTTTTTATAGCCTGTGACCTTGTTAACTGCCGTTTTGTCACCGCCTAAAGTTGTGCGAAACCTCAGGGTTCTAAAGAGTCTACCTCTTTCTCCTACATGCCACTGTTGCTCTAAAATCTCCTCTGGAGAATAAAAGCGCATCAGCAATAATGCCAATGCCAGCATTAAAGGACTAGTTACCAACAGTAACGCAAAGGCGATAGTAAAATCTATTAGCCGCCTCAACAATTTTAATGGCAGGGCTTTGAATTTTGGCAGTTTTTTACCAGTAGGAATATGTAAGTATATTGGCTTTGAAGCTTGCAGACAAGCGTTAGCCCAAAAAATGAGCCTTTCTTCACCCAGTTTCGGATCTATACGAACTATGTTGACAGGAGAATGCTTCAAGCATTCCACCAAGTGTTGCTCGTTATCTAAGGAGGCTAGGTATGGTTGCTTTGCTGACTCCAAAGGTTTAACTAACAGCTGGCCTTGTCGCCATTTCAGCGTGCAGTACGGAGCATTGCTTTGTTGGTGTTCTTGGCTAACAGTATAGCAGTCATCTAAATTGGAAATTACCGAGCTAGTCATAGGTAGTTTTCTTAAAATTAAAAGTAAGGCGTCAAGCTGATAAGGAACTGTCAAGCAAAATAACTTGAATTGATATCTTGCTTTTGCAAATTGCAATTAATTGTCCAGAAAAATACGTAGTAATTACTGCCATTTCCATTCATTGGGAAAGCAATCATTCTCCTCTTACTGAGGATAAAAGTGCCGAAAAGTAACTGCAAATTGTTAAATAAATAATAAAAATACTCACTTGATACTGATATTTCTGATATGTGATTCAATATCTAGGATATAAGACTCAGTAAAATTAACAGCTACTCGCTGGCATTCTTTATTCACTCTTTAAATAAATTGTCTCAACAGAGGCTAATTGTTAAGTTATCATGAATTAGAAGTGTTATTTTGAGAGCTAACTAGCTTTTAGTTTTTAAGCTCAATGGTAATAATACGTTATTAAGTTTAAAAAGAATAGAAACTATGATTTTTATAATTATTGAATAAAGGTAATCAAATCAAATTCAACTAGAAAAACGTGAAACACAACCAAACAAAAAGAGTTAAAGTTTCCCAAAATAAATATTTTTTCAAAAATATAAAATGACAATTGTTGTTATTATCTCAAAACAGTTAGGCTTATGGAAGCATGTCAGCGAACATTGCTTCCAGCTCGATTCAAGGGTGTAGCAACCAGCCTAACCATTAACTTCACATGAAAATGCGGTTTTTCCGTGTTTTAGTTTTCACGGTCTACTCATCCACAAAGAAACTCAGCTATTTTTCTATAGCTTGCTGTAGTGCAAAAGAGTGTTCTCTGGTATAAGGCACGTAGGCATTAGTAGGATTGGATACCCCATTTGCTACAATACCAATCAAGTTTAATCTGCCAAGCATAGCTGTAGCCTGGGCAAGCTGATTTTTAGTTATTCTACCAATACTTGCTACCATGACCACGCTTCGACAGGATGATGCTGTCAGCAAAGCGTCTACCAACCCGAGAACCGGAGAAGCATTTACGATGACCAGATCGTAATTTTCCTCAAATGCTCTCATTAGCTCTTGCATGCGAGGGGAACTCAACAAATGGGCTGGGTCGGCAGGTATTGGTCCAGCTGTTAAGATATCAATGTACGACGAACCAGAGGATTGAAGATTAATTTGGTTGGGTAAAGCGGTCTCGCTTACCAGTAATGTTGAAAGTCCTTGTTCGTTAGGTAGATTAAGCTGTTTGTGCAGACTTGGGTCGCGCAGATTCGCATCGATGAGTAACACTCGTTTATGCAAGCGAGCAGCACTCATTGCTAAACCTAAAGCCAAAGCAGATTTTCCTTCGTCAGGTACAGCTGAGGTCACCATCAAAGATTTGTAGGTGGAAATAGAATTAATAAGTTCTATGTTTTTGTAAATTAGATCCATCGATTCCCAACGCGGTGGGGATTGCAGTACCTGAACTGTCCAGGGAGCAAGAACTTCAGGCTTGCCAAAAGGTAGTTTGAACAATGAATCTTTCACTCGGGTTGGAGGTAGCTTGGGAGTTACTCCCAAAACTGGTAAGGAAACTTGCTTTTCTATTTCAGCAGTGGTATGAATTGAATCGTCTGCTGCTTCACGAATAAAAGCGACTACACCTCCTAGCATCAGACCCACGACTGCACCTAACATCAGGTTTTGCTGGAGATTTGGACCTACAAAAAAGCCTTTTTGAGGTTCTTCTACTACTTGCCAGTTAAATCCTCCTTTGGCAAGTTCTTGTCGCAATTCTTGTTCTGCCTTTAAAAGCTGTTGTAACCTTTCACGGGCAAGTTGAACTTGTGGTTGCAAACGACTGTACTCAGCTAACTTCGCGGGAAAACTTTTCAGTTCACTGCGTACTTGCAGTTCTTTTTGTGCCAATGTTTGATCGCGAGCTGCTAAAGCTAATAAATTTGTTTGGGTCTCTACCAGTTGAGCAGCAAGGTTAAGGTCAATTTGGCCCAATTGTCCTTGATTGAGAAGATTATCTTTTGGAGTAACGACATTATCAGACTGTCCCAAAGTGCGTCCTGCTTCTTGTTGCAGTAAAGCCATTTGCTCTTTGCGTTGTTCTAGCAATTTTTGTACTTGAGGACTTTCTTCTGTAAAGCGCAAACGTTCTTGTGCAAGAGCTAGTTCGGTTTTCTGAATTTCGTTGAGTAGAGCTTGGTATCGGCTAGATTGGCTTAAGCGGGAAGCAACTAAAGCTTTTTGGGGATTGCGGTTAAGTTGTTGTTGCAATGATGCGTAACGAGCTTTAGCTTCTTCAAATTGAGAGCGGGTTGTGCGTCGCTCCTGGAGAATGCTATTTAAGTTATCTTCTAGAGTTTTTGCCTGAGACTCGGGGTCGATTAAGTTTTGAGTGCGGCGAAAGCGTTGCAGGTTTGCTTCTGCGTTGTTAACTTCGTCGCTAACTTTGGTGATTTGTTCTCTAACAACCCTCAGACCTTTTCTTAAACGCTCGTCTTGCTGTTGTCTGTTGTATTCTAAATAAACTTGTTGTAGTGCTTGTAGAACTCTTTCTGTTTTATCCGGGTCGCGATCGCTATACTCAACCAAGAAGATTTTAGTAGGCAGATTTTCTTCTCCGGTTTTTAATTGACTTAAGACCAAAGCTCCCTTTAGTTGATCTACCGTTAGATTTGGGTATTCGGGTTTAAGCCTGTCAACTGCCTTTTGGAGCAGTTTGGAACTTTGCATCAGGCTGAGTTGGGTAGCAGTATCTATCTCGACACTACTATCAGTAAACTTATTTTCTTCTGCTGTTCCTTCCTTTTTGCCTTGGTAGTTTGGTTCTACCAACAGCTGCATAGAGCTTTTGTAAGTGGGTGGTGTTTTTTTGGTTATTGCCCCTGCTATTGCTACAGAAGCAATAAATACTACTAAAAACCAAGGAAATCTCCGAACCAAAACCGCGAACAGCTGGCCGTAACCGGGTTCTGTTTCTGTGACTGGATTGACGTAGGGGCTTATGCTGGATTGAATCACGTTTACTATTCCTCAGCTAACTAATCAAACTAGCGATCTATTTAAATTACAAGCTTGGTTAATAACCTGCTCGACTTTACTGAAGAAGGCTTGCTCCGAAAAATTTTTGACTGCATGATTACGGATGTTTTTGTAATCCCAATAGATTTCTCTAGCTTCTAGTAAGGCTGCTTGTAAGGATTCGGGCGTTTGTCTTTTGAAAAAGACTCCGGTTTTACCAGGTATTTGAGTATCTAATACCCCACCTGCCCCATAAGCTATCACTGGTGTTCCGCTGGCGTTGGCCTCTATAGGAACTAATCCGTAGTCTTCTAGGGCCGCCACTACCACGGATCGGGCTTTTGCGAATAATTGGGTACGTTGTGCATCCGTAACGTGTCCTAAAAATTCTATATTGCCTAATGCTTTAGACTGCAACCTCTCCCGCTCTGGCCCGTCTCCAGATATTAATAATCGCCATCCCAGCCAATTGAAAGCTTCAACTATTATATCAAGACGTTTATAGCCGATCATGCGAGCGGAGGCAAGATAGTAGTCTTCTTTGGTATCGGAAAAAACGAACTTACTGGTATCAATAGGGTAGTTAATAACCACTGCTTTTTTGGCGTAAATTTTCTCGATGCGAGCGGCTACAACACTAGAATTAGCAATGTAAAGATCCGGTTTTTGTGCATATGTAATATCTATCTTTCTCATTACTTGGAAAACTTGTTCTATTAAAGGAGCAAAATATCGATAGTCTCCGTATTCGCGCAAATAAGTTTCTGTATCCCACAAAAAACGAGTGATGTTATGGCAAAAGCAAATATGTTTAGCTTTGGGATTTTTTTGTACAGCTTTAGCAAAGCTGGTGCTGCTACTAATAATTAGATCGTATTCTTGTAAATCCAGGGCACGAAAAGCAGGAAAATAAAAGGGAGCCATCAGGCGGAAATATTTGGCTGCACCAGGAATATTTTGTAAAAATGTTGTTTTGACTATTCGTTCACCTAGATCTATAGTTTGCTGGGGATCGTAAACCGAGGTATATATATCTGCTTGGGGATAGCGCTTGCAAAGTAATTCAAAAACTCTTTCTGCGCCCCCTCGCTGAGTAAGATAATCGTGTACTAAGGCTATTTTCATATCAGTCCTTGTGAATTTACCATATACAAAATAATTTGGCGTTAATGCTGCATTTACACTCAATTATTTATCTATTGTTTTCTTGAGATACAGTCTTCTAGCAAGACAAATCTGAAAAATTTAAAAAACATTGCTATAAACAGGTTTTCTTTATCAAATCTTAATAAAATTGGCAGCTGCAGAAAATCGCTGCGTCAGTATTTTACCCGACCGTCTACGCAGGCTATCCACTGTCCATCTTCCAGTCGGTGAGGGTCTATATGGTGCATACCAGAACCATTCCATCCCATCTTAGTTGGTGCTAGGATTGGGTTTGATTGGATTTCTCGCTCGCTATAACTTGTCAAGGTCAAATCGTCAATTTCAAATGCTCGTACTTGTGTACCGTATTCTGGGTTGCAATCTTGGGTAAAGCGAATAATTTTATCTCCCATCACCAAAACTCTACCAGCTGGTCTGGCAATATGGGCGTTACCAATGACGATCGGACTTTGGGGATGCTCGCTCCAAGGACCCAGCAGTTCCTCGGCGTAATAAAGTCGAAGGGTATCCCATTTATGCTCCGGATTAGTTTCAGCAAACAACCACCATTTGTCTGCGTGCCGAAAAATAGATGCATCTAAAAACACAGAACCAGCAAGAAGGCTTCCTAGAAAGTTCCATTGAGTAGGAAACTTGGATGCCTTGTACAATCTGACAGAGTTAGCTTGGTAACTTTCCGGAATCATGTAGTACTCGTTCATCCATTCAAAAACATACGGATAAGATAAGTGAAATGGCTCTGCCAGAATAATTTGTTGGTACTGCCAATGTTTGGCGTCGTTGCTGGTTGCTAATCCAATTTCACCTTTGCAGGTTTGGTTGTTGAAAACTTCAAAGAACATGTACCATATTTGTTTGACTTGAATCATAAATGGATCGGCAACAAATCCTGCCCAAACATCTGATACATCTTGGCGAGTTAGAACAGGATTTTTTCCTCCTGTAGGTGGAGATAAATCAAAAAAGAATTTGCCTGTATATATCCCTATCGACCACTGGGCTGATTTATCTGGTAGTCCGATTGCCAGATTGTTGAGGAATTTTGGTGGTAACTTTTTGATAATTGGTGTCACACCTTTTTGAATAAGTGATTTGAGCTTCTTCATAGTCAAGATTTTCTGCAAGCTAATAAAGAAGATTTAGTATTAAATGTTTGATTTCATAAAATCTTTAAATATTTTTGACAAGATTACTAAAGAGTTATCAATATTCATGCTAAAACTCCAGGCATTAATCTGTATTTTTAGGCTCCAAAGCTAAAATTTACATAAATATTCTAACCCAGAAGCAACGGACCATTGGGGTGTAAAATTTAACAACAATGCTGCCTTCGACATATCTGCTTGCGAATGCTCGACATCACCTGCACGAGCAGTAGTAAAACTAACTTTTTTGTTCCAATGGGGAAAGAAATCTTTGAGAAGCTGAACAAGTTGGAGAATAGAAGTAGATTTCCCGGTACCAATGTTGCAAATTGTACTTGAACCTAGAGGAAGATCGACAATCAGGGCTTTAGTAAAAGCAGCTGCTACATCTTTAACAAACACAAAATCTCGTGTTTGACTTCCATCGCCATAAATAGTTATGGGCAAATTTTGTTTCATGGCAGAAATAAAGATAGAAATTACACCAGAGTATTGGGATGAAAATAATTGTCGGGGACCAAACATATTAAATAGACGCAGTCCGACAAAAGAAAATCCTAATTTGTGAGCAAACATGGTTGCATACTGCTCGCCGGTCAATTTTTGTAGTCCGTAGGGAGAAATAGGATTAGGCTGACAATCTTCCCGAATTGGAATAGATGTTTGGTCACCGTAGACAGCAGCAGAACTAGCAAAGACAAGTCTGGGGATTTTTAGTGCTTGACATAATTCGATCGCAGCAAGGGTTGTAGATAAGTTATTCTTATGAGTCTGTAAAGGTTTTAGCCAAGATGCGGTTACGGAGGGGATAGCTGCTAGGTGAACAAGACCATCAATGGGTTCAGCAAAATCCTGTGGCTGGCATGCTAATATGTTTTTTTGGATAAACGTTAAATTATAATGCTCGGGAAGATTTTGTAAATTTCCGCTACTGAGGTCATCGATGGCGGTAACTTTATATTCTGCTGCCAATAAATCTTCTATCAGGTGAGAGCCAATAAAACCTGCTCCTCCAGTGACCAGAAAATGCATGTTCTGCATCCTTTGTTGAAAATTATTTAAACTTTTTATTTAAAAACAGGATTCGAAACTGCCAACGTTGTTTTCTGGCTGTGATTTTTTTGGATTTGGTGAATAGTTTCTTTATAAACTTTGGCAAATCTGTCTCTAGTATGATTTGCTCTGGCATATTCCCATGCTTTGATTGCCATCTGTCTCAGCTGAGCTATCGGCAAATGGGAAATTTTAATGATAGCGTCCTTGATTTCTGCGATCGAACACTCCCTTAAAATTACGCCAAAATCATGCACGTCTACACCGGATTCGTAGCTAACAATAGGAATTAGACCTGCATGCAAACAAGTGACCACTGCACCCGATTGTCCCTCCGAACAAGAAGGATAAACCAGTCCAATGCAACTATTAATTATTTCTCGAAATTGGTCGCTGTCAATATTTACCCAGCCAACAGTATGAATGTTTGGTGTTTGGTATAGTTCCTTGTAGAAAGCTTGGACAAAATCTTCTTCTTTGTTAACTGGACCGCAGATTGTGAGATGGTAGTCTGGAATTTGTAAAAATACATCCAAAAGTAAATCCAAGCCTTTATGAACCAAACCACCGCTGCTAAACCAAAGAAAATGTTTGCGACAAACTTCGAAGTCTTTGTCTCGGGGACAGGGATATACTAATGGTGAGGAAATGGGAATTGGGTAGAGGGGCTTTTGGGCATATTTGTAAGTACTCAAAGTAAATTCATTGCCCAGAACTGTAGCACAATCAGCGTATTCGATGGCTTTGTTGGGTAGTTCGTATCTGCGAGGTATAAGAGTGATACCGCGTCGCTGTTGCAGATCCAGCAATCTTTTTGCTTCTGCTGCATTATGGAATAAAAGATGGGCCGTGTCTGCATGGAATATTTTGATGCAATCTTTGTTTAAGTAGCTGGCGCTTCTTTGTAAGTTCCAACGAGTTTCAATAAAAAACGCATAATCTTTTTGTGGAATAAAGATGTCATTGTCGAAACGAATAACATCCACGCAATAACCCATTTCTAAAAATGTTTTTGCTATTTGCAGGGATTCCCAGTAATGTGTGTGAGAAATGGGAATGGGTTGACCTGCTTTTAACAGAAATGCTTCCAGAACATATGATAGGAGTACGTTACCTTTAGCGGGCTGTTTTGGCTTGAGCGCGATCGCCATTCGTCTTTTTCTTTGGTTTTGGATTTTGCTTACCAAAACAGTTACTGCGTTTTGAACGCGCTTGCTGAGGTTACTTTGCATATACACCACAAAAACAGGAATGTTGATTATTCAGTTGTCATTGATTTTTGCTGGCAATCATTTACAGGTAAAGACTTTCATCGATACTTCGAGTTTTTCACAAATTGCAGCTGAATTTTGCACTATTAAATGAGTGCAAATCTTGCTCTAACCAGATGCAATGTGTTTGCTTGGTTTAACTTTTTATGAGTTTCTTCAAGCTGTGCATATGCATTGACGGAGATTAGAGCAAGATGTTAATTAACTTTTTTACTTGACTGCTGCTAAGGTTTTAGTTGTAGCGAAATAGTTGTTTTGTTCAGATCGGAGTTGGTCGCACAGTCTACCCTGGGGTAGTTCTACGTCATCGTAGGTGAGAACTTGATCTTTGGGAATATCTCGCTTGAGGCGACATCCTTCTGCCAGACCTATGGGCAGGAGATTTTGTTCTTGAACTATGTTGGAATTTTCGCATTGCCCGTAGGTCATGTAGTAACCTATGCCGTCTAGGGTTTCTCCTGCTTTTAAATCTATTTTGGCGGTGGTGACAACGTCGACAACAGGAGCACCTAGGGGAGCTAAGACGTAATCTTTGAAGATAACCGCCCTGGCAACAGAAATCGGTACTTCAAAGTGGCAAAGATGGTAAGGAGTGTAGAAGCTGTAGAGGGGACCTTCACCTAATTTGTAAAGGTTTAGATAGTGACGTTGCTTGGGATCGTCGTGGGTAGCAAACACAAATACTCCTGGTCCTGGTTTGGCTCCCACAACGTAATCAACTATACCGCCCCACGCTTTTAGTTGTTCAACGTCGTACATGTGGGTCATTTCATCAACATGACCGTTGAAGTTGTATCCCAGCATTCCCCGTTTGGCAACTTTCATTCCTGTGGCATTGGCGACAATCGCTTGTTCGAAGGAAATTTTTGTACCATCAGCAAAGCTGGTAACCATATGGGGTTTTTGTCCCCAACGCTTGGCAAATCCTTCCTGGGTAGTTGGGTTGCGGTACGGATCTTGCAATCCCTTGATGTTACCGCACAAAAGAGGAGTCAAACCTATGCTTTTGACAAATCGGTAGAGGTTCATTTGTACCCCTGGTTGATCCCCGTCGCAAGCTGTGAGGATGACGCCTGCTTTATCGGCGTATACTTTGAGAATTGGCCCGATGGTACCGTCAAGTTCGGCATTCATCATGATGACGTGCTTTTTGTGGGCGATCGCCTCCATGACCACACTAGCACCAAATTCTACGGCCCCGGTTACTTCAATTAAAGCGTCAAGCCCTTGCGCGCGGCAAAGTAACATTGCGTCTTCGGTGACTGCATATTTGCCATTGGCGATCGCATCTTCTAACTCTGTGACAGTGGTAGCAATTTTCAAATCCTCAATTCCTGCTTCTGAATAAGCTCGTTTCGCTGCATCGATATGACGGTTAGAAATAGCAACTAAGTCCATACCGGGAACGGAATTGATAATTTGATTAGCTATTCCCCGTCCCATAAAACCAGCACCGATCATACCAACCTTAATTGGGTTACCTGCTTCTGCACGAGCAGCCAAAGCGCGATCCACGATTATCATCACTTATACTCCTGTGGTTTATTCAAATGCGAAACTTGCAGTTTAAATTTTGTTCCCCAACATTATTTATCCATTTAATTGCCACGCACAAAAGTACAAAAACAACCCGAAGCTGTGATATAATTGGAGGCTAGTTTTCCAACTATCATCCTCTTAATTTGTACTTATAAATTTTCCCGACAACCTAAACAATTAGGTAGAAGGGGAAAGGAAAACTGTGATAAGCATGGAAAGGGCAAGATTTAAATTTTATTTTTCAATCTATTAATATTACTTTAGCAACATTAAGTAAAGAAATCATTATCTTTGTTTTAAGCTACATTTTTCCACCCCATTTACATCCTAATTACTGTTACTTGGAATAATTTTTGTCGTCAAAAAACAATAAATTTTAATCCCGCCTCCCTGAGGCGAGTATTCTTACTTGATGTGCGGTTACCTCTTTTCCGAAGAACTGCTACCGGCAGCGATCGTTGTCATTAAAGGCCAATTTTTATCTTTTTCAGAAATTTCAGTTACCTCGAGAGGCCATTTAATGTTGAAAAAAGGGTCATCGTAGCGCAGACCTCTTTCATATCCTGGCGTATAAAATTCACCAACTTGATATATAACTTCAGCTCCATCTGTGAGTGCTTGATAGCCGTGGGCGAACATTTCTGGTACATACAAAGCCCGACGATTTTCTGCAGTTAGTTCTACACCAATATGTTTTAAGTATGTGGGAGAGTCAGGACGCATGTCGATAATAACATCATAGATGGCCCCGCGGGTACAGCGAATTAATTTTGTTTCTGCGGCGGGAGGAATTTGATAGTGCATTCCTCGCAAAGTGCCTTTTTTATGATTAAAAGATAAGTTGCATTGAGCAACTACCGGTTTTAAACCATGGGCTTCAAATTCTTTAGCGCAGAATGTACGAGCGAAGAAGCCGCGGTTATCGTGCTTTTCTTCTAAATCAATGATGTACGCGTCTTGAAGTTCGGTGGGAGTAAAAATCATAATTAATGTATACCCTTCAACTTTACTAGAAATGATCTTGGCAAAAATAGTTACAATATTTTTGCACTTGAGCAAGTGATGCTGCCACTATTGATTGCTCGCAACAATGGTAATTAATTTGTTTATCTTAGAACAATTTGTGTCAAAATTGACATGAAAAAAGTAACTAAATAGATATTCTCACACCTATGCGTGCAGGGAGGTTAATCTTTGTTTAAGCTCCTTAAAGAAACGACAATTTTTTTGTATATAAATAGAGAAGTCCGAACCAAGCATAGTTGATTCGGAAGCTGCAATAGTTTATACAGACAAAGAGAAAATGTTGTTACTTTTTCGTCCAGAAGAAATCCTTGTCAATTTGTTGGGTGCGGATAAGATATTCTAGTTGCTTGAGGCGGGTGAAACCTCTAAAGGAGAAGATATCTTGTGTCAGATCGATAAGGGTGAATAAATCAAATAACTGCTTAGCACCTTGTTGTGCGTTCCAATCACACTTAAACCCGGGAAGTTTTGTATTAATTTTTTGGAAAGAAACTCGGTAACTGCGATTGTCCGATCCTTGTTCACCAAAGCTCAATCTACATCCAGGAAAAACACCTGCAATAATTTGTGCGATTTCTTTGACTCGGTAATTGTTGCTGGTATCGCCAACATTAAAAATTTGATTGTGTACTACGTCACGGGGTGCTTCGAGGGTGCAGGCGATCGCCTTACAAATATCCAAGGCGTGGACTAGGGGACGCCAAGGTGTACCGTCGCTGGTCATTTTGATTTCTTTTGTTGTCCATGCCAAACCTGCCAAATTGTTTAACACAATATCAAAGCGCATCCTGGGAGAAGCACCAAAGGCGGTCGCATTTCGCAAAAAGGTAGGAGAAAAATCGTCATCAGCTAACTGCTGGACATCTCGCTCGACTAGGACTTTACATTCTGCGTAAGCTGTTTGAGGATTAACTGGCGATTCTTCAGTCACGTCTTCTTCAGTCGCCACGCCATAAACGCTGCAGGAAGACATGTAAACAAAGCGACGCACACCTGCTTGTTTGGCTAGTTTGGCAAGACGAACAGAACCTTTGTGGTTAATATCGTAGGTGATGTGAGGTGCCAGCTGTCCGGTTGGGTCGTTGGAAAGTTCTGCCATGTGAACTACTGCTTCGACACCTTGCAAATCTTCTGCGGTGATATGGCGAATATCTTTGTTCAGGGTTTTGGCTGTGATTCCCGTACCGTTATATAACCAACCAGCTTTATAAAAGCCTGTATCTACACCAATAACTTCGTGTCCGCGTTGAAATAGAAGAGGAGGCAATAGTGAGCCGAGGTAGCCTTCTGTTCCAGTTACTAGTATTTTCATTATTACAAAAGTCCTTTGTTTGGTTAATTTAACTTCGATCTCGCTTGAAAATCACTTTGGCAGGTAAGCCAACTGCAATAGAGTCAGATTGAGCCAACAGTCATCTTCGCTTGCAACTTTCTTGCTACTAAAATGGCTTGCATTGGAGTCTCTAAAATTGTCACTTACCGTTTTTGCCAATTTTCGATATGGGAATTTTTTAATGTTCCAATATCAACTTTGGACTCCAAAGAAGCTCTAGAGGTAATCAAAACTTTAGCACGTGTAGGTATTTTTTCTAGAAGTACGGCGTAAGACTTTTTTGCAGAGTTTGCTGAGTGCAAGTACTTTTTGATTTTATCTGACCAGGGTTGTTTGCAGGTGCTGTTGATCGGGAATTTGCGCGACTATTGCTTTGCCAATTTCTATAGAAGAAGTCGCCGCCGGGGAAGGAGCATTGCAAACATGGACGGAGTTTTGTCCGTGAAGGATTAAAAAGTCGTCTACTAACTTTCCATCATACAGTAATGCTTGGGCGCGAACTCCAGCATGGGTAGGAATTAAGTCTTCTGCTTGCACTTGGGGGATGAGCTTTTGCAAACTTTTTGTAAAAGCTGCTTTACTCAAGGAACGAATTATTTCCTTAATTCCTTCATCAGCGTGTTTTGCTGCCAGCTTCCAAAACCCAGGATAAGTCATGACTTCCACAAAGTCACGCCAGTCAAAGTCTGTTTTTTTATAACCTTCGCGTTTGAGACTGAGAACGGCATTTGGCCCTGCATGAACGCTACCATCTATCATGCGGGTAAAATGCACGCCCAAGAAGGGAAATTCGGGATTGGGAACAGGATAAATCAATCCTTTGACTAAATAGCGCTTTTCTGGTTTAAGTTCGTAGTATTCTCCCCGGAAAGGAACTATTTTAGCTTGGGGATCGACTCCGCCGCCTTTAGCCACGCGATCGCTGTGCAATCCAGCACAATTGATTGTAAAGCGAGTTTTAAAAGTACCGTTATTCGTTTCCAGGACGTGACAGTTGTTGTTAGTAATTATTTTTTCAACTTTGGTGTTGAGTCGCAGATCACCTCCCTGTTGGGCAATGATTTCCGCGTATTTCTTACAAACTTGCTTATAATTTACAATACCTGTTGATAGTACGTGAATGGCGCCCAGGCAACTAACGTAAGGTTCGATTTCCTTAACTTCCTCTGGGCTGATTCTTTTAATTTTTATACCGTTTTCCAAGCCTCGTTGGTAAAGATTCTCCAGGCGTGGCAATTCTTCTGGTGTGGTGGCAACAATTACCTTACCACAAATTTCATAATCAATTCCGTGCTCTTGGCAGAATTCTACCATTGAACGACAACCTTCACGGCAAAATCTCGCTTTTAAACTTCCTGGTTTATAATAAATTCCAGAGTGAATAACGCCACTATTGTTGCCGGTTTGGTGGAATGCCCATTGACTTTCCTTTTCTAGTACTAAAATCTTGGCATGAGGATAGCGTTTGCCTAAAGCCATACCAGTGGAAAGACCTACTATTCCTCCACCGATAATTGCAAAGTCGTACATTGGTAAAATTGCCCTTGTTGCTAAAACAGTAAAGAAAAACTGAAGTGAAATTAGTGTCGAACCAACTGGAAATTACCTACCATGTTTTCCAGGGAGCTTGATTGCTCTTCCACAGTTCTTCTAGGTAATTTTTATCTCTCAAGGTATCCATTGGTTGCCAAAAACCATGGTGCTTAAAAGCAGACAGTTGCTGCATTTCTGCTAACTTTTCTAGTGGTTCTCTTTCCCAAACTGTAGAATCATCTGCAATTAAGTTAATGACCTCTGGTTCTAAAACAAAATAACCACCGTTAATCCAAGCGCCGTCTCCTTCTGGTTTTTCCCGAAAACTAGCGATTGTAGTTTGCTCCGGTCCTAAAATAATGGCGCCAAAACGTCCGGGTGGTTGAACTGCGGTAAGTGTTGCCAGTGTCTTTTGTTGGCGGTGAAATTTAATTAATTCTGTAATATTGACATCACTAACACCATCGCCGTAGGTAAAGCAAAAAGTTTCGTTGCCAATGTGATCCTTGACTCGTTTTAACCTTCCACCAGTCATGGTGTTATCACCTGTATCTACTAAGGTAACGCGCCAAGGTTCAGCATAACCTGAATGGACGCTCATTTGGTTAAAACGCATGTCAAAAGTGACGTCTGACATGTGCAAAAAGTAATTGGCAAAATATTCTTTAATTACGTATCCTTTATAACCGCAGCAAATGATGAATTCATTAATGCCGTGGGCAGAGTAAATTTTCATTATGTGCCATAAAATTGGCTTGCCTCCTATTTCTACCATTGGCTTTGGTCTCACGCTTGTTTCTTCGCTTAGACGCGTACCAAGCCCACCAGCTAAAATTACTGCTTTCATGCAATTGCCTCGGATTTTCCTATGTATTAAGGGTTGTTTGACTGTAACTACATCTATAAGAAGCCAAAATTTATTGATTGTTAAAATTCTCAAGTATAAATCTAAGCGTATTTTTCGTAATTAATTATGAAGGCATAGTAAAAACTTTTTGCTTCTATGTAAAAAGATGAAAAAGCAGTTATATTTTCAGGAATTAGAAACTCAGAGCAGTAGCTAGCTAACAGAAACTAGGCGAAACTAGCTACTAATTAAAAATATTTACTGTCTGTTTTTTTTAGTTGTTTTCTGCTGTAAAACTTGTGTTTTGGAAGAGGGATTCGCATTTATTTTCAAGTACAACGCATATACTGCTGAGAGCTTGTTGATAATTATCCATATCTGCTTGCTCTAGATAAATTTTGGCAGCGGTTTGTAAATCATCTACTGCTTTGTTTTTGTTGGTTTGAGATTCGCTTCCACCGTATTGAGCCATTTCGTAACGAAGCATTCCTCGCTTGAGATAAACATTAGCTAAGCGCGGATTCAGGCGTAAAGCTTGGTTGAAATCTTCCACCGCTTGGTTATATTCTTTTTCAAAATTACTGCTGTATTGAGCTGTTTGGTAGCGGACAAGACCGCGTTGAAAATAAGCTTCAGCTCGGGATGGATTGATGGCGATTGCTTTGTTAAAGTCGGCTAGTGCTTTTTTATAATTTTGTTGGGAATCGCCAGTGTATTTGGCTATTTGAGCGTAGGCAATACCCCGTCTGATGTATGCTTCGGTTTCGTTGGGATTGAGACGCAAAGCTTGATTAAAGTCTGCTATGGCAAGATTGTATAATTTTTCTGGATCACTGCTGGATTCAGCCATCATGTAGCGAGCGTTTCCCCGGTTGACGTAGGCTTTTACTTCCTTAGGATTAATTTGAAGTGCTTGGTTGTAGTCCGCAACAGCTGCGTCGTAATCTTTCAAATTGTAGTTGGCGTTACCTCGATTAACGTAGGCTTTGGCAAATTGTGGCTGTTTTTGGATTGCTAACGTGAAGTTGGCGATCGCTTGCTCGTAATTTCTGGCTTTGTAAGCAGCGTGACCTTGCTTGTAGTAATCTACAAACGTGAGATTGGGCTTGTCATTGCTGTTTGTGTCTTTTGCAAGTAGTGTTTGTTGGGAGTAAGCATTTTGGCTGTTGTAGGTGTAGTTGGTAAATTTTACTATTAAATCTAAATATCCTAAAGTACCTAAGCCCAACAAGCAGAGAATTATCGGGTAAAAGAGTGATTTTTTGGAAGGTTTGTAAAAAGGAACGTTTTGAGAAGGAAAGGAGCTGTAGGGATGAAGTTGTTGTATTGGTAGAATTGGCTGGGGTGAGCGTCGGTGGGAAGATAATCGTTTTGTAACTCGCCGATGGGGTTTGAGATGTTCTTTGGCGGCGATCGCCTCAGCGGACGGGAAGGGGTCTCGTCCTCCTAATTTGAGCGTGCGTTCGCACCAGGGACAAGCTTGCAAGTGGTTGCTGTAGCGGTGTTGGGGATTAAGATGGCAACTAATCAAGCTTTCTTCTGCTTCTGCCAGCGCTAGGGCCCACGTTTGAGCGCTAGGACGCAGTAGGGGATTGTTGTGACTTTCTTCGAAGCAACGCCAAAATAGTTCTTGCAAGGTGGGATGCAGAATCTCCCACGCTGGTGCGATCGGTGTAGGAATGTAGGGTACAGAACGATTCTTGCTATAGGTAAAATGACCTAGGGCTATGCGAGCTTCGTAGGGTGGTGGATCGCCTGCACCTGTATAGATACCGGAAAATGGGTGCGTACCTTCCATCAACAGCTGGAATATCAGTACTGCTAATCCAAACAAGTCGTGGGGAATGGCGCGATCGCAGTTAGCAAAGGTTTTGTTTTGCAGCTCTGGTGGCGTAAATTCCGGTTTTCCTACCGGACAGCGGTAAACCACATTGCTGTCTGGATCCCGTACTTGGAATGAGTCTGTGTCTACGATTGTCACTAAAGCTGTGTCGCTGACAAGAATGTTCGATTCGTTAACATCTCCGACACAGTATCCGCTGGCGTGCAACGCTGCAAACGCCGCCGCTAAGTTGCGAGCGGTGCGCAGCAGGTATTGATAGCTAAATAAAGGACAGTGTTCGCGACGGGTTCTGGGATTGTAAAAGTCGATGATCGGGCGCATTCCCCGAATCCGCGGCATTAAAAAACCGATAATGTTGTTGCTTTTATCTGTCGAGCGCAACAATTCTATTGGCCAAGCAATGGAGATGTGTCCCAAACTAGCAGTTGGGTTTTCTGGTGGGTGCGATAGCATCACCTCTAGTTTGCGAGCTTGGGATTCCGAAGGCTTGTGGTAAACTTTTGCCACTAAATTAGCATCTGTTGGCACTGTATATATACAAGCTTCTCCACCACGTCCTAAACTGACGGTGAGGTTAAGGGGAATAGTTTTTTGGTTGGGAAGACAACGTAGAACCTGCATGATATTTTATTAGTACTTGGTGATAGTTGGGGTAGGTTAACTAAGCTCTAATCTGTTAAAGCTGCTACAATCAGAGTTAAATCGTCGTCAGTCCGTTGTACGATGCGCTCTGAACGCAAAAAATTTACTAGCTGTTCTTTGGCTACTATTTTGTCTTCGGCATTGGCAACGAAGTCAAACAAGGGAAAAAAGAAAGGTTTGTGAGGAGCACTTCTAGCCATATTCATTGCTAGCCATTGCAGTCCATCCGTAATAACACTGACATTAGCTATAGATTGGTGCCAAATCTTTAATTGCACTTTTTCCAAAGCGTTTGGCGAAACCAAAAAAGTAGTTTCGTTCGCGTATTCGCCATTATCTGGTCTAGTAAGCGCTACCAAATCGCCCATGCTGTTTTTGGCTACTGCAACACCATCTCCTATCTGCGCTACTGCTACAGTTTCTGGCGTGGCAACTGCGATTATTAAAGTGGTAGCCAAATCGTTGGCTTGCTTGCCACAGGCCGCAGCTTCCTGTTCCACAGATGTTCTAGCAGCTAGCATAGCTTCCATTAACAGCGATCGCGCCACAGTGTCATCTTTTAACTGAGCCCGAGAAATTTCTTTTTTAGATATGGTCTCCACTGCGGTTTCTGTTGCAACCATTGCCCCAACCTTACCTAGAATGGCACAACCAGCACCATCTGCTGCCGCCACCACCAAAATACTATCTGGCAGTATTATAAAATGGTGAGCATCCTGACACAGCTGCTTATTTTTTATGTGACTTGTTCCACACACCGATGCCGCAACTACCCGCCATTGAGGTATCTTAATTGAAGTTTTCATGAAGTGATTTTCCAACAGCTAGCTGTGTGAGTGCAGGCAAAAATCTCCATTAATCAATTAAACAGTACCCCAACCAATGGGAGGTAGTGCCACCTGCTCATCTACTTTGGAATGGGAAACTGCCGACATGCTGGCAGAAAGCCAAACGAACAATTCGACAAAGTTTAGCCCTTTTAGCTTTAAAGGAGTGCGCACGGCAATATTACTCAAGCGCGCCATGTTCGCATTTTCCACACCAACAGTAAAAAATGCTACACGCTTGTTGGCTTCATCCATTTGCAAACGCTTAGTTGCTTGCTCTATAATATTTTCCGATTCACCTTGTGGCTCTCCGTCGGTGATCATGAATACCCAAGGACGATAGTAAGCGATACCGTTAGTACGATACTGAATTTTGCGCTCCTGAATCAGATCTAGAGCTTTATTGATTCCCGAACCCATATTTGTTAGTCCTTGCGCAGTTAGTATGGGTGGGTTGAACTGATCTGCTGTCACGAAGTCTTGCACAACGTTGACGTGGCTATCAAAAGTAATAATTGCAACCTCTACCCTCCTAGCCGCCAGGGGATTTTTAATTAGCTCGTCCCTGAAACTCAGTAGACCTTCATTTAATGCGTTGATCGGCGTTCCCTGCATGGAACCAGATGTATCGAGTAATAGTACGCAAGGACAACGCGGCTCCGGATTTTCAGCAAATTCAACTACTTCATCTAACTTTAATGTATCTTGCATAACTTCTGTTGTTATGTTCTGTTCCAAGGTTTTATTTTTCTATTTTTTCAAAGTATATAAGTTTCAGCGCCGCCGAAACTACCTAGATAGTTTGTTTAGTAGATATACTAATAACATGATGAAACAACTGCCCGCTGCTAAACTACGCAAAAATTCTTAAAAATCTTCCTTCCGATTTAGAAGTTGAGAAAGAAATTTGCCCGAGACTACCATAACCCTTAGAAGTGCTGCTCAAAAATTGATACAATCTCATATACAATACAACAAATGTGTACCTGTGCTGACCCACTCTTTTAAAGATTTTGTGTAGAACAGCAATAGTTTAGATGAATTGCATTCAGCAAAAATAAAAAAATGCCTTCTATCGTTAAGCTTCATGAATAAAACATTAGAAATATTTACTTACAGCAGTGATACAAAAGTTCATAAAGATATCCAACGTATAGTTACAAGTAATTTTCCAATCCGAACAATAGCAATTGTTTACAACCATCAAGTTACTCTATTGACAGGGAAATTTTCTACAACAACGCTAAAATTATCTCCGATCAAGATTTGAACCTGACTTATATTTATTCAACAGAACATCACACCCGTTTTCCGGAAGAATAACTTTATAGAAAAAATATGTGCTCCGGAAATAAAATATCAAAAATATTGTCAAATATTGACGGAGATGCCAATCAAAATTTACTCCAATTAATAGGTGATTAGGTTAACAAAAAAAACTGAACTGTGTAAAAAATCTGCGCTGAGTTGGAATTAAGGCTTTTTATAGGGTTATGTTGAGCAAAACGGGATTATACTAAATTTTACTTCCTAAGGGCTGGCATTTATCCCCAAGCTCTACTTTTGCACGGGGCATCAAAGGCCAGGGTTGATGGGGAACTTTAGCAATTAGTTTTAAAATAGTTTTTGCATTCTGAATTTCCACATTCCATGCGTATTTCAATTAAATGGCTGCGGGAACTAGTAGAAGTAAAGCTAAGCCCGGAAGATTTAGCAGAAGTCTTAACAATGGCGGGGTTTGAAGTAGAAGAAATAGAAGACCGCCGCAGTTGGGCCAATGGTGTAGTTGTGGGGAAAGTACTGCAGTGCGAACCCCATCCAAATGCTGACAAATTAAGTGTTTGCCAAGTTGATATCGGTACAGGGGAAACCTTGAATATCGTCTGCGGTGCTAGCAACGTACGGGCGAATATTTACGTACCGGTGGCAACCGTAGGTACTTACCTGCCAAATATAAATTTAAAAATCAAACCTGCGAAACTACGGGGTGTTTCTTCGGAGGGCATGATCTGTTCTTTAAAAGAACTGGGTTTGCCAAGCGACGTCGACGGAATTCATATTTTTACCCAACAAAATTTAGAATTGGGTAGCGACGTGCGAGCGCTGTTGGGTTTAGACGACGTCATTTTAGACGTAACTGCCACTGCTAACCGCGCCGACGCTTTGAGTATGGTAGGTATAGCACGGGAAGTAGCAGCGCTGACAGGCGCAAAACTAACGATTCCCGAACCCAGTGAAATTCCCATATCTCCAGGTGCAGGCAAATTTTTAGGGATTAAAGTAGCTGATACGCAAGCTTGCCCTGTTTACATTGGTACAGTAATTGCACAAGTAAAAATTGCTCCTTCTCCGGAATGGTTACAACAGCGATTGCGAGCTGCGGGAGTACGACCGGTTAACAATGTCGTAGATATTACCAACTATGTATTGTTAGAATGGGGGCAGCCCCTGCATGCCTTCGATTGCGATCGCTTACAAGCATTAGCCGGAGGCGACAAACTAACCATGGGCGTTCGCTTCGCCAATAGCGGTGAATTCCTCAAAACCCTGGACGGACAAACTCGCATCCTCTCCAGCCAAAACTTGTTAATCACCGCCAATGATAAACCAGTAGCATTAGCAGGAATAATGGGCGGTGAAGAAACGGAAGTTCATGAAGGTACGCAAAATCTGGTATTGGAAGCGGCGATTTTTAATTCAGCAGTAATTCGCCGCTCTTCCCGGAGCATAGGGCTAACAAGCGAATCCTCCATTCGCTACGAACGAGGTATAAACAGCGCTGAGTTAGAATTAGCTACGCGCCGCGCTCTGTATTTGATTGCAGAACTTGCTTTTGGCAATCCTGTCGCTCAGGAAATCTCCGACACCCGTCCCGATCCTTCTACCTGGACCCGGACCATACAGCTGCGTCTAGATCGGGTCAACCAGGTGTTAGGACCTGTGGATTTGGGAGAAAAAACCGGAGAACTGCAAGCAAAAGACGTGGAGCACACCCTCACGGCGCTGGGATGTCAGCTAGCTTATTTAAGCGAGGACACCTGGATGGTGACGGTACCACCGCACCGTTATCGAGACTTAGAACGGGAAATTGATTTAATCGAAGAAATTGCCCGCATCTACGGTTACAATCGCTTCTGCGATACATTACCAGAAAAATCAGAAGCAGGCTATCTACCTTTGGATGTGGAAATGCAGCGGAAGTTGCGCGCTGCTTTGCGAGGAAAAGGTTTGACAGAATTAGTACACTACTCCTTAGTAAAACCAGGGGAAAACAGGCAAATAACGCTGGCAAATCCCCTAGTGACAGAATATTCAGCACTGCGAACCGATTTGATTACCGGATTGATTGATGCTTTTGAGTACAATTTAGAGCAAGGTAACGGTCCGCTCAATGGTTTTGAAATCGGACGTATTTTCTGGCAAGAAGAAAATGGCTTGCAAGAAGTAGATGCCATTGCAGGAATTATCGGAGGCGATCCCATTTCTAGCACCTGGACTAGAAGTGGACGAAAACAACCCATAACCTGGTTTGAAGCCAAAGGAATACTCGAAAGTGTGTTTCAGTTAATGAACTTGCAAGTAGAATATCAACCCGATCGCCGCGATAGCCGCTTGCATCCAGGACGTACCGCTTCCTTGTGGCTCAAAGGCTCTCAACTTGGCGTCTTCGGACAACTGCATCCCCAACTTTGCCGACAAAGAAGTTTACCAGATGCAGTCTACGTATTTCAGTTGGATTTAGATGTGCTTTTGGATGCACTCGCTCAAGACGAACTTCTTGTACCCAAATTCAAACCTTATTCCACTTATCCACCTGTAGACAGAGATATTGCCTTTTTTGCACCCGTGAAAATAACAGTGGCAGAAATTACAAAAGCTATTACCAAAGCTGGCAAAGAATTATTGGAGTCTGTGGAATTGTTTGACGAATATCGCGGCGAACACGTACCGCCAGGACAGCGAAGCTTGGCATTCCGCTTGCTTTATCGAGCCAGCGATCGCACCCTTACCGATGCAGAAGTCGAACCAGTTCATCAAAAAATCCGCGACACCCTCGTCGAAAAATTTGGTGTCACTCTAAGAAGTTAACCACACAGCATCAACTACCTATGCCGAAATACGTTTTGTGGGGAAGTTACTGCGAAAACGTTCTTGAAAAACGCGCTCCCTATCGCCAAGCACATTTAGACGGATTGGCAAAGCAAAAAGAATCTGGTGTGCTGATTGCTATCGGTCCCACCCGGGATTTAAGCAAAGTATTTGCCATTTACGAAGCTCCAGATGAAGAAACCGTACGCCAATTAGTCGAAAACGACCCCTACTGGAAAAACGGTATATGGACGGAATACACCATTAAAGAATGGATTCAAGCTTTTTAAGTTGCAATTGCAAGCAACAGCCTTTTAGTCACAAACACGGATTTAACCTAAATGGGCGATGGCAGCAAAAGATGCTACAAAATACTATAAGTGTATGCTTGGAAAATTTGGCTGCCGTCTGTTTTCAAAAACATTAGACTAAGCAACATAGTTTTGACTTTTACCGTCCCATATTGGTGAATTGGCGAAATTTATTGTGAAGGTACATCCATGAATAAGAAATTTCCACGCATGCTTATACCCAACCTTATGGTTGCGAGTTTTATGGGTGTTAGCTTGCTTCCGGCTCAACCTGCATCTGCTGATGAATACATTCTTCAAGATGCCGCTATTGGAGCTGGTGCAGGAATTCTATCCGGTGCCATCAGAGGACGTGGTAACGTAATTAAAAATGCTGCTAAAGGTGCTGCTGCTGGCGCTGCTGTCAATGCCGTCCACGGTACCAGACGCCAACCCCAAAATCGCAGATACCGTAACCTCGGACAAGATCTAGCCGCTGGTGCCGCAGCAGGTGCAGCCACCGGAGCAATTCTCAACGGTGGAAAAGACGTTGCTGGTAGTGCTGTTGACGGTGCAGCTGCTGGTGCAGCAATCCATATCCTTACTAATGGTAAAAGGCGGTAATTGAGAAATTTTCCTTTCCAGCACAAATACCCCCAGCGTTTTGCGCTTGATGTTCTCTACAACTTCCAGCAGAGGACACAAGCCAAGGGTAAAAAGATTAAGATTATTTAATTTTAAAGGCCCTACCCGCATTCAGCATCTAGCTAACTGAATTTGGGTAGGGCACATTATTTGTAGACGCACGTAGCGCGGCTTCTCGTAGAGAAGAATTTGCCAGCAAGCAAGCTCATGTCTTGCTACTCCTAATTGACCGCTTGCTGGTCTTCAACCCTTCAGAGCCTTTTTAAAATTTTGACGATAAGATTTGTTAGCAATAAACAAAGCAGGCCACAATAAGGATAAGGTCACGCGGTTGCTCAAGCTTTGGCTGAAGGTAGTTCTTCTAAATCCACGCCAGAACTTCCACGCGCCAGCTGCATAACCTACTATCAGTACGACAGCAATTAACTCTCCCATGCCAAATCGACTCCACAAACAAAGTTTGAGTTCAGCATTTCCACCCGTGGGTGGCATCTCATCATCAACATGACATCCTCCTGCACCAAATCAAAGATGATGGTGTAGGCTTCCCAAAATCACTTTTGAGATTTCCTGGTTGTTCCCTTACGGGGTTTCGACACTTGCCTGGATTGAGTCGCCCCAATCCCCGGTAGTACGTCTGCACAGGCAGTTTCCATTCCCGTCTGTCCAACGGTACTAATTAACTGAATACCTCGATTGCTGATATTGAGTCCCGCAGCAACTTCTCTATCCACCGTGAACCCACGTTCGTGGCATTTATGCACTCTTACGCTCAATTTTTTTTCAGTAGTGGCACTAAACTCAGGGTATTCCTGACTCGTCATGCCCTTTTTCTTTACAACCCCAAAATACCCACTGATGCTGCGAAACTTTGCAAATCCAGCATCAACCATGTGTTTGCCAAGCATGCCATTGGCAAAGGAGCAATGGTCCCGATCTTTGATGATGAAGATTGTATTTGCTACATCGCACAGTGCTTGCTTGACCGTAAACCCGTCCGGGATAGGTCGGTACAAGTTAATAGGAATCAACCCATGCTTTGGCAAATTGAAGCTATTTGCCACTATCGGAGAACCCTTGAACTGCGGGAACAGCAAACACTTAAATCGCGCGTACTTTTTGAATCTTGGAAGCCCATATCCCCGTTTCTGAAAGCTTTCCCAAGACCGGTGCAATTTTTGAATGGTTTGTTGCCACACCTGAGACGGTACTTCACTCCATCGGGGAAATTCCTTATGAGCGTGAGGCAATGCATTCAATTGCTGCACTTGATTGGGAAATTTCAAATCAGCAGACAGAATGTATTCCTGCTTGCTCAAACAGGGGTCAACCTGACATTTGCGACCATTGCACCAATCCTCGAACTCCCGGAGCACATAGTTACAAGTACTGGGATAGGTTTCCATCCACTCAACGAAGCAGTTTTGTTGAGCAAAGTTACGATAGAAGAGTCGGTAGCAACAGTTGAGTGTCAGCATTTCCTTAGTGTAGCGCATTTACTTAAAGTGCTCCTGTTAGTAAATGCCTATTTTAGTGGAAGCGAGCCCCATTAAGCAGCCTTGGCGTCTTTGTGTATTCCACCGCTGTTGGAAAAGACTACGGCGGAGTATTATATCTCTCCGAACCCCTCACATCATAAACGATGATACAGCTGAACTCCATAATTTAGCTATTTCAGTAAATTTATCTATTCCCATACCTTAGTTTAAAGTAATTTTCACAAAAGCATCCAGTAAATAGCCAAAAGACAACAACTTAGACGTTTTCTGCATCTTAAATAATTTATACCTTCTTGATTTTGCCCGGCTTAACAAGTTAGCGTCAAAACAAGCAAGGGTACCTCAACTTTCAACATTCATAGGAGACTAAAGAAAGGAGTAAATTTTATTATTCCAATAG
>KB235926.1:4378536-4564761 GCA_000332255.1 cyanobacterium PCC 7702 | reverse complement strand
AATGAATTTGGTGTCCAAATCACCTATGCCGTGGAAGAAGATCAACCTCTGGGTACTGCAGGTTGTGTTAAAAATATTGCCGAACTTCTAGATGAAACATTTTTAGTAATTAGCGGAGATAGCATTACAGATTTTGACCTGACTGCAGCGATTGAATTTCACAAACAAAAAAAATCAAAAGCAACTTTGATTTTAACCAGAGTTCCTAATCCGATTGAGTTTGGGGTAGTAATTACCGATCAAGAAGGTCGCATTCGACGATTTTTAGAAAAACCTTCCACTAGCGAAATCTTTTCCGACACCGTTAACACCGGTGCATATATTTTGGAACCAGAAGTTCTAGAATACCTCAGTCCTCATCAAGAATCCGACTTCTCTAAAGATTTATTTCCGTTACTATTAGAAAAAGGCGAGCCGATGTACGGTTACGTAGCTAAGGGCTACTGGTGTGATGTGGGTAACTTAGACGCCTACCGAGAAGCTCAGTACGATGCCTTAGAACGTAAAGTTAAGTTGGAGTTTCCCTATCAAGAGGTTTCTCCAGGTTTATGGGTAGGTCAAAACACTTATATCGACCCTACTGCTGTGATTGAAACTCCCACAATCATTGGTGATAATTGTCGCATCGGCGCTCGGGTCAATATAGAAGCTGGAACTGTTATAGGAGATAACGTTACTATCGGTGCTGATGCTAATCTCAAGCGTCCTATAGTTTGGAACGGAGCCATCATTGGAGATGAAGCTCATTTATCAGCTTGTGTAATTTCCCGCGGTACTCGTGTAGATCGCCGCGCTCACGTTTTGGAAGCTGCTGTGGTTGGTTCACTGTCAACAGTGGGAGAAGAAGCCCAAATTAGTCCTGGTGTCAGGGTATGGCCGAGTAAAAAAATTGAATCGGGAGCAATTTTGAATATTAATTTAATTTGGGGTAGTATCGCTCAACGTAACTTATTTGGGCAACGGGGTGTACAAGGTTTGGCAAATATTGATATTACCCCAGAATTTGCTGTGAAATTGGGTGCTGCCTACGGTTCTACTTTAAAACCAGGGTCAAAAGTAACAGTTTCCCGCGACCAACGAAATATCTCCCGCATGGTGACCCGGTCTTTAATCGCTGGTTTGATGTCTGTGGGTGTTAATATTCAAAATTTAGATGCCACAGCTATACCGATCGCGCGCACCGTGATACCAACTATGGGCGTTGCTGGCGGAATCCACGTCCGCGTACATCCCGATCGCCCAGATTACATTCTCATCGAATTTTTGGATGCCAAGGGCATTAACATTTCTAAAGCTCAAGAAAAGAAAATCGAAGGAGCTTACTTTAAAGAAGATATGCGGCGATCGCTAATCCACGAAATTGGTGATGTTGCTTATCCCAGTCAAGTAGTTGATATTTACTGCACTGCTTTTGAAAAACTATTACACATAGATACTATTCGCAACAGCCGAGCAAAAGTAGTGATCGACTACGTTTATGCTGTTTCTGGCGCCGTGCTACCGCAAATGCTAGACAAATACGGTGCAGACGCGGTGGTACTAAACGCAAGTCTAAATAAAACTGCGGTGTCCAGTACCGATCGGGAAGCACTGCTTTCCCAGTTAGGTCAGGTAGTAGAAGCACTCAAGGCTAACTTTGGCGTGCAAGTATCGGCTAACGGCGAACAGCTAATTTTAGTAGACGAATCCGGTATACCCATTCGTGGGGAAATGTTAACAGCTCTGATGGTGGACATGATCTTAACTTCTAACCCCCGAGGAACGGTGGTTGTACCAGTACACGCATCCAGTGCTGTAGAACAAATTGCTCGCCGCCATGATGGTAAGGTAATTCGCACTAAGGCCAATCCCACAGCTTTGATGGAAACTAGTTACAAAACTGCCAATGTTGTTTTGGGAGGTAGCGCAGACACAGGCTTTATCTTTCCCCAATTGCACCCCGGTTTCGACGCTATGTTCTGTATTGCCAAGCTTATTGAAATGTTGACCATTCAAGAGCGATCGCTGGCTGCTGTGCGAGCGGAACTACCGCGCGTCGTTCACAGATCCCACACAGTCCGCTGTCCGTGGACTGCTAAAGGAGCACTGATGCGCCACCTGGTAGAAACTCATCCCGCCCAAAATATAGAGTTAATAGATGGAGTAAAAATTTGTCAACCCCACGATGACAGTTGGGTATTAATTTTACCAGACGCCAGTGAACCACTCGTGCATTTATATGCCAACAGTCACGACCGCGATTGGGTAGATGAAACTTTGAGACAGTACCGCACCCGCGTACAAGCGTTTGTAGAAAAAGAACAGGAACAATTGGTAGCAGAGGTATAGGCAAATGCAAGGGAATAGGTTACGACTTGCTGACAGTAATTCCTTATTCCCTGTTTTCCATGCAACGTAGAATTTTGTTGGGCGATAAGAAAACTCAAAGGGTAGACCGCGCTACCCTACTAATACTTCCCTACTAATACTTAGTTAGCGGTCTACCGAACCCATGATAACATCAACGCTACCCAAAATCACCACAATATCTGCGACCTTCACACCCCGCAGCAGGTGAGGGAGAATTTGCAGGTTATTAAAATCTGCCGGACGAATTTTCCATCGCCAAGGAAAAACGTTATCATCCCCGATTAAATAAATTCCTATTTCTCCTTTACCGCTTTCGACACGAGAGTAAATTTCACCTTTAGGAATTTTGAAGGTAGGAGCAACTTTCTTGGCTATATATTGATAATCGAATCCGTGCCATTCTGATTTCGGTCCAGCTAGCATGCGCTTGGCTTCGAGATTTTCGTAGGGACCTCCCGGAAGTCCTTTGAGTGCTTGTTTGATAATTTTCACAGATTCACGCATTTCCCGCATCCGTACCAGATAACGGGCTAAGCAATCACCAGCCGTTTCCCACTGCACTTCCCAATCAAAGTCATCGTAACACTCGTAGTGGTCTACTTTGCGTAAATCCCACTTCACACCAGAAGCGCGCAACATCGGACCGGATAGTCCCCAGTTAATTGCTTCTTCTCGGGTAATGGTTCCAACTCCCTCGACGCGACGGCGAAAGATGGGGTTGTTAGTGACCAAGCGCTCGTATTCGTCTACTTTAGGCAAAAAGTAGTCGCAGAACTCCATGCATTTGTCTACCCAACCGTAGGGTAAGTCAACTGCTACTCCTCCAACCCGGAAGTAGTTGTTGTTGACCATGCGATAACCTGTGGCTGCTTCCCACAAGTCATAAATCATTTCTCGCTCACGGAATTGGTAGAAAAAGGGAGTTTGAGCTCCTACATCCGCCAAAAACGGACCAAACCAGAGCAAATGGTTGGCAATTCGGTTCAGCTCCAGCATGATGACGCGAATATAACTGGCGCGTTTGGGAACAGTAATACCTGCTAGTTTTTCTGGAGCATTAACGGTAACCGCTTCGTTGAACATACCCGCCGCGTAGTCCCAGCGACTTACGTAGGGTACGTATTGGATGTTGGTCCGGTTTTCTGCTATTTTTTCCATTCCCCGGTGCAGGTAGCCGATTACCGGTTCACAGTCTACTACATCTTCGCCATCTAAGGTGACAATTAACCGCAGAACCCCGTGCATTGAGGGGTGATGAGGCCCCATGTTCAATACCATAGGTTCAGTGCGGGTTTCTATTCTTGCCATAAATCCAGTGTTCTCCCGTTTGTGAACAATGAAGCCAGTAATCCCTACTTGGAAATATGTTTGGTGTTTTGAGTTCGGGTGGCCTTTTGAAGATATATTCGCTTAAAATGCCTAGGAGTCAACAAGTTAATGTTGCGGTATTCATAAGTTTTGCTTGCGTTTGTGCATTTAACTAATCTAATTATATTGAGATGCATGCAAAGAAGTTGACGACCCAGCAAAACGATCTATAAGCATTTACAAAGATTAGTATATGAATTTTCATGCTTTCAAACCACCAGATAATGAAGAACCTGTTTTTTCCCACATTCCTGTTTTACCGCAACAGGTGATTGTAGGTTTGGCTGTGCGCCCGGGCGGACATTACCTCGATGCAACGGTCGGGGGTGGAGGTCATTCCCGCTTAATTCTTGCGGCTGCACCAGATACACGCATAACAGCTCTCGACCAAGATGAGGAAGCGTTGGCAGCAGCTCGAAGAGAGTTAGCAGAGTTTGGCGAACGAGTTCAGTTTATCCACACTAACTTTGCCGCCTACCAATTTGCGTGCAGTACTTTTGACGGTATTATAGCTGATTTGGGTGTGAGTTCTTACCATCTAGACCGACCAGAGCGAGGCTTTAGCTTTCGTCATGCTGCTAGTTTGGATATGCGTATGAACAAACAACAATCGCTGACAGCAGCTGATGTGATTAATAATTGGGATGAAGCCGAGTTAGCAGATATTTTCTTTGCTTATGGAGAAGAAAGATTTTCGCGCCGCATAGCCAAACGCATTGTCGAGCAACGCCCCTTTGATACTACCACCGAGTTGGCACAAGCGATCGCATCTTCGGTTCCCCCTCAATATCGCTATGGTAGAATTCACCCTGCTACCCGTGTTTTTCAAGCACTGCGAATTGTCGTTAATGATGAATTAAAATCCCTGGAAATCTTTATACAAAAAGCACCTCATGCTCTTGTCTTGGGTGGTAGAATCGCCATTATTAGTTTTCACAGTCTGGAAGACAGAATCGTCAAGCATGGTTTGCGAAATTCACCCCTATTGCAGGTATTGACAAAAAAGCCGATTACTGCCTCAGAAGAAGAAATTAACACCAATCCCCGTTCTCGTTCTGCTAAGTTGAGAATCGCCCAAAGGGTGAAGTGAAAAAACGTCACTGCAAAAGTATTTTTGGTTGCGCTGTGCTGTCAGAACTTGTTTGGTGTTAATTTCCGAACTGGAGGTTGCACTGACTGCAAAATAAAAAGCCAGCTCTGCTCAAAGCAGTCCTGACTCCTACCTTTTGCTAAAGATGATTTGATGATGTTGTTTTCGAGATGTTCCTTGTACCTAATACAAGTCAAAGATGCAAACATTAAAACCCTGATGATAATAAAACTTTCTGCATTTGGAACCTTGTATTGGTATTACTCGCGGATCGGCACCCTCAACATCAGCGCGCCCACCCAGTCGGATGTGGGACCTGGGGGGAAATTAGTATGACAAAGGGCACACTCAGACCTAAAATTGCTTAGGGGAATTGAGCGCCGGTAGTACCATTGATCGTCTACGCGCTCGACGGATATATATGGTTGTCCTGCAAGCGCCAGCATGTTTGCCTGACGCTCGAAACTGTCGCGGGGGCGATCGTTTTCCTCCAGCGGAGCTAAAGTACCAACCAGCCGCATATCCTTGTTTTTATCGTTAAATATCAGGGAGATAGCTTGCTTCCCCTGTTCTACGTTATTCGGTGTGGTTTCGTTGAACTCCTGCGTCAACGCCGCAAATAATTCGTTGAGCATCAAATCGCTCGTTTCTCGGGCAAACTGAACGTTTTCATTTGAGGGTGGGTTGTTAGAACCACGGGCCACTGCTGCGAGACTAAACCCGATGACAACCACCAGCACGATCAGCCCGTGGCTAATTAGCTTTCTCAGACGCATTTTCTTTTCCTTGATTTTTGTGTTCTTCCTTACTCAGCAAGTCTGTATCACGGATAGAGCCTTATACCTTGCCTTGGCAGCAAAGTTCCTGTCTATCCAGACAACGTACGCTCAGCCTTCCCCAGCCGATCAAATGCTACCGCTTCTCAATTCGCGCTAGCTTCAAAAAGCTATAGCAAGCCGCCAGAAAAGAGAAAAATCTATGCTTTGCTCGTAAAGATGGCTTTTATTTCCTTACTGAGGTTAAATTTAGAAGTTTAATGTCGGAAATTTTATCAGTTGAGAAGAGAAAATACAACAGTATTGCCTGTTTATTTTATACCGTCATTAATTGATACTTGAGTATTATCCTTCACCTTTTTTCCAGCTAGTGCACATTTCACCTTGGCATTTGGCGATCGCAAACAAGCGTGTCAGTGATGCGATCCTTGCAAAGCATAAAAAATTAGAAAAATATGAAATCTGGAAGTTTACCCCTTCTGCTTGCACAGATGCAGTTTACTACAGCATCTGACCATAACAAGGGGCTTGGTTGAAAAGCGAAAGGTTGCCAGCACTCCGACAGCAAGAAGTTGCTTGCTAAGACGCGCCCAGACATCTTCAGGTGTCGCCAGGGGCCAGTGTTTGGAGGGCGTTGATAAGGCAGGTCGCTTTGAGGTTTGCAGACATGGTAGACTGCAGTTGCAGTTGCTCGGCAATAGTGGCAGTTCTGATGCTAAGAAAAGCTGACTGATTTCATTCCCACAAATATCATACTCTTTTGCTAAACAGGGGGTGTTCTAGTAGGATAGGACAAAAAATTGAGTTAAAAGGTCTAGTGAATGCAGGCTGAGTATTACCCCATTGTTGATTTCGAAGCTACCTGCTGTAACAAAGGTACCATATCTTCCCAGGAGATGGAAATTATTGAAATAGGTGCGGTTACGGTAGATGCGTCCACCTTCCAAGTTATTGATGAATTTCAGACTTTCGTTCGTCCCGTTCGACACCCAAAGCTAACTTTGTTTTGTACGGCACTCACGTCCATTCAGCAGAAAGACTCAGTGGTGCGCCGGCTTTCAAAGAGGCGATCGCCCAGTTCAAGACCTGGCTTTACCGCTACAGCAGTTTTCTCTTCTGTTCGTGGGGCGATTACGACCGAAAGCAGTTACAGCAAGATTGCCAGTTCCACAACGTACCGTACCCCATCAACGCACCCCACATCAACCTCAAGCGTCTCATCGCTAAGTGCCAGGATCTCCCAAAAAAACCAGGGCTGGCCCAAGCCGTGCAACTAGCTGGACTGGAGTTTGTCGGAACTCACCATCCCGGTATCGATGATGCTCGCAATATCGCTCGGTTACTAGTCTACGCATTTGGAGATAAACGTTTTTAGTTTCGGAACAGGGTGAGGCGATCGCTATTACCTTGCGGATATCTCCCTGGTGAGTAGCAACTTCTAATGTTAAATTTCCTTAGGCAGGCAAAGGCATATCTATTGCTCGACACCAGATAGCAAAAACTAAGATATCGTGATAAAAAGTCTTAGACTGGATGTTAGTCAAGGAAATAGTTATGAATTCTATCTCCATCATTGGGCAAAAAGCAAAGCAACTAACTCTATCAGTACCCGGACAAGCAAGCCTGCTGACAAGTCTGGTTATGCTTATTCTTTGGACAATTTATTTTAGCCCCTACCCCCCAGTGCACGACACATTCCATAAATTGCGCCACAGTACCGAATCAGTAGCGTGTCACTAAAGACAGCGATCGCAGATATTCCGGAGTTGGTGGTGGGTAACACCTACCTCCCTTTTTTTGTTAGCAACAAACTCCACAGTTGTAAAAATTTATGGAAATTTATGGAAAGACGAACTCAAGCCTTACTTTTTGCTGCTTTTAGCCTCATCTTGACAACTTGGTTTTTGCCATCGTCTTCAGTCGCATCCTCAGCTACAGTACAGCTCAAAACACAGCCATCACTAGATAAAGTTCTACCATCATCTGAGCCTGTGAAAGTGACGGTGCAAGCCGTTGATGCTCTGGGAAAACCTCTTGGTCCGGCTAAATTACAATTGCAATTATTAACACCTCCCCCAACTTTTTGGCTTAGTTCCGATTTCCCAATGGTGGAAGGAACAAAATTACTTGAACTACATGCTACTAGCCCTTCTAATGCCCATTCGCGGTACTTACCAATTGCATGTCAAGGTGATACCAGAGATTGCAGGTGCTTTTGAGCCCTTCGAGCAAACTCTGACTTTTTCTGTACCGGAGAATCCTATAAAATATCGCAATTTAGCGATTCTCGCTGCTATCTTGCTACTAGCAGGATTTGGTGGTGGTTGGGTCATCAGTGGCAGACAAATTGTAGAACCAGGTGAAATCGCTCCGCAACGAGTGCGCTTGCTTTTAAGTGGAGCCACGATTGTTGCTATACTAACCCTGCTAACAGTCAATATCAGTGCAGAAAAAGCTTCAACTCAAGCTCACCTGATACACAGCCATACTACAGCACCAGCTTTTCAAAAGTCTGGAGGTTTGCAAGTACGTTTGTCTGGTGACAGCAATGCAACTGTTGGACAAACTACTACTCAAATAATACAAGTAACTGATGCTGCCACTGGAAAACCAGTTAATGACGCGATCCTCAATATCCGAGCGATCGCCCTGGAAGACAATCAACTTGTGTTTGCCTACCAAACAACTCCTGATCTAGAAGGTAAATTCAACTGGCAAGCACAGTTTTTTGACGGCGCGCCGCACCAAGTAGTTGTGGAAGTTTTACCACAAGCAAGCTCTACACGGCAATTTCAACCTTTGCAAGTCGCCCGACGGGTGGAAGTTGAAGGTATTGAACCTCCCCTTTCTAGACGATTGATTAGCTTGGGTTATTTCACCAGTATTTTTATCTCGGGATTAGCAGCAGGATTGCTATTGCGCCCAAAACAATTGCTAAATCAATCTTGTTAGTTTACACTCGCTGGCTACACTAGATGCACAAAAGTTACCTGTATTTTTACAAGTCGCCAACGACAAAAAACAGTTGCTTTAGGACCGATTAATCCGAATCAATTCCGTCAAAATACTATCTAGGCTGCCATTGACTTGAATTTTTTCAATTTTTTCTGCAATGCGCTCTAGTACTTCTAATTCTTTCAAACGCAAAGCCACAGGATTATCCTCCATAACCCTAGCTGTGTTTAACATGCTGCGAGTAGCAGCTGTTTCTTCACGACGGCGAACTACGTTTGCTTGAGCTGCTTTTTCAGCTTCTACTACCTTGCTTAAAATTGTCCTGATCTCCCCAGGAAGAATAATGTCTTTCACTCCCACCGAATCTACTTCTATTCCATAACCCGCAGTTTTGTGGTAAATGTAATCAAAGATACTTTTATCAATTGCACCTTTATCCTCTAGCAGCGTATCCAAAGTTCTTTCGCCCACAGCAGCACGTAAAGCAAATTGTAGCTCTTTGTACAAATAGCTAGATGGGTCCGATAAACTATTTTTGACTTGGAATGGATTGAGGATACGATAGCCAGCAGTTAGGTTTAAACGCAAAGGTACTTTATCTTTAGAAAGAATGTCCTGACCCGAGACTTCCAAAGTTTGCAGGCGAAGATCGAATACTTCTGTGTGGAAAGAACGCCCGAACACCCACCATGCATGCACTCCTGGTTGAAGTTGAGTTTGAAACTCTTGATTGACGTACAGCAATCCCGCATGCTGCGGAGGTACTTCGCAAATATGCATGTGATAGCGGCTAAAAGCCATAACTTCTGGTAAACCCGTAACTAACTCAGCAATCAAGTGAGGTGGTAATTTAGCTTCTGTGCTGATATCAAGGATCTCTACTTCTACACCCCGCCAAAATAATTTGCGAGTGCATGGTGGTATAATGGCGATGACTTTACCTTGGTAACGAGGGATCGCTACTTGCTGACTTTGTAATTGTACTAACTGGCAGTAAGTTGCCACAAATTCAGGATGCTGCTCGATGAGAACTTCTTCCGATGGAAAATCTGGATTGGGAACAATACGGCTAATAATCCGAACTGAAACTTCTCTATCTACAACCCAAAAAGCATACTCACCTGGTTCTAAAGGACGTACGAAATTATTCTGCACGTACAGCAAACCAATTTCATACTCTGAAATTTGAAACTTTTTGATTCCGCACAAGCTAACTCCCCGTAGTTGCTGCACGAAGTTCGCAGGTAATTCTAAACTTTCATTTAAATCAAAAATATAAGATTCTACCTCAATAAAACCGCGCCAAAATGCTCGCAATTGGTTAGGTTTAACACTAATCCAATTTTGACCGATGCGCACCAAAGCAGCTTGATGGAACGCAGTTTTGACTACCAGAAGATACGGCTTGAATTCTAAACTATGATTTCGCAGCAATAATTCCAAGTTTTCAATTTTAGCCTCTGGTTGATTGAGATCGTAGGTTTTTACTTGCCAATGGAGACCAAAATAATAGTAAATACCAGGCTGCAAGATTTTTTTGAAATCACTGCGATGATACAAAATCCCTATTTCATTAGGTTTGATATAAAATTCCTTCCACATAAAATTTCTACAGATAACTTTGATAGTTATGGTATTTCTAGCTTGCAGCAAGTACTTAAATACTCACTACAAACTATGTATAGTTCTCAAAATTGGTAGTTGATTGCAGCCTGAGTCAAAATTTTTGGATTTGTAATATATATACTACAAAAAATTTTAAAACTCTGCAACTGCAGGTGTTTGCAGCTTAGTGGCGGGCAAATTGCATCTCCAAAACTGGATTAAGAATACTGCTTTTCCAAGACGACCCAAAAAAGGCAATCTAGAAAAAACAGCGTTCAAATATGCCGTTCGATAGACCAGATCCAGAAAACTGGATGTGGAAAACGAAGGGACATACTCGAGTCAAGGAGAAAACATTTGCGCTGGTCGTTTCGCTGTTACTACCGACATCACTATGTGATGTTCAGCAGTGAGCACCTACACCGCAGAGTGTTTGGCGAAGTAGTATCTGGTTAAAGCCAGCTTTTGAGCTAACTTTTGGGGTATTTGATGCAGGATTCGAACCTGCGTCCGACCAATTATGAGTTGGCTGCTCCTCCACTGAGCTAATCAAACAGTTGTAGTAATGACATATTGCTACGCGGTATACGCTCAATCCAGAGGTTGGCGCACCAGTCGGGTGTACAGAACCCAAACTATAGCTTGGCAAATGTATTACTAATTGCTACTATTTGTAACACAATTAGGTCCGGAATGGTAGTGAATTATTACTTAATTTGAGATTAGATTGTTTAAGTTTTTTCGAGGATAGGACAAATAGTGTATTCGGGATTTTTAGGAATAGTTTCCCAACCCGAAAGCAACCCTTCTAACTCTTGTTTGAAGAGAAGTAATTGCTGAATTTGCCTGTCAATGTCTGCTAGTTTTTCTTGCAGCTTAATTTTTATATCTTCGCAGGGCAATTCACCGCGGTCGTGAATCTGCAAAAATTCCTTAATTTCTGATAAGCTTAATCCTAAACTTTGAGCGCGTTTGATAAAATTTAAGCGAGCTAAAACGTCAGAATTAAATAAGCGAAATCCACCTTCAGTTCTTGCCGATGCTTTGAGCAAACCCAACTCTTCATAGTAACGGATAGTTTTAATGGGTACGCCACTTTCTTTGGCAACCAAACCAATGAGTTTTTGCTCTTCTTGGACGAACATATTTAACTCCTATACCACAGAAAAGACAGAAGAAGTATGAGAATGGCGCTGTTTTCAAATATTAGAGGATGTCTGAAGGCACTGCTGTGCTGAGGAGTTTTGAACTCCAGGATGGGTATCAACTGCAATAAATTTTTGAATGTTTTGTGGAAAAAAGAAAGATGCAACTTTCGGAATTGCTCCTAGAGAAGAAAGAATTTTTTCATTAAGGCAAAAAATAATCAGCATTATATTAACTATATTTCTTTGAAGGAGTTAGCTGCTTTGACTTGGACAACGCCGCGAAACATATTCATTCCGCAGGTAAAGGTGTATTGACCAGGTTTTTGGGGTAGAAACTCAATGGGAGTAACTTGATTGAGTTCTAGGTGTTGGGCGATGTGAAAATCAGGAAACAACACTGTTTCTAAACAGCTGGTGCGATCGCGGCGCAGGAAATTGAGACGCACGGGTCTACCTGCATTGACGACTACTTGTGCGGGTTCGTAACCGCCATCAACGATGATAGTTGCTTGTTGAATTCCATTATGGCTGGAAGCTTTTTGAGATTTAGGTTTATTCAACACAAACCACCATATTTCTAAACCTATTAACGCCAGACCTGTAGCCGTAACCGCACCTTTGACCCACAGGGTTGGTTTGTTCTGGTGCAAGAGACTTGTTTGCAAAAATGCTGACGGGGAAACTGTTTTTCCTCCTGCAAGTAATCCGATACTTGCGACAACACTGAGAATTGTCTTTGTAAATAACATTTGTCAGTTCCACTCTACGATAAGCCGCCCAAAGGGCGTCTACAGTCAATAGCTTTTGGTTGAAAGTTACGCAAACGTAAAGCGTTAGTAACTACCGATACCGAGCTAAACGCCATGGCTGCACCGGCGATAATGGGGTTAAGTAACCAACCAAAGACGGGAAAGAGAATACCTGCTGCAATTGGTATACCGGCAACGTTATAAATGAAGGCGAAGAATAAATTTTGACGAATGTTGGCAATTGTAGCGCGGCTAAGTTGAATGGTAGTGACAATACCTTGCAAATCTCCTGAGATGAGTGTGATGTCGCTAGCAGCGATCGCCACATCTGTACCGGTACCGATTGCGATGCCAACATCAGCTTGAGCTAGGGCTGGTGCATCGTTAATACCATCACCCACCATCGCCACAATTTTTCCTTCTGATTGCAACTTGTGGATTTTGGCAGCTTTTTGCTGGGGGCGAACTTCTGCTAAAACACGCTCAATTCCTACTTCTCGAGCAATGCTTTCGGCAGTGGAACGGTTATCTCCCGTCAGCATTACCACCTCCAAACCCAATTTTCGCAATGCTGCGACAACTCGGGCAGAATTTGGTTTCATAGCATCAGAAACTGCCATTAATGCTTGAATTTCTCCATCCACTGCCATCCAAATCACCGTTTTGCCTAAGTATTGCAAGCGCTGTTGCTCGTGTTGTAAAGACTTGGTGTCAATACCTAATTGTGCCATCCAGCGTTGCGTACCAAGCTGTACGAGTCGTCCGGAAACTGTACCTTGGACGCCACTACCTGCAATCGTCTCAAAGTCTTGGACATCGACTGATTCTACATCTTGAGAGCGGGCGTATCTGACAACAGCTTCTGCAAGTGGATGTTCCGAATTGCGTTCTACAGACGCTGCTAGTTGCAGTAGTTTTAATTCATTGCTGTTGGCAGTTCCACCGACAGCAATAAAATCTGTAACTGTGGGTTTGCCTTGGGTAATGGTTCCAGTTTTATCCAGGACAATAGTTTGAATTTTGTTTGCTAGCTCGAGACTTGCAGCATTTTTAATTAAAATACCAAATTCTGCAGCTTTTCCTGTTGCGACCATTACAGAAGTTGGTGTGGCTAAACCCAAAGCGCAGGGACAGGCGATGATGAGTACGCTTACCATTGTTACCAACGCGAAGGTGAGATTACCGGTGACATCAAACCAAATGATGAAGGTGAGAATAGCGATCGCTATGACCGCAGGTACAAACCATCCAGTTACCCGATCCGCTAATCTCTCAATGGGAGCTTTCGAAGCTTGAGCTTGTTGCACTAATTCGACGATCTGAGCTAAGACAGTATCTTTTCCTACTCGCGTGGCTCGGAACTGAAAACTGCCGGTTTTATTAATTGTAGCTCCAATCACTTCATCTCCAACTTGCTTTTTGACGGGCATACTTTCTCCAGTGACCATCCCTTCATCAACGGTGGATGTACCCGCAATGACTTCTCCGTCTACAGGAATTTTTTCTCCGGGACGAACTAGCACCACATCACCGATTTGTACCTCTGCTATGGGGACATCAACTTCTTGTCCGTTGCGAATCAAACGTGCTGTTTTTGCCTGCAACCCGATTAATTTGCGAATTGCTGCAGAGGTTTGTCTCTTAGCACGATTTTCTAGGAAGCGCCCTAGCAAAATAAAGGCTGTAATTACAACCGCTGCTTCGTAATACACATCCGCCGTCAATCCTTGAGCGGTAAACAAACCTGGGAAAACTGTGGCTAGTACAGAGTAGAGATAGGCGGTTCCCGTACCCAGTGCAACAAGGGTATCCATGGTTGCAACATGCTTGGTCAAGGCTTTCCAGGCGTTTTTGAAGAAATCAGCACCGCACCAAAACAGTACTGGAGTTGCTAGCAGCAACTGCAACCAAGGATTGTGCAACCACGTAGGAATCAACTGTAAGTGCAATCCCGTCATTATCGGTAACGAACCAATTACCAAAATACCTCCAACAACTCCGCTGGCGATCGCTTTTCGCAGTAGGTAGCGGTTCTCCTCCAAAAATGCAGTTTTTTCGCTCTCGTCTCCTTCTGCTGTTAGGCTTTGTGGCGAAATTGGGTCAGCCGAATAACCTGCTTGAACCACAGCGTTTTGGATCGCTTCAATGCTAGTTTTTCTCGGATCGTATTCTACTGTGGCTTGTTCGCTCCCTAAGCTAACGCTACACTTACTGACTCCTGGAACGGAAATAATTGCATTTTCAATGTTTCTAACACAAGAGGCGCAACTGATGCCGTGTAGTTTTAACCTCACATTTTCCATTGCCGGATTTCCGTACAGCACTAAATTTCATCATCAACTCTCCAGTCAACTGGAGAGTCAAGAGTGAATGAGAAAAAATTTTCTCCTCGATGCAAAACTTAATAATCGAAGAGATTTTTGAGGTATGAGTTATAAGTGGTGAGTTTTATTTGTAACTTCTAAACTAAATTTATGAGCAGTATTTATCCTCCTTTAGAAACCGAGCGCCTGATCCTGCGAGAGTTTGTAGAATCAGATTGGCAGGCAGTACATGCCTACGCTTCCGATCCAGTAGTAGTTCACTATCTACCCTTTGGTCCCAACAGCGAAGAAGACACAAAAAATTTTTTACTGACCCAAATTAAAATGCGACGCAAAAAATTCCGTCAGCATTTTGCCTTTGCAGTAACTTTAAAATCTGATAAACAATTAATCGGTTCCTGTCGTATTTCCATCACCAATCCAGATAAACAGGAAGCTTCGATAGGATTTTGCTTGGCTAAAGATTTTTGGGGACAAGGATATGCAACTGAACTGGCACGCAAACTTTTAGAATTTGGTTTTCAACAGTTAGATTTACATAGAATTTTTGCTACCTGCGATCCAAAAAATAAAGCTTGCATGCGAGTTTTAATAAAAATTGGCATGCGTCAAGAAGGTTATATGCGAGAGTATGAATTCATCAAAGGTGAGTGGCGAGACTGTGTTTTGTTTGCTATTTTGAAGCGGGAAATGATACATATACAATTACTTAGTATTGCTTAAATCAATTTTTAGCAAGGGTGCAACCCACTAAGGTTCCGCAGCACGCTGTGTGGAAATTATTTAAGCTGGAACTACTCTTTCTAAACCAGAGTAAATATTAAATCTTTGTCCCCGTAAAAATCCAATTAAGGTCATTTTTAATTCTTCAGCTACCGATACCGCTGAAATACTGGGAGCAGAAACGGTGCATACAATTGGAACTCCAGCGATCGCGCATTTTTGCATGATTTCAAAGCTAGAGCGTCCGCTGACCATGACTGTGCGATCGCTCAGCGGTAATTGCTCGCTCAATAAAGCTGAACCTATAAGTTTGTCTAGGGCGTTGTGACGTCCCACATCCTCTCGCAGCATCAACAATTGTCCTCAAGCGTCAAATAAAGCTGCAGCATGTAAACCTCCTGTAGCATTAAATATTCCTTGAGCAGACCGCAACTTGGCTGGTAGGCTGTAAATTGTATCAAGAGTTACCTTAGTTGGTGGAGCATCACCGAAAAAACCGTCTTTGCAACGCCTCTATACTCGCTTTTCCGCAAACTCCGCAAGCACTATTAGTATAAAAGTGACGTTCTAAAAACCGCAAATCAGGGTGCAAATCTGCTCTGAGTTCTACATTGACGATGTTATAACGCTGTTGACCGTCTGTTTGTGCGTCTACGCAGTAACTCAAGCGTTGGATATCTGCTCGAGAGTTGATGACACCTTCGGTGTAGAGAAAACCAGCAGCAAGTTCAAAATCTGCTCCTGGAGTTCGCATGGTAATAGCTAAGGTGTAACGCAAAGGTAAAAGGCGAATTTCTAAGGGTTCTTCTGTCGCAATTTGGTCTCAGCGCGATCGCCTGCAGCCATTTTCTACTAGCCAAACCCGAACTTGAGTTTTACTACTCGTATGCTTGTTCATAACATTTCTCTACTCCACTGCAGGTTATTTTTTTGATACAAATACACTAACCTAAAATTTAAATAAATACATGTGTTCTTTTTGTCAGAAATTTGATAATATACGCGTCTAAATTTCCATCGGATATTTGTCGCCAAACAAATAAATATCAATATTTTTAATTCTTTAAACTAATGAACAAACTCCTAATACTAGTATAAAATCGCTCTCTTTCCCCTCAAATGCAAGTTATGAAAATTGCTTGCTTTACCAAGTTAACTGTGCAATAGTACTTTATAAAGTAGATACTACGGTAAATCTATAGATTTATAGTAATATTAGATGCGGCAAAGTTAGATATTCCGATACAGAGGTGAAAAATATGGATATTAAGTTTGCATATTGGGTTCCTAATGTGAGTGGAGGATTGGTTGTCAGTAAAATTCCTCAACGTACTAACTGGACTTTTGATTACAACGCTCAATTAGCTCAAACTGCTGAGAAGGTGGGCTTTGACTATGCTTTGGCGCAAGCTCGGTTTATTGCTAGCTATGGTGCTGAGTATCAACTAGAGGCGTTTTCGACGGTAGCAGCCTTAGCACCGGTTACCAAGCGGCTAAAATTGATAGCTGCAGTTCATCCAGGACTATGGCATCCAGGTGTAGTTGCCAAGATGGGTGCGACAATTGATTTTATTTCCCAGGGTCGCTTTTGTTTAAACATTGTCAGTGGTTGGTTCAAAGATGAATTCACAATATATGGCGAACCCTGGTTAGATCATGACGAACGTTATCGCCGTTCGGAAGAATTTATCCGGGTGCTCAAAGGGATGTGGACAGAAGATAATTTTCACTTTCGGGGCGACTTTTACCGCATTAACGGTGGTTGGGTAAAGCCCAAGCCAGTTAATCAAAATCCACATCCAGAAATATTTCAAGGCGGTAACTCCAAAGCAGCGCGGCGTATGGCCTCTCGGGTGTCTGACTGGTATTTTATGAATGGCAATACCATTGAAGGCGTGCGGGAGCAAATCCAGGAAGTATCTACTTTGGCGCGCCAGCAGGGGCGTAAGGTCAAGTTTGGACTGAATGCTTTTATTTTGGTGCGAGATACAGAAGCTCAAGCTCATGCTGTACTGCAGGAGATTATTGTCCAGGCTGATAAAGAAGCTGTGGAAGGATTTAAAGAAGCGGTGAAACATGCAGGAGCTTCCACCCAAGAGCGCCAGGGAATGTGGGCAAATTCCAATTTTGAGGATTTGGTACAGTACAACGATGGCTTTAGAACAGGTTTGATCGGTACAGCACAACAGGTTGCCGATCGCATTCGCCAGTACTACGAGGTAGGAGTGGATTTAATTCTGTGCGGCTTTTTGCACTATAGCGATGACTTACCAGCGTTTGGTCGCACCGTGATTCCTTTGGTGCGCGAAATGGAAGTCCATCGTCACTCAACGGAAGAGTTGGTGAGCTTGTAAGGAGTGAGTTGATTTATTAACTAAATGACAACTACGACCAATACTAGGGATGCAGAAGCGATCGCCAGGAGATTCCCTATGACGAGGTAAAAAAGTTTTCAGCTAGTGGCTTATGGAGGTAGACCTACTAGCAGAAGGCAACGGTAATACAGAATCAAACTAATTATGAGAAGTTTGCTAGCTTCCAGAAGCCATCCAGTTGTTATTAATGAGACTTGCTATAATGTGGTCTTGCCATTCTCCATTAATTAATAAAAAATCTCGCGCGTATCCTTCTACCACGAATCCCAATTTTTTGAGCAACTTACCGCTGCGCTGATTGTGAGGCATATAATTTGCTATAATGCGATGCATCTTTAATTCTTGAAATACGTATGCAATTGCTGCCTGTAAGGCTTCTGTCATGTAACCTTTACCTTGTTCCATCTCTGCAATGCTATATCCAACATGACAATGTTGTGCTGCACCGCGAACAAAGTTTGTAAAATTAATAGTTCCGATAATTTTGTGGGGATTATTTTTCAAAAAAATAAACAATCTTAAAGAGCGATCGTTGACAAATTCATGAAAATTTATTTCTACTTGTAATTGCCAATACTCCTGTGTAAAAAAATTATCATCCCAACGAGGATAAAAAGGAGTTAAATAACATTTATTAATAGTAAAATATTCCAAAATTTGGGGAACGTCTTCTTTTGTAGATGTGCGTAATAATAGACGTTCAGTTGTCAAAAAAGGAGGATGCAATTTCATGATGGAAAAGAAATGGAAGGAAGTGTGAGATTTGCTTTCTGGTTATGGCAAACATAAAATTTGTCAAGGGTGAAAGAATGTTGCCCTTGATTACTAAGTTTAGCCGTGAAAATCACCCTCGTGACCAGAAGGAAAATTTTGATAACAACCTGACTTGAAGTAAAAATGCAAAAGCGATCGCCTCGCTGCAGGCGCTGCGCGTCAGTAAAAACAATCAATACAGGAAATCAGATCGATACATCTCAAGGAAAAGGAAGCTGTGGAAATACGCTACGACTGGCAGGAAACAGAAATCAAGGCCATATACTCCACACCGTTGCTAGAGCTAATTTACCAAGCTGCTAGCGTACACCGCCAATACCATAATGCCAAACAAATCCAAGTTTGTAAGTTGATCTCCATCAAAACAGGAGGTTGTCCGGAGGATTGCAGCTACTGCGCGCAGTCTTCTCACTACAAAACAGAAGTGAAACCACAAGCACTACTAGATAAGGAAACGGTAGTAAAAATCGCCCAGCAAGCCAAAAAAAGTGGTGTCAGTCGAGTTTGCATGGGTGCTGCGTGGCGAGAAGTACGCGACAATTCCCAGTTCGAACAAGTTTTAGAAATGGTTAGGGAAGTAACAGCATTGGGATTAGAGGTGTGCTGCACTTTGGGAATGCTGACAAAAGCACAAGCACAGCGTCTGGAAGAGGCAGGTCTTTATGCTTATAACCACAATTTAGATACTTCACAAAAGTACTACAACACCATTATTACTACCAGAACTTACGAAGACCGCCTCCGCACGATTGAAAATGTTCGCCAAACAAGCGTTACTGTTTGCTGTGGAGGAATTTTGGGTTTGGGTGAAAGCGTTGAGGACCGAATTTCAATGCTGCACGCGCTTGCTAGTTTGTGTCCCCATCCGGAGTCTGTACCGATTAATATTCTCTCGAAAGTGAAAGGAACGCCTTTAGAAGATCGACCAGATGTACCGATTTGGGATGTTGTGCGAGCGATCGCCACAGCACGCATTATTATGCCAGCTTCAGATGTACGGTTGAGCGCCGGAAGGGCAAAACTTTCTGCTGCAGAACAAGCTTTGTGTTTTTTGGCTGGAGCGAATTCTATTTTTTCTAGTGACAACGGACACATGTTAACCGTCACCACTCCCTGTCCCGACTATGATGCTGACCAACAAATGTTGAACGTCCTGGGTTTGGAAATGCGTCCGCCGTTTGTTCGCGCTGAAACACCCAACAGCTCTTTTCCAGAAAAGGTGTAGGGTTTTGGGGGAAAGGGAAAAGATTGTGAATGAGTTACCCCCTTATACCCTTTGGTGCGATTAAAGAATTTTGGCAGTACGCAAAGCGAACAGCAAACCGACGGCGATGCCAAAGAAGATTGCCAAAAAAACGATGTAAAACACTGCACCTAACAACATTGATTTTTCTCCACAATTGTTTGCTCTACGTCTATTGAACCATTGATTGAGAGCTGGTGGGTATTTTGTATGTAGACGCGCTCTTGGCGGCTTCTCACAGAGAAGATTGAGGCTGTGGGTGTGGAGGGGTAAAGTCAACTTTATGGTTAAATAGTCACGTTGACACGGATTGTTTGGGCTTGAACAAAAGGAATGGCAATGGCTTTTACAATTCAAGTAAATTTACCGCAGCAAGCTTACGAGATTGCGATCGCGCCGGGTAGTTTGGAGCAGTTGGGAGCATACCTGAGCAATTTGCAGCTGGGGAAAAAAGTGCTTGTGGTTTCTAACCCGACTGTTTTTCAGTACTACGGCGAAACGGCGATCAAGTCTTTACAAGCTGCGGGTTTTGAAGTTGCCAGCTGTATTTTACCTGATGGTGAAAGCTATAAAACTTTAGAATCTCTACAAATAATCTACGACACTGCTTTAGAAAATCGTTTGGAACGCTCTTCGACCATGGTGGCTTTAGGAGGCGGTGTTATCGGCGATGTGACTGGTTTTGCTGCTGCAACTTGGTTGCGCGGAATCAACTTTGTGCAGGTACCTACAACCCTTTTAGCAATGATAGACGCAGCCATTGGCGGTAAAACAGGCGTAAATCATCCCCGGGGTAAAAATTTGATTGGCGCATTTTATCAACCCCGTTTGGTGTTTGTCGATCCAGAGGTTTTGCAAACCTTACCCGTGCGAGAGTTTCGTGCTGGTTTGGCAGAGGCGATCAAATACGGTGTGATTTGGGATGCGCAATTGTTTGCAGAATTAGAAGCAGCTGAGCGCCTCGAACGCATGGAATTTTTGCACCAGTCTGCAAAGAAAGGAGAGCTTAGGCTGATAGATATCATATTAATGCGCTCTTGTCAAGCCAAAGCTGAAGTGGTAAGCAAGGATGAGAAAGAAGCAGGAGTGCGAGCTATACTGAACTACGGACATACTATTGGTCATGCCCTAGAAAGTTTAACAGGTTATACCCAACTGCTGCATGGTGAAGCAGTGGCACTCGGTATGATAGCAGCAGGACAAATTGCCGTGGAATTGGGTATGTGGACTTCGCAAGAAGCTGAACGGCAAAATGCTTTAATTACCAAGGCTAGTTTGCCAACTAAGTTACCTACCAGGTTAGATTTAGAAGCAGTGATAGAGGCGTTGCAGACAGACAAGAAAGTCAAAGCGGGTAAAGTCAGGTTTGTTTTACCAACTCAAATTGGTGCGGCAAAGGTCATCGACCAAGTACCAGCGGATATTATCCGACAGGTGTTGCGGCAAATGTAATTGCTTGCTTTTTTGGATCTGGAAGAATTTCTTCAAACGCCTTTCCTGGTAGGTCAACAAGTGAAATCTACCTTCTTTGCACTGAAGCAGGGGTTAGCAAAGAATTGTTCTCAACGGTCAAACAAATAGGAGTAGGTTTGAAACCTACTCCTATTTGTTCCGAGATGCTTCGTCCTACAGATGCTGCTACGGGTTTTAAGCTGCGCACTAAATCCACCATATCTTCTAGGGACAGCGCTTGACGTGCATCGGAAACGGATTTTTCTGGTTCTGGGTGACATTCTATGATTAACCCATCAGCACCGCAGGCGATCGCCGCTCTGGCCAGAGGTGCTACCAATTCCCGCTTGCCAAGGGCATGGGAAGGGTCTACGATGATGGGTAGGTGGGTGATTTGCTTAACAGCAGCCACTGCTCCCAAATCAAGTACGTTGCGAGTATAGCGATCGAAACTGCGGATTCCTCGTTCGCACAGCACTACATGGGGATTACCATGGCTGAGAATGTATTCTGCGGCCATGAGGAATTCTTCGACGGTCGCTGCTAAACCGCGCTTGAGAAGTACGGGTTTACCTGCTTTTCCCAGAGCTTTGAGCAAGTCGAAGTTGTGCATGTTGCGGCTACCAACTTGAAGCATATCAGCACAAGCTGCAACCATCTCTATTTGAGAAACGGACATTACTTCCGTGACCACTGGTATGCGGTAGCGCGATCGCACTTGTGCTAGTATTTTCAGTCCTTCTTCTCCCATCCCCTGAAAGGCGTAGGGAGAGGTACGAGGTTTGAAAACACCCCCACGCAACGCTTGTACTGGAGCAGCAGATAGCTTTTGAGCCACTGTTTCCATTTGCTCCCAACTTTCTACAGCACAAGGACCGCCTATAATTACTAATTCTTTACCGCCGCAGGAAATTTGTGATGAAATATTGACAATTGTTTGATGGTCGGGATGAGATTTACTGGCTAATTTGGCATCGATCATAACGGCATTTTCCCTTCAGTAACAGAACTTGATGTTGATAACAAAAAAACCCGGAACCTGAATTGAGTTCCGGGTATTTGCGCTTGCTCGCCACGAGACTATTTACCCGGAACTTGTTCTGGGCCAAAAGTAAAAGTTATAAAACCAGTTACGGAAATAGGTCATGGTGATAAGCTTTCCTGAAAAAACAAAAACCGCAGAGTTGGTTCTGCGGTTCACCGGGTGGCTTCCATTAGGAAACTTGACTCACTCCCGGTGAACCACCCGAAACCAAAAATAAAAGTAAGAATTGCTATTGCTAAACATTGGCGAGGAATTTTTGTGGTCAAATTTAATTTGGAAGCATACGCAATGACAATAGCAAACAGCCACGACAAGCGTCAAGACCCCAGCTCAAAAAAGCAGAAATCATAGAAAATTGTGAAGTATGAGGTATGACAATTTTGGATTGCTTGTTAAGTACAATTGAGAAAAACAACCAAACTTGCTCACAAATCTCAGAAAAACGATAAACTCAGTACAAATCTGGGAAGAGAGGCTAGTTGCTTGATTGCGTCATTGTAAATTTTTTGTGTATCTGCGCCAGCCGTCATGCTTGTGGAATATGGCAAGTCACCTTCCGAGGGCTGTAGGAATTTCCAAAAGCACACCGTTCGCTGTGGGTGTCTGTCTCTCCAGGTGTGAGAACTCTTAGGAATCGATCTGACTTAATATTACTGGTAATTTATGGCAAATTAATTCCGTTTTTCCACCAAGTTTTGAAGCATTGCGATTTGTATTATGCCTAGCTCCAAATCTAAAATTTTAGCTACTTCTTTCAATTATCAAGGAGTTTACCCGTGTCCGGTATGTCATGTAGGAAAAATTACTCATATGCCATTGATGGAGGCGATGGCTTGCGATTTTTGCCATCAAATTTTTACTGTTAATTTAGAGCAACAGCAGCTAGTTATGCCTTCTAGACAGCCTCCTTTAGTTTGGCGTTGGAATGGCTTTAGTTGGACAGAAGCTCATCTTGAGGGAGTGGAATTCGGTTGGGGATACGTGCTAGCAGCCATTGCTTTTATATTTCTTCCCACTGCTTTGATTGGCATAGTAGCTTGTGTTTTTCCGCCCCATGCAGATGCTCCTTTTTCTTGGGTTCCGTACATTTGGACTGTATTAACTTTTTTTTCCCATTTAGCAATTATTATCTGGCTTTTGATCGAGATTTATCAAATTCCGGTGCGAGCTTATTTACGAGCGCTGCGCCAGCGCTTGAGCAATCGTTAGAGTGCAAGAATTTTGTTTGATGCCATGAAAATTCTGTAGTTTGAAAGAGTGAGTTTTCGGAGACAAAGCCTTACCAGGGCGTTGAGAAAAAAACGCGATCGCTTCATCAAAGCCCGTAACAACTACGCTGCTGACTTGGGAAAAGTATAAACGCTAACTAAATATTCACGGCAAACAAAATTGGTAAAATGCTCGAACAGTCTCGTCCGTTCTAAACAGAACTGCTAGGTTGGGATAATATGAGCAAGGGGGGCTGATATGGATGGTATTTCAGCCCTTAGCTTTATAATTTAAAATAACCAAGCGCAACCGCAAATTAGGGAACTGGGCAGACAGCATCCACAGGTGTCAGAATCTTGAATTGTCAATTCTGGGTTTTTCATAGGTATTAGTTCTCCAAAAGCAGGCGTTCAAAAGTACATTTAGGATACTGAAAACGAGCAAATCTTCCTTGAGCAAACAGTTTTTTCCAGGCAGAAAATGTATCGTAAATTACTACTGTATTGGTTGTCGGCAACCAGTTATATTGAGAAAATCAGATGGTTAAGCGGATAGAAGCCCAGTAGGTAAAATCAAAGGCCGGGCGTTAAAAAAGATTGATAATCAGGTTGAGCATCTAAACCTGTTGTTACAATTTTGAGACAGTAGCAGTATAACATTGCTTTGACTGGTGGCAGTACTGCGGAAGATTCCCGACTTGGTTGTAATTGCCTAGTAACGGAAAGATTGGACAAAAATAAAGCTGATAGTCAGCCGCATCACTGATAATTGAAGTTGATTATCATTGAAAGCCTTATGAGAGAGATGGAGCAGTATTATCGGGTGTTAGAATTGGAGCCTGGAGCATCCCTTGAGGAGGTAAACCAAGCTTACAAAGATTTAGCTTTTATTTGGCATCCCGATCGCATTCCCCAAGACAACCAGCGTCTTAAAGAAAAGGCGCAAAAAAAGCTACAAGCAATTAATGAAGCTCGGGAAAAATTACGCTCTCTCAAGGCGGCCAAGCATCAGACCCCTTACCATTCACCGCCACCTCCTGTCAAAAAACCCCAAACCCGAATTTATCAACCACCGAAGCCTAATCCAGACTTAAGCGGAAAAGATTTCAGTCACGCCAATTTAAGTAATAGAGACTTATCTGGTCGAAACATGAGTTACGCCAACTTAAGTGGTGCTAATCTCAGCGATACGTTCATGCACAAAGTGATTCTTCGGGGTGCAAATTTGTCCCATACCAATCTTTTCAGGGCGAATTTACTTTTGGCAGACTTGAGAGAAGCGAATTTGCGCAATGCGAACTTAATCGGAGCTGACTTGAGCGGTGCTGACTTGCGAGGTGCTGATTTAACAGGAGCACGGGTACGATGCGGCGATCGCTTGCTTGTCAAATTGATTGGTGCTAAACTCTCTGGGGCAATTATGCCAGATGGTACAGTTCATCAGTAATGAAACTAAGTTCAAGTACCTTGCAGCTGACAAAGTAACAAACCGAACCACCGCTTCTGATCCGTCCAGATTTTTTGTGGAACCAAACCCTTAGCTTTCAACTGCTGCTGCATAACATCGAGATGAAATTTCCGAGAAATTTCGGTGCGGATCGTTTCACCTGGTGCAAAATCAATCTGGAGTTGGACAGCAGCTAGTTCGACGGTTTGCGATCGCCGGCTTTTCAAGTGCATTTCGATTTGATGTTCGCTTTCGTTATAAAATGCCCAATGAGTAAATTGTTGAAGGTCAAAATTGCCCCCAAATCGCCGATTGAGATGCTCCAGCACGTTCAAGTTAAATGCTGCCGTTATTCCTTGGGCGTCGTTATAAGCTGCTTCCAAAATGGGTTTTGGCTTTTGCAAGTCTATCCCTAGTAAAAAATACTCTCCTACTTGCAGTGCCGCTACAATTTCAGATAGGAAAACATCACACTCTTGAGGATTTAAATTACCCAAACTACTACCGAGAAAACAAATCATGCGATTCGATAATTGGCTGGGTTGAAGTTGGGAAAGCGCTAGTTCGTAGGTTCCTGCAAGAGCGTGAATTTGCAGGGAAGGATAATCTACCAATAGTTGGATGGCACTTTTTTCCAGCATACCTGCACTCACGTCAACTGGCAAATAGTGCAGGGGTAATCCTTGCTGCTGGTAAGCATTTAGCAAAATGCGAGTTTTGGTAGAACTACCGCTTCCCAACTCGACAATTTCACAAGCACCGGTTATTCGCACAATTTCACCAGCACATTTTTGGAGAATTTCTGTTTCCGTGCGAGTGAGATAGTACTCTGGTAACGCACAAATCTGCTCGAATAACTCGGAACCGCGATCGTCATAAAAATAACGTGGCGGTAGAGTTTTAGGTATTTGGGTCAATCCTTTCACCGCATCGCTTCCAAAACTAGAAGAAATAATCAAACCAGGTTCTAGCAAACGCTGTACCTGCAAGCGATTTTTAATGTTCTTTTCAGAAGTAACACTGTCACTAGTAGATTGAGATCTTATCATCGCTCCTCCGTTGACTTGGTTTGGCAAGACGCTTGCAAATTGCGAACCTCAAACCAAAACTAGTCAAACATGAAGCTAAATTCGATCACATCAGACTAAAGCTAGAATTATTTAGCTTGGGAGCGATCTTTTCCTCGTAAACCTACATAACAAGATGCAGGAGACGATAAAGCACCATCAGGCGTTATATTTGGTGCACTAGCAACCAGAATTATTTCACCCTTAGCATTTACAACCCAACCCTGAGCTTCTACAATAGGAGCGGCGGATGGCATGACATCCACTTCTTGTCCTCTGCCATTTGCCCTTTGCCAGCCGTTTTGTGCATTTTCACCTAGCAAGTCTATCCAATGTACTAACACCTCATCACTGGGAAGTAATGGTTCCGCTGGACTAGGAACGATACCACCCCGTCCAGTGACAATAAAGGAACTCTTGCTTTGTTCACCACTGGAAGTGCAGCTAGTCGCAATTAGTTGTGAAGGATCTACCAAAATTATAGGCAGTTCTACCAATCCCCGGCTCGGATCCGTATCAGGTACATTCAGATTTACTTGCCCGCTGAGATTGGGATTGGTTTGAGAAATAGCCGTTATATCATTGGTTGGCAAAATTTGCGGATCGAGTTGGCTTGGATTTTTAGTGGCGAGAATGTTTGCCAACTGCTGGCGACTGCGCTGTTCAAAGTTAAAAATACCAGCGGACTTAATTTCAATTCTACCGCCAGAACCGCTAAAAGCATTGGCAGTAATGTCGTTGTTTTCATCAGGTGCAGCTACAATAAAACCACCAGGAGCATCGATCTTGATATTACCACCGTCACCGGCTGCTTCTAATCCTCCTGCATTGGTGGTAATTTGACTGTTGCGGCGCATCAGTAACAAGTCCCGCACCTGCAGCTTGATATTTCCACCATTTCCCACATCAGTTTCCGATGCCAGCAGTCCTTTGTTGTCTAAAAGTATAGAGCGGGCATTGATATTTAATTCCCCTGCTTTTCCAAGTTTCTTCGGATCTCCTAAGTAAATGTATTCATTTGGCAGTTGGCTATTTACGGCTATTGTTCCTCCATCGCGAACAATTAACTGTTTTGTATTCAACGTCACATTACCAGCTGCACCGTAACCTTGAGTCGAAGCAGACAAGTTGCTGGAAATACCGATGGGTGAAGTGCCACTGACTTCCACGGATTGGGAAGCATTTACAGTTAAATTTCCTCCTTTTCCCGTAGCCGGCAAAAATTGTCTGGAAGGAAAAAGCCGCAATCCGGAAGACTGTGTTGATATTTGGGCTCCACCTTGAACGCGTAACTTTCCAGTATTAATAGTGATATCACCAGCATCTCCAGTAGCAAAAGTAGCACTGAACAATCCACTGGGTAAAAAAATACCGTTTTGAAACAGGTAACCGCCAGTAAGTTCCACAGACTCAGAAGCGTTTACAGTCAATTTTCCCCCCGAACCGGATCCTCTACCACTGATGAATACTTGTGCTCCATTGCGGACTATGAGATTTTTTGTGTTAATTGTTAAATTCCCTACCCGTCCGGAACCAAGACTGGTAACCACCAAGGGCGCATTGGTACCACTTAACTCCACCAGTTCCGAAGCAGTCACTGTCAAATTTCCTGTTGGTTGCGAACTGGTGCTTGTAGTCAAAATCTGCGAATTTCCGGTAATTGTAACGCGCTTGCCCTGTATGTAAATGTTGCCACCCCCCTCAGTACCAGTGTTGACAAAAGATGGAATTTTTTTGTCGGTAATAAGAATGTTCTGGAAATTCGGGACTCCTTCGTAACTCAGTTGCCAACCTTGACTGTTTGGGCTGAGATTTACCAGACTGTTGGCACCTACACTTGCCAAGACAATTTGTCCCCCTGGAGCTGTTAAAGTTCCGCCCTCTAGCGTTAAATCGCCGCCTACCAATGCTAAGGTCTTGCCTGATGGTACTTGCAGGCCAACGGGACGGTTAAAGATGTTCGTTGCACTTGCTGGAGTTCGGGAGCGATTGCGGATAGAATTTGCTGTTGCTCCAAATTGCAAGCCAACGGGAACGCTAACCGTGAGCAGAGGGGTGGTTTGGGTAGCTGTAGCGCTAAACTTACTACCATCGGCAAAGTTGATACTGTTGGCTGTAGTTGCTAAAAACGAGCCACCTATGTTTAAAGCAGCATTGGGACCAAACACAATGCCGTTGGGATTAATCAAAAACAGGTTGGCCGTACCATTAGCTTTGAGTGTACCGTCAATATTAGAGATAGATTTGCCAGTGACTCGACTAATGATGTTTTGAGTATCAAAAGTATTGTTAAAGTAAGCTGTAGTTCCAGTAGGTAAAGAAAACTGCTCAAAACTGTGGAACAGATTATTTCCAAGTTGGGTTCCACCTTCGATAATTTTGATATTTCTCTGGGTGATAACACGAGAATTATTGGGTAGAGTAGCATCTGGGGTAATTTGAGCAATAGTCCTGTTTGCAGATAAAGCTATTGCACTACCCGTCAACACGCCTAGGACTTGAAACCAATTGCCAAGACTACTACTCATAAAATATTTCACCCTTCTAGAAACGCTGTACTAACATTAAGTAAACTACATTGAGGAAGGTAATTCGTATTTTTTTTACTTGAACAGCTGGAATAATTATTGTTTTTAGGGTAAGACCTCATTATTTAGTTTGTCTCCAGGTCAAACTGCGATCGCCATAAAAAAACAAGTGCTTTATTAGTTACTAAAGCACTGCTATTAGGTTTTTACAATTTTGAGTTATTTTTTTGCTTTGGTGAAGAATGACGAATAAATGATCGTTTCTCTCCACCAAGCTTACTCAAGTAAAACTTGGTTAGCAAATCCAACAACCTATAGGGTCACCGTTGACAGGACAAGGAATGCAAAACGCACAACTTGCGATCTTAATTTGGCTATCTGCAATAGTATTAATTTTCTCAGCGTCGCTAGCATCACTAAATTTAATTTGAGCTAAATCTAAAGTATAATCAACTCTGAGAACATTTTCCCCAGAAATGCCGTATTTTTGTAATAATTTACCAAAATTAGAGTTACGCAATAGGGATTGCAGCTCTTGGGCAATTTCATCTTTTAACTGCTGCAGTTTTTCAGAATTCATAATCTTTTAACTCCTAGGGTTAAGGTGAATTGCAAACCCAGATTGGACTACAAAAAGGTACGGCTTATTTCCGAAATTACTCCTAAATTTAGCAGCCGAAAATGTTATCATTTATTGACAAAACCCGAGAAGGGTAAAAAGAAAGGGTAGAGCAAAATACTCTTTTTCAGCAAATATGCTTAGATATTAATTAGTTTGGAGGTTCGTAGTAAGCGATTTATCGCTTTTTCAAAGTTCGTAGCAAACGATTCATCCCACATTCCGCAGGTAAGCGAGGAGATCAATGGTATTTTTGAAGAAAGATACCATCAGCATTAGAAATAAGAGTACAAGATATTGACCACTGCGGGATAGTGGCAGGGATAATTGACCAAATGTGTTTGGTAGAACAAATCAACCAAATACTAGGAACACATCACCAAGAAATTGTCAGCCCAGGTCAAGCAGTAAAAGCAATGATTCTGAATGGCTTGGGTTTAGTAAGTGCGCCGTTATACCTATTTGAGAAGTTCTTTGTAGGCAAAGCCACAGAACATTTACTAGGGGAGGGAATCAGAGCAGAACACTTAAATGATGACCGCTGAGGCAGAGTCTTGGACAAACTATATGAGGCAGGACTAACACAAGTATTCGTCAAAATAGCCTTAGCAGCAGCGGAAAAGTTTGGAGTAAAAAAAAGACACTTTACACTTAGACTCAAGTTCGTTTCACGTGCATGGAGAATACGCCATAACCACTGCTGGGGAAATGCCAGAGGATCTCAAAGAATTTATTGTGGACTTAATGTGCAGTGGAGATGGAGATATTCCTTTATACATAAGAGTTGCAGCCTTGTAATGAAGCCGACTCGGCAGCGTTTGCGCGAATTCTCAAACAGTTTAGGCAACAGTGGCAGATGCAGCTAGCTGTGTTTACTGTGAAGAAAACATCAAACAGATGGATTGCTTGCGGTGGCTATCAACAGTGCCAGTCACTTTCAAGGCAGCACAATTTCTCTTAGACAACCTGAACCCAGAAGCATTTGTTGCAAGTGCAATAGAAGGTATGAACAAGCGAGTGTTGTAGTGATTATGGCGGAGTGAAGCAACGTTGGTTAGTAGTTAAAAGTGAAGTTCGTCAAAAAGCGGATTTAAAGCAACTAGAAAAACGCGAGGAGACAGCAATTGGACAAAGCCCAGTCTCAACTGCGGCAGAGTTACACAGCAAGAATTCGCATCAACAGCAGATGCTATTTCAAGCCCCATGCAGCACTTTGACACTCAAGGGTGCTTTCATCTACTTGCCGACCTCAAAATTCTTGAACACAAGGCTTATGCCAAATCCGGCAGACCCCGCAAAGCAAAGATGCACCAGCCCAAGAGTGCTACTATCAAATACAGGCAACTTTAGTACCCCATCAGACCGCCATTGCTGTTGAGCAGCAACGGGCAGGGTGTTTCATTCTTGCTACCAATATACTTGATGCTCAACAACTGAGCAACGATGAACTATTGTATGAGTATAAAGTACAACAATCTACTGAGCGTGGTTTTCGCTTCCTCAAAGACCCTCTGTTTTTCACCTCAAGTGTTTTCCTTAATTCCACAGAACGTGTCGCCGCATTGGCAATGGTTATGGGTTTGTGCTTGTTAGTTTATAGTTTAGGACAACTCGCACTGCGACAGGCACTTGACCAAGCTAAACAAACCATTACCAATCAACTAGGACGCGCCAACTGCTACCCCCACGCTTGCGCGTTGGGTTTTTCAATGTTTTATGTCCATTCATCTGGTCACAATCGCCAAAGTTAAACAGATTGCTAATCTGACTGATGAACGCCGATGGATTCTCCAGTTTCTTGGTGCGCCTTGCCGAAAATATTATCTCCTCACCTGATGCACCTGCGGAATGTGGGTTCATCGCTTTTGCTTCCGGAATTCTTGCTCCATCAACAATTCCCAGATGCGTTGACAAGCATTAGAACCTCTTGCTGAGACGGATTGGATCCTCTGGGCTTATTCGCCTTTGTTTGGTAAACTCGTGTCAGTTTTCGAAAACGGAGAAATCTCTAGGCTCAAAAAACCCCGTTTTCTACAGTAATTAACAGTAATTTCCTACAGTATGTGCCGTTTGCTTGCCTATCTTGGTTCGCCTGTGTCTTTGGAAGCTTTGCTGTACCAACCAGAACACTCACTCATAGTCCAAAGCTATCAACCCCGGGAGATGCTTTCTGGGGTTGTGAATGCTGATGGTTTTGGTGTGGGTTGGTATCATCTGCAAAAAGACACCGAGCCTTTTATTTACAAAAATACACTGCCGATTTGGAATGATATCAATCTGCCCAGTCTCAGTCGTTATGTGGAGTCGGATTGCATACTCGCCTATATTCGCAGCGCTACACCTGGACAAGCTTTGGATTTTTGTAACTCTCAGCCATTTCAGTATCAGCGTTTGTTATTTATTCACAACGGGCGTATTGACAAATTCCGCCAGACACTGTATCGACCGCTGCGCAACCAGCTTGGGGATGAAATTTATCAATGGCTTGGTGGAACGACTGATTCGGAGCATATATTTGCTTTTGTGCTATCTCAATGGCAAGCTCATCCCAGTAAAAGTCTCGAACAAGCTTTGCACGTGGCGTTGCTGAAGTTGGCAGAAATGGCACAAAGTTATTCAACCTACGTTTACGCCAATATAGTAATTAGTGACGGAAAGCGCCTTGTGGCTTCTCGCTTTGGTACAAAGTCACCAGCTCCTTCTCTTTACTGGACAGTTAAGGATGTAAATTTTCCCAACGCTATTGTGATTGCATCGGAACCTTTATTTGTAGGAAATTGGAATTCTTGTCCAGAAAATAGCATTATCAGTGTAGGGAAAGACTGTGATATCCGAATTGAGCAAATCTGATTTAAAGAAAAAGTTTTTTGTGGCCTTTAGGGAGTGTCGCGCCAAGACTCTTGCTCTTTTTGAGGGAATAGATGAAGCAACCTTTTGCCGTCAGGTTCATCCTGATTTTAGTCCTGTGGGTTGGCATTTGGGTCATATTGCCTATACAGAGTCTTTGTGGATACTAGAGCGCACTGCAGGATGGCGTTGTATGTTTCCACAATACCGAAAGTTATTTGCGGCTGATGGTTTATCCAAATCAGAACGTGTGAAATTACCCGCTCTACAGGAAATTTATTATTACCTGAATACGGTTCGAGATAAAGTTCTCCACTATTTGCAAGTTGCCGATCTAGAAACAGAAGCACCTCTTTGGCATTTTTTGCTTCAGCACGAAAGTCAGCACAGCGAGATAATTACTTTTGTGTTGGAAATGGATAAGAGAAACAAAAGGTGTGGGGAGTTTCTCCCAACTTGGGGGGTAACACAAGAGTCTGCTAGTTTGGAGAATGAGATGATAGAAATTCCTGCTGGCGAGTTTGAAATGGGTAGCGATTTGCCAGAGGCGTTAGATAACGAGCGTCCGGTTCACAGAGTATATCTTGAAGCTTACTTTATTGATCGCTATCCTGTGACGAACGCTCAGTATCGAGTATTTATAGCGGCAGGAGGTTACAAAAATCCGCAATGGTGGTCAACGGCTGGTTGGGAGTGGTTGCAAAAAGAGCAAGTGACTCAGCCCCTTTACTGGTGCGATCGCCCGGATTTCGATCGCCATCCTGTTTGCGGGGTGAGCTGGTACGAAGCTGAAGCTTACTGTCGGTTTGCGGGCAAGCGCTTACCTACAGAAGCAGAGTGGGAAAAAGCAGCGATTTGGGATACAAAAGCCAATTGCCGTCGCATTTATCCTTGGGGTAATGTACAGCCAAAAGTTGAATTTGGCAACTTCGACACCACAATTGGTACAACTACGCCGGTGGATGCTTATCCCGAGGGACAAAGTGCTTGTGGTTTGTACGATTGTTTGGGAAACGTTTGGGAATGGACAGCTAGTTGGTTTGATGGTTATGAAGGTTTTCGTTATTATCCCTATATAGGGTATTCCCAGGTTTATTTCGACAACCAACATCGGGTTTTAAAAGGGGGTAGTTGGGCGACTCGTCCTTGGGTGCTGCGAGGTAGTTTTCGCAACTGGTATCGTCCGGGCGTGCGCCAAATTTTGGCGGGATTTCGCTGTGTTAGCGTTTTGGGTTTGAAGTAGTCTTTTCTGTGCAAACACTTTATGGTCTTGACTTTTGTGGATGCAGTAAGGGCATAGTAAATAAACCCCACGCCAAACCTGTAATTAATCCAGATACGGTGACGGTGTAATTGTTAAAACTCCACCACCCCAACACTTCGGCTGCTAGCTCAAGGGGATAAGCCATCATCAATATGCTACCCCAAGCTGCGCCGCTCCAACCGTATTGATGCAGCCAATAAAATCCGCGAGTACCAGTTGCTGCTAACAGCAATCGAGTCAGCAAAAGACCGGTTACCGTACCGTAGCAACGCATGCATACGGCCATGAGAAATGGCGAGGCTAAGCTGAGCGCCATCTCTGGCTGCGGACATACATGGCTGCCCATGAAATAGATAATGTTGGCAATTCCAGGTAAAATTGGCAGTCTCGATACAGCCAGAAAGGGTGCTGCTGGAGGTCCTATGACCATTGCGGCTAGGATAATGTCTGCAACGATACTCGCCCAGTGAATTTGTAACCCTTTGCTGAAAGCTGCTTTTGTAATCATTTGTGTCATTTTTGCTTACTCAAGGGTATTTTAGGCGTTCGCGCAGCGGAAGGGATGGCATCTTGACAAGAGTATTTAACTTACTTTAGCAGTATACGGACTTGTTAATTTATCCAATTGCTGCACCAACAAACTCAAGAACAATCCCACATCTGTGACTACGCCTACCGATTCTATGGAACCTCGATCGCTTAATTTGGTTACGACTGCTGGGTTAATATCTACGCAAACCATCTTTACTCCTGCTGGTGTCATATTTCCTACTCCAATGGAGTGCAGCATCGATGACAGCATTAAAATCATGTCTGCACCTTTGAGCAGTTCGGCGTATTCTGCTTGTGCTTTGAGCAGATCCATCTGAGTGTCGGGTAGGGGGCCGTCATCGCGAATCGAACCTGCTAGGCAAAAGGGTACGTTGTTCTTAACGCATTCGTACATCACGCCACTTTTTATTATTCCGGCTTCCACAGCTTTGGCTATGCTGCCGTAGCGTCTGATGGTGTTGATGACTTTTAGGTGATGGCGATGTCCGCCGCGTACTGCTACGCCCCGCTTCATATCCACGCCCAGGGAGGTACCCATAATTGCTTGTTCGAGGTCGTGAACGGCGATCGCGTTGCCACCTAACAGTACTTGCACGTATCCTTCTCTAATCAGTCGCGCTAGGTGTTCACCCCCGCCGGTATGAATGACTACAGGACCAGCCGTGACAACTACTTTACCACCAGCATCTCGGATTTTACGTAATTCCCAAGCTACTTGTTCAACGACTAGTTCCACCCGCCGCTCGCTGGAAACTCCTGCGGACATAAAACTAAATTCTTCGGCGTTGCGCTTTTCTCGCGATTCTGTTTTGCGGATGGTGCGAATACCCTGCACGTCTACGACTACTTGCTCGCCGACTTCTAAGTCGCGCAATAATTTACACCGCGCTACCCATCCTTGGGGAGTTTGGGAAACGGCGATCGCCCCGTCCATGCGTTGGTTTTCTACCTTTATCCACTGCCCTTGGATTCGCACTTCGGTAGGATAAATGGTGGTGACGTAGAAATCATCGGGAGCCACACCGGCAACAGTCACTGGTTCGAGTTTGGCATCTCGCTCGTCTTCAGGCAAGTCTACAGCTCCTAGGTCGATAAGCTGGGAGATAATTTCTTCCATAACGCCGTGGGAAGGAGCTGAAACTTTTATTTCTGCTCTAGAAGTACTTTGCCGTTGCTCTCCTAATTGGAAGTTTAGGACTTGGAAACTACCACCGTTGTCTACAACCAAGTCCAAGGCACGATTGATCAAGCCAGCGTCAAGCAAGTGTCCTTCCATGCGAACAATACGGCTTTCTACCGGCATGTTGGCATGCACTTCTTCTCGAATTGGTTCTGTTACCCGCAGTGTCAAACATTTGGCGGCGCCACCAGCTTTGAGAAATTCTGTTAGCGGTGTTTCGATGAGTTGGAAGCCAATTTCGCTCAGGCGTGCTTTTAATGCGTCGCTGGCTTTGTTCATTACCACTACCTGCTCTATATTTACCGCATTGCAGGCAAAGTTCACCGCGTCGCTTTCTGCAATGGCAATGCGCTTTTCTGGTGCTACTCGCATTTCAATTAAACGGTTGGAGTAGGAATCAAAAGCGGCGGGATAATATAGCAAATAGCCGTCTGTTAACGGACAAAAGCAAGTATCCAAATGGTAAAAACGCTCGTCAATCAATCGCAAGGACAATACTTCAATATCCAGCCACTTGGCCAGGTAGGGATGGGAATCTAGTTCCGAGCGAAACCCGTATCCCGCCCACAGCCAGCGTCCTTCCCGATCCAGCAGTGCATCTCCCGCTCCCTCAAAAGGTAAGTCTTTCGGCAATTCGTAAATTTTGTAGCCGTTTTCTTCAAACCACTGCTTGAAAAAAGGTTCTTCTCCTTGGCGTTCTTTGTGTAAAAAACGACTCATGACTACCCTATCTCCCAGAACCAAGCCAGCGTTAGCTGTGAAAACCATGTCCGGCCAGCCCGGTTGAGGTGGCACTAAGTCTACTATGGCGTGTTCTTTAAGAATTTTATAAAGGTTATGCCATTGCTCTACGGCGCGATCGCGCGACGATTTATGAATATTCCCTTCCATCCAGGGATTGATCACGTAATCCACGTCGTAGTAGTCGGGAGGACACATTAAATAGCGAATTTGGGAATTCATAAAAATAAGGGTATAGATGTCATCAGTCTAATTAAATACAGATTCTTGTAGATTTGATTCTGTAACAAGAGTTAGTGAACTGCTCGAGGCTCGCTGCTGTACAAGCAATTTGCCGGTTTTCAATTTTACCGGAAGTTGCCTTTGTTATCGCACTGATTTCCAATCCCAAAAGCTGTAATTAACTAAATTAATATATACGCTATGCCAGCATGAGCTTTCTATCCTGCTTGTGTTTTATAATTTAGCAGAAAACAGAAATTCCCCCAGCCCCCATCACTGCTCGATTTAGCAAGGTTATTATCATCTACCGAACTGCAAGGCTTTCCACGATTAACAGCTTGGTTAGATCTCGCCAATTTTCTTTCCGGAAAGCTTGGCTGTAGAAACTAGTGTAACAAAGTTTTTGGTAGAGCAGTACAGTTAGCAAGCGCTACAGGGCAAAACCTCTTGTCTGGCAGTTAAAATTCTCACTTTCTACCCAAAAAATGCAAAGAGCTATCCCATTATATTCACTATCAGCTAAATTCGAAAATACCAGAAAATTGCCCATCCTGTCAAATGACGCAAATGCGTGAAATAAATGCTAAATATTCTCAATTAATCCCTTGTTTTTTACAAAACTTAAGCAAAATCTAAATTTTTATTAATTACAAAATTTAACACTTGTCTAGCAATGTCGTCATTTTCACAGAAAGTAAAAATTTCTTATGGCAAATCTGTTCCTGCCAAATCTGAAGCCAGCCACTTATCAATCAGTTCGACAACACCAGCACCCCTGCTGGCATTGGTAACAAAATCTACTTGTTCTTTCAACATCGGCAATGCATTGGCAACGGCAACCGAGTAGCCGCACGCGCAAACAAAAGTAAGATCGTTTTCAGCATCGCCAATACCAATAACATTGAGCGGTGACAAATTCAATTCTTCTAGTGCCGCTATCAGCCCGGTTGCTTTGTCAATGCCGTTGGGCAGCACCATAACCGCACCTTTATTATAGATGACTTGTAATTCCAATCTCAACTGGCGAATAACCTCTTGGACGGTAGTTTCCTGGGGGTGCCAAGTAGCAACTATGACCTTGCCTGCAGACAGGGGGTGAACGCCGCGTTTTTGCAAAGCTTGTATAAACTCTGAAGGTGGTTGGTTGGCCAGGAGCTTTTGTTGACCAGAAGCAGGAAAATAAAGCAACGGGCCGTTTTCAGCGACTATGCAATCGCAGTAGTGGTATTGGGGAAAAACCTGCTGCAAGTCATCTAATAGTCTGCCCGTAACTAAAATCAGTTTTTTGCCAAAGGCGCGCAGGCGTTCTAATGCTGCTAAAGTTTCGTTATCAACCTGTCCATCGGTGGCGAGGGTACCATCGTAATCAGTGGCTAACGCTAAGTAGCGAGTGGATGCTTTTGTCATTGGTTTCATTGGTTATTTAATAGGGAGCTTTGCAATTCAGGTTGCTTAAAATGATAACTTTGAAATTTAGTGATAGCAGCCTGGATAAGATAGTTTTTAACTGGAATTGTTAACACCAACAATATCTGGATAGTGGCGATTTACTTAGTGCTTAAATACCTTGTTTTCCACAAGAGTTAGACTTGAAGTGTTTCTGGGATTTCCTTAATTTTTAGAAAGAAAATGAGGGTTATTTAGCTAAAGTATTTCCAGAATTATGGGAAAATTACTAGTGCCATCCGGCACGTTGGGCGAACGCAATTAGCTCTCGACAGCTAATAGTAAGGTATTATTGTGGAGCGATCGCTGCTGCTTAGTGAGATTTGCTACAAAGTTTTCGCAGGAGCAGCACTACCAACAGAACATAGTTTAGAATAATTAGAAGTTTACTTTTGGCTCAAGGAAGCGATATTTACCTAAAACATCCAGTTGAGCAGTAATGTGGTCAGTATCCATTTGAATGTAAAAAACACACAAACAATAAATATGCCCTACCTGACATCAGCCGACGCTATTCGTTCTTTAGTTTCTGAGTATGCTACAAGGTCAATTTTGTGGATGGACACAGAAGTTGCTGACTATAAAAGTTGCAATCCAAGATTGTCACTGATTCAGGTGTTGGACGACGCCAAAGATATGAGCGGCGATCGCGTTTACATTTTGGATGTGCTGGAGCAACCGGAGATTGTGGCTGACTTTATCGATCGAATTATGGTTAATGCAGCTATTGAAAAGGTATTTCACAATGCTAGCTATGATTTAAAGTTTCTGGGTCATAAAAAAGCAAAAAACGTTACTTGTACTTTAGAGATGGCAAAAAAAATACCTTATTACATGCTGCCATTACCGAACTACCAACTTAAAACTCTCGCCTCCCAATTGTGTAACTTTCGCTATATTGACAAACAACAACAAAGTAGCGATTGGGGAATCAGACCCCTGAGCGAAGAACAAATTGAATACGCTTATCTAGACTGTATTTATCTAGCTCAAGTGCATGCACGTTTGCTGGAACTAACTCAACAAAGTAACCCCGACCCCTTAACTGAAGATTTAGTGGCCCTAGCTGCAAGATACCAGCAAGTAGAACAACAGTGGAAGTTCTTGAATTCAGAATTTGAGCATTTACAAGAAAGAATTAAAAAGGCAATGCAAGCTCAAAATCTCTCGGAAACCTCACACTTCAAGTTGACAAGCTACGAGCGGACTACCATCAAAGTATCGTTTTTAGAACTAGCAAGATTAGTACAAACGGAAGGTATAGAATTAAATTTTGACATTACCCTGACGCAAAAATTGCAAAAAGAACTAGGAAAAAGTTTGGAAAATCTGTCAGTAGATGTAGAAAAAATTACTGCTTATAGCCTAAGTTTAAAAAATCAAGAAAGTGATGTAGAAGACAAGTAAATAGTGTTTTGTTCTCAAATGTTTGGATACTTTCAATGCAGTATTTAAACTCCAAAAGTTAGATACTGGAATTTTAATATTCCAGGCAATTTTCTTGGTTGATTGTAATTTATGAAACTGCATTTATGGAAGCAAAAAATAACAAAAACAGCACTCAGCATAGCTGCAGCGACTGCATTGATAGCGCTCGGAACAGTTTCCTGTACTCAAAACAGGGAGCTATTAGTAACAGAAATCGGCATTAGTCCTCCCAAGCGTCCGGTATCAAAACCATCAAAAGCTATGGAATTCTATATTCAAGGTCAGTACAAGTATATCCGGGGAGACTCTCAAGGCGCAATCGCAGCCTTTAGCCAATCAATTAACCTCAATCCAAATTATGCTCCCGCCTACAATAGCCGCGGACTGGTCTACTTTGATATTGGAGAAAAACAGCAAGCGATCGCAGACTACAGCCAAGCTATTCGCCTTAACCCTAACAACGCCGAATTTTATAACAATCGCGGTAACGCTCGCGCTGCCTTGGGAGAGATGAAAACAGCGATGGAAGATTACAACCAAGCCATTCGTCTTGCTCCTTCCTACACCGAAGCTTATAACAACCGTGGTAACGCCCGTGCTGCTGTAGGAGATAAAAACGGAGCGATCGGCGACTACGACCAAGCGATTCGCTTTCATCCCCTGTATGCAGCAGCGTACAACAATCGGGGTCGCGCTGCTTTGGGAGATAAGCAAAGAGCCATAGCTGACTACGACCGAGCCATTCAACTTTCCCCCAAGTTTGCAGCAGCGTACAACAATCGGGGAAATGCTCGCGCTACTTTGGGAGATAAGCAACGAGCCATAGCTGACTACGAACAAGCTGCCAAGATCTTCCAACAGCAGAATAACCAGCTATTGTATCAACAAGTAATGAAAAATATGAAAGAATTGCAGTAGTAGGAGTATTAGTTTCAGATTTGAAAAGGCAGATGGCAGAAGGAAAAAAGGTCGCATTACGGAACCGCAAGGCTAACAGCGATGACTTGAGTGTATGGAGTCACGGACGCTGCCGTTGCTGAGTTGCCCGCTCCAAGGCCATGCTGGTTTTCCCGGTTTTAGTAGAGTGGGTTAGACAGCGCAATTGCTACTTAACGGGCATATATCCATAACCTGCAGCAGTTTTTGCCCCAATTCCCATTTCTGATAATCCGGCCTTCAACCACCCGATAGCTTGACCAACGTAGGTTTCAATCTTTGTTCCCTCGCCTCTCCCTGCAATAGCAAAAGCAAATTCACTCTCTCGCCCCAATGTTAAAAAGTAAACAGGGTTAGGGCTGTCCCAGGGGGCAGGAGGAGTATTCCCTGTGTTATCACCGTAATAATTTGGATGGTGATTGTTCATGATGTCGACTTCCAGCTTAGGGACTTTGGTAGGAACGGCATCTAAAAAAATGACTGATCCTGTTTCGCCTTGCGTTCCAAAAATTGCTTTGAAGTCAGGATTAGCTTCTGCATCCCCACGCTGTGTCATTTGTAATTCACACAACATAGCGTAGGAGGCTGCCAGTCCTTTCAGGGCGCTGCCGGGAATGATGGGAATTCCGGTAATCCGGTTGAGCGTCATGCTGGTTTCCAGAATGCTGGATTGCCCCAAACCAATGACCATCCGCCATTCTGGAGCAGCGTTGAAAGTTTGGCAGTGGGGAAGTGTCCTGACCATTTGTTGCCAGCGTTGATAGTTAGCCTGCACTAAATCTTGGGTAAGTGGGTAGTTTTGGGTCAGTTGTTTGAAGAATTCTGCTTTTTGCTTTTCTTCAAACTCCCACCTGTCAGTGTAACCAACATAGCGATCGAGAAGTAAACTCAGATTGCTACATTGATACGAATGATGCTTCAGCTTGACATTAGTTTCCCTTGGTAATGGAAATTTCATTGGTATAAAATCACTGCTGCTCTCGATCGTTTTCTGCGGATGAGTAATCTTAATTTTTCCACGTTCAACACCATCCGGAACAATGACAGTAATCTGGCTTCTTGCAGGGTCGATTTTAAATTGAGCAGGCTTATCTCCGAAAGTTACACGACTTACGCCCAGGAAATTTCTGCCTTTTATAATTACTTCAGTTCCCTCTGGTGCAATGTTAGGCAAGAAGTCTTGAATTTCAGGATCGTCACTTTTTCTAGGCATTTTCATTGGCTCCCAGCTTAGCTTCAGCAAACCGTTTCAGCCATTGCAGAAATGCCAGAGACTCAGCTGTGGCTCGGCGATAAAGTTGGCTGTCCATTTGCAGGATGTTCTCTAATAATAAATCGTCCTGTCCGAGCTCAAGTTGTTGACACACCCAAGTTGAGAGATGCTTGAACATTTTCTGATGATGATCCTTATTCTTTGCCTTCAGAAAGGCGAGTGTCTGAGCTAACCCATTCACCTGGATCAAGGTTGGCATCTCACGGGCAAGACTGCCATACTCTTTGTTTGTCGCATCAATTTTCTGGATATCGTTCCAAGCAGCCTCAGCCCGACAGCGATCTAAATCCCTCGGTTTGACAGAAGTTTCTGATGGAGAAGAGGGTTGTGCAGATGCAGGCGGTGGGTTTGTATTAGGAGGACTAGGAGGAGTCGCTGTGTTAGGGGAGGTAGGAGGAATCGGCGAGGTAGAACTGCTAGAATGTTGCTGGGTATTCTGTTTGTTTTGATTCTGTTTGTTTGGATTATTATTGCTCATTTTGAGTCCCTCCCTGGCTACCAAAAACACGAGTTGCAACGATGCCGCGACCAACGGTTTCATTACCGCCTAGCTGTAAACGAGCGTGGCCGTTGGTTAAATGCTCTTGCACAATGTCAAGAATTTCCTTTGCATCGAGATCACCATTGCCATTTTTTTTCTTAGGCTTGTTTTCGGTGCGAGGATCGCAGGCAAAAAGGGGAGTATAGAGCAGCGTATCATTGGGTAAGTTCTCTTCTGTCCACAAAGCGCCTGTTTCAACAGTCTTTTTAACTGGGTCTAGCTTGGTTCGCGCCACAATATCGGTACTGAATTGACAGAAGTCTTTGAACGCGTCATCACTGAGGATCGCAAGGTTTGTCTTCAGCCTGCTTCTCCAGAAAATGTATTCATCACCGCTGGGTAGGGCATTATCTGCCAACCACGCCGCAAGTCTATCAACTTCTGGATTCTTGGTAGCAGCGAAGGTGAATTCTTCCAAAACGATCGCGTTATCAATACTCAATTGACAATTATTAGGAACAAGGGCATTGCTATCTGTAACCCGACTCATATCGATCGACAAAGTTAGCTGTTGTCCTGTTAGATGCAGATCGCGGACAAAACGACTGATCGCCAGAGGGCAGGTGATCCAGGCAAACACTCCTTTGAGGGAACGCACCGGAAAGAGCAGAATACGCCCATCTCCGGGTGACAAAGCTCCGGCATGCTCACTGGCATTGTCACTTTTAGGGCCGAAGATTGCCTTCATTAGATCAGGTTGCTCCCTCAACCCATTACTTTCAAAGGCGCTTCGCAGTTTGCCCTTAATCCCGGAGGACTGAATCATGGGCAGATTGGTGTGTCGCTCCCGCTGAATGGGCAGATCAACCACACCCAGACTGCTACCACTGCCGACATGCAACGGCGTTTCGGTATATAGGAATAGTAACTTAACCGCTTTGAACATGAGAGACTCCTATGCGTTTTCTAGAAGAGGTTTGATGTAGCGATCGCAAAACTGAACTACCTGAGCTTGTCCTCGTGCAGTCGTGCGAATGGTCAGGTTTGCTGCCTTTTCGTTATCTGCCCACAAGACGCGAATCACACCATCGTCGGATGCGCTTTTTACTCGCTTGAGGATGGTGTTTTCAAAGTTCCCGCCAATAATCTCCTCAACAGCAGGTAAAGCGGCCACTCGCTGTGCAAACTCTTTCGTGCCTCTGGGAAAGTGATGCGTCTCATTTAGAAGTGAGGTAGACAGCTTCTCAGAAGCTTTCCGTTTCGAAGGAGGTGGCTCCTCTACAACCACTTCCCGCACCTGCCTTAATCGCTTCCATAAAATATCTCCTGCGGGCGACAGATAGATATACTGTTCTGAGTCGGGTGGAGAGAGCAGTTGTTGAATACGACCTCTATCGTCTGAACTGACAGCCCTCAGACGTTGTTCAACCTCGGACTGGGTGCGGGGTTCTTCATCAAGCCATCCGAAGAAACGATCGTATTCAATCAGTAAATCCAGATTCCAGGTGATAGGCAAGACTGGAAAAGTGATGGGCTTCTCAAAATCCTGATAAATGTATTTGACAGGAACCTGAAAAATCATGCCCACCATCGTTGTATAGGCAATTTCGGCTTTGAAGCCTCCAGTGGCATTAATGATAACCTCATGCCTTTCCCGTTGGGCCTTGTTAATTTCATCGATGATGGTATCGACTAAATTACGAAGACCTTTTCGTTCAAACTGGGCTTCGTTCTGCTCTAACTGTAGTTTTCGCAATCGAAGATTTCGCCAATCCTTACTCTTGAGGTAACTCTCGATTTGCTTGGCACAGCGTTCACCCTCTGGAGTAGCGGTGTATAGCATCACAACTGCATCATCAGGGGTTGCAATCTTGGGTAGAGAATTAGTTTCAGCAGATGCTTTTTCTGCTCCAACTTTCTCAAAATAGTGTCTTAGTTCATCGTCCGTAACGTCTGCATTCTTTTTGTTTAACGCACGGGCAGTATTCGTGAGTAGAGATGTTCCTGTAGTTGTAACGATCACTTTCATGGTTGTTTCTTACTAAAGTTAATAAAGTTCCAAGAACCAACAAGACTTAGTCCAAAGCCAATTTGGGCATCTAGGGGATCGTCTGCTAGGTTTTTCCAATGAAAAGTCTGGACAACTTGTTTGGGTTTAGCATCCGTGGTGAAGTAATAGATAGAACCAGCAGGCACGGCTCGATAGGTAGGTTTGGGTCGACTATAGGCCACATCCCAGCCGCCGATCGTTTGATAACGGGCGATCGCCGCCGCCACAAGCGTTACCTTTACCCCTTGATAGGTACCTTGTAAACTGGTCTCATCGATCCATTCCGGTAGCCATCCCTTCTTGAAAATCGTTGGTGTGGCTAAGTAAAGTTTGAAACCAGCAGATTGTTTGAGTTTTTCGAGTAGTTGCTTGTCCAGCTCTCCCCAATTCAGTTGCAGTTGCTCGGTATAGCTTGCAACCCGATTCTCACCCCCGATCGCAATTAATCCCGACTTTGCTTCTGGATTGGCGCTTAACTGACAAATCCCTTCTAGCTCAACATACAGCCCAACATTTTGTTCACAGCGAATAAACTCGGTTTGGTACAACCTGCCTTCTTTAACGGTCTGTTTGCGATTATCGACCTCAATACCAAAGCGAGATTCTCTTTCATAGAGTTTATTAGGTTGAATAAATCCAGTAGGCTGTTCACCCAGCAAGTATTGTTTGAATTCCTTTTGTGACCAATAGCCTGTAACCGCCTCTACGGGTTCTGTCTCAGTTGTCCAAAGTGTCCGCAAGTTATAATCTAGATCGTTCCTACCTGGAAGTTGTTGTTGTAGGGGTTGCAAATATGCCAGCCTCGGGTCGGCACCAGAACGAGCTTTCACCTGCACCACATCAGCTGGAACTGGGAAGTAAACCGTTAAGGTCGTATCTGCTCGCTGTGCAATCAGGGGCCCTTTCAGCCTCATCTTGCCATAATTGCCGCACCCGTTTTGTTCTGACCTGCCAATTTCCTCTGGAATGGTGCAAGTTTGTTGCTCCGGGCATTGCGCGCAGCCGTCTCGATAGGATTGATAGCGTCCACAGCGTTCCGCCAAAACTTTAGAGCGAATCACCCCTTGCATGGTGTTAGAGGTAGGTGGAAAAAGGCTGCGAGCACGATGACCTTCGCCTGCGGAAAAGGGGCGACCATCACGAAATAGTAATACGTCTGATGGCTCAATAAAAATTTTCATTAGCCTTCCTCCCCCTCTGCGGTTGCCAAGAATCGAGTAAACACCAGTAAATCAGCAAAGGTTTTGAGTTTCCCTGCATCATTTGTCCCAGTCTGTACATCGTCAGCCGCTGCCACTAGTGCAGCGAGGTGTTTTGCCAGTTCTTTCTCCTGCTCTTCCCTCAGTTTTTGCTTCCCTTGCTGACGATGGAGGAGTCGTTTAATCTCAGCTTCGTTAATGTCCTTATTTCTGAGAGCAGATAGGGTTTCTGCCTGTTCACGCAGTATGTAGGGAAATTTGCTGGAGATCCGATCGTGGGCGAAGTGTTCCTGAAAAATTTGCAAGAGTGCAATCGTATCTTTGTTGTCATAGAACCATTTAGCACCGGCCTGCATTTCTTCACCCGATCGCTTGAGGAAGGTGATGCTAAAGGCATTTCGCCCCTGCTGATTTTTGGCGGCTTTTTCCGCAGCTCGTACTGCATTTAGAGTTAAATCAAGGGGATTCATATAATGAGCGATCGCAATTCCGGTACTGGCTGTTGCCCTATGTCCCATGGTGGTGAAAAGCCTTGCTGGCTGGCTTTCATCCAGTTGTAAATAGATGTATCCCGATCGCGTTCTGACATTACCAAATTTGACTTCAAATTGTGTACCGGCCTGGTTGCTACCAATTTCTCCCGTATCAACCTCACCAGAAAAAGCAGCTCGTAACTCTCTGGCAACCTTTAATGCACAATCCAGTGGCAGTAATGCCAGAACATCATCTCCACCCGCATAAACCAATTTACCGGGATAACGGTTTTCTACGATATGGCGAACCAATTTGAGCGAAAAATCTCCCAAAGCTCTGCTGATAAACCCATGAATGGCAGGAGACATGAGTCGATTACTCTGTAGAATAGATTGCCAGTCAGGTTCATTCTGATTCTGTTGTTTACCTCTGTTTTTTAATGTTGCAAGCGTATCAGGATGTAAAACCTGTTCATACCGTGGCATGTTGTCTCCGGCAAGCCATTTCCCCATCTCATCGCCATCCATCATCAGAACGGCAAAATATTTGCGGGGTTTAGGAATACCCGAATTTTTCGCTACCTCTAGAAATGCGTTTAACTTGTTTCGAGCTTCTTGACGTTGGCTCCTATCAATATTACTGGGCCACTCATCGTCGCGATCGTAGGTTTCTGATAGTAATAATCGCCCTTCTAATCTCAAAAATTTTCTCAGAAGATCATCATTGTTGTGAATTTCAATTGCTAGCTTACGGATAACGGCTTGATGACAACGGTTACCTTGACTAATGGGCCATACAGTTTCTATCCAGGCACTAAGACTTTGGCACAAATCATCCTGATCACGATGATCAACCTGGTTTACATAGTTAATTACAGATTCCTTAAAGCTAGCCGTAGCAATGCTACTGGTAGATGGAAAACGTAGCTCGTACCTTTCGTCATCTTCGGAACTATTAGCAGTTTGGGAGGCTTGAATACTTAGATGTTCTTGGAAATACGAACGCCATGCACAGCGCTTAGTCAGTTCGATCGCATCCAATCGCTCACCACTCTCGGCGATTTCAAACCGTCGTTGACGTTGCAATCTCCTGCTCAAGTTTTCCCAAAACTCCTTGATCTGGCTTCGCCCACGTCCACTGCAATTGAGGCTATCAAAATCGCTGTCCGGGATATTCAGGTAATCAATCCCATTGTACAAAGCTGCCCGATCTCCGCCTAGGGTTGATTTCTCCCCCGTTTCAGAAACCTGGGCAAAGTTGCGTAACCCCTTACGACTGCCTAGGGCTTTTTCGGTAATGAAGTAGAGATCGCTGTAGATTGCACCAATGTTAGGCGCGTAAGTTCCTGAATCATCACGATAGGTGATAAGAATTTGCTCTGTTCTTTCGGCACGGTTACCCAAATAAGGTCGATGGGGATTGAAAAACCGCCCAAAGTCTGTATTTTGAATTGGTTCCGTTCCCTCAGGTCGCCAGGGATAAACCTGCCAGTAAATTTCAAAGAGATTTTCAGTTTGGCGTTCCCAGGTTCTCGACCAGGCTGGTGGGCGATCAAAAAACCGCTCAAAGTCTGATTTGACCGCCTGGGTAATGTCGCGCCACTGCGATCGCAGTTTTTCCTCTGCCTGCTTAGCCAGGTTTGCGCCTTGTTCACGGGGTACGATCGCAAAAAAGCGGTTAGGCAAGCTGGGTAGAATTAAGTCTTCTGGTTGAGGTGGAGCAATAATACCTTTCTGGCTCAGCCAGCGATCGCACAACGGTTGCCCATAAAGATTTGGGAAAATCACAGCATCCGGCCCAATCGCCTCAGCAATAACTTCGATCGCGGCCCAGTTCAAATAAGACAGCAGATAACTCCCCGCCCACAGATCTTGAGTCCGTCGGGCGGCACTGATAAACGCTTGCACCGGGCCAATTGTAAACAGCAGGAAAGCAGGATCGGGATCGGATTGTTCATCCGGTTGGGTAGCCGCGATCGCACTCGTCAAAGCTTGGTGTGCCCAAATCGAGTGATCGGGGATGCGGGTATCAGCGGGCAACAAGTCCCATAAAACCCCCAGTTGATTCCCGTCAGTTTGCTGAATCTGGGTTGGCCAGTTGCGCCACAGCCACAGGAATCGCTTCTGGGGATCAGAGGGAATGTCAGCCAGAGAAGTTTCAATCGCTGTATCGAGAGCTGTCTTATTTATTTGCGTGGGCAGCAATCTACCTGCTCCCAAATTCAACCTCACTCCTGCCAAAGGATGAGTAAGATAGGGCCTATTCGAGAAGCTGGCTCCACCAATGGTTCTGTAACTGGGGAAGTTGAGGCGATCGGCAGCGGAAGCAATCCAATCTGCTTTTTTGAATGCCTCTTGGTTAAGGGTAAGCCCTAACTGCTCGGCCCAGCGTTGTGCTTGCCTTTCATGACCTCTAATATCTAAAGGTTTATTGGGTGGATCATGGAGCAGTGCTTTTGTTTTGAGAAGCCAAATATCGTAGGTATTCATGGAAGATTGACTGTTGTTGGGCGTAAACATGGAATAAATTCCTGATCAATAATGTTTTGATTAGGCGCAGTGCATGTAGTAGGTTTACTAACCGACCTACTCTTCACCAGAAGTTTTTCATCGTTTGGGATTAAACGACTTTTGAAATGAACGATTACGACTATCTTTTCATTATTGGAAAGCTCAATGAGTTTTACGTGCATTGGGGATGTACTTCGATTTATTTTCCCAGTTGCCTCTACAAACGCAGACTGATTACTTAGTGATCTGAAGCGAAATTGAATTGGAAGCCCAAAAGCTGCCCGTTTCACTGTTGTAATAGATCCTCCGTTGGATTGCAGCCATCGTTGTATTTCTTGATAATCATCTTGGCGAGCATTTTGGTATCGAGATCTAAAGCTTTTATAATGCACACCAAAATCATCCAGCAAAGTATTCCAATAGTTATTGTTTTCAGGATCATTAGACTGCCAGAGATATACACTTGATGTCTGCGGATGGAGAATTTCAAATTGAGTGGGAGCACTTACTCGATGTGTCTGATTCGGTGCAATAATTTCTTGATATAGCTCCTTAACTGACCGAATACCTTGAGATAGCTCCTGTGATAAAGACTGCGTATCAGCAGACTGAATCTTGAACTCAAGTCCTAAATTCAACGGCTGGCATTGATCCCGAACCTTGAGGTTCCCACCCCCCCGATTACTCCGGGAGCCAATACCGCCTAAATGAATGAGCAGCCACATTGCACCAATGGCTAATTTTAAACACTGCTGATCTTCTTCTCGATTCAGGCGTGTCTGGAGAATCACTTTGAAGTGGCTACCTGGAGGAAAGCAGCCTCTTGGATCTCGTTTGTTGTCCCCATAAGTTGAGAAGAACAGATAAATCAGTCCAGGAAAATCTTGATCTTTCTTCAGAACGTAATTACTGATAGGTTGCTTTGCTTGAACTCGAATTGTAACTGCTCCACCACCATCTGTATTGCCAAATACCTTATCTTCCAAGGTTCTAACTATATTCTGGCTAGCAACACTAGCCGCGATCGCCCTGAACCAGTATCTCAAGGCACCCCGGAAGGCAGGCGGACGTAACTCAGCCGTGGTTTGATCGGCACCAGCCAGGAACAGAGGCGTTACTGTTTCGAGATCAAAGGTAATGGATGGCATAAACAACTGTGTGGAAAGAACTGTGTAGAAAGTGGCTTAGAAGAACATCTCAGTTTTCGGCAAGCTTCAACTTGTCTGGGGCAAGAGCGTCTTAACTTGCTCCAACAGTACCGACGGAACCGCGCAAGGATTTCCCTGCTTCCAGGGGCCGCAGGTCATCTCTAACCAGGGTTCCCGTTTCTGGACGACTTCGCACGGCTCCAGAGAACTGTGAATCACCGCTAGGCATTTGAGATTGCCGCGATCGCCACAAAACTCGTGCCAGGGGGCGGTTTCTTCAGGTTTAGAGCTAATCACAATGTAATGAGTACAAGCTTCTAGCAAGGGCACCTTTTCCGCTTGCACCTTGCCCCCCACATCGACAATCACCAGTTGCTTCTGGCGACGCAGGCTAAGAATGGCCTGAGCATGATGGGGAAAGAAGCGATCGGTCAGTCCGCCCTTGTTCGCCAGTTTGTAGGCTTCCCGTTCAGCGTCGGATGCGGTTTTGTCCAATTCCAGAATCCAGTTGCCTTCCCCGTCCCAATGGGCACGCTGTAGGTAGATATCAGGATGATTAGGGATGAGGGTGGTAAATAGGGCATGAGAAAGAACCGACTTGCCGCTGTCTGGCGGGCCGACGACCATCACCGCTGGGCAGAGTCGGGGCCGGGAATTGCCCCTCAGATCGATCGGCAGCACCTGTCCAATCTGGGCTTGGCGAGAGTGGGTGGCGACGACGACGGCTCCCAGGCGGGGGTCATAGCAGGCGACCCAGGCGGTTGGGTGCAGTTCATGAACGAGATAGGCATAAAGCCAGATGGGGGCGCGTCCGGAGAGCACTACCCCACCACGGGTATCGATGCCGGGGGGCAATTCCAGATTGCCTAAGTCATCAGGCGAAACCAAGCGATCTGTGGACGTTAGTTCAATCTCAAGCAATTGATAGCTCAACGTTTGCCAAGAACGAGGCTGACTGAGGCTGAGGCAAATGGGAGGCAGCGATTGCATTTTTTTGGGTGTTAAATTTTCTACACTATTATTGCATTTGCCTTGAAAGGGGGACTTCAAAATTAAGCTATGTTTAACTATCCACCCAGTCCAGCAATCTTGCAATGGCTCAGTCGGGGGCAGTTTGCCAATCGGCTGCTTCGATCGCTGCGGCTATGGCTGATACTCGATCGGTTATATGGAAATGAGTTTCATTGGGTAAAGGAGTTATCTCAGCCTTTTCGGTATGGGGAGTTGCGCGATCGTTTATTTGCTATCAGTCACAGTTGTTCTGAAACTCTATCGGCAACAGCCTTAGTTGAAGGTTGTCGAGGAACGGATTGTTTGTGTCAGCGAACGCTGCGTTCTCTATTGACCTATTGCTCCTTCCCGCAATCAATCCCAGAGTGGATCGCCGAAACGGCTCAACGAACCGGCCTATCGCCTGCCGCCATCGAAGCCCACCTTGAGCGAGCGCCCTTTGCCGTCACCCACCGTTCTCTCCGTCAAGACTTAACACTACTGGCCCACCAAGGTTGGTTAAGGCAGGTTCCTCACCGTGGCTATTTGTGTCTGTCCGCCTCCCAATGGCCCCAGCTTCCGGCCGAAGCGGTCCCAACGCTCGACGGATTGGGTTTATCGCCCGCCCAAACCTGGCAACTGTTGCATATTCTGGAATCCATTGCCTTTGTGCAGCCAAATTTGGATGTGGTGATCAATACCCTATGGGAACAACTGGGCCAGTTGCACTTGTGTACAACCAGACGGAGTCAATCCCCCAGCCGCCGCATTTTTCTGCACCTTGACTACGTTTTGTCGCCACAAGTCCAGGAACAAGTGGATGATTTACAACAACAAATCGAATCCCTCTGGCAAACCCCAGATGGAGGGGTGATTCAGTTCGAAACGTGGGTAGCGAAAGAACAGCGCCTGGCGCCCATCACAGTCTATCCAGTGTGTTTGCACTATGCTAGGCGAGCGAAATACCTCAGCGCCTACGGGATTGATCCCTCTGGGAGGGTTGCCTGGCACAACTACCGGCTGGATCGCATTCGTTCCCAGCGTTTACGGGTTTTGCCCTGGGGCGATCCCGAAGTACCTGCCATCCTGAAGCAAAAACGAAACACAGGAACGCTGCCCACCCCCGAATGGATCGAACAACAACTGGAGGAAGCCTGGGGTTTTAACTTTTATCTTCCTAAGGCGTTGTTGATTTTGCGGTTCCCAGTTCTGTTCGCTAGAGATTACGTGGATGATACGGTACGCCATTCCACGTTTCGTAAAATTTCCTATGTCCAATTGTTTCCCTTAATTGAGCAACAGATCGCCAATCGAGAGGAACAACAGACGGTATTGCAGATTTTGCAACAGAAATCGCCCGATGATACCTACTATCAGGCGTGGGTGCGGGTAGGAGATATTAATGTCACCATGCGGCTGCGGGACTGGCGACCCCAGGGAGAAGTGATTTCTCCATTAAGCTTGCGGCAACAAATGCAGGCAGAAGTGGAGGAGGAGCGATCGCACTATGTCAGATCTTAGGAATGGGTGTTGCTCAATAGCAGAATGAATGGGAACAAAGGGTATTGTCAAATTAATAGGAGTTGGCAGGAGTGACAATCAGTAAGATAATTTTCTCCTATAATTGCAAAGTCTAACTTGTACCACTACCATCGCTTCCCGCCAGGAATCATCAGCTATTGCATCTGCCTGTACAACACTTTTCCTCTCAGATAACTCGGTTAAGAGAGAAGAAAATGTAAAGAGACACCATTTATCTGCTTTTATAACTAGACAAGTTATGGTGGAACAAATGCACGCTTGGAGGGAGATTACTAGGGCTAGTGTATCTGCATAAGGGAAAGGGGACTGTTTTTTCAGGAAAATAGTGGTTCGTTGCAGCTTGCGTTCAGTTAATTAGACAATACCGTTGAAGGAATATTTGGGTGCAATTTCCCTACTAAATTCCAGATAAAGCAGGTGTCTGCAAATCAAAAGCGATCGCTCCCACGGCGACCACTCGTTCTATTTTTTATGATTGATTTTTGATCGGGTATTAGCGACTTTGTCCCTGTGGCAGCGAAGTTGGTTGTGGTACGGCGCTTTGTCCTAGGGGATTGGGCAAGGAGTTTATAGCTTGCTGGGGAAGCTGGAGTATCTGTTTGGGAAGTACCTGCAAGGTAGATGTAAAAGTGGATAGTAATGGTTTTGCTTCCTCTGGAGATATCTGTTTGGCTATTTCCTCCAAACCTACGCCCACGGAAACTAAAGCAAAAGCAGCTACCAAGCGCACTTGTTGGCTCGGATCTTTCAAACTATTAGTCAAAGCTGGAATTGCAGCTGTTGCTTGTTGCCCAATACAGTTAATAGCAGAAGCAGAAAATAAGCGAACTAGTTCGTCTTTGTCTCGTAAAGCTGGGATGAGTTCCAATACTATAGAGGTTGGATTTTTAACCGCACAGTTACCTGCAACTGTTTTAACTATATTTGGTGCTTCAGTTGATGGAGCTTGAGATTGGTTGTTCTGTAAAGCTTTGAGAATTCCAGGTACAGCAGAAGCAGCTTGAGCGCGGACGTCGGGATTGTTACCCTGCAATTCCTTTATCAAAAGGGGTATAGCAAAAGTAGCGTCAAAACCTGCTGGGGAAGGTTCACCTTGCAACACTTTTATTAAAGCTGGTATAAGAGGAGACAGTTGATGATGGGGAGAAATCTCAACAGAAGGCTTTTGATTTTTACCCAAGGGTACAGATAGTTGTACTTGGGGAGAATTTGTCAGGGGTACTTCTGATGTTTGCTGCGCCCAAGTAGCACTGGTGGCGATGAATGGCGATGAAAGGGTCAACAAACCAACTGCTATTGGAGAAGCAATTGTCCTTAAGGAAGCTCGAGCTGGTGATTTCCCGTTCGTAATTTTATTCATATACATTCAGCAGATAAATTCATCTCGAAAATAAATACACGCTTGAGTGTCTTAATTACGAACGTTCATCTGTTTTTGCTGTATATGCTGATAATACTGTCGCCAACGACAAAAAACCTGCCTTTGTGCTCGTGTTTGGAAAGTTGCAAATCGGGATATGTAGCTGCTAGTTCTTCAGCAGTTATGGCTTTTGCATTCATTTGTTCCGGTAAAAACCCGGTACAACCGATGTAGAATACTAAGGGATAAACTCGCTCACGGTAAATTTTCTCAGCAAATTCCTTGAGCTTGGCGTTTGCTACCAGTATTGTTGCTATTAATTCTTCCTTGTTGCTCGTACCTTGGAGGTGACGTTGTTGTTGCCATCTCTGCGCTAAGCGATCGCCTCCTACCCAAGTGAAAATCTCGCTGACAGCACCATTATTTTCCAGTCCCAGAAAATCGTTGAAGATCCGCTTCATAAATGCATCTACTTTTGTGATTTTCCGGGAGGATGATAATAATCTTTGCCTCCAAGCAATCTTCTCATCACCAGCTAATTTTAAGGTAGGATTTGGCAAAATTTTTCCTGTTTTTCGCTCGTAAATTAGATACATCTTATTGAGAAATTTGTTGGCAGAATAAAATTTTCCCAGGTGGAGAATTTCCTTGTTGCCAATATTGATTTTATAGCTGGTTCGTGGTTCTACCACACCTACAGAATCATACGCTTTGGTAGTGGGAAAGTTAACGTAAAACTTGGGGGATAGATAATGTTTTTTCAGTTCTTGCAGTTGTTCTGGTACCAAACCAGGGTAAGAATCTTTTAAGAACGCAGAAATAATACTAGAAAGTACTTTGATGGCTGCTAATTTCTCAAAAACTCCGTCTAAAGTGGGGTAGTAAGCGTTAGCATTTACCAGGGGTAAATTATCTAACCGAATAATGTATTCCCTTCGAAAATCGAATTTTTCAGCTTCTATAAATCCTTGCCATTGTAGCAAATGAAAGACTTTTTCACTGCTAATTTTTACTGCTAAAGACTTAACGTTAATTTTACCTTCACTAATAAGCGTGTAATTGTTAAACTGACTGAGATTATTCACTAAAAAACCTGCCACTTCCAAAACAGGAGTTTTATCCTCGGTTCTGACGAGTCTAATTTTACGGCTGAGGAGTATATTCACAGTAGCACTGTTGTGGTTAAATCTTAAAGATTCGATAGCAGCATACTCGCTGTTATCTATATTCTCCGTCCTCAGCCACGGAACAATAATATTATGGTTTTCATCTCTGTATCCCCAAAGGCGTTTGGTGCTTTGACGCTGATAATTTTGTTGTAATTTCTTTAGGTTAATAATAATGCTGTTGCGATTTTCCTCCAAGATTTTAATTAGTTCCCAAACAGAAAATTTTTGTTTTTGAGCAAGCATATTTCTCAGTTCTAGGACACATCCTTACCTGTTTCAGTACAAATGTACCATTAAAATCAAACTTGTTGGCGGCGAATTTCTGGAAATCTAACTACTGGGAGACGTTGGTAATGTATTTGCTTTTCTAGTCTTATGGGGAGAAGAAACAAGTCAATAGCACAAATGATGCGAATACCTAGCTTGACGGACACTGGTTTGCGAAGAAAAGACGCGATCGCTGCGTTAACTGGGAATATTGCAGCCGTAACTCAAACACTTGTAGTAGGTTTTAACTTTATGTATTTTTCCTTATGAAGCAAGCTATTTTTCTAATTGGCTTAGTAGCCGTTGTTGTCAATTTGAGCAGTTCGGTGGCGATCGCGCAAACAAAGCCTGCTGCGGTTACTAACACCCAAAAGCTGGCGCAAGCATTTTCGCCCGGTACGGCTACTCGCGGCGGACGCAGTTATATTGGTGTCGGTGGCAATATTGGCTTAGGAGGAGATAGAAGTTTAAACGAGGGAGCTTTTGCCATTATTACCAAAATTGGTTTAAGCAGAAACTTGTCCGTTCGTCCTTCTGCTTTGGTGAAAGACAACGCAGTTTTTCTAATTCCCGTGACATTTGATTTTTCTACTCAGCCGTTAGCAGATACTCCCCAGCAGCAATTAAATGTTGCTCCTTACTTGGGTTTGGGTGCAATCATTGCTACCGGTAACGACGAAGACGTGGGTTTTTTACTCAACGGCGGCGTTGACGTTCCCCTATCAAGCAGATTGACGGCAAATGCTAGTGTCAACGTTGGTTTTCTTAATGACACAGAAGCGGGACTATTACTTGGCGTGGGCTACAACTTTTAGAACTTTAATCGTATCAAGGTACCTTCAGTGAGCAGACGCAAAGACTACACGTTAGGACAGCAAGCAACGACAGTCGAAGTACCTGCCCCTAGATTATTACTAACATTGTTTGATGCCATCGCTTTGATCGTTGGCATTGTTATTGGTGCAGGTATCTTTGAAACTCCGGCCATAGTAGCTGCTAGTGCTGGTAGTGCCACAGCGGTGCTATTTTTATGGTTAGCGGGGGGATTGATATCTTTAACTGGGGCTTTGTGTTATGCAGAGTTGGCAACTACCTATCCCCACGTTGGGGGTACTTATTATTACCTCAAGCGCGCCTTTGGGCTGAAAGTTGCCTTTTTATTTGCTTGGGCGCGGATGACTGTAATTCAAACTGGTTCCATCGCTCTGCTGGCATTTATTTTTGGAGACTATGTTTCCGAGATTTTACATTTGGGCAGTTTTTCTTCTTCTATCTATGCTGCCATAGCGATCGCTGTTTTCACCGCCTTAAACATTTTAGGTTTGCAGCAGGGCAAGCGGGCACAAAATTGGCTGACTGTTGTGAAAGTGCTTGGTTTGCTGTTAGTCATTGGGTGGGGAATTTTTGCTCCTGCTGTTTCTGCAGCAGCTTTGTCTTCACCTTTTCCCACCCAGGGAAGCTGGGGTACGGCAATGCTGTTTGTGCTGTTGTCTTACGGTGGTTGGAATGAAGCGGCGTATATCTCTGCAGAAATTCAAAATCCAAGGCGCAATATTCTTTTATCGTTGGTGTTGAGCATTGGCATTATCACCGTTATTTACCTGCTTGTGAATATCGCTTACCTGCGCGGTTTAGGATTGACGCAGATGGCGCAGTCGCAAGCGGTAGCAGCTACTTTTTTGCGACAGGTGTGGGGTCAGTTGGGAGCAGTTTTTATCAGCGTTTTGATTGCCATTTCGACTCTCGGTGCAATCAACGCCACCATATTAACAGGAGCGCGTACCAGTTACACCCTGGGACAAGACTTTTCTTTATTCAGATTTATAGGGTACTGGCAGCAACATTCCAGTACCCCCACAATCGCCTACCTTCTGCAAGGAGCGATCGCCTTAGCTTTAGTGTTGTTAGGTACCTTTACCCGTGAAGGTTTTCAAACCATGGTGGATTACACCGCACCGGTGTTTTGGTTCTTTTTCCTACTTTCAGGCATATCTTTATTTGTCCTGCGCCAAAGAGAACCAGACGTAGCGCGACCTTTTTGCGTACCTTTGTATCCACTTACACCACTGCTTTTTTGTCTGGTTTGCGGTTATTTGCTCTATTCCAGCTTGGCGTATACCAAAATAGGAGCAATGGTAGGAATCGGGGTATTAGCTGCTGGTGTTCCCTTTTGGCTGTGGAATCAGCACCGCTTGCACAGAAGCAATTTTTGAATTAACTGTTGACAAGGGATAACAAGTATGCGCGTGCAAAAATTACTGCTTGGAATGGTTGCTAGTATTAGCGTTGTTAGTTGGAGTATTGCTGGATGCACTACCACCGCACAACAACCACTTTCCCAAACCCCAGTGCAAACGCCAGCACCGGAAACAACCAAACCGCAAGAACGTCCGGCGGATGTACCCTACGTACCCACACCTCAACCAGTGGTAGATGCTATGCTGAGACTGGCCAAGGTGAACAAAAATGATTTGGTTTATGACCTTGGCTGTGGAGACGGACGCATCCCCATTACCGCCGCCAAAAAATACGGAGCGCGGGGAGTTGGTATTGATATCGATCCCGAACGCATTCAAGAAGCTAACGAAAATGCTCGCAAAGCAGGAGTAAGCGATCGCGTGCAATTTCGCCAGCAAGACTTATTTAAAGCTGACTTTAGTAAAGCAACAGTAGTCACGCTCTACCTATTACCCGATATCAACCTCAAACTTCGTCCCCAGCTGTTAAAGCAACTCAAACCCGGTACTCGTATCGTCTCCCATGCTTTTGATATGGGCAATTGGAAACCACAAAAAGTACAGCAGGTAAAGGGAAGAACAATTTACCTGTGGACAGTTCCTAAAAATCCTCCTGCTGATTTGCTATCAGTTGAGGTAACGGTGCAGTAGTTAAACTTCCTTTTCTCCCACAAAAAGCACAGTTAGTTTTTTTGTGGGCTTTTTTGTCAGCTTTCCCTTAGTAGCAACGGGGTTTTTAGGTTCTTATTTAGATACCTACGATCTGTTGCGAACTTGGAATTACAAAATTGTTCCTGGTCACCAGTCCCCTCTCTCAGGGAAATTGTGGTGAAAAAAACCATAACAAAGCAGCAAAGGAAAGTAGCGCCCCCGCCTATGGCACCTAAATTGATAGCAATGGAAATGCAAATTCTAAGATTTGGCAGCATTTGATGCAGCCGGCTATACAAAAAAGTTCCCTAATGTTAAACTTAAATCTGGGTTTTGCACCTCTGTTTTGGCTTGCAAGCTGCGAGCAATTTTTTCTAAGGCGATCGCCGCTTTTGATTTCGTTTCTGTTAATACTAGGGGTTCGCCACGATTGGTAGAGACAATTACGCGTTCGTCCTCAGGAATTCCTCCCAGCAACGGAATTGCTAAAAGTTCCTGCACGTCTTCTACAGACATCATGTTAAAATTCTGCACCATTTCTGGTCGGATGCGGTTGACAACCAGCTGAATGGGTTTGATGTTTCGCTCTTCCAACAACCGGATGGCGCGATCTGCATCCCGAACTGAGGAAATTTCTGGAGTCGTGACAACTATCGCTTCCGTAGCAGTTGCGATCGCTTTCTCAAACCCCATGTCAATACCTGCAGGACTGTCTACCAATACAAATGGATATTTCTGTGCCAATTTTTTTAACAGTGACTTCAGCTGTTGTTGGTCTACCGATTGTGTCGCCCGTTTGTGTGCTACTGGTAAAAGTACTAAATTAGGTTGCCGTTTATCTTTTACCAAGGCTTGCTCCAAACGACACTCTCCAGCCAAAACGTCGAATAATGTGTAGACTATACGTTTTTCTACTCCTAGCAGCAAATCCAAGTTTCTTAACTCAAAATCAGCATCTACTAATGCTACTGGAGAGCCCATTTTTGCTAAAGCCATCCCCAAATTAGCTGTCACCGTGGTTTTTCCCACGCCACCTTTGCCCGAGGTAATGACAATAATACGAGTCATGATTGAAATTTACTCTCTTGCAACAAGGACTAGTACCCCAAAATATCTCTACCAACAACTTAAGTACTAAGGATTATTAATTTAGCTAATCTTAACATTTTTCTCAATACATATTATTCACTGCCACACGGGATTTTCAAAAAATTATGACCTACTCAATTCAGACACTCCTTAAACTTTTCTAGACTCGATTTCTCCCCATTTTTCCGTTTTCTACACGGAAAAAGTTGATCTTTATTTTACTCAGTAAATAAGTCCTTACCTTCTTCCAAATAGGAAAATTCCTAGACCCTTGTATTCAAAATAACCCTATCCTCTTTTGCGACTGCTATATTTATTACTCATGAAAACTTTATCATTTCTTTAATTTAAAAGTTACTTTATATGTATTAAAAGCAAAATTGACAAAATTCTTTATGTATTATAATGTAATACAGAAGGCAATTAATAGTACTAATTGTAATAATCGTCACTCAAATCCCTTCTGCTTGTACTCCCCGGTAGCTGCTCGGGATAGATAGTCACCATGGCAGTTTCTACTTAAGTAGACTATATTACATAGCAACTATACCGAAAACGGTAGATTATTGTTTGTAACAAATATGGAAGAATTTGAATATTTTAGAAATAATGAAAGTTCTGTAGCCAATAATAGCCGTCACAGCTTGCTTGCTAGTGGTTGGCGTCCTTTCCATCGAGAATTCAATTGGGAATTTTTTGGGGAATTACTGTTAAAAGATACCAAGGAATTAACTGAAAGAAGCTTGAATTTAATAAGTAGTCTTGCAGAAAGTTTAGGACGCAACAACTATGCTTGGTGGGCGAATTTATTAAACCTTAGTTCCGAAAATACGCGTTACGAATTGGAAAAGTTTTGGAATTACATTACACCAGATCCACTTACCCCAGATTACCGTTATAAAGATATTTTGAGCACAGAAACTCCTGTGGTACAATTTGTTAGTCGCAACAGCATTCCCATTGATTACGTTCTCAATCGGTTGCGAGAAGTAACGGTAATGCGAATTTTAGAATTGTTGGGGCATCCTAACATCATCACCCAGTATTATTTAGAAAGAAACTTGCACTTTCCTGTCGAAAAATTTGTCAGCTGGGAGCGTTTGGAAATTGTTAATATAGTATATAGCTATTGGTCGCAACCAGACGTATGGCTGCAAATAGAACCTTACGATAGAGGACGGCGACACTATACTTTAATGGCAAAAGATTTATCACCATTAATTAACAAAGCCACCTACGATCTCGCAGTAATTTTGAGTGGATATCAAAGTCGTGTAGGTAAGGTTCACAGTCAATTTCCCCTGCGCAGTTTTCCAGAGGATATTCAAAACTTTAGCGATGCGGTACAGCAGGCGATTCTGACGCAAAATCAATTAGCAGTCTTGGTACACGGAGAACCAGGAACGGGTAAAACAGCGTGGACGCAAGCAGTGGCAAAAGAAATTTTAGTACCGCTGGGATATGTAATTTTTATTTTGGATCATGATGCGATCGCAAATTTTGTACCACCCACTTATTTAGAGCGAATTTGTATTATTATCAATGAGGCAGATAACTTAGCACAAGATCGCGCTAGTGAAGTGGCTCAATACAGTAATAAAACCGAGCATATTTTGAGTTTGTTAGACGGTACTTTATACCAAAGCGTCATTGATGAATCTGGAATTCAAATGCGGCAGAAAATAGTTATTTTAATGACTTGCAACACTACAGAAAGATTAGATCCAGCCATGTTACGCAAAGGCAGAGTAGATTTGATGTGCGAGTTTAGCCATCGTTTTGTTTGAAGATATAGCAATTAGCAGATGAACTGGACAAGAAAATTTTCCGGATGGAAGAAAATATAAGGCATCCATCACCGTTTCTGTACGCTGATTCAGCGGGATATGGGTATTTTTGGACCAAGATAGCGCTAGACAGATGAACTTCCTGTTTCTATGGCTGCTTGCGGCCAACCTACACCCCACGGTGCGCGCATTGGTTTGGTGTATACACCGCCAAAGTATCGCCAAAAAGGCTATGCTAGTGCCTGCGTGGCAACCTTAAGCCAAAGATTGCTTTACCAAGGATATAAATATTGCTTTTTATTCCATTTACCAGGCTATAGGCTATCAACCTGTAGGTGATTGGAATTATTATAGCTTTACGGAAAATAGATTAGGTAGTGCGATCGCTAGCTGAGTAGCAACTTTGAGCACTAAAGTAAAGAAAAAGGGATAGGCGGTGAACCTATCCCAAGGCAATAGCCTTAGAAAACCTAGCTATAGCTTAAACCTTTATCCCGTGGAGTAGTTAAATTCTCGGTAAAGATTAGGTTCCAGAAGTCCAAGAATTGATGTACTCGATTTGCTCTGGCGTCAGGACATCTATTTTTATTCCCATTGCTTGTAACTTTAAGTAGGCGATTTCTCGGTCTACTTCCGCAGGAATGGGGTGAATACCAGGTTGTAACTTACCTTGATTTTCGATTAGGTATTTACAACCAAGAGCCTGATTGGCGAAGCTCATATCCATGACTGCGCTGGGATGTCCTTCTGCAGCGGCGAGGTTAATTAGGCGTCCTTCGCCGAGCACTACTATTGATTTGCCGTTGCCCAGGCGATACTCTTGGGTAAAAGGACGCACTGTTTTTATTTCTTGAGTTTTAGCCGCCAAGGCTTTAAGATCGATTTCGATATCAAAGTGACCGGAGTTACAAACAATTGCACCATCTTTCATCACGTCGAAATGCTCGTCGCGAATAACGTGTTTGTTACCGGTAACAGTGATAAATAGATCGCCTACAGTTGCAGCTTCTACCATTGGTAGGACTCGGAAACCATCCATAGCTGCTTCAATGGCTTTCACCGGGTCTACTTCGGTGACAATCACATTTGCACCAAGTCCGCGCGCGCGCATGGCGGTTCCTTTTCCGCACCAGCCGTAACCTGCAACAACGACTGTTTTGCCAGCTAGGAGAATGTTTGTAGCGCGGATAATACCGTCGATGGTGGACTGTCCCGTACCGTAGCGGTTGTCGAACAAATGTTTGGTATCTGCGTCATTGACGTTAATTGCTGGGAAAGTGAGGACACCATCTTTGAACATCGCACGCAGCCGCAGAATTCCTGTTGTGGTTTCTTCGGTGGTACCGATAATATCGGCGAGTTGGTGCTGGCGTTGCTGTACTAAGGTAGCAACTACATCGCAGCCGTCATCAATAATAATATTGGGACGGTGGTCTAGGGCGATTTGCACGTGGCGGTTGTAGGTTTCTGTATCTTCGCCTTTGATGGCAAAAACGGGAATTTCATAATCGCTGACAAGGCAAGCGGCGACGTCATCTTGGGTGGACAAGGGATTGCTAGCGATTAATAAAGCATCTGCGCCGCCGGCTTTCAGGGTAATTGCTAGATTGGCTGTCTCCGTCGTTACATGACAGCAAGCAACAAGACGAATACCGGCAAAGGGTTTTTCTTGAGCAAAGCGATCGCGAATTTGCCGCAAAACAGGCATCTCGCGCCCAGCCCATTCAATGCGCTGTCTTCCCAAGGGAGCGAGGGCGAGGTCTTTAACCTCGTGCTTTAATCGGGGAGATGTTGCAGTCATTAAAATAGTTCCTCAAAAAAGAAAATGAATTTCGCAGTTTCGCGAACTTCCCTAAGATTTTACACTCTTTGTGGAAATTCCATCTTCTTGTTGCTACTTCAAAGGTAGCTAATCATGTCACCTTATGCAGGTACAATTACTTAAAATTGATTTGGTAGCATGGCAAAAGCTGGATCAACAGTACTGTCAAAAGCAAGGAGGTGTCCGTTGCGCTTTCAATTAGTAGCGATCGCTTTGTCTTCCATAATTGTCACCGTTGGAGTAATGCCAAAAGCTACGGCGCAAATTCCCTTTCCACCTTTACCAAAGGTGCAATCCCCTAACTTCAGAATTGGCGATCCAGAAAGCAGAATTGAGTGGGTTTATTTCGATGGCAGGCGCTTGTTTCAGGTAGCTGCACCAAAGGCTAATATTACGGAGCGTTTGGAGAATATTCAAGATAATTTGGATAAAACGGCCCAAAAGTATTTTAACTCTCCTTCAGAAAAAGTCAATATCAAAATTCAAACTGTAAACGGCTTGCCAGTAATTACAGTCAACGGTCAGTACTTGATGACCGTGACAGCCCAAGACGCTAATTTGCGGGGGGTAGATCCGTTAACGGCGGCAAATCAAATTGCTCAAACTTTACAGGAAGATTTAAAACAGGCCAAACAAGAACGACAAGCAAAATATTTAATCCGCCAAGGGGCGATCGCCACTGCAACGTTACTCGGCATCATAGCTATTAGTTGGGGACTTTATCGATGGCGACAACGCTCCAAACGACGTTCCCTTCGCCAACTAGCTGCTGCTGCTACAAACGCTTCTGCGCCGATTACTTCCCAACTCAAAGAACAGCACTACCGACATCTAGAAGAAGCAAAAAGACGACTGCACCAGCTGGCGCAAACCACAGTTTGGGGAAGCGGAATTTTTGTTATTCTTGGTTTATTTCCTTACACCCGAGCCTTACAATTAGGAATTTTCATTGGTTTGCAAATTCCCCTCAAATTGGCTGCTGTCGGTGTGGCAACTTATGTCGCCGTGCGTCTTAGCTATGCTTTGATCGATCGCTTTACTTCTGCTTTTGTCAGCAGTAGTGCTTTACTAACTCAAGAAAGCTCGGCTAGATTGCAGTTAAGAGTTTCTACTATTTCTGTGGTTACAAAAGGTATTAGCGCCGTGACTTTGGTGGGAGTGGGAATTTTAGTCGCTCTCATTTTTTTGGGCATTGATATCGTTCCATTGCTAGCGGGCGCTAGTTTGGTGGGCGTAGCAATATCTTTAGCTTCCCAAAGTTTAATTAAAGATGCAATTAACGGTTTTCTGATCATTTTAGAAGACCAGTATGCTTTGGGTGATGTGATCAACGTTGGCAATGTGGGAGGTTTGGTAGAAAATTTGAATTTACGAATGACCCAAATCCGAGATTCGGAGGGACGTTTGATTACTATTCCCAACAGTGAAATTAAAATTGTCGCCAATCTTTCTAGCCGTTGGTCAAGAGCTGATGTGACGATTCCAGTTAGCTACGAAGCTGATGTTGACCAAGTTTTACAACTGATTAAGAGTGTAGCTGTGGAAATGGATCGAGACCCGCAATGGCAATTATCAATTGTAGAAACACCCCAAGTTCTGGGAATAGATAATTTTGGCGATCGCGGTTTGTTAATTCGCGTCTGGATTAAAACCCAACCACTCAAGCAATGGGATGTAGCGCGAGAATTTCGTCGACGTTTGAAAATTGCCTTCGACCAAGCTGGAATTTCTATTCCCACAGCTAGCTGCTCAACAAACTTCTGGAGTAATGATGATCCCATACTCAAATCGCAAGCAGACAACAAGGCACAGTAGTTAGTTAACTTGCTACTACACCAAGGTTACTGTTTTTGAGTAGAGATCCAAACCAAAATAATTCCATCACAAAAATTACGAACTACAACCAAAAATGCCAAGACCTCAACCTATCAATCCTGGTCCCGGACAAGAATCTGTTTGGGACTATCCCCGTCCTCCCCGCTGGGAAAATACAAGCAAGCACATCCAGGTCGTATTCAATAACGTCGTGATTGCAGATACCCATCGTGCAAAGCGGGTTCTGGAAAAAAGTCATCCACCTGTTTACTACATTCCTCCAGAAGATATCAAAATGGAGTATCTGATACCAACGCCGCAGTCTAGCTTTTGCGAGTGGAAAGGACGTGCTAATTACTACACAGTTCGCGTTGGTGACAAAGAAGTAAAAAATGCTGCTTGGTTTTATCCCGATCCCACACCTTCCTTTGCATCCCTGAAAGACTATGTTGCTTTTTATGCCCAGTTGATGGATGCTTGTTACGTTAACGGCGAAAAGGTACAGCCGCAACCAGGTGATTTCTACGGTGGTTGGATAACCAGCGATATTGTTGGACCGTTTAAAGGTGGTCCTGGTACTTGGGGATGGTGATTAAAAATTTACCACTGAATTTCTAGGCAAAATTTGCTTTCCAGAAAAAATATTTTTGGAAACTACAGCCAACCAGCCCTCATTGCTGTTATGATGCTGTTATTATAATGACATTTTTGACCGTGGACTTACATAAGCTTGTCCAGCTGGCAATTGAGTCCGCGACAGTTAGCTTAGCTGTATTTTTCTGTGTGTTTTCCCTGGACTCGCTAAGTCTTGAAAAAAGACTCTTTGTTGGAAACGCTGCTTGCAATGCCATCCGGCACACTACGCGAACAGACTTGCGAGGACGATCGTATGAAGAGCCAACAGCAATTAATTTCTCAGGAAACTTTTGCCAATTATGGAGCCAAATGCCTTTCCAGTTTGGCTGCTGCTACAGAATTGACCGACAATCTGGAGGAAAAGCTTTATGTACTAAAACGGATGATGGAACCGTGGGGAGACCGGAAAATAGGAGTACGGCCCCAATGGAACTCTGATGTTTGCGCCGACGGGTCTCCCATAGAATTTTCAGTTGCCTTTGCCGAGGATACTGTGGAACTGCGGGTATTGGTAGAAGCTCTTCCTGCACAACCCACCACCAAGTCGGCCCAAAAATCAGCCCAAAAGTTAACTCAAACACTAGTAGAAGAATTCGGCGCCAGCGATCGCCGACTGCGACAAATTGAGGACTTATTTCTACCTCCAGAACCAACAGCTGGTTTTGCCATGATGCATGCAGTCATCTTTCCTTGCTGCGGACCTTATGAGTTCAAAATCTATCTCAACCCAGAGGCTCAAGGAAAAAAGTACAGCATCTCACTGATACAACAAGCGCTTGCTCGCCTTGGTTTCCAGCACGCCTGGAATTCAATTGTTGAATATGCTCGCCGCGGATTTGAGTTGGATAAATTGGTATACCTATCTTTAGATCTTAGCGATGATGAAAAAGCCCGCGTCAAGGTTTATTTCCGCCACTACGACCTTGCACCAACCCACTTAGACCAGGTCATGAAGATTGCCAGGAGTCATGAAACTGGGTATCTTCCTGATTTCTGCTCAGAAGTAACAGGTCATAATGGTGCTTTTTCTTCCCAACCTTTAGTTAGTAACCTCACCTTCGTGGATCCTGCTGACGATCGTCCCATTTGTGCAACTGCATACGTACCATTGTGGACCTATGCTCTCAACGACGCCACCACCAGCGATCGCCTCCGCACCTGCTTGATATCCCGTCATTTACCAGTTTCCAAGTACGACGCATGTCTCAAAAGTATTGCCCGACGTCCCCTAGAAGCTGCAAGGGGTATTCATACTTATACTTCCCTGCGCTTGCAAAAAGGACGTCCGCGCATCACCGTTTATTGGTCTTCCGAACTGTACGATTCCAACCCTCCTCCCCGCTATCAAAGAAAAAATTCAGACCAAAACATCTCCTGCTACCCCGAATTAGTAAATATCTAGGAGGAGCAGATGAAACTGCTAAGCTCGTTGTTTGCGGATGAGCAGGTACATCCAGAACTTTTGCAAAAGCACGCCCGGATTCGATGGAAAACGGTAGCTGCAGATGTTATTCCTCTCACAGCTGCAGAAGCAGACTTTCCAGCTCCCAAAGAAGTTACCCAGATGCTTCTAGACCAAATAAGTGATGGGTACTTTTTCTACTGCTCTCCCGAAGGTGAATGGGAATTGAGAGAATTGGTAGCCGAGATATCCCAAACTCGCTATGGCATTCGTTGCCAACCCGAACACATTGTCCTTACCCCCGGTACAGCTGCGGGTATTTGGCTTGTCGTACGCTGGCTTTGCCAACCCGGGGATGAATGTATCCTCCTTGACCCAGTCGATCTGCTGTTTGGACTTGCTATCGACTCGGTCGGCGCTCGACGGGTTTATTGTCGAGTAGACAAAAATACGGGCCAGCTGGATGTGGAACAACTGAAATCGCTTTTATCACCCCGCACCCGACTAATTTGTCTGTGCAATCCTCACAATCCCTTAGGATTGGCAATACCAAAGGAAACGCTGCAAGCAATAGGAGAACTAGCTCTCAAGCAAAATGTCATGGTCTTAGCTGATGAAGTGTGGCACGAAATTATCTACCCGCCTGCCAAACATGTCAGTCTTGCTAGCTTGGAAAAAGAATTTGCCCAGCATACGCTTACCCTTTTCGGTCCTTCTAAAACGTTTGGACTGTCAGGGTTAAGGATTGGTTTCTTGGTAACACCAAATGAGAAAATAGCTTTGCAGCTGAGGCAGGTAGCTTTGCAACTTGGCATGGCCTACAGTCTCACCTTGTATGCTCAAGTTGGTGCTGTGGCCGCTTTGCGCTATGGATGGTCTTGGCGAGATGCTTTTGTTGCCCACCTACAGCAAATGAGGGATTATTGCGTTTCTCGGTTGAATCGCATACCAGGAATATACTGTCGTCAACCAGATGCTACCTATGTTTTGTTTCCCGATATCTCCGCTTTAGGAATGTCTAGTCAAGCTTTTGCTGACTTCTTGCTAGCGCAAGCACGCGTAGCTGTAGTACCGGGTACGACAGATTGGTTCGGACCAGGCGCCGAAGGTAACATACGTCTTAGTTTTGCGACTTCTCGGTTTGTGTTAGCACAAGCACTGGATCGAATTGAACAAGCTGTTACAAACTACATTAGTTAGCAGTTAACTTTCCTGCAACCAAAAAATGAAAAGCAGGGTAACGAAGTTATACCAATGACGATAAATACAACTACCGACGAGCATTTGTAGTTGTTTTTGAGAGAAATGGTGTTAGTTACCCACCCCTGCTTTTTACCTATTCAAGGTGCTAGCAGTGGAATTTGATTCGAAGTAAGGTCATTCCAACGTCTGGTTCGGTCTAGTCTTGGATATGCTTTCTTCTGAATTTTTAGGTATGTCGAACGGAAAAAGTAGTGGCAGAAACTGCCACTACCAAGTAGGTGGAGATAAAGATAAACTAGTGGAATTCTTCATCTTTTATTTACATAAATTTGATTATTTTGATTATTTTTCCTCTTACTCAAGATATAAATTTACAAAATGATGAAATTTTTATCCCCAAGCAAAACTTTACTGTTCTGTAACCTTTGACAACTAATTTTTCAGTACCTGTGGAGCAAAGATTAAATACGTTCCTCCCAGTCCTTCCACAATTGTACGAGTATTGGCAGTCATCATTTTTTGGTAGGTATCTGCTTCGCTTCCTGCTGTTGCCAAACCATCTACAAGTAATTGTCTGCGGAAAACCTTGACCTGAAGTTGGGGAGGAATATTTTTGAGCAAACTGGGATTAATTGTCGTTTCTACAAATATTTTCGGTGCTTTTACTTGTCTGATGACTTGAAAGAGTGCTTTGGTTTGGGAAGCTGTAGGTTCACCTTTAGCTTTAACTGTTGGCAGAACGTTTATCCAAGAAAGATTATAGGCTTTGGCGTAGTAACCCATGGCAGTGTGCGACGTCACCAATTGACGATTTTTGAGGGGAATGCTGGCAATTCGTGACTTAATCCAGGTGTCGAGTTGCGTTAGTTCTTTGTTGATTTTTTCTGCGTTACTTTTATAAAAGGGTGCATGCTCGGGAAAAATTTGACTGAGATTGTAGGTAATTACCTCTACCATCTTCATACCATTTTTGGTATCGTGCCAAACATGAGGTTCGGGTACTATTTGCCCATTTTTCCTATATTTGAGTGGTTTGGGAACTGCACGTTGGGCAACTGCTATTTTAGCGGCACGATTTTTACTTTCTTTAATTAATTTAAATAAATTGGGCTCTAAATTATATCCGTTATAGAAAATGATTCTGGCTTGATTTATAGCCTGGCTGTCTTCTAGTTTTGGTTGGTAACGGTGGGGATCTATGTTAGGAGGTATTAGGCAAGTAAGATTTATTGTTTGTTGTGCTATCTGTTTGATGAAATCGCATAATACAGTTGTAGTTGCAACCACTTCAGTCAGCTTGTTTGGCTCAGCTGAATTGAGATTGGTTGTGGAAGAGGTACTGAGCAAATTATTTGTATTTGTACAACCAGTACATCCAAAAGTAAAGGCAATGAAGGCGAAAGGCAAACACTGGCGGTACCGTAATTTTTTTGACATAGGACTTGGCTGGGAATAGAAATAAGGTACCTGATATCCAGTTAGTATTGAAACACTTTAATAGAATTAAGTGGGTATTGTCTTTGACCAAATGATTACTTCGCCATTTTCGCCACCGGCGCCAAGAAAGTTACCCTGAGGATGCCAAGCTAGACAAGAAAAGCCTGCAGATGCACCTGTGAGGATTTGCGATACCTGCTTGGCTTGTGTCCACAAACATATCCAACCATCCGCACCACCAGAAGCGAGGAGCAGACTACGGGGTGCAAAGGCGATCGCGTTAACTACATCCACATGATTGGTTAATACTGTTGCTTCCCAACCTACAGACTCATCTGGAGATTTTTCCCAAACGATAATTCCATCAACGCTACTGCAAGCTAAAACAGGTGCTCCGCTGGTGTTAGTAAGATCGGACCATGCCAGCTGGCGAACTTTACCGGGAAAACCACGCATAACCCAGGGTTGGGGATCTTCACCGGATGTTAACAAGCGACTTTCAACCACAGTCAAGGTGCGGTCCATATTCGCACACGCTATATAGTTGCCATCCGGCGACCATGCCATAGCAGTGCAAGCAGAAGGTATATCTAGAATGTACGGTTCTTCATACCAATCTTGACAGTTCCATACTTTTATCCCCCGGTGACCACAAATGGCAAGATACTGTCCATCCTGACCCCAATCAATGCCTAATGCTGAAGACGACTCGAAATCTAAAGTGATAACGGTTTCGCGAAAATCTGCATCCCACACTTGCACGTAGCGTCCTAAATTAAAAGCAAGTTGGTTGCTACTAGGATGCCAAGTTAGTTTGTCAACCCAAGCGGAACCATTTCCCAGGGTGTTTATTAACTCTCCTTTGCGCCAAATTTTTACCCGTCCGTCTTGTCCACCCCCAGCCAAGAATTGTCCGTCACTGGAAAAAGCAAGACAGCTAAAAGATACATCATTACCAGCTTGCAGGGTTATCGCTGTTTTGTTTTCCAAAAGCGTCACTTCTCCAAAGGCAGAAGTCGCTGCGAGAAGATTTTTACCTTGTGGTGACCAGGCGATCGCACTGATGTAATCGCTCAGCTGAACAGAAAATTCTTGAGCAAATTGTTGAAAGTTAATATCGGAAATATTCATAACATAACTAAAATTATTTCATTAAGCCATGCAAGATAGAAAATCTTGTCTGAGTTTGGCTCGATCGAGATTGCGACCGATGAAGACTAGTTGGTTTTGCCGCGTTTCGTTTGCTTTCCAGGGGCGATCGGGTTTGCCTTCGAATATCATGTGTACTCCTTGGAATACAAAGCGAGTGTCTTCTCCAGCAATATTCAATATTCCCTTCATGCGGAAAATATCCGGGCCTTGAGTTCGCAGTAATTCTCCCAACCAATTGTTCAATTTCTCTGCATCTAACTCACCTTTTTCTACTAAGGCTACAGAATATACGCTTTCGTCGTGTTGGTGGGTATCTTCTTGTAAAAAATTGGGGTCGATTTCTAACGCTCGCTCCAAGTCGAAGGCTTTTATACCCAATAAATTATTTATTTCTACCTGCGAGTTGCAACTACGGTAAATTCTGGCCATGGCGTTCATCGCCCGAATTCGCTTTTCTAGCTCCTCAAGTACCTGGGGCGTTACTAAATCTATTTTATTGAGCAAAATTACGTCCGCAAAAGCAATCTGTTCTTGTGCTTCGTCTGTTTCCAAGTGTTCCCAAATGTGCTTGGCGTCCACGACTGTAATTACAGCATCCAGTTCTAAATTATCCCGCATGTCTTCATCCACAAAAAATGTCTGAATCACTGGCGCAGGATCCGCTAGTCCCGTGGTTTCAATTACCAGATGGTCGAATTTGTGTCGCCGCTTCATTAAATTGCCGATAATGCGAATCAAATCACCCCTTACCGTACAACAAATACAGCCGTTGTTCATCTCGAAGATTTCTTCGTCTGCGTCGATAACTAATTGATGATCGATACCTACTTCTCCAAATTCATTGACGATAACGGCGACTTTCTTACCATGCTCTTGGGTAAGGATGTGATTGAGCAAAGTTGTTTTTCCTGCTCCCAAGTAACCGGTGATAACTGTAACCGGAATCAAATCCGTTGTTGCAGTACTGACCATTTCCCTGATGCCTCCTACTTTCAAATGATAATCACTTTCAATTTAACTGCTGCATGTGTCCGCGATCGCAAAAAACACAAGCAAAAGCCGGTTCGAAAGTGCGTATCTATAGTTGAGATATAATTATTTGCTGGAAACGGGAGTTTGTAAAAAGGGTAAAATTGCTTTAGCCACAGCTTCTGGATATTCTTCATGCATTCCCAAAGATCCAGGAAGAATTACAGTTTGCAGTTGAGGTAAAGCTGCTAAAGCATCCATCTCCGCCCGAGATTTGCTTGGTGTGGATTCTCCAATCACTACCATCAAGGGTACAGACAAATTCTCAGCTAGGAAGAGAAAATCGGCTTGCTTGCGTACGGCGTCTAAAGTACCGGTAACAAAAGCAGCGGGAGCATATCTGGCTTGGGGTTGTTGGGTATTGTGCCACTTATGTTCTATGAATTCTGGAGTGAGTTTGGTACAATCCACATAAACGTGGCGGCGATACATAAAACGCAGAAAAGATGGCAGGGTATTTAGTTTGTAAAGTATTTGACCGAGAACAGGCGATCGCACTATTTCCCTGAAAAGACCTGCTATTGCTCTTGGAATTCCCATTGTTGGTAAAGGACCCCGCCAAGTCGGTGCTACTAAAACTATACGAGAAATGGCACCAGGTTTGTTTCGGGCTAATTGTAGAGTATAAGCTGCGCTATGACCAGCAGCAACAATTACTATTGGAGTATTAAACACAGAAGTGACAAATTGTTCTAAAAAATTCTGATACAGACCGGGAGCATAATTTAAAGGTAAACGTGAAGATTCACCAAATCCCGGCCAGTCTACTGCTATAACTTGAAAATGTGCAGCTAGTAACTTAGCTAGACCGCTAACTTCTTCTCTTGTAGAAACTGTGCTGAAAGCAGGAAGTAAAAGTAAGGGTTTCCCCTGACCTAGACTTTCATAAACAACCCGCAATTGCTGATTTTCCCAGTTCCACAAAAATTCTTTAACTTCTCCACCAATACTGAAAGCAGAAGCAGCTGATAACAAATCGGTTGACATCAGACAAAATTGTTTATTAATTTTGAACGGTTTTTTGTAGCGCTTGGGCGCTAATTCGTTAGTTATTAGCGGTAAGTTGTCACTACTACCTGCTAATACATAACTAATTATTCTAGAACTGCTGCCAAGCTTAGTGAGATACGGCTGTCTGAAATTCTAATGCTTTTTTTTGCATAGTTTTAAAAATGTTATAAAAACCATTAGCACGGGAAGGTGTGAGGCTCACATTTAAACCAGTTTCTTGAATAAAATCTGGAGTGAGTTGGGTAATTTCATTAGGCGTTAGTCCATTTAAGCCTTCAATTAAAAGACCAACTAAGCCTTTGGTGATTTGCGAGTCAGAATCTCCCTGGAAAAAGACCTTACCGTCCACCAATGCAGCTTTTACGTAAACCTGAGAGACACAACCAGGAACTTTATTTTCTGGTGTTTTATCAGCTTCTGGAAATTCCTTGAGCCGCTGACCGTACCAAATTAGCTGTTCGTAACGTCGCTTAGGATCTGTAGCACGTTGAAAACGCTGTACTATTTTGGCAAGGTTTGGTGGTAGGTAATTGATGCTAAAGGACATAAACAGATGAATTTAATCAACGCTATCACCTTGAGTTTAGATGATCTGGGAAGATAACTGCAGGTATGGCTTGTGGACGTGGCAGTTTTTTTAAAGTTTGATTTTCCTAGCAATTATATTTTTCTTTTCATGCCATTCTCTTGTTTCTTGCATTTTTTTACAAAAATCTTGACAAAATCACAGTTTAAATATAAGCGAGATAGACTAAGTAAGTAGGTGTAGATAAAAAACTAACAATTAACTATTAAAGAGTTTTTCACCTATATCCAAGCGTTATAACCTAACACCTGAGATTAAAAAGTAAAAGTTTCTTGGGGCGAGTAGACGGACTCAAAAACCACGCTCGGGTTTCAGGGGTAACGACTATGGAGAGATAATGGCTTTTTTGTTATCCTGCCGGCGCAGGTGTGGGGTTAAGAATGAGCAAAAATTTATACAATCAAACATCCGCATCGGGAAATATCGATCGTAGTGAGAAATGGAGACTAGTTCGTGATTTTGCCCAACTTTTCCGATTTCCAGTTGCTATTGTTGCTGCTTTGGTAGGTTGTGCAACTATTTATGCGTTGAATCCAGCAACACAGGTGCAGAAATATCTGCTCACGGCAACTATTTTAGTTTGCATGCACTCAGCAGCTTGCGCTATCAATGATTACTGGGATGTAGACAAAGACCGCATCGATCACCCGGAAAGACCGCTACCATCTGGTCGTCTTAGCACCAAACAAGTTTGGTGGACTGCTGTGGTAGTGTTTGGCTGTGCTGTGCTAGCAGCTATTCCTTTGGGAATCGATTGCTGGCTTTTGGTAGTATTTAATACTGTATTATTATGGAATTACTCGCATTTACTGGTCTGTAACGGTATTTTTGCAAATTTTATAGTTGCCGCTGTAGCTGCTGGTATTGTGTTTTTGGGTAGTTTGGTAGCAAACCGACCCGGTGCTTTGCTTTACCCTATTTACTTTGTATTCTTCTACAGCTTGGCGAAAGAAATTATCTGGGACGTGCATGATGCAGCAGGCGATCGCTCCCAAGGAATCCTTACTGTTGCCAATGTTTGGGGTAAAAAAATAGCTTTTGCGATCGCCTGGGGATTAATCGGTATGTTAATCTTATCGATCCCGATAGCGTTGTTATTTTTGCCAATGACACATCCTTTGATGTTTGCAATTTTCTGTTCCGCAATGATGTTAATAGTGACAATAGCACTAGCACGCTATCAACATCAAAATAGTGCAAGCGCTTACGAAGGATTTGTCTTTTGGGAACGCATAAGCATGCTATTGGGAATTTTTGGTTTGTTGGGAACTGCACCAGCAGTGTAGGATTCGAACCTGAAAAAACCTATCTCCTTTTCTAACATTGCTTGCCTACCAGGAAATTGTTACGTTTTGTAAATATTCTTGCTTATTAATATATATTCTCAATAAACTAATTGTGAGAGTCTAAGCTATTGGTGCTTACTTTCAATAAATCAGGGTGCATCTCCCTTCACAAATAATAGGATTGGCGATTATTTGTGACTTTCTGAATCCAAAGAGCTAGAAAATCTGTTTTTCCTGTGAAATTGTGTTTCCTTACAAAGTCCAGGTAAAGAACTTGCTTGTAACCATCTTTGCAAGCAAGTATTTTCTTAATTATTACTATTACAACTGTTTAGTATAGATTGGCGTGAAGCTTGTGGCGTTATCGTCAGGTCAAGCATAGTATTTTTTGTCTTTAATGTTTTCTTGCGGTTTATTTACAAGATATTATCAAGGAGCGACCATGCTAAGTAAAATATTTTTTACATCTTGTGCTTGGGGAATCTCCATCCTGAGCTTTTGGAGTTTTTTTATGTCTTTGAAAAAGGGAATACGTCACCTCAAGAGGCTGCATCAAATCCCTTGTTCTGATTGTAAATATTTCACAAATGACTATCGTTTAAAATGTACTGTGCATCCCATTAATGCTTGTACGGAAGAAGCTTTGGGCTGTATCGATTTTGCACCGAAATACAATAATGAAAACAACATTTAAAACTAAAAATTCGCTCTGACTTTGCAATAGGATAGTTCTGCAAAGCAAGTAAAAGAGTGCTGTAAAATTACTGCGAATATTTTTCATTTATTTTGGAAACGAAGGAGTTACCCCAAGTAGCTGTATTTTTAGTCTCGAACTTCCATTTTTGGTTGCGGTATTTGTGCGGGTGGATTGGACAAATGGCTGGGTGGTATTTGCTCGATTGTGATTAATGCTTCTATCACTTCTTTGACAATTGGCGCGGCGACAGTACCGCCGAATGCGTTTGCGCCTTTTGGCTCGTCTACTAATGCCAGTACGACATAGCGGGGTGTTTCTACTGGTAATATAGCTACAAAACTAGTGATTTTTGCACCATTAATGTATCCGCCAGATCTACTGGCTTTTTGGGCGGTACCGGTTTTACCTGCAATTCGATACCCAGGAATTTGGGAAGCCTTACCGGTACCGTTGGTGACAACGGTCTCCATCATTTCTACGACCTTTTGAGCAGTCAGGGGCGAGAAAAGCTGGCGTGGTGTTGGGAAAGAAGGTGTGTAATGCATTTGCCCCTTACTATCAATTAAACCTTTAACCACGTGGGGTGTGACTATTTTACCACCATTAGCTAAAGCTCCATGTAGTTGTACAAGTTGTAGCGGGGTGAGGGAAAAGCCTTGACCGAAAGAGGCAGTTGCGGCTTCGATAGGGGAGGCGAGAAATTTTGCTGGAGTTTTGAGTTGACTGGCAACAGCAAAAGGTAAATCTGTGGCAAGGGTTTGTCCGAGTCCCAGCCGCTCTAGCCAACGGTAGTAAACAGAAGGCTGAAAGCGTTGAATGATTTGTACCATGCCAATATTACTAGAGTATTGTAAAATTTGGGCGATATTAATTCGTCCGTAACTTTTATTTTCTGCATTTTTAATAGTGCGATCGCCTACTTGAATGTAACCGGGGTCATTAAAGGTTTCCTCAGGTTTAACGATTCCTGCTTCGAGAGCGATCGCTACATTAATAGGCTTAAAGGTGGAACCAGGTTCGTATAAATCTGCTACAGCCCAATTTTTAAAAAGGGAGACATTAGCTTGAGAATATTGGTTGGGATTGTAAGTAGGTAGGGAAACCAAGGTTAGTAAAGAACCATCCCAAGCATCCATCACGATTACCGCTCCTCTTTGGGCGCGGTACTTTTGCATTTGTTTTTGCAATGCATTGCGGGCAATTCGTTGCAAACGGCTATCAATAGTTAGTTGCAGGCGCAGATCGTCGAAATGTAAAAAACCTTCAGGAAGGTAATTTGGCATTACTGTTCCGTTACCCGTTCGGCTCAACCGCACTGTTTGCACGCTGCGTTCTAGCAGTTTTTCTTGGCTGTATTCCACCCCTGCTTGGCCTTGACGGTCAACATTCACATACCCTACTACATTTGCTAGCAAATCTTGCTGGGGATAAAATCGCGAGAACTTGGGAATTAACTCTATACCGTTGAGGCGCAAAGAACTAATGCGATCGGCAACTTCTTCTGGCAATTCAGAAGCAAGTAAAATACCGCTTTTTTTGCTTTCAAATTTTTTCTCCAACTCCCCAACGTCCTTGCCTAAAATCACAGCTAGCTGCTTTGCTATTTCTTGATTGGATTTGTCAAACAGTTTGGGATGAACGTACATGGCGTAGGCTGGCTTGTCCATAGCCAATACGTCCATATTTCGGTCTACTACCTGGCGACGAGGCATAAAAAGCCGCAAATTCACCATTTGTTGGTTTCGCGCCCTTTGTGCTAGCTTTGGACCGCGGACAATTTGTAAATTGTACAAGTTTACAGCCAAACCCAATGCAGCAATCACTAATACAGCCCAAACCATAAACAATCGAGACTTCATGTTTGATTTTGGTGGCAGAAACTGAAATAACGAGAAAATTGCTGCTCCTGTGCTGCTTTGGCGCTGTCGCTGGCTGATTTTTCTAGTCCGTGGCTTGTGCATAAAAATCATCCCCTGTCATTTGCCATTGCCTCGAGCTGGTAACTTTAATATCCTAAAGGCATGGAATTTTGCTGTTGGGATTGAGAATTAAAAGTGGTGTTGGGAGTTGCAGATTTAGAATTTTCAAGCGCCGGACGCAGGAAAATTGCTGTTGCCGGGGATGGAGATACCAGCTTGGTAGCGGACGTTTGTGCTTCTTGGGCCAATTGGTTTTTAAGCACTTCGTTATTTGTTGTTAACTGTCGCTCCGAACGCTGTAAAGTTTGCAATTTCCGGTATGCTTGACTCCAAAGTTGTTGGGAATAAACTGTCCACCCGTAGACGACAAGCATCGCCGTTACCAGCAAAAATGTTATCACTGAAGAACAACGATACAACGTATGTAAGCGTAGCAACCACAAAGGTCTTAACCCTTGCTGGCTGAAATCAGAAACGTCTGCAGCTGCAAGTACACCCCCCTCGTCTTGACAGCGAGCGATCGCTTCTTTGGCTTGTTTGCTTTTTCTGGTTCTCCCGAACACAAGAGAATTCTGTCGCCGAAACCAGCTACGCCTTGTAGAAATATCCAATTTGCGATTAACAGTCATAATCTTCTCAGGTAAAAATACTATGATAAATATTGGTAGTTTTTTTAGCAGCTAACAATTGCTAGTTGAGCAATTAGTTACAGATAATACTCTACTGCCTTTCAAAAGTCTGCATGGGTAAGTAAATTAATGTTTGTCTTCTTCTGAACATCAGTTCAAGGTAATTAAGAGCCACAAATACTTGAGCACTGCATCTGAGTACGATCGTGCTTGGCAGTGATAGCAATAGTTTTTCTAAAAAATATCCTTTGCTGGGATAAACAGCTCTTTCATAAAAGCAAGTTATCTGCTACATACTTTCAAATTTGCACTTAAAACTAAAAATTTACTTGGAAATTTTTGATCTAAAATAATTAAAAAAAAGCAACAAATGAGGTATCTTAATCAAAGGGCTCAATATTATGCCGCATTTGGTGAAAGAGGAGTTATGAAAATAAAAATTCTTGGCTTTGCTTTATTGCTAGGTCTAGCTTCTGTTCTGGGAGCTTGTGAAGGTGGTGGCGAAACTGGAACCTCTACCAGCAGTCCCACAGCTACTGGCGAACCGACCGATACTGGTGCTGCTACACCCAAAGCTACCACCACAACCACCACAACCACTACAACCCCTGCTACCCCAACTAAAAGTCCCTAACATAGCAGTCCGAGATTAACTGAAAAAAGGATTTTTGGTAGCGCTCCTCACTACACTAATTCGAGTTATTTCCTACATTAAGTGGGGAAAATGTAAGATAGATTTGAATAATGCAAGCTTCTGGCCTAGCTTGAGTTCAACTGTTTAGTTCCGGCAGTTTTTCAAAGCGATATACTGCAAGACGACATTCTTGATATCGTTGCTGCAATTTGAGTCAAATCTGCTTGAGTAGGCGCAAAGTAGAAGACAAAATGAAAAGAGGAAGCCAGTTTCAAGGTTTCCTCTCTTTAAGTACGGGGGTAAGCAATTATTTTCTACGGAATTTGACAATCAAGACAAAAGTAAGCTATTATATTAAATAGTGCAAAGAGTTATAAAAATATATTATCCAAACTCTAGCACCTATCTGATTAATTTCATTGCCAACAAGCATGACACGACTAAAAAGATGGGAATCTCCTCGACGGGAAGGTAGAAATGACAAAGGTCGAGGTGGATCGGCAAGAAAACGACAACTTAGAAAACAGCAGCAACTGCTTCGCAAACAGCTCAAAGCAAACAAAGAAGAAGAAAAAATAAATACAAAGTGGGGGGGAAGAAAATGGAAACTTCCCCTTCTTTTTTAGCTTTGACGATTTTATGGTTTAACTGTACAAAAAGCCCTGTTGCAATTACTGCTGAACAGGGTTTTTGCTAAAAACTAAAAATTGTCCATCGAAAATAAGTCTCTCAAATTACAAGTTGGGAGGCAAGATGACTTTATTAATCGCATGGATGACACCGTTGCTGCCTTTAATATCAGCTTGTACCACCTTAGCATCATTGACCATTACACTCTTACCGTCATCAACTTTAACGGTAATGGGACTACCTTCTATGCTTTTGACCTCGCCAGATTTTAAATCAGTCGATAATACCTGACCCGGTACTACATGGTAAGTAAGAATTTTTACTAAAACTTCCTTATTCTCAGGTTTGAACAAGTCTTGCACAGCATCTTTTGGTAATTCAGCGAAAGCTGCATCTGTGGGTGCAAACAAAGTAAAAGGTCCTTTACCTTGTAAGGTTTCTACTAACCCAGCTGCTTTTAAAGCTTTGGTTAGCATGGTAAATTCCTTTTTGGACTCTGCTAGCGCTACTAAATTTTTACCTTCTGAACCTGCAGATGGTTGGGTAGGAGCTGTTTCTGCTCCTGGTCTGGGTGCTGGTGGGGGAGGTGTGGTTTTGGGAGTTGTGGGTGGAGTAACTGCGGGAGTTCTACTTCCCGGACAAGCAGATCGGTTATAAGGACACTCCTGTAAAATGCTTGGACGTGGATTTAGTTCTCCCCTGTTTGTATTTTGCACCACATTATTTCTTCTAATTTGTTTTTTGCCTTTTGGTGCTGGTAAGGACTCGCTGAGCGTGTATGTAGTGTTAATTAAAATTGGTTGATTGTGCTGAGCAGTAGTTTGTTTGAAAATATGAGATTGGGAATTGAGTAATTGGTTTGCCCCTACAGGCAATCCCACAAGGAGACTTGCACTTGTCACTCCTGCTATGCCAGCCAACTTAGTCAGCAAGTTGCTATAATCTACCTTCATAAATTTTGTTTGGCTTTAGTTCCACACATTACTATAGAGATTTATAACATCTTGCCAGACAAAAAATCTAACTAGATGAGTAAGTTGAAATAAGTTTTGAGCATACAAAGTAGACTGGATACCAAGACGGTAAAGTTTTTATATCACATGTCCGTGAAAAATCTAGAGAGAATATTATCTTGTCTAAATCAATAAATTTTCCTGCCTGTCCTTTGAATAATTCTACTGAAAATATCTGAATTTGAGCAAGATTCGATACAATAAATTTCAGTAATTTTGATTGGTAATCGGTTTTTAAATTCGCCATTAATTGGTAAAAACAGCACTAGTTGATGCTCGAGATTGAATTCACCAAGAATATTTAGTCAAGTTTTGAGGTATTCGTTGCTAGTAGATGGAGATAGTTTTTCATCTAAATTATTTCAATGATTTGCATTTAGGATTTTGTAGTAGGGCTAAAGACGTAACCGCGAACTTTATTTTTACTAGGAAATAATTTTGATTGAGTATATGTACTTATTTTGATTTGCAAAAACTCCAGTAAATATATGGAGAGAACTTTCAGGGAAGACATAAATTGTAGAATGAAAAAATAAATCAAATATAGGAATTTCTTGAATGCTGGAATTGTATCAATTTGAACTATCTCACTACTCAGAGAAGGTGCGTTTGCTTCTTGATTACAAGGGTTTGGATTATCGCAAAATCGAGGTGACACCCGGGATTGGACAAGTGGAATTGTTTCGTTTAACGGGTCAGCGACAAGTACCAGTGCTCAAGGATGGCAATCAATATATAGTTGATTCTACGAATATAGCTAAGTATTTAGACTCACGATATCCCGATCGCCCGTTGATACCACAGGATTCTAAGCAACGAGGTTTATGTTTGATGATGGAAGAATGGGCAGATGAGTCAATAGGTATCAAAGGACGCAAAGCCTTATTTTTTGCCATTAGTCAAGATCAAAATTTTCGCAAAGCGTTTTTACCAGCTTCTGTTCCGGATGTATTGAAAACCTTTGTAGAAGGAGTACCAAACGATGTACTGAAACTTTTAGGTTTGGGAGTAGGTTACAGTCCGGAGGTAGTCCAAAAAGCGATCGCCGATTTAAAACAAGACTTGGAAGCTTTAACTTTACTGTTGGCAGATAGTCCTTATTTACTAGGAGATGAGCCAACCCTGGCCGATTTTGCAGTAGCAGGTTTATCAATACTGTTAAAATTTCCCGATGGTCCCTATCTGGATTTACCAACGGGTATTAGAGGTAAAGGAGTACCAGGTTTAGCGGACAATCCTGCTTACGAAGCATTTTTTGTTTGGCGCGATCGCCTTTATGCTCAATTTCGCAAGCCAATCACAGACTCTAAAATGTCTGGTGGACCAAGTGCACCAACTTCTATTCAAATTGAGTGATAAGACCAGAGCAAGATGAGGATGCGTTCTTTGACCAGTGGCATAATTGCCTGGATGAGAAAGTAGAAATTTAGAAAGGCAATAATCAAATTAGGTAAGAAACGAGGGTCTAAAAAATGTTTGCTCCTAGAAAAAACTAATCGATAACTGTTTACAAACATTGCCGAAAATCATGCTTTTTCCCATCAATATATTTAAAATGAAACATAAAATAAGGCACGCAAGCATGTAATTGATGAAATGAGTTTAGGACAGCCATTAGGTTCAGTCATACAAGGTTCTCTCACAGGCGGATTAGAAGTACGATTGCACCCTAATATTTCGGTTGAAGATATGCGGGTGGGTAAATTCTTGGTCGTGCAAGGAATGCGATCGCGTTTTTTCTGCATGCTTACGGATGTGGCGCTAGGAACTGCGAACCAACGCATCCTTGCTAATCCTCCAAGTTGGGAAGATACTTTTTTGCGAGAAGTTTTAGCTGGAAGTGGTACCTATGGAACCATTACTCTGGCGCCCATGCTCATGTTTACGCCAGAATCTCACGAAGAAGTTTTTCCCACTACAAATGGTAAACAAGCGAATTCACTTGTACCTTCAACTCTGCCAGAAGACGCGCTACGAGCGTCTTCTGCAACGAATTTGGCTTCATTTCAGCCGCAAACAAGCACTACAATGGAATTGATGCCAGTCAAAACCATTCCCAGTCATTTTAGCCAGGTTTATGAAGCTTGTGAGGAAGATTTTCGTCGCGTATTTGGGTGGGAAGACGATCCGCACAGAAAAAATTTTTCCATTGGTAAACCCTTAGATATGGACGTACCGGTATGCCTTGATTTAAATCGTTTTGTAGAACGCAGTAATGGTATATTTGGCAAATCCGGAACAGGTAAATCTTTTTTAACACGCTTGCTTTTAGCAGGAATAATTCGTAAAAATGCAGCAGTAAATTTAATTTTTGATATGCATTCCGAGTACGGTTGGGAAGCTGTATCGGAAGGAAAGCAATTCAGCACCGTCAAAGGCTTAAAGCAACTATTTCCCAGCAAAGTAGAAGTATACACTCTCGATCCGGAATCGACTAAGCGTCGTGGTGTTCCTCATGCTCAGGAACTTTACCTTAGTTACGACCAAATCGAAGTTGAAGATATTAAATTGTGCTCTCGCGATTTGGGATTGTCCGAGGCTAGTATCGACAATGCCAATATTCTCTACGCCGAGTTTGGGAAATCCTGGATTCTGCAATTGTTAAACATGACTAACGAGGAAATCAAGCTTTTGTGCGAAGAAAAGCGGGGACACCAAGGTTCGATTACAGCACTGCAGCGCAAACTGCTGCGACTGGATAGTTTAAAGTATATGCGAGCCGCCTGTCCGCATAATTATGTAAACCAAATATTGCGATCGCTGGAAGCAGGTAAGAACGTAGTCATCGAATTTGGTTCCCAGTCAGACATGCTTTCCTACATGTTGGTAACAAATATGATTACTCGCCGCATCCACCATCATTACGTCACGAAAGCAGAAAAATTTTTACAGACGAAAAATCCCCAAGACAAGCCGACGCAATTAATGATTACTATCGAAGAAGCGCATCGTTTCCTGGATCCTGCCGTCGTGCAAAGTACGATTTTTGGTACAATCGCCCGGGAAATGCGAAAGTATTTTGTCACGCTTTTAGTGGTAGATCAGCGTCCGTCGGGTATAGATAACGAAGTAATGTCCCAGATCGGTACTCGCGTCACCGCCTTATTGAACGATGAAAAAGACATAGACGCCATTTTCACAGGTGTATCGGGAGCTAGTGGTCTCAAATCGGTGTTGGCAAAATTAGACTCGAAGCAACAAGCTTTAATTATAGGTCATGCTGTTCCTATGCCAGTGGTGGTGCGTACTCGTCCCTATGACACGCAATTTTATACAGAAATTGGCGATACAGCTTGGGAAGAAAAATCAGATGAGGAAGTTTTTGCTGCTGCTGATTTAGCGAAAGTGGATCTGGGATTTTAATTTCATTCTACGATATTACGGTATTAAGGTAGCTACAACCCGAAAGCCACAGATCCGCAATCCACCATCTGCTTCGTTCCAGCTGCGACTTGCACTGCGACAGGATTCGGGGCTAAAACTCCAGGAACCACCGCGCAAAACTCGGCGATGCATATCTCCTCCGGTTTCCCAAACCGATCCATCGTTGGGAGCGCCTTCATAATTTTTATGCCAGGGATCGGCGCACCATTCCCAAACCAATCCGTGCATGTCGTACAAGCCAAAAGCGTTGGCCAGTCCAAAATGACCTACAGGAGTAGTTTCTTTGCGGTGTTGGTTTGTGGTCTTGGGTGAGTCGCCGCCACTGCAATTTGCTAAAAAAGGGGTGAGGGTTTCGCCAAAGTGGAAAGGTGTGGTTGTACCAGCACGACAAGCATATTCCCATTCTGCTTCACTGGGTAAGCGGTAGTGTCGTCCGGTTTTTTTGCGCAATCGAGCGCAAAATTCCACTGCTTCGTGCCAAGATACGTTTTCGACGGGGCGATTGGCTCCTTTGAATTTAGAAGGGTTGGGATTTAAAGATTGTTTGACTTTCGGTAACGCTGCTACGGCTTTCCACTGAGCTTGGGTGACGGGATATTTACCCATGAAAAAGGCTTTGACAGTAACGGGATGTTGCGGATGTTCGTCTGGGTTTCCTTCTTTTGGTTTAGAACCCATGAGAAAATGACCGCTAGGAATAGCTACCATTTCCATAGTTACTGAATTTCCTAAGTCTTCTGTATAGTACTTGGCAATGCGGCGGTAGCGACTGATTTCTTTGGCTGTGGCGTCTACCGTTACTACTTCAAATTCAAAGGTTTCGAGAGGTAAAAAAGGCAGTGGAGTTGTTTGCGGAGCGATCGCCGGAAATTCTGGTTGAAAAAGTGTTAGCATTTGGGAACTGAAAGTTGCTTTTTTTGCTCTTAATTGTTGGAGAGCTTCTGTGGCCGATGAAAATCTCTCTGAGGCGGTGTGCTTGAGCAATTTATCTAAAAATTTTTCTAAATCTTCGCTAACGGTGACACCTTTTGAGTGCAATATTTCTCGCCACAGCCATTTTCCGCTCATGGGATCGTAAAGGCGATCGTGAATTTGTCCGCAAGCATCTCGCGTGGGAAAGCATTGAGTTAAAAGCCGCACGCAGGTTACGCCTAAGGCGTACAAATCGCTAGCATGACAGGCAAATCCAGCCATTTGTTCGCTGGGTGCATAACCGATAGTATAAAGTACTGTTGCTTGCCTGGCTATACTGGTTTGCGTTACCTGTTTTGCACCTCCAAAATCAATTAATACAAGCTTGCCATCACTTTGACGGCGGATAATATTTTCTGGCTTGATGTCTCGATGGATAACGTTGCGGGAGTGAATAAATTCCAAAACCGGTAATAAATCAGCCAATATTTCCCATATTTGTTCTTCACTAAAGGCTTGTTTCTGAACTTCTTCTAACAGGGTATTTCCTGCAATAAATTCCTGAACCAGATACAAGCTTGTTCCCTGCTCAAAATAAGCAAGTAATTTGGGTATTTGTAGGTGATTTTCTCCTAGCTCGTACAATCGAAAAGCCTCTTCTTTGAATAATTCTGCTGCTTTGGTACGTTCGTAAGTACCGCGTACTTGGGGAAAAAATTGCTTGATGACGCAGGGAGCATTGAGCCTATCAATATCCTCTGCTGCGTAAGTTCTGCTAAACCCGCCTTCGCCCAACACTTTTAATACACGATAGCGGTTTCGCAGCAACGCGCCAAAGTTGCTTTGTCCACAACTAATGCAAAATCTATTGCCATCAGCGTTGAAGGGATTGGAGCAATTGAGATTTTGGCAAATTTGCATGCTGGTACCGGAGATCGCATCTTTTCCAAAATAGATCCAGTACTATCTATCTGAAGATATGTAGACAAATAAACACGACAACTCCCACCTGCGTTAGCTCGTACACAAGGTCTGACAGATGAAGGAAATCTATTTATTTGTATACTCGTACTTAGAACTTTTTCAATATCAATAAATATGCACACACGGTTTCCCGCTGTAGAGAGAATAATACTCTTGCAGGGCTAATTTTGTCAAGCGATCGCTCCTACAGCAACTCAGGAACCCAGAGCCCACAGTTAGTTTCTAAAACTTGATTTCCAGCAAATCTGCTAAGGCCGCTACTAAAGCTTGATTTTGTTCGTCTGTACCAATGGTGATGCGTAATTTATCATCGAGTTTGGGCAAATGAAAGTAACGCACTAAAATTGAGTGCTCCTTAAGCTTGTGATAAAGGTATTGTGCATTTTTTTTGGGGGGTTGTACCAGCAAAAAGTTAGCTTGGGAATTCCAAACACGAAAACCTAATCGTTTCAAGTCTGTTGCCAGCTGGGTCCGGGATGCTTTAATCTTTGCTACACAAGCATTTTTATAGGCTTGGTCGCTAATGGCAGCTGCTCCCACAGCAGTGGCGATCGCATCGATGTTGTAGCTGTCCTTGACCTTAAACAAGCCATCGAGTAACTGGGGATTAGCTACTGCAAATCCCAATCGCAATCCGGCCAAGGAGTACCCCTTAGAAAGCGTCCGGATGGAGATAACATTTTCATATTCCTTAACTAAGGACAATGCATTTTCTTCAGCAAAGTCTACATACGCTTCGTCAATAACCAAAACTCCAGATAGACTAGCTGCTAGTTGCCGCAAATCATCTATCGGTACCGCATGTCCGGAGGGACTGTTAGGGGAAGCTATAAATGTGACAGCTCCATTCACAGCTACCAGCTGTTGCAAAGGCAAACTGTAGTCCTCATTGTAGGGAATTTCAACTATATCCGCAGCTTGGATTTGCGCTAGCGTACGGTACAGTACGTAGGTAGGTGTGGGATAAACTACCTTGCGCCCTGGTTCTGCACACGCTCGCATTACCAAGTTCAATAATTCATCGCTACCATTTCCCACAACAATCCAATTACTGGGAACTTCTAATACTTTGCTTGCAGCTTGGCGAAACTCCTCCCCAAACGGTTGCGGATATCGCCGCAACAATTCCGCATCGATGTTTTGCAGTACAGCTAACGCTTTTGGAGAGGGAGGATAGGGGTTTTCATTGCTGTTGAGTTTGACGATCTGCGCACCCCGTTTGGGTTGTTCTCCGGGGACATAGCTAGCTATTGCGTTAACACTAGAGCGAAAGTAATTGGTCATAGCTTTTGAGATCGAACTCCAATTCCTGACGATATCGTTTTTTGTGATTTTCATCAAAATATAAGGCGGCGATCGCTCGAGTTTGTGATTGCATCATCTGAAAATCTCTCCCCTCAAAGCACGCTTTGTGCTTACTACTAGCAAAGAGCACTCAAGTGCTTGCTACCAGCAATAAGTACTCAAGTGCTTACTAATAGCCGGTTTTATAAAAATACTATTTATCTATCAAATTTTAGTAGATTACATTATAATACTATCAATTCTTGGATTTACTGGTGTTTCCGTTTCATGGTTATTTACGTGTTATAACTCCGATGCAAATTTACTGTCATGAGTTACGAACCGCAACGGGTAAGGAACTATGAGTGCTGACAAAATATTTGTATATTTTTTCAATCTTTCCAAAAAAGAGAAAAGTTACACTTCCATAAACAAGCAGGATTGTTGATGTTGTTGAGCAGAGTTTTCGCCAGAAATTTTTGCCAATTACCTGGAAAAGAGTATCAATTTATTGTAATAACAATTTAAGGTGGTTGAGGAGGTTATTAAACACTCAAGAATGTTGATGTGTACGATTGCAAAGCTGATTCTGACACTCTATATTCTCAAGGAGAATTTCCATGTTGAAGAATTCGGATAAATTGCTTGTAGATGCGTTAGAGAATGATAACAAATCACTGATTCAAAGGTATCTACAAAATCCTTTTTCCGTTGCCTGGTCAAAGTTAGCTGCTTGGATGAAACCCACCCCTACTTCGGAAGCAGAGTTACTGGAGGGCGATCGCTTTGAAGAATATAAAAGCTATAGTAGCCGAGAGGAATATTTGTATCATCTCTTTACAGACCACGTCGACCCATCACTTTACTACACCATTTTTTCTCCTTACCAAAGATTTTAAGCTTGGACAACAATTTTTTCATATTTTTACCTTGTCATGGGAATAGCGTAGTAGGAGGTTGGTAATGGTACTGGAGGCTAATTAACTATTACCAGCCTTTTTTATTGCTTGGTTTTAACATTTGTTTATTTATCTTTGTTTTAATTATTTTTTCAAATCCAAGTATTAAACACAGTACAACTTGCCACCAATTTCTCTACTCCCATTCTAAATTACTTTTATTTATCAAATTCCCAAAAAATAATATTTGATTTTATTGTGCACTCAATTCTAAAGTAAAACTATCTTGAAAGCACAATCAATTGAGTGTGGAGATGGGAAGCATGAAATTTCTAAAAATCGCTTTAGTGGTTGCAGTTATGTTGGTTAACTGGATTTTTGCTCAACCTTGTCGGGCTGATCAACCCAAGTATACCAATAATTCCGATTACATTGAAGTCACCAAGGCTATTGATAAGTTGTACAACAAAGCTGAGGGTAAAGAATCAGAAGATATTAAACGTCAAATAGAGGAATTGCGGTTTCAAAAAGCGGCCATAGAAGCGGGTATTGCTTGGGGACAGTGTCGGAATGAAACTGGTGAGACAATAGCAATTTACGGACCTTTACCGAAGAAGTTCAAGTCTGAATACGACAATCAACTTTATTTCTTAGCGAACGGACAAAGTACACCAGATGAGTGGGATTGTCAGGGAGTTTATATTCCCAACGACGTGGAAGTAGCAGGATTAGATAAAACTGGTGCTGTAGCAATCAAAGTTATGGACGGTACGCAACTTTTGGTAAAGAAAAACCCAGATACATCTGTGTGGGAATTGAATGTTCCATCTGTCAAAGTTGTGAATCCTGACAAAATGAATTGGTTTATCCCGCATGTATCGCAGGCATTTATTGATTCCCGCATTCCCAGCAAATTTACTACTACCGAAAAGGATTGAACCGAGATTGTCACAGCTTCTACTAGATAGATGTTGAGTTGCAATCAAGAGCGATCGCGCTTTCCAAAGGGCTGAAACTAAACTTCATATCTTTTAAATTTTGGCCCTAGCTTTTTTGATCGCAAACAGTCATGATATTGGAGCAACGGAATGTTAGAACAGATAACCGCGCATTTACATGCAAACTTTTCTTGGAACACGTTGGGAATTTTACTAGTACTAGTTGCATTAGAAACTGTTTTATCTGCTGATAACGCCGTTGCTTTAGCAGCAATAGTCCAAGATGTTGAAGAACCACAACAACAACGCCAAGCTTTAAATTGGGGATTAATAATTGCCTTTATCTTAAGAATTTTCTTACTTTTTACAGCCACATGGGTGATTCAATTTTGGCAGTTTGAGTTAGCGGGTGCCCTTTATCTTTTATGGCTATCTCTCAAACATTTTTGGAGTTATTTTTACCCACGATCAAGCGAAGAAAAAAACATTAATTATTCCCAGAAAAATAACTGTCAATTTGGGCGCGTAATTCTTTTAATAGCTTTAACCGATTTAGCTTTTTCTTTGGACAGTGTCACAGCTGCAGTTGCAGTCTCCAGTCAGACGTGGTTGGTCTTAACTGGTTGTCTTATTGGCATGCTCGCTCTGCGTTTTTTGGCTGGTTTATTTATACGCTGGCTAACAGAGTTTCCCTACTTACTCGATGCTGCTTATTTAACAGTGTTTGGTGTTGGTACGAAATTAATGTTTAAAGCATTAATACCAGATTGCGTCCCGCCTCAATGGATGATGCTAACTTTGATTGCGGTTCTGTTTGTCTGGGGGTTTTCCAAGCGAGTACAAAATGAAGTTCAGGCTGAAGAAATCATTACTGCACGTAAACAGGTAAAACCGAAGTGGATCGAACTCTAACCGAAAGGTTAGCAGCTTACGATTTGGAAATAGATGATATTTCTTTAGTAAATATCCAGTTTACAGACCAATTTAATAAAGCAGTAGAAGCCAAACAAATTGCCGAACAAGAAGCTAAACGTGCAGGATTTCTAGCTATAAAGGCAAAAAATCAAGCTAAAGCAAAAGTTAATTTAGCAAAAGGAGAAGCTAAAGCGCACGAATTGATTGTGAAATCGCTGACACCAGCAATTTTACAACGACAGGCGATCGCGAAATGGGATGGTAGAATGCCTTGGATTCCAGCAGGTGGTGATAATACCAGACTATTTCAATTAGAGTTAGATGAAATTGTCAAAGCTGCTCAGAAAAATCCCGAGCAAGTCAGAGTAGAATCTCGTTCGGAATTAACTTCTACACTTTTGAAAGACAAATAACGAAAATGAATGATTTCATCGTTGCGGTTTCCAATGCATTTGCTTCTTTTGCTGCTACTAATCTAGATGACATTATAGTTTTGCTGTTATTTTTCTCCCGGGTGAATGCAAACTTCATGTTATTGCAGGACAGTATCTTGACTTTACGGTGCTTGTGCTTGTTAGTTTGCCTAGTTTTTTTAGTGGTAGGCTTTTTCCAGAACCTTGGATTGGACTTTTGGGTACGGTTCCGATTGCTATTGACATTAATCGCTTGCTGAATCCAGAAACTGATGAGGAGGAAATCTCGTTGCAACCGGAACAGTCTCAAAATACCTACTTGACTAGCTTGTTTTCGCCGCAAGCTTAGGGGGTTACTACCGTGACTATTGCTAATGGTAGTGATAACCTCAGTGTATACGTACCGTTGTTTGCTAGCAGTAAGTGGGAAGATTTGACAATCATTTTGGTGGTCTTTTATTGTTTAGTTGCAGTCTGGTGCTATGCTACTTATCGATTTACTCAAGTTCCGGTCCTTGCGAAACTTTTGACTCACTACGCCAGTTATTTGGTTCCTTTTGTTTTGATAGGATTGGGAATTTTTATTTTACTTGATAGCCACACTTTAGAAAACCGCGGTTTAGTTGTACTGACTGCAGCAATTATTCGTTTTTGTCTAGTGATGTAGGTAAGAGATACTTGGGGCAATTCCACAAAATTAAACTAGCAGTTTCGTAGCGGGTTTAATAATTTTTATTGATTAATTTAAAAACTAAAAATTATTGTGTAATCAACCTCCCCAGGCTTCCTCCCTGATTATTTTTTGAAAATTTAATAAATTTTATTTATCGTTTAGAAAAAAAAGAAGATTTGCTTTGATTGAGTTGCAAATCATAAGATTAGAATCATTCAAATCCTAACATTTTTTACAGTTGTTAGCGATATCTGCAAACTAACACTAAGGAAAATAGTCTTGTCATTTCCAAAACTGCTTTCACATCAAAAAGCATTTAATTATTGTGAGTAAAAATCATGAGTTGGCTAATTAGTACAGTAATTATTGGTATCTCTGCTGCTTTCGCAACCACCTTTGACGACAACGTATATTTGACAGCCTTCTTCGGAAAAGTCAATCATGTTTTTCGTCCTCGGCATGTTGTTCTGGGTGAATTTGTTGGATTCACCGTGTTAGTTCTTGCTAGTCTTCCTGGTTTTTTCGGTGGTTTAGTTCTTCCAGAAGCCTGGATTGGATTGCTAGGTTTTCTTCCTATTGCTATTGGTATTAGCAATCTTATGAATCAACAACAGGAAGAGGTAATCCAAGATGTGTCGATTAACTTACCCTCTGGAAGTAAATCTCGCCGGCATCAAAAATCAATATGGGCTACTTTGCGCGATCCTCAAACTTACCGTGTTTCTGCGGTAACCATTGCCAATGGAGGAAACAACATCGGAATCTACGTACCGTTGTTTGCAAGCAGCAATCTTCCTAGTTTGGGAGTCATTTTATTGATTTGCTATGCAACTGTGGGAGTATGGTGCTTTCTTTCGTATCACATGACTCGCAATCCCCTGATGGCTCCACTTCTAGCTCGCTATGGTCGAAAGATTTTTCCGTTCGTATTAATCTACTTGGGATGCTCTATTTTGATTAAAAGTGGAAGCTATCAACTTGTACCTGCTCTTGCTGTACTTTTCCACTAGAAGGAGCCAGAACTTTGTGCAGACAAACTGATGAACCTATAGGTCTTCTGGTGATAGTTGTACAGATAGCGACAGATGCAGTGGGGTTGCATTTGTCGCCTTAGCGATCGCGCTGGGAATAAAAGCCAACAGTAATATCCAAACAATCTTAAAGTTTTATTACAGTTACAGAAAGTATCGTTACTTGCAGTCAGATTACTAACTTGCTTGAGAAGAAAACATCAGCCATTGCTATGACTGAGCTGTTTTTGAGGACTGGAGTGTTGTGCGTCGCGATAGTGAGCATCTAACCAACAACGCGGTAGACTTTCACCGGAAGGAAACGCCAATTCTGTTTTTTGATAAGATTCTGGTTCTTGCATCTCTTCGCCAAAGTGGTCTACTCCCGTTACTTCTGTTACACAGGGATTAAAAAGTTGGTCTAAGCTCAAAATTTCGATTAAATCTCCCGTAGGCTTGTGCATTAGGAACATAATAATTCTCCCATGCTAATAACTCCTAGGTAAATGCTATAACGAACTCGATCCAGAGATTCATCTATGAAATAGTTCGCAAAGTTCCTTAACGCAAGATAATTCCGCCGTTTGGCGTTTTTTAGCTACAAAAGCAAGGATTTGCTACTTTAATTTTGCTTTTCCAGTCTTTTCCAAGAATTAACTGCGTTTTGTTGAGGTATTTTCCAGAATTATTTGATATAATAAAACAATAGTATTGGCAAAAATTTTTTCTCATTACCAAACTGTTGTTTGCTAAAAATACGTTTGGGAATACTCGAAAAATGTTAAAGATTTAATTACCAAGGAAAAAGTGTAACGATAACAAGTAGACCTCTAAAAACAATTGGTTTAAACTCTTTTACTATCAGCGATCGCCAATTATTTAACAGGAAGCTGATTGTAGTTGTAAATGTCTCTAGTCAAGCTTTTGATTTACCAACCGATTCAGATGTAGCAGTTCAGATTACAGGTGAAGTTCTCTACGATAAGCCGCGCGAGCGCGCGTCTACGCCATCTAGAGATGAGCAAAATTGAACAGGAATTTCATATTAATTTGCTGGATGAATTTTATAGAAAGTATATTAATAAACCTGCAATTATTGGTCGCACTATTACCCTGGCTCCCGGACTTGCCGAAGTAGCCGCTAATACTAGTAAATTTTCTGGTAAAACAATACCAGTAATAGGTAAAGTATAAAATATTCGAAGTCCAGTTTTATTTTCCTTGAGAGAAAATCAATCATTTAGCAGTGAAGATTTAGTGATTTTATTGAAGACATCGCCGAAAGTACCTATTAACAAAGATCAGAAAGTAGCAGTAATCGGTGTAGTACGTCCCTTTGTGACGACACAAGTAGAAAAAGACTACAAAGTTAGTTGGAACGTGCAGCCAAAAAAGCAGTTAGAAGCAAAATATAAAAACAGGCCCGTTTTAATTGCCCAAGCTATGTAATACTTTTTAGACACCAGCTGGTGATATTCTACAGAATTAGGAAGGCATGTAGCCGCGGCCGCAGTCATCTGTTGCTCGCAGCAAGCACAAGACTTCCAACAGCGAGCAACTTTGAGTGCAGATTTGGTAGCAACAATTGCTAAAATGAGCAAGCCGAGCTGAATTTAACAGCTTGTCTAACTTCCCTGCGGGTGCAACATGATCGAAAACATGCGACGAGAATTCTCCCATCGCGAGGAGTTAATAGCTTATGTGCGCGAACAATTTCCCCAAGCAGCCAAACGTGATTCCCACATCAGCGAAATTGTAGGTGGGCGCCAAGCTGCTCTCAAAGCGTTGCAAAAAATAGATCCAGCCAAATACGCTACAACACGTAACTTTTTAACAGGTGCTGTGACGCGACTTTCTCCTTACATTCGCTACGGCGTTTTGAGTTTGCGTGAAGTCCGAGAATATGTTCTTACTCGGGTACAAAAGCGAGAAGATGCTACGAAATTAATTAACGAGCTAGCTTGGCGGGATTATTGGCAAAGACTGTACGCTAAATTAGGAAATGATATTTGGCAAGATCGGGAAGAATACAAAACAGGTTATACAGCTAGTGACTATGGACCGGAATTACCTGACGAAATCAAGCAGGGTAGAACAGGAAGAGTTTGTATTGACAGTTTTGTTCAACAGCTAACACAAACAGGCTATCTCCACAACCACGCACGCATGTGGCTGGCAGCTTATATTGTTCATTGGCGGCACATTTGCTGGCAAGCTGGAGCGAAATGGTTTCTCCAACATCTTTTGGATGGCGATCCAGCCAGCAATCATCTTTCATGGCAATGGGTAGCTAGCACTTTCAGTCACAAGCCATATTACTTCAACCGGGAAAATTTGGAACGCTACAGTGGAGGTGTTTATTGTCGTGAATGTCCCTTGTATGGTAATTGCGACTTTGAAGGTAGCTACGAGGAATTAGAACAGCGACTTTTTCCCAAAAAAAGATTTACTCGAAAACCTAACAGTCAAAGCTGGCAAAAAGGGAAAAAGCACCGTTAGAAGCAGAAAATCCAAAAAAAAGAGCGATCGCTTTCCATATCAATCTAAATACTTCCAAAATTTGACTGTTAAGAAAATACTTTTGCTGCTGGGAAAGGGTGTGGAAATATGCAAATAGTTGGGTGGAAATGTGGAGTTAAAACATCCTGCCGGTAGATAGATTTTCCGCAAATCTCAAAGATCTACAGTAAGCTCAAGGTTCTATAGCCGCTCGCAGCAGTTTTAACGTTCAAACTACCCAAGCATTTAGTAACAATTTCTGTTCACAATCTGTTCACAAAAAGTAAAAATTCTAAACTTTTTTGCCAAAATTAGGAACGCCTTATAGATTTGAAAGAATTCTTTTCTATGGAAAAGATAAAAATTAATGTACTTTTGGTAGAAGATAATCCTTTTGATGCTGAATTATTGCAAAGATTATTTACTCGTGCTAATCAGCAACAATGGCAAATCATACATGTAGAGCAATTAAGTGAGGCAATTGATATTTGCACAAGGTGCGCCAGGACAGCGGAAAATTCTTCTTTATCAAAATTGAACTTGTCCCAAATTGATGTAGTTCTATTAGATCTAAGCCTACCTGATTCTATGGGACTAGATACCTTAGAAGAATTTCGCATAGCAGTTCCAGATATTCCAGTGGTAGTGTTAACGGGACTCAATGATGAGAAAATTGCACTGCAAGCACTCGCACAAGGCGCGCAAGATTATCTGATCAAAGATGAAATAAAAATTCACAGTTTACCCCGTGCTATCCGTTATGCTATAGAGCGGGCAGAAATTATCAAAAAATTGCGAGAAAGCGAACAACTGACTCGGGAAGCACTTTTAAAGGAACAGGAATTGAACAGACTGAAAACAAGTTTTGTCGCCATGCTCTCCCACGAATTTCGCAATCCTTTAAGTACTTTTTGCACATTCATAGAGTTACTTCAATTGAAAGAGAAACTACCGGAAGCATGTAGAGATTTATTTTTAAAGCGGACAGAAAAAGCTCTCAAACAAATGCTGAAACTTTTAGATGAAGTTTTGTTTATCAGCCAAAGTGAAATAGGTCAATTTAAATATCAGCCTGTGGCTTTGAATTTAATAAACTTTTGCGAACAAATTATAGAAAGTCTAAGATTTAGTGAAGGCAAGAATTATACTATCAATTTTACATATTCCGGAGAATGTCATCAGGTTGAAATGGATGAGGAGCTCCTCAGTTATATCCTCACAAACTTACTTTCTAATGCTATTAAATATTCGCCAGCGGAAAGGCCAATTTCCTTTGATTTAAACTGTCAGGGTAGGGTGGCTATTTTTCAAATTAAAGACCAAGGGGTGGGAATTCCAAGCGCAGATAAAAAACATTTGTTTGAAACTTTCTTTCGCGGTAGTAATGTGGGTAAAGTTCCGGGTACGGGATTGGGACTTGCGATCGTAAAAAAGTGTGTAGAGCTGCATCAAGGTTCTATCCAGATAGAAAGCGAGGAGGGAGTTGGCACTACAGTGACAGTGACTTTACCATTGAAATTAATGCACACCAATGGTGCTTAAAGACATCCGGCTTTTTCTTAGCAGGGAGAGGATGTTAACTGCTCTGTTTTTTGCTCAGAAGTTAAAAAGGACTTATCTAGGATAGGTAGGGCAATCTGAACCGTGGTACCTTGATTGAGACCTGCACTTTCCAAAGTAATGCTACCTTCCATTAATTCCATCAAGTTCCGGGAGATAGCCAGTCCTAGTCCCGTACCCCCGAACTTGCGGGTAGTAACGTTATCTACCATGACAAAGGGGCGAAATAAATTTTGTTGCTGGGATGGTTCTATGCCTATACCTGTATCTTGAACAATGATAACTGCTTGAGGTTGAGCGTTAATTTTTTCGACTTTAGTTGTGATGGTGATGCTTCCCTGTTCGGTAAACTTAATAGCATTACCTATGACATTCAACAGTACCTGCTTGAGCTTTGCCGGATCGGCATTGACTAGGATAGGTCCACTCATTTGCTGGGCAAGATTTAACTGCAAACCTTTTTGTTGGATATTTACCGATTGCAAGTTAATAACTTCTTTGAGTACTTGTTGGAGATCGGTAGGTTGTAATATAACTGAAAGCTTTCCTGCTTCTATTTTGGAGATATCGAGCAAATCATTAATGATACCGAGCAAGTGAATTGCTGATTCATCAGCGCGCTTGAGAAATTCTATTTCTTCTTGGCGATTATCGCACAAATCATCTAGAACTAGGCGGATGCAATTAATAATAATATTTAATGGATTTCTTAATTCATGGGAAGTGGCTGCCAAGAATTGACTTTTAGTTTGATTGGCAATTTTAGCTTCTTGCCAAGAATTTTCTACTTCTTCGGCCCAAGCTTTCAGTCTTTCTACCATTTGGTCTAATGCTTGTGCTAATTGATTAAATTCCCGGATTTGGAAGTGAGACTTCACTGCTGTGGAAGCGTGGAGGGTGTGGAGATTCAAAGCATAGTCTCGCAATTCTTCCACGGGAAGTGCCAAACACCGAGCTAAATACAATGATGCCAATAAAGTGGCACTAATTAAGCCGATTGTCAAGGTAAAAAGGATGAGTTTGATTTGTCCTAGTCCGTACAAAGCATCATCGAGACTGGCTATTGCCAAAATTAGCCATTTTTGTTGTCCTGCTTCTAGTTTGGGGCTATCAATGGCAGTATAGCCAGCCAGTAATTCTTTGCCGTTATTTTTCAAAAATAAATGCAAGAAATTTTGTTGTCCTGCGATCGCGTTTTTAACTATATCTTTTAATCGAGCATCATCTAGGTGTTCGGCGATATTGGTTCCGATGTAACTAGCAATAGGGTGTGCTAAGATTTTGCCTTCTTCGTCAATCACCGCTGTCAATCCTGCAAGCAAACCAGGTTTGTTGTTAATTTCTTCTTGGAAGAGGATTGACCGAAAACTGAGGGTATAGCGCCATTGACCAGCACTGTCATAAACGGGGGTCGACAATAATATTTTGAGTTGATTGAGCTGATTTGTTTTTTGGGTTGCGTCTGTAATAATTGGCACTACAGGCTCGACAGCAAATCCGTGCGTAAACAAAGAAGATTGTTCTTGACTAATTGGTTTGTAACCGCAAGTTGTGGCTACAATTGCATTGCTTTGGGGGTTGGTTAGCTGGATGCACTCGATTTGTCGGGGTTGCTGTTGGGCTAGTTGGTGCAAAAAACGTTGGATCTGTCCAGGTTTCCCCGATTGCATGACTTGTGTTTGACTGGCGCTGAATAAATTATTTTTTAAGGCCGCGATCGCCTCTACAATTTTTTCTCCTTTGAGGATAGCGCTTGCTGTTAAATTTTGACGGGCAGTTTCTAATAAGCTATAGCGTGCTTTTTGGTAGGCTACTATCTCCCCGATTAATAAAATTGGAACTGATAGTAGTAAAATCTTTGATACCAAGATCTGGCGAAAGGATGATTGACGGTGCTTAGCCATCGGGATTCTCACTGGGCGCGACCACGAATAGTTAGCAAATGCGATCAAATTAGCTAATCTTACGTTAAGCAATAAAACTTACCCAAGCAGGATTTTTAAACATAAAATAACTTAGGTGGCTATGGAAAACAGAGAGGCAGTGCGCAGAAGCTGGGGTCCCCCCCAGGAGTAACTAACTGCCGGGAGAGCAACGGTGCAACAAAGACCTTATACCACAGTAGTTTTAGCCATGAGTGCTGATGGCAAGATAGCAGATTTTAGGCGATCGCCTGCTCGCTTCGGGTCAAAAACCGATCAAGCTCATCTGGAGAAACAGATTGCTGCTTGTGATGCCGTTTTATTCGGTGCCGATACTCTCCGCGCCTATGGTACAACACTAACAGTTTCCAAGCCACAGTTGCTGCAACAAAGGATACAAGCAAACAAACCGTTGCAACCCTTCCAGATAGTAATTACACATACTGGTAACTTCGGGGTGGAAATTCCTTTTTTTCAGCAGCCAGTCAGCCGTTGGTTAATTACGACAAAAACTGGAGCGCTTTTTTGGCAAAATCGTTCAGAATTTGAACGTATTTTCATATTAGAAACATCGAATGGGAAGATTGACCTTGTAGCTGCCCTACAACATTTATTAATGTTGGGGATAGGACGATTAGCAGTATTGGGAGGTGGTGAATTAGTCGCCTCCATGCTGGAATTAGATTTAATCGATGAATTTTGGCTAACGGTTTGTCCGTTAATTTTGGGTGGGAGAAGTGCGCCGACACCAGTACAAGGAAGAGGATTTTTATCTCAGGCAGCTCCTCGATTGCATTTGGTGGAAGTTCACACTATTGAGCAGGAAGTGTTTCTTCATTATCAAATCCAGCGATGAATTACCGTTTGCTAAAAAACTTATTTTCAGTTGTGCCAACAAGATTTAAACAGCTGCAATTATCAGCGATCGTTATATTGTTGGCAATTTTATTGAGTGTTTTTACCAAATGGATTTCTCCAGCCCAAACTGCTAAGCCAGTAGTTTTGAATTTGCTGATGACAGCTCCTGATGCTCAGCCTTGGAAAGAAGGTTTAGTCAAAAGGTTTGAAGAAAAAAATCCTGGTATTCGCATTAATATTATTGAGGGACCAAATGCCACAAATTTGCTAGAAGACCTGTATACATCAGCTTTTATTTTGGGCGATTCTCCCTATGACTTGGTCAATATGGATGTAATTTGGACGCCTAAATTTGCTGCTGCTGGATGGTTGATGGACTTAACAGACCGCATGACAGCAAAAGAATTAGCAGCATTTTCCTCTTGGGATGTAGAGGGTGGGCGTTACGAAGGAAGACTATATCGAATTCCCATGCGCAGTGACGTGGGAATACTTTATTACCGAAAAGATTTACTAGAGGAAGGGGGGTTTGCTCCCCCAAAAACTTTTGCAGATTTGATCGCAATTTCCCAATCTTTAAAACAGCAAAACAAAGTTAATTGGGGTTATTTATGGCAAGGTCGTCAATACGAAGGTTTAGTAGCGATGTTTGTGGAAGTTCTGCACGGTTTTGGGGGATTTTGGATCGATCCTAAAACCTTGGAGGTAGGACTGGATCGACCGGAAACTCTTGAGGCGATCGCCTTTCTCAAGCAAACTATGCAAGCAGGAATTTCTCCACCAGGAGTAACAACATACCAAGAAGAAGAAACCAGGCGGATCTTTCAAAGCGGTCAAGCAGCATTTTTACGCAGCTGGCCCTATGTTTGGCCTTTGGCGAATGCACCAGACTCTCCCATTCAAGGCAAAATTGCTATCGAGCCTATGGTTAGCGCTTCTGGTGAAAATGGAGGAGCTTGCTTGGGTGGATGGGGATTGGGAATTTCCAAATCTACCAGATATCCTCAGGAAGCTTGGAAAGCAATTCAGTATTTTACGAGTGAAGAAGCACAACGCCAATTTGTTTTGAAAGCAGGTTTTGTACCTAGCAGACGTTCCTTGTTTACAGACCCGCAAATTGTTGCCAAATATCCCCATTATCCTCAATTGCTGAAAGTGCTGGAAAAGGCGGTCTTGCGTCCTCCGATCGCTCAATACGCCCAGGCATCAGATATTTTACAACGTTATCTGAGCGCGGCTTTGACAAATCGCCTCAGTGGAGAAAAAGCGATGAAACAAGCAGCACAGGAAACGCGACGCTTGTTAGGGAAAAGTTAATGGCTAATACAGTGATGATGAGTAAGTTACATGCAATTCGCCGTCAAGAACAAATAACGGCCGGGATTTTTTTGTTACCAGCTGCAATTTTGTTATTGTTTGTGTTCGGCTATCCTATTGTCAGGGCTTTTTGGTTAAGTTTTTTTGCTAAAAATTTGGCAACAAAGTTGCAACCTGTTTTTTGTGGCTTAGATAACTACGCGCGCATGGTAGGGGATGGTCATTTTTGGCAAAGTTTTTGGATTGCAACTACCTTCACAACCGCTTCGGTAATTTTGGAACTGTTATTGGGGTTGGGAATTGCTTTGGTCTTGAATCAAAAATTTTGGGGACAAGGTGGAGTGCGTACCATTGCTATTTTACCTTGGGCGCTGCCTACTGCTTTGATGGGTTTAGCATGGGCATGGATTTTTAACGATCAATTTGGAGTTGTCAATGATATTTTGCTGCGATTAGGCATTATTAAAACGGGTATTAATTGGTTGGGAGAACCGACCTTAGCGTTGCTGGCGACAATATTTGCAGATGTGTGGAAAACTACGCCTTTTATTAGTATTTTGTTACTGGCAAGTTTGCAATCGATTTCGCCTGATTTGTATGAAGCTCACGCCATGGATGGTGCAAAACCTTGGCAAAGTTTTTACCAAATCACTTTACCGTTGTTAGCACCGCAAATTCTGATTGCCACGTTGTTTCGTTTTGCTCAAGCTTTTGGAATATTTGATTTAATTGCTGTGATGACTGGAGGTGGCCCCGGAGGTGCAACAGAGGTAATATCTTTGTATATTTACTCTACGGTGATGCGCTATTTGGATTTTGGTTATGGTGCAGCGTTGATGGTAGTGACATTTTTATTGTTGGTGTTAGCGGTGGCGAGCGCTAGTTTCTTGCTCAACAAATCTCGCATTGCAGCTAAATAGGGAAAACTTATGGTTGGTGAAGAATTTCCTTCTGTCAAAACTAAAAATATTGGTCAGTACCTTTGGCTTGGGATAGCGATCGCCTTGGTGCTAATTTTTTCTTTAGCGCCAGTAATGTGGCAATTACTAACTTCCTTTAAGGTCAATCAAGATATTTCCAAAGTTCCTACAGTTTATTTTCCCACCCGCTTTACTTTTGGTCACTACATTGAACTTTTCACTCGCCGTCCGTTTTGGCGCTACATTTTCAACAGTGCCTTTGTAGCAATTATATCTACTAGCTTGGCTTTGGGCTTTGGTGCACCAGCTGCTTATGCTTTAGCAAGGTTGCGTCCTTGGGGTGGGAGGGTGATTTTAACCAGTATTTTGCTTGTGACTTTATTTCCTGGTATTTTGTTATTCTTGGGACTGTTGGAAATAGTTCAAGCTTTGCATTTAGGAAATAACTATTTAGCGTTAATTATTCCTTACACGGCTATTAATTTACCGTTGACAATTTTGGTCTTGCACAGTTTTTTCCAGCAATTGCCAAAAGATTTAGAAGATGCTGCCAAAATCGACGGTTACAACACCTGGCAAATGTTGGTGCAAATATTACTACCCCTAACCGTACCTGCGCTCTTTACTACTGGAATTCTGACTTTTATTTTTGCTTGGAATGAGTTTATTTTTGCCTTGACGTTTATTACTCGGGAACAGATGAAAACCATTCCCGTAGCAGTTGCTCAACTGAGCGGTGCATCAACCTTTGAAATTCCCTACGGTCCTATTGCTGCTGCAACTATGGTGGGAACATTTCCCTTGGTTTTACTGGTTTTGTTTTTCCAGCGAAAGATAGTTCAAGGTTTAACTGCTGGTGCGGTAAAAGGTTAGCAGATAGTTTTTGGAAATTGAAAATGGCAAAACTGGAACTGAGAAACTTAAATAAAACTTATTCTCCCAAAGTTGTGCCGGTAAAAGACATTAGCTTGACTGTTAATGATGGTGAGTTTTTGACTTTACTGGGACCGAGTGGTTGCGGTAAGTCCACCACCCTCAGAGCTATCGCTGGGTTAGAGCAAGTTACTCGCGGTCAAATTATTCTTGGTGGTGAAGATATTACCTACAAGCGACCGGGCGATCGCAACATGGCGATGGTATTTCAAAGTTACGCCCTTTATCCCCACATGACGGTGTACGAAAATCTTGCTTGCGGACTGAAGTTGAAAAAGGTTCCGCGTCTGGAAATCAAGCAGCGGGTGGCGCAAGTAGCAGAGATTTTAGGATTGGGAGAATTATTGCAACGCAAACCCGGTCAATTATCTGGAGGACAAAGACAGCGCGTTGCTGTGGGTAGAGCGCTGGTGCGTCAAGCTCAAGTGTATTTGCTAGACGAACCTTTGAGTAACTTAGATGCTTTGCTGAGGGAAAAAGTCCGCGCCGAGATCAAGCAAATTTTTGCCACCCAAAAATCTCCAGTAGTTTATGTTACCCACGATCAAACGGAAGCGATGACTCTTTCTACCAAGGTGGCGGTTTTAAATAACGGTTACGTACAACAAATTGCTCCGCCTGCTTCTATATACCACGAGCCGGGTAATTTGTTTGTTGCAGGTTTTGTGGGTAGTCCGCAGATGAATTTATTGACAATTAATTGTAAACAAAATCACGCTATACTCGGTAATTTTTCTATTCCGCTACCAAAGCTGCCTACCATACCTTCGCAAATTGTCTTGGGTATTCGTCCGGAACACGTTCGTGTTGCTCAAACAGGGGAAGTTCATCCTACTGTCAAAGGTCGGGTATGTTTGGTGGAAAATTTGGGAATGCACAATTTGGTGAGTGTAAGCGTGCAGGGTTCTCAAAGCAATAATTCGCCTGTTTTGCGTGCTTTGTTACCTGCAGACCAAAATTGGAGTTGGGAAGAAATTACCCTTGCTTTACCGCATCAAAACATTCATTGGTTTGATGTTAGCTCGGGTGATGCTTTGAGTCGAAAAACAAGTAATTGCAGTGATTAATTATTTGCGTAAAAGAGTAGATAGGGAAGTTTGTTTGCGAATATCTAGCATAGTTGCCAAAGATTGGGGACTGGAACTGGAGTTTTCTTGTGGTGGTAAGACTGCGATAGTAGGTGTTTGTGGATTTGCTGTTGGGGAAGTTCGTCGCAGCGATCGCGCTGCAGGTGCGGGTAGGTTTTTGCTTTCGGGACGCTGGGGATAGTACGAGGGAAGGCGCTTGGTTTTTTGTGTTTGCTTAGCGGTGGTGGAGTTAAGAAAGCGGAAAATTAGGAAACATCCGCTAGCGCAACTAGCAGCGATCGCACCTAGCATCCAGAAAGGAATGAGGTGATGAGAAGAAGGTTCGGAAGTTTGAAGGTAGGGGGTAGCTGGCGGCGATTCTACCTGCCAATTTTCTACTGATACGGTATCTTTTGGTTCTTGGGGTTCTACGCCGCCTACATGAGCGAGACTGTACAGTGCTACTGCAGCGCTAGATATGAAAAATACTGATACCCCGACCAATAACAGCCAAGGGTATCGCTCTAGCAGCTGTATGAAGAAATTCTCACTTGCTTTGGCTGTGGGTACTTTTGCTTCTGGCGGCTTTGGCACGCTTGGAGAATTGCTCATGACTGCTGTATCAATTTCCCTGTGTGCTTTGTATTCTACCGAAGTCCGGGCTTTTACGTATCCGTAGCAAAGGCAGAAATTAAAGTAGCCTTTTTCCTTTGTTTCTCAGGAGTTAGCAATATTAAAAATTAACATAAATTATCCGTTAATTTACTTACTCTGCCTTTGGGGGAACTGGGAAGCGGACTTTCTTTCCAAAGCCAGCTGTACCAGTCGGTCAACCAATTCTGGAAAGGAAACACCGCTGCTGGCCCATAATAAGGGATACATGCTTGTGGCTGTAAAACCTGGTAGGGTATTGATTTCGTTAACCAAGACTTCTCCTGTAGCTTCCACGTAGAAAAAGTCTACTCTGGCCAATCCAGCTGCATCGATCGCTGCAAAAGCTTGCAACGCCATTTCCTGAATTTTGCGGCTTACTGTCTCGGGTACTGCTGCGGGAATTACTAAATTGGCTTTTCCTTGTGTATATTTAGTTTCATAATCGTAAAAGTCGCTGTTATAAGTAATTTCACCTACAACAGAGGCTTGGGGTTGGTCGTTTCCTAAAACGGCGCACTCTAATTCTCGCGCGACAACTGCAGCTTCGACAATGATTCGACGATCGTAGCTAGCAGCGTTATCGAGTGCTATTTCTAATTCACGGCGCGATCGCACTTTGGTAATTCCCACGGAGGAACCAAGGTTTGCAGGTTTAACAAAGCAGGGATAACCGAGGTTTTCTTCGATTTGGGTACAAAGCTTGGGAAACACGCAAGGATTGGACCAAATTTGGGAGCGGTTAACGGCCATGTATTTTACTTGTGGCAGTCCGGCTTGGGCAAAGGCCATTTTCATGGCAATTTTATCCATTCCCATTGCCGAACCCAAGACTCCCGAACCCACAAAAGGTACTTGCATCAGGGTTAGCAAACCCTGGACGGTTCCGTCTTCGCCATTCGGTCCGTGAATAATGGGAAACCAAACGTCCACTTCTGCAACTTGGGAAGGAGATTGCCAGCGACTTAAATTAGGAGTGTTGGTAGTTGATAATTGAGAATTTTCTTGGTGGTCTGGGTGTTCGGGTGTTGGAGTGGATAGTAGTTGTAGTGGTTGACCTGATTCTAGAACTTGTTGGGAAAGATTTCCTGCTAGCCAACGTCCGTCTTTTTGCACGTAGAAAGGCAAAATTTCGTACTTATTGGCATTTTGTTCTGCTTGAAAAGCTTTGGCGATCGCTCTTGCTGAGTTAATTGATACCTCGTGTTCTCCCGAACAACCGCCAAATAGCAAACCCACCCGCAGCTTAGTCATTTTCTGTACCTCGTGTGCATTTCTAAGTTCACATAGCGTATCACAACCTTACTTGTTTGCTGTATCTTTATTGCTACCAACCATACTCCCATTTATGGAGTCGCTGCGCGAACTACGGGTAAGTACAGGGGAGAAATTCTACCCCTGTTTGCGACTGCTTGATTGCGCTTAGCTCGCTAGCTGCTACTACCGGCCCAAGTTATCCATTTATGGGATAAACCAGTGTGTACTACTGTTCCGCTCATTTCTTTGTCGGTGAAAATTGCTCCGGTTAAATCTGCGCCGTTGAGTTCTGCTTCTGCTAAGTTAGTCTCTATTAAATTTGCTTGGTTGAGATTGGCGCCAGAAAAATCTGCTCCACTTAGCTCTGCTTCGCTCAAGTTAGCTTTCAATAAATTTGCTCTGATTAAATTTGCACCTCGCAAATCTGCGCGACTCAGGTTTGTTTCCTGGAGGTTGACATTAATTAAATCTGCTCCGATCAAATTCACCTCACTTAAATTAGCACCGCAGAAATTTGCTCCGGTTAAATCTGCATCGGTGAGATTGGCGCGACTGAAGTTACACCTGCTTAAATTGGCTCGACTCAGATCTGCTCCGCTCAAATCAGCGCCGCAGAAATTTGCCCCACTCAAGTCAGCTTCGCTCAGATTTGCCTTGTGCAGGTTTTCACCGTTAAATTCTCTTTCTCCTGCTGCATATCGATTTAGGAGCGTGTTAACATCCATATTGCCTCCCTCACAATTTTTACAAATCAAGAAGTTTCGCGATACTCCCATTTATGGAGTCGCTACGCGAACGTTTTTACGTGTTTGCGATCGCCGGAACTTCAGTTGTCAGCAATGGATTTTTAGCTCAAGCTTTTTAATCTTAATTGTGATTGAGTTTTAGAACTGTGGTGCAGTTGCTTAATGGAAATATGCATAAATATAGGAAAGTCTTGATAACTATCGTGCAGGGAAATCACAAAAAAGTTTGGATTTTATATATTCTTAATATTTATTATTAAAAATCAAAAAATAGTAGTATATTTTAATAAAAATGCCGAGGAAAATTGAGATTCAGACTAAAATAAATTTAACAGCTGGCTTAAGTTTTGCTCAATAATTTTACTTACTAGTTGATTGCCTTGTTTGTTCAGGTGGATGTGGTCGTGGTAGAAAGCTTGTGGGTCGGGACAGGAGTTGAAAATTGGTAAAAAATCAATGTAATTAATGTGTTGAGTTTTGGTAAACTGCTCCAGGCGTTGGCGCGCTTGTATTTCGTAATGGCGAGGTTGTAGGGGAGCAACTTCACGTTTGAGGGGGGTCATAGCTAGTAAAAAGCGACTGCGATTTGCATTCGCCAGGGCGTGCATTTGAGCAATAGCTTGCAAATTCATATCCAGGCGATCGCCTGTAGGATGGGCTTCCATGTGGGGGGGGAGTTTTGGTTTTTGCAGATAACGCTGCAGAACTTCCACCACTGCAAGGGGTGGTTTTCGAACTGGATAGTTGCGATCGCGTCCTACAGGTAAAGATGTGGGAGCAGTAGCAAACAAATCGTCGGTATTGATGAGTAAAACTATTGCTTGCGCCTCAAAAGTACCAAATCGTTGTAGATAAGCTAATTCATTTGTCGGTCCCCAAGAATTAGCCGAAGCATTCAGCACTTCTACTTGGGGAAAGTGATGGTGGTAGGTAGTGAGCAGAGAATGCTGCAACAAGCTAGAAATCGTGCGATTTTGGTCTGTCCACCAACCGCCATTAGCAATAGAATCTCCCAACAGCAACACTCGCAAAACAAAAGGCGAACGAGTTGGCAAAATCGCTTCGCTGCGCATCGAATACTGATTGATTTCAATGCGGTTACCGTAACGGCGAGTGCGTTGGTTAGGAGCTAGCAAATATCCGATCTGCTCGTCAGCGATGTAAATTAAAGGATTACCAAAACCAAACAGCGATCGCAGTCCGACTTCTAGAACCGCAAAGGAAACCGCAACCGTTGCCAAAATCATGACCACAAGCTGTATAAGCTGCAAGCTCATATCCTCTGAAAACAAAGTATTCCCACATAACTTGAAAAGTGTTCATTATTGTAAGACGAGCAACACGAAACTCCCCAGTCCGGTCTTCCATCTTTGAGGATATAGGTAATTGAGAAGATGTTGTCTTTAGGAAAGCTTAAAGAAAATAAAATTAGAAATTTTATCTGATGCGGAAGCCAAAGGACTACAATCGAGACGGACAGGTTTGACAATGCTTTGATCAAGGAGGATTATAAAGCCATGTCTGATTTAAACCGAGGTATTATGAAATTTGATGGCGCCGATTCTCCCACGGCAGTGACCATTTCCACGGTGTTGTTGTTGGGAGCAATTGTGGCTTTAATTATCTGGGCGCTACAAGCAGCTTATGCAGTCAACTAGTAAAGATACTGCGGTGCTTTGTTTGGCACGCGTTGCAAATGCAAAAAGCAGCGAGAATTGGGTCGGTCTGTTACCCTCAAGCTAAGAAATTTGTAAATTAGCAAGTAGGGCGCAATATCTCCCAGCGCCCTTTTACAAATGCAAGTATCGATAAACAACAAAAAGTCCTAAGATATACTAACAATTCGAGTTTGAGATTTTAGATTGAAGAAAGTATAGATCTAAAATCCAGGATAGACAATGCGTGAACTCTGGGGTGTTTTTGTTATCTTGATTGTCTGCCCTTTTTTGGGTGCATTACCGCTAATTGCCTGGATTAATCAAGCCCTCTCGCGGCGACAATTAGCAAAAGCTGGTACTGGCAATATTGGGGTGGCGGCGTCTTTCTACCATGGTGGTACGTGGGTAGGAATTTTAGCGGTACTGTCAGAAGCATTAAAGGGAATTGCTGCAGTTTTAATTTCTCGGATTTTCTTTCCCAGTGGGTCTGCTTGGGAGTTAGTAGCTTTAATCGCCTTGGTTGCAGGTCGGTACTTTGTGGGTCGAGGCGCGGGTACTACAAATGTAGTTTGGGGGTTTATAGTCCACGATCCCTTAGTAGCAGCATTTGTCATGGTAGTAGCAGGCATATGTTTTACGATTTCGCGGGATCGAATATTAGCCAAATACGGAGTTTTGATTCTTTTTCCGATTATTGTAGGGATTTTGCACGTCGACGATTCCTTTAGAATTATTGCAGCTATTGCTCTTGCTACCCTGTTAGGGTGGATTTACAAACAAATACCCGACGATTTAGATCTACCAGTTCAAGATGCACAACCAGAGTCACAGGCAATGTTACAGTTTTTGCGCGGCGATCGCGGTATTCTTTCTTTGGATGACGAATTAGACCCGGCGGTGGTGGGATACAAAGCAGCAAGACTGTCGGAAATTAAGCGATGGGGTTATTCTGTTCCCAAAGGATGGATACTGCCACCTCAGGAAGATCCGCAAGCATTAATCGAGTTTTTACAGCCATCGGAATTGAGTCCTTTGGTGGTGCGTTCTTCTGCGATAGGAGAAGATGCAGAGCAAGCTTCCGGAGCAGGACAGTACGAGACTATTTTAAATGTTACCACCAAAGAAGGTTTGCGAAGCGCCATCGCTCAAGTGCGGGCGTCTTATAACCATCCGGTGGCAGTGCAGTACCGACGCGATCGCCATGTCAAAGAAGCTGCCATGGCAGTGTTAATTCAGCAACAAGTGCAAAGCTTGTTTTCCGGGGTAGCTTTCAGTCGCGATCCCGTCACTCAAGAACAAGATGCAGTAGTAATTGAAGCTTTAGCCGGAAGTCCAGCGCAGGTAGTTTCTGGAAAAATTACTCCAGAGCAGTATCGCGCTTTTGTAGTCGATACAGAAAACTTAGCATTAATTCAATTAGAAGGACAAGGAAGCGTACCGCAACCACTACTCAAGCAAGTTGCATATTTAAGCAGACGATTGGAAGACCGTTATTACGGAATTCCCCAGGACATCGAGTGGAGTTACGACGGACAGACCCTTTGGATTTTGCAAGCTCGTCCGATCAGTACCATGATTCCCATTTGGACGCGCAAAATTGCCGCCGAAGTTCTTCCTGGTGCAATTCGTCCCTTGACCTGGTCGATCAATCGTCCCTTAACATGCGGTGTGTGGGGAGAACTTTTTACTTTGGTGTTGGGTAAACGCGCTTTGGGATTAGATTTTAATCAAACAGCAACGCTGCACTATTCCCATGCTTATTTTAACGCTACTGTTTTAGGGGAAATTTTTCGCCGCATGGGCTTACCGCCAGAAAGCCTAGAATTTTTAACTCGGGGAGCAAAATTAAGCAAACCGCCGCTAAGTAGCACTTTGCAGAATTTACCCGGTCTGCTGCGCTTAGCGATGCGAGAATTATTTTTAGAAAGGGACTTTCGGCGCGATTGGCGAAAGTGTTTTTCTCCTGGGTTAGGGGAACTATCCCGAGAATCACCGCAGCAATTGGAACCACAAAAGTTACTAGCCAGAATTGACCGCATTTTAGATTTGCTGCGCTGCGCTACTTACTACAGTATTATGGCTCCCTTGAGTGTAGCTCTACGCCAGGCCATTTTGCAAGTCAAAGACGTAGAATTAGATTACAGCCTGACACCAGAAGTGGCAGCTTTGCGATCGCTACACGCCTTAGCTGCGAAAGCGAAAGGAAAATTTGCCAGTTCCTCAGAAGATGCAGACGCCGTGTTTGCAGAAATGGCCCTTTCTCCACAAGGACAAGCAATTGTGGCAGAATTCGAACAACTTTTGCACAGTTACGGTTATCTCAGCGAAGTAGGAACTGACATAGCTGTTCCCACTTGGAAAGAACAACCCCAAATTTTAAAGCAGTTATTCGTGCAATTCATGCAGGAGGAAGAATCCCCCAAACTGCGACTTGGCCAAATCAAGAGAAAAAAAGGTTTTGTACAGCAACGGGTGGATTTAAAAGGTCGAGTTACCGAAATTTATTCCCAGCTTTTAGCTCAGTTGCGCTGGTCTTTTGTTGCTCTGGAAAAAATTTGGTTAAACTCTGGTTTGCTCAAAGAAACTGGAGATATCTTTTTTCTGGAATTTGAAGAAGTACGACGCTTGGTGGAAGGTAGCGAACCCGAATTTGTGAAAGTCTTAACAGAAATAATAGCCACCAGACGATCGCAATTTACCCAACACAGTCAAATCCGACCGGTACCGCTTTTAGTCTACGGCAATACTCCTCCTGCTTTACCTTTTCGAGTGACTAATTTATCCCCCGACCAAGTATTACAAGGCATTCCCGCTAGTCCCGGACAAGCAGTAGGACGGGTAAAGGTGTGGCGAAATTTACAATCTTTGCCAGACATCGATGGAGAGACAATTTTAGTAGTACCTTATACTGACTCAGGTTGTGCTGCCTTAATGCTCAAAGTGAAAGGATTGATTGCAGAAGTAGGAGGAAAGCTTTCTCACGGCGCTATCCTGGCACGGGAATATGGTATTCCTGCAGTCATGGATGTGCGTCATGCTACATGTGTCCTGGAGGATGGGCAAAGAGTGCGCATTGATGGCACTACGGGTATTGTAGAAATATCTAAAGACCTCAGACCAGAATAAACCAACGTTTCTGTACCGTTGATGGCTAGGTATTGTTGTAGGCTAAAAACAGCTAGCTGGCTAGGTACAGCAATGACGAACGATCTTAATAAAGAGGGGAAAACCATGCCACACACGATTGTAACTGAAGTTTGTGAAGGCGTTGCTGATTGTGTAGACGCTTGTCCGGTTGCTTGCATTCATCCCGGTCCCGGTAAAAATATCAAGGGAACCGATTGGTACTGGATCGACTTTGCTACCTGCATTGACTGTGGTATATGCATACAAGTTTGTCCGGTAGAAGGAGCGATTGTCCCGGAAGAAAGACCAGATTTGCAAAAAACACCGTCCTAATTTGGGAGAGAAAAGGGAAACAGGGGTTATTTCCCTGCTCCCGGATCCCGCATGCGGCTAATATCCACTTTTTACCTACCAACCCCTGACTCCGAAATCTATGAGTACTGAGTATTTATTAGAAGTAAAAAATGTCTACGCCGGATACGTTAAAGATGCAGATATTCTCCAAGGCGTAAATTTTTGTGTTTATCCTGGGGAACTGGTAACAGTGATAGGTCCCAATGGCGCAGGGAAATCTACCTTAGCAAAAACTATTTTTGGTCTGTTGACACCTCATACAGGTACAATCACCTTCAAAGGAGAAGATATCACTGGACTCAAGTCAAATCATATCGTCCAAAAAGGAATGTGTTACGTGCCGCAATTGAAAAATGTCTTTCCTTCATTAACTGTGGAGGAAAATTTGGAAATGGGTGCTTTTGTCCGGGACGTTTCCCTCTCACCCCTCAAAGAGAAAATATTTGCCATGTTTCCCAGACTACACGATCGCCGCAACCAGCGCGCTGGTACTCTTAGTGGAGGAGAACGCCAGATGCTAGCTATGGGTAAAGCTTTAATGTTAGAACCAAGTTTGCTGCTTTTGGATGAACCTTCTGCAGCTTTGTCCCCTATTTTGGTAACCCAAGTATTCGAGCAAATTAAAGAAATTAATCGCAAAGGTACAGCGATCGTCTTGGTAGAGCAAAACGCTCGTAAAGCTTTGGAAATGGCGCACCGGGGTTACGTTTTAGAATCGGGACGAGATGCGATCGAAGGTCCCGGTCTAGAATTGCTCAACGATCCTAAAGTAGGGGAGCTGTATCTAGGAGCTGGGAGAAGACATTGATTTCATCAGCTAAGAAGTGCTAGCTGCATTGGCAATTATACCTATCAAATTCAAGTTACTCAAAATACTGGTAGCTTGAATAACTTCCGTGGCTGTGACTCGCCCCAGGTGCGCTACCATAACAATACTATTGCAGAAGGTTGCTAAAATCCTGGCATCAACCATGCTGAGAATGGCGGGAGCATCGATCAACACAAGGTCGTAGGTGCATTCAAAGGTTTTCAACAGTTCCTTCATCCGCTGGGAACTCAGTAGTTTGACTGTATCTTCTTTGGCGGATCCCGCCGTCAAAACATCAATAGAGGGATGAATAGGTTGAATGTAATCTCTAAAGCAGGTATTTGCTTCATCTACTAATAATAAGGATAATCCCCAATCGTTAGAAAGGGCCAGAACTTTGTGTAGCTTTGGCTGATGCAAGTTAGCATCTATTAGCAGTACCCGACGATGCATCCGAGCTGCGCTCACTGCTAATCCCAACGCCAAAGTTGTTTTACCTTCTTGCGAACGCGCTGATGTGATCATTAAAGACTTGAAGGATAAGGGAGATTTGACGATTTCTAAATTTTGGTAGGCCATGTCCAGCGTTTGGTGAAAAGGCCAGGTGCTGTAAACTGGAACTGGCTTTTGTGCAAAAATTTCCGCTACTGGAGAGTTGATCGCAATGCACCGCGGTTTGCGAACAAATCGCCACAGCGATAGCCAATGTAGCGGCGATCGCAGTTTCGGAACTGTTGCTAATAAAGGCAGATTCGTTAATTTTTGTAACTCTTGGGAAGAGTAAATGACGTTGTTAGATAATCCCCATACTAAAGCAGCTGCTAACCCTATAATTGGTGCGGCGATCGCTCCCCCTAGCAAAAATAACAATTTATCTTTAACTGCATACACTCCTGGTTGCGGTTCTTCTAAAACTTGCAAATCTGAATTGAGTTGAGACATTTGCAGTCCCAGGAATTGTTGTAGATGCATTAGCTGCTTCAGTTTTTGGCGATTAGTTTCTACTTCTGGTAACAAGCTTTGGTACTGCGATACCAAGGTTGGATATTTATTCAATTCCGAGAGTATTTGTTGTTCTGATTGCTCTAAACTTTTTTGGTGGGCACTCAGTCCTGCAATCACTGTTTGGATATCTGTTAATTGTTGCTTGAGATCGGCTTTTTTTGTTAATTCTTCTTGTCCCGATAAAGATTTTGCTGTATCTGCTGCGAGCGATTGCTTTAGCGCTTCCCAGTTTGTTGTTTGCGGGGTGGAGGTGTTAGTTTTGTTGAGCAGCTGCTGCAAAGCTAGGGATTTTTTGTCTTTGTTGTCTGCAAGAAACTGCTTGATTTCTTCCCTTAACAACTCAACTTGATTTTGGCGCTGCTGAATTAAGCTTTGCACAGAAGGAAAGTTATCCGTGTAGCGTTGGCGTTGTTGAGCTAGTGCTAGTTCGGTTTTTTCAATTTCATTGACCAGTGTCTGAAGGCGAAGCAATGAAGCTTTCGAAGAAGACGGTGGCGAAGTTTGAGAAGAAGTTAATTCCTTTTGAAGGTTTTGTTGGCGAGCTTGCAAGTCTTGCAATTGCGCGCGAGTTGCTTGTAAATGTCCTTTAATATCTGCTAGTGATTCTAAAAGAATTTTGTTTTGGGTTTCGGGCGCAAATAAATTATGTTTCTGGCGAAATTTTTCTAATTTTTCCTCAGCTACTTTTAAACGCTGTTTGATTTCGGGTAGGCGATCGTTAACGAAAGCAAGAGCTTTTTCCAGACGGTATTTCTTTTGCTCGATGCTGTCGTCCCGGAACACTTTTTGCAGAACTTGCAATACTTTTTGCGCTTTCAGGGGATCGCTAGCTGCAAAGGAAAGCTCAAACACTTGACCGCTAGCAGGATCGACTAATTTCTTGATAGCTAACGCCTTTTCCCGACCATTTTCCCCTTTGATTTGTTCTACTGTCAGATCGGGGTATTGGGAATGAAGCAAGTTTACAGCTTTTTGCAACAGTTTAGAACTGAGCATCAACCTGATTTCAGGAGTGTAATCCAGTGCTTCTAATATCATTAAAGTTAAATTTTTATCTAAATTTTCTGGAATTGCACTTAGCTTTTGTTTAGCATGGAGTTCGGAGTTGATTAATATTTGCATAGAGCTGCGGTAAGTTGGTTCCCCGCGAAAAGCTAAAAAGCCTGTAACAGATATAACTGCGCAGGAAATACCCGCTATTAAAAAGCGCTTTTGCCAAACAATTGTAGAGATTTTTTTGGAATCAACAGTGTTTATTTGGGGGGAAATAACCAGTTGTCCTCGCTCCAGACTAGTGTTAATCACTCTCAAAATCTCCTCATGAACAGAGCTAAATAATTTGGTTATTTTAAAAGAAAAGTACCTGCCGATTAGGCAAAATGCCAAAATCTTCTTAATACCAAAGGCAAAAAGATCAGTTTAATCCAATTATCCTGCCCTTGTAGATACAAGTTGGCACTCTATATCAGAAATTTAAAAAATCTTGTCTGAGCTATATTTAACTGGATTTGGTTTCTCTGTAAATAGATATGCAACAAACTCGTTGATATTTTATACATTCATTCTACTGAAAATAGGGAACTAAGTTTCGTTCCAGCAATTAATCGGAATAATTTAGTTCTTATCAATCTTAAGCGACGCTGCTGTTGATTAATTTTATAGCTGTTTGATTTTCCAGCTATTTTTAGTTTTTATACAAAAATGTTTGCGGGAAATATGTATAAAAATTTCAGCTAAATACAGGAAAAATTTTCCTTAACAAGCAAATTTTCTACTAAAAAAGTATATAATTTAGATACAAGTGTTTTCGACACTTAAAAATTATTATGTATAAAATAAATCCATTTTTCTTTCTATCCAATTGTGAGCGCTCAGCTTGATTGGGAAGCACCAAGTTTGTTTAACTGTACATTTCGCCGTCTGGGAACTTCGTAAGTCATAAAGTCATAAGCCATATCTGTATTGGGGAAAATAGCACGAGCTTCATACAGCAGATCCTTTAATTCAATGGGATTACCAGGAGCATAGCGGGGGCTAAAATGAGTGATGAGCAGGCGGTGTGCTCCAGCTGCTAAAGCGGTTTGAGCAGCCATTGTGGATGTAGAGTGCAACCGCTCAAAGGCCAGCTGCGCGTCTTGGTGAGAAAAAGTTGCTTCATGGATTAACACATCTGCATCTCGTGCTAGTTCCACTGCGTTTTCACAATAAATAGTATCTGTGCAGTAGGCTATTTTGCGTCCAATTTCAGTTGGTCCGCAAAATTCTGCACCATGAAACACTCTTCCATCGGGTAACTTTACGGTTTCGCCTCGTTTGAGCTGACCGTAAACGCGACCGGGGGGAATTTGCATTTCCTTTGCTTTTTCGATATCGAAAGGTCCGGGTCGGTCTTTTTCAGCAACACGATAACCGAAGGTAGTGATGCGGTGGTGTAGTAAGTTGCAGCTAACTGTGAATTCCGAATCTTCGTAAATTACTCCGGGACGTATGGCGTGAACTTTAACGGGAAAGGAAAAGCGAGTGTGGGAATAACGCAAACCTGCTTGCAGGTATTCATTTAATCCGGGGGGTCCGTAAATGTCAATTTGTTCTACATTTCCTGACAAGCTGCAGCTAGCAAGAAGACCCATCAAACCGAAGATATGATCGCCATGCATGTGGGTGATAAATATGCGCGAGATTTGACTACTTTTGAGGTCACTGCGCAAAAGTTGATGTTGAGTACCCTCACCACAGTCAAATAACCATAGTTGTGCTTTTTGTGGTAGTTTCAGAGCAACACTAGAAACATTGCGCGATCGCGTGGGTACACCGGAACTTGTCCCTAGAAATGTTATCTGCACAGCGTTATATCTGCCTTTATCCTAATTGATTGGGCTTTCTATTAATATAGTGGCACGGAAAAACCTGAAAAATACCATACTACTACTTCTACTACTGAGCAGCGCCTCAAAAAAGCTTGCCAGCACCGCAGTTTTTTTGATAAGTGATGTTATTATGACATCGATAGTGTGCGATCGTGCCGAAACAAATAAGCAATCTTAGTGGATGACAGATGCAGCAAAGTCTGCAGGTAGTTCCTTGTTTGCAAACGGTCCATCGACACCACGAAAAAGTTAAATCAACAACTGGAAAACAACAGTGCAACCAAAGCAGCGTCAAAGACTAGATCGAACTCAACGTTGGACATTCCCGCAACTATTTGGACTAGTAAGACGCAATCCCTTTGTCATATCCCGTTGGGTTCTGCGTTGGGTAGCTTTGGGAGCTGGAGGCGGTTTATTTGCCGCTTTGTATTGGAATGTTTTAGAATTGATAACTCACGGGCTGCAAAAATTTGCAGGTTACAGTCTTTTGCTAGTAATGCCACTAGCTGGTTTTCTTGTGGGTTTAATCATTCATTTTCTGGGAAATCCTGGTGAAATTGGCGTTATCGTTGATAATATTCATTTTCGCAACGGAAGGCTGGACACTCGCAAAAATCCCTCGATGATTTTGGCTTCTTTGGTGAGTATATCAGCGGGTGGCAGTGCCGGTCCAGAAGCACCTTTGGTACAGGTAACAGGATCGTTCGGTACTTGGTTTGCCGATCGCCTGCAGCTGCAAGGTCACGAGGTACGGACTTTGAGTTTAGCAGGAATGGCAACAGGTTTTACTGCCTTGTTTGGTTCGCCGTTGGGCGGCGCCATGTTTGCTTTAGAGATTTTACACCACGAACACGTTCTCGAGTACTACGAAGCACTCATGCCTGCTATTGTTTCTAGTTGTGCTAGTTATGTTGTCTTTGCTTTAATTACACATTTGGGAATTGCACCAACATGGACTTTTCCCCAGTACACCTTAGAAAACATTGACGATTTTGCTTGGGCTGTTTTATTTGGGATTGTTGGAGCATTAGCAGGGTGGGTATTTATTGGTATTTTTCACGGATGCGATCGCTTGTTCGCCCGCATTCCCGGACCGATTTATTTGCGCACAACTTTAGCAGGACTAGCTTTGGGGATTTTAGCATTCGTGTTGCCTTTAACTCGTTATTTTGGACACGAACAGTTAGAAGAAATTGCTACTATTAACTTTTCAGGTGTATTTTTGTTGAGTTTAGCCTTAGGTAAAATGTTTTCTATTGCCTTTACAGTCACGGGGGGATGGCGGGGTGGATTTATTATTCCCTTGTTTTTTACAGGTGCTTGTATAGGAAAGGCGATCGCTGTTTTTATTGCTGGAATTAATCCTTCTTTAGCTATGATTTGTACCATGGCAGCTATTAATGCGGCGGTGACGCGCACGCCTGTCAGTACTACTCTCCTGCTGTCAAAACTTGCTAATTTTGCTCCCTTAACTCCTATTTTATTTGCTAGTTTAATGGGTTTTTTCCTGGCTCCCAAAGTTCCCTTGATTTTATCTCAACTTAAGTCTGAAAAAGATGCTTCTTAAAGGTTTGAGAATTTCTTGTCCGAGATGAATTCTGTAGAAAATTAGTAAGTTGAGTAAAAAAATCCTCATTCAAACTCCGAAAAATTAAATAGGACAAATTTTCACGGTTTGAATAAATAATTAGGAAATTATTTGAGCACCCATCGACTTGGTGCTAGAAAAAATGGGTTTTACATTGGTAATTTTGGAAGTATTTTTTGTGTTTTCAAAAAGTAAATTTAGCGAGGAATTTGTAGAAGGAAGTTTAGAGTCTTTATTGTCCGTCAAAAAAGGCTAAGATATGCTAAAATTAAAAAGAATTACGGCAATTATTCGAAATTAATAGAGAATAATTTGGCTTTAATTGTTAAAAGTAATCGTTCTTGGAGCTTTTTAGGTTATGGCAACCTCTCAGGAGAGGATTATCCCCACGGATCTGCGGAACGAAATGTCCAGGTCTTACCTGGAATATGCCATGAGCGTAATTGTAGGTCGGGCACTGCCAGATGCCAGGGATGGTCTGAAACCTGTACACAGGCGCATTCTCTACGCAATGCATGAGTTGGGGTTGACCGCAGATCGCCCTTTTCGTAAATGTGCCCGTGTGGTAGGGGAAGTTCTGGGTAAATATCACCCCCACGGGGATACGGCTGTATACGACGCTTTAGTGCGGATGGCGCAGGACTTTTCGATGAGAGCGCCTTTAATAGAAGGGCACGGTAACTTTGGCTCCATAGATAACGATCCGCCGGCGGCAATGCGCTATACAGAGTGTCGCTTACAAGCTTTAACCAGCGATGCTTTGTTACAAGACATAGAATCAGAAACTGTAGACTTTGTCAATAACTTTGACGGTTCTCAGCAAGAGCCCACGGTACTGCCAGCGCGAATTCCGCAATTATTGTTGAACGGTTCGTCTGGGATAGCCGTAGGGATGGCGACTAACATTCCACCCCATAACTTAGGCGAATTAATAGATGGGTTGGTAGCGCTAATTGGGAATCCAGAAATCACAGATACACAATTAATGCAGTACATTCCTGGTCCGGACTTTCCGACGGGAGGTCAAATTATCGGTACAACTGCAATTAAAGAAGCTTACACTACAGGGCGTGGTTCGATTACCATGCGCGGCGTAGCAAATATAGAAACCATTCAACAACGGGGAAGACCAGAACGGGAAGCAATCATTATCACGGAATTACCTTACCAAACAAACAAGGCAGCGTTAATTGAAAAGATAGCGGAATTAGTAAATGAAAAGAGAATCGAGGGAATTGCCGATATTCGGGATGAAAGCGATCGCGAAGGGATGCGAATAGTCATCGAACTCAAGCGCGATGCATTTCCCAAAGTAGTGCTTAACAACCTCTACAAACAAACGCCGCTACAAGCTAACTTTGGAGCCAACATGCTAGCGTTGGTAAACGGCGAACCCCAATTACTAACGCTCAAGAAATTTTTACAAGTATTTTTGGATTTTCGCATCGCGGCGATTACCAGACGCACACAGTACGAATTGCGCAAAGCAGAAGAACGGGATCGCATCTTGCAAGGATTGTTGATAGCCCTTGCCCATTTAGATGCAATTATCGCCTTGATTCGCCATGCTGCCGACACACCATCGGCAAAAGGAGAGTTAATCGCAACTTACGGACTAGAAGAAGCACAAGCGGATGCCATTTTACAGATGCAGCTGCGGCGGTTAACGGCCTTAGAAGCTGATAAAATTCGTCTCGAGCACGAAGAATTACAAGCGCAGATTGCTGACTTGAAGGATATTTTGGCGCGACGAGAGCGAATATTGCAAATTATAGAAACAGAAGTCAAGCAAATCAAAGAAAAATACGCCACCCCGCGCCGTACTGCGATCGTGCATGGTGAAGGAGAATTAGAAGAAACAGACTTGATTGCTAATGACAAAGCAGTCATTTTGTTAACCGAGCAAGGTTACATCAAGCGCATGCCAGTTAATACCTTTGAAGCTCAAAGTCGTGCAACCAGAGGTAAAGCTGCAGCGAAGGTCAAAGAAGATGACGGCGTAGAGCACTTTTTGACTTGCTGCGATCACGACAGTCTTTTATTCTTTAGCGATCGCGGCGTGGTTTACTGTCTAAAAGCCTATCAAATTCCCGTAGGTTCCCGTAACAGTCGCGGTACGCCGATTGTACAAATGTTACCAATTCCCAAAGAGGAAAAAATCACCTCTATAGTACCGGTGAGTGAGTTTACAAGTGACGAATATCTAGTCATGCTCACCAAAGGCGGTAACATCAAGAAAACAGACTTAACAGCCTTTAGCAACATTCGTGCCAATGGTTTAATAGCCATTTGTTTGGAAGAAGGCGACCAGCTACGCTGGGTACGGCGAGCAAAAGAAGAAGACAGCGTGATCGTGGGATCGCGCCAGGGTATGGCAATTCATTTTCGCTGCGATCGCGAACAGTTGCGTCCTTTAGGTCGCGCTACCCGAGGCGTCAAAGCCATGAAACTGCGCTCAGGCGACGAACTAGTAGGTATGGACATTTTACCCGCAGCAATTCTGAACAACTTAACTCCCGTTCCAGAAGCAGAAATCGAAGACCTAGAAAGAGAAGATAGCGAAAACGAAGAATCTGCACTGGGAGTCGCTCCTGGGGAGGACCTCCAGGACCGTGCTGTCTCAGAAGTACCGGGAAACGGCGATCGCGGACCTTGGGTACTGGTGATTACCGTAGGAGGATACGGCAAACGCGTACCGGTCGCTCAATTTCGCTTGCAAAATCGTGCCGGTCAGGGTTTAATGGCAACTAAATTCAAAAACAGAAAAATCAAAGACCAACTAGCAGGTTTGCACATCGTCAACAGCGACGATGAGATCATGATGGTCACCAGCCGCGGTATTATCATTCGACAGGCAGTAAATGCCATTTCCGTACAATCGCGTTCTGCAACCGGAGTGCGCCTGCAGCGCTTGGATGAAGACGATGCGATCACGGGAGTAGCAATAGTTCCTCCTGATTCTGGGAATGCAGCAGAAGCAGATTAAACAAAGATTAAAGATAGCGATCGCCCTAGGCGGGGGAATTTTGATGGGGCTAACAGTAGCACCTGCAAGCGCCTGGTTTTTAGCTTGGTTTGCTCTCGCCTTTTTATGGGTACTGACTATCAACTGCGGGCGCCAACCATCTGTAGTGGTACTTTCTCTCATTTGGGGAATTGGTTACCACGGTACAGCTTTGTTCTGGATAATGGGAATTCACCCCATGACTTGGATGGGAGTTCCCTGGTTGGCAAGTTTAGCAATAGCCTTATTTTGCTGGCTCTTTATTACCCTGTGGGGAGCAGCCTTAGTGGCGCTGTGGGCTAGTGGTTTGGCCGGAATTGCATCCAAACAAGGAAAAAACAAGTCCGAGGACAAAGGAAATTTTTCTCCCTTCGCTCGCGTTGTAGTGGGTACAGCTTTGTGGTGCGCTCTAGAAGCCCTTTGGAGTACAGGTCCTTTGTGGTGGAGTTCTCTTGCTTACACCCAAAGTCCGCACAATTTGGTAATTTTACACTTGAGTCAACTAACCGGCCCCAGTGCGGTAACAGCAGCAATTGTCGCAGTCAACGGTTTAATTGCAGAAGCTTGGCTTTATCACTCAGACCCAAAGAATTCCGGGCATCCTTTGCATTCTTGGTGGTTCGTTAACAAATACTTATTCCTCGCCCCAGTACTGCTAATTACCCTACATCTTATAGGTTTTAGTTTATACACGCGTCCCCTCCTTCAACCCCCGCAAGCAGCATTAAAAGTAGGAATTATTCAAGGTAACATTCCTAACGAAATCAAACTTTATCCAGAAGGATGGCGTCGAGCGATCGCAGGCTATACCAACGGCTATTTGACTTTAGCAGCGCAAGGCGTAGATGCAGTGCTGACTCCAGAAGGAGCTTTACCTTTTTTTCAGCCTGAGATAATGCGCAGTTCTTTAGTAGCAGCAGTACGAGAAAAAGGTGTAGTAGCTTGGATCGGCGGTTTTGGCAGCAAAGGACGCAGCTACACAAACAGTTTATTCACCATTACAGGCGATGGTCAAGTTTTTAGCCGCTACGACAAATCCAAATTGGTACCTATCGGTGAATACATTCCCTGGGAAAATGTTTTAGGCGGTATTGTTCGCCGTCTTTCACCAATAGACGAACACCAAGTTCCCGGTTCGCCAAAGCAAGTGTTTGCTACTCCTTTCGGTCGAGCGATCGTTGGTATTTGTTACGAATCTGCATTTTCTGAAGTTTTCCGCCGTCAAGCTGCAAGCGGTGGATTATTTATACTCAGTTCCTCCAACGATGCTCACTACAGTGCGTCCATGCCAGCGCAGCATCATGCTCAAGATATCATGCGGGCAATAGAAACCGATAGATGGGCAGTGCGAGCGACAAACACGGGATATTCGGCGTTTGTAGATCCCCACGGCCAAACAGTGTGGATATCCGGACACAACACCTACGAAATTCACGCCGAAACAATTTACCGCCGCCAAACACAAACTTTGTACGTGCGCTGGGGTGATTGGCTAACGCCATTACTGCTAGTATCTGCTGCAGGAGTGTACTTAGCGAGCTGGTATCGGTTCTCTCACACAGGAAGTCGGACCACCAATATCAGGATAAATCGCTAAAGTGTGGTATTCTGGCACGCCATCACTGTAAAGAACGCGAAAAGTATATAATTTATTTTGCCCTTGTCGTTCGGTAACTACTGTTAAAAGCGTATTTTTAACATCAGGAATCCCAGGAATTTTCAGTTTTTTAATGCGTCTGAGTTGAATCACATTCGCACCTGAGTTTTTGCAATCTCCGACATTAGCATTGCGTTCTTGACCGAACTGCATGCACATGGGACCGTCAAAATCCATCACTACCTGGGTAGGATCGTTTAACCAAACTTTTTTAATTATTTCTCCCGCTGGAATAAAGCTTAAATTTGTTCCTTGCTGGTAGGAAACAGTAATAGTAGGTATTGCTCCTCCTAAACCCTGTGCTTGACAAGAAAACATAGAACGAAGAACGGCATTGCTGGCTGCAGCACGACCTGCTAAAAGTAAGATTGCAGCCGCAAAAGCCGTAGAAGTCAGATGTAGATATGGAATTTTGACAAGCAAGTTAATTTTGCGTTTCATGGCTGCATTCCATCCTAGAGGATGAACAAACTTTTAACTATACTCACGACGAATCTTAGCTTGTGAAAAAAAGAATTTCTAAGGCTGATTTTATAGCTGCAGACTTTGATTGACGTACACTTCCACTTCCTTACCTGCTGGTAAAAACCAAATATTACTGCGTTGCATCATTTGGGAGATAGCTTGTTGGTTGCGCTGGCTAATTTGGGGAACTACCGTTCTTACCCCACCTTCTAAAACTCCAGCTAGGATATTGCGCCGGGGATTAGAATTGGTCACAATAGTATTACCGCCACTGTAGGTAACTTGTGATTCTGTACGGTTAAATAATTCTGCTGCTTTTCCAATACCTCCCAAGACAAATTGTCCAACATCCATTCCCAAAACAGATCCTTTATTGGAAAATTGGCTGGCTACTAAAGGTTTTCCTTCGGGAGCATTGATGAGCAAGGCGTTTTCCGGTAGGCTTCTTTCTACAAGGTTGCCGTTATTTTGTATAATTGCTTTCACTACATTTAACTGCAACAAACCTTGGTCGGAAAGGGAATTAATTTCTGTTAATAGCTCTGTTTTGGCAGGCAATACAACGGAACCGTCCACCGCTTTCAAGGGTTCTTTCAAACGCACGACAAATAGGTTTTTTCTGTCTTCTTTTCTACTGCTGTTTGTCGATCTGGTCGTTTCGCCAAAGACAGCTGTTGCTAATACAGCTTTAACACTAGTCCCTACCGCTACAGATTTCAAACTGCGCTGTGCTTGGCTGAATGTAGAAGTTTCCGGTGCTAGGGTTGGTCTTGGTCGAGGATTTCTCAACAAAGGTTGTACTCTGTTAGTTGCTACAGGTTCCGGTTGTGCAACAGAAGGAGCAAAGCTGGTTGCAGTAGATGTCCGCGCAACTGCTACTTGACCGTAACTACCTAATTTCGCCAGTCTCGCCCATTCTTCTAGAGGATCTGGTGTTGGTTTGACAGTGACTGGAGTAACTGGTTTGACGATCGCTACTGGCGATGGTGGTGGGGATGGCGGTAATGCTGGTGATATCATGGTTGGCGTTGGAATTGGCGATTGTCGCAAACGAGGGCGTTCTACCGGTACCACCTTGGTAATGTACACGGTTCGTACGGGTGTGGGCGTTCTCAAGAGTGTTGGTGTTGGTGAAATGGGTTTAACTGCTACTGGGGGGGCGCTTCTGAGTTTTTGTTGTGCTAGTTTGATTGCCTGTGCTTGTTCTGCAAGGGCTAATTTGGTTTTGAGAGTTTCTACCTCTGTTTGTAGTTGTTCTACGCCAGATGCTGGTGTGGGAAGCGATCGCGTTTGGGGAGCAACAAGATTATTTTTTTTGGGTTTATTGCCAGTTCCGCTCATTAACTGCGTTAAAAATAAGCCAGCTACCAGTACTACCATGAAGGTACCAGCTCCTACTAAGGCTAATTTAGCAAAGGGATTGGAACGAAGGCGCTGCTCGGTCACTTCTGGCAGTACTGACGTTTTTGGGGAAGGTTGCAAGCTGGGGGAATCCTCTGCTTGTTTTGTATCTTCAACCGCAACTTCTTCTTCCTCAAAACCAACTAATTTTGCCATTCGCAATTCCCAATCGGAAAAATCCATTTCTGATTGGTAATGTTCCTTAGTAGCAAAATTTTCGCGGGTATTTTCTGAGGTAATCGAATATAAATTCATAATTTCCGCCCCACTTTAACTTCCAGAACAATTGTTATCTTGTCGCTCGCATATATCTGAAATTTCCAACCTGGCTTCACCCAAGCGATACGCTGCTACATGCCAAGTAAGGGGCAAATCAGGTAGGGAAATAACTTGTGTATCCGTTGCTTTAACTATAATTTGTTTCGAAAATTGCACAGATTTTCCCAAGCGATCGGAATTACTAAAAATTAATTGATGCGCTATCATTTCTACTTTCCATTTGCCTTCACCTATTTTAGTAGGTTGAGAAATTTTTTGTACAATTAATACACTTTCTGAACCTCCATTTTGAAATTTATTTGTGGAATTAACATTCATAATTTCTGATTGCAATTTTTGCTTAGCACCAGCAGCAAGCAATTGGGAACTAATTTCCCATACTGTTTCTGGTGGCTGTTGTTTTGACCAGGTCAACATCAAGGTCATCGTTTGACCTACAAAACGTCTAATTGTCTCTGGATAGCGTTCTAAATTGGGAGTGGGATTTACCGTTATGGCGTTACCATCCACAAGTTGAACCAGACTTTGAGGCATTAAGTGTCGACTTAACTGCTGTAACAATGACCAGTGGAACATCAGTAGCAACAAGGTAATAACGTGCAAACCAAATGTTCCAACAGCAAACAGGGGTAAGATATTTTTTTGATGATTTTTTTTCGGAATTAACTGCATTAATAATTAGCTCGTAAATTGCATCTCTTTACTACTTTTAATCAATACAGAAATCAACGCGTGAATTTTTCTATAGCTTGATTATTTCCACACTGTTGTGGTTGATTGGGATTGAGATTGTTATCTTCATCCAGCAAGCACAAATTTCGCATTTCATAAATCTCTAACCTCTCGCTTCGGATACCATAAATTGCTTTTTGCAAAACACTGGCATTATTGGCTAGGGGATAAGGAAAATAATCTACACTGCGGACAAGTAAATCTTTATTAAACGGAATGATAATTTTTCTATTATCTGCTTGTTTTTTTTGAATCAAATCAGCAACCATACCAACTCGCCACTTTCCAGGCGCAATTTTTTGGGGAGGATAAACCCGCTTGATAATTATTTGCGCTGACATTGCTTGCTTGGGGTCGCGAGCAAACACTTCTGGTGGCGTCATAGCTGCGATTTCGCTTAAAAAACCTTTGCGGAAATCTTCCGAGAGAGCGAAGCTAGCGATCCAACTGCTAGTAGTAACTTTTTGGCTGATACCTTGTGGTGTTTTAATCAAAATTCCTAAATCTGGTTTGGGTTTTGTGACTTCTTCGATGTTTTGTGGTGGAAGTGTCCCAGACCAGTTAAACATGGATGCGATCGTTTTGCTAACGAATTGGCGAATTACTTCTGGGTTAGTTTCGGTATCATCTGTTGCAGCTACTGGTTGACCATCTACCAATTGCACGAAAGAAGGAGGTTTTCGCAAACTGAGCTGGCGAATGGTTAAGCCTTGCAAAATCAAAAAAAATAAAGTCAATGCATGTAAACCGAAGGTAGCAATGGCAAAAGTTGTCAACAAGCTTACCGTTCGTTGTTGTTTTTGTAATAAACGTACCATTTACCCCTCTTTGTTGCTACTAGTTATATTCTTTCCCTCAGCCAATAGGTGGTGTTTCCGATGGCGTTAAACACTGCAAATCCCCCAGCACCCGCCAAAAGTAAAGATAATATCGGTGCTAAAATTCCTAAAAAAATCATGAACCACATCAAGTCGGGGTCGGCGTTAGCATCTTCTCCAGGACCATTGACAATCACTGTAGCTGTGAGCACAGCAATAATGTTAAAGGAAATTTTGGCAATTCCTAAAGATAAAAATCCCGTAAGCCAAGCGAAAATTGGTTTTCCAGCTATGGGTAACAAAGAACCACCCACCGCTAAGGGACCTAAAGCTGCTACAAGCAGCATAGTGGCTTCGATTAAATTCTGGAATGCGTACTGTAAGGAAATTAAAAAGTTTTTAATACTAGTTTCTATTGTTGAACCCAACAAAGAATTAAATGAGTTTTCTGATACGTTACCAGTACCGTAGGCGATCTGATTGACTTTATTTTCTAGTTTGCCAATCCAAGTTTTATCTCCGTATAAATTTCTATACTCTTGCCACAGCATTTCTATTTTTTCTCTGGCTCTAATAAAGCATTGAGTTTGCTGTTCCCCAGTTAGTGATTGACAAGGACGCAGCGTGGCGCCGGCTACTTCTTCTGCAACACCCATATTTAATGCTTGCTGGTAATTTTTATTTGCATCAGCTGCGGTCACTACTTGTTGGTTAACCGTGTTGAGAAAATTCCGCACTCCGAGGGTGAGATTTGCCAATGCACTACCATTTCCTGTATTAGTTAATAGCAATACTACTACAAAAGGCCATATTAACGCTGAAAGAGGACGGGAATACTCGCTGTAGATAACGTCTTTGAGCCATTGCATCATAAAAAACAATAAAGTTCCCACTGCAAAAAATACGCCTAAATTTGTCAGCGCTGCATATAAATTTTTACCCTCATTATTTTGCAATAAATCTATCCATTGTTTGTCCCAGCTTTCGGCAATAGTTCTAGCAGTGGCGACACCATGATCGAGAACATCATTAATACCAACTTCTACCAAAAAAATGATATTTTCTAACAGCATTTTCATCTATCATTCGCAATGATTATTTTTCCAATTCTCTCCCAAACAAATCACTTTGAGTAGCTGTGCGCAAAAGTCTTGCTGCTTCTGCAGATGTGTCAACTCGGCGAGCGCGATTAGACTCTTCTATTTGTTGGGAAATATTAGCTAAATTCAGGTTGGAATATAGCAAGAATTGATTCGTCTGCATGGTTTGACCTAACATTTCTGCCATCATTTTTGATTGTTCTTGTTGAATTTTGACGCTTTGCAGCTGAGTTAAACCTAAAAAGGAAGAAAGGAAATTAGCAGCGCCGGTGGCTTGACCTATATTTGCTAGAGCTTGATTTTTTAAATTTTCTAGTTGTCCCTCCAGAGGCTCGGTTTCACTGGTCAAACCTGCTATTTTTTTCACCGCTTCTTCGATATTTTCTAATTTAGTTTTCCATCTGATTTGTCCATCTGCACCCAGAGCGCTAGCTACGGCGCTACGAGTTATTAAGCGATTGATTTCATGACCTGCTAAATTAGCTCTGACAGTGGGATTGTTATCAAATTTGTCCGAGACATAGTACCAAATCATGCTATCACGAATACTTTTTTCTGTTGTGATAGGGTTGGGTATATTCAAGGCTCCGGTGGCGTTATTAATTGCACTTTGAGCTTCTGGTTCTATCGGTTTTAACGTGTCTGTAAGATTGTTAGCGAGATAAGTTTGTAAATCTCCTGCATAGGATTGAAAATCGCTCCATACTGCTCCTAATTGTGCAGTTGTTGGTAAAACCATCAGCAAGGTCATAGAAATAGTTAAAAGAGTTGTTTTTTTCATATATTTCTAGTTGCCAAAGCAGATGTTATTTGAGGTAAAGGAAAAATTTATGAACCGCGCAGGGAAGCAACGAGTTGGCGTGCAAATTTAGAAATTGCTTCGTATTTGTCCCTGTATTGTTGCATGGTTTTTTGACGGGCGGCTTGTTCTTGGGGATTGTTAGCAACTACGGCTAATTGTTCGTAACCTGGGTAGTAGCGGCAAAAGGTGTAAATGCCGTTATCATCTAATAGCCATTGACTGTAAATTCCTTCTTTGCGAGGGAAAAAACTTTCGGAAGCATTGCGAGCAATAATTTCGCGGGGGTATTTTAAGATTTCTTGGAAACTGTCGACTGCAACTGGTTGAATGCGTCCTATTAATCGTGTAGTTAAGTTTTGTAAAATTTTTGATGCAGCTTTGGATTTGGCGATGGTGTCGGGGTCTTGTGCTGATAAGATAACTCTGATTCCAGCTTTGGCTCCGTTAGCGCAAATTCTGCCTACTAAGTCAGATATTTGGTCAAATTCAAATAAAATGGGTGCTTCGTCGATAAAGAATATCGAAGCTGGACTGCTTAATGCACGTCGCAGTGCTGCTGAGTAAGCACTTAAGGATAGTATGGCTGCGTCTTCGCTGTCTGAGAGGTTTCTAAGAGCAAACACCAACAATTGTGCGTCGGTAGGAAAGCTGGAGGGAGCAGAGATAGCTTTACCAACTCGACTAGAAAGCCAAAATCGCAGGCGCAGCTGAATTTGGTTAAGGGCATCTTCAACTCTACTGCCAATGGAATCCAACTGCAAGTATTCTGGTGAGCAGAAATAGAGAAAATCTTGTAATGTGGGGTTTTTTTGCCATGCTAGGGAGCCAAATCCTCCTTTGATTGCTTCTAAGTATCGTTGCTTGATGTTTTCATCACTAAAAAAGGCTCCCAAGGCGAGGTTGAGGAGCGATCGCACTGTTTGCGAGAGCAGCTGGTTTTCGCTTTTGCTACCCAGAACCATGGTCATTAAGGCTGATTCTAAAAAGGAGATGTAGTCGAGCATGCGATCGCGCTGTTGTTCGGAACTCAAAAGACGCAAATCTGGTTGTTCAAACAAGTTATTCGATTGTTTGGAAATATCAAAGTAAGCTCCATTTCTTTCCATGAATTCGGTGTAGTCGGTGAAGGTAGATGTACCGTCAGGTTTGGGAAAATCTAGGGCAACTACAGGAATTTTATGTGCTAAAGCTTGGGTTAAAATTCCCGATACCAGTACTGACTTTCCAGCCCGAGTTGTTGCAAACAGTGCTAAATTTTTGTGCTGGTTAAACAAATCCAGGTGAATGGGCGTTCCTCCCTCTTCAGCTATTAATTCAAAACCTTGGCGATCGCCTTCTGTTGTTAGTACTAAAGGCATTAATCCCGGTACTTCTGTTGTTAAATACAGCTGGCGACGATTGAAAGGTTTTGCTAACAAACCTTCCCAAACGATTGGTAGAGTTTGCAGCCAAATTTTCCAAGCGTATTCTGTTTCCCTAATTACTTTGGCTGGACGCTGAAAACAGTTTTCAATATATCTTGTTGCTTCGTCTAATTTCTCTACGGTAGGACGATGCACTAAAATGGCAATTCCTACATAAATCGGTACAGCTCCTTCATATATTTGCTCTTGTGCTGCTACTGATTTTTTCAGCTTTAATTGCGCACCAACATCTATTGTTTTATTTTTTTCCCGCGCTAGTGCAGCAGTGACGTTTGATTGTTTCAGTACTCGTTGCAGGGTTGTTTTTACTATGGCTGGGTTTGCTGCGGTCAGCTGACAAAAAATTTCTGTATCCACCACAGTTTCTCTAGCTAGCAGTTCCCACAAATAACGCAGTTGACTAGCTTTATTCGGCCAACCACCGGGTTTTTCCAAAAATGTCAGTGCTCCGATATAGTTATTTTTCACCTTTACCCAGCGGCGATCGGCGCAAGGTACGCCAGACTCCACTAGCAAAGTTGTGCTGTGAATATTTTCTACAAGTAATTTACTGCTGGCTAAATCTGAATAAACTTGTTCGTGCAGTCCTTTTTCATCTAAAATTATTAGTTGCGGAATTTCTATTGGCTGCGTATTGTTAAATCTTCTCCAAATTTCTCCCCACAGCTGTTCCGCATTCATGGGCTTGATCTCCAATCCCATTTTGTTAGATAAAATTTGCTCCCAGCGACAAAAGCCATTTTTATAAGCATTGACGATAATATTTTCTAGCCGCTGGTTTTCCACTTCTGCAAAGTCACCTTTGAATTTCGACCACCATAATTCTCCTTTGGCTAGCAGTTTTTCTATCCAGTCATCTGTATTGCTTGCCTCTGGTTCAACTGTATAAGTAACATAAATTCGGAGAAATTTCGGCTTGCGTATTCCCGAACGAGTTAATTCTTGTACCCTCGCTCGTTCTGACATTAATAAGTACTTTATATCTTGTGATGGCGTACTCTTGATTAAGGCAGCCAGTTCTTTTTGGCGCTGTTTATCTGAACTAAAAGACCCCAAATGCAAGGTTATTCTTTCTCCATTGGGGATATCTTTTAAACCAGCTTCCAGATTGCTGAAAATAGTATCTATTTGTTCTGATCTTAAAGTAGTATGAATTCCTCGACATTCAAAACCAAAAACAAAGCAGAATCTATCTTTTTGAGTTCCTTTTGTCAAAATATAAGCACCAATATCGCGTTCGTTCAGTGCTACACGCAGCATTGTCGCCAGGTGTAAAGCATCTTCAAACGGTGTTAATCTTGTTTCACTTCCTGCGATACCGACGCTTCTTTTTCCGATTTTTTGTTTCATAGCTCATTTCCAGCAAGCTTTGATACCGAGCAAATCCCCTAGTCCAATTAGGTACTCCGATAAATTTGCTTAAAAAGCGCCAACTTCTACCACCTGTTAATATCCACCATGTCGCCATTCCCCACGCAGCAATCAGTAATGTCCAAAGCCATTTGTGGAATTCGTCTGCAAACAAACCACCAAAAATGCCATTAACTACAAAGTAGGAAGTTAAGGCTATGATTGTCCAAGGTAAAACTTGGTCAGCTGGAACAGGTCCTAATGAAGGTTGAGTTCCTAAAATTTGATTGACAGGTCGAAATTCTTTGTCTGGCTCTTGCAACATAACTAAATATCTAAATTTTTTCTGACTTCAAATAGATAAGTTATTTATTGCTATCACCAATCACAAAACCTGTGAGTACGTCAGCAATAGTGACGGCAACGACTACTAATAAGGGGGTTCTAGCCACACTTTGCCAATCTTCATCTTTACGAACTGCATTGATCACACCAATTAGAGAAACGGCAATATACAACAAGTAAAGTGCTCGTAAAACGTTGAAGATTAAACTTACTGCTGCTTGGGTGTTGCTATCTCCTCCCGTACCTTGGGTTAAGTTGTTTTTAAAAAAGTCTTCAGCTTTTCTAAAGAATTGTGCTTGGGCTGGGTTTGCAAAATAGTCTAACCAAAATGCGCAAAAGATAATAGCAACTGCAAATATTTGCAACAACAAAAGAGTTTTTTTGGGTAAACTCACTTGCTGTCCTATTTGTTGGATTACCACTGCTATCAAGCTACCAAACAGCAAACAAAACAACAGCAGAGGACTTTTCAAACTGACAGCAGCAAGCAAAACTCCGCAGGCAATTAAAAATGGTAGTGATTCTAACAAATTCACCCAACCGCACTCCAGTATTTTTCTGGTCCTGACAGCAATTCTTGTGACATTGCTGGGAATGACTCTGAAAAGCCTAAAGTTATGCGGGAATCGCCGATACATTTGTAAATTTCCTTATAGCTTCTTCAAATTATTCAGTTGGTTAATGTATCATATTTTTAACAAAATTTAACATTATTGTGATTACTTTTAATTCATTTAACATTACTTGGCGAGAAATTTTGCAAGCAGGGTCTGGGTGAAGGCAACCCTAAATATTGTAAACGTCTTTTGATTCATGAGCTTTACTGAAATATAAAATCTTTTTTTTGTGTGTGTTCTCCTGGCATGAGTTTATTATCCTAACCTTTTGCCTAAAGTAGTTGGCGGACGTTGAATTGAGCGGGGATATTAATGAAATTCTCCAGAAGTTAGGCGGTTAATTGCAAGTAGAACTAAGACTGCATTTTTCTTAGATTGACATACTGATACATCCTTAGATGTACATATTCTTGAGGTATCCTAATATTACTTCTTTGAGAAAGGATAAGATAAGTATTCTTAATAATATGTTTATTTATTTACATTACTTGAGTAAGGCTGGGAGTTGAAGAAAGCTTGGTACAATCTTACAGTACCTGCAGTCAGTAAAGTGGTTGTGGAATTAAGTTTGCTGAATTTTTGCGCGACTCGACTGTGTTGCATTAACTAGGTTGCGGGTAAGGTCAAGCAAGAATTTTGAGGCGATCGCAAACAGCATCTGCTTCCAAAGAAACTAAATTACTCCCACAATTTTATACTCCCACAATTTTAGACATTTTCTGCCATTAGTTTTATTTACTTCCACTTTCCAGCTACAAAGAATTGCTAAAACTTTAACAATCAGCTTTTGCCACAGCTATCTTCAGAAAAATTGACATTAGCGGCTCAAAATCAAATAAAAATACACATATTTTCTTAAATTCTAGAAAATGACTTGATTTAACTAATCCTTTATTTCAACTTAACCGCGGATTGATAAGTTTTTCTGGGAAAAGTGGAGTTAATAGGATACAAACACGTGTCTTTGTCACGACGTCAATTTCTTACCTTGGCTGGTGCATCTGCTGCTAGTGTAACTATGGTTTCCCCTCTAGAAGCCTTTTACACAAAAGTTGCTCGCGGTCAAGTTGTTAGGAATATCGGTTACGGACCTTTAGAACCCAAGCTACCCGTGAATGCTTCTGAACTCACAAATACCTACTTAGGTAATTTAAGTCAAGAACCATTATTAGCGCTTCCTCCTGGTTTTAATTACCGCGCTCTTTCCATAACTGGTCAAACCATGAGCGATGGCCATCTCGTACCAGCTGGTCACGATGGAATGGCGGCGTTTCCAGGTACTCGCAACACAACCATCTTGGTTCGAAATCACGAGTTGGGTAGCTCTTGTTCATATCCTGTTTCTGGTTCCATCAGGTACTCAGCAGGTGCTCAAGGAGGAACAACCACATTAGTGATCGGACCTAATCGTGAAGTTATCAAGCATTTTGCTTCTCTTTGCGGAACAATTCGTAATTGTGCAGGTGGATCTACGCCTTGGGGTACTTGGATTAGCTGTGAAGAAACTTTTTCTGTGAGTACCAATGTTTTTAAAGATGATACCAAGCATGGCTATAACTTTGAAGTGATAGCAAATGCTAACAGCGGTTTGATAACTCCTATACCCCTCAAGGAAATGGGACGTTTTAGTCATGAAGCAGTTGCAGTAGACCCCATAACTGGTTACGTCTATCAAACAGAAGATCGCAACGACAGTTGCTTCTATAGATTTGTACCAAAAGTCCCCGGTCAACTTGCTCGGGGTGGTACTCTTTGGGCTTTAAAGATAAAGGGTGCAGAAAACTTTGCTTTAAATACAAGCAACAATCCAAACCTTGGCGGTCAGTTAGGAAGGATAAAAGTTGGTCAAACCTTCGATGTGGAGTGGGTTAAAATTGATAACCCAGATCCAGTGCAGGAAAATAAAACTGGTAATATCATTGCAGGTGAAGTGGGAGTTCGCTATCAAGCTCAAGCTAAAGGAGCAGCTATTTTCTTCCGTGGCGAAGGAGCTTGGTATGGTAACGGTTTGATTTACTTTGTCGCTACCCAAGCTGGTACCCCAGCTGTAGATTCCACTAGGGGTAACGGTCAGGTTTGGATTTACGATCCTCGCCAAGAAAAACTAACATTGTACGTGGAGGCCACTTCTAGCGGAGAACTGCTTGACGAACCAGATAATGTTACAGTTACTCCTTTTGGCGATATTTTCTTATGCGAAGACGGTGGTGGCGAACAATACATCGTTGGCGTTAATAAAAAAGGCGAACTATACCAATTTGCTAAGAATATTGTGTTCGCAAACAATCCCAATCCAGATTTCAAGGATATGTATGCCAATAATGAATTTGCGGGTGCTTGCTTTTCACCAGATGGTAGAACATTCTTTGTCAATATCCAAACTCCTGGTATTACTTTTGCGATTTGGGGTCCTTGGAAATGTCGTTCTTATGAGATAAGGAAATTTTAATAAAATCTATATACTTGGGTGCGATCGCTAGCAGTTTACACTCAGCGATTTATCGTTGTAGTTGGAGTAGGGCTAAATGAGGGGAAACAAGTTTTCTTTGAAAGCTTTGGGATCGCTGCTATGTGATGTGATGATTTTCCTATAGTTATTTTTCAAAAGTTCCCTGTTATGACCGCTATTGTCTTTGGCAGTATTAACATGGATTTGGTGGCAAAAACACCCCGCTTACCGCTTCCTGGAGAAACGTTGCTGGGGTATGCTTTTTTTCAAGCGCCGGGTGGTAAAGGTGCAAATCAAGCGGTAGCGTTAGCACGACTGGGAATTCCTACCTACATGGTGGGACGCGTTGGTGCAGACAGTTTTGGTAAAGAATTGCTCAAAAGCTTGCAAGCATCTGGGGTACGAACTGAGAATGTATTTGTGGATGAAACAGTTAGTTCTGGTGTGGCTGCGATCGCTGTTGATCAAAAGGGTGAAAATCAAATTATTGTTATACCCGGTGCAAACGGACGCGTGAATGACGACGATGTAGAACGCTTATTGTCTTTGCTACCACAAGCTTCAGTCTTGCTCTTACAATTGGAAATTCCCATATCTGCAGTAATTGCAGCTGCACGAGCAGCAACAGCAACACAAGTCAGAGTCATTCTCGATCCTGCTCCGGTACAGTCCCACTTACCAGATGAACTTTATCCATTGATTGATATTATTACTCCTAACGAACTAGAAGCAAGTCAATTAGTTGGTTTTTGTGTACATGATGTGCAGTCAGCAAAAAAAGCAGCTGTGCAGCTACGGCAAAGGGGAGTAAAAAATGCAATCGTGAAATTAGGCGCACAGGGCGTAGTTTGCGCCACTCCCAGCGAAACTTTGTTTGTACCCGCTTTTTCAACAGAAGCGGTTGATACTGTTGCTGCTGGGGATGCATTCAATGGTGGTTTAACAGCAGCAGTTTTGGAAGGACTTTCCTTAGAGCAAGCACTGCTGTGGGGTGCAGCTGCTGGAGCTGTTGCAGTAACTAAAGCGGGTGCTCAACCTTCACTTCCAGATAGATCGACATTTGATGAATTTCTCAGACAAAGGCAAAATAGTTAAATAATCAACCAATTCTAATTCTTGGCTGAGTTTTTTAATTTCATCGAGGATATTGACAAGCTTCTGACCAAAGGAAGTAAGTTCGTATTCAACATGAGCTTCAAACGTTCATTTAACACCTTCGTTGTCAAACCATCAATGGCGTTCCATTGCTCCAGGTCTATTTACTACTCCTTGACGAATCAGTTGCAGGATAGTTAACGACTAGTTGCAACCCAAGATATCTTCTACCATTCTGGTAACAGCTGGACGCTTCACAAAATTTTGCATCTTTTTTGAGTCAGCAACTTCCATAATCCAAACCAAAAAGTAAGTACCTGGCTGAATTGTATCTACTTTTGCCGTCGTCAAGGTTTAGTTATCTTCAGATTATCTTCAGATTAACAGCGGTACTGCTCAGTATTGGAGATTAAGTTATGAATACTGCTATTGCTGGTTATACTTTTAGAAGAGTTCAATCTGATCAAGCGAAGCGTGCTTTTTAGCGAGGAAGATGAAAAATACTTGCGCCAAGCTGGAGAAGTCTTGCAGGATCAGATTGAAGAGGTGTTGGATTTATGGTACTCCTACGTCGGTTCTCATCCGCATCTAGCCTATCACTTTAGTGATTTAAACCATCAACTCCACCAGGAATATCTCGCTGCAGTTCGCAAACGCTTTCATCAGATACTTGCAACCGTCCTTATGACCAAGATTGGTTGAATTATCAGCAGGAGATTGGATTGCGCCACACACGGATAAAGAAAAACCAGACAGATAACGTTCAGTCTGCTTCCACCATATTGGGCTACGCTATATACGCTATATGATTGCTTTTATTTATCCGATCGTCGCAACCATCAAACCTTTTTTGGCTCAAAAGGAACATGATGCTGAAGATGCGGAGAAGATTTACCAGGCTTGCTTTAAGTCAATAGTACTTCAGGTGGCGCTTTGGAGTTATCCCTACGCCAAACAGGGAGATTATTAATTTCAGCTAGCTGTGACAGCGATCGCTAGTTATTACCGATATCTTCGTTCCACAGTTTGGGATTTTCCTGGATGAACTGTGTCATCATTTGCTTACATTCCTGAGAGTTTAAATCAATCACTTCTACACCGTGAGACTCCATAAATTCTTTGGCGCCAGAGAAAGTTTCTGATTCTCCAGCAATGACTTTTTTAATACCAAATTGCACTACTGCTCCAGCGCACAAATAGCATGGCATTAAAGTGGAATAAAGTATTGTACCTTTATAACTGCCAATTCTACCGGCGTTGCGCAGACAATCTATTTCGGCGTGAGTGACTGGGTCGCCTTCTTGTACGCGTTTGTTGTGTCCTCTACCGAGAATTTTACCATCCTTAACAAGAACGGAACCGATGGGAATTCCGCCTTCTTTTTTGCTTTGTTTAGCTTCTTCTATGGCAGCTTGCATGAATTCGTCCATTTTTTATTCTCCTGTGTTTGAACAACTCCTCCAATCGTTTTGTGGTGCTCATAATGTATTCTAGCAGCTAGCAGGGAAATTATTAGTTTTCGGCCTTAATTAAGGTAAGTTTCTATCAACTTTTCCTGAGAAAATTTAATCCTAGAAAAAGAGCGGCAACAGTACCAGCTACCGATATTTCGCCTTGAAGAATTTTATCTAAAACTGATTCTTTGGGAATCAAAACAATTTCTATTTCTTCTGTCATGTCTAATTTTTGATTACCTACTTTGACAACATTTTCTGCTAAAAATAAATGTATTTGATTAGTTTCTTTACTAGGTTTTTCATAGAAAGTGGCAATTTTTATAATTTGGTCACAACTATATCCAGTTTCTTCTTGTAATTCCCTTTTAGCTGCTGTTTCTGGACTTTCTTGAGCGGGATCGAAACTACCTGCGGGTAGTTCTATAAAAAATTCTCCGACTGCATGGCGATATTGTCGGACAAAAACAATTTCCTTGCTGCTAGTAATAGGTAAGATTAAAGCGACTTCTGGCTTAATATAAACAAAATAATCATCAATGATATTTCCGTTGGGTAGTTTGATTTCGTCCTGTCTTACTTTGCACCAGTTGTGGTCTACGATCAACTTCGATTGCAGTAGTTGCCATTTTTCTAGGTTTTTCATAAGAAAAATTGGGTGCTTGAGCCAGTGCCAAATTAGTAACGAAAATACAAGGGTGTGAAAAAGTATAACAAAGGTATAATTTTAACTCCAAGTTATGTATAGACTTAGAGTTTGCTCGCGATCGCTCTCAAGTAGAGATATGCAAATTGAGGCAGAAATATTTACGGTTACTAAGCGGTTTCCTTTGACAATTAGTCGCGGTACAGTAGCGCAGACAGCAAACGTATGGGTGAGGATTTACCATGATGGTATCGAGGGTTGGGGAGAAGCTTCTCCGTTTCATGTGGGCGATCGTCCGCAATCAACAGAGACAATCAAAGATACTTTGCAACAAATTACGCCTTTTTTGCAAGCATTGAGTCCGTTGCAGCGGCAAAAAGTTGAGGAGATTTTTACAAAAGCCCAAATTCCTTCGGCGGTAAGAGCATCTGTGGACATAGCGATGCACGATTGGTTGGGAAAGCGCGCGGGGTTACCGTTGTGGCAAATGTGGGGGTTGGATAAAAACGCCATAGTACCAACTTCGGTAACTGTTGGTATTAATTCCCCAGAAGGAGCAAAAACAAGGACGCAAGATTGGTTAAAATTTATGGATGTCCGGGTGTTGAAAGTGAAATTGGGAAGCCCAAACGGTATTGACGCCGATCGAAAAATGTTAATGGCAGTGCGAGAAGAAGCACCAAGGCAAGATTTATATGTGGATGCTAATGGGGGTTGGGGGTTAGAGGAAGCAATTGAGATGTGCAGCTGGCTGGCAAAACAGGGTGTAAAGTATGTAGAACAACCACTAGCGCGGGGAATGGAAAAAAGTTTAGCCGCCTTGAAGGCGCGATCGCCGTTACCTATTTTTGTAGACGAAAGCTGTTTGACAAGTAGCGACATTCCCCAGTTGGCAAATGTGGTAGATGGCATTAATATCAAGCTAATGAAAGCAGGAGGGTTAACCGAGGCAATGCGGATGATACATACAGCCCGTGCTTGCGGATTACAGGTAATGCTTGGTTGTTATTCCGACAGTACCCTCTTGAATACAGCAGCAGCACAGCTGGCGCCGCTGGCTGACTATTTAGATTTAGACAGTCATCTAAATTTAATTAACGATCCCTTCACGGGAGCATGGGTGCAAGAGGGAAAAATTTTACCAAACGATTTACCAGGATTGGGGGTACAGCGCAGTGCATCTGCTACTTGAGCGACGAATAGCTATTTTATTACACGAAGGAATTCGCGGTACTCACGGGAAAACGGGATTGTCACTTCTGCGCTACAGCGAAGCTCCCATCGTAGCTGTTATCGATCGCGATTGTGCGGGACAATCCATACCCCAGTTAACCGGTATCAAGCGTGATGTACCGATAGTCGCTTCCGTAGCAGAGGCGTTGGAGTACAAACCGGAAGTTTTGGTAATTGGTATTGCTACTAAAGGCGGTGTGGTACCGGATGATTACTGGCACGATATTAAAGAGGCTTTGGCCGCCGGAATGTCACTAGTGAACGGTTTGCACAAACCGATGTCCGCAATGCCCGAATTAAAAGCGCTACTCAAAACCGGACAGTTAATTTGGGATGTGCGTCAAGAACCACCAAATTTAGGAATCGGTACTGGAATCGCTCGCACCCTTAGCTGTCGGCGAGTACTAACCGTGGGAACTGACATGTCCGTCGGCAAAATGTCTACTAGTTTGGAATTAGATGCAGCATCCCGACGCCGGGGTTGGCGTTCTAAGTTCATTGCTACAGGACAAACCGGTTTGATGTTAAAAGGGGATGGGATAGCTTTAGATGCGGTGCGGGTAGACTTTGCTGCTGGCGCGGTAGAGCAACAGGTGATGCAATACGGTCCAGACCACGACATTCTGCATATTGAAGGACAAGGTTCCTTGCTGCATCCAGGTTCTACAGCTACGCTACCGCTAATACGGGGTTCCCAACCAACACAGCTAATACTGGTACACCGCGCCGGACAAAAGGAAGTTGTCGATGGAGTACCGATTCCGCCTTTACCCAAGGTAATCGAGCTTTATGAAATGGTTGCAACTGCTGCTGGTGCTTTTGCGCCGGTACCGGTGGTAGGTATTGCACTCAACACCCATCATTTGGACCATAAGGCTGCTAAAGAAGCGATCGCTGCTGTAGAAGCTGAAACTAATCTACCTTGTACAGATGCAATTCGTTTTGGTCCAGAAAAGTTACTAGATGCTATTTTCAACGGGTAATGCTGTTGCTGCTATACACTCACAAAAAAGTTGATTGACATTATTATCCCTCCCTTGCTTTATCAACCAAAAGCAGTTTGCAAGTAAGATTTGACATTTATTAATACAACTTTCAGTAATTGCACGGTTGTCAGGAAAGGCTTGCGTACAATCACTGAACTTTTTTATGATAGTAATTTTTTATGCAAGTTTCTCCGATATTTTTTAAATTCAAATACTTGCTGTTTAATATGATTAAAAATTTCAAGCTAGTTTAGTCGACTAAAAAATAGCTTATGAATTGTTTGTGCAAGCAAATGATGAAATTTGACAAGCTCAATCTATTTCTATGCAATCTTGTATTTTCAGCATTAGCCGCAAGCAGCTGTCTCACTGCAAATAAGCATATATACATATGGAATGTTGTGAGAATATTGTATATCAAGGTACAGTTATTAAATAATTTGCTATAGATGAAAAGGTTAGATATAACTTTACTTTCAGGGAAATTGACACTGGGATATTAGCAATTTACCAGAATTTAAATTGATTTTATATACAAAAATTGAGTTATAGTATATACTCATCAGCTAAGCACTGCTATTTACGTAGCTAGGAAAATAAATGTGTATTTTTTTACTAAATAATTCTCTAGGACTTCGGTTGAAGTGTGATACAAATTACACAAAATTACCAGAGTTCTAATTAGAATGGAGTACCGATTTGAGAACTCTCAACTGTATTCGATCCTAGCTTTGTGAGTGTTTTCTGGTAAATCAAGTTGAAGTAATGAGAAACTAGGATAATTTGTTGTGGAGGTTTGACAGTGAATGATATGAAACTTTGAGTTCGAGAGCAAAATTTAACTTAAAGATGAATAAATTTAAATTTTGAAAAAGAAAATGGAGCAGAACTTTGATGGTCTATAAGATCTCAGTTCCTCCACCGTAACCATCTTTAGTCCTGTTACCTATTTGCAAGTAGAGATGGTCGTATCGCGGGAAAACTGTCCCTAAAATCAGAAAATCTCTTTATTTGTATTGTTTGTGGTTCGTGATTTCACTTTATCAAAATGACTGGCAAGCAAACTAGAGTTCATTATCTTGTCGCCAGTTGTGTATCTACCAGTTTGGGGAGGTTGAATTGCAAAGAAGATGTGACCGGAATCGCAAGCGTTCTAAGCGTCGGGGAATCTACTGTCCAGTTCACGGATGCTATCTTGATAGCGTCAGTCAAAAGTATCCACTATTTGCAGATCGTCCGGAACAACTTCAGCAGCGAGGGATAGGGCGACATAGTGCTTTGATATTGTTAGCAACTAAAACAGCAGTGTCTTTAGAAGGTGAGTGGTTAGAAGCTTTTTGGTGCGAGCAGTGTCGAGAAACGAAATGGTATCATGTTCGATGCCGCATAGGTAAAGATACTCCCCAAAAGGTTCGCACCTACCAAGTTTCAGTAGCACCTCCAGAACTTTGGAAACAAGCAACGGGAGTAATCCACCTTAGCAATCCTTCTGTAAGCGAGTTTACTCGCAGACATGCAAGGATGGTTAGTTATCAAAGCAGTAAAGATTTCAAAATAGTGAACTACTAGGTAAGTTGCGATCGCCTTTTTCCCCATTCAAAAAAACTGTCTGCAACTATGGACTCGATCAAAAATAGTCATTCTTTTGAAGAAATAGATTTGCAAAAATACTGGCTAGTTTTAAAACGACGCTGGATAGCAGTAGTAGGAGTTTTTGGAAGTGTTTTAACCTTTTCCTCAGTATGTGCATTTTCGCTCAGGCCGGTATATCAAGCGCAAGCAAGCTTATTAATCAAAACGGATCGTACTTCCTCTTTAACAGGATTGGGGGGAGATGTTGGAAGACTAGAACCTTTAATGATTCAAAGTAGTCCCGTAGATACACAAGCACAAATCGTCAAGTCTGTTCCGGTTCTGCAAGAAACCATTAGAACACTTGACCTCAAGGACGATGCAGGCAATCCTTTGAGAATAGAAGATTTAGACCAAGCTTTAACTGTGGTCAATGCAAAAGGTACAGATATCTTAGACATTTATTACGCAGATTACGATCCCCAGCTGGCTGCAAAAGTCGTAAATACGCTAATTAAGATTTATATCAAACACAATATCCAAGCTAATAGAGCACAAGCAGTTTCAGCTGGCAAATTTATTTGGGAGCAACTACCTAAAACAGAACAAGCAGTAAAACAAGCTGAGTCCGATTTGCGCAAATTCAAAGAACAAAACAAAGTAGTTGTTCTGCAACAAGAAGCAGCGGAAGCAGTTAGTGCTATTTCCAGATTGGACGAACAAATAACCTCAGTTAAAGCTCAGTTAGTGAACGTAACGGCGCAATCAAAAAAGTTACAGCAACAAATCAAGCTGGAATCACAAAAATCCATTACCTATGCTGAGTTGAGCCAAATACCGGGAACTCAACAATTACTAACTCAGCTGCAGAAACTCCAAGCTGATTTAGCGATCGCGCGCACCAAATTTCAGCCTAGTCATCCTACTGTTGTAGATTTAGAACAACAAGTTGCTGCTCTCAACAAAGTTCTGCAAGAAAGGATAAGACAAGTAGCTGGTCCAAACCAGCAAGTTCCTCTCAAGGATTTGCAAATTGGGGGAGTGCGACAAGCTCTAATTCAAGATTTGGCGACTACAGAAAAAATACGCATTGGTTTAGAAAAGCAAATTGCTCAATTAATTAACACTCGCAACGCTTATAAACAACGAGCAAGCATTTTACCCAAGTTAGAAGAGACCCAACGGGAATTAGAGCGAAAACTGAAAGCTGCACAAACAACTTATGAAACACTTTTGATTAGAATGCAGCAGGTGAATGTTGCAGAACATCAAAATATAGGAAATGCCAGTATTATCTCTCCAGCTTTGGTACCGGATAAACCCAGCGGTCCGAGAAAACTTTTGTTGATTGCTGCAGGAGCAATTTTGGGTGCGTTGTTAGCAGTGGTTGCTGCTTTTAGCTTGGAACTGGTAGACCAATATGTCAAGACTCTCAAAGAAGCCAAAGAATTATTTCAGTATACTTTGCTAGGAGTAATTCCTGATTTGAGCAGGTATGGTAAAACTTCGACTACAAAGCTAGATAGACCTATTCCTAAAGTTATAGGTAGAGATATTCACCTGTTTGCTATTCGTGACGCATACCAGATGTTGCAAGCAAATTTAAAGTTTCTCTCTGATAAGCAGCTCAAAGCGATCGCTGTCACCAGCTCTGTTGCCAAAGAAGGAAAATCCGAGGTTTCTGCTAATCTAGCTGTAGTCATGGCCCAAGTAGGGCGTAAAGTACTGTTGGTAGATGCTGATATGCGTCGTCCGTGTCAGCACCATATTTGGGAACTAACAAATGCTCAAGGTTTGAGCAATGCGATCGTAGACGATCAAATTCCCTTGAGTACAATAGTGGAAGAAGTAATACCTAACCTCTACGTGCTTACTTCTGGTGTGATACCTCCCAACCCGCTCGCTCTGCTGGATTCCCAACGCATGGCCGCATTAGTTACAGTTTTCGCCAGAAACTATGATTGCGTAATTTTTGACACTCCTCCCCTCGCAGGAACAGCGGATGCTGCAGTTCTGGGGAAATTAGTTGATGGACTTTTACTAGTGGTGCGTCCAGGAGTAGTTAATTCTGCAAGTGCTCACGCTGCAAAAGAATTCTTGATACAATCCGGTCAAAAGGTATTGGGAATGGTAATTAATGGCGTGAACGTGAAAAACGAACCAGACAGCTACTTCTACTACGCTCAAGATTCACTAGAGTCAGTTAGCATGTCTAGAAATTCTATCTCTTTGTAAAGAACCTTCGACCATAACAATACTGTTTGTCCGAGATACAAGCAGATATATTAACACTCTGCCAGCGCCCGTAGAAATAAAAATCAATGCTTAAATATCTTTCTAAAGTTTGGTTTATTCTCAAAGGTTCTCGGAAAAAACTTCCTCTATTATTATTTACATTTATATTATCATCCCTTTTAGAAGCCCTAGGAATCGGATTGATAGGACCATTCCTAAACTTAGCCTCCCATCCCGATTCTCTATCAAGAATATCCATTCTCACTTGGCTTTACAAACAATTCCACTTCCACAGCAGCAATCAATTTGTAGCAGCCTTAGGTTTCTTGATTGCGATAATTTTTTGTATTAAATCCTGTTTGTATTTTCTAGCTCAAACCTATATTTACAATTTTAGTTTTATCCACAAAGGAAAACTGATTTCCAGACTTCTTAATACTTATTTATCAATTACATATTCTTTCTATTTACACAAGAATACAGCCACCTTAATTAAAAACGTTCTTTATGAAACCATGATGATTACCAATGGTTGTTTGCTACCACTTCTCAACACCGTTGCTAATCTCGTAGTTTTGATTGTACTTTTATTACTACTTGCTAAAACAGACATGATGTTTTTAATTTTGATTTTAGCAATCATCTTGCCGACATTTATATTTTTTTATAAATTAAAAAACAAATTTAAAACCTGGGGAAAAATTTCATCAGATGCACAGCAAGAAATGGTTCGTATTATCAACCATGGCTTGGGAAGTTTAAAAGAAACTCGCGTAATTGGATGTGAAGGTTATTTTCAAAAACAAATGGAGGAACAAGTAAAAAGATATGAACAGGCTGCTACTAAATTTCACAGTTTCAATATTCTTCCCCGTATTACTATTGAGACATTGTTAATCGTATTTACCTTGCTGTTTATTTCCGTATCTCAACTTATCTTCGCATCCAATATTCAAAACATTACTTCAGTTATGGCTGTATTTGCAGTTGCTTCTATACGTTTAATACCAGTGGTTAGCCAAAGCGTGCAAGCCATGGGTCAGTTACAAAATAGCAGTCACGCTGTGGATGTGATTTATTTGGATTTAAAAGAAATCGAAAAACAAGATTTTATTTCCCAAATAGTAATATCTCAACCCCATAAAAGCCAGACTATGGCTTTTAAAAATCAAATTGAATTGCAGCATGTATCTTACTGTTATCCTGGTGCATCAGAAGCTGCTCTTAACAATATTTGTTTGACTATTAAAAAGGGACAATCCATAGCCTTAATTGGGAAATCAGGAGCAGGTAAAACGACCTTAGTGGATGTGCTTTTAGGTCTTTTAAATCCTCAAGGCGGAGACATCAAAGTTGACAATATTTCTATCTATAAAGATATTCGTTCCTGGCAAAATATTATCGGTTATATTCCGCAGTCAATTTTTTTAATTGATGATACTATCGAAAGAAATATTGCCTTTGGCGTTCCCGATCGCCAGATTAATTTGGAAAAATTGAATACTGCTATTAAATCTGCTCAGCTTGAGGAGTTGGTTGAGCAATTACCGAAAGGAATTAAAACTGCAGTCGGAGAAAGAGGAGTGCGCTTATCCGGGGGACAACGCCAAAGAATAGGAATCGCCCGTGCTCTTTATCACGAAAGAGAAATTCTTGTACTAGACGAAGCTACTTCTGCATTAGATAACGAGACAGAAAAACTTGTTACCCAAGCGATTAACTCCCTAGCTGGTAAAAAAACTTTGATTGTTATTGCTCATCGTCTTTCTACAGTAGAAAATTGTGATTGTATTTATTTACTAGAAAAGGGTAGAGTTGTTAAATCCGGTTCTTTTCAAGAAATTCTTTGAGAAAGATGCAGGAAAAAGCAAAAATGACAGAGACAAATATTTATCAATATTTAAATTCTCTAGGTCAAGAAACAGTATACTATTTTCCAAATCCAGGAAATGGTGGTGATTCGTTAATAGCTCATGCCACTTATCAAATTTTTAAAAAATGCCATCTCAATTACCAAATTTTGAACTGGCAGCAGATTTTAAATCTACAAGAAAAATTCTATCCAGTTAATAAAATATTAATTTATGCTGGGGGAGGAAATCTTGTCAATAATAATGGTAGTTATTGCAGGCGTTTTCTGCAAAGCTTTCACGAACATGCCAAAAAATTAATAATTTTACCCCACACAATTAATACTAATGAAGATTTGCTGGCAAAATTAGGCAGTAACGTGGAAATTATCTGCCGAGAAGAAGTCTCTTACAACCATGTCAAAAAATATGCGCCCAAAGTTAACCTTATGCTCATGGACGATCTAGCTTTTAGTTTAGACGTTACTAGTACACTTTTGGGAAAGCCAACTCATTTTGGCAAAGATTTGCTTTGGAAAGCGTTCTATAAATTAAAAAATGACGAACGCATGAATACAATTCCTTCCCTGCAAAAAAGAATTAGTAACAATATCTTGACTTTTCAAACTAGCATCAAAAAAATATTATCTGCTGATCAAAACACTGTTTTAAATTGTTTTAGGATTGATTCCGAAAAAACAGATATTAGTATTCCTGCTGACAATATTGATTTATCGAAAGTATTTCAGTACGGAACTGCAAGCGAAACAGTAGCATTTTATGCTTCCTATAGACTGCTTAATTTTATAAATAGATATAAGGAAGTGAGAACTAATCGTTTGCATTTAGCGATTGCAGGAGCACTTTTAGGGAAGAGCGTAAAATTCTATGCAAATAATTACTATAAGTGCGAAGCAGTATATCAATACTCGATGAAAAATAGATTTCCAAATGTCTGTTGGGTGAAATAAAATATGAGCGATCGCAAAATTAAAATATCTTTTTATCTTGCCAATCAAGGATATCCCCACGTGGATTTAAGGTTTCCAGAGAAAGGAAATCCTGGTATTGGCGGTACTGAATTTACCACAATTGCTACAGCCTATTATTTAGAGAAATTTTATTCTCATTATGTAGATGTTCTGTTAATGGCTAATATTGCAGATTTTTTACCATCGTCTTTAAAAGTTTTCTCGGCTGCTAATGAAGTAGAAGCAGCAATCAAAAGCGAGCAGGAAGGATGCGACATATTTGTTTTTAAATCGAGAATGGGAAACCATGAAATATATGAAGTACTGCCGAAATTAAAGATAAAAGCGATCGCGCGTTCTAATAACACCCCTGATGTAATTGGATTAAGGAAAATTGCCGACTGTCAACAAATCAAAGCACATGTTTGTGTGGGTCAAGAACAATTAGATTTATTAAGAGATCACCGAATTTTTAGCAAGTCAATTCGAATTTTTAACTTGTTTAATCCAGAAAATTTTATTCCTAAAGATAATATAATCAAGCAAGGAAATACGGTTGTATTTCTGGGCAATATTATTCCTGCTAAAGGATTTCATCATCTGGCGAGAGTTTGGCCTTTTATAATCAAGCACAGACCCGATGCAAAGCTAATCGTCCTCGGTAGCGGTCAACTTTACGATCGCAATTTGCAGTTAGGAAAGTGGGGAGTTGCGCAAGAAAGTTATGAAGCTAAGTACATACGTCCTTATTTATCTGACGGCCAGGGAAATTTAATTTCGTCTGTACATTTTGTTGGCATACTGGATCAACAGAAGATTAATGTTTTACAAGCAGCAGATGTGGGAGTTGTCAATCCCTCAGGAGTGTCAGAAGTCTGTCCTGGAAGCGCTTTAGAAATTCAAGCTTGTGGTACTCCTGTTGTTTCTGCTGCTGAATGGGGATTGCTGGATACTGTAGTTCATGGAAAAACAGGACTTTTGGGAAACAGCGAACGAGATTTAGCTAGAAATATTTTATATCTTTTAAATAACCCAGCCAAAGCCAAAGAACTTGGTCAAAATGGAATATCTTTTGTCCGAGAAACCTTTGATTTTCGGTTAATTACCAAACAGTGGTTTGAATTAATAGTTGAAGTTTTTTACAATCGAGTTCCTCCAGCGCAGTCCCTAAAGAACAATTATTTTTACAGAGCTAAACTTCTACGGGAAGGTATGCGAATTATCAAATCTAGCATTCCTGCTTTGAAAAATATTCCAGCAATAATTGAAATGAAGTATTTGATGAAAGAGCACATCAAGAAATTGTCATTTTAAAAGCATGTAAAATTTTCAGTTATATTTCTATGAAAACTCCAGTAGCTTTTATTATCTTTAAGCGACCCCACACTACAGAAAAAGTATTCGAAGCAATTCGTCAAGCTAAACCACCAAAACTGCTTGTGATTGCAGATGGACCGCGTTTTGGTCATTCTGATGAAGCTCACAAATGCGAAGCTACTCGTGCAATTATTGAACGAGTTGATTGGAATTGCGAAGTTTTAAAGAATTACTCTAGTACTAACTTAGGATGTGCTAAACGCGTATCTAGCGGTCTGGATTGGGTTTTTAGTAACGTGGAAGAAGCGATTGTATTAGAGGATGATTGCGTACCCCATCCTACATTTTTTCGTTTTTGCGAAGAATTGCTGGAGAAATATAGATACGATCGCCGCATTGCTTCCATTTCTGGACAAAATGTGCAATTTGGTCGAAAACGAACTAATTACAGTTACTACTATTCCATATATAACCATTGTTGGGGATGGGCAAGTTGGAGACGTGCTTGGCAGCATTACGATCTTTACATGAAATTATGGCCAGAAATTAAAGCCGGAGATTTTTTGTACGGTATCCTGGAAGATCGTTGCGCAGTAAAATACTGGAGTAATATCTTTCAATCTGTGTATGAAAATCCTACAGGCATAACTTGGGATTATCAATGGATGTTTTCCTGTTGGGTGCAAAGAAGTTTAGGCATTATTTCAAATGTTAATTTAATATCTAATATTGGTTTTGGTCCAGACTCTACTCATTTTGCTAGAAGTAAGAAAAGTTCTTACGAAAATTTACCCACACAATCGATGGAATTTCCGTTAAAATCTCCACCATTTTTGATTAGAAATATTGCAGCAGATCATTTTACACAAAGAACCTTGTTTAGAGAAGCTCCGCTGCGATCGCTAAAAAAAACGCTCCGGAAGATTTTCCAAAAAATTTTATTAGCAAACAGAGATGAATGTTTTACTTATTAGCACTCAAGATATTGTTGGCGGTGCAGCTCGTGCTGCTTATCGCTTGCATCAGGGGTTGCGGAAAATAGGTATTAACTCGCAGCTTTTAGTGCAAGAGAAATTTCATGATGATGGTACTATTTTAGCACCTCGAATCAAACTATCTCAAGGCATAGCCAAAGCAAAATTCACGTTGGAAACTATGCCACTAAAGCTTTATCCCCGCCGCCAGCCAACTACATTTTCTCTGCAATGGCTTCCAGACAGCATTCTTCCCAAGGTTACCAAAATTGCTCCTGATATTATCAACCTGCATTGGATTAGCGGAGCGTTTATGCAGATAGAAACAATTGCAAAACTCAAACGCCCTTTGATTTGGACGCTTCATGACATGTGGGCCTTTACGGGGGGTTGTCATTATAGTGGAGACTGCGATCGCTATACCGCATCCTGTGGTGCGTGTCCCCAGCTCAACAGCAGCAGTGGTTGGGATTTGTCTCGCTGGATTTGGAAGCGTAAAGCGAAAACTTTTCAAGACCTGAATCTGACTGTTGTTACTCCTAGCTTGTGGTTAGCTAAGCGTGCTAGTGCTAGTTCTCTGTTTAGGAATGTGCGAATTGAGGTTATTCCCTACGGTCTTGACACGGAAAAATACAGACCAATCGACCGTCAGCTAGCAAGGGAAATACTGCGTCTACCTGCAGATAAACAACTGATTTTATTTGCTTCCTTGAAAGCAACTAGCGACAAAAGAAAAGGATTTCACCTGTTGCAATCAGCACTGCAGAATCTGAGTCAATTTGGATGGAACGATAAATTAGAATTAGTGATTGTAGGAGCTGCTCAAGTGGAAAATCCTCCCCAGCTTGGTTTCAAAACTCACTATCTGGGTACGCTCAACGATGATATTTCCCTTGCACTGGTATATTCAGCAGCAGACATCTTTGTTTTACCTTCGTTGCAAGACAACTTACCAAATACACTTTTAGAAGCGATCGCCTGTGGAACTCCTTGTCTTGCCTTTAATATTGGAGGTATCCCAGATATCATCGAACATCAAAAAAATGGTTATTTAGCCCAACCTTATAACATAGAAGATTTCACTCAAGGAATTGTTTGGTTGCTAGAAAACAAGCAGCGACATCAAAAATTATCGCAACGTGCTCGTGAAAAAGCACAACAAGAATTTACTTTAGAAATACAAGCACTGCGCTACTCATCCGTTTATTCAGAAGTTATAGGTAAAGTCAATTTCTCAAAACCAAACTTTTCTAGAAATGAAAAATAAATTGTTGCAGCAGTGGCTAAATTTTTTAGAAACATTGGTGATAGGCTTGCTGCTTTTTTATTTTATCAGTCCAAGCTTTTTTTCTCACCTAACAGGCAAATACTTTGATGCTGTAAGTTATCTGCTCGTTGCAATTTTAATCATTTGCTATTGGAAGAAATTCATTTACGTCATCACCAGGGATCTTCCTTTAGTGTTGTTGCTAGGAATGGTGGCAACTTCTATTTACTGGTCTGCGCTTCCGGAGATTAGCTCAATCACAATTAAAGCTGTATTGCGCACAATCTTATTCGCAGCATGCGTAGCAACGCGCTATACAATTGCAGAGCAGATGAAGTTATTAACTTGGATATTTGGAATTGCAACCGTTCTCAGTCTCATATTTCATCGTCGCGAAATTTATAACAACGCTGCTTTCATAGGTATTTTTGCGTATAAAAATTATTTGGCTATTCACATGGTCTTAGCAGCTATGCTTTTTCTACTAGCTGCTTTTGGCAACCGCAGGTTTCGCTACCTAGCTTTGACTGGACTTTTGATGGCAACTGCTCTACTTTTTCTCAGTAAAGGTAAAGGATGTTATGTAATATTTCTGATCTCAATTTATTTACTGCCCGTACATGTATTTGTCAAGCAGCAGTACAAACTACGCATTGTTCTTCTCACTAGCTTGGTCATAGTTAGCAGTATTATAGTTTTCCTTTTGTTGATAAATTTGCAAACTATATTAGTTGATGTTTTAGGAAAAAATACAGAATTCAATGGTAGAACTCCCATATGGAGTTTATGTATTGAACAAGCTTTAAAACGACCTTGGCTTGGTTATGGTATTTCAGGATTTTGGGGTTCTCGTGAGTCAATTGTGATTCTACGTACTACATGGGCAAAAAATCATGTATCTGTAGACACTTTACAGTTATTCAACTCTCATAACAGTTATATCGAAGTACTTCTGCAATTAGGATTTATAGGCTTTTTTCTGTATGCAGTTAATCTTTTAAGCACTTTCACAAGAGTGATTTATCTATGGATGTTAAATCCTACTATAGAAACTTTTTGGATGTTTCAAACTGTAATTATATTATTTTTATTTAACTTTACCGACAACGGTGGAATTCTTTCTCGAGAAACGATCTGGATAATATATGTATCAATATCTTTATCATCTGCTGTCTGGATTCAAAAAGTAAAAATTAATCGCCAACTCAGAAAGCATCATTCTTATGAATACAATTTGCAGAATGCAACGCTAGAAAAACTATATGAAAACAAAAGTAATGCAAACAAGTAGTAATAACCAACTCAAGAACCTTCCACTTATTTCTATTGTTGTACCCAACTACAACGGAGGTGCAACTATAAAAGCGACTTTAGAAAGTTTAATTGCTCAAAACTATCCTCAACTTGAAATTATCGTTATCGATGGCGGATCTACAGACAACAGCGTGGAAATCATCAAACAATTCGAACCATACATCAGCTGGTGGGTTAGTGAAAAGGATAGCGGTCAAAGTAGCGCAATTAACAAGGGTTTTGCCAGGTGTAATGGTGAAATAGTCAACTGGTTGTGTAGCGACGACATCCTTGCACCGAATGCTTTGCATATAGTTGGTAAAACCTTTGCAGATTCACCCGAAATTGATGTTTTGGTAGGTCGCTGTCGCATGGAATTTTTAAACGATAACCTCAAGCAACCACTTGTGGGAGTGAATTTTTGGATGACTTTATTTCACCGCATTTTGAGAACGGGAGAGCGTTCCATCATTCAGAATGAAAGCAATAATCGCGTATATATTAAAGCTCCTACACTCAAACATATTACTTTGATGCCTGCTCACAATCCAATTCCACAACCCAGTTGCTTTTATCGGCGCACGTTATTAAATAGACCTAAACCATTAGATGAAAGCTATCAATACGCCATGGATTTTGAACTGTGGAATTATTTTTTATCTTGTGGTGTGCGCTGGAAAGTTATTGACGATATTCTCAGCATTAATCCCGTTAGCGGTAAAAATAAAACAAGTATAGGCGGAATTGAAGCTACCTACGAAGCAGAAAGAATCTATAAAACTTACACTCGGGAATTGATTCCACTAACATTTTGGCACAGGTGGTTGCGTTATCCTTTAGAGCAATTTATTAAGCGTCACCGTGGTGGAATTTGGTTATACCTGCTCGGACCGGTCTGGGTTGCGATCGCGTTGCTTTTAGCTCCATTTTATGGCTTAGAGAAAACTTGGGTGATGAGGTGGACAAGATGAAAAAGCGCAAAGCATCATCCTTAAAATCTGTTAGTAGGGTAAATATTTTTCTGCAATACTAGTAACATTGTCTTTGTAGTAAATGCTTGACCAAAAATCTATACAAGTGCTCCTGTTAGGTCCAAGTTTAAAAGTAAATGGAGGAATATCATCGGTAGAAAAACTCATCCTCGAGCACATTTCTTCTGATATTCAAATTCAGCATATTCCTACCCATGAAGAAGGTTCAACACAGAAAAAAATCTGGGTATTTTCCAAAGCTCTGTTTCAGCTAATATGGACACTTTTAACCAAAAATATTGACGTTGTTCACATACATTTTTCACAACGGGGAAGTGCTTTTCGAAAGGCAATTTTGACATTATTGATTTGGCTTTTTCGCAAACCTATAGTTTTACATGCTCACGGTAGTGAGTTTCATGTATTTTATTCTCGCCTGAGTTTAAAATTGCAGCAACTGCTAAGTTGGATATTTTGTAGATGCAGCTGTTTTATTGTTTTGTCAGAAAGTTGGAAACATTTTTACACAGCTAATCTCAAGCTAACCAACAAACAAATTATTGTTCTTCCCAACCCAGTCCAACTTCCTGCACAAATGCCAAATCGTTTTCCCACCGAGCAAGTAAATTTTCTATTTTTAGGACGCGTTGGTCAGCGCAAGGGAGCATTTGATTTAATCAAGTCGTTTGCTACCCTGTCTGCTCAATTGCAAGCTTGTTCTAGTTTAATATTGGCAGGAGACGGTGATTTGTTCGAGGCGCAGCAACTAATTGAAAACCTTAATCTCACAAATCGCATTACGCTTTGTGGTTGGGTAAACCCGCAGCAACGAGACGTTCTTCTGGCAAAAGCAAATGTGTTTGTTTTACCTTCCTACAATGAAGGTCTACCAATGGCCTTACTAGAAGCTATGGGTTGGGGTCTACCAGTTATTACTACTCCGGTGGGAGGTATTCCGGAGCTAGTTAATCAACTAGAGAATGGATTGCTCGTCAATCCTGGTGATATTAAACAGTTATCAGAAGCGATGAAATCTTTAATTGAGAATAGTGCTTTGAGGCTGTACCTGGGAAATAATGCTAGAGCATCTGTGGCATCTTTAGATGTTAAAAATTATAGCTTGTATTTGTCAAAAATTTTTCGGACTTTACAGCAACAAAAAAATTAGCTGCTAATACTTAGATTGTTTCTACAAAACATGGCTAGAAATGTTCCTAACTTGTAGTGAATACTTAAGTACTCGCTATAAACTGTGTGTTGGTTTTGATGAATGGTTATTAGCAGCTACCTAAGTTTTTGTCTAGCAAATGCTTTCGCTGCTACTTATTAATAGAAATTTGAACTATTATGATTTCACTTTCCAGACAAGATAAAGTACTAATTATTGTCGAAAACCTTCCTCTTCCTTTTGATCGGCGGGTATGGATGGAAGCTACTACCTTACAAAAAGCAGGATACCTAGTCTGTGCTATTTCTCCCCAAGGAAATGGTTTTGAAAAGGATTACGAAGAAATTGAAGGAATTCACATCTATCGTCATCCTCTTCCCAAAGAAGAAAGCTCTGTCAAAGGATATCTTCGAGAATACTGTTGTGCTGTTTACTGGCAGTTTCGCTTAGCTTGGCGAGTTTGGCAAGAACAAGGTTTTGATGTTATCCATATTTGCAATCCTCCAGATTTGCTGTTTTTGGTAGCAGGTTGGTTTAAGTTCTTCCATGGTGTGAGGGTAATCTTCGACCACCACGATCTCAGTCCAGAAATGTACATTGCTAAATACAACAGACGGGATATCTTCTACTACGGTCTGCGCTTAGCCGAGCGCTTGACTTATGCTACCGCAGACTTGGCGATCGCTACAAACGAGTCGCACCGCAAAATTGCTCTCACCAGAGGGGGTAAAAAAGCAAAGCAAGTTTTTGTTGTCAGAAGCGCACCTGACCTTTCACGCTTTCATGTTATTTCTCCCAATCCTAGTTACCGCAAAGGTAAAAAATACTTGGTAGGTTACGTGGGAGTTATGGGAGAACCAGAGGGAGTGGACTGTCTTTTGAGAATGGTACGCTATCTAGTTTGGGAAAAAAACCGCCGGGACATTCACTTTATGCTTATTGGTGGTGGTCCAGCAGTAGAAAAGCTCAAAACCTTATCTCAAAAGTTGGAAGTGACCGAGTTTGTAGAATTCACAGGATTTAAGACAGGTAAGGAGCTGTTAGAGCGCTTATCTAGCTGCGATGTATGTGTGGAACCATCTCCCAAATCTGCTTACAACGACAATTGCACTATGAATAAAATCTTAGAGTACATGGCACTAGGAAAACCTATTGTTCAGTTTGACTTGCGTGAGGGAAGACGTTCAGCACAAGGAGCATCTTTATACGCTAAACCCAACGATGAGATAGAATTTGCCGACAAAATTGTTGAACTTCTTGATTCTCCCCACATTCGCAAACAAATGGGAGCAGAAGGACGACGCAGAATGGAAGATGTTTTGGAGTGGCGACATCAAGCACCAAAGCTGTTAGAGGCTTATACTGCCATTTTGCAGTTTTTATAAACCTAGCAAACAATCTTATATTCATAATACTTCCAAACAAGTTGTACTAAAAGTAATTAAAGAGCGAGGCTTACCTTGCTCTTTCTATTTCATTTCTATGGAAATTCTCTTTTTGACAACTATTATTTTCAGTCAAAACTGCAATGGTGGTGAAGTCGCTTCCCAATGCTTTATTGAAGCTCTCAAAAAACTAGGTCACAGCGTTACAGTTGTTGGCTATCTCCGAAAAGGAGATAAATTGGAACAAAATCCTCAGGAATTCTTGGTCGTTGGAGAACGATATACAGAAACCCTAAAAGCCAACAAGTTTTATGTTTTACTGTGGTTGGCTCTCAGTTTTTGGAAACATTTACCCTACTCCTCAACCAAATATTATTCCCGTGCGTATATTGATGTAGTTAAACAACTAATTTTTACTAAAAAATACGACGCGATCGTTATTGAACACGCACAGTTAGGATGGATAGAAAATTTTCTGACATTACCAATACCAAAGATTTTCATTGCTCAAAATATCGAATATGAAATTTATGAGCATCGCTGGCAAAATACGAAAAATCTTATGTTAAAAATCATTTACAAAAGAGAAGCCATACTAACGAAATATCAAGAAGAACAATTGTCAAAAGCTTGCCAAACGATTTGGACTTTGACTGACCGTGATAATAAATACTTTTCTGAAATTAATGATTCTAATAAAACTAGAACACTAGCAATAGCACCTGATTTTGCCAAATTAGAAGCTCACACTTTTCGCAAATGCTTTGACATTGGTATTTTAGGTAGTTGGACGTGGGAAGCAAACAAAGAAGGACTAAAATGGTTTCTTGAAAGTGTTTATCCCTATTTACCCGTTCACTTATCAATTTATGTAGCTGGTAAAGGTGCTGATTGGCTCCATGGTAAATATCCTAATATCTACTACTGTGGAGTTGTACCTAATGCTCAACAATTTTTGAGTCAAGCAAAAGTAGTTGCTATTCCAACCTTAAGTGGAAGTGGTATACAAATTAAAACTTTAGAGGCGATCGCTTCTGGATCTTGGATAGTAGCAACTCCAGTTGCTTTGCGAGGAATTTCTCATCCACCACCCACCGTCACAGCTGCGGAAACAGCAACAGATTTTGCAAGCTCGATCGTCTCATCTGTAAATCTACCACATAATCAAAAAGCCTGGGAACAGACCAAAAATTGGTATGCGAAAAGACGAAATCAATTTCTCAAAGACCTCGCTGCTGCAACTACAAATATTTGCTTGCTTAAAGTTTAGTTGTGGGTTTGAGTTGCGAACTAATGAAAATATCTATTATTACCCCCATATACAATGCGGTGACAACAATTGAAAAAACTATTACAAGCGTTCTGAATCAAAATTTACGCTCAGATTTAGAGTACATTGTTGTAGACGGAGGTTCCCAGGACGGAAGTTTAGAAATAATTCGTCGTTATCTAGACAAAATAAATATTTTCATATCAGAGAAAGATAATGGTATTTACGATGCTATCAATAAAGGAATTATTTGTAGCAGTGGACAAGTTGTTGGCATTATTAACGCTGATGATTGGTATAATGAACAAGCTTTAGAGATAGTCGAAAATGTTTTTCAAAATCCCGAAATTGATATTGTTTATTCTCCTATAGACAACTACAATAATGGCAAATATTTAAATACATTTATTCCGGGAAGTCTGGAAAAATTATTATTTAAATTTACTCTCAATCATCCTAGCTGTTTTGTAAGAAAATCTGTTTACGAACAAATAGGTCTTTTTAATATCAATTACTCTATAGCAGCGGACTATGACTTTATTTTTAGAGCATATACACGCGGATTTCGCTTTTATTACGTTAAAACACCTTTAGCTTCATATTCACTAAACGGTTTTAGTGGTAAACCCAGGCATAAATTTAAACAAATTAGTGAAAGTTGGCAAGTAGGTTCGGAATTTGCTAAACAAACATCACAGAATTTAGTAAGACAAAGGCAATTTTTTTACTCAATTTGGGTTGTCAAAGAATTATTAACACTTTTACCCAAGCAATTTCTGCAGCCACCATTAGTTCAAAGGATGAAATATATTTGGAGAAAACAAATAGGAAAATTAATATTTGATGAATATGGTCAGTGGTAAAAATATGAATTTTGGGGGTAGCAAAAAGATTTTTGAGGAAATAGTATTATTAGGGATTAGATTTCATAAAGTTCGAGTTTGGCAATTAATAGATTATATTGTCCAAGCCGCAAAGTTTAAAAAAAAAACGATTATAGCTAACGTGAATATTAGAGCTATGAATTTTGCTTACGAATTACCTTGGTACAGAAAATTTATTAATGAATCTGATTTAGTATTTTGTGATGGATTTGGTGTTTTGTGGGGAGCAAAGTGTTGCGGACACTGCGTCAGACAGGAACATCGCATGACCTGTCCTGATTACATAGAAGATTTAGTATTAGCTTGTGAAAGAGAAAATGTTTCCCTATTTTTGCTAGCGGGAAAGCCTGGTACAGTAGATAAAGCGATCGCCAAGTTTAAAGCGATCGCACCGAATTTAAAAGTGAAAGGACATCATGGCTATTTTCAAAAATATGGGCCAGAAAATGAATTAATTATTAGTGAAATTAACAGATTTCAACCTGATATACTCTATGTTGGCTTTGGCATGCCACTGCAAGAACGTTGGATTCTTGACAATTTCAATCATATAAATGCAAAAGTTTTCCTGCCTTTAGGAGCTTGCCTTGATTATTACACTGATAGCGTCTGCAGGGGTCCTCGTTGGTTAACCGATCGCGGTTTTGAATGGTTAACTCGCTTACTTATAGAACCCCAACGTTTATGGCAGCGTTATATTTTTGGTAATCCGCTATTTTTTTATCGTCTCTTTCGAGAATGGATAGTAAGATTTTTAAAAACCTATTTAGAAATATCTAAAGTCAAAACTTAGGTGAAAGTCAATTATTTGTTTCTACAACTAACTGCTCACAGACAATGTTTATTCCTAAATCTCTCTCTCGGCGACGTGCTATTAAAATGACTTTAGCAAGTCTGGTAGGTATGACAACCGTAACCACAAAAGCAGCCTATCAAGATAAGCAAATTCCCTTACTTTTTGATTCCAAAAGAAAATTTCAAGTTATCGGACAAGCTTCCTTAAAACAACGTGCAGCAGCCAAAGGAATAATTTACGGAGCTGCAACCGGTCGAGATATACTTGTGTCGGACGCCGAATTTGCAGATATTTTTGTCAAAGATTGTGCCATGTTAGTAGCGGAAAACGACCTCAAATGGCTAGCTTTGCGTCCGACTCCAAATACTTTTGACTTTAGCAAAGGCGATTGGCTAGCAAAGTTTGCTAGTAAGCATAGAATGTTATTTCGAGGAACTCCTTTGGTATGGGATCGAGCACTACCCAGCTGGTTTAAGAAGACAATTAACAGTGAAAATGCTGAAAGATTATTAGTAGAGCATATTACAAGAGTTACCAAGCATTATGCCGGCAAGATATATTCCTGGGATGTAGTCAATGAAGCGATCGACGTCAAACGCAGTCAACGTCGTGATGGTTTGCTGCTTACACCCTGGTTGCGTTTTGTAGGTGAAGACTATATCGATCTTGCTTTCCGAACAGCAGCAGCTGCAGACCCCCAGGCAATTCTTGTATATAACGATCGCTGGTTAGATTACGATACTCCCAGGGACAACGCTCAAAGAGCAGCTGTATTGCAACTGCTGGAGCGTCTGAAATCGCAAAAAACACCTGTACACGCTCTTGGTATCCAAGCTCATCTCAGAGCGATCGACAGTCAAACTCGCTTCCATCCCAGCAAACTGAGAAACTTTCTTAAAGATGTAGCTAGTCTTGGTCTGAAAATTTTCATCACCGAATTAGACGTCAAAGACCAGGGATTACCTTTAGATATCGCACAACGCGATCGCATTGTCGCTGCTGTTTACGAAGACTATCTGTCAACGGTGCTAGATGAAAAAGCAGTGATTGCAGTTTTAACTTGGGGATTGAGCGATCGTTATACTTGGCTTTTCCAGCTTAATAAACGTCCTTTGCTGTATGACTCAAATTTTCATCGCAAATCAGCGTGGAATGCTGTTGCAAGAGCTTTCGAGCAAGCTCCCAAGCGTTAATTACTCACTGAAAAATTCAAGCTTCTCAACTTCCAGTTTTGCAGGAGACAGGAAAGTATGACTGTTGAATCTATACCAGTCGTTAGTTTCAAACCAGATCTGAGATCTGCAAAAGGTTCCAGAATCCAAAGAGGATTGCTCGTCAGATTATCTCGGGTGCTATCCCTGATATTTTTAGACATTCTTTCTCTTACCCTTGCTTGGGAACTCACAGTAATTTATAGTCCTACCTCCCATTATTCTGGGATGAAAAAAACATCTTTCTTAATCCTTGCTCTGGCTTTGCAAATCGGTACCATCGCCATTAAAGGTTTATATAAATCAGGTTCTTATCGCCGAAACTATTCCAGTTTATTCCAAACTGTTTCTACATCTCAATTGTTCCTATTACTTATTACTTTTGTTTACGAACAAAGTAGTTATATTCCTTGCTCAGATCTGATAATTTTTTGGTTATTATCCATAACATTTATATGCACGCAGCGCTATCTATTTGATTTAGTTACCAAATTATTACGCCAAAAAGGAGTCATGCGCCATTCTATTTTTCTGATTACGAATCCGGAAGAAAAAGAAAGTCACGTCAAAATCATAGAAAAAGAAAATTGCTACACCATACAGGGGATAGCTAATTCCAGCTGCTTAGATTTACGCAATCGAGAAACAACTTTTGAATATTTGCGTCGACAAGGAATTGTCGAAGCATTTGTTTCCTGGAACGCCATCAAAGACCGTTTGTATATTTTCTGGGATTTTCGTACTGCTGGTATCACTGTCAGAATACTACCATCCAAAAGCGAACTTCGCCATCCCAAATCGACATTTTGGCTAATTGGTGGAGTGCCTTGTATGACGATTTCAGCACCATTTATTATCGGTACTGATTTTTTGCTCAAGCGTTGTTTCGACCTTTGCTGCTCTATTATATTACTATTATTGCTATCTCCTGTTTATCTATTAATTGTCATATTAATTAAGTTTGATTCTCCCGGTCCCATCTTCTTTAGACAAGACCGAATTGGTTTGCACGGACGCAAATTTAAAATTTGGAAATTCCGTACCATGATCGTCGATGCAGAAAAATTGCAAGCTTCTCTAGAAGCCAAAAATGAAATTAAAGACGGAATTCTTTTTAAAATCAAAGATGACCCGCGTGTCACTCCAGTAGGCAAATTTTTACGTCGCTATAGTTTAGATGAGCTACCGCAACTGTTTAATGTTTTTTTAGGAGAAATGAGTCTGGTTGGTCCCCGTCCTCTTCCTTGTAGAGATGTAGAAAAGTTTACAAGTCGTCACTTGATCAGACAGGAAGTTCTTCCGGGTATAACTGGTTTGTGGCAAGTTTCTGGACGTTCTGACATCGATAACTTTGAAGACGCCTTCAAATTAGACATTGCATACATTGAAAATTGGTCTTTTTGGCTGGATCTAAAAATTTTACTTAAGACCGTAAAAGTTGTTTTGCAAAAAACAGGCGCTTACTAAGTAATTGAGAAATAATTAGCTAGCTGTCATACAATTTATACATAAGCGATAAATCTTTTTCACACAGACCTGCTATTTCTAAGTATTAGGTTTTGCATATACACCATATTCTCGTCACCTGCTAAAAGCAGGTGATTTTATTCACAATTTCAACACACTAATGACAAAGCCTTGACACAAAAATTGGCTAGAAAGTAATTGTATTCCATTAACTCCATGCAAATCAATCATTGTGCCGTCAACCTTTTCAGATTGGCTGGTATCTTTGATAGTGTTTTTGAGTACGTTCTCCACAGTGGAGAACGTCTTTTTTGTATCAAAAACAGCTACGGTCCTTAAAGCGTTGTTCTTCTTCATAAAAGAAGAATTCCGCTAAAAGTGTTAGGCCAATCATCCACAGAAAACAAAAAACCAAAAATATAATTATTTCCATAATGACACTTACCTCTTGCTTGCTGACCCAAGGATACCGATGTATTATCTGTTTATACCTAGTTGCACTTGCAAACCGTCATTTCCGTTAACCGATTGCGCAGGTTGAAAAATAATTGGTGGAGTATTAGTTGAAGATGATAGTTGATTAACTTTTTGTAACTGAACTCTACTGTTCACTTGCCACCGCCCCAAATGGGTATCTACTATATTTTTTTCAGTTTCTCTCGAATTTTTGCTAGTTTGGTTGATAACGTTTGTTTCTGGAATAAAAAAACTTGCAAAGTCTTTGTTCGTTGTTCTGTTATTGATTCCTTCTAGGGAATCACCGGATAAAGTATATTGTTCGGTAGTTGTAGTTGGAATTAGCGGTGACTGAGCTTGAACTTTACCATACATGCCAGCGATCGCTGCTACAATACCCACAGCAGCACCTATTTTGGCCTTCATTTTTATAATCCAAACTCTATCTCTATTTTTAGTGCAAATCTATAAAATCTGCTGATTTTTTTAACTTCTCTTTATCAGCATGGGCTATTTCCTATCATCGCAAGTACACCAGAGGAAACGCGGACAATAAAGGTTTTCTCCTCCGGTGCAGTTACCTTGGGACGTTGTGCGAACAGCTAGATAATTTAACCTTGTGTTGTTGTGCGGAACAATGACTGAAACCGCGGTTTTAACTGATCGTTAATAAAGTTAAAGATTCCTTGTCTTCTAGAGGCACCCGTGTAGTAATCAGGCTCGTTTCCAGGCTTCCACTTGATATTACAGCCAATACTGGGCTTTTGATCTGGATTGACGGGCTGGTCTGTTAAAACAGCATCAATAGCAGCTCGCAGGTCGCAACCGCTAACAGGAACATTGTTACCAGGACGACTGCTATCCAATTGTCCGCGATACACTAACTTGCGTTCCGCATTGAATAAAAAGAAATCGGGCGTACAAGCTGCTGTATATGCTTTGGCAGTAGACTGAGTGCGATCGTAGCACAAAGGAAAGTTAAATTGTAGTTCCTCTGCCATTGCCTTAAGATTTTCGGGTGCATCTTGTGGATATCGATGTGCATCATTAGCACTAATGGCAACTATACCAAGGCCTTTGGATGCGTAGTCCCTGCCAATGCGTGCTAATTCATGTTTAACATGCTGTACAAACGGACAATGCTGACAAATAAACATCACTAACAGCGCTTTGCAGTTGGAGAAAGTCGCAAGCGAAATCGTTTTACCAGAGACGACATCAACAAGCTGAAAGTCCACAGCTGGAGTTCCCAGTTCTAACATGGTTGAAGGAGTAAGCGCCATAATATCACCAGCCAAAAATTAGTTGTTATATCGTTATCAGGTATATTTTTATTGCCTCTGCCTTTGAAAAAGCTAGATTAATTTTATGTTGTACCAGCAAAAATAGGACTGACAGCCCAAATTTAGAGGAAGATTGGTCTGTCAATCCTGCTTGTAGTTTCTGAATAGTAAATGAAAGCTATAAATAAATCTCCGCACTTACAAAGTTTAACTAGTTTGGGATTGTAATTGCTGCTGGGTTTGGCGATCGTATTCTCCACTGAGCATCTGGGTTTGTTGTTCGCCAAGGTGAATGGTGACAACTTTATTTTTTTCTTCCTCTGCTTTCGGTAACTTCAGACACAAAACACCGTTCTTAAACTCTGCTTGCACTTTATCGTTGACAATTCTCGCCGGTAAAGGAATTACTCGTTGAAATCTACCATAGCGAAATTCTGTTCGCATAGTGTGCCGGATGGCATCACGTCTCATTCCCCTTTCTTCACTTCTAGATTCCGATTTGCGTTCTCCACTGATGGAAACAGCGTCGGCTGTAACTTTTACATCTAGGTCTTTGGCTTCCATACCAGGAAGTTCAACCCTCAGTTCAATAATGTCGTCATCTTCGCGAATTTCAGCTGCTGGTATAAAGTTATATTCTAAACCTTCCCCTCGCTCGCCAGTAGTAGTCATCATCCGTTCGAACAAGCGATTCATTTCCCGTTGCAAGCTGGAAATTTCTCGGAAAGGATCCCAGCGTTCTATTTCCCGGAAGGGGTCCCAGCGGGATAACGTCATATTTTTACCCTCCGAATATCTATCGGATGTAAGATTTACAATCCGGTTGCTTCAACTCCAACCTATCAAAGGAAGAAAATCGCCTCATCAGCCGAATGGATGAGTTTTACTATGAAATAATTTAGATGTTGAGTCTTTTTGCTTAATCTATTTGATAGAGCTTTAGTAAGCCCAAGCTTACTTTCAGACGTAATTCCGTACTTCTTGGTTATAGCGCGTCAAACTTTCCAGATTTTTTTGCAGCTGCAAAGATGAAGGTTTTAATGCTAGTGCATCTATATTTAATTCATCCTGAAATCGTTTGATTTTGTCACGACAAGTTGCTGCATCACCGATAATTGAATTCTCAATCAAATAATCTTCATCAAAACAAATATTGTCGCGAGTAAACGGTTTGTGTGGTTGATTACCGTTATTTTGCATCACCGCAGCTGCATTGGCTTTCATTTTTTGACTGAATTTGCGGATAAAAGGTAAAGCTTCGCTTACTGCTTCTTCATTGGTTTTGGCGACGAAAAAAAAGCGTGCTAACATCAGCTTTTCAGAACCGCTGGTGTTAATTGAGCGATACCTGGCAACAGTATTTTTCAATCTGTGTAGTGAAAATGGCGGTCCTCCCATTAAACCAAAACTATAACGAGCAGCAAAATCTATACCTTGTTCGTCACCGCTGGCTACATACACGGGTATGTTTCTCTGCAAGGGTTTGGGATAGATGGTAACGCGATCGCAATGATAATATTTCCCGCTAAACGATACCTCTGTTTCATACAACAGTTTGTGAATCAGTACCATCGCCTCTAAAGTTTTAGCACGAGATTCACCCATGGGCGTGGCAAAATGCTTGTTCTGTTCGGGAAATGGACCGCCTTTGGCTATCCCGAAAATCAGTCGCCCTTCGCATAGGTGATCGAGGGTAGCAATGTCTTCCGCTACTCGAATCGGATTGTGAAAAGCTAGCAGTACCGCCGCCGAACCCAGGCGAATTTTGGAAGTTGCACCCGCTAGATGTGCCATCAATACTAAAATTGAGGAACTGAGATTGAATTCGTTGAAATGGTGTTCCGTTATCCAAGCTTCATCAAAACCCAGGCTTTCTGCGTGTTTGACGAGTGCAACTTGTTCTTGAATGGCGCGATGGGCGTCTTGATGATGATTTTCGTAATTGCAAAATAGTCCGGTCTTCATTGCGATCGCCCTACATTTCTATGTTGCGACCCAGTGCAAATCTAACCACAAACGTGGATCTGATTGTTTTATTTTTGACATCGGATCCCGCAGTAACCGCGAGGCATTTAGAAATACCACCTGCACTAACCCCATGTTGTCCGCTAATTCCCTCAGTACTTCTTTGTGAACTTGCACGTGGGGCATCATTTGTTCCGAACAATAAATTCCTATGTATTGCAAACGTTTAGGAGGTCGTCCCCAATAATTGGTAATGACTTTCACATGACAGCCATCCAATAATTCTCCGATTTTTGGGTAATAGTTTTTGACGACCCTCACAAATTCTTTTGCCAAGATGTCTTCTCTAATCATGACAAAATCTAATTTATGTAGGGTTGATGATATTTTCAATATAGCATACATCAGTCATAAAATATAGACAAAAATCGCAATCAAATAAATTTTAACATATATTTAATTCTCAGATTTTCACTAATTTTATCTTACCTAATACGACGTTCTGACACCAAAACTTCTGCTATTAAATGGGGAATACCAACTAGATCAACATCTTCTTTGTCACCAGAAAATGGCGAAATAAATGTATAATTCGGATCGCATTCTCCCGTGTCATAAACTTGAATAAACCATCGGTCGGGAAATCCTTTAACAGCTAATTCTACTATGTACCAATTTTGACCGACAAGACGAGAACTAACAATTAAAAACCAATTTCTATATTCTTCGAAAATATTCCATTCAGCCAGAAGAAATTCTAAAGCAATTTGTCCTGCATCAGTTGCCGTCAACAGCATTATTACTCCTATTTTTACTTTTGAGTTTAATTCTGAGGATACAAGCCTAATTCCTTAGATAATTCCCGAGCAACGTGAATTAAAAACTTCGCTCCCTCTTCATTGCCTTGATGTACAAACACAATTGCTACTTGCAGCATTGTCTGGATCAAGCCAACATCTATTAATTCTGGTTGCGCTGTCAAAATTTCTGGCTCTTGTCCGTTAGGACATCCGAGCAAGCGATCGATTAAATCAAAATATTGATTTTGGCGTTCTTGTGTAAGAATCATTGTCTGCTTGCAAATTAACTACCGCTCCATACTTTCGTGCCACATTTTTTCTAACATATCTACTCGTTGTTGCCAAACTGTAGCGCGATAAACCAAGTACCTGTCATACAAAAAAATAAATATCCCCAAACAAATAGGAAATAATAAAAATAACCACTTACCCAAGTGAAAAGCTTTTAGAATACCAGTATTTTGATGGGAAGAAATGCTAATTGTAACTTCCGAAAGCTCGCGCTGCATTTCTATTAGCTGTAAATGTTTTTCCCAAATTACATTGCATACTAATACCTCTGGAAAAAGAACTATTAAAGTTAGTAAACTAACTGTCAAAAACTTTAAAAGTTTTAGCTTCATTTTGCCTCTCCTTTACAAGGTAGCATGCACCCCGCGAACACATGATTTCAGGTATGCACACCCGCAAGTTAAGCCGTAGCGTATTCGTTGTTAGGGATAGCTAGAACTCGAAGTTTATCTTACCTTGCTGTCGTTGGGGCTTAAGAAGTCCCCCCCTTTTTTTGTAGGGGGGGATAGAGGGGAATCTCTGCGTAAATCCTATAGGTTTTATAGCAGTAACTGCAAAAGAGAACGTTTTGGCAGCAGTGGATCAAGAATTATTAGATTAATTAAATTTGTACTCGCAGTCCCTAACTTCGATATCACCTAGCTTCCCAAAATTTTTTTGGGGTACGGGTACTAGTATTTTTGGGGTATGGGTACTCACATTTTTCAGGTAGGGTACTGGCATTAATGTACTCAATTAAAAATTGTGCAAACAGAAAATAAACTTTGGTCAATGGAGACACCACAACCTTATTTCTGTATCCAAAACAGATTTTCAAAAGTTTACCATCAGGAATGTTCAAAAAATACTAAAAAATTAGAATCCAAGCAATTAAAATATTTGTCACGTCCGAGGATAATTCTGAAAAGACAAAATTAATATTGTATCAAATACCCTTGTAAAAATTATCACTAAGACAATGGGTAAGATTTATGATTTTAGGAGTTAATGAATGCGAATTGCTCGTGATATTGGCCAACTAATTGGAAAAACTCCTTTGGTGCAACTAAATAAAATTCCCCAAGCAGAGGGGTGCGTGGCCAGAATAGTTGTCAAACTAGAAGGAATGAATCCAGCTGCTTCGGTAAAAGACCGCATCGCGATCGCTATGCTGGAAGCAGCGCAAAAAGCTGGGTTAGTAGAGCCAGGAAAAAGTATTTTAGTTGAGCCAACATCTGGTAACACGGGAATTGCACTAGCAATGGTAGCAGCAGCGCGCGGCTATTCCCTGATTTTAACTATGCCTGAAAACATGAGCTTAGAAAGAAGGGCCATGCTGAAAGCCTATGGCGCAACGTTAGAACTAACACCCCAAAGCGAGGGAATGCAAGGAGCGATTCGCAAAGCCGAAGAAATAGTCGCAAACACCGCCAACGCTTATATGCTGCAACAATTTCGCAATCCAGCCAACCCAAAAACTCACAGAGAAAATACTGCTGCAGAAATTTGGACAGATACAGACGGGAAAGTGGATATCGTTGTCGCTGGAGTTGGAACCGGAGGAACAATTACCGGAATAGCTGAAGCAATCAAACCACGCAAGCCAAACTTTCAGGCGATCGCAGTCGAACCCAAAAACAGTTCTGTCCTTTCTGGTGGGCCACCAGGTCCCCATAAAATTCAAGGCATTGGCGCTGGATTTGTGCCGCCAGTTTTGCGGATGGATTTAATAGATGAAGTGATAACAGTCAGCGATGAAGAAGCAATGGCCTTTGGGCGGCGTTTAGCAAAAGAAGAAGGTTTGCTATCTGGTATATCCTCCGGTGCAAATTTATGCGCAGCCGTGCAAGTAGCAAAACGTCCCGAAAACGCCGGTCGATTAATCGTTATGATTCAACCTTCCTTTGGAGAACGTTATTTGAGCACGCCCATGTTTCAAAACACAAGTAATTAATCAGAATAAATCCTCGCTGCAATTTTGTGTCAAGATACAATTACTCTTGGTGACAACTACCTTGCCCGAGTAACAATGAAAGCCGATTTCCAATTTACCGAAACCACTGCATCCGCGTTAAAACGCCCCGAGCTCCTTGCTCCCGCAGGTAATTGGGAATGCGCCAAAGCAGCCGTAGAAAACGGCGCAGACGCAATTTACTTCGGCTTAGAGAGATTCAACGCTCGCATGCGGGCAGAAAATTTTACCGAAGCAGACTTGCCAGAATTAATGCAGTATCTGCACCGTCGCGGCGTCAAAGGTTACGTCACCCTCAATACCCTTATTTTCCCCCGAGAACTAACACAAGCAGAACAATACATTCGTACAGCGATCGCCGCAGGCGCAGATGCAGTTATAGTTCAGGATATTGGCATTTGTCGCCTCATACGTCACATTTCTCCTGATTTTCCCATTCACGCCTCTACTCAAATGACAATAACTTCCGCTGCTGGCGTGGAATTTGCTCGGTCAATAGGGTGTAATTTAGTAGTTCTTGCCCGGGAGTGCTCTTTAAAGGAAATTAACAAGATCCAAAGCCAATTGGCATGTAGGGGAATATCCCTTCCTTTAGAAGTTTTTGTTCACGGAGCACTATGCGTTGCTTATTCTGGTCAGTGTCTGACAAGCGAAGCTTTGGGAGGACGTTCCGCTAACCGAGGCGAGTGCGCCCAAGCTTGTCGGATGCCATACGAATTAATTGTAGACGGCAAAACTGTAAACTTGGGAGATAAAAAATATCTCCTCAGTCCGCAAGATTTGGCAGGATTAGATGTTTTACCCGAGTTGGTTGCATCCGGACTGAGCAGTCTCAAGATTGAAGGACGGTTGAAATCTCCAGAATATGTCGCCAATGTTACCCGCGTTTATCGGCAAGCACTCGATCGAATCATAGAACAAAGCCACAACAGTCAAGACCTAGGAAAACAGCACGAACAAGCCGCCTTTTCTCAAGAACGTTACAACTTAGAAATGGCTTTTTCTAGAGGACTTTATACTGGATGGCTACGTGGAATTAACAATCAAGAATTAGTTCACGCTCGTTTTGGTAAAAAACGCGGTGTCTACCTGGGAGAGGTAATTCAGATTAAAAACAACCAAGTCACCCTGCTGGCAAAGGCGCCGGTCAAGCCAGGAGACGGTGTAGTTTTTGACTGCGGAAATCCCGAAGCCAAAGAAGAAGGTGGATTTGTACATGCAGTAGAAGTTAAAGGTAAGGAAGTAGTATTGAAATTTGGACGGCGCGATCTGAATTGGCGACGCGTCCACGTGGGCAATAAGGTTTGGAAAACCAGCGATCGCTTGCTCGAACAGCAATTACGTCAAAGTTTTAGCAGCGGTACACCAAAATTTCAACGTCCGATTCAAATTCAAGTGTATGGGGAAGCAGGACAAAATTTAACTGCCATCGCCCGTGATGAAATTGGCCGCCTAGTTCAGATACAATCCTCAATGCCACTAGCACCAGCTCGCACTAAACCCCTAACACGAGAAACTTTGCAACAACAATTTGGCCGTCTCGGGAATACTCCTTTTTATTTGAGCGACTTGTCAAATCACTTGCATGGAAGTGTAATGTTGCCTATTAGCGAGTTGAACCGAATACGGCGAGAAATTGTTACCCAACTAGAACAATTACGAAGTCAACCCCAACGCTGGAAAATAAATCCCAATGCTTGTCTTTCAGATTTACTTGTTTGCTCCCCATGTTTTGATGTTTCTAGTTCCCCCTGTGTCATAGTTTTGGTACGCAACCTCCAACAACTTCAAGCAGTACTGCAAACAAGTATCGAAACAATTTACTGTGAATTTGAAGATCCCCTTAAGTACCGCCAGGCAGTGCAATTGGTACGAGAAAAACAAAATTCTTCATCTTCGCCTACAATCTGGGTAGCACCTCCCCGCATTACCAAACCAGGAGAAAATTGGATTTTGCAACAGGTGCGCTCCTGCAATGCAGATGGGTATTTAGTACGAAATTACGACCACTTGCAGTTCTTCGCCAAAGACCGTTGCATAGGAGATTTTTCTCTCAATGTTGCTAATCCCCTCACCGCTGATTTGTTTAAAAATCACTTTGGCTTAGAACGCCTTACAGCATCCTACGACTTGAATATAGCTCAACTGCAAGACTTGCTCAAAAGCTCTCATCCCCATTGGTTTGAGGTGACGATTCACCAACATATGCCGATGTTTCATATGGAACATTGCGTATTTTGCGCTTTTCTATCCACGGGAACAGATTTTCGCAACTGCGGACGACCCTGTGAAAAACACGAAATCAAACTCAAAGACCGCGTCGGTACAGAACACGTCGTTTCTGCAGATGCTGGTTGTCGAAATACGGTCTTTAACGGCACAGCCCAAACCGGAGCAGAATACGTACAGCGTTTGCTAGATCTCGGATTGCGCCACTTCCGCATAGAGTTTTTAAATGAAACTCCCGCCCAAGTGAATCAAACGATACATTACTACCAGCAACTACTGCAGGGCAAAATTACAGGTTCTCAGTTGTGGCGCCACTTGAAACTGCAAAATAAGTTAGGCGTGACTCGTGGTTCGATTTTCAATTAACAGTTAGTTAGCGATCGCTACATTTTTTATCTTCGCCTTTTTACGTATAAATGCTTAGTAAATGGCATTTTTTAAGTATTTTAAAAAACATCAAACCGGAAAAAGTGCGATGAAAGTCAAGGAAAGTTTTTCCTGCACCTGCTAAGCTGAGGAAGATATTTTGTGCATTTTAGCAACTGCCTCAAGAAAGATTTTTGATTGGAAATTACAATTAGTTAGGAATTTGGCTATGAAGTTATGTTATTGTTTTGGGAATTGGAAAAGTAAAGTTCATCCCAAGGTATGATGCCAAACTGCTTTAAACTCGCTCTCAATTTGGAAGCAGAATTTTTTTTCCAGCAAGGACTGCGAAGGAATAATGTCCAAAAGTTTGAAGCGGCGATCGCCAGCTTTGATAAAGCACTCAAATGCAAGCCAGATTACCCAGAAGCTTTATTTCAAAAAGGCTTTGCCCTTGGTTGCTTGGGACGTCACCAAGAAGCAATCGCTTGTTTTGACGAAATATTAAAATTACGCATCGATGACTGTTGGGTTTGGCACAACCGGGCCATAGCTCTAGGAAAGTTAGAACGCCACCTAGATGCCTTGAACAACTTCGATCGTGCCATAGAATTTAACCCCAACGTCGCCACCATTTGGCACAATCGCGGTCTTACCTTGTGCGATCTGGGACTTTATGAAAAGGCGATCGCTAGCTTTGAGCGCACCTTAAAACTACAACCAGATGCTTATTGGGCCTGGAACAACAAAGGTAACGCCCTCAGACACCTCAAGCGTTATGAGGAAGCTCTCAACAGCTACGACCGCGCCATTGAGTTCTACGTTGATAACGTTATGGCTTGGCATAACCGCGGCGTTACGTTAAATGAGTGGGGACGCTATCACAAGGCGATCGCCAGCTTCGATCGCGTCTTAGCAATTCAACCCAACCATTATAAAGCTCTGCTTAACCGAGGCATGTCCTGGGAAAAATTAGGGCATTACGAAGACGCAATGAACAACTACAATCAAGCTGCTCAACTGCAACCCAACGATCCCCTTGTTTGGTACAACAAAGCTCGCTGTTACACCTTACAAAAAAATATCGCAGCAGCAATTGAAAACTTGCAAAAAGCAATAGACCTCAGTCCCGAAACATACCTGCCAATAGCAGCAAATAACTCAGACTTTGATACAATTCGCTCTGATGAACGCTTTCAAGCTTTAATCCAAGAGCAAAAACAAAAACACTAAAAGACTTCACAAGCATTGAGGATGTCTGAAAATTATCGGGGGCAATAAGTAATTTTTTTCAACATCCTCTTTGCGAACGCCGTAGATGTAAACAGGCATAATTTCTACAGCATTTGTACCTTTTTGGGGAGAAAGCATAATCCCTGTTAAGAAACTATTTGTGCACCCTTGACCTTATACATCGGTATAGGACTTACAGTAGGCATAGTTGAGTTGTTAATTTACGGCTATGCTGCATTTTGGTGAACTATCACCAATAGCTTCTCGTAGAGAAGCCGTTCTGCGCGCGTCTACATAAAGGATTTCTCAGTTGCCAACTTTCTACAGCGAACTGACGAAGCCATTACGACTCAACCACTCGCTGTATTGTGCATTTGGAGAAGATTAACATGAAACCAAAGACGGTCCTGCAGGCAAGTATTTCCGCCACGGTATTGATAGCGGTATGCTGTGCTACACCAATTTTAGCAATGACACTGACAGCATTGGGGTTGGGTGCCTTGGTTGGCTATCTAGATTATGTCTTGCTTCCAGCCCTAGCGGTCATGATAGTCTTTAGCATCATCTCTTACCAACGTTATCGCCGTTATTGTTGTCATCGCGATCGCTAGAAAAATTTTTTGAGGTTAGCCTGCAATTATGAGTCAATGTTGCCATTCAAGTCAAACCACCCAAGAGCGCATTTGTCCAGTGGACAAGACAAAAGGAAAACCCGTAAAGTTGATAACGTTAAAAAGCTTGTTGAGAGGAGCAGCACCGGAGAAGTTAGATCCTAAAAGCACCTATACGTTTTGTCCAAGTTCTACTTGTTCGGTAGTTTACTTCTCTAATACCGGTCAAATATTTACGACTGCAGATCTAAAAATTCCTGTCTTTCAAAAAAGTTTCGATGTCGAGGTTCCGGTTTGCTACTGCTTTGACTGGAGTCGTCAACGCATTCGAGAAGAAATTGAACAAACTGGTACAAGTACTGAAATTGCTTCTATCACAACTCACATTCAGGCTAAACGCTGTGGTTGTGAAGTGAACAATCCCCAGGGAAGTTGTTGTTTAGCAAATGTGCGAGAGACTGTACAGCAACTGAGCGCTCCCTAAGTTCATCTGCTGTTTTATTAGTACAAACACCGAGAAATGCAGCTATAATCATACACAAATTTTACTTGGATTAGTTAACTGTAAAACTAATACCGATGGTGACTTCTCAGATCGATCGCCTTTTTAAAGAGCTTACCACTTTCCCTCCTCGCGGTTTCCAACGGGAAACCATTGGGAAATTATTGCATCGACAAAACGTATTGCTGAGAGCACCAACAGGTTCAGGCAAAACAGAAACAGCGATCGCTCCTTTCCTGTTTGCTAAAACTCTGAACCTCGATTTCCCAAACAAATTGCTCTACATCGTTCCGCTGAGGACTCTAGCAAACAGTCTGTGTCAAAGAGCAAACGAATTAGTAGAAAGATGGCAAAAACACCACAATCCCAATTCTCGTTCTTTGGTGGTGACATTGCAAACAGGAGAAAACCCAGATGCAAGCCCCGTTCCTCTAGGAGGGCTTTTGTTGATTTCTGACATATTCTTTTAGCATATCTAAAGGCGCACCACCTACGGAAACGGCGAAATAGCTGTAACTCAAGGCTTTCTTTTGTGAATACAAACCTACAGTACTTAGTTACACAGACCAAATGAATTTTTAAGTCTGTAACATAATGTCTTTCTCTAGAAAACTGGCTCGTCACTTTTTGCAGGGCCATGTACAATCCTTTCCCAGACCAATTAGACATGATTGATGAAAGCCAGATACTAATTCCGTTTCTATCCATCTCTCCCAGAAGCCGTTCTGCGCGCGTCTACAGAGCAACAAAAACAACTGTTAGCCAAGTTGTTTGGTTGTGTCAGGGTAGTTTGGAATGATGCACTGGCTATTTGTAAGCAGTCTGAAAAACTTGCCAGTATCAACGATTTGCAAAAATTGGTAATTACGCAAGCCAAAAAGAGCAACGTTCGCAAAGCGTGCCGGATGGCATAAGGTTCATGGTTATCTGAAGTTTCCAATCTTCCGTTACAACAATCTGTCGCTGATTTAGGAGTTGCCTACAAGAACTTTTTTGATTCACTCAAAGGTAAGCCTCAAGGCAAAAAAATTGGCAGTCCACATTTCAAAAAAAGGTGGGAAGACAATCAGCGCCATTTAGAATTGGTGGGTTTTTAATCAAAGGAAAAGAAGTATATTTAGCCAAAATTGGTAAAGTTAAGCCTATCTGGTCTAGAGATTTACAACTGTGACTGTCATCAAAGACTGTGCTAAGTGCTATTTCTTAAGCTTTGTTGTAGAAATAGAGCCTATTCAATCCAATGCTGAAAACCAAAGTATTGGCTTAGTTTGCGCTCGTTGGCGAGAATTTCGGGTATTGTGTGAAGCTAAATCTGAAAAACTTAATCGGGATCTGAGAGTAATTAGCACATGGGAGCCCGCTAGCCAAACATGCTGTTGCTGTGGGTATCGTTGGGGCAAGATTGATCTATACCGTTCGTTCAGTGTTTTGTTTAAATTGCGGTACTGAACACGATAGGGATGAGAACGCATCTAGGAATATATAAACCGTCGGCATGGGGCATCCAATCGCCAGTGGCGACGCTGCGCGAACGGCACGACCTTAAATGGACGGGGAGCGACCATAAGACTACAAAGGTCACGCAAGTTGCTGTCAGCCGCCAAGAATCACCGTACTTTTAGGTCTGTGAGTATGTCAAAACTACCTCCTCCTTTGCTGGAGCTAAGCCGGAAGCAATTGGCAATTCTGTTCGCGGAGAGTGCCGGATGGCATTACCCGTATGAACTGAGCTAAACAGAATATCAATAACATCTGCCTGACGAGCCTGTTCGATCGCGTGGTGAGTGATGATGTCACCGGGTTTGAGGATAACATTATCTTCCCGATCCAAGATAATTCGGTTGACTGGGCGACCAAGAGCGTGTTTGATGCGATGCTCCTCCCACATCCGAATTGCCTGTTGCCGCAGCTGTTCCCATCTGTGTTTGAGGACTTCTACCAGAACGCTAGCAGTTTCTCGAAACTGCGTCATCTCGTCAACCAACTGGTCAGTTGTCTTTAAAAGCCTTTGGTTAACATTCACCCGGGTCGCTTCTGCTGGCGTCAGACCGACGGCGCTCAGGAGTGCTTGTTCCTGCTGATAAGTTCTGGCGCGCTCGATGACTTGGGAAGTAACGATCTGACCCGCCGCAGCGACAATAAATCCATCGCTGGTTTGTACTGTACGATGCACCCGCCGACCTTCTGTTTGGGAAAGCAGACGGCTAGCCAGGGCATTATTTGCATAGCGGCTAAGTTCAGCAACCAGACTGCCTCCCGTTGCCCGAAAAAGTTGGTCTAAGATTCCCTGCTGTCGAGCTGCAGAGGCGATCGCCAGCGTAACAGTTTGCCCTTTGGCAATCAGCAACGTTCCATCTGGGTTACAGACATTCCGGTCGACCGGTCGATCCACCACCAGTGCCATCTGTTCATCCGGATCGACGATCGCATTTGTTAGCTTCCACAAAGCTTGGTGGGCTGCTTGTTGCATTTTTTCATTGGTAAGCGATGCAATTTCTTGAAGATTTGTATGCGTCTCAGAAGCGGTTTCCTGCCACTGGCGCTGGATCGCATCCGCAAGCTGACCACCCGTTGCCCGATATAGCTTCTCGAGTACACCAAGACCTTCCGCTTCCTCCGCTATAAATACGGTGACAGGTTGCCCCTGCATCACCAGCAATGTTCCATCGGGTGCAAACACGTCCTGAACCGCAGTCTTGCCAATCACAAACTCCTTCTGCTTTGCCGGATCGACAATTGCATTGGTTAGAGAGGCGATCGCTTGCTGTCCGGCTGTTTCTGTAGTCTCTTGCAGGCGTTGTGTTGCCATTTGCGTAGACGCGCTCTAATGCCATCCGGCACGCTACGCGACCGCGGCTTCTCCCACAGAAGCTTCCTGGAGCTTTTGAAAAGCTTCTGCTGTCGTTGTCTGCAAAGCATTTGTTGCTTGTTGCACCTTTGAAACAGCCGCAGCGGTCGTCGTTTGCAACGAATCACTGGCCGTTTGCACAGCTTTCCGAAAACCACCAACCTGCTCTTGCATCAGTTCGGCTGTTTCAACTGGCACAAATGCTACATCTTCACCAATTTTAAGGGCATGGGAAGCAGGTACGAACGAACGACCTGAGTAAGCATCGGCAAATAGCCCACCCGATACTTCATAGCCTTCGATCGCTCCGCTCTGGTCGTCGAAATAAAGGTCAATAATAGTTCCCAAGTCTCTGCCGTTAACAGTGAGGATGCGAGTTCCTTTCAAGATGTTATTGCGCTTCAAGATAGCGCGAATTTCGGGAATCGATCTGGCCTTTGTTACCGCACTTGCGGAAGGCACAATTACAGCACTGGGTCCGATCGCCTGTAACTTAGAAAATGGAACGACTCGCGCTTGCCGCAATAGCCCGCCCTCGCTCACAAGCAAGCCAAGCAACCGGTTACTCGTTTCATCGAAAATAAGATCCTGGACTCGTGCAATTTTCTCTCCAGTATCGTAGGTGATAATTACCTTGCCCAACAAGTCGCTTCCTTTACGCATCCTTCCTAATTCCCACAAAATACACAAATGCCTTAAACTAAATACTCAAAATCAGGCAGCCCAAATGGTCAAAAAGCAACAACCGAGCCACCTGGGATAACGCTTCTTACTCACTCAGACGCATCTTCACCTGCTGAACTAGATTTGGAAAATCTACAACTGTGTAATACTGAAGTGTTCCAGCAGCTGCAGCTACGATAATAAACATTGGCAATACAAGCGCACCGATATTCTGTCGGCGACCAACAAGCCTTGGCATCAAAAATTCTCCTTGGATGAAGATGAAGTGAATATTTTTGTCAACGAGTAAGCTAGTTAGTAGGAAACACAGTTGAGACTCAGTCACCGGCAATATAGGAGGCGTAATGCTCAACAGCAAACAAGCAGGTAAAAAGAACCAAAACCAATGTTAAATAGGCTAGGCTACAGAAGTTGTGCTACCACTAACCTATACGGCTCAACTACTTGAGTTTGGCCCTAGCTAGTCAAGCGCTTTTTTCAAATTATCTTTTATGTCTTCGACAACATGACTACCTTGTGCTTCAACTTGCTTTGCTTTTCCTTCAGCTAGAGCTTGCCGATCGCCCGTTATATTTCCAACAGCTTCTTGAACTTTACCTTCGATATTTTTAGCAGTTGCTTTTACTCTATCTTCTAAGCTCATGGATTTTCTCCTACGGTATAGTCAGGATAAGCTAGGAACGAAAATAGTAAAAACTAATTTCGTTTTCACAAAGAAAATGGTAGGTGATAAAACTCGGTAGATACTCTTTCGCAAGTCAGATCTAATACTCTTTTTTTAGTCAGATTAATCTTTAATTTATGTGTATATTATGTATATCGCTGGTATAAGCCATTAACCTTACTGAAGGGTTTGGTATGCGCCAACACCATCTCTACGAGAAGCCGACATTGAAAATCGAGAAAACCTCACACTCCAACAATTAGAACAAGAGCTAGAACGTGTTACCAATTCGAAGTAGTGACCCACCTATTGAAGAATAAAATTAGAGGAATCGAAGGTTAACAATTAAGCTAAAATTTGCAAAGCCAAAAACACCGCATAAAGGGGTTCGAGCCTAACTTGACTCTGTTTTAACCAAGCTGCAAACCATTTGCAGCGTACTGTGCAGTCAACCAGAATTTCCTTTGTCTGTTGAGTTTGCTCGGCATTTCCTTGCTGGTAATGGGGACTTAAGTCCTCACTACAAACGATGTATTTTTCTTGCCTTTAACTTCCGAAAAATCTATCTAATCGAGTCATCTCACAACGAGCGGCTTAGCCAATCCTTTGCCACCACAACATACCTACTGCCGTAGAGTAAAGTATACCAAAGTAAAACATCAGACTCAGCGTCGAAAGCCATTTACTGTATTGTCCTCCCATTGCCTGGTTAACCCGGGTTTGAACATTGATTTCAACTTGTTTGGCAGTTTCCATTTCCCGCAAGTATTCGCGCAGACAGTGCGTAAACATATTAAACCGCCAGAACAACACAAAGGCAAACCAGTAAATGGCTAGAGCCGCTGCGTGAGAAATAATGGGTGGTACTGTTGGGTTGGGTGTTTGTAGCGAGAAACCAAAGATGGCAAAGCTAATGCTAACGAAAAAGGTAGTAACATTCCAGCGAGTTGTGGTGTGCTTTTGTTCCCGTTCCCAAATTTGCAGATAAAGCTCTTCGGAGCTCAATCCTGATGAAGTTGTTGATCGTTCGAGATTACTCACTGGAACCACCTCTGCATACAAGTGGAAGCTCGTCAACATCGCCGATTATCAATTATCAAATCAAGCCTGGTCCTTGATGACGCCAATCGTGTTCTATAGTCAGTTGACCGTCCTCATCTTCAGATAGCTCTTGCAACTGGCGAGCGCGTTCTGCTGCTTGCTGTGCTGCTTTTTGTCGCAGATCTCCAGGTACGTTGATGTACATTTCTGGTTCGATCGCATAGCTATTTAATAGCCCCTCCCGGTCTACAGTGTAACCATCTCTCCGAGAAGTCGCGGCGTCTACGGTGGTGTGGTCGTGATTTGCTTGCTCGCGAGGGGTACGACCAAAGCGTTTGCCTTCTCGTTGTTGACGTGCAGCTGTTTCAGCTGGAATCAGGTGTGGGTCGTAGTGGGAAATGGTAACTTGAGTATTATTTGGGCTATTCATTGTCTTCCTCCTTTAGAGAAGGATTATTTGTTTCCACACCTTCATCATAGGTGCGTAAATCAATAGAAGCAAATGTTCTTTTATATAAAATTGATAGTTTCAATCTATTATTTTCTCTCACAACCCAGGAAGCGCCACCACCTTTGAACGACTGCAAACTTTTTAGCCATGTTTGAGCAGGACAGAAGATTACACTAGATAATATTGGATGTTTGAAATTGTGAACATAAAAATCCAAATAATATGCACAAATCTCCTATATTATTCAGTATCTGCCTGATTACGGTTTCTCTGTGTTCAAATCAACCTTTATTAGCAGAAACTCTACCAATTCCAATTGCATCTGACGCACCTTTGGAATTAGATTTATTAATTAATCCAAAAGGTTCTCTAATTACCGCTGATACCATAAATCAAGAAAAGTTAACTGTTCCTAGTTTGTGGTGGCTAAAAGAAAATTTTGACAATCAACTGTTGGCTAATTGGATAGTGTATCCAACTGTAGGTAACCAACCTGCACGAGTAGATTTAATAGTTAATCAAAGGATTTGGAGCTTATTGGACTATATAGAGCGTTACAGTTTTGTCAATAGACTGGGTACTTTTGTACGAAATTACGGTTATAATGTTCGAGTTTTTAATTATCAAAAAGAACCTTTGGCAAGTTATACTTACAATTTCCAAGTTAATCCAGCTTTATGTAGAATAGAAATCAATTCTCAAAATAAATTTGGTTTCGAGCGTTTTTTTTAACACGAACAAAATTTTATTCTTTAAGGGTGTTAAACAAAGACTGGTATTGAGCAGTTACTTGGGATGGTAGCGGCAGTAAAAATTCACTTTTAGCAAACAGTTCCTGATTATCTATTAAGATTTTAAGTAATGATGTTTGAATATCAAATTTTGTAATTGGTGTGGAAATTGGTGAATTAGTTTTAGTCAGTAAAGAAATTTGATTTGCTATGTTTGGTAGCCAACAAAAATCGATCCATTGATATATCAAATCATCTTTTTTACCAGTCACCGGTTTTACCCACAAATCGGCCCACAGTGCTGTTCCTGAGCGTGGAACTACTGCTTGCAGTTGGGGATAACGTCCGAGTACTGGTAATACGTCATTTGACCAACCAATTGCTAACCAAGTATCTCCCATGATTAGGGGTTCTAGGTATCTGGTGGAGCTGTAAAATTTTACTTGCGGCTTGAGAGTGCGCAATTCCGCTTCTAAGTTGGCAATACTGTCTATTTTTTGGGTGTTATAAGATTGTCCTAACTTCTTTAGTACTAAACCAATTACTTCCCGTGGTTGATCGAGTGCAGAAATGCGATCGCGCAGTTCGGGTCGCCACAAATCAGTCCAGTCCACCGGTTCCCAACCTAATCGTGTAAATTTATCACGGCGATAAACAATGACCGTAGTACCCCAACGGTAAGGAGCTCCCCAAACTTTTCCTCGAGCATCCAGTAACCCTTGTTCGTTACGCGTTACAATTTCTTGCCAGCGCTGAGGTAAAACAGGCCACTGTTTTAACTTTTCTATTTCCAACGGTTGAATTAGTTTTTCTTCAATTGCTGTTTTTAACCAGTAATCTCCTAAAGTTATCAAATCAGCCGCTTTTTTTTGAGAAGAACTCAAAGGGATACCCCATCTTTTTTGAGAAGTGGTTTGAGGGCGATCGCGCCATGCTTGCAGCTGTTGATATAAATCCTGTAACTGCTCTAAGGGAACAAAATTTAATCCTATCTTCGACTGCAAGCTCTGTTGAAATTTATCAACTACTTGACCGGGAATAGAACCTTTCAACAACTCTACGCTGAGTGTCTGCTGATTTTTGGCACCACATGCCAACAATCCCTGCCCAAACAACAGTATCGTGCTACCTTGTAAAAAAGACCGTCTGCGCATTGAAATTCTCAATTGAACCTCCTCAGCCAAGATATAGCATTTACAGGGGTCTTGAAGCACTAAATCAGATGATTTTTTTCTAGGAGTCGCTTGTATGGAGGCGCTTTCGAGTTTGTGTGTAAAGTTTTTTAAAAACGTTACTCTTTTGCTTAACTAGCACCACAATTGTTATAAACTTTTAGTTATAATTACCTAGGTAAACTTTACATCTTCCAATCCTAGAGAATAGGAATCTTTCATAACTCTTTCATAGCTTTGAATTTCCTTGACAAGCTCAGGCATGAGATTTAGGCAAACCAAGCATTTTTCCCTTTTTTCTTTTCTATCTTGCCAAAAATCTGCAGCAATTTTTCTCAAAACAAAAATTGAACATTACTTGCAATTAGATTGAGAAATGTTAATAATTAATTAATTAGATATTTAATCCTAAACAAGCATATTGAAACTTAAAAAAATCATAAGTATATCTGATATAGCCAGTAAATTGAATAACATAGAGAAAAATAAGTGGACGAGGGTATTAAATGGAGCCATTACAAAAGCAGGTCCTGACATTAAGCTATAAAATAGATGCCCTCTACCAAGTGATTGAGCAGCTAGACAATAAAGTATCTCAAGCTTTATCGGCGTGCTGCTTGGAAACAAGACACGAGGATAGAGATAATGGTCTAGAAGATGTCGAGACTGGCAATTCACAGTTAAAAGGACAAATTAGTCCTAATCCGGATATGGAACACAAAGATGTTATTGCAGATGGTATTTATCCGGACTCGAATCTTCAGGGGGCAGATAAGCAAATTACACCAGAAATTCAAATTCAAAGACTCACGGCCCAATTAACAGCAGCTTACAATCGAATTGCTGCTCTGGAAGAGCAATTATTACTAAAAAGAATCAATTATTAATCAATAGTCAATATTCCACAGCCGATGGCAGGTTGACTCTGGACTATTGACTGTTGAGTTGCAATAGCTGTTCGAGTTGGGCTTCCACTGTTTTCAGCAGTTGATGTTGCTGCCAATCGTAACTTAGATGTGCAGCAATGCAAGCTCCTCCAGCTCCGACCCCTTCTTTGACAAAACCTTGTTCGTAGGCTCGAAGTTGGGGATAAACAGAATCAGCAAAACTCAATTGAGTAGCTAGTAGGGGCGGAGGAGCACCGCCCAATTTTGTACTGTTTTCACCTACTAGTTGGGCTAATTCCACAGTATTTCCGGTGGGGTCTTCTGCTACCCAACGAGTTGTTCCGATCGCGACAGCTTCTGGCTGCCATGGCAGAGTGTAAGCTTGAGCGATCGCGCTCATCAGTGCATACACTGCGAGCATTTGGGTTCCGCCAGCAAGTAACACTCCGCAACTGCGACTCACAGCAATCGCCATTCCGGCTACAACTATTTGCATAGGATCGCCCACTGCAGCTACAATCTGCAGAGGATCGACCAAGGAAGCGGAAATTAAACCAGCTTCTGGATTTTTTTTGCTTATTTTCTTCAAACCAGCTTGTACGACCGCCCACTTTTGATTGTGGTTGCAAATAGGATGACTGCTGTTAACTTTACCAACAGCGTTAATACCCAAAGCAGTTAAAAGCGCCAACGCAGTTGTAGTTCCTCCCACAACGCATTCCGCCAAGATTAAATAACCTGTGGGAATTTTCTGAGCAAGGCGATCGCCCCACAGCAGTCCTTGTGATAATAAATGGTGCACTGTTGCTAGTTCCATTGCACGGCCGCTAGTTAAACATTTGGCTGGAGAACCGCCCAAATCAATTATCGGTACCGCTGGAACTTGAGCCAGACCTGCATTGAACAAGTAAACTGGAATTTTTAATTGTTCTACCACTGCACGGGAAATGATTGCTGGCGATGCTCCAGCTTGTAAAGGTGGTAGGGGATAGCGGGGTTTGTGTTTAGCACCCCAGTACAAAAATTCCGCATCTGCAACTGCTGTGTACTTTCGGTCTTCCACCGTACACCCAGCAGCGGAAATCCCGGGTATTAAACAAGTTTCAGTAAATCCTAAAACACAAGCAAATAGAGGTGAACAACCCCGATATCTAGATATCCATGCTTTTCCTTGTTTTTCTTGAGTATAAATGCTAATCATGAAAGTAAATTTAAAATACTTTTAATTTTATCCTTCATAATCCATCAAAATTTGTACCCAACGCGGTGGACGGGAAATGGGATTGCCCAAGCGGTCTAACAGCAGCCACGCAGCTAAATGTACGACAAATAGGTAAAGAACATTGTTGAAGGCAATCAAAGCGATCGCTGCTAGATTAATCGCGTAGACACTGGGAGATGACAGTATACCCAATCGGAGGAACAGCCACTCTATTAAATCTGTAACTTGGTTGATCGCGTATACCCAAAGGTCTTCTCCTGACAATACCGAAAGTAGCCACAACCGGAAAAATACCCCCAAGGTTCCCAAAATGGCAGCAAGGGTAATAGAAACAATCCAGGGAACGCGACGATGCCAAGTTGCTCCCAAAAGTACTCCCATAAAAGCAAAGGGCATAACAAACAATAAACTGCGCACTGGTCCCATCAACACCAACAGCAACAAACCCGAAGTAACTGCTGCCATCCATGCTGCTCTGTGACCCCAACGCAGGTAAACTAAAGCAATGGGCACTGGAAAAAATATCCGCAACACCGGACCCAAAGGAAAATAGAAATTAATAAACCAAATTAAGCTAGCAGCACTAGCTAAAAAAGCTGTTTCCACCATCCTCAAAGGAGCATCTAGTTTCAAAAGCGGCTGTCTTAAATCGTCTTGTTGATGCACCCGTGCATTTTTGTGGGAAAGAAAACCTTTTTCCGGCTCTTCACCAGGAGAATCTGTAATGCTCATAATTTTTGGTCAATTAAACTATCATTCTTTCTAAGGCTGACACATCTGGGATACAAATAACCTCCTGATCGCGCTTGATAAGACCTTTTTTCTCTAGCCTTGTTAGCACTCGCGTTACTGTTTCCCGTGCCAATCCGCTTAAGCTGCTCAACTCTCGGTGAGGTAAATTGGGAATTTCCGTTCCCGTTTGTCCTTTTTTTCCTTGTCCTTCTGCTAAAAATAACAGCGTATCAGCCACGCGCGATTGACTGTCAGATTCGCGCAAACGCAGGCGTCGGTTAACTTGTCGCAAACGCCGCGCCATAAGTTGAGATAATCTCAATCCTGCTAGGGGTTCTGTTTGAATTAACTTGAGAAAATCTTGAGCTGGCATGCTACCAATGACAGTTGTAGTCAGCGTTATGACATCTGTAGAGCGGGGTACTTCATCAAGAGCTGCCATTTCGCCGAATAATTCTCCTTTGCCGATAATATTCAGCGTTACCTCTTTTCCTTCCAGATTGTAGGTGCGGATTTTTACCCACCCCTCAATAATAAAATAGACAGAACCTCCCCAGTCATTTTCCAGCAGGATTACCTGGTTAGCTGGATGAGTACGGGTGACAAAATGGATCAAGGCTAATTCTATAACAGCTTCAGGTAACCCTTGAAAAAAGGGAGCCGATAAAATCCATGTATTGGCTGGTGTCTGCACGCTGTGCCGATCTTCCATTACGAAAATTGCCTGCTAAACGCTGTAATGTATACAACAAACCAAAACGGCTTTGTCACCGCTAGGATACTGGAAATTTAACAATGGCGATCGCTCGCTTGCTGTGGGTAAAAATTTCTCAGGTTGTTTCCAAATTCCTGAGATAGTGACTAAAATATCAAAGCAAAAGCTCCTTCCTGAGAAAAGATCAAACTGTGTTTCCCTTGTCAGCCGACAAGAGGATTTTTCAACTATTTTTAACCTATTAGTGAAAACCAAGTAAAAGTTTGATATAACAAAGCAGTGTTGTCACCATGCTGATTTTTAATTTTGAGTTACCCACACCGCAACCATGATAACTAAAATACAAGCAAGCGATCTTAATAATACTCAAGCTCGTAAAATTTTGCTAATACAGTTTTTAATCATCAAGACAGTGATGGCAATTTCAGCTAGCTGCAGGTGAAAATGTTTTAAGAATTGACTGAAAATAACTGTTGCAAAATTATTTAACTCATTTTTTATCAAGACTACAGGTGGATCGTGCTGGCAAGTTTCATGTTTGAGACAGCCTCACCACTGAAAAATTATAGAAATGTAACCAACTATTTCAGGCGATCGCCCAAAAGCTGCGAACGTTCACCTGATGCATAACATAATGACAGTAGTAATAAGTAATAAAGTAACAACCGTAATATCAAACTTACATTTATAGTGAAGGTAAATCAAAGTGACTTCCCGCACAGCTGAAATTCAAACACTCATCGCAGAGCTTGATAGTCTGCTGAACAACAAACGCCTTTCTAAACTTCTGGCCAGTGAAGGACAGCAGCCAAGACAGATTTTAGAGAAAATTCGCAACTTTTTGGCCAGCTATACGGATACTGAAACAACAACAAGTAATCCAGAAAACAATGAACCGAAACAACAACGGCACTTATCGCCATTGTTAGCAAGATTTATTGTTAAAAACAACCACTCGCCTACAGTACAGCAGAACCAACCCAACCAAGTAGAAGTCAATGTCAACTGTGCTGAAGCAAATGCATTTTCTTCTGTTTTGGCACCTTTACAAGCAGAATTGCAAAGCCTTTTGCAAGAGCGAGCCAATCTTGTCCAAGAAATAAGACAATTAGAGCAAAGACGAATCCAAAACTACTCTCTTACCCAACAACTAGCAAACCAAGAACGAATTATTACAGATTTTTTACAAGCATTGACCAGTCATCTTGGAGTCAGTTTCCAACCTCAAAACTCATCAATGCTAACTGACTCTTCCCAACAGCAGCAACTTTCTCTAGGTGGTGCTGGTTTTCCTAAACATGAGGAGCAACAACAGCTGGTGGATAATACCGAAAACATGCAACCACCGTTGTCTTCTTCTTTTTCATCTTTACAGTCGCCGGAACAATTGCAACGATTGACCAATCTAGCGCAAGAATTGGACCGACGGTTGCTGGCTTTAGATGGCAGTGTTAACGTTGTGTTTGAGTCATTACAGCGCAACATCCACGCCTATAGCGAATCGCTATCGCAAGCACTGGCGAGAATGTATACCAAAGGACTGCAGGGAGAACAGCTGCTCAGTGGCTTGATCGATAATTTAGCGCAGCAAACGCAACTAAAAATTACTTCCCAAGAACCTTTTACGATAGACATCCACAAAGAAACCCTACCCCCCGATCCAAAAAGCTTGCAAGCAGCAGGATCTTTTGAATCCCCAGCTGCTTTTCCATCAACCAAGGAGGATAATTCCCTCAGTGGCGATATCAATCGCAGTGAACAGGTACCTGCAAAGCAGTCCATCTCCGTTGGCGATGAAGTTGAGCAACTTTATGCTAGCTTGTTTGGTACGAACAACACTGCTGGGACGGTTAGTTCTGATGCTGTAGGTGAACACTCAACCGTCGACAATACCACTGGAATTAGTCACCCCCAGGTGGAAACGCCTGAAAATGTGCAGGAATTATCCACCGACACTGCTGTTGTTAATCCCGAAATCAATCCACCTAATTCTGAGTTTGTTCCCCAGGAGATTATTTTTGCAGCTCCCCAAGTAACAAAATCGTCACCCCAGCTTGATATTGCTGACAATTTACCTCCTAGCGTTAGGATAGATGAAACTCAAGCTACCGATTCTACTGCGGGTACCGCCGATCCTTGGTTTGACGAACCAGATGCAGGTCTTTTAGAGCCAAGCAACATCAATACAACAGAGGCGCAAAATCTCCTAACAGAAACGGCTGAGACCCCTTTTGCAGAAAATGCCCAGTCTATCTGTTTTTCTTCGCCAGAAGAGGCTTTAGATAGATTAGCACGCGAAGAAGAAGCAATACAAGCTTATTATCGCCATCAATCTGATGCCATCCAGCACGCTACACGAACGGAGGAGAGTTACGTTCCGGCTTCACTACAACAAAATTTACTCCCACAACCAGAAAATCAAACGCAAGCGGTACCGGAAATTTCCTTGGATGCAGAACAATTGCAGCAATTAGACCGGGATTTGGCTAACTTTGATGAACAAAAGGTTGATGCTTCATCCCAGAGTGCTGGTAGTTTAGAAGATTCACCATCTCTAACGAGAAGCGGCGCAAGCGCGTCTACAGCAAAAGAACAACAGCAGCAAGAAAGTACTTTGACGCAAGTGCAAGTAGCTGAAACTGAAAAAAAAAAGCAAGATACTACAGATATTTTAGAAATAGTTTTGCCTTCAGATTCTAATTTTGTAGAGAAGAAAGAATCTGATGGTTCAGAGAGCAACTCAGCTTGGTATTTGGGTCTAGATTTGGGTACGACAGGAATTTCTGCGGTGTTGTTTAATTTTTCGAAGAAAGTAGCTTATCCTATCTACTGGGAAGCTCAAAACCAACCGAATGCTCAAACGAAAGTATTTCGCTTACCTGCAGAAGTTTACTTGCCACCCACAGCATATTCTAGCGGCCATCAGTTGGAAACAGAAAACAAGCAAGCTGATAGTAACGATGCTGCTTCGAGGGTACAAAATCTGTTTTCCGCTCAGCTGAAACCTTTTTTACACGTTGCTGTTCCCTATAAAAACGAACGCTCGAAATGGGAACCTGTGTTGCAATGTAATGAAGTTGCTACCGTACCGTTGGTTTGGGTTGTGCGATCGCTGTCAAAATTGTTGTTAACGCTAAAATCCGACCGCAGCAGCACAACTTTGGGTTTAACAGCAGCAGCTGTTGGTCTGGAAGAGCAAATCTTTCACAAAGCAATAGATAATTTGGCTGGTGCAATTTGTACCTGTCCTTGGAATTGGTCGGAACAGTATCGCTTCAATGTTCGGGAAGCTTTGCTGATTAGCAAGATTGTTTCCCATCCCCAGCAGGTATTTTTTGTCGAGGAGGCGATCGCTACTTTGCTTTCAGAACTTGACGGTGCTGGTGGTGAGGTCGTGCAATTTGCTGGTAACCACACTACTTGCGCTGCTAAAACCAGCGAGCATCCTCTGGTTGGCAATACCCTTATTATCAATATCGGTTCATCCCACACGGAGATGGCGTTGGTTGATTTACCTGAAAATTTGGAAGATCTAAGCCACGATGACTTTATGCTCCATGGTTTTGCCTACGCTGGCAAGGGAATAGAGCAAGATATTATCTGTCAATTGCTTTTGCCGACAAAATGGCGACAAGCAATTAGTCCAGAGCAAAATCAAACTGTCGTTTCCGTAGACGCGCTCCCGCGGCTTCTCGTTAGAGATGCTGAGAACATGAGTTTTTCTGACTTGGGATTGGAAACATTGAATCTACCCCGACCGGGAGAACCAGATCTTGGCGATCGCATTCGCCTTCAACAACGTCTGGAAAGCTCTCTGCTTGGGTTAGCTGTACTGGATGCAGCTGTGGCTTTAAAGTTAATTTTGCAACACCAAGAATCTTTTCCTCTCGAATTGGCAGACCAGCGCTGGCTATTGCACCGACGAGATTTGGAAACCCAAGTTTTGGTACCGTTCGTACGCCGTATTAATCGTGAACTCAACAAATTATTAGTAGCAAAAGGTATTCCCACAGAAGCGGTTCAGCAAGCTATCCTGACCGGTGGTACAGCTAGCTTAGCTGCTATTTCCCGTTGGTTGCGGCAAAAACTCCCCAACGCCAGAATTATTCAAGATTCGTACATGAATGAAAATGGTACTCCTGGTTGCAGTCGAGTAGCGTATGGTTTGGCGATGCTGCCTTTACATCCCCAGGTTTTAGAAATACCCAGACAACAGTATACTGATTATTTTCTGTTCACAGAGTTGTTGCGATTGATACCAGAACCACCTCTGTCTTTAAATGAAGCTATGGAACTGTTCGAGGCTCGTGGCATTAATACTCGCACCTGTCAGCAACGCCTGCTAGCTTTTCTAGAGGGAGAACTACCACCAGGATTTTTACCTAACGGTATAGTTTATAACTGGCTAGCCCAGGCCTCGAAGGAGAATCCAGATTACAAGGCGATCGCAGAAGCACCGCTTTTTGAAAAACAAGGCAATTTTTCCTATCGTCCCAACCCCACACAGTTGCAAGCTCTGCGCCGCTATCTTGATGCGATCAAAGCTAGCACTCAGCAATCTTTAGAAGAACCCTATACAGTCAATTTCGCCCTGGGATCTGTCGTATAGGGTAAGAAATTAAAAGGTTTCAATCCCTAATAGGGAGTAATTAGAATTTCGACCCGCGGGGCCAATTTGGCCTTCGCAAATTTGGAAGGTGCCAGTTTCAATCCCTAATAGGGAGTAATTAGAATTTCGACTCCCGATCCAGATGAGAAAGGACAGGAAGAATTTGTTTCAATCCCTAATAGGGAGTAATTAGAATTTCGACATGGCGTATATTTTTTGTTTCCCAAGAAAAACGAGAACTCCCCTTTAAACTTCTCAGGCTCTAAAAAGGCTTGAATAGTTTTCGAAACTACTTCTTTTTGTTTTTCAACATCAGAAGAACAGAACCTGTTTCCTTTATAAACATCTTCTTTTCCAATCTTGATAGTTACATTTTTCCCTGCTTTAATGCCAATATCTTCAAAAATTTGCTTTGCAAGCAGAATAAAAAAATTAATATCACGCTCGAGTAATTGCTGCAATTGCTGGGCGTGATGTTCCCTGGGTAGTCCAGTGCTGGGGATCAAAGGGTTGTTAATTGAGTCTGACATATTATTTCTCCTTATCCTCATTTATTGTTGCGTTCGTAGAGCAAGCTAAGAATTTTAGCTTGATAGGGAAGATCTGAAAAAAGAGGTGGTAAAGCTATATTTTTAAGCCTATTGATCACTTCTACATCTTCAATCTGTAGATAGACACATTCCGTGTAAATATCACCTTCTTTCTTGATATCAAAAAAAACTTCTACGGTCTTTACTTGGGGCGGAAGTTCCAGTTCAATGTCCCACAACTTCCCCCTAAAAATAGTTAACCAGGCAGAGTACTTTTCATCACGCCAAATAACATCTACCTTCTCAATATCAGAATCAGCTGGGAGAGGAGGAAGCCAGTAGAATTCTAAGACTTGAGAAAAAACGTAAGGATATTTATCTTTGAATTTTTGGATTTCCTTTGGCAGCTTCGCGGACAATTGCAGATCTTCCTGAGTAAAAACAAATTCATTTGAATATGGTTTCACAAATACCTCCTAAATTGTCTTTATTTAGTTCTTTCTTCCAGTGATTTTAGAATACTATTTATTGTTTTTAACTCTTCATCAAGAATTTTACGCAGGTCTTTCACAGAATCAGAAATTTCTTTGATCTGTTGCAGAGCCTGTCTTTGGTTGTGGAAAGATT
>KB235926.1:4229343-4376095 GCA_000332255.1 cyanobacterium PCC 7702 | reverse complement strand
GTTTCAATCCCTAATAGGGAGTAATTAGAATTTCGACTGCAGTAGTCGGAAAGGAAGCTGGTATTAACTTTTCAAGGTTCGTTTGCGCGGATAGTGTAATCATAGCATGGAAAATTTGGATTGACTAGGGGTGTAAATGGCTGAAATCTAGTCTGGACAGGGAGCGCGGATGGGTGAGAAGGCAATATTGCTCCTAATTGTTGTGCCAAGGGGATTCCAGCCATTTTTGTAGCAAGAGATTTTTTTACACCTACCTATCCGCGCGATTCAGCAAAGAAAATACTTTCGTCCCAGGGTTGTGGACCACCAATTCGTTCAACTTTACCGAAACAGCAGGCGCACAAAAAGTAGAAGCGAATGTTATCAGTATCAGGTTCAATTAACTTTTGCAGGCGCGATCGCAACTTTGCATATTGAGTATCAGTAAGTTGACATTCAAACACGCTATACTGCACCCATTGTCCGTATGACTTAAGAACTTTGTGGATTTTTGTACGGCGCTTATCTTCTGAAACATCGTAAGACACAACAACATTCATGAAGCATTTTTCTCCTTTTCCACAGGAAGTATTGCAAAAATAATTCGACTGAGTACCATACAAGGCGGACATGGGAAGGTTAGAGGACAGAATTCTGTCATGAAATTCCTTTATTTTCTTTGCCTTGGGTATTCTAGGATGTGATGCTACGCTCAATTGGTAGTCAGGACTGTTTCGTTTTGTTTTGTATATTCTGCCTTTTGCAGTTTCTATTTCAAAACCAAAGGTGGGTATTTCTCTGTTTCGCCCATGAGATATTTGGCTAGTAGGCGTGCTTGTAGTTCAAAGGCTTCTTGATAGGTGCATTTGCGTCCCATTACCGGATGCTTGAATTCAGATTGCTTTTTTGGGTGTACAAGCGCAGAAATGTTTTTCGCCCTTCCGGGAGTAGAGAAACAGCACCGCTTAATGGTTCTGCTGTGAAGTCTGCAGGTGTTAGTATACCCTTATTCAAAGCAGTTAAAACGACTGCGTCTACCACCAAGGGACGAAACTCTTCCATTAAATCTAATGCTAGTGAGGGTCTACCGTAGCGATCGCTGTGCAAGTATCCTATATAGGGATCGAAACCGACAATATTAATTGCACCTTGAATATCGTGTCGCAATAAGGAGTAGCCAAAACTAAGTAAGGAATTGACTGGATCTGTTGGTGGACGACGGTTGCGCTTGTGAAAAGTAAATTCTGGAGTGCGAATGAGCTGGTTGAAACAGCCAAAATAAGCTGCACTACCAGCACCTTCTAACCCACAAAGAGAACTAATATTTTCAGTAGTGTCAATGGGTACAATTGCTTGTTCTAAACGTGCTATGTTTTCAGATAAGTTTAAATCAGAACATTCACGTTGACGACGGATGAGGAGGTTTCGATAGTTTTTTAGTTTTCCGCGTACAAACGCTCGTACTATGTGAATGGCTTGAGTTGATTCACCAACAGCTTGCCATTGTGCTTTTCGGACAAAAATGTTTTTAGTTACCTCTGGTTCTAACCGTCCCAAATAACGACCATTTTCTGTGAGAAAAGTTAGGGGTATGTGGCGCTCCAGTAATTCAGAGATTACGGCGGGTGAAATTGTCGCGCGTCCCAAAACTACAACACCATCTACTTTAATTAATGGTACGTCCAGAATTGTTTTTTTCTCGAATTTGACGTGGAGACGTTCATCTGTTTTGCCGATAAAAGCATCTTCTTGAGTGATGTAAACTGTACCCATAATTTTCTTAAAGCAAGTGGAAATTGTTAAAAAAGAAAGTTAGATTTGAACAGATGGAAAAACCTTACAACTTTATACCCAGGACCTATGCTAGTTGTTATTGACTTAATCAAATTACCTATCTTCTAGATAGCGCCTAAGTTTTTCACTAGCTTGAGGTAAGCACGATGAGTAAAGACTACATTCGTCGCAGCGTTTAGTTTTAGTGGGTTTTGGCATTTTACCAGAACGTAGTAGTTGTTTGACAGCTTCAATGGTGGCGATCGCGCTTTGACGCAGTTTCTCAGTAATTTCTACTAACTGGCGTTGATGTGAGAGTGCGTAGTAGACATAGCCATTGTTAACGGTTTTTCCTGTCATTTCTTCTAAACATAGTGCTTGAGCACAAAGTTGTAATTTATCGTTATCCCATTCACCTCTGTGTCCGCGTTTATATTCGACTGGATACCATTCACCGTTTTCTAATTCAATTAAATCGGCTTTACCAATAAGTTTGTATTGGTCGGATTTCAACCAAATTGCTCTTATTTGCCAAGTTTGTTCGCGATTTCCATCTCCGACTGTGTGAACGCGTTCGTGTAAGCTTGAACCTTCAATGGTGTACTGGTTATCAAAAAACTCTCCTGCACAAAACATTCGCCAACAACGGTGAGGACAATAGATATAGTGGTTTAATGCTGAAATGGGGATATATTCTTCTTGCAAGGATAAATAAGAGTTTGCATAAGATGGGAAATAAGAAAAAGGAGAGATTGAGTTAATTGAGTTTTGATTTAGTGTCATAGTATTTGCGTAATGGAAGATAAATTTATAAGACTAACAGCGAGCAATTGTATTACTAACAGTTGGTAGTTAGAGCTTTAGCCCGGAAATAACTAACGGCGATAAATCGTATTACTACTAACAGTCGGTAGTTAAAGCTTTAGTTATTATTTAAGATTGCCATGTGAATTTCCTATCCTTTATTTCCTTTTCACCATTCCCATACCCATGGTTGTTTTGCGTCCTACTCCTGCATACAAGGCTAGGTCAGCTAGGGCGTTTATTTGCTTAATTTCTTCTGGTTTTACATCTCCTAAAATTCGATAGCTAATTTCGCCGACACAACCGATAAATTTAGTGTCGTAGTTGTCCACAATTTGCGTATTGATATTAAAAAAAATGGGATGAATTGATTCCAAGTTGATGTTAGTAAATTCGATTCCACTGTATTTATTCCAACGATGAAGAAGACTATTAAATACAGATTCTTTAGTGGGAAGAAAGGTATCGTATTCGCCTTGACGGAAAGCTACTGGTGTTGCGAAGGTGAAGGTAATGGTGCGATCGCTCTCGCTAGCTTGTTCGTATAATTGAGCGTAGGAGCAAGCATTGGCCCACGGTTGACTTGGTTGGGGGGTACCTTGAATGCTAGTAATGTATAAGTCAGCAGGACCAAGATGCCAAGGGTGAGAAGGATTTAAATTTAGCCATAGTTGCATTAATTGGCCAAAGAGGGTATCGTCGAGTAGGGAGATGCGCCACCAACAGGGCGTTCCGGTGGGGATGGGTTTTTGATGTTGCCATTGCAAGGTATTGGTTGTGTGAATTCGGGATTTATGTTTAGCAAATTCTCTTGTTTTGACCACTTGCAGGGGAGAGAGGGTGAAAGCTTTATCAGCGGTAGAACTATGGAGGCGATCGCCTAATGCGGTATCCACGGAGCTGACAAGTTTTAAGAACAGAGCGTGGAGATGTCTACCGCTAAGATATTGAGGTGGAATGGGGGACTGAGGTAAAAGGTTAAGAACTAAGCTGTATGGCATAGTTAAGGTTGTTCTGCTAGTTGTGTAAGAGCGCGGGATCGCCCAAGACTCTGGGTCGAGACAGTAAATCGCGTTTATTTGACTGTGGGTGAAAGGAGCGATCGCGCTTTCTACACCCGTAAATCTTCTTTGATTGGGAGAAGGAAAGCTTTTGGGCGATCGCCCGATATTGATTAACTGCGAAAACAATATTTCATTTGCACTGGAATTTTCAAGTCTTCAATACTATCAAATTGGTAGTATTTTCCTTGCATTTTCACATTTTGGATGAGGCTAACTGGAGGCATGTTTACTACATCGTAGCTGATAATGCGATTGGTAAACATAACATCCAAAGGATTCAAAGGATGAGAACAGACAAACACATCTTCTTTGATTTTATGTGCTAATGGTGGTTCTTTTTGTATTACTTCAGCCTTACTCATCCATTTTCCCAAGCGAATCCATTTTGGTAATTGAAGTTGCTTTTGAGAAATCACAAAAAATTCAAATTGACTTTCTGGTGCAATTTCTTTAGCTCTACCAAAGCTAGGAATATTCTTCTCAGTTTTTTTCATTTCCACATGATAGTTGTTGTTAGCATACTTCCAGGTGTTGAGAATACTAGAATGGTTGAGCGATCGCGCTGGAGTAACGTAAATACCCTGTTGATTCAGTGGTGTCAAATGTTCTTCATATTTGGGAACTTGTTCCGGACAAAAATAGCGGTAGGAATGTTCTTCTGGGACATTTGTGGAATATTCCTCACTATCAATCAATCCCAGGGCGTAACAAAGGGCGTAATTGTGAATTATTGGTTCAGTTTCGTACAATCGCCCTATTTCACGAGTGGCGTAATAAAGGCTGTCATGTAATTCTAATCGACAGCGGTAAATAATAGCCATTATTATGACTCCGCTTTAGCAGCAGTTTTCTTTTTACTAATATATTTATTGGCATATTTTTTAGCTTCTGCATCAGCTTTTTCCAAAATTGCTTTCATTTTTTTTTCGCTGCTTGTGAGTGTCTTGACTTCATCCAAAAGAGGTATAAAAGCATCACCAATAAAGTCAGTATGAACAATAAATTCATCAGCCATTAAAGTCTGAATCGTACTTTTAGCAGCAGTAGTTACGTCATCTTCATTCAAAGGATCGGGTGGATTCAAAGTTTTATTAGATTTCATATAATCGTATATTGCTTGAGTCCAGCGCAGATTACTTGTAATTTCTCCATCTGCAAATACAACACCAATTAATTCATTTCTAATGCGACCTGTACGAGTAGTTTGGGCTCCATAGTGGCGAGTGCGTAGAATATTATTAAATACGTAGAGAAAACTAGCTTCTGTTGGATCTTTGAGCGTGATAATGCTAGGAAAGAAAACTTGCGGTTTGATGTGGTCTTGCTGATTGATAAGATTGCTGGTTTCCCCTTTGGAACCATTTTCACCTTTAGAAGTCATCGTTCCATTTTCATAAGGAGCATTAAGAGTAAATGTTTCGTGTGACTCATCAAATGCTGTAATAGAAAATGCCGTATCGACAACAACTTTTGATTTTTCAGATCCAGAATCACCAATAGCAAAGCCGTAAATAATACAATCGGGATTATTCATGGCAAAATTGACATTGTATTCACACTCTTGAGCAGTCATCAAACCATAATTACGCAGCAATTCGCGACCAACTAAACGCTCTGGAGTAGACTGTTTGCGCTTGAACATAGATATACGGCTAATAGTAGTGCTGTCTTTGATTCCCGCTCTGACTCGTGCTTTATTGAGTTCTCCGTCGGTCTGAAAAAGAGGATAAGATTCGGTAACGCGGATAGTGAGAAAATGGGCATATTTTCCCATAGGTTTATAGGGAATTTCGGTTAGAAACAATTTAGCATCAACGGTCGTTAAAAATGACAATGACATGGTGAAATCTCCCTTGATTAATTGTTTGTTTTGGTCAAAATTTGTTTGAAATTTATCTCTACTCGTTTTCACGATCTGATTCCGGAGAGTTTTCATGATTTTGGGCATTTTCTTTATCATCTTCCAGACGATATAGAAATTCACAAGTATCTCGAATTAGGTTGAGTTGGCGTCCTGCTAAACGAGCGCGATCGCCTGCAAATGATTTCTCAAATACCTCCACAACAAAATACCGTGCAAAATCTAAAATCGCTTGTCGTTCTTCTTCACGTTTACTTATTACCCAACGTCCTTCAGCAGTAGAAGCACGAACGCGGTCCATGAGTTTAAAAATTTCTGCTGCAACCGCTGCAATTAATGTTTCTCCATGAAACACGCTTGACTCAGCTTTGAGTATAGTTTCAGCCGCAATATTAATCGGTTTTAAAATAGCATTAGATTTGGGATTATAACGCCTATTCGCTCTATAAAAACGGCGATAAAGTTCTGTTAATTTTTGAGGATGATTGAGACTTGATTCTTGTTGTATAATTAATTCTTCTCTCATAGGGTCAAATTTGGCATAAGGGTCAAAACAAGGGTAAAAATAATAGGTATAAAGCCGAATTTTTTCAATTCTGGCTGTTTCTAGTTTTTGCTTGCGTACCCAGCGATTGAGATAAGAGAAGACATAAAGCGGACTAGTTTCAAAATCCTGCGCTAGTTCTGTAAACTTTCCCCAGTTGGGATTGTAAACCGACTTTTCCCTTCGTGCATTTACATCTAAATGAATGGCGTAAGCAGCAGTCAAAACATTTAGAGGCGCAGGGTATTGAATATCGTTTTCGTTCCAACCTTCGAGAATGTAATCTAAACGAAATTTATCTCTTTTTACTAAAGTGCGAAAGGCATAGGGTGCACTATCAAAAAAAACAGTTTCTTCAAATTCTGCACCATCATTAAATGGTGGAATTGGCGATTCGGAAACTACTGTTTTCACATCTAAAATTATTGGAAAAGTAAGCGCTAACCAGCAAGGCATTATCCAAGATTCTGTATTGGTGTTTTTTTGTTCTGGTGGTTTGGTGTTTTTTTGTTCTGGTGGTAGTGCCATAAAATAAAATGTTAAAGGCTCATCCTCCGGATAAGAAAGTTTAAAGGTTTTGCTATCTGGGTTTTCATTTATTAAGAAAGCGTCCACACTTTGATAATTTTCCTTTTCTAAATGTGCTTGCAAATCTTGAGTAATAAAATGATTGCGGATACTTGTGTCAAAGCGAGTTTGAGCTATTCTACTATAAACTTTGTGCAAGAATTTGTTAGTTTCTGGAGTGAAGTAATAGGTAGGGTATAAATATAGATAGCGATAGTTACTGTCTTCAAATTTTTTTCCGACTGCTTGGGTTTGATTCATCAGAATTTGCCTGAGCATGATTTCCAAACCGGCAATACTGGAAATATGGCGCTTGGCATCAGAACCACCTAACATTTGTTTGTTGGTGTATACTTGCGGTGTAAATAAAACTGCTGATTCCATTTGTTCAGTTACTGTGTAAGCAGAATGAGAAATTGAACATATTAATTGCCGTCCCCGTCCTGATTTCTTAGCAGCATTATAGTTATTTAATTCCTTTAGAAAATTCTCAGTTCGAGTGTGAGGTGAGAGTTGTTGGTCTACAGTTGGTAACATTACAACTTGCAACACCCACTGCCTTAAATCTTCCCAGCCGTCAGGGAATTTATACTGTGCTAGTATGGGAGAGATGATATTAGTCAAGTAGTTAATAAGTTGCGTGCAAGTTTGGCGTACATCTTCAATACCTGGATTTTTTTGAAGGTATTTAGCTGCTATATAATACCATTCATAAGGAGTTCCACCGGTATTACTAAGGTCCTGAATGTGACGAATTTCCTGAGTATATTGTTCTAAGTTCCAAAATTTAACTATCTCATCAGTTAAATCGAGAGTAGGTATTGAGGGTGAGTTTTTATTTTTTTTAGAAACTGCTCGGATACGATTAACTATTGCATTCCAAATTTTGCGACTGACTAAATCACAAAATTCCGCTATTTGGTCGATGCGGATATCATCAGAGAATTCAAAATTTTTTACAGGTAAATTTCCTTGTTTTTGACGTTTGACTAAATTGACTAATTTTTCACTGCGACTTCTAGCATAAGATTCTTTTTGAGAATTTACAATCCTTAGCGTTGCATCTAAAGCTACTTGCATTAAGCTGGGAGGATCAAAAAATAAGTCGTAATATTCAGCATATTTTATGCCTTTACCATCTCGATTAAATCCTGTTTGCTTGAGTTTTAACTTTTCTGTGCAAAGGGATTTAATTTTATTAACTACAAGCTCTGGTAAATTTTCTGTGGAAACAGGAGGAGCATGACGTGTAGCTAAATAAATCACGCCTGTTGGTAAATACAGCAAAGGTTCGTAGTATGTCTGTGTGTCTGTATTTAGAGTAATATGAGCTTGAATTAAAGCGTTGTTGACTATATTGGTTAATACGCCTCGATTTTCAGCTATGCTGTGATATGTAAGTTTCAGCTGTCCATCACTTAAATTATGGATAATCTCCTTTAGTCTAGGATTTTCTGCATCTTGGGGGCGTTTAACAATAGAAGCAAGAGAATCAGCTAAACAAGTTAAATCAGACAAACTACGGAGGGTACGGTCTTTGAGAGCAGGGCGCAATCCAGATTCAGAAAAATTCCAGTTAGTATCCCAGCGTCGTTGAGCGTTATAAGCTAAGCATAACAAGTCGTCTAGATAATTCTGATAAGTTTCTGGATGCTTTGGGTCGATGAACTTATCCAGTCCTAACTGTCTGATTTTTTCATCAATAATTTGGCGATGTTTTGCTGGTGATAATGTGCGGCTATTTTCCGGTACATCGGGGAATTTTTCAAAGTCATGTAAAATAAACCCTGCAATTGCTATGCGTCGTTCTTTTTCTTCTACTGCTCGCCTAACTGTTGTATCGAGCTGCTGTAAACGTCTCTCTATGAGGTTAGCTGGAAATAATCCATTTAATAAGTGTGCATTTAGCGATTGATCGGCAGCGTTATTTCGTCTAACTTTAGTTAAACCTTCTGTCTGTCTTTGTTGGTCGATTCTATCAAAAAATTTACCGCCTTTAGCAGTCACGCCGGTTGCTATTCGTAGCAGATTTGGTACAACATAATTGGCAAAATCTTTCATGACTGTATCGCCAGGATTTTGTGCTTCAATAGCTTCACGCAAGAGTCTCAGGGTCAGTAATTCTTCTTGAGTTTCGATAGTGCGATCGCTATTCCCCTCAAAACCAAAATCATGATTATCTAAGTAATCCACACTTCATCTCCTTTGCTTTTCAAGGTGTATGCTAGTGTATCTAGCAGTAATGCAGAGTGACCAAAAGCGATCGCATAAGGTGCAGTAACATCATGAAAGCTATAGCGATCGCTGATGGGATAAATCTGAAAATGCATTGGTAGACGCAACCGCATCCGCACGTCTGAGACCGGACGACGAATTACATAACAAACCAAAGCTTTTTTTCTCAAACATTTGTTAATTTCCTCAATCCAGCGGTTTTCTGGTTGCCAAATTTCTATACCCTTTAGAATTTGAACCTTCCAAGCATCAGCAATTACCTGTAAATCTTCAGAGTAGATAAATTTCCAGTTGAGACGTTCCTCACGATAGGAACGTAACTTCATAAATGCTAAACAATGAGCAAATCTTCCTTTGGGGATGGGTTGTCCGATGCGTTGTGCGGTTTCTTTCAGCATCTCTATAAATGCTGTTTCCGTCCACATGTCAATTTCTAAATTACTCAAAATCCCCGGTAGGTCGTAGGTTTTGAACCTATCTGCTTCGTTTGCTTCTGTTAAATCGTACAAACCACATTGTAAAGGACTAGAACCCCGAAAACTAGCAGCATCTTCAGCGATGGGGTTCCCTGCTGATTTTCCGGAAAGTTTTTGCCAATCTTGTTTCCATGCGCAAATGCGTCCAGCTACAGATTTCAAGCTAGTTTCAAATACTTTTTCACACGCTTGTTGAAACTGTTCTCGACTTCGGGCATACTGTTGTTGAATTGTGGGATTGTTCAGTCGATGATACAAGCAAAATGACTGTACTGCGCCCCAACGGCGATAGTAGCCTTGAAAATCATTAATTTGGCGATATTGCTCTTTGATAATATTTTGAAAAGTCAGGCGATCGCAAACACAATTAACTGTTAAAGGTGGAGACTCTACTTGAAACAAACGCTCTACTAAAAAATTAGGAACAAGAGCATAAGCTGTGAAGTTTGCAAATTTAATTTCCTGACCTTCTTGCTTATATCCATCGTGTCTTCCTAACCTTCCTAAGCGTTGGATAAAATTTCCCGCGTCAAAAGATTCAAAAATTAGAAAATTAATTTTAAAGTCTACACCAACATCTATCGTACTAGTACCGATAACTAAGTCAGCAGCAAGGCTTTGCTCTCTTGTACTTTGACTGGATAGGCCTGTATTTTCTCTCACTTTTAAATCATAAGGCTGTAAAATTTTTTGAAAAAATGGAGTTAGTCGCTTGACTACTGCAATAGAATTGAGAATAATTGCACCTTTGCTTCCTCGATATTGTTGAAATTGGCTGACAATCAGTTCGCTATTTTCTTTTAACCAAGTTTCAGAAGCTTTGTCAGTAGGTTCTAAGGAAATAAAATTTAGTGAAATCGTTCGTGCTACTTGTCGCCACGCCTGAGATTTGAGTTGCTGTTCTTGTGCTGGGGTGTCAGGAAATTGATATTTATTTTGTGCTTGGGGATTGATTTCTCGACACCGAAATCCTGCTATTTCTAATTTAGAAATTAAATTTTTGTCTGGTGTAGCAGAAAGAAATAAAAATTTTTTACCACGATTGGTACAGCGAATTAAAAGCATTGTATTAATAATGCTAGCAATTTGGGGAGCTCCAAAAACATGAAATTCATCAAATATAAATAAGTCAAAATCTTTATCAATTTTTCCCCACAACTGGTCGGGACTGTCGCCATGAATAATGTATGCACCGTGATGTAGGTAATGGAAAATGTCGGGGTTAGTTAATAGTACTTCTCGTTGACCGGCGAGAGTTGCGATCGCTGCTTTTTTTCTCAATCCTTCATTTTCTGCGTAAGTTTCTAAATCCGCACTGCTAAGTCGCGCGATTCGCGGTTGCTCTGGGAACTGAAATTCTTCTACATAACTTCTAATTTGTATTTCTTGGTCACGAGCGAGTTCGTTAGTTGGGTAAAGTCCAATCGCGCAAAGTTCACCTTGAAGAACTTCTAAATAAGCGGCCAAACTTTTACCATCACCAGTCATAGCAGTATTAAATACTACATCAATATCTGCAGTGCGCAGAGCTTCTAATGTTGCTGCTTGATGCCAAGAAAGTGACCAATTTTTAGGTAATTTCACGCCATTAGGGGTGGGTATGGTTTCAGAATAAATTGGTTTGAGAGTAATTTTGTAACTTTCAGACATGTGAGGTTATTTGTCAGAGAAACGAATATATATCAGCGATCCAGCAGTGACCCCAGCAATCCCAGTAGCTGTAAGTGCGAATTGACAAGCTGAATCTAGGTGCTGTGCAAGAGTTGTTCCTGTTCTGACACCGTACTGGTGGTGATGTGCGTGATTTTCATAAAGTTTGGGACGAATTTCGCTGAAATAGGCTTCTTCTAAGCTTTGGGGAGGTCGGTTTAAAAGTCTTGTCGCTTTTGGCATACGCAAAAACTCTGATACATAATTCAGTTTATTTACAAAAATTCTGCTTTGAGAGTGTTGTTTTTACGGATATTAGATTGGTTATATCCACTTCTTTTTCTCAAAATGCATTAATCAAGATAATAAAATAAAAAATTCCAAAATGCAAGTACATTTTTGCAATGGCTCGGAAAAAAGACACAATTACACTGTCAATTCCCCCTGGAACCAAGGAACAGCTAGAAGAAATCGCTCGCAAATTTGGCATTACCTGGGGTAAAGAACCTAGTATTTCCGGCTTGATTGTCGCGATCGCTCAAAAGCATCTGGAGATAGGAAAGCCTTTTACACTGGATAACAACCAAGTTAACGCTTTGCAAGAAGCTATTAAAGCTTTGAACGATGCAGGTCGGATTGGCGAAGCCGAAACTGTAATTACACTTTTATTAGAACGGGGAAATCTAAATGCATCTGTCCGCCAATCTCTGCTCAAACAAGTAAGTAAGCATATAGAGCCATGGCGAATTCAAATAGATGAATACCGAAAAAATCGCCAACCCTTTTACCTGCTGTACAAAAATTCCCAAGATGAAGAACTACAGTACACGGTACGTTATGCAGAACCTAGATTCTTTGATAAACGCTTTTATTTAATGATCTGGTGTGAAGAAACCGAAGACGTGGAAAACAACATTCCCGATCTACCAGAGCTTTGGCACAATCGCTGTTTGACCTTCAATAGAATCTACTCCATCCTTCCCGCACCCGGGGAATGGCGAGAGGGATTAGATTTTCTGAAAGTGCACTTACAATTTCGGGGCTCGATGGTAAAATCCTATCAACCTCGGGAAGATGACTTAGAAGACGAAACGATTGGAGACGTACGTCAAGTGGTACGAAAAGTTGTCAATCATTTTTGGTTAATTCGAGAAGTTGCACGTTACTGGGATGAGTGCGTAATTGTTTCACCTGCATCCATGCGCGATCGCATCAAGGAAAAGCTTTCTATATTACGCAAACTTTACGAAGCTTGAGCATGTAACAGTTTGGCAACTATCACCAGCAGTGTATTACATTTAGCAAAACTCAGTACCATACCGGTATAGCAACTATTAAGCTACTCTGACAGCCTATGGAAGAAGCATCAAATAATTTAATCTCATCGCATTATTTTTTAATCTTTTCCAGCATTTGCATAGCGATTTTGATGTTGCTAATTTTTAGCATATTGCAGTGGTTTCACGTACCTACCGGCAATTTTTTAGATTGGGTAATTGGTGGCGCCAGTTTTTGGTGGTTGTTAGTAATTGTTACTGTCCCGTGGAATATATATTTTCAAGCCAAGCAAGTGTTGGTGGAAGGAGCACAATCCACAGAAAAAGGAATTCCCGTAGATGAAAAACAAATCAACTACGTGAAAGTTTTGGCTAAGCGATCGCTATTTGTTGCTCTTACCCTACACTTACTTTCCGCTGCTGGTCTTTATATCCTCGCTGCTACCGGTATTAGCGCTGTTGGGTACATCGGTTCTGGAGCTGCTTTGTTACTAACAGGTTTGCGCCCTGCAATTAGTGCTTACGAGTACCTTTACCAGCGCTTGCAAAGAATTGGCCAAGAATGGAAGTATCCTCGAGAAGATATTGTCGAACTTCGCAACCGCTTTAGTGCTTTAGAGGACAGTATCAAGCGTCTAGAAGAACAATTTGACCCGGAAAATTCCTATTCTTTAGTAGCTAAACAACAGCTTTCTTCAGAAGAAACACGAAAAGAATTAGGCCGTCTTGCTGCTAATTTAGAAGAATTACGCGCCACTAATCAAACAGAACACGAACATTTAGCCTTACAAGCAAGACAAGCAATTGCTCAACTATCTGCAGATGGACAATTCCTGGAGCACGTACGCGAGATTATAAGATTTTTTAAAACTGCTTAGTACAAGCGCTAGACTGAATTTGCTTTACTAAATCATAAAAAGGTTGCCAGTTATCTTCTTGAGCGATTGGTTCCCAAACTGATTCAATTACAGGTCTTACGATCGTTATTTTGGGATTAGAACAAAGCAAAGTTTGAGCAATTGTCTCTAATTCTTCCCCAGAAGTAAAATTGCTTAAAATGCGATGGTAGACTCCAGACCAATGTTGGAAGAGCTCGGATTTACCTAATGATTTTCCAATTTCTGACTCTCTCAAAATCTCACTGGCATCCTCTTGCCATTTTCTCGAAAAGCCTTGAGCTATATCTGCAAAAAAATGATGATAACTCACTGGATAATGTTTTAAAAAGGCAATTGTTGCTTTTAATAATTCTTCAGCTTCTCGTGGTGGTAGTTGTTGCACAAAACCTAATTTTTTCCACATTAACCTCTGATATTCTGCCAGATAACATTCATCGAACATTCTCAATCCAGCTTCCATATCAGCAGGAGAAATCACAGCTTTTAATGCTTGTTGAAGTAATTCTAAATTCTCTTTACAAATTTGCGGTTGATTGATATAGCAATAGCGTTTGTAATAATCGAAATACGCAGCGGTAAAGTAAGGATCGTAATTAGGGATAAAAGCGTAGGGACCGTAATCGAAACCCTCCCCCGTAATCGACATGTTGTCAGTGTTTAAGACTCCATGACAAAAACCAGTTGCCATCCACTGCGCTACTAATTCAGCGATTCGTTTGACTAATTCTGCATAGAAGCAAGCATATTTTTCTGCTTCATCAACCAAGTGCGAATAATATTGTTCTATAACGTGATCTAGTAACTTTTTAGTTAAATCAGGACGCTGAAAATAGTGAAGACGTTCAAAAGTACCGAAGCGAATGTGCGAGCGACTCATTCGTACCATCACGCAAGAACGGGTAGGAGAAGGTTCATCACCCCGCCACAAAGATAAACCAGTTTCGACAACACTCAAACAGCGGGAAGTACGCACACCCATAGCATTGAGCATCTCTGCAGCTAAAATTTCACGTACACCGCCTTTGAGGGTGAGCATACCATCGCCACCGCGAGAGTAGGGCGTTTTACCAGAACCTTTGGTACCAAAGTCGTACAAATTGCCATCTCTACCGCGCACTTGTCCGTAGAGAAAACCTCTACCGTCACCCAGCAAAGGATTATATTCTCCAAACTGATAGCCGTGGTAACGCAGTGCTAACAGCGGTATGCGTCCTTCAAATTTACCAAAAGCAACGATAAAATCTTCGTCTGTTACTGCTTGGGGATTTAGTCCCAACCTTGGTAGCAGTGCATCGTTACGCCAGCGCAGAATGTGTAGGGGAAATTTTGCTGCTACTACTTCGTCATAGTAGTCATCGCCCAAAGATTCCAATGCGGGTTCGTACTTAAGTGTTAAAAATGGATTTTTAGAACAGGTGTCTTTGGATGTTTCTGCTAAAGTCATTATTAGTACAGCTTAGTGTGCCTTCCCTTCATACTACATCTCGACACAGGACGGGGCGATCGCCAAACTACCGCTTGTCAAATGGACGTAACTGGACTCGAACCAGTGACCTCTACGATGTCAACGTAGCGCTCTAACCAGCTGAGCTATACGTCCGTTTACAACTCCCCAATCGTAGCACAGATTTAGCTAAAAAAGCAACTTCACAAAAAAAGCGTGGCTTGTTGTTTCCTACTCTACCAAGATCTGCTATCGTGGTTTTTATTGTGTGTCCAACTTGGTTTTCTGCTAATTCTTCTTGAAAATTTACCTCGAAATTAATTACTTTTAAATATTTTTGAGAACTTATTCCCTCAGTTTTCATTTCTACTGCCAAATATTGTTAGTATCTTAATAAAGTGATAGAAAAATTATTTTAGTACTGATAATGCCAACAGCTTTAATTACAGGAGCCTCCGCTGGCATCGGAAAAGCCTTTGCTGAAGAATTAGCTGCACGCCATACAAATCTTGTTCTTGTCGCTCGTTCGCAAGAAAAATTAAACGAACTAGCAAAACAGTTACGAGAAAAATATCAAATTCAAGTTGAGATTATAGTTGAAGACCTGACAAAATTAGAAGCTGTCAATGCTGTATTTGATTTTACCAAACAAAAGGAATTGACAATAGACCTATTAATTAATAATGCCGGTATTGCCGAATACGGGGACTTTGTCGAAACAGACGAAGAAAGGCAAATTCAGATAGTGCAATTGAACGTTTTAGCAGTAGTAGCCCTTACCCGTAAATTTTTACCCCTGATGCGACAGCGTCGTTCCGGAAGCATTATTAACGTATCTTCTTTGGCTGCATTTCAACCAATGCCCTATCTTTCTGTTTACGCTGCTACTAAAGCTTTTATTCGCAATTTTAGTGAAGCATTATGGGCAGAAAATCGCCACTATGGAGTTCGCATTCTTGTTTGTTGTCCGGGACCAGTTGATACAAATTTTTTTAAGAATGCTAAATTTCCTGCAGGTTTAGCACAGAGAACAAATAAAATTTCCACACCACAGGAAGTAGTGCATAAAACTCTCCAGGCCTTGGAACAAGGAGATTCAACCGTGGTGATTGGAGGATTTACAACCCATTTAATTACCCAATTAGCTGGTATTGTTCCCCGCAAAACTTTAGTAAAGATTTTGGAAAAACAATTTCAAGCATAAGATGGGAAAGGTCGCAGCTAACCTGCAATAAATTTGTAATTCCAACTTCTTCGGACTGGAGCAAAAGTAATTCACCAGTCCTATTTTTTTATTTTTTTGACCGTCAAAGCTTTCCTGACTTTGGAGTTTGTCACCAGCACTATCACCTTACAAAATATCTACGTCTTGTATTGGAAGAATTAGTTGCTTGGCTTCAAAATATGAACAAAAGGTAGCGATCGCTCCAGTTATTAACGTCAACAGTAAGCAAAAATTGACACCTTCTGCCCTCCGCCTTTTCCTACTTGAGTACAAACACGAGATAAAATTATGAACAATAACACCATTGAATCCTTCCGGGCTTTGGCACTTCAACTGAAGTGTTATGCAGTCAACCAAGCGCGCGATCGCCAACAAGCTCGTTGTATAATGCAAGATTCTATCCAACGCTTGGCAAAGCAAATCGCCGCCAGCATTGCTTTTATCGGCTCTGATTGTCGCTTAATAGTTTTACCAGAGTACTTTCTCACAGGCTTTCCCATACAAGAATCCTTCGCTGACTGGACGCAAAAAGCCTGTTTGGAAATAGCAGGTCCAGAGTACGAAGCTCTCGGTAAAATTGCTCAAAAACACCGTATTTTCCTTGCTGGTAACGCCTACGAATTAGATCCGAACTTTCCAGAGTTATACTTTCAAACTTGCTTTGTCATCGATCCATCAGGTAATGTCATCTTGCGCTATCGTCGGCTCAATTCCATGTTTACTCCCACACCACATGATGTTTGGGACAAGTATCTTGACTGCTATGGGTGGGATGGTGTTTTTCCAGTAGCAAAAACAGAAATAGGTAACTTAGCAGCTTTCGCATCAGAAGAAATTTTATATCCAGAAGTTGCTCGCTGCTTGGCCATGCGCGGTGCAGAAATTTTTTTACATTCCACATCGGAAATTTACGGAAAGGAGTACGCTGCCAAACAAGCTGCCAAAATTTGTCGGGCAGTGGAAAACATGGCGTATATAGTATCAGCTAATACCGCTGGAATAGCCAACGCACCCATTCCAGAAGCTTCTGTTGATGGTGGCTCTCAAATCATCGACCATCGGGGAATAATATTGGCTCAGACAGCCGCAGGAGAAAGTATGGCTGCTTTTGCAGAAATTGACCTAGCAGCTTTACGACGCGATCGTCGCCGTCCGGGACTAAATAATTTACTTTCTCGCCAGCGATTGGAGTTATACGCCCACAGCTACAGTCAATCGCACTTTTATCCTGCCAATACCATGCTCGTTTCCAACAGCGATATGCCATCCCTTCCGCTGCGCGATCGCCAACACTTTCTCAAAACTCAGCAAATAACTATCGAACGTTTGGCTAAATTAGGGATAATTTGAGATGGAAAATTAAATTGAAAATCTGGGTCGAACCACCGTACGGGTATAAGCTGCACTCAAAATAACCACTTACCCCTACTAACTAAATTACTCACCAACAACTAATGACTGAACCTATAGAAGTTCGCAACCCTCGCACGGGGCAACATGACTACGTAATTGTACCACCGCCACCAATAATTTTAACACAAACATGCACTCGGTTGCGGAGGTCACAAAAAAGTTGGCAGCAAATCGGTTTAGAAGGAAGGATCGCAGCTTTACAACAGTGGAAACAAGTTATAATTTCTACTCAAGACCGACTAACTCAAGCATTAGTAACCGACACGGGAAGGTTGTCAGTTTCAGAATTGGAAATTGGTTCGTTCCTCGCCAGTATTGATAGATGGTGCAAGCTAGGACCAAAATTGCTCAAATCCACTCGACAATCGACAAGCATACCATTTATCGATCTCCACCAAACTGCAGTTCCTTACCCCTTGGTGGGAGTAATCAGTCCGTGGAATTTTCCACTGTTGCTTTCCACCATCGATACCATCCCAGCATTACTAGCAGGTTGCGCAGTCATCGTCAAACCCAGTGAAATAGCTCCCCGCTTTATGGCTCCACTGTCATTAACAGTGAACGCCGTACCTCAGCTACGAGATGTATTAGCCTTTGTAGAAGGAGGAGGAGAAACGGGTGCAGCTGTGGTTGAAAATGTCGATTTGATTTGCTTTACAGGAAGTGTAGCCACAGGAAAAAAAGTAGGAGAAAAAGCTGCAAAGCGGTTCATTCCAGCTTTTTTAGAATTAGGAGGCAAAGATCCGGCGATCGTTTTAGAATCAGCAGACTTAGAACTAGCAACCTCAGCCATTTTGTGGGGTTCGGTTGTCAACACCGGACAGTCTTGTCTTTCTATTGAGCGAATATACGTTGCACAACCGATTTTTGAAGAATTTGTCGAACTGCTGGTCACCAAAGCCCTACGCCTGCAATTAGCTTACCCCACAACAGAAAGCGGAGAAATCGGTCCTATAATCTCAGAAAAACAAGCAGCAATAATTAGCGACCATTTGCAAGACGCCAGAGAACAAGGAGCGATCGCCCACTGCGGCGGTCAAGTCGAAAAGATCGGGGGGGGATGGTGGTGTCGTCCCACAGTCCTGACTCAAGTTAATCACTCGATGAAAGTCATGAAAGAAGAGACTTTCGGTCCGATTATGCCTGTCATGCCATTTTCCAGTGTTGAAGAAGCAATTTTTTTAGCTAACGACACTATTTACGGACTCAGTGCAGCAATATTTGCCAAGGAAGAAGCACAAGCGATCGCCCTCGCCCAGCACATAGAGGCAGGTAGTATCAGTATCAACGACGCAGCCCTTACTGCTCTCATACACGAAGGAGAGAAAAATTCCTTTAAATACTCCGGTCTCGGCAGCTCGCGCATGGGACCAGCAGCACTAACACGATTTCTGCGCAAAAAAGCATTGCTTGTAAAAACAAAATCCATTCCCGATCCTTGGTGGTTTGTAGACGCGCGTAGCACGGCTTCTCGTAGAGATGCCCACCAGTAAGTAACATAGAAAGCACAACGTCAACTCTACCTTTACTAGAAATTCACAAAAAAAGGTTGATATGTCCGCCATCCGAGAAGAAATGCCCGTTCTTTCCCGCCACGAAGGAGATTGGAAAGGTACTTACATACTCGTCGACCCACAAGGAAAAATTCTCGACCAACACCAATCTCATCTTACCTGCCAATTCCCAACACACGGCCCCTACCCCTACTATCAAATCAATCGTTACAAATGGTCAGATGGCAGACAAGAAGAACACAAATTTCCCGGAATTTATCGAGAGCAAACCTTATGGTTTGATACAGACCGCATTCAAGGCAAAGCCTGGGAAGTTGACAACTCCACAATTATTTTATGGTTTTCCTACAAAAAAATTCCAGAAACCTACTTGTACGAAATGATTCAAATCAGTCCCTGCAATAACTATCGCGCCCGCACCTGGCAATGGTTTAAAAACCATCAAATTTATCAACGCACCTTAATTCAAGAAGAACGAATGCGATAAAGTTAAGTTGATAAACTCAAAAACCACTGCCCAACTTATCTATTACCCACCATCCATTCCAGGCATGACCAAAGGCGAAAAAATAAATTTTTCCACCCCCAGCGGCTTTCCAGAATTTCTTCCCGGCGAAAAACGCCTAGAAATATATTTGCTCGATACTATCCGCAGAGTTTTTGAAAGCTACGGATTTACTCCTATTGAAACCCCCGCCGTAGAAAGATTAGAAGTTCTACAAGCCAAAGGCAATCAAGGAGACAATATTATTTATGGCATTAGTCCCATCTTACCTCCCAATCGACAAGCAGAAAAAGATAAAGCCGGAGAAACAAATTCCGAAGAACGCGCTTTAAAATTTGACCAAACAGTTCCTTTGGCCGCATACATCGCTCGCCACCTGCACGAATTAACATTTCCTTTTGCCCGCTACCAAATGGATGTTGTATTTCGGGGAGAAAGAGCAAAAGATGGACGGTTTCGTCAATTTCGCCAGTGTGATATTGACGTTGTTGGCCGTCGAGAATTAAGCTTGCTCTACGACGCGCAAATGCCTGCAATCATCACCGAAATATTTGAAGCCATCAACATTGGTGATTTTATTATTCGCATTAACAATCGTAAAATTCTCACTGGCTTGTTTCAAGCAGCAGGAATTGAGACCAACAAAATTAAATCTTGTATCAGCATTATCGATACATTAGAAAAAGTCGGCGAGAACCGAGTCAAACAAGAGTTAGAAAAACAAGGCATTCTATCGGAACAAAGTCGCAAAATTATCGATTTTATAAAAATTAATGGTACGGTTGATGAAGTATTAGATAAACTCAAATACCTCAGTCAAAATCTGCCGGAAAACGAACAATTTAGTCTGGGAGTCACAGAACTAGAAACGGTGATTGCAGGTGTTCGTAATTTAGGAGTTCCTGAAAATCGTTTCTGCATCGATTTATCCATCGCTCGCGGTCTTGATTACTATACAGGAACAGTTTACGAAACAACTTTACTAGGACATGAAGCCTTAGGCAGTATTTGTTCTGGCGGTAGATACGAAGAACTAGTCGGGATATTTTTAGGCGAAAAAATGCCCGGTGTCGGAATTTCTATCGGCTTAACCCGCTTGCTCAGTCGCTTGCTCAAAGCTGGAATTTTAAATACTTTGGCTCCGACACCAGCACAGGTGCTGGTAGTAAACTTGCAAGAAGATTTGATGCCACTGTATTTAAAAGTATCTCAAGATTTACGCCAGGCAGGTATTAATGTTATCACTAGTTTTGAGAAACGAGGATTGAGCAAACAATTTCAATTTGCTGATAAACAAGGAATCCAATTTTGCGTGATTATAGGTCCCGATGAAGCTGCAGATCAAAAATCCTCCCTGAAAAATTTAAAAACAGGCGAACAAGTAGAAGTGGCGCTCGCAAATTTAGCAGCAGAAATCAAGCAGAGACTGCAAAATCACAAGCTTACCTGAAAAATAACAACATTATTTACCCGTATTATTTAGTTTGTGAGCAAGCAAACAAACAAGACTTTGGCAAGGTTTTTTATTTTAGATACAATTGTGGGTCAAAAAAATAGAAATTTCGATTTGCAAACAGTCTTCATCAAAGAAGATTGGGGAGGAGACGGTAGAGGACGGATGAATCTTTCTGGAAGATGCACCGCCATTTCCAAAGAGTATATACCGCGACAGTATCAGTTTTTTGATACCAATTCACTACCCGAAGAAGATGAATGGCGAATTACTGGTATGCCAAAGGAAGTTGTTTCTGGAAGGCGTCGGTTGCTAACCTGGCATAATTATTGCGGTGCATCAACTGCAAAAGTAGTACTACCACCCGAGTTCGAGGCTCCTTCTGGCATATTTACAGCTGATTTGGAAATATTCGTACTCAAGGGTACTATTCGAGTAGGTGAGTGGCGACTAGGCAAACACGGTTACTCTTTTATACCAGCAGGAGTAAAAGTTGGACCTTGGAAGGTCTTGGATAACGAAGAAGTAGAAGCCCTGTGGATGGCAAACGCTTCTTTTGAGTATAAAAATGCCCAAGCAGATCACCCGGACGCTGTATTAAGTAATTTTATTCCAGCCTTGGATACTAGATTGCTGCCCTGGGGCAAAACTGATACAGCACAATTCCTGCAAGCAAACAAAAAGTGGCTGAGAAAAGATGGCAACGGCGGTGGAGTATGGTTGCTTGCGATTTTACCCCACTATAATGGCAGGTATCCAATGATTCAATGCTACAATGAGGAGTCCTATTGCTTAGCCGGGTACTGCAACATAGGAGATTATCATTTTGCCAAAGATCACTTTGGCTACTGTCCCAGCTTTGCTACCGCCCCTTGGCATCGCACGGATGATGGCTGCTTGTTCTTTATCCGAGTTGATAGGGATTTGTCACAAGTTGGAACTGTTTTGTCATATGATATCTCTTAGGATGAGGGGCGATCGTAATTACTGGCTTTGTTGCTATTTGGTGGAAGTCAGAAGGTAACGCCCAGTAGGTTGACCCAAAACTTCCCCTTTGTCGTAAATCAAGTTTCCGCGTAAAAAGGTACTTTTTACCCGTCCTGTTAACTCTAGTCCTTCAAAGGGAGTATAGCCTTGTTGTGACTGCGACTCACTAGCCCGAACTACAAAAGTTTCGCGGGGATCTAGCAGCACTAAATCTGCATCATAACCAAGGGCGATATCACCTTTGCAATCCAGTCCAAATCGTTGTGCAGGATTCCAGCTTAACAATCTAGCCATGTGATTGTAGGACATACCGCGTTTGCTACCTTCGCTAAAAACGCCGGAAAGCAGATATTCTGTACCGCCAAAGCCAGATTTGGCAAGCCAAACGTTATTGGGATGTTTTTGACTAACTTTTTTCTCCGCAGAACAACAGGCGTGGTCACTGACAATCCAATCAATTTGGTGATTGAGTACGGCTTGCCACAAGTATTCAACGTCTGCACGAGAACGAATGGGCGGGTTTACTTTTGCTAGCTGACCTGCAGGTGCATTTGTATCCAAAAGAAGGTGTCCCACTGTTACTTCCCGTCGAAAATTAATGTGCGGAAATAAATTTTGCATCATCAAAGCAGCTTCTACTGCCTTGCGGGAACTAAGGTGCAATAAATTGATATTGAGACAGTTGGTTTCGTATCCTAAATAGGAAGCAATACAGATTGCTAATCCTTCCGAGTGGGGAGGACGGGCTGCACTGTATGCTCGTAAACCCGTAAGGTTAGGATCTTGCTGGACAATTTTGGTGTAGGCGCTGAGAATTTCCGCCACTTCGCAATGGAGACTGAGACTGAGGCGATCGCTTGCTTGCGGATACATTTGTTGAAGCTTTACCAGACCGCGCATCACAAATTCAAAGTGAGCCAAGTCATACCTTTCCTCTTTATTAATCATCAAAAACAAATCTTGGCGATCGCTAAGACCATGCAAACCATAGCCCCCATAAAACATAAAGATTTTAAACGATCTAATTCCATATTCCTCAAACAGCATTGGCATCTCATCTATATGAGCTGCACTAATTGTGGCAATATGATAGCCGTAATCAACAAAAAAATTTCCTTGCGATAATGCCAATACCTCTGGGAAAAAATCTTTGTAAGGACCTCCCTTATTAAGATAATACTGTCCTGTGCGAATGTAATTCAAACTAGTAGTTACACCGCCGCTTGCTGCTGCCTTGCTTTCTGTCACAGCATCCCTATCAAGCGGTTGGTAAATACCAATGTGCATGTGAGCATCTACAACCCCAGGAAAACCCAATAAATTTTGAGCATCAAATATCTCTTTGCCTTTGCTGGGGCTAATATTTGCAGCAATTTCCACAAACTTTCCATCTTTAATTCCTAAATCCAGCAATTCCACAGCCTCCTGATGGGGACGCACCACCCGCACTTTTTTAATAATGAGATCTAATAAAGAAGCTTCAGACACGGTAAACCTCACATTAAAATGAGTACAGAACTCAAAATCAATCGTACTGGCACACAAGGCCAATTCCCTCATTGTGTAACTGTTTTTTACTCGCTGTTGTTGAGGAGAAAAATTTATGGAAAATTTTAACGAGTATCATCTCAATCCCGAGCAGTTTCCTTTTCTCAAACTCTTTCAAGATAATTGGCAATTAATTCGAGATGAATATCTCAACTTTGTTAATAACGCTTCTCCAGAAGAATTAAAATTTACCTACAATGTTCTTGGTCCGAAAAGTAAAACCATTAAAACTAAAAAAAAATCTAAATATAGCGCCTTTGGAATTTTATTTCAAGGCATGTTTATTGAGGAATATATTCAAGCACATCAAATTAACTATCCCGATTACAACGGTAAATATGCCCCCGAAAAAGCTTCGCTATTGAGAAATAAATATTTTCCTAATTTAACTAAGGTAATAGAAAAAGTTAACTCTAGCCATGATAATATTATTAGAAATGTTTACTACAGTACATTCCATCCCGGCTTAGACGTTAAGCTGCACGTTAACTACAACCCTCACATGAATCGCGGTTATCTGGGATTGATCGTCCCAGAAGGAGATGTGGCTATGAAAATATGCCACCAAAAACTTTATTGGCATGAAGGAGAATTCATGGTCCTAGACCACAGCTATCCCCACTGCCCGCACAATTACACCAATTATGATAGAACTGTTTTGGTTGTAGACTTTTTGAAACCAGACTGGTCTCGAGAAGAAGCGATTCAATTCGAAAAAGAGTAAGTCGCGCAGCGCATGCAAGACAATCCCTACAGCTTGGGCGTTTTTGGTAAAAACGATCGCGCCAAAGAAGAAGACTTTATCAAGTACGGTTTAGCGCATCAACTGGAGTGGGATCAAGCCTTAAAAGCTTAAGAGGAAATAATGAAGAGACAAAAAGCAGAACTTTAACTACTAAAGCAAATGAATACCATGCTTATCTTAAGGAAGCTGGAATCAAGAAAATACTAGCAACTTTAGGTAATTTAGGAGCGCAATTACTTCGTCGTACTGCATAAAGAGTATCTTCTCGAACTCGAACCAAAGGAGAAACACTTTCAGGTTTGACTGGATGCTCGCAAATAATTAAGAATTTCTTTTTTTAGTTATCGGCTTGCATCAAAGCCACTCGCTTGGTAATCATATCAAATAATGAGTTCAAAAGTTTACAGAAAGTTAATAGCAAAACAGTTTGCTGTGGATTTTAAAGCAGCTGTAGAAATTATAGAAGTTCCTATTCCTGAGCCGGCTGCGGATGAAATTTTAGTTCGTAACAAATTTGCTGGAATTAATGGTGGGTTTGATACTTTAGTTTGTCAAGGAAAAGTTGCTTATGTGAACTTAACGCCCCCTTTTGATTTGGGTGTAGAAGCTGTTGGGGAAGTAGTAGCTGTAGGAGATAACGTTCAAAACTTTCATATTGGTGATGCTGTGGTGACTACAGCAAAAGGAGGAGGATATCGCGAATACCAACTAATCGATGCGAATCTTGCCATTAAAGTTCGCCAAGCTACACCAGAAGTATTAACTCTCATACCTACAGGAATATCAGCTTTGGTGGCGCTAGAAAAAGTAGGAAAAATGAAAAGTAATGAAGTAGTTTTAGTTACAGCAGCAGCAGGAGGAACGGGACACATTGCAGTGCAATTGGCGAAGCTAGCAGGAAATCATGTTATCGGTACTTGTGGTTCTCAACAAAAGGTGCAGCTGCTTGCAAATTTAGGATGCGATCGCCCAATTAACTACCGCACAGAAAACCTAGAGCAAGTGCTCAAACAAGAATATCCCCACGGAATCGATTTGGTTTTCGATTGTGTTGGTAGCCAAGTTTTTGATGTCTGTGCAGACAATTTAGCAATTCGAGGACGTTTAGTTGTAGTTGGTTTTATTTCCGAATACGGTAAAAACATAGAGGAAGTAACCCAACCTCGCATTTATCACAAAATATTTTGGAAAGCTGCTTCCGTACATGGCTTTGTTATGCCTTTTTATCAAGAACATGCTGCTGCGGCACGCGATCGCCTGTTAGACTTGTTTTATAGCAATCAACTCAAAGTTGTAGTCGATGCAACTCCATTTCAGGGTATAGAGTCTATCCCGGCAGCAGTAGAATATTTACTCAGCGGCCAAAACTGCGGCAAAGTGGTTGTAAGGTTTTAGTTGCTGCCACAAAACATAAGGACAAGGTCTCAAGCCTCTAAATTTACTTAAGAGTACAAACTTTAGCTAGCTTCATTCTTCTTAGATTTATCTTATCAAGACCTTATATATCGAGCCCATAATTCTTTGAAAAAAGCAAAAGCAATCCGTCTTCAAAATTCTTGCGCATGTCATCACATTTCAGAGAAATCTTCAGAAGAATCTCGGCGCTAGCATTTCAACTTAGAAATTTCCGTAAAGAAAGATTCGAATGTCCGATTTGCGGTTACAAAGGACCTTTTAAAGATATCTGTCCTCCTACCGGTTTGCGAAAACATGCTCAATGTCCAAGCTGTTTGGCATTAGAAAGACACAGGTTTCAATATTTGGTGCTTCAATCAGTATTGGCGGGACTGAATGTCTCACAAATGAAAATGCTTCATATTGCTCCTGAAGAATGTTTAAGAAGCTTTTTTTCACGGCAATTTGGCAAGTATGAAACAGCCGATCTCTACATGGAAGGTGTAGATCATAAGGTTGATATTCAAAATCTTCCTTTTACCGATTCGACTTACGATTTTGTTTTCGCTTCTCACGTATTAGAACATATTCCTGATGATCGAAAAGCAATACAAGAAATACGCAGAATTCTCAAACCAAATGGTATAGCTATCCTACCGGTACCAGTAGTGGCGGAAAGGACCATCGAATATCCGCAGCCAAATCCGTATGAAGCTGACCACGTACGCGCACCTGGATTTGATTACTTCGATAGATACGCACCCTGGTTTTCCAAAGTTAAAAAGTATACATCCAACTGTTTGCCAGCAAAATATCAATTATTTCTGTACGAAGATAGGAGTATGTGGCCAACGACAGAAATCCCTCTCAGACCAGCTATGCAGGGTGAAAAACATATTGATATTATTCCGGTATGTTATGCACAATCTGCATCAAAGCAGTAGTTTCACGGCGTACTCGCTAAAACCGGTGCATTTTGACAAAATAATAAAAGCAAGGTAATTTGTGCAGCACACATTAGTAGGGCCGTGTCAAGCTAGTATCGAGTGATGAATCATCCAAAGGGCAAAGTTTACCTAGTAGGTGCGGGACTGGGAGATGTAGCATACCTAACCCTGAGAGCTAAAAAGCTGCTGGCGATCGCCCAAGTGTTAGTTTACGATGCCCTGGTAGATGCGGAATTATTGCAGCTAGTACCACCCGATTGCCTGAAGCTGGACGTAGGAAAACGTGGAGGTAAACCCAGCACTTCCCAAGCTGAAATCAATCAGTTATTAATTAAATACTGTCAGCAAGGAAAACAGGTAGTCCGCCTCAAAGCAGGGGACCCGTTCGTTTTTGGTCGCTCGAGTGCAGAAATACAAGCGACGATCGCTGCGGGTTGCGATTTGGAAGTAGTACCGGGAATTTCCTCTGCTTTGGCTGCACCTTTGCTTGCAAATATTCCCCTAACAGATCCGGTTTTGAGTCGTTGTTTTGCCGTATGTACCGCCCACGAACCCGATGCTTTGAATTGGGAAGTACTGACAAGCATAGAAACGTTAGTAATTTTAATGGGAGGACAGAATTTAGCTGAAATTGTGCGACGATTATTGCAATACGGGCGATCGCCACACACACCCATTGCTATTATTCGTTGGGCAGGTACTAAACAACAAAAAATTTGGACAGGTACGTTAGAAACTATCGTGCAGCAAGTAGCAGGTGTGTCCCTTTCGCCTGCAGTAATAGTAATTGGAGAAGTAGTGGGGTTACGAAGATACTTTCAACCTGAGAATATAGATGAGGAGAATTTTTCGCAGTGAAAGCTTTCTACCTGTAAACACTATGGCAACTAATTTTCCACTTTTGCAAGCTTTTCCCCTTCGTGGCAAAACAATTTTGGTAACGCGCTCCGCTGGACAATCGAGTCAGTTTACAGAACTTTTGCAAGCAGCAGGTGCAAACGTCATCGAAATGCCTGCTTTGGAAATTAGCCCGCCTTCGAGCTGGGAAGCTTTAGATCGGGCGATCGCGCAATTGTCTGATTTCCATTGGTTAATTTTCACTTCTAGCAACGCTGTAGACTACTTTGTGCACAGATTAACAGTACACGGTCAGGATACTGGCGCCTTGACAGCAATTAAAATTGCTACTGTTGGGGAAAAAACAGCCCAAAGTCTCAGACAATACGATTTGCAACCAGACTTTATACCGCCAAACTTTATCGCCGACTCGTTAGTAGAAAATTTTCCCGAACAAGTTGCGGATCGAAAGATTTTATTTCCTAGAGTAGAAAGTGGTGGACGGGAAGTTTTGGTTCAACAATTAACTGCTAAAGGTGCACAGGTAGTGGAGGTAGCGGCGTATCAATCCTGTTGTCCGAGGAGCATCCCGACTTCGGCAGCAGTTGCCTTGCAAAATAAAACCATTGATGCTATCACTTTTGCTAGTTCCAAAACCGTGCAATTTTTCTGCAAGTTGCTTGAAAAAATTTTTCCCAATCCTGAGACAGAAAATCAGTCATTTACACTCGCGAATTATTTAGAGGGAATTTGTATTGCTTCTATTGGACCGCAAACTTCTAAAACTTGTCGTTCTTTATTCGGACGTGTGGATGTAGAAGCAGAAGAACACACTCTGGAAGGATTAACGCAAGCACTGGTGAAATGGGCTGCTTCCTCGTAGTTATTGGCTAATTATCCATGGCAAAACGCATTATTGGTTTAACTGGAGGTATTGCTACTGGCAAAACAACTGTTGCCAACTATTTGGCTGGGGTTCATCATTTACCAATTTTAGATGCAGATATTTATGCAAAAGAAGCAGTTGCTGTGGGTTCACCTATTCTCGATGCGATCGCCCACCGTTACGGGCCAGAAATTTTACTAGCAAACGGTAGCCTCAACCGGCAAAAATTAGGTGAAATTATCTTTACTGATTCAGAGCAACGACGTTGGGTAGAGAGTGTTATTCACCCCTACGTACGCGATCGCTTTTGCCAAGAAATTACAGCATCCTCCGCAGAAACACTAGTGTTGGTCATACCTTTATTATTCGAAGCAGGGATGACGGATATAGTTACAGAAATTTGGGTGGTGCGCTGCTGGGAACAACAGCAAATACAAAGATTAATGCAAAGAAACAATCTTACTCCAGAACAAGCACAAGCTAGAATTAACAGTCAAATGCCCATAGCCGAAAAAGTAAAACTTGCCGATGTTGTTTTAGATAATACTTCTACTCCACAAGTCCTATTTTTACAAGTTGATGCGGCATTAGCTAAAGTCCCGACCCAGAAATTATAAACCAAGTTATTTCTAGCCATCTGTTTCTTTCAGATCCTAGCAAGCTTTGTGCTTACTACAAACCAAGAAAATGCCTATTCTCTGTCCTAGAGCTTTTTACCTTTTGTCTTAAATCTCTGCAGCTTCTCCACCTACTACTACATCACGGATGCGCAGACTCGGACCACCGCAACCTACAGGTAAACCGTTTTGTCCGCCTTTACCGCAACCACCCGACTCGTCCCAGTAAAAATCATCGCCGATTGCTTCTATATCTCTTAGAGTTTGAAAAACGTTTCCCGATAGCGTTACATCTTTTATAGGTTCGGCGATTTTGCCGTTTCTGATCATCCATGCTTCTCCAGCACTGAAGGTGAACATTTCTCCGTTGGTCATACCACCTAGCCAGTTGCGGGCATAAACTCCCTCTTTGATATCGCAAAATAGATCTGCTACTGGAGTTTTTCCCCTGGCGATCCAAGTATTTGTCATCCGTACCAGGGGAGCATAGTGATAATTAAGACATCTAGCATTACCGGTGGCTGCTTCTTGAAGCGAGCCAGCAGTTTCTCGAGAGTGAAGGCGTCCTACGAGAATGCCATCTTTAATTAGTTGCGTAGTTGTGGCGGGAGTTCCTTCATCATCGTAAAAATAACTACCTCTATGTCCGGGGAGGGCGGCGCCGTCAAAAATTTGTAATTCCTCGGGACCAAATCTGCGACCTATGGTCATCACTTCCAACAAATCGGGGTTTTCGTAGGCCATATCTGCTTCCGAAAGATGTCCAAAGGCTTCGTGGACGAATAAACCAGTGAGAATGGGGTCGATAACGACAGTGTAGGTATTGCCTTTGACCGAGGGTAAAGATAAGGCAGCTACTGCTCTTTGGGCTGCACTTTTGACTTGTTCGTCTAAACTAATTAAATCTTCAAAAGCTTGGCGCGAGCCAGTAGTTTCTCTACCAGTTTGTACGGTTTCACCATTTCTTGCAGTTGCAGCAAAGCGCATTTCCATGTCTACCCAGGATTGCTCGATCAAAGTTCCTTCATTGCTGGCAATTATGACTCTTTGACTGCAGTCGCTGTAGCGTACGGAAGTTGTGGTAATGCGTTGGTCTACAGTTTTGAGAAGTTCGCTGTAGCGATCGCATAATTCTTTTTTTCTGCTCAAGGGTACTTTGCGGGGATCGCTACCTCTCAGCGGTACCTGACATACTGCTTGCACCGGTTCCACTTCTGCGAGCATGGTTTTTTCATCGCCAACCATTCGCGCTGCGGCGATCGCTTCTTCGATGCGGTCTTTAATTGTTGTCAGGCGGTTAAAACTACTGAATCCCCATCCACCTTTATAACAAGCACGAATGTGTCCGCCAATGGAAATACCTTCACTAAGGGTTTCCACCTTATCGCCACGCAACAAGATATCTGTACCTTCAGCTTCTTCCAAGCGAATCATCAAATAATCTACCCTAGGCGAGTAGCGAGCGATTAACTCGGCAAGCAAGTTTTGAACGTCTTTAATTAAGGCAGCCATTTTCCAGGCACAAAGACCACTGCATTTATTTTCCTATAAGTTTGTTCCACAACACCCTTTGCGAGAAGATATTCTTGAGGTTTCTGTTAGAACTTTTTTTACCCCTTGTTGCAAAACAGACAATCAGTTTCTCAATATTTTTGAAATTTTTCCAGGGTAAGTGATGTGATCAATACAAACAAAATTTCAAAACTAGGCAATCCAAACATTACTGTTTTCAAATTAGCAGGAATGTTTTTTATTTTGTGTTTGCTATTTTCCTTGCACCGCTATTATACTTTCTATGCTTCCTTTGACCAAGGTATTTTCAACCAAGTTTTTTGGAATAACCTCCACGGTCGTTTTTTTCAGAGTTCCCTTTCTTCCTGTCTCTCTACTAACGTTGTCCATGGGGGGGAAGTTCCCACGGTATACTACCATCGCCTCGGCCAGCACTTTACACCAGCGTTGCTGCTGTGGCTACCAATTTACGCTTTATTTCCTTCTCCCGCCACTCTATCAGTACTAAAAGTTATATTTATTACTACAGCTGGTTTAGTTTTGTATCTTTTGGCGCGACAGTATCTCCAACCCTCATTAGCGGTATTTATTACTGCTAGCTTTTATGCTGCCAACGCGGTGATTGGGCCGACCTTAAGTAATTTTCATGACATTAGTCAAATTCCCTTGTTTATTTTTACCTTGCTGTTGGCAATGGAAAAACGCTGGTGGTGGTTGTTTTGGCTGATGGCAATTTTGGTTTTAGCCGTGCGAGAAGATGCGGGGATAGGTTTGTTTGGCGTGGGAGTATACATGGTTTTAAGCAAGCGCTTCCCGCGCGCCGGAATAGGCGTATGTCTTCTCAGCTTTGGTTATGTATTAATTCTCACCAATTTAATCATGCCCTTGTTTTCCAAGGATATTTCGCAAAGATTCATGTTGGAGAGGTTTGGACAATATACCCAAGGAAAAGAAGCTTCTACCTTGGAAATTCTTTGGGGAATGATTGCCAATCCCCTACGTTTGTTAATAGAATTGGTTACACCAGTAGATAAAACCATTAGGTATTTGCTCGGTCAATGGTTGCCTTTGGCCTTTGTACCTGCTGCTGCTCCGGCCTCTTGGATGATTGCTGGTTTTCCCCTCTTACAAATACTTCTGAGTAGGGGAGAATCTGTTTTAGCAATTACAATTCGCTATGCTTTAACTGTAGTGCCGGGATTATTTTACGGAGCCATCCTTTGGTGGTCGCGTTCGCAGCAAAAATTTACACCTTCATTTCGTCGCCTCTGGCTAGGTTGTATTTGTCTATCCTTGTTTTTTAGCGTGGCATCTAACCCTCACCGGACTTTTTACTTTCTCATTCCTGATTCTGTAAAACCTTGGGTCCATGTGTCTTTAATACGACAATGGCAGCATGTCAGTAAGATGGGGCCGTTGCTGGCAAAAATTCCTGAGGATGCTAGTGTATCTGCAACTACCTACATTGCTCCCCATCTTTCCAGTCGGCGAGAAATTCTGCGCTTACCTGCTTTAGAGTTACGCAACGATGCTAAACAAGTGATTAAGGTAGATTACGCGATCGCCGATTTATGGCAATTACAAAAATATCAACCCGCATTCAAAAGCGATCGCCACCTGCTTCGAGATCTGACAAATCTCATTGACCGAGTCAGCAGTAACCGAGAATATGGAATCATTGACTTTCAAGATGGCGTCATTCTACTCCAAAAAGATGCCAATTCGGACACCCAAGCCACAGCAGCTTGGTTACAATTTCGCCAGCTCGAGCTGAAACTTTAGAAAAACAAACATTTTGTGTCAAGGCTAGGGGATAGCGGTAAATGAAAATACTAGTAATGAGTTGGGAATTTCCACCGCGGATCGTGGGAGGAATCGCCCGTCACGTGTCGGAGTTGTATCCAGAATTAGTCAAGCTGGGACATGAAATCCACCTGATTACACCGGAGTTTGGCCATGCTCCCTTGTACGAAATTGTGGAAGGTGTGCGAGTACACAGAATTCCCGTTTCAGGGGGAAACGACTTTTTCCACTGGATAGCAAACATGAACGAAAGCATGGGCAGTCACGGTGGTAAATTGATGTTGGAAGAAGGTCCCTTTGATATTATTCACGCTCATGATTGGGTAGTGGGAGACGGAGCGATCGCCCTCAAGCACAATTTTAAAGTTCCCTTGATAGCTACCATTCACGCCACCGAACACGGTCGCCATAACGGCATTCACACAGATACCCAGCGTTATATTAGCGGCAAAGAAGAACTTTTGGCATACAACGCTTGGCGGATTATTGTCTGCACTGACTACATGCGTCGGGAAGTAGAACGAGTGCTGCACACTCCCTGGGATAAAATTGATGTCATCTACAACGGTATCCGTCCAGAAAAAAAACGCCGTCACGAATATTTTCACGCCCAAGATTTTCGCCGCCAATTTGCCGAAGATAGCGAAAAAATCGTTTACTATGTAGGGCGAATGACCTACGAAAAGGGAGTATCTGTTTTATTAAGTGCTGCTCCTAAGGTATTGTCGGAAATGGGGGGAGGCGTAAAATTTGTCATCATTGGTGGTGGTAATACCGACAACTTGAAAAAGCAAGCTTGGGATATGGGAATTTGGCACAAATGCTATTTCACCGGCTTTATGTCCGATGAATACTTAGATAAATTTCAAACCATTGCCGATTGTGCCGTTTTTCCCAGTCTTTACGAACCCTTTGGTATAGTTGCCTTGGAAAGCTTTGCCTCCCGGGTTCCGGTAGTAGTATCGGATACTGGTGGTTTTCCTGAGGTAGTGCAACATACCAAAACCGGCATAGTTACTTACACCAATAATCCTGATTCCCTGGCGTGGGGAATTTTAGAAGTCTTGAAAAACCCTGGATATAGACAATGGTTAGTTGATAACGCCTATGAAGATCTGCAACGACGTTTTAGCTGGCCGAAGTTAGCCAAGCAAACAGAAGATGTTTACAAACGGGTAGTGCAAGAGCGATCGCAAGTGGTTTGGTAGTAGTCTTCTTTGGGAAATTTCATCAAACAGGATGAAAATAAAAAGCGGCCCCAACAATAGCGTAGGTTGCAAGCAGCAGCATTCCTTCTAGCCAATTAGAACGACCGTCCAAACTAATCAAGTTGGCAATTACTACGGCAATAATTACCGCAATCACCTCAAACAAATTAAAATTTAAGTCCATTGGTTGTCCTATGGCTTGTCCGACTAATACCAGGATGGGTGCTACTAGCAAAGCAACCAGTAAACTCGATCCCATGGCTACAGAAACCGACAAGTCCATGTTGTTTTTGATCGCAACCCGAATCGCAGTGACATATTCCGCTGCACCTCCCACCAGAGGTAACAATATTACTCCAGTAAAAAGAGGCGTTAGTCCTAATCCCTGGATTGCTTCTTCTACCGCACCGACAAAAATCTCAGACAAAAATGCTACACCAGCTGTAGCTACCAGCAGAACACCGACCCAAAGCCACAAGTTGGATTTTGGATGCTTTGTTGTTCGTTCTTTTCCATGGTGGGGAGAAGTTTCACCTTCTTGATCCACAACACCAACTTCGTAAAGGTAACTGTGAGTTTTCAAGGAAAACAGTAGTGTAAAGGCGTAGACTGCAATCAAAACAATTGCTACAAAAATTGACAAGTTGTTAATGGCACTTGGTGCGACTACGTTAGATGTGCTAATCACAGTAGCAGGCAGCACAATGGCAATCACTGCTAGGGTCATGGTCGAAGCATTGACTCGCGCCGCCATTGGTTGAAAATGTTGCTCTTTATAACGCAATCCTCCCAGCAGCATCGACAGTCCCATTACTAACAGCAGATTGCTGATAATTGTCCCGGTGATGCTCGCTTTGACGATATCTACTAAGCCTTCTTTCAAGGCCACCAAAGCAATAATTAGCTCTGTTGCATTGCCAAAGACTGCGTTTAGCAAACCTCCTATTGATGGTCCCAAAATTAAAGCAATTTCTTCGGTTGCTGTACTGAGCCAAATGGCTAAAGGTACGATCGCCAGCGCCGAAAGTGCAAATACCGCCAGCGCGCTCCACCCTAACTTTTCTGCAGCGATCGCCGTCGGTACAAAGAAAAGCAAACCGATGGAAAACAGATTTTTAGTTTGTAGAGTTTTAACTAGTTTAACTATAGATGACATTGAGGTATGGCTATCACTAATTCTTCACAAATCATAAGGTCTTTTAGGTGTTTGTGTCAGGAGGCGCAAGCTGGGTACTTCCACGAGCAAATTCTTCTCTAAATCTCGATCCAGTTCCTGTCTAGGAATACACTATGTGTCAAGTTTTCTTTGCCCAATTGGTCCTGGAGCACACGGCAGTTGCATTATCTGTGCTGTTGAGCAGGATGGGAAATTTTGGCTGAAGAATTACTGCTAGAAATGTTTTCTGGAATCAACTTTTGTTTAGTAAGATTTTCGGCAGCTTGCTTGAATAAAAGTTCAATTTTATTTCGCCAGTATTGAATATTAGGAAGCTTTTCAGGATGTTTTTTGTAAGCCAAAACTTTATCCCACTGACCGTTCTCCAAAGCCTGATTTATATCATTAAAAAAAGCTTCTGATTTCGCCCAATCTTGCTGCCATTGAGCGATCGTCTCTGTCACTTGTTTCCAATTGGCATTGTTGGTAGAAATAGACTTCAGCAAATCAATTGCTCCTTGTAAATCTCCAGACTCATACTTGTTTCTTGCTTTTTCTAAAATATCTATAGCGGTTGGAGAAGATTTTTTCGGTTGTACTTTTTCTGAAGTTGCTGTGGGAGATGGCGAAGGTAATGCTTGTGGTATCTGCGGCGATGGAGTTTCTACATGTACAGATGATTTTGGTTGGAAAGTTGGGCGAGTGCCGATCAAATTATCATCGTCTAGGGTTTTAACTGCAATACCTTTATCTCGCAAACAAGAAACCCATCCAAAATTATTTTTGATCGTATCCGAGTGGATCCAAGCCAAGCGTTCCGAGTCTAGTTTTACTTCTACCCAGCCACGTTTTGTACGTCTGCCAGTTACTTCTAATTTACTACCTTTGTTGGCAACTTGTAGTATGTTATTGCTTGCGATCGCGCTTGGTTCAGAACGAATATTAGCTTGGTTTGCTCCCACCACCACCACACAAGTTTGTGCTGCAACATCATTTTCTCCTGCTCGCATCAAATTAGCAGCCCAATTTTGAGCATTCTTAACCACCAATGGCGCTACAGCAGCAGCACTACCTGCTAAGACGAACAAAATAAACAGCTGCAACAAATCAGGACCGCTAGAACCCGTGTTGGTAGAAGTGGGTTGAGAAACTGGTCCTGCTACTGCTGCAACAGGAGGAAGTGCATAATTTGCTGGTGCAACAGCAATAGTTTTTTGTTGAGATGGAACTACTAAGGGAAAATTGCTAGCTTGATGAGTAAGATTTCGCCCATCATTTTCTTGTCTTTGATAACGGTTATCGATGGCCTGCAAAGCTTGCAATGCTTCTTTAGCAGTTTGGTAGCGGTCTTTAAAGTGATAGCGTACCATTTTATTCAACACCGCAGCCAACTGCGGACTTACAGATACTAAGTGTTGCCAAAGGATTTCGCCGGTTTCCGGATCTTCTTGCAAATCCACTGGCGCTACTTTAGTTAATGCTTGAATAGCAATAATGCCCAAAGCATAGATATCACTGTTAGGGCGGGGTTTGCCTTGTCCTTGTTCGGTGGGCATGTAACCGGGAGTACCAATAGCTACGGTAGCACAGAAGTGGGCGGCGTTGAAAGCAGATGCTTGCGTAGCTAATCCAAAGGGCGATCGCAGTTGTTTGACCGCTCCAAAGTCTACCAACACTAACTTGTGATCCGAGGCACGTCGGATAATATTATCTGGCTTGATATCGCGGTGAATTACCCCATGACCGTGGACAAAATCCAAGATATTGAGAACTTCTATTAACAAATCGATAACTTGGTCTTCTGTCCATTTTGTTTCAGAAGCTAGTTCCTGACTGAGGGGATGGCCTTCTATAAATTCCTGTACCAAATAAAATTCTTGGTTTTCGTCAAAGTAAGCTAAAAGCCGGGGAATTTGATCGTGATTGCCCAATTTTTCTAAAGTTTCAGCTTCGCTTTGAAACAAACGCTTAGCCGTTTCAAATAAAGAAGGAGTAACGCTGACTGGCTTGAGGTGCTTGACCATACAAATAGGATTGCCCGGTCGCTTGGTATCTTGGGCAATGTAGGTTTCGCCAAATCCCCCCGTTGCCAAGACTTGAATTACTTGGTACCTGTGGTCGAGTAACTTGCCAATCATATTCCCTCCCTAGTATTAACACCCATTTTCTCAGGATGGTAATGAATATCTCCAAAACTTCCGCGATAAAATTCGTTATCTTGGGAAAAGATTCTGGATTTAATATGCAATTTTTGCTTGTAGATACACAATTGTCGATCTTTAGCTATGCCACCTAAAATAACAAACCTGACCGCATGGCAGCAGGCTGAACTCCTTATGCAACCTGCCTTCATTCGTGTGGTTGATAATATTCGCAAGCTGCTTGATGTCTCTGATTGGAAGGGAACTTACCAAGATGTACTGATTTGGCCCCCTGATACCAGCGCTGAAACAAAAGCATCTGTGACAAGGCTATTGCAAGAATTAGAAACTGCAACCCCGGAAAAAACACTAGAAATTAGAGAGGCTCTTGCTCATCTACCAATGCCCCATCCAGGATATCATTTGTGCTTGCAGCGTCAACAGCAACAAGTCAGCATAGATTTGTGGGAACTGTGCTATCAAGTATGTTTCCTTAACTACAGTTATTTAAGTAACGATGCAGTTGAGGTTGATACTAGTTTAATCGATGAAACAGGTGATGTGGATTGGAATGCCTTGGATGCCAAAACAAAAAAGTTAGTTGAGCAAGTTTTTGCAAATTTACCCAATTAAATTCTCTTTGTATCCGTTTCTCCAAATCCAGGACTGCAAATTCCTCGCCACCAACAAATCCTTGTTCAGCCCCTATCGGTGCAGGATTTAATTAAAATCAAGGTTAACAGCCTTTACTAGATTTAATGGTGAAAGCCTGAAATACCCTTTTTCCCGTGTGTTAACTGCACTTTTAGGGTTTGACAAAAAGCCACGGAAAACATTTTGGTAGACTTTTCTCTTAATACTGCAACTTTAGCCTTTTAACATCTGTCTGAAGAAAGAGTAGTAGCGATCGCTAACTTGTACAACTCTAAGTTCAGTTATGAGCCTTTGTATTAACCCTAACTGTCCCCAACCAAACCACCCAGATAACAGCAAAAACCGCTTTTGCACAAGCTGCGGTTCGTTACTGGAAATCGGACGTTATCGGGTCAGGCGTTTGTTAAGTCACCAAAGCGGTCTTGGAAAAGTTTACGAAGCTTACGACCAGGATCGACCCAAAGTCATTGCAGTAACCGAGGAAAATCCAAACACAAATACACTTCCACAACAAGCTTGTCTTGGGGAGCAATCTTTCCAGTATCGAACAAAACAAGGATTGGTTTTGTACTGCACTGTTATGGAACAAACCGCCACAACTAAGCTCGAACTCAAAAGGCTAAAGCAGCAACAACCAAGGGTACAAAGTCCAAACACCAAACAGCTAGCGCCGTCACTACCTGAAAATTTCATATCACAATCCCAGCAGCGCCACTCGGTACCCCTACCAAAATTATTCGCCATGATGCTAGTCTCATTTGGATTGCTGGGTTTAGCTGCACTAGCAGCACGAGCTTCTTTGGGAGGAGCTGCGCTCGTACCTGCTGTTGCTGTTAATTTTACCTTTTATCCTCCAGGCTACCGTCAAATACCAGAAAAAAAAGGTAAAGTTGATTATTTTGCCTATCAAGAAGGTAAGGACAGTCAAGGCAGAACAGCAGAATTTAATATAGCTGTTTTATCAACTAAATATAAATGGCTTAGTGGTAGTAACGAGCAAATTAAATATAAAAATCAAATTATTAATGTGGATGATTTGAGAGCAAAGCTAGAACAACAAGGAATTCAAACTATTATGGAAAACCCAACTGAGATTATCTCGGTAGGGACAGCTGCTTGCGAAGGAACACCACAATTTGAAGAACGTACGGCTTTTGAACGCGCAAAACAAATTCAACGATTAGTAAAAAAATTATTTTTTCAGGAAGGTTCGAGTGTTAAAGACTATAGAATATTGAATCTTGGTCAATTTCGTCCTCAGCAATGTCAATCCCACCGCAATGAAACCACCTACCAAAGAAGTCTTATTATTATCGGTGTTAGAAAAAAATCAGAAGGTGTAAATATAGATGAAGCACTGCGAAATAGGTTAAAAAACAAATCTTTTGCTGACTTTAAGCTAAAGGATTATTCTTTGGCAACTGGGGATAAGTTTAAAACAATACCAAGTAATTTGTAGAATATACTAGGAAAGTACTAAAGATGGTCTTAAGTCCCTGAGTTCTGCCTTCTTGCGTTGGGAAATTTCTGTATTGCCTTGTTTACGGTCAATTATTCTACTTTTACAGGTCGGTTCGTGCTTCTTGCACCCGCCTGTGGAGTAAATTCAAACTTGTTAAAGCAACCATTAAACTCAGTAACTCTACGTTCAAAAATTGAATAAAGCTAGCTCCTCTCCAACTATTAAATGTATCCCACAAGGCATGAAGCAATACTGCCGTTGCAAAAGCACCTATAACCTGCAAGTTCAAGACCTGATGTCCTGATTTTTCCCGCTCTTTCCACAACACAGCACATACCAATCCGGTCCAAGCTGCGTGTCCAGCTGGAGAAAACAGTCCACGAGCAAACAAAACTCCATCCAGTACGAGTATGTTTCCCTTAGATAGTAAAAGAGTGACAAAACTATAGCCCATGGTCTCTAGTGCAGCAAAACCCATACCTGTAGCTGTACCTAAAAGAATCCCGGCTGCTTGTGAACGGTAACGACCTTGAAAATAATATCCTAAAGGAAAAATTAACTTTGCGCTTTCCTCTATTAATCCAACGCCCAACATGGGTAGAAAACCCAAAGTCTTTAAGACATCGTACTCAATAGTTCCCGCCACTACTGTTCCAAAGACCCCACCCCAAAGAAAACAGATAGCCATTGCGGCTAAGGAAACGTCCCAATTAGGTAAAGTTTCATATAAATAAGTAACAAAGGTCACTGGTACTAGAAAGGAGCCAAGCAGAATCGCGCTCGGTACAAAATTGGGATTACCAGTTGCAACTAGAGTCTTTTCAATTAAATACAGAAGGAAAACTCCACTCACAAAGATTTGAACCCACCGACGTTGAAAAAAAACCATATAATTCATCTGTTGTACTTATTAGGGTCGCAGTTGTTGAAAGCGATATATCTCTTCGATCAGTTGTACCCAACCATCAGACACAGATTCGAGTATGCGATCGCCTTTTTCCTTTGTTGCTGTGGTCGGATCGCCCACAACCCCGCTTCTACTCAAATCCCGTGTTACCCAAGCAAAGCTTAACTTGCCTTCTACACTTAACAAGCTATCTTCTGGCTGTGGTGGAGGATACTCAGCAACTGCTTTTTCCATCTTCACTTGCTGTGGTAGAATCGCTAGCATAATGCTGGTCTCAGCATCCCCAGCATGAATACCTAATTGTTTTTCCTGAGGTGAAAGTAATTCCCAGGTAATGTGGGGAACTCGCCAAGTAAAAAGCGGAAATACTAAAAAGTCATCGAACTTGACGTGTAAGTCTCGAGCAGCAATTTCCATTACCTGGGGTTGTCCCCCGTGAGAGTTCATCAACACCAGCTTTCTAAACCCGGCGCGGTAGATACTTTCTCCTATTTCTATCAATGTTGTCAGCAGGGTATGAGCACTAAGGGTAATCGTACCCGGAAAATGCCAATGTTCGTTAGATTTACCGTAATAAAGAGTTGGTAGAGCATAAGCAGGAATTTTGCTATCCAGCTTTTCCATGGCTTTTCCCAGTACCGCCACGCCAATAGCAGCATCTACTATCAACGGTAAGTGAGGACCGTGTTGCTCAATTGCTCCCACTGGCTGAATTATTACCACATTTTCCTTGTTTGGCATAGCCTGAATGTCAGTCCAACTCAGGTAGGGGAAAAAGCGTTCTGGAGGAATAAAGCTGTGCATGTTCGATAAAAAATTGTTAAATGCTTTATTAATTAATTTAATCTGACTGATTTTGTTACAAAAATAAATTTAAATTAGTAAAATTTCTCACTAACTGCTTTCTAGAAGTAATGGAATGATTTGCTATAGTTCCCAGCTGTAATTAGGTATAATACCTACCTCCCCAAAGAAAAACATATTGATTAATCTTAGGTTAAGCTAAGGTTAATAAAAGATTATACAATTGGCAAATTCTACTTGTACTGAGGATTAAAGAAGGCTATTGCAAACCCCGGAAAATGTTCGTATTGGAGACAAAGTGTTAATATTACATCCAGCCTATGTTGCTGGCAAAATTGGAGTCGTCTGCGGTCGAGAAATATTTTCAGACAATCAGCCAAGCGATCGCTGGCTGGTTAGAGTCGATTCGGAAAACATAGTCGTGTCCCTAACCCCAGATGATTTTCAAATTATCTCTGAGTAGAGAGCATAAATTCAGTTTATTTTTCGAACAACTCGCCGTTGTGGTCTATTTTTTATTCTTTTTTGAAAAGGTAATATCTCAGCTTCACTACTTTCCCTTGCTACTCGAATCAATAATCCCGCTGCTACTAAACTAGCAATCATAGAATTACCGCCATAACTAAACATTGGCAACGGTAAACCAGTAGTCGGTAAAGCACCTGTCGCCACACCAATGTGAAGCAATGACTGTCCTACCATCAAAACTGTCACGCCGATAGCCACTAGTCGATTAATAGGATTAATCGTCTTGAGAGCAACAATGAGTCCCAAGGTGGCGTAGGTGACCAACATCAACAGCAGCACTATACCACCAACAAAACCGAATTCCTCTGCAAACACTGCAAAAATAAAATCGGTATCCTGAATTGGTAAATAAAATTGCTTTTGTTGAGAAAGCCCAAAACCAACACCCCATGTACCGCCAGAACCCACTGCAAGCAAACTCTGTACTAATTGATAGCCATCTCCAGTAGCATCAGCCCAAGGATTAAGAAATGACATTACTCGTTTGCGCTGGTACTCTTTAATGCTGATACTCAGTATTGCTAAGGCTATCCCCCCAACTGCTGTACCTGCCAGATATTTATAAGGCAATCCAGCTGCTAAGGCAATTAGCCAAACAATCATACCGCAAAGTGCGGTTGTACTCAAATTTGGCTGTGCCAATATTCCCAAAACTACAAGACAAAAAATACCCAACCAAGTAAAGCGAACGCGCCAGCTGAGTTTGTCCCACTGACCAAAAAGCCGCGCGCTTTGCAGTACCAAAAATGGTTTAATTAATTCAGAAGGTTGAATCGGAATTGGTCCTAGGGAAATCCAACGAGAAGCATCAAAAGCTTTTTTACCCACTCCTGGTACAAGGGTAAGGAAAATTAACCCCAGCAGTAAGAATATAAACCAGTGGGATACCCCTAAAACTTTACGCAGAGGCAGGTTAACGATGATGTTGAATAGTATCAGAGAAACTAAAACCCAAAGTATTTGGCGCTTAAAGTAGTACAGTCCATCGTTGTTGCGAGCATAAGCAACTGGATAGGACGCTGAAAACAGCATCACTAAACCAAAAAACAACCAAACTAGTGTTAACCAGCGTAGAAGGCGTGCTTCTGTTCCCCAACTAGAGACAGTGCGATCGAAAAACGGAATCAGACGGTGTAAACTCACAACCTGTACCAGTAAATTCTTAACTCCAGCTTCCGGTTTGCTGTGCAAACGGAATTGACGTTAATGATATTACGCGATCGGGCAAGCTGTTTGAACGTAATTCCAAACAGGCAAAATTACGAGCAACTGTTCACAAACCTTCGTAATACTAACTCAACTCAAAAGCACCCATCTTTAATTCCAAGCCATTTTCCTTGTCGGTATGCACTGCTAAAGGAATTTCTATCCAGAACTGCGTTCCCCGTCCTGGTTGCGAAATGCACTTCAACTGCCCCTTATGCTTTTCTACAACTATTTTATAACTAATTGACAAGCCTAGCCCTGTACCCTTACCCACAGGTTTAGTAGTAAAAAAAGGATCGAAAATTCGCGATTTAACTACTTCTGGAATTCCCGGACCATTATCGGCAATTTTGATCGCAACCAAGTTACTTACTAATAATTCTGTAGCAATAGTAATTTGCCTAGAGCTTTTAGTATTGTGGTTATCCAGTGCATCAATCGCATTACTAATAATATTCATGAATACTTGATTAAGTTGACCGGGATAGCACTCTACTAAAGGTAAATCTCCATATTTTTTGACAACTTCTATAGGAGGACTATTTCCTTGTCCTTTGAGTCGATGCTCTAAAATTAATAGAGTACTATCTATCCCTTCGTGAATATTAACTTTTTTCATCTCTGCTTCGTCTAAACGAGAAAAATTCCGCAGAGATGATACAATTTCTATGATACGTTCAGCACCAATTTTCATAGAACCGATGATTTTTGGTAAATCATCAATTAAGTACTCCAGGTCTATTTTTTGAGCATACTCTTCAATTTCTCGAATTTGATGGCAACTAAATTTTTGATAAAGTGCAAATAAATGTAACAGATATTGCGTGTATTCTTCCAGGTAATTTATATTGCCGTATATAAAGTTAATCGGATTATTAATTTCATGAGCTACACCTGCTACTAATTGTCCCAGGCTGGACATTTTTTCTGCTTGAATTAGTTGAGTTTGGGTGTTCTGTAATGCTATTAAAGATTGGTTTAGCTTTTCTGCCTGGGCTTTGGCAATTTTAGCTAAATTATCTTTAAGTTTGAGAGCAGCCTTTAATTCTATCTGTTGTTTAATTAATTCTGCTGTTAATTTTTCATTATCGGCGATCGCTGTGTTCTTAGCTTGTAAAAGAAAAATAAAATCAACAATCGGATCGTGAATAGCAAAATCCTTAAGTTTTAGACCAAGAGGAGCAAGACTAGCAGTATCAGTAACCCAAGGAGAACCCAGAAAAAATATTACATCCTGCTCTAGTTGATACATCATTTGTCCTTTCAGCTGCATTCCATTATGCAGAAATTCCAAAATAAAAAGAGTGCGGGAATGCTTGATAATATCATCAAAATCAACTGTAATATTTGGACGCTTAAGCTGAAAATGCTGGGTAAAAGATGTACCAATTATTTGTTCAGGACAAAGGCGCTCCAGAACAGAACCAACCTGTACAATTTCTCGATGACGATTAATTACAAAATGAAACGGAAATGCTTTGGCAAATGAATCAAAGGAAAGACTAAATTTAGTAAAAACCATGTCTTATTGTGGTTTATATTTCACCAAAAATTCATCATGTTCAGCTCCCGCGTCTCGACTTTGGGTTTGAGAAATATCAACTTCTGTATGAAATTTTTTCCCCAACCCCTTAATTAAACCAATTACCATTGGAGCTAAACCTTCTCTAGTTGAATGATAACGAAGTTTCAAAGATTCTTCTTCTATATCGGCACATTCAAAAGATGGAGGTTGCAGCTGGGGAAAACTAATTCCGACACGAGCATGAAGATTGTCGAGGTTTTCGAGAAATTCAGGTAAATTATCTCCACTCATATCCATAAGTTCACCATAGCCTTCCCATGCTGTATACTGTACCCAGTATTCTCCAAAAGCTTGCATAACCTCTTGGGGTGAGAGATTAAGTACGGCACTGGCTGCTTTTACCAACCTATGGGTAATTTCATCTGGATAAGCTTCCATTGTCATAAAAAAATCTACTTCTATTCCTGCTTTTTGCTTAATTTCTTGCCAAGTATTTTCGCCGAAACGGCTGCATACCATGTCCTGAATCGCCTTATTAACTAATCCGTACATTCAAGTCTCCTTATGACAGTATTTAATTTACATGTTTTGATGAAACTAAATTATGTTTTTTAAATTTAGCTCTGATCAAAATTGAGATTGTTTGTTTGCCACGATAGAAAAAAATAAAAAATGTCGCTGTAATTGTCATTGTTAAATTTAGTTTAGCTGCCAGAGTGTTTTTACTCTTACTGCTATACCTTTAATAAGTTAAATGGATTAGCATTAACTTGATATTCAATAATTTGGCGTTCGATTCCATTGAAGAATTGTACGCGAGCATTCATTGCTTCAAGAACGGCGAGTTTTATATTTTCTAATTCTTCAACTGTTGTAACTCGAGCTTCAATCAATGCTGCTAATTTTGCTGCATGGCTATCATCTAAGTGAATATGAACTTCAAAAAATACGAGAGATTCTTTTGGCAAGGGTGCAGCACCAATAATTCCTTGATAAAGTTGAATGTACAGCGCACTCACAATTCCTTCTGAGGCATAACAAACGGCACCAAGTGCAGCTAAAAAACCGTACTGGTGTGGTATGCGCAGGTAAGTATTAATTAAGGCTTCAGTTTCAAGATTGGGAGCCTGTATAGCAAGGATATTGTCGTCAATACCTAACGCGCGGGTAAAGTGCCGAAATAATTCTGGATGGGACTGAGTCAAATCTCCTCGTCCCATTTCATCGAATAGGTTTTCTAAGATCGCCAACTGAACACTTTCATCTTGACAGCAAGATAAGATGCTAGCCAAGATACGGCTAAATTCTTTAGAGAATTTATACATTTGAATAGCCAGTAATTGTACTTCTTGTAAAGCTAATTGTCTAGTACGGCAACGATTGAGGAACTCATGATTCCAAAGGGGATGGTTAGCCGTAATTTCACGTAGAGATTCCTGAACCTGCACAAAAGAAGATAAGTTTTTCATCGCCATACTTGTATTGCTAAATGAAGTGGTAAGTCAACTAAAGGAGAGAAGAACGATTCGTCCAGCGCTATGTGTTCTGGAGTAACTCGTAATTCCTTTAAGGTTGGCATTGTATTGAAGCCAGCATTTTTGAGAGCATCAAAATAGTCTTCTAAAGTTTTGTGAATTAATTGCACATTTAGCCAAGAACCATTTCTCTTCCAAATACGTCCTGGAAATTGCCAATCTCGTTTGCTAAAGTAGCCTCTACCCTCGACTTCAAAATAAAAGGGATATGCAGCTTCTCGCATGTATGGAAAGCATGGATGGGGAACGCTGAAAACAAATCTACCGCCAGGAGAAAGTACGCGTGCTATTTCTGCTATGCATTGCTGGGTTTGAGCAGTAGTTAAGTAGTTAAACAGAAAAACTGCAACTACTAAATCAAAAGTGCGATCGCCAAATTGTTGAAGGTTAGTAGCACATCCTACTTCGTAGTCAATACCCCAAGGTTGTTGAGCTTCCTGCAACTTTGCTGCAGCGATCATACCCTCAGAAATATCTAAACCACATACTTGTGTTGCACCTAGTGCGCGTAACTCTCGACTGCAATAACCTTCTCCGCAACCCAAATCAAGCACTCGCAAACCCCTAACTGGTTCACATAGTTCTAGGACAAACGGACGTGCTGTAAAGTCAGAAAGAGAAGAAGGTTCTTGTCTAATCCATTGTGATGCTGTACTGTCGTAAAGGTCTTTGGTGACATTTCTATTTTCGAAATTTGTCATTTTTACTTTTGTTTTGAACGCAAATAAATTGATTCATTATCAACTGTTTTTATGCTAAAAATGATGAGGAGCAAAACAAGATTTCTTAGGTAAATAAAATATGAGAGCAACCTTACTATTTCCAGGCAAAATATACTAGATTAAAATTTAGCAAGTTTATCTTTACTTGAAAATGTTGAAGTTACTTATTGGGATATTAAAAAATAGTAAGTGGGAAAAAGGAAATTAAAAATAAGTGTTTTCAGAAACGAAAGGACCTTGTATATGGTACGTCGCAAGGACAGAAGCACACGATTAAGATGAAAGAGAACTGGCACGAGAGTGCTTTTGACAATTCTCTAACTCTTGTTTTTAAGGTGCTCCCAAACTATCAAGGAAGAACATAAATAAATTAAGAAAATTTCATGTGTTTTCAATAAAGCTTAATACTTACAGATATCTTTATGTTTTTGCGTGGGATTTTGACCGGAAATTTATGTGAAGAATCCGAAGCATTACTCTACTAGAGCTCATTTCCGTTTAGGCAAGATGAAATTATTGTGTTTGTAAAAAAAATCACGCACAAAAACCTCAAGGTAATAATTATGAAAGGATTGTTAACAAAAGCAGGACTAAACAAGCAGTCGGAATACGAACGAGCGATCGCATTCTCTCAACTAGGCGATCGCTTGTTTGACGAGTTGAGCGATCGCATGGCTACCAAACGCCAGTATCGACTGCTGTTCGAACACAAATTGAAGCCAGAATTATTTCAACACATCAAAATTGCAGCGGCAACTTATATTTCAGCATGTTTAAATAGCCCCATCATTCTTTCAGAGGAGGAAATTCTGCAAAGATTGCTGGAAGCGAGGAATACCTTGCCCAACTACACTGGAACTGGACTTTTAATGCCAAAGCGCGAACACACTCTCGCTTTTAACCTTTTTCAAAAAAGTGTCGCTGAAGCTTTTTACCAATTTGCAGCCAATGATTTGATTGATGCAGTAGATTTACCGGTAAATCTCCGCATCGTATATGGCAAAACCGATCCGCAAAAAGCCCGTTTACCCTTTGCCAGTTCAAAACTTCACAGTGATGTTTGGGCAGGTGTCCCAGCAGATGCTACAGTCGTAATTTTGCCATTATTTGGCGATATAGAAAATATAACTATCGAAGCTGGTGAAATGCCGCGCGAAATGGAACTACAAGCAATGCGGTTTATGTCCGACTTCGATGAAGGAAAAGACATTCCCATGGTTGTTTCTTATACAGAAGCCCGATTGCAACACGGTACGATGTACTTCAACGATGCTCGTGGATTGCACCAAACAGTCAGGCGAAAAGCAGAAGGACTAAGAATTTCAGTAGATTTTAGATTTCGCAGAAAATTCAACGAAGCATACCGGGCAATGGTACCAGCAAGTATTGTCCGTGTGGAAGAAGATATGAGCGTACCCTATCAAGAGTGGTTAAAAGTTGGTAAAGAAACGCTCATCATATTTGACGAAACTGTCGAACAGCTAAAAAGAAAACAAAAAGTTGAAGACCCGGTTCCCCTATATACCCATGGATACCGTCTCCTAAAAATGTTTGATTTTATCTAGCTAAAGCACAAAAAAGAGGTCAAACAGACCTCTTACAACTCCCTAGAATAATTCCTCTATAGTAATTAATTACAATGAACTAGCTACGCACTCCACTTTTCCCCACGTGCGAGGTTTTTGAACCTTCCATTGATAACTTACTTATTCAAGTCAAGTCGGCTCGATAAAGAAAGACTACTCCTCAGATTGATTTCGGCGTCTGTTCATTGGATACTTTCGCTACTGTATCCTTCCGGGGAGGTTATCATCTCTCGCAGCAAAGGAACATTGAGATTTTAAGCTAAACCTGTGTTTATTCCTTGCTTTCCAGTTGCTAATTCAACCTTGACAATCTTCCCACCCATTTTTTGAATGCGTTGCTGTTCGCGGAACCAATTTTCATAAGGAACTAACTTAGTAAAGTAAGTATTTTGTAATTCCCGCTGAGTGCGAATTCTAGTTTGGCTTGGAACACAAGCAGTAATTTTAAACAAGCGCCCCATTGTTGTAAATCTCCTGTAATAAAAGTGAAAACTTTTTTATTTCAAAATCTTGTCTTTATTCACTCAAAGGCTGGAAATCAAGCGTCAATACTAGACAGTTTACACTCATCAACTTAATTTAGCTTGATAAGCGACATAACGTTCTAGCACTCACGACTGATTTCCAGACCTTAATCTTAAGTCGCACCTAAGCTATTAAGCGCAAACTAGCTCCCTAGCTCAAGCCAGAGCAAATGTAGTCGAAATAAACACCCATTTCCTTACCAGCATCGGGACCAACCAAGCTAGCGGTTACTTCCTTCATTGCTTGGATAGCTTGTACGGTAGCACTAATGGGTACGCCCAGGGAATTATAAGTTTCCTTCAAGCCATTGAGCACGCGCTCGTCCAAAATGGAGGGGTCACCAGCTAACATGGCATAGGTAGCATAGCGGAGATAGTAGTCCAAATCGCGAATGCAAGCAGCATAGCGACGAGTGGTATACATGTTACCGCCGGGACGAGTAATGTCAGAGTAAAGGAGGGACTTAGCCACAGCTTCTTTGACAATCGCAGCAGCATTAGCAGCGATGGTGGTAGCAGCACGTACGCGCAGTTCGCCAGTTGAGAAGTAGCTCTTGAGTTTTTCCAGAGCAGCGGTGTCCAAGTACTTACCTTGAACGTCTGAAGAATTAATAACAGCGGTAATTGCGTCTTGCATGTTGTTATTTCCTTATTTCCAACGTTATTGCAATACTTCCGTTTCAGCAGCTAAACAGCTTTACCTATGCTAAAGCACCAGCGACATAATCAAAGTAAGCGCCAGCTTCAGCAGCATCTTCAGCAGATAGTATGGAAGAAGCAACGTTCTTCATGGCGCTGACACCAGCAGCCACAGCATCGATGGGAGTACCGAGGGACTTGTACATTTCCCGCACGCCCACAATACCAATTTCTTCGATGGGGGTAACATCACCGGCAACAATACCGTAGGTAATCAGGCGGAGGTAGTAATCCAGGTCGCGCAAGCAGGTAGCGGTCATTTCTTGACCATAAGCATTGCCACCAGGAGAAACAACATCGGGGCGTTTTTGGAAGAGCTGATCGCCAGCTTGCTTCACAATCCGCTCGCGGTTATCTGTCAAAATTTGAGCAATCCGCAGGCGCTTTTCACCACTAGAAACAAAGCTCTTAATTCGATCCAGTTCGCCAGGGCTAAGATAGCGGGCTTCTGCATCTGCATTCACGATAGACTTCGTGACGATACTCATTAATGGATTCCTCCAATACGAATAAAACCAGAATTTGATGAAACTGGTGCGACTTTGTGGGCTGACCGAGCTCGTTTTCTCTTGATTTTTTTAACTCAATGCTTAAAAGCTGCTGGAATTATGAGATTCCGAGCCTGTTTGAGTAATTAGGAGTCAACAAGCTTTCAAACTCAGCTACCTTCCGGAATTATTTTCGGGCATTATGCTGAGCACATATGACTGCTTTTAATAGTTTGTAACATTACTTTTCATGTTTTCACTGGAATTTCGATTCTGAAAGCAATGTTACGAAAAGTTGCCATTACAAGCAGCTAAGGTAACCAAGGAAGCATATAACTTCCCTGGTTAGTGGATTCCAAGTTATGAAAAACGTTTAACTTTGGCTATACCGTCCAGTTAGCACAGAGGGAGACAAGCTGGACCAAGATTGTTTGACTAAGTCGGCCGCTGCTTTGACGCTACCGAGGTAGTTACCTGCTGGTAGGGATGGGAAGCGCGGATAGGGTACTACATCTTCGCCAAAATAACGGGTGTACTCTGGACTGTTGACCATTGCTTCGACAGCAGCTTTCAAGCCACCATCAGCCAGTAGTTTATTGTACTGACGAATTTCTGCTTGAGTTGCTGGTGCACGTCCCAATAGATGACGGAAAAGGAATTCAATCACCTTAGTGTTGGGATATGGGGTGTAGAAACGCTTGCGATAAATTTCAGAACTAGCAAGATCGCGCACAAACTCCCGTACAGAAATTTCCCCGTTGCGCAGTTTGCTTTCTAAATCTGGCCGGCGGAAATACTCAGGTACCTGGCCGCTGAATACATCCATCACCTGGATGTAAATAGCGTCGATGATTTTTTGTATTTCTGCTTGGTTGGTCCCTACGGTCATGCGGTAGATGCGTGCGGGTTTGCGGCGGGTAGTACCTACACCCACTTCTACCGATTGTCCGCGACCGTCGTTGAAGGAACGGCCCAGTTCAATAAACAGTGGCTTGGTTGTGTCAATTTGCCTTGCTTTTGCTGCCAACTGTGCGATCGCCTTAGCCATAATTGGCATTTGGGTTACGTCCATTCGCGGCTTCACAGGCTCAAAGCTAGGAATGACAATGTCCTTGCTTTGTTTGGTCAGCTGGTTGTATAACTTCTGGGTATTCGGGAAATTAGCCGCCGGTAAAGTTGGGAAACGGTTATAAGGTACCGTGTCTTCTCCAAAAGCTTCTGCATATTCCTGAGTATTCAGCATTGCTCTGATAAATGCGCGAATACCCTGGGTAGCCAGAATCTGATTATACTTTCTAATTTCCGCTTGGTCTAACGGCGCTCGTCCCAAGAAGTGCTTTGTGCCAAGCTCAATTACTTTGGTATTGGGATAGGGAGCATAGAATTCTTTTAGGTATAATCCAGAACATCCTAAACCTTCAATGAATTCCTTGACAGTAATTTCGCCGTTACTGAGTTTGCTTTCCAATACCTTGAATTCCCTAGAGGACGCAACATAAGGCGCAATGTCACGCTCGAAGATCTGCCGGTAGGCAGCACTAATTGTATTTTGGACAGCGACTTTGTCGGTTGTACCTGCCACCAACTTAAAGATTTTCCTTTGTTCGCGCTTTTTGCTTACGCCTTGGTTGATGCGGAATTGAACATCAGGTTCTGTCCTGGTTTCAGTAACAGCACCAAGTTCTACAAAGCGTGGTTTTTCTTCCTTCTCAACTTTGGCACCAACATCTTCGCGAATGCTTCCAACGCGCAGTTTCCTTAAAGCTACGCCAGCCGGAGTTAAATACCGTTCGTACGGAACTGTATCTTCACCAAAGGCCTGGCTGTACTCTTCGGAATCGATAATAGCGTCAATGAAAGCATAGAAGCCCTTCTTGGCACAAATGTCAAAGTATTTGTTGTTTTCTTGACGACCGTAGGTTGGACGTCCCAACAAGCGGCGATGAATATACTCGATCGCCTTACACACGTACAGCGGCGTCCAGTACAGTTTACGGAACAGATCCGATTTCGCTAAAGCTCGAACAAACTCGCGTACGGAAATTTCGCCGTTTTCTAGCTTGATTTCTTGTACTTTTAAGCGCTGACCTTCGTAAACATCCCGACCGAAAACTTGCAAGTAAGCTGCCTTAATTACAGCTTGAGTAGAGCTTTCAGAGAATTTTATACTTGCTCCTTTGCCAGTTTTCTTGCTTATAGTTCTGGGAATTTGATCTAACCGGAACACTTTGGCTCCCAAACTACCAGGAAACTCTCCACGGGCGTTGGGGTTACCAGTTTGGTTATTTATGGCCGGTCCCTGGTGAATAAGTATGCGTCTTGTGTCTTTGCCAAAGAAAGCAGGATGGCTGCTAGGATTGCGAGTTTCTTTCGGGAAAATGGCCCCAAACTGAATTTCTAGCGGATCGTTACCAGAACCGTAGGGATGCTGATCGGGTAGCGGCCGCTCGTAGTCAGCAAAGGTTGTGATAAATTGGGGTACCTTGCGAAAAGGGGCGCTGTATTTAAACAGATCTTGCTGCGGACCCCAGTTGCGACATTCTTGAGCTTCTTGACCCAATCCTCGGATATAGGGTACTGTTTCTTCGCCAAAGTAGTCCGAGTATTCTTGAGAATCTACCAAAGCATCGACCAATGCTGGTAAACCACCTTTGGAAATAATATCAAAGTATTTTTGTACCTCTTCTCGACTGCTGGGTCCCCTTCCCAAGAAATGACGAAAGGCAAGTTCAAGAGCGCGGCTGTTAATAAAGGGTTCGTAAAATTGTTTGCGATAAAGCGGAGATTTGCCAAGGCGGCGAACAAACTCTTTCATTGAGATGTCGCCATTCTTTACTTGAGATTCCAAATAAGAAATAGACAAACTGTAGGCGCGAGTGATATCACGCTCAAAAATTTGTCTGTATGCAGCCTTGACAACTTCATTTTTTTCAGCTGCCGATAGTCCTGGCTTCATCACAAACTTCTGACGTCGTTCCGCCGCATTAAAGTAAATCTGGGGCAGTTCTAAACCTTGTTGATCGCCAGAAGGACGTTGCCGTACTTTATTGGAGGGAGTGGGTGCTTTGAATTCTGTAATCAAAACATCCATGTACTGAGACACTATATCCGTTGCCTCAGAATCTTGACGGAAATAAGAAAGTGCTGCTGCTTTCATTTCTTGCAAAGCTACTATGGTAGCTTCACCAGAGCAGGCATTTTCTATTATTTCCCGCAGACCGCGTGTATTTACGGCGATAATGTTAGGATCGCCAGCCACAATCGCGTAAGTTACGTAGCGCAAAAACCAAGATAGGTCCCGCAGGCTCTTTGCCATGTTAGCAGGACCGTAACGGGCTATGTTTATCGGTCGGAAACCTGGGGGAATTGGACCGCTGGGTGAGGTGTTAAATATGGAACGTAAATTTTCTAAGAAGCCACCACGGGTTTCTACATAGGTGACAGTTCCTAGCCTGATTCCTTCTCTAACATCTGAAGATGCGCCCGTCGTTGCCATTGCCAGTTCTGGTTGCCTCGGCTTTTCCAAAAAAGCCATGGGCGAACCACCAACAAAAATTCTGTTGGCAGCACGAGAAACGATAATTTCGGAATTGTCCGTCAAAATCTGGGCTATTTCTAAACGTTTTGCACCAGATGCAAAATAATTAGCTAGTTCGTTGAGTTCACCAGTTTCCAGAAAGCGGTCTTGCTGCTCTGCCTGAGAAATGGTTGATACTGCTAGGGTTTGGTATAGTTGCGGACGCGCAACTGAGCTTCCACCACTTGCCTTAACACTCATTGGATTTGTAAAACTCCCATCATATGCGTTTATGTGTTAAGTCTGGGCCAGTTTCAGGCTTGACAGATCGGTACGATTGTGCACTGCCGTGTCGCCTGTTCATCTGCCAGAAAAAAATTAACCCAATCAGCTTTTAGATTAGAACGTTTTGGGATTTATCTGGGGCTTTATTAAGAAGTATGTAGAAACTGTAGCTTAAACCTATTTGGCTGGGAAAAGCTTTAACTTTTGTTTCCTGAGAGAAAACCTAAGTTTTGTATCCTAAGATAAAAAAGCCCCATGCTACAGAGTTTGCCAACAGGGTATTAGTTAACTTCATTTTATCTGATAGGATGCACTCGAGTTTTTAGACCCCTTTGTTTCTTGCCGGGGCTTTAAGTAAACAAAGATACACGTTTTGGGCATCAACAGCCGCTTTTTGACTCCCAAGGGCGAATGCGTACCGCCACTGCCAGCGTTCTTTTTACCTTCTGCTCCAACTCCATCGCCCAAACAGCAACCACAAACGATACACTCAAAAATACTGCCATTACAGCTTTGAAGGTATGTCCGACTCACAAGCAATTAGCACTGCTGTTGCTAATTTATACAATACCTACCCCTTTCCTCCAGAGCCGTTACTGGATGAGCCACCTCCAGGTTATAACTGGCGCTGGAACTGGCTAGCCGCGTACAACTTTTGCACCGGACGCAAACCCGCAAGGCAAAAGATCCGAATTTTAGATGCAGGGTGCGGTACGGGAGTAGGAACAGAGTACTTAGTCCACCTCAATCCGGAAGCTATTGTTGTTGCTATTGACCTGAGCGCTGGTGCGTTAGAAGTAGCCAAACAGCGCTGTCAGCGTTCCCAAGCTTACCGCGTCGAGTTTCATCACCTGAGCTTGTACGATGTGGAGCAACTTGCGGGTGAGTTTGACTTGATTAATTGTGTGGGGGTACTGCACCACTTACCCGATCCGATTGCCGGTATTCGAGCTTTAGCAAAAAAGTTAGCCCCGGGCGGCTTAATGCATATCTTTGTGTATGGAGAGTTGGGACGCTGGGAAATTCGACTGATGCAACAAGCGATCGCCCTGCTTCAAGGCGAAAAACGAGGTGATTACCGCGACGGTGTCCAGGTAGGACGAAAGATATTTGCCTCCTTACCAGAAAATAATCGACTTGTCAAGCGGGAAAAAGAACGTTGGTCACTGGAAAATCAACGAGATGAATGCTTTGCCGACATGTACCTTCATCCCCAAGAAATAGACTACAACATCGAGACTTTATTTGAATTAATCGATGCATCGGGATTGGAATTTATTGGTTTTTCTAATCCCGCTTTTTGGGATTTACACCGACTTTTAGGCAAAGCTCCAGAGTTAATGAAACGAGCAGAAAATTTGAGCGATCGCCAACGCTACCGCCTCATAGAATTACTAGATCCTCAAGTCAGCCATTATGAATTTTTCCTCGGTCGCCCTCCTATAGCAAAAGCTGATTGGTCAGAGGATAAAGCTCTGTTGACAGCTATTCCCGAACTCAGCCCATGTATTGACGGATTTCCCAGTCAGTGTGTATTTAATTACGATTACCAGATTGTTCACTTGTCAGCATCGGACTTAGATTTTTTAAAAAAATGTAACGGTCAATTAACAGTGGCAGATATTTTAAAAAATGTACCGCTGGACTTGAATCAAGTGAGAAAATTCCTGCAGCAACAGTTAATTTTACTAACACCTGCCCAATTACACCCAAGCTAGAAAGTTTTGTGACTCCAGAACAGCTAGCCGCTGGTGGTAAAAGCCCGCACCCACATCTTTTCCGAAAAAGTTCGGGTACTTATTAGTGACAACTTTCCTCTGCACTAGAGGAGGTCTGAAAAACACCATTTTCAAGACACATGAGATAGCATAGTAGAGACACAATCTGAAGAAGATGCTTTTGTTTTTGCCAATTTCAGCTTGCTATTCCACAGTCTCCACACCTTCTATAGGTTAACAATGCCAATTGTTTTTTTTAAAGTATTGTTACCCAATCGTGATATGATTTAGCTGGCTGAATGTGCAGTCAACATAATTAGCTGTACTGGTTTCGAGTCCCGTGAGCTTGTCTGATGAATCAACCGATCCCACACCAATAACACGACAAGAAACTCCATCTGGTTTTGAGGACACAGAACCAGTTGACTCCATGCAAGAGTTTTATAAACTCTACAAGGAGTTTTTGGTAATCACACTTGTCTTGACGGGGATTATTTTTATCTCTGTGTGGATTTTTTATTCTCTCAACATTGCCCTCAGCTATCTACTGGGGGCGATCACGGGCATGGTTTATGTCAGGATGTTGGCAAAGGATGTTGAGCGGATAAGCCAAGAATCGAGACAGCTGAGTAAAACTCGGTTTGCTTTGCTAGTAGTAATAACTCTACTGGCATCTCGGTGGCACCAGCTACAAATAATGCCCATATTTTTGGGTTTCCTCACTTATAAAGCAACGCTCATCATCTACGTCATCAGAGAGTCACTTCTCTGGGCTTTACCAAACCCCCGACAACCATAAAAACCTCAACGCCGGTTTTGTGAGAATAAAATTCACGCTGCCAAGCTCCTGCTTTTGTCTCCAGCTAAGATTGGAGAAATAATTGATATGGGAAGGAAATGCTGAATTTTCTGAACTTCTTCAATTTTGTTTGCCTTGCCGAACTAGAAGTCGGTCAACATTTCTACTGGCAATTGGGTAATTTGAAATTACACGGGCAAGTTTTTCTCACCTCTTGGTTTGTGATTGCCATTTTAGTAGTGGCGTCACTAGCCGCGACTCGAAACATTCAGAGAGTTCCAAACGGAATCCAGAATTTGATGGAATACGCTTTGGAATTTATTCGGGATCTGACAAAAAACCAGCTTGGTGAGAAAGAGTACCGCCCATGGGTGCCATTTATCGGCACGTTGTTTTTGTTTATCTTTGTCTCAAATTGGTCGGGTGCTTTGGTACCGTGGAAGCTCATCAAGTTGCCGTCGGGTGAGTTAGCCGCTCCGACTAACGACATTAATACGACAGTAGCACTGGCGTTATTGACATCTTTGGCTTACTTTTACGCCGGTTTTAGCAAGCGCGGTTTGGGATACTTTAAAAAGTATATCGAACCAACACCGATTTTGCTGCCGATCGCAATTTTAGAAGATTTCACCAAGCCTTTGTCCCTGAGCTTCCGTCTTTTTGGCAACATTTTGGCGGACGAGCTAGTGGTAGCAGTCCTGGTTCTTCTAGTTCCTTTGTTTGTTCCTCTACCGGTAATGGCTTTGGGATTATTTACCAGTGCCATTCAAGCCCTAGTTTTTGCTACCTTAGCAGGCGCCTACATTCACGAGGCAATGGAGGGACATGGCGGTGAAGAACATCAGGAACATTAAAGTCCTCAAATTGATGTAATTTTAGATTTTGGACCCTGGAAGCATTTAGAATTCAGTTCCGAATCTAAAATCGAAAATTAAAAACCGTTCGTTCTGTAGTCAAAGAAAGGAAAATCAAAATGGATCCATTAATTTCTGCTGCTTCAGTTCTTGCTGCTGCTTTGGCAATTGGCTTAGCTGCCATCGGTCCTGGAATTGGTCAAGGAAATGCTGCTGGTCAAGCAGTAGAAGGAATTGCTCGTCAGCCAGAAGCAGAGGGAAAAATCCGCGGCACCCTGCTGTTAACCTTGGCTTTTATGGAATCACTGACAATTTACGGTCTGGTGATTGCTTTGGTATTGCTATTTGCTAACCCATTTTCCTAAGACCTAAACTCCTTTGTGCTTTGGAGACGTGAAATATCACGTCTCTGGTCTGGATAAAATCTTTGGAAGGTAATAGGGTTAATAGCGTACAAAAAACCAATCAGTTGAATTAACTTGCTTGCCATGATAACTGCTGTCCCAGCCAAAAAGGAGAGAAATGTTTGATTTCGATGCTACCTTGCCCTTAATGGCATTGCAGTTCCTGCTGTTGACAGCTGTGCTAAATGTGATTTTTTACAAGCCACTGACCAAGGCATTGGACGATCGCGATAATTACATCCGAACGAATAACCTTGAGGCTCGGGAGCGCTTGGCAAAAGCTGAGCGATTGCTCAAAGAATACGAGCAACAGCTTGCAAACGCTCGCAGGCAAGCCCAAGCAATAGTGACTCAAGCTCAAGAAGAAGCTCAGAGAATTACTGCTGAGAAAATTGCTGCAGCGCAAAGAGAAGCTCAAGCCCAACGAGAGCAGGTGGCCCGAGAAATAGAACAGCAAAAGCAGGAAGCTTTATGTTCGCTAGAACAACAAGTAGATGCCTTCAGCAGGCAAATTCTAGAAAAATTATTGGAACCAACTTTAGTGAGCAAGTAGGTTCTAAAAACCATACGCGCAGCAGGGCATATTAGTCCAGTAGGCGCTGAATTAAGTGTCAACAGTGACACTTTTTCCCTTTTTGCCTTCAGGGAAAGTTCAAAACTTACTAGCAAGGGAGCAGCGCAGTTGGAGATGGATATTGTAGGAAGAGTCTTATTGTTAGCCACAGAAGCATTGGCAGAAAAAGAATCAGCAGGTGGTTTCGGTCTGAATCTAGATATTTTAGAAACCAACATAATTAATTTAGCGATTCTCATCGGCGTACTACTCTATTTTGGGCGTAAAGTTGTAGGTAATACATTGAGTGAGCGGCGCTCGAATATTGAAAGAGCAATTCAAGAAGCAGAAGAGCGCTTAAAACAAGCACAAGCAGCTGTTTTTGAAGCACAACAGAAGTTGACTGCAGCACAAAAAGAGGCACAACAAATTCGCCAGGCAGCTGAAGAAAACGCTCAAGCAGTTCGGGAAGCAATTCTAGCGAAAGCAGCACAAGACGTGCAGCGTTTAAAAGAAATAGCAGCCCGGGATTTAAATGCAGAAAAAGAGCGGGCGATCGCTCAACTGCGACAACAAATAGTAGCAATGGCATTGCAAAAAGCAGAGTCAGAACTCAAAAGCGGAATTTCTGACAACGTCCAACAACAACTAATCGACCGCAGCATTGCGCTACTGGGAGGCAAAAAATGAAAAGTAATGTCGCCACAACGGAAATAGCCCAGCCTTACGCACAAGCCTTAATGTCGGTAGCGCAAGCAAACAACCTCATAGAAGAATTCGGCCAAGACATACGCTCGCTGCTAAGCTTGTTATCCGCCAGCGAGCAACTACGAAACTTTTTGAACATCCCCTTTATTGAACCAGAAGACAAAAAAGCAGTCCTCAAGCGCATTCTCGGTGAAGGTGCTAATATTTATCTGCGCAACTTTTTAATGCTGCTGGTGGATAAACGGCGCATTTTCTTACTGGAAGAAATTTGCCAGCAGTATTTAGCCCTTTGGCGGCAAATCAAGCAAATAGTGCTAGCAGAAGTAATATCTGCCGTACCTTTGAGCGAAGCCCAACAAAAAGCTGTCAAAGAAAAGATCATAGCCATGACCAACGCCCGGGAAGTAGAACTAGACACCAAAATAGATCGCGACATCATTGGTGGTGTCATTATTAAAGTGGGTTCTCAAGTAATCGACGCGAGTTTGCGCGGTCAACTGCGTCGTCTTTCCTTGCGCCTAACCAGTGCCTAGTAACGTTTGAATTTTTGCAAAGAAGATAGACAAATGGCAATTAGCATCAGACCCGACGAAATCAGCAGCATTATCCAGCAACAAATCGAGCAATACGACCAACAAGTCAAAGTCGCTAACGTTGGTACAGTTTTGCAAGTAGGTGACGGTATTGCACGCGTTTATGGCTTAGAAAAAGTCATGGCGGGCGAGCTGGTAGAATTTGAAGACGGCACCGTTGGTATCGCGCTCAACCTAGAAGAAGACAACGTGGGTGTGGTGCTAATGGGTGAAGGACTTGAGATTCAAGAAGGAAGCACCGTTACCGCTACTGGTAAAATTGCTCAGGTACCGGTAGGAGAAGCTCTCATCGGTCGTGTTGTCGATGCCTTAGGTCGCCCCATCGATGGCAAAGGAGAAATCAAAACCACAGAAAGCCGTTTGATTGAATCTCCAGCACCCGGTATTGTAGCACGCCGCTCGGTACACGAACCCCTACAAACCGGGATCACTGCCATCGACGCCATGATCCCCATCGGCAGAGGCCAGCGCGAGCTGATCATCGGTGACCGTCAAACAGGTAAAACAGCGATCGCCATCGACACCATCATCAACCAAAAAGAAGAAGACGTTATTTGCGTGTACGTGGCCATCGGTCAAAAAGCCTCAACAGTAGCAAACGTCATTCAAACATTGCAAGATAAAGGCGCCATGGATTACACCATCGTGGTCGCCGCCAACGCCAGCGAACCAGCCACCCTGCAGTACCTCGCTCCCTACAGCGGTGCATCAATGGCAGAGTACTTCATGTACAAAGGTAAAGCCACCTTGGTTGTCTACGACGACCTCTCCAAACAAGCCGCAGCCTATCGACAAATGTCCTTGCTGCTGCGCCGCCCTCCCGGAAGAGAAGCGTATCCTGGAGACGTATTCTATCTCCACTCCCGCTTGTTAGAGCGAGCTGCAAAACTCAGTGACGAATTGGGTAAAGGTAGCATGACAGCTCTACCCATTATCGAAACTCAAGCTGGAGACGTATCTGCTTACATTCCCACCAACGTTATTTCCATTACTGACGGTCAAATATTCCTTTCCGCTGACTTATTTAACGCCGGCGTCCGTCCTGCAATTAACCCCGGTATTTCCGTATCGCGGGTAGGTTCCGCCGCCCAAACCAAGGCAATGAAAAAAGTTGCCGGCAAACTCAAGCTAGAACTAGCACAGTTTGACGAACTGCAAGCCTTCGCCCAATTTGCTTCTGACTTAGATAAAGCCACCCAAGATCAGCTAGCACGAGGTCAACGCCTGCGGGAACTTTTAAAGCAACCGCAAAACTCTCCTCTGGCAGTGTACGAACAAGTGGCTATTCTTTATGCCGGTATTAATGGTTATTTAGACGATATTCCGGTCGAAAAAATTACTGCTTTTACCAAAGGTCTGCGAGAATACTTAAAGACTAGCAAGCCCGAATACGTGCAAGGAGTACAGTCACAAAAAGTACTCGGCGAGAAAGAAGAAGCAGCCTTGAAGGAAGGCATTAACGAATATAAGAAAACCTTCTTGGCAGCAGCATAATTAGCTAACAGCTAATAGTTAATTGTCCGCGACGATTAGCTATTAGCGATTAGCAATTAATCAGGAATAAAAATTATGGCAAACCTGAAAGCAATACGCGATCGCATTCAATCAGTTAAAAACACTAAAAAAATTACAGAAGCCATGCGACTTGTGGCTGCCGCCAGAGTACGTCGCGCCCAAGAACAAGTACTGGCAACTCGCCCGTTTGCCGATCGCCTGGCCCAAGTACTCTACGGTTTGCAAGCCCGTTTGCGATTTGAAGAAGCAAATCTACCCTTGCTGAAAAAACGGGAAGTCAAATCAGTAGGATTGTTAGTAATATCAGGCGACCGGGGTCTGTGCGGCGGCTACAACAACAACATCATCAAACGTGCAGAAACCCGCGCCCAGGAACTAAAAGCCGAAGGAATAGACTATAAATTTGTCATCGTCGGGCGCAAAGCCACGCAGTACTTTCAACGCCGCAACCAACCCATTGACGCTACCTACTCTGGCTTAGAACAAATTCCCACCGCCGCAGAAGCTTCTAACATAGCTAACGAACTGCTTTCTTTATTCCTTTCCGAAAGCGTAGACAGAATCGAGTTAATTTACACCCGCTTCGTCTCCTTGGTTAGCTCCCGTCCGGTAGTACAAACCCTACTTCCCCTCGACCCCCAAGGTTTAGAAACCGCAGACGACGAAATTTTCCGTCTGACAACTCGTGGCGGTCAATTTGAAGTAGAAAGACAGAAAGTCTCCACCCAGGTTCGCTCTCTTCCGAGTGACATGATTTTCGAACAAGATCCGGTGCAAATTTTGGATTCTTTGCTACCTCTTTACTTAACAAACCAGCTATTGCGGGCGCTACAAGAATCAGCCGCCAGCGAACTAGCAGCGCGGATGACAGCCATGAGCAACGCCAGCGATAATGCAGCCGAGTTAATTAATACTCTCACTTTGTCTTACAACAAAGCCCGGCAAGCTTCCATTACCCAGGAAATTCTTGAAGTTGTAGGCGGTGCTGAAGCGTTAAGTTAGGCTCGAAAAGTGGGGAGACCCCCGCACTCAAAAAAATTTTTGCCTCCTGATGTTGCTTTCCAGTTGCAAATCCCGCGCTATAATTGGAAGTGTAAGATCTCATGGGTCCGTACCGGTTTCGACAGGCTGGCGAAAGCTACTCTGTGATGCAGGTCGAGAGCGAGCCACCTCTCGAAAATCAAAGGCTCAAAAAAAGTAAATGCGAACAACATCGTTCCTTTTGCTCGTAAGGAAGCTCTCGTAGCTGCCTAATAGCCTCAGATAGGCTCGAGCGCTTCTAGTCCGACTCCGTTAAGGGCTAGGGGCAAACCCCAACGGATGCGCTGATAAGTTTTCTCTGGTAGACTTATCGGCAAAGATATTACCAGAGATCCCTGACGCTCGGGAAAAAGAACGTCCCCCGCCTTGAGGGTAAAAAAGGCTAAACCTGTGAAAGAGCAGGGGGTCAATACCCAGTCTGGACAGCAGTTCGACTCTGCTCGGATCCACTTATAAAATCGTCACCAAGTCCACCTGGCACCAAGATGTTTGGGTGGGCTTTGTTTTTTGGTTTAGCAGGCTAAAAAAAAGGATTAACTAATTTTCAGTAACAGTTAATGCCAAAAAAATAGACATTTTAACTACATATTGACTTTTCCAAAAAATAGAGTTTTGAACAACTTTACAAAAATAATTATGAGCAAAATAAAAACAGAAAAGCAGACCGATAATTGGTGCTCGGAGACTTTTAATGGCAGCGCTCACAGAGAACGTCCAAAAACGACTGACCGTACAAACTGTTGAAATTGCTCCCAACACGACAGCGATCCGTTCTCTGGATTGGGATCGCGATCGCTTTGATATAGAATTCGGGCTACAAAATGGTACAACCTACAATTCATATTTAATTAAAAGTGACCGCATTGCTTTGGTCGATACTTCCCACACAAAGTTTCGCGACTTGTATTTAGAGACTCTCAAAAAACTAGTCAATCCCAAAGCAATAGATTATATAATTGTCAGCCACACCGAGCCAGATCATAGCGGTTTAGTGGAAGACGTTCTGCAATTAGCACCGAGAGCTACCGTTTTAGCGTCGAAAGTTGCACTTCAGTTTCTGGAAAATCTTGTCCACGAACCCTTTTCAAAGCGAATTGTCAAAAGCGGCGATCGCATCGATCTTGGTCAAGGACACGAAATTGAGTTCGTGAGTGCACCGAACCTGCACTGGCCGGACACAATCTTCAGCTACGACCACAAAACTCAAATTCTCTATACCTGTGACGCCTTTGGCATGCACTATTGCAGCGATGATGTCTTTGACGTCAACCTAGAGGCAATCGAACCCGACTTTAGATTTTACTACGATTGCTTGATGGGACCAAACGCCCGTTCCTTGCTCAATGCCATGAAGAAAATGGGCGAGTTGGGAAACATTAAAATCATTGCCAACGGACACGGACCCTTACTTTACCACCATTTAGATATTTTCAAAGAGTGTTACCAAAGTTGGAGCCAAAAACAAGCAAAATCAGAAACTATTGTCGGCTTGTTTTACGTCTCTGATTACGGCTGTAGCGATCGCCTCGCCCAAGCCATTTCCCAAGGCATCCAAAAAACAGGTGTCGGTGTGGAAATGATGGATCTAACCGCCGCAGAAATCCAAGAAATCCAAGAATTGGCCGCCAGAGCAGCTGGAATTGTTATCGGTATGCCTCCCAGTGCCAACGTTGCGGCTCAAGCCGCCATCAGTGCGCTGTTGGGCGTCGCCAAAGAAAAGCAAGTCATCGGATTTTTTGAATGTTACGGCGGCGACGACGAACCAATAGATCCACTGCGCAGAAGATTCATTGACTTTGGTGTCAAAGAAGCCTTTCCAGCTATTCGTATTAAAGAAACACCCACCCCAGCCACCTATCAATTGTGTGAAGAAGCGGGTACTGACTTGGGACAATTGCTAGTCCGAGAACGTAACATCAAGCAGATTAAGTCCCTCGACGTTAATTTAGAAAAAGCCCTGGGTAGGATTAGCAGTGGGCTTTACATTATTACTGCCAAAAAGAATGAAGTTAAAGGAGCAATGCTTGCTTCCTGGGTAGCGCAAGCGAGCATTCAACCTTTGGGATTCACGGTCGCCGTTGCCAAAGACCGCGCCATCGACTCCTTGTTGCAAATAGGCGATAAATTTGTCCTCAACGTCCTTGAAGAAGGAAATTATCAGGAACTGAAGAAACATTTTCTCAAACGCTTACTTCCAGGTGCCGATCGCTTTGCCGGAGTAAAAACCCAAACAGCTAAAAACGGTGCTCCCATTCTCATAGATGCTCTCGCATACATGGAATGCGAAGTTACCAGCAGCATGGAATGCAGCGACCATTGGATTTTATACTGCACTGTCACAGATGGTCGGGTAGCCAAACCTGAAGGCTTAACAGCCGTTCGCCATCGCAAAGTAGGCAACTACTACTAAAGAACGCCAACAGAGGACAAAAGGCGACAGGTACAGGGAAATTGGGATACACAAACAAAAAGATTCCCTCTTTCCTCTCCTGCTCCCCTATCTCCAGAACTTCCCTCCCCTCACACCAAGCCTATGAATAATTCCAATCCTCGTGATGTGCAGGTTTTACCCATCGCTACAAACACGACTGTCCTAAGAGCCCGCAGTTGGACTCGTCTGCGCTTTGAAATTGAATACGCACTTGCAAGAGGTACTACCTCCAATTGCTACTTAATTAAAGCCGATCAAACTGCAATTATCGATCCGCCACCTGAGACTTTTACGGAAATTTATCTGGATGCATTGCGGCAATGTCTTCGTGATTGGGAAGAGTTAAATTACATAATTTTAGGACATTTTAATCCCAACCGCGTCGCTACCCTCAAAAAGCTTTTAGATTTAGTTCCCAAGCTAACCTTTGTTTGTTCTGTTCCCTGTGCTGCTAATTTACGTGCTACTTTTCCCAACCGCGAGCTAAAAATTATCACCATGCGGGGAAAAGAAACCCTCGATTTAGGACAAGGTCATGTTCTGAAATTTATTCCTATCCCCAGTCCTCGCTGGCCAAGTGGTCTTTGTACTTACGACGGGCAAACACAAATACTTTACTCCAACAAGCTATTCGGAGCTCATCTGTGTGGTGATGAAGTTTTTGACGAAGACTGGGATCTCCTCAAGGAGGACCAACGCTATTACTTTGACTGTTTGATGGCTCCCCACGCCACTCAAGTACAAGCAGCTTTAGAGAAAATATCAGAAGTACCCGTAAGAATGTACGCTCCTGTTCACGGACCGTTGATTCGCTATGGCTTGTTGGAACTGAACAAAGCTTATCAACAATGGAGCCAAGCGCATGCCAATCGGGAAATTCGTGTCGCTTTGCTTTATGCTTCCGCTTACGGAAACACGGCTACTTTGGCCCAGGCTTTTGCCTTAGGATTAACGAAAGCGGGAGTAGCTGTAGAATCTATCAACTGTGAAGAAGCCGAACCTGATGAAATCCGCGCCGCTATTGAAAGGTGCGATGGCTTTATTATCGGTTCTCCCACCATTGGTGGAAATGCACCTACTCCCATCCATACCGCCCTCGGTATTGTTTTGGCTGTTGGCGACAATACCAAACTAGCTGGTGTTTTTGGTTCCTACGGTTGGAGTGGCGAAGCATTTGATTTGATTGAAGGTAAACTCAAAGATGCTGGTTTTAAATTTGGGTTTGAAACTTTAAAGGCTAGGTTTAAGCCTACCGACGTTACCCTCAAACAGTGTGAAGAAATGGGTACAGATTTTGCCCAGACCCTGAAAAAAACGAAAAAATTGCGATTGCCTCAACCAGCTGCTACTCCTGTGGAACAAGCTGTAGGTCGTATTGTTGGTTCTGTTTGCGTTCTGACGGCCAAGCTTGGCGATGTCTCCACTGCCATGCTGGGAGCTTGGGTATCACAGGCTACTTTTAATCCCCCGGGTATTACCGTTGCGATCGCTAAAGACCGCGCCATTGAATCTCTAATGTATCCAGGCGGTAAGTTTGTTCTCAATATCCTCGGCGAAGATAATTATCAAGATTACATGAAGCACTTCCGTAAATCCTTTGCCCCGGGAGAAAACAGATTTGCCGCTTTCAAGACCGCAGTTGCTGATAACGGCTGCATCATTCTTACCGATGCCATAGCTTACTTGGAATGTTCAGTCAAAAAACGCATGGAATGTGGCGACCATTGGGTAATCTACGCGATCGCCCTCCATGGCAAATTGCTCAAACCAGAAGGTGTTACTGCCGTGCATCATCGCAAGGCTGGCAATCACTATTAAGTTATGCCCATGCTCTTGTATTGAGTAATCTCTTCTTTGCCCACCTTTGTGGGCTTTTTTAGCAAGGCTAAAAAAAGAAAATATGTTTATTTTCTCGCCACAAAAACTACGGTTACAAATTACATTTTTTCGGAATTTGACGAGGATAGAAAACACAAATACCTTCTACTCTCTTGGCAGTATCCCCTGTGTGAAAATCAATTTGTCTTGAGTTTAAATTTGAAATTCCGGGTAGACTTCACTTAAATTAGAATAAAGAGTCAGCCCACTGAAATTGGATATTGTTCTTATGTGCCACAACCTGCTTATTTTAAGTTTTATATATTTTATATATAGTACTAGAAACACATTTAAAAAGATAACATGAAATATCGAACTAAAATACCTTGCTAAATTTTCCGCAATTGTCCTAAGGACAATTGAATATGGATTGTGTAGGGTTTAACTAGTAAATCAGTAACGGGCAGCTGAAATACGAGATGCCGTCTACTGCTACGACAGTTTTATAATATTTTCATGCTCTTATGACTCCAAAACACACCAAGATAAGATTTCCTCTTTGGGAATACTTAAACCAGCCCTTGTTTAGTAATGATACCAAACTAATATTAAATCCTCGCCGCTTCGCGTACCTTTACAGAATCGATCTTCTCAAAAGGTGCTGGACTAAACAGTGTGATGCTAAAGAACCCTATTAACATCAACAATAGATGCGAATGTGACATTCGCCCATACCAAATTAAAACTTATGGTGTAGGCTTCCAACTTTAGAGTTGGGAATTCGTGCCCCACGTCACTTATCTGGGTTGTAGACCCCCTAAAAAACCCCCCTAAAAAACGACTTGACAAGAGGCAGTGTGCACTATCTGGGGGTCTTCCTTACTTATTACTTTTAGTACTGTTTTCCTTCGCCAGAGTCCTTGAGTGCCAGGTCCAATTCTATCATGCGTGTTACCATTAGTTAAAATGTGCAAACCTCGTTTGGAGAAGGAGGTTTTTCGCCATCGAGTACGGCACTCACAGTCATATCTCCCATAACGTTAATAGCAGTACGACAGCGATCTAAAAACCAATCCACTATACTTTAACAAAGCTATGTACTCTGTGGGTAAACCAACACAAGTAAATACCAACATCATAGTTACCAAACCCGCCTCCAGAATTCCTGCTGCATCAACAGAAGCGATAATCAAGGTGAGCACCGCTATTAGCTGCTGGGTAAGATTGAGATGCAAATCCAGGACTTGAGCTACGAACAACGCAGACATAGCTTCATACAAAGCAGTACCATCATTGTTGAAATTTGAACCCAATAATGCTCCCAAAGAAGCAGAGGATTCCCGCAGGCCAATTTTTTGTTGCAAAGCTTGAAAAGTAACAGGCATTGTTGCTGTGAAGGAGACTGTTGAAAAAGCTATTAAAAGTGGTTCCATCGCTCCACTTAAAAAATTTAGTGGTTTTACCCAACAGCCAAATTGTACGCGGCTAAGATACTAACAAGCTTGCAAAAACAAAGCCACCAGCACCGTGACAATAAATGCAGCCAAAGATTTAAATGGTGCAAATCCTTTCAAAGCAACGCTTTAGGCTACTATTTCAAAAACTGCCAGCGGTATGAAAGCAATCACCCAATTCAGAACGCGAATTACCGTCTCGAACAACGTTCCGATCACTTGTTCTAAAACAGTAGCAAAAACAACCGTCGCCCTGCCTGTTCTGGAATAGTAGCAGTCATAAACGTATGAAGTACTGCTAGCAAAATCAATGGCGTAGCAAGGGCCCGCAAAGCTTTGAGCACTAAGGTACAAGGAATCACTAAGTGTTTGAGCCAAGGAACATGTTCCGGATTTGGCTGATAGCCACCTAGTAAAATACCTACACCAACTGCAAAAATTAAGGCGATAACAATTTGCAAATAAAGCGGTATTCGTCGCCAAAAGGAACAGCTTGTTTTTTTTAGGGGGAGTAGAGCGAATTGTTTATTTAAACAACAACTACAAAAATTTTCGTTCCTGATACGCGCCAGTTTGAGAATGGGGTTGAAACTAAGCTACCCTAGAATACCATCCTGACTCCAAATCTCTGATAGATACTTTTGATAAGGTTATTTGCTTGTAGTAGGAAAAGTGTATGTCTTTTGTTCCTTTGCACGTTCACAGCGATTACAGTTTGCTGGATGGTGCTAGCCAACTACCAAATTTGGTCACCCGGGCCTTGGAGCTCGGTATAAAGGCGATCGCCTTAACGGATCACGGTGTGATGTACGGAGCGATCGAACTAATTAAAATCTGCCGTAGCAAAAATATTAAGCCAATTATCGGCAATGAAATGTACATTATCAATGGCGATATCACTAAACAAGAACGCCGTCCCCGCTACCATCAAGTTGTGTTAGCAAAAAATACAAAAGGTTATAAAAATCTAGTCAAATTAACATCTATTTCTCACCTCCAGGGCGTACAAGGTAAAGGAATTTTTTCCCGTCCTTGCATTAATAAAGAGCTACTTCAAGAATACCGAGAAGGCTTAATAGTTACTAGTGCCTGTTTAGGTGGTGAAATTCCTCAGGCAATTCTAGCAGGCAAGCTTGATACTGCCAGAAAAGTAGCCAAATGGTACAAAGATGTATTTGGAGATGATTACTATTTAGAAATTCAAGACCACGGCTCTCAAGAAGACAGAATTGTCAATGTAGAAATCATTAAAATAGCACGAGAACTAGGGATTAAATTTCTTGCTACTAACGATTCTCATTATGTTTCTTGTTATGACGTGGAAGCACACGATGCTTTATTGTGCATTCAAACTAACAAACTAATTTTTGAAGAAAACCGCATGCGTTACAGCGGTACAGAATATCTCAAATCTGCTGAAGAAATGAAGCAATTATTTCGCGATCACCTCCCGCCAGATGTAATTGAAGAAGCGATCGCAACCACTGTAGAAGTAGCAGACAAAGTCGAACCTTACAACATTCTCGGTGAACCTCGCATTCCCAATTATCCAATTCCATCCGGCCACACAGCAGACACCTACCTAGAAGAAATCGCTTGGCAAGGACTTCTAGAAAGACTAAATCGCAAATTACGTCACGAAATTGACCCAGTTTATAAAGAAAGGCTGGAATACGAATTAAAAGTAATTCAACAAATGGGCTTTTCTACATATTTTTTAGTGGTATGGGATTATATTAAATTTGCTAAAGATAATGATATACCCGTAGGACCAGGTCGTGGTTCGGCAGCTGGTTCTTTAGTAGCCTACGCCATGGGAATTACTAATATCGATCCCGTACATCATGGCCTGCTTTTTGAAAGATTTCTAAATCCTGAAAGAAAATCCATGCCAGATATTGATACAGATTTCTGTATTGAAAAACGAGATCGAGTCATTGATTATGTCAATAAAAAATATGGCACAGATAGGGTTGCTCAAATCATCACTTTTAACCGCATGACTTCTAAAGCAGTATTAAAAGATGTCGCCAGGGTATTAAATATTCCCTACGGAGAAGCTGATAAAATGGCGAAGATGATTCCTGTGTCGCGCGGAAAACCAGCGCCACTGAAAAAGATGATTTCTGATGAAACGCCAGAACCAGAATTTAAAGCAAAATACGACAGCGATCCAAAAGTTCGCCATTGGATAGATATGGCGATTCGCATTGAGGGAACCAACAAAACTTTTGGCGTCCATGCAGCAGGTGTAGTAATTTCTGCCGAACCACTAGATCAAATTGTGCCATTACAAAGAAATAATGATGGCTCTGTAATTACCCAGTATTTCATGGAAGATTTAGAATCTCTAGGATTGTTAAAAATGGATTTTCTCGGTTTAAAAAACCTGACAATGATCCAAAGAACAATCGAATTAATTGAAAAAAATCATGGATTTAAAATTGATCCTTATGTCATTACAGCCCAGGAAAGAAAAGCTCAAAAAATACTATCTAAAGGTGGAGAAAATGCTAAACTACCCCATGATATTAAAAAGACTTACGAACTTTTAGAAGCAGGTGAATTAGAAGGTGTTTTTCAGTTAGAATCTTCCGGAATGCGCCAAATAGTTCGTGATTTAAAACCTTCGAGTATAGAAGATATTTCTTCAATTTTAGCTCTTTACAGACCTGGACCATTAGATGCAGGATTGATTCCTAAATTCATTAACCGCAAACACGGTCGCGAAAAAATTGATTACGAACACAGTCTTTTAGAGCCAATATTGGATGAGACGTATGGAATAATGGTCTATCAAGAGCAAATCATGAAGATTGCTCAAGACATGGCAGGATATTCTCTAGGACAAGCTGACTTGCTGCGCCGAGCTATGGGTAAAAAGAAAGTTTCGGAAATGCAAAAGCAGCGAGAAAAATTTATTGATGGTGCAGCTAAAAACGGTGTTAAACAACAAATCGCTGAAAATTTATTCGAACAAATGCTAAAATTTGCTGAGTATTGCCTGAGCTACGATACAGAAATTTTAACTGTAGAATATGGCTTTTTATCTATTGGTGAAATAGTAGAAAAAGAAATTGAATGTACAGTTTATACCGTTGATAGTAATGGTTATATATACACACAACCAATAGCTCAATGGCACGAACAGGGAGAACAAGAGATATTTGAATATTCTTTAGAAGATGGTTCCACTATTCGAGCAACTAAAGATCACAAATTTATGACAATTGAGGGAGAAATGTTACCAATTGATCAAATATTTGCACGCCAACTAGATTTAATGCAAATCACAGGATTGCCACAATAACCTGATTTTGCTGGTGATGGCTTTAGAAGTTTTTGTCGATCAGTGAAGATATCCTGCGACAGGGTCACCACCAACTCTTGACAACCTGGACTAATTAATTTAGTGACGATAGCAAGAATTCCCTCCTGCTGATTTTAGAGGTGGAGCAAAGAATACTTTAGATTTGCTTGTATCCCCATTGCTGTAGTTTGAGAAGTAGAATTTTCTGAATTTCTTTGTGCACTGTTTCTGGGTGATTGTTAGCATCTATTCTGATATGGCTTTTGTTATCTTGGGCAAAAATATGGGCGTATCCAAAGTGAACGCGACGATGAAAAGCGATATCTTCTTGTTCCAGGCGATCGCGATTTAAACGTTTGCGAGAAAGACCTACTTCAACATCAACATCTAACCAAAACGTAAGGTCAGCTTGCAGTCCACCGGTAGCAATTTGGTTGAGTTGAGAGATTAAATTGAGATCTAAACCGCGACCGTAGCCTTGATAGGCAACAGTAGAATCAACATAGCGATCGCATAAAACTATTTTTCCAGCAGACAGTTCTTTTCGCAGCACTTGTTCCACATGAGCAGCGCGGTCTGCTGCGTATAAAAGTAATTCCACAGAAGCTGTTATTAACTCCTGCTTGGGAGCGAGGATTAAGTGGCGTAGCTTTTGACCTAATGGCGTTCCACCAGGTTCCTTTGTGGTTGTAACAGAAATACCTTTTTGGTTCAACCACTCTTTTAAAAGATGGATTTGAGTCGTTTTACCCCCACCTTCACATCCTTCAAATACTATTAATTTGCCGCTCATGCTTTCATCACTTACAAAGTTCAACTGTAGTATTAAAGCAGATCTCAAGGCTACGGATGGTGACTTTTCCCGGGTGGAGGCAAGTGTTGATAGTAAGCACTTAAGTGCTTGCTACAAGCTGACAAGCTAAACCGTGTTTGCTACAAGTTAACAGGCTATGGAATGATCTACAGACAAATGCGTTTGATCGGCGATCGCTTCTACTGAATAACAACTTTGCCGTTGGGACGTTGGACAATTGTTTCTACTACCCGTCGCCTTACCTTGGGATCGATACCCACTAACCGTACATATTCGCCGTTGTATTCGGCTAGACAGGATTCTAAACAAGATATGGCATCTGCTTCATTTTCTATCTGTCCTACTGCACAACTTTGCCAAGAACCGGTTCGGAAGCGCCTCTCATCTACATGTTCTATGCCAATTTTATGACCTTGGGACAAAATAGTACGTATTTGTTCTATAATTTCTGGATGCAAGCGCATCTGGGATGAATGTGGTTTTGGCGGGTTATAAGTTGGATTTGGCTGTTTGGAGCCGTTACCGGAGGTATCAGCAGTAACTGTTACAGCCTCTGGAACGGTTTCGGGTTGATAATTTGGGCGCATGTTTCGGTTGTACTCGGTTACCAAGCGGTATTCTTCCACACGTTTTTGTTCCGCAACCATTAAATTGCCTATCTCCAGCAGGTGAGGAAGGCTAAAATTCGGCTTTTGAAGTTTTGGTGGTCCTTCGGGACTGTTGACTAACCGTTGGGATATGCGTTCCATGCCAATTTCATAAATAAAGTTACGGATTTGTTCGTCATAAATTCGGGAACGCAAAGCGCTAAAAAAGTCAATTGCTTGATTGGGAAATGCGTCTACTAATTGTTCTACTTCCCGTTGCGAAAGTCCATCTTCGCTAAAAATTCCACCGACAATTCCAATTTTGTCGTTGCGATCTGGCTTCCAGTAAAATTTTTCCATCCGACCGTCCCGAATCAAAGGCGCGTAGAGAGTGGAAAAGTCATTTCCTGTGACAATAATGGGGACGCGATGCAGGGGTGTGGGATCGTAGCTTCCAGGAAGTTGTACATCGGTGGGATTGTCGGCAATATTCATGAGTGTGGCGTTTACCAACTGGGTGTTTACCGTGTATTGGGTACCTTCATCAAACCGCCCCGCGCCTGCATCTAGATCGTTAATCATCAGCACGTATATTTTGCCACGTACTTTAATTAATTCTGCCGTTTCCCGATAGCGCAAGCGAATCAAGCGTGCTGGATCTCCTGCATCTGGACTTTCCAGTTCTCCACCAGAGATGAAAGTAACTCCTACCCCCATTTTTTTGAAGACTAGCTCGCATTGAAAGGATTTGCCTTCGCCTTTAGGTCCATGGATACCTAAAATCAAAGGAACTCGTACGCCGGGTAAGTCGAGAAAATTTTTGGTGATAAAAACTGCTACTTTGTCTAAAAAGCGAGGAGCTATGTAGTAACTCATGAACCTACGAAATAAATAGGACTGCTAAAATTTATGTTAAATTTTTCTGACAATAGGCGATCGCTGGTTTTGAAAAAATTTGCTGGCCCTTGTTAGCAGGTAGGAATTTATTTTGCATACAAATAGTGTTATCGCCGAGCATCTTGACAAGGATGCTCACAAACTCGAAACCACTAGCAATAAATAATTCTACGAAATGATGAAGATAGTTCGATTTAGGCTTGTCTATTGCTGGTATTAAAAGGCATTATGGTTATCAATGGGCTGCCAGAAATTGATTCTGTTGCTAAATGTTTGAAATTTATAACCGTTGCAGCAGGTTGAGTCCGTGAGTATCGGTTCCGCAGCTATTGTAAAGACCGTATTCAGCAGCTAACTGCTGCACTTGTAGGGATTCTGAGGGACTTGGTCTCCAGGGATTGGGATTATCGTAGGCATAAAAAGTTTCCACACCGTCAATACTAATTGCTGCCGCTGCAGAAATTAAGTCTCTGGGCGATCGCTTGTAACGTGCTGGATGGGCAAGTACTGCTAGTCCACCAGCTTTGTGAATGGCGGCGATGACGTTAGCTGCTTGATATTGTTGACCGGTAGCGGTTACTCTTTGAATGTAGGGTTGTATGCTTGCGTGTTTTGGATCGAAAGCATAACCCAAAATGTGAACTTCCACACCCAAAAGTTCGGCGTTGATTTCCACGCCTGTCCACAGCTGGGGAACAAAAGTTCCTGGATGGCGCTGTTGCCAATCTTCTAGCCAAATTTTTGCTGCTTGATATCCATCTACAGTATGGTGGTCTGTGATGGCAAGTCCTTTTAAGCCGATGGCGATCGCTTGTTCCATTAATGCAGCTGGTTGCAATCTTCCATCCGAACAAACTGTGTGCATGTGAAAGTTGAAATGTCTGGGACAACTTTGAGCATTGATATTTTTAAATACCTGTTCCAAAGATTCTCTGGTGGCGGAATAACTCGCAACACAATTGACAACCATAACCCCCTCTTTCAATCTCTTTTTTAGATGATAGTTTCTACTTCAGCACCAAAGATATATTGCTGGAATTTTTCAGCACTTTAATATAGTGTTGAAAGCCATTTTTTAAGCTTATTTAGTTAAATTTTTCAATATGTTAAGACTACGTTAGCAAATTTAAACGCCAGTAGTCATGAGTATTCTCGATTAGTGATATTAATAAAAGTCAGTTACTTTTGCGAGCAACATCTATTCCGGTATTCCTAACAATTCTCCTGAGCCGTTAATTACTTCACCAATAACGTAAGCCGCGATATTTTGTGATTCGAAGTAGGAAGTTGCCTGCTGTGCTTGTTGTGGAGGTACGAGCACTACAAAACCAATTCCCATATTAAAAGTGTTGTACATAACTTGGGGACTAACCGCTCCCTCCACTGCCAACCAGTGAAATACAGGTGGGATTACCCAACTTCCAGTATTAATTTTAATTGCTTGTCCAGTTCCCAAACACCGGGGTAAATTTTCTGGCAGGCCACCGCCGGTGATATGAGCCATTCCGTGAATTTCCAATCCCGCTTGGCGTGCAGCTAAAATTGGTTGCACGTAAATACGGGTGGGAGTCAAAAAAGTTTCTCCTAAAGTTTTACCACCCAGTAGTTCTGGGGAATCGTTCCAAGAAAATCCTCGCTCGCTGATAATTTTTCTAACCAAGCTATAGCCGTTGCTGTGAACGCCGGTGCTCGCAAGAGCGATCGCTACATCTCCTACTCGTACTTGAGAGCCATCCAACAATTGACTTCTTTCAACAATCCCGACACAAAATCCAGCCAGATCGTACTCACCTGCTTGATAAAAACCAGGCATTTCTGCAGTTTCTCCGCCCAACAAAGCACAACGTGCTTGTTTGCAACCGCAGACAATTCCTGCAACTACAGCAGTTAACTGTTGTTGTTCTAACTTCCCGGTAGCTAAGTAATCCAAAAAAAATAAAGGTTCTGCACCGGATGTGAGCACGTCGTTAACGCACATCGCCACCAAATCGATACCAACAGTCTCATGACGGTTGAGAACCTGGGCTATTTTGAGTTTTGTACCTACACCATCAGTCCCCGAAACTAAAACTGGTTCCCTATAGCCTGTTGGTAATTGAAAAAAACCACTAAACCCGCCTAGTCCACCCAATACTTCCGGTCTAAACGTACTGTGAACCAAATTGCGAATTCGAGTGACAAATTCTCGACCAGCCTCAATATCAACTCCTGCGTCCTTATAATCCATTACTCAAAATACCGTTATCAATCTGCCAATCACTCAAGTTATCTATCATCACATATTTGTGTGCAGGACAAAGTCAAAAGTCTCAAGTCCTCAGTCCCAAATTAAAAGCTTGCTCACCCTTAATCCTTGACCGCTGACTTTAGACCCTTGACTGTTTAAAACTAAACTAAACTAATTAAAACACTTCATCTTCAATACCGCGCCACCATTCACCCAGACTCATTAAATCTTCGTGAATGTCAGCTAAGGCATCAGCATACTCGTTTTCTGAGAGTTTCTCTCGAAGTTCCTGCAGTTTCTTAAGTCGCAGCTGTACCAACAACCACGGTTTGGCAAAACTATCAGTAACTTCCAGGTATTGTGCTAGTTGTGTGCTATCCATATACTGGGTTTTGGATTTGGTATTTGGAATTGATTTTTGGCCAGAAGCTATTAAAAGCCTCTAGTCCAAATGATAGTTAAGCTGGGGTCAATGCAAACCACATCCAAAAAACATATTAAAAACAGCCACGAAATTGCTCGTGACTGCTTTGCAGGTAAGTTAGAAGAACAAAGAAGAATTGCTGAGACTAGTGTTTTCGTGTACAGGTGCTTGGAAGGAAAGAGCGCTAAGAAAGATAACAGCCAACAAATATTTGGGAACTAAATCAAGCCTTAGCGTATTGTTCTGCAGCAAAGTCCCAGTTTACTAGATTCTCCAAAAAGTTCTTGATAAAGGCAGGACGGGCATTTCTATAATCAATGTAGTAAGCGTGTTCCCAAACATCTAGCGTCAGTAGTGGTTTTTGTCCGTGGACCAAGGGATTTTCCGCATTGGGAGTTTTGGTGACTTTTAAAGTCCCATTGTCATCTACCAACCAAGCCCAACCACTACCAAATTGAGTTGCAGCAGCATTGGAGAATTCTTCCTTAAATTTGTCAAAGCTACCAAAATCTTTTTCTATTTTGGTCGCTAATTCACCTTGAGGTTGACCGCCACCAGCTGGTTTTAAACAATTCCAAAAGAAGGTATGGTTCCATGTCTGGGCAGCATTATTAAAAATACCTATTTTGGAGGGATCTTTAAAGGAGATTTGGATAATCTCTTCTAGAGGTTTATCTGCAAATTCTGTCCCTTCAATCAATTTGTTCAGGTTATCTACATAAGCTTTGTGGTGTTTACCATAATGGTACTCGAAAGTTTCAGCTTTCATGCCATATGGTTCCAAAGCATCCATAGGATAGGGAAGGGGGGGCAATGTAAATGCCATGTGAAATCCTCCTCTCTTGATCGTTTTAGTTTCTAGCTTCTTAAATTAAGGAAGCTTACAAAGTAGAAGCCCAGCGCACAGCAGTTTAAAATTGCTTAACACTGGCACATAAAACTTAATACTTTGATTTTACTCGCAAACACGGTAACGAGATCGCCAACGCATGTGTAGTACACGGATGAAAATACTACCAAATAATTAGCTCATCAAGCATTTCCATCAAAAATCTATCGTAGGTATGACTGTGAACCTAAAGAAGACTTGGTGAAAAATGTGCTGGCAGAAGTTTTGTCTGCAAGTTGCTACGTTTTGAAATTATCTGCAAACATGGAGTGTAGCACTGAGATGGCATAAATGTAATTAGCCGCAACTGTGTCGAGAACATTGCTATCTTAAAAGTTGGAAAGGACTTGCATGATGAGTACGTCACAAATAGTACAACAATTGCAGGCACAGTGGATAACGCCGGAAAATTTTCGTCCTTACGGTCAGGTGATTTTCCCTACTGAAGATGGTAAAGTCTTTGATGCCAACGATGCTGCTTTAGTACTGGACAAAGGTACGCCGCGCTTTTATATTATGCGTTTGCAAAGTCGGGGACGTAAATTTCACCAAATCACCCGCCACGTGCAATGTACTCAATGTTTGGGTTCATTACAAGGAAAAGATTGGTTAATAGCAGTTTGTCCTCCCAATAATGATGCGGAGCAACCAGATGTACAAAATATTGCTGCTTTCCGCATTCCTGGGAATTGCTTTGTCAAGTTAGAGATAGGAACTTGGCATGCAGGACCATATTTTGAGCATGAAGTTGTAGATTTTTATAATTTAGAGCTGAGCGATACGAATGTAGTGGATCGTTTTACTTATGATTTTCTCGAAAAGCACAACTTGGAATTTTATATTGTTTAGTCAATTTTTTTGATTTGTGGAACGCTACAACAAAGACCAAAGGTAGAAATAGGATGACACAAAAAATTCAGTCAAAATAATACTGACTGAAGTATAGACACAAGAATTTTTGAAAACTGATAGTTTATTGTCAAAATACTAACGATGACTCAAAAAAATTCTGCTAAGTGGGACTTAGGTAGATTTATTCAGACTCTGACTTTCTTTGAAGTTATACCTTTGGTCAGTTGGATACAAAATTTATTCCGAGCTAATGTTGGAGGTAGTCCAAAAAAAGCTGATGGAGCAAGACAGGTGGCTGCAGTACTAGTAGCGGGTGCGACGGGTGGCGTTGGTAGGCGAGTAGTGCGGCGATTGCTGGAAGAAGGTTACACGGTGCGATCGCTTGTCCGCAATCTTGACAAAGCGCGAGCCATTCTTGGTAATGAAATTGACTTAGTTTTCGGAGATATTACTAAGCCAGAAACTTTAAATTCTTGCGTTTTTGCTGGAATTCAAGCCGTAATTTGCTCTACCGCGGTGCGCGTCCAACCTGTAGAAGGTGATACTCCCAACCGACAAAAATACTATCAAGGTGTTAAATTTTATCAACCAGAAGTTATTGGCGACACTCCAGAAAATGTCGAATATCAAGGCGTAAAAAATTTAGTAGAAGCTGCAGCCAAATATTTACCAAAACCAGGGGAAAAGATATTATTTGATTTTACACATCCGTCCGCAGAAATAGAAAGTATTTGGGGTGCTGTAGATGATGTGGTCATGGGAGGTGTCAGCGAAAGTAATCTGCGATTGGTAGAAGGTACAGCTTTATTTTCTGGTAATGTTTCTACCACCAATTCTGGAGGATTTGCTTCTGTAAGAACTAAGAACTTGTCTCCACCCTTTAATTTATCAGGTTATACAGGTATAGAATTACGTGTCAAAGGAGATGGAAAACGTTACAAGTTCTTTCTGCGTACGGACGAAAGGTGGGATGGTGTTGGCTACAGTTATTCTTTTGATACAGTAGCAAATACCTGGATAGATGTTCGCGTCCCCTTTAGCGATTTAATTCCTGTATTTCGGGCTAAGACAATAAAAGATTATCCACCCATAGATACTACTAAAATTTCTTCTGTGCAATTAATGTTAAGCAAATTTGAATATGATAATGCCTTAAACCCAAAATTTTCACCCGGTAGTTTTGCCTTACAAATCCAATCCATTAAAGCCTATGGAGGCGAAATTTTGCCGCAATTTGTCCTTGTCAGTTCCGCTGGTGTTACTCGTCCCGGACGCCCGGGAATTAATTTGGATGAAGAACCGCCTGCAGTAAGACTAAACGAACAGTTGGGAGGAATTTTAACCTGGAAATTAAAGGGAGAAGACAGTCTCAGAAAAAGCGGAATTCCTTACACCATTATTAGACCTTGTGCATTAACTGAGGAACCAAAAGGTAAATCTTTAATATTCGATCAAGGTGATAACATTAAAGGAAAAATCAGCCGTGAGGACGTAGCAGAAATTTGCGTACAAGCGCTAAAGTATCCACAGGCGCGTAATGTTACCTTTGAAGTCAAAGAAGGAGAAGATTACACTGGTTCCATCGAATGGCAAAGACTATTTGCCAATCTGCAAGCCGACTCTTAGACCCAACCAAGCTAGTAGTAAGGACTTTAGTCCTTCTTAACGCTAGCAGTTACAACTCTAGTCCTGAAAATACCTAGCTAGTTAAGGCCAAAGCAATGAGTCGCTAACTTACAATACCTCACCCATTACGGGAGTAGGCGATGAGAAAAATAGGGGTATTAATATTAGTAGGAGTTGTAACAATAATAATTGCCTGGGGTAGTTTATTTTCGCACCCTGCGGCATCGCAGCAAATAGAATCCCGCCTTAGTAATTTAGAAGCCGACTTTCGTCGTTTGCAGGCTCAGGTAAATCAGTTACAATCTCAACAAGGACAAATTCGCACCCCAGCGCCAACAACCACATTGACCCCCCGACAGTCATCTCGTTCGGGGCGAACACTTTCTCAGCAAGAACGGGACCGGATGTTCGATCATCTGGCAACTTTGGTAGTGGAATTAAAGCAACAAGTTAACACATTAGAGAAGCGAGTTGCTAAGTTAGAGTCGCGTTCTTGAACAAAATTCCACTGTCGGCAATGCAAAAAATACCTAATGGTCTTGTTATTAGCCTTTGTACAACTTTTATCATTCTACTGTTACCCGTAAGTTCCTTGGAATCAAAAGAACTTAGTCCTGGAGAATGTCGGGTCAAAAAGTGGCAATTACCCGTATCTTTACCAATTCCCAATCCAGCTCAAACAGTACCACCATTGATTCCCTTACCAAAATCGCCATTTCTTTGTTGTGAGGGAGATGCTTCTTGCTTGGATCGCCAGCTTTGGGGCGAAAATGGGAAAGGACCTGACAAAAAGGCTCTTTTGACCGCGATCGCCTACAGCTTGCGATACCTACAAACCAGCAGAGCTGATGCTGCTTACAAAAGGTATGCAATTTCTGGAATTACGCGGCAGCGGGTTATTAGTAGTTTACAACGTTTCCGTGAATTATTACTTCAATCTAAATCTCCCGAAGAATTAAATGCAGCTATTGCACGGGAATTTGTTTTTTATCAGTCTGTGGGTAGTGATGGCAAGGGAACGGTTTTGTTTACTGCCTATTATGAGCCACTTTATGATGCCAGTCGTATTCCCACGAAAGAATATCGCTATCCTATCTATCGTTTACCTCCTGATTTTGATTCTTGGCAAAAACCTCACCCCACCCGCTTTGAGTTGGAGGGAGCGGATGGTTTGCAAGGTTCAAAAGGGAAACTGCGGGGATTAGAGTTGTTTTGGTTCCGCGATCGCCTACAGCCGTATATCATTCAAATTGAAGGTTCGGCGCGACTTCAGTTTCCCGATGGTACGCAAACAACAGTAGGATACGCCGGAAGTACTGCTTATAATTACAAAAGCCTGGGACGCCAACTTGTGGAAGATGGTAAATTACCCTTAGAAGGATTAACGATGCCTAAAATCTTGGATTATTTTCAAAAGCATCCCCAGGATTTAAATGCTTATATTTCTCGCGATCGCAGCTTTGTATTTTTCCAAGATAAGCACGGTGCACCTGCACAAGGTGCGTTGAGGATACCCCTGACAGCAGAACGTTCCATCGCTACTGATAAATCCTTCATGCCTCCTGGTGCTTTAGCTTTGATCCGCGCTCCTTTTCCTTTTCTAGACTCTAACGGTAGCATAGAACACCGTATTGTCAGTCGCTATGTTCCCGATCAGGACACTGGAGGTGCAATTAAAGGCGCCGGTAGGGTAGATTATTTTTTGGGTACTGGTCAGGAAGCAGGCGATCGTGCTGGTGTCACGGTTAGTAACGGACAACTGTACTATTTGCTGCTTAAGTCCGACAAATAAAATTTGTGGTTAGGAACTACATAAACAATTGCTCGTCATCACTAAAAACAGTTATTCCCATTACTGGTTCTACTTCTAGGGTTTCAAAGTAAGAAAAGTAGGTATGTGATTCACACAATTAGGGGGATTGAAATTGTTCGAGATTTTATTGGATGCTGACCTACTTTTGGAAGCATTGATAAATCGCAGTGGTTTGAGCGCAGATGTTAGCAAATTGATAGATAAAGTACATCCTTTAGTTCAGATGTACGTAACAGATATTGGTTACCAAAAAATATACACTTATGCCAGTCGTTTACAAAATAACAAAACTGCTGCCATTGTCGTCAGTTGGTTACAAAATAAAATCAAAATATTACCAGTTCATCGAACTATATTGCAACAAGCACGTTCCTTACCTATCCAAGACTTTGAGTCTGCTGTGGAATTAATGTGTGTTGAGCATCAAGAACTAGATGCAATTGTTATCCACAATCGCCATAATTTCGCTCTAGCTGCAAACCAATATCGGATTTGGTCACTAGCAGAATTTTGGATACGTGTGAATTTAGAAAGTCAGCTTCAAGCCCTGAGTTCCAGTTAATACCTAATGTATACTCATGTTAATAACATGATATAAAATTCCATTGCCACTAGTTTGTTGCATAACATTAGTACCAGGACCGCTCAGAGTGATGCTTGCAGAAGATGATACAGGGGAATAACGTCCAGAAATTTTCACCTGATGCTCTCCAACAGATAGGAATGGTGATAAATTAATTTCTACTTGATTGCTGTTTAATAGTTTGATAATTTTACCATCAAGGGTGATTTCGCCCTGGAGCTGAGCACCTGAAGTTTTAACCGTCAAAATATGAGGTTGACTTAGATTAGTCGCCCTGAAAGTAAGAAAGTTTTGTTGGTATGTAGAGGAAAAATTGGATTGCTGGCTAAAGGTGCTAAAGTTGTGCATATCATCACTATTGCTGTCGGCATAAATCAAAGAAACTTTGCGATGGGAAATGAAATTTTGAGCAGCAACTGCGGAAACAGAAGCAACGAAAGCCAAGCAAAAGCCCAAAAACAGTAACTTTTTCATAGCTGGATTGTAAATAGGTAGCAGCAGGTATGGAAATTATCTACCTGCTGGGTTTTTGTTATGGGCGATCGCCAGAAAAATGTTGCAGTTACAACAGTTTCTTTTTATTGACAGACAATTGTTGTCGAAGAACTATAAGTTCGACTGCTACTACTACCAAGACTATAGCTGCGAGTAGTATGGCTGCTGTATGTGTTTCCATTGCAGCGAATATCTTTATTTCTTGGAAGTCTCCAAATTTTCCAAGGTCGAGTCCAATTTGGTTGAATGGGATAATCTGAAATAGGCCAGGAATGGGGTATGTAAATTTTATCTGTAGGAGTAGAATTAATTCTGATATCCCCATCTCGATCGATTCTCACCCTCGTACCATTGTTTTGAATGTCTATTTCACCAGCAGTGGCAATTCCAATAGGTAATGCTAGGAATCCAGAAAGTGCTAGTAATGAAATCAATGGTTTGGCAAACATAATTTTTAAATCTCCTATTTTTGTAGCTACAAATAATGAATAATGACAATAGGGGGTAGATAGGATAATGCTTCTCCCATCTTTCCCCACTGCTTGCTAGCAATTTTGTACCATTCGTTTGTGACAAAGAAAGTAAATAAGTTATTTCTTTAGTACACCATTAAGATAATCTTGATCTTGAGCAGGATTGTATATGTCGAATTTGGGAGTGGACTGGAACTTCACATCTCCGCCCCTAACAGGAAGAGTACGGTTAGGATCTCCTCCCAGGTTTTGGGTGCAACTTCTTCTTTGTTCAACAGCTCCAGGAACAACAGCGACTTGAGAACCCGAGCAAACAGCAGTATTGCCAATACAGTTGGGATCGATTTCTTGGTTAACAGTATTAGTTTGTGTTGCTGGTTGCTTAGAACCGCGAACTGATATTTGTGGTGTCACCGCGATCGCTGCACATCCTACTGCTTTAGCAGCAGGAGTTAAAGAAGGAATGAAAAAGGGAGAGATAATGCCAAGTGAGAATAAGCTTATAGAAAGAAATTTTAATTTCATGGGGATTTCCTTTCAAGTCCTTTCAATCTATCGTTTACAAATTTGCGTTGTTGTAGAACTGTAAGTGCGATGAATAGCAGTGTTAGAACTATTTGTTTTAATACTTTGGTTAGTTACGATTTTTCTACTGCATAGTAATTGAGGTGACTTGGCGACCGGAATGCGGTAGAGACGATTGGTAGGAAAACGGTTTGCACTGCTGCTGTGGGGAACAACGAGCGTTCCGCTGGGATTGGAAATCGTAACGTCACCGCCTTGCTTTACCGTAACCCTGACATTATCATTTTTAGCTGTAATATTTTCTGCTGTCGCAATTTCAGTAGGTACGGTCATCAGTGCAGACACTGCCAAACATGAGATAAATGCTTTAGCAAGCATGGCTCTATTCCTGACACGCTAGAAAGAGCCGATTTTTTGAAGTTAGGAAATCGGAAAAACCTTTGTGTAGCTTTGTTGACCCCGATCAGCAACCGAAACCGTGAGAAATTTGAGTTTGAGCGGTCTGAGCAGCTTGGTTGCCAATTTGAGCAACGGTGTTGTACGCACCAGCGACGTTAGCGCTTTGAGACTGACCTTGAGCGGTGGCTGCAACTTGAGAACCGCCAGAGCAGTAAAATCCCTTGTTAATGTTAAGTTGATGAGTGTTGGTGTACTGACTACCTTGTTGAACAACGGTATTAGCAGTACCGAGAACGTTTGCTTCTTGGTTGTTTTGTTGAGTAGTGACAGAGGTTTGTTGAGCAAATGCAGCACCGGGAGCGATCGCTAAGGTAGCAGCTAGTACACCGAGAATATGAGCTTTACGAAACATAATTTTTTACCTCCTGATGAGTTCTGTGTTGTAGAAATGTGGTGGAAAGCAAGCGTTGCCAAATTTGCACTAGCAACGCCAACTGCAAAGATAGAGAATTGCTTAACAACCGAAACCGTGAGAAATTTGAGTTTGAGCGGTCTGAGCAGCTTGGTTGCCAATTTGAGCAACGGTGTTGTACGCTCCGGCTACATTAGCCTTTTGGGACTGATTTTGAACAGTAGCTGCAACTTGAGAAACGCCAGAGCAGTAAAATCCCTTGTTAATGTTAAGTTGATGAGTGTTGGTGTACTGACTACCTTGTTGAACAACGGTATTAGCAGTACCGAGAACGTTTGCTTCTTGGTTGTTTTGTTGAGTAGTGACAGAGGTTTGTTGAGCAAATGCAGCACCGGGAGCGATCGCTAAGGTAGCAGCTAGTACACCGAGAATATGAGCTTTACGAAACATAATTTTTTACCTCCTGATGAGTTCTGTGTTGTAGAAATGTGGTGGAAAGCAAGCGTTGCCAAATTTGCACTAGCAACGCCAACTGCAAAGATAGAGAATTGCTTAACAACCGAAACCGNGAGAAATTTGAGTTTGAGCGGTCNGAGCAGCTTGGTTGCCAATTTGAGCAACGGTGTTGTACGCTCCGGCTACATTAGCCTTTTGGGACTGATTTTGAACAGTAGCTGCAACTTGAGAACCGCCAGAGCAGTAAAATCTCTTGTTAATGTTAAGTTGATGAGTGTTGGTGTACTGACTACCTTGTTGAACAACGGTATTAGCAGTACCGAGAACGTTTGCTTCTTGGTTGTTTTGTTGAGTAGTGACAGAGGTTTGTTGAGCAAATGCAGCACCGGGAGCGATCGCTAAGGTAGCAGCTAGTACACCGAGAATATGAGCTTTACGAAACATAATTTTTTACCTCCTGATGAGTTCTGTGTTGTAGAAATGTGGTGGAAAGCAAGCGTTGCCAAATTTGCACTAGCAACGCCAACTGCAAAGATAGAGAATTGCTTAACAACCGAAACCGNGAGAAATTTGAGTTTGAGCGGTCCGAGCAGCTTGGTTGCCAATTTGAGCAACGGTGTTGTACGCTCCGGCTACATTAGCCTTTTGGGACTGATTTTGAACAGTAGCTGCAACTTGAGAACCGCCAGAGCAGTAAAATCCTCTATTAATGTTAATTTGACGAGTGTGAGCAAACTGGTCGCCTTGTTGAACGACAGTGTTACCTACACCCACAACGTTGGCTTCTTGGTCTTGTTGCTGGGTGGTAACGGAGGTTTGTTGAGCAAATGCAGCGCTAGGGGCGATCGCCAAAGCAGCCAAAAGTCCAATACCAAAAAACTTATTCATAATTGTTCAGACCTCTAATATGTGTGTTGTTTGTGTTGTTTTAGTTGGTCAGAGGGTACAAGCAGAAACTCCTGCAACAGGTATTTATTTTCTCGACCTTGAGGAGTTTGGCTTTCGGTAGGTACCTCTGTCTGTGTTTGTTGATGAGAGCTACAAAGTCAAGTTTATTCATTCCGGATTTAGTAAAAATTTTTTGGAAAGATGATAGCTCTGACTTGTTTAGTTTGAAATTTTGCCTTCTCCTTCGGTCTTGAGGAAATAAAAGTCGACTTTCACTTAACACTTTTAACTAAAGATGTTAAGTCTAGTCAAGATCTTGGTTAAAACTTTTGGGCGTAAGAATTTTTTGATGCTAGGATCTACGACTATAGTTGAACCACAAGTACTGTAGCTGTGAAACACAAGGCAAAACCAAGGATAGCTTTTCTGCGTGAGAAAGCAGGTTTAACTCAGTTGGAGTTGTCGCGTCTTGTTGGCGTGACAGAAAGCACTATCCAAAATTGGGAGAGTGGTAGAACAGGGACAGAACAAATCGAGAGAATCATTCGATTTTGCAAGGCGCTAAATTGCCGAGTAGAAGACTTAATCGATTATGTGGACGAGTCATCGGAACAGACAAATAAAAAACCTAGTTCTCTAAAAGATATCCACAATCTTTTAGGAACTGGGGAAGTTCCATCAACTTCTAGTTCCTGTTCTCAACAAGCTCAACAGCAGCAAGTCAGTCATTAATCTTTTTTCCCTTGGCTTGCTGCCAGAGAGTATCTATAGTGACAAATTGATAACCTTGTTGCAAAAGTGGCGGCAGGAGAATGTCTGTTATTTTTGCAACATCTTCTCCTCCGCAGTCTCCATCGTGCAAAACAATAATAGAGCCGTTTTTTACGTTCTCGAGAACGCGCCGAACCACAGTGGTGATGCCCGGTCTTTGCCAATCTTCTGGTACAATTGACCACATAACAGTTATGTAATTCCACTGACGTAGGTATTGGAGTGTTTTGGGTGTAAACAAACCATTGGGAGGACGGACATAACGTACTTGTGGCGGTTGCAAGTTACAGGTGCGGGAAATGGCAGCTTGGGTTTTTTCCAGACTTAGTTTGAGGTCGTGGGGAGCAAGCATGGGAAAATTATGATGCTCAAAGCCGTGCAATCCAATGCCATGTTTGCGATCGCAAACACTTTTAGCTATTGCCGGCCAACGGTTGACACAAGCACCCAACCAAAAAAAATTGGCTGTGATGCGGTAGCGATCCAAAACTTGTAACAGCTGCGGTGTGTATTGGGGATGGGGTCCATCATCAAAAGTCAAAGCGATCGTTTTCCAGTGGCGATCGCCTTCCCAAAGACAATCAGGAAAGATGGGTTTGAGAATGGAATGCAAAATAGGAAATAAGGGATAAAGTTGCATCTTTACTTCAGCGTACACTTTTTTTCTTGTAACAAATTATGTCAAACCGGCATAGTTGTTACCTTGACTCGTCTAATAAATTTTCAGAATAAACCCTGAATTTGTGGGTAATGTTTTTTAAAGATACACGGGATTATCAAATTCTGTTTCTTGCCACATTCCTAATTTTAGGTGTAATTACAAGAGATTGGACACTACAGTCGAAATTAATAGCAGTAACAATTGCCAGTTGCTTTTTAACTCAGTGGCTGTGCTCGGTGGTAAGTCAGTGGAAAAAAGTCTGGGAACAAAAAGAAGACTCAAAACGGCTATTAAGAAGACTTTTGTTGCCTTCGTGTTCCTGGCGCAGTTCCCTAATTACTTCCTTAAGTCTAAGTTTGCTGTTGCGGGCGGAACATTGGAGAACCATGGCTTTTGCAGCAGCAGCAGCGATCGCGAGCAAATTTATTTTCAAAGCGGGTGACAAGCATTTTTTTAATCCCGCCAATTTTGGCATTATTTGCGCTTTAGTATTCACAGGCAATGCTTGGGTTTCTCCCGGACAGTGGGGTGAGGATTGGTGGTACGGACTGTTATTCGCCGGAACTGGGGGAATAGTTCTCAAGCGGGTCGGGCGTTGGGATACCACAGCTGCTTTTTTAGGTGTGTATGCTTTTTTAGAAGCTGTACGCAATCTTTGGCTGGGTTGGACCTGGGATGTTTACCAGCATCGCTTGATGAGCGGTTCTTTACTGTTATTTGCACTATTTATGGTCACTGACCCCCGCTCGATTCCCAACGCCAGGATTGGACGTATTATTTGGGCGGCGTGCATTGCCGTATTGACTTTTGTACTGCGAAATTACTTCTATATTTCCACCGCAGTTTTCTGGGCATTATTTATTCTTGCTCCGTTGACTATTCTTCTGGATCGAATATGGGAAGCGCCGCGTTTTGGATGGAAACAGCAACTGGAGGTAGAAAGATTTTTTAGTACTAATTTTTGAAAATAGAACAATACACAGTTTGGTTTGTACTAAAGTACCGACTGCAAGCTACGAACACCTGCAGTTCTGGATTTGGAGGAACCATTAATTAGTAATAATTATTAACTTATGAAAAGTTTAAGATTTTTAATTTCATTAGTATTGATATTTGTAGTTGTTTTTTGCCACCCACTTGCCGCTTGGGGATTTTGCGGCTTTTATGTTGCTAAAGCCGATGCCAAACTGTATAATAAAGCTTCCCAGGTAGTGATTGCTCGTAGTGGCGATCGCACCGTGCTCACAATGGCGAACGACTATCAAGGCGATGTCAAAGATTTTGCTGTTGTTATACCCGTACCCACGGTACTGCAAAAAGAGCAAGTACGTGTTGGCAACTCCAAAATCCTAGAGCGATTGGATGCTTTCAGTGCTCCACGATTGGTAGAGTATTTCGATCCCGATCCCTGCGCTTTAGTTGAGTACCATGAACCTGGTCCTTTAGTAGGGGCAGCAAGTAGCCCAGAAGCCACCAATACAAAAAAAACTAGCAATTTGGGTGTGACAGTGGAAGCACGCTTTAGCGCTGGTGAATATGACATTGTTATTTTAAGTGCCAAAGAATCTGACGGATTAGAAACTTGGCTTGTTCGCAACGGTTACAAAATACCCAAAGGAGCAAAACAGTTACTCAAGCCTTATATTCGACAAAAGATGAAATTTTTTGTTGCCAAAGTTAACTTAGATAAATTTGAGGAAACTGGCTATCAATATCTGCGCCCGCTACAAATTACTTACCGCTCGCCAAGGTTCATGCTACCAATTCGCCTGGGTATGGTTAACGCCACAACAGAGCAAGATTTAATTGTCTATATTCTTTCCCAGGGTCAAGCAGAACTTACTAACTATCGCACAGTCAAAATTCCTTCCGATGTAAATATTCCTTTGTTTGTCAAAAAGGAATTTGGCAGGTTTTACAAATCTTTGTTCCAGACAGCATACGAAAAAGAAGGCCGAAAAGTTGCTTTTCTAGAATATGCCTGGGATGTGAGCAATTGCGATCCCTGTTCTGCTGAACCTCTCAATCGTGAAGAACTCGAGCAAGCGGGTGTGTTTTGGCTAGATGGAAATCATCCCTCAGCACCTTTTCTTACTCGTTTGCACGTGCGCTACACTCGCGATAAATTTCCTGAAGATTTAATATTCCAGCAAACTTCTAACCAGGAAAATTTTCAGGGGCGTTACATTTTGCAACATCCTTTCACGGGTGAAATTAAGTGTCGAGCTGGTAGGAAGTACAAACGATCTTTAGCCAAGCGTTTCGAAGAGGAAGCGCAAACTCTTGCCAAGTTAACAAACTGGAATATTCAAGATATTCGTAAAAGAATGCAGCTAGAGGGTCAGCAAAGTACCTCTGCAATTACTTCTTGGTAGCGGTTAATTCTCTCTTGGCTGGGAATTGATTGTTAGGAGACTATTGCAGGACAGTCTTTGAAATTTTGTTATTTCTTGGTGAACGATTCTAGGCAATACTGAGAAAAGCTGACTTTGTTTGCTAAGTTTTTATGCATCAATTGGAGGAAAAGTTACGGTGTTTGGTGGATGAGGCGTGTGGATATCCAGTCGGAAGTCCGCAGCGTCAAAAGTGTCTGACCCAGATTATTCGCTTGGCTGCTAAAAAGCTCTGGCAAGAGAATACTCCCTACTACCAAGATGCACTGCAACAAACTTGGTTGTATTTTTGTTCTCATGTTTGCGGAACCTACGACGCCAAGCGCGGTTCTTTAATTACTTGGTTGAATACTTATCTAAGATGGAGGTTGCAAGACTTTTATCGCCAGCAGCAGGAGGAAAAGACTAAAAAAGTACATCCCCGTGCAAACCAGTATGCTACGGGCGATCGCAGTGATTTTTTTCTCCTCGAAGAAAACATAGCAGCTCCACCCGACATACCTCCAATTTTGGAAGGCGTCAAGTCTTGGGTGGAGCAGGATCTGGATGGAGATCTGCGTAGAACCCACATCCAAGGACATCCCGAGGTAAATTGTCAGGTGTTAATTTTAAAACGTTTGCCACCAGAAGTCAGCTGGAAAGATCTGGCAGCAGAATTCCATTTATCTGTTTCGACTTTGAGTAGTTTTTATCAACGCCAATGCCTGCCTCGTTTACGTAAATTTGCGGAAAAAGAAGGGTATTTATAATTATATTCTTTCCGATCTCTGAGCCAAAATATGTGATTCTTCTATGAAACATTTTGTAAATTTTGTAACAATTACTTGGTAGTGTAGGTTTTGGTAAGAAATGCTTTGACTGCAGGAAGATTGGCAAGTTTATCGCTGACTGCTAAGCCGCTGATAGCAATAATTTTTGACAAGGGAGTTGATTTTTTGTAGATTGCTAGCAATCAACATATCTACCAAAACCAAGCTAATTTCATTTTGATACCGGGCATAAAGAGCGATCGCTTCTATGCCATAGTTGGCTACAAGTACTTTGTAATTTCGACGCTCTCCCTACTGGAAGGTAGGAATATTCACAACCGCTCCGTGCCATCATTGCTATCTTGGAAAAACAGATCTAAGCTGTTTTCCCAAGTTCCCAGGTGCACTAGGTTTGCTCTTAAGTAGGCAGCGCCGTCTACCCTACGGGGACCTACTTCGCGTCTATGGGGAGCCACTGCGTTGCGGGGGTTCCCCCAAAAGCGACTGCCGGTAGCATAGTGTTGTCTCCTTTTAGACTCTGTTAATTCAGGGTTGGGTCTTTTTTCGAAGCCGTCGATTTCCGATATATGAGTATCTCCAGAAGAATTAAGTTCGCACAGGAGGCATGTTCGGACTTAAGCAAGCAAGAGGTTGAAGGACTTTTTTTGTTTCAAAGACTGTTGAATTTGATGGGTAGCTAAAGACAGATAAGCCTTGATTTCTGGTTAGCCTCAGCTTGTAGTGTCTTATCAATTGTATGCAAGACGGTCAATGGAAAGACTTGTTGGGAAGAAAGTGGGTTAAGATGATTGAAATACTTTGAAAAAATGCAAGAAACTTTTTCAAGGTTGGAAGATGAAAAAATTACAAAAGTACCTTGGCTGGCGGTCTGTCTTGAGTATGGCTCTGACTTTGATAACGCTGATTCAGCTTAGCCAACAGGCGATCGCTCAAGGAAATACTATCCTCGCAGATAAGACCAGCCAAACTTACCCAGCTGTATTGGCTCGTGAAGTTTTTCGCCTTGCTTACCTCAATCGTTACACTTGGGACAAAAATTTTCCAGGCTACACGGCGACAGTCAAAATCAAACAAGGTAACGAAGAACACAACGGCTACATAAAAATCAAACCAGACTTAAGTGTGGAAGTGACTGGAATTAATTCCGCAGATGCACGTCAGACTGTAGAAGAGCAATTGCAGACGATTGTAGTTCACCGGCGTCGGATTCCCTTTGAAGTGGCTCACAAAAATCACACTTATACCATGGGTAAAACCGATGATACAGGTGCTGTAGAAATTTTGGAAAAGGGAGATTCCAGCGATGCACGTTACAAGGTCTACAACAGTCAGATTACCCAAGTGAATCGAATTTTGGGGGATACATCCGTGACTGTGAATTTATTAGACTCGGTGGTAACGCCAAAAGGTTATATAGCAACGCGTTATCGAACTATTTTTCGACAGCCTCAAACAGCAGAAATCTTAGGAGAACGAGAATTTGAGGATACTTATCAACAAGTTGGTGATTATTATCTGCTCAAACGACAGGTAATTCGTGACTTTCCCAAAAAAGAGCCTCAGACCACTACTTTTATAGATTTTAATAACATTGAGCTATTGCCAAAAGTAAGTACAAAAAAAGCCTTCTAAATAATTTTGCTAACTTGAGGAAGGTGAAAACGCTGCAAACAACTCCGCAGTGCTGGTATTTGTGTAAGTGTAAGTGATGGAGTATAAATATCGCTGCTGTGGCTGAATAACGTGAAATAGCCAAGGTGAATAGAAAATCTTTGAGGAAATTGCTAACCGTAGAATTACTATGCCCCACATACTATTGGTAGACGACGAAGAAGCTTTACGAGAAAGTCTTTCCTACACATTACAAAAAGAAGGCTTTACCGTCACAATAGCAGCAGATGGTCACAGTGCGATTAAACAGTTTCACAAACAAGTACCAGACGCAATCATATTAGATTTAATGCTGCCAGAAGTGGATGGTATGGAGGTTTGCTGGCGAATTCGCGCCTTCTCTGACATCCCTATTGTCATGCTTACCGCCAAAGATCAAGACCTTGACAAAATTAGGGGGTTGGAAGCAGGAGCGGATGATTACGTAACCAAACCCTTTAATACTCGAGAACTAATAGCACGTATCAAAGCAGTACTGCGCCGTCGTGAGCAAAAGCAATCCTAAGCAGTGAAATGGGCTTGTTACCGCAAATTAAGTGGCATTCTATTTACGCCAAGTTATTGGCTACATATCTTTTGCTAACAACTTTGGGAACCTGTGTCATGGCAGGATACATTATCTGGTCGTTTCACGCCTATTTTATGAAAGTGAGACAATCAGAGATGCGCAATTGGAGTACTGCGATCGCCGAGAGTGTTGCAGACGCGTTGCAGAAAAACGATCGCAAATTAGTAGAGCTAATCGTACAGCGTTATGGAGCGGCAGAAACTATCACTTTAAGAGTATTTGATAGCAAAGGGCAGCTTTTGGCTACATCTAGTCCAAAGGAGGACTTGCAGGTAAACAACTGGCTAGCAGTAGCGGGAATCCAGACAGTTTTAGAAACCAAATCTGAAGTACAAGGTACGGCTAAAGGAGTCCTAAGCAATGAAGACCGGTTGTTCATTACTCGACCGATAATACGCAACCGTCAGTTGATGGGCATATTACGAATGTCTATTAGCCTGCAGCAGTTTCAACGCCAGTTTACCACAGTTATACAGACAATGTTGGGAACATTGGCGTTTACGCTTTTAGTTTGCACTGCGATTAGCGAGCGGTTAGCGCGCAGTCTTTCTCATCCCATAGAGAAGATGAAGAATTTTGCCATCCGCATGGGTAGCGGACATTTTGGCGACAAACTTGAAATTCACGAAAGCAACGAACTAGATCAATTAGCAGTAGAACTAAATCGCATGAGCGAACGTTTAGCATCGCTAGATTTGGAAAGGCGGGCGTTTTTAGCAAATGTCTCCCACGAACTTCGCACTCCCATCAGTAATGTCTTGGTCACAGTTGAGGCCTTGCGTAGCGGCGCTGATTCCGATCCAATAGTGCGCGATCGCTTTTTCCAAAATCTAGAGGACGAAATCAAACGCCTGTCATGTTTGGTTAACGATTTACTAGATTTAGGACGTTTAGAAGCAGGCGTATTGCTTCTGGAACGACAAAAGGTAGAGCTTTCTAGTTTGATTCGCCGAGCTATAAAAGCTATAGAAACGCGAATGCAAAATTTGCAAATATCGGCCTGTGTCAATTTAGCTGAGTTGCAAATCCAGGGCGATCCACAAAGGCTGTTACAAGTATTTCTCAATTTGTTAGATAACGCCATGAAACACTCAGCTATTAATTCTCAGATATTCATCACTGGCTACAAAGAAGGAAAACAAGCGGTTATCACAATTCGGGACCAGGGTACGGGAATTAAAGATAGCGATCTTCCTCATATTTTTGAGCAATTTTACACAGGCGATCGCTCTCGTCAGGGTCGGGGAGTTGGATTAGGTTTAGCGATCGCCAAACGCATAGTTGAAGCTCACGGAGGTAGCATCTGTGCCAGTAGCAAATTCGGTCAAGGAGCTACTTTTACTATTTATTTGCCACTTATTTAACCTCAATGCTTGTAGCAAACAGGCTTGGCAGTGCTAACGACTGGGTGTAATCCTTTTAGAATACAAAAGACGCGGTTTCTCTTTGTTTTTGACTTTTTGGGAAAATGTTCATAAAACTTGAGCAATACTATTCCAAAAAATGGCTGGCTCATTGATGAAACTGCTGCAGGTTTTGGTCTATAATTAAGATCGGCTATTAGCTATTTCGAAAGCAGCAAAGGCATGCATGTATTCCAAGACTGTTCCAAAAAAAACAATCCCAACTGATGTAACAGCAAGCAAAAAAATTATTTGATAAGAGAAGGCGGGAAAACAGCTAACCCCAGATAAAAAAGGTAAGCACAAGGCTAGAATAGATTAGCTTAGCTTGTATATTACAGGCTAACCAGAGATTTTCTAGTTAGCCTGATTTTTTAAAAAATAGATTACAAGTAATATATTATATCTTTCCTTTGGATCTGAAATTTTTAAGCTTTTCAATATCAAAGCAATAAGTCAGAATAAAAATAGGTGGCTATGGGAGGCACTACCGTGTTTGGTGTGATTCAATTCATTCGCAACTCGTTGATTCGCCTAGAAGGTCTGCTATATCAATTATTTGGTTTTATAGGAAAATTTTTCTCAACAATATTTAGTTTTCTGGCTAACTTGTTCGGGTTTTCCAAACCTGGGTATTTCTTAGAGTACGACGAAGCGACAACCACTAAGCGATCGCAAATTCAAAAACCAACCGAAACCGAACCTCAGAAAACTACAGAAGTTTCCTTTAATCCACGGCGCCGACCCGATCCGAAAATGGATTACTTTCGCAAGATGGCTCAAGAAATCAGAAAGAGTTAATCTTGCCGTGCATTCAGTTTAGCTGCTCCGTATTTTCTGTGCGCTCTCAAGCGAAGCGGCGTGGGGATAAGATTTTAATTGCCCCAGCTTATTTGCCAGCGCTTACCTGTTCGATCAAGGCTAAAACATCGCTGCGGCTGAGCTTTTCTTTTCCACTAGCTATAGCATCAAGAGTACCGTAAGCCAAACTTAAAGGAAGTTGGCAAAAGTCTAAAGCTGGACCGGGCGGAAGGGCGCTGTTGTAAGCATCTGCAAGGGCGAGATTGCGACGGGCGTACTGTTGCATGTTCTCGCTACTCCAACCTTTGGGGAAAAAATCTACCCCACGCATCAAATCTTCCTTATGGTTGCGGAGGATGTTAACTGCTTGCAGACCGCGACCGAATCCAATTGCATGAGTGCGGTTAGTTTGGGTTCCATCGTACCAAACCCACAAATCAGAGAGTAGCAAGCCAACTGCACCTGCTACTCCAAAGGTATAGCGATCGAGATCTGATTCTGTAGCAATTTCCCAGTTATTTTCTGCCCAGAAGGCCATTCTATCTGCCATTGCTGCTGTTGCATCCCAAATTCGAGGAGCAATAGTTTCGGGTGCAAGTAGCGCCCACTCTCTAATCCGAAAACTGACCTCTGGTAGTATTTTTTCGTAAGTACTAAATCCTGCACAAAAAGCATCAACGGCAAAACCATCAACTGCTGCTTGGAAGGTGAGACTAATTGTTCGCAGTAGTTTTGCTTTGGTGAGATTATCTAGCTGAGGATGGTCTTCAATCTCATCAATGGCTCGCATGCACAGGTACGCTGATGCTACCGCTTCTTGCAGACCCTTTGGTAAGCGAACAATAGGAATGTAAAAAGTCCGGCTAGTTTGCTTTAAAATGTCTAACGCATCTGTAATTAAATTCATTTTCTGCTCCTCAGTTCGGGTTTGATCATACAGAAGTTTGTAACTTTTCTACAATCTTGTATAGGGGTTTCACTAAAACTTCATAATTTTTATAGTCTGAATTTTTGTTAAGCTTTTTAGATTTAAAAATTGAGCAATGCAAGATTCTCTCCCAGTTTTCTATCTTTTTTTGAATGTATATTCCTTCCTGACAAAAGCTATCGATTATGATATTAATTTTGTGCAACTGCCTATTTGAAAAAATAGAATTGCTGTCTAATAATCCTCAGAAGTAAAACTGCCAAGAGAATTAAAAATTATTAAACAACAACTCTCATTGATAATTTCAAACGAATTTGACCTTGGAATTTAAAATTTGTTCCATAGTTTCAGCAATAGTTTAGCGGCAAAAATCTCAAATTTCCGCTTCTGAAAAGAGTGCTCGATATCGACTTAATGCAATCAAAGGAAAGTATTGTTGATAGAGGTGATACTTGAGATAAAAATGACCGGGAAAGCCAGTTCCTGTGAATTCTGCTTCCTCCCAAGTACCATCTACTCGTTGAGTTGCCAACAAATAGTTAATTCCTCGTTCGATTGCTAATTTGGCAAACTTACCGCTTGCCTTACCTGCTGCCATTAAACCTATTAAAGCCCAAGCTGTTTGAGATGCACTGCTGGGTCCTTTTCCTTTCAGATTGGGGTCGTCGTAACTGCGACAGGTTTCTCCCCAACCGCCGTCAGGGTTTTGGCATTTGACCAGCCAAGCGGCGCCTTGTTGGATATTGTATTGATAAGTTTGGGGAGCGATTACAGACAAAGCAGACAATGCACCGCTTGTTCCGTAGATGTAGTTTACTCCCCAGCGACCAAACCAGCAGCCTTCAGGTTCTTGTTCGTGGAGAAGATAATTAATTGCTCGCTGCAGATTGCCTGCGTCGATGGAGAAATCACAACTACCCAGCATTTCTAGGACTCTGGCGGTAACATCGGCTGTGTTGGGGTCAATCATGGCTTTGAGGTCACCGTAGGGAATGAGGTTTAGCCAATCTTGATTGTTGTCTAGGTCAAAAGCAGCCCAACCGCCTGCTTGACACTGCATAGAAGCAATCCAGTTGACAGCGCGTTGTAGAGCTTGGTTTTTGAGTTTTTCGTTGGGAAGTTGAATGGCGTGCAGCGCCATAACCACGACAGCAGTGTCATCAACATCAGGATAAAAGCGATTGTCAAATTCAAACGCCCATGCTCCTGGTTTTCCTTGTCGATTTTTCACAGCCCAATCACCATAGTTTAGAATTTGCTTGCTCAACAGCCATTCTCCAGCCTTTACCAAAGCGGGATGAGAAGGTGATAAACCAGAATCGACAAGTGCTCTGATGCTCCAAGCTGTATCCCAAACTGGAGAAATGCAAGGTTGGACTCGGTAGGTACTTTCCGTTTCGATAGCGAAATTATCAATTGCCTGCAATCCTCGTACCACAATGGGATCGTTAACGTCATAATTGAGGCAGCGCAAAGCCAAAAGGGAATTTAGCATGGCTGGAATGATACCGCCCCAATCACCAGTTACTTCTTGGCGTTCTAGAATCCAGCGTTCGGCAGCGTTGATTGCTTCTGTACGAAAAGGTACTAAATTCAGCTTTTCAGCAAGTTTAAAGGCAGAATCTAGGGCAAGAAATAAATCGGTCCAGTCGCCTTTGCTGGGTAAGGCGAACTTAACTTGCTCAATGCCTTCAGTATATAGTTCGTTTAAGGTAATTGCCGGATCGGTTTGATAAACGGGTTTGCGATCGCACACAATTAGTAGAGGTACTGTGCTTGAGCGCGCCCAACTTGACATCTCGTAAATATTAAACAGAAAATTGTCTGGCAGTAGCATTATCCAAGGTGGTAGTGAGGGAATACCTTCCCAGCTGTAACAACCAATTAATGCCAGGTGTAACTTGGTAAAAATGCGAGTTTTACTAATGCCGCCTCGTTCGAGAATAAACTTCCGCGCCTTTATCATGGCCGGATCCTCCGCAGGAACGCCCAATAGCTTCAGCGCCATGTATGCTTCTACGGAAGTACTGAGTTCTCCTCCATCTCCATAAAACAGTTCCCAGCCACCGTGCTGTCTTTGCTGAGAACGCAGATATGTTTCGATTTTCTGCAAGGGTCTGGAGCGATCGCTTCTCCAAATTTTGTGGAGGAGAACTACTTCTGCGGTAATTGTGACGTTGGATTCCAATTCTGCCCACCAATAGCCGTTGGGATTTTGAACGGAAAGTAAATAGTTTTGGCTAGCAGCGATCGCTTCTGGAACTTTTGATACGGTCACCCTATCTTGAATGTGCATAAAATACTTCTGAAAGTAACGGAGTTGACTTTTTTGTAGGGCTTGTTGTCAAAGCACGCTGAGTTGTTCGTAGCTTTAGTGGCCATTCTTAAGTAATTGCACTTCTAAAATCCATAAATTTATCTTCGTTTTGTTCCGTGTTGATTTTCCATCAAGTCTCACTGCTCTGGTTTTTAGCAAGCACGTGGTAGCAAAATAGCAGGTCGAATGCTTTTTGTAAACAAAATTCGAACTTGGTATTTTACATTTTCTTGTATCCCTCTAGTTACTAATTAGATGCCAGAAACAAAAAACAAACATTTGTGACAATTTTCCCCTATTTTAGTTTCTCACTCCTGCTGGCTGAAAATTTTTTGTATTATCTATAACCCTGTTGTCCCTTTCCCCATGCCAAATTTTATACCACTAAGGCGATAATTGCAGAAAAATGGGAGCAGGACGATATTTACCTTTTATACTTTTATTAACAAGCAAATTGGCACCTACTAGTATCATGTCACATTTTTCCTCACACGCATCAAGGAAGCGAATATATTATTTTGCAATGTAGCACTATAAATTTGCAAGAGAGTTAAATAAAAAAGTTTGCTCTTAGTTTTCTAACTACACAAGTATCTAACTTGAAAAGTAAAAACAGAAAGCAAAATGATATGCGGTATTCTTTATTTTGTGGTAGATAGGTCTTAGATATGTTCTCGATACAAAAAGATTTTCATCAAGGTTAGCCAGGACGATGACAGTAATGGAAGTGAGTTTAGCAGTGCTATCCTTATTAGTATGGATAGGATTGCTGGGTTGGCGCGGGCAATTTTGGCAAACAGACCAGCAATTGCGAATTGTACCCGCAACAAATGAAAAATTGCCATCAGTTTGTGCGGTTATTCCTGCACGCAACGAAGCAGATTTGCTTCCCATCACTTTGGGATCGCTTTTAAAACAAGACTATCCAGGCTTTTTTACCATTTTTCTAGTAGATGATGGAAGTACGGACAAAACTGCTGAAATTGCCAAACAAACTGCTGAAAGCATGCAGAAAGAAAATTTGTTGCACATTATTACTGCGAAACCATTACCTGCTGGATGGACGGGTAAACTTTGGGCTATTGAGCAAGGTTTGCAAAAAGCAGTAGAAACATTGCAGGCTAATTTTCTACCAGAACCGGATTATTTTTTGCTTACTGATGCAGATATCGCCCACGATCCAACAAATCTCCGCTGTCTGGTTGCCAAGGCAAGGCAAGAAGATTTAGACTTAGTTTCGGTTATGGTGCGGCTGCGGTGTGAAAGCTTCTGGGAAAAATTCTTAATTCCTGCTTTTGTCTTTTTCTTTCAAAAACTTTATCCGTTTCGCTGGGTCAACAATCCAAATAAATCAACAGCCGCCGCTGCTGGTGGCTGTATACTCATTCGTAAAGAAGCACTAAGGCGAATTGGGGGTATACAAGTAATTAAGCAAGCGTTAATAGATGATTGTGCCCTTGCTCGTGCAGTCAAATCAAGTGGTAGCGGACGTATTTGGTTAGGACTTAGTTCCTTAGCTTGCAGCTTGCGTCCTTATTTTTCCCTAGCTAAAATTTGGGACATGGTTGCCCGCAGCGCCTTCACTCAACTAAACTATTCACCGTTGTTATTAGCGGCAACAGTTGCGGGAATGACTTTGGTTTATATAATTCCAATTGTGAGTTTAATTCTCGGCGGACTGACGGGTAATTGGTTACTGGTAACAACAGGTTTAACAACATGGCTTTTAATGTCGTTGGCTTACTTACCAACAATTCGCTTTTATCAGTGTTCTGTGTGGCTGGCTGCGTGTTTACCCGTCATTGCTTTTATGTACACACTGATGACTTTAGACTCAGCAGTACGTCATTGGCAAGGGCGGGGTGGTGCTTGGAAAGGACGGGTTTATCAGGTATAACTCACAGCTAGCTGGCTACTACTAGCTCCTAGCACCTGGATGATAGATGTCCAACACCGGCGTTCAGTTATTTTCAAACTCGTGCTTGTGTTTCCACTTGAGGAGTGGATTTTTAGGCTTTTTTTCCTTTTTCAAAACGGTCAGGTAATTATCCGCATAGCGAAAAGCTGATGCACAGTCGTAAGCAGCAATAGCTACAGCTTGCAAGAAAACATTTACGGGAACTTCAAATTGAGAAAATTTTTCGCATAAAATCAACAAATCTTCATCCGTTGCGGGCGAAGTTCTATTTTCTGACCATTTTGAATAACTGGAAATATTTTCAGCGAATGCTTTGGACATTGAGCACCTCCCCAAAAGCGTAGGACGCGAAGCCTGTAATAAAGTTTAATTGCTGTTCGCGTGTTTGTAGGTTATCTGGGAGTTCTGTAGCTGAGCATCCTATTTCGCTCAAAATCTTCAGGCAATAAGCACTCAGTTCCGCGTATGAAGCTTGTTCTAATTCTTGAGCGACCTGTTTAGCTTTTTCCAGATTAACTCGGATCACCGTCATTACAGGGCTTGTCATTCATGCACCCTCCTAAACTGGATGATTGCAGTTTTGATCGGGATCGCTAAATAATGTAACCGTATTTTTGCGGTATTTATCGAAAGTGGTAAACAACAGTACTAGTGCATTTACGCAAAGACGTGTGAAGCGATCGTAAATTATGGTTGAATACTAAGTCTTAAAAGGGTTTCTCTTTCTGATTTTTGTCAGTGATAAATAGCTAGCTTGGCGAACTAAGCAGCTGCATTTTATGGAAGTGGCTGTGTGACAAATTACAGATGCGAGGCTTCCAGTTTTTGTGTTTTCACAGCCACTAGTTCCGTAGTTTATCTTGTCACAAAAAGGAGGTTTGCAAGTTTCATAAAGCACAGCCACAAACGGATTGGCATTGAGTACAAGCTTCACCGCTTTGATGACCGTTAGCACAAGCTTCGCAGCAGTAAGGCTTGCCGTTCTTGATAATAGCATCTTCAATGGAAATTACACACAGACAACTTCCACAGGCGCATTTAACTTGAGTTACTTTCGACATAGCTTTAGCCTCCGTTTTTTCAGGAAAGGGTTTTTACTAAGCGGCAGGTTAGCAACAGCTACCTTGGCGCGATTTAGCAGGCGAACGCTGGATATTTAGCGAGCATGTAATGATGATAGAGCTTTTTGGAATATTAACGCTTACTCCAACTAAAAATTTTAATAAATTTCTAGCTGTAATTAATTGAAATTGCAAGAAATAATTCGCTAATGAGGGTAACAAAACAGGGTACAATGCCGAAACTAAATGTCAATGTAGATGTTAAGGAGTACACCTGTGCATAGCGGAAGAATGCAGATGTTGATGGACAGAACGGCGATCGCCCTTTCCATTGCTTGTGCAATCCATTGTCTGTTACTACCAGTTATAGTTGTTATGCTTCCTGCCATTGCGACAACTTCTGTTGGTAGCGAAAGCTTTCACCGTTTGCTGCTATGGTTTGTCTTTCCGACTAGTGTATTGGCTGTGGGACAAGGTTGTCGTCGCCATAAAGATCGAACAGTCATTACCTTTGTCTTTTTGGGGTTGGGATTGCTGTTGGGAACTGCAATTTTTGGTCATGAATTTCTCAACGAAGAAGGGGAGCGTTTGGCTACGGTGTTAGGAGCAACGTTGTTGGCGTTTGGACATGTTTGTAACTATAGACTTTGTCGTAAAAATAAATGCAAATTTTAAAAAAAAACAATGCAACTTTTGCATTTCTCCTGGTGCAGAAAAAGATATCTGACAAATCCTTTACTGTCACCGAATTTGGCCGACTGACAAAAGTTTGAGGCGATGGCAAATATTTATAGTATTTCCGATGATGAGGAAATTCCAAATCAGTAATCCTGGAAAGATCTAGCAAGTTTTCTCTACAGCTTGTCGTTAAAAAGACTGTCATTAAAACGGCCATGACTTGCAGCATGGCAGGTAGGATTATTATTGCCAAATTTTTAACCGGTTGCGTGAACCAACCTCCTGAACAAGACTGTTAGCAACAAGGTATTGTTAGTAATACTAAAGGTAAAAATCAGCAAGGTACATGCAACTAGATTGGTGTTGGGACGTCTAGAGAGCAATAAGGTTTAGTTTTCTCACCCTGACACGTAATTAGAAATTTTTTTAGGAACTTATGTCAAATTTCCTTGTCTTCTATAAAGCACAAAGTCGATTATCAAAGTATAGAAATTATGCGATTGCTCAATCAGGGTTGGGGGTCAATTAAGCGTTGTTTACCTGTTCTTTTTGCGATCTCGTTTGCTGCAGTCGTGCTGCTGGAAAACCTCTTATTTTCTGCAACTGCTCAAATACCTCAGTTTACCTCCCAGGAAATTCGCGGAGTTTGGCTGACAAATAATGATTTTGATATTCTCAGGGACCGGACAAAATTAAGAGATGCGATCGCTCAACTGCAGCGGTTGAACTTTAATACTATTTATCCTGTGGTTTGGAACGATGGCTATACAAAATATCCTAGTGCAGTGGCCCAACGAGTGGGTATTCCTTTTTTCTTCAAAGGTGCGCAAGGACAAGATGTACTTGCAGATATTATTGCTGTTAGCCATAGCCAAGGACTGCTGGTGATACCTTGGTTTGAATTTGGTTTTATGGTTCCTTTAACTTCAGAACTCGCATCTAACCGTCCAGATTGGCTGACACAAAAAAATGATGGAACCAAAACCTCAATCAGCGCTGCGGGTGAGGTGGCGTGGTTAAATCCCTTCCACCCAGAAGTGCAAAAGTTTATAAAAGACCTTGTGGTAGAAATGGTTGCTCGCTATAACGTCGATGGAGTTCAATTTGACGATAACATGAGCTTGCCAGTTGATTTTGGTTATGACGAGTATACAATCAAGCTTTATGTTCAAGAAACAGGGAATCGTCCTCCCTCCAATCCTCAAGCTCAAGCATGGATGCAATGGCGAGCAGATAAACTCACAGCATTTATGATCGATCTCTACCAAGCTGTCAAAGCCACAAAACCCAACGCTATTTTTTCTATCTCTCCTAATTACTACGACTTTGCTTATAAATTCCAACTGCAAGACTGGCTTAACTGGGTGCGAATGGGAATTGTAGACGAACTTGTCATGCAGGTTTACCGTGACGATTTACAAAGTTTTTATAGTAAAATTACGCGCCCGGAAATTGTAGAAACACAAAAATTAATACCCACGGCAGTAGGTATTATAGCGGGATTGAGAAATCGTCCGGTCTCGATGTCACAAATTCAGTCTCAAGTCAGAGCTGCTCAACAGCGGGGTTTGGGTGTAACTTTTTTCTACTACGAAACTCTTTGGGAATACGCATCAGAACCAGCTACACAACGACAAGAGGGGTTTTTGTCACTTTTTCCTAACCCAGCACGGCGCGATCGTTCCCAAATTACAGTCCTCAAGCCAAATTTTAACTCGGCTGTTCTTCCTTTGTACACAACAGCTTCCGTGGGTCAAAGAGCTCGTAGCTATTTTTTGGAAGTAGCAGTAGCGGGAGGTCCACCCACACGAGTATTATTAGACACAGGCTCCGCCGGATTGAGAGTTTCCAAGGAGTTTTTGGGAAAAATTCCTGTACGCAAAACAGGTAAAATCGTCAAGGAAATATTAAATGATGGCACTATTTTGCAGGGAGAATTAATTTACGCTCATGTGCGGATTGGTCCTATTCCCACCAAGGAACCTATTCCCGTACATCTTGTTACCACTCGTCAATGTCTATCCCAAAAACCTAATTGCTCTGCAAAAAGCGGCACGCCGTTTTCGGGTATTATCGGTGTTAATTATTCTGAACAGACACTTCCCTACAATCCACTCAGAAAACTACCAGGAAATTTCAATAATGGATTTATAGTAACAGGTAATGGCGGTAGCGATAGTAATGGAAGGTTGACTGTTGGTTTGACAGCTAGAAATCAAGAAGGTTTCAAAATGGCTAGTTGGAGTCAGCAACCTGCAATTAGTGGTATACCAGGAAAGAGGTGGGATTTAGGACTCAAGGAAGTTTGTTTAACAATTGCAGGGAGTTCGATGAACAATAGCTGTAATAGCAAAATGGTCTTTGATACAGGATCGACTAACGGTTTGATTGAATTGAAGTCTCCTTCATTGGCAGGTAAATTGAAACCAGGAAGGTTACGCCCAGAAAATACCGTCCAAGTATCAATGAATAATGTCTTTGACTACACTGTTGTACCAGGAAACCGAGACGGTTTTGATGTATGGAATGTGAATATATCCCCTCGTTTGGAACATGCGGCGGTTATAAATAGCGGTATTGCTTTTTTTGATAAATACGATGTACTGTTCGACCCTATCAATGGGAAACAGGGTTTTCGCGATCGCTTTGACGCACAACCAACTTTTGAGAAGTTGTAAACTTCTTAACCCAGCTCGGGTACAAGCATGCAATTGCACTTTCTAGTCAAACTGGTTTCAGATCGCAGAAAGTGCGATCGCCACAATTCAAAAATAATTAACAGCTATTAGTAAGCGATTCATCCCTAGTTAGTAGTGAGGGATTTATCGCTTATCCAGGACTAAAGTCCTGACTACAAACTTGTTAGTAGTAAGCGATTCATCGCTGCAGTTAGTATAGGCTCAGATATGAGTATTTTATAAATTTTGCACTCTTGGGATTTATCTCCATAAATAATACATTACTTTCCCTCTCTGCCTTGATAATTTGAAACTAAGGAATATTTAGAAAACCATTTTGAAGTAAGTAAGCAGAGTACTTCATGAACAATTCGTTGTTCATTGGTGGACAGACAATACCGCTACCTGCGAGTGCTTTTAGTGTAGCTTCACAACTAATTATTGGTCTTCTACTTTGCAAGTATAAATCGGGAATAGTAATTTGTTCCTCTGACCAACGCTCTAGTAAAAAAGGTCGTAAGGTGTACAAAGGATTTTCAGCAGAGGAGATTTCGTTTAATTTTATTTGCCATTCTTGATAGGGAATCACCTCAATAGCAAAACCCAGGGAATTCATCCATGCAAGTAAATTAGTCAAAGGAACAGGTTCGGGATGTTGTAAATGAAAAGCCTTACCGAGAGATTCTTTCTTTTTGGAAAGATAAACAATTGCTTTACTGACATAGTCTACGGGAGATGCGTCCAACATATAATCTACATTTGGGAAGTATCCCATTTGTATGCAGCCTTTAATTACCAAATTGATAAAATCATCAGTATTGCAGACACCTGTTTTGCTATCTCCTGCAATGAGGGGTGGTCTGTGAATCGTGACAGGAAGTCCGCGATCGCTAGCAATTTTCACTAATTTTTCCGCTACCCATTTTGTTTGGGAGTAACCGAGAAAAATGCCTTGCCAATGTTCAAAATCGTCGTCTTCTTTGACAACTTTACCAGCATAAAAAGGTGATTCAAAAACTGCAACGCTAGAAACATAGTGTACAGGCTTAACTTTCCACAAACACGCCAATCGCAAAACTTCTTGCGTTCCCAAAACATTAGGAGCTTTCATTGCTGCATACGGATAAACGTAATTCAGTACAGCAGCGCTATGGTAAATGCTATCAATATTCATGGCTAGCATTTCAAAACCTTGGTGGCTAATTCCCAGCAAAGGCTTTGATAAATCTCCCAAAATAGGAATAATTCTAGAACTATATTCTTGATTCCAAAGGCCGTAACTTTGAAGGTTACGCTTCAATTTTTGTTGACCTTCTTGAGAGTTAGCAGCGCGTACCAAGCAGTAGATATCTGCATGAGTTTGCTGTAACAATTCGTGGATAAGAAACGCTCCTAAAAATCCTGTACCACCTGTCAAGAAAACATTTTCTGGTTGGTCTGTAAACTGAAAAAATGTGGATGCAGGACGAATATCAGGATCGAGAACAGCTTCAGCGCTTAGATCTAAAACTGTGGGAGCATCTTGGATAGCTGCTAATTTTGATTCCTCTGATTCTTCACCCAAGCGTTGAGAAAGAGTGGCAACTGTGGGATAATGCCACAATAATGTGGGAGACACTTTAAATCCCAGCATTTTTTCTAAGTTGCTAACAATAAGCATTGCCTGAGTAGAATCTATACCATAACTATCCAATGGTTGTTCGACATCTATTTCCTCTGGTTCAACATGTAATGCTTCTGCTAGTCGATATACTAACCAAGCTTGAATTTCCGCAGCTGTCAAAACTTTTTTTGAGACCATCATATTTACACTTCCAAAGTAGAACGGACTGGGCGATATTGACTGTAGTAATCGGAAATTTGCATTCCTTGAATTTTGAGACTTTGAATGCGATATAAAAATGCGGCTCCGATCATAATGTGATTAGCCACATCCACAACTCGACGATTATTTGGTTCAGACAGATAGGAACCTTTTACCCAGTTATTAAAACTACCCATTGCCGGGCCACACCAAATTTGATAATCAACTTCTCTACCCTTTTCTCCAGAGGTTGACCATCGGGAAGACAATCCTAAATACCAGCGAAAAACCAAAGCCATTTTAAATTTAGGATTTTGGAGAGCTTTCTCTAATTTTTCTGGATTTTTTTCAGATAAATAAGCAACAGTTTCTTCCCAAACTTGAGCTAAAGTTTTGCGGAAAATTTGTTTTTCTAACTTCTCTTTTTCCGGAGCGGGAATTTCTTCAATTGCATTATAACTTCTATATATTTCATATAGTTTCTGCGCACGCAGAGGAAACATCGTACCGCGTTTAAGAACTTGTAGCTTTACTCCCATTTCAAACATATCTGCTGCTGGCGCCATCATGACATCAGCAACGTCTGCTTGTGCTAATAATTGTTTTGTATGTTGACAGCAACCGGCTTCAACACACGATTGATTGATAGAGCCAGTGACAATATAAGCAGCACCCATCATAAAAGCTGCTAAAGCGGATTGGGGAGTGGAAATTCCACCAGCTACTCCAACTCTAATAGGTTGTTCGTAACTATATTGAGCTTGAATTTCATCTTTTAAAGCCATAATTGCGGGAAACAAACAAACAAGCGGGCGATTATCTGTATGACCACCAGAATCTGCTTCAACGGTAATATCATCTGCCAGGGGAATTTTAGTTGCTAAATTTGCTTGCAACTCACTAATTAAACCTTGGGAAACCAACTCCTGCAGAATTTTTTGGGGGGCTGGTTGCATAAATTTAGTTGCGACTTCTCGCCGCGAAATTTTAGCAATGACTTTATTTTTAATTTCAATTTTGTTAGCAGAATTAACACCCAATCCCGCAGCCCGATAGTAAACAATATTGGGAGTTAAATCTAAAAAAGCGGAAGCTTCTATTGTTCTTACTCCATATTTAAGGTATAAATCTACTGCATAACGCTCAATAGCAGGTTCGTTGGGACTGTGAATTAAATTAAAAGTATAAGGACCTTGAGGTAAAGCTGCTTGAATACGGTTGATAGCTGCTTCCAGACGATTTGGAGTTAAACCACCCGCACCAAAACAACTTAAAATTCTTTCTTTTCCTAGAGCAATCACCATTTCTTCAGAAGCGATCGCACTGGCCATAGCACCGGTAGCATAGGCATATTTGACATTATGAAAAGAAAGAAAATTGGGATCTCCTAATCGTTGCAAACTAATAGGTGGAGCAGCTATCAACAGTTCAGCTTGTTCTGTTTTGTCGTTTTCAGCAGCTGATAAGTAACCATCATTACTAACACCAATTTTGCCGTTAACTCTCACAATATAACAAGGCTTATCTATTGCTAAAAGTTTATCTTTAATGTTATTTAAGTCAAAACTCACGCAGTCTAAAGAACCTTTCCAGACTTGATGAAAATTGCAGGGAGGGCCAAAAAAAGCAAGACCGTTATCCTGTTTATTTAGTACTGTAGTCATGGAAGTTATCTCTCAATAGAATAATTAATTTCCTAAGTAGCAGGCAGCCGAAAGCGCTGGGTAATAAATGATGTAATTGCTTCCAATTCGTGTCGTTTTGCTCTTTACTTTTTCTACACTTGTGCGGTTTTTATGAGTATTTGTGATAAGTTCTGAACTGACAAATACTCATTTATTTTTCTGCTTTCCTAAAATCTTTACTCTGGGAGTAAATTATTAGCACACATAATCTGTAATTTAATTAATTCGCTCATTTGCTGACTAAATTCTTGACGGTACTTTAAGAATTCTGCATGAGTTTTATGAACCTTGAAATTATTAGCAGCCAACTTTCGAAATTGTACTTCTTTTTTTGCCTCTAAGCTGTTATCCATGATATTTTGCATTGATATTTCCTGTGGCTGAGTTTGGGGAGAAGGGATGTTTTTTTCATGACTATCTCGGTCAAAGATTTGGCTTTGAGAATTTGCAGCTATGCTTTGGAAGAGTTTTTTATTTTCTTCAGTCAGAATTTTGTCAGTAAAACTTTCACCACCCAAGGTCACTTTTCTCAAGGTAGATTTTTTAAAAGTTTCTGCAACTTGAGGGTAGAGTGGCGATAGATCCACAGGAACTTGATGACTGACAAGTTTTGCTAGTGCTTTAACAATACCGCTATGGTCATCTAAACCTCTTCTGTTGAGAGATACGGTTACATGTTCTTTGTTGTTGAGGATTTTATTAATCCATCGCGAACAAACATTACCAGCACCGGTTTCAATAAATATTCTGGCTCCATCTTCATAAACTCGGTTGACCAAGCGGGGGAAGTCAAGAAGTTGGGACAAACCTTTGGCGATACTGTGGGCGATCGCCTGACTTTCCAATTTCACCGGACCGTATTCAGCTGCAGTATAAAGTACGACGTCTGGTAAATTTTTGCGGACAGGTAAGGTGTTAATTTTGGCTATCTCTGCGTACTCAGAAGCCATAGCTTCGCAGTGAATTACATGGTCAAAGGGAGCGCGAAAGGCATTGCAACCTAAAATTTGAATGATTCTTTCACAAGCTGCTGGTTCACCAGCGATGACAACTTCTTCGGGCGTGTTGATTTGAGTTAAAAAGACGCGTGGTTCATGTTGCAAGTATTCTCTCAACTGAGATGGAGTAGTCATGAGTACGTAGTTAGCCCAGAAGTCGTTATTAGGTAAATACTGAGATGATGGTATTTTCCAGTACTCGCGAACTGCCTTTTTAGCACCGGATAAGCGATCGCTAAATAGTGTTGAGGCGTGTAAAGCAATAATTCCCTGGGTAAAGTCATCCCACACTCCAGTTGCAGCCATCATGCTAGTTTCGCCCAAACTGTAACCGAAAGCCATTTTTGGCTGCAGTTGAAATTCATCTCGCATAATTTGCGTGATGAATCTGGTAAACAACATGTCAACGTCGAAGATAGCTAAAGGGTTGTCTAAGAATTGCTGTTCCAAGATTTCTAGCTGTCGGGATGAAAGTTTGTTCAAGCTTCTGGGAAATACGATGCGGGAAATATCAGCAACCAAATCTTGCAGTTGTTTGACAGCAATATCGTCCAGAATTTTTGGAAACAAACGGAAGAGATTACGTGCTATACCTAGATAGGAATTAACTGCTGCTGGATAAACGCAAGCAACTTCTCCTTTTTTACCTAGCGGTTCGGCTGTAAAGTAACTACCTAGCGGTGTTTGCCATTCTTCTTTACTATCAAAGGCTTTGTTTATACCTTTACGAGCAGCTTCGATTTCTTTGAGCAATTCTTTTTGGTTGTGTGCCAAAATTGCTAGGACGTAATTAGGTGCAGAACAAAGTTTAAAGTTGGTAAAAGCTAAATTCGCTGCGTTGGCCAGGGAAGTACCGTTATGAATGGAATTTTCCAGGGCGTCAATTTGAGTTAAAACAACAGCGCGATCGTGTCCAGCAATGGGAAATAAGTAAAAGGGAGTTTGCTGCAAAAATCTACTGTGGCGCTGTTTTTGCTCGGGTTCTTCTGATAAGATCGCGTGGGCGCAGGTACCATCCATGCTTATGCTGTTGATAGCAGCAATTCTTTTTTGTGCTTGCTTGTCTAAAAACCAAGGTCTAGATTCGGGGGCAACGTAAAAAGGACTACCTGCAAATTGCTGTTTGTGTTTAACTTCAGACCATTGCGGTACGCCTGGAATATATCTGTAATAAATACATAAAGCTGTCTTGATTAAACTGGCAATTCCCGATGCCACAAAGCTGTGACCGATGTTTGCTTTGACACTACCAATAGCACAGTTTAAATCATTGCCACTACCAGAATAAGCTTGTAGCAAACCTTTGATTTCTGCTTCGTCTTCTTTGTCAACGCCACTACCGTATACTTCAAGATAGTTAACTTCTTTATGTTTGACACCCGCTAAATACAAAGCTTGCTGACAAACTTGAGTTACGGCTTTGACAGTGTCTGACTGCTGTGCAAAACTGATGGCATCAACCACTGCATAAATGCGATCGCCTGCTGTTTTCGCAGTTTCGTGCAGCTTCAATACCACTGCACCTGCTCCTTCTCCAACGGTCCAACCGTTTGTTCTTTGGTCGTAGGAAAGGGTATGCGTACCTGTATTGATTGCAGCTAGCTGGTTCCGCAACAAAACGTTTTCAAAAGTTCCAGCCAAATCTACAGCACCGATGAGTACTGCATCTGCTTCTTTGGCAGCAAGTAGATGCTGCGCTACTTCCAAAACTTGAAAGGTGGAATTCTCCGCAGCAGTGACGGTAAATACAGGAGCAGTAAAATCCCACAGGGAAGAAATGCGACTTGCGGTGATATTGGCAATGTAACTGACGTATTCACTACTTTCGACTGGATGGTGAATGCTGTCTTTAACAATTGTTTCTAATTGGCTAACTTTGTCAGGTGGAAGAGAAATTTCTCCTGCAATTAAGCCTTCTTTGAGTTGCCAGGAGATATTCCATCTTTGCTGCAACTGATGCACGGAAAATTGCGTTTCTATGGCGATGACAACTGCTACGTTTGCACCTTCTTTAATACCTGCATCTTTTAAAGCTCGTTCAGCAACTTTTAACATTAACAGTTGCTGCTGATTGAGCTTTTCTAGTTCATTGGGAGGAATTTTGCTAGAGATGGTGTCAATTTCAAAATCTGTGATGTACGCTCCCTGGGGCGCTTTTCCATCTGGTAAACCGTATTTTTTCAGTAATTCTTGTTGCTTTTCTACGCCGTGCCATCTTCGCGGCGGTAAGGGGATAAAATGTTGCGTACCTTCGTAAATACTGCGTTCAAAAGCATCTAAACCGTCGCAAGCACCAAAAAAGGCGTCCATACCAACAATGGCAAGTTTGGGAATACGCAGGGGTTCGTCTGATGTAGCTGGTGATGCCATCTGGTACGCTTGGCGAACTGTTGCATTAGCTTGTTCTAATATCATGTGAGCATTAGTTCCGCCCAAACCAAAGGCACTAATAGCTGCTCGTTTTACAGTTACATTGTCAGGCCAGCTTGTTGTACTGGTAACAATGCGTTCTTGAGAAACAACATTATCTTTACTTCCCATCGGTTCTGTGATGTTGATTGTCGCCGGAATAATTCCTTTGCACATGCTCATCAGTACTTTCAGTAGGCTAACGCTACCTGCGGCGGTCAGTAAATGACCGACATTTGATTTCACAGAACCCAGCAAAGGTCTGGCTTTGTACTTGCCAAAAAAAGCTTCTATAGATTGAAATTCTGTAGCATCTCCTAAAAAGGTACCAGTAGCGTGACACTCCAGGTAATCAATATCTCTAGGATTAATTCCAGCTTCTTGATAGGCACGCTCAAAGGCAAGAATTTGTCCTTTAGAATTAGGACTGAGTAAATGCTTTCCCCGACCATCATTAGAAAGACCGTTACCGCAGATGGTGGCGTAAATGCGATCGCCGTCTCGAACTGCATCGCTATATCGTTTCAATACCACCATCCCCACACCCTCTGCAGTCAACATTCCCCGGGAAGTCTTATCTAAGGGACGACTAATTTCGTCTTCGGGATACGCTTGAATAGCAGAAAACAGCATTCGCAAAAACAGCGGATCTGCACAGCTAATTCCTCCTGCTAACATCAAATCCGCTTTGTGCGTCCACAAATAATGGGATGCTAACCTAATAGCATATTGTGGTGACGAACAAGCAGCATCAATACAAAAATGAATATTCGATAGAGAAAAAGCCTGAGCGATAATAGCTGCTGGCAAACCCGATATCATCGCGTTGTAGGATGAAACTTCCCCCCTTGACGCCAAACTAGCAACAGCAAATTCTTCTTTTTGTAATAGTTCTTTAACAGCAGGTGCTAAAACTTGCTGATAAATCGGTGCAAATAATTGATTGGAAGACTTGGTAGGAAGGGATAGATTACCCAATATAACTCCGCATCTAGAGAGAACAGCTTCTTTGTGCAAATAACCGCTGTGCTCTAAAGCTTGTTTGGCAACGTACAATGACCATTGAAAAGTTTTATCTAGTGATTCTAGAAATTTTGGTGGTAACTTGTATCCTGTAGAGTCAAATTTAAAATCACGGATAAATCCTCCTTTTAAGCAATAAATCTTATCTGGTTTACCTTTAGCTGGATCGAAAAATATTTGTGGGTCGACTCCAATTTCCTCAAAAGTTAAAGATGATATGGAATTTTTTTGTTGAATGAGATTCTGCCAAAATTCTTCGGGATTTTTAGCATCAGGAAATAAACATCCAAATCCAATAATGGCAATTTTTTCCATGGTTATTCTCTAGCAGAACTTTATCTTTTTTTGAAATTTCAATCAATTCAATAAGACAAACGCTAAATTTTTGGTTGCAGAAATTTAGCTGGGAAAATAATTCCTCTACCCCCTAAAAGTCGCGAGTAAATTTTACCGAGCCGGTCGTGAATAAAGAAATCAGCAATAACACTGGTTTGTGTTTTACTCCTGACTTCACAAGATACATAAAATGGCTGATTGTAGGGTGTTTTGGCAAATTGTTCGTATTTTTCTTGTTGTCCTGGCAAGCAAATTTCCTGATGGTAATGATACAACCAAATCCATAAAGGATGAGTACTCAAGTCAGTTGTAAAAGGATTAACCCAATAGGCTGGAAATTGACCTTGCTGTTTTTTGTCGATTTCTTGCCAAAAACATTCAGCAGTAATTTTGTCTGGACTAATATTTATGATTTTTCTAATTTGTTGAAAAGCAGGTCCGTGAAATAATGCAGCTGTTCCTGTTTGATAAAAATCTTTACCAATGGTAGTGATGATATTGTCTTCTGTCAGGTTCAGTTTTTCATAAATAGGAGCGGGAGGAATATCACGTAAAAGTTGTATTTGAGTACTGAAATGATATACAGTTTTTCCTTCTGGAGTTTGACTCCAAATTTTACATGAGAAATTTACCTCATGATTATCAAGATTTTTAGATGTTTCTTGTAAATCAAGAATATATTCATCAGCTAAAGTTTCGTTGAAGGTAATTCCCTTAAATACTCGAAAATCTGTACTGCTAAAAGCTTTGTACCCTGGATAAAGTTTCTCGCAAACATCTGACATCCACGAAACTGCGCAAGTAGCAGGTAAAACTGGATGACCAGCAATAATATGGTCTTGTAAAAAAGGGTTTTCCTCTAGTGTTAATTTCCTACGAATGCGATAGCTGCGCAGTTGTGGATCTAAAACTACAGCAGGAGGAACTATGGGACTACCAATGACAACTTGGGTTGTGTCGTGATGAACAGGACGCAGTTCGTTGACTAACATTTGCGTTCCAGCTTCTACGGGAATAATTTCAATACCTCGTCGAGCAAATTCCTTCTTCAATTCTGGTGTGACCATTCCGCTGTCCCAACCACCCCAATTAATAGCAACTACATGACAATGAGGATATTTTTGCTTAAACAAATGGGCTGATTTGTTGAGGATTTCGTTAGCAATTGCGTAATCAGATTGTCCAATATTACCGTAAAAGCCTGCGATAGAAGAAAATAAAACTAAATACTCAAGTTTGTTTGGTTCTACACATGCTAGAAGGTTTTCTAAACCCTGTACTTTGGCAGTGTAAACCTTTTCAAAATCCTGTTCTGTTTTCTTTTCAATTAATTTATCAGCCAAGTTACCGGCGCCATGAATAATGCCTGTGATTTCTCCTATTTCAGCAGCTGTGTTAGTGACTTTTTGATATAAAGCTTGAGTGTCTGTGACATCGACACTAATATACTTTGCTTTACCTCCAGCTTCTTGAATTGCTGTTAGTGTTTGCTTAATTTCTCGATGAGCAGAAATTTGATTAAATATTTTTTGTACCCTCATGGGTGTGGGTTTTTCTCCTTTGGCAAGAAGATATTCCATGATGCGTTTTTTTAACGTCGGTTCATCAGAACAATTTTGCGCAAATTCTGGTTCTATTTCTAGAAGTTCTGAGCGACCAAGTAAGATGAATTGACAGTGATAATGCCGTGCTAATTCGATCGTGCATTTAGCTGTAATGCCTTTAGCTCCACCGCTAACTAGGAAAACTGAGGAAGGACGAATTTGATTGGCTGCGGTCATAGTTTTTCTGTTCATAAACGTTAGAAATAGAAATTATAACCAAGGAGAGGAAAGGATTTAATCACATTAAACTAATAAAGATGGGTCGTTCTGTGGTCATAAATACTAGTATTAAAAGTGCTCGCGGTTTTCTGCAGGGTAGGATGGGAAGTTTATAAATATTTGCTATTATCAAAAAACCTAGGTAAGCGTTGATTTAGCTATTTGCAGTTGGAATTTTTAAGTTTTAAGGTTGATAAATATTAATAGAATTTTTGTGTTGGCGGACAGGAAACTTGGAGTTGGAAGTTTGCATGGCAATAATTGCGATCGCGAACAATCCTGCTAGAATAGTTGCTATCACTGGAATTGGTATAAAAATATCAGTGTCAGAATTGAAAAGTTTAATATCATGGGGTTCTAAAAGTTTAATATCGCCAAGGTCTCTTGGTTGTGGTGAAATTTTCATAGAAGAATAGTAGGTTTTGTATCCATTGGCTTCTACTATTAACTTTCCGTAAATGCTTTCCTTGCTAGAAAAATTAATTTTCAATTGAAAAATTCCCTCTATATCTGTGTAGGAAATAATTGCATTACCTGGATAGACGAATTTAACTTTCGCTCCTAAAATCGGAGCTTGTTTTTTATTATCAACTATACGTCCTGTATAAGTAATTTCTTTAGAAGCCGACATATTTGTAGGTCTAAAATATAGATAGATGGAGGGTAATGGAGAGACAAAGATGAATTGGTTTTACTTTGTCTTTCCAGGTGTCTTTGTCTTCTTTGTAGACGCGCTCTAATGCCATCCGGCACGCTACGCGACCGCGGCTTCTCGTAGAGAAGTTTTGTTATTGCTCGGGAACGCTGACGAGAGTTACTCTTTTTTGAAAAGAGTATGCTACTTCGGTAAGATAGCGATTGGGATCGTGAAGTTCAGCAATAATAAGATTGGCTGAAGATTCAGCATCAATTTCAGGACTGATATCTATGGCCCGACAAAATACTTTTGGCCATTCCCAAATTAGGGTTTTAGTTAATCCAAACAAACCTGCGCCGATCGCTCCGTAGTTAACTTTGTGTTCTAGTCCAAAAGCTCCATCCAGACGTACTACGGTACAAAAACAGCTGCGTCCGCGTTCGCGAAGCGTGACGGATGGCATATCGCTTGCTTCGATAAGAGACTTTTTGAGGTGTTTGGCCATGAAAAAGACTTGCTTTAGTATAACCTTTTCCTCTGGGAAGTAAGCCACTTTCGTATTATAGCTAGACTGGAAAATGGGATGGATGTGAATAAAAGCTGCTACCTTTCCGTAGTTAGTAGCGATCGCTGCTAGTTGTTGTTGCAGATGTTCCTCGCTGGTGTCTTGTAAGGTAACGCGATTGACGTTTGCAGGTAAGGGTGATTTTTCGGGAACCACAGCAGGAGGAAAATTTAAAACTACTACTTTCCATCCTCGTTTGCTTAGTAACTCAGCTACTAGTGAAGTAGTGAGGGAACCATCATCAGTAATTAAGACAATGTGTCCCTCTGGTAAACTAAATTCCCAAAAATCTGGTAAAGGTAAAATTTGCAGTTGAACTGGACGGCGTTGGATATTGTACTTTAAGTTGTTTGGTTTGTGACTAAATTCCGGTTGGTACTTTTTTTTTTCAAACTCAGCTGCGAGGTGCTGCAGGTATTCGACAATTTGGCCGATGGTGCGCAGTTCCGCCAGTTCTTCGAGATTACTCGGTTTGGGTAAATCGGGGTATTTCTCTTGCAAAGCGCCCATAATTTCTACACGTTTGATAGAGTCAATACCCAAGTCTGCTTCCATATCCATGTTCAGTTCCAGCATTTCTACCGGGTAACCTGTTTTTTCGCTAGTGATGGCTAACAAATCGTCCGCAAGATGACTCAAATCAACATTATTTGCTTTGGAAACAGGTTGTTTGGTCGTGACTGCTACATTTTCTGGACTGATGGGAGTAGAATCGTTGCTAAACACAGCTCCACCACTAGCTTCAGGTGGGGGTGTGGAAATTGCTGGGGTTGCAACTAAAGATTGCAAGTATTGAACAATTTGACCGATGGTACGCAGTTCCGCCAGTTCTTCGAGGTTGCTCGGTTTGGGTAAATCGGGGTATTTCTCTTGCAAAGCGCCCATAATTTCTACACGTTTGATAGAGTCAATACCCAAGTCTGCTTCCATGTCCATGTTCATATCGAGCATTTCAACAGGATAGCCTGTTTTTTCGCTGGTGATAGCAAGCAAAGTTCGGTCTAGGTCAAAAAGAGCGATCGCTGGTGTTGGAGAAGCTGCTGGTTGAGGTGGCGTGCTGACTGTGGGTGTTGAAAGCTTACTTTCTGGAGTCTCGGTAATAACGGGAACGGAGAATTCTTGTTTTGCTATTTTTGTTCCATTTGCGGTCAGGGATGCAACAGATTCTGGTTCCCTTTTTGGTGGTGTGATAGGAACTTGGATAGTGGAGTCTTCTACTTTAGTCGGTACGGGTGGAAGATGTTCTGGAGTTATCGGTAAGTTAGTGCGGGTAGATGTCACATCTGCAACCAGCTGGGCGTACTCTTGCTGAAGGATTTGCAAAAAGTTCTTAGTGTACTCTAGTTGGTTTTGAAGATACTGTTGGTGAACGTGTAAAGTTTCACTTTGTTGGGCGTGAAACTGCGTGATGCTGCGATCTAAGCTTTCAATGATTGTTGGTTTAAGCTTGAGCACTTGTTGGGATTGCTCTGTTTTGGCAAATAAGGAATTCTGCTGCTGCATCAATTGGAAAGAAGTTCTGAGGTATTCTAGTTGCTGATTGAGGTATTGGGCGTGAACTTGTAAATTTTCGTTTTGATTTTGTTGGAACTGGGTGAGAGCATACTCTAAGCTTTCTAAAATTCTTTGGTAATTTACAAGTTTTTCTGGTATGTCATTCATTTTCGACCTTGCAGCTGTTTGAGAGGAATTGGGAGAGGGAAAAGGGGAAACAAAAGAAGCAGTAGGGGATGACGCCGCATTTTGTTGATTTTCCCTGTCTGTGCATTCGTGAGTTGCCGTGGTCTCGACAACAACGGGTTTTTTAGTATGTCCGTTATTTCCGTTTAGCTTGTTGTGTCCGTTACTCTCTAGCATCGTGGAGGAGGAAGTAGCTGCTAAAGTTGATGTCACCGCAGACTGGGGTGCAGCGACGATTTTCAACAGAGAGCTTTTTTGGTGTAGTTTCACTTGATAACTGTCCTGTAAGGCTTGCTCGAACTCCTTTTTGACTTTTTCTGATACGTAGTTAGAACCGTTTAATTTTACGCTTAATCCTTTATTTTTTTCAGGCTGGGGGATAAAAGGCGGTTTTTGGTAAGGATCGAGGTTTTTCAAGGACATACCAGCAACGCGTAACTGTACAGCAGCTTCCCAAAGGGAACGAGCGCTGCTTTTTTGAGGACTGGGGTTAAGCGCGATCGCAAGATGGGGGCGAGACTCCAGGATCTCGCGTACTAGGTTGGTCAGAATGTTTCTCGGTCCAAATTCTACAAAACAATAACCTCCGGCGGCATAAATATTTTCGATTTCCTGCTGGAACAGTACCGAGCTCGAAAGGTGGGTTTCCAGGATTTTTTGAATTTCTGCTGGTTGTTGCGGGTATTGTTTGCCCGTGACGTTGGTGTAAACTGGTATTTGGGGATTTCGAAAACGAACGTTGCTGATGGCTGTGTTAAAAGGTTTCTGAGCAAAGCTAATAAGGGGTGTGTGGAATGCTGCTGAAACTGGTAATAAAACAGCGGTATATCCTCTTGCTTGCAAAGCTGCGCGTACTTTTTCTATTTCTGCGGTCGGTCCTGCTAGTACTGCTTGTCGAGGGGAGTTAAAGTTAGCGATCGCTACTTGTGGAAAACCAGCGATCGCTGCCTTTATTTTTTCCACATCTTCTTTTACTGCCAGCATAGCTCCCAGATCGTAATTTTGGTTTTGGGGAGCTGCCATTGCTTGTCCTCTGGCTTTTACCAAGAAACAATAATCTGCATCGCCGAGCACTTGCGCGGCCCACAAAGCTGTAATTTCCCCAAAGCTGTGTCCAGCCACAAAATCTGCCTTAAATCCAGATTTTTGCAACAATTTGTACATTGCTACACTTAACATCCCGATGGCTGGTTGGGCGTATTCCGTGCGTTGCAATGCTGCTATTTGGGCATTCTTTTCTGTTTCTGCGAATACGGGACGGGGAAAAACTATCTCCGACAGGGGTTGGAGATTATCTTTGCACAACAAGCTATCCATGTAGCCGTAAAGTTGGCGCACTTCGGGAAAATGTATTGCCAATTCCCGACCCATATTCAAATACTGCGAGCCTTGTCCGGAAAATAAGGCGACTACTTTTCCAGTTAAATCCATGCCACAAGCACGGTAGTAGATGCCTTGGGGATGTTCCCAAGATAGGGCAGGAGCTTTATTTTTCAGCAAGTCAATAGCAATTTGCAAAAGTTTACAAGCTTCGGCACGACTTTCGGTGACAAAACCAATTCTAGTAGCATTTTGAGGAATTTCTTTGTTTTTGCAAGTTTCTATCAGCTCCAGATAATGTTTGTCGCCTGCTTCTGACTGCAACTGAGTTAAAATTTCTTGACAACTACTCAATAATTGTGTTGGAGTTGCAGCAAACAGCAGCACTTGAGCGGGAACGTTGTGCAAGCGGTAGGGACAGTTATGTTCGTAAGAGTATTCCTCCAGAACCACGTGGTAGTTTGTACCGCCAAAGCCAAAGGAACTGACGCCAGCACGTCTTGGAGGTTCTTCTTGAGAGCGAATCCAAGGTCTGGTTTCGGTATTCAAATAAAAGGCAGAATTTTCAATATTCAGTTTGGGATTGGGTTGAGTAACGTTAATTGTGGGCGGCAAAATCTTATGGTGCAGTGCTAAGGCAGTTTTGATAATACTAGCGGCGCCAGCAGCAGCTTTCGTATGTCCGATTTGGGATTTGACGGTTCCAAGGGCAATATATTGCTTTTTAGAATTGTTTTGTCCGAAAAATTCCTGTAAAGATGCGAATTCCGTGGGATCTCCAGCCATGGTACCCGTACCGTGGGCTTCAATTAAACCAACGGTTTCAGGGGTAATACCTGCATCGTCGTATGCACGGCGCAATGCTTGCACTTGTCCTTGCTGGCGAGGAGCGTAAATGCTTTTGTAACGCCCGTCACTAGATGTACCGATACCTTTGATAACTGCATAGATGCGATCGTTGTCCCGCACTGCATCTTCTAGGCGTTTGAGAACGTACATACCTATACCTTCACCCAGCATCATGCCATCAGATTCAGCGTCGAAGGGCCTGACTTTATCGCTAGGAGAAACGGCTGGCGTTTTGCTGAAACTGATATAAGCTGTAATAGAATTGTCTGTATCAACACCACCTGTGAGCATCATGTCGCAGCGATGCTCTACTAATTCGCTAATTGCCATTTTCAAAGCAGCAAAAGAACTAGCACAAGCAGCATCAACCGTACAATTGATTCCACCTAAGTTTAAGCGGTTAGCAATTCGTCCAGCTATAACATTGGCCAGCATACCTGGAAAGGCGTTCTCATCCCATTTCACATAAGCGCTTTGGATTTTTTTGATAATTTTTTCAGTGTCTTCATCAGACAAACCGCTACTTTTGAGTACTTTTTTCCAAATTGGATATTGCAGGCGAGCAGAAAGTGGAACTCCCAGTTTCAATGCAGCTGAACCCAAGATGACTCCCACCGATTCGCGATTAAACTCGCGCCCTTCTCCATACCCTGCATCTTCCATCGCTTGTTTGGCAACAACTAAGCTTAAAAGTTGCGAAACATCTGTAACTTCTAATATATTTGGTGGTATTCCAAACTCCATAGGGTTAAAATCTATTTCAGGAATAAATCCACCTCTTTTGCAATAGGTTTTGTCTTCTGGAGTTCTTGGGTTGGGGTCGTAGTAATCTTCCACACTCCAATGGCTGGGTGGAATATCAGTAATACAATCAAGGCGATCGATAATATTTTGCCAGTATTCTTGTGTGTTTCGGGCTTGGGGAAATAAGGAAGCTATGCCAATAATCGCAATCGGGTTATGTTGCAATTTCCTATTAATTTTTTCTACTTTCACTGCTTGATTTGACATTTGTTTCTTGACCTCAATAAATCTCACCACAGCCTTTTCACAATCGTTTATCTGTTCTTCCAACTGCGCTAAGGCAATATCAATTGAATGACCAGACATAAAAAGTTAGACTAATGTTTGGTAGCGTGAAACAATAACTGCATTTTCTGTAGCGAAGTGATGCAGTAACTATCTATGCATGAAGGTTTAATACTTGTATGATATTTACTCCAGCAAATGTCACCCTGAAAAAGCACTTTATTTTATGTGTTTGCACCATCAATAAATTACAAAACGCCTGACTCCTGACATTCTGGCAACAGGTCAATCACATTGTTGTAACTGCTAAAATAATCACGCAGTGCTGTAGCTGCTTGACCTGTAAACTCAATCCATTCGTGATGGTGAATATTGGGTGAGACACTTTGCCACTGAAATAATGAAAAGTTGGGAGTAACTAAAAGAATAGAAACGCTTTTTTCTCCAGAGCCAGTTTGATTATCTAGCTTAACTGCGGCAATGTAACTGGTGTTAATGACAACGTTCTGGATCTTGATGAATGCCATAGCAGTTTCGAGTTCCAAGATAATATATTTTATGATTTTTGTCAATTTATATTTGACAAATTAGTTACACTCCGAACACCACTTGCCATCTGAATTACCTCAGGAATTCGAAAAAATTGCAAATAAATAATTAACAATGATATCAAGCAATTTTTAGTTGTCATTACTCAATAACTATCTATTTTTTCGTCTCAGTTGCCAGAATGAGAATTAATACCAAGCTAGCATAATTGGCAGCCACAATATTGTTCGTAGAAGTCAATTTTTAAAAATTTTCGTGTCCAAATTGAACTAACTATAAAAAAGTAGCGTTTTCGACTTTTAATTAGTATCAATAGTTCCGAAATAGAGTTGTCAAAAAAACAGAATTTCTGCCAGTCAATAAAAGTTTATTTTGTATGGAATAGCAAACACAGAAGTAGTGACTGTTAATAAATAACAGATTTTTAGGGCTGGAGTGAAAATCTGGCAATATACAAGGAAATGCTTTGCAGGTGAATACCAATACAACCCTAGGAGTAATTGTTACCAACTTGCTTAACAACTGTCATGGAAATGGGGGAAAAGTAATTTCCCCATTTGTCATTTACTTTTTTATGAAAACGACTGAAGATAAATGATGGAATTGGTTTTTTGGGCTTGCTTTCCTGTCCATTTTTCCCAACGTGTAATTCCACGGCTAACGGATTCTGGATTTTCATCTCCTATAAAACAGGTACGTCGCATTTTTTCACAAATGATAAGGATTTCTCCATCTCCTATAGAAGGTGCAATTACAAAATTATCTTGATGGCTGGTATATAAATTTATAAGGTAGTTGATTGTTTCCTCTACACCTTCGATATTGATTGGCATTTGGGGCTTTGGCCTGGGCTGGTGAGAAAATATGCCTACATACACGTTGCTAATTATTAATTCATATTGAAATGGCATGCGCACGCGGCTGCAAAATTCATAGATATTACCTTCACGGCGCATTACCGCCACGACTTTTGCTGCATCAATTAGGTAATCATGATTCCAGGTTAGAGACCCGCAGGCGATCGCTAAAGCTGCATTTGAGGGTAGCAATTGTCTGAATTCTTTGCTGCTAGTATCGCCACAATATACCAAATGCCGGCCAAGAATCAATTCGTCACCTACTTTGATTTGAGGAAGAGCGATCGTTGTTTTCAAAATTGGTTTTTCTGTGGAAGCAGGGACTTTTTTTGTAGCTGATTTAGTTTCTTTTTGAGCCATAGCACTTTTGAAGGCTAAAAGTTGTAACTGTTTTTGCTTAGCTCGTGCTTGTTCAGCTATTTTTGCTTGCTTTTCGACTTCTTGTTGCTCTCCCGCTATCTGAGCTAAACGCAAAGCTTTTTCTGCTTGTTCTGCTAAATTTCGTTCTTTGCTTCCAGCTCTAGCTATCTCTAATTGCACAGTAGTACTTTTAGCTATCGGTGTTCCTTTAATCAATTGCTTAATATCAGGATGAATCCCTTTGGCAATTTGTAAACCCTGTTGCAAAGTTCGTTCTGAGTAACCAGTTTGTTTAGCTATTTCTCGAGTAGTCTTGGGAGGTGGTGCAACCGTTTCACCACCTTTGGCGGTATACTGGTTATCTCCTGGTTTCGCCCTCAGTCCTAACTTTTGTAGAATTTGCTCGCGTTCCAACCACAGTTCGTGGCGTTCTAGAGGTTCTAGCTCGTTACGAATCAAATTTTCATCAATTTCTGCCAAACGAGCTTGCTCGGTATCTTCATAATTGATAACATTGCACTCTATTTCCTCCAAACCTAGCATTTGACACGCTGTCAAACGATGCAACCCAGCAATTAAGTTGTAATTTCCATCTACGGTGATTGGGTTCAACAGACCATTAGCCTGAATAGATTCTTTTAACTCCTTTACTTTTTCGCCGTTTAACGGACGGCGATTCACACCAATTTTAATTTTGTCAATAGCTATCCTAGGCATAATTACTGTTTTTCTCTGTCGTCAGTGAAAACACCAGAAAGACGATAAACCTAATATATTTCATCAGTATTGTCAAAAACGAAAATTTTTTGAAAACTCTGATGAGAATGTCTTATGACTAACTGCCAATTATTCTTGACTTAGTAGCTTTATGAAGTCAGCCACCACTAAAAAGTTCCCAAACTCGGGCGCAAGCGTCAAAACTGATTGTTCGGATACCTGCAGCAACTTTAGACCCGCAAGTACAGCTAAAAACAGCTATCCTTGAAAAAGTAGCAGGGACGATAAGCAGATAAATTTGTGGACTAATTTTTTGTCCTGGAATTTCCTAACTTCTGCCTGGGCTCATATAATTTTCTCACATCTACACCCTTGACAATATAAACCCTTTTTGTCATACTGGAAAGCAAGTTTTTTGATGTTATTACTATTGTCGCTTCGTTACTACCGCATTCTTAGATAAGGCAGTTTTTCAGTTAGTTTGAGATATTTTTGTAACTTATTTTGCTTGGGATTTTGTTGGAGGAAATGAGAGATAATTTAGAATTGCCTTTGAAGACATCTACTTTCTCATTTTTTGGAAACTAAAAGACGACGTAACGACGATCGCGTGCCTACCACTACATAAATATATCGAGCAGGAAGTAAAAATTGAAAAAGGGGGTTTATGGAAACTGGATTGAGCATCTTAGTGGTGACGACAGTTTGCAGGTAAAGTCAGACCTTGACTACCAATCTTAATTGCTGACTTGGAAAGTGACAAAATTTCTGAAAAAGTTTAGCAAGAAAAATGGCGCCATAAAGATAAATAGTTAATTGGTAACTAGTAATTAACAACCAACAACTCAGATGGAATTGGGATAAAATATGTCAGCAGACAAACAAAGTTCCTTATTTTTAAAACCTGCAGGGCGCTGGTCAATTTTTTTAGCAGCTTTGGTGGCTTTAACTACAGGTTTTATATCTTTTTTGAGTTTGTTACTATTTCGCTCTAACTTTCAAACTCAACCACAAAAACCTGCAAAAACTGCACCGGTAAGAGTTGCTGTTACCGCTTTAGGACGCATAGTACCTGAAGGTGAAGTGACTCAATTATCTGCTCCTAGTTCTCTCAGTGGCGTGCGAGTAGAAAAACTGTTAGTAAAACAAGGTCAGCAGGTCAAGACAGGCCAAGTTATAGCTCTGCTTGAAGGATATGCTCGTTCTTTAGCAAATGTGCAACAAGCTCTAACGAACGTGGAAGTTGCTCGAGCCAAACTGGCGCAAGTGAAAGCTGGAGCGAAATTAGGAGACATCGAAGCTCAAAAAGCAACGATCGCTAACTTAGAATCGCAATTACAAGGAGAAATAGCCTCCCAACAAGCAGCGATCGCTAGCTTGCAAGCTCAATCAGACAATGCTCAAACAGAAAACAACCGATATCAGCAGCTGTACCGAGAAGGCGCTGTTTCCGCTTCCATTGCAGCCAGCAAAGCTCTACAATTCCAAACGGTACGACAACAGCTTCTGGAAGCCAAAGCAACTCTCAACCGCACGGTCACAACTTTGCAACAACAAATCAAACAAGCAAAAGCCAAACTGGAAAGTATTCAAGAAGTACGTCCCACAGATGTGCAACTTGCTCAAGCCGAACTTAAAAGCGCCATATCCGCCGTCAAACAAGCAAAAGCAGAACATGATTTAACTTACGTGAAAGCTCCTATATCTGGTAGAATTTTGAAGGTGCACGCCAAATCCGGAGAAGTAGTCAGCACAGCTGGAATCGTGGAAATTGGCAACACTTCTCAAATGTGCGCGATCGCGGAAGTTTATCAAACTGATATTCACAAAGTTCGTCTCGGTCAAAAAGCTATCATTACCAGTACAGCCTTTTCTAAAAAATTGTCAGGAACGGTGAGCGAAATTGGTTTGCTAGTTGACAGACAAAGCATCTTAAGTATTAATCCAGGAGCAGATACCGATCGCAGAGTTATTCAAGTGAAAATTCACCTCGACAACCCAGCAGATAGTCAATTGATCGCTGGCTTAACTAACTTGCAAGTGGATGTCGCCATTCAAATTTGATCACCGCAAGCATTGTTAAATTACTCGCATCCGATCGCAGAAGTTCCCATCATGGTGTTTGCAACTCCCGTAGCTTGGCTGCAACTTGTCAGAAACAAAATTCGTTCTCTAGTAGCTATAGCCGGCATTGGTTTTATTGTAATTTTAATGTTTATGCAACTTGGGTTTCAAGATGCTCTTTACTCCAGTGCTACCCAAGTACACCGCAATCTACGAGGAGATTTAATTTTAGTTAGCTCTCAATATAAATCTTTAACTGCTATTCAAAGCTTCTTTCGCTCTCGATTGTATCAAGCTTTAGGATTTAATGGAGTAGAGTCTGTTAGCCCAATTTATTTAGGATTCGCTAAATTCAAAAATCCCCAAAATGGCGAAAAATACTCCATATATGTAATTGGTTTTGAACCAGGAAAACCTGTAATAAATATGTCAGAAGTAGAGAAAAATATAGATAAAATTAAAATTCCTGACGTCGTGCTTTTTGACCGCAACTCTCGACCAGAATTCGGACCTGTTGCCCAGAAATTTACTCAAGAAAAAACTGAACAAATACTCGAAATATTTCCCTTTGATTCTTTAAGAGGTTACCGAGTTAGAGTCGGTGGTTTATTCAGTTTAGGACCTTCTTTCGGAGTTGATGGTAATTTAATTGTCAGCGACACAACTTTTCTAAGGATTTTTCCCAACAGTCGTCCTTCAGAGATGATAGACGTAGGTGTCATTTCCCTCAAACCCGGTACTAATCCCCATCAAGTATTGAAACAATTACAGGCTAATTTACCTGATGATGTGAAGGTTTTTACCCACCAAGGATTTATTGAATTTGAAAAACAATATTGGGCAACGAGAACCCCCATTGGTTTTATACTCAACCTTATGCTCTCAATGGCTTCTGTTGTCGGTGTAGTAATTGTCTATCAAATTCTTTACAGTAATATTTCTACTCAATTAGTTGCCTTCGCCACCCTTAAAGCCATAGGTTATGAAAATAATTATTTCTTGAAAATTGTTTTTCAACAGGCTCTCATTCTGTCAATCCTAGGCTACATTCCAGGGTTTATTATTTCCTTGTTTTTATACGATTTTGCTATGGATGCAACTAAATTACCCATCATGATGAGCTTTCATAATGCTGTTCTTGTTTTCATCTCGACGATTTTAATGTGCATGACATCAGGAGGACTTGCTATTAATAAACTTCGTTCCACAGACCCAGCAGATATTTTTTAGAAAGGCTGAAGTTTTTAGTACCATTATTTTCTAGATAGCTACCTTGATATGAGCATCACAAACAAATCTCTCCTCATCACCGGAATTGGCGAATTTATAGGCCGTCGCGCTGCAGAAATAGCTATAGCAAAAAAGATGAAAGTCTGTGGATTGCAAAGTTCTGCAGATAAAGCAAAAAAAGCGCAGAACTTGGGTGCTAAAGTCATAATCGGTAGTATCACAAATCCTGCTGTTGCTGAATTAGCTTGTCAAAAAATAGATATTGTTTTACATGCAGATGAAATGGCTAAAGAAGGTGGCTGTATTGACGAGTTTCGCGAAATTAATGTGGGCGGAACTATCAATATCGCTAAAGCTGCAAAAAATAGTGGCGTCAAAACCTTTGTTTATATCTCCAGTGCTTTAGTTTATGGATTCAACTATCCCGATCGCGTCCGCGAGGATGGACCACTATCAGGCGAAAACAATCCTTACTGTCAAACCAAAATAGAAGCAGAGCAAGCACTTTTACAACTAAACGATCCTCCTAATTTTGGCACTATTATTCTCAGACCAGGAGATGTTTACGGACCTGGTAGCATTCCTTGGGTAGTCCGACCATTATTGTTGATGCAGCAAAGACTTTTTGCCTATGCTAATGATGGAAAAGGAGTTATCAATCATTTATATATTGATAATCTCATTGATGCCATTTTTCTAGCCTTAGAAAAAGAGACCTACGGGGAAATTTTTAACATCACCGACGGGGAAGAAACTTCTTGGAAAGAGTATTTCACTTATTTAGCAGAAATTTCTAATTTACCCGCACCCTTTTCTTTACCAAAAGAAGAACTAAAATTGTTCCTTAAGCTGCGCTACCAAGGACAGAAGCTATTTCGCAAACAAGCTGATATTTTACCAGAAGTAGTAGATTTTATGACTCGTCCCTATGCTTATTCTATCGAGAAAGCACAAAGAATTTTGAATTATAAGCCCGCAGTTAATTTGCAGGAAGGAATGAAATTAACTCAACAGTGGTTGCAGAAAACAGACATCAAAAAAATCATGCTTTAGGAAAGTGTTTCTCCATCCGGCATTTTCCCACACTTCTTTACTAATATTCCAACTTGTGAAATCTATGTTACGTCAAGTTTATTCCATTGTTTCTTTTTTGCTGCCTGTTGCACTTTGCACGAGTTTAAGTTATGAAGTCAATGCACAACCAACATCTACATTGACTGTAGTAGTAAAAGGAATCAAGCATCAAAAAGGTCAAATTTGCATTCGAGTTTTTGCAAGCGAAAAAGGATTTCCTTTGGGTAAAACCGGTGAAGTAAAAAGTGGTTGTACTCCGATCACAGGAAATTATGTGAAAAAACAATTTACTGGTTTAAAACCAGGTACTTATGCAGTTGCGGTACTGGACGATCAAAACGGAGACCACCAACTCCACAGAGATTTTTTAGGTTTTCCTCAAGAAGGTTTTGGTATTTCCAATAATCCAACGGTCTCGGTTTTAACTGGCGTACCAAAATTTCGCGATGCTAGTTTTGCATTGCAAAAAAATACAACTATCAATATCTTCATGAAGTATGGACTCGACCCGTAAACAAGGTTTCCCAAAAGATAGCTTGAGGGTATGGAGAGAAAAATAGATGAAAGAATTGGCGCTGTTGGTGTTTGAGTTATTAGTTGCTTGGCTGGTAATTCAGGCGTCTGTAACGTTAGTATTTTTGTGGTCTTTGCGATCGCCTCAGAAAAATTCCCTACCAGACGAAAAACTACCGAAAGCAGCAGTGATTCTTTGTTTGCGCGGAGGCGATCCTTTTCTACCTTATTGTCTGCGATCGCTTCTTCACCAGGACTATCCCCACTACGACCTGAAAGTGATCGTCGATAGTAAAGAAGATCCAGCTTGGAAAATTGCTCACGATGCGATCGCCTCTTTTCCAGCTACAAACATCCACATCAGGACTCTAAGTATTAGAAGATATAACTGCAGCCTCAAATGCAGCTGTTTGGTACAAGCAGTCTCGGAATTAGATGATTCGTACAAAGTAGTTGCTCTAGCAGATGCAGATGCAGTAGTCCACTCCCATTGGTTGCGTGAGTTGGTCACCCCTCTCCAAGAACCCAAAATCGGCGCCACTACGGGTAACCGTTGGTACCTAATGTCCGGCAAATACTGGGGAACTACAGTGCGCTTTTTGTGGAACGCCTCCGCAGTCGTGCAAATGTTTTTATATGGAATTCCTTGGGGTGGAACATTAGCTCTCAAAACAGAGGTTATCCACAAAACAGGACTGTTAGATAAATGGGCAAGAGCCTACGGCGAAGATACTATGCTCCCTAGAGTCTTGGGACAGCACGGGTTAAAAGTAAAATTCGTACCTTCCCTGCTCATACTCAATCGCGAAGAAGTAGATTTACCCCGATTAGTGGAATGGATCAAGCGCCAGCTCCTTTCTTCGCGCCTGTATCATCCTCACTGGTGGGCTGTAATTGTTGATGCACTCTCTACCGTACTGCTTCCCAATTTGCTACTAGCTTTGTTGATAGCAACATTGTGCACGCAACAATGGCATGCAGCTATTTTGGCTTTCACTGGCTTTAGCGGCTACATGATGGCATTACTTTTACTTGCGATCGCATTACAAAAAGGAGTACAGCAAGTCACAAGCAAGCATGGTGAACCAAAAGCCAAATTGTCACCATCCACAATCGCAAAAATGCTACTCGCCATTCCCCTCACAAATTGGACTCATGGCTTTGCACTGATATCTTCACTGTGGATGTCAACAGTCAACTGGCGCGGCGCAATCTACCGAATCAACGGTCCTTGGAATATCCGCTTGATTGAATACCGTCCGTATCAACCGTTCGATCAACCTATCGACACTAAAGTATCTCTTTAATTTTCGCCTCCATACAACTACCTCCTTCCAGCTATGAAAAAACAACCTCTTCGCATCGCGCTGATTACGGGACTATACGCGCCATTCTTGACAGGGGTTTCGGTTGCAGTCCACCAACGGGTGCACTGGTTACTACAACAAAAACACGAAGTCTTTCTCATTCACCCAGAAATCAACGACCAATACCCCCAAGAGGTTGTTAGTCGTCTCATGTCCGGATTGGAACAACTGCAATCTTTTCCTAACTTTTCTTCTTACGCATTTCCCACCCAACCGCTGATATTTTACAAATCTCTCCCCCAACCATTAAGCTATCGCCACTGGAATGATTCCCAAGTTCTGGAGAGTTTTCAACCAGACATTATAGTGGTTGAAGAAGCGCCGCAAATGAGGGGATTTTATGCCATTTTCTTGCAAGGTTATGGTCGTCCTGTCGGTTCGGAATACGCTCGGCGAACTAATACACCTATAATCTCCCTATTCCACACCGATATCGTTGCATATATTCGATATTATATGGGCGACCTTTTTTTCAGCTTGATTCGTCCCCTATTGCCAATATTGATCAAGCAATTCAGCGCAGCTTACGACTATAACTTCTTTTCTTCCCGAGAACAACTGCAAAAATATAAAAATCTCCAATCCCAACGTAGCGAATACTTTCCCTACCAAGGCATAGATTGCCAAAAATTTAATCCTGCTAACATTTGTTATGACCCCATTCCCAGCGATCGCCGCCCAACCCTGCTCTTCGTCGGACGCATCGCGCCAGAAAAAAACGTAACTCAACTTTTGGATATATACCCACTCATTGCCGCTAAAATACCTAACGTACACTTGGTAATCATTGGCAGCGGCCCTCAACAAAGAGAAATACGCCAACGCGCTAGCAAACTTGGACCAGGTGTGACCGTGTGGGGAGAATCTCACGGTACAGAACTACTCGGTTGGTACTCACGAGCAGACATATTTGTCAATCCCTCCACCACCGAAAACTTTTGCACCTCCAACAACGAAGCCTTAGCCTCTGGAACTCCCGTAGTTGCAGTCAAAGCACCCTCAACATCAGAACAGGTTATTCCCGGTCGCAACGGCTTTCTTGCTGAACCTAACAACCCAAGGGACTTTGCTGACAAAGTAATTACAATTCTAGAAAATCCCGAACTAAAAGCCCAAATGTCTCTCCACGCTCGCTTCTCCATACTTGAATTCGATTGGTCAGCATGCATGCAAAAATTCGAACAAAAGCTATACCAAATAGTTAACAAATCAAAAGATTTACCCATAACTGCCACTTAACTGAAAAAGCTCGTAGTGAGGGCTTTAGCCCTCAAAATCAGTACCAAAATCTAGAAATTTTAGCAATAAAATATTAAAGACAAAACTCCAACGATAGAATCTTTTTTGTCATCTACATTCTAAAAAATATCGCGAATGTATTATTTCATCTTTTCTAACAGATTCTCTACCAGTTGCAAAGCATTTACTAGAATTGTTAGCGACAGATTCAAAGCAGTACTAGAAGGGAAAGAACTACTATCAACAACATAAAGATTATCCACATCATGAGTGCGACAATTAATATCAAGTACCGAGGTGGTGGGATTTTCGCCAAAACAGCAAGACCACACTGATGCGTCACATTTTTCAAAGACATCTTTTGGAGTATAAATAAAGAAAAATTGCCTTTGTGAGAGGGCAGTTTGAGTGTCTTTAAAACAGAAATCCAACGCTGAATCAAACGGTTGAATGCTTGTTCGTTGTTATTTGTATACTCAAGAATAATTTGTTCACCCTTAACATGCACGAGATTATTCAGATTTGGTAAGTCTTCAGCAATTAGCAACCAACCAACAGAATAGTTTGCTATTGTTTTGGAGACTATATTGGATGTAAAAAATGGTGCGTGATTCAGCTACTCTATCTTTATTAATATGACCGAGTAATTGGACACTACCCATGGGATAAGGAAAATCTTTTTCTCCCTAATAAAAATCTGAGCCATGTAATTTCGTCCCACCAAATTAGAACTATTCGCTAATCTATTTGGATGTTTGTCGTTGGCAGATTTGAGTAACAATACAGCTGAGTTGATAGCACCACAGGTAAGAACAACTATATTGCCAGAAAAGATATATTGTTTACCTGCAATTTCTGTTTCTACTTTTGTGACTTCCCGTCCCGACGTACTTGTATGTAAACTTACAACTTTTGCTTGAGTTATTAAAGTCAAATTTTTGTAAGCAACCACTGGAAGAATACAGTTAATATCAGCATCAGATTTAGCATTTAGAAAATAAGGAAAACCATCACAATTTTCACAGCAAATACAAGAACTAAGAAAACGATTAGCTTCGTTGAGTTTGATACCGAGTGGTAGATAAAATGGATGTAGGTTTTTATCTTTTAATACTTCATTAATTTCTTGAATGTATGGTTCATGGCTTACGGGAGGAAAGGGATAGTATTCAGTAATTTCAGGTTCTGTCGCATCTAGACCTTTGCGAGCGTGTACTTCACTCCCATTTATGGAGTCGCTACGCGAACACGAAATCTAAATAATGCACCGCCATAAAATTTAGTATTACCACCAACGTAATAGTGTGTGAAGGGACGAAAGGGTTTACCTTGTTTGTCGTACCAAACTTCTGTGGTGCGATAGCATTCTTTTTTAAAGATTTGCTCAGAATCCCAATTAGCTTTTTCTCGGAGAAGAAAATTTCCTCGCTCTAGAAATAAAATTTTTTCCCACTTCGTGCTAATTTATATGCTAGTGTTCCACTACCGGCACCTGTACTAATGATGATAATATCATAATCATTGTCTGCCATTTTCCTTTGCTTCTTGAATTAGTAGTAATTGACCAATCGGAAGATAAGAAAATTGTTCTGTCGGAGAACGGTTAAGAGAAGTAAATTAATCAAAAGTCAAAAATATAGAAGTTTTGGTAATGATTGTTGGAGTTGACTACGGGAAAATTTTAAATTTAAAAAAAACCAGTCTCCAAAAACCGGGTTGGTAGAAAAAATTTAGTTATGCAAGTGTTTTTCAGCACGCATTTGATTTTCTGCACAGGTGAGATTTAAATTGGTTAGACCAATCCATCGGTAAATTGCGTCCCCCAATTCTGGAAAAAGTTGCATGTTGGAAAATAAAAGTCTAGTTAAAATTCCATCTAGCATGACTTCTGCTTTGTTTTTCTTGATTGCTTCCACAACAGCGATCGCCACAGCTTTGGATTCGGAAACACGCGCTAATTTAGGTGCTCCTAAGCCAAATTTCAAAAATATCCCTGCTTTTGTATATACCGGACAAACTACTGTCATCCCTACATTGGTGTTAATTTATTCTTGTCGCACCGCATCCGTCCACATAATCAAACCTGCTTTACTAGCAGAATATATGCTGTTGTAAGGCACTCCTTTTTTACCAGAACCAGAAGCAATATTCATGACGCTAACATACTAGGTAACAGCTACCAAGTTAACTCCATACCAGCTATGAAGTTAGTTATTAATATTGACTGGATATCGCTTAACAAGTAATTTTGGAAAGGTTGGTATTTTTCAATCGCAGCATTCCTAGCAATTTAACCGGGATTTGCTGAAACAAGGTGAAGTTTGCTCACTAGAATTATCAGTATTTTTTTGACAAATAAATTTCTGCCACAGATAGCAAATATAATTAATAATTTCATCAGTAAAGTTGAGCATCATTAAGTATATTAATTGCTCGGTTTTGCCACAGAATTTCATTGCAGCATCTGTGCGGAAATTTTCTGAATTTGTCCAGAAAAGTAATCTTCGTCGTATCTTAATTGTTGAGCCATCTCCAGTCCTTTTTGAAAAGCCCTTAATGCTTGAGGATAGTCTTTGCGTTCTAAATAAATCTGACCGATGAGATCGTAAGCTTTCATTAGACCATAAACATTAGAAGCTAATTGCTGGGCCTGTAGAAGAATTTCACTAGCTTGCAACGCTTCTTGTGTTTGTCCTTGAGAACGATAAAGCGCAATTAACTTTTGCAAAGCTTCCGCAGCGCGTACGTACTGCTGTAATTGCCAAGCAGTCATGTATGCTTGTTGATAGTTGTTAAAAGCCTGTTGCAGCAGGTTGGAATTTTCTCGTGCTAAAGATTCGTAATCAGAACCGATCGCCAAGTTCAAAGCCGGTAACTGGCTAAGATTGTTTTGTTTTTGGTAAATTTGTGCTAGTTGATTGCGGATCCTGATTGCTTGCTGAGGTTGTTTTCCCTGCTGGTAAATATAAGCTAGCTGTTGCAGATATGTTAGCTGACCAGCAGCATCTCCCCTTACTACTGCTAACTTTAACAATTCTTCATAAGTGGCAGCTGCTTGGGGATAATCAAACCAATTCAGATGCAAATTTCCTATAGTTGTCAGAATTTCGACTTCCTTGGCAGCATTTTTTTGTTGCCGTACAATTGCCAAAAGCTGGTTGTAAACTTCTAGAGCAGCTTGCGGCGATCGCACTTGTTGGTAAGCTAGTCCCAAAGCTTGCAACAAATCCAAATCAGGTAAGAATTGGGCTTTTGTTTGCTTTTGAATTGCTTGTAGGCGTTGAGTAATATATTGCAATTCTTGGCGTTCGTTATTTTGAAAAGCGATCGCCCCTACTCGTCCCAATGCTTGCACTTCTTTTAACGGTCCTAAGTAGCGACGCAAGCGCAACTCCCGATTCCAAGTATTAAAAGCTCCCTGTCTGTCACCCGCTTGCAGTTTCGTCCCAGCTTCCTGATGCAATTTATCCAGCGCCAATTCTAGCTGTTGCTGCTGTTGCACCGATAACGGTTGTTGTTGCGCATTGGGTGGTAACAATGGATCGAGGGTGTAAATTTCTAGTGGTGAGGGAGAAAAGCGTTCTGGTTTTTTAGTTTCTGCTAGCACTAACCAATTGCTAACAAGCAAAAATGCACTAGTGGCGGTTATAATCTTACCCAGGCGTTGTAACAACATAGCAAAGTTTTTCTCACTCCATCTTGGCTAGGAAATCTAGGATTGGGTGTTTAGTACTTGAACATCATTAACTATTAATCCTTGACACCAGTAATGCCATCCGGTACGCTACACCAACAGCAAAAATTCTCCTGCTAAACAGGTAACTACAAGTTTTACAATACTCCCAGGATCTTTTGAAGCAACTGGTGTATTGTTCTATAATGACTCATTCCACAGACATTGCCACTTTAGCCCAGTGGATGGCAGCTGACTTTAGCAATCAAGAACAAGCATTTGAAAATCCCCCTTTTTTTGCTCACATCCGCGTTTGTATGCGTCCCCTTCCCCTTGACCTGTTATCCGGAGTAAGCTTTTACGTAGAACAAGCCTATGACTACATGCTCAACGATCCCTATCGCGTAGCAGTAGCCAAGTTGATAGATGCAGGAGACCACATCCAAATAGAGAACTACAAAGTTAGGGATGAACAAAGATTCTACGGCGCATCCCGCGACCTGGAACGGCTCAAAGCTCTCAAAGCTGACGACTTGGAAAAATCCTGTGGCTGCAACATGATTGTAGAATGGACAGGTTCTTGTTTTAAAGGCAAGGTAGAACCAGGAAAAAATTGCTTCGTGTATCGCAAAGGAAAAAAAACATATTTAGACAGTGAATTTGAAATCGACGGCGAAAAATTTATCAGTCGCGATCGCGGACGAGATTTAGAAACTGACGAGCAAATTTGGGGATCTGTTGCTGGTGCATTTCGCTTTGTCCGCTGGCAAAGTTTTGCCGATGAAGTGAGAATTTAAAACTTACGCTCCCGGATCAAAACACGAGAGTATCAAAAATTTATGGCTTTGGGGATGCAATTTGCAATCAAATTATGGTATGATAATGATTCGTGGTAAGGCGGCATAGCCAAGTGGTAAGGCAGAGGTCTGCAAAACCTTTATTCCCCGGTTCAAATCCGGGTGCCGCCTCTCAAACAGACCCCTTTTGACTATCAAGGAGATACCTGTAGCCCTCTAGAGTTTTTAATACCAATTCTTTCTCAAAAAACATTTATTTTCTTTGTGTTTCTCTGACAAATAGAACTCAAAAGATCATAACTATAGCACAGAGTAATCTGGATTTTAGTTGCTTTCTCTATTTTATAGAAATAACTTTATTTATTAAGTATAATTACGAAGCTAACGGATACAAAGGTAGAATTTCATTACTATTGGTAAAGATGAGTACTGCCACAATTTAGATGTACCGCTACCTTCGAAGCATGCTTGTAAATTTTATACATAAAGCTTGGTTTGAATTTTTTCCACCGCTACAGTATTAACCGGTATAGCGATTTTGAATTTTAGAGATTAAATTAGATTGATAAGTTTATATTACCGTCATAACTTACCTAAAAATGAGCAAAATAACTATTCAAAGTTTGCTACTCAGCAGCCAAAAGCCGAGATTTGTTTGCAAAAGAGATTTTGAGATTTAGTTCCAGAAAACTCTCTATTTGAGATCGTAGCCAGCGTTTCTATTGGATATTAACAAAATTTACCTAACTTGTCTTTGTTGCCAAGCCTGAATTCAAAATAGGTTTATATGTAAACAGTTCCCAATAACCAACTAATAGCAAAACAGTCAATACTAGTGTGCCTGCCAAAACTCAACTAGTAAACGGTAAAATCAAATGAATCAATCTCTCAATTGCGAGCGTAGGTCCCGAATTCCCAGCCAGAAATATTTCTGGCTACTGGTGTTAAATCGTAACAGCATCGCATTAGGTGGAATTTTACTACTTGGACTTTTTGCGGGTAGTTGGCGATTGTGGAGCTTTATTCATGATGATTTAACACCATTGGCACAAAAAAGCCTGACGAGTACCCTGAACCGTCCGGTCAAATTAGGACAGGTAAAGGAAATTTCCCTGAGTGGAGTAAAATTTGCAGCTTCTGCTATTCCTGCAACACCTACAGATCCAGACAGCGTTACAGTCGATAGTGTAGAAGTAGGTTTCGACCTTTGGCAGCTTCTTTTTCACCGCCATCTTAAATTAGACGTCACTTTGGTCAATCCGAAGATTCACCTTGAGCAGGACGAGCAGGGACACTGGATTACTACTAACTTAGCAAAGCCGGGGAAGAATGGCCCGGTGCAAACACAGTTAGATAAACTGCGATTTCGCAATGGCCAGCTGACACTAGTACCGAATCCGCAGTGGAGAATACAACAGGAGGAGGAAAAGAAAAGTTTTGCAGATGGGACTGCAAAAGATAATAAACAAAAGACAAACTATAATTCTGCACTGCTGGGAAAATTCTTTTCTCCGTTAGCATTTTCCCAATTGAACGGAACTGCTCAATTGCTAGAAAACAATGACTTGATTAAGTTTGATATTACAGGGCAAGCTACCAGCAGTGGTGGTAGCATTGCTTTACAGGGAGATATTCGTTTAACAACGCTGTTGACCAATTTAAAAATCCAAGGACAACAGCTACTAGCTTCTGATATTACTCGCCTGGTCAAGTTACCAGTAGCGCTGTTAGATGGTAGAGTAAGTAGTGACTTGCGCCTGCAAGCCCGACTAGGAGAATCTCAACCACCTTTATTGTTTGGTAGTGTTGGCTTGCAAAATGTTCGCATGCAACTTCCCCAGCTACCACAACCTTTGCTCGATTCTCGGGGAACGCTTCGCTTCCAGAATACGCAAATTAAATTAGATAATTTTGTTACGAGTTACGGAGCAGTGCCGCTGGTAGTGAGTGGAGCGATCGACAGCAAGACTGGTTACAATCTGTCAGGTCGGATCGAGGCAGTAAGCGTAGAGACCGTCCAAAGAACCCTCAGGTTGAAATCACCCGTTCCTGTCAGCGGGCAATTGAAAGCAGATTTGCAGTTAGTTGGCAAAGCTAATAATCCAATTTTATACGGTACGGTTACCACTATCAAGCCTGCTCGCATTGACAAAGTAGATTTTAGCAGCGTCAGGGGTAAGTTTGAGTATTCACTTCCTACCGGAATTGTTGTCTTGAAAGACATTCAAGGGCAGATGGAAGTTGGTGGTAAAATTGGCGGCACCGGCAAACTACAGCTTGGTACAATTCCCCAGTTAGATTTGCATTTAACCGCGAAAAACGTTCCGGGAGATGCGATCGCCCACCTTTACAACAGCCAAATTCCCTTCGCAGTTGGCGCTGTTTCAGGTACAGCCAAAGTTACCGGTACCGTTGACAAACTACAAACACTGGTAGAATTTCAAGCTCCCCAAGCTCAATACCCTACCACTGGTGAAATTCTGATCGCTGGCGATCGCCACTTATCTTTTCGCAACGTAGCTGTAAGTGTAGCTGGTGGTAGGATTTTAGCTGCTGGCAACTGGAACCAAAAGCAGTGGAAAGTTGTAGCTCGCGCTTCCCAAATCCCAATCGAAAACTTTCTCAATCAAAGCCAACTACAAAATATCTCTCTCAAAAACGCTTTTTTTGACGGCGATCTCATTGTTTCAGGAACCTCCAATTCCTGGAAAATTACTAACATTGCCACTCAAAACGCTCGAGTACAACTTGCAGGCGGTAAGGTAGCAATATCTAAAGTACAGATGAAAGAAAAAAGCTTTTCTGTCCAGCTGATAGCAGAAGGTGTACAGCTGGGACGTCTGCTACCAAATTCCCCCCCAGCATTGCAAGCGGCGTTAGCAGGAAAATTTCAAATCTCTGGCAATACAGATTCTTTAAACCTGAAAACCTTACAGGGCAACGGTTCAGCCCGCTTGACACTTTGGCGCGGTACCGTTAGTGCTTCCCACATCAAACTAGCTGATGGTATTTATCAAGCGCAACTGCAAGCAAGGGATATCCAAGTAGCACAATTAGCATCCTTACCTCAGCAACTTCAAGGAACATTGAGCGGCGAATTCCAGGTGGCAGGTTCGGTAACATCCCTGCAACCCAAATCTCTCCAAGCTAGCGGTCAAGCGCGGCTAAACATAGCTGGCGGTAGAATAACTGCTACCAATATTCAACTAGCTAACGGTCGCTACCAAGCTGTAGTGGATGCAACTGATGTCGAATTAAATCGATGGCAGCCGCAGTTACAAGGTAAGTTGGGCGGTAAAATACAAGTTGCCGGAAATGCAGGCACTTTCAACTTAGCCAAATTGCAGGCGTCAGGTCAGTTACAGTTTTCTCAAGGTCTTGCTGGCGTTCACCAACCCCTGACCGCAACAGTTGCTTGGGATGGACAAAAATTGCTCGTGCGCCAAGCAAGCGCTCGCGATTTCAATGCTAGTGGCTACATCCTCACCAAAGCCAGTTCTGGCGTTGTACCGGAAATTACTGAATTAGCTCTGCAGGTACAAGCTAAAAATTATAACTTACAAAATCTGCCTTTCCAGTTACCCAATACAGTTAATGTACAAGGTAAAGCTGATTTTAGCGGACAAATAGCCGGGAAGCTTCCCACGCCAGATGTAGTAGGAAAACTAATACTGAAAAATTTTGCTGTCAATAGATTTGCTTTTGAACCAGTACTAACGGGAAATATTCAGTCACTTCCAAGTCAAGGCTTAGATTTGGATGTCACAGGTACGCATGACAAAATTGCCTTTCACCTAGATGCAAATTATCGTCCCCGTGCTTTCAACGTGCAATGGCAAAAAGCTTCTGCAAGCGGACAGTTACAAGGTGATACCTTCATAGCTAAAGTAGAAAATTTCCCCTTAATAGCTTGGGATTGGAGTATACCTGCAACTACTTTCCTTAACGCCGGAAAACTTGCAGGACTGTTGTCTGGAGATTTACAAATCAAGCAAAACACTTGGGAAACAGTGGGAAATATAGCTATTGAGCAACCACGGTTAGCTCGCATCTTCCTGGGCGATCGCCTCCTAGCACAATTTCGCTACGAAAATGGCAAGGTAACTCTCAACAACAGTACCCTTATCAAAGGTAACAGTCGTTATACAATGGCTGGTACTTTTACGCCAACAGCCACAAAACCCCTAATTCAAGGCAAATTAACAGTTAACCAAGGCCAAATCCAAGATGTTCTCACCGCACTACAAATATTTGAATTAAAAGACTTGCAGCGTGGTTTCACTCCACCAACTTACGGCAAAGCTAGCGATCTCCAAACAGTAGCAGTAGGTTTACCAAACGAATCTTTACAAGCTCAAATCCAGCGTTTTTCAGAAATCAAAGCTCTACTAACACAACAGCAACAACAACGTCGCCAAACTTCTTTCCTCCCAGATCTAGCAGACTTAAAAGGCACTTTCAATGGCGAAGTCACTGTAGACACGGCTACTAATAATAATTTGGCGGTGAAGTTCGACTTCAATGGCGAAAATTTTGTCTGGGGAAGACCACAAGAAGATCCGGAACATTTTTACGCAGCAGAGCAAGTCATCGCCAAAGGTAGCTTTGAAAACGGCGTACTGAGATTATTGCCTTTGCGACTGCAATCAAACAACAGTCTCATCGCTTTCACCGGTAACATCGGCGGTACAGAACAATCGGGACAGTTACGTATTAAAAATCTTCCTTTAGAACTGCTAAATAACTACGTCAAACTACCCGTTGGTTTAACAGGTAATATCAACGCCACAGCAACTGTAGCAGGTAGTATAGCCAATCCCCAAGCCAGAGGAGAATTGCAAATCACTCAAGGAACCTTGAATCGCAAAGGAATAGAATCAGCAAATGCTAGTTTCAGCTACAACGACGGACGCTTGAATTTTGGTAGCAGCGTAGTTGTTTCCGGTCTTGAACCTGTTGCAATTACTGGTAGCATTCCCTACAAATTACCTTTTGCTTCCGTCAGACCAGACAGCAATCAACTCAGTCTGGATGTCAAGGTGAAAAAAGAGGGATTAACGGTATTAAACATATTGACCGACCAACTAACCTTTGAAAAAGGTGAGGGAGACCTAAACTTAACAGTCAGCGGAACAACACAACAACCAATCCTAAACGGCGTTGCTACTATCAAAGGAGCTACCTTTGCAGCTGCTCAAGCTTTACCCGGAAAACTAACAGATGTAACCGGAAAAATAGAGTTTAATTTTGACCGCATCAAAGTAGACAGTCTCCAAGGCAAATTTAGCAAAGGTAGTTTTACAGCTCAAGGAGAAATCCCGATTTTCAATCCTCAACAGTCAACAGACAATCCCCTCAACATCTACCTCCATCAGTTAGCAATAAATCTCAGGGAAAAATATCAAGGAGGCATTAACGGTAACCTGCAAATCACTGGTTCCGCTTTTAGTCCCATCATTGGCGGTGAACTCAAACTATCTCACGGCCAGGTTTTTATTGCCCAATCTGCCAACGCCAGCAGCAATGCAAGCAAAAGCCAAGAAGAAATTTCTCTGCGCAAAGCGATCCGGGAACCAAAGTCAGAAGTTGGAACTGCAGTCACCCGCTTCCACGATCTGGAGATTGTATTGGGGAAAAATGTAGAAATTACTCTTCCACCAATTCTTAGTTTTCGAGCTACCGGCTCTGTTAAAGTTAATGGTACCCTCAACAAACCAGAACCCGAAGGAACTATTCGACTGCAGGATGGAGACGTAAATTTGTTTGCTACCCAATTCAACCTTGCCCGTGGCTACAAGCATACAGCAATCTTCAGAGGCAATCAAGATCCAGATTTGGACATTCGCTTAGTTACTAATATTTTGGATGCAAATCCCATGCAGGTTGCTAGTTCCGCCGTTGCCTCTGAGATTAATGACGGAATCATAACAAATTTTAATCCTGTAAACACAGTTCGTGTTGAAGCCACTATTGATGGTCCAGCTAGTCAAATTAACCAAAATCTGGAGTTGAAAAGCAATCCTTCCTACACTAAGGCAGAAATCGTTACTATGCTGGGAGGTAGTTTTGTAGAAACCCTAGGACGCGGTGATGCTACGCTCGGACTTGTTAATTTAGCTAGTTCGGCTTTGAATTTGCAACGGACTTTTAATGAGATTGGTAATGCTTTTGGTTTAAGCGAACTACGCTTGTTCCCTACCATTACCTTTGATAGCACAAACACTACCAAGAGAAATCCTTCTTCTATTGACCTAGCGATGGAAGCTGGAGTTGATATCTCGCGTAACTTCTCCTTTTCCGCTCTGAAAATTTTAACCAATGATAAACCTCCCCAGTTTGGTATTAACTACCGTTTGAATTCCCAATGGCGTCTGCGTACTTCCACTGATTTGGCTGGTGATGACAGGGCCGTATTGGAGTATGAAGATAGGTTTTAAGTAGGTAGTTGCTAGAAGCTTTAGGATTTAGCTGCTTGCAAAAATTCGGATACAGTAATTTGAGCTTGGTGAGAATGGTGGTCGTCAATTTTACCCAACCAAACGATCAAGTCATCAGAATGAACTGTGATTTCACTTCCCAATGTCTTGATGTAAATGACTCCATCACTAATAGCTAAATCTTTGATGGGATACCACGCATGTTGTTTTATGTGGCGAACGCCAATTAAAGGTTCTAACGTAATTCCTCTTCCTAAAATGTGCTTGCGATGCTTCCACCAAGCTCGCCATAAAATCGCCGCTTTGCTGCAATGCATTTGATAGCCTGCTGGTACTTGACAATACTGATATTCATAAAAACCACGATTATCTGCACTTCCAGTCAGAACAAAGTTGTATTCAGCTAATACCTGGTTTAATAATTCCCAATAAGTTGAATTAGCTTTAACAGCAAAAGAAGTGCATGTATTGTCAAGCTTGCAAGTGACAATGATTCCTTCTGTTTTTGCCATCAAATTATTACTACCACAAAATGTTTGCGCTGTTAAAGTTTGGTTTGCTAATAAAACTTCCTTTTGCTGGATAGATAATTGGATAAACTCTCGAATTAAATCAAGATTGGACAACATCTGTTTTCCCGTTCATGTTCATATATGAATAACTTTTCGGTAGATGCTAGAAAATGTAATTTTTTTATAAATGCTTTGTAAAAGCTGTTTATATACCTATGTTAAAAATTCCGCATGTTTTTAATTTAGCAGTTAATAGCTCAGGAGATTTGCTTAAATTAGGTAAAGAAATAGACTCGTAAATTAAATTTTGCAAGAATTATGCCAAGCTCGTATTCAAGTTCCCAACCAACAACAGGGTGAGTTGAGTTTTGTATTGCTAAAATCCGCTTTTTGACAAAAGGAACATCCGAAAGTTGCGCGATCGCTTGCTTTTCTACCCAATCACCTCAACTCCAACCCCTAACCACTATGAATTTGCATCCTTAAAAATAACAGATAATCGCAGAACTGACAACCCTAAAATAATCAAAAATAATACCAGCCCAATCGTACAGGCATAACTAATTTCCAAGTTGTTAAAAGCTTGTTCATACAAATAGTAAACAATTGTTTTCGAACTGTTACGCGGTCCTCCTTGTGTCATAATATATACTTCCTCGAATACCTTTGTCGCGGATATTGCTGATATGACCGCGACTAAAGCAAGATAGGGTTTCATCAAAGGTACGGTTATATCCCAGTGTTTGCAAACACCATCAGAACCGTCGATCGCCGCCGCCTCGTATATGTCATCTGGTATTGATTGTAACCCTGCCAGATAAATCACCATATAATAGCCCAATCCTTTCCAGATGGTAACGGCCATAACGCTAAACAAAGCAAAGCGGGGACTGGTTAGCCAAGGAATACCTTCTGGGAAAATACCCCTCAGCAGCTGGTTGAGTAGACCATTTTCTGCATATAACCACCGCCAGGCAATTCCCGCCACGACCATGGAGATAACCACAGGAGTATAGTAGGCAGCGCGAAACCAATGTATACCGCGTAGTTTCCGATTCACTAAAATTGCCAGTACCAAGGGAGCAACAACTAAAATTGGCACTACCACTACTAGATATAACAGCGTGTTTCCAAGAGTTTGCCAAAAAACCGCATCGTTCCACAGGCGGCGAAAGTTAGCAAAACCGACCCATTGCGGTGTTTGTGTTAAATCGTATTCGTAACGGGTAAAGCTAAGATAAAAAGCTTGCAGCGCCGGCCAAAACACTGTTAATCCCAAGATAAGCAAAGCAGGTAGCAAAAATAAGTAAGGAGTTAATTGCTGATGGAAAAATATTTTATTTTTTGACTTGAATTTATTCATAACGATGCTTAATTTTGTACTCGGGGAAGATGGATTGCAGCCGCGAGTTTTGCAACATAAGAAAGGTTAACTCATATTACATGAATAATAGAGGCTAATCGATGATTGTGAACCAACACGAACAAGGCTGGGAGGTAATTTATCATCGCGCTCATGCCTTGCTAGCAGCACAAATTGCCGGACACTGGCACCCCAAACAACGTCCGGTACGCTGGTTGGAATGTATTGCTGCTATTTCCCACCATGACGATTTGGAAAAAGAATGGGAAGAAAACAACATTACCCCGGTCGGTGCACCGCTAGACTTTACCCTCGAGCGCACGGTGCATCTGCCAAAAATACGCAAACTTACGCAAGATGCCCGTTATCGAGGAAGATGGATAGCAATGCTCATTTCCATGCACATGAGCTTTCTTTATGAAGGTAAGCGCAAAGAATCGCCAGAATTAGATGACTTTTTAGACGAACAATTGCGCCAGCAAGAGCAATGGCGGCAAGAATTAAATATTACAAAAGATGAAGCCGCTGCAGCTTATGGCTTTTTTCAGTGGTGCGATCGCTTGTCTCTGATTCTTTGCCAACGTCAGCTACCCGTCGGCGAACGCTTCCTAGAAATCGCTACCTTACCAGACGGTACCCGCTACGATGTTCTTCAAAACCATAATGGTGATGTAACCGTCAAACCTTGGCCTTTTCAAGAGGAAAAGTTTCAAGTCCGAGTTGAAGCTAGCTATCTGCAACAGTTACAATTTGACAGCAGCGCCGAACTTTCACAAGCCCTGCAAGTCGCACCAATTAAAACTTTAGAGTGGACTTTCGTAAAGTAAAATTACTGTTAGCTTCCGCCATGGACACGGAAACAGATGCCAAATCTGTTTTCCGTACCGTGGGTCGGTAATTTGCACCGTGCTAGTTCACAGTACTCATACATGCTAGGAAGGCGTCGGTTTGTTTCGTACACTTCAGCAACTTTTGCCACGAGTTTGCTGCTAAAGACTTGCGGTCACAACTACACTCCCAAACTGACAATGACTGGGGAAAGTCTTAAGATTGCGATCGCTGTTTCAGGACTAATTAACAAGGGAGCTTGGAACCAATCTGCTTACGAAGGCCTGCAGCTTACTAAACAAAAATTGGGCGCTCAAATAACTTACCTAGAACAACTCACGCCAGAAAATCAAGCACAAGCACTCTCAGACTTGGCTCGCAAGGGTTACAATTTAATTTTTACTCACGGCGAACAATTTGAGCCAGCAATTTCACAAGTTGCCCCCCAATTTTCCCAAACATTTTTTGTCGCCGTCAACGGTACTATCAAGGGTAAAAATATCGCTGCTTTGCAAATAGACCATCTCCAAGCCAGCTATTTGTGCGGAATTATTGGCGCATCCATGTCAAAATCTAATACCCTCGCTTATCTGGCCGCACAAAAATTGCCAGCTACCGAACAAGAATTACGCGGCCTGGAATTAGGAGCAAAAAGGGTCAAGCCAAGTATTGAAATTAAATCTTTGTTTCTAGGAGATGGCAATGATGTTGCAAAAGCTAAAAAAGCTACTCTAGCTTTAATTGCTTCCGGTGCTGATGTTATATACCAATGGTTAGATAGCGCCTCTGATGCAGTTTTACAAACCGCTAGCGAGAAAAAGATTTATGCTTTTGGTAATGTCAAAGACCAATTAGAAGTTGCTCCCCAAGCTGTTTTGACTAGCACTGTGAAAAGAATTGATTTAGCGATCGCCCAGATGGCTTCTTTGGCAAAGAAAAAACAATTAAAAGGTCAAATCTACACTCTCGGTCTAGAAAAACCAGATATACTGTATCTGGGAAAATTCGGGACCATGGTTCCGGAATTAGTCCAAAAAGAAGCCTTGAGCACAAAAGAAGATATTGTTGCCAAAAAAATTACTTTTGAGAATTGCAAGGAAGGTGGTAAAAATACTCGTTGCGTCAAAAGTGTATAACTCGAGCGCTACACTCGCTACCGACACTAACATGCCATTTTTCAAGCCTGCGGGAAACTCCTACGTCTATAGCAAAAATACAGTCTCCACGCGAGGCTAGTTTTTCTTCCTAAGCTGCAACTACTTCGTGATAAGGAACGAAAGTTTTCTTGCTAGCACCGCAGATGGGACAAAACCAATCTTCAGGAATCGCTTCAAAAGGTGTTCCAGGAGCAATTCCAGAATCAGGATCGCCCTCAAGGGGATTGTATATCATCGAACATTGACGACAAATCCATTTCTGGTTAGCAGGATCGCTACTAGCTACTTTGGGAGCAGGATTTTCCCCTTGCAGCACCTGCAAAGCTTCCGTATACTGACGTGCATGATGATTTTCTATGTGCGTTAATAAACCAAAATTGCGGGCAGCTTTGCGGAATGTTTCCGCGTGTTCTTGTGACTCTGCTTGTTGTGCTTCGAATTCAACCACAGCTTGGCGATCGCCCTCAGCACGCGCCTGCTCGGCAAATCCAGGATACATGGTAGTGTACTCGTAGGTTTCCCCTTCAATCGCTAACTCTAAACAACGAGCAGCGATCGCCTTTTTTTCCTCTTGTGTTAAAGAGGCCACATCATCCACCACTAACTCTGGATGCATAAGGCGAAAATGAGCAAAAGCATGTTCTGTCTCCTGATTCGCTGTTTCCCGAAACAACTTCGACAGCTCGTTCATCCCCAACTGACGAGTTACTTCTGCAAAAAACAAATACTTGCGATTCGCCATCGCTTCCCCAGCAAAAGCTTCGCCTAAGTTCTTTGCTGTGTTGGAGTTAGATAAGTCCATAGTCTTTCCTTTTTTTAATTCGATTCCCGAGTACTATCACATTTATACGTACTCATAACGATTATGACTATTTTAGTCTAACACGTACTCGTTATAAGTATGAGAAAACAGATTTTTATTTAAGAATTGATTGACAATTCATGAAGGTAGCCAGCTAGCTAGCTAGCTAGCTGGCCACATCAGTTTCAAAATTTGCTATTGTTCTACCTCAATCCAGATGCTTCCATCTTCCACACGCACTGGAAAAACTGGTAGTGCTTTTTGTTGGGAAACTATGCTCATAGCCTTACCAACTAATGGGGGCCATGTAACCCATTTTTTCACTTCACCAGTGCGCAGATCAAAAGCACTACGATGCCAAGGACAAACGATAGCTCCATCTTCAGTAATTTTGCCTTTTTTGAGAGGTAATTTCAAATGGGGACAGGCATTCTCAACTGCATAAAGTTGACCTTGGTGATTCAGCAGTAGAATATCACGGTTACCAACTTTCACTACTTGTCGAGAATCTGGAGAAAGTGCATCGGCGGAAAGAACTTTTGTCCAACTCATGTAGGGTCTCTTTATTTGTGCGGTCAACTTTTTTATCTTCTCACCAGCAAGGCGATATTTAGAAATCTTGCACTTGATACCCTTGATGCGAAAGGTTGGTCGAGCATAAGCAAGCACCAACTTTACCACAACTTTAGTGTCAAGGCACACTTATCTTACTTAAGTAAGAAACTCAGCTTTATTATCTAAAGAGTTATTGTAAATTTAGGTAACAGTGTGTTAAGGTACTGTTACAGGCAAAAATTAAACAGCCTCGTTCATTCAGTTTAGAAATCATCGCACTAATTCAGTCATGACCACAACCCTAGAAAGACGCACAAGCGCCAATGCCTGGGAGCGGTTTTGCGAATTCATCACCAGCACAGAAAACCGTTTATACATCGGTTGGTTTGGAGTGGTGATGATACCAACACTGCTAGCCGCCACGGCATGCTTCATCATTGCCTTCATTGCGGCACCACCAGTAGATATTGATGGAATCCGGGAACCAGTAGCAGGGTCTCTACTGTACGGCAACAACATTATCTCCGGAGCAGTAGTACCCTCCTCCAACGCCATAGGATTGCACTTCTACCCAATTTGGGAAGCAGCCTCTCTAGATGAGTGGCTCTACAACGGCGGTCCCTACCAACTGATCGTCTTCCACTTCTTAATCGGAGTATTCTGCTACCTAGGTCGGGAGTGGGAATTATCCTACCGGTTGGGAATGCGCCCCTGGATCGCCGTAGCCTACTCAGCACCGGTGGCAGCAGCAACAGCAGTATTCTTGATTTACCCGTTGGGTCAAGGCTCATTCTCTGACGGTATGCCCTTGGGTATATCTGGAACCTTCAACTTCATGTTGGTCTTCCAAGCCGAGCACAACATCTTGATGCACCCGTTCCACCAGTTGGGAGTAGCAGGGGTTTTCGGCGGTAGCTTGTTCAGTGCTATGCACGGAAGCTTGGTCACTTCTTCCTTGGTACGGGAAACCACAGAAACCGAATCTCAAAACTACGGTTACAAGTTCGGTCAAGAAGAAGAAACCTACAACATCGTTGCTGCTCACGGCTACTTCGGTCGCCTCATCTTCCAATACGCTTCTTTCAACAACAGCCGTAGCTTGCACTTCTTCCTAGCTGCCTGGCCGGTAATCGGTATCTGGTTTACCTCTTTGGGTATCAGCACCATGGCCTTCAACCTCAACGGTTTCAACTTCAACCAGTCTGTGGTTGACTCTCAAGGTCACGTCATCAATACCTGGGCTGATATTATCAACCGTGCCAACTTGGGTATGGAAGTAATGCACGAGCGCAACGCTCACAACTTCCCTCTGGATTTAGCTAGTGTTGAAGCTGCTCCTGCTCTCAACGGCTAATCTTGTGTTCACCGACAATTGATTTTTCTTCCGTCCTTCCTTTTAGGGGGGACGCTTTTTTTT
>KB235926.1:3810756-4228688 GCA_000332255.1 cyanobacterium PCC 7702 | reverse complement strand
GTGTTGAAGCTGCTCCTGCTCTCAACGGCTAATCTTGTGTTCACCGACAATTGATTTTTCTTCCGTCCTTCCTTTTAGGGGGGACGCTTTTTTTTACCGCGATCGCTTGCTGCTTTTCTCGACATCCTTTAAGGCTGTTTCCTCTTGAAGCTGCGAGCCATGGCCTTGAATTCAGGCAAATACTCGTCACCAAGCTTGGCTCCCACAAGCCCCTGCATGAGAATATAGGAATTTTTGTTGAACAGAATTACCTGATAAACGAGCAAGGGTGTTCCCGACTTGGTATCCTCGCCCTCGGCCAGCAATTCGTAACCATCAATACCGTCAATGGTGATGGCGCCAGCGGACTTGACAGTGAGCTTTCTGACGAGCGCAGTTTGGTAAAGTCGGCGTTCGGCAAACTGCCGCATGTTTGTCACCACAACCTGACTAACAGCAGGCGCGACAATGAACAGCGGATCCTTCGCCGACTTGCTGGGAACAATTCCGTCCTTAGTGTAGACAAGCGTTTTGTTAATAGCAGGTGTGAGCTTTAGCTTTTGAGATACCGTCAGGGTAAAAGGCAGATCGCTTCCCGGCTTGGGCGTGAGAACTTGCTCTAGCCGGGTGCTTAACACGGCTAACTTCAATTGAGCCGACAGCTTTTGTTCCTGGCTCTTGGGGAAAGTTGCCATAACTATTGTTGTCTTGCGCTCATCACCAAAGCCAAGAAGCCACTTCAGCAACACCTGATCTCCTACGGGTTGTTGGAAGCCAATAAGGATTCCCGGTAGACCATCAATCCTAACGTTTTGTTTGCTTTGCAAAGTCCATCCCCGAGCCTTCATTCGCTCTGGTGTCAAGCCGGCGGTAACCTTTGAATACGGGCCTGGAATACATATGACCATTACCGATGACAGTGTTTCCGAGTGTCCAAATCCATCAAAGGAGTCCGCCTTTTCAAAGCCTTCCGGCTGCCGGATTTTGATGTCGCAGGCTGGGAAACTTACATAATTGCTGAGAGGGTATTTTTGTGCTTTGGTTGTGGAATGCAGGTTATTATCAAGTAGTCCGATGACCGAAGATAAAAATAAAGAAACGGAGAATAAACGAATGAGATGATGCTTCATGGCCACGAGCTTGTATCTAGATTCCCTACCTGCGGTGGGGGGATGAAAGGCTGCGATCGCTCAATGGGCAAACATAAAAGACAACTGCTAAGAAATAGGCACGTTTTTAAACACCGCTGTTTCTGGCACAAAAATATCGATATAGTTTACACCTTGTGGAACTCTTAACCAAACATAAGCATCAGCTGAAGCTCCTTTTCGTAGAAGAAACAAGCTTACACTACCAGTAGAACGTTGAAAACCAACAGACTTATAGGTTTCACTCGTTTCAGGATTACGAGCTGTTGTTCCAGAAACATTGATAATATCCCTACCAACAACGTCATCTCCAGCTAATCTGCGAATGCGCATCTGTACATTAACAATGTCACGGCTGCCACTATCTGAGTCTTTAATTCGCTTTACTGAAAGTAATTCTACCTCTGCTTTTTTACCTAAAGCTTTCTGTACAAATTGACGTGGACTAATTGCAACTCCAGAAGCTGGAGTTGACTGTGTTGTTACATCACCAGGAACCTGGGTTTGTTGTACTGGAGCTTGCTGCGTATTGCTTGCAGTAGGAATATTAACTGTTGCACCAGGAGCGATCGCGGCATCTCTTTTTGTATTTAACGTATCTAAGGTCTTTTGCAAATTAATAACCTGGTAAGCTACATAACCACTACAAATTAAAGCTAGAGTAGAAAGTAGCACAGCAACACTAGATAAAAAGGACTCATGCCATTACCTCTGTTTGGTGTAGATACATACGCTGGTTGATGAGGTTGTTGATTTAAAAACGCCATAAATTCATACCTTTCCCAGGTAATGCAGTATCTGTATATTAAATTTGAATAATAGTTTTTAATACTAGAACACTACTATCTCAAGAAAGAAGTTTATACTCAACCCTAATAGAAAATTTACTCAAGTTTTTTAAATATACAGTTATTTTTAAAACTTGGTGCGTATCCTGTCTCAGAAAAAAGCTCTTAAGAAAGAATGCTCGTTGTTAATCAAATTTCTTTTGCTAATAATTAAGCAAGGACACTCAATATCGATTTTCTCAGGAAGGCTCTGCATTGTTAGTGTTTATTTTGCAGATAAAAAAAGGAGACACAATCACAGCTAGCTGAAGGGACGCGACATATTTTCGCGCCATAGAAAAAGCAGGTATTCAACATTTTATCCACCTATTCTAGTCCTTGGTGTGGCAGCACTAAAGTACTGATTGGGAACTAAAGCACTAAAGTGCTGACTACGAACATGTGAAAAGTTTTGCGGAGTTCAATCATTCTCCCTCTCCTGCGTGTTGAGAATGGATGGCGTTGAGCGTTTGTAAGCTGGTAGGGGTTTATCGCCTAGGTAGATTGGGTGATTTTGCCACACAACCTTCTTGCTTTCCTTCCCATACCACTAAAGCTGCAGCTGTTGTGTTTTTAGCTACAGGCGCGCTTCTTTGGTCGGTTGCGGAGAAATTTGAGTTGCTGTTCATTGGCAAAGATGTTGCTTGATGCGACGCAGGCGTTCGGAAAAACTTTGCATTACCTGCAAAGCAAACATAGGAGTTTCTTGAACAGCAAACAAAAAATGATCCCGATTCATACAAGCAAGTACGCACTCGGTTTTGGCGATCGCTGTAGAAGCTCTGTTTTTGTCTGGATGAACCAACGCTCCTTCTCCAAAAACATCCCCCGCCTTAATAGTTTCCACTACTTTGCCATTAACATACAAATCTACTTCTCCCGTTAAAATACCATACATGCAATCTCCAGGAGCACCTTGTTCAAAAATAACTTCCCCAGGCGAAAATCTCAATTCTGGTTGGTTTTGAAAGATTTTAACTGTTTCTGCAGGTACTAACATAATCATGTCATGGTTGTGTGTTATTTCTAAATGTAAATTTGCTTGCACCAGTACACAAGTTGAGAGTGCAATTGCTATACATTAAATTATGGCTGACCCTTTTGTACAACTTATAGGGCAACAACAGGCGGTAGAGCTATTAGTTCAAGCCGTCAAAAAAAACCGCATTTCACCAGCCTATTTGTTTGTAGGACCAGAGGGGGTTGGACGCAGTTTAGCAGCGCGGTGCTTTACAGAACTGCTGTTTACCAATGAGTCTAACGCTAACTTTATACGCAATCAACTCCAAAATGCCAACCATCCCGACCTGTTGTGGGTAGAGCCAACTTACCACCATCAAGGACAACTTCTCACCGCAGCTCAAGCAGCAGACAAAGGAATCCAACGTCAAGGGTCGCCTTTGATTCGTTTAGAACAAATTCGCCAAATTACCGAATTTGTGAGTCGTCCTCCTTTAGAAGCACCAAGACATATAGTAGTCATAGAGCAGGCGGAAACGATAGCTGAAGCAGCTGCCAACGCCCTACTCAAAACTTTAGAAGAACCAGGACAGGCAACAATAATTTTAATTGCTCCTTCTGTTGAGTCTATTTTGCCAACTCTAGTATCGCGCTGCCAACGCATTCTGTTTCGTTGCTTGGATACAGTTGCCATGACTTCTGTATTAAAGCGTGTTGGATATCAGGAAATTTTACAAAATCCAGTGATTTTGAGTATCGCTGCTGGTAGTCCTGGGAAGGCGATCGCTGCTTACAAACAAATGCAAAATATTCCCTTGCCAATCCTCCAAACTGCAAGCCAAATACCAAAAAACTATATCCAAGCCTTAGAATTAGCTAGAGAAATTGATAAATCTTTGGATACAGAAGCCCAGCTGTGGCTTATCGATTTTCTCCAACATTTTTATTGGCAAAACTGGCGGCAAGCAAGCATCATCAATCAACTAGAACAAGCTAGGAAATTTTTGCTTGCTTACGCCCAACCACGCCTGATTTGGGAATGTACTTTTCTCCAACTTTGCCAATTACAAGCGGACGTTGGTAACAAAAATAAAAGTGGGAGTTAGCCTACCAGTTGCTTTCACTCCCACTCCGACATTTACTACTGAAGCGCGCAGGAATATGTAAAGACACTGTCATTTATTTAGGGGGCTAACATGGGTAATAACGACAATGTCAATACATGCTAAATGTTCCTGGTGTAGTAAATGTCAATCTTATTGATTTTCAATTCTACCAAATCTAAACATACATGCGTGAATATCCTGGATTAAAAAAGACAATTTTCAAAAGAGAGTGCATCACCAAGAATTATTTTCTTTGATGATACACCCTGATAACAACACCCTTGAAGTCGTTTATCTTTAATCAATTTAACGGAGGGGATCAAATCTAGGTTGCCATTTTGGCAAATTTTTGATCGTATGAAAAGACTAGGAACGCTCCACAAACAAGAAGATGTAATTGAGGCCCAAATACAAACCACGTCGAAAAAAATTTCCCAAGGCAAGCCTGAAAGTAGAAAGAGGGGAGGTGATAATTAAGGTATAGAGAATTATTAATTAAATTATTGCTTCTGATTATTAATGAAAATTTGAGCCGAAATTTATTGCTCTCTGAACAAAGAGATAAATTGACAGCAAAAGGCGGCAAATAACTTAATCCACAGCCAAACAAGAAATGCGATCGCTTGTCGGTCAACTCAGTAGAAATAAAGCCAATTCCAACATCAAAAGGGTAACAAAAACAAGCAACCCCAGCGATCGCTTTGCACTGCTGTAGAAATTAAGTAAAGCTTTTTACATGTAATTTAGTATAAAGTTAGTATAAAGAGCCACAAGAAGCCTGCAATTCGGCTTCCGACTGTCCAAAATGCTGTTGGCGACAAAATAGAACTTGGGCAGAACGGTAGCGAAAATAAACTCGGTGAATAAACCACCCCAAGGGAGCGCCCACAATCAAACCAAGCAAAAAACCAATTACGAGAGTGCGCAAGGGATTACCTCTTTTGACAGAAACATCTTGTTTGGGAGTTGAATTTTGTATCATTTGACTATTCCTCCACCACTAATTTGCCTTTTTTAAAAAAAGCAAAAAATCAGATTTGCTGACTTCTGCCTCTGTACTTATTTAGTCATGATAGAAACTTCAACTTTTGATACAGATGATTCGCCACCTTGTCTGCACTGCAAACAAATGACAAAAATAAAAATAGCGATCGCCTGCTTTGCAAGTTTCCCTTATTTGTTTTCCATTTTGAGACCGCTATTAATTCTACAAAAGAATTACGGCAAAACAGAGTAAGCAAACGAACTGAGGCCTTAAAATTTCAGAGGTGTACCCAGATGACAAAAACAACAGAAAATGCGTTCTACCCTGAAAAAACCGACGAGGATTGGTTTAACTTAGGAAAATCGGACGCCTGGGAAGGAAAACCCAAAACGCCACCAGAGGAAGACGCTCGCGCTGCTAGCATGTATGAATTAGGCTACAGCGAAGGAGAAATTAAACGTCCGCCCACTGAAAGTGGAACCAGAAATTAGTAGAAGAAATTGTTTGTGCAGTTATAACTCCGTCATCTTTAATTGGTTTGTAGTAGCGCCGTTTTCATTTCCGCACTGCTACAAACTTCTTTTTCCCGAGCTACAATTTGTTTTTTGCCGGGTAAAGTGACAAAATCATCTGCAATAATATTTTTAAAGTTTTAAAGTCTTTCAGAACTGATATAAAGTACCTAGCAAAAGTAAGACGTGGCTTTTTGCTTTTATAAAACTGTCAGCGTTGTTTTTCTGGTATTATCGCCCAAAGCCAGAGAAATCGTGCATCTTGAGTTACAAATTGGGAGTTGAACGGAATCAATTCAATATGAAACACCTGGTAACTTGGCGTCTATCATCTTTATCTTGCCGCACTCAGAAGACAAAAAGAAGGGAGACTTGGGGAGAAGATTTAGCCGTGGATTCGGTAGCTGTTGTGCACCCAAGAGAAGATTTGCATTTGAGATCTTTATTAAAATGCAAAGCAGTAATTAGTAGTGGCTCAAAAATTTTTCTCTCATCTGCTTTTTCCCTTCTGCCTTCCTCAATCATTGTTATTTCTAGTTTAATTGCACCTAATTCTGCGACAGCTGTTCCACCCAGGACACCCGATAAAACGGTAAACTGCGATATTCTTGTTGTTGGTGGCGGACTTTCTGGCGTTGCTACCGCCTACGAGGCCTTGTTAGCGGGTAGAACAGTTTGCTTGACGGAAATTACCGATTGGTTGGGAGGACAAATTTCTTCTCAGGGAACTTCTGCACTTGACGAGCGACCAACCCAACGTGCCAAATTGTATTACTCCCGCGGTTATCTGGAATTGCGAAGGCGACTGGAACGCAAGTATGGGAAACTCAATCCCGGTAATTGTTGGGTCAGCGAATCCTGTTTTTTACCCCGCGACGGTCACGAAATTTTGAAGTCGATGCTCAAAGATGCGGAAAAACAGGGTAAAGGAAAGTTACAACTGTTTGCAAACACCGTTATTAAAGAATTGACTATCAGTCCGGATGGAAAAATTATCAACAGCGCGATCGCTATCCAGCACCAACCAGCACCCAACGCACCACCTTTGAATACTTTTCCTCTGTCTCAAACCATCGAAGATTCCTATCGCTATCAAAATTCATCTCGCTTTACCAAAACCATTATCCGTTTTGTTCCCAAACTAGCAAAAAAAAGCAAAGCTCCCAACTGGTACGTTATAGACACCACCGAAACTGGTGAAATTATCGCTCTTGCAGATGTTCCCTATCGTTTGGGGATTGATGCTCGTTCTTACTTGGAACCTTCTTCCTCCAGTACTAGTAACGATCCTTACTGCGTTCAAGGCTTTACTTACACGTTTGCCATGGAGGCAACCAAAGAACCACAACCACAAATTATGCCTCCTTTTTATCAAAATTATGCACCCTACTACAGCTACGAATTACCGCGATTGGCAAGTTTTCCCTTGGTTTTCACCTACCGTCGCATTTGGAATCCCCACAAGGGAAAGACAATGAAATTTGGCGGTGTAACTTTTACAGTTCCTACTCCAGGCGATATCTCCATGCAAAACTGGACTTGGGGTAACGACTACCGTCCGGGAACTTCCCGAGACAATTTGATTTACACTCGCCAACAATTGCAAGCCACCGGTCAGCTAAAACCGGGAGGTTGGATGGGCGGTCTGCGAATAGAAACTTTACGCAAAGCTGAGGAAAACGCCTTTGGCTTTTATTATTGGCTAGTAGCGGGTACTACAGACTCCCAACTGGGGAATGGTGTCAAGCAACCGCAACCGTACAATCGCTTTCTTGCAGGATTGAATTCGCCGATGGGTACAGCGCACGGCTTGTCAAAATATCCGTATATTCGGGAAGCTCGGCGTATCATCGGACGCCCGAGTTGGGGTGCTCCCCAAGGATTTACTATCTGGGAAATTGATATTTCTCGGCGCAACTACGATGACCCCTATTACCGCAAAGCTTTGCCACCAGCAGAATATCGTCGTCTCAAAGCCGCTTTGGCTGGTTTGGAAGCCTTGTCTGTAATTTCCGGACAAAAACGCCCAGAAAATGTCGCCAGACGCACTCGTTCTACTATCTTCCCCGATGCTGTGGGTATCGGTCACTATGCTATTGACTTTCATCCTTGCATGAGCAAAAGCCCACCAGAAGCACCCGGAAATACAGAACGTGCAGGAGAAAGACGCGGCGCCGGTCAAGCTTATCCATTCCAAATTGCGCTGCGGGCAATGATTCCTCAAAAAATAGATAATTTATTGGTAGGAGGTAAAAGTATCGCTACCAGCCACATAGCGGCCGCGGCGTATCGGGTACACTCCTTTGAGTGGTCATCTGGGGCTGCAGCTGGAACGACAGCTGCTTTCGCGTTAAAACATAATATCGCGCCCTATCAACTGGTAAACAATTTGCCCCAACCAGAACCACTGCTGGAAGCTTTGCAGCGCTTGCTAAATAAAAATGGTAATCCGACTGCTTTCCCTGATACCTCTATTTTCAATCAAAATTGGCAAGATTGGAAGTAATTGGTTGGTGGGTAGTTGTTTACCATTTATATCCACACCAGTTCCAACGATGAACTAAACTAGATATTTGTAGTGTAGTTTTGTGAGAAACTAGAGTTGAGTATTTATGGTTACCAGACTTTCAGCAGCTGTTTCCGCAATGGCAACAACACCAACTATAGCTCCTGAACGGTCTAGTCAAGTCACCCGCAAACCTTATCCAAATTACAAAGTGATTGTTTTAAACGATGACTTTAACACTTTTCAGCACGTTGCCGAGTGCTTGATGAAGTATATTCCGGGAATGACTAGCGATCGCGCTTGGGAACTTACCAACCAAGTACACTACGAAGGGCAAGCTATTGTCTGGATTGGTCCCCAAGAACCAGCCGAGCTTTATCACCAGCAGCTGCGTCGTGCTGGCTTAACAATGGCTCCTCTAGAAGCTGCATAACCAAAATAGCAATCACAAAACTCACCCCCAACACCAACAAGCTTTTTGGCGATCGCTCCACTCTCATGGTTGACTGCAATTGCAGGAGCGATCGTCCAACAATCCCCTACCACAAATTCAAGTTGAACCAATACCTACTCTTCAACCTGGCGTACAGCTAATTTATGTAAAGGCAAACTCACAATACAGGAAAATGTTAGGAAATATGACAAAGCGGTAGTAATTTTTAGTGTTGTGTGTATCGCTTCCCAATAGGGTAATACTATTTTTTGAATGCCAAAAGCGATGCAGTAAACTAACCAATACGAAAAGCTCATTCTAAACAAAATTCGCTCGGTTATCTCTGCTTCGTTATTTTCTTGTTTGCTGTTATCCCTGAGCAATATTAAACCCAGAATACAAGCTATGAAAGAAATCGCAACTATAACGTCATGACAAAGAAAGTTTATTAAATGCATTTGTGCCAATCCCAAAAGTTATTCTCTTGCAAAGATTCAGTCTAAAAGAATAGACCTTTGAAAAAAGCAAATATTTACAAACTTAAATAAATAACAGGCAAATCTGTAAAAAAATCCTAAAAATTAAGAAAAATAATTAATTCCGAGCCCAAATTTAACAACCTTTAGCTTCGCAAGCACCAATACTAACCCAACTACTCGAACCATCTTGCCAATATTCTTTTTTCCAGATCGGAGCTTGGTGTTTGAGAGTATCAATAGCATAGCGACAAGCTTCAAACGCCTCCAAACGATGGGGACAACCTACCGCTACTAAAACACTGATTTCACCGATTTGCAGGCGTCCGATGCGATGGTGAATGACCACGCGATTTACATCAGTCCATTTTTGGCGAATCTCCTCAGCGATTTGATAAAAAACACGCAGGGCCATTGGTTCGTAAGCTTGATACTCCAAGGCTACTACAGCTGTGCCACCAGTTTGGTTGCGAACCGTCCCGCTCATCACGACTACTGCACCGTTAGCTGGATCTGAAGCTAGTTGATAAGCCTTTTCTACAGACAAGGGTGCTAAGGAAATGGCAAAGCTATCTTCCTTTCTGGGTTTTGCTGCACAAGAGGCGATCATAGTTACTATAAATTAAGTTTATTTATTGGCGATCGTATATCGTATATAGTTTTGCGAACAGAAATGAATTAGCGTAGTTGAGATTTTATTTCAAGAAACAAAACAATAGCAAGCAAAATACTATCCTTTTTTCGCACTCTTTCGTAATAAGTTAGCTTTTATACAAAAGCTTTTGGATAGTAAATCTTGCTAATAAAGACTTTTATCTAAATATCCCCGGAAGAGTGGAAACAAAATATACCATTATTTCCTCCTAGGACTTGTATTTGCGTGAAATTACTTGATTTACACCCTAATTTCCTCGTCTCCCTTCAGACATATTACTATAGGTAAGTGACAAAACAATCTTATTGTCCATAGAGGGCGTAGCGATCGCTAATTTACTGAAGCTAAAAGTTCAGAGACTAACTGGTTAAGAAATAGTTAATAAAAGGTGAAATATTCAATAAGGTAAATGCAGATGGCAGTGGTAACAAAAATACAACCATTATCCCTCCTTTATATCGCCATGTCCTCTCTGAGAAAACACAGCAGCACGGATTACACGCAGTAAAACCATAGTTGTAATTCAGCAGTAGTAGTGGGAAAAAATAATGGCAACTTTCTTTGTGCGCAGTAATTATGAGTTCAATAGGCAAGAAGTTCTTCGCCAATATCAAATTTTAAATACTTTACCAGAACAAGTATTTGATGATTTAGTATTTTTAGCTGCACAGATTTGTCAGGTACCCATTGCTATCATTAATTTTATCGATACCGATCGTCAATGGTTCAAAGCTAAAGTAGGTATAGATTTGCAGGAAATGCCTCTGGATGTGGGATTTGGTCCGATTTGCATGCACGGGGGCGAAGTTTTGGTTATTCCCGATACCCTAGCCGACGCCCGCTTTGCGACAAATCCCATTGTCACCTCCTATCCCTACGTAAGATTTTATGCCGGAGTACCTTTAATAACTCCAGAGAGAGTGGCGATCGGAACGCTGTGCGTAGCAGATCGAGTACCACGAGAAATCAGCACCCAACAGGTAGAATCACTGCAGGCGATCGCGCGTTTGGTCGTCAGACAGCTGGAAGTGCGGCGCAATCTCCAGGAACTGATGGAGATGAAAACAGAGTATCAACAAGCACAAGCAACGCTGCAACAAACTCAACGGACTCTGCGTAGCTTTTTTGACAGCGCGCCGATGATGATGGGAATAGTAGAATTACTGGAAGACGATATCCTTCACGTGTCTGATAACGCCACCAGCGCCCAATTTTGGGGACTAACTCCAGAAAAGATGCGAAATCGTCTCGCCAGCGAATTGGGTATTTGCAAAGACCGTATCCGCGAATGGATAAAATACTATCGCCAGGCAGAGTGCAGCAAACTACCCGTTAGTTTCGAATATCCCCACGAGACTCCCCAAGGCCAGAAATGGCTAAGAGCAACAGTCTCAGCTGTGGGCGGATGTTGCAGTTGCATTCCCCAATTTGCTTACATAGTAGAAGATATTACAGAACGCAAACAAGCCGAAGATGATTTACGAGCCGCAGAAGCACTGCTGCGTTCCATGACAGCAGTTTCCCCGCTAGCATTTTACGTGGTAGATAGCCGTACCGACAACATCCTGTATTTCAACGATCGCTTTTGTGAAATTTGGGGTATTCAACACCTGAAACCGGAGATGACCTCCGGAAAACTAAAGAATCGAGACATTATTCCCGATTGTCTGAAATTAATAGCGGATGTTGCCAACTTTACTGCATCATGCCAATCTTTGCAACAGGAAGATAACCATGCAGTTGTAGAAGACGAAATATTGTTTACCGACGGGCGAATTATCCGGCGCTTCTCTACTCAAATTTGCGATGGAAACGACAAGCAAATCAGACGTTTGTATATCTTTGAAGATATCACTGCCCGCAAACAAGCCGAACATCAAATACGCGAGCAAGCGGCACTATTAGATATTACCACAGATGCAATTGTAGTCAGAGATTTATCTAACAAGATTTTATTGTGGAATAAAAGCGCTGAAAATCTTTACGGCTGGAGCGCACAGGAAGCAATAGGCAAGCATGCCAAGGAAGTTTTATATAACGAACCGGCTCCCGTACTGGAAGAAATTTACCAAACGGTGTTAGAAAAAGGTTCTTGGCAAGGGGAATTGCACAAAAGGAATAAATCTGGCAAGCAAGTAATTGTAGAAAGTCGCTGGACATTAGTGCGGGATGAAAATCTCCAGCCGAAATCAATATTGACCGTTGATACAGATATTACACAGAAAAAAATACTCGAAAAGCAATTTTTACGCAATCAGCGCATGGAGAGTATCGGTACCCTCGCCAGCGGTATTGCTCACGACTTGAACAACGTCCTGTCACCAATTTTGATGGCGGTACAAATTTTGCAAACCAAATATAAAGACCAACGCGATCGCCAAATCCTGTCCATAGTCGAAAATAATGTCAAACGCGGTGCGAATTTAGTCAAACAAGTTTTGTCATTTGCTCGCGGAATTGAAGGCGATCGCACCGTATTAGAAGTTAAACACTTAATCTTAGAAATGAAACAAATTGTCGAACAAACATTTCCCAAATCAATTACCATACATACTGATATTCAACCCGATTTGTGGAATGTTTGCGGTGACAGCACCCAATTGCATCAAGTGTTGATGAATTTATGCCTAAATGCTCGCGATGCCATGCCTAATGGTGGTGAATTGAAAATCACTGCCTACAATGTTTTCATAGATGAAAATTATGTCCGAATGCACCTGGATGCTAAAGTAGGTTGCTATATTGTTATGAGTGTTTCTGATACAGGAGTAGGCATTCCTAACGAATTATTAGATAGAATCTTTGAACCATTTTTTACTACTAAAGAAATCGGTCAAGGTACGGGATTGGGATTGTCTACAGTTATGGGTATTATTAAAGGTCACGGTGGTTTTATAACCGTGTCCAGCGAGCTAAATCGAGGAACAAAATTCAAAGTACACTTACCAGCAATTAAAACAGAAACTACGCAACCACCAGAAGATTTAGAAATTCCCAGAGGCTGCGGACAGTATATTTTAGTCGTAGATGATGAAGCTGCTGTTAGAGAAATTACCGCAACTTCCTTAAGGGAGTATAACTACAAAGTACTTACTGCCAATGATGGTATAGAAGCAGTGGCAATCTACGCTCAGTACAAACACAAAATTAGTGGCGCTATTATAGATGTCATGATGCCGAATATGGACGGAATAACTACTATCAATACATTGCAGCGAATGAATCCTCTATTACCTATTATTGCCGTGAGCGGTTTGGCAACAAGCGAACAAATATTGCCACAACAAAACAACAAACGCATTACCTTTTTACCCAAACCTTATACAGCCCAGGAATTATTAAAAATACTACATGCAGTTATTGGTTAATAATTATTTGTTCGGGAACTTAGGATTTGTAAAAATTATTATGATCTTTTCTTGACTAATGACAAATTCCATTTTGGTCGTTGATGATGACCGTTCGGTGCAGGTGCAACTGCTAAATTTATTGGGAAATGAGTATAAGTTAATATTAACAGCTAGCTTCCAGGAAGCATTAAGTATCTATAGGCAATTGCAACCAGACTTAGTACTGTTGGCTGCAAGAATGTTCTTAGGAATGGAGGAACTTGCTTGTCTTCCAGATCGCCCACCCATCATTGCGATCGCAGATGTTTGCGACCAACAATCCACAGAACAAGCTTTAGCAGCAGGCGCAGCAGATATTATTACCAAACCGATACAAGCAGCAGTATTGCGCCAGCGAGTACATCGTATCATCCAAGCTAGTCAACTGAGCAAGACACTCCGCCAGCAAAGTGAACAAGTGCACAGGCAAAAAATGCAGCTTAACATGGTGTTAGCAGCAGCGCGCGCGGGAACTTGGTCCTGGAACACAGCCACCCAAAAATTAACTTGCCAAGAAAACCTGAGCGCTTTATTCGGTTGTGAAGAAGAAACTACCTCGGACCACAGCTGGGAAGCTTTAAAAAAGCGCATACATCCCGAAGATCGCGATCGCGTCTATAATTCCCTCCAGCAAGCTGCAGAAACTGAAACAGAATGGGAACAAGAATTTCGGATCGTTTTGGCAGATGGTAGCACTCGCTGGCTAGCTAGCAAAGCAACAGTCCTTCGCTATAACCACAACCAAGCAGTGCAAATGCTAGGGATAAGCATGGATATTACCAAAAGCAAGCTAGCAGAAGAAAACTTACGTCAGAGCGAGGAGCGCTTTCACATTCTTGCTCGCGCCACCAAAGAAGCAATCCGGGACTGGAATTTAATCGACAACCAAATGTGGTGGAACGACAATTTGTACCTTGTTTATGGCTATTCCCCAGAGCAAGTTGATTCCGAACCGAACTGGTGGTACGAACACATACACCCAGAAGATAGGGCAAAAATAATTTCCGAGATTCAGACTTTGATTGCCAACCAACAACAATTTTGGTCAAAAGAATATCGTTTTCGCCGTGCTGACGGTTCCTATGCCTATATTTTCGATCGCGCTTACGCCGTTCAAGACAGTAGCGGCAAATTAGTACGCATGATAGGAGCAATGCTGGATATCAGCGATCGCAAACAAGCTCAAGAAGAACTGCTGCGCCAAAACATGCAACTGCGCCTGTTTGCCGATCTGACTTTAAAAATTCGCCAGTCCTTGCAAATAGATGAAATTCTCCACACCACTGTCACAGAAGTACAAAAGCTATTGCAAGCCGAGCGAGTCGTAATATTTAGAATAGAAGCTGATGGCTCGGGAACTGTGGTCAAAGAAGCAGTGGTTCCCGGCGTTCGCCCCATCCTAGGACAAAATATCGTCGATCCTTGCTTTAGCGAAGCATACATCGAAAAATACCGCCAAGGGCGAATAGGTTCCATCACCAACGTAGAAGACGCCGGACTTGAACCCTGTTATGTAGAATTTTTGCAACAAATAGATGTTAAGGCTAACCTGGTTGTACCTATTCTCCAGCAAAGTAAGCTTTGGGGTTTGTTAATCGTTCATCAATGCACCCATCCTCGCAATTGGAATGAATGGGAAACGGAACTATTGCTGTACTTAGCAAATCAAATCGGTATTGCTCTAGCACAAGCTAAACTTCTAGAACAAGAAACTCGCCAGCGTCAAGAACTTGCCCGTTCCAACGATGAACTGCAAGAATTTGCCTTTGTCGCCTCCCACGACTTGCAAGAACCGCTCCGCAAAATCAAAACATTTGGCGATCGCTTGAAAATCACTTGCAGCGATCGCTTATCCGCCCAAGAACGTGACTACCTCGAAAGAATGCAGAATGCTGCCTTGCGCATGCAAAATTTAATTGAAGATTTATTAACCTTATCGCGAGTAACTACAAGAGCTCAGCCTTTTAAACCAGTGAATTTGTTCCAGGTAGCTCAAGAAGTTCTATCCGATTTAGAAATCACCATCCAACAAACACAAGCAAAGATTCAATTAGAGCAGCTACCTGTCATTAAAGCTGATCCCCTACAAATGCGGCAATTATTGCAAAATCTGATTGCGAATGCTTTAAAGTTCCACCGCCCGCAGCAAGTGCCGGTTGTGAAAATTTACAGTCAAATTTTACCTGTCTCTCTAGATTCTATCACCACAGGCACTGAAAAATGCCAAATAATTATCGAAGATAACGGTATCGGTTTTGACGAAAAGTATCTAGATCGCATCTTTAACGTTTTTCAACGCCTGCACGGACGTAGTGAATACGAAGGTACCGGTATCGGTTTAGCAATTTGTCGCAAAATTGTCGAACGCCATCAGGGAACGATTTCAGCTCAAAGTAAAAAAGGACACGGAACAAAATTTATTGTTACCCTACCGATGAATCTTCCTTCCTAAGCTGCCAAGCAGAAAGAATTTGTCTCCAACATTCATCTGGGTTTTGTTGCATTTTAAGAATAAATTAATAATAGAAACACCACAAAGGAGAAAATGCAAAGTGAAGGGTCGGCAAACAACCGTGACAATTTTAATGGCCGATGATGATGAAGACGACTGCATGTTAGCTCGGGAAGCATTAACTGAAAGTCGTCTCGCAAACGACCTATACATCGTCAGGGATGGAGAGGAGTTGATGGATTATTTGTATCGACGCGGTCAATATGCTAACCCCAACATCTCACCCCGTCCTGGTTTAATTTTGTTAGATTTAAACATGCCCAAAAAAGACGGTCGTGAAGCGCTCAGAGAAATTAAAAACAATCCCGAACTAAGGCGAATTCCTGTTGTCGTACTCACAACATCAAAAGCAGAGGAAGATATTTATCGCAGCTACGATTTGGGAGCAAATTCTTTCATTATTAAACCCGTGACATTTGCAGCCTTAGTTGAGGTCATGAAAACCATCGGAAAATATTGGTTTGAAATAGTAGAGCTGCCGTTATGAGCAGGAGGCAGATATGAAAAACAATTCTTCCATTCGAGTTCTTTTAATTGATGATGATGAAGATGATTATATTTTAATTCGTGACTGGTTCCAAGAATTCCAAGTCGCATCCTGTGAATTGGAATGGGTAAGCAACTATCAAGCAGCAAGAGAGCAAATCACCTCTAAACAACATGATGTTTATCTTGTTGATTACTGCTTAGGTGAAGCTAATGGCTTAGAGTTATTGTACGAAGCAATAGAAAATGGTTGCACGGCTCCGATAATTTTACTTACCGGCAAAGGCGATCGCAAAATAGACATCGAAGCTATGAAAGCAGGAGCAGCCGATTATCTAGAAAAAAGCCAAATGACCGCTCCTTTACTAGAACGTTCGATTCGCTACGCCTTAGAACGCAAACAAAACGAACAAAAAATCCACGAACAAGCAGCTTTGTTAGATGTTGCCACAGATGCAATTTTTGTACAAGATTTAGATCAAAAAATTTTATTTTGGAACAAAGCAGCTGAGCGTCTTTATGGTTATAAGAAAGAAGAAGCAATTGGAAAAAATATATCGGAAATTTGGCAAGAAAAAAACTTATTGAAATTGCAAGAAGCGCTTGCGAGTCTGATGAAAAACGGCTCCTGGGGAGGAGAACTGCAACAAATTACTAAATCGGGAAAAGAAATTACCGTCGAAAGTCGCTGGACTTTGGTAAAAGAATTTAATCAAACAAGCCAGTCTATATTAGTTGTTAATACAGATATTACGCAAAAAAAACAACTGGAAGCACAATTTTTACGCGCCCAACGCTTGGAAAGTATAGGCACCTTAGCAAGCGGAATCGCTCACGACCTCAACAACGTCCTTGCTCCGATTATGATGACAGCACAGCTTTTAGAATCGCAACTGCATGATGAACGAAGCAAGCGACTTTTACCCATTCTCATCAGCAATGCTAAAAGAGGAGCAAATTTAGTCAAACAGGTGTTGTCTTTTACTCGCGGTATGGAAGGCGATCGCACCCTACTGCAATTAAAGCACTTGGTCAGAGAAATTGAGCAAATTATCAAAGAAACATTTCCCAAATCCATCGAAGTTTCCACGGAAGTTCCGCCAAACCTTTGGACTGTATACGGGGATCCCACCCAATTACACCAGGTATTGATGAATTTATGTGTCAATGCTCGCGATGCCATGCCCAGTGGCGGCTATTTAAAGATTAAAGCAGAAAATTTTTTCGTCGACGCTAACTATGCCAAAATGCATATAGATGCACGAGTTGGTGCCTACGTCACCATCGCGATCGCCGATACTGGAGTTGGCATTGCACCGGAAATACTAGACCGCATTTTTGAGCCGTTTTTTACCACCAAAGAATTGGGTAAAGGTACCGGACTGGGTCTTTCCACCGTCTTGGGAATTATCAAAAGCCACAACGGATTTGTCACCGTTTCCAGTGAGTTAGGTAAAGGTACTGAATTCAAAGTGTTTTTACCAGCACAACAAACACCGGAAACCCTAGAAGAACAAGAAATGGAATTACCTGCTGGTAATGGAGAATTAATTTTAGTTGTGGATGACGAAGATTCCATTCGCGACATTACCAAAACTTCGCTAGAAACCTATAACTACAAAGCAATAACAGCTAGCGACGGTATCGAAGCCATAGCCCTTTACGCAGAACACCGAGATAAAATATCTGTAGTGTTGACTGATATGCTTATGCCTTCCATGGATGGATTAACTACCATCCGCACCTTGCAAAAAATTAATCCCAATGTCAAAGTTATTGCCGTCAGCGGACTTGCTTCTGCTGATAAAATTAATGCTGCAGCAGACATGGGTATCAAGGCTTTTTTATCCAAACCCTACACCACCAAAGAATTGTTGCAAACCATCGGCGCAGTCAAAAGTAGCAATTAAAATAACGCAAATTTCCGCATAGCCCCACCTGAGGAAAGGTGGGGATGGAAACAAATACATCTGCATCCAAGTTGAATTTAACAGGTGGGATTGTGTAACTCCACCGCATCTTTTCCATCTATATCTTGCAAGTAAACCTTGATAATCTCTTCTTTAGCAGTGGGTAACTGTTTGCCAACAAAATCAGGATGAATCGGTAACTCACGATGACCCCTGTCTACCAATACAGCTAAGCGAATTAACTCCGGTCTCCCGTACTCGTTGACAGCATTCAAAGCTGCACGTACCGTTCGTCCTTTGTAGATGACATCATCGACAAGTACAACAACTTTACCTGTTAAATCAAAAGGGATATCAGTTTTGGCAGGAGTGCGCAAACCAATTTGATCTAGGTCGTCTCGATAAAATGTAATATCCAAAGCTCCTACTAATACAGATATACCCTCTAGTGCCTCGATTTGCCGCGCTAATAATTGCGCTAGCGGCACTCCCCTAGTATATATGCCAATTAATGCAAGCTGTGACAAATCTGGCGTTCTTTCCACAATTTGAGAAGCAAGGCGATTGACGGTACGGCGAAGCTCTTGCGCAGAGAGAATTTCAACTACTTTAGCGTTGGTAGAAACAGTCATATACCCCGATATCCCTGAATGACTTAATTGCATGCTGGGTTGTTAATTTTTAATTTCCACTGTCCTATCTCCATCATTACCTTTTTCAGGAGATTAGCAATAAAGCTACAGAAGTTGCTCCCAACCACAGCAAAAAGCAATATCTTGTTAATTGCAAAGCTCGAGCAATGCAAGTTGGTGCGATCGGATGAATATTATCTCCCAGTAATGGCTTATGCTTCGCTACACCGCCATACCAATTTGTACCTCCTACCTGAACACCTAAAATCGCCGCATAAACACATTCACTCCAACCAGAGTTAGGACTGGGGTCTTTTGGTGCATCGCGGCGACACACTCTTATCACCTGCAAAGGTTTACCCGACAGCAGCGCCAAAGTTATCACCGTTAATCGACAGGGGAGCCAAGTTAAGCCATCTTCTAAACGGGCGCTAAACCACCCCAAGTAGGTGTAAGGTGCTTGGCGGTAACCGATCATCGAATCGAGAGTACTGCTGGCTTTGTAAGCTAAAGCAAAGGGTACTGGACCCACAGCTGGTACAAATGCACCCACAAGGGCATAAAAAAGAGGAGCCATCACTCCATCAATAGCATTTTCTGTCACAGTTTCGAAAACAGCTCGCAGTATTTCTGATTCTGAAAGATTGTGGGTATCTCGACCAACATAATTACTTAAAACAGAGCGAGCATCATCAATTTGATTTAACCTCAAAGGTTTTAAAACTGTTTCGGCTGCTATCCTTAAACTTTTGAGAGCAAAACAGCTGGCTAAAAGAATGCTTTCTGTGACAATTCCTAATAATGGATGCAACCATTGACTCATTTGAATTATAAAGTAGCCAGCCAGACTGCTACCTATAATTAATGCTGTACCTAAAATAATTCCAGCTAACCGTTGAGTGAGAGAACTTTGACAATACGTGCAAATTAATTTACTAAAGTGAGAAATTACCCATCCCATCACTCGTACAGGATGAGGCCATCCCCAGGGATCGCCTATGAAGCGATCCAAACCAGCAGCAATAATTAAAACGTATAAATCATTAGTCATTGGTCTAATGGACTTTTGACTTTATGATTAAACAACAAAGCTAGCTTCTTCCCCAAGGGAAGCTTGCCAACTGCGAGCATCATAATAAAGATCTGCCAAAGTAATACTATATAGTGCTTCTTTTAATTTTTGGTGCAGTCTTTGCCAAAGGGTGAATGTTACCCAATCTTCTGCTTGTCCCGGGGAAGCTTGATGGTGGGGTAGAGGTTCAATAGTTTCACCAACTGCTTCTAAAATTTCTCCTAGAGAAATTTGTGCTGGTTCTCGCGCTAATTTGTATCCACCAACGCTACCGCGAATTGATTTTACCAAACCGGCACGGCGCATTTCTATTAGTAGTTTTTCTAAGTATGGAGCTGGAATATCTTGTCTGGAAGCGATCGCTCTGACTGAGACGGGACCGTATTCCGGCTGCAAGCTCAAATCTAGCAAAGCTTTGACGCTGTAGTGTCCTTTAGTTGTTAATTTCATTTTGCTCGAAATTTGTTGTTTCTCCTTTGCCATTTGTCCTTAGTAACTTCGTCACCAATGACTTAAGGATCAGTTTTACTTATCATTTTCTCTGTCTATTATGAAAACAACGCCCATAGATAACCTTTTTAGGTTTGGTTGGGGAATCTTAAACAAATACAGTGTAGCAGCTCTTTACAAACTACAGATAGTTATCAGGATAGATTCAATTGTTTGAATATAGCTTGTTTCGGAAGATTGGTAAATATGTAAAAATTGCCAAATATTCCTGTAATATACTTGGCAACAGCTGAAATAAAAAAAATAAAGGATTGTTTTCTCACTTCCTTAATTTCAGCTAAAATAAAATCGATTAAACTTTGTCAATCGTTCATTCATTTTCAATCTAAGTTGATGGCTAAAGCAAAAAAAATTGAACCCCTCACTGGCGAAGAACTGCTCAAGAAAGTCAAAGAGCTAGAAAACCTTAGCAAAGAAGAAAAAGCTAAGCAGTGTGGCTACTATACCGTGACAAAAAATGGTATAGAGCGCGTCAACATGATGAAGTTCCTCAATGCTCTGATCGATGCTGAAGGCATTCAGCTAGACAGCGCCCCTAGCGCCAACGGTCGTGGAGGACGCAGCGCTAGCTACAGAATTAGTGTTCAGTCTAACGGTAACTTGCTTATCGGTTCTGCTTATACAAAACAGATGAATCTCAAGCCCGGAGATGAATTTGTCATCACTTTGGGCAAAAAGCATATCCGTCTCAGACAAATAGACACTGAGGAGAAAGAAGATGCTGAAACTTTGGAAACAGTAGCTTAAAAATCAATTGTCATTCGTCATTTGTCATTGGTTTAGCAGTTGAAAGCAAGCCTGAAGAGACATTTTTATCTTCAGGAGATATATTTGATTTCTTCTTTGTGAAAATACTAAAAATTAGGGCACGACAACATCGTGCCCTCAGCTAAACTAATGATTAATGACTAATGACTATTGAATAACTGGTAAATACTGGTGAAGAGACCTGCGCGTCATAGCCACTTTACATGTCAAAGCAATTTCTTCCTGTTCTAGCAAACCTAAAATTTGCTCGTTGTTATCTCGCGCCACAACTGGTAGTTGATGCAAACCTCGCACGCTCATGCGGTCTAAAGCTTCCGCCAAAGGTTCGTCGGGCCAGGTATAAACAATATCAGTAGTACAAATATCCATAAGAGTTTGATGGCACAAATGGCGCTCGATGGTGTGAGGAGAATCCGAATCATTCTGCCAAATAGAAAGGGTACGATTGATATCTTCTAAAGAGAGAATACCAACTAATTGCCCCGCGTTATTAACTACTAAAGCACTACGGGCGCGATCGCGGGTCATTTCCAAAGCAGCTTCTACAACCGAGGTAGTCGCCAAAATTTTTTTGGGACAAGGATGCATCGCTTCTTCAACCATGATTTGCTGCAAAAGCTCTCCCTGCTCGTCTTTCAATTCCGAAAGACCTATTTGCTGCAAATTGAAATTAGAGTTGCAAGTAGGCTGGATTCGTTCCACCAGCCAAACACTTAAACCCACCGCAGCCATCAAAGGTAAAACGATACGATAGTCTCGTGTTAATTCAAATAACAACAAAATTGCTGTTAAAGGCGCTCTGACGCTAGCGGCCAGGACTGCTGCCATTCCCACCATCGCATAAGCTGGAGGAGCAGCGGCGATCTGCTTGATTGCAGGTGCCAGCATAACTAGAATTTTGATGTAGGCAGAACCAAAAGAAGCACCCAAAAACATCGCCGGTGCAAACACGCCACCAACAAAACCACTACCAGCGCTAATAGCTGTCACTATTAATTTCACAAGCAACAGGACCAGCAACAGTTGCAGCGGAAACTCCACATCCTGAAGCATCGCCTCCACTGTTTCATAACCAATACCCAAAATTTGTGGGAAGTACAAAGCTACAGCACCAACAATGGCGCCACCAATGAGCGGATGAACCGGTCTGGGTATTTTACCCAACCAACCAAAACCCGATAGCTTCCCGCTAAAGCAGGCTTTGAGCAGTTGAATGGATTGCGTGTAACTTAAAGATACCAAACTTGCTCCCAAACCCAAACCAAGGTACAGGGGTAATTCTAAAAGACTGCGGACTTGGTAAACAGGTAAGGTAAAAGCAGGTTGCGCTCCCAAACCAATTTGAGCAATTAATGCTGCCACCACAGCTGCTAGCAGCACCACACTGACTGCAGAAGTAGCAAAGGATGTTGCTCCTAACACCACTTCTAAAGCAAAGAAAACACCGGCGATGGGAGCGTTAAATCCAGCTGCTAAACCAGCAGCAGCACCAGCACCCAACAGCAGGCGTTGGCGTTCTCGCGATACTTGCAGCACAAAAGACAGCAACATGCCAAAATTAGCGCCAATTTCCACACTTGGTCCCTCTGGACCCAAAGAAGAACCACTACCCAAAGAAACAGCTGCTGCAAGCATTTTTGTCACCGGTCGTAGCGGTCTTTTGATTTCTCCTTTTTGGGAAGCAGCGATCAACGATGAAAGTCCAGGACCGAAATCTTGAGTGCGCCAGCGCATCAAACCAACTATCAATCCTCCCAAAGTGGGTACGCACGCTAAAGTCCAAGCACCCCACATCCCGATCGCACCCATGAAATTTTCTAACATCAAATGGTGGATCAAATCGATTAAATAGTGAAATGTAACTACACCCATACCGCTACCTCCACCGATGATTACGGCCAGAAGTAGCACAACTGTTTCCGGGGATGGCTGAAAATGGTTGAGCAGGTAACTCAAACGAAAAGATGGTGAAGAAGGAAAGGTAAGTTCCTTGCTTACCTTCCTTAGTTCTGTGGGAGGTAGTAGGGCCATTGAGTGAGGAGTAAATCTAATAAAAAACTTAAATTTTTGTGTTTTAGTTTTTATTGTCAGCGATCGCTTACCAACTAGACAAGCAAGCGCCTTGAAAATAGTAGTTCGCTTTATCTTATGCTTCCTATAATTTACCAATAAACAAGCTAGAACTTCACACTCCAGCCCAGACAATATTCACTAATTCTGTCTTCCTCCGGTTACCTTCACCTTTTATGAGCGTTGAGAAGACGGTTGCCAACCAAAAAGCTTTGGTTAAAATTTTTCTCATCTGCAAATTTTTTCTAGTGCCAATGCTTAAATGAGAAACAATTGATGGTCGATGTTTTATAACAGGATTAGCACCAATCGCAGGTACTCTCATTATGCATGTATTTATACTCCTTTTGCAACAGTAAAATATCTTTGGTTTCTAATCCGGCCATTTTGGAAAACTAAGTGTACTAAACGAACAAAGGTAGATGAATACACACGCCTTCGATCGCCATTATCTTATTTGTCCCATTTGCCAAAAACATTCCCAGTCCCCAGCGGTTTCGACATATATAGGACTTTTTACCTGTCCTTACTGTCAAGAAAGGTTAGTAGTTTGCCAAAGCGGTCATTACGTTCGTGACCCGTTCAATTTCAAACAAATAGCAATTTCATCGACAATACGCCGTCAAAGCCGGCCTTTAGCTAGGATTATACGAGATTTTTTGCTTCCCAAAAGTCCCGTAGTAGCTTTGGTTGTGAGCAGTGCTGTTTTATTTGCTATGATTGCTATCAGTCAGCAAAACACAAATCAAGATTCTTCTTTACCAAACATAGAAACAATCAAACCACAAGAAAAAAATCCCAGTGAGTAAATCTCCTGGGATCTACATCCTCTTCCACAGTTTTCAGTATTAGTATATTAAAAAATACACAAACTGACTAGTTATACATGTATGGCAACTAGAAAGCAAATCACTACCAAACTTCGATCTTTCGCCAACTAGTAAATTCAATTTTCTTTACAGCCTGTTTGTATCTTTAGTGACCAGCTTCCAACCCTGGGTCTGGTCGAGTAACTTCATAGAATCAATTTGCAGGGTATGAAAAGCAGACTCGTCGAGCAAAAAGTAGGGTTGGGGACTGTATTGCCAATAGTATTGTAATTGTTGAATAGAAGCAGAAATAATCGGGCGATCGCTGTAAAAATTCAAGGATGGCCGCTGTTCGGGATTGGATGTGTAAATTTTCGTACCTGGCGGGACTTGTCGTTGAATCATCGCCGCAACTGGTTTGACTGGATAGCGCTCTCCTAATTCCCACACCCAGTAGTTAGATTTCATCAACAGCAGCAAGGAAATATAACTTCCCCACAACAAAACCTTTAAAAACTGCTTGTCGCCCTGTTCTGCCAAAATAGCAGCTAAGGCCATAGTTACCGCCACCGCAGCAAAAACCAGCTGTAAATCTGGCTTTGGTAACGTTCCCCAATGGTAATAAATGCTACCGGCAGCTGCAATTATCGCCTGTATTGCCAGACCCGCTACCCAAAAACGGGGATAGGAGGAAGTTAAGGGTGTATTTTCTATTTCTGCTAGCTTGGCTCCTATTGCCAGGGACAGAGCAGGATAAATTGGAAACACGTACCAAGGTAGTTTGGTTTCCATCGCAGAAACAGCAACTAGATACACTCCCATCCACACTACTATCAGTTTTGCCCAGCTCAGGTTGTGGTTTTCCCAGCACAAACGCAGGCTAGATGGTAGAAAAAGCAGCCAAGGCCACGTATATTTGAAAATTTCAGCTATATAATACCAAGGTGGTCCGGAATGTTTCTCCACGGATAGCCAGATGCGACTGAGAGATTGGTCAAGCATACCAGCCTTGGTAAAAACATGACCGTACTCCCACCATTGACAAGCATACCACAAAGCTACGGGAATCATGCCTATAGTTATTCCTACCCACATGTAACCACTAGTTAGCAGTCGGGGTGTATCCCAAAACAAAAATGCAACTGCCACAGCAGCTAACAATATACCCAGCATTATCCCCTTAGTTAAGCAAATTAACCCTAAAGCAATGCCAACGCCAAGGCAATAACGCAAATCACGGCGCGATCGCAACAAGCACAGCATCATGACTGTAAAAAAACATACTGCTGCTCCATCCAACATTGCCAAGCGTCCGTGACGCACCACCGGTAGCATTGTCAAATAAATCAATGCACTGTAAACAGCACAAAAACGTTGGTGAAAAATTTCACGACCGATACAATACAGCAAAGGTACTGAAATAGCTGTTAACATCGCTCCTGGAAAGCGTGTTGTCCATTCGTTCACACCTCCCAACGAGTACATCCAAGCAATCAACAAATGCACTAAAGGCGGCTTGTTATGGTAAGGCTCTCCCCAGAGTGTCGGATATAACCAACGTCCCGAACCAAGGGGAGCGCGCCAAATTTCCCGAGCCACCTGCGCTACAGTACCCTCATCCCAATCTCGCAGTGGTAGGTTTCCCAGATTTACAGTAAAAATTATTACTGCTGCTGCTAGCAGCACTATTATCCACGTCCTATCAATCCATTTCTCTATTACCTGATACTTTTTTTTGAAACGACTCCAACCAAAGCTTTCTTCTTGCATAGTTTAGGATCATAATTTGCTTGCTGGTTCAATTGCAAACAGACGTTTACCGATCTTTTTTGTTGCTATAACATTAGTATATTGACACAGACAAAAATTTATTTCTAGTCAAAAATAGAGAATAATAAACAAGAAGTTTGACTAGTATTTTGACCGAGATATGGGTGGAAATTTTTGTCAATTTTTCGGTAATTGTCCCGGAGTATAAATTAGAGAATAAATTCTGGCAATGTTGATAAATATGAGAAAAGCAGCTTGACTCATTAATAGATAATTAGAAATAAATAAAGATTAAAAAATAAAAATAACTTGTACATTCCACTCTTGGTCTTGGCGAATAATTTCGATGTGGCGAATAAATTCGCGAAAATAAAATCGTCTTTCTGTTTCCGACAAATCTAACCAAAATTGGGGAAGAGAAACAGCCTGAGCTACGGAAGGTAAATGAACAGGTGGTAAAGTTGCTAACTTTGCTTGCAGTGCAGATATTTCCGTGCGAAGTTTGTACGCTCTGAGTTTTGCAGTTTGGAAATCTAAAACTCCAGTTTCGACTAGAGTTGGTAGCTGTTCTAATATTTCTTGCTGACGGGCGATCGCCTTTTCCAAAGGATCTTTAGCAGCGTCGAGTTGGGAAAAACTCATCTTGGCTACTGCTAAAGGAAGATTGCAGCAAATAGCTTCAATTGTGCGCTCCAACACTTTTTGATAGGAAATAGCGCTACATTTAGGAAGTTTGGGACAAGCAAGCGGGCGCAAATAAAGGTATTGCTTATCTTGGTTGCGAATGGTGACTTGACTGAGATTCATTGGCGATCGACACTGATTGCAAACCACCAATCCTGCTAGAGAACGGGGTGCACTTGCAGTTTTGGGTGGAAAGCGACTGTTGCGACGTAACAGACGATCGACTTGTGCTGCTTGTTGCTTGGAAATAATGGGAATGTGGGTATCGGGAATAACCTCGCCGTTGCCATAAGCTGTATCACCACGATAAACAGGATTGGTTAACCACCGGCGTCCGGTAGTGACAGAAATTTTTTTACCATATTTTTTTGCCAGATAACGCACTGCTTTGCGCAGGGAACCGTAAAGTAGAAAATGTTCAAAAAAATCCTTAACCACCGGGGCAGTACTGCGATCTAAGATATATCTTTGTTTGCCACGGCGATAACCGTAGGGTGCTTTTCCAGGAGGAGGAACCGCATCGAGGCGATTGCGGGCGTGTCCTTGGCGAATGCGACGACTGTGTTGCTGACGCTGAAGGTGTTGTATTAACTTCCACATGTGAGCGCGGATAGAAAGCGAGGATTGAGAAGAATTGTAATCCTGCTCAAAAGCAATCAGCGTTATTCCCATTGCTTCTAGTTGTTCCAGGCGATCGCTAACTTGTTCGAGACTGTCCCCCAATTCTTCCAAACGGCGGACGAGCAAGCAATCAGGAGGATCGGTTTTGCAGTCTTGGAATAGTTGTTGTAGTTGCGATCGCCCTCCCCAATCTTGATACAGTCGACTGATCTGCCATTGCCAAGTTACAGGTTCGGGAGCACTTTCCAACAGCGGATCGGTGTAAGTGTAAGCAAAAATTTTCATAAGCCTGGTGGTTGTGGTTTATTACTCCCGTTGTTTGTTACTGTCTCAGTTTTTGCTATGGCCTCACTGCTGGCTCAACTCTATAACATTACCATCGGGATCTTGGGTAAAAACAGCTGGGCGACCAGAAGCGCTTGGTTGCACCGGAAAGTTATAATTTAAGAGCTGCTGTTTAGCGGCATCTAAGTCGGAAACTAAAAAAGCAATGTGGGGATTGCGTCCCCATTTTTCATTTCTAGGTTCAATAGAGACACCAGGCGCGACTATAAGGTGAATTTGATACTCACCAATTTGATACCAAGCACCAGGAAACTTCATGGGACGTTCCACTTTCGCCAATCCCAATACAGTTCCGTAAAAATGTTCCGAGCGTTGTAAATCCGTAACCAAAATGGCGGTGTGGAGCGGTCGGACGATCTGCATAGTTGCACAAAACAAGAGCGGATGTGATTTCCTGGTTTTCCGTGAAGAAAAACACAGCAGTTACTGCACGCACTGCTTGTTTCCATTGTACTAGAAGGCTCCAAGGCAGAGAGTATCAATGTTTTGATACTCAACAATTGCAAGTGCGCTATCTTGAAAGTTAAGCTTTCTGCACAAACTCATGAAAGGCAAACACGTTTTACTCACAGGTGGTACTGGTGGTCTGGGATTGGGTGTGACGCCAACAGTTTTGGCCCAAGACCCAGCAACAGTGACAATTCCTTACCGCAATCCTAAAGATGTAGAACGCCTCAAAAGTATTTTCTCACCTAGTGAACTTGCCCGAATTAAATTTCTAGCTGCCAATTTAGACAATGAAGCAGAGGTAGAAAACGTTATTGACCAGATGGTGCAAGTCGATGTGTTAATTCATTTGGTAGGTGGTTTTTCCATGGGCAAAACCTACGAATACAGCTTGGAAAATTGGAAGCGCGATTTTGATATCAACCTCAATACCACTTTTCTAGTTTGCAAACACAGTCTCAAACGCATGTTGCAACAGGGTTACGGACGCATTGTGACCGTTGCTTCTAGAGCTGCGGTAGAACCGGTGGGAGAGCTTGCAGCTTATTGTGCTTCTAAAGCTGGTGTTGTCGCTTTCACCAAAGCAATTGCTGATGAAACCAAGGGTACTAATATTACAGCCAATGTAGTGCTTCCCAGCGTTATTGATACTCCGGCTAATCGCGCATCCATGGGAACAGAAAACGCCCATAAATGGGTCAAACCAGAATCTTTAGCTCAGGTAATTTGCTTTTTGGCGTCAGAAGCAGCTAAAGATATCCGGGGAGCAGCAATTCCCGTTTATGGAAATATTTAGCTAGCAATTGTCCTCCTAGGTTGAAAAAAATGAAGATGAACAGGATGTCTGCAAATTTTGCAATCAATTGTGTCAAGTAGTTTTGTAGTGACCCTGCTTTGTGCTCGCTACAAACCACCTGCGAACATTTGCAGTCATTCTGGGAAGAAAGAGTATGAAATATGTGATGTTACCGTGCAAGCTGTTTGAGCACTAGAAAATTATGGCAGCACAACAGCAGTAACTGAAAATTTTTAGTCAACCAGCGTTTGGGTAAAACCACAAATCCTTGTGAACAGGGATTGTTAAAAATTTCAAGCTAGAATGCAAGCAATGGGAAATATAAGGTATTCGAGGAAAAAAAGTTTCCAAATGAACTGGTAAAAGCGGGCGATCGCAGTTTTATCTTGTAAATCTACTTTGCGAGTGCGCCACCACATCCAACCCAAAACGAGCAAATGAGTAATTACTAAAAACCCAAAATTAACTTTAGCCAGACGCAGCAACCCAATCAAAACCATTCCTGCGTAGCATGCAGTTAATACCCAAAGAGCAAGATTAAATACTGCTTGCTTGCCGAGTTGGATGCTGAAAGTTTTAATGTTATATTGCAAATCGCCTTCCATATCGGGGATATCTTTGAAGATAGCGATCGCAAATGTGAACACCAAAATAAATAAAGTCAAAACCCAAACAGTAATAGGAATAGATCGATTCTGTTCTAATACCCAACTAAAATGCAAAAATAACCCCAAGTTCACAATTGCTCCTCTCACAGAAAAAATACAAAATGCCGCCCAAAAAGGAAATTGTTTCAATCGAATCGGAGGTAAGGAATAAGCCGTACCAATTGCCAAGCTCATTCCCACCATACCAAATAAAAAAGGTCCATCCAGCCATGCCAAAAGCAAGGCTAAAATCCCGGTAGCAGCTACAATAAATTGTCCCGTTCGCCGCGAAAATTCTCCAGAAGCAAGAGGTAAATGAGGTTTATTGATTTTATCAATGGCTACATCTTCCAGCTGATTCAAACCGACAATGTAAATATTGCCGCACAAACAAGCAATCCATGCTGCGAAAGCAGGAAACAGAGAATAGAAAATAGGAACTGTTGAAGAATTACTATTGCCAACAGCGACTGTAATCAAATACAAACCCAACACGCTCAAGCTCGTACCAATAATCGTGTGTGGACGAGAAAATTTCCAAAAAGCATAAAGCCAGCTGCTCACCACACCTGATTGTGAAACTTGATTCATAATTTATTTCCACACAACAATCCGAACCGAATCAAACCACGCTCGTATCCGCGACTCATCAATCCTAATGAAACTGCCCCAACAATAGTACTCCAACTCGAGCGCAGCAAACCAAAAATTGCTTTCCAGGAAATGGCCGAATCAATTACTGCGTTCCAAAACGGTGCTACTGCTTTTGACCAATCAGCAGTGCGGATATTTTGCAACCCGATTTGATGGGCGATCGCTTCATACTCGGGCAAAGAAATCACATAAGGTAAGCGATATACCTGATAAATTTTCGCCAAATGCTTCTGCTCGCTAGCTGTTAGCGGCGCATTATCGATGGGGCGATGACACCAAGTCGCCACGATTAATTTGCCACCTGGTTTGAGGACTCGGTAGCACTCTTGCATAAACTTGACTTTATCTGGCATGTGCTCGCCGCTTTCTAAAGCCCAAACTAAGTCAAAACTATTATCAGCAAAGGACATCGCCTGAGCATCTGCAACTTCAAAATTAGTTGTGTTACCTAACCCCAACTGTTGAGCACGTTCCCTGGCTCTTTTTGCTTGTACGGGACTTAAGGTAATACCCGTTGCTCGAGCATGAAATTTCGCTGCCAAATACAGAGAACTACCACCTATTCCACAACCCACATCCAAAATGTTTTCTGCTCGCTGCACATCTGCCCAGCGAAGTATTTCTTCAATTAAGTCAATTTGTGCCTGACGATGGTCTTTCTTTTGCGTACCATCTGCTCCGTAGTAGCCATGGTGCATGTGTTCGCCCCAAATTTCTTCCCACAAACCGGAAGAAGCGTCATAAAATCGCTGAATTTGCTTGTATAATGTTTCGTTCATGAAAAACCGCGTTGAGACAAAGCAAAATTCAAATACACTACTGGTAGGCTACCACGTGTGTTTTTAATTAAGCTGTTTTTAGCACTAGGAAGAATGAAATTTGTCTATCATACTTAGACGTGTTAGTTTTTAACCTTGACATGACTGTTTCTCGAACTATTTGCTTGGGATTTTTGGCAGTCATCTGTGTGGGGACCATACTGCTGATGATGCCTTTTCCACAGGTAGCGGTGTGTGGAATGACCCAATTGTGGCGCTGTTTACCTCTACTTCCGCAGTTTGCGTTACGGGTTTATCGGTAGTAGATCCTGGTACTTACTTTTCTTTTTGGGGCCAGTTGTTTATTATTCTGTTGGTACAGGTTGGCGGTCTTGGCTACATGACAACGACAACCTTTCTAATTTTGTTAATTAGGCGTAAATTTGACCTTCGTCAAAAAGTAGCTATCCAACAAGCTTTAGACCGTCAAGGAATGAGCGGTAGTGCTCAAATTATTTACTCTATTATTGCCACAACTATGATTTTCGAAATTACTAGCATATTTTTACTTTTGCCAGCCTTTGTTGGAGAATATGGTTGGAATCGAGGATTGTGGTTGGCAGTTTTTCACAGTATTAATGCTTGGAATAATGCCGGATTTAGTTTATTTAAAGATAGTTTGATTGGCTATCAATCTTCACTTTTAGTTGTCTTCACAATCACAGGATTAATTATTTTAGGCGGACTAGGATATCAAGTAATATTAGAAACTTTTGTTTGGGTACGTGCTTGCTTGCTAAAACAAAAAGAACAATTAGTTTTTCCCTAGATTTTAAAGTAGTGACAAGTACAACTATTTTTTTGTTGATTCTAGGAACAATTGCCTTTTTCCTTGTAGAATTAAGAAATCCACAAACCTTTGGCAATCTTAGTGTCAGAGAAAAATATTAGTTGCCTGGTTTCAATCTGTCACTCCGAGAACTGCCGGATTTAATACTATAGATGTTGGTAAAATGACCAACGCTGGTTTATTTATCACCATTGCACTAATGTTTATCGGTGCAAGTCCCGGCGGTACGGGAGGCGGTATCAAGACTACTACTCTCAGGGTTTTAACTAGTTCCAGGCAATTCTCCAAGGGAAAGAAGAAGTTATACTGTACGAACGACAAATAGCAAAATCTTTAGTTTTGAAAGCGATCGGTGTATTAATGGGTTCGGTAGCAACGGTTATTATCTCCACAATTTTAATTGCCTTTACAGACCCTAAGTTTGAATTTATTCAAATTTTATTTGAAGTAGTTTCAGCCTTTGCAACCGTCGGACTTTCCACCGGAATCACTGGTAGTATTTCCACAGCAGCGAAGCTAATATTGATTGTCACAATGTATATTGGCAGGGTAGGCATTTTACTCTTAATGTCAGCAATTCTGGGAGATCCCCGCCCCAGCAAAATTCACTATCCAGAAGAAAATTTACTTGTTGGATAAAATTCAAAAATCAGCAGCAAAGACAGATAATGATTAATGAGCAATAATAAAAGTTCGTAGTTGGGACTTGAGTTCTGCTTTTGCAAGGGAGAAATCCCTTAATACTAACCTTTGAAAACCAGATTAACAAGCACAAGAACTAGGTAAAATGTAAGTCTGTAGTCAGGTCTGTAGCCCTTCATATTCGGGTAAAAGCAAGAAATCTGACTTACAAACAATCAAATACAGGGAGCGATCGCAAAGGTAAAAACCGTGAATTTGTCATCTCTAGGGCTCCTTAAAAGTCTGCGTAAAGATAGTCAGCAATTTGCAGTTATTGGTTTGGGGCGTTTTGGTCGTTCTGTGTGTTCAACGTTGCACAAATCAGGGTATCAAGTATTAGCAACAGATATCAATGAAAAACTCGTCGCCGATGCATTAACAGAAAAGATAGTGGGTCATGCTTCGCAACTAGATTCCACAGAATCTGCGGCGCTCAAAGAAGCAGGAATTTTTGAATTTGATACGGTTATTGTCGCCATCGGTAATTATATTCAAGAAAGTATTATCACTAATCTCAATGTTAAAGAAGGAGGCGTACCTTACGTAGTAGCAAAAGCTTCTAGCGAAGTTCACTACAAACTATTACAGCGAGTGGGAGCAGATCGGGTTGTTTTTCCCGAATACGAAGCAGGATGCGCTTTAGCGCGATCGCTCACCAAACCCTCAATTCTAGAAAGATTTGACCTAGACCCCGAACACAGTATTGTAGAATTGATTGTACCTGAAGAATTTCACGGCAAAACGATCGCCGAACTGCAACTTCGCAACCGCTATGGTTTGAATTTGTTAGCAGTTAGTCATGGCGGTAAATTTCAAATTAATCCCGACCCCAACCAGTACCTCGAACGTGGTTCGGCTATTGTAGTTATCGGATGCAATAAAGATATCAATCGCTTGCCTATTTAACTAAAGCTGGTTCAAAAATCTTCATCGACAAAAAATTCCGTATCTTCTTGTTGTGTAGAATCTCTTTTCTCCCCACCTGCTAAACCCCACAAAGGTTGTATTACAGCTATACCAATCATACCTGCTCCAGCACAAAAAGCCAGTAGCAAACCCATAGGAATTTGAATCGATTGAAAACTGAGAAATTTTAAAGATACGGGGGTGGCATTTTGTACTGAAATAATAGCAATTGCTATTACCCAAAAAGCTATAATTATCGTTGTTACCAACGTTGCCAAAGATTTCATCTTAGGTATTTATTGTAAATAAGGTATTTAGATTTATTTACGCACTTACAGGTTGGAGTTGATGAATCGCCTGTTGTATTGCTGATGCAATTTGGGTTAATTTTTCTGGAGAATTAGTTTCTATGTAAACACGCATCAAAGGTTCTGTTCCAGAAGGACGTAGCAAAACCCAGCTACCTTCTTCCAAATATAGTTTAACGCCGTCTTTTGTTCCTATTTGCGTGACTCTAATTCCTGCAACTTTTGAGGGAGGATTTTTGCTGTAGCTGTGGAGAATGGCGATTTTATGTGGTGGTGCTAGGTGCAAATCCAAACGTCGTTCGTATCTGGGACCACCTGCAGAGGCGATCGCTTCTTTGACGAGCACGCTCAACGGTTTACCTTCCCAGGCGTTCGCAGGGCGTACCGGAGGTAATCTCGCTTCTGCTACCAGCATGTTAACTAAAATCCCATCCTTTTCCGGAATGTGTCCGCTAATACTTAATCCTCCAGATTCTTCCCCACCGATTAACACTTGTGTTTGTCGCATTTTTCCCCCGATATACTTAAAACCCACCGGCGTTTCCAATAGTTGCAATCCATACTTGGCTGCCAAGTTATCCAGTAGGTGGGTAGTAGCAACTGTACGGAAAATGGCCCCAGTTTGATGTTTATTTTTCATTAAATGTAGGGTCAGTACCAAGAGCACGCTGTTGGGAGTAAGAACCTTTCCTTGTTCGTCGATGACAGCAAAGCGATCGCCATCTCCATCAGTAGCTAAACCCAAATCAGCTTTGTCGCGACGCACCGCTTCCACCAGCTGCTGGAGTTGTTCTTCCATCGGTTCTGGCATTCCTCCACCAAATAAAACATCACGCCAAGTATGGAAATTCTCTAGCTCGCAGTGGCAATGTTGCAAAACTTCATCAAGATAACCACAGGAAGTAGAATAAAGAGCATCGTACTTAACCTTTAATCGAGCATTAGGAATTTTCTCCACATCAAGGAGACTGTAGAGAAAATTTATGTAGTCTGGTTTGGGGTCAAAACTGGAAATAGAACCAACTGTACTGTTTTGGGAAGGTGGAGCATTCGATGCACTTTCAAGATTTGCCACAATAGTATCAGTTATTTCCAAAGTGGCAGGTCCAGCATAATCAGGGATATATTTAATTCCACAATAAGGTGCTGGATTGTGGCTAGCAGTAAACATTAACGCCCCAGCAGAATTTAAATGACGGGCGTTATAAGCAATTACTGGTGTGGGACAATCCCGCTTGGTAATTTTAACTACTGTCCAGCCCAAATCTGCTAAGACTTCTGCGGCTGTAAGGGCAAACTGCTCGGCTAAAAAGCGAGTATCGTAGGCAACAAGAACTGGTCGATTTTTAGTATAGGCTGTTTCGATATAACTTGCGATCGCTCGCGTTACTTTCCTGACATTGGAAAAAGTAAAATCGTCAGCAATGATGCCTCGCCAGCCATCAGTACCAAATGTTATTTTGCTGGAATTACTATTGGCTTTCATTGTTGCCACTTTTTTTACCCACCATCTCAATACTACATGAATCATTTAGCAAGATGCTTGTATCTTAATTTGTCCTTTCACTGTTATTAAGCAATGTCAACCCCGGAACGACCTTTTGCTAGTTACCACCTTTGGTCTTTAGTGGCCCCTGCTGCGGGTCAACAACATTTGCATTGCCAAATGAGAAGGGGGTTTATCAAAGCACGCCAGCACGAACCACAAGTGCAAGCACTCCTAGCAAAAGTCACCGCACCTCAACGAATTGGTTTACTAGCACAAAAAGGTATTTACGAATTTCATCACAACAGAAATCTTTTGAGTCAATCGGATGGTGTACAAAAAGTAGCAGAATTATTAAAACTCGACAAATATTCTGAAGCGGTTCAACAGCGCGTACTACAAATTTTGACACAGTATCACCACCAACCTTTACTCTCAGGGAAAAGAATTCTTTTGTTAACCCGCGGTGATGAAGGCTTTCCCAAACCAATTTGGGTAGAACACAAGCATTATTCTTTCCGCTTGTACGCTGCTATGGATTGTGTTTTTATCGAATCCAACGGCGCTTTACATATTTTAGATTTCAAAACAGGTAAATCTACATTTGACCGTCGCCAAGCATTAGTTTATTTACTAGCTGCTCGTTATCTTTATCCCAGACAAAAAGCTATCGCTTCCTTTTATAATTTAGAATTTGCTAAAAAATCTGATTTAATTAGCGTTACAAGAGGAGAATTAGATTTTGTTGAATTTGAATTAGCCACTATTGCCCAAAAACACCAGGAAGATTTGCAAAAATATCAGCAAAAAATTTATAAATTCAGCCAGATATTTCCACCTAATCCTGGTTACCACTGCAAATTTTGTCCCTTTAATTCTATTTGCGAATTCTCGGCTTTTAAAGCATTACCTAAAAATGCATAAGTCAGTTTTTAAAACCTAATTATTCCACGACTATTAAATAATTTAAATCCAACAGCAAATGCTGTAAAAGCTACAACAAAATTTATTAAACTAATTGGTTGCAATACTGCTCTTCCATTTAAGAAAACAAGAATGATACCAATAGTTAATAAAGCCCACCCAAAATTACCAGTTTGCCTCCTGGCAAAAATTAATAACAAAATACCAGCCATGATGAACAAAATAAAACTCATAGCTGGAAAGCCATAAAAACTACTGAATAATACAATGTTTCTGCCAAGAAAGTAAATACCTGTAAATACTAAAATCAAACCTAGAAATTGAATTAAAAACCTATCCATAGTATTTCTATTTTATAGGCTCTCACGTTCATTAATATCTTATAGTTAGTTAATTAATAAATTCCTGTAGGATTATACGTAACTTTTATTTAATTTTTATGTATGGATGCTAGTGAAAATACTGAAGTGCTAAGTTAAAATTTGAATTTATATAACCAAATCACAATCAAAATTTAAAATCTAATTTGTAGTGCTTCTGAGCGATTTAAATCAGTTACTTGCCTCCAAAATATGACGCTAAACAATATCTACATCGATAAATTGTTATAATCTAAATACCAAAAAATTAGAGTAAATAAAGTGAAACATAAGCGCTCATCTGGTTTATTAGCAATTATAATTTACAAAAGCTTTGTGGCTGTACTTCTTGGCATAACATCTATAGCTTTGCTTTTAGCATTAAAACATCGTCAAGAATTAGCTAACTTTTCGGAATCTTATATATTAGAAACCAAACTGAAAATTATCGAATTTATTATAAATGCAATCTTGAATATTAATCCAAACAAATTAAAATTTACTGGCATAGTTATGGGAGTTTATGCTATTGTGACAGCAATAGAAGCAGTAGGTTTGTGGTATGAAAAATCCTGGGCAAGACTACTAGTTTTGGGACTAGTTGGCATTAGTATACCTCCAGAAATATTTGAATTAATTAAACAAATAACAATACCAAAATTTTTAGTTATTTTAGTGAATGTGGCTGTATTTTGGTACTTGCTACAGCATTTTCCCAAACAGAAAAATTAGCATTACTTAGTGATTACCCAAGTTATCGCCAGCGAATACACGGTAATGGTAGGATTCTCAACACCAAGAGTATCAATGAAGAAGATAGTGATAGCGATCGCTGAACCTAATAATTAAATAGTCAGACATAACTAAATATAAGTCTGTCATTTCCTTGATGGCGATCGCTGTTTGTTAGTAGTGAGCGATTTATCGCTTTCACCCGGATGCTTGTTACTGGATATATTTATTCGAGAGCGATCGAGATACTGATTTGCAAGCGACAAGTTTGATTAAACGTATGATCGTGGAGGTTTTCTAATTACTTGATTGGGGTTAATCAAAAGACTTACTCCTATTGTCCAGGCCAGGGACACACTCCATCCTGCCAAGACGTCAGAAGGATAATGAGCTCCCAGATATAATCGCGTCCAACCGATTATTAAGACAAATAAACTTCCTGCAATCAAAACAAACCAGCGCCAGGGACTGTTCCAACTCAAAATTACCAAAGCTGTGACAAAAGTCATGCTCGCCATTGCATGACCGCTGGGAAACCCATAGTCAAATTCTGGAGCAGGTGAAGTCCACAAATGAGGACGCGCTCGGTGCAACAATAGCTTCACTGTTCGATTAATGATAACACTGCCAGTTGAGGTGACGAGAAAGAATTCTAGCGCACGCCATTGTCGCCGAACCAGTAGGAACAAGGTTGTTAAGATTGCTGCGGGAAAAACTCCCCAAAATACTCCTAGCTTTGTCAAATATGAGACAAAAACATCTAGTTGGGGTTGAGCAGTACTGTGAATAGCTAGCAGGATTGGTACATCAAAGAAAAAACCATCTTTTTCCCAGACATCCTCTGCTAAGTCGCCAAAAACAAGCAAGGGAATAATAACACCCAATAGCAAAGGTAAAACAGCTCGAAGACGAGCGGGGAATTGATGTTTGAGCCAAAACAATAAAGAATGCAAGATTTAGTCGGAGATTCTAGCTAAAGCAATATCGATCATAACCCCAAACTGACCGCAGGCGATCGCGAGCATCCTGATTCCATGCTTGGCGCTTTGCAAACAAAACGGAAATTTATCTTTCCTAGTTCTTGACTTTTGCTTTTTAAAATCCAACCAGCCAAATTTTCCACAGTATCGCACTCTATGAGCCATTTGAGCAAAATCATTCGATTTCAAACTTTGTGTTCATCGTCGCAATGATTTTCTAATTTACAGAAGCTCAACTTAGTGGCGCTTGTTGCTCATCTTTATCGCCACCAACTTTTCCTGCTGATTTTTCTGAATATTCCTAGTTATGCACTTAGAACTGTATTTAGTATTTGTACTGACAGTATTATGTTTTACAGCTATAGGTTATTATGGCTGTGCTATATACTCAGTCCGAGATTTTTTTGCACGTCCAACCAAGGGAAATCCTAGTTTTCATCTACCTGTTACTATCCTCAAACCCATGTGTGGATTAGATAGTAATGCCTACGAAAATTTTGCTTCTTTTTGTCAGCAAGATTACCCTAACTATCAAATTATATTTAGTACCCTGGATCCCCACGATCCTAACATTGCAGTGGTGCGGCAAATTATTAAAGACTTTCCAGATGCTGATATTCAATTAGTAGTGAGCGATCGCGTTATCGGTACAAATCATAAAGTTAGTAACTTAGCAAATGCAGAAACTAAAGCCAAGCATTCTTTTCTGCTAATAGCTGATAGCGACATTCGCGTTCGACCGGATTATTTATCACAAGTGATACAACCCATGTCGGATCCGAAAGTTGGTATTGTCACTTGTATATACCGCTCCTTACCCCAGGGATGGATTGCTATCTTGGAAGCTGTAGGAATTTCCACCGAATCTCATCCAGCTATTTTAGTTGCTCACAAATTAGAAGGTATAAAATTTGCCATAGGTGCAACTATTGTCATCCCAAAATCTGTATTAAATAAAATAGGAGGATTTCAAGCCATAGCCGATTATTTAGAAGATGATTCTCTACTAGGCTTTTTGTCAAATTTAGCAGGTTACCAAATTGTCCTTTCTAATTACATAGTTGAACATGTTAGCGGTAAAGTTACTCTCGCAGATTTTATCCAACGTCAAATACGCTGGTATTGCGGTACAAGAACTTCCGACCCCTCTGGATATCCAAAGCTTATATTTACCTTTGGAACAGTCTATAGCTTGCTAGTGATAATTCTTACCAAAGGAGCAATTATTAGTTGGATGCTTCTAACTGCTACTTGGACTGTCAGGTTAATAATGGCCTGGATTGTAGGAGCAAAATATCTGCAAGAGCCAGCAGCAAAAAAATTTTTTTGGCTAGCACCTGGGAGCGATATTATCAAATTTATATTTTGGTGTTATGGCTTTTTCGGTACTACAATTTATTGGAGAGGAAGAAGGTTAAAATTAAGTCCGGATGGCAAAATAACATTAGCAAAACCAAAAGAAATAAAAAGGAATAGTTATTTACTGAAAATCTCTAAGTTTTTTCTTGATATTACCTTTTGAGAACAAAATAAAATTGTTTTTACGCTTTTTTTTCAGAGATGTGGCTTAGATATATTTTTCATAATTTAGCAGGCATTCCCATAATAAATCCCCAGTATATTCAAGCTTTTTTACTAAATCAATGGCTTTACCACTTTGGTAGTAAAAAAATGAACGTTAGCAATAAATCAGCGATAATCTTTGCACCGCATCAAGATGATGAAACTTTTGGCTGCGGTGGCTTAATTGCTCTGAAAACTCAATTGAAAGTACCAGTAGCAATAGTCTTCATGACAGACGGTCAAAGATCTCATCTTCATACTCCTTGGATTAAACCACCAGATAACTTGATTGAAACACGGCGACAAGAAGCAATTACCGCCCTAGAAATTTTGGGCGTTCGGCAATCAGCGATTCATTTTCTCAATTTAGTTGATGGCACTTTAAATATTTTGACAAAAGAACAAAATCAAAACATAATTAAAAGACTAGTTGACTTTCTACAAATTTATCAACCAGAAGAAGTTTACGTTCCACATCAAAAAGATAATCATACCGATCACGAATCTACATATAAACTAGTGAAATTTGCTATTGAACAGTCAAAAATGCAGATTAAATTGTTACAATATCCAATTTGGATGTTTTGGGAATCTCCGTTATTTATTAAAATTAAGCCACGAGATTTAACTAATGCTTATAGATTAGAAATTCAGTCAGTTATGGAACGTAAAAAACAAGCAATTTCTGCTTATAAATCGCAATCTTCGATTCTTCCTGCTAGTTTTGTCAAAGGTTTTATGAAAAAATCTTATGAAATATTTTTTCTAGATTCCTGGTCAAAATGAATGAGATTTGTTGTTGGATGTGATTGCCGGGGATACTGTTAGGTGTTAGAATTCCAACTTTGACAGTTTTCCTGTAAATTGGCAAATTGCAAACAGTTGCAGCATGTGTTAGTTAAGCTTTGTAAAACTTAGAACACTCGCAAAAATCTTACCTATTTCTTGACTTTTGTTACCTACAGTGAAAACGTCAACACAAATTGAGAGATTTTGAAAACTATGAATACTGCGACGAAACTTACCTTTGCAGTTGCGGTTAGTATTTTTGGTCTTAGTAGTCAATTGCAAACTGTATATGCAAAGCAACCACAATCACATGCAGCTATGACGGGTCAACACAATCAAGCTGCTAAAACTCCAGTTCAACACAATCAAGCTGCTAAAACTCTAGTTCTCAGAGTTGGTAGCAAAGGACCAGCGGTCAAGCAGCTTCAGGAAGCTTTACAAAAACAGGGATATTACAAGGGTCCAATCAATGGAATTTTTAATCCTCAGGTGCGTTCTGCTGTTATAGCATTTCAGAAGTCCGAGCACCTGACTCCTGATGGTGTTGTTGGACCTAAGACGCAAGCGGCGATGAAACAGCACAAAAGCTGAAATTTAAGTTGGTAAGCGGACAATAAAGGAGCTACCAGATCCTAATTGACTGGTCACGGTAATCAATCCGCCATGATTTTTAGCGATCGCTTGAGCGATCGCCAATCCTAAACCAGAACCACCTTCCCAATAAGAACGAGACCGGTCTGCTCGCCAAAACCGTTCAAAAACTTTGTCTAGATGTTCTGGTGCGATTCCTACACCTGTATCTTGCACGTTTACATAAATTTGTGAACCAACGCGACTAGTTTTCACCTCCACTGTGCCTTTTGAAGGTGTATAGTAAATTGCGTTTTCAATCAGATTAGAAAATAGCCGCCTTAGTTGAATAGAGTCACCTTTGATATAGAGATTTTCCATTAACTGAGATTGCAAATTAATTTTTTTACCTTCAGCTTGAAGCTTGTAAAACTGTATCAGATCCTCTAAAATCAAGCTTAAATTCAGGGTATGGAAATTTTGATTTGTTAGTTGATCGGTGCGTGCTAATAACAGTAAATCTTCTGTAAGGCGAATCATTTGGTGAGTAGCATTGGCGATAGCGGAAAACTTTTCTGCATCTTTTGGCCCTATTTCCTCGGGATATTCTAAAGGTAATTCCGCATTAATTTTAATTGCCATTAACGGACTGCGTAATTCATGGGAAGCGTCGGCGGTAAATTGTTTTAGTCTTTGAAAACTTTCCTCAATTGGTTGCATTGCTTGGCGAGTTAGTAAAATTCCTCCCATACCGCTTAAAACCAAAGTTACAATAATGCCACCGCCTAATTCCCAGTCTAATTTTTCCAGAGTTTCATCAAAGTCCTTTAAAGATTGACTTACCCTCACATAACCAACCAAGCGATGATTATAGCTATCAATAATTGGTAAAGTTACAGCTTGGATACGAATTTTATTGTTTTGAAATTGTACCGTTTGATCTGGTGATAAAGGTAAAGTGAGAACTTGTTTTCCTTGTTGAGCAAGCAACATCCCTTGTGCATCAAACCACTGTAATGCTTGGTGACGGGCAATTTGCTCTTGGAGATAAACCTCGTTTTCAATCTTGAGGTGACCTGCTTCGTATTCTACATTGGCAGCAGCGCTTTGTCCTATGGCTATTAGTTTATCCGTTATTTGTTGGGTCAAACTGCGAGTAAAAGCCACCCTAACTGCAAGGGCAAATATTCCTAAAAGTGATGCAAATACTAACAAGTAAGATAATAATAAACGATATCGAATTTTTTGAAACACATTTCCAGAGCGAGCAGGTTTTAGAATGAATGTTTCAATTCAATTTTTTTTACTTGTGGCAAAGACGATAACCAATGCCATAGATATTTTCAATTATGTCTTCCGAGCTACCAGCTGCTTTGAGTTTATTGCGTAAATTGGTAATATGGGTTTTGACACTTCCTTCTCCGGAAGATTTATCTAATTCCCATAGTTTGTCAAGAATTTCAGAGCGAGTGACAACGCGATGGGGGTTTCTCAAAAAATATTCTAATATCATGTATTCTTTGGGAGTCAAGGATAAAACAGTTCCTGCGTACGTAACTTCTTGGGTTGCCGGATCCAGCTGCAAATTCTCATGAGTTAAAATTGGCGGACGTAGCTGCGGACTTCTGCGTGCTAAAGCTCTAATACGTGCTGCAAGTTCTTTTAAGTCAAAGGGTTTAACCAAGTAATCGTCAGCGCCAGCATCAAGGCCAATAATTTTATCGTCTGTGGTATCTCGTGCTGTCAGCATTAAAATTAATGCCTGGGAAGAAGCAGCGCGCAAACGCTGACACAAAGTGATTCCGTCTAATTTAGGAAGCATTAAATCCAACAAAACTAGCTCGTACAATCCCGATTGAGACCACTCCCACCCTGCAAGTCCATCGGTGGTGATATCAACAATATGGTGTTGTCGTCTTAAATACTCAGCCAAAGGTTTGGCAATGCGATCGTCATCTTCAACTACCAAAATCCGCATAATTTTCTACCTTTGAGGAAAATTTTGTTCAAAAGGAGGTAATTCTTCCAGAATCGTAAATCGGATGTGATTGATCGCTAATTCTCCGATGGAAATATCTTCTTTTGTCAATCGCGTGCCTTTACTAGTTAAAGTTTCAAAGGGAATTCCTTTACCGATTTCGATGTGATACCAGCACAAGCCCATGAAAAAGCGTGTAGGATAGGGGCCGTAGTTACCAATATCGTCGGGATTGGATTCCATTGGTAACCAACCGAAACCCGGGACGTAAAACTCCAACCAGACGTGGTTGTAATCAGGTTGTAGGGGTACCTGCTGGTATTCGGCGTAGGGGGGACATTTGTAGCGACCTACAGTGCGACAGGCGATACCGTTTAAACGACATAAAGCTAGCAAAACGCCGACATACTCCCCACAGGAACCAACTCCTCGTTCTAAGACTCGATCTGGAGTATCGATATAAGGTTTGATGCCATAAGAGAGTCGATCGTAGACATAGTTGCGGATACTGTACATTTTGCGCAGCAAATTCGTTTCTGTTCCTACAGCTTCAGAAGCTGCGCGACGAACAATAACGCTATCCATGGCCAAGTCGTCATCGTCGACCAGGTAACGATGGGCAAATTCTGGTGAAAGTTCGGGAATATCTTCCACATCCTTGGGAGTAAGGCGATATTTTATACCTCTGACTTCCAAAATTGCTTTCCAGCCAAATATGTGGCGTTCGCCTGGAGTTAAGGTATCAAATGTGAATACTGCTACTTTTTGTCCGTCGATGGATTCTTCTTTAAAGGGTAGTCCAATTGGTTCGACGTGTTTGACCTTTTGGCGATCGCTGTTGCTGGGTAGGGCGATTCTCCATTCAAGTTGCTGTAAGTATACTTCTTCGATAGGAGAAATTTCCTCTACGTAGGACATCTCCAGTAGGTAACCGTTGGAGAGGGCGTAGTGTTTGTGCGGATCGTAGTGATAATAGAGTGGGTGAATAAAGGTGCGATCGCGGTATGCTAACTCATAATTGGGATTGGCGTTGGGGTTGTCCCGCACGTAAGGTTCTTCACAAGCATAAGCAACATACAGAATTTGTTGGTCTTTTTGTGTATTGTTTATGGCTATGCCTGTGGGAGACTCAAAGGGTGTAAGCACGCTAAATTGAACTTCCCCTGTTGCTCTGTCGGTGCAATACACTGTTTGTTCTGTCTTGTCGCAAACCCAAAGAATTTCCTCGTTAACTGCTAAATTTTCCACTCCTACCCCAGGAGCATAAAACCGAGTTATTTCTTTGCGGGTGTTGCCGTCAAAAACCAAAATGTATCCTAGTTTTTGGCAACTGACGTAAACCGTTGATTCCCAAACGGCAATACCGTTAGCAGGATAAGGTAAGGTAACAAAATGCTCCAGACCTAAAGAAGATAATTTGCACGTATAAACACCGTGATTTCGAGTTACCCAAAGGGTGTCTTTCCAAATTGCCAAACCAGTGACATCTGTAAATTCTCTGGTTTGGTGAGGATTGAGGATTTTAGTATTGTCTGAAACAGGATCGATTTGTAGCAGGTATCCTTTAGAAGAGTCGATGGCTATAAGGCTTTCTTTGAAGAAAGCTATGCCATTAATAGCAGTAGCACCGATTGGTCGGATAGTTCTTTGCCCAAGCATTTGCCAAGGTGAAAAACTCTTGAGAGCAAAATTCATATTAAACTAATTTATTCAATGATGTTGAGCACGTCTGTCATTAATCTTCGTGGGCGATCGCGCCGTGGAAATAGTATTTTTTCTTACTTGCAGCCACCACTTTGAGATTTATAAAACACTTTAATTTCAGCAATAATACTGAATAAATGCCCCAAAAAAATGAAGAAACTTTAGGAACCACACTAAAATTCACACCAATGAGTAACACTCTTAATGTAACTTTAGTAGATGGTTTTTCCAGCCTTCACTAAATTATGATCGAATTTTGTAACCATTTCCTGTAACCTATACGATGTCTGCTCATTCTCTGCCTGATTCCACAACTGCTTGGCATAGTTTAGAAGTTGATAAATCCATCGAACTGCTTTCTACTCATGCAGACACTGGCTTATCATCTCAAGAAGTACAACAGCGGTTGCAAAGGTACGGTCCGAACGAACTAGAGGAAACGAGTGGTCGCAGTGCCTGGAAGATTTTAGTAGATCAGTTCAAAAATATAATGTTATTGATGCTGATCGCCGTAGCTATAATTTCTGGAGTTTTAGATCTTTTAGCTTGGCAAGCAGGTCAGCTCAAACCAGGGGAAGTACCCTTCAAGGATACTATCGCCATCTTAGCAATTGTAATTTTGAATGGCATTCTTGGTTACGTTCAAGAAAGTCGTGCAGAAAAAGCCTTAGCAGCTCTGAAAAAACTGGCTTCCCCGAACGTGCGAGTGCTCCGCAATGGCCTCCTCACGGAGGTCCCAGCAAAAGAGTTAGTACCGGGAGATGTGATGTTGCTAGAAGCAGGAGTACACATTTCCGCAGACGGACGTTTGCTAGAAGCATCCAACCTGCAAGTACGAGAGTCAGCACTGACCGGTGAAGCTGAAGCGGTTGCCAAACAAGCAGAAATAGTCTTACCTGAAGAAACGGAGTTGGGCGATCGCATCAACATGGTTTTTCAAGGTACGGAAGTGGTCCAAGGACGAGGTAAAGTCCTGGTCACCAACACCGGAATGCGCACGGAACTGGGTAAAATTGCTGCCATGTTGCAAGCGGTGGAAAACGAACCCACGCCCTTGCAGCAACGCATGTCGCAACTGGGAAATGTCCTGGTTACGGGTTCTTTAGTTCTAGTCGCCATTGTTGTAGTTGTTGGTTTTTTACGGGGTGGTGACTTACAAGAACTTTTGGAAGTTTCCCTATCAATGGCTGTGGCTGTAGTTCCAGAAGGCCTTCCAGCAGTAATTACCGTTACCCTAGCATTGGGGACCCAGCGCATGGTGCGTCGAAATGCCTTAATTCGCAAACTACCAGCTGTAGAAACCCTTGGCTCTGTAACCACTATTTGTTCCGATAAAACGGGAACCCTAACTCAGAACAAAATGGTGGTACAGTCAGTATATACTGCTGCTCATCACCAAAATTTCCGCATTACAGGAGAAGGTTACGACCCCAAGGGAGATTTTCAGCTAGAACAGCAAAAAATTGAACCACAAGATTATCCGGAATTGCAAGCTTTGTTAGTGGCTTGCGCTGTTTGTAATGATTCGGTACTGCAACAGGAAAAAGGACAGTGGACTATTTTGGGAGATCCAACCGAAGGAGCGTTATTAACGCTTGCCGCCAAAGGAGGTATTGAAAAAGACCAGTGGAATAGTAAATTACCTCGGATAGGGGAATTTCCCTTTTCCTCAGAACGCAAGCGCATGAGCGTAATTGTCCAAGTAGAGCGGGTAGAAACAGGTGTATCATCACTTACAGACATAGATCCTGTTATTAGTCGGCTGGTGAACTCAGAAGATTACCTCATGTTCACTAAAGGTTCGCCAGAATTAATTTTGGGGCGTTGCACTTACCTTTTGACAGCCGCAGGTATAGTTCCTTTAACCGAAGAACAACGCCATGCGATTTTGGCAGAAAACGACCGCATGGCTTCCCAAGGACTGCGAGTACTAGGTTTTGCTTGTAGAGCTATAACAGAAGTTCCACCACCAGGCACAGAAGAAACATGGGAACAGCAATTGATATGGCTGGGATTAGTGGGTATGCTGGATGCACCTCGCCCAGAAGTTAAAGCAGCAGTACAAGAATGTCGGGAAGCATCTATTCGACCAATTATGATTACCGGCGACCACCAACTAACAGCCCGAGCGATCGCCACCAAGCTAGGCATTGCCAAAGAAGGCGATCGTGTCCTGACAGGCCAGGACTTGCAAAAAATGAGCGACCAAGAGTTAGAACAAAATGTGGGGCTGGTAAATATTTATGCTCGAGTTGCCCCAGAACACAAGCTGCGCATTGTCCAAGCTTTGCAACGCCGAGGCGAATTTGTTGCTATGACAGGAGATGGCGTTAACGATGCGCCCGCCCTCAAACAAGCTGATATCGGTATCGCTATGGGTATTACCGGCACTGATGTTAGCAAAGAAGCAAGCGACATGATCCTGCTAGATGATAACTTTGCCACCATTGTCGCCGCAACCAAAGAAGGCAGAGTCGTATATACTAACATCCGCCGCTTTATTAAATACATTCTCGGCAGTAACATCGGCGAAGTTCTCACCATCGCCGCTGCACCTATTCTCGGACTGGGAGGCGTTCCCCTCACACCGTTGCAAATTCTCTGGATGAACCTGGTCACCGATGGATTACCAGCTTTGGCTTTAGCAGTAGAACCCGCCGAACCTGATGTCATGAAACGTCCACCCTTTAGTCCCCGTGAAAGTATTTTTGCTAGAGGATTGGGTTCCTACATGATTCGAATTGGAATTATTTTCGCCATTATTACTATTATTCTTATGGAGTGGGCCTACACCCATTCCCACACAATCACAACTTCGCAACTAAGTCCCGAGCGCTGGAAAACTATGGTGTTCACAGCTTTGTGTCTCGCCCAAATGGGTCATGCTATAGCCATTCGCTCTAACACGAGGCTAACTGTGGAAATGAATCCTTTCTCCAATCCCTACGTGTTAGGAGCTGTGCTATTGACAACAATTTTACAATTATTGTTGATTTACCTTCCTCATGCTCGCGCTTTCTTTGGAACCCATTGGCTTAGCCCCACAGAATTGGCAATTTGTATCGGCTTTAGCGCCTTAATGTTTGTGTGGATAGAAGGGGAAAAAATATTGCTGCGTTTGCTCGGTAAAAAGACTGTTTAGGTATAAGGGATTGAGTAGCATTATTCTTCCAGTCCCAATATTTCAGTCAAAGCGTTTGCAATTCCCTGATTGCCAAAATGTATCTCCAGACCCTGCAACTTCAACAGTTTCGTAACTACAAACAGCAGCAAGTAGAATTTGCTGCTCCCAAAACTATATTGGTAGGTAATAACGCTCAGGGAAAATCAAACTTGCTGGAGGCGATAGAATTACTAGCAACTTTGCGATCGCACCGACATGTTCGCGATCGCGATTTAATTCTGCAAGGAGAAGATACCGCTCAAATTCGCGCCTGTGTCAAGCGTCAAACCGGTATTAGCAGTCTTAGCCTCACCCTCCGTCGCAACGGTCGCCGCACTGTTACCCTCAACAGCGAAAACCTCCGACGTCAGCTCGATTTTCTCGGTGTTCTCAACGCCGTACAGTTTTCCAGCTTGGATTTAGAATTAGTACGCGGATTACCTGAGATTCGCCGTCATTGGTTAGATAGCTTATTAATTCAACTGGAACCTATTTATACGCATATCTTACAGCATTACAACCAACTGCTGCGACAACGCAACGCTTTTTTGAAACAAAATTTAGAAGCACATCTGAGAAGTACCAGCGCACCATCGGAATTAGCCATATGGAACGCCCAACTAGCTTCTGCAGGTACGCGGGTGATGAGACGCCGCCAACGAGCCATACAGCGATTGGCCCCCATCGCCAAAGCTTGGCATGCTAGTATCAGCGGTAGTACAGAAACTCTACAAGTCAAGTACGCACCCAACGTTCCCCTAGAAGAAAACCAACCAGAACAAATACAGCAAGCTTTTTTAACAAAAATTCAGCAAAGGGCGATAGCCGAACTGCGCCAAGGTACCACTTTGGTCGGGCCGCACCGCGACGAAGTAGAATTGACAATTAACAATACGCCCGCCCGACAATACGGTTCTCAAGGTCAACAAAGAACCCTCGTACTCGCTTTAAAATTAGCAGAATTGCAATTAATAGAAGAAGTGATCGGAGAACAGCCGCTGCTACTGCTAGACGATGTTTTGGCAGAATTAGATATATCTCGTCAAAATCAATTGCTCGAGGCCATTCAAGACCGTTTTCAAACTTTAATTACTACCACTCACCTGGGCTCTTTTGATTCTCAATGGTTAAATTCCTCACAAATTCTCTACGTAAATCACGGGGAAATCTTTGAGAGTCATCCTTCTTACAGCCATCAGAAATAAATTCTCACAATACTGCCTCGGCTTTGAATCTACCACTGCCGCGATCGCATTCGATTTTCATCATCCTGGGATATCATTGCTAAAACACCTTCTGTTGGCAAGATATCATCGAACGATGATAACTAAATATCTGATTTGCAAATATTGAATAAAATTTATGTAAAAATTGCAAGAATACCGCTGTCGGTCACCTCAATTTGGTGTATGTGCAGCAAGTATGGCGATCTCAGCGCGTCTATGCACCTCAGTTCCACATCAATTCGCAAATATCGATAATTTCCGCTTTCCCAACTGTATCCATAACTAGAGAGCTGGTGGAAGCAAAACCGTGGGAATCTGCTGGAAGCCAATTATCATAGAAGTACTATTAGAAATTCTGTTAGAATTAGCTCCTAACAGCTTAGACACGCTAGCAACATTTAGCGAATATTTGGTAGAATCCGGCTGGGAAGCTGCTAAAGCTTTAGTGCAATTAGTTTTGATTAAAACAAATTACCAAAAAAAGTGGGAATTACCCTACTACCTTCCACAACCAATAGCATCCCCAACTATTTCTTAGGCATTAGATTCAGATGTTGCTAGATCTTTCGCATATTTCTACTCACCGGATCGAATCCCCAAGAAAAGCGGGTACTATCGTCATAACAAGCTCCAGTTAAATTTGCTCCAAAAAGCTTGGTATACCGCAGCTTTGCTCCGCGCAGATTCGTCTCAACCAACTTTGCACCACTGAGATTAGCTCTGGTCAAGTTCGCCTTTGCAAGGTTAGCACCAGCCAAATTTGCGCCCCACAGTTTAGCTTTAGCCAGGTTAGCACCACTCAAGTCCGCTGCATATAAATTAATTCCAGCTAAATTTGCTCCTATTAACTTCGCACGAGCTAAATTGACTGCGGTAAAATCTCTTTCTCCTGCAGCGTAACGCCGAATTAATTCGTTGGCATCCATAATGGTTTTACCTTCATCAGCAACTGACAAGCAATCTCTTCCCACTCTTGCTCCAAGTTGGCGTGGGATTCTACCTTACCACTGCGCCTGTACCAATAACGAGCATTGCTCAAATCTCCCTCTTTTCTGTGCAAATAAGCATGAACCCAGGCGCTATCGGTATCGCCAGCATTTTGGACAATTTCATGCGCCTGATTCCAATTACCTTTACGGTCATACCATAAAGCTTGTAGCGCTTTTGGCAAGAACTGAGGGCATTTTTGCTGTTTTTCTATCAACTGCTGGAATTCCTCTAGTGTCATTGTCACCATCCTTTTCCCATCAAATCTCAAGCCTCTATTCATCACTTTACCAACGACTGCAAATTGTTGGTGTTCACAAGTAGGTTTAAAAAGTTATCCTAAAGCGATGAATCTCTCTTAGGAACCTTGGACCGATATACATTTAATTTAGTAATTTGAATCATCTCAAAAATGAAAAGCGATCGCATTCCACCTGGAAGCTTTGGTATACCTGTATTAGGCGAAACAGTGCAGTTTGTACTCGAGCCAAATTTTGTTGAAAAACGCTATCAAAAGTACGGCTGTATTTTTAAAAGCCATATTTTTGGCAGACCTACTGTGATAATGGTAGGGCCGCAAGCAGCTGAATTTGTTCTTTCTAGCCACATGGATTGTTTTTCCTGGCGTCAGGGATGGCCAAATAATTTTAAAGTGTTGCTGGGCGAATCATTGTTTGTGATGGATGGAGAGGAACACCGTCAAAAACGCCGTTTGATAATGCCAGCCCTGCACGGTGCAGCATTGGCTAAATATATCGGTACAATGGAAGAAATTACCCGCCGTTATTTGCAAAAATGGCAGGAAAAACTGGAATTTAGTTGGTTTGATGAGTTTAAGCAGCTGACCTTTGATATTGCTAGCGAACTGTTAGTGGGTACAAAAGCAGGTGATGATTCTGCACGTTTGAGCAGGTTGTTTGATACCTTAACAAAAGGTTTGTTTGCGGTTAATCCCCTACCGTTACCGCTGACTCGATTTGGAAAAGCGATCGCCGCCCGCAATGAAATTTTAGACCATATCGCTAAAGTTGTCAGAGAACGCCAAAAAAATCCTGCTCAAGATGCTCTGAGTCTATTAATACAAGCAAAAGATGAAGAAGGTAAAAGTCTCGGTCAAAAGGAACTCATAGCTCAAGCACTGCTTTTACTATTCGCTGGACACGAAACCACAACTTCCATGCTGACCTGGCTATGTGTCGAATTAGCCCGTCATCCAGAGGTAATGCAACGCGCCAGAACAGAACAAATGCAATTTGCTCCGGACGGCGCATTTACCCTGGAACAATTAGGGCAAATGGTTTACTTAGATCGGGTGTTACTGGAAGTAGAAAGATTACACCCATCAGTAGGCGGAGGATTTCGTGGAGTAGTTAAAGACTTTGAATTTAATGGTTTTCACGTACCTGCTGGTTGGCAAGTATTATATGCAATTCCAGAAACCCATCGCCTCAGTGGTATTTTTTCGCAACCAGAACGCTTCGATCCAGACCGCTTTAGTCCTCAACGACAAGAACACAAACAACATCCCTTTAGTTTAATTGGTTTTGGTGGTGGTCCGCGCCTGTGTTTGGGAATAGCATTTGCCAAAATGGAGATGAAGATTGTTGCTGCTCATTTACTGCGTGGCTATCAATGGGAAATCTTACCAAATCAAAGTTTAAAGCCAGTAAGAATTCCCACCAGTCGTCCTCAAGATGGGTTGCGAGTTAGATTTCAGTCTTTATAAACTACTTATGACACCTCCATTGCAGATAAATTGGTCTGAAGAAGGGTTGCAGTGGTTTCAGCAGGCTAAAGATTTTTGGCAAGAAAAACTTACTTCTGCAACTAATTCAGCACAACAAATTGGCGAATCGTGGAAAAAAACAGCAACACAGGTTACTGAGTGGGCTATTAATGCAATTAATTCTAATTTCGGACAAGCAAAAAATTCCCTAGAACAAACATTGCAAGCAGCGGAACAAATTCCCAGTTCCACATCCTCAGCAATTCAAACAGCAATTTCTTCTTCTATAAGCGATTGGCTGACCGAACATTCCCCTATCTGGCGACTATTGCAAATTTTGGGCTGGGCAATTAACCATCCCATTATTAGTTTGATTATTTTATTATTTGCTTTAGCCATTTTGGGAAGCATTATCAAAGCTATTGTGCGTTTGATAGAAACTGCTAGTTGGTCAATTTTGCAAGTTCCTTTTCGATTAATTTTAGTTGTTTTGAAATTTGTTTTTCTCTCATTCGCTAAGATTGGTAGCTTTGTTTTTCAAAAAATTACAGCCCAAAAAATAACTAATCAATTAGCAGCTTTACCACCAGCTTCCGCGGAATTAATTCCCGCAGACAAACAAGAAAGATTGGCAATAATTGCAGCCAGATTAGCACAAATTCACAAAGAACAACAGGAACTTTTAAAGGAAGCAGCAGAACTTTTGGCTGCGGAAATACTTGATTCTACAAAAGTACAGAAGTAAAACTTCCTAGCCAGTGCTTTTTCATTTAAACGGCTAAAAATCTGTTAATTATTTCTTGACTGAGTTCGCTAGTTGGACCAGAAGCGACAATTCCGCCTTTTTGCATGGCGTAATAGTAATGAGCTTGGCGAACAAAATGCAAGTGTTGTTCTACTAGTAACACAGAAATGCCTGTAGTTTCTACAATTTTGCCGATAGCAGCTTCGATTTCCAAAATAATTGATGGTTGAATACCTTCAGTAGGTTCGTCGAGCAAAAGTAATCGAGGATTTCCCATTAAAGCGCGAGCGATCGCTAATTGTTGTTGTTGGCCGCCACTTAAATCTCCCCCTAGGCGAGACAGCATTTTTTTCAAAACAGGAAATAAGGTGAAAATTTCTTCCGGAATTTCTGTTTTTTTTACTGTTTTTTTCCTAGCTTCTAAACCCAGTAACAAATTCTCCTTGACTGTTAAGCGAGGAATAATTTCCCTACCTTGGGGAACGTAACCAATTCCTAATTTGGCCCGTTGGTCGGGGGATTTGGAGTTAATAATTTCTCCGTCAAAGATAATTTGACCGCTACGAGGTTGCAGTAAACCGATAATTGTTTTTAAAAGGGTAGTTTTTCCCACTCCATTACGTCCAATTAGACATACCATTTGTCCTTGGGGAACGCTGAGATCTACTTGACGAAGAATGTGGCTTTCACCGTAATAAACATCGAGGTTAGAAACTTGCAGCATTGATTGCTACCTATTTTAATTACTCTTTTTGCTGTCCTAAATATACTTCAATTACTCGAGGGTCTTTTTGCACTTCTTCGATAGTTCCTTCACACAACACCGAGCCTTCATGAAGAACAGTAACTTTTCGAGCGATTTGACGTACAAATTCCATATCGTGTTCGATGACTAAAATCGAATGACTGTGGGAAAGCGCCAAAAGTAATTCACCGATATTATATGTTTCTTCATCTGTTAATCCAGCAACCGGTTCATCAACTAGTAATAAATCAGGAGATTGTGCTACTAACATTCCAATTTCTAAACGTTGCTTTTCTCCATGGGAAAGGAAAGCAGCTTTGACATATGCTTTGGAAGCTAAACCAATAGTTTCTAGCAATACTTGTATGCTCTTTTTCTCAGCACTACTAGGAGAGTGAAATAAAGTGGAAAAAGTATTTTTATTGCGATTGCTAGCAATTTCTAAATTTTCCCAACAAGTTAAATTGAGGTAGACTCGGGGAGTTTGAAATTTGCGGCCAATTCCCAAACGTGCTATTTGATGTTCTTTGAAACGTCGCAAATTTCTACCTTTAAAAATAACCCGTCCTCTAGTGGGTTGTACTTTACCTGTAATAACATCGAGAAATGTTGTTTTCCCAGCACCGTTAGGACCGATTACTACTCGTAATTCTCCTGCGTCCATGCTGAAGTTGAGCTGATTTAATGCTTTAAGACCGTCAAAGCTAACGGTTAAGTTTTCAGTTTCTAAGATTTTGGCGTTCATGTTGCAGTTGTGGATCTGTTTCTAGGCTAGGATAGGTGGCAATGGGGGTAGAGTTTCTCAAAAGAGGAATTTTTTGGTTGCGCAACCATCCTACTAAACCATCGGGAATAACCGTGACTACTAATAAAAACAGCGCACCTTGGAAAAATAGCCAGAATTCTGCAAATTGTTCGCTCAAAAAAGTGCGGGCATAATTTACTATTAAAGTTCCTAAAATAGCTCCTATTAAAGTGGCGCGTCCTCCTACAGCTACCCAAATAACCATTTCAATAGAAAAAGCAATATCCATAGCTCTGGGGGAGACAGAACCGCTTTGAAGAGTGTAAAATGCTCCGGCAATACCAGCGATCGCACCCGAGATAGCAAATACTAAAACTTTGAATTCCGTAGGATTGTAGCCTGTAAATCTCAACCGACTTTCGTCATCCCGAATTGCTATCAATACTCTACCAAATCTTCCACTTGTTAAGTAACGACAAACTGCATACGTGATGACCAGAAATACCACCGTGAGACTGTAGAAGACAAATTGCGTTTTCGCGTCGCTAACTTTGGCTCCAAATAAAGTTGTAAAGTCTATCAGTCCATTTGTACCATTAAAAAGTTTTTGCTGTCCGTTAAAGAAATTAAAAAATACAATAGTTGCAGCTTGAGTCAAAATCGAAAAGTATACGCCGCGAATCTGGTTGCGGAAAACCAAATATCCTAACAATCCTGCTAAGATGGCGGGAATTAGTACTACACAAATAACTGCAAAAGGAAATGAATAAAAAGGTTGCCAAAACCAGGGAAGTTCAGTAATACCATACAGTTGCATAAAATCGGGTAGCTCTCCCGGGGGAACTTGCAGTTTCAGGTACATAGCGATCGCATATCCACCCAAACCAAAAAAAATTCCGTGTCCCAAACTTAACAAACCAGTAAAACCCCAAATTAAATCTATACCCAAAGCCACGATCGCCAGGGATAAAAATCTTCCCAACAAATTGAGTCGAAACTGGGACAGTATTGCTGGCATAATTAGGATGAGAACAACAGCGATCGCCGCTACTACTCCCACCTCAATCAAAAGTAGCTTTCTTGTTTTCTTTTTCATCTTGGTGTCCTTGGTATGTTGGCGGTTAATTTTAAGCATCGACAGTACGACCTTTCTGTGGGAAAATTCCTCCTGGTTTCCACTGCAAAAATGCAATAATCAAAGCAAATACCATCACTTTTGCCATACTAGTAGTGGCAAAGAAGTTAAAGAAATTTGCCAAAGACTCAACAGGAGTGAATAACAAAGCCAAGGTACCAGAACCAATTAAATAATTAGCTGTACCAATTCCCAGTGCTGCGACCACAGTACCTGCTAAGTTACCCACACCGCCAACAACTACAACCATGAAAGTATCGATGATATAATTTTGCCCGGTGTTAGGTCCTACAGAACCGAGCAAACTGATTGCACATCCAGCAACACCAGCTAATCCCGAACCAAGCGCAAAAGTAATTGCATCAACTTTTTCTGTGGGGATACCCAAACAAGCACTCATGCTGCGATTTTGCGTTACCGCACGAATTCTTAATCCCCAAAGAGAATGCTGTAGAAATATATAAATACCCGTGACGCAGACAATGGTTAAAGCAATAATGAATAACCGGGCATAAGGTAGTTGCAAGCTTCCTAAACTCAATCCATCTTGCAACCAACTGGGAGCAGTGACATCTACATTTTGAGCGCCAAACCAGGGTTGGGTAACTGCTAGCTGATAAGTTTGGCCAAGAAAATTACCTGTAGCGATCGCCACACTTAAAGATAGCACCAGCAGTACCCCCACAACGGTCCTGCGACGAATTTTGTCTGCACGAGATTTCAAAATACCCAAACCGCCGAAAAAGAACAAACAAAATAAAGCTACTCCCGCAATTATTACCCAATTCACGCTACGGACAAATTGTTGTAATATCAAACTCACTCCCCAAGTCGCTAGCAAAGTTTCTAGGGGACGTCCGTACAGATAGCGAATTACACCTTTTTCTAGAATTAAGCCAGCAACTGCTGTCAGCAAAAAAGCTAAAATTAAAGCCAAAAATATATAAATTTCAAACCACAAGCCACCCAATTGTTTGCAGAAATTTTGTACAACAAATGTTGTATAGGCTCCTAACATCATTAACTCGCCATGAGCCATATTAATGACGCCCATTAGTCCAAATACAATCGCCAATCCCAAAGCAGCGATTAATAAAACTGCACCAATACTAAGACCGTTAAACAAGGCATCCAAAAATCCTGCAAGCATGTTTCTCCTGTATGAAATTTCCCCTGCTTTTTAGATTTTCTAATATGGTAGGTTGCACCCCAAGGTGGATTTGAAATTCAAATTGCATTAAATTTTGTACTTCTCGCCTTTCCTCGGATCTGACCAATCACAAGCGTAACCTTTGGTTGATTTGACAAATTGATTCCAAGGAACAGGTTCCACTGCTTTAGGAGTTGCAAAAACAATATTGAACAAACCATCATCTCTAACTTCACCAATCCTGACAATTTTAGATAAGTGATGGTTGGCGTTCATCGTCACTTTACCTTCTGGTGCATCAAAACTTTGACCGTAAGCTGCATCCCGCACTTTGGCTATGTCAGTAGTCCCGGCTTTTTCTACCGCTTGTTTCCACAAATAAACTGCTACATATGCAGCTTCCATCGGGTCGTTTGTCACTCGATTTTCGCCGTATTCTTTTTTAAAAGCGGCGACAAATTTTTTGTTAGCTGGAGTATCTACTGTTTGAAAATAATTCCAGGCTGCATAATGGCCTTTGAGATACTCCACACCAATTGCTTTTACTTCTTCTTCCGCAATACTTACGGACATTGTCGGGTATTTATTTGGTGTTAAACCCGCACCTTTTAATTGCTTGAAAAAAGCAACGTTGCTATCTCCATTTAAAGTATTGAAAATCACACCTCCATTGGGCAATTTTTGCTTAATTTTCGTAATTATCGGCGTTACTTCTGTATTTCCCAAGGGAAGATAATCCTCTCCCACGGTTTTTCCACCCAAGGCTTCTAATTGAGCTTTAATAATTTCGTTTGCAGTTCTGGGAAAAACGTAGTCGGAACCGATTAAGAAGAATTCTTTTCCTTTATTTTTCAGCAACCAATCAACGGCAGGTTCTATTTGTTGATTCGGAGCAGCGCCAGTGTAAAAAATATTTTTAGAACATTCCTGACCTTCATATTGTACTGGATACCAAAGCATGTGGTTTTTGCTCTCAAACACTGGCTTGACATTCTTGCGACTTGCAGAAGTCCAACAGCCAAAAACAACAGCTACTCGATCTTGATCGATTAATTTTGTCGCTTTTTCTCGAAAAGTATCCCAGTTGGAAGCACCGTCTTCAACAATTGCTTCGATTTGTTTTCCCAAAACTCCACCAGCAGCATTAATTTCTTTAATTGCCAATTTTTCTGCATCAACGACACTTTTTTCGCTAATTGCCATCGTACCGCTCAAGGAATGTAAGATTCCTACTTTAATTGTCTTACCACTAGTAGTAGCTGCTGCTGGTGTGGCAGAAGTTCCTTCAGGAGAATTCGCATTTTCAGAAGTATTGGTAGGATTATTAGCACAAGCTTTCAGGAGCAAACTTGTTCCCAAAGTAGCGCCGCTGCAGACCAAAAATCGTCGTCTGTTAAATCTTGTTGTCATACAATTCCCTAACTTTGAGGAAGTAAATTTTGGCTAGAGTTATTCAGCTAGCTGACTTCCACGAGTAAACTTTTACTAAAAAAGTTATGTGTCTTTGATATTAATTTGACACTTTTTCTACATAAAGTAACAAGAGATACCGTTTAGCAAATTTGTGCCTGCTTTTCTTTATAATTTTTCAAAAAAAGTTGGTTTGATGCCTATGGATGCATATAAATGTATATGAAGTAATGTTGGTCAATATAATTTTATAAAGTTTAATTCTTAGAAATTATTGTTGTCTTGGAGAAGATAACTGTTTAATAACTTCATCTTCCTGGTTCGATACCCAATTAGCAAAATGCTCAGCCAAAGAAGGTACGATCGCCAAAGGATTGCTAAACCCAGAAAACACATAGATATCTTCTGCCAAAAAAGGTATGGAACCAACAAATGGCAAGCAAAAGTCCTTATGACTAAATGCTACTAAACAGTGATGCCAACTTCCCGGTAAATTAGCTAGCTGCGGCAATATTGCTGCTATACTCTGCCTTAGCCACCTTTCGCTTTGTAGTGAATCTACCTTAGCGCCCGCATCTGGGATGATACGACTAATTTGTCCCAAGCGCAAACTTCCATCTTGAAACTGAATTGCACCTGCATCTAAAATAGCCGCTATTGATTCAGCAGTGGGTTTGTTCCATATTTCCTCCAACTTACTAAACTCAGCTTCTAATTGCAGGCGCTGCAGACAAGCTGGCATAACTAAAGTACGCAAACGTACGTCAACCGGCGGAGTTTCAATTATCTCTGCATGGGTGAAATACAACGGAATGGAAATACCGGATGCTTGTAACAACTGACGAGTCAGTCCGCCAGCACAAACTACAACTTTGCCACTAGAATAAGTTGTGGTGGTGGTTTCCACCTTTGTATCTCGGCTTGTCGCTCGCTGTGCTGGATGTAATTTCAGTACTTGCGCCTGTTCCATGCGGCCACCAGCACGCTGGAAAGCTTGGATATAAGCCTGCGCCGTTTTTTTGGGGTTGATATGACCGTGTTTGACCGTCAAAGCAGCGGCGATCGCCTCCCGATTCAACAAAGGTTCCATTTCCGACGCTTCTTCCCTAGTAAGTAACTTGGGAGGAACAGCACAACCAGCGTAGGAAGTTGCAACAGTTTTGGGGTCGCTGTCCCGAGGAATAGTTAATAACAAATCCAGCTGGCGAAACTCAATATCTGCATCTAACTCCTGGGACAGCAGACGATATCGCGCCATCCCCTCCTCGCACAACTGACGAGTCACAGCAGTAGTCGCAGACCAAAAAGCTAGACCGCCATAACTGTAGCGAGTAGCATTTTCAAAACTGGGGTTTTGTTCCAACAAAACTACTGAAAAGCCTTTTTTTACCAATTCGTAGGCCACAGCAGTACCCGCAATACCAGCACCAATAACGATCCAGTCGTAAGTTTTCATCGTTGTGGCATTTTCCAAAACGCAAATCTTGCGCCCTTATAGATTCCAGCAAAAGCTAATACTACCACAGTCTGAGAATTTGCCAGCAACCACTTCGCATCTATAATCTTATTATGTTGTTAAATACACCAGAATTTATTTTATTCCTACAGCATGGATGGGCGGATAACAATCAAGCGATGCTCAAGCTGGGACGTCGTTTGGTCACAGATACAACCTTGGTAGTTGCTCCTAAGCTGCAATACATCCAAACCTGGATCGGAATCGCTCCCCTGATTCAGTGTGTAGAAAATATCGCCATCCAACAAATGGCTAAGTATGCTGATGTACCTATAAAAATCATCGGCCATTCCATGGGTGGTTTAATTTGGTTAGAATTACTGCATCGCCATTGCCATTGGCACTCGAGGGTGCAATCGCTGGTTTTGATTGGCTCTCCAGTGGGTGGATCTGATTTGGGAAGAATGTTGGACCCCTTTAGCCTAGGGATTGGGATTGCTCGCGATTTAGGAACAAACCGCAAAGCGATCGCTCAAAAAATAGCTGCAGTCATTCCAACCTTGATTATTGCCGGAGATATTGGCGGCGGTACTGACGGCACTGTTCCAGTAGAATCTACTAAGTTTGCCAATGCTCAATTTGTCTGTTTACCAGGTCTGTCCCACGCCGTGTTGCGAAATCATCCCTTGGTTGCCTCAACAATTCTTGACTTTTGGCAGGATTCTACCATCGGCACGCTCGTGGTCTTTGATGATATCGTACAAAGACTGCACGCAGTCCCGGGAATTACCGACGGACACTGGCGTCACTTTCCCAAAGCTCGGATAGCGATCGCGCTAAAAAACGGTGGTACCGTTCGGATTTGGCGAAATTTGGCTGGCGTCGAGCACGTCTTCGTAGCTTCCAAAGAAGGACAGTGTTTATATGCAGGTTTTGTTGGTTGGATGCACGTTCCTAATTTACGCCAAGCCTTAGAAGAAATCAAACAAGCACACGCCCTTTAGTGACATCTTCCCACGTTAAATCTTTGATTTCCCGCAATGCCTACATAAACGCGGTACCAGGAGTTAAATTTTCACTAGATACTATCTCAACTGTCCGCTTTGTATGTCTAACATGCTTTCTGCTGTTGGTTGATTTTGTTGACCCCACTCAATTAGTTGCGTCAGCAAAGATAGGGGAATATTAGCTTTGGCCGCTGCTTGTTGTCTGGTTTTACCCTGACGCAGTAAAATGACCGCATCCTGAGTTTTTCTCCAGGTTGTGGTGTCAGGTTGAATTTCACCTTTGTGCTTGGCTACGACCAATCCCCGTACCACAGCGTTCGCATCGCTAATCGACTGTTGTGAGTACTGAAGCTGCGGGTAGGAAGATGACTTAGCGATAACAGGGATAGGACTTTTGACAGGTCTGACTTGAGAAACAGGTAGCTGCAAAGGCGCGATCGCTCGACGAGACTGCAAAACATCTATCTGTCTACCCGTAGTTGTTCTAGAACTCCCATCTGTAGCCACCACTTTTATTTTTTTTGCTGTATTTCCTCTTTTTTCTGGCACAGTAGTTGTGGAGCTTGTATTTCCAGGTACCCTAAATTCTATGGGATTGCTGTAGCTGGTATAAGCCTTGTTGGATGCGATCGCCGTCCTCGGTACAGAGGACTTAGCTGCTGGAGTTCCCCCCTGTTGCCAAACCACAGGTTTTTCAGGCTGTGTTGTTCCCGAGCTTTGATTGGGAGCCACAAATGTTGTTTTTTCTGTCACCTGCTCTCTTCTCTGACCGAAAGTGTCACTGGCTACAGTTGGAATATTGGGTATCTTGTCGTTACTAAAAGGAGTATCAGGTATAGGAGGAAGCTCCAAGCCAGTCAGCGGATCGATGGGACTGCGAGATGGAGTCCCCAAATTACTAGGTGTAATCGAGGTAGCAGGAGTGGTTGTGGGTGTGCTGACAACTTTCTTGGTACTCTTGGAACTCTGACTGCAGGCTGACAAACAGTTACAAATCGAAATCAAAACTAAAGAAAAACCAGCAATTTTTATAACTTTAACTGTTATATTACCAATGACCGCATGTGGTTGAGATACCTGTTTTAACTTCGCAGGACAATTGTTCATATGACTGCTTTCCTTTCAAGACATTGCCTCCAGCAACTTAGACCTTGCTTTGACAACAGAAACAACACCAGATTTTGTCCTCTGGTGATTTTAAAGTAAATTTTATCAGCACCCGTGCACTGCCATCGCTTCTTATGCAATACAAGCGATCGCTCGCCGGGGACTTGTTGCTGCTTTGCTATCGAAAATTACGTCCTATTTTTAACTAAAATGCATTGCGCATTTTCTACACATTTTCAATGTTAAATTTACTTCCTGAAGTTTAAATTTCCAAAGTAAGAAGAAAATAAAAATAAAATAAAAAAGGAATAATAAATAAAAACTCCACCACATACTTTCCATACTTTATAATTTAGCAGTGGTGGTATAAGTAATTTTGTTTACCAAAATCTGAACCCTGGATTTTTCAAAATTTTATCAAAATTAAATTTTACTAATAGACTAATAAAGATAAATACCACCTGCCCTAGAAATATTTAATACACGGTATCCACCAGATTTTACAGGTTTCACCCTCACTTCCACCACATTATTTTTGACGGAAGTTTCGTATCTCAAACCACCACCTTTCCCAGCAGCAGCTTCTGGCGTAGGATTGTAAATCGCAATGTTGACAGGTAAGGAAAAATCTTTCAATTCTACATTACCTTCTACAGGCAAATCACTGTCGCTGCGCCCATCTAAAAAATTGTATTTCAAAGGTGAGTTGGTTTGATTGATAAGGACAACTGTGATTGGTTGCTTCGGGTCGATCCGCGCGATCGGTTGCCAATACCCAGGTTGGTAAGTGCGCGCAGGCCGATTTTGAGCAGGTGAAATTTGAGTGGATGGTTTTTGAGCCAAAGCTGGCAAACTTAAACCCATCACCACAGGTAACCCTGCTACAAACCACAGATGAAGTTTAGTAAATTGCTGCATATTTTACATCTCCTCTCACCAAAGAAAAATTAAAAATACCAAAACAATTTTTATGCAGCTAGCTGATAATATTGCTGAAAGTAAAATACATCGAAAGTAAAATTTATAGTTATATCAATAGATAGAGAGTCTTTCTTCCCAGAGAGAGATTTTCATCTTAGCACTGAAAATTTATTTTCTTTCTCGTTGGTTTTTGCCACTGCTATCTCTCGATGTCCGGCTATTTCCTTAGCTTTACAAGCCAGTAATTGCAAGTATTACTTATAATTTCCTTATTGTATGCTTATTTTTTTTTGATATCCTCTGGATAGGTAAAATTATAAATATTAACTAAAATTAGGAAGTTTTATTTTGTAAACCTCTGTGAGAGCTTAGGTGCAGTTAAAGACGAATACAGCAGCATTTGCTCCCAAACATTCAGTGCAAGCATTATGTAAGAGGTCAAGCTGCGTTCGCAAAGGTGATTGTCGAAAAACAACACCACTGCTTTTTAAATTTAGAAAAACCCCAAAATTAGAATCAAGCGGGGACAAATTTATGTTTGCTGAAATCGGAAAAACAGATATTATAAATTTCAGTGCCCTAGATGGATATACTAAAGCTTTTACTCTAGCCGAACAAATTATTTCTGCTAAGTATGGTAAACCACTAAATAATCTACAAAGAGCTATTTTAAAGGGAGTTTGGCAAGACCAGACTTATGAAGATATTGCCAAAGCCAATCATTGTTCCCAAGGTCATATTAAAGATGTTGCAGCTAATTTGTGGAAGCGACTTTCAGAGGAATTTGGAGAAAGGGTTGGTAAAAAGAACTTAAAAGCAATAATAGAGCGAAACATTCAGACCAAAGACATCTTACTTTCTCTGCCAAAACAGAACTATAGAAAAACAGCACAACAACAGCACCAATATTTTAGCCTGCTACCAGACACTTCAGAGTTTTTGGGACGACAAGAAGAACTGACCGCTCTCCAACAATGGATTGTTGGTGATAGGTGTCGGTTAGTAGTACTGCTGGGTATGGGTGGAATTGGTAAAACCACTTTAGCAGCAAAGCTAGCTGAAAACATACAACAGGAATTTGAATTAGTGTATTGGCGCAGTCTGCGCAATGCTCCGACACCAGAACAAGTGTTAACTGAATTAATTCGATTTTTCTGCAGAAGGTATCGCAAAGATTTACCTTTTGGAAGTTTGGACGAAAAAATTTCGCTGCTGATAAAGTATTTGCGTGCCCATCGGTGTTTGATAATTTTGGATAATGTGGAATCAATTTTGCAAAGCGGCGATCGCACTGGTAATTATCGAGAGCAATATCAAGGATTTGCACAAATCTTCAAATATGCAAGCGATACCTTTCATCAAAGTTGTTTGTTACTAACTTGTCGGGAAAGACCCAAAGGATTAGCAACTGAAGAAGGAAAAAACCTACCAGTACGTTCTTTTCAACTTCGGGGTATGCGGTGGACGCAACTGCAGCAAATGTTGCAAGCTAAAGGCTCATTAATTGGAACGCAAAAACAATGGAAACAACTGTGTGAATATTATGCAAACAATCCCCTGGTATTGAAGATAGTAGCAGCAGGAATTCAAGAGTTTTTTGAGGGAAAATTGGCAAATTTTTTAGAAATGCTGCACCAGAAGAAAAGGTTAATTTTTGACGATTTGCACGACTTGTTAGACCAGCAATTTTATCGCTTATCAGAATTAGAAAAACAGTTGATGGACTCGCTGGCCAGGAAAGGTGAACCTACTGACTTTGCACAACTAGAAGCAAAAATTTCATCACCTGAATTACCTGAAGTTTTAAGAGCTTTGTTGAAAAGGTCGCTGATTGAAAAAACAAATACAGGTTTTACCCTGCAACCAATGATTAGGGAGTATGTATTGAACCAATTGCATAATTAGTTAAAAAAGCATAAGCACTTAGTTTGTTGGTAATAATGAAAGCATGCTTTGTGCTTGCTGCAAGCTAGTTGTGACAAGCTGGTCATTCCTCCTATAGAATTTGGGAGGATTTATATATTGCAAAGTCTGAAGGTAAGATTTAGCAGTACAAATAGCGATCGCTTTTCCAAATAAATTCAATTTGTAACTTCTAGGATGCATGCATGAGCTTAAAATTATATCTTCTGCGCCACGGCGAAACAATTTATAGCAAAACAGGGGGCTACTGTGGAGAATTAGACCCAGAGCTAACCCCCGAAGGTTGTGTAATGGCCAAGGAGTTTGCAGATGCTTATCGCTCTCTACCTTGGACAGCTATTTATGCGAGTCCGATGAAGCGAACAATAGCTACAGCTAGACCTTTGTGTAATGCAATTGGAATGGAAATGCAACTGCGGGACGGACTGAAAGAAATCCGTTACGGAAAATGGGAAGGTCAAACTGTCGAGTATGTAAAACAGCACTACAGCGACGATTACATTCATTGGTTGACGGAACCTGCTTGGAATCCACCTACAGGAGGCGAGACCGCAGTGCAAATTGCTAATCGAGCGTGTGCTGTGATTTCAGAAATTCAGGCTAAATATTCTACTGGTAATGTTTTAGTGGTCTCTCACAAAGCAACGATTCGCATCATTCTGTGTTCTTTGTTAGGAATTGACCTCGGGCGTTACCGCGATCGCATTAATGCTTTAGCTGGTTCTATCAGCATAGTCAAGTTTGATGTTTACGGTCCCTTGTTGGAAGTACTGGGCGATCGCTCTTACATGAACGAGCAGCTGCGTTCTATTGCGGGTACTTAAAGCTGTTTTTTCCAGGCGTCCGAGAGCGTTGTAGTCCGGTACACCTTCTCTACGAAAAGCCGCGTCTACAAAAGTAATTGGTCTGAGACCGGGAAAAGCTGTGGCGTAGCATCCCAACGAGCGCGCCCCCTTGTACTCCCGAGCGACCGCGAATTGGCATTAAACCGCTTGGGCTTGTGCAACCATTTTGGCAAAGGCATGCATCCCTCCCCGAAAGTTTGCTGCGCAAATTTTTGGGGTTCCCTTCGCGCTTACTTCCGGAAAGTCGTTCTAACTCTTCCCAAGATTGCGCTTCCAGTGTAGCTTTACCTGTGGTGTAGTGCTGGATAAACGTCTCATCCACCCAACCATTAGCGATCGTGTGCTTGATTGTGCCATTGAGAAATGGAATGTCACCACCGGTGTGGATCGAAAAGAAATCTTCCGCAAATTTAGTCCCGAATAAAGCACTTTCCAAAATCTAAGGTACCCAGTAGCGCTCCATTCCTGGCTCGCGGTAGGTGTTAATCACTACAATTTTTGTACCTGCTTTTTTTTGCGTAATGCAGGTATTTCACGGTAAAAGGTTGGTTGTTGGCAACATTCGAGCCAATAAAAACTAATAAATCAGTACCTATCCAGTCTCGATAAGAGCAAGTAGTTGCACCCACCCCCAATGCGCTTTTGAGTGCTGCAGCACTGAGAGAATGGCAAATGCGAGCGGCGTTGTCGATATTGTTGGTACCCATTGCTCGCACAGCTTTTTGTACTGCGTAGTAAGTTTCGTTCACAGTACCGCGACTGGTAATATAGAAACTGAGACGGTCCGGCGTGGTAGCACGGATGCGTGAAGCGATCAGCTCTAAAGCTTCATCCCAGCTAATTAGTCGAAAACCTTTTCCCCTCGCTGACGCAGCATCGGATGGGGAAGCCGTCCCAACTCGCGCAAGCTAGCACCGTTTTGTGTTTGCAGCAGACCAACATCTTCCAAAAGTTGAGGAGGGAAGGCTGACATGGTATTCATCCGTAACAATCGCAGGCGGACATTGCACACGTGAATTCCCTCCAGCGTCCAGTCTTGCATACCAGTTGTACCTAAAGCACAACCGTCGCAGACTCCCTTGTTAAGGATATTCCAGGCGTAGGGTAAGCGATCGCGCGATCGCCAAAAAGCACGCAATACTTCCCAGTAGTTGTTCGGGTATTGTTCCCCAATTCCAAAATGCTTCCAACTTGCCCAGTTTGAAGGTGTCCATCTTTTCTTGGGTTTGCGCAGCATAATCTTTTTGTGTGGGAGCTAAAACTATTATTTTCAGGCTACCACTGGGACTCGCATCGGTAGCAAAATTAATATCGTTCTAGCAAAACCTTAACTTGTTCGTGTAATTCCCAATCCTTCATCGCTTCCCATTCTGCTTCCCGTACAGCTAAAAAAGCTGTTGCTAGCTGGGGATTTAAAGCTTGAAGAAGAACTTCATCTTGTTTGAGTCGAGCGATCGCTTCCCCTAAATTCGTTGGTAATAAATCAATTTGTCTGGTAGCGCGCTCATTTGCTGATAGATACCCAGGATCCACAGCTACTGGCGCTCCTAACTGCAAACTTTTTTGCACGCCGTCCAATCCTGCTGCAATTACCGCACCTAAAGCAAGGTAAGGATTAGCTGTTGCATCCGCGGTTTTGATTTCAAAGTGCGCAGGATTGCCAAAATTGACAGCATAAGGTACTCTGATTGCAGCTTCCCGATTATCCAATCCCCAGCAACAAAAAGCACCGCTCCAGGAATGAGGACGAATCCTTAAGTAAGAATTGACACTAGGCGCCGTCAAGGCCACCAGCGCTGGTAAATGATGCAAAATCCCAGCTATAAATTCTCTTGCCACTGTCGACAAACCGTGAATACCCTGCGGATCTGGTAGTAAATTTTTGCCATTGCGCCACAAACTCAGGTGAATGTGACAACCGCTACCAGCTGCTTTCGGGAAAATTTTAGGCAGGAAAGAAGCTTTGAGATTGTGGCGTCGCGCTACAGCTCGTACTGTTTCTCTAAAAGCAATTTGCCTATCTGCAGCAGTCAACGCATCGGTGTATCGCACGGAAATTTCGTGCTGACCGGGACCAGATTCTGGATAATACTGCTCTACAGGAATATCCTGAGCAATCAACGCTTCCGAAATATCATCGATCGCTTCCCAGCTAATATCCATAGCTTGGGTAGAGGCAAAGACGGTAGAATCCACAGGTAAAATGGTATCTGCATCTACACGCAACAAATAAAACTCATTTTCAAAAGCGGCTTGAATTTCCAACCCTTGATTTTCAGCTTCCCGTATCATTCGCATCAAAAATTGACGCGGACACAGTCCCCATGCTTGTCCCTCAAGCATCATGTTTCCCATGACGCGAGCATGTTTGGGACAGTAAGGTAAAGCTGTTAAGGTGCTCCAATCAGGTACTAGGTTGACTTCTCCCACCGGCCCTAAACCGCTTTTGGGAATCACGCTGTCGTACATTACCGGAATTCCCTGTTGTCCCGCAGCTATACCAACACCGTGTTCGAAGTAATAGGGTAGCATTTCCACATGTACCGATTTGGCGCGAATAATGTTCGCATTATCACACCAAAGAATGCGGATAAATTTAGTATTAGCTGTTTTTAGATATTTTTTTATTTTTTTGCCAAAGATGCTTTCAGTCATTGCCATAAGAAAAAATTAGCAGCTTGCTGACCGAAAAATTGCTAATAACAGAATTTTAATTATAATCAATGCTAAAAAAACAAATTTTGTCATAAAAAATGAATAAGTATTTAAGTATTTGCCAAGGGACGTTAGAATAACCAAACAATAAAAGGGAAAAAGAAATTTTTTCGTGATGAAAACAAAAGCTCCTTCCTTACCCTTACCAGAACCTCTTATCGGTGCAGAAACTGGCAGTTTTACCGAATTTACGGTTACCCAAAGAATGCCTGCGATCGCTCGCCGAGTTATCGCCGAAAACAATTTTCCACCCCACATAAATGAAGGTTTAGAAAACCTAGCCAAACAATTACCATCCGGCTATTTAATTCCTCTTAGCGATGATACGGGTATAGATGTCGCCGCTTGGCAAAAATATCTACAACCATACCAAGGAAACCGTTGGATAGATGTTCCCTGGTTTTTTGCCGAAACTTATTTTTACCGCCTCATCCTGAATATTACTAATTATTTTCTCCCCGGTGCGTGGCAGGGTGTAGATCCGTTCCAATTGCAAAAATCTCAAGGTTTGAAAACATCTTTGGATGCAACTATTACTTTGTGCACTCAACTAACAGATTGGTTATCCCATATTTCACAAAAAAACCAAAATCTCCCAACTGCTTTGACTACGTTATTATATTTTGCCCTTTGGGGCAATCGAGCAGACTTGAGTTTGTGGTCAGCCTTTGAAAGCGATCGCACTCGTTTTGATATCGCCACCCAACAAGCACATATTTTAGTAGATGATGTGCCGAATTTAACAGAATTTTTACTGAACAGCCAACCCGCACAGATTGTTTTCATAGCAGATAATGCTGGATTTGAATTAATATGCGACCTCGCTCTAATAAATGTTTTATTAACTACCGGTATAGCTAATCAAATTCAACTACACTTAAAGCCTCACCCAACTTTTGTCTCTGATGCCACAATTAAAGATGTTGGTGATACTGTAGATTTTTTAGCTACGTCTGGTGATGAAAAGGTTGCAAATCTAGCTCAAAGATTACAAGCACACCTAGCCTCAAAAAAATTAATTCTCTGTGAAGATTATTTCTGGACATCGCCTTTGGCGTTCTGGGAAATACCGGATTCACTACAAAATCAACTAGCAAATGCAAGTTTACTGCTGTTAAAAGGCGACGCCAATTATCGCAGACTGCTAGGGGACAGACATTGGGATTTCAGTACTAATGTGGCAGATATAGTGTCCTATTTACCTGTTCCTTTGGTGGCTTTGCGTACGCTCAAGTCAGAAGTAGCAGCAGGTATTCCACCTCAAATTGTGGAAACAGTAGCGAAATCTGACCCCCATTGGTTAACCAACGGCCAGTGGGGTATGGTACAGTTTGTTTTTCCACCTGCTTCTAGGAACGTCCGCAGCGAAACCGCAACCTGAGCAAACGCAACCATCGCAACCAACCTTGAGCCGGACGATCGAAGAATGTAAAAATATCCCCGTAACCAATGTTAGTTTTTTTGATGGTGGAGCCAGTGTTGTTCGGGAGTCGTGATGAAGGCGAATTGACATAAAACAGTCACTAGGGTTGGAGTTTGCCAACCGAGGGCGTTTATGTGTCTCCACCACACATGCAACTGACCGAATAGCAATCCAACTACAACCCCTACCGGCGAAAATGACCAAAGCCACAGCGCAACTAACAAATAAGGTAAAGCCCCCAAAATTCCGTCTAACAAAACCCAAAAATTAAATGTCAAAATCGCGTAGTGACGAAAGTCCTTTTTCCAACAGTGGTGGGTCTGTAAGTGAAGACTACCAAAAACATGCTCGGGTACATGATAGCAAAATGTAGAAAAAAAGTCACCAAGTAACAATAGCAGCCAAGTCACAGCGATCGCCTGTACCATTTTTGCTCCTCAACCTCCCTTGCATATATCCAAAAATCGATAGATTTATCGTAGTTTATTGTAACCGTAGTTATCTCCAAATCTTCTACAGAAAGTCAAGCGACAGGAGCTAAGATTCAGTTAAAAACAGTACAAATTTAGATTAAGCTTGGGATTGTAACGGTGATACTCCTTCGGAGTCGCTGCGCAAATTTTTGGGGACCCCGGCGATCGCTGCTTTTAAAAAAGATTCATCGCCAAATTAGCCAAATTTTCTTGACGCCACTTGGCATTAACTTTGCGATTTGTCCGCAACTCTAAAACTCTAATTCCTTCAGTTGGGAGGGGATTCAATTTTTTTTGCAACTGTTCCCAACAAGTAATCAATTCGTATTCGACACCGTAAGTAGCGCACAACCGGCAAAAATCAATATCTTGGGGAGTGGCAAAAAACTCTTCAAAAGGTGGGTCGAACTTGGCAATGGGTAACATTTCAAAAATGCCACCACCATTATTGTTAACTAACAAAACCGTCAAGTGTCCGACAAATTTATTTCTCACCAAAAAGCCATTGGTATCGTGCAACAAAGCCAAATCTCCTGTCAACATAACGCTGCTTTGATTGCGATGAGCAATTCCTAAAGCTGTGGACAGCGTACCGTCAATACCATTTGCACCCCGGTTGCAAAAAAGCTTGATGTGAGAGCAATTTGCTTGCCAGAAAAATTCTACATCTCGCACCGGCATGCTGTTAGCAATAAACACAGGAGTTTCTTTTGGTAGAACTTGGGGTAACAACCAAGCAATTTTACTTTCCAGCAAATCAGACTGATGAGTGAAAATTTGCTCAAAAGCCGAAGTAACTTTAGCTTGTGCACTACACCACCATTGCAGGTAGAGCTGTCCACCACAATCTGTTTTTGCTTGACTAAGACAATGTTTGACCAGCTGTTCCACACTCATGCGCAAATGAGTTGTCCTACCGTGGAGGGGATCCAGGTTTTGGTCGCTAGGGTCAATTACCCAACATTTGCTAGCAGTATTTTTGAGCCAGTGACGCAGTACCGGACTAGTGGGAAATTCACCAATTTGAATCACTATTTTTGGTGCTAGCTGTTTAGCTAATTGCTGATTGCGCAAAATCAGGTCATAGGTAGAAATAATATTAGGGTTAAGCTCAGCATAATTTCTCACCGGCGAAAGTCCCTCTGCTAAAACTGGAAATTTTAAAGTCTGACTGAGTTGGGCGATCGCCTGGCAATACTCCTGGGGATGGTGTGGTTGCGCTACGCCAGCAATAATTATACCTCGGTCTGATTGCAACCATTCTTCTACCGGCACACAAGACCCAGTTATGGAAGCCGGGGTCCCCGAAAATTTACTGCGCAAATTTTTGGGGTTCCCTGAAGAACTACAAAACAAGTTAGATTTTGTGACTCCAGCAAAGAAATCTTCCGGATGAAACTGCGATCGCAACTTACTCAAGTCTGTAGAATCGGGAACAGGTGCAAGGGGATCGGCAAAGGGAATATTCAAATGCACTGGTCCTGCAACCGGATAAAGCGATCGTTCCCAAGCATGGATCACTGTTTGTCGCAAATAAGCCAGCATTTCCATTTCTGCTGTTGGTAAAGCTAACTCTGCTTGCCAATTAGGATAATGACCGTAGAGCTTCAACTGGTCAATCGTCTGTCCGGAGTGGCAATTTCGCAACTGTGGCGGTCTATCAGCTGTCAGCAGTAAAAGCGGTACGCGAGTTTGTTTGGCCTCGATCACCGCTGGATAAAAATTTGCCCCCGCCGTTCCCGAAGTGCAAACCACTGCGCTGGGAATGCCAGTGGCTTTAGCTCTACCCAAGGCGAAAAATGCCGCAGAACGTTCGTCAAGAATGGAAATAACTTCTAAAGGCGGTGATTGCTGGGCAAAACCGATCGCCACAGGCGTGGAACGTGACCCAGGACAAATTACGGCGCTTTTTAAGCCCAAGCGTTTTAAAGTCTCGGTTAAAATTGTAGCCCACAGTTCGTTTGTATTTCTAAAACCAATTGGCATGAAATTATCTGCAGCAAACAAATAAACTACTCTCACCCGCAGCAAGCGAGCGTAGGTAGTTCATTATCTCGCAATTGCAACCTAACTTGTTAGTACCAATATCTGTAAACGGTTGCATGAGCTAGTTATTTTCTTTTGTTACCATCGTAGCTCAAGAAGATTAAAATCAAAGTCACAATTACATAGATGATGCGTTTGAAACTTTGGCAATGGATTGTATTGGCAGTTCCGATCATTTTGGTCGTCGGTTTCTTACTAGTATCGGCAGAATTACAAATTCATCGCTGGGGAATTAACTGGATTTGGGGCGTATTTACCCTTTTATTTTTAGGTTGGCGCTGGTTATTGGTAAAATGGACCCGATCTGCAGCTACGGCGCTAGAAACAGTAATCGCCCAAATCAGCCAACCGCTAGAAACCGCTGCCACAACCCAAACTACTCCAACTGCAGAAAATCATACCACAGAACAACTACAGGCGGCACTGCAACAAATCCTCACTGCAGCACAAAACGATCCTCCTATTTGGCAAGATTGGCAAACTTTTTGGCAGCGCTGTCAACAGCTGGTGGTAGCTGTTGCCAAAATATACCACCCCGAGGTTAAGTATCCCCTCCTAAACATCTACATTCCTCAAGCTTATGAGTTAATTCGAGGAACAGTAAACGATCTGGACCTGTGGATACAAAAGCTGTCTCCCGCTTTGAACCAGGTAACGGTGGGACAAGCATATCAAGCCTACGAAATTTATCAAAGGTTGGAACCTTCTGTTCGCAAGCTTTGGCGAGCTTGGGGGTGGGCGCAGTGGCTGTTTAATCCCGCAGCAGCAGCAGTAAAAAAAGCAAGCCAGCACTCCAGCGAGCAAGCCAATCAGGAATTACTGGTGAATTTGAGTCAAATTTTTCGAGAAGCAGCTTTGCGAAATTTGTGTCGACAAGCCATAGTTCTTTACGGCAAAACGACAACACTACCGGTTTCTCCTGTCTCTACACCAGCTATTCCAAAGGCGAAAGCCCAAACTTTACGGGACATTCTTCTTGCCCAAGCTGAACCCACTGAAGTAGTAGAGCAAAAACCCCTCAACGTTTTGGTCGCAGGAAGAGCTAAAGCTGGAAAAAGCAGCTTGATTAATACGCTGTTTGCAGCAGAACTAGCTGCTGTTGATATTTTGCCAGCTACCGATCGCATTCAGAATTATCACTGGCAAACTGCAACTGGAGAGACGTTAACGCTTTGGGACACACCTGGTTATGAACAAATTAACTGCACAGCTTCTTTGCAAGCATCTGTACTTGCAGGTGCTAAAACAGCAGATTTATTGCTGTTGGTAACTCCTGCTGTTGATCCCGCTTTACAAATGGATGTGGACTTTCTCCACGAAATAACAAAAGTAACGCAAGACCTCAAAGCGATCGCCGTCGTCACTCAGGTAGATCGCCTCCGTCCCCTACGCGAGTGGGAACCCCCCTACAACTGGGAATGGGGCGATCGACCCAAGGAAATTGCCATTCGAGAAGCAACTGAGTATCGTGCTCAGTTTTTAGGCGAATTGTGCGATTTAGTCCTACCTGCGGTCACAGCTGATTTGAAAACCAACCGCAGCGCTTGGGGAGTGGATGCACTGTCCATCGCTTTGATCGAAGCGATCGCACCCCTCAAGCAACTCAGACTAGCTCGCTTTTGCCGCGACTTAGAAGCTCGTACCCTGGCTGCCGCTAAAATTATTGACAATTACACCTTCCAGATGACAACAACCAAAGGATTGGCTCAATTTTTAAAAAGTCCCGTCCTCCAGTTTCTTTCTACCCTAGCCACCGGTTCTCCCGCTCTCGCTCCTCTGCTAGCAGAACAAATACCTGTAGAACAGTTACCTGTGGCGATCGGCAAACTGCAAATGGCCTGGGATTTATACTCGCTTTTAAATACAAGCGACAACAACCTTCTCCAATTTGACCTGCTCTCCCTTTGGCCTTTGCTATTAGAAAATTCTGCCTCATCTGAGCGCAATGCTTGGGCTTTTGGCCACTCTTTGATAGAGTACTGGACTCAAAACTTAACAGTGGAACAGCTCAAGGAACGATTTCAATATTATTTGCAGCAAAGTTAATTATATTGTGTCTGCAGTTGCGGCTACTATAGTTGTTTGCTGATTTTTATTTTCTCCCAAAATAAAAATAGTTAGCGGATAGCGAGCAAATACCGACCACTAACTAGTAAAATGCCGATTGATTGCAGTTAACTGATTGCAGTTAACCAAACCAGTGAGACGGTTCGCAACCCGGTTTCACTGTTTCGCAAAAATGACGGCTAATCCAATCAGATTTTTCTTGCATGATCGAGTAAATACCCTGGTGGATCAAATTCTGCAGCTGGATTTGATGTTCCAAAGGACTGCGTGGTAATTTATATTCCAGCCAGCAAGCTTTTTCCAGTTCGATAGCATTGTACAAGCAAGGAATGCGGCTGAACACGTAGGTGATTAAATCTTGGCGCAACTCAGGAATAGCAAAAGCTTGTTGATAAGGATGATAGGGATAAGTATCCAAAATACTTTCAATTTCTGCTATTACTGATTGCTGTGTTAAATTAAGTACTGTTCTCATCTAAGTTCAACTCCTTGTGCTTAGCAAATTGTAATTACAACCAGTAATCAGCAAAGAATTTAAGTAATCGATGCCCGATTTATCAATCCGAGAATTATTTACAGTCACAACATGATAAATTAGGATTAGCTTTTCTAAATACAATTTAATAATTGTTGGCTCACGAATACTTAAATAACCATCAATCCACTGGTTAAAGCTGCTTGTTGTGTATCTAATGCTAATTATTTCAATTTTCTGACTTTTTAGCAGAAAAATACACAAATCTCATTATAAACTTGGGGTACAATGTCATCAATAATTCCAAAAATTAAAACAATGTAAAAAAAGACAAAATTTTTGACCTGCAATTCTTCAAATTACCAGCCTTAATTGCAAAGAAATTTTCTGTACAGATCCGCGTATAAAATTCTTCCGGTAAAGAGAAAATATTTATTAAAATTTAATAAATATTTATTGGTTTGTAAGTTTTTTAAAAAGCTGAATTTTCCATCCCCAGCAGTTATCGGGGATGGCAAAAACTAATGAGTATAAATTTCACTCACTGTTGGTACCTATTTGGGCACCTTATTTTTAGCGTCAACTAGTGTATACATCAATAAATAATCATATAGTTAGTAAAGATAGTACCGCTGGCAACTGCCGCACAGACAAAAGACTGCTAAAAGCTAATAGTAGAATAAGGAACAGAAAAGCTGGATGGAAGGGAGGAAGGGAAAATTGGATGAACTAAGGGCAGCACTTGAACTCGCAACTGAAGAGGAATTGCAAGACTTAACGGCAATTCTGTTTAGTCGGAAGTTCAATCCCCTCGATTACGTGCAAACACCAGAACCAATAGAAATACAAAGTCAAGGTCGGGAAGCTTGGTTGGATGCATTAGAACAACGTTTTCGCTTTTTGGCAGCTGATGGTATAACAGTACTGCGTGGACGTACAAACCAGGTAACCTACAGACAAGCGCTGGTCCAGGTATGTAAGTATTTAAAAATACCGTATTCCGAGGAATTGTCGACGATTGATTTGGAAGCAGAAGTATTTTTGCATTTGCTGGGGCGAGTATGGAAAAAGCTACCAGAAAAAGAAAAGCAAAAATTAACTGCTCAGGTACAGCATCATTTAGCCAAATCCCAACCGGGAAAACCTTTACCGCTTTCTTTGCAGCGGGATCCTTTGGGATTGTTGGTCAAAGGAGGTAGTGCTTTTGCGCTCACCTCCATAATTAAACCATTGTTGCTCAAACAAATCGCCCGGGAATTTGCAATGCATTTTGCTCGCTATCAAATTAGCAAAGAAGCTACTCTGCAAACAGGAGCAGCTGCTGTAGCACAATTTGAAAATTATGTCACCTTGCAAATGGCCAGACAAGGTATGGCTGTGAGCGCAGCTCGTTACGGATTTGTCAAGAGCGTTTTTGCCTTTTTAGGACCTGTGATGTGGGCTTGGTTCCTTGCTGATTTGGGGTGGAGAGCGATCGCTACCAACTACGGTCGGATCATACCAACCATATTTGCCTTAGCCCAAATTCGCCTTACTCGTGCAGAATGTTGGGAAATAGCATAACAAAACGGTCATAAGTCATTGGTCTCTCATCCAAAATACAAAATACAAATGACTGATGACTAATGACACAGTACAAATGATAAAGGACAAATTACCTTTTCTCAAACATCCCCAGTCCGAGTTGCAATTTTCTTGGAATTGTGCGCAACTAGGACTGCTCATCCTTCCCTTGAGTCCATTTTTTGGAGGTATATTCCTGGGTTTGGCATTGTTGGGAACATGGGTACGAAAATATCGGACAATCATCCGCCGTCCCCAAAACCTAGGATTTGCACTTTTTAGCTTATTATTACTGATTTCCACCGGTTTTGCTTTCGATCGCCAGGAAGCAATTATTGGTTTATTTAATTTATTACCGTTTATTTTGCTTTTTAGTGCCTTTAGTATCTTAATTCAAACGCCCGCACAATTACGAAGGCTATCGTGGATTTTGGTCATTACCTCTGTACCGGTGGTAATCATCGGTTGGGGACAGTTATTTTGTGGTTGGAGTACCGGACAGCAATGGGAAAGTGCATTGGGTTGGGCGATCGCCTTGGGAGGAAACCCACCTGGACGCATGGCTTCTATTTTCATGTACGCAAATACCCTCGCCGCTTACTTGGTAATTGTTTTTATCCTAGGATTGGGATTGTGGCTAGAAAACTATCTCTACGAGAAGCCGCGGTCGCGTAGCGTGCCAGATGGCATTAGAGCGGGTCTACAGCAATTGCAAATAGACAAAAAAACTCAAAATGCAAACTCTAGGCAAGATTGTGCCAAAATCAGACAATTACGTTCCCAGTTCTCCGAGACGAGCCGCGGTCGCGTAGCGTGCCGGATGGCATTAGAGCGCGTCTACGCCGTGCTTGCTTCTGAGGGTTATTACGCAAAAAGCTTTTCATTCTTATTCTTGAGTACGGTGGTAATTGCCAACTTTGTAGCATTGATTTTGACCGATTCTCGCAATGGTTGGGCGATCGCTTTTTTTGCTTGTTTAGCTTACGCCTTTTATCAAGGCTGGTACATGCTTGTAGCTGGTGTTACCGGCTTAATTACAAGCGTACTTTTAGCTGCTTTTGCTCCCCTTTCTATCGCTAATGTATTCCGCCAAATCATTCCAGCTCATTTTTGGGCGCGATTAAACGACCAATTATATCCAGACCGACCTGTAGGACTGCTGCGCAAAACTCAATGGGAATTTGCTTGGTCAATGACTCAGCAGCGTCCCTGGACTGGTTGGGGTTTACGCAACTTTACTCCCCTTTACCAAACCCAGACCCATCTGTGGTTGGGTCATCCCCATAATTTATTTTTGATGCTCTCTGCAGAAATTGGATTGCCAGCAACTGTATTATTTTGTGCGTTGCTAAGCTGGATATTTCTTGGTGGCATCCAAGTCTTGTACAGTTCAAAATATTTACAAGCAAAGGATAAATTAATTTTTTTTAGTTACTTGCTAGTTTTTGGCGCCTGGATATTGTTTAACACAGCAGATGTAACCATTTTTGACTTTCGCTTGAATACCCTGTTTTGGTTACTTTTAGGTGCTATCTCTGGTATAGTTTACCGCTGCAAATCCTAGCGGCAGTTGTTATTAAGTATCTACACAGAGGTCATCTTTTATAAACGTAACTATTATAACTATATTCACGTCTGTGATGGTGAGTGTGACTAATCGCACATTAGTCACTGTTGCTGATAGTTGGGAAGCGTAGGTTCACCCTGAGTGGGTGTTCTCCTGCAAAACGGGCATCATTAATTACGATGCCCTTATTTAATGTAGAACCGCGCTTGCTCGTAAGCTCAACTTCTGCACGCGTAAAATGAGTATCTGTAAAGCAAGATAGGGTAGTTAAAGTTTATGTTCTCCCAGACTGACTTTTTAAAGTATGCCCAATGGTCGGGTATCGCCACTTTGGTATTCGCTGCTGTGGCTGTTTTGGCTTTTATATTTCGATGGGGGATCCGTTTCCGCTTAGTAGGTACAACCGGCTTTATGTTGGTACTAACAGGTGGTTTGTTTGCTCTTTCTTTGGCTCCTTTGACTCGAACCGTGATTCCAGGAGCAGTACGGTATAACTTGGTTTACGACAACGGATCGACACAAGCGGTGATCGCCATCCCTAGCCAGATTACTCCAACACAACTAGAAGCAACTTTACGCCAAGCAGCTAGCGATCTTTATTCCTACGGTCGCTTAGGAAAACCACAAGAAAAATTTTTAACCATTCGTGCTCGCACCGTCCTACACCCAGAACCAGGAATTTCAGTACCGCTGTACCTAGGTCAGATCAGGCGATCGCTCTTTACTCGTGAAGACCCACAAATGCAAATAGAAATTTACCAAGACAAATTTGCTCAATTACCAAAATCGAAAACTTAAGTTATTCTTCCCCCTAGCGGGGAATTGCACAACAACCCATGTTGTAGTCTTGTTAGTAAATATCCTTTACTACCTTTACTCGGATTTGGTAAATTTAACGGCATACCCTTATACAATGCTTTCCAAGTATTTTCTCTGACAATGCCATCGTCCGCTATCAAAACCCGGCGTTGGCATACTTTCACCCATGCTGGTTGTGCTTTCTTCTCAACAGCGGTGCTTTTTGTTATATTTCAGTGTTTATTTGCTAGCTATTAAATTGTCCTTCCTTTATCAAGGTTATATAATTTTTTCGGTGTTGGACAATACATTATTTATTATTTTTTAGTTAAGATATTAATCTGATTGTGTAGTGACTCCAGAAAAAGCAAGCAAGCGTAAGAGTTACTGGTAAAAAGCCTGTCAAAATACCTGAAAATGATACGTTAATAAATTATATATGTATATATGCCTAACCAATTTTCGGAAAAGTTGTCTGCTCAAACTTCAACCTCCTTGCTGCCGCTAACAGTAGCACCAACAAAAGTAATCCGCGGCTGTGGAATTTTAACACTAGGAACGGAGGCGATGGCGCGCTTGGGAAACCGTCCCTTGCTCGTGGCAGGCGATCGCACCCTAAAACTCATGCAAACCTATTTGCAGCCGATTTTAAAACAGCAGCAATTCGAAATCGCCCAAGCATCTTATGCTCCCGACTGTAGTGAAGCTAGCCTCAAAGCCTTAAGAAAGCTAGCCAAAGAACACAAAGCCGACCTGATCGTCGGTGCAGGTGGTGGCAAAGCACTAGATACAGCCAAACTACTGGCGCAACAGTTGCAGTTACCAGTGGTGACAATTCCCACTTCGGCGGCTACCTGCGCAGCTTGGACTGCTTTAGCAAACGTTTATTCTGACGAAGGAGCATTTTTGTATGATGTAACGCTGGAGCGTTGTCCGGATTTGTTGCTCCTAGACTACGATTTGATTAAAACTGCACCCCAGCGAACCTTAGTTGCAGGTATTGGAGATGCGATCGCCAAATGGTACGAAGCTTCCGTTAGTAGCGGACATTCAGAAAAATCTTTAACTATTGCTGCAGTACAACAAGCACGAGTACTGCGAGATATTCTTTTTCAAAAATCTGCTGCTGCCATTCAACAAGTTGGAACTGAAGTTTGGCAACAAGTTGTAGATGCTAACGTATTACTAGCAGGCATCATCGGTGGAATAGGCGGCGCCCAGTGTCGTACCGTTGCAGCTCATGCGGTGCACAACGGTTTAACTCACATATTTGGTAAAGGTAACAGCATTCATGGTGAAAAAGTTGCCTACGGAATATTGGTACAATTACGCTTAGAAGAAATAATTCCAGGCAACCAGCTAGCAGCTGCCGCACGACAGCAATTATTGCAATTCTACGCAAAAATTGGACTACCGCAAAAATTAAGCGACCTGGGATTGGGAAACATCACTCTCAATCAATTACAAACTGCAGCAGAAGTAGCCCTTGCTCCTAACTCTGACATCCACAGGCTACCTTTTCCAGTAGCTCTAGAACAACTAATGGCAGCCATGGTCTCTACTACCGCACCCACGGACAACAGAGATGGAATTAATTACATCTCTAAAAAAACAAGCAATGAACTAGAAAAATAAACAACCAGCACATCAATGAACTTGGATTGGATCGCCCCAGCAGAACGTGTCAAAAAATTACCAGCCTATCCCTTTGCTCGCTTGGACGAGCTCAAACAAAAGGCGCGGGAACAAGGACTGGATTTAATTGATTTGGGTATGGGTAACCCCGATGGGGCGACACCCCAGCCAATTATCGAAGCAGCAGTAAAAGCATTGCAAAACCCTGCTAACCACGGCTATCCTCCCTTTGAAGGAACAGCTAGTTTCCGCCGTGCTATTACCAATTGGTATTACCGTCGCTATCAAGTGGTTTTAGATCCAGACAGCGAAACCCTACCACTGTTGGGCTCCAAAGAAGGTTTGGCCCATTTAGCGCTGGCGTATATCAATCCCGGTGATGTAGTTCTGGTACCTTCTCCTTCCTATCCAGTTCATTTTCGCGGTCCGGTGATTGCCGGGGGAAATGTCTACAGTTTGATTCTCAAACCAGAAAACAACTGGTTAATTGATTTGAACAGTATCCCCGAAGCGATCGCCCAACAGGCAAAAATACTCTACTTTAACTATCCAAGCAATCCCACAGCTGCTACCGCACCCCGGGAATTTTTCGAAGAAATAGTTGCCTTTGCTAAAAAATACGAAATCTTGTTGGTACATGACCTGTGCTACGCCGAATTAGCCTTTGACGGCTACCAACCCACTAGCTTGCTGGAAATTCCTGGCGCCAAAGACATTGGTGTCGAATTCCACACCATGTCTAAAACATACAACATGGCTGGTTGGCGGATCGGATTTGTAGTTGGCAACCGTCACATCATTCAAGGCCTGCGAACCTTAAAAACTAACTTGGACTACGGAATATTCGCAGCTTTACAAGCAGCAGCAGAAACAGCTTTGCAACTACCCGATTCTTACTTGCAGGAAGTTCAAACTCGCTATCGCACCCGCCGCGATTTTCTCATCCAAGGCTTGATGCAGTTAGGTTGGAATATCCCCAAAACTAAAGCCACTATGTATTTGTGGGTTCCTTGTCCTGCAGGAATGAGTTCCACAGATTTTGCGTTGTGGGTATTGCAGCAAACAGGTGTAGTTGTCACTCCAGGTAACGCCTTTGGTGTTGGAGGTGAAGGGTACGTGCGTATCAGTTTGATTGCACAGCACGATCGCTTGGACGAAGTTCTGCAAAGATTTAAAAAAGCCGGTATCTGCTATCAAGCGGAATTCGCTGTCTCTAGTTCACAATAGAAGAAAACACAGTTTTATCTGCTCGTGATTAATGCTATCCTCCCGTGTTACCCCTGAGGCGATCGCTGCTGGTTTTCATGCCTTGTCCGAACCACTCCGGATCAAGGTGATAGAATTGCTGCAGGAACGCGAACTATGCGTGTGCGAGTTGTGCAATTCCTTGGGGATTAGTCAATCTAAATTATCTTTTCATCTCAAAACTCTCAAAGAAGCAGGTTTGGTCTCCTCTCGTCAAGAAGGACGTTGGATTTATTACAGTTTAAATTTGCCTCAATTTCTAGTTTTAGAAAAATATTTGGGACAATTTTCTCGTTTGAGCCAAATTTTACCTGCACGCCCCTGCTTAGAAGCAAATAACTGATTTCTCAAAGCTCGATGGAACTTTAGTTTATGGAAATACAACCCGTACAAGTTATCGGAGGTGGACTGGCTGGAACAGAAGCAGCGTGGCAAATAGCTCAACATGGAGTACCGGTAATTCTGTATGAAATGCGTCCCCAACGCTTTAGTCCTGCCCATCATACCGAACAACTGGCGGAATTGGTATGCAGTAATTCCTTTGGCGCCGCAGCCAGCGATCGCGCCGCCGGTCTTTTGCACGAAGAGTTGCGCCAGCTTGGGTCTATTATCATTGCCAAAGCTGACGAACATGCAGTTCCTGCTGGAGCAGCTCTGGCTGTCGATCGAGGACAATTCAGCCAAGATTTAACACAAACCCTGGCTCGCCACCCACTTATTGAACTGCGTCGGCAAGAAATACGTGCTATTCCGGAGGGAATTGTAGTTTTAGCAACAGGTCCCCTCACCAGCCCCGACTTAGCAGAAAATTTGCGCCGCTTCACAGGAATGGAATACCTCAGCTTTTTCGATGCTGCCAGTCCCATTGTTATCGGGGAAACAATCAATCGCGAGATCGCTTTTTTTGCCTCCCGCTATGACAAAGGCGAAGGTGCGTATCTCAACTGTCCGATGAACAAACAACAATACCTGCAATTTTGGCAGGCACTTTGCACAGCCGAACAAACAGAACTAAAGGATTTTGAGCGAGAAACGGCGAAATTTTTTGAAGCCTGTCTGCCGATCGAAGAACTAGCTCGACGGGGAGAAGATACCATGCGTTACGGTCCTCTCAAACCAGTGGGATTGTCCGACCCTCGCACCAACGAACGCCCCTACGCCGTCGTACAACTGCGCCAAGAAGACAAAGCCGGGCAACTTTGGAACATGGTTGGATTTCAAACAAACCTGCGTTGGGGAGAACAAAAGCGCGTATTCCAGATGATTCCAGGCTTGGAAAATGCTGAATTTGTCCGGCTGGGAGTAATGCACCGCAACACTTTTCTCAATGCTCCCCAATTGATATTGCCTACTTTGCAATTTAAAAATCGTCCCACCCTGTTAGCAGCAGGACAGCTCATCGGTACCGAAGGCTACACAGCCGCCACCGCCGGTGGCTTGTTAGCCGGTATCAATGCGGCGCGGCTAGCTTTGGGTAAAGAACCATTAACCCTTCCTCCCACAACAATGATGGGAGCTTTGTTTGAATTTATCAGTTCTGCTTCCCCCAAGCACTTCCAACCAATGCCACCTAACTTTGGTATCTTGCCCCCACTACAAGAAAAAATTAAAAACAAACAACAGCGCTACGGATATTACCGCGATCGTGCTTTAACTGACTTAAAAAGCTGGAAAATCAAGCATCTATGACCAAACTCATGACTTCTTCTGGTCTTGAACTGTGTCATCCCTGGTTATCGCTAACCCGTGAATCCCAATCGCAGCGATCGTACCGCCAATAAATCCCCAAGTACCGTTAGTAAATGCATTGATGCGGTGAACTAAACTCCTATGGTAGGCTAAATCGAGCTGCCTACTATCACTTCTTCTTTCCCTGGCAAGTCTTTCTATATATTTCTCGGTTCTTTCCATCGCTGCATAATCAGCGTTATACGCGTAAATCGATGTTCCCACTACCATTAAGCCTGGAAAAACCAAAGCAATTAAAAGAATAGCTCTGCCAATACTCATACAACCTGCATCGGGTGATATGTCTAAATTCCATGCTGGCATAGCCTAAATTTTCCTTTGGTATATGGCGAACAAATTATAGATAAAGTTAGAAGGTTCCAGAACATTTATAGAAGGCAAACAGCAGAAGGCATTTATGCAAAGATTGTGAAATTTAATTTTCGTTACCTACTTATTTTGGAGAAGCTACTACACTTGTACAACTAATTCCCACCGTTCTACTCAGCAAGGGCTCTAGTTTAGCCCTGAAAAACCAGTTAGTAGATGGCAAAAGGGATTTAGAAGTCGGAAAAAGAGGATGTAATTTTTAATACAAAAATAACTCCTCATTCAATCTTTAGCTTTCAAGTGGGGGTAACCTTTTTGTCTGTAGGAAAATTAGTTTCTACTTCGACAGTTTCGGCATTTTGCAGATAACAGTGACACTCAGGTTTGTCAATAACTGATTCTGCCAAGACATTCAAAGCTGTAGCTGCTAGCAAACCTCCTCCCACAGTTCCTTCTATTGTCATCCAGGCAACATTTTTTTGCATCAGCTGTCGCTTGGCTGCAGGAGCATGACTAAAGCCAATAGGCATACCAATTACCAACGCAGGTTGAATTTGCTGGTTTTCCATCGCTTCACAAATGGCAAGTAATACTGAAGGTGCATAACCTACTACCAGCACGCAACCTTTTTCTAATTGTCGTAATTTGTCTCGCCATTTCCGTTCTTGCCAAAAGGCAATTTCCGCTTCGGGAGCAGCAATGATGTGGGGATTGTCGATCAAAGTCTTGACAGGACATTTTAGGTGAGCTAAGCGCGTTTGATCTAAAGCAGCTGTTACTGGGGGAATATCGGCTACAACTTGACATTTTGACTTGAGAGCTTGGCGACCGTTGGCGATCGCCAGCGAATGCAATTTCACAAAAGACGCTAAACTCACGTCTCCGCAAGTTAGCACTAACTTGAACAGCAGCTGTTGTTCAATTTCGCACCGCTTGCAAAGATTTGGTAGCAAATGCTGTAAAGATTCGTGAAAGTCCTCGGGATGAGCGTGAACCTGAGCATCTAATCTTTTCCACAGCTGGTTTAGTTCTTTGAGTCCGACTTTTGTTTCTGCTTCTAGTAATTTTAGCTGGCAAAGTACTTCTGCTTGCACCAGCTGACAATCGCGATCGCGCCCTAACAAACCTTCTAGTGCAGACGCGGTTTGTCGCAGCTGGGAGATTTGTTGCATCACCGTGCGATATTGCTGTTGCAAAGATGCGATTAATTGACTCTGGACGTTCGCATTCGCTGCTGTCGGATCTGCTTTTGGTTCCACAGCAAGAATTTGGCGAATGTGGTTGAGTTGAAAGCCCTGTTGCTTCAGCGCTAAAATTCGCTGCAAGCGAATAACATCTTTTTCTGTGTAGAGGCGATAGTTGCTAGGCGAACGGGTAGGTTGGGGTAACAATCCTAATTTATGGTAGTGGCGTACCATGCGCGGTGTCACACCACCTCCAACCGCCTTTGTTAGTTCCTTAATAGTTAAACTACCTGTCTTCATTTTCCCCTAAACAAAGAATTATTATTGATTATTCTGCAAAAAAATTGCCAAAGTATTAGTTTTATCGATGAAAAGCCCTCAATAGAGATTCTCGAATGAAACATAATATTTTTCTGTGAAAATATTTTAATTACAGTATGTTCCTAGCCCTAAAAACAGAGAGCTGCTCCTCAAGCTAAGAAGTTTTCCTCCAGTGATAAATTTGAAAATAGATAAGGTGCGTAATGCATGTGTAAGTTCGTATTGAGGATAAAACCCTGAGCGTCCAAGCCACAAGCGATAAATAAACATGCCGCTGACACCTAATTAGATTTACTTAGATATAAATTTAGTAAAATATGTTCTCTAGGATTCTCAATCAAAACTTCAGAGAGTAATGCAATCAAACTTTAATTACATTAATTACAATTATTTGCGGCGATCGCGGTAAAATTTCTGTAACCTTTAGCAAGAGCGACTTTTCAGGACTACTCCTCACATCTTGTCTACAGGAAAAGGGGTGAAACCAAACACGCATACTTAAACTTTATGGTTTAATCTAGTAGATAGTTAATTTTTGAAAAACATTTTTCCATAAAGCTGGAGCGGTGGTGTGAGGATTGTTTTGATCAACCTTCAGCTTTACTTCCAAAATGGCAGAAAAATTGCAGAGAATATTGAGTCTGAAGTCGATAGTATTAAGCACCAATAGCCTACCTAGAAAGCAACTTTTCCTCTAGCTGCAAGCAGGACTTTCTCCCTACTGCGACTACCCAGTTCTTTTAGTAGACAAGCATTATTATGACCTTTTGTTTTAACATAGAGAATCCAAATGCACAAAACAAGATTTCTCCCACTTTAGAACGGTTACGAATACTGGTTGTAGATGATAACTCCGATCATTGCGAACTCACTTGCTGCTTTTTAGAAATGTTTGGATTTGAGGTAATGACGTACACCTGTGCTCAAGCAGCTTTAGACACAATTGCACAATTGGAACCACACCTTCTCATTATTGATATAGCCATGCCAAACATTGACGGCTATACACTAATTAGCAAAATCAGAAAGTTTGCTCCACCTGTATGTCACATTCCGGCGATAGCTTTAACAGGACTGAGAAATACGCAGCGAGAACGCAGTTTGGCTTTTAAATCTGGATTCCAAGCCTATCTGGTCAAACCGGTACATACCAGACATTTAGCAATGGAAATACTCAGACTTGTGGAACAACCATTCGTTTTGGCAAGAAATATCGGATAATTTTAGCTTTTTTATTGTCTTTACCCGAAAAATCTCTTTACCTTTACCTGCAGTGACTTTTCGTTGTTTGATTATAAAGAATTTCTGTAGCTTTTTGGGCACAAAGGGGCTTATAGAACAAAAAACCTTGCACGTCCTCACAGTTGATAGATTTTAAAAACTCTAATTCTTCCTGTTTTTCTACTCCTTCAGCAGTTAGTCTTAACCCTAGATTTCTTCCCAGGGAAACTATAGCCTTAACAATGTGAGCGACTCTGACATCAGTGGTTAATTCTCGAATAAAAGACCGATCTATTTTCAAACTGTGTAATGGTAGCAGCTGCAAGCGCGAAAGAGAAGAATGACCCGTACCAAAATCATCAATAGACAAGCGAACACCCATTTGCTGGAATTGCTGCAGTACTTTTTTAGTAAAGTCTAGATCTTCAATAGCTACCGTTTCCGTAATTTCTAACTCTAAAAATCTTGGTTCTAGTCCTGTCTGTTCTAAAATCTGGGCTACTGTTTGTACTAATTTGGGTTCGCGAAACTGCTTGAGAGAGAGATTTACAGCCATGGTCAAAGCAGGTAATCCGACATTTTGCCATGCTTTATTTTGCATGCAAGCTGTTCGTAAAACCCACTCTCCGATAGTAACAATTAATCCACTTTCCTCCGCCAGAGGAATGAAAACATTGGGAGCAATCAGTCCCATTTCTGGATGGTTCCAGCGCAATAGCGCTTCCATACCAATAATTTGTCCAGTCCGAATATTAACTTGAGGTTGGTAATACACTACAAATTCTTCTTTTTCTAAAGCATGACGCAAACTTTTTTCTATAATTAGTACCTCTGGAGTTTTGGTCTTGATAGAAGTGGTGTAGAACTGGTAATTATTCCTTCCTTGTTGTTTGGCATGATAAACAGCTATATCTGCTTGTTGAATCAGAACTTCTGCGTCAGCAACAGCACCAGTTGCTCCTGGGGAGGACCACGGCGCTTTATTTGCGGACGCTATGACCGCACCCGCGCCTACAGCTGGTGACGGCGCTATCTCAGGAACATCTTTGTTGAAAAGAGTAATGCCAATGCTGGCACTGATGTAAAGCTCGTGTCCTTCCAATTGAAAAGTCTTCTCCAAGGCTTGTAAAATTCTTTTGGCAATCTGGGCTACCTCTTCAGTGCTGGTGACTCGGGGTAGTAGAATAATAAATTCGTCGCCTCCCCAACGAGCAACAGTATCTCCACATCTGAGAGAATCACGCAATCTTTGGGCCACGCTTTGCAACAATAAATCTCCCAGCTTGTGTCCGAGGGTATCGTTAATAATCTTAAAACGGTCTAAATCGAGGAACATGACCGCTAGATTTTCCCTATTTTGAACAGCATTGGCTAAAGCTTTGGTCAATTGTTCGTTAAATTGCAAGCGATTTGGCAATCCCGTCAGTGCATCGTGGAGAGCTTGGTAGCGAATCATCTCCTCCACCTGTCGTCGCTGTCGAGCAGCACTAATACTAGCAGCTAAGGTTAAAAGAGTGGATTCTTCGTGTTTTGACCATTGACGTTCTTGAGAACAGTCTAGCAAGCCCAAAAAACCCCAGAACTTTTCCTCGAAACGCAAAGGTACAAGTAGTAAAGATTGAACACCGTCGCGCTGCAGGAGTTTTTGTTCGCAGGGAGTAAATTCTCGAGTTAACCCTCGGATGAATTCACCCTTGGAAAAGGTGGTGTACCAACGGTCAAGTCCAGAACTTCGATAGGGTTGATTTTGCCAGTTGTGGCGACACGATTTTACTGACAAGCGCGTCCATTCAAAGCGCAGGTTGATTGCCATTTCTCCCGTGATTGGGTGAGGGTTGTTTTCAAACAAACAGACGCGATCTGCTCGAGCTGCATCGCCCAACACTGCTAGAGCTTTCTCGATAGCTATTTCGTAGTTCATTTCTACTAATAGGTAATTGGCAGCTTCTGCAACTGCTTGTAGCAAGCGATCGCGCTGATACAGTTCGGCTTCGGCTTGCTTTTGCTGCGTAATTTCCCTGATAACGAAAGTTCTGATTAAATCACTTTCCGGAAGGTAGTGAACGGATTGTTCAAAAACTTCTTTACCAACTTCTACTTCTCTAATAAAAGAATTCACTTTTTGATTTTTCACTGCAGTGACTAACTCCGTAAGTAAAGGATGTTGCTTTCCAAATTTTTTTAACTCTGGAAATTTGATCGTTGCAGCAGGATTGAGATAAGTTAACGTTCCCTCCATATCTATTTCCACAATCGGATTGGGAATAAGCTCAGGGAATGAAGCTAGGCGAACCACAGCAATTTCACTTGCTCTTTCGAGGTTATCATCCTCAACAGTTAGCGTTTCAAAGGGATTGATAGGATCGCCTTGTAAAAAAGCTGAGTCAGATAAGTTTTCAAGAACGCAGGATTGGGAAAATGCTTGTGCGGATAGGCGAGATATTACGTAATATTTAGCTTGAACTTGATTGCTACCAAATTCGATCGTATCTCCGTGTTGAAGGTCGTGAGAAAAGCATTTAACACCATTTACAAACAAGCCATTTGTGCTCTTTTTTCCCTTGAAACTACCATCAATAATTCGAAAAGCATATTGGTCAGTTTCTGGAAGGGTTACCCGCAACAAAATAGCGTGCTGTCTGGAAACCAATCGCGAATGCAAAACAATTGCATTTCTACAATCACGACCAAGAGAATATGTAGCTTCTTGCAAGTGAATAATTCGCTTTTTTTGCAAATCTTGAACGACTAACAAGTGCCATATTTTTTCCCGATCCTTTTGCGACATGACTGTTCCTCACACTCTCACCTGTTTGGGTTTTAGTTCCAAAAATACTAATCCCATAACTGTTGTTGAGCTTGAGCGGCTATTTTCAGGATAAACTGCTTGTTCAGTGAGCAAACAGATGATGAAAGCTCAAAAAGCTCATCTATCCCTCGCTATCCCAACAATTGACTTTTGTAAAGGAAGTACTGATATCAGTGAAAGTCCTAGCCTGTTTGTGAATGAGATTAGGAAAATTTAACTTTTGGATCACTGTTTTCTGCAATTTTGTTTGTGAGTAGTTTATAGAAATTAAAACATCTACATAAAAGATAGAATAAATTTAAATATCTTTTCTATCAAAGGGTATAATTGCGTAACTTAGAATTAAATTTGGAGAAGTTGACAAAAAGGAATAGATTGCAGGCATGCTGGAATTACCACTCTCTGAGAATATTTTTTAGCATTGCAGTTAGGTAATCTGGAAAATCTAGGGTAGCAGCAACCAGAAAGTGATATAAGTAACACTTAGCCAACAAAGTTAACAATACAGGCACAAAGGAAACACAGTATCAATCAGAGGGAAAAAGATGCAAAAGTACGTATGCAGTGTTTGCGGTTATGAATACGATCCAGAAGTCGGCGATCCAGATAACAACATACAACCAGGAACAGCGTTTGAGGACTTACCGGAAGATTGGGTTTGTCCGGTATGTGGAGCAAAAAAAGACCAATTTGAACCGGAAGAATAACAAAAATTTTTATTGACTGCTGCTCGGACAAGGCTGGAAATAACTTTAGTAAATGGACGATAATCTACCTGGGAAATTAAAAATTAGGTAAATAACAGCTTGCTGCACCCAACCCACTCATTTGTGGCGGGGAAAACAAATATACCTTTTGCGTGACTGCCACACTTTTGGTGTGGTATTTCTATAATTAGAGCTTTGGTTATAAAAAATTCCGTGGTCGACAAAAAATTAGGAATGTTTGAAGTGTGGAAGCGCTGCGGTTAGTTGTCATCGGTGGTGGTGCAGCTGGTTTTTTTGGTGCGATCGCCGCGGCCAAGAGTAATCCCCGTGCTCGTGTAATTTTGTTGGAAGCTAGCAATCAACCACTGGCTAAAGTACGTATTTCTGGTGGAGGACGCTGCAATGTCACTCACGCTTGCTTCGACCCCAAAATATTAATACAAAATTACCCCAGGGGTGGAAAAGCTTTACTAGGTGCTTTTACACGTTTTCAACCCCAGGACACAGTGGCTTGGTTTGCTGCCCAAGGTGTACAATTGAAAACAGAAGCCGATGGCCGCATGTTTCCAACCACAGACAGTTCGGAAACAATTGTCAACTGTTTGCTGAAGGTGGCAAAAACAGCTCAGGTAGAACTGCGCACGCAAGCGGCGGTTGTAGCCGTAAAACAGCTAAAAGAACAAAAAAGTGCAAGCGAGAACGCAAATAGTGGTTTTGAGATACTCTTAAAGTCAACAGAGAAAATATTATGCGATCGCCTGTTATTAGCAACGGGAAGCAATCCCACAGGTTATAAAATAGCTCAGCACTTAGGACATACTATTGAGCAACCAGTTCCCTCATTGTTTACATTTAACGTAAGCGATGAAAAGTTAACACAATTAGCTGGTATTAGTGTTAACAATGTCAAGCTAAACTTGCTCGTAGGAAAACATCCCCTGCTAGAACAAACAGGATCTTTACTAATTACTCATTGGGGTTTAAGCGGTCCTGCAGTGCTCAAACTCTCAGCTTGGGGTGCCAGAGCATTGCACGCAAGTAACTACCAAGCCACTTTAATAATTAATTGGCTACCCCAACTATCGCTAGAAGAACTACGCCAAAAATTAATAGCATGCAGGAACGATTCGACCAAGCGTTTAATTGTATCTCATCGCGGTGTTGACTTACCCCAGCGCCTGTGGAAATATATAGTTTCCCGTGCAGGTATTTCCGCTGAAAATCGCTGGTCACAATTATCTAATAAAAATTTAAATCAATTAGTTCAAGAACTGTCTCAAGGAAAATATTTCATTAACGGAAAAGGAGTCTTCAAAGAAGAATTTGTTACTTGTGGTGGCGTTAATCTCAAACAAGTCAACTTTCAGACAATGGAAAGTAAATTAGTACCAGGTCTTTATTTTGCTGGAGAAATTTTGGACATAGATGGCGTCACTGGCGGTTTTAATTTTCAAAGTGCTTGGACAACTGCTTATTTAGCAGGAACGGCGATGGCAAAGTAAAAAAACCAACTCGTCAGTTCCTTGCCAATTCCACAATTAATACCAACAGCAGTGAAAAGCCTTTCTATCTTTTGAAAAATTTCCTACCCTGCAGTAACCAGTTAAATATTAATTTATTTGCAATAATTTTATCTTCTTTGCTGCTAGCTAGCTTGGTATGCAGCAAGTAGGCAATTTTACCAGTTCCAGGAGATGGGTTTGACATGACAAGCAAAGTCTGGGGATTTTGAGCTTTAATTGTCTATTCTAGAAATGGGAGCATCTCAACAAGTAGACGTTGATTTTGCCAATCCCTTCCGCTGATAAGAAAATAACATGTTGTTACGTTTTGAACTCTGAGTGGAAAAAATTGTTTTAGGAAAAAAGAATGCAAACAAATTGGAGAATTGGGTCTTTATTTGGAATTCCTTTGTTCATAGACCCCTCGTGGTTTGTCATTTTGGGGTTGGCAACCCTTAACTTTGCGGTAGCTTATCAAAAATTGGGTACGATCGCTGCTTGGAGTGCTGGAGCAGTAATGGCACTATTACTTTTTGCTTCTGTAGTGCTGCACGAGTTGGGTCACAGTTTGGTAGCGCGATCGCAAGGAATTAAAGTTAATTCTATCACCTTGTTTTTATTTGGCGGTATTGCCGCCATTGAAGAAGAATCCAAAACACCAGCAAAAGCATTGCAAGTGGCGATCGCCGGACCAACTGTTAGCATTGGTCTGTTTTTCTTGCTTGCTTTAATAGCAAAGATTTTACCGAATACAAATCCGCTCCACTTCATGGTTGGAGATTTAGCAAGAATTAACTTAGTTTTAGCTTTGTTTAACTTAATTCCTGGTTTACCGCTAGACGGGGGACAAGTATTAAAAGCAGCAATTTGGCAAATCACTGGCGATCGCTTTCAAGCAGTGCATTTAGCAGCTAAAGCTGGACAAATTTTGGGTTATGCTGCGATCGTTTCTGGTTTAGCAGTAGATTACTTGACAGGCGAGTTGGTCACGAGCTTGTGGATTGCTTTGTTAGGTTGGTTTGGTGTGCGCAACGCCATTAGCTACGAGCGCGTCACCACTTTGCAACAAACCTTGTTGAAGTTAAAAGCAAAAGAGGTTATGACTCGTAACTTTCGCATTGTCGACGCTAACCAGACATTACGTTCCTTCGCCGATTTATATCTGCGAGATTGTACCCCTTTACAAGTTTATTTTGCCGAATCTGATGGACGCTATCGAGGTATGGTTGTCATCGAAGACTTGTGCTTGGTAGAAAGAAGTGAATGGGAAACCAAGACAGTAGAAAGTATTGTCCGTCCCTTAACAGAAATTCCTACCGTAACAGAGTCAGCTAATCTAGCTGAGGTGATTAACAAGCTAGAAGACGAACGCTTACCTTACATTACCGTAGTTTCACCTGCTGGTGCTGTTGCAGGAGTAATCGATCGCGGAGATATTGTGCAAGCAGTAGCACAAACACTAGGTTTGCGGATGACAGATGCTGATATTAAACGAATTAAACAACAAGGAAGTTATCCCCCAGGGTTACAACTACAGGTAATAGCCAAATCAACACAAAACTAATTCGCCTTGGGTACGTTATATTATTGCTGACGTCAGACCTAGAGAAATCCGTGCAAAACTGCAAAGATTTTTGAGACAGCTCAAGCAACCACAAACAAGACCGCACCTTGGGTTTCTTAGTTAGTGTAACTTGAGGCCATCTAGGCTATATCCTAAAACGCGTTTGCGCATCCAAGCATACTTTTACTGTTTTAGCTATTACATTAGAATTGCGTTCTTTTTGAAAACGCATGATTTGTAATAAATACTTCAGAACTTAATTAGGGATGCTAGAAGCGGGACAGATATTGCAACAACGTTACCAACTCCAGCGAAAATTAGGACAGAATGCAGGTCGCCAGACCTGGTTAGCGGAAGATTTAGCAACACAACCAGCACGACTTGCAATCGTAAAGCTTTTAGCTTTTGGCGATCGCCTGCAGTGGGAAGACCTCAAACTTTTTGAACGGGAAGCAAACGTACTCAAGCAGTTGAACCATCCTCGCATTCCCAAATACTGCGATTATTTTTCTATTGATGACCGCATTCTTTGGTTTGCTTTAGTTCAAGAATTCATTCCTGGTTCATCTTTAAAAGAATTAATCAATCAAGGACAAAAATTCTCCGAACAGCAAGTGCGAAAATATGCTACTGAGGTGTTAGAAATTCTCGATTATTTGCACTCGCTGCTCCCACCCGTTCTCCACCGTGATATTAAACCAAGTAATTTAATTTTAGGTGAAGACAATCAAATTTATGTAGTTGATTTTGGAGCAGTGCAAAACAAAGCCAGCAGTCAAGGAGGTACATTTACAGTAGTTGGGACTTACGGTTATACTCCTGTTGAACAATTCGGTGGTCGAGCAGTTCCCGCTTCTGACCTTTATGCGCTGGGAGCATCTTTAATTCATTTAGTTACGGGTGTTGCACCTGCTGATTTACCGCAGCGAAACATGCGAATTCAGTTTAGCGATCGCACTAATTTAAGTCCGCAGTTGGTACGTTGGTTAGAAACCATGACACATCCGGATGTGGAACAAAGATTCCACAGCGCTGCTCAAGCTTTAGAAGCTCTTAATAGTTGCCTGGTTACTTCTCGATCGTTTTTAATTTCCCAACCCTATGGTAGTCGCATCCAACTTCAGAAAACAGCCACTCAACTTCAGATCAAAATTCCTGCTCGAGGACTGCAATTTTCCGATTCTTTTTTAATATTTTTTGTAAGTTTTTGGTATGGAATTCTTTTCTTAGTTTCTAGAGGAAATATTTTTCATTCCTTTATAGTATTCCACTGGTTAGCAGGTTTGTTCCCCCTAGTTATGTTACTCTTTCCAGCTTTTGGAGAAGTCTTTATTAATTTTCATCCTCATGATTTCTTTCTAGAGTGGAAACTATTTGGTAAAACTTACCGAGTGAAGCAGGGTGATACTGCAGCTATTTGTAAAGTTTATATCAGCACAGAACCAATTTCTATTAACAACGATCCATTAAAAACGATTACCATAGAAGCTGGTGTTAAAAAATACAAATTTGGTTCCTTTAGTCCGGAATTGACGGATGCAGAACGCCAGTGGTTAGTTCGAGAAATTCAACAATGGTTGGGACTGGGACAAACGGAGATCTAGCAACTACGAGCTTGTGCCAAGATAGCTTGCCATTCATCTTCAGAAAGCGGTTGCACCACCAGCTGCATGTTAAAACAATTACTAGCGGCAGCCATCAAAGCTGATATAATCTTTTCCATGCTTAAATCTGGAGAAAGTTGCACCGAATTGAGAGTTTCTGGACCAAATACTTGCGCAAACAATTGGGCGTCGGGTTGCAAACGCATCGAACCGTGTTGTAAAATAGCTTGACCGCGGCGTAACTGAGCGCTACCAATAAACTTGCTGTTGTCTTTTGTCACTAAATCCGCGCTCGTAGCAGTACCAAAACAATTGGGATTGTGGATATAACCTCGGCCAGCACTACCGTAGTGCAAATCCACACCTAATTGACGCCATCCTTGAATTAAAAATTCGCAGATTTTTTGGTAAGTCTCGATCCGACTACCATTTAATGAAGTCACTACAGCATAAGTTAAATCACCTTGATGGAGAACCGCTCGTCCTCCGCTGGGACGCCGGACTAAATCTATCTTTTCACCTTGCCAAACTAGATGCTGCCAGTGCTGGGGATATCTATATTGGTGATAGCCCAGGGAAATAGCAGCTGGCGACCAGGTATAAAAGCGCAAAGTAGGGGGATGCTGTCCCAGAAAATACTGCTGTAGTAGCCAACAATCAATGGCCATTTGTATGTTTCCCGCAGCTTTTACTAACGGAATTAGTCGCCAAATGTGCTTTGTGTGCATTTGAATGCCGCAGGTCTTAAGATTGTCAAATGGGTCGAGCTCCTCCAAATTCCGATTGTAAAGCTTCGTCGTTGTTGTCGGCGATCGTCGCCACAATGGTGATAAGGCGAGAAACTTCCCCAGGAGACAACTCTGCTAAAGTACGTGTTGCCAATACAACTACTTGATTTTCAATGATTCCGAACCGAGATTCAAAGGTGCTAGAACAATTCATTTCCAGGAGGCGGCGCATTAGCTGTGGTTCGTCTTTGGCGGGTAACTTCAGTACTGGAGACCAAACTGCGATCGTATCTTCATCCGTTGTTCCCGTCAGTTGTACAAATACTTGCACGCTACCATAATTAAATTTCCACAGATAACCACCTTCTGGCAGGTGGCTAACCATGGCGCTGTCATTTTGTTCTAAACTATCAATAACATTTTCAATGACTTCTACGTGGTTGATATTTGCGGTCTCGGCTAGCAGCTGATTTTCAATTTCATTACTTGATACTGCTTCGGTTGCCATTGCTGCCTTTGGATCGCTTTGGTAGTTTGTCATAAGGATTTTCCTTTCGGTTGCTACTTACCCACACCTAATTTATACTGCGCTGACAGCAAGGAAGAAGATAATAAGGTAATTTTTAGATAGTTGATAGTATAAATGGGCGTAGTGACAAACTATTGCCTTAATACCAGATGCTATCAGCCTCAAAATCCAACTAAAAGTAACTTTTGTTTAACTTGTGGTGCTAAGTTACTTCTTAAGAAACGCTACCGCACTATCAAAGATCGGACAAGGCAGTTTTGGTAGAACTTTTTTGCAGTGGACGAAGATAAACCATGAAGACCGCTTTGCATTTTATCCGCAAGCGCAGGTTACCAGCACCGTGCGAAAATTTAAGAGGCGGTGCGCTTAATGTTTGCGATATCCACAGCATGGGCGCAACTTGCCTGCGTTTGCTAACCGGGCGATCGCCTCCGGCGTACCGGAGGCAATAGCATGCATAATTTATACGACCTTAACACTGAAAATCTGCAGTCATTGCCTCAGAAAGGCTGTATTCCAACAAAATGCGAGAAACTATTCCTGCTAAACGCTATCAAACCGCAGATGAAGTTCTTGCCAAGTTGAATCTTAATTTTCCCAGCACTGCAGAACCAAAAAAGCCAAAATCATTGTCTCAACTAAAAAATCAATTCACTGGTGATAGTAAAATTGATTTCATCCGAGAATTAAATTTTTAGTTGTACTTGGTTAGGAATTAGAATTTGTCAGAGAAAGCAAGAGACTAAAAAAGATCAAACCCGCTGGCGCGGGTTGAATAGTAAACCTTGCAGATTTAATGTGACTTTTCGGTAACAGGTACCCACTCGGTGTGAAAAGTTCCTGGTTTGTCGAGCCTTTCGTAGGTATGGGCTCCAAAGTAATCGCGTTGTGCTTGGGTAAGATTTTGAGGCAGGCGATCGCGGCGGTAGCTGTCAAAATAATCTAAAGATGCACTAAATGCTGGCACGGGAATTCCCAATTTTGCTGCGGTTGCCAACACTTCGCGCCAAGCGTTTTGTCGGTCGAGAATTGTTTGCTTAAATTCAGGTGCTAATAAAAGATTAGGTAGGGCTGGATTTTCATTAAAAGCTTTCTTGATTTTGTTAAGGAATCCAGCGCGAATAATACAACCGCCCTTCCAAATTCTTGCCAATTCACTCAGCTGCAAATTCCAGTTATATGTTGCCGATGCTTTGGATAACAAGGCCATACCCTGAGCGTAAGAACAAATTTTTGAGCAATAAAGAGCATCGCGCACCATATCGATAAAGTCTTTGGTTGAACCGCTATACTTGCCCCTAGGACCTGTGAGTACCTTGGATGCTGCTACTCGTTCTTGTTTGTAGGAGGAGATAATTCTGGCATTAACTGCTGCGGTGATTGTCGGGATGGGAACTCCCAGCTCTAAAGCAGTCTGTACAGTCCAGCGTCCAGTTCCCTTTTGCCCTGCAGAATCTACAATCAACTCTACTAAAGGCAAACTCGTGTCTGGATCGATGTAGGGAAAGATATTGGCAGTAATTTCAATTAAGAAGGAATTGAGTTCTTCTGTAGCGTTCCAGCTGGCAAAAACTTCGTGTAGCTGTTTGTGATCGAGTCCGGCAGCATTTTTCAGTAAATCGTAGGCTTCGGCAATCAGCTGCATGTCGCCGTATTCAATGCCGTTGTGTACCATTTTCACATAGTGACCGGAGCCACCTGGACCGATGTAGGTGACGCAAGGTCCATCGTCGACTTGAGCAGCAATTTTATTGAAAATAGGTGACAGATATTGGTAAGAGCTTTGCGTACCTCCAGGCATCAAAGACGGGCCGTTGAGTGCTCCTTCTTCGCCACCGCTAACGCCCATACCGATGAATCGAAACCCAGCCGGTTCTAGTTCTTGAGTGCGGCGTTCGGTATCTTCAAACCAAGAGTTACCGCCATCGATAATGATATCACCTTCATCCAACAAGGGTTTGAGCTGGCTGATAACTGCATCTACTGGTTTACCAGCTTGCACCATAATCAAAATTCTTCTAGGGCGTTCCAGAGAGGCGACGAATTCTTCCAAACTGTAAGCAGCTTTGACATTTCTACCCCGGGCGCGCTCTGCCATAAATCTGTCCGTTTTGTCGCGCGAGCGGTTGTAAACTGCGATTGGGAAGCCGTTGCGCTCCACATTCAGAGCAATATTTTCTCCCATTACGGCTAAGCCAATCACACCGAAGCTTTGTAGTGTCATAAATCTTTTTGGCTAACTGTTGCAAATCCTTTTATCTTTAGGGTAGTCTGACTTTTTTGCTTCTCCCCTAAAGAAGACATTAAGAGTTAACCTACACACTAGAAACGCACAGTCTATACAGATAATAAATTTTAATTTGTATTGAAATCAACAATTGTCTGGCAAAATTTGCAAGCATTAGTTAGTGATGAGTAAAAGGAGTAACCAGAATGCTGGCATATATCCTGGCGTCAATAGTTGGTTTTGGCAGTATAGCTATTTACTTAGCTGCTTTCTTTTTTCCAGAAATACATCGCAAAAATGATTTTATCTGGAGTGGAGTGGGTTTGTTCTATGCTTTGATGTTGTGGATTTTTGGGCCAAACTTGTCTGGGTGGCTTTTATTGGGTCACGTAGCTAGCGTAGCGCTTTTGTTGTGGTTTGGCTGGCAAACCCTTTCACTGCGGCGCCAGCTAACGCTGAAGGTCCAACAAACGGCGGTACCCAGTACCCAACAGGTGCAGGCAACTATTCAAAAGCAAGTTGGTAATTTGTCCTTTTTGCGAGAAAGACTTGGTCAGGTGCAAACAAGCCTCAGTAATGTTCTTTCTGGATGGCAAAATCGCTTCCGCCGTCAAGATGGGTCGAAACAGGCTATTTTTGAGAAGGCCAAAGTGGAAGAAACTGCTTCTATTGCAGCAACAGAGCCAGCTGCGGCGGAGATTGTTGATACAGAGCAATCCTCAGAGGCAATTACCTCCGGTACGCCGATCGCAGCTTCTCCACCGGTAGAACAAGTCGAACAAGCTGCAGCAGAAGCAGAGGCGTTAGAACAACAATTAGAACAAGTTCCTGCTTCTGAAAGCGTTTCCCATACCGAAGTGACTCCTTTGACTGAAACCAACTCTGACCGCGCATCGCCAAAAGAGCAGGCTGGTTAAAACCAGTGTTGCTTGACCAGGGGCTGCAATTCAGTAAATTTGGTCATGTTAAGTTTAAAATATACCTGAAAAAGCCAAACTGCAAATGGTTGTGCGTTGTTACTCCTGGTGCCAAAAAGCTCGAGGTAGAACGGTAGGCGATCGCCTGGCGTACCACCGGAGGTAATTGTCCATCTTTGAGCAGTTCTTTATACTAGCCCAAAAGGGTGGACACATTAGTTGAGGTGGAGCAAAAACGATATTGAACAACTACTGGTTAGCCGTTGTGGGCAGCGGGATTCTATAATTATTGGAACATACTTTGCTGCGAACTCAGGCATGAAGCTGTGACAGAAACTGGAAGCTACAAAGATACAGTCAACCTGCCCAAAACTAACTTTGATATGCGGGCCAACGCTATTAAGCGCGAACCCGAAATTCAAAAATTTTGGCAAGAGAATAAAATTTACTCTCGCCTGTCTGAAAACAATCCAGGCGATCTATTCGTATTGCATGATGGTCCGCCCTATGCAAACGGCTCTCTACATCTCGGTCATGCTTTAAATAAAATTCTCAAAGATATTATCAACCGCTACCAACTGCTACGAGGACGCAAAGTTCGCTACGTCCCTGGTTGGGACTGTCACGGTTTGCCTATTGAACTGAAAGTCTTACAGAACATGAAGCCCGCTGAACGGCAAAACTTGACAACTTTGCAACTACGGCAAAAAGCTAAAGAGTTTGCCCTCAAAGCAGTAGAAGAACAACGTGAAAGTTTCAAAAGCTACGGAGTTTGGGGTGATTGGGAACATCCTTACCTAACGCTAGCACCGGAATACGAAGCAGCACAAATCGGTGTTTTCGGACAAATGGTGTTAAAAGGTTACATATACCGAGGCTTGAAACCGGTGCACTGGAGTCCCAGTTCCCAAACAGCTTTAGCAGAAGCAGAGCTGGAATATCCAGAAGGACACACTTCTTGCAGTATCTATGCTGCATTTCCCATCGCCAACCTTGCAGCAGCTGCCAAAGTGGCACTAGCACCTTATGCGTCAAACTTGGGCGTTGCTATCTGGACAACCACACCTTGGACAATTCCAGGAAACTTAGCAGTCGCAGTTAATCCAGAGCTAGAGTATGCAGTGGTGGAAGTCGGTTCTCCCCCACCAGGTGTGAAATTTCAATACCTGCTGGTTGCTGCTGATTTGGTAGAACGTCTCTCCAGTACCCTGCAAACTACATTAACTGTTAAATCCACACTCAAAGGGAAACAATTAGAACATTCATCTTACCGACATCCCCTGTACGGACGAGAAAGCCCAATTGTTATCGGCGGCGACTACGTGACAACGGAATCAGGTACTGGCTTGGTGCACACAGCACCGGGTCACGGTCAAGAAGATTACATAGTTGGGCAGCGCTACGGGTTACCGATCCTGGCACCGGTTGATGACTATGGCAACTTTACTCCAGAAGCTGGACAGTTTGCGGGGTTAAACGTGCTCGGTGATGGCAATCGAGCTGTAATTGATGCCTTAAAAGAAGCAGGTTCGTTATTAAAGGAAGAACCCTATGTCCACAAGTATCCCTACGACTGGCGGACGAAAAAACCCACCATTTTCCGGGCGACAGAACAGTGGTTTGCTTCTGTAGAAGGATTTCGAGAAGCAGCCTTAAAAGCGATCGCGAACATTAAATGGATTCCCCCCCAAGGAGAAAACCGCATTACACCCATGGTCGCCGAACGCACGGATTGGTGCATATCTCGCCAGCGCAGTTGGGGCGTACCGATCCCAGTCTTCTACGACGAAGAAACCAACGAACCACTACTCAATGAAGAAACAATCGCCCACGTGCAAGCAATTATTGCTAAAAAAGGTTCCGATGCCTGGTGGGAACTTCCGGTGACAGAATTATTGCCAGAAAAATACCGCCACAATGGTCGCACCTACCGTAAAGGTACGGACACGATGGATGTGTGGTTTGACTCTGGCTCCTCCTGGGCTGCGGTACTCAAGCAACGTCCGGAACTACGCTATCCAGCAGATATGTACTTGGAAGGTTCAGATCAACATCGCGGTTGGTTTCAGTCTAGCTTGCTCACCAGCGTCGCCGTTAACGGAATTGCCCCCTACAAAACAGTTCTAACCCACGGCTTCATCCTGGACGAACAAGGACGCAAACAAAGTAAGTCTTTAGGAAACGCCATCGATCCTAAAGTTGTCATCGCAGGTGGGAAAAACCAAAAAGAAGAACCAGCTTATGGCGCAGATATATTGCGGTTGTGGGTTTCTTCGGTAGATTACACCTCGGATGTACCCTTGGGTAAAAATATCCTCAAACAACTAACAGACATCAGAAACAAAATTCGCAATACAGCCCGGTTCTTGTTGGGTAATTTGCACGATTTCAACCCCGAAAAAGATACAGTAGCTTTCGAGCAATTACCACAACTTGACCGGTATATGCTGCACCGAATCACGGAAGTATTTCAAGAAGTAACTGAAGCTTTCGATAGCTTCCAATTCTCCCGCTTTTTCCAAACGGTGCAGAATTTCTGTGTGGTAGATTTATCCAATTTCTATTTGGATATTGCCAAAGACAGGCTGTATATCAGCGCGCCAAAAGCGTTTCGACGTCGCAGCTGTCAAACAGTACTGTGGATTGCTCTGGAAAATTTAGCCAAAGCGATCGCACCCGTCCTTTGTCACATGGCTGAAGATATCTGGCAATACCTACCCTACAAAACACCCTACAAATCTGTGTTTGAATCTGGTTGGGTACAGCTAAACCCGAAGTGGCACAATCCAGAATTAGCAATTTTCTGGCAACAATTACGAGACATCCGCACAGATGTAAATAAAGTCTTAGAAAAAGCCAGAGTCGAAAAAACCATCGGTTCTTCTTTGGAAGCAAAAGTTATTCTCCACATCAAAGATGAACAATTGCGCGCTTTTGTCAAGTCCCTCGACACTGAAAGCAACAATGGTGTGGACAAGCTGTGCTATTTATTTATTACTTCCCAAGCAGAGATATCGGACACATCAGAAAAACTGCACGAATTAAAATATAGCCTGCAAACAGATAGGTGGGAAATTGGTGTAGTGAATGCAGAAGGACAAAAATGCGATCGCTGCTGGAACTACTCCATTTACGTAGGGAAAAACCCAGCCCATCCTCTGATTTGCGATCGGTGCGTTGCCGCCTTAGCAGGAGAATTTTAACTCCTAACACGGTTAAACTACAAGCATCAAGCCCCTAGTGCACGGCAAGTACTGGGAGCTTTGCTTTTGATGCGGATGAAAGGACTCGAACCTTCACTCCTTACGGAACTAGAACCTAAATCTAGCGCGTCTACCAATTCCGCCACATCCGCGTCACAATCTACTACTATATCATAACAAATCTTTTTCTACCAGTACCTAAATAAGGAGTTAAAAATTACTGTTTCTTACATCACAGCAACGCGAGGTAAACGATGCTTAAATCCGCAAAGAATTTCCCAGGAAATAGTATTTAACTGATTTGCCCAATCGTCAGCAGAGATTTGCTGTTGTCCCTGCTGTCCTAATAAAGTTACAACTTCGCCTTCTTGTAAATCTGGTATGGAACTAACATCCAGCATCAGCTGGTCCATGGTAATAGCACCAATTTGCGCTACTTTTTGACCGCGGACTAATACTTGCATGTGATTGGAAAGATTGCGCGGTACGCCATCGGCGTAACCAATTCCGACAACGGCGATGCGAAGTTCGCAAGGAGCCACAAATTGATGACCGTAGCTAACACCGGTTCCAGCGGCAATGGTTTTGACTTGCGTTACCCTTGCTTTTACTTGTAAAACTGGTTGAAGATCAATGCTTGACCGCAAGTGAGCTGCAGGGTAAAGTCCGTAAATAGCTAAACCCACCCGTACCATATCGTAGTGCAGTGCTTTATTGCTCAAAGTGGCAGCAGAGTTTGCCAAATGCAAACAAGGAGGTTTGATACCCAAGGCTTTAATTTGGGCGATCGCTTGGCAAAATCTTTGATTTTGCAGGTTCATCACAGTGGGGTCGGGACTGTCTGCTGTTGCCAAGTGCGAATAAATACTAGCTATCTGCAGATGGGGTAACCGCTGCACCAATTGCACGAACTCTGCTCCTTGCTGCCAATCTGTTCCCAAGCGAGACATTCCCGTATCCAATTTAATGTGTACGGGTAGGGGACTGTTGTGGTTCATCGCTTCTAAGGTATCGGAAAATATCAAAGCCTGCTTGGGACTGCACATTGTCGGTTGAAGCTTCCAATGAGCAATGGCATGAATTTGCTCTGGAGTGTGGGTGGCACCTAAAATCAAAATCGGAGCTTTAATGCCTGCCTCTCGTAATTGAATTCCCTCTGGAACTGTGGCAACACCAAGCCAACTAGCTCCTGATTGCAAAACTGTTTGAGCAACCGTAACAGCTCCGTGTCCGTAGGCGTCTGCTTTCACTACCGCCATCAGCTGGGTATGCGGTGACAGCAACCGCCGCAACTGTTGAACGTTGTGCGATAACGCTGTTAAATCTATTTCTACCCAAGCACGTTGCGAAAACCAGGCGTATGTATCACACTGTTGAGCAGCAACACCCGAACCTTGCTCGCGACTTAACATCTTGGCTGACTCCTTACACACCACTTTTTGATGTACTTCCAGGTTATTTGGAATCATCTGGAAGTTTAACCTTCCATGATCCAGTAAAGCAATTATCTCGGTAAACACGATTAGGCAGCTCAATTTATCAAGCTAGTAAGTGGTTAAATTCGTAATGCAGTACCTAATCGCTAATATTAATAATTTTTAATAAAAATGCTACCGTTTTCCGCTGGCGTTTGTGACATTTGTGAGCCAAAAAATACTGTTAGTTCTTGTGATGTTGCACAAGAAATTTCCCAGCTATTTTGTTTCTGATTTGCTGATTTTGGCAGTCGATTTCAAAGATTGCTGAAATTTACCATTGAATAATTTCGTTTTCCCATGAAAGCTAAAGTATAATTTATTTTCATAGCCTCAGTTGGTAATATTTGTGTTAATATATGTGAAATAAAAAGGCCTGAGCGATTATCAATGGGGAAGGTTTTAGTCTTAAACGCCTCTTACGAACCGCTCAATATAACGAGCTGGCGTCGCGCTGCAGTTTTGTTGATTAAGGGCAAAGCGGAGCGCGTTGAACACAACGGTAAGTTCCTTTACGCTGAATTTCCGCTTCCAACCGTGATTAGGTTACGCTATTATGTGCGGGTACCTTACAAAGAAATTCCTCTCACGCGCCGAAATATACTGCACCGAGACGGGCATACGTGTCAATACTGCGGTTATACAGGGGACGAATTGACTTTAGACCATGTTATACCGCGATCGCGGGGCGGAGGAGATACTTGGGAAAATATTGTCACAGCTTGCGTCCGCTGCAATGTTAAAAAGGGAAATCGTACTCCTTACGAAGCACACATGACCTTGCGCCATCCTCCTCGCCAACCCTACAGCAGTCTTTACTTTGAGGTCAGCAAACATCTCAAAAGTGGTTCTCACCAAGAATGGCAAAAGTATGTTATAGGGCTTTGACCTTTTGTAGAAGGCAAAAGGCGATATCGAGAAAAATAGTTATTAGCTGTTCGCCTATATTTTACAACAAAAGTTCATCTGCAAGCAGAAAAGTTGCAGATTTTTTAGACCGCAACCTTGTCGGTAGAAACTTAGTTTGCGACTAGGGAGTGGGAAAGTTATGTTTAATTTTCCTCAAAAAAAGGTAAATTGGCAAAAAGACAACAAAAGTGCTTGATTAATGCTTGAAGTATCTAATTTAGGCAGCTAGCTAGCTGGAACCGAGTGGATGCAACCTTGGAAATAATTAATAATAAATTAACAGACAAGAAATACACCGACATATATATTCCCACGTTTTTATATTTTTGCGAAGATCGAGGTGTGTGGCTAAATCAGTAAACTGCTGGTTGTAGTTTTCTCTTGAAATTAATGCTAGTTCCACACACGTAAGATTAAGTATCCTATGCAGTTGAATTCTTCCCTTACTCAGCTTGAGAGATTACCGTTGACGACAGATCCTCCGACTCCAGAACCAATTCCAGAAGAAGGAGAAGTCGAGCGAGAACCATTGGAAGCTCCGCGCTCTAACCAATCTGCAATAGCACTGACAAATGAAGTAAACAACTATTGTGCAGCTGCGCAGCGGGTGAATTCCCTATCAGCACAAAAGTCAGAAGAACTGCGTCAGGTTCTGCTTACACACAGGCAAGAGCGCCAGCTTGTAATTCTACAGGATTTTCCAGATCCAGATGCTCTTTCTTCTGCTTGGGCATATCAATTAATTGCCCAGCAGTATGATATAAAATGCGAGATCATCTATGCTGGTGCGCTCAGTCATCAAGAAAATATTGCCTTGGTTAAACTGACTGGCCTGCCAGCTCAACGTTGTCCCCTGCAGAATCTCAAAAGTAAAGATTGGTCCTCCTATCAAGGTTTTGTATTAATAGATAACCAGGGAACAACTTCTCAGTTGGTACCGGTAGTACAAGAGGCAGGGATTCCTTTAATAGCGGTTATCGACCATCACAGTTTGCAGGGCGACTTAAAATCAGAGTTTGTGGACGTGCGTCCGGGCGTAAGAGCGACAGCAACAATCTTGACTCAGTATTTGCAGACAGGATTGCTACCTTTAGACAGCAGTATCAACCAACACGTGAAGTGCGCAACTGCCTTAATGCATGGTTTGCGGTCTGATACAAATCTGCTCATGCAGGCAAAAGAAGAAGATTTTTTGGCAGCAGCTTATTTGAGTCGATTTTATGATGCCCAGTTGCTGAGCGCCATACTGCAGGCAACCCGTTCCAAGCGAGTGATGGATGTGATCGAGCGATCGCTCAAAAATCGCATCGTGCAAAATAACTTTTCCATTGCTGGTGTTGGCTATCTGCGCTATGACGACCGGGACGCCATTCCCCAAGCAGCAGATTTTCTGGTAACGGAAGAAAACGTACACACAGCTGTAGTATACGGAATTGTTCACGACGAAGACGATGAATTAGAAGTGGTCATTGGTTCTTTAAGAACCACCAAACTTACCCTCGACCCGGACGAATTTATCAAAGAAGCCTTTGGACAAGACAGCAGCGGGCGATTTTTTGGTGGTGGGCGCACAAGTGCTGGTGGTTTTGAAATTCCGATGGGTTTTCTTTCCGGCGGCAACGAAAATTCTGCGTATGCAAAAATGAAATGGGAGGTCTTTGATGCTCAAATCAAGCAGAAACTGCTAAGATTGGTCAACCCCAGGGACAACCCGATTCAACCAGAATAGGCTTGTGCTGATGAGTTGCTTGGGGAAGAAAGCTTGCTTTCTACGTACTGCTCGATAGCAATTTCCAATCTGAAATTGAAAACAATAAAGTCGTGGAACTGTATTTAATTCGCCATGGTATCGCCGAACAGGCATCAGATCGCATCAAAGACGAACAAAGGCGTCTGACCAAGGAAGGAAGGCAAAAAACTGAAAAAATTGCCCAGCGATTGAAAAAGCTGGGTTTGAGCTTTGATTTAATAATTACCAGTCCCTTAGTACGAGCTCGCCAAACAGCAGATATCCTCATAGCAGCTGGATTGGCTTCTCAACTAGAGGAATGCGCATACCTTGCTCCTCCGGGCGATCGCATTTTTAACTGGTGGGAGGATTGGTTCGAACCTAGAAAGTTTGCATCCAACACTCGATTAGCACTGGTAGGACACGAACCTTGCTTGAGTAATTGGGCAGAAATTCTGCTTTGGGGGGAAGCCAAGGAACGCCTTGTGTTAAAAAAAGCAGGTATGATCGGGTTAAGGGTACCAGAAACAGGCTCTGCTTTGGGTCGTAGTCAGATGTTTTGGTTGACACCACCCAAATACTTGCTTTAACAGTTTTTCCACAGTTCAGTCCAGAATTTGTGCGAGCATGGATACTGTTATGGCGACAATAATTTCTGGTAAGTTAGCCTGAACAAATCTTTAAAAACAGATGGTGTTGCCATGATGGTGTGCGAATACAAGCCTGGTTTGGAAGGCATTCCTGCTGCCCAATCTAGTATCAGCTACGTTGACGGACAAAAAGGAATACTAGAATATCGTGGCATCCGGATCGAAGAACTAGCGCAAAAAAGTACTTTTCTGGAAACTGCTTATCTTTTGATCTGGGGTGAATTGCCGACAGCAGAAGAATTAGCAGCATTTGAAGACGAAATTCTCCATCACAGGCGAATTAAATACCGAATTCGCGACATGATGAAATGTTTTCCAGAAAGCGGTCACCCAATGGATGCTCTGCAAGCCTCTGCTGCTGCTTTAGGCTTGTTTTATTCGCGCCGCGATCTAGATAATCCCGCTTACATCCGGGATGCAGTAGTTCGTTTGCTAGCAACTATTCCCACGATGGTGGCGGCGTTTCAATTGATGCGAAAAGGTAACGACCCCGTACGTCCCAACGACAATTTGGACTATGCCGCTAACTTTTTATACATGCTGAGCGAAAAAGAACCGGATCCTCTAGCGGCCCGGATTTTTGATGTCTGCTTGATATTACATGCAGAACATACAATGAACGCCTCCACTTTTAGTGCGAGAGTGACGGCCTCTACCTTGACCGATCCCTATGCGGTGGTAGCCAGCGCAGTTGGTACCCTGGGAGGACCACTACACGGAGGAGCAAATGAAGAAGTGATTGCAATGTTGGAAGAAATTGGCTGCGTAGAGAACGTGCGCCCGTATATAGAAGATTGTCTGCAACGCAAAGCCAAAATCATGGGCTTTGGACATCGCGTCTATAAAGTCAAAGACCCAAGAGCAACGATTTTACAACAGCTAGCAGAAAAATTGTTTGCCAAATTCGGGCATGACAAATACTATGACATTGCCTTGGAATTGGAGCGGGTAGTAGAGGAAAAGTTAGGTCAAAAAGGCATTTATCCCAATGTCGACTTTTATTCTGGTCTGGTGTACAGAAAGTTGGGTATTCCCACCGACTTATTCACACCAATATTTGCGATCGCCCGTGTCGCAGGTTGGCTCGCGCATTGGAAAGAGCAGCTGGCAGAAAATCGAATTTTTCGCCCTACCCAGGTTTATAACGGTCGGCATAATATTGCTTACGTTCCTATCGACCAACGTTAGGAGCAAATACCAAAGATTGAGAATTGCAAAACAGTAAACAAAAGGGGAAAGGGAACAATCCCACTTTTCCCTTTTTCCTGCGGAAATTAGCAAATTTCAATCACTACCATAAGTAGAAATTCTCATGCAAACTTTCAGGACGTAACTCATCCGACGATATACTAGGCATGAGAATTGTAATTAACTTGGAAATTTTGCCCGCTATGAGCAGAGATAGCAGAACAATAAACTTACAATTACTAACACGCAAACAGCAATAACAGGGAAAGCTGCTACAAATAAACAACGAATGCAAACGCCCCTTCTGAGGGCTTTATTCAGTTCAGATTTGAGCCTTAAGTGGACTTGACAAGCAACAAACATGAATTCAGGAATTGACCTGCAAGGAAATTTCATTAAATCCCTCATGGATTTGGGACTGCCAAGCGATCTAGCCAAAGCAATTTGGATGCCGGTGCCGATGATCCTGATGATCGTTGCTGCTACGGTGGGAGTGCTGACCTCTGTTTGGCTGGAGCGGAAGATTTCGGCAGCAGCGCAACAGCGGATCGGTCCTGAGTACATCGGTCCTTTGGGTTTGCTGGCTCCTGTTGCCGATGGTCTTAAACTGGTCTTTAAAGAAGATGTAGTACCAGCAAAGGCCGATCGCTTGCTATTTACCCTCGGTCCCATTATTGTTACGATTCCGGTGTTTTTGTCCTACTTGATCGTGCCTTTCGGACAAAATTTAGTCATCACCAATATTGGCATCGGGGTCTTTTTATGGATCGCCTTATCCAGCGTAGCGCCAATAGGTTTGTTAATGTCTGGCTATGCATCCAACAACAAATACTCTTTGCTGGGTGGGTTGCGAGCAGCAGCGCAATCCATTAGCTATGAAGTTCCTTTGGCGTTGGCAGTATTGGCGATCGCCATGATGTCTAATAGCCTCAGCACCATTGATATCGTCGAACAACAATCTGGCTACGGTATTTTGGGATGGAACATTTGGCGACAACCAGTTGGTTTCATCCTTTTTTGGATCGCCGCCCTGGCTGAATGCGAACGATTACCTTTTGATTTACCTGAAGCCGAAGAAGAATTGGTAGCGGGCTATCAAACTGAATACTCCGGCATGAAATTCGCTTTGTTTTACCTAAGTTCCTACGTTAACTTGGTACTTTCGGCATTGCTGGTGTCAGTATTGTACTTGGGTGGTTGGGATTTTCCCATTCCAATCGACACGCTAGCCCACTGGTTGGGAATCAGTCCAGCAAATCCTGTTTTGCAGATGATAGCCGCCTGTTTAGGCATTATCATGACTGTACTCAAAGCCTACCTGCTAGTATTTCTAGCCATTTTGCTGCGGTGGACCGTACCCCGAGTTCGCATTGACCAATTGCTAGATTTAGGCTGGAAGTTTTTGCTGCCGGTTGGTTTGGTAAATTTACTATTAACTGCAGCCTTGAAACTTGCTTTTCCCGTCGCCTTTGGCGGTTAATAAATCCCAAACAAAATCAATTAGAGATTGCCTGCAAATACAATGCTAAAGTTCCTCAAACAAGTTGGTGATTACGCTAAGGAAGCAGTACAAGCAGGTCGCTACATCGGTCAGGGACTGGCTGTCACCTTTGACCACATGCGGCGACGTCCGATTACCGTACAGTATCCTTATGAAAGACTAATTCCTAGCGAACGTTTTCGCGGCAGAATTCACTTCGAATTCGACAAGTGTATTGCCTGTGAAGTTTGCGTGCGGGTTTGTCCTATCAACCTGCCCGTAGTAGATTGGGAATTTGATAAAGTCAGCAAAAAGAAAAAGCTCAAACACTATAGCATTGACTTTGGTGTTTGTATCTTCTGCGGTAACTGCGTAGAATACTGTCCGACTAACTGTCTATCAATGACAGAAGAGTACGACATTTGCACCTACGATCGCCACGAATTAAACTACGATAGCGTGGCGCTTGGACGTCTGCCTTATAAAGTCACAAATGACCCGATGGTAACACCTTTACGGGAATTGGTATACCTGCCCCAGGGTGTTATGGAACCTCACGATCTGCCAGCCGACGCGCCTCGTCCAGGTAGCTTCCCAGAGGATCTAGTACAAAAAGCAAATAGTTAGTAGCTCGAGCATTGCAAAGGGAAAAAACAGTGAATTTAGCCGAAGGAGTACAACTTGTTTCGTTTGTCATCTTGGCGGTAATGATGATTGGCTCGGCGCTGGGTGTGGTGCTGTTGTCCAACGTTGTCTACTCTGCTTTCTTGCTAGCTGGCGTTTTTGTCAGCCTAGCTGGAATGTATCTCCTCCTTAATGCTGACTTTGTAGCTGCAGCGCAATTGTTAATTTATGTGGGAGCAGTGAACGTACTAATTTTATTTGCCATAATGTTGGTGAATAAGCGACAGGATTTTACTCCCTTCCCCACTGCTTGGGTGCGCAAAGCGCTAACGGCTGTAGTTAGTGCGGGATTGTTTGCCCTTTTGAGTGCAATGGTGTTGGCTACACCTTGGTCCCGTTCTGCTGCTACCCCGGTCACCAATCCCATAGTGGCGATCGCTCAGCATTTCTTTAGTGACTTTTTACTGCCTTTTGAACTTGCTTCTATTTTGTTGTTAGTAGCAATGGTAGGAGCAATCATTCTGGCTCGTCGCGAATATCTGCCAGAGCAGATAACACCGTCGGAATTGCCGCAAACGGTTTTGACTTTGCCAGAAAGACCGAGAGAACTGATACCGGCAGGAAGTGAAAAGGAATAACATAGCTCGGGCTAACCGCCTTTCACCATTAGCAACGAGCCATTTTCCCGGGACAATTACAGTAGGAATACGATTGTAATGCAACTTGAGTATTTTTTATTACTAGCAGCTGCCTTGTTCTGTATTGGCATCTATGGCTTGATTAACAGCCGCAACGCTGTACGAGTACTGATGTCAATTGAGTTGCTGCTTAATGCCGTGAATTTGAATTTAATGGCTTTTTCCAACTTTCTAGATTCGACCGCAATCAAGGGTCAAGTTTTTACTGTGTTTGTGATCGCCGTAGCAGCGGCGGAAGCGGCGGTAGGTTTGGCGATCGTACTGGCAATTTATCGTAATCGCGATACTGTCGATATGGAGCAGTTTAATCTCCTCAAGTGGTAACGCTCTCGTGGATCTCAAGCAGGTAATTATTGCTTATAAAGCCAGAGATGCCCAAAGCAAACGCTGGGCTGAAATTTGTGCCAAGCAACTAGAAAATCGTCAATGCCAGGTTTTAATGGGTCCAAGCGGACCAAAGGATAACCCTTATCCGGTCTTTTTGGCTTCTGCAGGACAACCAATAGATCTGGCTTTGGTACTTGGCGGTGATGGTACTGTTTTAACCGGTGCGAGACATTTAGCCCCAGCTGGTATCCCCATTTTAGGAGTGAATGTAGGAGGTCATCTGGGGTTTTTAACCGAATCGGTGGAGGAGTTTGAAGATACGGAGAAAGTTTGGGAACGACTTTTAGAAGATCGCTATGCTATCCAGCGGCGGATGATGGTACAAGCTGCGGTCTATGAAGGACGTGAGAGAAATTTACAGCCTGTCAGCGAACGCTATCTGGCTTTAAATGAAATGTGTGTCAAGCCAGCTTCTGCCGATCGCATGATTACCTCCATTCTAGAAATGGAAATTGATGGCGAGGTAGTAGACCAATACGTAGGTGACGGGTTAATAGTTTCCACACCCACAGGTTCCACCGGCTATACTGTTTCTGCCAACGGTCCGATCGTTCACGATGGCATGGAAGCTCTCACCATTACCCCCATTTGTCCGATGAGCCTTTCTAGTCGTCCGATCGTCTTACCTCCTGGTTCGGTTGTCAGTATCTGGCCGTTGGGCGATTATGATTTGAGTACAAAATTGTGGATGGATGGTGTTTTAGCTACTTCTATCTGGCCGGGACATCGCGTTGATGTGCGAATGGCTGAGTGCCGAGCTAAATTTATTATCCTGCGGGAAAACAATTCCTATTATCAAACTTTGCGAGAAAAGCTACTGTGGGCTGGAACAAGGGTCCGCTATAGCAGCACTCACCAAACAAACTAACAGTATCTGTTTTTGCTCTCCACCCACTCTATCCTTGCTGCGGACCTATCATCTGCTCGGGTTGAACGAGTTGGTCAAACTGCTGTGGTGTCAGAAATCCCAATTCTACGCACGCTTGTTTGAGGGTTTTTCCTTCCGCATAGGCTTTTTTGGCGACTTGAGCAGCACGGTCATAGCCAATGTGAGGATTCAAAGCAGTCACCAGCATCAGGGAATTGGTCAAAAAATGCTGAATTTGCTGGTGATTTGGTTGAATATCTACTACCAAGTGCTCGGTAAAGCTAGAACAAGCTCCCGACAATAAGCGTATCGACTGCAGCAAGTTGTAAATCATGACTGGCTTGTATACGTTTAACTCAAAGTTGCCCTGAGAACCAGCAATGGCAATAGCAGTATCATTTCCCATTACCTGCACGCAGACCATGGTCATGGCTTCGCACTGGGTAGGATTAACTTTACCCGGCATAATAGAGGAACCAGGTTCGTTGGCGGGTAAAATCAACTCGCCCAATCCGCAACGGGGACCAGAACCAAGCCAACGGATGTCGTTGGCGATCTTCATTAACGAACAAGCTAAAGTCTTGAGCGCACCACTAGTGATGACGATCGCATCATGAGCAGCCAAAGCGGCAAATTTATTGGTAGCACTAACAAAAGGCAATCCTGTTAATTCTGCAATTTTTGCCGCCACCCGCACGGCAAATTCTGGATGAGTATTCAATCCGGTACCTACGGCAGTACCACCGATGGCGAGTTCGTATAAGTGTGGTAGAGTTGCTTTGATAAGTTCTAAGTCGCGATCGAGCTGGGCAACATAGCCAGAAAATTCTTGTCCTAGGGTCAAGGGTACGGCGTCCATAAGATGGGTACGGCCAATTTTGATAATATCTTTGAACTGCTGTGCCTTAGTTGCCAGGGCATCCCGTAACTTTGTTACTCTCGGGACCAGCTGCTGGTTGATTTCCCAGACAGCAGCAACGTGCATGGCTGTGGGAAACGTATCATTAGATGATTGGGACATGTTAACGTCGTCGTTGGGATGAATCGGATCTTTGCTACCCAAGACTCCTCCTGCTAGTTCAATCGCTCGATTGGCAATAACTTCATTAACGTTCATATTTGTTTGGGTACCGCTACCGGTTTGCCAAACGCGTAACGGAAAATGCTCGTCCAGTTTGCCAGAGATTACCTCTTCCGCAGCTTGAATAATGAATTGCGCTTTTGCAGCTGGCAATTTCCCCAATTCCTGATTGACAATAGCAGCTGCTTTTTTTACGATCCCGAACGCCCGAATTAATTCTTTGGGCATTGTCTCATCACCAATGGCAAAGTAGGTTAAAGAGCGCTGAGTTTGAGCTCCCCAATAGCAACGAGCGGGTACTGCAATTGCTCCCATGGTATCAGTTTCTGTGCGGGTAGCACCTTCTTGTTGCTGCCAAAAACGATCGCTTTCCATGCTTACAACTCCTGCGAGCAGTTTGTCCTTAGTATTTTTCTACTCCCCGCGAACACAAATTTTCCAGTGGCGATATAAAATATGCTCGCTTTAGTTAGTTTCCCAACTGAAAATGACTGCTTCTCGGCAAATTCAACTTATGCGGCGTTTTATAGTAGCTCCCCGGTGGTTGCAAATTTTGATTGTTGTAGTGTTAGCCTTAGGTATAGTTTTTCGCTTTATTAATCTTAATGGCAAGGTTTACTCACAGCAGGAAATTTACACTTCATTGCGAATTGCTGGTTACGCAACTACTGTTCAACTCCAGCAGGAAGTTTTTAACGGGCGGGTAATTTCTAAGGAAACTTTTACTAAATACCAGTTTCTTTTTCAAAAGAACGCCAACCACACAAGCAAGTCTTTTACTCAAGTAGAAGCTCCTCAATATCCTCCCTTTTATTACCTGGTTGCTCGATTGTGGACGTGGTTTTTTGGTAACTCAGTTCCTGCTATTAGAATTTTATCTGCTGTTGTTAGTTTACTGGTATTTCCCAGCCTTTACTGGCTGTGTCGAGAATTATTTAAGGTTCCTTTGTCTCTACCCGGTATTGCGATCGCCCTGGTTGCTGTCTCCCCCATTCACCTAATTTTTGCCCAGCAAGCACAAGCACATGTTCTTTGGAGCGTAACAATTTTATTATCCAGCGCTGCACTTCTGCGAGCTTTGCGATTAGAATCAACACGGCAAAAACAACAATTTCGTATCTATAACTGGGGAATTTATGCCGCTGTTTTAACTATTGGTTTTTATACCTTTATCTCAACTTTCTTCGTGGCATTGAGCCAGGGAATTTATATTATCAAATTCGCCAGGGAAAATAAGATAGTCAAATTCTACCTATTAGCTTCCTTAACAGCATTTTTAGCATTCCTACCGTGGTTGATAGTTATCTTAACTAACTTACACCCATTTCCATCTTCTTACGAGTTTTTATCGCCTATTCTTTTGATACCATCTTTGCTCAGACAATTCCAAAATATTTTTTGTAATCTCAACGGAGATGATAATCCATTCTTCTACTTGACTGTATTATTTTTGATAGTTATAATTAGCTTTTCCATAAATTTTCTTTACCGCACAACTCACGAAAAAGTATGGTTTTTTCTCATCATTTCCATAGTAATTCCGGTTCTGTTTTGGTTAGGTTTATATTTTTTATGCGGACTGCGAGCGCTGGAGCCAGTGTATTTGCTACCTAGTTATTTTTCTGTACAAATAACTGTTGCTTATCTGTTTTCCACCCAACTATACAATGGTGTTTTTTGGCGACGAACAATTTGGCAAAGTATCTTAATCTTGGTTTTCGCCATAGAAGTAATTTCTTGTGTAGTTAATTTTCAGACACCAACTTGGGGAAGCGAATATTTTCACTATGGTTATCCACAAATAGCCAAAATAATTAATCAATCTTCTTATCCCCTTTTGATTAGTGATAACTATAATGATAACTATGAAAAATTATTGTCGTTAAGCTATCTTTTACAACCAAAAGTCCGATTACAATTAGTAAAATTTAAAAGTATTCCCAAAATTTATCCGGGATTCAAAAATATATTTTTATTTAATCCTTCGCCAACTTTGAAAAAGGAAATCGAAAAAAAATATCAATCCCAAGCCAAAATCGTTTACAAAAATCAACACACTTCCCTGTGGAAATTGGTTAAACCGAGCATCCGCAAAAACCCTCAGAGTCTAAATACTTTAATGGAGGGTAGAATAGGAATTTTAGGTTCTTCACTGAGGTGGTCGCAGTATTTACAGTTTAGAATTGCTAAGTAATAATTGACAAAATGTGAAGGCAAATAGTTAAGTACTGTAAAATTTAAGATTTCCTTTAGAATCTTTATTTAAGATTTTTTTAGATTTGATTAAACCCTGATTTGATACTGGGTTGCGAGCAAAACGATAGCAAATCTTTATGTAGACTTTATGAACTCTTGGACATTGCGTCAGGTATGGAATGTAATTGAGGAAACCCAAACTAGTGTTTTGCTGGAGTTAGGTGACGCAGAACTGACGCAAGAGTTACTAAGACAGTTGGAAAGCAAGGGGCTGTTATTAAATGAAGATATTAACACGATGAGTACTTATCTTCGTTCCAAACTCACTTTGATTCGCGATTTGGCTCAAGCGCGTTTAACAGAAATGAAAGCATAGTTTCAAGTTTTTGTTTAGTCTTGCTGCTAAAAAAACAGAAAGGAGAAAATCGACTAGTTGCATTATAGTAAAGTCTTATGAGCTTAATTTTAACTAATGATGATGGTATAGATGCTCCAGGGATAAAAGCTCTCAAGCAAGCGATTGACAAACTTAGCAGCGTTAAATGTTTAGCGATCGTGGCAGCTCCTCAAGAGCATCTATCCGGTTGTGGACATCAAGTCACCACAACTCGTCCCATTTACGTTCACCGTCGTTCTGAGAGCGAGTATGCAATTTCCGGTACTCCTGCTGACTGCGTCAGAATTGCGCTGACACACCTTTGCAAAAATATCCAATTTGTCATTTCTGGTATCAACGCTGGTGGAAATTTGGGAGTAGATGCTTACATTTCCGGTACTGTTGCTGCTGCGCGAGAAGCAGCTATCCACGGTATTCCAGCAATTGCGGTTTCTCATTATCGCCAAGGAAAGCTGAATGTTGACTGGAATGTAGCTTGTCGGTGGACAGCTAAAGTTTTGGCTGAATTATTCCTGCGTCCTCTGGAACCGGGGAGCTTTTGGAACGTGAATTTACCGCACCTGCTACCAGGGGAACCCGATCCAGAAATTGTATTTTGCCAACCTTGTACCAAACCATTACCTGTTAGCTACCGCGTTGAAGGTGACGAATTTTATTACACAGGAGTTTACCAACAGCGCGATCGCACTCCTGCAGGCAGTGATGTGGATGTTTGTTTTTCTGGTAAGATTGCTGTGACTCAGTTAAGGGTTTAGTTGCTGTTAATCTCCAGACTCTTTTATTAGGGCTACTAAACCTTCTAAGGCTTGTGTGAGTTGGGTAAGCTTTTGTAGGGAATTATCCTGGCTTTCAGCAAGAGTTTGTACTGCATCGCACAATGCTAAAATTTGGTAGCCTTGCTGCTGCAGTTGTTTTCCCTGGGCTTCAACTTGATTGCTAAGACTATCTATTCTATCAGCGAGGCGATCGATAGTTTCTGTAGTAGCAAGTACTGCTTCTCCTATTTGCTCAACTATTGATTCTAAACGATTTAATTTTACTTCCACTCCTGCTACAACCATTTTTAGAGCTCCTCAATGGCGTTGGGTTCCCACGACAAATTGCTTGATCTTTGAATTATTGAATACAGACAACAGTGATTATTTTTGCGGATGCAGGTTCGGTTCGGTCTTGTCTTTAGCAAGAATACTTAAATACAAAGATATTTATAATACAGGTTTTATAACCGTGTCCAGGTGGTTGCAAAAGCGGGTCAGGCAGCCAAAATACTGATTTTTCCGCAATTTGAGCATGTATTGTTGTAGTAAATCATAACACAGCTAATTTCAGCCTCCATACTGGCGGCAAAATGACATCTTCCTTAAGAAATATTAATTTACTTTATTTGAAATTTATGAAAAATGACGATTCTGGAGAAATTTGATGAAGATTAAGTAAATATACGGTAGCAATGGTGTTTTTTGTGAATGCTTAAGTATATGATTTCGTCAGTAAAGGTTTGTAAACAAACAAATTTTGCTAGCAGTTAGCCTGGACAATGTATCAATTACCATATGCAACCGTTGTCGAAAATACAACTTCTCCAACTTGGGAATTAGGGATTCATCCTTCAGCTACTTCTAAATTTAAGCGTTGTTTAGATATATTGGGCAGTTTGGTAGGTCTTTTGATTTTAGCGATTTTATTTGTACCGATAGCGATCGCGATCAAAATTGAAAGTCCGGGTCCGATTTTTTTTGTACAAAAGCGCTATGGGTTGCAGGGTCGTACGTTTCATATTCGCAAATTCCGCTCCATGGTAGCAAATGCCGAGCAGTTAAAAAGTTTGGTAAACAACGAAGCGAACGGATTTATATTTAAAAATAAAAATGATTTTCGCGTTACTAGGGTAGGGCGTTTTTTACGAAGCACTAGTTTAGACGAACTGCCTCAGTTTTGGAACGTTTTAGTTGGCGAAATGAGTTTAGTAGGTACGCGTCCGCCTACAGCTGATGAAGTGATTCACTACAACCAACGTCACTGGCGACGTTTGAGTGTCAAACCAGGTTTAACAGGCGAATGGCAAGTTAACGGTCGTTCTCATGTGAAAGACTTTGAGCAGATAGTTGATTTAGACTTGCAGTACCAGAAAAAATGGCATCCGCTGTACGATGTTTTGTTGATTTTGAAAACTTTCTATGTTATAATCGCCAGAATTGGAGCTTGTTGAAGAGTATCGTCTGCTAAAAAAGTGGGTCTGACTGCAGATTCAACGCAGTAATTCTTCCACTTGATGCTGACTCCATAATGTTCTATAAAGTCCTAGTTGTTTCAATAATTCTAGGTGCGTACCTACTTGAACGATTTCACCTTTATCCATAACAAAAATTCGATCGGCTGTCGCTGCTGCAGATAGTTGGTGCGTGATAAAGACTATAGTTTTGCGTTGGGTACCGCTGGCAAGATTTCTCAGAATTGCTGTTGCAGTCTGGTTGTCAACGCTAGAGAGGGCATCATCTAAAATTAAAACCGGAGCGTTTACTAGGATAGCGCGAGCGAGGGCGACGCGTTGGCGTTGACCGCCAGACAAGGTAATACCGCGTTCGCCAACCACAGTTTCGTATTGGTGAGGAAAATTGTTGATTTCTTCGTGTATTTGGGCAATTCGAGCTGCAGATTCTACTTCTTGTTGTCCAGCCAAGGGGTCGCCGTAGCGAATATTATCTTTAATGGTAGTACTAAACAGAAAGCTATCTTGAGGAACGTAGGCGATCGCGCTTCTTAAATCTGACAATTTGATTTGAGTAATATCAATTGCATCTAAAAACAGCTGTCCTTTTTCAATATCCAACAATCTCGGTAAAGTATTGGCTAAGGTAGATTTTCCGGAAGCGATCGCTCCAACAATTGCTACCGTTTCTCCAGGTAAAATTTGAAAGTTAAGGTTGTTTAAAGCGGGAGTATCAGAACCAGGGTAGGTGTAGCTGAGATTTTTTGCTGTAAGTTCGCCTTTAACTTGCTGTTTTGGTAAATCTACAGCATCTGCTGAATCTTTAATTTTTGGTTGAACAGTTAAAATGGCGTCGATGCGGTCTATACTAACTTCACCTCGTTGGTAGGCGGTAATTGTAAATCCTAACAAAGCGGTGGGAAAAACCAAACGCTCTACGTAAAGCAGCAAAGCTACAAAGTCGCCCACATTGAGTGCTCCCGCAGCAATTCTTGTAGCTCCGAACAAGATAATGACCAACGAGCTAATGTTAGCTAATCCGCCAATCAAGGGAAACAGGGTATTGCGGCTTTTTGCCAATTTGAGATTAGCTTGCAACAGCTGTTGATTTTTGCGAGCAAAGGCGCGACGTTCGTTTTCTTCTTGGGCGTAGATTTTAATTAAAGCAATACCGCTGATGTCTTCTTGAATTAAGTCACTGAGTTGGGAAAGGCAATCCTGTACTTGTAGCTGTTCGTTGCGGAGGCGATCGCTATACAAATGCACTAACAAAAACATCAAGGGGTAAACTGCTAGCGATAGGAAAGTTAAATCCGCACTAATAGACAGCATCACTGGCAGTGTCAGAATATAAGCAAATATCGTGTTTGCTAAACTCAATACTGCAAATCCCAACAACCGTCGGATATTGTCAACATCGTTGGTAGCACGGCTAATCAAATCGCCAGCGGTGTTAGTAACAAAATAAGACGGTTCTAATTTGAGCAGGTGTTCGAAAATTTTTTGTTTGAGTTCGAATTCCACCTGGCGTCCCACACCGAATATCCAGATGCGGGAAGCCATACGAATCAGCCACATTGCCGAAGTTAGCGAGACAATGGGCACTACGTAGTATAGTAATTGGCTAAAGCTAAAAGCTGCTGCTAGCTTGTCCACAGCCGAACGAATCAGAAGGGGAATGTAAACACCCAATCCATTCACGGTTAACAAAGCGAAAATACCTAAAGCTGTATCCCGCCAGTGGGGACGCAAGTAAGCAGCAAGTTTAGCAAGACGTCGCGTTTTTGCCATTCCAGCAATTGTGAACTTTCGAGCTCGTAAGGTGGGCAGAAATAAAACTTGTAAAAAGGTCAATTAGTTACAAACGTAACATTATGACCTTTTTTAGAGCTGTTTTTTAAATTTATGGCTGACGACCCCGCAAGAAAAAATAAACTTGATTGAGATAACTTTCCCAAACTCGGGTTGTCAGTGCCAAAGTTTCAGCATTAGGAACAAAATCTTCCAAACGCAATCCCCGTTTAGGAATGTCGGTGGGAGTTTGTAATAAATAGGGCGAACCTGTGTTTGGTAAAATAAAGGTCTTTATATCTGATATGTTAGCTGCTGCCAAGTCTTGTTGAAATGCCAGCAGCGTTGGAGTTGAAGGTGTATAGACGGCTAATTTGGTATTTTCTACTATTGCTACGGGCGATCGGACTAAAAAGTAAGCCACAGCTGGTGTACTGGCTAAAAGTATAATTGTTAACGCCCAAGCTAAATATATTCCCCCCGGTTTATCTATTCCTCCAGCCTTAATTTTCTGAGCTGCAAAAATTAATAGCAACACTGAAGCTCCTAAGGGTTTGAGCGGAAAAGACACTACTCTCCACAAGGAAGCAACAGCTGGTTCGTTCGGGTTAATAAACGAAAGTAGGACAATCAAAAACAAAACTACCAACAGCAATCGCCCGATAAACGTTCCCGAAGGATAGAATCTTTGAAACAAACTTACCAAAATAGCTACAAGTAGCAGCCACAGAAGTACCCGGCTTAATAAGATAAACATAGATTAACTCTCAAATCTTTTAGTACGGTTGTTTAGCGTGTGAGGAAGGCGTGTGAGGAAATTGAGTTATTGTACCGTCAAAATGTAATACTACTCTTATTGACTGCAAATTTCTCACTCCCTCACAGCAAGACTACTGTCGTAGTGATTTTAGAGCAATTTTTTTCAACTGACTGCAGTATTTGTAATTTTCTAGTTCAGTAATTCTATTCGAGTAAATTAATTTAAATGAGTAGTTGTGTCATCGCAAGGAAAAATTATGTCGCCTGCAAAGCCTACTATTTTGGTTACAGGTGGAGCTGGCTATATCGGCTCCCATACGGTGCTTGCTTTAAAGCGGGCTGGTTACGAGGTGGTGATTCTTGATAATTTGGTATACGGACACCGCGACTTGGTAGAAAAAGTTTTAGGTGTAGAACTGATAGTGGGAGATACAGGCGATCGCCCTTTGTTGGATAAGTTATTTCAAAGCCATGATATTAGTGCAGTTATGCACTTTTCTGCCTACGCCTATGTGGGAGAATCAGTCACTAATCCTGCCAAATACTATCACAACAACGTTTTAGGCACTTTGACTTTGCTAGAAGCCATGCTAGCTGCTGGTGTGCAGAAATTTGTATTTTCTTCTACTTGCGCGACTTATGGGGTCCCAAAAATATTACCAATTCCGGAAGATCACTCGCAAAAGCCGATCAATCCCTATGGCAATAGCAAGTTAATGGTAGAGCAAATTCTCCATGATTTTGATGTTGCCTATAAACTAAAATTTGTCTGCTTTCGCTATTTCAACGCTGCTGGCGCCGATCCTGGCGGATTGTTAGGAGAAGATCACAACCCAGAGACCCATTTGATTCCCCTTGTTTTATTTGCTGCTTTAGGCAAGCGCAACTCTATTTCTGTTTTTGGTACCGATTATCCTACCTGTGATGGTACTTGTATTCGAGATTATATACACGTTAGCGATTTAGCAGATGCTCATGTTTTGGGATTGGAATATTTATTAAACGGCGGTGATAGCGAGGTTTTTAATTTAGGAAACGGTAACGGTTTTTCTGTGAAACAAGTCATTGAGACTGCCAAGCAAGTTACAGGTAGGGAAATTAAAGTAGTGGAATGCGATCGCCGTCCCGGAGATCCCCCGGTTTTAATTGGCAGTAGCGGCAAAGCACAAAAAGTTTTAAACTGGAAACCGCAATACGCAGCCTTGCCAGAAATCATCACCCATGCATGGCAATGGCATCAAAAAAGACATCAGTAAAAATTTACGGTACACTTCGCGATCGCATTACTATCGTTCAACGTCATCTATCCGGGGGTACATAAATTTTCCCTAGGGATAGAAGCGACCAAAAAAAGCGCCTTCTGAGTGCAAGCACACCTGCAGTAATTATTGCTAACACCACCGACGCTAATTTGTTGGCATCAGTTAATTGCAAAGCTCCAAGGTAATGGGAACCAATGACAATTGCGTGAATGCTAGCCAAGATCAAAGCTGGTACGCTCAACAAATGAATTTGTCGCCAGCGCTTTCCTAAAATTCTCTGTAAGGAATCAAAACTTGTCAAGGCAGCAGGAGTTACCAACACCAATGCTACAACACCTGCAACCACTCCCCACTGAAAATCCAGCGGTAGGAACCAAAAGGCAGCCAAATTCCATTGCCACGAGTGTTCCATCATGTGGGTAGTGTGAGCAACAGAAAGCACAAAAGCCCCTACTCCCAATGCACGGCGATAGCGCAAAAAAGCTACCCAAACACCACTGATAGGACGAGCTAACAGCGCTAGTATCAACAATATTAAGGCGGCGTGCCCGGTATAATCCACCATAGTATTGTCCGTCCGCAGCAACGTCAGCATGCCAATGGTAATAGTTACCCAACCGCCCAAGCGAAATAATTGGCTGCGCCTGTCTTTACTCAGCAAAGATGTCGAGACGCCCACACCTAGCATCATTGGTAGAGTCCCAATTCCAAAAGCCAGCATTGTTGCTGCACCCATCCACAAATCGCCAGTTTCTGCAGCTTTAATTTGGGCAGCATATAAAAAACCGCAAGGCATTAGACCCCAACTCATCCCTAAAACTGCTGGAGTCCACCATCTATTTTGCTGGGAAAGTTTCACCATACCCGCGCTCAAGCGGTTGTGTAAGCTTCCTTTTAACAAGGGGTGCAACAGTGGAATTCTAGGCAGAAAGTCTGGTTTGATTTGTAGTAGTCCAAACCACACCAGCATCATGCCAGTAACAACGGCAACCAAATGGCGCACATTGCTACCAATACCTGCCATTTGTCCACTGGCGACCAATACGGAGCCCAGTGCTCCAATTGCTGCTCCCACTAAGGTATAGCTCAGTATTCTCCCTAGGTTAAGCAGAGTATAAAAAAATAATTGCTGCCGCAGTTTTGGAATTGGTTGCTGACCAGACAAAGAAAAAGCCACAACCAACGGACCGCACATTCCAAAGCAATGTCCGAAACTCCCCAGAAACCCCAAACTTACAACGAGCAAATAATCTACCATATCTGGCCAATAGCTAATTGCCACATTAGTCCTGTTTAAATTCTTGGGAACAGTTGGTTGTCTTGTCAGGTCAGCTCATCCAGGTAAAGGAGAAATATAAAGTAATTTTTCAACTGTGTCAAAAGACAAGCTGTCAAACTCACTCGCAGCGCTATCCTAGCTATTACGAAAACCAAAAGTGAGCAAATGAGAAAGTGGATTTGGCTGCTGCTTGCAGTGCTAGTAGCATTCACAGCAGTTGTAAGTGGTGGATTTTTCAGACAAGGGGAACAACTAGCAAAGTTGGAAATTACGAAAGCAAATCCCCTGGAAAAAAAAGCAATACAACAGGAAAAAAGCAATTGCTTGCCTCCAGTGGAGTTGGCGTTATCTTTTCCTGGTGTGTCAGCTAGCAGACTGTTTGCTCATGTTGAAAATTTAAATTTTCAGCGTTACACCGATGCGCAGCGATCGCGTACCCGCGATTACATCACCACCCAACTGAAAAATTTTGGCTGGAAAGTGCAACTGCAACCATTTCCCCAAGGTGTAAACATATTCGCCGAACGCCAAGGAACCAATCCCAAAGCAGGAGCAATTCTTGTGGGAGCGCATTACGATACCGTTGCTATTTCTCCCGGCGCTGATGATAATGCCACTGGTGTGGCCGTACTTTTGGAAATAGCGCGACTGTTTGCTTCTCGTCCTACACCGCGAACTTTACAATTACTCTTTTTTGACAAAGAAGAAGCAGGACTTTTAGGTAGTAAGGCCTTTGTCACTCAAAAAGCACAATCCTTGAAGCATTTACGCGGTGCTATTGTTATGGATATGGTTGGTTATGCTTGTCACGTTAGAGGTTGTCAGCAGTATCCTGCAAGTTTACCCGTGACGCCACCGAGCGATAAAGGGGATTTTTTAGCAGTAGTCGGTGATACAGAACACCCAACGCTACTCAATGTCTTTCAAAACTTAGGCCAAAAGATGGCCATCCCCATAACTAGCAAACTCAAACAACTTTCTTGGGTCTCCCTTCCATCTATATTTACTTTGCCAGTTCCTTTCAAAGGTTTGCTCATACCAGATACACTGCGCAGCGACCACGCTCCGTTCTGGTTACAAGGAGTGGGTGCAGTTTTGGTAACAGATACCGCCAACCTACGCACTCCCCACTATCACCAACCTAGCGATGTGCCAAAAACAATAGACCGCAATTTCTTTACAGGCGCAGCCCAGATTGTTATCAATGCTACTGCTACTTTAGCGCAAACTCAAGATACTTTCCAAGTTGGACAAAACAAGACAAGCTGCAGGCAGCACGCCCAAACCTCCTAGAAAATATAATCACAGCAAGCGGCGATCGCACAACATGACGTTTGTCACGGTCGAGATTTCCACTCCAGTAGGAGACAGCTTAGTTACTTTCGCTACTAGTAAATAACAGTTTTCCCTTTCTAGAATTTTGGAAGTATAAAGTCAAATGCATTTTCTTGGTAAGCAAATTTAGGAGAAAATTGATGAGTTACTATAATTTTGATGAGCATTTTTGGTCTGCCCAAACTGTTTGTAGCAAAGCAGCATTGCCAAAGTCAAATCCAAAAAATCTTCGTACTTATGTATTGAGAGTAATTTTGGCTTTAGCTTGTGTTGGTATTTGGATACCCTTGCTATTTTCTATCTTAGTTCCCACCCCCAACGAATATCAGGAAAAAAGCTCTTTATCCGGTGACAATTCTGGTTTCCATCGCCTTCTTTTGAAACGAGCCATATTAAATACGCAGCAGTAATAACAGTGTCCGCTCTGGAGGAAGGCAATTTCGAAGTCATTATTATCTTGTCAATATGATAAATAGCATTAGCGATCGCCCAGGTATCACCCCAAATTTCATGTGCGTTTGATAACAATTTAGCTGTTGTTATTTTTCGCATTATCTCATACTGCATTTTGGTAGAGCAGGAAAATTCTTAATTTTTCTTTGCTCGCTTTTATTTCTCTGGTCTCAATTTTCTAGCTAAATCTCTCCCAAGCAAGTTTGTGATTGTGTCTGTTGCCTGCATGAATTTACTAACACTCGTTTACCAGGGGAAGAAAGCACTCCTGGCGTAAATATGCATAAATATGCAAGCCTTGAGTTCCACTCTCTATGTTGCTTTCCCGCAGATAATAGTAATTATTTTTACCTTTTTTAGCTATTAGTGACGAAAAATCAACTTCTTTGAAAACTTTGTAGTGCTAAAAAAACTTATTACCAAGGGCTATTGTTTTTCTGTTTCACTATTTTTGGCTAATAATTGCAATCAAAATGATAAAAATTTCAAATACGAAAAAATTTTTGATCAAGGCGTTGTATAAAAATTAAAGCAAATACTCTCAAATCGAGTGAAAACCATGTATTAATCAAGACTTTCTGCCCGGTTAGTAAGATTTTAGGTATAATATTTAACCAATATTCCCTCTTGTAAAAATGTATAAACCAAGCCTAAAATTTACTACTCTAGATATATTGCCAAAAAAGCTTATTTCTGTAGGAGTTTACTTAAATACTTGGCTTTGTAGTAATATTTCCTTACTAAAGCAACACTATGATTTTTACAATTCTATTTTCCTCACCACCTATAAACTCACCACCTACAAAATATCATCCAACCTACTTATGAACAGTGTCATTGTTGAAGTACAAATACGCCTGGGTAGTATTATGTAACAATACACAACTACTGCTAAAGATCTGGTACTAGCGGGACTATTCGTAACAATGAATACATAAGCCAAGTACCCGATATTAGTTTCAAATCCCCAATCTCTTAAAAAGAGTGTTAGCTATTAAGTTACCGCATTGCTTAACTCCATCGACATTAAGAAAAAGTCATTTGCTTGCACCAGTGTGCACTAGCTTTGCCATTCTAGTGTCCGTGATAGCGGGACAGCAATGCTTGAACCTGTGGATAGCATCCCTAAGTCAAGATGCAGTTAATCGGGTAACGCGCACGTTAGTAGTAGAGCGTGAAGCGGAACGTCTGCTTAATGCTTTGGTTGATGAGGAAAAAGCCTCATCAAAGATAAATGGTAAAGAAAAAATTGCCGTTCGTAAAAGTCTAAACCGTTTGTACCAACTTTTACAAGATAATTCTATCCAAGTTAAAAATCTAGACGAGCTCAAAAGTCTCTACGATCGCTGGCGAAATCAGCTAGAGCAACAAAAACTTTCAAATTCTTCTACTAGTAATGCTTTAATAGAAAATTTGTTTGCTTCCCTGCGCACCCGAGTTCGGCTTATAATTTGGTATGAAGAGCAACAAATGGGTGAACGCAAGTATCGTTTGCGGCAACTTTACCAAATCAATACAGCTATCAATGGACTTAGTTTAGTAGCTATTGTCATCGGAGTTAATTTGAACCTCTGGCTTTTGCGTCAGCGAGTGGAAGTACCGTTGCGCAGGTTGATAGAGGTGGGAGAAGCTTGGCGCAAAGGTGAAATGGACGTTAGGTTTGATTACTCATCTGGTGACGAAATCGGTCAATTAACAGAAGTTCTCAACGAGATGGTAACTCAAGCTCGAGACCGCCAGCAACGCATTGAGATGCGCAATCAACAGCTAAAGGACATGATATCTTCCCTTTCTCACGATCTACGCACTCCCCTACTTGCTAACCGCGCTACTTTAGACAGCATGCTCAAAGGAGCTTTTGGTCCTGTCAACAGTGTTTGGCAAGAAGTTTTTCAGGAGTTTCGCCAGTCCAATGAAGACCTCCTCAAACTTGTGGAAGCTCTTTTGGATGTATCTCGCTACGAAGCTGGTCACGGTACTCGCCTGAACTACGAACCTTTAAACTGGGAGAGAATTTTTGTCAAAGTAATTGCCCAAATCAACGCTACTTGTAACCACAAGCCAATTATCACTTACAAAATATCTCAGGAGTTACCGCTTGCCTACGGCGATGAGTTAGAGATTCGGCGAGTTGTCCAAAATTTACTTGACAATGCTGTACGGGTAAGTGAAGCAAATCAGGAAATTACTATAGAAGTGGTCCCCTTTGGAACAACCCAAATCAAAGTTTCCGTGCAAGATCGCGGTCCGGGAATTCCTCCCCAAGACAGGGAACGGCTGTTCCATCGCTTTATTCAGGGACGGGGTCGGCGTGGAAAATCCGGACTGGGTTTGTACTTGTGTCGCCAAATCATCCAAGCTCACGGAGGTTCAATTGGTGTCGAAAGTATCCCCAAACAAGGAAGCATCTTCTGGTTTTCCCTACCAATTGCTAAAGTCCAGGTTGCATCTTCTCAGCACAAAAAGCAGACACAAAAGGAGGGGGAGGAGTGATGCTTGATAAACAAGAACAGAAAACTGTGCGAATTCTACTTGTTGATGACCATGCTTTGATACGCCGAGGAATGAAAGGTCAATTTGCCTTAGAACCTGGCTTTACTGTGGTCGGAGAAGCAGGTGATGGTCCGCAAGCAGTGGAATTAGCCGCCGAACTTCAGCCAGATGTGGTCTTGATGGACATAGATTTGCCAGCTATGAATGGAATTACAGCCACACAGCAGATAAAAAGCGATCGCAGCTCCATTCGGATCCTCGCCTTAAGTGCGTTCGATGACGATACCCAGGTAATAGGAATGCTTGCAGCAGGAGCAGACGGTTACTGTCTCAAGACCATCGAATGGGAACAACTCATCGCCGTTATCCAACTGATTCTTCAAGGCGGTGCTTATCTCGACCCTCAAATTGCTCAAAAAGTCGCCCGCATGCTCAAACCAACCCTGACCTCTAGCGAGACTTCTACACCCGAGCTTGTCCCCCAAACAATCCTTAGCAATCGCGAACGCGAGATTCTCAAACTTATTGCTAAAGGATACTCCAATCAAGAAATTGCCGAGGAACTGTACCTGTCCCTGGGAACCATCAAGTCTTACGTGCGCATGATCCTCAACAAACTCAGCGTTGACGATCGCGTGCAAGCAGCTGCTTTGGCTGTACGTGAAGGATTAATTTAAATTTGTGGAAATTCGTACAAACGAGCATATAATTCCATCGGAGTAGTCACTAAAGACAACCCCCCATCTTCAGGCTGTTCTGACCACAAAATATAAGGCTGAAAGCTCTCAAAACCTTCAACTATCGGCAGGCATAACACAAATACGTGGGGATAAAATAAAGTAACTTCTTCCTTGTTTGGAATTCCGTAGTAAGGGAAAACTTCCAAACTCTTTTTCAAGCAGTAGCTGCTGACGCGCTGCACGGTTTTTACGTTGCTACCAATGACCATAATTTCGATGCCTTTGCATGGCAGCTTTTCCATCGCAACTACAAATTAATTCGCAATTACAAATTAATTTCAATATGTTGCCCACAAGGGATTTCCCAAGACATGGCTAAGTCTTTAAAATAAATAGCTCCCGCTTGCTAAAGCATTTTCTTCAATTCAGGAAATCTTTTCTGCTGAATTCCATCTAGCAGTGATTTTTAAATAATAGCCTTCCGGAGAAGGAAATTCTTTATATTATTACGGCAAAAGTATCTTGACTATTAACATAACTTATCTGTTGTTTATTAAAATTACGTGTATACGGCGCCTGGAATATAGTGTCACCAACCTTGGCAAAAGCTTTAGTCTAAACAGCCATTTTTATAAACCTGCGGTCGTTGTGACATTACTTACTATCCCTTCTCTAGTGTGCAGCTTGAGCGTTACTTGCACCAGAGTCAAGCGGATAGTTAGGTGGATAATTTTATCTCTCCATCAGGATGCTGTAGGTATGAAGCTCTAAGTAGCCATCAGATAGTATTTTTTATTATTGTCTGGAGAGGAGACTGTACAAAGACTTGTAAAGCAAATCTCAAGTTTTTGCCAATGGTCTGCAATGCAAGTATCTTTAAAGTCCCTATGAAAGTAAATTTCAACTCAGTTACAAACGATAGAATATTCCCAAAAAATTAGTTGAACTGGTTCGATCTCAAACAGACATAAGGCGATCGGATTTTTTGGTGGTAGTAAAAACGCTGCCTGTGTTTGGAATTGCGCTATTGCTCTATCTTAGATTACAAGCTTCAAATTATATGGCAGTCAAAGTTAGTTTTCTTAAAACCATTTTTGAGCGGATGTCCTCTTCGCCTCAGGTGTTCGAGCCTTTACATAGAGCCTCGTTTAGACAGCAGATCGGTCTCAATTATCAAGAATTGAACAAGGCAGAAAAAGTTAAACTCTTAAATATAGAGATCGACAACTTATCCAAAGCGGAAGTTTTAAAAAACCTTAAAAGCGGCGTTGTCTTCACGCCTAACGTGGATCATTTGATGAAATTACAAAAAGATCCAGATTTTCTCCAAGCTTATAGAAGTGCTGAATACAAATTGTGTGATAGTCAAATTTTAATTTATGCCTCTAAATTTTTAGGCAAACGAATCAAAGAGAAAATTTCCGGTTCTGATTTTTTTCCGTCTTTTTATGAATACCACAAAACCAATGAAGAAATTAAAATCTTTTTACTAGGAGCAGCCCCTGGTGTAGCTAAGGAAGCTCAAAAAAAGATCAATGCAAAAGTTGGCAGAAATATTATTGTCGGGTCTCATTCACCATCCTTTGGATTTGAAAATAATGAAAAAGAGTGCAAGGAAATAGTTAAAATTATTAATAATTCTGAAGCAACTGTCTTAGCAGTTGGTTTGGGTGCTCCTAAACAAGAAAAATGGATATATAAGTACAAAGATCAGTTACCCAATATCAAAATCTTTTTGGCAATAGGTGCTACCATTGATTTTGAAGCAGGCAAAATTAGAAGAGCTCCCAAATTCATCAGCGATGTCGGCTTGGAATGGCTGTATAGAATCCTAGCCGAACCCAAAAGATTGTGGAAAAGATATTTAATAGAAGATTTGCCTTTTTTCTGGCTAATCTTGCAACAAAAACTAAATTTCTATAAAAATAGTGGGTAGTGAAGTACACCACCGCCCATCAGTACAGGATAAAAAACCCTTACCTCCATCAGTAAGGGTTTTATTTGATAATACAAAATCCTAGGTATCTTTTTTGCCTTCGCGGCTAACTGTTTGGATATAAAGAACAATTAAAAAAACAGCAGGAACCAGCACGAACAAAATGCTAGCCACAAACCCCAGATCGTTAACCTGCATATCAAAAAAGCCTCTTTTAGATTCCAGTCAACAATTTTAGGATACCATTACAATGGTCTGGCTGAGCTATAAGTTAAGAATCCTAAGGCTTGGTTACCACACTCACCGGACCGTTGACCAAAGTTTGGCAAGCAAGGCGATAATTGACAGGCTTTTTCTTCAAAAAGCGGTTTTCTACCTCTGTGGGGGGAGAAAGATTTTCCCTTCCTTCAATAATTTCCACGATGCAAGTGCCGCATTGACCGTAACCTCCACAGTTAATCATCTTTCCCCAAATTTTATAAATGTCAATACCGTTTTCGATAGCCTTCAGCCGCAAATTAGCTCCATTAGCAGCTGTTACTTCTTTATTCTCTTTAACAAATTTGATGTTGCCCATAGTTCATATCTCGTCCGGTTTAAGCCTGAGTACCACTACTGAATTTGACCTGGTTTCACTAAATATCTCATCTATCAATAAAAGATATTGCATTTTGTTAAGAAAAAACAAGTTTTTCAAAGATTTGTTTGCAACGCTTCCAGACAGTGAAAATACTAATTTTCTGCCTGTCTCGATTAGTCTCCGTATTTGTTTAAGGGCTACAGCTTTATTTTGTAACTACTTAAGGGTATCTGCCGATCAAAAAATAGAAAACGCTCTCAGTAGGAATTTTAATTGCTGTACTATTGATTTTATTCGGTAAAAATAACTATATTAAATGTGTTTATTTTAATATTCAATTGTGGCCGGTAATTGCTTGTTAGGACATTTCTTAGGTATTTTTACGGAAGACAAGAAAAAAAAATTAGTTTTAAAAGATTATTATTGTCTCCTTTTCTACTGAACAAAAATGTGATGTATTTAACTTAAAGTTAATCTTTATTTCAGTAAAACTCATTAATATACCTATCTTGGTAAAACGCGTAAAAGCTTATATTTTAGTTTTTTTGACAAATCGAACCTGTAAACCGGAATCCAGGTCAGATCTTGTTTGGAAATATAAGCATTTAAGCGTGCTACTAAATATTTGACTGATGGGTTTTTTGTGTAATTTGTCAATGCCAAACGTTTTATACTTTTTATATTTCAATGGACAGAAAGAAAAAACTTAATACTACTGCTAGTGTTGTTAACTTCCGCTGTTTCAGAGTAAATTATCTGCAGTGCATGTGCCTGGGTTTGCTGACAACCTTAATGGCTTCTCTGCTTCTGACCACAACCATTTCAGTAACTCGTGCTTCCACTGCTAATGTTTCCAAAGAAAATTCAGCATTAAAAAAGTGGATAGCAAAAGCGAAACAACGTCAAGCATCTTACCGGCAGTTATCTGCAAAGCCAGACGTGTTAGAAACTAACGGTCTCAAAAATGATTCCTCGTTTTTTACGCCGGTAGAGCTATCTCAAATTCAAAATAACAGTAATTTTCAGATTGATGATATTACTCGTTTGCCTGCCTCTTTGCCAGCGACTCAAGTTGCTCAGGGTGGGAGTTTTATTGATGTACAAGGGCATTGGGCGCAAGCTTTCATTGAATCTTTAGCGGCAAAAGATATCATAGCAGGTTATCCAGATGGCACTTACAGACCCGATCGACCTGTAACGAGAGCAGAGTTTGCAGCTATATTGCGCAAAGCATTTCCCAAACAGAAGGTTCGTCGTGGCGCCATCGCCTTTGTGGATGTTCCTCAGACATATTGGGGTTACGAGGCAATTAAGGAAGCTTACGAACTTGGTTTTTTGAGCGGTTATCCAGACAAAACCTTTAAACCCGATCAAAAAATTTCTCGAGTAGAAGCTTTGGTATCTTTGATAAGTGGTCTGAATTTTTCGGGACAAAAGCAGCTTAACTTAGCTGATTACTACGATGATGCGGGAGATATTCCCAGCTACGCTATTAATAAAGTTGCGATCGCCACAGAAAAACGCGTTGTCGTCAACTACGATAACGTCAGAATCCTTAATCCGACACGGGTTGCTACCCGAGCTGATGTGGCAGCGTTTATTTATCAAGCATTGGTTAACAATGGCACACTAGCAGAACTACCTGCTTCTGATCCCGCTACTGCATACATTGTTGGCTCTCAAGCACCAGTGGTGGAACAAACTGCTCAATCAAATGCAAAACTCGAGGAATTTTTACTTCCCGAACCTCCTATAGTCAAAAGAGTTGTTTCAGTGGGAGTAAACGGTACTCCCGGTTCCAGCATTCAATCTCCTACTGCTTTTGGTGCGGAATTTGGTAACTTTTTTGGCGTGTTGAGCTATCAGGGAAGAACCCGCTTTACCCAAGATGACGACGGTGCAATTGCTGTTGGTTTTGGTTTGGGAGATGCTCGTAAATATGCGGGTTTGGAAGTTACTTTTACTTCTTTTTCAACTTTCAGGCGCGGCTTTTTCGATGCAGGCGGTGTTAGTTTGAAGTTACACCGCTTAATAACTAGTGATTTAGCTGTAGCTGTGGGAATTGAAAATTTAGCTACTTGGGGGCTTACAGATAGCGGCACCAGCGGTTATGGTGTAATTACTAAATACTTCGAATTACAAGACGATGTGGATAAACCTTTTAGCAGCATCACTGCATCCGTAGGGTTAGGCGGTGGTCGTTTCCGTAGCGAATCTGATGTCAAAAACGGTAGAGATAGCATCAATGTATTTGGTTCTGTGGGTGTGCGCCTTGTGCGTCCAATTTCCTTTATTGCTGACTGGAGCGGTCAAGATTTAGCATTAGGTTTATCTATTGCTCCTTTCAGAAATCTACCCTTGACAATTAACCCTGCTTTTGTAGACGTTACTGGTAATGCCGGTGATGGTCCGCGGTTTGTTCTAGGCGTAGGTTACGGTCTCAGGTTCTAAAAACCTTTTTTAAGAACAACAGCAATGAACATTAAAGTTTTTCCCTTCTATTTTGGGTTAGGTTTAACTTTCACTTCCACATTAGTATCCCAGCTGGTATGTCCAACTTTGGCACAAACAGTCCAATCTAGCGATACTGGTGGGGTATCTGTTACAAGCAGCGTTCAAGCTCCTGCAGCTACTAGTTCTCCTACATCTTCATCTTCAGTTCTGATTGTCACTTTTCCGGGCTTGACAGTTGCAAATTCTGTAGATCGGGTTGCTATTACCTTGAAGGATCCTGGTAGTATTAGCGGAACTCAAACTTTTACCAATCAAACTGGACAAACCGTGACTATTACGGTTCCTGTTTCTGTAGCGAATGCTGTTAGCACTTTTCTATCTGCTAAACCCTCACCTTTGTTGAATAGGGTTGTAAATCCTGTTATCAAAACTGGTTCTATTTCCTCTGTTAATTTTTCTTCTCAAGAAGTAGCACGGTTGATTGCTAGTGGCGATCTTAGCGGTTGTTTTTTGGCAGGTATTCTCAAGCTTTCTGAGTTGGAATGTAATTCGTTGTCAAAAATTCCTGTGGGACAATTTGTTTCTAAGATAGCTGAGCTAAATAAGGCTTCTCCGGAAGTGGTAACTGCTGCTACCGCTTTGAGCATTTCTTTGCAGGGTCTGACTCATGGAGGATCTGTTAACCCCAAGCAGCTGTTGGTAGCAGTCAAAGCTTATAATGCCTTGATTACTGCTGCTGCTAATTCTCCTGGTGGAATTAACGCTCTTGGTCCTCAGATTTTAGGTATTCAAGCTGCTTTGGGGAAAATGGTTGATGCAGCAATAGCAGCGGCCAATCGTCCCTAAATTATCCCTGAAATTAAATTTATATAAAGAACTGTTGGTAGATTAACGCGAGCTCGACCCCTAGTCTTGTTTGTTTTTTTATTTGGTTGAAAAAATCAAAAGATAAAATAGGGGGTAGCAATCTTCGTAATACCAACAGTTTTTTTGGCGCTGTTTGTTCAAATATATTTCGGTAGAACGATGGTGGCAGAGGGAGACTTTCGGTTTACCTGAAACCTACCGCCGCTTGCCAAACAAAGGCTAACAGAAAAAACAGCACAGGGATGACGGGGAGTACATCTACCAAGGGGTCGAATAGTTGAAATGCTTCAGGCAATTTTGCTAAAAAAAGCGCTGCTTCCATTTTTGGTTAAATCCACCTTATCCAACATATTTTTCAGAATTGAGAAATATCTTAACACAGCTTGGGTCGTTGATTAGTAAGCAAGTGGCATCAAAGAAGGGGAAAGTTCCTTGTGTAGCTGGTGGTTATAATTTTTCTTCTCGGTAGTGGAAAACATGGATAAACTTTTTCAACGAAACGATGATAATTTTGTGCGGGAGATTCTGACTCACGCTCAAGTTATAGCTGTTGTCGGTCATTCGGAAAAAGCAGAACGCGATAGCTATCGTGTCGCTCAGTTTTTGCGAACTGTGGGTTACAGAGTTTATCCTGTCAATCCCAATGTTAAGAAAATTAACGGTCAACTCAGTTATCCTACACTCAAAGAAATTCCGGAACCAGTGGACATTGTCAATGTCTTTCGCCGTTCTGAGTACTTAAGTAAAATTGTTGACGAAGCGATCGCTATTAATGCCAAAACTCTATGGGCCCAGTTAGGTATTTTTGATCGACAAGCGGCGCAAAAAGCTGTGGATGCTGGATTAAAGGTGATTATGGATGCTTGTATTCAACTAGAGTATTTGCGCTTGAAAATAAGTTGATAGAAGTTGTATTGAGGGAGCCTGCTGTTTAGAAGACAAAAATTGGGTATTGGACTTTACCATACCCAACAATCACATTCCCCAAACTCAACCTTAGGGGGAAATTGAATTTTTCAGAGGCTTTATATTTCACAAATCTAACCAAATTTCTGAAGGGAGTTTTTGAGATTACTTGACTGCAAAAAGCTGCTCGCTGCAAAGATGCAGTTTTTTCGCACCGTTTGTTGTACCTAAACGCTCATCTCTAACATGCGCTGAATGGGACGCAAAGCTGCTAAACGTGTCTCTTCTGACATAGTAATTTCCGGTGCGCGATTTTTCATTGCTAAATAAAGCTTTTCTAAAGTATTTAAACGCATAAAAGGACACTGATTGCAATCGCAGTTATTAGTTGGTGGAGCAGGAATAAAGCGCTTGTGAGGAGCTGCTTTTTGCATTTGGTGAATGATACCCGGTTCAGTAGCAACAATAAATTCTTGAGCTTGGCTTTGTTGACAATACTTCAGCAGTGCTGCTGTAGAACCGATAAAACTAGCATGGCGCAAAACAGCAGCTTCGCATTCTGGGTGAGCGATCGTCTCCGCTTCTGGATGTGCTATTTTTAGCTCCACAATCTTTTTTTCCGAGAAGGTTTCGTGCACTATGCAGCTACCCTGCCAAAGCAGCATGTCCCTCTTGGTTTGCTCCATCACGTACCGTCCCAAATTGCGGTCCGGGGCAAAAATTATCGGTACATCCTTGGGTATCTGCTGTACTATTTTTACAGCATTGGAGCTAGTACAAATAATATCGCTCATGGCCTTGATTTCGGCAGAGCAATTGATGTAAGAAATCACCAAATGGTCTGGATGAGCAGCTTTAAAAGCAGCAAACGCCTCTGGAGGACAACTGTCAGCCAAAGAACAACCAGCACTTAAATCTGGTAACAGCACTATTTTATCTGGGTTGAGAATTTTTGCCGTCTCTGCCATAAAATGAACACCAGCAAAGACGATGACATCAGCATTGGTGTTTGCTGCTGCTTTTGCCAGCTGCAGTGAATCACCGATAAAGTCCGCAATATCCTGGATATCTGGTTCTTGATAGTAGTGCGCCAGAATTACCGCATTGAGCTGTTTTTTCAGCTTCTCAATAGCTGCAAATAAATCCGTCGGTAGGGCATGGAGTTGGTTTTTGTCTCGTTGTCCAAGTACAGTTGTAAACACAGTTTAACGTAGCCATATAGTTGTCTATCTCAGCAATTATAGTAGTTTTTACCAAAAATGGTTGGGGGGTTACACACACTCACAACAGCTAGTCGTGTCAAAACCTCTGTAAATTGCCTAAGCTGGAAACATATGGCAAGGAAAGTGGCATGATCGTTGAGACAACTAGTTCAAAAACATTAAAAATTGCTGTAGTTGGAGATGTTCACGAACAATGGGAAGCCGAAGATGGCATGGCCCTAAAGCATTTGGACGTTGACTTAGTGCTGTTTGTTGGGGATTTTGGCAATGAGTCGGTGGAAGTGGTAAGAGCGATCGCCTCCCTTGACATTCCCAAAGCAGCAGTGATGGGAAACCACGACGCATGGTACACTGCCACAGAATGGGGGCGAAAAAAATGTCCCTACGATCGTTCCCAAGAAGACTGGGTGCAGCAACAATTAGATTTATTAGGTGAAGCTCATGTCGGCTATGGGAAGCGGGATTTTCCCGCTTTCAACCTGACGGTCGTAGGAGGACGTCCCTTTTCCTGGGGAGGACCAGAATGGAAATTCGCTGACATTTGCCAACAAAGGTATGGTATCAGCGATTTCGAGCAGTCCACTGCCCGGATTTTCCAAGCTGTCAAAAGCGCCGCTTGTCAGACAATTATTTTTCTCGGTCATAACGGTCCCTCGGGATTGGGCGATCGCCCCGAAGATCCCTGCGGTAAAGATTGGCACCCAATTGGTGGCGATTACGGCGATCCAGATCTAGCAGAGGCTATATCTCTTAGTCTTACTATCGGTAAAAACGTTCCTCTAGTCACATTTGGTCACATGCACCATACCATGCGCCATACAAAAAAAATGCTGCGCAAGCGAATATTTAAAAGTCCAGAGGGAATAATTTACTTGAATGCAGCCAGCGTACCCAGAATTGTCGAAAATGATGGTCAAAAGCTGCGGAATTTCTCAATTGTTCTGCTCAAAGATGGTGTAGTTTCCCGAGCATCCTGCGTTTGGGTTGGCAATAATTTCAAAGTTGCCTTTGAGGAAATTTTATTTGAGCGATCGCCTTGTGTGGTGTAATCTGCATAAGTCATGAGTTATAATTTTTTACTGGTCAGTTAAAGAAACTGACCGCTTTATTGGAGAGGTGGCAGAGTGGTCGAATGCGCTCGACTTGAAATCGAGAGATGTGAAAGCATCCGTGGGTTCGAATCCCACCCTCTCCGTTCAAATTACGGATTGAGATTGAAAATTGCCTGTCTCCACAAGGAAATAAAAGTTCTGATTACCAAAAACCTGATTTTGCACCGTGACAAGAAGTCTTACTACCAACAAATTGATTTTGCCTAGCAATCTTTAATTTTTTATAATTTTTCCGAAAATTAGCATTTTCTATCTGAGTACTAAGCATAAACAGCCAAGATTACTGCGCCAATAGCAGACCTTTGGCTTAGGGCTGCAGTAATAATTACTCATATCTTGTCCGATTAAATATCCGTAGCTAAGATAGATGCGGCAAGTAGAGAAATATCTTATATGAGTAGTTATACGGTTTGAAGATAAAAATCTAAAAAATTATAGAGGAAAGCCCTATGACTGCTACACAAATTAACTCAGAAAATAAATCCGTTCACAAAAGACAAAAGTTTTCCAACCAATATATTGGTCCTCCTTTAGCACCAGCGCGTTCATACCCTCAAAAAAAGCAGGAACGTGAAGTACTTAGCGACTGGTACCACGCAAGTTAGCTTGGGTATGGTGGGAAAAAAGGGGCGATCGCTACGCCAACTATTACTGTGTTTAGCTTTTTCCACTATCTACGGTTTTTACTCCCAGTAGAGGTTTTGCAGCTGGGAACTCGCTCCTCTCAACTAAATTAATACACGTTAATACACGGGTGCAGCAGTAATTGCCATCAACAGACACAGTATCAAAAATAATAGGCAAATTTTCACTAGGGCGTAAATATCACCATCAAGTACGGGAAGTTCGTACATGCTTGACACCTCCGCTTGCTCTTGTTTCAGAATTTTTTGAGGTGTTTGTTAATGTCTGTAAAAGTGATGTTTGTGTCTAGCTTATTTAACTTTATCTATATTTTCCTATGAAAATTAGCAATTTTGAAGATAGAAATTACAAGCAGTAATATTTTTTAGCTTTTGAGCGCTCAGCAGGGTAAGGGACTTTATACAATCTCCTTACACCTAATCTGCTTTGATTTTTACAGTTATTTTAATGGTGACCAAAAGCGATAAATTAAAAAAGCGATAAATTGCTTACTACGTTACAGACTATTTAACATTTATTTATGTAACAAACTATCATTTATCTGCCCTTGTCAAAGGAAGTTAAAATTAATGAATAGTAAAAAAATATAAATGACAATGCCGCTCAAAATATAAACCACTGTCAGGACAATCGAAAAAGTAATTTTTTTTAGCTTTAACAAACTTAATTTTTTATTGCTCTTTAGCTGCACAGGAGCAAGTTTTATGGTTTTAGGCAGTAATATTCGTAACATAGGAATTTCCGCACACATAGATGCGGGTAAAACAACCCTTTCCGAGCGGATTCTTTTCTATACAGGTAAAATCCACAAGATGGAAGAAGTAGGTGGTGATGGGAACGGTGCCAGAATGGATTACATGGAACTAGAGCGAGAGAAGGGAATCACCATCACTTCAGCAGCTACCACTTGTTTTTGGAAGGATACGCAGATAAATTTGATCGATACACCTGGTCATGTGGATTTTACGATTGAAGTGGAGCGATCGCTGCGGGTGTTGGATGGAGCGATCATGGTACTGGATGGAGTGGCGGGAGTTCAGTCCCAAACCTATACAGTAGATCGGCAAATGAAGCGCTATCGGGTTCCGCGTATTGCTTTTATTAATAAATTAGATCGTATTGGTGCTAATCCATTACGAGTTGTAGAACAGCTGCAAGAAAAATTATCACTTCATCCGTTATTAGTTCAGTATCCCATCGGTTTGGAATATCAATTCGAGGGAGTAATCGATTTAATCGAGATGAAAGCTATCTACTTTCAGGGAGAAAACGGTGAAAAATTGCTGAGCAAACCAATACCAGAAAATCTGCTACTGGAAGCACAACTAGCACGAGAAAAACTCCTAGATCGCATTTCCATCCACTCAGAACAGATGATGGCAAAATTACTTGCTTGTGAAGAAGTACCCAAGCAAATGATTCGGGATGCTATTCGTCAAGGAACTTTAAGCTTGGAATTCACACCGGTATTGATGGGTTCAGCATTGAAAAATAAGGGCGTACAAAATTTACTCGATGCGATCGCCTGGTATTTACCTTCTCCCATGGAAAGACAAATCGTTACCGCTACAGATGTCTTGACGCAAAAGCAAGTTCAAGTTTATCCCGACCCCAACGGATCGGTGGTAGCGTTTGCTTTCAAGCTCATAGATAGTGAATTTGGACAATTAACTTATACTCGTTTGTATTCAGGAACTGTTAAAAGTGGCGATCGCCTTTACAACAGTCGCACTAAAAAACAAGTACGCGTGAATCGACTGGTAAGAATCGAGGTCGATAAACCTCAGGAATTAGAATTAGCCACAGCTGGCGATATTGTCGGTTTCATCGGGGTTGAGTGTGCTTCTGGCGACACTCTTTGTTCCCTAGGAACGCAACTTTCCCTAGAAGGAATGTTTGTACCGGAACCTGTGATGACTATCGCGATCGTACCGAAAAGCCAAGAAGACATTGACCGCATTGCCAAAGCGTTGCATCGTTTTGTTCGAGAAGACCCTACGTTGCATGTCACTAGCGATCCGGAGTCTCACAAGACCCTAATTTCGGGTATGGGAGAATTGCATCTGGAAATTTACCTAGAGCGCATGAAAAGAGAATACCACGCTCAAGTGTATGTTGGCGCGCCAGCAGTTGCCTATCGGGAAACCATTACTACTAGCGCTACCTTTGACAATACCTTCAAAAAACAAACAGGGGGTGCGGGACAATACGCTCGCGTTATCGGTCGCATAGAACCTTGTGAAGAAGCGTTTGTATTTGAAAATCGGGTACTAGGAGGTGCTGTTCCCAACCAATTTATCCCCGCTTGCGAACAAGGATTCCGGGATGCAATCAAAACCGGATGGCTCAAAGGTTATCCGATTATTAAAGTCAGGGTGATTTTAGAAGGTGGTAGCTTCTACCCCATGGATTCTTCCGAGATAGCATTCCGAGTGGCAGCAAGGCAAGGCTTTGAAGAAGCATTTGCTCGAGCTAAACCTACACTTTTGGAACCAATGATGTTGTTAGAAGTAGAAACACCAAGTCAATTTTTAGGACGCATCCAAGGAAAACTATTATCGCGCCGGGCTTTGCTACTAGGCACCCAAACCAGAGATAATGAAGTGGTGATTCGCGCCGAAGTACCTTTGGCAGAAATGTTTGGTTATTCAACACAATTGCGATCGCTTTCCCAGGGAATGGCAACTTTCTCCATGGAGTTTGCTGAATATCGACCTGTACCGGAAAACCTCATTCATGCAGTCCGATAAACTGCGGTTGCTGGAGTTTGCTGCAGCGATCCCTCTGGCGAAAGTTAGCGAATAAAAAGGTAAAAGGTACAACACAAAAGAAACATTTCTTCTTTCTATTATGAAAATACTGGTACTCAATGCCGGATCCAGCAGTCAAAAAAGTTGTCTGTACGAAATCACGGGCGAAGCTGTGCTGACAAAACCCCAATCTCCTGTTTGGGAGGGGAAACTAGAGTGGACTTCCAGTCAAGGCGTTGCAGAAATGAAGGTGAAAACAGCAACTGGAGAATCATTACAGCAACAACTTTCTCTCTCCACTCGAGCTCAAGTTATCGCCCATCTACTCGAAACTTTGTACAAAGGTCCTACTCGAGTTATTGATAAACTTTCAGACATTGACGTTGTCGGACATCGCGTAGTACATGGTGGTAGAGAATACCAAGAAAGTGTGGTAATTACTGAAGAAGTCAAACAAGCGATCGCCCGGCTTTGCAGCTTGGCACCAGCCCACAATCCCGATAACTTGGAAGGTATTGAGATCGTAGAACAACTTTTGGGTCAAGTTCCGCAAGTAGCTGTTTTTGATACCGCTTTTCACAGCAGTATGCCGGATGCTGCAGGAATTTATCCCGGTCCCTACGAATGGGTAGAGCAAGGTATTCGTCGTTACGGATTTCACGGTATCAGTCACCAATACTGCGCTGCTCGGGTCGCTCAAATCCTCGATAGGGATTTAACCACAATACGACTAATCGTTTGTCACCTTGGCAACGGTTGCTCTTTAGCAGCAGTGAAAAATGGTCGCAGTGTAGATACAACCATGGGATTTACACCCTTGGATGGCTTAATGATGGGTAGTCGTTCTGGTGCGGTCGATCCCGGTATTTTGATCCATCTGTGGCGGCAAGGAAATTATACCGCGGAGCAACTAGACAGTGTTTTAAATAAAAAGTCCGGCTTGCTGGGAATTTCCGGAATATCTAACGATATGCGACAAATTCGCAAAGCCATAGCCGAAGGTAACTTTCGCGCCCAATTGGCTTGGGATATCTACGTACATCGCTTGCGTTTTTACATAGGTGCGATGCTTGCAAGTTTGGGAGGATTAGATGCTTTAGCATTCACCGCGGGAGTGGGTGAAAATGTTCCTGAAATTCGCGCTGCAGCTTGTGTAGGTTTTGAATTTTTAGGATTGAAACTAGACGCACAAAAAAACTTTGCTCAACCGTTAGATGCAGATATTGCTACTCCCGATTCCACGGTGCGAGTATTGGTAATTAGTACCCAAGAAGATTGGGCGATCGCTGCAGAATGCTGGAGACTAGTAAAATAGATTTCCAACCTTTACCAAGATCAACCATGAAAATTACTCGCAAAAGCAAATACTATCTCTAGTAAGATCATCCCAAAAAGCTGCACCCAAAGCGGCACTGCTAAGTATTGGCGAATGAATAAAACCATCGTTGTCAAAATTGGAACTTCTAGTCTTACCCAACCAGAAACCGGTCAGCTAGCACTTTCTACCCTTGCAACTTTAGTGGAGACCCTTTCCCATTTACGGCGACAGGGATACCGAGTAATTTTAGTCTCCTCTGGTGCTGTGGGGATAGGTTGCGCGCGTTTAGGTTTTATGGAAAGACCAAAGGCGATCGCTCTCAAACAAGCAGTAGCAGCAGTTGGACAGGGACGATTAATTCGCATCTACGACGATTTGTTTACCAGTTTACAACAGCCAATAGCTCAAGTATTGCTAACCCGCAGCGACTTGGTACAGCGCAGTCGCTATCTCAACGTCTATAACACTTTCCAGGAACTGCTGCAATTAGGTGTCATTCCAGTGGTCAATGAAAACGATACCGTAGCAGTTGAGGAATTAAAATTTGGAGACAATGACACTCTTGCAGCTTTAGTTGCCAGCTTAGTAAATGCAGATTGGCTTTTTTTACTTACTGATGTAGACAGACTTTACTTCGCCGATCCCCGTTTTGTACCCGATGCTCAACCCATTGCTTTAGTTAGCAGCATCAAGGAATTGGAACAATTGCAAGTACAAACAGGAACTCAAGGCTCCCGTTGGGGTACGGGTGGAATGGTGACAAAAATTTCTGCCGCCCGCATTGCTACCGCAGCTGGCGTACGTACCGTAATTACCGAAGGAAAATATCCCCAAAACATTGAAAAAATTTTACAAGGAGAACCCCTTGGCACTCACTTTATACCACAACCAGAGCCAACTTCTGCCCGCAAACGCTGGATAGCCTACGGTTTAGTTCCTTCGGGAAGATTGTATTTAGATGAAGGAGCAGTACTAGCTATTTCCCAAGCAGGTAAGTCTTTGTTAGCTGCTGGCGTAACCGCAGTAGAAGGAGAATTTGACAGCCAAGATGCCGTACAATTGTGTGACAAAAATGGCAAAGAAGTTGCTAGAGGACTCGTAAATTATAGTAGTGCAGAACTAGAAAAAATTCGCGGCCGTCGCTCTAGCGAAATTCCCTCGATTTTGGGTTATGAAGGTGCAGAAACGGTAGTTCACCGGGATAATTTAGTTTTAACTTAAATTGCAGAAGCTACATCTATTTTTAATGTTTCAGTTGCGATCGCTTTGCTGTTCGCGCTCTACATCAGCAATCACTCTTTCCCAATACCAACTTTCTGGCATATCGGGATAGTCTTGCTTGACCTGTTCTACCAGGCGTTCTGCCATAGCAACATCACCGTTTAATATTGCTATCAGTTTGTTTTTGAGACGGTTATCGGCTATGCGCCTGTTGACAGCCAGTTTAGTTCTCTGGGGCGATAAACGAGATTGTTGTCTGCGTAATTCCCAAAATAAAACGTAATATAAGGTACCAAAAATTAAAATTAAACTGAAAGTCCCCAACAAAGTCAGAAGGTTAAGTGCTAAAAATCCCAAAACCAATTGGGAAAGAACATAGCCAAGCAAAATTCCCGTGCATAATAGAATTGCTGTTGCTACAACAATAATTAATTTCTGCCCCATACATCATCTTCCTCTTGTTCAAGTCCTGGTCTGTTAATTGCCACTGGTTTGGGATTCCAAGGAGCAAATACGGGTAAAAGAAGCAAGCCCGGCACAGCAGCGACGATCGTGATTAGGAAAAACAAGGGCCAGCCCGTGCTTTGCGCAATTTTCCCGGCGGGAGCAGCTAAAATATCACGACTGACAGCCATCAAGCTCGAAAGCAATGCATATTGAGTTGCAGAAAACCGTTGATTGCACAAACTCATTAAGAATGCCACAAAAGCAGCCGTTCCTAAACCACCACAGAAGTTTTCAATGTTAATGGTCAGTACCATTACTTGATAATTTTTTGCAAATTGGGGTTGGGATAGTATAAAATAAGAAATATTACTCAAGGCTTGCAAGGCCCCAAATACCCAAAGCGACCGGTTGATACCAATTTTACTCAAGATGGCACCGCCTGCTAAAGCTCCGACAATAGTAGCAATTAACCCCATTCCTACCTGTATTGCTCCTATGGCGGTTTTGGTAAAACCGATTGTGAGCAAAAAGGGTGTAGCCATGTTACTCAGCAAAGCATCGCCTAGCTTGTAAAGAGTGATAAATAACAAAACTAACAAACCCGAGACAAGACCGCGGCGTTGAAAAAATTCTCTAAAAGGCAAAATTACAGCTTCAGCTAAGGAGGCGGGAGGAATAATTTCCTTTGGTTCCGGACCAAGCAAGCAGCCAACAATACCGATCGCCATGGTAGCTGACATCAGTAAATAAACTGAAGACCAAGGCATTATATCTGATAAAATCAGTGCTAAGGCACCTGCCACTAACAACGCAATGCGATAACCAAGAATAAAAACCGCTGCGCCAGCTCCCATTTCTAATTCTGTCAAAACGTCGGTACGGTAAGCATCAGCAGCAATATCTTGAGTTGCACTCAAAAAAGCAATAGCTATAGCGTTGATAGCTAAAAGCTGCAAGGCTTGCTTGGGTTGCTCAAAAGCCATAAAAGCGATCGCTATCATTAACCCCAGCTGTGTCAGTAGCAACCAACCCCGTCGCCGTCCCAAAAAAGGCGGAGTAAACCTATCTAACAAGGGTGACCATAGAAATTTTAAAGAATAAGGCAAACTAGTCAAGCTAAACCAGCCAATAGCCGCTAAATCAACTTTTTCTACGGTCATCCAAGCTTTAAGAGTATTACCAATTAACAATAAAGGTAAACCCGATCCAAAACCTAGTAATAACAAAGCCGCCATCTTGCGGCTCTCAAATACTTTTAGCAATGATTGCACTGTTTCCACAATTTTTAAATTCCTTGGATTTTTCGTTACTGTGTATCAAGTATGACAAGAAATTTTTTTCAATATTTTCAAAGATGCAAATAAATTACCATAGCAAATGTATAATCTAGCGCCAATTTGCCTAATTTGAAAGCAGAAAATTGTTTTTAATTAATTTGTAATCACCTTTGGCTGTTAAAGCTAGAGATTTTACTTTTTGTTACAAGTTCGGTTTTTCCTGGGCTGCTGATTTTGGATAAACTTGATGTCCTCTGATTTCTACGTTGTATTCTGCAAGGCATTTTGCCCAACCTTGGCGAGTACCAATTTCACTTTTTTGCTTCAACAAGCCTAATTCTTGCTCTTGTCGGGTTAGTTGAGAAAATTTATCATACAGATAATAATTAGAGGTGACAAATGTTTCTTTGCGGTGAAGTATGGGTGGATTGGTTCGGCCAGTGTAATCCCGGTGTACAACCTGTAAAGTTTTTAAATCGATGGTGATACTTGCTTTTAATGCTGGATGAGGGTCAGTATCAAATTCCGGATAAAATAGGTAGGATATTTGCGGTTGGTCGGTGTAAAACTTGATCAGCGTAGCATCGTTAACACGCCCGATGGTCCGGCTAGCACAACCTTCATAAATTCGCAACAGGGCATCCAATTCACACAAAGCAGAAACATGAACGTATAAAGCTTGGCGAGTATGCTTTCCAATTTTACTTTTTTCACAAGCAGCCTTGACTACCCCTGGTTTTCCCAAGCTGAATAATTTGGCATCAGCAACTTGACAAGCTTCTTCGTAGCTGCCAAAAAAAGCTTTGATATCATGGCGCATTTCTAGTGCTAGTTGATGCCAGCAAGGACGACCTTCAAAATGAGTCAAGGCTAGGTATACTTGAATATCAAGAGAACGACGGTAGGCGATCGCATCCCATTCTGCTTCATCTGTCGCTTGCAAAACTACGGTAAAAGCTCGCCGGAAACTACCAAATTCCTTGAGTAGTTCTTGTTCGCTGGGCAATTCACCTTTGACTGGTAGTCGCCCGCGTTGTGTATAAAAAGCCATCAATGGTTGCAGTAAATCTTGGTAGTCGGCAAACCGTTTGGCAGGAACGCGAACTCTTGGGGTAGAAGTTTTCGAGAAAAAGCGGGCAGCTTTGTAGACTTCTTTTTGCGCTTCGTCTCGAAAAACAAAGTAAACACCTAAGGCTGCAGGTATAGCGTCTACCTGAAGCGTTTCATCAATGTATTTTTTGAGTTCTTCTTGGTGGTAATATTTCTGAAAAGTATTGTGACTGGTAACAACACCATCTCCGTAGGGAAGGAAATTGCGATTGGGAACTTTAACCAGTACTTGCGCTGCAACAATTAAAACTTTACGTGTTAGTTCCCACGCCTGTACAAGAGCCTGAGAACGTTCTTGGGGATCTTCAATCACGTTGAGAACGTAGCCCAAGTTCACAACATCAGCAGGAACGCGATCGCGATCGGGAAAGTAATAAGGATCCCAGCCAGCACTAGTGTACCCCAAAGATGCTACTCGCTCAACATCTCCTCCGTAACCGCAGCCATAGTCAAAAAAGGTGGTATCTTTATTTAAAATTGACCACTCTATCGCTAATCGCACCGGGCGAGATAAGTCAGTACGAAAAATTGCTGCTTTATGACGCTCTATTTCTATGTAGTTCCCAGACATAAGAGCATTGATATCCGCGCTTTCAACATTAGAAGACTTTTGCTAGCACTAGCTGTGGCCTTCAAGACATGGAAATCACCTGCCATCAACCATAATAATTTCAATTCCTCGTTGCCAATGCAATCAAATCCTCAATTTTCTTGATATTCGGATCGCAGGCTAAATAAGCAATACCGCGGTGCAGATGTAGTTTGAACTGTGTTGCTAGAGTTTGCTTATCGGTACCAAAACCATCATTGTAGCAGCGTTGCTTCAAAGCCAAAACAAGCAAATCAGCCATTTCTCCTCCAAAAACAGCCCAATTCATCTCTAGGTTGCTATCTTGGGGTATGGGTACCAAAGATGGAGGAGTCGGCTCAGCAAGCGATCGGCAAAATCCCCAACGACACAAAATATTCCATTGGTCAATTTTGGTTTGGCGTTTCAGTTTAATTAGCTGCTCTTTGGCAGTTTGGGATAACTTTATTCTTTCTAAAGGTGGTTCCATTGGTTACCAAAAATATTTATTCTCTATGACGGTAGTTTGTCGTGTAGAAGAATCATACTGCAGCAGGTATTCGCGGGCGATCGCATCTATTTGTCGCAATGCAGATACTTCTTTTGGTCCAATTTCTGTATCTGTAGAAAGCAATATTACCTGGTGGGATGCAAAAGGGAAATAGCGTTCTACTAAATTATTACGGTGGGATGAATCCAGTCTTCCTAGAGGTGTGTCGATAACCACAGGAAGATGTCGATTTGAAACCCTAGCCAAGCTCCACAAAAATGCGATCGCCAACATTTGTTTTTCTCCCGCTGACAACCTGTGCTTGGGTACTACTTTGGATTGCTGGTCATACAAAAATAAGCCAAAAGTCTTAGTATCAATCGTAATGCTGTGTACCAAATCTGATTTATGCAGCAAATAACGAAAACATTTGGTTACTTCTGTTTCTAACTTGTTTAGTTTTCTTAAAGTCAATCGTTCTCGAAAAAGTTTCAGGGTTTCTTGGACTTTCGCAGAAGCGGTAATAATATGCTCTTTATTTTTTCGTTTAATAGTACTTTCTGTATAGTCTTTTAATTTTTTTTTAAGATTTTCCATTGCCACTTCTAATTCAGCTAAACGACGGCGCACTGTTTCACAATTAGCTAAAGCTTCTGCTACTTTCTTTTGTGCTATTTGCACAGCTTGACGCAATTCCTTGTATTCTTCTGGAGAAGCAGCTTGAAGCATTTGTTTTTCTAAGCCGCTTATTTCTTCTTCTTTGACTTTAACAATTGCTAATTGCTGTTTGGCAGTTGCTTGAGCATTTTGTAAATAATAAATAACATTACCTAATTGACTCAGAGCTTTTTCATCTGCTAATAACCAAGCTTCTTCACACTGTAGTTGTAAATTTTTTGGATATCCCTCATCTTCAATCAAAAAAGCTTGAATTTTTTCAATTTTTTCTTTACTCAAACCCAAATTATTCACAAAATTCAGCAAACGTTTATCTCTTTGTTTTAAAATATCTTTTGCTATTTGGGCTTGACGCACCTGCAGCTCTTTTTCCCCTTGATTTTGAGCTTGAATAAGTATTGGTTGAATCAATGCTAATGGTAAAACACCACCAGCTAATTCGCGTAAATTGCTACAAATTTGTTCTATCTCTGAACTTTTTTGTCTTACTTGTTTTTCTAAATAACTGCGTTCTGCTGCAATTTTACCGCCCTCAGAAATAAATTTATCTGTTGCTTCTTGCTCTTGCTCTTTTGCTAATTTTAATTCTGCTTGTCTGGATACCAAATTTTTACTCTCTTTCTCATATTCTTGTTGTAATTTTTGCAATTTTTGCTCAATTTCTTCAAGATTATATAACTCTTTTTCCTCGGCTAATTCTTTTCGTTTTCTGTTGATTAAAATATCTAAATCAATAGCTAAACGCTCTGCTAATTCTAAACCCAAAAGATTGCGAATTGCATCCACGACAATTGGTGGGGGAATTTCTTGTTCTGCCAATTCTTTGACTTGTTCGCCATCGAATAAAAATAAATTCGAAATTCCCAGGGGTAATAAATTTTCAATATATTCGTCCCAAATATTAGCTAAAGCATCAACCGGCCATGTATCGTCATCGCCCAAAATACCTAATTGGTCTTTACCATCTTTGGGATTTCTTTCCCATGTCCGCACAATTCTATATTTAACTGGTATATCGTTTTCAATATGTTCAAATACTAATTCAATGCGAGTTTTTTCATGAGGGGAAGCATGGCTGTTAACACACTGAGTTAGAAAATCACCATAACTCAAATTTCCACGATTAGAACATTGGGCGCGGTGACCGTAAAGAGCCAGGCGCAGCGCATCCATGAGTGTGGTTTTTCCTCCACCATTTTTTCCTCCGAGAAGAAGTATGGGTCTTTGATGACCGTGTTCACCTCGAGGTGAGATATCAAGATTGATAACGTGACGTCCTTTGTAGGGACCAAAGTTTTGAAGAACGAGTTCCAGAAAAATCATGTCTGCAGAAAACAGATGGCAAAAAGAAAGAAATTTTTATCTGAAGAATCTTGGCTTTCTAATACTTGCTAAGTACTATGTTTTGCCTTTGAATTTAACGCTTGCCCAAGTTTTTGGAGTAGAAACCTCTTGATTTGTCACTGCAAAATCTCCTAGAGTTAGTTGTTTGATTTTTGCCACATCACCCAGGGAAACTGCGGTTTTCAAATCTCTTTTTAAATAAGCATTTTTTACTGCTTCTTCTTGGGAACGAGAACTGGTTTCAAAACATTTTTCGAGGGCGTCGTATATTCCCACGCGCCGCGCCATTTTCCGAAACTGACGTTCTGTGTCCAACAATTTTGCCATCAATTCTAAGTGCATAGCATCACCTGCACAGATTTCTTCTAACACCGCCCATTCATCGCTACCCAAAAGACTGTGATTGGCGCCAGGGCGCGGATCTTGAAATTCTTCACCGGTCACTTCTTTATATATGCGGGGTAAGCTGTCATCAAATTCGTGTCTTTCCTCTAACCAAATGCGGCGAATTTCGCTTAATTCTTCAGCAGTAATTAAGGTAATATCGCGCATGTGGTCTGGAGCTAGAAGTCGTAGTTGTTGCTGTAGAATTAACAATTTTTTTAACCATTCTTCTCTGGCTTCTTTAGTAAAAGGTCCGGGTATAGGTTCTACAGAAATTTCATCGTCTAGATTGCGTTCGTACAGCTGCACTTCACCATTTCTGCGTCTAAAATCTCGTTTTTTGCGAGTTTCTGGTGCATCTAATTCTTTTCGAAACTCTACAAGAGGTTGAAGCCATTCTTTTTCTTCATCGTTTTGGATCATTGCAGCCAAAGATTTATCGTGACTGACTAAAGTGCAAACCCAACAACCAAAACGAGAACTTCCGCAGCTAGGTGTAGAAGTATCCACAACCAAGGGACATTCATTATCAGCACTGGCTTGTTTGTACATTGCAAACAAATCTTTATTGCTGTGTCCCCAGGGATTCTCCCACTGCATCAAATACAGCCACACTTCATCCGTACGCCAATCTTCGATGGGAGTGTAAACCAAGGAATTTGGCAAACTCATATTTGGACTGAGGCGATCGCGTATCCGCTTTGCTTCGTATTGCTTCATTCTGTTCGCGCGCTGCCTGCTTTCAGCTTTGCGAGTACCTAAAACTACTATAGCTTCGCCGCTTGTTCTGGTAATATCACGGATAAAGCGATTAGAAGGATGAATTTTGAGACGCTCGGTACACCAACGAAATTTTGCATTGGGTGCTGGATAACCTTTCCCAATTAAACCAACCCAAAAGGTTTCTTTTAAATCAGGGTGGAGCAAATGAGGCTCAATTCCTAGTTGTTGTTCGCTGGCTTTTGCTTTCATCCTTTGTAGGGAACGGCGTACCCAAAGCGAAACATAAGGATTTTCTACCAAAGTATCTGTTGTAATCACGTGGATTGTTTTCTTCCGCTTTGATGGTGGAAGAGCTGCGATCGCATTCCAAACCAACTGCAACGTCGCCGTTGAATCTTTCCCCCCCGAGTACCCTACAACCCAAGGCACCTCATCCAGACAATATAATTGTTGTATTTCATGAGTCAGAATTTCTATATCTTCTACAAACTTTGCTACAGTCCGAGCTTGGTTTTGTTTTGGTGTTGGTGTCATTTTTTGAGTCTTGCAGTCCGAGCGTGAGAATTTCTCAATACAACCCTAGCATTGTAAACCTTTAAGGTTTTTAAAAACACATTTGGTAGTTTTATTTTTTATGGACAATAAATCTATGCTGTCAATTGAGGTTTTTTAAAATTAACATGGACTCAAGCTGTATTGACCAAGCTGCTGATATCACCACCGAACACCTAGAACCAAAAAGTCAAGACAAACAATTACTGAGTTTACTGCTAGAAAAGTTTACAAACCAAAAAGACCAAATTTTGGTACAGAAAACCGAAATGGGTGGAAAAGAAGCGTACCTAGGTTCCGTCACCCTGGAATGGTTTGCTCTTCGGGTTCGCTTCGCATCCACTTTACCGTTGTTCAGACAAAAATATAATCCTCTTACAGGTAATATCGATCTCGATGCCGAGAGTATAGATGAAATTCAACAGCGTTCCCTGGATTGGTCGCGTCAACTACCACTAATGCAGTATTTAACAAGTCGCAAAAATCACAAATTTCCAGCAGTATTGGTGGTAATTAGCCAACCCTGGGTAGACGATCCTCAAGCTCGGGAGTGGAGCGTCGCATGCACAGCCACCAAATCCAGCGCCAAATTTACACCTTTAGACAAACAAGGTCAAATTGGTTTGCTCGATGTCTCTCAGGAGAATGCGACAATCTACGCACTCGACGGTCAGCACCGATTAATGGGAGTACAAGGGTTAATACAGTTGCTCCAAACTGGTAAACTCCAAGGCTACAAAAAGGATAAAACCCCTGACAATACTTTTATAACTGTGACTGATTTGATAGAGCGATATCGCATTCAACCTGACTACTTGCAACGCTTGCTGCAAGAAAAAATTGGTATCGAGTTTATCTGTGCGGTGGAAAAAGGAGAAACCCGCGAACAAGCACTCAGACGGGTAAGATCCATCTTTGTTCATGTTAACCTCATGGCTACACCGTTAACTAAAGGTCAGCTAGCACAGCTAAATGAGGATGATGGTTTTTCCATTGTGGCAAGAAAAATTGCTACTACCCACCCGCTTTTTGAACCACGGGAAAATCGAAAACCCCGCGTTAATTGGAACAGTGCGACCATTGCAGCTAAATCAACCGTTTTAACAACATTACAAGCACTTAAGGATATGTCGGAACGCTACCTGGGACAAAAATTTCCTCACTGGAAACCCTTGCAAAAAGGTTTAATTCCCACGCGTCCGGAAGATGAAGAACTTGAAGAGGGAATACAAGAGTTTCACAAACTATTTGATTATCTGGCCAGCCTTCCTAGTTATAAGCTGTTAGAAAATGAGGATACCCCAACCCTACGACGGTTCCATTTTGAAAAAAACGGAGGGGAAGGAAATATCCTTTTCCGTCCTGTCGGTCAGGTCGCTGTAGCACAAGCTTTAGGTCTGTTGGTTTTCCGCAAAGGATTCCATTTAGAAAACATCTTTAAAAAGTTGCGCAAGTTTGACCAACAAGGTGGTTTTAGCGGAATGGAATATCCACAATCTATTTGGTATGGAGTTTTATACGATCCAAACAAAAAGCGGGTACAGGTTGCTGGACGAGATTTAGCAGCAAAGTTACTCGTTTATATTCTCGGAGGAATTCAAGAGCAAATGGAGCGCGCTGAACTTCGCAAAGATTTAGCTCGAGCAAGAACTATCGAAAATAAAACAATAGGTTTTGATGGTAAATTTGTGGAACTAAAGCAAGTAGGATTACCTTCTGTTTTGTAAATTGCAAATTTTTGAAAAAGGCAGATGACAAAAGGTAAATAGATTGTCTAAGGGCCCTGAATTAATTTTTGGAAGCTTAAGTTCCTGAAGATAAAAATTTGCGTAAATCAAATTCTTCTTTTTGCTGATTGTCATTTCTTTGTTCATGCTTGAGAAGTAATAATATTGTTTCTGTATAGTCCACAGCTCCTCGCAATTGATTTTGCAAGATTTCTAACCCACCATTAGCATATTCTTCAAAAATTTGATAGCGTTGGGTTTGGTATTCTTCTTGATGAGATAGAATTTGAATATCCTTAGCTTCAATCATTGCCAATAATTTAATCACTACATCAGTGCCTGCAGAAGCGAAATATTCTAATCGAATTGGCGAAGGTTCTCTTTGAGAAATTTCTCCTAAAGGTACTCGCTTTTTATACTTTGCACCCAAAGCAGCTGCAAATACGATCGCATCAGCAAAAGTTTGAAAGGGTCCTGTGTTTCCATCTGTTGATGTTAAAGCTTTCACCAATTCCGCTTTATCTTTTGCAACTCTGATCTTGCCAATTTCTATCATCGTTTTGATATATACTGTTTCTTTGACCGCAAGCGCACAGCAAGCGATCGCACTTGGAGCTTTTTTCACAACTTTGCCTATGCGATCGCGCTTTTTGATACAACTTTTATTTGCGAGCTGGACTTTTTCCCGTTACTCCTTTTTCAAAACGCAGGGTATATACGCCAGGAGTGCGCAGTACCCTGTACCACAAACCTTTCTTTAAGCCTTCAGAAACTGCTTTAGCAACATTTACCTTTGCTGTCTTAAACTCCTGGGGAGGTAAATTTCCGTATAAACTATGCACAATTGCATCCAGATGCATGTGCGCGTTCGGATGGCGGCGCATGAGAATTAAAACTGCGTTCTGTATTGTATATTCCTGATATTCTCCCAGCATTGGTAAAGTTCCAGGTTTCGGTGGAAAAGTGCGTTTGGGAATGTCAGAAATATCTACATCTTGTGACGTCGAAGCTGGCGTAGATTTACCATCACTAGTTTGTGAAGCAGTTGTAGTTGCTGTTTCCTCAAAATTTTGGGGTTGAGATTCAATTTCAGCTTGTGGATAGCTTTCAAAATTTACTGATGTTTCCTCCTGTTGCTTTATATTTTTCATATTTGTCTGGGTGTGAAATTCCGCCTCAGTTTGATGGGTAGGATAATTATTTGCTACTTTTTCCTCCACAAAAACATCGCTACTGCCTTCCTCCTGAAGAAACCCACTAATAGAAGATATATGAGATAAGTCGGTCTCACCAGAGTATACCTGCTCTGAGGTCGCGTACCTGTATATCAGGTCTTCTAGGGTATGAATTTGACTGCGGACTAAATCCAAACGACGCATTATAGAAGCAGCTTCCAGTGTATAGCGTTCCCGTTCTGCTTCTAACAATTTCAAGATAGATAAATGTTCGCTCATAACTCTAAAAAAGAAAAATTCTTCTTGATGATTGCTTGAAATTTCTTACTGAAGTCTCAATTTGGAAATCAAATCCATGGATTGTCTTAAATTAAAATCATAATCCCAGAAATTGTTAAATGCAAAAAACTAATCAACTAAACACTCTACCCCAGGGAATTGTTTGGGATATGAGAAATTTTTGGTGAAATTTTCAGAGAAGGCGATCGCTTCTTTGTAATACAACAAAACTACACACTCGCCACGGATGTTGCCGACTGCTTTTGTCCGATCATCTAATATTACGAATACAAAATATTTCCCACTGTTAAGCCAGCACGGGAGGCTAGACGTTGCAACCATTACCAGCAAAATCTCCAGCTTTATCGAACCCTGAAAAAATTTCGGTCTTAGTTGGTGTTGGACTTGGATTATTCATGTCTACCCTAGATGCAGGCATTATCAACGTGGCTGTACCTTCACTACTTCAAGCTTTTCACACCAATTTTCCCACCGCCCAGTGGACGGTACTAAGTTACCTGTTGGTCAGTTCCGGTCTAGTTTTAGGAGCAACTGGTCTGGGGAATATGTGGAGAAAGAAATATCTGTATCTGGCAGGACTGATGGTATTTACCTTCAGTTCTCTATTGTGCGGTCTTGCACCAAGTATAGATTTGCTGATTGGCTTTCGAGCGCTGCAAGGGCTAGGAGCTGTCTTTATCTCCGGGTTAGACTTAAGCATCATCACAGAAGTATCCCTTTCTTCAGAAACAGGTCGTGCTGTTGACATCATCGCTAGTGTGGTGTCGTTGGGAATTGCTTTTGGTCCTTCTGTAGCAGGAATGCTTTTGGATTGGTTGGGATGGCGCAGCCTATTGTTGATCAATTTACCGATAGGAGTTGTAGCTAGTTTTTTGTTGCTTGGACGGTACCATCTTTTGTCTTTAGTAAAGAAAAACAGCGATTTGATTTTTTAGGAGCTGTATTGGCTACATTAAGTTTGGGCAGTTTTGGACTGGGTATGACCGTAGAGCAAAGTCAGGGTTTCAGCAGTGTTCATGCCATCGTGTTATTATCTGTTGCTGCCTTTAGTTTTGTAATTTTTTTAGTAGTAGAAGCCATTCTCGAACAACCTCTTTTGGATTTAAGTTTGTTTCGCAATTTCGAGCTCAGCATGGGTTTGCTCGGTGGTTGGTTGGCGTTTATCGTCTTACCCCATTTTTTCTAGAGCGAGTCAAAACCTATCCCACAGCCAAAGTTGGGCTTTTGCTGGCGGTGTCGCCAGTGCTGAGTGGATTAATAGCTCCTGTGTCTGGGGTACTTGCAGATTATTTTGGTTCCAAAAGGATCGGTTGCATCGGTCTGGGGTTAATGATGGGCGGTTGTCTGACAATTAGCACTTTTGACGCTTAACTCAGCGAGCTACGATACGTACTGCGCTACAGCATTTACGGTATAGGGCTAGGTTTGTTTCAATCACCCAACAACAGCACTGTTATGGGAGCAGCATCCCAAAAGCGATTGGGAATTGCTTCTTGTTTACTATCTTTATCGCCTACTTCCCTACGAGAAGCGGCATTAGAGCGCGTCTACGGGGGGTAGCACCGTGGGCGTTCCCTAATGGGGAGAATGTTAATCGCCAGCACCGCTGCAGGTGCAGATGCATCCATTGCTACATCAGAGGCGACCGTTATAGGGTTTCAAGGTTCTTTTCGCTTTGCAGCCTTAATACTGGGCGGAGCGATTATTGCATCTGTTTTCAGATTTCGCAAAGGGCGATCGCCAAGCTCAGCTGAGATTTTTCTTTCCGCTTTCCAAGTAGGCAAAAAAATCTCCCTCCCGAACATCGAGAGGGAATGAAAAGTTCTCTACAAGAAGCCGCGCGTAGCGTGTCTACAAATTATCAAACTGCTGTTGCTTTGAGCTGGAAAATCTTTTCAATTACATCTGCCACTACTTTATCTGGTGTAGAAGCACCAGAAGTTAATCCCATGATAACTTTTCCCTTCGGTAACCAATTTTCCGTGATTTTTAAATTACCGTTTAACAATCTATGTTCGATCCGATTTCCGGGTAAAATTCTTGCCACGCTATCAATGTGATAGGAAGGAAGTCCGCGCTCGAGAGCAATTTGTTGTAATTGCGTAGTGTTGGAGGAATTAAATCCACCAATGACTACAATCAAATCCAGCGGCTTTTCCACCAACTCTAACATCGCATCTTGCCTTTCTTGCGTGGCATCGCAGATGGTATTGAAGCTTTGGAAATGCTCCTTCAAATTGGCTGTCCCATACTTTTGCATCATAGCACGCTCAAACAACTTACCGATCTGCTCGGTTTCACTTTTAAGCATTGTCGTTTGATTGGCAATACCAACTTTTTCTAAATCGCGATCGGGGTCAAACCCTGGAGAACAAGCTTTGCTGAACTTAGCTAGAAATTCGTTTCGGTCTCCTCCATGCAAAATATATTTCACAACGTATTCTGCTTCTTGTAAATTTAAAACAATCAAATACTTTCCCGCAAAGGAACTTGTGGCGATGGTTTCTTCGTGCTTGTATTTACCGTGAATTATGGAGGTATATTCATTTTTTTTATGTTTTTCCACCGTATTCCAAACCTTTGATACCCAAGGGCAAGTGGTATCGACAATTTTGCAGTTTTTCTGAGAAAGTACCTGCATTTCTTGCACGCTAGCCCCAAAAGCTGGTAAAATCACTACATCGCCAGGATCGACCACAGAAAAATCTTTTTTCCCTGCCACCACCGGGATAAATTTTATTCCCATTTCCTGCATTCGCTGGTTAACAGAAGGATTGTGGATAATCTCGTTAGTAATCCAAATGCGTTCTGCAGGAAATTGTTTACGAGTTTCGTACGCCATTGCCACTGCACGTTCTACGCCCCAGCAAAAGCCAAATGCTTGAGCTAGTACAACGGTGACATCTCCACGGGTGAGAGTGTAATTACTATCTCGGATTTGCTGAATTAAGTTGCTTTGATACTCGGACTGCAATTGGGTAGCAACTTCTGCTTGGTGACCGAATCCTTTGCGATGGTAATTTTCCGAGTGTTGCAGCGAACGCTTAAAAGCTTTGGTATCCATTGATCTTTGTCACAATTTCGTCATTTTCATTTTCTCGCGCTGGGAGGCCATTGAGATGAAAAGATGAAGTGAAAGAAAATATAAATAAAATATAAATTTTGACTTACAATCGCTCTGGTAATGCAATTTGGCTGTACAGCTGCAAGGCGGATCTCCAGACCAAATAACCTTGAAAGTTGAGGTGCAAACCATCAGTGGTGAGTTCGGGACGAAGATTTCCTTGTTTGTTAGCAAATAGAGAATATAAATCTAGATATTTGACACCTTCTTTTTTCGCCATGGTCTGGAGTTGTTGATTTAACATCCAAATGCGATGATTGGGAATTGCTAGTAACTTTTCTCGTCCCTCCCAAGTAACTTCTTCTTTGCCATGGGGTAATATCGACTGGATAACTACTTCTGTCCGGGGATGTACCTTGCGCAGATAACGCACTATCTGTCGTTGATTTTCTACGATCGCCTCATCAGTTGTTCCCCGAATTAAATCGTTAATACCAATCATGACAAAAATGGTTTTCGGTTGCGTCTGGTCTAATAAGTCTAATCTTTTTAACAGTCCAGCGCTGGTTTCTCCAGAAATTCCCTGATTTAACCACTTACTGTTTTCTGGTAATAACTCTGGTGGAAACCACAGACTTAAGGAATCTCCAGCTAGTACAGCCAAATGTTCGGGACGGGTTTGAGCAGCCACTTTGGCTTCTTGCTTGAGAATTTTAACCCACTGTTGATAGTTGAGTGTGTGACGGGGACCTAACTGTACGGTAGCCTGGGGTGAACCTTCAGATTTTACCTGATTTGACGATACTGTCTCAAAAAAAGCGGTCACTACCTGCTGTCGCCAAATTAGCAGCGTGACCGCTAGTAATAGCATGCCATTAGTAATTAGTAATAGGATTGCCCAGCTGGGAAAGGTTTTTGCAGCAGTAGACACGGGTAGCAATATTCCTTAAATCTTTTAGTATCAGATTTTATACTGCTGTGCGGAGAAATCCCACTGCCAAAGACCCGTGACTACCTATTTTTCCCTGATCGTGATGCGATCGCTGAATTCCTCGTTGTAACCTTCTTCACCGTGTTCGTTGATATCCACGCCTTGGAATTCTGCTTCTTCCTTGACCCGCAAACCAACTGTGGCATCCAAGATTTTAAGAATAATCCAGGTGCCAACAGCAGCAATGATGTAGGCAATCAAAATTGCTCCTATCTGAATCAGCACTTGCTTGGGATTACCGTACAACAAACCATCTGCGCCTTGTGAGTTCACTGTTTTGGTAGCAAATATACCTGTCAGAATAGCACCAACCGTACCACCCACACCGTGAACGGGAAATGTATCTAAGGCATCATCAACTTGCAGTTTGTGTTTGAAGCTAATGGCATAGAAGCAGACAAAAGCGGTAATGCTACCAATCAGTATGGCAGCTAGCGGCGTCACAAATCCTGCCGCAGGAGTAATTCCTACCAACCCAGCTACTGCTCCCGTTGCTGCTCCCACTGCTGTGGGTTTACCGCGCAGAACTTTTTCTAGGATCAGCCAAGTTAAGGCCGCTGACGCCGCACCAGTATTGGTAGCAACAAAAGCAGCTGTTGCCAGCTGACCGGAAGCTAGAGCACTACCAGCGTTGAAGCCGAACCAGCCAAACCACAGCAAGCCAGCACCTAATAAAATGAAGGGAACGTTGTGAGGTGGACTGAGGCGATCGGGATAGGTTTTGCGAGAGCCAATCACTAGTGCTGCTACTAGAGCAGAAACTCCAGAACTAACGTGAACAACCGTACCACCTGCAAAGTCGAGGGCGCCAAGACCACCATACAAGCCCAACAATCCGCCTTTCGCCCATACCATATGGGCAAGGGGAGCGTAAACAAATGTTGACCACAACAGTACGAACAAAGAGTAAGCAGTGAAGTTTACACGCTCCACAATGGCTCCAGAAATCAAAGCTGGAGTGATGATGGCAAACATGGCTTGGTAGATCATAAAAGCCTGATGTGGGATTGTCGGCGAATAGGAAACTACCTCCGCCGGATTAGAACCCTTAAGGTAATCTGTGACCTCGTATCCCACACCATTCAAACCCAGCCATTCCAATCCACCAATAAAAGGGTTTCCGGGCGCAAAGGCAAGGCTGTAGCCCCACAAAATCCAGGTCACTCCCACGATCGCCATGAGTACAAAGCTCATCATCAAAGTGTTGAGGACGTTGCGGGAGCGCACGAATCCTCCATAGAAAAACGCTAGCCCCGGAGTCATCAACAACACAAGCGCAGCTGCAAGCAGCATAAATGCTGTATCAGCCGCAGTTTGAGCATTAGAAATTGCTGTGTTGACATCTGGTGCAGCTAAAGCATTGCCGATCAACGGTCCGCCCATGATTACAGCTGCGATCGCTGCTGTGAAAACAATTTTCTTTAACACTTCTTCTTATACCTCTGCGCCATCATTCGTTGTTTTAAATGACCATATAACTAAATGAAACATTCAAACAAACATACTCCTTACAGGAGTTGTCAAATATTAAATTACTATGCTTTTATGCAATTTTTGCATGATTTGTTTCAGTATTTTACTTTCTCTAAAGTAAATTTTTGATAACATCTCCCACCTGGGAGTGCCAAAAATTAAAAGCCGTCACCACCATGATGAGTACATGAAGTAAAGTTTGTAGTGAGGACTTAGACCCAAAAGCAAGGTTTTTGGGCAAGAAATCCGACTCAGCACAAGCAGTGTAAATTTATATTTGATAGTGTCTTTCCACTTAATTTTGATTTTGGAAGTTCAATTGCTCCACAAGCACCACGACACACAGGCAAACAACTGCTGGTCTTTTGCGAAACTTTAGAATCAGTTTCTAGCCAGCACTTTTGTGTAGCGAAATCAAGGACGAAAGTCGTGATAAGGAGCTCATTATACATTCAGAATTCTTAACGCTCCCCGTATGTAGCGAAGCGAAATACGGGGATTCTTGTTTCACTGAGCAACCTTGCCCAGACTTGTTGCCAAATCTGGGTAGAGGGTCATCTCTCCACAAGCGTTAAAAGTTTCCGTTCGCCCAACGGTACTTAAGTCATAATTAGTCTGTTTCAAGGCTTTGTTCAGTATGTTAATTGCGGCGTTTAAATCTCTATCTAAAACACATCCACACTTACAAATATGAGTGCGAACAGATAGAGATTTTTTTACAGTTGCACCAAATGATGAGCATTTTTGGCTAGTAAAATGCGGTTCTACAGGTACAAAGATTCGACCATAAATTTTCCCAAAATATTGTAGCCATTGGGTAAACATCGATCGTGAAACATCACTAATAGACTTTGCAAGTTTGCTGTTTTTAATCACGTTTTTCATACGGCACAAGGTCGTTAGACCTTACCACGCATAACGCTTGCTTAATTGCGTTATCGGCAGTTGCTCCTGGGGGAAAACCCCAAGATCGCACTGCCTCATCTTGACGCTGACGAGAAACTTTCAAGTGTTTTCTACCAAGACGGTTTAAAGCTTTTTTGTAATTGTTTGACCTCTTCTTTTTACGACTAACTTGTCTTTGAAGACGTTTTAATGCCTTCTCTGATTTGCGTAAATATCTAGGGTTTTCTACCTTATTTCCCTGCGAATCAGTATAGAAATCGTTAATTCCAACATCTAAACCTATGGTTTTCCCAGTTGGTTGAATATCTATATTCCGTTCTGCATCTATACTAAATTGAACATAGTAACCATCTGAACGCTTAACTATTCTGACCCACTTGATTTGTTTAATTTGGTAAAAATGTAAATCCCAAGTGCCAATTAACTTTAGCTGACCAATATTACATTTATCTGTGAATTTAATGTACTTGCGGTCATCTGAAAGTTTCCAACCACTCAACTTATATTCAACCAAGCGATTATTTTTTTGAAACTTTGGATATCCTTTTTTACCTGGGGTCTTAGCTTTACAATTATCAAAAAATCTTCTAATTGCAAAAGCTACTCTTCCTGCTGCTGCTTGCCTTGCTGTAGAATTTAATTTTTAAGCAAAGTCAAACTCTTTGGCTATGACAGCAGTATATTTATTCAAGTCGTAAGGCTTAACATTTTGATTGTCCATCCAAAAACCGCAGGCACTTATTACGGTCGCAAAGTACCTTTGACTTTGAACTCAAAAATAAGCATTATTTTTACCTTATCGACCTGGAAGTATAGTACGTTATTTTAGTGAACTTGACAATCCTTAAAATTGTTAAATACTCAACTACCCTTCTCTGTGTTCTTGCGGAGCAAAAAAATCACTCAAGGGGTGTTTCGTATTTAATTGCCTTTTATCCCCAAGTTCCACTTCATTGCACTTGGGGTCTTCCTGGCAAATTTGATAAATTAATGTAATGAGCTGCTGGTCTTACACAGGAATCTTTTTAGTAACGAGTAAGCATGCTTCTGTTGGGGCTAAAGCACTAACTACTAACTTTTAAGATAATAACTTCTAGGCAGGGCTAAAGCCCCAACTACTAACCTAGTTGCTCTTGTAAAAAAACCCCTTATCAACAGTAAGGTTCCGGGGGATAGGATTTCTCAGCTAGTGACATCTTCCCGCAGCAAATCAAAGATGATAGTGTGGGCTTCTAACTTGAAAGTTGGAAATTCCTGCCCTAGGCCACTTATGTGGGCTGTAGACTTAACTTTGGTCACAGATCCCCAAAAGAATGACTTGACAGCAGGAGGTTTGCGTTCGCCAGAGTCCCTGGCTACTAACGGTCATTCTATCAATGAGTATTACCAGTAGGTAGGGGAAGTTTCGGTGGCATTGAGCTACACCCAATAGTCTTGGGATGTCCATGTATCCCACCCACACTGTTGGGAGAGATTCTAGCGTGGGACTTATAGCCACCCGAACCCCCCAAGAGTTAAACTCAACAAGTCAAAAATTACAAGCTACTAGGTAAATCTCCTGATGGAGATATTCCTTTAGGGCTGCCTGGTTCGGTAAATCCGCTGGCACTAGCTTCTTTGAGAAAACCGCTGTAAGCCTCCATACCGTGTTCGCCAACATCCAAGCCTTCAATTTCTTCTTCTCTGGAGACTCTGATTCCTAGGGTTGCCTTCAGTGCTAGCCAGAAAGCTGTAGTCAGGAGAACGGTCATACCGCCTACACTGATAACACCAATAAATTGCGTAAAGAGTTGTCCCAAGCCACCGCCTGTAAACAAACCTTTAGCAGGACCTTGTCCATCACCGTACCAGGAATACACTCCAGGTCCGACTGCAAACAAACCGACTGCTAAAGTTCCCCAAACACCGCAAACCAGGTGTACGGAGATAGCTCCTACTGGGTCATCAATTTTAATTCTGTCAAAGAAAGTAACAGAGAAAACTACTAAAACACCAGCAATTAAGCCAATAACGAAGGCACTGCCGATGTTGATAAAGGCACAAGGTGCTGTCACGGCAACTAAACCAGCTAAAATGCCATTGATAATCATTGACAGGTCTGGCTTACCCAAGTACAACCAAGCTGTAACAGTGGCAGCAATACCACCAACAGCACCTGCCATGTTAGTAGTCAAAGCAATGTGAGTAATGGCATTGGCATCGGCGGCCATGACAGAACCGGGGTTGAAACCAAACCAACCCAACCACAAAATCAAACAGCCAAGAGTGGCAATGCTCATGTTGTGTCCGGGAATAGCAACGATTTGCCCATCTTGGTATTTACCCAGACGAGGTCCAAGCAATGCTGCTCCCATCAAAGCTGCCCAACCACCAACTGAGTGAACCACTGTAGAACCGGCAAAATCCCAGAAACCCATGTCTGCTAACCAGCCACCACCCCAAATCCAGTGTCCGGTGATGGCGTAGGAGATGCCGACTAGTAAAAGACTAAAAATTAAGAAGTCAACAAACTTAATACGTTCGGCAACAGCACCGGACACAATTGTTGCAGCGGTTCCCGCAAATACTAACTGGAACAAAAACTTTGCTGCTAAAGGTACTCCCGCCCAGCTGAGGGCGCTGAAAACACCTTTGTAAGCTTCTTTTGTTGCAGGACTGTTATCGGCTCCTTGCAAGAAAAATCCATTTAATCCAATAAAGTCATTGCCATCGCCAAACATCAAGCCAAAACCGATGGCCCAAAAGGCAACGGTGGCAAGGGCAAATACAATCAAGTTCTTGGCTAGGACGTTCACGGCGTTCTTTTGACGGCACAAGCCGGTTTCTAACATGCAAAAACCTGCATTCATAAAGAACACCAAAAAAGCAGCGATCGCTACCCACAAGGTGTCAAGGGCAACCTTTAATTCTGCCGTCGTAGGGCCAGCAGAAGCAGGTGCTTGGGCTACTGCTGCATAGCCCCAACCCAAAACTATTAAACAAGCCAGAGGAATGCAAGCTTGCCAGCTGGGAGATAGCAGCTTAATAAACCTCAATATTTGATTGACAGTTGAATTTACGTCTTGAAAATAAGCATTCCAGCAAGCCTTGCGTTGCTTTTTTTTTGCTTTCCTTTTTTTGTGCTTTAACATCATGCTCTTAACCGTTCTTAACTGAACAAAAGTGCGTGAACTAAAGAAGCTCCCAGAAGCTATACCAGTGATTTTGATACGGGTTATCTAGGCTAGCCTTTGATTCCAATTCGCCGATTCTTACTTTCACCCAGCCATGTTTCGAAATATTTTGCAGTCTAGATTCTAGTGTTACCTTTTCTCAGACTACAGGTATTCTTAAGAAATTATTATTATCTTTTATTATGTAGTTGCTCGCACAGTCAAGTATTCTTCATGGACTTTTCAATCTGCTTTGATCTACTTTTGTGATTTTCCTTGTCAAGCATGAATCACAAAACAGCTTAGTAATTTATAAATCATTGCTAGAAAAAGTTTGTGATAATAAGTTAGAAAAAAATCTGTATTTGAAGATACAGAAATTTTGGGAAGGAAAATATCTATTTGAACTCGAGAACAGAAGGTTTTCTGGGTGCAAATTTGCATCAATCAAATATTTGCATCAAAAAGATCAACAAACTCAATAGCGCTATTCATTTGCCAACAACCAAGCATTGTTAGCGCATCAAGGTGCAAGGATTGTGATTAGAGATTGGCGGCGAGAAAATTTAAAAAAATTTTATATTAAACTTTTGACAAAGTAAAGTCGTCAACTTAAACAATATTTGGTAAACATACCAAAATTGAGGTGACAGTTTTGGGAAAATTTGTGTGCTACATCTGCTTTAAGTACTGCTCGTAACCAAGTTGTTCAAGTTTTTCTTGCTTTGTCATTACCGACTTTTGCAGATTTTGGCGATACTGTTGTACTTTTTCTAATAACTCGGGTTGTTGGACAGCAAGAATCTGCACTGCCAAAAGTCCAGCATTAGTTGCATTGCCAATTGCCACCGTTGCTACTGGAATACCTGGAGGCATTTGTACAATAGAATACAAAGAATCAACTCCTTGCAGGTAACGGCTGGGTACAGGAACGCCAATAACAGGAAGTGGAGTAAAAGATGCAACCATACCCGGAAGGTGGGCGGCGCCTCCCGCACCAGCAATAATAACCTTAAGACCCCTTTGGTGAGCACAGCGAGCGTACTCTACCATGCGTTCCGGGGTACGATGAGCGCTGACGATCGCTACTTCCGTGGCAATATCGAAATCTTTACAAATAGCGATCGCTGCTTGCATAACAGGTAGGTCGGAATCGCTACCCATAATAATGCCGATAAGAGGTTGAACCATACAACGAACGAAACTTTTTCTTGCAATCAAAGCACAACAGTGCCTTGCTAAAAGATAATCATCTCATTTATCTTGTGGATATTCTCGGTTGATTATCGCCAGATAACATCTTTCTTGCCAGCACAATGACCAAAGCAACACCAAGCATCATCTCTACCCCCGTAGAAATTATCAATGCCCGAGTGCCAGGTTATCAAGATTTGCAGATGCTCTCTATTAACCGTCAGGGTATTGTAGAGCAAATTCTGCCTATGAGTGCAGTTTGCCAAACAACATTACCATCGCAGTTGCAAATTTTAGACGTTACAGGGGATTGGATTTCCTTGGGCGGTATTGATTTACAAATTAACGGTGCTTTGGGATTGGCATTTTCTAACTTAGAAGCAGAAAATTCCTACCTATTGCCGAAAATCTGCAAATTTCTCTGGCATGAAGGTGTAGATGCTTTTTTACCCACCTTAGTCACCACCTCCGTAGAAAAAATTCAGCGCTCGCTTACTGCGATCGCTAAGTTCATCATGGCAGCAGACGAGGAGGAAAAAAAGTTGACTTCCACCCACACAGAAAATACCTCCCCATTCTCTTTTTGTTTAACCTTATTGCCCAAACAAGCCAAAATACTGGGAGTTCACTTGGAAGGACCATTTTTAAATATTCAAAAACGCGGTGCCCATCCAGTAGAGTATCTGCTACCCTTAACAATTGTCCAGCTGCAGCGGGTTTTAGGAAATTACGCTTCTATTGTTAAAGTTATAACCCTGGCACCAGAATTAGATACAACTGGAGAGGTAATACCTTATTTACGCTCCCTTGGCGTAACCGTAAGTTTAGGCCACTCCCAAGCAACAGCAGCCGAAGCACAACGCGCTTTCCAACAGGGTGCAACAATGGTAACTCATGCTTTTAATGCCATGCCACCCTTACATCACCGCGAACCAGGACTTTTAGGAGCAGCAATAACCCATCCGCAAGTGATGTGTGGTTTTATTGCTGATGGAGAGCATGTTTCTCCAACCATGTTAGATATATTGCTGCGGACTAGCGTAGATGACAAAAAACTGTTTCTAGTCAGTGATGCTTTGGCACCTTTAGGACTACCCGATGGTATTTATCCTTGGGACAGTCGCTACATAGAAGTTAAAAACGGTACTGCACGATTGCCAGATGGTACCTTGTCGGGAACCACCTTACCTTTGTTAGTAGGAGTACAAAATTTAGTCAAGTGGGGAATTTGCGGCGTGCAAGAAGCGATCGCTCTGGCCACAGATGCACCCAGAAAGGCGATCGGTCTGCCCACAAATATAACAGGTGCTCGAGCAGACCAATTATTGCGCTGGTACTTTCACGAACCCACCCAAGAACTTACTTGGCAAAGATTGGTTTGACTTATACCGAATTAAAATTCCGATGATTCTAACTTTTGTAAAGTCCTATATAGCTCTTATTTTTACCACAGATAAGCTTTAGCCTCCGTCGTAGTTTTCATCTGTTGGCTAGAAGCCAAGAGTTTTCAACACAGCTTCTAAGACAAAAAGAAATTGAACCACTCCCTGTTGCCAAACAGACATGATACTTTAAAGCTTTGGAAACTATTAAATATTTCAATTTCATGAACGCAGCTGACGATAAAACCATTGTTAAAGAATATTTCAATTCCACAGGGTTTGATCGCTGGAGACGTATATACGGTGATGGTGAAGTTAACAAAGTGCAGTTAGATATCCGCAACGGACACCAACAAACCGTAGACGCAGTACTAAACTGGCTAAAAGCAGACGGTAATTTAACTGAACTATCTATTTGCGATGCTGGATGCGGTGTAGGTAGTCTTAGCATTCCTCTAGCTGCAGCAGGAGCAAAGGTTTATGCCAGCGATATTTCTGAAAAAATGGTAGAGGAAGCAAAGCAAAGAGCTAGCCAAATTTTGCAGCATCCGGACTATCTTGTATTTAACGTGCAAGATTTAGAACAGCTCGGTGGTAGCTACCATACCGTCATTTGTTTGGATGTTCTCATCCACTATCCCCAGGATAAAGCTGATGAGATGATTTCTCACCTTTGTTCTTTAGCGCAATCACGAATAATTCTCAGCTTCGCCCCCAAAACTTTTGGTTTGAGCATTTTGAAGAAAATTGGTAGCTTTTTTCCCGGAGCAAGCAAAGCAACTCGTGCTTATTTACACCGCGAGACCGATGTAGTGAAAATCCTGGAAAAGAACGGTTTTTTAGTGCAAAGACAAAAAATGATTCGTACTCGTTTTTACTTTTCCCGCTTACTAGAAGCTACTCGCGAATAACTATAAAAATTGCGGCAAGATGTTAAATCTTGTCGTCCAACTCCAAAATTATCTCAGTACAGATGCGGTTGCAGAAAAACACAAACAAAATTGTATTAGCGGTCAAAGAGCATTATTTATAATTAGAAAGCGTCAAACAATCAAGAAATTTTTCGCGATCGCCTCTTGTGTCAAGGCAGTAATATTTTTTCTTAGCTGCATTTTCCCTGTTTGTCTGCATCAATAGTTATACTTTTTGTAACAGTTTAATTAATCTTATTTACACGCTCCCAAAGAAAAAATAAGGATAGAATTCTGTTATTGCCTTTTGCTTTAAAAGCAAATCGGTATTTAACTACCAACAACAGCTTACATGTTGTACAACCTAAGCTCAAAGGTATTGATTGCCACTATCATGTTTACTAAAATGCATTTTATTTTTGTCTAGAAACATTCAATGGCAAATCGTCATTGTTTGTAAAGGTGTATGGCTGCTAGTAGCAAAAACCTCGAATAAGCTAGAAATCAGTGATAAGTTACGGTATCTTTCTGATTACTGGAAGCTTTATGCAAGTAAAGTTAAAATCGCTAGCAAAGCAATAATCTATCTGAAGAGGAATTATGAAGACTGGTGAGAAATTAGCTGCGGGTTGGCTGCTGACACTCGGATTCATATTTTTGAGCCTATCTGCATCAGCAATATTGCAAAAAATTTCTATTCAAAAAACAAATATTTGGATCCAAGGAGAAGTGGAATCTATCCCCAATCTCTCTACAGACGAAATCTCTAAAATAGAGAACACCGCCGTAGGAGGTCTGATTTTCGGCGTTCCCAGCTTAATACTAGGTGGATGGTTGGCACTGGGATTATACCGTCAAAGCCAGCAGGAGAAAAAAGCACTCGATCAACAAGTCAAAGAACGCCTGCAGTCTCTTTTTTATCGCATGATTCAAGAAAATAACGGACGCATAACTCTTTTAGGCTTTGCAATGCAATCACAATTACCAGCATCTGTTGCCAAACAATATTTAGATGACCAGGCCAAATTATTCAACGCTAATTTTCAAATCAGCGAAGAAGGAGGAATTTCTTACCATTTTGAAGTGTAAAGAGGAATTTAGTGCCATTAAAGTCAGTTAATTTCATTAGCCAGATTTTTTTGAGCTTAGGAGCAATTTTAGGCTGTTTATCTGTCGTTGCAGGCGCCTTTGGCTCCCATGCTTTGCGAGAAAGAATTAGCGAGCGAGCTTTGTTAATTTTCGAAACCGGCGCTCGTTACCAGATGTATCATGCTCTAGCACTTTTGGTAGTAGCATTGCTACTAAGCCGCAGCGATTCTCCTCCGCCAGCTCTATTAGCAAGTGGATGGCTGTTTATCATCGGGATCGCAATCTTTTCTGGAAGTTTGTATGCCCTCAGCTTAACTGATATTAAGTTTTTGGGAGCCATCACCCCAATAGGAGGAGCAGCTTTTTTAGCTGGTTGGGTTGCGTTAGCTTTTGCTGCTTGGAGCATGAAATGAAAGAAACAGAAAAGATAAATTACCACAGAGGATATTTTTAGCTTATCAGCCCGATTTGCCTGCAAAATCGGGTTTCTATTTGTTTGAGACCAGCAGGTAACTTGCATAAATGTTTTTACTGAAATAAAGTGTTATTTTCATGACATAAAAATTTCCTTGCTCCTCAAAAGCCGGCTTTTTCAAAGCACTACATTAGGTTATACTTGCGAGAGATTTTAAAAAACTTTTATTGAACTAAATGGACTTCAATCTGCTATTTGGCGAAGCGATCGTCCAATCACTGCTGGGATTAATCTCCATTATCCTTGCGGAACTTGTAAGGGATATTTATCACCTGGCGGGACACTACTGGAAACCCTTACAGAAATTCCACAACCTGCATCACAAAGCCTATTGTCCCGATTTAACCATGACCAGCCTCGAGGTCTACAAAAAAGCACAATGGTATAATGACGTACCGGAATCTATGGTGATGGTAACCGCAACAGCTTTAGTGGCCCAATTGTCCCATATCTGGGCGATGTGGCTTGGTTGTCTGTATTCTCTATTCTTTTTGATTCCCGCCATCGCTCGTTCCCAAGGTTTTCTCCTGCAAACAGACTTGACTCATAAACCTGGAGAATTAGTCGAGATTCCCTCCCAGTGGACGGTGAACCGTACTTACCACTGGCGACATCACTTCGATCAAGGTAACGCCTACTTTTGTGGTTACTTTACCCTTGTAGACAAAATCTTGGGAACAAGTTTGTCTCTGAAAGGAAAAGTGGTAGCAATTACTGGAGCTTCCGGTAGTTTGGGACAAGCATTAATAGAGGAGTTGTTACTCCACAAAGCAAAGGTAATTGCCTTAACGACCAATGCAGATGCATGCTTTCACGAGAAAGTTGAAGTTTTGCACTGGAAAATAGGATCGGAAACAGACTTGATGCCCTTTTTGAAAAATGTGGATATTCTTATTATCAATCATGGGGTTAACGTGTACGGCAATCGCTCAGCTGCTGCGATCCAAAAATCCTACGAAGTGAACGCTTTTTCAGCATTGAAACTAGCAGAATTATTTTTTGAAACAGTGACAAAATCTTCCCACAGAGCTCTCAAGGAACTGTGGATAAATACCTCGGAAGCAGAAGTTAATCCAGCATTTAGCCCGCTGTACGAATTATCGAAAAGAACTTTAGGAGACTTGATTACCCTACGGCGACTAGATGCTCCTTGCATTATCCGCAAATTGGTTTTGGGTCCATTTAAAAGTCAACTCAATCCCTATGGTGTTATGTCCGCTCGATGGGTGTCTCGAGCGATCGTAGCTCTAGCAAAACGAGACTTTCGAAATATTATCGTCACCATTAATCCGATTACTTATATCGCTTTTCCTGTTAAGGAATTTTTTCAATCTCTTTATTTCCGCCTGTTTACATCCAAAAAAGAGCAGTCTCAGCTGATGTCATAGTATTTTCCTCAAACACGCAGGCAAAAGGCAGCAATGAGAAAGTAAAAACAGCAGTCTTTAATTTTCCTGTTTCACCTTCCCTTTTGCCTTCTGTGAAAGCTTTCTAGATTTGTTGGGAGAGATTGTGGTGTGGGAGTTATAGCCCCAAAACCTCCCAGGAGTTAAAATAAGAGTGTCTGTTGCTGTGAAAAGATTTGTACAAGATTGCTGGCAAAAAATTTCAATTAAGAATTATTTTGCTTGCTCGCTATTTTTTCGATTTGTACCTTCAGCTATGCGCCAAAAAGTCTTAGCGTGGTTAGCAGAGAATGTCCCTCCCGCGCGAGTTGACCATATTCTCAGAGTTGAGCAAATGGCTGTGAATTTAGCACAACATCACAAACAAGACATGGAAAAAGCTTCCAAAGCTGGACTGATGCACGATTTAGCAAAATGTTTTCCGCCACAAAAGCTTTTAGAGATGGCAAAAACAGAAGGATTGGAAATAGATGAAGTTATGTTAGCCTGTCCCCATCTGTTACATGCAGAAGTCAGCGCTATTGTTGCCAGGGATACATTTGGTGTAGAAGATGAAGAAGTATTGCAGGCAATCGCTAATCACACTTTAGGCAGACCAGGTATGAGTCCACTGTGCTGTATCGTGTTTCTAGCAGACAGTCTGGAACCAGGACGCGGTCATACTCCCGAATTGCAAGCGTTAAGACACAGCAGTCTTGAAAATCTCCAACAAGCTGTTTGGCAAACGTGCGATTATACTTTCAAGTTTTTGCTGGAAAGTAACTGCTTGATTCATCCACGTACCCTAACAACTCGCAACTGGTTTTTACAAAAGTCGAAAGCAAAGCAGAATAACATTCTGCAACCAAACACCTAGGTACGAATATTTTTTGTTAGTATTCAAAAAAAACAATGTATTCATGGTTGCAATTCCATGGTTGTTGACCGGTAATTGTAAAAATTGTCAAGAGAACTAAACAGTAGCTGAGGTTTAATGTCTGATTATTTGCAAAATAACTTGAAATTACAATCACTAGCAGTGAAAAACAGTGGTATCGCCAAACCCCAAATGGATATCGGAGATATCAGCACCAATGTAGCCACAACCGTTGTCGCAGCTGCATCAGAACGGAAAGCAGGTAACATTTTATTGCTAAAAGTAGCAGATGTATCTTACCTGGCAGATTACTTTGTGGTGCTGACAGGTTATTCCCGAGTCCAAGTTAGGGCGATCGCCCAAGCTATAGAAGAAAAAGTAGAACAACAGTGGCAACGACGTCCTCTCCGAGTGGAAGGAAAAACGGAAGGAACTTGGGTGCTGCAAGATTACGGAGACGTGATCGTTCATATCATGATGCCTAAAGAGCGCGAATTCTACAATCTAGAAGCGTTTTGGGGCCATGCGGAACGCATCGAATTGCCAACATCTAGCGAGGGTGGAGGAAACAAGTAAACATGATCGAATCGCAGGTCTCAAATTGCCCAGTTCCATTCGAACAACAACCGCTCAATGAATACGAACAGTTAAAATCTTCTTGGTTGTTTCGCGATTGCACCCTTAGCTGGCGCGAGTATATCACAAAATTAACCTGGATTTGGAGTTTGTCTTGGGCGATAGCCGCACCAGTAGCAGCAGTAAGCTTTCCACCACACAAGGAAATAGCCCGCTTTCTTTTGTGTGGCAGTGCAGGAGCTAGTATAGGTGTGTTGCTCCTACTGCTGCGATTGTATTTGGGTTGGTCCTACGTGCAAAATCGTCTTGCCAGTCCCACTATTTCCTACGAAGAATCTGGGTGGTACGACGGTCAAACTTGGACAAAACCACAGGAACTGCTAACTCGCGATCGCCTAATTGTTAGCTACCAAATTAAACCTATTATCCAACGATTACAAATTACCTTTAGTGGCTTGGCTGTATTGTTTGTTATTGGTACGATAGTCTGGCACTTACTTTAAATACTCATGAATTATCGACTGTTAGTAGGGGGGTGCAAGTTGAAAAATTCTTCAACCACCAAACCCTAAAACTAGCAACCAACACGCGAACAATGACCAATTACAAATTACAAAAGACAAAATAGCGATAGACAATAACCCATGACAATGGGAAAACGAACTCAAGCAGCCGTACTGGAAGTTAGGTTACTGCGCGAAGGTATTATTGAGTCAAGGCATACAGTCCAAGCTGTTGTATGCGACGAGCGAGGACGGGTACTTTCTGTAGCCGGAAATGCAGAAACCGCAACCTTTGTCCGTTCCGCACTCAAACCCTTTCAAGCACTAGCCGTCACCAGTACAGGTACTTTAGAACGCTACGATCTCAGCGATCGCGACCTGGCAATTATTACAAGTTCCCATCAAGGCACAATACAGCAAGTACGACAAGTATTCAATATCCTTTGGCGAGCTGATATTGACCCTTCAGTACTGCAATGTCCCATCCCTGAAGGAAAGCGCAGCCCCCTAGAAAACAATTGCTCCGGAAAACATGCGGGGATGCTGGCTGTTTGTCAGCAATGCAATTGGTCTTTAAATAACTACTTGCAGCGCAAGCACCCCGTACAACAGTTAATTCTCACCAAAATCTCAGAAGTGCTGAAAATGCCAGCTGAGGAATTTATCAGCGCTCACGATGACTGCGGTGCACCCACCTACCTGATGCAACTGGGACAAATGGCCTCTTTATACGCCCACCTAGCTGCTCGCAGCAGTTTGGACATGGAACGCATTGTCCGTGCTATGACCCATCACCCAACTTTGGTAGCAGGAGACGGCGAATTTGATACGGAACTAATGCGTTTAGCTCCAGGAGAAGTAGTAAGTAAAGCAGGTGCAGAAGGAATTCAGTGCATCGGTAGACTCGGTGAAGGTATGGGACTGGCAATTAAAGTTATGGACGGAGCAAAACGAGCAAAATACGCCGCTGCTATCTACTTGCTCCAACAAATGGGCTGGATCAGTCCCTCTGTTGCTGAAGTCCTATCAGAAAAATTTATGAACTTGGGCAAATACAAACGTTTGGAAGTAATAGGAGAATTGTCGATTTTATAGTTGCTAAATTTTTAATTCCTAAGTTATACTAGAACAAGCAACGCGGGATAGAGCAGCCTGGTAGCTCGTCGGGCTCATAACCCGAAGGTCGATGGTTCAAATCCATCTCCCGCCACCAAATCACGCTTCTTTCCCTACAACCATTAGATTGTAGGGATTAATTTGTTTTTTAATCTTATTTACCTACATAGCATGACCCCACGGTAGCATTATCGGGGTCTTCCCAAGGTAGTAAGATACAGCACTGCTTCATCTGCAGGAATTCCCAAAATATCATTAACTAAATCGTCAAAAAAGCCACCGATACCGCTAACGCCCAAACCCAGGCGAATAGCAGCTAAATTCAGCCTTTGTCCTAAATGGCCCGCATCCATATGCAAGTAGCGGTAGACGCGATCGCCATAGCGAGCAACAGCAGTCTTCAAATCTGCTGTATGCACCAAAACCGCCGCCGCATCTCGCCCTAAATCCTGTCCCAAGCAAAGGAAATGCAGCTCCCGGCGAAAGTTTTTAAAGCGAATTTGTCGTAATTCTTGCGCTTGAGGTGCATAATAATAGCAACCTGTTTCCAGTCCTTCTACTCCAGAAACAGCAACAAATGTTTCTATTAAATTCAAGTCAAAGTAATCTGGAGAAATATCTAGATTTTGAGCTACGTAATTTTGAGGTTGATAAGTAAAATCAAGTAAAGCTTTTAACTGTTCAAAGGTTAAATAATCACCGTTATAAGCACGGGTAGAACGTCTTTTGAGGATGGTAACCTCTAACTGTTGCAGTTTTTCACCCCAATTAATAGGTGTGGTAACGGTGGAGATTTTTTGACAAAAAGGAAAGTTGTATTTATCTTCTAGAGATTTTTCTAGTCTTGCTGGTGGCGAATGAAATTTATTAACTACGCCTGCTTGAATTTCTGTTGCTTTGTGAAAGTACTTTAACAACTCGCCATCCGGAATTTCTGGATAATCCGTTTCTGTAGCTGAAGGTAGAGCAGTTTGTAATTTTGGCAGATTTTGTTTGATATCTAATAAATCTGCAAGAGCAACCACGGCGATCGCTCCTTCCTGCTGGCGATCGATATACAACAGTTCATTAACTGCTTCATCCACAAAACCGCCAATCAAATGGGGACGGTAATCACAAAGAGCGCCTGCTAACTCGATATTACCCAACAAATGTCCCGCATCCAAAAAAATACGACGGTATGCTCTATCTTCATAACGCCAGGCGGAACGATAAAATACTGCAGTAATAATAATTGCTAGTTGGGTAGCTTCCAAACTCGGATGCCAAAAACAAGCTTCTTGTAATGCTCGCCAAACATCACTTTCCCAATAATGTACCAGAGAATGAGTCCGACACTGGTAGTTATACAGTCCAGGAGGAAGCAATGGCGTACCCCGAGAAATAACATACACTTCTGCTGGGTACAAACCACCAGCACTAGGTGCAGCACGAAGATATACCGCACTTCCCATCGAAGGCATTTTCGCCGTTAATCCGTAACTGCAAAGCAAAAGCCGTGATAACCTGTACCACCACTGAGTTTCAAAATTACTGCTATTTTCTGGCTTTTCTTGAATGTAAGGCTTGAGGTCAAAACTCGAGCCGATTTTGTACTCCTTAAACGGTACTGGTTGCTTAGCCCAGTCTAATCTGTGAGTTCTAGAAGCAATAGTTTCAGGATCGTATTTCGTACGCTCGTGATAGTGCTGCGCTATTGATTGGCGAAGTTCTGGCATAAGAATTTCAATGAGCAGTGCTGCTTAATATCTTGGCATTCCTAGACGCTATTGTTTCGTCATAATTAGTACAAACCTTCGGATTTACTTCTAGCATCCGCAACAGGTACGCATCCTTCCTACCTTACCAAAGCCAGCATTTCCACACCTTCATCTAGCTATTTTTGAAACGTGAGGAAATTACCGAATGCACCTATAGTTCGAAAGTTATATCCAGGAACTTTTGTTGTATAGGTACTGAAGAAAATAGTTTTGGCGCTTTGTGGAATTGGCAATAAATTCTTTAATACTTTTATCTTGCCAGGCTAATCCTGTTGCTAGTCCGGACTTACAAGCATCGGTTGTAAATTTGCCTACTTCTTCCCATAATAACCCCGCTGGCAACTGCGGTCCTTGACAAATAGAGTTTTGAATTTCGCTGGTCAGTCTGCTGGCAGCGTAGTCAACGTAAGCATCTTGTTGAGGGTTAGTAATTAACATTATACCAGCAACCGGCAGAAAGATGAAGGCACTTTTAGCCAAATAACTTTGCCATTCAGTCTTCATATTTCTATTGTAGCTTTAGTGCAATGAGGTAGTTGAGTCGTTAACTTCAACTACAACAGTTTTTATCTTTATTTCCAAATTTTTGGCTGAAAATTTTTTAGAAAATCTTCCAAATCTTTTTGCTCAAAAAGACGGGGTCGAATTAGGTAATGCTTAATATTTTAGCACTCCAGACTATATCTTCTGAAAGTCTTGCCTAGATTTTCTAGCTATAGTGCATTCAAGCTGCTAAAGAAAGCGTTAATCATAGTTTGTCGCTAATAATTGCTAGCCGGATTAATTTTAATTTTTATCAAAAAATATGATTTTTTATTAGGAAACGAAAAAACATAATTAGAATATACAAAAGCTGGTTGTAAGCAAGTAATTGAAAGCTAGAAGAATGGAAAAAAAACAACTAGGAAAAACAGGTATCTATACAAGTGCGATTGGTTTGGGAGCTATGCCAATGTCGTTGAGCGATCGCCCTCCAGAAAGTGAAGCGATCAAAGTCATCCACCGCGCTTTAGATTTGGGGATCGCCTTCATCGATACCGCAGATTCCTACTGTCGAGATGAATCTGACAAACACCATAATGAGCGACTAATTCACAAGGCATTGCAAACTTATCACCGAGACACATCCGAAGTCATCGTCGCCACCAAAGGCGGTTTAATGCGCCCGCAAGGAAATTGGACGCGCAACGGAAATCCCAAACACCTACAACAAGCCATTCGCAGCAGTTTTGAAGCATTGGGCGGAAATAAACCAATTGATATTTGGCAATATCACGCACCAGATCCCAACTACACCATTGAGGAATCTCTAAAACCAGCCAAAGAAGCTGTAGCTGCGGGTATAGTTAGATTCGTGGGAGTTTCTAACTTTTCTGTGGAACAAATTCAGCAAGCGCAAGGTGTGATTGATATCGTTTCAGTACAAAATCAATATAACCCGTGGCACCGTCAACCAGAATTTGATGGCGTACTAGAATATTGCGAACAAGAAAAATTGACATTTTTACCTTGGAGTCCCTTTGGGGGAAGGCGCCGCTACCAAAACTTGCAGGATATTCCGGTTTTAACCAACCTTGCCCAGGAAAAAGGCGTATCGGTCTACTGTATTGTACTAGCTTGGTTGCGTGCTAAATCACCTTGTATTTTGCCCATTCCTGGTGCTAGCAAGATTTCCAGTATCGAAGATTCCGCACGTGCTGTAGAAATAAAATTATCTGCTTTGGAAGTAGAAAGAATCGATCGAGAAACGGCATCATAATCCGGTAAAATAACAACTCTGCAACAAAACAGGATACTCGCTTGCTGGCAGGAGGAGAAGACGCACTTATGGCTCGGATGTATTACGACACAGATGCAAATTTAGACCTTTTGGCGGAAAAAACTATTGCGATTATCGGCTATGGTTCTCAAGGCCACGCTCACGCCCTGAACTTAAAAGATAGCGGCCTAAACGTAATTGTCGGCTTATATCCTGGTAGCAAGTCAGTTGCAAAAGCTCAAGCAGCTGGATTGACCGTGAAAAACGTCGCAGATGCAGCCGCATCTGCTGATTTAATTATGATTTTGCTGCCCGACGAAGTCCAAAAAACAGTTTACCAAAAGGAAATTGAACCTCATTTAGAAGAAGGAAATGTATTAGCTTTTGCCCACGGATTCAACATTCACTTCGGTCAGATCGTGCCGCCTCCTTTCGTAGACACGATCATGGTAGCACCTAAAGGGCCGGGACATTTAGTCAGGCGTACCTACGAACAAGGACAAGGAGTACCTTGTTTGTTTGCTGTCTATCAAAACGCTTCCGGTCAAGCACGCGATCGCGCCATGGCCTATGCTAAAGGTATCGGTGGGACTCGTGCTGGAATTCTGGAAACCACCTTCCGCGAAGAAACCGAAACCGACTTGTTCGGCGAACAGGCCGTGTTGTGCGGTGGGTTGAGCGCCTTAATCAAAGCTGGATTTGAAACTTTAGTCGAAGCAGGTTATCAACCAGAATTAGCCTATTTTGAATGTCTTCACGAAGTTAAATTAATTGTTGATTTAATTGTAGAAGGCGGACTTGCCAAAATGCGCGATAGCATCTCCAACACAGCAGAATACGGCGATTATACCCGCGGCCCCAGAGTCGTGAACGAGCAAACCAAAGCAGAAATGAAAAAGATTTTGCAAGAAATTCAAACCGGGCAATTTGCACGAGAATTCGTTCTTGAAAATCAAGCCGGTAAACCTGGATTCACCGCTATGCGTCGCAAAGAAGCCGAACATCCCATCGAGGAAATTGGTAAAGACTTGCGTGCTATGTTCAGTTGGATAAAAAAAGATTAAAACAAGGCACAAGGCAAGATGGCAGGGTGCTACCCATTTTGGTGATAAGCACGAGCGTGAAAGCGTGCAAAAAACTATTACTCGAACCTCTAGCTCCTCCTTGCCTTTTGCCTTCCTAACGCAATAACCCCACCAAATGAGTCAGTTCCGGTAGAATCAGTTTTTCCATGGCCAAGCGGACGGCGTTGCTGGAACCAGGGAGGGAAAATACTAACTTATTTTGATAAATGCCAGCCACAGCGCGGGATGCGATCGCCCGCGAACCAATTTCTTGATAGCTTAAAAACCGAAATAATTCTCCAAATCCAGGTAAAGTTTTTTGCAGTAATTTCTCCAGCGTATCGTAGGTGGTATCTCGAGGTGCAATTCCCGTACCACCGGTGAAAATGACAGCATCTACACAAGAATTTTTTCCCAGATCCTCTAACTGCTGTTCAATGTGGGTTGGTTCGTCTTGGATAATTGTGTAGGTCGCGACAGTGTGGTTGGCATCACTAAGTAATTGCTGAATTAACTGACCGCTGCGATCGGTTTGTTGGGAGCGTGTATCGCTGACGGTCACAACAGCACAACTGACCGTTAATATTTTGGAATCAGAATGAGGGAGAGCGGTCATAGGTTTAACACATATTGGAGAACCTCTAAGGGCATATAATAGATGCTTCTTGTTTTGCAGTTGGCTTTTCAAAGTTTAGTCATTAGTACTGAAGAACAAGTAACTAATGACCAATGACTAATAATTTATTAATTTATTATTAAGCTTTACTAAATCCCAAGCCATTTTCTTCTGCATACCGCTGCATAAATCGCATAAAGCGCTCCCATTGTTCTGGAGATTTCATTACATAAACAGCTTCTAGTGCTTCTGGCTTTCCGTTAATAAAGCTGGCTTTAACTTCGCGGGTAACTAGTTCCCCCTCCTCGTCAATCAAGTACATACCGGTGATTTCATCGGTGCTACCGTTGCTCAATGCTTTGGGGTTTCGAAAGATGAACGTTGCTGTACCGGTGTTACCGGTGCGCGATCGCGTCAAGCGCACATCTGGAATTACTTCTTCGTCAATACCTTTGGTAAACTGAATTTTGGCCATGATGCGGTGAATTTAAAGTTTTGTGAGCGTTAACCTTATATTTTCTCATCATTTAGTACTAAGTTGTATGAAGGAATTTAAATGCCACTGTCAACCTTACTTCCATAAAATTAACTAGATAGCTTCTTTTTCCAGTAATAAAGTTACAGGACCATCATTTTCAATCACAACTTGCATCATTGCCCCGAACTTACCAGTTTCTACCTTTAAACCGCTAGTGCGTAACTTGGCAACAAAACGGTGGTATAAATCTTCAGCTATTTGAGGAGGAGCAGAACGGTCAAAAGAGGGACGGCGCCCCTTGCGACAATCACCATAAAGCGTAAACTGACTGACCACCAGCAACTCGCCACCAATTTCCTCCACAGATTTTTGCCAGCGTTCTCCCCCTTGCGGATCGGGAAACAGCCGCAGTTCTAAACATTTACGTACCATCCAGTCAATTTCGGCATCAGTATCAGTGTTGGCAATACCAACTAGTAAATTTAATCCTCGTCCAATTTTGCCAACAATTTCACCGTCAACAGTCACTTGAGACGACTTGACTCGCTGCAGCACCACGCGCATAACTAGCAATTATAAATCGGGAAATTGAAAAAATAATTGATATGGGACAATAGGGGCTTAACAGGGCAAAACAAGCGTCTCTATCGCCCATACCTAATTTTTGTCTTGAGCGTTCCTAACTGCTACTTCCCAAAACCTTTACCACGAGAAGTATAAGGTAAGCACAAGCAGTTTTCTAATTGTTCTCGCAATTGTTGATGATTTAAATTTTGGCCAATAAGCACCAGCTGATTTTTCTTCTCACCTTTCCACTCATCATCATCTAGAGTAAAACGCTTTCCGCACAAATGGAAAATGTGGCGTTTGGGACTTTCATCAAACCACATAATTCCTTTTGCTCTAAAGACAGTATCGGGAAGCTGATTGTCTAAGAAGTACTGAAATTTTCGGATTGCAAAAGGTTTGTCACTTTCAAAAGATAAGGAGGTGAAACCATCATTTTCTAAATGGTGGGAGTGATGGTGATGATGGTGGTCGTGGTCGTGGTCGTGGTCGTGGTCGTGGTCGTGACTGTGTGCTTGGGTAACATCAAAATATTTATCTGATTCAAACAAACCAACGCTGAGGATCAAGGGTAAGGGAACTTGCGAGCGCTGGGTGCGAATAATTCTTGCTCCTTCCTTGACTTGACGAATTTTAGCTTCTACTGCTTGCAGTTGTTCTTCTGAAACTAAATCTGTCTTGTTTAAAAGAATGACATCGCCGTAGTAAATTTGACTGTAAGCTGCTTGGGAATTAAATAAATCCAGACTGTAGTTAGCTGCGTCAACAACTGTAATAATTGAGTCTAAGCGAGTGAGATCGCGCAGTTCCGTACCTAAAAAAGTCAGCGCCACTGGTAAGGGATCTGCAAGTCCGGTGGTTTCTACAACCAAATAATCAATTTTATCTTGACGTTCTAAAACTTTATAAACAGCATCGATCAAATCATTATTAATGGTGCAGCAAATACAACCATTATTTAATTCCACCATATTTTCATCGGTGGAGATAATCAATTCGTTGTCGATACCAATTTCACCAAATTCATTCACTAAAACAGCAGTTTTTAGACCTTGCTGATTGCTGAGAATGTGATTGAGTAAAGTTGTCTTTCCGCTACCGAGAAATCCAGTAATAATTGTAACTGGTAACCCTTGTTTAGGAGAATCCATGGCCTGAGATTCGGGGGTAACTGCTTGCATAGCGCTGCTGTCAAAAAAAGTCAAAATAGAAATGTAGCGCACACAGTCCAGAAAACTCTAGCATAAGTGTGCTGGACAAGTGCCTTGCCTACTTTAACCTATTATTGCGTATCCTATTTAGTATTACTGTGTTATGGCCCTAACAGTTTACAATACCCTCACCCGTCGTCAAGAACTCTTCGAAACTATCGAACCAAAAAAGGTCAAGATGTATTACTGCGGCGTGACGGTGTACGACTATTGCCACTTGGGTCATGCTAGAGCTTGCATTGTCTGGGACGTTGTGCGTCGCTACCTGCAATTTATTGGATATGAAGTGCGTTTTGTGCAAAATTTTACAGACATAGACGACAAAATTCTCAATCGCGCACGACAAGAAGGCTCTTCAATGGAAGCTGTTGCCGATCGCTTTATCAAAGCATATTTTGAAGATATGCACCGCTTGGGAGTAAAGGACGCCGATGAATATCCCCGTGCAACTCATACAATGAACGGTATTCAGCGGTTAATTCACGAATTAGAACACAAAGGCTACGCCTACCCCGCCCAAGGCGATGTTTACTACGCTGTGCGTAAATTTCCCGAATACGGTAAACTTTCCGGACGCAAACTAGAAGATATGCTCGCCGGCGCCAGCGAAAGAGTCAACCCAGATGACCCAGACTATCAGAAAAAAAGAGATCCCTTTGACTTTGCTTTGTGGAAAGCAGCAAAACCAGGAGAACCTTATTGGAAATCACCTTGGGGTCAAGGTCGTCCGGGATGGCATATCGAATGCTCCGCCATGGTACGCGATCGCCTCGGCGATACCATTGACATTCACGCTGGCGGTGCAGACTTAATTTTTCCCCACCACGAAAATGAAATAGCCCAATCAGAAGCAGCAACAGGTAAACCACTAGCTCGCTACTGGCTACACAACGGTATGGTGAAAGTAGATGGTGAAAAAATGTCGAAGTCACTGGGGAATTTCATCACCATTCGCGAATTGCTAGAGCGAGGAGTCGAACCCATGGCTTTGCGATTGTTCGTGTTAATGACCCACTATCGCAAACCAATAGACTTTACAGAAGAAGGTATTGTCGCTGCTACTAAAGGTTGGCACACCCTTAAAGAAGGCTTGCTATTTGGCTATAAGTACGGTCAACAATGGGGATGGGAAGATAGTTTGCCAAAAGAACAAATGCTGGATAACTCCTACATCGAGCGTTTTCAGGAAGCAGTCAACGATGACTTTAATTTCCCGCGCGGGTTGTCCGTTTTGTTTGAATTAGCCAAAGAATTAGAACGAGAAGGAAACATTTTCGTCCATGAAGGTAGAATAGAAACCTCACCAGCACAATTGCGCACAAAATGGCAGACTTTAATCACCCTAGCTGCAGTTTTGGGCTTAGAAGCCAAAACAGAAGAACTGGAAAAATCCAAGCACGATGATTTAAGCGACACGGAAATAGAACTTTTGGTTCAAAAAAGACAAGCAGCAAGACAAGCTAAGAACTTTGCCGAAAGCGATCGCATCCGCAACGAACTACAAGCACGCGGTATCACTTTGATAGATACCCGCGAAGGAACTCGCTGGCATCGTAATTAAGGGCTCTAAGCATTTCACCTTCTACCCTAGAGCCTTGTTCTACCTTTATTTCTGAAAATATATAATCATGTGGTCTCAACTAACACAGGCGATCGCTAACATCAACATTCCCGCCGATTGGATCGGTATTAGACTTGTCAAGGAAACTTCTTCCCATTTTTACTTCCGCGATGCTTTACCGCAAAAAAATGGCAACTCCTATACTATCGGAGCCATGGTAGAAGTAATGGTCAATGGCTGCATTGGCTACGCTGCTACCAATAATCTCGAACTTGCAAGTTTGCAAACCGCAGCCCAACAAGCCTACAAACAAGCATTGTTCTCCAGTCGGTGGTGGATACATCCATTTCAACCAGCAACCGAACGCCCCAAAGTTGTTGGTGAATACATTTCCCCAGCCGCCCAACCCTTAGATACCCAAAGCATTGCCGAAATCAACGATTTATTAATCTGCGCCTGTCAGGCCCTGAAAGTTTCTCCACAAATTGTCCAAACCACAGCCAGCGCTACTACCACCCAAACAGAAATTTGGTTCGCCAGCAGTAATGGCTCTCAAGTATATCAAAAATTTTCTTTTGTACGCCAGCATTACGGAGCGATCGCCCAAGAAGGAGCGATCGTGCAACAGCGCACCAACAACGGTTGGGAAGCTAGCTGCTATCAAGGTGGCTTGGAATTACTCCAACCAGAATATATCCAGCAACGAGCCCAGCAAATCGGCGAACAAGCAATAGAACTTTTAACAGCTCCTGAGTGCCCAAATATACGTACAAACCTCGTCCTCGCCCCGGATCAAATGATGCTGCAAATTCATGAAAGCGTCGGACATCCGCTCGAAATTGATAGAATCTTAGGAGACGAGCGTAATTACGCGGGAGGTAGCTTTTTTAACATCAGCGATTTCGGCGTTTTAGCTTACGGCTCTTTTTTGATGAACATCACCTTCGACCCCACCATACCCGCAGAATTTGCTAGCTACGGCTTTGATGACACTGGCGCTGTGGCAACACGAGAATATTTAATCAAAGAAGGTTTGCTGCTACGGGGTTTGGGTAGTCTCGAAAGTCAAAAACGTGCAGGATTACCAAAAGCAGGAGTAGCTTGTGCTCGCGCTTGCTCCTGGAACCGACCCGCCATCGACCGAATGGCTAACTTGAACTTAGAACCAAATCAAGGCTCCTTTCCAGAAATTATTGCCGATATCGAACACGGCGTCTACATGGAATCCAATCGCTCCTGGTCAATAGACGATCGCCGCTACAAATTCCAATTTGGTTGTGAGTACGCAAAATTGATTGAAAACGGTAAACTCACCAAAACACTCCGCAATCCCAATTACCGAGCCACCACACCAGAATTTTGGCACAGCTTAATCAAAGTCGGCGACTCCTCCACCTGGAAAATGTACGGTACTCCCTACTGCGGAAAAGGAGAACCAAACCAAGCTATCTGGGTAGGACATGGTTCACCTGTTTGTGTATTTGCTAACGTCGAAGTCTTTGGTGGCGGAACTTAGAAAATAACACAAAAACACAAACACAAAACCCCCACATCATATTTTTGCCCCTCTTTCCAACAACAAAATATAATGAAACAGCAAAAGTTATCTGCCGTAGAAAATAGCTTTAATCAACTTGTAGAAACTCTTCTAGATAAACAACAAGAAGGTGAACAATTCACTGTCAAATTGAACAGCGAATACAGTCAATTCACCCGTTTCAACCATGCAAAAGTACGACAAACAGGTACCGTTAGCGATGGCTGGCTCGAATTGACTTGCATGCAAAATCAACGCAGCAATTTTCGATTAATTCCTTTCACTGGTAACTGGGAAACAGATTGGAAACTAGCACGCCAAGCTTGGCAACAACTGCAGGAAGAACTGCCTTTACAACCTCTAGACCCCTATTTAGTTTTGCCATCAGGAAATAACACTAGTAGAGAAGTTTATATAGGTAATTTATTAGCTGAAGAAGCAGTAATACCAGCCATACTCGAATTAGTTCAAGAATTAGATTTTACTGGCATTTACGCCGGAGGAGTTGTTATAAGAGCATATGCTGACTCCAGCGGACAAAAACACTGGTTTGCCACAGATTCTTTCACACTCGATTATTCTATATTTACAAACGAACAACAGGCTGTGAAAGACACTTTTGCAGGTAGTAACTGGCAGCAAGAAACTTATGCAGCTAAAATTGAGGAAGCTAAAAAACAATTAAAATTACTTTCTCTTCCTGTTAAAAAATTGCCCAGAGGAAACTATAAAACTTACTTTGCAGCAGCAGCAGTTGCCGATCTGCTAAGCATGCTTTCTTGGGGAGGTGTTAGCGAAGCTGACCTACAACAAGGAAATAGCGCCCTAGCTGCTTTATCTCGCCAAGAAAAAGTGCTTTCTCCTCTTGTAAACCTCAAAGAAAATTTTCACCGAGGATCGGTACCGCGTTTTAATGAATGGGGAGAAATTGCAGCACCAGAATTACCAATTATTACAAAGGGCATTTTAGTCAATACCCTGGTCAATTCCCGCACCGCCAAAGAATATCAAAAAACTGCCAACGGCGCCAACAGTACTGAATCTTTACGCTCACCAGAACTGGGTCCGGGAAATCTAGCACGCGATCGCATTCTCACAAGTCTAGATACAGGACTGTATGTATCTAATCTACACTACTTAAATTGGAGCGATCGCCCTACAGGAAGAATTACCGGTATGACACGCTATGCTTGCTTTTGGGTAGAAGCTGGCCAAATAGTCGCTCCCATAGAAAATTTGCGTTTCGACGAAAGTCTCTATCGCTTCTGGGGAGAAAATCTTCTAGATTTTACTAACTTTCAAGAATTCATCCCCGAAGTCGGAACCTATCAAGCTCGTCAACTCGGAGGTAGTATTGTCCCCGGTATGTTGGTTGAGGATTTTACATACACGCTGTAGCGATCGCACTCTTTTTTGCCAAAAACAGCAAAGATGGGTAGATTTTAGAAAATCTTGTTCGAGAAAAACGGCTGAATTGCTTTGTGGTCAAGCAAAGTAGTGCAAGAGCGTGTCGAAATTATAATTACTCCCTATTAGGAATTGAAAAGAGCTAGGAGTTGCGTTGTGGGGGCAATTCTTGCTGTAATTGTTGTCGTCCGTTGTGGATGATTCGCAATATATTTTGCAGTTGCTCTTCAATATTTTCTAAAACGCGATCGGCGTATTCATCAGCTCCGCGTTGAATAACTTGTGCTTGTGCGATCGCAGCTTGTCGCATTTCCTCCAATTCTTGTTGACACTGACGGCGCTTGCGGTCAATTTCTTCTAACGTTTCTTGCATCATTGCTTCACATTCTTGCTGCACCTTTCGCCGTAGTTCTGAAGCTTCCCGTTCTGCTTGTTTGATAATTTCGTTATTATCTAGGATTTGTGCCCTTTTTGCTTGTGCTGCTTCCACGATTTGTTGTCCGTACTCTTGTGCTTGCAGAATAATCTCTTCTTTTTGGCGGAGGATTTCTGTTGCTTGTTGCAAAGCTTTTGGTAGAGATAGGCGAATGAAATCAAGTTGGTCTAGCAGCTTATCCTCATCCACCAAAGTATTGCGCGTGAATGGAACGTGCAAGCCAGAGAGGATAATTTCCTCTAAGAGATTGAGTTCTTGCTCAATATCTACACTTCCCGTTCCTGCAGAGTTTTCATCGAAGATTCCATCGTGGAACTCTGGGTGGGTGGGAGTGCTTCCATTGTGATTGGGTTCGATATGGGATGAGTTTGGGCGTAGCATTGGTAAATATCCAGGGCAACGTGGGAGGGAACAAGATGATCGACGGAACCACCAAACCTTGCGATCTCTTTTACCACACTACTACTTAAAAAACTATACTCGTTCGAGGTTGCTAGAAAAACAGTTTCTATATCGGTAGACAGAGTTTTATTGGTATGAGCCATTTGCAGCTCGACTTCAAAATCCGAAATTGCTCGTAGTCCCCGTAGCAAAACAGAGGCTTGGCGCATGTGGGCATAATTAACAGTTAGACCATCAAAGGCGTCAACTTCAACGTTAGACAGATGCTTAACAGATTGACGAATTTGTTCTAGGCGTTTTTGTACAGTAAAAAGAGGCGTTTTGTTGGGATTTCGCACTACAGCAACGATAACCTGGTTAAATAGCCGGCTACCGCGTTCTATTATATCGAGGTGTCCCAAAGTGATAGGATCGAAGCTACCTGGATAAATGGCGATCACGATCTTAATATTGCCTCAAAGTTATTTAGGTGATTATATCCAAACATAGTTTATTCTTTGCTAGAAATTTTTGTTTTGGGTAAGTTTGTTTTGCCAAACAGGAGCTTTCTTTTTTTATCTATCATCGCCATCCTCTGCCCGGGAGACTTACAATCAATGCTGTGGTTGTTATTACCGCAGTGCAAAAATTTCGAGTTAAGAGTGCTGAGTTAGGTACTTATACATGGCATTGGCAGTTTCCGTTTTGCCCTTGGCGTTTCAATTTACATCTCCCGGGCCAATTTTTGTGAAAATAGGGCCAATTACTATCCGTTGGTACGGTTTGTTAATCGCTACAGCGGTATTAATTGGCGTCACTCTTTCTCAGTACCTGGCAAAGCGCCGTAACGTGAATCCAGAGTTGATTGGTGATTTGTCGATTTGGCTGGTCATTGCGGCAATTCCAGCAGCGCGACTGTATTATGTTTTGTTTGAGTGGTCAGAATACGCTCGACATCCAGAGCGAATCATTGCGATTTGGCAAGGAGGAATTGCCATTCATGGAGCGATTCTGGGCGGTCTGGTTGCATCTATCATCTTTGCCAAAGTCAAGAGAGTTTCGTTTTGGCAGTTGGCAGATTTAGTGTCTCCTTCACTGATTTTAGGACAGGCGATCGGACGTTGGGGTAATTTTTTTAATTCTGAAGCTTTTGGTGCTCCTACTAATTTACCGTGGAAGTTATATATTCCTCCTGAACGCCGTCCTCCAGATTTGATTGGTTTTGAATATTTTCATCCCACCTTTCTTTATGAATCTTTATGGGATTTAATGGTATTCGCCTTGCTGATCTTTTTGTTTTTTCGAGATTTGCGGGGTAAGCCACGATTAAAAACAGGTACGCTGTTTATGGTTTACCTAGCAGCTTACAGCTTAGGTCGTTTGTGGATTGAGGGTCTTAGAACTGACAGCTTAATGCTGGGACCGTTGAGAATCGCGCAAGTGATTAGTTTCATCGGAATCGTGTTGGGATTAGCTGGATTAAGTTGGCTTTATATTGCTAAACGTTCTTTTCCAGATGTGGTTTACACTTCTTCTCAAAAAGAAAGACAAAACAGTCGATAAATACAGTTAAGCTGGGAAAATCTACTCAAAGTTAGCTGTCCTAATTACCGCCAAAGCCATAAAAAATGCCCCAGAGTTTTCTCCAGGGCTTAACCAGGGTGCATCTACCAATCACCTCTACTAGATATGGAAACTTCATCCGGAAAGATACTGAGAGAAACTCAGAAAAAATTTCTGTAAATCTTAACTTCTGCGGTTTTCATGCGTGAATATACTGAAAATGAAAGTGATAATAAAAAAATTAATTTCCTAAAACCTTGCGTATATATTGTGGGAGCAGGACCTGGCGATCCAGAACTTTTAACAATAAAGGCACAGAAACTGCTTTTGGCAGCCGATGTAATTTTATTTGCCGATTCTCTGGTGCCCCAACAAATTTTAGAACTTTGTCGGGACGAGGCGGAGATAATTGGCACAGCAAACAAGACTCTGGAAGAAATTGTGCCACTAATGGTAGAAAGGGTGCGATCGCACAAGTCTGTCGTCCGCCTTCATTCCGGAGATCCCAGTCTTTACAGCGCTACCCGCGAGCAAATGCAGCTGCTAGCAGAAGCAAAAATTCCTTTTGAAGTTGTACCCGGTATTAGCGCTTTTCAAGCTGCTGCTGCCAAACTGAAAGTAGAACTGACGGTTCCTGGTTTAGTCCAAACCATAATCCTCACCCGCAGCAGCGGACGCACGGAAGTTCCACCAACCGAAGAATTAACTTCCCTAGCCGCTCATCAAGCCAGCCTTTGTCTTTACTTAAGCACCCGCCACATTCAAGACGCCCAAGCCAAATTACTCAAACACTATCCAGCTGATACCCCTGTGGCAATTTGTTTTCGTTTAGGCTGGCCTGAAGAGAAAATATGGATTGTACCTCTCGAGGAAATGGCAAATTTAACTGAACAACAAAAGTTAACACGCACTACCCTTTATGTTATTAGTCCTGCACTAAAACAAGCAACAGCACAGATGCTAAATACAGGTGTAGGGCGATCGCGCCTATACCATCCTGAACACAGTCATTTGTTCCGCCTCCAAGAATAGCAAAAAGCTTGGGTGAGAGTTTCTCCTGTTCGATACACTTAGCAAAGAAACAGTTAAGTAGATCGATTTATGCTCGACGAACAGGCCAAAAAAACAATGCTGCAAAAAATACCCCACGGGTTGTACATATGCGGCGTTAAAGACGGGGAAGAAGTTAACGGTTTTACCCTCAGCTGGTTAATGCAAGCTTCATTTAAACCTCCCTTGGTTGTAAATTGCGTCAATCAAAACTCCATCTCCCATCAAATGATTAAAAATAGCGGGGTGTTTGCTATCAGCTTTTTAGAAGAAGGACAAAAAGACTTGGCGCAAAAGTTCTTTCAGCGCATGCGCCGAGTTGGAAATAAATTTGAGGATGTAGAATTTTACCTAGGCAAAACTGGCTGTCCAATTATTTCCGATTCTCTGGGATACATTGAGTGTCAGGTTGTTGATGCAGTCACTAAAGGCGACCACACAATCTTTGTTGGAGAGGTTATAGCTGCTGGCGTTCACCGGGAAGGAAAACAACTGTTACTAGAAACCACAGGCTGGCAATATGGTGGCTAAATCATAAACACGCTCGGAAGTATCTTTATTTCCTAAACAAAAATCCTCGAGACTGGTGTCGTGTCTGACTGGGCATTCAGCAAACACTAGATAATTAGAATGGCATGACACCGTTTAAATATTTGTTGCAAAGCAAAGTCAAAATGAATCACCTCATAATACGAAAATAGAGATATCGAAAGCATTTACTACCACACGCTTGCTGGAGTTTTTCTATCAACCCCGATTATTACTTTGTGCAACCCCACGATAATATTTCGATGTCGGATCAAAACAAATTACTATGCCGTTAATTAAAATCCAAACTTCTGCACCCGTACCAGCAAAAAACCAAGTCGAAGCAATGCTCAAAGACTTGTCAGCAAAGTTGGCCAAACATACAGGAAAACCAGAATCCTACGTGATGACAGCTTTTGAAGGCGAAATTCCCATGACTTTTGCTGGAACTACCGATCCGGTTTGCTATATAGAAATTAAAAGTGTTGGAACAATGAAACCAGAGCAAACCCAGGCGATGAGTCAGGATTTTTGTCAGGAAATTAATCAAAAACTAGGTGTACCACAAAATCGAATTTACATTGAGTTTGCCGATGCTAAAGGTTATATGTGGGGTTGGAATGGAAAAACCTTTGGTTGATTGCAAAGTCCCTCGAATAAATTATCTGCTGTATATATCCTGTGACCTTAGATAACCAAACCACGGAATATCAAGTTAGTAGCAAGCACTTACTTTAGTGCTTCAAGCAGTTCGTTAGTAGCAAGCACTTTCATGCTTGTTACTATTTTTTATGCATCTCTAACAAAGAAAAATCGTGTTAATAGAACTACTTGCCAGTTTCATCAGTGACAAGGTTACTTCGAGAACGTCAAAATCAAACGCCCGTAAAAAAGGTTGCTATGGTCATGGGTTACACTCAAACCTTCGAGAACATTCTGTTTCCAGGCAATTAAACAGACAGTGAGATGATTTGGTCAACTTAGAGTGATCGTTCTAGTAGGTGGTAAAAAATTATGCTTGATTTTTTACACCTTGCTTGTTCTAAGCCGTGGTGATCTAATATCCAAATTGCTGCCAGATATTTCAGTGATCTTAATTAATTAAGAACTTTCTTTTTTCAGTTAAAAATACTTCTTAAGTATTCCGAGAGCTTGCAGATTTTGGAAGCTGGATTTTTTGTATTCAAAAGTACAAAAATTTCCTAGTGCCTTTCTAGTGAAAGAAAGTGGGCACATAAAAGCTACTGTTACAATTGCTATTACTGAAAATGAGGATTTTCTTTTTTAGGATTCGGATTTTGTTTTTTAAATGAAGAACGATCCCCAGCTTGCAAATAAAATTAACATTTTTTTGTTCTTCCAAAACAAAGTTAAAAAAAATACTTCATAAAAGTTTTTATATCCGAGTTATTTTTATTAAGTACAATTGCTCTACTTAAGTAAATTTTGTGTACAAAAAGTAAAAAAGCTGCAGTTTACCATTAAAGGTCTTTTTGGGCAAGCAAATATATCAATCCATTGATTTAAATACCAAATCTTGTTAAGGATAACTAATAAAATTTCTAATCCATTGAAAAAAGTGTTACCAAAGCAAAATCCGCTTTCGAGCGAGGTTTGACCCTTGAAATGCAACTTTGATTTTGATAAATTTACAGAGACTTGCGCTAAAACCCTGATCCCCAACCCCAGAAGTTCATGTTAGTCTGTTGCAGTTACAAAGCAAAAAGTGAAAGCAGAACGAGTTCGGTTGTTGGGAAAGACACTTTTACTGGTGCAAAACCCACGAATGATGAAACTTCTGTTCTACAGTTGCTTTAATATTTCGGACGCATGAATCAAAAACATTTGTGGACTGTTGTCGCTGTGCTTAGCACGATTTTGGGGACACCGTTAGTTGGATGTTCTGAAATGGGACGTTGCGAAACGACTAAAAAAACGGCTCCAACCTCTTCCGCCCAGCCTTCTGGCGATGTGGTAAAACTGGGAGAGTACAAAACCCCAAAAGCAAGCTCTGCCTTGAATGCAGCTACGATCGCCAAAATCCACGCGCATGAAATGGCAGGTCGGCCAGCAGCAACGCTCTATATCCGCGATATTCCCGTTCTCACCTTTATGGGTCAAAAGCCAGTAGCGAGCAAAGAAACAAAAGTTGGTGAGATAAACAGTGTTGGTACAGCAAGTAAAACCTTCTATTCGGGTTCCTCGAAAATTTGCTGCTCTGCGCAAATTTTTGGGGTTCCCTTCGATACCAATAACTCCACACTACAGGTGAATCAAGCGAGCTTGACTGAAGACGATCCGGTGCAAAGGGCTAGTGTAGTAGCAGCGAAAATTAATCAGTTAGTTTTGGATAAAGCAGATGCCAATAAAATTACAGTTACTTGGCAAGCCAATCAAAACCAAAATAAAAACCTCTCTAGTCAGCAGTTGCCAAGCGGTCGTTTTCTGATCAAGTTCCGTAACCAAGAACTTGTAGAAATTAACGAGAACACGCGACTGGCAAATACAACCAAAGACTTGGCACTAGACGCGTTGCAAGCAACAAATCGCCTGCGCCGGCTAATAGGAAATGCATCTCCCTTAAACCAAATTGCCAACCTACCAACGATTCGCATACCTGCGCCAGTAGCAAAATTACCACGGCAAATTGCTGGAACAGTTCTAGCTTCTTTCCAAGGTATCGCTTCCTTCTACGGTTATGATGGTTCTGGCACTAGGACTGCTACAGGTGAGAGATTCAATCCAGAAGCAATGACAGCCGCCCATCGCAGCTTGCCTTTTGGAACGCGAGTACGTGTTACCAATACCCGTAACGGTCGCTCTGTAATTGTGCGAATCAACGACCGGGGTCCGTACGTTCGCGGTCGAATTATTGACCTTTCCTTTGCGGCAGCACGGGTTTTGGGAATGATGAGTAGTGGAATTGCGCCAGTAAAAATAGAAGTCTTGGGTAGGTAAGGGAACCCCAAAAATCTACGTTAAAGAGCAAATTTTTGGGGACCCCGCTCCCGTCGCTGTTAGTTGCTTGGTCGGGAAACCCGACCATGGGTGTTTTTTACCAACAACTAACAACAAACAACCAAACTCTTGGTCACTTGCTTTGTCTTCTGATTTTTCAATTCCTGGCCCCTTGGTGAGTAATCTCTTCCTTGATTTTCGGATCTAAACTAACGGGGGAGACTAATAGAAACCATGGGGTATTTTTTATGCGTCTGTTAACAACAGTTGCAGCGCTGCGCTGCTTTTTAGCCAAATGCCGTTCCAGTGAATTACTTTTGGAACCACAACAGCAATCAGAACTGGAAGTAACTGACAGAATTTTGACAGCGGTCGGTTTAGTTCCCACAATGGGAGCTTTGCATCCAGGTCACTTAAGCTTGATTCAACGGGCACGCGAAGAAAATGTGACAATAATTGTTAGTATTTTCGTCAATCCTTTGCAATTTGGTCCGAACGAGGATTATCTGCGCTATCCGCGAACTTTGGACAAAGATTGCCAACTATGCGAACAAGCTGGGGTAGATGCGATTTTTGCGCCGACTCCGGAGGAAATGGGAATCGACTTGAATAATATACAAGAATCAAAGGTTACACAAGTTATACCTCCATCTGCTATGATCTCAGGCTTGTGTGGCCGTTCTCGTCCAGGCCACTTTCAGGGTGTGAGCACGATCGTGACCAAGCTTTTTAACTTGGTTCAACCCGATCGAGCCTATTTTGGTCAAAAGGATGGTCAGCAATTGGCAATTATTAAACGGCTGGTAACCGATTTGAGTTTTGCAGTTGAGATTGTTGCTTGTCCAACAGTACGAGAAGCATCGGGTTTGGCTTTTAGTTCTCGCAATCAATACTTAACTGCTGCGGAAAAACAACAAGCAGCAGTACTATATCGTAGCTTGCGCAAAGCCGCAAGCAAGTTTCGTTCTGGAGAACGTCAAGCGAAAACACTGATATCAATAGTACAGCAAGAACTTGCACTCGCCAGTTCTATCTCTGTCGAATATATTGAATTGGTTGAACCGACTACTTTGATACCTTTGGAAACAGTGGAGGAAGAAGGAATGCTCGCGATCGCCGCTCGTCTTGGTTCTACGCGTTTGATTGACAATATGATTTTGCGCGATCGCCAACCTATTATCGCTATTGACGGACCAGCAGGAGCTGGAAAATCTACTGTAGCTCGGCAAGTGGCTGCAAAGCTGGGACTTGTGTATTTGGATACAGGAGCCATGTACCGTGCTGTAACTTGGCTGGTGCTGCAAGAAGGAATAGCCGTTGATGATGAGTGCGCGATCGCAGAATTAGTCAACAAATGCGTCATCGAATTAACTCCCAACCAAGATTTACAATTTCCTGTGCGAGTTTGGATTAACGGTCACGATGTTACTCAAGCGATTCGCTCTTTAGAAGTCACATCCCAAGTTTCGGCAATTGCAGCACAAAGCGCCGTGCGTCAAGCATTGGTCAGACAGCAACAAAGCTGGGGTAAAAAAGGTGGTTTAGTTGCAGAAGGGCGGGATATCGGTACCCATGTTTTTCCTGATGCAGAAGTAAAAATTTTTTTAACTGCCTCCGTACAAGAAAGAGCCCGCCGTCGGTTTGAAGATTTAAAAAAACAAGCCCAACCCCCCATTTCTCTAGAACAGTTAGAAAAGGACATCGCCGAACGCGATTGGAAAGATAGCACGCGTAAAGTTTCTCCCTTGCAGAAAGCTCCCGATGCTATGGAAATTAACACTGACGGTCTTTCTGTGGCTGAGGTGACCAAAAAAATTGTAGAGTATTACCAACAGCGCTTGTCTCAGTTTTTAGACTAAAACTAGCAAACCAATTGCCAGCATTAAAAAAATGGTTGAGAAGCTAGCAAGGCGCTTGCTTGTTCGCTGTCTAAGGGTTGGGAGAACAAGTAACCCTGTGCTTTATCACATTCTAATAACCTTAGTTGTATCAACTGATCCATTGTTTCTACCCCTTCAGCAACAACACCCATTCCTAAGTTACTAGCCAAGGTGATAATAGCCCGCACGATCACCCATTGGTCACCGTCGCTGTCAATACGATTGATAAAGGAACGGTCAATCTTTAAAATATCAATCGGAAAATGGTGTAAATAAGAAAGGGATGAATAACCCGTGCCAAAGTCATCAATACACAACTGGATTCCCAAAGCTTTTAGTCGCTGAAGAACGCTAGCAGCTTTTTCCGGACTTGCCATAATCGCACTTTCGGTGATTTCTAACTTTAGGCTGCTAGGAGCAAGGTTGGTTTCTTGCAGAATTTGGTTGATTTGCTCGACTACATTGTGTTGGGAGAGTTGTTTAGCCGAAAGGTTAACGTTGATGCTTAAAGACTTGTGTTCGGGAAATCTCAGCTGCCATTGTCGTAGTTGCAAACAAGACTCGCGCAGTACCCATTGGCTGATCGGTACGATTAATCCAGTTTCTTCGGCAATGGCAATAAAGTCGCTAGGAGAAACCAGCCCTCGTTGCGGATGTTGCCAGCGCACGAGGGCTTCGAATCCCGTAATATTACCTGTAACAAGAGATACAATTGGCTGGTAGAAAACTCGTAATTCCTGGCGCTGAAGTGCCCAACGCAAGTCGGTTTCTAGGTGCAAAAGCGCTACTGCCCGGTCGTACATGGTACTGTCAAAAACAATATGCCAGGATTTTCCTTGTTCTTTGGCACGGTAAAGGGCAGTATCTGCATCTCGCAAGACATCCACAGCTTGAGTATAGCCGTTTGTACCCAAGGCAATACCAATGCTAACAGTTGTGAATACCTGATATCCGTTCAAGTTAAACGGTGACTTTAGTACTTGGTGAATTTGTTCTGCAGCGCGAATGGCGTCATCAACAGATTGAATGTGGGAAAGCAAGATGGTAAATTCGTCTCCACCCAAGCGGGCGACAACATCACCTTCATCGGAACGCAAGCAACTTTGCAGACGTTGGGCAACAGTTATTAGCAGGCGATCGCCAACGCAGTGACCCAGACTGTCGTTAACAATCTTAAAACGGTCGAGATCTAAAAACAGCACGGCAAACAAATCACCCGGAGAGTTTTTCGTCCTAGCTATGGCTTTTCTGTAGCCTTTCCATAAACAAAACTCGGTTGGGTAAACCAGTAAGAGCATCATAGAAGGCGTAGCGGACTAACTTTTTTTCCATGCGTTTGCGATCGGTAATATCCGTCGCAATTCCTTCAATGCGAATTGCTTTTCCACTGGCGTCATAAATTAGATGGCTGCGGTTTAACAGCCAGCGTACTTGACCATCCGGCCTGATAATTCGGTATTCTAATTCTTGGTTGCCATTTGCCAGCAACGGCTCGATGGCAGCCTTAACTCGGGGTTGATCTTCCGGGTGAATCACTTCGAACCAAAGATTGGAATTCTGGAAAAAGTCGGATGCGGGACGACCATAAACCTTAACGACAGTAGAATTGAGATAAAGAGTTTCAAAAGTAACGGCGTCAATAGACCAAACTACATCTTCTAGAGAATGCAAAATGCTATCCAAACGTTGTTTGCTTTCCTGTAGTGCTGCTTCTACTCGCTTGCGATCGGTGATGTTAGTAACCATTCCCAACGCACCAGTGTAATTTCCCTGCTCGTCGAATAAAGGAGCACAAGAAACCATCGCCCACAAATCTGAACCGTCCTTGCAGCAAAATTTAAAATCGTGTGTCTCGCGAACACCCTGACGACGACGTGCAAGCAAGGTGTTGGCGAGTTCTCGTTGTTGTGCATCCATAAATGAGAATAAGCTTTGGCCAATCATCTCCTCGACCGTGTAACCTAACATACTCGCCATTTGTTGGTTGACAAAAGTAGTCTTGTTATCTTGGTCGATTACCCAAATTCCTTCCGTCGCAGTTTCCACAATGCGGCGGTACTGTTCTTCTCTTTCTTGCAGCGCTTCCACAGCTTTGATGCGTTCTGTAATATCTGTCTGAATGCCAATAAAGTGAGTTAACTTCCCAAAAGCATCAAACACCGGAGCTATGTAAAGCTCGTTCCAAAACAAACTACCGTCTTTGCGATAATTGCGGATAATGACGTGACATTCTTTTTGCTGTTGCACGGCAGCGCGCAACTTTGCAATCGCCGCCTGCTTGCGATCGGTTCCCTGCAAAAAGCGACAGTTGCGACCGATAACTTCGCGCGCACAATAGCCTGTCATTTTTTCAAAGGCTGGATTGGCATAAACGATGGGATTGTCTGGATGATTGGCGTCTGTCAAAATAATTCCATTACTACTAGCAGCCAGCGCCCGCTCCATTACATGCAAGCGTGTTTTTAATTGCTGACATTCCATTGCCAGCGCCGAAATTTTTCCAATTGCTTCTGTATATGTGTAATTTTCAACAAAATTATAAGTATCTTCTTTAGTTACTCGCAACTCGCTATCCCCCAGCCAGGGGTTTATCTGCTGCGTGGTTTCCTGTTCAGTTGTATTCATGAATACGAACAACGCTACAAGTTTATCCTCCCAATTCACAACTTGAGCGGAAATTCGTACTTCCCAAGTATCTCCATTATTTTTTTTGAACAAGACTGGAAAATTTCTCACGCACTCGCCATTTTCAAGCTTATCAATTAACTGCTGCCATGAATGTGGATAGTCATAACAATTAAAGGGGAATTTCTCGAGCGTCGTGCGCGAATCTACTGCCAAGATGGACTCTGCAAGTTGGTTTCGAAATAATATTTCACCGCTTTCCAAGCTTGCAATAGCTATTGGAAAGGGTGTAAGTTCTGCTAAAGACCTGAATAGTTCTTGCTGTTTGAATATTACCTGTCGTTCGGGTGCCAATTCCTCTAATAAACCTCTATTTCTATCTTTACATTCACTAATACGTTTGTTGACCGCTGTGCTATCGCCGAGAGGATGCTGACATTTGTATACTTTATTACGGCTAGAAACCATTGCCAAAATAGTGCTAATTGTCAAAGAAACTCAATTCAATATTTCAACTTTCCAAGAAGCTGCGACAATTCAACCTTTGAAGGATACTACATCCCTGAAAACACAGGTCAGCGATTTTGTTTTTATTTATGTATGAAATTAGCTATGGGTTTTGTTTGTCTCGGCAATTTTTTTTAGTATCGATAGCTACAGACTAAAAACAATTATATCATTTTTGAATGTAGTCAGCAGGGATGCATGTGTACTGTGGTTGGTTGTCAAAGCTGCTTGTTAAACTCTTGTTTAGAATTTACCTTTTTTCGCGGCTAAGGTTACATTTTTTACTAAAAATTTACACTGACATAATATTTCTTAATTAGTTTCTTTACCCTAGGTTTACCTTGGGAGAATTACCGGAGAAACTGGTATTGTGTAATACTCGCTCTAGAGAAGAAAAATTTTTCAATTTGTAATTGATACATCAAGGCAATGTCACAAGACAATAAAAAAAACACAAAAGCCAGCTGAAGGAACATGACAATATATTATCTTTTTGTACTAGAGACTCGTTGATAAACTCGCTATCCTAGAAAAAGGGCAAGATGAAACTTAAAAATGAGCTTTAAAACTTTTCAATTAAACTTGTATTACCTTCGTCCTTGGCTGACCTTCATACTAATTGTATGGTTGTTGGGGTCATTAGGTCTGGGATGGTTGGTCAACTCATTGCTGATTATTGTCGGTTTACTTTTGTTAGCACCTGTTGTGGCATTTTTTGGATTTCGCTGGTGGTTGCAAAGTAACTTAGTTAGCGATCGCTGTCCGGTCTGCAAATACGAATTTACAGGCTTAAATCAAACGCAGATAAATTGTCCTAACTGTGGGGAAGCATTGTTAGTACAGAAGCACCGTTTTCAGCGCTTGACTCCAGAAGGCACAATTGATGTCACAGCAGTTGAAATACCAACCCAATCAGCAGAAGATTAAGCCAGAAAAATAATTCCCATTAAAAATCCCCGCAATGTGGCCGGTAGCTAGCTGCAAGGGGCGACTGGTGAAAAAATCACCAAATATGAAAATGAAAATTAAACTCATTCTGGTGTTTCCTCACCAACAAACACGCCTAAATCAATAATTTCAAAATTTGCATGTCAAATTATTATCAATTAACTAACACCGAACCGGCCGTGGTTGGTAATCTGCTTGTGTTGTTAGTTGTTGTGGTCTCTAAATTGGCAGTAGCTAGTTGTGCTTCCAGTCGTGCTTTCACTTGATGGCGGAAAATGAAAAAGTGTTCGCCAAAACTTAAAGCTGCTAGATAATCGTAAACTAAATGGCGTTTCCTCAGGGCGATCGCCAGCAACTGTAACCAAAAGCGAAAACGAGTCGCGCGCAGAACACCCTGTCGCCAACAAATGGCGGAAAACAAGCGCGCTTCATGCCATGTCAGAGGAGGTTTGCTTTGAGGACGCCGAACTTCCATCATGTTAAAATGGCGAAAGGTACGCTGCAGGTACGCCATCGGCTCGTACAAATTCCAAAATGCATCGATATATTCTCTGACAATTTCCTCTAGGGGGCGAGTCGGAACAAAATTCATCAAAGCCATCTGAGAACCCAAAAAATCTGTTGATTCCTGGTGTAATCTTCCTTCGTTTTGCAAGCGATTCCACATTTGCGTGTTGTGCAACGCTTGCAGCAAATTCAGGTGAGCTTGAGGAATAGCTGTTTGTTCCACAAATGCTTGAATGCGCTGTCCAGCTTTTGGTTTTTCTCCGTCAAAGCCCAAAATAAAGCCTGACATGATCTGCAGTCCAGCACGGGTAATTTTGTGGCAAGATTCTATCAGAGATTGGCGCGTATTTTGTTCTTTGTGGGCTAGCGTCAAACTTTCTACATCCGGCGTTTCGATCCCCATAAATACGATCCGAAAGCCAGCTTGAACCATCAGTTCGATCAGCTCGTCATCCTCTGCTAAATTTAGGGATGCTTCTGTAATTAAGATAAACGGATATTTACGCTCTTGCATCCAGGGAATTAATGCTCGCAGAAAAACCTTTGCATTGCGTTTATTACCGATAAAGTTGTCATCAACAATAAAAACTAACCGCCGCCAACCCATTTGATATAAGACTTCTAACTCGGCGAGCATTTGTGCGGGAGTTTTGGTGCGGGGCTTGCGACCAAACAAATTGATGATATCGCAAAACTCGCATTGAAACGGACATCCGCGCGAAAATTGCACCGTAATGGCTAAGTAAGCATCTAAATCTAGCAAATCAAAGCGCGGTATTGGTGTTTGGGTAACGTCGGGTTTTTCTGTGGCGCGGAAAATACCTTGTTGTTCTCCCCGTGCTAAAGCTTCTAAAAACATGGGGATAGTACATTCTCCTTCATCTAGAATTAAATAATGCGCTCCTGCTTCCAGGGCAAACTGCGGTACCGAAGTTGGAAAGGGACCCCCCACGGCCACTTTCTTTCCCAAGGCCACTCCTTTTTGAATTAATTCCCAGAAATCTTTTTTCTGAATCACCATCGCAGAGATGATTGCAATGTCACACCACGCCCATTCCTCTTGTGTTTCTTCGCGGACGTTACGATCCACCAAACGAATTTCCCATTCCTTGGGTAACATCGCCGCAACTGTAATTAAACCCAATGGCGGGTTTGTAGCCCGCAAACCAGCCAAATCGAGTGTTTCCTGGTAAGACCAAAAGGAATTGGGCATTTTGGGCCACAGTAGCAGAGCTTTCATGCAAAAACTCCCAAATCTTGTTAAAAAATTAATTACTTTCCAGGGTACTATGACTATCTCTGACAAGAACTTAATTTTTGTCGAGTTTTGTAAACTAAATCAATTCGCTTGCTGGGCCATCAAGAACTTTTTGAGTATTGACTATTGACCGGTGACTATTAACTATTAACTATTAGCTATTAAAGATGAAATTTATGGGCAGGCAACGAGTACTTTCTGGTATTCAACCAACTGGTAATTTACATTTGGGTAATTACTTAGGTGCAATTCGCAACTGGGTCGAAATCCAAAGTCAGTACGAAAATTTCTTTTGCGTAGTAGATTTGCATGCTATTACCTTACCCCACAATCCAGCAAGCCTAGCTGCAGATACCTACGCGATCGCTGCTTTGTACCTAGCATGCGGTATCGATTTAAAATACTCTACCATTTTCGTGCAATCCCACGTCCCTGCCCATGCGGAACTAACTTGGTTGCTCAACTGCATCACACCCCTCAATTGGCTGACGGATATGATTCAGTTTAAGGAAAAGGCACTCAAGCAGGGTGAAAATGTGGGTGTTGGTTTGTTAGACTACCCGGTACTGATGGCGTCTGATATTTTACTGTACGAAGCAGATAAAGTCCCGGTGGGTGAAGACCAAAAGCAGCACTTGGAACTAACGCGGGATCTCGTCAACAGATTTAATCATCAATTTGCCCAACCAAACCAACCGGTATTGAAATTGCCGGAGCCTTTAATTAAAAAAGAAGGAGCAAGGATCATGAGTTTGACGGACGGAACCAAGAAAATGTCCAAATCCGATCCTTCTGAATTGAGCCGCATCAATTTACTAGACTCTCCAGATGAAATTAACAAAAAAATTAAGCGCTGCAAAACCGATGCAATTCGTGGTTTGGAATTTGATAATCCTGAACGGCCGGAATGTAATAATTTGTTAACGCTGTATATGTTACTTTCTGGCAAAAGTAAGGAAGAAGTAGCAGCTGAGTGCCAAGATATGGGCTGGGGACAGTTTAAACCAATACTAGCAGAAACTACAATCAACGCTCTTAAACCGATTCAAGAAAAATATCACGCGGTCATAAAAGATAAAGGTTATTTAGAATCGGTGTTGCGACACGGCAAGCACAAAGCAGAGGCGATCGCCAACCAAACTTTGGCAAAAGTAAAAACTGCCATGGGTTTTTCTCTGCCGTTGTGAGCTTTTCTGAATGGGGTGACATGTGCTATAGCTGTACCCAATGACAGAAAACTTCATTGGTTATGCTGGCTATCAGAAATCCAACTGTTTTAACTTCTTTTCGCACAGCTGTAAAGGCAGGTGAATTTCTGATTACTGCGGAGGTAACACCACCAAAAGGCGGTAATCCAGAACACATGTTAAAAATGGCAGCTACCCTTAAGGGGAGGGTGCATGCTGTCAATGTCACCGATGGCAGTAGAGCTGTACTGCGGATGAGTTCTGTAGTAGCATCGGCAATTTTGCTACAACACGGTATCGAGCCGATTTGCCAAATTGCCTGTCGCGATCGCAATCGCATTGGTTTACAAGCTGACCTGATGGGTGCTCACGCCCTCGGGATCAGGAATATCCTAGCTCTAACGGGAGATCCCGTGAAAGCAGGCGATCATCCCGACTGCAAAGCTGTATTTGATTTGGAGGCCGTACGCCTGCTCCAGGTCATCCAAAAACTCAACCGCGGAGTTGACTGCAACGACCAACCCCTCTCAGATGGAGCGCTGGATTTATTTCCCGGTGCAGCAGTTGATCCCCAATGTGCAAGCTGGTCGGGTCTGCAAACACGATTTGAACGCAAATTAGAAGCAGGAGCACAATTTTTCCAAAGCCAATTGATTACCGATTTTGAACTGCTAGAAAAGTTCATGGACAAAATTGCCGCCGGTTGCAACAAGCCTGTTTTAGCAGGAATTTTTTTGCTCAAATCGGCAAAGAATGCTCTGTTTATTAATAAGAACGTTCCGGGTGTTAAAATTCCCCAGCATATTATTGATAGATTGGCTCAAGCTAAAGATCCGTTGGCTGAAGGTATGAAAATTGCTGCCGAACAAGTGCAAATTGCCCGACAATTATGTCAAGGCGTGCATATGATGGCAGTCAAGCGCGAAGATTTAATTGTGCCGATTTTAGAAATGGCTGGTGTTTTACCAGTTAGTCAAGTGGCACTCAGGTAATCCGCTGTCAAAATGTCAAGATAATTTTCAGCAGTTGGTTTACTCCAGCTGCTTTTTTTGTTTTTGTGAATTTTTTAAGCTGGTGACAAATTTGATTTCAAAAAATCTACTGAGAGCGACTGCCATTGCGAGCGATTTTCCCAGCTTCAAGTAACGAAAAATACATATAAATTCGCGGAAACAATATTAATTTTATTTCTAAATCTTAGTTGATTCAATCGATGGTTTTTGAATTTCCGATCTAGAAACTTGAAAAATTTTTAAAGATAGCAGCAATTGCGTGATTGGCGCAGCGATTGAAAATACGTATCATTTCGGATGTTTAATTAATTAATTGGCATCTAAACTCTAAACATAAAAAAAATAAAATTTTCTATGCCATTTCGAAAATTATTGTTATTTTTAACCTGCTTAACTGTAGTAAGTTGCCAGCATGCTACAGAAATAAAATTACCAGTAGCATTAGTAGAAATTAACTCTAGTAAAAACGGGGAAAATCATACCGAAGCTAATACAACTATCACTGCCATACATGAAGAAAAAAAGATGAGCAAAAATGGTGATTACTTTCAGTCCCGCTGGAATTGGGGTGAGAAGAAATTAACAAAAAATAACTTCTCTTATCAAAAAATTTCCACGGATACACTCAGATCATCTAATTATATGAAGTTAGTGCCAACAGGGAAAAAAAATGCCCTTGGCAATCCTCTATACAAACTGATTATTTACGTACAAGGACGAGAAATTAACTCTTACGATACTGTTTCTGGAAGAGCTACTACCCAAAATAAAGACCGCCATCGCTCTGGAACGGAAGCACCTTTACCAGATGGATTGTATAAAGTTGCGAAAACTTATATCCACGGCAGCACTCCAGAAGTAAGCGATCGCTTCCTTCCGATTTGGCCTCTATTTAAAACCGGTCGTACAGACTTAGGTATTCACTACGATCCTTCGTTTGAAAAAAACAACGGTGAGGATGGAACGTCCGGATGTATTGGACTAACTAAAAGACAGGATTTAGACCAAGTATTGGAATATATCCACACTTATAAGCTTAATTTTCTGGAAGTCAAAATTCAGTGATTTTTTGGTTCAAATGCTGAGGATTTATGATGTTGAAAACTTTGGTGACTGGTGCTTTAATTGTAACTGCTTCTTCCTTACCTGCAATAGCACAAGTTGGACCCGGACTTGGCCGCAGTGATAGCATTGCATCTAGTCCTCAATCCTACGCTCAGGTTTGTACTAATGATATTGATGGTAGGCTTTCGGTGCGTAGCGGTCCGGGACGTTCATTTCCTAAGCTTGGAGAAATTCCCAACGGACAAATTGTCGGATTAATCAGCGGTCAATACCAACGAGATGGTTTCTGGTGGTGGAGAATTATCTACGGTACACGAAGTGCTTGGGTTCGTGCTGATTATTTGTGCGGCGATCCTCAATAATCAAAAAAGCTAACAGTTAGCTTGCCATAATTTGATTTTAGTCATTTAAAAAATTTTAGAACAAATACGCACAGCACGGTACTAATTAATCCTAACCGCCATAAACCGCATCCAGCTGCAATTCCTAAAGCTGCTGATACCCAGATGGCTGCTGCTGAGGTCAGTCCGCGAATTTTAGTACGTTGTGATGCTTCTGGAGAAGATTCGCGTAAAATTTCTCCTGCACCAACAAAGCCAATACCGGACGCAACGCCTTGGATAACACGGCTAAGAGGGTCATAATTTGGCGAAATTGCAGCTGCTTGCAACGGCACTAAAACAAACAGTGCCGATCCCATACTAACTAACATGTGAGTTCTTAAACCAGCGGGTTTTTGCCTCAGTTCCCGTTCTAAGCCGATCGCCGCTCCAAACAGCAAGGCTAAACATAGCCTTAAGGTAAGGTTAAACCAATCATCAGGCGAAAGATAGTACGTATTTATTAACAGTAATGATTGGTGTGTCATGTTTTGAGTTGAAACATCGCTTCTTAATCAAATTTTGACGTTTTAATTTTTGAAAATTACCAAATTCCTTGCTTGCAGGAGAGATATTTCACTTCCAATTATCTTCTTTGTGTTTTTATGCTCTCCCCCTAATGTTGTTGTTCTGGTATGATTTGAAAAGTATCTTCGCAAAAATTTCCACCCTCGCAAGAAGAATCACCTAAGCAAAGCTTTTGGAAAAATGTCCAAGAGTTAGAATTGCTTTTGGTGCTATGCTTGTAAATGTGTTACACAGCAACACTTAAATGCTAGAGTAAAATTTAAAACTTCCAAAGGCTCAATCTCATATTTAATACTTTCAGTATAGCTAATTCACGAATTTAGGGGTCAAAATAAATCAGGACAAGCCAACTAGAGGACGAGAGAATGTAACAGTTTGGAGGTAGAAAAGCTCTCTAGAAATGAATGGTTAGGAGAAGAAGTAGTATGTGGAAAAATCTCCTTTACAGCATTGGTTGGAGGGCGAATTGCTATTGAAATTTACAAACGGTGCAATTAGTAGTAACTGTCAACTTCAACCACAGACCATCAAAAATGGACTTTTTTCTGGTCCAAACCAGAATTGATGACAACCGAAACTGACAAATGACAAATTGAGTGGACAAACTCTACTGGCTGGAGCAAATTAGATTACAAGACCGCGCCGAAGTTGGTGATAAAGCTTTTTATTTGAGCAAACTTATGCAGCGCGGTTACCCCGTAGTGTCTGGTTTCGTAATAGCAGCATCAGTATTGCAAAAATTTTTAGAAAATCTCAACAGTTCTGAAGCGCTAATTGCGGACTTGCCCCATTCTTCCTTACACTTAGATGTCAACAATTGGCGTCAGTTGCAGCAGGTGGCTAGTAGCTTGCGTCAAGAAATAATAACTGCCAGTTTGCCAGCAAAGTTATTAAATGAAATTTGGCAAGCTGCGAGTAAATTGGAAGCGGAATGTTTGATTTTTCGTCCCAGCTTGATGTTTCCGACTGCCAAACAAACAGTAGGAAATTTGAATGGATTGCTAGAGTCCCAAATTTGCTGCTGCGCTCCAGAAGCGATCGCAGCTACGCTCAAGCAAACTTGGAGCCAGCTGTTTCGAGCCAGAAGTCTATTATACTGGCAGCGGGCAGGAATTGATTTGCAACAAATTCACTATGCAGTTTTGGTACAACCAATTCGCGATGCGCTCGCCTCTGGTTTGTTAATTGCTAATTCTTCAGGATGGGAAATACAAGCTACCTTTGGATTAGGAATAGCGATCGCCCACGGCGAAGTTTTACCAGATGTCTACTACATCCACCCAGAAACTGGCGCTCTACTCGAACAACATTTGGGGAATAAAACCCTAGCTTATCGCCTCAATCATGCAAGTAGTTCAGCTGATTTACAACACGTTTGTGCATCAGCAGAAACGGCGAATCACTCTTGTTTGCAAACTTACCTGCTAGAGGAAGTACAACAACAACAGTACGCCCTACCAGAAGAATACTTGCAACAATTAATTAAATTGGCAAAGCGACTTGTCCAAGAAGTAGGAAGAAACCTGACCTTAGAATGGACCATTTCCCAAGAAATTCCCTCTGGAAAGCTTTACATCACAAAAATTATTGCCCCCCAATTTAGTATTTCCAATTTCCACTTTCTCAAGGGATTGGGGACAGCAGCAGGACGCACGACTGCAACTGCTCACGTCATCGTTAATTCCCAGCCCAAACCAGAACAAATACCTAAAGGAGTTATTTTAGTTACAAAAGCAATCACGCCAGATTGGTTACCAATTTTGCAACAAGCAGCCGGTATAGTTACCGAACAAGGAGGTTTGACCAGTCACGCCGCCATTTTAGCAAGAGAATTGGGAATTCCAGCAGTAGGGAATGTGGCAAATGCCACAACTTTAATTCAAAATGGCGAACAACTTTTAATAGACGGCGATAAGGGAGAAATTTATCGCCTCAGCGTAGAAGACGCAGAAAACAAACTAGCAGACAACCAGACAAAAAAAACATCTCTACAAGAAGCCACCAAGAGCGCCTCTACAGAACTACTCCACCCCCATTGCACTCACTCCAACTCTCCGGAACCCACGACCGCTACCAGGTTATTGGTGAATTTAAGTCAACCTGCTTCTATTCCTCAAGCGCTGTCGTTACCCGTAGACGGAGTCGGATTATTGCGATCGGAGCTGATGAGCTTGACTGTATTAGATGGTCGAGACCCCTATAGTTGGTTAGAAAATGGCCAGCAAGCAGAATTATTACAACGCTGGTGCGAAGCAATTATGCAGTTTGTTCGCGCCTTTGCACCCAGACCGGTTTTTTATCGCTCTTTGGATTGGCGAAAACCTTCCAGCCAAAAAGGGCGATCGCAGCAATCACCATCTTTAAAAGAGAACTTACCATCTTTCCCAGAATCCGTGTTGGGAGAACGGGGTACTTTTAGTTATTTAGTCAATTCCGCCTTTTTTGAAATAGAACTTGCAGCTTTGGCAACTGTACAAAAAGCTGGTTACACTAACATCCACCTGCTTTTACCTTTTGTTCGGACCTTGGAAGAGTTTCGCTTTTGTCAGCAAAAAGTCGAGCAAGCAAAATTAACCCAAGTATCTCAATTTCAATTGTGGATTATGGCAGAAGTGCCAAGCGTGCTGTTTTTAATGCCAGAATACGTTAAGGCCGGCGTCCAAGGCATTTCTATCGGAACCAACGACTTGACCCAATTGCTGCTAGGAGTAGATAGAGAGCAAGGACAGCTTGCAAAAGCATTTGACGAACGCCATCCTGCAGTTATGAGTGCTGTCGCTCAACTGATTCACATGGCTAGAGATGCGGGAATTCCTTGTTCTATTTGTGGTCAAGCACCAGCATTATACCCGGAAATCATCGATCGCTTGATCGAATGGGGTATTACTTCTATTTCCGTAGAACCGGAAGCAGTCTTGAGAACACATAATGCCATTGTCCGTGCGGAGAAACGTTTGCTTTTACAAGCAGCACGACGGCAATTGCAATAATTAAAAACAGCCTGCAGTTATCTTACTTTGATATAGCCAGTTCGACGCAAAAACTTCCGTACCTCAGCAAAGAATTGGGCGCGATCGCGTTCTCTGTAATTTTGCTGCAACTTTTTCCAACCGTCTTGTCCTTGATTGAGCAGATACTTATCTGCCAAATATGCGGCTAAAAATCCTTTACCGTCATCTCCTTTGTGGCGTAATTCCCGATAAGTTTGCCACAGCTGTTGGGCATGAATTTGAACTAATTTAGGATAGCGACGGGTAACATCGATCATTTTTCCTTGACGATACTGCCAAATTTGTAACGGATAACCAGAAGCAGCATAAGATGTAAACGCATAGGCAAAGCGATCGTCTCGACTTTCAAATTCTGGCAATCCATCTTTGTCTAAATCTTTTAATCTATAACCGCCATTTCCCCAGTCATGGCGAATGTTGTTGTACCGATTAGCCTGCTTGTCATAGCGGTAAATGAGTGAATAGATACAACAATGCGCTCCTCCTGTAAAGAAATCAGCAATTACTTCCGGTTCTTTGTCTCCATCCAAATCCACAACCGGTAGTCGATTACCGTTTTCTTGGTTATCCTCGTTAAATAAGCTACCTATGGGTCTATCGTATTCGCTTTCTTGAGGGACCTTGTCATCAAAGACAATTTTTCCAGAGCGGAGGATTTTTAAATGTACATTTTTATACAAATCCTGAGTTTGTTCGTAGGAAATTTCCGCTTGTACTTGACCCGATCGCCCAAAGATTGTCTCTGCTCGCACAACACCAGCTGCAGCAAATACACTCGTTCCACTCCAAAAAGCTAAACCAACTAAGGACAAAATTACTTTCATAAGCGATCGGATAATTTCAGTCAATTCCAACTATTTTACTTTACACCTACTAGCTGTTACTGTTAATACCTTTGGTATTGATGCCCGTACCCCGATTTTTCTGGGCGATCAAACCCAAAGTGACTCGTTTCATCAGCCAATAAAGGCCACAAAGTATACCAAATGTCATCAAAATAATTACTAGGGGCTGCTTGCCAAGAATTTCTTCCACACCTTTTGTTAACAAAGCATCTGGTTGAGTAATAAAGTCCCAGCTGTTAAAACGCAAAAAGCGACCCCAATAAATACCAACAGCACACAAAGCATGAGTAATTATCTCTAGCCACCCAATCCACTGACTTTTACCAATGCGATGCAAGTAGTAACCTGCATTAATTAAAGAAATCACGTAAGCTTCAAAACCCGCCAAAATTACCAATACATACGTCGGAATTAATACAAGACTAATCAACCATACTGATGGGATCGTACGGATATCATCAATCAGGTGAATCACATCAGTTAGTAAATAAGGCGCATTTGGTAAAAAAGCATAGAAAACCAAAAAACCTAACCACCAAACCCAAGAACGCCCGCGTTTGATGCGAAATAGCCAAATACTTAAAACTAAAGGTATAAATGCCAGAAATAAATTCCAACTCATCCAACGTATATTGATTTGTAAGACTTGGACAATTTTGGCGAGCAATTCGATTAGTTCCGCTTTCATCACTGTTTCCTCTGAAGACGTGTGTAAGAACAGAACAATTTGCTTGCAGCTGCAAGCTAAATAGGTGACAAATCAAACAACTAAAAGCTGAGGGTAGTTGCTCTTGGCACTAGAGAAAGTGTATCTTTTAAAACTGAACTGCTATCAGTCATAGTTGGGAAGTTAGACTCCCATCATATTAGATCAACCAACCCAATAGTATAGTCATAACTACATCACAACTCGCCGTTGTCCTGACTGACAAGAAATTCAATGCAGAACTATTCATTCTGGCTGCAATACTTATTTATCTGTCCTGCTAGAATATCTGATTGTTTGCCAGCATCCACGGCCGCTTTCAAAGCTGTATCAATTTCATCTCTGGCCTTTTGGATTTTTTCTCTTCCGGAAGGAGAAGCATCTGCTAACTTACTAGAACCGAGAGCTTGAGCTGCTTTGGTAAGATTTTCGCTCACAGTAACAAATACTTTGACAAAATTGCTTTGAAACTCTGCTAGTTTGGGGTCTTTGAAGTTTTGTTTCTGTATTTTTTTTGCCACATCTGCTAAATCTTGAGCTAGTTTCAAGCTTGTGCTGACTTGGGTACCTTTGTTTGCTTCCAGAAGAGAAGTTCCGTTGTTAACGGCGGTAATTAATCTCTGACATTGGGAAGCTTTAGTGTCATTGCAACTGGTAAGTAACAAACTCAAGCTCAGACACCCAGAAATAATAATGGTATTTCGACGCCAAACAGACATTTATACCTTACTACCAAGAAAATCAAAATAATGGTAACTAATGATGCAATAAATTTGGTCGGTATTCCAGTGTAGTTACTTTCTTTTAAGTCTTTGATTTTAGTGGAAGTCAGGTTTGGTAGTTTAAAGTTTGCCGACAAGCAATTGACAGTGATTCTTAATTCCTTTTCAATAGAAATTAGTTGCAAAAATTTCGCAGCTTTTTCTTGCGAATCAAAAATTGCTCATGCCTAACTACTTTACTCTGAAAACAGACAAATTATTTAGCCGTCGCCAACTTTTGCAATTGGGATTGGCAAGTGTTGGTATTGCTGGGGTAAGTGCGATATGGCAAAAATGGACTGCACAAAAGCAGTCGGTAAGAGTACCACCCTCACAAACAGAGGTAATTGCAAAAGGTGCTGCTAACCCCATGCAGGTAATTCGAGATTTCGATTATGGAACGCTCAAGCGAGAAAACGGGCGGACAATTCGGGAATTTAGTTTAACAGCTGGAACCTCGGCAATACAACTCAACAGTGCAGTTGCTTACAATATTTGGGATTTAAATGGTCGCATTCCGGGACCGACACTAAGGGTAAAGCAAGGCGATCGCGTGCGGATACTATTTCTCAATCGTGCTGGACATTCTCACTCTTTGCACTTTCACGGTATCCATACTGCAGAAATGGATGGTATTCGTCCGGTTAGCAACGGTAGCGCGACCATTTACGAATTTGATGCAGAACCTTTTGGCGTTCATCTTTATCACTGTCACATAGAACCAGTTACTCGCCACATTGCCAAAGGATTGTACGGAATGTTTATTGTCGATCCCCCTGCTGGACGTCCACCAGCAGATGAAATCGTATTAATTATGGCCGGATACGACGTCAATGACGATAACCGCAACGAATACTACGCCTTCAACGGACTACCCCACTACTACATGCACCATCCGATCCGTATTTATCAAAATCAGTTGATTAGATTGTACCTACTTAACATAATTGAATTCGATCCGGCAGTAACATTTCACCTCCATGCTAACTTTTTTGACGTCTATCCCTTAGGAATGACCTTGACTCCCACTCAGAAAACAGATGTCATCACTATGGGTGTAGCAGAACGACACATTGTGGAATTTGCTTTTCGCTATCCCGGAAAATATATGTTTCATCCCCATCAAGACGCGATCGCTGAAAACGGATGCATGGGTCAATTTGAAGTCATTTGCGATCGCAACTGTTCCCAAAGCAAGAAAAAATCCTTGGGATAATGTTTGGAAATTTGTGCTTAACTGAGGAAATTATGCAGCAAATTGTGTCATTTTTTATGGTTAACTGATACATATTACTAATTATTTGGAATTAGTTATTGGAAAAGTTGAAAAAATCTAAAAATAAATTACTAATTTATCAAGCCTAATTGATAAAATCTATCATTAGAGTTCGAATCTCTTAAACTTAACTGGCAAGGCCAAAGTCTTTCAAAAACTAGTTTTTAAACTTATCTAGGAGCAAGAATGATTAAGTTTCGTTACATAGGCTTGACCGTTGCTACTTTTGCGCTTGTGATTTTAAGTTCCTGTAATGGCGGTACACCTACCGCCCAAAATTCAGCCACACCCAATAACGCCAATCCTGCTGCGCAAACAACCCAGACAGCAACTCACAGCAGTCACGGTAGCAAAAAGAAAATCAACATTAACGACGCTATTTTGTCAGAGTTGGATAAGTTTGAAGCACAGTTGGGGATTCCAGCATTGTCGAATAAAATCCAGGCTAACCGTCCCTACGCAAGTCCCCAGGATTTAGTTACCAAAAAAGTAATTACCCAAGAACAGTTCGACAAAATTAAAGACCAGGTTACCACAGAAGAAGTGGTGCTGACCGGGGAAGCTAAAGATGTGGACTACATGACCAAACTGGGATTGATGAAAGGGCATTTAATAGTAGCAAAACAACTGCTGGATATCAATCAACCGAAGCAAGCAGAACCCCACATCGGACACCCGGTAGAAGAAATTTACACTGACGTAGAAGAGCAGCTCAAAGAACGCAATGTCAAGGAATTCAAAAATACTCTGATTAGCTTGCAAGATTTAGTTAAAGCCAATCCCAAAGCTGGTAAAGTGAAAACAGATTTTACTTCTGCCATGCAAGCAGTAGATGGAGCGATCGCTGCTTTGAGCGAAACCGAACGCAGCAAACCCACCTTCGTGCTCCAAGTAATTAACGGTCTGTTAGATGCTGCCAACTCTGAATACGGCGCTGCGGTAGCCAACGGCAAAATAACCGCCTCCATAGAATATCAAGATTCTCGTGGTTTTACAACGTACGCTAACGACCTGTACAAAGCTATTTCCAACCAAGTAGCTAAAATTAACCCCGCAGCAGACAAAGCTATAAAAACAAGCATGAGCGAACTGCTAAAAGTGTGGCCTGGCGTTATTCCACCAGCTCAACCAGTCAGAACTCCACAAGAAGTGACCAAGCTGATCAAAACTATCGAGCACCAATCGCAGAAAGTGATTGATGCTTCTGCAACACAAGCACAAAAATCATAGCTGAGAAAAACAGAATAAAATTAAGTCAAAAGCTTTCTGAGCGTGAATTAATAGCTAATGCAAGAACTTGACCACAAAAAGACTATCGATCTGCTCAACTCCATCATGGAATTTGAATTAGCAGGAGTTGTACGCTACACGCACTATTCCTTGATGGTAAACGGTCCCTATCGTATTCCCATCGTTGATTTTTTTAAAGCCCAGGCGAATGAATCCCTTCTTCACGCCCAACAAGTAGGAGAAATTCTCACAGGTTTAGATGGTCATCCCAGCCTGAAAATCGCGCCGATAGAAGAATCTTACAAACATTCAGTCAAGGATATTTTAGAAGAAAGTTTGGCCCACGAAAAGAAAGCTCTGCAGTTGTATAAAAACCTGTTAGATACTGTGAGCAATGCCAGCATTTATCTAGAAGAATTTGCTCGCACTATGATAGGGCAAGAAGAAATGCACAGTCTAGAACTGAAAAAAATGTTACGCGATTTCGGTTAACATTTGTTGGCTAATAGCTGACTGTTAGCCATTAACCAAGATCTAAAAACAAAGGACAATGAATGGATTTTAGTACTGCTTTACCGACTTTTGTAATTACACTCCGAGAAGGAGTAGAAGCTGCTTTAGTAGTTGGTATTGTCATGGCTTTGCTCAAAAAAGCAAAAGCCACTCGACTAAATGGTTGGGTATATGCTGGTGTGGGCGTTGGTATCGCCGTCAGCGCTCTCATTGGTGTCCTGTTTAGTTGGTTGATTCAAGCACTAGGAGCGATTAATCCCCAGTACACGTCTGTGGTTGAGCCATTGCTGGAAGCTACTTTCAGCGTCCTGGCGATCGCCATGCTCAGCTGGATGCTCATCTGGATGACCAAACAAGCTAGATTTATGAAAGCCCAAGTAGAAGGGGCAGTAACAGAGGCGTTAAAAAGCAACTCCCATGCGGGTTGGGGCATTTTTAGCTTAATCTTAATCGCAGTTGTACGCGAAGGCTTTGAAACGGTTCTATTCATAGCTGCCAATTTTCAACAAGGAATAATTCCCAGCTTGGGGGCTATCGCTGGTATTGCAGTGGCAGCAATGATAGGTGTACTTCTATTTAAATGGGGTGTCAAAATCAACATCCGCGAATTTTTTCAGGTTATGGGCGTTTTGCTGGTGTTGATCGTGGCAGGATTGGTGGTAACAGCATTGCACAATGTTGATGAAGCTGTGGCAAACCTAGCCAACAGCAGTCGTGCTTCCGAAAGCCTTTGTTTTTATTACGAAAGGTTTACCAAAATCCACTCTTGCATTTTAGGACCGATGGTCTGGAATACCGCCAAAATTTTGCCGGATGAAAAATTTCCTGGAGTTTTGCTCAAAGCTTTATTTGGCTACAGGCAACACCTTTATTTAGTACAAGCAGTTGCATATATCTTATTTTTACTCACTGTGGGAGGTTTGTATTTCCGCAGCATCACCGCAGAATCTCCGCGCGGAAAAACACCACTAGCTCAAAAACCAGCTGGTTCTGCAAAAGAATAAACATCATCGCCAACACGGAAATAGCTAAGTAGTTAAGGCTATCATCTTGGTAAGCGATCGCTTAGTAACTCCTACAAAGCTATTAGCTATGAACAAAGTTTCCGTGCAGCGATTGTTCGTTTATCCTTTGAAAGGATTAAGCGCCCACGAGCGCGATCGCGTCGAGCTGCAGCTAGGACACGGTATTCCCGGCGATCGCGCTTTTGCTTTGTTCTACAAGCAAGATCCTACCGATATTGACCCGACAACCGTACCCTGGATGAAAAAGCACAACTTTGCCATGCAAAACGATTGGCATGCTCTGGCGGCGTTAGAGTGTTTTTATAACCCGGATACCCAGACTTTAACTGTCAAGCGTAAAGGTGTAGAGTTGTTAGTTGCCAGCACTAACACCTGCAAAGGACGGGATTTGATATCAGCTTTTTTCACCGGTTATCTCGCTGGAATTTACCCCAGTCAGGGCGCCAAACACCCCCACCGCGCACCTTTACAACTGGTGGGAGAATTTCCCAAAACTCGCTATCCCGACCGAGAAGTAGTCCATATTTCCTTGGTTAGTCAGGAAACGATTAACCATTTAAGTGAATTAGCTGGGCAATCAATCGACGTGAGGCGTTTCCGCCCTAACATAGTTATCGAAGGGGTATCTCCCTGGCAAGAATTTGATTGGGTAGGACGAGAAATTCAACTCGGAACAGCACGAATTGTAATTACAGCTAAAATTAATCGTTGTTTAAATATAGATGTTAACCCGGAAACAGGAGAAAGGGATGTAAATTTACTTGCTTTGTTGCAAAAACATTTTCACCATACCCAAACAGGAATTTTGGCTCGAGTTATTAGCAATGGTTACGTGGCGAGGGGTGAGGAAGTAATAGTTGGATAATTCATAAAAACTAGTTTTTTTTCTGACGGCGGCAATAAGCAACTAGCAATGCAAATAATCCTATTCCACATAAATACTTGAAGGGTAAGGGTACAAAAGGATTGGGAGAGAAAAATCCCTCAATTATACCGGCAACAATTAACATTGGTACAATACCAAACACTAACTGCACAGAGCGTGCACCCGAGAATTTTAATGCGTCAGCGCGGCGATACCGACCGGGAAATAAAATTGCTTTTGCTAACAAAAAACCAGCACCGCCAGCAAAAAATATGGCGGGTAATTCTAGGGAACCATGGGGAAACACAAAACCCCAAAAAGGATAGGAAAGGTTGTTCTGTCCGACTAAAGCGGCGATCGCCCCGATCGACAAACCATTGAAGAACATCAAAAATGCCGTGTATATCCCAGCTGTTACTCCACCAGCTACCGCTGCCAAAGACACCGATAGGTTATTTGTCATGATATTACTGGATGCCAAAGGTTCTATTCCGACAATGGAACCCATCCATAATTGTTGGCGATCGCGAACTGTGGCAATCAAATTTTCAGGTACAATAAGCGGCAAAAAACTAGGATCTTGCCATCCATACCACCAAGCAATCACAGCTCCCAGTACAAATAAACATGTAGCAAAAACAGTATAGGGAAATGTTTCCCTAACAATAGCTGGGAATTCCCAACGATAAAAGTCTAACACTGTCTGCCATTCTTGTCGCCGCGAACCTTGATAAATTTGTGTATAGGCACGGGTTGTTAGGGATTGTAAAAATTGTATGAAAGTCTGGCCGACTTGCTGAGTGCGAGCACGGGCTAAATCTGCTGATATAGAACGATATAAACTTGCTAAATCTCTAATTTCTGAAGCGGAAAGAGATCGAATGCCTTTTTTTTCCACCCGCTTCAATAGTTCTTCCAAACGTTGCCAATTTGGTTCTCTTCGTGATATCCAACGTTGAATATTCATAAAATTTGGGAACACTGAGTAGAAGTTGACTATAAGATAGCCTTAATAAGGCTATCTTTCAGATTTTTGCCTTCTCGGAGTCTTAATTTATATGTCTGAAAACTTTGGAACTACAAGTTCCGTGCAACCTTTGAGTGTGGGAAATGTTGTGAGTGCAGCTGTCAAGTTGTATCGTTCCCATTTCCAGCAATATCTTGGTTTGGCATTTCAGGCTATTTTATGGGCAATAATCCCAATTTATGGCTGGGCAAAATTTTATGCTCTTCATGCTACCATTTCTCGCTTGGCATTTGGTGAGTTAGTTAATCAACCCGAGTCAATTAGATCTGCCAAACATCACATTAATTCTCGATTTTGGAGCTTTTGGTTGGCGCAAATTATAGTCACTATAATTCTCTTCTTCCTCAATTTTGGGTTAGCAATAATTAAGGGGATTATCACCCGCATATTAGGAGGAATTTTCGGAAATGAATCTGTCGTTTTTGTTTTATTAAATATTGTTTTCAGCCTGGCAACATTAGTTATTTATCTTTGGTTTTTCTCACGTCTTTTTCTACCAGAATTACCTTTAGCCATCGAGGATATCCGCGATGCAGGAGAAGCGATAGGTCGCAGCTGGGAATTGACAAAAGGTCATGCCTGGCGGCTGCAGGTCATTATTTTAATAGCCTCCTTAATCACGCTACCAATAATTGTTTTGGCAATGATTCCCTTTGCATTTGGTATAGGATATTTTGTGACTCTGGCCTTAAGTGGAGGGACAGAACCTAGTATCGATGTGAGTAATACTTTTTGGATGTTAATTTTTTTAGGTTTAATTTTACTTTTACTGGCAAATGTTTTAGTAACTCCCTTTTGGCAAGCTATCAAAGCAGTTGTTTATTACGACTTAAGAAGTCGTAGGGAAGGATTGGGTTTGAAATTACGCGATCGCGAAATTTGAACATGCATATTTTTAATCGCATTAAATACCAAACACCGGAAAGCGTAGAATTAGAATTTGTTTTGGCAGGAATAGGTAGTCGCGCTTGGGCTTTGCTAATTGATTATCATATTTTGGCTTTAACTTTAATTATCTTTTTAAGCGTATGGATGTTAATATCGGTGCAGGTATTGGATTGGTCAACAAATGTTGCAGGTGCAGAAAAGATTGGAATTTGGTTATACGCGATCGCCCTCTTGGTCAATTATTTTATTTATACAGGATATTTTGTCTTTTTTGAAACAGTATGGCAAGGACAAACCCCTGGAAAGCGCATCGCTAAAATTCGCGTTATCCAAGATAACGGACGTCCGATTGGATTGCAGCAAGCAGCTATACGTGCTTTATTGCGATTGGTTGACGATACCTTGTTTTTAGGTGGATTTTTTATTGTTTTTAGTCGTCGTGAAAAACGCATAGGTGATTGGGTAGCTGGTACCGTTGTTATCCAAATCCAACCACCTTCAGCAACAACGACTTTGGTCGTTTCCGAACAGGCAAAGTTACTTTGTCAGCAATTGATACAACAAGCCAATATATCAGCAATGTTACCTGATGATTTTGCTGTTATTCGCGAATATTTATTAAGACGCAAGGAAATGTCGCCAAAAGCAAAAGATGCAGTAGCCGCACGACTAGCCAAGCAAGTAAAAGCTATTATTAATTTAGAAAAAGTACCGGCAGGGATTAACTCCGATGTGCTTTTAGAAGCTATTTATCTTGCCTATCAACAATCTTTAAATTTTGAACCATAGCTAAATCGGAAAAACTCGTCCGAAATCGTTAGCTAAAATTCAAAACCGGCCAGTCTGGTTCGCGGTAATATCGTGTCATGTCATCAAATTTCCGCAGTTCGGCACGATGAACTAAAAATTGTGGTGAATCTGTTAGCCATTGTTGGTTCAAATCCGAAAATTCTGTTGCTAAGCGATCGCGGTCTAATTGTGCAGGAACTTCTCCAAAATAGCCTAATGTAATGTGGGCGGTAAAGTGGTACTGTTGTTCGATACCCAAAGCAATTAATTGAGGATTTTGATAAATCGCGCGACGCAAATTCACGATTTGTTCGTAACACCTTTGGTCTTGAGGTACTAAACAAACACCTACCGCCCTTGGCATAATCATAAGTCCCAGTATTTGCCAGCGAATGGGAATACCGTTGTTTGTCATTGCTTGTTGGTACTGCTGGAAAATTTCTGCAAAGCAACGGCGTAATTGCTCCTCAAATTGGGGATTTTTTGCACACGCGTCTCGAAAAGCATCATCCCAAATTACATCTGCCAAAGTTAAATGAAAACTAGCAGGAGGTACTGGTACGATCAGATCAGAATTAAGGGTTAGTTGCAGAATTTCTTTTTGATAATTCTCCAACTTGCCATAAAAGTGCAAATTTTCTGTTTCTTCTTCCCAAGGCGGGGTCATGACTGTGTAACCAGGAAAAGCTACAGCTTGTCTTCCCCCATTTTTTGCAGGCTGAAACTTATAGGATTCCTGGATATGCTGGACTTGGGATCTGTAAGCTTCTGGTAGCATCATCCGTGCTACTCGGTTTAGGTATGTTTGGTAGTTGTCGTCCAATCTTCATATCCTCATGCTCTCACGCTTATTGATTGTAGGCAAAGTTATCCGCCTTGATTTAATGATTTAAAAAGTATTTAGCTTTGCGAAAGTAGGAGTTTAGCGGCTAGTATGCCAATTTACGTTTACTGGGGAGAAGATGATTTTGCCATGGAAAAAGCAATCGCTGCTTTAGGCGATCGCGTCCTCGATCCTTTGTGGACAAGTTTTAACTACACTGTTTTTCCCCCAGAACAAAGCGATGCTGCGATCGCTGCGTTCAATCAAGCTATGACGCCACCCTTTGGCGCTGGAGGACGTGTAGTATGGCTTGCTAATTCTCCACTTTGCCAGCACTGTCCCCAAGATGTATTATCAGAACTGGTGCGAACTTTACCACAAATTCCAACAAATTCTTTTTTAATCATTACCAGCCGCCACAAACCTGATGAAAGACTCAAATCTACCCAACTTTTGAGAAAATTTGCCGCTGAATTTCGAGAATTTCCTGTAATTCCACCTTGGAAGACACAACAGCTGCTACAATCTGTTCAGCAAGCTGCCCGAATAGTGGGCGTCAAACTCACTCCTGCGGCAATAGAAATGTTGGCAGAATCTGTAGGCAACGATACGCGGCTGCTGTACAGTGAGTTAGAAAAAATACAGCTTTATGCCGACAACAGCAACAAACCGCAAGATACAGATACTATTGCTCAATTAGTCAGAAATACCAGCCACAACAGCCTGCAATTAGCAGTTGCGATCAAAAAGGGAGACACAGCCAAAGCCTTAACAATATTAGCAGCTCTTATCCAGGCTTGCGAACCCCCTTTGCGAATAGTTGCTACCCTCGTAGGGCAATTTCGTACCTGGTTGTGGGTAAAAATTATTATGGAAAGTGGAGAAAAAAATCCCCAAGCGATCACGGAAGCTGTGGGAATAACTAACCCCAAACGTATCTATCATTTACAACAGGAAGTAAAGTCCCTTTCCGTACAGCAATTAATAACCTGTTTACCTTTACTGCTGGAATTAGAAGTTAACCTCAAACAAGGAGCAGCAGAAATGTTATCCCTGCAAACAACAGTTATGCAACTGTGTCAGGTATGCCAAGAAAAATAAAACAACGACAATTGGTATATAATTCAGTATTTTCCTGGAACTTCTTGCTTCTTAAATAATTCATTCTGATTGTACAGACCTCTAACTAGTTAATTTTGTCAATAGCCAATGAACAGACCTTACCATCATTTTTACCGATTCAGCCTCCCTGGGATAATTTCTCAATTATTGTTAATGGCTTTTGTGAATATTGCTGGTTTAGGTTTTAGCTTTCTAGTTTGGAATTCGACAGTCAATGCTCAAAGCTCGTCATCAACTGGAACCTCACCTCAAAATACCGACATTATCAACTACTCCAGAGCGCTGCTCAAAATTGAATCGGTGCGTCAACAAGCTTTTGAAAATATCAAGAAAATCATCGGTAACAGAGAAATTCCCAAAATGGCTTGTAACGATCCGAGCAGCTTAAATAATATTCCCAGTGAAGCTAGAGATATAGCAGTAAATTACTGCAATCGTTCCCAAGAAATAGTAAAAGAGAATGGTTTGACCATTCAAAAATTTAATGACATTACTTTAGAACTACAAAAAAATGAAGAATTGAAAAATCAAATCTACAGGACGATGATTCGTCTGCAAAAAAATCCGGATGCTCAATAATATTATCAGTGAAATCAACACAGGCAAGCAACAAGCAGGTAAAATAATTTGATTTTGCTATTTCCAAATGGCAAAGACATGGGAAAATAAAGCTAATCAAGTTTGGAAAAGACGGGAATATTTTTGACTTTTGGCCGTGCAATCATCTCAGTTATCGAGGATCGAGATTTTAAAACAACCCACAAGTTTCCGTTGGGTAGAACAAGCAATATCTAACCTAGACACCATTCTGCTTGACCACGCCCAATGTGAGCGCAAAGCTGCTGGTGTTGCTTTGAACTTGATATTTCGCTACCCTTCTAACGCTAAAATGGTGCGGGAATTAACTAAAATTGCCCGTGAAGAGCTAGAACATTTTGAGCAAGTGAATCAATGGTTGGAACGGCGAAACATCCCCATGCGCCCTTTAACGCCACCTCCCTATGGCGCAGGTTTGAAAGCTCAAATTCGCCCCCAACAAAGCGATCGCTTTTTGGATTCTTTGCTTGTGAGTGGCTTAATTGAAGCTCGCAGTCACGAACGTTTGGGATTATTAGCGACTTACTGTCCCGAACCAGAATTAGCAAAATTTTATCAAAGCTTGATGATGTCCGAGGCACGCCATTTCGGTACTTACTGGCTATTAGCCGATACCTACTTCGAGCGCCAAATTGTCAAGCAAAGACTAGATGAATTAGCAGTTGTGGAAAGTCAATTGCTAGCAAACTTGCATCCCGAACCGAGAATTCATAGTTAGTAAAATCGATGACTTTTCACTATTACCGAGACTTTTTAATTCGTCCCTGGGAAAGGCGCGATCGCACCTCAGCAGCTGAGGTAATTCGTTCGGTGTTATCAGAATACGGTCTAAATTGGGAACCAAACGGTGCAGACCGAGACGTGCTGCAAGTAGAAGAATATTACCTAGCTACCAAAGGAGAATTCTGGGTAATTGAGCACCAAAATCACATTGTAGGTACGGGAGCATACTACCCCATACAGCGAGGTAAAAAAGCAGCAGAAATCCGCAAAATGTATCTTCTACCAAGCGTCAGGGGTGTGGGACTGGGGAAATATTTGCTACAACAGCTAGAAGCAGCGATCGCTGCTGCTGGTTTCCAGGAAATTTGGATCGAAACTGCAAGCGTCCTGGTGGAAGCAGTTAAATTGTACGAAAGTAGCGGTTATAAACTTACCGCAGGCGTGGAAACAGCAAGATGCGATCGCGTCTACGTCAAGTCGCTGCTAGCTAATTATGCAAGTTTGGACTAAAACCATCACATCTTTTCTGAACTTATTTCTGCAATCCCCCTGTCCTTTGTGTCAGCGTCCCGCTTGCGAGCAATTATGTCAAGACTGCACCAAAAAATTGCTCAAACAGCACGCTCCGCGTACTTGGAAACTGAGCGAATACTCGGTGTTGGGTTTTAGTTGGGGAACCTACGGTGGGATGCTAAAACGGGCGATCGCGGTAATGAAATACGAAAATCAACCCCAAATTGCTGATATTCTAGGTAAATGCTTAGCACAGGCATGGATAGCGCAAAAAAACAGCGATCGCCTTGCAAGCTCGATAACTTTTCACTCCCAGGTGGTGGTGGTTCCCATTCCCATGCATCCAGACAAACTCAAACGCCGTGGCTACAATCAAGCCGCACTGATAGCTAAAAGCTTTTGTGAAATAACTGGATTAAAATTAAAACAAAATGGCTTAGAAAGGATCAAAGCCACTGAAGCACAGTTTGGCTTATCTATTTCCGAGCGAGAAAAAAACCTAACTGCGGCCTTTGGAATCGGACGAGATTTTTATCGTCTTCCAGCTGTTCCAGTTTTGTTAGTGGATGATATTTACACTACAGGTGCAACTGCAACAGCTGCGGTGCAAACACTCCACCAACACCACATCAAAGTTTGTGGTTTTTTAGCAGTTGCCGCAACTAGGAAAGATGGCTAGCAAAGGAAACTAGCAACCAATTGGTGTCAAATAAAACTATAATTTACCAAATTACGCCTATTTTGTGGAAAAATTCTTTGGCATGAGCGGTCAAGCTTTTACAGTAGGTTTCAAACAATCTATTTTCATTCCTGTCTCGCTGTTGGTAATGAGCGCTGGTTATTCCCCAGCGGTTTTAGCTCAAGCGAGTAACAAGCTGTACAATCCAATTCCTTTACCCAGCACGTATGAAGTTTCTGATACCCTTTCCGATAAAGATATTCCCACAGGTCAAGGTGGATTTGCCCGCGATTATATGGTGAAGTTAAATAAGGGTGATAACCTAGCAATTGACCTTAGTTCCGACAACTTTGACAGCATTGTCACACTCTTGGGTCCAGATGGTTCCACAGTCGCAGAAAATGATGACGGTCCCGACGGTAGCACTAATTCTTTGCTATTTACCCGAATTACAAAAACAGGGATGTATATAGTTCGCGTTCGTTCTTTCGGGGAAACAGGAGTGGGAAGTTTTAAGTTAAAGGTGACACGACTACAACCGATTAAATAAAAAATTGCCACTGGTAGTTTTAGTTTCTTAGGATAGTCAACACGCACAAAAATAAAGCTTCAGTCCACTCTACGACCGCGCCGTAACTATCTCCTGTATGTCCGCCTAATTTGTAATTGAACCAAGCACCAACACTAATGGCGATCGCGCTTCCAGCAACCACCATGACTGCAGCATCTAGCAATTTATTTCTCTCCCAAATTAGTTGCCCGCAACTCAAACAGATCAGCAACAATAAAGTTGGCAACCAATCTTTGTAGGAACGAATCGCGGTTTTGTGAAAAGCACCTTTACCCGTCGGTTTTAAGTAAGGATAGCGAGCAATAGCCATTACCTGTCCCCAACGTCCCCAACCCAATGTCACAATTAGCACCAACCAGCGGTTGTTCTGCAAATCTGCTAAGGCTGTTGTTTTTAATAGTACTAAGGCGATCGCTGCCATAGCCCCAAACGCTCCTGTGGCGCTATCTGCCATTACCTCCAACCTTCGCTTCAGATCGGATCTGATTGCTAATCCATCGGCGGTATCCATTGCTCCATCTAAATGCAGTCCTCCAGTAATAGCAATCCAAATACAAACTATTAAAGCGCTGCGAGTTAATACCGCCATACCTGCGTAACTCAACAACCAATCAACACACCCTAAAATTCCTCCCACAAGCATTCCTACCACTGGCGCCCAACGTGCAACTTGCTGCAAATCAAAAGCATTTAGCCGCGGCAGGGGAATTGTTGTATAAAATATTACAGAAGCTCCTAAGTCTAGCAGTAGTTTTTTCCACCACTGACATCTACTAGTCATATTGGTGACGCTAATTTTCCCAAAGATAAATTGCACCCATAATAATTTAGAATCGAAAGTTATAAGATGTAGTTTATTTCACAATCATGCTAGCAATACTGTTATCAAAGTTAACATTACTACTTAAAAATTTAAATAAGATTTAATTACACAACAAAACTTCATTGACAAACTTTGTTATGCTTAGCTCAGCGAGAGGGAAATTGCGTATAAATGGATACTTAAAATTGCTAGGGCTCGATATTGCTCCCTAAGGAGCGAGAAAAAGTGATAAGATAGAATGTTTAGCTTTGTTCCAACTGCGCTTGTCAAGTTATTGAACCATGAGTCATCATCTACCCGAAAGTAAGATACCAGCTCCGTGCATCATCAACACGGGTGTAATTGTAAATAAATTAGATATGCGGCGACTGCTAGCAGATTTAGGTCGCGTGCGCTATAGCTACACCCAAGATGGCAAGTTACAAAGTGAGGGTGAAGGAGATGTGATGGAAGTATTTGCCAATCCGCGACGGTCTACCCTAGTAGCCAACCACAGTCTTTATCTGAATGTCTACAGCTTCGACTACCTAGAATTGAAACAATCACCGCAACAGCAAACCTACTTCGATTTAGTGCAAGAAGGAAATTGCCTGCGACTTATTCCTTTGTCTACCCCCATGCAAGAACAAAAGGAGCGTTCCTTAAACGCTAGCGCCATAGAAGCAATGATGGAACAGGTACTGTCAGCGAAATGGGATGCAGAAATTGAAATTGACGATGATTCTTCTGAACCGTTTTAATATTCTTAGCTTCAATAATTAACGGTTAGTTCTGCTTTGAACGAACAATTTTCTTTCCAATGTCTTGCTTGCTGCAGCCAAACCAAAGCACGAGCGGGGGTATTTTATACTCCTCACGGTGCGGTTGACACTCCTAACTTTATGCCAGTAGGGACGCTGGCAAATGTCAAAACTCTTACTCCCGCTCAACTTCAGGAAACTGGAGCACAAATGATACTCTCCAACACCTATCACCTCCACCTACAGCCAGGAGAAGCAATTGTCGCTGCAGCTGGAGGACTGCACAAATTTATGGGTTGGAACAATCCGATTCTTACAGATTCCGGCGGGTTTCAAGTCTTTAGCCTCAGAGAAATACGAAAAATATCTGACGAAGGCGTGACATTTCGCTCTCCCCACGACGGTCAAATTATTAAGCTGACGCCGGAAAAGTGTATTGAAATTCAAAACGCACTCGGGGCAGATGTAATTATGGCTTTTGATGAGTGTCCCCCCTATCCAGCTAGCCGTCAACAAGTGGAAGTTGCAACCGAACGTACCTATCGCTGGTTAGAACGTTGCATGACAGCACACCAGCGCCGCGATCAAGCTTTATTTGCTATAGTCCAAGGCGGGGTGCATCTGGATTTGCGTTCCCGCGCAGCTGCACAATTGTCTCAGCTAGATCTACCCGGCTATGCGATCGGTGGTGTGAGTGTAGGAGAACCACCAGAACTGATTCACCACATCGTGCAAGCCACAGCACCTTTGCTACCCCATCACAAGCCGCGCTACCTTATGGGTGTGGGAACCTATCGAGAAATAGTCGTGGCGATCGCCTCTGGCGTAGATTTATTCGATTGCGTTATTCCCACCCGCTGGGCCAGACACGGTACCGCAATGGTACAAGGCCAACGTTGGAACTTAAAAAACGCCCGCTTTCGGGAAGATTTTACACCTCTAGATGCAACTTGTCCTTGTTATAGCTGCCAGCACTTTACCCGCGCTTACATTTCTCATTTAGTGCGGGCGCAAGAAATTCTAGCTTATACCCTGCTGAGCATCCACAATATCACTGAAATTATTCGCTTTACTCAAAAAATACGCAACGCAATTATGCGCGGTACCTTCGCCACTGAATTCGCCCATTGGCTTGTCCCCCAGGAAGTTGAAAGCAAAACTTAAATATTTCTTAATACCTCAGAAAAACACATTTTGGTGTTGCTTGGTTTAATGTTAAAAACGTTTATTTCCTAGCTATCTCGCTTTTGGCAACTGAAGCTTGCGCTAGCTAGCTACAAAGCGCCAACTTATCTGCGCAGAATTTTATACTCATCTGCTCGGGAAGTTGACCGCAAAAAGAGTGAGTAGTAGCGCTTGGATGCAACTTCTGCATATATTCCTATTAAACCTATTTCTCGCAAGTATGACCAAAAAAGCCCTGATTACCGGATTAACGGGACAAGATGGTTCCTACCTCGCTGAAATTCTTTTAGAAAAAGGCTACCAAGTTTATGGCTTAGTTCGCCGTTCCAGCACCAGCAATTTAGAACGCATCAGTCACCTATTTAACCAAATTCAAATTGTCTCGGGCGATCTGCTAGACCAATCCTCGCTAATGGATGTTGTTAGTGATTGTCAACCAGATGAAATCTACAACCTCGCTTCTCAAAGCTACGTTCCCTTGTCTTGGACTCAACCAGCTTTGACTGCTGAATACACAGCCCTTGGTGTTTCCCGACTTCTAGAATCGATCCGTCGCTGCAAACCAGACGCTAAATTTTACCAAGCTTCCAGCAGTGAGGTCTTCGGTCAACCGGATGAATCTCCTCAAACCGAACGCACTGCTTTTCGTCCCCGCAATCCCTACGGTGTTGCTAAGGCCTACGCCCACTGGATGACTGTGAACTACCGCCAACAATATAACTTATTTGGTTGCTGCGGTATCACCTATACCCACGAATCCCCCCGTCGGGGAACAGAATTCGTATTTCGCAAAATTACGCGTACTGCAGCGATGATTAAACTAGGTTTAGCCAATGAATTAAAACTTGGTAATTTAGATGCAAGGCGCGACTGGTGCTACGCCAAAGATGCAGTCTACGCTATGTGGTTGATGCTCCAGCAACAGCAACCAGATGACTATATTATTGCTAGCGGTGAAACTCACTCGGTACGAGAACTGGTGGAATGTGCTTTTAATTGTGTGGGATTAAATTGGCAAGATTATGTGTCCGTTGACCCCGCTTTCTACCGTCCAGATGAACCGGTACAATTAGTAGGCTCTATTGAAAAAATTCAAACACGATTAGGCTGGAAACCCCAACATTCCTTTCAACAGTTAGTAGAAATAATGGTCGATCATGACTTAAAGGAATTGAGCGATAATAAGTAGTTTCTTAGTAAAAGATGATTAGTTCGATCCGGATAACGCTCTTACAAATTTGGTGCTGTAGCCATAGCTGGTGAAAATAAAATAGGAGCCAAACACATGCCATCAAAACCTGAAATTTCCACTGACGCTACCCATGCTTCCCTTGGTGTTAATATTTCAGGTTATGTCAACAGTGAATTTGGACTGGGTGAAGGAGTCAGAGGAACAATTAGAGCTATACAAGCTGCTGGTATTCCGTTTGTAATTAACAACTGCAATTTTAATACCATGCACAGAAAGCTGGATTGTAGTTACACTGATTTCTCGCCAGACAATCCTCATCCAATTAATATTGTGCAAGTTAATGCCGATGTGATACATACTTTTATCAATTCCATCAGTCCTGATTATTTTCGAGGAAAGTACAATATCGGTTATTGGGCATGGGAACTTCCTGAATTTCCTCAACAATGGCTACCTGCTTTTAATCTTTTTCATGAAATATGGACTCCAAGTAATTATTGTGCAGAAGCGATCGCTCCTTTTTCTTTTCTTCCCGTGCTCAAGTTTATGCACAGCATTTCTCTTTCTCAACCTTCTCTTCCCAAACAAGCATTAGAATTGCCAGAAAATAAATTTATTTTTCTATTTATCTTTGATTTTTCTAGCGTTTTTGAACGAAAAAATCCCCTAGCAGTAATTGAAGCATTTCAACGAGCCTTTGGTAAAAAAAATCAAGATGTCTTGCTGGTGATTAAATTTTCTAACTCTAGATATTACCCCAAAGAATTACAGCAATTAAAAGCAGCAGTAGCAGATTTTCAAAACATCAAATTGTTAGAAAATTACTTACTCAAAACAGAAATAAATGCATTAATTTTTCACTGTAATTGCTACGTGTCTTTGCATCGTTCCGAAGGATTTGGACTAACAATGGCAGAAGCAATGTTTTATGGTAAACCAGTAATTGCAACCGGCTATTCAGCTAATACTGAATTTATGAATGTAGGCAATAGCTTTCTTGTTAAATACTCTTTAAAAGAATTAACAAAAGATTATGGCTGTTACCAAAAAGGAAGTGTCTGGGCGGAACCAGATACTGAACATGCTGCATCTTTAATGCAATACGTATTTCATAACTACCAAGAAGCTCTTCAAATCGGTGCCAAAGCAGCCCAAGACGTTCAATCTGAATTAAATCCCCAAAAAATAGGAGCAAAAATAAAAAAAAGGTTAGAATATATCATGCATAACATGCACAATGCTTCAGATATTGCACAAATGAAAACAGAATTGCAATCCCAAAAGGCAGAAATTTACAGATTACAAACTGTCATGAAACAAATGGAAAACAGTAAATTTTGGCAATTGAGAAATCAATGGCTAAAAATCAAGAAAAATATATTACCTCGAAAAACATTTTAAAAAATTCATGCAGCTGACAAATCATCGTCTTGAAAAGCTCAAACGTATTTTTCAGCGACGAGGCTTTTTAGGAGTATTACATTTTCTCTATCAAAGTCTTGTATTTCAACTCAAGACTCAGATAGCATACCAAAAAAAGATTCGAAGAGAAACCTTAACACCGCAAGCTATTTTAGCTGCTCAAAATCAAATTTCTCAGTGGCAGCTGCATCCAAAATTTTCAATTGTTGTACCTGTTTACAACGTCGAGGCGCGATGGCTAGAAAAGGCCATTGCATCGGTGCGCGCGCAAATCTATAGCAACTGGGAACTTTGTATTGCTGATGATGCTTCTACCTATCCTTATATTCGTTCGCTACTGACTCATTACAGTCAAATCGATCCCCGCATAAAAGTTATATTTCGCACAGAAAATGGTAATATTTCGGCTGCTAGTAATTCAGCTTTAGAATTAGCAACAGGAGATTACGTTGCTTTTTTAGACCACGATGATGAATTAACAATTGATGCTTTATTTGAAAATGCTAAATTAATTAACCAGCATCCAGATGCCGATTTTATTTATAGCGATGAAGATAAAATAGACGCCAAGGGAAAGCGATTTTCACCGCATTTTAAACCAGATTGGTCGCCAGAATACCTTTATTCTTGCATGTACACCTGTCATCTTAGCGTTTACAGGACTAGTATTGTTCGTGCAGTTGGCGGTTTTCGTAGCGAGTATGACGGTTCGCAAGACTACGATTTAGCATTGCGGGTGGTAGAAAAAACTAAAAATATTTACCACATTCCCAAAATACTTTACCACTGGCGCAGTATCTCTAGTTCCGCTGCTTCTGGTTACCAGGCTAAGCCCTGGGCTTACGCCGCTGGCAAAAAAGCCTTAGAATCTATGTTAGAGCGCAGTTCTTATCCAGGGCGTGTGGAGGAAACAGCTTATCCTGGTATTTATAGAGTTCGGCGCCACATTATTGGCAATCCCCTAGTTAGTATTATCATTCCCAGTGCTGGCAGAACCATAGATACTCCTTTTGGTTCTTTGTGTTTGCTGGAGAATTGCATTCGCAGCATTCAGCAGCTGAGTACTTATCGAAACTTCGAGCTGATTGTAGTAGATGGTTACGATCTTCCCGAGGAAATTCTCAACAGAATAACAGTCATTGATAATTTAGAATTGGTTCGTTGCCCACAACCTTTTAATTTCTCGATGCGAATCAACAAAGGTGCAGCGAAAGCGAAAGGAGAGTTTCTATTGTTGCTAAATGATGATACGCAAGTGCTTGCTCCTGACTGGCTAGAATCGATGTTGGAATTTGCACAACAAAAAGAAATTGGCGCTGTTGGTGCAAAACTTTTATTTCCAGATGGCAGAATACAGCATGTAGGAGTGCTAATTTTGGATGGAAACCCGTGTCATGCTTTCTACGGTTTTGATGGCGAATATTCCGGTTATTTTTGTTCAAATATTGTCAACCGCAATTACTTAGCTGTTACCGCTGCTTGTTTGATGATGCGAAAACACGTATTTGAGCAGTTGGGAGGAATGGACGAGGATTTTCCCCTCAATTACAACGACGTTGATTTATGTTTAAAAGCCTACCAAGCTGGATATCGCAATACAGTCACACCTTATGCTCAATTAATTCACTATGAATCAGTTAGCAGGCAAAAGGGAGTAAAATCTGAAGAAAGGAATAGGCTAGACAAAAAGTGGCGGGACTACTTCCAGATCTTAGGAGTAGATCCTTTTTACAATCCTAATTTATCTTTGCGGGCTCCTCAGTTTGAAATTTGTTAATTTCTCAGGATTTTTACCCACATACAAATACTCAATCTAACAAGTGTTCAAATTCAGCTTTTAATGCCATAATATCTGCAATTCTTGCTACTAATAAGTTCTCTTTACCTGCATCGTTCAAACGTATTTTCCAGTAACGAACGCTGTCTGAGTTATTGACCCAAAAATCGATAACTGTACCAACAACTTCGTCTTGATCCCAACCCCATTTTCGCGGTACTGGTTCCACAGATTCTATCAGTGCATCCAGGGTACACTTGTGGGTGGCGATGTATTCAACTCCTTTATTTTGTGGTTTTTGCAGTGTCTGTTGTTGATGAGCGAAGAAGTTCAAAATTGGAGATACTCCCACAATATCAAAAGTGTATTTCATATTTTTACCTCCCCGGAATTAATTAGTTGTTATGTATAGAAGAGTATATTCAATAATGATATGTTCCCAACCAAAAATTGCATCTGAGAAAGGAATGATTTGTTTCTTTATCATCGGTCATAAATAGCAGTAAAGTTTTAGCAGTTGAGTTGTTTGAGTGCTAATGTTTAGCCTCTGAAAATTAGCAGCAAAGACCACAGAGTGCTAACCTTTATAAGGGTATCGATCATAAAAATATGAAAATTATTTAGTATTTGTAAAGGAGTCAAGATTATTTTTAATATTTTTTCAAAATTAGCGTGGAAGGGTGAAATAGCAGCTTTATCTGCTGCTTGTTTGTGGGCGATCGCTTCTGTGTTGTACGGGCGTTTAGGAGAGCGAATTCCGCCGTTACAGCTGAACTTAATTAAAGGTATAGTTGCGATCGCTTTGTTGTTGTTGACTATTGTGCTTGGCGGTGAGGAATTTCCTGTTATTTCTCCCCTTGCTTTGTTTCTGCTGGTGTGTAGTGGGGTCACTGGCATTGGTTTGGGAGATACGGCTTTCTTTGCTACAATAAATATATTGGGGGCGCGTCGTGCTTTGTTGCTGGGAATGTTGGCTCCACCTTTGGCGGCGATCGCGGCGATGGTTTTTCTGCAAGAACAACTCAATGTAAACGCTTGGTGCGGTATTTTACTAACGGTCGTGGGAGTTGCTTGGGTAGTCACAGAACGCACTCCCAACTCCAGTACTCTGGAAACAGGAACGCTTGGCGAAGGTGCTTCTCCTCATCTGTGGCGAGGAATAGGTTTGGGTTTGGTAACAGCAATCACAAACGCTTTGGGAACCATTTTTTCCCGTGCAGCATTTGCCTATACCGATATTAGTCCTTTATGGGCTGCTTTGTGGCGATTGAGTGCAGGAGTCTTGATTTTACCGATGTGGATGTTTCTCGATCGCTCCAGGAACACAATCACGCTCTTATGGAAGTGGAAATCAGCACCACTAATATTCACAATTTTCTTTGCAGCTTTTTGTGGAACTTATCTAGGAATTTGGTTACAACAGATAGCACTAAAGTACACAACTGCAGGAATAGCTTCTACCTTGCTACAAACCAGTCCCGTCTTTGCAACTGCGATCGCTATTTATTTGGGTGAGGAAGTTACTTGCAGAGCAATAGTTGGTGTAGTGATGGCGATCGCGGGAATAGTGTTATTATTTAACTTTCAGTAGAATAAAATACTTGTTTGCAGAAGTTGTGGTTCAAAGTTTTGCTTTCTAAACAGCAAGCATGTTTGGTCAACTGCAGTACTTTTATAACCAAAAAACACACTGCTTTTGTTGTTCGTAAAAATTGGAAGCAAGCGACAGCAAATTATCTCGAATTAGGGAAGAATTACAATAAAAAGGATATTTGGGTTGGCGAGAAGTATAATCGAAAAAGATTGTAAATCTATCAGATTTAGTCGGAATTTTGCCTCTGTGAAACACACTAGCAGTAGCAGCGAAAATTACCGTACCTGCATTTCCGTGGCATGATTTCCAATAAGATGGCGGTAAAGCTGTTCGCATTCTTTTTTGACTTATATATCCGTACTTGTATTTCAAAGATTTGGCAACTATATCTGTTAAATACTGGGGAATATATTGAAAAGGACCGCCATCTTCATCTATGTTGTGAAGGTAAACAATTATTTTCAGAATTTTTCTGTCTTCTGTATCTATATGCCATAACCTGGATTTTCGTTCTACTTGATTGGCAAGATCTCTGCGAAAATATGCACCGTGGTAGGCTACAGGCAAGCCAATATAATGTTCGACTATATTCAGCAGACGTTCTTGCAGTCCCCAAAGAAAAATTTCTGGATTTGCTAGCATTTGCTCAGCAGTAGCATGGACTACATATTTTCTTTTGTCTCCACAAACATTTCTTGGTATTTTTGGCATGAGATTTTGTGCTGCTTGTAACATTTTTTCTGTGGAAGTAATAGATAGCGCATCTAGGGAAGTTATCGCCACGCCTTCTCTTTTAATAGTCTCTACTAAAATTAAATCATTGGTAGAAATTGCAGGTAAAAAACAACTATGCTTTTCCGTCGCTGCTAGGTAGTTTTGCTCGGACTGATTTTGTAAGAACGATAATTGGTATACTTTTCTTAAAACTCTCTTGCGTAAGCGTTGGACAATAGTGTTTATATTCATGTTGTTAAAGATTGTTTACGCGTGAAACACAGCTAAAGCATTTTAAGTATTATTACGGTAATTTGTCCAACGGGTCTTCGTTACCTTTGTAAAAAGAATATAATTGCTTTACAAAAACTTTGTATAAAATTACTACTTCTTTATAAAGTGGTTTGTAACAGCTTCAGAACCAGAAGTAAGTTTGATTTCCATGCTCGTGTGTGTACTGCTGGGGTATTTGCACTTAGCGATCGCTTCCTTAGCAAACACTATAGTTTCTGGCAAGGACTTAAGTAATCTGAGATGGAAAGAAACGTTACAAGCACACAGCACCTATTGAATTTCCGTACCGATGGCCAAACGCAGTCCCCAAAAAAAGATTAAAATGACAATAGCCAGCCAATCTTTTGGGGTGAGTCGTAATTCGTGCCATTGCACTCGATGTTCGTTGGGGCTAGTAAAACCGCGTACCATCATTGCATTGGCCATTTGCTCGGCGCGCAGGAGCAAATTTTCTAGTAATCTCTCTGCTACTAACATCCAGACTTTAACTGCTCCTTTTAATCCTAACTTTTTCCAATTAATTGCCCTTGTCATTACCGAACGAAATAAATTTTGCACTTCTTCGAGAACCAAAGGTATAAACCGCAAAGACAAAGTTAAAGTCAGGGTAATTTCAGTAACAGGTAAGTTGAAGCGGCGCAGGGGTTGCATTAAGTCTTCTATAGCAGCTGTGATTTCTTCTGGTGCGGTGGTGAGCAAATACAAATTGGTGCTGTAGATAACAGTAAATAAAATAGTACTCAAGGCGATCGCCAATTCTAAGGAACGGCGAGTTACTTTTATAGCACCTTTTTCCCACAACACGTAGCTGTAGCCAGAATGGTTTTTCAGCAAGGAAGATAGTGCGGTAGAAGGCTTTGCTTCTGATTTGGGAATAATGGTATGCTCGTAAGCTGGTAGGCGCGGTTGATATTTTATACTAAAGCCATCGGGACTAACGGCGGCGACCGCTAAAACAAAAAAACACAGCATCAACAACCAACCCATTTGCTGTTGCCAAACTCGCTTGGGAATCTGAGCTGCTAAGGTCACAAAGATTAACAGTACCACCAAAAGAACGCGCCAGAAGTTATTGGCATATACGTAGGTTGTTAGAAAGCTCATCAACCAAATAAATTTGACTCGGGGGTCGAGTTTGTGCAACCAAGTTTGCGGTTGTTCCAAGTAAAGACCGAGCGGTAGCGATCGCAGTAAATCCATAGAGGAATGGGGACTCGAAATCAAAGATAAAAAAATAGTAGATAAAAGGCTGGAATTTTTGTTTGTGGCTTTTGGTCCCCAGATTTTAGTTCCTCAAGCACGGGTTGCTCTATTAACATTAACATCCTCCACGGTACGAGCTTTTTTGCTTCGCCATAAAAAACGAATAGGAGTACCCTTAAAACCCAATTGTTCCCGGAATTGTCGCTCTATGTAGCGACGGTAGTTTTCGTTAAAGCGTTTGGCATCGTTAACGAATAATGCTATTGTAGGCGGCTGGCTACTGACTTGCGTACCATAATAAATTTTACCTTGCTTGCCGCTACGACTAACTGGTGGAGAATGCCAGCGCACTGCTTCTTCCAAAACTTCATTAATTACTGAGGTGGTGACCCTGCGTTTGTGTTCTGCGGCGGAAGTATCTACCAGCTCCAAAATTTTTTCTATCCTTTGTCCAGTCAATGCACTAACAAATATTTTCTCTGCCCATTCAGTAAAATGCAGCCTTTGTTGCAGATGATTTTCGTAGTCGTAAATAGTGTACGAATCTTTTTCTACCGCATCCCATTTATTGATGACAATTACGCAAGCTCGTCCTTCTTCCACAATTCGTCCAGCTAATCTTTGATCTTGCTCGGTAACGCCATCAAGGGCATCTATTACCAATAAAACCACATCGGCGCGGCGAATTGCTTTAAAGGCGCGGTTAATACTAAAAAATTCAGTACCGTATTCAACATTTTTCTTTTTGCGAATTCCTGCGGTATCGATTAAACGGTAAGTTTGTCCGTTGCGTTCTATAAAGGTATCAATGGCATCCCGGGTAGTACCGGAAATGGGACTGACAATTGCTCTTTGCTCGCCTACCAAAGCATTCAATAAACTGGATTTACCGACGTTCGGACGTCCTACAATTGCGACGTTAATTTCATCTGTGTCCGGTAGTTCCGTACTTGGTGGTAAATAATTCATCAGCGCATCCAGCAATTCTCCCGTTCCGCTACCATGAATGGCAGAGATGGGATAAGGCTCACCCAATCCCAAATGCCAAAATTCTGCTGCTTGAATTAAAGCTTGTTCTGCAGATTCGCATTTATTAACAGCTAGCAAAACAGGTACGGATTGTTGTCGCAACCATTCTGCAATTTCTTCATCAGCTGCTGTGGGACCGCTGCGACCGTCGACAACAAAAATAGCAGCACTAGCTTCTGAAAGCGCGATCGCTGCTTGTTGGCGAATGAGTGGTAGAAATTCAGTGTCGTCGTTAAATACCAAACCACCTGTATCTACGACCATAAACTCGCGATCGCGCCAAAAACAAGGTAGATAGGTGCGATCGCGCGTTACCCCTGGTTCGTCATAAACAATAGCAAATTGTTCTTTTGCCAGACGGTTGACTAGAGTGGATTTTCCCACGTTCGGGCGACCGATAACAGCAACAACAGGAAGTCTCATAGGTTCAGATGTAAAATGCTGCAAATCTTTATTTTAGCTAGAACCTACATTTGCTAGTAATGACTCTGTGTTTGTCCTTGAAGAACAAATTGGGAACCAAAAATTTTTATTGATTTAGCTGGCGATCGCTACTGTGATAGTCAGTGCAATTGCAATTACAAGGAATGGAGATTGGGCTTTGAGAAAAAGTCTAATGCTAAAAAAAGCCCGTAAATTTGCCTGGCAATTTTTCAGAGTTGGTTTTTGCTTGGTCTTTTGTGCTTTTTTGTACGCTTGCTGGATTTAACCAAATTGGATTGAAATTAAATCCTTGCATTTAACTTTACCACACCTGGCATATGATGCCATCCGGTTCGCTTGGCGAACGGTAACCATGACTGGGAAGCACATCTATAAGCTATCGACCAAGCCATAACGCAAATCGGTATTATCATGCTTCATAATGCTGTTTATAGCTTGCACCGGGGTCATGCCACATTGCAAATTGCAGACGTAGATGACGTGTGTTTGGACAAACAGCGCTTGGATCTGGTATTGCAGTAATTATCTGACAAAGGCAGTACAATTCTCCTTGCCCACGAACCAGATTTTGGCGATACTGCTGTTCTTAGTGACCTAGGGGTGCTTTTGCTGTCCCCGCTCCTTTACCTAGGAACAATAATAACGGCAGCGAGCACAGAAAGACAACACCAACAAATCGAAAGATGTCAGCATAAGACAAAATAGTTGCTTGCAGGTCTACCAAATGCGAAAGGTATGCTATGGCTTGTTGCTGTGCAGTAGCAGCATCGAAACCACGACTTTGAAACAGTTCGGCGAGTGCGTTCAGACGCTGGTTCGTTTCAGAATCGTAAGGAGTCAGTTTTGCTAGCAGTATGTTTCGATGAAAAGTTTCTCGCCGATCTAGCAAGGTGGTCAAAATGGCAATACCGATACTACCACCAAGTTGGCGGGTTAAATTATAAAAGCCGGAACCAGCAGATATATCTTTTTTAGGTAGAGTTCCCAGGGTTGCTAAACTCAATGGTAGAAACATCAAAACAGTCATTGCTCCGCGCCAAAGTAGGGGCCAAAATAAACTATCGCTACCCGTTTGAGGCGTGATTTTTGCTAGGTCAAACATAACTATACTTAAGCCTGCTGCACCAACAGCAATCAGAATGCGAGCATCGATCTTGGTGGAAATCTTACCCAGCAGCATCATCGTGATAGCCGAAGCTAGCGCTCCCGGAGCTAGCAACCAACCGGTTTGAGTAGCTGAAAATCCCAGTATTCCCTGAGCAAATAACGGTACGGCAAATAATGTTCCGTACAGTCCCATTCCCAAAATACCAGAGTAAAGGCTGCCTGCTGCCAGTGACTTGTGGCGCAACACCCGCAGGTCAACTGCAGGAGCTGCAGTGCTCAACTCTCGCCAAACAAACAAAACTAACCCCACACCAGCTGCGATCGCCAACTTCGCGATCAAACTCGATTCAAACCACCCATCCTTTTCTCCTTCTTCTAAAAATGTTTGCAAACTACCAATGGCAATACACAACAATCCAATTCCCAACCAATCTACTTGTTGTTGACTGTGGGAACGTTTTTTGGAGTCCGGTTGTAAAAATACTATCGCCATCATCACGGCGACGATTCCAATCGGTAGATTAATAAAGAAAATCCAACGCCAACCCCACGTATCGGTGAGAAAACCCCCCAAGGTGGGACCAATAGCAGGTCCAGAAATTACTCCCACGCCAAACACCGCTTGCGCAATGCCTTGTTCTGCTGGTGGAAAAGTTTCAAATAAAATGGCTTGAGCTTTAGCCAGCAGTCCTCCTCCGCATAAACCCTGAACGATCCGTGCTATCACTAGCATGGGTAGATTGCTTGATAAACCACACAACACGGAAGCAACGGTAAATCCCGCCATCGAAAATAAAAAGTAATTTTTTTACCAAAGAAATCTCCCAGCCATGGGGATAGGGGAATTAAAACTACGTTTGCGATTCCATAACCTGTCACTACCCAGCCAATTTCAGTGACAGTCGCCCCTAAGGTCGCTTGCATGTCCGTTAGGGCAACGTTAACAATACTGGTATCAATTACTTCTAAAATAGCACCGAGGGAAGCCGTTAGGGCGATCGCCCACTTTAGCGGTCCTCGAATGTAACTAGAGTGAGCAGAAGATGCAGTCATAATCAAATTTCAAAGCGATTGTTTCTGTTGGTTGATGCAATGAGGAGCGTCCCAGTTGTATCCCATCTGTCAAGCACTCAAGAATTACCTCCGAAATAAGATGAAGAAGAATCAGAGGTAACTGCTGCTGTTCCAATTCCGCGTATGAATATGTCCACGCACTCCCAAACGTAGCGATCGCGGCTATAATTTCTCGCAGTTGGAAGAACATGACGGCGAATCATTCCCGATAACAGCATTCCCGTAAATTGATCCGCCGCTAATAAAAGCTCGACATCAGGACGAATACTTCCTCGTTCCACACAAGAACGTAAATAGGAGATTAACTTTTCACGCCAAGGTTGAAATGATTGCTGAAGAACCTGAAGTGCTTCTCGAGGATGACGTTGCGCTTCACCAATAAACATCCGAAACAGTGCTTGGTATTCCTCAAGCATGTCGTCGTGGATTTTTGCATAGTACAAAAGGTCCCGACGCAAGTCGTAGGTCCACTCATACTGATGAGACAGAGCTTCTAGTCTCAGTGCAGTAATATGCTCAGCAACCGCCGCCAATAGTTGCTCTTTGCTCTGAAAATGCCTAAATAGCGTGACTTCATTCACCCCCGCCACTCGAGCTATTTCACGAGTCGTTGCTCCCACGAAACCCTCTTGTGAAAAAACTTTGATTGCTGCTTCCAGGATGCGATCGCGCGTCGGAACTGTTTCTCGATTTACTTTCCCCATCACATGGTATGCAAGTACTTACTTTCATAAGTAAAATTATAAAATCATTATCGAAAGAAGGTAATAGTATTTTCTCGGTTCTAAAAACCTGATCGCTCAAGTTAGTAGTAAGTACTTTAGTACTGAGTGAAGTTAGTAGAGTAAGTAAATTTAATGGTAATCGCTGTTGCATGTACATTATCATTTTGCAAATAATCCCCTACCATTGAAAGTAGCTTCATAAAGGTGCGGACTTGAAAACACAAAACGCTCGTAACTACAAAAATTTATACTATCAACCCGCCTTTACCGAGAAAATTCTTTGATGTCAAGTAAAATCTAAAACTGCAACCGGCTTTTTATTGTATCTTTACCGTTGAATAATAAAATCTTCATGATTCCCAGCAAAGAATGCACTTAATATTAAGTGCATAAGTGCATAACTAGATATACCTACCTTACATGTTTACTCACTAGTGGTACATGACATAAGTACCATAGATTGAGTACATGTAAATACTAATAGAAATTGCCAACAAAGCTCAAACAAATATTAAAAATTTGTTTGATTTGAGCTAATTTTTAGGGCATATTATCTTTTTTATTTGTGACTGTAAGCTCATTTTTTCACCAAACCTACGAAACTCTCAAAAAAACAACGGAAGGACTATAGAATTAATGAAAATCTAGTATTTCTAGTATTTAATTTGCAAGCAAATATTTTTGACGTTAGAGAAAATTTCTCTTTACTCGTAGATAAAGAAAAAGTCATTGTCTTGCAAATGCAGTAGTTTTAAAATCACAGCATTTATAAAGTTAATACACTCTTTGCACATTCCAGAAAGCGTGCACTCAAAGAGGTGAACTTTCTTGCTATTGAAAAAAGCATCAAAAAATTTCCCTAGCTATTACCTGCATTAATAGCTCATAATTTTGCACACCTTTTTTCGGGTTGCTAGCTAAATTTTGATATTCTCAGCAACCCAAGTGCAATTGACATAAGCAATGAAATTCATCATATTTTCATTATGGGAGGCTTTGCATGGCTAGTAATTGTCGTTTTTGTGGAAATGAATTAAAACACACATTTGTCAATTTAGGTATGTCACCAATAGCAAATGACTACCTCTGTCAAGCACAGTTAAATAAACCAGAAAAATTTTATCCTCTTCACACATATATTTGCGAACAATGTTTTTTAGTTCAACTAGAAGAATACTAATCACCGAATCATATTTTTGCTGACGGGGACTACGCTTACTTTTCTTCTTATTCAGAAAGCTGGCTAAAACACGCCAAGAATTACACAGAATTAATGTTAAAAACACTAACATTAAATTCTAGCCATCAAGTCATTGAAATTGCTAGTAATGATGGTTATTTATTACAGTTTTTTCATCAAAAAGGTATTCCAGTTTTAGGCATAGAGCCAGCTGCAAATACAGCCAAAGTAGCTATTCAAAAAGGTATTCCTACCATTACTAAGTTTTTTAGTACTGAGACGGCTCGGGAATTAGTTGCAGAAGGTATCAAAGCAGATTTATTAATAGGTAATAATGTTTTGGCTCACGTACCTCAGCTGAATGACTTTGTTCAAGGAATAAAAATAATTCTCAAGCCGAATGGTATCTTGACAATGGAATTTCCCCATTTATTGCAATTAATAGAACAGAATCAGTTTGATACGATTTATCACGAACATTTTTCTTACTTTTCCTTCCTGTGTGTCGAAAAGATTTTTGCAGCACATCAGCTAACAATCTTTGACGTAGAGGAATTACCAACTCATGGTGGTTCTTTGAGGATATATGGAAAACATGAGGATGCTCTGTTTCCAAAAATTAGCGAGCGCATTACTAAACTAAAAATCAAGGAAATTGCCGCCGGATTAGATCAATTAGAAACTTACACTGCCTTTGGAGAAAAGGTCAAAAAAACAATGCGGAAACTACTAGCTTTTTTGATTCATGCCAAAGATCAAAATAAATCCATTGCTGCCTACGGTGCGCCAGCAAAAGGTAATACTCTGTTGAATTACTGCGGTATTGGCACAGACTTTATTGATTATACAGTAGACCGCAATCCCTATAAACAAGGGCTATTTTTACCTGGAACACATATTCCTATATTCCATCCTCAAAAACTTCTAGAAACCAAACCAGATTATGTACTGATTTTGCCTTGGAATCTCAAAGAAGAAATCATGGAACAAATTGCATTTATTGACCAGTGGGGCGGACAATTTATTATACCAATTCCGGAAGTACAAATTTGTCGTCCTCCTGCCAATGTTTTCACTTTAACTGCGTAATCAATTAAGAAATAATTGACAATAATTTCTGATGGACTCGATACCAAATATGAACAAGCTGCTCACCATTGCTATTCCTACCTTTAATCGTGCTCATTTACTTGACAAACAGCTAGCATGGCTTGCTGAAGCAACTAAAGGCTTTGAGTCAGATATTGAAATACTAGTTTCTGATAATTGTTCTACCGACAACACTCCGGAAATAATTAAGAAATGGCAAGCTATTTTTAGTAACTTAACATTTAAAACAAACCGGCACGAACAAAATATAGGAGTACTAAAAAACGTTGCTTATTGCCTAAAATCTGCAACTACTAAATACGTTTGGGCTATAGGTGACGACGATCCAATTCACGACACTGCAGTCAGTTATGTTTTAACCAAACTCAAACAAGACGAAAAAATATCATTAATATTTCTTAATTTTTCTGGTCGTAATAAAATTACAGGAGAACCAGTACATCCACCGACAATTATTGGCAATCGTTGGTTTGATATAGATTGCGAAGATGGCTGCAGTGACGGTAAAGCAACATTTGAACATTGTTTTCGGAAAAGTGTAGGGGCTGTCATTTTTCTGACTGCTACAATTTACCGTACTGATGTGGTGAAACGCGGTCTGCAAATATGGAATAATGCTGATAGCAATTGGATCTTCTTAGCATATTTAGCAGGATATTGTGCTGCTCACGGCAAAGTAATTGTAACTAAAAATACTTACTTGGAATGTATAGTAGGTGTTAGTTATTGGCAGAAAGAACCAAAGTCTGCATTATTGATGCAATACAAGCATATTCCTGAAGTTTTGGTGAAATTAGAGGAAAACGGATACTCTAAACAATTTTGCAGACAAATGATAGTGAAAAATTTTAAAGAAGTTAATTTGAAAGTTTTTTTGGGTGCTTTGAGAAGATGGCCTTTTTTCACTATCAGTACAGTAATTCCATTTCTGACCTTAGTGATTGTGTCAATATTACAGCTAATAATTATTAAAAATCAAAATAATCAATCTAATCGTGCGGAAGATTTATTTTATGAAAATAGAAGGATGATGGAATAATTATAATCTCAAATTCATCAAAATAGTATGAAAAAATGAACTACAGGTGGATGGAATGAAAAAAATAATCGAGCCGGTGAAGAATTTGATAAATTTTTTATTCCAAAAGATCCAAGCTCGTATTAAGTATATGAAATGTTTTAGAGTGGTTTCACTAAAACCACAACAAACTTCTAAGGGAAATGTTCTTTTGTCGTATCGTATTGAACCTTTTTGTGTCAAACCTGGTCAATCACTGCCTCACGATCATACTTGGCACTGGGAAGTTAGGCAAATAGCACAAACTTTTTTAGATCTTGGTTATAGTGTTGACGTTATCCAGTTCCATAACCATAAATTCATTCCAAAAAAAAAGTATGCTTTTTTCATTGACATTCGCGATCGCCTGGAATCTCTTTCACCATTCATCAATCAAGATTGCGTGAAAATTTTTCACGCTGATATTGCGAATATGATATTTCGAAATGCCGCTGAATGTACCAGACTTCTACAGTTACAGCAACGCAAAGGTATAACTCTTCGTCCACAACGTTATGAGGTTCCCAACTTGGGAATTGAATACGCAGATTGCGCTACTGTTTTGGGAAATGATTTCACCGAAAGCACATATAAATATGCTAACAAACCAATGTATCGCATTCCCATTTCTGCACCAGCTGTTTATCCTTGGTCAGAGGATAAAGATTTTGAGGTTGTAAGGAAGCATTTCTTGTGGTTAGGAAGCGGCGCGCTAGTTCTCAAAGGATTAGACTTAGTTTTAGACGCTTTTGCTGAGATGTCAGATTTTCACCTTACTGTTTGTGGACCAATTCAGGATGATAAAGCATTTGAACAAGCTTTTTATAAAGAACTTTATGAAACACCTAACATTCATACATATGGGTGGATTGATGTTACCAGTCCTGATTTTTTAGAATTAACAAAAAAATGCTTGGGTCTTGTTTATCCTTCTGGTTGCGAAGGACAATCAGGCGCAGTGATAACTTGCTTGCATAGTGGATTAATTCCCATCATCAGCTACGAAACAGGTGTAGATGTTCATGACTTCGGAGTGATTCTAAAAATTTGCTCGATTGAAGAAATCAAAGCAACAGTAAGAAGAATTTCCAATCTACCTGCTCCACAACTGAAAACTATGTCTTACAAAGTATGGGAATATGCAAGAGCCAACCATACAAGAGAGAAATTTGCACAAGTCTACAGAAATGTCGTCGAGCAAATTATAGAAAATTACAGTCAACCCAAACAGGTATCTAACCAAGAATTTAGCAAACAGACTACATAACAAAATATATAGGTTCTAGGCTCAGCAATTAAAATTCCCATTCTGGTTAATACTCAACCCAAAATTAATACTAAGCATGTTAACCAGAGTTAACTTAATTTAATTGTAAAAGCAACTAATACTTTAAACACATAGTTTCTAGTCAGTACTTAAGTACTTGCTAGAAACTACGAACATTTATAGTCATTTTGACTACTATGTATTTGATTCTCTTGCTCTAGCATCTGTTTGAGTTGCTCGCGCAGGTGTTTCACGACAACCACTGCATTTTGCAACTGAACTGCATCTTGCCGTTTTGCTAGAGTTTCGCACAGCCAGGAAAAGCGATCGCTCAATTTTTGGAAAACAGCTTCTCCTTTGGGAGTCAGACGCAACAGTTTCGAGCGCTTGTGAGCAGGATTGTTGATTAACTCAATCACTCCATCTTGGAGCATTTGATTGGCTAGTTTCTGAATACTCTGACGAGGTACATAACGATACCGTGCAATCTGCGGTACCGTTTGCGGACCATTCATCTTCAAAATCCGCAACATACTCCAGTAACCTTCTCCCGAGGGCGAAACTACCCCAATTCGCATTCCTTCAGCCCGTAGGAGAAAAAATGTTGTCACAATTTCGATGACTAATTCTTCCATTGCAGCTTTTGCTTCGCTTCTTTTAATTGCTTGCTTTGTCATTGCCTGTAGCATTTACAAAAGTTGATTTTCCATAAATATTTCCATAAATAACAATTAATAGTCAAAATGACAATTAGTTGTCATTATGAGAGTATGACTGATTTTCCCCCCAAGCCATGCAAAAGTTGTATTTGGGAATTGCGGATAGCCTGCTCATGCGGATGTTTGGACGCCCTAAGGGAGTACTGGGTCGATTGGGTGGCATAATTTTAGCTCACACCAAACACGATTTTACTCAGCGGGTAATTCATTTACTAGACGTTCAACCACAAGACAAGGTGCTAGAAGTTGGATTTGGCCCTGGAGTGGGAATTCAAATGTTAGCAGGTGCGGCGTCAAGAGGTTTGATAGCGGGAATAGATGTTTCTAAGGAAATGGTTGCACAAGCTACATCGAGAAATGCAAAAGCAATCAAAGCAGGTTTGGTTCAACTTCAACATGGGTCGGTCGAACAACTACCTTTTAGCGATCGCACTTTTGATAAAGCATTAACAATCAACTCGATGCAAGTTTGGTTTGATGTTATGGCTGGACTGCAAGAAATACGTCGGGTGCTCAAGGCGGGTGGCAAGATTGCGCTTGGATTTACCCCCCAGTCTAGACAATCAAAAGTTGGATTGCTGGAAACGCTGGAGCTAGCTGGATTTACAGAGATAACTTTCGTCGAGACACAACAAGGATTCTGTGTTTTAGCCAAAAAATCATGGGAGGAAACTCAATCATGTTTTTAAGAATTTGGCGCTTGCTAACCATCGTTTTGTCGGCTCTAGTGACAGGAATGGCGTTTTGTCACGCCCTCGAACTCCCGGCGAAAATGCAGTATCCTGGTTGGCTTGACGTTATGCTGCAAAACAGTTTGTATGTAGCTTTTGGACCGCCAAACATTGGTGCATTCATTGAAGTGCTTGCACCGCTTGCAGCGATCGCCCTGGCAATTTTAGTGCGCAAACATCAAAAAGCATTGCCACTGACGCTTTTAGCTGTGGGATTTATGTTGCTGGCGTTTCCAGTCATTTTCTTCGCCTTTACCGAACCAGCAAATATTATCTTTCGCAAAGCCACACCCACATCAATACCGACAAATTGGCAACAGTTACGCAACCAGTGGGAATATTCGCACCTGGCAAGATTTTTCTGCCATCTAGCAGGCTTAAGCGCCCTTATAGCCTCTGTCTTAGTGGAAATACCCACCACTTTTCCATCCATAACTGTCACAAACAACAATGTCCCTTCGTCTTAGCTATGAATACTTGATATTTCCAGGTATTTGGATATGAAAATTTTTGTAGCAGGTGCAACCGGAGCGATCGGTCGTCCTTTAGTTGAGCAATTACTTAAGAAAGGATACGATGTGGTGGTCTTGACCCGTTCTCCAGAAAAAGCCCAGACCTTGGCTGCACAGGGTGTAGAAGTCGTTGTTGCTAACGTGTTTGAACTGGCGCTATTAACAATGCCATTCACCGCATTCAGCCAAAAGTAGCGATAGAACAACTCACTTGTCTGCCTAAAACCTACACTCAAGAGTCAATGCGAGCAGCAGCACAAGCAAACAATCGCCTGCGTCGAGAAGGAGGGGGAAATGTACTGGCAGCAGCGCAAGCAGCTGGCGTGCGGCGATACATTTTCCAGTCAATTGCATTTTGGGCAGATCCCAGTCCAGGATTGGCAGATAGATGAGGAAACAAGCTTGGCCCTTGATGCACCAACTGCGATCGCAGACGGTATCCGCACTATCGCCTTAATTGAACGTCGCTTACTTGCAGTACCGAATTTAGAAGGAATTGTTCTGCGTTACGGCTTCTTCTACGGACCCGGTACTTGGTACGCTCCCGATGGAGATATTGCCAAACAAGTTCGTCAGCAACAGTTTCCTATCGTTGCAAATGGAAAAGGCGTCTGGTCGCGGATTCATGTTGAAGATGCAGCGATCGCCACAGCTAAAGCAGTCGAGCAGGGTAATCCTGGCGTTTACATCATCGCCGACGAGCAACCTTTGCAGATGAGTGTGTGGCTTCCAGCTTATGCTCGCTGGCTCAACGCTCCACCGCCTATCCACGTCTCAGTGGAACAGGCTTTGAAGGCAGGTGGTGCAAAATTTGTCTTTTACGGCACTCAGTTACGAGGTGTCTCAAATGCAAAAGCCAAACGTGAATTGGGCTTCCAGCCTCGCCCTTTAGAATGGCTAGTTGAAAATACTGTAAATAATAAAAAAAATAATACATTAATTGGTAAGTCTGTTTGACACGTGAATTGTTATTCAACTCTCGTAGAGAAGGTGATTTTTATGGACGTAACCTCAGATATTGGGGATAGCTGCATTCGATGCATCCACACAATCGGAAATCCTGACAAGCTCAAGCAAATTACAAACCTTACAGGATTGATTCACATTACTAATTCGCTTTCTGATAGAAATAATGATTTCAATTAATATAAATGAAGTGATTAGCACCTAGTTAGGTGCGAGACTAAGACTCTCGATCAATAACTTTTTTGCGCTATCTTAGTGGTTGGGAATGTATGAGCCCTGAAACAGAGAAACTTGCGATCGCTACTAAAATCCTCGCCTTTGCTGGGAGTGCTCGAAAAGACTCTTTTAACAAAAAATTGGTGAAAATTGCCGCCCAAGGAGCCAAAGCAGCTGGTGCAGAAGTTACCTATTTAGATTTTCGCGACCTTCCCCTTCCCCTATACGACCAGGATTTGGAAGCAGCTGAAGGTCTTCCAGAAAATGCTCGCAAACTTAAGGCATTAATGAAAGGACATCAAGGATTTCTAATTGCCTGTCCAGAATACAACAGTTCCATTACTCCACTGCTGAAGAATGCTATTGATTGGGCCTCCCGTCCCGAACCAGATGAACCTCCTTTAGCATGTTTCAAACAGAAAGTAGCAGTTTTGATGAGTGCTTCTCCTGGAGCATTGGGCGGTTTGCGAGGATTGATTCATGTCCGCTCTATTCTCGGCAATATCGGGGTTTTAGTCTTACCAGACCAAAAAGCTATTAGCAATGCATCCCAGGCTTTTGATGAAAATGGCAATTTACGCGAGCGAGCACAACAGGAAGCTATCCTGGAACTAGGTAGCAAGCTTGCAACTGTGACTGCCAAACTCAATAACGGACTCGTAACCACCACTTAAGCGATTAGTATCAACCAGCAATAGGTTAGTAGTAAGTACTTTAGTACTTGTAAATTCGTCTTCTAAAAAGCACACTTTGTCCTTACTACAAGCGTGCAACCACTGATACCAACCAGCACCGAAGTGCTTACTACAAACTAAGTGCTTGATTTCTAAAGAATTTATATGGTAACCTACTTACATTAAAAAATACGGTTTATTGATAGACTTACAGTATTTTTGGCAGTGGCAAATTGTGGCAGAGATAAAGTTTAGAAATTTTCACTCTGACACGGAATAGCAACAGACTGTAAAGAAACACTTGACAAGTGCTTGCTACTCAAAGGCTTGCGGAAAGAACTAGTAAAAGCTCTGGGGAGATACAAACATATGAGTTTTAAATACTTTGACGTTCAACCAATTGCAGGACGTATAGGAGCTGAAATTGTAGGTATCGATCTGAGTGCTGAGCTTGGCAATGAAGTTATTGCCTCACTTCGCAAAGCGCTGATTCAATACAAGGTAATTTTCTTCCGTCGCCAGCAGCTAGACGCTAAGGGACAGGTTGCCTTTGCTCGACAGTTTGGCGAAGTTACGACAGCTCATCCAACGGTACCGTCGTTACCAGATCACCCGCAGGTTCTTGATCTGGATTATGGTCGAACTGTCAATCGCGCCAATACTTGGCATACCGATGTCACCTTTGTAGATCGTCCTCCCCTTGGTTCTATATTACGGGCGCTTGTTATCCCTCGAGAAGGAGGCGACACCATTTGGGCAAACACAGTTACTGCATACCAAGATTTACCAACTCATTTGCGCAATCTTGCAGACCAACTTTGGGCAGTGCACAGCAATGCTTTTGACTACGTCACACCTATCGATCTTCCTGAAGAAGTCAAAGCATACCGAGATGTTTTCACTTCAACTGTATACGAGACCTTACATCCAGTTGTGCGCGTTCATCCTGAATCTGGAGAGCGCAGTTTGCTTCTTGGTGGGTTTGTTCGCCAGTTTCGCGGTTTATCAACAACAGAATCAACCGATATTCTTCGATTGTTACAGTCATACATAACACGTCCTGAGAACACGGTTCGCTGGCGTTGGCAAGTTGGGGATGTTGCATTCTGGGATAACCGTGCTACTCAACATTACGCGATCGCTGATTATGGCGACCAGCCCCGCCGCGTGCAACGAGTGACAATTGCTGGTGAGGTTCCCATCAGCATTGATGGTCAACGCAGCCAAGCTATCAAGGGAGATTCTTCTGCCTACACCCCACCATTAGTTATCGCTTAAGAATGCAAGACTAAAAACTAAGACACTGCCGCCTGCACGAGTACCTCAATTTTGCTTGCACCCTAACAGTAGTTAATTGCTTGGTAGTTTGCTTAAGCTGTCGAGCAGTTAACTTTAACGTGTTCTTAATTTCTACTTGGGTTTGGCTTGATAGCTTCGTATTGCCTATTGCAGCGACCCTTAGAGACAAAATTACAACAATGGAGCTTATACAAAGCGATCGCTTACTCAAAACTCGATGTCGGCGGCGGAGTTTTTTAATAGGCGCGGGATTGCTAACAGGTTTAACACTAGTTAGTCGATTGCGCCCTGTGATGGCAAAACCCAGGTTTTCTGCTTATCCATTCAGTCTCGGAGTAGCCTCTGGCGAGCCATTACCGGACAGCGTTGTCTTGTGGACGCGTCTAGCTCCCGATCCCCTGCATGGAGGGGGAATGCCACCAGAAAACGTTATGGTACGGTGGCAGGTTGCCCTAGACGAAAAAATGAAAAAGATTGTCCAGCGCGGAAAAGCAATAGCGACTCCAGAGTTAGCACACTCGGTACACGTGGAAGTACGCGGGCTCAAACCCGGACAGTGGTATTGGTATCAATTCCAAGCAGGCAACGAACTCAGTCCCATTGGCAGAACCCGCACAGCAGCAGCATTCTTTGCCCCTATTCCCAAACTGAACTTTGCCTTTGTCTCCTGTCAAGATTGGCAAAACGGTTACTATACAGCATACCAACATCTAGCACAAGAGGATTTAGATTTTGTCGTTCACCTGGGCGACTATATTTACGAATACGGTCCATTGCCGGGTGGACCACGCCAGCATAACAGTCCTGAAACAGTCTCCCTTACTGACTATCGCAACCGTCATGCTCTGTACAAGAGCGATCCCCATTTACAAGCTGCTCATGCTGCTTTTCCCTGGATTGTCACTTGGGACGATCATGAAGTTGAGAATAACTATGCTGGCTTCATACCTGAAGAAAACCAAAGCCAGACCGCGTTTGCAGTACGAAGAGCCAATGCATATCAAGCTTACTACGAGCACATGCCACTGCGTCCGTCTTCGCTGCCCAAAGGTCCCTATTTGCAGTTGTATCGACGGTTTAGTTTTGGCGACTTAGCACAATTTCACGTATTAGATACCCGCCAGTACCGTACCGACCAACCCTGCGGTGACGGACTCAAGCCCCGCTGTCCTCAAGTCTTTGATACCAATGCTACTATGACAGGTACGCAGCAGGAGCAATGGCTGCTGAGAGGATTAGACAAATCGCCAGCAATCTGGAATGCGATCGCTCAGCAAACCATGTTAGCTGAATTCGACTTCGATTCCCGTCCAGAAACAGAATTATTCAACATGGACCAGTGGGACGGTTATATCGCCGCGCGCCAAAGGCTCCTTAATTTTTTAGAACAGCGCCGACCCTCAAACCCAATTGTCATTAGTGGAGATATCCACTCTAGTTGGGTACACGATCTCAAAGTTGACTTTACTAATCCATCCTCAGCTACCGTGGGTACTGAGTTCGTCGGAACTTCAATTTCTTCGAACTTTCCCACCGAGTTTATCGCTCCAGTACAAGCTGCTTTGAGCGGTAATCCCCATACCAGGTTTTTTGACGGTGCTTTCCGAGGTTACGTCCGTTGCTACCTCAACCGTCATTACTGGCAAAGTGACTACCGGGTAGTGTCAAGCATTACCGAACAAAATGCTTCTATCAGCACCCTAGCTTCTTTTGTAGTCTCAAATAATCAACCAGGTGCACAACGCATATAAGCAAGCTGTAGAAACTACAGTAATCCCAACAAAGCGTGCTCGCTACAAGCAAAACCAAACTTCAAGTACTTCTTGCACCAGCTAACAATACAATCAGTAGCAGCACAATCAACCACTCCAGTAGCTATCTAGCAAATTTAATGCTACTAGAAGCGAAACTGGAGTGTTTTAGCAAAAAAATTTGATACAGCCATATCTGCAAAATAAACCTGACGCTGCTTGCATAACTGTGTACACAGACTAGATAAATTCTGTCTCTATTTTCAGTACCTGGCGAGTGCGATCGCATGAAAAACAATCCCCAGTTTTTGCAATTCCGTCACTTGCTTTGTAAACTCTCCCATTCTTGATTTTCCGCCCTACCCTTTTTGATTGCTGCTAGCAACTCACTCCCCAACTCATAAATGTATAAAAAGCCCAAACTAGTAAATGTCAAAACCATAATCCCAAATACTGTTGTATAGGCTTTGACACGCCATACTAAAGTTGGCTTCCACCTTTGGTTGCGATTTTCTTTTCGAACACGGGAAATTAATAATGCCACTTTTTATTGCTCCTGTGTAAACACGCGCTCGCGTGGCTTCTCGTAGAGAAGCTAGAAAAATAAATACAATAACACGATAGATTTAAAGTACTTTAAATTTTTCTTCTTGTCTAGTTCTTAAGGTAGTTGGGATTCCACTGCAACCAATAATTCTCGAGTGCTCTGGCAATAACATCCGCTAATTTTCCAAACAAAGCGTATAGTAAAATACTTAAAACTACGACATCAGTTTGCATGAATTCTCTGGCATTCATAGCCATATAGCCAATACCAGAATCAGCAGCTATAGTTTCTGCGACAATCAAAGTCAACCACATAATACCTAAAGAATAACGAACACCCACCAAGATGGAAGACATCGCCCCGGGTAAAATAATTCGCCAAAATAAGCCCAAGGGATTTAACCCATAAATCTTCCCCATTTCAATTAATCCCGGATCGACACTACGAATTCCATGAAAAGTATTTAAATAGATGGGAAACATAACACCTAAAGAAACAAGAAATAATCTAGCTTCATCCCCAATACCAAACCATAAAATTACCAAAGGAATTAAAGCTAAATTGGGAATGTTGCGGAGCATTTGTAAAGAAGTATCTAACAATTTTTCAGCAACAGGAGAAATTCCATTTAGCAATCCCAAAGCAAACCCGATACCTCCACCAATTAAAAAACCAGAAACAGCACGAGTTGCACTAACACCAATATTGCGAAATAATTCTCCTGTTTTAGCTAATTGAATTGCAGCACCAACTACAGCTAACGGTGCGGGTAATATTCTGCTGGGAATCAAGCCTATATTAGATAATATTTGCCACACAATGATGAGTGATATGGGTACAGCCCAGGGAATCAGAGATTGCACATGGCGATTTTTGAGAATTTTAAGTAGTAACTTTTGTTTTTTGGTCTTTTTTATGTGCGGAAAATAGCCAGAAAGAGAAGAAAAATTTTTCATGCGTGAACTCCTGTCCTGAAGCTGTAAATACGGATAATATTCCAAACTCTGTATGCTATTTATTACTCAGGATTTCTAGTGTCAGCATAGCTTCCTTAATATCTATATTGTTAGGAATAACTGGTTTAAAAAAATAAATTAGCTATGCATTTTTGATTCTCAATAACTTCCGAATTAATAAATCATAGTCTATATAAGAAGTGTTTTTAATGTTCAATTTTTTCCTCGAATAAGACTAGTCATTCAAATGTAAAATTTTGATTTTTAAATATGGAAAATATAGTAATTACATCAAACAAAAATTAGTTATTCTATTTCTATTATTGCTACTCCTATTTACTTTCTAATTATTTTTAGCTAATATGTCTTTAGGAGTAATTTCCGCATATTGTTCGGGGGTCAAAAAACCATCTCGCACATTGACCCTTTTGGGTATCAGCCCCAAGCTGTACCATTTATCTGCTACTTCTTGTTGTTTTTTAATAATTTTTTCAGTGATTGGTACTAATTCAAATTGATACTTTCTGTGCATTTTTTCCAGAGTTGGTACATCCAATTGAGTTACTGGAGCAAGTAATTGTGCCATTTCCTTCGGGTGATTTTTAGACCAAATTTGTGCTTTTTGCAGTTCCTCTAGGAATACTTTAATTACCTCTTTATTTTCTTGATAAAATTGGCGCGAGGTGGAGTAAAAGTTATTGCTATCTCGTAAATTACTACCATCTATCAAAACCCGGCCAATTTTCTTTTGCACGTTTCTGGTCACAAACGGTTCCCAAATAAACCAAGCATCTACTTTTCCTTGACTAAAAGCTACATTTGCATCTGGGGGTGGAAGGTAAACTGATTTGACATCAGTTAATTTCAGTCCTTCTTTTTCTAAAGCTTTGACTAAAAGATAATGACCGATGGATGCTTTTTGAAAAGCTACTTTTTTCCCTTTCAGGTCGCGGACGCTTTTAATTGGCAAGTTGAGAGGAACTAAAAGCGAAACTGCTTTGGGATCGGGAGAATTAGCAGACAAATAAACCAAAGGAGTTCCTGCTGCTTGTGCAAAGATAGGGGGGGACTCTGCGGTGGATGCAATATCAAGATTACCTGCATTCAGGGCTTCTAATTGTTGCGGTCCAGCAGCAAATTCTGGCCACTCTAGTTTATATCCGAGAGATTGCAATCTTTTTTGCAAATTGCCTTGCTTTTCCAGTACTGCTAAGGCGGTGAGTTGTTTAGAACGGACTATACGTACTACTTTATTTTTGCTATTTGATGAAAGAACTTGCGACTGAGTTTTATTTTCTAGTTTGTGGCAACCGAACAAGATAGTAGATAGTACAAGAGTATAACCGAGAGCAAAAAAAATGTAACGGCGAGTAATGCGGCGATGTTGCCGGAATGGAGATTTTGTTTGCAAATTTTGCATAAGGCCAAGTAGCGAATAATGCGAATTGAGCAGATAAGCACCTTGAGAACTGGACTAGACTTGTGGCTGCTGTAGCGTAGACGCGGCGAGGGCTCGCGTCGCGTCGCGCGGCTTCTCGTAGAGATGAGAAATAGAGTAGTCGGGACCGGAATCAAGTCCAATGTGGAAGTTTTTGGCGGAATCGAGTGTAAGGAAATAAGGCGGGAGTTTTAGCCCACCTGACAAGGATGAGGAGATTACTGCGGCAACAGTTGTTGTGGTTTAAGAGTATTGGGTCACAAGTGGTAACTCTTGGTTAAGTACCCAATTACCTATATCGCGCAACTTGTAATCTAAGGGATCGTGCAGTGTAAAGGTGCGGAGATCGCGCCAGTAACGGTCAAAGCCATACTTAGTAGCTGTAGAACGAGTTCCCATGACTTCAAAGATGCGGTTGGTAATGTCTATACCGACTTTGCTTGCAAAGGCTTTAGCTGCAAATACTGAAATCGCGACTTCTCCCCGTTCCTGGGAAGTTAAGTTGATATCTTTATTCCATGCTTGTTGGACTTCCACTGCAACGCGATCGCTCAAAGCAATAGCTGCTTGCAGTTGTGTCCACAGTTCTCCATAGTGATGGAGAATGTAGGGATCGGCGGCGGCGCGTTCTACCCCAGATGTAATCCAGGGTCTAGTTTGGGTAAGAGTATACTGTTTTGCTGCTAATAATGCTCCTTGAGCAATTCCCAGGTAGACGTAGGTTTTGGTTAACTGAGCGATGATTCCCAAAAATGTCGAAAAAGCATGTTCAGGAGGATGGGGATATCCCAGAACTTCATCTTTTTTTACCAAGACATCATGGAAGGAGAAGGTGTTGCTATCGGTGCGTCGCTGGCCGAAATTATCCCAATCTTGCTGAGAAACTACGCCGTTTCTGTCTTTGGGGATAATGAAAAATAAAGGAGTTTCGACGCCGTCTTGGATAGCAGAGAATACCCGCATATCGGCGATCGCTATACCCGTACCGAAACTCTTGGTACCGTGGACGCGAAAGTGTTCGCCATCTGGAACGATTTTCAGTCTGGTATCCCGCGTATTGATGGCATTGGCCCAAAATAGATTGTTGGCAGCTGTTTCCTGGTAGTATCTCTGTTTTTGCTCAGGAGTTCCGCTTACGTGAGCCAAAGTTGTTAAGTTAAGATGATTGCCATACAACTGGCCAATAGAGCCATCAGCTTGGGAAAGTAATTGGACAATTTTTAATGCTTCTATCCAGGTAGCTCCTACACCACCATATTCTGTGGGAACTACCAAAGGTAGAAGACCGTTTTCGCGCAACAGTTTAATTTCTTGCTCTGGTAGTCCTGCTTGTGTATCCCGTTCTACAGCATTAGTGCTTAGTTGAGCAGATATAGAAGAAGCGATTCCTATCCAATCTTTCAATTCTTCTTTGACTAAGTATTGCACCATAGCTCTATTTTCTTTTTGCTCGTGAATTGCAAGTAGCTTTCGCTACATGTATCATCCCTGCACCGAAGTTAACGACAAAGCATTTTCCAGATTATGCTCGTATTCGTTCCTTTCTGGTTTGCCCATGACACGCTGTAAAATCTTTTCTACTGTTTGTGCAAATTCCGCATCTCCCCTTTGTCTGGGACGGGGTAGAGAAATCTTTACATCCATGCCAATTAGACCTTTTTCAATTAAAACTACTCGGTCTGCAAGAACTACTGCTTCTTCCACATCATGGGTAATTAGCAATGCAGTAAACCCCTGTTGCTGCCATAAATCTTCTAGCAATTGCTGCATTTCAATGCGTGTTAATGCATCTAAAGCGCCCAATGGCTCATCCAAAAGCAACAATAGAGGTTTACTAGCCAATGCTCTGGCTAAAGCTACCCGCTGGCGTTGTCCACCAGAAAGGACTGCAGGCCATTCATGAGCGCGATCTTCTAAACCCACAGCACGCAGAACTTGTAAAGCATTTTGCCTTACATGTACTTTGGATGTAGAACCCAATAATCCTAATTCCACATTTGCCAGTACTGGTTGCCAAGGTAACAGGCGTGCATCTTGAAACATCATCCTTACTGCTGGATCGATTCCATGGGATTGTTTGCCATTCAAAAAGACAGCTCCTCCATTAGGAGTATCTAATCCAGCAATCAGGCGTAGCATAGTACTCTTTCCACATCCACTACGACCGACGATCGCTACAAATTCTCCTGGTAATACCTCTAAATCTATGCCCTGCAAAACTGTTTTTGTCCCGAAGGATTTTCTTAGTCCTTCGAGTTTTAAATGCATTCCCCGCACTTGAGATCCCATGCCAAATTATCCTCCAATCTTTAGACCTTGCCTGCATCGAGACACGACTGCAATCAAACTAAAAATGCTGAACTCTAGTGGCAATTTTGGTATTAACTCTGCTTCAGTTTGACCGGTTGAATGTCTTATGAAGTGGTGAAGAAATTTCCTACCTTCTATCGTTAATTACACCTAGACGCGTCCAGATAACTTCCTTTGCAATCTTTCTTGCATACTTCAAACCTTTAAGAGTATCTAACTCTAACAACGTTTCACTTCAAATTACCCTGACTTGAAATTTTCCAAATAACGGACTCCTTAGCCTTCGTTTTATTTTAAGGCTAGCTTAAATACAGTAAATCGGTAGATTTATAGTATTTTATATTGATAATAGTTTTGCATAGTTTTCCTAAAAAGGCAAGGAGGTTAAATTTCTTAGCATTACACAGTTAGAATCTTTACCAGAAGAAAGGCACAAGGCAGGGGACAGAAGGGAAGAGTGTAATTTTTAATGCCATGGTCTCAAGCCCTTGAATTTATTTATGGAGACAAATTCCGAGAGTGCAAACTTTATTAAATCTCCTGTTTTGAGGCGTGGAGAAATTTCTGCCAAAAGACGGGCGTAGTAGATACCTGATTTAAAGATTGCTCCCGCTGTGCTCGAAATCACATTAGTTGTCCTGGAGCTTGATCTTGTCCCTTCTAGTTTTCATCCGGAAGTTGTTATGATTGTTACTCCAGGTGAAGATCTTTTTGTTTCTGAGGAATATTAAATTTTCGAAATTGTTGACAAAATTGGCGATGTGCTGAGTCGGACACCCTCTGTTTAGAGCACCCCTGGCGTGAAAGCTAAGATGCAACTTAACTGCTGTGATAATTGTTCCACAAGATTTAACTAACTGGACTTCCCATTGGTACAACGTTAGAAGCTTCTGCGCCCATTGCTGTAGTTGTCTGTACCCAAAGATGATAATCTTGCAACAGCTGACGTTCCAGGCGGTTTTTCATAGTTATAAGAATACCGTTGAGAAGGGCATTTCCTGCAGTTTCGAGAATTGGCTTGGGTGTTAGCTGTAAAGCTGGTGGTAATTCTAGTTGCACTGTGAGGTCAGCTGTTCCTTTTAACATTGTGGCAGCTCCGATGTTCTGGTGGGATAACTTGCCTGCAAGATTGAAGATAAAGGACTTTTGCAGGTACTCAGCTCCACGAATCTTACATGTTTGCGATCGCAGGTAAATCGTCCCGTCCGCACCAGCCACAACCTGTAAATCTACTATAGGTTCAATACTGAACGTCATAAACTTCAGAGGACGAAGCTTGAGGCGAAATTCGGATGGACCAAGCTGCTCCAGTTGGGTGCGAGCAGTGACAGCTTGAACCAAACGTTGTGGTTGACGCAGATAGTGCTCAATAGAAATTGCTTGGTTGAGCACGGTCATTGTCAAATTTTGAGAAGCATGGAACTTGAGCATGGGTGGGGTTTTCCTCAAAATCTGCCACTAGTTATGTTAATTTTTATAAAAATCACTTAACAATTATTACAAATTCTGAGTCCAAAAACAGGGTGGATAACCGTATACTCCTCTAGAAAGAACTACGGGCAACAATCAAAATTTATAATCAATACTTTTTTAGAGAGTTGACATTAATTTTATTTTGTGAAATGGAGAGGTTGGCGGCGATCGCTGGTAACTTAGAGATAAGGGTGTGGCACTTCTCGAACAATTTATTTTTCCAGAAAGGCCAAACAGCCCTATCTCATTATTTTAATAAAAGTCAACAAAAGGGATCCCACAGATTCTCAGTTGAGGAGAACTTTGGAGGAAAAGGACATAAACTAAAGAAGTTAGTTTGATTACAGCAGTTTCAAACCAAGGTTGTTCAAAGCTTCGCGCAACCTGTCACGTCCAGATAAGGATTGAGCAGAAGCTATTCTTTTGACAGAATGCTCTGACCAATTGCCTGGAAAGTTCATCTGCCGTTGGGAGTAAAAGTCTTTCATAACTTTGTCATAGCAGGCGATCGCGCCTACTTGTTGTGCTAGCTGATACGTTTCCCGGTGCAAGACTGCAGTTTGAGGTAAACGCGGCTTGATCGCAGCTTGAGCAGCTGGATCGGGATAACCGACACAAAGACCGAACACAGCAAAAACGTAAGGAGGTAAACCAATGACCTTTGCCACCCGTTCTGGATGATTGCGCATGGCACCAATATACACCGTACCCAAACCCACAGATTCAGCAGCAATAACTGCATTTTGCGCTGCTATTGCAGCATCTATCACTGCTGTTAAAAACATCTCTAGGTAATCTAGACCTTCATGGGGCGAGCCAAGATTTTCAGCAATACAGGTCAGACGCGCCAAGTCTGCTAACCAAACGAGAAACAACGGACACTGCTGAATGTGCGCTTGATTTCCTGCTAGCTGTGATAATTTTTCCTTGCGTTCTGGGTCTTCTATTGCTACAACACTCCACGTCTGAAGATTAGAAGATGTAGATGCAGACTGCGCTGCTGCTATTAGGCTTTCTAAAGTACCTGCTGGCAAAGGTTTGGGAAGATAAGCACGAATGGAACGATGGGAAAGCAGTGTTGCTAAAGTTTCATTCCAGGAAGTATGTATATTGCCAATGCTAAAGCCGTAGCGATCGCTCAGTAACTCAGCAGGATTAATCATAGGTAACTGATAATACATTTGTTATATTAACTCAGAAAATACAGCTAAGATGGTGACAAAGCTGCATATTCTTCTGGTGTGAGCATTGCTTCTTTAACATTAATTTGCTTAGGTATTAATTTCAACCGATAAAAAGTATCTGCAACTTCCTGCTGGGCAGCAATTAATTCGGCATTAATTGGCACAATTCCAAATTGCTTCCTGTTAACAGCTTTTTTCATTGCTTCCAAATCAATTCCCAACACAGGAGCCAGAGTTTCTGCTACAGCTTGCCTATTTTTACTAGACCAATCTTCTAATTTTTTAATTTCTTCCAAAATCGCTTTAATCGTTTGCTGATTTTCGACCGCAAACTTGCGACTTGCTAAATAATATCCTCCCTGTTTTGTAATTCCCTTACCGTCAATCAATACGCGAGCATTAATTGTTTTTGAAGCTGCAGCATAAAAGGGATCCCAAATAACCCAAGCATCAACACTACCCTTAACAAAAGCAGCACGAGCATCAGCAAGTGGTAGAAAGGCCGGCTTAATGTCACTGTATTTCAAACCATATTTTTCCAAAATTTGTACTAGCAGGTAATGAGCACTAGAACCTTTTTGAAAAGCAATTTTTTTACCTTTGAGGTCAGTAACTGACTTGATTGGAGATGTCTGAGGAACAATAATAGCTGAACTCGCAGGACTAGGTGCAATTCCCGCAATATATGTCAAGGAAGCTCCTGCAGCTTGAGCAAAAATTGGAGGCGACTCTCCTGTATGTCCAAAGTCGATACTACCGACATTCATTGCTTCTAAAAGTTGTGGACCCGCGGGAAATTCCGTCCATTCTACAGATACTCCTTCTGGTTGCAGGCGCTTTTCTAATACTCCTTTGCTCTTGAGCAGAATGGCTGATTTTTGATAGCCAAATCTTACTACTGATGTTTTGGTCTTACCAGGATTATCAGCTGCTGTAACGTTGTTAGTTTTAGCAGAATTATTAGCCGTACAAGCAGCAAAAAATAAGCTCAAACACAATCCAGCTAAGAAAGCTTTCGTTATAGAAACACGGAACACAGAAAATAGTTGATTTGGATTGAGCAACTGGACAGTTAAACCTCTGAAAAACACTTTCACCATAAAAGTCAACTCCCTCTCCTCTTAATACAGTATATCGATAGATATACAGGAGTATTTAATTAAAAGGTAAAGGTAGTGTTGAGAACACCTACCCAAATCGGAGCATTGTTATCATTGTGTTCTGGGTTAATAATTACGTAAAAATCCGGAGTAATAGTGATATTATTATTTACTCTGTAGGTATAAAAAGCCTCTAAATGTAAAGAGGTATCTTTATCTTCCCGACGAGCTGCACTAGGTGTGGGTCTAAAGTCATTACTGATGGCTTTGGGCGGTACACCAACGACAAACCCTCCGAAATTTCCTTCCTTAAATAAATCTGGAAAAGCAAAGGTAAGTGCGCCATTTACGATGGTCGCATCGCTGTTGCCACCGCGGACTTGATGGGCGAATGTATAACCAAACCAACCAGCCAGATTAAAACCATTGGTAACTTTCCAGTTAAATTGAAGACCAAAGTTATCGGAAGTAGTAGCATTTTGTTGAAAAAGGTTTCTTGCAAATGCACTACCCGTACCACCGGTCAGGTTAAAACCAGTATTACTAGCAAAGTATTTGCGGACGTAGCTCAAGCCAATATCTAACTGATTGCTAGGGGATAGAGTTAATTGAGAAAATATAATGTTATTTGCATTGGCAAATCCTATTGCCGGTACATTGGTCTGAAAGTTATCTCCGATGTAACTCAGGTTTAATTGCAATTGCTTGCTAAACTTATATGCCAACGCTACACCAGCACCATCAAAACCTGGTCGGTAAATAGTAGGGTTAAAGGTAGCAAATCGGGAGACAGCACCATTGATTCCACCAACCAAAGGATTCAAAGTCGGAGTGTGAACAGCTGGTTGAAGAGCTCTGGGACCTACCCAAACAATAAGTTTGTCGCCTAATGGAAAACGGTAATACAAGCGATCGAGGAACAGTTGGTTATCGGCGAAAGCACCCTGTCGATCAAAGGTAAAACGAGTCATTTGGGTTCCTGTATATACTCCCAAGTTAGGAATGTTGGTTGCTTGCAAACCAGTTGTGAGTTGATCTTTACCGTTGAAGCTGGTTTGTAAGGCAAGCCTGGCACGGTAAGCAAAAAAGGTAGTAGTGTTGTCTGATGTATCATTAGCGCTAGTGTTGTTCGCTGCGTCACCAAAAGTATCAGCTACCAGGAAGATTGCATCGCCAACAAGTTTTGTTGTGGTTGAAAATTGCTTGGCTTCTACTTGTGCTGTTCTGATTTCTAAATTATCCAGTCTTCCTCCTAATTGCGTCAGTTCTGGACGAAATTCCTCTATCAATTTTTGCAGACTGGCTAAATCCTCTTTTGTAACTAAATCAGCTGTGGATGATGCAATCAATTTATTGATTTGGTCTAGACAAGCATTCAATCCTGCAGCAAATTCATAACGGCTAAGAGCACGGTTACCGCGATAAGTACTGTTAGAATATCCAACAACGCAACCGTAGCGCTCAACCAGCGACTGAAGTGCGCTGAAAGCCCAATCAGTTGCTTGTACATCTGAAAGTTGAGAAACAGAGGTAACTGGAGATGTTGTTTCTAAGGGTCTTGGAGATTCCTCAACCGGTTGTTTGGATTGTGCTACTTGAGGAATATTTTCCTTAAAAATTGCAGGTACTTCCTGAGCCACAATTTTTGTCGTTGCTGATAAGATTAACCCCAACGCAACTTGTCCGGTGAACAATATATTCCAAATTCTTCTGCTCATTTCTATTTATAAAAACTCTCCTGGGTCTGTGACAAAATTTTCGTAATACTGCACCCAATATCTGGATAATTCGGCAACACCAAGTTTCGCTACTAGTTTGAACGCTCTCTGGCTCAATTTTTTAGATTTCAAAAATTTTTATTCAGATTAGAAAAATTAAGTTATCGATCTCTCGAAAAACTCACAATACAAAAGTACAGCAAATCAATTTATTTTTATAATTGTAAATATTATCATTTTCAAAAAAAATAGAGCAATAATGACTGGAAATAAAATCAGTAAAACATCATAAAATTTCCAAAAGTTTGAAAAGATAATTTTCTTGATATCTTTGATATCTTTTAGTCATATTATGTAAATCAAACCACAGTTAATTGTTGTCAAATATGAAATATAACCAACTTGGCAATAGTGACCTAAAAGTCTCGGAAATTTGTTTGGGAACCATGACTTACGGTCAGCAAAATTCTATTGAAGAGGCCCACAAACAGTTAGATTATGCTATTGCTCAAGGCGTCAATTTTATAGACACTGCGGAAATGTATCCAGTACCGCCCCGCAGAGAAACTCAAGGGCTAACTGAAGCTTTTATCGGGGAATGGCTCAAAAAACAACAGCGAGATAAATTAATCATTGCTACTAAAATTGCTGGTCCTGGTCGGAATTTTTCATGGCTGCGGGAAGGTGCTACAAACATTGAACGCCGCACTATTAAAAAAGCAGTGGATGATAGTTTGAAGCGATTACAAACTGATTACATAGACTTGTACCAAATTCACTGGCCAGATCGTTACGTTCCTTTATTTGGTCAAACAGAATATCATCCAGACTTTGAGCGTAAAACTGTTCCTATTTCAGAACAATTAGAAGCTTTTGCTGAGGTAATTCAAGCCGGCAAAATTCGCTATTTAGGTTTGAGTAATGAAACTCCTTGGGGAGTTTGTGAATTTAGTCATGTTGCCAAACAGCTAAGATTACCGAAAATAGTTTCCATTCAAAATGCGTACAACTTGTTGAATCGCGTGTTCGATTCAGCTTTAGCAGAGACTTGCTATCGTGAAAATGTTAGTTTGCTAGCTTACAGTCCTTTGGGGTTTGGGTTTTTATCTGGAAAATATCTGCAAGGACAAAAACCAAAGAATGCTCGAATCACTTTGTTTGAAAAATTTGGACAACGCTATCTCAAGCCAAATGTGAATGAAGCTGTTGCAGCTTATGTGGAAATCGCACGCCAACATCACCTGAAACCCGCACAGTTGGCTTTGGCTTTTGTGCGCAGTCGTTGGTTTGTTGCTAGTACCATTATTGGGGCGACAAAGCTTGAACAACTTCGGGAAAATTTAGACAGTGTAAACATCGTTCTAACTCCAGAAATTTTGACACAATTGAATGCAGTTCACACTCGTTATCCCAATCCTGCACCCTAAATCAATTCAAGTTTTGCATTACTATCCCATACTCTCGTCGGGAGTTATTACCGCCCAGTCAAGGCGGTTTTTCGTTTATTATCTCCTAGTAAATGCTAGCTTGCTCGGACATCCAGCAGAAACAATTACAGGTTATTTGCACTTTGCTAACCTTTAATTACTGTAAGCAGATAGACTTAGTGTATTTAAGATTGATAAGTTTGCATCATCGCATAAACTGTGTCACAAAAGCAAGTCCTTTTTCATAAATTCTGCTTTGTCAGTCAAGTTTTAATTTTTATTAAATTTGTTCTTGATTTTCTAGAACAACTGTGCAAAACTTACGATCAAATATAAATATACAGTATCTTGATAGATATACAGTATTTAATTTTTAAAATGGTAATCTGTTGACGGTTTGGATATAGGTTGACGTAGCCGAAAATCTATTGCGACTGTCTTGATAGTTTGTATGCAAATTTAGAACATAAGAGCGAGGGATTTGATGAGCAATAATGATTTGCGGTCGGTAAAGTCATCTGTTGTCAATTTTGAGCCAAATTTACAGGCAGACGTATTGGTTGTTGGGGGTGGTCCTGCTGGTAGTTGGGCAGCTTGGAGCGCGGCGTTTGCTGGTGCTAGCGTGGTTTTAGTTGAGAAGGGATATTGTGGTTCGAGTGGTAGTGCTGCTTGCTCTGGTAATGGTGTGTGGTACGTACCACCAGATCCAAAAGCGCGGGAAGCTGCAATGGCATCTCGGGAGGCATTAGGAGGGTTTTTAGCAAACCGGGATTGGATGCAGCGAGTTTTGGATCGAACTTATACAAACATGAATTTGTTAGCGGAGTGGGGTTATCCCTTTCCCACGGATGAGGAAGGAAACTCCTACCGGCGATCGCTGCAAGGACCGGAGTACATGCGCTTGATGCGAAAGCAAATAAGACGAGCGGGAGTAACAATTTTAGACCACAGTCCTGCTTTGCAGCTATTAGTGGATGCAGAAGGTGCGGTTGCGGGTGCGATGGGAATCAACCGTCAAACAGGTAAAAAATGGATTGTGCATGCAACTTCGACAGTAATTGCCACTGGAGGCTGTGCTTTTTTAAGCAAAGCTCTAGGATGCAACGTTTTAACCGGAGATGGGTACCTCATGGCAGCTGAAGCAGGTGCACAAATGTCGGGTATGGAGTTTTCCAATGCCTATGCGATCGCACCTGCTTTTTCTTCCGTAACCAAAACCCTGTTTTACAACTGGGCAACCTTTACATACGAAGATGGTACACCCATACCAGGTGCTGGTTCGCAAAAAGGACGCTCTGTAATTGCCAAGACCTTATTAACCCAGCCAGTTTACGCCATCTTAGACAAAGCCACAGAGGAAATGCAGCTGTACATGCGCAAAGCACAGCCCAATTTCTTCCTATCATTCGATCGCGCAGGAATCGATCCGTTTACACAACGCTTTCCCATCACCCTCCGCCTAGAAGGGACCGTCCGCGGTACGGGTGGCATTCGCATAATCGATTATACCTGTGCTACAACCGTACCGGGGTTGTATGCTGCTGGAGATGCTGCGACGCGAGAACTCATTTGCGGTGGGTTTACAGGTGGGGGTAGTCACAATGCGGCTTGGGCTTTGTCTTCAGGTTACTGGGCTGGAAAATCTGCTGCCGAATTTGCCCGTCGCTTAGGTAACAAAGTTCATCAAAGGCAATCAAAGGCTGTAGGTGAGGCAATATTTTCAGATGGCGGTCAGGGCCAACTTGCCAGTGAGGAAATCATCAAAGCCACTCAAGGGGAAGTTTTTCCCTACGATCGCAACTACTTCCGTACGGAAAAGGGATTGAGGGAATCATTACACAGATTAGATCGACTGTGGCAAGAAATTCGTACCAGTTTTGTTGCCAGCGACAGCAAAATTCTGCGAGCGCGGGAAGCTGCAGCCATGGTAGCCACAGCGCGGTGGATGTACAACAGCGCCCTCGAACGCAGAGAAACGCGGGGAATGCACAGACACCTAGACTATCCACAACAGGACGTTAACCAGCAGCACTACCTGATTAGTGGCGGTTTAGATCGCGTGTGGGTGAAACCGGCGCCAATTTCACAGACCAAATCACCCGTTGCAGCCTAAGTTCATGGAATTGGGTTCTGTTTGGGATTCCCAGTTCCTCATCCTTAACATCCAGACTTTAACTGCAGATGATCGAACTAATCAGCAATTCCCGGTGTATTAAATGCAATATCTGCGTGAGTGTTTGCCCTACAAATGTTTTCGACAAAGTACCAGGTGCTCCTCCAGCGATCGCCCGACAAAACGACTGTCAAACATGCTTTATGTGTGAATTGTACTGTCCGGCTGATGCTTTGTATGTTGCACCCCAAGTAGAACCTTTAGAGTCGGTAGACGAAAAGTCCTTAATAGAGGCAGGACTTTTAGGCAGTTATCGCCACAACATTGGCTGGAGTGGCGGACAAATCAATCAAGCTCAACAAGATGCAACTTACCAATTGCTCAAGAAGATCGAGTAGGGGAAAATGAACAGGCACAGGACAAATGGCACAAAAGACGAGCGGACTAAAATCAGTATCTCTGTTTTAGTAATTTTTTCTCTGCTGTTGTTTAATGCCGGTTGCAATTCTAGACAAACTTTGCTATTGCAAACACGATTGCAAAAATCTACCGCATCTCATCCCACAGGCAATTCCTCTACCTTGCGTTTGGCTTTTATCAGTACCAATAATGCTAAAACTCCCACCGGACCTATAGGTTGGGCAATGTATAAAAACAAGTTTCTGCCACAATTAAAACCATTGGGAATCGAAAAAGTACAAAAGTTAACTTTTCCCAACGGTCCTAATTTGAACGAAGCTATAGTAGCGGGTAAAGTAGATGTTGGCATCCTCGGCGATACACCTGCACTGGTTGCCAGGGCTAACGGTGCTCCTACCCGTTTAATCAGTCAAGAACAGGTGGGAATAAATGCTTGGTTATTAGCAAAGAAAAATGGACCGTCTTCGGTAGAAAAGCTGCAGAACCAAAAAGTAGCTACCTCGAAAGGATCTTACATGCACCGCTACTTGCTGGGATTGCTACAAAAGTTTGGGATTGCAGACAAAGTGACCGTAGTTCACCTTCTTCCCAGCGAGGCCCAAGCAGCATTGGAGCGGGGTGATGTAGCTGCGATCGCAGCACCAATTGGAACTGGTCCCCTACTAAAAGCAAAGGGATTTCCTGTCGCAGACGTGGCTATTAAACATCCAGATTTACCAGGTACAAGCGTGACTGTGGTTACAGAAGCTTTTTTAGCGAAACATCCCAACTTACCTCAAAAGTGGAATCAGATAAGAAAAGCAGCAGTTCAAGATATCAAAGCAAATCCCCAACAATATTACAAATTTCTCGCCCAGACATCAGGATATCCCCTTGATGTGGTCAAAGAATCTTTTCCTGTTACCCAGTTTCCAGAAGAACCCCTATCTCCCAGAGGAATAGAACTTTTAGAAGGAACAAAGCAGTTTTTAGTTTCCCAAAAATTAGCAAAGTCAGATTTTAAATTATCTGATCGGATCGCACCTCAACAACAATAGTAAAATTCCCCAGACTTGACAGCGGGAGATTTAGTAAAGTTTGCACTCTCGGGATTTGTCTTCATAAATAAATTCAGGAGTTTGAGAACATCTAGCAGAGCACAGAAAACTTACTTGCTTGTTTGGGTTAGAGACTTTTGCTTGCTCGCTCTATGATGTTTGCCAAGTTACGGGCGAATATTTGCATTCCAATTACCCGCTTTTTGCTTGCTCGCTCAGAAATTTAGTCTTACAGAGGGTTAAGTACTACTAGGTGTAGTTCCTTCCTGGTTTTAGCTTGTAAATAGCGCTTTTGCAAAGGTTGCCACTGTTTCCACATTTGATAGCGATTTTGTACTAAAAAAGTAGCCAGGGTGGGAAATTCAGTCTCAAGTTTGCACTTAAAAACATCCACAAGCCACTCGCTTAAAACCGTGCTATCTTGTATGGATCCTAGAATCTCCTGGATTTTTTTTACTTCTGCGACATAAGTTGTGTAACCTTCACCATACAGCTGACTGAACAGCTCCATTTGGTAGCGCAGGCGTTTAGCTTGTTTGCGCAAACTATGAAGAACCCTAGCATTCCCAGCTGCTAATTCCTGTTCGATTTTTTCTGCTTCCCACTCCTGTAAGACAATAATTCCCGCATGTTCTACTTCAATTCCAACTAACCAACCTGGGTGTAGCAAGAAACTACTCACTTCTGGTAGAAGCAGATCTGGTAAAACTTCTTGTATTGATAGGGATGCCAGGGGTTGGAAATCTGGTTGCTCTAGCCAATCTTGTAAATTTTGTTTGATAGACTTGTAAAGTTCGTCTTTAAGTGTTGCTCGTACCTCTAGCAGTGCATTTTTGCGTTGCTTCTCTAAAGCGTTAAAGGCTGCTTGTAGAGATTGTCGTTCTTTTTTTGGTAAAATTTGCTGCTCAAGATTTGCGAGAGTTTCCTTCAGTACATCCAAATCTCGCAGATTACCGAGACGGCGTGCAATTTTACTGATATTCTTATCATTAATTATCTTTGGCAAATTTACGGCTGGCTGAAAGCGAGTGACAGCAGTACGCAGGCGACGCATTCCTACTCGCATTTGATGTAGAGCTTCTGGATCTTTGTCTTTTTTTACTTCTGTTTCCCATTTCAAAATTTTTTGAAAATGTTTTTGAATTGCTGCATAAGCGTAGTCTCCTAAATTTTTCTCTTTATTTTTCACATCCAGTTTGCTAGCTAATGTCATAGCAATTGATACACCTTGGACAAATATTAACAGGCGAAGAGAATAACTGCATCATAGCATTGATTGAAAATTCACATTGTTTTGACTGCTATGAGCTTGAAAAGTTAATGCGAATTATTCCCATAATCATCCTTGAAATTTCAAAAAATAAAAAATTTTTCTCATTAGCTAATATAGTATTTTATGATACACAGAAGAGGCGGTTGGGGAGAACAAAAGTAAAATGGAAAACCAAAGCTTGCTATATCAAGTTTTACTCACATTTACTAATGGTTTCAAAGAACACAGAGAAGATATATCAGCAGTAGCGTTAACACCGGAAAAACATTTGTGGTTGGGAACGGATGAAACTTCCACAGTAGAGCGTCTTGATTGGGTTTCGGCCAATCATTTTGCGGAACACAAAAGATTTCGCGTTGCAGAATTTATTGACTTACCCGCACCAGAGGAAGAAGAAATAGACATAGAAGGTATTGATTACCGCGATCGCTATCTTTGGATAGTCGGTTCTCACAGTTGGAAACGCAAAAAACCACAAACTGAAAAAACCGATCTCAAAAACATTCAAAGACTAACCAAAGTGGTATCGGAACCAAACCGGTATATTTTGGGTCGTATTCCTGTTGTCAATGGCGAGTTAAAAAAATCCTGTCCCCATCCTCATCAGCCAAATGTGCAACTAACTGCTGCTAAACTAGAATTAACTAAAAAGGGAAACTTGCTTACAGAAGCTTTAGCAGACGATCCTCATTTAGGCTTATTTGTGAAAGCAGAAATTCCTGGTAAAGAAAATGGCTTTGATATAGAAGGTATAGCGGTATATCACAACCGTATTTTTTTGGGTTTGCGGGGTCCTGTGCTGCGGGGTTGGGCTTTAATGTTGGAAATAGAAGTGGAATCTTCCCAAGCAGGTTTGTTAAAGTTACGAAAAATTACACCCGAGGGAAGAGAGTATAAAAAGCATTTTATATTTTTGAATGGCTTGGGAATTAGAGATTTGTGTATAGATGGCGAAGATATTTTGATATTAGCAGGACCAACAATGGATTTAGATGGTCCAGTACAACTATACCGCTTGTTAAATGGCATTCACTTACAAGAAAATGTTCTTAATACTCCACTTTTAGTGCAAGAAATTCCCTATGGAAATCGAGATGATCGTGCTGAAGGCATGACATTATTTCAAGATATATCTGGAGTACCTTCGCTATTAGTTGTATATGACTCTCCAGCCAAAACCAGGTTAGTTGATGATAGTGGTGTAGTTGCGGATGTATTTAGGTTAATGTCCTGATGGCGATCGCTACTACCTACTATCTTCAACAACAATGGAAAACAGAAAATAAGTTCACTTAAGCAGAAATGCGAATGTGGATTGAGCAGCGTTACTACAAAAGAAATTTCCCAGAAACTTCTAAAGGACCAACTGCTCTCAAGCAAATCGAACGCAGTGCTTCTTTTATCATGCCAAGGTGGCAAATAATTTTGCTAAAATCACATTCGAAAACAAAAAACCATCGGGAGCGCGCAAAAGTAATCTTCCTTCTCTAATTTCTACCCAGCCTTTTTCTACAAATGGCTGACAACATTTTTTTATTTCCTCTACCTTGTTTTCCCCAAAGTGTGAAGCTAAATCTCTCAAATTTACACCTTCAGCTAAACGCAACCCCAGCATTAACGTTTCTAACAAAATCTCATCTGGTGATGTGACTTTAGCATCAATGACACATCCGTCTTGTACCCACTGATAATATTCTTTTGTTTGGCGCGGACGAGTGAAGCGCTTTCCTTGCACGAAACTTGCAGCACCCATGCCAAAACCGTAATAAGGGCGATTTTCCCAATAAGTTCGATTGTGCCGGCATTGGTGTCCTGGTTTGGCATAGTTAGAAATTTCGTAATGTTCGTATCCTGCAGCTGTTAAAATTTGCTGTGCCAGACGATACATTTCCACCGTCATTTCTTCCGTTGGCAAAGGAGCCTTGCCGGGTGTGTAATAACGACCAAAGGCAGTTTTGGGTTCAACAGTCAGGTCGTATATGGATATGTGTGTTGGTCCTAGGGCGATTGCTTTTTCTAGGGATTGTTGCCATTGATGTAAAGTTTGATGCGGTAATCCGGAAATTAAATCTATGCTAAACTCAGGAATTCCAACTTGGTGGATCGAGTCTACAGCTGTAAAAATATCGTCGAGGTTGTGCGATCGCCCGCAGTAGCGCAGCAAATCTGCATCAAATGCTTGTACCCCTAAACTAATACGATTGACACCTGCTGTTGATAAACCTTGGATGTAGGCTAAATCGAACGTACCCGGGTCTGCTTCCATGGAAATTTCTGCTTGGGGAGAAATGCCAAACTTTTGTGTTAGTAACGTTAATATTCGTTGCAATTGCTCTAGGGAGAGAAGAGAAGGCGTACCACCGCCAAAAAAAATTGTTTCTAGGGGTTGACCAAAAACAGGAGAAATGCTTATTTCTTGACACAACATTTCTATGTAGTGGCGGATAGTACCAGAGTTTTCACCCTGCAAGCGATCGCCAATCACAAATACAGGAAAATCACAGTAAAAACATCGTCGTTTACAAAAGGGAATGTGTATGTAAGCAGAACTAGGAATACCCAAAGCAATATCTCTTTGGCCCATTTTAAATAACAGTTAAAGTATTATCTTAATAATTACAAAACATGAAGATTAGTAGTTTATTAACAATTTTTATCCTTTTCCAACGAAAAGATGAGAGTTATAAACCAGTAGACTATTTAGTTATAATGATGGCAAGATGTTACCGCTGTTAAATTTTAGTTATGGCAGTAATTATTCTGAAATATATTTGAGTGAGGATCTAAAAAATACTTAACCTTGTCTGCTTACACAGTTGCAGGAAAAAACAACACTATGCTTGATGCAATTATCATTTTGTCATTCATTATAGCAGCAGCGGGGATAGGGTTCTACAGCACTGATTTGCTACCCAACAAAGCCTTGGAGGGAGTAACGAACCTAGAAGCTTTACGCTTTGTGGTGGCTGCTTTTGCAGCTATCTTTGGTGGTGCGATCGGACTGAGATTCCAAACAGAATATCGTCGTCTGGAGGCACAAGTTCGGGAACTACCATTTGAAGTCATTTTGACTCGTGCCATTGGTTTAGTAATTGGGTTGCTGATGGCTAATTTGATGTTAGCACCTTTATTCTTGCTGCCAATTCCCACTGACTTTAGCTTTATAAAGCCATTAGTAGCAGTGGTTGGCAGTATTGTACTCGCATACACGGGGATGAACATCGCCGATACTCACGGACGTGGATTGTTGCGTTTAATTAATCCCAATACCGTGGAAACCATGGTAGTAGAAGGAACCCTAAAACCAGCTAGTACAAAAGTGCTAGATACTAGCTGCATCATTGACGGACGCATCGAAACACTGCTAGAAACCGGCTTTTTGGAAGGACAAATCATCGTACCGCAATTTGTCTTGCAAGAATTGCAGCAAGTAGCAGATGCTAACAAAGATCAAAAACGAATACGGGGAAGACGGGGACTAGAAATCCTCAACCGCATTAAAACAGCATATTCAGAGCGAATATCAATTAATTCTGTAGATTACGAGGATGTTGCCACCGTAGACGCCAAACTAGTACGGTTTGCCCAAGAAATCAACGGCACCCTGTTAACTAACGACTACAACTTATCCAAAGTTGCCAGTGTCCAAAAAGTTCCTGTTTTGAATATCAACGATTTGGTAAATGCCGTGCGTCCCACCTACCTACCGGGCGACAACCTGGATTTGAAGATACTCAAAGAAGGTAAAGAACCGAGTCAGGGAATCGGCTACCTTGACGATGGCACAATGGTCGTTGTCGAGGAAGGCAGCAATTACATTGGTGGTGAAGTGCGAGTAGTAGTTACCAGTGCGCTGCAAACTTCTGCCGGACGAATGATTTTTGCTAAACCGCAAGCTTCAGCATTGGCATGAACAAAAGCCACCTTCAAATCTATCCCATTTTCACCGATGTAGGAAACCTGCATCGGTTTTTAACTAAAAAACCCAACAGATAAACGATTAAAGCTTTTAGACAGTGCAGACTGGCAGTAAGGAAATTTTTGCGCCCATAGGTCCCAATTTCAAGCTCATTTAGGCTTAAAGACGGCACAAGCAGCCAGGAGCGAACATGCATGTGAAATTATTTATGTCAAGTCAAGCGGTCGTTCTGGTCATGCAGCAACAATAATGGTATAAACAGGGCTAGTGTTAAAAAGTGAAAATATTCAAACTACTTTTAGATCAAAAATAAAAAATGAAACTGAAAGCAGTAAGGTTGGCAATTTTAGCTGTAGTTACCGGTATCTGGATAGGGGTGACCGGCCATCAAAGCACAAAGGTAATGGCATTACCACCGCCAGAAGATACTCCAGAAGAAATTTTGCGCACGGAAATAATCACAGCAGCGCGATCGCCTGTAGACGGCAAACCCTTATCCGCTGCAGAATATGCACAACTACAAGACAAACTGCAACAAGCACCTCCCCCAAAACTATCTCCCCAAATCCGAGAAAATATTTTTTTGCTGAACATTCGTAAAATTTTGCTTCAGATTTTCCCCTTTTTAGATATTTAGTAGGACAGAAACCACCAGAAAACGGCAAGAAAACACGGATATTGTCCGTAGGTCAATCACTGTCCCATTCCTTCCTAGGAACGATGACGAGACAAAAATTGCAAATAAATGTAAAGAATATATATATATCTTTAAAAAGCACATTTACTAAGCACTTTATTCAATCAACGTAGGTAGCTCCATGTCTATGACCACGATCGCTCCCGAACAGGTTAACCGCATCGTTTGGAATCAGCATCACGATCCTTTTGAAGTACTGGGTTCGCATCTGATAGAAGACAACGGCAAAAATGTGTGGGCTGTGCGGGCCTACCTACCCAATGCTAGTGCAGCGTGGGTTATTCTTCCTGAAGAAAGGAAAGAATATCCGATGCAGAGCGTGCATCATCCTCACTTTTTTGAATGCACCATCGAAACCAAACAGCTAGCAAACTACCAGTTAAAAATTAAAGAAGGAGAACACGAGCGAGTTATCTACGATCCCTATGCTTTCCGTTCCCCTCGCTTAACCGACTTCGACCTGCACCTGTTTGCTGAAGGTAACCACCACCGAATTTACGAAAAACTGGGAGCCCACCTGACAGAAATCGATGGCGTCAAAGGTGTATATTTTGCTGTTTGGGCACCTAATGCTCGCAACGTCTCGGTTATTGGAGATTTCAATCACTGGGACGGACGCAAACACCAAATGCGCAAAGGCGTCACAGGAGTTTGGGAATTGTTTATTCCCGGACTGGGGATAGGAGAGCGTTATAAATACGAAATCAAAAATATAGAAGGCCACATTTACGAAAAATCCGATCCCTACGGTTTCCAACAGGAACCCCGTCCTAAAACAGCATCAATTGTCAGCGATTTAGATAGTTATCAGTGGAACGACCAAGAGTGGATGGAGGCGCGGCGCCATAGCGATCCTCTCACCCAGCCAATTTCAGTCTACGAAGTGCACTTAGGCTCGTGGTTGCACGCTTCCAGTGCAGAACCTCCCAAACTTCCCAACGGGGAAACCGAACCTATAGTCACCGTTTCCGAACTCAAACCTGGCGTCCGCTTCCTCACCTATCGGGAATTAGCAGATAAACTCATTCCCTACGTCAAAGACTTAGGTTATACCCATATAGAACTATTGCCTATTGCCGAACATCCCTTCGACGGTTCTTGGGGCTATCAAGTAACCGGATACTATGCTCCCACTTCTCGTTACGGAACTCCTCAAGATTTCATGTACTTTGTTGACCAATGCCATCAAAATGGGATAGGCGTAATCATGGACTGGGTTCCCGGTCACTTTCCCAAAGACGGTCACGGTTTAGCATTTTTCGACGGTACTCATTTATACGAACATGCCGATCCTCGCAAAGGCGAGCATAAAGAATGGGGAACTTTAGTGTTCAACTACTCCCGCAACGAAGTTCGCAATTTCCTAGTTGCCAATGCATTGTTCTGGCTTGACAAATACCACATTGACGGCATTCGTGTAGATGCAGTCGCTTCCATGCTTTACCTCGATTATTGCCGCAAAGAAGGTGAGTGGATTCCCAATCAATACGGCGGTCGAGAAAATCTAGAAGCAGCAGACTTCTTGCGTCAGGTAAACCACCTGATATTTAGCTATTTTCCTGGCATTGTTTCCATAGCCGAAGAATCCACAGCTTGGCCTATGGTTTCTTGGCCGACCTATACTGGAGGGTTGGGCTTTAACCTCAAGTGGAACATGGGCTGGATGCACGACATGCTCGATTATTTCAGCATGGATCCCTGGTTTCGCCAGTTTCACCAAAATAACGTTACTTTTAGCATGTGGTACCACCACAGTGAGAACTTTATGTTGGCGTTGTCTCACGATGAAGTTGTGCACGGCAAAAGCAGCATTATCGGTAAAATGCCAGGGGATAGATGGCAAAAATTTGCCAACGTGCGTTGTTTGTTTACTTACATGTTCACTCACCCAGGTAAGAAAACCATGTTTATGAGCATGGAATTCGGTCAGTGGAGCGAGTGGAACGTATGGAGCGATTTAGAGTGGCATTTATTACAATATGAACCGCACCAACAGCTGAAAGAATTTTTCAAAGAACTAAATCATCTTTACCGCAGCGAACCAGCTTTGTATACGCAAGATTTTGCTCGTGAAGGTTTCGAGTGGATCGACTGCAGCGACAACCGTCACAGTGTAGTGTCTTTTATCAGAAGAGATAAGGACCCCAGCAATTTTGTTGTTGTTGTGTGCAACTTCACACCCCAACCCCATTCCCACTACCGTATCGGCGTACCCGAACCAGGATTTTACACAGAATTATTTAACAGCGACGCGCGCAAGTATGGCGGTAGCAATATGGGTAATTTAGGTGGTAAGTGGACCGATAACTGGTCGATGCATAACCGTCCTTATTCACTGGATTTGTGTTTGCCGCCCTTGGGAGTATTAATTTTGAAGTTGGATAGGAAAAAGACAAAAGAAGTTATGGAATCTTAAAAAATCGGGGTGGCTATACTGCTCCTGTGCGCCTTGTCAAGGCGCAGCACCTCTATTTGGGTTTGAAAATACAAGAATGTCATACATAGCCTGCGCGTCCCTTGTGGAAATAAAAAATTATTCTTCTTGACTATGGAACCAGCAAATCCTGCAAACGGATGGGTCAACACAGTTGATGCAAAAAATCCAGAAGTTATAGCTAAAGCATCTCGCATCATCGCCGACAATATTTATTGCACTTTATCTACTTGTTCTCCTGACGGGATACCTTGGGTATCACCTTTATTTTTTGCCTACGATCGCCACTGCAACATCTATTGGAGTTCGGCTATCCTATCCAAACACTCGCAAAACATATATAACAATCATGGCAGAGTCGCGATCGCTATCTTTGCTTCGAATGTTTCAGAAGGCACACCAGAGGGATTGTATTTTTACGGCATAGCATCTGAGGTCAAACCCGAGGAAACAGAAAAAGTAATGCAACTACTGATGAATCGAACAAGAATAAAAGTTCATAGAACTCCAGCAGATTATTTAAACGATTCACCTCGCAGAATATACCAGTGTCAACCCCAACAAGCTTGGGTAACTGGCCAACGAGTATCCTTGGGCTGTGGCAATGTGTTAGTTGATACTAAAATTCAAATAAGTTTATCGGAATTGCGAAACTCAAAATTACTGTGAGCGATCGCCTGCTCAAACATTTTTCAGCAAAAAGATAATGAAAATTAAACACGCTATTAATCTTAGTAAGGGACCCAAATTGCCAAAAACCAGTCGAGGGGCTGTGTTTGCAATGAAAGTTAAACACGCTATCAATCTTAGTAAAGGGCTAACTTTCTTCTTTATACTAGGACTAATGTTCGCATACCGTAACTTCAGCCTTGGCCCGTGGGTATATCTAGCACTTCACGGTACCTACGGCTTGATTTGGCTACTAAAAGATCGTCTTTTCCCCGACAAGAAATGGGAGCAAGAAGTTCCCCTTTTACAGGGCATTTTCGCATTTTTGATAGTCAATTTATACTGGGTAGCACCTTTTATCCTCATTAGTAGCGGTAGCGTACCACCACCACCTTTAGTTGCAGCGGCTATTAGTTTGAATATTTTTGGCGTTTTTCTACACTTTGCTAGCGATGCTCAAAAATACTATACCCTCAAGTATCGACCCGGATTGATTGCAGAAGGATTCTTCGCCAGGAGTCGCAACACCAATTATTTAGGAGAAATATTTATCTACACCTCCTTTGCCATGTTAACACAGCACTGGCTGCCATTTTTAATCCTGGGAGCTTTTATAGGGATAATTTTTATTCCCAATATGCTTAATAAAGACAAATCCCTATCTCGCTATCCCGAGTTTGATGACTATAAAAAGCGATCTGGACTTTTATTTCCCAAATTGATGGGAGCAGAAACTTCTCAGCCAAAGAAAACAGCCATTGATAACAACATTTCTTAAAAATTAACAGTCGCCACTTGTAAATCCGCTTGGCAATTTCTTCACTTATAACCATATGAAAAAGCCACCCTAAACGGTGGCCGAATTTATGTTTGGAAATGATTAACCAACAAATATCCTAACTTAGCATTTTCCCAGTTTCTCCGGGCAAGTATTTTGCTCTCTCAAAATTAGCAATCGTAGTAAAGAGCAAATTCGTAAGGATGCGGACGCAACCGCATAGGATTAACTTCATTATCTAACTTGTAAGAAATCCAAGTTTCAATGAAGTCTTCAGTGAATACACCCGGTTCGGTTAAGAAAGCATGATCTTTCTCTAGCGCTTCTAGTGCTAACTCCAAAGAACCAGGAGTAGAAGGAACTTTTGCCAACTCCTCTGGAGAAAGTTCATAAATGTTCTTATCTAATGGTTCGCCGGGATCGATTTTGTTTTTGATACCATCCAAACCAGCACACAACATGGCAGAAAATGCCAAGTAAGGGTTAGATGTAGCATCGGGACAACGAAATTCTAAGCGCTTGGCTTTCGGATTGGTACCCGATAAAGGAATCCGAATAGAAGCAGAACGGTTACCTTGGGAATAAGCCAAGTTTACTGGTGCTTCGTATCCAGGCACAAGACGTTTGTAAGAATTGGTGGTCGGGTTGGTGATGGCTAAAAGTGCTGGTGCATGCTTGAGAATTCCACCAATGTAGTACAGTGCTGTTTCACTCAAACCAGCGTATTTATCACCCGCAAACAAAGGTTGACCATCTTTCCAAAGAGACTGGTGAGTATGCATTCCCGAGCCATTATCTTGGAAGACTGGTTTGGGCATAAACGTGACTGTCTTGCCGTATTTCTTGGCTACGTTCTTAATTACGTATTTATAGGTCATCAGCCAGTCAGCTGCTTCGACTAACTTACCAAAGCGAAAGCCCAACTCGCACTGTCCACCGGTAGCAACTTCGTGGTGGTGTTTTTCTATCGGTACCCCGCATTGTGCCATAGTCAACAGCATCTCTGTCCGTATGTCCTGCAAGGTATCAGTCGGAGAAACTGGGAAATAACCCTCTTTGTAGCGCGGTTTGTAACCCAAGTTAGGACCTTCTGCTCTACCAGAATTCCAGCGACCTTCTATAGAGTCTACGTAGTAATAGCCTTCGTGGGAGTTTTGGTCAAAGCGAACATCGTCAAAGATGAAAAATTCCGCTTCCGGACCAAAAAAGGCTGTATCGCCAATACCGGTGGAAACTAGATAGTCTACCGCTTTTTGAGCTATCACGCGAGGACAACGGTTGTACCACTCACCCGTACGCGGTTCTTTAATGCTGCAAATAATGCTGAGAGTCGGTTCCTGCATGAAAGGATCGATCCAAGCAGTGTTTGGATCGAGTACCATTGCCATGTCTGATTCGTTGATCGCTTTCCAACCCCGAATACTGGAACCGTCGAAAGGTACACCGTCGATAAAGCTATTTTCATCGATTTGGTTGCGGAACACCGTCAGGTGCTGCCAAGTTCCTGGCATATCGATGAACTTCAGATCGATCATCTGAATATTTTTGTCCCGAATTAATTTCAGGACTTCTTCTGGGGTTGTCATGGCTACTCCTTCTCTACCGTTTTAGTACAGTAAACCACAATGTTAGTTAATGCACGCTGACCCTGTTCGGCTGAACGCAAAGAAAAAACACCCTGGTATATCCTAAGAAGATAAAATAGGGAAATTTTGTATCTTTTGATACGGTTTTTCAGTTTACAACTTTTATTAACTTTGCGCTGTCAACTCTACAAAACTTGATAGTTCATCTGATCGGGACAACTTTGACATAGAATCCTTAAGTAGCGCACATGTTTGTTTTGTGCTTGGCTTATTTAACATTTTTGGCACAAAGTTAGCAATTTGCTAAAAGCAGTCAAATAAATATCAAACCATAAATTTTAGGATGATTGGGAGAAAAAAGAATGCGGGATGCAGTCACAAGTTTAATTAAGAATTATGACGTTGCCGGGCGCTATTTTGACCGCAACGCCATCGAAAGCCTCAAATCCTATTTTGAAAGTGGCACGCAACGAGTACAGGCTGCTAAGGCGATCAATGCTAATGCTGCAGCAATTGTCAAGCAGACAGGTTCAAAATTATTTGACGAACAACCAGAACTAATTCGTCCCGGCGGAAATGCCTACACAACCCGTCGGTATGCAGCTTGTCTGCGTGATTTGGACTATTACTTGCGCTATGCTACCTATGCGATCGTCGCCGGTAGTATGGATGTACTGGATGAAAGAGTATTGCAAGGTCTGCGGGAAACCTATAATTCTTTGGGAGTTCCCATAGGTCCAACCGTGCGCGGTATCCAAATTATGAAAGAAATCGTCAAGGAGCAACTAGGAGCAGCTGGTATTCCTAACACCAGCTTTGTAGATGAACCATTTGACTATATGACTAGAGAATTGGGCGAGAAAGATATTTAGTGAAGGCTCCAAGTTACAGGAGAATGTCAATGCTGGTAAAATCAGCTTTTTGTCTGGTTGCCTATACAAAGTTGGATTAGTTTATTTACTATTCCAACAAATCACTAACCGCACTTTGGCTTGATTGGCAAGGTGCGTTTACTTTTTTTAAACTTCTTTGTAGGCTAAGATAAAAAATAAATAACCCAAAAATTTACTGCCTCAAACAAGTACAAGAAAAGCTAAATAACATGTCAGACCTACAGCTACCTGACAGTCAGAAATTCCTTGCTTTCTGTTCGTAGTTAGCGATTTATCGCTTTCTATTCACAGCCAAAAACTTATCAATTCCTATTCCTAGTTAGCGATTTATCGCTTGCAAATCAGAACTTTAGACTTATTTAATTATTCGTACTAAGAATACAAAATTGGTCAAGCAGCGGTTAGATACTTTATTATTAAATCTGGGGTTATGTAATTCCCGCCAGCAAGCGCAACGTCTAATTTTGGCGGGTGAGGTAACCGTAAACCAGCAGATAGTGGACAAACCAGGAACGGAAGTTGATACTTGCGCTCAAATTCAGGTTAAACAGCGGTCGCGTTTTGTTTCTCGAGGTGGAGAAAAACTCGCAAAGGCCATAGAAACCTTTGCTATTTCCGTGGAAGGACGCATCTGTATAGATGGCGGTATTTCCACAGGAGGTTTTACTGATTGTCTTTTGCAAGCAGGAGCAAAACTGGTTTATGGTGTTGACGTTGGTTATGGACAACTAGACTGGAAACTACGTAACGACACGCGAGTAATTTTGCGAGAACGCACAAATTTAAGATACCTTACGCCCGAACAACTATATGGTGTCTCTCCTGAACAAATAACTTATGCTGATTTGGGAGTGGTAGATGTCTCCTTTATTTCGTTAACGAAAGTCCTACGTGCATTGTGGTCACTGCTACAACCTCCTCGAGAAGTAGTTTTATTAGTAAAACCTCAGTTTGAAGTTGGTAAAGACCGCGTAGGTAAAAAAGGTGTTGTGCGCGATCTAAAAGCTAGTGCAGATGCTATTTTTCAAGTTCTCCAAACTGCTTGGGAATTAGGATGGAAGTACAAAGGTTTAACTTACTCGCCTATTACCGGTCCAGCTGGAAATATTGAGTATCTTTTATGGCTGAGTATGTACAGTGAAACACCACCTCCCAATTTAGAAATTATTCAGCAAATAGCGAAATCAGCAGTTATTAATTTGAGAGAAAATCATACATCATAAATTCTACATTCGGCTGCTTCTGGATAAGCTTTACAGTACCTTTCCATGGTGGTTTTCCTTTTTGTTGTCATTAATTGCTGAAATTTCTGGAGTTGTAGTTCTTCAACGATTTCCCAAGCTACAATAGAATCGCTCTTTGTAATTACCTTTTTCTTCGCAAGTTGCGCGCATTTGAGCAATAGCTTCGGTAATTGCTTGCTCTATACCAAAACTAACAGCAGTTCCCATGCAGTCTAGGCTTTTCACGATTTTTTATGTTTTGTAGTATGCAATTTATAGTTTCTTCAAGCTCTCCCCAAGCTTGCTGTTATAGAAATAGTTATTTAAGAGTATTTATTAACTCTAAGGATATGGTGTAGCCAAAAAGCGATTAATTGCTTACTACTAGCGAGGGAGAAGCCTGATTTACGAATAACATGAACGTGCTAAATTTGAGTGATTTGTAGTGAGTGTGAGCGGGTGTATCTTGGCATATTGTTGGCTACGAGTTCTAAAGCTAGTCAAGGCTTGGTTTTGAGTGGATTCTGTTCTCAACTGAGCTATAGGCTTTTATAAATAACTCTAACTGAGGAGAAATTCCTTTTCAGAAATTCAGTGAATAAAGCTTTAGCTTGCCAAACTGTCCGATTATGTTAGAGTTAGATATTCACATCTAACCCTAGAAAGAAGAAATTAATTCGTTAATTCTAGATAATATTCAAAATTGCATAGATGAAGTTGTTGGTTTAAAAATGTTTTTTGCAGAGAAAAAGGTGTTTTTTCACACAGAATTATTGAAATACGGTATAGAAAATCAAATAGCGGCGAAAGTTGCTGAGATTTTAGTCTCAGAAATGTTGGATGAGTTCTTAACAAATGAAGAAATAATGCTTGCGGAGGAAGTTTGTAAACAGTGGTTGAAACAGCACCAGCGTTTGAGTTTTATCAATAAAAGTCTGAGTATTTGAACAATTGTCAAAAAAGGTATTTTTTTTTACACTCGTCCTTTCTGCTGGTAACAAAGTTATTCATTTCTTATTCCCAATTGTTGTGCTAATTCCTGTCGCAAGCGGTACAAAATTGTGTTGGGTTCCACTTCTGCAAGAATTTCTGCAATCACCGTGCTAGCACCTAATTGTCCCCAGCTACAACCCCTTTCGAGGTAGACTTGAGCGGCTTTACCTACGCTATAGGCTCCATAACCGGCTATACTAGCTTGGGCGATCGCTGTTCCTGTAAAAGCAGCAATATTGCTAGGATTTTCTCCTGCAGCCATAGCAGCCGTACTTTTACCTAAACCTAACATCAAACTGCTACCTAATTCTCCTAACAGCAATCCACCACAACTTAATAAAATTGTTTTTAACAGTTTACCTGCTTGATAACTAGTCATGGGCAGACCGTACAATCGGGCTAGGGAACGAATTAATGCCAAATCGGCAAAAGTTCCGCCCAAGATATCTAAAAAGGCGATAGGATTTAATCCTACTGCTAAAGCTTTGTACTTGGTAAATTGCCAAATAAGTTCTTCCGCAACATGCTGGCGTGCGTCTAGAATTTTGGATGCGATCGCCGCTTGAGCTTGTTGTGCTTGCACAAGTGCGTTTAAAGCCAACAGCGATCGCCCTTCGCGATTAAGAATTTTTAAAATCGCTTGCTTAAGTTCATCTATTTGTGGAGGTGGTGTTTCCCATTCATAGGTGACGCTTCCATCAGGCCATTCTACTCGCACTTCCACGGGTGCAGGTTCTGCTGCTACCATGACAATTTCATCAGGTTGCAGGGGTTTTGCTTGTAAATTTCCCGCACCTAATTGTTGTAAATTTTTATAAATGGCAGCTCGGTCTGTATCTGGGTACAGATCTATTTTGTTAAACACAAGAATCAAAGGTTTTTGGCTGCGGCGCAATTCACACAAAGCTTGATATTCTGTGCGGGTAATATCGCCAGCGACGATAAACAAAATTAAATCTGCTTGACGCGCTACTTCTTTGGCCATTTGCGATCGCGCTTCCCCAGCAATTTCATCTAATCCGGGTGTATCTATTAACTCCACTTGTACCTTACCACCAGGATTCCAGCTCACAGAACGCGGATACTGAGTCACACCATGCAAGGGACCCGTTTGCAACAATTTTTGTCCGAGTAAAGCATTCAATACAGCTGATTTACCGCGACTAACCAAACCAAAGGCGGCAATCTTGATCAAGCTATAGTCTAATTTATTAAGAGCAGCATTCAAAACCTCTAATTCCGGTTTGACTAAAGCTGCTAATTGCGGGTTTGATAACACTTGTCCGGGTTTGCGGAGATTACCATACCAGGACAGTGCTTGTCTGAGACTAGCACGGGCGCGATGGAGATGAGTTTCTTGCAAATTTTTAGGCACTTCGTTACTTACAGTCAAGACGTTATCAATGACAGGATATTTATATTGTGCTCTCAACTTAATTTTGACCTTTACTAGCCGTAAATGGCTTGTATTTTCCTCCCAAAGCTTCAACAATTGTGCGAGTATTGGACTGTATCATTTTGATATAGGAATCTGCCTCGCTGCCAGGTGCACCAAGAGAATCGGAATAAAGCTGACGCGGTGCTAATTTGACGCCTGCTTCTTGAGCTACTGTCTTAATTAAAGCCGGATTAATAGTTGTTTCTGCAAAAATCACGGGAACGCCAATTTTTTTAATTGACTCTACTAATCTCTGTACGGTTTGGGCGCTTGGTTGTTCTTCGGTACTAATACCAATCAACGTACCTACAACCGGAATTTTGTAGGCGCGTCCGTAATACTGAAATGCATCGTGGGTTGTGACCAGTTTGCGTCGAGCAGGTGGAATAGTTTGAATTTGTTGAGCAACCCAGCTATCGAGCTGTTTTAATTCAGCGGTCAGTTGCTGTGCTTTGTAGGTAAATTCTCCTTTATCTTGGGGTGATAACTCGATTAAAGCATCTTGAATCGCGTTGACCATGGCGATCGCGTTTTTGACATCACCCCAAACGTGGGGGTCTGGAACTGTTTTACCTTTACTGCGATCCAATTGTAGGGGTTTGGCTGCTTCGCCCACAGCTACCTTTTTTGCTTTTGTACCTGATGCATTCATCAATCTCATCAGTCCGGGTTCCAAGTTATAGCCGTTGTATAAAATTAAGTCTGCTTGTTCTAAAACTCTACTATCTTTTGGCGTCGGTTCGTATATATGTGGATCCGCTCCCGGTGGAAGAATTCCCGTTAGCTGAATTTCCTCTCCCCCCACCTTTTGTGTCAAATCTGCAACAATTGTACTGGTTGCTACAACTTGCGGTCTGCGGTCTGCGGTGGTTTTGGAAGAGTTTGAAGATGAACAGCTAACTAAAGCAAAGCTCAAAAGCAATCCCGCAAATAACTTGTTCCAAGCTAGAAAAAAAAAGACTCTTCGTTTGTGCATCCCAGCACTGCTGGCATTTGCTTGTGGTATTTGTTTCATTTATGAAAATGATTACTCCGCATGAGGAATTTTTTCATTATTCTTTCATTTTTATAGTAAACTGAAGCCAATCACTTGTAAAAACCATATTCCAGAAAAAGATTGAAATGCCTTTTTTTAGGAACACGGACGAAACCAAAACAATTGAAATCGTGCATTTGAGCGTGCGCTATCATGCACTAGAAGCCCTCAGAGACATTAACTGCATCATTAAACCAGGAAAATTAACCGGAATTTTTGGTCCTAATGGCGCTGGTAAAAGCACGCTGCTCAAAGCAATGCTAGGCTTGGTTTCCTGTAGCGGTACGGTGTTATATCAAGGAAAACCTTTGATGCAACAGCTTGACAAAGTCGCCTACGTACCGCAGCGCAGTCAAATTGACTGGACCTACCCGGCGACTGTGTGGGATGCAGTCATGATGGGAAGGGTAAGAAAAACAGGATGGTTGCGTCATTTCAGTGCAGTTAGCCGCCAAATTGCCGAAGCTGCGCTGCAACGGGTAGAAATGTTAGAATACCGCAACCGTCCGATCGGACAGCTTTCCGGGGGACAGCAACAACGGGTATTTTTAGCGCGCGCCTTAGCACAGGAGGCGGAAATTTTTTGCTTTGATGAACCGCTCGTAGGTATCGATCAAAAAACCCAGGTGGTGATTTTTCAAGTCTTTAATGAACTCGCTGCCAGTGGAAAAATAGTACTTGTTGTCAATCACGACTTGGGTAAATCTATTTCTCATTTTGATGAGTTGATTCTCTTAAATCGTGACTTAATTGCTGCAGGAGCTCGACAAAAAGTATTGACAGAAGAAAACTTATCTTGCGCCTACGGTGGAAATGTCATGTTTTGGAAAGAGGCGGTGTAAAAATTTCAGATGCTGCAAGCATTGATTGAGCCTTTACAGTACGGCTTTATGCAGCGAGCGCTTGTCATTGCTATTTTGGTGGGACTGTTGTGTGCTGTTGTCGGCAGTTACTTGATGGTACAGCGCTTGGCCTTGCTGGGTGATGCTATCAGTCATTCAGTTTTACCAGGATTGGCGATCGCTTTTATTTTAGGAGCAAATATTTTCGTAGGGGCGTTTGTTGCAGGTGTGGTCAGTACAATGTGTATTGCTTTGATTAAAACGCGATCGCCCATCAAAGAAGACGCTGCTATGGGTATAGTTTTTTCGGCATTTTTTGCCCTTGGTATTACCCTTATTACCGCCATTCAAAAGGAAAATAAAATCGACCTCAATCACTTTTTGTTTGGCAACATTCTTGGCGTCACCCTACAGGACGTGCAGGATACGGCTATCATTGCCACCATTGTGTTAGTTGTAGTTTTTTTGTTGTATAAAGAACTGTTATTTTATACCTTTGACCCTCTGGGCGCTCAAGCAACAGGTTTACCAGTAAATCAACTCTACTTTGGACTGATGCTGTTAATTGCCTTAACAATTGTTGCTAGCATGAAAGCCGTAGGAGTTATTCTGGTACTATCGCTTTTAATTACACCAGGAGCCACTGCCTACTTATTAGTTAAGCGCCTGCATGAAATGATGATTTTTGGAGCAGTAATTGGGGTCATTTCTAGTATTGCTGGCATGTATATCAGTTACTTTTATAATTTACCCTCCGGTCCGGCAATTGTGTTAGTAGTATCAGGACTGTTTGTATTGGCATTTCTTTTTAATCCCCAATATGGTGTTTTTAAAATTAAACAGCAAGCGCCAGATCAAAATTAAGATATTTAACAATAATTTGTCTGTTAGAGATTTTTCTGATACGGGGAATAGGATAAAAATAAAATAAATACCCCCCAGGAGCGCTAGCTATGAATAAAAATTTGCGTTCTTCCATCAATCAAGTTGCTGGCGTGAAAAATCGACGGGACTTCTTAAAGTATGTGGTGGGTGGTGCGATCGCTTCCGTAACAATGGGATATCTATTTCCCAAAGCAAGCCACAGCCAAAAAGTAGACCTGGAAACTCTTTGTTCGTTATATCCAGATAACTCTAGCTGTCAAAATTATTTACCAGGATTTAGTGCCCGTGATGACAAAGGACACATAATTGCAGCCGATGCACTTTTAGCTAATGCTAGACCAGGAATTCCCGTGAAAGTAAAAGGCTTGCCAGATAATAGCGTTGATTATCTGGTAATCGAACGAGGACCGAAAATCGCCAAATACGCCATCAAACCGATTTGCACTCATTTAGGATGCACTGTGAAATGGAATCCACAGAAAAATCGCTTCATTTGTCCCTGTCACGGCTCCCAATACGATCATCTCGGTCGAGTAATTCACGGTCCAGCTAGACGTCCCTTACCATTAATTACGGTAGTAGTCAAGGAAAATCAAATTCGCTTGGTAAATCAAAAGCCTGCCATAGATCCCCGCTCACCTCTCACAACCCAAAGTAGTTGAACAAAGAAGGCAAAAAGAAACAACGGTAATATTTGCTCTGCCTTAACTTCTTGGTGAAATTGTCTTCATACGGTCAAAAGTCAACAACCAAAAGACACGACCAGTGAGGTATTTTTGCTATTTGTTTTTACGCTGTTGCAGTGTCAATTCGTAACATCCTCCCACACAAAATCAAAGATGATGGTACGGGTTTCCAAGCTGTTGGGAGAGATTCTAGCGCGAGACTTATAGTTCCCCAAACCCCCTCAAAGTTAAATCTGACGACTGTAGAGGAGTTCTTCTAACACTGGATGACGTTTGCTTACCAATCTAAATTGGCAACCACTTTGTTTGTAAAAGCTCTGTTGTGTTGATAAGTGCAATGCTTAATTGGTGATGTATTCAAGACTAATAACTTCGCCTGAATCGACGTAACTTGCTAAAGTAATCTGACAAAAGTAGTTTTAGAATAAAGACGATGAAGGCAACTAGTCCAACAATTCTCGCTTTGGATTTTGATGGTGTGATCTGCGATGGACTAACGGAATATTTTCAAGTAGCATGGCGCACTTATTGTCAAATTTGGTCGCCTGTCGAAAAAAGACCACCAGATAATTTAGCCAACAAATTCTACCAGCTGCGACCAGTAATTGAAACAGGATGGGAGATGCCTGTTTTAATTAGAGCTTTAATCAAGGAAATTCCAGAAGAAAAAATTCTTCAAGAATGGGGAAATATTGTTAAAGAAATTTTGCAAACAGAAAATCTGGATGCTACAGAAATTGGCATCAATTTAGACCGACTACGAGATGAATGGATAGAGACAGATTTAGAGGGTTGGTTGAGCCTGCATCGTTTTTATCCGGGTTTGATCGATAGAATTAAAGAAATTGTTGCTAGTCCAACCAAGTTATATATCATTTCTACAAAAGAAGGGCGATTTGTACACAAGCTGTTGCAACAACAAGGTATTGACTTAGGACCAAAAGAAATTTTTGGCAAAGAATCCAAACGTCCCAAATACGAAATACTACGAGAATTAATTCACTCGCACAACGAACTGGCTCCGGATGGTGTGTGGTTTGTGGAAGATAGATTAAAAACATTGCAGCTAGTAGCAACACAAGAAGACTTGCAACAGGTAAGATTATTTCTTGCAGACTGGGGTTACAACACTCCATCAGAAAAGGTAACAGCTAAAAACGATCCCCGCATCCAACTATTATCTCTGTCTCAGTTTGGGAAAGATTTTTCACAATGGAATTAAAAAAAGGAAGCAAAACTTTTTCTAAGTGTTACCGTGTTTAGTTTTGTATTCTTGAGTATGCTTTCCTTAGCAAGAGTTACCAACAACAAAATTAATTTATGCTTGACCTTACCAAACTAGCCCGCCAAATGCAAGGTTTGAGCCAGCATCTGACACAGGAAGCTGCTAGTTGTCGTCAACGTCTGGAATTAGCTCAACAATATCTCTGCAAAGCTTGTGATTGTCAGGAAGAATTGGTGCAGCGACAGGAAAAATGGCGCGATCGCATTCTTTTTGCTAGTGCAACTCCCCTAGAACCGCTCAATACCCGCATTGATATTCCCTCTCCTCCCAAGGTTCACACTGTTGTTGCTACCGATGGTTCCCAAATTGCTCCCAATCACCACGAAATCGCCTATTGTTATCTCCTGAATATTGGTAGAGTTGCTTTGTATTACGGACAAAACAGACACCCTCTTTTAGATAGTTTGCCAGAAGTATTCTACCGTCCTGAGGATTTGTATATTTCTCGTCAGTGGGGAATCAGAACTGAGGAGTGGATGAGTTTTCGCCGAACTGTCAGCGAAGTGATGGTATTGGCAGAACTAGCTTGTAGTGTAGCCAAAAATAGCAATAGCAAAGATGAGCGTGCGCCATCATCTCGAATACCGATTTTAGCGATGGTGGATGGTTCTTTGATTTACTGGTTTTTAGAACAACTACCGCTGGAAGCGCGCGATCGCATCTTACCATCTATTCTTGATGCTTGGCGACAGATGCGAAATGCTCAAATTCCCTTTCTCGGCTACATGAGTGCTGCTCGCAATGTAGAAGGAATAAATTTTCTGCGGCTTTTAGCTTGTCCCCATTGCGCACCTGATTGTCTGAGTTTTTGTCCCAACCAAACAGACAGCCTACCTTGTAAAGTATTTGAACCACTGCGGGATTCTACCCTTTGGGCAACCCAATTGCAACCGGGACAACGCGGTCCTCTGTGGCGCACTAACGCCCGCATCCTGGATATGTATGAAGGCGAGCAAGTTTACTTTTGTTACGTTCATGTAGGAGCAGAAATTGCTCGGATAGAAGTACCTGCTTGGGTCGCCGAAAACGTATCATTGTTTCTGGAAGTACTGGGATTGATGCTAGCTCAAGTGCAGAAAGGATACGGTTATCCAGTAGCTATAGCCGAGGCTCACAATCAAGCGGTAGTAAGAGGTGGTGATAAGGCTCGTTTCTTTGCTTTTTTGGAAAGAGAAATGATTAAAGCAGGTTTGAGAAATGTGGGAATTTCTTACAAAGAAGCACGCAAGCGAGGCAGTATTGCCTAAAATTTAAAATGTTCGTGACTTTCGCGCTTGCATTGTCGCCACCACAGCCAGCCCATTACAAACTACAACCCGAGTTTGATTTTAGTTGCTAATCTCATCGATACTTTCCAGAAGGCAGGTACCGGTGGTGAACAAAATTCTCTTTCTTTATTCTCAAGTCAGAGCCAACAGAGAGTCAAAAAGCAATGGTGGAAATTGTAGTTCTAATTAATATGCTTATCTCAGTAATTCTACTTTACCTGGCCTGGCGGGTGTGGCAATGGCGATTGCTATGGACTAAAATTACCAATTGGTTTATCCTTGCCGAAGTTTGTACTCATGCTGTGTTGTATAAAGCACCAGAAACTATTTTTCTCGGCCAGCATGAAATTTACAACTGGCGGCAAAAAAATCAAATACTAGAGTTACAATTGCAACAATTACAAAAGGCAATCGGTCTCCTAAATTTAGGATGGCGAATTTGGCGGAGATATTTACGGAGATTAAAGGTAAAAATTTAAAAGTAACCTCGTGCCTTTTATAGAAAAAAGCCAGAAATTTGGGGAAAATTCCGCTTTCTGTGCCAAGGTTTCCAGCGATCGCTTACCCCTCACACAGGTGAATTTATGTTAAATATATTAAACCCACAACAATAATATCAGGAAAGCAACACTTATAAATAACATTGTGGTGGTAGGGCTTGCAAGGCGTGAAAACCTGCATAAAATGGGTGTAAGGAGAATAATAAAAATGTCTAACAACCGTTCTGTAGTATTTTTTGGCGGTTTGATGCTAGGAGCTACCATCGGTACTTTAGCTGGCTTGCTCATGGCTCCACGTACAGGGCGCGAAACACGTCAACTACTAAAAAAATCTGCCAATGCCCTGCCAGAATTGGCAGAAGATCTATCAACAAGCGTTCAACTTCAGGCCGATCGTCTGTCTGCAAATGCACTGCGCAACTGGGATGAAACCTTGGAACGATTGCGGGAAGCAATAGCTGCTGGTATTGATGCCAGTCAGCGAGAAAGCCAAGCAATCAAGCGAAAAAATTCTGAACCAGAGACGAATTCCCAACCCCTTACCCAGCATGTAGATAGTTAAGAAAACGATCTAGCTAACTGTGAGTGAACCCCTGTTTTGGCTGGGACTATCCATACTCCTTGTTGCCACTAGTTTGACAGCTGTGTTGGTGGCAGCAATACCAGCTTTGCAGGAATTGGCGCGGGCCGCCCGTAGTGCAGAAAAGTTTTTTGATACTCTTTCAAAGGAGCTACCTCCTACTTTAGAAGCAATCCGCATGACCAGCTTGGAAATTACCGATTTAACAGATGATGTCAGCGAAGGTATAAAAAGCGCTTCGGGAGTGGTCAAACAGGTGGATCAAAGTCTCAATAGCGCCAAACAACAAGCTCAAAATCTTCAAATTGGTACGCGTAGCTTGTTTGTCGGTGTCAAAGCCGCATGGAAATCCTTTACCCGTCCTAAGTCCGCAAGAAGAACAGGCGATCGCCTCTCGGTCAACCAAAAAGGAATGCTGTCGCCGTCCCAAAAACGACAGTTCTTCAGCCAGTATAAAGTTTACCAAAGTCAAGATCTTTATCAAGATACTGCTAGCAACAGCAGCAATGACATGAATGACGATCCGGAAGACTGGCAAGAAGAATAAATAGAAATTAGAAATTTCTCCTTTGTAGAAGTACTGAGTTTGCCCTATTCCACCATGATTAGAGGGCAAAAGCAGCACTTTTTTCAGGTAAAATAAATTAGATTAAAGTTAAAAAGTGTAAAGATTTATCACTTTTTCCCTAACCATAAAAAAATAGTTCACGTTCATGGTGGAGATTTGTATAAATAAGCCCATGCGACATTGTTTTTGGCGACGGATTCTGGTATACTTAGCGGTGTTAGTTATGGCAGGGTCCATCTGGGTAGCCCATTCTCCCCGCGCCTATGCTTACGACGATCCGAGTTTATTACCTGATATTCCCACTCCAGTTGTAGACTTGGCAAAATCTCTCAGCAGTGCCCAAGAAGAAAATTTAATCCGCGAGTTAGAGAAATTTGAAGCTGAAACTGGCTGGAAGCTAAGAGTTTTAACGCAGTACGATCGCACTCCCGGTCGAGCTGTAAAAGACTTTTGGGGGCTGGATGAAAAAAGCGTTTTACTAGTTGCCGATGCTAGTGGTGGCAACATTCTCAACTTCAACGTTGGCGACGCCGTTTATAAATTTTTGCCGCGTACCTTCTGGGTAGAATTGCAAACCCGCTTTGGTAATTTATATTTTGTACGCGAGCAAGGCGAAGATCAAGCGATTTTGCAGTCTTTGCGATCGATCGAAACTTGTTTGCGTCAGGGAGGTTGCCGCGTAGTTCCGGGACTTCCAAAAGAACAGTGGATTCTCACCCTCGTGACTTCAGTAATCGGTGGGGTCGTTTGCGGATTTGCAGCCCAACCCCGGCGCGAAGGACAGGTGATAGCCTGGCAATGGGCTTTAATTTTCTCTCCTTTGTGGGGAATCTTATTTATTGCTTTTGGTATTGGACCGGTAATATCCCGCACTTCCGATTGGCTACCTTTAATTCGCAATATCTCCGGTTTCCTAATTGGTGCTTTAGTTGCATATTTATCTCCTGTTTTCAGCCGCTCTTCTGTTTCGAAAACGTAATATAGGAGAACTGGAGCTGGGGACAAGCGGAGGCAACTTTAATTTTCCTCGCCTGTCCACTTCCAGTATCCAATTTGACTGAGAAGCACAAAGCTTAATGATGATGGAATGGCACGTAACTGATGCTCAAAGTTTGGCAATAATCGATAATGAAATTGGCGAGCACGTCTTTTCTCCTGCGGAGTACGAAATCGTGCGGCGAGTTATTTATGCTACAGCAGATTTTGAGTATAAAACCCTGATTCGCTTTTCGGAAAGCGCCTTGCAAGCGGCAGCAGCGGCACTGGCTGCCCGTACTACTATCGTAGTCGACTCACTAATGGTACAAGCGGGAATTACCTACGACATTCAAAACACTTTCGCCAATGGAATATACTGTAGCACGGATACTCCCACTCGCCCCCAGAAAGAAAAAACCCGGGTCGCTTGGGGAATGGAAACTTTAGCCAAACGTTACCCGGAAGGCATATTTGTGGTGGGACAAGCACAAACTGCCCTGACAGCGTTAGTTGATTTAATAGAAGCAGAAGAAATAAGACCTGCTTTAGTCATAGCAACGCCAGCAGGCTTTATTAACATGGATTCTGCTAAACAGCGGTTGCGGGACTCTTTAGTACCCAACATTACAATTGATAGCCGCAAAGGAAATGCAGTGGTAGCTGTGGCAATTGTGAATGGAATAGTAGATTTAGCTTGGCAAGCCTACGGAAAGGCAAACAGTAAAGCGAACTAACAAAGCAACGGAAAATCACCATTGCTGATATCTTCTGTAATCTTGCATGCTTGGTGTTTCTGGAGCCGAGCGGCGACGGGGACCGCGTCTTTCTGGTGGGCGATCGCGCAGACGACGACTAACCTCAGGGAAAAGATCTCGGCGCAGATAAGGATAATCGCTAACCCAAACTTCCCGCCTGGGTAAGTAAATGTCGCTGATTTGTTCGATTCTACTCAAATCTGGACGATTTGACATCACCACCATTTCTGCTACTTGACCGCGAGTGATGACTTTGTGCTCAAGTTGCAACGGAGCTTTAATATGGGCTGTAAATCCCGTTTCATCACCCACTTCTAAGTTAATCCGTTTTTCTCGATTTTCTACAATTACTAAATCGCCTTTGCTATCAACGGTTTCTTGTTTGCCAACCAACTCGTCGGTAATCCACCAATCCAAAACCCGTCCGCGAAAAAAGCCACTGTATTTGTAACGGCGACATTGAGCATTGCGCAAACTAGCCCAGTATACCGGTCCCCAAAGCCAGTACAAAGCCCCTATCAATCCCAGTAAAAATACTACAGGACCAAAATCAAGCCGGAAAATGACTTTGACGATCAAAACAACAGCTGCTGCAACCACAGAAATTAACAACCGCTGCAAAAAATCAGGAAATTTTCCCCAGTAATACTTATACTGGGGACCAGTAGCAATCAGAGGGATAAGTTGGTGGAATGTTTCGCGAGTCAGTGGGACAAGCATGGTTTTGGAATGGCACAAATAAATAAGCGAAAACAGAAGTTTTTACAGAATTTTCTCTAATCCATATACTAAAGACTTTAACTGCAAAACTTTACGAATTGCCAGCAGTACTCCTGGCATGTAGGCAGTGCGATCGCTGGTATCGTGCCGTAAAGTATATATTTGACCGGGAGCCCCAAAAATCACTTCTTGATGGGCGATTAGTCCCGGTAAACGTACGCTGTGAATTCTAATTCCTTCACCAGCAAGACTACCTCTGGCTCCGGGCAATTTTTCTGTTTCCTTGACAGCAGGCTGATTAAATGTTTTACCCATTTCTGCTAGCATTTGAGCTGTTTGAATGGCAGTACCGCTGGGAGCGTCGGCTTTTTGGTTGTGATGCAATTCTATAATTTCTACATGGTCAAAGTATTGGGACGCTGCTATGGCTGCTTGTTGCAGCAGTACCATTCCAATTGAGAAGTTAGGAATAATCAAGCAACCAGTACTGGCTTTCTCTGCAAAATCCGCTAGCTGTTCAATTTGCTTTGAGCTCAATCCTGTTGTACCAACCACGGGACGAATACCGTAGGCGATCGCGCTGCGAACATTATCGTATACAGCATCAGGATGGGTAAAATCCACCATTACCCCCGGTTGCAGGTGTCTTTCACCAGCTACATACGCCAAGATTGGCTCTAATTGATCGGTAATTGGTACTTCTGTTGGTTCATTTAAACCAGCTACCTCTCCTGCATCTTTACCTTGGTATTCTGGGTTGGTGTCCACAGCACCCATCAGAGTCATATCGGCTGCTTGCACTACAGCTTTGATCGTTTCACGACCCATCTTACCAGCAGCACCATTGACAATTACGGGAATAGGAGTTTGATTTGCCATAAATCCAAAAAGATTTTAAATACCTAACAAGCGCATTGTAGGAGAATTTGGCAAGCTGAAAAAAATTACTCCTTTGGTAATGGCTGAAACATTTTCTCATTGTCCGGTTGCTTGTGACTTTTCCTGAAGATAAAACTCGGCTATTGTATAGTTACTCGTGTCTCACCTCAAGTTATTGCAGCCAAAACTCTAAACTCGATCGAAATTCCCCGTAGACCTTACTCAAAGGGTGCAAGAAAGTTTTCCGCAATCCTTAGGTTATCAATGGGGATGACTTTGTATACAATTTACTAAAAATCCATTAATTAATGTGAAAATACGGTTGCCCTATCTTAGTTTCACCAAAAACGTCGTGGAGTAGATGAACAAGAAATTTGTCCTGACTTTACTTTCTAGCCCCCTACTGTTTGCGTCCGTGTGGCTTGTGCTTTTGATTGCTCATCCAGCAGGTGCCAATCAATCACCCCAAACCCACCTTTCTTGCGTGCGAGAGTCTCGCTTCGCCTCGCTCCGTCCGTGTCTGCAAACAAATAACTCCTACGCCAGCGCGCGAAAACCCCAGTTAAAGCCACAACAGAACTTTGAAGCTGCTCAAGGCCAAGAACTTGACTTCACCGAGGAGGAAAGCGATGCGGCAATCGCCATTTTTGGCTGCGACTGTGCTGTTTGCGTTAATGCCATACGCCAAATGCGTGGCTTAGCTCCCCTGCCAGTATAGCAAACCTGCACCTGGGATTTTTTACCATAAGAAAAGCTCCAAGGCAGCTAAAGTCACTGAATTTTCCAATAAAAAAGCCAGAGAAATAAACACTCTCTGGCTTCTGACTGGAGACAAAAGTAAAAGAACATCAAACTTGGACCCTGTGGAAATTTAGAATCTTCCTAGGTTGTGCAGACCGAGAATGACCCCTGTCCCTAGAATGTGACCAAAGGCTGTGGTAGCTAGCAACGCTGGTAAACCAAAACCGCCAAAAAACTGAGATGAAGGTAAAGCAGGACCGGCATTGGGATATTGAATGGTAGACTTACCAAAAGCGATCGCAACAATATTGCAGAGAATCATGATAATGCCAACGGTTGGACTCCATTGCAAAGGTGTGGTTGCGGCGGCAAGTAAAGTTGATGTTAACAACTGATTTTCTCCTTCAATATAGATGAATGCTTCCAAAAATATTTATGTGAATTTACATACCAAGAAATTCAATCTTAATATGAATTTTGCATAAATATTTAATATTTATTTTTATTACTTAATACTACCCTGGCACTGGGCAAATTCGTTCAAAAACTAATTTACTTTGGATATAAATTTACATCTCTGAGGTTACAACCGCAAAGATTTGCACCCACAAGATTTGCACCCACAAGATTTGCAAGGAACAAGTTGGCTTGGGAAAGGTTAGCACCAGTAAGATTTACTGCATGCAATTTAGCTGCACCTAAAATAGCTTGAGAGAGATTGGCGCCAGCCAAGTTAGCTTCCGAAAGATTAGCTGCACAAAGAATTGTTTGCTGCAGATCGGCGTCTGCAAGATTTGCTTTTGATAGGTTAGCACCAGTAAGGTTTGCTCCCTGGAGATGAGCGTGCTGGAGATTTGCACCTTGCATGTTTGCGTAACTCAAATCTAGTTGCTCGTTTTTTGGGTCTTTATTGGTGTCTCTTCCACAAATTACACTTAAAGCAGCTTGGATATCTCTGCCAATCTTTGATGATGCGTGGCTCTCAATTTTAGCAGTTCGCACAAAACCAGCAAGTATTTCTATCACTTCCCAGTGGGAAAGGGGATAATTGTGAGCAATTTGTTCTAAAGTAGAAATGGCAGTTAAACGAGTTTGTATATCTGGATGCTCTAATTTTTTTGTAGCAACAATCAAGTCTTTTTCAAAAACCTTGAGGAAATGTATATTTCCAATTCTATCAATAAATTTCCCCAACAAGTATTTTCCTAACAAAACCTTATCCCCAGATAAAATTTTCATTATTAACTAAATTGTTTATAGTATGAATATACAGTCAAATTCCAAGTAAAATGTTAGAATTAACTTGAATTATTAACTAAGTAAAAATTTTTAGTGACAGCTTGGAGAAATTTTTCAGTAACACAACTACAAGTAGATAAAGTATTTTGTGTTTCCAGCTTTTAGGCAAAGGCTTGCAGATAACTCAGCAGTTACTAGTAACTTGGGTAGAAGTACCTGTCTAAGTATGAAAAATGCAGCAAAATTTACAACCTATTAGAAAGGATTTAGTCTTGGTCGGTGGGGGTCATACCCATGCAATAGTACTGCAAATGTTCGGTATGAAGCCTCTACCAGGAGTGCGGTTAACGTTAATTACAGAAAACTTTGAAACACCCTATTCTGGCATGTTGCCAGGGCATATTGCTGGATTTTACAGCTATGAAGAATGTCACATAGACTTGCGACCTTTAACAAGCTTTGCTCAAGCGCAATTGTACTTGGATCGAGTAGTAGGTTTAGATCTAGAAAATCACAAAGTAATTTGTGCTCATCGTCCAGCGGTAACTTTCGATCTGCTGTCGATAGACATTGGTAGCACTCCAGCTTTTGCATCCGTACCAGGTGCAGCAGAATTGGCAATTCCAGTCAAACCAGTGGGGAAATTCCTCTCAAGCTGGAATCAGTTGGTAAACAATGTCACACAAACTCCGCCAAAATCCTTAACTATTGCCATTGTGGGTGGGGGTGCTGGCGGTGTAGAACTGGCGCTATCGATGCAAGCTCATTTACAGCGAAAAACAAGCAAGGAAGGACTATCCAAAACTTTTTTGGCGATTCATTTATTTCAACGACACAGCCAGTTAATGCCCAATTATCACTGGTCGGTGGGGCGTTTAGTTCATCAACTTTTGACCGAGCGCCAGATACAATTGCATCTGGGAGAAACCGTATGCAAGGTAGAACCGCAGAAAGTTATATGCGAATCGGGTTTGACAGTTACTTGCGACTATATTTTCTGGGTAACGGGTGCAGCTGCGCCTTTTTGGTTAAAGGAAGCAGGATTGACAACTGACGAAAAAGGTTTTATTTTAGTTCAGGATACGCTGCAATCGCTTTCTCATTCCTGCGTGTTTGCCAGTGGGGATATAGCTACAATAGTCAATCATCCTCGTCCGAAAGCAGGAGTGTTTGCTGTTCGTCAAGGTAAACCTTTGTTTGAGAACTTGCGAAGAGCTTTATTAGGAAAGCCTCTTAAAACTTATAAACCCCAGAAACAATATTTAAGTTTAATCGGTACAGGAGATGGACGAGCGATCGCCACACGGGGTTTTCTTACCCTACCACCCCACAAACTTTTGTGGCAATGGAAAGACTGGATCGATCGCCGTTTTATAGAACGCTTCCGTCATTTTCCAGACATGGACAAAGGACAGGAAAACATCGATTCCCAGTCTCCCACTTCTAATTTGACGGTGCGCTGCGCGGGATGCGGTTCTAAGGTAAGCAGTACGGTTTTGGAGAAAGTTCTTGCTCGCATCAAACAAGAACAATCGATAGACGAACAAAGACAAGATATTATTATTGGTTTGGATACACCAGACGATGCAGCAGTATTAAAATTGCCGAGGGAGCAATTGCTGGTACTAACGGTAGATTATTTTCGCTGTTTGATCAACGATCCGTATATTTTTGGACAAATCACCGCCAATCATTGCTTGAGCGATATTTTTGCCATGGGAGCAACTGCAGAAACCGCTTTGGCGATCGCCACAATTCCCTATGCTACACCCGCCAAAGTTGAAGAAACCCTTTACCAATTGTTGTCGGGTGCTGTCAAAGTATTAAACCAAGCACAAGTATCTTTGATTGGCGGACACACCAATGAAGGTGCAGAACTAGGATTTGGCTTGTCGTGCAATGGTTTGGTTCGTCCCCAACAACTTCTGCGTCAAGGCGGAATGCAACCAGGACAAATGTTAATTTTGACCAAAGCTCTGGGAACGGGGACTTTGTTTGCTGCTGACATGCGTCGTCAAGCTAAAGGAAGTTGGATTGATAACGCCGTTAAATCGATGTTGCTATCCAATCAAAAAGCAGCAGCATGTTTCTTGACACATAGAGCAACTGCTTGTACTGATGTTACAGGTTTTGGCTTGCTGGGACATTTAATGGAAATGGTACAAGCTTCTGGTGTCGCAGTCCAGTTGAATCTGGAGGCTATCCCGGTTTTAGCTGGTGCAAGGGAAACCTTACAAAAGGGAATTTTTAGCTCTCTGCACGCAGAAAATCTCCGCGCTTGCAGTTATATTGCCAACTTGCAGCAGTGGGAACATCATCCTAATTATCCTTTACTGTTCGACCCTCAAACTGCTGGTGGTTTGTTAGCCTCTGTTCCCCGCGAGCAAGTTAATAGTTGTTTAGCTGCGCTCAAAACCTTGGGTTACGATGCAAGCGTGGCGATCGCAAAAGTCACGGAACAGATTAAAGACCAAAAGCCTGTTACTTTGATTTCTAACCTCTAGATCGCTTTCGATAATTTTCCTACACAAGCAACTGCTCACACGAACGCAGAGTAGGTATTCTTGAGTACTTGTTCTATGGAACCTAACTTCTGAAAATCGCGAATCAGTTGATGAGCTTTTGTTTCTCGTTTTTCGAGAATTACTTTTAAAGGTGCTAGTAGATTCACATCCGGATCTTCTCCCAAAGCATGTTCAGCAGCTTGCAAAACTTGTGAGGCGATCGCATAAATATCTTGGTTATCAAATCCCTGTTGAGCTGAAAGTTGATGTTTTTTCGGATCTGGTCTTGTGGCTCTACCAGGTAGTGATTCATCTAAAACTAAACCTTTTAACAAGGCCAATAAACCAGCATAAATTGAAAAATCATCACAACTATCAAAGGCTTTAAATTCAATTCGACCTACTTCTGCTGGCAAGCGCGCTACTTTCGTTAGTGAAGGTGTACCCCCAAGTAGTTTTTCTCGTTTTTCTACAAACACTATTGACGCTGCTCGTCTTCCTGTTCTCACAAAAGTCCTCACCGACAGACCTTCCCACAAATTTCCTTGATAAAAAGGCGAACTGTAACTAAAAGGAACAATATAAGGACTGTAATAAGTTAATTTTTTCCCAATATCAATTAAACTTTCGTTTGATAAACCCGCCATTGATAAATTTAAATCTGGCCCGTAAGTCACCATGTAAATACTAGCGGTTTGTTCCTCGGGATAAGTTTGCTGTATTAGTTGCATTTCATAATCATTTAATGGTGGTTCCGGCTCGAAAGCTGTTTTGTAGGGATTAAAACTAATTAATACTGGCGAAAAGCCGTATTGGGCAGCTACTTTGCTCAGCAAACAAAAACTTTCTGTCAGTTCTTTAATTGTACTTGAAATTGTCGAATTGATTGTTGTTCTAATTTCAATTCCCTTTGGAAGACAATCTACAATTTTTCCGGAATCCGCAAATCTTTCAAATCCTTCAATGTACCATCTTTTTTTTCTAATACCAGCGTCTCCCATGTGTAACTGAAGATAATCATTAGGGTATGTAGGAAGTTGTTCGATAATTTGATTAAAATCAGCAAACTTTGCACAAGAAAAATCAACAAACTTATCCTTTTCATTAAGGAAAGCTACTTCATGTTCAATACCAAATTGAAACATCACTCATACACTTTTAACAAACCTGGTTATGGAAATTCACCTATTTTTCCAGAATCTTAAATATTTTGCTAGTAAATAATTTCCACGATCGACCTCCCTGAAATATCTAATTAAGGATTGTTGAGAATAGTAGCAACAGAAATTCAGATACAAAAAGAGAAATTTAGCAAAAATTTTGCAAAAATTATCCTAGTTATTGCTGTCCAAGATCTATCGACATGCCTTTCTCCAAGGACAGGGTACAAATTTCAGTTTAGAATCAAGTCGGGTTCCTTACTCTCAGCAGCTAACCGTAGCTCAGAGAAGAATTAATCATGTTTGTCGCACAGCGAGCGTCGTCAAGGTCTACTTTCATTTTGTCATTAAAAATCCCTTTTTTGATTTTATTCCCAAAATTGCCCACAATTGCAGACAAAAGTTATCTTTTGTGGCCAAAGCAGTGGAGCTTGCTTACGGAATCATTTCTAGTTAATTAGAAGATTTAATAAAACAAATAACATTGTGTAAAGCAAGCGTCAGCTAGTATGGACTTGGGAAAAGCTAGAGGCGTGAGTTTATGACAAGTGCTGTTCAATCTCCCTATAGCAGCGAACAAATAACCGCTTGGTTGCGTGGATTACTGACGATTGCCTGGGCAGATGGTGATTTTGATGACCAAGAAAGACAAATAATTACCAATATTACTCAGGAAGAACTGCCTCCTGGAACAAACCTGGAGTCCTTCGATGCTATTGAACCGGAAGAGTTAGCTGTCATCTTGGGTACGGGTACGCCAGCAGCAGAAAATTTCTTGCGCACGGCGGTGATGGTAGCGATCGCAGACGGTACTTACTCTCAAAGTGAAGACTATCTTCTACACCAATTGTGCAAGGCGTTAGGAGCACCAGAAAATTTACTACAAGCTTTGCGCCACACTTTGACAAAACCAACAGAACAAGGACAAACCCCCGTCTTTGCACCTACAAAGCGTCAGCTCGATGCATTGCATCCTTTACGGGAATGGCTAAACGACCTAGAAATTCAAGACCCCAGAGTCGCTCGCTTTTTGTGCAAAATGATTCCTGCTCAGTGTCCTTTTGAGCGCGATATTAAACTATTTGGACGTAAAATAGTACATATACCACCATTGTGCAAGCTCAATCCCCTCTACGAGCAACTTGTTAACTTACGTTTTCGCGCCCTCTCCTATCTAGCAGATGAATGCGGTGAGGACATTTCAAAATATATTAGTTAATTAGTAAGTGGATGTTGGTTAGTAGTTAGTAGGTAGAGCAACGAACTACTAACTACTAATAAATAAAAATACTATGCAATTTATCGATCAAGCAGAAATTGAAGTTGAAGCAGGTAAAGGAGGCGACGGTATCATCGCCTTCCGCAGGGAAAAGTACGTACCTGCAGGCGGTCCCTCTGGCGGTAACGGCGGAAAGGGGGGTTCGGTATATTTACGCGCCGACGAAAACCTGCAAACCTTGCTCGACTTTAAATACAATCATAAATTTAAGGCAGAAGATGGTTCTCGCGGCGGACCGAATAACCGCACTGGAGCCAACGGGAAAGATTTAATTATTGAAGTTCCCTGCGGTACCGTTGTTTACGACGCTCAAACAGGTGAGTTGATTGGAGATTTAGTCCAACCCGGACAAACTTTACTGGTAGCAGCAGGTGGTAAAGGTGGGTTAGGAAATCAGCATTTTTTGAGCAATCGCAACCGTGCACCAGAATATGCTTTACCCGGACTACCAGGAGAAATAAAGCAGCTGCGTTTAGAATTGAAACTTTTGGCAGAAGTAGGGATTATCGGGCTACCAAATGCTGGAAAATCCACTTTAATTTCAGCTTTATCAGCAGCACGTCCCAAAATTGCTGACTATCCTTTCACTACACTAGTACCAAATTTAGGCGTAGTACGCAAGCCCACAGGTGACGGTACGGTTTTTGCCGACATTCCCGGATTAATCGAAGGTGCTTCCCAAGGAAGTGGGTTAGGACATGATTTTTTGCGCCATATTGAGCGCACACGGGTATTGCTGCATTTAATAGACGTCACCAGCGACGATGTTATCAGAGACTACAGTATTATTCAGCGAGAATTACAAGCCTACGGAAGAGGTTTGGCAGAGCGATCGCAAGTTTTAGCGCTGAATAAAATTGATGCAGTGGATAAGGAAAGTGTAGATTTAGAAGCACTAGCGACCCAACTGAAACATCTTTCCCAGGCTCCTGTTTTTTTAATTTCCGCAGTTACTGGTGCAGGATTGGAGCCAATGCTGCAGGAAATTTGGTCAACCCTTGCTCGAATTAATTCTGCGCAAGAAGTGGAGGTGCTTGGGTAATAAAAAACATAAAAAGCTTTTACAAAAATCTCTACAACCTCTGCTGTGCTGCCATCTAATTATTTAAACTTTAATAAACCAACCCCGGCGATACATTGCACAAGCAACAGCTAACCACAACAATACGGTCGCAATTGCAAATAACAACGAACCGTTAAACGCTCCAGCCCAAGCAGCAAAAAGATTCTGATAAATCCAATCGTAGGTGCTCAAAGCTTTTTCTCCACTACCGATTGTGGTTTTAACTAAAATTTTAATCAGGAGCACGGAAGCAACAAATATAAATATGGCGTTTAATCCCAAGACTTCAAAAGGTTTACTCCAACGTCGCATTCGCCGTACTTCTATTAATTCATAGCAAGCAGCAAGTAACAATAAAGCCCAACCAGTAGTAAAAATCACGTAGGAACTAGTCCAAAGCTTTTTGTTAATAGGAAATGCTAAATCCCAAATTCCACCTATAATTAAACAGCTAAGACCAAATAGAACTAAATCCATGCTGGTTTCGGAATTTGTCTTTTTTTGAGTGCGAATCCACTCTCCGGTAAAGTAACCAAACAAAACACTTGCAACAGCAGGAATAGTGCTAAAAATTCCCTCTGGGTCTCCCATAAGGTTAAAGCCATCACCTTTGTACAGGTGGGTTTTGGGAATAATCAAACGGTCTACATACGCACCAAAGTTGCCTTCTCTGGTCAGCACACCCGCACCGTAACCGGGAACGGGTATATACATCATTGTCAGCCAATAACCAATGAGTAGCACCCCCGTCAGTATCCATTGACTTCGACGCGGTAGATGGAGAACTGCCAAACTTGCTATTAGATAGGTAAGGCTAATGCGCTGCAATACCCCCATCAGGCGCAAACTAGAGAAATCAAAAGTCCAAATCCCCTGATTCCAAAAGCCGTTGAGGAATAGTCCTAAAGCAAACAAAATAGCAGCGCGGCGAAAGATACGCCCGTAAGGCAGATGGGAAGTTTTACCTTCAGCTTTGTTGTCGGTATATTTAGAGAAGGAAAAACTTATAGCTGCGCCAACTATAAAAAGAAAGAAAGGAAAGACTAAATCTGTTGGCGTCCAACCATGCCATTGAGCATGAAGTAGTGGTGGGTAGACATTAGGTTCGGCAACGCTAGCCATATTCACAAGAATCATGCCAGCGATCGTTATGCCGCGAAAGACATCAAGACAGGTGAGGCGCATAAATAAAATGTTGGGTTTGAGACTATAAATTACCTCTCCTAACACAGACGAGCAAGGAAAAATTTGAGACTACAAGTTAAAATTTTGTAAAAGAATGGGTTTGTTCATCAAAAGTAAATTTATTGTTTATGCCTGTCAAAGTTGGAGATATTGCACCTGATTTCACCCTTCCTTCTCAAAACGGTACCCTTGTTAGCCTCAAAGATTTTCGTGGCAAACCGGTTGTCCTTTATTTTTACCCCAAGGACGATACACCCGGATGCACGGCAGAATCTTGTGCTTTTCGCGATCGCTACGAAGTCTTTCAAGCTGCTGGCGCAGAGATAATTGGCATCAGCGGAGACTCTAGCGAATCTCATCAAAAATTTGCTACCAAATACCAGCTGCCTTTTACTTTGCTCAGCGACAAAGGTGATAAAGTACGCAAACTTTACGGTGCTACCACAGCTTTTGGTTTCCTACCCGGCCGCGTTACCTATATTCTCGATAAAGATGGAGTTGTAAGATACATCTTCGATTCGATGCTCAACTTTCAAGGTCATGTTGAGTCGGCACTGAAAACTTTGCAAAGGTTAAGTAGTAGTTAGTAGCTGCTTTCTAAGCCTAACTACTACTAACCCTTCCTATGTGGGGAGTGTTTTATTTATGAGTGTGTGATTGTTCTGGCGTGGTAGGATGCCCTTGGGTTGTTTTACCGTTCTTGCCGTTGGTATGACCGTTTCCATTCCGGGGTTGAATTACGCCATAACCACCGTGATTGCGCTCGTAGATAACATTAATTTCACCAGTTTCCGCGTTCCGGAACATGTAAAAGTCGTGATCTACCAATTGCAGTTGTTCTAACGCTTCTGCTATGGTCATCGGTGGCATGGAAAAATACTTGGTACGAACTACTTCCGGTGGCAATTCCGGTGTGCGATCGCCTATTAAATCCTTGACAATGGTCTGTTGAACTGCTCCTTCAATGGTTGTTTGGGCGTGAGTTTTCTTGTCATGACGCCGTTCTTTGTACTTGCGTAGCTGGCGAGCTATTTTATCCGCTACCAAGTCTATACTGGCGTATAAATTTTCGCTGCTCTCCTCGGCACGGATGACGCTTCCGTTAGCATAAATAGTGACTTCTGCCGATTGCCTGGGATTGATCCGGGGATTGCGAGCTACACTTAAATGCACGTCTACCTCATTTGTGAGGTTCTGAAAATGACTTACTGCCTTTTCAATTTTCAGATGTACATAATCCCTGATGGCATCGGTGATTTCAATATTTTTGCCGTGGATGACAAGCTTCATGTAAACTCTCCCGCTCAATATTCTGATGTGTATTTGGTTTTGGAGAAAAGGAATTGCGGTAAAAGGCCTATCACTGGGCTAAATCGGAAAATTCCTACACGCTGCTTTTGGTGTGTCTGTCCTCAGCCTGCTTTGCCTTAATTAGTTTCGGAATCTCTGCCATCGCGACCGCTCCTCTTTGCTGCCGCTAGTTAACTGCTTTATTCCTTCTAACTACGGTGGATTTGCTTTTCATAGACTACACCTAGTGTAAGTTTCATTCCATCTTAGATGCGAATAACCGCTCTCACACCATCAGTCACTATTTTCATTTTTGTTGGCGTGATTTCTTAGCAGAAAATTCCTCCCAATACCATTGAGGTTATATATTCAAACTAGCATTTTGTATCTTACAAAACTCCTTCCCTTTACTTTCCTTTAAAATCCTTTGCATTGCTTGAGGTCTTTTCAGCGGCATATGTAACTTACAATACTTTATTTTCTCTTTGGCAATTATTTTTGGCAATGTTTGGCAGTAATCCTTTCCACTCCCATCGTTGTTGGTTATATAACCAAGGTTTGACACCTTACATAGATGCTTTAAACTGGCAGCGATCGCTTGTGAGCGATCGCATCAAAGATCCTAGTTTGGATGACGTATTCATTTTGCTGGAACATCCTTCCGTTTATACCCTAGGACAAGGAGCAGACCCGAAATTTTTGAAATTCGATCTCCAAAGCCATAACCACCAGGTGTATAGAATCGAGCGGGGTGGCGAAGTTACTTACCATTGTCCCGGTCAACTGGTCGGGTATCCTATTTTAAATCTACAACGTTATCGTAAAGACCTTCATTGGTATTTGCGCCAATTAGAAGAAGTATTAATTAATACATTAAGTTTTTATAATTTGCGGGGAGAACGGCTCCCCGGTTTCACTGGCGTCTGGGTAGAAGGACGTAAGGTAGCAGCCATTGGTATTAAAGTAAGTCGTTGGATTACCATGCACGGATTTTCATTAAATGTTTGTCCTGACATGACAGGGTTTGCGAGGATCGTACCCTGTGGTATTCCAGACAAACCAGTAGCAAGTTTGACCGAATGGATTCCCAATCTTACTTGCGATGAGGTTCGCGCAACTATAGTACAGTGTTTTGCTCAGGTGTTCGATATTGAATTTGTGGAACCGCCAATGTAGTCAAGAATTGGAAAATGGTTCTTTTGTACGCTCCTCCAAAAAGCGAAACATCACCAACCAAAGTGGTAGAGAGCTGTTAATAGCTATTAGTCGCACCAAATGACCAGCAGTGACAATTTCCACGTTATGATTCAATGCCAAGGCCACTAAAATCATTTCCGCCGATCCTCCTGGTGCTGTTACCAAAAGACAAGTTAACCAGTCCCAAGATGTAATTTGCATAGCAAGCATGGTAGCGATCGCTCCAGTAGCAAGAGTCATTGCCACAGACATCAAAGCGTATGCTACAGGTTTTTTGTCTAAATTTGGTTTGTCACCCCAGTACTCGCCAATAGTAATCCCTAGTAACATTTGACCGAGTAAATTTACCAAAAGCGGTGGACTAAAGTGAACATCACCAAAAAAATGCAACCACTGCAGCAAAGGATTAAATACAATTCCAACTAATAAAGCGCCAAAAAAATCCCCAGCAGGAACTTTGCACAATACAGCTAAATAAACCCCCAATCCACCTAAAAGCAATGCGCCAAACAACAATTGTAAATCGACTCCGTAAAGACTGAACAAAGCAGCTTTGATAGAACGCGCTTGTGGATAAATCAAACCACCCGGATGAAATATCCTTACAACCAAAGGAATGAGAAAAACTACGCAGGTAACCCGCAGTGCTTGAACTAATGATACCAGGGTAACATTTCGACCATAATCAGCAGCGATCGCCGACATTGGACCTACACCACCAGGAACTGTAGCCAGCATCGCAGTCAATAAATTAGTTTTGCTCAAGCGTGAGTAAATGTAACCGATTAAACTTCCACACAAAAGCAAAAACAGGGTAAGAAAAACAAAAACAGGAATACCAAAAGCAACATTGGCGAGATTGCTACGGGCAATTGCAAACCCAACATTCAGCCCCACAAGTGCCATTCCTATTTTTCTAGCAGTTCGATTTGGTTTCGGACAGTAGTTGTAAAAAATCCGAGTAGTTTGCAGTACTGCTGCACCAGAGGCGATTCCGCCGAAAATCCAAGCCACTCCACCAACGTTGAAGCGAGAAAGAACTACACCAAAAGGTAAAGCCAAAAGCAGTTCTAACCCAAGAATAATTAGTTGCTTGATAATTTGCTGTTGTTTGTCAACAATAGTATGTGCTGTCGTGCTATTTTTACTTTCAACAGGAACAACGCTTAAACTTTGATTCATTAGCAGATTTTTGTAAATTTATTTTGCTATGTAACCAAGCTAGCGCGATCGCCCTACAGATAGTAGTAGCTTTCGATAGGTTAGCAGCTACCTTTGTTAAATATTCTCACAACTTTCACAACAGCTATGTTAACTGACGGCGAAACTGGCGAATGCTCAAACTCATCAGGATCGTAGCAAAAATCGACAAAATTACCACCTGTGGCCACAATATTTCCAACCCAACTCCCTTGAGCAATACACCGCGACAGACTTCGATAAAGTAACGCATTGGATCGAGGTATGACAACCATTGCATAAAAGTTGGCATAGCTAAGATGGGGAAGTTGCCACCAGACAACAGCACTAGAGGTGGGTTGACGAAAAAAGTTGTTAGCAGTGCCTGTTGCTCACTTTTGGCATAGCTGGCAATCAAAATGCCCATACTGATTCCTACGAAGAAGTACAGTATTGAGATGCTGAGAAAAACTAGAAAATTTCCTCGAAATGGTAGATTGAAGGCAATTCTGCCCACAATTAAGGCAATAACAGCATCAAAGGTGAGCAAAACCAGCAGGGGAGAAATTTTTGCCAAGATGACTTCAGTGCTAGAAGCAGGTGTCATAATTAGCTGCTCGATTGTTCCCGCTTCTTTTTCACGCACGACTAATGAAGCCGCCGCCTGAGAACCAACTACTGTTAGCACAATGCCGAGCGTTCCCGGCACAATAAACCAGGAGCTTTCCAATCCCGGATTGTAGAATACAGACGTTTGCAGCTGTAGACGCCCTACGCGCGGCTTCTCGTGGGGAAGCTGGTTCTGCTGTAAAGCTGGGTTAGTTACTCCCGGGCTGATTTGCCGAGCGAGGGTATTCGTTGTAGTGAAGCCAGTACTATTGTTATTGGCTGTTGTACCTATTCCTTGCCGACGCCAATCAATATCCAATCGTCGCAAGTTGTAATCACTAACTAATTGACTAAGGTACCCAGAGGCAACGTTTGCCGTGTTGGCATCTACAGCATCGAAGAGTGCCTGTACTGTAGTAGGGCGTCTGCGTGCCAAGTCATTGTCAAATTCAGGTGGAATGGTGATGCCGACTGTTAGCCTTCCTTTTCCTAAATCCGCCATCATGTCCTGTTCGTTAGTGTAGTACTTGCGGATATCAAAGGCTTGAGTTTGATGAAACAGTTCAATAAATTCCCGCGAGGCGCGACTGTGGCTGTAGTCAGTAATGCCAACTCGCAGGTTTTCAAAGGTGGGATTAAGGGCAAAACCAAACAGTGTTAGAAAGACAGTAGGCGGCACTAACAGTTGAATCAGCAGTTGACGGTTGTGTAGAATTTGGGAAACTTCTTTGATGAAAAGTGCCCAGAATCGACTACCCAAAATGCGATCAAAAAAATCCGTGATGCGATTCATAATTTAAACCTCCACCTGCATTTTCCGCAATCTGCGCCAAGCCAGGAAGAAAAAGAAACTCAACAGTGCTGCCAATGCCAAAACTGAACTCCAGACACTCATCCAGCCAACGCCGCGAGTGTAGGCATCCCGAGTCAGCAGAATGTAGTAACGGGCAGGTACGATTCCAGCAAGCCACCGAATATAAATGGGGATATTGGCGATAGGATAGATGTAGCCTGAAAATTGCAGCGATAGCAAAAAGGCTGTAAAAGAAACTGCTTGAATAACGGCACTTTGAGTTTTTGTATTAGTACCAAGAAAGATACCCCACAGCACAATGCAGGCAATATACAATGCCGAGCTGATAATGAGTGGCGTGGGATCGCCAGCAAATGATAACCCAAAGAAGATCCACGACTCCACATTAGTGAACAGCACTTCCGCCATGCCTACCAGCCAAAAAGCGGCTGCTTTCCCCAACAGATACTCCGTTCCTGTCAGGCTAGAGGCATAAATCTGGGTAATTGTATTCTGTTCGCTTTCTTTGGCTGTTGCTAAACCTGCTAACAGTGCAGGAAACAATGTCACTGTGATGGCGAGTGCTCCAGGCCCGATGTACTTCAACGTTTCTAAACCGGGGTTATACCAGAGCCGTGTTTGTAGGGTTACGGGAGTCGTTGCTGTGCTGGGCGATCGCAAGTTCTCGCTAAAAGCGTTTGTGGTTGCTTTTGCATATCCCCTGACAAGGTTGGCAGTGTTAGCATCGGTTCCATCAATGAGAACTTGCACTTGGGCTTGTCGTCCCTGTCGTTTCAAATCTCGCGAAAACTCAGGAGGAATGATAATTCCGGCAGCTGCTCCTCCTCGGTCGAGCAGTTGAGGTACATTAACGCCAGGCCCTTGGGCAGCTAAATGAAATTTATTGGTACGTTCAAAGGTGGCAATGTATTCGCGACTGATGCGAGTGTTATCCAGGTCTTGAATCGCAATATCGATGCGGTTGACATCAAGTGATGTGGAGAAACCAAAGAGTAATAGCAATACCAAAGGCAAGCCTAAAGCCATTGTTAGGGAGAGGCGATCGCGTCCCAGTTGCGTCAATTCTTTTATGGTTTGAGCAATGATTCGTTGGGGTCGTACTGCCATAAGCTGCACCTTTTTGACAAATATTTGAATTGTGCTTGGTACAACATTTCATTAATTTCTAGCGAATTCTCTTTAGGAAAAATTCTGCGTTTCGGGTAGCTAGTCTGTAGGTAAATCAAAGCCCCTTTGCCGTGCTTGATTAACCACGCTGATAAAGACATCTTCCAAGGAAAACTCAATTTCACGATGGCTGCGAACTTGAATTCCTGCTGCTTTTAGGCAGTTCTCTACTTGGGAAATTTGCGCTTGTGGATTATCTAGAATGGTGTGCAACCGGGAACCAAAAATAGAGACTCGCCAGCGGTCAAAATGCTGCTTGAGTAAATCTGAGGCTTGCTGCAATTGTTCGCATTCCCACTCTACCAACTGCCCTGGTTGCTCGTCTTTAACCTGGCGTGGAGTTCCTTGAGCCACTAGTTCTCCAGCAACCATGAATCCTAAACGGTGACATTGTTCTGCCTCTTCTAAGTAATGCGTTGTCACCAGAATTGCCATACCGTTACGAGCAAATTCATTAATCCATCGCCAAAATTGCCGACGCGCTAGTGGATCGACTCCTGAGGTAGGTTCATCCAGAAACAGGATCTTAGGTTCGTGCATGACTGAAGCGCCAAAGGCAACACGCTGCTTCCAACCACCAGGTAAGTCGCCTGTCATCATAGTTTCTTGACCTACCAGATCGCTCATCTCCAACACCCACTTTTTCTTGGTGCGACGATGGCGGCGAGGTATGCCGTATACACCGCAGTAAAATTCAAGGTTTTGATCGATTGTCAAATCGTCATAGAGCGTAAATTTCTGAGACATGTAACCAATCTTTTGGCGTAAGTTTTCGCTGCGAAGTTCCCTGGTTTCCCCAGCTAGGATTACCTGACCGGAACTGGCGCTTAGCAAGCCACACAGCATTTTAATAACGGTGGTTTTACCGGCGCCGTTGGCTCCCAACAGTCCAAATACTTCACCGTATCCAATGTCTAAATTTATATCTTTAACTGCGTGAAAATCACCAAAAAATTTATTGAGTTTTTGGGCACCGATCGCCGTTCCTGATGACTTTTCCTGACGGTAAATACGGGGATAGTTCGCCACAGCCGTTTCACCTTTGAGGTCGCGCAGCCTTGCCACAAAAGTGTTTTCTAAGGTGGGTGAGTCAATAGCAAAGTTTTCGACCTGAATCTGTTGCTGCTGTAGAATCTGGCGAATCTCATTAGCAGTTTGCTTGGGTTGCGCTGTGAGAACATCGAGGCGATCGCCAAATCGCTGCACATCTGAGACCAACTTCCGCAACTCGGCAGTATTTCTGAGTATATCTTCTGCGCGATCGAGTTGTGCTACGGGTAAAAATACTTCCAATCGCCGTACTCCCAAACTTGCTTTGACCTTAGCGGGTGTGTCGCACTGCTGAATTTTGCCCTCATACATTAAGGCAATGCGGGTACAACGTTCTGCCTCATCTAGATATGGTGTTGCCACGATGGTAGTGATGCCTTCGGTATGAGCAAGCTGCGCCAGAATGTCCCAAAACTCCCGCCGCGATACTGGATCGACGCCTGTAGTTGGCTCATCTAGCAATACAATTGGAGGGTTGTGAATCAAGGTGCAGCACAGAGCCAGTTTTTGCTTCATACCACCAGAGAGTTTTCCTGCTAAACGATTTTTGAATCGTGCCAGATCGAGCAAGCTAAGATAGCGATCGCTGCGGATTTTGAAATCAGCATCGCTCACCTCGCGCAAACCTGCTGCATAGCGCAGATTCTCCCAAACACTCAAATCTGGATAGAGGCTGAAGCGTTGCGTCAAATAACCCATTTGCAGGCGTACATCCCTCGGCTTTGAGTCCAATACTTCCACAATGCCACTAGTTTGCGGCATTACCCCAGACAGTATTTGAAATGTCGTGGTTTTACCAGCTCCATCGGGACCAATTAACCCAAAGATTTCACCAGGATAGATGTCAAGGTTAATGCCTGCAACAGCCTCCTGAGCATGGCGATGATAGCGGTGGCGCAGGTCGCGAATCGAAATGATTGGCGCATTCGGGTGCTTAGTAGACGTCTTAGTTGGAAGTATTTGTGTCATGATCTGAGAAAGCTGAGTATACCGGGTAGCAAAGTAGAAGACCGTTTATGTGATGGGTCTGGAAGCAGAATACGTCCATCCGCAGGCATTCCCGGTTTTGCCAAAGAAAGCGAGTTATTTTTTAGCGTTAGTTCAACGCCAAACACCTGAGTGACTCGGTCTTTCTGAAAGTAGATGTTCTCTGGCGTAAAGCTAGCTTTGGGGTCAATGCGCGTAACGATCGCCTCTAAAGGTTGGTTGGGAAATGAATCTAGATAAACCTGTGCTAGCTGTCCCAATCGCACTCTACCAATTTCTCCTTCTGGAACAAAACCCCGCAAATAAAGGCTCTCTCGGTTTATCAATGTCAAAAGTGGTGCTCCAGCAGCAACGACTTCACCAGGTTCGACCGTTCGCGTCATCACATCTCCTGCTAGAGGACTCTTGACGACAAGATAATTCAAATTTGCTTGAATCTGGGCTTGATTTGCCAACGCATCCTGGAGTTGTTGCTCAGCTATAGAAATGTCTGTCTTGGCTTGCTCAATTTGCTTTTGAATCTGAAGCTCTGCAGCGATACGAATTGGAGCATTGCGCTGAGTTGCCCGTGCTTGGATCAGTCTTCCCTGTGCTGACTTGACCTGCTGTTGGGCAGCAGCGACCCGAGCTTGGTTTATTCTTAAGGTGGCAGTATCATCATCTAACTGTTGAGCTGAAACTGCTCCCTGTGCATACAGCGCTCTTGTGCGTCGCTGTCTGGCTTGTGCTTGGATCAAACTTGCTTGAGCCTCTGCCAAATTATAGCGGGCTTGGGCAACGGCATTTTCTGCTTCTAACACCCGTCCCTGGCTATCTTGAGATGATTGCTCTGTTGTTAATCTAGCTTGCTGGAGTTGGGCCTGCAGCACTGGCAATTGTTGACGGGCACGCTGTAATCGCTCCTTTTCTGCCTGCACGCGCGCGATCGCACCCTGTAGCTGGGCACGTAAATCCGAGTCGTCAATTTGTACTAAAAGTTGACCGGGTGTAACGGTATCCCCCTCTCGCACTGCAACTAGAGCAACCTTACCCCCAATTTTGGCAGATACATCGGTTTCATGGCCTTCAATGCGCCCACTTAAAAATAATCCATCTGTGTTTGGGTGGTACAACAACAGGCGGTAGATACCGTATCCCAAACCTGCAACCAAAGCGATCGCGCTGATGATGCGCACAGCTTTAGGAATCTTCTGCCAAGGTTTGTGCCTTGGTGGTTGCTGTTTAGAGTTGTTTTGAACATCAGTTTGTGTTTGCGTCATCACAGCTTTTATAATCAACAACTAGAAACTTTATTGATTAATCAATCAACAAACATTTAAAAAAAATTTAGTTCGATGGAAGATTTCCTCCTGTTCGCGAAGCGTGCCGGATGGCATCAGGAAACTGCATCCCCTGCAGAAACACCTCAACGGTAGTGGATACCATTGTTTCAGCATCTAGCTGCTGGGCATCTGGTTGTAGAAAGACTTCTCGAGTAATTAAGTATGCAACTAAAGGACCAATGAAACAGCGAGCAGCGGCTCTGGGATCCATGGGCTTGAGTACTCCACGCGCCATTTGTCCTGCTAAATAACGAGTCAGAAACGCTATTGAGCGACTCGGACCTGCTTGATTTAGCATTTGGGCTACTTGAGGTTGCCGGAATGCTTCTGCAATCAGCAATTTCATTAGCGCGATCGATTTTGGATTGTCCGCCACTGTTAGAAACGATTTCGCAAAAATTGCCAGTACCTCTTGGGGAGGTTTGTTCATCATTTCCTCATATCCATGAGTCAGCAATTGCAGCACGGGCATGCGTTGCTCGAGCACTTGCTCAAACAGATCGGCTTTATCCTTAAAGTAGTGATAAATTAAGCCGGGTGAACCAATACCTGAGGCGATCGCAATATCTTTGTTGGTTGCCTTCTCAAAACCTTTGCTAGAAAAGACTTGCAACGCTCCATCTATAATTTGCTGTCGCCGATTCTCAAAATCTTGCTCGTCCCGTTGAGGCATAAAAAATTATTGATTGATTGGTTAATCAAATAAAATATTCTTAGTATACTTTTGCAAATACAAAGCGCGGTGGTGATGTTACAAAAGTTATTGAAAATACCTGGAATAAAGGCTTTCGTTGTATACTGTAACTAGTAGTTTGGTATAAAAATTTTTGACGGCCTAGGGGAGTTAGTAGTAAGTATACTTCCTGTTTGAATGGGGATTAAAGTCTTCACTACATACCTATCAAAATCAATTTGAACAACTACTAATCGCCAAACTGTTTTTGGATTTTCAGATATTTGGGCAATATTACCCACTAATTTAAAAACTTCACAACCTGCAACCAAGCTATTGTCTGGTTTAACAACAATCATTCCACATTGCCGTTTTCTCGGAAAAACTATACTAATAAGTTTTTAGGGGGAGTATTAATAGTGATAGGAATAACAACTTTTATGTTATTTGTAGATAAATGGAAAGAAACCATATTTGAAAATTACTTAATATATGAAAATTCTATTTGAGGAATAAAACTTAAATACCCACAAAGTTGGCAAAGACAAGACTTAAACAATACTGTTACTGGTGAATTAGTTGCATTCTTATCATCATAATTATTATCACACGAGAATAACACAGATAAATTCCAAGAAAAGATTATATTAACTGTTGAAAAATTTTCAGGAACATTAGATGAATACAATAACTGCTTAATTCAAGAAGTTAAAAATCAAATAGAAAGCAAAATTGAGGATACAAATGACATAAAAATTGCAAATAAAGCCGGTAAAAAATTAGTATTTAATATTAAAAATGAATATAAAAATTTACAAAAAAATTGCAAGTTTTTACTTTAAAAGGAGATAAGGCTTACGTAATTATCTACACGGCAGTTCAAGATACATACGATAAGTTTTTATCAATTGCAGAAAAGATGATAAAATCGCTAGAAATTAATTCTGAAGCTTCTGAATACTTATCGAAGTAATATTCCATTGAGCTTTATTGATTATTGCAGATGTAAGATGACACTTGCTTAAAAGCATATCTTGTTTGATTCAAAATCGAAGCTTTCTCATCAGTTGTAATACTCTTTGATTGTTTGTCGTTATAGCCTGTTGTTCAAGCAGTTCAAAACCTTTCTGAATATCTGCTATTCCACCTTGCTTATCTCCCAACTGGGAGCGGACTAAACCCCGACTATTGTAAGCAGCGGCAAAGTTAGGATTAATTTTGAGGGCAGAGTTCAAATCGGCAAGCATTCCTTGCTTATCCCCCTTTTCATACTTATTCAAAGCCTGAACGAAAAATCATCTGCTTTGGGATGATCTGTAGCTGCTTGAGTACTAAAAGCAGGAACTTCTGCATTCACACCTATTTTGGCTGACAATCTTAAAAAGGTATTGATCCCAATGCCCAAATTCCCAATGCCCAAATTAAACCCTGTATTGGTTTGTTCAGTATTTTTAAGTGCTCTGCCGTGAATTCCTACAAGTTCCCCTTTTGCATTTAAAACTGGACCTCCACTCATCTCTTCTGAGGTATCGCTAATGTAGAATAACCCGTACCCATCCCGAAGCGGTTTTGATGCGTTAGCATTGACTTCTCCACTTCTAAAAGTGTAAATTGGAGTAGGAAAGGCATATGTGGGTGCTGGGAATCCTGCTATGTAGATAGTTGTGCCTTCTTTGATACTTTCAGAGTTGCCTATTTTCGCTACTGTATAATTTTCAGGGCTGCGAAACTGCACTACTGCTAAATCTACATTTGGCAGTTGTTTGATATTTTTGTCATTCACCCGATAACTTTTTCCGTCAGGGGTGAGGATCTGGTAATCATCTTTGACAGATACTACATGAGCTGCCGTGAGCACGGTGTAGGTATTGCCTGCTTTGTGAACCAGTGTTCCAGAACCGTATCCTTTTTGACCGCGGATTAGGACTGTGATTTGTTTGGCAATTTCATTGACTTGAGTTTTTGATAGGGCGATCGCTGCTGGTATTTCTAATAGGACCAGGGTAATTCCCATTAGTGCTGGTGCAAGGCCATAGGAAAATTTCATTGTTTCATCCTTTGATTGTTCTGTTTTCACAAAAGTAGCAACAGTCTGAATTTTTTCCCTGCTGCTGTACCCCGTTTAATTTGAGATTCTTTATTTAGATTTATCACAAGTTAAGTGATAAAAAATACTTGGGCTGAGAAAATTTCTCATAATTTTTCTTGAGAAATGATAAATGTTAAGTTAAAAACTGGGAAGTGTGTAAAATTGAATTTTTATATCTTTACAATCTATTATCAAGCTATACCCTCTGTTGTGCCATTCAACTATTCACTAAAGTGCGATCGCCTAACACCACTACCAGAGGATTTTTTCTGGAGTTGCTTTTAGCATTGCTGTCCATGTCAAGTCAAGAAAGCAAACCATACCTGTATCCCAAACGCAAAGTATCCGGTTCTAGGAATTGATATTATTTTGCCAAAGGTTAATTAGCAGTTTGAGAAAGAAAGCACTTTTTAGAGTTGTTCGGTTAAGATTGCTTTCGCAGTGGCGATCGCTTCTTGAGGACTTCTAACTACATAAATATTTTGGGACGATAGTTTCTGGAAAAAAACTTTGCTTTCTTCGTCATTATTTAATAAGATGACTGGTTTATTTTCCTTAACAGCCAAGGCAATTTCCGCAACTGTTCCTGCACCTATTCCACAAGCAATTACCACATTGCTAGAAAGTACGTTAATACTGTTGCGAGCATTGCCCATGTTAGTAAAAATAGCAATATCTACTGCATCGGAAAGGTCTTGTTGTGGATTACCATGAGGAAGAATGCCAACCGTTAAACCGTTGGCTGCTTTTGCACCTTGACTTGCTGCGTTCATGACACCGACATTTCTACCGCCGGTTAATAAAACCCATCCAGCTTGAGCGATAAGTTTCCCCAGTTCTAAAGCATTGCGCAAATCAAGTTCTGTTGCTTTTTCTCCTGGTCCCATGACTCCTATGATGATTTTTCTCATAATTGAAATTTTCTCACCATTGTTCAACCCAATAGATTATTTCTGATGCTGAACTATCAATTGCTACCCCGTAGCTATCTCCATGATTCCATTCAAAATCAGAATTACCCTGATTATGCGCGTCTAACACCAAGATTTCATAAGAGACGGGAAAGGAGTCTTCTTGAGTACCACTAGTATAAAAAAAAGTAGTAGGTACGCCATGGGGTAAATTGGAGTGGTCGTTGGTATTACCACCTTTGTAGCTATATTTAGCAATGGCTCTGTATTGCTGAAGTAGGTTTTGGATCTGACGATTTGGAAGTTTTAACCTTAGTTGCAAAAAACTACTTCCTTGTTCAGAAGCGCGAGAATAGGCAAGGTAAACACGAGAAGATTCAACAGGAATATCGGGAGGGAAATGTTTGACTAGGTTTTGATTTGACCAAAGTTTGTACCTGATTTCTCGATAGCGAGACGGATCGCTAAAGTTGATATTCCCTTTCTGTGTATTGTCAAAAGCTTGTTTCCAAACAAAACCTGCTGAAACTATACTAAAACTACCAAGGACTGCCAAAGCGATCGCGGTGACTGTGATTAGTTGTGTAGACCTTGGGGGTCTTGGCAGTAAATCTCGTTTCATTTCAGTTAGGTATATTTATTGTTGTTATATACCCAACTTTTATCTTATTTAGTAGAATTACGGAATCTTTTTCTCCGTATATTTACAGAAGAATTACTTAAGCTTTATAAAGAGCGAGTCAAAACAGCAATCAACCACCACAAAAGCTTTGCTACCATTGAGTATGGCAACTGACTTTCAACAAACAGCTTGACAATTGCAAATGTATTAGACATAATAATAAAGTTGCTAAACAAGGGACTGTAGTTCAATTGGTTAGAGCACCGCCCTGTCACGGCGGAAGTTGCGGGTTCGAGCCCCGTCAGTCCCGTGGTTAAAAATGAAAAAATAAAAATAAAAAGGGATAGCTATAGTGAAGAGTATTTACAGAATACCCTAAAATAATCGTGCTTTGCCATTATCAAAAAATTGTAAATTTGCCGTGAGTGTTAGAGTACGTATTGCTCCCAGTCCGACTGGGAATTTACATATCGGTACAGCAAGAACAGCTGTATTTAACTGGTTATTTGCCCGTCACCACAACGGAAAGTTCATCTTGCGAATCGAAGACACAGATTTAGAGCGATCGCGTCCCGAGTACACAGAAAATATTCTAGAGGGACTGCGCTGGCTAGGATTGAATTGGGATGAAGGACCGTTTTTCCAAACTCAACGCTTGGAAATTTACAAACAGGCGGTGCAAACCCTTTTAGATAAAGGATTAGCGTATCGTTGCTACACTACAGAAGAAGAACTGGAAGCGCTACGAGAAGCTCAAAAAGCTAGAGGCGAAGCTCCGCGCTACGACAACCGTCACCGCAACTTAACTTTGGAGCAGCAAGCAGCTTACGAAGCGGAAGGGCGTAGCTTTGTGATTCGCTTTCAAATAGATGACAATCGCGAAATTATCTGGAACGATTTGATTCGAGGAAAAATGGTCTGGCGGGGTAGCGATCTAGGCGGTGACATGGTCATTGCTCGTGCTAGCAAACAAGGCGGTATCGGTCAACCTTTGTACAATTTTGCAGTGGTCGTCGACGACATAGATATGCAAATTACCCATGTTATCCGCGGAGAAGACCACATAGCCAACACAGCCAAGCAAATTCTACTGTACGAAGCTTTGGGAGCGAAAGTGCCAGAATTTGCTCATGCGCCTTTAATTTTAAATCAAGAAGGACGCAAGCTTTCTAAGCGAGACGGAGTCACTTCGATTTCAGACTTTAAAAAAATGGGTTTTACCGCCGAAGCATTAGTCAATTACATGACCTTGTTAGGTTGGTCGCCTCCCGACTCAACTCAAGAAATCTTTACCTTACAAGAAGCTGCCAAACACTTTAGCTTAGAACGCGTCAAGGCTGCTGGCGCCAAATTCGACTGGTCCAAGTTAGATTGGATCAACAGTCAGTATATTCACGCTATGGCCGTAGACAAACTGACAGATTTACTCATTCCTTTTTGGCAAGAGGCTGGGTATCAATTTACAAAAGGGCGGGAGCGTTCTTGGCTAGAGCAGTTGACAGCGTTGATTCAGCCTAGTTTGACTCGCTTGGTAGATGCTGTGGCCATCAGCAAAGTGTTTTTCATCGAGACAGTAGAATATACTCAGGAAGCTACTGCCCAACTCCAGCAAGAAGGCGTTGCTGGCGTTCTCCAGGCGGCGATCGCTGCCGTGGAAAACCAACCCCAGCTTTATGAAGCCAGCGCCCAGGAAATCATCAAACAAATCATGAAACAGCAAAACGTCAAAAAAGGCTTGGTCATGCGTAGCCTGCGGGCGGCTTTAACTGGAGATGTGCACGGTCCGGACCTAATTCAATCGTGGTTGTTACTTCATCAGATTGGGTTAGATAAACTTCGTTTTCATGAGGCGATGGAAAAATTAACTTCCAAGCCAATTTCCGAACCACGTTAATATCGTCCAAATTTCAATCATACATTCATTGTAGTGGGACGCACATTTTGTTTGTGCGTCTCTCTTAGTGAGGAAACTATCATGAGCAATTTCCCTTATGCAGGGAACCCAACATGTCAAAAAAGTGTCACTCGAATTACGGAAAAAATTTTTCTTGAGAAAAAAAATGCCATTGAAATGTTAAGTGACTTTTTCAACCGAGGGGTCAGGTTGTTGCTGGCAGCAGCAATACTGGCGATCGCATCCACAAATTATGCTACTACCCATGCCAAGGAAACACCACCTCCAATGTTTGAAGATGTCACTATCGGTCCCAAATTCTCCCCCGATCCCTTCATAGTCCGCGGAATGAGCGGCGGACCTTTACCGGCAAATAAAGTAGTTAACAGAAAAGAAACTCCCACCGGACCCTGCACTGGCTTTGTCGATTCCAAACCAGACCACATCCTGAAGTTAAAAAGTAAATTCAACTACCTGAAAGTGGTAGTAGAAAGTCCTGAAGATACTACCTTAATTATCAGCGGTCCCGGTGGCATTTGGTGCAATGACGATTTTGATGGTAAAAATCCTGGCATCCTCGGTGAATGGCTACCCGGAACCTATCAGATCTGGGTTGGTTCTTATCAAAAAAACAAATCTTTTCCTTACACCCTCAAAATTACCACAGCAAAGTAATTTCAGTGAGTTTGTAGTGGTGCTTCCTTCCCAAAGGAAGCTTTCGCTCTTAGATTTGCAGGCTTTCTCTAATTTTGTGGTCTCTTGTATTAAAATTAAGTTAAATTTAATTAAGATTATTTTTGACAGTATGTTTTGGCCATAGTGTCTGAACATTTCTGCAGGAACTGCACTCGCACGTGAAAATAAACAAAATGAATTTATAAACTTCCGTTTTACACTCCCACGGTAGCGGAGGGAAATAAAACAACATTTAGAGGCAAAAAAAGATGAAATTATCCTGGAGAGTCCTGGTTCTTTGGACATTGCCAGCTTTGCTAATAGGGTTTTTCTTTTGGCAAGGAGCATTTTCTGGTACTCCTGCTGCAGATACGAGTAAAAACACGGCCAGCACTCGCATGACCTACGGTCGCTTTTTAGAATACTTGGACGCCGATCGCATCAGTAGTGTTGATTTTTATGAAGGCGGTAGAACGGCGATAGTAGAAGCCGTTGATCCAGATCTTGACAATCGTGTCCAACGGGTGCGGGTAGATTTGCCTGCCAACGCTCCTGAGATCATTACCAAGCTCAAAGAAAAAGGAGTAAGTTTTGATGCCCACCCTGTGCGCAATGACGGAGCCATTTGGGGACTTTTGGGAAATCTTGTTTTTCCCATCTTGTTGATTGCCGGATTATTCTTTTTGTTCCGTCGCTCTAGCAACTTACCCGGTGGTCCGGGTCAAGCAATGAATTTTGGCAAATCCAGAGCTCGCTTTCAAATGGAAGCCAAAACCGGCGTGAAATTTGACGATGTGGCAGGTATCGAAGAAGCGAAAGAAGAATTGCAAGAAGTTGTCACCTTTCTCAAACAACCGGAAAAGTTCAATGCTGTTGGCGCCCGCATTCCCAAGGGAGTACTGTTGGTAGGACCTCCAGGAACTGGTAAAACTCTGTTGGCAAAAGCCATTGCTGGGGAAGCAGGGGTTCCCTTCTTCAGTATCTCTGGTTCAGAATTTGTAGAAATGTTTGTAGGTGTGGGCGCTTCCCGTGTCCGCGACCTATTTAAAAAAGCGAAGGATAACGCTCCATGTATTATATTTATTGATGAAATCGATGCCGTTGGCAGACAAAGAGGTGCTGGTATCGGTGGCGGTAACGATGAACGCGAACAAACTCTGAACCAACTATTGACCGAAATGGACGGTTTTGAAGGTAACACCGGTATCATTATTATTGCTGCCACCAACCGTCCCGATGTCTTAGACGCAGCATTGTTGCGTCCCGGGCGCTTTGACAGACAAGTAATAGTTGATGCACCTGATATTAAAGGTCGCCTGGAGATTTTAAAGGTTCACGCCCGCAACAAGAAACTCGATCCTAGTGTTTCTTTAGAGGCGATCGCTCGCCGCACACCAGGTTTTACAGGAGCAGACCTTGCCAATTTGCTCAACGAAGCCGCAATTCTCACCGCTAGAAGGCGGAAAGAAGCTATTACCCTGACAGAAATTGACGATGCTGTCGACCGTGTAGTCGCCGGTATGGAAGGTACGCCACTAGTAGATAGTAAAAGCAAGCGCTTGATTGCCTATCACGAAGTGGGACACGCTTTGGTGGGAACCGTACTCAAAGATCACGATCCAGTGCAAAAAGTCACCTTGGTACCACGGGGCCAGGCCCAAGGTTTAACTTGGTTTACCCCCAATGAAGAACAAGGTTTGATTACTCGCGCTCAACTTAAAGCCAGGATTACAGGTGCTTTGGGCGGTCGCGCCGCTGAAGATGTGATTTTTGGTCGAGACGAAATCACCACTGGCGCCGGTAACGATTTGCAACAAGTAACCAACATGGCACGGCAGATGGTAACTCGTTTTGGTATGTCGGAATTAGGTCCTATTTCCTTAGAAAGCCAAACGGGAGAAGTATTCTTAGGCCGAGACTGGATGACTCGTTCTGAATATTCCGAGGCGATCGCAGCCCGCATCGATGCCCAAGTTCGTGCCATTGTGGAAGAGTGTTACGAAACAGCCAAGCAGATTATTCGGGAAAATCGGGCAGTGGCAGACCGCTTGGTAGATTTACTCATCGAAAAAGAAACGATCGATGGTGATGAATTCCGACAAATAGTTGCCGAATATACCACGGTTCCGGAAAAACCTCAATACACGCCAATTCTATAATTTTCCTGACTTTGGGCATGAAAGGGGATGGCGATTGTCCATTCCTTTTTTATCGCTTGCTTGGCGGCATTGGAACTAATAGTTTAATTTTTCAATCCTGTGGTAGCAATACCCCGAATTAACTGGCGCTGACCGAGAACGAATAACAATAGTACCGGTACGGTGGCTATGGTTACCGCCGCCATTAGTAAAGGCCAATTATTCGTAAATTGCTCCTGAAACTCTGCTAGTGCTAGCTGTACCGTTCTCAATTCGGGTCGGGTGGTAAAGACCAATGGTTTAAACAAGTCATTCCATTCACCGATAAACGTAAATAAAAATAGCGTTACCAGCGCCGGACGTGCCAAAGGCAACATTATCTGCCATAAAATTTGCCACCGGTTTGCTCCATCGATGGCAGCTGCTTCCTCTAACTCCACCGGAATAGTTAGAAAATACTGCCTGAGCAAGAAAATTCCGAAACCATTAGCAGCAGTAGGAAAAATTAACGCCCCGTAAGTATTGATTAGGTGTCCCCACTTTAAAACTAAAAAAATGGGAATGACTAACAATTGAAAGGGAATGACCAAAGTGGCCAGGACAATGAGTAAAAGTGCTTGCCGTCCGCGAAAATTTAGCCTTGCCAAAGCATAGCCAGCTAATGCTGAAGTCATTATCTGCAAGCCAGTAACAGCTAACGCTACCAAGGTAGAATTAGCAAACGCTAAAAGAAACTTACCTCGCTGCCAAGCTTCGCGATAGTTAGCTAAGGACCAACTATTTGTAGGTAAAAGAGTAACAGTTGTCCCAGATGGTGCCAAAGACGTCAGGAAAACCACAATTAAAGGCAACAGTACAACCAAGGCTCCAAGCAGTAGGACTCCTAAGCTCAAAATCAAAGGATATTTGGGATTTGCAGGTGGTTTGGACATAAATTAAATAAGATCCAACCATTTATTTATTTGCTAGTGGAGCGATCGCCCCCAGCAACAGATAATCTATAACATAGGACTTGTTAAGTTAAATTAAACCACGGTGACTTTATCAACGATGAAGGCAAAAAGGCAGTACTTGTCATTTTGCAAACAACTGTACCGAATTGTGGGCATGCAACACAGGTACTCAAGCTGAAAATCTAGCTTAGTCCGCCTTAAGAATGTTTGTGCAAGTCAACCTTGGGGTGATTGTTACCCTGCACGAATAGGGTTAAATACAAATTTGGAATCCATACTCTATATTAGGAGTGAACGTAAAATGCAGCAGCTTGCAGCTCAATCAGAAATTGATTTCACCAGCCAAACATATAAAGATGCCTATAGTCGTATTAATGCAATTGTGATTGAAGGGGAACAACAAGCCCATGAAAATTATTTAAAACTTGCTGAACTGCTGCCAGAACACAAAGATGAACTGGTGGGACTCTCTAAGATGGAAAGTCGCCACAAAAAAGGCTTTGAAGCTTGCGGGCGCAATTTGCAGGTAACGCCGGATACGGAATTTGCACAGCAATTTTTCGCCGAACTGCATCAAAATTTTCAACAAGCAGCAGCAGAAGGTAAAGTTGTTAGTTGCTTGTTAATTCAGTCATTGATTATTGAATGTTTCGCGATCGCCGCATACCACCGCTACATTCCCGTTGCCGATCCTTTCGCTCGTAAAATTACTGAGGGCGTGGTTAAAGACGAATACACACATTTAAATTTTGGGGAAGTATGGTTAAAAGAGCACTTTCTAGAAGCCAAAGCGGAATTAGAACAAGCAAACCGCCAAAATCTTCCCATAGTTTGGAAAATGCTCAACAAAGTAGAGCAAGATGCCGAAACTTTAGGAATGGAAAAAGAAGCCTTAGTAGAAGATTTCATGATTCAGTACAGTGAAGCTTTAAGTAACATTGGCTTTAGCAACCGCGAGATCGTGCGCCTATCCGTTTACGGTCTCAAAGCTGCATAATTATCGTCCAGCCAGAAGGTAAAAAGCACTTTCTGCCAAACTTTTCATGGCAACTTTTTACCTTTTCCCGCCATTGCGTATAAGCAGCTACAGATGCTCTGGATAATCTTACGCTTTGTATAGTATCGTTAAGGGTTAGTTAAGCTCTTTTGTACTTCCACCACGCTTTTGGCAAAGCTCACGCCTAATAGAACAGTTCATGTTTGGTCTCATCGGACATCTCACTAGTTTAGAACATGCACAGGCAGTAGCCAGAGAATTAGGCTACCCTGAATATGCCGATCAAGGTTTAGATTTTTGGTGCAGCGCCCCGCCCCAAATAGTCGATCACATTACCGTTACCAGCGTGACTGGGCAAAAAATCGAAGGCAAATACGTAGAATCTTGCTTTTTACCAGAAATGCTGGCTACTCGCCGGATCAAAACAGCGGTGCGTAAAATCCTAAATGCCATGGCCCATGCTCAAAAGCATGGCATAAATATCACGGCTTTAGGCGGATTTTCTTCTATTATTTTTGAAAATTTCAAATTGGAACAGTTCCAGCAAGTCCGCAACATCAAACTGGAATTTGAACGCTTCACCACAGGAAACACGCACACTGCTTATGTGATCTGCAAGCAGGTGGAGCAAGCATCAAAGCAAGTAGGAATTAACCTGTCGGAAGCAACTGTTGCTGTTTGCGGTGCTACTGGAGATATTGGCAGTGCAGTTTGTCGTTGGCTGGATGCAAAAACCGATGTCAAAGATTTAATATTAATTGCTCGTAATGAACAGCGGCTGCTGGCTCTGCAAGCGGAACTGGGGCGTGGCAAAATCATGACTTTAGAAGCGGCATTGCCCCTAGCTGATATCATTGTTTGGGTTGCTAGTATGCCTAAAGGCGTGGAAATCGATCCCAAATCGCTAAAGCAGCCTTGTTTGCTTATTGATGGAGGCTATCCAAAAAACCTGGCAACTAAAATTCAGCATCCTGGTGTTTACGTCCTCAACGGCGGTATAGTCGAACATTCTCTTGATATTGACTGGAAAATCATGCAAATCGTCAATATGGATGTGCCAGCACGTCAGCTATTTGCTTGTTTTGCAGAATCAATGCTGTTGGAGTTTGAGAAGTTGCATACGAACTTCTCTTGGGGACGCAATCAGATTACTGTAGAAAAAATGGATCGTATAGGCCGGATGTCAGTCAAACACGGATTTAGACCGCTGCTGATTTAGGTGTTGAGTATTCAGTTTCCCTAGTTCCCGACTCCTATGTCTATTTCCAATACCTAATTGCTAATCCCTCATTCCTAACTATGGCAACTACTGAGCGCAAACCGCTACTGTTGGATTTTGAAAAGCCGCTAGCAGAACTAGCCAACCGTATCGAGCAGATTCGCAAACTTGCAGAAGAAAATGGCGTCGATGTTTCTAGCCAAATTCGTCAACTAGAAGCTCGAGCCACCCAGCTGCGCGAAGAAATTTTCAACAGTCTTTCACCGTCCCAACGACTGCAAGTAGCTCGTCATCCCCGCCGTCCCAGTACTTTAGATTATATTCAGTCCATCACCGACGAATGGTTCGAGTTGCACGGCGATCGCTGCGGCGGTGACGATCCGGCTTTAATTGGTGGTGTGGCTCGTTTAGCAGGCCAACCCGTGGTTATGTTGGGTCACCAAAAGGGACGAGATACAAAAGACAATATAGCCCGCAACTTCGGTATGGCCACTCCTGGTGGCTATCGCAAAGCCCTGCGGTTAATGACCCACGCTAACAAATTCCGTCTGCCGATTTTAACTTTTATTGACACGCCGGGAGCACTACCCACGGTGTTAGCGGAGCGACAAGGTGCAGGAGAAGCAATAGCTTACAATCTGCGGGAAATGTTTTCTTTGGATGTACCAATTATTTGCACCGTCATTGGCGAAGGTGGTTCCGGAGGCGCCTTGGGTATTGGAGTCGGCGATCGCTTGCTGATGTTTGAACACTCTGTTTATACGGTGATTTCCCCCGAAGCTTGTGCTGCTATTCTCTGGAAAGATGCCACTAAAGCTCCCCAAGCCGCAGCTGTTTTGAAAATGACTTCCCACGACCTCAAAAACTTGGGTATTATCGACCAAATCTTGCCCGAACCTGTAGGCGGTGCCCATTCTGAACCCCTCAAAGCCGCTCAAACCCTGAAAAATGCCCTCCTGGAAAACTTGGCAGAACTAGAACGCCTAAATCCTGCCGAACGCCGTCAACTCCGCTACGAAAAATTCCGTAAAATGGGTGTTTTTACCGAAATTACTCGCTGAGCAGACCAAAAACTATTGATTAGCATATTAGCAATGCTATAATTGCCTGTGGCACTGTAAAGATTTTTAACAATCTTTCTGGCCATGGGCGCTTGCATTCGCACAAATCAACTTCCATGTCAGGATTAATTTGGAATGTATTTACGAAAAAGCAATGGTGTAACTTTGTTTATAAAGCCAACGTTCCTATACTTGTTTTGGAAAAGCTTGATTGATTGCACTGACAATCTTCCCACTTTTGCTATGGAGTTTAGCATCGATCCAACACAAGTTAATCCAATTTTTAGATTTGCTTAATCAACAACAGCAAATCAAGAAGGCAGAAGAAAAAAAACAGATGAGCCAGCCCCGCCTACAGGTGGTTCTTCCGACTGCAGGCAACGTGCTTAAAGACTGCCCTTTGTGAGGTAGAGTCGCGGCACTAGCCAGAAGGCTTGACCAAAAAACTTTATACCTTCTGCCAGACGCACCCTCTGCCACGCCACAACCATGTGGCTTTTCCGTCCTCGACCACAGGCGGATCGAAGTTATGGCAACGAGGTTTAGTCTGCCAAAAACAGGAAAATAGCATGAGTTTTGAACAAAAACAACGCGCGCTGATCACAGGAGCAAGCAGCGGAATTGGGAAAGCAACTGCTTTGGCTTTTGCTGAGACAAAACAGGTAGATATCGCCCTAGCAGGCCGTTCCATTGACAAATTACAAGCAACAGTAGAAGCAGCCAAACACGCAGGAGCAAACGCAAAAGCTTATTTTGTGGATCTGGCTTGTGTGTCCCAAGTGCAGGAAAATATACAGGCAATAGCCCAAGACTTTGGTGGTATAGATATTTTGATCAACAATGCTGGTATGGGTTACACCGCCAGCTTGAGCGAAACACCCTTGTCCGATTGGCAAAAGGTCATAGACTTAAATTTGACCAGCGCCTTTCAATGCATTATGGGAGTTTTGCCGGGGATGCGCGATCGCCAAAAAGGTACGATCGTCAACGTCGCATCAATAGCAGCAAAACAAGCTTTTCCCAAATGGGGAGCCTACAGCGTCAGCAAAGCAGGCCTTGTCGCTCTTTCTCAAACTTTAGCACAGGAAGAACGCCCCCACGGCATTCGCGTCACGGTTATCTGTCCCGGAGCAGTCAACACCGAACTTTGGAACCAACCCACCGTAGATGCCAACTTAGACCGCTCAAAAATGCTAACTCCAGAAATCGTTGCCCGAACAATAGTGCACGCTGCATTATTACCACCACAAGCAGTCATCGATGAACTGACTCTCATGCCCAGTGCTGGCGCTCTCTAAATCACTCTACTTTCAAACTCTATCCAAGACTTGATACCATGACTATTGCTAGTTCCAACGGCTTCAATCGCTCTCAACCTCCTTTGATTTCCGAATTAACCGAGACCATAACTACCAGACCCGATCGCAACACTCACGACGGACATCCAGCACAATTGCATCTGTGCCAAGAAAAGTCAATCGAGGAAATGGAAAATGCCGTGCGTACCTTACTGCTCGGCGTCGGAGAAGATCCGGAACGGGAAGGACTGCTGAAAACACCAAAGCGAGTGGCAGAAGCACTGCGGTTTTTAACTAGCGGTTACAACCAGTCTTTGGAAGAAATCGTCAATGGAGCCATTTTTGACGAAGGACACAGCGAAATGGTCCTCGTTCGAGACATTAATGTCTTCAGCTTGTGCGAGCACCACATGCTACCATTCATGGGCAAAGCTCATGTTGCCTACATTCCCAATCAAAAAGTTGTGGGACTTAGCAAGCTAGCTCGTATAGTTGAGATGTACTCCCGTCGCTTGCAAGTACAAGAAAGGCTAACCCGTCAAATTGCTGAAGCCATTCAAGAAATTTTAGAACCCCAAGGAGTTGCTGTTGTGATCGAAGCTACTCACATGTGCATGGTCATGCGGGGAGTGCAAAAACCAGGATCTTGGACTGTTACCAGCGCCATGGTGGGTGTATTCCAAGAAGAACACAAAACTCGCGAAGAATTCTTTAACTTAATTCGCCACCAAGCCGCAATATTTTAAACTTTCCAGTTAACAGCCAATCAGCGGTACCTAGCTTTGAACTCGAAGTCTCTCAAACAACTTAGCCACCTTGTGCAAATCTTTGTCTCCAGGACTGCGTTCCACACCACTAGACAAATCAATTCCATTGGGATTGACTTGACTGAGAGCTTCTAAAACGTTATCTGGTGTAATACCCCCAGCTAAAAACCAAGAATAGCTGGGGCAAAAATTCCGTAACATCTCCCAATGGAGAGTTTGACCCGTACCGCCTAACTGTTGTGGGTGATAAGCATCAAACAACAGTGCGTCTACATGCAAGCTATACACAGTTGCTTTGTCAAGATCTGCAGCAGTACGCATCCTCAAAGCTTTAATAATTTCTACCCCGGGTAGGCGATCGCGCAACTTTTGGCAAAATGCTGGCGACTCATCCGCGTGCAACTGTACCCCCGTTAGTTGGCAGTCCACTACTATTTGGACTATTTTCTCTACACTAGCATTAGCAAAAACACCAATCTTATCCACCTGAGGCGGTAGCTGCTCCACAACCGCTCGAATTTTATCCGTTCCCAAGTAGCGCGGTGAAGTAGGAACACAAATAAATCCAATTGCTGTTGCTCCTAAAGAAGCGATCGCTTTTGCTTGTTCTGGTTTAGTAATACCGCAAATCTTAACCCGCATAAAATTTCCAACAATCTATGTCCCCGGCAATTTTATAATCTTTATGGTCTGTATCAATAATTTTTTTGAGGAGACAAAGTTTTGTTGTTATCAATTTTACTAGCAGCCCAGCCTACAGTTCCCGCCACACCAACATGGAACCCTACGGTAGGGATCATTATCAGCATCAGCTGTGTCATTGCTGTTTTGCTTGCTACCAGAATAGAACGTCCTCAGGTTGGTTCCAAGCTACCCGGATTACCCTTGAGCATTCCCGCATTCATTGCGGCCATGGCTTTTGGTCATTTAATTGGTGTTGGCATTGTTTTAGGGCTAACTAATATTGGTACCATTTAACTGTTAACTAACATAACACTCTCATTCCTTCTCAGTTTTGTGCTGTTATTCTCCCAAGCTTTCTGCAGCAGAGGGAGAATGCAGCTAACGACAAACAAACTTTACCGCTCAAAAAGAAGAAAGAAATTCAGATTCTTCCATAACAACCTTGTCGCTTGCTAGCGGTTGAGACCATAATTTTTCCTCACACTTGCGGGCGTGAGGTAGAGTCACCAACCCCAGCTGTGCTGTTTTGTAAAGTCGGTGAAACTCTCGTTCGTAGTGAGCGGCGACCCCGGGATTGTCTATAAATATCAAAGTTTCGTCGTTGAAGTAGTTTCCAGAATTAGACCAATTGTGACTGCCAGCAATTACCAGCATGCCATCTAAGATAGCCATTTTGCTGTGCACTCCCCTATCTCCCGCAGCTGCGACAGGAAAACCAACGGTAGCGATGGGATTTTTCCAGGGATTAACTTTGAACAAACGATTTTTCTTACCAAGACGGGGACAAACCCCCAGCGCATCATACGCTTTCGAATAATTTTGGGCAATAAAATCTGGATCTATTAGCAGTTTGATATCTTTTACTCCTTTAGCGTGCAAGTTACCCAGAGTATCGCTAATCTTTTGGTCAGAAAAAACAAATACTGCAACATGCACGCTCTTTTTCGCCTTTTGTATATATGAGGCTATAATTCCATTACTAGTTGTTGCTATATCCTCTCGAGGGCGTGCGGGAGAAAATTTCACCGTAACAGTTCCCCCACCAACTGGAATTGTGACAGGATTTCTTTTCGGTTTATGAGATTTGAATAATCCCCGCCACATATAGTTAAATTCTTCAGTAAAAATTTTAGCAAAATTGGCATTATCGGGAATCACAACAATGTTATTGGGATTGCCCCGACTTTCAAGATTGCCAAAATCACCGTGCAGATCCGACATGGTGAAATTGCCACTGGAGATGATAGTAGTTTTGCCATCAACAACTAAAAATTTGTGATGCATCAGTCCGCTTCCTTTGGTTGCACCATTAGAAGTGTCGTCTTTGATTTCTATTTGGCTTTGACGTAATAAGGCTAAGGCATCCACAGGATATTGCTTTAATTGTTCATAAGCTTTTCGGTCGTGGCGATTCATTTGAGAAATTTCTTCTTGAGTGTATTCATTTAAAGTTTTGTTGTATTTATTATCAATGAGAATCCTAACTTTAATTCCTCGAGAACGCGCACGCTTTAATTCTTCAGCTATTTTCGGCAATCGCAGTTCCATGACCGCCACATCTACAGTTGAATTGGCTTTTTCAATCGCATCTATAATTTGCTTTTCTAAATTGTCTCCTTGACGGCGAAAGTGGCGATAGGGATCTTCATAGGTAGATGTGGGATTGTGGTTAAAATAAACTTGAATGGCTGGATCTTGTGGCAGCACCTCCAGAGACTGACGGCGAGTTTTGAAGTTGTCACAAGCAGCAATAACAAGTACGAACAGAACAAGAAAATAAAAACTCCCGCGGATAGAGAAAAGATACACAAGTATTTGCTAAAAGTGTCAGAAAGGAACAAATTTATAATTCCCCAAAACAGGAAGTTATTAAATGCAGAGAAAAGCGAACACAAAGGTGGTACGCATTTAGGAAATAATTAACTGTAGATGCTCACAACCAAAGGCTTTCCGCCTCAAGCGTGTGTTTACTAGAAAATCTATGCAAATTTATCTCGATTACAGTGCTACTACTCCCACTCGCCCGGAAGCGATCGCCGCCATGCAAGCAGCTCTAACTTACCAGTGGGGTAACCCCTCCAGCTTGCATGAGTGGGGACAGCGAGCAGCAACTGCGATCGAACAAGCCAGAATGCAAGTAGCTAGATTAATCAATGCACCTGCAGAATCTATCATTTTCACCTCCGGAGGTACGGAAGCGGACAATCTGGCAATTATGGGTGTTGCCCGTCGCTATGCCCAGCCTCAACATATAATTATTTCTAGTGTTGAACATTCTGCCATCGCCGAACCCGCACGGCTTTTGGAACAGTGGGGTTGGCAAGTAAGTCGCCTTAAGGTAGATAGCAAAGGTAGAGTTGACCCCCAGGATTTGCAGGCTGCATTGCAAGACAATACCGTGTTGGTGTCGGTAATTTACGGACAAAGCGAAGTCGGGACTTTACAACCCATCGCTCAGCTGGGAAAGATCGCTCGCCAAGCAGGCGTATTGTTTCATACAGATGCCGTACAAGTGGCAGGACGCTTGCCAATTGATGTCGCTGCTTTACCAGTAGATTTACTGAGTATATCTAGTCATAAAATCTACGGACCCGCTGGTGCAGGGGCGCTGTACGTACGGACGGGTGTAGAGTTAGTACCTTTACTGGCAGGAGGTGGACAAGAACAGCGCTTGCGTTCGGGTACGCAAGCAGTACCAGCAATTGTTGGATTTGGTGTCGCAGCAGAACTAGCAGCGTCAGAAATGGAAACAGAAATACCCCGATTAACGAAGTTACGCGATCGCCTTTTTTCCCTCTTAGCCGATATTCCCGGTTTACAACCCACGGGCGATTTAGTTCACCGCTTACCACACCATGTCAGTTTCTGTCTGCAAAATGGCGACAAAGAAAAACTCAATGGTAGAAATTTGGTAAGAAAGCTCGATCGCGCCGGTATTGGCGTCAGTGCTGGCGCCGCTTGCAACAGCGGTAAACCCAACCCCAGTCCCGTACTGCTTGCCATGGGCTACTCTGAAAAAGCTGCACTAGCTGCAGTTCGCATGACTTTAGGAAAAGACACTACTCCAGCAGATTTAGACTGGGTAGCAATCGTATTAAAGCAAATTTTGCAGTGACTGTTGCCTGTAGAATTAGTCGTGACATCCTCCCACACTCAATCAAAGATGATACTGTGGGCTTCCACTTCACAAAAGACAGGGCGCACTCATGGGACCCCCACTCTTGCCAGAGTCCCTGCTTACTAACTGCCATCCTATCATGCGTACTACCGGCAAGGGAAGTTTCGTTGGCATCGAGCCACACTCAACAAGCACCTTTGTCCATGTATCCCAAGCTATTGGGAGAGATTCTGGGGTAGGACTTATAGCAGCCCTCCAAACCCTAGCCTGTAGTAAAGGCGTGCTGGTAATTTTTCCCAATTCGGAACTAAATTACATTATTTCACCTACTTTTATTGACATGACTGAACTTCCAAAGACTCTTGAAGATGTGATCGCTCAAGCTTGTGCTGCAACCGAAGCGGCGTTGGCTGATGCGTGCAAAAGGCTACAAATTGAGTTACTTTTTCCAGAACTGAAATTAATGCCGGTGGCACGGCAATTATTACCCATTTTTGCACCCTACGGTGACAAATTGAAGGTTTTCTTTGCTGACGCAGGTAGCGCTGCACTTGCTCGTCGCGACTGGACAGATGTACCTTTTAAAATTTTTGATATCGGTACTGGTAGAGCAGCTGTTTCTATCCAGTCGAAAATTCAACCAGAAGATGAGATTTTTTTGTTTATTGCTCCCACCAGCGTGGAGATGCCACAGTTAGAAAAGATTTGTCAAGAAATAGGCGATCGCCCTTTTGTGATGTTAAATCCCTTTTTAGAAGACGCTGGTAAAATAGGCATTGGCTACGCAGCCAGACAAACCCGCGAACGTTTTCTCAACACCATCGAATCTTGCTACTATCTGCGTCCTGTTTACCAACAGGCCGCTTTGTTTCGCTGTTATCCCGGAGCGTGGGAAGTTTGGGTACAAACTAACGGTGATTATCAAAAAATCGCGGAACTACCCCACAAACCTTCTGGTGATGAGTTAGATATGATTTTGACCACGGGACAAGCACAAACAAAAGCAGAAACCGTCGCCGCCAAAAAAACCAGTTTGTTTAGAGGTTTGCAAAGATTTCTCAAGGCTTTGAGAAATTAATCTGTATTTTCTTGACAAACTCAACAGCAGAAGGTGAGTCAAGCCTTCTGCTTTTTACACTTTAAGGACACATTAAAGTTTCGCGGGTATCCCGTCCTGTCACCGGATTAGTACCTTTGGCTACCTGACATAATTTCTCTCGCACATCTTCGCGCAGGTATGTATCGGTAAAATCTGCTCCGTCAATAATCGCACCGTCCAACAAACTGCCGGTTAAAAAGGCTCCTTCTAAAATAGCATTTGTTAAATTAGCTTTGGTCAGGCGCGCTGATTCTAAATCAGCATAGCTTAAATCAGCGCCCGTAAAATCTGCTAAAGCCAAATTTGAGGAAAAAAATCGCACTCCGCGTAAATTGGAGTGACTAAAATTACTTTTACGGAGATTAGCATGATCGAAACTAGAATCTGTTAGATCCTGATTCGAGAAATCTTCTTCGATCAAAGTTCGGTTGTTATAGTTTATTGCTACAGCATTCTCAGGAAAAGCTACAGTAGCTGCGATCGCGATTGCTATCAACAGCAAGACACTGAGCATGCTTGTCCAAATTCCCTTACTTAACCTTGAACTCATCGTACTTTTCGCCAATGGCAAACTATCCTTCCTTTTATTATCCTAATCTCGGTAGTGCCGGAGAAGATTTGGTTGCGCAATGGTTAGAATCTCAAGGCTGGATAATTCTCCATCGTCGCTGGCGTTGTCGTTGGGGAGAAATAGACATCATTGCTCAACACGATGGAGCAGCGAATAAGGTCGAGAATTCTTCTTTCTATGGAAAATTGACATTTGTAGAAGTAAAAACTCGCAGTCCCGGAAATTGGGATGCTGGTGGTAGAAGCGCGATCGCTCCCCAAAAGCAATTAAAGCTTTGGCGTGCAGCACAGATGTTTCTAGTCAAGTATCCCCAAAAAGCTGATTACTCTTGTCAGTTTGACGTTGCAATCGTCAGCTGTCAGCTCAGGACGATAGAAACTCCTGTAGTTGCTGTTACGCAAAAAGCTCTCGCCACTTCTTGTTTCCGAGAACACGACTTGATTTTGCAAGAATATATTCATGCTGCTTTTGAGGTAGCAAGCGATCATGGATAATAATATTTTGCTATTACCACTATCCCGCCATTAAATACATAGCAGCACAAACAATCGCAAATCTCAAGCCAGTGTTTCTGGGCAGTAACCCAACCCCCTGACAAATTGTTGTCTAAATGCCTCTATTTCCTCTTTCTCTGGATTACCATGAGAGACGATAGCTACTTGGTAGCGGCGCATAACATCAACCGGACACTGTCCTGCTTCCAAACTCCATAAAGCCATCTGCACCCGCATGGGCGGTTCGTAGCTAATTCCTAACTCATTTAAGAAAGCCCGAATATCGCCATCTTCCTGGGGTGATACCTGATTTTTTAGTTTGATCCTAACCACCCAACCATCTATCTGATGAATTACGGTGACGAAGGATACAGGTATTTGGGGTTTGGTGTGCAAGTACTGAATCACCCTTAAAGTTAGGCTGGCATTTGCCAGGTAATACAAGTATTCCATCTTGGTGCTTGGGATCAAAGCCAATCCTACATTTCTATTATTGGTAGAGGAGCATGCAGTTCGGTAGGGTAAAAGTCCCCGTTTTGGGATGGGGACTTTTACCCAATGTTCATAAAAGTGTGTAAGTGGTACTTAATACTAACCATCTTAAAGTCCCGGGATCAATATCCGCGGCAATCCTTTAGAGTTATTTTAGAAAGCAGTAGTTTGTTTAAAAAATTCTAAATAAAATGCTTCCAGAAACAGGAAAAACTAGCGGGTATCAAACCCCTAACACAGCAACAGAAAATTTTAACTTGGATTGTTGTTTGGCTGGATATGATTACGAATTACCGCCAGAGTTAATTGCTCAAAATCCAGCTGTTCCTAGAGATAGTTCCAGACTTTTGGTGGTAAATTCTCCCACCACAGGTCTGACTACTCCTCCTTTAGACTACATTTTCCGGGATTTACCGCTATTACTTCGAAGCGGTGACTTATTGGTGATAAACAATACAAAGGTTATACCAGCTCGGCTTTATGGTCGCAAATCCACGGGAGCAGAAGTAGAGGTATTGTTGTTGGAGGAACGACAGCATAACTGCTGGTTGGCTTTGGTAAAACCAGGAAAACGCTTGCGGCCAAAAGCGAAAATTACTTTTGTAGCCAAAAATTCTTTTTCCAAACAAAGTCAAGGCAAGAGCGATTCTAATTCTTCTACCACCTTTAGTAGTTTAACTGCTACCGTAATTGCAAGCGATCGAACCACTGGAGGACGTTTGTTACAATTTGATCTACCCAAGCAGATATCTTTAGTTTCCCTTTTAGATTCCTTCGGCGAGATACCTTTACCGCCTTACATAAAAGAAACTAATGCGGATAAATCACAATATCAAACAGTTTATGCCACATCTCCAGGTGCGATCGCTGCTCCTACTGCTGGGTTACACTTTACTCCCCAATTACTGGAACGGTTACAACAAAAAGGCATTAATCAAGCTTTTATAACGTTGCATGTGGGAGTAGGAACGTTTCGTCCTGTGGAAGTGGAGGATGTAACCACTCACAAAATGCACGAAGAATGGGTTGAAGTACCCGCAACAACTGTAGAGCAAATTCGCGCTACCCAAAACGCTGGTGGTAGAATTATCGCTGTAGGTACAACAGTAGTCCGAGCTTTAGAAACTGCTGCCGCCTCAGGGAAACTAGAACCGTTTTGCGGTAAGACTGATTTATTTATCTATCCAGGATATAAATGGCGCGTAGTCGAAGGATTGATTACCAATTTTCACTTACCGCGCTCTAGTTTGCTGATGCTGGTGAGTGCTTTAATTGGCAGGCAAAGACTGTTAAATATCTACAAACAAGCGATCGCTTCTCGGTATCGCTTTTATTCTTTTGGTGATGCCATGTTGATTTTACCGGAAGCAATATCTCCAGCAAAGTAAATCTGCGCTTGTTCGGTTTACCATTTCTAAGGATAAAGATATTTTTAATTTTCCCACTCTCAATGGGTACCCTGACTGTATCAACTCCAGTATCAGTGTGGGTGTACCAACTATGTATCAAAAAAATTCTCATCACTGGTGTAGCAGCACAACTCGGGCAGCATTAATCTTATCTTCTGCTTTTGTGGCGCTGGCAGCAACAGTAATTACTGAATTCCCAGCACGTCGGGTGCTAGCAGGAAGCGCCAGTGTTGTATCTTCCCAGAATTTGGAAGCTGCTAGCCTTTTTCAGCAGGGAGTAATGCGCTACTATCGCCACAATTTTCCGGATGCAGAAACTGCCTTTCGCCAAGCTCTGCAGTTAGATCCTAACCTGGCTTTGGCGCGGAATTATTTAGGTAATATCCTGTTACAGCAAAATCGCTTCCAAGCAGCAGTACAGGAGTATGCAGAAGCGATCAGACTCGATCCTAATTTTGCTGATGCTTACTATAACTTAGGTCTGGCATTGCAAAAACAGGGACAACCGGAAGCAGCAATTACTGCTTACCGCCAAGCTTTGGTTATTAATCCGCAATTGGCATCTGCTCAGTATAATTTGGGTTTGGCTTTATCTCAAAAAGGACAAGCAGACGAGGCCATTGCTGCCTATCAAAAAGCAGTAAATTTAGATAGCAGCAACGTCAATGCTTACTTAAATTTGGCAATTCTCCTGCAAGAACAAGGACGAACACAAGAGGCGATCGCTGCTTATCGCCAAGCTTTGCAGCTCGATCCTAACAATGCTTTAGCTTATAATAACATGGGCTCTATTTTAGCTTCTCAAGGACGAACCTCTGATGCTATTGCTACCTACATGCAAGCGATTCACCGCCTTCCCAAAAATGCACAAGCATACTACAATCTGGGAGTAACTTGGTACAATCAAGGTGAGTTCAAAAAAGCTCGCAGTGCCTGGAAACAGGCCCGTCAACGCTACCAAGAACAAGGTGAGATAGAGCAAGCTCGCAAAGTAGAGCAATTAATGCAACAAATTGCTCAAATGCAATCACCAAAACCGCCTCAAATTAGCCAAACTTCCACTACCCAACCACTAACTAATTCTGGCAACGAACCTGCTTCTAATTTGAATTCCCAACAAATACCCGAGCAACCAACTACTTCCACACCACCACAAGCAACCTCTGAGGATATATCCTCTTTTGCTGCACCTGTACCATTTCCTTGGAACAAGGATTAGTCGCATAAAGCTCAAGCTGGCAAGCAAATAGCAGTTAGTAATTATACCAATTTGCCCAAAGAATGCAATGGCTCTGCAGGAAAAGTACTGGGAGAATAATTACTAACCGCTGTACCACCATGGAAATTACAGGCTTAGATTAGCCTTGCGTAGATGAAATAGCGTCTATGATTTGATTTTTGAGGAGCTTACCGTTTTCTGACCGCCACAAAAGCAAGATTGTCGCCAACATTTTGCCACCATAGCAGTTAAGATTTGCTAGCCTAGAGATAATGGCAATTATAATGCGATCGCACAAGGTGCGTGATATCTACAAGACAAAATTCTCAATCGTAATTCACAACTAAAAACTATGGCGGCGTTTGAAACCCAATCAACTTCTTCCTACACTCAAGAAGATGTACAGCAAATTCTCCAGCTGGCGATCGCCCATCAAGCTAACAACCAAGAAAAAGAATTTTCTTACGAACAACTGCTGGAAATCGCTGCAGAGTTAGCAATTCCCCCAGAAACGCTAAAACTAGCAGAACGCGACTGGCGAGCTACAAAAGGGGAAATTCTACAGCGACAAGCTTTTAATAACTATCGCAAAGAAAGATTCAAAAAGCGTTTCGGTAAGTTTGCTATTGTCAACACAGTTTTACTGCTTGTGGACCTCATCAGTGGTGGCGGTCTTTCCTGGTCGTTGTATATTTTACTATTTTGGGGACTGGGTATAAGTCTTGACGCTTGGAATACTTTTCAAACTAAAGGTGAAGAATACGAGATTGCTTTTCAAAATTGGTATCGCAAGCATCAACTCAAGCAAGTCTTAAATAAATTTGTCAATAAGTTTCTTAATGCTTGGTAAGGTAGATAGGTATCTAATTACAAGCGCCTTGCATCTTTACGTTTTAACAAGAGATTGCTAGTAAATTAATTTCTCTAATTTTTCCTCGTTGATCGGTAGCAAATGATAAACCACCACCATAATCATCATTAACATATACTAAAAGATCCTTGCTACTAGCCATTCTTGATGAGGGAGTAGCAAAGGTAGAGTATGCCTTTTTAGCCTTACTTATATCATCACCTACCTTTATCCCCTTCTCTGTGGGATAAAGTGGACTAGAAGTTATAATTTGCTCGACTCGACCACTCTCATTTTTAGAATCTGATGAGAATATAATTTTTAAGCCATCATAATTCCAAATAGTTTCATATGTATCATGACAATAATTGCGCATTTTGGCAGTCCTGCTTTTAGGTTTACCTAATTTTTGAATAATTTCCTTTTCTGTCATGCCAATTTTAATGCCACCTATAGATATTTTAGTGACATCAATCATTTGTGTTTGGCTCTTTTTATCAAGAAAATTGCTATTACTTTTGCCTGTGGCTATGGGATTCACAATAAGTAGGATTCCCAAAACAATTACTGTTAGTAATTTTTTCCGCATAAGCCAACGCGGAGCTAAAAAGAGTTTAACTTAATGATTAAATTCAACTCACTAGCAATTAATAATATTACTGTATACTGGTTGGTTTGGAAATAGTTTTAGGACAGTTTTCTAGCTTGAGATTGTGGTGATGAAATCGCTAGGCAAAACTCGTATTGGTTGATGAATAACCTAATTTTTAGTTTTGGAAAAGTAAATCATCCTCTGAATTAGTGTGGGATGAGGGTTATTAATCTCAGCGCTTTTGTTCAATTCTCACGATATGCTTCTCATTTACTGGCTTGATTGAGAATCAAAGTCCCCTGAAGACAATCCCAATTTTGACATTGATAGCATTTTTTACCTTCTGTGCTGATTTGCTATCATCGCAATCAGGTATGAAACTGAGAGCACTAGGTACGGAATAATAAATGCAAACCTAAAGATTAATATCTATCCAAGAGGCGATCGCTTCTGTAGATTTCACCACATGCATTCCTGCATCGGCAAAACGCTGAAAAGCGGCGTTAGCTTGGTCAGTATAGTCCACCACGCCGGGAACAACCACGGGAGAACAGCAGTCTTCTAATAAATAGACCTTTTGGGCCAGTTTAGGATCTTGAGTTTGAATCTCTGCAAGCAAGTCATCAACAGTCCAAGCGACACAGTGACTTTTTGCTTGTCCAGCGATAATGACCGCATCGAATGTCCATAGTTTTTCCAGAAGGCGGCTATTTTTTTGAGCAATAGGTTGACCGCGATCGTCCTGCAGTACCTCTGGACGCAGTACTGAATAATTTTCTGTCAAAGGATTGTTACCTTTAATCTCAAAATTGGTTTGGCTGTTGCGGGCGATGGCGTGGAAAAAGCAAGCTTCTTCAACTGCTGATACCAAAGCGTGACCAATTCCACCCAGCATGGCGTGGTAAGGCCAAATTGTCAGCGGATATTTGCCGTCTTCGCTCAGACGTTTGGTATAGTGTAAGGCGAAAGATTGTAACTGGGTGTAGTTACCTTGAGCAAGACTGTAGGCTATGGCGGGATTAACTTTCCACTTTCCTTGCTGCACGTCCGTAAAGGAAATAGTTGTCATTGGTTCTGGATGCTCTCCAGCGTCGTTAATCCAAAAAACAGGATGGAATATTTGCATGGCTGTGTGAGTATCCATCGTCAAGGTAACTTCCGTAATTACACTTAAATTGCGGTAGATAAACTCGCACAAGCGCACGTTGTCTTCCACCGCACCCATACCAGAACGACCACCGACAAATAATTCGAAATCAGGAATGCAGAAGGTATTTTGCACATCGATGGCCAGCAAGCAAATACGAGTTTTATCTTCCGCAGCGGGTGAAAGTTGGTGTTGTTTTGCCCAATTTTTTGCTTGCACAGCTGTTTGTTGGTAGGGAACGCGCCACACTTCGCCAACGCGACGGGCGTCAAAATGGCTGGGAATGGGAAGTTGGGTGATAGTTTCAGCAGTCATAAATATACCTCCCCTACTGATTCTTAAGATTAAAACTACACATAGTTTGCAGTCAGCAAAAAGTGTGTTTGCTACGTTTTTTTGGAGAGAAAAGCTATAGATATCTGCTAATAAACTTGCTTTGCAGGTAAAAGCAAAATTTCTGTCCTTGGGTTGTACAAAAGTTTTCCAAGATTCTCTAGGCTGTATCCTATGGTTTGACAAAGTTAGCAAATTAGATACTAGATTATGACAACAACTAATTCTTCCTTCTTTTCCACCGAAGTGCTAATTAGTATAATTTTAATTGTTTTGGGAATTGCTGCGATCGCCGCACCTGCAGTCTCAACAATTTTTACCGAAACTTGGATCGCCGTAATTTTAACTAGCGCTGGAGTCAGCAAGCTTATTTATGCCTTTCAAACTCGCGCTCGGGCAGGATTTCTCTGGAAAGTTTTATTGAGCGTATTATACATAGCAACAGGTGTGATGCTATTTGTCTACCCTTTAACAGGAGTTCTGACGCTGACTCTGTTGCTGGGTAGCTTTTTGCTCGCCGAAGGTATATTTGAGCTGATCCTAGCATTTCGCTTGCGTCCCCAACAAAACTGGACATGGGTATTGGTTGATGCCATTGTGACCTTGGTTTTGGGTGCGATCGTTTGGTTTCAATGGCCTTTCAACGCACCTTGGTTGATTGGCACGCTAGTTGGTGCTAGCGTGCTGTTGACTGGTATTTCCCGTCTGATGCTTTCTTGGAACGAGCGTTCTAGTTTTAGTTAATTTTGCCGCATCCCTGTAGCACAAGCAACAAGTTACTATATTTGCTGCACTCCCGGACGCCCATTTTCAACAGTAAAGGAAGCCCGCTTGCTAATTGTGCCAAAGGGAGTTGTTACCTGCGACATCACCATATAATCTGTTTGCCAAATTGCAGGAGTTACCGTCGAGCGGACGTATCCCCGCTGACCGTTGTAGAACTTGATGTGAGGATTATCAGGTAAATAAGCTGCAACTGCGGGACTGGTATCTGCTCCATCTCCACCCGAACTGATGGAAGTACAGACAAATTCACTTCCCACCGTAGGGGAGTCAGGATCGTTAAAGTCAGCCTTCAAATCCATAGCCCAGTTAGAATGGATATCACCCGACAAAACCACTGGATTGGAGGGTCGGCGCTGTTGTAGAAAACGCATCAAGCGATCGCGACACGCAACATATCCATCCCATTTGTCCATCCTGTAAGTTCCGCCTTCTCCAGGTTTGGTATCTGTCTGAGCAACCACAACTTGTTGAGCCACAATATTCCATATGCTCAAAGAGCGTTCTAAACCCCGATACAACCATTGCTCCTGACGCTGACCAATAATTGTGGCATTGGGATCGAAGTTTTCCGGACAGCGTTCCTTGGTACCGTCACCGCAGGGTTGATCCGTACGGTACTGACGGGTATCTAATACGTGGAAAGTAGCTAAATTCCCAAAAAAAAGTCGTCGAAAAAGTTGCATGTCAGGACCTTGAGGTCGGGAAAAGGGACGCAAAGGCATATGCTCGTAGTAAGCTTGATAGGCAGCAGCCCGTCTTTGCAAGAAAACAGCCGGATCTTGATCTGGTTCATCATCAACTTCTGAGATGTAGTTGGCGTAGTTGTTTTCTACCTCATGGTCATCCCAGGTAACAATCCAAGGAAAATTGGCATGAGCTGCTTGCAGGTCAAGATCGCTTTTGTAGAGGGCATAACGATTGCGGTAAGCTTCTAAAGTTGTAATTTCAGGACTGTTATGTTGTCTGGGACGTCCTGGTGTAATTCCTCCTTCGTAGATATAATCACCTACATGCACGACTAAATCTAACTCGTCCTCAGCCATGTATTTGTAAGCAGTGTAGTAACCCTGCTCGTAATGTTGGCAACTTGCAACTGCAAAGGATAATTTATCTGCACGGCTACCCAGTGCAAAAGCTGTGCGAGTGCGACCAATAGGGCTAATTTCGTTACCTGAGATAAACTGATACCAGTACCAACGCCGAGGCTGAAGTCCCTCCACCACAACTCGAACAGAATGAGCTAGTTGTGGAGTTGCAATCTCTGTTCCTCTGGCGACAATTCGCTTCATGTTGGGGTCGGTTGCCACTTGCCATTTAACTGGTACATTAACATTTGGCATACCGCCTCCGTTGAGAGGATCGGGAGCTAACCGAGTCCAAATTACTACGCTGGTAGGATAGGGTTCGCCCGACGCCACACCCAATTTGAAAGGATAATCGCTAAATGTCACTTTAGCGATCGCTCGAAGATGAGAAAATTGATTGGCGATCGCCAAACCAGTCAATGCTCCTATACCGATAATGAAGCTGCGTCGCTTGGTTGGATGCGCCTGCATCAATTGCTGAAAATTTTGGTAGTTCATAATGCTGCTTCCCTTGCTGGCAAAATTAATCAAACCAGACAACAGAAAAATCCCCGGTGCGAGATTTTCCTTGCCTTAGGGCCGTCATGAACTTACCATCAAGATGTTAATTATTTGCAAAGGTACAGTTAATGTCAGCTTAATTATTTTCCAATTTCCGAGGCAAACCATCTTGAAATAAGAGTAGTTCCCCTGGAGCGATCGGTGTCCAAACTTCGTTATCGGTGAGGGGAGAAGTCGCAATCACAGCAACGCGATCGCTGGGAGTTGTCAATTCCCGAAAATCTACGGTTACATCTTCGTCTATTAAGTGAGCAGCTGCAAAAGGAGCTTGCCGAACAATGTAGTACAGTTGGGTAGAACAATGGGCAAAAAAGTCTTCTCCATTGCTCAACAAATAGTTAAAGCTACCTATAGAATCAAGTTTATCAGTAATCTCCTTTAAGACCGCATACAATTCCTTTAAAGAAGGTTTGCCAAAGGGAAAGCTTTCTCGCAAAGTTTCTAACATCAAACAAAAAGCTTTTTCACTGTCGGTATTGCCTACAGCTTGATAAAAATGCATTCCCACCGGAGAAAAATTCGGCAAATCACCATTATGGGCAAATACCCAATACTGTCCCCACAGCTCGCGACGAAAAGGATGGCAATTTTCTAGGGCAATTTCGCCTTGGGTAGCTTTACGAATATGGGCGATGACGTGGGTGGAGTGGATGGGATAGCGCCGTACCATTTCTGCTAGCGGAGAACTCACTGAAGATTTTGCATCTATGAACATCCGACATCCCTTGCCTTCAAAAAAAGCAATTCCCCATCCATCACTATGATCGTCGGTTTTTCCCCCCCGTGCCGAAAAGCCCTCAAAAGAAAAGCAAATATCCGTCGGAACATTGCAATTCATTCCCAGCAATTGACACATGGCATTTGCGATTACAAACTCCAGACTAACGGTCTTGCACCTTAAGATACTTCAGATTAAGTCCTGTTGTCTGGTGCGATCGCTTCCATTTTCCTGACTCGAGCTACTTTGTTTTTTAATATACAGCAACTAAGCATATATACTTGCTTTTTTTCCTTCTTTGTGGGAATCTATACAAAAGATATTACAAACATAAATCAATCAATTTACCGTAGTTTAAAAGAGGAATAATGCAAAAACGGAAATTTTGTGTTTGGAAATTATCACTACCTTTACAAAGTCGCACTTTAGTTGTGGCTGCTGGTTTGAGCGTAACTGTAGCACTACCGGTTTCCGCGGTCGGTACTGCTCTAGAGCAACCACCTTCTCGTACCCAACACCAATTGGTCGGTCAAAAGCCGAAAACAGTGGAGCTGACTTTAGTTTCCTATGCCGTTACCAAAGAAGCCTATTCTAAAATCATTCCCCGGTTTGTACAAAAGTGGAAAAAAGAACACAACCAAGATGTAGCAATTCGCGAAAGCTACGGCGGTTCTGGGTCTCAAGCACGAGCTGTCATCGATGGATTGGAAGCAGATGTGGTGGCCTTATCTCTGGGACTGGATATAAATAAAATTCAAAAGGCAGGACTAATAAAACCAGGTTGGGAAAAACGAGCTCCTAATAACGCCATTGTTACTCGCTCTACAGTCGCCTTGGTTACCCGTCCCGGTAATCCTAAAAAAATTCGTAATTGGACGGATTTAGCAAAACCGGGAGTCAGCGTTATCACTGCTAATCCCAAAACTTCTGGAGGCGCGCGTTGGAACTTTTTGGCTTTATGGGGTTCAGTGATTAAAACAGGAGGTAGTGAAGCTCAAGCGCGGGATTTTGTGACAAAGGTATATAAAAATGTGCCAGTATTGCCCAAAGATGCACGAGATGCTAGCGATACCTTTTATAAGCGGAATCAGGGAGATGTGCTGTTGAATTACGAAAATGAAGAGATACTGGCTAAACTTAAAGGCGAGTCTAACTATCCCTCCATCGTACCAAAAGTTAATATATCCATTGAAAATCCGGTTGCCGTAGTAGATAAAGTTGTCGATAAACGCGGAACTCGCCAACTAGCAGAAGCTTTTGTGAAATATCTTTTTACAGCAGAAGCACAAAGAGAATTTGCCAAAGTTGGATTTCGTCCCGTTAATTCTACAGTAGCTGCAGAAACTGCCAAGCAATTTCCGAAAGTGACCAATCTCTACACCGTGAAAGAATTTGGAGGTTGGGATGCAGTTCAAAAGAAATTCTTTGACGATGGTGCTATTTTCGATCAAATTCAAGGCGGAAGAAGATAGTTGATGCGCCTGCATTCCAGGGGTGTGAAAAAACGCACCCTCTTTTCTTAACAATTATTAATGAAAATTGCTTGGAAACAACGGGCTGCTATGTTAAGCTAAAGTGTGAGAATTAATTCGGCGATCGCGTTTGTTTATTATTTTATTTGTTTATTTAGTAGTGACAGACTTTTCTCCGAAATCTCAATCTGTACACACCAATGATTTTGGAGAAGAGAAATGTCTGTATACGTAGGTAATCTTTCCTATCAAGTAACGGAAGACAATTTGAATGCTGTCTTCGGAGAATACGGTTCCGTTAAGCGAGTGCAATTACCCATTGACCGCGAAACCGGTCGCGTCCGCGGCTTTGCTTTTGTGGAAATGGGTACGGAAGCAGAAGAATTAGCAGCTATTGCAGCTCTCGACGGTGCGGAATGGATGGGTCGCGATCTCAAGGTGAATAAAGCAAGGCCCAGGGAAGATAAAAGCTCGTTTGCCGGCCAGCGTCGAAGTCAGAATTTCCGCAGCCGCTACTAAGCTCATCTCCTAGTCCATCCCGTCCACAACTCCCAGGCTCAAGTACTCTTGCTTGAGCTTTTTTTGCTATGTTTTCAGGGCGATCGCGTGAAAATTGCCAACAGTTGGGAAAACGAAATTACGGATTTTGCAAGTATCCTTGCTAAGAAGAAAATTGTTAATTATTGTTTATTTTATTTAAATTAAGTTAAGATATCTACATAGATAGCAATCTAATTAAGATTGCAAGGAAGAGAATAGCGTATGCAGGTGCAAGGTATTTCCCTAGCAGAGGCAGCAAGACGTTTGGGAATCAGCCAAAGCGATTTGTACGCAGCTGTACAAAAAGGACAAATTTCCGCCTTGATAAGATACAGGAGAACCATAATTTCTCATGGAGCGTTGAAGGCGTATCAAATCAGACAACGTCCTACCTCCAATTACAGGTTGTAAACATGACTCAAAAAGCAAGGGAGAACAGTATTTATAGCTATGCCAAAAGATGATAGCGACGGATATCAGGTTCAGTAGCAATTAAACCATGCAGCTGAGCTACTGCCTTTTGAATGTGGGTCGAGGCGAGATGAGCGTCTAACGCTTGATGGGAAGACCATTCTTCCACAAAGGTAAAATCCGTTGGTTCCGATTGGTTTTGTAGCAGTTCGTACTTGATACAACCGTTTTCTTGCCGAGTAGGCTCGATTAATTCTAACAATACAGTTTTGACTGCTTCGACTTTATCTGGTAAAGCAATAACACGGGCCACTACGCGAATAGTCATTTGTTTCCTGATTAAGTGATTTTCCTACTTTTAAATTATTCCTACCCGATAAGCTGCAACCATGTAACGAAAAATATATTCTACTAACTCAACATAATTGCGAGCATCTGTAGCAGAAGGCGCCCAAACAGTGACTCCATGATCGCGGATCAGCAAAGCTGGTACCTGGGGAGGATTAATGCTAAAGCGCTGTTGGATTTCATCGGCAATGCGCTGTACCTGGAGATAATTATTGAACACAGGCATAACACAATTAGGATTTTCTTCCCAGACTCCTAGCCCTTTGAGCATTTCCAGTGGTGGTAAAGTCAGGGAATCTCCCGAACAAAAGCGAGAGACTAAATTTGCCTCTACAGAGTGGACGTGGTAGCAGCTATTGGCTTGCGGAAAGAGATTGTAAATAACCTGATGAATGGCAGTTTCGGCAGAAGGACGGGAATTGTCAGCAGCTTTTTCCACTCTTCCATCTGGATAAATGCGAACAAAATCGCTAGTTGTTAATTCGCCTTTGCACCGACCGCTAGCTGTAATCCAGAAGCTACCATCTGGTAGGCGAACCGAAAGATTACCTGCAGTTCCTACCATCCAACCTTGTTGATAAAAGTAACGGGCGGCAGAAATTAACTCCAGACGGCGATCGCTATGGGTTCGGCTGTTCATGGGCTGAATTCCATAATGAGGCTAGGTAGTCGCGCACTTCGAAAAAATCTTGCCAGGGAATGTAGGGTTTTTGGTGTTGTTGCAGATATTGAGCGAGGGCATCGCGGGCGAATACTATTGGTGTGGCTAATGCCATATTTAGGTCGGTTAAAGAATCACCAATGGCAATTTTTTCCTCCGCTGAATATTTTTCCATCACTTGTACTTTGGCCACTAGTTCTGTTCCACCCTCAAATTCCGACTTCACTTGCAAGTACTCATTTGTGGTATCAATATCAACTGCATGGATAGCATGAACCCGCTGCACCAGTTTACCCAATACTACTTCTACCATGCCCCGCAATCCGCCGGAAATGACAACTAAAGGAACCTGTTTTGCTTCTAAAAAATCTAGCAGTTCCGTAAATCCCGGACGAATGGTCTCACCGCGGCTAAATTCTAAAATCTCAGGGTAGCAAGAGGATGAAATTGATTCTAAGATTTGTCGCACTCCCTCGCGTAGTGTCAGCTTTCGCGCGTAGATCTGAGGAATTAACTGCGCGGAAAGTTGCGGTGCAAAGTGCTTGAGAACGGCAACAAAGGTTTCTTTGACGGTAATAGTGCCATCAAAGTCACAAAAAACGATTCTCTTCACTTTTTCTTTTGCTAATGTCCTACTTTATTCAAGCTACCACCTGATGCCTGCGAATGGGAGTACCTGTATATTTGGGAACCCATCCTTCTGTACCCGTAAAATAACGTACTGCCTTGACTCGGCGTGCTGGTGTCAACACGAACCAATGCTCCGTTCCCGCAGGTACGTTAATATACTCTTCTGGCTGCACGGTTAATTCTACTTGGCTACCGTCAGGACGCACGAAGCCGAAAACAGCTTCTCCAGCAACGATGTAGCGAACTTCATCATCATCGTGGGTGTGAATTTTGTCAAATTTAGCCAGCAGTGCATCCAGATTGGGCGTGTGCGGATGTAAGACGATTAAATCGCAAAATTGGTAGCCAGCAGTTTGTTTTAATTGCTCAAAATAACCGTCGAAAGCTTTGAGTACCTGCTGTTTTTCGTCTTCATCGAGATTGTCTTTTGCCAATAATTGGCGAAGTTGCGGATCGTCTGCGATCGCCCAGCGATGGATTTGAATATGCAAAGGTGCAAGCTCGCGAGTAATTTCCTCTACTTCGGTGTATACTTTCCCGTCTTCTACCTGTAATTTAGCCATAATTTACCTCCTGCACAGCTGAATATTATACGGTATCTCGCTCGATTTAGTTGCATATTGAAATGACAGGCAAGTAATATCAAGCTATTAACAGTAGTGCGGCGGTGAAATTTTGCGATCGCGCTGTCTTTGTACGATGTACGATTACTTATGCGTTGTTACCAGTATGACATTTTTTAGCTCGTATTCCCATTGTGTTAAGTTTGTGTTTTATTGTCCTTGTAGTTTTATCTCCTCACACGATCGATGAGTGCTTCTTTCCAATCTTTAAAACTACTTTTTGTCTCCACTTCTGTTGGTCCTTTGGGTACGGGACTGGGTGGGGGTGTGGAATTAAGCATTTACAACATTGCTCGGGAAATGAGCCGTAGGGGTCATCAATTGCAAATAGTTGCTCCAGCTGGTTCGACATGGAATTCCTTACCAATTGTACAAATTCCTGGCAATTTGCAAATAATTGCCCAAAGTCTCAAACGTACAGATCCCGTGATGATGCCGGAAAATTCCGTATTAGCTAATATGTGGGACTATGCTCGTCAAGTTCAGGATAACTACGACTTGATTGTAAATTTTGCTTACGATTGGTTACCTTTTTACCTCACATCTTTTTTCCGGTGTCCTATCGCCCATTTTGTGAGCATGGGTTCTTTATCTGAGGCTCTCGACCAAATTATCGTGCAAATCTCAAAGCAATTTCCCGGTACCCTTGGCTTTTATACCTCCTCGCAAGCGGCAACTTTTCCCAAACTTACCCCACCTTTGTATTATTTAAGTAGCGGCATCGATTTATCTCTGTATCAATTTTGTCCAAAGCCAAAGCAACAGTTAGTTTGGTTGGGTCGCATTTCTCCGGAAAAAGCTTTAGAAGATGCACTAGCTGTAGCAGAAATTACTAAAATTCCACTCAAGATTGCGGGTAAAATTCAAGATGAATCCTACTGGCAACAAATTTGTCGGGATTTTCCCAATTCATGTTTTGAATATCTGGGATTTTTACCAACTTCGCAATTGCAACAGGTACTTCGCGAGTGTCAAGCATTATTGATGACACCACGTTGGGTAGAAGCATTTGGAAATGTAGCTATAGAAGCCCTGGCTTGCGGAGTTCCAGTGATATCCTACAAACGTGGCGGTCCAGCAGAAATAATCCGAGATGGCAAAACCGGATTCTTGGTAGAACCAGATAGTGTTGCTGGGTTAGTAGAGGCGACGCAGCGAATTGGCGAAATCGATCGCTACGCTTGTCGCCAGCAAGCTGAAGAGGAATTTTCTCTGCAAGCACTGGGCGATCGCTTTGAAAAATGGTTTAAGGAGATTATTTTTTAATGTCACCGGAAATCATTATTCCACCACCCCTGCAACCAGGAGATTTACTGCAAGCGATCGCTCCCAGTGGTGCTTTGCGAGAACTCGATGCATTTCAACGCGGAGTAGATATTTGGCGAGAACGTGGTTATCAGGTAGAAGTCATCCCAGAGATAGATGCTAAATGGGGGTATTTAGCGGGTAAAGATGAAAAGCGCCGCCATTATCTCGCATCGGCATGGCAAAATCCACAGTGTCGCGGTATTCTTTGTGCTAGAGGCGGTTTTGGCAGTACTCGCCTTTTAGAAAACTGGGATTGGAAACAGCTAGAACAGAAAAACAAAAGTTCCCATTTCCCAACTCCCAAATGGCTGATCGGCTTTTCTGACATTACCGCTTTGCTGTGGAGTTTATACCAAGCAGGAATTTCGGGTGTTCACGCTCCTTTATTGACCACGATCGCCGATGAACCAGATTGGTCTCGTCAACGTTTGTTCGATTGGGTGGAAGGACGCTCCCTTGCTCCCTTAAAAGGTTATGGTTGGGGAGGAGGCCTCGCCACTGGTATCCTGCTACCAGCAAATCTCACTGTTGCAACTCACCTGCTCGGTACCCCCCTTCAGCCAAATATGGATGGTATAATACTAGCCTTTGAAGATGTCACAGAAGCCCCCTATCGCATCGACCGGATGCTGACACAATGGCGCCTGAGCGGTATTTTGTCCCAAGTTTGCGGCATTGCTTTGGGTAGCTTTAGCAAGTGTGAAGCACCACCCAACATCCCTAGCTTTAGTGTAGAAGAAGTATTGCGCGAGCGCTTGGGTGATTTGAGTATTCCAGTTGTCTCCGACTTACCCTTTGGTCATCAAGCACCCAACGCAGCTCTACCAGTAGGTGTTAAAGCAATCTTAGATGGCGAACGGGGAATACTGGAGATTTTGTGATGTTCTCCCACTCCTAAGTTACTGGCTACTAACTGCTATCGTATCATGTGGGCAAGATTCCGGTATGGGACTTAATAGCCCCTAAAACTCCCAGGAATTAAAAGTGTAGAAAACCTCCAGGTAAGTATAGATAGCACAAACCTTGAGCGAGTTGCTAGTAGCAAGCACTTTAGTGCTCCTCACCAACAGCAAATCTTAAAATATGTTTATTTTTATTGTCTAATATCTTTTAGATAAGAATTAATAAATTTTTGCGATTAATTTGGGAGCATGAAGAATAATTTGTACCGGCAAATCCAAAAATGTTTCTGTTGGCTTGAAATCAACAAAACGCGATTTTTATTACTCGGAGTATTGCTCAGTTTTTGCTTATTTTTATCTAGTTGTCAGCCAGATCTTAAAAAAGATAATGGAGTAATTCACTTGACATTATGGCAGGGAATTAATCCTCCCGCAAATAGAGATGCATTTCAAAAATTAGTAGACCGATTTAATCAAACTCATCCTGATGTTGAAATAGAGTCGATTTATGCTGGACAATTAGAACAACAAGTGCCTAAAGTATTAACGGCAGTAGTTGGTAACGTTCCGCCAGATATCTTGTTTTTCAATCCCCAGCTAACAGGTCAGCTTGTAGAACTTGGGGCGATTGTACCTCTAGAAAATTGGCTGGACAATTCGCCTCTCAAATCAGAAATTATCCACAGTTGCTTCGGCGAAATGCAATTAGGAGGTCATATTTGGTCAGTACCGCTGTGGACCGGTAATATTGCTATTTTTTACAGACCAGACTTATTTAAAGCAGCAGGAATTACTGAATTACCAAAAACTTGGCCACAATTCCGAGAAGTTGCCAAAAAACTGACAACAGACCGCAACGGCGATGGCCGTCCTGACCAATACGGTATGTTAATGCCTTTGGGAAAGGGAGAATGGACCGTTTTTACTTGGTTTCCTTTTTTACTAAGCAGTGACGGAACAGTGGTAAAAAATGACCGCCCTGATTTAGTAAATCCCGGGGCGATCGCTGCTTTGCAATTTTGGCAAGAGTTGATCCGAGACGGTTCTACTAAATTTTCCGCACCGGAACGCGGATTTGAAGAAGATGATTTTATCGCCGGTCGTGTTGCTATGCAGATTACAGGGCCTTGGACCTACATCATGAAAAGTCAAGTTGATTACGATGTATTTCCAATTCCTGCTAATTTACATCCAGCTAGCGTGATTGCTGGTGGTAATCTATTTGTGATGAAAACTACGCCTAAAAAGCAGCAAGCAGCTCTCAAATTTTTAGAATACGTTATTAGTGAAGAGTTTCAAACCGAATGGAGTATTGCTTCCGGTTTTTTGCCTGTAAATATCAAATCTGCCCAAAGCCAAGCATATCAGGAACATATCAAGCAAAAGCCTGTGATGAAAGTTTTTCTCGACCAAATGTCTGTATCGGGAACTCGGCCTATTATTCCCGGATACAATCGCCTCTCTGATAGTCTAGGACGTGCTATTGAAGCAACAATGCTGGGGGAATCTCCTCAAAAAGCTCTCCAAAAAGCGCAAAAGCGTTTGGATCTTATTTGGAATCAATAACTGCAGCCTGACAAGAAAACCGCCCTTCACATCCAGATCAAACTCATGTAAAAAAGGCGATCGCTAGCTCTGAAATTTACGAGAGTATATTTATTAAGCTTGCTCCCATAGTTCGCGGACGCGGCCGGGTAGCCAGCTGGCTATTTCCTGAATACGGTCTGGGGAAAGTTCGTCTTTGGTGGCGGAAAATACAGCTCTGACAGCTTGTTCCCGGTCAACGTTTGGTGGTTTTCCGCCTTCATTGGCGACTCGGAATAAAAAGCGATCGTCATCAATCTTAAAAATACCAGGACCTTGCCAAGGTGGACGAATCCGACTGAGAAAGCCCACAATCGGATTGGTATCTCTCCAAAGATCGGCTACCTCCATTTGTAAGGCTTTGTCCTTAGTGGGTACGGCCTGTTGATGCAGTTCTGCTTCCACGCGATCGGCGGCCTCCGTTGTCATCAAGTCACGCATAACGCGAAAAACTACTTCGGTAAAGTCCCGAGTGTCGTACAGGTCTGCAAATCCGCCTTTGACCATTACCTTCTCAAGAAAGGAGCGGTGTTCGTCAGCAATAGCAGTTCTGGAATCTTCAACCTCGGTGGGATCGATTTCCTCAAGATTTTTTTTGTGGTTTCGTCTGCCATTATTCCTTCCTGTGCTAGTTTGAGATTTCTTTCACTTACTTGCGTAAGAGTCGCACAAGTCAATAATGCTTCACATCATCCTTAAGTCTGTGATGTCGTGTATCCAAAAGTTAGAAACTTCCTACTTGGCAAGCGATCGCAACCAGACAATTTTCCCCGTTGGCAAGTATGCTATCGCTCCTCGAAATTGTAAAATTTATCAAGGAAGGTCGCTTTAAAAAACTACTAGCACCTACTTCTAACCAAAATTGCAAATCACATGGCTAAAGAAATAGAGCGTAAATTTTTAGTTAAAGGAGATAGTTGGAGAGAATCAGCCCAGGGTAGTACATATCGTCAAGGATACATTCCTACGCAAGGACAAGTCACCGTGCGCGTCCGTGTAGCAGGAGACAAAGGTTACATAACCATTAAAGGACCTAGTGTCAACTACTCTAGGCTAGAATTTGAGTATCCCATTCCTGTGGAAGATGCTCAGGAAATGCTTGAGAAATTATGTCAAAGCCCTTTAATAGAAAAAACTAGGTACGCACTAGAGTGGAATGGCTTGATTTGGCAAATAGATGAGTTTTCTGGTGCTAATCAAGGTTTGATATTAGCAGAAATCGAACTAAATGATGAAAAACAAAATATTGAATTACCAAGTTGGGTTGATAAAGAAGTGTCAGAGGATCCCAGATATTTTAACAGCAATTTAGTCAAAAAACCTTTTTGCCAATGGTAATTATAACTTCTAAAACAAAGCTAAGAATATAAGAGAATAACTTAGTTTTTATCGGATTAGATAACAAATGTAATTCTTTAAAATACGTCCTAAAAAAATTACTAAATTATCGAAATATCAGCCCAAAAATTGATAGTAATACTTTTATAAAGTACTTACAATTACCTTACTTTTAGATTCTAAAATTGAGCAGACTGCCTTAGAAACTGTATTGGATATTTATCATGTTTAAACGGCAATAAGAAAACAAACATTATTTTCATCTATTTATAATTTCTTCGCTTCTATTAATTTCTGATTCTAGATTCAGTTTCTAGATCGCAGATAGAAGAGAAAATCAGTACTAAAATAGCAAACATTTTCGAGCGCCCTTAACTATGGCTCGAAAGTTAGTTTTACTCATCGATTATGAAGCTTCTGTTCGAGTAATCTTACAAGTTTGCTTGCATCGTCTCGGTGGTTGGGATGTGCTAGCAGTTTCATCTGTGAGGTATAGCTGGGGCGATCGCAAAACCCTTTAACCCAGTTGCATTACCAACACAAGTTGCTACCATCCTCCATTGGAACTAGCAAGTTAACAGCGTCAATCCAGAGGAAGATTCATTCTGCGATCGCTGGTTTAGTTTTTGTTATGTAATGGGGGGTTAGCTAATCCTAGCGGGAGGGAGTATCGGTATTCAAGAAGTAGGTCTGAAACAAGCGTTTACAGAGCTTAATACTTATAGCGGTCAATGATACTTGTAACGTGATTGTCTGCACGATAATAGGAGATCTTTTTCCGCCGTGAACAACTGTACAGTGAACATTTGGAACCAGCAAAGCGGCGAAGGCTAATTAGCAGCAGAGAAAATACTAACATTGGGTTCACAAACTTAGTGGCATACCATACGTACCACAAAAAGAAGCGGTAAAGTAGCTAGGGTTTCACTTAAACACGCCCAGAAAATACGCAGATAATAGCAACATCGAAAGCATCAAAAACTAAGCGGGACAAAGACTGTCAGCTTCGAGTCCCACTTGTGCAGTGTAACTAGAGCTACCACTATTTGTTAACCAGATGACCTTGGTAAAACAGGTTGCTTATATGCGATCGCTGTACCCAGAAGGGGAAATCATCCAAGACATTGAGTCAGGATTTAACTTCAGACACAAAGGTTTAGGAGTGATTCCAAAATCGAGTCCGCAGTAATAGGCGATCGCCCTGTAGTCAATAAAGATTCTAATCTACTCTGCTTGTTTTTATAGGAAGAAGATATGGATGAATAATTTGCTTATCTATGAATCAACAACTAAATTATTGATCTTAATTTTCTGCTTTGATGATTGGAAAAGCGCAGAGTTTATATACAAAAACTATGAAAAAATATTTTTACAGAACATTTTGACAACTTATACTAGAAGAAATTAGCGATCGCTATTGACATTACTATAGCTCGTATCATCATTCTGCCACTGCCAATTTGAGTGTAGCCGTTCTTGGAGACGATATAGGGTACGCCAGTGCAAAAACAATGTTAATGAGTATTTTAGCTTTATATATTTCTTATTAATGCTTTATTTCTTTAGTCTATTTTTTTAATCCAGGGAAAAGTAATCAAAAAGCAAAGAAAGAACTTAAGGTTAGCTCTAAGTTCAGCGAGTAAAATGATAAATATGTATATTATTCAGTAAAAAACCTAAAAGCAAATTATTCAGCAGCAAAACTTACAAAAACGCTATGAGACTCACTAATAGTAGTGTTAGTGGTGATATACCCGAGGTGCACAGGGAATTGCGGAAGAATCTGGGGTGGGTGATCGCCCTGGGTATTCTAATGATGATTTTAGGGTTAGTGGCGATCGCCAAACCATTTTTTGCTACTTTTGCGAGCATAGTGGTTTTGAGTTGGTTGTTTATTTTGGGTGGAATTTTTCTATTTGTATATACTTTCCAAACTCGTCGCTTTGGATATATTTTTTTAAAATTATTAGCGGGATTTATTTATTTAATTGTAGGTATATTTTTACTGGAAAACTCCATACAAGGTATCATATCTGCTTTGGGAATATGTATTTTTCTCAAAGGTATTTTTCAGATATTTTTAGCCTTTCAACTGCGACCATTACCCAATTGGGGTTGGGTTTTATTCAGTGGAATTTTAGGTATTATTCTTGCTATTATCATTTGTAGTTGGAATCATACCAATAGCGAAGAAGTGATATTTACCGGCATTTTGGTTGGCATTGACTTGTTATCTGATGGATTGTGGATGGTTTTGTTATCTTCAGCTGTCCATCGCATCTTAAAAAAATAAAGTTTTAAAAACCACGGTGAAAATTTAGGCTTTGATTAACAGCCAATCAAAAATCGGCTCTTTTTACCAAAAATTCTTTTAAGAATTAGGAGTAACACAATGCTTGCTAGCAAGGAAAGCGAATATATAATCGCAAAAGTCACCAGATGAGCTTGAGTCCAAAAGGGGTCAATTTTCAACTTTTTAGCTATCCCAGAGTAAGCAATAATAAAGTAGTCGTGGAGAAAATAAATTCCAAAACTTAATTCAGCTAAAAAACCCATAATGTCATGGAATTGCTTTGGTAACCGGGATTCATTCACCCATAAAAAGTAAATGATTAGTACGCACAAAATTAATTTACTGAAGGAATTAATTGTAGTTGGTCTTGGTACAATGACAAACTCTAAAATAGTTAAGATAACCAAGCTAGCTAGCAGCCATAAATATTTTTTCTTGACAATGACAAAAAGCTTTTCTTGATAGCGCGAACAGAACATACCAATCATGTAAACAGAAAGAAAATGGACAAATGATTGTGCGGTATTAGCATTGTTCTGATCTCTGGGTACGACTGCTGTTATACCTAGTAAAATTGGAAGTATGTGATAGCTTTTGGGATGTCTATCCATCCATAGCAGCATGGGTGAAATAATATAAAAAATAGCAATCATTGGTATAAACCAAAATGGTGGTAGATGCGCTCCAGTCAAGAAGTACATAAGGATTTGACCGAGCACAGGCCAATCGGAAAAACGATTGCTAAACCAATCTGGTGGAAGATAGTTTTTCCTAAAAAGACAAAATATAACTGCTGGAATTGAAATGAATAAATAAGGGTGAATAACGTATTGAAATTTTTTAACTAAATATTTTAAATATTCATATTGATGAGACAAAAACTGGAAGAGAAAGCCAGCAATAAAAACAAAAAAACCGTACCATTTCCCAGAATAATATAAATTAATTTTTCTAGAATCGTATTTTGCCACTCGAGGGAAGGGATGATATGACTAGCCACAATTGTAAGTATGGCAAAGCCACGAAAATTATGGATATATTTCAAAAAAGGAGATGATTTTTTGGCAGTTGTACTTATGGATTTATCGTTAATATTTATTGGCATCGTATGGTTGAAAACAAAAAATTATTCGTATTTAAAGAGTGTTTTGCTCGAAATCTATTAATGCTTTGTATTTGGGTGAAGTTTTTTGCTCTAGGTATTCTAAAGCGCCCCAGCTTCCCCATTTACTTGGTTTACCAATATCAACGAAATGTATGAATAATTTTCCTCCAGCTTTTTTCCAATCGTTGAGTAATTGAGTGTATAAGTCATACATGGTTGGATGGCGATTGAGTTTGATAAAGAAGTTTGTTAGTTTTTCGTTATTCTCTACACCTTCACGACCAACAATGTGCTGACCTCCTTCGTAAGCAATTAGTTGCAAACCTCTTTTTTGTGCTACTGTGGCGTGGTAAGTAAAGTTTTTATAGTTATCTGCTAAGCTATTGGTAGATTTTGGCAGTAATTTTCCTTTTTTTAACTGCTCAATAGCCTTAGCGAAACCACCATCTGCGTCATTTAACCAAGATTCTACTGCTTGGGAATTTTCTGGTGCTCCTAAATCTGCACCAAAGTACGCTGCGATCGCATAAGCATCAATACCGTGTTGATAACAAGGTTTGTTACCTTCTGCTACCCAATACTTGCAATCCAAAGCAGCATTTTCTAATCCTTTCCATGCTGTTTGAGTACCCATAACACAGACTACACGATGATTTTGGCTTGCAAAGGTTTTTTTCCAGATATCGCACATTTGAGCAGTACGCATGCCGTACCATTGCATGTAGGCATCTTTTTTATCTCTCCCCCATCTTGCTTGGCCTTGTTGCAAGGCATAATTTGTTTGTGGAAATTGCCAATTCCAGACTTCGTTAGAAAATTCTACGTAAACCTTCAATTTGGAGTTAAGCTTGTTCTTGACTAATTGAGCAAATTTAGTCATATATTCATCGGTGGCTGTATGAGGCATGTTAAACCAGGGATTAGCGTTGAGTTTATTTGCTAAAGTAAGCATTACCTCTACAGGTACTCCCTTAGCAGCATAGGAGAAAGTTGTAGGTACAGGTCGAGAAGTCCATTCTTTTTGCTTGGAGTCGTTGGTTTGCATCCAGTCCATAAAACGAAGAACTGAAAAGTTTTTAATTTTGTTTAAAAAAGAGGGGTTAAATGTTTCACCCTTGGTGTAGAGTCCTAGGTTTTCTGCTTTGATAACTCGAATGTTGCGAATGTAGTTACCCGTTTTTCTGGGGTCGGTAGAGGTAATTGTAATTAATATACCTCCGCCTTTTTTTGAGTCTACGTTAATGACATCTCTACCGGGAGTTGATGCTGCTTCATCTTTTTTGGCATCAAATCCATAGGAAATTGTTCCTTCTCCTTCGTATAAAACTATATACTTACCGGAGGGATAATAACCTGGTATTTCCCTAAACAATAAAGTACTGATTCTCGTATATTTGGGAGCATCGCCAGGCGCTGGTAGAGATTTGATCCAACCATCTTTATCTAAATTGAGAAGATTGTATTCCTTTGTGTCCCATTGTTCGTTGCAGTTTGGATCTGTTTTAACGCATTGAGCGATCCAAGGACGAGAAGATTTGAAAGCATCTAAAAATGGTAACTCTGTTGACCAATCAGCAATACCGTTGAGATTCATTCCAACAACAGTTTTTGGGAAACCAGCATGACTAGGAGTGACTGCACTTTTACTATTTGCAGTAACAATGGCTTGTTTATTTAATTGCAAACAACCACTAACGACAGTTGAAAAACTGAGTAAAGTTAAACAGACAAAAATGAAAATTTTCTTGCGAGTGTAGCATCCAAGCAGTGTATTTTTCCAAGGTAATAATTTAGTGATGAATGCGTTACAAAAAAACATAAAATCTCAAGACTATCTAAAAAACTCTGTCACAGGTACATGTATGCCTTCACAAATAATTGTTTCGCGGTCTTTGACTGGAGACCAACCCAGCTGGCGCTCGGCTTTTGTGCAGTCAAATTTAGCAGCGAAAGTGCGACTTTGGAAATCTGCATAACTAGGAAATGCAGCGTCAGGATCGTTTCCGATGCTCTTGATTACCCATTTGAGAACAGATTCGATGTAGGAGCTTGCGGGCGATTTGAATACGCGTCGTAACTTGATATTAGCTTGGCGCTCAAATTCATCCAGATATTCATTAGCTGTGATGCAGGGGGTACTGGCAAGGTTGTAGGACTGACCTGCAACTGTTGGTATTTTCATGGCTCGTACCATAGCATCGGCAACGTCATCTACAAGTACGATGGGTAGAGGGTTATTTCCGTCACCATAAACACAGCATACGGAACTGTAAGGCCAAGCTGCAATTCCCCAATGGTAAGGGCTTCCACCACGTCCTAAGACGATGCCGGGACGAAAAATTGTTACAGGTAAACTGTGGTGGCGATACAGTTCCAGCAGCGATCGCTCGTTTTCTAGCTTAGATTTGGCGTAGGGAGCAGCGCGTATGATGCCTTGGTGGGGTTCGGTATCTTCCGTGATAGTTGCAGTTTTATCGCCAGCATAGTAGATGGCAATGGAAGATGTATAGAATAGCTTTGCAACACCTTGCTGCAGACATAAGTTTGCAAGTTGGCGCGTGGGTTTAACGTCCGTTTCTAGGTAATCGCTCCATGTTTTTCCATGACCCCGTGCAAGGTGATAGACATAGCGGATACCATCTAGTGCAACCTCGAGTGTTTTTTCATCAGCAAAGTCACCTTTGATAAACTCAACCTTGAGGTGGTGCAATTGTGGGGTTGGGTGGGGATGGCGCTGAAGAATGCGGACACCGTATCCATGTTGACGCAAGCGGCGAACTAAAGCTTGGCCAATAAAACCAGTACCACCAATAACCAGTACGGTAGGCTGTAAAGTTGGAGTCGCAGCCAAGGAATTGGTAATAGGTACTACCCGCTGTGGCGTGGATAATTTCACTTCCTGCGCTACCTTCTCGGCCAAGGCCACTGCAGCTTCGCTCATAACAGGGTCTATTCTTTCGTCAAGCTTTCTTCCTCTGGAGTTATAGAAACTTGAGATCGTGCGGGCTATGCTGTAGGCAAAGGGGCCTGAGTTTTTGGATAAACCCATTTTTGAGAGCACAAAGCTTGCTAAGGTGGTATTGGCTTGCAGTATCGAATTGCAAGCAGTTGTAATCACCCCCGCGTAGCGATCGATATCAAGCAGGTAGGGCGTGTGCTCCTGGAGAACGTAGGTGTTGTTCTCAAAGTCAACTCGTGCGACTGCATTGGTACCGCGAACGTGGATGTAGTGTTCTGGATATCCATCAATGAATGAAAATCGCAGGCGAATACTGGTGTTGTTCTTCCAACCGCGAATTTCCCAGCGCCGGTAAAACTCTAAAGCGCCTGGTAGTTCCAACAGATCGCGGACATCGACAGCAATTTCTTCTGGCTGTCCGAGAATGTGGATTAAGTGAACAAAGGAGTGGGGGGCGACTTCAAAGAGAATATTTTGCGGCGACTGCAGCATCCACGCTCCAAAGGGTCCGTTTTTAAGTTGGGGTAGTTCCTTATTCCAGACGATGTCAATTTGATCGATTTTTCCTAATCTACCGCTGCGCAAGTCGGCTAAGAATTTTTCGTACACGGGAAAATACAGAAAGTTGTTGCTAACGGCGATCGCGGTGTTGGTGGTAGCTGCAAGCTGGCGTAACTGTTGGCAGTAGTTGACATTATGGCAAAGGGGCTTTTCAATCAAAGCATCAACACCAGCTGCGATCGCTTGGCAAGCGTTGGAAAAGTGAGCGTGGGGGGGTGTGAGGATATGAACAACGTCCAGAGGAACGCAAGCAAGCATCTGGGCAAAATCGTCATAGACTTTTTCTATTCCCCTTGTTTGAGCAAACTGTTGCGCCAATCTGGGATTGAGATCGCAAACGGCTCGTACTTCGATTTGGGGTAGCAAGCGCAAGGCGCGAAAGTGAAAATCACAAATGTAACCAGTACCGAGTAGACCCACAGCGATGGGACGAACGTGTCTTGGAAGATCGGCCATTTGCTTTTCCTGTAGGATGAATTGTTTTGATTGCTTTGTACTCAATAATTTGATTTTGTTTGTTACTCAGGCGATCGAGGTAAAACTTGAATGCGCCTGCGGCCCCGGGAAACACCGACACCGCGCAAGACAGACCCCAAACCAAACTGTCGTTCCATGAAAATCCCTGCTGCCAAGTTTTCAGGATTGTCCGCACTGCTGCAAGGGGATAGCGCCCGAAAACTATCAATGATAGTCCGTGAGTCCACGGAACCAGCAGCATGGCAGCTAACGGCGCGATCGCTCCCCAAATTAAGGTTCGGCGCAGTTCTTTGACGAATTTCCGTTCCGGTGATTTTCCGTGCAGGTGAGAAACTTGAGCATAACCATAGCCACAGCGTTTGGCACGTTGCCACCACTGCGACAGTGCATGCATGTCAGCATCGTGCAAAGTGCTATTTTGAGGAATACGCAAAATTTTTCCCTGGACTTGTTGGCGCAGGCGAATGCTCGATTCATCGTCTTCTGCAGCAATAACACTGTTGTTATAGCCTCCTACTTGAGCCAATGCAGCAGCGCGAATCATCACATCTCCGCCAAAATTGAGGACATTTCCAGTCGGTCCCATTCGCCATTCCACATCGCAGATGCGATTGTAGACACTCTTTTGAGGAGAGCACTCCCGTCGCCAACCACATACGGCAACAACGTTAGGGTTGGCGTCTAGCGTTTTTGCTGCTGCTTCTATCCATCCCTTGACTAGTTCGCAATCACCGTCAACGAACTGCACGTATTGTATTTGGGGATATTTTTGTTGCAGTCGCTCAAAACCAGCATTGCGAGCTCTTGCAGCAGTGAAAGGTTCAGACATATCTAGCTTTACCACCTCAACTTGACGTTGAGCAGCAACTTCACAACTTCCATCGCTAGAACCAGAATCAACGTAAACTACCGGGCGCAGTCCGTCAACTACCGAATCCAGACAGCGGATTAGGCGCTCGCCTTCATTGCGACCGATCGCAACTACTGCAATTTTTGGGGAAAAGCTGGTCACAATAACCTCCTGCTGGGGAATTGAGAATTTTCGCAGGTATGCCAACTGCTGTTTTTCCAGGAGGAATATCTGATAAAACTACAGCATTGGCGCCAATATTCACATCATCTCCGACGGTTACGTTGCCAAGGATTTTAGCTCCCGCACCAACATTGACGCGATTTCCTAGCTTGGGAGCTTCGAGGGGACGATCTAGATAACGATTTCCCAGGGTAACTCCTTGACGGATGATACAATCGTCTCCAATTTGACAATACCCGTGAATCACGATCGCTCCTTGATGTTCGAAGATAACGCGACGTCCTAGCTTAACTGTATAAGGCAGCTCGATGCCATAATTATTTCGTATTTTTCGATACAGCATCCGGTAAAGAATGCTGAAGGGAACTCGCAAAAATTTCGGTTGTAGCGTCATTCTCCAAACACCAAAACGATAAACGGCTACAGCTCGGAATCCAGGTAAAGTCCAATCGCCTCCGTGAGCTTCCCAGTCTTCTACAACCAGTTGGTAAAGTTGCAACAAGGTAATATTTTCCGATACCGGTGGCGGTACAGTTTGTGTTGTGCTCAAGTTTCACCTCCTTTGCATAAAACACTATTCAGGAGAAAATCACTCATCATTCTGGGTGGATCCGTATCTGGTTTGCGTTGGATTGCCCGTCGCCACCTCCAGAGGATAAAACCAGACAACCAAGCTAAATCCGCGAGCACCGCATACAGCCATCCGTAGTTTTTGAGAAAATATCTGCGTCGGGAATCAAACCAGTATTTGGGTAAGCGTTTTGGCGGACGCTTGCGATCGGTTACTCCTGAACTTTGTCCTACCAAATGTACAACTCTACTAGCAGGTACGTACCAGCATTCCCACCCTGCTTTTTTGGCCTGGAAGCAAAAGTCTACCTCTTCAAAATACAGGAAGTACTTTTCGTCCAGCAAACCCACCGATGCAAATACCTCTCGACGAATCACCATGCTTGCTCCTGCTACCCAATCGGTTAGACAAGCTTGTTCAGAAATGGGAGGTGCAACGATCCAATTTGCAAGTAACTTCGACACTACACAAGAGCGCAAACTACAATCCAGTTCGCTCCAGAAAGTATGAAAGCGAAAAGCTGAGTGCTGGGGAGTACCATCAGGGTCTTCTAAGCGACTACCTGCAATTCCTGTATGGGGATGAGAGTCCATAAAATCAACTAAAGCTTTTAAAGCACCAGGACGAACGATCGTGTCTGGATTTAGTAATAAAAAATATGATGGTGGAGTCGTGGACTCAAGTCCCAAACGAATAGCAGCGTTATTGCCAAAGGCGTATCCGCCATTGCGGTCTAATGGTAAAAGCGTTACCCATTCATCCCAATTCGCAGCTGTAATTGCAGCTTGAATTTGTTCTACCGATCCATCACCGGAAGCGTTGTCGGAAACTATAACGCGAGTACCTGGAAGCGATCGCACTTCCTTTTGTAAGGAACGCAAGCAATCAATTGTCAACTCAGGAGTACGATAGTTGAGAATGATGATAAGTAGAGGAAATTTAGACATATTATTACTGTTTCCAAGCTGGATAGATTAGCTGCACAAAACCAGATTAGGTCTGAGTGTTGCTTGCAATGGTTTTTTGGTGAGCGACTGCAGCTAGAAACTTTTTGTTGGTTTTACTTTTGTGCAGGAGTGCTAGTCCTGATAGGGCGCCACACCCGAGTATATAAATGGGATTGATCATTGCATTCAAAAGACAGTCAATCGTGTATAAAACTAAAAGTAATGCGATCGCCGCTGCTGGCGCTACTTGCGGATGATTCCACCTGCTAGCGGGGTAATTGCGCATAAATGCGATCGCCGGAAGCAACAGAAACGTTGTCAAACTTACCAGACCAACTAATCCCTTGGTTCCAAAGGTGATAATCCACAAACTGTCAGTCACCGAGATATCCTTTCCCCGCCGATCGTAAACGCGACTGCGTCCCCATCCTCCCCAACCAAAAACTATTTTCTCCCGGGCTTTTTGCGAAAGAAGTTTTTCGTTGTCAAATCGAAACTGCACTGATTGTGCTCTTTGTTGATTGATTGTTGTAGATATGGTGTCAACGATAGGATCTTTTGGAAATTTTCCGGTAACTCCCAAATATAAATACAATGAAATTGCTCCTATCAATATCCAAACTAGTACAGAAGTATGCAACCGATTAGACAAGAATAAAACCAGCAATCCCAATAGCAGTAAAATTATTGCTCCTGTGGATTTGAGCAGCAAAGTTGTCAGCAGCAATGCAGCTACCAGCCAATTGGCCGAAATTCCCCAAACAGAAGCGATCGTGCCACATCTCCACAACCAAATACCTATAAGTGTAGCCGCCATCATCCACGCGCCAACCATCAAACCGTGTTCCATAAAAACCGTCGGTCTGTATCCTCCAAAGCGGATAGTCTGACCAAAATCACTGCGAGCGTGAAAGCCGTAAACTATCCGGTGTAACTGAGGACTCATGCGCATTTCAAACAAGCACAAAGGAATATAAACCAAACCTCCAATGAAGATATCAACAGCTAGCTTGCGTATGCCCTCTAGATTACCAAGGTACAAGCGACCTAGATAGTACGGTAATCCCCAAGTTGTAATTTGGTCGAAAACTGCTGAAAAACCATCATAAATACCCAAATCGTTCTGAAGCGATGAAGCTAAAGGACACAAACACCAAACTACTACTGGTAGGTCAAGCCACTCCAACTGCAGCGAACTAAAGCGTTTAACGTCAAATAAAATAGTTGCTAGTAGTATGCCGTAACAGGTAGCCGACATTTTAGTGTAATCTGGTCCTGGGAGCGTAAACTGCACTACAGGCAAAAATAGCCAAGCAATGATAAAGCTGACAATAACAGCTCTTTGCGCTGGTACCCACCTAAATAGATAGATAACAAAGGGAATCCAGCCAAACATTGCCAAGTATACTGTAAGACTCATCTTTTTCTAGATCCTTATTTCTCAGCTATTTGGCTGCAGCAATCAACGCAAAAGTAACTTTTTTAAGGCAGTTTTGAACCTCAGACCGAAGAATTTTTTTGGCAGTGACTTATCTTCTTGTTGTCCGGGTCTTGCCCAAAAAAGGGTAGAATGGGCGCGAAAAATCTCTGCGGGTGGACGTCCGTTGCTGTAGTAGTAAAGTGCTAAAGATTTGCGGGTTTGTCCCTCCGGACAATTCAATGGTTCGGGATGACCGTGATAGGAAAAATCTGTGGTATTGAAAATAACACATCGATTGAATATTGGTAGTATTTTCTTAATGCAACTACTCATGGATTTATCCCATAATTGTAGGTGGCCTCCATATTCTTCTTGCCAATTTTTATTGAGATAAATGATGACATTTATGCGCCGATGTAATCGAAGTTTGCTGTGCCAATTAAAGTCGGCGTGTATTTTTAAGTAGCCGCCTCTTTCTATTTGATGAAGACCACCTCCCTCAAAATAAGGATCGGGTATTAATCCATCAATTCCTGTCAAATTTTCTAAAAATTGCAGAAAAATAGAAGAGTTGAGTTGGTAAAGGAGAATTCTGGTCATTTCTCCCATTTCTAATTCGTTTTTAGATGCTAGTTTCTTCTCTGGCTTTTCCTCGAATTTTTGCCAATCAATTGCATTTACTTCCGGAAATTATTGCCAGACTTTTTCTAATATTAATTCTGGCAAAAAATTATCAAATACAATATGAGGAAAAGGTCGAGAATTGATGTAATTTTCGTGATAATTGCAAGCCAGTTGATTTAAGTAATCAGGATCGAGACAAAATATAGATGTGGAATTCATAAATTTTGACGTTACTACTGTGACAAAAATATTTGATTGATAGGAAGACCGAAGCCAAAACTAACTCTTATTGCCAGCATGCATGTGAGAAATATGAAAAATATTACTGTCGCTATAACATCCTGCTTGATGCTGGTAAGACCTTCGCGCCACAAGCCATAGGCTACTATCCCGTAGAGAGGAAGGTCATTGAGTGCAACTACAGTTACAGCTCCGACAATTCCCATCCAGGAAAATCCTAATGGTAAGCCAATGCAGATATGAAGGCATTTAAAAAATTGACCGAAGGTTTCGTAATTAGGCTTGCCAATGGCCACAAGCGATTGGCGAAGTGTTTCAAATAACAAGTTAGGCCATATACCCAAGGATAAAATCGGTAACATCCAAGCAGCCTGAGAATATCTTCGATCGTATAAAGCCAAAATCACCATATCCCCAAAACTTGCCAGCACCGTTACTATTAGTGCCGATGCCATTAAAATCGGTCGGCGATTTTGCAAAACTTTGACACGCAGCTGGGGGCGAGAAAGATGGGTTAGCTTGGAAATTGCTGGAAGAATGACCTTGCTGGCTAGAGCCCCTATGAGTTGTTGTGGCATGGTAGCTAAGGCAAAGGCAATGCCATAAACGCCTAATAATTCAAATGAAATTAATTTTCCTAAAATCAATCGGTCGGCTTGCGTACCCAAAAATGTTACAGCAGTGGAAAGAAAAATCCACTTTCCAAAGGCAAAAATCGCCCCGACTGCCTGTCGGTCCCAAGCAAAGCGGTTGTGAAATCCAGATATTAATCGATGGCTCCATAGCAGTCGAGTTATATCTGCTACCAGACCTCCAATCACAAGGCTCCAAATCGTTGGACTAAACAAGGCCCAAAAGATCATGGCAATGGTGGCAAAAAACTGTCCCCCCAGCTCAAAAATTGCTAACTGACCTAATGCTAGGTGACGGTTGAGGGTGAACACCGCTGTGGAATTAAAACTAGTGATGATTGTGCTCAATCCAACCACCGGTATTAGCCATAAAAGTTGAGGCTCTGCATACAACTGAGCAACTGGCCAAGCACTCAAAAGACAGCAAAGCCAGACAATCAAACCACGAATTACCTGCAAGGTCCAAGCGGTATTGAGAAAGGTAGGGTCGTCTCCGCGCTTATTCTGGATAATACTGGGACCAACACCGATATCTGAAAATAAATGCAGACCCAATATAAATGTGTTGACTAAAGCCATTAATCCAAACAATTTTGGAAATAACAGGCGAGTCAAAATCAAGTTGCAGCCAAATCGCAAAATTTGACTGGTTCCAAAGCCAGCTATCGTCCAAATTGTACCTTTTATGGCCAGCTGTTTGAGAGAGGTCATGACTTACTTGGGAAAGGTAAACCGATAGTCTAGAGGTTGGTTGACTTTTGATGTTGGCGTTTCACCTCCCTAGGAGGACGGAATAACAATTTTTTGATGATTAGAATTTTCGATACAAAGGTGAAAAAGTGCTGCCAGGTACTGGGCTTGTGTGGTAGCGTTGTGCTGTTGAGTTACTCGCTTTGCTCCTTCTTTTCCCATTTGTGCGAGTTTATCGGTGGGTAATTGCAATGCTGCTTTGATTGCTGTCTTTAAAGCTTCCACCGAACCTGGTGGAACTAGCCAACCACAAACTCCTGGTTCAACCAGTTCCGGAATTCCAGCAACGTAGGTACTGATGACCGGGCGATTTAATGCTAGTGCTTCCATAAGTACCACTGGTAAACCTTCAGCAAAGCTAGGCAATATCATGGCCCGAGAAGCGAGGATGTGTTGGCGAACTTGTGCGTTGCTAGTCCAACCGATCGCTTCTACACAATCTTGCAGTCCTAGCTGAATTCGTGCGTTTTCAATTTCGCCTCGTAAAGGTCCATCTCCTATCAATACCAATTTCAGGTACCAACCTTGTGCTACTAATTGAGCAACAGCGTCTAATAGTAGTAGGTGTCCCTTTGCTCGATCCATTCTGGCAACACAAACAAAGCGTGGTTCGGATGGAATCGGGGTAGGTGTCACATCCAGAAATTTATCGTCTACGCCGCAACGAACAACATGAATTTTTGACCACTGCGATCGCTGACACCATCGATACAGCTGACTCTTACCAAAGCTACTGACGGCGATGACAAAAGCAGCTGTTTCTACTTTTTGTATCAAGCTTAAAGATTTGATGGCATCAAATTCTTCTGGACCGTGTACCGTAAAGCTGTAGGGAGGACCGCCAATTGCACGACACAACATTGCTACTGTGGTGGAATTCGTCCCGAAGTGAGCGTGAACATGAGCTACGCCTGCTTGTCTCCACCAATGCAATAGCACGCATGCTTCGGCTAAGTATACCAAATGATACAAAATACCGCGCTGCGAATGCCAACCGACTTTCAGTGCTAGCCACAAACCTTGGAGAAAACGAATTGGTCTGGTGAGACTTGTGCGAATTAAAGCAATAACTAAGCCTGTTTTGCCTGTTTCTAACACTACCTGAGTTTTCTCTAATTCTAGTTTGTCCGCTTGGTCTACCAACTCAGTAGTGCAAGAACGAATTGCAAATCGCAGGATTTTGATTCCGCTTTTTTCTAAGCTGAGGATTTCTCGGCGGATAAAACTGTGACTAACTTTGGGATATTGGTTAATTAAGTAGGCGATCGCTAAAGACATCTTAATTTGGCAATTTATCAAAATATTTAGCTTCCCTGGATAATTTTGGCAGACTTTTTACACTGTCAACCGTACCACAATCATTTCTAATCTTGAAGAAATTGGTGACTTCAACCTTCATTTTCAATCTGGCATTTGTACTTATTTTAAAACAAATCTTTAACCGGATATTATCAATATCAAACCTTTATATAATCTTCATTGCTTTTTCCCAGCATACCATAAGTTTCTTTGTCTATAACCCAATTATCACTTCTACATTTTCGAAAAATTTACTTTCCTAAAACGCTTACTAAAGATTTTTAAATTCTTATTATTTTCTTATTACTTTCTTATTTTTTGAACCTAGTCTAGAAAGAGATGGGAAAATATTCAACTTGAAAAAGCCTGAGTGATAGCAATCTTTATTGACCAAGGTTCTTATTAAATTGAAGGGAGAAAATGAAATTCTCCAATATGAAAATGATTTCCGAAAAAGTTACCATTTTTTTGATAGCTCCAAATGTTTCTGAACAAATGGGTGGAGAAGCAATAAAAGCACTCCAGATATTTCAGTACCTCAAGCAGATTCACCCGCAAACTATTCAAATAACTCACGAGCGTAATGGCACTGAGGTGCGCGAGCGTTTAAAGTTAACAGACGTACTATTTGTTAAGGATGATTGGTTGGCAATTTTTTTGTGGAAATCTATAGTATTGCAGTGGTTTTTAGACATTTGGTTTGCGCAAAAAGCCATTGCGATCGCGGAAGATTATGTTAGTAAAAATCAATTAGATCCTAGCCAAGTAATTCTTCACTATACAGAACCAAACTCTCCAGTTATCCCACGTATAGTATCTCCTAATTTTTACAACGTTTTCGGACCAATTAATGGCAATATATACTACCCAAAAATATTTAGGAAAAATGAAAATGTCAAAGCCAAATTCAGACGAATATTACATATGCCATTTCAAAAAATTAACAGCCTATTTTTTCGCGGAGTAGCTCAAGCTGATTTGATTTTCATTGCGGGTGGCGAGAGAACGAAAAAATCAATGCTTGTCGCAGGAGTACCACCTGAAAAAATGATAGATAGCTTGGACTGTGGTATAAAAGATGAAATTCTAGACCGACCTAGAATTGAACATCAAGGAGAAAATTTTAAATTTATTCATTTTGGGCGATTGGTATTTCATAAATGTACATTTCTCATTATTGAAAGTTTAGTCAAAACAAAAAATAAAATTTTGCTAGATATAGTTGGAAAAGGACCTGAACTAGAACGTTGTCAAGTTCTAGCTAAAAAGCTCGGTGTTGAAGACCGCGTTAACTTTTTAGGGTGGTACACTACCCATGGCGAACTGCTCGATTCTTTGAAAAACTATCGAGGATTTGTCTTTCCCAGTATAGAGGATGCAAATGGTATTGTTGTCCAAGAGGCGATGGGATTGGGACTTCCCACAATTTGTCTGGATTGGGGAGGACCGCAACTTTTAGTCGAGCATGGTATAACAGGGTATTTAATCGAACCTAAAAATCAAGAATATATCATCGCTTGCATCGCCAAGTATTTGGATGAATTAGCTGTCAACGGAGACTTAGCAGAAAAAATGTCTATAGCTTCCCGAAAAAAAGCCCAAAATTGGCGGTGGTCAAATGTTATAAATCAATGGACTTGCTATTACTCGAAACTAGTGATGTGATGTTTTACATAGTTTCGAAGTTAAGCTTTTCTCTTAATTTTGTTATTTCATTCATTAGATTTTCTGTTATAGGTAACTCTAAATTTTGCAGCATATTTTTGAGGCGATAGCGCCAATCATGTCTCAATAAACATTCACGGTAGTTTCTTTTAGTGTTAGTAATTAGAGTATATTTATCTAGCAATAAATCTTCAAAAAAAGGAATCCAATCCTCAGGATTATCCGGTATTTCTATTGTGCTATTTTCCCAATCAAGCAAATCAGCTGCACCCTTACTAAATGGTCTTTTCCCGACAACGGTACAACCACACGACCAAGACTCAAACCAACGCATTAAAATCGGAGAATATCCTTGAAAACGGGGAACTTGACTTGCTTCAAAGCACAAGCTAATTTGGGAGCGAGCTAAAATCTTGAATAAAAGTTTTGTGTGTTCTTTAATATCAAAAACTTTCGGGTGAGAGAATGTAGAGTGAAAATAAATTCGATGACTTTGCTGCTGATGAAAATGAAATTGTAAACACCGATGAACAGTAGGGTCTGTTCTTCCATAACTGATAATATCGATGCAGCGATGAGTAGAGTTGGAGCCGAGGTTCAAAACGTCCGTTGCCAGTGGTAAGAATGCGGTATTTATAGTAAGATTTTTATTGATATCCTCAGCCATTTCAGCACAAATTACGAACAAATAATCCAAGTGCGGAATTACTTCTCTGTCAAGATGGTGGTAGTCAAATCCATCTAACAGATAAGCAATCTTGAGAGCGAATTTTTTCCACAGAGGATAAACAGTAAAAATTGACAAAAGAAAGTCAGGACCAAGACCCACGACCAGGAGAATATTTGGCCCTTTACCCAGGGTAGGTAAGTCCTGAATTTTGTACCATGATTTGAAAATGCGATGTCTGTAGCGCTTGAAAAAGAGAATGTTTTGATTTGGTAAAGGGTAAATAAATACAGTATCGAAAGCAGAGGATAACACTTCTTCTAAAGTTGAAAGTACAGACCAGCCAACATGTTGATTCCCAGGATAAAGTTCCGATAATACAAATAAATTCATGTTATTTTTCAGTCTTGTTCTTGGGCGGAAAGCTGTGCAATCAACTAACTCAAATAACCTCTGCTTTTGCGGGTTTGGTGCAACTGCTACTTTTTAATGAGGTTTCTTGTCAAAGTTGCAAATTCTCGGAAAAGAGGTACTCGATCGAACCACTGGGGATTAATATCGCTACGGGAACTGCGCTGACTTCCAAGACTTGGAATGGCGATCAACCTCGCGATATCTGGATTTTTTGATTGAAAGAGATTATAAACTCCATCTGGCGATATGGGACCACCATCAGGGTGACCAAGAGGTAACCGTAGTGATAACTCAAAGTAATCGATCAATCGGTCAAATACTTTACCGTTCACTGCGTAAAAGTGAGTTCCTGTGATTTCTGCAGATAATAGTTGAAATGTAGCAAAACAGTCTTGATGACAAGGAATTATCTGCTTAGAAAAGTATCCAAAATGAACGATATCCCAGTTAATTTTGTGTAACTGCTCAAGCAGTATATCTTCATATTGGTGAAAATTTTCAGCTAAATGCAGATCGTCTTCCATAATCAAAACATTATTAAGCTTTTGTTCTCTTGCTAGCTTGAGTATGGATAAATGACTTAAAAAGCAGCCTTTGTATCCTATACTTGCAAAGGGCGCAGCAGTATCTGGTTTAATTGCTGCAAATAATTCAACTTTTCCGGGAGTAAATGTCATTCCTGCATTTTGTAATTCCTTTTCCATCGCTTGGCGGCGATCTGTTCTTGCAGGTAGATTAATAACGTAAATGTGGTCAAAAAAGTCTACAAATTTCATTTTTGGTTACCAAACTATCTGCGAAACGAACAAATTTTACTCCTCAACTACTGAATTTCGTTGGGTACGAATCCATTCTGTTTGGGGTCGAAATAGAAAAGCTAAATACAGCGGTATCTTCCAGAGAATGTACTGGGGTATGGCCAGTAGGACTGTCCGCGCTGGAAAGTAGACACGACCAAATCGAGCCCAAACAGCAACAATACAGATGAATATCAGTAATCCTTCTGTTGCTAGCAACAAGATTGCATAAAGCGATGAAATTCCTAATTGGACAGCGAAAGCGGTTCCTACTGTTGCAGCTGTCCACAGGATGACCAACAGTGATAGGGGTGGTACGCACAAATCCAGAGCGATCGCAAGCAAATCAAACCGCTTTTGAGTGATTGCAGCTTGCAGTAATCGAGGAATTTGCTTGAGCATAATTTGCAAATAACCATGTTCCCATCGCTTTCTTTGACTGAGAGCAGCGTGTTTGTTTTGGGGAAGAGTTCCTGTTACCAGAGCATCCAAGCAGAAAATAGGAGCATGTCCAGCGATGGCCAGATCCACAGCAAGCTGCATGTCTTCCACAATACTGCTAGTGGCCCAAGGAACTTTATGAACAATGGACCAGGGAAAGGCCATACCTGAACCCATTAACAGACAAGGTATATTTAGTTGTTCCAATCCCCTGGGACGAGCTAAGTTCTTAACTAGAAACGCCAAAGCTGAAATTCTATCCTTTGGCTGTGGATGGGGAGGTTGTGATAACAAGTAGACAGCTTGAACTGGACGCAGTGTAGCTGCAGCTAAGCGACTAATGCGAGCGATCGCTCCAGGATGAACTACGCAGTCTGCATCCACGATCGCTACTACTTCAGGGGGGTTGGTAGCGATAAATTGCAAACCGTAGTCTAATGCGTATCCCTTTCCTTTGTGCTGTGGGTCTTGACGGGAGATTACCGTTGCGCCTGCTTTACTAGCTACAGCTGCTGTATCATCATCACAATTATCTGCAATCACTATCAAACGATCTTGTTCTACTAGCTGTGGTAGTAACGATTGCAATGTAGCGCTAATTCCAGCTGCTTCATTGTGAGCTGGAACTAAAATATCAACCCGAGGGCGAGGAACAAGAGCATAATAAAGATGGGTTTGAAATTTGGGTAATACTGCTGCGATGCATTCTCCAAACAGGATGCAAATAGGAAGCAAAAGTCCGAGGGCGATCGCAAACAAAATAATGTCAAGTAATTCAAATAACAATCTCACAACCAATTTACCTTTATTTGTTTGTGAATAACGGAAAAAAAGGTAGTACGCAACCAAACACAAACAAGGGTTATAGTTCCAAATTATTCAATCCAAACTTCTGATTTTTAACGTTTGCAGAAGCAGGAAGCACTTGACGATTTAGCTTTTGGTGAAGATGGTGGTAACTGGATAAAGTATGTGTATTTGTACCGAGATGATTGGCAACTATACCCAAAATCGATAAGTGCAGCATTTGCAATCGATTCAGTGCTTGTGTTATGGAAGAACGTTTAGTTTTACCAACTCCCACAACTAGTAAAATTCCATCTGCATGCTCGGCTATAAAAGAAGCATCAGCAAAACCAAGAAGATGAGTAGTGTCGTAAATCACTAAATCAAAAGCTTGTTGAAATTTCTCCATAAAATGCTGCATCTGATTAGAACCAAGCATTCTGGGTGAGGATGGCAAAATTTTGCCAGAAGTTAAGACAAAAAGATTTTTTTGTAAAGGTGATACTTGAATTAGAGATGCTTGCGGAGAAAATTCTTGAGAAATTAAATTGCTTAATCCTTGCACATTTTCTAACCCCAGGATTGTATGAAGACACGGTGTTCGAAAATTTGCATCTACTAGCAAGGTTTTTTTACCCATATCAGCTGCAGCTTGAGCTAAATACATAGCAACAGTAGATTTTCCATCTCCTGGTTCTGGTGAAGTAACAACTATAGATTGAGTTTTAGAAACTCCAGCTAAACGGCGAACGCTAGCGTAAAGAGAATCGAAAGCTCCTAAAAATTTGGCATTTTCTTGTGTTTCTTTAATAGCACTGATAACTTTTAAAGAATTCGGAAATTGCTTTGCAGTTTGATGGCAAGGAATAACTTCTAAAACAGGTACATTAATTTCATTTTCTATTTCCTCACAGTTGTAAAAAACATTGTGGTATTTCTCTTTGAGAAAAGCAGCTGCAAATCCCAAGACAATAGCAGCAAATACTCCCAGCGCTAAGTTTCTTTTTTTGTTAGCCTTGGTTATGGGATTACCTTGCTCGTCACGGGGTATTCTAGGCTGAGAAACAATTCGCCAAGGTACTTCCTTTTGTGCTGCATCAACTCGCAGGGTTTCTCGCTGTAGTAAAAATTGGTTGAGGGTCTTGGTAGCAATATCTAACTGTCGCTGCACTTGTTTGTATTGACGCATGCTAGCTGGAAATTGTCTGACTTGTTGGTCTAGATAAGCTTGGGACTGAGCGATCGCTTGCAGGCGACTTTCTAACACTTGAATATTATTTGCAGCATCGACTAATTGCTTAATTAGCTGCAAACGAGTAGGATCTTGAAAATTCAACAATTGAGGATTGATTGTAGTGGATAGCTTTTGTCCTAATATATTTTGAGCTTCTTGATTTAAACTTAGGTGCAAATTTCGCTGTTGCTGCTTTAAAGTTACCAATGAGGGATTATTTTCGGTATATTTAGCGGACGCGATCGCAATCTGAATTTCTATTTTCTTTAACTGTCCAAGCAGCTCTTGATAACGAGGTTCTTGACTGAGAGTTGATGCAGCAAGCGCTTCGTTAGGTGTGAGGTTTAATTGTCGCTGCAAGTTCTCGTAAAGTCTTGTATTCTCCTGTAAATCTTTTTGAGCGTTGAGTTTTTGAGCTTCTACTTCACGAACTTGCTTGGATAGTTCTTCCACCTGACTTTCTGGATCGCTCAATTTGTATCGCTGTTGAAGTCTTTGTAAATTACTCTCTAAAAAGCTAACTTTTTGTTGCAACTGAGGAAGTTGAGAGTCAATAAATTTCACACCTGCGTAAATGCGGTTTTTTCGATCTTCAAGGCTAAAGTTTAAATACTCTTTTGCAATTTCTGATAAAATAAATTCCACTTTTTCCGGGTCAGAGTCTTTGTAACTAACTTTGATGATGTTGGTAGAATCCAACATGTCTTTTCCAATACGTTCAACTACTAAATTTTTACTGAGGGATTCATAGCTAACGTTAGGATACTTAACTCGAATTTTCTCAGCAACTTGTTCTAACAACTCATTCCCTCGCAAAATCTGAAGTAGAGACGGATAGTTTACTTCACTTTTGGTTGCATTATTAATTTCTCCGTTGCGAGATATAAACGAAGGATCGGTTAGCTTACCTTCAGAAGATACAGGTTCTACTAAAATCTGAAAATTACCTTCATATTTATTAGGAGAAGATAAAACTAAATATAAGTTAGTAGCAGTCACCACACTAGCAATGCTACTAATCAAAAGTATATTTCGCTGAAACAGGCGACCGAACGCACGCAGATTTAATCCCCGTTTTTTCAGTTCAGCAAAATCATCTTTTTCTACTGATGTTAATTGTTGGAATTTTTGTTTGCGATCGCTAAGGACTAATGCTTGTTCTTCTGGTTTATAATTCATGATATATCAATTTTGTCTAGGTTTACCGGCAATTAGTGCTTGCTTAAAATGCTATATCATCCAACCTTTCTTTTTTGATCTCACATAGATCTGAAATTTGCATCTTGGGAAAAGGCGTTTGATATAGATTTAATTTTTATTTCAGAATTAACCAAAAAAAAGGTATATCTTCTAGCAAATATCTTTTCCATAACCTTCTTGGTTCTGATATTAGTCTGTGCAACCATTCCAATCCCACTTCTCTCATCCATTTTGGGGCTCTTTTGACATGACCTGCTTCAAAATCAATAGTTGCGCCTATTGCCAAAAATATTTTGATATTTGGCAGTTGATTTCTGTATTTATATATCCATTTTTCTTGCTTGGGTGCTCCCACTCCAATTGCTAAGACTGTAGCTTGGGAAAGATTAATCATTTCCACTATTTTTTGACACTCTTGTTTGTCATTTTCAAATCCCCAAGAGGGAGAATAGGAATCTACAATCATGTTTATTCCCAATTTTTTATTAATTCGATCCTGGGCTTGAGCCGCAACACCATTTAATCCTCCTAATAAAAATATTTTAATTTCCTGGTTATGCTTGTGATAATTATAAAAAGCGGGAAAAAATCAGAACCAGCAATTTTCTCGGGAATTGATATACCTAAAAATCTCGCCGCATACTTAATAATTTGACTGTCGCACAATACATAATCGGCAATTTTATATACCTGAAAAAATTCCTGATCTGATTGTAATTTCATGAGGTGATCTACATTAGGTGTAAATACAATTCCCGACTGAAGATTTTGCAACACTTCTTTTAGAGTTACATTACTAATTTCAATATTCAACAGTCTTACTCTTTTCATGTTTATGTCTCTAATGCCCTAGAATTTTTGATTATAAAAATCATTGATTAGCCACCAAATTGGCTAAAATTACTCGACGATTTGTGAAGTTAATTAAGTTAGCTTCTGCAGATTGCTTAACCAGTGATTATTTTTTGAAGCTACTTTTTATGAACGGGCTTGAGCTATTCTTCTCAGCATATAATTGCTTATGAGGTTTTGATTTTTTGGTCAAATTTTCAGTCAGTAGGTGCTTTCTTCTGGAGCAGAACACTCTCTACTTTGCTTGATACCACTATTTAACACTAATAGTTGGAATTTGGAAAATGGCTTTCTGCACTATTTCCTAATTGCATGCAATACAAATTTGTCATTAGCAAAGTTAAAATATTTTCTTCTTATAAATTTCTTATTGGTTTGCACTACTTTAGTTTCTAAATGTAGTGAGTGTTTGATTGCAAATATGTCTGGAAATTATTAGAATTACCCAGCCTGATAATAACTTCGATTTTGAATTTATCCCACTACCACATCCACAAGGCTCTGTAACTATTAGTTAATCAAAGATGCGACAAGATCTCGAGCGATCGCCAGACTACCGATCGCTTGACTGTATTTTTCTTTTTGAATCTATAGACTGAGAAGATTTAGGACATTATCAAGGACTGTTTGTCCAAAGTCTAGAAATAAAAATGAAACCTTACTCGTTAGATTTGCGGCAAAAAATTATCGAAATCTATGAAAAAGAACGGATTTCTCAACGTCAGCTGGCAAAACGCTTTGGTGTTAGCAAGAGCTTTATTCAAACTCTGCTTAAACGTTACCAAAAAGAAGGTACAATAGCCAAGAAGCCGCATGGAGGAGGAAAACCAAGACTGTTGACTGAAGAACAGTTAGACTTGCTAAGACAACTAGCAATTGAGAATAAAAACGCTACCTTAGAAGAGTTGTGCGAAATACTATATCAAAAAATACAAATACGCGTCAGTCGCTCCACAATGGGACGCATTTTGCAACAGATGAACTTAAAACGTAAAAAAAACTACTACGCCAACATACTCAAAACTGAGCATATCTACAACCAAAAAACAAACAGAATTGCTCATAAATAGGTAGTTGTAAAAAACTTTGATACTCTTTCCTCAAGGTAAGCTTTACTATGAAATGGTATTTTTCGTTTTCATAAGACTTGATAAAGAAATTAGATGGCTTAGCTGTAGTCAAGTATACTGCCATTTATAGCAGGATTTTGGGAATTGTATTGCAGGCAATTGAGAATTAATTTATCTTCTTATTGAAATCTTCAAAATACTGCGGAAAATTTAACTAATCAATTGTCGTCGAAATTCGAGAAATTAGAATTTATAGTATTTTTCAACCAAAGAATTATTTTCCATATTTATAAAATTTTTATGAACAAGAGACAAGTTGCCACTGCTACTAAAATTCTAACAAGGAGATAAAGTTTGTGTAGCGTTATTTCAATAATTGCATGCATGTTTCTTAGTTTTTACTTAGAGATTTCTTATTTTTTAGTGTTAGGCTTCCTTTGGCAAAGCAGACAGACACAGACAGACATATTTAATGGAAATGCTCAAAAATCTTTGGCGGGTTGGACAAGGTGATTTTGTGAGTTTGGTAGGGAAAACACAGCGCGCAAGCGATCGCCCACCAATGTCTGCAATAGTAACTTTCGTTTCCTAGTCTACTTGGGTGGAAGCTTTAAGATTGTTATAAATCTCCCCAGACACAGGTTTCTCATGCTCTTGTGGAAGACAAAGAAGGAAAGAAAACTAGAGATCTTCATCATCTTTGTCTTCCTTTTCCTATTTTTGTGTCTTCAGTTTTGAGATTGCAAGCGGGTAATGGGACTCGAACCCACGACATTCAGCTTGGGAAGCTGACGTTCTACCACTGAACTACACCCGCAAATAACTTCGTCTTTAAACTAGGTTCAACATCATTATAACCTAGCTGTAGCTTGGAAGTGGTCGTGAAACTTTTATACTGTCAAAATTAAGTAAAATAAATGCGATAATTACGTACTCAAGTCCTGACGCAAACATGTTTGAATATCCGATCGGACATTTATCTAACTGAGTAACCAGTATGTTCAATGCTACAGAAATATTAATAGACGCTTTTGTCAAGCAAATTCGAGAAGGCTACTATCGTACCTACGGTTGCTTCAAAAGCGACTATCAAGATATTATTGCTTGGGCAGGGAACATGGCTTTAGAAAATATCGCCAACAGTGACGCCCTGTACCACAATGTCGAGCACTCGATTCTCGTCACCTTAGTCGGACAAGAAATTTTACGTGGAAAACATATTCGAGAAGGTGGAGTTTCTAGTGAAGATTGGTTACATTTTTTAATTTCTTTAGTGTGCCACGATATCGGTTATGTTAAAGGTGTTTGCCGTCAAGATCGAGAGTTAGAAGGCTTGTATGCTACGGGTAAGGATAGCGTCATGATTCGCCTAGATCCTGGGACTTCTGACGCTAGTTTGACACCATATCATGTAGACAGGGCAAAACTTTTCATCGATGAGCGCTTTGGCGGTCACAAACTGATAGACTCAGAAGTTATTAAGAGTAATATTGAATTAACTCGTTTTCCAGTTCCAACTGCTGACGATCGCCAATGTACAGATACCTATCCAGCTTTGGTGCGTGCTGCAGATTTGATCGGTCAATTAAGTGACCCCCGCTATTTAAAAAAAATTACTTGTTTGTTCTACGAGTTTGAAGAAACCGGGATGAATAAAGTTTTGGGGTATAAAACACCTGCTGATTTGCGCAAGAACTATGCAAAGTTTTATTGGAACGTTGTTTATCCCTACATTCAAGATGCACTGCGCTATCTGTCTTTAACACAACAAGGAAAACAGTTTCTTGCTAATCTCTATTCCAACGTGTTTGTTGTAGAACATGAAATACCCCAAGACAAGTCGTCTGCGGTTGAGCAACTGCATATTTAAAAAATCCCATAGCAGTCCTGGCAAAACCGAACTTACTTACTATTAACAAAAATCTGGAGGTGTCCGCAGGTTTTTTGAACAAATACTTCAAACGAACAGCAAGCATAGTAAAGTTTTAGGAATAATTTCAAGATTTATGACAAATTGGTGGCAAAGACTTCAAAAAAATCCCCTGGCGCGATTGGGAGCAATTTTGCTTTTATTCTTTTATACCACAGTTATTGCAGCTGATTTTGTTGCTCCTTACGATCCCAACGCCTCTCAACCCAATGGTTCCCTACTACCGCCGACAAAAATTTACTGGTTCTCGAATTCCGGGGAATTTATTGGTCCTCATGTTTATCCAACAATTCAAGGAGACACAAATTTAGAAACAGGCGATCGCGAATTGATTGTAGATAAAAGCAAACCTGCTGGTGTACGGTTATTTGTTAAAGGTGCAGAATACCATTTGTTTCAGTTAAATTTGCCACTTCCACCCAAGTGGGATGAAGTTACCATTATCCCCGGTATTTCCCTAGACTGGCATTTGTTTGGTACTACTAACGGTACAAAAATAAATATTCTCGGAACTGACGATCAAGGACGCGATCAATTTAGTCGTTTAGTGCACGGTGGTCGAATCAGCTTGTTTGTCGGGATCGTGGGAGTGGTCCTTACTTTTCCCTTGGGAATGATTATTGGTGGAATTTCTGGCTACTTTGGAGGCTGGATCGATACTATCATCATGCGTCTGGCTGAAGTACTGATGACTTTTCCCAGCATTTATCTTTTGGTAACTTTAGGTGCTGTTTTACCACCTAAATTATCCAATACCCAACGTTTTTTGCTCATTGTATTGATTACATCATTTATCAGTTGGGCTGGGTTAGCACGAGTAATTCGCGGACAGGTACTCTCCATCAAAGAGCGAGAATTTGTGCAAGCAGCAAAAGCAATGGGTGCTAAGCCCATATATATCATCATTCGCCACGTTTTACCGCAGACTGCTACCTACGTAATTATCTCTGCTACCCTTGCAGTTCCTAGTTTTATTGGTGCAGAAGCAGTACTGAGTCTGATAGGGTTGGGCATTCAACAACCAGATCCATCTTGGGGTAATATGCTATCACTAGCAACTAATGCCTCAATTTTAGTACTGCAACCTTGGTTGGTTTGGCCGCCAGCGCTTGTGATTATTTTGACAGTATTGGCGTTCAACTTGCTAGGTGACGGTCTCCGAGACGCCCTCGATCCCCGCAGTTTGCAAAGGTAGAAGTAAATTGAAAAATTGAAATCTTAAAAGACTATTGCTGTTGTAGTGCTGTAGGATTGTCCGTGGTATCGTTTATATTTCAACACCCTGAATGTATTGAGGTAGAATACCTCCTCTCTACCTCAACAAGTCGTTTTCTCGTGTAGTGCAGGCGCTCCAAAGCGCCTTATTTTTGCCTGTAAAACTTACCGAACTGATTCACTCCTTGGATAGAGGAAATTTAATTGCAGAAAAAATTTCTATTAAGTAGGGAAAAAGCAAAAATGCGATCGCCCACAAATCTCTGTTAACTCTATTTTCCTTTCCAAGGTGAGAAAAAAGGGAGCAAGTAATATGTCCACAGCAATAGTAGAATTAGACGCGCCAGCACCATTGAACTTGCCAAACAACGTGCAATAGTAGTGCTAGCAGCACGACTGTTGCAGCTTTGCAAGAAGTTGCTCAAGAATGCGAACGTTTGGGTGAAAAAGCTTTAGCCGTACAGCTGTCCGCGCTCTAGCACGTTGCGCTGTGGAGAGTTTCGGTCGCCTGGATGTGTGGGTGAACAATGCTGGTGTCGCTGCGTTCGGTCCCTTCAAGCAAGTACCTGCAGAAGCTTTTCAACGGGTAATCGATATAAACTTATTTGGTTACATTTACGGCGCTCGTGCAGCTTTACCTTATTTTCGCCAGCAGGTAAACGGTATCTTAATCAAGAGTTTCCTTAATTGTAGCAATCACGGGTCAACCGTATACTATCCGCTCAGGAAATACGTCATTTGGGGTCTATCGGAGTCTTTACGTATGGAATTATACCTGGAAAACAACCCCGACATTCACGTTTGCACCGTTTAATAGCATCAATTAAGACATCAATATTTCAGCACGCAGGCAACTATACCGGTAGGAAAATCAAACCACTCAGCCCCATATATCCACCAAAAGACGTAGCTAAGGCAATAGCTGGGTTGGTAGAAAAACCGCAGCGGGAAATCATCGTCGGTCAAGCTAGTCATCTTTTGGCTTTAGAGAAAATATTAACTCCAGAGTTGGAAGAGCGAACACTAGCACGCCAAGTAGACCGAGATCGTTTCCAAGATTACAAACCAGCTCCCCCAACAGATGGAAATTTGTTGAAGCCTATACAAGACTATACTGGCACTAGTGGCAACTGGCTCGGTACTAGCGGAATCACAACCCAAGATATCTGGGACTTGGCAAGGCAAGCAGCAAAAATACTTGGTATGCTAATTTACTAGACTGACTTCCAACCAAAAGAACACTGAATTAATAGTAAAAAATATTAATTTGCGGGTACACAAAAGCAAGTACGGTTGGTAGCGATCGCGCTTTGCGGTCGCTGTACCAATTGTTAAAAAAAGCGGAATCACTAAGCTAGATGCAATTGGTTTCCCCCCTACCAGTAGTTCAAATTTAGCGGATCAACAACTAGATCGAAAACCTATCTTTGCAGGTATCGTTAATTTAAGTTACTGTAAGGAAATACGCCATGGTTGCCCAAATCCAAGAACTGGACGCTTGCTACTGGGTCAAAACTCGTTCTTCCCTCGATCCCCAAGAATCCAGCTTTTTGATGTGGATAGGCAAAATATACGCTTTTATTCCCAACGAAAAGCAAAAACTACTATTTAAAATTGTTGGCATGAATGTTAGCAGGTGTATTCCCGCTCCTGAGGAAAGCTGGAATTTTACCTCTCGAGAACTGACTTATTATCTCAATCCCGAAACAGAAGAAATTTTGCACAAGTGGGAAAATCCCTGGACAGGAGAAACAGTTCCGGTTATGCATGTAGCTAACAGTCCCGTCCAAGGTCATTTTCAAGGTAAGTTTCCCGCTATCGTAGACGGTGATAGCACAACTTTTACATTTGACATATTTCCCACTTATAGCAATCCCCTAACCCAAGATTCTAAATTAGCTAAATACAGTCCTCAACCTACCTACCAAGCTGCAGAGTTGTTTAAAATCACTGTTCCCACAGCAGATTTGTTCAACACGCAACTATCCTCAGTTTCTCAATTAAAACTGAGCTGGGATCGCATCGGTCAATGGCTTCCTTGGATGAACATGGGCGATCGCCCTGGTTATCTGATCTACAGTGCTTGGGGAAGCAAAGTCAGTAGTTTTGAGGATTTACCGCCCCTGCTGAAAGATGAAATTAATACCCGTGTACCTTTGTATAAAACTGCTCCAAAATCCTTTTCAGATGATGTAGAAGATATGACTTCATGGCTTTATTTCCAAAAAAATTTTCAAGCTTACTTAGCTGGCGAAAGATTTCCACTACCAGCAGCAGAAGAAAATTAAGAACTGAAAATCAAAACTCAGGGAAAAATTTAAGTAGCAAAATTGATACAAAGCTTAAAACACCACGCGCTCGAAAGTCGCTTAGACTAGACTAAAACCACAAGCTCGCAAAAAAAGGAAATTCATAATGAGCGATCGCGACTACACGTTAATTCTTGATAAAAGTGGGAGCATGTCCACCCCCGACCAAACAAGCGGTAGAAGTCGATGGGAAATCGTCCAAGAATCTACTCTGGCCGGTTAGCAAGAAAATGCAAACAGTTCGATCCCGATGCTATTGCTGTCTACGTATTTTCCGGAAGATTCAAACGCTAGGATAACGTGACCGCAGGGAAAGTAGAACAAATATTCCGTGAAAACGATCCCGCGGGTACAACCAATTTAGCAAGCGTACTTCAAGATGCTATTAATAATTACTTTCAACGCAAAGCAGCTGGTACAACTAAACCCAACGGAGAAACAATTTTAGTTGTTACTGACGGCGAACCTGACGACCGCAGAGCAGTATTTGAAGTTATCATCAACGCCACTCACCAAATGGAACGCGATGAAGAATTAGCTATTTCTTTTATTCAAGTTGGTAAAGATTTGCAAGCAACTAAATTTCTCAAAGCTTTGGATGACCAAATGCAAAACGTTGGTGCCAAATTTGATATTTGCGACACCATAACTATTGAAAATATGGAGGATATGAGCTTCTCAGAAGTTTTAATGAATGCTATTACTGATTAATTAACACAATAGAGAAGCTAAAAATTTATCACTTTAGGACCGCCTTTAGAGAGCAAAAAAATGTTGCAAAATCGTGACTATACCCTAATCATTGATAAAAGTGGCAGCATGGCAACGCCAGATCAAAAAGGTGGTAAAACTAGATGGGTAGCAGCTCGAGAATCTACCTTTGCACTGGCAAGTAAATGTGAACAATTAGATCCCGATGGCATCACTGTTTACGTATTTTCTGGCAAATTCAAACGCTACGAAAATGTAACATCCAGCAAAGTTTCACAAATTTTCCAAGAAAATGAACCCTCTGGTAGTACAGATTTAGCAGGAGTATTGAAACACGCTACTGATAATTACTTTGAACGGAAAAAAAATGGTCAAACTAAAGTTAATGGTGAAACAATTTTAGTTGTCACCGATGGCGAACCAGATGACCGCAAGGCAGTCATGAAGGTCATAATTGAAGCTTCTCGACGTATAGAACGCGATGAAGAATTAGCTATTTCCTTTATTCAAGTTGGTAAAGATCCACAAGCTACTCGTTTTTTGCAAGTGCTTGACGATGAACTGCAAAGTGCTGGCGCTCAATTCGATATTTGTGACACGGTAACTATAGAAGATATGGAAGACATGACACTGTCCGAAGTACTGCTCAATGCCATTAAAGATTAAAATTTTTGCCATACAATTATTACTACTGAAAAATTGAATTATGGACCCTATTGATAAATTATTGGCTGAATTAAAAGCCGAATTACAATCAGAAAACCAATCCGATCAGTCAAAGCCAACACCAACTAGACCAGCTGTTCAACCAAAATTTAAATCAGACTCATTTATAGATGATATAGATGATTTACTGGCAGAAATCAAAGCTGATTTTCAAAAACAAGAACTAAGAAAAGAATTAAAACGACTTCAAGAGTTAGAAGAAAAACAGGGTTTTTCTTTAGAAAATTGTCATAGTGAGCAACTACAAATATTGAGAAAAATGCCGAATATTGGCTAGCGAAACTAGATCCCTTTTCTCCCGAAGGACTTTGTTTTGAAAGGTTCGCAGATAAATATTCCTCTAAATTATAAGCAGCAATAGATTACTTAAAAAATAAGTAATAAAATAATTTTTTATCCGCAAAACGGCGTATTGAATGCATTAACACACATCAAATAAAATCTATCTCTCATCCTCTAATGGACTGAGAAAAAATATGTGAAAAAATAATACTATCTTCACAAACAGTAAAAGTTTGCAGTGAAATCTTCAGTTGGAGAAGAGACCGAAAAATCGCTGATTACAAAAAGTTCGTAGTTATGGCTTTACTTTAGCCCTTCCCAATCTTCATCGAGATTTTACTTATCCCTTGCTTGCAAGTTGCAGGTAAGTGAGTACAATTACTTAAAAAGTATCTGTGGTGCTTAGTTAGCGCTACTTCCAGAAATTTTTAATAATTAAATAATAGGTGTTGGTGCCACTAATGGTTTATATTTACCGAAAAAGCGGTACCAAATTTGAGCCTACGCCTTCAGATATAGAAGGTTTGTGCTGCAAGCTGAGGTTCTCTGCGATCAAATCACAAGAGGTATAGCTGGTCTAGTGTTTGATAGGCAAATGGATATTGCTTGTTGAATTGGTACAGATAAACATTAAACTTAAAATTCCACCAACCGCATTACCTCTAGCTTAAAACTCAACTATCATGTCTAAGGTTCTCGTCTCCGATCCAATCGATCAAGCTGGGATTGATATTTTATCCCAAGTTGCCACTGTTGATGTAAAAATAGGTCTCAAACCAGAGGAACTAGTTCAAATTATTGGTGAGTACGACGCACTAATGATTCGTTCTGGTACTCGCGTCACCAAAGAAATTATTGAAGCAGGTACGCAGCTAAAAATCATTGGACGTGCCGGTGTAGGTGTGGATAATGTGGATGTTGCTGCTGCAACCCGTAGAGGAATTGTAGTCGTTAACTCTCCGGAAGGCAACACGATCGCTGCTGCCGAACATGCAATAGCTATGATGTTGTCTTTGTCTCGCTACATTCCTGAAGCGAATGCATCTGTAAAACGCGGTGAATGGGACCGCAAAAGTTTTATCGGAGCAGAAGTATACAAAAAAACTCTTGGCATCATCGGCTTGGGTAAAATTGGCTCCCATGTTGCAGCTGTTGGTAAAGCTTTGGGGATGAAACTGCTGGCGTACGATCCCTTTATTTCTACCGAACGAGCAGAACAAATTGGCTGTCAGTTAGTAGAATTGGATTTATTGGTACGACAAGCAGACTATATCACGCTGCACGTCCCCAAAACTCCAGAAACGACCCACCTCATCGACGCCAAAATGCTGGCGAAAATGAAACCCAATGTCCGGATCGTTAACTGCGCTCGCGGTGGCATCATTGATGAAGAAGCTTTAGCTGCAGCTGTGCGAGAAGGTAGAATTGCCGGTGCTGCCCTGGACGTGTTTGAATCAGAACCGTTGGGAGATTCTCCCTTAAAATCTTTAGGCAAAGAAATTATTCTCACTCCCCATTTGGGTGCATCGACAACAGAAGCACAGGTGAATGTGGCAATTGATGTTGCCGAACAAATTCGCGATGTGTTGTTGGGATTACCGGCACGTTCAGCAGTTAATATTCCCGGACTAGGTCCCGATGTCCTAGAAGAACTCAAACCCTACATGCAGCTGGCGGAAACTTTAGGTAAATTAGTGGGCCAGTTGGCTGGTGGAAGAGTAGAGTTGCTCAATGTCAGATTGCAAGGCGAACTAGCAACCAACAAAAGTCAGCCTTTAGTAGTAGCATCTCTGAAAGGACTTCTTTACCAAGCACTGCGAGAACGGGTAAACTACGTTAACGCCACCCTTGAAGCCAAAGAGAGGGGAATTCGCGTCATTGAAACACGCGATGCTAATATCAAAGACTATGCAGGTTCCCTACGTTTAGAAGCGACAGGATCTTTGGGTACTCATTCAGTCACAGGTGCTTTGTTGGGGGATGGAGAAATCCGCTTAACAAACATTGATGGTTTCCCCGTCAACGTTCCTCCCAGTCAGCACATGCTGTTCACTCTCCACCGCGACATGCCAGGAATTATTGGTAAATTGGGTTCCTTGCTGGGTAGCTTTAATGTCAACATTGCCAGCATGCAAGTGGGCCGTAAAATCGTCCGCGGTGATGCAGTAATGGTTCTCAGCCTTGACGATCCCTTACCGGATGGAATTTTGGCTGAGATCACCAAAGTCCCTGGTATTCGGGATGCTTATACGGTAACTTTATAGCCATTAGCTGTTAGCAATTAGTAATTAGCTAATGGTTAACAGCTAGCTGATAGCTAATAGCTAATTGCTTTTGTATGGCTAATACGTGGTGGGAATTACAAATTTTTTGTCAACCGGGCTTAGAAGATTGTATTTATTGGCGTCTGGAGATGTTGGGTTGTCGCGGCACAGCAAGCGAAAAAAAAGGAGATTATAGTTTGGTGAAGGCTTACTTGCCAATAGTTCAAACGCGGCTTTTGGATTTGGCCGCACTGTCATTGTGGTTGCGTCAAGATGCTCTTTGCATGGGATTTGCTCCACCTAGCGTGCATTGGCAATTAATTGACGAACAAGACTGGGCAAGTAGTTGGAAGCAATACTGGAAACCCCAGAAAATAGGCGATCGCTTGTTGATTTACCCTGCGTGGGAGCCACTTTTGGAACACACCGAGCGCTTGCTGCTTCGCCTCGATCCCGGAATGGCCTTTGGTACTGGCGCCCATCCCACCACCCAGTTGTGTTTGGAATCTTTAGAAATGCGCCTGAATAATTCTTTGTCTCCAAACGAACAAAAAGAAGGTCCTGTAATTGCAGATATTGGCTGCGGTTCGGGAATTCTTTCTATAGGAGCATTGCTTTTAGGAGCCAAAAAAGTTTACGCCGTAGATAAAGATCCGTTGGCGGTGCAATCAACACAAGAAAATCGCGCTCTCAACGGTATTGCTCCTGAAAGTTTGATAGTTGCCCAAGGAAGTATAGATGCCTTAACCAAACTGCTAACCCAGCCGGTGGATGGTATCGTCTGCAATATTTTAGCCGATGTAATTATAGAATTGATACCGCAGATGCAAGCGATCGCCAAATCCACTACTTGGGCTATCTTTAGCGGTATTCTAGTCGAACAGTCAAAGGCAGTTGCCGATACCTTAGAACAGCACGGTTGGATAGTGGCTACTTTGTGGAAACGCCAACAATGGTGTTGCTTAAATGCACGGCGATCCTGAAACTTTATTAGCTTTACAACACCTCAAAAAAACGGGTGGAGAGATATTTTTGGCTTTTTCTTCTTCACCCGGAGCATATTTTCTGATCCACAAAAGGCTTAAAAAAACAGGTTTTTTACACCTGAGTGACATCTTCCCGACTTAATTGCTGCTCAACATTACTAATAGCAGCATTCAAACCAGCCAGTTTTGTCTCTAGATCATCTCGCATTGCTCTTAAAAATCTCAGCTTGCGTTCCAGACGAGCTTTACGAGAAACAGGCTCGTCGTCATAGCAAGAATATTTATACCAAAAACTAAAAGGAAACATAGTTGACCTTTCTAACATAAAAGCCTACTTAAATTTTGGCTAAATAATTGTCGGATGAGGGGTAAAAGTATTGGGGGAAAACCGAATACATTTCTGAAAGCGCACGGCTAGCTTGCTAACTCCTCAATTTTTATTACTGAAAGAAATCTTGGGAAATATAAATTTTCTCGGTCAAGCTGTAAATATAAAACAACCCGCTAGCTTTCTACATAAGTGGTAACACTGCACGTCAAGAGTGCGATTTTTTCTGAGTATACTAGTCATACTTGTGGAAGCAGGAAAAATTGCAAATGCTAAATCGCGGGTGGAAAAGCAAGAAAGCAAAAGATATTAATATATTTCTACCTACCAGTCTTTGGCAAAAACAAAGCAAAAACCGTCACGCAGCATTTTTCACAAAGGTTGTGGTTGTCACTTTAACGGTGGTGCTGCTGTCTTTTCCTTTACAGGCTCAAAATCTTCCTTCCCACTTGCCAGTGTCGGAATTGCGGGGCGTGTGGTTGACTAATATAGATAGTAATGTGCTGTTTGCCCGCGATCGCCTTCAGAATGCCCTGCGAGACCTCAAGCAGATGAACTTTAACGTCGTTTATCCAACAGTCTGGAATTGGGGCTGGACATTATATCCCAGCAAAGTAGCGCAAAAAACAATCGGGCGATCGCTAGCTCCCGAACCAGGATTGCAAGGAAGAGACATTCTCAAAGAAATCGTCCGAGTCGGACACCAGCAAGGGTTAACAGTTATTCCCTGGTTTGAATTTGGCTTTATGGCGCCTGCGGATTCTCTATTGGCTCAGCGCTATCCACAATGGTTGACAAATCGCAGCGACGGAACTCGAATTGTAAACGAAGGCGTTCACAAACGAGTTTGGCTCAATCCTTTTCACCCGCAGGTGCAAAAATTCATCCAAAACCTAATTGTCGAAATTGTCAGAAACTACGACATCGATGGCATTCAATTTGATGACCATTTCGGTTTACCCTCTCAATTGGGATACGACGCCTACACCGTAGCGCTCTACAAAAAAGAACATCGCGGTCAAAGTCCTCCCAAAAATCCTCAAGATCCAGAGTGGGTAAGGTGGCGAGCTAACAAAATCACCGAGTTTATGAAGCAGGTCTTTACAGCCATCAAAGCCACGAAAAAAAATTGCATTGTTTCGATTGCACCCAATCCCCAGCGCCTTTCTTATTCTTTTTTCTTGGCAGACTGGGAAAGATGGGAAAGAATGGGAATTGTGGAAGAGTTAGTTCTACAAGTATACAGAGATGACCTTAAGGTTTTTACAAAAGAATTAGAGTATCCGGAAGTGCTCGCCGCACAGCAGCACATTCCCGTTAGTATCGGTATTTTAACAGGTCTGAAAAATAAACATGTACCGATAGCTCAAGTTAAGCAGCAAGTACAAACAGTACGCGATCGTAAATTTGCTGGAGTATCTTTCTTTTTCTATGAAACTTTGTGGAACTTAAGCAAAGAAAGTCCACAAAAACGCCAGTTGGAATTCCAGAAACTCTTTCCCACACCTGCAGCTTATCCTAATTTGCTTGTCGGAGAAATCATCAAATAACTGCCGCTTTCCTTAACCTCCAATTCCCAACCGTCCAGCTAAACCAGGAGTAAGGGGTAACAAAGTAGCAACCATCAAAAATAAAGCTAAAAGACCCAATCCAGCACGGGCGTCGTCCGGTTCGCTGATTTCATTTAAGCTCGGGCGTTCTAAACCCCGCTGTAAAAACAAAATCACAATCAACCAATACATCGCCAAAGGATTGCCAAGTGCTACTAATCCCAACACGATTAATGTTGCGATCGTAGTTCTTCCGGCTATTTTGCGCCCGTAAATTGCTTGCACGATGCGACCGCCATCCAGTTGTCCCGCAGGCATTAAATTTATCGCTGTAATCACCAAACCAATCCAACCTACAATCGCCAAGGGATGCACATCCACCACCTTTGATTGTAATGCCGAACCCAAGACCACCCGCGCCAAACTTCCCACTAAAATCGAACCTTGGAAAAACTCGTTTGGCAATTGAAACATGCTACCCGGGTGGGAAAGAAGTAACCCAGTTACTAACATTAATAAAGAAACAATTCCCCCAGCTGCGGGTCCTGCCAAAGCTATATCAAATAATACTTTGCGGTTGGGTAGCAAAGACTCAAAGCGAGTAATAGCACCAAAAGAACCAATTTGTACTGCAGGAAGAAAGTAAGGCCAGCTCAAGCGCACTTGGTGACGGCGAGCCAATAACCAATGACCAATTTCGTGGGCTGCTAAAATTGCTAAAATACCGCTGGCTATGGGTAAAGCTTCCCGAAACCGTCCTGGATTGGCAAAAAAATCAAAATTTAGCAGTATTCCGGCCGCTTCTAAACTTGTTGCCACAGTTGCTATCAACAGAATAACTGCAAATACTTTTTGAGCTATCGTCATCGGACGCGGATCGTTGCGGCTCGGTAAAATAATGACTACGGGCTTTCCATCCGTATTTTCAACTAAAAACAGGCGGTATTTATCACCCAAACGCTCCTGTAAATTTTCCGTCAAACGCTTGTAGGCAGTTTCTGCCTCTTGACGGAGATTGCCTTTGAATATTACTCCTTCTTGGTAAGGAATAGTTTCTGTGGCAAAAAAAGTGTCAATACCAAAAATGCCTTTAATAGCGTTTAAGTCCTGCTCCGGAATGGGTACAATTTCCGGCTGTAATGAAATCGTTTCTGCTGGTTGGGACGGTTGCTCGGTAGAATCTGCTTGCAAAGAAGCTTCCGCAGTCAATCTTTGATTTGCTCGTTGTCTGAGAAGTTCATCTTGTCCTAACTGGCGCAGCTGTCTTCCTAAATAGATATATACTCCCGCAGAAATCACTAACAAAAAGAGTATACCAACAATATTGATATATATCCCAGTCGCAAACAAGCCAAAAAATAGCAGCCAGGGAACCATTAACACAACTGACTGTAACCAGGCTAAGATTCCCAACTTACCATAAGGTCTGGCACGATAAAAGCCCCAACTCAAAATGCCAAAAGCGACCAGCACGATAGTCGCAACAATAGGAGTCTCTGAAGTAGTAAACATCTCCAAACCCTTCGCTTTGTTAAACCAAGCCTGAATAAGTCAGGTGCTACAGATATTAATAATTTATAACGATGGTTGTCATTAGCCCAGTATCTAAGGGTAAATGCGATCGCCCTCGGGTGTTTCCTTTATGTCGGCTAAAGCGCCAACAGCAGAAAATGATAGAATAGTCCGATTGGCGTTACCCCTTTTGCCAACCAACGCTGCGATCGCCTTTGCAAAACAACTTACTGCTTGTAGTTTTGCTATTGCTGTTGCTATTTTCTCAAAATTTAAGTCCCAAAACAAACAAAAATCTCGCTAACAAGCATTACAATACGTATTTTTGAGCCACTTTCCAGTAACGAGAAAAGCTCCTGAGGTCTTCTATGCGATCGCCGTCATCAAAAAATGGCTCTGTTTGCAGAACTTTCAATTCTACAAAACCTTTGATTTCGCTACATATGTCCTGAAAGCGAGGACTGGGACTATCTGAGGTCACTACCTTGTTCGCGTGGTACTCTTGAGCAAAAGCTAAAATTTCTGATGCTACATTTCCCCGTCGAATCGTAACGGGTAACTCTAGCAAGCATTCGTAGATAAACGCAATGCGCTTCAAACTCAATTGCCATTCTTCGATCAAAGCATCGTCCCAAACCCAAATAGCCGGCGTATTGGGATATTCTTGTAATGCAGGGTTGCCATCCGGACTCAAACAGTCTCCGTGTACCCAGATTACAGTTTTATTCATAAAAGTTCTTGCTTGCAGGCAGAAATTCCTTTACCAAACTTTACTTTAACTCTTTATGATGAAAAAGTCCAACTAGAAAGCCAAAACATGCGCGCTCAGCAACTTTTGTGCATATCTTTGTTAACTGTTACTATTGGTTTGTTATCGGCATGTCAAAATAATGAATTAGACGCAGCAACCAAAGCATCTCAAAAATGTCCTGGAGAAGATAAAGATTTTAGTATTAGTTTCTTTAAAACTAATAACCAAGGTAAAAAAGATCCCAAGGGAATTAATCATGTCATAATTTTTAATCCTAAGTCGGAAAAATTAGATTTTAAAGTTAATGTTGGCTTGGCTCATCCCCTATATGCTAAAGATGCGCGGGGAAAACTGCGCCGAGAATACGTTCCTAAGATGTTTCATGAATTAATTAGTGAAGAAAATGCCAAACTCAACGGACAGCTGCCAATTGCAGCTATCAATGCTGATTATATAGACCCAGATAACAAACCTCAAGGATTGAATATTTCGCGGGGATATGAATATTCGGGACCCTTTAAGAATAAACGTTCTTCCTTTGGTATATCCGGAGGAAACCCCCAGCAAAGACAAGCGACTATTCAGACAGGAAGAAGAAATAATAATATTCTTAATTATAATATTGTCGGTGGCAATGGCAGATTTTATCGCCAGGGAAAATTCCAGGATATTTGTGCTCTATTAGGAGAGTTTGCTTGTCAAGGTGCAACTAATCGTTCCCTAGCCGCTATTACTAATAAAGGTTATGTAATTTTGTTAGTTAACGATGCCAAAGCTCGCTCCCCCATCGAATTTTCCCAACAAAATCGAGAGCTTTTACCAAATATGTTTGATGATGTTTTAGAAGGAATTGCTCGCTATAATTGCTTGGGTAAAATTCAAGAAGGTCTACTGTTTGATGGCGGCCAATCTCCGGGATTATATTACAACAAGAAAATTTATGTAGAAAATTCTGGACCAATTGGTTCGGTATTTTTGATTTATAAAAAATAGAAAGAAAAATCAGGATGAAAACCCGAGCGGGTATTGTCAACAAACCTCAACTAACTGCGGTAGTCTAGGAAAGGAGATAAATAGCAACAGCTGGATATAAAATTGCTTCGAGATTCATTTATGGCTCGTAGCGACTACCCCAAAACTTCACTAGCTCATACTTAAGTTTGAATTTACTTATGACACCTCTAGAAATAGCAGGGACGCTAACAGAATTATTTGGCGCAGAAGCTGTAAATGCGATCGCACCCGGTTCGTGGCAAATAGAAACTCCTGATTTTCGCCTGTTAATACTGCTTTCAGACGATCAAAGCTGGCTGCGGGCTTTATTACCCATAGTACCGGCACAACAAGCCCGACCTTTTCTAGAACAATTTTTAGAAGCTAATTTTGATGAAACTTTACAAGTACGCTACGCTTTACATGAAGGTGTCATCTGGGGAGTATTTCACCATAATTGTAACAGCTTGGCAGTAGAAGATTTGCGAGATGCGATCGCTCGACTTGTTTCCCTCCATAAAGCTGGTTTAGAAGATGTCTTTAATCGACTCGTTGAAAGTCGGGTACGCAAAATCATTCAAGTTGCAAAACTTCAAGGCCAATCCCTGGAATTTACCATGCAAAACCTAGAACGTTTTTACGCAGAAGGATTAATGGGAGACGAAAATCTAGACCCGCAAGCACGCTCGGAAACTTTAGCAGCTTGGAGATATCAGTTAGAGCGACTTTGGCCAGAAGTTGAACCTTGAACTAGCAAACTCGTTAAAGTCTAGGAAAAAAAGCTGATGATGCTGTCGGTTCAAGATACACAAACAACAATCTTTGATTTGGTACAACCGTTTAATACCGAAGAAGATACAGAAGTTGTAGATTTTCTAGCAGCCAATAGCCGCATTCTTGCTTGTCCCGTTACCAGTCAGCTGGACTTTCCCCATTGGGACAATTCAGCTATGGATGGTTATGCGGTTCGCTATACAGATGTACAGCATGCCAATCCCCAACAACCGGCAACTCTAGAAATTGTAGAGGAAATTCCTGCTGGGTATCAACCTCAATTTACTATTCAATCAGGACAAGCGGCACGAATTTTTACTGGTGCGGTAATGCCAAAAGGTGCAGATACCGTGGTAATGCAAGAACAAACGCGACGAAAGGACAATCGAGTGTTGATCCTGGTTGCACCAAAACAGCAAGAATTTGTGAGACATCGTGGTTCTTACTACCGAGCAGGAGCGGAATTGCTACCTGCCGGAATAATGCTCAACGCTCCCGAGATTGCTGTTTTAGCTGCTGCCCAGTGTTCTCGAGTCAGGGTGTATCGCCGTCCGCGGGTAGCAATTTTATCCATAGGTGATGAATTGGTAACTGCCAACAGCCCTTTGCAACCCGGACAGATAGTAGATTCCAATCAATATGCTCTCACAGCTTTGGTCAGACAAAGCGGAGCAGAAGCGTTGATGCTAGGAATTATTCCCGATCGAGTAACAGTCTTGACAACAGCGATCGCTAAGGCCTTATCTCAAGCTGATATTATTGTCTCTTCCGGTGGCGTGTCTGTGGGAGACTACGACTGCGTTGAGCAAGCGATTCAGTCTTTAGGAGGAAAAATTCACGTTCGCACCGTTGCCATCAAACCCGGTAAACCCTTCACCGTAGCAACATTCCCACAAACTCAAACGTCCTGTTCAAAGTTGTATTTTGGCTTGCCAGGCAATCCAGCTGCAGTGCTGGTAACTTTTTGGCGGTTCGTACAACCTGCGATCGCCAAGCTTTCTGGACTCAGCAATGGTTGGAAACCAAAGTTTGCTAAAGCTCTGACTCAAAGTCAGTTGCAAGCAGATGGCAAACGCGAAACTTATATTTGGGGAAAACTATATTTAGAAGACGGAGAATACAAATTTCAGCCCGCAGGCGGTATTCAAAATTCTGGCAATTTAATTAATTTGGTTCAAACAAACGCTTTTGCCGTGCTACAACCAGGTCAAACTTTTATTTCTGTAGGGGAGCAAGTGCTGGTTTTACAAGTTAGCTAAATAGCGAAGATTGAGAACCACAAGAAAACCTAAAGCATGTCAGAACAAGTCTGACTGAGAGCAGAGGTACTTTTTTTGAAAATTTAGTTATAATTTATTGACATTACCAAAAAACAGTTACAATGGATACAGAAATAAAATCGTTCATCTTTCCAAGGCGGAAAGTTCGAATAGTACTTCCAGGTACTACTAGCGAACAAAAGCTGTCTGGAGAGACGGAAGTAGGGAGAAATCCTGAAGGAACGCGCCTCATTTAATTCCATTGAAGCAACAAAAAAATTAAAAGCGAGGCGAAGCAATGAAACTCACCTATCGTGGCGTTGACTATGAACACAATCCTTTAGCCATGGAAACAATTCCAGGAGAAACTAGCGGTATGTACCGGGGTGCGAATTGGCAATGTCGTTATCCCAGACATATTCCCGTTCCTCAACCAGCGGCCGAGTTAAAGTACCGTGGAGTTCTTTATCATACTGGTTGTCCGCTAAAGGTGGAAGTAGGTAACCAGCACCAAAAATGCGGTAATGCTGGCAAACAAGCAACTGTTACCACATATCAAAAATTAGGTGACGAGTTAGCCCAAACCCACCTAGTACATATCCGCTACAATCTAGAACGTCGCCTGCAAGTAGCTAAAGAAAAAGGAGATAAAGACCTTATTCAGCTACTTGAAGACGAGGCAAAACAATTGGCTTCAGGGTTAATAGCAAGCAGATAATAGTTTGTATAAACGCTGCGCGGACGGGCTTCACTTTGGTCTTTCCCTCAAGAAAGTCCTACTCCACTAATTTTCACGGTTAATCAAAATACCCCTCAATCCTGCCGCCCTTGCTCCGTGATAATCTTCTGTAAAACTGTCTCCAATATGCCATGCGGCAGTAGGGGGACAGTCATGTTTTTCTAAGGCAATGGCAAAAATCTGAGGGTCCGGTTTAGCCGCACCTACTTGAGTAGAAATGGTTACAGAACTGAAAAAATCTTTCAATTCTAAAGCCTCTAACACCGAGTAAATGCGAGAGTCAAAATTTGACACTATCCCCAGTTCAATTCCCATTTTCCGCCAGTTCGTTAAAGCCGGCAAAACATCATCGTAAATTAGCCAGGGTTGAGCCGTGCCAAAGTGAATGTAAATTTCGCTAAAAAAGGCCGGGAAATCAGAAAATTGCTCCAGAACGCCTGCTTGCTCAAAGGTGCGAGAGACAATGTTAGACCACCAGTCAAACTCGTACTGGAGAAGATCTTGCGGCTGTATATTTGGAAATACAGGTGGCAAAGCAGCTTCAAAGCAAGATAAAAAAGCTTTATTAAGGCTTTGTGCAGAAACTTCTACACCAAAGTCTCGTGCTAGTTGACTGTAAATTTCGCCCACGCTACCCCTAACGCCAAAGAGCGTCCCCACAGCATCTAAAAAAATTACTTTTGGTCGCTTCATCAACCTTTAAGGATTTCAAAAGGGAAATTGGCCAAAACTAGATTTTATTTTGATAATGTCTCTATAATAGGACGAACTAGCCAGTGAAAACCAACTTTAAGTTTATGATCTAAAGTTGGCAACCGGTACAGATAGGCTAAGCGACGGAAAACATAAGCTAAAGATCCTTCTATCTGGATACCCAAACCGCTAAAGGTAGCATTGTCTACCCCTAGCGTCATCATCTCGCCCAGATGTTGGTAGCGAAAAGGAAGTAAAGGACGACGGGTGAGAGTAGCCCATATATTCCAAGCAGCGTAGTCGGCTTGTTGTAAAGCTGCTTGAGCAGTTGCTGGAACTTGCTGTCCTTGCGCATCGCGACAGTCTGCTAAATCTCCCAAGGCAAAAATTTCTGGATGGTCGAGGACTTGTAGGGTAGGTTTGGTAGTCACTTGACCGCGTTGGTTTTGCTTGAGAGCAAGATTTCGCACCACAGGTGCAACTTGTGTTCCTGTTGTCCAAATTACCAAATCTACGGGAATAACGTCTACTTGACCTTTGTATTCTAAAGAAATGGTATCTTGTCCAACTGATACTACCTTCGTTTCTAAGTCGATAAATACACCCCGCTCCTTTAAAGCTTTGTCTGCAGCTTGGCGGTTAAATTCTGGTGAAGTTCGCAAAATTTGGTCTGCGAGTTCAATTAATCGAAAGCGTCCTTTTGGTCCCAACCTGTCTGCTAATTTACAAGCTAGCTCGACACCGCTATAACCAGCGCCAACAATTGCCACTCTAATTTTATCTGCTTGTGATTCTTCCAGGATTCGCAGGCGTTCTTCCAGGCGATACGCGTCTGTAATAGTACGGAATGTATAGGCATGTGATGGAGCACCCGGTATCATATCTAAAGGTGTTTCCCCACCCAGAGCCAAGACCAAGCGGTCATAACCGAGTTCCGGTCCTTCCTGCAGGTGTACTCGTTTTTGCTCTATATCAATTCCTGCTACAGAAGCTTGATAAAAACGCACGCCCGTATCTTGTAGAAGTTCTTCAAAAGGAGGCGCAATTTCCCAAGATTGTAGTTCTCCAGTTAGCAGTTCGTAGAGCAGGGGAGAAAAAAGAAAGCGATCGCTTTGGTCTACCAAAATTATTTCCGGTTTTGGCAACGGCTGCCATGGAAACTGACTTAGCCGCAGCGCAGTATAGAGACCACCAAAGCCTCCACCCAGTATACAAATTCTCGCTGTTTGTTCGCTCATGTGTCTAGTGGGTTTTCAATCCCAGTAGGGCAACTTCTACCAGTTTAATGATTTCTTTGCCTGGGTTACCAGCAACTAAATTATCTTGGTGTCTTTCTTTTGAGAACAACCCGCTGATAACAACCTCTCAACTGCATCTGTTGCATTTTCTCCATTGCGGGTTAGCGATGCAGATTTTGTCTTCTTCCAAAAGTATTGCGATTATAATCGAAAGGCAGTTTGTACAAATGACAAACCGCCTGAAATTTATGGCATTTTGTATTATGAAGACCATTAGTTGCCGCCAGAGGTAACAGCTTTGTAATGTTGGGCGGTAACTTCACCCTTGGCGTACCATTTTCCGTCTGAACCTTTTTCAAACATCTCGCGAAGGCTATTCCAAGCGATCTGACGAGCGCCTTCTTCGCTTATACCATCGCTTTTAGCAGCTTTTAAGGCTGCAGCGTAAACTTGTTGAGCTTCCGAAGGGAGATTTTCCCTTTTGATTTCTTCTGGTAAATTCTGCTGATTTTGGCTTGTGGTTTGCGATGTTGTTTGTTGTGGCGATGGTGCTGCGTCTGTAGTTGTAGCTTCTTCTGTCAATTCTTTGTTCTCACTCATGTGTCCCCTCCGACAATTTAATTAAAAGCTAGTGTTGAAATCATAATTTAAGAACTTCCACATTAGTTCTCATCTTTCTGCAAGCATAGATAGCACTTACCCGTTGGTAGAAACAGCACAACTCGGTTGCGATCGCTCCCAGTCGCAAACCCTTGCAGAAGCATCTACTGCATCAATGAAAATCAATACTAGGTTGGAGCAGTAAGGCGATCGCTCCTACCATCACGAAAGATACTGTTATCCAAAACAACACTAGATTTAGCTTCACGATACTTTTCCCTTGTCTTTATTTAAACCTTCAGATGGATTGATAGTAATAAAGATAAAACAGCAATTATCGTCTTTCTTTAGAAAGGTTTGTCTAGACGCAAACACAAAATACGCTTTCTTCCCCCAGCGAGCGCTCATCGCTTTATGTTTGCAATCAACCTACCCCAGCTTTTGTTAGGAGTCGTATGGAAAGTAGTTCATGCTTGAGTTTTCTTTGCCACAACTATGTGTGTCTGAGCAAATCCCCCATTGCCTAGTACTTTAACAATGTGATAGTCTCCTCGGAGCTTTGTTCCCAGCATTAAGCCGAATTGGATAGCGGGATTTATCCCTAAAATAGTTATTGATTCTAATTGTGGCACAGATTTGTGGTCGACACCAGAAGCCCCATCTGGAATTAAATTTGGTATCAAAAAGTACATCCTTGGCAAGGGAAAACGGAAAATTAGTTGCAGAAGGAGACGAAAATGACAAAATTGTTACTTTTTTGTACTACAAAATCCTCCAACTTGAGAAAAAAGCACCCTTGTTGACATTTCAAATCCCCAAGCCAAGGCTACAATGACAGATCTGACCCCCAATTCTAGTTTTAGTTTGACAATCCGCCTGGAAATTCCCAATCGTGTGGGGATGCTAGCCCATGTTACTCAAGCAATCTCTAACAGTGGTGGTAATTTTGGTCAAATCGATTTAATCGAACAAACAAGACATGTTTCCATTCGAGAAATTACAGTAGATGCTGCTAGTACCGAGCATGCGGAAGCAATTGTGCAAGCAGTTAAGACTTTACCAGAAATCAAAGTACTGAACGTTTACGATCGCACCTTTAACCTGCACCGTGGTGGGAAAATTAGCATTGCCAGTAAGATTCCCCTCAAAACCTCATCTGACCTAGCAATGGCGTATACACCTGGAGTAGGACGTATCTGCAGTGCGATTGCTCAAGACCCAGAAGAAGTTTATAAATTAACTATTAAACAGAATACTGTGGCCATTGTTACCGATGGAAGTGCAGTACTGGGTTTGGGAAATCTTGGTCCGCAAGCAGCGTTACCGGTAATGGAAGGGAAAGCAATGTTGTTCAAAGAATTTGCCAGTATTGATGCTTTTCCCATTTGTCTTGCTACTCAAGATGCAGAGGGAATTGTCAGTACAGTAAAAAATATTGCTCCTGTTTTTGGAGGCATAAATTTAGAAGATATTGCTGCTCCTCGCTGTTTTGAAATAGAAGAAAAATTGCGACGCGAATTAGATATTCCTGTTTTTCATGACGACCAGCACGGTACGGCAATAGTTACTTTAGCAGCACTTCTCAATGCTTTAAAATTGGTGCACAAATCAATTGAGCAAGTCAGGATCTTAATTAATGGTGCTGGTGCTGCAGGGATTGCGATCGCTCGCTTGCTGCGCAAAGCTGGAGCAGAAAAAATTTGGCTGTGCGATTCTAAAGGAATTGTCTCTCACAATCGCACTGACTTGACCAATGAAAAGCGAGAATTTGCCGTTAAGGCCCAAGGTACCTTGGCAGGTGCTGTACAAGGAGTAGATGTATTTATCGGAGTTAGCGTACCAGGGGTATTAACGCCAGAAATGGTACGTTCCATGGCTAAAGATGCGATTGTGTTTGCAATGGCAAATCCAATTCCAGAAATTCAACCAGAATTAGTCAGCAGCGAAGTTGCTGTCATTGCCACCGGACGCAGCGATTATCCAAATCAAATCAACAACGTTCTTGCTTTTCCCGGAGTATTTCGCGGCGCATTGGATTGTCGAGCTACAACAATTACCACCTCAATGTACTTAGAAGCAGCAAATGCGATCGCTTCTTTAATCAAACCAACAGATTTAGACAGGGAACATATTATTCCCTCTGTTTTTGACGAAAGGGTTGCCACAACTGTTGCTGCTGCTGTCCAACGCGCCGCACGCCAAGATGGTATTGCTCGCAATTGAACGCAGTAGGTTCTACCCTCACCTTCTGGCCAACTCGGCTGATTCTGCGTTTAAAAATTCTAAATAACCATTGCTCAGTTCTTTTACTGCTAGTTCGTAAAACTGTTTGCCGTGTTCGGGTGTTGCTAAGGCAGGATTTGAACCCATCCTACCATCAGGGTAACGCTGGCGAAAGTCCCTGGCACCGTAAATTTGATGTCCAGTACCGACTTGAGGACTAAGCTGCGCTTGCTTTATTGCTTGCGGATAAATATATTGAGTAACAGCTACTTCGCTGGGCGTAGCATGAGAACCTTCTTGCTCGCCGTACAATTCTTTTGCTAGTTTGAGGACGGAATTACACGTAAACCAATTGGCTAGTTGGCATTGCACCTTGTGAGCATAGGAAAGCTGCAGTTCTTCTAAATAAGCGTATGTCTCAGAAAAAGCGGCCTTGAGGGTAGCAATATTACCACCGTGTCCGTTGATAAAGTAGAACTTTGTAAAACCTGCTTTCGCTAAACAGCTGATGTAGTCTCGCACTACCTGAATCATGGTGCTGGGACGCAGACTAATGCTTCCAGGAAAAGCGGTGTGATGTAGTGCCATACCAACATTAATTGTAGGAGCAACCATTGCTTGAGTTGCTTCACCCACACCACGAGCGATCGCCTCTGCACAAATTGCATCCGTACCAATTAATCCTGTCGGACCGTGTTGTTCTGTAGAACCAATAGGAACAATAATACCCTCGGATGTCTGCAGATATGCTTCTACTTCTTGCCAAGTACTTAAATGCAGTAACATTTCTTTGATTGTGATTTGGCCGATTTGGGTTGAGCGTTATCTTTATTTTGTACGTTGCTAATTGCAATAGCGCTATTGTAGCTTTTCCGTTGCAAGTTGCCCTCAAGCAAACGCTGCCTATTATAAATTTTTTTAACGCTCCTTCGCTGACTTAGTTAAATCCACAGTCCCGTGAGCCTTTAGGTTTTCGGTTGCTGAAAAATTTGTTTTTCAAACAGAAAGTTTTGGTCTTTACTTTACTCAATACCACAATTGCCGTTATTCTAACTAACCAAGATAATAATGTTTCTTGACGTCGCTTTTAATTTCCCAGGTGCAGGACATGCCAGCAGGAAAAGTCACTAAATCACCTTTACCCATTTGCACTGGCTGTCCGCCATCGGGAGTGACAATCACATCACCTTCTAGAAAGTAACAAATTTCTTGGGTATCATAAGTCCAAGGGAATTTCGAGACTTGTTTTTCCCAAATTCCCCATTTGAAGACGCCTAATTGATGCAAACGCTCTTGGCTGGGTTGACGTTCAATTTTAATTTCCATACTTGTTGCCAATTGATTCAACAGTAAGACTGAATATCTTCACCACACTGTTCTACTAAATAACATAAAGCCCGAAAACGCAAACCTACAAATTGGTCATAAAGGGGATTGAGCTTGCACAAAGCAGGTATGCGGACAATTTTGCGCCCAAATAAAACTATATCTCGCTCAAAAGGACAGCGAGCAGGAATTAGTCTGGCAAAAATTTTTGCTAAGAGGCGATTTTTAATCTCCAGTGAGTCTATCCATTGGCGCAGTGGTAGGAGCCAGTCAGATTTTGGCTTTGTCCATTGTTTTTTCTTTGCTAATGTTTGGGTTTCTCCAGCGCAATTAATCCAAATTGAGAAAATAACATTTTGATTTTTGATTTCTAGCATTCTCGTTTTTCCTGTACTGATTGGCACCGCAGTATTATTGCTATTCAAATTAACTGCTTGGTTAATAAATAATGTTGAATTAAGTACAAAATAGCAAATAAAATTTTCCAATTTCTATTTTGTAGTTACTGATTTCTTATACCAGACATATTTATCACCTATTTTGAATGTAAATTGTTTACTCTCAAGCTCCACCGTATCCGTGGGAGTACCTTGAGGTGTTAAAAGTGGTATTTTCTCCCTCTGGTGCCAACATTACACCGGTAGTAGCTTGTTACGAGTGTCGATATTAAGGTATTTACTCTGTGATAAAATGTTACTAGTGTTACAAAATTTTGTTTACAAGTAATTATGAAGTTTTAACTAACTGATAGAAACTGTGTATATTATTTAGCGTTTTCAAAAAGGCAATTCGGAAAAATAACTGTTCGAGAAGTTAAATTATGCTCAGTTTGCTACCAAAAAAGTTGGGAGCGATCGCTGTTTTGCTGTTTTTATGCTGTTTCTCAACAATAATGTCCGTAGCCTGTAGTGAACACCTAAGTACACACTACCTTTTCAGAATTGGTATTAATTTTCCTACCAAACAGCCAAAGGTTTTTGGCGATCGCTCGTCAATTACAATAAAAGATTAAAACTAGCTGCAGTTTGAAATTAATTCTGGAGTGAAAAACTTTTGATCCCTGGGGAAAATATCCACATCTGTTCGAGTTTGATGGCTAGTCATTGATACCTCAATGTCTGTAGCATGAATAACAACTGGAACCGACTTCCTAAAAGCGGTGTCATTTATAGCACCAAAGCGATCGCCACCGAGCGAGCTGGGAATAATGTCAATATGCCTACTTTATTAGCAGTTTCCCAAGCTACATTCGCAGAAAAGTAAAGAAAATGCCAACCCCAGTCTTGACCAGACTAGCTACAAACCTCACAATTGAGGAGCAGCCAAGATTTGTAACTTGACGAGGATTATAAAACTATGAAGATTAACCCAAACAACAAGCAACAGCGACGACAGGGAATTTTCGGATCGTTCGGGTCAACTTCGTTGCCCACTTCTTTAAAATTTCTTCACAATTGCTTTTCAATTTATACATAACCTTTTTGTTTCCATCAAACTTGTGCAACACAACCAAACTTTCAGCATGAGCAAAAAATGGGCGATCAAGCGAATCACCGTTAACTTAGCATTAGATGAAGCCAAGAAACTTGAAAAATATTGTGACCAGACCGGAAGACCAGCAACAGATGTGATTCGGGAGCTCATTCGAGGCTTACCTGTCACCAGAACTGAGTAACTTAAGGGTTTTAAACGCATCTCGGAAAGTCTTTAGTCAAATTTTTGGCTGGGGACTTTCCACTTTTTTTAATTTTGACAAGGTAATTGGTAGCTTTTAAGTCTATCTTTACTGTTGTGTTTAACTTTTGAAGGTTGGCTTTGCCAGGCTACCTAGCAGGTAATTCTGGAATTAGTTCTTGAACCACGTCATCTGCTACTTTTCCTATTTGGTCACAATAGTGTTTAAGCTTTTCAGCTTTGTCTCAAGCCAAGATCAGGGTAATTTCTTGGGTTACTAAAGCTGGGCTGATGGTTACAGGAGTGGTAGTTTTTTGAGCAGGAGTTTTTTTCATTATTCCTTACATTTCTACTAAGCCTGTAATTATCGCAAATCAAAATCAACTTGACTAGTGAAAATAAAGATTTTGAGGTGCAAGATAAGGTTTGGGAGTTATTTAACAAAAACCGCGTAATTCCCCTTCCTCAGCTTTTAGCAGGGAGGGGATGTAAGCGGGTCAAAAGCGAAACGTTCTATTGATGATTTTTACCGCAGGTAAAACAAGCAATAGGACAGTTGAGCTTTTGACAACATTATCTTTCGGGTTTGTCCTGAGAACGGATATACTCTTTGACTATTTCTAGCGGTGCGCCACCCACTGAATTAACAGAGTAAGCATCAGTCCAAAAGCTAGGATCTTTCTCTTTCCAATAATACTGTTTTAGATAATCTTGAAACTCTTTTCTAATAATACGACTTGATGCTGATTTGAGTGAACCAATTAGCTGTGAAATATTGTTGTCAGGGTGTACGTCTATTAATAGGTGTACAAGGTTATCTTCGCCACTGAACTCAGTAAGTAAGCATTTACGTTTTTCACAAACACGATTAAATACTTCTTGCAACTTAACAAGTATTTCCTGTGTAATAACTTCTTTGCGGTACTTGGCAATAAATACAATGTGTAAGTGAATGCTAAAAACAGCGTGGGACGCTTTTCTAAACTGAGTTTTCATATTGACAAATGAATTTCACCAATGGTACTATACCATGAGTCTTGATTGCTACAGGGGTGATATTTAGTGGCATTGCGTAGAGCAACTTTTAGGCTATATCCGACTAAGAAAGTAGATAATTTATTGCACTATCATCGGAAGTTGCACAAGGAACTCTACAATGCCGCAGTCTCTAATAGAATTACGTCTTACAAAAAATTTGGTAAGTCAGTTTCTTACTTTGACCAACAGAATTGCTTGCCGGATTTCAAAGAGGTTTGGACTGAATACAAACAAATAAATTCCCAGTCATTGCAGGCAACATTAAAACGTGTTGATCTAGCATTTCAACGTTTCTTCAAAGGTCTAGGTGGTTATCCTAAATTCAAATCAATTCGTCGTTATTCTGGCTGGAGTTACCCATCCTTCACAGGATGGAAATGTCACAGCACAGGCGACAATGGCTATTTAGAACTGGCTAAAATTGGTTCTATACAAATGCGGGGCAAAGCTAGGCTATGGGGTCATCCTAAAGCACTAGACATTGTTCACCGTAATGGTAAATGGTACGCATCTATAGTTTTAGATGTAGATGATGAACTATTAAGAAATAGCCGTAAAACAGATAATGGTGTGGTTGCAATTGATTTGGGTTGCAACGATGCAATTGCTTGGACTAACGGAGAAGAAAATGGTTTGATTCCTGCTCCTAGATTTTTTAGGAATGCAGAGAAGAAAATCAAACAATTAAGTAAAGCCAAGCGTCGTAAACGCTCACCTAATTATAAAAAGAAACAGAAAGCTTCTAGAAGATGGAAGAAAGTTCAACAGCAGATTAGTAAAGTATATCGAAAAGTGGCTAATCAGCGTCAGAACTGGGTTCATCAAATTACCACACGAATAATTAGCGGTAATAGCACGGTGGTAACTGAACAACTAGAAGTCAAAAACATGAGTGCCAAAGCTAAAAAGGGCAAACGTAAGAAGCAAAAAACTGGTCTAAATAAATCAATTCTTGATGTTGGCATGGGGATGATAAAGCAATCCTTAAAAGCTAAGTTGGATGATGTTAGTGGTGTATTTTCCGAAGCACCGACTAAGAAGATAAAACCATCTCAAACTTGCCCCAAATGTGGGCATCAGGAAAAGAAAACTTTAGACCAGAGATTGCATATTTGCTCTAACTGTAACTACACTCAGCAGCGTGATATCGCTTCTTGCGAAGTCATGTTGCTTTGGCACTCAAATCAACTACCTGGGTTTGGAACAAACCTAGTAGGCGCAGATGATTCTAGCTCTGCTTCACGCACCCGCAAGACTGTGGGAAGTATGAAGAAACTGGGTCAGAGGAAGCGTCAAAAATCTCAGGCTACGCTAGGGGATGTAGAAACCCCTGGCGAGGGCGTAGTAGCCAGGGGTAGTTCATTTTATACGCATGCTTGGAGAGTTGAGAAATTTCAGCTGTTTGACGAACATCAAATTATCCTGATACCAAGCGTTGGATTAGCCTTTTGTAAAGTTTACTCCGACACGGCACTAATGAATTTATACGGTTTTTTTAGTTTTTATTTCTACTAAAAATAGACCAGATTTAGGTCTTGGGAAATGGATAAAGCTTGTTTAGAGAAGTTTATTTTTTTCTACGTGAAATAAATAACGTTTAATACCAGGGTTCAGATACCTCTAAGTTCATTCTTAACTTCCCGATCTTGAATGTAAAAGCTAAAAAATTGTCAAAAATTGTGCCAGCGCTTGTGGTAGAATCCCAGAACGCTGCTAATTTCAGCGTGGAAGAATTTGATTTTGTTGTGCATAGTCCTACCTGCTATGAATGCTACATGCCGGGATACGAAAGCTACCACCCCAGAGCCTTTAGATACAGCACAAACAAAACCTATGGCATTAGCAGATGCGGTGGTGAAGATGCTGGAAGATATGGGGGTGCGATATGCATTTGGTGTTTCAGGAGGAGCGATCGCACCGATGTGGCACGCGCTAGAGCAAAGCTCTTGCATAAAGGTACTTCATTTTCGCCACGAAGCAGGAGCAGCTTTCGCAGCCACCGAAGCATACTTTGCCAGCGAACGACCGGTCGCAGTTTTTGCTACGACTGGTCCGGGTATTACCAACGCCTTAACAGGATTGTTGGCAGCCCGGTGGGAAGGAGCGAAAGTAATATTGATATCAGCTGCTACCTCAGCACCCCAAAGAGGACGGTGGGCTTGTCAGGAAACCAGTACATATACCATGCCCAGCGACGGTATTTTTACATCCGGACAAGTATTTCACTACGCAACCACAATTGAATCCAACAAACAACTGCCAGAAATTTATCGACGAGTTGCACTTGGATTAGCTCGACCGGGTGGCTTTACAGCACATTTGAGCATACCCAGTAACGTACAAACAAGTTTAGTAGAAACATCACTGCCCCAGGTTGCTGTTGCTTTTGCTCCTCCAGCAGCTAGCGAAGAAACGATCGCCAAGTGTGCGCAATTGCTATCTGAAGGACATTTTGCCATTTGGGTTGGCTTTGGTGCACGCTCCGCAGCAGCAGAAATTCGCCAGTTGGCTGAAATAACGAAAGCTGCAGTGATGTGTTCGCCGCGCGGCAAAGGAATTTTTCCCGAGGATCATCCTCAATTTGTAGGAGTCACAGGTTTTAGCGGACACGAGTCAGTTTTCCAGTACATGCAACAGCACCGTCCGCTGCGGGTGTTAGTGTTGGGAACGCGTTTGGGCGAATTTACCTCTCTTTGGAATCCTGTGATGATTCCTTCCCGGGGTTTTGTGCATGTTGACATCGACCCGGAGGTACCAGGAGTAGCATATCCCTCGGTAGAAACTTTCGCCGTTCATTCCGAAGCGAGAGTTTTTGTGCAAGCACTTTGTAAGTATCTTGCCGTAAGTACTTTTACTGATCGCTCAAAAAATGAATGCCTACCTCGCCCGAGTGGCAACATCCTCATGCAGCCAACAGAGGGTCAGGTCAGACCGCAGCTGTTAATGGAATTAATTCAACGGGCGATCGTTGAGGGAAGCGATGCCACAGTCATGGCAGAGTCCGGAAACTCCTTTGCTTGGGCAATTCATCTTTTGAGGTTTACAAATTCGACTCGCTACCGCGTTACCAACGGATTCGGATCCATGGGACATTTTGTTACCGGTGTGGTAGGTGCTGCTTTGGCAAGGAGTGGTAAAGCTGTTGCCATTGTTGGAGATGGAGCCATGCTCATGAATAACGAAATCAGCACTGCTGTCAAATATCGCATCCCTGCTGTCTGGATTGTACTCAACGACGGACGCTACAACATATGCGAGCAAGGCATGGCCTATCTGGGCTTCAAAGGTGCAGACGCAGCAATACCACCAACTGATTTTGTGCGCATTGCTCAGGGTATGGGAGCTGATGGCGTCCGGGTAGAAAGGGAATCTGAAGTTCAAGCAGCACTAGAAAAAGCGATGACAGCTACTTGTCCGTTTGTAGTTGATGTGGTGATTGACCCCACCCAAATACCACCATCTGAAAGCCGCAATCAAAGCCTGATATTACAACAGAGCTCTACTATTCGTCAAATTTAAGGTAAACAGATATGACCCGTTCTTCCGTAGGAATTCACTCAATTGCTTTAGCTTTTCCCAGCATTAAACGTACCAACGATTATTACATCCAAAAACATCCCCAGCTAGTTGCCCAAGCTGAGCAAAAAAGTCTAGCAAGATTGTTCTCCTTCTCAGAAAACACCCCAACTAATGAGTTTGATTTAGAGATGATGCCTTACCTTTGCGATCCCTTTCGCGGTACTGTGGAACGGTGGGTGCTAGGAGCAGGTGAATCATCACTAACACTAGAAGAGCGTGCAGCAACACAGGCTATAAAAGCAGCCGAACTTTCTCCCAGTGAAGTTGAACTGATGATAGTAGCCTCGGTTTGGCCCGAACAAATTGGATTTGGCAATGCTGCTTTCCTGGCTCGTCAATTAGGTATTCAATGCGCAGCTTGGAACCTTGACGCTGCCTGCGGAGTAACTCCAGTGGCGTTGCAAACTGCCTGTGCCTTGATCGATGCTAAAGAGTATAGTAATGTTTTAGTTGTTATTTCATGCACGTATTCCCGCTTTTTTGATGAAAATGACACCTTGTCATGGTGCGTCGGCGACGGTGCAGGAGCATTCGTAGTTAGTTCCCTAGAACCAAATCAAGGAATTTTAGGTACGAAGACTATTAATACTAGCATATGGTGCGATGGTTTATTCTCTGAAATTGTAGAGGATGAGGACGGTAATCCAAAAGTTCGCATGCAGATTGGTAAAGGTGCAAACAAACTCTTCCGCGAAACAACCGCAGATTTGCTTTCTACGTGTTGTCACGGAGCTATAGATGCTGCTGGTGTCACCCTTGAGGATATAGACTTTTTCCTTTTCAACACGGCTACAGCTTGGTTTGCACGTTTTTGCACGCGCGTGCTGGGTATTGATCCACAACGTACGATTAACCTTTATCCCCAGTATGCAAATATTGGCCCGGTATTAACCGTTGCCAACATGTATCATGCTGCTCAGTTAGGTAAAATTCGCGAAAATGACTTAGTTCTTATCTATGGATTTGGTGCAGCTGGTGCCGCTTGTGCAAGTGTAATGCGTTGGGGTAATGTGAAATTGGCTCCTGCTCCCATAAAAAGCGGTGAAGAAGTAAAGATAGGAATCTAAATTTTTGGATTTTCTTGACAAAAATCTGCAAATCCAGAAAAATCTTGGCTCTTAATTGTTGTGAGCAAGCAGGAGTTTGGTTTTCGAGAACTTTTGCGTGCGCTGTTTAATTTAGTGTATGTGTGAACTTTCAAATCGTTGTAGTCAAAATTTTCTGTGAAAAAATACAAAAAATATATTTTCATAGGATTCTTATTTTTCCTGCTCTCGATTATATTGACATTTCCGTTGCAAGTCTCAGCTCGTGATTCCCTAGTCAAATTCAGGCATCAATCATGGCATTACTATAAGGAAATTTATATATTTGGTGACAGCTTATCAGATACAGGTAATGTCTTCAATGCCACTAATGGATTGATTCCTCCCAGTCCCACCTATTTTCACGGACGCTTTTCCAACGGTCCGGTTTGGGTAGAATATCTTGCTTCTGATTTGGGATTAAAATTTAATCAAAACACTAACTTTGCTTTTGGTGGTGCAACAACAGGAACTGAAAATATTGGATTAGCTACTTTACCAGGATTGCAACAACAAATTGAAAGCTTTAAGTTATCGCATATTGCTGTCGATCCCAATTCCGTCTATATTTTATGGGCTGGCATTAATGATTATTTAAAGTACTTTTTTAACGATGTTCCCAATCCTGCTGATATAGTTGCAAATTTATCAATAGCGGTCAAAACACTGGCAGAAGCTGGTGCTAAAAACATTTTAGTTGTTAATTTACCTGATTTAGGAAAATTTCCGGTTACGGGTGGTGATAAGCAAGCTTCTGATTTGCTGCGAGCTTTGACTAAAACACATAATTCTATCCTAAACATTCAACTTAAATTATTAAGCCAAGCTCTCAGTTCCGATATAAATATTATCCTTGTGGATGTTAATTCCTTGTTCAATCGAATTATTAGCAATCCTGGGGAATTTGGATTAACAAATGTGACTGACTCTTGCCTTAGTAGAGATTTATCGATAGTCAGCATAGGTGTTCCCAATCAGTCAGTTTTATGTATTCCGGAGCAGTTTTTATTTTGGGATCAAATCCATCCGACAACGATTACTCATAAACTGATTGCAGAATTGGCACTTTCACTTTTGAGGTCAGGGTCTGTTGCTGACATGCTCAAGTGAAGCTGCTTTGTTCAATTGGGAGTATCCAGGTTGTTTTTTTAACGGTTAAAAAGACAGCAAATACTAAGTAGTAACTGCTCCTAAATTTTTTAAAGAAGCTTTTTGAGCTTCAGTGATACCTGTAATACCAGTGATGTTCAGGCCTTCGTAGGGTCTTGCGTTTCTGAGGGTTTTTAAGCACTTACCGGTATTGATGTCCCAAATTTTAATCGTATCATCTTGACTACCGCTGGCTAAAATTTGACCGTTTGGATGAAAGGCAACAGACCAAACAAGTTGTGTGTGTTCTTTTAAGGTTTTAAGACATTGGCCTGTGGCAACGTTCCATAATCTTACTGTTTGATCTTCTCCAGTGCTTGCAAGTATTGAGCCATCCGGACTAAAGGCAACACAGTATACAGAACTAGTATGTCCTTTCAAAATCCGAAAGCATTCTCCAGTGGTGGTATTCCACAGCTTAATAGTTTGGTCACTGCTAGCACTAGCAAGCAGGCGTCCATCAGGGCTGTAGGCAATTGTCCAAACTAAGTCTTCGTGTTCCTTTAGAGTTTGGATACATTTTCCAGTATTAACATCCCAGAACTTTACCGTTTGGTCAATACTACCACTTGCCAATATTTGCTCGTTGGGGTTAAAGGCAACAGACCATACTTTATCAGTATGTCCTTCTAGTACGTGAATGCACTGCCCCGTGTTAATATCCCACAATCTTACTGTTTGGTCATCACTGCTGCTTGCAACAAGTTCGTTGGTAGGACTGATGGTAACGGATGTGATCCAGTTACTATGTCCTCGTAAAGTTTTAAGACATTGATTTGTGGTGAGATCCCACAACTTTACCGTTTGGTCCTCACTACCGGTGGCTAAAAGCAGATCTTTAGAGCTTAAGGCTACTGTTGTGACTCGATTGCTATGGCCTGGTAATGTTTTGAAACATTCTCCGCTATCAGTGTCCCAAAACTTGACCGTGTGATTTCCGCTTCCGCTTACGAGCATGCGGCCATCACAGCTGAAAGTTAATGCCCATATTCCGCTACTGTAACCTTGCAAAGTTTTGAGGCATTGACCCGTACTAATATCCCATAATCTTACTGTTTGGTCGCTACTGCCACTGGCTATCGTGTGGTTGTTTGAGTTAAAAGCTACTGACCATACCCTACTGGTGTGTCCTCGCAGCGTGAGGATGCAACTACCAGTGCTAACATCCCACAGTTTGATTGTTTGATCGTCGCTACCACTTACTAGTGTTTCGCCATTGGGACTAAAGAAGACCGAATACACGCAATCAGCGTGTCCTTGTAAAGTTTTCAGGCATTGACCGGTGTTGGTATTCCACAATTTTACAGTTCGATCGTGACAGCCACTAGCTAAAATTCGACCATCTGGGCTGAAGTTAACTGACCAAATACTGCTGTTATGTCCGTGTAAAGTTTTAATACATCTACCGCTGTTGGTATCCCACAATCTGACTGTTTGGTCGTGACAACCACTGGCTATTGTTTGACCATCTGGGCTAAAAGCAATTGACGTAACTCGACTTTGATGTTTTTCAAAGGTTTTGAGGCATTGACCGGTATTGAAGTTCCATAATTTTACTGTTTGGTCTTCGCTACCACTGGCAATAAGGTCGTTTCCTTGAGGACAAAAAGCGATCGACCACACCCCACCAGTGTGTCCCTGTAAAGTTTTCAGACATTGACCGGTACTGACATCCCAAAGTTTGATTGTTTGATCCTTACTGCTACTGGCGAGGATATTTCCATCCGGACTAAAGGCTACAGACCAAAGCCAATCTGTGTGTCCGCTACAAATGAGTAGTTGTTTTATATCTGTAACTTGGCAAATTCGGACATCTCCGTAGCTATCTCCTGTAGCTAGTAATTTTCCGTCTGGACTGAACGTCACTGCGTGAATACCGCCAAGAGTTTCAATAAAAACAGATTTGGCTAGATCGGCGTGAGCAAAATTTGCATTGTGCAGGTTGATGTTGCGCAGATCTGCTTGCCAAATACTGAGATAGGAAAAATCATAGCCATTTAGATTTGTTTCTAAGTAACGAAGAAGGTTAAAGATGTTTCCACCTGTGTAGCTTGGTTCTTGCGGTGATGTTTTTTGCAAGTTTGTTAAAATTTTTGTTAATTGATTTTCAATATTTTTTTTACTTTTTAAGGCAGCGAGTAATCCATCGATAACTGGTTTGAGGATGAGGCGAACTTGATTTTCTCGAATATAGTCTTTTGCCGTGGCTTTAATGAGAGCGTGGCTTTTGAAAAGATTAATGTTTTGGTTATTAATCTCTTCACAGACTAGTTCTATGAATTTATTAGTTACATATTCCATAACTACAGGTTGTAGCGTGAAGAGAGCTCGATTTTTTTCTATTAGCGATCGCCTTCCTAGGGATTCCACAGCTTCGAGTAATTTAGCTGATGGTACTGGTGATGCCATATCTTCTCGCAATTGCGAAATTGTCACGGGTTCGCGATTAATTGCCAGCCAGTAGATTATTTCCTTTTCTAAATCCGACAAGCGGTTAAACTGCTGTTCTAAAATATCGCGAATATCTCCAAAAACAGCAGTTTCTTGTTGCAAGAATTCGGTTATGTTGCCATCAAATACATCTTCAATGGTTGTAGCAGCTATCTTTAAAGCTAGGGGGTTACCTGCGTAGCGTTGAATTATGGCCTCGTATTCTTTTGGTGTTGCTGTAAGTCCCTTGCTTTTTAAAATTTCCAGTCCTTCAACGACATGCAAACCACCTAATTGTAATGAACGAACGGGTAATGCTTGTCCTGCGAGCAATGCTATTTCCTGGGGTTTTTCACGACTGGTAAGTACTAGACAGCTTTGATGTGCTGCTTGTGCTATCCTTTGTAAAAGTTGTCCGTATCCCTCGTATCCTTCTCGATACTGTCCAGCCCGACTACCGCTGCGGAGAATTGTCTCTATGTTGTCTAGTATCAACAGACAGCGATGATTTTGTAAATAATTAAGTAATCGTGAAATGCGATCGCTTGTGCTTGGAGATAATTTGCTTTCTGTTTCTTGCTCTTGTGAGAGAATTTCGATAAGGTTAGCAAGAATATTTTTTATCGGTGGAGCTTCTTGCAGCGATCGCCAAATTACGTATTCAAAGTCTTGTTGGATGGTTTGAGCTAGTTTGATCGATAAGGTAGTTTTACCAATACCACCCATTCCCAGTATGGCCACTAATCGACAGCGTTCGTTGAGAATCCAGTGCTCTAAGGTGGTAAGTTCTTGTTTGCGCCCGTAAAAAACTGGTGTGGGGGTTGCTTGTTCCCAATCGAGATGGGTATTTGAGTTTAAATAATCGCTTTTATCTATTTTCAACTCAAAAACGGAGAATAATTTTTCAATAGTTTTTTTATCTACTCCTGCTTCACGATTTAACACTTTTGAGATTGTACTGGTGTACAATCCTGATAATTCGCTCATTTCCTCCAAGGTATAGCTATTTCCATAATTTTCCTTTGCTTCGGACTGACGTTTTGCCTGTTGAAGCTTTTGCAAACCTTTGGTTGTGAGTATAACACCCCGTTTACGTCTCCAATTGTGTAAAGCCATGTACCAGAAAATGCAGTAATGATTATTTCTTTGTTCGGTTGAACTTTTCCAAAAAAGTGTTTTGAGTAAATGATGCTTTTATTGTTTATTTTTTAATGGAAATTTTAACTATTGTTGCAACAGTTGTGTAGTTATGGCAATCTTCTATTTTCTCAAAACTATGCCTGCTCAGGTAGTTGGGAATTATTTCCTTTGAGCGGTGTAGATGTCACCAAACGATGCAAGAAGACTTTCTAGCTTTAGTGCGTGCATTTTCAGAGGTTTTTTGACCTTTGAGTACGGGAAGTGGATATGAGGCGATCGCCTATCTTTCAGAAAGAAAGTTACTTTTGCTGGCTGCGATCGCAATTAATGCGCGTTATTCAACCTGATTGACACTACAGACAAAAATAACAAGCGGTGTATCTTCACTTTAGTTAGGATTTCACCTTCATAGTTTCCACCTCAATTCCCTCAACATACCAATTCATAGCCATCTGTTCTTTATCCTTTAGTACCTTTCCCTTTGGTATCCTTAATACACCTTTTTGGTCTTTTACCGGACCATCGAAGGGATGGGCTATACCTTTAATAAACTCATCTCGCTTAGTCATTACTAAAGCTTGCACATCTTGAGGAATGATTGGATTTAGTGGGGAAATATCTACCATTCCTTGACCGATACCATACCAAACGCTTTTAGGTTTCCACAGACCGTTCATCACAGCCAGGGCTGTATCTGTATAAAATTTACCCCATTTCCCGATAACTGAGGTCAGGTGTGCTTTGGGACCAAACTGACTCATATCCGTGTTACAACCAAAAGCAAAGATGCCTTTTTCTTCTGCAAATTGTACTACGGCTGTAGAGTTAGTGTGTTGTGCGAGGATATCGGCACCCAAATTTACCAGAATTTGCGCTGCTTTTGTTTCTTTGGCGGGATTAGACCAGCTTTGGATCCAAATCACCTTGACTTTTGCTTTGGAATTGAAGCTTCGCAATCCTTGTGTAAAAGCACTAATTTCCCGAATTATTTCTGGAAGGGGATAGGCTCCGATAAAGCCGATGATATTAGATTTAGTCATTTTACCAGCGATCGCCCCGGTTAGGTAACGAGGTTCTTCAAAACGTCCCATATAAGTTCCGACATTAGCAGTATGTCCGTAACTAGAACATTGTTCAAAAAAAATGTTGGGAAATTCTTTGGCGACTTTGAGTGTTGTACTCCTATGGCGAAAGGAAGTGGCAAAAATCAACTTGTTACCGTCTAATGCTAGTTGGCGAATAATCCTTTCCGCATCCAGGCGATCGCTAACGTTTTCTACAAACGTAGATCTGACCTTTCCTGGGAGACTTGCTTCCATTTCTCTGCGACCTAAATCGTGAGCATAGGTCCAACCCGAATCGTCTACTGAGCCCGTATATACAAATGCTACCTTTAAAGGTTCCTTCGCTACTACTGGGGAAGTTACGGGCAATGTCATATTCTTTTGAGGAGCTGTAGAATCACAAGCAGTAAAACTAAAGCCTGCTCCTGCTAAAGAGATGTATTTGATAAATTGACGACGATCCATCTTTGCTACTTAGACACACTTGGTCAAAAATATTTCTCTTACTGGTATAGGCTAGATTTTAGCTCTTTATTATTTTTATCAACAAAAATCCCAGAAGTTGGAAATCATATAATTAAGTATCAATTGCTCGCTGCTTGTCTGTATTACTTCTAGGAGCCATCTTCAAAAAGAAAATTTTGCTGCAGTAACTTTTTTCAACTATGCTGCCAAGCCTGCCAAAACATATATACTGCTAAAATTGCTAGTAAGAATCGGAATGCGAAACTAACAACTCGATCTGGTAATTTAGGTAGAAAACGAGTGCTAATTTGTACTCCTATAAGTCCCCCTAACGCCAAAATTAACCCTTCTAAAAATAAAATATTGTGACTGACAGCGTGCCCGATAGTAGCGGAAACAGCAGTAATTACGATCACACCCAAACTAGTTTGAATTGCTGCTTTAATTGGTTCTGCTAAAAGTAAAATTTGTAGCGGTACCATAATTACACCACCACCAACGCCAAATAAACCTGCAAGCAGACCCGCAGCTGCTCCTGTCAGGATTCTAGAAACTACTGGGTTAAATATTTGCCGTTGACTTTGTGTTTGTTTGGCAGTCAATTGCTTGCGTAATTCGACTAAATAAATATTCAATAAAAGCAACAAACCAAACGCAATTAATAAAAGTTTAGGAGGAAATATATTTGCCAAATAAACGCCCACTTGTGCGGTTACCAGTGCAGGAAATCCTAACAATATTACCCGTTGGATGTTAATATAACCCATACGCCAATTTTGCACAGTGCCAGAAATAGCTGTGATTAAGATCGCTAAGTTACTCGTAGCAACTGCTTGCACGGGTGCATATCCTAATGCCACTTGTAAAGGTACCAAGACTGTACCACCACCGATACCCAAGAATCCAGCCAGAATTCCTGATAATAACCCGCTGAAAACAAGAAGTAACCAATTAGTCATTTGTTAGTAGATTAGTAGTTGGCAGTTAGTAGTTAGTTCTTTACCAGCAGCCACTATACTACTAACCTATAAGCATCTACTACTTTACAGCAGCACAATATTTTTAGGTAATATTGATTTGTTTAACATTCCATGTACGCCCTTTTGCGGGCTATTAACAACTTGGGTAATAGCAAAATTTACAACTAAGCTGCATAACACGTAGGCATCTTCTGGTGTTAACCGAACAAATTTTACCAGGAAATCAATCATATTTTTTAAAGCCAATTCGAAAGCTGCATCCAAAGTTTGACCAAAGCCCATCGTGATAATATCACTAGGAGTATCTGCAACGGGCGCTGTCAATTGCAGATCTTTGCGAAGTATAAGTTGAATCGTACCGTTCATCGAAGTTTCAATGGCGGTAACGTTCACTTCTCCATCTCCCTGAGCAGCATGTCCATCCCCTAAGGAAAATAGAGCACCAGGAACGAAAATAGGTAAGAATACTCTTGACCCTGCTTGTAATTGACGATTATCAATGTTGCCACCGTAGCAACCAGGAGGAATCGAAGAACGTTGCGCTTCTGGTGTAGCAACGCCAAGGATACCAAAAAAAGGTTTGAGAGGAATTTTTATACCACTGTTTTGGGGAAATTCAGCAACGCTATTTTCTATATCAAGAGGAATAAATCTTAAAGCTGGTTGATGAAATTCGTGGGGTAACGCTCCCCAACCTGTACGAATAGCATTAAAACCAACAGGTAAGCTTGGTTTTATTGCTTCTAATCTGACTTCTAAAACATCTCCAGGTTTTGCTCCTCTAATATAAATAGGTCCTGTCAGTAAATGCGGTCCCTCTGCAACTTTACGTTCTGGTGACAGATTTTGGCAGATATCCAGAAATTCTGAGGTAAGAAATTCAGCCGGAGCTTTTTCGTAAATATAGTAACCAGTGTAAGTTTCAATCTCTACTGTATCACCGGATTCGATCGTTAGTGCTGGTTCTAAAATATGCGAGAAACCACCCAAGTGTACTGTTTCTTTTGTAGCTTTGAGAATGTGTTTAGCCATTGCTGCTATACTTGCTTAGCAGTACTACTTACCAAATTATCTTTTACTACTGTAAGTTGTAGATATACAGGCAAAAAACTATGTGCAAGTTATCAAGACCTTGCAGGTAAGTTGCGGTCTTTAAAAAACTTAATATTGTATCGTTTTAATTACAAAAAAGCGAATTTTTGTTTAAATTATTACCTGGATAGCGATTTATAAGATAAAAGTAGTAATTAATTTTCCAAGCAGATGATTCTCAGGTACATAATAAATTGGCATTTGATAGATTATTATCTAGCTGAAATAAGACTAGGTTATATTGGAGAAGGATTGCTAAGTTCTCTTATTGGAATCGCTTGTTATTTGTTTGGTTACTATTGCTTTTATAAAATTTATCAAAAGCTAGGAGAAGCAAATGTTTTTTCTGGAGAATGTATAAAACCGGAGGTCAATCACATTGGTGGATTATTGGGTTCTTTATTCCTATAATTAATATCACTGCTTTAGTTTTTAATTATTAATCCTGGCTAATTGTGTTTAGTGAATTTTGTGTTCTTGTACTATTTGGCATTTGGTTAATGGCAATGTATAAACGATATTAACAAGTTTGGAATGGCCAGGTATATTAGAAATTAGGAAGAAACAATTGCCCTCAATCCTAAATTTATAATTCCTGCTTTTTCTGAATATTCTTGTCATTGTAAATAGCATGTTTTTGCTTAGCTAGTGTAGTTTAAATTTAATAATGAGTAAAATTTTGTTCTTAAGTTTGGGAAGCGCAGTATTTGCTTTTTTACCCGTAACGTTAGTTGAAGCAACTCAGGTAGAATTAGGTGTTTTTAAATTGGCGGATCTACCTGAGGCTAATTGCCCTCAAAAATTGACTGTTACAGAAGAGCGTGTACCTTATTCACAAGGGGGATATACAATTAACGGTCAAGCAAAACTAAACTCTTTTGCAGGGCCATTTGCGATCGGTGCTTCCGACCGTTTTAGCGTGACTTGGGTTGCCAATCTCAAACCTGCCTTTCAAAAATGTGTTGCTAGTGGCAGAATAATTAAATATGACGGTGAAGTATATAATTCCCATTCTTATTTGCGCGTCAGATTTCAGAATGGCAAGATTTATTTAATTCTAGATATGACAGGCAACCAAGACGCTAACAATTATACTACCTCTATTGTCAAAAAAGGTGTGAGGGTGGGCAACCCAGTGTGGAGTTGGTCTGGTACGGATTAGTATTGAAGTTGGGATAAGTTAGCACAAATATGTTGATATAAATTTAATTACTTCAGGCAGTCCTTGTTGATTTTTTAAATTTGTAAAAATAAATGGTTTCTGCCCGCGCATTTTTTTTGCATCCTGTTCCATAATACTTAAATTAGCTCCAACATAAGGAGCTAAATCAATTTTATTTATTACCAGCAAATCTGATTTTGTAATTCCGGGGCCACCTTTACGAGGAATTTTATCACCGGCTGCAACATCGATGACATAAATTGTTAAATCGACTAATTCGGGACTAAAAGTAGCAGCTAGATTATCACCGCCACTTTCTAGAAATATTAAGTCTAAATCAGGAAAAACTGTTTCTAACTGTTCAATAGCTGCTAAATTTATCGAAGCGTCCTCGCGAATAGCGGTGTGAGGACAACCACCAGTCTCGACTCCGACAATGCGATCGCTGGGTAAAGCTTGGGAACGTACTAAAAATTGTGCATCTTCTTTTGTGTAAATATCGTTTGTTACCACCGCAATCTGATACCTGTTGCGCATTGCTTTACACAATGCATCGACTAAAGCAGTCTTTCCTGAACCAACAGGACCAGCAACTCCAACTCGAAAAGCGCTCATGGTTGTATTAATAGTTAGTTGATAGTTTTTCTTTGTATCCTCATTTTGCTCTAACTTCTAAATAATCTTGTGTAAAGTGTTTCGTGCTTCATGCTTGCTAACGATAAACCCCAGCTACAACAATATAAATTATCATCTTCGACAGCGATCGCTTCTAGTGCTGCAAGGCTTAGTAATGGATGTAACTGCCACAATAGATGCTGTCCTGCTGTTTGACCAATGGGGATGAGTTTAACGCCCGCGGTGATTGTGTTACTAGCCCAACTGTGGAGATATCCCAACACAGCTGCTTGTATGTTTATTTGCCAATGGGCTGCTCCTACGCCAAAGGCGATGGCATAATTGCAAGGATAACCAACAGCGTTAGCGACGGTGTTGAGAGCGGGTTGTAATTCTACCAGAAGACGCATCAGCGATCGCCCCATTCCAAAACTGGAAGCACGCAATTCTTCGGTTTCTCTAACTGCTGACAACCAATCATTCCAATTTGATAAGGATTGGAAATCTTTCGCCATCGTTGATTTATATGCTCGTACCATCACTGCTACTTCTAGACGAATAGTTCCGTACAACAATTCCATTTCCAACCAGTGTTTCAGGTGCTCTGGAGTGGCAATTGTACCATTTGCAACCAAGGTTTCCAGACCCTCAGAATAGCTATATGCTCCTGTAGGCAAAGCTGAACTTGCCAATTGCAACAGATGGAGGAGATTGTTGTTAGTGAGGATGATGGTGTCCATAAGCACCTGCTTCTGGTTGAAAGGGGGAAATTTCCTCACAAACTTGCAGTCCCAAGTTTTCCAACATTGCGCGCAAAACTGGATCGGGAGATAGCCGTAAATAGTTGGCTTTTATTTCTACTGGTATATGACGGTTTCCCAAGTGATAGGCTGCTTTTAGTAATAAAAGTGTTGTTTGAGCGGTAACGGTAAGGACTTGTTCTGGTTTAGCGATAATTCTAACTACACTACCGGTAACTTCATCCTCAAGAATATCTCCGTCTTGCAGCACCGTTCCTCTGGGTAAGCGCAAAAAAACAGTTTGTCCGTCTTCGGTTTCAAAACGATGGCGACTGCGGGTACGTTCTTCTGCTGTCAAAGCCAGAGTTAATGTTACTGTTGCGTCTGGATTTGGTGGTTTGCGCAGGGTGAACGTAGGCATTGGCTGTTATGCTGAATTTTATGTTTTGCTCGACTGGGTTAGTGGATAATTTACTCGATCTTCATACTTATATCTAACCATTTTGACTGTGTAATCGGAGCACTTGTGGAAATGTAATCTACTCCTGTTTTTGCTACTGGACGAATTGTCTCTAGAGTGATGTTTCCAGAAGCTTCTATTTTTACTTGTCCGTTTTGCTGACGAATCATTTGCACTGCTTGGCGCATTATCTCCAGGGGCATGTTGTCTAGCATAATGATGTCAGCTTTGTGCTGCAAGGCTTGTTTTAGCTGATCCAAACTTTCCGTTTCTATTTCTATTGTCAAAGGGTAGGGAATGTGCTTGCGAACGCGAGCGATCGCTTCTGCAATTCCTCCAGCCGCCGCAATATGATTGTCTTTGATCATTATTGCATCGTCTAACCCCATGCGATGATTTGTCGCTCCTCCTACCCTGGTAGCGTATTTTTCTAGCAACCGCAGTCCTGGTGTTGTTTTGCGCGTATCAACTAATTTGGCAGGCAAATCTGCAATTTTTTCGACGTACTGTCGCGTTAATGCTGCGATACCGCTTAGGTGCATAACTAAGTTGAGGGCAACTCTTTCGCCCGTTAGTAATGCATCTAGGCTTCCTTTAATTTCTGCTATTACCTGTTTTGGTTTGCACTGCTCACCTTCTGTAACAATAGCATCGAAACTAACCTCTGGGTCCAGAAGCTGGAATATCCTTGCGGCTACAGGTAAACCGGCAATTACCCCAGGTGCTTTTGCTGTCCAAGTTGCTTTTCCTTGTTTTACATTTGCACACATTATGGATGCGGTGGTGCGATCGCCCCTACCAATATCTTCCAGCAACCAGTCATGCAATAGTCGGTCTAGTACTAGCCAAGAAGGTAAAATGAAATTGCTCACAATCTGATGGTTTCCTTTTGAATGCGTCTGTTTCAAATCATTCATAATGATGTTGGAGCTATCTAAACTATTTTCCACCAATACCTTGAGATTGTTCCGGTAAAAAATTTTGGGTTCAACATATTGACAACAACAAACAAAGTAGCTAGTATAGGATAGTGCCTGATGAGCGAAAGCCACAACGAGTGACCAAGAAAGGCAGAAAGCTCATCAATAACCGAACCATGAAAAAAGCATAGTTGGAAAGGGAGACGGCAGGGAGAGAAGTTGTCGTCAAAAGAGGAATAAATTAAAGAAAGCCAGAAGAGACGGAGAGTTTGATCCTGGCTCAGGATGAACGCTGGCGGTATGCATAACACATGCAAGTCGAACGGTCTGGAAACAGACAGTGGCGGACGGGTGAGTAACGCGTGAGAATCTAACTTGTGGTTCGGGATAACCACTGGAAACGGTGGCTAAGACCGGATGTGCCGGGAGGNGAAAGGGAGACCGCCACAAGAGGAGCTCGCGTCCGATTAGCTAGATGGNGGGGTAAAGGCCTACCATGGCGACGATCGGTAGCTGGTCTGAGAGGACGAACAGCCACACTGGGACTGAGACACGGCCCAGACTCCTACGGGAGGCAGCAGTGGGGAATTTTCCGCAATGGGCGAAAGCCTGACGGAGCAATACCGCGTGAGGGAGGAAGGCCCTTGGGTTGTAAACCTCTTTTCTCAGGGAAGAAGAAATGACGGTACCT
>KB235926.1:3607114-3807330 GCA_000332255.1 cyanobacterium PCC 7702 | reverse complement strand
TGGACGGTGTCTCGGAGAGAGACTCGGCGAAATAGGATTGTCTGTGAAGATACGGACTACCTGCACCTGGACAGAAAGACCCTATGAAGCTTGACTGTAGCCTGGAATGGTGTCCGGGCTGTGCTTGCGCAGCATAGGTGGGAGGCGAAGAAGTTCTCCTTGCGGGGGGAATGGAGCCAACGGTGAGATACCACTCTAGCGCAGCTAGGATTCTAACCTGCGACCGTGAACCGGTCGGGAGACAGTTTCAGGTGGGCAGTTTGACTGGGGCGGTCGCCTCCTAAAAGGTAACGGAGGCGCGCAAAGGTTCCCTCAGCACGCTTGGAAACCGTGCGACGAGTGTAAAGGCAATAAGGGAGCTTGACTGTGAGAGTCACAACTCGAACAGGTAGGAAACTAGGCCTTAGTGATCCGACGGCAGAGAGTGGAATCGCCGTCGCTCAACGGATAAAAGTTACTCTAGGGATAACAGGCTGATCTCCCCCAAGAGTCCACATCGACGGGGAGGTTTGGCACCTCGATGTCGGCTCATCGCAACCTGGGGCGGAAGTACGTCCCAAGGGTTGGGCTGTTCGCCCATGAAAGCGGTACGTGAGCTGGGTTCAGAACGTCGTGAGACAGTTCGGTCCATATCCGGTGCAGGCGCAAGAGTATTGAGAGGAGCCTTCCTTAGTACGAGAGGACCGGGAAGGACGTACCGCTGGTGTACCAGTTATCGTGCCAACGGTAGACGCTGGGTAGCCATGTACGGAGCGGATAACCGCTGAAAGCATCTAAGTGGGAAGCCCACCTCCAGATGAGTACTCTCATGGCCAAAAGCCAGTAAGGTCACGGGTAGAACACCCGTTGATAGGCTCAAGGTGTAAGTGCAGCAATGTATTGAGCCGATGAGTCCTAACAGACCGAGGGCTTGACCTTTGACAATCTCTGTGACCACGGCTTGTGTATGTAGTCTTGATGGTTTGCAACTGCAAACTTCACATCTGTTTTCCTGGTGCCCATGGCGCAGTGGAACCACGCTGAACCCTTCCCGAACTCAGTAGTGAAACGCTGCTGCGGCGACGATAGTTTGGGGGCCACCCCAAGTCAAAATAGCTCGGTGCCAGGTTTATTTTTTCTTTATCTTAAAACTAAAACTAAGGGATAAAACTAAGGGAGTGACTGCTGTCAAAAAATAAAATTTAAATTGTAACTTTAAATTTAAACACAAACTAACGACATCCTAAGCTTTCTCGGGTTGAGACGCCTGTAACGGGATTAACTCCATCCGCACGCTCACACATTAACTTTACCTCATAGGGATCGAGCATAGCGTTAGAAAAATCTGCTCCTGTAATAACAGCATTGTAGAAGCGACTGCTAGTAAGTAAGGCATCAGTGAAAATAGCGTTAGTTAAATTAGCTTCGTTAAATATAACGCGATCTGCAAATACTTTGGAAAGATCAGCATTACTTAAATTGGCATTAAGAAATGAGCTTTTAGTAAGAATAGTTCCGCTGAGATTAGCTCCTTGGAAATTTGCTCCTTGCATTTGCGCACCTGCAAAGGAAGTACCGTGTAAATCTTGATGAGAAAAATCTTGGTTGCGTAAGTCTGCAAGTGTGTAATTAACGGTGTTATCCTGTGCCCGGGCAGGAATAGTACTCAGTGCTAATAGGGAGCTTGCCAAGCTAACGAGAAAGAAAATACCTAAAAGCGATCGCAGCCAAACAGTGACTTTCTGCTTCATAGTTCTAGATCTACATCCTTATATTTTTGATACTAGTACAACTGTCAACAAACTATTAAGTTAACTGCTGCAGAATTTGGGGGGCTATAAGTCCCACGCTAGAGTTTCTCCCAACAGTCTAGGATACATGGACACCCCAAGGCTGTTGAGCGCAGCTCGATGCCACCGAAATCTCCCATATCTATTGGTAATACGCATGGGTGAAGGAAAATCGCCTGTCAAGCAGCTGTTTCCAATCAAAAGCTTTGCAAGATAACAGGAAGCTTTCTTCATTTTACTGCCTGCCCAAGCCTGCAAAATCAAATAATTGGGTATCAGCAAGATGAGATGGACAAACGTTTTGAAGGCTGCGAAACAAGCTATCAATTCTGCCTGGGTTTTCTTTTTCCCAAGTTTGTAGCATTTCCTTAATTTCGGTTCTTTGTAAGTTTTGCTGCGAACTACAAACTTTACAGGGAATAATAGGAAAATTTCGTATTTGCGCATACTGCTCGATGTCATTTTCCGAGCAATAGGCAAGGGGACGAATGACTACGTTTTTGCCATCGTCACTGAGAAGTTTTGGTGGCATTGCTTTGAGCTTGCCAGCATAAAACATGTTTAAGAACAAAGTTTCCACAATATCATCTCTATGATGACCAAGAGCGATTTTAGTCGCGCCTTCTTCATTGGCAATCCGGTAGAGAATACCGCGACGCAAACGCGAACACAAACCGCACATTGTTTTACCTTCAGGAATAATACTTTTAACAATAGTGTAGGTATCTTCCTCTACAATTCGGTAGGATACTCCTAACGAAGTTAGGTAATTGGGTAGTACATGCTCCCGAAAACCTGGCTGTTTTTGATCGAGATTGACGGCAAAAAGTTCGAATTTTACTGGTGCTTTCCGCTGGAGAGCAAGTAACAAGTCAAGCATGGTGTAGGAATCTTTACCACCTGACAGGCAAACCATAACGCGATCGCCGTTTTCAATCATGTTGTAATCGTGAATTGCCTTTCCTACCAGTTTGCGCAAACGTTTCTCCAACTTTTGAAAGATTTTGGAATGAAGAACTTCTGCTGATTGCATCTAATTTCTCTCCCATTTTTGATGTATATTTGCACAATATGAAGGCAAAAAGCAGATAGTAGATAAAGTTAATTTCTCTAGCTGCTACCTCCTCCTTGCCTCTGGCACACTGCAAGAGCGAACAGTTGTCAATAAGGAAATTATTAATATTGTTAACATCAACGAGTCTACACCTTCACACAGCTAAAATTTCCATCATCATCCCCGCTCGGGATGAAGCGGAAAATATTAAAGTAACCTTAGCAACTACTCAAGCAAGTACAGATGTGGAAACAATAGTAGTAGATGGTGGCTCAAAAGATAACACAGTAGAAATGGCCAAATCTTTGGGCGCGAAAGTTATAACATCTGCTGCTGGACGTGCTTGTCGAATGAACACAGGAGCTAAGGATTCCAGCGGAGATATTTTATTATTTCTCCATGCCGATACTCGTTTACCTGTCGGTTTTGATTGCATGGTTCGCACAACACTGGCACGACCTGGAATTGTAGCTGGCGCCTTTGCTTTAAGAATCGATGCGCCTCGGGGTCCCCGAAAATCTGCGCTATTCAGCAAATTTTTGGGGTTCCCCTCGCCTGCTTCAAGTTTGCGGTTAGTAGAGTGGGGTGCAAACATGCGCTCCCGTTTTTTGCAAATGCCCTACGGCGACCAAGCAATTTTCCTTACCAAACAAACTTTTCACCACATTGGCGGCTTTCCTGAATTACCGATTATGGAAGACTTTGAATTGATGCGACGTTTAAGAAATTTGGGGAAGATCGCGATAGTTCCCACACCAGTTGTGACTTCCGCGCGCCGCTGGTTACAAAAGGGAGTCTGGCAAACCACCGTGCTCAATCAGCTTATAATTATTGCTTACTTTCTTGGTGTTTCTCCCGAACAACTTTATCACTGGTACCGCCATGAAAATTTGTGTTACCGCAAAAAAAGGAATCAGGAATTGGAAACTTGACATACTGGGAGAGAAGCCGCGCTACGCGCGTCTACATAGCCCAAAGTGCCAATAATTTCTAGCTTGAAGTAGCGTTAATCGCAACAACTGAGTATCTCCCAGTTCTAGTACTCGAAGTGGTACAAATGGCTCAACTTCCAAAGCTACAATTAACCTCTCTCCTATAGCTTGTGCTAGTAATGGCGGTACTGCATTCCCCACCTGTCGAAAACCATGCCACTTAGTTTGGTGAAATCGAAACCAGTCAGGAAAAGAACTCAGTCGCGCAGCTTCCCGAACCGAAATTACCCGGGGTAATGTCGGATGAATGGGACGTGGAGACGTATGGCTTCCACGACTGCGATCCGTACCAGCACGTAAAGTGTGGCACAAGCCTTTCAAATCTAGTCGTCGCAGACGACTAGTGGGTTCCAATTCCCCAGGAAGAGTTTTTGCAAAGCGCATTTTAGAACTCTCTCGGTGGTGGGTTTGCATAGAACTAGTTAGCAACAGAGGATTCCAAAGGCGAGGATAGGAGAAATTACGGCAATCTTCAACGTTTGCAGAATAACGTAACCTTTGCACGTAGGAACTGCATTTTTGATTGAGACTTAAAACCAGTGACGGTGAAAGTAAAACTTCATCAGTAGTTCTCAACTCTGGAAAATCGTCTATATCTGGTAGATCAGCGATCGCATCTTCTACCGTGACATAAGCTTTAGTAGAAAAAACGCCAAGCAATTCTTTTTTTTCGAGAGCGCTGTTGGCCGTACCAGATATGAACAAGCGTCGCCTCCTTTGCGGTACACCAAAATCTGCTGCATTCAAAATTCCTTGTTGCACGCAGTATCCCGCAGCTTCGAACTTACTTATAAGCTCTAAGAGCAATTTTTTATGCTCTCCTGCGGCCATACCAGGTACGTTTTCCATCACAAAGTAACGCGGATTGAGCTCTTTTACCAAGCGGTAAAAGTGGAAAATTAAATGATTGCGGCCGTCGTTTAGTTCTCTATTTCCCATGATGGAAAAACCCTGACAGGGAGGACCTCCAAATACTAAATCTATTTGTCCGTCCCAGTGTTGAGATCTAAACAGTGTGTCCTCAAAACAGTGTTGGCGATGGTTAATCCAACCACGGAATGCTGCTTGCCTGATCTCGTCGCCGGTTACTGTTGAAATATCAGCACACAACACCTCGGTGAGAGGAAAATTGAAACGGTAGGTACAAGCATGGATAGGGTCATATTCGACTGCTACCAAAATATCAAATCCAGCTTGCTCTATTCCCAGAGAGAATCCCCCAGCACCAGCAAATAAATCTACTGCTACTGGACGTCGTGCAACTTTAGTTTTTGAACTTTGGATTGCCAATTCTCAATCTGCCGATAGTTAATTTTTTCTAATAAATGCTTACAAGACACTGCAAACAGCGTCTTCTTTTGAGAAGATGAATTAAAAGCACTATCCTCATCAATCTAAGATCTAAAATTTAGAATTGGGCAGCATTTTTAAAATTTCTTTAGCCGCGCGATCGCACACTCCCACATCTCCCATGCATTGCTGCATTTTTTGATAATCTACCTGTAGCTTGAGTCTGCGCTCAGGAACAAGCACAAATTCCATCACCGTTCGAATAATATTTTCAGCGGTTGCCTGCTGTTGGATAAATTCTGGCACTATTTGTTTCATCACCATCAAGTTTACTGGTGAAGCAAAAGGGAAAGAAATTTTGAGAATTTTTCGAGCTACCCAGTAAGTAAAGGAATTTAAACGATAAACTACTACCTGCGGCACGTTCAACAAAGCAAGTTCTAAATTAACGGTTCCGCACTTGGTAATTGCAACATCAGCAGCGGCCAGTACCTGTTGTTGTTGGTCTGATACTACAGTGGCACGTAATCCATACCTTTGTATTTCTTGCTCGATTTTCTTTTGGTATATTTTCAGTGACAGGGGAATCCAAAAATGGACTTTGGGCAATCGAGTTTGAATTTCCCGTGCCGCTTGAAACATTACTGGTAGCAGATACTTCAGCTCTTGGTGACGGGAAGCAGGTATAATCGCTATGGCGATCGCCTCATCTTCTATTTTCAGCTGGGCACGGGCTGCTTCTTTTGTGGGAAAAGTCTCTTTTCTATCTAGCAGTGGATGTCCGACCCAGATAGCATTAACACCTTTGTTTTGAAAGTAACGAGTTTCCTCAGGGAAAATAGTTAAAAGCTTATCGCTAACACTAGCAATTCTAGAAGTCTTGCCAAGATTGACAGAAGAAGCCCATACCTGGGGAGCAATATAATATACAATTGGTACCTGGGGAAAATGGCGACGAATGTAACTGCCTATGGCTAAATTCGGCCCCATGTAGTCAATCAATACTACCAAATCTGGCAAATTTTCCTTCAGATAGGCGATCGCTCGTCTTTGCAACCGCAAAGTGGGTAAAACAAAAGGCAAGGATTCCAAAAGACCAAAAGAACCGATTTCACTAGTGTTGCCCAACAGGATCGCTCCTGCTGCTGCCATTTTTTCACCACCCAGCGCCACAATTTCTACTGCCAAATCGCCAGCACGACTCTGTCGTCGCAGCGCCGCCACCAGCAACGATCCCTGCAAATCGCCAGATACCTCACCAGTACTTATAAAGATTCGCATTTATTAATTTTTTTCGGACTCATCTCTACGAGAAGCCGCGTTGAGCGCGTCTACACTGCTGTTGGCTAGTTTCCCTTTTCCAGGAATTAAACCGCGTCTTCCCGGCATTTGAGAAAGTAGCAAAAACCGCCGCAAGTATTGCAAATGTTCTGTATCTCCCAAAGCCTCTAGCTGCTCTAAGGCTTGCTTGAAGGTGAATTCAGAACGGTAGAGAATGCGAAAGGCTTTTTTAAGCATTTGCAAATCCGCTGCCGAAAAACCAGCCCGTTTGAGACCCACAAGATTAAGAGTACGTACTCGCGCTGGATTTCCTTCTACTGTCATAAAAGGTGGCACATCTCTATCTATACGTGCCATACCCCCTACCATCGCATATCTACCAATACGCACAAATTGATGAACGCCCAAAACACCACTTATCCTCGCACGCGATTCTATGTGAACGTGACCGGCAAGAGCTACGGAGTTGGCGATTACCACTGAGTCTTCAATTATACAATTATGTCCCACGTGTACATAGGCCATCAACAGATTTCCATTGCCAATCCTGGTTTCATCACCTGTACCGGTAGCCCGATTAATGGTGACATACTCCCGAATTAGATTATCATCACCAATTTTGACCCAGCTAAATTCGCCAGCATACTTAAGATCCTGGGGTTGCATGCCAATTACAGCACCCGGAAAAATTCGGTTTCGTGCCCCTATTTCTAAAGGTCCCTCCAGTACTGCATGAGCGCCAATAGTGGTTTCGGGACCCACTTTGACATGCCCTCCAATCACAGCGTAGGCACCGACTTGCACTGTAGGGTGGAGTTCCGCATTGGGATGGATTACAGCGGTTGGATGAATAAGCGTCTTCAAGGGTGCATCTCCAGCTATATTAAGAGTGCTAAGTAAGTTTTATACAAATTTCAGCAGTCAGCTGCAGACACCTGGTAGGGCTATTCACCCTAACAAAAGGTGCTGGTGAGGAACTTTCCGTGTGAGGGCAGTGAAAATTAATACATCATACCATCTTCTTGTAGCTTTTCGCTATTACTGGTGATTCCCCTATAGGAGTCAGTAAAGGTACAACTGCAATGTACCTTTACCACAACAGAAGATTTTTAGCTGACAAGAGAAAACATGAGATCGCCTTCAGCGGCAAGTTGGCCGTCAACTTCAGCCTTAGACTGCATCTTTCCGAATCGACGTTGTTTCACCCACAACAGTTCCACGGTCATCAGTAACTGGTCTCCGGGAACAACTTGACGGCGGAAGCGGACTTTATCTATACCAGCAAATAGAAATAATCCACCTTCCAATTCTGGCACTTGTGTCATAACGATACCACCAACTTGGGCCATCGCTTCAACGATGAGAACGCCTGGCATAATTGGACGTCCTGGAAAATGACCTTGAAAATAGGGTTCGTTGATGGTGACGTTTTTGATACCCACAGCTCGTTTCCCGGGAATGTAGTCAATGATTCGGTCTACTAACGCAAAAGGGTAACGATGTGGTAGGAGTTTTTGAATTTCTTCTGCTGTCAAAACAGTTTTGGCTCCCGATTTGCTAGCAGTAGAAAGATCTGACTGCTTTTGAGCAGGTGCTGGGGGTGTAGAACGGTCGGTTGTGTTTACTTCTGTGACAGTTGACATTGACTGTGTAGTTGATTTTGGTGTAAGTCTACTTTGTAGGTAACTGCTTCGGGATTAGGGGTAAGGTTGTTTGCTGTGTGGATACTTGGCGAAAAATACCAATAATCAATCACTAACTCTAATACTAACTATTTCCTTGTTTCAAATCCCAAATTTTTCGTGCTAATTGAACATGTAAATTATGACTGGCTTTGTATGCCAAAAAGTGAGCGCAGGGTAACTTCCCTACTAAACTGATGTCTCCGACTAAATCCAAAATTTTATGACGTACTGGTTCATTGGCAAATCTCAAGGGAGGATTAAGCCAGCCTTGAGGGCCGCAAACCAAAGCATTATCCAAACTGCCACCTTTGATTAAACCTGATTTTTGTAAGTATTCAATTTGGTGCAGCAAAGCAAATGTGCGCGCCGGAGCAACTTCGCTGGCAAAGCTAATATTTTCCAGACCAGGATTTGGTCTCCAGCTGTACCATTGGCTGCCAATAGCAGGTAGCTCGAAGTGAATACCGTAGGTAAAGCAAAGAGATGGTGCGGGAAAAGCGCAAACAAAAGCGTCGTCCTGGCGAACCCAGATTGGCTCGTTAATTAGCACGTAGTTTTGTGGGTTTGTGGCGGTTTGTGACACCAAACCCACTTGCGCAATGCTTTCAACCCACACCTTTGCCGAACCGTCCAAAAGCGGTACTTCTGGTCCATTAATTTCAATGCGGGCATTATCTACACCCATACCAGCTAAAGCTGCTAATAAATGTTCTACAGTGCGAACAGTTACTTCCCCCGTACCGAGCTGAGTTGACAGCAGAGTCTGGCTGACCGCTGCTACTTGTGCTGGAATTATCGGCGCACCCGGTAAATCTACTCTGACAAAGTATCTACCACTATCAGGAGCAGCCGGTAAGATCCGCACTTGGCAGTGGATGCCACTGTGCAGTCCTACTCCTGTGTGGATTATTTCAGCGGCAAGAGTTTGCTCGTGCATATTAAAGCTTGATTGTCAATAATTAAAATCTTTCGCCAATACCAAAATTGATACGGCTGTCACCTTCATCATTGATACCGTAGTCTACACGAATTGGACCGAGTGGAGACTGGACTCTGACGCCAATACCGTAGCCGTAACCAGTACCGTTTTTATCAAGCAATTGACCTGCTTTTGTTTCTGAGCCAAAGTCTGTACCAACATCAAAAAAGAGGGCGCCGCTGATGACCGAGAAAACTGGAAAGCGGTACTCTATAGAGGCTTGGGCGAAACTGCGAGAACTACCCAAGGCGCCTTCTTCATAACCGCGGACAGAGTTACTACCACCCAAAGTAAAAGCTTCGTAGGGAGGCAAGTCACCAAGGACGGTTCCTGCTTGAATGTTAAAAGCGAGGGTTTGCGGACCTTTGCTAAAGCTGAAAAATTTCACCGGGAAGTATTGACTGTAACTTCCCCGGAATCTAGTAAGTAAAATATTGCCCAGTCCTACTGGTATAGATTGATCTACCCCTAAGCGGAAGAAAGAGCCGCTTGTTGGTTGTAAGGGGTTATCGCGGCGATCGCGCACCAACCCTAGTTGCACTAACAGCAAATCATCTTGTCCTTTTCCAGATTCGGTCAGATCCAAACACCGACTCGAGTCTTGTTCGCACGGTACTGTGATATCCTCCAGGCGACCAAGCTTTCTGAGGTTACCGTCAGCATCGCGAGTGGAAACTCTTTGATACTGCAACCCAGCAGAAGCAGTCCATTCTGCACGTTCGTAGGGATTCTTAGACAGGGGACGGCTGAAGACGACACCACCACCTAAACGCAAAATTCGGGGACGATCGCCTCCTTCATTCGGTTTTCTGGGGTTATAGGTTTGAATATTCTTATCTGGACCATCAAAAATTAACGATATGGTGCGGCGACGAAAAGCATTTATGGTATAGGAAGTTCGGTACGGATCTCCCGCTATCCAGGGATCGGTAAACCGAATATCGAAGAGGAATTCTCGCTGTCCAATCTGTAATTCTGCTCCTAATTTTTGATTTCTACCGTTGAGGTTTTGTTCTTGGTAGCTAATCGTACCGAACAATCCACTTGCAGAACTAATACCCGCTCCGGCGGCAATTTGTCCGCTGTTGCGCTCCACAACGTTCACCACTACATCCACTTTGCTAGGATCGGTTCCGGGAGCAAGGGAAACATTCACATCCTCAAACAATCCCAATCCAAATACTCGTTGCAAATCTTTTTGGACGATATTGCGGTTGAATACCTGTCCTGGCTTTAATTGTAACTCCCGTGTTATAATGTAGCGCTGTGTTTTTCCTCTTATTGGCTCTCCCTTTTCATTTGTTTCTTGACCTTCTTTAGTGCGGAAGCGGACGCGAATACTTTCCACGACTCCTTCTGCTACTTGTAAGGTCACCACCCCGTTTTCGCTTACTTGCGGCGCTCCTATTACCTGCGCCAGTACATAACCCCGCTCCTGATATCGTTTGGTTAATTGCTTGATACCCTCTTGTAGGTCACGCAAGTTCAAAATCTTACCGTACTGCTCGCGAAAGATGTCATCCACAACTTTTGGATCCAAGACCGAAGTAACGCCAGTACCGGGATTTGCTTGAATTTGTACTTTATTCAAAACAGGGTTGGGTTGAACGACAAAGCTGACCCTTACTCCTAGCGGTGTATCTTCCGGTACCGCTCGTACGTTAGAGAAAAAGCCAGTAGCAAATACAGCGTTAATGTCTTGTTGTAGTTGCTCGCGCGTTGTTGTTCGTCCTGGTTGGGTACGAATGGCTCTGTAAACCTCGTCTTCTAGCTCTGGTGAAAGTGGTTGTCCGCTCTCTGACCTGACCACTACCTCCGACACGAGCACCCGAGGTTCGCTTTCTGCTGGTGCTTGATTGGGTTGAGTTTCCGGAGGAGTTGTAGGAGCTGCAGGTTGTTCAGGTGGAGTAGTATTTTGCTGTTGGGAAGGTGTTTGCTGAGTTTCTGGAAAAGGAGGAGTATTGGAATTTTGCCCAATAGTTGACGCTATCCAACTTGTGGCGATGCTCGCAGGTTTTGTTTGCAACGTTGCTGCTGCAGAAGAAACAGCAGGCGCTATCCAACTTGTGGCGATGCTCGCAGGTTTTGTTTGCAACGTTGCTGCTGCAGAAACGATATTTTTTGTTTGGTTGAAATTTTTGGGAGCTTTGGCAGGATTTGGTACATCCGACATGGGTACGATTACCTGAGAAGATACCTTTGCTGCTGACGCTTCCGAAAAAACATCTTGTCTGTGGTTTACTTGTGATGTTGCAGTTGTCTGAGTTGAAGAATTTTGAGAAATTGCAGCAGCTGGTGCTGCGATCTGGAAAGATGCAGTTGCTTGTAGTGTGCTCGCATCTTCTGATCTGATGACAGATTCTTGCTCCCCAGGGATGCTTGGCGTGACAACTGCTGCTGTTTTTTTAGAATTTTGGGTAGTTTGTGCTTGTGCACTCCATGAAGAATTGCAAAAAGGGGCCGCGATCGCCACCACTGTCATGAAAACGGGAGATAAGCGCATTTTATTTTGATTCTTTTTCACGTCCGCACACCATTTCCAAGGAAATTTAACTTGCAATCAAAAGGTAAAAGTAAAAACATAAATTACCACTCTTGCCTTTTTATATTCATAAGCAATATGCTCAAGGCAAAAGTTAAAAACTTTTGTGGCTTTTTCTTTTACTTAGGGAACTACTGTTGAGACTTCAACTATAAACTACTTGACGAGCAAGTATTAACAGCAATTTCCCCAAAATAAGGAAATATTTTCCCGGTCAACTTACCTGTACTCGGGGTTATCTGCATTTTCATCGTCTTGTCATTCTTTGGCTTCTACTACTTTTAACACTCGTTTCCAAACCTCCTGGTAGGCATTTTCCACATTTCCTAAGTCAAGGCGAAAGCGGTCTTTATCCAAAATACGGCGATCGGCATCCTCTTGTGTAGAAATGTCCCACAAACGGCAGGTATCTGGACTGATTTCATCAGCCAGTAGCAACTGTTGCTTGGAATCTAAACCGAATTCTAGTTTGAAGTCTACCAGGGTAATACTGCATTGTTGGAAAAACTCCTTGAGAAACTCGTTGATTTGCAATGCAAGATGGGTAATCCTGTCAACTTGTTCCGCAGTGGCTAGTTCCATCACTAGCAAGCGATCGCGTGTCAGTAAGGGATCTCCTAAGCGATCGTTTTTGTAATAAAACTCTACTAAAGGCTGTTTTAACACAGTTCCCAGTGCTAATCCTGTTTGCTGACAAAGGCTACCAGCAGCAATATTCCTGACAACTACCTCTAGCGGCAAAATTTTCACCGCTTTGATCCGCATTTGGTTAGGAGCAGGATTGTCGACAAAATGAGTTTTGATGCCACGAGTTTCCAATAGTTGGAATAATTGACTCGAAATACTGCAATTAATCGCTCCTTTTCCCTGAATGCTACCACGCTTTTGGGCATTAAACGCTGTAGCATCATCTTTGAAAACAGCTAAAAATATTTCTGGGTCATCCGTGGGATAGATAATTTTGGCTTTGCCTTCGTATAGCTTAGTAGAAACAGACATGGTGTAGGTAAAGTTATCAGTTACAAACTGCTTGCATGCTTTCAAGCTTAACTATTTTATCTTTTGTTGCTAATCATTAATCACGATCCCAGGTACACTCGTATTAACGAGCAAGAACACATTCTTGTTAGAAACAGCAAGCGAAGCGGGTAGAAAAGAAAAGTAGGAAATTACAATAACTCTCAAAATTTTATGTGTATTTACTCTGAAATCTAAGAATTATCTGCAATTAGTAAATGTACGGTTACAACAATTAAGTATAAAAAAGAAATAAAATTTCAGTATTTGTAAGGAAGCAAAATCCCAGGCATATATAGGCAAAATATTTAAGGGAAAGTAAATTTCAAAAATCTCAACTAGGAGACCTAGGAAGCTAACCTTGGAATCAAAAACGTTAGACAGTCTCAAGTGAGCGGAAAAGATGGTAGACAAAGATAACTTTCTTTATCCTAAGGGTCGCTACTACGGTCAGGTCAAACCAGAGAATTTGGTATTTAATGCGAATTTGCAAGAATTTGCTCAAAAAATCAGCTACATCTGCAATTTAGAGACTGCTGGTAAGATCACACCGCAAGAGGCTTACGAGCAAATAAAAGTCCTGTGGAAAAATTTAAAAAGAAGTAAAAAACAACTTAGAATTGGTGAAAATCCCTTTCGGCTGGATGATGGAGATAACGACGAAACCGGTACAAAGAGTTAAACAATTAAACTTATAGTATTTTCAGCTAGCTCTGGTGGCTACTTTATCCAACACCAACACTCTTGATGATTCTTGCTGTCAGTGTTGTTTGTGGTTCCTTTCCAGAATTTGGGAAAATTTAAATTTTCAATTCATCTAAAAATGGCATGAATACAGACACTAGTTCAGGACGACTAACAACTAAAGTGGGAAAACAGCGATCGCTGTAGTCGACTCCTGGTAGAAGCGGAAAAGGGTCTGATTTCAAACAAATCCAAGTTCCCCCAGCTGCCTGCACTATTACCCAAGCTGCTGCAATGTCCCAAATTTTCGGCGTCGCCTCCACACTGCCAAGAACTGTTCCCGCAGCTACTGTCAGAAAATTGTAGCTAGCAACACCTAACATGCGAATTTTGCAGGGAAAATCTTTTTGGATCGCCGAGAAACTGCGAGAACAAAGATTGAAAAAGTGATTGTTGCTGGGAGCATCGCTACTGGTAAAAATAGGATGATGATTGCGAAACGCTCCCATGGGTACTGCTAAACCCGAGGAACCTTCCCAAAAACCATGAAAAGTTTCTTGCGTGGGGGGTACGTAGACATAACCAAAAACTGGTACTCCTTGATACAGTAAAGCTAGGGAAATAGCCCAGATAGGTATGCCGCGGGTAAAGTTGGTAGTACCGTCTAAAGGATCGATCACCCAGCACCATTGTGTACCGGGAAAAACCTTATCGCCCTCTTCACTCAAAATTCCGTAACCAGGAAAAGTGGAAGCGATCGCATCCCGCAAGCTTTGATCCGCCCAGCGATCGGCGCGCGTTACCAAACTACCATCTGCCTTGTGCAAAGCCTGCACGTGTCCAAAATCTTGCATTAACTGCTTTCCCACCCTGGCGGTAGTAGTCTGAGCAAATTCCAAAACTGTAGTCCAAAATTCTGTCATTTGATTGATGGCAAACGGATAATTGTTGATAGCTAGCAATCAAACATCTGCAATTGTACAAAGTCTTAATAAAATATCATGGCTGCAAACATAAGTCAGTAGGTGAAAAAAGAAATTCTGCCAACAAAAGTAAAATAATTGCTGCTTGAGCAAGCAAATGCACGACTAGCTAGCTGCTACTTCTAGCACGTGCGTGCACTATCACCAATCAATCTAATTCACCAGCCAAAATAGACGCGATCGCGGCTTTTGCATTCTGCTGAAATTCCTTGACATTAACTCGAGTTAACAGTCCCAGTGCTAACAGCATACCTGCAGATTGTGTTGCAAACACTAATCCATAGGCTAGTATCGGTGTCCCTAGAAAACTTTTACCCAAGTTTAACACCGCGCCGCCAGCTACGGTTGCCAGCGCCCGTGCCAAAGTCTGTGCTAATCCCCAAGCACCGATAAAAGTCCCAGCGGTTTCTGCGGCGGTAAGATCCAGCATCAAACTCAAAGCTCCTGTCGTTGTCACACCCGAAGCAAAACCAAACAAAACTAAACTCCACTGTAGAAATTTGGGATTAGCAGTGGTTCCTGCCAAAATAATTACTATCAGGCACGCAGCCACAGCGATACATCCCAACTTGGTTGTATTTTTCTTACCCAAAAGCGGAGCAAGAAAAAAACCAGTGAAACTTAAACCTAGCAGCGTTCCAGTACCAAAGAAAGCATTTAAGGTTGTGGTTTGGGCTATTGTCATCTGAAAAACTTCACCGCCGTAGGGTTCCAAAACCGCGTCCTGCATAAACAAGCTGATAGTCATAACCAGCAAAAATGTGAAAAATATCCCTGTTTGGCGGCTAGCAGTCAATACCCGCACTGCCATACCCAAAGTAATTTTATCTTCTCGATCGATGACTTGAGAGCGCAGGTGATAGCGGGAGTATTTTTTTTCGACACCAAGGGTTGATAGCAAGCACAAGCTAAAGGCAATTCCCGGGACAATCAAAAATAAGCGATTGATTTGAGCTTGGATTTCCTGTAGGGGAGCATTTAAGGTAATTTGTGCGAGCAATCTGCTGCTAATAACAGCTCCGACGATAATACCCACCATCAGCATTGACCAAACAATTCCCACCAATTTTGAGCGGTTGTCTTGGTCGGATACGTCAACGAGCAATGCTGCAAAGGGTGTAGAACTAGCACTGATGGCAATTCCGTAAAGAGCAAATACCAAGCCTAAAAGCGCTATCCAACCCCAGGTTTGAACTGTCCAATTTTCTGCTTGCAAGCTCAAACCCAACTGCCAAATAATTTGAACAGCTACAAAGGAAACAACAGCAAATAAAGCTGCGCCCATCCAAACATAAACGGTGCGGTGGTAGCCTAACAAGGGTTTAGCATCTGACAGTTGCCCAAACCAGATTCTGACAGGAGCTACAAATTGATGCATTGCGATCGCTCCAGCAGCAATCAACGCTGGTACTTGTAATTCTTCAATCATCACTCGGTTGAGCACTCCCAAAGTGAGAATTGACATTATGCCCAATGCCATTTGAAATAATCCCAGACGAAACATCGTCAAAAACCCGAGTTTGGGAGCAGACGAATCTGTGAAACACTGGTTGGATTCAAAATCGGGGGGTAAATCACTGGTTGTCATAGCTACTTGCAAGCAAAACAGCAAGATTACTTCCCAATTATCCAAGATAACTGCTAGTCGGGGATGCTTCTTCTTCGCTGCTGTTTTATTGCGGTAATTCTAAGACAACCCGATAGGCATCCAAGCCACCACTTTTGAAAGCATGAGCCGAACCCCAAAGAAAGATGCGGAATTTTCTATACAGTTGCTCACCCCAGCGTTTGCTAATTTCAGCATGAGCGCGATCGAGATTTTCTGCCCATGCTTTGCATGTCAAAAAGTAACTGTAACGGTCATTGTAAACAGCTTTAACTTCCAGAAGTGATTTGGCTGCTGCTGCTAGAAAGTCGTGCAAACAAAAGAAGGAATGGTTTCCTGGATAAATGTAGCGTGTAATAAATGATGGAGCTTTGTATTTCTCGCGGATGGCACTAGCATCTATGTAAACACGTCCACCTGGTTTTAGTAGTTGTTGTAATTTTCGAATCACGGCAAAATAATTTGGTAGATGTTCCATGACACCGAGAATTGCGATCGCATCGTAGCGTTCATCGCTTTCGTACTCCAGAAAATTTTGCTTGATTACCCGACAAGGCAAATTCAACCTTGCGATTAACTGTTGTAGAAATTCTTGAGATTTTTGAGAAATAGTCAGCGATGTAACTTGAATACCTCTTACTCCTGCGTGTTCTGTCAAGGTTCCCCAACCACCACCAACATCTAATACGTGTTGTCCTGGTTGCAGCTGACATGCTTGAATTACAAAATCTAATTTTCGGCGTTGTGCTACTTCTAGTGGTTCATTTTCATCCTCAAACAAAGCATGGGAATAACAACGTGTTTTATCTATAAAAGTTAAGTAAAATTCCGGCTCTAAATCGTAGTGTTGAGAAATAGCACGAGCATCAATTTTTACCTGACCAAATATTAACGGCAATAAGTGACGCCACAGTCTGTGCCAAGGATTTACATCTTTCATCAATCTATGCAAATCTACTATTTGCAACATATCACCAACTATATCTATTGCCCCGTTCATATAAGCTTCACACAGTTGGCACTCATCAAATTTTGCTAGGGCTAACAGTCCTGTGGGATTGTTTACTTTTAATTGAAAAGCAGGTTCTCCATTACCAAAAAACAAACAGCTACCATCCCACAATTGCAATTTCCAAGGTAGGGGAATCTTACTGGCAATCTGCTTTTGCAGCCATCTAAGCAAGTTGTTATTCATAGACTGATGATTATATTTGATTGATGTTTTGTTTTCACAATCAAACAAATTTTAGCTTTTTTAACTGAAAATAATTAATTCAAGCCATATTTTACAACAATTTTAAGAAATATTTTTCCTTAGTACTCACGCGAAAAAATATTTTTAATTTTTACATAAAAGCTAAATAAAATTAACTTTTTGAGGAATCGCGAATTTAACTTTAAAGATTGCCGCTGCTCGCCAGCTAGAATGTGCAGTTAAACTAAGAAAGTAAACAAATGTAAATAATTAACCGGTTTGAAAGTGGAAAACATTACATTAGGGCAAAACGGACCTGTTGTTAAACCTGTTTGTATCGGCACTTGGGCTTGGGGCGACAAGTTGTTTTGGAATTATGGTAACGAGTACGGTCCGCAAGAGTTGCAGGCAGCTTTTGAGGCAGCAGTTGAAGTTGGTGTTGCGTTTTTTGATACTGCGGAAGTATATGGCTTTGGAGTTTCTGAGCAATTGCTCGGGCAATTTATGCATAAAACGACACAGCAGGTGCAGATTGCGACTAAATACGGGCCTTTTCCTTGGCGAATAACAGCCCAGTCAGTCTCGGATGCTTTGACAGAAAGCCTCAAGCGCCTGCAAGTTCCAAAGGTGACGTTGTATCAAGTGCACTGGCCTTTCACCTTTTTTATGAGTCAAGAAACCCTAATGAATGCCCTCGCAGACGAAGTAGAACGGGGTAGAATCGAGGCGGTGGGCGTAAGCAATTACTCAGCCGAGCAAATGCGAGCAGCACAAAAAATATTAACTTGTCGAGGTGTACCTTTGGCTGTTAATCAAGTGCGTTATTCTTTGCTGGATCGGCAGATAGAAACCAACGGCATCCTGGATGCTGCCCGGGAGTTGGGTGTGACAATATTAGCTTACAGTCCTTTGGCCCAGGGGTTGCTTAGCGGCAAGTATACTGTTAACAGTTCCCAAACTCCCAGCGGCGGTAGAAAATGGGACCCACGCTTTAGCAAACAGGGATTGCAGAAAATTGAACCGGTGATATCTTTGCTACGCCAAATAGGAGAAAAATACGATCGCACCCCTGCTCAGGTTGCTTTGAATTGGCTTGTTACCCAAGGTAACGTTATTCCTATTGCCGGAGCTAAAACAGCCCAGCAAGTAAGAGACAACGCTGGTGCAGCGGGCTGGCGATTAAGCGATGAAGAATGGGCTGAGCTTGAAAAAGTTAGTCGTCCCTGGCGGATTTAAGTACGAGAAATGGTGGTGATAGCTCTAAGTGCGGAAAGTCGCTACGCACCGGCGCCGACTTCCGCCAAGACAGTCTTTGCGGGTACGAACTTGCAACTTTACGACGCTGATTCCCTCGCAGGAGAGGATGAGCCTAGCTTCTTAGGAGACACTGAATTTTCCTGTCGTACTGTCCGTAGTTTGGGCTTGGGGGCAACTTGTTTGTCTGCATCAGCAGCGGTTGCTTCCGACGAAGTCCAACCACAACAAGAGCGACGAGAGCGATGTTCGCCACTAGATTGGCGACGTCCGTGGCGCAACTTGGGCTTGGGTGTATGAATTACTTCTTCCTCTGGAAAGTCAGTTTCCGATTGCAACCAAGCAGGACGAGTTTGGTCGTAAGCAATTTGTAATGCAGCAGCAGCGATCGCGTGCGCATCATATTCCTCACTTAGCTGGCTGACAATGGACAAAAAGGAAGCCATCCGTTCCCCTGCTAAGGCTTCTTTGACCCGAGCTTGTAGTTTTTCTAACTGGCGCGCTTCTATCTGCGCCCTCGTGGGAATGGACAGAATTTGCCAATTTTGGCGCACGTGGCGTTCAAAAAGTTGTTGTTTGCGTCGCTCGAAGGGCTGCACTAAAGTAATTGCTGTACCTTCTTTCCCAGCACGACCGGTACGACCGATGCGATGAACGTAAGTTTCAACGCTGTCAGGTAAATCAAAATTAATCACGTGGGATAATTGGTCAACATCCAAACCCCGCGCCGCAATATCGGTGGCTACTACCCAACGCACTTGGCGATTGCGAAACCTTGTTAACAACCGCTCCCTTGCTTGTTGCGATAAATCGCCGTGATATTCATCAACACTGTGACCTGCGGCTTGCAGCTGATTGGTCAGCTCCGCAGCAGTGCGTCTGGTACGAACAAAAATTAAGGCTGATTCAGGGTCTTCCATTTCCAGGATCGGCTGTAGAGCTTTCACTTTTGACCAGTGACGCGGTACTACGTAAGCTACCTGATTGATTTTGTTAGGAGCAGCTTTGGGTTGTTCAACAGTTACTGTTACCGGGTCGTTTAGAAACTTATTCACCAATTGTCGGATTGATGGCGGCATGGTAGCAGAAAATAAAGCAGTCTGCCGCTCCTTAGGGGCTTGAGATAGGATCTTCTCAACATCATCGATAAAGCCCATGCTCAGCATTTCATCAGCTTCATCCAACACGAACCACTTTACCCGGTCTAACTTCAGGCTACCCCGTTCTAGCAAGTCAATGACCCGCCCTGGTGTACCCACGACAATATGAACGCCGCGTTTGAGTTGTAAAATCTGGCGATCGATGGATTGACCTCCATAAATGGCTAAAACACGCGCTCCTTGCTCGCCAGCAAATTCACAAATGGCATTTTGAACTTGAATGGCTAGCTCGCGAGTTGGTGTCAATATTAAGGCTTGTACTGCCTTTTGACTAACATCCAATCTTTCTAAGATCGGCAGGGAAAAAGCAGCTGTTTTACCTGTACCAGTTTGGGATTGACCGACCACATCACGACCTGCTAAAAGGTGTGGGATCGCCTGAGTTTGAATGTTAGTTGGTGTAGTAAAGCCAAGTTTTTCTAGTTGTTGAAGGCGCTCTGGTGAAATACCTAATTCTTGAAATAAAACGGTCATCAACTCTCCTAATTGGTATTGTTATTAATTATTGGTTAGTAAATTAGTAGTTGCTTGCTTACTACTAACTATTCCGTACAAGTCATATGTATCAGCTTCTTTGATAGTTACTGGTACAATTGTTCCCAACCTTGCTGTGCCGCGAACGTACACTTGTCCATCCACTTCTGGAGCAAATCTGGCGGAACGACCGATTAATTCTCCTGTTTGAGGATTTTCTTGTTCGACGAGCACATCAACTAATTTACCGATTTCCCGTTGATTTTTTTTGTAAGAAATCGGTTGTTGAAGTTCCATCAAAATGTTCCGCCGCTCCTTTTTGATTTCTGGCGGTAATTGATTTGGTAGGTGGTAAGCTGGTGTTCCTTCCTCAGCAGAAAAGGTGAATACTCCAACATGGTCGAATTCATGACGCTGGACAAACTGCAATAAATGCTCAAAATGTGCTTGTGTTTCACCAGGAAAACCGACTATAAAGGTTGTTCGCAAAACTGCTTGTGGCAATTCTTTTTTAATACGCTCTATCGTGACATCATTTACCCGTCCTTGCCAAGGACGGTTCATAGCTCGAAGTATTTCCGGATGAGAATGTTGCAAGGGTAAATCCAGGTAAGGTAAGACATTGGGTGTTTCTTTAATAGCGGCGATTACGTCTGGGGTTATTCCTGTGGGATAGGCGTAGAGCATTCTAATCCACGGTACGTCTACTTTGCCCAAAGCGCGAAGCAATTCGCCTAATTTTGGTTGACCGTAAATATCCGTACCGTAATTTGTGGTGATTTGGGAAATTAAAATGATTTCCTGAACTCCTTGTTCAGCAAGTTGTTGTGCTTCTGCCACAATGGACTCTATTGTCCGGGAGCGCTGGTTTCCCCTCAGATGGGGAATTATGCAAAAAGCACAGCGATAATCGCATCCTTCTGCTATCCGCAGGTAGGCTACACCTTCAGTTGTAGTACGGTAACGGGGTGTGTTTTCGTCGCTGATATAAGTTGGTTTGTCACTTACTTGCTGAACTCGCTCACCTTGTTCCACCCGCTGAATAATGTTTACTATTTGGTGGTAGTCACCGGTACCCACCACCGCCACAGCTTCGGGTAACTCTTCTAACAATTCCTCCCGAAAATGCTGCGCCAAACAGCCTGTTATCACAATCTTTTTATTTGCTTCTGCAAGCTCTACCAACGTTCTGACTGATTCTTGGCGAGCTGCTTCGATAAAACTACAGGTATTAACAATTACTAAATCTGCTAACTCTTCATTACTATCGACGCTATAGCCCGCTTCCACTAACAGTGCGAGCATGTGTTCGGTATCAATTCGATTTTTCTCGCAGCCTAGATGAGAAATGGCAATGGTTGGTTTGTCACCCATACTATAATAAAGATTTTTTCAGCTAGCTTTGTTCGATCTTCCAAAAGTCAAGCTCCAGCTTTTGATTGTTAAATATCCAATCCTCATAACAGTCACGGCTTTCAAAGCCATTAGCGCTGGCGATGAACACGATGGATTGTGTTATCATAATTTCTGTTGTTTCTGTTTTTTGGAACAAAACAGAGTTGATTTGGGCAAGACGAACATTTATGTGTAAGTTTTGTTAAGCAAATCGCCTTTTGGTATTTTACATTACCGCGGCGCGTGCGTTGTGAATCTACTTTCCCCTTAAGGGAGCCACTTTCCCCTGGGGGGTGTGTGGTGAGAAGTTGCTACCAAACTGGAAAATGACGCACAAAACCATGCCCGTTTAGCAGTAATGCTACCATTTTCTTCGGACTTTGCCTGACAAAAACCTTGACAGACTCCAGGAAAACCCTTTGGATACTTGACAATAAGCTTCCTTTGGCGCTTGCTTGACTTTCAGCATCCTGGCAGGAAATAGCAAGTGGATTGACTCCAACTGCAACTTGCCAGTTGGCTTTGTGTGCGTCTTGTGAGTTGCAAACTCCTCTTCTAGCCAGATTTTATCTTAACATATCTTATGGAAGGTTTTATGCCTATTTCCATCTTCAGGTGGAGGCAACAAATCTGTCCCAAAATACAAAACACTCATTCATATACTCATGAGGGAACCTAGAAAGTATGAAGTATGAAGTATGAAATGTGGAGCAATCAAGTCATGCTTTCCTCGTAAGCTAGTGAGGAAAGACGATCTCCCAAAAGCTAGGTGTTTGTAGCTTTCATTGCTTCAGCCTTCATCTTTATCCTTCACAATAGTTAAAGACGTGGACTTGTATCAGCTATTTAAAACCCGGACACCAATTATCGGTGTAGTTCATTTACTACCGTTACCTACCTCGCCCCGCTGGGGAGGTAGCCTCAAAGCAGTGATCGATCGCGCCGAGCAGGAAGCAACAGCCTTGGCTAGCGGAGGCGTCGACGGCATTTTAGTGGAGAATTTTTTTGATGCGCCGTTTCCAAAAAACCAGGTAGATCCTGCGGTGGTGAGCGCAATGACCGTAGTAGTGCAGCGAATACAAAATTTGGTGACGTTGCCAATTGGAATTAACGTTTTACGAAACGATGCCAGAAGTGCAATGGCAATTGCTAGCTGCGTGAAAGCCCAATTTATCCGTGTCAACGTACTCAGCGGTGCCATGGCGACCGACCAAGGTTTAATAGAGGGAGAAGCCCATCATTTGTTGCGCTATCGACGAGAGCTAGGTAGCGATGTGAAAATTTTTGCCGATGTTTTGGTCAAGCATGCTCGCCCTTTGAGTTCTCCGAATTTGACTGTGGCGGTGCAAGATACTATAGAGCGCAGTTTAGCAGATGCCGTGATCTTATCAGGCTGGGCTACCGGTAGTCCACCGAATCTAGAAGATCTAGAATTGGCTTCGCAAGCAGCAGCAGGTACACCTGTATTCATAGGTAGTGGAGCTTCCTGGGAAAATATTGCTACCTTAATACAGGCAGCAGACGGTGCCATTGTTTCTACTTCCTTGAAGCGCCACGGTCGCCGCGAGCAACCTATTGACCCGGTTCGCGTCAGTCAATTTGTAGAAGCTGCACGTCAAGGTTGGAACTCCAAAGGCAGTAACAAATCTATTTCTTCCGTGAAAATACAATCATAAACTGGGGAATGGGTAGTAGTTAATAGTTAATGGTTAATAGCACTCAACGCTAGACCGTTAACGATCGGCTACTAACTACGAACCACTAACTTTAATTTACCGATTCTTGCCTATGAGTCGCCGCCGCTCTATTCCTTGGATTCATCGTCGCTCGCGTCTGTTAATTGCCGCGATCGCTGCTTGCGGTGCTTTAGTAACAGCCTATCTAACCGCAGTCAAGCTCACTCAAAGCTCTGCTGCTTGTCCTACCGAAAGTTGCGACCTAGTCCTGCAGAGCGATTATGCCTCCATTTTCGGATTGCCTTTAGCCTTGTTTGGCTTTCTGGCTTACAGCAGCATGCTGCTTTTTGCCTTGGCACCCTTATTTGTTAACCCGATCAAAAAGAAAGATACTCGTACAAAGCTAGAAAATTCGACTTGGTTGCTGCTTTTTGCAGGCGCGATCGCCATGTCGGTTTTCAGTGCATACTTAATGTACTTATTGTTTTTTAAAATTAAAGCGCTCTGTATTTACTGTCTTGCTTCCGCAATTTTTTCCTTGAGTTTGCTGGTACTGACCGTTATCGGTCGCACCTGGGAAGATCTGGGGCAAATTTTTTTTACAGCTATTATCGTCGGCATGGTGACTTTGATCGGTACTTTAGGTATTTATGCTAATGTCGATAAAAGTAGTAGCGATGTGATTCTCAACTCTAGACCCGGTCAACCGACAGAAATCACCTTTAAACCGACAACACAGCCCAAACCAGGAATTGGCTGGGAAATTACCACTACTTCTGGTGAAGCAGAAATAGCCCTAGCGCGTCATCTGAAAAACATCGGTGCTAAGGAATACGTCGCTTGGTGGTGTCCCCACTGTCACGAACAAAAGCTGCTGTTCGGAAAACAAGCCTACAGCGAAATTAATCATATTGACTGCGTTTTAGCCGATAATCCCAACGTGCAAAAAGATGAGTGCAAAGCCGCTGGCATTGAGAGCTATCCTACTTGGATTATTAAAAATAAAACTTATACAGGAGTACAAAGCCTGGAAGAGTTAGCAAATATTTCCGGTTACACAGGACCGCGTAACTTCAAGTATGCTTTGCGCCGCTGAAAATTAACCCTGGTAACATTTATATCTTCAATTTCAACTAGGCAATCTCGTGAATGCTTTGTACCTAGTTGATTTTTTATTATTTTCTAGTAAATTAATGTAAAAAATATAACTAATATAATATTGAATATCCGTATAGAAAAACAGGAATAGTGCGGAGAAATCTCGCAACTATTCTAATTAGAAATTTTTGCATTTTCAAATTACGCCTTGTGAAAAATTAGGTTCCAAAAAGCTTGAGCAACAGTTATTTACGAATATTTCAGATTTCTGACTTGCCTGTGGGATATTCTTGTGAGTACCCTTTTGTTATCTTCATCCCATGGAAGTTTAGGTGATAGAGGTTATAACAATGAAACAACAATAAATTTTCGCTCGCTATGAGGTTCTGAAGTTAAATATGCTAGAACTTCTCAAAATCATGCCAAAAAGTAAAACTAGATAGCTTTTGCTCAAACTTGATTTGCTTAGTAATTGCTGACATAAAAAATGACAACATTCATACACTAAAATCTACAAAAATCGTTTCTGATTATGCCTTACCTAATTTAGGCGCCGCTTGGTAAGTTAGTTAACTAGATAGCGCCAGTAAGCATTGCTAACAGCTAATGGGGAGGCAGTACTTTCAAAACGGGTACTGGAAATGATACAATACCAACAAAAGCGTCTGGTGAAATTTCTATTGACGCTGAAAAAATACCAATATAAAGTACGCAGAGAATGTCTTACTGCCCTTAGCGTAGGAGTCTGCGTACTGCTATTGCGCGGTTTAGGATTACTGCAATCTTTAGAGTGGGCAGTTTTAGATCAATCCTTTCAATTACGCCCGCTGGAAGAGCCAGAAGATAGAATTACTATTGTCGCAATTAATGAAGCTTTTTTACGCCAGGCTGGTTCTTGGCCTATTTCCGATGGGGCCATTGCTGAGGTTTTGCAAAAATTAAACGCTTACAAACCCCGCGCCATTGGTCTAGATATTTATCGGGATTTGAAAGTAGAGCCCGGTCATGAAAAACTAGTAGCAGCTTATGAATCGATGCCGAATTTGATCGGCATTGAATTGCTGGGGAATAACAAGGTCACCGTTGCACCTCCTGTAGAATTAAATAAACGCAACCAGGTAGGTTTTAATAACGTTCTACTCGATACTGATGGAAAAGTACGTCGCAGCTTGTTGTACTGGCATGTTAACGGTCAAGCACATGAAAGTTTTGCTCTCAAACTAGCAAAGCTTTATTTAAAGCCAGAGGGAATTACACCACAGAAAGCAGCAGATCGTCCCGAGAATTTGCGCTTGGGTAAAGCAGTATTTCATCGTTTTCAACCATACGATGGAGCTTATGTTAAAGCCGATAACAGAGGTTATCAAATTTTATCCAACTTTCCCAAGTTAGCTTGTAGAAATCACGCATCGGAAATTTGTGCTTTTCGTCAAGTATCGATGCAAGCTGTGCTTGCTAACCAAGTACCGAAGGAGTGGATTAGCGATCGCATTGTTCTTATTGGTTCTACAGCGCCTAGTTTGCAAGATTTGGTATTAATTCCTTACTCCAGTCGTTTAGGAGGTGCGGCTAAACCCATACCGGGTATAGAACTGCAGGCGTATTTTATCAGTGAGTTACTTCGTGCTGCTTTACAGGGAAGACCGTTGCTAAAATTTTGGTCCGAACCGATGGAATGGTTGTGGATTTTTGCTTGGTCTTACATTGGTGCTGCATTAAGCTTGCGAATACGGCATTTTTGTAGGAGCACCCTTACAATCGTTTGCTTTTGCTGTGCGCTAACAGGTAGTGCTTACGTTGCTTTTTTGCTGGGTTGGTGGATACCGCTTGTACCTGCATTGCTGACGTTTAGCGGTTCAGCTATTATCATGACCTTGCAAATCGCTCAAATGCAGGAAGAGTTAAAACGTTCCAAGGAGTTTTTGCATCAAGTTATTAACGCCATTGCTGACCCGATTTTTGTCAAGAATGAAAAACATCAATTAATTGTTTTGAATGAAGCTTATTGTCAATTAATTGGTTATCCTAAGGATATGTTGCTGGAAAAATCAGACTATGATTTTTTCCCTTCTCACGAAGCTGATGTGTTTCGCCAGCAAGATGAATTAGTGTTTCAGTCTCAGCAAGCTCAGGAACACGAAGAACAATTGACTGATGCTAGTGGCAAAACTTATCTAGTTTCTACAAAGCGATCGCTCCACAAAGATGCGGCGGGTAATTTATTTTTGGTTGGGGTAATTCGCGATATCACCAAACGCAAGTTACGGGAAGAAGAACTCAAGCGTACTGCTGCTGAGTTATTTCGTTCTAACCACGAGTTAAAACTCCAAGAAGATCGTTTACGTTATTTAGCATATCACGACCCTCTGACTGGTTTACCCAATCGCAAGTTTTTTGCCGAACAACTGCGCGAGTCTATTGAGTGGGCGCAAAACAATAATTTGTTAGTTGGACTTTTATTTATTGATTTGGATGGTTTCAAACAAGTTAACGACACTCTCGGACACGAAATTGGCGATCGCTTGCTGATTGCTATCAGTCAGAGACTTAGTAACTGCTTGCGCGGTAGCGATACTGTTTCCCGCTTTGGTGGCGATGAATTTACCGTGATTTTACGGGCGATTCCGAAAGTTGAAGTAGCTGCGAAAGTAGCAGAAAAAATTTTAATCGCCATTGCTGAACCAATTGTTCTAGAGGGACAAATCATCCAAGTTTCCGCCAGTATTGGTATCAGTATCTACCCTTTGGCTAGCCAAGATTATGATACTTTGATCAAACAAGCTGATACTGCGATGTACCAGGCCAAGCACTTAGGTAAAAATCGCTATGAGTTTGCTTGCGCAGTTGGTTAGTCATTGGAACAAAGTTCCTACTGATACATATCCCATCCGAATCTGGGTTTTCCCGTAATTATACTTAGGAATTTTTAATCTTCAGTAAATATACTCAAATTTTTGAGCCGGTAAACAACTGGCAAAATGGCAACATCAATATTTTCTCGCTAGTTAATTTTACTTATATAGCTTTGACGGAAAAGACCAAGGTTTAAGGGAGTAATTTCTATGATTTTTGATGTTTTGAATACAAACTGCCATCACCAAATCTTAAAATTGTATTAAAATGGCCAGGTAAAGAGTTTTATCATGGCTGCTGGTAGAGAGATATTTCTTTCTATAGATGCCATCAACTTTCTCGAAATTATAAAAAAGTAGTTATAAATTTAACTAAGCATCAACGAGAACGGTAGCTTGCAAACTAAGCTGCTAGCATACGCTTGGAAAAAATTACAGTCTATTATAGTGAAATTACAAATATTATCGTTACCTATTTTACATTCGTTTTCGGAGATTGCAAAGTTATCCACTGGGGATTTATGAGTACTAGTTGGAAAATTACTTATATAGTGCTGTGTTTGCTCGGAGCTACTTTGATAATTCTCAAAAATGGCGAGCGAGCTTGGACTTATAATAGTGGAGCTTTAAATTTTAGGAACAATGCTGCAAGTACGAGTACTTTAATCAGTTTGAAAATAGATTTTCTCAATTCCAAAGGTGTTAGTGCTCAAACAAAATCAAACTGCGAGTACGAACCACCAAATTATGGCGGTCCCGATAGCGTTTATGGTAGCGGAACTCGTTAACGAAGCTACATTGTAGATGTTTCAATTACGGGAGATGTCCACCAGTTGTGGTGTTGTACCAGGGTGTGAACTTGCCAAGCTGGGTCGGAGCGAGGATAATCCAAGCGATAGTGGCCTCCTCTACTTTCTGTTCTAAAAGCAGCACTTTTGAGTATGAGATAAGCAATATCTAATAAATTGCCAGTTTCTGCCCACAAGCGCAATTGTCGTTCCACATTTGGTAGGAGCAAACGAACATTTTGCTGGGGATGTAAAGAAAGCAAGAATTGACTGATTTTCAAACTAGCGAAATCTTGTTTCCAAGCTTTGACAGTGGCGATCGCTGCTTCTAATCCTGATTGTTCCCGACAAATACCGGCATTTTGCCATACCAAACGAGGTATTTTTGCTCGCAATGTTTCTAGAAGTTGTTGTTGGGGAAACCACTCACTTTCAGAAAGAATAAAAGTTGCTGGTTGCAGGTGAAAGTTTGATGGTTTGATTTCGTCCTTGATGGTTTCCACTTCATCCTTTAAATACTTGATTTGGGCGCCAAAAACAATGCACTCGAGCAGGGAATTACTAGCAAGTCGATTGGCGCCGTGTACACCGGTGCTAGCAGTTTCTCCCACAGCATACAATCCGGGAATACTGGTACGGTTCATTAGATCGGTGAGAATACCACCCATCCAGTAGTGAGCTGCTGGAGCGACGGGAATTGGTTCGCAAAAGACATCTATACCCCAGTGATTGCAAACTTTAATAATATTGGGAAAGCGATGGCGAATGCGTTCTTGGGGAATAGGACGCATATCTAGCCACACGTGAGCAGTAGCAGGATCGCTAGCAGTGCTTTGCAAATGACTGAAAATTGCTCGACTAACTATATCTCGAGGAGCTAGTTCTCCGTCGGGGTGATAGTCAAAGACAAAACGTCGCCCTTCGTTATCTATTAAATGTGCTCCTTCACCGCGTACAGCTTCACTAATTAAAAAGCGGTCAGCTCCGGGTTTGGTCAAAGCTGTGGGATGAAATTGTACGAATTCCAAATCTCGCAGAATTGCTCCAGCACGCCAAGCAATTGCTACTCCGTCCCCCGTACTAACAGCTGGGTTAGTAGTTTGAGCAAATACTTGACCGCCACCACCGGTTGCTAGTACTACCGCAGCTGCTTTTATCCATCTGATTTGTCCTTGATAGAACAAACTAATTCCTTGAACGCGTCTGGTTTCTGGATCCAACCACAAACTCAAAGCCAAAGCTTGTTGAATTACTTGAATGTTTGGACGGCGCAGGACTTGGGCGGTGAGAGTGGTGGTTACTTCCCTACCTGTGGTGTCTGCAGCGTGAAGAACGCGGTGTTTGGAGTGGGCGGCTTCTAAAGTTAAGGCTAGCTTGTCGTTATGGCGATCAAATGACACTCCTAAGTTTATCAAAGATTGAATGCACTCAGGAGCTTGTCGGGCGAGGAATTCTACTGCCGGGCGTTCGCACAATCCTGCACCTGCTTTGATTGTATCTTCCACGTGCAGTTTGGGGGAATCGTCTGGGGCGATCGCTGCTGCGATACCACCTTGCGCCCAATCACTCGCCGATAGAGAAAGGGTTTGTTTGGTAATTAAACCCACTTGCAAAGATGGAGGTAAGCAAAGCGCCGTATACAGTCCAGCTGCACCAGCGCCGACTAATAACACATCAAATTGGTTTGGGATGTCTGTTTGTTGCAAGGTATTGTTAGTGAAAAATCACAAATACTTTAAATATCGAAGGATACATCAACAGTGGTTCATCCCGATCCTAACCTAAAAAAAATCAGTATTTTTATATTTGCTTTGGAAGGTGAAGGTGTTGTACGAAAGTTGTACGTAACTTTACAAAGGTATGGAAAACTGAAATTCTTGGTTTTAGAGGAGTCATGATTGTTGTTTTGCACTAGGTCATTTTTACCAGGGGGATTTTTTCATCCCGCTGGTTTTTCTTGCTGCCAAAAGTTATAGCTTGTTTGTCAGGGTAGGAAAACAAATTACTCGATTTTTTTGCGGAAAAATCAGGTTATAACTGTTTCTGATCTTGGCGATCGAGAGTCTGGGGTCTTTTGTTTGAAAGCGAAGACTTTTTCGGAAATTGTTGAATTTTTTATCTAAAAAGAGTATGAAAAACAACATTCTTTTAGAAAAATTGCGCCAGTATCAAGGATATGGTGAATCTGTAAAACAAGCCCTGGACTTATTTTTACAAAATCTACCTCCTCAATAAGGTTGGCTTATAGATAGTCTAAATGAAAACCTTGAGAATTTGCAACAACATGCCCGTACCGTAGCAGAACTTGCTTGTTCGCCGGTGAAAATTGGCGTTATGGGAGAATTCAGTAGCAGTAAAACTTTATTAATCGGTAGCTTGATTGGTTACGCTGATGCTTTACCGGTGAGCGAAACTCCCACTACTGGTAATATTACGGCTGTTCACCTGTGTCAAAGCTCAGAACTGCACACAACTCGAATTGCTCGGTTGAGGGTGGAATATTTATCCGAGCAAAAAGTCAAAGAATGTCTGCGCTACATGCTTAAAGAAGCTGAAGTATGAGCAAAATCAGCAGAACTAACTTCTAGGGAAATTTCCTTGCTGCCAAGTTTGTATCCAACAACAATTGTTTCTAGCAATGGTATCCTTAGCTGGTGCGAACGAGCGTGGAATCAAGCACAAAGTTTAGAGTTGCGATCGCTGCTGCGAGAATTAGTAACGTTCGTGCGTACCTACAGCAGCTACGGTCGAGAGATTTGCGGAAAAAGCTACCAAATTGACCTTGGGACAGCCAAAAAAGGGCTGAGGTTAGCCGCTTTGCCCATGAATATTTTAGAACTTAGACCTTTGCATTGGTGAGGAAACTCCTCAATGTAAGCCGAGTCGTGGAAAGAGGAAGCCCAAGAATCACTTCTTGGAATCACCGTGGCTAAAGCTACAGTGAGGGTGTCAAAGAGCATGTAGCCGAGCATGGTATCAAACAACTTGTGGAAGATACTAAAAAAGCTGCTGAGGCTTTACATAAAGAACAAAATCACCTCAAAATTTTCCTAGAAGGAATTTCATCCTACGTCCCCGTTGCGGAAAACCTCGCTTTTGCGAACTTGCGCCAAGCAATCGAAAACTTGATTGCGATCTACAGACAATTTCAACAAGATCTAGAAACACAACCGATTTTACGCAACCGCAGTGGTATAGCCGTTAGCGACTTGGTGAAAGACGAGCTAACTTGTAAAATCTTCTTTGATTGGAGCGAGTGGACATTACTGTTTGACAGAACCAAAAACGGGACGATCGCCCTTACCAAAAGCGAAAGCTTTTTTGACGATGACTTAATCGAAGATTCTATCCCCACTCAAAGCGACGATTTTTACCAACCATTTGTCCAAACTGTCCAACAAATGCAGGTTTTTGCCTGCGATTGCATTCAACAAGCGCTCATTGACTTGTTTGCTCAACTGTCAGCACAGGTAGCTGGCGAGCACGACAGGATCTGTGCCTTAATTTTGCCAGAAATGGAGCAGCAGGTTCAAAATAAGTTTGGTAAAGACCAACTGCGCCTTTTTCGCAATCTTGTCCGGGCGATCGCACCAGCAAATCAATGGCAAAAATTGATTATCGAACACAGCAGACTTGCTAGCAGTGGCGATCCCATCAACGTTGATGACCTATTTCCCTTAGGAAGCAAAGATGACAAACACCCTAAAGGTCAAGTTTTTGATTGGAGTCCCGATCAAAAATTTCCCGTTCCTCCCAAACCATTTAATCATCAAATTGCAGTTTTGCGACTGCGGGATGAAATCACTGTTAGCGCGAGTTTACATTTGGTTCAATACTTAGTCAGTTAACCAAACAAGTCAAGTTAAGTTTTTCCAGAGCTATTAATGAAATTATAGATAGTCTGCAAGAATTGTTGAGATCCAAACACGAACCTTTGCTACGATATATCGCTACCCAAGAGGAATCTAATTTTAGCTCTACCCCGCTTTGGTTGGAAATTCTTTCTCAAATTGCCACAACTCCTTGTCCGAGGTAAGTTGGATTAACTAATAACCAAGCATGCAAAATACGTAAAAATTCAGGAAGATAAATAGTTATTTTGTATATATTATTGTTTTTTTTGGATTTAATCCATACATTATCTAGTGGCTTTGAGGCGAAGATCAATACCTGTAAAAATTGAACTTTTTCATCGCTATCAATTGCGCACCAATCCTAACGAACCATCTCTGTTGTTGCTACCAGCGATTGAAATTAAACCAGTTCCTAATTGCAATTTTCCCTATATCTACCGAATTCATATATCTGTAACCGGTACGCCCCAAGATTTGGCAAAATAGATGCAAGCAGCCTATAAAAATGTAGATTTTGGTATTGATAGGCTTCTCAAACTTTCTACACCCCAAAGATTGAGACAAAATGATTGTCTGTGGTATCAACCTTTATCGCCGAGCGTTAACTGTACTTTACAAGTGATTGTAGAGTATTTTGACTCGGACAGTGCAGGCGAATCCATTTTATTATCTGCAAGCAAGCAGGCGATCGCCGAATGCAATATCTGGACTTATCCAGTTAAAGATTATTCCTCCAAAGAACCTTTCATGACTTTTACAGAATTGACAACTTCTTCTCCAGCGCTGCAAACAAAATCACCGCCTGAAAATCAAAACTCAGAAATCACTTATCCTGGTTGGTTTGCCATTGATTTTGGTACTTCTAATTCTACAGTGATGCTTTACGATCCCAAGGTGATCGTGACGCCTTATGCTTTTCCCAAAGAACAAGAAGTAAAGTTGGGCGATCGCCTCGCAGCATGGATTGGTGAGCGTCCTGCAGACGATCTACCCGGAATAAGTTGTGAAGCTTGGGCGCAAGAATGGCAGAAATTTCTCGCTGAAGTTTGTAAAAACTTGCAAGAAAATTCTGTAAATTTACGTAGTTTACCTGCAGAAAAGTTTTTGGAAGCGATCCGGGAAATAGAAATCGGGTTTCGCCGCGCTGCAAGCAAGCGTTTAAATCGCATCTACCATGAAGTTTTTCGCGTTCCGTCTTTAGAATGGCAAAGTTTCGCAGTCGCTGGTTGGGAATGCAATTGACTAACAATATTAGGCGTCAAGATTTTGAAAATATGAAACTGCAGCTGTGGGGTAGTTACAACGGGGATGCTTTGAGGAAAAAATTGGTAATGAGTGAGGAAGATTTTAAGAATTTGATCCAAATCCAGTTTGAAATTAATCAAAAATTAGACATCGACGTGCTGCTTTCTCGAGGAAATCCCCACTATCTTATTTCTACGAATATTCCTTACCTCAATGCTGCAAAAGTTATAGGCATACCGACAGTGATTTCCGATGAAGGTAAAGTAGTATGTGATATTGCGGTCAATGTTGCTGAATCTGCTAGCGCTCTCAAAACGGATGCTCATAGCACTGTGTTTGCTGCTCAAACAGATTACAGCCAGACGAAAATACTACCCAAATCCAAGATCTAGGCTTGATTGCAGAATTACCTCCCTTTCCTGCGAGTGGAAAACATGCTTTTTACTTTCAATTTCGCAAACCCGAATCGAATTATTAGGAGTTAATTGGCGAGTTACCCCAACCAGAAATTAAAACGGAATATCCTTGCAAATATTATGTTTCTCTAAACAGACAAGGTGTGTTGCGAGTTCATGCTTTGGAAGTACCTTATTGGACATCACCTGCTCCTGAATGTCTCAAACAACACGGATGTGTGTTTCGAGATCGCTTACAAACTCAATCGCATCATGTCGAGATCGAACGGGATCCTTTTTGCGGATTGCATTAATTTCCCCATCAGCGATCGCTACTATTATCTTTATCGTTGGCGCTGATAACGTCCTATTAATTCAGCGGTTGCCAAAACGTGACCGTTGATAGCTGCTTCTACCTGGTTTTTGCTAGCACCAGGTTGCAAGCCCAATTTTTTATCTAGTGCGTATAGTTTGAAATAATATCTATGAATGCCACTGGGAGGACAAGGTCCACCATAACCAAGATTGCCAAAATCATTTTTACCTTGAACGCCGCCACTGGGTAAGGTTTTTACAGGTGCAACGTGCTCTGATAATTGCTTGATTGTAGGGGGGATATCGTAGACCACCCAATGAACAAATGTTCGTCCTGGCGCATCGGGATCCTCTGCAATCAAGGCAAAACTTTCGGTTCCTGGTGGAGGATCGTCCCAACTCAGGGGAGGAGAAATATCTGCTCCATCGCAAGTATATTTGGCAGGAATAAAGTCATTGGTTGCAAACGCACTGCTGATTAATTTCATTGTTTGCACCTCTTTGTGCGAGCGATCGCTCCTTTGGGTAGGGGTAACTACTTTGTTAGTGTTGTCCGTGGCTCCGCAACTGCCCGTGGATAACGATACTAAAGTTACTATACCAACTATCTGCCGAAAAAAAACTCTCCTGCTACTCATGGCTGTTGCGTTTTCTATTCTGTAGTGAGTTGCCCGAGCCAGAGCAATTTCTACCCCACAATATATAGATTAAAGTTAATTCTGTTTTTATTTCCTTGTTTTCCTTTCCTGTCAACAATTTGTAAACTTCCGTAATTTTCGGGAAAATATTATCCCCTCTTCCAACTGGAAAAGGGGACACTTTTAAGGCTTTAGATAAGTGATTACAGTTAATTGATTCGGTATAGTTGCTGAATTTAGCTACATTAACTATATACGAAACAGTGAAGGTTGATTCCGGAATATTTACGGAATTTTTTTGGCAAGCGTCAGATAATTCAGTATATTTACGGTATTATTGTCAAATTTAGATATTTAGCTAGTATTTCTCTGCTCCTCTTATTTATTTCCTCCTGTATAGCCTGTTGCTACCCATACTAAGGACCTCACTCCATCACGTATAGATTTTGTCAGTGGTTCCGGTGAATTACCCGATGGCACCGATACAGGTTTAAAATCTATCCCTCTACTACCCAAGATAATTTCGCCGACAATACTGGCACGGCGCATGTGGAAGTCAGAGGTAATCAAGTAGACACTTTTGATACCAGTTTTTTTCAGTTCATCCACTAGTGTTGTAAAGTTTTCTACCGTATTGTTGGCTCGGTAGTCTAGGTGCAATCGCTTAGGATCGATTCCCGCTTTGGCGAACACCTGTTTGGTTACCTGGGGAGGACTACCCCCAGAAATCCATATGGGTAGGTGGGGATGTTTGCGAGCAAAATCTGCTGTAAACTTTTCTCGCTCTAACTTCACTGTTGAACCACCCAAAACCAAAATAGCCTGCGGTTGTACTGATTGACCTTGTATTTCTTTATAACTCCACAACAATGTTAATGGTAGAACTAGAAGCATTAATCGAGAACAAACTGCAGCAAGTAGTAGCTTTTTCAAGGTTTTATAACTTTAGCAACTTCAACAATTTTTCTTGAAAAAGAACAACAGGATATCTGTAAAGTTAAAAACAATAGCTTTAGACCAGCATCTCAACTATTTTTTCAACTTTACATGTCGTCAGCGGTGCTTGAGATTACAAGCACTTGCTGCGGATCTGATGCTAGATTTTATCTATTTCTGAAGGCAGATGCAAAGTGTTCTAAGTACTTTACTTTGAATTTAACACAGGGCCAAAACAATTAAGTATTCTTAGTAATTTCATGACATTATTACGGGACTGGCGCGATTCGAACGCGCGACCTAGCGCTTAGGAGGCGCTCGCTCTATCCAACTGAGCTACAGCCCCAATTACCAGATATCACCCCCATCATATCACTTCTAGTGAGATTGCCAGCTACGCTCCCAAGGAGAGCCACCTATTTCTAATCCACAAAGGCAGCTGTGGGCTTTGAGGATAGTTTTGCGTTCAGTACCGTTGATTTTTCTTAGTTCTAAATTTAACTGTCCTTGTAAAGTATCGCGACAGCAAAATATTAAACCTGATTCTGTAGGTGCGCGTAAGAAAGTTCCTGGTAGGTCGGTAGTTGCAAGTAGCTCAACTTCATAGTGTTGATTTTTGGCTTGCATCTCCCATCGACCCCAAGGCTGAATATTCCAGCTTACTTGCGAGTTCCAGGGAACAAATTCGTAAAATTTTCCTCGGTAGTGCAACCCAATCATCGCCACAGCTTCTGTCCACCACAATACTTTTCGTTTTCCGCCACCGGCGGTGATAGCGAGTTCGGGTTCGCCTGGAAAGCTATTGCAGTTGACCCAAAACCACTTTTGCGGAAAAGCACCTCCCCAATTTTTCTCGCTGTAAGCAGGAGCGTTGGTAAATTCGTAGCGCTTTCCATTCCAGTCTATCCAACCGCAAGCTAGACCACTGGCCATGAGAATTTGCCAACCAGGTTCAAAAATCTGCAAAAATGACAACCATCCTGCCGTTGATTGCTGTATGCTACCTTTGTTACCCCAGCCGTACAGTGGCTGAATTTCGTATTGCCATCGGCAATATTTACCACTACCAGGGTCAAAAATTGCTCCTTGATTTAAGGTTGCTGTAGCTTGATAGCCTTGTTGCACGTAATGCTCAAAATCAGTGGGTAGAAGGTAGCCTGGTTTGATACCTGCTTTTGCTTTACCCCAGTGTCCTAATGCTAATACCTGGCGCTGAGCCCAAAAGGTGTTGACATTTGGAAAAGTACGACACAAATATTCGTCATCGGGACCGAGAATTTGTGCAGCGCCGCCACTGTGGGGTTTACCACCTATCGGGTCTTCGATAGAGTACATAAAGGCGAAGGATTGATTTTCTAAAGGCAAAGTTACCCGGTAATACCAACCTTCAAAGAAGCGACGGTTGCTACCGTTCCAGTGATAGCCACTGTGAGGAGTGTAAGTGGTGTCAAAAGGATTTGCAAGCAAACCAAGCATGGATTTGAGGTAATGACGATCCTTTTTTAGTATGAGCGATCGCCTCCAAATTCAGAACATCGATACAATCTTTTTCTATCTGGGGATAGAAAAACTTTGACAAAAGTCGGAAGTTACTATGTCGGTGGCGAAGGTAAACAAAGAAAGTACCTGGAGCGATTTCATCTTCAGTAATGGGAAATTTTCGGCACAGATTTCCAGTACGCGCTTGCCAGAAGATGGAGGAAAATCCCTTTGGGGGTGATAGCTGTTTTTTATTTCCAGCAGCAATTACAGCAAAGTCCACTTATGACCAAACTCCACTGGCTAGAAGTTACTGAATACGTTTGTTTATACGCCTCTGCAGTTGGAACCTTTGTAGCAGCAGTAACTCAGCAAGCTGTGTACGCCGCAGCTCCTTTGACTGTAGCTATGGGGTTAAATGTGGCTAATCGGGAACGATTGAAAAATTTAAACAAGCAGCACCAGCAAAGCGCGATCGCCCAATTAGACCGACTCATCGATCCCCTCAGACAACGTTTGGAGAACTTCGATCGCTTTACACAAAACTTCAGTCAAACCACTCAACAGCAAATACAGGAAATACAGCGTTACCAACAAGAACAAACTACCGATGTGGTTCGCCAGCGATTGTTACAGCTTGATACTTTCAGACAACAATTGAGCAGAACTTTTGACCAGCAACTCGAACCTCTAAGACAGCATCTTGCCCAACTAGACGCTTTTACACAACAGCTCGGGACAACTGTTGAGCAACAACTCGAGCAGCTCAGACAGTATTTCAACCAGCTTGATACTTACACGCAGCAGTTAAATACAACTACTTACCAACAATTTGAACTGCTCAGACAGCGTCTGGAACAATTAGAAATTTTTACCAAACAGTGGAGTCAAAGTACTCAGCAACAAACGGAAACATTCCAAAGGTGGGAGCAACTACCAAACATAGATGCTATTAACCAACGCCTGCAACAGCTGGAAGCTTTTACCAAACAATTGCACATAAATATTCAACAACAAATCCAGCCCCTCAAACAATCTTTTGAACAGTTGAATGAAAATACTGCTAAACACCTAGAAGAATTCCACTACTCGATCGCCCTACTCCAAACTGAACTGCAAAAGCTAACTTCAGCAAGCAGTCAACTACCAACACAAACAAACAAAGACTTCAAATTCAGTCTGGATTCTGAAGCTGCAAAGGTGTTCCTACCAGCGGTCACTTCACCCTTATCCCAGCCAACGATAATACAAAAATTCCACTCCTTATCCACTCTCCAAGGACATTCCCACCGAGTTGTTTCTATTGCTTTTACTCGTGACGGACAAACCTTAGCTAGTGGTAGTCACGATCGCACGATTAAAATTTGGCATTTGATTAGTCAGGAACCTCGTACTATTTCAGTCTCTACAAAAGTAAATGCTGTGGCTTTTCATCCCAGTGGAAATATTTTAGCTGCTGGAACTGATGACCCAAATATTAAATTGTGGAACGTAGCTACGAAAGAAGAAATAGGTAACTTAACAGGACATCAACAAAAAGTTTACTCTGTTGTTTTTAGTCCCAATGGTAAAATTTTAGCTAGTGGTAGTCAGGATAAAACTATTAAGCTTTGGTATATACAAAAGCGGCAAGAAACATATACCCTCACCGGACATACAGATGAAGTTTTATGTGTTGCTTTTAGTCCAGATGGCAAAATTTTAGCTAGTGGTAGCGGCGACGGTGATAGAACTATAAAAATTTGGTATCTCACCCAAAATAAATTCCTCACTCTCAAAGAAGATTCTCGTTCTTGGGGAAGAATTTATGCTGTCGCTTTCAGTCCGGATGGTAAATTCTTGGCTAGTGCCAGTCAAGACAAAATTATTAGATTGTGGAACGTAGAAAATGGTAAGGAAATTCGCACTTTTCTAGGACATACTGAGGAAGTTTATTGTCTTGCTTTTAGTCCAGATGGAAAAATTTTAGCTAGTGGTAGTCAAGATAAAACAGTGAAGTTATGGAAAGTCGAAACAGGTGATGTGGTTCGTACTTTTACAGAAAACCAAAGCGCAGTTTATTCTGTTACTTTTAGCCCGGATGGCAAAAAATTAGCTACCGCTAATGAAAATCAGACAATTATGCTTTTGCCTTGTCGCTAAGTTGCTTTTTCTTGCACCAGCACAAAGGGCTGTACGATGAGAGTATGAAATCTTCTGGCGCGATCGCTATTCCACTCGGTTAGTTGTCCAGCTGAAGGTTTTGCAATTAATGCTTCTTCAATCCAAATTTTGACTTCAGAAACATTATCACTGGCGATCGCTACCCCCACATCTAATAAGTCTAGTTCTGGTGCTACCACAATTACCGCATCTCGCAGCATATGGGGGACTAACCACTCCCACTCGGCTTCATCCAGATTTTCTGTTAACTGTGCTCTTAAATCTTGATTAGTCATTTCTTTTCTTTCTACCCAAAAATTATTATACTCAAAATTACACTCTCTTTTCAAAAATTACTCTTTCTCTGGATAGATTTACTTCTCTGATTCCAGTGAATTTGTCTCTATTTTTTCTGCCTTCATCTCCTCTATTTCAAAGAAAGAAACTATTACTCCTGCCATGGGAATCGAAATAAAAATTCCCAAAATACCTGCTATTCTTGCTCCTACTAGTAAAGCAAAAAATACCACAACCGGATTGAGATTTAACGCTCCCTGCATAATTCTGGGCGCGAGCAAATTATCTTGTATTTGCTGAAGCACGATACAAACAACCAGGATTTTAATTGCTAACCATATATCTTGAGAAAGAACAATTAAGGTCACTGCGCTGATGCCTAATGTTGCTCCGATACCGGGAATTATGTCTAGTATCCCCACGAGCACCGACAAAATCAATGCAAAAGGCACTTTCAAGCAAACAAAAGCAATGAAAGTTGTAGCGCTAAAGAATAACGTCAGTAGCAACTGACCCCGAAAAAAACCTAAAAATTTACGTTTGATGACATTAGTAAATCTACTGCGTCGCGGTTCTGGTATTTGTTTCACAAGAAAATGCCAAAGTTTTTCTCCATCTAGTAGCATGAAAAAAGCCACAACGGCGATTAATATAAAAGTCACAAAATTAGTTAAAATTGATTGTAAAATAGCAAAACCGCTAACCAGATAAGAGAGAGCCTTATTTCGCAACTGTCCTTCTAACAGGCTGAGGTCGATTTGAATATTTCGCGCTCTGAGAAACAATTCTATTTTTTCTACCAAAGGTGGTAAAGAATTTAAAAAAACAGTCAAGCTATTGATTAATTGCTGTGCTTGGGACAAAACTGTTAAACTAATAGTAATTATCAAACCTCCGAGGAGAATAATACTGATTAAAAAAACTATGACAACGGCAACATTATGAGGGAAAAAACGTCGCAGCCATTGTACAGGATAGCTAAGCAAAAAAGCTAAAATAGTAGCAAATGTGAAAATGACAATAACAGGTTCAAAGTACGCTAAAAGCTGTACAATTGTCCAACCAGAAGCTACTAAAAGCAAAAAGCGAACTAAAACTAGATTATTTAGTCGCGACCAAAAATTATTGGCTCCAAAGCTACTCATAGTTTCATAAAAAAGAGCCACAAGGCAAAGATAAAAAATAGCATTTAAAGGCTTTTCTGCTTTGGTAAAAGAATAGGAAAGAAGGCATAAGCGTGGGTTAGTTTCATTTCCCGATCGGAAGATAAAATGAAAGCCACCAGGAATTGCGGTGAATAAAATCCTTTTACCAAAAGAGTTTTTCGCCTTGAAATTATTCTTAACTTATAGATATTGAGTTGTAATTACCACTTCCTTAGTACATATTTTTGCTTGCACAACCGCAAACAGAGAAAGGCTGCTTACCGTCCCAGAGCGTGCAGTGCATTGATGGTGGTAGCACATTTTTGGGTGACAGCTTCTAATTCTTCTTTATCCGTGGAGTTAGGTGCTGGGATTGGTTCTCCGATTCTGACCGTGACGGGGACCGAACGAGGAATAACAGCTCCTTTTTGCTCGATAGCTTCTGTACCCCACAAACTAACCGGCAATAATGGTGCTTGGGCTTTAGCAGCAATTAATGCTGCACCTCGTTTTGGATTTGTAATGCGTCCGTCGGAAGTGCGAGTTCCTTGTAAAAAAATACCAACAGCCCATCCTTGTGCCAAGTACTTTAAGGCGGCGCGAATAGCAGCGCGATCTGGTGTACCTCGACTGACTGGATAAGCTCCATACAAAGCGATCGCGTGTTTGAGAATTGGAATTTGAAACAATTCTTCCTTGGCCATGTATGCTAACGGACGGCCAACACAATTAGATACAATTGGCGGATCGTAGTTACTAGCATGATTGCTAACTACCACTAGCGGTCCTTGTTTGGGAACGTTTTGTGCGCCGTAAATGCGACCCCGAAAGTAAACGTGCAGCATGGGGCTAACAACAGACCACTTAAAGGCGTGGTAGAGCAGGAGACTGACAAATGGTTCGCGGCTTTTGCCCACAGAAGATGATTGAGATCGGACAAAATAAAGAATAAGCGATCGCCGCTACTTTTGAGTGTTAAAATTGTCGATTGCTTGTTTTGGGCAAATGGCAGCAACAGAGGTTCCTGCCATTTTTCATTCTAGAAATTTTGCCGGTCACTTTCACCCAGCAGTTACAAGCGATCGCACCCCCAGAAAAATTTTTCATTTTTGACTCAAAAGCCGCAGAGAATTGGTGTTTAATTATAATGTCTTTTTTTCCAAAATTGCAGCCAGAGTATATATGATACAAACACCCCAGTAGCTTAGAACAGGAGGGTTTATGAGGACGCGTGTATTAACTGAAATTATCTGCGGCACGTACCTGCGGGCTTGAGGAAAATAAGAGTTTGAGTTTTGGGCTGAAGTCAACCATTGACGTCAAAACGAAATCAAAACTGCAGCGCCATCTAAAGTCAGAATAATTTACCTGCACAAGTTAAGCTTGATTAAGGTAGCAAATAATTGCCCTTTGTGGAAGAAATTATCTGTTCCTGCTCAGTTGGAATTTTCGCTGCTTGAGAAAACCGGAATGCTAGACCAAATTTTTGATTATCTTCACTTTCACTTCAGTATAGAAGCCTCGATTGTTTTGCTCGTCCTTATCTTTTTAGAAGCAGTGCTATCTGCAGATAACGCCATCGCTCTAGCTGCGATCGCTCAAGGACTGGAAAACAAAGAACTGGAACAGCAAGCGCTCAATTTCGGTCTAGTCGTTGCTTACCTGTTGCGAATAAGTTTGCTGCTGACCGCTAGTTGGGTACAACAATTTTGGCAATTTGAATTGCTGGGTGCAGCCTACCTGTTGTGGCTGGTCTTTCAACATTTTAGTTCCGAAGAAGACCAACAGCATCACCACCACGGTCCTCGTTTTACAAATTTGTGGCAAGTAATACCTGTAATTGCACTGACGGATTTAGCCTTTTCTTTAGATAGCGTCACCACAGCGATCGCTGTTTCTCGGGAAACGTGGCTGGTACTAACCGGAACCACCATTGGTATTATTACCCTACGCTTTATGGCGGGTTTGTTTATTCGTTGGTTAGATGAATTCAAGAACCTAGAAGATGCAGGCTACATTACCGTTGCTTTGGTGGGATTGCGCTTGTTAATTCGGGTGGTGAACGAAGATTTAGTACCGCCGCAATGGTTGATGATGAGCGCGATCGCCTTGCTTTTGGTCTGGGGATTTTCTCAGCGCACAGAACAACCACAGCCAACACCACCACAAACTCCGGTACAAAAAGCACAAAAAAGTGAAGTGAACGTGGAGGGGATGGGGACTAGAGATTAAAACGGTTTGACCCTACCAGCAGCTAGCTGGCTAGTTGGTCCTGTTGCGATCGCTAATCCCCTTAATTTAACTTACTCGTGCAGCCAAGGCATTAAATGAGGTTGCCAATGAACTAATTCTTCATCTTTAAACCATAGAGAAATTTCTCGTTGTGCTGTTTCGATCGCATCCGAACCATGAATTAAATTGCGACCGATATTCCAGCCAAAATCCCCCCGGATTGTTCCTGGTTCTGCTACCAAAGGATTTGTTGCTCCAATCAATTTTCTAGCAGCAGCAACAACGCCATCACCTTCCCAAACCATGGCTACTACTGGACCGGAGGTGATAAATTCCACTAATCCTGAAAAAAACGGTTTTTCCTTGTGAACATCGTAATGTGCTTCAGCTAATTCCCGACTGACTTTTAGGAATTTTAAGCCTACTAAAGTAAAGCCTTTATTTTCAAAGCGACGGATAATTTCACCCACCAGGCGTCGTTGTACGCCGTCAGGTTTAATGGCAATGAATGTGCGTTCCAAAGCTATCTCCTCAAAGCGAAAAAATTTATTTATAAATGACAACCAATCACAGAATATCTTAGAAATCACCTGGAAGTGTATGTGCGTTCAAACACGAATGCGCTAAATTGTAAATTCGTGGGAAACATAAAGGTAAAGGTCAGAACAAATGAGTCTTGAGTCAGCTGCTGCATCGGATGAGGTGGTGAAACTCCCATCTGGTAATGGTAAAAAAGACGAATTGAAAAATCACAAGCAAAAAAAACTGCTACCGCCGGCTACCACGCACAATAATGGCTCGCGCCAATGGAAAATAGAGGATAGCGAAGCCCTGTACCGCATTGAAGGTTGGGGACAACCTTATTTTTCCATTAATGCAGCAGGTCACGTCACCGTTTCTCCCAAAGGCGATCGTGGCGGTTCTCTGGATTTATTTGAATTGGTAAATGCTCTCAAACAACGCAATCTGGGACTGCCTCTTTTAATTCGTTTCTCCGACATTTTAGAAGACCGGATCGAGCGATTGAACGCTTGTTTTGCCAAGGCGATCGCTCGCTACAATTATTCTGGCGTTTACCGCGGCGTGTTTCCGGTCAAGTGCAACCAGCAGCGCCATTTGGTCTCTGATTTAGTACGCTTTGGCAAACCCCATCAATTTGGGTTGGAAGCGGGCTCCAAGCCAGAATTAATGATAGCCTTGGCAATGTTAGATACACCCGGTGCTTTGCTGATTTGCAACGGTTACAAAGACCGGGAATACATCGAAACAGCAATGCTGGCCCAAAGACTGGGACAAATACCAATTATTGTCCTAGAACAAATTGAAGAAGTAGACCTGGTCATCGAAGCCAGCCGACAATTAGGAATCAAGCCGATTGTGGGAGTAAGGGCAAAACTCAGCACCCAAGGCATGGGACGCTGGGGAACATCTAGCGGCGATCGCGCAAAATTTGGTCTGACCATTCCAGAAATTATCCAAGCCGTGGATAAATTACGTGCCGCTAACCTGTTAGATTCTTTACAGCTGTTGCACTTTCACATCGGCTCCCAAATTTCCGCCATTAACGTCATCAAAGATGCCATCCAAGAAGCTAGCCGCATCTACGTGGAATTGGCGGCGTTGGGAGCAAATATGAAATATCTCGACGTTGGTGGTGGCTTGGGCGTAGATTACGACGGTTCCCAAACTAACTTCTACGCCTCGAAAAATTACAACATGCAGAACTACGCTAACGATATCGTTGCTGAGCTGAAAGATACATGTACGGAGCGGGGAATTCCCGTACCAACACTAATTAGCGAAAGCGGGCGAGCGATCGCTTCCCACCAATCAGTACTGATTTTTGATGTTCTCAGTACCAGCGAAGTCCTCACCGAACCGCCAGAACCTCCCAAAGAGGGCGAATCCCATATTATCACGTACCTTTGGGAAACCTATCAATCAATCCACGAAGATAATTACCAAGAGTTCTACCACGATGCGACTCAATTTAAAGAAGAAGCTATCAGTCGCTTTAACTTAGGAATATTAAGCATTACAGAACGGGCGAAAGCAGAACGGCTCTACTGGGCTTGCTGTCAAAAGATCCTAAACATTACCAGGCGACAAGAGTACGTACCCGACGAACTGGAAGACCTAGAAAAAATCATGGCTTCCATCTACTACATCAACATGTCTGTATTTCAATCGGCTCCTGATTGCTGGGCCATAGACCAATTATTCCCCATCATGCCGATCCACCGCTTGGATGAAGAACCAACACGACGGGGAATTCTTGCAGATCTTACCTGCGATAGTGATGGCAAAATCGACCGCTTTATCGATTTACGGGATGTTAAATCTGTTTTAGAACTTCACCCCTTCAAACCGGGAGAACCTTACTATTTGGGCATGTTCCTCAACGGCGCCTACCAGGAAATTATGGGTAATTTACATAACTTGTTCGGCGATACGAATGCCGTTCACATCCAATTAACACCCAAAGGCTACCAAATCCAACACGTAGTCAAAGGTGATACCATGAGCGAAGTTGTCGGCTACGTGCAGTACGATTCTGAAGACATGGTGGAAAACATCCGCCAGCGTTGCGAACAAGCTTTAGAAGAAAATCGCATTACCCTGGCAGAATCTCAGCGACTGCTGCAGACCTACGAACAAAGTTTGAGAAGATACACTTATTTGACTTCTCCCTGAGGGCTAATAGCCAATAGCCGATGGTTTGACGCTATTAGCTATTAACTTGCTAGCAGCCCGCCGTGGACTAACTAGCGTTGGTTTCTAGCAATTCTGCGATCGCTTGTCGTTCCAAGGGAGTTTGGGAGGGCGGTGTTTGTCTGGCATCAGTAATCAACCAATCCAACGCTGCTGCTTGAACGTCTATTGTCGCCCCGGTTTTATCTACACAGTAACGTCCAAACACCAACTTGTCGACCAGTCGCGCTCCCGGACCCAAGCGCGACCATTCAAAAATAACGCTATTTTCCACGGTGGCGCCGCTACATATCCAACAGTTGGGGCCAATCATTGTCGGACCGACTATTTTCGCTCCATCCTCAATCTTGGTCATGCCACCAATGTAAACCGGACCGGTAATATCTACTTTGTCCCAATTCACAGCTACATTTAAACCAGTGTAAATGCCAGGAGCAACCTGCTGACCGGGAATTTGAACGTTTTTAATTTCTCCTGACAGCACGCCGCGAATAGCCCGCCAGTAGTCTGGAACTTTACCAATATCTACCCACTCAAAATCCATGGCGATGGCGTAGAAGGGCGCACCTAATTCCACGAGTTTGGGAAATAATTGGCTGCCAATGTCATACTCTACACCTGAGGGAATATAATCCAATACCTCTGGTTCGAAAATGTAAATCCCAGTGTTGATGTTGGTACTGAGGGCTTCTTCTACCTTGGGTTTTTCTTGGAAAGCTTTGACGCGGCCCTGTTCGTCAGTAACAACAACGCCATAGCTGGAAACTTCTTCCCGGGGAACTGATTTCATGACAATGGTGGCGATGGAACCCTTGGATTTATGCCAGTTAACTGCTGCTGTCAAATCCAGATCGATGAGCGCATCGCCGCACAAAACCACAAAGGTGTCGTCAAAAAATGGAGAAAAGTCCTGGATTTTCTTTATTCCGCCAGCAGAACCAAGAGCCTCTCCTACTAGCGTACCCTCGACAATTCGCCCCTCAAAAGAATAAGCAATCTGCACGCCAAAGCGCTGTCCGTCCCGGAAATAGCTTTCGATTTCCTCTGCTAGATGGCTAACGTTGACCATGATCTGGTCAAAACCGTGTTGGCGTAACAACTCCAGTAGAAATTCCATCACTGGCTTTTGCAGGATGGGCATCATTGGTTTGGGCATAGTGTACGTAATCGGACGCACTCGAGTTCCCTTGCCCGCTGCCAGAATCATTGCCTTCATAAATATTTATTCCTCAACCACAAGCCAGTTAACTTTCATTGAGCAATACTTCATACTCGGTTTATTTTATGCCTTTAGTCATCCTGAAAAGGATATATTCAGGCCACTAACGGACACATTAGTAGTAGTACAGTGGTAACACAAGCATAGGATAATAGCACGCGATCGCCTGCATCCTTTCCTATTGGTGTTTGCTGTGGAGGAAACTGCTGCCTGCCAGTGTATCATTGCTTCACTCATTTAGTAGTGACACAATCATTGTATTTCCTGCAATTGTGCCGGGTAGAGGCAAAAGAACTTGTTCGCACTCGATACTTTCAAGTTTGAAATTTTGCTGAGCCTGCAATAGATGTTACACAATCAGGAAATGAAAACTATCTTTTTGTGTGCTCGTTGATTTTCAATTACAGATATAACTTAATTTCTCCACTGTTCCAAGTGTTGGTCGCTATTTTTTTTCCGTGTTTGTCAGCAATCTAATTTTTATATCCTGGTAAAATTCCTCTTGCCACAGCTCTACCTTCGATTGCGCCGAGAGCAACAATAGCGCCCAGAAAACACCCACCAGATAGCTGTTTGGTGAATCGTCCCCACAGCCATTTTGTTGTGATTGTTTTGTCTGCATCCATAACTGTACTAATTGTTCTAAATTCAACCAATTTCTCTCTAAACACAACTGTTTTGACCAACTATACAAAACTTGCTCTAATTCTTCAGCTACTTCTGTCAGATTTTCTTGGTGAGCTAACTCTAATGCCGCCCGCATGCTTTGCAAATTAGATTGACGTCGCCCGCCGCGAGGTGTTTGGTTGACTTTTTCTTGTAGTTTTAACTGTTGTGCCATCAACTGCAATTGCTCGAGCAATTCTTGCAGACTAACGCGGCGTTTAGAAGGAGGCATTGCTGCTGGACGACGACGTAAATGTCGTTCTAAAGGCAATCTCGGGTTCGCAGGCAAAACTGTATCTTCTGATTCTTCAGCAAGTAAAATTTCACCTGCACCAGTTTCCTGTTCATCTTGTGCTGATTGCCATTGCATTAAGGTATTTGCTTTAAATAACACCAGCATCGATGCAGAAAGAATTGCTTGCCCAGATTGGGATAAGTCAGTTTCGTAGCCTGTTTTTATCGTCTTGGAGGTCATTAATTCAATATAGCGGTCTATGACCTCAATTACCCGAACGTCCCAAGGATCTATTTTCCCTGCCTGTGCTTGATGTATAAGATTTTCTATTGTTGCCAGTAGCTCGCAAGCATCCATCAACAAATTCTTGAGTTAGTAGGTGGTAATTAGTAGTTAGCAGATGCCCACACAATAGTTGTTTGTTGTTATTATTAATACTAATTGTGAGTTAGGTCATCAAAGTTCGGTCAAAGATGAAACGATCGCAAAGTCTACTTTAAACTTGCAACTACATATTATTTTCAATTGTGAATTTTGAGCGTGCAACTTTTAATTAATTCCAATCAATTTTGAAATTAAATAGTATAAAAAATTAAGCATAGCACGAAATTTACCGAATAAAAGTATTAAAAATCACTTTTACTCCATCTAGAAATGGAGATTTCAGGAGTATTAATCTCGAGGTTTTCGTCCCTGGGAAGGAAAATCCCAGTCAAAAGTGACATTTGATACATTATTTTCCTCCTGGGAATTTTTCATGATATCAAAGGTGCCTTTAATAGTACCAGCAATGGGAACGGCAACAAGTGTCCCCAACAATCCAGCAATTTCAAATCCCATCAGGATAGCAACAAAAATCCAAATCGGATTAAGTCCGATGAAATCTCCAATTAACTTGGGAGCTAACAAATTATCTTTAATTTGCTGCATAAAGATTGCTACCACGGCAACTTTTAATGCTAACCACCAACTTTGCAGCAGCAGCAACATCGTAACGCTACCAATTCCCAAAGTTGCTCCCACAAAAGGAATGAGTTCAGATATACCGATGAGAATAGCAAAAACAAGTGCAAAGGGAACTCTCAAAACTATAAAAATGGGAGTTAGAGTTACCACCATAAACAGTCCCAACAATAATTGGGACAAAAAAAAGTTCTGAAAATTCAGGCGCAAGGAAGTGGTGAAAGCAAGGCGAAACCGAGGTGGTAAAAGATTGGTCAGACCAGACCAAACGCGATCGCCATACAACAGCATGTAAAATGCCAGTACAACCACCAACACCACGTTAATCAATCCCGATAACAAAGTCCCGGCAAAGCCCACAGCCCCAGAAGGAATTTGTTGGACTAAAATCTGAATGTTGCTATTAATTTGCTGGCTAATTACCCGAAAATCGAGTGGCCAGCGCCGCTTTTTGGCCAAATTTTCTAAATACTCCAAATTAGCTTGGCTGCTGGCCAACCAATCGGGAATTTTGTTTAATAGTTGGACTGTTTGGTCAATAACCATCGGTACGAGGGTTACACCCAAAACTACCACCAACGCTAAAGTCAGCAATAATACTACAATTACTGCTTGCGTGCGGGAGATACGAGCTCGTTCAAAAAACTTAACGGGATAGTTCAGCAAAAAGGCGAGAATTGCTGCCACGCTCAAAATAGTAATTGGATGCTGAAAATAACGAAAAAAAACAGATAGCAACCAAATATTGAGCGCCACGATCGGACCGCTCAGACCGTAGATTAACAGATTTTGAACAGAGGCCCAACGGCGCATTTGACGCAAGGTATTTCAAAAACTCCTTGACTTTTGTCACTAAAAGCTACTTTATGCTGATTATCATCATAGATATTTCTTATCATCAGGAAAGCTTCAAGTCACAAACATGAATCAAAAAACTATGACTCGCACTCTAGCTGACCTGCGCAAAGATTATACACTACAAGGATTAAGTGAAACCGATGCCAACCCAAATCCTTTTATACAATTTCAGATTTGGTTTCAACAAGCACTGGCAGCTCAATTACCAGAACCCAATGCGATGACAATTGCTACTGCTACACCTGACGGTAAACCGACAGCAAGAATGGTACTGCTAAAAGATTTTGACGAACGAGGTTTTGTCTTTTTTACTAACTACAATAGCCAAAAAGGACAACAAATAGCTAAAAATCCGCAAGCAGCCTTGGTTTTCTGGTGGGCGGAACTGGAACGACAAGTTCGTATTACAGGACACGTAGAAAAAGTCTCTGAGCAAGAGTCAGACGAGTATTTCCAAAGTCGTCCCTTCGACAGTCGCCTTGGTGCTTGGGCCTCCCATCAAAGCGAGGTCATAGGAAGTCGAGAAGAATTAGAGCAACGTTTTCAACAACTGCAAGCTAAGTATAACAATCAAGAAGTTCCCCGACCTCCTTACTGGGGAGGTTTCCGTGTCATCCCCACCGAAATAGAATTTTGGCAAGGACGTCCCAGTCGGTTGCACGATCGCTTGCTTTATACTCGCCTGCAAGATGGCAGTTGGAAAATTCAGCGCTTATCACCATAAAAGCAATGATGGACAAGCTTTCTGACCGCTATCAGCCAATTTCTACAATAACGGCAAGTTGCCTGATTTTGCCGTTGTGATTCTTTTGTTTGTGTTTTGTGAGTTACAACTATTCTGTTCCCACTGGACAAACAGCTACGGGTGCTAAGGTGCTTCTTACTTGGAGTGGACACTTCAAGCAAGTCGCTCAATGGAAACGTTTACCTACCTACGGCAGGTCTTTGACAAAGGAAATGCGCATCTTGTGCTTTGGTGCTTGGGTAATAGCCGTTCCACCTCACCATACTTCACATTTCCTGTTCTGCTTGTGACAAACAGCTTAAAAAATAATTGTCAACTTGTACTCTATAGATGTACTAGCTGTAGAACAGTCCTACATCGCGACCACAATGCAGCAAACTAGGTGAGGAAAGTCCTCCAGACAAGTTGACTCTTTGAAAGAAGAATCCCACTCCTTTAAGAGATGAGAGTGTCAACTATTATTGATGAAAGAATCACCAAAGATTTTATGCGCATAATACATATCTTGAATCACATTCAAGAAATTGGTAACGGCATTGTCAATGTGGCTGTAGACCTTGCTTGTTTGCAGGCAAAAAGCGGTCATGAAGTAGCAGTTGTTTCCCAAGGGGGAGAATACGAAGCATTACTAACGAGGTTTGGTGTAAAGCACTACTATCTCAACCAAAGTAGAAAACCCATAAATATCATCAGAGCGGCTATAGGCTACCGGGCGATCGCACAAGAGTTTCGACCAGATATCGTTCACGGTCATATGATGACAGGAGTAGTACTAGCCAGTTTATTTAAAAAAACAGGCGGCTATGGCTTAGTTTCCACAGTACACAACGAATTTCAACGAGCCAGCATCCTTATGGGTTTAGCCGACCGAGTGATTGCTGTGAGCAAAGCAGTTGCCAACTCCATGGAACGGCGCGGTATTTCTAGGAAAAAGTTACGAGTAGTACGCAACGGTACTCTCGGTAGTATCCGCAGTCGTCCGCTTCAGGAGTATCAACCTTTACCTTTGTCCCGTCCTGCGATCGCCACGGTTGCAGGAATGTATCACCGTAAAGGTATTGCCGAGTTAATAGCAGCCTTCCAGCAAATTGCTTCAGACTTTCCCCAAGCACATTTATATCTAATCGGAGACGGTCCCGATCGCCACTTGTTTGAAGCGCAGGCAAATCAAACTACCTGTAGCAGTCGCATTCATTTTGAAGGTTTTCAAGCTCAACCCCAACGCTATCTTTTATCTACCGACATATTTGTACTTGCTTCCCATCGGGAACCGTTCGGTCTTGTACTTTCAGAAGCGAGGGAAGCAGGTTGCGCGATCGTTGCTACTCAAGTAGAGGGAATACCAGAAGCCTTGGATGATGGACAAGCTGGTCTTTTAGTACCAGCCAAAGATAGCCAAGCTTTAGCTGCGGCACTGGCAAAACTGTTGAGCAATCCCGAGACCCTACAACAATGGAAAACAAAAGCCCATCAAAACCTAGAATGGTTGAGTGTTGAGCGCGTTCATCAACAAACCCTGGCAGTATATTCAGAATTGAGTAAAAAATAATTTCTTTTGTGATAAATTTAAACACTATAATATTCTGCAAATTTTCTTCCCTTCGTAGATACCTCTAAGGAAGGGATTTTTTGATTTTTGAAACGTATTTTTGCAAGGGCCGCCTCATAGTAAAAATTTACTAAGGGACTGAGCAAAAAACTAGCAAATAAATTTCTTTGGTAATGGAGATTTTATTAAATGTTTGTGAAAGGATTTTTGGCTAATTAGCATTCTAAAATTGCTTTAATCTGCTCTAGTAAGCCATCGGGATCGATAGGTTTGCGTATAATTCCATACAGTTTCAGGTCGGAAGAAGCACTTGTTGTTAGTGCTTCTTCCAAGGCTATAATTAATAAAATTGGAAGGAATTTGAGTACAGGATTTTGTTGAATTAGCCGAGCTAATTGATATCCATCCATATCTGGCATCATCAAATCTAGTAGTAGCAAATCAGGTTTTTTCGCTTCTATTTTGGTAAGTGCTGCTCTACCGCTGTTGACAATTTCAACTTCATAACCCTCTAATTTGAGAAAGGTCTCTAGAAAAAAGCAGTTTTCGGGAATATCATCGCAAATAAGAATGTAATGATTGTTACTGGTTTCTTTAGTCCTCATACGACACAGACCGCAGCTAGCTGCAAAAGTTGATGATTGCTGTTACATCACCTTTAACTAGATAGGAGTTTATTATTCCTCTTACTTGAGAAAGAGTTGGGAAAAATAATTATTTTTAGTTTCGGGAGAACAGCGAAAAGCCATTTTCTTGATGTCGTGAAGACTAAATATTGCACCAGTAACTAAAAACGCAGCAAGTACCAAGGAAGGCAATATCCTGAAATTAGCAATTTCTCGGTAGCTTACCTAAGTAACGCATTAATAAAACTTTGACCCACTTCCAATCGAAAAGCTCGTGTAGCAGAATGTAAAAACAGGGGATGATAAACAAAGTCAGCAAAGTTGCGATCGCCATTCCGAAGAAAATTACAATTCCCAAGGGTTGCAAAAACTCCGAACCTTCACCGATACCCAATGCTAAGGGAAATAATCCTAAAGTTGTAGTCACTGCAGTCATCACGATCGGACGCAAACGCCCTAGAGCAGCTTTGAGAATGGCTACTTGGCGAGTACAACCTTCCTGCTGGCGAATGTGATTTGACAGCTCCACCATCAAAATTCCCGCATTAACCACGATACCCACTAACAAAACTACACCAACTATCACAGTTGCACTAATAGCCGTATTAGTAATGTAAAGCCCGAAAAGTCCTCCAGTTAATGCCAAAGGAACGGTAAACATAATTACCAATGGATCGACAAGGGAATTGTATTGCACAGCCATAACGACAAAAATGAGAAATATTGCCAATGCTCCCAATGTTTGCAAAGAGTTTTGTAGCTGTTGATTGGTTTGTTGGGCAGAACTTGGTACGATGGTAACGCCTGCGGGTAACTTGATGCTGTTAACTATCTTATTTGCTTCTGCTATGGCTGCACCCAGACTGGCGCCTTGGTTGAGATTGCCTGCAATAATGAAAACTTGGCGTTGATTTAGGCGCTGAATTTCTACTGGTGCTTGACCTTGTTCTATGCGAGCAACATCTAACAAACGGATGGGTTGGTTGTTGTCAGTAAATAGTGGTAATCGCTCTAGTTGGGAAGGATTTTGAATTGCTTGTTCCTGCAGCTCGACTCGTACGTCCACCAAGCGATTTTGGCGTTGCATTTGGGTGGGAACGGAACCTTCAATAGCAGTCTGAATAGTTTCACCAATTTCTTGTGTTGTTAACCCTAAAGCTGCAACTCGTTCCCAATCGGGACGAATTTGCACTTCCAGCTGGCGAGCGTCAGCATCTGGTCGAAACCTAGCTAAGGAAGCCTTTTGTTCTAAAGCTTGCAGTACTTCTTTTCCAGCTTGCTGTAACTTTTGTTCGTCTTCACCTTGGAGGATAACGTCAATTTCTGAACCTTGAGCTGGGGTGTTGCTCAAGATCAATCCCCCTACTTGACCGGGACTGAGGCGCAGCAGAATCCCTGCTAAATTGAGTTTTTCCAATTCCTGAGTAGCTTTTTTGACAAATGCTTCCACATTTTTACTGGGTTTGAGAGTGATGGTACTGTTTGCTCGCACAGGATTTTCTATGGTATTGCTACCAAAAAGAAAGCCGCCGACAGTGGTGAAAACATAATCGGTTTCCGGTTGCTTCATCAGGATTTCATCTACGATTTGCATTAGTTCTTGAGAAGTTTGCAAAGGCGTACCCGGGGGAAACTGTACTCTCAGGTTGACTTGTCCGGTATTGATGCGAGGTAATATTTCCTGGGGAATTTGACTTGCTACGAACAAACTGCTGCAACCTAAAACTACGACAGCAATTGCGATCGCCCTTCTGCGATAAGGCAAAATTTTCTTTAACAATTTGCCATAGAAAATTGTCGCAGCTTCAAAGCGCAAATTAAACTGGCGCAATAGCCAAAACTCATCGATGCGACTGGACCACTCAATGGCAAAAAGTCGGGAACACAGCATCGGTACTACTGTCAGGGCGACAACAACCGAAGCAGCGACTGCAAAACTAATTGTCAGAATTAGTTCGTTGAAGAATAAACAGACAAAACCACCAACTAATAAAAATGGTAAGACGGAAACCAAGTTAGCAGCAGTAGCAGCCACTAAAGCAGATTCTACTTCTCGGGAAGAAGCGATCGCCCTGGTGATGAAAAATTCGCGATTCCGTTTTGTTTTTTCGTGCTGTGTTGTCTTTATATATCTTTGGTTGGGAGTCATCCCTGTTTTTTCGGCAATGTTCTCTAAAGTTACCACCGATGTGTCAATTGCTTGACCGATTCCTAAAGTCAAACCTGCCAAACTGAATATATTCAAAGTCAAGCCGAACAATTTCATCAAAGCGATCGCTGCCAAGGTACACAGAGGAATTGCCAAGCTAATAATAAATGTTTGCCTTAGCGAACCCAAAAATAGCAGCACCGCAGCAGCTGCTAGCAAAGCTCCGGAAATTGCCGAAAAAATCACCTCTTGTAGAGAATGGCGAATGAAGCGAGATTCGTCTCGAATCGGGGCGATCGTCACATCCGCAGGAATGATCCCCGAATGTCGCAATTGTTCCAGCCGCTGTCTAATTCCGTCTATAACCGTAATTGTATTGGCATCGGGTTGCTTTTGTACCGACACTTTCACTGCTGGTTGGCGATTGAGGTAGACAAATATTCGTTGTTGTTTGGTACCGTCAATGACTTTGGCAAAGTCTCGCAGGTAAACCCTGTGAAAATAGGTAGGGTTAGCAGTACCGGGTGTTTGGGGTATAGCAGTTGCCATCGCGGTCTGCAAAGAAAGGTTTTCAATTTCCTTTGCATCTTGAAATCTTCCTAGGGTGCGCGTTAATGGTTCAGAATCTTTTCCCAAAATCCGACCACCGGATATATCTTGGTTGCGAGCTCGCAATTGGTTGAGGACATCGTTTAACCCAATACCCAAAGCTTGCAGGCGATTTAAATCCACAAGTACCCGTACTTCTTCTTCTGCGCCACCGGAAACATCAACTGCAGCTACTCCCGGTACCACACTCAATTCCCGTCCCAATTCTTCATCCGCAAATATTCGTAAATCTTTACTTTGTAGGGAAGCAGATGTCAGTGCTAGTTCGTAAATCGGTTGCTGGGAAGGATCGAATTTAAATATGCGGGGTTCTTTAATGGTATTTGGTAGCTTGGCTCTGTTGCGGTTAAAAGCTGCGATCGCATCATTAAGAGCTTGGTCGATGTCACCCCCTGGTTGAAAAAATAAATCCAGACTAACTTGTCCCTCACGGGTACGAGAAAAAACTTGCACTACATTTTCGGTCGCCGATAAAGCTTCTTCCAGGGGTCTGGTAATTTCGTCTACTGCTATTTCTGGAGAAATGCCAGGTGCTTCTAGGCGAACACCAATCCGTGGATAGGTAATTGCAGGTAGCAGATCCACTTGAATGGTTGTTAGAAAAAATATGCCTATCACAATTAAGGCCAATGTCAGCATGAAAGTTCCCACATGCTGGCGTATGGAAAGGGTACTGATACTGAATCCGCTACCGTTTTGTGTTTGCTGCATCTTTAACCAGTTCAAAATTTTACCCCAAAATAATTGTTAGCTACCCGCAAAACTGGAACCTAATTTTTCCGAAAGGATGGAAATACGCACGGTATTGCCATCTTTTAACGGTTTGCTACTACGGACTACGTATGCCTGTCCTGGTTGTAAACCAGATATAATTTCGACTTTATTATCAGCAATTTTACCTAAATTAACCGGTTGGGCTTTTACCTTGGTGGTACTTCCAGCTCGCACGACCACAAACACCACACCTGTTCCCTGAGGACTTACTGCAGGTAAAGAATTTTTGGGTGTTTCTTTTGTGAAGCTATTTTCTTTTTCTAGCTTTTGAACCGCTGTGAGAGGAACTACCACTTGTTCTTTTGCTTGATTGGAAAAACTAACTCTCGCTAGCAATCCGCTGCCAATTTTGCCATCACTGTTGGGAATTACTATCTCTACTGGTAGCAAACGGGCAGTAGCATTAGCTACCGGAGAAATCCGCGTCACCGTACCGACGTAACTTCTATCGGGAAAGGCATCCAAGCGCACTTGTACCGATTGTCCAATTTGTACAAGTGCAAGTTCTAACTCGGAAAGTTGAACTATAACTTTGACGCGCCTAAAGTCGCCAATTTTTAAAATTTCATTGCCTGGTTGCAGAAAATTTCCCGGTTCTGTTAGCTTCTCTAAAACTACACCAGCAGTTGGTGATTTGAGCCGCGTGTAGGATCTGCGTTCCCTTGCTTGGGCAACTACGGCTTGTTGGGCGGTTAACCTACCTTTGGCGACGGCGACAGCTTGCTGTTCTATACGCACTTGTTCCTGGGCGGCGCGAAATGCTTGTACTTTAGTTTGGGCAGCAGTTTCCGCTTGTTCGGCGCTTTGCTGGGCGATCGCTCCTTGCTGGAGTAGTTTTTTTTGCCTTTTGGCATCTGATATTGCTTGCGCAACTTCTAGTCGCGTTCTTTCCAGTTGCACGCGAGCATTACTAACTTGAGTGTTGGCTCTTGCGACCTCAGATTTGAGCGCTGCTAGTTCTGCTTCGGCTTGCCTGAGGGCGGTTGTGAGTATGGTATCGTCTATTTGTCCCACAATTTGTCCCTGAGCAAGCACGTCTCCTACATCCACGTTTAAGGCTAAAAGCTGTCCTTCGATTTGCGATCGTAAGGACACTGTTCGAAATGGTGTGGTAGTGCCTATATAATCTGCTTGTGTTGTCAGTATTTCTTTGCGGGCGATCGCTACATCCACAGCAGGAGGTATTGTACTTTGTTTTTCTCCGGCATTTTGACCTTGAGATTGAGCTTCTGCTAATTCTTTCGGAAAGGAGCCGCAACTGTTAATCAGCAATTCCATAGTTAATAGACCAACCAGCCAAAATCTCCACGAACTCCACTCCCAGAAAGAATTTTTTAACAATTTCAGCCGCTTGCTTCCTTCCCGAATCATTCTTTTTGGCTCCTATCAAGGCAGTTTTTAACTACAAAGGCTTTTGAGTAACAAGGAGTTTTGAGCGAGTATCATCTGAAGCATAGGCATAGGATCAACTTTCTGTCAAAACCGAAAAATGCCGGGCATATTTACATTATTTATGTATAAAAATTTATTTAAAACCGAAAATAGAGGTTTCTCCACGCAATAATTAAATAATTATAAATTTTGACTCCCTACCAATTGTCCTATAGATTCGCAACAACCTTGGTTTTATTTTTTACCTATATCCTGAAATAATTAAGAAACTATGAGAAAAAAGTCACCTGTACAACCATGACTAAGGTCATGGCTTCACGGTGACGAATAGAAAGTTACAGGCGGTAGCGTTCGCCGAAGACCTCCAGTAGGTAATTGCTGGAAAAGGAAATTTTGCCATGCTCGTAGCAAGCAGGCTTTTTGCTTACTACAGAGCGTTTTCCGAACCTGTTTGGGAGAAAAGCACTACAAAAGTGGGATGTCTGTTTAATAGTGATTTCCTGTTTTGCGATGGTGTACGGCCGTTACGCCCTCACTTAATACTTTGCCACGATCTACAGTTGCATAAACAAGCCAGTGATCGCCGGCTTCCATACGGCTTTGTACGGTACATTCCAGATATGCCAAGGCATCCGAGAGGATGGGACTGCCATTTTCGGCTTCTTGAGTAGCAATACCAACAAAGCGGTCTTGGGCGGGAGCAAAGGGTTTGAGGAAGTGCTTCATCAAGTGTATGTGATTGCCTTCCTTGAGAACATTAAGGACAAATTTATTACCAGAATGTGTCAGTGGTTCTACTGCCCGCTCTTTAGCAACTGCAACGGTAAAGCCAGGAGGATTAAAACTAGCTTGAGATACCCAAGAGGCGAGCATGGCGCTGGAAACATCACCTTGCTTGGCAGTAAGAACGCACAGAGAACCAACAACTCTTCCTACAGCTTGTTCGACACTGGTAGCAGGTTGGCTGGGGGTACGTACCTTTTTAGCTTTTTTGAGTGCTTGAGCAAAGTCAGTACCTGCTTCTTCACACATTTGCAGGATGGCGTCGCTGGGTTTGAATTTGACTCGAATGGGGTCAAAACCAAACTGGTAGCCAGCATCTTTGAGTTTACTTGCAAGTAGATCCACCGCTTCACCGCTCCAGCCATAGGAACCAAAGACGCCAGCAAGTTTATTTTTGGCTGCGCTGGAAAGTACAATACCTAAAGCTGTTTGTATTGGTGTTGGTGCATGACCGCCAAGAGTTGGAGAACCGATAATAAAGCCTGCGGCTTTCTCGACAGCAGCTTGAATTTCTGCTGGGGTGGCAACTTCGCAGTTGATCGATTCAACGCTGACACCTGCTTTGGTGATACCGTGGGCGATCGCTTGGGCTAAGGTAGCGGTATTTCCGTAGGCGGAAGCGTAAATTAATGCCACAGAAATATCCTGGGAGGTTTGCTGTTGGCTCCATTGTCGATAAGCTTTGGTAAGTTCGATCAAGCCATAACGTACTAAAGGACCGTGATTGGGTGCATACATTCGCAACAAGTGCAGACCTTCGGCAAGTTTTTCCAAAGCGGTTTGCACTTGACGGGCGTGGGGAGCCATCAAACATTCAAAATAATACCGTCGGTCTTCGAGAAAAATTTGCCAACCTTCATCGAGGACTTGATCGCTACAGATGTGGGCTCCAAAAAGTTTATCCGTGTATAAAATTTCTGTTTGCGGGTCGTAGGTGCAAAGAAGATCGGGATAGCGAGGGTTGGGTGTAGGAATAAATTGCAAATGATGACCCCGACCCAAATCTAGGGTTTCTTCGCCACGAGTGATGAAAATTGGTAAATTTGCATCCGCCAGTGCTGCGCGCAAATTAATTGCTCCAGGATTGGAACAAACAAAAGTTATCTGCGGGGCCCGTTGTTGCAAAACTTTTAAAGTAGCAGCACGATTGGGATTGACGTGACCGAGAATGACATAATCTATTTGTCGGAGGTCAAAGCGCTGTTGTAGGGCGTTTAAGTAAATTTCTGTAAAAGTTTCTCCCGGAGGATCGATAAGGGCTGTTTTCTCTCCTTGAATCAAATAAGAATTGGCAGTTGTACCTTTTGCAAGGGCGTATTCAATTTCAAATCGCAATTTTGTCCAGCTGCGCGCTCGCAGTATTGTTGTATCGGTGGCAATGGGAAGAACTTGCACGTCACGGAATTTTGTAGATGTCATGGCATTTGTATGGTGAAAAAATGGGGAGAAACAAGCAACTAGACTGCCTTCTTATTTAGTAATGGTTTCCCACTTTTCGATGGTGTACTGCTGTGAGTGCATCTGGTTTAGAAACTCGACCTGCATAAACGTTGCTGTAGACAACCCAGTGATCGCCGCAGTCCATTCTGGCAATCGCTTCGCATTCCATATACGCCAAGGCGTCGGCGAGAATAGGTGCTCCGTTTTCAGCATCCTGGGTTCTGATTCCTTCAAAGCGATCGGCGCCAGGAGGAAAGCGTTTGAGGAAATGCTTCATCAAGCTTTGATAATTACCTTCCTCCAGAACGTTGAGTACAAACTTATCCCCTACTTGCATCAAGGATTCAATCGCCCTGTCTTTTGCTACTGCAATTGAGACTCCCAAAGGTTTGAAACTAGCTTGGCTAACCCAAGATGCTAGCATGGCACTTTTGACTTCGCCTTTTTTGGCTGTGATAATATACAATCCGCCACTGAGTCTACCCAAGGCTTTGTCCAAATCAGCATCCAGGGATTTCATCGCTTTGATGCTTTTGTCCCGCGTTACCCACTGTCCTATGTCTGTTCCTGCTTCTTCACACAGTTTGTAAGTGTTTTCTGCAGGTTCCTGCTTGATGCGAATGGGTGGAAAGGCTGGTGTTAAGCCTAAATCCTGGAATTTATTCAGTAGCGGATCTATGGGTTCGTCATCGCCACCGCCTGTTTCGAATATCCCCACAGCTTGTTTTTGTTTCACAGCCCCTAAAATAGCACTGAGGTTAGTTTGGGCAAAAGTACTGCCAGCCGGCGGCGTCCCCACGACAATTCCGCTACAGCGACCAACTATTTCTTGCAGCTGTTGTAAATCCGTCGAGCGCAAGTCGACTAATTCTACAGCTGTGCCAGTTTTGACAATACCGTTGACGATCGCTCCAACCAGGCGATCGCTCGAACCGTATCCGGAAACGTAAAATACTCCAACAGTCGTTTCTGCTTTGGTTTGAGATTGACTCCACCGGCGATAGCGCCCGGTTAGTTCTTCGATGTTGTGGTATAATAAAGGACCGTGACCCGTGGCAATCATGCTAATTTTTCCCAACTCGTCCATCCGCTTCATGGCAGATAATACCGAGCGAGCGTTGGGAGCCATCAGGCATTCGTAGTAAAATTGAAAGTCTGGAGATATGGCTTCTAAATCTTCGTCGAAGGTAGCGTCGGAGCAATAGTGCAATCCAAATGCATCGCAAGTATACAGAATTTGAGTTTTGTGGTCGTAGGTAAAGATAGTATCGGGCCAGTGCAAGTTGGGTGCAATGATAAATTCTAGTTCGTGATTTTTGCCTAAATTTAAGCGATCGCCGTTTTTGACTACCTGTCGCCGAAAAGGTTGATGCACCAAATCTTCTAAAAACTGAATCGCTACCTTAGAACCAACAACGGTGATATCCGGAGCAAGTTGCAGCACATCTTTTACTAAACCGCTGTGGTCTGGCTCGGTGTGGCTGATAATTAAATAGTCGATCTGTGCTGGATCGATCTGATTTTTCAAAGTCTCTAAAAAATTTAGGCGAAACTTTTCGTGGGAGGTATCGATTAATGCTGTCTGCTCGCCGCGTATAATAAACGAATTGTAGGTAGTACCGTTTTGCAAGCCGAATTCAATATCGAAGCGATCGCGATCCCAATCCAAAGAACGAATCGTTGTTGTCTCCGGTGCTATTTGTGCAACCTGGATGCTAAGTCTTTTTTTCGAATTTTCGGCGAGTGCTACCATTACTCCCCTCCATAGTAAATGAGTATTTCTTCCTCTTCCCCATTTTGACACGAACTAAATGTAAATAATTTTTAAAAAATCTATATATTAATTAAGATGTGGTTAGCTTTGATGATTGGCAATTCCCGATTGCATTGGGGTTTATTTGCAAATAATACGCTTTGCCGTACCTGGGATACAAATCATCTACCGGAAGTTGCCGTACAGCAATTAGCTAAATCTCAAAAACTTGACAATTTACTTCCCCTTGTGCTAGCTTCGGTAGTCCCCAGCCAAACACTATTGTGGCAAGCTTACCCCAAGGTCCGTATCATTACCCTCGAGCAAGTCCCGCTACAAGGATTGTACCCGACCCTGGGAATTGACCGCGCTTTGGCATTGTGGGGTGCGGGTAAAACTTGGGGTTTTCCCATGTTAGTAATAGATACAGGTACAGCGTTAACTTTTACCGGTGCAGATGCTAGCCAAAATCTTGTCGGAGGTGCCATTGCTCCAGGACTAGGTTTACAATTGGCGACTCTTGCTCAAAAAACCGGACAATTACCAAATGTAGAATTACCCCAGCAACTTCCGCAACGATTCGCTCTCACGACTCCAGAGGCTATGCAAAGTGGGGTAGTTTATACTGTACTAGCTGGCATCAAAGATTTTGTAAAGTCCTGGTGGCGTTCCTATCCGGAAAGTAAGATTGCAATTACCGGGGGCGATCGCACTTTAGTCAGAAATTATCTTCAATCACAATTCCCCAAAATCGCAACTCGTTTAATTGTAGAACCAAATTTGATATTTTGGGGAATGAAAGCATTAGTCAATTAATCACTCTTGTCACAAAATCCTTAATGTCCATAGCTACCACCCCTGCAGAAGTTTCCAACAAATTCTTTCCCACACGGGCGATAATTTTTAACTCAGCTTTGGGAATTACCCTTGCATAAATATCACTTTTGGCTACCGCATCTGGCGAATCTTTTTCCCCTTGCAAAATTAATACGGGAACTGTCAAAAAATCTAATTTATCTTCTACTAACTCGGCACGAATTTCTGGCAATTGACGCAGGAATAATAATTTACTCCCTGTGGGATATTGCAGCATTAGTTGTCTTTTTTCCCAATCTTCTTCTAACCAAGAATTTAAACCTAACTTTTTAATTAAGGGACGAAGAAATCGTAAAATCTTAAAGACCCACGCTGGACGTTTCATCAAATTTTGAATTTTCTTCCAGTTTTCTTCTAATTTTTCAACTTCTACTCCTTCTGGCGCTAATAATACCAAACTAGAAATTTGCTCTGGATACTTTAAAGCATAACTAACAGCTATCCATCCTCCCAGAGAATGACCCACCAAATGCACGTTATCCAACTTTAATGCTTCTAGAAATTTAGCTAAACAGTCAACTTGTAAGTCAATTGAATAATGAATGTTAGGGCGGTCTGATTCACCAAATCCGAGCAAATCCGGTGCTAAACAATGCGCATCTTGGGAAAGTAACTCCATGACTTTAAGCCATTGACTGCTATCGTTCCAAGCACCATGCAAGAAAATTATCGGCATTCCTTCGCCAACTTCACGCCAAAAAAGTAACCCTTGAGGAAGTTTAATGCGGGAGTTACGAAATAAATAGTTCATTTTAATTTCTAATTTTTAACATCCAATATTTATGAGCAGGTATAAAGGAGTTATTCTGGAGATTTTTCCAGTGAAAATTGGCAATTCCTCTTTCCTACTCTCAACTAGATAATAATTAATACTTAATAGCTACTGTTTATTTAGTCAATATAGTTGGAATAACTGCTACCCAGAGAATAATTAGCAATCAAGTTAATCTAATTAATTATGCCAAGGTGGTCAAGCCTTTGAGGTAGTCTTCTAATTGACGAGCGTGATCGTGAGACATTTGTTCTGGTGGCAAAGAATGGATAGGAAAAGCTTGAATTTCCATTACTTCTAACTTGTCCTGAATTTCGATTTTTCCCTGCACTTGTGCTTCCACAACAATACAAATGGAATGGATCCTCGGGTCGCGATCGGGAGCAGAGTAAACTCCAACCAAACGTTGAATTTTCACTAACTCTAGTCCGGTTTCCTCCATCAATTCCCTTTTCACAGCTTTAGGTACGTCTTCTCCCCAATCCACCATACCCCCCGGTAAGGCCCAGCGACCGTTATCTCGCCGCCTGATCAGTACTATACGACCGTCGGGTAAAATGGGGATAATGCTCGTGCCAGGGATGGGATGACGGAAAATTATCCCCAGTATCGTTTGCCCATAACGCCACAGGTTACGTGTAGATTGAATAGCCACAGTCAAAAAAGTTAGAATGTTCAACCTTCTAATCTTTAGTAAATATCTATGTTTCACTTGATGGCAAAGCAGTTTGCTGCTCGCAGGCGCTGTCTTCGAAAAGATAGAGTATTTATTTATACTATTTACCCCGGTTGCTCACAAATACTCCTCGTTTAATTTTAACCTGTATGTTCGTGCTGCTTTGCCAACAGGACTAGCTAGCTTGGGAACTGAAGATTGCCAAATACAAGCTTTCATATAAAGACTTGTTTTTTAAATTCCTCTGGGAAGCATTTGACTTGTAAATAGGTATATTTTGCATGGCAATACGCAAAAGGATAAAAAGTCAAGGTTAATGCAACTGAAAATTATGCTAGCTTTGCATAATCCGCAAGCGCTTGTGGACGTGGGTGCATAATTGGGCAAAATAGCATTGACACCAGAAGCTATGATGCGATAATCTAGATTCCTGTTTAAAATGTGTTCATAGCTAAACTAGGCTCAAACCATATGAAAAACTATTGGTAGTCGATATAGCTTATACTAAAGCCTAGGTAAAGCTTCTTGTCGTTTATTAATGAGGTGAACATGGCTAAGCGCCGCAATCCCAAAAAAGAAAAGGCGCTACGGAACCAGGCATATGCCAGAAAGTTTCGTAAACGAACCACAACAGGACGCTTACAAAGAAGGTTCCAGCAAAGATCGCCCAAGAGCGAAGAAGATGAGGCCGCAGCAGCAATTGATGCTGAATAATGCTGTTTAGCGCCTTTGGTGATGAAGGCGTATCTCAAGTACGCCTTTGCAAGCTAAAAAGTTATTGGTTGGAAATCTGAGCGCGAGCAGCAAGCAGTGCTGCTCTGACTTGTTTGAAACCCGTCCCGCCGTAGCTGTTGCGGGAAGCAACTACTTGTTGGGGTGATATTGCTTGATAAATGTCTGCTGCGAACTTGGGGTGAAATTTTTGCCATTCCTCTAGAGTTAAATCTTTGAGAAGTTTACCGGTGGTAATACAAGTTTTGACTATTTTGCCTACGATGTTGTAAGCTTCTCGAAACGGAACACCGCGTGCGGCTAGGTAGTCTGCCACGTCCGTGGCGTTGGAAAAGTCTTCCCCCACTGCTTGTGTCAAACGCTGCGTGCAAAATTCCAAACCTTCCTTGAGCAGAATGGTCATTGCTTCCAAGCAAGCTTTGACAGTATTTACAGCATCAAAAAGTCCTTGTTTGTCTTCTTGTAAATCCTTATTGTATGCCAAGGGTAATCCCTTCATTACCACCAACAAAGCTTGGAGGTGACCGAAGACCCGTCCAGTTTTACCTCTTACTAGTTCTGGTACATCAGGATTTTTCTTTTGAGGCATGATACTAGAACCAGTAGCGCAGCTATCTTGAAGGGTAACAAAACGAAATTCTTCTGAAGACCATAAAATAACTTCTTCTGCAAGACGACTGAGATGAACCATGATCAAGCTAGCAGCGCATAGAAATTCGATCGCAAAATCGCGATCGCTCACTCCATCCAGGCTGTTAGCATAAATATCGTCAAAATGCAATAGTTCGGCTGTATAATGGCGGTCAATGGGGAAAGTAGTTCCTGCCAAGGCTCCGCAACCTAAAGGGGAAACATTTACCCGCCGGTAGACATCCCCCAGGCGTTCCCAATCTCTTTGCGCCATCTGAAAGTATGCCAGTAGGTGATGGGCTAAACTCAGGGGTTGGGCACGTTGGAGGTGAGTGTAACCGGGAATTAAGGTTTCGACGTGATTTTCAGCAATATCTAAGATTACACTTTGAAATTGACGTAATTGAGTGCGGATTTGTTGGATTTGGTCGCGTAGATACAGCCTGATGTCTGTACCGACTTGGTCGTTGCGGGAACGGGCTGTGTGTAATTTTTTGCCAACATCTCCAATAATTTCCACAAGGCGGCGTTCCACGGCAAAGTGCACGTCTTCTGATTCAATACCGGGGTGAAATTTGCCTTGGCGGTATTCCTGGCGAATTTGTTCTAAACCGGCGATCAACTGCTCTTTTTCTTCTGAAGAGATTATGCCGCATTTGCTCAACATTTTGGCATGGGCAACGGAGCCGTCTAAGTCGTATTCTAAAAGCTCAATATCAAAATTTATACTGGCATTAAAGCGAGCGATCGCCGGATGCAGTGCTGATTCAAATCGCTGGCTCCAAGTTTGCTGTTCAGTCATATATAGTGAAGTGAGGAAGTGGAAATTATGAATGATGAACGATAGAATTTTTCATAATTCATCATTACTCATTCATAATTCTCTAACCGTAACTTGTCAGATTTCGAATCATATAACCAATTACCAATCCAATCAATAGTGCCCAAGCTTGACCCGATTGAATAAAATGAGTAAAAGCTTTTTGCATTTGGCCTAATATGTTCGGATCGGTAATATTTTGAGCCAGAACTGTCAAATTAGGTGCTAAATACCAAAAGTGATGAGATACTAAGTCACTCACAATATCCATATTCTTTAGTAAATCTCCATTATTTAAGACAGGAACTGAGTTTTTTATGATATGCAAACGGTCAGTATAAAACTCAACACGAATGCAGCCAAAACCATCCAAAGTTTCATTTTTGACTTATGTATAAAGTGACATTACTGTCATAACTCAATAATCAAGGGACGCCAAGTGTAATTTTTCGGCTGTCCGCAAAATTTGACCCGCCAAAACGGCAGCGCCAAAACCGTTATCAATATTTACTACACCTACTCCAGGAGCACAGGAATTTAACATTGTCAGTAAGGGTGCTAACCCTCCAAAATTGGCGCCGTAACCAACGCTAGTAGGAACAGCAATCACCGGACAATCTGCTAAACCAGCAACAACGCTGGGTAAAGCACCTTCCATACCAGCGACGACAATTAAAACAGATGCTGAGGTAACGATGTGGCGATTGTTGAGCAAGCGGTGAATTCCAGCCACACCCACATCCCACAGGCGCTGGACGTGAAAACCACAAAGTTCGGCGGTCACAGCAGCTTCTTCCGCTACGGGTAAATCAGCAGTACCAGCAGAAAGAATGCTAACGGTGCCAGGATAGCGGGGTTTGATTTCAGAAGGTGTAATGGCGCAGATTCGCGCCATCTCGTAGTACCGCAGACCTCTAACTTTGGACTGCAGTGCAGCAAAAACTGCGCTGTCGATGCGAGTAGCCATCACCACCGGATTGCGCTGGCGCATCACTTCCATAATTTGGGCGATTTGCTCGGGTGTTTTACCAGGTCCCCAAATTACCTCTGGAAAACCGGTTCGCAAGCTGCGGTGATTGTCAATTTTGGCAAATTCACCCACAGGTTCATAGTTGAGGTGTTTGAGTTTTTGCAAGGCTGCATCTGGGTTAATGCTACCATTAGCAACGTTTTCTAGAAGCGATCGCAAAGTAGTTTCATCAGTCATTGCTAAAATTGCCCGCTAGCTATTAGCTATTAACTAATAACTAAATATCCGTTACTTTGATTTCGTGAATATTCCAAAAAGCGCCCCCGAGAGCAGAATATTGGATATTGGCAAAGCGATTGCGCACCGCGGTCATGGACAGCTGGTTTACCAGGTAAATAAAGGGTAAGTATTCTTGAGCAAGACGTTGAGTTTCGGCGTAAAGAGCTTTCACTTTTGTTTCGTCTAACTCCCGCGCTGCTTGGACGTAAAGTTCGCCAATTTTCTTTTCCCAAGAAGATACTTCCCAACCTTGAATCGGCTTTTGTCCTGGTTGGGGTTTTTGATTAAACATGTGCAATCCACCTTCAGGGGCCCAGACATTAGCACCATCGTTGGGTTCCAGTCCACCTGTCAAACCCAGCAGCGCTGCTTCCCAATCCAAAGAATTAGAAAGTTTATCTGTGTAGGTATTCCAAGCAATGGGAGTAAAATCGACAGTGATGCCAATTTTGGCCAGGTCTCGTTTAATTTGAGAACCCATTGCTTCGCGGATTTTATTGCCAGCGTTAGTCAGTAAAGTAAAGCGAACGCGGTTACCTTGGGCGTCTTGTAGCTGACCTTGACTGTTGTAGCTAAATCCAGCTTTGAGCAATAGTTCCTTGGCTTTGTTTGGATTGTAATCGTATGATTTTAAGCCTTGCTTCGGGGATAGATAATAGGGACTTTGTACCGAAATCGGTGAATTTTGCGGTTCGCCCAAACCACGAAAGGTGTTGTTAATCATGGTTTGGCGATCGATAGCATAAGCTACGGCTTGCCGAAATTCTAATGTATTAAACCAGCGGGACTTGACCGGATCGACTAATGGTTTTCCGTCCCTTTTACCTTTATTTAAATTAAACACGATAAAAGTAGTACCGCTCGCAGGTTCTTTTCCGTAGATTTTGAAATTTCCCTGTTTTTCTTGCTTTTTGAGCAAAGAAAAGTAGTCTGGCGATACACCTACAGAATCCAAGCTACCAGAACGAAATTGCAATAAGGAAGTATCGGTTGATTCTACTATTTCCCATATTATACGTTCAATGTAAGGTTGAGGATGACCGCTAGTGTCTTTGCGCCAGTAGTAGGGATTGCGTCGAAATATCACCCTTTGACCGGTGTCGTAGCGCTCTAACTTGTAAGGACCGTTGACAATGATTTGGTCAGGGGGAGTGTCAACACCCCACTTTTGCAAAAAAATAGGCTTTCCTTCAGTGTCTTTTTGCTCGACATACTGTCGCAGTGCGTGAGCAGGTAAAATGGCAGTACCTGTATTGAGTAAGAAAGGTCTAAAGGGTTCTGGTAAGGTAAATTCTACTCGGCGCTCGTCTAGTTTTTTAACAGTGGGCAGTTTGCGACTAGTACCAATTCGAAAAGTGTCTTTGACATCTGTGGGAATTGCTGGGTTGAAGTAGATATCGTTGTAGGTAAACACCACGTCGTCTGCTGTTAGTGGTTGTCCGTCAGACCATTTCAATCCTTTGCGCAAGGTAAAAACAAATTTTAATTTGTCAGCAGAAATTTGCCAGGATTGTGCCAGAGCTGGCTCAATTTTTGCCGTTATGGGATTTTGATTGATCAATCCTTCGTAAGTCAGACCAAAAATATTCGGTGATTCTTGGCTTAAAGCAAGGTTAAAGGTTTTGGGGTCACTGAGAATACTGGTTATCAATTGCGGTACGCGAGCTGCTTGGGTGTGAAAATTAGCTGGATTGCAAGCAGCAACAGTCAATGCTGTTATGAAAGCCAAAATTATCGATAAGCGAAAAGGTTTAATTCTGGTCAAGGTACGAGCAAATGCCATCAGTTTGTATAAAAATTAATCCGGGCAAAAAAGTTGATGTAGGAGCGTCTGATGATTTGGCGCTTTGGAAAGATAGCTGCTAGTTAAGCATGTGCTGCCAAAATTCTATCAACAGTGCTTGGAAAATAGATTTACACTTCTGGTGTGTACAATACTGTAAATGTTAGCTTGGTTGCTGTGATAATTCCAGAAAATTGTAACAATGGAAAAAGTTGTAACTTCGTTTGCGATCGCCAAATTTTTGGTAAAGTTGCAGTTGAAATAACTTGCTAGGAATATTACTGGGAAGCTAGGAGCAAAACAACAGCATAGGCGCAGATACCTTCTTCTCTGCCAACGGGGCCTAACTTTTCATTAGTAGTAGCTTTAACACCAACTTGGTTTGGTTGTAATTGCAAAACGGCTGCTAAATTATTCCGCATTTTTTCGATATAAGGTTTGAGTTTGGGGCGTTCTGCGACAATGACCGAGTCAATATTGCCAATTTGCCAACCTTGTTGTTGTATTAACTGGTGTACCTTTTTCAAAAGTATTAAGCTATCTGCTCCTGCCCATTGCGGATCGCCCGGGGGAAAATAATGACCGATATCTCCAAGAGATAGTGCTCCCAAAATGGCATCCATAATGGCGTGCGTCAGGACGTCAGCATCGCTATGACCTAATAAACCCAAGTGGTGGGGTATGTTGACTCCGCCCAAAATCAGGGGGCGATCGCTTACTAAGCGGTGGATATCGTAACCGTTGCCAATACGAAGGTTCATATTTTAGTCCTTAATTAAAACTTAAAAGTCAAGTAGTTAGTAGTTAGTCGTTGTTTATTACTCCTCCTTTTGTTCTCCTACTTTGCCATTTTGTTTGTCTTTTTGTTCTCTTTTCGCTTCTTCCCAAGCTTTGAGCAGATCGGGACGGCGCTGGCGCGTTCTTTGAATTTGTTGTTGCAATCGCCACTTCGCAATTTCCGCATGATTTCCGGATAAAAGCACATCCGGTACTTTCCAACCGCGAAAATTAGCTGGACGAGTGTACTGGGGATAATCCAGCAATCCTTGTTCAAAACTTTCTAGTGTCAGAGATTCAACTTTTGCAACAGTTCCTGGTAAAAGGCGCACCACACCGTTAATTAAAGCCATAGCTGGAATTTCTCCACCGGTGAGAATAAAATCACCTAAAGATATTTCCCGGGTAACTATGTGTAACACTCGCTCGTCCACACCTTCATAGTGGCCGCAAATAACTACTAACTGGTCGTAATTTTTTGCCAGTTCTCGCAACAGAGGTTGATTCATTTTTTCCCCCTGGGGGCTCATCAAAATCACCTCTCTTCTTGCTAAGACCGGTAGTGACTCGACAGCAGCGAAGATCGGTTCTGGCTTCATTAGCATTCCCACACCTCCACCGTAGGGTTCGTCATCTACTTTGCGATGCTTATCGGTGGTAAAATCCCGTGGATTAACTAAATTTACTTGAGCAATTTGTTTTGCCAAGGCTTTACCAATTAGCCCCGAACTGAGAACCGAGGTAAAACAATCAGGAAATAGCGTAACTATATCAAAGCGCACAGTAATTCGTATTGAAGAACACTAATCTGAAATTAGAAATGTTTGATTGACACAAGCCTATGCTGTACAAAAAACCCATATTTATGTTCAAGAGTTTGTACATGCACTGGAAACATTAGATGGGGAGTCAACAAAAATTTTTCTAATTACTTAATTTATGTTTAAATATTGTCACATCTACATATAATTTATATCTTGACCAAGTTAGCAACTAACTTTCAGGATGCACCAAGCCACTCTCAGAAAAAAAGCCTGCCAATATTTGTTTTGCTCTCTTAAAACCAAAGGATATCACGGACACAACGTACGGGATAGTACAACAGCCTTGCTAGTGTCCTCCCCTTCTCTGGCTCCCAACCAGTAATTTTTCAGTTTAGAAAAATGCGATAGGTGAAAGACAAGGTGTTAGCGTTGCCAAACAGCGAAAAAACGATCGCCATTCTCCAAAGCAGGGCTAAAAAGAGCTTGTGCTTGCCATCGTTTCCTCGATCCCAGGCGAAGCACGAAAAGATAGGGCTGCTGTGACCTTGTAATTTTCATCTGAGAGTTGTTGACAGGAGAAACACAATGCCGGAATTACAAGCTAAATCGCTGGAAATGAGGACACCCCAAGCAACTAAAACTGCTGTTCTAGTTATCGGCGGCGCAGAAGACAAAGTCCACGGTCGCGAAATTTTGCGGACTTTTTTTGCTCGTGCTGGCGGTAGCGACGCCCACATTGCGATTATTCCCTCTGCTTCCCGCGAACCTTCAATTATTGGGGGTCGGTATATTCGCATTTTTGAGGATATGGGAGCTAAGAAACTCGAGCTTTTAGACATTCGCGAACGGGAACAGTGTGAGTACCGGGATTACCAGGAATCCCTGGAAATTTGTACGGGGGTTTTTTTAACCGGAGGCGATCAATTGCGATTGTGCGGTGTGTTGGCGGACACGCCAGCAATGGATATTATCCGGCAAAGAGTCAAGGCAGGAGAGCTGACCTTGGCAGGTACAAGTGCGGGAGCGGCGGTGATGGGCCATCACATGATTGCAGGTGGTGGTAGCGGCGAGTCTCCCAATCGTTCCTTGGTGGATATGGCCACGGGATTGGGATTGATACCCGAGGTGATTGTAGATCAACATTTTAACAATCGCAATCGCATGGGGCGACTGATGAGTGCCATTGCTTCCCATCCCGATCGCCTGGGCATCGGTATAGATGAAGATACTTGTGCCTTGTTTGAACGGGATGGTTGGCTGCAAGTTTTGGGTAAGGGTTCGGTAACTATTGTCGATCCAACAGAAGTTACCCATACCAACGAACCTCACGTAGGAGCTACAGAACCTTTAAACCTTCATAATTTACGCCTGCACATTCTCAGCCACGGCGATCGTTTTCACCTTTACCAGCGCACTGTGTTGCCTGCCATCTACCGTGTTTCCAACTGAAGCGTTAAAGTATCTGGAATGACACTGATTTGACCGCTAAACTTAAAGTTACACCTCCAAAAACCAGAGCAATATGATGTTAAAAGAAAAAACTGTTCACTAGGAACAGTTTACCGGTCAATTACAGTAAGAAACTAGAATTTTGGTTCCGAATCTCCATCTACCCTAATTCCCATGAGAATCCTCAAGATCCAGACCTTACGCGGCCCCAACTACTGGAGCATTCGACGCCACAAGTTGATTGTTATGCGCCTCGATCTAGAAAACCTTGCCGAGACGCCTTCGAACGAAATTCCTGGCTTTTATGAAGGATTAGTTGAGGCTCTGCCTAGTCTGGAGAGTCACTACTGCTCGCCTGGCTGTCGTGGTGGTTTTTTAAAGCGCGTGCGCGAAGGCACCATGATGGGTCATATTGTGGAACATGTAGCTCTAGAACTGCAAGAGTTAGCAGGCATGCACGTCGGTTTTGGCCGCACTCGTCAAACCTCCACACCCAGTGTGTATCAGGTGGTGTTCGAGTATCAAAACGAGGAAGCAGGACGCTATGCTGGTAGAGCCGCCGTGCGACTGTGTCAAAGTATCGTCGATCGGGGTCGTTATCCCAAAGCCGAGCTAGAGCAAGACTTACAAGATCTCAAAGACCTGTGGCGCGATGCAGCTTTGGGTCCTTCTACAGAATCGATCGTCAAAGAAGCTGAAAAAAGAGGTATTCCCTGGATGCAGCTAGGGGCGCGCTTTTTGATCCAGCTAGGTTACGGCGTCAACCAAAAGCGAATTCAAGCTACTATGACCGATCAAACCGGCATTTTAGGGGTAGAACTGGCATGCGATAAAGAAGCTACAAAGCGCATCCTGGCCAATGCTGGTATACCGGTTCCCAAAGGAACGGTAATTAACTTTTTAGATGACTTGGAAGAAGCAATAGAATACGTAGGTGGCTATCCTATCGTGATCAAACCCCTAGATGGCAATCACGGAAGGGGTATCACCATTAACATCCAAAACTGGGAAGAAGCAGAAGCAGCTTACGACGCTGCCAGACAAATTTCTCGCTCGATTATTGTAGAACGCTATTATCAGGGACGCGATCATCGAGTACTGGTTGTCGACGGCAAAGTAGTGGCGGTTGCAGAACGCGTACCAGCTCATGTGGTTGGAGATGGCAGATCTACTATTGCGGAGCTAATAGAGGAAACCAACAAAGACCCCAATCGCGGTGAAGGTCACGATAACATCCTGACCAAAATTGAACTGGACCGTACCAGCTATCAACTATTAGAAAGACAAGGTTACACATTAGATAGCATCCTTCCTCAGGGTGAAATTTGCTACCTGCGGGCAACGGCGAATTTAAGTACCGGAGGCATTGCCGTAGACCGTACAGATGAAATTCACCCCGAAAACGTTTGGCTGGCGCAGCGGATTGTCAAAATTGTCGGTTTGGATATTGCCGGAATTGATATTGTTACCCCGGATATCAGTCGTCCTTTGCGAGAAGTTGACGGTGTAGTAGTTGAAGTCAACGCCGCTCCCGGGTTCCGGATGCATGTTGCTCCCAGTCAAGGCACCCCCCGCAATGTTGCCGCCGCTGTGCTCGATATGCTGTTTCCCAGCGAACAATCCAGCCGCATTCCGATTTTATCCATTACAGGTACCAACGGCAAAACAACTACCACTCGCTTACTGGCACACATTTTTAAACAAACGGGTAAAGTAGTAGGTTATACAACAACAGACGGGACTTATATCGGAGATTTCTTGGTAGAAGCAGGAGACAACACCGGTCCCCAAAGTGCTCAGTTAATCTTGCAAGACCCAACGGTAGAAGTCGCTGTTTTAGAAACAGCTCGAGGCGGTATTCTTCGTTCGGGATTAGCCTTTGATGCTGCCAATGTGGGTGTAGTATTAAATGTAGCCGCAGATCACTTAGGAATCGGCGATATCGATACCATCGACCAGCTGGCTCACCTCAAAAGTGTGGTAGCCGAAGCTGTTTTTCCTGACGGTTACGCTATTCTCAACGCCGACGATCCACGGGTGGCGGCAATGGCAGAAAGAACTAAAGCCAATGTAGGCTACTTTACCATGAATCCGGATTCGGAGTTGGTGCGCAACCACATTCAAAAGGGAGGTGTGGCGGCGGTATACGAAAACGGCTTTTTATCCATTCTCAAGGGAGACTGGACGCACCGAATTGAAAAGGCTGAAAATATTCCCTTGACCATGGGCGGACGCGCACCATTTATGATTGCTAACGCTTTAGCAGCTTCTTTGGCGGCGTTTGTACAAAACGTTTCTATAGAACAAATTCGTGCTGGGTTGAGTACGTTTCGCGCTTCTTTTAGTCAGACACCGGGACGGATGAATTTATTTAATTTAGGTAGTTTCCACGCCTTGGTGGATTACGCCCACAATCCTCACAGCTATGAAGCGTTGGGTTGTTTTGTCCGCAGCTGGACGAACGGAAAGCGTATTGGCGTCGTAGGTGGACCTGGCGATCGCCGCGACCAAGACTTTATTACCTTAGGAAAACTAGCAGCAGAGATTTTTGACTACGCAATTGTTAAAGAAGACGATGACACTCGAGGACGTACCCGCGGTTCGGCTGCTGATTTAATTATTCGCGGTATTAAACAAGTAAACCCAAAATATAAATACGAATCGATTTTAGACGAAACACAAGCGATTAATAAAGCTTTGGATATTGCCCCGGAAAACAGTCTGGTGGTGATTTTGCCAGAAAGCGTCAGCCGTGCCATCCAATTAATTAAGGCACGCGGCGTAGTAAAAGAAGAGATAACTCAACAAAATAGCGCCTCTACCACCACAGATTCCCAAGTCGGAGCGACTTCTTCGAATGTGGTCAATACGGTGAACACTATATTATGAACTTTCTTTTTCGGCTTTTTCTGCTTCCGGACTGGTATCCTCACTGGAATTTTTATTTAATTCTTCTTTAAACCCTCGCAAAGTTTTACCCAGTGCTGTTCCCAGTTCGGGAATTTTTTTAGGACCAAATATTAAAAGGGCGACGATCGCGATCACACCCACTTCCGTCCATCCCAATCCAAACATTAGCTGCTCCTGTAAACTCTTTTTCCATCATAGTAAAGTAAACAATACCCGCTTGAGCAACACTTGCAGTTGCAGTTAGTTTAGTTTTTGGGTAGTGCCACGGGTGGATTCAGGTATAATCCTTAGTAAGGATAACCTGAGCCGGGCGAATAATGAGCAAGAGTGGCTTATTTGTCGGTTTAGTAACTGTGGATCTAATTTACTTGGCAGCCTCTTGTCCCAAAAACAATCAGAAAATTGTCGCCACAGACTATACTATCGCAGCAGGAGGTCCAGCCACCAATGCCGCGGTTGCTTTTAGCTATTTGGGCAATCATAATACCTCGACATTATTGGGCGCGGTAGGTTCCCACCCCCTGGCGCAATTAATTCATCAAGACTTGCAAAACTATCAAGTCAAACTGCAGGATTTGCTTCCCACAAACAGCAATCCACCACCTATTTCTTCTATCGTTGTTACCCAAACCAGCGGTGAACGAGCTGTAGTTTCTATTAACGCCGTGCAAATCCAAGCTCCTTGTGAAGCCATTCCCCCGGATATCCTACACGATATTGATATTGTCATGCTCGACGGTCATCAAATGGCTGTAGGAATAGAAATTGTCCAAAAAGCCAAAGCTGAAAATAAGCCTATTGTTATAGATGGTGGTAGCTGGAAAGCTGGTTTCGAACAACTCTTACCATTTGTCGATTACGCCATTTGTTCCGCTAATTTTTATCCTCCCAACTGCCACACCCAAGAAGACGTATTTGCCTATCTCAGTCAATTCGGTATTCCTTATATTGCCATTACCCACGGCGAAAAGCCCATTGAGTATCTTACCCCTATGTCTGCAAACAAGCAAGAAAAGAAGAAAAATAATTTCATAGAGGTGCCAAAAACTCACGTTGTGGATACACTAGGGGCCGGAGATATATTCCACGGTGCTTTTTGCCACTACATTTTACGGCATAATTTTATCGATGCTCTAGCATCAGCAGCCAAGATTGCAGCTTTTTCCTGTCAATTTTTCGGTACCCGTCGCTGGATGAAAGCTTGAAAACTTGATTATCTTTGGTAAAAAATGCTACCCACAGTAGATGCAGGACAAAATCAATGCCAGACCTACAAAAAATTCTTGTGTTAGTTCGTTCGATCGCTTGGGAAGCAGCAGACATTTTGCGGTCTTACTATCGTAAAAGTTCTAACGCTTTAGATGTACAATATCAAGATAGCGAACCCGTGACAGTTGCAGATGTAGCTATCAATTCCTTCCTTTGGAAAGAACTACAAAAAGCTTTAGATAAAGAAGATGTTGCCTATCTAAGCGAAGAGACCTACAAACAACAGCACTCGCAACTATCACATTCTCAATGGACCTGGATTGTCGATCCTTTAGATGGAACACGAGACTTCATCGAAAAAACCGGAGAATATGCCATTCACATTGCTTTAGTTAAGGAAAATCGTCCGGTGTTAGGCTTGGTGGCAGTTCCAGAAGCAGAAAAGTTGTATTACGCAACCAAAGGCAGCGGTACATTTGTGGAAACTCGTGATGGTAAAAGCATTCCCTTAAAAGTAGTGTCGCGCGATCGCATCGAAGATTTAATTTTAGTTGTTACTCGCAGCCATCGCCATCAAAAATTGAATTATTTATTACAAAAATTACCTTGTCAAAAGCAAAAAACTATTGGTAGCGTTGGTTGTAAAATTGCTGCCATTGTGGAACAACAAGCAGATGTGTATATTTCCCTTTCTGGTCAATCTGCTCCCAAAGATTGGGACATAGCCGCACCGGAAATTATTCTCACAGAAGCTGGCGGTCAATTTACCCATTTTGACCTCACGCCCTTGCAGTACAACACGGGAGATGTCAATCAATGGGGTGGTTTATTAGCTAGTAACGGACAATTCCAGGAACAACTGTGCAAACAAGCAAACGAGATTTTAAAGTTATGGTCGGATTCTTGATGCACAACTTTGATGAAATGTCAAGTCTGTGGTGGAGATGGGGAATTTTGTCCTGATTTGTTGTTCGAAGATGTGTTTGTGCTATACTTCTATTTACAGGAATTATTTTCGGTTGAGAAAGTGGTTTTTTTACTAAAAAGCGTCTCTCCGAATCTAACTCTCTACACTCAGCTGATTTGGGAGATGCCCGACAATGTCTATTTATATCGGTAACTTGTCCTACGAGGTAACAGAAGAAGACCTTAAGGGAGTATTTAGCGAATACGGTAAAGTCAACAACGTTCAGGTACCCACGGACAGGGAAACCGGTCGTCCGCGTGGTTTTGCATTTGTAGAGATGCAAACAGAAGCGCAGGAAGCCGCAGCTATTGAAGCACTGGATGGAGCAGAATGGATGGGGCGCGATCTGAAGGTGAATAAAGCCAGACCCCGCCAAGACAGAAGTTCCAGAAGTTATGCAGGCGGCAATTTTGGTAACAACAACCGTAGCAATCGCCGCTACTAAATAATATTTACAAAAATTCACAACAAGAGTCTCCAGCAGAAGAAAAACATGGCGCGACTCTGCTGGGACTTTTTATTATGGGGCTTTTTCACACTTACCCGTTTTTAGGAGTGATAGGTTATGACCCAAGTTGTATTGGGAGAAAACGAAGGAATTGAATCAGCTTTGCGAAGATTTAAGCGTCAAGTTTCCCAAGCAGGTATTTTCCATGACTTGAGAAAAAATCGCCACTTCGAGACTCCATTACAAAAAGAAAAGCGTAAAGCTATTGCCAGACGCAAGCAACGTTCCAGATATAATTCTCGCCACAAGTAAAAGTGTCAACTCAGAAAAATAAATTCACAAAGCGTGCGGGCAAAGTTTTACTGATACTGTTAAGTAGGTAAGCTTTTGCGGTGCTGCTTCCGGAAAATGTTACGACTTTATCATGTTTTACTGAGCGGAATTTTGCTAGTGTTGGTTCCCTTGGGAATAAAAGTTTTTAGTCCCAACTGGTTTGGAAGTAAAGAACTACCACGGCGGTCTCCTACATTTTCCTCTTCTCCCAGTTTGACTAGTACAGATAATCTTTGGAAGTATCTGTTGAATAAAACAACTACTCCTGCTGGTTGGAAAGTTGCTGCTTGTGATGGTAATGCACCCTTGATGTGCGTCTTCGCTAATGACAAACTCATAGGTAGCGTGGAGATAGGAAGGTATCCGCTAGACAAACAGCAGAATTTTGAAAAGATGCTGCGTCAAGTAGGAATTGAACCTGGTCAGGATGCTAGCTATAAAGATCCCCAGTATGAAACTAAAGTACTAACAGCATTGAATGCTTGGGTAAGCGACCTTTACAGCGTGCTGTCAAAAAATTCGGACAGTAGCAGTACTAAAGGCGATCGCGTGGTTTTCGCTCCTCATCCTCCCCAAAAAGTGCAGGTAGGTAAACTGCAAGGACTGAGTTACGGGTTCACAAAATTCAAGTCCCAAGGTCAAGTACAAGAACACCACCTTGGTTACGTAGCCTTTGATGGCAAAGCACTTTATATAATTACCACTGGTTTCAATGGGAATTCCACCCTAGGGAAGTTCTCTAGATTAGAGGATTTAACTGTTTTTGCACCATATTTGGCGGCGATCGCTTCTCATTTGCGCTTAGTACCAAGATAAATCAAGGCACGGTTGCTTGCCGTGCCTTCGTAAAAAAGTTATATTTCAGCTACAGCTCGTTCGATTAATCGACGCGCTAGGGTCTGGGTACCCGTGTGTTCGTAATAATTAGTCGCCACATCTAGGAAAGCTGCTAAGTAGTCTAATTTATCCCCAGTAAATTCGATCAAGTTTTGCAACTGACTTGCTACCTTTTGAGGTGTTAAATCCCGAGAGACGACTAAATCATTCATCCAACCTTTAACCGAATCGAAGCTTTCGCCGATAAAATTCAGTTTGCTTGCTGGATTGTTTCCTGGAATTACATCTTGAATGTTTTGGAAAGTAGAGTTTTGTTCTAACTCTTGCGGATTTGTCTGATTGAGTAAAGACAAGCCTTTGTTGATAAAATCAGAACCAAGCGGTATCAAGCCATCAACGCAAACCAAGGCTACCATGCGAATGAACGACTCTCCGCTGTATTCGCCTAAAGAAGCAACAAAATCTCCGATACTGTCTCCGGGAATACCGTTGATACTGCAAAATGCTAGTAACTCCGCTACTAACTTCAAGCACAGATCGATGGTTTGAGCTTTGTCTGCTTTCGGAGTTAAAGAGTTGAGAAAACCCAGGAGAGGAACTTTTTCTCCTACCTTATTAGCTAGCGCTGCTGCTCCCAAAGCTTTATCTGTCCTGTCCACGGTTTGGTATAGCCACATTGCTCGCTGATATCCTTGGGAGCGATCGTTGTACAGGTATATAGCTCGTTCGCCAATGGCTTGGATCAGGTTTTCATCGGTTTCGCCGGTGACTGCTTTAATAGTATTAACAAAACCGACGATATTTTTCCATTCACCGGGAGCAACAAAATCCAACGAGTTGAGCATGGAAACGGTCAAGTTATTAGTTGGTAACTCGTCGACCAACTCAAAAATCGGTTTGCTCACAAAAATCTCCTTTTGATAAAGTAGTAGCTACATAAAAAAGCGGTTCAATCTATTTCAGTTGCGCTAGACCATCAAGATTAAATTTTTTGATCCAAGCTTCACGATCGCTTGCTGTAAATGACGGTGAACGAGAAAGAACTTTGACTTGATAGCGATTGTTGACTAAGATTGCTGTTTGAGTATTACCAATTTCCCGTGCTGGATAACCCGCGATTTTTTTGGTACTGTTAGCATAACTTGCTGCTGTTGCGGGCGTGCTTTTGGTATCAGAAATAGCTAACATTGCCACTTCCTTACCGTCTTTTTTCAACTTAGCTTCTGCAAAACCCTTCTTCTCTTGAGTAAATACGCGTTGGTATCCGTCTTCAGCTGGGGGGAAAAACTTATTAAATTCACCGCCCTGGGTAGCGCTTTTCGCAACGGCTTGACCGCTTTTTTGCCGGCTGCTTTCTTGTTGTACTTGGTCAAAACGTCCGGGCTGTTTGGGAGTGCAAGCTGTTGTTAATAGTAATACTGAGAGCAAAACAACGGCAAAAATCTTACGAATCTTAAAATTCATGCTTGTCTCCTTTTGTTACATTTTGATATCTTGCACCGACTGACAGTAGATATGGATTGCAAACCCTTAACTTTTAGTGCGGTGCACCTTCTCACTCAAAGCAATTATCTGTGTTTTGGTTGGGGGTGACCAAAAAATTCACTTTTTAATCACAGTTGGACTTGGAAATGATAATTTTCTTAATTTCAAGTTAAAAGTTATACCTTGACTTTTACTGACGGCGGTAGGCGATCGCTGCATAAAACGGATCTCCTCCTTCCATACCCAACCATTGCAGAAAGTTAGGAACCTCAGTTGGGCGAGCAATTATTTCCGGAGTCGTAAATCCAGGATGTGATTGAAAATAACTTTTGACTAATGCAATTCTGGTTGCTTCTGAACCATCTAGCCATGCTTGAATAGCCTTTTGAAAAAACATGCGATTGGAAAAGCTGATAATTGCTACCCCACCAGGTTTGAGAATGCGGTGAATTTCGGAAAACACTGCTTCTGGATATTGCAAATATTGCACGGAGACGCAGTTGAGAACAGCATCAAAATCTCGATCTGGAAGTGGTAATTTGGGATTGGCGTTGAGGTCTTGGATGAAATAGTGGTCTAAACGGGGATTGCGTGCTAGTTCCTCAGCGTTTAGTCCGTGTCCTTCTACGTGGGCGAATTCCATTTCTTCTGGTAAATGAGATACCCAACTGCTCATCATGTCAAAAATTCGCGTCTGCGGTTGAAGACGCTGGCGATATAAATCTGTGAGCTGTTGAATGAAATTTTTGTCTACGTGGGTGACAAAGCGCGGAAAAGAATAAAACAGCTTGTCATCAGTTTGGTCTAATTTCTGACGTTGTTCTGGTTTTAGCAGCATAAGACTCTTAAATCAGGCTAAAGCTTTATCTTCCCTGTTGTGGGAACGGAGGGTATGCTTTTGGTGTGGCATTGAGAACGGCTTCTAAGTGAATGTTATTAAAAATTGTACTTTCTGAGTTGATTTGGCGACGTTGGCGCTGGGAAGCGAGTTTTCCCTACATTAGTTTGCTATTTTGGCTACTGCCATTATTACTGTTTAATTCCGGACACAGTAGCTTGATGGCCCATGACGAAGGACTGTATGCTTGGCGATCGCGCCAGATGTTCGACTCGGGAAATTGGATTGCTCCCTGGCCCCAACCTCATCACAAAACTCCCGGTCCCTATTGGTTAATCGCCTTAGTTTATATTTTATTTGGTGTCAGTGAAGCCAGCGTCCGCCTTCCCAGCATGATTTTTGGCGTGTTAAGCGTTCTTGTTTTATACGAAATCGGAAAAATTTTACTGGGTAAAAAAGTTGGCTGGTTGGCTGCTGCTATTTTCTGTGTTGAGTTTCTTTGGTTGCAATACTGTCGTTTGGGTACGCCAGATGTACCGATGATTTTTTTAGTCCTTTTAGCAATTTACTGTTTGTTAAAAGCAGAATTACATCCCAGATGCCGCCACTTTTACAGCTGCATTGCTGGGGTTTGTTTTGGTTTGGGTTTTTTGCTGAGAAGTTTGATGATTTTCGTACCAATTATAGCTTTATTCCCTTATCTAATTTGTGAAAATCGCCGCCACTGCCACCTACAAAGTTTAATGTTGTATTTGGGATTTGCAGTCGGTTTAATTCCCACCATTATTTGGCTTTGGTTGAATTTTTTACGCTTTGGCAATGATAGCATCGCCCAATTATTTCAATTTGTCTGGCGTCTGGGTTCTGAAGACCGGGGTCATCACGGGATTTTCTTTTATTGTTGGAATGTTCCTATTAAAGCTTTTCCTTGGTTTTTTTTCGGCCTTTTTGGCTTATTTTTAATTTTTCGCTCTCCTTTACCCCGCTACAATTTTCTCTTAGCTGGTTTTCCTATTAGTTTATTTGTTGAACTCAGTCTGTTCTCTACTCGTTTACCTCATTACAGTCTGGTAATGTACCCCTTTATCGCTTTGCTTGCAGCTTTAGGATTAGATTGGCTTAGCCGTATTGAAGAAAGGCAAAAGCAAACAGAAAAAATAACTTTTGCTGCCTATTTTCACAAACTTCCTCGTTATCTTAGTTATATATTTGGTTTATTAGCTATTTTATTATTGCTTGTAGGTGCGATCGCTTTTGCAAGCGGCAACGATACAATACGTAAGTATGCAATTGTTGCTTTAGCTTTAGGTAGCGGTTGGTTAATTTTACCCGTAGTGTGGATTGGTCGCTATCGCTTAGGCAAACAATTTCTCACCTGTAATTATTGGCTTGCTGGCTGGCTGCTCCCAGCATGGCTAGCTTTGGCTTTTTCTGGGATGAATGGCTTTTTCAGCGATTACAATCCAGAGGTGAAAGCTTTTTTAACCCAACCAGCGATCGCCCACATTCTTGCAAATCACCCCATCTACTTTGTAAACGTGGGAGGAAAAATAAGAGTGTTACTTGATTTTTATACTCCCCACCACGCACAAAAGGTAGAAACAATTTCCCAACTACCCGCTTTTAGTTATGCTTGGATTTGGGCGCCATCTCCAACTGAGGTGTCCAGACCCCATCGTCTTCTCGGTACGCTTCAACAATACCAACTAATTCAAATTCTCCCCGATCCCGCTCACCCTTAATAATTTACACAATTTTAATTTTTAACCATTATCTTTTCAGAATAAACACGCAGATTCTCTGCCTCAAAAAAAGTCACAAATTTCATGTAATTCTCATAATTTTTGTTTGTCTGGAGCACCTTGTTTGGTACTTTATTTCCGTAATTAGGGATATATCAATGTAAAAAAAATGCCATAAATTGAGACAAAACCTGAAAGTTAATTGCAAGTTTTCAACTAAGTAGCTGTGTACACCTACAATATAGATAGCGTTAATTTTTTGACAGAATAGAACAATAAAAATTTTATGATTTTTGAGTTCAATTATGAGATAATATAATGATAACTCCTCAAAATTTTCGAAAAAAATGGAAATTTTCCAGACAATATGATTTGGCTTCCAAATCGCAGCCAGAGGAAGAGTGATGGAAAACTATATCCACAACAAAAAAGATAATTAAGATCCTCTCCCTGGTGGCTTGGATTGGGAAACTGCTACCGTTGGTTGTTGGACTTGTGTGGTGGTACATGCAAAAGAGGCGAGTTGGGCAAATTCCTCTTTCCATTTTTCCGTTTGAGGTGATTCGACCAAATGGAAAAGTATTGTCTGTAGTTTTTGGTGGCGATGATAGCGATCCCTGGGCGGATTTTCGCATTCCCTATCAAATACGACAGGGCGATCGCAACATTCGGCGAGAATTAGAAACAAAATTAGAAGAATTTCGCTGGCTTTTAATTGTTGGGCGCACAGGAATTGGGAAAACGCGAGAAGCAGCAGAATTAATTCAAATCTACAATCGGGAAGGTTGGACAGTTTTGTGGTTGAAACCAAACGCCTGGATTGCGGAACCAACTTCACAACAGCTAGAACAAATCGGTAGTCACCGTAAGTTACTGTTTTTTCTAGACGATCTCAACAGTATAATGTTCTCTAGCCCCCAAGCAGACACCAGCTTTGATTTTGCTGCTTTGACGATACCAACACAGCAGCGACTGGCGCGGATTTTAGAATATTATGAAAAATTATGCGGTCTGGAAAAAATAAGGGTCATCGCTACTGCTTGTAACGAAAAAACATCTCCAACAGCGGGCGAAGCTAGCGAATGGGAAAAATTAGAATGGGACAAATACTACAAGCGGTGGTGGGAGCGGTTTGAGGTTTACGAATTACCAGAACCAGACAAGACAGCAATAGTTCAGTTGCTGAGCGATACTGCTTTGCAAACATGCAAGGAAGGGAAACAGAAAGACGTAACAGCGATCGCCGAGAAAAATGATGGTACCTTTACCAACGTGGTGGAAAATCTGCGTCGCCTCTACAATAAAGGTTTACCTTTAAGCTGCAACAATTACGGCGAAACTTACCAACAAACCTTCTTAAAGCGCTACCAAGATGCAGTCAAAAGATATCCTACCAGCCGGTATATCTACGATGCCATAGACCTGCTCCAGCAGCTGCATCTACCTGTAGAGATATTTATTTTAGAACCAACCGCTCAGTTGCTGGGGGAGGAAAACTTTCCCCACCACGGAAGAGGGTCCCAAAAAATTCTGCGAGCCTTAAAGTATTTGCTCAAAACTGAAAACATTCTCCACCCACGGCGAAAACAAATCGCCGCTAAAGGAACCAAGCTAGAGGTGGATAAATATATCCTTCCTTTATGGCGTTTAGTGTTGAAATTAAAAGACGCACATCCCCAAAAAACCATCGACTCTTTATTTTACCTTGGTTGCCAACTGCTAAATTTAAATCATCCCCAACAAGCCCTAGCTTGCTTCCACGCCGCCACCACTTTGACTCCAGAAATTTTTGATGGTTGGTTTTACCAAGGTGTAGCGCTACAAAAGTTAGGCTTGATCGAAGCAGCAATTACCTTTTATGACAAAGCATTAGCAATACAATCAAAGTATTACCAAGCTTGGTACAATCGCGGCTTGGCACTGTACTTGCTAGGACGGTACGAGCAAGCAGTTACTTCCCAGCAAGAAGCACTGGCCATCGAACCAAATCTGCAGCAAGCTTGGTATCATCACGGCTTAGCACTAGCAAAGCTGGAGCACTACGAAGAAGCGATCGCCTCCTACGATAAAGCAGTGGCGATCCAACCCGAGTATTACCAAGCTTGGTACAGTCGCGGTGTCGCTTTAGAACAATTAAAGCGCTACCAAGAAGCGGTTGCTTCCTACGACAAAGCTCTAGCAATCAAACCCGAGCTTGAGAAAGGCTGGAACAACCGAGGAAACATTCTTTACCACTTGGGGCTTTACGAACAAGCTGTTGCGAGTTACGACAAAGTTCTGGCGATCGCCCCCGAGTCCTATCAAGTATGGTACAGCCGAAGTATAGCACTGGCAAACCTAGGACGGTATCAAGAAGCGCTCGAAAACTGCAACCAAGCCTTAGCAATCAAATCCGACTACTACCAAGCTTGGAATCACCGAGGCAATATTCTTTACTTGTTAAGGCGCTACGAAGAAGCTGTTGCTTGTTACGATAAAGCCCTACTTCTCAAACCTGACTTTTACCAAGCTTGGAACAACCGCGCCAGTACCCTGTACTTGTTAGGACTTTATAAAGAAACAGTCGTTTCCTGCCAGCGGGCATTGGCAATCAAGCCGGAGCTAGAACAAGCATGGTACAATCAGGCCAATGCTCAGTACTTATTAGGGCAATACGAGCAAGCAGTTGCAGCCTACGACAAACTATTGGCAATCAAGCAGGACTTAGATCCTGCAACTTGGTACAAGTGGGGTAACGCTCTATACTTTCTGGGACGCTACGAAGAAGCACTTGCAGCCTACGACAAAGTATTGCTTGTCCAACCGCATTTCGAACAAGCTTGGAACAACCGGGGTATCGTCTTGGTGCTGTTAGGGCGCTATGAAGAAGCGATTTCCAGTTTTCGTAAGGCGATAGAAATTGCTCCCGATTGCTTTGAAGCTGTTTACAATCAAGCTTACTGCTATGCCTGGCAAGAAAATACCCAGCTGGCGTTAGAGAGTTTGCAACGAGCTATTGCTCTCAATCCCGAGTGCGTGCAGATGGTAAAAAATAACCCCAAGTTTGCAAAAATTCTCAAAGACGAGCAGTTGCAAACATTGAGCCCTAAGGACGAACTGCAACTGGAAATAGATAAGATAATCAAATAATCATAAACTAGCAGGCGATCGCGAAGCGTGCCGTATGGCATATTGCTTTTTTAGCGGTGCAAATGTTGAGGAATAGCTCATGAAAGCAGTATTAATGACAGCAGTTGGCGGTCCGGAAGTTTTACAACTGCAGCAAGTTACAAGTCCCGCTTTTCCTATCGGTGAAACCGAACTGTTGGTACGCTTAAAAGCAGCAGGCGTTAACCCCATTGACACCAAACTTCGCAAACGCGGTACTTTCTACCCCGATCGCATGCCTGCTATTTTAGGATGCGATGGTGCAGGGATAGTAGAGGCTGTAGGTAGTAGAGTGCAAAAGTTTAGCGTTGGCGATGCAGTTTATTTTTGTAACGGCGGCTTAGGCGCACATCAAGGCAACTATGCTGAATTTACCACCGTAGACGAGCGCTTTGTTGCTCGCAAACCTGCATCGATATCCTTCGCAGAAGCAGCAGCAGCACCTTTAGTATTGATTACCGCTTGGGAAGCTTTGTACGAGCGGGGAAGACTGGAAGTGGGCGAACGAGTGTTAATTCATGGAGGTGCTGGTGGCGTCGGACACGTAGCAATTCAGCTTGCCAAACTTAAAGGTGCACGCGTTTGTACCACTGTTAGTTCTGAAGATAAAGCACGTTTTGTCGAAAAACTCGGTGCTGACTGTGCTATTTTGTACAAACAAACAGATTTTGTGCAAGCAACCTTAGATTGGACCGAGGGAGAAGGCGTAGATTTAGCTTTTGATACCGTAGGTGGGGAAACCTTTCACAAAACCTTTGCAGCGGTGCGCGTCTATGGTGATATTGTCACGATTTTGGAACCAAATGCCAATACAGTTTGGAAAACTGCTCGAGAGCGCAATCTCCGCATCGGTCTAGAATTAATGCTGACACCGATGTTGCAGAAAATAGTGGAAGCACAGCAACATCAAGCAGAAATTTTAGAAGAGTGTGCGAAGTATATAGATGCAGGTAAATTAAAAATCCAAGTTAGCCATCAATTACCCCTACAACAAGCAGCTAAAGCTCACCAGTTGCTTGAAAGTGGTTCGATGACCGGTAAAATTGTTCTGTTGATTGACCAGGAGTGATGGAATAAATCTTGTTTGGCAACGCAAAGACATGTAGGGGTTTAACGCTGGTTGCTATGCTTGCAAATGCGTTTCTCTGCATGGCCTTTTTTTCCATCTTCTTTGTTCTACCTGCTTGGGGTCTGGCAGCACAACCAGAACGCATGCCCTTAACTGTAGAATTGTTGCAAGAACGATTGCGCACGCCTACCCGACGCGAAGGCAATTTGATTGTGGATTTGCGGCAGATGGTGATAGATTTGCGCCCAGAAAATGCTGCTTTTGGCGATGCTTTTTATCAGATGCTGCGTAAAGAACTGCAAAAAACTGGTTCCAAACCTTTGGGTTTAGATTTGAGCTATTCTCTGATTCAAGGAGATTTTATCGGTAGCGATTTGGGTCTGAGAACTCCCCTGTACGCTCAGGCGATCGCACCCATATTTACCGTTACTGAAAAAGAGCAGCTCGAACGTCTGCGGGTAGTTTGCTTGCAGTCCTTTGCTTTTGGCTTTTCCATCTCTAAGGATTGTCGCTCCCTTTTGGCAACTTCAGCAACTGCATCCAGCGATATCAGTGTTTTCCGCGGTTCTTTATTTTTAGAACATACTTCTTTTACAGGTACGGTAAAATTCACCAACACCTTTTTTCTTCAACCTGTCAATGCTGAAGGTGCTATTTTTCAGCAACAATCCGATTGGACAGAAACGCGATTTAGTCGTACTGCGAGTTTTGCTAATGCAACTTTTCGGCAGCAAAGTCAATGGCAAGGAAGTATCTTTTTTGATAAAAGCAATTTTAGGCAAAGCCAATTTCAAGAAAGTGTTGATTTTCAAAACAGTATTTTTACGGATACTGCTAGTTTTAATCAAATAAATTTTCAGCAAATAGCAAAATTCCAGCGCGTCTGGTGGCAAAAAAACGCAGATTTTTCTGGTGCGCGCTTTGCTAGTTCTGTCCAGTTTACCAAGAGTATTTTTGATGGATTGTTATCCTTGATAGAAGCAATCTTTGAACAAACTGTGACTTTCCGGGAAGCACAGTTCCATCAACCTGTTAATTTGCAAAGCGCTAGCATTCTCAATCAAGCAGATTTCAGCGATGCTGAATTCAGCCAACAAGCTTATTTAGATGTCTCTGGAGTTGCTTTTAATTCCAATCAGGCTAAAATTTTAGGCAACCCCGGCGAAATTGGCAAAAAACTGCTAGTATCTGCATTGCAAGGTAATCAAAACGTTTTGCGAAATTTGGAACAAAATTTCCGTCAGTTACAGCAAATCGCCGATGCCAACCAACTAGAGTATACAAAACAGCGATTGCAATTGGCACAGTTAAGTCACCTTTTGGTAGGTGCAAATATCAACAACGCTTCTAAAAAACGCCTGCTCGAACTTGGTTTTTCCCCGACGCAAACAGAAGCGATCGCCCGTCGTCGAGCAGTACGACCGTTCCGCAATTCCAGCGAGCTACTAACGCTGCTGGACATAGATTTAGAAACCTATACCCAACTTAGTTCTCGTGTTGTTGTTGGCGAACCTTTTAGTTTGGGAAGATGGTTGCTACAAGCATGGAATTGGCTAACTTTAAATTTATTACTACTGCTTTCCGGATACGGTACTAATTTTTGCTTGGTTTTGGGAATTGGGTCGATCGCGATCGCCTTTTTTGGCATGCTCTTTTGGCTAGTCGATCGTTTTCGGCGTTTTCATCCGCTACCCGTCGTTCCTCCCATCTCTGAAAGTGCGTGCATCGCAGCTAGTTTTAGCTTGTTAACGTTTTTGGGAGTGTTTGCCATTTTTCACAGCGCCGAGCAACCTTGGCTGACGCTGGGTTGTCTTGTCATTATTATCGTCCCCGTACCGGCTGTTTTGTTATTTCGACTGTACCAAAAGGGCCGCTACCATGACTTGATGGATGTTTCTTACTTTACAGAAGATGGTAGCATGCGGCAGTTGAGGTTGCTGCTGGGACGCTTGCCAGTTATTCCCAGATTTCCAATGTTTCGAGATCGCTATTTGCCACTTTTGTGGGACCGGCGTTGGAATTGGCTAAATTACTACGATTTTAGCCTCAACAACCTCCTGAAAATTGGATTTAATGACATTCGCCTTCGGGATCGTCACCTTCCCGGTATTATCACCACCCTAGCATGGTATCAATGGAGTTTGGGTGTACTTTATATTACCCTAGCTTTATGGACTCTTTCCCGCACTATTCCAGGATTGAATCTGTTGATTTATTTAAAGTAATGCGAACCCTAAAGGCGCTCGAAACAACTAAACTTTTGCTTGCAGAGATTTCAACAACTCGGTATTGACTCCCGACTCGCGAGTTAAGGCAATTTTACCAGTGCGGGCTATTTCTCTTAAACCAAATTTTTGCAGTACTTGCACGATCGCCACCATTTTCCCGGGATCGCCGACAACTTCTAGGGTGAGGGAATCTTCTGCGACGTCTACAACTCGCGCTCGAAAAATTTGCGCCAGCTCCACTATTTCCGAGCGAGTGGTACTGGTAGCATTTACTTTCAGCAACATTAATTCTCGTTCTACACAGGGAATCTCGGTGAGATCCTGTACTTTGAGAACATTGATCAATTTATACAGTTGCTTGGTGAGTTGTTCGATGACGCGATCGTCACCAGGTACAACCATTGTAATCCGGGAAATTCCTGGCTGCTCCGCCGGACCAACAGCCAGGCTTTCAATGTTGAAACCACGACGAGCAAATAAACCAGAGATACGGGAAAGAACACCCGCTTCATCTTCTACAAGTACTGAAAGAGTGTGTTTCATCTTCGCCGACAAAGGCTAGGAGGCTTGTTTTTTGGTGAAGGCAACCCTTGGCAATGGCTGCAGCGTCAGTATTGTCGCATTTCATTGCTGGTGGGGACTTTTTATTGTAATCTGAAATCGGTCAACAGTGAAAGTGACGCTGCATAGTTTTGGTAAAAATTTCTGTTGCTAATTTTTGGAGAAACAGCATCACTTAGTTATTTAACTGCGATCGCCAGTCGTCTTGATAGCTATTAAGATTGAATAGCATTTGCGGATCCGACAAAGGTAGTACGTGCACCGGATGTAGTTTTAACCATTCCTGAAACGATCGCCCTTGTTGCTCGATGTATTTATTTAATTCTGGCAAACAGCAACGTCGATAAAAGCCACACAGCGGTTCCCACCTGTTGTCTTTTTGAACCAAAGCTGCAATAGCTTGGGGGGGTACGCTGTCAAGTTTTGCCGCCCATTGCTGTAAAATGTCTGCCCGAAGATTAGGTAAATCGCAAGCTAACAGCAGCACCCAATCTGTATCCACCTGCGCTAGTGCTTGAGCAAATCCTATCAACGGACCGTGAGTTTTGGGTTCGTTACCCCTTTCTCCCGGTAAAGGAACTTCCTCAACAAACTGGGTGTTTGGGGGTAGCAAGTGTTGGTAGCGTTCTTTCCAGGGAGTGACTACACAGACTTTTTTTGCGCAAGCTTCAGCAATGCGATAAACTAACAGCAACATCGGTACGCCTCGAACAGCAATCAAGGCTTTATCGCTACCCATGCGAGTACTTTTACCACCTGCAAGGATAATAGCAGTTAATTTACTTTTGTCATTCATCATTGACTGGTGGTTGCTGTTTTATCCTCTGATTTGACTTTGCTGTACCTGTTGCAATAATTTTTCTAAGCTTTCTGCAGCTGGCAGGCATTTGAAACCTTGGCAAACCAACCCCGCACTACCTTCTGGCAAATTCGATTCTACTATAAATACAGTAGTTGGAAGGTACTGAGAAGCCAGCAAACCGATCTGTTCGCTGCGGGTGCGGATCAAGGTACAGTTAAGGTACCAGTCTAAAGCTGCAAACAAACTCGGACAAGCTTGGGGAGCGTGCTGCATTGCAGGGCGAAATACCTGCAAAGCCTGCTCGGCTAATTTTAAATATTGCAAATTATCGGTCAGCAAGGCAAGACGAACTAAATTGGCGATCGCTACTCCATTGGCAGACGGTGTAGCATTATCGGCATAACTGCGCTCGCGCACAATTAAATCTTGAGTAGTATCTTTTGCTGTATTGTAATAGCCACCTTCCTCACTCCAAAAATATTCGTCAAATTCTTTTTGCACGGCGAGTGCTCTTTCCAACCATTTGTTTGGTTGCGGACAGCAAGCATGTAAATCTAGTAATGCTTTAATGAAAAAGGCGTAATCTTCAGATTGAGCTAGTACGGTTGCTTGACCTTCATAATTGAGACGATGAAACCGCCCGTTGACAAATTGATTGTTCCAGATAAAGTTAGCCGCATCTGTTGCTAGTTGTAAGTACTGCGGTTGTCGAAATACTGAGTGTGCTCTTGCTAAACCCGAAATCATCAAACTATTCCAGGCGACGATCATCTTGGTGTCGGTTACCGGTGGAATTCGACCAGACCAGTTTCCGCTTTTTGCTTCTTGGTTGTTGCGAGCGGGTGGAAAGGCCTCTAAGGATTCCCTAGTTGCACCGTAACGAGCTACAAACAATTTCTCTAGTGCAGTTTCTTGTATTTCGCTTAATTTTCCCGGGTGGCGCCTTTGCAAAACGTTTTTACCTTCAAAGTTCCCGCTAGCGCTAATTCGAAACGCTTGTTGCAATTGCGTTAGTTCTTCTGAGCTTAGCAGTTGCTGCAGTTGGTCATAACTCCAAAGGTAGAATGCTCCCTCCTTTGGTTCTGATTCTCCTGTGGTGCTGGGGTGAGTAAAACTATCAGCATCTTGAGCAGCATAAAAGTAACCTGCTGCTGCGGTCATTTCTCGCTTTAGCCACTGCACCGTACCCGCGATCGCTCGTTCTATGGCTGGTTCTTGCACTCCTCCTGCACTGCAAAGATTTGCCAGGTACTCTACAATCAAACCATTATCGTAGAGCATTTTTTCAAAGTGAGGTACGCCCCAACCAGGATCGACGGTATAGCGGTGAAACCCACCACCGACATGATCGTAAATACCTCCCAAGACCAAATTTAGTCCTCGCTGCAGACAAACTTGCTTGCTGTCATGCTTCGATGACCAGTTAAACCGCGTTCCCCGCAGAGCTAATTCCGCATAGGGAATCATGGGGAAGCTGTTACCGTATTGGTTGGGAGTAATAATTCCCACACTTGTCTCCCATCCTCGCTGTAGTAACTCCCGGTCTTGATTTTGTGTTGTACTCTGAAATGGCAACGCCGCCGAGCTCAGCAGCGACTCTAAAATTACTTGTTTGCGAGCACGCAAATCTTCTTTTTCTGTATCGTAATAGCGGCGAATCGCTTGCAATAATTGCAAAAAACCCGGGCGACCGTAGCGTGGTTCTAGGGGAAAATACGTACCAGCATAAAACGGTACCAAATCTTCTGGAGACAGAAAAACATTCAAAGGCCAACCTCCTTGACCGCTCATCATCTGCAACGCCTGCATGTAAATACTGTCAAGGTCTGGCCTTTCTTCTTTATCTACTTTAATGGCAATAAAATTGGCGTTCATATACTCAGCAACAGCAGTATCGGAGAACGCCTCTTTTTCCATGACAGTACACCAGTGACAGCTAGAGTAGCCAATCGAAAGAAAAATCGGTTTATTTTCGGCTTTTGCAGTCGCAAGCGCTTCCTCGCACCAAGGCCACCAATCAATAGGATTTTCGGCGTGCTTGCGCAGGTAGAGACTTTGAGCTGTAGCAAGGCGATTAGTCATGATCGAAGGCAAGTGTTTAGCTACGATTGTCAGTCTAACGTTTTCTTTTTACCTTCCCGCTAAAAAACTTAAGATTAATGAAATTGTGTGACAAAAATAAAACCTGCCTGGGAAAAGGATTTGCTGGCAAAACAGGCAGGTTTATTTTATCAAGTTGTCGGTATTTACAATTTGTTTAGATTCGGAGAACATATGAAAAATGTTTGCAATGCTTGCACTAGGTCTGTGGAGAAAGGAAACTTTCTTATTCTAAAAAACTGAACATTGAACTTGCCACTGGTCCCGATGCTTCGCTGGAGGGTGCTGCTGCCTTAGTATGAACAGTAGTTGTATTGGAACTCAGCCCGAAGATGAGCTGAAGTAAAAAGGTTATGATTGCAGCTTGTACAAATTTTTCTGGCATGGCAGTCTCCTCTTATGGTGGACGTTTTTAAGTTGGAGATGGATTTTTTTTGGGAACACACCTGATACTCTTGTTGCTCGATCCAGCTGGGGAGACGACATTTTTTCTGTCGCTAGCAGTAATCTAGTTTGGTTTGACCAACAAACAACAAAATTGTTCCGGTCAGTTGTTGAGAAAACATTAAGGATGGAGCGGTTCATTGTAGTTGCTGCACAAAACAATCAGCCTTTGTCATCGATAAAATATATATACATTCGTTACAAGCAAGCTGCATGATTCCTATCGTTATTGAACAATCGGGTCGTGGCGAACGCGCCTTTGATATTTACTCGCGCTTGATGCGCGAGCGTATTATCTTCTTAGGACAACCGATTGATGACAACGTAGCAAACTTGGTTGTTGCTCAACTACTGTTTTTGGACGCCGAAGATGCGGAGAAGGACATTTACATGTATATCAATTCTCCCGGTGGTTCGGTGACGGCAGGCATGGGCATTTTTGATACGATGAAGCATATCCGCCCGGATGTGTGTACCATCTGTACTGGATTAGCTGCGAGTATGGGTGCTTTTCTCCTTAGCGCCGGTACAAAGGGTAAGCGGATGAGTCTTCCCCATTCTCGGATTATGATTCATCAACCCCTTGGCGGTGCAAGAGGACAAGCCACTGATATTGAAATTCAAGCTCGTGAGATTCTTTATCACAAGCGACGGCTAAACGAGTATTTAGCCGAACATACCGGTCAGCCCTTAGAAAAAATTGCTGAAGACACCGAACGAGACTTCTTTATGTCACCTCAGGAAGCTCGGGAATACGGCTTAATAGACCAAGTAATCGACCGTCACGCTGCTGGTAGTCGTCCTGTAGCAGTAGTTTAATTGAAATTCAGCAGTCAACAGCCAATCGTTGCCATTGGATTTTGACTGTTGAATAGTAACCTCTCCAATCTCCAAACACAGATGAACTTAATTTTGTTGCTAGCTGGGATTCTAATTTTTTTTGGAATTCCAGCCGTTAATTTTTGGTCAGTAAATGGCTTAGGGTTTTTATTAATAGAATTACTGCCCAAAGGGAATTTTGGGGTGAGCTCTACTGAATTATATCTTAGATAACTCCAAGATTCCATAAGATTTATTACTGCTTTGGTCAAAATTGTGCTATGGGGTCCGGGGGTGTGGGTTGGGATTCCAGGTATTTAAGAAAATCGCGCAATTCATCCGCATTAAGCAAATGGCGGGATCGCTTTCCATAGGTTTTAATCAAATAATCTCTTCCCTGTTCTGTTGTCCAACCCAAACGTTCCATTTCCATACCGATTTTGGCAATATCATCTGATTGATCTACAGGTTCGCTTTTCTTTTTTTTCTTAGTAATTGTGGATGAGATTGTTCCATCTTCTGAGGAGTGGCTGTAACTTGGTTGTGGGAATGGGGTAACTTTACTAGAAGAAATCTCTGGTGATGGCTGAGGTTCGAGTTCGTTGCTAGATTGGAGTTGGGAAGGTTCGGGGGTAGTTTCCCATTGCGGTTGTATATTGTTAGTCACCGGAAAGTTTGGCTGCAAAGTTTTTTCCGGCGAAACAGGATTAGGAGTGGTTAGGGAAACTGTTTGCGCTTGCGAAAATAAATTGACGGAAGCAGGGGTGGATTCGCGACCAAGACCATCAACTGCAGGTAAGGAACGGTTTGACTGTACTTGGGAAATTGGAGAAACGGCGATCGCGTCTTTTGGTTGAGCTGCTGTGGTCTTCAAAACCATTAAAGCCCTATTTCTTGCTTGGTCTTCAGCTGCTTCTACAGTTTCTGCTGCGGCCATACCGGTAGCACGTGTCACACCATCAATTTGTACGCTGGCACGAACGATATATTTACCGTGGTAAATTTGCACTAACTCAGAAATTAAGCTACCTGTAGGATACAAGCTTTGGAACTCAGCCAACATCATAATTGCCACCAATTACTATCTGCGATTAAATTCTTCACGCTTGGGAGCGGACATGACCCTGAAGTTTGAAATCTTTAACTTTAGGAAAATTATCTTTAGCGTCTGGGTGTTTAGCGAATATTAACACTACTTTTACTTTATCTTGCCAAACCACTTGCTTGCTGAGGGTGCGGAAAGTCGCCTCCTAGCTTTTATTGTTGTCTTTTTTACTATCTATCACCGAAAGCTCCACATTGCTTTCAGCTGCTGTGCTACTTTGAAGTTGTTTTTTATTAGCCCGTGCCAACAGTAGCGGCAAAATTGATGAGTAAATTTTTTGTTACTTTCCGCTGCTTCTGCGTAGTCTTACTAGTGATGCTATACTATTTACCCAATTAAACATCCAGAAATCTTTTCTGGAAGTACTTACTAAATCTACAATAATGAAGTAATGGTTCGTCCTCACAGCTTCATAAGCTGCTGACCTGATTGTGACCGATTCTACATATGTAGCTTTCAGGCTTTTCGGCAGTTTCTCCTAGTTAAAAATTCAGAGTCTAATGGCGGGAAGTACCTTCTAAATTAGGCAATCGAACACCTGCAGTTTACCCGACGCGGTAGGTTTGGGCAGTTCTGCTAAGAGCGATCCAAGCACAACTTCTGAAAAATCCGCGTTCTCACGATCCTAGCAGGGTAAAATTCGACATCAGGCATGCTTTTTCAGAGCAGCCTAATGAGGGAACCGTAACAATTTAGGACTCTGAAATGAACGTGTAGCGCCCTACTTGTTGGGAAGTTCGTTTACCACTAGTGTCTGTGGTTCGTGAGGGTAATCAACAAAGAACCAGATTCAATGACAAACACTTTGCACGCAGCACGGAACTCTCTGAAGTTCAGATTGCTGGAATCGGCGCTCTTACCTGTGTTTGCACGCAAGTGTCTCAGAAAAAAAAATGATGTTTTGACCAAAGGTCGGTTCACTGCATGGAATTCTCAATCGCTACACTCCTTGCCAATTTTACAGATGATAAGTTGGTAGCTCGTAAACTCTTAGAAAAGAAACTTGGCTGTGAAGATGAAGAAAGTTTAGAAAAGCTTCACATCGCCTTGGATGTGCTGGAAAAAATAGGAATACTGGTAAAAGAACGCGGAAAGTATCGTCGCGTCACAGAAGAAGGTTTGATTGAAGCAAAACTTCGCTGTTCGAGCAAAGGCTTTTGCTTTGCCATTCAAGATGTAGAGGGAGCGGAGGATATATATATTAGGGAAAGCCATTTAAGTAACGCTTGGAATGGCGATCGCGTCTTGGTGAAAGTTCTCAAAGAAGGTAGTCGTCGTCGTTCTCCCGAAGGAGAAGTGAAATTGATTTTAGAACGTTCCAATCATACCCTGTTGGCGCGCATCAAACAGGTAGAAGGAGGTTATCGAGCCGTACCTTTAGACGATCGCCTGCTGTTTGAGCTCAAACTTCAAAATCATAACTCTAATTTAGAACAAGCAGTCGACCACCTTGCCCATGTGGAAGTTTTGCGCTATCCCCTAGCACAATATCCTCCCATAGGTAGAGTAGTACAAATCCTCGGTAGCGATGCCGAAGCTGCAGCAGATATTGATTTAGTTACCTGCAAACACGATCTTTCCCGTACTTTTTCGGAGAACGTACAAGAAGCAGCGGCGAAATTGCCAAAAAGAATTCTCAAAGCAGACCTGAAAAATAGATGGGATTTGCGCTCCCAGTTGACTGTAGCGATAGTTGGTAACAATGTTGACACCAAAACCGTAGAAAATGCCTTTTCTTTAGAAACAACCACAACAGGACAGTTACGGCTAGGTTTCCACATAGCCGATGTTTCCCACTACATCCAACCAGATGAAATACTCGATCGGGAAGCGTTAAAACGCGGTAGAACTGTATATCTGGGCGATTTGGTATTGCCAATGCTACCAGAAGCCGTAGCAGAACGCTGCAGTTTGTTACCGGGAAGCGATCGCTTGACAATCTCCGTTTTCATGAACTTCGACGCGCAATCGAAACAACTGTTGAGTTGGGAAATTCAACCCAGCGCAATTAAAGTAGACGCTTTGGTCGATCCTCAACAAGTAGAAGCAATTTTACAGAACAAACCGACCAACATCCCCCCAGAAGTAGTGGAAATGGTGCAAAAACTAGAAAGTTTGCGCCTTCACCTCAAACAACAGCGCCTGCATCGAGGTAGTTTGCAATTAAATCTACCACCGAACAAAAACCCCTTCTATGATGAAGGTATTCTCGGATGCGTACTAGACAACGATTCAAAGGCACGAGCGCTCCTGACAGAGTTCGTATTGCTGGTAAATCAAATTGTGGCAAATCACTTCAGCGCTTTGGGAATTCCAGCTATTTGGCGAGTGCAAGGCGCACCCGATCCCGAAGACGTACAAGAAATGCTCAAATTAGCCATTAATTTAGGTGTAGAGCTGTCCCTCGACCCGGAGATAGATATCCAACCGCTAGATTACCAACAATTAACAAGGGTATTTGCAGAATCATCCTCCGAGCAAGTGTTAACTTACTTGTTGCAGGATACCCTTAAACAAGCTACCTACAGCACCAACAAAGCACCCCACTTCGGTCTGGCCCTTCCAGAATATACCCACTTTACAGCTCCTTTGCGACGTTACCCAGATTTATTAATGCAAAGAGTATATTACACATTGCTCGAACACGGACGCGATCGCCGTAACACCCGCGTCAAAGAGCGCGTAAACCTGCGTTCCTCCACCAGTCACGGCGAAATTAACTGGAACGTCCTACCCCCCGAACTGCAAAGTGAACTGCAAAGCGAACTGACAAGGGTCATAACCCAAATCAACGACCGAGAAAAAGAAGTTCTGGAAGCAGAAGCAGACTTGGAAGGTTTGCAAAAAGCCTCCTTAATGAAACAGCGCATCGGCGAAGTTTTTCACGGTGTCATTACCGGTGTCCAATCCTATGGCTTTTTTGTAGAAATTGAAGTACCGCCCAAAGACGGACAAGGAAACAACAACGTACCCATACGAGTAGAAGGACTGGTACATGTCAGCTCCCTCAAAGACGATTGGTACGAGTATCGAGCTAGACAACAAGCACTGTTCGGACGCAAAAACCGCGCTTCGTATCGATTGGGCGATCGCGTCGCCGTACAAGTAAAAAGCGTTGACTACTACCGTCAGCAAATCGATTTGGTCACCGTTGGTAACGAGGGAGTTACTTCTCGTCCCGAAATTGGTGTCGGCAACGACGAAGAATCAGACATGTACCTTCCCCACGAATTGGAGACCGACGACTTAGAATCATATCCAGAAGATGAATAAACAGGCGGCTGTAGTTAGTAGTGAGATAAACTTACTACCCACAATAAAAGCAAAAAAGCAAAGGACAATTTTTGCGTCCTGCTTTTTTCTGGCTTTGAAGAAGCTGCTCGCGCAGCTTGATTTATCTTTTCTTTCCTTGATTATTTACACAGCGTGTCACATCAAACTCAACCACTAGTTTTAGGAGTATCAGGCGCATCTGGTCTCATTTACGCAGTGAGAATGTTAAAATTTTTACTAGCAGCTGATTACGCCGTGGAATTGGTTGCTTCCAAATCAGCCTACATAGTTTGGCAATCCGAACAAAATATTCGCATGCCAGCAGACCCGGTGCAACAAGAGCAATTTTGGCGACAGCAAGCAGGAGTAGAAGTTGGAGGAAAACTACGCTGCCACCCCTGGAATGATGTCGGAGCTAATATTGCTAGCGGTTCTTTTCGGACCTTGGGAATGATTGTGATTCCGTGTAGCATGGCTACGGTAGCCAAACTCGCAGCAGGCTTAAGTTCTGATTTATTAGAACGAGCAGCAGATGTACAAATTAAAGAGGGGCGAAAATTGGTGATAGTTCCCCGGGAAACTCCTTTGAGCTTGATCCACTTACGAAATTTAACTAGCCTTGCAGAAGCAGGAGTGAGAATAGTTCCTGCTATTCCTGCTTGGTACCACAATCCGCAAACCATAGAAGATTTAGTTGACTTTGTAGTCGCCCGTGCTTTAGATCAGTTGAATGTTGATTGTGTTCCCATTCAACGCTGGCAAGGTCATCATCCCTCGTCAAGAGGTTAAGGTTGAAAGGGAAAAACCAGTGACTCCACTTTTTTGCTCTTCTGCTTTCTGAGTCCTTGTTCTGTTTATTTCTAATCCCCATGGCTGTATTTCGTTTAATTTTGTTAGTGACTGTGCTCGGAGGACTGGCGCTGTTATTAGTACAAAATTGGTCGCCTGTCCTTCCACTAGTCTTTTTGGGTACGCAAACTCAATCCTTACCACTTGCAATGTGGATTTTGTTCAGCACTGCCGCCGGTGCTGCTACTTCTTTATTCATCTCTATTTTGTTTCGATTGTCAAGCTATTTTGCCGCTTCCCAACGCCAAACTCCCCCCTCCCAAGCATCAAAAACTCCGCCCGTTGGCGATCGCACTCCTCCACGACAACCTCAATACAGCTATACCCCTACAGACAAAACAGACGATTGGGAAACAAGCAGTGTTAGTAGTGATTGGGATTTTGAGGAAACTAAGCAAGCATCCCCATCTCCTCAAAATACACAACCTCAAGATGCCAAGACCTACGAACGACAGCAGCAACCCAAAAGCAGCTATCAGTCAGGTTCAGTTTACTCATACAGCTACCGGGAACCTCAAAACTCTGGAGTTGGAAAAACTGAATCAATTTACGATGCTGATTATCGGGTGATTATCCCTCCCTATCAACCACCGTCTGAAAATCAAAAGCATGACGATGAGGAGGATTGGGGATTTCTAGACGATGAGGATAGCGACAATCAACCCTCCCGCCGATAATTACCAACACAAATTCGCTTTTGCTAGATTCCGCAACGTTCGCGAGACTCTTGCTTGACTCTACCCATCATTGCGGCTTCCTGTAAAGTCATAAAAGCGTTTAAGTCTTCTAAATCGTACTGGGTCGCTAGTAATTTTCGCAGCTGATTTTCTGCTTCCACAGTTAGATATCCGGTTACTAAAGCTTTTTGCACAACATCTCGAATCCGAGTCATGGTTGAAACCTCTAACTACCACACTTAACCCACACTTTATTTATTCAGCTGATTTGCCTGAAAATACGCAATTTTTCTTTGTCTCTCTAACAAATCAAGCTGGCAAAGCTTTTTCAACCATGCAAGAAGTTGAGTCATATTTTACACCTTTAGTCTATCTCACAAAATATACTGACTTGCAACCTAAACCCATCATCTTGAGCAAACTTATTTATTTCCCTTTCCTAAGATAATGTGTTTAAATAAACACATGTTAACGGAGGACTTTTGTTGTTTGTGTACCCTACTTTCTAAAGTAGACGTCAACTGGACGGATAAAGTTTCAATCAAATTTCATGAAAGTTCCGTTAAGCCCAAAGATAGCCGAGCTGTTACCAGCTATTCACCTAACGAACGTTAGTAAATTTGTTATATTTTTTGAGAAGCTGAACTAACTTCAATTCATCACATTAATGACAGCATCTAATTCTAAGCAAATACAAGAGGAATTTATAGAAGCTAGAAATCACTGGGAATTAGAAAAATTATACATAGATTTAGCATCAGCAAAGGGAAAAGCTCTCACACCTGTCGAAAAAAGTTTTTGCGGGGTTTTTTGCGGTTTAAGTCCTGCGGAAATTGCTAGTACCGTTTATCAAAGTGGTAGTAGCAGTACTGTGAGAGTTTATCTTTCCAATGGATTGTACAAGTACATAGAAGATATGTTGAGTAACCAAACAGGATACTCAGTTAAAGTAAAAAATTGGAGTCGCGTTACTCACTTATTAGAAAAAGCTGGTTACAAAAAATCTGGGTCAAAAGCAACAGGCGATAACTTTGTTATCCCCATCTCATCTCCTCAACCAAATGAAAAAACAATCGATGTCAGTTTTTTTCTGAAAGAGAAACAGAATTAGCCCAAATACAAAAATGGATGTTTCAAGAAAATTGTCGTCTGGTGGTAATTTTAGGCGCAGCTGGAATTGGGAAAACAGTTTTTGCAATCAAGCTAGTACAAACAATTCAAGAAAATTTTGACAGCGTGATTTGGCGTTCGTTAAATTTTGCTACACCTGTAGAAAAACTTTTAAGCGAATTAATTCAGTTTTTCTCTCCCAACAGTACAGAAGTAAACACCAAAATTGGCATTTCCCACCTGTTAGATTGCGTAAGTACTTCTCGCTGCCTGATAATCTTAGATAATTTAGATACCATTTTAGGTAATAAATACAGCGACCAGCATCAAGATTTTCCTTTTTCTGCAAATACTGCTTTTTACTCTTTACCCCACATTAGCTATCGCCAAGGGTACGAAGATTATGAAGAATTGATTAGGTGCTTGGTAGAAGCACAACATCAAAGTTGTTTATTATTGATTACACGAGAAAAACCGACGGAAATTGTTGAATGGGAAGGTAAAAATATGCCAGTACGTTGTTTAAAATTGACTGGCTTAAGTCAAGAAGGTATTTGCAAAATTTTAGCAGACACAGGTTTAATTGAGTTGGATGAAGAAATTGGACGAGAAATCACAAAATTATATGCAGGTAATCCCTTATTTGTTAAATTAGTTGCTCATAGCATCCAGGAGTTGTTTGATGGTAAAATTCAGACATTTTTAAAACAGGAAATGTTGGTATTAGGAGATATGAAAGTAATATTGGATCAGCAGTTCCAACGTTTATCAAATTTAGAAAAGCAAATAATGTCCTGTTTGGTGATTAATTCCGAACCTGCTTCTTTAGCAGCTATAAAAAGTAGTATACTGCCCCAATTACCTCCAAAATTAATATTAAAAGGGATAGAATTACTACAAAAGCGATCGCTGATGGCAAGACAAGGAGCAGGTTTTACTTGCGATCCAGTTTGGAGAGAGTACATAGTTGAAAAATTAATAGAAGAAAATTGGAAATTCAGCGTCGAAAAAGCTAATTCTTTCCTGCCGATTGCTCATGCTTTTTTGGAAAAGCAACTGAAAAACCACCTCAGAGCCAGTCGTTTAAATGCAAAAAATTTCAGGTAGAGTAAAAAGAACTAACACTTGGAGTCAAGTCAGTGGTGAATAACCTTTTAAAAGGAATAAACCTATACTTGGTAGCAATGCCAGGAGCTGGTAAAACAACGGTAGGGCGCTTGCTCGCCCAAAAACTAGGCTACGGGTTTATAGACACCGATGAAGTAATTGTCAAAGCAGCAGGACGGTCTATCAATCAGATTTTTGCGGAAGAAAAAGAAGCAGGGTTTCGCCAATTAGAAAGTCAGGTTTTAGCCCAAGTTTGCGCCATTCAAAGGTTAGTGGTAGCAACTGGTGGCGGAATAGTTCTCCGACGAGAAAACTGGAGTTATTTGCATCACGGTTTGGTTGTCTGGTTAGATGTAGCCGTGGAAATACTATATAACCGTTTGGCAGAAGATAAAACTCGCCCTTTGCTGCAACAAGGCGATCCCCAAACAAAACTGCGATCGCTCCTGGAACAAAGACAACCCCTCTACGCTCAAGCCGATCTGCAAATTACCATCAACACCGAACAAACGCCAGAAGAAATTTCCACTCGCATTTTGCAAGCCATTCCCAGCGTTTTGAAAAAAACAGTTTGTGCACCCAACCGTTGTTAATTATTTTGTGAGCAAGCGCTAACATCTGGGGAATAATTTTGTCTTCGACCAATCTGTGAGAAATTGTTGGCAGTACCAAATTCACAACCGAAAGCTCCTCGTCCATGACCAACGATACCGAATACATTCACCAAGATGCAGCTACCCGCGTGCAAGTATTGAGCGAAGCGCTACCTTACATCCAACAATTTGCAGGTCGAACAATTGTTGTCAAGTATGGCGGCGCAGCTATGAAAGATAACAATCTTAAAGATCAAGTAATCCGCGACATTGTATTTATGTCCTGCGTGGGTTTGCGTCCTATACTAGTCCATGGCGGCGGTCCAGAAATTAACAGCTGGCTAGATAAACTGGGAATAGAACCGCAGTTTAAGAATGGTTTGCGAGTAACAGACGCTCCCACAATGGATGTTGTAGAAATGGTGTTAGTCGGTCGCGTCAATAAAGAAATTGTCTCTTTAATCAATCAAGCTGGCGGTTCGGCAGTGGGATTGTGCGGCAAAGATGGTAATTTAATTAAAGCTCGTCCCCAAGGAGAAGAAGGTATAGGCTTTGTCGGAGAGGTGAGCATTGTCAATACCAGAATTTTAGAAACCCTGGTCAGCCACGGCTACATTCCTGTGGTTTCGAGCGTGGCTGCCGACGACACCGGACAGGCCTATAATATTAACGCCGATACTGTAGCTGGAGAAATAGCAGCAGCCATAGGAGCAGAAAAGCTGATTTTGCTTACTGATACTCGAGGAATTTTAAAAGATCATAAAGATCCGTCTAGCTTAATTGCAAAAATAGATATTCAAGAAGCGCGCCAATTAATCGCTACCGGAGTAGTAAAAGGGGGTATGATCCCCAAAGTCAACTGCTGCGTGCGATCGCTTGCTCAAGGAGTACGTGCAGCGCATATTATCGACGGTCGCATTCCCCATGCTCTACTGCTGGAAATCTTTACAGATGGTGGTATCGGTACGATGATCGCTAGTTCTCAACACACCCTTTGAGAACGGGACATGGAGAATGTTTTTGTAGATTCTCCGTGTCTTGGGTATCATCACCACCCAACCTACCAAAACTTGATAATAATGTGATTCCTCACCGGCTTGCGACCGTAGGAATCAATAATTGTCGGGTTAACGAGCGTAGAGTTTTTGATGCTGGGATTTACCAACACGGGATTGACCAAAATCGTATCTTGGTTGTAATATCCTCCCCGCCGGTTGTAGTAGTCGTCATCTGGATAAGAGTAATAATCGTACTCTGGGTAAGAGTGGTAAACACGATGCGGATACAAGCTATTATGGGCGGGATTGGGCGCCAATCCTGTGGCTGGATTTACTGGTATGGGGGTAGGAATAGGACTACCGTAAATAAAGCCACCAATACTGGGCGACTGACCACTTCCATAAAAATCCGCACCACCAATGATTTTAATTTCCGCATTAGCTGGAGTAGTACCAACCCCGAGCGCAGCAGCTGCTGCTACTGCAGTTAACCCCAATCTCAGTAAATGTGCTTGCAAAACCTTGAACGGAAACATACTTTTTATCACCTTGCTTGCCAAAGCGGTTGTTAGCTAAAACAGTTTCAAAAATGTTGCCGTAATTGGCACAATAAAGGCAGTGCCGATTATTTGTGAACCAATCGTGAGTTCAGAGAGTTTAGAAATTGCCAAGACTCGCTATCAAAAAGGAAAAATAGCCTTTGAAAGCGGACAATATCGGGAAGCTGTGGAACAATTAGAAAAAGCCAGTGCTCTTTTGGCTCGAAATACTCGCTTTGGAGGCGAAGTACAAATCTGGCTGGTAACAGCATATGAGGCCGCCGGACGCACCCAAGATGCGATCGCACTTTGCGAACAGCTAAAACGCCATCCCCACTTAGAAACTAGCAAAGAAGCGCGGCGATTGCACTATATTCTCAAAGCACCCCGATTACAACGCCCCAGGGAATGGATGACAGAAATCCCCGATTTTAGCGCACTAGCTGATAACAAAAGCAAGATTAGTCTTACTGCTAATACTAGCAAATCCTCTCTGCCCAAAAAGCTCCCTGAGGTAGATTTTGTCGATCTTAGCCAGGTAAATACCAAAGACAATCGCTTTATTTGGGTAGCTTTAATTATTATCGTTTTGACCCTGGGTGGTTTGATGTGGTACTACTAACGATTTTGTGGGAGGTTAACGCTGATGAATTTATCTACTTTGAGAACGAGTTTGCTTTCCATCAAGTATCTTTGCTTGCTAATAATAGTATCCCTGCTGCTAGCTGGTTGTATGGATTATCAAGTAGGAGTTAATTTTAACCATGCCAATAGCGGGGAATTGGTGCAGCATGTCAAGCTAGGAGAAAGACTGACTACTTTCGCTGGCGAACCTGTTTACGAGTGGTTAAATAGTATAGAGCAGCGTGCCCAGCAGCTAAAAGGCAAAGTACAGCGAATTTCTAAAGATGAGGTAATTGTAACAATCCCTTTTACAAACTCTCAGGAATTACAACAAAAGTTCAATGCATTTTTTCACTCCCACAGCCAACAAAAAACAGAAGTGACAGCTGCAAATTCAGCTTCTCAATTACCGCAGATAGCATCTAATTTTCTTTTGAAGCAAAGTAATTTTTTCTTGTTGGTGCGGAATCATTTGATTTATGATTTGGATTTGCGATCGCTCGGGTTGATTTCCAATCAGGGAAATGTCTTGGCTAATGCTGGTTCGATTCTTAATTTGGAATTTAGCTTGAAAACTCCTTGGAAAGCGAAAATTATACCCGTAACTGAAAATACCGTACCAGCAAAAACAAATAAAAATCAAATTATTTGGAAGCTTAATCCAGGTCAGATCAACCACATAGAAGCGGTTTTTTGGCTTCCCAGTCCCTTGGGAATCGGCACGCTATTGATTGTTTTGTTCGTTGGGTCTGGTTTTTATCTCCGCTACAAATTTATGCCAGATCCAAGAATTCAATTTGCTTCTCAAGATAATTAGTGCAAACATGATTACATTAATATGTATTTGCGGATTTGACCGCTGTAACAATGAAAATATCGATGTACAAAAGCCATTAGTAAAATTTGCCATGCCTGGCAAGAAAATATAGAGAAAATAGAAGAAGAAATTATATTTTTTCCGCCCTGAAAGTCTCTTTGTTTTAAGGCTACAAACAACCAATGCAGTTTCAAATAATTTTGAATATCTTTCCAAGCAGGGACACAAGAGCGATATTTTTCATCAACCAAAGCGTAAATTTTCTTCTTGATTAAAAGATTATTGCTGAAACGCTCAAACGAAGAAAACTTATTATTGTAAGCACCTTGCCATATGGTTCGGCAAGCAAGACACTGATTGAGGAAAATGGCATCGCCAAATTTAGCAATGTGAATCCAACAATCAATATCATCACAGTTAACATCTAACTTCGAATCCCAGCCACCGGTTTGCAAGAAAGCATCGCGACGACAAGCAACCTGTACGGGTGTACCAAAAGGCAGAAGTTCCAACAGCATGCCATAATGAATATCTGCCTGCGGAACGTAAAAAGCCAAACCAGGACCTACTTGGGGCGTACGACCAACTTCCACTTGTTGCTCGTTGACTTGAGCAGCAATACAAGATAGGATTGCCGCTTGAGGACGTAAGGCGATCGCTGCTGCCATCACTTCCAAACAATTGGGAGCTAGATAGTCATCGTCGTCTAAGAACTTAATCCAGTCACCACTAGCTTTGTCAACGCCCGCGTTCACAGTTGCGGCGTGACCGGAGTGAACTCGGTTGCGATGATACACAAGCCGAAAATCTCCAGCCTTTGATAATTTTTCTAATTTTTCTATACAACTAATTACGTATTCTTGCGTACCATCGCCCGAACAGTCATCTGCCACGACCACTTCACAGGGAAAACTTTGGTTAAAGGCAGAACCAATAGCTCTTTTTAATAAATTCAAGCGGTTGTAAGTTGTAATCACAACGCTAAATTTCATACTTTATTATTTACCCTGGCCGGGATGCTAATTGTAGTCTTAATGATTCAATGACACAACAGCTAGCTGCAAACGTCATCCGTTGAATCCACTAGACTTCCATAGCGTTGTAGATTTATTATGGATGATTGTGAGTTTTTCTTTAGGCCATGAACGCTCAAGAAATCATCCGCTCTATAGAAGCGGAACAACTAAAATCAGATTTGCCCGAAATTTATGTGGGCGACACCGTCAGAGTCGGTGTCAAAATCAAGGAAGGAGATAAATATCGCGTACAACCCTATGAAGGCGTTGTGATTGCCAAGCGCCACTCTGGTATAAATGAAACTATTACAGTGCGCCGAGTATTTCAAGGCGTGGGTGTCGAAAGGGTATTCCTCATTCACTCTCCTCGCATCGATAGCATCAAAGTCCTGCGTCGCGGTAGGGTACGGCGTGCTAAACTTTACTACCTGCGCGATCGCGTCGGTAAGGCCACTCGGGTCAAACAGCGCTTCGATCGTGCTTTGCTATAGATCACAAGAATGGGAAAACAACTCAAATCCAACTCTTAGCGGCTGATGCCGCTAAAACCTCACCTCCAGTCAAAAATTAATCTCACCACAAATGCCAAATTGCGTTAAACTAAATAATGCCTAACATGAAAGGCGATAACTGAATCAAAACAGCGTCTGCGCTCTTAGTTCAGTTGGTAGAACGCAGGTCTCCAAAACCTGATGTCGGGGGTTCGAGTCCTCCAGGGCGCGCTGCGAATGAAAACCCGAAACAAGTGGGATCAGCAAGCTTCCTTGATTTCGGGTAAAATTATTTTATCTGCGGCTTTGCTGTGCAAGAATTGAGCTGTGAAAAAGCCGCAATAGCCGACGAACACTAGCAGCACTTCGCCATGGGGGGAGTAAAAACACTGTGGTCAAAAAAAATGAGGCAGAAATTCAAGAAACAAACAACGGCTCTTCTAGCTTGAATAACTTCTTTCAAGGACTGAAAGAAGAGTTTGAAAAAGTAGTTTGGCCCACCCGCAGACAACTGGTAAGCGAATCAGCAGCTGTTTTGCTGATGGTAAGTCTCTCCGCATTTTTACTATATTTTGTAGATAAATTCTTTACTTGGGCAGCACAGCAGGTATTCGGATGACTTCTGTAAAAGACCAAGAACACAATTCCGCTCTACAGCAAGAACAAGGCGCACAAAATGGAACAACAGCGCCAGAAGCGCGCTGGTATGCAGTACAAGTCGCCTCTGGTTGTGAAAAGCGTGTGAAAACAAACTTGGAACAGCGCATCCAATCCTTCGATGTCGCTGATAAAATTCTCCAGGTGGAAATACCGCACACGCCAGCAGTAAAAATCCGCAAAGATGGCAGCCGTCAACACACTGAAGAAAAAGTCTTCCCTGGCTACGTTTTAGTCAAAATGGTCATGGACGACGACACTTGGCAGGTGGTAAGAAATACCTCCCACGTCATTAATTTTGTGGGAGCCGAGCAAAAACGCGGCGGTAAAGGTCGCGGACACGTGAAGCCAGTGCCATTGAGTCACGCAGAAGTAGAAAGAATCTTCAAGCACACCAGCGAACAAGAGCCAATTGTGAAAATAGACATGGCCGCAGGTGATAAGATAGTTGTACTTTCTGGTCCGTTTAAGGACTTTGAAGGCGAAGTGATAGAAGTAAGTCCAGAACGAAGTAAGCTCAAAGCATTACTTTCGATTTTTGGACGAGATACACCCGTAGAATTGGAATTCAATCAAGTTCAAAAACAGAGTTAATTAGAAATGGCGAAAAAAGTAGTAGCGGTCATCAAACTGGCCCTGAACGCTGGAAAGGCCAACCCAGCACCGCCAGTAGGCCCTGCGCTGGGTCAACATGGCGTTAACATTATGATGTTTTGTAAAGAGTACAACGCCAAGACAGCAGACCAAGCTGGAATGGTAGTGCCGGTGGAAATTTCAGTTTATGAAGACCGAAGCTTCACCTTTGTACTCAAAACACCTCCAGCATCAGTATTAATTAGCAAAGCAGCAAAAATAGAAAAAGGTTCCAGCGAACCTAATAAAAAGAAAGTTGGATCCATAACTAGAGAACAGCTGCGACAGATTGCGCAAACTAAAATGCCCGACCTCAACGCCAACGATATTGATGCGGCAATGAAAATTATCGAAGGCACTGCTAAAAATATGGGCGTAACTATAGTAGATTAAAGAACCTGAGCACGATCGCCCACAACAAAACAGCAAATATAAAGAAAGTTTGCATCGGGGGAGAGAATTCACCTCGCTCGCTAACTACCCCAGGAGAAAAAATGGCAAGAAAAAAATCGCGTCGTTTTCAAGCACTGCTTGCAAAAGTTGAAGACAGAGAATACGCCCCCCTTGAGGCTTTAAATCTTCTCAAAGAAACAGCAACAGCAAAGTTCCCAGAAGCAGCCGAGGCCCACATTCGCTTGGGAATTGACCCCAAATATACCGACCAACAACTGCGGACGACGGTAGTACTTCCCAAAGGAACGGGACAGCAAATACGGGTAGCAGTAATTGCAAGAGGAGAAAAGGTAACAGAAGCAATTAATGCAGGTGCTGATGTTGTCGGTTCAGAAGAACTGATCGACGAAATTCAAAAAGGCAGAATGGATTTTGACAGGCTAATTGCCACGCCAGACGTAATGCCACAAGTGGCAAAGCTTGGTAAATTACTCGGTCCTCGCGGTTTGATGCCATCACCAAAGGGCGGAACGGTAACATTTGACCTCACCAGCGCGATCGCTGAATTTAAAGCCGGGAAAGTAGAGTTTCGCGCCGATCGCACGGGTATCGTGCATGTTATGTTTGGAAAGGCATCTTTTTCAGCAGAGGATTTACTGGTAAATTTAAAAGCGTTACAGGAAACCATTGACCGCAACCGTCCTTCAGGTGCCAAAGGTCGTTACTGGCGTTCGGTATACGTATCTGCCACCATGGGACCATCAATTAAAGTTGATATCAACGCCCTGCGCGATTTGAAATTAACGGAAGCAGCTTAATAGCTCATAGCAAAGCAAAAACCAAATCATTACAGCCAAAGACAGCAGGGGCCTTTTGACTTAATATCCTGCCGAGGTTTGCGAATATTTATTGCCCGAAATTCACCTGTTGCAGGTGCAAGCATTCTGGCAAGTTAAACCTCGGCTCGTGTAACTAGCTAGCTGGGGTTTGTTGTTTTTAAGGTGAAACAAGGATGGGTAGAACCATAGAAGATAAAAAAGCGATCGTCAGCGAACTCAAAAAAACTTTGAGTGAGTCACAATTAGCACTGGTGATTGACTACCAAGGGCTGACAGTCGCTGAGATTACCGATTTGCGGCGGCGCTTGCGACCGACTGGTACGGTTTGTAAAGTGACAAAAAATACCCTTATGGGCATTGCCATTCGAGAGGATCCAAAATGGCAACCAATGTCAGAACTGCTCAAGGGTTCTTCCGCCTTTTTGTTGGTAAAAGAAGATTTCTCCAGTGCAATTAAAGCCTACGAAGAATTCCAAAAAGCCACCAAGAAGACAGAACTTCGTGGCGGTGTTATGGAAGGACGCCTGCTTTTTGAGCCAGAAATCAAAGCTTTGGGAGATTTACCTTCCAAAGAACAGCTGATGGGACAGATAGCTGGAGCTATCAATGCTTTGGCAACAAAGATTGCTGTTGGAATCAAGGAGGTTCCCAGCTCCCTAGCCCGTGCTTTGCAGGCGTACGCTGACAAAAACAAAGCTGAATAAGCCAACAAATAGCGTCATCAACTAACCGCTAACCTCTAACAATCTACTAATCGACATTAAAGGAGTAATATCAATGTCTGCTGCTACCGATGAAATTTTGGAAAAATTGAAATCTCTAACTTTGCTGGAAGCAGCTGAGTTAGTTAAGCAAATTGAAGAAGCCTTCGGAGTCAGTGCTGCTGCTCCTGTGGGAGTTGCAGTAGCCGCACCCGGCGCAGCTGCTCCTGCAGCAGCAGCTGCTGCTGAACCAGTGGAAGAGAAAACTGAATTTGACGTGATTTTGGAGTCCGTCCCGGCTGATAAGAAAATTCCCGTACTTAAGGTTGTAAGGGAATTAACCGGTTTGGGCCTCAAGGAGGCAAAAGACTTGGTAGAATCTGTACCGAAGCCGGTCAAAGAAGGTATTGCCAAGGAAGCTGCTGAAGATGCTAAAAAGCGCATCGAAGAAGCTGGTGGTAAAGTGACTGTGAAGTAGTCCAAATTTATCGTCGCTTTTGAATATGAATGAGCAAGGAGCCTTGAGTGCTCCTTTTTTTAACATTTTCTAGCATCGGCAGGATTGACAAAATCATGGGAATCTGCATCCAAGATGCTAATGTAAATAAGAGCGCACTCTTGACGTACAATTTGACCCGCAAAGAGCCAACAGAAAAACGAAAATTGTCTAACCGTGGCTGCAACACTTGCAGCAACCCTTGCTTAATGTCCGGCGGGACTGACGACCTAACATTCCCTCCAAAGTAGCGAGCATCAGTTGCAAGTCTAGAGATTGGGCAAAAGCTACCTCTGTTTAAAGCTGGTAGTGTGGCTGGAGATTTACCAATATCTTCCGGTTCTGCAGGAGTTACTGGCGTATCAGCTTTGTTAGCAGTAGAAACTGGAGACTGGAGCGACGGTGTTGGATTTGCGGTTGGAGTTACCGAAGTTGGTGTGTCTAAGGTAGGCGAGGAAGATGCAGGTTTTGGTTCTTTGCGGGTTTGAAAAGTCGCCAGTGCTGCTATCAAGCCAACTACAAGCAAACAGCCAAAAACCCAAGCCGGTTGACGCCAATTTCTGGTGAGAGAATAAATAATGGTAACAGGAGTATTTGAACTACAAGGCAGTAACTGAGTTTTTTGAGAGACTGCGTTCCTAGCAGAAATCGAAGCTCCCAACCCGTAAGTCGCTCTGTTTGGTGTTAAACAAATAGACTTCAACTCCTCTAACACTTTGCTAGCACTGGGGTAGCGATCGCTCCCTTGCGGCTTAATAGCCCGATTCAGTATTGTTGCCAATGACGGGGAACCTCAGGAGCATACTGTTGCCAAGCTATTTCCCTCGTTCGCGGGTTGGTTTTCACGTGGATGTTTGCCAGTCAGTAAATAATTAGTGAAACTTGTCTTCTGGAAGACTCGCATACTTGCAAAATTATTGCTATGAGATTATTAATTTTGAGAAAAAACGTATCTATCTAAGTAAGGGAAACACCGCTGGTCGTATCTATACCATTGGTAGTGGAACTGATGACATTCCCGCTTGGCTGCCAAAAACTTAGTTTATAGCTTGATGACATCAAAAACAACGCTATTGGGATCAAAACTGTCCAAACAATTCAATGCAAGTCTGCGTCCCAAACGCCAATATAAATTTGATCTTCCTCGTTGCGTTGAATTACACCTTTTAACCCCCCGGTTCGAAAAGAATATTCATTGATTTGACGCTGGTATACTTTTTCTAATCCTTGTTGAATCGCACTAGAAGCATTACCCGCCAACATTCCCTGTAATGTCGATTGCATGGTCTCTAGGGGAACAGATTGGGCAAAGGCTACTTCGGTTTGTCGCAAAATGCCCGATCGCCGATCAAATAAATAACCAAGATCGACGCGATTTGGCTGCAGTCGATAAAGGTAAGCACGGGTATTCCACAAACCTCTAGAAACCTTACTCGGTTTTCCCAAGGTATTGACAATCGTATTTTCCGAAGTACCTGTAGGAAATCCAGGAACAACAGTGTCGCCAATATTCGTAGTTGCGACTTTTTTTTGCTTCTTGGGCTTTGGTGGTGCTACAGAAGCAGTATCTTCTTCTGGTGTGGGTTGTGTTTGCGGTTTTGATGTAGAAGCAGCAGAAGTTTCCAATTCTTCTTGGACGGGTAGTTCTTGTTGGGGAGTTGGTACAAACGTTACCGACTTTTGGGGTTCTGGTGTCAAAGTAGTTACAGACACAGAAGGCGGAGAAGCGATCGCTTTTTGTGGATTTTTGGGTTCACTAGTAGAAGTAACAACCGAAGGTACAGGCGATGGATTGGCAGTAGTAGCAGCAGTAGTAGTAGTGGTGGTAGGTTCTTTTGTCGTTTGGGGAGTGGGCGATGTGGTAATCTCCGTTTGTGGCTGCTGCTGGTGAGTAAAATTAGCGATCGCTATTCCACTTATCAAACTACCCACAACTAAACCTGTAAAAATCAAAGCTGCTTTTTGCCCATTGCCAGTCTCTGCAAAAGAAGCAGAAACCAAAGGGGATTGTGGTTGTTGTCGAGATACTGGCGTGTGTGTGGGTGCAGGAGGAGGAGATAGGGCGATGGTAGATTGAGTGGACTGGTGTGATGGTATCGAAGGAAGAGAACTGATAGACTGCAAAGCATGTAACATTTTGCTAGCACTCGAGTAGCGATCGCTAGCATGGGGCTTAATTGCTTGGTTGAGAACAGCTATGAATTGAGGAGAGATATCGCTAGCAAATTGCTGCCACAGAATTTCCCCAGTTTGCAAATCGGTTGGGAACTCCTGGGGTGACTTGCCAGTCAGCAAATAAATTGTTGTTAAACCCAAACTATAAATATCAGTAGCATAAACTGGACGCCCAGCAGCTTGTTCGCCAGGCATGTATCCGGGTGTCCCGATAACCAAAGATTGAGTTAAATGCCCAGCACCAGTGACTACTGAGCGTATTGTTTCCTTTACTGCACCAAAATCAATTAAAACTGGCTTGCTATCGGTAGCGCGAATGATAATATTATCAGGCTTAATGTCGCGGTGAATAATGCCTTTACTGTGGACATAGTCTAAAACTGATAGCAAACTTAATAAAATTTCTCTAACCTGATTTTCCTGCAACGGTCCTCGAGCTTTGACTATATTTGTTAGAGTTTGACCTTGAATCCATTCCTGAACTAAGTAGAATTTTCCATTTTCACAAAAGTAAGCGTAAAGTTTGGGTATTTGCTCGCTGCCTTCTCCAAGATACTCCAAAGTCGCCGCTTCTCGCTCAAAGCGTTGTTGAATTACTTTGTAGATTTGGGGATTTTTTGTGATTGGTTTGAGTTGTTTGATCACGCAGCGGCGGCGAGAAGGCATATAAGTATCTTCTGCCAAAAAGGTTTCACCAAATCCACCAGCACCCAATACTTGAATAACTTGATAGCGATTGTTCAGTTGTTTTATTGTCATGCTCCGTCCAAAGCAATGTCAACTTCAGAAAGACTCAACCTTGCAAATGCACGTTAATTAGCCAAATGATAGATACAATTTGAAAGTAACGGGCAAACTACTTGACGGTAGCACCCATTTATTATTTTTGACAAAACTGCTTTGACATTTTTGCTCAAATCTTTCCACAGCGCATCTACATTGGGTATGTAACTACTGTTATTAAGTTAACTCAACCAACTACAGCTGGTAAATTTGGAGATTATCTTCCAGCTATGGCAAAAAGATGATGTCTAAAACTCAGTTCAAGTATATTGGTTGTTTTGTACTAGTACTGATATTGTTCTTTGCAGTTGCACTTCCGGTCGAAGCACTAACTTGCCGTCATCTGAACAATCACCGTATTTGCATTATAGATATTAAACGAAGTGCTAAATACCATTGGCAGTACACAGCAGTCGTTAGTGTTGATGGTGTCAAAAAACCGATGCAGGTGTATAATTGCCGCGATCGCTCACAAATTCGCGAAGATGGAACCACCAAACCCTTTACACTTGACGGGATCGGAGAACTAATCTGCGGCCTGTTGGAAAAATAAGCACAGTTAGTTTAGTTACAGCTACTTCTTAAAATATCTGAGATCGTGGCGGTCTTGGTAATTAGCAATATATTCAACATTTCGCTGCTCGATTGGAGATAACAAATTTGTCGGAAAATTCTTTGGTGAATAAATAGGACGATACCAAGGTTGACTGTCAAAATATTTTTGCAAACCTGGAGTTTCAAAACGCCGACCGTGACGTGCAAAAATGGAATTGCGCATAATATCTAACTCAAAACCATCTTTGCCATCTAAATCTGCATCTGTTACCAGTCTTTGAGAAAGCCAAGAATAATCGTTAATTGTAGTAACTTTTGGTGGCGATGCATATGATTTTGGTGAAACAGCACTAAAGACAGATTGTTTAACAGCTGGTGAATTGAGAGCGGGAGTTTTTGCTATCTCCTGAGGTGTTGTAGTGGTGGGGAAATCAGCAAAAGGTAAAGTTGGTTGCTGTGGCGTTTGTCGAGCTTGGGGTGTTGTAGTGGTGGGGAAATCAGCAAAAGGTAAAGTTGGTTGCTGTGGCGTTTGTCGAGCTTGGGGTGTTGTAGTGGTGGGGAAATCAGCAAAAGGTAAAGTTGGTTGCTGTGGCGTTTGTCGAGCTTGGGGTGTTGTAGTGGTGGGGAAATCAGCAAAAGGTAAAGTTGGTTGCTGTGGCGTTTGTCGAGCTTGGGGTGTTGTAGTGGTGGGGAAATCAGCAAAAGGTAAAGTTGGTTGCTGTGGCGTTTGTCGAGCTTGGGGTGTTGTAGTGGTGGGGAAATCAGCAACAGGTGGAGTTGGTTGCTGTTTCAAGGCACTAGCAACAATGATAGAGCCACCGAGCAAGCTAGCAGCAATCGCGCTTCCTATCAAAATAGGATTGCGACCATCAGCTTTGCGAGGATGAGTTAGTAGTGTTGGTGGAACGGTATTTTCTACTCCTTGAAGGGCGTCCAGCATTTCTTTGGCACTAGCAAAGCGATCGCGGGGATGGTAGCGTATTGCCTTATCAATTATGTTCGCAAATGGCGGGCTTAGGTGCGTGGCGTAATCGTGCCAAAGAATTTCCCCGGTTTGGGAGTCTGTTTGCAGTTGTTGGGGTGATTTTCCCGTGAGCAGATAAATAGCCGTCATTCCTAAACTGTACAGATCGCTAGAATATACCGGTCTACCTGCAGCTTGTTCGCTGGGCATATATCCGGGCGTACCGATGACAATGGAACTAGTGGGTAATCCTTGAGAATTTAGCACTGTTCCCATGCACTCCCGTACCGCACCAAAATCAATTAGTACTGGTTTGCCATCTTGAGCGCGCAAAATGATATTGTCCGGTTTGATGTCGCGGTGAACGATGTGCCGCGAGTGTACGTAGGCTAAAACTGGTAATAAATTTACTAACAATTCCCGGACCTCACTTTCGCTAAATAAACCCTGCTGTCTAACCCTTTCGGTAAGCGTGTCACCTTCAATCCATTCCTGAACTAAGTAGAATTGACCGTGCAATTGAAAATAAGCATACAAAGAGGGAATTTGCTGGCAACAACTGCCTAACTCTTCTAAAATTGCTGCTTCCCGCTGAAATCGTTCTTGTACCAATTGGTAAACTTGCGGGTTGTTGTGAATCGGTTTGAGTTGTTTGATCACGCAGCGACGGCGGGAAGGCATTTGGGTATCTTCCGCCAAGAAAGTTTCACCAAAGCCACCGCTTCCCAAAATGCGAATTACTTGATAGCGGTTGTTGAGCAGCATTTACTTAACATCCTGTTGCCGTCACGTTAAAAAATATATTCCTTATTATCGTTCTAAGTGAATGCAAAGGTCACCACCTCAGTAAATTCGCAGGCGGGGCAAAATAGATATTGTAGTTAAACATGCAAAACAGCGATCGCCTATTTATATATGTTTCAAAGCACTCGTCGTCGTCTTGCTGTTTGGTATACTGCGATCACCGCCGTGTTGTTGTTGTTGTTTGCCATTGGCGTATATTTATACGTTCGCAATACCCTTATCGAACGCATTGACGATACTTTGAACCACGTGGTGGAAGTAGTAGAGCGATCGCTTGTTATCGAACCTGTCAATTCTAGTAGCAAAAAATACCGCATTAATGTCGAAGCCAGTTTTCGCAACAATGCTGACGCCGTAGAAGACGACCACATAGATTTAGAGTGGTTTAGTCCCACCGGTGAGTTGTTGTGGTCAACGCTATCCGAACCTTTAGATATTCCCATTCACGTCAACCGCACCGGAGAAACCGTACATGTAGCTAGAAAAAAAGGAGATACAAAACAACAACCTCTTTATCCTTCAACGGAAAATTCAGATATACTGCTGCGACAAGTTACCCAAAGGGTAGAAGTCGGAAAACAACTGCTGGGATACTTGCGCGTTAGCCATCCTTGGTTTGAAGTCACAAAACCAAGCCGACAGTTGATTTTCGACTTAGGACTGGGTACTGGATTAATGGTGCTTTCGGTAGCAGCTAGCGGATGGTTTCTCTCTGGAAAAGCAATGGAACCGGTACGCGAGTCTTACCAGCGCCTCAAACAGTTTACCGCTGACGCTTCTCACGAACTGAGAAGTCCTATTACTTTAATTCAAACAAACGTACAAGTTGCTATTGCTGATTTAGAGTTAGCAGAAACAGAAAATCCGGCTCTAGGTCACTACAAGCAACAATTAAAGCTAGTAGAACGCCTTACCCAACGCCTAACCAGATTAGTCAACGATTTGCTGTTTCTTGCACGTCAAGATAGCGGTATTGCCAAAGAAAGTTTTTCTCCTTGTCCTCTAGATGCTTTATTGATGGAAGTTGTAGAAGAACAACAACTATTAGCAACTGAAAAAAACATTACTTTAACCTTGAACTTAATCGATCCTCCTAGCTTCGAAATTAGTCCTGAAATACTAGAAAACTGGTTCACATTAACAGGTAACTGGGATCAACTAGTGCGATTGTTTACAAATTTAATTGGTAATGCCTTGCGTTATACTCCCTGCAACGGACAAGTAAAAGTTGAATTGGCACGCATAGAAACAAAAAATCGCATTGCAGGAGTGCGCTACCATCACAGTGCTCAGTTGCAAGTTAAGGTCAGCGATACTGGGATTGGTATTCCTGCAGCAGCCTTACCTCGCTTGTTCGACCGCTTTTATCGGGTGGATCCGGCGCGCACCCATACAGAGAAGACCGCAACAGAAACTACTACTGGTTCAGGATTGGGGTTGGCGATCGCCCAAGCTATTGTTGAAAACCACCAAGGTCAAATTCAAGTTGATAGTACTGTTGGTGTAGGTACAACTGTTACCGTTACTTTCCCAATTCATCTCGATCATCTAAAGGAAATCGCTGACGGAAAATAGGGAACAATACATTAGCTGAGGAAATCATTATTTTGGGAACTGAGTGCAATTTCCACGACCTGAAATGATTATCTTTCTTGAGAGGGAAGTAACAACAAGAAAGTTAATTAATTTCCATTCCCTAGGCGAGAAGAAACAGACTTTGCCAATTTGATAGACATTAACTGATAGTTTGCCTTGATAAAAACTCCAACTTAATTAACATCAACCAGATAGTTGATCGAGTGTAGCAACTGTAGTCAAACTAGAGGTAAATATGAAGAAAATTTTTTATCAATCGACTGGTTTTTTGAGTGCTATTTGTGGAAGTTTATTCATTACCTTGCCAGCAATTCCCCAAACAGCTTTAGCTCAACAGCAGCAGCAACCTTCCGTTTCTCCCACCTCCCAAGTAAATCCCTGTCCTAGTATTTTCTATCTAGAACCTCACAATAGTAGAGTTTTAGTTCCCCAAGGCTGTCCGCCCAACGCCTACACTCAAAAACAAAAAAAATCAAGTCCATCTTCTGCTGCCAATCCTCCCGCATCCAATCAACAAAAAGCGCCCGCAAGTAGTGGTGAAACACCTTCTGCACCCACTGTGGCTACTACCGGTTCTAGCAGTCTAAATCCTTGTCCTAGCATTTTCTACGACCCGCGTTTTTACAGGCGAAGCTTTGTTGTCCGCCAAGGATGTCCAGCTAAAGAACCAGCAGCGTCAAGTCAGGGTTCTTCCGGCCAAACTGCTATTCCTGCTCGCCCACAAGAAAACGTTACCCAACCACCTGCACCCGAGGAAATTTCTCCCGCAGTAGCCACGGTTACACCCATTAATGGCAAAGTGAGTGTCAGATTAAAAAACAATACCAATGCTCCTATCAGCTATCAAGCGATCGGCCACACGGGACAACGTCTTCTGAGTGGCAAACAACAGGTAGTACTGCGAGATTTGCCACTACCGGTGACTATTACAGCAGTGCGTCAAGATAAAGGTTTGTTGCGGATAACGCCGACAGCTTCTTCATCGGGAGTGTTAGAACTTAATTTCAACGAAGCCACAGATTTAAAAAATAGTAAAGGTGCAATTAGGATTCGCGAAAATGGCGATGTCTATTTAAACTAGGTTTGCGATTAGCAACGCGCCTTTCTTTGCTCCCGACGCCGAAGTTTAGTTGCGGCGCGGGTTTTTTTGGCTGGAGGTAAACTTTAGAAATAAATTACACCCAGCTTCTGCAGGAACAGGCAAAAATGAAATTTTTAGGCATTGATTTGGGTTGGAGGTCGCAACCAACTGGGGTATGTTGTTTAAATTGGGTAGAAAATCGACTACAAATCCTTGATATTGACCGCAAACAAACAATAGCAGACATTCTTTTTTGGATCGATCGCTGCGTACAAACTGACGAAAGTGCCATTATAGCCGTGGACGCACCGACAATTATTCCCAACCTGACGGGAAGTCGTCTACCTGACAAACTTACCCACAAGTATTTCGGTAAATATCAAGCTGGATGCTACCCAGCTAACCTCAACTTACCTTTTGCAGAACGTACGGTGCAATTCGGTTTAGCGCTAGAAGCTCGAGGTTTCCAGCATGCACCTACCATCGAACCACAAAAACCTGGTAGATTTCAAATAGAAGTTTTCCCCCACCCAGCCATAGTGCATCTGTTTGGCTTAGAACGCATTCTCAAATACAAAAAAGGACGCCTTGAAGAACGTCGGTTAGAACTGATAAAATTGCAAAATTACATCACCCAGACTCTACCGTTTTTGGAACCAAGTTTGTATTTAGGGCAAAATCAAAAATCTTCTTCCCCGTTTCCTTTTGATATTTTGCTTTTATCGTCAACCGGCGCTGTGCTCAAAGAAGTTGAAGATAAGTTAGATAGTCTCATTTGTGCTTATGTTGCAGCATACTGGTGGTATTGGGGAAAAGAACGCAACCTTGTTTTGGGCGATCGCACCACAGGTTACATCGTGATTCCGCAAAGAAACTAATGGGGGAAAAAGAGAATCGGGAAGAAGCCCTATCCCCCAAGTTTGGCTTTTCCCGGGCGTATCTTTTTTACCTTTTACTGCGCCCACAAAATCAATCTTGGTTCGTAGGGACTGGAAAGGTATTTGTGTTTGGGCAATACACGCAAAGATAAGCCTTGCAATCCAGAAGTTGTATACAAGATATTAGCCGTGTAAATACTTAATCCTTCTGTGTCTTCTCCTTGATAATCCATAACTACAGGTACGCCATTGATAATTTCGCCGTTGGCATCGATTGCACCTTGATACAACTCTACCTGGATATCGTCGTTCGTTAAAGTCGCTAGATCCAACTTGGCTTTTACAGCGATGGTTTGGTTGACTTTAATGTCTGTACCGCAAGATACATCAATATCTCTGATTTTGATGTTGTACCAATGCTGGTTCAGTTTTGCTTTCCAAGCTGCTAATTCTTTAGCAGGAGCGTAACCATCACTTGTGAGGGTAAAGTAGCGATCGCTAGCTGGAAAATATGCCCGCTGGGCGTATTCTCTGACCATCCGCGCTGTATTAAAATAAGGACAGTTTAAGCGAATCGCATCTTTCATTTTGGCGATCCAATGTCTTGGCAAGCCATCAGCATCGCGTTCGTAAAACAAAGGTACAACTTCTTTTTCTAGTAAGTCGTACAAAGCATTCGCTTCTACCTGATCCTGATAATTAGGATCGTCGTAAATTTCTCCGTGACCTATCGCCCAACCGGTACGAACATAGTCTGCTTCATCCCACCAGCCGTCTAGGACGCTTAAATTCGGCAATCCATTCATTGCTGCTTTCATACCGCTTGTTCCCGAAGCTTCCCGAGGACGGCGGGGTGTATTTAACCATACATCGCAACCAGCTACCATTAACCGAGAAATATAAATATCGTAGTCGGGAACAAAAACTACTTGCTTTTCCAAGCCTTGTTCGCGAATAAAATGGTTAATGTCGCGGATTAGTTCCTTACCGGGAATATCTCGGGGATGGGCCTTTCCGGAAATTACAAATTGTACCTTGCGGTGTTTGTTACCCAACAACAGGCGTTTGACGCGCTCCACGTCCCGCATCCACAAGGTAGCGCGCTTGTAAGTTGCAAAGCGGCGAGCAAAACCAATGGTAAGAACGTAGGGATCCAGAACTTCTTGCGCTTGGGCAATTTCACTGGGAGAAGCTCCGCGGGAGCGTAAATGCTTCACCAAACGCTCTCGCACGTATAAAATCATATCCAGGCGACAGCGCTCGTGATTTCGCCACAACTCCTCGTCGGGAATAGCATCCATGCGGTCCCATAGAGGATGGTCACTGGGTGCTGATGACCAATTGGGGCCCAAGTAGCGATCGTATAACTCTTGGGTAGATTTGGCAACGCAACTGCGGGCGTGCACGCCGTTAGTAATAGCAGCAATCGGTACTTCTTCTACTGGTAAACCTTTCCACAAACCTTGAAACATCTGTCGCGACACCGCACCGTGCAGCTGAGCTACACCGTTGGAAAATGTCGCCATCTTTAACGCTAATACTGCCATACTAAAAGGCGCTGACAAATCGCCGGTATTTTCGCGACCCAAAGCTAAAAATTGGTCTTTGTTCAAACCAAAAATATCTGCATAGTGACCTAAATAATGCAAAACTTTGTCCGGAGGAAACAAATCAATGCCCGCAGGTACCGGTGTGTGAGTGGTAAAAATGTTTGTGGAAGCTACCACTTGTCTGGCTTCTTCATAACTTATTCCCTGTTCTTGAATGAGGATGCGAATGCGTTCTAGGGCGGAGAAGGCCGCATGTCCCTCATTCATGTGGTAGGCGGTAATATTATATCCCAATGCTTTTAACATCCGCACGCCACCAATACCCAGCATGATTTCCTGATGGATGCGCATGTCGATATCCCCACCATACAACTGGTCGGTAATATCGTGATCGTAGGGATTGTTTGGTTCAATGTTGGTATCGAGCATGTACAAAGGAACCCTGCCTACCTGTACGCGCCAAACTCTAGCGTACACGGTGCGCCCTGGATAATCTACCGCAATCCGCAGTTCGGAACCGTCAGCATTGCGCTCCAGGTGCAAAGGCATGTTATAAAAGTCGTTAATCGGATAATGTTCTTGCTGCCATCCATCTGCATTGAGATACTGGGCAAAGTAACCTTGTTGGTACAGCAGGCCTACTCCTACTAACGGTATTCCCAAGTCGCTTGCTGATTTGAGGTGGTCGCCAGCTAGTACTCCCAAACCTCCAGAATAAATAGGTAAACAATCTACAAGTCCAAATTCTGCAGAAAAATAGGCGTAGCATTCTTTGGATTTACTCGAACGCTGTTTTTGATACCAGGTTCTCTCTTTGAGATAGTCTTCTAGCTGCAAAGCAGCACGATCCATTTGGGCCAAAAAGCCTTCATCTTCGACTACTTCCATCAACCTTGCTTGGCTGATAGTTCCCAACATCAAAACGGGATTGTGATGGCTCGATTCCCACAAATCTGGATCCAAGCGGCGAAACAAATCTTTGGTCTCAACGTTCCAATCCCAATGTAAGTTATAGGCAAGCTGGCGAAGCGGCTCTAAGCGCGCGGGTAAAGAAGGAGAAACGTTGAATGTGCGAATTGGCTGCATAGGCAGGCAGAACTCCAAGTCTAGCTATGGCTATTGTTGTCTGTCTTTAGTTCATGTTGCCAATTTTTTATACTGTGTTTGTAAATTACCCCTAACATGATGAAATTTTGCTAATAATTATCAAGCTTTGATGCCAATATTTAGCAACAAGCTCCGTCGGCAAGCGATCGCCCATCTTTCTCCTATGGAAATTTGGGCTCGACATATAAAAATATATCGCAGGTATGAAGCTATATTTTTGTTTTTTGTATGTTGCAGAGCGTTAGTAGCTGCAACTTCCCTGGAGAGCAAAAATAGAAAACAAGCGATCGCTGTAATTTCCATCCACTTCCACCCCATTTCCAGCTACTAGGTATTCAATTTAACATCTTCTGCCCGACCAGTCTTCCTCTCAACAACCTTGGCAAAATTGAAATCACAACTTTATGTAAACTTTATAAAAAAACAATAAAATGAAGCTAAGATTGTTAATCATTAAGATGGCTAAATAATGTATGGTACAGGTAGGCAGGATCGTTGCTAAAAGTAACCTGTACAACTTAATGCAGTTTCATTTGTCGGTGGTTAATCTACGCACATCATGACAAAAGCAGCAAACGATAGAAATTGGCTGCAGGAAAGCCGTCACATAAATCGAGGAAGCGCTTATCTTTTTTCAGCCAAGCTGAATGTGATGGCTGAAGTTGGAGAAACTCCACCTTAAATTGCTTATACGCAAGAAGTGCAATAACAACATTTGCAATCCTCAAAAACAAAAATTCCCAAATGTAGTTGGGTTGGTAAGAAGATTGAATTTTTGCTTGTCTGGAAAAGTAACTGCATAGCGAAAATACTTCCTACAGCTAACTGCTGTAATCTTTTCTGGAGCGCGTGAGAAATCAAAAAATCATCTCAACCATCTACAGTACTCCAAGGCAAGCTTTTTATCTAGCAAGACAATTTCATTGCCAACCAATAGGTTTGATACCAAGTTGTAAAAACAAGCAGCTAGCTGAATAGGAAATTTTGCTGCTCAGATTTCTGGGTTATATCAACTAGCTATGAAACTTGGGTAAGAGGATTTATTTGCCAAAATAAATTTCCATTTTTGGTAGAGCAGCAGTTAACAAAAATAAAAAGAGTAAATAGGCTATGAACCAACAACAATCATTTTCCAAATTTAAGCGTCTTCAAGAAGTTTTGATATTTAGTTTGCTCGGGGAAATTCCTACCATTGCTTTCGGACCGAAATTACGCAACTTAATCTACCGTTTGGTATTTGCTCAAATCGGTCATTCCGTCTATATCCAAAATGGCGTTGAATTTATTAATGCTGCTTGTATTGAAATTAATAATGGCGTGCATATTTTTAAAGGCGTACGCATAGATGCTAGAGGACACAAAAATAATCGCATTTGTCTAGAAAAAGGAGTTGCTATTGAGAGAAACGTTGATATTGGTTGTTTAGAAAATACTTGCATTCATATTGCCCAAGACACGTTTATCGGTCCAGGTGTTTGTATCGCCGGTCCAGGAAACATTAAAATTGGCAGGCGCTGTTTGATTGCAGCCCATTCAGGAATATTTGCCAATAGTCACACTTTTGCAAATCCTTCCCAATACATAGCAGACCAAGGCGTAACTTGTCAGGGAATAGTTATAGAAGATGACTGTTGGTTAGGACATGGGGTCACAGTACTAGATGGAATCACCATCGGTAAGGGTAGCGTTATCGGTGCAGGAGCTGTTGTCAACAAAGATATTCCTCCCTTTTCTATTGCTGTGGGAGTACCTGCAAAGGTGATTCGAAAACGAGTTGGTAACCAACAACTAGAGGAAGTAACTAGCTAATTTATCCAGGAAAAACATTTGTGCAGTGCTGGTGAACTTCCATTCAACAGCACATTTTTTTGATTTCTAGGTGATTTGCGATTGTTTTTTACTGCAGTTTTGGCAAAGTAGAAGTACAATAGGAGCCTGACTAACTTTGGAGTTTGGAAACAAACACAATCAGTGGAGTTGCTAGAAAATAACTACCTGCCAGCTCTGGTTTGGGAAACATCTGTACAAAGCAAACGTCGAGCAAGCTGGAAGATGTTGGAGAAGACAGTTAGGATTGCCTGCAGAGTGCTCTCCAAAAAGGGGAGTGGATTTGGGTAAGATAAAGAAGCTATCTCGATCTGCACTGCAGATGCAAAAAGTTTCTCGAACCCACAGGAGTTATCTTTCATGCTGACTTTAAAAATCATCGTTTATATTGTTGTTGCCTTCTTCGTAGGTCTGTTCATTTTTGGATTTTTGTCAAACGATCCTGCTCGCAACCCTCGTCGTCGAGACTTAGAGTAATATCAAGACAGATTCACGCTCACTGCCAGAAGGCAAAAAAGACTAAAAGCCTTTGGGTAGCTTGAAGGTGAGACAGTTTGCAAAAAAGGGATTTTTCCCACGAGCAACTGACACCAAACAAAGCAAACTACCCTAGGGTAAAAGTCGGAAGGCAAATTGTCTAACTAGTCCTTCCGACTCTTAATTTGGCCGTTTGTTTGCTCGATTGTGCTTAAATATGCTTGATCCATTTCTGCTGTCTGCGCCCTTGATTCTGGAAACACAACTTATAACTTTGTCAACAACAGTTGGGGGCGATCGCCAGTTTGATTTAGCCGTCGAGACTGACAACAAAATACGGGAAAGGAAAAAATTTTTTCACCAACAACAGCAACAAACATCACCACAGTTAACTTCCAGCAATAAGGCGATCGCCACCGAAACACCTTCTTCACCTACTCAACCACCGTCTTCTACTTTTGTTAAAAAAGCCGCAGCTTTAGGCGAACCTTTGTCTGTTAGTTCTGAAATTGTAGAATTTGCTCAATCAAACAACAACAAAGTTATTTTCGGCAAACCTTTATCTGTTGGTTATCCAGCCCAGCATTCGTCGTCACCTTCCTTGGTTGCGCAATCAGTTTCCTTCCACACTAACGGCAACGCTAACGAACCTCCAAAACCTTCTACAATAGAATTTAAGTCTCGCCCTCTTCTCGGGCAATCGCAACAACCATCTTCTCCATCTCCACAAACTAGGAGAGTAATTGAAGTTATAGCCGACAGCCAAGAGTACGATGAAGTACGGCGAGTAGTAACAGCGGAAGGTAACGTGGTCGTACGTTTTGACGGCGCAGTTCTAGACGCCGATCGAGTACAAGTAAACATAGATAATTTGATTGCTGTTGGAGAAGGAAACGTAGCACTCTCCAGAGGCGATCAGATATTGCGGGGACAGCGCTTCACTTATAACTTTATTCAGGACAGTGGAGAATTAATAGCAGGTAGTGGTGAAATTTTTATACCAACAGCAGGGCAAGATTTTTCTTTTTTACCTACAGACGTAACGCCTGCTGGAGTTGCAACTCCTCCGCTCAGCGACAGAATCAGACGCAATCAACCCTTAACTGGAGTTAGCAGTCCAGGGGGAATCAATATCGGAATCGGTACCGGTTCCCGCGCTAGAAACTTTCCCGGACAGCAACAGGGAGGACAAATCAGACGGTTGCGCTTTGAAGCAGCACGAGTTGATTTTTATCCCCGCGGTTGGGTAGCTAAGGATGTGCAGATTACTAACGACCCCTTTTCGCCTCCAGAATTAGTGCTTAGAGCTAATCAAGTCACGCTGACCCGGGAAACACCTCTGCGCGATCGCATCCGCACCCAAGGACAGCGTTTGGTATTTGACCAAAAGCTCAGTGTACCGATTCCTGCAGATGAGCAAGTCATTGACCGCAACGAGCGGGAAGTAACGCCAGCACTAGCTTCGATTGGCTATGATGCTAAAGAGCGGGGTGGTTTGTTTGTGGAGCGCAGCTTTCGACCCATCGACACGGAAAGGTTTCGTTGGAGTTTCACGCCGCAGTTTCTGATTCAAAAAGTTGCACAAAAAGGTGTTAGTAACATTCCAGCTTTGTTTGGCATCAGAACCAGTCTCAATGCCACTTTCACTCCACGATCTAGAATCGATGCGTTTGGACAATTGAGCAGTTTGGACTTGACCAAAATCGAAGATAACCTGCGAGCAAGTGTGCACTGGCGCCAACAATTGGGTGATGTTAGTGCTCCCCACACCTTGACTTTAGAATATAGTTACCGCGATCGCCTCTACAACGGTACCCTCGGTTTTCAAACCGTTCAAAGCAGTCTGGGTGGGGTGCTCACCTCTCCTGTGATTCCTTTAGGAAAAGACCTCAATTTTAGCTATCAAGCTGGCGCTCAGTACATCAACGCCAATACCGATCGGCAAAACTTGCTAGAACCAAACCGCAAAAACGACCGCGTCTCTCTTGCTCGCCTGCAAGCGAGTGCAGCATTAAACGGAGGTATTTTATTGTGGCAAGGCAAAGCTTTACCAGCTACTGCTCAACAAGGTCTGCGATACACGCCCAATTCCGTTGTTCCCTACCTGCGAGTCTTTGCAGGAATCACTGGTACTACTAGCTATTACACCAGTGGCGACAATCAAACCTCTTTGTTTGGGACCGTCGGTTTGGAAGGACAGTTAGGACATTTTTCTCGTCCTTTTTTAGATTATACCGCTTTTAGTGTCAGTTACTCCCAAGGACTCAATAGCGGTCAATCTCCCTTTTTATTCGACCGCGTGGTCGACACCAGAATTTTGAACCTTGGAATCACGCAACAAATCTACGGACCATTTCGCTTCGGTTTTCAAACCTCGGTTAACTTAGATACGGGAGAACGCAGCAGCACAGACTACATCTTAGAATACAGCCGCCGCACCTATGGTATTACCGTGCGTTACAATCCAGTTTTAGAAATAGGCAGTATCAACTTACGCATTAGCGACTTTAACTGGACTGGCGGTACAAATCCCTTTTCGGAAGTCAAACCCGTAGCTGGTGGCGTGCAAAAGTAAGTTTATTCTATCTTTTACCTTGAGTTCCAATTTTGAAAAAACCTTGGAAAAAGTAAAAAATCTTGACAAAGAAATTTTCCAGCCAAAGCATAAGGCGGTCTAACCATTCTAAAATTAGCTCTAAGGGATGCTTTTCATAGGCGATCAACTTGGCTTTGATTTCGATCCACTCTGGTTTCGCCTCAACTTCAGGATTGCGAACTTCATGTGTGGCTAGGTGAGAATTAGCTTGTGATTTTTGTGTTGGTGAAGTGTTCGCATCTTGAAACTTTTGTAAGTTGACAGCATGACCAAATAAATCTCTTTCACTAAGCCATACATCTGTTAGTTCGCTACCGGGTAGCTGAGTAGTTGCAGGTAAAGGTTGACAGCTGCAGTCCGGTTGAAGTCTTTGACTGCAAGTCACGGGTGATGTGGTTTGTTCTAATTTATTACCCTGGTGTTCTCCAAAAAAGAACATTATCGCCGCCCAAATCAAGGCTTTGATCTTGAATGTTTGATTTTTCCAATAATTTTCAGCTGCGTTTGTTGTTTGCTTGCTCACAGATATACGAAATTGAGTCAAGCCATCCAACTGGCTACTTCTACGCCCCATGGAAAGCAACTCCGACCTAACTCGATATACAAGTTGCAGAGCGTTTGTTTCCAATCTGGCGATCGCCGTGTCTAATAATACTAGTAGTGCTTTGGGATAATTATGTAACTTCACCTCTGCACCTTTTGTGCTTTCTCTAGAACCAGAAGCAAGCAAGTACTTACTTGCACTCGTTTTTTCAGCAGTGAGTTTTTCCAGGAGATAGTTAACTTCCCTGAGAGTCTTTGCTTGTTTTTTTGCTGCCAATTGACGCCAGCAATACCAGTAGCGAGCAATTTCTGTGGTGATGCGCTCTGCCAAAATTTGGCGTTGCTGGGGTGTTAAAATATCTAAAATTTCATTTTCATCGCTGACAAGTACTAATTGCCGATTCGACAACTGTGAGGCAATGGCGCGGATGCGAAATCCAGAGAAATACAAACAAGGAGAAACAAAACAGGCTAAAGGTTGTCTGGACAACAGAGCTTCGCGAGCAACAGCAGTAGTTTTGTCTTTTCTTTTCCCGGGAAGTTGTAGTTTTTGTGTTTGCTTGTCTTCTAGTTGCAAATCCGCCACTGCCTGCAGCACTTTTAAAATTGGGGTGTCAGCTATCAAAGAAGTTTCAGACTGAAAATCAGTGTCATTTGCTTGCAACTGCGGTTGGTTTGGAGTGTCTTTTCCATCCAGTTGTTTGCTCGCTGAGAGCGTAACTTTTTGCAGAAGCTGGAAAAATGGGTACATCAGCACTTCTAGAGACCAACTAGCAGCAACTTGCAGGTGGCGCAACGCTCGTTCCCATCCTTCGCTCCAGCGTCGAGATTGTCTGCGGACAAAGTTAAAAAGTCTGCTTTGATAACGTCCAGAGGAACCAGAAGACATGGTAGTGAATTTTTGTTGAGATATTTGTCAATTATTCGATAACAGCCAAACAATAAAGTGATTGGGTAAAGTTAAGTTGTAAACAACAGCTAGCTGCAACCTACTTTGTCAGTGTCCCCATCATAGCGGAATTATGGTCTACTCTGCGTCCCCATCTCATATCGAATTAATTTCGACCACAGTGGCAAAGCTGCGCCGTTTTTGTCAAGAAAATATTCTTCCAAATTGGCGTTATTTAGCAGAGGATTTGCCAGCAGATCAAGTCAAATCGACTTGTTTGTCTGGTTGGACACCGGTGCAACTCAACGCTAAGGAACATGTTACTTGGATGGCAGGACGAAAAGTTTTGTGGTTGGCTCAAAAGTATGTGGTTCCGGAAGCTTTGGAAGGTTATTTTCTCAAGGATTTATCTTTGCGACTGGCGTTGACTTGGTGGGCAAATTCCGTGGAAGTTTATGTAAACGGTAAGTTGGTTGCTGAGGGAGATTTGTTTGATTGCTCGCCTCGAGTGTTACTATCAAAGGCAGTAACGCCAAAGGATGAATTTTTTGTCGCTTTGCGTTTGCTCAGTCCGGAACACTGCGATGGAGCTTTAATGCGATCGCTTTTGATTTACGAAGCAACTGGCGATCGCCACCCCGACCCCGGTTTTGTAGCTGAAGAACTTGCTTTAGTACAGCTTTATTTGCAAAAGTACGCACCGCAACAATTGAATAGTTTGGCTGCCGAGATAGAAAAAATTAACTGGCCCGAACCCCACAAAAACCCCCAGGAACAAAAGCAAGAGTTTGAGAAAATATTGTTCGACCTACGACAAAGTTTGATTAAATTTAAAGTTCCTGCTCTCAATGCTAAGATCTATCTTTTGGGACACGCTCATTTGGACATGGCGTGGCTTTGGCGCGTCAGTGAAACTTGGCAGGCAGCTCAAAATACTTTTGAATCAGTCCTCAAACTGCAGCAAGATTTCCCAGAGTTAATTTTCTGTCATTCCACTCCAGCTTTGTACGCCTGGATCGAAAAGCATCGCCCAGATTTGTTTCAATCAATTCAACAAAAAGTTACCCAAGGGCGCTGGGAAGTAGTGGGCGCTTTTTGGGTAGAACCAGACCTGAATTTAATTGCTGGTGAGTCCATCGCTCGCCAATTATTATACGGACAACGCTACATTCTAGAAAAATTTGGCCAGCTTTCAACTGTGGAGTGGGTTCCAGATAGCTTCGGTTTTTGTGCTACTTTACCTCAATTCCTCCACCAGGCAGGTATTAAATATTTTGTCACGCAAAAGTTGCGCTGGAACGACACGACGGAGTTTCCCTACGGTGCTTTTTGGTGGCGTTCCCCCGATGGCAGTCAAGTACTCGGTTTTATGTCTGCACCTATAGGTGAAGGTATTGAACCCCTGAAAATGGCTAACTACGCCATCGAATGGCAAACTCAAACTGGTTTTGCGGACTGTCTTTGGTTAGTTGGTGTTGGCGACCACGGTGGTGGACCCACCCAAGATATGTTAGAAGTTGCACGTCGCTTCCTGGAGTCTCCTTTTTTCCCAACATTAGAATTCACCACAGCACAAAAGTATTTGCAGCAACTTTTGCCCGCAAATTCAGAATCTGCTTTCTCAAAGAGAAGCCGCGGTCCCGTAGCGTGCCGGATGGCATTAGAGCGCGTTTGCACCTCCCTCCCTACTTGGAACGACGAACTTTATTTAGAATTCCACCGCGGTTGTTATACTACTCACGCTGACCAAAAACGTTGGAATCGTCGTTGCGAACATTTACTTTATCAAGCAGAGCTGTTTGCTTCTATAGCAACAATCCGCACTTCCATTCCCTACCCCAAAGCCCAACTCGCAACCGCATGGAAAAAGCTGTTATTTAATCAATTTCACGATATTCTACCCGGCTCCTCAATTGCAGAAGTTTACGAAGATGCCTTGCAAGACTGGCAGGAAGTAGCGAAAACAGGCACGGAAATATTACAGCAGTCTTTGAGGGCGATCGCCTCCCAAATTCACCTTCCCCAGCCACCGCAACCCAACAGTTTCCCCGTTTTTGTCTTCAATTCACTCAATTGGCAGCGTTCGGAAGTTGTTGCCGTCCCCTTACCTTCCCAGCAAATACACCAGCAATGGCAGATACACGATGCCTGCGGACACAAAATCGTCTCTCAGTTAAGTCAAGCAAATCTGCTGTTTTTAGCCAGCGATATCCCTCCTGTTGGTTATCGCCTGTTTTGGTTATCGGCGGCTTTGCCTTCTGAAGGCCATACCTATCCTCATTATGAGGCTACCAATTACAGCGTGCTAAAGCAAGAACATTTTTCACCAGAAAACTTGACTTTAGAAAATGAATTTTTGCAAGTAAAAATTGACGAGAAAACAGGTAATTTATCCAGCATTTTTGACAAGGTGAATAATAGAGAAGTTCTTGATGGCGGCGGTGGTAACCAATTACAAGCTTTTCGAGATAGCGGTCAATACTGGGATGCCTGGAACATAGATCCCAATTATGCCCAGCATCCCCTACCACCAGCTCGTTTAAAATCTCTGCAGTGGCTAGAAAACGGACCGGTGCAAAGCCGTCTGCGCGTGATACGCCAAGTTGGTAATTCAGAGTTTAGCTGCGATTACATCCTCCAAAGTGCCTCACCAATACTCAAAATTGCCACAATCGTCGACTGGCAAGAAAGTCAAGTCTTAGTGAAAGCAGCTTTCTCCTTAAATTTAGAAGCAGATTTTGCTACCTACGAAATTCCCTGCGGCGCCATTTGCCGCCCCACCAAACCCCAGACTCCAGCAGAACAAGCAAAATGGGAAGTCCCCGCCCTGCGTTGGGCTGATTTGAGCGCAAACAAACAAGGTGATGCCTACGGCGTCAGTTTACTCAATGATTGTAAATACGGTTACGACAGTCAAAGCAATCAATTGCGCCTAACCTTACTGCGCAGCCCTAACTGGCCGGATCCGCAAGCAGACCGGGGATGGCATGAATTTACTTATGCTTTGTATCCCCACGCCGGTGACTGGAAATCAGCTCAAACAGTACGGCGCGGCTATGAATTAAATATTCCTTTACAAGTAGTGGTGCTTTCCAAATCCCAATCCCCACCGCCAGAACCAAAGGTAAATCTAGATAGATTGAGTTTTCTCGATTTAGGCGCTGCGAATTTAATCTTAATGGCCTTAAAACAAGCGGAAGAAGACCAGCAGCGGTGGATTGTTCGCTGCTACGAATGTCATGGAGAAACAGCGCAGATGGATTTGCAGGGCGACTTGAAATTAACTGTAGAAAATGCCACAGATTTATTAGAGCGACCTGCTTGCCAATCCGGGTCTTTTGCGGAAAAAGTCACGCTCAGACCTTGGCAAATTGCTAGCTTTCAACTCCAAGCTGGGTAAATAGCGATCGCCACTCTTACAGCTTGGCAATTCCTGGGGACAAACAACTTTATTGGATGCAGTACTTGTTCAATCTTCATGATCCTCAAAAGGATCGCTGAGTTCCTTAGAAGGAGGACCGAAAGCAGTGTAAATAGACACGGCGGTGATAACAATTAAAATCGCAGCTACAGAAATGATAAGAACTGTTGCAGGTTCCATAACTAAAAGATAGATTATGAGTGCTATTCTTATAGAATATTACAGAAGATTAAAAAAATGCTTCTTTGGCAACTGTTCTTAAGGTGAAATATGGCACAACGGACGTGGTTGGGAGATATCCTCAAACCCCTGAACTCGGAATACGGTAAAGTAGCTCCAGGTTGGGGTACGACCCCCCTGATGGCTGTTTTTATGGGACTGTTTTTTGTTTTCTTGTTAATTATTCTGCAGTTGTATAACAAATCAATAGCAATTCAAGACGTCAACATCGATTGGCGGAGTTTGGGGCGGTAACTGAATACAAAACTTCAGTAACTTCCCAAAACAGCTCCTCCACCCGGCTAGACCGGGTTTTTTGTTAACTTAAGTGTCGATTGTTTAAACTAAATTTGTGGTTTCGAGCTGATAGGAAAAAACAGACATGAATATATTTGGTATTGGTCTGCCAGAAATGGCTTTAATCATGATTGTGGCGCTGCTAATCTTTGGTCCCAAAAAATTACCAGAAATCGGTCGTAGCTTGGGAAAAGCGATTCGCAGTTTTCAAGATGCTTCCAGAGAATTTCAAAACGAGTTTCAAAAAGAAGCAGTTCAGCTGGAAGAAGCAATGAAAACAACTGCGGAACTCGAACCCAAGCAATTAGAGCCTACTCGTCAAGAAGAAGTTTGAGGAAAAGTAAATATTGTGCTTTCTACTTGCAGATGACAGAAGCTACTACCAAAACAGCTGTAGTGATTCCTCAACTCATTGTAGGTTTGGGTAATCCAGAACCCAAGTACGAGCGCACGCGCCATAATGTTGGTTTTGCTGCTGTAGACGCTCTCTCCCGTCATTGGCAAATTCCCTTGCAAGAAAATCATAAGTTTCAAGGGGAATACGGAGAAGGAATCGCTGCCAACAAAGAAAAAATCCGCTTGCTGAAACCACTTACCTATATGAATCGTTCCGGACAGGCAATCCAAGCGGTGACAAACTGGTATAAGTTACCACCCGAATCGATATTGGTCATATACGACGATATGGATTTACCACTAGGAAAAACGCGACTGCGCTTGTCTGGTTCTGCTGGCGGACACAACGGTATCAAAAGCGCGATCGCCCACCTAAACACGCAAAATTTTCCTCGCCTGCGCATCGGTATCGGTAGACCCAAAGATACTACCAACGAGGAAAATAACGCTGTCGCTCACGTTTTGGGAAAGTTTTCTGCCTCTGAAACTCAGCTGCTCTCCCAAGTGTTAGAATTTGTCGTTGAGTGCATAGAATTATGCCTGTCCCAGGGAGTAGAAAAGGCTATGAACCGCTGTAACACTCGCACCTTTACTCACCCGGAATTTTAGGTTGAGACAGCAAACGAACCACACCCTCCAGGAGTGCAGTTCTGGTTTTTTGTCAAAATGAACGCGCAGACACAGTAGCTATTTACACTTGATGCTGTGAAACAGTTTCAGTAATAAACTTATTTAAAACGCCGCTTGCGTCTAGCAGCAACTGCTTTGCGCTTGCGTTTTTCCAAAGGTGTTTCAAAGTGTCTGTGGTACTTAACATCAGCTAAAATTCCTGCTTTAGAAACCTGGCGCTTAAAGCGGCGCAATGCTGATTCTATCCCTTCATTTTCTCCTAATACCACCTGGGTCATTCTGATTTGATCCTCATTAATCGATATTACCCATTGTAATGCTGGCTTTACTTTGGGAAAACCTAATTTATATATTTTGCCTTCTGCCTGAAGTAGCAATCATACTCAAGCTTCAGTTTCAGGTATAAAATCAATTGCAAGTTGATACAGTTGGCGACGGGGAACAGAAGTCGCTTTTGCTAATTCACGACAAGCTTGCGATCGCGACATTCCCCCAGCCATAAGTTTTGTTAAGCGAGCGATTAATTCTGCTTGCGAAAACTGAATTTCATTGGGTGAGGTTCCCGCCACCATTAAAGTATATTCTCCTTGAGGTTGGCGCTGACAAAAACAAGCAACTGCTTCGGCAGCGCTTCCCCGCCAAAACTCTTCGTAAAATTTAGTTAATTCCCGCGCCAGCACAATTTGACGCTCGCTGCCAAAAATCTCTGCTAAATCCTGCAAAGTTTCTTGCAAGCGATGAGGAGATTCGTAGAAAATCAAAGTGCGAGATTCTGTTTTCAAGGCTTGTAGATGTTCTCGCCGCGCTTGAGCTTTAGCTGGTAAAAATCCTTCAAAGACAAATCGCTCTGTTGGTAGTCCAGCTGCGCTCAGTGCTGTAATTGCCGCGTTTGCACCGGGAATCGGTACTACTGCAATTCCAGCATCAACGCAAGCTTTGACCAATTCATATCCAGGATCGGAAATTCCTGGTACTCCTGCATCGCTGACAACAGCGATCGCCTTCCCCTCAGCTAGCTGTTTTAACAATTGGGGAATGCGACGGTGACGGTTGTGTTCGTGATAGCTAATCTGGGGAGTTTTAATTTCGAAATGCTGAAGCAACTTTCGCGTGTGACGCGTATCTTCTGCCGCAATCAGATCCACACTTTGTAAAATTCGTACCCCCCGGAAAGTCATGTCCTCCAGGTTACCAATCGGTGTACCGACAACGTATAGAGTTCCTGGTTTGGGATCGGTTTGCATCCTTTGTCTTTAAAGGCAAAAGGCTCCAAGGCATTTGAGCGAATTTTTTAGTCTTCTTTGAGGGAAAATAGCATACGCTCCCTTTTTGATGCCACTGCAGCTTCCAAATTTATTTTTACTACACTGCCATCAAATAAAAGTATAACTTATCCAGCTAGCAGAAATAACCTCTAAGATAGAGCCAAAACTAAAATCAACTATCTGTTGAAGCTTTTGTTTGCCAGTGCCAACCTATCACTTTTGTAAGAGGGATAATTACTTTTTTCCAGTTAGTCTGAATTTGTACTCAAAACAGCTAATTGGTTGCAAGATAGGTTCATTTTTTCCAAACTTTTTTTTCGAAGCTGGGAAAAATAACCGCCAAAATTTATTGGGAGTATTGGCATGAAAAAATTATTTTCTCGCATCGGTTCTCTGTTGGCACAAGTGCAAATCAGACGTTTTTTGATTGTGGTTTTCATTGGTTTTCTGGTACTGCAAACGACTAATTTAGCTTTTGGTAGCGTTCGCCAAGACTTAACAGAAAAAGTCCGCGCCCGAGTAGAACAAAATGATGCCCAAAGACCTAAAACAACAGGCGAGTGGAATCAGCAAGCACGGGAAACTGAAGGCAATCCCAAAGAAAGACTCAATCGCATCGGTCAACAATCTGCAGAAGCTCTCAAAGAATTTGGCTCTGGCTATGTAGAAGGCGCTAAAGAAACTGCTGGCAATATCAAAAGAGGTGCAGCAGGGGTAGGTAAGGATATTTCTCGTTAACTTCGTGTCAATAAAAAAGCACCGCGAGAGACTTCGTGGTGCTTTACCTGCAGTCGTTGGTTTCAAATACTTGCTAATTTATTTAAATGCAAGCAGCTGTGCTACCTCCGCGTGGGCCAGTACTACCCCGGGTTCGTGTTGGAGAGCGGCGTAGTATTTTCTCGCAAAGGCGTTACCTAACTCTGATGGGGTTAGCAACGTGCGAGCACTAGCAATCAATTTTTGGACTTCTTCCGGCAAAATTGGCTCGTCTGCAGCCAGCATTTCGTCGATTTGTACAACCAACTCGGAAATGTTATGCAGCCAAGCAAATTGCTCGTGCTCGATCGCAAGTCGAAGAAGTTCTCTGCTCGATACTCGTCCGCGCACCTTTTCGTAGGTGATGCGTTCTGCTTCCAGCAACATCTTGTGAAGGTGCAGTAATTTGTTTCTTAAATCACGCAGATACTGATGTTGGCGAATTCTTTGTCCAAGTATGTTAGAAGTCAACGAAATCTATCCTCCCGTTTACAATAGCTTGAGTGTTTTCTGCTCCGGATTTGATTTTTTTCAGGAAGCAACTAGCTAGCTAAAAATTTTGCGATCGCCACAACTTTCCATTTTGACCGCCGTTTCCTCTTTGTCTGCAGCAAACAACTGTTTTGTATCCAGTAATTATCTTTACCCCATTTCTGGCGCGATCGCCCCTGTTTCAAACAAAACCTGTTCATTTCACTTCCCAAGGCTAACCCCCCAAAAAACTAAAACAATTCTTCGACAAAGGAACTACTAATACCTATTGCCTTTATCCTCCAGGGTTTGAACACTGCCGACTATTCGTGCTAAAGTCGTCATCAATTTCCTCCTTAGTGCCCTTGTTTGGCGATTCCCTAGCTTAATTGTTAGCTGCAGAGGGCATGAAACTTATCCAGTTTTGGTAAGAAAACTTCGAGCGGGCTTGGTATCTATTCGTTCCCAAATTAAATTCTTGGCATTTATTTATTGTACTTTTAAAGCTTTATCGTATGTGAATATTCTCATATTAGCATAATAAAATATAAGAAACGACCAAAATTCCCCTACTTTTCCTTTCCAAAAACTAAATTATATGTCGCTAGCGTATGCTATTTTGGGTTTGCTGCAACAACAACAAAGAACGGGCTACGAGCTGAAAACCAACTGCTTCGATCGGTGTATTGCTCACTTTTGGCCAGCAGACCAAGCACAAATTTACAAAACTCTGGACAAACTAGTCGACCAGGGTTGGATTACCTGTACGGTTGAAATTCAAAGCGATCGCCCCAACCGCAAAATCTACAACCTAACCGAAACAGGTAAAACCGAATTACTAAGGTGGCTTCAATCTCCCCAACCATTTGCAACAGTACGAGAACCGTTGCTGGTGCAGTTATTTTTTGCTGCCCAACTACCAAATGAAGCTATTATTTACCTTTTAGAAAAACATCTGACCTTGCGCCTCAGAAAGCTTAAAGAATTAGAAAATATACAACTGCCAAATCTATACGACCAACAAGCAAATCGCGAGCAAGTCATGCAAAGACTGGTACTGGACCTAGCAATTCGCAGAGAACAAACCTACATTGATTGGCTCAAGACAGCGATTGATGTTATACATCACCAACAAGATTATTTACGGAGTACCTGACAACAACTCGTGAGAACAAATTTTTTGTCTCTGGTTAAGCTCAACACCAGCAAGCTGCTTGTGGTGGTAAAAAGTTTGCTGTTGTTGATGAACAATCACGGCCAAACAAGCAGCAGTAAAGCATGACATATTTTTATACCTTTAAGTTATACTATCAATTATCTTTATATCGAAAAATACCCCTTTTGGGGGTAGGGAAAAATTTTGTGCCCTTGCAGTCAACTTAAACATTAAATCGGAATAAGATCACATCGCCTTCCTGGACAACGTAATCTTTTCCTTCACTTCTGAGCAAACCTTTTTCCCTTGCAGCATTCATAGAACCAGCTGCTACTAAATCGTCATAAGCCACAGTTTCAGCACGAATAAATCCTCGTTCAAAATCACTGTGAATTACTCCTGCTGCTTGTGGTGCTAAAGTTCCGGCTTTAATTGTCCAAGCGCGAGTTTCTTTTTCGCCAGAAGTGAAATAAGTACGCAGGCCTAACAGGGTATAAGTAGCACGAATCAAAGATTTTAAACCACCTTCTTTGACGCCCAAAGAAGCTAGAAATTCACTTCTTTCCTCCTCCGGTAATTCGATTAATTCTGACTCTACTTGCGCCGAGACAACAACTACTTGAGCATTTTCAACCGCTGCAATTTGTCGCACTTGTTCTACATATTCATTCCCTGTGGATAAATCATCTTCAGAAACATTGGCAGCATAAATAATTGGCTTAGCACTTAGCAGTCCCAATGGTTTAATTGCCAAAGCTTCTTCTGGTGTCAAATTAATTTGCCGCACTGATTTACCGGCATTTAAAGCCGCAATTAATTTTTCCAGTACTGTTAGTTCCAACTGTGCATCTTTATTGGCGCGAGCTTGTTTGCGAGTGCGGTCTATTCGCCGCTCTAGTTGAGCTAGATCGGCTAAAGCTAATTCCAAATTAATAATTTCAATATCCCGCACTGGATCGACCGAACCGGCAACGTGAATAATGTCATCATTTTCAAAACAGCGCACCACATGCACTATAGCATCAACTTCCCGGATGTGAGACAAAAATTGATTGCCCAGTCCTTCGCCTTGGCTTGCACCTTTGACCAAACCAGCAATATCTACGAACTCAATACGCGCCGGGACAATTTGTGCTGAATTGGAAATTTGGGCAAGAACGTTTAAGCGTTCGTCTGGTACTGCAACAACACCGACATTGGGTTCGATAGTACAAAAAGGAAAGTTAGCAGCCTCTGCCTTAGCATTGGCAACTAAGGCATTGAATAATGTAGATTTTCCAACGTTGGGAAGTCCGACAATCCCGGCTCTTAGCATCTTCGCTCTAATATAATTTCGATAGCAAACTAGACGAAATTCATTTTAGACAGGATTGGGAATTGTTTGGGGAATAGGACCGGGAACAGTTTGGGGAATGGGAGCAGGAACTGGTTCGGGAGCGGGGTTGGGTGTGGGTTCGGGACGCGGTAAAGTTGGTTCTGGATCCGGGATTTGGGGTTCGTTAGGTAGGGGATCTGGTGTCGGAGCAATCATGGTCGGTTTCGTTAAAACTTAACGACTTTACTAAGCTAGATGAGAAACTACAACACCGACATCTTCCCAAATAGCTAATTCCCGTATCTTTCCCAAGAAGCAGTTGAAAGTAGGTTTGTAGCGAGTACTGAAGTACTCCCTAGTTGTGGAGTTGGGAAAGAAAATAACTGCTGTAGGTATGATATGAAAATTGGCTGAAAAAGTACTGCGTAGGTGATGGAATTGAAGTATTGTTAGCTTTTTCCAATAGCAAGTCAGGTTTTGTATTTGTATGCTTTTGTGGTTTTTTTGAGAAAAATGCTAGCCCAGGACCAAACACCTTTATTAGATGCTTTAAAAACTGATGCAGAATGTTCCCAAGCTTGTTTTTACACTCCAGGACACAAGCAGGGACAGGGAATTTCCCAGAAAATAGCTAATGTTTTTGGCACAGCTGTGTTTCGTGCTGATTTGCCGGAACTGAGGGACACTGCAGCGATTCAACAAGCACAGGAACTTGCAGCTCGGGCCTTTGGTGCAGAAAAGACGTGGTTCTTAGTAAATGGTTCTACCTGTGGAATTGAGGCGGCAATTTTAGCTACTTGTGGCCCTGGCGATAAAATTATTTTGCCGCGCAACGTTCATTCTGCTGCGATCGCCGGATTAATTTTGTCTGGTGCTGTGCCGATTTTTGTTTATCCAGAGTATGACTTTGGTTTGGATATTGCCCATTGTATTGCAGCCGATGCTGTGGCAGCAGCACTGTCAAAACATCCTGACGCTAAAGCTGTCATGGTGGTTTATCCTACCTACTACGGTGTTTGCGGAGATTTAAAGGCGATTGCCAGAGTTACCCATCAATACGATATTCCCCTACTGGTGGACGAAGCTCACGGCGCCCACTTTGCCTTTCATCCCGAATTACCTGCTCCCGCCTTAGCTGCAGGTGCTGATTTAACCGTACAGTCCGCTCACAAAACCCTTGCGGCTTTTACCCAAGCTTCAATGCTGCACGTGCAAGGAACAAGGATAGACCGCGATCGCCTCGAGAAAGCATTGCAATTCCTGCAGTCTACCAGTCCTAGTTATTTGCTGTTAGCATCTTTAGATGCAGCACGGCAGCAAATGGCCCTGTACGGAAAGCAATTAATGTCTCATGCACTGCAACTTGCCCAGCAAGCTAGAAACCAGATCGGCGAAATACCGGGAATATCGGTCTTTGACCTGACCTGTAAACAACAAAAGTCCCAGGTGAGCCCGGGTTTTGCCGCCTTGGACAAAACGCGGTTAACTGTTGATGTTTCTAAGTTGGGTTTAACTGGCTTTAGGGCAGCAGAAATTCTCGAGCAGGACTTTGGTGTGACTGCGGAATTAGCATCGCCGCGTCATTTGACTTTTATTATCAGCCTTGGCAATACCCAAAAAGATATTGAAAAGTTAGTTGAAGCATTTACCTATCTCGGTCAAGAAAAGGAGGAGTTGGGGGTTGCCAGCCTTCCTTGTTTTTGGGATAATGCTAATAAAGTTGGGGATTGCCTGGCCGTTTCTCCCCGGGAAGCTTTTTTAGCCAAAACAGAAATATTACCTCTACAACAAACTCCAGGACGCATTTGTGCAGAAATAGTCTGTCCTTACCCGCCGGGAATTCCGGTGTTAATGCCGGGAGAAGTAATTAGTAAATCTCGGCTAGAGTATTTGCTTTGTATCCAGGCTATGGGCGGATTTATCAGTGGCTGTGCCGATGCCAGTCTGAAAAATCTCAGGGTGCTGCAGATGTGAGATTTATAACTGGGCGAGATTAACGCCTCACTTCAAATCTTCGCAAACCTTCTGGTTCTTCGTAATTTACTGCTACATCCTTCACTACTGCTGCTGGAGGTCCTTGGTAGCACCAACGAACCATTTCCTCGACTACTTCCCGCGCTCCTTCAAACACTGCTTCCACTCGTCCGTCAGGAAGATTTCGCACCCAGCCGCTCAATCCTAACTGAGTGGCTGTATCGACAGTGGCAAAGCGGTAGCCTACGCCTTGAACTCTTCCGGAAATGAATACGTGGGCGCGGATTTGCTGTGACATCTGTGTTTTATTTTGCCTGGACTGGCATTATCTTTACGATATCCAGTCTACCTGAAATTACATCTGTAATAAGCTGGCGATTGCCTGCGGTACGGGCAAAATGATACTCACTAGCAAACCCATTGCCAGCAAACCCCAAATATCGCGTTTGTTATCTAGCTCCGTAACGTCATTGAGAGTGGGTTCATCTATTAAGGGTATAAAGAATAAAATAATTGCCCACAGGAGAAATCCCGGTTGCACAAAAGAAAGTAACAACAATAACAAGCGAGACACTTGACCGACAATCGCTGCGCTGCGCTGTCCGAACATGGCGTGAATGATGTGGCCTCCATCTAGTTGTCCTACAGGCATTAAATTTAAAGCAGTAACAATTAGTCCCAGACAAGCGGCTACAGCTACTGGATGCAGATCGATAGCAGATTGCGGTGTCAGCTGACTTCCCAAGGCTAGTTTTGAGAATATAGCTAAGAGAATGGAATATTTGGGATTGAGAGCATCGGGATTTAAAAGTCCTGTTTTTTCGCCGCTTGGCAAAGGAACAACTTGGGAATGAGCCAAACCCCATATCAGCAAAGGTAGTGTGGCGACAAAACCTGCAATCGGTCCGGCGATACTCACATCAAATAAAGCCTTGCGGTGAGGTACGGGACTGCGCATTTGAATAAATGCACCAAAGGTTCCCAAGAAAAAAGGTACGGGAATGAAATAAGGCAAGGTAGAGCGAATTTTGTAATACCTAGCAACGATATAATGACCGAGTTCGTGGATGCCCAAAATAAATATTAAAGTTAAAGCGTAGGGCAATCCTTGCAACAATATAGCTGGATGGGATTGAATGGCTGCTATTGTAGGTACAACTCCATTGATTCTGACTCCCACTAAAGTTGTGGTGATTAAGGTTGTAAGTAGTAATAGCAGTGCTAGTCCCGGACGCGTTAACCGTTCGTTAGCTTTAGCGACCTGAGTGTTGGGAACGAGGACAAACAAAGGTTTGCCATCTGAATCTTCTTGAAAGATTAACAAAAAGCGATCGCCAAACTTTGCTTCCACATTTGCTTTAATCTTTTGGTAAGCTTCAGTTGGTTTAGCTCTCAGTTGACCCCGACAAATTACAGCTTGGGGTCTGTATTCAATATTTTGGACGTAATAAACAGACCAAGGAAAACAATTGCGCAGTTGAGCTTCTTCGCTATTGTCCAGGGGGCGCAAAGTAGGTAAAGGCTCCAAATTTCCTTGTTGGCTCGCCACTGATTTTGGTACTTGAGCTTCGCCGTGTTTGTTTTTTGGTAGTTGCCTTCCCCAGTGAAACAACACCCAATATAACAAAGGACAGATAATCAAAGGCCAAATCACTAGCGAGGGCGGTAGGGGTTGTTTGGTACCGTGCATCAGTGTCCATCCCATCCACAAAAATGTTGGCATCATCAACACCAGCCATAAAAGCCAGACCGGCGTTCGGGTGATGTTGCCGACACTGCGCTGCACCATAAAGTAGGTAATTATTCCCAGTAAAATCAGAAACCAGACAGCCATTTTATTTTCATATAGTTACAAATTTAGCCTTGCTTGCAATCAACAGTATCGTGACTGCTACCGCAAGCCAAATAGCGTTTCCCGGGAAAAGAAGTTTTATACTGAAACTGGAGTAAGCGTAAATCCCCAATTAGCATTGTTCTCATGTGTAGTTCCTCGCCTTTAAAATCAACTCAGATACTTAAGCCACCACGAGAAATCTTGGATGGTATTTTTGCATTTCCACCAAATCGGGACACTTTAGGAGGAACCGCTTATTTTATTGTAGGAAAAGAAAGTAATATCCTGATTGATTGTCCGGCAGTTGACCAAACAAATCAGGAGTTTGTACGAGCTTGTGGAGGTATACGCTGGTTAGTTACTACCCACAGAAGCGGCATTGGTAAGGCGGAACAATGGCATAAAATTTTTAACTGTGAAATTGTAATTCAAGAACAAGAAGCTTATCTTTTACCAGAGCTTGCTCCCACAACTTTTACTCGGGAACTGACCTTGAATTCCCTTTTACAAGTAATTTGGACTCCTGGCCATTCTCCTGGCTCTAGTTGCCTTTATTACCAAAAACTTGGAGGTGTGCTTTTTTCCGGACGCCATTTAGTCCCCAACCAGCAAGGCGAACCAGTACCGTTGAGAACAGCTAAAACTTTTCACTGGCCAAGGCAAATCAAAAGCGTAAAAACCTTAATAGAAAGGTTTTCACCACAGACGCTGCAGTATATTTGTCCTGGCGCCAATACTGGTTTTTTGCGCCAAAAAGGCGCGATCGATAATGCTTACCAGCGCTTGGCAAATCTAGATTTAACAGCCTTACTACAGTTACAGACCGTTCTTTGAACGGAAATAATCGGACACACAGTTACACGACAGAAGAATTTGATGCTGTAGGGTGCTTATGTCTGATTGCGGAACTGTTACTAAAGCTAACGGGCCCGGTGCCGGGGAAATTTCCACCTACAAACAGGGTAGATTGCGTTTTCCTTGTGAGAGTGAGTTCTTGCACAAACAACTGCTATAAATGTTCGTAGTTTGTAGGGAGTACTTAAATACTCCCTACAAACTATGTGTTTGCTTTTAAGAATTTTTATGAGACCAGCAAAGCTTCAGTGTTAGTGTTGGCAGTAATTTAAGTCTCTCCTGCTGCTAGAACCGAGTTTTTCGCTAAAAGTTCTACCGCAGCTTGGTATTGGGGGTCTAGTTCCGTACCGATTTTCTCGCGAGTCATCGGTTCAGAAGTAACTATTAAATCTGGTTTTATCCCTAATTTATTGATATCTTTATGTTTTGGAGTTTCGTATTTGGCAATGGTCACCGCCAGTCCCGAACCGTCAGATAGCTCAAATAAGGATTGAATTAAACCTTTACCAAAGGTGGTTTCTCCTATTAGCCGGGCGCGACCGTTGTCTTGCAGTGCGCCAGCGAGAATTTCACTGGCACTAGCAGTTCCTTGATTGACCAAAACCACTAGCGGATCATCGGTTAAAGCCGGGCCAAAGGATTCAAAACTACCCTGAATGCCTTGGCGGTTAACGGTATAGACTATGGTACCAGAGTTTAGCCACAGCCTAGCAACTTCAATTCCTGCCTGTAAAAGTCCGCCGGGGTTGTTTCGCAAATCTAGAATATAGGCGGCGGCACCTTTTTTTTCTAGATTGTTAATGGCGTGGGCCAGCTCCATGGGAGCATTGGCATTAAATTGAGTGAGGCGAAGGTAGCCAATGGGTATACCTTCGGGAGTAGTGCGCAAAGAAGCGATGACGGGATTGAGACTGATGCGATCGCGTACTACTTTAAATTCTTTTTCTCCCTCTCCATCTCGTTCGATCAAAAGCGTTACTAGGGTACCGATGGGACCGCGCATTTTGCTTGCTGCTTCGTCTAGAGTTAATTTTTCTGTGGAAATACCTTCAATTTTGAGAATGCGATCGCGTGGTTTGATTCCTGCTTTTTCCGCTGGTGAACCAGCAATAGGAGCGACTACTTCTAGTTTGCCTGTTTCTGGATTTAAAGCAATTTGCAGCCCTACTCCTGTTAGCTCTCCGGAAGTATTAACTTGCAAGCTGCGGTATTGCTCCGGGTCTAAAAAGCGTGTAAAAGGGTCATTGAGGCTTTTGAGCATTTCTTCAATCGCTGCGTATGCAGCTTTTTGGTCTGTAAAAGCGGTGGAGAGAATCTTTTGTCGCACCGCTGCCCAATTTTGGTGGTTAAACGTGTCATCCAAGTAATTGCGGTTTACAATTCGCCACACTTCTGCTACTAGCTTTTGTTCTTCAGTCAAAGCCATTGCTGGTAGACAAAAGCTGCTAAATGCTATCCAAAAGGCCGCGATCGCTGACAAGCTCACCCGAAAAAGCCGTTTATACATGAACCCCATTTCTAACTTCACTTTCAACCCTTAATTACCTATCTCAAAGCTTTATCTTGATTTATGAAATCTATCTTTCGATTATGTTACTTTTTTTATAGAAGTGGTTCCTTTGGAAATCAAGTAGGTTAAACCATTGATTTCAGCAATACCCACTTTCCAAGCGCTAAAATCTTCATTGTGTCCGGCATTTTGTCTGCGGGTGCAAAAACAACGCCATCATTTATCATTATTGACAGAGTGTTAAGTTTTTTTAAACTATTTTCACTCTGAACTCCTAGGTTGAGTAAGATCCCAAAACCTAATGTGGATTGCAACCGGGAGATAAATCAAGTGCGATCGCTTTTTAGGAAATTGAGATTGTATGGCCAACGTTTACGACTGGTTCCAGGAGCGCTTAGAAATTCAAGCGCTAGCTGATGATGTAACCAGCAAGTATGTCCCTCCCCATGTCAATATCTTCTATTGCTTGGGTGGAATCACTCTGACTTGCTTTTTAATCCAGTTTGCGACTGGATTTGCCATGACATTTTACTACAAGCCGACTGTAACGGAAGCTTATGCCTCCGTGCAGTATATTATGAATGAGGTAAGCTTCGGCTGGCTGATTCGTTCCATCCACCGCTGGTCTGCCAGCATGATGGTGCTGATGATGATTTTGCACGTTTTCCGGGTTTACCTTACAGGTGGCTTTAAAAAGCCCCGCGAACTCACCTGGATTAGCGGCGTGATTTTGGCTGTGATCACGGTTTCCTTTGGCGTCACCGGCTATTCTTTGCCTTGGGATCAAGTTGGTTACTGGGCTGTGAAAATCGTTAGCGGCGTACCGGAAGCTATTCCTGTAGTTGGTGTTTTGATCTCTGATCTGCTGCGGGGCGGTTCTAGCGTAGGACAAGCAACTCTAACTCGCTACTACAGCGCCCATACCTTTGTTCTTCCCTGGCTGATTGCGGTTTTCATGCTGCTGCATTTTTTAATGATCCGCAAGCAAGGTATTTCTGGTCCGTTGTAATCACAAGCTGAAAGCAACAGGCAAAAGCTATTAGTTTCAAGATCCAGTTGTTTGTTTTAAACTGAAGTAAAAACAATTATTATCAGCACATAAAAGACAAAAAATCAAACAAGTCTGTCTGAAGCTAATAGCTAATGCCTGGTAGCTAGCTAGCAGCTTGCTTTCATAGAGACTTTTACTAGACCTAAAGCAGGAGAGCACATTTAGAAATGGCAACACTTAAAAAACCAGACCTCAGCGATCCGAAGTTAAGAGCCAAACTGGCAAAGGGCATGGGTCATAATTACTATGGTGAACCTGCATGGCCGAATGACTTGCTATACGTCTTTCCCGTGGTAATTATGGGAACTTTTGCCTGTATAGTGGCTCTTTCCGTACTCGATCCGGCTATGGTGGGAGAACCAGCCGATCCGTTTGCCACACCTTTAGAAATTTTGCCAGAGTGGTACCTATATCCTGTCTTCCAAATTTTGCGTTCAGTTCCCAACAAGCTTTTGGGGGTTTTGTTAATGGCGTCCGTACCCCTAGGGCTAATTTTGGTTCCCTTCATTGAAAACGTTAATAAGTTCCAAAATCCCTTCCGCCGCCCTGTAGCTACAACCATCTTTTTATTTGGTACCCTAGTTACGATTTGGCTGGGTATTGGAGCTACTTTCCCCTTGGATAAATCCCTGACTTTGGGATTGTTTTAAGGCAATAATCATAGCTTGAGTTTGACGCCTGTGAGTTTCTCAGCAAGTGCAAATGTACTTTTGAGAAAAACCAACAGGCGTCTGTTTTAATAACCAGGGTGAGATTTAAAAATTGGAAGTTTTGGACTAAAATGCCATTCCAAAGTCTAAACGCAGTAAATTACAGCAAGTACCCGATAATATTTTTTATCTACTCAAGTCAAGGTCAATGCTTACCATAGTACAGCAAGACCATCTGACAGTGAAAAGCGAACTGAAGCTGCTAAACCAGGTTCAACAATGGTTTGAACAATTCTGCTTGCGACATTTATCTCGGCTTGGCTGGTCAGAAAGCCAACTTTATCGTCTCAATTTAGCATTAGCAGAAGGCTTTACGAACGCTGTCAGACATGCCCATCATTCCTTGCCTCCAGACACTACGATTGAAATAGACGTTTGTTTGTGGATAGACCGACTAGAGATCAGGATCTGGGATTATGGAAAACCTTTTAATCCCGATGCGATCGCCGAACCAGAACCAGGTACTCTGCAAGTAGGAGGATATGGATGGTTTCTTTTGCGTCGCTTAGCGGATCAAGTGGTCTACGAACGCGGTGCAGATAACAGAAATTGTCTGCTCATCGTCAAGTATGGTCTACAAGGGCAATAAATTTCAGATTTCTTAATTTTGTTACAGTTAGTGGTGATTTCTACTTGCGACAAGCAAATTTTATTGTTGAGTATAGAAGCCCAAGCCTGGATTCCGATTCCGGTTTGGGTAGTTCACCCCCCCACAGAATGTAGAGAAAGAAAATCAACTTGACGTTGACTTTTAACAACCATTTGAATAGAGCGATTTGGTCCTGTGACCAAACCACGACGTTTCGGTTGGACATCGCGATTATCTGTTAAAGCCAATTCCCATCGAGAGAGGATGTTCGCAAGTACGACTTTCATCTCAAACTGAGCAAATGCCATACCTATACAACGTTTTACGCCTCCTCCAAAAGGCAAATATTCGTAAGGCGAAAATTGTTTTTCCAAAAACCGTTCTGGTCGAAACTGTTTTGGTTGCGGGTATAAATCTTCACGATGATGCGTCAGGTAAATACAGCCCATAACTGTTGTGCCTGTTGGTAGTTGGTAACCGCACATTGATATTGGTGTTTTTACTATACGGGGGAAAGTCACCATACCTACCGGATATATTCTCAGAGTTTCACAGCAGACGGCATTTAGGTAAGGTAGTTTGGCGATGGAATTGTGGTCTAAATTATTACCTAATTGACCGATTTCTTGCAGTAATTTTTTTCGTACTGCTGGTAGTTTGTGAATCCAGTACAATGCCCAAGTCAAGGCAGTGGCCGTGGTTTCGTGACCTGCTATTAACAAGGTTATTAATTCATCGTGTAATTGCTGCTGTGTCATTGGCTGGTCGTTTTCATCTCGTGCGGTCAACAGCAAACTGAGAACATCTGTGCGGGAGGGATCGTTTTGCTTTTGGCGTTGTTGAATTTCTTCGTAAATTAATTTTTTGACTTGTTCTCGCCGGCGTAGAAAAGTTCCCCAGGGACTGAGAGGTCCTAGATCCTTTTGCAGAATCGGAAAATAAAGCATGAATGCTCGTAAAACAGAGCTGCCGTTGGCATCTAGTATTAAACTTAAAATTTCTTCTATTTTTTGAGCTCGGGGACTATCATACAATCCAAATACAGCTTGCATAATTACCCTCAGGGTAATCGCTTGCATAGCAGTTCGGACGCAAAAAGGTATGTTGGGCTGCCACTGGCTGATAATTTCTTGTGTGACTTTGGCAATTACTTCTCCGTAGGTACGCATCCTTTCGCCGTGAAAAGGAGGCATCAACAGCTGGCGTTGACGCCAATGGGGTTGACCGCTTAAAGTAATCACAGATTGCGTGCCCAGTAAAGGTTCAAAAAGTGGTTCGCCAGGAGCTTCCAAATCTTGAGTATCTCTTGTTAGTATTTGCTGTAAAGCTTGGGGATGGCTGACAAAAACAATTGGTTCATCCAGCTTTAAGGTAAAGATATCTCCATATTGCTTGGCACAGGCTTCCATGAGGGAAATGGGACTTATAATCCACTGTAGCGTCTGCACGATCGCTGGGGTTGCAGGACCATTAGGTAGTAGTGTCGTCATGGGTTCGATTACCAAACTGTTGTTTTCTTGATGGTAATCAATTTAAATTGCTAATTTAATTGCAATTGTTATTGAAGCTAATTATCTTTAGGCTGGGAAATAGCAATTAATCGTTACAACCTGAAAGTTGTAAAATTTTCGTTAACTCAGACGAGGGGAACTCCAAAAATTTGCTGAATAGCGCAAATTTTCGGGGACCCCGAGACGAGCTTTTTCAGCGTCTCCTCCTACTTAGTAAGGTATTTAGCATGACGGCAATTTCTTTGAAGGCAAATTCAACCCTTCCTGACTTTTGCGAAGGAATTCAGTATTTTGGCGAGGCGTTACCAGAATTTGAAATTTATGGAGTAACGGCTGCGATCGCTCCTGGCGAAGCGGCCATCGCCTCCGTGGAAGATGCAAAAGCAGTGTACCAAACTTTGCTGGCTGCCGATGCTTTACGCTACTTGACACTGCAAATTACGGGGAGTAAGGCTTCTGGTCATCCTGGTGGTTTTGCCAGCCAGGCAGAAGCTTATGCAGCGCTGGTCATGCTGGGTTATAAAAATATCATTACCGAAGTGGGACACCATGCTCCAGGATTTTATAGTGCCATGTTCTTGGATCGTTCTTTAGAGGACATGGGCATATACACGGTACAGCAATTGCGCGATCGCTTCCGAGAAAAGCATGGTTTGCTGGGACACCTCTCTGGCTATATTCCCGGAATTTTAGCACCGGCAGGACCTTTAGGACAAGGGCAGCACTTTGCCATGGCAGCGGCGCTGTTGCACAAAGACAAGCTCTTTCCCTTCACGGTTGGTGATGGAGGATTGGGGGAACCGTATGTGATGAGTTCCATGGCCCATTTTCATACCGCCTTTCCTGGGGTGACCAACTTCTTACCAGTGCTGGTGTGGAATGGTTACAGTCAAGAGCACCACAGTATGATTTCTGCCAAAACTAACGAGCAGATGATGGCATACTGGCACGGTAACGGTTTTGAAGAAGTTGTATTAGTCGATGCCAAGGATTTTGACGATCGAAACCAAGTGGGGGACTATGTTGATAGTACCGCTTTTTCCTTTGGGCAACGGCTGGCTTTTACCAAAGCTGTTTTATTGGGTGTGGATGAAGCGGCGCGATCGGCGTTGAGCGGTAAGTTAACCGTATTTATTATCAAACAATTAAAAGGTGCAGGCGTGCATGCCCGGGGAGCAAAATCTCACAATCTCTATCCCCAAGACACCTTAGATGCACCACATATTGCCAGTGCTTTGCAAGAACGTGCTTTACCCTACGCAGCTTGGCAGTTAGTACGAACAAACTTTGAACGTGCAGGTGGTGGTCCTGCTGCTAAAACGGTGGTCACAGAATTTGAGTATCCTTTACCAGAATTAGGGGAATTACCGTTAGAAGAATACCAAATTGGGGGTGAACCGAAAGTTTCCACAAAAGCCATGGGACGTTTGGCGATCGAAGTCGGACGGGTAGATAGAAATTTTCTGGTGACAAATGCGGACGGAAATGAAGCATCGGGAATTGGCAACATTAACCAAGCATTAAAGATTATTCACCCCAGTGTTGATGACTTATACAACCAGCAACCAAACGGACAAGTTTACGAACCTTTAAATGAAGATGCTTGTGCGGGTTTGGCCGCAGGTTTGTCGTTGATGGGAGCGAGGAGTTTGTGGTGTTCTTATGAATCATTTGCTGTGAACGGATTGCCAATTTGGCAAACAGTCACGCAAGCAATGGCCGAGCTACGCCGTCCTACTCCTTCAACGATTACCTTGTTGACAGCAGGTGCGTTAGAGCAGGGACGCAATGGTTGGACACACCAACGTCCGGAAATCGAAGCTTATTTTGCTGCGATGATGCGTAACGGTAATGTTTTTCCCTTATTTCCCACCGACGCTAACAGCATTCAAGTTTGTTACGAGTGGGCCCTAAGGACAAAAAACAAGGGAATCGTAATTACAGCTAGCAAGTCACCTCTACCGATTCGCACTGATTTGCATATGGCTCGTCAGGGTTTACGCGATGGTGCAGTGGTATTGCAAGAATTTCCTGGGGAGAAAAAAGTTGTTTTTGCCGCGATCGGCGATATGATATTGTTACCGGTATTTGAAGCTGCTGATTTATTAAAAACAGAAGGCGTGGGGGTAAAGATAGTTTCTGTCATCAATCCCCGACGTTTGTACCGCCCTGAGGATACAGCTTGGGAAACCTGTACCGAACCCGACGGTGATTTTATCGCTGATGAAAAATTTGCCGAGTTATTTGATGGTGATGTGCTAATTGGCGTCACAGGCGGTGCAGCAGCGATGTTGGAACCGATTATGTTGCGAAGTACTTGCAAGCGCGATACTTTTGCTTGGAAGCGTGGCGAAACCACAGCGAGTGCAGGGGAATTGATGGCGCTGAATAATTTGAGTGCAAAGGCTTTAGTAAAGCGAGNAACAGATATGTTGCGCTAGTTAACAAGAACGAATAAAAAAACTACACCCCTAATTTTTTTGGAGTCTGCTCGAATAGGGGAGCAGACTTTTTTCAATTTCGTAAAAACTCAATAATAGCTGCATTTACTTGTTTAGAAGCACCCGTGGAAGCATCGTGACAGCAGTGAGGAAGGATTTGCAACCTAGAATTAGGTAGGCATTGATGTAATTTTTTGCCATGACTAACGGGAAACCAACTATCTTGTTCACCCCACATTACTAACGCAGGACAGTTAATAGCATGAAGATTGTTTTGAATTTGGCTGAGCAAATTTGGTTTATTTGCTTGCAAATTGTCGATTTCTCGTGCTGCTATTTGTATTTCTTCAGTGATTTTGGTGAGAGTACCGGGAAATTCAATGAAAGGATAAGTTATCCAGTAAACGTCTTCTGCAGTCAACACAGACGGATCGAACAGCACGTTGCGCCGTTCTATGGCCATAACTTCTCTCACTAACGGTGCAAATAAATTTGCCAAACGCAGGGTATCGATCGCTTGCACTATTTCCAACGGGATCTGAGCAAGTAATGACATTCCCCAATGAGGTAAACGTTCGGCAAAGATAGGTACATTTATTACTACTAATTGTGCTACTAATTGCGGATGTTCCTGAGCCAGAGCAAGAGCAACTAATCCGCCTAAAGATTCTGCTACTATTGCTACAGGTTCGTCACTTAAGATGCGAATAATTCGTTCTAACTCTACTATTTGGTGACCGCTTTTTTCTCTACGAGATAAAGGTTTTTCAGAAAAGCCGTAACCTTTGGCGTCAAAGCAAATGACCCGAAAAAATTGAGATAGTGGTCCTATAGAGTAGCGCCAATTATAGCTCCAGCTACCCATGCCATGTAATAAAATTACAGGCTTGCCAGTACCTGCTTCTCCATAGGCAATTTGTACAGGATAACCATTAGCATCAGTAATTGTCAGAGTTTGCCGTCCCTGTGGAAAAGTTGCTTGCCACCAATCGTTCATCGAGAACCTCCTCAGGACCCCAGCAACAGCGAAGCGGTGTAGGAAGGAATAAGAGCGTCGATATCGATACACAATCTTTGTAATTTGCAGACAATATCACGTCTGTGTGAAGGTACAATTTTCTTTTGCAAACAACGATTGGCATCCAACTTCCATCCAACATGGAAACGCCTGCGGTGCTGTCTCAGTCGTTCAATCTTGCGTGCAAACATGGATGGGAAAACGGCTTGGCAAATGGCACAGTTCAGTTTATTCTGTCCGGTGTCATGTTGGTTTGTGAAGACCTCACGAATATTGGCGGTAGAGTCTAAGCATTTGTTAGTTGCAAAGCCGAAGTCAAAGGCGTGAAGCTTGATTTTGTTGACCCTCGTTACACTAGTCAAAAATGCTGCTACTGTTGGCATATTGAGCGTGGGAATCGCCTGTCTCAGGTTGAATTTTGGTGTCACAGGTGTGGTTGTGATTACCATGGGGATGAAAACGTGGCGGTGAATATTCGGGGGAGGACTTTCTCAAACTCACTACGGCGGTCAATCAGCCTATTTTCTCAACTGCTTGGTTAGGAACGAACTCACTGCAAGAGCGCTAGCGGGAAAGAGTAGTTGACTTATTTTGTCAATCACTCAATTTAATTACCGATTAAGGTTTTCCACAGCAGTCTTACTATTAGCACAGACAAGGTTACTAAGGCAACGGCAACAAGCAACAATGCAATTAAAACTAGAAAAACGAACCATTTATCTGCGCTTTTTCTTTGGTTGGGAAACCTGAGGTATTCTTCTAAGAGTTTGATATTGTATTCATTGGCTGTCCAAGTAAAATCGAAAAAGTCTCCTATTATGGGGACAGCACCTAGCAAGCCGTCAATAATGATATTAAAAACCATTCTGCCTATGGTTGCACTTGGTGCTCCTAGTCGCGCTGCTTCCAGAATAATGTAGGCAGATAGTAGAATACCCAAAAAATCGCCGCCAACGGGAATCAATCCCACGATGGGATCTAGACCGATACCAAAGCTAGTTCCAGGAATAACAATAGCTTTATCTAGTAGTCGACTCAGCTGGCGCAACCTTTTTAGAGTTGGTGTTCTCAGTTCAGGTTGCATTGTGGAAAGGCGGGGGTGTGGATCAAACATGGAGGCGATCGCGTGTTTGTTTTCGAGTTCTAAACATTTTACTCTTGTCTTGCCAGTTTCTAGGGTGGGATGAAAAGTTATTTTTTTACTAAAAAATGGGAAGAAAAAATTTGTAGTAGTTATATTTATTACTATAATTTTCCTTGCTTCGAGCGCATCTATGACTCAGGAAATAACTGAATGGTTGGCAGAAATTCAAGTCCTGCAACAGCAGGTAACAGAGTTACAAAAAGAACGGGATGCTGCCTGGGAAAGTGCGGAAAAATGGCGTCTGCTTTATAACACGGAAGCAGAACAGCGCCGTAGGGATGCGCAGCTTAGCCAACAGGCGATCGCATCTTTAAAAGCAGAAATTAACCGCTTGCAAGGAATTGAACAAAGACAATTCCAGGACGGTGCGGCGTTGGCGGCAATTGAAAAACAAGTAGCGCAAATCACATCTGTAGAAGAGCTAAAAGCGAAACTAATTGCGACGCTAAAAGAGCGCGATCGCTTGCAGCAAGCGTTGAAAGCAGAGCAAGACGATCATGCCCAAACCCGCAGAAATCTTACTACTGCCTTAGGTGATGCTATTGATAGTTTAGCGCGGCAGCACAGTCAACAGTAGGCAACAAGCCCAGCACACAGCAGGCTAATTTCTAAAATCCCATCGCTGCGGCTACAGCTTTTATTTCTGGTTCGATACCTTGTTGAAATTGACTTTGGGCGTGTTTGATAGCCGTGTCTGGATCTTTTAAACCGTTACCGGTGAGAACGCAAACTATTGTTGCACCTGCAGGAACTTCATCTTTTTGCTGCAATAAACCTGCGACTGTTGCAGCGCTGGCTGGTTCGCAAAAAATGCCTTCTTCGGATGCTAGCAGCTTGTAGGCTTCTAAAATTTCTGCATCGGTGACGGCATAGAAATTTCCCATACTTGCTGATTTAACTGCCATAGCTTTTTCCCAGCTAGCGGGATTTCCGATTCTGATGGCGGTGGCTATGGTTTCTGGATGGGCTAGTGGTTTACCTGTTACTAAAGGAGATGCACCAGCAGCTTGAAAGCCCATCATCCGAGGTAGGCGATCGCATTTTAGTTCTTGATGGTATTGACAAAATCCCATCCAATATGCTGTGATGTTTCCAGCATTTCCCACTGGAATGCACAACCAATCAGGAGCGTTGCCGAGGACATCAACTATTTCAAAAGCTGCTGTTTTTTGTCCTTCTAGTCGAAAAGGGTTAACTGAATTGACCAAGGTCACCGGATAAGTTTCAGCCATCTTGCGTACAATTTCTAGAGCTTGGTCAAAGTTTCCTTTGATTGCCAGCACCTCGGCGCCATACAGCAAAGCTTGTGCTAGCTTACCCAATGCTACATAACCGTCGGGAATAATTACAAAAGCACGCATTCCGCCACGTCTGGCATAAGCAGCGGCGGCTGCTGATGTGTTACCGGTACTTGCACAGATCACAGCTTTGGCGCCAGCTTCTTTGGCTTTGGAAATAGCCATTGTCATTCCTCGGTCTTTGAAGCTACCGGTGGGGTTGAGACCGTCGTATTTGACAAATACACGGACTTTTTTACCAATGCGTTCTGCGATCGCGGGAGTTGGAATCAGGGGAGTATTACCCTCCAGCAGAGTCACAATGGGTGTTTTGTCGCTAACAGGCAAGTATTGGCGATATTGTTCTATCAGTCCAGGCCAAGGTTGGCGGTGAGATTTAATAGCAGACAGGCTCAAAGTCACGGGATTTGCAAGCAGATAAAAAGGTTTATTAACTAAGCATCAACGTTAGTTAGTTGGCTGGGAAAATTTTCCCAGTTGTTAATTATCAATGTAGATTGTCAGTTTATCTTTTGAGCTATATCCATGAAAAGTCCTGAACTAGGTTTTCTTAAACTACTGTTGGGAACAAAATTATCTCCTTATTGGTCATGGAGTCCGCAAGGTGTAATGATACTCTTGCCCAGAAAAACTATACAATTATTTAATAAATCTTCAAATTGCTTTATTATAATATCTCTAATGGTGTGAGTTGAGTTTGAGATTTGGTCAAGCGATGTCTACATCTGGTGTTTCCGATCTAGAATCCCAAAGTATCTTAGCAACAAAGTTGGATAAGTGTTTTTATCAAGCGGACCAGCAAGTAAAACTGCTGCATTTACAAGCGGAAGTGGACTGTCTACTGCAACAGCTACAAAACTTAAAGATGCAGCGCTTGGCGACGGACGCAAAACAACAATAGCTCAAGCAAGCACAATAACAAGAGAAGTTTGCTACTCAAAGCGCTGATTTTGCTCTGACCAGCGCTTGAGCTTGTAGAAATTGCCGTCTTCTACCAGTAATGCCAAAGAATTTACTGTTGCAAGTTTGGCGATCGCCGTCAAGAATTGTCGAGAGTTCGGACCAAAATCTGTATATATTAACCGACCGCTGTCGGAAAAGATAAGCGTCCTGGGACGAGAAGGTAGCTGGGGAGGATCTTGACTGGGATATAAAGATTGTATTGCTTCTGCAGAGATAGTTAACACTGTTTCTGGCTCACCGTTACCTGTTAAATCTATTTGTTGCACGGGCCAGGAACCTAGTTTTTGTAACATTTGTGACAAATTGGGAATCTTTGCGGGTGGTAGCTGTCCCGAAGCTTGCAAAGTTCTCCACACTGTGGGAAGTATTGTCTTGACTAGCAATTGATTTTGTTGATACAGCTGTTGCAGGGAAATGGGGTTTGGTTGCACCCACTCCAAAGCTGCAGCTGTCAGTGCAAGAGGAGGTGGTTGGGTATCAGGATCGGTAACTTGAGGAATGTTCTCATCGCTAGCAGCTAAAAGTCGCAGTATTCCCTTTTGGAACTGTACAGCTTTAACTGTGGCTGCGATAACTTGCTGTTGTCCGTTTGCAAGCCAAACCACGATATCAATAGTAGGATCAAAGCTCAATCCCAAGCTTTCCCAAAAAGACTTTGTAAACGAGACAGGCGAGTCGTGGAAGTTTGCAAAGGGAGGAAATACCCAGCGCTGACCGTCATGGAAAGCGGTTACTTCTATTTGATACCAAGCTTGGGTATTGGGGAGGGTTTTGGAATTGAACAGCGACCATTGAGCAGGATTAACGCTGGCGATCGCCTTTACTGAACCCACAATGCGACTAGGGCCAGCAGAAGTTACTCTCGATTGTTGTGCCAGTAAACTTTGAATATACGCTAAGGACTGGGGAGACATTTTACTTTGTTGCTGCAGGAAAGAATTAGCGCGTTCTTGTCCGTAACGAGCTGCTAAAATTAAAGCTGCCCAGGCTTGTACCTGCGGTTGGTGGGGATTAACTTGCAATGCTGCTTCTACACGAGTCCACAGCCGTTGGGAGTCCATCCGCAGTAAAGAATTTATTTCTTGAACGTTTGGCACTGAAGCTGCAAAAATTTGCAAAGCTTTTTGCCAGCGACCGTCGATTAAGTCTGCTAACACTTGTTGACTGGGACTGGCCCATATTTTATCTGCTTGGGCTTTAGTTAATTGGGAATGAAGGCGAATATAATCGATTTGTGTTTTGACTGTCTGGGGTATTTTGCCTTGATGCTGTTGGACAAGAGATTGTAACGATTGCAATGCTGGTGTCCACAGACCGCTACGAGCAAAAAGCAGAGCGTTTTGGTAAGCAGAATCCTTCAAAAGTGATGGTTCTAGGGAAACTTCTTCTAATTGGATGGGGTGGAGAACAAACTTGACTGGTTTAACTTCATAGATACGCAATCGCGGTTCAAAACCCACAGTTTGGTCCACAACCAGCTCTTGGGCGCCTGCGTTGATTACTTGTCGCCATTGCGGTGGTCGTCCGGAAGGACTTGTCCAAGATAACATCAGTTGTAGGTGGGTGCGTTCGGGGTTGTAGTGAAAAACGTGACCGTAGGCGATCGCTTCTGTTCCCGCTTCGATTTTACCTTGCAAATAAAACCAATAACCTGGGGATGGCGTTTGGGTTTCAAAACGTCTTGCTGCGGTTACGGGGAGAATTTTGTTGACAGTTTGACGATCCAGACCAGCATCCAGCAAAGGAGCGAGTACAAAGGATTCTTCTAGTCCGCTTACAGGTAGCTGTGCTGTGAGGTTGTAGTATTTTTCTGGCTGGGATTTTACTTCTGGGTTGGACGAGCGTTGATAAACTCTCAGTTCAACTATATTTTTACCCTGCCCGAGCACTGGCAGTACAAAAGTTTCCGCTGTATTTTTGCTTTCTAGAGATAAAAATTCTCCTGCTGTCAAACCTTGTTTTTCGAGGTTGATTTTAATTTCCTTAAGGCTTTGAGAGTGTTGTTGATAATTAAGAGATTTTACCCATCCCGGTAAAAGCTGATTCAACCAAGTGACTGCATCGGGATCGAGTATTAACTCAATGCTAATCCAGGTAAAAACCACAATTAAGCCCGCACTGCTTAACAAAATTGCGATCGCCAAGGTTGATAACAAGCGGTCTTTTGTGCGAGCAGGAGTTGCCTTTTTCTTTAGTTTTGGATGGGGAAGTGCGCTGGTAACTCGTCGTTTTTGCTTTTTCCAAAGGATTTTTCGTGCTTTCTGGACCAGACCTTTGGCAACAGACTGATTTTGTCCGTGTGGTTTTGATGTTGGATGGACTGGGCGATCGACCATACTGTTATCAGTAAGCAAGCTTCTCAGTAATCTTTTTCTTTTATACTTTTAAAATCAGGAGCGAAAGGAAATTTAAGTATTAATTTTTACAAAGTGTTTTTGCCACACATGGAAGGTTAGGCTAGATTTATCGCTATTCAGTATACATATAGTGGCAAATTGAACATTAAATTGCGGTCAGTAATTACATTGATATTAGTAGCAGGAGTTACTGTGCTGGCAAAAACAGCGATCGCCATTCCTGTTTCCACAGATGACCCTAGTCTGTTTGAGGATGAAATGGCGCAGGTTAGATCTGTTTCTCAACTAAGGGATGTACAACCGACAGATTGGGCGTTTGGTGAATTGCAGTCTTTGGTAGAACGGTATGGTTGCATTGCAGGTTATCCCCAGGGAATTTATGGCGCCAAGCGTGCTTTATCTCGTTATGAATTCGCAGCTGCATTAAGTGCTTGTCTGAACCGGATAAAGGAGCTGATGGAAATAGCTAGCATTAATTCCACTAGCCAAGAAGATTTAATCACTTTACAAAAATTACCAGCGGACTTTACTGCGGAATTAAAAACTCTACAAAATCAAGTTGATAATCTAGAAGCTAAGACTACCCAAATTCAAACTAATCAATTTTCGACAACCACCAAACTGAGCGGTCTTTCTATAGTTGGTATTCAAGGACGTACCCTAAATCGTGCTGATATTGCCCCCCGAGACGGTAAAAAAGATACTAAAGATTTAGGTACAAATACTAACGTCATCAACTTAAACCTACTGTTTTTAACTACTCAATTAAGTCCCCGCAGTTACCTGTTCACAAGTCTTTTAGCTGCGAGTGGTTCCACAGCACCCAAGCTTAGCAATAACATCGCCCTTAGCTACGAATATCCTACCAACAATCAGTTGATCGTGGGCGATCTTAACTATCACTGGTTAGTTACAGACAACTTAGCTGTGATGCTAGGAACAGAAGGTGTGAGCATGGTTACTGCTTTTCGAGGTCCAAATCGATTTGAAAGCGCTGCCACAGGACCGTTATCATGGTTTGCACAAAGAAATCCAGTTTTAGATATTGGGTTTGGTAAGGGTGGGATAGCTTTTGATTGGCAATTTGCTAAGCGCGCTAGCTTGCAGGCAATTTATTCGAGCAATACTCCTGGAAATCCTAGAAAACGCAACGGTTTGTTTGACGGTCACACAACTATGGGTGTGCAATTACTACTGACACCCACCGACGTTTTTGACGTTAGTTTATATTACGTTAATAACTATTCCTCGGATGGATGCTTGCTCAGTTTTGCTGGTGACGATTGCTTAACTGTAAAAAATCCTGCCACAGGAAAATCAGAACCGCTACAAACAAATGCTATCGGTAGTTCTGTAAATTGGCAAATTTCAGGCCGGATGACTTTGGGTGGTGGTTTGGCTATACAAATTCTTACATTCCTGGTAAATCAGGAACTGTAGAAACAACAAATTACATGGTCTATCTCAATTTTCCTGATTTGTTTGGCAAAGGTAATTTAGGCGGAATATATTTTGGACAACCTCCAAAAATCGTAAGTAGTAACCTTCCCGTAGGAAACAACATTCCTGATTTTATCGATACGGGTTTGGGGCGTCCAGGTAGTCAACCGGGAAGGACGAATCACCTAGAAGTTTTCTATCGTTTTCGAGTCAGTGACAACATCAATATCACGCCAGGAATAATTCATCTTTGGGAAAGCGATCGCTCTTCCAATAATGACCCAATTACCATAGGTATTTTGCGAACTAGTTTTAGTTTTTAAGTCAGATTCCCATATTACTTTTAGCAATCTTCATAAATATTTCATAGCTAGTTTGCAAACCAAAATCAATTGATGGCAATATAAGCTTTTTTAGCCAATTCCTTCATCATTTAGATATTTCCGAAATATTTCTATTGTCAACACATTGGTAAGGATATAAATTTTGAATAGTGAATCATCTACATACCTTTTTCGGCTGAAGACTCAAAGATAGACCAAGGAATTAACTAGGCATAAATATATTTTTATTTATGCCTGTCTACCTCATGAAAACTTTTAGTAACCAAATCGAAGATTCAAATCAGTAGTAATTGCATACTTGCTGCTTTATTTAAGTGTCAAGCACATACATTTTCCCTGGCATGCATTCCTCGGATTTCCTTCCCAAACAATATTGATTAAAAAATGTTTTTATGCATCAATATAAACCCTATTTACTGTCACTTTTTTTCATAGTTTCTTCTGCAACATTTGCTATGCCTGCTTTTGCTGACACTTTCCAAGAAATCGATTTAGAAAATGCTAACCATTCTAGAAATGCATACTGGGACTGGGAATGGTATTGGGATAAAAATTTGTCAATTTCCTTAGAAAATGTAAGTAACTACCAGAATAATCAATCTGATGTATCAACTCAAATAGTAGCTAAAAAAAGTGAACAAACTACTAGAGTTCGTCAGCAACGCCTTCCTATATTTAGTAGAATTTTTCCAGCGGCTTTGCGGCAATAATTAAATTAAAAATAAAACAATGAGTGATTTTATTGCCGCTAATTTTGCTTTCCCAGACATACTTGCTCGTAACGTTTTCCAGCAATATCCCAAGTAAATTCAGTTTCTACCAATTGTCTGGCATTACGAGATAATTCTTCTCGTAGTTTTTTGTGAGTAAATAAGTAACTAATAGCATTAATATATTCGGCGGGGTGATTTGCTCGCAAGGCAGTGAGTGATACGTTAGCTTGTTCTGCGGTTAGTCCTTCTAAACCGCGATCGCTCGCTACTACCGGTACACCTGCGGCCATTGCTTCTAAAGTTTTATTTTTAATACCGAATCCAGTTCGCATTGGCACGACGCAGACGGTTGCTTTGTGCAAATATTCTACTATTGAGGGAACATCTGCAGTCACGGTAACTCCCGGTTTTTCTTGCAGCGCCAAAACTTGCGGTACGGGACGAGAACCAACAATATCGAAAGTTGTATCTGGATAGCGTCTTTGAATTTTTGGCAAGACTTCATTGCAGAAAAAGCAGACAGCATCAATATTTGCCAAATTGTCGAGCGCACCGATAAAAATTAAGCGGTGTCCTCCCGGATCGCTACTGCGGTAGGGAAAAGATTCTAAATCCACACCATTGGGAATAACTGTAATTTCCTTATTGGGGTTGAATTGTTGCAGTTGAATTTTTTCTTCTTGTGTGGTGACTACAATTGCTGAAAATTTTGAGCAATACTTTTGTTCGTAGCGTCGCAGAAGCGGTAAACTAACTTTGTCTCTGAAAAAATTTTCGGAAATCCCTGCTTCTAACTGGTTGCGACAAGTTCCATAGATGGAACTGTGGACGTTGACTAAAGTTCGCACTTGTTTTTGGAAATGGGGTTTGACATAAATTTCATTCACGCTGTGCTCGCAGGTAATAACATCGCATTTTCCTGCTTGTACAAAGCTATCGATCCACTCTTGCATTTTGCTCGAGTAGCGGTTTAAGACGCTTGGTGGAACTCCATCTTGTAAAAATGATTTGAAACGCTGGATTTTTGTCAGTATTCCACTTTTGGTTTCCGACTGCAGAGGACGCTCAAAAATAACTAAATTATCTACCCAATTTCGCAGTTCATCTATGTCTGTGTCTGTAACATTAGCTTCCTGTTGAGTTACAAGGGTGATTGCATGACTTTGGCTAAGATATTTCAGGAAATTAAACGTTCGCACTTGAGTCCCACCGCGGGTGGGTGGATAGGGAAAAGTAGAAGATAGCATCAAAATGTTCATATACCTAATGACTGGGGAATAATACACAATGAAGCATAGCAATGTATATTGAATGACCCGTTGCTAGAGTATATGTCACTGACAGCTTATTCACAACCCTTATTTAAATGCCTAAAATCAGTGTTTGCATCCCTACTTGCAATAGAGTAAAACTGCTAACTGCAGCTATTAAAAGCGTATTGCAACAGTCCTATCAAGATTTTGAAATCATTATTTGCGATGATGGTTCACTAGACGAAACGCCAATATTAGTATCACAATATCAACATCAAGATAAGCGCATTCGATACATTCGTCACTCGCAAAATATTGGTAAAAGCAATAATATGCGGTCTGGTTTTGAAGCTGCAACAGGTGAATATTTTATTAAATTTGATGATGACGATCGCTTGACTCCAGATTTTCTAAGTTGTACTGCTGCTGTTTTAGATCGAGATGCAAGCATCGATTTTGTGAGTACCGACCACTGGATTATAGATATCCATAATGTCCGTGATGAAAGAAAAACTCAAGAAAATTCTCGTCGTTGGGGTAGATCTAGTTTACCAGAAGGTATTATTGATAACCTTCTAGAAGTTGTATTTATTAAACAAAGCTTGCAAATCGGTGCAACTTTATTTCGTCGCCGCAGTCTTGAAGAAGTGGGATTTCTGCGCCCTAATTGGCAAAATTGTGAAGATAATGATTTATTTGTGCGGCTAGCTTTGGCAGGAAAAAAAGGTTATTATTTACCAGAATTATTAATGGAATATCGCGTACATGCAGAACAACAAGGAATTAATCGAGCTATTCCTTATTTAACTGATAAATTGCAGTATTTGAATAGTTACAGTTTTGAATCTAAAAAGTTAGAAAAGGTTAGGCGAAAGCGTTTGGCACAAACCCAGCTGCTGTTGGGGTTGCGCTTACTGGAAAAGGGAGAGACGCACAAAGGAAGGAATTTGATATTAAAAGGACAGTCTTTTTCTCCCATCAAAGCTTGGACTGGGTTAGGGTTGTCGTTACTACCAACAGGTATAAGAGTTAAGGTGTTCCAATTGGTGAGGATTCAAAAGTATATTTTGTAACAATAATTTACATTTACCCAAGCGGAGACTGCTGGTATCAGTGATTGAGTCTACGTAATTATGTATTGGTAAATTTATGGCCAAATCTGACCGAATATAGTTTATAATCCCAGATACCGTATTAAATTTTGCTAATTAAAGTTCCTTGTCACTCAATGTAAGTAATATTACTCAAATGAATACGGATGAGTTAAAGTTCTTACTCAAGTTGTTGGGATGCGAAAATTATCGGTCAAGCTTTGGTGCTAGTATTTTTAAATCTTTCAAAAGTAAGGATAAGCTTTGTCAAGATTTGAGCGATCGCGAACTGATAGATTACTCCCGTGAAATCGCTGCAGCCAAAATTTTACCTCCTGGGAAAGCGCTGTTGAAGCTCGATCTTGCTCAAATACCCATTCAAGAAAAAGAATTGAAACTGCTAGAAGCTATAAGTAAGGCTTCTGGCAAAATCACTCCTAGTCAAATCAAAACCCCATCTCTAAGTACATCTGAGAAAGAAGCGATTCTGAAAACTCTTGGCGAAAAAGGATTCATTCAAGTTGAAACAAAACGTAAAAAAATAAAGGCTGAAGTTTGGCTTACAGAACGCGGAATTAAATATTTGCGGGATGAATACAATCCCAACAAAGGTGTTCAACCTGTCATCAGTCTGGATCTGTTGAACAACTACATACGCTTTTTACGGAAAACTTTGCGAAACGATAAGTCTGAGCAGGTACCTATTTCGGAACATACCCACTCAGAATCAACAACAAAGACGAAAATCACTATTAGTGATGAACAGATCTTGGAAACAATCAAAAAATTAGATCGAGAATTGGGAACTGATAATTACTTACCAATTTTTCATCTGCGACAAAAGTTACAACCTCCACTATCGCGGGATGAATTAGATCAGGCGCTGTATCGCTTGCAAAGAAACGACAAAATTGAGTTTAGTACGTTATTAGATCCAACTCCATATACTCCAGAACAAGTTGATGCTGGGATTAAACAAAATATTGGTGGTTCACTATTTTTTATTATCGTGAATTAGCAATATCTTCTCCCAAATTCTCAGTTATTTTCCTCTTTTACCAAATTGTAATTATGCAAGAAATTGAGAAAGTTATCAAACATGAAATTAACCCATTTGATTTAGTAAATACCAAGGTAGGTAATTTCTGGACTGGTACTGAAGATAGAAGTTTTTTAGTAGAATCTATTCATAAAAATGAAATTACTGAAATTGAAAAAACATTAAACTTGGTGGCGATGGATCACCGTAGTCGTAGTGTATTACTTGTAGGAGATCAAGGCGGTGGAAAAAGTTATTTTCTAGGTAGATTGAAGCGCGAATTTAATTCTAAAGCTTTTTTTGCTTACATAGGCCCTTGGCCTGATAATGACTATATGTGGCGACACGTTTTGCGCTATACCGTTGATAGCTTAATCAAAGTACCAGATGATCAGCAGGAATCTCAACTGATGCTTTGGTTAAAGAACTTATCTGCCTTTACTAAGCAAAATAAGAGTATATGGCAACTATTAGTGAGCGATCGCCAAAAGTTTATTAATCATCTTAAAAAGAGCTACGAACAGGAAGGAATTTACAACCCTGACATTTTTTTCAGAATACTTTACGCTCTCACTCAGCCAAATCTTTATTCTCAGGCTTATGAATGGTTAAAAGGGGATCAAATAAGTGAAGAATCAATGCAAGCTTTAGGAGTGAAAAATTTTATTGATAGTGAGGATGCAGCCAAAAATATTTTAGCAAACTTTGGCAAAATTTCCACTGCAACTAAACCAATTGTTTTATGTTTTGATCAAGTTGAAACCCTACCTAATTTTGAGTCAAATCCTCAACCTATTTTTAATATTAATACTACTATTCATAACGACAATCTCAAAAACTTTTTAATCATCATCAGTATAACTACAGATCCTTGGAGACAAGCTATTAAACGTGTTTTCCAATCAGACAGAGCTCGTATAGAAAGAATAGTCACGCTCAAACGTATTAATTTAGAGCAAGCAGAATCTCTCTGGGTTCACAGACTACGACCATTACACGCAAAAGCGACTCCCAAGCCAGATTCACCTATTTACCCCCTGACCAGACAATTATTAGAGGAGAGTTACCCTGGTGGTAAAGCTGTACCTAGGGATGTGCTGATATTGGGAAGAGAAAAGTATCAACAATATAAAGAGTCGTTAATAGTACGTCCACCGACATCAATAGAAGAAAAAATTCAAGCTGCATTTAAACTACTCTGGCAGGAAGAGTATAAAAAAATAGAAAGCAGAATCAGTAAAATATCTCTTCTACCAGCATCTGAGTTAATACAGATGTTACAACGGGCTTTGGAAGCCTTGAAGATCGAATCCATAAAACCTAGACTAATTAGTGGTAAATATGCCAATTATTCCTTGAGTTATCAACACCCCCGCAACCAAGAAAGAATAGGTGTAGTCTGGACAGAAGATGCAAATATGACAAGTTTTTACAATATTATGAATGCTTGTCAGAAAGTAATCCAGCAAAATCTTTGTCAGCATCTATATCTAATTAGAATTAATAGTACGGGAACACCTAAACTTCAGGGACATAAACTTTACAAACAAATTTTTACGGGGATCAATCATATTCACATCAGACCAAGTCTGGCTTCTGTTCATTATTTAGCAACATATAATAGCTTAGTCAATTCTGCACTGGCTGAAGAATTAGTCCTAGGCGAAGTAGGTAAAACTATTCATTTACCAGAACTAAAATCTTTAATCTTTAATTTGGGTATTTTAAATGAATGTAGTTTATTGCAGGATTTAGATATTATTCCTAAAAAAGAACCTATAGATAGGTTGCGAGAAGTAAAAGAATTTCTATTAAATTTCATGAAAGTCCAATTATGTATGGGATTATCCAATTTAAATTCTCATTGTCAACAGAAATTCCCGAATGTTAAGGAAGCAGAAATTGAACGTTTGATTCAGGAATTATGTCAAGAGAAAAAGTTAGAGATTATGAATTCAAAAGCTAAAACTGAAGAACGATTAATTTGTTTAATACTTCCAAATAAATAACTATTTAATACTAATTATTTAATCATGGAATACTTGAATGATCCTCACGAAATGAGGATAAAAATTGCCAAATTTGCCCTGGCAAAAACATTGTGGTTAGATACAGAAATTGCAGACTGGCAAACTGGATATCCAAAATTATCATTAATTCAGGTATTAGCAGAGCCAACAGATGATACCAAAGAAAGGATTTATATTCTTGATGTACTAAATCAGCCTGATTTGGTTGCATACTTTATTGACAAAATCATGATTAATCCTGACATTGAAAAGGTATTTCACAATAAAAGCTTTGATTTGAAATATTTGGGGGGCAGTTCTGCGCAAAATGTTACTTGTACTTTGCAGTTAGCAAAAAATATTTGTCAACCTCCTTTACAATTATCTAACTTAAAACTGAAAACTTTAGCTGTAGAACTGTGTGGTTTTTCTAATGTAGATACGCAAGAGCAAAAAAGTGATTGGAAAAGACGTCCCTTAAGCCAAAAGCAGCTAGACTACGCTGCAATGGATGTTGTGTATTTAGCAGCGGTACATAAACGTCTATTAGAAATTTTTCGACATGGTACTGATGATATGAGTCAGGATAATTCATCTTTATCTGCTACTAAAGTTAGAGTTGCTTTTGAGTGTCCTCGTTTATTTTATTTACATCAGCGCTTTGGTGGAAACAGTTTATTCATACCACAGGAGAATCAGCTAGGAATCGGTAGATTATTCCATGATTTCGCTGAGGAATTGATAAATTTAGCTACTACCGATATAAGATTTAAAGAATTATTTAAACATAACTCATCACAATTAAATTTAGAGGAAATAGCCGCTAATATGCGACAGCTTTTTTATGAACTAAGATTTTTTCCTTATTTAAAAAAAGCTGTGGGTAAAGAGGGAAATAAAGCACAACGATTATTGAGAGTTTGGCAGGGCTTAGTAGGATTAATAAATCATTTTGCCAAATTGCTGGTAATAAATAGAAATTATTGTGGATGGGAAAATCTTTTTAGTAGTACTTTTATTTCTGAAGAACGGAAGCTAGAGCACGATTTTGATTTGCCAGATGGAACTCAACAGCGAGTGATAGGTGAATTCGATTGCTTAGTTTGTAACTTGGAATTAAAACGTCTTTGTGTAGTTGAATTTAAAACCTATCAACCTGTAGATCCATCAGCCCAGTTAGCCCAGGTTGCACTATATAGTTATATGTTATGGCACAAGAAAAAAGTGCCTGTTGATTCAGCAGTTTACTGTGTTTTACCAGAGTTTAAAGAATACAGGTACACCTGGGAAGAGTTAGAAAATACGGTACATCAGCTAATTCCCTACAAATTACAACAAATGCAGGAATGGCTGAGATGGGAACCACCACATCCCAATCCACCACCACCTACAACTCAGCCTTACTTGTGCAGCATGTGTCCTCAACAGCAAAAGTGTCAGGTGTTTTTTAATTTCTTATCAGACAATGGCCTTCACAACGGTTCCTCTACAAATAATCATAGTAGCCAAGAGTCGGCTAACGCAGATGCTAAAGGTGAAGAATTAGTAAATATTCTGAAATCTTTTGGTATTGATGCAGATTATCACGGAGCAGCGATCGCTCCTAGTTTTATCCGAGTCAAACTCAAGCCTCACCTTGGAGTTAAGATTAATTCACTTTTGAAATTATCTGCGGATTTGCAGGTGCAGATGGGGTTAGATCATCCACCCTTAATTGCACCTCAGGCTGGTTATGTCAGTATAGATTTACCTCGTTTGCCCAGGCAAGTTGCGAGGTTTGAAGATTATATCAAGCCACAGGCATTACCAATCAATGCACCTGTCAAAATTGCTATAGGAGTAGATTTAGAAGGAAGGTTGGTAGAAGCTGATTTATCCGATCCGAATACTTGTCACTTTTTAGTGGGAGGTACGACCGGCAGTGGAAAAAGTGAATTTTTGCGATCGCTTCTTTTGAGTCTGATCGTTCGTCACTTGCCAAAGCACCTACAAATTGCCCTTGTCGATCCCAAGCGAGTCACGTTTGCGGAGTTTGAGCAAATGCAGTGGTTGCGTTCGCCAGTTGCTAAAGAAAGCGAACAGGCGATCGCGCTGATGAATGAACTGATTGCAGAAATGGATTTGCGCTACGAGCAATTTGAAAAATTGGGGTGCAGTGACTTAAGTACTTACAATCAAAGTTCCAGCCAACCATTACCTCGCATTGTCTGTATTTTTGATGAATACGCCGACTTCATGGTAGAGAAAGAATCTCGTACAGCATTAGAACAAAGCATTAAACGACTGGGTGCAATGGCCAGAGCAGCTGGAATTCACCTGATTATCGCCACCCAACGTCCAGAAGCTAAAATAGTAACTCCTGCGATCAGAACAAATTTACCTGGAAGAGTAGCTTTGCGTACTGCCAGTGAAGCAGATTCTATTATTGTTTTAGGGGGTAAACAAATAGAAGCTGCTTACCTTTTAGGCAAAGGCGATTTACTTTACAAGGTGGGTGCTCAGATGCAGCGTTTGCAAAGTTTATTAGCAACAAACATCCAGTTGCCAGAAACCTAGACGAAGGGTAAACTACCCACAGCTATCAATTCGAGTAAACGGTATATTCCCGAACATGGGCTGGTACACTCTATCAACGACACTCAATTTCTGAGTGTTAGAATTCTTAAATTTATCGAAAATTTTTACAGGCTAACCAGACGTCTAAGCTACCTAGATGGGAATGCGTCATCAGAGGAATTAAGCAATGGGATATGTAATTGCAACTGCAAATATGAAGGGTGGTGTGGGTAAAACAACCCTAAGCGTCAATGTCGCCACTTGTTTGGCAAAAGAACATGGCAAACGGGTGCTGGTTCTTGACTTGGATACCCAAATTAGTGCAACACTCAGCCTGATGTCGCCTGTGGACTTTGCGAGACGCCGCAAGCAACGAAAGACATTTAGGTATTTAATAGATCAAATTATTAATCCCGAACCACAACCAAAACATACAATTACAGAAATCATTCAATCCCAGGTTTGTAATCTCCAAGGATTGGATTTGTTACCAGGAGATATTGATTTGTATGATGAATTTGTGGTTTCAGAAATGCTGCACCAACAAGCAGTTACTCTCGGTGAAAAGAAATTCGAAACAATTTGGAACCGCTTTGAGAGAGTATTACTGGCTAAAATTATAGAACCAATACGCCAGGAATATGACTTTATTATTTTAGATTGCGCTCCCGGCTACAATCTTCTTACTCGTAGTGCTTTGGCAACCAGTAATTTCTACATACTTCCTGCTAAACCAGAACCGTTATCTGTAGTGGGTATTCAGTTATTGGAAAGACGTATTGCTCAATTAAAAGATAGCCACGAACAAGAGGCAAAGATTAATATACAAATGCTGGGTATTGTCTTTACAATGTCTAATGCCAATTTGTTAACTGGCAGATATTACAAACAAGTGATGCAACGCGTTCATCAAGATTTTGGCCAGGAGAAAATTTGCCAAACGCAAATTCCCGTGGATGTCAATGTTGCTAAAGCGGTTGATAGCTTTATGCCTGCTATTTTAAATACTCCTCAATCAGCTGGTTCCAAGGCTTTCTCTCAGTTAACTCAAGAGTTGGTGAAAAAGTTGAAAATGCATGTCCCTGTTCAGGGATAATAAAAGGTTAGTAGTCAGTTCTCAAAACTTGTCCAGCTTCAGCTTATCCCCGCTTCTAGTTCAAAATTTCTCAGCTTGGGCTCTACAGCTAGAAGCCTGAAATTTATTAATTCCAGACGCCAACGCAGTTAACCTACGTATGGCGCTGTTGTCTTTACCAAAGGAGACTGTGGCTTTCTGTTTTTGCCTGTCTAAAAAGCTAAATCTCTGTGTGAACGTGGGGAATTGTATGGTCGATAACACACCACATCTAAAATTTAGTTTATTTTAGACTTGGTCTTACAATACTTTAATTTTAAGTTTTATGTTAGATTTAAAATAATTTTTAGAATCAATCGAGCAATCTTTGTATTCACCAAAGGTTCTTATTTATCCTTAATAAGTAGTAATAATTTTTTTTAGGAATGCCGAGGATTCTAGTTATAGACGATGACCCAGCGATTTCAGAACTAGTCGCCGTCAACTTAGAAATGGCTGGTTACGACGTTAGCCAGGCTGAAGATGGCATCAAAGGTCAAGCATTGGCTTTGCAACTGCAGCCAGATTTAATCATGCTGGATCTGATGTTGCCCAGAGTAGACGGGTTTACCGTTTGTCAACGCTTGCGACGCGATGAGCGTACCGCGGAAATTCCCGTGTTGATGTTAACTGCTCTGAGTCAAACTCAGGATAAAGTAGAGGGCTTTAATGCAGGCGCCGATGACTACCTGACCAAGCCCTTTGAAGTTGAGGAAATGCTGGCGCGGGTACGAGCGCTGTTGCGGCGTACCGATCGCATTCCTCAAGCAGCAAAGCACAGTGAAATTCTCAACTACGGACCGCTGACTCTGGTTCCCGAACGATTTGAGGCTATATGGTTTGGTCAAACAGTCAAGCTAACTCACTTGGAATTCGAGCTGCTTCATTGCTTGCTGCAACGACACGGCCAAACTGTTTCTCCCAGTGAAATTCTCAGGGAAGTTTGGGGTTACGATCCCGATGACGATATTGAGACGATTCGAGTCCATATTCGGCATTTGCGAACAAAACTAGAACCCGATCCCCGTCATCCCCGTTATATCAAAACGGTATACGGTGCAGGATACTGCCTGGAATTGCCTAGCACGCCTCAAGCAACCGAAACGGCAGCCACATCACGAGTTGAGTAAATGACGTGCATCGATGGAAACAGACTGGAATAGTTGGTACTCCAGGTTGTCCGCCCCGGGAGTACCAACCTACTTTTATTAACTATGGTTATTAATAACTGTATATGCATATTCGTAAGCAGTCAATTATATTTTTCAGCTAGTTGAGGAAAGCTTGACCAAACGATCTAACCTTGTTGCATGGCAATAGGTGACATAGTGGCGATTTAGGATGGGGATAAGGCAAAAAAGAAACTAACCGCTGATAAAATCAAACAAATGGTGAGCTAACTGCAATTTACTACAAGGTGAAATCTTGACTTGACGGCCTTGCCGATCCAAAAATACTGCTTGATTGTTGTCACTGCCAAAACCACTATCTGGTAGATCTACGGGGTTGGCCACAATGGCGTCTAAATTCTTTTTGTGTAACTTTTCTAACGCTGGGGTAACTATATCACCCGTCTGGGCGGCAAAACCGATGAGTTGCTGATGGGGTTGCTTGCGCTTGCACAGTTCGGCAACGATATCTGCTACAGGTTCTAGAGGCAAACAGTCCGGAAGCGATCGCTTTGGCAATTTTTCGCGAGCATACTCCCGCGGCTTGACATCTGCCACAGCAGCTGACATTATAATTACATCATTACTCAGTAAATACCGCAGCATAGCTGCTCGCATTTCTTCGGCACTGACAACAGAAATTGCTTCTATTCCCAAGGGTATATTCCAGCTTGCCGGACCGTGTACTAAAGTTACCTTGGCTCCGCGGTGTAGTGCTGCCTGTGCTAAAGCTAACCCCATTTTTCCCGTGGAGGGATTGCCAATAAACCTGACCGGGTCGAAATGTTCTCGCGTTCCTCCTGCACTGATTAACACTCGCTTATGTGCTAAATCTCGCTTGCCTGCGGTGTGTAATAAAGATTGAATATATGCCAAAATTTCTGGAGGTTCTGCCATCCTGCCAACACCAACGCGATCGCAGGCCAACAATCCCAATGCTGTTGGCAGACTATGAAATCGGCGATCGGTAGCTAACTGCTGCCAATTGCGCTGTACCAGTTGCTGTTCCCACATATCGGTGTTCATTGCTGGCGCCAGCAGAACCGGACATTTGGAAGCCAAGACCGTATTGGTGAGTAAATTATCGGCCATACCAGAGGCTAACTTGGCAAGTGTATTAGCTGTCAATGGCGCGATCGCAAAAACTTCTGCCCACTCACCCAATTCTATGTGTAGCGGACGGGTATGTATTGGTTGCCAGAAATTTTCGTCTGTATAAGCAGGATGGCGAGATAGAGTAGCAAAAGTTAAAGGCGTAACAAATTTTTGTGCAGAATTAGTGAGGATAGTTCGCACTTCTACACCATTTTTAAAGAGTGTAGAAACAACTTCACAAACTTTGTAAGCGGCAATTCCGCCACCAATACCAATTAATACCCGTCTTGGTTGTGGACCAAACATAATTTTTGTTGCTTGCAGCAGCCATAGCCTGCTTTTTGTGCACCAGCAGAGAAAAATTGGCCAAAGAGCGAATTGATGGGGGTATCTTTTCTACCTCCTACTTCATATTTCGCCCTTTGTGTTACCTTGTGCTGGTCATTAACTTCCTTTACGCTTCATCGTAAGGTTCCAAATCTAACAAGTGGATATAGGGTTCAACTAACTCTGGGCGTTGGAAGGCGATCGCCCGCAACAGGTGCCAATCTTTTAAGCCTTCGAAAGCATTGCTGTAGTTGTCTTGCTCCAGACGCGTCGCTAATTTTTCTACATCTTGTGGAGTCATGGTAGAAATTTCTGTTTTGGAAATGCTTGGAGTTTTCATCATGCTCGCCCCTCCCGTTAGCAGCATTTGCATCCAGCATGGGGTTCATTGCGCTCGAGGCACTCACCCAATATATCTTACTAATTTGAGGACATCAATTGCGTAAAAATTTTCCCGATTTCTACCAGACTTTGTAAAAATTTTGTAACCCAAATTGCTATCTAAACAGTAAAAACTGTGGCAGTTTTCTAAACATTGACAACAAAATTCTCGATCAATTTCAGCATTTGCGGTCGAATTTCGTGACCCATATCAAATTCATGGTACTGCACCCTTACTCCCTGGGATTCTAAAGTTTCTTTTGCTGTCACTGCTGCTTGTAGGGGGACAACTTCGTCATATCTACCGTGCATAATTAAAACTGGAGGTAAAGATGCTCGATTAAAGCTGCGAGTTTCTAGGTTCGTTATTGCGCCAGGATGTAAATATCCGCTCATTACAATCAAACCTGCAACGGGCAATTTTAAGCCTACATCAAAAGTCATGGCGCCGCCTTGAGAAAAGCCACTTATAAATGTCCGCGACAAAGGTACGCCAGTGCTATTTTCTAAGGATTGCAACCAATCGAGCAGTAGTTGTCGACTTTGTGCTAATCCTTCGTACATATTTTCCCTGCTAAGGTCGTACCAAGCTCTACCAACTGGCGAATAAGGATGAGGAAAGGGCGCGTTAGGAAACAGAAATTGGTAACTAGGTAAATTTAAGAAAGGTGCTAAAGATGCTACATCTTGTGCATTTGCACCCCAACCGTGCAAAGTGACAATCAATCCCTCGGGTGCTTGTCCGGTTTTGGCAGGAATCTGAATAAATTCTAAAGACAGAGACTTTCTCCTTTCATCCAACTCTCTTATATAGATATTATTAATGGCACAATTGCAAACGTAAACTAAAAGGGATGGCCGAAACATTGTTTTTCGGCAAATCTGCATTTTTTCTTTGATAGCTATATATTTTTGGCAATACTGGCAGTTAGTTGCGGCTATTAACTCAAAAAACTCGTTAATGCCTTAGCAATAGTCGTTGTCAAATTTAGCTTGATATCATGTGGATTGTCGAAGTAATGCCACCAAAAAAAACATACATTAAGATAGTTAGCATTCCGGACTGCCAACTATTTTAGTGTCAAAGAAAATATAGATTTGAGTAGATAAAATCTTATGAGTAATATTGTTCTGATGGTGACGGGTGCCTTAACAACAGGACAACCTTATTTGCCGTATATACTGCCAAAGTTGTCAATTCAGCCAGACAATCATAAAAATAAAACAAAAAAGCTAAAACCAACTTATTTATCTCCAATAGTTTCCTGGACTGAGATTGCGCCACCGGAATTTATCTTGGCAGATAACAGTCCTACTTGGGGAAAGCAAGCAGGTGTGCTTAGAAAGAAAAAACAACTGACAAGACTTTCAATTTCTGACAATCCCGGTTTACCAACTTTGCGTTTTGGTAACACGGGTAATAGTGTCAGAGTACTGCAATGGTTATTATTAACTCACGGCTACGCTATTGAAATTGATGGTATTTTTGGTGCTTTAACAGAAACAGCTGTCAAAGCTTTCCAAAATAGACGAAATTTAGTTGTAGACGGAATAGTTGGTCAAAAAACCTGGTACCAATTAACAAAGTAATCAACAAATTTAACTATCGATACTGATGCTGTTGTAGTAATTGTTGTGCTCTAGGTTGATAAATTAAATAAAACAAAGCTTCTACGTAACGCAATAAATCCTCTCGGTTTGGTTTGGAAATAAAGTTCCAAAAGCCGTATATGCGTGCTAGCGATAGCAGCTTTTGACTATGAATTGTCCAAGTGTAGGTGCTGTAAACTCGGTCAATAGCTTGGCGAGAAATTTCATGCCAATATTCTGGCTGTTGCTGGCATCTGTGGAGGAAATCTAGAATTTTAGTGGCTGTTTCTTCTAAATTGGTGGGATCGATATAAAAGCCATTAACTTGGTCTTGAATAATTTCTAGAGGGCCACCAAATTGGGTAGCAAAAGTAGGTAATCCTGAAATCATTGCTTCTAAAATGGTCAAACCAAACGCTTCAAATAAAGCCGGTTGTACAAATATACCTTGGCGTTCGGCAATGACGCGGTATATTTCTCCTGAATCTGTTTTGGAAAAATGTACACCCAGCCAGCGAATTTTACCTTGAAGATTGTACTTTTCAATAATTTGATAAAGTTTGATAATTTCTTCGCGTTCTTCGTTGTCCTTGGATTCTTCAGCGTGCAATTTTCCTGTTACTAAAATCAAGTTACATTGTTGTTGCAATTGTTGATTTTGACCGAAACATTCAGCCAAGCCGGTGAGATTTTTGATCCGGTCGAGACGGGCCATGGAGAAAAGAGGGCGTTTGTGGGGATCGTCGAGTTTACCAAAGACCAAAGTTGGATCTTCTAGGGTAAACAGGATTTCTTCCAGACGTTGGCGATCGCTTGCAACTCGGTCTTGGGTACGGGTATAGGGAAAGAAGTAGCTTTCGTTAACTCCTGGCGGTAGGACATTGAATTTAGGACTAAATAGTTCAATCCCGTTTACCACATGATACAATTGCGGCATCGTAAAACATTTGTAGGATTCGTACTGTCCGATGCTATCTGGTGTTCCTACAATTTCTTGGTAAGTGCTGCTAATAATAAAATTTGCAGCATTCATTGTTAATAAATCAGCAGTAAATTGCAATGAAAAATGATACTTATCTTCTAAATCCTGCCAGTAGAGATTGCTAAACAAATATTTAGTTTTTTCGAACGCATGAGCAATGCTGCACTGGCTAACACCCAAGCGACGAGATAACAAAAATGCTACTAAATTGCCATCAGAATAGTTACCTACAATCAAGTCAGGTTTGCCATGAAATTCTGCGAGTAATTCTTTTTCAGTATCGATGGCGTAGGTTTCCAGATACGGCCAAATCTCAAATCGCGAAATCCAATTTTGAGTGACGTTTGGATTAAACTCTCGAAATGGTACGCGCAAAATCCAAGCATTTTCTGTACCATAGATTTTTTCCAAACGTTGGTTGCAAAGAGTACCCTCACTATTGGGGATCAAGCGGGTGAGAAGGATTACCTTTGGTTGTACATTTAAAGCTTCTAAACCAGCTAGTTTGGTATCTTGTTGCATTTGCTTTTCTAAACTTTGTGCTTGGTCAAGCAGGTATACAACTTGACCGCCTGTATCGGGACGTCCCAATACTTCTTTTTGTCCAAACCAACCGTGGGGAGAGACCAAGACGATTCTAAAAATCATGGGAAGGCGAGAAATGAACGCTTCCAAAGTTTGGTGAAGGGCTAATTGGCGCGTTTGACGTGCACTAGGGTCGAGCAATTGCTCGAGTAATTCTAGGGTTTTTTGAATGCGGATAGCAGTATTACCCCAACCTGGTTCGAATCCCATGGTTTGTAATTGCAAGCGAAAGACTTCGTAGGGTTCGTCATTAGGACGATCGCTAACAAAGGCGATCGCGCGTTTGATTTGCGCTAGAAGTTGCTGTGGAGATTGAATGCGATCGTTTATTAACAGCTGAACACCGTTGTATTGATGCAACTTCAAAAACAAAAACAAGCTTTGCAGCCATTGTTTGGGAGCTTGCGAGAATTTGCTAGAAAGATAGCGATTGAGAAACTGTACTCCTTTACCAATATGTTTGGGATTGCGAATCAAGGGAGAGTAGTCGTAAAAAGGACCGAAATCCAATTCTAACAGACCGCCTTGTTGGGGATGAAATTTATTTACCAAGCGATCGCGCAAGTCCAAAAGTTCCTGCACGGTCATTGCTTCTACATTCAGATCTGCTGTGAGTCGATAAACTTCTTGGCTAGCAATTTGGGGACGGACAACAAAACAGAAGCTAGAGACATCTTGAATAATTTCTTGGGTGTAGTAAACTAATTTTCCTAAGTGCGATGAAGTAAAAAATTCCTTTGATTTTTGATAATGCGAGCAATATTCTTTATATATATTAAGAATCTCATTCCGTAGCAAGTAGATTTTTTCTTGTTGGCGTACCTCGCTCAAGAAAGAACGCAAATCATTTTTCTCTTCGCTATTGATAACTGCTTGAATTAATTTAGACATGGAAAATTATTAAAAAATAATCCTGCAACTGAAAAGGAAAATGTTTGGGAATCCATTTTCAGTTTCCAAATTGCTTTCAATTTCATTATATTGTTAGGGAAAGCTTAATTTCTAATAATTAGTGTGGTAGACAAAAGTTCGCCACAGATACCCCTGGAAGTGGTTTTTGAGGGGAAGATTTAACGTTGCTTAACTAAACTGGCAATTGCTTTAATTAATATTTCTGGTTCCACGGGTTTGGAAAGGTGCATCTCAAATCCAGCGGCGATCGCCTGCTGTTGGTCGTGCTCTCGAGCATAAGCAGTTAAAGCAATTGCTGGTAACTTTCCTCCTTGTTCTGGTGGTAAGGCCCGATAGTAACGCATCAACGCGTATCCATCTACATTTGGCATGCCAATATCAGCAATAACAATATCTGGAAGTTGTTCTTGCAAAGCTGCAATTGCTGCAGTGGCGGATGCGGCGGTAACAACGATCGCTCCTAAACTTTCCAGCATTGTGGCTATTAGTTCGCGGATGTCTGCTTCGTCATCTACAACCAAAACTCGCAATCCGTTTCAAGTCACCTGCGTTTGGGGTTGTTCTTGTTTGTCAGTTTCCTCCCACTCTATGGAAACCAGGGGTAAGCAAACTTTAAATGTTGCTCCGAGATTTTCTCCCGGACTTTCTGCTTTCACCGAACCGCCGTGTAGCTTTGTCAAATAATGAACAATCGACAATCCCAATCCCAGACCGCCAAATTTTCTGTTTGTAGATCTGCTTTCTTGAGAGAAGCGTTTGAAAACATAGGGGAGAAACTCAGGACTGATTCCTTTACCTGTATCGCTAACTTGAATTTGGGCATAACGGTCAAAATATTCTAGCTTGAGGGTGATTTTTCCTCCTTCCGGGGTGAACTTGACTGCATTGGAGAGCAAATTCCAAACTATCTGTTGCAGGCGACTGGGATCTCCTTTGATTTTGTAGGGAGTATAGTCTAAAAAAGTTTGAATTTCGATCGCTTTTGCTTGTGCTGCGGAACGAATTGTTTCCAGGGCGGCTTGAACAACAAAAACTAAATTCACCGATTTTATGTTCAAACTCATTTTGCCCTGGATAATGCAAGATACATCCAGTAAATCTTCGATTAATTGAGTTTGTAGTTTAGCGTTGCGCTCGATTGTTTCTAAGGCGTATTCGGTTGTTGCAGCATCAAATTTCTTTAACCGCAAAATTTGTGCCCAGGCCAGTATGGGAGTAAGGGGAGAGCGGAGTTCGTGGGAGAGGATCGCCAAAAATTCATCCTTAATACGGCTGGCTGTTTGTGCTGCTTCTTTTGCTTGCTGCAGTTCTAATTCTGCTTGTCTGCAACTGGTAATATCTCGACATACAGACAAAACGGTTTCAACGGAGCCATCTTCTGCCAATTCAGGTACAAGACGAGATGACCAATATTTTATTCCTGTAGCGGTGGGAAACTCGGAATCATAAACAAGTTCCTGTTTGGTGTCAAAAACTTTTTGCAGGGCTTGATGCCAAGGGTTGACGAGCGCTTCCGGATAACCGAGTTCCAGTAATGTTTTTCCGAGCCACTCCTTTACAGGAATACCCATCTCTAACTCGACCCGAGGATTGATATATTGAAGGCGGAAGTTGCGATCGAAGCGGGAAATTAAATCGGGGGAATTTTCCACCAAAGCTCGGAATTGTTGTTCTCGTTGGCGAAGGGCTTCTTCTGCGCGTTTGCTGTTGGTGATGTCGTGAGTAAGGGCGAGAATTTGCTGAATCTTTCCTTGCTTGTCGAGTAGGGGTACATATTTGACGTTAAAAACGATCGCCTCAGATTTTTGACATTTAAACAAGGGTATGGTGCATTCTCCTGTTTGCAATTTACCGGTTTCGACAGCTTTTAGCAGCAAGGGTAAATAAGCACTAGTAACTTCCGCAGGAAAAACATCTTCATCTCGACGCCCGATAAATTCTTCTAGAGTTTTGCTGCTAAGTTGCAGTACTTTAGCGTTGACAAATTGAAAACGACGTTGAGCATCATAAAGCATGAACGCTTCGGGGAGATTTTCCACAGCTAGTCGAAATCGGGCTTCCCAAAGGCGTAATGCTTCTTCTGTTTGTTTGCGTTCGGTAACATCAAATGATATTCCAATTAATTTCACTACTACTTGTCCGTGCTCGTCAAACACGGGTTCGCCGCGAAAATCAAGATAGCGAATGGAACCATCCGGGCGCACTATTCGCATATCAAAAGCATAGGGAATTCCTTGGGCGATCGCTCGCTCTACTGCTTGTTGCAAAATTTCTCGATCCTCTGGATAAACTCTTTTTAGCAATTCGTCATAGCTTGGTTCGCCTTGAGCGGGATCGAGTCCCCAGTGGTGAAATGTAGTTTCCGACCAAGTAATTTTTTGGCTTTTGAGATCGAATTCCCAACTTCCGACTTGGGCGACTTTTTCAGCCATTGCTAAATGAGCTTTACTTTGGCGCAGGGCCTGTTCTGCTTGCTTGGGAGCAGTAATATCTAAAGTCACCCCTGTCATGCGCGTCGGTTTGCCATATTCATCGCAGTAGACACGCCCTTTGGATGCCAGCCAATGAACTGTCCCGTCTGCCCAAATAGTTCGAAACTCTACGTTATAGTTATTTTCCTGAGTGTTTGTTGAAGATGTACTGTGGGCGATCGCCTGCTGTAGTGCTTGAGCGATGCGATCGCGATCGTTTGGATGCACGGCATTGAGGAAAGTTTCATAAGTTATCTTGACATCGGCAGCAGCAGTTAACCCGAGCATGTTTTGGCTGCCGTGGGAGCATATAATTTCCCCAGAGGCAATATCAAAATCCCAAACTCCCAAGCCAGTTTCTTCCACAGCCAAGCGCCACCGCTGTTCGCTTTCTTTTAAGAGTTTTTCCATTTGCTTGCGTTCCGTAATGTCGCACAAAAAAACATTCAGCCCGCCTTTGCATGGATAAGCGCGAATTTCTAGCCAAGTATTGAAAGGTTGGCAAGGAGTTTCAAAATGGACTGGTACTTGTTCGGCAACAGCACGGCGGTATTCTTGTTCTACCTGCGTTCCAGCTAGCCAATGCCAGTGCTGCCAGTGATTTTTGCCAATAATTTCCTCGGGTGTTTGTCCGTTTTTGGCAGCAGCTTTTTGGTTGATATATACGATTTGCCAGTCTTTGTCCAATGCCACAAATGCATCTGTAATGCTATTGAGGATTGAGTCAATTTTGTCACCTATCGTTGCCCCTAATACTTGCAACTGCGGCTGGCATGCCGTGGCTGGTTGGCGAAGTTGTGCTGCTTTTTCCCAAAGATGGGCGTTGGCGATCGCGTTGCTGATTTCCGCGGCTACGGATGTTAAAAATGCTTGGGTTGCTTTGTCTGCAGCTTGTTTTCTACTCGCTCCTACGACTAAAAATCCCTGAGGTTGGCGAACAGCTGGCTGTGTTATGGGTAACACCACAGCTTTTTCTACTTTTTTTGCTTTGGTTATGTTTGCGTAGCGACTTTCTTCTGGGAGTAAAGGGTGGGTATACAAACACTCGGGTAGGTAATCTTTTGTCAGGGGTTGTCCTGTTTGCAAAACTTTGTCAAAATACCAAATCTTATCTTCTTTTGTTACATCTATTACTTCTATATCCGCGGTTGGTTCTAATTGACAGCTTGTTTTTTCCACTAAACGTGCTTTTTGATTTTGTTCTATTAAATACAGCAAAGCAAAGGGTATATCCACAAAATTACTAGCTAAGCTTTCCATGAGCAAACGACAGGTATCGCTGAGGGTTTTGGCTTGAGTACCCTTTGCAGCCAATTTTTGGATGGTTTTCAAGCGACGTCGGGCGATCGCGCCGCGAGGAGGACAGTTTTTTACAGTTCGGATTTTTTGGCTGCAGCAAACAAAAATACCTCCCACTTGACCGTTTTCATCCATAATGGGAGCGCAGGAAAAGTCTGCATCTATTGAAAAGCGATCGCTACTGGAATTAACAACCGATAGTGGGATGTTTTCGCACCAAACACCTTGTTTTGTCTCCATGACTTTTTGCAGCACCGGTCCGATCTGAGACCATAATTGCGGCTGTGTGCGAGTGATTGTTTGTCCCAGGGTCTGGGGATGCTTGTCTCCCACAAAAGGGATATAGGCATCATTGTATAAACATATAAATTTGCAACTCCAATAAATAGCTGCAGGATAGTGGAAGTTAAGTAAAATGCTAACGGCTGTATGCAGGCTTTGTGGCCATTTTTGTCCGGGACCAAGGGGGGTGCTTTCCCAGTCAAAGCAACGCATGAGAATACCCATCTGTCCACCACCAGCAAATATGCTTTCTAGCCCATTCGTTTGCTTCTGGATCATTTCAGGTGCTCCCGAGGTCAAAATATACAGTTAATAATGTGTTGGGGGCAAATATTTTTCTGGTCTGACATATCTGGTTTTTACTTTTTGGAAACTAAAGAATTTTTTGCGTGTTTTTCCATTATTTAATTGGACACTTTAATCGTCCTGAATGGCAAATTAATTTTAGTTTTTCCTGACTTTTGTGAGTATTTTCACATGAGTTTATCTAACATATTTGCCAGGGAGCGATCGCCTGGATATATCATGACGCTAGTCTTACATTTTCTCTAGTTAGAATTTTGTGATTTTTAAATTTCTTCTTATCAAGAGGGTAGTTGTTTTCTTGAGAAAGATTGCATCTGTCAAAAGATATAAATACGTCAGCAGCAGAAATTTAAATCTATTTACGGCTGTGCTCCCAAAGTCCGAGTTTGATGGTGGAGCAATGGCAAGAAGATTTAATTTTTACCAATATGTCAGATTTTTTTCAAACAAATGCGAACATGTTGCAATAAAAATTCATTTATCTTATACGATTGTGGCGACAAGGTTAAAAATAAGTGAATTTAGGTCAAGTTTTCTATGATACAACATTCCGGTCGGATGCAAGTATTTATAATTGCAGCATAACCTCAATAATAAAAGGTCGGGTGAATTGAGAATGACTGAACATACTCAGCATACAACTACTGAAGACCACAGTGTGGGCAACATTATTATTTTCTCTCTGCTTACTTTGTGCGGTCTTACCTTTATCTTTTTAATGGGAATTTTTTAATTTAGGATAAATGTTGCCTAAACTATTTGACAGCAGCAGCCAGTTTTGTGGTGGTCTGCTGTTTCGCTTAGAAAGCAAAAAGCGCTTAGGAGTGTTGCCGTGTTTCCACCCTCAGCGCTTCTTGATTTACACTTGCTCCTCACACACACCTAAAGATTATCACTGCTTGCAACTGATGACAAGTATTTAATTATGAAGATTTGGTCAATATTTATGAATGACAATTTCCAAGTTAAAAAAGCGCTTGAAAGTGTTACCCTGTTTCCACTTCCAGCGCTTTTTATTTCTAAGTTACTCCTCACACCCTACTTAAAAATAGCATTTATTATTTTGATGCAATAAAAACGCTAGTGCCAGTTTAGCAGGTGTAACATCTGACTTGAGATAGATTAATGCAAAAAGTGACGTACACCCGTGAAGACCATAGTTAAACCCAGTTCGTTTGCAGCTTGAATCGAGTCTCGATCTCGCAAGCTTCCACCAGGTTGGACAATAGCAGTAATTCCAGCAGCAGCAGCGGTTCTCACTGAATCATCAAAGGGGAAAAATCCATCACTAGCAAGGAAAGCACCTTTGGCTTTTTCTTGAGCTTGTTCGAGAGCAATTTTCACCGAACCAACACGATTCATTTGTCCCGCACCAATACCCAGGGTGGTGCGATCGCTACTGACAACAATGGCATTTGATTTGACATGCTTACAAACTTTCCACGCAAATATCAATTCTTCTAATTCCACGGGTGTGGGTTGACGTTCGGTAACAACTTTCCATTTACTAGTATCGGTAACGATGTCGTCTGAAGCTTGAACGAGAAAACCGCCTGCTATTACCTTTACGGTTTCTTTAGAACCGCTACTCAAATCTGGCAAGATTAATACCCGCACTTTTGACTTAGCCGCTAGAATTTCTTTGGCATCCTCTTCACATCCTGGAGCAACTACGCATTCTAAAAATGTTTTGGTTAACTCAGTTGCAGTTGCTGCATCGATGGAACGATTGAGTGCAACAATACCACCGAAAGCAGAAACGGGATCGGCATTCAACGCTTTTTGGTAAGCTTCTAGAATCGTGTTTCCCAACGCTGTACCGCAGGGATTAGTGTGTTTGATAATTGTAGCTGCGGGAGTATCAGAAAATTCTGCCACAATTAGACGAGCTGCTTCTAAATCGACTAAGTTATTGTAGCTGAGTTCTTTGCCTTGGAGTTTGGTAGCAGCTGACCACCCGCTTGCAGTTGTTCCACTTTGATACCAAGCTGCACTTTGATGGGGGTTCTCACCATAACGCAGAGATTGCAGCTGTTGTCCGCAAAGAATGTACTGTGGCGGTAGTGCAGATTCTAAAGTAAATTGCTTGCTCAAATAAGACGCGATCGCTCGGTCGTAACTAGAAGTATGCAAAAATCCTTGCCATGCACACTTTTGTCGAAACGCAAAGGAAGTTTCGCCCCCATTTTGGCGCAATTCCTCTAAATATTCCTCATATTGAACGGGATCGCACAACACTGTTACATGAGCAAAATTTTTCGATGCTGCTCTGAGCATGGCAGGACCGCCAATATCAATTTGTTCAATTGCCTCAGTTAAATTTACGCCCTCTTTAGCAACAGTCTGTTCAAAAGGGTATAGATTCACCACCACTAAATCAATTGGACGAATTTGGTTATTTTCCAAATCTTTTATATCTTGCGGTAAATCCCGTCGCGCTAAAATACCACCGTGAATGCGAGGATGCAGTGTTTTGACTCGTCCGCCTAAGATTTCCGGAAAACCTGTATAGTCCGCTACTTTAATTACTGGTAATCCCGCTGCTGCAAGGATTTGGGCAGTACCTCCACTGCTTATGATTTCAAAGTCAAATTCTTCTACCAACCTTCGGGCCAGGTCAGTTATTGCTGTTTTATTATATACACTCAGCAGTGCTAGACGCGCCATAATTCCCCAGCTTTGTTAATTCAAGATTGTCAACAGCAGAAGATTATCGTACAAAACTTGGCAGTCAGTGCAGAATTTTCACAACTGGGTCGAGGATTTTTTAGAGACTGTAGTCGTGGATGAGGAACGAACATTTAACACTCCCCTGTTAACAGCGCCAGCAGTGTAGCGGGGAAGTGTCAATATCTCAGAAAAATAGACAAGCAGATTTTACAGCACTCGCCGATAAGCTGACACTACGCTAGCCCTAGCACTGCAAATAGAGCTCTAATACTATCTCCAACAATAATTCCAACATATAATTATACAAGAAGTGATGGTATGTTTTCTGTAAGGATACAAAAAGACATACGATCGCACTCAAGAGCTTTCTGCGCGATCGCTCCCTCTAGAAGCGATCGCTTCCTCAACAGCTTCTGCAAACTGTTCAGGATTTTCAGGGGTGATCGTGATGCTTTTGTGAGTGAAACGGTCGATCAGTACAAAGTTGTCGTGTTGGGAAATATAGAATTCTAAAAAACCTCGACGATACGTCCAAAGCCACCCAAAGCTACCCCAAAGTCCTCCCACACCAATACGTATAGCCCAGCCAAACTCCCTTTGAAAAGCGTCTTTGTTGATAATGCGGATAGCGCATATATCTTGCACGGGGATCCGGCGCCGCCAGGCTGGAAACACAATCTCCACACAGTTACTGGAAACTACAAACCAAGACGGGCGATACCATAGCCATACAGCTCCATAAAGAGTTATGAGGAATATAAATATGATACCTGCCAACTGCTGGCGCCATACCAGTGCAGATATGCCAAATAAAAATGGCAATGTCCACAGTGCGATCGTCAGTCCTCTGAACAAAGGGGACATCGGTGCAAGTTTAAAGTAGCGACTCAAGCGGAAAACCCTCCAAATTTGGATGATAAGGATTATTTCAAGGGCTAAAGCTCTCACTACAAACTTTTACTATTTATCAAAATCTACTCGTACTCAAATATCTTCATGTCAATACAATATTTAAGGATCGCTTTTTTCTTGCCAATCGGTTGGTGTAATATTTTCAATTCCCCAGTTTTGATGGAACTAAGTTGTCTGTGGTTCTGAGGATTTTGATTTAAGTATCCAGATACGAGAATTTGAGCAACATCACCGTGGGTGACAAAAATAATTTGCTTATCTTTGTATAGGTTGTCGATTTCTCTAACTGCTGATGTTACCCGTTCTAACATTCATAGGTGCTTTCAATACCCCATTTTTTATGACAAGGATTCTGGTAGTCTTCTAGCCAAACTTTTTGGTAATTAATGTATGGTGTGAGTTCCCACTCACCAAAAAAACGTTCTCGCAGACGACTATCTTAATGTATTTCCTTAGCTAGGATGATTTCTGCAATCAGCGATGACGTTTGAACCGTTCTTAAAAATGGTGAACTACAAATGATAAATTCATCTTTAGTAGGGGTAGTTGCTAGGAATTGGTAGAAGCGGTCTCGAATTTCTTGAATACCTTTTGCTGACAGATCATAGTTAGCCATGCCATTTTTAATATCGCTGACAATCAATTCTTGCTTGTTAGCTTCACTGTATCCATGGCGAAGAATATATTGTGTATGTTTCCCAGGTGGTTGTACATTCTCCAATTCCAGCGAGTAATGCAGTCTTGATGATGGACATGATGAAAAGTCTTATTCATTTAGGTGGAACGGTGCAATAAACCGCAAAAGTGCAATAGCTTTTGGAAAAATTGTATGCAAAAGGGGTGATGGGGAGTGGTTGTGCGATCGCACTCCACCAATCCAAAAGTCAACTTGCAATCTTACCATTTTTTATACGGTAAAAATTTTCCAGACATAATGACCTTGACGCGATCGCCTTTTGGGTCTTCTTCTTTTTCCACATCTAAGGTAAAGTCAATCGCGCTCATGATCCCGTCGCCAAATTTTTCGTGAATTACTGCTTTCAGGGGCATTCCGTATACTTGCATAATTTCATAAAATCTATAAATGAGGGGATCGGTGGGAACAACTGGTCCTAGTCCTTTTACAGGGTATTCAGTCAATTGTTGAGCGTAACTTGCATCCAATCCCAGCGCCTCAACTAGTAACTTTGCTTCCTCGGGAGAAGCGCTTGCTTGACGGTAAATTACAGCTGCTATCCATACTTCATCGCGTCCCAGGATTTTTTCTAAATCGGCGAAAGTAAGTTCCTTGTCTTTTTTTGCTGCTAAGAGCTTTTGAGTAATTTCAGGAATAAACATCTCTGTCCTTAAAGGGTAGCTAACCTTGGCAAGAAGTGTACCGTTTTGCTTTGGTGTGGCGCAAGTTTTTGATTGCAAGGGAGTTTTGTAAAGTTGAATTGCTTTTTATGGATAGTTAGTAGTTATTTATGACAAAAATTTTGATTTGGGCGTAAATTTTATACCAAAAAATCGGTCTAAGATATCAAAAGACAATAAAGTTGGTTAATACTGGCAATGAGAACTCACTTATATAAGCTTTTTCAATGACTAAAAAATTGCTAATGTCTGGAGAAAACTGGCTACCAATGCAGATTAGCTGCTCTAGTCAGATAGGTTTTTCTCATTTTACATTTTTATCAGCTAGTTTTTGTTCGGGCTAAGATTTGTAAGATGCCAACAGGTAGATGGATTTTTCATTCTCGGCATAACCGCGAGTATTTTTTATTTTGGATCGTACTACATGACTTCTGCTGCTGAATTACCAGCTGGTGCTGGTGCAAATTTGACATCGCAACAACAGACCATGACGTCTGCGTCCGCCAGCCACAAGCAGGCTACGGGTATTTACGTAACCGTGCACGGACATTTTTACCAGCCACCACGGGAAAATCCCTATTTGGATGCGATTGAGCGCCAAGCCGATGCATCACCATTTCACGACTGGAACGAGCGGATTCACTACGAATGTTATCGTCCGAATGCTTTTGCCAGGGTGTTAAACGATCGAGGTGAAGTGGTGGGGATCGTGAATAATTATGAGTATTTGAGCTTTAATATCGGTCCGACTTTGATGTCGTGGATAGAACGTCACGATGTGGAGGTTTATCAGCGAATTTTGGAAGCCGATCGCAAAAGTTGCGAACGCTTGAACGGTCATGGCAACGCGATCGCGCAAGTATATAACCACATCATCATGCCTCTTGCTAACGAGCGTGATAAGTACACGCAGATTCGCTGGGGAAAAGCAGACTTTTGCTCTCGCTTTGGACGCGATCCCGAAGGAATGTGGTTGGCAGAAACTGCAGTTGACTATCCAACCATAGAAGCTTTAATTAAAGAAGGCATTCGCTTTATCATCCTGGCACCTTCCCAAGCCCAGCGTTGCCGTCTCCTACCTACCAAGGAAAATCCCCATCCAGAATGGCACGAAGTTGGTGGTGGTCAAATCGATCCAACACGTCCTTATCGTTGCTATCTCAAACCAACACTCAATACCGCATCTTCACCGCTGAGTTTGTCTCCCAGGAATGATGGTGAAGATACGAAAAAGAGTGATATCTTGACCTCAGACGGCGATTCCGAATCTGTACCCTACATTGATATCTTTTTCTATGACGGTCCGATTTCGCGGGATATGGGCTTTAGCGACGTTCTGTACAATTCCCAGCATTTTGTGGGACGAATCGGTGCAGCAGTGCGCGGGGATCGTCGCCCTACGCAATTAATTGCTGTTGCCACAGATGGGGAAACCTTCGGACACCACAAAAAAGGAACGGAAAAAACTCTTGCTTATGCTTTTACAGAAGAATTTCCCCGTCAAGGTTGGAAAGTGACAAACTTTGCCCACTATTTGAGCTTAAATCCTCCTACTTGGGAGGTGGAATTAAAGCCAGTGACTGCATGGAGTTGCGCTCATGGCGTTGACAGATGGCAAGATAATTGCGGTTGTGGTGGTGGCGGTCAATGGCATCAACTATGGCGCCGTCCGTTACGAAACGCCCTCAATTGGCTGCGGGATCGGCTCGTAGAAGTGTATGAAGAACACGGCCAGCTGTTTTTTTGCGATCCCTGGAAAGCTCGGGATGAATACATACAAGTGATTCGCGATCGCAGTTTTCCCAACGTGCACCGTTTTCTTTGTCGCCACCAAACCCACAAATTGTCCGATTCGGAACGGATAGACGCTTTGCGCTTGTTAGAAATGCAGCGTCATGGTTTGCTGATGTTTACAAGCTGCGGCTGGTTTTTTGAAGAAATATCACGTCCAGAAGGAACGCAAATTTTGCGTTATGCTGCACGGGCGCTGGAATTAGCAGCAGAGGTAGCGGGAGTGCAACTAGAAAAAGGTTTTCTCAAGCGTCTGTGTCTGGCGCCTAGTAATGTCGAGCTGTTCAAGCACGGTGGTGAAGTGTATCGCCAACTCGTACTGACTTCCCAAGTTAGTTTTAAGCAAATTGCTGCCCATTACGCGATCGCTTCCCTGTTTAACCACCACAAAGCTCAAAGGTGCGAAGGCGTCTCTTCTACCAACAACGGTGCAGCCAGACTTTCCCATTCCCGGGAAAAGCGTATTTATTGTTACAATGTCTGCGAGTTAGATTACCAACTGCAGCGCCTGGGCTCGCTAACAATGGCAATAGGTCAGTTGCAATTAGTGTCGGAAATTACCTGGGAAAAGGAGCACTTGGTATTTGCAGTGCTGCATTTGGGAGGATGGGATTTTCATTGTTGCATTCAACCTTTTGAAGGAAGGCGTGCTTACAGCCTGCTCAAAGAAAAACTGCTAGCGTCTTTGCAACAAGCTAGCGCTGCCCGCACTATTGCTACCATGATAGAGTTGTTTGGGGATCGAGCATTTAACTTAGACGATCTGTTGGTTGAAGAACGCTATCGCTTGATGCAACTGCTCAGTCAGGAAACACTGTCACGCTTAGATCAGCTTTATACGCAAGCGTATCGGGACAATTACGGCGTGTTGATGGCCTTTCACCGAGACAAACTAGAAGCACCCCAAGAATTGCAGGTAGCAGCGGAAATCGCCTTGAGCTATCGGTGCATGACAACATTGCGAGCGCTGGAACAAGAACTTGGCCAACTGCAATCAAGCATGAATTACATCCTGGAATTAGAAGCGATCGCCAACGAAGCAAAACACTTGCACTGTCGGTTAAATATTACCCAAGGCAAGCAAATTTTAGAACGAATAATTCTGCAGTTACTGTGGCAAGTATTACACGATGTTAACGGCTGTTTGGAAGCTGATTTGCCACGGTTGGAAAGGTTAATAGAGGTAACCTATCAGTTAAATATCGGTATTTCTCTTGCTCGTTCTCAAGAACTTTATTACAGCTATCTGCAGAGTCAGATTTTACCGCAGTTGCAACACAAAATTGCTGGCAACGGGGATGTTGCTAAATGGCGCCAATTGTTGAAATTAGGGCAAAATTTAGCTGTGGATGTCGATTTTTATTTGCATCAATTAGGTTAATTTTCTTTTCCTTGGATTGACAAAATAGCGGGTTAATACCCGCTCGAACATACGATCGCTTTTGCCAGCAAATGGTTTATTTTTCAGTTTCTTGCTGTCGATTGTATTGGCGTTCCTTGAGTTGGAGCAATATTTCTGCATGCATTTCTCGAGTGATGGGGTAGAAAAATGTCAAAAATAAACCGCAAATTAAAAAAATTGTCGAGACAGGACCGGTAGCAACGCGAATGGCAAAGAGCGCAGAATCGGGTTGAACTGGTAAGGTAGTTTGTCCCGGTATAGCTTCTCGAAAACCGGATGCTTCTAATGCTATTCCTACCAAAAACAGTCCAAAGGCCAAACCGAACTTTTGCAGCATCACCATAAAGCCATAAAAAATTCCTTCCCGGCGTTGTCCGGTTTGGAGTTCATCTAACTCTATCACATCTGGCATCATTGACCAAGGAACTAGATAAGCAACAGAAACTCCAAAACCCGCCATCACAGCCAATACGTACATGAAAACAATTTGACCTGGCTGCAAGAAAAACAGTCCTGCTTGTGCTACCATCCACAAGCTCACCCCCAGAAAATAAACAGCTTTTTTTCCGATTTTGCGACTCAAAGCACTCCAGACAAATAGCATTAACAAAGCAGTAGTTTGTACTGCAATCAAGAGCGTAGGAACATCCGATTCTTTCAAGCGCATGCAGTTGATGGCAAAGTAGGGGATGATACTGGCTGTTACCTGGACAGCTAGCCAGGAAAAAAGATAGATACCGATCGCGAACAAAAAAGGTCGGTTTTTGAAGACAATTTTTAATTGTTCGCTAAAAGCAATAGGTGTATCTTCCTGGTATGAAGTGCGTTTCGCCTCAAAAGCCAAAATGCGATCGCGTACGCCCCAAACGCACCAATACAACGCTAAAACAGAAATAATGCTACAAATTGCTGCTAACACCATGTACTGTTGCTGGCGATCGCTAATTCTGTCAAAAATAATTTTGGCTAAGATTAACGAGAATATACTGCCGCCAATGGAAAAGGCAAAGCGAAAACTATTAAGACTTGTGCGCTCGTCATAATCTTGGGTGAGCTCGGGAGTCATCGCCGTGTAGGGTAAATTGACAACAGTGTAAAAAACTTGAGAAATTAATCCGATCGCCACATAATACCAAAATAACCAGCACTGGTTGGTACTTTGGTCAGCACTAAATCTCGGTACAATCCACTGCAGAAAGAAAGAAATTCCAAAGGGAATAGCTCCGTAAAATATCCAAGGTAAGCGGCGTCCCCAAGGAGATTTGGTTTTGTCGGTTAAGACCCCGACAATGGGATCGTTTACTGCATCCCAAATTTTACCTATCATTAAAATGCTACCAGCCAAACCTGCCGGAATTCCAGCTACATTAGTAAAAAAAAACAGCAAAAAAAATACCGCTATGTTAGCAGTAATGGCCGGTCCTAAATCGCCTGCACCATAAGCAAGTTTAGTTTTCAGATCGAGTTTTTCACCATTAGCGTTGTATTGCGAATAACGAAAAGGGGTAGAATCGCTCATATTACCTAGCGCTCATACTAAAATAAAAAGCTTGGTTGCCATTACGGCACAGTTAGTTACGTGTTTCGGAGGAAACCTCCGCAAAGCACTGCCTCCAGTATCAGCGATAAATTACCTTTCCTATGCCAGACCTTTACATTTCTTGGTCAGATTATCACCACAAAATTGAATTACTAGCTGCTCAAATATACAAATCCGGCTGGAAATTTAATCAAATCGTTTGTCTAGCTAGAGGAGGACTGCGGGTAGGAGATATTATTTCCCGTATTTACAAGCAGCCTTTAGCAATATTAGCCACATCATCTTACAGTAGCACCGGGCAACAGGGAAAGTTAATTTTTTCCCAACACCTTACCATGACCACCGACAAGTTAGGAGAGCGCATTCTTTTGGTGGATGATCTAGTAGATTCGGGAATCACGCTCAAACAAACTATACCTTGGTTGAAAGCTTATTGTGATTATCCTATTGAGGAAATTCGCACTGCTGTTATTTGGTATAAAGCTCGTTCTATTATTGTCCCCGATTACTATGTTGACTATTTGCCTGACAACCCTTGGATTCATCAACCTTTTGAACCTTATGAGTTAATGAGTCCAGCGGAACTGTTGGAGAAAGTGAGTCAACCGTGTTAGGAAATACATCGAGTTAAAACAGCGCCAACAGCTAGCTAGCTGCTCCTGGCTTCTAAAACAACCACAACCACAAAGGTAGGGTAAATAGTAATGCTATCGTACCTCCTGCCACTGCTGTTACTGCTAGGTCGCGATCGAGCTCAAAGGTTTCGGCAACTACCAGGGTAGCGAAAGCTGGAGGCATGGCCGTTTGCAGCACCATGACTCGTGCTGGTTCCCCAGTTAAACCAAATAGTGGTAAGATACTACCTATCACCAGCGGCACCAGCAGCATTTTTATTGCCAAGCCGATCCCCGCTTGTGGTAAGCTCTGCCAGGAATTAAGCTTGCTCAATCGCATTCCAATTAATAGCAGTGATAAAATCACAGCAGTCCAAGCACATATTTCCAAACAAAATTGAATGGTGGTAGGAATTGTCAGGTGACGCCACCACAAGCCAAAAGCAAAGCTCCACAGGGCTGGATTAATGCCGATGGCTTTGAGAACTTGTTTGAAGTCGGGATTTTTGCTGCGTAAATGTGCTGCTAGTGCTACACCCCAGCCGTAGGCACCTAAGGTTGAACCCAGCAAGTCGTATAATAAGGCCCAGGCAAAGTAGTGGGTGCCGACTAATGTTAAAGTAATGGGATAGCCTAAATAGCCAGTGTTACCTACCATCGCTGCCAAAATCAAACTAGCCTGGGTTGCTGGTGGGGGAACTATTTTTCCAGACCAAATTTGCCATTTTATCCCCACCCAAGCTAAAAAGGCTCCCAGGAAAACAGCTAACTGAGCGATCGCCGCTGCCATCCAAATTTGCCCGGAAAAATCGGCTTTTGGTAAAAAATTTACAATACTTACTGGTATTCCTGCCCAGAAGAGGATCTGGCCGACACGGGTGGCAACACTGGTCGGTAATTTACGTCCTATAAAGAATCCCAAGCATACCAGACCCGCCAGCTTGAAGTATAGTTCTAACAAGTTTGTCAAAAGTACACCTAATTTTCAGTATATAAAATGATACTTATCATTACTGACAATCTTTACTATTCTCCAGTTTACAATCTGGTATGAATTCTTTCGACAAAGCAGGAGTGAACCATTGAATAACGCTGAATTCTCTGGCAAACCGCGAAACTCATTACCCAAGTCGGGAGAAGATATTCCGGTGGCTTTACGAGATGCTGCCGATGCAGAATCGAAGATGGGTCTTCGCTTGTTGCCTTTAACAATCGGGGGAGTAGCGGGATTTATAATTCTAGCTATTATTAGTGGTTTTTTATTTGCCTCGATCGGGCCGAAAAAAAATCCAGACTCTTTATCCTCCTCTAGTAGTCCCCAAGTTGGTAATTCTGCCAGCAATGCCAACAAAAATACAGACCAAAACGATCAAGTTCTAGGACATTTAGCATACTCGGAAGCACCCGGATCGGACCTGGTACCAATTTCTGCAGACCGGCGCATCAAAATGCGCAAAGCAGCAGCTGTAAAATTTGAACAAATGGTGGCAGCAGCGCGCAGCCAAGGCGTACATTTGGTACCCATTTCTGGTTTTCGCTCTATCAAAGAACAAGAGCAATTATTTTTTACCATTGGTGCTCAGCGCAATCAAACGCCAGCACAAAGAGCGGCTTTAAGTGCTCCTCCCGGCCATAGCGAGCACCACACAGGGTACGCAGTTGATATTGGAGATGGCGCCGCACCAGCAACAAACTTGGTTCTCAGCTTTGAAAAGACTAGAGCTTTTCAGTGGCTGCAAGCCAATGCTGCTCGTTTTGGCTTTGAAATGTCTTTTCCCAGAAATAACCCCCAAGGTGTCAGTTACGAACCTTGGCACTGGCGTTTTGTGGGCGATCGCGACAGTCTGGAAACTTTCTACAAAGCCAGAAACATCAAACCCCAACAAACACCATTACCAAGGTAGCAAAAGCTTCGCTCCTCAACAACACAAAAGTACCTGCCAGTGTCTTATTTACAATTGGTTCGATTCTGCTTAGGTAGATAATCAGGGCAATTAATTGCTTCTTGGCTCAGAACTTTGGTAGGATGTATGGCACATTGGAGATAGCGGTTATTTTTAAAATATTTACAATTATTACAGGGAATTCGGTGATTGTACTTAATAGGAAACATGCGGTTAAGCACAGCTTTTCTAAAGTTGGGATGTAAAAAAATTGTTACCAAAGCCACCGCGGCACAGATGAGATAAACGGTCCAAACACTTGCTGCGAAGGTGTTTGGGGAATTTACCGGTGCTGCGCTCGTAGGAGAAACGTGATTTGAAGGTTGCTCGACAAAAACTTCTGGCTGTTGCATTTTGCTTCCAAGACTAATTATTTGCCCACCCTGCACTTTTGCCAATGCGCGATAATTTACCTCGGACAAGCGTTTTTCAGGAAATGAGGAACTTCTCCTCTTTACAACCAAACTGTCAAATAGGAAGGTGTTAGTATACTTTTTAACCAATTAACAATATTTAGCCAAGGTGAATTAAAGACGAGCAAGATGAAATCGAAACAGGGCTAATATAACTAACTAACTCTTGAGCTGTTACTAGTTTATCTATCCAAAGTTGGGTTTGCTGCTGATTCCATCACGGATACATTTTCATCCGCGATGGCAGTAAACTTTAATTTGAATGGCGTCGATGTATTAAGGTCGGGCTAGCTTGATCCACAGGCATGAGAATCACTTGATTGATATTTACGTGTGCTGGTCTGGTAACGCAGAAAAATACCACATCAGCCACATCGTCAGGAGTTAAGGGAGTTAATCCTTGATAAACTTGACTGGCGCGCTGCGTGTCGCCGTGAAAACGCACTAGGCTAAATTCAGTCTCCACCATACCGGGATCGACAGAAGTTACCCTGATTGGCGTTCCTAGCAAGTCTTGTTTTAATCCTTCAGAAATGGCTTTGACCGCTGCTTTTGTTGCGCAGTAGACATTGCCGCTGGGATAGGTATAATGACCGGCGATAGAACCAATATTGACAACGTGACCGCGATTGCGACTCACCATTTTAGGAACAATGTAACGAGTCAGATAAAGCAAACCTTTGAGATTGGTGTCGATCATTTCTTCCCAGTCCTGGAATTGACCTTGGTGAAGTTTGTCTAAGCCACGACTTTTACCTGCGTTGTTTATGAGAATATCAATGTCAGACCAGGATGGAGGCAAATTAGAAATAGCAGATTCTACTGCTTGGCGATCGCGCACATCCAACTGTAACAAATAAACATCGGTAGCAAAGTCTTTGTGAAGTGCTGCAGCTAGATTTTGCAAACGTTCCCAGCGTCGCGCCGCCAAAATCAATTTCGCACCAGCACTAGCAAAAATTCTGGCACAGGCACTGCCAATACCGCTACTGGCGCCAGTAATAAAAACTACTTGATTTTGTACAGAAAGCATTGTTAGTCAATAATTGAGAATTAATGCCAACAGCAGTTACATTCGCCACTATTTCACTATTTGCATGCGCTCGGTAATTGTTGTCGTACCACCTCCGCGCAAGATTACTGCTGAAACCCATTGACTACCGGGTTTGGAAGGCGCTTTTCCAATTTTAAAAAGTCCTCCAGATGTAAGTAATTCTAAATCTACCGATGTTGGTTTGAGATATTTGTTTGCCTGCACGGGTTCTTCCAGTGCTGCTCCTAAAAGATAGTCGTCTCCGAGCGGTTCGAGAACGATCGCATCAAAATTATACTTTTGACCGACTTTTACCTGCTGCGGTACCCGTAGATCTACCCGCGGTGGCTTAGCACCAGAGGTAATTTGGGTACGTTCCGACAGAATATCCTGACGAACAATTTTTCCACCGACAAGACGCTGACGCGATCTAATGGTAGTTGATAAAGCCAAATTATCATTGCCGGGGGAAGGTAAAGTAGTGATTTTGGTAACGGTGTCGGTGACGATCGCTTTCCCTTCTGGTTGCCAAGACTGCAAGATAGTAGTGTATTTCAATTTAGGATACTTTTTCCAAAAAGAAACCAAAGATTGCTCCATTGTTTGGCGATTTAGTCCATCTCCGTGGGTAAAATTAGGAGCGTAAAATTGCATCACTGCTTTCACATCACCCCGACTGGCGGCTAAATCAATTTGCGTTAATAATTTTTTCACTTCTGCAGGTGCGCTGCTGGGTGGATTAGCTCCCACAGACTTGCAAGTGGTTGTGGTTGTCAAACCAACTGTCAGTATCGACAGCATCAACCAACGGTAGGGACGTTTCCACAATAAGGAGATGAGTTGATTCATAGGTGATTGTCAGTTTTGTTTCCCAAAAATTTTCCTTGTTTTCCAGTAAAACGCATCCGGTAAAAACCGTGGTACATTCATTGGCAAAATAGCCTGCTAGAAAATAGGAAAGTTGCTTGATCTTAAGTTAAGCCAAAAACTGAATATGGTAACGGAAAAATGGCAAATACACCAAAAAGATTATTAATAGCTGCAAGCGGAACTGGCGGACACTTATTTCCGGCGCTCGCTGTTGCCAAGCAATTGTCAGATTATCACATTGAATGGCTCGGCGTTCCCAACCGTCTGGAAACTCAATTAGTTCCCCAACAGTATAAATTGAATGTTATTTCTGTGGAAGGCTTTCAAAAAGGTTTGGGATTTGCATCGCTGCTTACTTTCGGAAAACTCATTGCTGCTGTGGCCAGAGTCAGAAAATTGTTAAAACAAGGCCAATTTCAGGGAGTATTTACCACCGGAGGTTATATTGCAGGTCCAGCGGTAATGGCAGCGCGATCGCTCGGTATACCAGTGATTCTCCACGAATCTAACGCTTTCCCGGGAAAAGTAACTCGCTTTTTTGGTCCTTGGTGTAGCGCTGTGGCCCTAGGGTTTCGAGAAGCAGCTAAGTATTTACCCCGCGTAAAAACTGTTTACACTAGCACTCCCGTACGCCCTCAATTTTGGCAAGAAGGTATCGAAGCAACCCTGGATTTACCCATTCCCGAGAATGTTTTTCTCATTGTTGCTTTTGGTGGTAGTCAAGGTGCAGTAGCGATAAATAATTTGGTGCGCCAGTGCGCAAAAGCTTGGTTTGATGCTGGTGCGTGGGTTGTGCACTTGACTGGCGATAACGATCCGCAAGCAAACAGTTTGCAGCATCCCCAGTATATTTCTTTGCCATTCTACAACAATATGGCCGCGCTATTGCGACGAGCAAATCTGGCTATTAGTCGTTCTGGCGCTGGTAGTTTAGCAGAATTAGCCGCCTGCGGTACGCCTGCTATTTTGATTCCTTACCCGTTTGCAGCTGAGGATCATCAAACCTACAACGCCAAGGTCTTTACTTCAGCTGGTGCAGCGTTAATGTTTCCGCAATCGCAAGTTTCGCCTCATCTGTTACAAACAGAAGTTTTGCGTTTGTTGAATTCACCGCCACAACTGCAAGCAATGCGGGAAAAAGCCAAGGCGATCGCAACTTTTGATAGCGCCGAAAAATTAGCACAGTTGGTGCGTGAAGTAGTGGAAAGGTAAACTAATTTTACTCAACTTCATCTGTGATTGCGAACCAATAATAACTATGCTTCTGGTTTGTTATGTATCTTTACTAACTGTATTCCTAGTCCCGTTCCTCGGTTGCTCAGCTAGCTATGAGCAAGACCCCAACAACCATTTTCACAACGTCAAATTTTCTCAAGCCACTAAGGAGATTGATGCTAAAACTGCCCTGAATTTAGTATGGAAATTACCCCAAGTACAACGCAAAGCAAAAGAAATTGAACGACTTTCTAAAGGAAGTATACGTGTAGCAGCAGCTATTGATAGTTATCCTACTTCAGAGCAACCTTACTACACAATTAAAGTATTTGAAAATCATCTAAACTATGTTCACACAATTTACTGGTTCAGGGTTTTGACTCCCAGCGGTACCATTCAGGTACTGGATATTTTGCAGAATGAATACGTATCATTAGATCGATGGAAACCTAATTAAATCTTTGGTTGTACTACGCGATCGCCCCAATACAATGTCTGCGCCAAAACCCGTAAACCCTTGGAAATACAAACCTTGGTGGTGTCAACCGTGGTCAATTTTCTTGACAGGCTTGACCCTCATTGCTGGCAGTTGGATAGTATTTAAAATTGTCTGGCTCACAGTTGTTATTTCTATTCCCATTCTTGCGTGGATGGGGTTTTTCTTGTTCCTTTGGCCAGCATTAATAGTGCGCGGTGGTGATTTGGAAAAGTTGTATCCATTAGTGCCAAATCAAACTACCGAGGAAGATAAATAAGCTGCACGGGGAAGGTTATTTCCCCATATCTATTCCCGATTTCAAACGTGTCATTTCAAACAGCTGTTGGGCGTTCTTTCCCAAAAAACCATCAAAAAGCACGAACTTACCAGGTTCTACTTCTATGGGATAACGCTGGGCTATTTCGTAATAGGCGTAAGTCCAAGGAATTTGAATTTCCGTATCTGTGGAATCGTCTAATACTGTCACGATTTCCATAACTGCTTGGGTTGCTGTTTGTCGCAAACCCCAATTAGCATCGCCTTCAATCTCGACTTTCATCGGTACGCCTAAATTAGCTAAACCACGAGCTGTAGTATCTATATCGGGATATTCTGGAGTATTTTGACGGTTGACATAGCCTGTAAAGTGATTCACTGCATAACCGTGCAGCAACACCCAAGCGCCGTATTGAGTATCTTTGTTGACTTCTTCTAGCACAGAACGCCGGGGAGGTTGCCAAGGACACGTGAAAACTTTTTGCAATTCCTTGGCCAGGCGATCGCTATTTCGGTTGTATGTATCAAACAAAGCAGAAAAGCTAAATAAATTTACACCCGATACTGTTTTCTCAATCAATTGAGCAGTTTTTTTCGGCAATTCCTCCACTATTAATTCGCTGATAAATAACTTAGGCAAATCATATTCCTCTTGCTGGGGATGGCGATAATGACGGGCGTAAATATGACTTTCTGGAAAAGTGTACTCTCCTGCTGCTTCGTAACCTAAAGCTTCGGCTAGCTGAGCTAAATAGTCAATTCCTAAATTAACCTTGCCATGGGAACTATCTACCGTTAGGCGCAAAGACCGAAAGGCTATATGATCGTTAACAACAGTTCCACCAGCGCTAGTTATCATTTTGGTATAGGTTTGAGCATAACTTACCCTGGCACTGTATTCTTTCCAAAGCAACTCCCAAAGTTCGTGGGCAAGTAAACGCTTCATAGGAATATCCTAATTCATGTTTCATACAGTAGCGCAAAATTTCTCTTTCATAGAATTTCGATCCTAAATGCGGTAATGAAATTCTCCCTTCAAAAACTACCACCAGCATATCTGCAGTTTCCTAGTTCGTTTGTGTTATTTGAGCAACTATTTTGGCAACATGTATGTTAAACTTGCCGTAGAAAAAAATGAATTTATTGCTCTCCAGCGAGCGCTGAAATTGTCAAAGCAGTGAAAGGTCTTTCCAAAGGAGCTGCAGCCATTTGTGACGGAGAAAAACAGGTTTATGAAGCAAGACGGGAAGCTTTGTAACAACTTGAAGTCGATCAGGACTCGCTTGGGTATGAGTCAGCAAGACTTGGCTAACTTAGCTGGCGTCACCCGTCAAACTATTAGTGGCATAGAATCAGGACAGTACGCTCCTTCAGTTGCCGTATCCCTGCGTTTGGCTAAAGCTCTTGGCTGTCAAGTCGAGAATTTATTTTGGTTCGAAGAAGATTTGCCGGAAACAGAAGCAATTGTAACAAAACCCATAGCCACCAAAGAGGGATTGCGAGTCAGTTTAGCACGAGTTGGAGACCAGTGGATAGCTTACCCCTTAGTTGGGAACGATGCTTTTCGCTTGGAAATGATTCCAGCAGATGGTGAAGTTCAAAGTCAAACAGGAACAAATAAAGTCCGAGTTCAGCTTTTGGATGATATGGAAAAATTGCACAATACAGTCGCGATCGCTGGTTGTACACCTGTCATTTCCCTATGGGCAAAAGCTACCGAACGCTGGCATCCCCAGCTGCGAGTTCATTACAATTTTGCTAACAGCATGGCTGCGTTGCACTCCCTCAAACGAGGGGAAGTCCACATTGCAGGAATGCATCTGTACGATCCCCAAACCGGTGAACATAATATTCCTTTTGTGCAACAAACCCTAGCAGGTAAAAATGCTGTATTGATCGCCATCGGAGTCTGGGAAGAAGGATTGCTAGTTGCACCAGGGAATCCCATGGGGATAAAAAGTATCTCTGACTTAGCAGACTCAAAAGCAACCATTGTCAACCGCGAAGAGGGTTCTGGTAGTCGGATGCTTTTGGAACAAAAACTCCAACAACAACGCATCCCCTTTCGATCTCTCAAAGGATTCAATCACATCGTCCACAGTCATAGAGACGTTGCCTTATCCATAGTCTCAGGAATTGCCGATGCAGGTATAAGTACTGCATCCATAGCTACTATCTTTGGCTTGGGATTTGTTCCCTTGCACCGAGCGCGATATGACTTGGTAATTCTCAAAGAATATCTAGAAGAAGCACCAGTACAGCAGCTACTGAGTACCTTAGAACATCGATTGGTGCGATCGCAATTTGAAATTCTCGGCGGTTACGACACAAGCAACATAGGGGAAGTAGTCGCAACTATTTCCAGTCCAGCTACCCAGTAAATCGACAATGAAACTACAAAACGCTCATTACCAATTTTTTTGGTACAAACGAGAAAATAGTTAAATTCGCTACATTTTTCTGACCTCCTCAATTCTACTATATTTCCATGTCCACAACCCAACTGGGGACTTTAACTGTCAAAACATTGCGATTTCATAGTTCCTAAGAATTATTTGCTTGCAACCATATTGAAATATTAAGGGGAAGTTGCATCGCTTTTCCCATTTCTATTTATTGATATTGAAATCAGCAATACTAACAGATATTCCCTCCAAAATTAATAAGAATATGATTAATCAATTACCCATGCCTAGCGAATTATCACATCTTGCCATCGAAGGTTACGCCAAATATGGGCGTGGCTTTGTGCGTTGGATTTCAGAAAAAGATACGCAAGAACTTGGAAAATACTATCCCGCTAAAGATTGCAATATTTTTAGACTTGAACCTTATGGAGAATATTTACAGCACTTGGTACAAATTTACGACCCAATCGTAGAGTTCGTGCTGTTTATAAATATTGAGTCTCAAGGTAGGCGATCGCATTTGTATCCACGCTTGTTACCTTTATTAGGAATTAAACAAAAAATGCCAATTTGACCAAACTAAAAATCAAAAAATAAATAGTTATAAATAAACAGCATTGTGGTATAAAAAAGTTGGTATAATTCTCCAAAGTTGGTAAGAGTTGCTAAGTTACTAGCTAGACCCTTAGCAAAACTTGCCCAATTTTTTGAATATGAAACTGAAACTTGTTTTATGCATTTTACTCGCCAGTTTGCGATCGCGTCCCTAACACTATCCGTGCTAGGATTATGGCAACCTGATTTAGTTAAGCCAAAAGACCGCGCTCCTTGGGAAGAAAATCAGTGTCCGGGTGGTTTTTCAGAAAAATTTCGCTTAGGTGGCGAAGTTAACAATCCCACAACCCTAAATTTGTCACATCTTCAATCTTTACTCACATCTTGCACCTGGAAATATAAATGTCAAAACCACAACTACGTGCAAGGGTAGTTAGTCGTTCAATATCAAGTAAAAGAAGATACA
>KB235926.1:3592165-3606004 GCA_000332255.1 cyanobacterium PCC 7702 | reverse complement strand
CACCACTTAAGAGTAGAAGCTTTAATCGGTCGAGTAGACAAAACAAAACGTTTTTCTAACTTACCGTTATCACGTTTCAAGTAATACCAAGATATAGTAACAGGAAATTTCAAACCAACTAAAATAACTTGTTGTCCTTGTTGATGTAAATGGCGTAAAACTCTGCCATCAGATAACTTACGACTAATAGCTACGCCTGTAATAGCATGATATTTAAGGCGACGGANACCTTCAAGGAATTCGACACTGCCAAAGGCTGTATCAGCTAAAATAATTGTCTGGAAATGTTGAGTTAAAGATTGAGGTAAACGTTTAACCATTTTGAGTCCAANTCTTGCGGGAGATGGAGTTCCCTTACCTGGCCAAACCCGAAAATCCCAAGGAATACGCCATTTTCCTATTACCAAATAAACTACTACTAAATGGAGACCACGNTTACCATTATAGACTTTGATTAAATNACTAAAGTCTTTGAATTTACCACGTTTTTCTAGAGTTGTTAGGTCAATTATTACTTGTAAAAATGGTCTACGCCCTCTACCAGATGAGGACAATGACTTGACAACTGTTTGTAATACATGATGACGAATTATCCGAATCATTTTCCTTGTTGACCAAGGATTGATATTTAAAAATCGGCTGATTGCACTTGGGGACTTTGTCTGACTGTATTCAGGTAATGGGTGTCCTTGTCCTTCTAAAAACAATGCCAGCATAGCCTCTAGGTTATCTTTTTGGTACTGTGTCGGCATCAATTCTTTGAGGGTGTAAACTAATTCTTGGGCGTGGGCAAGCATTTTTCTTNCTTTAATTTCGATATTTCACGCCTTTTCTCTCATGTTTTGAGATTCAAATGCAATCATCCCTATATCTGAGGTCAACAAGTTTTTGCATTCTATCATCTGTTTTTCTCTGTATTTATGATGAACCTAATGTTACATTCGTTACTAAAAATATTTAATTAGTTCTATTCACCTGTTGTTATAGTTGGGTACTAGTTTATTTGTCCTTTACGGGTTACTACGGTTGGTGCAAGATGTGAGTATTGAAAATTAAAATCATTCGGTCTGCATAGCGTCTAAAAGGCAATTCTTGCCAATGTACTAGGCGCTTCGCAGTGGTCATACCAGGACAAGCCGGGATCTGATTGCCGTCTTTTATTCAATTTGACGTACAATTCCCAGATACTCATAAGTTGGATAAGACGACTGTTCAATTTTGCTATTAATGACTTCTCAAACACTATCAACCACCCCGCAAAACTCAATTTGTACCAAACTAACCAGTGGTTGTCAAAACTCGCTCAATTTTCTCCAATGCCCAATCTATTTCATCTTGGGAAATAACTAAGGGTGGAGCAAAACGAATGACATTATCTCTAGTTTCTTTAGCTAATAATCCCTCTTTAGCTAAAGCTTTACAAAAGCGTCTAGCACCACCAGCTTCTGGGTACAATTCCATACCAATTAATAAACCTTTGCCGCGTACTTCCTTGATATATGTACTCTTAATTGATTGTAATTTCTCTATAAAATATTCCCCTAGCTTTAAGGCTTTCTCTGGTAATTTTTCTTCAATAATTACATCAAGTGCTGCAATGCCAATAGCAGCAGCTAAAGGATTTCCACCAAAGGTACTACCATGATCTCCTGGTTGAAATACACCCATCACTTCCTCTGTCGAAATAAAAGCAGAAATGGGATAAAATCCACCAGATAAAGCTTTACCTACAGTTATGCCATCGGGCTGGACATCCTCATATTGATAAGCAAACATTTTACCTGTTCTTCCCAAGCCCGTTTGAATTTCATCAAAAACCAATAAGACGTTATGATCCCGACAGATTTGTTCAGCTTGCTTTAAAAACCCGTGAGGCGGAACAATAATACCTCCTTCACCCTGAATTGGTTCTACCAAAAAAGCCGCAGTGTTAGAAGTAATCGCTTGTTCTAATGCTTGAGCATCACCAAAAGGGATAACTTTAAACCCGGTAGTTAAAGGCCCAAATCCATCTTGATATTGTTCTTCTGTAGAAAAGCTAATTAAACTAATAGTGCGTCCAGAAAAATTATTACTGCAAACGATAATTTCTGCTTGATTTTCTGGTATGCCTTTAACTTTGTAAGCCCATTTTCTCACTGCTTTGATATAGCAATCCTACCCCAATCGTGAGAAAATAGGTAGATGAAAATCCTTGTTTTATAAGCATTTGAGGTTTGTTGAACTCTCGCTTATCATTTAGGATTGCTATAGCAGTTTCCACGGCTTCGGCTCCCGAATTCATAGGTAACACTTTAGGTAAACCAGAAATCTCAGAAAGCTTTTGATAAAATCTTCCTAATTGGTCATTACGAAAAGCTCTAGAAGTCAGTGTAACTTGTTGAGCTTGTTTTATCATGGCTTGGAGAATTTTGGGATGACAATGACCCTGATTTAATGCTGAATAAGCTGAAAGAAAATCGAGGTATTTTTTACATTCTATATCCCATACCCACACACCTTCTCCTTTAGTGATAACTACATCTAAAGGATGGTAATTCTCAGCACCATATTGCTGTTCTAGTTCAATATAGTCCTGGGTATTCATAGTGTCGAAGCTGGGAATTTCCAGATTTATGTTTGCTGCCTGCATATTTACTCCTGATAGTTTTGAGAGGTTGAAATTAAACTAGAAAATATCCAAAAGATTACCAGTCGAATAAGACACTCAACAGGTATGAGCAGAAGACAAAATCTGGCTTTGTTCTTCGTTTTATAGTTCCCAATTTCAGGGTGCTATTGATATGAAAGCAAAAACCTTACTCTCAAGATTAGTCAGTCAAGTCAAGGACAAGCAATATTATTCAATACTGTGGATTTTTTCTAAATATCTCAACCAGCCAGTAATTATTGACCAGCTATCTGCCAATCTTCCAGACACGCAACTTGTGTAGCACAGATGACTGCCTACTTTTAGTGAAGAAAACCTGTTGCCCACTCTGTCTGAATGTAAAATTTTACTGGCATAACAACCAAATGTATAAACTGGAAAACTTCTAATGTTGATTCTATATTTATCCGCACCTAGCAAATAAAAACAAAAGATAATGAACAGACACTCTCTATTTTAGCTTAGAAACTTTTGTCTGTTTCACATATGCCCTTAAGAGCCGAATTATACGTTTGTTTCTCTTTTACTTTGGGTGAATATATCACTAAGAATTAACGAGATAACTTAGTATATCACTGTTTACTATAATAGTAATTATCAAATCTAATTTTGGTGAAATTTTTTAGACAAACACCTGTTTGTTGCCACCAACTCATCTGGCTGTGTACTTTTCTCTTAGTTTGAGATTATTTACTAGATGGATTTTGTTTATTGATATTTTTAGTAAGTTGTAAAATCCAGTCTGGAGTTTCAGTATTTTCCCAACCAGCAGGGCGTTTAGAAATATACCAGGCGATTGAACCAACAATTGTGGCTAGCAGGAAGCCACCCAGTATTATTGCTAACAAAGAAATTTGAAGAGATTTTGTATAAGTAGGATTAGTTGCTATTTCGCTCAAAAGTAACATTTAAGAGTTAATCTCCTTGTCATACATCGGGTCTTGCATCACGTAAGCTAACACGAAAATCTATACCTTTCAATCCCACATAGGGGCATACGAAAAATCTTGTCCTACAATTGTTTTCTTTACTCGTGTGTGTTTTAGGCTTTACACGAATGGCACGCTCGTTAAACGCAAGCCCCTACTCTAACTGGTTTTTGGGTGTGGGGTGTGGGGAATTGAGAAGATGTTGAACTCCTTGACGCAACTAAAATCTAACTTTGTTAAACACTACACCCTATCCCTAACACCAATTCACAATACCCTACGGGTACTCTGCGAGTTCTCTTGAGAGTACGCGTAGCGTCTCGTTAGAGAAGCAAGCTACGCAACGCTCAATTCTTCCACACGCTACTTGATTGCAGATGAAAGTATATTTATACTAGTAGCAACTACTATAATAAATTTATATATTTAATTACATCGTACAGTGAATTATAAATATTTACGGTCTGGCTGTTGGTAATTTTCCACATCAATTTTCTTGAATTTGATATTACTTCTATTGAAATTGGTAAATTATTTTCACTTTGAAAAACTTGAAATCCTGCACGTTTCAAAGCACGTATCGTCCACACCGCAGCGATACCCTCACCGATAAAATTAATATTGTCTTTTTGGTGTGTATGTAAATGAAACTCCCCAGAAAATATATCAAACTCTACACCTTCACTGCGGAAAGTATCAGCAAATGCACCAGATAAAACCAAATCTTCTGGTGCGCCAATATGTAAAATTCCCTCAGATGTTAATAACCAAACTTGGTCAGCTAAACGTAAAGCCAAATCCAGATCATGAGTAGAAAGAAGAATTGCTTGCTGATTTTCCCTTGCTAACTGACGCAACAATTGCATAATTTCTACCCGTCGTGGTAAATCTAAAAATGCCGTTGGTTCATCCAATAACATCACCATCGGCGACTGCGCCAAAGCACGCGCAATCATAATTTTTTGACGTTCACCATCGCTTAGTTCGCTAACTTGACGTGCAGCTAAATGTAACGCACCTACAGATTTAATCGCCCAATGTATAATCGCCTCATCTTCCGGCGTTAATTTTCCCCACCAGTCGGTGTAAGGATGCCGTCCCAAACTCACCAGAGTATAGGCTGATAACATACCCACATCCACCCTTTCCGTCAGCACCAAACTCAACCGCTTGGCTAAATCCTGGGGTGCTAACTGATAGATATCATCACCCAAAAGCCGCACCTCACCCGCAATAGGTGGTTGCATTCCGGCGAGCGTTCGCAGTAATGTAGACTTACCCGCACCATTCGGCCCCAATAAACACACCAATTCCCCAGCTTCCAGACACACCGAAATATCCCTCGCCACACACCGTACATTTTTGCGGGATGTTTGATAACCGATATTCAGATTATGAGTAGTTAAAATCGCATTATTCATGACGGGAAAGATTTTTGGGAATTACGCCGCAGAATTACCCAAGTGACAACAGGAGTTCCAATCAAAGCCGTAATCGCATTTAAAGGTAAAACCATCTGATTTACCCAAAGCTGAGAACACAAATCAGCCACCAAAGCTAAGATTCCCCCCATAATCATCACCCCAGGGATTAAAATCCGATGGTCAGAACTCATAAACAGACTGCGACAAAGATGAGGAATAGCCACACCCAAAAAGGCGATCGGCCCACAAAAAGCCGTAATTCCACCAGCTAAAATAGAAGCACTACCAATAATAGAAAACCTAGCTTTCTCCACCGTCAAACCCAAACTCCGCGCGTAAGCTTCTCCCAACAACAGCGCATTTAAAGATTTTGATTGCAACACCGCCACCAATAAACTACAAACTATCACCGGAATTAACACAATTAACTGTTTCCAAGTCACTCCAGCAAAGCTACCAAAAGTCCACATAATATAACTTTGAATGCGTTCTTTAGAGCTAAATTGCAATAAAATACTCACAATTGCACTCGTAGCATAGCCAAACAATAAACCCAAAATTAACAGCGTCATCGTCTCTTGTACTCGACGCGCCACCACTAACATTAAACCTAAAACCGCAGCCGCACCAAAACTAGCAGCTATCACCAACCCAAAATCAGTAATAATTCCCAAATCATTTAATAAAGTTGGTGTAGTTAGACTTGCAGTTAACACCACCAAAGCCACACCCAAACTTGCACCAGAACTAATTCCTAACACAAAAGGCCCAGCCAAGGGATTTTTAAATAGAGTTTGCATTTGCAACCCACTCACACCCAAAGCCGCACCCGCTAAAGTTGCAGTCACAGCTTTCGGAAGTCTAAATTTGAGAATAATATTCGCCCAAGTTGCTTTTTCTGGTTCTTGTCCCAGTAAAATATTGATAACTTCTTGAATCGGAATAGAGACAGAACCTAAAGCTAAATCTAGTAAAAATGCCAAAACCAAACCGATAATTAACAGCGAAAATACTAAAATTCTGCTATAATCAGATTTTAGGTATATTAATAAATTAAACGGCAAATATTTAAACAACATTATTTACTAAGTTTACGATAATAAAACAATTGATGCTTCGGTAATATTTCTGGATGCAGGATTTTAATTAAATCTGCAAGCACAATATCCGGGTTAATAATTCCACCTTCCCAGTAATCATTACCACCATTTGCATTCACACGCCCATTGTTATTATAAAGATTGCCTGTTTTCACGGCTTTAAAATCAGCATAGCGATTATCTTCTGAGATTAAATCCTTAACACTTTGCCAACCTTGGCTAAAATTCAACCAATAATCAGCATTAGCAGCACGTTCTAAAACCACTTCAAAAGAAAGCGGTAAACTACCATTAGATTTATCATCACTCCAAAGATAATTTCCTCCTGCATCCGCCAGATATTTCGCTACATAACTGTTACCCCCAGGCATAAACCAAGTACCTTTAAAGTTAAAACCAACAAATACACTCGGACGGTTTTTCACAGATTGAGCTTTTGCGGCTATTTGTGTATATCTATTCACAATTTGATTAAATATTTTTTCTGCTTTGGCTTCTTGATTGAAAAACAAAGCTGTAAATTTTAACCATTCACTTCTCCCTAGTGGTGTGTCTTCCATATACTCAGCATTTATCCCCACCTTCAAACCCGCTTCTGTGAGTTTGCTATAACTATCAGTTTGGGAATTACCTGTGCCGAATGTTGTTACTAAGTCGGGATTTAATGATAATAATTTTTCAATATCTACATTGGAATTATTGCCGACTTGGGAAATATTTCCGGCTTTAATTTTCTCAACTACTTCAGGTGTATTGACTTGTTTAATATTACTCACTCCAATTAATTTATCAACTACACCTAATTTAGCTAAGTGGGGTAAATGTGTAGTTGATAGAGAGACTATGGAGTTAATGGGAACTGTAATGACCTGTGCTTGATTAAATCCTTGGGGTGTGGGAGTTCCACATTGGACTAAAACATATTGAAACTGGGTTTTAGCATTTTGCCAAGGGTTTTTGATGGTGACTACTTTGTAATGTTTGTGATATTCTACCGCCAAACCTTTGGCGTGGGTGATTTTGATTTTATTGGGAAAGTAATCTTGATTGGGGTTATAGTTGGTGGTACAGGTGTTAGTTGATGTGTGAATTTTGGTGTGATTACAGGCGATGATGAGGGTGGCTATAAGGATTAATTGACAGAGGAAAATGATTGGTTTTTGGTGGGGGAGTTTTATCATTTTTATCTCACGCAGAGGCGCAGAGGCGCAGAGAGAGAGTTAGGGGGTTTGGGGTGGGTAGAGGTTTTCGGTGATTTTGTTACCTTTAATGAGGTGTTCGCTGACGATTTTTTCGGCAACATTGGGGTTAACACGAGTGTACCAAGTTCTATCATTGGAATAAAAAACAACTGGGCCGAGTTGACATACTTCTAAACAGCCGGATGTTCTAACTTCGATGTCTAAACCTGCATTTTCTACTGCTGATTTTAAAGCATCAAATGTAGGTTGCCATTTGCGGGAAGGCAGACAGCGTGTAGAGGTACAAACGGAAATATAGGAATGTTTGAGAGGATTTTTGCTAAAGGGTATGGGTTTTTTACCTAATACATAAATATCTCTCAAATCTTGATAAAGAGCTAATTTATCTAAATTCGGTTTACCCTCCGGTAATAAATTTTCTCCATCTACCAAAGGATTAGGTAACAAAATCGTCATCATTTGTTCATTTGCACCATTCCAAAACTGAATCCCCCAACTTCTAGGATTTCCTTCTGAATTAAACCGCCGATAAAAAGCCGCACGCGAAACTAAACGTTGCTTCCTCACCTCCACAGGAGTTTTACACAAAGGCCCACCAAAATTAGTATCAATACATAAATGTAAGTGCCATCCCTCAGCCGCCACCTTCAAATAGCCATCATAGAGAATACAAAGCTTTGGTGGTGCATTAAATTCCAACTCCAAAACACTACCTTGAACAATATGAGCAATCCTAACCTGCTGCCAATTCTGTTCAAACAAAGTATAAACTAACGATGCTAAAACATCACTCCCACAATCAAAATATTCATACTCAACAAACCCCCCCGTAGCTAAATCTTCCTTAACCACCTCATTAACTGGTGTCACCCAACAATTAAACTCACTCATTCTTAATTCTCCTCTGCGCCTCTGCGTGAAAAAACTCTTCTTCTTAAAACCGAGAACTCAAACCAACCTGAAAAACCCTCCCCCCATCAGGAAACCCAGGGAACAACTGATAACGCTGATCAAACAAATTATCCAGACTACCAGTTAAAACCAAACTATCACTAATCGGTACACGCATCTTTAAATGAAAAGTCGTATACCCTGAAAGAAACTCTGTATTAATATTATTAGTGGGATACCCATTTAAAGAATTCATCAACACCCCCAAATACCAACCTTGAGGATTTTCATAAGACACACCCAAATTTAATTTATCTGCACCTACAAATCTTAACTCCTTACCAACCTCCGCAGGATTAGCACTTTCTAAAATACGGGGATCATTCGCTGTATAATTAACAAAAGCATAAACATTCCTCGCTAGTTGTAAATTTAACGAAGCTTCAATTCCCGTAGTTTGTACTAACCCGATATTTTCCCAAGTTCCTGTATTGCCATTTACAGGTGGGATTAATCTTTTGAAGGCAATTGTATCAGAAACGCGGTTACTAAAAAATGTCAACCTCAACAAGCCAATATTCCCTAACTTTTGGTCAATTCCCACATCAAAACTATCCCCTTTTTCTGGCTTGAGGTCAGGATTACCAATATTAGTCGGATTATTATTAAATAAATTGGCTATAGTCGGCGCGCGGAAGTTTCTGATATAGTTGGCTCGGAGTGTAGTTGTATCTGAAACTGCGAATTTTACCCCTACAGATGGCGATGTAAATGAACCATTTACCAAACTACTAAAATCTTGCCGCACTCCTAAATTCATACTAAAACTAGGAGAAAAATTAATTTCATATCTCCCAAAAATTGCCCCTTGACCTATAGCATCATCATAATTTTCTCTGGTAATATTTGTTCCATAATTAAATGTGGTATTGCGTACATTTGTATTCCGATAATCAAAGCCATAAACTAAGGTCTGATTCTTGGCAACATTCCAATTATGGGTAACTTGAATACCATAGGAATTTTGTTTAGTGTCAAAGCGGTTTTGAGATGTAATCGCACCGCTACGATTATCAAAGCGAGTGTTGAGAAAATCAGCGTAAACTCTCGCTGTTAACAGTGAATCATCACCGCTTCCTAATTTAGAGTTCCAGGTTAAATCAGTGAGAACTTGGTCTGTGTATTTGCGATTATTGTCTGTGAGAGAGTTAAAAAATCCCTGTCCAAATTTGGGGAAAGGAATGGGGACACCTCCCGGTACTCCCTGTTCTTTACCTAAATATAAAGTTGAGAGGGTTAAGGTATTACGTTTACCTAAATTTGCCTCTAGTTTAACATTAAAGTTGTTGTAGAGTGCATCATTATTCCTTCTCGTCCCCTGAAAGTTAGCTTCAGGAATAGTAAAGGGATAATTATTTTGTGCTTGTGTGCGGTTGTAACCTATCACCCAAGAAATATCACCAGATTTACCACTATTTTGAATGCTTTGTTGGTTTAGTCCATACGAACCTAAATTAACTTTAGTTTCTGTGGTAATCTGCTCTGTAGGACGACGGGTAACAATATTAATTACCCCACCTATTGCGTCTGAACCATAAAGAGTTGAACCACCTCCGGGTAATACTTCAACTCTTTCAATATTATTAGTGGTAAATTCTGATAAATCGAAGCCACCACCACCTAAATTATTAATTGGTCTACCATCTAATAAGATTAAAACTTGTCCGGTATTAGAACCACGAATAAATTGACCGCTTAAAGCGTTTACTTCTGTCCCCACTGTACCGTCACCTAAAATACCAGGAAGAAATCGCAGTGCTTCTTTGACGGTTCTTGCACCCTGCGCTTCCATTTCTTCGCCGGTAATGACATACACCGGACGGGTGGAATCTTTTACTGTCCCTTCTCGACGAAAGGGTGAATATACAGGTTCATTAAGTAGTTTGTCAATAACTGTCAGTTCAATATCTGGTTCTTGTTCTTCTGCTTGTGCAATTTCTGTAGCGATGATGCTGGAATTTTCCCACAGCATTCCTGTGGTGATAGTCAAAGTAGAGATGATAAGTTGAGTTCCCCATCTGGCAATAAATTGAGTACGCATTGGTAATTTAAGCCACCTGTATAACTAAAAATTGGTCGCTAGCAAAGATTTGAGCTTTTTGGTAAAAAACTCTCAGCCATTAGGAAATCTGCGATATTCATGATAATGATTATTATTATCATAAAAATGGTGTAACTTACAAGCTTGTTTCAAAGGTTCGTAGTTAGGCCTTTAGTCCTGACTACGAACTTGATGTACTACTGGTAATTAATTAACAGCAATCCACGGTTAATTTTGCCCACTTATTTAGGGGTGGGATTTTTGCTAAGATTCCTGTTTTTAAACGTTCTGGACGTTCTGACCAAGGTAGTAAACCATCAGGGTTGACGTAGTATTGAGTGGCACATTGCAGTATTGCCGATGGACTATCATCAACTGCTAAATTGCCGAAAAGATAGGTTAATTTCTCTTCTCCTGTAAAGGCGATAGTACAAGCATGGTTGCAAGCACTCATACATTCAACTCCTTGAATGGAGAATTTATGTTGCAATTCCCAAGTTTGTGCAAGTGCTTGGAGTTGTTGCAATAGCTGCTGTCCACCACTTTCGCCAACTCGCTTGCCATCTTGCCACACGCTGGCGCAGGTCGTGCAGACAAATAAAGTATGTTGTTTTTTGCTCATTGATTTTCAGGCGTTGCTGATTGATAGCATGAATTAGCCTTACGCATTTACCTCTGCGCGTTCCCGTACCCCTACACTGTGGGTTAGTGGTAGTTTCTCTTTTAGAGAAGCTAACGCAACGAGGAAGCTTAGACGCATTAGCTGTTAAGCGTTTGGTGCAAGTAGGCGTAAAGTTACCTCTAGCTTGGGTAAAGTGAATATGCAAAGCGAAAGATAAAATACAACTATGTTTTCCAGGCTGTATCTATAACCTTCTGTGTAAGTATTGATATCTGTAAGGAAATATCTACAATCTCATAGAAATTTGTAGTGTGTGGCGTATATATGACGCTATGAGACAGTTCTGCTCTTTGATGGGGAGAGTATTGATTGCTATATTCATCTGTACCTCGCAGATAAGAATTTGTTGTACTTTCGGCGGGCATTCTGACTTTGAGGCATAAGCCCCATTACAGCTGCGGGACAGCGCCGGATTCACACCGGACTTTCCCCGTTACCTCTGATGGCTGACCCCCATCAGAACCGAGTTGCTATTGAGAAAATAGTACCACAGCAATGATGCTAAATTTCAGCAGCTACTTAAAACGTAAAGTAATGCCCACTGTACCAGAATCAGCAAAAGCTGGGGCGATCGCATAACTAAGAATGAAAGCTAATCGCCAGACATACCCAAATACTAAAAGAAGTCTTGGTTCGGTTTACCAAGACTTCAAGTGAATTTATTCAATTGAACACACTTACACAATTGCTTATCCCAAATTACTGAAGATAGTTGCCCAAAGTGTTCCTGTTACTCCTACAGCAATTAAAAGGTTAGTGAAAAACTTGCCTAATTCAATTTCTTGTCCAAGTGCTTTGTCGTCTTGACCTGCGGTGAAAAATAATGACCAAGCTTGGTTGGGATTGATTTTCTCAAAGTTGGTGAAATCAGGTCGGAAAACAACGGGGCCAATTAAATCTTGTTTAGGGAAATCAAAATCAGTTCTCATAACTCTCCTAGCTTAATTTTCTATGGGTTGATTGAATCTAATTTTTGAATAGTCGAAATTATTTACAAGCTTGTCAGCCATCCAATCAAGCCGTGTCCTGTGACAACTTCTACAGCTATGAGTGAGACAAAACCAATCATCGCCAAACGCCCATTGAGTTTCTCGGCGTACTCTGTAAAACCTGCTCTTGGGGTTTGATCTACATAAACCTTTGGTTCAATTGCAAAGTTGTTGAGTTGACCGAGTTCGTTCATAGTGAAGCCTTTGCTTGTCATATGTTTTTTCCTCTGCTCGTTTATGTAACTAAATATAACGTTATGTAAATAATTTTTGCAACTACTTGACATAATCAAAAAATACGGTAAGCCGTACTAAAAATAGTCGAAGATACCGTATATGCGTTCGCGTAGCGTCAAAAATCCTACTATTGGATTGGTATCTTTCCAAAGATCGGCTACCTCGAACTGGAGTACTTTCTCATCAGTAAGTACAGCCTCTGTATACAATTTTGCCTCTAGGCGTAGACGCGAAGCGCGAAGCGGTAGCGACGTACTCCTGGGGAGAAGCAAGCTACGCGCAGCGGACGCACCAGAAGGAGCGTCAGCAGCTTGTCGCTAGACATCGCTGGCTTCGGTCGTCATTAAGTCCCGCATCACGCGGAACACCACTTCGGTAAAGTCTCTTGCATCATACAAAGAAAGCAAATCCGGCTTTAACCATGACTTTTTCTAAGAATGAGCGATGTTAATCAGCGATCGCAAATTAAGAATAAGAAAACAGGAAAATCACTGCGTTATGTCATACCAGCAGCAGCTCGTTCTCTACTTGATAACTGGAATTAAGATTTGGGCGACCGCCAGCGATATGATGCAGTTATGAATACTTCTACTCACATCTTGCACCAACCGTAGTAACCCGTAAAGGACAAATAAACTAGTACCCAACTATAACAACAGGTGAATAGAACTAATTAAATATTTTTAGTAACGAATGTAACATTAGGTTCATCATAAATACAGAGAAAAACAGATGATAGAATGCAAAAACTTGTTGACCTCAGATATAGGGATGATTGCATTTGAATCTCAAAACATGAGAGAAAAGGCGTGAAATATCGAAATTAAAGCAAGAAAAATGCTTGCCCACGCCCAAGAATTAGTTTACACCCTCAAAGAATTGATGCCGACACAGTACCAAAAAGATAACCTAGAGGCTATGCTGGCATTGTTTTTAGAAGGACAAGGACACCCATTACCTGAATACAGTCAGACAAAGTCCCCAAGTGCAATCAGCCGATTTTTAAATATCAATCCTTGGTCAACAAGGAAAATGATTCGGATAATTCGTCATCATGTATTACAAACAGTTGTCAAGTCATTGTCCTCATCTGGTAGAGGGCGTAGACCATTTTTACAAGTAATAATTGACCTAACAACTCTAGAAAAACGTGGTAAATTCAAAGACTTTAGTGATTTAATCAAAGTCTATAATGGTAANCGTGGTCTCCATTTAGTAGTAGTTTATTTGGTAATAGGAAAATGGCGTATTCCTTGGGATTTTCGGGTTTGGCCAGGTAAGGGAACTCCATCTCCCGCAAGANTTGGACTCAAAATGGTTAAACGTTTACCTCAATCTTTAACTCAACATTTCCAGACAATTATTTTAGCTGATACAGCCTTTGGCAGTGTCGAATTCCTTGAAGGTNTCCGTCGCCTTAAATATCATGCTATTACAGGCGTAGCTATTAGTCGTAAGTTATCTGATGGCAGAGTTTTACGCCATTTACATCAACAAGGACAACAAGTTATTTTAGTTGGTTTGAAATTTCCTGTTACTATATCTTGGTATTACTTGAAACGTGATAACGGTAAGTTAGAAAAACGTTTTGTTTTGTCTACTCGACCGATTAAAGCTTCTACTCTTAAGTGGTG
>KB235926.1:3560789-3591346 GCA_000332255.1 cyanobacterium PCC 7702 | reverse complement strand
GTTGTGTATCTTCTTTTACTTGATATTGAACGACTAACTACCCTTGCACGTAGTTGTGGTTTTGACATTTATATTTCCAGGTGCAAGATGTGAGTATCCGCGACTATGAAACCAAAAAAGATACATCGAAAGATGAAAACAATGAGAGTCTGAAACAAAAATCTGAAGAAATCACAGCCTACATTCAAGAGCGAACTGAAGAAATCACAAACTTCATTCAACAGCGTTGTTTGTGGCAGTTCCATTCTCGTTCCTGGGATAGAGAAGAAAACATCAATGGTGTGATCGACAAAGCGATTGCCATTGCCACAGGAGAAGAGATAGTTAATGAAACCTTGGCCGAAAGGCTTCATTATGCAGATGCCAAAATCCTTGTGGCAGACCTCAAAACCAAGTTTTCATGGTTAAGTGAGATGAAGAAAGCACACATAAAAACAGTACTGGAGTTAGTTAAACAAAAGCTGCTCCATATTGCCATCACTGGTTCGCTTAATGCTGAATTGAATCATTCGCTTTACTAGATTTGAGCAATACATTGCTGAGTGCAAACCGCTTGCATTTAGTTTGGTGGAGTACTTGCAATTCTCTTACTATCAATTCCACCAAACTCAGATAATCACTCACCAATAATTCTAGCGAAATTCAATTCTATAGGATAAGGTGGCAAGTTTAATTTAACTTCCACCAGCAAATTTCTTCAAAATTTCTACACTGTTCCGGAGGCAACAAAAATGTCTTTAGCTATCAAAAAGAAAGAGCGTGCTGGGGTAATCAATCCTATATTTACCTGTCAGCCTGCGGGTGCAGAATATGCAACTATCGGTGTCAAAGATTGCATTCCCTTGGTGCATGGTGGACAAGGTTGTAGTATGTTTGTAAGGCTCATGTTTGCCCAGCATTTGAAAGAAAACTTTGACATTGCTTCTTCTTCACTTCATGAAGCTAGTGCAGTATTTGGTGGTATGCCAAGGATTGAGGAAGGAGTGAAGACTTTAGTAGCGCGATATCCTCACCTGCGGTTAATTCCTATCATTACTACTTGTTCCACTGAAACTATAGGAGATGATGTGGAAGGAACAATCAACAAGCTCAACAAATTTTTAAAGAAAGAGTATCCCGATCGCCCAGTGAAGTTGATTCCCGTACACACTCCCAGTTATCGTGGCAGTCAGGTGACTGGATATGATGCTGGTGTCACCTCTTTGATTGCTAACTTAGCCAAAAAAGGTGAACCGAATGGCAAATTAAACATCATTACCGGTTGGGTTAACCCTGGTGATGTTACCGAAGTGAAACACATCCTCCAAGAAATGGGTGTTGAAGGTAACATTTTATTAGATACGGAAACCTTCAATGCTCCCACCATGCCAGATAGGAACAGCTTTACCTTTGGTAATACCACCATTGAAGATATTGCTGATTCTGCCAATGCGATCGCTACCATTGCTCTATGCAAATATGAAGGTGGTAACGCAGCAGAATTCTTGCAAAGGGAGTTTGGTGTTCCCGCAATTATTGGCCCCACACCAATTGGTATTAAAAACACTGACGCTTGGTTACAAAATATCAAGAAACTAACTGGCAAACCAATACCAGAATCCTTGGTAATAGAACGAGGCAAAGCGATCGACTCCTTAGCTGACTTAGCTCATATGTTCTTTGCTAACAAGCGAGTAGCTATTTACGGCGATCCCGATTTAGTAATTGGCTTGGCAGAGTTTTGTCAAGAAGTAGAATTGCAGCCAGTGTTGCTGTTGTTGGGTGATGATAACCAAGCTCCTTCTAAAGATCCCAGACTAACTGAGTTGGACAACAGAGCAAATCACGCTGAATATGATATCGAAGTCATCTGGAATGCAGATTTGTGGGAATTGGAGCGCCGCATTAAGGAAAGGGGCGATATCGACTTGATTTTGGGTCATTCTAAGGGTCGATATATTGCGATTGACAACCAAATCCCAATGGTACGCGTAGGCTTCCCTACCTTTGACCGTGCAGGAATGTGGAAACATCCTGTAATTGGTTATCGTGGTGCGGAATGGTTGGGAGATGCGATCGCTAACGCGTTATTTGCAGATATGGAATACAAGCGCGATCGCGAATGGATCTTAAACGTTTGGTGACGCAGAGTAACATAAAGGAGCGCAGAGTTTTAAATCAAGTCCTCTGCGTTTCCAGGTATTGCTGAATTTAGGGATGAAATAATGAACCACAAAGACGCAAAGTATGCGAGTAATACAAGAAAATCATCCCACATTTATGCAACGCCCGTTTCCATCAAACATCACACAGAGGTATTATGGCGACAAATATCGATGTAAATGTTGTATTTTACGGAAATTTAAGCGAACTATATCGTTTGGCAAAAGACGGTAAGATTAAAACTAGCTTGCAAGGTAGTCATACCCGTCCCTGCAAATTCTGGACTGCAACGAAGATTTTAAGTGGCATTAAAAATGCAATTGTAATTTCTCACGGACCCAGTGGCTGTGCTTATGGAGTCAAGCGAGCATATAAACTGACTAACAGCCGTAATAGTGGTTCTCCTTATGAACCTGTAGTCACTACCAACATGAGTGAGAAAGCGGTGATTTTTGGCGGGGAAAAAGAATTACGGGGTGCGATTCTAGAAGTTGATCAAAAATACCATCCCGATGCGATCGTTGTCGCCACTAGTTGCGCGTCTGGAATTATCGGTGATTGCGTTGATGACGTGGTGAATAAAGCACGCAGCGAAATCCAGTCTGAAATTATGACAATACATTGTGAAGGCTTTGCTGGAGAGTATCGCAGTGGATTTGATATAGTGTTTCGGCAAATTGTAGACTTTATGGAACCACCCACTACTGAACGTAAAGCACAATTAGCCGATGCTGTCAATATTGTCGGTGCAAAAATGGGGCCGGAAAGAACGGAAGTAGAAACTGATGTTAAAGAACTAGTGCGACTAATCGAAGGAATGGGAGCCAGAGTTCACAGTGTGATTGCTGGTAACTGTACATTAAAGGAACTCAAACAAGCACCAAGTGCAGCAGTTAACTGTACCTTATGCTTAGACCTGGGTTATACCATCGGTAAAGCTATGTTAGATAAATTTGGTACTCCGCTGAACTCTACTATCCTTCCCTACGGAATTTCTGCTACAGAAAAATGGCTGCAAGGAGCGGCAAAATATTTAGGTATGGAGGAACAGGCAAATGCCTTGATGAAAAGAGAATATGCCGCGATCGAGACTGAATTTGAAGAAGCTAAAAAATATATAGAAGGGAAGTTAGCAATTATCGAAGGACATGATGCGATCAAGTCCCTATCCATTGCTCATATGTTAGAGCGTGATTTTGGGATGCGTGCGGTCATCTATAACTTCCATCCTTGGAGTACAGAGGCGCGGGAAACTAGTGTAGATTACCTGTTGGAAACAGGGTTAGATCCGGAGATCTTGATTACCAAAGGAACACTGGCTTTTGGTAAGTATGAGTCGATGAAACAAACTGAAGATGAATTACTGAATTTTATTGGTGGTCTTGATGCAGAATCAGTAGTATATTTTGGTTCTTCCTTGAGTTTCCCCCACATTCCCGTTGTGGATTTAAATGCCATCTTAAATCGTCCGAGATTCGGCTATCGCGGAGCCTTAAAGGTAGCTAAGTGTATTAAAACAGCACTTCAGTATGGTTTTAGACCTCGCAGCTCGTTGACCAAACAAATGGTATTCCCGAAAAATTCAGGGTTAGCATCTGCTCAATCACTGACAGGAAAATTAGCCCAAGATTTGCCCGATTGTACCGTATATGCAGGTAAGAAGCGGGGCAAATGTTTGAACGAGTAATAACTTACACAATTTTACCGTATATGCAAAGAAGAGAAAAGGAAAATGCTCTCAGCAATAACAAGCGAAAATTCTCAGGTACTCAATGTAATATCCTCCCAGAAAGAACAACTAACCTTTGACAATTGCGATCGCAGTAAAGACCCAATCGTCGGCTGTGCCTTGGAAGGTATTGCCAACATGGTTGCTGGTATTAAAGATGTCAGTATTGTGATTCATTCTCCCCAAGGTTGTGCGTCAACTGTGGCGGCTGGGTACGATCACCATGAGGTTGATTTTACCAAGCGCAAAGTCGGTTGTACTCGTCTTTTTGAATCAGATATTGTGATGGGAGCGTCTGAGAAGCTCAAAGGTCTGATTAAAGAGGCGGATCAATCTTTTCATGCTAAGGTGATGTTTGTCGTTGGTACTTGTGCGGCAGATATTATTGGTGAGGATATTGAGGGTTTATGCAATAATCTTCAGCCAGAAGTAAATGCTAAACTCGTTCCTATACTTGCTGGTGGGTTTCGAGGTAATGCTTATGATGGTTTGGAAATGGGATTAGAGGCTTTACTTCCTTTTATAAAAAAAAGACAGACTAACAGAAGGGGTAAAAAGCCGAGAATTGTAAACATTATTGCACCACAGGCAAATATCAATCCTACTTGGTGGGCTGATTTGCAATGGATAAAGCAAACGTTAAAATCTTTAAGAATTAAGGTACAAACGGTAATTTCTCATGGTACCTCGTTTGCAGAACTGGAGCAAGCTGGTGAGGCAACCGCTAATATTCTTCTCAGTCATGATGTCGGGTATAAGTTTGCTCAAAAAATGCAACAAACCCACGATATTCCTCTGATCCTCAATGATATACCTTTACCAATAGGTGTAAAAAATACTACGCGATGGTTACAGGCATTAGCAGCACATTTCAAAATAGAAGAAAAGAAAGTAGAACCATTGATCAGACAAGGCGAAGAAATGGTTGTAGATACGCTTCGCCGACGAGCATTAATGATTATTCCTAGATATCGTAATTGTAGAGTTGCGGTATCTGCGGATGCCACGCTGGGAATTGGACTGGTAAGAATGCTCTTTGAAGAGTTGGAGATGATTCCAGAAGTCTTGTTGTTTCGCTCGGCTATGCGTGAATCTCGTTCAATTCTGGAGCAAGAACTACAAAGTATGGGTATTTCTCCTCGCTTGGTATTTTCTGCTGATGGGTATCAAATTAAACAAGCTTTGAGGGAGGTTGATACTGATGCTGTTCTTGGCTCGGCATGGGAAAAATACATGGCAGAGGAGTTGGGAATTAGAATTGCTTTTGATGTATTTAGTCCGACTAACAGAGAAACTTATCTTGACAAACCATATTTTGGCTATGAAGGAACGATCAACATGATGGAAGTCATTGCCAATGATTGGGATAGAGCTTTTCGTTCTAAACATATACATTGGACTTAGGCATTAGCGATCGCTCTTGGGGAAGAATGAGGGCGATCGCTTAACTATGGTGGTATTATTGATTATTCAGACTTTCACTACTACCTGATTTATTACCTGCGACTAATTCTGGTTCAAAGTCTGGATGAAACTCAACAACCCAAGTCATTATTAATTATGCTCTTAAAAAATCATTTTTTTGGAAAGCTAAGTTGCTCTGTGAAAGGCTCGGCTTGCCTTCCATTAACGGATTGATTTACAATAGCTTGAAGCCGAAGTTATTGAGAGTCTCGCGCAAGTTCTTGCATCCTTTGAGATAGTCCAGGGTGGCGATTCTCTCGGCTGAGTGTTCTGACCAATCAACAGCGACATTCATCTTTTGTTCAGTGTAGAACTCTTTCATAATGTCGTTGTAATGACTGATTGCTTCTTCTTGTTCTGCTAATTTATAAGTGTCTCGGTGCAAAACAGCAGACTGGGGTAGACGCGGTTTAATTGCTACTTTGACTTCAGGATTGGGATAACCTACACATAACCCAAGTACAGGAAATACAAAAGGTGGCAAATTTAATAATGTGGCTACTTCTTGCGTATTTTTACGGATTGCACCAATATATCCTGTTCCTAAGCCAAGAGACTCAGCAGCAAGAGTCGCATTTTGCGCTGCGATTGAGGCATCAACTATTGCCTTAATCAATAATTCTATATAGTCTAAAGCAACATGAGGTAGTCCACGACTGTCAGCTATATGAGCCAGACGACCTAAATCTGCTAACCAAACCAAAAATAAAGGAGCTTGCTTGACATGGATTTGGTTATTAGCCAACTTGTATAATTCTTCTGTGCGTTCTTGATCTTCAACTGCTACCACACTCCAAGTTTGCATATTAGCTGAACTCGCTGCCGATTGAGCTGCTACTAACAACTCTAGGGTTCCTGATGGCAGGGGATCGGGTAAATAAGAGCGAACTGAACCGTGAGATAGAATCATCTCTACAGAGTCATTCCAAGGAAGATCGTAATTGAAGGGTATTTCACCGTAGCGCGATCGCAGTAACTCTACAGGATTAGTCATAATTAACCGTTAAACTCCAAATCTTCTAAGCTTGCAAAAAACTCCATCACAACAGCACTTCTTCACAAATTCTCTGTGTACCTCTGCGTTTACCTCCGCGTCCCTCTGCGTTTAAATTTCCAGCCTCTATTCCTCACAAAAAGAATCACTCAACATTCCGAAAAAACGCAACTCGTAAAGCCAATCGACTTTCAGATGGAGGGCAAGTAAGCGGTGTTACCATATGCCAAGAATTGTCAGAACGGGCAATCACCACTGAAGAATGGCTTAGGGGTAAAATATCTTGAAAGGTAGATTCAGGCTGCTCATCTTTGAGAATTCGCAAACAGCCACCCCAATCTCCAGACCATTGTTGATTGAAAAATAGCAGATGAGTTAAAACTTTATTCGGTTCGTCTGTATGGGGAGAATGTTGGTGTCCTGATTTATATTGACGAAATCCAATATCCATCACACAGTTTTTGAGGTCTAAACCCGACATTTCGGCTAAAGCTATGCGATAATCATCAGACCAGAGTCCTTCTATCAACTGTCGCCACACATAACTCAGGTGTTTTAAATCACTAGTAAGTCTTCCTTGTGCTAAACGCTGTCGCCAGCGATCATCCTTGAATTTGAGCATCAAAGGAATATCTTGACTAGGGGCGAGTATCTTTCCCCAGTAGTAGCCGTATCCCTCTCCTGTTGACAATTGAAACTCCTGGTGAGGAAAACTAGCAGTTAGTTCCAAGCTGGCTTCTGGTGAAAGCAAGTTTTTCATCAAAGCCCAGTTATATGGAACTTTTTGCATGACGGTGGTATGTATGGATTGAAGATTTAACATGATTTCAGAAGATAAATATTATTTTTGCTTGTACAAGGTGCGATTGTAATAGCGATGATGAAAGGAAGTTGGTAAACCGCATCGCAGGCCAAAAAGGTGGCGGTATCTTGAAAAGTGGCGTTGCTGTTCTGTTTTCCGTAGGCGATCGCATCAGGTGTATCATAAAAAATGGCTGTGATATGAGTGCAAATCTATGCGAATTCATTACTTACAACACGTGCCATTTGAAGGACTTGCCAGTATTGAACAGTGGGTGACACGGCATGGTAATATTATTTCTGCAACTAAGTTTTACAATGGTGACACTTTACCACCTGTTGATGACCTAGATTGGGTAATAGTCATGGGTGGTCCGATGAATATTTATGAGGATGATAAGTATCCTTGGTTAAATTCAGAAAAACATTTTATTGAAGCAGCAATTGAGAAAAATAAAGTAGTTATTGGCATTTGTCTGGGTTCGCAACTAATTGCTGATGTTTTGGGTTCTAAGGTCTATAAAGGTCAGGAAAAAGAAATCGGTTGGTATCCAATTACAATGACTCCAGAAGCACAAAATTATCCTGTTTTTGCGGCAATTCCTCAGTCTATGAATGTGTTTCATTGGCATGGCGATACTTTTGATTTACCTTCAGATGCGGTACGGCTAGCCTATAGTGAAGCATGTGCGAATCAAGCTTTTATTTATGGTGACAAAGTATTAGGTTTGCAATTTCATCTAGAATCAACTAAAGAAAGTGTTCACCAAATTATTGAAAATTGTGCTTCCGAATTAGTTACAGGTAAATATATTCAAAAACCAGAAGAAATGTTAGCAAGGGATGGTGATTTCAAAAAGATAAACTCCTTTATGTCTAAAATTCTAGATTATTTTGCTACTGTTACCTAATAACAATAGAACTCCTATATACGAGTCATGTTTGATTTTTGAAAAAACTCAGTACACTTGATGTTCCTTATTCTTCTGTTCCCTGTTAAGAGTTCCCTATCTTCACGAGTTGTTCATAAATCAAGTCGGATTCCTATAGTATTGTGGCTCCTATTTCTGGTATATGAAAATCTTTTTTTCTAAACAAAATGTGCGTCTTTAGGATTGAATGCCAGCTTAATCATTGCATTGTGGTACACATTGTCGGATATATCACTCCGAGGTACTCTAGCAGTTAAAGTTTCCTCTCCCACTTTCACCCTAATAGTATGAGTCCCTATGCCACGTACGATCCTTTCCACTCGCCCTTCTATTGTCACCATTCCTGACTGATATGGAATTGAATAACTGGCATCATCAATATAGAAAGCATCACCGGATAGACAACAGGCTGTTATGGGTGTTTTTACTTCGCCAAAATATGAAAACTCTATACTGTTTGCCAGTTTAATCAAATAACCATGCTTGTTAGGTTGTAACTGGCAGGAAATAATATTATCCATGCCTACCAGTCTGGCAATTTGCTGGTTAGCTGGTCTGCGGATCAGAGTTTCTAATTGATCATCCTGGACAATGCAACCATCAAATAGTGCGATCGCTCTTTGTGCAAAATGCAGTATATCGGTAAAGTTATGACTGACTAATATAACTGCCGTTCCTTTAGCTTGAGCCCATTGTCTAATTTTCTCGATAATCTGGATACGTATTCCTACATCTAATGATGCAGAAGGCTCATCCAAAAGCAGCAGTTCCGTATCTGTTACTAAACCGCAAGCAATACAAACCCGCTTTGCTTCACCACCAGACAGCGAGCGAGCTGAGCGATTTGCCAGATGCTCGCAGCCAACAGTGGCAAGCGCATGATGTACCTTTTGCTTAATCTTGTGGGCTGGTGTTCCTCGAAACTCTAATACTTTGGCAACATTATTAAACACAGTGTCATTCAAAAGTAATGTTTCCTGAAATACCAAAGCTGAGCGACGGCGCAACCATGTTTTATTGGCATCAGAGATATTGTGTCCAAACAATTGCATTTGACCACGATAAGGTTGTAGTAGATTGATTGTCCTTAACAGCGTACTTTTGCCAGCACCATTAGGACCAAGCACAGCCACAAGTTCTCCAGGACGAACGGTAAAATTTTCAATTGATAGGATATTTTTACGTCTTTTGCTATCTATGTAAACTTGTCGCATATTCAGGACATACTCGTTATTTTCCACAAGATTTTCCTGCCGATCTGCATAGGATTGCAAATTAAGAAATGGCCGAAACTGAGTAATCATAGTCATAAGAGTTTCTTATCTTGCTGTAAAATAGTCAGTGATACTACAACGCTGTATGTAATCATGAGAAGAATAAACGCGATCGCCATAGCAATGTCGTAATTACCTTTACCTACTTCCATGACAATTGCTGTAGTCAGTACCCTTGTCTGCCCTTTAATGTTGCCGCCCACCATCATCGATGCACCAACCTCTGAGATAACGCGACCAAAACCGGCGATGACGGCAGCCACTAACCCTAACCGTGCTTCCTTAATCAGCAACCAGTTGACTTGCCAAGGTGTCGCCCCCATTGATAACAATCGCAAGCGCAGATTTGGATTGAGGCTGACAATTGCCGCAAAACTAAAGCCGACAACAATTGAAAAAGCGATCGCTGCTTGAGTGAGAATCATGGCTGTGGGTGTATACATTAAATTCAGACTGCCTAAAGGACCAGAACGCCACAACAACAGGCTAACTACTAAACCCATCACCACTGGCGGCAACCCCATACCAAAGTTTACCAAGCTAATCAACACCTGTTTGCCAGCAAAATCCTCCAAAGCCAGCCACAGCCCTAATGGTATACCTAGTAATAGGCTGATAACTGTAGCGATTCCAGAGACTACCAATGTCAAGACCGTGACTTGAAAAACATCGCGATCGCCACTAGTTAATAGCTCAAAAGCTCTTATCGCTCCCTCAACAATAGTATTCACAAATCCTCTCAAAAACCGTAATCTTTGTCTGTTTTGCCACCATCTACAAAAAATAGCGGTTGTCCGAACTTGTTTTTCCCATGAGCTGCAATCAACCTCTGTCCTTCACCAGACAAGAGAAAATCACTAAATGCTCTAGCTGCTGTTTTGTTCACCTGAGGAAATTTCTGCGGATTTACTTCCATAACGTGGTAGAGATTCAGCAGTTTCTTATCTCCTTCTACCAGTATCTGCAAAGATAGGTTTTTCTTTTGAAACAGATAGGTTGCGCGATCTACTAAGGTATAGCCTTTTTTATCATTAGCAACTTGTAAGGTATGTCCCATTCCAGCACCTGTTTGCTGATACCAAGCGCCGATTGGTATTATATTAGCCTGTTTCCATAAATCCCTTTCTAGCTTATTAGTACCTGAGTCATCACCCCGCGAAAAGAATAACGCCTGATTTTTGGCAATCAAGGAAAATGCTTCTACAGCATCCTTTTTCCCTCGTATCTGCGCTTTGTCAGCAGCTGGACCGACAATGACAAAATCATTATGCATTACTAAGCGGCGATTCATAACCGTACCATCTTGCAAAACTTTTTTTTCGGCTAAAGGTGAATTGACAAAAACTGCGTCTACCTCTCCTTTTTCAGCTAAGGCTAAAGCTTGTCCAGTACCAACAGAAATGCTTTTGAGTTGATATCCTGTTTTATTTTCAATTGCTGCAATTAAATCATTCAGCAGACCGCTGTCCTCTATACTAGTTGTCATTGCTACGATCAGAATTTTATTTGTTGAGGAGCGGGCGGTGGTTGGTTTTTGCTGAACTAAGTTAGAAGCGCAGCCTGTACAAATAACCATTAACCAACTTACTAAAAATGTACTGATGATCTTCGCAACCATATAATTTCACAGAACAGTTATTAGCGATCGGTTATCAGTTGAGAACCTTGAGGAATCAAACTTAGGAGTTCTTCAATAGTAAGACTGCGTTTAATTTGTACTGAGTGATGCCGCACAGCATCTAGAACTGATTTAATTTCTGCGCTACTGAGCGTGATTCCATATTTTTGGAGTACACTCAGCAGTAGATGGCGACCGGAATGTTTCCCAATGACAAAGCGACGTTTGCAACCAACATCTTCTGGTGCAAACGGTTCGTAGGTATCTGGATTTTGCAACACTCCGTGAGCATGAATGTCTGATTCATGGGCAAAGGCATTTTCTCCAACGATCGCTTTCCACGGAGGAACTCGATAGTTGGTAGCTTTGGCAACTAACTGCGATAGTTCCACCAACCGTTTTGTATCAATGCCTGTTTCTATTTTATAGATGCATTTAAGTGCCATTAGAACTTCTTCTAGTGCTGCATTACCAGCTCGTTCGCCGATACCGTTAACCGTGGTATTGACCGATCGCGCTCCTGCTTTAATACCAGCCAGGGTATTGGCAGTTGCTAAACCAAAATCGTTGTGCATATGCATTTCCACTGGTATGGATAGGTGAGAGACAAGCTGCCGAACTTTACTGTAAGTGGTGACAGGATCGAGAATTCCCACTGTGTCACAGAAGCGAAATCGAAAGGCGCCCCACTCTTGGACTAATTGCGCTACATCCAGCAAAAAAGATTCATCAGCTCTAGAAGAATCTTCGCCACCTACAGATACAGATAAACCGCGATCGCAAGCAAAATTTATCGCATCCCGCAGGCGATCCAGAACTAACTGTCTTTGATTCCCAAACTTAGCAGCAATTTGAATGTCAGAGACAGGAACAGAAATATGTACTCGCTCTAAATCACAATCTATAGATGCTTGAATATCAGATAAGTTAGCCCGATTCCAGCCGAGTAATTTGGCGTTTAATCCCAGATTGGCAATAATTTTAATTGACTCTGCTTCGTCTTGCCCCATTGCAGGAATGCCAACTTCTAGTTCTTGAACACCTATAGAATCTATTAGAGTGGCGATCGCAATTTTTTCCTCGATGTTGAAAGCTATACCTGCTGACTGTTCACCATCTCGCAAGGTTGTATCGTTAATTTGAATTGCGTGGTTGTTCATAGGTTAAGTGATAACTTATTTTTAATTGCTGCAATTTTCTGGCAGGTTGAACCTTTCGATGCGCACAGTGCCGATCGCGCGAAAGACCAAAAGAATGCTTTTGTAATGCCATCTCTCCAAAAAATGACTACAAATATTGGCAGCTTGCAGTAAACATACTTTGTGCTGACTGCGAACCATTAGGATTTTGTTGTGTTTGCGATAAGTAAATTGAACTTGTTGTTAGTTCATAACTGCATCATTTACTCTTTCTATAGCAAGAATATCATACATATCGCCAAAATAATTGCTAAAGAAAAAATTTTTATTTGTGTACTTGTCTGAAAAGCGTATTTTTAACTACAGAAAATTTCTGCCTGCTATAAATTTTTTGCCAGGATAGTTATCGCTGCTTATCTTGCGTCTTTGTGCGGCTTCTCCTCACACCATACGTCACGTTAAACTCATGTCCAATACATGCTCTTACCCTCCACCCAAGTACTAGTTATTTCATAAGTGGGTGGTGTAAACTTTTTGTACGTATACGATTAATTCTGTTTAATAGATTGGGATACAGCTTGTGGCAGGTAATTCACTTAATAATCGCCCTCCTAGATGGTCTGATGCAGCCATTATGATTAACATCTTGTTCGCATTTCCGTTGACGTACATGTATATCAACCTGCTTGCATGGTATTTTTCACGATGCGATATTGGCATCAATGCATCCGCAAATAGCCTTGGCCTTATCTTTATTACCGCTCCCACGATCTTTATAAGCTTCTTGATAACCTGTATCGTTGCTCACTGTATTGCCTTCTCTGTTTTCGATTGGCGTGGATATAAAGCATTCCTATTTGAGTTTCTAAGTCTCCTGCTCGTCTTTATCGTCGGATTTGATTGGGAGTTGTGGCGTTTGAAAGACTATCCGCACAATTGCGATCCGACCACCTTGTTATTCATGTTCGTGTCTTAATAATGCACCAACCTTCTGACGAGCAAAAACTAAACAAACATGTTTGGATCTTTGCGCTCCTAGGCGGTGTTAGCTTACTTGTGGGATATTGTATTCTGAGGACCCTTTTTAGCGCATGGCCACAACTTAGCCCGCCAGTCTACACTATTGTTACACGTATCAATATAATCGGGCTGCTTGCCTTAATTGTTTGGGTAAGCATGTGGTTGCCACAAATGTATCGGCTAACACCGGTCACACGGCGTATTATTGTGTGCCTCATTGTGATTTTGTGTGCTATTGTTGTGTTTGCTACACGCTAGTGTGCGGCACAAAAAGACGTTGCAAGCAACACCGCTTAGGCTGGCAAAAATCCTGAGGTGGCAGAGAGAACCTGCATTGTCTGAAAACCTGTGCAGCTTGCTCTCCAAGAGCGATCGCTTTTTAACTGCAAGCGGATATCGAGTTTATTGCTCGTGTGTGCCCAAACTAACTAGCAAACGCGTGCATTTATCGAAACTTTAGGGAAATCTTAACCACAATTAGCCATTGTTGAGTAAAAAATAAAGTAAAGGCTTGAAACGATCGCAAAATAACCTAGGCAACTCTAGTTCATTGCAAAAGTTAACTGCGAAAAAGACCTGCAAAGTAACAGGTTTTCTTGGAAAAACAATTATCTGTTTGGCGCAGTCTGGCGATCGAGAACGAAACAAAACAAGCAATCTGCTGCTTTTTGCATATGTACCGATTTCATAGCTTAACTTTCGGCTTGGTGATTTTATTAGCTTTTACTGGTTGTAGTTCCTCTCCGAGGAATGCTAATTCGACTGTGTTTCAGCCAACCGAAACTCAGACTGATACTTTTGAGGCAACCAAAACTCAAGTTAGCAAAACTCAGACGGTTCAAACAAAAACTGTTCCCTATACACCCACTCAAACTCAGACGGTTCAAACAAAAACTGTTCCATTTAAACCAACTCTAACTCAAGTAAATCAAGCTCAGCAGCAACTTCACGCTCAAGTCACCGAGCAAGAAGTTCGTATTAGTCTGCCTGCCGACATCCTATTTGACTTCGATAAAGCTGATATTCGTCCCGATGCTGCTGATGCACTTCGACAAACGCTGACCGTGATTCGTTACTACGAACCAAGTCCAATTCGGGTGGAAGGACACACGGATTCAAAAGGTTCTGAAAAATACAACCAAGACCTTTCGGAGCGCCGTGCCCGCTCTGTTAAGCAATGGTTGGTTTCCCAAGGCAACGTACTAGCTTCTCGAATTACAACTCAGGGATTTGGGGAATCTCGACCTAGGGCACAAAATACTAAACCAGACGGTTCTGACGATCCAGTTGGTCGTCAGCTTAACCGTCGAGTCGAGGTCGTCGTTCAAAAGTAATAGTTGCTTTAACGTCAAATAGAAGGATACAGAAAAGAAAATGACCCAGTCATTTTAGAGTTTAGCCTTGCTCCATTCATAGTTGCCTAATTCCTTTAGTGCACGATTACTCTCAATTACTCACGGGGTAACACTCAAAAGCTCAGTTAACTGTGAGAATCAGCTACACAGCAGCAAACAGACACAGTGTAGCAAGACCAAAAAGAAGGTTTGAATTGAAATTGATAGGGTAGTAGTGAAACTAGCGATCGCTCCTGATGCGTCGGATAACTATCACCCTTTGCGTCGTAGGTACAATAATTGGAAATATTTAATATTACTATTATGCTGCTTCAGCAATCATCATTCCCCACACAACACCAAAACGAAATTTAGTTGTACGTCTCAACTCAAATTGTGCAGATATAAGTAAGCGATGAAATTCTTTTTGGGTATAACACTGCCGATAAGCAGGGTCCAAAAATTTCAAGACAAAATCACAAATACGGCACAAAAGATAATCTTTACACCAATCTAAAATAATAACTCTTCCTTTTGGTTTCAATACACGTTTTATTTCTTTTAGTGCTAGAGTTGGATCGTCAAAATAATGAAACGCACTAGCAGATACAACTACATCAAAGCTATTATCTGCAAATGGTAAAGCTAACACACTTGCTCTTCGAAATGAAACATTGGGATAAGTGCGACATTTTTGTTTAGCCATGAGGAGCATTTTTTCTGAAATGTCTACTCCGGTTATCACCTGCTGTGGATTTTCAGTTAGTAATAATCGCTCAAACTCTCCTGTCCCACAGCCAATATCAAGTACTGCCGCTTCTGGTGAAATTTGTGTCCAATTTTTTAAAAAAGATAGTGTCTTGGCAATGTAATTATTCCAGCGCTGGTCATATACATCTGCCATCTGGTCGTATTGTTCGCGAATTAGTGTCTCATTCATAGCCATTGTTTATCATTCTAGATTAGAACTTATCATCTCCAGTAATCTTTCCAAATTCTTTACTTTCTCTACCTACAGTAAAACTATAGCAAACCCAAAATAGCTGTCCACGAAATAATCAAGGATTTGTATTCACTAATTATTTTGGGTTGTTCAAGAAATACAGATTTACAGGAAGACACACATGAAAACTTCAACGACAATCGCTTTAACAGTGGCTTTAATGAGTGTTTTGGGCTTTAGTGCAGTGCTAAAAACTGTCAACGCCTCTCCATATCAAAACAGCCTACGAGTGGCTGAGGCTAGTGATGGAGATGGTGAACTTAATGATGCTACAGAACCTCCTGAAAATACGCAACTTCACCATCACTTTATGCAAATGATAACAACGAATAACAGTCATCACACTACAATAGTCCACAGAAGCGACAATGATGGTGAAACAAATGACGATCGCCAATCACAGCAGGAGCAAGCAAAACTACAATCTTTAGCTAAGATTACTCCACAGCAAGCCCAACAAGCTGCTGAAACTTATGTTGGGAATGGCGCCAAAGCAAGGCGTGTCAAACTCGAAAATGAAAATGGTAATCTGGTTTATGCTGTGGAAATTGGTCAACAAGAAGTGAAAGTTGACGCTGGTAATGGCAAAGTTCTCTATAGTGAGAATGTCGCTCGGGAAAATGATGAAAATGAGGCTTCTCGTCCTCACAGTAGTATTCAGGTTCCGCAAAATAATAACGAGCAGTAAACAAATTAAAACGACAAAATGGTGATTTAGTCGGAACTAGGTGTAAGGTTGTTGAAGAGATAATTTTCAATAACCTCGCATCTAGAAATAACAAGTGAATTAATTGTAGAATGGCATACAAATATCAGACCCTTGGTGAGAAACACCTTTAAAAATTTGTTGTTAAAGGCAAACGTACTGTAAAACAACTACCAACTCCTAACTGACTTGTGACAGTAATTACTCCACCATGATTTTGGGCGATCGCTTGAGCAATAGCCAGCCCTAAACCGAAACCATCGGAATTATAAGAACGTGATTTGTCTGCTCGCCAAAAACGTTCAAAAATTTTTTCCAAATCTTCTGGTGCAATTCCCACACCTGTATCTTGAATATTAACAACTATATGAAAATTACCACGATTAGCCATGATTTCTATTGTTCCTTTTGATGGTGTATAATTCATGGCATTTTGAATCACGTTACTAAATAATCGCGTTAATTGATTGGCATCACCTAATACATAAAGCTTCTCCGATAATTGACTTTTAAAATTGATGTGTTTGACTACAGCTTGCGGTTGATATAAGTCCACTAAGTTATTTAAAATTAAACTGAGATCGATAGTTTCTTTACTCTGGTCAGGAATATTGTCGCAACGAGCTAAAAATAGTAAATCTTCTGTAAGTCGAATCATTTGGTTAGTAGCACTAGAAATAGCCTGAAATTTTTCTGCATCAGCTTTGCGCATTCCTTCTGGATACTTTAGTGCTACCGCTGCATTAGTTTTAATGGCCATTAAAGGACTGCGTAGTTCGTGGGAAGCATCAGCAGTAAACTGTTTTAACCGTTCAAAGCTTTCTTCAATAGGTTGCATAGCTTGACGAGTCAGCCAAACTCCACCAGCACCACTAATCATCAAAGCTACAATAATTCCACCACCCAATCCCAGATCTAATTTATTTAAAGTTTTATCGAGTTCTTCTAGGGATTGACTTGCTCTTACATATCCAATCAGCTGCTTATCATCACTACTAATAATTGGTAAAGTTACAGACTGGAGGCGATGTTTATCAATTGTATTAATTAAATCTTTTCCTTGTCTTTTTATGAAATTACCTTGGCGATCAAACCAGCTTAATTCTTGATGATTTTCAAACAATTTATCTTGGGGCAAGTCATTTTCAATTTTCATTACACCATTATCAAGCTCTGCGTTAGCAGCTGCAACTTGTGCTAAAGCAGCAAGCTTTTGTATTTGTTGTTTATAGAGGCTATGGGTAAAGACAATCCGAACAGCTATGGCAAATCCACCCCAAATTAATGATAATACAATTAAATAAGACAAGAGCAGACGACGACGAATTTTCTCAAACATAGGCGAAATTTGCCCTTACTTAGGACATAGACGATAACCAACACCATAAACAGTTTCAATCAAATCTTGTGGACTTCCTACTGCTCTCAGTTTCTTTCTTAAATTGGTAATGTGAGTTTTAATAGTTTCTTCTCCTGATAATTTATCCAACTCCCACAATTTATCTAAAATTGTCGAGCGGGTTAAAACTTGATTGGGATGTCTCAAAAAAAATTCTAATATCATGTATTCTTTAGGTGTTAGTGATATAGGCTTACCTGCGTAGGTAACTTTACAAGTACCAGGATCTAACTGTAAATCACCATGAGTTAAAATTAAATGGCGAGTTTCGGGACTTCTACGAGATAAAGCTCTCATTCGTGCTGCTAATTCTTCTAGGTCAAATGGTTTAACTAAATAATCATCTGCACCAGCATCAAGTCCAATTATTTTATCTGGCGTTGTGTCTCGTGCTGTCAAAATCAATATAAAAGTGTTACGATTCGAAGCGCGTAAACGTTTACAAAAAGTAATTCCGTCTAAATACGGTAACATTAAATCTAATAGAATAAAATCGTAATGAGCAGCTTGAGTATACTCCCAGGCTACAATTCCATCACAAGCAATATCAACAGCGTGATACTGATGTTTTAAATCTTCGGCTAAGGGTTTAGCAATGCGCTCGTCATCTTCTACTATTAAGATTTTCATATTTTTCTGCTATTAATTTTATGTTTAAGAAAGGATGGTCATCATATGTTTATCGCTCAACTGGGTAGCGCGCTTTTTTATCCTGGAGTGAGGAAAAAAATAAGATAATTGCCAACATGATAAAGGCGATCGCGCAAGCATAGCCCCTTGACAGTGATAAACCGCCATCTTTGATTGGTTTGGTAAGAAAATCTCCAAAGGTGGCTCCAAATGGTCTTGTGAAGATAAATGCTAGCCAGAATAACAGAACATCGCTTAACTTTGTTAGGTAGTGAATAGCGATAACAACACCAATAACACTAGCTGTCACCAATGCACCCTGGATATAGCTTAATCCTAAGTTGCTTGTTAAAAAATCGCCAAAGGCTGTTCCTAAACTATTGGAGAAAACAATTGCTAGCCAATAAGTGATCTCTGCGTCTTTCCTCAGGATAGGATAAACGCTTAAATCCCGATCTCGGTAATACCAAAAAGCAAGAACACTGAAAAGACAGGCTACCAAAATCAACGATCCCATGCCATAGCCCAGTCCCAAAGATCTATCCATCAGATCTGAAACTTCTGTTCCAGCTGTGGTCGTGGCAATGATAGCCGCCCAATAAAAAACTGGATAATATCTGTCGGATTGAATTTGAAAAAACAGCAGAACGATCAAAATCATAACAGTTACAGCGAACGCTACGTAGTACCCCAGTCCCAGAGACATTGAGATAAAGTCACCCGCCATTTCGCCCAATGTAGTAGAGACGATCTTCATAATCCAAAAGAAAATCGTGACTTTTGCAACTTTGTTCATGATTGCTGTTACTTGTTGCTGGATACTGTACTCGAGCTTTGCTGGTTCATCGTAGACAGAAAAAGTCAAGAACTTGGAAAGATGAAGATTTTTACTTACCGGTTTCTGTCCCGTGCGAGCGATCGCATTCAATGAAAGTTGTTTGGGATTGATTGCTTTTTACAAGATGCCTTTATTGAGAAGATTTATTATATATTTTAAAAATCATATTATTAGATGGTAATATAGTAGAGATGAATTTAGAATGTAAGACGGCAATGGAAAACGTCAAAAAGATAAACGATGAATTAACAGTAGCAGGACAGGTAACAGAACAGCAGTTACAGCAGGCGGTAAATGAAGGTTATAAATCTGTACTCAATCTACGCTCGCCGGAGGAACAAGGTTTCGAGAGCGATGAACAGCAAAAAGCGCAAGTTTTGGGACTGCATTATGTTAACATTCCAGTCAAGCTAACCGAGATCGACGACGAACTGACAAAAGAGGTAATCAAGCAAATTGATGAGCTACCCAAACCTGCTTTAATTCATTGTGCTAGTGGTATGCGTGCAGGTTTAATGGCATTTATCTACGTGGCGACACGACAAGGAATGACACCAGAGCAGATATTTGAGCAAGCTGCTGCAGCTGGTTTTGACTGTAGTGCTAATCCACAGATGAAGCAGTTCTTAGAACATTATGTTTCAACTTACTCGCGAGCAAACTGAGAAAACACAATTAGAGATAGAATTAAGCGAACATACAGTATCTTCCACTGGAGAAGAAAAAACACCGATATCCTATGAGTTAGTAGGTGTGAGGGTCTATTGAGAAGTGCCAATTTGAGTGAGCGATCGCCATGACTGTATTTATCTTATGGATGTGATTGTCCATGCTCAAAAACTACTTTTTTACCATTGTCTATAAACGAGTTAGTACGCCTGGGTAGTAAGAATTTACCAAACTTGGCGTATAAAGCAGGTAAAATCAATAAAGTTAAAGCTGTAGAAGTAAACAAACCACCTAATACTACTACCGAAAGTGGTTGTAGAATTTCTTTCCCTGGTCCGCTTTCAATTACTAAAGGTGCTAATCCCAAAGCCGAGGTAAAAGCCGTCATTAAAATAGCATTCAGCCGTTCCATGGAACCTTTAATTAGCAATTCCTTCAGTGGCATTCCTTCTGCAAATTTAGTGTTGTAATTATCTACCAGTAATAAACCGTTACGGGTAGCAACTCCAAATAAAGTGACAAAGCCAACCAAAGAGGCAATAGAAATAATTCCTCCAGTCAAAGCTACTGAAAATACTCCTCCTACCAATGCTAGAGGTAAATTAATCATAATCATGGCAGTAGAGGGAAGAGATTTGACTGACAGGTACATGATGACTGTAATTGTGACAAAGGCGACAGCACTGAAAATTAAGATATTTTGAGTAGCTCTTTCTTCTGCCTCAAATTGCCCTGCATACTGAATGTAGTAACCTGAAGGTAGCTGCAGTTGTTGTTCAACTTGGTGGCGAATTTCATTGACAATAGAGCGCAGATCTCTACCACTAACATTAGCAGAAACGACTATTAAACGCGAGACATTTTCTCTGTTGATAGTGTTGGGACCAGTACCATTTTCGATGGTGGCAACTTGTGCTAAGGGAATCTTTTGACCGTCAGGAGTATCAACTAACAAGTTGCGAATTGTATCCAAGTTTTGACGTGTCTCTGGCTTTAACCAGACAAGTAAATCAAAAGTTTGTTGTTTCTCCAAAACTTGAGATACGACTTTACCATTCAGAGCGGTCTCAACAATATCTGAAAGTTTTCCTACTGTCAATCCATATCTGGCAGCGGCCGAACGGTTAAACTTAATTTGTATTTGTTCAATTGGTATTTGTGGTTCCAGTTGTAAATCCACAATTCCATTAACAGTTTTCATTACATCATCAACTTGCTGTCCAATAGTGCGGAGTTGTTCTAAATCGGGACCAAAAATTTTGACCGCAATCGCACTTCTGACACCAGATAATACCTCATCCATGCGGTGAGAGATAAAACCACCAATATTCGATGATACCCCTGGTAATTTTGCAAATTCTTGCCGCAGCTTCTCAATAGTCTGTTTTCTATTTTTCATTCCTGCTGTGCTTAACTCGATGTCCAAGTGTCCCAGATTTACCCCTGCTGCATCTGCATCACCAGGTGCACGTCCAGAACGTAACTGTACGTAAGGAAATCTGGGATCTCCCTTAAGTCCGTGCTGAAGTGCTTCACCAGCAGCATTGGTAGTTTCTAAAGACACGCCAGGATAAAGAGTCAGGGTATTTACCAAAGTTTGTTCTTGAAATTCTGGTAAAAATACTCTTCCAAACGAGGGAACAATCAAGACTGCTGCTACTAAACTAGCAATAGCTACAGCTATGACAATTCCAGAACGTCGCAGGGAAAAATTTATGAAAGGATAATAAAGGCGCTTAAAAAATCTTGCTACCCAGGGTTCGCTTTCTGGCAAATAGCCGTAAGGCAATAAGATTGCACATAAAGCTGGAGTTACTGTTAGTGCTGTGATACTAGAAGCAATCACAGCTGCCATATAACCCAATCCCATGGGAATAAAAATGCTGCCTTCTACACCAGTCAAAGCAAAAACTGGCAAAAAGACAACTATGGTAATAATTGTGGCTCCAAATACTGAATCGCGTACTTCTTGACAACCGTCAAATACTACATCTAAAACAGGGCGTGGGTGGGGAGAATATTTATTTTCGCGCAGGTGGCGGTAAACATTTTCTGCATCAACGATTGCATCATCAACTGCAGAACCAATTGCTACCGCTAATCCTCCTAAAGTCATGGTATTTAAACCTTGTCCCATCCAATTTAGCAGCAGTACTCCTACTAATAAAGACAGGGGAAGGGCAGTTAAACAAATAGCTAAATTGCGCCAACTCATTAAAAATGGAATTAAAATAATGGCAACAATAATGCTACCTTCAATTAAAGCCTCTCGAACATTTTCAATAGAAGAATCAATATAGTTTTCTTGACGAAAAGTAGGGGTAACTTTGATATCTTTGGGCAATCCTGCTTGAATTTCTGACATCGCCGATTCTATGGCACGGGTGACGGTAGGGGTATCGGCTTGTGGCTGTTTATTAATCATTACAATTACTGCCTTTTGACCGTTAAAGGAGCCATCACCTCGTTTGATAGCTGCACCGATTTTGACATCGGCAATATCTGATATTTTTATAGGTGTACCGTTGCGAGCAGTAATTACCGATTGTTGTAGTTCTTCTATAGATTCAATTCTTCCTATAGCCCGAATTAATTTTTCGCGATCGGAAGTAATTAAATAGCCACCTGGAGCGTTAACGTTAGCAGCAGCAACAGCTTTTTCTACATCTTCCAAGGTGACATTAAAAGCTCTAAGCTTTACTGGATCTACTAATACTTGATATTGGCGAATATCACCGCCGTATGTTATTACCTGAGAAACACCATCGACAGCTAAAAGGCGGTTTGTTACTTGCCAATCAACTATGCGCCGTACTTCCATTAAAGAAGTGCTTTCTGACGTAAAGGCGTACTGCAGTACAGTAGCAATGGGGGAACTGGTAGGCGAAATCTGCGGGATTTCAACTTTTTCTGGAAGTTTCCTTTGTGCTTGTTGCAGTCGCTCCGTTACCAATTGGCGAGCTTGGTAAATATCAGTATCCCAGTTAAAAATAACTTTAACGACAGAAATTCCTGCTGCTGAAGATGAACGTACCGCCGTTACTCCAGGAGTACCGTTAATTGCACTTTCGATAGGTAGGGTAACCAGAGATTCCACTTCTTCTGGTGCAAGTCCTGGTGCTTCCGTTTGAATTTCCACTTGGGGTGGAGCGAAACTGGGGAAGACATCCAAGGGCATTTGGATAATTGTCCGAAATATCCAAATAGTAATAATGATTGTACCTAGAATGACTAGCCAACGGCGAGCGATCGCCCATTTAATGATGGCACTCAGCATTTTTATTGTTGAGTATTTTTACTGCTTGATAATAGCTTTTGATTCTTTTGGGGTGGGGTGATTATCGTCTGTGTTTGTGGAATCATGGGGAGAATCCTCTGGTGCACAGGCAAATTCTGGCTGTGGAGTGAGTTGAAGCTTGTGACGCTGACTAGACCAGAAAACACCACTAATAAAAGCTACAGTAGCGATCGCTGCACCTCCACCTCCTAGCAACCACAACGGTACGGATTTCCTGGAGTTGTTCACTTCAGGAGTTTGTTTTGTCTGTTGTGTGAGCTTGCTACTTCCTCGCAATGATTGTGCATAAAGTTGCGGTGCACGCTGAGTGACTATTAAATCTCCCTCAAACAAACCAGTTTTCACCTCCACCATATTTTTTGAGGTTTGTCCGAGGGTAACTTCAACTTTTTGGTAAGCATTTCCAGTCTGCACGTAAACCAGTTTTTTGCCATTGACATCAACTACTGCTGAGACAGGAATAGCTAAAACCTCCTTTGATGCTTGCTGTGTGAATATTTCTAGTTCTGCAAACATTCCCGGTTTGAGCATTCCACCAGTATTGTTAATTTCCGCTTGTACTGGTAAAACTCGTGTTTCTCCTTCTACCGTTGTACCGACTCGGGAAATTCGTCCAGAAAAACTACGCTCGGGTATACTAGCGACTTTTAAAGTAATTTTTTGACCAATTTTGACTCGATCTAAATCTTTTTCATAGATATTGGCTGTGGCAAATACTCGACTATCGTTGACGATTGTCATTAATTTGCCACCTGCATCATTAAAAGTTTGACCAATACTTGCTTCTCGAGTAGCAATTTTACCAGAGATAGGAGCTGTTACCGTTACCAATCCTTGGGTGTTAGCACTATTGCCTAGCTGTTGCAATCGCGTTCTGTAAATACTATTACTAAGACTAATACGCTTTTTTGCTGCTTCTAGTGCTACTTGAGCGCGTCGCAGTTGATTTTCTGCTGCTATTACGTCTTGACGACTCTTAGCTTTGGTCAATTCTGCTATGGCCTCTGCTAGCTGAGTTTGAGATTCAAGTACATTGCGACGCGGCAAAGCCCCAGCATCAGCTAATTGTTTATCTTTATAGTACTTTTGTCGAGCAAAGTCAACTTGACTTTGTGCTTGGGCGATTTCTGCTGCGGCTATTTGTTGATAGCGATCGTAATTTTGTTGAGCTAATCTCAAGTCTGCTTGCGCTTGCTGCAAATCAGCTTGAGCTTGGGCGAGTTTTTCTTGGGATTCCACTCGCAGTGTGACCAAATCAGGACTAGTCAAAACCGCAAGAGGTTGATCTTTTTTTACTGATGAACCCGGTTCTACCAATAATTCAACTACTTTTGCCCCAGCAATTGGAGTTGTTACTTCCACTTTTTGGCCGGGAAGAGTTTCAATTTGTCCTGTGGTTTTGATAGTTGCAGCTAAGTGCTGACGTTTGACTGGCTCGACTTTAATTCCCAATCTTTTGGCTGTTTCTAGATCGACCTGAACAAAGCTGGTAGTTTCAGTGGTTTGATTTTCACCTTGGAATTCGTCTTCATGTCCGCCGTGAGCTAAAACAACTACAGGAGTTGCTACTAACAGTAAACCTAGCAGTGTACTATAAATGCTACCGATTGCTGGAGGTATTGGTAATAAAAAACGCTGGAAATTAGACATCACGCCTGTAAAGTCCTTGAGAATGAGACAGAAAAATCGCCAGCAGTCAAAAGTAAGTATTTTTTATGGGAGTTCCATTTCCAAATGAAATCGAAAGGAAGGCATGTTTTGTAATTACTGGTTATACCAAGCTTTTCGCCACCGCTTCATTTGGTTAATCTCTGCACTTTGGGAATCGATAATGTTTTGAGCCAATTTTTTGATTTCGGAACGTGGAGATTTTTGCAAAGCATCTGTAGCCATTATGACAGCAGCTTGGTGGTGAGGAATCATTGCATTTATAAACCGCAAGTCAAATTCAGCGTCACTAGGTCCCAAGTCCACGTTCATCATCATGCTTTGCACCTGCTGCTTGGACATGGGGATTGTTTTACTAGTTTTATTGTCGTAAGCTACCGGAGTAATACTAGCAGAAGGATACCAAGCTTGGCGCCACTGTTTCATCTGGGAAATTTCTTGGTTTTGAACTTTGATAATTTCGTTGGCTAGCTCTTGAATTTCAGGACGTTTTGATTTTTGTTGTGCTTGTTTGGCCATGTTCACTGCTCCTTGATGGTGTGGAATCATTGCATCAATAAAGCGCAAATCGTAATTAGCATCTGCTGGACCTAAGTTTGTTGCCATAGTATGGTTTTTGCCGTTACCATGATGCATCATCGTGCTGTCATGGTTTGTAGGTTGCTCGCTGCTAGCATCAGTCTTGGTCGTGCTATTAGGATTTGGTGCTTGGCTTTGGTTTTGGAAAGCGGTTGTAGAACAGGCTGTTAACGAGCTGCTAAAAATGGAGGCGATCGCCACCAAGGTGAATGACAAAAACCAATTTTTGAGATTCTGTATTTGCATAGTAACGATCCAGGTTACGTCCCGATCTAAATCTTTAATTCTCCAGTTAACTAGAGAGTCAAGCTTTCGGTAATTTACCTCAAATCGGGTAATAAAATTGTCCATAATCTTTATAGGAATTAGTTTGACAACTAAAAATGAAATCAGGATGAAATTTTCCACCTTGAAACTTATGTGTAATTTTATGCCATGCCATAATGCCTGCATAAAAAGCCTGCTAGCGACAGAATTAAGTACACAAAGCAATTGTGTCCCAAACTTTACCCAGCAAAAAATGACCTATAGTAGGTAAGATTTGCCAAAATGGCAACTTTTTTCCTTGGAAATAGGTAAGTTATTTAATACATGCCGTCCTTATAGCAAATTGCAAAAACCTCCTCCCCCGGTAGTTGACTACTGGGGTCTTCATATTATCAGGTAAGGCTCGATGTTGTAGTTTGAAAGTAATTCATAACTTGACGCTGGCATAAAAATTTTCTCAATAAGTTTAACTAACTGCACACTGGTTCGTATAACTCCTGAAAAAGTGTTTCGTTTTTTTTAAATTCAAGTTCAAAAATTCACAGCATCAAATTCTAATTTAGCTGTTGTTGGTAATTACAAAGTAGCTGATAATTTGTTCTTAGTAACTGTATTAAGCGTAAGTTCGAAGTTTGAACAATTTGATTTTAGGTATTTGGGATTTCAAAATGGTAGGAGGAGTGATATGTATTCAAATTCCAGAAACTCTAGAGTGGCTGGGTGAAAGATTGCGATACAAGACAAAAAAGGAACAAATCCGAGTCTTGCTTGGAAATACAAATGGGGATATAAAAAGTCTAGGGGCTTTATTTGAGCAATCGCAGTCCACTGAGAGTAACTAGCAATGTAGAACCTTCGTGTCCTACTACACCCATAGGTAGATTAATATTTCCGAGAAAATTTCCTGCCAAGAGCAAGATAATAAAAGAAAGGGCAATGATTATGTTTTGTTTGACTATCATCTGGGCCCTTTTGCCCAAATCGATTGCTACTGCAATTTTCTCTAAATTATCTGCCATTAAGACAATATCTGCTGTTTCTAGGGCGACATCGCTTCCTGTGATTCCCATTGCTATACCAACAGAAGCTTGAGCTAGTGCTGGTGCATCGTTGATTCCGTCACCGACCATTGCTACTGTTCGATACTGTTTTTGGAGATGGCGTATGATGTGGAGTTTGTCTTCTGGTAGTAATTCTGCGTAGACTTTATCTATGCCAATTGCTTGGGAAACGCTGTTAGCTGTTTGTTGATTATCTCCTGTGAGCATAACAATTTTTTCTATTCCTAATTTCCGCAAACGCGCGATCGCTCCTGCTGCTTCTGGTCTAATTTGGTCAGCAAGGGCGATTAAACCCAATAGTTGTTTTTCTCGTGCTACCCAAACAACGGTTTTGCCTTGTTGTTGTAGAGATTGAGCGCAACAGTGCAACGGTGTTGGTAAATTGGTGACAAATTGCTGGACGAAATTTGCATTGCCAACAATGACTTGCTGCTGGTTGACAACACCAATAATTCCTTGTCCTGGTAGAGCTTGTACCTGCACAGCAATTGGAAATTCTAAATAGCCAGCTGCTTGTGCTATTGCTTTTCCGATGGGATGCTCGGAACTGGATTCGAGACTGGCTGCTGCTTCTAATACTTCTGCTTGCGTATATTCACTATTGGTAATAACTTGACATACTTCTATTTTTCCTGTGGTAAGGGTACCTGTTTTGTCAAAGGCGATCGCTCGCACTTTTGCTGCCATTTCCAGGCGGCTACCATTTTTGAATAAAATTCCTTGTTTAGCACCGTTAGCAATACCAGAAAGCAATGTTGGCATAATAGCTGCCATTAAGGCACAAGGAGAAGCTACTACTAAAAAAGTTAAGGCTCGGTATATTGTGGTTTCCCAGTTCCAATCCCAAACTAGCGGTGGTAATACTGCTAGCAATATGCCAGTTATGACAATTATCCGTGCGTATCCTCTTTCAAATTGCTCGATAAATTGTTGAGAGGGGGGTGCTTCTGTTTTTGCTTGTTCGATCAAACGAATCACGCGCTGGATTAAACTGCTTTGAGGTGGCAGATGTAACTTTACCTTCAACACTCCATGTCCGTTGAGGGTTCCTGCAAACACTTCCTCGCCAACCGTTTTTTCTACAGGTAAGGATTCGCCTGTAATTGCAGCTTGATTGAGGGTGCTGTAACCTTCCACGATCACCCCATCAGTGGGAATTAACTCTCCTGGTTTGACGATAATTTCATCTCCCAGTTGCAGTTGGTTAATCGGAACTATTTGTTCTTTTCCCTGACGCCAAATTCTGGCAGTATCTTGAGTTAGACTCATTAAACTGCGGATACTTCTTTCTGTTCGCAGCATGGCGTAACCTTCCAGAGCACCGCTAATAGCAAAGATGAGAATCAAAATTGCACCATCGATGATGAGATGATATTCTCTTTGCCACAAGCCCAAAGTGGCAGCACCTAGCGCTGCCACAATCATTAACAAATCTACATCTAGTTCTTTTTCTTTTATGAGAGTGGTAAGTCCCTCGCGAGCGCTGGAGTATCCACCAATTACGTACGCTGCGCTCAGCAATAGTAAGGCCCACCCTACAAAGCCAAGGTGTAAAGTAAACCATCCAACAAACACTAGTAAAGCACAAGCAACAGCTGCTAAAGCTTGTGCGTGTTCCTTGGAAAATTGATGTAACCGCTCTGGATAAAGCATAAGAGTCAAATTAGCACTGACTTTCTTACGCTAAACCTTGACATAAGTGTTAATGTCAAGGGCAAATAGGAATCATTATGCACAGAGGATATTGAAAGCAACGACCATAGTTCCAATTGTTGTTCTTAGCAACTCTTAATTAGCTTCTCAGGCTGATGTAAAAGTCACGACGGATAATGAGAATAGTGCTCGCCAAAAGTTAGGCAGTAAGGAATATGTGTATTGAATTTGGCAGAGAAATTTGTGGCATTCTCGCTTCAGCAGAGTCACGGGAGTGGTTGGTAACAAACGGTATAGGTGGATATGCCTCTGGCACGGTAGCAGGATTGCTAACTCGTCGGTATCACGGTTTGCTAATGGCGGCTTTGAAACCACCCCTAGGACGTACCTTGCTGTTAGCAAAATTAGATGAAAATGTTTTGTATGGCAATAAATTTTACCCTTTATCTACCAATCGCTGGACAGATGGAATTGTTAGTCCTAATGGCTACCAGCACATAGAACGTTTCTGTTTGGAGGGTACTGTTCCTGTATGGCGTTTTGCTTGTGCCGATGCGTTGCTAGAAAAGCGAATCTGGATGCAGCAGGGGGCTAATACTACCTACGTTTACTATATTCTGCGCCGTGCTTCTCAACCATTGCAATTGATTTTCAAAGCCATGGTTAACTATCGTGATTATCACAACCTCACTCAAAGCAATGGGTGGAAGATGAGTGTGGAAGTGGTAGCTGGAGGAATTTGCGTGACTGCGTACGAGACTGCTGTACCGCTTTACCTGTTAAGCGATCGCGCCAGTGCTGTTGCTACCCATAATTGGTATTACGGATTTGACTTAGCACAAGAGCGTTATCGGGGATTGAGCGATCGTGAAGATCACTTGCATGCTGCGACCTTTCAAATAATTCTTCACCCTGGAGAATCTCTGACGTTTGTAGCCAGTACAGAGAAAGATACTGATTTAAACGGTGAAGCAGCTCTCAAACTCCGTCGAAGCCAAGAGCAAAAGTTAATCGCACTTTGGAAATCTAGTCGCTCTTCTCATGCAAAGGAGGCTCCTGCTTGGATAAATCATTTGGTTTTGGCAGCCGATCAATTCATTGTTGCTCGTCCCCGAGATGATGATACTTATGGTAAAAGCATTATAGCTGGTTACCACTGGTTTAGTGACTGGGGAAGAGATACAATGATTGCTTTACCAGGATTGACTCTTTGTACAGGTCGTCCAGAAATTGCTCGCTCTATTCTCCGCACTTATGCGAAGTTTGTAGACAAGGGAATGTTACCGAATCGCTTTCCCGATAGTGGTGAAATACCAGAATACAATACTGTCGATGCTACTCTTTGGTATTTTGAAGCCTTGCATGCTTATTATCGCGCTACTGAAGACGATGATTTGCTAGAAGAGCTTTTTTCGATTTTGGTAGATATTATCAATTGGTACAGTCGCGGAACTCGTTACAACATTCATCTGGATGCGGCAGACGGACTGCTTTATGCTGGAGAAGCAGGAACCCAACTAACTTGGATGGATGCCAAAATTGGTGATTGGGTAGTCACTCCACGTATTGGCAAACCAATAGAAGTTAATGCCCTCTGGTACAATGCCCTGCGAACAATGGCAAATTTTGCCCGTCGTATTGGCAAACCCTACCAAGAGTATGATGCTATGGCTGAACGTACTTTAGTTAGATTCTCGCGTTTTTGGAATCAGGAGACGGGTTACTGCTATGATGTGCTGGACGGTCCCGATGGAAACGATCCATCTCTGCGTCCAAATCAAATTTTTGCTGTTTCTTTATCGGAAAGTCCTCTGACGTTCAATCAGCAAAAATCCGTAGTAGATGTTTGTGCGCGGATGTTATTAACTTCCCACGGCTTGCGATCGCTTTCCCCCGATCATCCTCAGTATCAAGGACATTACGGCGGCGATCAAAGCCAACGAGATGGTGCTTATCATCAAGGAACAACCTGGGGATGGTTAATTGGTCCTTTTGTATTAGCACACCTGCGGGTATACAAAAATCCCTCTCAAGCCCGTCAGTTTCTAGAACCAATGGCTAATCACCTTTATGCTCACGGAGTTGGTAGTCTTAGCGAAATATTTGATGGTGATGCTCCCATGGCGCCACAAGGTTGCATTGCCCAAGCTTGGAGTGTAGCAGAGGTATTGCGTGCTTGGTTGGCAACTGAACAGCTATCTGTCAATAACTAGCTGTTACTATTCGTCCCACCTTTCCCAAAAAACCAAAACCTCCTGCCAGAGATTGCAGGAGGGAAGAAAAATAAACCTGGCACCGAGCTATTTTGACTTGGGGTGGCCCCCAAACTATCGTCGCCG
>KB235926.1:3482946-3556008 GCA_000332255.1 cyanobacterium PCC 7702 | reverse complement strand
CCTCCCGGCACATCCGGTCTTAGCCACCGTTTCCAGTGGTTATCCCGAACCACAAGTTAGATTCTCACGCGTTACTCACCCGTCCGCCACTGTCTGTTTCCAGACCGTTCGACTTGCATGTGTTATGCATACCGCCAGCGTTCATCCTGAGCCAGGATCAAACTCTCCGTCTCTTCTGGCTTTCTTTAATTTATTCCTCTTTTGACGACAACTTCTCTCCCTGCCGTCTCCCTTTCCAACTATGCTTTTTTCATGGTTCGGTTATTGATGAGCTTTCTGCCTTTCTTGGTCACTCGTTGTGGCTTTCGCTCATCAGGCACTATCCTATACTAGCTACTTTGTTTGTTGTTGTCAATATGTTGAACCCAAAATTTTTTACCGGAACAATTTTCTAAGTTAGCTGTGTCGAGTTTGCGTCAAAATGGGTTATGCGTTGTTGAAACAGGGCAAGGGTTATCGTGAATTTTCAATCTGTAATAGAAGTATTGCATAAGTTTTGGAGCGATCGCGGATGTCTGATTGCCCAACCTTACGACATCGAAAAAGGAGCTGGAACCAAAAATCCCCAGACATTTCTAAGAGCACTAGGACCGGAACCATGGGCTGTTGCGTACGTTGAACCTTGTCGTCGTCCCACAGATGGGCGCTATGGCGAAAATCCCAATCGTTTCCAACACTACTACCAGTACCAAGTACTGATTAAACCTTCACCAAACGATATTCAGGAGATTTACTTGGATTCTTTAAAAGCTTTGGGAATTCGTCCAGAAGACCACGATGTACGATTCGTGGAAGATAACTGGGAAGATGCAACCGTAGGTGCTTGGGGTACAGGCTGGGAAGTATGGTTGGATGGAATGGAAATAACTCAATTTACCTACTTCCAACAATGTGGAGGAATTGATTGTCGTCCTGTCTCAATTGAAATCACCTACGGACTGGAGCGTTTGGCAATGTATCTCCAGGGTGTCGAGGCGATAACTAAAATCCAATGGACAGACAAAATCACCTATGGAGATGTGCACCTCCAAGGAGAAATTGAACAGTGCGTTTACAATTTTGAAGCCTCTAATCCAGAAATGCTACTTGCATTATTTAACATGTACGAACAAGAAGCACTGCAACTAATAGAGCGAGGACTAGTACTACCTGGTTTGGACTATATTTTGAAATGTTCCCATGTCTTCAATTTGCTTGATGCTAGAGGTATCATCTCAGTTACAGAGAGAACCCGTTACATTAGTAGAATCAGGCATTTGGCACGCAAAGTAGCAATATTGTATGTAGAACAGCGGCAAAAGCTAGGTTTTCCCTTGTTAAATCGAACTGCAAGTTAAACGAGCAATGCATCCCTTAATGCAGCTAGCTGTCGCACATTTATTATTTTCACTGATATACAAAACGGTTACTAGATTACCTGGTGTGAGGGAAAAATGATTAACTGGAGCGAAATTTTAGAGCCGATCGCTGCTTGGTTTCGCAGTTTGGGTATTCCCGAACCAATAGTCCGCTGGGGACATCCCTTAATGATGGGAATTGTAGTGTTTGTTATGGGTAGCGCCGTGGGTGTAAGTGGTTGGCAAGGAAGGTTAACTAAGGATAAAGATACGGCTATCAAAAGTCGCATCGCTCACCGCCAACTGGCACTATGGATGTTTTCATTTATAGCATTAGGTTTTACAGGAGGAGTGTTGTCCCTACAAATGCAACATCAACCTATTACGAAAAGCCCCCATTTTTGGACTGCTTTAGGCGTACTGCTGTTACTAGGACTTAACGGTGCGATTGCTTTGAGCAAGTTTGGAGGTGAGCAGCAAGCAGGATGGCGTAAATTTCATGCTTACTTGGGTACTGCAGCGCTTGGTTTGATGTTTTTACACGCCGTGTTGGGGCTGAATTTAGGTTTGTCTTTATAGCTATTGCCAAAATCTTTTTATACCTATAGACTGTAGACGCCTTGAAGGCGCTTTAGTCACCGGGTACTATTGCCAAAATTTCCATGTTTCAAGCCACTGGTGTCATCATTTGTCTTGGCTATATTTTTGGGTTGCTGTTTACATCTGTTCCCTGGGGTGGTGCTTGGGTCCTATTTCTAGGAGTCTTGGGAACAGTTGTTTTTAGAAACAGAAGTCCCAATCTGCCAATGCTTGCAAATACTCGAGCTAAAAGCCAAACAGCACCACCACTGTTAACAAAAACTCCTCATTCCAGAGTGTGGCTGATTGCTGGTTTCGTAGGACTTTTAGCAAGTTTATATTTTCAACTGCGCCTTCCCCAACCAGGGAAAAATGACATTAGCAAATTTGTCCCCTTAGAAAACAACAATCAAGAACAATTATTTATTGTCCGGGGAGAGGTTGTAACTACACCACGGTTAACTCGCAATCAGCGAGGACAGTTTTGGTTAGAAGCAACTCAGTTGGATGAAGTTAAAAACGATCAAGGACTAACAGGCGCAAGTAAAGGTGTAACGGGTAAGCTATACGTAACAGCTCCTATACTTCAAGTTACAGGTTTGCATCCTGGCCAGCAAGTGGCCGTAACCGGTATTTTGTACAAACCAAAACCACCATTAAATCCTGGTGCTTTTAATTTTGAGAAATTTTTGCGCCAAGAAGGAACCTTTGCTGGTTTAGTGGGACGACTAGTCAACGTATTGGATGAAGAAAAGCCATCATGGGGATGGTGGAAAGTCCGAGAGAAGATCGTGCGCTCGCAAGTACGTTATTTGGGTGTTCCAGAAGGTCCTGTGGTCAGTGCAATGGTTCTGGGTAGCAAGGCGGTGGATTTGCCGTATGATATTCGAGATGCCTTTGTCAAGGCTGGTTTAGCTCATGCTTTAGCAGCATCTGGGTTTCAGACTTCCTTAATTTTAAGTGTAGTGTTAGGCTTGACCAGTCGCTTTCACAGGATAGTGCAAGTTACCCTTGGCGGTTTGGGATTAATTATTTTTCTGTGCTTGACAGGCTTTCAACCTGCTGTGTTAAGAGCTGTAGTGATGGGATTTGCGGCTTTGATGGGTTTGGGATTAAAACGTAAGGTCAAGCAACTGGGATCTTTACTAGTGGCGGCAACTTTATTGCTTTTATTTAACCCTTTGTGGATTTGGGATTTAGGATTTGAGTTGAGTTTCTTAGCAACTTTAGGATTGATTGTAACTGTACCACCAATAACTGAACGTTTGCAATGGCTACCAACAGCGATCGCTTCTTTAATTGCTGTTCCTGTTGCTGCCACAGTTTGGACTTTACCAGTGCAACTTTTTGTTTTTGGAGTTGTACCCATCTACAGCCTTATATTAAACATCATCACTACCCCATTAATTTCAATTATTAGTATAGGTGGTATTATTAGTGCATTAGCAGCATTAATTTTTCCTGAGACTGGAAGTTACTTGGCTGCTATCTTGCACTATCCTACTAGCTGGCTTGTTAAACTTGTAGAATTTTTCAGCACTTTACCAGGAAATTCCTTGGCGCTTGGCAAGATCGATATTTGGCAGTTATTAGCTATTTATATACTGCTTGTCCTGGTCTGGCTAGTGCATTGGTGGCGAAAGCGGTGGTGGTTTGCTAGTTTCATTATTATAGGTTTAGTATTAATCCCAGTTTGGCATTCTGCTAACTTTTTGTTTCGGGTTACACTACTAGCAGACGATGAAGAACCAGTTATAGTAATTCAAGACCGAGGTAAGGTAGCATTAGTTAATAGTGGTGACGAAAAAACGGGACGCTTTACGATTTTGCCTTTTTTACAACAACAAGGTGTTAATCAAATTGATTGGGCGATCGCTTCTAATTTTCAACCCAATGGTAGTAGCGGTTGGCTAGAAATTCTGTCTAACCTACCGATTAGAGTTTTTTATGATTTTGCTTATACTAACTTTAAAAATCCCCTTACCAGTCAAATAGTTAAAAAAGAAGTAGAAAAGCGAAAAGGATTATACCAACCAGTATCAGTCGGTCAAAGCATTGGTACTGATACTGTAGTTGTACAATTTGTTAACACTGGATTGCCTGTATTACAAATGCAAATTCAACAGCAGGTATGGCTATTTATAGGGAATGTCAAACCTACAGAAATACATCAGTTGATTCAAACAGGGGAATTAGCTCATCCCCAAGTAATTTGGTGTCCTGGTGAGTCTTTAAAGGAACTTGTAACTAACCTGCGACCACAAGTGGCGATCGCAATTACTGCTAACATCGATCAAAAAGCTTTATCCCAACTCAATCAAGGTCAAACCATAGTCTATTTCACAGGAAAAGAGGGCGCAATTCAATGGAGCGCGAATACTGGTTTTGAAAGGTTTATCCAAGGAGTGGAAAATAAAATTTCCGTTTTCTAAAAGCACTGTATTTTGTTATCAAAATAGCCATTTTTCTTACTAGCTTCGACGCCAAACATCATAGCTCTTCTAAAACTGCAACCTGTCAGGACGAAATTTGACACTTAAGTAGTTGGTTTATGTACTAGAACAAGCACTGCATCATTTTGCCTTTTTAAAAATTCAGCGATCGCCCATTTTATTCATCATGTTACTTTCTGAATAGTTAACCAACTAATTGTCACATGATTGACATAGAATTTTCACAAAATTGAAACATCTACAGATAGTAACCACAATTCATCCACATTGCCATGCTAGCAGCAAATTATACTCTTAACTCCTAAGTTCTTGTAGTTTTTTCTAAAAAAGGTTGTTTTCTGCACCGTTTTGTATGTTAGTAATTTTTATATAGTAGTACGAGCAATTGTGAAAATAACAGTTGACGCTAGTACTAACTTTTTCCTTCTGCTCTAATTTTGTAAATCTAAGGTGTATTCCCAAGGCGAAATGAAAAACTAGAAACCATTATCTTTTTTCTGTGCCCTTAAAGATAAGGTGATGGAAAAGTATTAGTACCCCCTTAGCAATTTCTTCCAGATTAGCGATGAAAAAAAGAGATAAAACAAATAGTCAGCCAGAAAAAAATAATCTGGATAGTATGAAAGTGAGACCGCCTTCTGAAAAAACAGGTATTCTCCCCAGGTCTATTGGCAGAACAATTAATAGAATCTTAACAGACTTTTCTCCGCGGGCAGAAGAACAATTTCGCAAAAATTTCCGAATATCTCAAAAAAGAACAAGAATTGCAGTCAGATTTCTACTGCTGCTCATAATTATACCGCTTTTAACTCATCAATTGTCTAAACAAATATTAATTATTCCGATTGTTGAAAATGTCAGAAACGTGACAAAATCTAATATTTTTATTAATTCTGAAATGGAAGAAGCAGCTTTGCAACAGTTAAAATTCTTTGAAGAAAAACTAAAATTTGAAAGTTTAATTCACCCAGAACAAGCGCTATCTTCGGATGATAGGGAAGAAAAACTGAAGCAAAAAGCTCGAGAAATTGCTAAAGAATTTTGGACGAAAAGTAATCTAGCTATTAGTAACGTATTTGCTGATATGTTTTCATTAATCGCTTTGGCGTTAGTAGTAGTTACCAACAAGAAAGCGATGGAAATTGTTAAATCCTTCTTAGACGAAATTGTTTACGGTCTGAGCGATAGTGCCAAGGCATTCCTAATAATCTTATTTACAGATATGTTTGTAGGATTTCACTCTCCGCACGGATGGGAGGTAATTTTGGAAGGATTGGCAGAACATCTGGGTTTACCAGCGAACAGAGAAGCAATATTTTTATTTATCGCTACATTTCCCGTGATTTTAGACACCATATTTAAATATTGGATCTTTCGTTATCTCAGTCGGCTGTCACCTTCTGCGTTAGCTACATTAAAAGAAATGAACGAATAAAAGCTTATGCGTGCAATGCTTTTGGAAGCTCCGGGTAAACCCTTACGGTTGGTTGATTTACCCGTACCGAAACCGAACTCCGAACAACTATTGATTCGCGTTCATGCTTGCGCTGTCTGTCGTACAGATTTACACATTGTGGATGGTGAACTGGCGCATCCAAAATTACCTTTAATACCTGGACATCAAATTGTAGGTACAGTAGAAGCAGTGGGAGAAAAGGTAAAATTTTTTCATTCAAACCCCAGTTCGGACGAATCGGTTCTAGAGGGTTTGCGTGTTGGGGTTCCCTGGTTGGGTCGCACCTGCAACCATTGTCGCTACTGTCTTTCGGGACGGGAAAACCTCTGCGATCGCGCTGAGTTCACAGGTTATAATCTTGACGGCGGCTATGCAGAATATGCCGTTGCTGACTATCGCTATTGCTTTGAAATTCCCCCAGGTTATCCTGACGTACAAGCTGCTCCTTTGCTATGTGGGGGATTAATTGGTTATCGCGCGTATAGGATGACTGGCGATGCTGAAAAAATTGGTTTTTATGGTTTTGGTTCATCCGCACACATTTTGATTCAACTAGCACGCTATCAGGGACGTCAAATTTTTGCTTTTACCCGTTCTGGTGACATTAAGGGACAAGAATTTGCTCGTCAATTAGGTGCAGTGTGGTCGGGGAGTTCTGAGGAACTACCTCCAGAACCGTTGGATGCAGCAATTATTTTTGCTCCGATAGGAAAATTAATACCCGCAGCGTTGCGTGCTGTTGCTAAAGGTGGTGTGGTAGTTTGTGCTGGTATTCACATGAGCGATATTCCTTCCTTTCCCTATGAAATTTTATGGGAGGAACGGATCTTGCGGTCTGTTGCTAATTTAACTCGTCGGGACGGAGAAGAGTTCTTAGCGCTAGCACCAAAGGTTCCCATTCGCACGCAGATCAATCTTTTTCCCTTAAGTCAAGCAAATGAAGCTTTAAATGCGCTGCGCAATGGAGAAATAGAAGGTTCAGCAGTATTATTTACTCAGGAAGACAAACAATAAAATCTTAAAGTTGCTCATCGCCTAAATCTTGCCAAAATTGGTCTTTTGCAAACTTGTATTCAGAACCTAAGAAAGATACAATTTTTTCGGTATCTTGCTCGGCATTTTGCAAACAGGTTGAAGCTCCTGGAGAAGGCGTGATGTTGAATAGGATATTCTCGCCAATAATTTTTGCTTCTCCAAGCTCAAGGCGTTGAGTTTTCAGATTCACAATTTGAGGTCTGATACCTCCATATCCTCTGGCAAGTTGGATATCCTTCAGCTGTAAAGAAGGAACAATTTTTTGGACTTCCTTTAAAAATAGTCTCTTTCCCAAAAAGGGGACGTCATAAAGAAAATTTTTGATGATATATTTTAAGATTGCTTTTTGCGAAAGAATCTTTAAGAACACGAGCAAGGCTTTAATACTCAATCCTGCCGTTTTGACATAATCAAAAATAGTGGTATATTTGTAGGGTTCTAACAAAGGAGTAACTTTGGCTGTAGGACCAAATCTAGTTTTGCTGCGATCGTGAACTTCTGCATCTCCGTGAATAGCTGCAAAAGGTATTTCTTTGAGCTGAACTGTATATACTTTACCGTTTAAAATTCCCGGTGCTAAGTAAAAGCTTCCAGCTACATTTAAAAGGGCGTAATCTTGACCGTAGCCTAGAGATTTGGCAAACAACAAACTATAAGCTCCAGTTGTAAAAACAACAACCTTGGCTGCGATCTCGCCTCTGTTGGTGTAGATGCAGTAGGCTTCCTTTTGTTGTTCTAAATGTTTGACTTTAGTCTCCATCATTAAATCGATGGTTTTTTGGGAATTATTAATGGATTTTTGCAGGAAGGACTGGGCTAGCTTTTGAAAATCTATGGTGTAACCTTCTTCACTAAATAAAGCTATAATTTCTTCGTCAACGGGTCTATGTTTAACTACTCCTGGCTCAAATAATTCTATTTCTTCTTTGGTGAGTAATTTCAAGTTTGGGAAGAGAGTTTGAAATTCTTGGTACCTGGTCTTGAGTTCTTCTATTTGTTCATCGCCTATAGCTAGGACCATTTTATGATATCGGCTATAAATTTTTTGTTGGGGATCGTTTTTTAAAATATAGTTTTTTACTAGACTGGCAGCTTTTTTAACTTTTTGAGCTTTGGCAAAGGTATAGTTTGTTTCTATATCTCCAAAATGAAGAGTTTGGCTATTGCTAGTTTTATGAGAATTACCTAAAGCGACTTCCGGATTTTTTTCTATTAACACAATGCGCTGGATATTAGTATAATTACTTAAAGTATATAGCAATGCAGTTCCAGAAATTCCACCACCAACAATAGCTACTTCATAATTTTTGCGATCGCCTGGCATAATTTTTGATATTTCCCTCAACTTTTGCAGATATATTAATTGAGTATAACGAATTAACTCCTTTATTCTACTACTTTCGGTGTCGGCAAAATTGAGAAGATTTAGAAATTCTAAAAGCTTCCTCACAAATTATTATTTAATACACAATTTTCGAAGGTTTTGTCAAACAGTATTAGTGGGTGAAACAGACTTAGACCCACCATGTATCCTCAAAAAGAACAAGATCGTGCTAAGCTTAGGGATAGTGTTTAAAGTATCAGAGTTAAGTTCCCTGGAGAGGTGGCAGAGTGGTTGAATGCGGCGCACTCGAAATGCGTTGACAGGGTGACCTGTTCGGGGGTTCGAATCCCCCCCTCTCCGTAAACAGCTCGACTGTTTAAAACTGGCAAATTTGTTGTAGTGTGGAAATAAAGTCTGGATAGGAAACAGCAGCTGCTTGGGCATCGCGAATTGTAGTGGTACCGGTACTGCAAATAGCTGCAATTGCCAAACTCATAGCAACACGATGGTCTGCATAGCTATCAACATCCGTACCTACCAAAGGTGTACCGCCTGTTATTTCCATTCCATCAGGTAGTTCGATAACTTTTGCTCCCATTTTGTTAAGCTGCTGCGCCATGACTGCAATGCGATCGCTTTCTTTGACCCGCAATTCTGCAGCATCTTTAATCACAGTAGTTCCTTTCGCAAACACTGCTGCTACCGTCAAAATCGGAATTTCATCAATCAACCTAGGTATTAATTCTCCAGAAACAGTACAACCCTGCAGGTTGCTAGAACGCACTCGCAAATCAGCTACAGGTTCGCCAGCAACTTCTCGTTCGTTTTCTCGTTGAATATCTGCACCCATCATTGCTAAAGCTTCTAAAATACCAGTGCGGGTGGGATTAACGCCGACATTCTCAATTACCAATTCCGAACCAGCTTCCGCGATCGCCGCAGCTACTAACCAAAAAGCAGCAGAACTGATATCACCGGGAACGATCACCGTTTGTCCGACTAACTGTGCTGGACCGGTAACGCTAACGCTGTGATTTTCAGGATCGATATCTAATTTTGCTCCAAATGCTTTGAGCATGCGTTCGCTGTGATCTCGAGAAACAGCTGGTTCTATGACTGTGGTTTTACCTTCAGTCATTAAACCTGCTAATAAAATGCAAGACTTAACTTGAGCAGAAGCAATAGGAGAATGGTAGTGAATCGCTTTGAGTTTTTGTCCTTTTACTGCTAAAGGAGCAAAAGAACCATCTTGACGTCCCCAGATTTGTCCTCCCATTTGTTGTAAAGGTTTGACCACCCGGGACATAGGACGCGAGCGCAGGGAATTATCACCGGTGATAGTAAAAAAGCGTCCTGGATGAGATGCCAACAATCCTAACATCAATCGCATTGTCGTCCCTGAATTTCCAGCATTCAAGACATCAGCTGGTTCTTGCAAATAACCCAACCCTATACCTTTGACTTGCACAGATTGTGCATTCAATGGCGAAATTTCTGCTCCTAAAGCTTGAAAACAGCTAGCGGTGCTGCGGGGATCTTCACCCAATAACAATCCTTCGATGTGGGTTTGACCTTGAGCGATCGCACCCAACATTAAAGCACGATGGGAAATAGATTTATCTCCTGGAACTCGAATGCGACCTTGTAAAAATGGCTTGGAAGTTGGTCCCTGGATAACTAAATTTTGAGAAAAGTTTTCTTTAGTTTCTACAGCAATAACAGAAGACGACATTAGGATAAACTGACTTGTAAGTGTACTGGAAGTTGAGCGACAAGCAGTTAGCTGCAAATGTTAATCTTGTTGCTAGTTACTTCCTCGCTAGTATCCTATCGCTTTCTGTTGTCTCATATTTATTCATATAAACTCAGACTAAGTAAGAAGTTTGCTTTTAGGCTTGTACGACGAGCTACTCTGATAACAAAATTAACTTCCCCGACGAGAAATTCTTTTGGTCACTCGCCAAAAACTTAGGGGTTTGCAACCGAAGGTACCGATTCCGCACGATAATGTTACTTGCTAGCCTTTTGGAGCATGCGGTATTTCAGGCATTATCTACCGCAGTTCTACTTAGTTTATTTATCCACACTTCCCTACTCGGCAAGTTCAGTTAACATAAAGCATGTTTTACGATTCAGTTTTTTACCTTCATCTGCCAATATTCTGGTGTTGATTTTATTACCATTTTGTCGCTCCCATGCTAACCCATCACCGCAAGCTCGTATGTTTGTCATTAATTTCTACAGATTTACCGGTTTGGTCTGTGGTCGAGACTGCTGCAACTTTGTACCAAAAAGACAGCGAGCGCTTTCATCTGTTGTTGACCGCACCACCTCCACCTGCACACACTTGTGATTCTAAACAGATAAAGACCTACAGTCCCAGAGTTTTGTGGTTGGAAATTTCTCCTTACCGAGTAACCATGACAATGCAGGGTAACAATCAATTAAGTTACCGTCATTTTTGGGAACAAGGCGTTTATGGAATTAGCCGTTATTGGTTACCTATCGAATCTTTACAACCCAATCAACCGATTCGTTTGCGTAATTTTACCCATAAACTTACCCTCAGCGGACACCCCTTACCAGAACATTTGCGAGTAGAGTACGAATTATGGGGGGAAAAAGTTCAGTTAGGGTGTTACATTCTTAACTTAGAAATTCGCAACTAATCTCAATAAATGGAAATGAGGGCATAAAACTCAACAAACCCTCATATTTTCCTTCCTTGCTGCTAGTTGTCTGCGTTTTGGGATTTTAACGTAGCTTGCGGGAAAGTGGTTGATTTTCACTTCGGCGGGGATATACTTTATCGCGCATGTAAAGTAAAGGAACGCTAAACACCCCAAAAAATATTACCATCCCAGCCATTACCCAAACCATCCATCGCATAGGTTTGTAATCACCCTTTTCAATTTGCCAAAAAACTCGATTGTATTGCCATACTGCAAAGACGATGGTAAAAATGCCAAAAATTACCAAAGCAATACCTAAATTTTCCGAGCTAAAAACAGGATGGGGTAATGGTTGTTGCTTGGTCAAAGTAAAACTAAGCTGGCGCAAAAATAAACCAAAGCGAGCGATCGCAAAACCAAACCCTATTAATGCTATTGAAGTCCTCAGCCAAGCCAAAAATGTACGCTCATTTGCTTGATGCTCCCTTTGGCGATCGATTTTGGGGATCTTGTTCATAATTCTCTGTGTGACCCTTTATCCCATAAAGCAGACTAACCTTATCAAGTAAAAAAATACTTCTTCTCATGGATGGCTTTTATCGATAAAAACAGCACAAAAAGAGACGCAAATAACTTCTGCATCTCTAGGAAAGCTAATACTAAGATTTTTTTATAAGCTTTTCAACAAACCAATAATTCCTTGTCCTGTTAGCGCTTCAAAAGCAATTAAAGACACAAAACCAATCATTGCTAAACGTCCGTTGAACAGCTCGGCGTAAGGGGTAAAACCGGTGCGATCGCCTTGTTCATCTACATAAACTTTTGGTTCGATCGCAAAATTGTTCATCTTACCTTGCTCGTCAACAATAGAACCGTTAGTACGCATTGATATTTCCCAATTAGATCGTGATATTTGTGTAAATAATTGTAACTGGAAATATTAACTTTTGTAAAGAGGAGAGACGTTGCGACAGCCAAATTAAATGTAGAACCTCGTGATTCTCAAAAGGGCAACTTCAACCACCAACATGAATAGCAGGACGTCGTTCGGGATTCTTTTCAGCGCGACGCAACACTTCCCGAGTCACTACAGCAATATCGCCCTCACCAAACAAAATAAAACGCAGTAGGTATTGTATTGGATTTCCCTCTGCCCAACCAAAACAAGCATGGGGAATTTTACCCGTCTGATCGCGAATATAAAGAAGCAAAGCTGCAATGGTGTTAGGTACTGCTGCACCTCGGGCGCGTAAAATGCGGTACTGGCCAACTTGTATTCCTTTTACCCTAATTACCTCCGTAAACTCGGAAGCATCGGATACCAAAACCTCCAAAAAAAGAATCGGATCGCTAGCTGGAATGTGGTTGTCTTCGCGTACCTCTTTTTCCTTCAAAAAGTATTCCCGGACGTCACCTTCGTTCAATCGATTGGCAATAATGCGGATGGCACCTTGACTTGCTTCTGCAATAAAGCGACGAGCGGTTTCATCCAGTTCTATACGGTCGACTCGCAGTTCGGTCGAACGCCAAACGCGTGAAATGAGGGAAGTAAGGATAATAGCGACTATGAAAAATGTCGCGATTCTAATACCCTCAGGTCTTTCAATAATGTTGACAATTGTAGTATACAAAAATACTGCTGCGATCGTTCCAAAAACGAGGGTTGCTCGCTTTGCTCTGTGGTGATGAACTGATAAAGTCACCGCCAAAGCTGCTGAACTCATCAATACAAGCACACCAGTGGCGTAAGCTCCACCCTGAGCATCTACATTGGCTCGGAAGATAATTGTGACAGCAAAAGCGATCGCTGTATAGACTAGGACCAAAGGTCGGGTAGCAAGGGCCCAATCCGGAGCCATGCCGTAACGTGGCAAATAACGAGGTACGATATTAAGCAGCCCTGCCATAGCAGATGCACCGGCAAACCAGAGAATGGCAATGGTGCTGAGATCGTAAATTGTACCAAAACCATTACCCAGATACTGATGTGCCATGTAAGCAAGGGCGCGTCCGTTTGCTTTGCCCCCAACTTGAAACTCCTGTGCTGGAATGAGCAAAGTCGTGACCAAACTGCTAGTAATTAAAAAGAAGCTCATGATCGCCGCTGCAGCAGTCAGCAGTTTGCGCGTGTTGCGTATGCGCCCTCGGGGTTGCTCTTCAGTATCGGTGCTGTCTCCTTTGACAAGAGGCATAACCGCAACGCCAGTCTCAAAACCTGATAATCCCAGCGCCAGCTTCGGAAACAACAATATAGCTACGCCTAGCATTAATAGAGGATTGGAATGGTGAGCAAAAAGTTGTGTCTGCCAAGTGGCGATTACAGATGGATTCTTTAAAATCTGAGCAAAACTAGCAAAAATAACAATGAAGTTCAGTAGCAGATAAACTCCAACCAAAAATACTGCTATACCGATCGCCTCTCGGAAACCTTTGAGGAAAACTATACCTAATAATGCCACCAATGCAAGAGTAATGCCGACCGCCTGATTGTGAAATACTTGTGGGGTGAGGGGATTTTCAATAATATGGGCTGTAGCATCGGCAGCTGAAAGAGTAATAGTGATAATAAAGTCGGTGGCAACAAAACCGAGCAAGCACAGCACAAATAATTTGCCTTGCCACCAGGGAAGCAAATGCTCTAGCATGGCAATGGAACCTTCACCATGGGGACTTTTGCTGGCAACCCGCCTATAGATGGGTAATGCACCAAACAAAGTTAGCAGAACCAAGATGAGAGTAGCCAAAGGAGAAAGTTCGCCTGCTGCTAACGCTGCGATCCCCGGTTGATAACCAAGGGTAGAAAAATAATCTACACCAGTCAAGCACATAACCTGTCACCAGGGATGTTGACGGTGATGTCCTTCCTTAGAATATGCTCCTTCCTTATCTTGTCGTTCTTTTTCCAGCAACCAGCGTAGGAACTTTCTGCGGAGACGTTTTGTGGAAATAATAGATTTAGCCATCAAATGCTACTCCTTCTCTATTGCTTTTATACGCCATTTCGTGGCGCAATACTTCGCTTTTTCCAACCTCTGCCTAGAGGAGGTACACCTTTTTACAAAACGATTTTTAGATAAGTGCTTGCTTTTTTGCCCTCAGTGTATAAATCTTTCATTAATTTTTGGAAAAAATTTAGTATCTTCGGGGATTTTTCAGACCATTTTAGTAGTACAATTGTTCTATTAAAGGTAGACTAGCATGACCTGACAAGCGCGATCGCGCTGAGGAAGACACAAATGCACAGCGTAATTGCAACCCAAAAAGTTGATTCTCCAACAACTCCAAAATCCTCTTTCCCAAGAGAGCAAACTCACTCAGCAGCAGTTGCAGGCGAACTGAATTCCTCGTTTACAGCTTTATTTCAAGCTACTGCAATTATTCTCAAACATGCCTTCTTTTTAGAAGAATTAAAAAAAACACACTCAAAAAAAGAGTACAAAAAGCTGCTTTGCGAATACGGGTTTTGGGACGAACAAAAAAAATATCTCAAGCTTGCAGCAGCATTCCAAAAGTTTTCGCCTCAAGATTTGGCACAAATTGAGCCAAGAACAATATACCAGTTAGCAGAAAACAGCAAGAAGTACCAACCAATTATCGACCAATTGTGGGATTTAGCAGAAGTTTCTCAAAAAACAGTACGACAACTAGTCAAAAAGCAACGCCAACCCAGGAAACAAAAATCTGAAAAACCCAGCATTTGGAGGCGGACAAAAAATGGAAAAAGATATTGTCAAATTCCACCCATTCATGAAGAAGATGAACGAACTGGTATCGCCTTGCAAAAAATGATGGACGAAGAAGGACTTACCGCTCAAAAAATTGTTGCGGAAGCTATAGCTTTGCGACTGGCTTACAAGGAAGGACAACTCGCCTATAAGAATTGCCAAATGCAGTCCTGATTTGAGCAAAGGCAAAATTCTACTGACCAAGGCAGGAATCCATCAGGTTTGATATAATCAGGATTAGTGCATCTAGAATGCGGATGCGCTGTTATCTAGCGGTAAATCTCCAAATACATAGGTCAATCTCCCACAACCAGTAAAAGCAACAACACAAGAATGATTGCAAGCACTCATGCATTCGACTTCCTGAAGAGGAAAATATTTTTAACTACCAGTGTCAAGCAAGATTTTGAAGCTGTTTGAGTAACCTTCGATCTCCACTTTCACTACTCACTTGCTATCCTGCCAGATACTAGCAGAAATTTTGCAAACAAATAAAGCATGAGTAGGGACATTCGTGCCAGTAGTTGCGGAAATATCTGCTGTCGGAAACCGGCATCCTGACTCGCAAGCACAAAAGTTAGCATTAAAAATGCTCGCGTTGAAATCACCCGATTGGGTGAATCTATGGCATGAAGGCGATCGCAAGCAAAATTCAGACAATAATTAAGTAAACTTGTCTCACTAAAGTGGTACAAAAATTTCACTTATCAGGTCGGTACATCTGGAATCCTACACGCAGAATTTGTAGTTACAAGTATACCGGCAAACAAGAGAACTATCCCCACCGTTCTCTGTTGCCACTATCCAAAGAAAATTACCAAATTTTTGCATAAAACCGTGAAGTCAAAGTGTAGTTATAAATAGGAAAAGGTTGAAATTCCAAAAGTAACCAACAGGATAAATTTATGACTAGCATTACTCTCACTAGACAACAACAAGACCTCTTGCATCCCATTCGTCAATGGTTAGAATCCATAGAAATTAATAACGCTAAACTTGCTCGTTTCTTGTGCAAACTCATTCCAGCTCAATGTCCGTTTGAACGAGATATCGTACTCTTTGGTCGCAAGCTATTTCACATTCCACCAATGTGTAAGCTTAATCCCCTCTACGAAGAAGTAGTTGCTTTGCGCTTCAAAGCTCTTTGCTATCTCGCAGATAAATGTGGAGAAGATGTCACAATTTATTGTTAACAGTCAGCTAGCAAGAGCTATTTCCAGCTGACTGTAGCTCTTCCCCAAAATATGAGTTTGTACCATCACTATTTCCAAAGAAATTTCTCGCATCTAAATCCCTGCAGCAATACAGATTGAATTGTTGATTCCGTCACGAAAAATTTGCAAAAAATTTGCAATTTTACATCATATACTCCCATCACCCCAAACCTAAGCCACAGTTTTCGCTAATGTGTATTCTTCGAGCTACAACAGCTGTGGCTAGGAAAAAATAATACTTATTTTCGCCTCCAGCCTGATACCATTGCTAGCAAAGGTGTCTCAAATTTTTGAGAGAATACAGGCAAAAAATTGTTAGTGTATTCAAAGGCAGATAATGCTGAATTAGCAAAGCTACAAAGTTATCACCACACATCAACTGTAAACCAATATCGTTAGAGAACGCGCCAAACTTTTGATCTGGTGCGTTCTTATTTATGGTTCGTAGTAGATTGGGAAGTTTCCAGGTAATTGTCAAACCTGCGCAGCAGCTAGTTTGTCTCAAAAGTAATTTAGCCGCGTTCCTAAATATTTAATTTTATTGAGCTTTTAGAAGTTTATCTACTTGCTTGGGAACCATGAGTGGGTGAATTACAAGATTTGCAACTTTAGAAGTTCCATCATTGCTATTTTTTTGCATCAAACGGCTATAAGTTGCAACCGCAGACGCAAAATCGTTTCCCACCTAATTGCTATAGATAAAACTATGCTCGCACTTCCTGGCTATATTTTGACAGAAACTTTAGATGAGGGAGATGAAAATCTTATTTATCGTGCTATCCAACGGGTAGACGAAACATCAGTTATCATTAAAATCCTTAAAGCAGAATATCCTACTTTAGAAGAATTATCAAGACTGAGACACGAATACCAAGTCTTGCAAGAATTAATAGATGTCGAAGGAGTCATCAGACCCTTAGGGTTAGAAAATTATCAAAACAGGTTAGCTCTAGTTTTAGAAGACTTTAGCGGTATCTCCCTCCAAAGATTTATTAATGAGCAGCAGTTATCATTAAAAAATTTCCTGTTCATTGCTATTCAATTAGCATCAGTTTTAGCCAATATTCACGATAAGCAAATTATCCACAAAGACATCAAGCCACATAACATTATTATTAACACCAAGACATTAAAAATTAAATTAATTGATTTTAGCATCGCATCCTATCTAGTTAAAGAAAGCCAGGCTGCTAGTAAGTCAGACGTACTAGAAGGCAGCCTTGCCTATATGTCTCCAGAGCAAACTAGAAGAATTAATCGCTCAGTTGACCACCGCACTGACTTTTATTCCTTGGGTGTTACTTTTTATCAAATGTTAACTGGTTTGCTTCCTTTTAATTGCAATGATTCTCTAGAATTGATTCACGCTCATATTGCTAAAATTCCACCTGCGCCTCATGAAATTCAGCCCGATATTCCACCTGTAGTTTCTGACATTATTATGAAGCTATTGGCAAAAAATGCTGAAGATAGGTATCAAAATGCTCTTGGTCTCAAAGCAGATTTAGATATATGTCTCAAACAACTAGAAAGCAACGGCAAAATTGAGAATTTTACTATTGGACAGCTTGATTTATATAGCCAACTGATTATTAATCCAAAACTCTACGGTCGAGATAAAGAAGTCAATACTTTACTAAATACCTTTCAACGCGTCAGCAGCGGTAAAACAGAAATAATACTGGTTGCTGGTTATTCAGGTATTGGTAAATCTACCTTAGTACACGAATTTTCCAAATCAATTAGACAACGAGGAGGATATTTTATTTACGGAAAGTTTGACCAGTTAAAACGCAATATTCCCTATGCTTCATTAATTCAAGCTTTTCAAGAATTAATACGACAACTGTTAACAGAAGATGCAGAATCATTAAAAAAATGGAAATCCCAACTCTTAGCGGCTCTTGGTTATAACGGTCAAGTTATTATAGATGTAATTCCTGAAGTTGAACGAATTATCGGTTCTCAACCTGCAGTTCCCGAATTAGGTGTATGGGCTTCTCAAAACCGCTTTAATCGCGTCTTCCAACAGTTTCTAGACGTATTTACCAAACCAGAACATCCCTTAGTTTTATTTCTAGATGACCTGCAGTGGGCGGACTCAGCTTCTTTAAATTTAATTGAGTTAATTGTCACCAACATTGATAGCAAATATTTGCTTTTAATTGGAGCTTATCGAGATAATGAAGTTGATGCAACCCATCCTTTAATTAGTACCTTAGATAAAATTCAGCAAGCAAGAATTAGTATAAATAAGATTACTCTGCGAACTTTAAATATTGATTCTGTTTATCAATTGATTGCCGATACTTTACATAGTAGTATATCACAAATTAAGCCTCTGGCTGACTTAATATTTCATAAAACTCAAGGCAATCCCTTTTTCTTAACTCAGTTGCTGAAATTTCTCTATGAAGAAAAAATATTAGTATTTAATTTCTCCACCGGTACTTGGCAATGGAACATTGCAGGGTTAGAAGATATTAACATTGCTGACAATGTTGTGGAATTGATGGTTGCTAAAATAAAAAGACTATCACAACAAACAATAAATGTTCTCAAATTAGCAGCCTGTATAGGAAATAAATTTACTTTAGCGATTTTAGCAACTGTTAATAAAAAATCTCCCTTAGAAACTGCTAAAGATTTAGAGGAAGCTTTAGAAGCAGGTTTAGTATTACCTCTAGATTCGAATTCCAAGGATTTGGCAACTACCTATAGGTTTTTGCATGATTGAGTTCAGCAAGCTTCCTATTCTTTAATTCCCGATTCCCAGAAAAAGCAAATTCATTTTCAAATTGGTCAATTATTGTTGCAAAATACTACGGCGGAAGAACGAAAGGAAAAAATTTTTACTTTAGTTGACCAGCTGAATTACGGAATTGATTTGCTCACTTTAGAAACAGAAAAACATCAGTTATCTGAACTTAATTTGCTAGCAGGTCAAAAAGCAAAAGCAGCAACAGCTTATCAATCAGCTATTCGTTATTTGCAAATAGGTTTGCAGTTATTGACAGATACTAGCTGGGGTCAAGAATACGAACTAACATTAGCTTTACATCAAGAAGCAGCAGAAGTCGCATTTCTTGGCGGCGATTTCCAGCAAATGGAGAAATACATTGAACTGGTGTTGCAACACGCCAGAACTCAATTAGATAAAGTGAAAGTTTATGAATTGAAAATTAAAACTTGTGAAGTGCAGAGAAAATTACTCGAAGCTGTTAAACTTGGTTTGCAAATATTAGACATGCTAGGAGTAAAACTTTCTGAGTTTCCTACTCTCGCAGATATTCAACAAGCACTGGCAAAAACAAAATCTTATTTAGCAACAAAAACAATAGAAGATTTACAAAATTTATCCCTGACAATAGATGCAAACAAACTAGCAGCTTTAAGACTGATAGTTTGTTTAGTTCCCGCCACTTTTCAATCAGCACCTACTTTATTTCCTTTAATGGTTTGCGAGCAAGTAAATTTGTCTGTTCAATGTGGTAACGGAAAATTTTTAGCTAGTGCTCTAGCGGATTATGCGATAGTTTTAAATGCGTTATTACAGGATATTGAAGCTAGTTACAAATTTGGACAACTAGCTTTAAATTTATTAACGCAGTTAGATGCTCGAGAAGTGAAAAGTCAGACGCTATTTAAAGTTTCAGCATTTACCATTCATTGGAAACATCATGTGCGAGAAAGTTTAGCACTTCTACAGCAAGCGTACCACAGCGGATTAGAAAATGGAGATTTACCACATGCTGGTTATGCAGCAAGTCACAAATGTCAATATGCTTATTGGAGCGGTTTGGAGCTGAAAAGTCTTGAGGAAGAAATGGCCGCTTACAGTAAGGCGATCGCTCAAATTAATCAGGAAACTGCTTTAAAATTACATCAAATTTTTCATCAGGCAGTTTTGCACTTAACAAGACCAGTCAAAAATCCCTGTCTTTTAGTTGGTGAAGCTTATAACGAAGAGCAATTCTTACCAATTCACCTGCAAGCAAACGAGCGACCAGCTGCTTGCTATGTATTTCTCAATAAATTAATTTTGTGCTACTTATTTGGTGAGTTTGCCTTAGCAGTAGAAAATGCAGTCAGAGCAGAACAATATTTAGATGGTATCCAAGGATTATTTGGTGTACCTATTTTTTATTTTTATGATTCTTTAGCCCACCTAGCAATATATCCATCCCTAACAAATTTCCAGCAAGAACAGGTATTAATCAGAGTAACAAACAATCAGAAAAGTTTGCAAAAATTTCTCGAAAATGCTGGAATGAATTATCAACATAAATACCAACTTGTAGAAGCAGAAAAAGCACGAGTATTAGGAAATATAATAGACGCCATAGAATTTTACGAACAAGCGATCGCTAACTCCAAAGCACAAGAATACATTCAAGAAGAAGCTCTAGCTAATGAACTAGCAGCTAAATTTTATTTCTGTTTTGGTAAAGAAAAAATCGCTAAAATCTACTTAATTGATGCCTATTATGGATACATCCGCTGGGGAGCAACAACAAAGGTAAAAGATTTAGAAATAAGGTATCCGCAAATTTTATCTCGGATGCAAAAATCCCCTATTCGTAACACAGAAATCACCCTAACACAAACTACAACCAGAGAAAGTTCTAAAGCTTTAGATTTAGCTACAGTTATCAAAGCATCTCAAGCTCTTTCTGGTGAAATTGTTATTTCGCAACTGCTGACAAAGTTAATGAAAATAATGCTTGAGAATGCAGGTGCTCAAAAGGGTTTTTTAATTCTAGAAAAAGATGGCAAATTGTTGATAGAAGCACAAGCTACAGCAGAGCAACAAGAGGTAATAGTTCTGCAATCTACTCCCGTAGCAACTAGTCAGGAACTACCTGTATTCGTGATTAATTATGTAGCTAGAACTCAAGAAAGTTTTCTTTGCAGTTGCAATCAAAAAACCTGCGAAGGTATTTTTGCTACAGATCCTTATATTGTTACTTACAAACCTAAATCAATATTATGCATGCCACTTATCCATCAAGGAAAACTCACCGGCATTCTTTACCTAGAAAATAATCTCACAACTGAAGCATTTACGCCAGACCGCCTAGAAGTTTTAACACTTTTATCTTCTCAAGCAGCTATTTCTATTGATAATGCTCGTTTGTACAGCGATTTAGCAGCAATCAATGCCAGTTTAGAAGCAAAAGTCCAGCAGAGAACCCAAGAATTAGAAGAAAAAAATATACATTTACAAAAAGCGGAAGCAGCAGCTCAATCTGCTAATCGCGCTAAAAGCGAATTTCTTGCAAATATGAGCCACGAACTGCGGACACCACTAAATGGAATCTTAGGTTACGCTCAAATCTTAAAACGAGATAAGAATATAACTGATTTGCAAAAAGAAGGCTTAAATATTATTTATCAGTGCGGCGAACATCTTTTAAATTTAATTAATGAAGTTTTAGACCTTTCCAAGATCGAAGCTAGAAAAATGGAATTGTATCCGACAACGTTTAAATTCTCAGAATTTCTAGAAGGAATTGTGGAAATGTGTCGGATCCGCGCCCAACAAAAAGGCATTTATTTAGTTTATAAACCAGCAGATAAATTACCAAAAGCAGTGCATGCTGATGAGAAGCGATTGCGACAAGTGTTAATTAATTTATTGGGAAATGCTGTCAAATTCACTGAAGTGGGTGGAGTTACTTTTAAAGTTGGTTATTATCACAACAAAATTCGCTTTCAAGTAGAAGATACGGGAGTGGGTATGACTCCAGAACAATTAAAAGAAATATTTTTACCCTTCCAGCAAGTAGGTGAAAATAAACGCAAAATTGAAGGAACCGGATTGGGACTATCTATTAGTCAAAAGTTGGTACAGATGATGGGGGGCGAAATTGAAGTCACCAGTACTTTCGGACAGGGAAGCATTTTCTTTTTTGATTTAGATTTACCCGAAGTTAAAGAATTTGACGACTCGACGAAAGTAGCAGCACAAAATATCATTGGTTATCAAGGTCAGAAACGTACGATTATTGTTGCTGACGATCGCTGTGAAAATCGCTCAATTTTAGTGAAAATGCTTGCTCCTTTAGGATTTGAAATAATAGAAGCAGTCGATGGCCAAGATTGTTTGGATAAAGCAGCACAATTCCAACCAGACTGTATATTAATGGACCTGATGATGCCAAAAATTAGTGGTTGGGAAGCAACACGAAGAATTAGGCGATCGCCAGCACTCCAAAACATCGTTGTTCTGGGAACTTCTGCTAGCGTTTTTGATTTCGATCAACAAAAAAGCAAAGAAGCTGGGTGCAATGATTTTCTTCCTAAACCTATTAAAATCTCAGAATTGTTAGCTAAATTACAAACACATTTACAATTAGAGTGGATTTACGAAAATCCAGAAAAAGCGACGTCTTCTTCCCCAGCGCCAGAGGATTTCGTCTTTCCGCCTCCTGCAGAAATGACCCTCTTAATGAATTTAGCCATGAAAGGTGACTTGACAGAAATAGTAGAACAGGCAGCTCGTTTAGAAAAATTAGATGTGAAATACGTTCCCTTTGCTAGAGAATTACATCAATTAGCCAAACAATTTCAAGTTAAAAAAATTCGCGAATTGCTCAAAAAAGGAAATTAACCATGAATTTAGAAAACTTCGAAAACGAGGAAAAAAATATAATTTTAATTGTTGATGATAATCCTACTAATCTCAAAGTATTGTTCGATTGTCTGGCAGATTCTGGTTTCAAAATTTTAGTTGCTCAAGATGGTGAAGATGCAATCGAACAGCTGGAATACGCTTTACCCGATCTGATCTTATTAGATGTGATGATGCCAGGTGTCGATGGTTTTGAAACCTGTCGTTATTTAAAAGCTAAGGAAACCACAAAAGATATTCCTGTCATCTTTATGACCGCACTATCGGAAACCGTAGATAAAGTAAAAGGATTGAGTATCGGAGCAGTAGATTACATCACCAAACCGTTCCAACATGAAGAAGTTCTAGCTCGTATCAACGTGCATTTGCGTTTGCGCAACCTCACCAAGAAAATGCAAGAAAATTCTCTGCGTTTAGAAAAGGAAGTAAAAGAACGCTTAAAAGCACAGCAAGAACTTTTGCAGTTGACTGCTGAGTTAGAAAAGCGAATTGAAGAAAGAACAACTGAGCTTCAGCAAGCAAATCAGCAATTACAGCAATCAGAAGCTCGTTATCGAGAACAGGCCAAACAACTGGAAATAGCTTTTCGCCAGCTCAAAGAAACTCAAAGCCAGCTAGTACAAAGTGAGAAAATGTCTAGCCTAGGACAATTAGTAGCAGGAGTTGCCCACGAAATCAACAATCCTGTTAACTTTATCTACGGAAACCTGGCCCATGCCAAGCAATACACGCAAGATTTGCTTTACCTTTTAGATTTGTACGCCAAACATACTCCTTCCACACCACCAGAAATCCAGGAATATGCAGAAGCGATAGATTTGGAATTTTTGGTCAAAGACTTACCCCAACTGCTTGCTTCCATGAAAATAGGAGCAGAGCGCATCCGCGAGATTATTCAATCCTTGCGGAACTTTTCTCGTGTCGACGAAGCAGAAATGAAACCAGTGAACATCCACGAGGGTTTAGACAGTACACTGCTAATTTTACACAATCGTCTTAAAGGTGGTAGCAATCATTCGGCTATTCAAGTAGTAAAGGAATATGGAGATTTACCCTTGGTGGAATGTTACGCCGGGCAACTCAATCAAGTGTTTATGAATCTTATTGCTAACGCCATCGATGCTTTAGAAGAATATGAAAAAGAACGAACTTGCCAAGATAACCAAGCTTATTGCAAGCAAATTCGCATTCGAACCCAAGTTGTTGACGATAACTTGGTTTCCATTCGAATTGCAGATAACGGACCAGGAATGACCGCAGATGTATGCCAACACCTTTTTGAACCATTTTTTACCACAAAACCTGCTGGAAAAGGTACTGGTTTGGGATTGAGTATTAGCCACCAAATTATCTCCAAACACGGGGGACAAATGCAGTGCATCTCAGATGTTGGTAAGGGAGCAGAGTTTATTATCACTATTCCCATTCGAGCGCGATCGCCAGAACTTGCCCGTTAAATTCCAAGCAAAACTTTTCCATTTGAGGTAAAATAATGAATTTATTACCTAAAAGAAATTAGTTACATTAAAAAACTTAAGTAAAAATTGCCTGACGCTTTCTTAATAGCGACAAAAATACACACTACCTCAAAAATACAATGACCTACTTGGAAACAGTAGCACAATTTTACAGTGCAGTCGCTCAAGCACCTCAAGCTGGACTGTGTTGTGTCCAAAGCTCACCCCTAAATTGGCTCCCGGAATTGAAAATTCCCCAACCAATGCAGGAAATGAACTACGGTTGTGGTAGTACACTTCATCCCCAAGAATTAGTAAATCAACCCACCATACTATATATTGGAGTAGGTGGTGGCTTAGAAGCCCTACAATTTGCTTATTTTTCTCGTCGCCCCGGTGCTGTCATCGCCGTGGAGCCAGTAGCAGCCATGCGAGAAGCAGCTTCTCGCAACTTAGAAATTGCTGCCCGAGAAAACCCCTGGTTCGATCCCAGCTTCGTCGACATTTGCCCGGGTGATGCTTTTAACTTGCCCGTTGCTGATGCTTCCGTAGACATAGTAGCGCAAAATTGTTTGTTCAACATTTTTACACCAGAAGACCTCACTCGTGCCTTACAACAAGTACATCGCGTTCTCAAACCTGGTGGACGCTTGCAAATGAGTGACCCCATCGCTACTCGTCCCGTTCCACCCCATTTGCAACAAAATGAACGTTTGCGCGCCATGTGCTTATCAGGCGCCCTCACCTATCAAGAATATATCCAGCGAATTATCAATGCCGGATTTGGACAAATAGAAATTCGCGCCCGTCGCCCTTATCGCCTTTTAGATTGCCCAACTTACAATCTAGAACAACCCCTACTTTTAGAAAGTCTTGATTCCGTGTCCTTTAAGATTCCCGTTCCTGCAGATGGAGCTTGTGTCTTCACCGGTAAAACAGTTATCTACACCGGTCCCGAAGACGCATTCGATGACAACGCCGGACACATTTTACAAAAAGGTATACCCGCTGCTGTTTGCGATAAAACTGCTGCTCAACTGCTGGCGTTGCTTCCGGAAAAAATAATAGTTACCGATTCAACATGGCATTATTCTGGTGGTGGCTGCTGTTAACTTGAAAATCAACAACTAAAAGTAGTTCTTAGCTAGAAGTTACTAATGCAAACTCAACAAATCAATTCCACAATCACTCCTTTCCATCAAAAACTAAACTTTCCTCTTACTAAAAAGCAAATAACTGTTTTGCAAATTAACCTCGGTAAACGCTGCAATCTCGCTTGCACTCACTGTCATGTAGAAGCAGGACCCAAACGCCAAGAAGAACTTTCTCCCCAAGTTTGTGCACAAATAATTCAGTTAATTCAAAAATTTCCTCAGATTAAAATTGTTGATTTAACAGGAGGAGCACCAGAAATGAATTATGGATTTAAGCCCCTCCTAGAAGCCAGTAGAGCAGCAAAAAAACAGGTCATTGTTCGGTCTAATTTGACTATTTATTTTGAAAAGGGATTTGGCGATTTGCCAGAATACTTCGCCAAACATCAAGTGAGAATTGTAGCTTCTTTACCTTGTTATCTAGAAGATAATGTTGATAAGATGCGAGGCACGGGAGTTTATAAAAACTCTATCAAAGCCCTGCAATGGCTAAACAAAGTCGGATACGGCAAAAATCCAGATTTGATTTTAGATTTGGTGTACAATCCTCAATTGCCATTTAGCGACAAATTTTCCCTGACACCAAACCAAACTCAGCTAGAGCATGATTATAAAGTCTTTTTACAAGAACATTTTGATATCCATTTTAACAATTTATTTACTATCACTAATCTTCCCGTCGGCAGAGCTAAATTGCATTTAGAACGAAAGAAATTATACGCGCCTTATCTCAATTTTTTAGAATCCCATTTTAATGCCAACACAGTAGAAAATTTAATGTGTCGCGATTTACTTTCCATTGATTATCTTGGTAACGTTTATGATTGCGACTTCAACCAAATGATGAATTTACCTGCAAAAACTTTTCGTGGTGAAAATCTCACGGTTTCTCTACTCCTTGCAACTGGTAGTTTAGATTTGATCGGCGAAGTCCAAACCGCTGCTTATTGTTATGGTTGCACTGCTGGATGCGGTTCTAGCTGTGGTGGCGCCTTGGTATAAAAAAGCTAGTTCAATACTACAAAGTTGCAATTCCGTTACAAAAAATGTTACGAACATGTCTCTGCTGTTCAATAATCGTTATGATGGTATGTAGTTAAGCTCCTCACACCACACCAAAAGCCGTGAAATCTAAGCTTCACGGCTTTTTTTATGCTTTCGTGCCAACCACGTTGTATGCTGGAAAACAAATAGGAGTGATTAGCAACTTTTGTAGATAATAATAAAAAACAATGCTAGAATTAAAGATGTTACGTGTGCTAAATAATTTCCCCGATGGTTTCTAAATCCTACAATTACCCAACCCTACAACCGTGGCAACAAATTCGAGCACCACACAGCCTTGGCTATCGCATCAAACTGTTATCGCAGTTACTTCATCGCCAGTTTAGCGAGCGTCTGGAACCCTATGGACTTACTCCCTTTCACTGGGTAGTACTGTGCTGTTTGTGGGAGGAAGACGGTTTACCTACTTCTACTATTGGGGAAAGGCTACAGCAAGTCGGAGGTACGTTAACCGGTGTCCTCGATCGCATGGAAGAACGTGGTTTTATTCGTCGAGAACGAGACTGTCACGACCGCCGCATTTGCCGCATTTGGTTAACTGAAGCTGGCAAACACCTAGAAGACATTTTACCCTCCATCGCCGCAGAGATTCGCGATCGAGCAATGCAAGGAATCTCTACTGCTGAATGCGAACAATTTTCTCATATCCTCGACCGGGCGATCGCCAATTTATCTTCCTAAACCCACAATCACCCGATAGGGTGTAGCAGCATTAATTTTTTTTACATTAAAATTACGCGTACTAACATTACGTACTCTAAAAAAATCACTTAAAAGCTATGAAACCTGCAAACACCAGCAACTTCCACGAAAATAACGGACACGGAAAAACAACAGTCCTAGAAAAAGAATCACCAGAAGACTCACTGACAGCGCCAAAAGTCGAAGAGCATAGCTCACAAGCAACAGAGAAACAGCAAAAACCAACTCCACCCAAACGGAAAAAACAAATACCATTAATTTTGGCAGCACTGGGTGTAGGAGCCCTAGCTGCAGGCGGATTTGGATATCGTTGGTGGCAGTACGCTTCTACACATCAACAAACAGATGACGCCCAAGTCGCCGGACACATTCACCAAATTAGCAGCCGCATTCCGGGTACCATTAGCCAAGTGCTGGTCAACGACAACCAGTTAGTGCAACAAGGACAGTTACTAGTAAAACTAGACCCCAAAGACTACCAAAGCAAAGTACAGCAAGCAGAAGCAGCTCTGGCTAGCGCTCGAGCGCAGGCGGAAGCAGCACAAGCTAACATTGGCCTAACATCAGAAACTAGCAACGCCCAGACAAAGCAAGCCCAAGGAAACGTAAACGCAGCTGTTGCAGCACTTTCCACAGCCCAAGCAGCACTACAGCAAGCAAAAGCAGAAATTCCCACAGCCCAAGCTCAAGTGCGTTCTGCAACTGCAGCAGTAACCGCCGCCAAAGCCCAAGTAGCACAAGCTCAAGCAAATTTACAAAAAGCCCAAGCTGACTACAATCGTTACCAAACCCTATACCAAGAAGGCGCCATTCCCAGGCAACAGTTAGATACAGCTAAAGCAGCATACGATGTGGCACTAGCACAAAAAAATACTGCCACTGCTGGAGTACAACAAGCAATAGCCCAACTAGCACAAGCCAAACAAGAAGTTGCCAAAGCAATAGCCCAACTAGCACAAGCACAACAAGGAGTAGCTAGCGCCCGAGCTAAACTAGCTGCATCCAAAGGAGCACTGCAACAAGCTACCGCTAGCAAACAAGACACAAAGGTCAAAAGCGCTCAGTACGATGCAGCAAAAGCAGCCATCAGCCAAGCAGAAGCTGCTTTACGAGACGCACGATTGCAGTTATCTTACACCAACATCACCGCTCCAGCCAGCGGACGAGTAGGAAAGAAAACTGCAGAAGTTGGTAATCGGGTACAAGCAGGAACACCCCTGATGGCGATCGTCAATGACAATAATTGGATCGTCGCCAACTTCAAAGAAACGCAGTTAGAAAATATCAAGCCAAAAGAACCGGTAGAAATTAAGCTAGACGCATTTCCCAATCATACTTTTAAAGGTTATGTTGATAGCATTTCACCAGCTTCTGGAGCCCAATTTGCCCTTCTACCCCCAGACAACGCCACAGGCAACTTTACCAAAGTCGTTCAGCGCGTTCCGGTGAAAATCGTTTTCGATCCGGATAGTATCAAGGGATACGAATCGCGCATCGTACCTGGAATGTCTGCAGAAGTGAGCGTGAAAGTAAAGTAAAATAACTTCACTGTGCAAGCGCTTTTTCTCCACCACTGGAGAGGGGTTTAGTAGGGCTTTTTTTATTATTGTTCAGTTAATTAAAGTCTCATATAACGCTTAAGTGCCGCTCGCAAGCATGAAAATCTTCAACCAGGTACTACCACCAGCATTGAAATCGAGAAACTACCGTCTTTTTTTTGTTGGACAAGGTATATCCCTCATCGGGACGTGGATGACACAGACAGCTACCATTTGGCTAGTTTACAGCTTAACCCAATCACCTTTGATGCTGGGAGTTGTAGGATTTAGCAGTCAAATACCCAGCTTTATTCTTGCTCCTTTTGGAGGTGTGTTTGTAGACCGCTTTTCTCGTCACCGTATTTTAATTGGTACTCAAATCCTAGCCATGATTCAATCATTGGCACTGGCGATCTTGGCACTCACAGGTATTATTCATATTTGGCACATTATTGTCTTAAGCTTATTTCAAGGATTTATAAACGCTGTAGATGCACCAGCGCGACAAGCATTTGTACCAGAATTGGTAGAACGCAAAGAAGATTTAGCCAACGCGATCGCCCTTAACTCTACCATGTTTAATGGAGCGCGATTAATCGGTCCGGCGATCGGTGGCTTATTAGTTGCTGGCGTGGGTGCAGGATACTGTTTCTTAATTGATGGCTTGAGTTATATTGCCGTCATCATAGCCTTACTAGCAATGAAAATTAAGCCAAGAAAAATATTACTAAGTCAAGCTAACCCTATAGAACAAGTTAAAGAAGGATTTGTATATGCTTTTAGCTTTCCACCCATTCGAGCACTATTGTTACTATCAGCTTTAGTTAGTTTCTTCGGATTGCAATACACGGTACTTGTACCAGTATTTGCAGAAAAAATTCTCCAAGGTAACGCAGAAACACTTGGATTTTTAATGGCAGCATCTGGAGTTGGAGCTTTATCAGGTGGTATCTACTTAGCATCGCGACAAACAATACTAGGACTTGGTAAATTAGTCGCCTTTGCTCCCACAATTTTAGGAATAGGATTAATAGCTTTTTCCTTGTCCCGTTTTCTACCGTTTTCTTTATTCACAATGTTATTTGTTGGCTTGGGTACAATTCTCCAAGTTGCTGCCGGTAACACAATTCTACAAACAATTGTTGACGATGAAAAACGCGGACGAGTAATGAGCTTGTTCACCATGGCATTTTTGGGAACAATACCATTTGGCAATTTATTAGGAGGAGCATTAGCCGATCGCCTCAGTGCTCCCGTTGTCTTAATCATTGATGGTGTTATATGTATTCTCGGTTCTATCTATTTTTATAAACAGTTACCTGTTCTGCAGCAATTAGTACGTCCTATTTATAAAGAAAGAGGAATTTTTGGCGATCGCCTGCATTAATCTCTCCTAACAAAAATAGATTTTCTCACCTCGGAGTACTGCTGTGACTAATAAAAGTGCAGTTATCCCATCTTCCTCCCCTCCGGTCTCCTTGAGAACTTGGATTGGTGTCTTAGCCAGTATGCTCGGTGCATTTATGGCAGTACTGGACATTCAAATTACCAATGCATCTTTACAACAAATTCAAGCCAGCTTGGGAGCCACTTTAGAAGAAGGTTCTTGGATTTCTACAGCTTATTTAGTAGCAGAAATTGTAGTAATTCCCCTCACGGGATGGCTATCACGAGTATTTTCTCTCAAAAGATATTTATTAGTAAATACTGCTTTATTTATCTTTTTTTCCATCTGCTGCGCTTGGGCGTGGAATCTCAATTCCATGATTATTTTTCGTGCCGCTCAAGGATTTACAGGAGGAGTTTTAATTCCTTCTGCTCTGACTATCGTACTCACTTGTTTACCTCCGTCTAAACAACCAGCTGGTTTAGCAGCATTCGCCGTCTCAGCTGTTTTTGCTCCATCAATTGGCCCAACTGTAGGAGGATGGCTAACAGAAAACTTTAGTTGGCAATACAACTTTTATATAAACTCAATTCCAGGATTGCTAATGCTAACTGGAATTTGGTATGGAATTAACCCACAACGTCCCCAATTATCTTTATTAAAAGAAGGTGACTGGTGGGGAATCATTACTATGGCAATTGGTTTGGGTTCCCTACAGGTAGTTTTAGAAGAAGGTAGTCGCAAAGATTGGTTTCATTCTCCCTTGATCCTGCGCTTAAGTATAGTAGCGGCCATTTTCTTAATTCTTTTTTTCTGGATTGAATTTACTAGCAGACGACCATTTATTAATCTCCGACTGCTAGGACGACGCAACTTCGGTTTAGCTAGTATTGTCAACGTATCCCTAGGAGTAGGATTATACGGTTCTATTTATATACTACCGCTATATTTAGCTCAAATTCAACAATACAATGCACTACAAATTGGCCAAGTGCTAATGTGGGCAGGAATACCTCAATTATTTATCATTCCTTTTATCCCCAGATTAATGCAACGAATAGACGCTCGTTTTCTAGTGGCGCTAGGAGTAACATTATTTGCTACCAGTGCATTCATGAATTCAAAAATGACATATCTTACTGGACACGACTAGTTGATTTGGTCACAACTTGTCCGTGCTTTGGGACAACCATTAATTATGGTTCCACTAACTTCTGTTGCTACAGCTGGTTTGAGTCCGCAAGAAGCAGGTTCAGCAAGTGGTTTGTTTAATATGATGCGAAATTTAGGTGGTTCGATAGGAATCGCATCTTTAGCCACTTTATTGACGAATAGAGAACAATTTCACTCCCATCAATTAGGTGAAGCTGTATCCTTATATAGTTCAGAAACTCAACAGAGAATTAATCAATTAACCCAGTATTTTATAAGTCAAGGCTTCGATTTGAATACAGCACACACAGCAGCGATTAAAGCCATCGATAATATTGTCCGCCGCGAAGCCTTTGTTTTGGCTTTTAATGATTGTTTTTACTTTATTGGTCTTTCCCTGTTGCTTAGTGGTATAGCAATTCTTTTTTTCAAGAAAGTTAAGCCAACAGGTGGTGCTGTAGCACACTAATTTTGTTTAGAAAATAATATTTATCAAAAAAGTTTGCAGTCACAGCTTTTGCCCTGAAAACTTGCACACCTACCTACAAGCGATAAATCGCTTACTACTAACAATTGCGATGAATCTTTGCAGCAAGTAGCTTTGAGTACTCACTGCGACGACCAATAAAATTATCGTCCAACAAACATTGGATGCAGTATTGCCTACACTCAAGTCAAAATAAAATAGATCTAGCAAGTATGCGAGCAATAGCCTCATCACCAGCATGGCGATCGCTATGAAAGTAGGCAATTACCAAATCCCGTATTCGCGAAATATACAAACCCTGACCACCTCCACCAGACTTGAAAAAGTCACCGTCCGCCATAACCCAATCCCATTGATAGGCGCAAGCAAATGGACGCTCGCCTAAAGCTTCTAAATAATCAATACCTTCTATTGCACTTGTCCTTCGACTGTTCTGGATTTTATTGACTACAGACTGGGGAACAACACACTGTTGAGAAACCTTGCTCCAGCTAGGAGTAAACAGCATTCCGTAGCAGGCGATGTCGCGCAAAGTCGAAGAAATTCTCAAACAACCCAGGGAATCACCGTCTTGGAAAAGGAATGCGTTTGCTTGTGCACCTATTTTGCGCCAGATGCGATCGGATAGGAACTCGTTAATTGGTTGGTTGGTAACGCGCTCGACTAAACACTGTAGAACAAAGGAGTTGATAGGGTTACAATCACAGACGCTACCGCTAGGTTGGACGTGCTTGATTGCTTGCAGTAGCTGTCGCGCTCTTTTATTTGAATCAAGGCAATGTTTGCTGTAATGAAGTTTTGCTGTCATATTCAGAATATCAACAACCGGAATATCTTGCCAATCACACTCGACAAGCTCGGGTAAGTAAGTTGCAATCGATTTTGATAGCTCAATTTTGCCTTCTGCTTCCAACAATCCCACGCAAGTACCGATAACAGTCTTACAAACCGATCCCCACTCACGCCGATCAAATGGGTGCATTTGTTTGTAGCTCTCAAACACAATCGTTCCGCGATGCACCAAGATCAATCCATCTATGGAAGCTCGGACAATGTATTCATTGAGGGTGAGTTTACCATACTTGTTGGTTTTTATTTTCATCTCACCGATCGCTGGTATGGGTTTTGATAACAGCGAAGCGATCGCACCTTCGCGCCAAACAGTACTCGTTGGATAATATGGGTTCATGTTCTTTTGGAAAAAAGCACTTGCTGCATCAAGCAACAACCGCATCTTCATTGACTCAACATTGCAATACTCGTTTTTTTGTATTAGAGTGTCAGCAGCGATCGCCGCTTGGTTTGGTTGGGAATTGCTTGCTCTCATAGTTTTTCCTTATTACTAATAGGTTGAGTTTTGAACCTGCTCTCAAACTCCAGATCTGGCAACTTCTGTGTCTTACCTTTCAACTCAAAGTACAAGCTACTCCCACAGCAACCTTTTGCTTCATGATTTCCGTTTAGAAAATAATTTGCAATTCAACTGGGAATGTATATCAAAAGTGTAAAAATTTCATAAGAAATAAATAAGAACTGCAACTACAGTCCTAATGCTATTTTCTCTTCGAGAAAAATATTTCCAATTACTTGAGTTTTTCTACAGCCTTTAATTACTTAATATATGAAAAATATACAATTGTGATATTTTTTGCTTACAAATTCCTTAGTTATACTCTTTATATTTTACTAGCTTTATACTTGTGTCTTTGGGCTAAAAATTTACAACTTTTTTCAAAACCATTTCCCAAAAAAATCATGACAGCCAGTAAAATTTTCATTCCAACACACACCTGAAAATTGCTAACCCAAATCCCAAAACGTCGAAGAAAATTGTGCAACAGCTACAGCCAAATTTAGAAACAAACGTTTTCAGCGCCGCTAACTATATGGAAAACTCTTTTGCTCTCATCATGGCAAGCTTTCAAAACGAACAACAAGCTGCAGAAGTAGTTCAGAAATTAAAGCAACGCCAAAAAGAAAAAATTATTAACATCTGCTACGGAATCATCTACCGTAACTTGGCAGTCATTACCAGAGATAAATCTGGCAAACTGTATCTACAGATCCAGCACGGGCGAGGTACCAATCGCAGTACAAGCATTATCAGCGCCATCGCCAGCTGTATAGTTGGAATTATCGCCGGTGCTCCCGTTGATAGTATTTTACTAGGCGCTACAGCAGGTACTTTGAGTGTTAAAGCCATCGATTTGGGATTTGACGACCAAACATTAAAGCAAATCAGCAACTTTATAACTCCCGGTAGTTCCGCCATGATTACCATTATTAAACATAACTGGGTTAGAGAATTGATAGATGTCCTGACAGTATTTGGAGCGGAAATTATCCGCCAAGAGCTAAAACATGAAATTGCTGCAGCGATCGCTGCTAGTACTGAATATTAAAAAAATAAAGCGATCGCCAACCTGTTAACTCCCCAACTAGCAAAGCCTAAATTTCTTCCAGCCAAGCTAAAATGCTATCTTGACTTTCGAACAAGCCCTTATAAATCAGAGAATCTGGCGTCATCGAGCCAATAGCAGAAACCAGCTAGCTGAGCGCGCAGGTGCGGATCTTTTTTGATCGCATGACAATCTCAAAAGTAGGTGCGAATCACAAACAATACCGCCTCGTATTTTGGTAGTCCCCAGATAACTTGGCGTTCAATTCGCAGGTAAAGACGGGGATTGTTAGGATCGAAATTTCGACCTTGCCATTGTAAAGGTAGTATATTCATTGGCGGTTCCGGGTGATGGTTGAGAGGGGTGTCTGTACTCAACCCCCAAGCAAACCGCACCATTGGTTTGTCCGCGATCGTAGTCTTAACTATCGCATCTCAAGCGACTGTAAAAAGCCATCTGACCGCGAGCTAACTTCTCAACCCCAAATAAATGGGGATATTCCTGAGTCAGGCGATAGCTTATCAAACGAGCGATCGCACTCGCCACAGCAGTGGAATAATTGCAAGTTTGATAGTACTTGCTCAAACGCTCAGCACGCGCTAAAAGCTTAGCTTCACGATAATCAGCAAAATTATCATCTATTTGAAATACTCGTCGATCAGCAATACCATTACCTAAATCACTTCCAAAGGGAATTAAACCTGGTTTGACCTCGTAACGTCCGTTTGAGAGTGGAAAATAGCGAGCACAGTTTTGAGATGCTTCTTTTGTCCGCACTTGTTGCCACATTGCGTTTAAAAAAGAAGCTTTGATACAACTGGAGTCCATAATTGGCAAAGTAGCAGTTGTTGGTTCTAATCCTAGCAATCATAGAACGATCGCACTGAAAGTCGAGGTGGTAAATTCTACCTGTTTAGTATAAAAAAATACTTTTATCTTTATATATTTAAAGTATAATAAATAACATATTATTCTCCGCAAAATCTTTAATAAGAAGGAAAAGTTTTCTAAATTTTGTATATTTTTATTCTTGTGGTACTCAAAAGCGATCGGATACAAATGCAAGAAAATCACTTTTGACTGGGAAACCTCCAAGCTGAAATAGTTTGTGTGGGACAACCAGCAGTAATAGCAGCAATCGCTATTACTAGTCTCAATTATTGGTTACAGCATTTATTTGTGGTACTTCTGTCGTGCAAAAGACTGACATATCAACACCCCAATTAAATTCCGCAGCAGTTCAAGAAGCTGAAACAATAGCTATGCTAGATACTCGCTCCTTAGCATGGCGCGGTACACCAATTAGTCCCAGCCAAATAAAAATTGCCAAAACTCCATATGTTGCTCCTGGTGTGGGAACGCTAAGCCAAGAAGAAATGGCGATCGCCCGTCAGGCCTGGTTATATTTTCAGCACAACTGGAATAACGATACAGGTTTGGTCAATTCCGTAGACGGATCGAACTTTGTGACGATGTGGGATCAAGCCACAGCGATCGCTGCTTTAGTAAGCGCCAAAGAACTTAACATCATACCTGCATCAGAATTAGAAGCAAAGCTCGACAAGATGTTAGAGACTTTAAAGTCAATTCCTCTGTACAAAGATGAATTGCCAAACAAAGCTTACAACTCAAAAACTCTTATACCCATAAATTCCAATCAACCAGAAAAATGGCAAGAAACAGGATGGTCAGCCATAGATTTGGGAAGAATGGCAATTTGGTTAAAAATTATCGCCGCTAAGTATCCCCACTGGCAACCGCACGTAGAAGCCCTTTGGAGACATTGGCGAGTTAAACGACTCACCAACAACGGACAAATGTATGGAACTAGAATTGTTCAAGAAAAAGAAGAGTATAAACAAGAAGGTCGTTTGGGTTACGAAAATTACAGCGCCTGCGGTTTAAAGTTATGGGGTTTAAACGTCAGCCAAGCCCTGGACTACCACAGCCACACAGCCTTTGTCAATCTTTACGGACAGGGAATACCTTACGATCAACGCAACTATAAAAATTCCGGAGCTGCCAACTACGTCCTCAGCGGACCTTATATCCTAGACGGTATAGAAACTGGATTTCAAACTCTACCCAAAGCTTATGCAGATCGCATTTTAGCTGCTCAAGAAGCGCGTTATCGAGTTACAAACCAATTAACCGCAGTTACGGAAGATTATTTAGATCGTCCTCCTCACTTCGTTTATAATTGTTTGTTTGTCAACGGAGAACCTTGGAGTGCGATCGCACCCACAGGACAAAAATACAATCACCTGCGCTTTTTGAGCACAACTGCAGCTATAGGATGGCACGTACTTTACAACAGTGCTTACACCCGTCAGTTGTTTGATTTTGTTCGATTGCATCTTAAATCTAGTAAAGGTTGGTACAGCGGCTTCTACGAATTCCTGCGCGAACCAAATCAAGCACTCACCGCTCACAACAACGGCATAATTCTAGAAACTTTACTTTATAAACAAGTTGGCAAACCACTTACAGTTTGGGCAAAAGTCCTACAAACACCACGCTCCTCCTGTTCTCATGCAGCTGCGGAATAAGTGTCTGTGCAATGGCGATCGCTCCCCATGCTTGAAAGCAGCAGATGGAATATGGAATAAAGTTTGCATTCTCGGGATTTGTAATTCAGGGGTTTGAGACCATCTGCTAGAGCACAGATGACTTAGTTTCGTACAAACTGCTTGTACTTTCTAAGGACCAGTTGCCATGAGTTGATACCAGTAATTTGCAAAATCTTGCCGTTTTGAAGCTCAGCTAGCTTTGAAAACGAGCCTGGTCTATTCCACCTTCTTAATTACTTCATAATTCTCCGCAAAAAGAGAGATAATAAATTTGTGGTGAAACGTGAGGAAGTTGTTTGTGAACAGCAACAATACCGGAGGTGCACATGGACCGTCTTTTATACGAACATTCCCTTTCATACAAAGGTTACCTAATCATTCCCTTTGTTTTTGGAAAAGCAGGCAATCACGAAATTTATTCCTATAAACTTTTATCAGAAATTGGTTATAAAAGCCGCTTTCATAAAGCAGAAAATCCAGCCGGAATCTACGGCAGCAGCATCAATAACATCCTAGAGATAGCTAAAGAACATATTGACAAAAATTTAGAATTCGTTAGCGAAGGCGATTATTTTCAGCATCGCTACATTTATCGAAACAATTTGATTATTGTCTATCGCGAAACCGATAAATATTTTTACGATCACTATCCTCCCGACTCATTAAATAATATTGCAGCACCAAAAATTTTCACGTCTGAATACGAGTGTTTGAGTTGGATTAAACAGGGACTCGATGGATTGCACGTGCGGCGTAGATAAATAACTCAACTATCACTATCCACAACATCAACACAAAAATGACAAGATATTGTCATCTAAAAGTGGTAATCATGAAAATAAATAATGCATGCTTACCCTTGCCACCTGCATCCAGCAGGTGGTTTTTACTAGTATAAATTCATCAAAAAGGTGATTGTGCAAAAACGCGGGCAAACCATAACTTTCCATAGCATCGACACACAAGCGACAACACCTTGCAACACCACATTGGTAAAACTTGGTCAATACCTATTTTTCTTCTCACATCTTGCACCAACCGTAGTAACCCGTAAAGGACAAATAAACTAGTACCCAACTATAACAACAGGTGAATAGAACTAATTAAATATTTTTAGTAACGAATGTAACATTAGGTTCATCATAAATACAGAGAAAAACAGATGATAGAATGCAAAAACTTGTTGACCTCAGATATAGGGATGATTGCATTTGAATCTCAAAACATGAGAGAAAAGGCGTGAAATATCGAAATTAAAGCAAGAAAAATGCTTGCCCACGCCCAAGAATTAGTTTACACCCTCAAAGAATTGATGCCGACACAGTACCAAAAAGATAACCTAGAGGCTATGCTGGCATTGTTTTTAGAAGGACAAGGACACCCATTACCTGAATACAGTCAGACAAAGTCCCCAAGTGCAATCAGCCGATTTTTAAATATCAATCCTTGGTCAACAAGGAAAATGATTCGGATAATTCGTCATCATGTATTACAAACAGTTGTCAAGTCATTGTCCTCATCTGGTAGAGGGCGTAGACCATTTTTACAAGTAATAATTGACCTAACAACTCTAGAAAAACGTGGTAAATTCAAAGACTTTAGTGATTTAATCAAAGTCTATAATGGTAAGCGTGGTCTCCATTTAGTAGTAGTTTATTTGGTAATAGGAAAATGGCGTATTCCTTGGGATTTTCGGGTTTGGCCAGGTAAGGGAACTCCATCTCCCGCAAGACTTGGACTCAAAATGGTTAAACGTTTACCTCAATCTTTAACTCAACATTTCCAGACAATTATTTTAGCTGATACAGCCTTTGGCAGTGTCGAATTCCTTGAAGGTNTCCGTCGCCTTAAATATCATGCTATTACAGGCGTAGCTATTAGTCGTAAGTTATCTGATGGCAGAGTTTTACGCCATTTACATCAACAAGGACAACAAGTTATTTTAGTTGGTTTGAAATTTCCTGTTACTATATCTTGGTATTACTTGAAACGTGATAACGGTAAGTTAGAAAAACGTTTTGTTTTGTCTACTCGACCGATTAAAGCTTCTACTCTTAAGTGGTGNGTTGTGTATCTTCTTTTACTTGATATTGAACGACTAACTACCCTTGCACGTAGTTGTGGTTTTGACATTTATATTTCCAGGTGCAAGATGTGAGTAAAGGAAGAAATTGATTAGCATGGTAAAAATCAACTTCCACGACTGTTCCTGGTTCATTCTTGTATTCGTCGTGGAGAGCATTCAAATCAAAAAATGTCCATCCTGTAGTTTTGTCAAAACCAAAACAAGCATTAGAAGGATGGGGAATATTAATTTTGCGGTCAAACCACAAACGAGTTGCTAAAACATCAATCGCTCCTAAATTTGTAAGATTGCGAAATTGCTCGCGAATTTGGAGATTGGCACTGCTTGCAATTATCTTTTTCATCCCTGTGATGCCAACAGCAAAAATGACTGCATCAGCAGCAAACACTTCTTGATTGCAAACCACACCCGTGACTCGCTGCTCGCTATCAACAATTACATCCGTTACTCGTTTATTTGTTAGTAACTTTCCCCCTGCTTGTTGAATGCGTTTTACCCAAGGACGAAAGATTTTTTCTCCCACGGTTCCCCGACACCAAACTACATCAAAATTAGGTTGATGTGCCAAAATAAAAAAATACAGCATTCCTAAAGTGGCTGCCGCAGAACATTGTTCACCAGGAGCAAATAAACCTACCAATAACATTGGTTCAAAAGATTCTTGGTAAAGACGTGCAGAAACACCAAAATCTTTGAACAATTCTCGAGCAGTTATAAAATCATAACGTCGCCAAGCCTCATCTGAATTATCAAAATCAATCACAGCATACAGCAAAGGTAAGGCACTAAGGCGGTCAATTAATGGTAGTCGATGAAAACGTGTATAAACAAAAGTACCCAAAGGCGATGGAAGTCGGGGTAAGTATTGAAAAACAGGAGATTCAACTTCTAAACCCGCAGGCGAATATTGACACGAACAACTCCAGTGGGTAAAAGGGTCAATTTCTAATTCATTAATTAAAGAAAAAATATTTCTGTAAGGATACCAAAAACCGTGGATACCTACTTCTATTGCACGCCCTGCTGTCGTTCTCCAACCAGCCACTAACCCTCCGGGTTCGGAACCTGCTTCTAAGAGCGTCACATCATAACCTTGTTTTGCCAAGTGGTAAGTTGCACCCAAACCGGCCCAACCTGCACCGACAACGACTACTTTTTTTTGCTGTGAAGCTTGTTGTGTCATTGGGGTCTCCAATTTTGCAGCCGCTCGCAAATTTTAACTTGACATAGCTTACCAATGACAAGGTGAGGTCTGATTGATTACCTACCCGACAATTTTCTTCATTTTATTTAGCTTTTAGTTTTACCACCGCTGACATGCCAGGAGCAAGGCGGGATTCATAACCTTTAATACTATTTGGATCGAACACTATCTTGACTGGAATTTGTTGCACGCCACCGCTGCGGATGAAATTACCCGTAGGGCGATCGCCTGTTTCCAATCCCAGTCCAAATCCTGTAGAAGTAGGATACATGCTATCTACTTTGCCTTGAAACTTGTGGCTAGCAAAAGCAGCAATTTCGATCTCCACACTTTGTCCTGGCTGTATTTTTTCTAATTCTGTTTCTGGAAAGTTGGCAACCACCCAAGGATCTGGCTGTACGATCGTCAACAAAGTTTGTCCCGGTTCCACCCGCTGTCCTACCTGAACGTTTTTGTTGGCAACTTTTCCCCCCACAACGGCGGTAACTTTCGTATAGGAAAGCTGAAGTTCTGCTTTTTTTACCTCGGCTTGCTTTTGAGCGATCGCAGCCAGTGCTGTTTTGTACTGTTGTTCGTTTAGTTCTCTTTGCTGGCTTATAGCTGATAATTGTGGTAAGTTTTCTTTGGTAAGATTTGTCTGGGAAGAAGTACTCTTGCTTGGTTTGCCTGCCGGTGGCTCTGGTATTGATAGCGACAAAATATTAGAGAAGGCCGCACTCTTGATTTTTTCCTGCGCCAAAGCCGCTTGCTGTTTGGCTAATTCTAAAGATGCCTTTGCCTGCGCTAGAGATATTTGATAGTCCCGGGGATCGAGTTTTACCAATACCGTTCCTGGAGATATCATTTGATTATCCTTAACTGTCACCTCAGTCACTATCCCGGAAACGCGAGCTGTCACTGGGTAGATATTTGCCAAAACATAGGCTTTATCTGTTTGCAGATAACTTTGAGCGTACAGCCAGCGGCGATAAGCATAAATTCCGGAAGCGATCGCTCCTGCACCTAATAAAACTCCCAACGCCACTAAGGGTACCAAACGCCTCCAAGATGGCGACGCTGCAGTATTACTATTATTATCCTTGGATTCCTTAGCACTACCAGCTGTTATCGCCTGCTGCTCTAAATCTGAAGCTTCTTTTTCCTCTAATTGTGCAACTTGCTGATTGTTTTGTGAAGAATTTAGGCGTTCCATCGGCGATCTTCTTTTAGGCCACACTTGTGTTGAGGATGTTTTCAGAAAAATAGATAACTGTTTCATGCTTTCTATTTCTTCTTTTATTCAACTATATATAACTGAGAATTTTTTGCCTCGGTCATTAAGTTATTCTGAAGAACACCCCTTTGATGTAATTTTTTGTGGCACTACGCCAGACGTGCTAAAGCCAAGTCACGAATCAACGGTACTCTAGAACTCAAGTAAGTGCTAATTGTGTTCATTTCTTCGCTGCTTAGCCATGTTTTGTTTTTCAGCTGTCGCAATAACTGCTGGATCAGTTCTTTATCGTTAAATTGAATTAGAATGTTAGTCTGAGTCTCCTCAACCACAGCCCACAGCAAACGTAACGTAGAAGCTTTCATAGAATATTCCTCCACTGCAACTCCACCCTCCAACAATCTTAAGAAAATCTTAAATACGTTTGCCTTTAGATTTCCTTAATATTCACAAAGGTTTATAAGACTTTAGTAATTTAGATAAAAATCTAAATATACCTTTATATTTGCAGCAGTAACTCTCCACAAACAGCCTCAGGCAATCTCGAACAGACCATTGATAGCAGGTATTTTTGTATCGCTTCTGCTGCTATTTGAAGTTAAATTGCCCTCAGTCACGGCATTTTCTTGTGGCTGTGAAAAAACAGACTCTTGACTTCGGAAAAATTTGTGTCAAGCTAATAATTAGAATTACTAAGTATTAGTCAAAGGAAATTTCATTGTATCCACAATCAGTGATATTAGAAACCCAACAACTGACGCGATGCTTTGGCAAATTTACTGCTGTTGATGCTGTGAACATCTGTGTACACATGGGTGAAGTATTTGGCTTGCTTGGTCCCAACGGAGCTGGTAAAAGTACGGCGATCAAGATGTTAACGACGCTGCTACCACCAACAGCGGGACGAGCAACTATAGCTGGCTATGACGTGACCCATCAATCTGATGCAGTTAGACGCATCATTGGGTATGTTCCCCAAGCACTTTCAGCAGACGGTAGCCTTACAGGTTATGAAAATCTCTTAATCTTTGCCAAATTATACGGAATTCCTCGCAGTCAAAGAGAGCAACGCATTCGTGAAGCATTGGCTTTTATGGATTTGCAGGCAGTTGCAGATCGCTTGGTGAGAAACTACTCTGGGGGGATGATTCGCAAGCTAGAAATAGCTCAATCAATTTTGCACCAACCGCAAATTTTGTTTCTAGATGAGCCCACCGTCGGACTCGATCCGGTAGCCCGCCATCAAGTATGGAATTTAATGCAACAGCATGTCAAGGATTATGGCACGACCATTATTTTAACTACTCACTTTTTAGAAGAAGCTGACAGCTTGTGTGACACAGTAGCGATCGTGAATCGGGGTCAGGTAATTGCAACTGGTGCTCCTGCAAAGTTAAAAGCTACTTTAAATCAGCCAAACGCAACTTTGAATGACGTCTTTATTACTATATAGGGAAAAAATTAGAATCGAAAATCAGTTACCATGAAACAGCCAAAATCAGACATAACATCAGGCGATTGGGTTGAACTACACCCACGAAAAAGGAAAAATTTTGTTGGCGCCATCGCCGAGCTAGTTAGCAAAACTTTAGTCATCGCTGAATTAGAAATACGCAAACTTCTGCACGATCCTACCGATGTATTGGTACGAGGTGTACAACCTGCCCTATGGCTTCTTATTTTCGGACAAGTTTGGACTCGAACTCAAGCTATCCCCACAGAAAACCTATCTTACTTAGAATTTATGACTCCTGGTATTCTTGCTCAAAGCGTTCTGTTTGTGGCAATTTTCACTGGTGGTATGACACTAATTTGGGAACGAGATTTAGGAATTGTTCATAAATTTCTTGCTAGTCCCGTACCGCGCACTGCCATAGTATTAGGTAAAGCTTTAGGTTGTGGAGTGCGGTGTTTGTCGCAGATAGCGATCGTTTATAGCTTAGCGCTGCTGTTGGGAGTCCAGCTTTATCTCCATCCTTTAGCTATATTACAAGTAGTAGCGATCGTACTGCTAGGAGCAGTTAATTTTTGTATTTTTTCTTTAATTATTGGCTGTGTGGCCAAAAGTCGAGACAGATTTACAGGAATTGGCCAGTTAATAACCATGCCATTATTTTTTGCCAGTAATGCTATCTATCCTTTATCATTGATGCCTAATTGGTTGCAAATCATCTCCAGCATTAATCCCTTGACTTATGAAGTGGATGCTTTACGAAGTATTATGCTCCCAAAAAGCTCTAGTCTCTACGGATTTGGTCTGGATTGTACAATTCTCTTATCAACATTAATTATCTTGACAATCATCTGCGGGCGACTTTACCCGCGGGTGGCTACGTAACATAGGAGAATCAAAACCCCATGCAGCTCGGTAAACCTTCCCAAGGTGTCACTTGCAAAGAATGTGCAGCCAGAGTGATGGAAACAATTCCATTATTGATGCGGTTTATTCGAGCGGATATGCGTACCCATAGTGCGGATTCTCTTTCTATACCTCAGTTGCGGACATTAGCATTTCTCAAGCGCCATCCTGGAGCTTCCCTATCCGAAGTGGCGGAACATCTTGGCGTCACTTGCGCTACAGCATCAGCTACAACAGAACGATTAGTGCAGCGTCATTGGGTACAACGCAACGATCATCCTCAAGAAAGGCGACGAATAGTCCTTCATCTGACTGAAGAAGGAAAGCAACTGCTTGAGCAATCCCAAGAAAAAACTCGCGCTCACATTGCTGAAATTCTTCAGGAACTGACACCAGAGCAGATATCGCAAATTGAAGCAGGTTTGACTTTACTGAAAAATGTCTTCGAGCAAAAAGAAGTTAGCTCGCCTCCTGGCTAAAGGTGGAGTGCACGATCCCTTTGCAGCTTTGAGGTACCGAGATTACCGATTATTTACCGCCGGACGAGTGCTTTTGTTTACAGGCTCCCAAATGCAAACTGTGGCACTCGGTTGGGAGCTTTACGATCGCACCAACTCCGCCTTGGTTTTAGGTGGGGTAGGACTGGCGCAAGTCTTACCAATGATTGCTTTGACCTTTATTGCCGGACATTTTGCCGATAAAAGCGATCGCCAACGTACCACCTTAGTTTCGATCGTGCTTTTGATTCTTTGCTCTTTGGCTTTGGCAGTCATTTCCCATACCCGCGGCTCATTGGTTCTAGTTTATACATTTCTTGCCTTAACAGGAGTAGCCAGGGCCTTTTTAAAGCCCGCCAGCGATGCCTTGATGTGGCAATTAATACCAGTAAACGCGTTTGCCAATGCAGCCACTTGGAACAGTACTAGCTTTCAAATCGCCACAGTTATCGGTCCAGCTTTAGGAGGATTTGCGATCGCCACTTTTGGAAGCGCTACTGGGGTATATATTTTAGCGGCCATAGCAGCATTGCTGTGCTTTATCTTCACAGCAGCGATTAAACAACGAACAACAATTCTTTCCCAAGAACCGCTCTCCCTCAAAGCATTGTCTGCTGGTGTCAAGTTTATTTGGCAAAATCAGCTAATTTTAGCGGCGATCACCCTAGATATGTTTGCTGTTTTGCTTGGAGGTGCAGTTGCACTGCTACCAATCTTCGCCAAGGATATTTTGCACGTAGGACCGGTGGAACTTGGATATTTACAAGCAGCACCTTCCATTGGCGCACTAATTATGGCATTAGTTTTGGCCTGTTTACCACCCACAAACAAAGCTGGACCAGCTTTACTTTGGTCAGTAGCTGGATTTGGTGCGGTCACAATTATCTTTGGACTGTCTCGCTGGTTTTGGTTGTCAGTACTAATGCTGGCATTAAGCGGCGCCCTTGATAGCATTAGCGTTGTGATTCGCCATACTTTAGTTCAAATCAAAACACCCGATCGCCTGCGCGGTCGAGTTGCTGCTATCAACAACGTATTTATCAGCGCTTCTAATGAACTGGGAGGTTTTGAATCAGGGCTAACTGCAGCTTTATTTGGTCCGGTTATTTCCGTTGTTGGAGGTGGAATTGGCACAATTGTGGTAGTTATTGCTACAGCAATAATTTGGCCGGAAATTCGCAAGTTAGGAAATTTGGGCGATTTATGAGTAGTAGCTGTAGCTTGCAAAATCAATCAAGTTTTAAAGCATTAACCGGAACTTCGTCCCAACAATCAACAGTCCGCAATCGCGCTATCCAACCAGCAGCTTTTTGTGTTTCAGTCAAATTCCTCTGAAACGATTCGTGACAATCTTTGGCTTGCACCTCATCACAACAGGCAATACAAGCATAAATTATGCCAGACGGATCCACTTGCTCGTTTATCCAAATAGTCATAGTAGCTTCTTTTGCAAACTTCAGCGGAAAAACAGCTTGTCATCTATTCTACGTTCGGTCAGTATAGCAAAACAAAACTGCATTGACGGACAAATGTTTCAGCGCTTTTATGCCTTAATTTTCACAGGAGTTGATGACCCGATCGAGCCCGAGTCGCTAGTAGAAAACAGCATAGCTGCAAATTGCACAAGATGTTAAGCGATCGCCTGCTTGTTGATTTGTACTTTCAGCTAGCTGGCGTTTCTAAATACTTCCCAACCATTATTGCCCGTTGCCAATATGGTATCAATTATCAACAGTATCAGAATGAGAAGTCAGAGGTTTGGTTTGTTTGTCAGGAGGAGGTGCACAAACTCGATTTTCTCGTTCGTAACGACGGCGATAAAGTAATTCTAGTTGTCCGCCATATTCTTGAATCAATGCAATTTGACGCTGGTAAAGTCCCCGAAAACTATTAGCAAATAAAAGTGTAAAAATGGCAACGACCAATCCCGATGCTGTTGAAACTAAAGCTTCGCTAATACCACTGGTAACACCTGCAGTTTTTGTACCTCCCACATCACCGATATTCAAAGAAGCAAAAGAAGCAATCAATCCCAACACAGTACCGAGAAGACCCAACAACGGTGCAAGAGCAACGATCGTATCAAAGATATTTTGAAAGCGTTTTAGTAAAGGTATTTCCGCTTGTGCAGCTGTTTCTAGAGCCAAACGAAAATCTTCCGGAGTCGCCTGCTCTAATTCTAAAGCTGCCAAAAAAATTCGCGCCATCGGTAAATCTACATTTTCATACAGTCGTTCCAACGCACCAACGACATTATCAGCTCGGTAAAGCTTGAGTACCTCTTGCACAACCCGGTTTTGACGACTACCCAAACGCACCCAAAAAAGAACTCGTTCGATAATTAGCGTTACTGCTAACATCGAAAAACCCAAGAGCGGCCACATCACCACTCCACCTGCTGCAAATAAATTATTCATATTCATTGGCATTTTTCCTGGAGCTTGAATCAACTCATTAACAAAATACAATCGTAGCTCAGAGCCCCTATTTTTGATTATCATTATCGCGTTGTTATGCTAGGATGATTTCCTGCCAAAAAATTATGTGAAACTAACTAAAGACAGGTAATTGAGCGATTGTGAAAAGCCATAAGTAAAAAAGCCGAAAAACAATCGAGACCATGCAAAAAAGAAGCAATACCCACTCTGACAAGATACAGTAATTACTCAGTCGAAAAGTTATTGGCACCTGCAATTACATCATAAGAAAATATAGAATTCTCAACTTACCATCAATGGTAGTCGTGGTGCTAAATCTACTATGGCTAGATGTAGCGGGTCAGTTCAATTTTTTCAAGTTCCCCCTCGACCACCTGAATTTGCACTATACCACTAGTAATATCTTTACTGTTTGGTAAAAATGCACCACTAGTGATGTACCCATTACGTAGTTGAATTAGATCTGCAAAAGTTACTTTCTTTCTTATTTTCAAAGGATTGTTTTAACTTTGTAATTTCATCTTGCCAAACAGTACTTCCCAAGACTTCGATTTTTTCGCGTTTAACTTTACCACTAACCTTTTTAATAAACTGACGGTCGCAGTTGGCATCAATGTAGTTATCTTTACCTCGCTGCTTTTCATGGAGATTCGCCCTAATTCATATCCTCATTAGCCACGCCGAAGCTTAGAAACCTATCTGCACAAAGCAATCCCAAGCACCGCTACTACCAAACGAGTTTTTTGTTTGAGCAACTGCTGCCAGGAAAGAAAAATTGTGCGAAGATATTTGCAAAGCACCTACCGGAAATTAATAGCTCTCTGGAAAAAGTAGTTTCCAACCGGAGAAACTGGCAACAAATTCTTCCCGAATCGCTGATATAAATTTAAGTTAAGCTGTTATACCTAAAACGTACTTTTTGGCAAAATTTGTCTGCAATTAAAACTAGGTGTAAAATAGAAAGTCTCATGAATCGATGATTAGCAATGCTTGTGTATGGTCAACGGCTCCCACCGATGTGACTTTATCACCAGATGACGTTCATATCTGGCGTATTAACCTAGAGCGATCGCCCAGTAACCTGCAAACTTTACAAGCAACTCTCTCCAGCGACGAAAAAGCAAAAGCCGAGCGATTTTACTTTCAGCAGCACCGACAGCGTTACATTGCAGGTCGCGGTATTCTTCGCGCTATTTTAAGTCGTTACTTGCATGTTGAACCGCAAGCCATACAGTTTAACTACGAACCTCAAGGAAAACCAGTATTAGCGGAGATATTTGCTCGCAGCGGTGTTTCATTTAATTTGTCCCATTCTCATTCTTTGGCTTTGTGCGCAGTCACCAACAACCGCCTGATTGGTGTTGATGTAGAGTATATCCGCTCTGTAAGCGACATCGCCAATCTGAGTCAAAGATTTTTTTCACCCCGAGAAGATGCTGTAGTGCGATCGCTTCCTCCCCAGGAACAGCAAAAAGTGTTTTTCCGCTACTGGACTTGCAAAGAAGCTTATTTAAAAGCCACCGGAGTGGGATTAACCCAGCTCGAGCAAGTAGAGGTTTTCCTTTCTCCCAAAGAACCAGCAAGGCTTAATCATCAACAATGGAGTTTAATAGAGCTAGTACCTGCTAGCAACTACGTAGCTGCAGCTGCTGTAGCCGGTACAAACATTAATTTGCAATGCTGGGAATACGAGTAGCGATCGCTTCTCGTTGCTACACAGTCCTCTTCTCAAGCTTTGCAGTTTGCCTACCATCAACCGTTGACCGCTATAGTTTAGACAAACTCTTTATGATTAAAATTCTCCACCTTGCTGATATCCACATGGGAAGCGGCTTTTCCCACGGACGAATTAATCCCGAAACGGGAATAAATACACGATTAGAAGATTTTGTCAATACACTATCTCGCTGCATAGAACGAGCGCTGCAAGAACCTGTTGACTTAGTTGTCTTTGGCGGGGATGCCTTTCCCGATGCTACACCACCACCCTACGTCCAGGAAGCTTTTGCCAATCAGTTTCGCCGCCTTGTAGATGCTCAAATCCCTACCGTTTTGCTAGTAGGCAATCACGACCAACACTCACAAGGACACGGAGGAGCTAGCTTATGCATTTACCGCGCTTTGGGCGTACCGGGAGTAGTAGTCGGAGATAAATTAACTACCCACCACATCCAAACCCGCAACGGTCCTGTACAAGTAATTACCCTACCTTGGCTGACTCGTTCCGCATTAATGACCCGCCGAGAAACTGAAGGATTATCTCTACAGGAAGTTAATCAATTATTAATCGAACGCCTGCAAGTTGTACTGGAAGCAGAAATTCGCCGTCTCGACCCCAAAATACCAACAGTCCTGTTGGGTCACCTGATGACAGATGGTGCAAGCTTTGGAGCAGAACGTTTTTTAGCTGTAGGTAAAGGTTTTACAATTCCCCTGTCACTTTTAGCACGACCCTGCTTTGACTACGTAGCTTTGGGACACGTCCACCGCCATCAAAATTTGAACAAATCAAACGATCCGCCTGTAGTGTATCCAGGAAGTATCGAACGAGTTGATTTTAGTGAAGAAAAAGAGGAAAAAGGCTATGTCATGGTGGAATTGCAACCAGGAAAAGCAAATTGGGAATTTTGTCCTCTCCCGGTACGAAGTTTTCGCACCATCGAGGTGGATGTATCAAAAACTGAAGACCCCCAAGCAGCGATCGCTTCTCACATCGCCAAACACAACATTCAAGATGCAGTTGTCAGATTAATTTATAAACTTCGTTCCGAACAGTTGGACTTGATAGATAACACCGCCTTGCATAAAGCATTAAGTCCAGCTCACACCTACACAATTCAGCCAGAATTGGTCAGTCAGTTAGCCAAACCACGAGTTCCAGAATTAAACGCCAGCACCAGCATCGATCCTATAGAAGCACTGAAAACATACTTAAACAATCGCGAAGATTTGAAAGATATCGCCACAGCAATGCTGGAAGCAGCTTGGGAGTTATTAGCTGCAAAGGAGGAACAATGGCTAGAAACCAGCTTCAATCCACAAGGTTCTCATGGAAATGAAAGCTTACCAGCAGACACTGTAGATCTCAATTGAAGTTGCTTTAGTTAATGGTTGGTTGCTTTGTCTTTTGTGGGTTTAGTTTCTGCGAACTCAAGCTAGATTGCAATCAGCGAGTTCCATTTTGGGAACACTATTGGTGATGTATGGGGGCCAGCTAGCTGTGCTGCTCAATTTACCACCATGAGAGTGCAATTTTTAGGACTAAAGAAAACTTTTCGCTGTCTGTGTCTTGTTTTTTGTGGCATTTTATGTGCAACTTTAGAATTATTTTTGGGATTGCCAGCACTAACAGCCAAGCTCGACAGCATTTCCAACCTGCAACAGCAAAAACAACAAATCGAGCAACAGCGTCAGAATGTCAAACAACAGCGCGATCGCCTCACCAGTTTGCAACAGCTGGTGCAACAACAACTCCACAGCTTGCAGCAAAACTTGAAAATCACCGACACTCAAATCCAACAAAATCAATTACAACTAAAACTGGCAACCGAATACCTGCAACAGCTAGAAGCGAAATTAGCAACAGCAGAAGTTTCCTACCAACAACAAAAAGCAGCAACTATAGCCCGACTGCGCTTTTTACAACGCTCTCCCTTAAGTCAAGGGTGGGCAATTTTACTGCAAAGTCAAGATATCAGCGATTTTATCAGCCGCCGTCGTTTTTTGAAACTACTTTATCAAAAAGACCAGCAAATCCTGGTCAGACTTGCATCGAGCGCCAACCAAATTAATCAACAAAAAACACAAGTAGAACAGCAAAAAAACCAAATAGCCTTGATTCAGCAGCAACTACTCGCTCAAAAAGCAGATACTCAAGTTCAAGCAGCATTCCAGCAACAACTGATTCAGCGCCTCAGCAGCGATCGCCTCGCCTTGGAAGCAGCACAAATCCAGTTAGAAAAAGATTCCCAAGCGCTCGCAGTTTTGATTCAAAATAAACTAGCAGCAGCTTCAAACAGTCAGAAAAACTTTATCCACGGAACAGGAATATTTGTATATCCCAGCGATGCTCCTACCAGCAGTCCCTTTGGATGGCGAATCCATCCCATACTTGGTTATCGTCGCTTTCATGCAGGTTTAGATTTTGCTGCTAGTTACGGTAGCACCATTCGCGCTGCAGACTCAGGAATAGTAATTTTTGCAGGTTGGTATGGCGGTTACGGTAAAGCAGTAATAATCAACCACGGTAATGGTCTTACTACCCTTTACGGCCACACCAGCGAAGTATATGTTACAGAAGGACAACAAGTAAAGCAGGGACAAGCGATCGCCGCGGTTGGTTCTACAGGATTATCCACCGGTCCCCACCTCCACTTTGAAGTCCGCAAAAACGGTACCCCGGTTGACCCGATGGCTTACCTTTGATCAATTCTATAGTTTGCCTCAAGATAGATACACAATTTCAGAAACATATGTTACTCTCTTAAGTTGAGTAAGAGTAAGTCAGCCTAATCTAGCACTCGCCAAAGGCTGTTGCTAGAGCGGAGGAACCAAATTCTGGGGCGTATCTATTTGAAGGTTTGAAGGAAAAATCAAAAAGCCAAACCTCATCCTTCCAAAGAGGGGTATCTCTCAACCCTAGCCCGTCAGCTAACTTCGTAGGCATTGAGAGGAGACTGAAGAGGAGTATTGTCCAAATCGTGTGGAACCTCATCAGTATCCTAGGCTGGTACTGCTCGAATTCATAGCACCTGGGTTTTACTGTATTGAGGTGATATGCCATGGCCCAACTGAACTTAGCCGCGATCGCTGTAGTTGCAGGAAAATCAGCCTGGAAGAAGGCAAAACCGATTATTACCAAAGATGTCATCTTCCTACCTGCCCTCGGCTTTTTAGGAATCATCGCATTGTGGTGGATTGTAGCTCTTGCCAACCATGAATTAATGCCTACTCCACCAGAAGCACTAGTCGCGAATTTAGACTACATCTTAAATCCTTTTTATCAAAGAGGACCGGGTAACTTAGGAATTGGTTGGTTATTGCTAGCAAGTCTGCGCAGAGTTTTACTAGGCTTTTTCATAGGCGCTGTAGTAGCCATTCCCGTGGGATTTTTAATCGGCATGTCTAAATCTGCAATGCTAGCTCTCAATCCCATTATCCAAGTTTTTAGACCAGTATCGCCCCTGGCTTGGCTGCCCATCGCCCTAGCTATTTTTAACTTAGCAGATCCCTCCGCCATATTTGTGATATTTATCACTTCCTTGTGGCCGACCATCATCAACACCGCCCTAGGAGTTTCTAGCGTTCCCAAAGATTATCTAGACGTAGCACGAGTATTAGAAATGCCTAGGTGGCGACAAATTGTCAAAATTATTTGGCCTGCCAGTTTACCCTACATTTTTACCGGTTTGCGCATCAGTCTGGGAATAGCTTGGTTAGTCATCGTCGCCGTAGAAATGCTCACCGGTGGTATTGGTATCGGCTTTTTCGTCTGGGACGAATGGAACCGTTTAAACCTGAGCTCGGTATTTCTAGCCGTAGTGGTAATTGGCTTAACAGGACTGCTTTTGGATTATGCCGTCGGCAAAATTCAAGAACTGGTAACTCACCGCCCCAAAACTTCTAACTAAAACACCTCAAGAGTATCAATTTTTGCAGCAATCTCTAGCAAAGGCACGTTGCGGCAAAGTTACCCAGAAAAACCAGATAAGTCAGTTGTCAAAGCAAATACCATGAGTGATATCCTTATGCCATCCGGCACGCTACAGGAAGGCGAAACTTCTTCACAGCAGGACAATCATTACAATCGACGAGAATTTATCAAAAAAATAGGATCAACAGTAGCTGGAATGGCCCTGTCTTCCTGCGCTATTTCCGGCGATCGCTCCCCCAAAGGATTAACTGAAGAAGCTTTATCCATTAAACCAGTAGTTAGACCGCAAGATTTGGAAAAACCAGATATCACCGTGGGGTACGTTCCCGTAAATGACTGCGCCCCCTTCGCGATCGCCTGGAAAAAAGGTTTTTTCCGCAAATACGGTCTCAACGTTAGACTCAATCGAGAAGCAAGTTGGGCCACTTCCCGCGACGGTCTCATTTTCGGTCGTCTCGACGCCTCACCCGTAGTCTCCGGTGCTGTCACTAACGCCAGAATCGGCGCCGAAGGCGCGCGTCACGCTCCTTTGTGCGCTGCTATGACCATTCACCGCCACGGAAACGCCATGACCATGAACAAAGCCATGTGGGACTTTGGTCTGCGTCCTTGGTTCGAGTACAAACAAAAATACGGTGATGGCGCTTTGGAAGCCTTTGGTCGTGATTTTAGAAACTACTTTGACAAACAACCACCAGAACGCAAAGTATGGGCAGTAGTACTAAGTTCTGCCATTTACGAATACTTTGTTCGCTACTTATCCGCCGCAGCTGGAGTTAATCCCCTCAAGGAATTTCGCATCATCATTATCCCCCCACCCCAAATGGTGACTAACATGCGCATCGGCGCCATGCAAGCCTACATGGTAGCAGAACCCTGGAACACAAGAGCAATCACCGGTAACGAAGGCGTCGGGTTTACCTTTGCTCAAGGAAAAGAAATATGGTTAGGACACCCAGACCGACTGCTGGGAGTGATGCAATCTTTCATCGACAATTACCCCAAAACCTACCGCTCCCTAGTCAAAGCAATGATTGAAGCTTGTCGGTACTGCAGCAAACCTGAAAACCGTCAAGAAGTAGCCGAACTCATCACAGACCGCTCGTTTACAGGCGCAAGACCCAAAAAGCCAGGTGCTCCAATTACTAAATTCACAGCTCCCGGGATTCTTGGCAATTACAACTACGGTGGTTGGGACGGAAAAGACCGCACCATCAAAGCCGCAGACACCACCATTTTCTTCGACATTCCCAATAATATCCCCAAACAACCCAACGAACACTCAACATTTTTGTGGAGGTCCAGAAGTATTTGGTTAATGACACAAGCTGCACGTTGGGGACAAATTAAGGAATTTCCCAAAAATGCAGAAGAAATAGCTGCACAAGGCTGGAGAACAGATCTTTACCGCGACATTGCCGCAGAAATCGGTATCGAGTCTCCCAAAGACGATTACAAAGTAGAACCCCCAGAAGTGTTTATCGATAACAAAGGTTTCGACCCCAGCGATCCGGTAGGATATCTCAACAGTTTTGAAATTCGAGCCAACGCCCCTATTCGTTTCTACATGTCTTAAGAATTTGGGAATTTGGGCAAAATTAAGTCCAAAATTTTTCTGCCTTTGGAGTTTTTCATGATTAAATCAAGAGCTTTAGTGATGAACAGCAACAAGCAAAACCTACACATTACCCCATTTTTGGAAATCGAAAATTTAGTGAAGATTTATCCAGGTAACAATAACGGGGAAAAATTCGTAGTTTTAGATGGTGTCAACCTCACAGTAGGCGAAGACGAATATATTTCTGTCATCGGTCACTCTGGTTGCGGTAAATCTACACTTTTGAAAATTGTCGCCGGTTTGGAAAAAGCAACCTCTGGTTCCGTACGACTCGACGGTAAAGAAATTCGCAAACCAGGTGCAGAAAGAATGATGGTATTCCAGCATTATTCGCTTCTACCTTGGTTAACCGTAAAGGAAAATATCCACCTAGCTGTAGATGAAGTTCTTAAAGACGCTACCCGTGCAGAAAAAATTAGTATTGTGAACGAACACTTAGCAATGGTAAATTTGACGGCAGCGGCTGATAAATATCCAGATGAAATTTCTGGAGGTATGAAGCAACGAGTAGGTATCGCTAGAGCCTTAGCAATTCGACCGAAAATGCTACTGATGGATGAACCATTCGGAGCACTAGATGCCCTCACTCGTCGTAAACTGCAACGACAAGTGTTGGAGATTTGGGAAAAACATCGTCAAGCTGTAATGATGGTTACCCACGATGTCGATGAGGCTATTTATATGTCCGATCGCATAGTATTAATGACTAACGGTCCGGCTGCAAAGATCGGAGAAATCCTAGAAGTACCTTTTCCCCATCCACGCGATCGCATTCAGATGCGAGATTCCAAAGAATACTACGAACTTCGCAACTATGCGTTGAATTTCCTCGAACAAAATTTTACCTCAGACGATTAATACTCCCACAAAGCATTTTTCCTTTGCTGATAGCGATCGCTGCAAATAAACAACACAATACTAGTAGTGCTAGGCATTTATTTATCTGCTTTTGTTTGTCGTTTATTTCTTTGTAAGGAAGTAAAATCGTGAAAATTAAGCCCATGTTAATGCGTTTGCAAAACGCACTTGGCAGAGACGATCTAATGGAACAAATGCTGTTGTTTTCTCCGCCCGCAATAGCTGATAAAGAAACAACCGAAGCCGTTAAATCAATTAACTTAATTGTCGGCTATACCAGTTCTCCTAAAAGCCACACAGCTTTAGATATTAGTTTGTTAATTGCCCACCAAACACGCATTGCTACAAACGCTACCGTCACCGTTCAAGCTGTTTACGTACAAGAAGAAAATCAAAAAAATCATTCTTTTGATGTTTCGAGCCAGGAAACTCTTACTACTCAACTAAACCATTTGGTATCATTCCAATTTCCCGCCAGTTCCACATCAAAAATAGTTCCTACACGCGTTTTACCCCAAACAAATAAGTTTGCAAAAGCAGAAAGAATATTATGGGAAGCACGCTGTCTCGCACAAGAATGGCAAAGTTCTTTCAAAGCTCACCTGCGCTTTGGTTGTGTAGCCCAAGAACTGAAGAAAGTTGTAATATCTGAAGCTGCTTATCTATTACTTTTGGGATGTAACTCTGCTCAACACCCACTTGTTCAAAAGCTCGGCCCTAACTTCCCCTGTCCGGTATTGGGTATACCTCATTGTATCGATAACGAATAACTCAACAATTACTTGTTTTAACTTTTAACTTTTTAGTTTTACCCTTAGCAAAATACTGAAACAGCTTGCTTTCATTATTGAGTTTTGCCTTTAACTGCCATTATGATTCCTTCCCAAGCTCAGTCTTGGGGTTTATTTTTCATACAAATTTAGTTGTGCGGGTGAAAATTTCTGCGGGCTAAAGCTCTAACTACGAGCTTAAATGTCAAAAAAACATTTATTTAAGTGATAATACTTAACGAAGATAACGTGGTAATTTGGTGCGCGGGGTGAAAAAACTTATATCCAACGCCGGATGAAGGTATCAGACTTATGATGGATGCTCTGGGGACACGAATTCCTAGATTCTGAGCTAAAGAGTTGGGTATAGCAAGAGGTAAAGGGGTGAAAGTTAATCAGGCACATGCAGTATTTTTTTATACTTTGTTATGGCATGAGAGGAAGGAAATAAAATGTTTCAGAGTGCGGAAATAACGCTGGGACAACAACTATATGAATCGCTATTTTGGTTAGCACAGATAGATGCATCAGCGCCAGTATCGCCAGCACAAACATCAGTTCTGACTTCGGGACCGCGCTTTTTTACAGCGTTGGTGTCTGGTGTCATCCTAGCTTTTGCTATCCAATTAGTATTAACCAACCTTTCGGTAGCAGTAGGTATTTCTTACCTGGGACGTCCATCTAGTTCTCATGCAGATAGTGGAGAAGTTGAAAGTTTGGGTGGAACGATCCGTAAAATAGGTACCGCATTAGGAATTTGGACATTAGTCACCGTAACTGTTGCTTTGGCGATCGCTTGTTTTTTGGCGGTCAAACTCAGCTTGGCAATTTTCAGTCCGGGACTGGGAGCAATCTTGGGTTTAGTGATTTGGGCTACCTATTTCCTATTATTGGTCTGGGTAAGTTCTACAACGCTAGGATCTTTTGCTGGTAACATTATAAACACTGCCACCTCCGGTTTACAAGCAGTTATAGGTACGGCGACTGCAGCTTTTGGTGCCAAAGCTGTGAACCAGCAGGTGGTGGCAGCTGCAGAAGCAGCAGCACAAGCAGTAGGGCGAGAGTTGGGAAGCGCCATCGATCCTGACCGCATCCGCGACCAAATAGAAGATTACCTAGAAATGGTGCGTCCTCCGGAGCTAGACCTTACCAAGATTCGCAAGGACTTTGAAAATCTGCTCAACGACCCTCAACTGAGAGAAATCGCCACCAGTGGTGACCTTCGCAACATCGATCGCCAAACCTTTGTCAACTTGGTCAGCAGTCGTAAAGACCTTTCCAAACGAGATATAAACCGGATAGCCGATACCTTATATAATGTTTGGCAGCAAGTTGTAGGTCAGTCTCGTCCTCAAGACCGGATGAGTGAATTGATCGACTACATTAAATCGCTTCCACCGGGACAAACTAACGTAGACGAACTCAAGGGTAAGCTGGACGAACTAATTGCACAAATGCGTTCTGGTAAACAAGGCGATCGCAAAGCTAGTCCCGGTCTTGTCCAAAGCACGCTGCAACAAGGATTAACCGCTTTAACTGGTATTGTTTTGGGACGCACCGACTTGTCGGATTTAGATGTGGAAAAAATCCTCGGTATTTTAACCGCAGCCAAAGAAAAAGCCACACAGCAAGCAGATAAGCTAGGATTGCCCGTACCCAAACAACCTTACAGTCCGATCCGAGCAGATGCGGAAAACTATCTGCTCAACACTTATGCTTGGCAGTTGAGTGAGGAAAAAATTGCGGAAGAATTTCGGGATGTTATCTACGATCCTGCAGCCGATCCGGGAATCGTAAAAAGTGAGTTAGAGAAGCTTTCTCGCAGTGATTTCGTAAATATTCTCCAACAACGCGGCCTTTTAACCCAAGCAGAAATTCAGCGAATAGCCGATCGCTTGGAATTGGTTCGCCAATCAGTGTTGGTGACGGTGACTGCAGAAGAAGAAAAGCAGATAGTACAAGATTTACAACGCCGGGTAGAAAGCTATCTACTAGTTACTCCTAAATCAGAATTAACTCCCGAGGGAATCGCGCGGGACTTGAGAGCATTACTGTCAGACCCGGACGCAGATTTTGAAATTATTCAGGCGCGTTTATCAGCATTCGATCGCCAAAAATTGCGGGAGATACTGCTTGCGCGCAATGACATTCAACCGCCAGAAGCAGAAACAATTCTTGACGAATTAGAAAGACAGCGCGATCGCGTTTTGCTCGACTCGAAAGCATTAGCAGAACAAGCAAAATCCTATGTTGAATCACTGTGGTTAAATCTAGAATCCTACCTGCGCAACACTAATAAAGAACAACTTAACCCCGAGGCCATTAAAGCTGAATTAAAAACACTTTTAGAAGATCCGCAAGCAGGTATAGCAGCAATGCGCGCGCGTTTATCTCGCTTTGACCGCGATACTTTGGTAAGATTGCTTTCTAGCCGCCAAGATCTAAGTCAAGAGCAGATTAACCGCATCATCGAGACTGTAGAAGAATCCTGGCGCAGTATTCGTCAGGTACCGCAAATAGTAGCAGACAAAGCCAAAGAACACTACGATAGCGTTCTCACTACTATTGCTGATTATTTGCGCAATACAGGTAAAGAAGAACTAAATCCAGAAGGAATTCAGCGCGATCTAAATCGATTGTTTGAAAATCCCAAAGAAGGAGCGATCGCCCTACGCCGTCGCTTGTCGCAAATAGACCGGGACACTTTAGTAAAATTGCTTGCTCAACGTCAAGATCTTAGTGAAGAGCAAGTTAACCAAATTATCGACGCCGTTCAAAACTCGATTCGCAATATCGTGCGCGCACCCCGTCGCTTCGCGCAGCGGACACAGCAAAGGGTAGAAAATTTCCGCGATTACCTAGAAGAATATCTGCGGCGGACTGGTAAAGAAGAACTAAATCCAGAAGGTATCAAGCGCGATCTGTCTTTGTTATTGCGGGATCCTCGCGTTGGTATCGAAAGTTTGGGCGATCGCCTTTCCCAATTCGACCGCGATACAATTATCGCCTTGTTAAAACTGCGGGAAGACCTCAGCGATGAGGAAGCAGCTCGAATTGCAGATACGATCGTATCCGTGCGCGATAATTTTGTAGAACAAGTGCGCGGTATACAGCGGAGCATTCAAGATACAATTGAGGGAATTTTTGCCCGCATTCGCAACTACCTCAACTCCTTGGAACGTCCAGAACTCAACTACGATGGTATCAAGCGAGATATTCGCAAATTGTTTGACGATCCGCAAGCCGGGTTCGAAGCACTGCGCGAGCGCCTATCTGCGTTCAATCGTGAAACATTAGTTGCCATCTTGAGTTCCCGCGAGGATATCTCAGAGGAAGATGCCAACCGCATCATCGACCAAATTGAACGAGTACGCAACACAGTTCTGCAACGAGCGGAACGCATACAACAACAAGCACAGCGCCGCCTAGAACAGCTGAAGCATCAAGCCCAGCTTCAAGCGGAAGAAACCCGCAAAGCCGCTGCCACAGCAGCTTGGTGGTTGTTTACCACCGCTGTCGTTTCCGGGACCTTCTGTGCCATTGCCGGAGCTCTGGCTGTAACTTTTGCGATCTAACTCAAGTCTATCTACTCAATTAACTGCAGTATTACTTCTAGCCTCTCACAAAAAGAGGCTTTTTTTAATTCCCTGACAGCGGTGCATCTAAAATTTTTTTAATTCGGTCCCGCGTCTCCAGTAGGTACGCCTTAGTATACTCATCGTCGGAACTCACCTTCGCCAGTTTTTCATCTAGTTGACGAATTTTATACCAAGCCAAAGTTCGGGCATCTTCTGGAACATCTTGTTTGCGCAGTACCATCCCCCCTAAAATCTCCAAATATTGGCGCTGCAGGCTGCGACGCCATCTGGAAATTTTCACGTTCTTGCTTTTCGGTTCCGTTACTTCCGTCCAAATACTGTCTTGCAAAGTATTAAATAATTCTGGTAAAGTCAAGACTTTTCCCGGTTGGCTTTTGATTTCAATATCCTTGAGGCGAGATAGGCGATCGCTCCCAAGCAAATCCGATAAAACAGTACTCTGCACAAATGACACCAAGTCGTGAATGGGGTAATCCAAGCGCCCGATTCGAGGAGTGCTACCCCAATGTCGCCACCGTGAAGGTGCCAATTTATTGAGTAAATCCGGGGAAAAATTAAAAGCATCGGCAGCAAAAACATACTTTTGGAGCACGGCTAAAGCCTGTCGTTGTTTTTCGACCGGTACCGGCTGAAACGGCAATTTTCCTTGCTTGTTTCCAGCATGAACTCGAAAAAAAGACTGTCCGCCAATATATTTCGTAACGTAGTAGATATTTTGAAAGTAATTACCAACTACAGTACCAAACCATTCCCTAACATCAGCATAGCTTTCTCCCTCCCCAGGAAAGCGCTTGTCCAAACGTCCCCACATTACCCGCACATTATTTAATTGCCATTGCGAATACGTCAAGACATCATTGCTGTTATCCCAAGCGTCAACAGTAGGGTCCAGATCGTACAAATCCTCATCTGTTGCATAACTATACTCGGGCTTGTCAGATTGCTGCGCGATTCGATCTAAAAATGGCTTTTCCCCACTGATAGTTGCAGTTCGGATCGGTGTATAGCCGTACTGAATCGCCCATTCATCATAAGGCCCCACCATACTGGGAAAATAATCTCCTTGCTTGGTACCCTGGGGTGCAATGTTCGGTGGAATATAATCCATTACGGACGCAACAAGACCTTTGCGACGGGTGATTTCCGTATTGTTCATTTCCTGGGGCGACAAAAAAGTACTACCGCGAAAATTATGCCGCAAACCCAGGGCATGTCCGACTTCATGAGCAATTATTAATCTCAAATATTGGTGAATATACTTTTTGATTTGCTCGTTAGTAGGAGGTTTGTCTTGTAACAGTGACATAGCTAAAGAACCATAAGCAAATTGATTTGCTGCTTCCATTCCGTAGCAAAGATCGTACTCTCCAGCCAAATCAGATAAGCGTCCTGTAATTACTTGCTGCTTTTGCTGGTGGAAGTTGTTGCGCTGAAAAAAATCCTTGTCTTTCGCTTCCCAAGGAGTGTTGCAAAGCAAGCGATTTTGCATCAGCGCTGTTAGGGAAGTTCGATTTTTGAACTCGCTGGGTTGGATAATTTGACGATACTCGTTTTTTAAGGCGCGGATAAAACTAGCGTCCACTAAAATACTGGCATTTAAAATTTCTCCCGTCAGTGGATTGACACGAGACGGACCCATTGCAAAATATCCATCCAGCGTGTGAATCCAGCGAATGGTGTTATAACGAATGTCTGCTGGATCCCATTGCTGGCGATCTGGCATTTGTCGTACTTGGATCGCATCCTTAAAACCCGCTTTTGCAAAAGCTTTATTCCACATCAAAACGCCTTCTTTAATAGCATCGCGATACTCAAAAGGAACGGCGTTGTCAATCCAAAAGACTATTGGTTTTTTCGGCAAAGAAATGCTAGCATTAGGGTCTTGTTTTTCCAAGTGCCAGCGATTGATATAACGGACAAACGGCTGCTTGCGCTCGTCGCTCGATAAGTCTTGATAGGCGGTAATAAAATAACCGACGCGATCGTCCGCCAATCGCGGTCGATAATTGCTGTCCGGTAACTGGGAAAGGCTATAGTGAACCCGCAACGTAAAACCGCGACTGTCAGGTAAAGCTATATATTCTGATTTTTCTTCTTTGCGGCTGCTACTATGAGAAAAGTTGAAAACTGACTCTATTTCTATATTTTGCGGAAAGACTTTAGCCTCTCCAAAATAGGAATTGTCTGCACTTGTTGGCAGTCCTAAATGAGAAGATAATCCTGCTAAATCTGTAAGTAGGAGCTTGCTCAAGTCGATGAGAATAGATTGGCGTCGGGGATGGATGCTTTTAATATCGATACTGTAGAGAACAGAATCACTAAACGACCGCAGCAGCGATCGCCCTTGCGGATCTCCTTCCCGAGTACGAAAATTAACGTTACGAACAACAAAGTTCAAGTTATTATTGACTCTTTGAAAGTAAAATAAAAAATCCTGCAAAGGCATACCGCTATAAATCCCGGCCTCACCAATACCCGATTCCAATGTCGCTGTCGCCAGGTAATTTTTATTTAACTGCTGGGGTTTAAGTTCTAAATAAATCTTATTTTTTTGCTTGTGGCGGTATATGGTAAACAGTCCCTCTAGTTTTTGAGTATTTTTTACTACCTCATCAAAAGCTTCTAAACCATCCTTTTTGGAAGGTTTTGCAGTTCTGGATTTATCGATATCTGAATTTGGTCGGTGCTCTGAATTTTTCTCGACTAGCAAAAACGGTTGCTGTACAATTTTTTGAGTATTTGTAGCTACCCAAATAAAAGGTAGGTGCTGTAACTTTTGGTGGCGACCCACTACCCACACTTTTGATTTTCCCCACTGGGGAAGCAATTTCCAATCAGAGGTAGAAAAATTTCTGGCAATCGCCGCCTGGGACTTGGTGTTAGTACTTGTTACTCCTAAAAACAAAACATGCAAAGCAATTACACAACAGCTGAATTTCTTCATCCGAACTACCCTTGATTCGTCCCTATCTCCAAATTCTGATATCCTTTTTCACTCTATTTAGCCTAGTACCCTCAAGCTACCTTGGATACAAAAGTAAATTTTTATACCAGTTTTTAGCCTTTCCCCTACTTTTGTTGCGCTTGTTGACTGTAGTGTTTTAATTAACAATTGTATCTCCAGCCATCTGTACGTATTTTATTTACACCTAAATATAGGTGGTAGCAAGATAGTATAACAATTTAACTAGAACAAATGAGTTTGTTAAATAACTAAAAATTGTTAAAAGTTAAAACCGATCTTTTCTACAAGCAAGTTAGCAGTCCAAAATGTAATAAAAAACACTTTTTTCCCAAAAAATCACTTTCCAAAAATTAAAAAATTAAATAATAAATATTATTACTGGATAAATATATGACACGGTTATCCCAAGGGTGGAAGCATTTGATAACTTGTATCAAAGCATGGCAAACAAAAGAACATAAAAATCAACAGCAACCCCGAGAATTGACTGCTCCGGAAAGATTGCAGCAAAATTTACAAGCATGGACAAAGCTAAGTAGCCAATCAAGTTTTGAAATCAGCGATCGCCAACTTTACAAACAAATTTACGACTTGATGGCTACTTGCGCCCTCAAACCACACACCGTAGAAGCAGCAATGCAAAAGCTGCTCGCTAGCAAGGAATTTTCCCCAGTGTTGCTATTCCAGCGCTTGGAAAAATTCTACCTGCGTTGGTGTCAAGGAGAATTTATTGATGCTGCACCAAAAGATAACTTACCACAACAAAAGATGTTGCACTTACAAAGCCAAAACATTAACATCGGACTGCGCCAGGTGGATGTCAACACAGGACTAAACGTATTGATTTTACTTTTAGAATTACACCACCACGCTCAACAACAACAGCAGTTAAAAGAAAAAATAATTTTCTATCCCTCCGGAAAACAGCACTTAGATAACTTTTTCACCTCGCAACTGCTTCGCGTCATCAACTACAGCGATGCTATCGAAATAGGTAATTTCAGCAACGTGGTTGGAGAATTCCTCAAAGAAGGTAACTTTAGTGGTGCTAACTTTAGCGACGCAAATCTAATCGGTGTGAATTTCAGCGGCGCTAACCTATCAAAAGCAAATCTTGGCGATGCTAACCTTACTGGTGCTAATTTCACTAATGCCAACCTTAGTAGTGCGAACCTTAGCGATGCTAACCTTAGTAGTGCTAACTTCAGTGGTGCTAACCTCACAAATACCGACCTTAGTAGCGCTAACCTCAGTGGCGCTAACTTCAGCGGAGCAGATCTTTGTCGTGCTAACCTCCACAGTGTCAATCTGCACAGCGCCAACTTTAATGGTGCTGACCTTAGCCATGCTAATTTGACCGGCGCCAATCTGAAAGATGCCACACTCAGCAGTAGTTACCTCAGTCACGCCATTATCTTCGGTGCTAATCTTAGCGAAGCTAATCTCAACGGCGCTAACCTCAACTATACTGACTTGTGTCGCAGCGATCTCAGCGGTGCTAACCTCAATCACGCTACTCTCAAAGGTGCTAATCTCAGCGACACCATTCTTTTTAACACCAGCTTTAAAAGCGCTATCCTCATTGCTGCTGACTTGAGTTACGCCAAATTCAACGGCGCTAAACTCAACGGCGCTAATTTGCAAAATGTAATTCTTTTAGGTGCAGATCTTGGCGGTGTAGACCTAAGTAGTGTCATTCTCAATGAAGCTGACCTAAGTGGCGTCATTCTCAGCAAAGCTAACCTTAGCAATGCTGATATCAGCGATGCTATTCTCTTTGGTACGGACCTCAGCTATGCTAATCTGACTTGTGCTAACTTAAGCGGTAGTAACCTTAGCGGTGCTATTCTTAATGGTGCAGATCTCAGCCACACTAACCTTAGCCACGCCATCCTCGGTGGTGCAGACCTCAGCGAAGCTAACTTAGAAAAAATGACCTGGAGTGATTATCTTAACTGGGAAGGAGTACGCGGGTTGGATAAAGCTGTAAACGTACCAGAAGGATTGAAACAGCAACTGGGTTTGAGGTAACACCATCGGCATGCAGAGCTAGCTGGCTGCCTAAGCGTGCTTTTTCTCCTCCGATCCGGAATGCTAACTTTTAACTTTGTAGTCTTTACACAACTAACTTCAGTCCCTAGATTTATATAACCCTATAACTAGCCCCCCACACCGCGATCGCGGTGTGGTTTATATTTCTATAAACTCAAGGGCTAAAAGCCCTCACTACCAGCGAGTATTTGTAGTCAGCGATTTATCGCTTTTTTATGCTTTAATTTTCATGCCCAATGAGCGGCAATAAAAAGCAAAAAGCTTTCTCTATCTCGAAAAAATGGTAATAGCGCCTGCTTTTGTGCAGACAAGCGCTGTTAGGTCAATGAATTACAGTTAAATTAAACAAAGCTTGCTATCCAACTGCTGCAGTATTAATATCTCAAATTGTGCTGCGACGGATAAAAGCATTCCATAGGAAAATGGCAATAATTGCCCCAATAACGGCTACCACGATACCAGGTACACTTAGAGAGGTGGCTGCAAGAGCAAAGCGTCCCGTGGCAAAAAACACTCCTAAACTACCGCCGATAAAAGCACCAATTATGCCTAACAAAATTGTTCCGAGAATTCCGCCGCCTTGATGACCGGGATAAATAGCTTTGGCGATCGCGCCAGCAATTAGACCTAAGACAATCCAAGCAATAATGTTCATTGTGACTAGTTTGGTAAAAAACTTTTCTTGACAAACACAATACTAACAAGCTCAATATTTGTATTGAATCTGTCATCAGAATAATTGTTCATAGCCTCAAGAGTTAATTTGATTCTATTTCTTTTGATAGAGACTAGAGTTGAATTTGTAAGAGAGTGATAAAAAAATTAGGAAAAAGTCCCTAGTAGGTCTAAAACTAGGGACTGATAATATTATTGCTTGGTAATTGCAGTATATGCACTTATAATTACCTGCACGCCTCTACTTTAGGAATTAGGCTTAAATTTCTACTGGAGGAATAATGTGTCTTTTGCGATCGCAGTACAACAGTTAACAGATCCTCCTGCTAACTCGATCTGAAGAACTAATAAATTTCCACCACGAATTTCCTCAATTGCTATTAGCATTGTGATATCGGAACATGTGCTGCAGCTATAGCACTAATGTATATTGCCGCCGAAAAAAAAGTGAAGGCAAAAACAAGCTTGAAAGCGACAAAGAGCAAAAATAAGACAATGACAAAGAATACTATACAGAATTGGCTTGATCCCGTGCCATTATGGAACGGTAATTCCATCGAGTCAGCAGTAACCCTTTCTCAAAAAATGTACAGCAACTACGGTTTGGAACAGCAAGGCATCCTCTACACCGGTATAGTCTATTGGAACCTTCCCATTCCAGCCCTTTACGAAGAAGTCCTCCGACGACAAGAAGGGATAGTAGCGCACTTGGGACCGCTAGTGGTGCGTACTGGTCCCCATACAGGGCGATCGCCCAACGACAAATTCATCGTCCGCGAATCTAGCAGCAGCGAGCAAGTTTGGTGGGGAAAAGTGAATCATCCCCTTAGCCAACAACATTTTGAAACTCTCTACACCAGGGTACTAGCATATCTGCAAGGACGGGATTTGTTTGTTCAAGACCTCTATGCAGGCGCCGATCCTACATATCGGCTAGCGATTCGTTTCATCACTGAAACAGCTTGGCACAGCATTTTTGTTCGCAACTTATTTATTGAGCCTTCATCCCAACAGCTGGCAAACTTCATACCCGATTTTACTACCATCGCCCTGCCCAACTTCCGCGCCATTCCAGAAATAGATGGCACCCACTCAGATGTGTTTATCATCATAAACTTCGCCCGCAAGCTAATTTTAATTGGCGGTACTAGTTACGCTGGAGAAATTAAAAAATCCATATTTACAACCCTCAATTACCTGCTACCGCAAAAAAATGTTTTGCCGATGCATTGCGCTGCTAACGTTGGACGTGACAGCGAAGACGTAGCATTATTTTTCGGACTATCAGGTACTGGTAAAACAACTCTTTCAGCTGACTCAAGACGAACTTTAATTGGTGATGACGAACACGGGTGGAGCGATCGCGGAATCTTCAACTTTGAAGGTGGTTGCTACGCCAAGTTAATTCACTTATCCCAGGAAGCAGAACCAGAAATCTACAAAACCACCCAACGCTTTGGTACCATCCTGGAAAATGTTGCTGTCGACCCCCTCACCAGACACTTGGATTTAAACGACGCCAGTCTCACCGAAAACACCCGTGGAGCCTACTCCATTGAAAATATCAGCAATGCTAGCCCAACTGGCATAGCTGGCCATCCCCGAAATATTATTTTCTTGACTGCTGACGCTCTGGGAGTATTGCCACCAATTGCACGATTAACCTATCAACAAGCAATGTATCATTTCTTAAGCGGTTACACAGCAAAAGTTGCCGGAACAGAAAAAGGATTGGGACAAGAACCACAAGCTGTTTTTAGCGCTTGTTTTGGCGCACCTTTTATGGCATTGCATCCCCGCGTGTACGCAAATTTACTGGGGACAAAGATCACACGCCACCAGGTGAAAGTATGGCTGGTAAATACTGGTTGGACAGGAGGATGTTATGGTGTAGGAAAACGCATCCCCATCCAGCACACCCGCGCCATGTTAACAGCAATCTTAAACGGTACCCTTGACAAAGTACCAACAACAATAGATCCAGTTTTTGGTTTGCATGTTCCTATTCACTGTCCGGGAGTATCTGATGAGTTACTCACCCCTCGCTTGAGTTGGAGCGATCCCCATGCTTATGACATTCAAGCTTATAAACTCGCACAAATGTTCGTGGATAACTTTAAACAATTTGCGGATACAGTTGCACCCCAAGTTTTACAAGGTCAACCTCTTGTTGCCAAAAGAAACGATCTGTGATTGAATTTCACAAACAATAATATTGCCAAAGACAGTTATTTTTGCGGATTTTTTACCCGCCGATCTAGTTACAATTCTAGCCAGCGATCGCTCGCTTGCTGCTCCAAGTCGCCACATTGATATCTGTTGAGCTATAACCAGATCCAAGAACTTCTTTTCGTTTAGCTCCTCCTGAAACCATCAGAATCAAAAGATGCTTTATGAAGCAGCACAGGCGAATACCAAAAGAAATACAAAAAATCGTCGATCGCTGGATTACTGATGTTATGAAGGCTGAAAACCTGACGAAAGAACAAGCTGAAGAAAAACTTCGGTTCTACATTATTGGCATGGCAGAAGTCGAGGCAAAATGTAAATTGATTGTGGACGAGTATCTTCCTTTGATAGTTGAAACTGACAAAGATACTGGTAATCAGCTATTTAGGGAAATGTATTTTGAAGAATTTCAGCCCATTCTCAATTACGGAATTCAAGAGTGGTACCTACCTGCTGCAGACATTTTCCACCTGTTTGACACCATGCTGATGGAAAAACTCAGCCAGGTTTCTACCAAGGAAATTGCCAAAGTTTTGCCAATGCCAAAATCCAAATCCCCAGACAAGAAACTAAACTCCAGCAGCAATTGAAAATAAACTTTCCTGTTGCAGGGAAAACAAAACTCAGACTAGCGCCAAAAATAATACTTGCTACCTCCTAATTTTTCAGGGTACATCTGAGCGCCAGCAATCAGTAGTGTCTCAAAAATTACCTTTTGCTGCATCAACTCCTAACAGTCTTTTTGAGGATACTCTTGCCACAAGTTTGTTATCTCTCGCAAACTTTGATGATTGCCATTACCTAAAATCAGGTGGTCTAGCAGGGGAATACCCAAAATTTGCGCTCCTGCTAACAACTGCTGGGTTAGCTGGATATCTTCGTCACTCGGTTCCACATTACCCGATGGGTGGTTGTGTGCAACTATTACCCGCGTTGCACCTTGGCGAATCACCTCTCGAAAAATTTCACGCGGATGTACTAAAGTTTCAGTAGAAGTGCCGATTGTGATTACTCGCGTTCCTAACAAGCGATTCTTGACATCTAACAATAAAATTGCAAAGCGTTCTTGAGTTTGCCACATCAAATCTTGACTCAAAGCTGCCGCCGCTGCTGCTGGGCTATCAATGGGTGTACGATCTAAAGGGCGGGATAGAAAAGCGCGTTTGCCCAATTCCACTGCTGCAAGGATTGTTGTCGCTTTGGCCGGTCCGATTCCAGGAATTTGCATTAATTCAGCTGCACTCACATCTCGCAAAACTGCCAAGGGGTCGCGATCGCACTTACTCAATTCGTGCAATATGTATTGTCCCAAACCAACAGCAGAAAGTTTTCCCGGTCCCTGACCAGTACCAAGCAAAATAGCAATTAACTCCGCAGTCGATAAAACTTTCGCGCCATGAGCTAACAACCGCTCTCGCGGACGCTCGCTTTCAGGCATGTCAGCTATTCTGAGACTATAAGTCATAGAAAATGCCAGCAATCACAAATTTAGAGCTACCATACTTTATTTATTCCCTGCAAACCTCTTCCTATCTATTAGCTTGATTAAATATATGAACTAAGCGCATCCACTTGATTGAGATACACGTTTGTCACCCTTTTGCTGAGCAACTTCCTTGAAGTTTCCACTCCCAGTAGAAGTTGACTCATCCAGCTTTTGAGAGGTACCTTGCGACTTTGAGTATGACCATTGCTGCAGCAATATCTCTATCACACTGGTAATTGCACTTTCAGCAATGATGTACTCTTTGTGCTAAAGAAATTAAGACAAGTTTGAGAGGCTTTCATGTTTTGATTTTCTTAGGAGAATGAGGCGATCGCTTGCGACGTAACTTTTTGCATAATTTCCGAATCTTCTCTAAAGTTTTACTAAATAATTTTGGGTGAATTAGCAATGCTACGAGCAATATCAAAATCTAGACCAATTCCACCCGTACCTGTTTGTCGAGCTGGAACAGAATCGACGGTAATGGAAATCTACCATTTACCTTGCTTAAAAAAGATTGTGCAAAGCAAATTTTAGGCTTATCCCAGTCTCTGGCTTAACACAAGTTTTCCGCCCGGATGTATAAGGATTGAGTCCACCCTCTGTAGTTTCGACTAGATTTAAATTTTGGATATCCAAATTTGAGTTGAAAAAATCTCCTCAATGCTAAATTAAGTAATGCGTGACTACCAAGTTCTTTATATTCAAGAACCAGCACTCTTTAAATTCTGGTAAACAATTTTGTTGGTCGAAGTAACTGACTGATTGGTTAAATCGTTTTTAAGAATTTTTTCGATATTCTACACAAGTGTTATACAAATCTTTGAAGTCGCCTCCAGTAGTGCATTTTCTTATTTTGCGACTGTGAAAGATAAAATCTAAATTTAATCTGCTTGGTAGCCACAACATATCGACTGGTCTGTTAGGTTAAATAGACTACTAGATTTGGTTTTACTTAGTAAATATGCAAGTTAAAAACATTCTCATAGTATTTTTAGTCTGAAGTTGCACTTCGCATTTGTAACGATTATCGGCGTAAAGTTTTCGGAAAAACTCTATTGCAACTAGTTGCTTTTCTAAAAAGTGCTACAGCCAGAATTTTGAAAAAAATTCCCGGAAGAAGTAAGAAATATGATTGGGGATTGGTTTAATTCTAACTATGTTTCTTTTTGTAGTGGTGCACCTCGCTTAAGTACTTAAGAGATATATCCAAAACAATTACAACCCCGCTTCGCCTTCGGGAAGGAACTGTCGTACTAATTGTTCAAATTTTGTCCCGGCAATTTCCGCAAACAATTCTTTATGTTAAGCTCACAGCAAGTTACCTTCTAAACACCTATCGATTATGGAACTGGTCTTAATCAAACTGGGAGGCTCATTAATTACTGATAAGAACAAACCTTATACTCCTCGCATAACAAGCTTGCAACAACTAGCTTCCGAAATTAGCTTGCTGCGCAATCAAAATCCACAACTGAAATTAATAATTGGTAATGGCGCCGGTTCCTTCGGTCATCAATCAGCCAAGAAATATAACACTGTTGATGGCTTTATCACTGATGCCGAAAAATTAGGATTTTGCCTTGTCCATCAGGATGCCTTAAATCTGAATATACTAGTAGCCAAAATTTTTTGGCAAGCGAATTTACCGGTGATCGGTCTCCCACCCGTAGCTATGGCAGTTACTCATAACAAAAAAATACTCAAAATAGACTTTTCATCTATAGAAAACAGCTTATCTGTTAATTTAATTCCTTTAGTTTTTGGTGATGTTGTTTTCGATCGGGTAATCGGCGGTACTATTTTGTCTACCGATACTTTTTTGGCAGAATTAGCCAAACATTTTTATTCGCAAGGGAAATACAAGATTCGGCTCATAAGTGCTGGTAACTATCCAGGGGTACTCGATCGCAACGGGCAAGTATTTTCTACCATAACTAAAAACAACTATTCTCTAGTCAAAACTGCCCTAGGTCCTAGTGATGCAGTTGATGTCACAGGCGGTATGGCCAAAAAAGTTGAGGAGTTTTGGACTGTTTCCAGTCTCGGCATCGATTGTTGGATAATTAATGGAAATATTCCAGGGAATTTGACCAAAGCTGTTTTGGGAAAATCGCCCGCTGGCACTTTAATAAAAGCAACAGCAAATTAGGTATTAGTTGAAACACTCTCGCACCATGGAAACGCGATTATTCCAACACTGGTAAAAGCACACTTTTTGTCATCACCAGCAGAATAATTACTGTAATTGCACCGAGGTGTAACCTATTCCCGATTTTTATCCCTGATTATAAAGTTTTAATATTTGATATAATTTACTGTCTGTGAATTAATACGCATCAAGCAGCTTTTCTGCGCTAGGATGAAAACAGATGTAGGTGTAGGCTGCCCCTTGGGCAGTTGCACATACATTCCTAGGAGGCAAAAACTACGGAGACTAAAAACCAGGAAACAATCAGCATGGTCAATCAGAAATCAACCGCTACAACTGACATTGGGTTTACTCACGAAGATTTCGCAGCTTTACTGGACAAATACGATTATCATTTCAGCCCTGGTGATATCGTACCCGGTACAGTGTTCAGTATAGAGCCACGCGGCGCTCTGATTGACATAGGTGCTAAAACCGCAGCATACATACCCATACAAGAAATGTCTATTAACCGGGTAGATAGCCCGGAAGAAGTTTTACAATCAAATGAAACACGAGAATTTTACATCCTCAGCGATGAAAACGAAGAGGGGCAATTAACTCTTTCGATTCGCCGTATAGAATACATGCGAGCTTGGGAGCGAGTACGACAGCTGCAAGCAGAAGATGCAACTGTTCGCTCAGGAGTTTTTGCCACTAACCGGGGAGGAGCTCTTGTGAGGATTGAGGGTCTGCGGGGATTTATTCCCGGCTCTCACATCAGTACTCGCAAACCTAAAGAAGAATTGGTAGGTGAAGAGCTACCATTAAAATTTTTAGAAGTGGATGAAGAACGTAACCGCCTAGTCCTTTCCCACCGTCGAGCGCTAGTGGAGCGCAAGATGAATCGTCTAGAAGTGGGTGAGGTAGTAATTGGTACTGTGCGCGGTATTAAGCCCTATGGAGCCTTTATTGACATTGGTGGCGTCAGCGGGCTACTACATATCTCGGAAATTTCCCACGAACACATAGATACGCCCCATAGCGTGTTCAACGTCAATGATGAAGTAAAAGTTATGATCATTGACTTGGACGCCGAACGCGGTCGGATATCGTTGTCCACCAAACAGCTAGAACCTGAACCGGGTGATATGATTAAAAACCGCGATCTAGTCTACGAAAAAGCGGAAGAAATGGCAGCGAAGTACAGAGAACAACTGCTAGCTAAACAGCAAGGTATTGCAGCAGGAGCTGCTACAACAACTGAGTCTCTAGGAGAAGAAGAAATACCACCAGCAGTTGAACCAATAGAAGAAGAAGAAATACCAGCAGCAATAGAAGAATAATGTCAAGATGGGATGAAATTTCTTCTCATCAAGAGGGATAATGTTCCCTCTTTTTTTATGGAGAAGTCTGCTGCTACAAAAAAACAAGGGGGAGAGTCAGTTGGCAACTATTAAGTGTAGAAATGTTATTTTTACGAATATTAAAGCAATTTTGTTCGATAAAAACGGTACTTTAGAGGATTCGCAAGCTAATGAGCGATCGCTTGCACAAAAAACAGCACAGCTTATAGACGCACAAATTCCTGGAATTAGAGAATCACTGTTAATGGCTTTTGGCGTCAGTGGCGATATCCTGGATCCAGCAGGTTTAATGGCAGTAGCCAGTCGCTGGGAAACAGAAGTTGCCATAGCAGCATACATCGCTAAAACGGGACAAGGATGGTTCGAATCGCTACATATAGCGCGTCAGGCTCTAGAAGAAGCAGAAAAATATGCAACCAAAACTCCTTCACCCATATTTGCTGGTAGTTCGGAATTATTGAAGAAGCTATGGCAAGCAGGACTCAAACTTGGTATTCTCTCCGCCGCAACAACTGCAAAAGTGCGCCAGTTTGTGGAAATCCATCAGTTGAGTAACTACATTCAACTGGAAATGGGAGTAGATGGAGGTCCTAGCAAACCAGATCCAACACTGTTTTTGCAAGCTTGTGAAAAATTAAAAGTAGAACCATCAGCTACACTCATGGTAGGAGATTCTGTTGGTGACGTGCAAATGGCGCGTAACGCCAAAGCTGCTGGTTGTATCGGTATAACCTGGGTCGGTAAACCAAATTGTGTCGCCGGTGCAGATGTGGTGATTAACCAACTTGATGAAATTGAAATTGCTTGAACAACAAATCAGTCAGCTACTGTTGAAGTTGGCTGAGGAATTCTACTGTCCTTTGATACATTTGTTCTTGTCCTTGTTGCTGATATAGTTCAGCAGCTTTACGAACATTCTCCACAGCTGCTTGGCGATTGCCTAATTGAGCCCAACATATTCCCCTACTGTAATAGGCATCAGCGTAGGTGGGAACCGCAGCAACTACTTTATCAAAATCGTCTATGGCTGCCTGATACCTTTTTAAGTAAGTGTAGGTCAATCCCCGATTGTAATAGGCAGCAGTATATTGAGAATTAAGTTGAATTGCTTGCTGAAAATCTGTCAGCGCCGCTGCATACGCTTTCTGTTTTAGCTTAGCTACTCCTTGGTTGTTCCACTGTTTGGGACTTTGCCGATTCCATGCGTATTTCTGACAAATTTGCCAGGCCAATTCCTCACTACTGCCTTTTTGAGGATTTTTAAACATCCTGCGATCGCCTAATTTGTCGCAGCAAACCTGCAGCCAATATTCCCAACTACAGTACCAAAAGCGCACCGTTCCCCCAAAACCACCGCTGACAATCACTTTTCCATCCGGACTGAAGGCTGCAGAATTAACTGAACATTTATATGCGTCTTCAAACCGAGCAACAGCATTTCCCTGCAGGTCCCACAACCGCAACAAACCATCGCTTCCACCACTCACTACCCAGCGACCGCAAGGACTAAAGGCCACACTGT
>KB235926.1:3359366-3481821 GCA_000332255.1 cyanobacterium PCC 7702 | reverse complement strand
CACGGTTGACCAACAGCATTTCCCTGCAGGTCCCACAACCGCAACAAACCATCGCTTCCACCACTCACTACCCAGCGACCGCAAGGACTAAAGGCTAAAGAATCGATCCAATTTCCATGCGTGCGCTGTAGTTGCTTGCGGATCCCAGCTTTTGAAATTCGATCTAAATCCCACAAATACAGCTTTTGGGAATCATCAGCACTAACCACCCAGCGACCGCAAGGACTAAAGGCCACACTGTGAACTTCTTTTTCGTGTCCCCGCCACGGTTGACCAATAGCATTTCCCTGCAGGTCCCACAAGCGTATTGTCCGATCGCGGCTACCACTAACAATCCACTTACCATCAGGACTAAAGGCTACAGAAGTTACCTGTTCGTCGTGTCCGCGCCACGGTTGACCAACAGGGTTACCTTGCAAATCCCACAACCGTACTGTCGAGTCAATCCCACCGCCGAGGATGCGATCGCCCCCAGGACTAAAAGCAACACAGATAACTGCTTGTTGGTGTTCGCGCCACAACAACCTGGTAGTATGAGTTTCTAAATCCCACAGATACGCTGTTCCGTCAAAACCAACACTAACAAGGCGATCGCCTCCAGGACTAAAAGCAACAGCAACAACTCCTGGCTGAGGCCCGGTTTGCGGTTGGGCAATACAATTGCCTTGACAATCCCAAAAACCTATTGTTCCGTCACAACCAACACTAACAAGGCGATCGCCTTCACGACTAAAAGCAACAGCAATCACTCCTTGCTTGTGTCCTTGCCATGGTTGAGCCACAAGGTTACCTTCTAGGTTCCACAAACACAGTACTCCATCAATACTGCCGGCAACAATTAAATTACCATCAGGACTAAAAGCTAAAGAATTAACCTCTTGTTTGTGTTCGCACAAAACACCAATAGCATTCCCCTTTAGGTCGTACAAGTGTATTGTTCCATCATTGCCACCACTGGCAATTAATTTGCCATTAGGACTAAAGGCTAGACAACAAACACCACCTTCATGTCCGCACCAGCTATTAGCTTCTAAAGGTACGTGCATTGCTGTGTTTAAACTAGCTAAAACACAAGCCAAAAGCTGGTTTGGGTTTTTTTGTAGATTTTCGCCAATAGTTTGAATTGCTAGTATCAAAGCTTCTAGCGGTTGCACGGACAGTAAATTCAAAATCCTACTAGATTGCTCGCGCAATTTTGCTTGTGTCAGTGCAAGCTGTAATTTTTGAATTTCTTGTTCCTTTTGTATTAATGCTGCATAGGCGTCAACATCTTGATGAACTTGTTTGCTAAAATCAGCTAGTATTTCTGCTTGGAAATTTTCGTAAGTCTTTATACTCAAAACTCGACCTTGAATGTTTTCCTTTTTCCAAAGCGCATCCAAGGTATACTGCAGAAATGGCAAAGAACCACCTTGCTTGCGAAAATCATTAATAATGCGCTCCACTAGTCCTTGTTCAAAGGTAACGCCATTTCTAGCCGCCGGTTCGACCATCGCTAACCTTAACTGGCGATCGCTCATTTTCGGGAGCATGCGACTGTAGCGATCGTGAATGTTTGCAAGTTGGGGATACTCACTAAATAGACACAACAAATTAGTTCGCATCGCTAAAACAATTTTGACAAAATTATTTTTCTCCTCCTGTTGCTGCTGTACCAGCTGACACAAACTAGCAACAAATATATCCCGTTCCTGCTTGCCAGTTTTCACAAATAATTCTTCAAATTGATCGATAAAAATCAACAGTCTCTGACAATCTGGCTGAACAAATCGGACAATTCGACCTAGAGTATCCTCGCTTATTTCTTGAGCGATTTCCAGTACTTTTGAGCTTCCTTTCCAACTTTGCTTCAAACAAATATTGAAAGCTGTAAAAGGATTTTTATCTGGCTGAAAATTTAGATAACAAAATGAATTCCAACTTTTTTCTAAAACAGGAATTACTCCTGCTTTCATCAATGACGATTTACCACTGCTTGGCGCTCCCAAAAGTAATAAGACATGATGGTTATGCAAATGATTACAGAGATTTACAATCCAATCTTCCCGACCAAAAAATTTATCTTTATCTTTAGTTTCAAAGGTTTTTAGTCCCAGGTAAGGAGAACTTGTTTGCAACGGGCGATGATGAATCTCCTCAAAGCTGCCGTCGGTAAGAAAATTATATCCAGAAATACCTTGAAGATCGCACTGAACAAAAAGCTTACCTTCAAAACTGCTAACCATCTATGTCTACCTTTCTTGTGGACATCTTTAAACTACACGCCCTCCCAGCAAAGCAAACCGCAGCCGGAAGAAAAATTACAAACATTACTTCCAGGTCTAAGAGAGAAAATCGCTTGGCATCTAGGTAATTTTGCCTTCATAAATTTAACTACCAAGCGCTATTATATTCAGCTAAATTAGATAAATACTTTCATCCCGAATAAGAAATTTATTATGCCATTTCGCACCCCAAACCATAGAAAAATTAAACCCAAACTTAGCTCCATACCTCCTCGACCTTCTCAAGAAGCCACGCTTTACCTATACACCTATAAAAAAATAGTAGAGAAACAACGCTTGCAACAAGAACTCCAAAAATTGGAAATACGCCGAAATCAAATTCAGCAACGCCTTGCCATTTTAGAGGAGGAAATTGCTGCACAACAAGAAAAGATAACCCGTCAAGAACCAAATAGTGACCAAATCCTTGTTTGTCCAGAAAATCCGCCTCAATTTCATACCCTGACTTGGGAATATTAGTGTATGGTCTGACGTTTGTAATTGTCGGCTATTGCAAGGTTTACTCGTCGTTTTGTTGTTGTGCTTTTACCATCGCTTGCAAAAGCTCTTGTTCCCGAATTTCAAATTCTTCTTCAGATATTTCTCCCAGATCGAAAGCTAATTGTAATGCTAGAAGTTGCTTGCTAAGGTTTTCTTTTTCTTCTATTTCGGCGTTAGCCTGTTCTAAAATCTTCTCTCCAAGCCATGCTACCCCCATTAACGGTCCGGTAATTGGTAATAGTAAAAGCCGCAGAACCATATTTTTGCCCTGAGATGAATTGTAAATGACACCTTGCTCGCAAGACCGTAATCTTGCTGATGACACAGGTATTAAAAATTTCTTAATCTGGTATTAATGCCAAAGGGGTTGGATGTAAGTCCAGTTTAGGCTAATTCAGATTTATCCTTCTAGTCCTAAATTTGTAAAAAGTAGTTTTCCCAAAGCAGAGGAGCTACTCAGGAGGTACTTAGAGCTTGACAACAGTATTAAACGCATCTCCACAACGATTTGTCAATACACCTGCTGTTCAACGCATCGCTCAACGTGCCTTGCGGTATCTGCAGTCAGGGTTTTCAGTGCACTTACGCGGTGCTGCTGGAGTCGGAAAAACAACTCTCGCCATGCACTTGGCTAATTTGCTCAACCAGCCTATTGTTCTTCTGTTTGGAGATGATGAATTCAAAACCTCAGACCTGATCGGTCGCCAACTAGGTTACACTCGCAAAAAGGTCGTCGATAACTTTATCCACAGCGTTGTTAAGGTAGAAGACGAACTGCGACAACACTGGGTTGACGCGCGGTTAACCCTAGCTTGTAAAGAAGGATTTACCCTAGTTTATGACGAATTCAACCGCTCCCATCCTGAGGTAAATAACGTTTTGCTCTCCGTACTCGAGGAGAAGCTGTTAGTATTACCGAGCAATCAACACCGACCAGAGTATATCCGAGTTCACCCCCAATTCCGGGCAATTTTAACATCAAATCCACAAGAGTATTGCGGAGTTCATGCTACCCAGGATGCTTTGATGGATCGCGTCATTACCATTGATATACCCGTACCCGACGAGGCCACTCAACGGGAAATAGTAGTTCACAAAACAGGTGTAGATCCTCAGCAAGCACAGATAATTGTGCGGCTTGTGCAAATGTTTTGGAGTCGAGCAGACCTGAAAAAATCTGGTGGATTGCGCTGTTGCTTGATGATTGCCAAGATCTGTCACGAGCATCAAATTTCCATAGATCCTGGAGATCCTGACTTTCAAGACGTTTGTGCTGATATTTTGTTGTCTCGCGCCCATCAACCCCTGGTACAAGCAACTCGGTTACTTACCGAAGTTTGCCAAGAACTATACCATACTCCCAAAATAGAGACACAGCTTGCAGAGGATTTGCCCCTCGATACTCACAATCAGGTTGTATTGGAGCAACGAGTACCCTACGAGTACGAAGTCTACCACTACCTGTGCCAGTACCCAGGAAAGCGATTTTCTGATTTAGCCGCAGAATTAGGAATCGATCGCAGTCAAATTGTAGCTGCGCTCAAGTCGTTAAGAGAACAGGGAGTATTGCTGCAGTTAGCTGCAGGATAACAATCATCATGCCGAAGTATCAGTAATTTTGCTCACTCATAAAAGGCGAAAATGGTGGAAGCTGTTTACAAACCAACAAACATTAACAACATTAACAATAACCAAAGAGCGATCGCTCCCCCACAAGGATCTACCCTAGCAGATATTCTAGAACGGGTTCTGGATAAAGGTATTGTCATTGCAGGAGATATTTCCGTTTCCGTTGGTTCCACAGAACTGCTCAACATCCGAATTCGTTTGTTGATTTCCTCTGTTGATAAAGCAAAAGAAATTGGCATTAACTGGTGGGAGAGCGATCCTTACCTTAGCAGTCAAACCAGCAGTTTATTAGCAACTAACCAACAACTTCAACAGCGTATTGCTAATTTAGAAGCCCAGTTAGCCGCGATCGCTTCCAGCAATCATTGAAAATGCAAACAATTAGCAATCCCAAATCTGATGCAGGTTTAGCACCTTTACTACTGACGGTTGTAGAATTGCTACGCCAGCTTTTAGAAGCTCAAGTTCTTCGGCGCATGGACGCTGGTATGCTCAGCGACGAGGAACTAGAACAAGCTGCACAAAGCTTGCAACAGCTCGAACAACAGGTCGTTCAGCTTTGTCAGGTATTTGATATCGATCGTGCAGACTTAAATATTAACCTGGGCGAAATCGGAACTTTGCTTCCCGTTTCTGGGGACTACTACCCCGGTCAAATATCAAATTCACCCTCTGTTGTAGAACTCCTCGATCGGCTTTTAAATACAGGCATTGTTATTGAAGGTCATTTAGACCTAGGACTAGCCCGGCTAAATTTAATTCATGCCAACTTAAAATTAATACTCACTTCCAAGTCTTTTTAAGCGCTTTATTTTTTCTATTTGTGGACAAGACATTTCTATGGATTATGGCTATTACATTTACGGAATTTTTCCATTACCTGGTCCGCAAAAGTTAAATTTACATGGTTTAGATCAACAACCAGTACAGGTCAAAATCTTGGATGATTTCGCTGTTCTCTACTCTCAAGCTCAGCAGGAAAGCTATCTAGCAAGTCGTCGCAATTTGCTTTGCCATGAAAAAGTTCTTGAGGAAATCATGCAAGCAGGCGATCGCAACTTACTACCCGTACAATTTGGACTTTTAGTTTCAAATTGGGAAACTTTTTGCCAACAATTAATTCATCCTTACCACGAAGAATTAACACAACTGCTTGCCAAGTTATCAGGTAATCGAGAAGTCAGTGTAAAAGTGTTTTGGGATACAGATACAGAAATCCAAAGATTATTGCTAGAACGTCCAGACCTCAAGACCCAACGAGATAGTTTGGTCGGTCAACCCCTGAGTTTAGACTTGGTAATCCAAATTGGACAAGCCATCCAACAGGGAATAAATGCTCGCAAACATGACATTATTCATTTATTTCAAAGCACCCTCAATTCTTTAGCGATCGAAGTTGTAGAAAATCCTCCCCAACTAGACACAATGATTTACAACGCTGCCTACCTGATTCCTTGGGAAGCAGAACCACAATTTGGTCAATTAGTCGAAAAACTCGACCGTCAATTCGAACAGCGTTTGCGAATTCGCTACAACAATTTCACAGCTCCTTTTAACTTTGCTCGCCTGCGACTATTGCATTCCAGCTGAAATTACAAAATTTCCAGTCAAGAGTACTGCTTTGTTTCCCAACTTTTCTTGTACAAAAATTATTTATCTTGCTATTAATTATAATCAAAATCAATGAGTGACATATTTAAAGGATTTGAACAGTTATTAGAAATTGCCAAAGCTTTAGAAGAAAAACTAGAACAAGGAGAATTAAAAACTTCTATTCAAATTCAGTCTCATCATCTGAGCAGCATTCCCCGACAAGGTAATATTCCCAGAACCAGCAGCACTATAAGTCGCGTACAGTCCCACGCTGCTAAAACAAGCAGTGCGGCGACAAAAAACGATAGCACTGAGGAAGATGTCACCTTTTTCTCAAACCAGACGACCAGCAAAGCTTGTTGGCAAGATGTGGGAGGATTGTCTGATGTTATTAGGGAAATAAGGGAATTAGTCGAAATACCGCTAAAACGCCCGGATTTATTAGTCAAACTAGGATTGGAGCCTCCCTGTGGAGTTCTGTTAGTTGGTCCACCCGGTACGGGAAAAACTTTAACAGCTCGAATTCTGGCACAAGAGTTAGGCTTGAATTACATTGCCATCAATGGCCCGGAAGTGATGAGCAAGTACTACGGAGAAGCAGAAGCTCGTTTGCGGAGTATTTTTGAAAAAGCTAGCCGTTGTGCTCCTTGTCTGGTATTTATTGATGAAATAGACAGCCTTGCTCCCGATCGCAAACAGGTGGAAGGCGAAGTAGAAAAAAGACTGGTGGCGCAATTGTTGGGGTTAATGGATGGATTTGCCAAAACTAAGGGCGTGCTGGTATTAGCAGCAACAAATCGTCCCGACGATCTCGATCCGGCGTTGCGTCGTCCCGGGCGCTTCGATCGAGAAATTCATTTTCCAGTTCCAGATCGCCGCGGACGATGGGAAATTTTATCGATTCTAACCCGCAACATGCCCTTAGAAAACTCAGTTAATTTGCAAGCGATCGCCGATTTAGCAGTTGGTTTTGTTGGCGCCGACCTCAAAGCTGTTTGTCAAAAAGCAGCCTATAACGCCCTTCGCCGTCAAATTCCCTCCCCGGACAGTCCTGCACCAGAGAACATGACCGTAACGCACCAGGATTTTCTAGAAGCGATCAAACAAATCAAACCCTCTGTTTTGCGAGCTTTAGCAGTAGAAGTACCGCATATAAGCTGGGATGATATTGGTGGATTAGAAGCTGTCAAACAAAAACTCCAAGAATCTGTAGAGGGTGCACTTTTGTATCCGGAACTGTACGAGCAAACCAAAGCCAAACCTCCGCGGGGAATTTTGTTGTGGGGACCGCCTGGAACTGGCAAAACATTACTTGCAAAAGCCCTTGCTTGTCAGGCTAGAGCCAACTTTATTGCTGTCAGCGGTCCAGAATTGCTCAGTCGGTGGGTGGGTGCTGCAGAACAAGCAGTTCGAGAACTGTTTCGCAAAGCCCGACAAACAGCTCCTTGCGTTGTATTTGTAGATGAAATTGATACTTTAGCGCCAGCACGGGGAAGATTCAGCGGTGATTCTGGAGTCAGCGATCGCGTTGTTGGTCAACTTCTCACTGAACTTGATGGATTGCACGAATCTCCCCAGGTAGTGTTAATTGGAGCGACCAATCGTCCTGAAGCACTCGATCCTGCACTGCTAAGAGCTGGAAGATTAGACTTGCAAATCAAAGTTGACTTACCAGATCGAGACAGTCGCTTGGCGATTTTGCGGGTTCATAATTTAGATCGTCCCTTGGCAAACGTCGATTTAGAAACTTGGGCACAATTAACACAAGGATGGAATGGAGCAGATTTAGCTTTATTAAGCAATCAAGCTGCATTAAGTGCAATTCGCCGATACCGCGCCCAAGGACTGAGCGACCCCAGCCAAATTCAAATTACCAATGATGATTTCCAAGCTACTTACCAAATGCTTGCTAGTCAGCGCCAATCTCAATAATCTTTGGTTTTCGTCGTGCAGGTATTCAGCTTATGTCAGTATACACCTACGCTCTTTTAGTACCGCCTGTATCACCGCTAATTTTGCCTGCAGGTATGAAAGGGAATGTCGAGCTGATTTGCTGTTGTGGTCTAGGAGCGATCGTGGAGCAGGAAATCTGTGTGGAACAGATACAGACAACAGATCAGCAATTACTGCAAGCTGTATTGACCCACGATCGCGTTATTGGAGAACTGTTTCCACAAACTTCCCTTGTTCCACTGCGCTTTGGTAGCGGGTTTAGCTGTATAGAGAACCTGCTTGCTCATCTTGAACAACACCAACAACAATATCTGCAAGCTCTTGCTCAGCTAGCAAACAAAGTCGAATACACTTTGACATTTACTCCTTGTTGTTTGTCTCCTGTTTTAGTTTCTGATGTTCGGGGAAAAGACTATTTGTTAGCTAAAAAGCAACGCTACCAAATACAACAGGAATTTCAAACCCAGCAATACAAACAGTGGGAACAACTAAGTCAGTTAATTTTCGAAACATACACAAACGCCATCTGGGAAACCCGACAGGGAAATGTACGTCAAATCCACCTTCTGGTAGAGCGTAACGACACAACTTTAAGCAAACAACAGCTTTTTGTTTGGCAAGAACAATGCTCCCACTGGCAATTGACCCTGAGGGGACCTTTAGCGCCATATTATTTTGCAAACACTATTCTCAATTCCCAAAAACTGATAAAAAATAGCTTCTAAAATTCATTTGTTTTTTATTAAAATTTTCCGGAAAATTCACACTCAGTTTGTAATATTAAGTTTTTAGTATTTTTTGAGTTTTTGCTATTTCTAGCAAAGTTCTGGGAAGACTAAACCTAGGAAGAACTACACGCATGCTTCGTGAGTTTTGCCAGAGAGAGCTCGACAAGAGCAGTATGAAAGGAACGATTTAGAGGAAAAAAAATGGCTGTTGAAAAAGTAAATTCATCTTCTAGTTTGGCTGAAGTAATCGATCGCATTCTCGATAAAGGAATTGTATTGGATGCTTGGGTGCGCGTTTCCTTAGTTGGAATTGAACTGCTAGCACTAGAAGCTCGCGTTGTCATTGCTTCAGTTGAAACTTATCTCAAATACGCCGAAGCAATTGGCTTAACTTCTCAAGCAGCTGTTCCAGCTGCTGCTTGAAATACCCAACAACATGGGAGTCCTCCAGACTCCCACTTTTGGGTTTATAGTTGACAAGATAGGAGATCTGAGCCGATGGCTCTGCAAGAGTTATGGATACAAAAGCGATCGCAGCGCAAGCAGCTAGCTGCTCAACGGCGACAAAAAGTGAATGAATGGAGACAGCTAACTCAAAAAGAGCTTCAGCTGCAAGCAGAATTACTTCATCAACAATTAAGCAGTTTTGTCACCAAGCTTCGTGAGGACAGAAAGCAACAACAACAGCAATTCCAGCAAGAAATAGCCCAGCGTCAGTTGGAAATATTACATCTGAAAACAGATGTCTGGCAACGCCAGCAAGAATACCACCAACAGCGAATCGCCAAAGCGCAAACTTTATTTCAAAATTTGCAACACTTTCGTGCTCAGTTACACGCCAGTGTTTGGAAACAAGACAATTGCGCGCCAGCGGTTTTGCTTGCTGCTGCGACAAAAGAGAAATTGGTGAATTCTTGTCCTCCTGCTGACACTGTGAAATCCAAGCTGCAGCAGTACATTCAACAAGCACAAGGAGCTACTTTACTGGAAATTGAACAAGTTATGGGTTTGAATCGCATGCAGGCTATTGATATCCTGCGGACTTTGATTAAACAAGGGGTTCTGCAGCAGCGCGATCGCCAATACTTTGTTCGCCAGCAAGCACGTTCGTAATATCCTCCCACGCCAAATCAAATTGGCTTCCAACTTCACGGGGTTGTGGACCGCCAAAAGAACGACTTCACAGGAAACAGTGCCACTTATGGGGTCCCCCTACTTATCACTTACCGGTGCTGTTTCCCTTTACCAGAGTCTGTGGCTATTAACATCGCGAACATTGCCAGAGGGAAGTCTAAGTAACATATATTACTCTCAAAACCAGAAATTTCCTTTTATTCCACGAGGTATACATTTTTTAATGTTAAATTTAATACTAATTATTTTGGGGACGAGGAGGTGCGATCGTTGTGTATCAAGCGATCAACCAACTGAAAACTAATTTATTTACAGGTAGGCTAAATCTGGAAGCAAGGGACGGACCGACTTGGACACTGTATTTTCGTTTAGGACGATTGATTTGGCAAACAGGGGGTCCTAATTCCGACGAACGCTGGCGAAGACATCTGTTGCGGTACTGTCCTCACCTAGATTTTGCTCTTATCGAGCAGATTGTTCCCCAACAAGATAGCTATCGCGAGTATCGCATTCTAGCTCAATTGCAACAACAAAAACTGATCGAACAGCAACAATTAGTGAACCTGATTACCAGCACGATCGCAGAAGTCTTATTTGATGTGATGCAGTACAGTGAAGGCGCAACAGCTAGCCAACAACAGCAGCTATCGTGTACCACCGTTGTTGGCGAAGTTCCTAGTTTTCTTTTGGCAGTAGTCTCAACAGAGGAAGTCTTAAAACAAGCAACGCAAGCGTGGAAACAATGGCGGGATGCAGGATTGTCAGCTTACTCGCCCAACTTATTTCCTGTGGTTCAACAGTTCGACCACCTCCAGCTAGAGGCGTCTTTTCAACCACTTATTTCACTTGTGGATGGAACTCAGACTTTGCGAAGTCTAGCCCAAAAAAGCGGCCAGGATGTCTTAAGCTTAACTTTAAATTTAATGCCATTGGTAAAAGTTGGAGCGATCGCTTTTTCATCGGTACCAAGTTTTAGGAAATATAACCTTCCTACTCACAGTCAAGAAAATATTACTTTTTTGGCAGCCAAGTCAGAAGAAGACACTTTTTTGCAAGTTTCACCCAATTGGCGCAAAACTGCACCGACAAAAACTGGCAAGCAAATTATTAATCCCTCCGGCGCACCTTTAGTTGCTTGTGTGGATGATAGTCCAGTTGTCTGTCGCCGTCTGGAAGAAATCCTCACTCAACACAGTTATCGCTTTGTTGGTATTCAAGAGTCCCTGACAGCAGTTTTCCAATTGATTAAAAGCAAACCGGACTTCATTTTTTTGGATCTTTTAATGCCAAAAATGAACGGTTATGAAATTTGTTCCCAAATCCGCAAAACTCCTAGTCTCAGGGATGTACCGGTTGTAATTTTGACAGGAAAAGACGGCTTGGTAGACCGGATGCGAGCAAAATTAGTGGGTGCAACTGATTTTTTAAGCAAACCTGTAGAGACGGAGAAAGTACTCCACGTACTTCACAGGCATCTTGTAGTTTAAGCTCCAGCTTTAGAACAAAATTAGCCCAGTGTAGCTTTATAAACAATAGTTTATCGATTGCGGAAATAGTTAGGAAGCAGACATGAAAAAAGTTCTTTTAGTGGAAGATAGCCTTACAGAAGCCGAAAGGATCGCACGCTTTCTAGAAAAAGCAGGTTACTCGGTTTATGAAGTTCGCAGTGGAGAAGAAGCTCAACTGAGACTCAAGCAACAAAAACCTGACTTAATCCTGCTTGATTTGATTTTGCCGGGTCAGAGTGGATTTGAATTCTGCCGCAAGTTGAAAGGCGATCCTGTAACCAAAGCTATTCCGGTGGTGATTTGTTCGACAAAAAATACAGACGTTGATAGAACTTGGGGTTCGATGAGCGGTGCAGATGCTTACCTGACTAAACCTGTAGACGAAAAGATATTACTTGAAACTATTGGTCAATTTATTCGCTAAAGGCAGTAAGGTTATGAGTCCGGTCAAATGGGGCCAATTTCGACTTGACAATTCTTCACAGCAGTCAGAAGACCAGCAAAGGTTTTTGAAATTTCCCTTGCATCATGCCAAGGCAAATGGATTGGTTCCGCTGGCTGATTTGCGGGGGGTTATTCAAGTTGTCCTTTCAGAGATTTTACCAGTGCCGCAGGTAGCAGAATTTTTGTTAGGCATTTGGAATTGGCGGCAAGAAGCAGTCTGGATTCTGGATTTGGGATGTTTGCTGGGAGCAACCCACTGGTATCGGCAAGAAAGCGTGCGCAACAGTGGCATGGCAATACTCGTTCCAGTCAAAAATCATATGGTAGGGCTGTTGGTAGAGCAAGTCAGTACGATTGAAACCTACAATCCCGAGCAGTTATTACCGATTTCGCCATCAATGTTACCCGAGCAATGGCGCTCGTTTTGGCTGGGTTACTTTTTAGATTCCCAAGGGAATGCTTTGATGTTACTGAACACCAACACTGTGATTCAAGCCTTGCAAGGCTAAATAATTTCTCCTCTCTACGAGAAGCTGCGCGAGCGTGCGTCTACGAGCTTTTCTGGATTTGACAATAACTTTGAACTAGCTGTAGATATTTATGGTCATACAACACAATCTCACATCCGCAAGTAACGGTCACAAAGACTTTGGAAACGGAAATTCCCAAACAGCAAAACAGCAAATAACAGCTGTGTTGGAACAGTTACAAATGGAACTTGATCAAGCCGATTGGGTAGAAACAGGGCCATTGCGGGAAAGAATCCGCAAATTAACAGAGACGGTGAGTGTGTTGTCGTACCAAGATGATGACAAACAAGAAAAAAAGGTGCAGCAACTGGTGGCGATCGCTGCCAAAATCCGTCAGTGCTCGCATCTTGATAACTTGCTTGCTACTGCTGTTGTAGAGGTACAAACAGCACTCCAGCTCGAGCGCGTAGTAGTGTATCAGTTCACAAATGCCACAAGCGGAAAAGTTGTTGCAGAAGCAGTCGCGGATGGCTTGACACCGATGCTCTCCGAGACATTGCCCGCTGTTAGCTTTGGACTCGGTTCAGCCCAGCTTTACCAGCAAGAACAATTAGTAGGAATCGCCGATGTCCAGACTGCAAGCTTGTCTCCTTATCAAAAGCAGCTTTTGGATCGCTTTCAGACCAGAGCTTTTTTAAGCTTACCTATCTTTAATAACGACAAGGTTTGGGGTTTGTTGGTGGTGCAGCAGTGCAGTGCGCCGAGAGAGTGGCCAGATAGCGAAATTCGGTTGCTAAAACTGGTGAGCCAAGAACTAGAGACGCAACTGCTGTTGGCTGCAATCCAAACACAGTTACAACAAGAAGTTCAAAAAGACCAAATGCTTGTTGATGTAGCCAATAAAATTCTGCAATCGCGCTGTTTGGATAGCATTTTTCGCACAGCCACCCTCACAGCACGACAATTACTGCAGTGCGATCGCGTAGCTGTTTATCGTTTCCATCCAGACTGGAGTGGGGAATTTGTAGCCGAGTCTGCTGGTTCCCAATGGGTTAGTTTGTTACAAGAGCAGCGAAATAACCCAACAATTGCCGAAAATGTTAACTATTGCAGTATCAGGGATCTAACAGCAGGGGCGCCGCCGGTAACAGATACTGACTTGGCTAGACGAGCGTCATCTCTACGAGAAGCCGCGAAGAGCGCGTCTACAGGACGAATGCAGCTAGCAGATAGCTATATTCAGCGCACGGAAGGTAAAACTTTTTATCGCGGTCAGATTTATAGAGTAACTAACGATATCTATGCTGGGAATTTTTCTGACTGCTATATCAAAGTCCTAGAGACATATCAAGCTAGAGCATATATTATTGTTGCCATTTTTCAGGGAGAGCAGTTGTGGGGTTTGCTTGCTGCTTATCAAAATTCAGGTCCTCGGGAATGGAAAGATACTGAAGTTCGCTTGACAGTACAGATTGCAACTTTGTGTAGCATTGCCATGCAACAATTGCAGTACCAGCAACAACTTTCTAGCCGCGCCCAGGAATTAGCTCAGTTAGTAGAATGGGAGCGTACCATTTTTCGCATTATCGACAAAATCGGACAAGCAACGGATATTCAAAATATTTTTCGTACTGCTACTCAAGAATTGCGTCGCTTTCTCAAGTGCGATCGCGTTGCCATTTATCAATTTTATTCTGATTGGAGTGGAGAGGTTGTTGCTGAATCTGTTGCCGCCGGTTGGTGTTCGCTGTTTGAGGTGCAACGGGAAGATCAATTGTTGAAAACAAATTTGATATCTTCCGAGCGTTGCTATGTCAAAGAGTATAAATCTCCTCCTAAACCGGATACGGATACATATCTGAAGGAGACCCAAGGTGGAATTTACTCCCAGGGAACGCGTTGGCGTCAGGTCAATGATATTTATGCTGCTAATTTTTCACCTTGCTATTTAGAAGTTTTAGAGAAGTTGCAGGCCAAAGCTTACATCATCGTTCCTATTTTCCAAAGCTGCAGCGAGTTCCATAAAGACCGTACAGATCGTCTTTGGGGATTGCTAGCAGCATATCAAAATACTGGTGTTAGGGAGTGGAGCGAGCAAGAAGCTACTGCGTTGTTGCACGTAACGAGCGAGTTGAGCATTGCGCTGCAGCAAGCTGAATACAAACAGAAGCTGCTGCAAAAAAACACAGAAATGATGCAGCTGCTAGAAGTAGAAAACGCGATCGCCCGAATGGGAGAAAGGATACGCCAGTCGCAACAGTTAGAAGCAATTTACCGCAGTACTTTAGCAGAATTGCGACAATTATTTCAGTGCGATCGCTTGGCAGTATATCGCTTTCGACCGGATTGGAGCGGTGAATTTATTGCTGAGTCTGTAGCCAGTGGGTGGGTACCTTTAGTTGGTCCGGAGAGTCAAACTGTGTGGGAAGACGAGTATCTGCAGCAAAATTTGGGCGGTCGCTATCGCAACAATGAAACCTTTGCTGTCGATGATATTTACACTGCAGGTCATTCCCAATGTCACATTGACTTATTAGAGCAATTCCAGGTGAAAGCCTACATGATTGCTCCTATCTTTGCTGGTACTAAACTTTGGGGTTTGATCGGAGCATATCAAAACACTGGTCCGCGGCGGTGGAAGTCTGAAGAAGTGCGTTTGCTTGCCAAAGTGGGAATACAGTTGGGATTGGGCGTGCAGCAGGTAGAGTACATCGAGCAATTGAAAATGAAAAATGCCGAGCTGGTGCGGACTGCTGAGGAAGAACAACTTTTGGCTAGGGTAGTGGAGAAAATTGCCCAGGCGCAGGATATGGATACGATTTTTCGCAATGCGCTGCCAAGTTTGCGCAAACATCTACAGTGCGATCGCCTGGGAGTATTTCGCTTTAGTTCCGACTGGAGTGTGGAGTTAATAGCGGAATCGGTGAGTAGCGAATGGGTATCTTTGGTTGGTTCGGATTTCAAAACGATCTGGAAAGACGATTACTTAAAGCAAACTCAGGGCGGACGCTATCGCAACCGCGAGACTTTTGCAGTCAATGACATTTACACCGTCGCTCACGCGCCATGCTACCTAGAGATACTAGAAAAAATACAGGTCAAAGCTTACATGATTGCTCCTATTTTTGCTGGCGAAAGACTGTGGGGCTTTTTAGGCGCTTATCAAAATAGCAGTCCGCGTCAGTGGAGAAGCGAAGAAGTGCAACTTTTAGGCAAACTAGGAATGCAACTGGGTCTGGGCGTGCAGCAGGTAGAGTACATCGAGCAATTAAAGATGAAAAATGCCGAACTAGCCAGAACTGCCGAGGGAGAACGAGCTTTGACGCGGCTGGTCGAAAAAATCCGCCAAGCACAAAAATTGGATACAATTTTTCGCAATGCCTTACCCGAGTTGCGAGGGTTGTTAGAGTGCGATCGCCTGGCAGTGTATCGCTTTAACCCAGATTGGGGCGGGGAATTTGTTGCCGAATCCGTTAGTCGCGAGTGGGTTCCTTTGGTGGGTCCTGACATCAAGACGGTATGGGAAGACGAACACCTGCAGCTAACTCAGGGAGGGCGGTATCGCAACAACGAAACATTTGTTGTGAATGATATTTACACTGCTGGCCATGCCCAGTGTCACTTGAAAATTTTAGAACAATTTCAAATCAGAGCCTATATTATCACTCCGATTATTGCCGGCAATAAGCTTTGGGGTTTGTTGGGAGCATATCAAAATGACGGGCCGCGGCAATGGCAAGACAATGAAATTGACTTGATGAAGAAAATCGGTACGCAGCTTGGAGTTGCCGTTCAACAGGCGCAATACTTGCAGCAAACCTTAAGCAAGAATGAGGAATTGGTAAAACTTGCCGAACGGGAAGTAGCAAATGCTCGATTTTCCTATCGCCTGCCAAGTCGCTTAACAGAAATGGCCCAAAGCCACGGTGATGTTTTGGAATTTGTTCAGTTTGCGACTCACGAACTTCGCCAGCTGCTCAAAGCAGATCGAGTGGGAGTGTACCGTTTTCAACCAGATTGGTCTGGAGAATTTGTGGTTGAGTCTTTGGTGGGAGATTGGCCCAGACTGGTGGGAACTAGTTTGGCTAAAGTCACGGACACTTACCTGCAGTATCACAAAGGAGGGCGTTACGCCCGCAAAGAAAGCTTGCGAATTGACAACATCTATGCTGTTGGTCATGACGAGTGTCATATTAAATTGTTAGAGCAGTGGGGAACTAAAGCCTACATGATTGCTCCTATTTTCCAGGGCGAGCGCTTGTGGGGACTTTTGGGAGTGTATCAAAATAGCGAGTCACGTCAGTGGGAGCAATCAGAGGAAGACGTTCTTAACCAAGCGGCGTTGCAGATTGGTTTAGCGCTGAATTTAGCAGAGTACCTGCAACAAGTTCGCACTCAGGAGCAGCAATTAGCAGAAGCAGCAGAGCGGGAACGAACTGCACGGGAAAAATTGCAGCAAGGAGCCATACGCGTGTTGCAAGCTTTGGAACCATCTTTTCGGGGCGATTTGACGGTGAGAGCACCTTTATCTGAGGACGAGATTGGTACGATCGCCGATGGTTACAACACCACTATTCAAAGTTTGCGGGATTTGGTGCGACAAGTACAGGGGGCGGCAACCAGAGTCAGCGAAACTTCCAGTCGCAACACAGCTGCAGTTGCCAAACTATCTGACCAAGCTCAGCAGCAGGTAGAAAGACTGGAACGTGCTTTGCAACAGTTGCAGATGATGGTGGATTCTACCCAGGTAGTTGCTGCTGACGCCCAAAAAGTGGGACAGGCGGTGCACCAAGCCAACAACACCGTGCAAGCTGGTGATTCCCTGATGGAAAAAACTGTGGATGGAATTTTGGAAATTCGGGAAACCGTTTCTGAAACAGCAAAGAAGATTAAGCGCCTTGGCGAAGCTTCTCAAAAAATTTCTAAAGTTGTGAGTTTGATTGAAAACTTTGCTACTCAGACCAATCTCCTAGCCTTGAACGCGGCGATCGAGGCTACTCGTGCAGGAGAGTACGGCAAAGGTTTTGCGGTGGTTGCAGATGAAGTTCGTTCCCTGGCGTATCAGTCAGCTAGCGCGACCACAGAAATCGAGCGGTTGGTGCAAGAAATTCAGACTGGAACTAACGAAGTCACCGAAGCGATGGAGGTAGGGATTGCTCAGGTTGTGCAAGGCTCGAAGCTCATTAACGAAACTCGTCAGTCCCTCAGCGCCATTGTCGCTGCTACCAATGAGATCGGCGAGCTAGTGCAAGGAATTACTCAAGCAGTTTCTGCTCAAACTCAGCAATCTCAGACTTTGACAGAAGCAATGATGGATGTTTCTGCCATCGCCCACAAGACTTCAGAAAGTGCGATGCAAATTTCCCAATCCTTTGAGGAATTATTGCTGACCTCGCAGCAATTACAAAGTTGTGTAAGCCAATTTAAAGTTGACTGATTGGTAAAAATATGATATGAGTTCCTATTCCAGCGAACACGAGCAGCTACAGCAGGCTTTTATGGCAGAAGCAAAGGAGTTGTTGCAAACTATGGAGCGGACTTTGCTCAGCCTGCTGGATGAAAAAACCACCGAAAAAGTTCATGCCTTGATGCGAAGCGCCCATACTTTGAAGGGAAGTGCTGCTAGTGTGGGTGAAAAAACCATCGAAACGGTTGCCCATCACTTGGAAGACGTATTTCAGGCGTTATATCCTCCAGAACTGGAAATAGATCCCCCATTGGGTGCCTTACTTCTGGACGCCTACGAATGCCTGCGCACTTGTTTGAGTGCAACCTTGATGGGTTTATCCTACAATGAAGCAGAAATAATCGCTCGCACAGCCTCAATCTTTGCCCAGCTGCAGGTAAAGCTAGGCGACTTTTTTGGTCGCGAAGTTTTGCTTCCCAGTTCAGAAGAACTTGGTTTTGACGCGGTGCATTCTATCTTTTCCGAAAGCGTGCTCCAGGATTTACAACAATTGCAAGCTGAGCTTGCAAGTCAAAACCAACAGCAACTGCAAGCTGCACTCCACTCCCAAGCCGAGTTTTTTTTGGAGCTGGCAACAACCTATAACTTGCCTGGATTAGCGGAAATTGCTCAAGGAACGCTCAAGGCTTTGCAGCAGCATCCAGACAAAGTGCTGGAGATTGCTCGCGAAGCTTTGGAAAATTTTCAACAGGCTCGAGCAGCAGTGCTTGGGGGCGATCGCACTCGAGGCGGGGAAATATCTGCAAAATTGCAACAATGGTCGCAAGCAGGGCCAACAATCACTGTTGTGAGCGAGCCGAAAGTAGAAACAAAAGCAACGGAAAAACAACAGTCTCCTTTTTTACCCGCCCCATCAGAACCAGTGCGGTCTTTTTTGCCAGCTCCAACAGCCAAACTACCAAAGGCTATTTCTCAAGATTCGCCTGTAGATCGGATTTTACAGTCTATTTGGATTGGTAATCCAGAAACATCCTATCGGAACCGGTGCTCAAAACAGCCAACCTCTCCACCAGCAACAAGTCAGCAAACCCAGCCATTATCTGTTCCCAGCATTCGAGTGGCGATCGCCCAGCTCGATCGTCTCAGCCACACCATTGGAGAATTGTTAATCTACGAAAACCAACAAACCCTACAATGGAATCGCGCCCGTCAAGCAGCTCGGGATACGCTGTTGCAGTTTCTGCACTGTCAGCAACAACTCGGTCAAGTTTACACTTGGTGCGAGCGCTACAAACGTCCCGACTCAAAACAGCAGTTACCAGCTGAAGTTGCTTTTTTAACCACAACGCCACAACGCCCCTGTGTTGGTACTGCTGGGATTTCCCAGAGTCGATTTCATTTTGATGCTTTAGAAATGGATCGTTATACCGAGCTGCACATTTTACTGCAAACTTTCGCAGAAAGTATGGTGCAGTTAGGAGAACGAATAGAAGCTTTCAACTCCTTGGTCGAACAATCTCGCTTTCACCAGGGAAAGGGCAAGCAACTGCTTTCCGGAGCGCAGGAAGATTTGTTGCAAGCAAGAATGGTTCCCTTAAAAACAGTGTTGAATCGCTTTCCCCGACTTTTACAACAAATGGCTGCAGCCCATCAAAAACCAGTGGAACTGAAGCTTGGCGGTATGGAGGTACTGGTGGATAAGGCTATTTGCGAGCAACTTTACGATCCTTTGCTGCACATGATTCGCAACGCCTTCGACCACGGGATCGAGCCGGTGGAACTTCGTCGCCAGCAGGGTAAACCGGAAACGGGAACGATCGCGATTCAAGCCTATCATCAAGGCAATCGCACGACAATTGAGGTGCAAGATGATGGTCGGGGTTTGAAATGGGAATCCATTCGCCAGCGAGTGATTGACAAACAGCTGCTGACTCCACAACAAGCCAACAATCTCTCGGAAGCGCAATTAGCAGAATTTTTGTTTGAACCGGGATTTTCCACTGCACAGGAGATTGGAGAGTTATCCGGTCGGGGAATGGGCTTGAATGTGGTTCGCACTCAATTGCAAGCTTTACAAGGTTCCATCAGCGTGCGCTCGGTGCAGGGACAGGGAACTACCTTTATTCTCCAACTACCTCTGAGTTTGACAACAGCACGCTTGCTGGTTTGTCAATCCCAAGGTATTACCTACGCTCTTTTATCTGAGGGAATCAGCCAGGTGATATTGCCTCAGCCAAAGCAAATTCAAACACAAGCATCCCTGCACAAAACAGGAGGTACGCAAAAATTTTTGCAATGGCAGCAACAAGGACAAGCTCAACAATTAGTCTGCATTTATCCACTGGCTAGTTTGCTGGATTACAAATATCCCTTACCTATCCAGGACAGCAACTGGACCCTCAGTCCTTTTCCAGTTCAGCAACGCCAGACGGTCGAACCCCTGCTGCTGTTGCTTCCACAAAAGGAGCAATACCTGTGCTTGCAAGTGGATCGGATTTTAGTCGAGCAGGAGCTTGTAATTAAATCTCTAGGCAGTGTTGTTACCTTACCTAGTTTTATTCAAGGATACAGCGTTTTGGGAAATGGCAGTCTTACCTTGGTGATCGACCCATTGGAGTTAGTTCGCCAAACTTGGCAAGCATCTGATTTTTCCGGAATGCCACCACTACCTGCAGCGCAGCATCCACCCGAGTCAACTCCCACACCGCAGCTAAAGCTGGTGAAAACAAATGCTGTGGCTTTGTCTTCTCCGTTCCCAACGGTGTTGGTTGTGGAAGATTCGGCTGTCCAAAGGCAAAGTTTGGTAATGACGCTCTCAAAAGCCGGTTATCAAGTGTTACAAGCAAAAGATGGTCGGGAAGCGATCGCTTTGTTGCTTGCAGACGACCTTAAGGTTGATTTGATCGTCAGCGATATCGAAATGCCCCGCATGAATGGATTTGAGCTTTTGGAACACTGTCGCCAAGACGAGCGCTTGTCGAAAATTCCTGTGGTGATGCTAACTACCCGCGGCGGTCAGAAACACCGTCAATTAGCCTTTAGTTTGGGGGCAAAAGCTTACTTGACCAAGCCTTATTCCGAACAGGAATTTCTAGCCTCGATCGCACAGTTGCTCAATCCTTCCTAACTTTTTCACCCCATAGCAAGCTTGCTGACATTTCCCTTTCATAACTGTTATGATACCTAACACCCCTTTTTTCTGGAAGCGAATATCGACTGCTACCACTGAGGGCGACTCGCTACGAGTTGTTGTATTTGCGAGCGCAAATTACCTATTTGCCCTTCCGGTGGGTGCAGTTTTGAAGGTGATTGCTTGTCCTTTGATTCGCACTCCCGTGGAAAATGGCATCGGCACGGTAGATTTGGGAGCACAAACTATCACAATTGTAGATTTGCGTCAAAAGTTAATTCCCCAAGTAATGCCATCCGGTACGCTAGGCGAACAGCTAGCACCAGCGAATGCATCTTCCCCTGGCTTTCGAAAACAATTTTTGCTTTTGACACAAACGCGGACTGGAGAAATCTGTGGTATTTGTTCTGACAAACCTCCTTTTTTGCTCGATATTCCTCCAGAAGCAGTGCGCCCTCTTCCGTGGTCTTACCGACAAGCGATGAAGTTAAACTTTGTCAGCCACATGGCTGTTGTGTCTGCAGTACCGACAGAGGAACCTCTCAAGCTGCTGCTTTTGGGCATCAGCCAAATATTAGCTGAGAAACAAAAAACTGCGGCAGCAACTTTTGAGCAGCAGCTACATCCCCAGCGCCAGCAATTTTTACGTATTTCTCTGGAAAATGAAATGAGTGGATTGCTACCATTCAACTTTGTTGTGGAAATTATTTCTGTTGCCAGCCAAGAAATTTCTCCTACTTTGGCGTTACCGAGGTGGATGGTGGGTTTGTACAACTGGCAAGAAGGACAGATGCTGCGGTTGATTGATTTGCAAGCTTTAGTTTGTTCTTCACCGCTTTCCCCACGCGAACAGCTAACTGTTGTAGTTTTTGAACTTGAGAATCAAATCGTCGGTTTTGTGGTTCCCGAAGTTTGCGATTTAGAATGGCATGCTTTAGAGCAGGTGCAATCGCCAGGCAATGCACCACTGCGCTTTGCTGGAGGTGCTTTACCGGGAAAACGCTGGATTTTAGACACCAAGGCGATCGCTGCAGAAATAAAAATGGTAAACCCGCTACTTTAACTTCGTGCTGTCAAGGAGTTTTCCCTTATGAATGCAACCTTAAACCCTCATTCCCCAGCTTTGGACCCAGAAGAAATTTTAGCTTGTGTGGCCGCCATCAAAACGGTCTTTCAATCTGCTAAAGGGCCGAAGGTTGCTCAACTACAACAAAAGGTGAGTCAAATCGAAGCCTTTATCCAAGCTTGGGTCGCACGAACTTCCTGTACCCGAGATGATAATAACCTTCAACTGGCAATCAAGCTGCAGCAAAAGTGCATGGTAAAAATTGCCGAACAAATGCAGTCCTTTCAAAAAGGTCAAGGAATTTTGGAAGTTACGGTGACGGCGGTTAGAGACGCTCTCAAAGCCTTGAACCCTAACAAGCCGGAGGCTTTTCGCGTTTTGATTTATCGTTTTGAGGAAGGTAACCGCAGTCGAGTTGTAGCTGAAGCAAATGCACCAGGATGGCCATCGCTACTCAATCAATGTCTACCAAAAAATGTGTTTGCTGCCAATTTTGATGTTGGCGAAATAGTAGACCTAAGTTGCCATCACTGGCAATTTTGGCAGCGCTTTCAAATGCAAGCTGGTTTGGGATTACCCTTAGTTGTCAAGGAACAACCTTGGGGTATGCTGGTTGTCCAAGATTGTTTTCAACCTCGACAATGGCAGGAAGCTGAGCGCTTTTTGCTGGAACAAGTAGCAATGGTGTTGACAATTGCTTTGCACTCAGCCGAACTGCTAAAGGTACACTGTTTGACCTCCAGGACTGACGGGGAGCAATTACCGCAGTTTCTCGCGACGCCACAGCAGCAGCTAGCTTCAGCCGCACACAAGCAAGCAGCGGTTGCCGCTGTGGCACAACAGCATTTAATATCCATCCAAGATGTTATTGCTATTACTAATAAACAACTTCAGTATCTAAGAGAATTTTGTCAACAAGCTTTTGGCTGGTTCGGATCGCTGGAAGACTTGAGCACTAAAATGCAGATTCTATCGCTGAATGCAGCTTGCCATATGCCATCCGGTACGCTGCGCGAATGCAAACAAAACAAAGAAAGCTTCCTTGAGCAAGTAGAAGTCCTTACCACTCAAGCTGAGCAAACGACCCGGGATATAGAACAATGGCTGCAGCAAATCCAAGTGGCAGTTACAGATGTTGCATCTGCGCTCGCACCGTGCGATCGCCAAGTAAGTGCTGCTATCGAGTCCATTGCCCAAATCCAGACTTTCCCTTTGTTGAGGGCGGAAATTTCCCCAGCTAGCCACACCGCCACAGACTAGACTAGTTACGCCTACTTTGTTTTTGGCTTTGCCGCGAACGCAACAAACCCAGTTAAAACAAACAGTAGTTGTTATTGGACCCATGAGTAGCGATTTTGTCTCCCAACCGCAGAACGTCTCGCCAGAAGATGCCTTTTTCGAAGAAGCAATAGATCTGTTACTGTTTTTAGAGCAACAGGTATCTGGCTGCTTTAGCGACAACAATCCCAATATAGGTTTGGTTCTTGCGGAAACTACTAATCGTCTCCATCATGCGGCAACAGCTGCCCGTTGCCATGCTATTGCTACTGTCGCGGCTGAACTTGGGGAAATGTTTGAGCTGGTGCATCAGTCTCGGGTTAGTGTTGATGCTACCATCGCTTTGTTGTGGTCGGAGGGATTGGATTGCCTGCAAACGCTGCTGATGGCATTTTTGACATCTGCCAAAATAGAGGAGGTAGAAATTTTGCAACGCCTAAGAACGATTGCAGCTCGCCTGCAAGCAGAAGTTGGCGAACGAGCATCCCAACTCAAGGAAGATAGACGCAGCAGCTGTAGTGTGGTGTTGCCAAGGCTAGAAGCAAAAAAATCCTCGATTTGTCCGTCTTTACCCCTTAGCTGCGGCGATATGCCATCCCTTCCGCTGGGCGAACACAGTATCACGCTATTAGAGCCTTGTGATGCCATCTGGCAGAAAGCTAGCACTATAAACTCTGGCGAGAAAAATGTTTGCGATGGGTGGAAGAATTTTTCTCCATCTGTTGCTGTTGAGCATCTCGAACAATTAAATACCCTGGTTGCAACTTTACTAGCTATCCACAACGAACAAACTTGTCAGGAACAACAACAACACCGCAACCTCAGGGACTTACTTCAACAAGTTCAACGACTGCAGCACCTGCTAGATAACTTGCAAGAATGGACACAACGTTTAGCAGCCATTTCAAATAGCTTTTCTCCCCTGGCGGCTTTTCGCTGGCAGCAATTTTACCGTACTCTAGACAATGTTGTGGCGGAAGCTTCTGAAATCGCTTCTACTGCTCGCCACCTGGAGCAAACTCATCACCAATTGCAATGGCAACTCAGCCAACAAAAAAAGTTGAGCGATTACAGTTATCAGGTCGTCAAAAATATCACAACTGTTCCTTTAACAATAGCTCTAGAACCTTTACGGCAACTTTGGTCTCCGTGGCAAAGCCGACAAGATAAGTCTGCCAGGCTACATTTAGAAACAAGCCAGATGGGCGTGGAGGGGATACTTGGCGATCGCCTTTGTGCTTTGTTGTGGCATTTAAGTTACTATTTGCTAGCTGAAAGCATCGAATCTTCTCAAACACGACAACAGCTGGGGAAAAAAAGCCTCGGCACCATTAGAATTCAAATTTACCAGCAGGAAAATCAATTAATTGTTGATGGCAACGATGATGGCGCGGGAGTTGATTTGTCTGCAGTTTACCAAATGTTAGCCTCAAAAAAACTCTTTGACAAACAAACTGACTGCAGCAAGCTACTGCTAGAACCAGAGATTGCATCTATTTTGTGCGAAGGTGCGGCTCTTAATTTAGAACCTGAACTGATAGAAACTTGCAAGCAATTAACAGCCATTAAGGGAAGCATGGTCATTAAGTCTCAACCTGGATGCGGTACAACTTTTTCGCTGCAAATTCCCCTCCAGCCCAAAATTGCTCAACTAATTGTTTGTCAGGCTAACTCGCAAGTTTATGCATTTGTTGCTGATAGCGTAGAGCAAGTTTGTCTGTCCCAATCTGCACAAATTCTCCACACTTTTAGCGGACGCATGCTGTTGTTATCCCGCCAACAGATCGAATCCAAACCACAGCCAGCAACACAAGAAGTGCTTGTCCCCATCCACTTTTTATCTGATGTAATCATTTTTCCCTACCCCATTTCCACCTTCGCAACCAATTCCCTTAGGGAAAAACTACACCCTTGCAAGGACAAACCATTACTGCTGTTTCGCTATGAAGACAAGCGCTGTGCTTTAGAGGTAGATTGCATTATCGGCAAAAAACTCGCCGCCATCCAACCTTTAGAAAAAGCAAATGCAGTTCCTGCTTACATTTTAGGAACTAGCATTCTTGCCGACGCTCAGCCAGTTGTCGTTCTGGACGGTTGCCTTTTGACTAAATCCATAAGGCTAAATCCATAACGTCAACTACTCCTTCCCCACCCTGCAAGAGTACGAGTGGAGACTTGAGCGCAATACGTTCACACTGGCGGATAACGAACCAGGAGACAAGGAAAGAATTTTTCCTGTTGTCTCCCTGTTTCTTTTGTTGGTTTTGGCCTTCGCGCAGCATACAGGATGGCATATCGTGCATTTTGCCTGTATCAAGTGACAAGACTGACTTTACCCGTGTCTAAATCGTAACGTCCTCCCCAAATTTTCAATTTACCCGTTCGCAGCCGTTCTGCTAGCAGCGGCGATCGCTTCAGCTTTTCTATTTGATATTGCACGTTAGCAATCACGGCATTTTCCACCGCATCCCCGGGCCATTCCTTGCTTTTTGCTACAGCTGGTTGAATTGCTTTGACAAAGCTACCAATTTCACCCAGCAGCGATTCTTTGCGTACGGCGGCGGTTACTGCTCCGCATCGTTCGTGACCGAGCACCATCAACAGGGGAGTATCCAAGATGGCAACAGCGTATTCAATGCTACCAATTGCTTCCCGCGTGGCGATGTTACCGGCAATACGGACATCAAAGATGTCTCCTATACCTTGATCGAAAATAATTTCCGCAGGTACTCGCGAATCTGCACAGCTGAGAATGGTTGCAAAGGGATGTTGAGTTTGAGCAACTTCCTTTAACCGAGTTTGAGATTGATCGGGATGTTTGGGTTTATGCTCGACAAAGCGCTGATTTCCCTCCATCAGTTTTTGCAGTGCTGCATCGGGACTGAGGGATGGAGCAGAAGACAATTTTGCCGCTTGAACTTGTTGAACTTGCCATAGTAAATTGCCAGCTGAGGCTAACAAACCACAACTTCCAACTGCTCCCAGCTTCAAAAAGCTGCGGCGCTGAATCAAATTCTTGCTTGAGTTCATATCTTTCTTACAGCGAGGCGACACATTTGACGGAGCGAATTTCCATTACGTCTGAGATGTAACAAGTCCCCCCAAACTTGTTGAGCAGGGGTCTGATGTTTTCCACAACAGGCTTGATTTGCTCTGGCGTGCAAAATGCAATAACGTAAACATTATCCAGCATTGTCATGTCCAAATCTTCTGCTGTTCCTCGCAATCCTTTGCCTGCAACGTTGCGAATTACCGCATGACCGGGAACGCCAGCTCGCTCCAAGCCATCCAAAATCTTGCCAAGTTCAAAGGAATTTGCTATGATTTCTATTTTTTTTCACCAAGTGCATATTATTACCTCCACAACAGCTCGATTCCGTACAGATAAAGCGGAATTCCCACAACGATATTGAACGGAAATGTCACTGCTAATGCAGTGGAAACGTACAGGCTGGGATTTGCTTCCGGAACGGTTAATCGCATAGCCGCGGGGACGGCGATGTAAGAAGCGCTCGCACAAAGTACGGCAAACAAAAGTGCATTTCCTTTAGGCATACCAATGAATTTGGCAATCAGCAATCCCATACCTGCATTCAGTATTGGAATTAGTATGGCAAATGCAATCAAAAAAATTCCGGTTTTTTGCAAGTCTTTAATTCTTCTGGCCGCAACCAATCCCATATCCAGTAAAAAGAAGGTGAGCACGCCGTAAAACATTCCCTGGGTAAAGGGTTCCAAGACTTTCCATCCATGTTCTCCTGTTAAGACTCCAATCAACAGGCTCCCCACCAATAGAAACACAGAACTGTTTAAAAACGCTTCTTGCAATACTTCCGACCAGGAGAAGTCTTTTTCCTTACTTTTGTCAACTGCAAATATATTTAGCAGGATGAGACCAACGATAATTGCTGGCGATTCCATCAAAGCTAAAGCTGCTACCATGTAGCCGTCATATTTTATACCTATTTCGCTCAGAAAGGCACTGGCTGTAATGAAGGTAACCGCGCTGATAGAGCCGTAGGTGGCAGCGATCGCCGCTGCATCGTAGGTATCCAATTTCAACCTCAAAATAAAAAAGGTGTAAATTGGTACAGTACATGCCATCAACACGGATGCTAGGAGGGTCAAAATAACTTCCTGGGTAATTCCGCTTTTGACTAACTCTACTCCTCCCTTAAAACCGATCGCAAACAGCAGGTAAAGAGAAAGAAGCTTGGGTACGGGAGGAGGAATTTCTAAATCGGACTTGACAAAAACAGCTGTCATTCCCAAAAAGAAAAACAAAACCGGCGGATTCAGGATATTGGACACGATCAAGCTAGCGTCCATGTCCATCCCTCCTTGTACCGATCGAACCAAAATTTAAAAAAAAGTTTGCATTCTAGAAAATTTATTCCGTTGATTTGAATCATGATGTATCTTGTAGCGTTACTCTATGTCAATCGGGTCCGCCAAAAACGATCGCTATCCTGCAAAGCAATAAACAATGGATGTGGATGGAACGGGAAATAAAATCACCTAGCTGAGCAAAGTCAGGATGAGAAAATACTGCCATTTTTGAGAATGTTAAGGATATAACACAAAGACCTCCCCTTAACTACAGAACATTTATTTCTGGAGCGATCGCTACCATTACCGAGTCAACTTAGGGTAGCACCAACCAGCAATATCATTATTTAAAATTATCTAAGACTGCATGTTTCCACGAGATTTGTTTATGAACCGTTACCTAGTTATTAAGACTGTCAAACAACCGGTCAACTGTGTTTTTGAGTAATACCTTTAAAAAACCTTGATGCTCAAAACACAAACGCATGCGATCGTTTTAACTCTTGGCTAGATCTGCACCATAAGTTTGAAAAATAGACGGCATTTGTGCTACCTTCTAGAGAAAGATTTCCGATTCGACTTCCATTAAAAAAATTTTTATTCATGACTGCCAAACTGATAAAGATTGACAGTTACAATATAAAATTAAAATTAAGCAATTTCAGTCACCAATGAATTTGCTGATTTCACAAAAGCAAATTTGCAAGTATTTTTGTGGTGGCATGAAAATGCTAAAGATATAATTTGACTTTGGAGAGAATCCAAGGGTAACGATGAAAAACTACTACCTCGCAGGACTTCTCACCCTAACCCCAACGGAAAAATGCATTCGCTGTCATGCAGTATTAAGTCAAAGATGTTGCCATCAGGACGGTCAAAACTATTTTGTTTGAGACTAACAGCAGCTTAATTCCTGTCAAAATCAGGTCTAATCATTATGCAAGCAACTGCCTTGTGCATCGGGAACATAATTTTATACCCTTATTGACTAGCTGGAATTATCTTTATCTTTGATAGCCTGGTTGCAGCTACTTTTCAATCAAGTTAAAAATCAAACAAATTGCTAGAGCGACCAGATTTTACCAAGTCTTTACTTTTAACGGCAGTTGACCTGTTTCTACATCTAATAAAAGCTCTATAATAACGAGTTGTTTTTTCACTTTTTTAGCATTTTTCCAAATTTCTAACTATCGGACTAGTCTCAAACTATGACCACTGACACTAGTGTTTTCTCAGCAGAAATTTCAAAATAAGGTCAGCTTGATTGCTAAAATTGTTAATTTTTAATCATCAAGCCAATCATATACCACTTAAAAAAGATTTTTGTGGCATGCAATACCAAAAATGCATGCACTTTCAACAGGCGCGGGTTCGCCACCTGTGGGCGAACAAGGAGCGTCGTGGAAGCTGACTGTCTTTAAGCGTTTTATTTTACTTACCCACAACTTCTTTGTCCAATTTAACCCATTGATTTTGCAACAGTGAATACTGCTCCTGTTTTAGAAATACCGGAAACCCTCGCCAGGGGTTACCCACAAATTCGCGATTCGGAGAGCGAATTTGTGGGGGCCCCGCTCGCCAAAACTTTTCCAACTTCAGCATCAGTACGTCAAACCAACTCGCTGTCGCAAATATCGAAACAAAGTATTCGCACCAGTCTCAGGGCGTCTACTATGGATGGAGTGTTTGCCAATATTTTTTCTAGCATTACCAGCGGTGTATTGTTGACTAATTTTTTACTGCAGTTAGGCGCCACACCAGTAGAAATTGGTTTGCTATCTTCAATTCCGTTACTGATGAATTTTCTACAACCACTGGGAGCTCATTTTGCAGACCGCACTACCAGTCGCCACTGGTATATTCTAGCTGTGTTCGGTCCTTCCAGATTGCTGTGGCTAATTTTAGTGGCAGGTATAGCGTGGTTTAGCTGCTGTGATACCGATTCCCACCAACTGGTAGGCTGGACGTTAGGAATTATCTTTATCACTAATTTGTTAGGAGCTTTAGGGTCTTGTGCTTGGTTTAGCTGGATGGCCGCTTTGGTTCCCCAACGCTTGCGAGGGCGGTACTTTGGCTTTCGCAACAGTGCAGCTAGTTTGACAAATTTGTTGTGTACGCCGCTGCTTGGATTTGCGGTTATGGCTTGGCCTGGTGGTAGCATTCAAGGTTACGGCGTGCTTTTGTTAGTGGGGGTAGCGATCGGGTTAGTGAGTTTGGGGTGTCAGTTTTGGATGACAGATGTTAATCCTCAAGCAAACTGCGCGACGAAATCTTTAGTTTCGCAAAAGCAAACTACCCACAGCGAATACGAAGGAAGGGGAATTTTCAAAGATAGTAATTTCTTGAAGTTTCTGCTTTACATTGGGTTATGGACTTTTGCGGTGAATTTGAGTTCACCTTTTTTCAATCTTTACATGTTGAAAAATCTGGGTTTAGACCTCAGTACCGTGACGGTGTACACCGGTTTGTTGTCTGCAGCGAACTTGGTCATGCTTGTATTTTGGGGTAGGATAGCTGACAGAATTGGAAATCGTCCGCTGTTGTTGTTAACTGGCGTTTTGATCGCAGTTACACCTTTATTGTGGTTGGGTGCTGGGTCTGATTTTATTTCTTTGTGGGTGTGGCTGCCACTGATACATTTAGTATGTGGTGGTTTAGGGGCAGCGATCGATTTGTGTAACAATAATATTCAAATGGAAGTAGCGCCAAAAAATCGTCCTTCTCAATATTTTGCGATCACCGCAGCTGTTAGTGGCATTAGTGGTGGTGTAGGCGCAACAGTGGGTGGTTTCTTCGCTGGATTGGATGTTATCAGCGGTTTACCTGGATTGTTTGCTCTTTCAACTGTTTTGCGATTGGTCGCTTTATTACCTTTGGTGTTTGTGCGAGAGCCCCGCAGTCAGCCTATTATTCAACTGGTACAAAATATCCCTGTTTTGAAACTGAGGCTAGCACCAGTTTCTGTCGCCAGAATTGTACAACCAAGAGGTTAAAGCAAATCCCAAAACTTAGAAGTCAGAAGTCAAAATGTAATGGCTTCTGGCTTTTTTATTTGCACAATCACAAAAATTATATCTTCTTACTTTCGAAAGACTGACTGGGAAAATTTTCTCCTCATTTAGATAGATTGCCAAAGCAGCTCGTAAATCTCTCTTGAGAAATTCTTGAAATAATTCTTCAGAAGGGTTAAAACCAAACTTTATTTTTTAGAAAATATCCTATACTAACTTAAATTCTTGTGTTCTGATTCATCGAATTAGGAGCTTGAAACCACTATGCGATCTCAACATGATCTGAAAAAAATGACGCTTTATTTAACTCAAATTCTCAGCGATTACGAAGTAATTCCGGCCAATTGGGGATGGCACATTCATCACGGAAATAAATACTGCGGACATCTAGAATACCAAAGAAATAGAGGATGGCAAGGTGCTGCTTTCAATCGCCTTCCTAATTCTGTCAAAAAGCAATTGAAAAAAATTGCATCAACTAGAGTAGGTTTTTCTGTGGGTTCCGTTACTACCTAAACTGAAATTTTGTAACCAGAGAAACGCGAAGTCAAAGAAGTAAAACGCATCAAGCAAATACTTACTCACCGTGCTCAGGGCGCCTAGAGCAACATTCTTTAACGGTTTGGCAGTCAAAGATAATCCCAAAGAAAATCTCCGACATTTGCATCGCAGACACGCTAATTGTTGCAAGCCGGCAATTTTAGCGAAGCAAATACTATCGTATTTATAAAAAAAATTATTATACAGTTGCAAAAAGTTGCTATCAATCAAACTTAATAACATTGCGATTTTAGTTGTAAAAAGTAATGCTAAATTTAAAACTAGGCACACAGGAAAGTAACATTTCAACCAATTTAGATTCAGAGCCAGTGCCTCCTGCTCTAAATCTAGTCGCAGCCAATCCCAGAAAATGGCATTCGAGAGGATGTTTTGAATGTGTTTTCGCCTTGAAGAATTTGTTGAATTGAGTCGGAGGTGATAGAACGCACAGCCAAGAATGCCTGCCTAGCTGGAATTAAGAATGCTTTCTTCTGAGGATCGAAAATAAAGGTTGCGAATTTTGTCAAACCCTAGTTAAGTTAACTGTATCTAACTTTAGATTCTGAGAAACCTGTTGGATAGTTAACAAGTCGCCGCTAGCTAGTGACGTTTGTCGGTCGTAGTTAGCGGCAGTTTAGTTGATTGATCTAGCTTTGTAAGGTAATAATTGTCACTTCTGGTGGACAAAACAGGCGTCCTGGTGCATAAGTTCCCAAACCACGATTAACGTATAATTGATTTTTGCCCACCCGATGCAATCCATATGCCCATTCCCAATGCCGCACTACCTTAGCACAGTCTGCTCGCAAAAATGGCATCCAAATTCGTACTTTTCTGGGAATTTGGCGAATAAACTTTTTGTAGTAAACAACTACAGGACCCAGTCCCGGTAAGACAATTTGACCACCGTGAGTATGACCGGACAATTGTAAATCTACCCGCCACCGTTGTAAAAATTCAGCAGTATCTGGATTATGAGACAGAACGATGCGAGGTTTATCTGGGTCTAACTGATTCATTACTAGTGAAGGTTTAAATTCCCGCGACCAATAATCAGCTAATCCTACCAGGGGTAGCTCTTCTCCGAGGGGATAGGCTATTTGGTTCCACAGAACTTTAATATCGATGCTGGACAATGCATTTGTAACTTCTGCTTGGGAGTGGTGGTAATATATGTCGTGATTGCCGAGTACGGCGTAAATACCAGCACGAGTTTGCAGGTGTTTGAGTCGCAGCACTAATTGGTGAATGGGAGCTGGATCGTCTGTGATATAATCGCCTGTCAGCAAAACTAAATCTGGTTCAGCTTCATTGCTGAGCGCGATCGCTTGTTCTAGCGTTTCTTCTGACAAGCGCACCCCATCATAATGTAAATCTGACATCTGTACCAGCTTCGTACCTTTTAGCGATGCTGGTAACCCCTCTATTTTAACCGTCAATCTCTCTATGCTTAAATTACCAGATAACAACCTGTGCATGATGCTGACATAACTCCTCATACCAGCGCTTTCAGCTTAACATGGTGTTGTTATCCAAACCCACAAACACAACCCCATATAACCTACCCTTAATCTTGAACGTGCAGTGTTTCTCAATCTTTAAATACAACAATCTCTTTCTATTTAAATTGGATCTATCCGGAGAAAATTCCTTTGACATGGCAGCAAATATTTGCATTATTTAACATCTATTACTGCTCGTCCTCGCATTATACAAACTTAAATAGCTAGCTGAAAAACCTAAGGAGGAAATACCACCAGCTAACTACATATTAAAATTTACAAAATGCATGTATGAATAATGCCAGTACCTCCGCACCAAAAACTGCTTAATTTTACTGCAGCTTCCTTAACCATGATAATCTTTATTTGGAAACTTATTTCCCACAGGGAGAGGTAAAACGATACTACCGATATCTGTTTTTCTTTGCTTGAGATTTCTTCTTACTGAAGAGGAAAGATAGCATAAAATTGAAATTTACCTACTTTTTTCTCCTTTTAAACCCAAAAGTAATTTGCCTTACTCAGTTAATTGGATATGATTAAGATTAAATGACGCAGCAATAATTTGAAGTCTTCCTGAGAAATATTACTAGAAGATGGTAAGCTTAAAACTTGTTGAGCAAGGTTAGCAGGTGAAATGGCTCTAGAAACTGCGAAGATACTCATCATTTGGTGGTATGATAAACTAAATGGATATTGAATGGATTTAATTAGCTCTATCCATCGCTGTTCTAAATAAAGTTGAATAATCGCGATACATTGTAAAAGCTGCCAAAGAATTTGTTCTGGTAGTGTTGCTTCTGGTGAAGGATTATTTTCAATGCAAATAAAGCGCATATCTGCTGGTTCACCTTGTCTTCCGGTACGTTCTAAACCCTGTAAAAAACTAGTTAGAGAAGGTGGTGATTCTAACTGAATAACTCGTTCAAGGTAACCGATATCTATGTTAAAATAACTTGACAAGCTGCGATTTATATTGGCCGTAATTCACTCCAGTGTTGATTGTAGATGTATTCTTGCATAAAAGGTGCAAGTCTAGAGAAATAGCATTGCTCATGGCTAAAAAAAGGGTATTTGCTGCGGCGATTTTAGCAAAGAATATTTAACTGGTTTGTCGACTTTTTTAGTTAAGTAGGGTGATTGTTGTCACAGGGAAACCCAAGCAAGTTGAAATTATGGAGGTTTTAGGGTGGAGTTGGGTAAGGAGGATTAACGGTTGGAAATGCCAAGGAAAAAGCCAGGCGTCAAATATAAAATGAGAAATGCTGCCTCTTGAGAAATTAGTAGTATTCTGGTTTGGGAGTGGCTTTGTTTTCGCTAGTTAAGACTGTTGGTGGTAGAAATGGGCAGGCTTGTTATTGTAAATTGTTCAAATATATCAAAATTATGACAGCACTGGTGAAATTATCTGTAAAGTAGCATAAACGTGTTTGTTTTTCGTCTTTTTAAGGATTCTTGGAAAGCAATAGCGATCGCCATAGTCACCGGATTCCTCAGTGGAGGTAGTAGTGCTGGCTTGATTGCTTTGATTGGCTCTGCTGCTAGTCGAAATACCACTTCATCCTTGGAAACTATCATTTGGGGTTTTGCAGGACTAGCAATAGTTGTACTCGTTACTAGCATGATTTCTCAGCTAATGCTGATTCGCTTATCTCAAAATGCGGTCTTCAAACTACGCATGCGCTTGAGTCGTCAAATTCTTTCTTCGGAACTGAGACATCTAGAACAGTTGGGAAATTCGCGATTGTTGGCGACCTTGACAGAAGATGTGGAAGCTGTTGCTGAAGGCGTTCACCAAATGCCTTTTTTGTTTATTAATTTGGCGATCGTCTTGGGTTGTATAGCATACATCAGTTGGCTTTCTTGGGTAATTCTGCTACTAATTGTTGGTCCTGCAGTGCTAGCCATTGCTAGTTGTCAGTGGTTGTTAAACCGAGGAAATAAATTGCTTGCTCTTGCTCGCGAAGAGCAGGACGAGCTGTTTCGGCATTTCCGAACTATTACCGAAGGTGTGAAGGAACTGAAATTACACTATTACCGACGACAAGTTTTTTTGGAACAAAAACTGCAATCCACGGCAAGGAATTATCGTCATCATAATGTTGGTGGTTTAACTCTTTTTGCCACAACTTTTAGCTGGGGTCAGCTGATCTTCTTTTTTGTACTGGGCTTTGTTATCTTTGTATTGCCGCATTTGCTGAGGATTAATTCTCAAACTGTCTCTGGCTACATTTTGACTTTGACTTACTTGATGTTGCCCATGGATAATATTATCAGCAAACTGCCCGTGCTTAGCAAAGCCAACATTGCACTGCAAAAAATTGAATCTTTGGGTTTAGCTTTAAGCAATCGAGCAGAATTATCAACAGTTCCACCTGCAATTAAAACTTCTTGGCAAAAGTTGCAACTTCAGGGGGTAACCCATACCTACCAAGGCGAGCGAGAAGATAGTAGCTTTATTTTAGGTCCTGTGGACTTGACATTTGATCCACAAGAGTTGGTGTTTATTGTGGGCGGAAACGGCAGCGGTAAATCTACTTTAGCCAAATTGATTACAGGACTTTATATTCCCGATCGCGGTGAAATTATATTTGACGGACAAGTAATTAACGAATACAACCGCGAATGGTATCGCCAGCATTTTTCTGTGGTTTTTTCTGACTTTTACTTGTTTGATGAACTTTTGGGATTCGATAATTCTGCTCAAGTAGATGCTCAAATTCGAGAGTATTTGAAGCTGTTGCAATTAGATGGCAAGGTGACAGTGGAAAATGGTAAATTTTCTACTACGGCTCTTTCCCAAGGGCAACGGAAACGATTGGCTCTGCTGACAGCGTATATAGAAGACCGACCAATTTATTTATTCGACGAATGGGCTGCCGATCAAGATCCGGTGTTCAAAGAAATTTTTTATACTAAACTCTTACCGGAATTGAGATCTCGGGGCAAGACGGTATTAGCAATTAGCCACGACGATCGCTATTTTCATCAGGCAGACCGTATCATCAAACTCGAGTACGGAAAAGTGGAATTTGACAAAAAGCTCTGTGGTTGACACAAACGTCATTAGCGTTGAAAAACTTGCGCTCCCGAGCAAAGGCGGGGATATGAGTATAAAAAAGGATAAGTATGAGTGGGTAATGATCTCGATTTTGAGATGGCCTAGAGTATGTAATAATAAGCCGTCGCGTACACTATTACCTTCCCAGCCGTGCAATCAACCGATAATTTCGATCAGCTAGCTGCTGCTTTACAACAGCCTGTAGACTTTGATTTTCAACTGCCGGATCCAGACGATGAGAATATTCCAGAAGTGGAATTTCAAAAGCAACTGGATATAGCTTGGCAGGTGTGCGATCGCTTTGATTTACAAACCGAAATTTGGCGGGGACGAATTTTACGAGCAGTCCGAGATCGAGAGAAAAAAGGTGGAGACGGACGGGGTACGGGATTCCTCAAATGGCTCAAGGAACGGGACATTAGCAAAAGCCAGGCTTATGCTTGGATTCAACTGGCAAACAGCGCAGATACTCTTGTACAACAAGGAAAACTTGACCCGAGAGCAATTAATAATTTCAGCAAACGGGCGTTTGTAGAAACAGCCAAATCCGCCCCTCAGGTACAGATAATGGTAAGCGAAGCAGCGCAAAAAGGCGATCGCATCACTACAAGAGAAGTGCGCCAGCTGACTGAGGAATGGACAGCCATGTCTTCAGAATTATTACCGGAACCAGTGAAGCGAAAAGCTGCAGAAAACACTCTTCCTCCGCGCTACATTGCTCCTTTGGTCAAGGAAATGGAAAAATTACCCCCATCGCACCAAAAATCCTTACAAAAAGAAATTGCTCAAAATCCCGATGTAGATACTCTCAAACAAGCTACTGCAGATGCGCGGAGCTTGGCAAAGTATCTCAAAGCAGCAACTCAAGTGCAAGCGCTAAACGAAGAAGAAGTAGACATCGAAACAGCACTTATAGAAGCACAAAGAATTGGTTGCTTAAACATTGCTGCTGATTTAGTTAATCAATCATTCCAGCTAGAACAAACCATAGCCAAGTTGTACGTAACTTGGAAGCGTATCGGTAATTTAGCGGATAGGCTGTACGTAGATACCGGTGCAAGTACACCTCAATTGCGAGCTTTGCTCAATTGCTTGGAATCCTACGGCGGTGAAGTCATGGAATTACAAATTAGCAGCACTGGAAAGCATGCGATTCGCCTGCAAATCCAAGAAATGGCTTGAAGGCATTTACCTAACCCAAATTTTCTACCGCAAGTGTGAGACGCAAAAAAGGTAATATCTGCAACGATCGATCGCAATAAACAAATGATCCGGAGCAATTCATGCAGATACAAACACCAAACTGGGTCAAGGATGCCGTGTTTTATCAAATATTTCCCGATCGCTTTGCCAGAAGCAAGCAACCGCGGCGACGGCTTTTACGTAATGTGAGCTGGGAAGATTGGGATGCTATGCCCACACTGCAAGGATACAAAGGAGGAGATTTGTGGGGTATTCTCGAACAGCTAGATTACATTCAAGATCTGGGAATTAATGCTATTTACTTAACACCCATCTTTCAATCTGCTAGCAATCACCGCTACCACACTCACGATTATTATCAAGTAGATCCCATGCTGGGAGGTAATTTAGCTTTTCAACAACTGCTAGACGCCGCCCGCGCACGCAACATCAAAATCCTTTTGGATGGAGTTTTTAATCATTGCAGTCGCGGCTTTTTCTTTTTCCACGACATATTAGAAAACGGTCCCCATTCACCTTGGGTAAATTGGTTCAAGATCGAAAATTGGCCTGTTTCTCCATATAATGGCGAGCTTCCCGCTAACTACGTCGGTTGGGGTGGAAATCGAGCTCTACCAGTTTTTAACCACGATAATCCAGAAGTGCGAGAATACATTATGGAAATCGCCGAATACTGGATTAAATTTGGCATCGATGGCTGGCGGTTGGACGTACCGTTTGAAATCAAAACACCTGGCTTTTGGCAAGAATTCCGCCAACGGGTCAAAGCTATTAATTCTGAAGCTTACATTGTTGGCGAAGTTTGGGAGGATGCGCAGCAGTGGCTAGACGGTACCCAGTTTGACGGAGTTATGAATTATTTGTTTGCAGGAGCAACGATCGCTTTTGCCGCCGGCGATCGCGTAGATTTAGAACAAGTGCAAGGACGTTCCTACCATCCCTACCCACCTTTGTTCGCTGCAGAGTACGCCGCTAAAATGCAGGAATTACTGCAACTTTATGCTTGGGAAATTCAACTTACCCAATTAAATTTGCTTGCTAGTCACGATACAGCGCGATTGCTAACTATTGCTCAAGGCGATCGCCCCAGTGTAGAACTAGCAACCTTGCTGCTGATGACATTTCCCGGCGCACCCAGCATTTATTATGGCGATGAAGTCGGTTTACCCGGCGGTCTCGATCCGGACTCACGTCGTGGCTTTCCTCGTGAAGCTCATTGGGATCGAGAAATTCTCAATATCCATCGCCAATTAATTGCTCTACGCCACGCTTACCCCTGCTTGCGTCGGGGTAGCTACCAAGTTTTACATGCCCAAGGCGGACTTTACGTGTTTACCCGTAGCTGGGAGCAAGAAGAATTAATTATAGCAGTCAATGCTGGTACTGCCCCGGCAAACGCAAACATACAAATAACCAATCTGCACGGCCAGCTCGACAAACTTTTATACGGTAGGGCTGAGGTAAAATGGAGCAAGCAGGAACAATCCACACAGCTAGATTTACGCATACCTGCGCGCAGTGGCTGCATTCTAGGCAAAGCAAAGCAGTAAACTTCTGGAACCAACTGTGGTTATAATCGAGCTGCTAAACTAAAAAATGACCCCAAGAACCTGTAAATATGCTAAAGCGTTCTAAGTTCGATACAACCCAAACTCAGATCATGCACCGCGCTGAGGACTTGATTAACGCAGCTTCAAATCGCTACCGCATTACGGTTCAAGTGGCAAATCGCGCTAAACGCAGGCGCTATGAAGACTTTGACAATAGCGATGACGTGATGATGAAGCCCGTTCTCAGGGCGATTATTGAAATGTCAGACGAACTAACTCAACCAGAAATTATTGGTGAAGTATAAAAAATTTCCTTTTTGCGATTCATGCTCCAGTGTCGGCAGAAGATACTTTCTCTACCCTCCTCACAAAGGAGGGTAAAACAAATTTTACTGGTGAATTTTTTGCTCTTGGCTTTTTTGAGCAGTTGGTTTTCTGTTGCACCTGTTCGTGCTCAAAGAGTAAATCCCAACGAAGTTTGGCAACAAGTTTACAAAAAATTACCGTATTTACCGAAAGAAAATCATTATATCAGTCAAGAAACAGGAAAAGTTGCAGAAAACAATACCTTAGTGAGTCGTTTGATTCGCTACCACATCTACGTGAAGGGACGTCCGCCAAACTACCGCCTGGATTGGAAATTAACTTTAGCCGATTATCTCGATGCCAATGAAGTTATGTATGAAGAATCTTATCCTGGCAACGACACCTTGCGAAAAAATCCCTTCGCAGGCGATCGCGCCGCCATACGCCGTCTCAGTCGCGAGCAGCGAAACGCCTTGGTACAAGCCTTAGTTAATGCTTTTACCAAAAAATAATTAGCAGATGCTAGCCTTCCCCTAACTACTAACTCAATTTATGGAACGTATCCTCAAAAGTGGAGCAGGTTGGCGTATTGGTTGGGACCCGAATGCACCTGAATTTAAAGGCTTAGTGGGAACAGATGATTGGGCGATCGAGCTCACAGAAGCAGAATTGAATGATTTCTGTCGGCTGATATTACAGCTAGCAGACACCGTGCAACAACTTGCACCAGAGTTAATGGATGAAGAAAAAATTACCTGCGAAGCCGAAAGTAATTTGTTATGGATGGAGGTAGAAGGTTATCCTCACTCTTTCTGCATGCGCTTCGTCCTCAATACCAGCCGCCGCGCCGAAGGCAAATGGAGCGCTTCCGCTGTTGCGGGTTTGTTACAAGCAGCAGCAATGCTGAAAGTGTTTTAGTATTTTAATTTTGTTATTGTTTATTTCGTATTTCATGTTAATATATAAAGGTTGCCGGGGCGTAGCGCAGCTTGGTAGCGCGCCACTTTGGGGTAGTGGAGGTCGTGGGTTCAAATCCCGCCGCTCCGATGGGTAAATCTAACACTATTTACTATTTACGGGCAAGTTTTTAGATATTATCGGTAAAAAGCGCTGAAATATTTACTATTATCTGTAAACACTTAGCATCAAAGCTTTCGACAGCGATCGCATGAAAAACCCCTGCAACCAAGATTGCAAGGGAAGGCAGACTTAAATATTTCCTTGACCGTAGGTGTTTACATATATTTTTAGAGGGTGAAAGTAAAGCAAACATAATAAAAATCTAAGACATAAAGATTGACATAGTTGTAGCAAGCAAATAGCTAGATAGGTATTTTCTTGGCAGCAATCAAAACTGCCCTACAAATTCGATGATGCCAGAAGTTTGTGCGGGTAATTTTAAAGTTTTAGTTGACCGCTGCTACTTTTTCCGACTATTGCGTTGGTTCAACTTCCGACTTTTACCGACTGACAATAGCTGATGGCAGAGAAATAATAGTAAACATAAACTCGATTGATTTGAATATATTTATTTTGCTTTAGTTTAGCTTCAGCAAAGATTTTGATGTGGGTTATGGCACCTCATCCTCAAATGGTTTGACAGTTAGAAAATAAAAATGCTAAAAATGCGGGCAGCATTTTTGAAAGTAGCCAGACAACGAGACAACAAAGATAAACAAGTTCCCGCGTTTGTAAATTCTTCAGCGGAGAAACTAATGTGGACAAAATCAAGATTACCGAAATAACCGAGACCGGATTGGACCTTTACAAAGCGCGATCGCAAAAGCAAGAATTTTCCACTGCTAATAAACTCGTGCTTTGGTTTAGCGTAGTTTTCTTTTTTGGATGTTTAGCAACCAGCTACGCCATAGTTTCCAAAAAAGCAACGGAAACTTGTCCATACAACCAACCCATAGAAAACACCATTAGGGAAGTAAGATGGAAATCCCTATCAAGATAGCCAACAAACTTCCCATACCCAAATCCATCACCTAGAGCGACTAATTTGGGGAACATCAGTCTTTCCCAGTCTCCCTGCGTCCCCTACTATGGACTATAGTTAAGATTTTCAGGAGCTTTGGGAATGACAGCAGTAACAGATCCTGTAACATTAATGAAACAAGAAGTCGGTAAAGCTGCCGCCGCTTTAGTAAAATCAGGTTCGATTGTGGGTTTGGGAACTGGTTCTACTACTGCGTATGCGATTCAATTTATAGGAGAACGCCTGCAATCAGGAGAACTCAAAGACATCAAAGGTATTCCTACCTCTTTTCAAGCAGAAGTACTGGCAAAACAGTATAAAATTCCTCTGACCACCTTGGATGCTGTAGACCACATTGATATTGCCATTGATGGTGCCGATGAAGTCGATCCGCAAAAAAATTTAATTAAAGGCGGTGGTGCGGCCCATACTCGTGAAAAAATAGTCGATTATCTAGCAAACGAATTCATCGTCGTTGTTGATAGCGGGAAATTAGTCGATCGCCTGGGTTCGGTATTTCCTGTACCTGTGGAGGTGATTCCCATAGCAGTTACACCCGTGATGCGGGCGATTGAAAAACTTGGCGGAAAACCACAGCTGCGGATGGGAGTGAAAAAAGCAGGTCCCGTAATTACCGATCAAGGCAACATGGTTGTAGATGCCAAATTTGATTCTATAGATGACCCTGCTAGCTTGGAAAAAACATTGAACAATATTCCTGGTGTTGTAGAAAATGGCATCTTCGTCAACTGCGTCGATCTGGTCTTAGTTGGTGAAGTCAAAGACGGTCAACCTGCAGTGAGAAAGTTGGACTAGTCTTCAGGCGCGATCGCAACATTTTCTGCTCGCAAAGCAAGCTGCGATCGCTCATTTACTTGTTTCCTTTTGCTGGCGTAGCTTGCCGTATTCTCGTAACTGTTGTAATAGTTTTTGTTGGGAGAAGTCAGCAGGAGCTGCCAAAGAAGCAGCCACTGGCGCGGAAGATTTCTCCGCCGGATTAGCAAAAACAGGTTCTAAAGCAGTCTCTGCGGGTAGGGAATTCGGAAGCAACGACTGGGTAATGCAAACACCTGAAGAATAGTCAGACGACAACTGGGAAGTTTTTGGCAACGAGCGATCGTCCAAAATAGAAACCAAATTGGCCTGAAGTTGTTTGTTAGCAGCTGGAAAAGCAGTGGGTGAAAGCGAATGGAAAGGTGTTATGGCTGTATTTGGATTTTTCACGTCTGCTTTCATCGCATCCAAGGTAGCTGCTACTTTGACTTGCTGCTGCATTTGCTGGGTAGAGGATACCAAGTTACTTAAACCGTGGATTAACTGTTTCAATCTTTGCCGCAGTTGCGGATCGCCTGTTATATCATCTAAATCAGAAGTTATTTTTTGGGCGTTTTCAAAGGTAACTCGTGCAGAATCTAGAGTTTGTTGCAGTACCAGTAGATTACTGGGATTGTTTAGCGCTTGAGTTGCATTACGTAAATTAGCAGATGCTTGAGCTGCATTTGCTGAAAGAGTTTCTAAATTTTGTAGTAATTTACCTTGTGTAAGGCGATTTAATGTTGGTGATAAACTGCTGATTGTCGCTCGCAGTTGATTGCTAGTTTCAGTAATATTGTTCAAGGTTGTCACCAGCGAATAACGATTTGTTGTCACCAGGTTGTTAAGATTGCTAAGGAAGCGATTGGCTTGATCTGCAGTTGAGCCTATTTGCTTGGCTGTGGTGCCAAATTGCTTGACTGTGTTTTTAGTAGTTGTGCTAATTGTGTTTGCTGCGTTTGCTACTGAAGTTGCAGCACCTGAAAAAGTGTTTAGTTGTCTTTCGGTAGATTTTGTCAAGCTAGAAATGTCTCGACTCAGCTGAGCGATTTCTGCTGCGGCTTTAGATGTATTTTTCAATGCTTCGTTGGCATTAATATAGAAGTTTGGCTGAGAATACAAAGTTGCTAAGTTGCTGGTAGTGCGAATCAATTCATCCAGACTAATACCAACTTGCCCTTTTAAACGCGAGCCATTACAAACAATCAAGCTAGGATTGCAATTTTTGTCTAATGGTTTCGCGGTGACCTCCCTTGCCAGTAAGGGTGATTTGGGTGTAATATCAATGACGCTTTCGCTAATTAAACCAGATTGATTTGCTTCCACGGTAACATCCCGGGGGATAATCAAATTAGGGTCTGTGATTTCAATTTCTACTTCCACGTTGTTTGGTCCGGGTCGAATTGCAGAAATACTGCCAACTTTTACACCGCGATAACGAACTACAGCTCCTTTTTGCATTCCACCAGCGTTGGCAAATTCCACAAAGGCTTTATAGGAATTTCTCGCAGCATTCAACCGATTCAACCATAGGATAATTCCTACAAATACACCCAGTCCTACTAGTATCAACAATCCCACAGAACCTTCTCTGAATATTCGCGATCGCATTTTTTTCCTCCCTGTTGTTAATTGCTAATGGCTAGCGGTTAATAGCAATAGCACTTAGCAATCCAAAATTCCACACTGTCTTAACCTACTACCTGAATTGGTCCAACCACACTTCCACTCATAAACTGCCTGATTAAAGGATTATCAGTAGTATCTATTTCACTTACTGTACCTTGCCACTGTACTTTACCTTGGTAGAGAAATACTATTCTATCGGCTGTGCGGCGAATGGTACTTTCTTGATGGGTGACGATTACGTAAGTTCCACATGCTCCCTGCGTAGATTGTAACTGTCTAATTAAATCTTCTATGACCGTAGAAGCAATTGGGTCCAGTCCAGCGGTCGGTTCGTCGTAAAGTACAACCTCCGGTCCCTCTTCGGGATGTTCGGGATTTGACATAATCGCACGCGCAAAGCTAACCCGTTTTCTCATACCTCCAGATAGTTCTGCAGGATAGCGATCGCCTATTCCCGCTAAACCTACCATCTGTAATTTTTCTTCCACCAATTCTCGAATCCGCGTTCTTGGCAGCCGCGAGAACTGATACAATACAAAACCAACATTCTCCTCAACAGTCAGCGAATCAAACAACGCTGCTTGTTGAAATACCATACTAATACCAAGGGGATCGGCTCCATCTTCAATCAAACCCTCTCGTCGCCTTCCTTGTACGTAAATTTCTCCAGCATCGGGAGCAATCAACCCTGCAATCACGCGCAAAATAGTTGATTTCCCGGTACCGCTCGGTCCTATTATTCCCAGCGCTTCTCCCCGGTAAACTGTGAGATCGACTTCATCTAAAACCTTGTTGTCACCAAAGGACTTAGAAATTCCCTTTAATTCAATCAACGGTTCGGTCATCAGTCAATGGATATTAAATAGTAGATAGTGGTAAATAACCAACTACCAACTACTAACAAACAACAAAAATGCCAGACAGTGATGTTATCGTTATTGGTAGCGGTATTGGCGGGTTGTGTGCGGCTGCGTTGCTAGCTCGTTACGGAAAACGCGCGATCGTGTGTGAAAGTCACACCATCGCTGGTGGTGCTGCTCATAACTTTAAACGCAGGGGTTTTCAATTTGATTGCGGTCCCTCCTTTTATTGTGGTTTAACAAACGCCAAGAGTTTAAATCCTGTTAAGAAACTTTTGGACATCCTCGGTGAATCCCTAGAAGCTACACCCTACGATCCCTTAGGACATTATCACTTTCCAGAAAGTACTTTTGCAGTTTACAGCCAGAGCGAGCTTTATTGTCAAGAGGTAGCAAAATTTACTAAAGCCGGCGCCAAGGAGCTACAGCAGTTCTACCATCGGCTCTTACCTTTATACAAAGCTATGAAAGGCATTCCCAGTTTAGCGTTAAGAGCAGACTGGCAATTATTACCCGTATTACTGCGGCGTTACTTACCATCATTATTAAAAATAATACCTCATTTGCCCCTACTCCGAGCTTCAGTAGGTGATGTGATGGACGCTACAGTTGGGGACTGGTGGGTACGGCGACTGATCGATCTAGAATGCTTTTTACTTTCAGGCTTAAAGGCTTGCGGTACTATTGTCCCTGAAGTAGCTTTGATGTTGGGGGAACGCTCGAGCGCTGGTGTTGAGTATCCAATTGGTGGAAGTCAAGCGATTGTTAACGCCTTGGTACGGGGATTGAAACGCTGGGGCGGTATCCTGCTTTTAGGATGTCATATTGAACAAATTTTGGTGGAATCGGGAAAAGTTGTAGGCGTGCGATCGCAAACAGGTCAAATTCTGAAAGCACCGATCGTTATTTCTAATGCTAGTATCTGGGATACTTACACAAAACTTTTACGTCCGGAAGACTTACCTACATCCTACCGTCAAGCAGCTTTAGCTACACCAGCCATCGACAGTTTTATGCATTTACACTTAGGTATTCGTGCTGATGGCTTAGAAAATTTGACAGGACATCACGTGGTCATCCACGATAGCAACAAGGATATTACCACCCCAGGAAATACCTGCATGATCTCGATTCCTAGCGTTTGGGATGCAACAGTTGCTCCTCAAGGACATCACGTCATTCACGCCTACACCCTAGAACCCTACGCGGGATGGGAACGAAATCAGCAGTACGAACAAAAAAAACGCTCAAAAGCAGAAACTTTATACCGCGCTATTGAAAAAATTATTCCCGATCTCAGACAGCGCGTAGTTTTAGAACTTATTGGCACACCCCTTACCCATGCTTTTTATTTACGAAGATATCAGGGAAGCTACGGTCCTGCTATTGCCGCCAAGAAAGGAATGTTTCCAGGTCCACACACACCCATCAAAGGATTGTATCGTGTTGGTGACAGCACTATGCCGGGAATTGGCGTGCCAGCAGTAGCAGCATCTGGTATTTTGTGTGCAAATACTTTAGTCGAACCATCGCAAACACTAGAGTTATTGGAGAATTTGGGGTTCTCCCCCAAGCTGAAAAGCACTCTATAAATACATTTTTTTCTTTTGTCATCCTACTGCAATTGTTTCATATTTTTCATTACTTGTTGATACAATAGTTCGTTATTCTGCTGTTGCAAGATCTTTGCAGTTTGTTTGCAGTCAGCTATAGCTCGTTGCTTATCTCCCAAAGCAGCACGAGCGTTACCGCAATTTTTATAAAATTCGGCGTTGTTAGGGTTGAGGCGAATAGCTTGGCTGTAGTTTGCGATCGCTTGCTGTTTTTCTGCAATATCAAAGTAGACCAGTCCGCGGCTATTGTAGGCGGGAGGATAATTTGGATTGAGGTTAATTAATTGGCACTAGCTGCGATCGCGCCTTAGCAGCTTTTGACATTTTGATCGAGGAATTGCGGGGTAACAATCCCGACGTGCGCGCTCAAGCTGCTTTTGCTGTACCTGGAATTCTCAAAGCTTTACAGAACAACCAATCTCAATTTCAAGCTCCGAGCCAACAACTGCGCTTGGTAGCTGTTTTTGCTTTAGTTTCCGTGGACGTAGGTTTGGAGGAAATAGCCAAACAGATATCTCCAGAGGAAGCAAAACCATTACTATCCACTTTTACATCTACCTTGCAGGTACTTCCCAAACAGATACTCCAGCTTCCACCGCAAGCTATAAACTCCTTGCCCAATCCCCTAGGACAAAGCGCCTTACCACAACCAACTTCACTGCCACAGAAACAAAGTCGCTAATACCCGATCAAAAACCAATCATAAAAAACAGAACGAGTGGTCGCCTTGGGGGCGATCGCTTTTGATTTGCAGACACCTACATCAAGTCACAAGACAATCTTTAAAAAAAGAGAGTGCTTTTATGTATTTATCTGGAATTTAGTGGGAAAATTGCACCCAAATATTCCTTCAACGTAACAAAAGATGGACGCTCGTACAAAAGCTCTTGCTGATTTGTTTGCTCGACGCTGGCGAATATCTCTGCTTTTGAGTGCAGCGATGATGTTTATCTATTTTGGTTTTATTTTACTGATTGCATTTAACAAGCCTTGCTGGGGTCTTTGGTACTTCCGGGACTGAGCTTGGGCATTTTGTTAGGAGCGCTCGTCATTGTTGCCGCATGGATATTGGTGTTTATCTACACGCGTTGGCTGAATAAAAATTACGACGATGCCTTAGAAAAATTGACTCGCAACCACCAGTAGTTGAAAAAATCAGTATGCACGAATTTTTGTCGCTTTACCTACCGTTGGCAGAAGTAGATATTAAAAGTCTCGGTCACTTCAACCCTCTGGCGATATTTTTTTTCGTTGTCTTTGTAACTATTTCCCTAGGAATTACCTACTGGTCAGCAAAGCTAACCAAAAGTACATCCCACTTTTACACCGCCGGTGGAAACATAAGTGGGTTGCAAAACTCCTTAGCCCTAGCAGGGGACTTTATGAGTGCTGCCAGTTTTTTGGGTATCGCTGGATTGGTAGCACTCAACGGCTTTGATGGCTTAATTTACTCTATTGGTTTTTTGGTGGGCTGGCCAATTTTGATGTTTTTAATTGCCGAACCACTGCGTAACTTGGGTAAATACACTTTTGCCGATGTTGTTGCCTATCGCTTGCGTCAAAAACCAGTACGAATCGCTGCAGCTATTGGTTCTTTAGCAGTAATTAGCTTTTACTTAATAGCCCAAATGGTAGGTGCAGGAGAACTAATAGAACTGCTGTTTGGATTTGAATACGAATTAGCTGTTGTCATCGTTGGCGGCGTGATGATGGCTTATGTCATTTTCGGCGGCATGATTGCCACCACTTGGGTACAAATCATCAAAGCCATTTTATTACTCAGTGCGACAGTATTGCTAGCAATTTTAGTATTAGCGCAATTTCACTTTAGCCCCACAGCTTTATTTGCTGCTGCTGCTGACAAATACCCGGGTGTTTTAGCTCCTGGCAAACAAGTGTCCGATCCTTTTGATGCTATTTCCCTAGGTATGTCACTCATGTTCGGAACTGCAGGACTACCTCATATTTTGATGCGATTTTACACAGTTCCCGACTCCAAAGCAGCTCGCAATTCTGTCGCCTACGCCACAGGTTTGATCGGTGCTTTTTACCTGCTTACCTTTATTCTCGGTTTTGGAGCCATGGTTTTGGTAGGTCAGGATGCTATCAAACAAATTGGTAGTGGTGGTAACATGGCAGCACCAATGCTGGCGCAGTTTTTAGGCGGTGATGCTTTTTTAGGCTTTATTGCTGCTGTTTCCTTCGCCACCATCCTAGCAGTAGTCGCGGGGTTAACTCTTTCTGGTGCTGCAGCACTGTCTCACGATTTGTGGGTGAATGTGGTACGTTCCGGTCATGCTGATGAAACAGAACAATTCAAGGTAGCTCGTTTTGCAACTGCATTTTTAGGAGCGCTAGCAATATTGTTGGGTATTTTGTTTAAGGGACAAAACGTTGCTTACATGGTTGGTTTAGCATTTGCGATCGCAGCTAGTGCTAATTTTCCAGCCTTACTTCTTTCCATGCTGTGGAAACGTTTGACCACCAATGCAGCAGTAGCAAGCATGCTAGTAGGTACCTTCTCTTCCTTGCTCTTGATTTATTTCTCACCCACTATTCAGGTCACAATCCTCAAACACGCTTCTGCTCCTTTCCCCTTGAAAAATCCCGGATTAATTAGTATTCCCCTAGCATTTCTAGTTGCAATCGTTATTTCCTGGCTCACCCACGAAAGTTCCTCACAACAAAGGTTTGTAGAAATGGAAAACCGCATTCATTTTGGTTCCTAGCCTGATAATTTATTTTTTTCTAGCTGGGATTTCATTTTTCATCCCAGTTTTTTTGTATTAAATTTTTTGTATTAAAGAAGGACTTTGACAAGATTGATGTAAATTTGTATCACCTGTTTCTTGGGAACTAAATCAGGCAGATATTGATTCTGAGTAGGTAATAAAACAATATGCTTTTTAGATTTAGATTGGTAGCGATGAAACTAATTACTTTCAAAATTCCCTTAACAACATTGATGCTTATTGGTCTGAGTTTTTTCTTACCAGCTTATTCTCAAACTTCCATACCCAAAACATCTAAACTGTCTCAAGAAGTTGCGAAACTGCGCCAACAAGGGCAAAAAGGGTTAGAAGTATTTCTCAAATCCCACGCCAGTGAGTTAAATTCTTCACAAATACGGGCGGCTTTGGACGAACTTTGTCAGCAGCGAGATTGTTACGCTTCTAAGTTATACTGGTACACCGACTTAGAGCAAGCGAAATCTGCTGCCAAAGCTACTGGTAAGCCGATTTTATCGTTAAGGTTGCTGGGTAACTTAAATACAGATCTCAGTTGCGCCAACAGTCGGTTTTTTAGGGTAGCACTTTATCCCAATGGTGAGATTGCCAAGAAATTAAGAGAAGATTTTATTCTGCATTGGCAATCAGTGCGTCCCGTACCGAAAGTGACAATTGATTTTGGAGATGGGCGCAAATTACAACGAACGATTACAGGTAACAGCATTCACTATATTCTCGATAGTTCGGGACGTCCGATTGATGCTATTCCTGGATTATACGGTCCGAAAGCATTTTTAAATCAACTGCGGCAAGCACAAGCAGCAGTAAAGGAATATAGTAAGCTTAGCGATGGGGAACGGGAGGCTTTTTTACGCCAGTATCACCGCAGAAGCTTGGATGCTATCGAGGTGCAGTGGACAGCAGATTTATCCCGTTTGGGTATTCAATCTCCGCCGCGATTGCTCTCCTCAAGCAACAACTTGGGTCAAATTCCCCCAGCTGGTGTAGCAGGTTCTTTGGCAGTGGCGAAAATGAGGGTGGAAACTCCGATTTTGAAAAACCTACAGCCTCAAGAAGAGACTTCTTGGGAAATAAGCGATCGCGCAACTTGGAACAGAATAGCTCAGCTTTATGCTGCCGATACCAAATTAGATGAAAATAGTATAGCTTTAATTCGTGCCAAAAAGTTTCAGTCTGGCAAAAACGCGCCAGGGGATTTATCCAGGTTGATTCGCAACTTTGAAGCCGCTATGGCAGTTGATACGGTCAGAAATGAATTTATGTTGCACAGAAGGATTCATCAATGGTTTGTGCAGGGTAATCAAACCAATAATGTAGAATCGCTGAATGAAAAAGTTTACGCGGAATTGTTTTTAACTCCTAGTTCCGATCCTTGGTTGGGACTTGCTTCTGAGGATATCTACAGTGCAATAGATAACGACGGCGTTCGTCCCTGAGGGGGGATTTTTCAACACCAAATTTTCAGGACTCGACCTGTTATTTGTTGTCCCAGCCAAGGTGTATTTTCAGAAAGAGTACAAAGGTTTTTCTTTTCTAGCTTCCAAGTTTGCTGCGGATCGAATAAAATTAATTCTGCTTTGTGATTGGGGGCGATCGCGCTGGGAGTTTGTTTTAAGCATTCCGCCGGGCGAGTGCTTAATGCTCGCCACAATTCTAAGGCTGTAAATTCTCCTGTATCTACCAAAGATTGCCACAACAAAGGTAATGCTAGCTCAAAACCAATGGCGCCGGGTGGTGCTTGTGCAAAGGCGACGGTTTTTTCTTCGTAGGTGTAGGGTGCGTGATCGATAGCGATAGCGTCTATAATCCCCACTCGTACTGCTTGTCGCAAAGCTGCTAAATCAGCAGGATTTCCCAAAGGTGGTTCCAAACGCAGACTGGGATTGTAACTTTTAATTGCTTGGGTATCGAGTAAAAGGTGCATCCAGGTGGTGCTAGCTGTGATGGGTAAATTTTGGGCTTTCGCGGCTGCAATCAATTCTACACTGCGGGCGGTGGAAACGCGCATGATGTGCACTGGCGTATTCATGGCGGCTACTAATTCTATCAAAGCAGCAATGGCAGTTGTTTCCGAGGCGGCGGGATTACCAGGTAACCCCAAGCGAATCGAGTCTGGTCCTTCTCGAACAACGCCGTTATCCATCAATTGGCGATCGCAACACCAAAATGCCACTGGTTTGGCCAAAGGTTGGAGATATTCCAACACTCGCCGTACCAAGGCCAAATTTTCCAAAGGTTGACCGTCAGCAAAACCAACAACTTTTGCTGCTGCTAAATCTGCTAGTTCTGTCATTTGCTTTCCAGCTAATTCCAGGGTGATTGCACCCCAGATGTTCACCAAAGGAAGGGGAAAGGAGAAATTTTCATTTCTGGCTTTTTTTTCTTCCTGTGTCTTTTGTAACAGCTGGGCTACCACTGCCGGACGGTCGATGGGGGGAAAAGTATCGGGTAAAATGCTGATGCGGGTAAAGCCGCCAGCAGCAGCCGCTTTCAGTAAAGACAAGAGATTTTCCCGTTCTTCAAATCCTGGTTCTCCTGAATGGCTGTACAAATCAACCAATCCCGTTCCCAAAATTAATCCTCGGGAATCCTTAATTTTAATGTTACTCGGAACTTCCGCAATACTACCGGCTACCCGTTGGATGTGACCATCACTCAACAACACATCTGCTATTTGGTCGGTCCCAGAAGTGGGGTCTATTACCCGGACTTGTTGTAGCAATTCGCCGTTCATAACACTAGATTTTATAACGCTCCGGCTGCGGTTTGATCGAACACGCCTCCACCCAAATGCGCGGTAATGTTCATTGCTTGCAGCACTGGTAAACCATTCCATCCGCAAGGATAATCAATAACGCTGACTGCACCGTTACCTTGGCGAAAGTTCCAAAAATTTTCTGCCCCTAAACCGAGAATTTGGCAAAGAATAGTTTTGTTAGTAGCATCGTGAGCGACTACGATGCCAGTTTGTAAATTTTTTGTCAATGCCGTTTGAACTATCCCTTGCCAAGCTTGTAAACTTCTTTGCCAAACTTGTTGCAAGTTTTCTCCAGCAGGCATTTGTACTTGTGCTGGTACGGTGCGCCAACGATGTAACTGGCCTGGAAACTCCTGCTCGATTTCTGTTTCAAATTTCCCTTCCCAAAGTCCGTGACTGATTTCTCGCAAGCCATCTTGTAATTCTAAACGGACATGGGGATGGTATTGAAGAATAATCTCTGCCGTTTCTTTCGGGCGCAGCATGGGACTGCTAACGGCAAAATCCAGCATTACATCTTTGAGAAAAACAGCCGCTTTTTGTGCTTGCAGCCTGCCGTTATCGTTGAGGGGAACATCTATTTGTCCTTGAAATCTTCCTTGGCGGTTCCATTCCGTTTCTCCGTGGCGTACCAACAGCAAACGCACTCCCTGATGGTTCGGTCGTAAAGAAGGTAAAGTTTCTCCCAAGTGTTGGGTTTGGTTCATTGATTCTAGCTGCACCGGGTCTTGCCATCCGCCAGAGAAATTGAGCACGCTAATTCCACAGTTAGACTGTTGAAGTGAATGGTAGCGAGAGGGAGAAATACCCAATGCTGTACTGATTAAAGCTCTGTTAATCCCGTTATGTCCCACTACAAGTATAGTTTCTCCTTGATGGCGGGGTAAAATTTCTTGCCAAAATTGCCGTGCTTGCTCGTACAAAGCGAGAACAGGAAAATGTTCTTTGCCTTTAACGAGCATTTGCAGTCGCTCGGGTGTTTGTTGCCAAATGCGATAATCTTCTGGAAACTTTTGTTTAACTTGTTCTGAAAGCATTCCTTCCCAAGCTGGTAAATCAATTTCCAATAGCTGCTCGCAAGTTTCAACGGGGGCAGGTGGTTGCTCGGTAGAATTAATTCTTAAGCAACTATGGATGATATCTGCTGTTTGCTTGGCTCGCTGCAGGGGACTGCTGTAAATAGCGTCAAAGGAAATACTGCTGAGGGCTTTGCCTATTAAATTTGCATCATGACGACCCTTCTCGGTTAATATGGACGTATCAGTGCGCCCTTGAATGCGCTTTTCGGTGTTATACGTACTTTGACCGTGGCGCACGATAATTACGCGAGTCACTTTTTGCCCTCCTCTATACTAAAGGACTAATTCTACTGCAAAGTGTTTGTGGAATAGTTAAATTACCCGTTTGTTGGTGAAAGATTTTGGCAGCAAAGGTTTGGTTATGAGCTAGCTAGCTGCTGTTGGTGGCGATCGCCTGCAGTTTTAGATAATTGCAGCAATATTTCAGTGTACCTTGCTAGGAGAATTGGTATGGTAAGGAAGTAAGTAGAACCGCAACAGTACAAAAAAATAGTACAGTCAAAATTTACAAAAAAGGTACAGTAATGACCACAAGCCTAGACAATAGCAGGTCTACGACCTTTCGAGAAGAGTTTAAGCTACTGCTGCGAGCGCGCTATCCCTTAATTTACATTCCTACCTATGAAGAGGAACGAGTAGAAGCAGCAATTAAGGAAGAAGCGGCAAACCTTGGTAATCGCCCTGTCTATATTTGGGATTTTGTCGATGGTTACCAGGGTAATCCCAATGACGCGGGATTCGGACAGCGCAATCCTCTGCAAGCATTAGAATTAGTGGAAAAAGTCCCGGCATCTGCACCAGGAGTGTTTATACTACGGGATTACCATCGTTTTTTAGAAGATGTGGCTATTTCCCGCAAGCTGCGCAATTTAGCGCGACTCCTCAAGTCCCAACCAAAAAACGTTGTGCTGTTATCGCCGCGCATCGCCATTCCTGACGACTTGATGGAAGTTTTGACAGTTGTTGAGTTTCCTTTGCCTAGTGCCGCAGAAATTAGGGCAGAAGTAGAACGACTGTTATTAGCTACGGGCCATTCTCCTTCAGGGAAATTTCTAGACGATTTGGTGCGCTCTTGTCAAGGACTGAGCATGGAGCGGATTCGCCGCGTTTTGGCACGAGCGATCGCAGCTCATGGCGAATTGCTACCAGAAGATGCGGATCTGGTTTTGGAAGAAAAGCGCCAAACCATCCGTCAAACTCAAATTCTCGATTTTTATCCCGCTACCGAACAAATTTCTGATATTGGTGGACTGGATAACCTCAAAGACTGGTTGCTCCGACGGGGAGGCGCTTTTACAGAACGAGCGCGACAGTACGGTTTACCCCATCCCCGCGGTTTGTTGTTAGTAGGTATTCAAGGAACCGGTAAATCCCTGACAGCAAAAGCGATCGCCCATCACTGGCATCTACCCTTACTTCGTTTGGATGTAGGACGATTGTTTGGAGGTTTGGTAGGTGAATCGGAATCGCGAACGCGACAAATGATTCAGGTAGCCGAGGCCCTTGCTCCTTGTATCTTGTGGATTGATGAAATTGATAAAGCCTTTTCCGGACTTGGTAGCAAAGGTGATGCGGGAACTACTAGCCGAGTTTTTGGTACTTTTATTACCTGGTTGGCAGAAAAAACTTCACCGGTGTTTGTTGTCGCTACTGCCAACGACATCCACGCCTTACCACCGGAAATGCTTCGCAAAGGACGGTTTGATGAAATTTTCTTTGTGGGTTTACCTACCCAGGAAGAACGCAAAGCAATTTTTCAGGTGCATTTGTCTCGATTGCGCCCCCATAATGTCAAAAGTTACGATATAGAAAGACTGGCTTACGAAACACCAGATTTTTCTGGAGCAGAAATTGAACAAACTTTAATTGAAGCTATGCATATCGGCTTTAGCCAAAATCGCGACTTTACTACCGATGACATTTTAGAAGCTGCTAGCCAAATTATTCCTTTAGCACGTACCGCCACCGAGCAAATTCAAAAACTGCAAGAGTGGGCCGCAGCTGGAAGAGCACGTTTGGCATCCAAACACAGTCCCTGGAGCGATCGCATTCAACGCCAGCTAAAATAGCCGGTGAGAAAACTCAATGTAGTTAAGAGTTATGATTTCAACTATTAACTCTTAACTTCCTCCAGACAATTCAACCTAATTCCTATTTTCTTTTCCATTATGCTAGTTGAATTATTAAAGTATATACTCGGTTTTTTACTGGCGATCGCTATTTTAATTGGCGGCGGAATCGCCACAGCGCTGTATTTTATGAATCGAATTTCTGCACCTCCTGCTAAACCAATTTTTGCCAATGATAAGTCACCAGTAGTAAAATCCCAAACTCGAAAACCCCAAATTCAAATACCAAAAGATACAAAAGACACAGTCAAAGCTTCACCTGCTGCTTTCATAGAAGAATCTTCCTCCCCAACCCCCAGCTCTACAGAAAAACCCCAGGAAGAACCGAAAAAAGTTGAAAAATCGCCAACACCATTACCTCCTGGAGCTTACCAAGCACGCGTTACTTGGCAACAGGGCTTAATACTGCGAAAAGAACCTTCTTTAGACGCCGAACGTGTTGGGGGAATTAACTTTAATCAAAAAGTAGTTGTTTTAGAAGAAAGCAGCGATAAAGCTTGGCAAAAAATTAGCCTGGAAGACGGTACGCAAGGTTGGATAAAAGCAGGCAACATTAAAAAAATTGATGAACAACAAGGTGATTCCCAATCACAAGAAAAACCACCAGAAACGCAGCAACAACAATAGAAAAAATAGGTAGAGTTACCAAGGACAATCTTCCCTATTTTTGGTCTTTTTTGTATAGCAACAAATCCAAGACCCACAATGTTTAGAATTTGTTCGCCACTTCTGGAAAAATTTTCCTTGACCTCTTTTTAGCGGTGCTAAGAGTTAACAAAAGTAAAGCTTAATTGCAATCTTGATATAGAAGTCAAATTGTTGAAAATAGGGTGTTATTTTAGGGCTAATACCTTGATTGGAAAAAATTACCTGGATAACACCATATGTACAATCGCAATTCTCATTATGATTGGCTATCTGCGGCGGTGACTGCAGCGTTGGGTGCTGGTATAGTCACGTCCTTTGCTATTGGTCAAGGACAACATCCATTAGTAGGGTTAGGAATTACTGGCTTAGCAGTATTAGTGGCATTAGCGTGCGATTATTATCAAAGACAATCAAGGTAGCATTTACAACTTGTTCCAGCTGTATCTAAGGATAGTTAAGAGTTAAAAATTACAAAGCAATTTTATAACTTGCAATTCTTAACTCTTAACTTAGACATTTTTTCATCGTCGTTTAGCAATTGAGCGTCGCTGCTCGCGTTTTTCTTTATCTTGATAACGGCGATCGCGCCAATCAACAAACGTTAGATAACCAACTCCCCCAGTAACTACCACTAGCAATACTAGGGCGAACACAGCCAAAATATTCAACAGCGGACTTTCCACAACACCTCTACAATCCGTTGCGTCCCCAAACTACCATTGCAATTGACCAGGTGAAAACAACCAACAATGCCACCCATCCCAGTGTCAAAATCTCCATAATACTGCTTTCGCTCTCCAAAATTACTCCATTATTTATAATACTGGGAATTGTGATTTGTCAGTTATTTACCATTTTATAAACACTTTCCCGGCAAATGCATCACACCTCAAAAGTTGATTTCAAAGCAGAGCGCCTGCAATCCCTAAAAGCGGGAATACTAGGAGGATTTTGTCTGTGTCTAGCTTTTGTCGTCACATCTTTATTTAATAGTCTGGTGTTAGCTAAATATTTACCTGCATTGAGCAGTTTGCAAATCAAGTGGCGAGATTGGCATTTTTTACTCAGTGGTGGCGTTCAGCTAGCTGTGGCTTGCTGTTTGGCGTTACCTACCGTTATATTCTGCGTCAAGATAAAAATTTGCAACTCAAAGCTGGTAGCGTACTCGCCTTTGGTTTGGTAAGGGGATTAACTCAGCTAGATACGGGAGTTGCATTTGGTAGCAAGATTCTACCATTGTTGGTTATGGGTTGTGAGAGCTTGTGGTGGTTTGCGATCGCAGCGATCATTTTTGACAAAGCGCTCCAACAAGGTTGGATTCAACCTTTGAGCAAATTTTATGCAACTAACTGACTAACTAAAAACTTAGTAACTTAGCAATTAAACAGCGTGGATTTGTGCTTTTTCCTGCTCTACCACGTAAGGGTTTTCTGCACCTTGGGCGAGATACTCGGCTAATTGAGATTCTATTTGCTCGCGAACAATTTGCCGATATTCCAGAAAATGTTCGTTGTGGGCGCAAACGGCAAGGTAATGCTCGACCACTCTTGGATTATGCTTGATGATACTGAATAAGTGATGCCAGAATTTCCATCTTGTCTGCCGTTTGATTCCCTGTCGCCAAATTACAATTAACAGCGCTTTTACAACTACCCAGTCCGGGATTTTCAAAGGAGCTTTCCATTTTGGCGTCCCCATCATCATAAAACAACGATAGGTACGGTCTAGGTAACGTACTGGGTCGTATAAATTACAAAAAGCCTCTACATATTCTCTGGCAATTTCTTCTAAAGGACGAGTAGGGATAAAGTTCATCAAAGTTGTTTGGTTGATATTACCATCTTTGCCGTCCCGGAGTCTTCCTTCTTTTTTGAGGCGATACCACAATGCTGTATTTGGTAGCGCCTGCAACATGGCGAAGGTAGTTGAGGGAATAGCTGCTTGTTCAGCAAAGCGGACAATGCGATCGCCTGCACCTGATTTTTCACCGTCAAACCCAATAATAAATCCCGCCATGGGACGCAAACCTGCTTTAATGATTTTGTGCACTGCTTCCACAAGGGAGTTGCGCGTGTTTTGAAACTTCTTTGTCAGTTGCAGGCTATCTTCATCTGGTGTTTCAATTCCCAAAAATACCGCAGCAAAGCCACACTCAACCATCAACTCCATCAATTCCGGATCTTGTGCTAAATCTACAGAAGCCTCTGTGTCAAATCGAAAAGGATAATTGTGTTGCTGCATCCAGACTTTTAATTCCCTAAGCAACAACTTGACATTGCGCTTGTTACCGATAAAATTGTCATCCACTATAAAAACACCGCGTCGCCAACCCAACTTGTAGAGATAGTCCAACTCCGCCAAAAGTTGTGCAGGAGTTTTGGTACGCGGTTTGCGACCATACAAAACAATAATGTCACAAAACTCGCACTGGAAAGGACAACCCCGCGAAAACTGAACTGACATCATGTCGTAGGCATCAAAGTCCAGTAAATCAAAGCGAGGTATTGGGGTTGTGGTCACATCCGGTTTTTCACTGGCGCGGAAAATTCCAGACGTTTTACCTTGTCGAATAGCCTCCACAAACATGGGTAGGGTGATTTCTCCCTCGTCAAGAATAAGAAAATCAGCTCCTGCTAGCTTGGGTTCATCAGGCATGGAAGTCGGATAGGGACCACCCACCGCAACTAGCTTACCACGTCTTTTGGCTTCCCGAATTTGCTCGAGCAAATCTTGCTTTTGCACGATCATTGCTGAGAAAATAACTATATCTGCCCAAGCCCATTCTTCTTCCGTTACTGGACGAATATTGCGATCGACAAGCTTAAATTCCCATTCCTGAGGTAAAATTGCCGCTACCGTCACCAAACCCAACGGTGGTAGCAAAACTTTACGATTTACTAACGCTAAGATTTTTTCATACGACCAAAAAGTTTTGGGGAACACCGGATAGACAAGTAAAACCCGCATGCAGTTTCTATCCTCCTCACACTCTTGATTATTTCTACGCTGGCGAGATTAAGAGTGTTGATGAATTTTTGATTAATTTTGTTTCATCTTAACATTTATATTTTTTATTTTTACATCAAAAATTGGTAGTGGAACTGATTAAGAAATTTAGAAAGTTTACAAAAAATTAGACACGAACTAATTTTCTTTTCTTAGCATTTGTTAGATAAAGTTTTACTATCAACAATATAAATAAGCTCGCGAACCATCTCAATAAATTATCAATTAGAGAAAAATGATGTATAAAAAAACACGCTTTTCCCAAAAAAAATACTGTGAGTGGGAAAAATATAACATTTCCCTTCCTCTGCTAGGGTAAGCTGATACACCGTTAACAGTAAGACTTGTTAGTAGTAAGGCGATTTATCGCTTTTAGCAATAATAAATTATCCTCTTCTTGAAAGTTTTTAGATTCACACAAGTAAACATTTAATTAGCTTTACACCACTACACTAGAAGAGGGCACGCTTAAAGCTATTCAACCTTCTCAATACCGCTAATTCTTAAAACATCACTAATAGTAGGACAATAATTAGGCAATCCAAAAGTAGCGGGATTAATAACATTTTTATAAGTGAAATGACGATAGTGCATGCAAAATCTATCCCAAGCAGCCATGCGGATATTAAATATGGCGATTAATAAATTAGCTAAGGATAAGGAAAGAGGTATGCGAAAGTAAATTTTTTTGCCAAGATAAGCACAAACTTCTTCTATAGCTTGATTAATTGTTAATCGTGCTTGTCCCAAAACGAATCGGCGCGGTTCATTTTCTTTGGGGGGATTTTCAATCAGGTAGCGTACCACTGTAGCTATATCTTTAGCGTGGATAAAGTGAAAACTACCGTCGGCTTGTAAAAAGCGAATTACATTTATATATTTAACAACTTCAGAGATGCCTGAAGTAAGATGAGAATAGGGTTTATTGCTGTCGCCACCTAAGACTAGGGTGGGAAAAACTTCAGTGATTTTGGGTGCGATCGCTAATTTTGACAAGTGTGTTAAACACTCATATTTAGAACTAATATAATCTGTTCCAATTTCTCCTGCTTGTTTGAGCGGTTGATTGTCATAATCCAAAACACTTGCAGTAGAAAAATAAATAACTTGTTCGCATCGTTTGGGATCTAAATAGCTGAGTAATTCTAAAGTTTTGGTAACGTTAATATTAAAAGTAGCTGTACCACCCCATGCTGTTGCTGCTAGGATAGCCACATCTATTGTTCTTAAAAAATCGGCAATTTTTGCAATTTCCTGCATATCACCTTGTAGGATGTTGATATGGGGACGCCATTGGGTGTCAACTCGTAGTTTGTCGGGGTTTCTAACTAGTAGATATAGTTCGTGATTCGTCTGTTGAATCAAAACTTCACTAATATAATGCCCGATACAGCCACTTGCACCAGTTACCAGAATGCGTTTTTGATTCATAAACAGTTAGGGGTTGATATGTAGCAAGCAGTAGCAGTTCGACCAAGCTTAACAGTCAAAAGCAACTAACTTGGGGTTCTGCTGATTTTACCACTTACAACCCAAAAAGTTGGAGAAAATAATTAAATGCCAAAAACATGAATTAAAACCAAACATTAATATTAATAATGGGAAATTTCACAGATTTTATAGTTGTTGAGAATAACTACAGCTTCAGTAAAGTGTTAAATTAATGCTGAAAAAAGTCTAACTTGAGTCAAAATTATGTCTCTGCACAGTTCCACCAAACAATTGCTATTTCGTGCCGCGATCGCTGGAAGTTGTTTGTTACCATCTTTACTATTGATTAATTATACTTGGGCAAAATCAGTGCCGCAGGCACAAATAGATGACCATATTCTCAGTTTCAAAAATCCTCAACAGCGCGCTGCAGCAATAGATTATCTTGCAACTGTAGGTCAGCCTGCTGTTCCAGCTTTAATTAAAGCTTTGCAGGATAGGGATCCACAAGTGCGTGCTGCTGCAGCGACCACTCTTGGTAAAATCGGTCCAGCAGCGTCTGCAGCTGCAATAGCACTGATGCGAGCTATTGGCGATAAAGATGCTAACGTGCGTTCTCAAGTGGTGCAAGCGATCGCTAAAATCGGTAAAAAAGCCTACGTTCCTTATTTTATTACAGCTTTAAACAGCTCCCGAAAGTGGGAACGCTACAGTGCAGTTCATGCTTTGCGCGCCATAGGAAAAGATGCAGCAGCTGCAGTACCTGCTTTGATCCGAGTTTTAGAAGACAAAGACATGTGGATGCGCGTGAATGCAGCATCTGCTTTGGGCTATATCGGTACGCCTTCTGCACCTGCTTTACCTAGTTTGGTGAAGAGCTTACAAGATCCGGAACCAACAGTTCGCAATACCGCAGCTTATGCTTTGAGTATCATTGGCCTGAATTTGCAACAAGACCTCAATCAGTTATCTACCTTAGAATTAGATAGAGCTATCTTCCATTTCCAAAGAGCTCTCAAATTGCTACAAACTCCTTCACTGCAATTTACCCCAGAAGCTGTGACTGCACTTAGAGATCCTCTTATGGTCTTACAAAAAGAGAGATTGCGGCGATTCCAGTCATAGCTGCTGCCGAGTCTGGAAAAATAAAACTTTATACTAAAAAAGGAAAGTTATTTTCATCAGGAGGGAAGAGCAATGGCTCTCAACCCCACCGTTATGCAAGCTGTAGAACAATTGGGTTACCGCGTCACTGTTGCAGATGTGGCAGCTCGGTCAGGATTAAATATAGAAATAGCTAATCAAGGACTTTTAGCCTTGGCTTGTGAAGCTGGCGGACACATGCAAGTCGCCAATTCTGGTGATATTGTTTACCTGTTCCCGCGGAATTTTCGAGATATTTTACGTAAGAAATATTTGTGGTTGCAGCTGCAACAATGGTGGAAAAAAATCTGGAAGGTATTGTTTTATTTAATTCGTATTTCCTTCGGGATTTTTTTAATTGTTTCTATAGCCTTAATTTATATCACCATTTTCATTATTATTATCTCTGGTAGTTCAGACCGCGATAGCAGCGATCGCTTTGGTGATGGAGGAGCAGGTTTTTTCTATTTTCCGGATTTATTCTGGTATCTTAGCCCTAACTATGACAGTTACTATCAACAAAGGCGACAAGAACAAACAAAAAGCGATTTGAATTTCTTTGAAGCTGTATTTTCCTTTTTATTTGGCGATGGAAATCCTAACGCCAATTTAGAAGAACGTCGCTGGCGAGAAATTGCTGCAGTGATTCGCAACAATCAAGGTGCAGTGGTAGCTGAACAAATAGCTCCTTACTTGGATGACATTGGCGAGAAATATCAACAAGAATACGAAGACTACATGCTACCGGTGCTGACCCGTTTTAATGGTAAGCCGCAGGTAAGTCCTGAGGGACAGATTATCTACCACTTTCCCGAACTGCAATTGAGCGTTGTCAAAAACCGGTCTCGTTCAATTCCACCGTATTTGCAGGAATTTCCCTGGCGTTTTAGTGCAGCTTCTTCAGGACAAATTCTCTTAAGTGCGGGACTGGGCGCAGTTAATTTTATTGGTGCTTTAATATTGGGAAGTTTGTTAAAAACCGGTACCGCAGCAGCTACTTTGGGCGGGCTAGTTGGTTTCGTGCAAGGATTTTACTGGGTGCTTTTAGGTTACGGTACGGGTTTTTTAGCTATACCGTTAGTGCGTTATTTCTGGATTCAGCACTGCAATCGCAAAATCGCCGAACGCAACCGCCAAAGACAAGCACGAGCAATGGTATTGGCAACACCAGACACGCAACTGCAGCAAAAAATTGCTTATGCGCGGCAATTTGCGGCTGAGAAAGTTATCGGTCAAGAAGATTTGGTATACTCAACCGAAACAGATTTGCTCGTACAGGAATTTGAGAATAAAGCCCAGATAGACGCCGAATGGCAAAAGCGTCTGGAGCAAGAAGGGAATAAGGATTGATAGTGACTTAGAGTTTGACAATCCTATCTGCCTTTGCCTATCTATCTGACTTTAATCGGAGATAAAGCTACGCCTTTGTAGTAGTATCCTAAAATCTGCAAGTGGTTGGCTCCTTGTCTAGCCAGATTATAAGCTCCCCATTGACTCATACCCAAACCGTGACCGAAGCCAAGTCCTTTAAAGATAAAAGCACCATTGCTATTGGAGATAGTAAAGCGAGTACTTTTGAGTTTCAAAGCAGTGCGTACTTCCTCTCCTTTGAGGATTTTTTCGCCCTTATCTCCGACAATTTTTAAGCTTTTGACACTACCGTAGGGTGAAAGGCTTTCTGGAATTAGCTTTACAACATTGCCTACTTCTGGAAATTTAGCACTGATTTCTGTTGGCGAAAAGCTTCTGACCCAGTTGCACTCTTGGATATTTTGATCGAAATCGGGAACTGCACGCAGGTATGGTAAAGTGTCTCCCCAAACATCTTCTACATTTTCTGTATGTCCGCCAGAGCAAGCGTGGAAAACCGAGAGAATAATTTTGTTTCTGTAGGTGAGTACTTGTCCTGCTGTGCTGTCGACAGCAGCGTAGGTAGCGGGGGATTCACTGATAACGCCTTTGTAAATTTGCCAGCGATCGGGACTGGCCCCCAGGTCATAAATGGGATTGTGGCGCTGTTTTTCTCGCTCGTAGAGGGCGTAGGTGCGAGCGGCGATCGCTTGCGCTTTCAGAGCTTCTAGGGGCCATCTGGTGTCCATTTCGCCGCCGATAACACTGTAGAGATATTCTTCTAAATCTACCCAGTTGACGGCGGTTAAACCTTTTTCTGTGGGAACAATTAAAGTTCTTCCCCGATACCAGCGATCGCCTATATAAACAAATCCCTTACCTGTTGGTTCAATCCATAGCAAAGTAGACTTCCACCTGTCCAAAGCAACGCCACCGGGGACTGCTAGAGCATAATAAGCGTTCATGGCTGGTAATTGTCCCAGGGTTTTACCGCTTCCATCCTTGACAATGGCAGCTGTGGAACCGCCGACTTTAACTTGGTTGACATCCCGCGCGATCGCCACCCGTAGAATTACCGATGCTTGTGCTGGTGCTGTGAACGCAATCCATAACAGAATACCGAGCCACCACTGGCGTTTTTTGAACTGGGAAAACAAAGAGGCTAACAACAGTTGAAATTTCATGCCGTTGTTTGTCGATTTAAGTATATGGTTGTTTACCGCTCAAATAAACTATTTTAAATTGACAACCAAGATTTTGTTATGGCTTGCAAAAAGAGGTTCCATCCATAAGTAGTTCTCCATTGCTATCAGTCCTTAGCTTTTAGTTTTCTGGAAGCTACTGTTTGCACATCTTTATCGCCACGTCCGGAACAGTTAATTACAATTCGAGGACTACCCTGCAGTTGCGGACAAAGGATTTCCAAAAAAGCGATCGCATGGGCTGTTTCCAGTGCTGGGATAATACCCTCCAAGCGTGAAAGTTTCTCAAATGCGGCTAAAGCTTGTTCGTCCGTAACGCTGTAATACTCGGCGCGTCCTGTTTCTTTCAAATAGCTGTGTTCTGGTCCTACGCCCGGATAATCTAGCCCGGCGCTAATAGAATGAGCCTCAATTACCTGTCCGTCTTTGTCTTGCAACAGGTAGCTCATGGCTCCATGCAACACACCAATACGTCCTTTTGTCAAGGTAGCAGCATGTTTATCTGTATCGATACCTTCTCCGGCGGCTTCCACACCTATTAATCGTACTGACGGCTCATCGACAAATTCGTGGAACAATCCCATGGCATTGGAGCCACCGCCAACACAGGCAATGAGAATATCAGGTAAACCGCCCCATTTTTGAGCTGCTTGGGCCCGGGTTTCTTGTCCGATTACCGCATGAAAATCTCTGACCATCATTGGATAAGGATGCGGTCCCGCTACCGATCCCAGGATGTAGTGAGTGGTTTCAACGTTTGTCACCCAATCTCGTATGGCCTCGGAGGTAGCATCTTTGAGCGTTCCCGTTCCTGCTGCAACTGGACGTACTTGTGCTCCCATCAATTCCATTCTGAAGACATTCAAAGCTTGGCGTTCCATATCGCGAACGCCCATGTAAATTATGCATTCCAGTCCAAATCGAGCACATACTGTTGCCGTTGCTACACCATGTTGCCCGGCACCGGTTTCGGCTATAATCCGCTTTTTACCCATTCGCTTTGCCAACAAGACCTGGCCGAGAGCGTTGTTAATTTTGTGGGCACCTGTATGATTTAAATCTTCTCTCTTTAAGTAAATTTGTGGTCCTGTGCCATCCGGTCGAGCGTAACAGGCTGTGAGACGTTCTGCAAAATACAAGGGAGTAGGACGTCCGACATAATCACCCAGCAATTGTTGCAGTTGCGCTTGAAAAGTTGGGTCGTGGCGATAGTGTTGGTAAGCTGTTTCTAATTCTGCCAGTGCTGGCATTAACGTTTCTGGGACGTACTTACCACCAAAAGGACCAAAGCGTCCTTGGGGATCGGGGCGTTGGGTTGCTGGGTGATTGGAGGAAATAAAAGTTGTGGTCACGGAACTCATTTTTAATTCAGGCACGAAGACAATTATAGGAAACTCCGAAGCAGCTAGGATACGGGGACTTCAATAGTTTTCTTCCTTGGGAGGCCACTTGTTGCTTCCACAAAGACCCCCCATTGCTAAAACAGCTGTTCCGTAAGCTGCTTCTGTGTGGAGCGATCGCATCACAGGTACTTGTAAATATCGTTTTCTGATCGCTGTCCAGGTATCGTTAGCAGCACCACCTCCGGCAGTATACACGCGAATTAATGGCTCTGCCCCCAGTTTTTGTAGTAATTTATACCCTAAGGCTTCCACACGGGCAATACTTTCTAACAAACCATGTAGAAATTCGACGGAAGATTGGGGACGCGGTTCCAATCGCGGCGGTAAATTTGGGTCGTTAATGGGAAAGCGATCGCCTGGTTTTAACAAAGGATAATAATCCCAGCCGCTAGGTTTGCTAGCATCGATTTCTCTACTTAGCCGTTCTAGTTCAGCGTTGGTAAAAAATTGTCGCAGCACTGCACCACCAGTGTTAGAAGCACCACCAACCAACCACAAATCTCCAAAACGATGGCTGTAAACTCCATACCTTGCATCTTCTATGCGGTTGCGACTTAATAATTTCAAAGCTAATGTCGAACCAAGAGATGTCACCCCCTCACCAGGGAGTTTTGCACCACTGGCAATAAATGCGGCAATACTATCTGTAGTACCAGCACAAATCAAGCAATCCTCAGAAAAACCGAACTCCCTAGCAATATCAGAACGCAGTGGAGCTACACCCGTTCCAGGAGCAACAACTTTGGGTAGGTGAACGGGAATTTGCAGTTTCTCCAACCATGGCGGGTATTGCAGTGCTTCCACGTCGTAACCCAGCTTTAAAACATTGTGATAATCGCTAATACCTAACTGTCCGTGTAGCAAAAACGCCAACCAATCTGCTTGATGCAGGAAATATTTTCCTTGGCTAAAAAATGGCTGTTGCGCCATCCACAGCAGTTTAGCCAAACTGGAAGTAGCACTCAAAACAGTATGGTTTGCAGGTACTAGGTTCTTTAATTTATCTAGCATCGCTGCTCCCCGACTATCGTTATACAGCAAAGGCGTACTCACAGGATTACCAGTAGCATCGCACAACAAGACAGTAGAGGAAGTTCCGTCAATGGCGATCGCCTGAATTTTTTGCCGCCATGGCTGGGAAATTTGCTTTAGCAAACTAAATAAACCCGCTTGCCAGTCTTTTGCTAAGTCCGAACAACAAGACGTCTCCAAAGTATATCGCGTCTGCTGTTGAATTTTTCCTTGTTCGTCAATGATTACACCCCGCGCACCAGACGTACCAAAATCGATTCCTAAATACAATTTCATAATTTTTGCCTACCAACAGCTAAAGCAGAAATTAATTTGTTTCGTCTTGTAACAAGTTATTCCCCTATCCAGGCAAAACAAGGAAAAGTAGTAAACGAACCAATCATGAGGAGAGTTTCAAACATGTCTATATCTGATACTCAAGTCTACGTTGCTTTAGTTGTAGCTCTGATTCCAGGCTTTTTGGCTTGGCGGCTGGCAACAGAACTTTACAAATCTTAAGTTTGCCTTCTCCAGGAAGGATTAACGACTAAAAACTGGAAACTGGGGTATATAGGGCCATCAAAAAAATCAATTCCCTATCCCCAGTCAGCATAAAGCAATGAAGTTTGCAAGTACTTCCAATCAAATTTCAGCGTACCACGTGGCAATTTGGGAAAAATAAAGTAAGATGACAGCAACATAAATCGTAAACAGCACAGGAGTATTGTTTTACGATGCGTCAATTCCATCAGAGAGTCTCTGGAAAAACCTTATGAATGCGTTTCAACCGTACAAAACACTGCTGCAACCCATACCAAAACAACGAGTTACTCCTCGCCCAAAACGCAATCTCCGGGAACATTCTTACAAAGTATTGGCGCTGGAAACAACAGCAAAAATAGCAGTTAACATTTTGATCTCCACAGTGGCAATATCTGCTTTGGTCAAACTTTTGCCCTTTGAGTGGTCGCAGCAAGAAAAACTACGAGAAATCCGTACCGAAGTCAAACTGATGGAACAGCGAGTAAATAAATTGCAAGAAGAATTTAGCCGCAATTTCGATCCCAGCCAAACCAAAGCTATTATGCAAGAACAAGCATACCGCTTCGATCCCAGACAACGTCAGATTTTAATCCTCAAAGAGGAAACCGCAGAAGTCAAACAAGCAGAGTTATCCCCCTGAAGTAAAGGCTAAGTACCAGGTTGGGAAAGAAACTTACACCAATGATAAATATATAGCCACACGGCAATTACCATTCCTAGCATTGAAAGTAAAACTTATCCTTCCCCAGTACGGGAAATAAGTATCTGTGATTGGTTTTTAGACAGAGAAAGCACAAAAACTCAGTTCTTGAAGCCAACTTTTGACTTGCGAGCGTTTTTGGGCATATGATAAAGGCAGTAAAGCTAAGGCACGATAATAATCAGCGCTCGCACAATTCCAGTCACCCCATAGATGATAAGTTCTACCCCGTGCAGCAAAAATATGGCCTTCTAATTGCTGAAAAAGCAGTGGCACTTCTAAATTATCAATGGCTTTTTCGTATTCGCCTAACTCGCGCCAAGTAATGCCTTGATTGAGCCAAGCTCGTACATAACAGGGATTCAAGTCCAAAGCTTTTTGGTAGTCGGCGATCGCTGCTATTAGTTCTCCACGCGCTGCATAGCAATTGGCGCGATTGTTATAAGCACTGGCTAATTTTGGATTTAGTCGCACGGCTTTGTTGTAGTCGCAGAAAGCTTTTTGCACTTGTCCGCATTGAAAATAAAGCAATCCCCGATTATTGTAATCAATGGCACTGTGGGGATGGCGAGCTATCAATTGATTCAATAAAGCGATCGCGTTGGTGTAATCTCCTTTTTGAGCTAATTTGAAAGCATAAGAGCGTAAATAACCATCATGCCGGTCAGATTTATCGCTTTTGCTATTTAAAGTAATTTTTAATACATCACTCTTATAGTAATTTTGCTGTTGCCCAGATTCCCAAAAAAAGTTTTTGTCCATCTCATCCTGCCCGAGCTAGCTGCTGCATGTTTGCCAAAGCTTGGAAGTATCCCGCTATCCGCCTGGAGAAGTGAGCATTCATCAAACCCCCATAGCTGCCAGAACTTAAATAATGAATACTTCCTTCCTAAGTTCAATTCCAGAAACAGCTAATCTTAATCCCCCAGACTAGTCAAGTAGTGGGAGCAACAACTTGATAAAATGCCAACAGGCGATTCAAACTTCTCAGTTAAGTTGAGTTGACACTTTTGAAAAGATTTTCTTATGACTGCAGCAAATGTTTATCCCGACGCACCCGACCTAAATAGCGATGATTACGTTGTTATCGGTCTTGCAACCTGCTTTCTTAAAAAAGAGGGAGAACTTCATCAAGTTGAAGTTATAGAACCTATTCCTTCTGCTGCTTTAGAAACACTCCTCAAAGGCATTCCTACCTCTTACAAGTTTGCCTGGGCAACTAATTTAGGAAGCATAATGGATGGCGAAATCCTTAAAAAACCTGCTCATTTTCCCCAAACAGCTGAATTTGCTAGCGAATTTGTCCAGCGAACCATAGCTGCTGCTCGTACCTACAAGCGTAGCTCTACTGCAAAATCCTTAATTCCCCCCGGCAGTACCTACAGTGACTTTAAGTATTCTACAGAAAGAAAACGCGTGCTAAATGCCAGGCGCATTGTCACCAAAGAAGACAACGTCAAGCAGCATTCCCATACCCACAAAGTTTTGTAATCATAAGTTGTATTTATTTGTGGCTAGCAAACAGCCGCTGCCATGACAGTAACCAACTAGCAACTACCTAGCAACAAAAACTATGTTGAAACTTTACGGTGGTGCTCGCAGTCGGGCATCTATTGTGCAATGGTATTTGGAAGAATTAGCAATTCCCTACGAATTCGTAATGCTAGATATGCAGGCAGGAGAACACCGCAAACCTGAGTATCTGGCCATTAATCCCATGGGCAAAGTTCCAGCCATCATTGATGGTGATTTTAAACTTTGGGAATCAGGAGCAATATTGCTGTATCTGGATGAAAAATACGGCAAAGTTAAACACTCTCTCGAAGAACGCGCCCAGTTGGCTCAGTGGATACTTTTTGCCAATTCTACCTTAGCAACGGGAATTTTTGTCGAAGCTAACCGCGAACGGGAAATGCCCCGTCTCATGACTCCTTTAAATGAAATTTTCCAACGTCAACAATTCTTGTTGGGTGGTACATTTACTGTTGCCGATGTGGCAGTAGGATCTGTCTTAGCATACATTCCCATGATGCTGAAGCTAGATCTTAGCTCCTACCCGGCTATATATACTTATGTCAAGCGCTTGTCAGAGCGTCCGGCGTTTCAAAAAACTATTGGTTCTCGCAGTAGTTAAGGATAGTAGTAGTTAGTAGTAAACATTCCATCATCTAAACTACTAACTACTAACAAGAATCAACGGTAATTTGTAAATTGCAGAGCTACTGGAAATTCTTCTTGTTTTAAACGTTTAATCACACTTTGCAAATCATCTTTACTTTTACCACTGACACGCACTGCATCGCCTTGAATAGAAACTTGTACCTTTTTAAATTCATCGCGAATTAACTTAGAAATTTGTTTGGCAATGTCCTGACTTATACCTTTTTTTAATTTGATTTCTTGACGAACACGGTTACCACTTGCCGATTCTACTGGACCAAAATCAAAGATTTTTTGGGAAAGGTTGCGCTTGGCGGCTTTTTCCCGCAAGACATTTTGTACCGACTCTAAGGTAAATTCGCTATCAGTGTTAATGATAATACTTTGTTCGCCTAACTCTACTGTTGTTTTCGTATCTTTAAGGTCATAACGGCTTTTAATTTCTCGTACCGTTTGATCGATAGCATTGACCAATTCTTGTCTGTCAAAGTCGCTAACAATATCAAAGGAATAAGTTGAAGCCATAGAAGTTGTCGGTAGTAGGTAATTTGTTATGTTTGCTGGTATAGAAGTTAAGAAAGGGATTGTTTAGGGGCGGTAGCTTTGATAATACTTGTGGTAAAAACAGTTGACGCAGAACATCACAAAATTTCAAAAATTCCGGAAACAGAAAATCACAGATGGTAGTTGAGCGCAAACAACTGGTATTAGTGAGAGTGCAAAAGAAAATACCCAGCAGCTAGTCGTAAAAATTCAAGGACACCTGCAAGACAGTTTTCCTTTCTTGCAACGTGTCCGTAGTATTTATCATGGTTTTTGCTTAGAAAACATCAGCTCCCTAACAAGGGGAGACATGTATTGTCTGCATGCGGCTAATAACTAATCAAAGTAGAATAGCGTTACCACTTTTCTTTGTTCTTCTGCATCCTTACAAGTTTGCAAAAGGGTGCGACTGTCGTGAAATGCGAAGCAAATTAATTGTTGGCAACGAGAGATAATTTCCTTATTGCACAAGTAACTAGCTTCAGCAAGAGATAGATGGTCGTTGGCTGGATTTTCCACCAGATGCATAACTTGTTCAAGTTGCTGGCGGGATTCATAAGGCTGGCGTTCCAAGCTTTGGGGCAAAATTACCGTTAGTAGATTGGCATCAGCCCGCATTGCTCCCTTAATGGCAGCTGAGTTCGTACCTGTAGCGCCAGAGGTGATGATGCGATTGCCTGATAAAACTAAGGCGTAGGTCATCATCTCAATGAGATTTTGATGTGTAATTGGCACATGACGTGAACCCAGCAAGGCAATTCGTTTCGAACCTGTTTGCTGGATCGTTGCCAGTTCCTGCGCTAATGTATCGACGTTGATAAGGTCTATAGACTGACTCAAAGACGGACGGAATCAGATTAAACAACCTTGTTATTTTAACAGACTCGGCGCAAACGCAAAGCTGTCTTGAGTTAGATTTCAAAAATATTATGGCACGGTGTTGCCTGCCGTGCCTGCAGTTTTCATTGCCATAACTGGATTGGTTATGGTAAAGCAGCTGCTGGACTGAAATCGAGAAGATGAAGCAAACGTTCGATATCAAAATTTTCTGCCATTAAATGACGGATACATTGGACTTTAATCGGTTCGTGAACCCGTACTTGACCAAAAGCCCTGTCAACGATTTCCACGGTAGTTAGTGTATCCAAATCTACTGACAAGATAGGTATTTCTAGCTCTTCGGCACGATTGAGAATGAAAGACGGCGGTGGTAGCTGTCCGGTGAGAATTAGACATTGAGTAGAAGTTTCTAAGGCTGCTTGTTGAATTTCTACACGATCGCCTCCCGTGACAACTGCCATGTTTCGACGTTTGCGAAAATATTTAACGGCGGCGTTGACATTCATAGCTCCAATAGCTAGACTTTCTACCATCAAGTCCAGGCGATCCCTGCGGCAGAGGACTTCGGCATTTAGTTGGTGTACTAGTTCGCGCACGCTCACGCTGCGTAGCAGATCGTTTCTAGGCAGTATGCCTAGTACCGGGATTCCCTGCTGTTCCAAAAAGTCACGAACGGTAGTTTCAACGCTTTGTGTTTGTTCGGCAGGAACATCGTTAAGTACAAAACCTATCAGACGTTTTCCTAAGCGTTGCTTGGCTGACAACACAGATTCAATTGAAAGTAAAGACTGATAGCGAGTCACTAACAATACAGCAGCGTCTATCGCTTCTGCTATTTGCGGTAGAGACAAGTTATACAAACTGCCTTCTTCCAAATTCCCCGGTCCTTCTAGCAATACCAAATCACCAACTGACATTTGTAGGTATTTTTGTGTTAAAGACTGGCGGTAATCGGTTGTATCTTCGTTGCACAAGCGCTTTTGCACGGAGATTTCATTCAACGCCACCAAAGTGGGTGCAACACGATTTTCTGGCAAGTTAAGAATGGCAGTAATCAGTTGGACATCTTGCTCGATGACAGTTCCAGAACTTTTGCTCAAACATGTACCCAAAGGCTTGCCGTAAGCAAGATCCAATCCTTTTTGCTGTAGTAAGTGCGACAAACCCAGAACCGTTGCTGATTTACCACTATAAGCCTCCGTCGATCCAATTAGTAAATATTTGTATTTAGCGGATTTTGGCACACATGCACTCCTAATTTCAGAAGTCATACAACCTTTGCTAGGTGTTTACTAATTTTAGGGCGAACGAAGGCTATCGAGTTGCAAGACGTAAGGTGTAACTCCAAGTTCTTACTTCTGGCCTGGGGTTGGGGATGACAGTGCACCAAAATTTGGGAATTTTGGGGTTATTTTGGCATGTTTAGGGATTTAATCGTCTAATTTCAGTAACTTACGGTAAAAATTTTGAGAAAAGTCAGTGATGCGATAACGCTTATAATTTTCCATTAATTCAATTAAAAAATTTACAAATTCAAAACTTGCCATCATAACTTCGTAATTAAGCTCGGCATTACCATCGAACTGAACTCGGCAACGAGTTAAATCTGAAGGTAGAACAGCAACATTCCAGGTAGCAACAAAGGGGATATTCTCACCACCTTCGATTTTGCGCTGTCCTTCTAAAACACTTTTTTGATAAAGACCGATCGCATAAGGCAATAAATTTCGCTTGCTTTGTTGCGTATAGGGTAAGTACACGTTTGCTTGTTGCTGGGAAACTGGCTGTAGTTGCTCGATAGACATAACTGAGAATACTCCTTAAGTTCCTGAAGCAAATGAAGATTAGGAGTCACCTTTGTTAGTATTCCCAAAAAAAGGATATGGATAAACATCTAGCTCCTAGAGTCTGTTACCCGAACTGCAAAACCGAGCCCAGATTTTGTAAAGAAATATAAAATTTCAGGTAAAATAAGGCTGCATTGACTTTCTCACAAGCTGGGGTCATAACACCATTTCTGCTGCCAATTAGGGCGATCGCTTGTCCAGCGAAATTTTGTTTGCGGTAGGCTGGCGATGGCATCTTAGGTTGAAGGAGGTGGAAAAATGCCGCCACTCTCAAGTTAAGCTAAAAGTATGTTTGGTGTTACTTCATACCCAGCTTCTTTGTTAGGTGTTGATAAATATTGGTGGTTGAATCAAGTTACCTATGCCAGCAAATTTCTGGCCCGAAAGCGATTCTTACAACGAGCTCGACTCCTTGCTTGTAGCTGATTTGTCCGTACAACAACAGCGGTCGGAGGAAGAGACCTCGAATTTTCTATCTGCTCCCTCCCGTTTCCAAGGTCGCAGACGCAAAGCTGCTTTAGCATTAACAATTGTTTGGAGCGGTACGATCGCCCTACATTCCCTATCCTGGGGCTATTTATTTGTACTGGGACTGACTACTATTCTAGGGCTTCATGCCTTAGTGATAGTATTTGCCAAACCCCGCCGCGCTCCCGAAAAAATAGAGGGTGATTTGCCCTACGTATCTGTTTTGGTGGCTGCTAAAAACGAAGAAGCAGTCATAGATAAATTAGTCAGAAACCTTTGCAGTTTAGAATACCCACAAGACAAATACGAAGTCTGGATTGTCGACGATAAAAGCAGTGATGCCACACCGCAGTTATTAGCACAATTGGTGCAAGAATATAAAAATTTGAAGGTATTGCGGCGACAAGCAACAGCTGGAGGTGGCAAGTCCGGAGCATTGAATCAGGTTCTACCGCTGACAAAAGGGGAAATTTTGGCTGTATTTGACGCTGACGCGCAAGTGCCAAAAGATATGCTTTTGCAGGTCATACCCTTATTTCAACGCCAAAACCTGGGAGCGGTGCAAGTGCGCAAAGCGATCGCCAACGCCAAAGAAAATTTTTGGACAAAAGGTCAAATGGCGGAAATGGCCGTTGATGCCTATATACAGCAGCAGCGAGCTGCTTTTGGTGGTATTGGTGAATTGCGGGGTAACGGTCAGTTTATCCGCCGTCAAGCCTTGCTTGGTTGTGGTGGCTGGAATGAAGAAACGATCACTGATGATTTGGACCTCACCCTGCGCTTGCACCTGACAAACTGGGATATAGATTGTCTTTTCCAACCAGCGGTGGAAGAAGAAGGCGTGACAAATGCGATCGCTCTTTGGCACCAGCGCAATCGATGGGCTGAAGGAGGGTATCAGCGATATTTAGATTACTGGGACTTAATTTTGAGAAACAAAATGGGTACCCGCAAAACTTGGGACCTTTTGGTATTTATGTTTACCCAATACATCTTGCCCACAGCAGCAGTGCCAGATTTGTTAATGGCGATCGCCAAGCATCGCCTACCTATTTTCAGTCCAGTTACCGGCTTAACCGTCACCGTGTCAGTCGCAGGTATGTTTGCTGGATTGGCAAGAATCCGCAAACCAAAAGGCTTCCGTATTTCTACTTATTTGTTGCTGTTAGTGCAAACTTTACGCGGTACTTTATACATGCTGCACTGGATACTGGTAATCAGCAGTACCACCGCCCGCATGTCAGTGCGTCCCAAGCGATTGAAATGGGTGAAAACTGTACATGTAGGAAGTGAAGATTAGTTAGTAGATGGTAGATAGTGGTTCAAAATAACTGACCACTAACTACTAACTACTAAAATTCTTCATCTATTTCCACTTCATCCTCCCAAGAGGTGGTATTTACAGACTCAGCAGTTTCTGGAATATCATCGTTATGGTTAATAACTTCTCCGTCAAAAAACTGTGCTAAGCGCCCAGCTGCGACCTCTACCTCATAGGAGCGATCGTCAACAAAGGACACAGCAGGGGACTTTGGTGATGGCGAAGTTTCTGGCGTGTTAGGATTCCCAACCACCTGCGTTTTGGCAACGGATGTTTGTATTGGTTTAGCAACCTCAGTAGCAGGTGCAGCTTGCTTTTGCACCTTCGAAGGTACGGAAATCGATGAAGTTGCCAATTCCAGATTGACTTGAATGTGACGTTGAAAAGTTTGATGAAAAGCTGCCGCAATTTTTGACTTTTCTAATTGTACATTCTTATACCATGCTTGCTTGATGGCAATACGGGCCGCAGTGCTGTCAAATTCAACCAAATGGCACATTTGACGTAGTAATTCCCGTCGGGAAACAGGTTGGAAATTGGCAAGTACTTGTTGCCAAATCTGAGTTAAATCAGTATCTGTGGTGACGGGAACTTGTGATGGAGGACTGGAGGTAACAATTTCGTCTCTGGAGGAATTTTTTGTCAAAGTACTGCCATTATCAGACCCAGGTACAAGCTTGGTAAATTTGGAAACTTCCTCATTGTCGCTTTTATGGCTTGCAGGAGAGGTTGTTGTCAAAGCAGTTGCACAAGGCGATAAAGGAGGGTGGGTAGTTGTGGTTGCTATTCGCTGTTGTGAATTTGCTGCAGGTAGCAGTCCAAGCAAAATTATTTCTAACCACAAGCGAGGTTGGGTGGTGTTTTTTAATTGCACTTCTGCTGTTCGCAGGTGCTGCTGTCCTAGCAAGATAGTGCTTCTGTCCAGCTGTTGAGCCAAACGAAGCAGTGCTTCCCAACAAGAGGAAGTGCAGCTAGCCAGATCGGGACGATTTGGTGCAGTATTGGCAATTAGTAAATCTCGGTAAAGAGCAGCTAAATTTTGCAGAACAACTACAGGTTCTCGCCCGCGCTCTAGAATTTTACGAGTATAATCAATCACTGCTGCGGCGTCGTTAGAAACAATGGCGCTCAACAACGCCAGCAAGTCGCCTTCGCTCACCAAACCTACTAAGTCCCAAACTTGTGCGGGTGTCACCTTTTTTGACAATAAGCTTAACTGCTCCAGCAAGCTTTCCGCATCTCGCAGTCCACCCTGAGCTAATTGCGCTACTAAGGTAATGGCCTCCCGTGTAATGTTGATGTTTTCTTGAGCAGCAATTTCACTCAAATGCTTGACCATTACTTCCAACGGTATTCTGCGGAAATCAAACCGCTGACAGCGGGAAATAATTGTTGGTAAGACTCTGTGCGGGTCGGTTGTGGCCAAAACAAAGACAACGTGTTTTGGCGGTTCTTCTAGGGTTTTCAGTAAAGCATTAAATGCAGCTGTACTGAGCATGTGACATTCATCGACCACATACACTTTGTAGCGACACTGCACTGGTGTAAATTGGGCTTTTTCAATTATCTCGCGGATATTGTCTACGCCCGTATTGCTAGCTGCATCGATTTCAATTACGTCTAAACAGTAGCCCTTTGCAATTCCTTGACAAACATCACACACCCCGCAGGGTTGAGCAGTTGGTTTATCGCTTTGGAGACAATTGAGTGATTTAGCGAAAATACGCGCACTAGAGGTTTTTCCCGTACCTCTAGGACCGGTAAACAAGTAAGCTGGTGCTATCTTTGCTGCACGAATAGCGTTCGTTAGGGTCGTAGCGATCGCTTCTTGTCCCACCAATTCAGCAAAACTTTTTGGACGATACTTATGGTGCAGCGGTTCGTAAGACATGGATTTCAATACCTTTTCAGGTTTGAGACTAGCAACCAGCTAACGCCAGATCCTGCTTTTACCAAATTTAACAACTCCGACACAGACTTCCAACACCCTGGCTTTTGTGATTTTCCTGGTGTTCGGTTTTGGCAGCTAACTGGTCTGTTTGCTAGTACGCCTGTACGATAATTTGATTGTACCATTCATCCTGGTTGGCTCAGAAGTACCTGAAGTCGCGGCTTATTTGTATCTGTGACCAAGAAGAACAAGCCAAAACACTTTCAAGCTTCCCCAGATTTACTAGCTTCCAAAACGTTAGAGCCAGTAAATCCAATGCTTCTACAAAGACTGACTTTGCTATTGTTCAACGGTAGTAATCGTTTATCATAGCAATGTGACGATTACGAAAGTAGCCGTTGCATCTATCCATCTGTATCGTTCCACCGGCAAGGAATGAATCGTAATATTTCTATTGCCATATATTTTTGCCAACTTAGGACTCGAGGCTTTTACAGCTAGCTTGGCAATCGCATATTGCTAAAAGTCATTTAATTGTGTCGTAGGAATTATACTATCGTTTATGAATCCAGAGGAATATCAAGCCCCACAACCCGAAGAAGAGTCCTTGGTGCAAAAAGAAGAACAAAGCCCTACAAACGAGGAGTTAGACAACTTTACTGCTGCACAAGACAACGCTAGTGCTGATTCGCCCTCAAATACAAAAGGAGCAACAAGTTCTAGCAATGCATCTGTACAACAGTTGTCTGGGGACGAAATAGCTACAAAGTTAGAACAGGCAACACCAACGCCCAACTCGCAACAATACCCGCAAGAAAATCAAACAGAAGCAACACAACACCTCACCGAACTGCAACAACAACGAGAAGCTCTCAAACAAGAAATTGCCAAGCTGCAATCAACTTATCAAAATTTGCAAGCACAAATGCTGCAGACGCAGGTAGCGATGGGAAAATTAGTGCAAGAAGCACTTTCTGAACTAGAACAGCGCAAACAAACATTGCAACTTTCTGTAGAACAGTTAGAAAGACGTCAAGAGCGTATTCGTCAGGAAATGCGAACTACCTTTGCAGGTGTTTCTCAAGATTTAGCCATTCGAATTCAGGGTTTTAAAGATTATCTGACAGGTAGCTTACAAGATTTGGTAACAGCCGCAGAAGCGCTGCAACTTGTACCCAAGACCAAGCCAGAGCCAGAAAAACCAGATCTTGCACCAGTAAAGTCAGCAGAAGCTGAAATCGGAACTCCACAATTTGCCCAACAGCAATTTCAAGACACTACAAAACAAATTCGCCGCCTGCTCGATCAGTATCGCCACAAACCAGATTACTACGGTCCACCTTGGCAGTTGCGCCGTACCTTTGAACCAATTCACGCCGAACGAGTTTCTGACTGGTTTTTCAAGCAAGGAGGACGGGGTGCCTTGCGAACCACAGGTAGCAGGTTGCAAAACATACTGATAAGTTCGGCAATTATTTCAATTTTGTACCAATTGTATGGCGATCGCCTCCGTACTTTAGTATTAGCTAACACACCGGAACGTTTGGGTGAGTGGCGTCGCGGTCTGCAGGATTGCTTGGGAATTGGTCGTCAAGATTTTGGTCCCGATCGCGGTGTGACATTATTCGAAACACCAGAAGCAGTAGCCCAAAGAGCCGATCGTTTGCAAAAATCAAAATTGCTGCCTTTGATCGTTATTGATGATTCCGAAGAGCAAGTTAGTTTAGCACTGCTACAGTTCCCCTTGTGGTTAGCATTCGTCCCTGACCCAAGAACGATGAGAAACTATGAAGATGATTTTTAAATCAAAAATATGGCTATTTGGTTAACCTTGTGCGGGATTACTTTAGTTTCCGCCTATCTGCTAGGTTCGATTCCCACTGGCTATACGGTCGGAAAACTATTGAAAGGTATCGACATTCGCGAATTTGGTTCTGGTTCCACCGGAGCAACAAATGTGTTAAGAACCCTGGGTAAAGGTCCGGGAGCGTTCGTTCTTACTATAGATTGCCTCAAAGGAGTTTTAGCAATATTTTTTGTTTACTGGTTATTCCATTTTGCCCAAAGTCAAAATCTCATTCCCGCTGCAGTCGACGCCACAATCTGGCAACCTTGGATGATAACTTTAGCAGGATTAGCAGCAATACTGGGACACAGTAAATCTATTTTTTTAGGGTTTACTGGCGGAAAATCAGTTGCAACTAGCCTGGGCGTTTTATTAGCCATGAATTGGCTGCTGGCATTGCTAACTGCAGCAGTATTTGCCATTGTTGTTGCTAGTTCGCGCATTGTCTCTTTAAGTTCAATTGCTGGTGCGATCGCTGTGCCGATGTTGATGATACTCCTGCACCAACCACTCGCCTACATTTTGTTTGGCATTGCAGGCGGATTGTATGTGATTTGGCGGCACACTAGCAATATTAAACGGTTAATTACTGCTACAGAACCAAAACTAGGGCATAATCCACAACCAGCAGAACCAAAACAAACCAGTTCATTTCCGTAAACACCGATTTCCCAAAAGCGATCGCTTTATTTGTTGTTGTCTAAAAAAATTCACAATTAATTGCTGCCCCTAAAACGGAAAATTAAAAATAAGCGGCAAAAAATCAACTGCATTTCACCTCGAACCACCCTTGGGCGATCCCACCATTTTTGACAAATATTAGAGCGCTTTGATTTTGAGTTAAAAAAAATCGTATGATCTGGCTGATGATCTCCCCATAAAAACATGGGCTGTAGGTGGTGGCGACACATACGTCACACAAAACGACTTAAATAATTAATTTTTTTTGACATTGAGGTTAACCATGAGGTTTCGCGCTGTAATTGTTGCACTCTTGGCTTTGTGCTTGGGGTTACTAACTGCTTGTGGAGAAGGTCCGGCAGTTAGCAGTACAGATGTACTAACATACGACCAAATCAAAGGTACGGGTTTGGCTAATAAGTGTCCCCAGCTAACAGAAACAAGTCGCGGTTCTATTCCTATCGATCCAGAAAAATCCTACGTCATAAAAGAACTTTGTTTAGAACCAACCCAATTCTTTGTGAAAGGAGAAGCTACCAATAAACGACAAAAACCGCAATATATTGCTGGCAAATTATTAACTCGTCAAACCTACTCCCTGGATCAAATCCAAGGCGATTTAAAGGTGAACCCAGATGGTAGCCTCACCTTTGAAGAAAAAGAGGGTTTTGACTTCCAACCTATTACCGTCAAATTACCAGGCGGGGAAACGGTACCTTTTTTGTTTACTATCAAAGGTTTGGTCGCTCAGTCCCAACCTAGCATGACCAGCATTAATACCTCAACAGATTTTGAAGGTACTTTCCGAGTTCCTTCCTATCGCGGTGCTACCTTCCTCGACCCCAAAGGTCGCGGTGTCGCCAGCGGTTATGATGCTGCTGTTGCTCTTCCCGCTCAATCGGATGATGAAGAACTCCTGCGCGCCAACGTTAAGCGCGCTGAGGTTCTCAACGGTAAGATATCTTTATCTGTAGCCAAGGTAGATAGCGCTACTGGTGAAATTGCAGGTACATTTGAAAGCGAACAGCCTTCGGATACAGATCTAGGTGCTGATGAACCGAAAGATGTCAAAGTTCGCGGTATTTTTTACGCTCGGGTGGAACCGGCTAATGCTTAGGTTCTTTTGCTGAGTACAACAATTTACCGGTACTCCAAGCGATCGCAACAGCTACTCCTTGTCTTTCTACCAGAGTCAAATTTCTGGAAGGAATATTAAGGAGTAGCTTCTTGTCTTGGCAGAGAATTACTGCAGTGGATGGAAGATTTTGATAGTCAAAAATAGCACTAGTCAAGCAAAGAGATATCGAAAATTTGGGCATCCTAAGAATCGAGAGTCAAGTATTCTTATGTACTTACCATGTCAACTTCTATATTTGTTGCCCAATCTACTGCTGTTAAGGCTAAAAAAGTTTCTCAGCAAATTCCCGCCAGTGAAACGCAATTACCAACAATATGGGTAACAACCAGCGTAGGTTTGGCGTTGGTTGTCATTGCTTTGATTATCTTTAGCAACATTCAGATTAATAAACTCAAGAAAAAAATCAAGTTTGAACAATTCCGCATGCGAGAAATGGAGAAAAAGTTCAAACTCGCCTTAGAAACTATTCGCAAAATGGAGACCAATCCCGATTTAATCAACTCACGGGAATTCAATCTTGATTATCTGCGCATGCGCATGTCAGAAGAAATATTCCATTTTGCTATTATTAATCAAATAAAAATAAAAATAAAAGATAAAATTTCCCAAGCACTGCGCCCCAATCAAGCGCAGCAAGGTATAGTAGGCATTGCTAGCAATACAGGACGACAGGTGGATGAAATATTTGATGTCGAATACGAAACCGGTAGTCCGCCAAATATCGTTAAGCGAGTGTTGTTTCGCGTGCAAATTCGATTGATGAAGTTACCAACACAACCAACTTCTGCGACAATTAGCCAGTTAATAGACTGTATCGAAACTTATCTCAGTCCCGCAGAAGAAGACGACAATTGGCAACCGACAATTCAGGGTCGCGTTGCATACATGCATTGGGATCAAAAAGCCAAACCAACTCCTTTACTGGTACTAGAACAGTCAAATGAAGGCGTAAACGTCACTTTTCGCACCAGTCGCCAACCAAATTCTTTAAAATAGCAATTTGGAAAATGGTTACGAATTAGTTGCAAGCAAAATTTAAGAATGACGAACTAAAACTCCATCTTCCATTTCTACAATGCGATCGGCAATATCTAAAATGCGATTGTCGTGAGTTACTAACAAAATTGAAGTTCCCTTTTCCTTCGCAAGATGTTGCATTAATTCCACTACGTCACGTCCTGATTGTTTGTCCAAAGCTGCTGTGGGTTCATCTGCCAAAACTAGAGGAGGATTGTTTACTAAAGCGCGAGCGATCGCTATCCTTTGTTTTTGTCCGCCAGAAAGACTATCAGGATAGTAATTAACTCGTTGTCCCAAACCCACTGACCTGAGCATTTTTTCTGCTCGTGCTATAGCTTCTCGCTGAGATATATACCTATTCAGTTCCACCGCCATTTGTACATTTTGTCTAGCAGTTAAAAACTCCAATAAGTTATGAGCTTGAAAAATATAACCAATATTACGCCGTAAGCTGACTAATTTTGCTTGACTTGCTCTGTACAATTCTTGACCCAGAAACTTTAAACTTCCCTCTTGTACAGACCGCAAACCGCCAATCAAACTCAGTAAAGTTGTTTTACCTGACCCAGATGGTCCGGTCATGATGACAATTTCTCCTGAATAAATTTCTAGGTTGATATCAAATAAAATTTGTCTTCTCAACGCACCTTTGCCGTAGTAGTGATTGAGATGTTTAATAGAAATCACGGGTTCGGTTTTCATAGATATTATTTACTGCCCTTATTTAAAAATATCTGCTGGCTCGGCTGCTCGCAATTTTCTGATAGCGATCGCACCAGAAATAAAACACATAAAAATAGTTAATATTAACACTTGGATGGCTCGCTCAAAACTCATAAAAACTGGCAACAAAGTTGCTTCTCTAGCCTTTTGATATAAAAATAAAGCAAAAGCAAATCCTGGTAAATATCCCAAAACTGCTAAAATTAAAGCTTCTTGAAAAATAACAATTAAAAAGTATTTGTGTGGATAACCAATAGCTTTGAGAGTTGCGTACTCAACGAGATGATCTGCTACTTCGGTGTAAAGAATTTGATAAACAATCACGGTCCCGACAATAAAACCCATGATTGTACCCAAAGTAAAAATAAAGCCAATTGCCGTACCACTTGCCCAGAAATGCCTTTCCTTGTCTATAAATTCTTGCTTAGTTAAAACTTTGACATCTAGCGGTAAATAATTTCGCAGATCCTTCACAACCGTCTCAACATCAGCTCGTGGTTTGATTTTAATCAATCCAATATTAATTAATCCTTGTTGTCGATTGGGAAAGATGCGTAAAAAATTGATATCACTAGTAATTAAATTACCATCTGCACCAAAAGATGCGCCTAAAGTGAACAATCCTCCTACTTTAATTAATCTTCTTTGTACTTCAGCAGTCACGTTTTTGCCTTGTAGAAATTCGGTGGCGATGGGACCGTATTCCTGGCGAGAAGATTGGTCAAATAACACTACGTCGGGCATCTTTATTTTGTCTAAATTTTCTTGCAGGCCAGGTATTTTTAAAATATTTTTGTGCACGGGATTAATGCCGACTACAAGCAAGTTACGAGGTATGCCTGTCACAGGATTTTTCCAACTAGTGTAGTCCAAATATATAGGATGTACTGATTGCACTGCTGGTAAGTCTAAAGCTCGATACAATCGCCGTTGAGAAAAAGGTTTTAGTGATAAAAGAGCACTAGATTGAGGACTGATGAGAACTATATCACCCTGCAAGCTGTTATGAAATCTGACATTACTGTAATATAAAGAATCTCGGAAGCCGAGTTGCATAAACATGAGAATATCAGCAAAAGCAATTCCTGCTAAAGCTACAGCTAAACGTGTTTTTTCCCATTTAATTTGTAACCATGCTAAAGGTATTTTGCCGCCAAACATTGTTTTTACTCCCAAAATTCAGAATTTAGATTTTGATACCCACAATTACTTTGGCGTAAGTTAGTCCTGCTACTTTGGCGCTATCTGCTGGAGAAAGGGCAATTTTTACTTCTACTACTCTGGCGTCAACATCGGCGGCGGGATCTGTGTTAAGTACGTCTTTCTTGCCAATTTTTCTGCCAATTTCGGCCACGGTTCCTTGTAATTCTCCACTAAAGGCGCCATTATCGCTAACGACTGTAGCTTCTTGACCGAGACGTACTTTTGCAATACTGTCTTCAGAAACTTCCGCGACGACCATCATGCGATCGGTACGTCCAATCTCAGCAATACCGTTAACAGAAATATTTTCTCCAGACTTGGTATGAATTTTTAAAATTTCTCCGTTAATGGGTGCTTTCACATAGCTTAGTTCTAGCTGTGCTTCTGCTTTTTTCAAATTGGCGATCGCATTTACAACTTGAGCTTGTGCTAGTTGGATACTAGCAGGGTTAACTTCCAAAAGTCTTTGCAATTTCGCTTTTTCTTCGTCAATTTGTTGTTGCAAAATGGCTATGGTTTTGTCTCGGGTAACTTTAGCTTCTGCAATTTGCTGTTGTAAAGTGGCGATAGTTTGTCTGCGATTGGCTTGACTTTCAGCTAGTTGCTGAGTAATGGCGATCGCGCTCAAACGCCTTCGATCCCGTTCTTGTTGAGAAATGGCGCCTTCTTTGTATAAAAAATCGTAGCGTCGAGCATCAACTAGGGCGTTGCGTTGTTCAGCTTGGATGCGAGCAATTGAGGCCCTGAAAATATCTTGCTGTCCTCGCAATTGAGCTTCTATACGATTAATCGTTGCTTGCTGAGCAACACTTTCGCCGCGTAACTGCGCTTGCAAGCGAGCAATAACTGCTTTTTGAGCTTGGATATCTCTTGGAATTCCAGCTTTAACTTGCGTCCAATTGGCGCGTGCTTCTAATAAATTTGCTCTTGCTTGTTCTACTGCTGCTTTGTTGTTCTGGAAATTGTCCAGGATAGCGATTATTTGGCCCTTTTTGACGCGTTCTCCCTCTTTGACAAAAAGTTGTTCGACTCGTGTTCCTCCTTGCACTCCTGCAGGAGCAGAAAGTCTAATTACTTCTCCTTGTGGTTCCAAACGTCCTATGGCGTGGATGCTGTTGACAATAGGTTTGCTGACTACCGGTTCGTTAAGTTTTTGAAGTTGCTCGAGTTTGGCCATTGTTAGCACTCCAGCAGCTACCGTTACCGGTACAGCTATAGCGATCGCCCACAAAACCTGGGGTTGTTCGCTTAACCTTGTCTGTTCTGTTACCCTTGACATGGTGTTTTTTGGTCTGAAGTTTGCTAAGAAAAGTAGAAAGCAACCTACGTATGGAAAAAAATGAAAAAAAGTTTTAACAGCCAAACGTCAGGGATATATTTCATAGCAATTGTTACTGTTAATCATTTATGTGAATAATATTCAACGCCACGGTTTGTTACTATGGCGTTTTTTTTCCACTAATATTAAATATTGCCATTTATATACAAGTGCAAAATTTCATGCTCTAGCAATGAATTTCTATCTCAAATTTAAGATTTTCATGGCAAATTTCTTGTTTGCTAAGTAACAAACCTAAGTGCAAGAGTATTTCATACCAAAAAGCAGATGCCTTCTTTGTTAGATGAATTCTACATTAATAAGTTTTTGTGAAACGTAACAGGGTCTACAGATGATAAATATTTGTTTTTCTCAAAAACAAGCATCAAGAATGAAATTTGGCCATGAAATCTTCAGGTAGCGAACATAATTTAATTGGCGGGTAATATACACTACTGAGTACCAAAGAAAGCTGGTGTTTAATTTGGTAGATCAAATAAGACAGTAGTCATATAATTTTCTGCCCACTTTGGTCCAAAAGCTTTTTCTAAAACACGGCGGGTTTTATCATTTTGCTGCTGATTGATGCAATAATTACGTTGTCCGGCAATAATTTGCGTTACCTGCTCGGGTGAAACAGGCCGAGAGGCGATCGCATTTTGACAGTGAATTTCTAAAAATGCTTGCACGCGTTGGAGAAAAAGTGCTTCTTCTGCAGCTGAAGCTGGACGGATAAAAATGCAAAACTCAGAAAAGATATGTCCCCATTCCGGTAATGCTCGCACTTGCGAAAAGGTGAGTGCTGGCAGTTTCAAGAGTGCGGCACTGTAGGATGGTGGTAAACTACCATCGGCGCTCACAGGTGAAAGGTCAGCGATCGCTGCACTAATTTGACCTCTACCCCCTACTAAATCACAACCAAACATTGGCAAATCGTATTCCCAACGGGGAAACATAACGCAGTGCAAAATATCTAGCGTATTTCCCACTTTAGCCAGTTCTAAATGCAATTTTCGGAACTGGGGTGTTTGATAGCAGCGATTTTCAATCGTTAGTTTCTGACCTTCTAGCCTACCTTCCACATATCCCAGCTCCCCTGGCAAATTGTAGGGTGAAAGTTCTAGGTACCGATACCAGGCTGCCTCAATGCTATCAGCTAGTTGCCGGATCAGGGGATGCTGTTGCTCGCGTAGCGAAGGCTTTGCAGTTACCATCTTTTCATTCTCAAAATCCGATCTAGTGGTTAGTTTACAGCGCTGCTGCCCATCTTTTTTAGCTTGCAACATAACCAAACACTAACCACCAACAAACGTAAAGTTATAAAACAATTACTTTTCTAAAGAATCGCTTATTTTGTAGTCTTAGTTACAGAATTATTTTTGGATTAACCCATAAGGGGAAGAACATAAAACTATGAAACTAGATTTCAACAAAGTAAATCGTGCTGTATCCTGGTCAAGGGAAAGCACAATTGTGCAAACACAAAAGCCCAGTTTCGAGCCTGGAAATTGGGTAAAGCTATTAGAACTTCCCAGTCCCTACAGCTTTGAGGAAGCACTGTTGTTGTGTTCGCTTTCAGATGATAAGTGGGTGGCCTGGATACCAGACCATGGAGAAGTAGTATTGCACGCTAGGCAATTTTGTGAAATCAGTCAATAGTCGTTGTGTCGTTTTTGGGGGACAAGGAAGGTTTCATGCGGCGGGTAGGGGTTGTTGAACCGTGCTTTCCAGGGTGTACGGATCGATAGCCTCTAATTTACCGTGATTGAGACTCCAGCAACAGTCAGCGATCGCCAGTAAATCTCCCGCATCGTGAGTTACCACTAACAAAGTCCGATCCTTTTTCAGTTTTGCCAACAAACTGACCAGCTGTCGCCGCATCGACCAATCCAACCCAGCTGTCGGTTCATCCAAAAGCAATAAATTTGGCTGGCGAATCAACTGCACAGCCAAAGCTAAACGTCGTTGCTGACCTCCACTCAAAGCATGAGGCGACGCACTCCACGATAAATGTTCCAGACCCACTTCTTGCAAAGCCTGTCTGACTTGTTCGCTTCCCAACTCTGGATGGCCCAAGCGCAATTCTTCTAAAATCGAACCACCGCAAAAATGGCGTTCGGGAAACTGAAAAACCAATCCTGCTAGCTGTTGCAGCTGTTCGGCGCTTAGTTTTTCTTCTCGCCAAAAAACAGCTCCAGAAGTGGGTTCGGCTAATCCTGACAAAATTTCCAGTAAAGTGCTTTTCCCAGAACCACTCGGTCCGATAATCAACCCCAACTGTTGGGGTGCTAAGTCTAAATTAATACAATTGAGGATCGATGTCGAGGAAGCAGTGGGGTGATATATGAGATTTCTGAGATAAAGCATTTGTTAAAAATACCAAAAAGTCAGCAACTTACTTATTAAGTACACCGCGAGCAACTAGCTGCTTGGAAAAATCTTTAGCATATTACGTGCTCCCATCTTCCTTATATAGCAGCTAGAATTACATTACTGCCCACCAAGGAAAGTTAAAACAAATAATAGCTACAACAGTAATGGGAACCTGTAAAAATTACTGCAGTCAAATTGTATAAAGATTTGCCTAAAACAGTGGCATTACAGCTCGCTTTTTGTATTTTAACTTTTGAGGAGGTTGGGGAAGCTATAAGTATTCCCACATCTTACCTGTAAGGGAGGCGTCAGATACATAGAGTTTCCCAAGCAAATTTATCCAGTAACCCCGGTCAAATTTATCAACCTCAATTAGAAAGTGTATATACTAAAAGTAGGTAAAAGCAATGCGACACGATCAAGCAGTCAAAGTCAGACTAGATCCAACAGTTGAACAAAAAAAGAACCTAGTTCAGCACTTTGACTGTTCTTGTTGGTGGTGGAATTACGCACTCCATCTGTGTATTGAAGCCTACAAAACAACGGGAAAAGGCTTGACTGTAGTTGCATTGAACAAATTCCTACTAAAGTGGTTATCTGAACATTACTCCCAGGTTTTGCAAGCTACAACACAAAACCCGGTAACAGCTTATAAAAACTTCTTTGCAGGCAGGGCTAAATACCCTAGATTTAATCAATACCCTCAGTCAGTCAAAGTCATTGATGGCGTCCTCAAGTTTCCAGGTCATGTCGGCATTGTCAAAGCCAAAATACATCGACCGATTCAGGAAATAATTCGCACTGTAACCGCCAGCATGACTCTCTCTGGATTGCAGGGGGATAATCCAGTTGCTAGCAGCGATGGAAAAATTGCAGGCATTAACCTAGGATTGAGGAATTTCGCTATTGTGGCACTTACCACGATAAAGATAGGGAATCAGAATGCTATCGGTCTTGGGAACCAGGACTGCTGCTGATGGAGGGGACGTGAGTCCGGGACTTAGATGTAAGCCTAGCCTGACGCAATCCCCTGTGAAATCAGAAGCTCGCACTTACTGCAAGCAGTGAGTGTGGGTAGTTCACGTAACGCGGAAAACAATTTCTACAGCCATCCTTCTGAAGGGAATGTAACAATGACAAAAAGGTTTCTGTCTGTGCAAGCCACAGTATTTCCTGGATTGGCCAAGCTTGCTAAATTATCTATGGCAGCAACTTTGATACTAAATATTTGGGTGAATGCATCTATTGCGGCCGATCCTTTTCGTACTAAGGAACCACGTCCAATTGGAGACAATACTGAAGCAGCCTTTAAAGCTATTTTCCAAAAGGGAGACTACAAAGCAGCAGAGAATTTTCTACAACAGGCTTTGATAAAAGAGCCAAATGAACCTTTAGCCTACGCCATGAAGGCCTCGCTTGCATACACCAATAAAGATTGGGCCTCCTTAGACAGCTACAGCAAGAAGACCTTGGAAGCAGCCCAAAAACTGATTCCCACCGATCCCTTGCGCGGTAATCTTTACGTAGCGGTTGGTCATTTCTTAGAAGGAGCTAGCATTTTACAGCGCGAAGGTACAGTGAATGCTGCTCCCCAAGCTCTTAGTCGACTGCGAGAAGTTTATCAACATTTAGACAAAGCAGAAGCAGTTTCTGCTAACGATCCGGAATTAAATTTGCTCAAAGGCTACATGGATTTAATGCTGGCTGTAAATTTACCTTTTGCTAATCCCCAGGAGGCGATCGAGCGCTTAGAAAAAAATGCCGGTCCTCGGTATTTGGTAGACCGGGGTATTGCTTTAGCTTACCGAGATTTAAAGCAGTACGATCGCGCCCTGGAGTATGCAGACCGAGCTTTAAAACTAACGCCAGACAATCCAGAACTGTACTATCTCAAAGCCCAAATTCAACGGGGAATAGCAAAAAAAGACAACAATCAAAAAATGATGCAGGAGGCAATAATTAATTTTGATAAAGCCCTGGCCAAACAAACTCAACTACCAGCCAGTTTAGTCAAACAAATTCAACGCGAGCGCCGCTTGACTCTGAGAGATATTGCTAAAACTCCAGGGTAAGAATATCTGCTTGTTTTTTGCTTTGGGAGCGTGCATGGCTAGGGTTTGCTCTTCTACAATTAATTTGAGTAATCTGACTTGAGAGAACTCAAGGGAATGAAAATACAGTTTCGCGAATTCAACCCTTTTGATTTGTGGATTTGGCTAAAATTCAGCACTGTACCTTCCGCACGGGAAAAAGAATATGTAGAGGAGCTTTTCGATTCCTGGTTTTACTTGGGGAAATTGGGTGCATTTAACGCTGAAAATCTCCAGGTACAAGAAACAGGACTAGAAATTAGTTACATGGACTATGATGCCGATGCATACGATAAAAGCTTATTAGCACTGATGCACAATAAAGGTGATTTTGAATACCAAGGAGAATGGGCTCGTTGCTGGTTTGACTTGGGAACTTCTGATGCGATCGCCTTAGATATTCTCATTAACGCTCTTCAGCAATTGGGCGTGGAATACGTCACCATTGATGAAGTTTACATCGGTGGTGAAAATCCAGACTGGCCCGTAGAAGAAAGTGAAAGCCGTTCTTCGTTTATCTATGATAACTAGCAAAAATGGGTAAACTCGGGGAAATTCGCGTTTTAGCCTTGGGACTGATCCAACATGGCGATCGCCTTTTCCTTTCCCAAGGCTACGATCGATGCAAACAGGAAACTTTTTACCGTGCTTTGGGTGGTGGTATAAACTTTGGTGAAACTAGCTTAGAAGCTCTGCAGCGGGAATTTCAAGAAGAAATTCAAGCACAATTAACTAATATTCATTATTTGGGCTGTTTAGAGAATATATTTGTTTATAATGGCGAGCCCGGTCACGAAATTATTCAACTTTATAGGTGCGATTTTGCTGACCGCAGATTTTATCAAGTAGAAAAGATCGTATTTGCGGAAGGAGAACGACAAAAAACTGCACTGTGGGTAGATAAAAATCGCTTTCAAGGGGGACAATTGAAGTTAGTGCCCCAGCAAATGTTTGAATTTCTACACAATGAATAAAAAAGAATGAAACAAAAGACGGAGCTATTGGTTTGTTGAGTAAAACTGCTGGGCGTAAAAACGTGCGTAGCGTCCTCCTTGAGACAGAAGAAAGTCATGGGTACCAGCTTCTACCACCTGTCCTTGTTCTAGTACGAGAATGCAGTTAGCGCGACGGACGCTGCTGAGGCGGTGGGCAACAATAAAAACGGTACGATTTTGCATTACTCGCTCTAGAGCTTCTTGCACTAATGCTTCTGATTCTGAATCCAAAGCAGAGGTAGCTTCGTCTAAAATGAGAATGCGAGGATCGTTGACAATTGCTCTGGCGATCGCTAATCTTTGGCGTTGTCCTCCGGATAAGTTAACTCCCCGCTCGCCTAGCCAGGTGTGGTAACCTTGGGGAAACTGAGTAATAAAGGAGTGGGCGTTGGCAATTTTAGCTGCTTGTGTAATTGCTTCTAAATTTAGTTTTTCCTGACCGTAAGCGATATTTTCGGCGATCGTTCCCGAAAACAAGGTCACATCTTGAGGAACAATGCCAATTTGACGGCGCAGACTAGTTATCGTGACATCACGAATATCGATATCATCAATTAAAATTTTGCCTGCTTGAGGATCGTAAAAACGGGGTAAAAGGCTAATTAAAGTAGATTTACCTGCTCCAGAAGCACCAACCAAGGCAATAACATCCCCAGGAGAAGCCTGCAAGCACAGATCCTGAAGAACTGGTTGACCGGGATGGTAGGCAAAACTCACATGATAGTATTCTACCTTGCCTTTGACTCGCGGCAGTTCTTTGGCATGGGGTTTTTCGTAAAGACTGGGTTTTTCAGCCATTAACTCAAAGATGCGTTCAACTGAGGCTTCGGTTTGTTTAAACTCGTTGTAATTGCTAATTGTCAGGTCAATTGGCTGAATCAATAAAGCTACAGCAGCTAAGAAACTGACAAATTCTTGACCTGTGAGATTATTTTGAGAAATTTGCCATCCTCCCAATAAAAATAGCAGCATAATACTAACTGCTTCCAAAAAACCGACAACGGGAAACTGAATGGCTTTGAGCTGTTGGGCGCGATATTTAGCCTGACGATTGCGTTCTGCTTCTTGATTGAATCGCTTCAGTTCGTACTCTTGAGCTGCAAACGCTTGCACAACACGAATACCGCTAAATACTTCCGTTAGCAGTGCAGACAAATTAGAGACTTGGTTTTGGCTTTGGCGAGACAGCACGAGCAATCTTTGACCGAATTGCCCGATCAACCAAGCCATCAAGGGAGCTAATATTAAACCTGCAAGCGTCAGCGGCCAGTTCAGGTAAAGCATGTAGGCGGGAATAGCAATGAGTTGCAAAATATTAGAAAGAAATTGATGGGATAATTTATCAATAATTTCCCCTACTCGATCGATATCTTCAGTCAAGCGATAGGTAAGATCGCCCGTCTGCGTGGTTTCAAAATAATCTAATCCCAGTTTGTGCAAGTGGGCGTAAACTCGCTTGCGCAAGTTTAAAGCCATCTCCAGAGCAGCACCGGTCATGAAGATATTTTGACCGTATTGAAAAAGTCCCCGAATCAAAAATACCACCGTCGCTAGTCCGAGCCAGTAGGCAATTTGGTTAACATTTCCCTGGCCAATAAAAAAAGCAACCTCACCTGCCAAATATGGAAGTAATAAAGTAAACAATACATAACCAAAAATACACGTAAATCCCCGAACAAACAGCGGCCATTGGGGCCACAGATAAGGTAGCAATTGCCAATAGCTAGAGCGGACTTTCATTTTCTCCTTCTTGACAAGAAATAGGTAAATAAGTAGTAATTTTGACTATAATTCCTGGAGATGGGCGAGCAAAAGGCGGGCGATTCTCTCGGAGGCGCCAGGAGGACCAAACCGTTCCCGGCCGTTTTCTTGGCATTTAGCAAGGTATTCAGTATCTTGTAAAGTTTCGACAACTCGTCGAGCTGCTTGTTTGAGAATCTCAGCAGTTGCGGGCTTAGTGCCGATGGTTTGGGCAGAAATACCTAGCAACCGTGTTTGGGCTTCTGCAAATCGATAGGTAAATTGAGGTCCTTCTCCGGGAATTTGGATTGCGGGTTTACCGATGGCGACTGCAAGATCCACTGCCAATCCTGCCATACCAATAACAAGGGTAGAATTACAGAGAATATCGCTAAATGCATCTGAGTAACATCTCACCTCTACAAGGGAAGGCAAGTGAGTAAGTATACCTTGATGGTGCTGCCAACCCTGAGCTTGAGCAATTTCGTCGAGTTGCTGCATCACCTCTGGTACCAAGGCGGCGCGAAATTGTACTCCTGGTTGCGGGGCGATCTTGGCAATTTCTAAGACCAGTTGCAACTGCAAACAGAAATTGCGCACTGCTTCTGGAATGCGGGATCCTGGTAGAAGGGCGATCGCGGGAACGCCTGGTTTAAGATGCAAATTTTTGCCAGTAGGAACAAGGCGATCCAAAGCTGGAATTCCGCCAAATTGAGCTTTGGTTAAACCTTGTTTTTTCAAGTCAGAAGCGGTATAGGGATCTCTGGTGATAACTGCCAGACATCGAGGAGAGTTGAGATTGTGCCACAAAAGCGGATTGAGACGCAATCGTCCTTCATACAGGGAAGAAAGACAGGAGATAAATGAAATAAAGGGACGCTTGGTTAAGTAAGCAAAAGTCTGGGAAACAACATCTCCCGTAGCCATAACCAAATCGCAGCTGGGAGCATATTTTAATACTGCTTGCAACTGTCGCCATGTCAGTCCCAGTAATCCCGATTGAAAGTCTTTGAGTAAATAAAACCGCTTCATGTAGAAAAATCCACCAGATGGCATTATTTGCGTCGGTCCGATAATAGGAACGTTCAAGCTGCGATAAGCTTTCCCTTCTCCTACAATTGGCATTGCTGCCATATCAATCGCAGGACACAATTGACGTAAAGTTTGAATAACATGAGAGGTGTGATTGTCCTCTCCGTGTCCATTACTGATAAATAAGATTCGCTTGGGAGACATCATGCTGTTTGGTAACACTTCTAGCAATTTTGCACGAAGGTGAAGAGCCTCATAGTATTTTTACTTATGACACTATTGAGTTTCCCACGAAAGTACAGGATATTAACTATATGACATAGTCGTTGACAGTGGGGAAAATGTGTCTGCGCAAGCGGAAATTGCGTACGACTAGCTCTTTTTTTCTTCCTAGTTCCCAGTTCTCAATCTTTGATAAATTTGCCATGCTGGAACAATCTTTCCTTGCGCAACAAGGGTGACTGCGTGCAATGCATGAATTTCCCAGGATTGGGGATTTTTGGCCAAACTGTGTTGCAAAGACTTTTCTGCTGCTTGCGGTTGCCAATTGTATAGTTGGACAAATGCCAAATATGCCCAAGCATAGGGATTTTCGGAATCTAACTGAGTGACTTGTTCCAAAGCAGCGATCGCGCCGCTAACTCTTTTTTGCAACACGTTCGCTAAAGCTAAAGCATAAGCCCAGTCACGATTTTGTAAAACTTGCTGCCGTCGATATTTTAAACTCAAGCGTGCCTGTTCTAAATAATCCTGAACAGGATCGTATTGATGGATGCGTGCAACTTCTTCAAACAATTGCTTTAACGCCTTTGGACCTTGGGGCAAATTTGCTGCTAGAATTCGCAGCTGTGTAATTAAATCTAACTCTGGTGCTGGTGTTGGACTGGCTTGAGGAGTGATAGCAAGACTCACCTGTGGTGCGGAAATTTCATAACTGCGGTGAGAAATGCGGTCGAGATAAGTCACTTCTAAAGTATATTGTCCGAAAGCAATATCAGCAGGCGGTAGCATTGCCAGTCTTTCGGTGACTTGGAAGGTACCTTGGGGCGTTTTTGCACCTGCATACAAATTTCCCATGCCAATACCGTGGTCGTGTATCCAGAAAATTTTGTTATTCTCTACATGACGCCAACTCAACAGCACCAGACCGTTTTGTAATTCTGTCCAAGAACCACTCCACTCATAAGTTACAGGTACTGGGACTCCTGGTGGTGTTTTTTCAGGGAGCGTGACTTTTAACAAAGCAATTTTAGCTGCTGGTTGTTGAGAGATAGATTTTACTTCTATTGAGGGCGTGGATTGGTGATACAGTTTTAAAGTATTACCTGGGTAACTCCAAGTTTGATGAAGTTGAAACTCACCGCCTTGCTCTACAGTTTTGACCATTAAAGCTTGGGCTTTCGGAACCGAACCTTGTTCACCTGTTTTGGTCAAAAACCACCGCAGCGATCGCCCATCCTGTTTGACAAACTTTTTTTTCACCCCTACTTGTCGTCCGTAAACTTGAAAATCTGCCAGTCTGCCATAGTAATTCAAATTGTGTTGATTAACCTCGGGCGTTGATGGTAAAACTCCTAGCGTGGAACGCAAATATGGTTCTTCAGCAACTATTTGAGCAATTACTTGACGCAAAGGTAACTCTTGTTTCATGTAGGGAAAATGCTGAGCATTGGGACTCAAAGCAAGGCTGATTTTATCTCCTACCAAACCCCCGATTGGAAATAAGTTAAGTATCGTTAAAAGCACAGCCAAACCAAAAGTACCCCAACGAATCCGGCGTCCCCAGCAACTGTGAAAACGAGTCAAGCCGTAGGCTAAAAACACCGCCAGCACGGGTAAGTAAGGCAACACGTAGCGATCGTCCTTGTTCGGATTTAACGATGATAGGAAATAAGCGCCTATCCAAAAAATTGCTAACCATTTGAGCGACCATGTAGGAGACACAAAAGTTGCTGCGTTTTCACAAGCGTTACTTTGGCTTTTCTTTTTTAGCGCTTGTTTTTCCCAGTACAGCAGTAGAGTAGATATTGGTACGAGCAATAACGGCCAAGAAACTTGAGCGGGTAATTCTTGCCAGTAATAAGTCCAAGCTTGTAGCGTGTTGAGGGGTGGATCGCCTTCAGCAATAGCAGAATCTAGGGTTGCTCGTTTGCTAGAAGTAAGAATAATTAACCAATTGGCTCGATACCAGGGACCAAATACTAACACTGACAACACCAAAGCACCCGCCAGCTGCAATAAATGTCCCCAACGACCTCGAGCAACAGCGCCAAATCCAACCCATGAAAAAGGCGTCAGTAGAAACAGTATCGCCGGTTCTTTCACCATCAACGCCAATCCCAAAGATAAACCAAACGCTGCTGCCCAAAAAAGAGAAATCAACGCTACAGGCCTTTTCTGCTGTCGATCGCTACTGCCATCTGCTTTCTTCAACGTCACATACCAAACACTCAGGCAAAAAAAGCTGCAAGTAACAACCGCTGCTAAAGGATAATCGAGAAGGAAATCCAGACGCAATCTATAAAGGGCGGGTATTACTTGGCACAAGGCTGCTGCCCACAAACCAACGGTGTTGTCAAATAATACTGCACCCAATCCATATACCGAGTACAGTAAAACGGCGCTGAACAACAGCATAATTAATGCCGCTCGGTCTGGACCGATGCCGAAGATATTCTGTACAAAAGCTGCCAGGATGTAGACAAGAGGTGGTATTTTAGACGAGAGCGTCCAAAAGTTTTCCCACCATTGGCTATCCCACCATTGGGGATTTTGCAGCGCTCGCCAATAATTTAACGTCCCTGTTAAGTATTCTGCTTGGTCCCAGGCTGGAACAGAGTGGTCTAAGGCAAACCAGAAGCGATCGCCCACTGCACCCAATAGCCAAATTATGCCTAGTATCAGTAGATTTTGCCAGCTTTGGCGCCGGATATTTTGATGACTCATGAGCTAGGAAGTTTGCTGTGGAATTAAGCGATCGCCCTCAAAGCAATGAGACTTAATACTAACTCAATAACAATTTGGGACTAAAAAGTTACAAATACAGTTTTAGCAGCTGTTGTGGCACCAGAAGTACAATCAACCCGAAATTGGCGATCGCACTAGCTGCATTTGCTCTTTTGACTTTCCTAAGGAAATGCTTGCCTAGCTGGTTTGTGTCCCAGAGGTGGTAGATTGGCAACTTCTCAACAAGGCAGTAATTTGATTTTTGTTAAAATGTTTTTAACTATTAAGTTTGAAGGTAATTTCTAAAAACATGTTGACCAATTTTTGATTGTGACACCACCTTCTTTACCTCAAATACCAGAGATTTGGCAAGAAACTCTCCATTGGCAACCAAACGCCGAGCAACAAGCACAATTCCAAAAACTGTATCAATTAATCCTGGAAGGTAATCAAAAATTAAACTTAACTCGCATTACTGAACCTCAAGAATTTTGGGAAAAACATCTTTGGGATTCTTTGCGGGGAATCGCTTTTTTGTGGAAGAAGCCAACCTCTGACTCTTATTTACAATTGCAGGGAAATACTGCAGACAAAGTTCAATACATCGATATCGGTACCGGTGCGGGTTTTCCGGGTTTACCGGTAGCAATTAGCGTACCTAATTCGGTAGTGACGCTTTTGGATTCCACTCGCAAGAAAATAACTTTTTTGCAAAAAACAGTGTCCGTCCTGGAACTGAGAAATGTCAAAACTTTAACAGGTAGAGCAGAAGAAACAGGCCAGCAACCCGAACACCGTCAAAAATATGACGTTGCCTTGATCCGTGCTGTGGGAACAGCTGCGGTGTGCGCAGAGTATAGCCTACCACTGCTCAAACAAGGTGGTTTAGCAATAATTTACCGTGGCAATTGGACTGAGAATGAAACTGCAAAGCTGCAAGGAGCGGTAAAGCAATTGGGTGGTGTGATTGAATCGATAGAAGAGTTTACAACTCCGTTAAGTCATAGTATTCGTCACTGTCTGTACTTGCGGAAAGTTGCAAATACGCCAGCTCAGTTTCCCCGTGGTGTGGGAATACCTACCCAAAAACCACTATAAGATTGTCTTTTGTCCTTCTGGATTGAAATTCATTGGAATTAACAAACAAGAACAAAAGACAAAAATTTGTTTTTTCTTAGCTAAGCAAGTTTCTAGGCTCTTTGAGCTTCTGCAAAGCGTCTGTTGATTTCATCCCAGTTTACCACGTTCCACCAAGCATTTAAATAGTCGCCACGACGGTTTTGGTACTTAAGATAATAGGCGTGTTCCCACACGTCGTTGCCCATAATTGGATATTTACCTACGCTCAGAGGATTATCTTGATTGGCTGTACTCATCACTTCCAGCTTGCCATCTTTGTTGCGAACAAGCCAAACCCAACCACTACCAAAACGCTTGTTACCGGCTTCGTTAAACTGTTTTTTAAAGTTGGCAAAACTACCAAAATTTTGTTTGATAGCTTTTGCGATCGCTCCTGTAGGTTCTCCACCACCCTTTTGTTTCATAATCCTCCAAAACATCGAGTGGTTGACATGACCACCACCGTTGTTAATGACGGTTATACGAATATCTTCCGGTATACTATTAACGTTGCGTAATAAATCTTCCACACTTCTACTTTTTAGTTGTGGATACTTGTCTAGTGCTGCATTCAGGTTTTTGACGTAGGTAGCGTGATGCTTGCCATGATGGATACGCATTGTATCAGCGTCTATATATGGTTCTAAAGCAGTATAGGCATAAGGTAAAGGTGGTAGTTGGATTGCTCCTTTGCTAGCAGCAGTTGTTGCAGAAGTAGGACTGGAAGTATTTTGTCCGGAAGCGCAAGCATCCAATGCCACAGCACCTGCAGTTGCTCCTAATAAAAACAAGAAATGCCGACGATTAAGAGTCATGTTAGCCTAACAAATCAAGAAATTGCTAAAAATTCAGTGTAGTTCTTATTCTCTTAGATTAGACATCCCGGCACGATAGCGGCAGCGTAAGTGCATCGGACGGTGAAGGTGGTGCGTGGCGGCGCGAAGCCACCTGGCGGGGCGGCGGAGGTAGTGACGCCCGAGGGTGTGCGTGTGCGCGTGGTGACCGAGCCGGCGCCGAGGTCGGCGCGCACGCCGCTGCGCAGCAGCACAGCGGAGGAAGGTAGCCGGGGGGCGGGGATCGCCAACAATTGGCAGCGCAGAATCATCGAAATAAAGGCCAAGTTTTATGCCAACGAGCGCCCAACAGCAGAATATCTGGCACAGCGAGGGTTATGTTATGGGAAAATTGCCTGAAAACAATGCGGCGCCAGGCAGAAAGGCCGATGCCCTGGTCGATGGCGTGAGGACAGAATTCAAGCGCGCTAATCCGCCAAAAGGCAAGGTGACGACGAGCGACAGTGTCAGAAATGCCATCAACGACTCCTTGAGAGGAAAAGTCCAAGCGCGTCAAATCATCTACGATGCGCGCGATTCAGGACTGACGCGAGAGGAAGCAGAACGCGCGTTGCGCCGCATTGCCGGGATCACACGCGGCAAGCTGGACAGCGTGCGGATCATCGGCGATGGGTTCGACCTCACACGCACATACCCGCAATGACCGGGCTCGACCTCGGTTGGCGATGAGTGGTGCGACCCCGCGCGTCGCAGCGCAGAAACAGGAGTGCAAGACATGGCAAACTACATGAATGTTTTTGTCCGAGCCGAGGTGCCGCTCGACGAGTTCGTTCGCCAACTGGAAAACCTGCTTGGCTTACAGTTCGAGCGCTTCGACACCGAGTCGGGCGTGATCTACGAGGCGCGAACGCCCGAGGGGTTTTATCAAGTGTATGATGACCACTGGCTGGACAACGATCCGGATCTCGGACTGAACTTCGAGGACTACAACTACGAGATCTCGTTTCTGGTGAGTTCCAAATTTGAACCGGAAGAGGGGGATCGTGTCAGAGAGGACGTCGGGCGGCGGATCTTTGAGCGTCTGAAGGTGACAGGCAAGTACCCATTGATGTACACCTACGATGTGTGTCGCAAGCTCGACGAGTACACGCCACCTATCGCAAAGGGGTAGCACGCGACCAGCACGGACGCGCTGTTTTGGGCGCAAGCTGCTGGCGCGGGTTAAGCGGCGCCACCATAGGATGGTGGGCTGCTGACGGCCAGACGGGTACACGTTGGAGGCACCAGCGCTTTGCGAGGCTGCTGCCGCGGATGCTGGTGGTGGCGGAGCCGCTGGTTGCGCAGGTAGATGACGAGCTACTGGCGAGCGGCAGGGTGGAGCGGCGGGCTGGGTTTGTGGTGATTCGCGCCACCTGAGCGGAGGCGAGGGCTGCACGCCACAGGTCTCGCGCTGCGCGTGGTGCGAGGGCGCGGCAACAAGCAAGCGCGAGATTGGGGCAGAAGGGAGCGGCGCAAGGGCACGGATCTGCGCCGCTCTGTGTGTTGGGGCGGAGGTGAAGGGGCGCGCGTGGTGGTCGGTGGATGACCGAGCGAGGCAGCGCGTGAAGGCGAGAAGCCACCGCGCGGGGCGGCGGAGGTAGTGACGCCCGAGGGAGTGCGTGTACGCGTGGTGGTGGAGCCAGCGCCGCGACCGGCAGCCGAGCCGCTGCGTAGTAGCACGGTGGAAGATGGTGGTAGGCTGGCAGGCGGCGCCAAAGAAACGCCTGCCGAACTGGTTGCGGCGTTGCGCCGCCAGGGCGTGAAGCATCCCCCAGAGGCGATCGTGCGCATCGAGCGTATGCCAGATGGGCGGATCGTCTTTCTCGAACAGGGAAAGGTGAACGTCGAAAGAGAATCTGGGCTGGCACATATTCTGGAAAGACACGCAGGAGAATTTGCTGACTGGGGGATCGCACGCGATGCTATACCAGAGTTCATCTTCAAGCTGTTGCGGGAAGCTGAGGCGATCGGCAAATATGGGGGAGGCGGAGTCGTTTATCGAACGGTCGTCAACGGCGAAACCCGGCATTTTAGAATCGTCGTCAGTGACAATGGTTACATCGTAACAGCTCATCCGCTTGATCAAAAGGAGCTAAGGAAGCTGAAACCGTTGCGCTAGCGCCAGGTGATCCGAAGGATGAGTGAGCCGCGACGGCTGAGCGACGGACACGACACACGCGCACGAACAAACAACACACGCGCACGAACAGACAAGGAGAGCACATATGCCCAAACGTATCAAACTGATGGCAGAATACAGCAGCGGCGCACTTTGGAATCAACCTCCGGACGGTGTGGGACCCATCGATCCAGACGATTTGCCGCTGCAACCGGAGACGCGCTTTCGGCTGAAGCGGTGGGCGGCTGTATTCGATGCGATGCTGAACTGGGAAGATCCTGGGAACACACCGCCCTGGCCCCCGAGGTGCGCAACTGGTTTGACCAAGAAGGGTTTGCGCTGTGGCGCATCCTGCGCGAGGAACTCGGGCCGGAGTATGAAGTGAGCTACCTAAGCTTAGAAGACGGGCGGCTCTTCACCGATCCGGAGGAACTGCCGCGCGACTAGGTGGTGCAGCCTGCCTTGGCGGGACGGGTCACAGCCTGCCGCTGAGGAGAGGGGTGGGGGCGGCAGCAGTGGCTGGCGTGGGTCTGCTGTAGCAGCGTGTGCATCGGACGGTGACGGTGGTGCGTGGCGGCGCGAAGCCACCGCGCGGGGCGGCGGAGGTAGTGACGCCCGAGGGTGTGCGTGTGCGCGTGGTGACCGAGCCGGCGCCGAGGTCGGCGCGCACGCCGCTGCGTAGCAACACAGAAGCAGCAGGGAGTAGCAGCAAAGTCGCGCAAGTGCCAACTGTTGGCAAGCTATTTGCGAAAGCTGGTATAAAGGTCACTGACCATTTCCTTCATCGGCTCATCCAGAGAGCTTCTCGTGGGATTACTGAGAAAGCAGCCCTGAGAGCCTATAATCGTGAAGGGGCGTTCTACAATCCGACCACGAAGAACCACATCAGACATGATCCCCAAACAGGTATTTCCGTTGTAATAGATAAGCCTAGCGGGGGCACAGCAATAACGGTGTTCGAGGGCAATCCATCGCTAGATTGGATTCCTGTTTGATGGAGGAAATGAAAATAGTGAAACCCATGGACGAAATCAAGGTACATCTTCAGCCACCGACGGCCCATGGACGACTGTATCCACGCTATGATGCAGAGGCTGATCTCCTCGAAGTAGGAAGTTCTATCCCTCGAGATTGGCTTTATGGGGTTGATATCAACGGCACATCGATCTTTGATCTAGACGCTAATCGTGTACTTGCGAACTTCGATCTTTTGATTAGAAAGAACCTGTGGAAAGTCGTTCCTCTGCCCGAGTGGCCACACGCTTCGCGAGAAGCTGACATCGAGTTCTCAGAAGAGATCATCAAGCACAAGAGCTTTAACGTACCACTGGAGGTGCAAACCGACCAAAATAGGTCATATGCTCGTATTTTATTTGGAGGAACTGAACATGTTGGAACATGAATAACTTTATCAGAAAATTGTATGGCGCTAGTAGCAAAAGACCGATTGTTAGGATTTTTCGTTATTCTGGATGCGGGAAAGCGGTGGTAGCTGCTGTGACAAACAGGCATAATCAAAATTTGTGTGCTGCTGCACGAGGTGTTTTGCAGTTTGCAGTAAGACTCACGCCTCTACCTACGAGAACGTTGGTCCCATCTTGATGAGCACCGATCACCGGCTCCGTCGGACGCAGACGCTGCAGCACCAACAGCGGGTGACCTGCGACTGGGCCGCTGCGTAGCAGCACAGTGGAAGATGGTGTCAGCAAGCCTGCTAGACAAGCAGGTGAAGCAAAACCAGCTGTTATCTGTCTCGATATTTGGAAGACCGGTGATCCCTTGCCACAAGCACCAAGAGCGCTCATCGACCCGGCGAAGTTCACGCGCTCTTCCATGGACCCGAACAATCTCAAAAATAATGGTAAATGGAAGGCATTCGAAGCGCTTGGCTATGACGTGCGTAGCGACGCTGTCCGTCAGCGAGCCACTCAAGATGTCACGGAAGCCAAAATGACACAGCATGGTCGTAGATTTCAGGTACGAACGCCGATTACCGGGCTAAATGGAAAAGAAGGGACGCTGGTCACGACCTGGCAGTTCGATGTCGGGAGCGATGTGCCTCGGTTGATCGCGAACTGGCTCGAAGTTCATGATTAACTTGACCTGCGCAGTGCTCGGCGCGATGCAACAATTTCGCGCACGTTGTGCCTGACGGTTGTTCCTTGCCTGGGATTCCGGGTTCTTTCAGGACACTGATGATGCCAAAGCAGGTGTTGGTGTCATCGGATCAGCGTTGCACATATACTGAAAACTTGTATAAGGGACAGCTAGCTGAGCGCACACCATACGCACTACATGCGAGGACGTGAGACATGAAAGCGGCAATCGACGATCTTGTTGAGTTGGTAGAAGACGCCGAAAGCGATTTCTCCGAGGATATCATTCCGCTTGGCACAGGGGGTGTGGTGGTCGAGTGCTACAGCGATCCCGAAGGATACGCCGTCGAGGTCGCCATCCCTGATGCAAGCCTCGTTGGTAGTCATTGCTACGATCTCGTGCAACTGACGCCCGAACAGTTCAAGGTCCTCGAACATCACGAGGACTGATGGGGAGACTCGGGGCGGCGCCAGGCGGTGGCACTGCAACGGGCTTGGCAGCTCACAGGCACCATGGCGGCTGCCCTTCCCCAGTAATGGGACACGCCTAGCACCGCGTCAATGACATCTGCTCATCTTCCAGAACGAATCCTTGCGGCCACCTTCAAACGCAAGGACCAGGCGGCGGATGCACCTGGCATTCGATCCAGACACCGGGCAGTTCAGGGTGGCAGAGGTGTGCGTGGCGTTGCAGGCAGAAGCTGACGGGGTGGTGACAACCTCCATGCGGGGTTCGCTCTCCGGACCGAGAAGCGGCGGCGGAGCCGACTGCATCAACGCCGACGGCGTTACATGGGCCGCCAAAAACAGCAGGGATATCAGGAGTATTCTCAAAGCCACCAATGGCTAGCGTGGCGGAGCCGAGAAGGGTCTGGAGGATTCAGGGGGATGAACGCGGCACAGTTCGAGGAGGTGCGGCGTGCGGTTACCGCGCAGTTGCAGCTGGGTGCGCGCAAGGTGCGCTATATCGTCCCGGTGCCATAGCTGGAGACAAGCGCGGCGAAGTACACTGGTGAGCGATCTTTCCCAGATGAACGGAGGGTAGCGATGCGAGCTGAAGAGTTGGAGGAACTGGTGCGTGCGCACGAGCAGTGGCTCAAGGACCAGCGGCAGGGCGCGCCGTTAAAGTTGCGCGGCGTGGTGTTGCGCGGGGTGTGCCTGGCTGGACGGAGGTTAAATCGTGCGGAACTCGCGGATGTGGACCTGAGCGAAGCAGATCTGGAGGAGAGTCTTTTTAGCGGAGCCAACCTGTGTGGGGTAAGTTTTCGTGGAGCGAAGCTTGTAGGTGCATCTTTTTCCCTCGCTGAGCTAGAGGACGTTGATTTGCGCGAAGCGGAGTTGCGCGCGGGCGAATTTATGAGGTCGAAGCTGATGCGCGTGAAGCTGTGCGGAGCGAGGCTGGAGGGGGCAGACTTCAACGAAGCAGAGTTGGAGGAGGTGGATTTTGCGGGGGCGGACATGCGGCGGGCGGAGTTGTACGTCCGGGTGGGCATGCGGTTGCAGTTCGATGGAGCGCAGCTGGAAGAAGCCAAGCTGGTCAAGGCTGATCTGAGTGACACGAGCTTTGTGCGGGCGAACTTGCGCCGAGCAAACTTGCGCCGCTTGGAACTCTTCGATGGCTCGTTCTACGAGGCGGATCTGCGGGAGGCCGATCTGACCAGAGCCTACCTCATAGGCGTCGACCTGCGCGGCGCAGACCTGACCGACGCCCGGCTCCTGCGCACCCTCTTCAGACGGATCAACGTCCACAGCCTGCACGGAACCCCTGCCGTCGTGGCGAACTGCACGATTGAGGCGATCGACGCCAGCGCCGCTGGCGATGGGAGCGATATGCGTGACCCGGCCTGGCTGCTGCGGCAGTGGGGTGTGCACGATCCGCTGCATGTGGTGGCGGTCGATGTCAACCGCGACATCTGGTTTGGTACCGATCCCAGCCAGCAGTTTGACGCCGGTTTTCGGGTGCGGCTCAACGGCGCAGTGACGGTCGAGTTCATTCCGGACATCCAGCGCGACGCCAGCGCCTGGTGGGACACGGTACTCGACCAGGACCCGCTGCCCGACGCCCTTGCAGCTCGCCGCCTCAGCGTGCTGCTGGCCGCGTATGTCGTAACGCCCAACGCGGCGCGCGCTGGCCAGCAAGAGCTGTTCGCCGATGGTGCGCCCGCGGCGCAGGCCACGCCGGATGCCCAGCTTGCGCACCTCTTCTACGTCTCGCCCGCAGCTTTCGCCCGTTACGAGGCAGAGCTTGCCGCGCTCGCCGATGCCACCGGGGAGACACAGGCCGCGCACAGCCTGGGCACCCTCCGCGATCGGGCTTTCATCGCGCTGCTGCGCGAACGAGTCATCCCGGCGTTCACTCCAACAGATAGGCAGGCGCTAGGCGTGGAAGCCTGCCGTTTCAGCGAACGTCGGTGTACCCAGGGCTAGTTGGCAAAGATGCGGCGCGGTGCGGGCTGCACGCTGGCGCAGCGGGCGCTATGCGTGGGTGAGCCGCAGCGTCGTATCGCGTCCCGGTGGCAAGCGCGCCACGGTCGGGCGGCGGTCGAAGAAGTCAGCACTTCGGCGAAGCTGGGCGGGACGAGCGCGCCGGAGGCGGCGACACGCCCTGGTAAGTTGATCGTAGCGCCAGGATGCGGAACTGCTTCCACCTTCGGCAACTTAAGCGGAATGTCGCGTACAGAAGCGGATGCCTTCTTACGTTCGCTTTATCCAGCCAGGGTTGATACAACCCGATCGGGAGCCTATACGGAGTATCGTTTCGCTGATGGATCGAAAGTGTGGATCGAACAAGCAACTGGGCGTTTTGGAGCAAGTGCTGCACGCGCTGAACTTCTGCCTCATCATTTGACCGATCGCACGATCGCAGGGATGCGCGTCCAGACTAATGCAACCAACAACGATGATCTGATCGGCGAAGATATGCCGCTCGCTGTGGACATCTGACAATAACTGAGGCGAAGTTTTGGCCATGAGCGGTGTAGGGGTGCGGAGCTTGCACCGCAAATATAAATCTTCTCCTAACTCTCAATAATTTCTTACAGCTGTTAACTTTACATCAGTTAACGATTAATTGCCTTTGCCAGAAACTCGTTTGTGATTTATTTAGTAATATGCTCTCGGCAGATTTATAAGTTGAAAATTAATAGTTTTAGTTAGTTATCGCTCATTTTTATCTTATTTTTTGGAGCGTTAATATTTTCTAAATAAATAGGAGAATTTTACAGATATTTTTACAAAAAAAATTAATAAATAGATAACTTGTTCTTAATCTTGAAATCGTAGGATTTTTCTCTGCAAAACAATTTCAATTTCTCCTATGAAAGAGCAAGTTTTATCTGCTGTTGATCGTTCTTTCTATGCTACTTTGAAAGTAACTTTAACAGGTGGCTTTTATTAATATTTTCTTCCGTTGCTCAAGCAGTTACTTATTATACAGCTGTGGCAGCTGGGGATGCGACGGAAAATAGTGCTATTCTGTGGACGCGTACTGTTGATAGCGATAGCAATGTAGGTGTTGTTACTAATCTCAAAGTCGAATTATCTACAGACAGCAAATTTAGAAGGATATTACGTACTTTTTATGGAAGAACAAATGCTGCGCGGGACTATACTCTAAAAATTAATGCCACAGGTTTAAGAAAAAACACTAAGTACTATTATCGTTTTCGTTCTTCTGACGGTAGTCTCAGTCCGATAGGGGAATTCAAAACTGCACCAGCACCAACGGAACGGGTACCTGTAGAATTTGCTTTTAGTGGGGATGCGGATGGTAGGTGGCGTCCCTATCCATTAACCCAGGATTTTTATAAGTTGAAATTGGACTTTTTTGTATTTCTTGGCGATACAATGTACGAAACTGAAGCTAAAGGTTCGCCAGCTGCAACCGATCCTTTTACAGATTTGCATCAAGCATTGGAAGACTACCATCGCAAGTACCGAGAGAATTTAGAAGCTGTAACAGCAGATGGTGAAGCCGTCTTGAATGGTGACTTTTCTAGCCTCAAGACATTGTATGCTTCCCAAGGAATGTATACTATTTTAGATAATCACGAGCTGGGCAATAAGCAATTTATAAACGGTGGAGCAGCACCGGGAACACCTCCCGGTCGAGGCGTGGATCCTACCAATCCCGCGAACGACGCGAACAATACAGATGAATTTATTAATAAAACGGAAGGGTTTCGGGTATTATTGCAAGCCTACAGCGACTACCATCCTATCCGAGAAAAAATAGTTTTTAGTAGCGATGCCCGCACAAATAATACGCAGCAGTTATATTATGCTCAACAGTGGGGGGCTAATGTTATTTTTATCAATTTAGACGATCGCTCCTACCGGGATATTCGCTTAAAAAAGCCAGACGGTACAGATGATACCGGACCCCGTGCTGACAATCCACAGCGAACGATGTTGGGTAAGACTCAACTTCAGTGGTTTAAACAAGTTCTTTTAGAAGCGCAAGCGAAGAATATTCCTTGGAAAATTGTTGCTATATCTTCACCCATTGATGAAGTTGGAGAAGACGGAGGTAAATCTTGGATTGGTGGTTACCGTGCTGAACGTAACGAAATATTAAAATTTATTGCTGACAATCGCATCGAAAATGTCGTTTTCCTTTCCACCGACGATCACCAAAATCGCATTAACGAGCTAACTTATTTTTCCGATCCCAACAATCCCAACAGTCGCAGTGTCGTCCCTGGTGCTTTGACCATCGTTGCAGGTCCGATCGGTGCTGGTGGTCCGGACGCGATCGCAGACCACAGTTTTAGCAATGTTAAATCCATAGCAGATAAACTTGTGGAAGCTGAAATAGCCCGAGGAATCGATCCAATTGGTTTAGATCCTGGGTTTCCTGGGTTACAAAACGTTTTTCGTGAAGGAGATCCGAACGCTGATACTTTGAGACAACCGGTGGATTTTTATTCTCCAGACACATTTAATTACGCTGTGTTGAAAGTGAGTAAAAATGGTAAAACCTTATCAGTCGACGTTTACGGAATTGATTCGTATGCGGCTAACACTTTTTTAACTCCCAGTCAAACAGGTAAACCCAGACGAATTCTCGGTTTTCAAATTCAAAGAAAGTGAGACTGCTTTCAAAGCGATAACAGCTTGGAGAAGCAGCTATTGTCTAAGTTTGGGACAAGCGTTGGATAGTTTCTCCTGCTAGCATTTGATGGGTTTGTGCAAGCAAGTCAGGAATTTTATCTGCGTGGGGACTGCGAGCGAGACATTGGCGCAGGTCTAGTCGGTCTATTTGGTCTGCTTTGTTACCAGGGAACCAGTGGCTACCATTGCCGAGGAGATTGTAACGCATTTTAGCATAATCAATCATGTCGTAGGCGATCGCTAAATTCCTCAGCCACAAAATTACAGGAATATTGACTTGACCAGGTGTTTCTTCATAGGTGGGTAAATTGACATGCCAAGTTTTAACCCAGTCTTCTCCCAAGGTTGCTACAGCTTGTTGATGCAATCGTGCCATAATCGATGGCAATATATCTGAAGCTCGATCTAACAATTCTAAAGTTTTGAGGTGTTCGTCGAAATCTGTTGGTTTGGCTGCACCTATACTGAGGGTGTGCACCTGGGGATGACTCAAACAAAATAAATCGTTAAACACGATTGGACTTAAAGGAGCGCAAAGTTTGACTAATTTTGCTGGTGGGTCGTACAATTTTCCGCCTTTATCAGAAGGACTGATGATAAACACTCCCATATCCAGTTTGTGAGCAGCTTCAATCGCAGGCCAGTTATTTTGATTAATGTAATACCAATGCAGATTAACGTAATCGAATTCGTTGGTATTAATTGCTTGAATAATAATGTTAGTCGCCCCGTGTGTAGAAAAGCCAATAAATCTAATTTTCCCTTGTGCTTGCCATTTTTTTGCTACTTCTAAACAGCCACGGGGACGAGTGCAGTAGTGTAGTAATTCTGCGTTGTTAATGCCGTGTATTCCTAATAAATCAATATAATCTAGCCGCAAGGAAAGCAGTGATTTTTCCAAGTCGCGTTCAAATTCTTTTGCATCTGCTTTAGGACTAACTTTGGTTTGTACGATTAAATTTTCGCGGGGAAATTTGGGTAATATTCGCCCTAACTGCATTTCGGAACTACCGTAACCGCGAGCGGTTTCAATATGATTGATACCTAATTCTAGGGCGCGTCGAATTGTTGCTTCTAAATTCTTTTGGTTATCTCGGGGAATTTGCCACTGCGGTACCTCTTTCCATTGATATTGGTATCTCATACCGCCGCAGGAGAAAACTGGCATTTGTAATTCTGTGCGACCAAATCTTCTGTATAGCATTCACTACACAAGTTAAATCTTAATTTTATGAGTTTTGAATTTTTAACTCGATACTTTTAGATTTTACCTCCTTGCTGGGATTGGTAGCAGTTTATCAAGGTTGCATGCAGGGATAATGGATGGCTTGTTACAGCTTGACAAGATGGGGGTAAAAAGCGGAGGCTGGTATTAACAGCAAAAGCCCCGGCTGTAGTTGTAGCTGGGGCATCATTAGCATTGTCGGTTAAGTCAAAATCTTAAAGCCTTGGTCTTAAGAAAGTGTTAAATGTTAAGAAAGCTTTGCAATTTGATGCAATTTCGATGATTTTATTAATATTTGGTGACTGAAGGGTGCAGATGGGGTTAATCACTGCGCCAAAGTTTGATTTTCTTGTCGTATCCGCCACTGGCTAGTATTTTACCATCAGGACTAAAGGCGATCGCGCTCACCCAATCGGAATGTTCGTTGAGAGTATTTAACAATTTTCCTGTAGCGAGATCCCACAGCTTAATTCCGTCTCTTCCAGCGCTAGCTAAGGTGCGACCGTCTGCATTGATAGCAACGGCATTTACCCAGTGGCTGTGGAATAAGGTGAGAATGGGAGTTTGTTTGGGTGTATTGATTTGCCAAATTTTCACGGTGCGATCGCGACTCCCGGTAATGAGAATTTTTCCATTCGGTGTAAAAGCAAGGGCGCTAATCAAAGCGTTATGGGCGACAAATTTGCGGATAACTTTTCCAGAATTTAAATCCCACAGTTTGACAGCACCTTGATGGTCACCGCTAGCTAGAATTTGACCGTCAGGACTAATTGCTATTGCGGAGATGATGTTGTCAAAGCGCACTAGGGTTGCTAGGGGACGTTCTTGGAGCAAATCCCACAGCTTAATTCCGTCTAGACCACCACTGGCGAGAATCTTGCCATCGGGACTAATAGCAACGGACAATACGTTACTGGTATGTCCGAGCAAGGAACGGTTAAATTTGTTAGTTTTTAGGTTCCAAAGGTTAATTGTGTTGTCATTACTGCAACTAACTAGTGTTTGACCGTTAGGAGAAATCGCCAAGGATTCTACAGCAGTTTTGTGCGCTTTGCGAATAATCCCCACGACTTTCCCTGTTTTTGTATTCCACAGGCGAATCACTCCGTCGTTTTCTGCTCCACCGCTGACAAGAATTTGACCATCAGGACTAAAGGTGAGGGATTTGATAGTTCCGGAGTGTCCCGTGAGGGTGTAAATAACTCGAGGGCTGATAAAATTTCTGGTGTTTGGAGACTTTAGTTCAACTTCAACACCATAAGTTGGCAAAGGTGCTGCTGTTAATGAAGTTGCTGCTGCAGTACCTAAAAAGCTCGTAACCATAATGATTGTGAATTTGGTTGCGAGCATGGAGATATTGTTCATACAATCTCAGAATTGGGGCAGATATCTATTGTTTTTGAGGTAGGACAGTGCTACTTCTTCCACCTACAAATTACGTATGCGGGAATTTAACTGTATATCTATATTTCCCCAATTCCATATTTAAAAATTCATTTTCAATTACTGGGGTGGTTTTTTCTTAGTAATCGTCAGCATTGGTAAAGTCGGACTAGAAGAGCGTGGGGGTAGGTAATGTTGTGCTACAGGTTCTTGGGGAGCAGGACGACGCTGTTGACTGCGCCAGAATTTCAATAAAAGGGTTGTTCCTGCTGTTCCCAACCCAAAAGCAAACAATGACCAGCTATCGTCTAATCCACCAATTAGTGCATCTACCATCCCGATCGTCAGCAAGACGCTAATTAGAGGTTCTTTTCGGTAGGCCGACTTTAGAAAACGAGGCAATACAGCATTCATCACAGCTTGGTTTATTTTAGTTCACCTATATTGTTTAAATTTACTAAAAATTCTTATTCTGCAATTTTCACTTTTTGGATGTCATTCTTTACCATATTATAGTTTTCTCTGCGAGGAGAACATTGACTGTTGTTGGCATCTTTGCAACTTTCACTAGGAGCAATCAAATCAAGTGGCTTATATTTAAAACCAGCTGGATGATCCAGCTGGCTATGACTTTTTGGTTTTATTGGCTTGAATGGCTCGCTCCGGGAGCTGTTGGTCTTATTTTAGACCCAGCCAGGACAATACTCCTTTGTCAGTTACCCATTCAATTACTACCATGATGACAAAGCCAATCATGGCTGCTCGACCGTTTAAACGCTCTGCATATTCGCTAAATCCAAATTTTGGCTCCTCGAGCTTGGGAGTTACGCTTGGCTGTGGTTGTGCGACCATAGGAAAAACCTCTGTTGGAAGTACAAAAATTAACTTGGGTTTTAATGGCAATACCTTGTTGATGTGTCCAGATCGACCGCCGTTTTTACATTTATTTACTATTCTTAATATATTTTAGAAATTATGGGGAAATCGTCAAGGGTAGTTGTTTGAACTACAGTTGGACAAATACCATATTTTGGAAAAAATGCAATACATATTTGTACCAAAAGATAGAAGACATGAGGTAGAAGGCACTCAGGCAGTTAGATGGCTATGCTGGAGTTAATAGCTGCAATGCATTTTACGACTAGTGTTGTTAGGTAAACTCGTAGTCTCTGATTCAAAACCACAAGGACTAGACTGACAAACTAAACTAACAAATATATAAATTTAGAGGCGATACATGGAAATTGGTGTTCCCAAAGAAACTAAAGATCAAGAGTTTCGGGTTGGGCTGAGTCCTTCTAGTGTTAGGGTATTGAAAGAAAGGGGTCATGCTATTTTTGTAGAAACTCAAGCCGGAATGGGTGCTGGATTTACAGATGAGGATTACAAAATAGCTGGTGCAGAAATAGTCCCTACTCCCGAAGCAGCTTGGAATCGAGAGTTAGTAGTCAAGGTGAAGGAGCCACAAACGCAAGAGTATAAGTTTTTACAAAAAGGCCAGATCTTATTTACGTATTTACACTTGGCAGCCGATCGCAAGTTAACCGAGCATTTGATCGATTGTGGAGTATGCGCGATCGCCTACGAAACAGTGGAACAAACTGGTGCTAACAAATTGCCATTGCTCACCCCCATGAGTATTATTGCTGGTCGCCTGTCAGTACAATTTGGAGCAAGGTTTTTAGAGCGCCAACAAGGTGGTAGAGGTGTTTTGTTGGGTGGCGTTCCTGGAGTCAGATCTGGGAAGGTGGTGATTTTGGGTGGCGGAGTAGTTGGTACGGAAGCTGCGAAAATTGCAGTCGGTATGGGAGCTAGCGTACAGATTTTAGATGTGAATGTAGAACGTTTGGGCTATCTGGAGACTTTATTCGGTTCGAGAGTCGAGCTTTTGTACAGCAACTCCGCTAACATTGAAGCAACCGTTACGCAAGCAGATCTGTTAATCGGTGCAGTCCTGTTACCGGGACGCAGAGCACCTATCCTCGTCAGTCGCCAGTTGGTTCAAAAAATGCATCCTGGCTCGGTAATAGTGGATGTGGCAGTCGATCAGGGAGGTTGTGTAGAAACCTTACATGCTACATCTCACACTCAGCCAGTCTACGTCGAGGAGGGTGTATTGCATTACGGTGTTCCCAACATGCCAGGGGCAGTTCCTTGGACAGCAACTCAAGCACTCAATAACAGTACTCTACCATACGTAGAGCAATTAGCAAATCAAGGTCTAGAAGCATTAAAAAATAATCCTGCTTTGGCTAAAGGTGTAAACGTGCAAAATCATCGCTTGGTTCATCCCGCACTGCAGGAAGTTTTTCCTGATTTAATGTAGAAAGCTATTGGAAGAGGAAAGAGGTGAAAGCTATCTATCTATTGGTCCATCTTTCCACTTTCCTATTTTCTTGCTGTGGCTGTTTGTTTGTTTGTTGTTGTCTGCCAATTTCTAACAAAGGCAACCTGACGGTAAACGTTGCTCCCTGTCCGACTCCAGAACTGTCAGCACTAACGCTTCCGCCGTGCATCTCCACCAAATAACGAACGATCGCCAACCCTAGTCCCAAACCACCGTGATTTCTAGTTATGCTTCCATCTGCTTGACGAAAGCGATCGAATACGTGGGGAAGAAACTCGGGACTAATACCGATACCTGTGTCGCTGATGGTGATTTTAGCGTAGGAGATTGCTGGTTGATTTTCTTCCTGTTGGGTTTCCAACGACAATTGCATCTGGACCTTGCCCCCTTCTGGTGTAAATTTAATGGCATTATTCAGTAAATTCCACACCACTTGTTGCAAACGAGTAGAGTCACCCGAGACCACAAAAGGTGAAAGCTGGAAAGAAGCAGGAATAATACCTTGACGAGAAACTAGGGAGCTATTTTCACTGTTTGCGCTACAGGTTTTTGTCTGTGTTGGCGCTGGTTCGATCGAGCACTCTAGCTGAATGTTTTTTGCTTCTGCTTCCAGACGAGCACCATTGGCAACGTTGGAAATGATGGTTTCTAGATTTACCGGACAAAGATTGAGGGTGAGTTTGCCTCGCATAATCCGCGAGACATCTAAAATATCTTCGATTAGTTGTGCTTGCAAAGTAGCGTTGCGCTCAATTGTTTCTATAGCCCGCCAGATTGCTTTTTCGTCCAATTTCTTTTGACGCAGCAGTCTTGCCCAACCTAGGATGGAAGTTAAAGGTGTGCGCAGTTCGTGGGAGAGGGTTGCTAAAAATTCATCTTTGAGACGATTTGCAGTTTCTGCTTCTTGGCGCGCTGTTTGCTCGCGAATTAATTCAATGTGTTCTTCTTCAGCTTTTTTGCGTTCGGTAATGTCTTCTGCTGTACCAACAAAACCAATAACGTGACCCTCTTCCGAAAGCATGGGAGATGAGGATAGGTAAATCCAACGCTCTGTTTTTTCCGGGGTGAGAATGCGAAATTCACCTTTATATTCTCGACCTTCCGTCGCCGCGCCATACCAGTTTGTAATTACCCGTTGTTGGTCTTCGTGGTGAATTCTTTGCGTCCAAGCTTCGTTAATATTATCTTGGGGTGTTAAACCAAATATAGTTTGGTAACGAGGGTTTACATAAGTACATCTACCTTGTTTGTCTGTCAGAAAAATACCTACAGGCGAGCAAGCGCACAAAGAACGGAACATTTCTTCCCGCTTTCTCAGTTCTACGTTCATTGCTGCTAGTTGTAAAGCTTGTCGCTTTACTTCCGCAGTTTTTTGGAATAAATCAATAAAAGCCGACACTTTGGATTTGAGGATTTCTGGCTGGATCGGCTTGAACAGGTAGTCTACCGCACCGAGGGAGTAGCCTTTAAACACCATCGACTCACTGGTGTTGAATGCTGTGATAAAGATAATCGGTGTATGGCGCGATCGCTCCCTTTGTCGGATTAGCCCCGCTGTCTCGAACCCGTCCATTTCTGGCATTTGCACATCCAGGAGAATTACGGCAAAATCCTGATTCAGCAGATGTCGTAAAGCTTCTGGGCCTGAGGTGGCCCTGACTAAGTTTTGACCGAGGCTATCTAAAATTGCCTCCAGAGCTAACAAGTTTTCCGGATGGTCATCTACCAACAGAACATTGACTTTCGGTTCAAAGGACATTGCGACTATACACTTTTAGAAGTATGCCAAAAGGTTTTTAGTACCTCTTTCTTGACTGTGACCTTTTGATTAGACGTGTTCACACTATCTTAAGTTATATATTTAGCTAATTGCTAATATTAATAGTTTATAGCTATTTCATCTGGAAACAAAAAAGAGGATATTTACTAATCTCAATTACAAATTTTGACTAAAAACAAGCTAATATGCTCCAAAGGGAAAATTTTGTCTGCTACTTTGGCTTTAATGGCAGCAGCAGGTATAATCGGACAAAAGGCTGTGGTTGGTTCTTCTACTATGGTGAGGCCACCGCAGGCTTTAATTTTTGCTAGTCCTTTCACACCATCTTGATTGGCACCTGTTAACAGCACGCCGATCGCTTTTTCCCTATAGGCTTCCGCCGCTGTCTCAAATAAAATATCTATTGAAGGTCGCGCGTAAGTAACTGGGGGATCGGTGGATAACGCAAAATAAGGTCTAGAGGCAGTTATGTTGCTACTTTCCACTAATAAGTGATAATCGGCAGGAGCTAAATATACCCAACCAGGCAAAATTTCTTCCTTGTCTTCCGCTTCTTTGACAGCTAGGCTGGTGTGATGCTGCAACGATGCAACTAAGGTGCGATCGGAAGCTTTGTGGCGATGTTGAACAACAGCTACAGGTACGGAAAAATTTTTAGGCAAATAGTTTAGCACCACTGTCAGAGCTTTTAAACCTCCTAAAGATGTACCGATAACAATTAGTTCATAATGCCGCCACTGGTTAGTAATTGTTAGCTCACAGGTAACTGTTGCTGTTTTCATATGTTAACCCACTATCTACTATTTACAATTTCTGAGGCAGCTAGACATAAGTAAATATCAGTCAGTTTGGCAGTTAGCAATCAAAGTTAGTGGTGAGCGATCGCTTTTCGCAAGCTATGGAAACATCTCTTTTACTTAACTAATTTTGCGATAAAGTTTATCACCACCTTCTAATTTTTCGTAATTTTTTTCATAGGCAGTGAATTTTATTGACTCTTGACGTCCCAATCCTAAAATTCCCAATCTGATCAAGCTTTCATAAAGCAGTGTATGAACTCGATTTTGCAATAATTTATTAAAATAAATTAGAACATTACGACAAAAAATTACATGAAATTCGTTAAAAGAATTATCCGTTACTAAATTATGTAAAGAAAAAACAATATTTTCTTTTAATTCTGAAGAAAAAATTGCATTCCCGTAGGCGGCTGTATAGTACTTAGAAAAAGATGATTTTCCACCTGCTTTTATATAATTATGGGTATATTCTTGCATTAATTTGAGAGAGAAAATTCCGGTTTTAGCTTGACGCAAAACTGTCTCGTTAATATCGGTAGCATACAGTCGGGAACGATGATAAAGTCCTTCTTCTTTTAGCAAAATAGCCATAGAATAAACTTCTTCTCCGGTGGAGCATCCTGCGTGCCAAATGCGAATAAAAGGGTATGTTCTGAGTATGGGAACAACTTTGGTTCTAAAGGCAAGAAAAAACTCGGGGTCTCGAAACATAGTAGTGACGTTAACAGAGAGATTAAATAAAAATCTTTCTAAACATTCAGGATCGTGGAGAATTTTTTCTTGCAAACCAGATACAGATTTTAAGCCCTCTGCTTGAACCATATTGAGGATGCGGCGTTTGAGGGAAGCTAGGGCATAATTTCTAAAATCAAATCCGTAATAGCGATATAAACCTTCTAATAGTAATTGAATTTCTATGTCTTCAAGCTGTTCCATTCCCATGGTGTTTTTAAATCCAGAAAATGAGTCTTGTTGTCGTCTGATTGGGAGGCATAAAGAGCAATGCTAAATTGCAGTTATTAATCGCAAGCTAATGTGAATTGGAAAAAAGTAACACCATTTCTCTTCCGAATAACTACGAGTTTTCTTGGTTTGTAGCGATCGCGCTTGGTGCTGACTACAAACTATGTGTAGTTGAAGAATTAGTATGAGGATTTGGATTTTTCTTTGCAGATAGAGGAATCTTTTTTGTTATAGGATAGAAATATTAGATGCTGCATCCATCTACCAATAAAAAAGTATTGTTGATAAATCTCTCCCTAGGCTTAACCTTGGCGGTATAGCCAAACACGCAGTAGGGAAAGTAGACGTTGGGTATCTACGGGTTTAGTAATGTAGTCGGATGCGCCAGCTTCGATACATTTTTCGCGATCGCCTTGCATGGCCTTAGCGGTCAAGGCAATAATTGGGATGGATTTCCATTCTGGGTTTTGGCGAATGCGGCGCGTAGTTTCATAACCGTCCATTTTCGGCATCATGATATCCATTAAGATGATATTGATATCCGGCTGATTTTGTAGAACTTCTATACCGTCACTACCGTTTTCAGCGTAGAAAACTTGCATATGATAGCGTTCTAGAACGCTGGTAATGGCAAAAATATTACGGACGTCGTCATCAACAATGAGAACTTTTTTGTCCTTCAACAAAGAGTCACTGTGGTGTAGTTGTTCGGGTATTTGTGGTTTGGGAGCAGCTAAATTTGCTTGCACGCGGTGTAAAAACAAGGCAGTTTCGTCCAGAAGGCGTCCAGGAGAACGCACATCTTTGATAATTATGGTCTTTGCTAGGCGTTGGAGTTGGGTTTCTTGGGTCCTGGTGAGTTCTCTAGCGGTATAGACGATCACAGGTAGGGTTTCGCCATTGGGGAATTGCTTGATTTGTTCGATTAACTCAAAACCATCCATATCTGGTAATCCTAAATCAAGGACTACGCAATCGTAATTTTGAGAACGAATAGCTGCTAAAGCTTCTTTTGCAGTGCTAACAGCAGTAGTAGCAACATCATCGCCCTCACCGATTAATTCCACGATACTTTGGCGTTGGTTGTCATCATCTTCTACGATTAATAAATTTTTAATTCGCCGTTCGACAAAGTCTTTAATTTTAGTTAATGCTTCATGTAGGGCGTCGCTGGTAACTGGTTTTTGGGAATAGGCGATCGCTCCTTGTCGCAAGGAGCGCTGTCGTCCTTCTTCAACGGTCATTACGTGTACGGGGATGTGACGGGTACTGGGATCTTGCTTGAGTCGATCTAGTACCGTCCAACCATCTATTTCTGGTAAGCGAACATCAAGAACGATGGCACAAGGGTTGTATTGGCGTGCTAATGCTAAACCTGCACTGCCATCGGGGGCTACAATACTCTTAAAGTTGTATTGACGCGCTATATCCACCAAGACTCGGGCGAATTTGACATCGTCTTCTATAATTAAAAGAACGCGATCTCCTGGGGTGATATTATCTCTGTCGTCTTGGAAAAAACAGGGTAAAACAACAGCAGGAGATGGTAATTGTGAAGTTTGTTGCTGAGGTTGAGTTTGGACATCTTCGTATTCTTGTTGCTGGGGTAAATACAGCGTAAAAGTGCTACCTATACCTGGATGGCTTTCGAGTGTAATTTCTCCACCTAGAAGGCGGGTAATTTCCCGACTGATGGACAAACCCAATCCTGTACCGCCATATTTGCGACTGGTAGTTCCATCTGCTTGCTGAAATGCCTCAAAAATGAGTTTCTGCTTTTCCGGGACAATACCAATTCCTGTATCGCTGACTGCAAAGGCGATAACACTTCCAGCGCGATTCAAATGTTCCTGGTCTGGACTCCATCCTTGTTTTGCCACAAACACTCGCAACCGTACTTCACCACGTTCTGTGAATTTAAATGCGTTGGCTAGTAAGTTTCTCAGAACTTGTTGCAAGCGTTTGCCATCGGTATAAATCGTTTTTGGTAGTTCTGGAGCTAATTCAATCGAGAAATGAAGTCCTTTGTTTTGAGCTACTTCCCTAAAGATGCGTTCTAGGTTGTTATGCAAGTCATAAAGCTGGATGTGATTCATTTCAATTGACATGGTCCCAGATTCAATTTTTGCCAAATCCAGGATGTCGTTGATCAAAGACAACAGATCGTTTCCAGCAGAGTAAATTGTGCGACTGTATTCTACTTGTTTTTGGCTCAGGTTACCTTCGGTGTTGTCTGCGAGCAATTTTGCTAATATGAGCAGACTATTGAGCGGTGTCCGCAATTCGTGGGATACATTTGCGAGAAATTCGGACTTGTACCGGGATGAGAGGGTCAGTTGTTGAGCTTTTTCTTCTAAAGCTTGCTTTGCTTGCGCAATTTCTTGATTTTTGCGCTCTATTTCTTGGTTTTTTGTCCACAGCAGTTCTGCTTTTTCTTCTAGTTCTGCGTTGAGTTGCTCTAATTCTTCGTTGGATTGCTGTAATTCTTGTTGTTGCTGTTTCAAAATTTCTTCTGAGACTTGTAGTTGTTGAGCTTGTTGTTCCAAGCGCTTGTTTGTTTCCTGGAGCTGTTGTGTCAAAGCTTGGGATTGTTGCAGTAGTTGTTGGGTGCGGATATCAGCAGCGATCGCATTTAATGCTATGCCAATAATTTCACTAGCTTGTTCCAAAAAAGTGTGATGAAGCTCGCTAAATTGCTGAAATGAGGCTAATTCGAGCACCGCGATCGCGTTATTTTCGAATATGACTGGTAAGATAATAATATTTCGGGGTTTGGCTTCTCCCAGTCCTGAGCTGATGCGGATGTAGTCGCTAGGAATATCTGTGAGTATAATTTTTTGTTTTTCTAAGGCAGATTGTCCGACTAACCCTTCTCCCAGGCGAATTTTTTGGCAAATTTCTTGTTGCTGTTGGTGTGCATAGGTACCGATGGGTTTGAGTACGGGTTGGTCATCTTCCGAGTCCAGGAAATAGAAAACACCTTGTTGAGCTTCTAGCAGTAGTGCTAGTTCTTTGAGAATTGTTCTCGCTAGTGTTTCTAGATTTCTTTGGCCTTGTAACATCCGGCTAAACTTAGCGATGTTGGATTGGAGCCAATTTTGTTCGTTGTTTTGAATAGTGGTCTGATGTAAATTAGCGATCGCCAATTTCAAAGCGCGCGCCAACGTCCCGATTTCATCTTGGCGTTGAACAAGGGAAGATGATACATTTACTTGAGATAAATCTCCTTGTGCTAATTTTTCTGTTGCTTTGGAGATTTCTTGAAGAGGTTGAGAGATATTTTTAGTCAGATAAATAGTAATTAAAGTCAAAAATAAAACTGCCACACAACCACCGTAGATGATTGTATCTATTGCTTGTTGTGAAGCTCGTTGGGTTTGTTGGGCGCGCTGTTTTAATAATTGAAGTTCTTCGCCTTCTATTTCTGCAACTAACTGACGAATTTGACTGCTTTCATTTACACCTTGATTCGCCAGCCAGAAATTTTTCACTGCTGCCAATCCTTGATTTTGCCGTAATGCAATTCCTTTTTGCATTCTAGCTATTCTTTGGCTGATTAATGGCTTGAGAACTGCAAGTCTTTGCTGTTGCTTGGGGTTATCTGCTGTTAATTTGAGGAGATAATTGAGATTTTTTTGAATTTCTGGAATTGTGTTTTTATATTGTTCTAAATAAATCGGTTCTTCCGTAATTAAGTAAGCTTGTTGTGTTGCTTCTGCTTCTTGGACGTTAGCAATTAGTGTATTTAATTCTCTAATAACTTCGTAGGTATAGTTTTGCCATCTAGAGGTAATAATTAATTCGCGTGTCGTGGTGTATGCAAATATTGCTAAAGCTGCAATTATCAATAATCCTAGTGCAAAACTGGCGCCTATTTTGGTGCTAATTTTAAAATTTTTGAGCATTTGTTATGAGTCAAATTCCGATACATTTGTTCTTCTTGGCAAAGAACTAACGAGAATTACCTAACATGCAGCCAAAATATTTTAGTAAGCAATATATTTTAGTAAGCAATAAAGATATTATAAAAATTTATCATTCATAGTTCAAGTATAAAGACTATGAATGATAAAGGAAGATATCTATCTATATAACCAAACACGTAATAGGGAAAGTAACTGTTCCGTATCTACGGGTTTGGTAATGTAGTCAGATGCACCAGCTTCGATACACTTTTCGCGATCGCCTTGCATGGCTTTGGCTGTGAGGGCGATGATCGGCAAAGAAGCAAATTGGGGATTGCAGCGGATGCGGTGAGTAGTTTCATAGCCATCCATTTCTGGCATCATCACATCCATCAAGATAATATTGGTATCTGGATTGTTGTGCAAAATTTCTATGCCGTCGCTACCATTTTCGGCGTAAATAACTTGCATTTGATAGCGTTCGAGGACACTAGTAAGGGCAAAAATGTTACGCACGTCGTCATCAATTATGAGAACTTTTTTGCCGGCGAGCAAGGGGTCAGAGTTTTGTAGTTGCTCGAGTATTTGTCGTTTGGGAGCGGGTAAATTGGCGTGAACGCGATGCAAAAATAATGCAGTTTCGTCGAAAAGGCGTTCGGGAGAGCGTACGTCTTTGACGATAATTGTTTCCGCCATGCGTCGCAGTTGAGTTTCTTGAGCTTTGGTTATTTCCCTGCCAGTGTAAACAATAATGGGTATTGCTTCACCGTTGGGAGATTGTTTGATTTGTTCGATTAACTCGAACCCGTCCATATCTGGTAGTCCCAAATCCAGAACTACGCAATCGTAGTGATGGGAGCGGACAGCTTCCAAAGCTTCGCTACCGGTGCTAACAGCGGTGGTGGCGACATCACTGTTACCAACGAGTTCAATAATGCTTTGGCGTTGGTTTTCATCATCTTCTACGATCAGCAAATTTTTCACTCGCCGTTCGACAAAACCTTTGATTTTAGTTAATGCTTGGTGCAGCAGTTCGGAACTAATGGGTTTTTGCAGGTAGGCGATCGCTCCTTGTTGCAAGCTGCGCTGTCGTCCGTCTTCCACCGTCATTACGTGTACGGGGATGTGACGGGTTTTTGGGTTGTGCTTGAGGCGATCGAGTACTGTCCAACCATCCATTCCGGGGAGGCGGATATCGAGGATAATGGCAGCAGGTTGATATGTTTCTGCCAGGGCTAAACCGGTGGTTCCGTTGTGAGCGACAATACCTTTAAAGTTGTACTGTCGTGTCATTTCTAGAAGAATGCGGGCAAATTTCACATCATCTTCTACGATTAAAAGAACGCGATCGCCCTCGTTGATTGTCTCTCGATCGTCCATGAGAGCAGGATGAGTAAAACAGCTATAAGTATCTTTAGGCCGAGCTTGGGAAGCTAAGTCGTCTGCTTGTACAAAGGAAGGTTGGGAAAACCATAGTGTTGCTTGGGTTGTGGTGCTGCTGGTGCAGGCTTGTTGCGAGCTAGTAGTGTTGTCTGGTTGTAGAATTTTCCCCATTTGGGGTAGGTACAGCGTGAAGGTGCTACCTTTTCCTGGAGAACTGACTAATTTAATTTCCCCATTGAGCAAACGGGCGATTTCGCGACTGATGGACAAGCCTAAACCTGTACCGCCGTATTTGCGACTGGTGGTACCATCTGCTTGTTGAAAGGCTTCGAAAATGATTTTTTGTTTTTCGGGTGCAATACCAATACCTGTATCTTTGACAGCAAAGGCGATTACCCAAGAAGCGTTATTTAAAGCTATGCGATCGGAACTCCATCCCTGGGTGGCCGCAAAAATTCGTAGGTTAACTTCGCCTTGTTCTGTAAATTTAAAAGCGTTTGCTAGTAAATTTTTCAAAATTTGATGCAGGCGTTTGGGATCGGTATAAATTGTCCTCGGCAATTCCGGAGCCAGCTCGATGGTAAAGTTGAGTCCTTTGTTTTGAGCGACTTGTCGAAATGTGCGCTCTACTTGCTCTTGCACATCAGACAACCGCATTTGTTCCATGTCAATGGACATGGTTCCAGACTCAATTTTTGCCAAATCGAGGATGTCATTGATTAGCGATAACAAATCATTGCCTGCGGAGTAAATTGTGCGGCAGTATTCTACTTGTTTTTCAGTGAGGTTGCCTTCTGGGTTGTCTGCTAGCAATTTTGCCAAGATCAGCAAGCTATTGAGCGGTGTCCGCAATTCGTGGGACATGTTTGCTAAAAATTCGGATTTATATTTGGATGAAAGGGCCAGTTGTTCGGCTTTTTCTTCCAAAGACAGCCTTGCTTGTTCAATTTCTTGGTTTTTGCGTTCTACTTCTTTATTTTGCTGTGCTAGCAATTCTGCTTTTTCTTCTAGTTCCGCATTGGTTTTTTGTAATTCTTCTTGCTGGCTTTTGAGCAATTCTTCGGAGGCCTTGAGAGTTTGGGCTTGTTGTTCCAGACGTTTGTTGGTTTCCCGAAGTTCATTTTGCTGAATTTGTAATTCTTCTGCTAGGGACTGGGATTGTTTGAGCAGTTCTTCCGTACGCATGCTAGCAGCGATGGTGTTGAGGACGATGGCGATACTTTCTGTGAGTTGATCTAAAAATGTCAGGTGAATTTCGCTAAAGCGCCGGAAGGAAGCAAGTTCGATTACTGCTGTTACCTGTCCTTCAAACAATACCGGTAGTACTACCACATTCAACGGCGTAGCTTCCCCCAGACCAGAGCTGATTTTGATGTAATCGTGCGGTACTTCTGTGAGTAAAATACGTTCTTTTTCCAAAGCGCACTGTCCTACCAAGCCTTCACCCAAGTAGAAGCGGTTGGCAAGATGTTTGCGTTCGCGATAGGCATAACTGCTGAGTAATTTTAAGAATGGCGAACCTTCCGTATTTTCTAGGATGTAGAACACACCACAAGATGCGCCCACCAGTGGTGCCAATTCTGAGAGGATGAGTTTGGATACGGTTTCTAGGTCTCGCTGGCCTTGCAGCATGCGAGTAAATTTAGCCAGGTTAGTTTTGAGCCAGTCTTGTTCGGTGTTTTTCTGCGTTGTTTCTCGCAGGTTGGCAATCATCTGGTTGATGTTGTCTTTGAGGATGGCTACTTCACCTTGGGCTTCCACGGAAATAGAGCGTGTTAGGTCGCCCTTGGTCACAGCGGTTGCAACTTCGGCGATCGCCCGCAGCTGGGTAGTCAAGGTGGCCGCTAGTTCGTTGACATTATCAGTTAAATCTTTCCATGTACCAGCAGCTCCCGGTACTTTGGCTTGTCCGCCTAACTTTCCTTCAATACCTACTTCCCGCGCTACAGTTGTCACTTGGTTGGCAAAGGTCGCCAAAGTGTCGATCATTTCATTAATCGTTTCTGCCAAAGCCTCTATTTCGCCCTTGGCATCCAGCATTAATTTCCGCTTCAAATCTCCATTGGCAACTGCTGTCACCACCTTAGCAATACCTCGTACTTGCGCTGTCAAGTTACTCGCCATCGAGTTGACATTATCCGTCAAATCTTTCCAAGTACCAGCCACGCCTTGGACTTGAGCTTGACCGCCAAGTTTGCCTTCGGTTCCTACTTCTCGAGCTACTCGCGTCACCTCAGAAGCAAAGGAACTCAGTTGATCCACCATGGTGTTGATGGTGTTTTTGAGTTCTAAGATTTCCCCTTTCACATCCACGGTAATTTTCTTAGAAAGGTCACCATTGGCTACCGCTTTTGTCACTTCGGCAATATTGCGCACCTGGGCTGTCAAGTTGCCTGCCATTAAATTCACATTATCGGTTAAATCTTTCCAGGTACCCGCTACACCTCGAACATAAGCTTGCACGCCCAGTTTGCCTTCGGTTCCTACCTCCCGCGCTACTCGCGTCACTTCAGAAGCAAAGGAGTTGAGCTGGTCCACCATGGTATTGATGGTGTTTTT
>KB235926.1:3285161-3357062 GCA_000332255.1 cyanobacterium PCC 7702 | reverse complement strand
CCCAGTTTGCCTTCGGTTCCTACCTCCCGCGCTACTCGCGTCACTTCAGAAGCAAAGGAGTTGAGCTGGTCCACCATGGTATTGATGGTGTTTTTGAGTTCTAAGATTTCCCCTTTCACATCCACGGTGATTTTTTTGGAAAGGTCACCGTTGGCTACTGCTGTGGTCACCGCAGCAATGTTGCGCACCTGGGCTGTTAAAGAGCCTGCCATAAAGTTGACGCTGTCGGTGAGGTCTTTCCAGGTACCAGCTACACCTTTCACATCGGCTTGCACGCCCAATTTGCCTTCCGAGCCAACTTCCCGCGCTACTCGCGTCACCTCGGAAGCAAAGGAGTTGAGCTGGTCGACCATGATATTGATAGTGCTTTTGAGCTCTAAAATTTCACCTTTGACCTGCACCGTAATTTTTTTCGACAAATCGCCGTTGGCGATGGCGGTGGCAACTTCCGCAATACTGCGCACTTGGTCGGTAAGGTTCCCAGCCATCATGTTTACGCTATCGGTTAAATCCTTCCAGGTACCGGCGACACCGCGCACTTCTGCTTGCACGCCCAATTTGCCTTCGGTTCCTACCTCCCGCGCTACTCGCGTCACCTCAGAAGCAAAGGAACTCAGTTGATCCACCATGGTGTTGATGGTGTTTTTGAGTTCCAAAATTTCCCCTTTCACATCCACGGTGATTTTTTTGGAAAGGTCACCGTTTGCTACCGCCGTGGTCACTTCCGCGATATTGCGGACTTGCGCTGTTAAAGAGCCTGCCATAAAATTGACGCTGTCGGTGAGGTCTTTCCAAGTACCGGCAACACCGCGCACTTCTGCTTGCACGCCCAATTTGCCTTCGGCGCCTACTTCCCGCGCTACCCGCGTTACCTCGGAAGCGAAGGAGTTAAGCTGGTCCACCATGGTGTTGATGGTGTTTTTGAGTTCTAAGATTTCCCCTTTCACATCCACAGTAATTTTTTTGGAAAGGTCACCGTTGGCTACTGCTGTGGTCACTTCCGCAATGTTGCGGACTTGCGCTGTTAAAGAACCTGCCATAAAGTTGACGCTATCGGTGAGGTCTTTCCAGGTACCAGCTACACCTTTCACATCCGCTTGCACGCCCAATTTGCCTTCCGAGCCAACTTCCCGCGCTACTCGCGTCACTTCTGAGGCGAAGGAACTCAGCTGGTCCACCATGATGTTGATGGTGTTTTTGAGTTCTAAGATTTCCCCTTTCACATCCACGGTGATTTTTTTGGAAAGATCGCCGCTGGCGATGGCGGTGGCAACTTCCGCAATATTGCGGACTTGTCCTGTCAAATTTCCTGCCATCATGTTCACGCTGTCAGTGAGGTCTTTCCAGGTTCCGGCGACACCAGGTACTTGAGCTTGCACGCCCAGTTTGCCTTCGGTTCCTACTTCTCGAGCTACCCGNACTTGAGCTTGCACGCCCAGTTTGCCTTCGGTTCCTACTTCTCGAGCTACCCGCGTCACTTCCGAGGCGAAGGAGTTGAGTTGGTCTACCATGGTATTGACCATTTGGGCAGTTTGGAGAAATTCTCCTTTGAGGGGTCTGCCGTCCATTTCTGGTGCTATTCTTTGGGAAAGATCGCCGTTGGCCACAGCTCGAATCACCCGCGCTGTTTCTGCTGTTGGCTGGACTAAATCGGTAATTAATGCATTAACTGAATCAACGCAAACACCCCAAGAACCACGCACATTTCCCAAGGAGGCTCGTTCTGCAATTTTGCCTTCTTTGCCTACAACTTTACCGATTCGCTGCAGTTCTGCTGTTAGTCGTTCGTTTTGTTCGATAATATCGTTGAGCGTATCGGCTATTTTTCCTGCCAGGCCGGTTTGGTCGATGGGCATCCGTGCTGAAAAGTCACCTTTTTTAACTGCTGATAGGGTTCTTAGTAATTGCCTTAAGTCTAAGTTGTCACTTTCTTTGGTTAACTGTTCAGTGGGCATACCATGTATTGCTAAAAAGTATTGCTAAAAAAAGTTTTACGCTTTGCCTGCTCAAGCTGACTGTTTAGTTTCAATAGGTTTTGTTTTTTCATTTCAGCTACACAAACCGAAACTTTGCTCGTCGTTTGTTGCCGTGCAGGGTGTGATGTATAGACTATAACGAATTTCCTCAAATCAGGATCTATCTAAACAAATTTAAGCAAGTGAGCCAGAAAAACTAACGCTGGATTTGCTATTGTTGAGTTTCAATGCTAGAAATCTGAAAATATGGTAAACTTTTATTAAGTTAAATTACTCTCGCGCAGACAGCTGTTTTGGCTAATATTATTGTGGAGAACCGTCGCACCGCTCAACTACAATAAAAGTAGAAATTGTTGAGATTTGTATAGTGTAAGTATAGTTTTAGGGATAACCTATCATGGCTCCCGCTGTTTTAATTGAAAATCTCAAAAAGCGTTACGGTACGGTTGAAGCTGTCAAGGATGTTTCCTTTCAGGTGGAACCAGGAGAAATTTTTGGTTTGCTGGGACCTAATGGAGCAGGTAAAACAACCACCCTACGCGCTTTGTGCACTTTAACAACACCAGATGCTGGAAAAATAGAAGTTTCCGGTATTTCGGTGCTAGAGCATCCCAAGGCCGCAAGACAAAGATTGGGCTATGTAGCTCAAGAAGTGGCTTTAGATAAAGTTCTGACCGGACGGGAACTGTTGCAGCTACAAGCAGCACTTTATCACCTACCACCAGCAGTGGCAAAACAGCGTATAGAGACGGTGTTGAGTTTGCTTGGTTTACAGGAGTATGCTGATAAGAAAACAGGTACCTACTCTGGTGGTTTGCGCAAGCGTCTTGACTTAGCAGCTGGGTTGTTGCATGCACCGGATGTACTAGTTTTGGACGAACCAACGGTGGGATTGGATATTGAAAGTCGCTTCGCAGTCTGGGATTTCCTGCGCAAGTTGCGCGAAGCTGGAACAACAGTGGTAATCACCAGCCATTACCTGGAAGAAATAGACGCTTTAGCCGATCGCGTCGCTATTATCGACCGTGGCGTTATCATTGCCAGCGGAACGCCTTCCCAACTCAAAGACCGAGTCGGGGGCGATCGCATCACTTTACGCATTCGGGAATTTACACCCCTTGAAGAAGCGCAAAAGGCCAAGGATTTACTTCAATCATTACCCTTTGTCCAAGAAGTAATCATCAATAGCGCCCAAGGTAATTCTCTCAACTTGGTGGTCAAACCTCATAACGAAGCTTTGATCGGCATCCAACAAGTATTAAACAACGCTGGCTTACCAATATTTGGCATTGCCCAGTCTCGTCCTAGTTTAGACGATGTTTACCTAGCAGCCACGGGACGCACGCTGATGGATGCAGAATTAGCCGCCCTGGGAAATCGCGATCCGAAGGCGGAAAAAAAGCAGAATATGAGATGAACGATTAACAACTATCAAAAATTATTGATATGAGCGGCACCGTCATACCTCCCAAATCAGATGTTAATTGGCAGCAAATAATATCACCACAAGCACATATAGAAACTGCTCCCAATTTTTTTGGCGAATTAGTTCAAGAAACTTTAGCGCTAACCCGTCGTCTGTTCATTCAATTGCAGAGACGTCCTTCTACTTTGCTAGCGGGATTGGTTCAGCCTGTAATGTGGTTGGTGCTGTTTGGCGCTTTATTTCAAAATGCACCAAAAGGCATATTTGGCGATACCACAAATTATGCTCAGTTTTTAAGTGCAGGTATTATTGTTTTTACGGCCTTTTCCGGGGCGCTGAATGCTGGCTTACCCCTAATGTTTGACCGTGAATTCGGTTTTTTGAATCGTTTGTTAGTGGCTCCCCTAGCATCGCGTTATTCAATTGTCTTGGCTTCTGCCATTTTTATTATTAGTCAAAGTTTGCTGCAAGCAGCGGTAATTGTAGCAGCAGCAGCGTTCTTTGGTGCGGGTATTCCAGATGCAGTTGGTTTGGGAGCGATCGCTTTGATAGTCTTTCTACTTGCTTTAGGCGTGACTGCTTTGAGCTTGGGATTGGCTTTTACATTACCCGGACACATAGAATTAATTGCAGTCATTTTCGTGACAAATCTACCATTATTATTTGCCAGTACGGCTTTGGCTCCTTTAGCTTTTATGCCTCCATGGCTGCAAATTATCGCTACCCTCAACCCCCTCAGCTACGCAATAGAACCAATTCGCTATCTCTACCTTCATCCTGATTGGCAACTGCAGAGTGTGGTCATGCATGCTTTTTGGGGTGATGTTACCTTTGGCAGTGCCATAGCTGTATTGCTGGCGTTTGCTATTTTAGCTTTGTTGATTATTCAGCCCCGGTTGCGACGAACTCTTTTATAAGTTTGTTCGTCATTGTTAATTGTTGGTTGCAGCTGGCTGAAAACAACCAAAAAACAACATGCGTAGAATAGAAGCATTGTTACACTCCCAGCGACATGAGGGGGAAATCAGCATGAAAATCTCTTTGTTGCTAACTCGATCTCAAGCGATCGCTTTAGCAGTAATAGGGTTAGCTTCCTTGCTAGTAGGAGCACAAAAATCTTTAGCAGAATCTAGCCAGTCTTCTGACAGCGGAACTTACATCGTCCCCAATTACTACGACGATCCCCAAAATCCGCGAAACAACACCTTTGGCCCTAACAATTCTGAAATTGGCACTTTCTCTAATCCCAACGGCTTGAGCGCGTTAGAGTTGATTCAACGCGCCCAGTTTGGCACTTTGAAACTGGATTTAAACGAACAACGCCAACAAATAGATGATGCGGCGCTTCAATTCAAGCAAGAACAGCAAAGACGCCTACAACAGCAAAATAAGTTACAATCATCACCTATGTTCCAGATAACAGCACCCCAACCTAACTCAAAGCCTTAGCTGTTTCTTCCTAACTTTGGCTTGTAGCGAGCACGCTTTGTGCTCACTACAAACTCTGGCAAATTTCTTTACAGTCCCAGTGCTGCCAAAATATCTTTGGCGTGGCTGGAAGTATTGACGTTGGAATCCACGTGGATTATCTTGCCATTGCCGTCAATAACGTAGGTAACGCGCTTAGCGTAACCACCACCATCGACATCGTAAGCTTTGATTAAAGTTTTATCTTTATCGACAAGTAAGGGAAAATTGAGATTGTATTTTTGGGTAAATGCTTGGTGAGAAGTTTCATCATCCGCACTTACTCCTAGCACCACAATATCCTTACTTTTATATTCGTCGATCGCATCGCGGAAACTGCAAGCTTGTTTGGTACATCCTGGAGTATCGTCTTTGGGGTAGAAATATAAAACTACCGTTTTGCCCTTGAAATCAGATAAAGAAACGGTGTTGCCATTAGTATCTTTAACGGTAAATGCAGGTGCATCTGTACCAACTGCTAGAGGCATAATTTACCTTTCCTGTGTAAAATTTGTGATGCACTGGAAATTTTACAATAATTCACAATAATAATTGAAATCCAAGAACGTCTGCAAACTACTGGAATTTCTTAGCACTCGATGCCAAATGTAATAATAAATCCCTAAAAGTCGAGATGAACGCTAAAAAAACGTTGACATATCCATCTACTACCATAGAACGAGCCAAGCGATCGCTGTTGTGTTCTCCATTCCATCTGGATTTATTTTTAGCAATGGGTTCCCAAAGGTTGGCGTTGAGGGAAATTACGGGTAATACAGGTGTTCGCAACGGCTATACCAAATATCCGCTTTCAGAACTAGCAGCAGAAAATAATTTGGTGTGGTTGATTCAAGTTGGCGTACTGCGACGCGAAGTTGACGGACAGGGAATTACAGACAGTTTTCGCCTCACACCCCTGGGTCGCCAAGTTGTAGAAATGTGGCAAAACCAACCTCAACTAACTGCTAGCTGGCGCGATCGCCTAGTCAACTTTCTGATTCGTTGGTTGAGAATATCATTTTAGAACTGGCCAAAAACAGGAATTTGAGCGAACCGCGGTCAAAGTTAAAAGTGCTATCCAAGCGGGAACAATAATATACGGAGGTCTCTACTTGATTGATGAAATTTTCACAAATCAGCCCACAACGGTTGAGGAATCGGAGATTAAGTGATAATAAATAACCACCAGCGAATACCACAGCAAACCATTTTTCTTTCACTACTGGGGTGAGCTATATTACACTTCAAATTTTTCAGATCGTACCTGCTTGGAAACAAAGCCGAATATGAAAGCAATTATGGTAGTGGGAACTACATCCCACGCGGGAAAATCACTGATAACTGCGGCTATTTGTCGTATTATGTCGCGACGCGGTTGGCGAGTAGCTCCCTTTAAAGGTCAAAACATGGCTTTAAATGCTTACGTTACTAACAGCGGTGGAGAAATTGGTTATGCACAAGCAGTACAAGCTTGGGCCGCGGGAGTAATTCCCTGGGTAGAAATGAACCCAATTTTACTCAAACCCCAAGGTGACATGACTTCTCAGTTAATTATCAAGGGTAAACCAGTAGGCAAGGTGAGTGCCCAAGATTACTACGAACAATATTTTGAACTGGGATGGCGGGCGATCGAAGAATCTTTACAGCATTTAGCAACGGAATTTGATTTGCTCGTTTGTGAAGGCGCTGGTAGTCCCGCAGAAATTAACCTCAAGCACCGGGACTTGACCAACATGCGGATAGCAAAATATCTCAATGCTCCTACTCTGCTGGTCGTTGATATTGACCGCGGCGGTGCTTTTGCTCATGTGATCGGAACCTTGGAATTGCTTGAACCAGATGAGCGCGCCTTGATTCGGGGTATAGTTATTAACAAATTTCGGGGACAGCGATCTCTCTTAGAACCGGGTATAAAATGGTTGGAAGAACGTACGGGTATTCCCGTAGTGGGCGTGATTCCCTACTTGGAAACCATGTTTCCCGCCGAAGATTCTCTTGATTTATTAGAACGTAAATCCCCTAAATCCTCAACGGAACTAACAATCAGCGTCATCCGATTACCGAGAATTTCTAATTTCACTGACTTCGATCCGTTGGAAGCAGAACCCACAGTCACGATCAAATACCTCAGTCCCAAGCAGGATTTGGGACGTCCAGATGCGGTGATTATTCCAGGTACAAAAGCGACCATTCCTGACTTGCTAGTGTTGCAAAAAAGTGGTATGGCAGAAGCAATTCAAAATTACGTAGCCGCCGGAGGTACAGTATTGGGAATTTGCGGTGGTTTCCAAATTCTCGGTCAGGTGATCGCAGATCCAGAAGGTATAGAAGGACAAGCTGGTAGATACCAAGGTCTGGGACTATTACCCATAAAAACAGTGATCGCAGGACAAAAAATTGCTCGCCAGCGTCAAGTGACCTCCAATTATCCGCAAATGGGTTTACCGGTAAGTGGTTTTGAAATTCACCAAGGGCGATCGCGTGTGGAAACCCAAGGAGTAGATTCCCAATCTTACTATCCTTTGTTTGACGATGCTAATTTAGGATTGGTAGACAACAGTCAATCTATTTGGGGTACCTATCTCCACGGTATCTTTGATAACGGTCCCTGGCGTCGTGCTTGGTTAAACCGACTGCGCCAACAACGAGGTTTAAAATCCCTGCCTACAGGAGTTGCCAATTACCGAGAACAGCGAGAGAATCTCCTTGACTACGTGGCTTGTGAAATTGAACGGCATTTAGATTTAACTTTGTTTTTGTCCTAACTCAAATCCGGAAATCATGAGCGTTCGCATCCATTTTCTACCAGATGATGTTACAGTTGATGCAAAAGTTGGAGAACCCCTACTAGAGGTTGCACGCCGAGCTGGAGTAATCATTCCCACCGGTTGTCTGATGGGTTCTTGTTATGCTTGCACTGTGGAACTAGAAGATATGGATACAGTTCGCGCTTGCATAAGCGCTGTTCCACCCGGACGCGAAAAATTGACAATTAATTTGTTCAGCGATCCCACGTGGTAATGATGGTCAATAGCTAATTAACGCCCTTTTGCTTTTAAGGCGTACTCTCGAAACCTTTCCATATCTGCTCGCAGTGTTGATTCTACTAACCGTCCTAAAAATAAGTTATCCATAATTTTGCCAATGATGCCAGGGATAGCGTAGCCAACAGTAAGCTTAACAATACTGGTAGTGTGACGATCGTAAAAGCGAATTGCACCCCGATTGGGCAAACCATCCACCGATTCCCACTGGATAATTTGCTGAGGAATAACTTTGAGAATGCGGGATTTCCAAGTAAATTCCAAGCCACCTGTTTTTAAAGTCCACAGGGATATTTCTGGACAATTCTCGGCAATTTTGACAGAATCAATCCACTTCATCCAGCGGGGCATTTGTTCTAAATCAGACCAAAGACTCCATACTAAATCCATAGGAGCCTCCACCTCTACCTGCACGCTATGCTCTAGCCAATCAGACATTCTGTTGTTTTGTTCCTTTGTGTCTTTTACAATTTTTTTACAGTCTCGAGAACAGCTTTTGCTGCAAGCTTTCCTGAGATCGTCGCTCCTTCCATGCTATCGATATAGTCCTGTTGAGTATAACTTCCCGCCAAGAAGAAGTTAGCTACAGGAGTTTGCTGACTGGGACGATAAATATCCATTCCAGGTGCTTCCCTATAAAGGGACTGAGCCAGCTTCACCACACTATACCAGGTCATGCGCAATTCCCGAGACGAAGGAAACAACTCGTGCACCTGTGCTAAAACATGCTGGGCTATTTCTTCGTTACTTTGTTTGATAAACGGATCTCCAGGAGTAAGCACCAGCTGCAATAAGGAACCTTGTCCTTGCCGATAATAATCAGCAGGACTAGTCAAAGCTAAATCAGCAAAACAAGAAAAGTCTGCGTCGGGAGTATATAACAGGTTATCGATTCCGACTGCATGTTCTGGTTGTCTGCGTTTTTTGGTATCGCTGAGTTCCGTTACCCAACCGTCAAACCGCAACTGCACCGTAGCTACAGGAACTGTGTCTAATTTATAAATATTTTCAAATTGTGCCCACCGACGCCACTGCTGGGGTAACAAGCGCTGAATACCTGGAACGTCGCAAGCAGCTACGTAAGCATCGGCGGTAATAATTTCTTCTGTATCGCCGTTGGCAACTACAATACCAGTGACGTGGGTTTCCCCCTTTTCCTCGGTAAATAGTATTTCCCGCACTCGGCGCCGAGTATAAATTTTTGTTCCTCTAGCTTGTAGATACTCCAAAATCGGCTTGTGCAGGTATTCGTAGGGTGAACCGGCTAGCATCCGCAGTCTTGATGCTTCTGTTCTCACCGCAAATAACTGGAAAATTGTGAGCATACAGCGAGCAGAAATATTTTCGCAGTCGATAAAGCCTAAAGCGTAGGCGATCGGATTCCACATACGCTCTATACTGCTTTGGCTACCTCCATGACTGCGAAACCAATCCGCAAAGCTGATCCGATCCAAATTACGGATATCTTGCATTGCACCGTCGTAATCCACTAGACCCCGCACGACTGGACTTGTCGCCAGCGCTATTGCATTTTGCAATTTATCTAGCCACGATAGTTGAGAGCAACTAAAAAATGCCTTGATGCCATTGAAAGGTGCACCCAAAAAGAAGCGAAAATCAAGAGTGCCAACACGTCCTCCTTTATTGATGAAGGTATGGGTGTGCTCTTTGGAAAGAAGGTTACCAAATGCACCCACTTTTTTCATTAATTCCAATAACTGATAATAATTACCGAAAAAGACGTGCAACCCCATCTCAATATGGTTGCCATCACCATCTATCCAACTACCAACTTTTCCTCCCACAAACGGACGGGACTCGAAGATCTCAACTTCACAACCAGCATCCACCAAGTCCACGGCGGTTGATAACCCAGCTAATCCCGCACCCACTATTGCTACACGCATTCCGTCCTTCCTTTTCAGTTTCTTTACAAATTGTAACTGAGTTGGTGTCGGAATTTGCTATCGGCACTGAATCCAGAGTAAAGACAGTAGATACTACCCTGGCATACCTACACAAAAATTAAAAACATTAAAAGTGGATACGGTTGCTTCTGTCTTTTTGTTACTTGTCCTACAATTTGTTTTTTCTCTACCCTATTTATTGACATCTTTATTGTCTTCGTTTACAGGTAATCCCCGGATTAGCTCCCTGATCACGTCAGTTGCAGGTCTACCAGTTTGCTTGCAATACTTTTCCAGTTTTTCTGCCTCCTGTGTTGCTAAGTTAACAGTGATACGTTTTACAGCCCACTTCTTATTAGTCATCTGATTATGCTATTTGCTAGTTATTAACATCATTAGAGAAATCACCTATTCAGTGAGGATGAAACAGATAAGAATATCAGAGTTTTTGTCAGGAAACAAGCAATGTAATTGGTATGAAAATCTTACTTTGGTGAGAGTGTTCTTCATACGTCTAATGAAATAGAGAATTTGAAATTAGCCGATTGTTTTTATGAGAGTAACAGCTAGATATAGCAGCTGTTTTGCTAAAGGTGAAGTCACCAGATTATACAAAAAGTTAACACGGTAATTTTATTAGTTGAGCAGACATCAATGTTACGAACTACATAGCTGTTTCTCCAATATGATATTTTTTAGGATATCTGACTATCTATCTAGGATAAATTCACTAAATACTTTTGGGGAAAACATATGCCATAACACTTGTAAGTATGGCATTAAGGTACGAGCTTGTTGAGCGCATACATACTGACATATTTCTTGTTCTAGAAAGTGCAGCATGCAACGAATTAGTTCCCATTCAACTCCCAGTCGCGGGTAGAGCATTACGCATACGGGAAATAATTCTTGTTGAATAGCGTTTATACTCTCCTCTAGCGCGCATATCCACAAGTAAACTTGAAAAAGCTCTATATCTCGAACACAAGAGATTTTTACCTGGGGCTCATTCAAGTAACCTGACACTGAGCGACAATGAGGATAAAGGTGTATTACCTTTTGGTAAATTTGTACAGCAATTTGTGTACTCCTTGACAAAATTTTTTGCACCACCACCAAGGTGTCAGAATTTTTTTTCCAACCAGCTGCTGCGGTGTAAATCCGGTCCCACGGTATGTACAGATGGTCGCCGATCACTTTCAAATAATCTTGAAACAGAGTTTGCTCCCACGGGGAAAGTGTCTGCAGCAAGCCAAGGTTAATATTGTGAAACAGCATGCTGACAACAGCGATGACTCTCGGGTCTTTGTGCGTGTACTTTTTCCGTAGGGCTCTCACATTTGCGATTATTGTCGTTACTAACTCAGTAGAAGCAATTTCTTTTTTGTCTATCTTTAAAATTTCTTTGGATATTGACTGTGTCTGTAGAGTTGGAACCTTGAGCGCAGACAGTTTTTGACTGGGTACTTGCTGCGTGTAGAGATGCACGACTTGCTCGTAAATCTTGAATGCATCTGCTGTTATTTCCCAAGGATTTATTAGTTCGGGATCGATTTGGTGTCGTTTAATTTCATCAGATAGTAATAACTCTGTTTTATCCCACGCTTGCAAGCTAGCGCCTCCTACGGAAGCCAAAAGCTTTCGCGCTGTTTTTTCTCGTTTGCTCGGGAAGCGTGCTGCATTGAAATTCAGAGTCTGTTGCTGGTCTTCATAAAATGATTTAACCTTGAGCGTCTGTAAATACTTTTTAGCCCATTGTTGACCTAAATAAGGTTCTAAACAGAAGTTTAACTTATGACCAGAATTGTCATTCCTTTCCATTATATCTTTCTGGTAAAAGCAGTAGAATTACTCTATGTATCGATGTTTCAATTGTATCTCTTATTTAGGCAAAAAAAATGACTTTACTTAATCTTTACCGAAGTTATACTGAAAGTCATATTTTTAGGGTTGTAATTTTTTTATAAATATAATTATAAATAAAATGTATTTTCCCTATAATTTTTATTTAAAGTCTCCTTAAGAGGAATCGAAAATAAAAGCCTTGCTTATAAAGATAAGACACGGTGACAGCAGAAAATTAGCAAAAGGGTTTGATCGTACTCAATTATTTTCGTATCTGTGTGGCAGATGTAAGTGCAATGAATGCAAATTCCGGGTTAGAAAAACTAACACTCCAGGCTGTGGTTGAAAGTAACAGCACCTACATCGTGTCTGAGTGGAAAATAGTTGTTTAACTAGAAAAATTTTATTTAGAAAAAACAAATCAAAATGGATTAAATTGTGCGATCGCTTTCCTGGGAAGGGAACTGATGCGGACTGAAGTTGCGGGATTGCTGCCAGATTCTTATCAGATAAGAATGCAGACTGGAAAGTTTGTAGGTGTTGTACGTATGACGCTATAGTATCCGTGGCTGCTAGATTTCATTTACTATGTTTATTGTCAGGCATTCAAGCTTGTAGGAGTAAAGTGTTACAAGAAAAGCTCTTTGGCAAGTTTGCTTACTGGAGTCTGCCTTAAAATCCATTCTTGGAGATGCTAGTACCTATTTTTGGTAATCATGCCGAAATCTAAAAAGACTACCAATCAGCCAATAAATCTCAGCGATCCGCAATACTATCTCAACCGGGAGCTGAGTTGGTTAGAGTTTAATAACAGGGTTTTGCACGAAGCTTTAGACCCGCGTACACCTCTTCTGGAACGTCTGAAATTTTTGGCAATCTTTAGCTCCAACCTGGATGAATTTTTTATGGTGCGCGTTGCAGCTTTAAAACAACAGGTGGAAGCAAAAGTTAGCAAGTTAACGTTTGATGGTCTGACACCGCAAAAGCAATTGGATGAGATTTGTTATTTTATGCGTCCTGTGGTAGCACAACAGCACCAACATTTTGAAAAAGTGCTCAAACCTTTGCTTGCCAAGCACGGTATCCACATCTTAAATTATATAGATTTGACAGAAAAGCAAAGGAATTATCTGGATAATTATTTCGAAGAGCAAATTTTTCCAGTGATTACTCCCCTGGCTATTGACCCGAGCCATCCTTTCCCCTACATTTCTAACCTAAGTTTAAACCTGGCAGTTGTAGTCAAAAACCCAGAAACAGAAGAAGAGCTTTTTGCAAGAGTCAAAGTACCGAAAGTATTGCCTCGATTTTTAGCTTTACCGCCGGAGTTGGGAATTCAACAACAGGATAAGGCATTTGTTTGGACGGGTATACCTTTGGAACAAGCGATCGCTCACAATTTGGATTCCCTGTTTCCAGGAATGAACATTCAAGAATATCATCTGTTCCGCATTACTCGCGATGCTGATTTAGAACTTGAAGAAGATGAAGCAGAAGATCTGCTACTAGCAATCGAACAAGAACTGCGCAAACGACGCGTAGGGGGTACTCCCGTACGCATGGAAATTCAATCCCAAACCCCAGAAGCTATACGCGATCGCCTGATGGAAGATTTAGAACTAACAGAAAGTGATGTATATGAAATCGATGGTTTGTTGGGACTGCGGGATTTAATGTATTTTATGTCACTACCCTTGCCAGAACTTAAGGATCCCCCTTGGCAATCTGTAGTTCCTCCTCGCCTGCAAAGAATTCGCGAACCAAATATTGTCGGTTCAGAAGTACGGGAACCAGAAGAAGGAAAAGACTTTTTTGCTGTGATTCGAGAACGAGATTTACTCGTACACCATCCATATCAATCCTTTTCAGCATCAGTAGTGCGCTTTATTACCACTGCGGCTTGCGACCCCAACGTCTTGGCAATTAAGATGACTCTTTACCGCACTTCTGGAGATTCGCCGATAGTCAATGCCTTGGTAGCTGCCGCAGAAAATGGCAAGCAGGTGTCCGTACTGGTAGAATTAAAGGCGCGCTTTGATGAAGAAAACAATATTTACTGGGCCAAGCGATTAGAAAGTGTTGGAGTTCACGTCGTTTATGGTTTGGTAGGTCTGAAAACCCACTGTAAAATTACTATGGTGGTCCGGCGCGAACAAGAACGCATTCGTCGTTACGTACATATCGGTACTGGTAATTACAATCCAAAAACGGCTAGAGTTTATACTGATTTGGGATTGTTCACCTGCCGAGAAGAAATAGGTGCTGATATTACAGATGTGTTCAATTTCTTGACCGGTTATTCGCTGCAAAAGTCTTACCGACAGCTGTTAGTTGCACCTGTGAACTTACGCGATCGCTTTTTGGGTTTGATTCGTCGAGAAATTGAAAACGCCCAAAAAGGCAATTCCGCCAGAATTGTCGCTAAGATGAATTCTTTGGTAGATCCGCAAATTATCGCTACTTTGTACGAAGCTTCTCGAGCAGGAGTACAAATCGATTTGATCGTGCGAGGAATTTGCTGCTTGCGTCCCGGACTGAAAGATATCAGCGAAAATATTCGCGTCATTAGTATTGTCGGTCGCTTTTTAGAACATTCCCGCATTTTTTATTTTTACAACAACGGTCAAGAGGAAGTTTATATAGGCAGTGCAGACTGGATGCCTCGTAATTTAGACCGACGAGTGGAAGTGGTAACCTTGGTACAAGATGCAGATATTGCTAAAGATTTGCAAGAAATTTTAGGCATTATGTTGGCAGATAACCGCCAAGCCTGGGAGTTACAACCTGACGGTAGGTACATTCAGCGACGTCCCGGGGAAAATTGTCCAGAAACAAGCGCGCAAAAAATTCTCATGTCTATGGCATTGAACTCAATAGCCAGCGATCGCCCCAAACTTAATTAATTACAAAAGGAATTCTGTATACCTTGACAACTAACTAAATGTAAATTGCAAATTTTGATTGCCTCCGGCACGCTACGCGAACGAAATTGACTAATGGCAGTGGATGTTAATACCATAGAAAAATATAGCTAAATAAGATTTATTCAACCATAGGATAGAGTTAGCTCTCACACTTGTTCTCATAAACTATATAAGTTCTCGTACACCTTTTGTTGTAATTTGCCAGGAATTAATGAAGTTGTCTTGTAAGTCTTCTACCTTGCGTGTATTAGTGGTTGACGATCACGAGCTAACTCGTTTAACCTTGCAATTGATATTTTCCTCTCAGGAAAATATCCAATTAGTAGGTTTAGCCAGTAACGGTCAGGAAGCAATAGAGATGGTCAAGCGCTACCAACCGGACGTGATTATTTTAGATTTACAAATGCCCATCATGGACGGTTGGAGTGCTTCTAGCCATATTAAAAACATTGCTCCTCAAACCCAAATTATTGCTTACTCCTCCGTGGATGAGTCTAGGTTCGCCGAAACCAGAACAACGGAAACCTTAGACGCCTTTTGCAAAAAAGATATCCCAATAAGCGAACTAGTTTCTTTGGTTAGGCAGTTAGGACAACGAGCAGGTAACGGTTCGTTGACAGGATAAACTATATAGCTAACTGATAGCAGCTACTCCCAAAGAAGTTAGAACTCGCAAAGGTGCAACATGATTCGGACAGTAAAAAAGCGTCGGTAGAACCGCAAATAACCTAGGTTGTGACCGACGCAGACATTTATGGGCTGAGCTTAACTTGCTCCTGCTTCCGGAAAGGTGCGCTTGTATTCATCGATTAATTCGTCCATTTCTTCCAAAGCTTGATTGACATCGATTCTTAAACTTCCTAAATTTGGTTGTTCTAGCAAGCTCAGCAAATAGTCACGTTTAGTTTGAATTTGGGCAATTCTTTCTTTAATAGTTTGCAGATCCATAATTGTTCCCATTTGGAAATCTTTCCACATTTAAAGTTAACTTAAACTGCTCTTTCTAGGCTGTACTAAGGCAAAAAAGGCGCAAGTTTGCAGTCAGTGCGAAAAACACTCGCTACAAGCTCAAAAGTCTGCTTGACCAGAAAGGACTTTGCCTGGTTGTGCGATCGCCGATGATAATAAAACTGAGATATTAAGCAATAATACTAACCTCAGAACATGTTACGTCAAGTTTCTCTAGGAACCCTGGGTCTAACCATCGGCGCTATTCTCACTACCATCGGCTTTGTTGCTTACGCAGCTGATAATGCCACTGTTAATCTTGTCGGATTTTTTTATGGAATTCCACTACTGTTGGGAGGACTAGCACTCAAAGCCAATGAACTCAGACCCGTACCTTTTACCAAGCCTACTACGCCGGAGGTTGCAGCGTTACAAAAACAGCAAGCAACTGTGACCCAAAATAAAATTCGCAAAGACCTTACCCGCTATTGTTACGGTCAAAACGGACATTTCGAACGTGCTCTATCCTATCTGGGTTTGAGTCCTTCAGAAGAAAAACGACCAACGATCACAGGGTTACGTGAAGAAGAAATAAACGGTTCTTACGCCTTGATTTTAGAATTTCACTCACCACTCATTCCCCTTGAGCTTTGGAAGCAGAAGTTGGAGACAATGATTAATTATTTTGGTCCTGGAGTGGATGTAAAAGTAACCCAACCAGAACCAGAGAAAATCGAATTAGCACTCATCGCTACTTCACAATAGTTATTTCCGAAGCTCCGAAGCTAATTGTTAATGGCTAACAGCAATTTAAGTGTCTTTGATGTTATCAACGGAAAAACCTGAAGGAGAAGTTTCCTTGTGCGTCCTGTCTCCAGTATTAGCAATTAGCTTCGGCGATCTTCGACGACCTGTAAATTTATTTTTCTAAGCGAACTGCATACCATTGCAAGTACTGTCCGAACCCTAACTTGAGTTCACAAGTAGTATCAAGTAGATATTTGGCTTGAGCTTCCACGGAATCAAACGAGCGTAGTTCGGGATAAAAATCCTGGATATTAATTTTGGGCAGAATTCCTTTTAGCTTTTCTAATAACTCCGATGCCGTTAAAAATTGCTCTGGTTGGTTTGTTTCTAAGACAACAAAATGTTCTTGCTGGTACATTAATGAATGGGGCATACTACATACCTATTTTCGCTAAAAACACTGGAATTTTGAAATTATCTTACTCAGGAAGAGTAAGATATAATTTTAATTTAGACAGGTGCAAGTTTTCTTCGGACTATATTTTAGCAAAAAACTAACTTCTATATAGACGACAACTACATTAGAACCGGTTTATATTTTTGGGGCGGGACACTTAAGTAAGAATAGTAAAAGGAATGTTTATAACAGTTAGGTACAAAAGTACTGAAATTATAGATGTTAGTAAACTGTTTGTATTGGTATCGAAACTAACTGCAGAAGTTTGGCATTTAGGCATACATTTGAAGTTTTCAATAAATGCATGTTTTTGTTGATTATATGGCTGAATTTTGGGAAAGATAAAGTTAGTATTTTGGGATTAAGAAATTCACTTTCCAGATGACAAAATCTCAAAAGCTTAACAGCAAATGGAATGCTGAAGTTAAGACTGCCAATCATTAGGTTCAAAAAGTGTTGTTTGTGAAAATCATACATTTAGGACCGGCCTTACTTGCAAGCATCGAGTTGAAGACAATCCAAAAGTTGTTGATTTTTATGCAGGATATGTTGTTGCCCTTTCGTCCAAAGGTTTTGGTGCAGTATTACGGGAGGTGCGTGGTAACAACGCTAAAAAGTTGAATACAAAGCACAAATATTGACCACAATATGTGGTACCTAATTTATAGCTAACAAGAACTTTTTTGAAAAACAAACTGTCAAAAACATCATATTGAGCTGTTTTTATAAATTTGCTCAGATTTATCTAAAGTTTACAAATTTATTTTCGCTGCCAAGCAACCAATGTCAGGCATAAGCCAATTTTGTTCAATTTCTAGCAAACCTCCTTTAATTCTCATAGCAGATGACGACCAAACCATGCGATTGCTGTTACGTGAAGCGATGGAACAAGAAGGTTATCGAGTAGTCGAGGTCTGTAATGGTCAAGAGTGTTTGGATGCTTATATTGTTGTCAAACCAGATTTAGTTTTATTGGATGCGGTGATGCCAATAATGGATGGCTTTACCTGTTGTCAGGAATTGCTCCAGATTGCCAAGAAAAATTTAGCTGCAGCACTTGCATCTTTTGAAAGTTGCTCTGCCTTTAATAATAAAAATAATTTAATTTCTATGTTTTGGAATCGTACTCCCATATTAATGATCACGGGTTTGGACGATGCTGATTCTGTGGATCGTGCTTTTGAAGCTGGAGCAAGCGATTTTGTAACTAAACCCATTCATTGGACAATGTTGCGGCGACGAGTCAGACGGTTACTGCAGCAAGGACAAGTATACAAACAATTAGAAGCTGCCAACCAAGCTTTGCAGCTACTTGCTAACGAAGATGGCTTAACTGGTGTGGCAAATCGCCGCCGTTTTGACCAGTATCTTAATTCTCAATGGTTAGAGTTAGCCCAGCAGCGATCGCCATTATCAATGATTTTGTGCGATATTGATTTTTTTAAACTTTACAACGATAAATACGGTCATCTTGCTGGTGATGCTTGTTTGCAAAAGGTAGCGACCGTTTTGAAGCATGCTGCTCAGAAAAATCAGGATTTAGTAGCGCGTTATGGTGGTGAAGAATTTGCCGTAATCTTACCCCATACCCATGCTTCTGGTGCTGTGCATGTTGCAACAGTGATGCAAGCTGGAGTTAGGAAATTGCAGATAGATCATTGTCAATCTACTGTTAGTCGGTACGTGACTTTAAGTTTGGGGGTAGCCACTACTATTCCCAGCTTTGATACTTCTGCTTCGGCTTTAATTGCAGCAGCTGACCAAGCGCTTTATCAAGCAAAAGCAGAAGGACGCAATCGTATTATCTTTAAGCACATGCATCCTTTTTAAAAAGTGAGGATATAACTCTGTTTTTTTTAATTGGGGATTTTCTCGCTCGCTGCTTTGCGCATCATTTGAGCGAGTTTATCAAGCAAAAATAGTTCTTGTTTGCTATCTTCTAGTCGACGGGCTAGGGTGATTGCCCTTTCGTAAAAATTGCGGGCGGTGGTGTAATTTTTTAGTTGTTCGTACAACTGGGCATAGGACTGAAAAGATTTTAATTCCTCTTGCTGATTTTGCAATTGTCGAGCCAGAGCTAATCGCTGCTGTAGTAAGTCTAAGGCTCGTTTGTACCGTCCCCTGGAGGTATGAGCTGCTACTAAACCATCTATTGCTCGCAGTTCGTTGAGGCGATCGCTGTTTGATTTCGCTATTTGTAGTGCTGTTCCATAAGCACCGATAGTACCTTGGTAGTTTCCCACTGCTAGGTAAGCATCGCCTAAATTATTGAAGGTATTAGCTTCACCACTGAAGTTACTTGTTTGATTGCGAAAAACTAAGGCATCTTCATAAAATTTAATTGCTTTGTAGTAGTCTCCCAGCCTGGCAAAAGCCAAACCCAAATTACTGAGAGAAAGTCCTTGACCTTCAAGGTTTTGGACGTGGCGAGCAATTTCCAAAGCTTGGGCAAAAGCTGGAATGGAATTAGCAGATTCTCCTTTTTGTAATAGCAAAGTGCCAATGTTATTCCAAGCGAAAATCTGAGCTTGAAAGTCGTGAAGATCGCTTGCGATCGCCAGGCGCCGCCGCAGCGCATCTTCTGCTTCTTTGTTGCGATCTAATTGCAAATAACTTTTAGCCAGTAAGTCATAAATCAAGCCTTGGGCCTTGAGGTCACCAATAGAATGATAAATTTCCAATGCATTTAACCAAGACTTTATTGCTTGTTCGAGACTACCTGAGGTACTTTGTTGTTCTCCATTTTGCACTAGAGTGTCTGCTTGTTTTCTTAATAGTTGTAATGCCGATTTATTGATGGGATGGTGAAGTTGTTCGGTGATGTCCGCAGCTATCGTCGCTGGGGAAGTAAGTACAAAAGCAGCAATGAAAAAGTGAATTACCCAAGCAAAGCTCAGCCAAGATTTCGAGGAGACAAGCGCGCTGGAACCGTTGACAATAGGATAGTTGAGTATCAGATACTGTTGTTTCATAAATTTTGCCCCTGCGATACTGCTTCTGAGCAGTTTTAAAAGTGATTAATGTTACTTTATTTATGTAAGTAATCCTTACGGCTGAGAAGAAGGTGGAAGTAAGTTTTCGCCCAGATAAATAGCGCGAATATCCGTTGGCAATTTTTCCTCCAGCAAAGAATATGCCTCTTGAAGCAAATTTGTGACTTCGGTAGGAGAAATAGCTTCTCCTTCAGCTTGCAGGTAAGCAGCAATTCTGGTTTCGCTCCAGTGAAAGGTTTGAGCCATCAAGACCATTAATCGCAACATTGGTGGTAGCTGTTCTAAGGCTTGTTCTACATAGCACCACAAAGGCGGGGAAGTAGCCTGGAGAGAGTAATGAATTGCTTCTGTAGGCGGAACCTCAATTTCGTTGATACAGTAAGCGGTTTGATCGATGAGCCAATTCTGCAAACTCAGGCTTTCTTGACCAGGAGGGGCGCCATCGGCGCTGGTATTAAAAGCGCTAAGTTCGTAGTAAATATGTCGCCAGGTCAGGGCAAACAAATAATCTGCTTGTACTGGCGATCGCGTCGAATGACGGATCAAGGTGTAGACAATAGGACTGTAGCGACAAAAAATCGCTGTAAAGTATCTTCCTGATTCAGGATGAGATTGAAACAAACTGACAAGTTCCGAGTCAGAATGATGAAACAGTGACTTAACTAGTGGGTGGTTAGTTTCAGAAAAACTAGGAATTTGCACAATCCAAACCAACCTATGTTGCTAGAATTAACTTGGCAATAGTAATTTCTGGAGTTAGTCGTATCGGACTTTTGTTAGTCTGTGTACGACTAAACACTAAATAAGGTTTAGCACTTGATACACTGGAAATACATAGGAGATTTCAGTCCTTGCTCTCAAAAAAAAGTAGCTCTTGTATATATAATTCCCAATTCTGTTCATGGTTATAGCAGCTAGTGTGACACCATTCCTGTTCAATTGTTATACTCTAGGTTCTTTCTTGCCTTCCCTGCCATTAGATAGCTTGTTTTCTACCCAAGGCATAATGGTAATGCTACTGGCAGCCTATGCCGGCGCCATGTGGATGTTTCTTACCAGTGCACCAAAGGTATATACAGTGATGGTGTCGGATTTGGAAGTTGCGCGACAGTTGTATGAAGGACTGCTAGATTTGCCAGCAGCGGAAGTGCCTTTACATTACTATTACAACTACGAACAAACCATTGGCGCAACAGGAATCGACCCGCTTTACCTAGGGAGCGGTCCTTCTTTTTCTAGCAAAATGACAAATGCTAGTGAGGGACTTTGGTATCAGCTCAAGAAAAACACTCAGTTGCACGTCATCGCCGGAGCTAGCCTCGGCAGCAAAAATCAGCAACGTCACGTTTGCTTTGACCACGAGTGCTTAGAAATGATTTTACTGCGTGTGGAAATGCGTGGTTTAAAGTTTAAAATTCGTAGCAGAAAGCCACTCAACTTTTTAGTGAAGGACTACGAAGACCGCATCATTGAACTGGCAGAAGTGGCGAATTAAGTAAAGTTTGGATTCTGGATCGAGAGGATAGCAAAAGGATAATTTATCTTCCGGTGTCATTGGTGAGGGAAAGATAATATTTTTTTATACATCCTATAAATTAAAATTCAGTAACAACCTGTAGAAAAGAAAATTTCTACAGGTTTTTTAGTGATTCAGTTTTCACATTTTCCTAAGTGATTTATTTACAAAGCAAAGCAAGTCCTACCGTACTTAAGAATCAGTATCGCTTTTTTCGGGTTTGAGTAAGGGGAAAGCGATGACATCCCGGATACTTGGACTATCGGTCAATAACATAACTAAACGGTCTATTCCGATACCTACACCACCTGTAGGCGGCATACCATACTCTAGTGCTGTTAGGAAATCTTCATCGACTCCCTGAGCTTCCAAATCACCTGCAGCTTTTCGTGCTGCTTGTTGTTCTAAACGTTGTCTTTGCTCGATGGGGTCAGTAAGTTCAGAGAAGCTGTTAGCAGTTTCTCGCCCGACAATAAATAATTCAAAACGCTCCACTAAATTAGGCTTAGAACGGTGTGGTTTTGCCAGTGGTGAGATTTCTGTTGGGTAATCGATAACAAAGGTGGGTTGAATCAGACTGGCTTCTACCTTTTGCTCGAAGGCTTCGTTGAGGAGTTTGCCGATGGAAGAGCAATCTTCTATATTTTCTAGTCCAGCATTTTTGCACGCAGCTATAGCTTCTGGCAAGGTTTGGAAACGGTTGAAATCCAAGCCTGTCTTTTCCTTGACCAACTCGTGCATGGTGATGCGGCGCCAAGGTGGTGTTAAATCAATTACTTGTTGTTGATAGGTGATTTGTAACGTACCGAGTACTTCTTGAGTAACGGTGGCGAGCATTTCCTCTGTCAAGGACATCATGTCGTTGTAGTCGGCGTAGGCTTGGTAAATTTCAATGGTGGTAAATTCTGGGTTATGGCGGGTAGAAATGCCTTCATTACGGAAAATTCTTCCCAATTCGAATACTTTTTCGAAACCACCGACAATTAACCGTTTGAGATGAAGTTCTGTGGCTATTCGCAGGTATAGCTGCATATCTAGGGTGTTGTGGTAGGTAATAAACGGACGCGCATCCGCACCTCCTGCTTCTGCTTGCAAAACAGGAGTTTCTATTTCCAAGAAACCACGTTGCTCCAAGTATCTGCGAATACTAGCTGTAATTTGGGCACGACGGCGGAAAGTTTTCTGAACTTCGGGGTTAACGATTAAGTCTACGTAGCGCTGGCGGTAACGTTTAGCGACATCTGTCAATCCGTGCCATTTATCTGGCAAGGGCAACAGAGATTTAGTGAGAATTGTATATTTTTGAACGTAAACTGATAGCTCGCCCTTTTCAGTTCGTTTAATTGTTCCTTTAACTCCGATAATGTCACCAACATCTGTGAGTTGCTTGAGGTGATTGAAGGCATCAGGGTCAATATCTGCCATGCCTTCTTCAATACGTTTTTTTTCGAGATAAAGTTGAATGTTGCCTGTTTGATCTTGCAATGTGAAGAAAGCCAGTTTCCCGAAGACGCGACGTGCCATGATGCGTCCAGCAACTGCTACATCGAAATCAACTTCTTCACCGTTGGGCAAATCAGCAAATTTTTCCTGCAATTGTGCGGCTTGGTGGGTAGATTCCCAATGATAGGCATAGGGATTCATCCCCAACTGTCTGAGCTGCTTTACTTTATCTAGCCTAGCGGCACGGATATCTTCTTCCGACATGATTAACGAACTTTTATAGGGCAAGAATTAATTATAGATGCTGTCAAACTAGGAGATGCTGTTCAAAACCAAAAACGATCGCTTCTGTTTGGTAGTTCAATGGATAATTCCTATGATGGGAGATATTTAACTGTATTTACATGCAAAAATTTGGCAAGGGTTTTCGAGCTTAAGGTCTGCAATCTCAACCAAAGACGAGTGTAATTGCATCTAGTTCGTCTATTTATCTTTATTATCTTTTTCGAGCAGCTACTTTGAAAGTAGTAAACTGTGTAGCGAAGATGTCAACCAATTTACTAGTTCCGTCAATCGAATTGCCTCTTTACGGTAAGCGAATTGTGGTTACTGCACCTCGCAGTTACGCCGTTAGGTTGTCAGAACAACTTCTTCATCAAGGAGCTTTAGTTATATTCATGCCAACTATAGAAACTTGTAGCTTGGAAAATTTTGTCCAGTTGGATACTGTGCTTAGAAATATTGAAACATTTGATTGGATTGCTTTTACTAGCAGGAATGGTATTGATGCATTTTTTCAACGCTTGAAAGATTTGGGGCTAGATTGTCGGGTGCTCAAAAATTGTCGGTTGATCGCAATTGGTAATGATGCAGAAAGGTTAGCAGCTTTTGAAGTCAAGGTGGATTTAGTACCTCAAAAATCCAGTCCGGAGGGAATAATTGCTGAATTAGCTAAAATTTCGGGTATTGGGGGCAAAAAAGTGCTAGTCCCAGTACCGGAAGTGGTTGGTGTACCTCAGCCAGATGTGATTCCCAACTTTGTTACTGGTTTAAAAAATTTGGGTATGAACACCACTTGCGTACCGGTCTACAGGACGCAGTGTTTGGACAAAAAGCTTTATGGTGTGGAGTTAGATTTGATTCGTCAAGGCAAAATTGATGTCATCGCCTTTAGCAGCACAGCTGAGGTTGCCGGTTTTTTACAAATGGTAACTTCAAAAGCGGATTATCAGCATTGTGTTATTGCTTGTTTTGGACCGTATACAGCAGTTAATGCCAAAAAATTGGGTGTAAACGTTGCCATTGTTGCTAAGGATTACAGTTCGTTTGCTGGATTTGCCAAAGCTATAGCTTTATTTTTTCAGTCGAACAGCTAACAGGAGTTTTGGGAGGTTTGAGTGGCGAGAGCATATCATGCAGGTAGTTGTGGTTTCTAGTGGAACTGTTTTTAACTTTTTTTTTAAAATTACTTGCTCTCCAGATGCTTGAGCTTGCCAGAAAAGTGTTAATAATCGTAAATTTTGGGCATATTGAAACAGCTTGGGTTTGCTTTTGTGCTTGCAAATGCTTGCAAATGCTTGTATTTAGGTCTAATTAGCGATCGCTTGTTTGGTTGGTTTTCCCTTCTTCTACCTGTTTCCACCCTCAAGGTTTTTAAGTATTTATTCCTATTCAGAGCCTGGTTTTGAGTGAAACAATCTTTCTTTTTGAAAAAAAAATCCTGAAATCTATATAAATTAATGGTTTCATCTATCCACTTCTGGCTTGGACACTTTAGAATGATTCATTGAAAAGTCGTACTGATGAGAGTTACAGCGATTTTAAGCAAATATACTCTGCCAGGCGGCTTTGTAAATCTCCCAACAAGGATTTAAGTGAAGATGCGTTAAGGCGCGTCTGCAGACAATCTCAGGTAAATCTCAAGGAGTTTGACATGAATAAAGGTGAATTAGTTGATGCTGTAGCTGAAAAAGCTAGTGTAACCAAAAAACAAGCTGATGCAGTCTTAACTGCAGCCCTGGAAACGATCATTGAAGCTGTTTCCTCGGGTGATAAAGTAACACTAGTGGGATTTGGTTCCTTTGAATCACGGGAACGCAAAGCCCGGGAAGGGCGTAATCCCAAAACCAACGAAAAGATGGAAATTCCTGCTACTAAGGTTCCTGCTTTTTCGGCTGGCAAATTGTTCCGAGAAAAGGTGGCACCTCCAAAATCTCAGTAGGTTCTGTTGTTCTGAGGATTCTGTTTTGATGCGGCAAACAGCACACGGGGGAAACATAAATAAGGCAGCGGCGTTAGCTGGCTGTCCCCCCAGTGCAATTATTGATTTTTCTGCCAGTATCAGTCCATTGGGACCACCACGTAGCGTTTTGGCTGCGATCGAGTCCCAATTGCCGAATCTCAGGCACTATCCAGATCCTGATTATCGAGAGTTGAGATCGGCTTTGGGCCAGTTTCATCAACTACCATCGGAATGGATTTTGCCGGGTAACGGTTCGGCAGAATTACTGACCCTGGTAGGAAAAGAATTAGCTGAATTAGCCGCAGTAAACCTGATAACTCCAGCCTTTGGCGATTACTACCGCTGTTTGCTGGCCCACCACAATGTCAAAGTACTGGAGTTTCCTATTTCCTTGGATAGGCAAGAACACAATTGTTCTGCGCCAACACAGGGGGAAAGTTCCCCCGTGTCCCCCTTTTTCCTCAATACAAGAAAATCCATCGGTGAAGGTGGCTTTGCTTGCACTTTGTACCCCTCTCAAAACCATGGCTTGCTGTTAAATAATCCTCACAATCCAACGGGAAAGCTTTTTTTGCGGGAAGGTATTTTGCCTTACCTCAAGGATTTTGGTTTGGTTGTGGTGGATGAAGCGTTTATGGATTTTTTACCTCCCGATGAGGAGCAAAGTTTAATTGGGGAAGTACAAAAATATCCAAATTTAGTGATTTTACGATCGCTGACCAAGTTCTACAGTCTCCCCGGACTGCGATTGGGTTACGCGATCGCTCACCCGGATCGCTTGCGGCGCTGGCAATCTTGGCGCGATCCCTGGCCTGTAAACATCCTCGCCCAGGCAGCAGCAATTGCTGCAGTTGGCGATCGGGAATTTCAACGACAAAGTTGGGCTTGGCTACCACAAGCACGAAAGCAGTTGTTTGAGGGTTTAGCCAACATACCAGGTTTGCAACCTTTGCCAAGCGCTGCTAATTTTCTACTCGTAAAATGCCGCCAGTCTAGTTCTAAGTTACAAACACAGCTACTCCAGCAGCATCGGATTTTGATTCGCGATTGCCTTAGTTTTCCAAAGCTGGGCGATCGCTATTTTCGTGTTGCCGTACGCTTGTCCTCGGAAAACCAAAGTTTGTTAAACGCGATCGCTTCTGTCAATAGTCTATAGCAGTCCTATTTTTAGTGAAAATTTGATCAAGGCAGCTAATAGCTAATGACTGTAACTGTGGACTATTGATTAAAACTATAATGACTGTTGACTACGATGTTGTAATTATTGGTGGTACTCCTACTGGACGCTACGCCGCTTTGATGGCAACTCAATTGCAAGCTAAAGTTGCTTTGGTAGAACCAAAACCTTGTTATGATTTTATTCCCCATTATGTTTTTAACGAAATAGGTCAACTGGCGCCGCAGTTGCACTGCGACCATCAATATGAAATCAAAGCTTTACCCTTTCAAACACAACAGAAATACCAAATACCTTTTCCATGGCTGCAAGAAGCGATGCTATACGCTCAAAGCGTCGCCTTCCATCTAGAACAGCTGTATTCTCCAGCGATTTTATCTGCTCAAGGCATTGATGTTATTCTCGGTCAAGGTCAATTTCAATCTTCTCCTTACTTAGCATTTGTTGTCGGCGATCGCTTGCTGCGAGGACGTAGGTATTTACTTGCGAGCGGATCGATTCCAGCGATTCCAGAGATTGAGGGACTCCAAAAAACAGGCTTTTTGACCATATCTAATATATGGCAGTCTTTAAATGAACGTACGCCACCCAATAATTGGGTTGTTCTTGGAGGAGTTCCCCAAAGTGTTGAGATAGCCCAAACTTTAGCACGGTTAGGTTACAGTGTTACCCTCATCGTAAATAGCCCTTTGATTATTCGTCATGCTGACCCAGAAGTAGCCCAACTTTTACAAGCACAGCTAGAAGCAGAAGGCGTGCGCGTCCTTACCAAAACGCCAGTGACACAAGTGCGACTGCTGGAAAACAAAAAATGGTTGCAAGCAGGAGATAAAGCCATAGAAACGGATGAAATTGTTGTCGCTATAGCCCAGCAGCCAAATATTGAATTTTTAAATTTGGCTGCTGTAGGTGTAAAATGGCGCCACCGCCATCTTGTTGTCAATGAAAGGCTACAAACGACTAATCGTCGTATTTATGCTTGTGGTGATGTTATTGGTGGCTACGACTGCGCTCACATTGCTAATTATGAAGCAAGAATCGCTCTGAAAAATGCTCTGTTTTTTCCCCGACACAAAGTTAATTATCGATTTATTCCTTGGGGAATAAATTCTGCACCTATGTTCGCGCAAGTTGGTTTAACAGAAGCACAAGCCAAACAACAATATCATCCCGATGGAATTTTAGTATTGCGGCAGTATTTTCAAACGCTAGTAGCTGCTCACCTTCAGGAAGAAATCACGGGGATGTGCAAATTAATCGTCCGCCAAAATGGAGAAATTTTAGGTGCTTCTATATTGGGAGCTCAAGCTCGCGAGTTAATTAATGTTATTACTTTGGCTATGACTAAAAAAATTAAAATCCATCAGGTTGCAAATTTATCTGCCATTTTCCCTAGTTTTTCAGAAATTTTAGAACAAACAGCAGCTGAGTGGAAAAAGCAAAAATTACAAAGCAATATTTTCCAACAGGAATGTTTGCAAGGTTTTTTCTACTGTCGTCGCCGCTGGAATTTATAATTTTTTATTCTTTCCTTCTGATAAGGAAACGCTACCGATACCTTGCAAAATGCCACGAACAATTAACCCTAAACCCCGACCAACTATTTGCGTCAGAATAAAAACAACTCCGTTACCCAGAAATGATAGTAGAGAGCGGAAACGAGGCGCGATCGCATCAGCAAATTCTAATCCTAAAGTTACTAATAAAGGAATTCCTGAAAGCTCTCTCAGCTCTTGAGTGCGGGGAGCATAAATGGATACTTTCGCAATGCCGCGGGGTGCTAATACAAACAGTTCATAACGACTTTCAAAGATTGTCTTTGGTTCTATTATATAATTTTTTATTCTATATTTCCAAGATAAATTATTTCGAAAGCGCTCGATTTCCCGAGTGGAAATTAAACTGCGATCGTAAAAATTTCTTTTAATATCTTCTATATCTGCTAAAGAGTTTAATAACGGTTGCATAACACTATTAGCTACTTGAATCAACAAATTTTCCAATAATCTTTCTGCTTGTTGTTTGGCTTCTAAACTCTCCGCCGGATAATTTCTATTATCAACTGTTAAATCACTTTGAAATAACAAATAAGCAAATAAATCCACAACTAGGGGAATTTTATTGAGAATTTCTGCTTGGACTATTGCAGCACTTTGGAGTAGAATATTAACTATTTCTACACGATTGTTGCCCACTCGGACTCGAGAAAATTTACCAAAAAAATCCGTAGTTGCTTCTTGCCATAAATCATGCAATATCTTATTGATAATTTCCGATAATTGCTGAATTTCAATTTGAGAACTACGCAATTCCTCTAAAAATTGAGCAATTTTTTGGAGAATTAAATAAAGCAACTCTCGTTTTCTATCGGGACGTAAAATGTCAATTTCCAACGGCGTATCTGTGAGATTTTCTAAAGGAAATTGCAACTTGTTAATGCAAGATGCAAACAATATAACTTGCAGTGCTTTAGGACTAAGTACATAGGAAGTTTTCTGCTTTTTTGATAAATGAGAGGAGGTGACGATCGCGCTCGTAGGAGAAACGTTCCCAAAAGCAGGTAATTTTTGGGGAGTAGACTGTGGTACACTCAATAAGTGATTGACCAACCAACGAGCTGCTAGTAATTCTCGTCGCTGTCCGGCTAAAACTGCTCGTTCTAATACTGTGAGATCGGGAGCTTGTAATTGCGCTGTGACTGCTACTAAGGTAGCGTCAATCTGAGCAATTCCTGATAAGCGCCATTTGTCTAGCAACCTAGTGAAAATGTTAGTTCTTGGTTGCTTTTGCTTTTCTAAGTTTGTGTTTTCTTCCCTGCTTTCTCCATACCAATAAGAATGACCTGCTGCTACTTGTTCGATCGCAGTAACTAATTCCTCAACAGGGGTACCTTTGGGACAATATCCTTCTACGCCGATAAATTTAGCTGCTAGGAGTAGTTTCTGGTCTTGGAGAGAACTTAAAAGTAAAATTGGTAGGTTAGGGTACTGAGTTTTTAGTTGCTGACAAAGCTGTAAACCTAGTTGCTGGCTGGAAAGAGAACGACTGTTACCAAGCTCTAAAATAACTAAATCAACGCCTGCAGGTTCTTTAGAGACAAGTTGTGCTAAGATTTGCAAAGCGGCAGTATCTGTTGCTGCTTCTGATACTACTTGTAGGTGAGGAAATTCTGCCAGGGCGATTCCCAGTCCCAGTCGGAAGATGGGGTCTTGGTCAACTAGCAATATTCGCAAAGGGCGATCGCTCATAATCTACTTGAGTATACTGTGACTGGGTAGTTGAAAGATTGGCGGTCACAGTCCCCAAACATTAACATCTTTACATATCGTTACCAAGAGCGCATTTGTGTTTTGGCATGTGGGAGCTATTTTATTGAGGATTGTTTTCTCTATAGCCGTAAAAGTTAATACTGTATCCCGTAATCTTGACGTTTGTTTGTTCTTCCACCTGACGAATGATTTCTTCTGGTAATGTTACGTGAACATCTAAAATTTGGTTTGTATCTAAGCAGTTGACGTGACTGTGAGCATCACTGATATTGCCGTACAAACGTCCATCGCAGTGTTCGATACACTCGATGATTCCGCTGGAAGACAATGCTTCTAGATTTTGATACACAGATGTGTGACCGATCGCTTTTCCTTGTTGATTGAGGCGATCGTAAATTTCTCTGGCTGAAAGGTGTTCTTTTGCTTGCCACAGCAATTCTAAAATAAAACGGCGCTGCCGGCTAACGCGCATACCTAGAGCTTGGCAGCGATCTAAAGCGTCTTCTAAAGAACGAATTGGTTTTGTAGAAGTTGGCGGTTTTTGCATATCTATATTTGTTAACTTTTCTGGCAATTGGCTAATTTTTTTTAATGTTTATTTGTTATTTATATATCTAGAGTTGATCTGTCTTGTTAACTTTTTACTGCTGACGATTGCATTTTTCAATAAGATAAACTCATTTCAACTTTAGCTTAAAATGAGAGTAAACGTCTACTTGACTATATGTCATCGTTTTGGCTTGCAGTTGAGCGCATCGCTTCCTCTCTGCAGGGAGAAATTATTTCTACTTCTATTGACGCCAGCTTCGAGTTGAGAATACCAAAAGTATATTTTGCACAAAGCAATACAATGGTGACAGCTAGTTTTGTGGATTTTTTTGCAAGGATTGTATTCTCTTTCGAGGGTGTATAAATTTCGAAGATAAAATTTCTAATATTTAGTCGAAGTTACATTCCCAGTCAATGACAACTACCATCACTCTCAATTCTGACTTCATTAATTCCCTAGATTTATCTCCGGTGACAGCGGTAATTGAGAAATGGCTACAACAGGAGGCGATCGCTTCCTACGAACAACAGCTGCGCTTTGAGATCAAGTATGAGTTAGAAGCGGGCGATCCGCGGGAATTCTCAGAAATTCCTGAAATACGCTTATGGTTTGTTCGCCTTGATACTCGTTATCCTTGGTTGCCATTTTTACTTGATTGGAAAGTGGGAGAACTTGCTCGTTACGCTGCGATGCTTGTACCGCACCAATTTACTTCTCAACAAGGTATTCAGTACAATCCTGAAGCTTTGGAAATTTTTTTGATGCACAAAATTTTTATTTTAAGCGATTGGCTCAAACAGCACAATATTCCCAGTCGCTCGCGCCTGCAAGCGATGGCTAAGCTATTAGGTTATGAGCTAGAAGATGCTTTTTTTGAGATGCTTTAATATATTCACTTTTTTATTATCCCTGAAGGCGACAGATCAAATTTAAGGCAGCATCAAAAGCATATTCCACTGCTTTAGATTTACTGGGCAATACTGCTTGCCAAAGTCGATAATCGTTATGTTCTAAAATTAAATTGGCTATATCATCAATTTTTATTTTTTTCAGTACATCGTATTGAGCTAATTCAAAATCTTGCCATTTTCCACGACTATTTAAAACTTCTCGTCCCAGTTCAATAAATTTATTAATAACATTTTTCATGTATTGTTTTCCGATTCCTTCTGCAAATAAAGATGAGGAATGAAAAGCTTGAAATTCTTCGAAAATGAGATTTACTATTTTTCTCCCTGTGGGGGTATCCCAATCACTAGGAAGATGAGTATCTATAAAGTCACTTTCATATAATTTATATCTGAGATATTCATATATGTCTGCGGCAGTGTGCAGCAATTTTTGACCGGCAAGTAATTTTTGTAACAAATTGATGCTAGTATCAATGGATGAATCTCGAAATACTTTTTCTTCATTTTCTGAACATTCATATACAAGATATGTCCAAATACCTTTACCAGCCTTATCTGTGCTTGTAGTTTGGTAATAGGTAATTGTTCCTTCTTCTTCACACTGAAAATAGACCCTATCGACTGAGAGCAATGGATTTTGATGCCAATTTTCGCAGGTATTAGTAATTTCTCTGAAAATACCCGTGATATGATGGGGTTGACTTTCTACTTGAACATAACGTTTGCCAACACTAATAAAGTTGTGTAAATAGATCGCCATTTTTTTACCCTGTTAAATTTTCATCACATTCCTAGTAGATTTTCCTGTTTGGGGAGCGGGGTAAAAACAAACAGAGAAGGTGGCGCGTAAGAGTTACCCGAAAGCAATAACATGGATGATTAGTGTTACTGCTTTTTGCAAACGGCCTGGTATCTCGTAACGGCACTAAAATTGATATTTGTTATTTTTTTTCAGATGAATCCCTGATTCTTGGTTTGTTCTCTCACGGTGGCTCTCAGTTGGCTCTAAAATTTCATAGCTGATGAAAAAAGGACGTGAGAACAACCTGAACAACTAAGTTTTGATGACTTAGTTGCCATTTTTTTATTTCCACAAAGCCCAGTAACTCAGTAAACTGGGGGTTGAGTTTGACAAAACTGTGGTAGATGCACGCTCTGCTGACACTTGCGGGCCTGAACGCGTTGTTGGCCATTACTACAGCATAGCAGGTTGTGGAATAAAAAGGGATTGGGGGGAAACCCCACACGGCTGGTGTGTATGAGGTGCTGGCGCCTACTAGGGTCTTTATGGTTTTTTCATGAGACAAAACTTGCCCCTTGCCGCGCTTGCAAGGGAAGGGCCCGGGAAAGGTATGACGCCAAAGGTGGTTGTGAGGAGAAGAAGGGATAGTTTACCCACCCCAAATTTTTTCTAAGACTGTTGTGGGCGAGATATCTGCCGTTTTGCCTGTGGGCGATTTGATCGCAACAAACCGGTCGTTTTTGGGTAATAACGTTTCTGGTTTTGTGCGACCAAACAAGGCAATCGTGTAGGTTTGTACCGCAACAGCAAGATGCATGGGTACACTATCTGTACATAACATCAAATTAGCTCCAGCAATCATTGCTGTCAACTGACCGATATTTTGAGGAGCAGTTATTTTGACTTCCGGTAGGTGCTGTTGGATCTGGCGGACAAAATTTTCTTCGCCTTGTTTTTGGACGATTGCCACAGGTATATCCGGTTGCTTGTGTTGAAAGTCTTGGATAATTTGCTGCCAATTATGAATGGGGTAAACCGTGTCAGGATCTTTCATTTCAGATAGGTCTGCTGCACCGACATCGATCAAAACGTAGCCTGTTTCTTTGATTCCCAGTCTGATTTGCTCGTTATTTGCCCATTCAATGTCAGATTTGGGTACGTTAACGGTTAATTCTGGACAAGGAGACTTGATACCTAACCCTTGCAGCAGGTCGTGGTACATGTGAGCAACGTATTGGTCTTTTTTTAAGGGAACTGCGTTGGTCAGAAAAACTGCTCCTTTACCTTTGTAGCCGACGCGTATGGGAATTCCAGCCAGCCACAGTAAAAGATTGATTAACAAACTTTGTCCCGCAGCGATAGCAACGTCGTATTCGCGATCGCGAAGCATTCCGACTAGATTTGCCCAATCGGCTAAACTGTTGCGATCTTTGTAGTCAAATGTCAGTATTTCGCTAACCGACTTGCTGATTTGGTAAGCAGCAGTTGCTCGGGGTTCTACACACACATTTATCTGAATGTCAGGATAATGACGCTTCAGATCGTCTAACGTGGGGAAGAATAGAATTTGGTCGCCTATTCCACCAGGGACAAGGGCCACTACTCGCATAATATTTATTTACACTTACTCGCTCCCTATTTTAGGGGAAAATATATAGCCTGAAAGATTGAGGAATGCTGTGCATTTACTAATTCCAGCTGCCGGAACCGGAAGAAGAATGGGAAGTGACCGCAACAAGCTTTTGTTAGAAGTGCGATCGCGGGCTATTATTAGTTGGACGCTGCTAGCGGCCGAGGCTTCGCGCCAAATCAGTTGGATTGGGATTATTTCCCAGCCCGCAGATTGGCATGACCTTAAAGCAATTATCGCCGATTTGCAGCTGAGTAAACCTGTGGAATTAATTAAAGGTGGTTCGACTCGCCAACAATCGGTTTACAATGGCTTGCAAGCACTGCCAGCTGATGCGACCCACGTCCTGATTCACGACGGAGCAAGATGCCTTGTCACGCCGGAATTGCTTGACAGATGTGCCTTAGCTATTCACCATTGCTCGGGTTTAATTGCTGCTGTGCCTGTTAAAGATACCATTAAAGTTGTGGGCGAAGACGGCATAATTCAACAGACACCGGATCGCCGTCAACTGTGGGCAGCACAAACTCCCCAAGGCTTTAATGTTCAGTTACTCAAATATTGCCATAGCGAAGGAGTGCGTCAAGGATGGGAAGTTACCGATGATGCTGCTTTGTTTGAAAAGTGTGGCTATCAAGTACAAATTGTTGAAGGAGAAGAAACAAATTTAAAAGTAACCACTCCTCAAGATTTAGCTATTGCGGAGTATATCCTCAAGACAAGGTTTGGTGAACTTTAAAATAGCAGTCTGCTGTTGCTTTCAAAAGCCTCCTCTGAGCTGAAGAAAAGCCCTTGGAAAAATCTCCTAACTCTTCTCTACTAACTCTTGATTTTTGTGTATATTTATGCTGTGAGGAGGCTGACATTTGTGATTCGTCATTTGTTCTACCCAGTGAAAGTCGTCTTCATTAGGACTGATGACTGATGAATACAGCAACAAAGATAGAGGCGATTCTTTATTTGAAAGGCAAACCGTTATCCATCAGCGAAATTGCGGAGTATGCAGAGTGCGATCGCACTACCGTTGAAGAGGGAATTATCGAATTGATAGATGAGTATGCTCGCCGCAACAGCGCTTTGGAAGTGGTAGAAACTCCTGATGGTTACAGCCTGCAACTCCGGTCTGACTTTCAGGACTTAGTGCAAACTCTTATCCCCCTAGAATTAGGTTTGGGAGCTTTGCGGACTTTGGCCGCGATCGCTCTTTACGGACCGATGCTACAAAGCGAACTAATAAACCTGCGTGGTTCTGGAGCGTATCAACACGTTCAAGAACTGGTTGAGCTTGGTTTTGTCAAGAAACGTCGAAATAGTGACTCCCGTTCTTATTCACTGCAAGTCACACCCAAATTTCATCAATATTTTCAAATCGAGGAACTTCCCACCCCCTTTTCAAGCAACCAGCAACAACTAGAACTCAAACTGCAATCGGCTTCACAACCAAAATAACTGCTGCTTAGTTTAATTGCATGCCTGCTGGTGGCTGAGGAAATATGTCTCAACCTTATACTATGGTTTAGAGTAGAATTAGCAACTCAGCTAAACTAAATTGCCAATGGTGTTTGATCCTAATTTTTTGAATGACAACTTCGAGGAACACCCCCATCCCCATCTGAGTGACAACTTTGAGGAAAACCCCAATCAGTTACTCAAGTATTTGCAGCATCAACCTCCAGAAGTTTTAGCCAGCGTCGCTCAGTCTGTCAGCCCCGAAATCAAGCAAATTATTTCCCAAAACGTCCAAGGGCTGGTCGGGATGCTTCCCACGGAAAATTTTAATGTTCAAATTACTACTGATCGGGATAACCTTGCCGGACTGCTGGCATCGGCCATGATGACGGGGTATTTCCTACGCCAGATGGAACAACGGATGCAGTTAGATCGTTTGGCAAACAATCACTAATTCCCAGAGACTGCGGACTGCTGGCAGAAACAGTGTGGCAAAGCCTACCGCCAGCTTGTTAACTACTTTTGGGGATAAGCTCCCGACTGTACCTGAAATAGGTGGTTTTTTCCGTCCCGCTCAATTTCAACTCGGAGGATGTCTCCCACATGGCTAGACTCCACCAACTTCTGAACCTGGGCTGCTGTTTTGACTGGTTTGCCGTTAATTTTAGAAATTACATCTCCAGGACGCAGCCCTGCCTTTTGTGCTGGTGATTTTTCCATAACTGCTTTGATGGCAATACGGGTATTTTGTTTGATGTTGAGGTTGTTTTGTTGATTGATTTCGGTTTTGTTGCTAGGAGAAAGGTCTACCATCTCGATTCCTATAAAAGGATGTTCTGCACGACCTTTAGTAAAAAGTTCTTTGGCAATGCGAGCAGCAGTTTCAATGGGAATAGCAAAACCTAATCCCTGCGCATCAGTACGAATTGCCGTATTAACGCCAATTACTTCTCCTTGAGCATTTAACAAAGGTCCGCCAGAATTACCAGGATTGATGGCGGCGTCAGTTTGAATAAAGCTGACTCGTTTATCTGGTACGCCCACCTGGGCGCTTGTACGATCGGTAGCACTGATAATACCGATGGTCACGGTGTTGTCCAAACCAAGGGGATTGCCAATGGCGATCGCCCACTCCCCCGGTATCAAATTTTGTGAATTTCCAAGTTTGACCGTAGGTAAAGCTTTGGCAGGAATTTTTACTGCTGCAACATCGGTCATGGGATCGACTCCCAAAACCTTTCCTGCAAAAGTCCGACCATCTTTGAGAGTAACCTGCACCGTATCTGCATTTGCTACTACGTGAGCATTAGTAAGAATTTCTCCATCGGCGCTCAAAATAAATCCAGAACCAGTACCGCGCTCGATTTTCTGTTGGGGAAACGGTTGTTCGTTTTCTCCAAAAAATCGCCGCAAAAAAGGATTTTTGAAAGCCTCTAAGAAAGGATTTGCTACTCTGCGCGTGGCGTTAATTCTTACTACTGCCGGTCCAGTTCTTTGAACAGCTGTGGCAATAAAGTTAACGTTATTACCTGGAACTGCAGGAAGAATACTACCTCCGATTGCATTTGGCTCCACTGTATTTGAGGGCGAATTAGTTGTTATATTTCTTAATTCCTGAAAGGCAGGCTTTTGTGTCAGGAGATAAGTACTGGCTAACAACACTGCACTACCGCCAAACACGCCACCGCTTACCACTAAGGAAAAATACACTGCCAGTTGTTTCCAAGATAACTTCATAATCATCACACCAAGGACAGCAATGCAGTTGCTAATTTCTAAGTGTAATCAAGCTCGAGATGAGTGAATAGATTAATTTGATAGAAAATGCGATAAGATCTTATATCTCTAATTGGAACTAGAAAGCGGAGATTGCAATCAAAAATTGAGAAGAATATTAAAGAAATCGCCTGAGACACAGACGAATTGTCTGCAGTTACCAGTTCCCTAAAAAAATTATTTTTGCCGCACGGACCATTCATGATTGTTCGCGATCGCCTACCTGCTGCATATAGCTTGATTGCTGCTACCCTCGGATTGGTATTAGCATACCCCCATCCTTCCCCAGCACAGGCACCATCAGGTAAAATTTGTCCGACTCCAGCTTTGGAACGCTTCCAACGCTACAAAGTAGGTCGCGCTGAAAGCATCGAAAGTATTGCCCGGCGCTACAATCTTCTTCCAGAAACAATTATTGCCATCAATCCGACATTGAAAAACCAAAAGGTTGTCGTCGGTAGAGAAATTCTCCTTCCCCCCTACGATGGTATTGTTATAGAAGTGCCTAAGGGAAAAACTTGGCAGCAACTAGCAGAAACCTACCAAGTTCGCGCCGATACGCTGTTTGAATTGAATGGCTGTCAATCACCTGGCAAATATGCGTTTATCCCGCTGCCAAATAAACTCTCAAGTCGTGCTACCATCCCTGCTTTTGCAGTACCTACAGCTGCCAAACCTGCAAACATAGCTGGGTATCCTTTGCCAACAGTGGCACAAATAGGTTTTCCCTATGGCTGGCAAATTAATCCCAAAAGCGGTGAGGTTTTCTTTCACAGCGGTATAGATTTGTTAGCAGCCAAAGGAACACCCGTCAAAGCGATCGCTCCAGGCGTAGTAGTTTTTGCTGGTGAGCAAGGAACCTACGGTAACTTGGTAATTATTAACCATGACGGTGGATTACAAAGCCGTTACGCCCAACTTGACACTATCAAAGTCAAAGTTGGTCAGCAAGTCAAACAGGGAGATTTGCTGGGAACTGTCGGTACAAGCGGACAACCAACTATCGATCAACCCCACCTGCATTTTGAAGTTCGTTCCAGCTCTTTCTTGGGTTGGGTAGCAAAAGACCCCAGGGCATATTTGAAGCGATAAAGTTGCTGTATTTCTAGCCTCTTTTAATTTCAATAATTAACTAGCCTTCTATCTCAAACAAGATGAAGGCAAATTTTTATTTGACTCGGTTATCAAAAAGCACGGATAAATTAAGCTCCCAGACAGATTTTACCCAAATCCTTTCTTGCCCAGCTAAAAGACTGCATAAAAAATGCCAGACAAACATACTTAAAAAACAAGCAAAGGGTTAATAACCCAAACCCAAAAAACTACATTAAGGTCTGAAAATTATGAAATTCACATCTGTTTCTAGTCGTTTATTGCTGAGTTTATTCGTTGCTGCTCCTGCAGTTGCTATCTCAACCTTGAATGGCGTCAATGCACAATCTATTTTTCAACCTATCTCAAAACCTTCTTTCCAACTCAGCCAACTTCGTGGAAAAGCACCTGGCGTTGATAAAGTAATTGCTCGAGCAAAAAGCGATCCGGTTTTTTACAAAGCATTAATTTCTAATCCGGAAAGAGCTTTGGCAGATGTTAACGATCTCGATCCTGCCACTAAGTCTTCACTTGCTAAACTAATTTCTCAGGAAGCTTCTTCAGGCAGGATTAATGAAGCTGCTAGTGGTTGTGTTTGTACAGGTTGCTGCATCACCCGAATTGGTAAATCTCACAATTACACCATCGATCCCGCGCGCCCTGGTTTAAATCCTGCTCGCCCAGGACTTATTGTTAAACCTCAAAATCAATTGCGTTAGTTAATCATACTTGGTTTTGGGAGAATGGACGTTTTAGTGTTCTATCATTCAGATGCAAGCGGTGTAGATTAATTTCACACTTATATTCACATCTAGCACTAATCCTGAAAACGCCTGGAATTAAACTTCCAGGCAGACTGCAAAGCTTGCTTCGCCTTCTCGAATAGATTTTGGCAGAAAAGCTAATGTAAATATTATTTCGACTGTCAATTCCAATTCATGTACGCAAAGAAATTTTCAGAATCAGAAAAAGTTATTCAAGATTATCACTTGCTTTTAAGTCAATTAGGAATAAATTTTAGAATGGAAGAGCCATGGTTGATTGTAGGCGAAACAAAGAAAGTCCAAGGCTGGAAATTACATCTATCATCTATTCCTGTCGAAGCAGCAAACTTAATTTTAGTTGTTGCTCCTGTGTTAAAGCAGCAAAAAATAACTTTTAAATTAGCTAAAAACCAAATTGTCTTAACTCAATTAAACGCAGGATATTTAGGTCAAACTCAAGTAGGAAAATTTATAACTATTTATCCCGAATCAGACTTTCAAGCCAGGCACATTGCCGAGATATTAGTGAAATTAACACAAGGCTTTTCGGGACCTGTTATTTCCACAGATTTGCGTCTTGGCGATATTGTCTACACTAGATATGGTGGATTTAAATCAATTTTACTTTCAGACCGTTTAGGATTAACTTATCCGTCAATATATGGATTAGATGGTTCACTACAACCTGATAATTATACTGTACCTTTTCAAGCTCCAGCAGGTATTTTTAATCCTTTTGAGGATTTTCCTATCGCTATCAATCAAGATTCTAAGTTAGTTTTTTCGCCAGCATCTCAATCAGTTATATTTGGTCCTGGCTATTTATTTTTAGAATTAGTCAAGCAACATCCCAAAGGAGCCGTTTTGCGTGTCCTTGATGTTAGAAGTCAAGAGCAAATTAGTGTAAAAATTCTCAAACAAGGGCGAAAGCATTGCGTTTCCGATCAATATGGACGTGATATAAGAACGCGTTTAAAGCATCAAGAATTTCTGCACAATCGTTTATGGGGTTTAGTGCCAATTCCGAAAGTCGATTCTTATTTTGAAGTAGATGGTGATGGATACCTGCCTTTGGAATATATTGAAGGTCAAAGTCTGGAATCATTTATTGCTCATCTCTTCTGCAATCGTTCCTGGAATAGTCTTTCCACACTAGAAAAAATTAAATTATTTTCCTGTCTAGAAAAATTAATTATTGCTGTGGAGCAGTTGCATGCTGCTGGCTATGTACATCGAGACTTAACTACAGGCAATGTTTGGATTGGTGCAGACGAACAAGTTTATTTATTAGATTTGGAATTAACTCATGCTGTAGATGATATTTCTCCTGCTTTTGTAGTGGGGACTCCAGGCTTTATGTCTCCTCAGCAGGAATCTTTGATGTCACCAGCTTTTACTGATGATATATACGCACTGGGATGTGTGATGATTACCTTGTTAACGGGACTTCCTCCCCATCTATTTTTATTTATAGGAGAAGGACAAATAGCTAGTCGTTTATTAGAATTAGTCAATAGCAATTTGAAAGAATTAATTGAGATTATTGCTGGGTGCGTAAAATTAAATCCCCAAGAAAGACCAGATTTATCAATTATTAAAGCGGCATTAAAAAATAGTAAATCAGACTTACTATGCCAGAGAGAAATTATTAGTAATTTTCCGAAAGGACAATTTCTACACAATTTGATATTAAAAGGACAACAAGGTTTACTGGATGATGCGATCGCCGAACCAAAAACGGGTTTGTGGCTCTCGTCTTGCGTGAGCAATGCATCTCATTCAGATATCAACGCTTCGCAGTTCTACGAACTTCGCCGCAGTACAAATATTGGTGTGGCTGGAGTAGTTTATTTATTAAGCCGATTGGCTCGATTTGACTGTGCGACAGCAGCTACTCGTTTTCGCATTCAAACTGCAGTACAGTGGCTCCTTGTTAATGACGAAGCACCGGATAAACAATTACCTGGCTTGCATTTTGGTGAAGCCGGTGTAGCTGTGGCTTTAGCAGAAGCGATCGCTAGCGGAGCAATCGAACGCAATCCTCGGATAGATACTTTTTTGTTCCAAGCTCTTGCCGGAAAACTCGATTGGCACGACATTACTCACGGAGCTGCTGGACAGGGAATAGCTATTCTTTATTGCAGCGATCGCCTGCAAGAGTCTGCTTTTCTCCAGCTTGCGCATCGCTGTGCTGATTATTTGATTGAAACCCAAAAACAAGATGGTTCTTGGCAAGTGCCACCTGGTGTAGATAATATGTCTGGGCAAACATTGACTGGCTTTGCCCACGGTGTTAGCGGAATTGTTTATTTCCTGGCAGAATATGCTCGCAGATTTGGCAGTCAACCAGCCGAACAAGCATGGCAAGCTGGCGCGAATTGGTTGTTTGAACAAGCAATCCTAACTCCTGACGAACAAGCTTTGGAATGGTATTACAGCGATGTTCGGCAAGAAATATGGCAGTGGTGGTGTCACGGCTCGCCGGGAATTGCTTTAACTTTTTTAAGGCTGTACGAATTAACGCAAAATGAAACCTACGCTCAGATTGCCACCCACGCACTGCAAACTCATCCCATTGATATTAGATATCGAAATTTAAGTCCATGTCATGGATTAAGCGGATTAGGAGAAATTTATTTAGAAGCTGCCAGAGTGCTTGGTGACGAGAATTGGCTCGAACGTGCCAATAATATTGCTCATACTTTATTCAATCTCCGCAAAGAAACAAGTACAGGTTCGGTAACTTGGTTAGTAGAAAATTTCCATCAACCAACAGCAGATTTGATGGTTGGAGTTAGTGGTATTATTCATTTCTTTTTACGACTTTATTTCCAAGAAGAAAATATTAGTTTTCCTCTTTTACTAGATTCTTTGTAAAAGGTCTTCCGTAAATTTTAGTTGCTGTAGGTGTTAAGCATTAAATCCATGTCGTCTAATTCATAGGAATTGCTAATTCTTGAAACTTTCCAAAGTTATCAACAAGGTTGCCAAAAACGAGTCACTATTCCTCCGAAAAGTCCTGGTGAGCATATAGATGAGTTATTGTATTTCTTTTTGGAAATGCAAATGGAAAATTCTTTATCAAGTAACGAGCGCCTACTTTGACAGGATTGATTGCTACTCGCTGTAGGGGATTGAGGCGTGGTGTCTAAAGTTTATATTTAAAGTACTTCTTAGTTTCCTTGGTCCGTAACTTTAATTAACAACAGGGATAGAATTTACGATATAGGGATATTTAATACTTTACCTAACAATCGCGATGAATCGCTCACGACTTGCGCCATCGCGAGAAATCATTCATGACAAGCGGCGATCGCAGCTTCTTGTGTCCCTTCTCAAAGCCTTTTTTCAATTCTTTTTTTACAAAAGCGCACCAACTGTGGCAATCTGGGAAACAGAATATTTTTAAACCTGATATTTTCGCTAGAGTAATTTGACCTTAAAGCTCATGCAAACTCTGCCAACATCCGCAACACCCAATACGGGGTCTGGTCAATCTACTTTTGACACAACAATCAAACGACGCAAAACTCGTCCTGTCAAAGTCGGGAATGTCACCATTGGTGGAGGTTATCCCGTGGTAGTGCAGTCGATGATTAACGAAGACACCCTTGATATTGATGGCTCTGTAGCTGCAATTCGTCGCCTGCATGAAATTGGTTGCGAAATTGTTCGCGTTACGGTGCCTAGCATGGCTCATGCCAAAGCTTTAGCAGAAATTAAACAAAAATTAATCAAAACTTATCAAGATGTGCCAATTGTAGCTGATGTTCATCACAATGGCATGAAAATAGCCTTAGAGGTTGCCAAGCATATAGAAAAAGTACGGATAAATCCGGGATTGTATGTATTTGAAAAACCCAATCCCAACAGAACCGAATATACCCAAGCGGAGTTTGAAGAAATTGGGGAAAAGATTCGCGAAACCTTGGAGCCTTTGGTGATTTCTTTGCGAGAGCAAGGTAAAGCCATGCGTATTGGAGTAAATCATGGTTCCCTAGCCGAAAGAATGTTGTTCACCTACGGCGACACTCCAGAAGGAATGGTGCAATCTGCCTTGGAGTTTATTCGAATTTGTGAATCTTTAGACTTTCGCAACCTAGTGATTTCAATGAAAGCCTCGCGCGTACCCGTGATGCTGGCTGCCTACCGCTTGATGGTAAAGCGAATGGACGAGTTGGGTATGGATTATCCACTACATTTAGGTGTAACGGAAGCTGGTGATGGAGAATACGGACGAATCAAATCTACTGCGGGTATTGCCACCTTGCTAGCTGACGGTATTGGCGATACAATTCGAGTGTCCCTAACTGAACCTCCAGAAAAAGAAATACCTGTCTGCTATAGTATTCTGCAAGCCTTGGGATTGCGGAAGACTATGGTAGAGTACATCGCGTGTCCCTCCTGCGGGCGCACTTTGTTTAATCTGGAAGAAGTGCTGCACAAAGTCCGGGAAGCTACCAAGCACTTAACTGGACTGGACATAGCAGTAATGGGTTGCATTGTCAACGGTCCTGGAGAAATGGCGGATGCCGACTATGGTTATGTAGGCAAGACCCCCGGTTATATTTCTCTGTATCGTGGCAGAGAAGAAATTAAAAAAGTTCCTGAAGATAAAGGTGTCGAGGAGTTAATTAACCTAATCAAGGCAGACGGACGTTGGATAGATCCTTAAAATTTCTGTAAACGTTTGTATAGGTGGTTACCATAGTTGCCGGACATCCAGGCATTTTTATGGAAATAACAAAATATGCTCGGTCTTTACAGTGGTAGCCTGTGTTAGATTGAGCATATTAATATACATTATTTGTCCCTCTGGCACAGCTATCATCATGGCGATTGCAAGAAAGACCATAAGTACTGGGCTGACTTTAGGTGCTACGGTTGTAGCGTTATCTACAATCGCGGTTACCAGTCTAGGTATTCACTCGCGAGGACAGGCTTTATTCGAAGAAAGTCCTAAAGAATTAGTAGATGAAGTTTGGCAAATTATTAACCGCCAATACGTAGACGGCACCTTTAATCAGGTGGATTGGCAAGCTGTTCGTCGCGAGTACTTGAACAAGTCCTACAGCAGCAAGCAAGAAGCTTATAAAGCTATCCGAGAAATGCTTAAAAAGCTTGACGATCCCTATACCCGATTCATGGATCCAGAGGAGTTCAAGAATATGCAAGTGGACACCTCTGGCGAACTAACGGGTATTGGTATTCAAATTGGTCTGGATGAGAAAACCAAAAGGCTGATCGTCATTGCTCCCATTGATGACACGCCTGCATCCAAGGCTGGCATTCTGGCAAAAGACATTATTATCAAAATCAATGGTAAAAGCACAGAGGGGATGGATACCAATCAGGCGGTGGCCCTGATAAGAGGCGAGCCAGGAACTCAGGTAAGGCTGACAATTTTGCGCAACAATCAGCAAAAAGAATTTACAATTACGCGAGCGCGAATTGAAATTCATCCTGTAGAATATTCGCTCAAGCAGACCCCTGTAGGCAATATTGGCTACATTCGCCTCAAACAATTTAGTGCTAATGCGGCTAAAGAAGTGCGAGACGCGATCAAGAATTTAGAAAGCAAACAAGTAACTGGATATATTCTAGATTTGCGAAGCAATCCCGGGGGCTTGTTATTCTCCAGTGTGGAAATAGCTAGGATGTGGATGGATAAAGGTGTAATCGTGTCCACAATTGACCGCAAAGGAGAGGTAGAAAAAGAAGTTGCCAATGGAAGGGCCTTAACAAATAAGCCTCTGGTGATACTGGTAGATAAGGGAAGCGCCAGTGCTAGTGAAATTCTCTCTGGAGCTTTGCAGGACAACAAGCGTGCTGTTTTGGTAGGTAGCAAGACGTTTGGTAAGGGTCTGGTACAATCAGTGCGTCCCTTGAACGATGGTTCGGGATTGGCAGTGACTATTGCTAAATACCATACTCCCAGTGGTAAGGATATTAACAAGCACGGTATTACTCCAGACGTAACTGTGGAATTAAACGACAAGCAGCGGCAACAGCTGTGGCTGCAGGAGCGAGATAAAATCGGAACCTTGGCAGATCCCCAATTTGCTAAAGCTGTGGAAGTGCTAGGTAAGGAAATCGCTTCTAGAAATACAAAGGCTGAAAATTAATTGCCAACTATGATTAAAAATTATAGGGGTTGACACTTACCTGCCCGGATCAAGCCGACACGACGAGCGATCGCTTGTTGCTGTGAATCAAAGGGACCCCACTTTTCTACGATCTTTGAATTTTCATCCCCAGTCGCTTCCTCACTGGGGATAATTTCACAATTTCCCGCGGGACGCTTGACAATATACCAAGTTTGTGGGCTAGCCATAATTGCGAATTAAAAATTTGGTACAAACAAAATTTTAAGGCTTTGCGGTTGCTGTCTCTGCCGGGATAAAAACTGGTACTCCTGCTGCCTTTTCAACACCAAGGACAATGATTTTGGAGTTGGGAGATTGGGCTAGTTTCTCCATTGCTTCTGTGGCCCGCAATTGCAGCACAGAGTTGGTAAGTCCTTTGGAGATAATCTTTTGCCAGTCGGCAATACCTTTAGCTTCTATAAGCTTGCGTTGTGCTTCTTGACGTTCTTTTTCGAGGATAAACTTCATTTTTTGACTTTCTTGCTCTGCCTTGAGCTTTTCTTGTATCTCTGCTTGCAGGCTATCTGGCATTTTAACATTTCTTAACAGTACTTCTTCCACAATCAAACCCAAGGGAAGTAGCTGTTGGGTGATCTGTTGGTCGAGTTGCTGAGCTATTTCTTGACGCTTTCGAGAATAAATAGCTTCTGCCGGGTATTTTGCTGTTGTAGCGCGTACGGTGGAACGGAATCGAGAAATAACCAATTGTTCCTGGTCTTGGCCGATATTTTGATAGACCGTTGCTGCTTTTTGGGGGTCAAGCTTGTACTGCAGGCTAACATCTATATTTAGGCTTAATCCTTCCCGTGATGTGGTGTCTATATTTTCTTTTATATCTTTAAGCCTTGTCGAAAATAGAAGAACGTCAGCAAAAGGATTAATTAGATGAACACCTGGGTTAAGAATGCGATCGCTAACCCGACCCAACAAGTCGATGACTCCGACATTCCCCGAAGGTACAATTACCAAAATTTTGCCTGTGCAATTAAGCAAAGCGATCGCACCTATGAATATAGTAATTCCCCGAATTGTCCAGCGGCTACGTTTACCGGAAATTTTACTGGAATTAAGATAGATAAAAATTGCAAGCAAGCTAGTTAGCAGCGAGAATATGAAATTCATAATATTCGCTTTAGCATTAGATGTCTGGAATACTTAAATACTACAGTATCATTTATTTTGGCTTGCTAAGTAATTTTTCTGCTTTGATAAATACAATTAGGCTTTTTCCTTCATTAAACTGGCTAAAACGGTCTTGAACCTAAAAAGAGCGATTGACATTATTTCTATGCTTGCCTAACGAATCTCGGGTGTTAATAGATTTTTTACGTAATTTTTCCAAGTAAAATTTCCTCAACTAACTCAACTACAAGCAATCTAATTTTTCTAGTAGAAATTACTCTTGACAAATCGACAATACTCAAATTTTCAAACGCACTAGTATTAAGATTTTGTATGAATTCCAAATAATTACTTAAGAAATAAATAAATTTTAAAGAATCAGCAAAAAGAAATTTTAAATATAGACAATATCTTTCATACTGGGATATAAATTATGTTGATTAAGCTTTACCAGCTCGAGCTTCCTAATTTTGCAGTGACAATTTTGTAAGCAAATTATATGATTAAAAAATGTCTCCCAGGACTCATTTTTACCGCTACTACTGTATTTACTGGACCATTTTGGCAAATCAACTCTGCATCTGCAGATCCTTTTAGTTTTAGGTGGAATAATTCATGGCAACAACCACAAATACTGCCCAGAGAAACGACCGGTTTTGATGACACTTTTTTCCAACAATACGTGCAAGCAGAAAGAGTTGCTTTACCAAACAGCCAACAGCTGGAATTAGATCCCAGCAAGTTATTTTTAAAATACTCCCACAATGTCAGCGTTTATTTTATTAATGAGGGGGCAAAGTATAGAAATCAGTTGGCTTATACGGCAACTGGAGCGACAAATCGGTCTGGATTAGTATTTAATGATATTTCTTGTCGCGGTCGTGGGTGTGTGGGAGACTGGGGCGGTGGGGCACTAAGATTAGGTGATGGAGTCAACCTAGGCAATTTTGCAGCAGGTACCAAATTAGACTTTTGGTTGAGAGCTGATGGCTGGAGGTTAGGTGATTCTGCTAATATTTACGGTTCTCAAGCTTCTTTCAACCCCGACGGATTGCAACACATGGTTGCTTACGCTGTCCGAGATTACATTTTGATAGGTTTTGAAGATTTATACGGTCCTTTAGGAGCGAGAGGGATAGATCCCAGAACTGGAAGGACCAACGAAAATTCCGATCGCGACTTTAACGATGTTGTTTTTGTTGTGGACGTTGGTGCAGATAATGTCAGAGCCTTAGCCTCGGTTCCCGAACCTACAACTACCTTATCCGTGTTGGGGGTAGGAATCTTAGGAATGCTCAAATGGCGGCGTCGTCAAAACAAAGCAGAAAAGTTATTGTAACTGCAGATTGTGCTCCCGTGGGGGGAGCCGCTAGTTACAATAAGGCCATGTCCCAAAAAACACCCTCAAATCAGTTGGCTTCTTCTTCTGGTGCAGCGCGTCCCACGTTCATTTTAATAGATGGACACTCTTTGGCATTTCGTTCTTACTACGCCTTTGCTAAAGGACGAGATGGCGGACTGCGAACCAAGACAGGGATTCCTACAAGTGTATGTTATGGATTTTTGAAATCTCTGTTAGAGGTGATGGCGACCCAACAACCACAAGCAATAGCAGTGGCTTTTGATTTGGGTTTGCCAACTTTTCGCCACGAAGCTGACGATACCTACAAGGCCGATCGCCCAGGAACGCCAGAAGATTTTATTCCCGACTTAAAAAACCTCCACGAGCTATTGGATGGATTAAACCTCAAAATTGTCACCGCGCCTGGTTATGAAGCAGATGATGTTTTGGGAACTTTAGCGCAAAAGGCATCTGCTTTGGGTTATCAAGTCAAGATTTTGACAGGCGATCGCGATTTGTTTCAGTTAGTAGATCCCGAGAAGGAAATAAGTGTTTTATATTTTACTCCGGAAGCCTTCAGGCGTTCTCCAAATACAGCAAGCATCACGGAATTTGGACTGGAACAGGTGCAAGCCAAACTGGGGGTTTTACCGTCACAGGTTGTTGATTTGAAAGCACTTTGTGGGGATAAGTCAGACAATATTCCTGGGGTGAAGGGAATAGGTGAAAAAACCGCCGTGCAATTACTTAATACCTACGGTTCTCTAGAAAAAATTTATGCTTGTTTACCGGAAATTAAAGGTGCGCTGCACAAAAAATTAGAACAAGGTCAACAAGATGCTCAAAAGTCTAAATATTTGGCGGCGATCGCCCTTGATGTTCCTCTGGAGGTTGATCTGGAAGAGTGTCGGTTAAGAGGATTTGATAGCACTGTTGTGATACCGATTTTGGAAAAATTAGAATTTAAGAGTTTTTTAAGCAAGATTAACGAGCTACAACAAAAATTTGGCGGTACGGTAACACAGGAAGCACCAACTTTAACGCCAGCAACAACTAATACCGAAGAAGACGAGCAGGATAATGACTTGTGGTTTTTTAGTGCTGCTGATACAGCAGAAGCTGAACAACAATCTCAACCTACTTCGGCAACTCAACCACGTATTATTGATACAGAAGAGCTGTTAACTGAATTAGTAAATACATTGCAGCAATTTACCGATCCGAATCTACCCGTAGCTTGGGACACTGAAACCAGCGATTTAGAACCACGGGATGCTCAGTTGGTAGGAATTGGGTGTTGTTGGGGAAGCGATCCCCAAAAAGAAGAAGTAGCTTACATTCCTGTGGGACATAAAACCGGCAAAAATTTAGATCGAGATTTTGTCCTGCAAACCCTACGCCCAATTCTAGAAAATCCTAGTTACCCGAAAGCTTTACAAAATACTAAGTTTGACCGCTTGATTTTGCGTTGCCAAGGAATTAATTTAGCAGGGGTTGTGTTTGACCCCATGCTTGCAAGCTATGTTCTCAATCCAGATAGCAGTCATAATTTGAGTGATTTAGCTCAAAAATATCTGGGTTTAACAATAAAAAATTATGCTGATTTGGTACCTAAAGGGAAAACTATTGCTGATTTAGACATTCCCACTGTAGCAGATTACTGCGGCATGGATGTTCGCGCGACCTTCCGACTGGTACCGAAATTGCGTCTGGAACTACAAAAAATTCCTGCTTTGTACAAGCTACTAGTGGAGGTAGAACAACCATTAGAAGCAGTATTAGCAGAAATGGAATATCAGGGAATTCGCATTAACACAGTTTATTTGCAAGAACTTTCCCGACAGATCGAAAAGGATTTAGCAAAATTAGAACAACAAGTGTATGATATTGCTGGAGAAAAATTCAACTTAGGTTCTCCTAAGCAATTGAGTCAAATATTGTTTGAAAAATTAAAGTTAAGTACGAAACATTCTCGGAAAATTCAAACGGGATATTCCACAGACGCAGCTACACTAGAAAAATTAAGAGAAGTGGATACAACTGGTATTATTGATGCCATTATTGAGTATCGCACTTTGGCAAAATTAAAATCTACTTATGTCGATACTTTACCATCTTTAGTACGTTCGGATACCCAAAGAATCCATACAGATTTTAATCAAACAGCTACATCTACTGGTAGGCTATCTTCTTCGCATCCAAATTTGCAAAATATCCCGATTCGTACTGCTTTTAGCCGTCAGATTCGCAAAGCGTTCATACCAGAACCAGGCTGGTTGATGGTAGCTGCTGATTATTCACAAATTGAGTTAAGAATATTAGCTCATTTGAGTCAAGAACCTGTATTAATTGAAGCTTATCAAGCCAATGAAGATATTCATACGGTAACTGCACGATTGATGTTTGAAAAAGAAGATATCACACCAGAGGAACGCCGGGTGGCAAAAACTATCAATTTTGGTGTAATTTATGGCATGGGTTCGCTAAAATTTTCCCGTTCTACTGGTGTTGATAAAGCACTGGCTAATGAGTTTATAAAGCGATTTAACAAACGCTATCCGAAAGTTTTTGAATATTTAGAAGGCTTAAAAAAACAAGCGATCGCTCAAGGTTATGTGGAAACAATCCTCGGTCGCCGTCGTTATTTCGATTTTACCAGCGATAGCCTACGCCATTTCAAGGGCAAAAATCCAGAAGATATCGATCTTGGGAAATTAAAAAATTTGAGTGCTTACGACGCAGGTTTGTTGCGTTCTGCTGCCAATGCCCCAATTCAAGGTTCCAGTGCTGATATTATCAAAATTGCCATGCTCGAACTGCATAAAATTCTGCAAAATTACCAAGCACGGTTATTATTACAAGTTCACGACGAGCTGGTGTTTGAAGTCCCTCCTAGCGAATGGGAAGAATTACAACCACAAATTAAATCAGTGATGGAAAACGCAGTCCAGCTGCGCGTACCTTTAGTGGTCGACGTGCGTGCAGGTGAAAACTGGATGGAGACAAAGTAAAACGAAAATTACAACCGAGTTTGCAGTTGAGAATCAACTTGGTGTAAGTTGCTATGAGAATTGGAAGACTGCAGCAATTCGTTAGTAGTTGCTTGTTTGATTTTCCCAACCACAGGTTGAGCTTCGGTTTGCAGACGTTGCTTTTGAGCATACTCAACTAACTTAGTTTGAGCATTTGCATACACCGCCGTATTTTTGGGAATTTGTTGCAGAAATGCGATCGCCACAGCAAAATTCCCTGCTGCAGCGTAATTATAAGCTTGTTGCAAGCAGTAAATGGCTCGAACTTGTTTTTTGTAGCTATACTCAGCTATCTTTTGTTTGACGGAGGTTTTTTGGGCAGATAATTGAGGAATGCGGTGCAGGTACGTTAAAGCTGTATCAAAATCTTTAACCGCTGCTTTTTCATAAGCTTTTGTTAACAATTGTTGAGCTTGAACCTCGATTTTAGCTTTTGCTTGCTCAACTATTTTGAGTATTTTTGCCTGCCAATATAAATTGTCGGGAACTTGGGAAGCAAGATGCAGTACCTCTGACCACCGACCTTCATGCAAAGCTTTTTCTGCTGTTAAATATTTTTCCGCAGCAGTTTGCCATTGATTTTGCCATTGTTCAATGGAAGCTTGAGCTTCGGGATAAACATTACTGGTTGAAGGTATCTTTTTCGCTAAGGCGATCGCTTCTTCCAAATTTCCGGCTTGATATTTTCTTGTCGCTTGCTGTAAAATCTCTGTTTCTGAACGAGCAGGAGAATTGTTAATCAAAGCATATATTCCCAAACCCATTATTAATGAATTTGCTGCCAATCCCACTTTCATTCCCATAACTAAAGGAGATGATTTGGAAGAATCCCGACGCTTGCTAACCTTGCCTGCGGTTGAATATTGTAAACAGAGGGGGGTTGGAAACTGTATGTTGGTAATTGGCAATTTTTCGTTGATATTCGCTCTCAGTGCTTGCAATACTTCAGTTGTTGACTGAAAACGATCTTTGTAATTGTGGCGGGTCATTTGACCGAGAATGTCAGCAAGACCATCACTAACTTGGATTTGCTCGCAGCGCCAAATCATCTCTTTGCTGAGGGGATCGATCTTTAATTCCAACGGAGAAAGTCCCGTTAAAGCTTGGATAGCAATCATACCCAAAGCATAGATATCGCTGTTAGGCTGTGTTTGACCAATGAATTGTTCTGGTGGAATATACCCCAATGAGGTAAAAGCCAATTGCTCGATAGCTAATACTTCTTCAGGATCGGTATCCATTGCTTGGATACAACCAAAATTGATTAGAACTAAATTACCATCTCGAGCACGCCTGATTAAATTATCTGGTTTCAGGTTGCAGTGAATTACTTTTTGAGAGTGAACAAACTCGAGTATACTTAATACATCTTGTAGCAATTCTATAACTTCGCTTTCACTCCAAAGACAACCCAAGTGTTGATAAGGGGGTAATTCTGCAGTCAGCGCGTGTCCCTCGATAAACTCTTGTATCAAGTAAAACCGCCCATCTTCTTCAAAATGGGTAATTAACTTGGGAATTCGCTCGTGCTGTCCTAGACGCTTGAGCGTCTCAATTTCAGTGAGAAAATTTAGTCTCTGCGTTTCCAGATAGCTAGGTTCAAAGGTAGAAAAGTTTACCTCTCTGACAACATACTTCAATTGCCCCGGTCTTTCGATATCTATAGCAACATACGTTTGCTCAAACACGCCCGCACCTAAATTTTGGACAATTTGGTAACGTCCTTGCAGAACTTTACTGCTTGTGTGGTGAGTCATAAGCTAGTTACTTGCATACTCTTTAATCTAATTTTTCCGATACTACCCTTTATTTCCGGAATACTTCCTTAATAAGTAGTAGAAAGTATTTTTTGCTTTCAAGACACAGAAGACAGAAGATACAAGCTAGAAGCAGCATTCACTTTTCGAGTCAGTTAGCTGTGAGTTAGGGAAAACAAATTTGTAGCGAGCACTTCAGCGGTTGTTTGTAGTCAGCACTAAGGGTGCAGATATTAATTTACTTAACTTACCTAGTAGCTGCTAATAGTTGCAATAGCACCCTTTTCGGTTTTTAGCAAGATCGCCAGTTAAAATCTACAGCTTTCAAGGTCTTCAGACTTTTTGTTTGTATTTATGTTGACTCTGTGATACCCGTGATGTTCAACCCTTGATACAGCTTATTGACTCTTAGCGTCTTCAAACATCCACCCGTTGTAATTTCCCAAACTTTAATCTTTTCATCCTGACTGCAACTAACCAGATTTTTGCTATCGGAACTAAAAGCAATAGACAGCACCCCGTTTGTGTAACTGTGCTCACAGCGCGATCGCTACCACCACTGGCTTTTCTTCGGATGAAAATGGACTTTCCGCAATTTGGGAATTATCATCTTTGCGGAAATATGCTCATCGTACAGATGTAGCTAGCCGAAGTAAAGTTGGACTTTTATTTAGTATCCTACATAATAGACTTGTATTATTAGCGCTGACATCAGCCTTTTTTGGGCAGCTGCTAATCTTGGTTCTTATGCTTTTGTTTATACAATTTTACAGTCACGCTATCAACTTTCTAATCAATGTTTTGGGGTTGGTAGTAACAATTGTCGGAATAGCAGTTTGGTGGAATCTTTAGTAGGAAGTAGATTAGCCGAGCGCTGGATAACTAAAAAACACCAACAATTACTAGGGTTTTGGTCTTTTATTGTGAGAACAGCTGTATTTGGATTTGTTACAGTTCCCCAATTTTTTGTTAGTAGTGCTCCACTTGAGTGGAGCTAATTCAGCGGAGCTTGGAACCGCGTGCAGATTTTTCTTCGTCGACTTCAAGCAAGAGCTACTTCTTGTACAGGGTAGAAATCTTAAGTTTCACCCCAGATAAAATTTGACTAAAATAGCTCGCTGGCAATTTGGAAGTCAATTATGCTGCTTGAGATGTTTTTCGCTGTTTGCGCTTGAGCCATATCCCTATAGTACCAGCAACAGCTGTACCACCAAGGGTGAGGGGTTCGGGTACAACTTCGCTTTTACCGGAAGCAACGGCAATACTCCCAAAAGAACCGCTAAACTCGTTGTAATCTAAGATTCCACCTTGGATATTACCCTCTCCTTTAAATCCTGGTGGAAAAATGACAGAAAAGGCTGAAATCGACAAAGGAGTATAATTTGCTTGCGCGAAGCGAAGTATGTTTGTTTGTATGAAAGCAAAGTTGTTAGGAATGGATTGAGAAAATTTTTTCACAAAGTTGTTGGAAGAGTCAAATAAACTCACTTCCCAGTTTTGTAAAAATACTCCCCTACCGTTATCGGGTAGTTGATCCGTATCCACTTCATAACTTCCTTTAAAGGAACCTCCTTGCAAAAGTGCAGGTAGTCCAACTGAACCTGTCACAGCCTTGGAAGCAAACTGCCCGGAGATGTTGTACGATTTTATGTTGGCAGCATCTGCGGGAGCGGTGACCGCAGCACTAAGCATAGCAGTACCAAGGGCTGTAGTGGCAGCAATCTGAGATATTTTTTTTCGGAATGTTGGGCTGAGCATGAGTTTGGTTTTTCCAACAGTCAAGTACAAAAATTGAGAAGATCTTCAGCAAAAGTCTGTAGGAGCTGCACTGATGCTATTTTCATCGACTAGAAATATGAATTAATAGTCGTTTTTAACTGCAGTGAGCTTTTTGCGGCAAATTTGTAGGAGCAAGCTGGTATAAAGTTTCAGGTTAGGTCTCTGTATTAGTAGCGGTGGTCTCACCGAGAAAATGTATAGAAAAAACCTAATTTATCTAGATTTTTGCTGTTTATACCTCCATTTTTCCCCGAGAATACGGATATATAGTTGTGTTTTTAACACACAATTTACAGTATTTTATAGTGACAGTATTACTGAATAATAGCAACTATACTGGTAACATTTTAATTTTATTTTTAGATTTAAGTTTCAATAGTAGCGATCGCGCCCCCAAAAATGAAAATCAGCCATTATCAATCAATTTAATTGGGGATTTTGAAGATAAAAACGGTAATAAAAAAGGTTTTTGATACTTTTTGGCTTAATTTATCGTTCCAGCTTTGTTTTGCTAGAGCTGGTACTTTTGGCTGTTGCAACTTGGCTTGATTGGTCGTAAAAGAGTTATAAAAACGTAAAGTTGTATGAAGCAAACTCTGCTTTCTAGAAATAAAGGACCTTCGAGCAGGGGAGAGTATTTTTTGTAGGCAAAAACAAGTATACGTGTTGCTTTTTAAATATGACAAACCGTAATTTTACTGTGGCAGGAGGAGAAAATGTGTAGGTAACCTTTAGCACTATATTTATTCAATTTGAAAATTGCAAATTATGTCTTCTTTGTCAAGCGATACATTACCAGCGGAATGTACATACGAAAATAACGGTACAAAAATTAACAAACCTGAAAATTTAGCCAGACGTAAAGTATTGATTGCAGATGATGACGAGCAGAACCGACTTATACTTGCTTTTATCCTCGAGCAAGAAAACTGGGAAGTTAGGGAAGCTCAAAATGGTAGAGAAGCATTGGAAAAAGTATTGCAAGAACAGCCTGATGTATTAATTTTAGATTACAAAATGCCCGAATTAACGGGAATAGAAGTATACCAGCAGCTTCGAGCGCGGGGAATTAATTTAGCAACTATACTCATGACCGCTCACAGTTGTATAAAAGAGTTCTCTTTATCCTTGGGTATTTCTTGTTTTTTAATTAAACCATTCGAGATTCCAGAGTTATTTAATATGATTGAATTTGCCTGTACAAGTACTGCTAGTAGCTAGAGACACTCTTAATTTCTCCAGCTGCTTGAAAATATATCTGGTAAATTTTATCACTTAGACTCGCATCCAAATTGTTAGCGTCGCGAGTAGGAGATTTTTGGTTCGTTTTTTTGTTGCATTACTGTATGGTCGGCAGTTAACGAAGACTTCTACACAGCTTAAATTAAATTCTAAAATCACGATCTTAACTTGGAATTACAAGTGAAAAGCTTTATGCTTCCAATTGCATACAATCTGAACTCAGACTTCAATTGTGCAATTTAATTTGTCTGCACCCACTTGCCAAAAAGTGGGTTATTTCTTGGGGAAAATTAAAAAGTCTTCTTGTTTTGACGGAGCTAGTTAAGAATTTTGGAGGTAAAGCTCACCTTAAACGGTGAGCTAGCAAGTGAATCTACTAAGTGAATGGCATAACCAATCTAGAAAGAAAAAATAAGAAACTTATAGGGAAATTATCACAGTTAGTTGCAGTCGCCATTCCACTATTGCTTCTGTTTTCGCCAAAATTGTGGGTACTTTTGGGAGTTGCTTTGCTGACACAAAACTTGACATACCCTATTGTTCGTTGTGAAGGTACCGAGAAAGTAAGACAAAGTTGCACCAAAGTTGCGTTTGGCTTTACAATGGCAGCATATTTTGGAATGCTTAATTGTAGCAATCTTCTTCTATAATTTACGGTTTGAGCCAGTGGACAGCACCCCCACTGGTTTTCGTTCTATTTGATTTGCTGACCGAAGTGTGGGGAAAGTTGTATAATTTGCCGTAAAAGTTGTTTCTACAAACCATCACATTTGTCAAATCACTAAATTTTAGCTCTAGTAGATACCTTTACGCTCTAATTTTTGCCAGTGTTTGTTCTTTACACTGGCTTTTTTGTTTTTTCTGGGATAATGAAATCCACCCGCACCTGCAGGTGGACTAAAGAAAAGCATGATGTTAATACAAGATTATTAGCGTCTGAGGTTACGAGAGTTTGTCATTTGTGTGTTGTTGTGATGTCGCGGCAAAAAGATGTCCCAGCAAATATCACAGTAGAGGGAAAAATTTTTGCGATTACCTACGATACGTCTTCGACGATCGCAGCATTTTCACACTATTGGCACTATGTTTTAATTTAGGCTTGTTAATGTTGTGCTTAACAAACGTTGAGTTATTCCTGACACCACAACCGTTGCTCTGTTGTTGTGAAACAGCAACGGAGCATTTTGTATCGTACTATAAAGTTACCCTTTCACACCTTTTGGTAGATGCGTTTGCTTTCCAAGTTGCGTGCATGTATTGCGATAGCGAAGCTCAGTGCGTTAGCGCTGCTCGCTTTATTTTCTTGCTTTTTGTTGGGAGCGTTTTTGACAGAACATTTTAGCAATGCTGCAACGCCAGCTGCATTCACGCCCCTATCTGGCGTTTCCCTTACCCAAGGAGTACGCAAAACAGTACTGGATAATGGCTTAACGGTACTGACCAAAGAAGTTCATACCGCACCAGTAGTCAGCGTACAAGTTTGGTACCGAGTTGGTTCGCGTAACGAAGAAGCTGGAATCAACGGAATTTCCCATCAGTTAGAACATTTAATGTTTAAAGGTACAAAAGACCGTCCGGTACAGTTTGGTCGCTTGTTCAGCGCTTTGGGTAGCCAATTCAACGCCTTTACCAGCTACGACGAAACAGCTTACTTTGGAACCGCCCAGCAGGATAAATTAGAAGCACTGCTGACTTTAGAAGCCGATCGCATGGAAGGAGCTTCGATCGGAACGCAACAACTGGCAAGTGAAAAGCATGTGGTAATTTCGGAGTTGCAGGGATACGAAAATTCTCCCAGCTATCGTTTAAATCGCTCGCTCATGAAAGCTGCATTTCCCAAACATCCCTACGGGTTACCTGTGGGAGGTACAAAAGCGGATGTAGAAAAATTCACCGTCGAGCAGGTACGCAAGTATTACCAAACTTACTACAGCCCAGACAATGCCACCTTAGTAATTGTAGGAGATTTTGCCACCGAACCAGTTTTAAAATTTGTAAAAGAAACTTTTGGCAAGTTACCTCCGCGAGGCAATACAGAAAGGAAAAAACAATTAGCTGCTTCCACTTTGACTGCTAGCCCAGACAACAAGTCGCCTATTATTTTGAAACAACCAGGAAGTGCTGCACTGCTAGAAGTTGTCTATCCTTTACCAGATGTTAACCACCCCGATGTACCAGCAATTGATGTGATGGATGCAGTTTTAACAGGTGGGCGCAGTTCTCGGCTTTATCAAGCTTTGGTAGAATCTGGTCTGGCAAGTTCGGTGAGTGGTAGTCCTGCGGAACTGCTGGAAGGAGGTTGGTACGAAATCGATATCACCGCTGCTACTGGCCAAAAACTATCAACAATTGCTCGGGTACTGCAAAAGTCCCTGACGCAACTGCAACAGCAAGCGATCGCCCCGGAAGAATTAAATCGAGCCAAAACCCAACTACAAACTTCTTTTTTATTGAATAACCAAGATATTACCAGTCAGGCAACTCAGCTGGGTTACAGTCAAACTGTAGCAGGAGATTATCGCTACATAGAACGATATTTGCAGGCGATCGCCGAAGTCACCGCTGCAGATGTACAGCGAGTAGCAAAAACTTACCTCCATCCCGCCAAAGAAACGATCGGCTTTTTTGAACCAACTCAACCCAATGGCAATGTCGCAAGTTCTCATAATGGTTCTAGCCGCACTGTGGAAAACTTCAATCCTGGTAAACCTGTAGATCCAGCAGAACTTGCTAAATATTTACCCGAAGTCACATCAGCTACCACATCTCCCAATCAACCTTTACCAGAACAATTCACCCTCGAAAATGGGTTACGAGTACTACTACTAAAAGATACTAGTGTCCCTACGATCAACTTAAGCGGAGCTATCAACGCTGGAAGCGAATTTGACAGCAATCAAAAAGCTGGACTAGCAAGCTTGGTTGCTGCAAACTTAATGAATGGAACGCAAACACAAGACGCTTTGAGTCTGGCGCGAACGTTAGAAGACCGAGGAGTGAGCTTGAGCTTTAGTGCTAGCCGGGAAGGAGTTAGTATTGATGGTCAAGGACTGTCTGCCAACCTGCCCGTACTAATACAAACTTTAGCAGATGTAATGCAACATGCTACTTTTCCAGCCAAGGAGTTAGAATTAAGCCGGAAGCGAGCTTTAACTAATCTGAAAGCACAGCTAGACGATCCTGCTAGTTTGGGACGACGAATATTTCAGCAAGCTGTGTATCCTGAAAATCACCCGTTTCACAGTTTTCCTACCCCGGAAAGTTTAAAAAGTATATCTCGCCAAGATGTCCTTAATTTTTACAAACAACATTACCGACCGGATACCACAACGATCGCTTTAGTGGGAGACTTTAACCCCACTGAGGTCAAAGCATTGCTCAATCAAACTTTTGGTCAATGGAAAGCTGCAGGAAAACCACCAATTCTCAATTTACCACCAGTAGGGCTACCGCCAAAAACCCAATACTTGCATTCGACGCTCCCCGGTAAGGCTGAAGCTATTACCTATATCGGTTACAATGGTATCTCGCGCCACGACCCTCGTTTCTATGCAGCTTTGGTCCTTAACCAAGTTTTAGGTGGCGATACTTTGTCCAGTCGTTTGGGTACTGAAGTACGCGATCGCCTCGGTCTCACCTACGGAATTTACAGCAATTTTGCCGCCGGAATCGCACCAGGTCCGTTCTTGATCGAGATGCAAACTGCTCCCAAAGATGCTCAAAAAGCGATCGCCACTACTGTAGCTTTGCTAAAGCAACTACGAGAACAAGGAATAACCGCAGCGGAACTAAAGATAGCAAAACGCGCCATAGTTAACAGTTACCCTGTAGATTTAGCTAACCCCAGCAATTTAGCAAGCATAATTTTAGATAACGCCATCTCTGGTCTTTCTCCCGCAGAAATCCGAGAATTTCCTCGAAAAGTACAGTCAGTAAGCATGACTGAGGTACAACAAGTAATTCAGCAGCTAATTCATCCAGACAATCTCATTATTGTGACAGCTTCTTCCCAAGAAACTGAATTATAACCGCTGCTCAATTACAAACTGCTGTTGGATAGGGAACGACAATAACCAGAAGCAGCAGAATCTTTTTGGATATGTTCTTTAATCGTATCCAGATCGATAAAGCAGTCGGCTACATCAATCAAGCTGTCGCTGGTCATCGAACGCACGCTCACAACTTCTACCCTCACTCCTTGGTAGCTAATCGCATTCACAGCATAAGCTAAATCTCCATCTCCGCTCACCAATACGGCGGTGTCGTAGTGAGGAGCTAAATTGATCATATCTACGGCAATCTCCACATCCAAATTGGCTTTTTTCGAACCGTCTGGAAGCTGAGCTAAATCCTTGGTGACCACACGATAACCATGGCGACGCATCCACAACAGAAAACCCTGCTGTTTTTCATTAGTGCGATCGAACCCCGTATAGAAGAAAGCTCGCAATAACTTCGCGCTCTTGCTTAAACAATAAAGCAATTTAGCATAGTCAATTTCAATTCCAAGTTGCAATGCCGAGTAAAATAAATTCGAACCATCAATAAAAATAGCAACTCGACCGCGATTTAAATTATTGAAAATGTTAGTTTCTGACGAAGTATCTGGCATCTTTGGCTCTTCAATTTTGATACCAGTATCCATAAGTTGCTCTCCCCGCCATTTTGGTCTCTCTTTTAAAAGCTTATATTGATTTGTTTGGCTAAAAGTAAAAGTCATTGATACCTCTGAATTTTAGATCGGAAAATTCTTTTGGGTCACTAACCAAGAAACTATCTATGCTAGTACTAATTTGAACAATTCATAAAATTAGAACTGAACATAGCTTGTCTTTCACCTTTTGTAAACCTCGGTAACCCCGGAGTTTTGTTGACTTAGCCCCAAGATATCCTTGTTTTCCAAGCAGTAGATCGAGTGGGGAGAGACCCAAGGATGCTATTGACATCTAATTTCATTCTACCTAGCTTATTATTTGTCGTTGCATGCTTGCTTTCACTTACTAAAGTTAATAGTTAACGAAGGTTCGCAAAAAAATGCTTAAATTTACAGTTAAAATTGTAAAAATTTTTCATAATTAATTTTTGGTTAATTTTTGATTGCTCGCACTTACCTAAAAAGTTAGATAAGTATTGATTTTTCTATATTTTCGCAAACTAGCAAGGATTTCCAGTACTACTATCCAAAAAGAATAATAATACTTTCAATCCCCGCTCCTTCGTAATTCGTTAGATTTTTATTTAATCTCAACTAGAATTTAGAAAATCAAATAAAATATAAAGTTATTTTTTGATAAGTATTTGTAATTCAAATACTTTATTAGCCAATATTTTTTATACTTTTTATACATTTATTCAATTGAAAAAATAGAGCTTATAGAGAATTATCTTAAACCATATATCGTTTACTGTCCACTCAAGTAAGATACTTAATCTTGATACGGTATTGGATGTAGATTAAGGGTGTAGGGATAAGGCTGTGCTGATTGTTAATTGTGACCTTGACTGAGACAATTAATTAGTAGCTTGCCACACATTTTTTCACCCTAACACCCTAAATTGCTTTTTGCACGGTCAAATTTTTATATTTACATCAAATTCCTATTTATTGCTTTTGTTGACCGCCTCAGGCTTGTAAAAGCGAATTTTTTCAACTAACTGAAATCGATGCACTGCTAGACAAAATCAGGGGAAAATGGTGCGTATTCACAGCGTACATCGCTTGCAATCCGAGATTGGCTCGGTTGAGAATATCGGCGTGTGTGGGAATTACCGTACCTCGACCATCCAAAATAGAGTGATTGAAGTTAAAGCCGTTGAGATTAAATGCTACCGAACAAATACCAAAGGTTGCAAACCAAATACCGATTGTTGGTAAAGCAGCTAGCAGGAAATGAAAAGCGCGATGATTTTGACTAGCAAAAGGCGGAATTAGTAAACGACCCAAAAAACCGTGGTGTCCCAGCAAATAGCTGTAAGTCACTTGCTTTTGACCAAACTTATAACCAGCGTTTATAGATTCGTTTTCACTGGTGGTGCGAATCAGTGTTGAGGTAACCAAAGAACCGTGTAAAGCACTCAAGAATGCGCCGCCAAAGACTCCTGCAACTCCTAGCATGTGAAAGGGATGCATGAGAATATTGTGGTTTGCTTGTACGGCCATCATAAAGTGAAATGTTCCTGCAATTCCTAGAGGTAGACCGTCAGAAAAGCTTCCTTGACCAATCGGATAAACTAATAAAACAGCTGTGGCCGCAGCTGCAGGTGCAGAAAACGCAAAAGCTATCCAAGGGCGCATTCCCAGTCGGTAGCTAAGTTCCCAAAGTCGTCCAAGATAACACCAAATACCGATTAAAAAGTGCAGTACTATTAGCTGATAAGGACCGCCATTGTAAAGCCATTCATCCATGGAAGCTGCTTCCCAAATTGGATAAAAATGCAAACCAACAGCTGCAGAAGTAGGTACAACAGCGGCTGTAATTAAATTATTGCCGTCCAGCAAAGAACCTTTGATTGGCTCCCGAATACCTTCCATATCTACGCCGGGAGCAGCAATAAAAGCGATAATAAAGCAAATTGCGGCCGCAAGCAAGGTTGGAATCATCAATACGCCGAACCAGCCAATATAAATACGGTTGTTAGTACTGGTAATCCACGCACAAAAACGATCCCATTGCTTGGCAACATCGAATTCCTTGCCACGTTCAATAATAGTAGTCATATTCTGTACCTCCTGTTGGTAATAGCTCAAAACAAGCAACAGGTAAAACAAGTTTATGAGAGAATCGAAAACATTTTGCGCTTAGCGCTTTCTAACTATAGCGATGAAAGCTTATAGATAACAAGCGTGCGGTGATACTGGCAGAAATTTGCTTTTTTTTTAACTGGTGCAGAGTTGTTGTGTCTTTTGTATTCTTTTGTTTGTATATGCCAAATGTGGCATTGGTTAGGGTATTGCTTGTCTTTTGTATTCTTTTGTTTGTATATGCCAAATGTGGCATTGGTTAGGGTATTGCTGGTGAATATTTTTAAAGAAGAAATTTCGTGATTTGTACCTTAATTTTAGAAAACTGGTTTGCAAGGCTGACAAATGAGTCAAATATCTTTGCAATCCTTTGTGTTTTTTTACTAAAGTTGGAAGATGTATGAGTTTAAGAAAACTTAAATTTTGCAAACGATGGTTTATTTGAGGAACTGTATTACTGCAGATACAAATTTTCAGCTTTTTTTTGGATAGCATTAGTTTGTTGCTGTTTGTGTGGATTGGGAATCCTTTGTGGGACCTTGTACTGTCAAAACCGAGCAGGGAGCGTTGTGCATGACGTAATTACTGACACTACCTAGGAATAATTCTGATAAACCTTTGCGACCACGACGACCTACCACGATTAAGTCAGCTTGCCAATTTTTAGCTAGTTGACAAATGACTCGACCTGGTTCACCAAAATTCTGGGTATACTCGGTTGGTACACCTTTTGCGATCGCCTGATCGTAAAACAGTTTTAAAAACTCGACTCCTTCTTGCTTCAGTTCTTCCCACCGTCCGAGGTAGTAGTTTATCACTTCTGTTTGAAAAGTTGGATAAAGGGTTGTTGTTTGGATTCCTATAGAACTGGGGTAACGTTCATCAAAGGGATCGAGCACGTGCAATAACATCAAGCGCGCACCTATTTGTTGCGCCAAACATAAAGCTTCATCAAAAACGTGCTGACCAATTGCGGAATTGTCCATGGCAACTAAAATTTTATGAAACATAAAGCTCTAGTCCTTTATCAGTTAGTGAACACTACCCTTGAATGCAGAATGTCGGTCACAAAACTATTGTAGACCACCTTTGATCGCTTCTGTGTGTGTGTAGTATCATCTTTGTTTACCTCAGCAGCACTAGTCCCTCGCTGTGGTAAGAATTTTGGCATATTGGGCGATCGCCTCTAAAGGTTTTGTCACTGCAAGCAGCGATACAACTAACTAGCTTGGTCGATCCACAACGCTACGTTGACTAATTTTTGATGGCAATACTTCTTAAAAAGGAAAAATCTCGAAGACCGGCTAACTTTTATTTTTTTATGCTCTTTGCCTAGAAAATTCTTGTGGCGATCGCCAACTCCCCTAGTACCCGATTCACTCAACTGACATTGTCTTTTTCCTAAAACAAACTTTGGAGATTTTTCTCTGTTTAAAGTAACAAAAATCTTTATTTACAACTCGATATTTTTATTTGAGCATTACAGTTACTCAGTGTATAAAAATATTAAGCTAGGTAGCATTTTTTTAAATTTACTCACAATTTCCTCAGAATTAGTGATTATTATGGAAGCATGACTTAATTTCTGCTTGCCTTGTTGAGGCAATCATTAACTAACAACTGAGAATTGCAATCAATACTTTTAGAATTAAACTTTGAAAAAATATTTATGAATTACTGTCCTTGTTGTTCTAGTTCCCTGTTACTGCATATACGTGGTTCTAAAGTTTACTGGTTTTGCCGCCACTGTTGGCAAGAAATGCCAGTGCTTATTAAAGATAGGTATAATTTATTACCAGCTTCTGCTAGAGAAAAATTAACTTTAAAAGTTGCAAACTACAGAAAAGCCAGTAACAGCATTACCTTTAGTGAAAAATAAGTCGCTTGCGTTCATATAATTATGAAATTCATGTGCAAAATTCTCAAAGATTTTCAAGGATTTTACACATGAATTAGTTTTGAGAAGAAAACTTTGACTAGTGGTTATTTAAGCTTGTAAAGATAAAAATTGCGCTGTTGAATTTTTCATGTTTGAGATTTTCATGGAAATTTTGCCACTGGTCTTCAATCTTCAGACCAATCTTCACAAGCCAATAAATCGATAATCTTATCCCTGAGCAAAAATTCATGTTTTTCAAGTTCTAGCTCTACACAAACCCAATCGCGATGGGGAATGTGTTTGCAAAGAGTATATATTGGTTCATGACGTTGAACTATTCCCTTATTCACTAGTTGGCGCACTTCTTCCTTGATTGCTTCTATGTCATATTTGACAGCAGTATCAACCATAACTCAATCTCCCCTAAGAGCAACAGAAAATATACTAGAGTTCTATTTCGAACCTGTTAAACCATTGTGAGGAAATCGTGAAGACTGCAAGTACCGATTTTGGTTGCAGTACCGAACAATCCTTGACCGAAGAAACTTTTGCAGTATTTAGTTCCTATTGTGCAACAACTGTTGCGTTTATATTTCTGATGCTGCAAGTTGGTGTCGTTAATGTGACCAGAGTTGGTAAAGTAGTGTCACAGCTTTGCTTTCGGCACCCCAGACTACGGCTGGGACAAATAGGCGAAATTACTGCTTTTGATAGATATCTTAATCGCTTTTTACGCAAGGCCTAATGAGGTAGACCAATAGTCAAGTACACGAACAGGTACATAAGTTAATAAATTTAAATTATCTTTGTTTGCCAATTTTATTTTAAAATTAAAATAATTGAGAAAAAAAGAAAAAGTATTTCTTTTCTGGACTTAAAGAAGAAATCTATCCTTGTAGGTAGATTTACAAAATTAGAATCCAATTGATACTATTTCCATGCAAAAAAGAATATCTTTTTCTCTGTGGCATTAAATAAAAGCTTGGTTGAAATAAGCCTGCTTGTTTTAGGAGTGAACGTTCATGCGTAATTTATTTAGTTTGTCACTGACAAGTACTGCTGTGCTCGCTTTGGGAGTAAGTACGGCTTTGGTAGAGGTAGCTACTCCCAGTTTTGCTCAAGTTCCTACTCAAACTCCAGAGCAAGTTCCTGCTCTTACCCAAACTCCAGGACCAACAGCAGCTCCCACCTTTTCTGATGTCCCGGCAGATTATTGGGCGCTTCCGTTTATTCAAGGTCTAGCTGCAAAAAATATAATTGCTGGCTTTCCTGACGGTTCCTACAGACCCGATCTGCCCGTGACTCGGGCTCAATTTGCAGCTATGATAGACAAAGCTTTTCAGCGCAATCCAGTAAGGCAATTACCACCGGGTGGATTTAAAGATGTTCCTGCTAATTTTTGGGCAGCTTCTGCCATTCAAAGAGCCTACGAAGCTGGATTTATGGCAGGTTATCCCGACAATTTGTTTTTGCCTAACCAACAAATCCCCAAAGTTCAGGCGATCGCTGCTATAGCCAACGGATTGAACTTAACTTTCAGCGGCTCTCCAGAAAGTATTCTTGCTAGTAACTACACAGATGCCGCGCAAATTCCAAACTATGCTATTAACCAAGTAGCAGCAGCAACACAAGCTAATATTGTTGTCAATTATCCCGACATTAAAACTCTCAACCCCAACAAAGCTCTCACCCGTGCTGAAGCAGCAGCACACTTGTACCAAGCCTTGGTCAGATTAGGACAATTACCGCCAATACCCACCAATGTGGCAGCAGCCAGCTACATTGTCGGCGGTCCAGGTAGTGCTCAACAAGCTACAACCGATATACTTTCCCTAGCTGAATCTAGCAACAACTTTACCACTCTGCTTTCCTTGGTCAGGGCAGCTGGTCTAGAACAAACTCTCAAACAATCAGGCCCTTATACGCTCTTTGCTCCCACAGATCAAGCTTTTGCAGCTTTACCTCCAGAAACTCTGCAAAGATTGCAAAAACCTGAAAATAAGGAAACGCTGCTCAAGGTGCTCAGATATCATGTTGTCCCCAATCAGATCACTCCTAACGAACTCAAACCCGGCGAGCTGCAGACCTTAGAACAAAAACCTGTTAATGTCAAAATCGATCCCACCAGCAATCAAGTTGCAGTCAATGACGCAACAGTTCAAGCCAACGTCCAGGCCAGTAACGGTGTTGTTTACGCGATCGACAAAGTTCTAGTACCACCTGATGTTTCCCTGGCACCAGAAACAGGAGCTGTAACTGCTGCCCGCGCCAAAAGGAACTATATTGCCGTTGGTGGTAACATTGGTTTAGGTGGAAACACAGCCCTTGGTAGCGGTAACTTTGTAGTCACCAGTAAATTTAACATATATAGAAACTTTTCTTTCCGACCAGGAGCTGTCATAGGCGACGACACCGTCTTTCTGCTTCCCATCACCTATGACTTCGCTCTCAGACAAACTGCTAATCCTATTGGTGGAGGAACTCTTTCTTTATCTCCCTACATAGGTGCTGGTATCACAGTTGGAGCTGGAGGAAGCAACAGCGGTGATGTCAATTTTCTACTCACTGGTGGTGTAGATTATCTCCTCAGTCGTCAATTTACAATTACTGGCGCTGTCAATGCTAGTTTTGCAAGTGATACAGATGTAGGACTTTTATTAGGAATTGGCTACAACTTCTAGTTTAGCGGCACCTATAATATTAGATACGGGGAGATAACTAGTCGAATTTAAAAGAATGTTTCTCCCTATTTTTAGATTTGAATTTGTTTAATTCCCTCATCCCGATACTTGTTTGCGAGTTGGCAAAAGATTTTTCTGAGCTAAATACTCATAAATTTCTTTGGGCTTAAGTTTGCACAGATCCTTTGCTAACTCTTGGATTTGTAAATTTTTAGGTACTAAAGGAGCGATCACTTCTCGCACTACTCCTAATATATGCGGCTCTGCTACCAATAGCAATCTTTGGATACGCTTGTTCTTATTGAAATTAACAATTTCATTAGCAATCATTTGAACAAAGCGGCGTTCATACTCATTTACGTGATCTTGACGCCCATCTTCGTAAGCATGAACCTGACTACCCTGACCTTGATTGCGTCCGGTTTTGACTGTTGCCCAAAGTTCTTTTCCCTGTAATTCCTTGGCAGGATTGAAAAGACTTTTGTATTCGACTAAATTAGGACCAGACTCATATTCCGGCAATTCCGGTTGTTGTAAAGTCAATAACCTTGCTCTGGTTCCATCGATAATAGCAACCAGGATTTGATTCATTTGTTTACCCCCTCATTCTCCCCGGGGAATTGACAGTAAAAAAACTCAGGGATGAAAAATTGCTCTCGATCGTTTCATCCATTTTGATTTCCTGTAATAACCTGTCCGGGAGGTGTACATACACTTTTGCTTGACTTAACAATATTAACTCTAACTTAATTAATAGCAGAAAAATCAAAGAAAGTTTTTAGAAGTAAATTTATTTGAAATTATGAAAATTTGCTTTGCTAGCCACACGAGTATTTTTAATAATTGAAAATCAAACTCTTACCAAAGCAGATAAAAAGCAATTTCAGAACGACCGACCAGTTAGCCGCTAGTATGACAATTGTCACAGCATTTACTGGTTCTGTTTTTAGCCTGCACTGACACAAACACACAGATAGTCAGGAAAACTGGAAATTTCAGATTTTGTTTAGCTGACCCCATTGCATTTGACGGCTATTTATGAAATCATGATTACAAAATACGACAAACCGATAGACAAAAAGTATTTTTGAAGTTTGAACCTCAAAAGATATAAGCCCTCCATCGAAGAGGGTGTACAGATTATGTCTCAGCCACGCTATGGGATCTGGATTCCCGTCTACGGTAATTGTGGAGCCCTCAACCATCCGCAAGAACCCCGTGATGCCAGTTATCAAAGAGCAAAGCAGCTCGCCCAACTAGCAGAAGCCTGCGGGTTTACTACCACTCTCATCGCCGAACACATTATCAATCCTAGAAATCAAGAATTAGACCAGCTAGAAACTTGGACAACCGCAGCAGCTTTGGCAGAAGCAACTGAATCAATAGAAATTATCGCTGCAGTCAAGCCTTTACTATTTCATCCAGTGGTTTTGGCGAAAATGGCATTAAATATTGATGCAATTAGTGGTGGACGGTTTGCAATTAATTTAGTTAGCGCCTGGTTTCAACCGGAATTGCAAAAATCTGGCATCCCATTTTTACCTCACGATGAACGCTATCGCTATTCCCAGGAATGGATCGAGGTCGTCAAAGCACTATGGAGTGGGGAAAAAATTAACTTTCAAGGTAACTACTTTCAAATTACTGATTTGTGCTTGCGTCCGCGTCCCATAGCCCAACCCCATCCCCGCATCTATCTGGGAGGAGAGTCAGATGCTGCTAAAAATCTTGCTATGCAAGCAGCAGACGTGTTTTTTCTTAACGGTCGCCCCTTGGAAGTAGTGCGAGAAATTATTGCTGATGTCAAAAACAGGAAACGGACACTACCGAAACCATTACGATTTGCTTTGTCAGCTTTTGTCATTGCTCGTCCCACCGATGCTGAGGCCCAAGCAGAGTACGAATATCTTCTTGAACTTAGCAAACAAGATGACAGAACCGAACTGTTGAAAGGTGTGGAACCAGAAGTAGTGATGTTCAAGAATATGGCCAAGTATCCAGGTGTGGGGAGTAACGGTGGTACAGCAGCGGGGTTAGTTGGCAGCTATGATACTGTAGCAGCAAGAATTGCAGATTTTGTAGGAGTGGGTATTGATACTTTCATGCTGCAATTCCAACCTTTTGCTCCGGAAATGAAAAGATTTTCACAAGAAGTCATACCACGAGTACGTTATTTAGAACTGGTAGCTTAATCTGTGATATTCATCAGGAATTATGAGTGCAACCTTAACTCGTCCAGCTTGGACAAATGAGTTTGAAATTGAAACTATTGATAAACTTATTGCTCGTCATGCTCCTCACTTTCCAACTACCCGCTTGCAAGAACCGAGAACGCTGACGACACCGCAAGAGTTTGAGAATTTCTACCGGTTCCGAATTGCTGGAGCTGCTCACGACTTGTATATTGTTCAAGTTTGCAGCAAAGTAATCGATCAAATTCCCGATCCAGAACTCCAGCTGTTTTTAAGTCGTCAAATTGGCGATGATGGCGCGCACGCTCAATTTACTCGTCAACGCGTGTGGGAATTGTCAGGACACGATCCCATCGACAAGATTAAGCAGGAAGTGCAAAAACATTGGGACTTCATGGGAGATTTACCAATTCGGAATTGGTTGGGGTTCATGGCGTTTGAGTTGCACTACGAACTGCATATAGTTGCTCAGCTGATTTTGAATAGCCGTACCGCAACTATCGCTGATCCAGAAACTTCTAAGTTTGCCAGTCAAACCATCTTACCAGATGAGGCAGCTCACCGTTTCGGAGTTTTGGCTTGGTGGCAAAGCAAGTACGACAAAGCTGCACCAGCCCAGAAAACAGAAATGGCTGCTCAGTTATTAGAATTAGACGAAGAAGGACAACGGCGACGCAATCCATATCTCAAAGAACATTGGCAGATCGTTCACCTGGCAACAGGCGCTCAAATACAAGGATTAGCAGCAGTTTACGACGCATGGCGAAAAGAAGTTTTAGCTTACTTTCTCGATCTCCCCATTGCTAAGCTTCCTCAGCTTGTGAGTGTCAATGAGTAAAGTCAAGTTTGCGACTTTTATTTTCTCCTGTGTTGCTCCCCTTTTTCAGGGGGGGCTTTATTGAAATCAAATACATTTGCTCGATATTTTCAATTCATTAATTAAATTTAATAGTAAAAATGAAATTTACCAACAAATCTGACATATATCTCAGCTAATTTTATCTAAAACTTTTTAGGAAGATTCATTATGAAAAATTTAATTATACAGTTATCTTTTGGGCTCCGCGCAATCTATCGTTTTAGGTATCAAAATCTTAATTGTCAGTTTGCTCAATTCTTCAGCAATGGCTGGACTTTTGGTGGCGGCGGTTTGGGTAATTTAGCTATTCAATATGGCTATCAATGGTTTGATGTGGGAGTTATGTTTGCCACTATTATTGTACTGATTTTCCTAGTGCAATTTATCCAAATTCTCGGCGATTGCCTAGCACGAAGCTTGAGAAAAAAGTAACCTGTTTTTCACCCTCAATATTTACCCATGAATGAATATCATAATTTAGCTCCTTTAACCAAAAATGGTCGTCGTTTTGTCTTAATTACAGGAAGTATATTCATAGCATTAATTATCTTTGCAGCTTCTAGCCGAATTTTATAAATAATCTCCGCCGGTGGAGAATCAGCCAAAATGCAAAAATTCAATCAACTGTTCGTTGCAAGAAGGGAAGGAAAGACTTGTATTCTTAGCTTGTAGTAAGCACTTAAGTGTTTATTATCAACATGTAAATAATCAAGAATTATGAAAGACGCTTTTTGATAATAACTTTAAGCTGCCTGGCAGTATTTATCTTTTTTATAGCTGTGCAAATCATCAAAGGGAATTAACTAATAGGAATAGTACCAATATATCAGAAAGTATTGCCCAGAAATCTCAAAAAAAATAAATAATTAAGGTTGGTTTATTGGTGGTAATTAAAGATAATTTAGCAGCCAAAGAAGGCTTAGATATCCAAATAGTCAAATTTAATGATTGGCTCCAGCTAAATACAGCACTCATAGACGCGGAAATTGATACTAATTATTTTCAACATCGCCCATTTATGAATAATGCTGCTAAAGAACTTAATCTAAATTTGGTTATGCTGAATCCTGGCTTTTTAAATCCTCTTGGCATTTACTCTAACGGTTGAAATATCTTAGTGAAATTACACAAAAAGCAAAGATCGCTATTTACAAAGATAGAAGCAATGGCGATCGCTCTTTAAGATTATTGGCAAACCAAGGTTTAATCAAGCTTAAGGAGAATGGGAAAAACTTGCCACGCTTGCAGAGGTCACTGCTAACCCGAAAAATCTACAATTTCAGGAATTGGATGGCCCTACAATTGTGCGATCGCTCGATGATGTAGATTTAGCTGTATTCTCTGCTGGGTTACGTTCGCAAGCTGGATTGCAACTACAACCTCTGGTTCAGGAGACATTACCCCAAAAACGCTATATGGTCAGGAGCTGATGAACAGCGATGTTTGTGGTTAATTCTACTGCTTGAACATCTATAGTCCTGAAGAGATTAAAGATTGGATTGATACGGATGAGAATAGTATCGGGACCTGTGCTGTACCCGAAGTGCAATATAGATTCAGTGATTAAGTCCACGTCAGGCTATCTTAATTGAGCTTTCTTGACTCCCGTTACAGCTGCAGACTTAACGGGATGATGAATTGCGACCAGTATAAAACTGAGCGTAGCTAATCATTGTTTTGCTTTTTCTTGGTTCTCAACGTAATTCTTTAATTGTTCAACTTTAACACCACCACAGCTAGCTACAAAATACCCACCACTCCAAAAACAAGGCTTGTTGTCAAAGTATTTTTTAGCCAACCAGGGGTATTCTTTACTAATTAATCGACTACTAACTGTTTTAATATTTCCAACTAACGTTGATAATGATTTGTCTGGTTTGTAGTCGATTAAGACCATGCAGCATCGGAAATAGACTTAGCCAGTTTCTTGTTCCTGACCATGTTTTGCACCTGCAAGTCCTCATAGGCAACCAAGTCGTTAGACTGGACTGGGCACCTTGCCAACTTCATGGCAAAGTCTTTACGCTGCCTACTTANCTTCAGGTGCTTTCGACTCAAGCGGTTTGTTGCTTTAACTGTATTTTTCGAGCCTTTTTGAGTTCTGGAAAGTCTCTTGCTCAACCGCTTCAGAGCTTTTTCGGANTTCCTGAGATGTCGTGGATTCTCAACAGTTTGCCCGTTACTATCTGTATAGAAGTGGTTCAATCCCGCATCAATACCAATAGTTTTACCTGTTGGTTCTCGTCTTTCTACTCCTTCTTGGTTAATGCAAAACTGAACATAGTATCTATCGGCACGACCCACAACCCGAACTCGCTTAATTTGCTCTAACTGATAGAAGTGCAAATTACGAGGAGCCCACATCTTAAAGCTTCCGGCTTTGAATCCATCGGTGAAAGTTATAGTTCTTCTATCCTCCGATAGCTTCCAGCCACAAGTCTTGTATTCAACACAACCATGTGTTTGATGCTTCTTAAATCGTGGGAAACCTTTTTTCTTTGCCTTCTTTTTGCAGTTGTCGTCAAACCGAGCAATANCAGACCAAGCCCGTTCAGCCCAAGCCTGACGAGCCATAGAATTGAGCTTGTTCGCCCAAGAGAATTCATCAGTCAGAACTTTGCAATAAGCGCTCAGTTCGTATCGCCCGATTGCTTTGTTCTCGATCCAGTATTTGATGCAACAGTTGCGGACAAAACGTGCAGTAGGAATCGCTTCATCAAGCTTTTCGTATTGATGCTTTTCGCCCTCAAGTTTTGCTTCAAATACCAGCATTTACGTTGTTGCTCTTAATATAAATTATTCTATTCTGAACACAGAAATAGGAAAAGTCCCC
>KB235926.1:3164877-3284890 GCA_000332255.1 cyanobacterium PCC 7702 | reverse complement strand
TTTCGCCCTCAAGTTTTGCTTCAAATACCAGCATTTACGTTGTTGCTCTTAATATAAATTATTCTATTCTGAACACAGAAATAGGAAAAGTCCCCTAGAAGGGGGAGGCTTTAGATCCATTGTTTTTGGTAAACAGATCTAAAACCATGATGATACATATATTGACAAGAGTTAACGGTAAGTAGTAAATTAGCCCAAATTTTTTAACGCTGTATTGATGTTAGATGTACTAAAATTCAGAATTTACCCAAACTAAAGAACAAGAAACAACTCTCGCTAAAAGCTCTGGCTGTGCTCGTTTTGTTACGCCACTTGCACTCAACGAGGGAACCCACACTTATCACTGCCGGTAGGGATTATAATTCTGTCAACAAATACTGTGGGAAACACGGGAATTTAAGCTTGTGGAGAAACTGTAAGACTTGTTGGTACTCGTACCAAAAAGCAGGTTTCTGACAAGCAAGAATCTCCCGCTACACTGCGCTGTTAGCGGGGGAGTGTCAATCGATCGCGTAAAGAATTCTTGAGGGAGATGCATCTTTGAACTCGACTGCAAGCCACGTTGCAATTTGTAATCAGCGTCTCATCGCGGTGGGTTATGGTGGGCGTTAGACGCCCTATGGGGCCGCCATGCTTGGAAGGATGAGAATCGCGAGGTAGGGATGGCGAGACGGAAAGATGGTACGAGAACCTCGGCGAGAAATACGACTGCGAACCTCGGCTGCGAAGCCCAGCTCTGGCAGATGGCCGACGCCCTGCGCGGCAGGATGGATGCCGCCGAGTACGAGTACGTCGTGCTCGGGCTTATCTTCCTTAAGTACATCTCCGATACCTTCGAGGAGCACCGCAGGCGGCTCGAGAAAGAGCCGTACGCCAACCCCGAAGTCCGGAAGAGTACCGCGTGCAGAACATCTTCTGGGTGCCGCCCGAGGCGCGCTGGCCGCACCTCAAAGCGCAGGCCAAGCACCCACTTGGCCAACTCGTGGACGATGCCATGGCCGGCATCGAACGCGACAATCCGGCCTTGAAGGGCGTGCTGCCCAAGGACTACGCCCGCCAGGCACTGGACAAAACGCGGTTGGGCGGCTAGTAAATGCGATGAATACAAATTACAGGAGATGGTATGAAAATTGACTACAATGCCCCATTGGTTGCAGATGAAAACATTTTCATCTCTGCACCTTTAGAAAAGGTATGGTCAGCAATCACTCAAATAGACCAGTGGTCTAAATGGCAGACCGATGTAACTTCCGCAAAATTAGATGGTGCTTTGGCAGTAGGAACCACGTTTTATTGGAAGGCGAAAGGTCTTAGTATCACCTCTACAATTCGAGTATTGGAAGCAATGCAAAGTATTGGCTGGACGGGAAACTCTATAGGCATGCAAGCAATACATATTTGGACATTTGAGAATCGCAAAGATGGTACATACGTCAAAACAGAAGAATCACTTTCTGGTTGGTTTCCACGTATACTAAAACTAGTCGATCCAAAGTTCTTGAAAAAGTCGTTAAAAAATTCTTTGCAAGCACTCAAAGCGCATGTGGAGGGATTGTCATGAGTTCTCATCCTACCAATTTAGGACTACGTTTTTTGCTCGAGATAGCTGCCCTGATTTCTTTGGGAATTTGGGGATGGTAAAAAGGTGAAGGTTGGGTTAGGTTCTTTCTAGCGGCGGGAATACCCATTATCGTTGCAATACTTTGGGCAACATTTCGAGTTCCCAATGACCCAGGCTCAGCACCGATTGCGATACCAGGTATCCTTCGACTCGTATTTGAATTAGCGTTATTTGCATTTGCCATTTGGGCGCTCTATGATTCGAAATTTGTAGTATTAGCTTGGACTCTCGGCATCATTATGATTCTACATTACGTTTCTTCCTATGACCGCATTTTTTGGATAATGATGTGTTGGGGCGCGTCTACGAGTATTTACTGTCGCAGTTTGCCAGCGCCGAGGGCAAGAAAGGCGGCGAGTTCTACACCCCGCGTTGCGTGGTGAAGCTGCTGGTGGAGATGCTCGATCTCTACCGCGGCCGCGTCTACGACCTCTGCTGCGGCTCCGCGGGCATGTTCGTGCAGTCGATGGAGTTCATCCGCGCTCACGCCAGCGGCAACGGCGGCAAAGCCAAAGCCGACATCTCCATCTACGGGCAGGAACTCAACTGCACGTGGCAGGACGCCCCATTGGGTAAGCAAATCCCGCAAAGGTCTGCGGATTGGTAATTGAGATTCTGGGAGTAGACAACTGATGGCGACACAATGGTACTCTGTCACAAGCTTAGGAGGTTCTATGTACGCAATTTCCGCAATTGGAGACAGCTAGCTGATGGCGACACAACGGTACTCTGTCACCCCGCATCCCATCGAAACCCTGTTGACCTGGGTGAAATCTGGTGAGATCGCCATACCGGAAATCCAACGGCCCTTCGTCTGGGATGCCACCAAGGCGCGCAACCTGCTTGACTCCCTTTACCATGGCTATCCAGTCGGCTACCTCATCGCTTGGCGAAACCCCACTGTCAAGCTAAAGGACGGTACCCCGTCAGCCGGCAAGCGCATCCTGATAGACGGCCAGCAGCGGATCACCGCGCTCATGGCAGCACTCCTCGGTCCTGAGGTGCTAACGAAAGACTACGACACCGTTCGCATCCGCATTGCCTTTCACCCGGTGGAAGAGCGCTTCGAGGTCAGTAACCGAGCGATCCAGAAGGACTCAGCTTGGATCGCTGATATAGCGGACGTGTTCTCGCCAACTGCGAGTCTTTTTCAGTTGGTAACCAACTATTGCCAGAAGAATCCTGACGCATTGCAGGACGAGATCTTTGCCACGGTCGAGAAGCTGCGGAAAATTGTCAGCAATCACGTTGGGGTGATCGATTTGGCCGAAGACTTGGACATCGAGACGGTCACCGAGATTTTCATCCGAGTGAACTCGGCGGGCGTGGAACTTTCTCAAGCCGACTTTGCCATGTCCAAGATCGCGGTCAACGAAAAATACGGCGACAACCTCCTGCGCAAAGCGATTGACTATTTCTGCCACCTCGCAGTTGCTCCCGAATTCGCCTCGAAGATCGAAAAAAGCGATCCAGACTTTGCAAGGTCCGAGTTCTGGCCGGCCATGCGCTGGCTCGAGGACATCAACGACGACCTCTACGACCCCACCTATACGGACATGCTGCGCGTGGCGTTCACCTTCGAGTTTGGCCGTGGCAGACTGCAGGACCTGGTGGCACTGCTTTCCGGACGGAATTTCGAGACAAAGCAGTACGAGGAGGCTGTTGCCGAGGAGTCTTTCGCCAAACTCAAGGCGGGTATTCTGGCCTTCATGAAAAAAACCCATTTCGAACGCCTGACCATGATCCTGCGGTCGGCCGGCTTTGTCACCAGAGACCTTATCACCTCCCGCAACGCAGTCAACTTTGCCTATATTGTCTACCTGCGCGGGCGGAGCGAAGATCTCCCAGTCGACGACATCGAGCGGTTGGTACGCCGCTGGTATGCGATGTCCGTCCTCAAGGGGCGCTACCTCAGTGGTCCCGAGACGACCTTTGACCTTGATATCCGCCAGATCGAGGCGCAAGGACTGCAAAGCTACGCCGAAGCAGTCATCGCGAACGAACTACCGGACACCTTTTGGACGGGAATGTTGCCTCAGCGTATGGAGACTTCGTCGGCCCAATCACCCTACTTCATCGCCTATCTAGCCGCCCAAGTGCGTCTTGGCGACAAAGGCTTCCTCTCCAAAGACATTACCGTCCGGGATCTTTTACTCAACCGTGGCGACAAGCACCATATCTACCCACGTCGGTACCTTCAGCAACGAGGACTCGGCAGAAATCAGTACAACCAGATTGCCAACTTCGTGGTGGTACAAAGCGAAATCAACATCGCGATCGGCGACAAGCCACCCGAAATCTACTTCAAGGAGATCGCTGAGCAGGTGAACGGCGGCACAAAGCGCTACGGCGGCATCACCGACCCGGAGATTCTGCGGCAAAACTTCGAGGAGAACTGCCTGCCCCTAAGCCTGCTCAATGGCCAGGCGCCGAACTATGAAACGTTCCTTGCCGAGCGACGTCGGCTCATGGCCCTTCGAAATCAAAAGGTGGTTCGATATACTCTGATGATCGACGGTATAAAAAAATACAGCGCCGATAAGCATCCTGACGCGCCCTGGCTCAGCCAGAACGTTTTGCAAGCTGTGTTTCTCGACCTCAAGGCTGACTACATCCTCGCCAATCCTCCATTCAACATGAAGAGCTGGGGCGGGGAGCGCCTGTGGGAGGACCAGCGGTGGAAGTACGGCGTGCCGCTTGTGGGCAATGCCAACGTCGCCTGGGTGCAGCAAATCGTGCACCACCTAGCGCCCACGGGCGTGGCGGGGTTCGTGCTGGCCAACGGCTCGATGTCGTCCAACCAGTCCAGCGAGGTGCTGTTCATGAGCTTCGAAAAGGGGAATTGCAGGGGACGGTGGTTCAGGCATAACCTAATGGCAAGGAGAGGGGCTTAACTCAATGAAGTTTGAAGATATTCAACCACATGTCTTTGTACAGGGCATTGTTCCTAACGCTGCGGTCACCGTGGTCTCGGTCCAGTGGTTTGGCTCCGACGTGCTCGAGCTCACCTACAAGGACGCCGCTGGCCGGGTCGGGCAGGAGCTCCTCTACCGCAGCGACGAGCCGCGCCTGGACATCGTGGAACGAGGACGCCCCTGGAGCTTCGACGGCGATGGTACTCTCTTCCGCTTGGTCTCGGAAGCCCATCGCATCCGCCTGGCCTACCTCTTCGATCCGCTCGTCGCCGTGCACACCTCCCGCGTCGAACCATTGCCCCACCAGATCGCGGCCGTCTACGAGACGATGCTGCCCCGCCAGCCGCTGCGCTTCCTGCTGGCCGACGACCCCGGGGCGGGCAAGACGATCATGGCCGGGCTCCTTATCAAGGAACTTCTCGTGCGGGGGGATGTCCAGCGTTGCTTAATCGTTTGCCCCGGCAACCTGGTGGAGCAGTGGCAGGACGAGCTATCCCAGCGCTTCCAGCTCCCCTTCGAGATCCTCTACGGCGACCTCTTCACCCCCCGCCAGATCGTGGCGCTGACGACCTTCTCCGACCTGGTGGGCGAGGCCGTGGGGGTGTATCTGGCGTTTGCAATTGATCGGATGGCAATGACTGGCAACAGCCTCGTGCGTTGGAACGCCGTCGGCGAGAAGGCGCAACACTGTTTCGGACGACAGGCTCTGCCAATGCTCTGGGATTTTGCGGAGCCCAACTTTCTTGCATCTGCTACAGGCAGTGTCGAGGCGGCAGTGTTCTACTCCTGCGACCCGTTGAACTGGATGGAACCGCCAGCGTCCGGAGCAAGCAACCAAGAAGATGCAGCGACTCAGCAAACTTCAAGCGACAAGATCGTCTCCACCGACCCGCCCTACTACGACAACATCGGCTACGCCGACCTCTCGGACTTCTTCTACGTCTGGCTGCGCCGCTCGCTCCGGCCCGTCTTTCCCGACCTCTTCGCCACGCTCGCCGTCCCCAAGGCTGAGGAGCTGGTCGCCACCCCCTACCGCCACGGCAGCAAGGAAAAGGCCGAGCAGTTTTTCCTCGACGGCATGACGCAGCCTTTGCAGCGCCTGGCCGAGCAGGTCCACCCGGCCTTTCCGGTCACCATCTACTACGCCTTCAAGCAGCAGGAAACAGAGAATAGGACGGAGGACGTAGGACTTAGCGAAAACAGCGCCGCCAAGTCCTCTGTCCTAAGTCATAAGTCCTATCCGCTAACCACTACCTCCACCGGCTGGGAGACCTTTTTCGAGGCGGTGATCCGCGCTGGCTTTGCCATCAGCGGTACCTGGCCGATGCGCACGGAGCTGAGCAACCGCATGATCGGCTCGGGCACCAACGCGCTAGCCTCCAGCATCGTCCTGGTCTGCCGCCCGCGCCCGGCAGATGCGCCCACCGTCACGCGCCGCGAGTTACTACAGGCCCTCAAAGCCGAGCTGCCTGCGGCGCTGGCCGAGCTGCAGAAGGCCAACATCACGCCGGTAGACCTCGCGCAGGCGGCCATCGGGCCGGGCATGGCGGTCTACAGCCGCTACGCCAAGGTGCTCGACGCCGAGGGGCAGCCCGTCTCGGTACGCGAGGCGCTCGCGCTCATCAACGCCACGCTCGACGAGGCGCTGGCCGAGCAGGAGAGCGACTTCGACGCCGACACGCGCTGGGTCATCGCCTGGTTCGATCAATATGGCTTCGCCGAAGGCGAATACGGCGCGGCCGAGACCCTCGCTACGGCCAAAAACACCAGCGTATCGGGCTTGGCGGAAGCCGGCTTGCTCGAATCGAAGCGCGGCAAGGTGCGGCTCTTTGGGCCCAATGAACTCCCCGCCGATTGGGATCCTGAGCGCGACCGTCGCCTTACGGCCTGGGAGGTAGCCCATCACCTGATCCGCGTGCTGGAAGCAGGCGGCGAGAGCGGTGCGCCCACGCTGGTGGGGAAGCTTGGCGCGAAGGCCGAAACCGCGCGTGAGCTGGCTTACCGGCTCTACACCCTCTGCGAGCGCAAAAAGCGTGCTGCTGAGGCCCTTTTGTACAATGCCCTCGTGCAAAGCTGGCCGGAGATCGTGCGGCTGGCACGGGAGAGCGGTATCCCCCACGCCGCGCAGGCGACATTGTTTGGAGGAGATGAAGTATGACAACCGGTGTTTCCCAATCGAATCAAAAGTCAAAGGCAGCCCAGCGCGTGCATATCGAGCTACAGCGCGTGCAAACGTGGCTATTCGCTGTTCCACGTCTGCGAGCGATGGTCGGTGCGAACACAATGCTCGGCGAGATGCTTCGCATAAGACTGCCAGAACTGGCACGTGGCGGCGGGAATAGGTGGCAATTGAAGCCGCTTACAGGTTCCTACCCCACGACCGATGCTGCTGACCCCTTGCAGCAACACGACGATCCGAGCGCCGACGCGGGAGCTGGCATCCTCTCGCGCGACGGTGGGCACTTCGAGGCACAGTTCAAGTACGGTGCCAACGAGTTTGCTCGTGCTGCCGCAGAGATTCTGCGCCGCGAACTACCGGGTTTGCGTTTTCGCATCTGGATTGATGACAAAGAATGGCAGCAAAGCCGTGCGTATCTTTCCAACGAGCTGCCGGTCCTGGCGCCATGCGAATGGACGGGGCGCGGCTTAGCATCGGTGGTCATCTCGCAAGGGAACGAGCAGGCTGGAGTATCGCTCGACGTTGCTCGACGACATGAGGCAGCAATAAGTGCAGAAAATCACCAAGCGAGCGATCTTGCGAACCTGCTTGAAGCAAGGACAGAGCTGGCCAAACCGGAACTGCAAAGGCCACAGGACCTGCACGATCTGGTCGGTTCCGACTACCTTGCGCTTATTTACGCAGATGGCAACGGAGTAGGAAGTAGTGCGGGCACGACCGACGAGGAGCGGGCACGCTTCTTTCATCACAATCGCGTGCTGCTGCGGCGAGCGCTGAAAGAGGCTATCGACGATGTATGTGCAGGCGCAACCGGCATGGCGCCGCTGGTCCTCCTTATGCTTGGCGGCGATGACCTGCTTGTCATGTGTCGTGCCGAAAAAGCATTGCCGTTTGTCGTCTCGCTGTGCGAGGAGCTGGCAAGCATTCAAGGAGAGGGCAACAGTGGCTTTGAGCTGACGCTTGGCGTGGGCGTTGTCATCGCGCAACGGAAGATACCTATTTACCGCCTGCATGACATTGCTGAGCAGCTGGCCAGCTCCGCCAAACGCCGCTTCCGCGGCCTCAAAGAAAACGGTGAAAACGCGCAATCGGTGGCCGATTGGGCGGTGTACACCACATCTTGGGTTGACGACCCCGAGGAAATTCGGCGCCGTGACTGGGTTTGTGGCATAGGGGGTGACCGGCGGGTGTTGTCGCAGCGTCCGGTTGATGTGCTTGGTGATGGACTACACACTCTCCAGGGTCTCCTAAAGGGCGCGGAGAAGCTCCAAAATGCACCGCGCTCGCAGCTCCGCTATCTGGTTGACCAGCTCCCGCGCGGGCGGGCGCTTGCAGAGCTTGCCTTCGCGGAGCTGTCAAAAGAAGCAAGTGCGTCGCTGAGTCAGGCAGGCGTTCAGGAGGTGTGGCAGCGCTTACCGAACGGAGGCCCCTGGATCACGCCGCTACTCGATCTCGTGGAGATCGCAGAAATCCCCCGACTGGGAAGTCGCAACGAGAAGTCACAGACTATGTAGGGGGTCGCCGATGGCTGAAAATTGGGTTCGATGCAAGATCACGGCTGAGTTGCTCGCGGACGCGCATTTCGGCAGCGGTTCGGGTGGAAGTGGCATCGATGCACTTGTCGCACGCGACCGCCACAACCGTCCCGTCATCTGGGCTTCGCACATTGAGGGCGTGTTGCGCGACGCAGCGCGCAGGCTACAAGGCGATCAAACTGCGGATGACTTTTTCGGACGGGCAGGAGGCCAGCGGCAACGGGCGATTTTTACATCGTTATACACTGCGGACACTCCCGAGAGTCACATCTGGCGTTCCGCTGCGCGGCAGTCCTTCGACAACCGAGCGCCGAAGGACGACACATTGCGCGCCATGGAATTTGTTCCCAAAGGGACGAGGTTTGAGGGGCAAGTTGAGTTGCCAGAGAGTGACTTGCCGTTGTTGGAGCGTCTGGTTAAGGAAGTGGATGCGCTCGGCAGCGGGCGTGCTTCGGGCGCCGGTCGGTTAAAGCTTTCGCTCAAGAAGCTCCCGTTATCGGAGCGGAAGGTAGCCGCGCCAACCGAACACCTGCGACTTCTGCTCAGGAACATAGACCCCTTGTGTATCACCGCCACGGCAACGCCTGACAACCTAATCCCAAGTCTCACATTTGTGCCCGGGCGCGCGATGCTGGGCACGTTGGCCGATTGGCTCATCGTCGAAGACAAGCGCGACATTGCCTCATTGCTGACATCTGGCCACATCTCGGTGAGCGACGCTTTACCGCTGCCGGAGGCGCCTGCTGACCTCGAGGCTGTGGAGGTATTACCGGCGCCGCTTTCATTGCAGAGTGAGAAACCCAAAGGTTCCGCAGGACCTGTGCCCTGGTGGGCCCAGCCGAAAGCTGCGGTGAAGAGGATCGACGCGTGGACAGCAACCGAGAAGCTAAAACGCCCGGAAGATGACCTCTTTGTGTATCGAGCACACTTAAACGCGGACTGGATAGCGTTCCGTCCGGCGCTGCGTGTACGGCTGCGCAACGGGCGACCTGATCCAAGGCAACCGGAGCCATCTCTTTTTGCGGTCGAGGAGATCGCCGAAGACACGTACTTCGTGGCGGAACTCCGGGGTGCTCTCGATGCCATGAAGCAGCTGGCTAAAGAGCTCGAACCGGTTTTAGCGGGGCAGCGCTGGATCCGAGTAGGCCGTTCCGGCGCTCCGGTCGAAGTGGTGCGACTGGTTTGGCTGCAGGAGAATGCGAACAACTCCAACTCGATCTCAGTCCCTGCGGACCCAAAGGACAATAAGACCTTCCGGCTCACGCTGACTTCGGATCTACTCGTGCGCGACGAATTTCTGCGCTGGCGCACGTCGCTGGATGAAGGAGCGCTTCAGGAGTTGCTTGGGACAAATAACATTCATCTCAAAAGGTCAACCCAAGATTGGGTGATGGTCCATGGATTCAACGGCACCTCGCGCCTGTGGCGAATGCCGGCTGTAGCTATTCGGCGAGGCTCTGTATTCGAGGTTTCAGGACAGGGAGTAGCGGCGCTCGCATCTCGAGTGGTGCAGGGTCGGTGGTTGGGTGAACGCACGCACGAGGGGTTCGGGCGTTTTCGTCTCGACGAAGTGCTTCCGGGGGTTACGAACGGCATGGTCGCCAATAGTAAGGCCGATTCGACCGAAGATGTTACAGACGAGGCCATTGCGGCTGAGACGCACAATTGGTTTGAGGATCATAAAGAGCTTGCCAGTCCTGCAAGCGGCACAGACCGCAAACCTAGTCTATCCCAATGATTCGACCTAGTTACCGAACTTGAACGCGGTGACGCGAATGCCATCCCCGATCGCCTCAATCCAACGACGGCGGGCGCGCAAAGTTGGAAGCATCCTGAAGCAAGGGCGATCTTGGAGAAGCTCCAAACGATCCCAAATCTCGAGATGCAGGCGCGTCACGCACGCTTCTTCGTACGTTGGCTGCGCGCGGAGATGCGTAAACGGGAGGAGGTATAAGGATGCGACTGACGTTATTCACGGCCATACTGGTACAGGACTCAGCCTTGACGGTATCAGGGCTAGACAGAGAGAGCAGTGCCGATCATCCTTTCACGCTGGTTGACGGTGTTCCCACACTTGTCGGCCGTGGCCTCAAGGGGGCGGCCGTCGCTATGGCTAAGCGGTTCTTTGATCCCTTGCCCCGCGCGGTCTCGGACGATATCAAACACGGTGCGCTTCGCCGATCGCTGTGGGAATTCGCGAACGCAACACCGATGGATTCGGATGTGATCCCGCGCCTTCGTGCAGGTGTCGGTATTCGGCACAAGACCGGCGCCCGTGCGAAAGGCGTGCTCTACGATCGCGAAGTCATCCCCGCAGGGACGAAATGGGCTCTCCATTTTCGAGTCGACTGGTCCTACGCGGAGAACGAGAGCGAAGCCAGAGAAGCCGAGGGCATCCTCGGCTACGTGCTGGCCGAGCACTGGGCCAAGGGGCGCTGCTGGCTTGGCGGTGATGTGGCGCGCGGCCTTGGCTGGTGCCACTTGGAAGATCTGAAGGCCTATCGCCTCGACGAACCGAGTTATGAACACTGGCTGCAGTCAGGCTGCAAGGAGCTTCCTCCGCCCCTTGAGACAGTGCCGACCGTCGAACCGACTCGCTCGTGGTGTTTCCGCACGCTCGATGTGGAAGTAGTTTTCGGCGAATACCAACTGAATCCCGGCGAGCCAGCGTGGGGGCTTGACATGCTTGCCATTGGCCCGCACGACGCAGAAGGCATGGTCCAACCGACCGGCGATGGTACCTGGGCAAAGCCATCCTGGGTTGCTTCAGAGACGCCGACCCCAGAGGCAATATTCACCGATCGCCCGATCTTGATGGATGGCCCTCGGCCGCTGATTCCCGGCGCGAGCGTGCGCGGCCCATTACGACACGCATTCTCTCGTGCAGAACGAGCGGCAGGCCGTCGCGTTGAAGATCCGCACCGGGTGCAGGGAAATGTCGGAGACGACGACCCCGGTGGTCAGGCATTCGGCACGGTGAACAGGAGCAGCCGCATCCTCATCCGCGACGCCCGCGCCGAAGGCGAGTGGGCGGCGGCCAAGCTACATATGCATGCGGAGGACGAATTCTCCGCAGGCTCTTACGGCACCGCCAAGCGCGACGCCGTGCGCCTGCTCAAGGGCGTCTTTCCGGTGCGTATCGTGGTGGAGGGGCCTACACCGCAGGAGGTCGAACCGCTAGTCAAATTGATCAATCGCCAGGTGGCGCTGGGAAAGCTGGGCCACTTACCTATCGGGGGACACAAGACGCGCGGATCGGGGTGGGGCCGATGGCAACCTAAAGGTTGGTGTATTGATGATGTAAAAGTAATAAAAGTAACGAGGAGCCGGACGCCTTCGGAGACGTCACCGCAGGCGGCTCACGAAGATGAGCACAGACCGCGTGATTTCCTGAATGCGCCACAGCCTGAGGATGCTTGTATTCGCATTGCATCTGGGACGATGAATGGCGTTCAGCTTACACTCAGTGAGGCGGCTAGCTTGGCGATGAATGTGCTTGGAACTATGACGCTCGTTGCGTGGTGGTGTGACCCCTCGATCGATCTCAATGTCAGCCAACCCCCGAAGACGTTCGGTACCACGTGGCCGGACGCTGACACACTGCAGGTGGACGAGGTAGCATTCTATGCTGAGCGCGCTGTTTGGCGCGCTGTGCGCACTTCCGGCGGCGCGCGATGGGTGTTCATCGAGGAAGTTGACCCCAATACCTCCGACGGCAAAAAGATCAAGGTCGTTCACGTACCCGCACGTCTGCATGGCTTCAAGCGCTTCTCGGCAGCTAACACCGGGCGCGGGAAGGTGTTGCTGCGTCAATGGTACGAGGGGGATGAGATACTCGGCTTTACGATTGACCAAATCGTTCAGGAGGAAGACTAATGCCAGAGAAACCTTATCGCATTCGTGTTCGCGTACGCGATGGTAAGCCTCGCGATATAAAGGCGCTCAACAAACTGAAGAGCAATCAGCTCAGGATGCCGCATCTGGACATCGTCGACGCCAAAGACGGAATCGAGCTGATCATTTGCGCGGCGAAGGAGACACATCTCGCTCAAGTACGTGAAAAACTCCGCGCTGCCGGTCTTGAGGAGATCGAAGGGGGCGATACCACCATCCCAGCGTCCTCGTCCGCGACGCCTCCGCCTCAAAGCACGCGCCAAGGCGGCCTCCAGCACCGCAACCTGACGCAAGACAGACGGCAACAGCCTGATCGTGTGTCACAGGAGCAGCCAGACCTTCATAAAAAGCCATACGGCTTTGTCTCCCTACCCGATAATTTCAAAAGCGCCGCTCCCATCTGGCACGACGGGACGAGCAGCAAGGGGTGTCTCTCCGGCGAGATCCGCTTTGAATTGGAGACGCTCACGCCGCTCCTGGTCGGTTGGGAACGTGGAATCGTCGGCGAGAGCGAGGTCGACTGGCCAGTTCCAAACCCCCTCGGTGGTGTCGTTCAGCTCGCGGCCAACAAATCGGTGCTCTGCCCGCTGCGCGCGCCGTGGGGAAAGGGTCCGGTTATTATCCCTGGCGATACGCTTAAAGGCCTGCTGCGGCACGAGCTGGGCGCGCTTCTCGGCGCGCCAATGGAGCGCGTGGCAGAGCGATCGTACTCGTATCGGCCGAATCTCGCATATCCAAATGCCAGCCAAAACCGCTTTCTAGAGCCACGCATTGCACGTATTATCAGGAGTAATAGGGTTCTAGTTGAAGGTAGAGAATGGCCCGTGCCAGAAGAGGTCGAGATCTTCTCAATAGCCACGATAAGACAGCAGGCTTATTATCCTAAGAGAAATCGTAGAACAGGAATAATCATACAACCAACTTCGAGAGCCTGGCCATACAGGGGAGGTCTCGGTGGTGGAGAGCGGCTTCCCGCGGAAATTCTTTCTGAGCAAGCAAGAGGAAGGGAGATACGCACCCATCTGGAAGTACAAGCAGTAGGTATAGAACACAGGGCAGTTCGTGTATTGCCAGAGATTATTGGACAGTACAAAGAGACGCTACAACATCTGTTGAACACTGATGAGGGGCACTTCAGCGCTCGTCACCCATACATCGGTACGGATCAGCAGAAGAAGCAACTTGCGAAGAAGGCTATTGAGGAAGCCGCCGCTCGCGCGTTCCAACCCAACGATCTCATCTGGGTCGAATGGGACACCGAGAAAAAGCAGATCGTCTCCTTTGGCTGGCACTACTACTACCGCTGGGCGTATGTGGACACCGTGCGCCAGGACGCAGATGCTCCAAATGGCGAACGGCATGGCCTTTTCCCGCTCGACAATGAGCGGCAGAAGGATAGCGACGACGCGCCAACAGAACTGTCTCCTGTGCGGCGGCTCTTTGGCTACACCGGCGACAATGAAGGCAGCCAGGGGATCGGCAAGGACGATTACGCACAGCTTATGGGCCGCGTCTCGATCAACGCCGCCCTGGAGGTTGTAGGCGACGACGAAAGCGATAAGCAGCGCTTTCTGCCGCCAACTTTCCTTAAAGAGCTGGGCATGCCGCGGCCTAGTGCAGTGGAGTTCTACCTCAAGCAGCCTTATTACCCGAACTCGCGCCCTTCGGATCAGGCGAAACTGGTCACTTACGGAGATGCTGCTGGTTACGACGATCCTGGTGAACTGGCCGGGCGCAAGTTCTATCTCGATCGACCGGACGCCTGCACGGGCGAGCCGTGGAAGGATGACTCGTCTGGCAATTGTGCCAACGAGAGAAGCACCTTAGCTTTGGAGGCCTCAAAGCGTAAACGAAGGTTTCGCTTTACTCTGCGCTTCCGCGATCTGGATCCAGCCGAGCTGGCGGCTGTGCTCGTTGCGCTCAGCCCCGACCAGTTCAAGGACATGCTTGGCGGTACGCACCCCGATGGTTACTGCTCGAAGCTTGGCTACGCGCGTCCGCTCGGATGGGGCAGCGTGCGAATCGAGGCCAAGCAGCTCCTGCTGCTCGGCGAAGCTGGCGAGGCTCCGGCACTGAAACCTGTGGCTGACCTCGTTGCCTGGGTGAGTCAGCATTACCAAGGGACGGCGACACAGGATGAGTGGCTCGCCATTCATCGGCGCAAGCACCCTGATGCAGCCGACTATCCGAGGCAAAGCGGTCAAATATACACCTTCCACACGAATCTTCGCGCTCAACATTCGCGCGCGCGTCGGTATCGTAGAGAGGAGTAGGCAATGACTAAACTGCTCATTATGACCACCGGTCAGACCGACGTTCAGCTAGTCGTAAACGGCGTCAGAAAAGAACTCGATGGCAAGACGTGTGGGAAGCTTCATGACGAGATTGAGAAACGCCCATGGAGGGTCGTGGATGTTCCGGCCCGAAAGGACGACCAGCGTATATCAGGGTTGCCCGATGGAGATTTGAGCCTCTGCACGCCGAAACTCGACGCGGTGCTCAGGTTCGAGGGCTTTAACCAAGAACTTCCATCTGCCGTGCTCATTCTCGAAACCCGCCGCACGATCGACAGCGATCCGCGATATGCAGGTGCAGTGCTCAAGCAACGGCTACGTGACAAGGGTGTTTCCGAGGTACAACGTCATGCCTTTCTCGAGGATCAGGAAACGCTCGAGGATCCAGAAAAAGATGCAGATGCTGTTGTCCGAGGAAGCGTCGTCCTTTCTCTGTCACAGGCCATCGCGAGCGCGGTTGAGCAAGCTAAGCCTAAGGAAGTCATTGTGGCAACAACCGGCGGAATGGCGGCAGCGAACGCGGTGATCGAGGAGCTGGCCCGCCTGTATGCAGAGGCCAGCGGCGCAATAGCAAAAGTACTGGAAGTACCTGATGCTTCAGCCGCCCAAAAAAGTGATGATAGCGACAAAAAGGATGATGATAGCGACAAAAAGGATGATGATAGCGACAAAAAGATCGACCGCGCCGTGGAAGAGAAATTCCACCCCGCAACCGGCATACGCGCCCGCTGGCAAGCGCTATCGCTCATCCGGAAAGGCAATCTGCTTGCTGCTTGGGGCGCCGTGAGTCACCTCGAAAACCAGCCAGGGCAGGAATGGACAAAGGTCGTGCGCTGGCTGGCCGACTTCGCCGCCTCCCTACCCATCGCGAACGGGTGCGACATCGAAGTTCTCACGCATCCGAAGATGGCGGTTCGCGCCGCTCTCCGTGTCGAGCTGGCGCTCCGTGCCGGAGACGTTCCACGTGCAGTACATGGTACTGTGGCATTCTTCGAGTCGGCACTGTGGGATTGGCTCCGCCAGCGTGACTTTACCACTGAAGATGGAGCCTCTGGCAGTATTGAAGAGGGCTTTACCTTTAGCCAAGGTCCGAACAAAGAGCAGGAAAATCGGTTCCGCAAAGTTACCCGTAACGGGAGAGAGATTTGGAAGATTAATGACTTCAATAAGGGGGTGAAAGCGTGGTTGGAAGTACTCGACAAGCGGAAGCTGCGCGCTTTCAAGGAAAAGCTTTCAGACGATATCCGCGAGCTTCGCAACGATGTCGCTCATAATGAGCCGACACCTGAACTTATGCAAAAAGCCCGTGTGGCAATGCAGGACGCGGAATTATGGTCAAGAGACGATCCACCCCAGTTTCTGAAGCAGCCGCTTGTCCAAGCAGTGCTGACGGAACTCGGTGTGGAAGAGCCGAATTTGTTATGCGAGAAGTTATTGGAAACAGTCCGAGCTCGCTTGCTTCTTTCGCCACAACCAGCAAGCGATGCCAAGAAGGAGGAGACCTAACCCATGGCCCTGACCAATCGAGATCGAGTTGGAAAGGCGCTCGAGCTCCTGCGCGAGGGTCTGGCGCCGTATGTTGAGCGCGAAGTACAGGAGGCCGTGCGGGCAGGGGCGGTGAACATGGAGACGGTGCGCCGCTTCGCTGAGGATCCGCTGCTGAAGAACAAGCCCATTGCCGAGTGGGACGCGGCGAGTCTTCTCAAACTGATGTGGGAGACCTGGAACGACGTCTTCCGCAAGACGCTGGGGTTTGCCGAACGGTCGCTGGTGAGCGAGCTGCGGGAGTGGCGCAATCGCTGGGCGCATCAGGAGACGTTTTCGAGCGACGACGCCGACCGCGCGCTCGACTCGGCCGAACGGCTGCTGGCAGCCCTCTCGGCGCCCCAGGCGGAAGAGGTGCGCCGGCTCAAGCTGGAACTCCGCCGCCAGGTGTACGACGAGCAAGTGCGCAGCGAAAAGCGACGGCTGGGCGGCTCGCTGATCGAAAGTAGCGCCACCAGTAGCCTCAAGCCCTGGCGCGAGGTGGCCCTGCCGCACCCCGATGTGACCAGCGGCCGCTACCAGCAGGCGGAGTTTGCCGCCGACCTGTGGCAGGTGTACCTGGGCGAGGGCAGCGACGAGTACCGCGACCCGGTGGAGTTCTTCCGGCGCACCTACCTCACCGAGAGCCTGCGGCAGCTCCTGGCCAACGCCATCCTGCGGCTGACCGGCCAGGGGGGCGATCCCGTGGTGCAACTGCAGACCAACTTCGGCGGGGGCAAGACGCACTCCATGCTGGCCCTCTTCCATCTGGCTTCGGGGAGGCCGCTGGCGGACCTGCCGGGCTTGGAGCGGGCGGTGGAGGAAGCCACACGACGTGCCGGGAACGCGGAGCGGCTTCCTACCTCCCTTTCCGTCAAGCGGGTGGTGCTCGTGGGCAACCGTCTCTCGCCGGGCAATCCGTTGCGCAAGCCCGACGGCACCGAGGTGCGCACGCTGTGGGGCGAGCTGGCCTGGCAACTGGGCGGACGCGAGGCCTACGAGCGCATTCGCGCCGACGACGAGCGCGCCACCAACCCCGGCGATCGCCTGCGCGAACTCTTTCGCGACTACGGGCCCTGCCTCGTCCTCATTGACGAATGGGTTGCCTACGCCCGCCAGCTCCACGACGCGGCCGATTTGCCGGGCGGTTCGTTCGAGACGCAGTTTTCCTTTGCGCAGGCGCTGACGGAATCGGCGCGGGCGGTCAGTCATTGCCTAGTGGTGGTGAGCTTGCCGGCCTCGGAAGGACCGGGATCCCCGCATGCCGAAGATGTCGAAGTGGGCGGCCTGCGGGGGCGCGAGGCGCTCCATCGCCTGCAAAATGTGATCGGTCGGGTGGAGTCGTCGTGGCGTCCCGCCTCGGCCGAGGAATCCTTCGAGATCGTGCGGCGCCGACTGTTCCAGCCCTTCACCGAGGACCAGCAGTACAGGGCGCGCGATGTGGTGGCGAGCGCCTTTGCCGAGCTTTACCGCACCCAGGCCGCGGAATTCCCGTCCGAATGCGCCGAGCGCCCCTACGAGGAGCGCCTCAAGGCGGCCTATCCCATTCACCCCGAGGTTTTCGAGCGGCTGTATACGGACTGGTCCACGCTGCTCAAGTTTCAGCGCACGCGGGGGGTGCTGCGGCTCATGGCGGCGGTGATTCACTCGCTGTGGGAAAAAGGCGATCGTAGCCCGCTCATCCTGCCGGCCACGCTGCCGATGGACGATCCGCGCGTGCAGTTCGAGCTGACGCGTTACCTGCCCGACAACTGGGCACCCATTCTCGAGATGGATGTCGATGGGCCGAATGCCCTGCCCGTGCGGCTCGATCGCGACCACCCCAATCTGGGCAAGTACTCGGCGTGCCGGCGGGTGGCGCGCACAATCTTCCTGGGTTCAGCGCCGGTGACGAGCGCGCCGCACAAAGGGCTCGAGGATCGCCGCGTCAAGTTGGGCTGCGCCTTTCCCGGCGAGCCAGTGGCGGTCTTCGGGGATGCCCTCCGCCGGCTGGCCAGCGAAGCCACCTACCTCTACCACGACGGCACGCGCTACTGGTACGCCACGCAGCCCACCGTGACCAAGCTGGCCGAGGACCGGGCCGAGCAGCTCAAGCGCGACCCTGACAGGGTGCACAGCGAAATCGAGAAGCGGGTGCGGCAGGCACTGCGCGAGCGCGGTGATTTTTACGGGGTGCATCCCTTGCCCCAGTCGAGCGCCGATGTGCCCGACCAACTCGAAACGCGCCTGGTGGTCCTGGGCCCCTCCACACCCCACGCCAAAGGCAATCCGGACAGCGCCGCTCTCGGCAAAGCCAGGGAAATCCTGGAAATGCGGGGCTCTGCGCCGCGGCTCTATCGCAACGCGCTTGTCTTTTTGGCGCCGGACGAAACCCGGCTTTCAGATCTGGAGGAGGCTGTGCGGCGCTACCTGGCGTGGGAATCCATCCTGAGCGATCGAGAGGCGCTGAACTTGGATCCGCAGCAGGTCCGCCAGGCGGAGACCCAAAAGCAGTCAGCCGACAAAACGGTGGAGGCGCGCCTGCCGGAAACCTATTGCTGGTTGCTGGTGCCCGTGCAGCAGGAACCGAAGGCAGCGGTGACCTTCGAATCCATACGCCTGCAAGGGGCGGATTCCTTGATCGTGCGGGCCAGCAAACGCCTGCGCAACGACGAGCTGCTCCTTGTGAGCCTGGCTGGGACCCGCCTGCGCATGGAACTCGACCGCATCCCCCTCTGGCGCGACGATCGTGTAGCAGTGCGACAACTGGTGGAGGATTTCGCCCGCTATGTGTACCTGCCGCGCCTGAAAGAGCCGGCGGTGCTGGTGCGCGCCGTGGTGAGCCTGCTCACCTGGGAACAAGACGGTTTTGCCTACGCTGACAGCTACGACGAGGTCACGGGGCGGTACCGGGGCTTGCGCTACGGGCAGAACCTCTCGCTGTCGGACTCGGACCCGCAAGGGCTCCTCGTCAAACCCGAGGCTGCACGGCGCCAGATCGAAGAGGAGCAACAAACCGTTCCAGCTCCAACGGGAGTCGCGCCCAGCGCTGCGGCGCAAGGGACTGCCCTTGCTGGGGGAGAGCCTACCTCCCCTACGCCTGCGGTAGCTTCCGATACCACCGCCGCCCCACTCAAGCGCTTTCATGGCAGTGTGACGCTCAATCCGCTTCGCGTAGGGGCAGAGGCAGGACGCATCGCCGAAGAAGTTCTAGCGCATTTATCGTCGCTTCCGGGCGCCCAAGTCTTGGTGACGCTGGAGATCCACGTCGCAGTTCCCGACGGTGTGCCCGATCAGGTCGTACGCGTCGTGACGGAAAACTGCCGAACACTGAAATTCACAAGCCACGGCTTTGAAAGAGACTAACACGCCTTCGAGTGGTGAATTGCTGTGCAAGGAAGTACCATGAAACGCAATCCGCCAGCATTTTTTGAGAATATTGATGCAGGCGCGCGTCACGTCATCGTTCGGCTGCACGATAACGTTTTCGAGTTCAAACACGACCGGCACGACTTTACCGAAGAGGAATTTGCCTCGCTTTGCCGGGCATGCTTGGTTTGAAGTCAGTGTCGTTTCGCTTTACGTCGACAAGCAAATCCCAGACAACAAATAGGAACCAGTAGGCTTGAACTTTTCCGCATATGCGCCCACCTAACGCAGACAACCAACTACCGCCACTCATTATTCGACCGCCGCTTGCGCAGCTTATCATTCGAATCGTTTTCCTGTGCCTGTTTGTGATTGGTGCATGGGCCCTCATTCGCGTCAATCCTGGTTTGCGGCCTGCTGCGTATGCATTTGTCGTTCTACCGCTTTTGTTTCTCCTCGATGCTCTGCTCGCCTTTCGCACAAAGCTGGTGATAAACAGCGAAGGCATCATGCAAATTCATTACCGGAAAAGTTGGCATTGCCGATGGAACGAGATTGCCACCTGGAGCGTTCATGAGATGAGCTCGGACGGACCCAATCTCATCGCCATCGATCTTCATCTCAACGATGGCGGCAGACGGCAGAGATTGACCACCGCCTTGGTGCGCTACAAGGATGCAAACTATCGCAAGGTACGCGACGCCCTGCTGCATTATCTTGGTCCACCGTCGGCATGACCAAGCCGACCGTGCACGAGCATCCTAACGCAGGAAAACAGCAGGACCCCTGCTTCCTTTAAGCAGTAAGGGAGCTGCCTCAGGCCTTCGCCCTTGCCGTGCCCCATGAAAAGGCGCTGCGAATCCGGAACGACGTGGCCTTCTTTCTGGCCGTGGCCGCAGCGCTCACCAAGCGCGCGCCGGGCGAAGCCCGCAATTTAAGTAAACGATTTCTAGAAATATTTGAACATATCGGTAATGTCGCCAATGGAGTCTACACCATTTTTCAATCCCACGAGTTGATTGATCGGGATAGCGCGATCGCTCATAACTAGCATTAATGGGTTCTTCTGGAGTACCTAGGGGCCCAAAGTTACCACCAACAGGTGCCCAAATACCATAACGTGGTTCAAACATTTTTACCTTTGAATCAATGGAGATTGCAGAAAAAGTAAGTAAAAGGCAAATGCTAGAAGGTAATTTTTAGACACGAACGATGATTCAGCATGATGAATCTAACACTGTGGTAGAAGAGCTTTACATTATTTAATTTTAAAGTACTGTAAATCTATCAAGTTACAGTACAATATTAGCAGTTACCATCGCTTCCTTCGCTATATTGCTTGCACTGGATGCCAAAACACAAGGAAGTAAACGAGTGCGAACACCTACCTCTGGGTAAAATTCTGGAGAATTTATAATGAGCTACAAGCATATTGAAGTCAAACAGGTATCTGGTTTCATCGGTGCCGAAATCAGTGGTGTAGACCTTTCGCGTTCTCTGCACGATGAAGCAGTTGCCGAAATTCGTCAAGCACTATTGAAGTGGAAAGTCATATTCTTTCGCGGTCAGAACATCGATCATGCTGCCCAGATTGCATTCACGGCTCGTTTCGGCGAAGTGACCTATGCACATCCCCACGAAGATGAGCCCATCGAAGGCTTTCCACAAATACTACCGATTGACCGCAGCCGCTACGAACGCAAGAATGGTCTGCGCCGTTCCAGCTATGAGAGCCGTTGGCATACCGATGTGACAGCAGTTGTCAATCCACCTGCAGCATCAGTTTTGCGAGCAGTTAACGTCCCTAGTTTTGGTGGTGATACCCAGTGGACAAATCTAGTTGCAGCTTATGAGGGTTTGTCAGCACCTCTGCGGGCACTAGCAGACACATTGAAGGCAGAACATCGTTTCAATGCCCGGTTGCGCTTACCCAGTAACAGCAAGCTTGTGCAGCGCATTGCAGCCAATCCCCAGGTTTCTATTCACCCAGTAGTGCGGGTTCATCCAGAAACAGGTGAACGCGCATTGTTTGTCAATCCTGGTTTCACCTCCCACATTCTTGATGTGTCACCCCAAGAAAGCGACCTACTGCTGGAGTTATTCTTCAACCAGATTACCAAACCTGCCTACACTACCCGCTTCCGCTGGAACAACGGGGATATTGCATTCTGGGACAACCGCGCCACTGCACATTTAGCTCCCCAGGATCTAGACCATATAGAAGTTGAACGCGTACTCTATCGCACTACCATCACCGGCGATATTCCAGTCGGCCCTGATGGTTTCCGGTCGCAAATAGTTGAAGGTGAGCCTTTAACAAGTGAGTTACCAACTGTCTTGAAGAAGCAAGCCGAGAAGCTAGAAGCATCACCAGTGCTTTCGTAAGCCCATAATTTCAAACTGGGCTGCGTAGATATTTCGTAGCCTGGGTTACCTGATTGAAGCAGAGGGGATAAATAAGGGTAATAAATTGCAGTATTTATTGGTATGGTCTCAAGAACTGACAGCTGTAGCAAATTTTGTATCAATTGCTTTATCCCAATTTGGCAGTTTTTTAATGAGTCCGAGACGCGCAAGTAATTGGGACTGGTTGATCGGTTCTTGGCGATACTCATCATTTGGAGGTTCAAATATGAGATTGCGACGACCCAAAGTTAAGCTAGCTGCTTCTGGTGATAACTTGTTTTCTTTGACCAGAATATCTATTGCAGCTTGGCGGTTGTCTTTTGCCCAAGTTATTGCTTGTTTATAGGCTTGCAAAAATTTTTGTACAGCTTCTGGATTCTGTTCCATATAATCTATCCGCCCAAACAAAGCTACATAATTTAAGTGGTATCCTTCCCCATCAACTAGGGGTACTACTTCTTTAGCAACTTCAGCACTAGCATAGAAGGGATCCCATGTTCCCCAAACGTCAATAGCACCTGATAATAATGCAGATCTGCCTGCATCATTCTCTATTTGCACCCACTCTACATCAGTATCTTTGAGTCCTGCACGTTCTAGTACTCGCATCCCAAAATAGTAACTTTTCCCCAACGGATTACCAAGTTTTTTACCTTTTAAATCAGCAATTTTTTTGATAGGTGAATTAGGCAGAACTAACAGAGCATGGGTTTTTGGGCTACGTTCAACTAAGGCAATTACCCGAATAGGTTGACCAGCAGCAATTGCGGCTATTGGTGTTCCACCCAAACCCAGATCTATAGCGCTAGCAGATAATGCTTCCGTCACTGGCTTGAGTGATAGCAGGCGATGAAACTCAAAATTAATTGATTGTCCTGCAAAGGCTTTCTCCAATAATTTTTGTTCTCTAAGTGCATATACAGCAACGTATGGTGGCTGAAAGCCTAGACGCAGTTTAGCGGAACTTGCAACAGTGTTAGCTGCTACAGGAGTAGTAGTAGATGTATTTGATGGAGCATTAGCAAATTTACCGCAAGCAGTGAAAGCTGCTGTTGATATACCCAAACCCAGTAAATCACGGCGTTTTATCCTCATGTCATTAACCTGAGACCTGCCTGTTTCATTAGAGGTAGGATGCGATCGCCAAAAAATTCTAAGTCTTCCTTAAAGTCATAGAAGCTCAATTGCAAGCCATCTATACCAGCCTTTTTCAACTGTACAAACTGCTCGACAACTTGCTCGGGCGTACCGATGACCTCGATGTTACCACCAATAGCCCGGCGCTTCGGTGCATCTTTACCCACGCGACCCTTCCAAGCGTGGGCGTCACTATCAAACCTGCTGAAGCCTAAAGGTGCATCTGGATCGGCATGGGCAACTATCGCATCGTGGTAGTCCCAAGTTTCGCGCTCAGTCTCGCGGCTAATTACCATCGGGTTGAGGAGTGTTCGCACTTCACGACCAAGATCACGTGCAGCCTGCTTTACTCTTTTTGTATGAGCGGGTAGCACTTCAATGGCACTGGCAAAGTCCGAACCCCCTGGACTGGTGATGAACACAATGTCAGAATAACGGGCGGCAAAGGAAATACCGGCATCTGAGCCTGTGGCATTGACTAGTACTGGACGGCCATATTTTGGCTTAGGTGTGACGTAAGCACCATTGAGCTTCCACGAAGACTTACCCTCAAATGAGAAGTTCTCATCATCACCCCACAGGCGTTGCAGCACTTCGATGAATTCAGCAGCAAGTTCATAAGGGTAGTCATGTTCTATGCGCTGCCAACCAAACATCTCGTGTTCAACGGCGCGGTGTCCAGTCACCACGTTGATACCCCAGCGACCCTTTGAGATGTGGTCTAGGGTTGCGCCGTACTTGGCTAAGTGCAATGGATGAATTGGCCCGTATAACACATGGATGGTGGAGATCAGCATGATCTTCTGTGTCAGGCTAGTGAGTGCAGCTGTGGTCATAAAAGAGTCCAGGGCTTGGCCGTTGAACACGCCACCATAGCCACCTTTGGGTAACCACTGCGATAGCGCAAACACTAAGTCAAAGCCCAGGGCTTCGGCTTGCAACACCAGAGCTTTATTGTATTCAAAGCTCCAGTCGGTACTGCGCGGTAGTGTGGAAGCACTCCAACCACCTGCCTGAATTGGTAGAAACAACCCCAGTAATATCGGCTGTTTAAATGCTTGGGAAAGAGGGCTTTCGGCAAAATCTGTCGGAGCCGCAAAGCGATCGCAGCCGACAATCGAACCGGGGCGGTGGGTAAGGATCATCGTTGAAATTGAGCTGCTTTTGCATGTTAGGGACAAAAAGAGAATTTTGCCTATCAATCTAATAAATCTGGTTGGTCATGGGTAATTTCATCCCACAAATACTGAAATGCGCGCCAACCTGCTTCATGAGTACCATTACGTTTTTGAATTTCTAGAGCCAGGTTGTGGTCAATAGTAATGGGTTTACCAACGGCTTCTGCTAGCAATTGGGATTTAGCTGCATCTTCTAGACGGATGAACCACCAGGCAGCTTCGTCTACACTGTGTCCTACGGTTAATAATCCATGATTGCGGAGGATAACAGCTTTGCGATCGCCTAATGCTTGAGCAATACGTTTTCCTTCCTCGGTATCTAAGACAATGCCTTTAAAATCATCAAATAAAGCATGATCTTGGTAGAAGACAGCAGAATCTTGGGTAATGGGATCGAGCAATCGACCTAGCGATGACCAAGTTTTGCCATAGAAGGAATGAGCATGAGCCACAGCAACTACATCTGGACGGGCTTGGTAGATTGGTGAGTGAATGGCATAGGCTGCTTGATTAAGTGCGCCACTACCTCGAACAACTTCACCTTCAGGATTCACTAGTATCAAGTCGGAGACGCGAACGCGACTGAAATGAATGCCAAAGGGATTGACCCAAAAATGGTCAGTGAGTTCGGGATCGCGGACTGTGATGTGTCCTCCTAGCCCTTGGACAAAACCCAGACGGGCAAAGATTCGCAAAGCTGCTGCCAAGAGTTCTTGGCGATGACGACGCTCTGCTTCTGTGGAGGTAAAAGTTGGTGGTTTAACAAGACTACCATTGCAGACGAGGGAAGTTTGCACCATGATTCTCGACTCCTATCAACATTGTTTGGCTTTGCGATCGCCAAGCGTGCCGGATGGCATCTCGCGAAACTCAGCTACAGATTTCGATTCCTGACTCGGTTAAGTGCCACGATTTGCAAGATTTATGCAAAATTATCAAAAAACGAACCACATACATGCAAAGCAAGTCTTCAGATGTGAGGACGCAAAAGATACCAAGGAATAAGAGTTTGGCAAAATTCTTGCGTATGTCCTAACCTGATTGATTTTGCTCCCATACTCCGGTGTATTTGCCCAAAGCTAGGGTTAAAAATTTTTAAAATACTGTAAACCAATCGATATACTGTACTTTATAATCAAGAACTTACCATACTTCGTTTGCTTCGGCAAGCTTGGCAGTATAACTACTTGTTTTTTCTATATTAAAATTTAAATAATACTATTTATCGATAGACTTACTGTACTTAATCTCCTAATTAAAGCTTCTTGCTGACTAAAAATTGAGAATTAGCGAGTGATTGCTTCCGATAGCCCAACATTGATTTGAAATTAATCAAGAGACACGCTTTCCAGATTGCGGCTCGCCATACACATAAGCCCATTTAGCTTCACTGCAATGCAGCACTACGCACTACAGGGAAAATATTATGAGCGCAACTTTGACTAAAACTTGGAGTATAGAGTTTGAAAAAGAAACTCTGGAAAAACTATTTCGCCAGTATGCGCCACATGTGCCATTAACTCGTGAACACGCAAGTCGTCCGCCAATTACAGAAGAGGAAAAAGAGAATTTCTACCAATATTGGGCTGCTACTGGTGGACATGATTTGTTTATTGTACAAGCTGCGAGTAAGGCAATCTTGTTAATTCCTGATTTGGATTTACATTTTATTGGTGATGACGGCGCACATGCGATCGCTTTTCGCGAACGAGTGATAGCTCTGACTGGACGCGATCCCATTGACGATATTCGTAAGGAAGCTGAACGCCATTGGAAATTTCTGGAAGACGTACCCTATCGCAACTGGCTGGGATTTGTTGCTTGGGAACTGCACTACGAACATCATATTCTGCCCCAAGTTTGGTTCAATAAACTGACATCAAAAATTGGTGATGCAGTATTAGCACAACAAAGTAACGAACGATTCAGCGATGACGAAGCAGTGCATAGCGTAACAATTGCTAATTGGTGGCGCAAAAAGTTTGAACAAGCTTCACCTAATGAACGAGCTGAACTTGCAGCACAATTATTAGAACTGGATGAAGAAATTCAACAACGACGTGCTGCTTACATTAAACAGCGCTGGCAAGATGCGGAAAACTTTAATGAGGCTAATAGCCAAGGCATTGAACCAATATACGATGCTTGGCGCAAAGAAGTACTTTCTTACTTGCTAGATATTTCCGATCCTCAACTTACTTCTATCAGTAAGTAGCCATCATTCCCGACGTACATCAAGACATACAAGATATATGTGAAAGGGAGTAGCAGCCACAAGGCAAAGGAATAAATATGTTCAAGCGACTGATAAATCCGTTTTTAGTCGGGATAAATCAGAGGGGCTGGTTTAAGTTTTTTAAGCAACAAGGAATTAGCTCATTTGCTCTACTATTTGTCATAGGTTTAGGCTTGAGTTTGGCGATCGCTTCCTGCACTCCTGGCAATTCAGCTCATACATCTACAGAAAAACCCCAGGCTAGCAAGTTAACAGTATTGAAAATGGGGCATCAAAAAGGGATGGCACTGCTGAATATTATCAAAGCCCAAGGTAGCTTGGAGAAGCGCTTACAACCTCAAGGTATTTCTGTAACCTGGAATGAATTTTCCTCAACTGCACCTTTACTTGAGGGGATGGGTGTAGGTGCGATCGTTTTTGGTGGTGGCGGTGGTACAGGAAGTGTCTTTGTTCAAGCCAGTGGTATACCTTTTGTGCGAGTGGCTGTGAGTACTGGCAGTACTAGAGGTTCAGCAATTCTAGTACGAGAAAATTCACCTATCAAGACTCTTGCTGACTTAAAAGGCAAGAAAGTTGCTTTTGCTAAAGGCTCGAGTTCGCAATATATGATTGTACGTGCGTTAGAAAAGGTAGGTTTAAAATACAGCGATATTCAACCTGTGTATCTAACTCCTGCCTAAGCTTTACCAGCCTTTGAGCGTGGTGATTTCGATGCATTGGTAATTTGGGATCCTTATACCGCTGAAGCTGAACGTAGGCTTCCTACTCGTCTTTTGGCAGATAATACTGCGGTATTTGGTGAAAAAGCTTCTCTAGAAAGCCCTGCATTTTATTACGCTGCTCCAGATTTTGTCCGGGAGCATCCAGATATTGTCAAAATCATTTTGCAAGAATTGGAAAAAGCAGGTAACTGGTCTAAAAATAACTACAAAGAATCAGCCAAACTACTTTCTAAACTCTACAAAGTAGACTTAGCCACAATGGAAATTGTAGAGAAGCGGGGTGGCGATCGCAAGGTATTACCTGTGACTGATGAGGTTCTGGCAAGTTTACAAAACATGGCAGATACCTTTTACAAGCTAAAAGTTATTCCCAAGAAAATTGATGTCAAAGATAAAAACTACAACTGGTTTACTGAGCAAAAGTGGTAAAGTAAAAGCATAAGCTAATGTCTTACATAGATATCAAATTACTAGATATAAATCGTAATAAATTCGCCAGATTTCACGTTGTCTGAAACCAATAACTTACTTGCAAAAATCCTGTCCAAAGATGGAAGTAATAACGTTAGCCGCTAGTTTCTATGATATCCACATGTGCGATTTAGTTGCAGCAGGTGTAAAAGCGCTGTTTCTTCTGATTTGAAGATACAGAAACATTAGTTTGCGCCATCCGCGCAGTAGCACGAGGGTATATATGGTTTAGTCAGGCCACGAGCGATAAACTGTCTCCATAGGAAACAGGCAATTTATTTCAGGCTCAACAATTTATTCTGACTGACCGAGAGCAACAGATTTTGAGTTTGATAGTGCAGGAGTTGAACAATACTCGTATTGCTAGTGTAGGTGTTTTTGCTCAAAATAATTTGACATTATCTGAGCATCGAAATACGGTTATAGCTCAAGGGCTAAGTTTAGGAAGACACTTTCAAGAATTAGCGCTAGAAGGCTCAATCTTAATTTACAACTTGAACAAGAATCGCACTTATGAACACAATCCTCAACAGCTGTATCGAAACGATCTGCCGTTTTCTCAACGGACAATGGATCTTGTGAAAGATATTATGGTGTATGAACAAAGTTCAGAGTATACATTGCGTGTTAAGACAAGATGGCTAAATACTACTAAACCAGAATTAGGATAGTTTATGGGTTATCTAGGGCAGAACAAAAATGTGTATTTTTTTGCAACCACAACAGACATGCGTAAAGATGCACCTCTACGAATTGAAATTACACCCCGTAGCTTTAAAGATTTGGGCTTGCTATAAGTCAAGCGATCGCTTCCTCCGACTGGCTGAATGCCACAACCATAGATAATTTACCCAAGTAAAAATCAAACTTGTTGTTTTGATACTACCACTGTTGAGCTGATGTTGGCAGGAAGAACACCAGCGGTAGTAAGTGTCTGGAATAGAGATTCATATTGGTTTAGAGCTTGCTCAAAAGCATATTGCTCTACAGCGTATTGGCGACTGTTGTAACCAAGGGTTATAACTTTTTTCGGATGTTGGTACAAGTGCAAAATAGCCTTTGCTAAAGCGTCAGAGTCTTCTGGAGGAACAATAATTCCACCACTGCTTTTTTGAATTGCTTTTGCAGCAGTACCATTTTCCGGTACCGATGCAATTATGGCTCGACCGCTGGCAAGCAGTACTTGAATTTTTGATGGCATGTTAAAGGATATAACATTTTTCTTTTGCACCACTAAGCCAACATCGGCAGCTGCTAGCATTTCTGGTAAACGTTCGCGGGGTTGAAAAGGTAATAGCAAAACGTTATCCGCACCCCAGTTTTGGCATTCTTGTTGCAATCTTTGTAAACCTTTTGCTTCTCCGACAATAACGAAGGCTATATCTGGAATGTGTCGCAACCTAGAGGCTGCTTTGACTACAGTTTCTAGACCTTGAGTAAGAGCTATATTACCCGAGTATAAAACTACGAATTTGCCGTTCAAATTATGAGTAAGGCGGAAGATGTTATTTTCCTTTGGTAGGGGGCGAATAAAATTGACATCAACCCAGTTAGGAATTTGCACAATTTTATTAGGTTCTACGTTTTTAGCGAGCAAGTTTTCTACAAATCCATCACTGATGACGCTGATTTTGGTGGCGGTGTGATAGGCAAATTTTTCTAAGGCTGTAAAAATTTTAATCAGCAACTTGCTTTTGAGCAGACCGAGATGGATTGCTGCGTCGGGTAGGATATCTTGAAGATTTAAGACTACAGGACAATTGTACAACCACCCCAACAGGGTAGTTGGGATACAAGCTGGTAAAGATGGTGAAGTTGTCAAAATTACGTCAGGACGCCAACCGTTCAAGGCTGGGAGAAAACTTGTGATAACAAAGCTTGCATCCAGCAAAATTCGATCTAACAGATTTGGTTGCGGGCGAATCCTAACATAACTGCGTTGAATTTGAACACCATTTTTATATTCAGTAAGATACAACTTATTTCTATATTCCTTATAAATTCGACGCTCGGGATAGTTTGGCATAGCGGTGATTACACGTACTTGGTGTCCTCGCTTTACCAATCCCTCTGCTAATTCAGTCATGAGAGGAGCGATACCGATTGGTTCTGGGTAATAGTTATAGGAGTAAATTAAAATCCGCATGTCAAATTAGTTAGAATCTGCTGGGTCCTATATAAATTTTCTACCCAAAGTTCTATTTATATTTTCTCTTTCAAACTTATTTCTGTCTTAAAATTTGCAGTAAATGATATTAATACTTTTTTGTAGGTATACTAGGTTTTTTCTTTAGGTAAAATAGTATTATTACGTAAACTAAAACTATAAAAAAAGAAAGAAATTATTTGATATATTCACTAGCATTTGTAATTTACGGAACTTGGATTGATAACAGGTGGGGACAAAATCCTTGGCGGATAAAGAAATGTCTATAAAGTTACAGTCTTTATCCAGATATATCAAGGATTTTACTGAGTTAAGGTCACCCTTACGTATCCGTGAAATTACACTGCTAGTAGTAAAATTTCAAATTAAATTTAACCTTCTTGTTTTTGAGAGCCATTTTTTTCTCGTTTCAGACTTTCCTCTAAAGCCTGAATTTGTTCTCGACGTGCTTCCAATTCTAGGGTGCGACGAGCCAAGTCTTGAGTTTGCAAAGTGAGATTTTGTCGCCATTGTTCGGCTCGTTCTTTTTCTTGATGCAAAAATTCGGGAGTAATGCCAGTACTAAGGTAGGTTTGTATGAGTGAGAGGACCCAGGTAGTGGCTTCTTCCAATCTTTCGATGTCACCTGTAGGAGAAAGTTCGACTAAAACGAGTAATTTCTCAGTCAGGGTTTTACCTTTTCCCAGAAGAATAAAAGCCTCTTCTGGGATTATTGTCCATATATTGTCGGTTTCCTGACGTGCCAACAACCGCAGCTGCAGCTGGTCTAAAAATTCATTTTTATGCACCTGAGCTAGATATAGCATGACCTTGATTTGATTGGTTGTGGCTTGACAACAAATTACTGAATGAGGGTTATGCTAGCTGACGCAGTCGAGCGCGCAAAATTTCCGCTTGTTTTTGAGCTTCTGCTAAAGCATCGCGGGTTTTTTGCACCACATCTGGCGGTGCTTGTTCTACGAATTTAGGATTGCTTGTTCTCGCAGCAAGGGACTTGACTTCAGCTTCCAGTTTGCTAAGACGTTTTTTGATTTTGTCAGTGTATGCATCAATATCTATTACTCCAGCCAGGGGAAGTAGAACCTGTACCGTACCTGCGACACCGGCGATCGCTTTTTTGGGGTTGTCTTGTGGTTGTTGTAATTTTACTTGAGATTGAGCGGGAGCAACAGTTGCTGAGATAATTTTTGTCAAGAATTTTTGTCTAGCTTGAGCAGACAGAAAATGGCGAGTCACAAACCACACTACATAACCAAGACCTACTATTTCAAAGAAAGTTCCTAGTAAGGGAATATCATCGATGGCATCTGCAACTGCCAGGCCAATTCTAAACAAATAAATGGCTCCGAGCAAGGCTGCTATGTTAGCCCAGCCCATTGGAGATTTGTGATGGGTAGATGTTTGTTGCTTTTGTTCACCTGCGGTGACAGTTAAATTTTCCACCTTTGCCAAATCTTTAATATAAGACTGGCCAACACTGAGAATTTTCCGTTCTTGTTCGTTGTCGCTTTGCAAATCCACGCTGACTTTGACGCTTGGTTTTACATCTGCTTCGGCGCGCAAGGAGCGAATTGTACGGATAATCTCGATCAATAATTGGAATTGTTCCTCCACAGTTGGATCTATGAGATTTGTTTTGGCTTGGGGATAGGGTTGTAGAGACAAACTTTGTTTTGTGTCGGGGGGTTGTTGGGTGAGAGTGTGCCAAATTTCCTCAGTAATGTGAGGCATAAAGGGATTGAGTAGTTTTAAAATTCCCTCTAGGACGTGTGCTAGTGTTTGTTGTGCTGTGCGACGAGAAGTGGGGTCGGAGTTTTTTTGCAATCGAGATTTTACAACTTCGATATACCAATCGCAAAAATCGCCCCAAATAAACTCATATAAACCTTTTGCTGCTTCTCCCAATCCGTAATTGTCTATATATTCATTGGTTTGTTGGACAAGGTGGTTGTAACGAGAAATAATCCAGCGATCGCTTAATTCTGTGGCGGATGGTTCTCCTAATTGTTGTGGAGTTTGTCCGTCCAAATTCATCATTACAAACCGCGCTGCGTTCCAAAGCTTGTTGGCAAAATTGCGGGATGATTCTACTGCTGGTGATGTATCTGTTTGGCGATTGTAATCGAGGCGAATATCTTGACCTGCACCGGCTACTTCTTTGACCAGGGTATACCGTAAAGCATCGGTACCATATTTGTCAATTAAAACCAGCGGATCGATGCCATTGCCAGCAGATTTGGACATTTTTTTGCCATTTTCATCTAAAACCAATCCGTGAATATAAACATCTGCAAATGGCATTTTTCCTGTTAAGTGTCCTGCCATCATCGTCATTCTGGCTACCCAGAAAAAGATGATATCAAAACCTGTGACCAGGGTGCTGGTGGGGTAGTATGTTGCCAAATCCTGGGTTTGTTCGGGCCATCCCAAGGTTGAGAAAGGCCACAATCCAGAAGAAAACCAAGTATCCAAGATATCTGGATCTCGTTGTATTTTTACTTGTTCGCCAAATTGGGATTTTAACTTGTCTTCGGCTTCTGCTTGGCTGCGTGCTACTACAAACGGTGTATTCTCAGTAATTTCACCACCTGTTTCGCTGACTGCGTACCAAGCAGGAATTTGGTGTCCCCACCAAAGTTGACGAGAAATGCACCAATCTTTTAATTTGACCAACCAATCACGATAGACCTTTGTCCAGCGTTGGGGGATGAACCGGGGAGAATTTTTCTGCTCTAGAAATTCCAAGCATCGATCTGCAAGCGGACGAATTTTTACGAACCACTGGGTTGACAGCAGGGGTTCTACTGGGACTTTTCCGCGATCGCTGTAGGGAACTGTGTGTTCGTAATCTTCTACTTTTACCAACAAACCATCAGCTTTTAGGCGCCCAACAATGTTGTTTCTGGCGACAAAGCGGTCTTGTCCTTGGAACTGGCAGGCATTTTCATTCAGCGTACCATCCTTATTCATGATATTAATAAATGGCAGATTGTGGCGCTGACCTATTTCAAAATCATTCGGGTCATGGGCGGGCGTCACCTTTACGCAACCCGTTCCAAAACTGGGGTCTACCAGATCGTCGCCAATAATAGGAATCTCGCGATTCACAATTGGTAGCCTGACAGTTTTTCCGATCAGATGCTTGTAGCGATCGTCATGGGGATTCACCGCTACTGCTGTGTCGCCGAGCATTGTCTCCGGACGGGTTGTCGCCACTTCTACAGCGCCGGAACCATCCGTTAGCGGATAGCGGAAGTACCAAAGATTACCGCGAACCTGTTTCGCTTCCACCTCTAAGTCGGAAACTGCCGATTGTGACTCTGGGCACCAGTTTACTAGGTACTTACCCCGATAAATTAAACCTTCATCGTAGAGACGGTTAAAAGCTTCCACAACAGCTTTAGATAAACCTTCATCAAGGGTAAACCGTTCTCTTGTCCAATCTGCAGAAACGCCTAAGCGTCGCAACTGTCTGACAATTGTTCCCTTAGATTCTTCCTTCCACTGCCAAGCGCGTTCCAGAAACTTTTCGCGTCCTAATTGATAGCGAGTTATGCCTTCTGCTTTGAGTTGCTTTTCTAAAATAGTGTGTACGGCAATACTAGCATGATCGGTTCCTGGAAGATACAGGGTATTGTATCCTTTCATCCGGTGGTAGCGCACGAGGACATCGATCAGGCTATTATCAAAAGCGTGACCCATATGCAAACTGCCGGTAACGTTAGGTGGAGGAATAACGATGCAGTAGGGTTTACCACCTTTATTTGGGTCTGCTTTGTAAATTTGGTTTTCTTCCCAAAATTTTTGCCACTTTGCTTCTGTGGTTAAAGGTTCGTACTGACTGGGGAGGTTGATAATTGTTGCGGTCATGCTGGGAAATGTGAGTGTGGAAGGTTTCTAAGAACGACTTTAATAAATTTTGCCACAGGGTTTGGAGAGTATTTTATGGAAGTGAACCGCACAAGACGCAAACAAGCCAAGACACCCAACTCCACAAGTTGGTAAAATGGATGATGCTGTAATTGGCGCCACAACTCAATAGGTGCATGGGGTATAAGAAGGCTAGGGTTTTTGGAGTTGGTTTATCATCGGGCGAAAATACAACTATAAAATTATACATTACTTTATAAGTACAAAGGTTGTGGAGTTGGAAAAGGCAAATAGGCAAATATTTTTAGTTGATGGCGTACTAGTAATTAGTAATTTCTTAACTCCAAAATGACTCGGTATTTTCTCAGTTTTCTCAGCAACTAGCAAATGTATTATCCTCTCTTCAACTCCTCCTTTACGTGCTGAGGGTCTGGTGCGGTTCATTTTCAAATCTCGATATGACACAAAAAAGCATATTTCGTTCTCCTTGGACTTTTATCCCCACTTTGTATTTTGCTTCTGGCATACCCTATGTGATTATCAACACTGTTTCTGTCATATTTTACAAACAATTGGGTGTGGATAATGCTCAAATTACCTTCTGGACAAGTTTTCTTTACTTACCTTGGATAATAAAAATGTTTTGGGGACCTGTGGTAGATATTTACCATACAAAAAGAAAATGGATAATTACCAGTCAATTTGCCATGTTTTTGTGTTTGGGTTTAGTAGCATTTTCTCTGCAATTGTCAAATTTCTTTTTTATTTCCTTAGCAGCATTAACATTAGGAGCTTTTATTTCTGCTACTTATGACATTGCAACCGATGGGTTTTATTTACTAGCTTTAACACCAGAGCAACAAGCTTTTTTTGTGGGAATTCGCTCGCTTTTTTATAGGCTAGCAGTTATTTTTGCTTCCGGAATTTTAGTATTTTTATCAGGGCAATTAGAAATATTTCTCCACAATATTCCTTTGGCTTGGACACTTATTATCAGTTTCGCTGCTTTGATTTTATTAATAATAATGATATTTCATCATCTCGTTTTACCTTTTCCCAAAGAAGATGTGGATCGCCAGCAAATAACTAGAGAAAAAATCCCTTTTTTAAGAATAATACTTTTCTATTTTCAGCAAGAAAATATAACAGCTATTTTAGCATTTATCTTACTCTATAGATTTGGAGAAGCAATGCTTATTAAAATTTCGCCTTTGTTTTTGTTAGATAAACTGGCAGATGGAGGTTTAGGTTTAACCACGCTGGATTTAGGTTTAGTTTCTGGTACTTGTGGAATTATTTCTCTAATTTTTGGAGGTATTATCGGAGGTATAGTTATTTCCAAATATGGATTAAAAAGATGTCTTTGGCCCATGGCCTTAGCTATGAATTTACCTAATATTTTTTACGTATTCATGGCTTTCACCCAGCCTTCATTAACACTGGTGTATCCGTTGGTTTCTTTAGAGCAATTTGGATATGGTTTTGGATTCACAGCTTTTAGCGTATATTTGATGTGTATTTGCCAGGGGGAATATAAAACTTCTCATTTTGCTATTTCCACAGGCATTATGGCTTTAGGAATGATGTTACCAGGATTGATTAGTGGCTATCTGCAAGAAGCAGTAGGATATCCCATGTTTTTTATTTTAGTTTGTTTATTTACTATTCCTGGGATGATTTCTATGTTATTTATTCCTTTCAAGGAGGCAATGAATTCTGAAGTCAGTTAAGAAAATCACAGCGCTTGGTAATATCTTGCCATTTTTTTGTTCTTTGGATGTCTTTTACTTATCGGCAACTATGAAACCATGATGAGTTCCGTTTTGGGAATAGATGGTGGAGGAAGTAAAACAGTTTGCATCTTAATGAATAGCTTTGGAAAAGTTTTAGGACGTGGTGAAGCTGGTGCATCTAATTATCAGAGTATAGGCACAGAAGCAGCTTTAACATCAATTCAGCATGCAGTTCATGCTGCTGTGATTGAAGGATTAAAGTTAACAGATACTATTAAAGTTGAAGCTATTTGTTTTGGTTTAGCTGGTGTAGGTCGTTTGCAAGATACGGAAGTAGTAAAAGATATCTTTGAAAGTTTAAAAAACTGTCAAGCTTTGCCCATTGATTGGGCGGTACATTCATCTTGTGTTGTAATTTGTAATGATGCTTTCATTGCCTTGGTAGGTGGAATCGGTGGTGATGTTGGCGTTGCAGTTGTCGCGGGGACAGGTTCTATTGTTTTGGGACGAAATTCCCAGGGAAAAACAAAGCGGGTCGGTGGTTGGGGTTACATTTTAGGAGATGAAGGTAGTGGTTATAAAATTGCTGTTGCTGGTATGCAAGCTGCATTAAAAGCTTATGATGGGCGCGAAAAGTTAACTAGGATTGTAGATGATTTCAAGCAGTATCTTGGTCTTGCAAGTATAGAAGATTTAATAGAAGTAATTTATCGCCGAGGGTGGAGTGTTAAAGAAATAGCAGCTTTGGCTTTGATTGTGGATAATGCAGCTGCACAAGGAGATGAGGTAGCGAATCGAATTATTAATGAAGCAGTACAAGAGCTAGTCAAAGCGACTTTGACAGTTTTAGAGGCTCTATTTGAACCGAGGGAATTGATGGAGGTAGTAACAGTAGGAAGTGTATGGCAAAGTAAGTGTAAAATACGTGAAAGATTTACAGCATCTGTTGTGGGAAGATTCCCTGGCGTTAAGGTAATTTTACCAAGACACGAGCCTGCTTATGGGGCTTGTTTGCTAGCATTAAGAAGGTTAGCGGGTCAGATCGCCTTTTAGTTTGGGACAAAGGGAAACTCAGTTTTTATATGCCACCGTTTTCCGTCGTGAAGCAGTAGGGTCAACTTGTCTGCGGTAAACTCAAAGTAAAGTTGTCGGTTTTCAAATTCTGGCCATGCGGCTTTAAAATTTTGCTTTGTTAAGTCTTTGAAGGCGACCGTCATGTGGGGAGTAAAAGGACGGGTTTTAGAAGCTTTGTCAGTGATTCCCAGTTTATTTTCTAAATATATCATTAAATCAGCTTGTAAAGTTAGCAGTTCTGGGCTTTTAACTACGTTGATATATATGACGCGGGGAACAAAAGCAGCAAAACCGTTGAGGATAATTGGCACTTTCTTTCGCCCGCAGGCAAATTCTTGCAAACATGCTTCTAGTGTTGGTACATTTTCATCTGCCCATTCAAAGGGTGGTTGTAGGGTAATGTGGGGTGGAGATTTTTGAGCGTGGCGACTAGCGTACTTATCTGCAAAATATTGCTTGATTTGATTGGCGTAGTCCTGAATTTCTTGTGGAGGTAGCAAGGCTATGAAAAAGAGGTTTCGTGATGTCTGCATTAGTTCTAAATTCCCCAACGCCAGCTTGGTGTTTTCACGGGTGCATCCCACAGTCGGATGATTTCATCATCTAGTTTGAGTAGGGTGACGGAACAACCTTGCATTTCTAGGGAGGTAATGTAAGCACCAATCAAGTTGCGTACAATTTGCAGTCCGCACTTGCGGCAAATTTCTGCTACTTGGCGATAAATAATATACAGTTCGGAAATAGGAGTACCGCCCATACTATTAACAAAAGCCAGGACGCGATCGCCTGCTTGCAAAGGTGGATTTGTTAGTTCTACTTCTACCCAGTCGTTTTTGGTTTCGTCCCATTCTCGGACCGTGCGTTGGTAAGATTTATCTTCAACAATCGAAAGAACCAATATTTCAGCAATTTCGTTGGCAGATTTTAAACTCATGCGCTCTCGTCCGGGTTCGCCGTGAATTCCAATACCCATTTCGATTTCTTGTTCGCCAAGCTGAAATGTCGGCGTACCTTTGGCTGGTACTACACAGGAAGTTAATGCTACCCCCATGCTTCTTCCGCTTATGTTCACGCGTCTGCACAGATTTGCTAGTTGCTGCAGGTCGTATCCTTGTTCAGCTGCAGCTCCACAAATTTTTTCTGCTAGTACTGTAGTTCCTACGCCTCGTCGTCCTTGGGTATAAAGGCTGTTTTTTACTGCGACATCATCGTCAATTAAAATACTTAGGGCGCGCACGCCTTCACTGCGAGCTAGTTCTGTTGCCATTTCAAAATTCATGACATCGCCGGAATAATTTTTGACGATGTATAGTATACCGACTCCACCATCCACTACTTTGGCTGCGGCTAGCATTTGCTCGGGAGTGGGTGATGTGAAAACTTGTCCCGGACAAGCACCGTCGAGCATTCCCATTCCCACAAAGCCAGCGTGCATTGGTTCGTGTCCGCTACCTCCCCCTGAAATAATTGCGACTTTGCCTTTTACGGGTGCGTCTGCGCGCCAGACGAAGGTGGGGTCAAAATTGACTTTGATTAAGTCTGGATGGGCTGCTACCATGCCTTCTAGACTTTCGCGCACAAAGTCTTCCGGCTTGTTGATGAGTTTTTTCATTTTGTTTCTCCCCCCTGGTGCAGGTTGTTCTTTCTGTTTTCAAGTTACTGTATTTGGGAGGCTTTTGTGCTTTATTCGTTTGTGGGTTGTTGTTGAGCGATACCGTTGACTGGAGTGACGGCGTGTAATTTGATAAAGCTATCAAAGGCGTACCATGCCAGTACGTACCAGGGAATCGTATCTAACTGCAGTCCTTTAGTAAGTAATTGTCGGATAGAAAGGGTAGCAAGTCCCAGGGGGAAAAGAAAGCGCAGATCTACGACACCGTTTGTGGCTTGTTTGACTCGCCTGTTCAAATCGACCACTGCATCGGATATTTCTGCTGCTGCTTCTGATTTTCCACCCGTGATTTCAGCAAAACCCGTGATATCGGCAAAAATTACCCCTAGATCCTCTAAGGTAGCAATAACATTTTTGAGGCTATCTTCACGGAGATCGTGCTGGATGGTAATGCTACCGTGGTGAACGTTCATCCGTACCTGACTGACGTTAGGTTGAGCTTCTAAATTCTCGACAAGGTGTTGCATTTTTGTCGTGCTGCGTTGGGGTTGGGCTATTCTCAAACGCAGTCGTCCGGGAGTGTTGCTTACTACTTTTGTCAGTATGGGTTGGGATGCCTTTTTTGGGACTATTGCCTGTGTATCTGGGATGATGTTACTAGTGTTGCCGTTATTGTTTTTCCCCACCTCACCATTCTCCTTTCCTATTGGCGTTTTTGGGATGGGTAATTTTACCCACCCCAGTCATATAACTTGCTAATTTTTGGCTGTTGAAGTTTATGCCATTTTGTCTGCGTTATCGCTGCTAGTTTCCACTGGCGCTGGTAGTTGTTTTGCTTCTGCAAGTTCTGCTCTGGCTTCGGCGACTATGTCCTCCCAGGTTTCCCCGAGTTCGGCAAAGGCTCCTCTACCTTTTTCGTAGAGGGTTATTCCGCCTTTAATCAGGGTTTTGGCGATGGGTTTACCGATTCCGGCAACTACAGGAATGACCACAGGTGCTAGCAGTACTGCGCCAATACCGGCTATAATTCCAGGTGCGCCAGCTTCTTCAACAAAGTCAGTAATTTTTGGTGCCATAGTTCGTTACCTCTTATGAGCTAGTAATTTCCATGAAAATCCTCTATCTTATTTCAGTAGAGACGGATATCTCATCTTTCTGGTGATAGAGTTTTGGTTTTGCGTCCTTGCCACAGAGGACGCAAGCCGTTTATCCCTGCAACCACGGTGGAGCCGTTGTTCACTACCGTTGCTGCTAGGGGATTGAGACCGCAAAAAACAGCGATCGCCAAAGCAGCTAGGTTGGGAATGGCGACAATGCCCGTGTTTTGCTGAATTAATTGTTTGGTTTGGCGAGCGATGGCGATCGCTTCCAATAAACCGTACAAATTATTCTTCATCAGCACTATGTCTGCTGTTTCGCGGGCAATATCGGAGCCATTGGCAAAGGATACGGAAACATCGGCGTATGCTAAAGCTGGCGAATCATTGATGCCGTCACCGACAAAGGCAACGGTTCTTCCTCGCTCGTGCAATTCGCGTACAACTAGAGCTTTTTGTTCGGGAAAGGCTTCTGCGTGGGTATTACTCGGGGAAATGCCCACTTGGGCGGCTACGGTGTTTGCAGTTCGTTTGTTGTCTCCGGTCAGCATGTGCACTTCTACACCTTCGACCGTTAACAACCTGTTGATTACTTCCCGACTTTCTGGACGAAGCAAATCACAATACTCTATTATACCTTGAACTTGGCCGTTTATGGCAACATAAATTGCAGAAGCTGGTTTTTGTTTTCCTTCTAATACTGACAAGTCCACGTTTTTGTAGCGAAGAAAGCGTTTGCTGCCTGCGTAAACAACTTCTCCGTCTATTTCTGCTTGTACGCCTAAACCCAACTGATATTCCCACTTGCCGCGGGGCAATACTTCTATGTCATGGGCTTGAGCGTAACGGATGATTGCTTCTGCTACTGGATGGGTGAGGCGCTGTTCAGCGGTAGCAGCTAGTTGCAATATTCGCCGAGACGAAATGGCAGGATTAAAGCTTTCAACGCCGATCACAGCTGCTTCGCCTTTGGTGAGGGTACCTGTTTTATCAAAGACTACGGTGTCTACCCGGGCTAGTTGCTCTAACGCTCTACCACTACGAATTAAAATGCCTTGTCGGGCTGCGTAACTCAGTGCTGCTAAAACCGCTGTTGGCACTGATACTCGTATGCCAGTTGCAAAGTCGAGGCTGAGAATGCTAGCTGCTCGTGCGGGATTGCGGGTTAGCGCCAGGACTGCTCCTCCTAGTAACAAAGTTGGCAACACTGCTTTTTCGGCAATTTGGATGGCGTCTTTCCCCATGCGAGTATCGTGAATGGGTGCTTCTTGCATTAACTGCAAGCTTTTGCCAACTCGAGTTTGGTTACCAACTGTTTCTGCCAAGATATAAATTCGTCCTTCCCTGACTAAGGAGGAGGCAAAAACCTGTTGTCCTTTGCTTTTAAGTACGGGTAGGGATTCGCCTGTGAGTTTTTGTTCGTCTAGGAGCGCTTTACCTCGCAAGATCGTACCGTCTACCGGAACTTGTTCTCCTGGATAAACGATGACTGTATCGCCGCGCTGTACTTGTTGAATGGAAATCTGCAGTTTGTTTCCATTGCGTTCTACCCAGACTAGTTGTCCTAAGGAATTCAAAAGGTCTAATGTTTGACGTGTAGAAGAACGAGCTGTACGATCGCGTATTTTTTCGCCGATTTCTATTAAACTCAGCATCAGTGCTGGGGTGATAAACTGCCCTTGAATGGTTGTAATAGCGATCGCAATTAAATCCAAAAAATCTATACTCAGTTTTCGCTCTACAATTATTCCTTGCCAAGCACGTTGGGCAACGGGCAATGTTGCCAAAGTGATGCTTCCTACCATCAATACTGGTGGAATCGGTACTCCTAAAGGTCCGCCCAGCACAGCTAAAGCAGTTACTGCACCAGAAATTTGCAATCCCGGCCAAGGTTTTTCTGTTTGTTTGGTTTTTTGCGGTGTTGCTGATTTGAGAACGACTAGTTCTCCTGCTGCTTGGATAAGATGGCTGAGATGGTGGCGTAACTGAAATTCCGATATTTTTTTCGGGTTGTATGTCACGGCTATTGATGCTGCAGCTGGTTTGAGCCGGACAGTGGTTACAAGGGATGAATCTGCTTGCAGGAGAATTTCCAGGCGCCGCGCGTACTCTGGATCGTAACGCAGACGGGGTATTCGCAAGCGTATTCTACCCGGAATTGCATGGACAATAGCGTGAGGAATTTTGGGTAGGTGCGCTGGCGAATGGATGTTAGGTTCGACTACATAACTTTTTGCTTGTTTCTGCTGAAGTGATAATTGAGTTGCGGAGGATTGTATACCCACCTGAGCTTGTACCATTGCTTCTCTCTCATACGAAACACTCTAGAATTGAACTGACATGAAGGCCATCCCGTTTGGCAAGCGTGGTATCAAAGCTTTCTGTTGCCAGACAGTAAGGTATCTTCAGGTCGATTTCTGTGGAAGGCTTTTAGATAAACTTTTCAATTTAGGCGATCGCAGCTTCGCTAGCTTTTTGAAGCAGGCTTACCAAATGGTATATTGCTGCTTCGACAGCATTATTATTGACCTGGGGTTTTTGGCAATTTTGGTGCAGTGCTTGTTTGTAAGCGATGACAATTGATGATGCCCAAACATTTATTCGTTCGCCGAGCACCATCCAATCTGCTTTTAGCAAAGCTTGTAAACTTTGCACGTATTTTGGATCTTGAGCCAGACGAGGAACGCGAAATCTCACTCGTCCCGGAATGCAGTGAACGATGCTGTAGGTTACTTTCTGAGCAGGCTTTTGGCAAAAGGAGGATGTACTCGTGCTACTACCAGCGTTGGGCTGTTTGTTTTTTTTGTCTGGCTGCGGTCTGCTTTGGAAATTGGTATCGGTGCTTGGATGCGATAAAGATGCTTGTGTTTTTGTTTTTTGGCTAGCTAGCTGCACTAGTTCCATCCAGCGCGATCGCATCTGTTGGTCACAAAAGCTGTTTTTACTTTCGTAGGCGATGACTAGGGAAGCTGCTGTGCTGTTGACTTGTACCTGGAGCACCGAATTTTCTGCTGCTAATAACTCCAGCAGGTTTTGCAGGTACTGGGGTTCTTGTGCTATGCGGGGTATGCAAAAGCCTATTTGTCCTGGTAGAGCGTAGGTGATGCTGCAGGCTACTTTGGAAGCGAAGGAAGACGCTAGATCCAATGGCAATACCGATCCTCCCACCATTATTTTTCCTCCTCAGTCTGGCCCTGCGTTTAAGGGTAAGTTGGCCATAAAGGCCAGGGCATAAGACAAAGCTGGCGCTTTGAAGTTACCCCATAAGGTGGATGCAGAAGCATCCTTGTTTTCGCTTGTTGTCTTGTGTTCCCACAGGTGGGAGACTGGTTGACTTGTTTGTTCCGGAGTGGAAGTTGGTGGTTTTTTTGACTGCTGCTCGTCTGCAGTCTTGATCGGTATAACCTGGGGTGCGCTTTGGTCAGCTAGTTGTATGACGTCGAGCCAGTGGTGTACGGGTACGTTGCTGGGACTGTAGGCGATCGCCACTGATTGTGCATCGTAATTAACGCGCACGTTGGTGACGCGGGGATCGCTTTTGAGCAATCTTTCCAGTCGTCTTCCATAGGCGCGATCGCTCCCTAGGCGAGGTATGTTCAAACGCACCCGTCCCCTCACTGCGTGGACAACGCTGCAAGCTATTTTTGTTGGTTTGGCAGTATTTTCTATGGTTGAAATTTTCTGTTCCACTTTTTCTAAATTCGCCTGAGTATTTATCTGGCTTTGTGTTGCCGAAACAGTATGAGATTGTTTTTTCTTTTTCTTTACCGATCTTTGCGGCTGTATACAGTCAATCACGCGACGGGTCGCATCTGCTGTAATCATGTATACAGGAATTGACGCCAACCCGGAAATTCCCAATGCACCTGTTACTCCTAGTCCCGTAAATAAGGGAATAAAGGATAATCCCTGTTCCTTCCAAAAATCAATTGATTTCCAAGCTGCAAACGGATCGTTTTGACTTGCTGACTCAGATGAATCCTGCTTGATGCCAACATTTTCTAATTTTGCCAACATCTTGGCCAAAGGCAGCTGGCGATCGTCAAATGTAACTCTTATACTGCCCCTGCTGCGATCGACGGCAATTTCCTTTACTCCCTGTTGAGTTCGTAAAATCTGACAGATATCATCTAGCATCGAGTTATGACTGCCGTCAGTAGCGCGAATGCGTACACGCCCTGTTGTGGCATGGACAACTTTCAAACTCCCAAACTTCCATAAAGTTGGTGAGTCGGTAAATTCTTTGCCAGTGTGATTATTTGCTTCATCGCTGTGCTGAACTGCCGAGATTAAGTCAGAAGATAATTGTGGCGGATGACTTAATCTCCCGCGACTACTAGTGGTCTTTGTCATTTACCCGATAGCTACCTCAAGCCAAAAGGTTAACATTAGATAAAATGTAACTTATTTTTCTGGATATTGTGTAGTTCTTTAGAAATATTTATTATCAACTCTTCTTAACAATCATTTTTTGATACTCTTGTTCAGTAATAATATCTAAACTACTTTCTAGCCGATCTAAAAATACCAATCCTTCAAAATGGTCGTATTCGTGCTGAAAAATCCGGGCCACAAAATCAGTTAAAACTCGCTTTTGCAACTTGCCATTTCTATCAGTATACTCAATTTCGATACCTTGATATCTAGGTACTAATGCTCTAATACCTGGAATGCTTAAACAACCTTCCCAACCTTTAACAACTTCGGTAGTACTAGCAATGATTTTCGGATTAATCATAGCAGTAGGCTCCATTTGGGGAGCATGAGGATATCTGGGGTTGGGACGAGAGGCTACAATCATTACCTGATAAGATTGGCCGATCTGAGGCGCTGCAATACCAACACCATTAGTCTCGAGCGCTGTCGCAATTAAGTTATCGATCAACCTTTGAATTTTTTCATCTTGAACGTTTTCTACCGTCGCTGCTTTTTGTCGCAGTATGGGGTTACCTAGTTGAATTACAGAAAGTGGTTCAGCCATAATTGCCATCTCTGCTGGAAAAAGAAAGTGTATGGATAACTGCGAAGGGCTGCATGCTTGAGAAGATAGTAAATATGGCGCTGAAAACAGCCCTGAGATTTATAACGGATTTTGAATTTATTTTTCCATCCAAACTGCTAGTTTCTACGTCGAATTAGCTTTCTTGGCGAGTTGGTAAAGGCGCGGGACTTACTGCTAGTTGCCGGGTTTGACCGTTGCGCTGTACTTGTAATTGTAAGGGAAATCCTATTTTACTGTTTTCTACTAATTTTTGCACTTGTTCGATGTTAGCAACCGATTGATTATTAATGCTTTGAATAACATCACCTTCTTGCAGTCCAGCGCGATCGGCGGGAGAGTTGGGAATAACGTCAATTAGCAACACCCCTTGTTCTGCAGTAATGTTAATGCCCAATTTAACTATTCTTTGTTTAACTTCTGGCGTTAGCGTTACCATTTGGATTCCTAGATAAGGATGATCCACCTTACCTTTAGCAATTAATTCCTTTCCGATGCGTTGCGCCGTATTGATAGGGATAGCAAATCCCAATCCCTGAGCACCTTGAATAATAGCAGTGTTCATGCCAATAACTTCACCGCGAGCATTGAGCAAAGGTCCGCCAGAGTTACCAGGATTAATAGCAGCGTCGGTTTGAATGTAATCAACACGCTTGTCGCTAGCACCGATAACGCTGCTAGAACGACCGGTGGCGCTAACGATTCCAGAGGTAACGGTGTTATCCAGACCCAAGGGATTACCGATGGCAATTACTGGTTCTCCTGGCTGTAAAATTTCCGAATTACCCAAGGGAATGGTTGGCAAATTATTAGCATTAATTTTAATTACAGCGACGTCGGTAACCGGATCTTCGCCTAGAACGCGTCCATCAAAGGTACGCCCGTCTTTCAGTCTGACGGTGACCGTGTCAGCACCGTTAACAACGTGGGAATTAGTCAAAATTTGACCGTTAGGATTAATAATAAATCCAGAACCGCTGCCTTTTTCTATTCGCCGTCTGGGTTCAGAGGGTAAATCTCGAAAAAAGCGCCGCAAAAACGGATCGCTAAATTCAGTCGGCTCTCTTGAAATTATAGTTCTGGCAGCATCAATGCGAACAACGGCAGGTCCAGCCTTTTGTACTACTTTGACAATAAAGTTGGTATCTTGGGAAGATTGGAGAATACTGGAAGGAGCAAAAGAGGCACTCGGCGTGTGAAAATAGGGACTTGGAGTTTGGGAAATCCTACTTGCAGGTATGGAGCATCCTCCCATAGCCGAAAGCGCTACGCCGCTCAACAGCACAAACAATAAATTTATCTTCATAGGTTTTTACTTCTGCGCGTGAATCTGTGGGTGGTAGGATATTGCCTACCGGGGAAGTGCAAAATTAATAACAACTTAAATTGTGTCCCTGGTCGAGAGTGCATTTTGCTCATTTGGTGCTTGCTTTTGCTTTTATTATTGTGACGGTTACCAGCAAAGGTGGTAGATCATGGCAATTCCCATAGAAAGTCTGTGGAGTCAAGTTTTGGAGCGCTTACAGCTTCAGTTATCCCGTCCCACCTTTGAAACTTGGATCAAAACCGCAAGCGCGGAGAGATTTGAAGATAATTGCTTGGTGATTCGGACTCCCAATCCCTTTGCTCGCAACTGGTTGCAAAAGTATTACATTAAAACTATTGCTAATGTTGTTCAAGATATTGTTGGTTATCCTGTAGAAATTTATATTACTGTTGCTCAAGGTGAAGAAGTTTCTGAATTTCAGGAACGAGAAACGCATGGAGTATTTTCCTATCAAAATCATATTTCCGACAATCCAGTAAAAAATCAACCTAAAACTCCAGAGTTAAACCTCAAGTACGTATTTTCTCGTTTTGTAGTGGGAGCTAACAATCGCATGGCCCATGCTGCTGCGCTAGCAGTTGCTGAATCGCCGGGTCGGGAATTCAATCCTTTATTTTTGTGCGGTGGCGTAGGTTTGGGAAAAACTCATCTGATGCAGGCGATCGGACATTATCGTCTAGAAATTTGTCCTGATTCCAAAATTTTTTATGTTTCTTGCGAGCAGTTTACTAATGATTTAATTACTGCGATTCGCAAAGATAGCATGCAAAGTTTCCGCGAACATTATCGCGCTGCTGATGTGCTTTTGGTGGATGATATCCAATTTATAGAAGGTAAGGAATACACCCAGGAAGAATTTTTTCATACTTTTAATACTTTACACGAAGCTGGCAAGCAAGTTGTGCTTGCTTCTGACCGACCTCCCAATCAAATTCCTAGCTTGCAAGAGCGTTTGTGTTCGCGTTTTTCTATGGGGTTGATTGCTGATATTCAACCGCCAGATTTAGAAACAAGAATGGCAATTCTTCAAAAAAAAGCCGAGTATGAAAATATTCGCTTGCCAAAAGAAGTGATAGAGTATATTGCTTCTCGTTATACTTCCAATATTCGAGAATTAGAAGGTGCATTAATTCGGGCGCTTGCCTATATTTCTATTTGGGGATTGTCGATGACGGTAGAAAATATCGCACCAGTTTTAGAACCAGCGACGGAAAAAGTAGATATAACCCCAGAAGCAATTTTAACTATTGTTGCTGAGGAATTTAAGGTGGCTGTAGAAGACCTCAAAGGCAATTCCCGACGCCGAGAAATTAGTTGGGCGCGTCAGATCGGAATGTATCTGATGCGACAGCATACGGAACTGAGCCTGCCTAGAATTGGAGAAGAGTTTGGCGGTAAAGACCACACGACTGTGATGTACAGCTGTGAAAAAATTGCTCAGTTAAAACAAACCGATCGCGAGTTGGCACAAACTCTGCGCAAATTGAGCGATCGCATTAATATCACCGGTCGTTCTCGCCAACCATAGGCAGAACGCTTGTGGAAAACTCATCTTTTTTTGTGGAAAACTGCTGCCTCATCTGTGGAAAAGTTCATAGTTAATAACAACAGCTAGCTGTGGAAAAACTCAAGGTTTTTCCCACAGGTTTTCCACAGACGCCACATAATTGCTTCGTCTGCAGATTCCCAGCTTTTGGACAATGAACGGTGCTACCATATCCAACACACAAGTTGGATACGACCATGAAATTAGTTTGTAGCCAAAGCGATTTAAGTACCCATCTTTCTCTCACCAGTCGTGCTGTTCCCAAAAGTCCAACTCATCCTGTACTTGCAAACGTGCTAGCGATCGCCGATGCACAAACAAACCGTGTTAGCCTAACAGCTTTCGATCTCAGTTTGGGTATCCGCACTAGTTTTAGCGCTCTTGTGCTGCAAGCAGGAGCGATCGCTTTACCTGCTAAACTCCTCAACGACATAGTTTCCCGTTTGGGCGAAGGAGAAATTACCCTAGAAAAACAATCTTCGACCGAGTCAGAAATTACGCTCGTACACAAAAGCGGACGCTATCAAATTCGAGCGACCTTAGCAGACGAATTTCCAGAACTACCAGTCATCGAAGATGCTCAAAAAACTTTGTTACAAGCTGATGCTCTCATCGAAGGTTTGCGAGGTTCGTTGTTTGCTACTAGCACTGATGAAACCAAGCAAGTACTGACTGGCGTGCATTTAACAATTAAACAAGATGGTCTGGAATTTGCAGCCACCGACGGACACCGTTTAGCAGTTGTAGAAACAACAAATGATAGTCCCGAAGCACAAAAAAAGCCTTCTGAGTGGCAACGCGAGCACAAAAGTAATTTAGAAGTAACCGTCCCAGCAAGAGCTCTGCGCGAACTAGAACGAATGTTGGCTTTTAGCAATGCACCTTCTGAGCCAGTAAGCTTATATTTCGATCGAGGTCAAGCTGTGTTTGAATGGCAAAATCAACGCTTGACCACCCGCACCTTAGAAGGACAATATCCTGCTTACCAACTACTTATTCCCCAGCAATTTCAGCGAGAATTAATTCTAGAACGACGACAATTTTTGAGCGCTTTAGAGCGGATCGCTGTTTTAGCAGATCAGAAAAATAACTTAGTCAAGCTCTCCATAGATAGTGCAGCTCAACAAATAACCTTATCTGTAGAAGCCCAAGATATAGGCAGTGCTGTGGAGTCAATACCAGCACAAGTTTCTGGAGAAGATTTAGACATTGCCTTTAATATTAAATATTTGATGGACGGCTTGAAAAATATCCAATCTTCAGAAATTCAAATGCAGTTAAACACAAACTTGACTCCAGTCATTTTCAGACCTTTGGGGGGTTTGAAAATGACGTATTTAGCCATGCCCGTACAGCTTCGGACTTAGTAAAAGATAAGGTAGCATGCAAAAACAGCAAGTTTTTCCATCAGCAACCTAAGGTTGGGTCATAGGAATTTCAATCCAAAATTCCGTACCTAAGCCTGGACTAGATTCACATTTAAACACACCACCGTGCTTATCGACAACAATTTGGTAACTAATTGACAACCCTAAGCCAGTACCCTGACCGACTGGCTTTGTGGTGAAAAAGGGTTCAAAAATCCTTGCTATGAGATCTTCTGGTATTCCCGGACCATTATCAGCAATGCGAATTACCACACTGGGAATATTGCCCTCAAGCTGACCAACAGTAGTTTTAATTTTAATTTGAGCACAATAATCCTTTCCTTGAGATTGTTTGTGCTGCTCTAAAGCATCGAGCGCATTACTCAAAACATTCATGAAAACTTGATTCATTTGGCCGGCGTAACACTCAACCAAGGGAAGATCGCCGTACTCTTTAATAACTTCAATTCCAGAACTGTCAAATTTAGCTTTGAGGCGGTGCTGCAAAATCAACAATGTGCTGTCGATGCCTTCGTGAATATTAACAGGTTTCTTTTCTGCTTGATCGAGTCTGGAAAAATTCCTCAAAGATAATACAATCTGCCGGATGCGTTCGGTACCTATTTGCATCGAAGATAGTATTTTGGGTAGGTCTTCGATAATAAAATCTAAGTCAATCTCTTGTGCTCGCTCTAAAATTTCCGGACTGGGATTGGGGCAAAACTGCTGATAAAGAGTTAGCATTTCCAGCAAGTCTTCAATATATTCGCTGATGTGAGCTATGTTGCCGTGGATGAAATTAACAGGATTATTGATTTCGTGAGCAACACCCGCCACCAGTTGACCCAAGGAAGACATTTTCTCGCTTTGAATCAGCTGAGTCTGCATTTGTTTTAAATTTTTTAGTGTTTGGGCTAGTTGTTCTGCTTGTTGTTTGGTTTGATTTAACAAGTCTGCTTGTTCTAGTGCCACTCCCAGCTGAGCTGCTACTTGAGAAACAAATTGAATTTCGGAAAGTTGCCATTGGCGAGTGTGGCTACACTGGTGGATGCACAACAAACCCCAAAGTTTATCAGCTTTGGCTAAAGGTACAACTAGATTGGCTTGGATTTGAAGCCGATCCAACATTTGCACGTAACAAGGATTTAAATTGGCGTTGTGAATATCAGCGATCGCGTGAACGCTTCCCTGCTGGTACAAAGCAGCATATTTTTTCTTAAAACAGTTATCTTTAACACTTAACTGCTTTGCAGAAATGAATTCCGGTACCACATCTTCGGAAATAATTTCACCATCTTCGTATTCGGAGGTAGGATCGAAACGGTAGATTGCTACCCGATCCGCTTTTAAAGAGCGACGCACTTCGCTGACGGTAGCTGCAAATATGGTCTCCAAGTCAAGAGACCCTCGCATTTTTGCTACCACTTCAAAAAGTATTTGCTGCTGCTGTGCTACCTGTCGCAAATTTGCAGCCTGCTGTTGCATTTGAGTCAGAAGTTCCGCCTGCTGGAGAGCGACTCCCAGCTGCGCCGCGATTTGAGTAATAAAGTTAACTTCGTAATCCTTCCACTCCCGAGGACCAGAGTGTTGATAAACCGCTAGCAAGCCCCAAAGTTTTTCTCCTACAAAAATAGGAGCAAGCACGAAGGCTCGAATTTCGTATACCTCTAAGTTGTCGATGTGACATTGGGTAAAACCCATTTTGTAAATGTCATTAACTGCAAATGTTTCATTGTGGCGGTAGCGTCCTCCCTCGGTATCTTGCAAATAGGTATCGTTCCAAACAACGTTTACACCTAATTTGGACATACCCGACCAGCTGGGACTAGTGATTTCAAAATCACCTACAAACTCACCGCCCCAGTCTGCATCGAAACGATAAATAGAAACACGCTCGGCTCGTAATAGCTGACAAACCTCTTGAGTGGTTGTTTTGATAATAGTATTGGTGTCCAAAGATTGGCGAAATTTGGCAACTACTCCAAACACAGCCTGTTGTTGCTCGGTTACTTGCTGTAGTTGCCTCATGCGTCGTTTAACTTGCTTTTCCAAGTCGTTATTTAATGCTTGCACCTGTTGGTACAATTCATACTGCTGAACCGCTGAAGCAAATTGTTTACCAAGCTCTGCTGCTAGTTCTATTTCTTGAGCTGTCCACGGTTGCGCCTGACCTTGCTTTAATTGACGCCAAGCTGCAAAGGATTTGCGTGGGTAATTTTGTCTCTCATCAGGATCGAATTCTCCAGCCCACAAGGTTTCTATGTCTGCTTCATCCCGGAAAATACTTAAATATCCTACTAGCTGCTGGCGATAAGAAAGGGGAATAATTAAGATCCCACGAATTTTTGTCGCTTGGAAAGCAAATTCCAAACTTTGCCAACCCGGAGTTTGATAAATGTCTGAAATAGCCCAAACATCGAACTCGCCAGACTTGTAGTGTTCCTGCCAAACATTGTATTGCTCTATTAACGGATAGATCCCTGCTTGTGGAAGGATAGGTTGTTGACCGCAAGTGTAAAGTTTAAGACAATCATTTCCAGGAATAAGGCATTCAGCTAAGCTTCTGGTTTTGCCGTTTTCAATGTTAGCAATTTCGTTTCTAATACAAAGTCTACCCCCACAACCGCCAAAGGCTGCGACGGTTGCTTCCAGTGCTGGTTGTAGGGCAATTGTTGGTAATGAGTGCAGCAGCAAGGCCACGCGATTGACGATCGCTTCCCGTTCCGCTTTTTCACGGGTCTGGGAAAGTAGGGTACTGTGGGCGATGGCGATGGATAGCTGATCGACTACCATTTGTACTGCTTCGATTTCATCTGTTGTCACCTGACGCGGTTGCGAATGATGCGACACCAACAATCCCCAAAGTTTTTGTTCGTGAAGTATGGGCGCAACTAAAGATGACTTTACCCCCATCGCTGTTAAGTATTCCACATGGCAAGGATCTACAGGACGTCCCGGAATCTGAGAGCTTGTTTGTTTGGTTGTAACGCTCGCTGGAGTTTGAGAGATTTGTTGATTGCTAACATCAACAACCGAACGCACCCGCAATCGCACAAATAATTCCCGTGCTTGGGATGGAATGTCATCCGCGGGAAAGTTTAATCCCAGCAGCGACGGTAATGGGTGATTGTCATCCAAAGACTCGGCAATTACCTGACCGCTTTCGTCAGCATGAAATTTATAAATCATCACTCGGTCAGTACCAAGAAACGAACGTACTTCCGCTACCGTTGTGGTGAGAATTTCCTGCAACTCTAGTGAGAGACGAATACGATTTATGATGCCACGCATCAAGTTTTCTCGTTCAACATTTTTTTGTAAATTTAAATCTTGAGATATAGTCATTTTTTCGTCAAAGCAAATTTATTAACTGTACGATTTGCGCTACTAAAAGTATTGTTCAAATTGTTTAATATCTTTGTCTTCAGTAAGATTACCAAAACTTATCTTTATAATTTATTTATGAATCCGAAGTAATACTTTGATTTTTATTAATTTAAGTTAATATTTCCGGAATAAAAGAAGATAAATAGAAATTATCTTCCCAGTTATGATTTAATAATAATTTATTTGCCTATCTTCTTATTTACTATTAATAAAAAATAAATTTATAAATTCAAGAATTTAATTAAAAGGTGAGTAATACTCACCTATACCCATCAAATTTTCGTATTTTCAGCAAAGTGAATTTTGAGATAATCTTCTTCCATTTTTGCTCCTGTTGGTTGTAGGGTAGCTAGAGCTTGCGGTAAAACTAAATTTCGACGGTGATTGCCAATTGTGATATTCAATTCGTCGCCAGTTTTGCTTAATTGAATTTGATTTTTAGGAATGCCAGGCAAATACAATTCCAAGCTATACTGATTTTTTTCTTGTACTACTCTGATGGTGGTTTCCTTGTAATAGACCTGGGTAGGATCTTCATCTGGGTAGAGAGTTTTTTTGAGACGTTCTAAAGCCTCTAAACCGCACATTTCTTCTGAAAAAAGCGGTATTTCCTTTACTGGTAGGGGATGAAAGTTTTCATGAATTTCCTGACGGTATTGTTGCTGGTTTTCTTTCCAGCGATGGAAAAACGGATCTTGGACTTCTGGAGGAAGGATGCGATTGGCTATGACTAAATCAGTTGCAACATTATACAAGCTTAAATAAGCATGAGCGCGAAGAGATTCTTTAATCACCATTTTTTCTGGGTTAGTGACTAACCGCACCGAGGTTTGGGTGTTGTCGGTTAAAACTTTTTCCAGAGCCTCTATTTGCTGATAGAATTCATATGGTGCATCCATTACTTCTTTGTCTGGTAAAGAAAAACCGGCAATTGGTTTAAAAAGAGGCTCTACTAAAGGTCTAAGTGCAACTGATATATTTTGAAACGGCTTGTAAAAACGACGCATGTACCAACCGCTTACTTCTGGTAAGCTAAGCAAGCGTAAGGCTGTTCCAGTAGGAGCTGAGTCAATAATTAAAACGTCGAATTTGCCTTCATCGTAATGACGCTTCATCCTCACTAGACCGAAAATCTCATCCATTCCCGGTAGAATTGCTAATTCTTCTGCTTGTATTCCATCGAGACCGCGCGCTTGCAATACTTGGGTAATGTAACGCTTGACAGCACCCCAATTTCCCTCTAGTTCCTGCAGTGCATCTAATTCTGCACCCCACAGGTAGGGACGAATTTGTCGGGGTAAGTGTTGCAGCTCGAGCTCGAAGCTGTCTGCTAAAGAGTGAGCGGGATCTGTACTTAAAACTAGCGTTCGATAACCCAGTTCTGCGCAGCGAAGTCCTGTAGCAGCAGCAACAGAGGTTTTACCGACGCCACCTTTTCCTGTCATTAAAATTACACGCATTAATGATTTGTCTTCTCCAAGATTATTTACATTTATTTACATTATCCAGCTTTTGAGGGAAATAAATGCTGTTTCAACACATCTAGACGAGAACAGTTCCAGTAATCGATGTGGGAAACAATTAGTTGTCCCTCCGAGTTGAGACGCAATTCACTTCTACCGGGTATGCGAATGCGGGGTTTCCAGGGAAGGGGGGTATTCCAGGTGAGCGTCCAGTTTGTGTGAATGGTATTTCCCTCTTTTTGAATCGCGTGCAAATCCATCTTTGGGTTGAGAAAGAAAGTCTGGATAAATTTAATCATCCACTTGTATTTTTCAATACCTCGAAATTGAAAAATCGGATCTTGAAAATAAACATCTGGAGCATAGATGCTGTAAGTTTGATTGTGGGGAAATCTTTGATAGTCCTGTTGAAGGATTGTAATTATATCCATAAAAAGTATGGAAACCTCTTTATTTTGAGGTTATCTCAAAAATAGATAGTTTGTACTTTTACTTTTGAATCTGGGAAAGGTCGTGATAGTAAAAGTAAATAGGGCAGGGTAATGTCGATTTTTTGTTGCTAAAAGAGTAACAAATTAATTGGCTTTTGGTGCTATGAGTTCAGCCTTTAATATGAAGGAAGATTGAGACAACATATACTTTTAGTTTTGATACAAACAGCTTATTTGCTATGACTATTGAAAGAAAGGCTTTACCACAGTATCCTCAAGTGGAATTGGGGCGACGAATTGCAGCTTTTAGTATTGATTTTTTTGTGGTTTGGGTGATTAGCTCTTTAGCTGGAAGTAGCGGGATTGGTATCCAACTGATGCAGATACTGGTGTTTGCGATCGCTTGGCTGCTGTTGCGAGTAGTTGTGGTGTATAACAATCAGGGACAAAGTTTGGGGCGTTACGCTTTTGATATAAAGATTTTAGAAGCGGGAAGGGCAAGAGTTCCAGACCTGCAGACTCTTTTGCAGCGAGAATCAATAGTGGGTTTGGAAGCGCTGTTGCTTGCAATTACTTTGAATAACGTTATACGCAATCCCACTGCTATACTGCTAGTACTTCCCCTAGTTATTGACTGTGGTGCTGCCGCTTCTGATACTCAGCTGCGACAAACTTGGCACGACCGTTATGCTAGGACTATAATTGCTTCGTCACGTCGTGGTTATTCGCTAGACATAAAGGTCAAGCGATTTCTTGCAACGGTGCGACGTAATGTGAGAAGATAGAAGTTTGTGTAATTAATAAGCTTTGGTGTTTGTCAGCTTATGGCTAAGGCTAAAGGTGTCCGGATCGTGGTGACGCTGGAATGTACAGAGTGTCGTACCAATCCCAATAAACGTTCTCCTGGGGTTTCTCGTTATACCTCAACCAAAAATCGTCGCAATACTACCAATCGTTTAGAACTGAAAAAGTTTTGTCCTTACTGCAACAAACACACCGTTCACAAGGAAATTAAGTAGTTAATTATGAGTTACTACCGTCGTCGTCTTTCTCCGATTAAACCTGGAGATCCAATTGACTACAAGGATGTAGATTTACTGCGCAAATTCATTACCGAACGCGGTAAAATATTGCCGCGTCGAATCACTGGTTTGACAGCTAAACAACAGCGAGATTTGACCCTAGCGATTAAAAGGGCTCGAATTTTGGCTTTGTTGCCGTTTATAAACACAGAAGGCTAATAATAGTTATGAATGATGAGTGTTGAGTGAGGGGTGAATTTGACTCCCAACTCAAAACTCAAAACTGAAAACTCGATAGTGTAGTGCAAGGCTTGTGGAGAAGGGGACACTAGTTGAATTTAGAGTTGGTGGCGATCGCCGTCTGGCGGTGGTGGAGCGTCCAGATGGTAAAACCCGTTGGTTAGTAGTAGACGAACGGGGTCAATCTTACAGTCTCATGCCAAGACAAGTCACCTACACAGTGAGCGGACAAACCTATAAGCCTTCGCAGATTCCCAGTTTTCTAGAAGAGGTAAAGCTATACTTAGATCCGTCAAGCTTGGAAATAGCCTGGGAATTACTGGTAGAAGGTGGGGGAACAGTAACCCCAGAGGAAATGGCAAATCTGCTGTTTTCTCAATCAGAACCGCCCAAATGTTACGCTGCCTATTGTTTGTTATCGGATGACAAAATTTATTTTAAGCAAAAGGGAGACTCCTACGAACCGCGAACGGCTGCTCAGGTAGCAGAGCGCAAGCACCAGCTAGAAGTAGAAGCACTAAAAGCAAAAGGACAACAGGAATTTTTAGCTCGGGTAGAACAGGCGCTCAAGGGTCTACCGGTGGAGTGGCAAAGACACGATCGTCATCGTTTAGAAGCTTTAGAAAAATATGCAGCACTGCTTGCGGATATTGTGCGGGTAGGTATAAATTATGATTCCATAGCCCGTGCCTATCCACCGCCAGCGCCGGTTCTGGAAACAATGAATATGCTGGGGCGCTCTGCCACTCCCCAAGGAGCATTTCAGCTACTAGTAGAGCTGGGTTGGTGGAGTCCTCACGAAAACTTGTTTTTGCGTCGTTCGTCAATTCCCGTTCAGTTTCCCAGTAAGGTATTAGAAGTGGCGCAACAGCGATTGGAATGTCCACCGCCAGATCCAGATGCAGATCGTTTGGATCTGACCCATTTGAAGGTATATACAATTGACGATGAAAGTACTACAGAAATTGACGATGGCCTGAGCTGGGAATTGTTAGCAGACGGGCGAGAAAGACTGTGGGTGCATATTGCCGACCCCACCCGTTGGTTAACACCAGAAGATGAATTAGACTTAGAAGCAAGAAAACGGGGCAGTACAGTTTATTTACCTACGGGAATGATTCCTATGTTTCCGGAGGTACTGGCAACCGGACCTATGAGTTTGGTACAAGGAAAAATTTGTTATGCTCTTAGTTTTGGCATTATTTTAGACGCATCCGGAGCAGTAGAAGAGTACAGCATTCATGCCAGTTTAATCAAGCCTACCTATCGCCTGACTTACGAAGATGTAGATGAAATGCTAGAGTTAGATATACAGGCGGAACCAGAAATGGCAGCGATCGCTAAATGGGCAAACAAGCGCAGAGACTGGCGGTACGCCAAAGGAGCCATTAGCATCAATATGCCGGAAGCAATGATTAAAGTCAAGGGAGACGAGATCAGCATACACGTTTTAGATGATTCTCCCTCCAGGCAACTAGTAGCAGAAATGATGATCCTTGCAGGGGAAGTTGCTGCTCGTTACGGCCAAGCGCACAATATTCCCTTACCGTTTCGCGGTCAGCCACAGCCAGAATTACCTCGAGAAGAAGAATTGCTACAATTACCAGCAGGCTTTGTTCGCGCTTGTGCTATGCGCCGCTGCATGCCAAAAAGCGAGATGAGCATTACGCCAATGCGTCATGCAGGTCTGGGGTTGGACACCTACACGCAAGCAACTTCTCCGATTCGGCGCTACAGCGATCTGCTTACCCACTTTCAACTAAAAGCCCATCTCCGAGGGGATACTCCACCTTTTTCTGCAGAACAGCTCAAAGAAGTGATGCAAACTGTCAGCACCATCACCCAAGAAGTAACGATGGTGGAAAGACAAACTAACAGATACTGGGCCTTGGAGTATTTGCGCCGCAATCCAGAAGCAGTTTGGCGGGCGACAATTTTGATGTGGCTAAGGGAAGACAGCAATTTAGCTTTGATTTTGCTAGAAGATTTAGGCTTGCAGCTACCGATGTCTTTCCGACGTCCTGTCAAGCTTGGCGAACAGATTTTAGTAAAAGTTGTGCATGTCGATCCCCACAAAGATGTAATTCAGTTTCAGGAAGTTATCTATCAACAAGCACAAACTGCGGTTCACTGAATTCGCAGTCCTAAAATCGCCAAGTCGCGTTCGGTTCCATCCAGTTCTGCAACTAAGGGTAAGTATCCCCAACGTTGAAAACCGAATTTTTCAAACAGCTGCATGCTTGGGTAATTGTGAGCAAAAATGAAACAAACCAGATTTTTGATACCCAAGGCTGGACTTTGTACAATTGCTTGAGTTAACAGCTTTTTCCCCAATCCTCGTCGTTGATGTTCTGGAGCAATATAAATACTAATTTCAGCAGTAGCGCGATAGGCGGGTCTGCCATAAAAAGGTTGAAAACTCAGCCATCCAGCTACCGCTGTTTCTGTTTCAATTACCCAAAGAGGATTGTGGAGCGGCGATCGCCCAGTTAACCACGCTCTGCGACTTTCTACCGATACTGGTTCCAAGTCAGCAGTTGCCATGCGACTGGGAATGGCAGCATTATAAACGGCCACAATTCGCGACCAGTCACTTTCAGTAGCATCGCGGATAATTGCTGTTGTACTTGCTTCCATTTTCAGGCCCTTGCTAACAAAGGAGCTGCAGCTAATAAAGTTTTGGTATAGGGATGTTGGGGATGAGCAAAAATTTCTTTTGTTAAGCCAATTTCGACTATTTTGCCACCGTTCATCACTGCAATGCGATCGCACAAAAATCTTGCCAACCACAGATCGTGGGTGATAAACAAATATGTTAATTCAAATTCTTGCTTCAACTCCAACATCAGATCCAACACTTGTGATTGCACGCTAGCGTCTAGCATGCTCACAGGTTCATCGCAAATCAAAAGTTTGGGACGGGTAATTAATGCACGAGCAATAGCCACTCGCTGTTGCTGTCCTCCAGATAAATCAGAAGGATAGCGCTGGTAGTATAGTTCCGCTGGTTTTAAACCTACTTTTTCCAGCATCCAAAGAACTTGTTCTTTTGCTTGTGCGGGAGTGGCCAAGCGATGAATTAACAGTGGATCTGCTACACTTTGTCCCACTGTCATCGCTGGGTTCAAACAAGCGTGGGGATCTTGAAACACCATTTGCATTTGTCGCCGGGAAGAGCGCAATTCTCTTGGGGAAAGATTCACGATTTCCCTTCCTAAAAACTCGACTTTTCCTGCAGTAGGACGAATCAACTGCAGTATTGTCCGCGACAAAGTGCTTTTGCCGCAACCTGATTCTCCTACTAATCCTAAAATTTCTCCAGGGTAAAGTTCGAGGCTAACACCATCTACTGCTTTAATTGTCTGGACTGGTTTTTTCAACAAACGTTCGACCAAATTAGGTTCGATCTTGTAGTGCTGCTTGAGATCTACAACCCGCAAAATAGGAGACTGGGAAGAAAAGTTTTCTGCTTTCGTCTGGATGTGGTTTTTATTTGTTCCTTCTCCTGCTTGAATGTGTAAAGCAGCTTTGAGCAGCGATCGCGTATACTCGTGCTGCGGTTGCTGAAATACAGATGCGGTTTTTCCCATTTCCACGATTTTGCCGTTATACATCACCGCAATGCGATCGCAGTACTCTCCTACCATAGCCAAATCGTGAGAAATCAGCAGCAGTGCCATGTTTTCTTCCGCGCACAGACGTGTCAGTTCTTGCAAAATTTGTGCTGAAACTGTAACGTCTAAGCTAGTGGTGGGTTCATCAGCAACAATCATTTTCGGTTGTAATAATAAAGCCAGGGCAATTGCCAGGCGTTGTCGCATTCCACCACTAAATTCGTGGGGATACTGGTTCCAGCGATTGGCAGGAATCTTGACTTTTTCTAAGGTCGCGATCGCCTTTTGTTTGGCTTGCTGTGTTGATATCGTTGGCAGATGCGCCTTGATTGTTTCGATACAATGGTTACCAATAGTCATCAAAGGATCGAGACGCGTCATCGGATCTTGAAATATCAGCGCCACCGCCTCTCCTCGAAATTTCCGCATTTCGGCTGGTGTTAAGGCAAACACCGATTTTCCTTGAAATTTCACTTCTCCTGCAATGCGAGTGGATGGTGGCAACAACCCCATGGCTGCTCTTCCCAAGGTTGATTTTCCACATCCTGACTCTCCCACTAATCCCATTGTTTCACCTGGTTGCAGGCTAAAGGAAACGTCATCTACCGCCCAATGGTCTTCTTCTCCACTATCGCAAGCATAGGCAACTCGCAAATGTTCTACAGAAAATAAGGCATCACTCATAGCTATTTAGTTATCGATATAAAAGTTATAAATTTTAGATAATGTATCAGATTACAGGCATTATACTTGTTATCTATATATCTTTATGTTGGCAAGTTGATTTTTTATTATACTCTCGGTACTAGTTCTGACTTGAGAAGTTATTTTTCATTTCTCAAATTATTGCTATCTCCATATGATTCGCTATTTTCATGCTCAATTTCTCAATAATCAATTAATATTAATTACCAAAACAACTCGTTGATAGATGATTTTTATTAGCCAATCAAAATAAACTTTCATACGGACGTAATAAAAATCAAACAATTAATAATGTAATATATTTTTACTAAGCAAGGAAATATAGGGTGAATTTTTGGATTTAAATAGTAATAAAATAAAAATTGTCAAAGCAACGGAGGTGAAAAGATTTATGGGACTAAAGGTTTTACCAGATGTAGGAGATGTAGCCGAAAACCTTGGCATTACAGGAATTGCAGGAATTATACTTCTACCGGTGTTGTTACCGGTGTTGGCTGGTGTTGGCAGACCAGTAGCGAAAGGAATTATTAAAGGTGGTATTCTTTTCTACGAAAGAAGCAAAGGAGCGATCGCTGCAGCTGGTGAAATGTGGGAAGATATCGTTGCAGAAGCAAAAGCTGAACTTGGCGAAGCTCGTGTGAAAAGAACTAGGCTCGATAGATAAAAAAAGAGCCACCTGAATGCTCAAGTTATGGACACAATCTGGACACAATTTTCATTTTAACTGGGATGGGAGTTGCACCCGTCCCTTTTTCATACGCCAGCAATAGTTGTATGGCAAAACTAACCACAGTCTGGTCGAAATAGTATTTAAACAACTATCTTTTGCCCAAACCACCTTCTCAATAAAGCTGAAAAAACTGAAATGGCGCTTAACACCCGCAGCAAGCGATCGCACTCATCAACCTTCTCAACACTATTTTTCGGAAAATTTCTGATATCACATCAGAACAAGCAACTACTACAGTGTGGAGATACACTCGAATATAGCCGGTCACAAAAACTGGGTATTTGCTGTCGCATCAAAAACCGAAATTCCCAAGCACATTAACACCCACAGCTTTTAAGCTAACGATACCAACAAGCACAACAAGACCTAAAATTCTACGAAAATAATTAACGCCTTGAAATAATTCCAGCCACGCCCAGGTAAACAAAGAGCCAAAAGATATTGCATCTAATCCTATATTAATTTCACCTGTTGGAAAAACTAATTTGAGTAAACTAGCTGTGAACCAAACAATAATTGGCAAATTTGGCATCTGAGCTATAACAATTTTGCCATCACTGTCACGGAAGATTCGAGCGAATAATGTGTTGTTCATAACTTGAAATTGCCACGGGTGGAAGAGCTTATTAACCTACAAAAACTATTACTTAATATTAAAGCATTCAGGTTTTTCTCTTACAAACAACCATTATGCTGAGATGGCAGCGGCAAAGCCTGTTCGCCATATAAATCTTTTTACAGATGTCTAAAATTGCCCAGATGCGCTCAGCAAAGGTTTGATCGGGAGGTTTAGATACTCCCTTTGTAGAATTCCAGCTTACCGAACGATAAAATTTAGAGCATGACATCTTTTGAATCCAACAATCCTAATACCATTGAAGTAAATGGCACAGACCGATAAGGAAACTAAAGAACGAACTTAATAATAAACCGTGGTCTCAAAACGTGCCGCTAAATCGATAATGTCTTGTTTGCGGGCTATGTGTTCAATCCATTATTGGGATATATTTTCCACACCGTTTGCGATCGCCTCTAGAGCATGGGTAATGCATGACACTTTTAGACGCCCGTAGCGCGTCTACAACTTTACTGGTGATTTAATTTGAGCACAGCTTGTGAATTCTGTTGGTACACAAAAGCCCGTGCGTCACCCACACATAAACCCATGAAACTGGATAAGGTTTTGGAGGCAGTGTTAGAATCTCTGGGAAAGTAGATTTTTGCCTACAATCGAATGACTACTTTTCCGAAATGAGCTTTACTTTCGAGGTAGCGGTAAGCTTGGTGTGCTTCAGCGAACGGAAACACTTTATCTATTACAGGCTTGATTTGATGTTGGGAGATGACTTGATTCATAGCCTCAAACATTTCGCGACTACCTACATATATTCCCTGCACGGTTAGACTTTTGAACAAGATTGGTAAAGGATCTACCTTTTCTCCTCTACCTGAGAGTACGCCAATCAAGCTGATGCGTCCTCCTATTCGTACTGCTTGCAGAGATTTTGGCAAAGTTGCGGCGCCACCTACTTCTACTACATGATCTACACCGATGCGATCGCTTAGTTCATAAACTTTCTTTTCCCAATCCGGGTATGTTTTGTAGTTAATTGTCTCATCTGCACCTAATTTTTTTGCTCGTTCTAATTTTTCGTCACTGCTAGAAGTGATAATGACTTTCGCACCGTGGAGTTTGGCAAATTGAAGGGCGAATATGGATACTCCACCTGTACCTAGTAACAATACGCTTTCGCCTGCTTTGATGTTGCCTTTAGTGACAAGTGCATGCCATGCTGTTACGGCTGCACAGGGTAGGGTTGCACCTTCTTCGTCAGATAGGTGTTCGGGTAATATTACTAATCCATCTTGGTGTAAAACCACATATTCTGCCAGCATGCCATCAATTGTGGCCCCCAAATCCGATTTCATTTTTTGTCGGGTTAGTTGGCCGTATATCCACTCTGGAAAGAAAATTCCAGCAACGCGATCGCCTTGTTTGACTCGCGTCACACCTTCACCTAGTGCGACAACTTCACCAGCACCGTCGGATAAAGGAATCAAAGGGTATTGGAGTTTAGAACCATAAGTTCCTTGTGCGACCATTAAATCACGATAATTAAGGGATGTGGCCTTGATCCGAATCAGAACTTCTCCTGCTCGGGGTTTGGGTTCTGGTCGTTCTCCTAATTTCAGGGCCTCAATACCTGCATTGCTTTGCAGTTCGTAGACCTTCATAAAATTACTCCTCAAAGCTTTATGCTCGGCAACCCTTGCAAAAGTGCGCTATGCTTTCGCTTTCGCCATCCGCTATCTACTATCGCCAATCATCCAAGACAAAAACACCGGGGCGACTGTATCCGGGTTCGTTGGGACGGTGCATAGCTACGCCAATAATTTCGGTACGAAAACCGCGAGCTAAAAGTTGGCAGTAAGCTTCTTCTCGACTGGTATTTACTCCAGCAACCAAGCGTGACATTCCTTGAGTTTTTGTCAATGCTTCGCACAGAGCCAATAACTGCTCAAAACGTTGTCCGGGGTTAGTTCCGGAACGTACTACTGCAAATTTGACATAGCAAGTGTTACTGCCAGCTTCTGTAGCAGCACCGCAGTGACAGATAGCAAATCCTGCTAAACCTGCATCGTCCCACAGAAAAAGTGTATCACCCAGGCCCAAGGTTTGGACTGTTTGAATTTCTCGCGATAAATTTAGCCCTTCATATATAGAATTAGTAAGTTGATAACTGGCGTTAATACATTCGGCACGTTTGTTTTCGTCCATTAGGGAGTATCTAACTTGCGGGGGTAATATTTGGGCTGAATCTACGGATTTAGCGGCGATCGCGGTCAAAAATCGCAGCCGGAAACCAAATTTATGGTAGAGTGCATGATGTTTGGGACTATTGGCAAAGGTAAACAGTCCGGCTAATTTAATTTGTCGTTGGTTAAAACAAGCGATCGTGGCTTCCACTAGCTTTTGACCGATTTTTTGCTCCCAATAGTCAGGGTGAACGGATAAAGGTCCAAAATAACCGAAACTGCCCCAATCTACTACAATATTCGAGCCAACTAACTTTCCGTCTACTTCTGCGGCAAAGGTTGCTGTCGGATCTGCCTTCCAACGATGGGGTATGTAGGTAACATCTTTGCTGAACTGAAGGGGATCGGGCAGTCCTATAAAGGTGCCAAAGGCTAATCTAAAAATGCGATCGGCGGCAGTCAGCTTGGAAGCTTGTAGTGGCAGAATCGAGACATTCATCTCATAATTTACTGAATTGTATGCTCATATTTTAATGGAGCGAAAAGTTTACAATTCTGTAGATTTCAACTTAAACGCTGCCGCAACCACAAAGCCAGTAGTGGTAATGCCAATTGGTAATGCTGTTCAGCTCCGTAAATTAATCCTTTGTGCTGAAGTCCGATCAATGCACCTTGCAAGCTGCCACCACGGGAGAGACGATGTTTTTGGATATACTCTCGACTTTGGGGTTTGTCGGTGGGATCGCAAGCCAAGCATTCCAAAAGATGTACTTGATTGCTGGGGAGTAACATTAACAAAGATTCATAAGTAATAGATAAATCCTTTAGCAGTCCTTCAATTGCTTGCTCTACTTTTTGCTCGGTAATCAATTCATCTGGACGACACAAAGATTGCAAGCGGCGAATTAAAGCTGTAGCATCACCGATATGTCCTTGTACAGCATTTAAAAATAGTTGTACTGCGAGTGAGCGAGAATCAAATGCCAGTCCTACTGCTTGTAAAATTTCCCTTGCCCACACTGCTAAAACATCTTTGGCTAGGGGAGCTAGCTGTACGCTGACAACTGGATAGTGAGTCTGTTTGTGGTGAGCAGCAGTCTCGGCTATGGTTGCTATGAGTACGTAGTTAATACGAGTTCGTTGGTGGATTTCTTGTCTGAGTGTTGTTTCCCACAAACCATCGCGGTCCCAGGAACGGATGTGGGGAAAACTCTGTAAAATTAGAACTACTCGCCGGTCTTGAGCTTCAGCTAAAACTTGAAGTAATTCTAGTAAAACTGTAAATGCTTGCCATAGCTGCTTTTGGTTGAGGGAACGTACGAGTACGAGTTTAGTAGTGTTTTCTTGGCTGTGCAGTCGGAAAAACTCTCTGGCGCTACTTGCCATCCAGTCTTGAATTTTTGCTGGTTCGGTACTTTGAGCGATTGCTTCTGCTAATAATTGCACGAATCTCTCTTCATCTGTGGCGCGAATGCAGTCTATTTCCAGTGCAATTGCTCCTACTGCCGAAGCTGCTCCCCGTACTAATGTTCGTCGCCCGCTTCCCGGTACTCCCAAAACCAACAAGTCACCGTCCTGCGCCAGAACTTCTACTATTCGTTGAAATTCTGCCGAACGCCCGATCAATTCCAAAGGGGTAGACAATTCTAAGTTCACGTCTTCTTCGCCTTCCGAATTCTGGTCCCTCCCTCAAAAAAGCATACTCACTCCTAATTTCGCTAGCAACTAGATTATTTCCCTAATTTTTCGTGCTAAGCGAGTTGGTGGCAAAAAAGTATGCTTTATAAGCTTGTTTGCTTTGAGTTTAACTCCTGGGGGAGTTGGGGACTACAAGTTGTCCCTTGTCGGTAATAGGCATGATAGGCTGGTGGTTAGCAGGCAGGGACCCTGGCGAAGAAAAACAGCAGTTCAAGTCGTGCTTTTGAGGATCTGCAACCTAGATAACTGGCGTAGGGCAAGGAATATTTAATTGTGAAGTTGGGAGCTTTGATGGGGTGCAAAAAGAGGATGTTACGCCCCAAAAGTTCCGGTGACTTGCAGCTTTTGTGGAGAAGATATTTGTACGATCGCATCTAGCAACCAAGGAGCAAAGCGCAGACACCAGGCTGCTAGATGACTTTGCCATCCTACTAATATTTCTGGTGAATCTCTGTGCAAGCCAGAAATTAATGCTCGAGCTACTTGCTGGGGAGTGACGGGAATTACCCAGCGGAATAGCTCGAATTTCTGTATCATGTCTGTATCCGTGAGAGTTGGTAGCAATGCTATAACTCGGATATTATAGGAAGCTAGTTCGTGGCGCAAGGCTTGAGTAAATCCTACAATTGCAAATTTAGTAGCTGAATATGTTGCCATTGTTGGTGCGGCCACTTTTCCCATCAAGCTGGAAACATTAACGATTGTTCCTTCTTTGCGGCTAGCCATACGCCGGGCTATTATTTGAGTCAAAGTGTAGGTTCCCAAAAAATTCAAAGAAAGTTCCTCTTGAACCTGGGGTAGTTTAGACCGCAAAAATGAGTTTTGGTATGCTACACCCGCGCAATTTACTAGTAGATGAATTGGACCGTAACTGCGCCAAAGTTGAGCAGCTGCAACATTTACAAAAATTGGCTTGGTGAGATCGACTGCCATAATCGTCGCTTGTGCTCCTCGGGCTTCGATTTCCTTGGCTGCTTCTGCTAATTTTTGGCGATCGCGTGCTACTAATATCAATCGCTTCATTCCTTGCTGTGCTAGCTCTAGGGCGATCGCCCGTCCGATGCCACGGGAAGCCCCAGTAACTAAAGCTACCTTACCTTTCAGGTTCATTTCAACCTCCAAGATTCTGGCCTTACCGCATCTATACTTTGCCAACTACAAATTGCATTGAAGCTTTTTCACTATTCCACATGCAGCAAGACAAAATATTTTCACAGCCGTTAACTTTGTTTACCCATGCCAACATCGATGTAGCTCATGGCTTACTCCTTTTCCTGGATACTGGGGATGACTGGGTTTAGCTTGAACACACTTTAGCAATTAAATCAAGTATTCGCAATTTTTTTTAATAAGTATTTCTTAATATTCAATGAAAGTGATTAGAGGTAGTAGTATGTTTCTGTATAAGTTTTTCTAAAGATTATTGATTTTATTAGTAATTTTCCCTTTGATTTGTTATGGAAAGTGCCATAAAAAGAACTCAGAGTTTAGGGTTCTGAGTTCTCTACTGTAGCTGTAGGCGCGCTACGTGCGGGTTTTCGTTAGAGAAAAATTAGTTGTGGTGGCGCCTTTGCAGTCTAGCTTGTTACTTGTTCAAGATTTGATTAATTCCACTGGACAAGTAATGTTTGTTCCTCCCAAACCGCAATATCCACCAGGATTTTTGGCTAGGTATTGTTGATGGTAGTCTTCAGCGTAGTAAAATTCGGGTGCGTCTAGAATTTCCGTAGTAATCTTTCCATAGCCGGCGGCGTTGAGAGCTTTTTGATAGACTTGCACAGATGCTTCTGCTAGTTTTCTTTGTTCCTCAGAGAAAACATAAATTCCAGAACGGTATTGAGTACCAACATCGTTTCCCTGACGCATTCCTTGGGTGGGATCGTGGTTTTCCCAAAAAACTTTGAGGAGATCGCTATAGCTAATAACTTTGGGATCGTAGACAACCAAAACAACTTCGTTATGGCCTGTCAGGCCGGTACAAACTTCTTTGTAAGTGGGGTTGGGTGTTATACCTCCAGCATAACCAACGGCTGTAGTATAAACTCCAGGCAGTTGCCAAAACTTACGTTCTGCTCCCCAAAAGCATCCCATACCGAACATTGCCTTTTCCATGCCTTCTGGAAAGGGAGGCTTAATGGGATTGCCGTTAACATAGTGACGATTGGTAACTGGCATAGCCTCAGCCCGTCCTGGTAGAGCTTCTTCTGGGGTGGGGAGGGATAATTTTTTACCAAATCCAAATAGCACCATTGATTTTGACTTTAAATTTACTTTACTTAATATTTTAATAATTTTTAGCGATCGCTCTCAGGAGGAGCGAGAAAAATAGCTGCGCAGCCCATTCAAAATTGGTATTAATAGTAACAGCATAATACTAGAAAAGATGTCTCCGCCCCAGCTGTCATGCAGCCAATGAAAAGCAACTTCTTGATTCGTGCCGTGGAAGTAAGCTAGCAAACTGTTACGCACAATATTACCAGCAATGCTAAGGACTACTGCCATTGATAAAAACCAAAGGGTTGTGCGGCGCGAAGATAAAGCACCAGTCCAGTAAAGCAGCATCAAGCTAACATACACGGTGGTGAACAACATTTTTAATCCTGCGCAGTAGGGAGCAATTTCTACTATCCGTTCTCCCACGTAGATATTGATGCCATCAACTTTCACTGGCATACCGAGTTGATTTAGTATAAAACCGGCGCTACCAGCGATAAAACTTTGTAGGGGAAAGGTATAAAAAGCTATGATGTAAGGTACCGAAGTTGGGGTCGCCAAAAAAGCTAACAACAAGGGAAATCTTTGTAATTTCAAAGCTGGAACTCCTTTGAGCCACAAGCACGCTCCTGTAAGGATAGTAACCAAGGAGAGATTAACCCATTCCTCCAGTCCGCTACAGTAAAAAACTCCTCCGACCAGTAGCAGCACAGCGCCCAAGGGATGGGGGCGTTCTGGTAGTTTTTGCCAGAATTTTCGTCGCGTCCAAGCAATATAGGTGGCAAAGGGCAAACCAATAATACCGTGGCTAAAGTATTCATGTTCTGTACTGATATTTTTGTGCAGCCAACCATCTAACCAGTGCAGAATAACAGGAGCATATAGTAGCCCCAAAAGCCCGAGAATAAATAGGTCTAACAATTGCGGTGAAAATTGGGGTTTGACTCGGAGTTGGGAAACCATAAATTGGGCAAGTTTTTTTAAGGTGAAACTATTGCGGCTAAAGCGCTTACAACTTGTTTAATTTGGCTGTTGCTCAAGCCTGGATATATCGGTAGCGATAAAATTTGCTTTGCTAGCATTTCCGCATGAGGAAAGTCGCCCACTCGATAGCCCAAGTTGGAAAACGCTGGTTGGAGATGACAGGGAATAGGATAGTGAATGCTACTTTGAATTCCTGCTGCTGTTAACTGAGCTTGGATGGCGGAACGTTCTACAGGACAAGAATCACAAACTCTAATTACGTAAAGATGATAAGCGTGTCCGTTTCCACTGTGGTTTTCTATAGGGATAATTCCCCTAGCTTTTAGGGGCGCGAGTTCAGTATCGTAGCGCTGGGCGATATACAGGCGATCGCGATTCCATTGCCTCAGGTATGGTAATTTTTGGTGCAATACGGCTGCTTGGATTGTGTCTAGACGGCTGTTAGTACCTATGTGGCTATGAAAATACTTTCTGGAAGCACCGTAATTGCGCAAGCATGTCATTGCTTGCGCCACCTGCGGATCTCGGGTAACAACCATACCACCATCACCCCATCCTCCTAAATTTTTGCTCGGATAAAAACTAAAAGCTGCTGCTACTCCTACGGATCCAGCACGATATCCTTCTCGTTCGGCTAGATGTGCTTGTGCTGCGTCTTCAAAAATTAGTAGGTTATAGGTGGCGGCTAGGTCTAGTAGCTGTTGTGGCGATACCATTTGACCGTACAGATGTACGGGAATAATCGCTTTCGTTTTGGGTGTGACTGCTTTGGCTGCAGCTTGTAAATCAATTAAAGCGGTGTGCGGATCGCAGTCTACAAAAATTGGTTTGGCTTTGGCGCGCAACACTCCAATCAATGTACCCACGAAGGTGTTAACTGGTAAAATTACTTCGTCACCGCGACCGATATTGCAAGCTTGCAAACCCAAGGCGATCGCGTCAGTACCCGAAGCTACCCCAATCCCATATTTTGTGTTACAGGCTGCAGCAAAGGCGACTTCAAAATCTGCAACTGCTTGCCCTAAAATAAAATCTCCCTGTTCTACTACTGTTTGGATTGCTTTTTGCAGTTGTTTGTGAATCGATTGATGTTGGAAATTCAAGTCTACAAAAGGAATTGCGAGCGGCGGATTATTCGTTTTCATAAAATACTGCAAACTCTCATCTGGAAATTTTTTAAAAAATTCTTAACTTTTTTCTCCACTAGTGTCATAATTAAGGAAAATAAATTTTCTATTTTTACTAGTTGTTTTCCTAACTAGATTCATTTAATCTCGATATTTCAATGCAGAAAATGAAAGAAATTTCTGGCTGGGTATGGCGGAATTTAGAGGTAGTAGATATTTGCCAAAACCAACTAATTAAAAAAATCTTTCCTGACCACAGGAAGAAAAAGTTTTTTATGGATTTGAGGAAAAAAAGACAATAAAAATGTAGTAATATCATTTGGAGAGATATTTACTATTAATTTGCTTCTCAGTGTTATGGTACCCAAATAGATGTCAATATTAACGTATGAAATAGAAGAAAGATATCCCGAGAGATGGTAAAAAGAAGAAAGTAGCTTAACAGCAATGGCTACCTGCATGAAAAAGTTCTCAACAGTCAAAATTTTTTACTCTTACCTTGTTGATCCGAAGCCAAATTGGGGAATGCTTAAAAGTAGCGAATAACCCATAGATAGTGGTTATATGAATTACAGTATCGATAAGCGATCAAGGTAGCAGTGGTAATGGTAGAGCCTGAAAACAATTTTCTATCTCAAAAGGATGGTTGGGCATCCCCAGAAAGTAGAGAACAACAACGCCTGCAAGCATTGGCAGAATTGGGTTTACAACAACCAGAAACAATTCCAGTTTTTGAAGAAGCTACTCAAACTGCAGCCCACTTTTTAGAAGCGCCAATTTCGATTTTGGGATTTGTGGATCAACAGCGCCATTGGTTTAAGTCGGCGGTGGGTTTATCCAGACTAGGACTGATGAATCAACTGGCGCAAACCCGTCAATTGTCACGTTGGGAGTCTTTTTGTACTCAGGTAGTAGAAAGTTCGCAAACAATAGTTATCAACGATACAAAAAAAATAGTCAACACAGAGTTAGCTAACAGTAGGTTGGTGCAGGATTACGGTATTCGTGCCTATTTAGGAGCGCCACTGTTCGACGCCTGTGGAAATTGTTTGGGTGCGTTAGCAGTGATGGATTTGGTACCGCGTAACTTTACTCATCGAGATATTGAATTTCTACAAATAATTGCTCGTTGGAGCATGAGCGAATTTGAACGCAATCGTTTGTTACAGATAGTTTCCAAAAGTACGGCTTCTCAGAGAAATTCTGATTTTTTGCTTCCAGAAGCTGGTATTGATGAAATCAAAATTAATCCAATCACATTACCAACTAATTCACTTCCTACCAACCCACTCAAGTTAAAGCTTTTAGAACAATTAACTCAGGAATTGCGCACGCCTTTGACGTCGGTACTGGGTATGGCAAGCGTGCTCGGACGGGAAATATACGGTCCTTTGACTTCGAAGCAAAGAGAATACTTAGATATTATCCAACATAGCGGTCGCTACTTACTGTCATTGGTAAATGAAATTGCAGAACTGGGAGCAATAAATGACAGTCAGACAAATCTAAATTTGGCTCCTGTAGACATTGAGATGTTGTGTCAGCAGGCGATCAATTCTCTAGAAGAAGCTGCTCATCGTCGCGAACAGGATATTCGCCTTTCTATCGAACCGGGACGGAATCGCATTTGGCCTTTAGATAAGGATAAAGTGCGACAAATTCTGTATCACCTGGTGTTCAGCGTAATTCAACTATCTGCCACTGGCAGTATTGTGCGGATTCACGTTTCCTATAAAGATAATGCTCTAAATATTACGGTCTGGGTTTCCCATCCTTGGTTAGGAGATGGAATTACGGAAGTCGATCCCTACTTGCGTCTCAATAGCTCATCTTTAATAGAGTTGACTCAAGAGACAAAAGTTCATAATAATTTGGAAAATTCAGACCAAGAAGCGAATTTACCAAAAACAGTAGAGCAGTTAAATAGCGTTAGAGTTTCTATCTCGAATCTCGAGGATATAAATGAGCGGTATAGCAATCTTTCGCGAGAAAGCTTGGGTCTTTTGCTCAGTTGTCAGCTAGCGCAGTTGCACGGCGGGTATATTTCCATTCAGAGAACGCCAGAATCAGGATACCGCTACGTAGTGACTTTGCCTCGAAATCAGGAGAAAATGCAGACAATGAGCGATGTTTCCTCAAATACTGCTTCTTCTTAGCAAAAAAGTTAAAAGCAATAGCAAGACAGCAAAAATAATAGAAACGTATTAATACCAAACATCTTTTTTCTATCTTCAGGAATTAACTGTCTGCAATTAGCATAGACTAGAGGCTTTTTAGAACTGCCTGAATTATCATTGAATCTGCACTCTGTGCTAATTGTTTACAGCATGTTATGAATTTAATCTGGCAAAAATTGACTTTATCTGATTTCCCGCTGAAAGAGTATCTTAGTACTAGCTATCTGCGCAGTTTTGTGGTGGGTGTAGGGAGCCGTTGGCGGCAAACTAGTATTTTAGTGCAGTGGGGAGATGTTATTGCGGCGGTGTTAGTGAGCTTGGTGTTAGTTTTAGCACCGTTTACTGTTAAAAATACAACTTTGCTAGGGATTTTACTGGTAGCTTGTGCAGGTTTTTGGCTGCTGTTGACTTTATCTGAAGATAAAGTTGTATCTTCGCAGAGTATTTTAGCCACTCCAATTCATTTGTTGGTATTACTTTATGGGGGAATCTGTGTGGTTGCGACGGTTCTGTCTCCGGAAAAAAAAGCAGCTTTAGAAGGGTTAATAAATTTTAGCCTTTATTTGCTGTTTTTTGCGCTGTCTGCAAGGATACTGAAGTTCCCCAGGATTAGGTCTTGGTTGCTAGTTTTATATTTGCATGTATCTTTACTTGTGGGCGTATACGGGGTACGACAGAAGTTTTTCGGTGCAGCACAATTAGCAACTTGGGTCGATCCGGAATCTCCCTTGTCGAAGAATACGAGGGTTTATAGTTATTTGGGAAATCCGAATTTGTTGGCTGGTTATTTGTTACCGGCGGTGATTTTAAGTTTGGTAGCAGTGTTTGTCTGGCAGGGATGGCTGCGTAAAGCTTTGGCATTGACTATATTTATAGTAGATCTTGCCAGCCTTCGTTTTGCTGATAGTCGTGGTGGCTTTATTGGTTTGGCGATCGCTGCAGTTATTTTTGTATTATTACTGCGCTACTGGTATGGCGAGTCTCTTCCCCAGTTTTGGCGAAAATGGTTAGTACCGATACTTTTGGGGGTTTTTCTAGCTATATTTGCTGTTGCAGTTGGGGTTTCAGAAAATTTTCGCCTGCGGATGCTCAGTATTTTCATGGGTCGTAAAGATAGCAGTAGCAACTTTCGCATTAACGTCTGGACGGCGGTGGTGAGAATGATTCGTGACTTTCCGGTGTGGGGAATCGGACCCGGACACGACGTTTTTAATAAAATTTATCCACTCTACCAGCTGCCTCGTTATAATGCGCTCAGTGCTTATTCGATTTTGCTAGAAGTGACCTTGGAAACAGGGTTTATCGGTTTAGTGAGTTTCCTGTGGTTGTTGTTAGTAATATTTAACACTGGTTGGTTACAACTGCAACGATTGCGGCAATTAAAAAGTGCGGATGGTTTGTGGTTAGTGGGGGCGATCGCTGCTTTAGCAGGAATGCTGGGTCACGGTTTTGTGGATACTGTATGGTATCGTCCTGCGGTCAACAGTATCTGGTGGTTATTAGTAGGTTTAATCGCTAGTTACTGGACTTGTTTGAATCAACAGCTAACTCCACAACAAGCAAATTCACTTTATTCCGAACCGGCGCCAAACTAAAGTCTCGCAAAAGAAAGCCTTGGAAGTAGATATCTCCAAGGCTTTTATGCGGTGGTACTTGCAGGCATATCATGAACAAAGAAGATATTTATGGATAATAGTATGTTGCTAATTTATTCTCTGTAGCTGGTACTGCTGACAGCATTGGGATCGCGATAGCGGGTGGGTTTTTCGCTGCGTTTTCTTCCAGCTAGACCAGCTAAGCCAAATAAGCCTAGCAATCCCAGCCAACCCCAATCAAAACCTCTATTATATGTTCTGGTGTCTGTGGTAGTGGTGGTTGCGTTTCCAGGAGAGCTCGTTGTTTGTGCTCGTGCCGATAAACTTAAGGGTAGAATGCCGATGCTGAGGGCAATAAATCCGGCACTGAAAATTTTAGTTAGGCTATTTCTCATTTTTTACTCCTGTTATTTTTCTTTGGTTACGCACCACCATATCGGCTTCCCCAATCATCAAAATCAACCCTTGGCTACAAAATCCTGTTTTTGAGATTCTTGCTTGGGGTACATAAATTACTGCTGTCCTCTTGGAAGGCTAGGATAGGATTAATATTTAATATCCGGTTAGACATTGATATTGGTTTAAAATCATCAAACAGTCTAGAAAATTTTTCATTTTTTAAGTTTCCACACTAGTACGATTTTCAATGAGTGATAAAAGTGACGGTTACAAAGTTGTTAGCGATAATCGACAAGCCCGGTATTTGTATGAAATTCTCGAGACCTACGAAGCTGGTATTCAATTGACTGGAACTGAGGTGAAATCAATCCGTGCGGGAAAGGTCAATCTCCAGGATGGTTACGCTCTGATTCGCAATGGAGAAGCGTGGCTGATTAACGTGCATATTTCCCCTTATACTGCCAGTGGACAATATTTTAACCACGAGCCGCGGCGCACGCGCAAACTTTTACTGCATCGCCAAGAAATTCGCAAGCTGATTGGTAAGGTGGAGCAGCAGGGCTTGACTTTGGTACCTTTAAAAATGTATCTCAAACGCGGTTGGGTAAAAGTTAGTATTGGTCTCGCCAAAGGCAAAAAACTGCATGACAAGCGAGAGGACCTCAAAAAACGGCAAGACCAGCGTGAGATGCAGCGAGCAATGAAGAATTACTGAGTTTGGCGAGATTGGGGACTAGGGTTTTGTTGTTAGTCCTCTATTCCCAATATCCAGTTAATCTTTCCCGCGCATTAGGTGAATCTTTAAATAACCCCAGCAAGGGAGCGAGAACGATACCAAAGACAAAGCCTCCAGCATGGGCCCAATAGGCGATTCCACCGCCTTCCATTCCGATATTGGTTGGTGCTTCCAAGCTAGCGACGCCATAGAGAGCTTGCTGGAGAAACCAAAATCCCAGAAAAAAGTATGCTGGAACGCGGAAGGTTGGAAAGAAAAATCCCAAAGGAATAACGCCTATGACTTCTGCTGTGGGAAAGCGAATGATGTATGCTCCCATCACTCCCGCGATCGCTCCACTTGCTCCTAAAGAGGGAATTGCGGATGTTTGTGAGAAGTACCACTGACACAAGGTAGCTAAAACACCACAAGTCAGATAGAAAAATAAGTATTTAACATGACCCAGTTTATCTTCGACGTTGTTGCCAAAAATCCACAAAAACAGCATATTGCCAGCTAAGTGCAGAAAACCACCATGCAAAAATTGGGATGTAATCAAGGTTACCCATTCTGGTATAGGTTGGTGGATGTTAATACCTGCGAAGCTAGCTGTTAATTCCCGCGGTACTACTGCGAATAGGTGAAAAAATTCGTTTAGGTACTGGGGAGGAAGACTCGCTTCATAAAGAAAAACGAGGACGTTAGCTGCGATTAGCCCATAAGTAACGTAGGGCGTGATTTTTGTCGGATTGTTATCTCTAATTGGAACCACAGCAATCTTTTTTGTTTTTCAGAACTAGACTTACGATACCTAATTTTTAGAGCGTTTTTTGCTCTCCTCTAGATAGATTTACCACGCCCAAGGCAGAATGTTTCTGAGGTTAGTAATTGTGAGTTAATCAGAGAATTTTAAGTATAAATAAATACATAAAATTGCCGAAACAGTTATTTTAACAAGGAATGGAAGAGCTAGATGAGTTAAAGTTATTTAGTAGGAATTTTAGTCTTGAATAATGGTGTCGAAAGTAATGTAATTGTGTCTGGTCTGGTTGCGAGTAGCGTACTTTTAATTACTAACCAGAGGAGAAAATCAACTGTGCTGTCTATATATCAAGAGAAATGGAAATTTTCTTCTCTATGGTTGAAATTATCTTCTCTAAACTGCAAAATTAACGAAGTTAGAGGAAAAATAATTTTGTCGGGATAATGGTTGAAATTAAGAAAATCCTGCTATCAGTGAAGACTAGCAATTCTAGCAATTGTGGATGTGCCAGAAAAGACAAGGATTTTGATAGTGGATTCCTACATTTGTACATAATTTCATTACTGATTTTTTGATTTTTTTAAGCTAGAACTATATATGTATAATTAAATGTCGTTTGATTAAGGAATTCATTTGGGATAATATGTTACAAATTATAAAAACAATAGTAGTGAAGACAGATATGGTTAGATCTTAAGTTTAAGTATGAATTCATTTGAATAATACCTCTTGCAAATATAAAGATAAATTTGCAATTATTCCTGGAGAGTGTTATTAGCTGTTAGTCATATCATAGTATGAAACATAAGAGTACTTTTATTGTTTGCATTCACTGACAGTGTTCGTAGAAGCAAAATTATTAGGAAAAAATGCTAGGGGTGTACTTTCCATGCCCTTGACAATCCTTGTAGTGGATGATGATGTGGGCACTCGTTTGTCTATCAGCGATTATCTTGAACTGTCTGGCTACTCAGTGATTACTGCTAATGACGGTCAAGAGGCCTTGGCAATGGTGGAGGAATTCCATCCTGATTTAATGGTGACCGATATAGTGATGCCGCGAATGAACGGTTATGAATTGGTACGTCAGGTACGTCAAAAACCTAGGTTTCGCTTGCTACCTGTAATTTTGTTAACAGCACGAACCAGGACACAAGAAAGAATTCTTGGTTATCAATCGGGATGTGATTTGTACTTACCCAAGCCTTTTGAGTTAGAAGAGTTAGGAGCAGCTATTCGCAATCTCTTAGCGCGATCGCAACTAATTCAGTCTGCTTACAATACTTCCTACCCGTCTACAGCTACGGTGGAGTTAATTTCAGAACTTACTCCTAGAGAACAAGAAGTCTTAGAACTTCTGACTCATGGTTTTTCCAACGCTGAAATGGGGCAAAAATTACACCTTAGCCCAAGAACAGTGGAAAAGTACGTTAGTAGTTTGTTGAGAAAAACTGCGACTAATAATCGAGCTGAACTGGTACGTTTTGCTATTAAACATGGTCTGGTAGAGTAATTAAGAAGTATTAATATTTTTTGTGACAAGGTTGCTATTGTTGGTGTAGGGGTGTAACTTGTCTGTAAAAGTTAAGTGAGTTTCCCTGAGGGTAAGAGTCTGGTCTTGCTTTTGCAGCTGCCAAGCGAGATTCTATCTCCTCTAGCAGAGCTTGCCATACTTCATAGCCATTTTCGTTCAGATGCAAGCCGTCTGTGGTCAAATCTTCTCGCAAATTACCTTGAAAGTCAGCAAACCAACTATACAAATTTAAGAATTTAGCTTTTTCTTGGCGCGCGATTAAAGCTAGTCGACTGTTAAGGCGACGAATGCGGCTATTGGAAATAGAAGAAAGCCGAGTCGGCAAAATAGATTGAACAAGAATTAAGCTACCTGGATGTTCTTGGCGCAAGCGTCGAATAATAAGACGGTGATTGTGTAAAATCGTTTCATCGCTGACGCCTTTACGCAAGTCATTGATGCCAGCCATGACGTAAATAATATCTGGTCTGGTGGCAGCAAAAGCAGACAATCTTTTCAAGATCCCACCAGAAGTATCCCCAGATATTCCCTGATTTAGCCATAATTTCCCAGCGGGTAGTTTCTTATTGGGAAACCACATACTCAAAGAATCACCCACTAAAATGTTTAAGCGGTTTGCGCCTTGGGCTTTAGCCATTGCTTTGGCCTCCATTACCAACAAGCTTTTCCAGTCTTCGTAGGTAAGTTGAGACTTTTTGGTGGATTCTATGAGAAAGGATTGCTGTTCGTCTTTGTCATGGAGGCGTGTATAAATTTGACCAGCTTTGAGGGCTGCTAATCTTTGGTAATAAAGTTGACTGCCAGATAAAAATTTTCGAGTTGGTTGGTACGCTAAGGGAAGAGAAGATTCAACTGGTGTGGGCAAGTTTTGGTTGCGAAATTTTGAAGCTACTTTTAGAGCTGCTACTGCTTGCAAACCTTCTTTAGCACTTAACTGTAATTGATTTTTTTCTGGCTTAAAGATGAATGGCTGTGGCAAAGTTGTAGCTGGAATAGCTAATCCTACGATCAAGCCTGCTGCCAACCAGTAAAAGTTCTTCATTTCACAAGTTCTTCCCATAGCTATATTTACTATTTTTTAATGACAGCGCGGAGGTTTCCTCCGAGACGTGCAACTGTTTTGCGGAAACCCCCTGTGAGGGCGAGCTGCTTCGCCTACAGGCTGATTGCAGGAATTTTGCTGAATCAGCTAAGTAGTTACCTTTTACAGTATTTACACTGTATCGGTATATTTAGCTAGATAGGAAGATTAGTTTTTACAGTATCTTTAATGTTTTTTCCTGAGATTACAAATTTAGTTTGATATTTTATACTTCGATTCCTGGATTAACGGGCATCTGCGAACCTGCACTGGCTGCTCTTGATATAAACTTCGTTTATCTCAAAAGACATCCAGCGACGTTTAAGTTTTTCTGCTACTTTACCTGTGGTATTGGAACCTGCAAACGGGTCTAATACCATATCGCCCTCATCAGTTAAAAAGTTTACAAAAAATTCCACAAAGGATTCCGGGAAACGAGCTGGGTGCGGTTTGATGTTTTTAGCTTTGCAGCAGCGTAAATAAGCGCTGTTAGATTCGGTATTGGCTATTTCTAAAAGGTTGGGAGGAATTGCCCCGTTGTTGTTTTTAGAAAAATGAGTAGAAATTTTGTGTCCGGAAGGTCGTTTTTTGGGTTTGTATCCTTTTTGCAACAGCAGCTGCATGGAGTCGCTATAGGGTTTTAAAACTTTTCTGTTATCAGCTTTTGGATAAGGCGTTTTAGATAACCACCAAACTACATTGACAGCATCTTTTACCCTAATACGCCTGATATTTACCCATTCAGCTGGTGCAGGTAAGCGAGCGCTGTTGTAGTGATAGAATTCTTGAGCCAAATATAAGCCTACATCATTGCACAACTTTACTAGCAGCTCGTATTGGTAAATACTTCGCACCGGTAATCCTGGAAGATACGCGCCACCTAATTCCAATACCAAGGATCCGTCAGCAGTTAAAATCCTTTGGAATTCGTAGGCAAAAGGTAAAAACCATTCTATATATTTAGAAGCGCTTTCATTTCCATACTCTTTTTTACGAGTCAAAGCAAAAGGCGGCGAAGTAAGAATCAAATTGACACTTGAAGATTCTACAGATTGCAACAGCTGCTGGCTATCTCCCAGGTAAATATCTCCGTATTGATACGAGAAGTAAGGTATTAATTTTTGTGGCGTTAATTGTTTGGATTTCAAGGACTATTTTGTCAGAAAATCACAGTTTGGGATTTATAGTTTCTTCTGCTTATGAAAAAATCCCCCACTTTTTATGCAGGGGATTTTTTTATTTACCTACTAAGCCAGGGATGCATTAACCGAACTTACCAGCCGTCGAGGCAATCAGGAAGGCTGCGTAGGTTAGAACATAGCCCACGGTAAAGTGAGTTAAACCAACCAAACGAGCTTGAACGATAGATAGAGCAACGGGCTTGTCCTTCCAGCGAACTAGGTTTGCAAGAGGAGTGCGCTCGTGGGCCCAAACAAGAGTTTCAATTAACTCTTGCCAGTAACCTCTCCAGGAGATGAGGAACATGAAGCCAGTTGCCCAAACTAGGTGTCCGAAGAGGAACATCCAAGCCCAGACAGACAGGTTGTTCATGCCGTAGGGGTTGTATCCGTTAATCAACTGAGCGGAGTTAGCCCAAAGGTAATCGCGGAACCAGCCCATCAAGTATGTGGAGGACTCGTTGAACTGAGCGACGTTGCCTTGCCAAATACCCAGGTGCTTCCAGTGCCAGTAGAAGGTGACCCAACCAACTGTGTTTAATGCCCAGAAGGTAGCTAGGTAGAAGGCGTCCCAAGCGGAGATGTCGCAAGTACCGCCACGACCGGGACCATCGCAAGGAAAGGCGTAGCCGAAGTCCTTTTTATCGGGCATGAGCTTGGAGCCGCGGGCATCCAAAGCGCCTTTGACCAGTATTAGTACTGTGGTGTGGAGTGCCAAAGCAAAGGCGTGGTGTACTAGGAAGTCCCCAGGACCGATAGTTAAAAACAGAGAGTTGGTACCGGAGTTGATAGCATCCAACCAGCCTTGCAACCAAACGTTGCCGTAGTTGGGGTAGGCTGTGTAAGCAACGCTATCTGGGTTAGATAATAGGACGTTTAGTCCGTACAGCACCTTACCGTGAGACGCTTGGATAAACTGAGCGAACACGGGTTCGATCAGGATTTGTTTCTCTGGTGTGCCGAACGCAACTACTACGTCGTTGTGAACGTAAAGACCGAGAGTGTGGAAGCCCAAGAACAGGGACACCCAGCTCAGGTGAGAAATAATCGCTTCTTTGTGCTTGAGGACACGATCGAGTACGTTGCCTTTGTTTTGTTCGGGGTCGTAGTCGCGAACCCAGAATATGGCGCCGTGGGCAAAAGCACCAAGCATTAAGAAGATAGCAATGTATTGGTGGTGAGTGTATAGCGCTGCTTGAGTTGTGTAGTCCTTAGCTATGAAAGCGTAAGGAGGCATGGCGTACATGTGTTGTGCCACCAGGGAGGTGATGGTTCCCAAAGCAGCTAGGTGAATACCTAACTGGAAGTGCAGGGAGTTGTTGTAGGTGTCGTACAAACCTTGGTGAGGCAGGTTGAACTGTCCTTCGCTATTTGTACCCGGAACCAAACCAGCTTTGGAGTTGAGCATTTCTTTAATGCTGTGGCCGATTCCAAAGTTAGTCCGGTACATGTGGCCGGCGATGATAAAAATTACAGCGATCGCCAAGTGGTGGTGAGCCATGTCGGTCAACCACAGCGATTCTGTTTGGGGATGAAAACCACCCAAGAATGTCAGTATTGCTGTACCAGCACCTTGGGAGGTACCGAACACGTGGTTAGCAGTGTCGGGATCGGAGGCGTAAACTCCCCAATTACCTGTAAAGAAGGGTTGCAAGCCTGCCGGGTGGGGCAGAGTGCTTAAGAAGTTGTTCCAACCTACGTGCTGTCCGCGAGATTCGGGGATCGCAACGTGGATCAAGTGGCCTGCCCAAGCCAAGGAGCTCACACCAAACAAACCTGCAAGGTGGTGGTTAAGGCGAGGCTCAGCGCTCTTGAACCAGGAAAGGCTGGGACGGAACTTGGGTTGCAAGTGCAACCAACCAGCAAACAAAAATACTGATGCCAGAATGAGGAGGAACACGGCTCCCATGTACAGGTCGTTGTTTGTCCGCATTCCGATGGTGTACCACCAGTGGTAGATACCAGAGTAAGAAATGTTTACTGGGTAGTTTGCTCCACCTTGGGTGAAAGCTTCTATTGCTGGTTTGCCAAATTGGGGATCCCAAATTGCATGGGCGATCGGACGGATATGAATCGGATCTTTAATCCACTGTTCAAAGTTACCTTGCCAGGCTACGTGAAATAGGAGGCTGGATGCCCACAGGAAGATAATTGCCACATGACCGAAGTGAGTTGCGAAAATCTTTTGGTATAGATTTTCTTCTGTCATGCCGTCGTGGCTTTCAAAATCATTTCCTGTCGCCATCGCGTACCAGATCCGGCGTGTCGTCGGATCCTGGGCGAGATCCTGGCTAAATTTTGGAAATTTTGTCGCCATAGGTTTGATAAATCCTCTGACTCTTAGCCATCAGGTATCAGTCTTGTTAGTTGTTAGTTGTTAGTTGTTAGTCAAATCCTAACTACTAACCCCTAACCACTAACTGTTCGAGCTGGTTGCTAGCCTAATGAAAGAATGTGTGCGTGGAAGAACGCCCATGTGGTGGCAATTCCTCCCAAAAGGTAGTGGGCTACACCAACCGCACGACCCTGAATAATGCTCAGAGCGCGGGGCTGAATTGCAGGTGCCACCTTTAGTTTATTATGCGCCCAAACAATGGACTCAATTAGTTCTTGCCAGTAACCGCGACCGCTGAACAAGAACATTAAACTGAAAGCCCATATAAAGTGAGCGCCCAAGAACATAAGTCCGTAGGCTGACAGTGCACTTCCGTAAGAATTAATTACTTGCACTGATTGTGCCCACAGGAAATCGCGCAACCAACCGTTGATGGTAAGGGCGCTTTGAGCCCAGTTGCCACCGGTAATGTGAGTTACATTACCAGCTGCGTCTACTGTTCCCCATACGTCAGATTGCATCTTCCAACTAAAGTGGAAAATCACAATCGAGATGGAGTTGTACATCCAGAACAATCCCAGGAATACGTGATCCCAACCGGATACTTGGCAGGTACCACCACGACCGGGACCATCACAGGGGAAGCGGAAGCCCAGGTTAGCTTTGTCTGGTATCAGACGGGAATTGCGGGCAAACAAAAATCCCTTCAGGAGAATTAAAACTGTAACGTGAATGGTAAAAGCGTGAATGTGGTGAACTAAAAAGTCAGCCGTGCCCAAAGCAATTGGCATCATTGCCACTTTACCGCCGACAGCAACAATACCACCGCCAAAGGCGTAGCTTGCTGGTTCCAGTGCGTTTGGTGCTGTTGAGCCTGGTGCTAGGGTGTGTATGTTTTGCACCCACTGAGCAAACACGGGCTGTAACTGAATTGCCGTATCCGAGAACATGTCTTGGGGACGGCCCAAAGCACGCATGGTGTCGTTGTGGACGTACAGTCCAAAGCTATGGAAGCCAAGGAATATACAAACCCAGTTGAGGTGAGAGATAATTGCATCTCGGTGACGGATAACTCGATCCAAAACGTTGTTTTGATTCACAACGGGATCGTAATCGCGCACCATAAAAATGGTAGCGTGAGCAGCACCACCGACGATAAGGAAACCACCAATCCACATGTGATGGGTGAATATACACAGTTGGGTGGCGTAGTCGGTTGCCAAGTATGGATATGGGGGCATGGCGTACATGTGGTGTGCCACGATGATGGTCAGCGAACCTAAGAAAGCGAGGTTAGTTGCCAGTTGGGCGTGCCAAGATGTGGTCATGTTTTCGTAGAGACCCTTGTGACCTTCACCGGTGAAGGGACCTTTGTGGTTTTCCAGGATCTCTTTAATGCTGTGACCGATACCCCAGTTGGTGCGGTACATGTGACCGGCGATGATGAACAATACCGCAATCGCCAAATGGTGATGGGAAATATCAGTCAGCCACAAGCCACCCGTTACTGGGTTGAGACCACCTTTAAAAGTCAGAAAGTCTGCGTATTGACCCCAGTTCAATGTAAAAAAGGGTGTTATACCACTGGCAAAGCCGGGATACAATTCGGTCAACAAGCCTTTGTTGAGAATGAACTCATGGGGCAAGGGTATGTCCTTGACGGACACTCCCGCATCTAACAACTTGTTAGTGGGAGCTGATACGTGGATCAAGTGACCGGCCCAGCCCAAAGAACCGCAACCAAGCAACACCGCCAAGTGGTGATTTAGCATCGACTCCACATTCTGGAACCATTCCAGTTTCGGAGCGCGCTTGTGGTAGTGGAACCAGCCAGCAAACAAAAACAAACCAGCCAACACCAAACCGCCTATAGCCGTGACGTACAGCTGGAACGAGTTCGTGATTCCCCAGCCGCGCCAAATTTGGAACAAGCCGGAAGTTATCTGAATGCCGTGGAAGCCACCACCAACATCCCCGTTCAAAATGTCTTGACCAACAATTGGCCAAACCACTTGTGCACTAGGCTTGACATGCAGCGGATCGCTCAGCCAAGCTTCGTAATTTGAAAAACGAGCACCGTGAAAAATCATCCCGCTCAGCCACAAGGTCACCACAGCTAAGTGACCAAAGTGCGCTGCAAATATCTTGCGGGAAATGTCTTCTAAATCACTTGTATGTGTATCAAAATCATGGGCGAGTGCGTGCAGGTTCCAAATCCAAGTAGTGGTTTTGGGACCTCTGGCAAGGGTTCTATCGAAGTGACCTGGTTTTGCCCACAGTTCAAACGAAGTCGGAACCGGGTCGTTATCGACTATGACTCTTGCTTTTTTTTCCTCTCGCTCCGGAGGACTTATTGTCATTCGACCTCCTCTCTTAAAAAGGACTGAGGAATTGTATTGACCACAAGCTGTCTTCGTGGATTTTATATACCCAGTTCCCATTCTCCATTTTTTGGATACTCGAGCTGGGATGAAGACCTTGTGTGGGGAGTGGTTTCTGTTGAATTATAAAGTCTTCTCTTGTACATTGTTGGAGACTTTTTAACAATAATTCAAAATCCCCAGATTAATTGTGTTATATGCTTTCCAATTCCAAAACACTGGTCAAAAAGTCAATAGTTTCTTCATTTATTTTACAAAGCTAAACAATTCGTAAAACTTATGGTTCTATTGAGATGGAGATCTATATAAATTAGGGAGAAAAAATAGGTTTTCGTCATGACTTATACCAAAACATAGTTAAATAACTGTAGAAACAAGCAGTCAAAATTGTTACGCAAAATTTTCCACAACCCTGACATTTTTGACACCTAGAAGGGAGCGGAAATTAGGAATTTTAGATTTGAGATGTAAGGCTAAAGAATTAATAAAGAATCAAAATTTCAATTCCGAATCAATGCATGCAATCACCCAATAGTCAATTTCTAATTTGTCAAGGCAAAATTTGAGATCTTCCACTCAAGTCTCAAACAAGGATCTCCAAAATATTTCATCTTTTGGGCTATAGTTCCCAATGGTATGGTTCGCGCCAAAATGCAGTATGAATCTGTCTGTTGTTTATGAACGGGTAAAACACATGAGCTTGTGGTGGATAAAGGTCAAGGATTTAATCACATTGCTGCTTGGGGTACTTTTTGTATTAATTTTGACTAGCTGTAGCAACCAAGCCATCAGCCAGCAACCATCTGCTAATTCGCGAGAAAGTTCCGCTGTAGCAACAGGAAAAATTTCAGAAGTCGCTCCGCCAGCAGTAATTCAACAGCTGCGTCAAAACTTGGAAATTTATCTTCCCCAAGTATCAATATTAACTCCTAAGCCGGGTGAAACGTTGCAAGATACCACCGTCACAGTTCGCTTGCAGGTAAAGGATTTGCCTATATTTAAAGATTCGCAATTAGATATGGGGCCAAACCTGCATGTAATTATCGACAATCAACCGTATATAGCAGTTTACGACCTCAATCAACCGTTAGTTTTATCAGATTTGTCTCCCGGTACCCACACTTTGCGTGTCTTTGCTTCCCGTCCTTGGGATGAAAGTTTTAAAAATGAAGGCGCCTACGCCCAGACAACTTTTCATGTTTTTACCAAAAGCGACGAAAATAACCCAGATGCGAATTTGCCTCTTTTAACATACAACAGTCCTAAGGGCAACTACGGAGCAGAACCAATTTTACTCGATTTTTATCTTACAAACGCCCCCCTGCATCTGGTGGCGAGCGATCGCTCCAAAAACCAATTTGCAGATTGGCGCATCCGCTGTACCATCAACGGTGAAAGTTTTATCCTTGATCGCTGGGAATCTGTTTACCTTAAAGGTTTCAAACCTGGTAAAAACTGGATCAAGTTAGAGTTTCTCGACAATCAAAGCAATCCCGTTAAAAACGAATTCAACAGCACAGTTAGACTCATAACCTACCAGCCAAACGGTCAAGACACCCTTTCTAAACTTGTCAGGGGAGAACTTTCAGCCGAACAAGCGCGCGCTATTGTCGATCCCAGCTACGCAGCTAAAGCACCAACCACAGAAGTTGCGCCTGCAATTTTGCCCCAAAAAGAAAAACAGCCTGCAAGTAAAGTCGAACCAGCACCAACTTCGACTGTTGCGCCCACACCTGAAACTGAGAAAGCACCTGCAACTACTGACCTAGAAAAATCAAAAAATAGCTTTTCTAAGCTTTTCCAAAATCGAGCCAGCAAAACATCTGTTCCGCAAACAACAGAAAATTCTCCTCCTCCTACGCCACAATTACAATCGGAAGTTGCACCAGAACCCGAGGCGAGCGAGTTACCCCAAGAGCAATCTGGAGCAAGTAAATTTTTCCAAAGTTCTGAAAAACCAATTTTGCAACCCACAATAGGACCAGCTTCTGGAAGATCTTCTCATTATCCAGGCAGAAACTCAAGCTATTGAATTATAAAATGGCGATCGACAAAAACCCTGACTTCACAAAGAAGTTAGGGATTTAAATTTTAATTAGTTTTAGGAAGCTTATTTGATGCGTAAACTTCTGGTAGTTGCCACCAAGCTAAATGAGGATATTGATGGTGCTGTTGATGATAGCCAAAATGATAGCAGGTAATAAATGATAGCCAAACAGGCATGGAAATCGTTTGGGAACGGTGAGGTTGAATATAACCTTCTTTTGGCTCGCTATGAGTCAGGAACGTGCCGAAGTAAAATAATTGCAAAGAACTTAACAGTGAAGGTAAGGCCCAAAAGAAAATAAGATTTGTGTGAGGTAAGTGTAGAACGTAGTGAGCGATGTTATATGCAACAAGCCAGGCTAGGATTTGCCACCAACTCCAGTAACTTTTCATAAAATGAAAATACCAGGCCAAAAAATTTTTATGCTTGCCATCATGAAAATCAGGATCTAGTTTGCTAGCAGGATAACGATGGTGCATCCAATGCTTTTTTAATAGGGTTTTATAGGATAAAAAGCCATACAGAAATAGACACAATGCTCCCGTAAAATTATTTATTTTTGTATTGCTGGGAAAAACCACACCATGCATGGCGTCGTGAGCGGTAATAAATAATCCTGTATAAATAAAAGTTTGCCAAAGTATTGCTAATAGTAACTGAAAGATATGCCAGCGGGTGAAGCTAGATGTAAGTAAAAAAGTTAAGCTAGTTGCCCATATTCCTATAATCGCAATAGCAATGGCAATGCCAGATGTCCCAATAGTGGGTTTGCTAGTAGTCTTGATGAAGTTGACAAAAGTTAACTGTTTTGATGGCATTAGGCTTGACTCCGCCGCAACTTGTGAAATAATTTATACATTTATCTATCTAGTCCCGATCGCTGAGCGGGGAATTTCAATATCGAAATGTTTAGATATATTAAAATATTTTAATTAAAATTACACGGGTTGGCTCTGTCTGAAGAGTAAAATTTACTTGGCTAGTGGAAAAGTAAAGTTTTGTATGTATTACGATTTATGCCCAAAGAGATTATTAGTAAAAATTAATACAAAATAAATAATTTAATTACTTAAAATCTAGCGGAAGTTAGAAGGCGTGCTGAAGATTGTTGCTCAAACTAAATAGTAAAGAGATTTTTAACTGTAGGAATTGGGAAAGCAACGGCTATTTTATTTGCTCGCAAAGGATATGACCTAGTGCTAGCAGCTCGTGATAGCGATCGCCTGCAAATAGTAGCTCAGCAGCTGCAAAGTCTTGGCGGTACAGCACCATTAACAGTTAGTTGCGATGTCACCAATGCAGCGCAAGTAAAAACACTGGTAGATAAAGCGTTGGACTATTATGGTTATATAGATGTAACAATGCTGGCATTTATGCATCAGCACCGGTACAAAAATTTTTCCTAGAAGATTGGCATCTAGTTATAGATACAAATTTGTGGGGATACATACATACCATTAACGCTGTTCTACTTCATTTTCTGTAAAGAGGAAAAGGAACGATTGTTAATGTCAGTTCCATTGGTGGTAAGATAGCGATTCCTTATCTTGTTCCTTACTGTACGAGCAAGTAGGGTGTTACAGGGTTGACACAAGCGCTACATGCACAATTAAAGCCACAAGGAATTCACGTTTGTGACATTTATCCGAATTTAATTCAGTCCAACTTTGTGGAACGGTCAATCATTCGGGGTAAAGATGAACAAGACACTGCAAGTCGCCGTCAGCAGCTGGAAAATATTCTTAAAAAATCCCCTGGTTGAGAAACCTGAAGATGTAGCAAACGCTATCTGGGACGCGGTTAAAAATCACAAATATGAAGTGTTTGTTGGTTCTGCTCAGTTTTTAAAAACCGCAGAACGATTTTTTCCTGGTTTGTTTCAATGGGCTTTTCAACAAATCTTTAAAAATAAAAGATAGCCCCAGAGATAACTCTACTGTTAGTATTCCAGAAATAGCAGGTATTTAGGAAAAATTACCCGACTCGCATTCTTGTTTGGTAATATGGTGGCGATAGCGAAACATGGCCTCTAATTGTAATTGTACCAGCCAGCCGCCTAAAAACTCAGCTATTTGTCCACCGGGCAAAGCAAAGGAAATTTCATCTGTTAATCTGGTTTTTCCCATTTCTGCTTGAAAGCGATGTTGGTGTCTCCAAAACTCAAAAGGACCGGATATTTGTTCGTCGGTAAACAAACGATATTTTTCGTATTCGGTGTGACGTGCTAACCAACGCAAAGGTAATGGACCAAGAAGTAGGCGAAATTCAGTAATAGCTCCTACACCCAAACCTCCTTCACGCCGAATTACTTGCAAAGGTTGCCAAGGGGGGGTAAGTAATTGTAAAACATCTGGTCTTTCATGAAACTTCCAAACTATCTCTACCGGTGCGTTAATAATTGAGGAATACTGAAAGTGCAACATCAAGAAAAACCTCAAACTTAGCCTTCGTATTCAGTATCGATGTTGATATCAAGAGTATCCTCGTCGATACGGATATACAAAATATTAGGACGACAGCAAACTTGACAATCTTCTACGTAAGATTGTTGTCCTCCGCCTGTTAAATCAACAAAAGTTAAGTTCATTTCCCCACAGTAAGCGCAGTAATATTCTGCTGTTGTTTGCATTTATTTATCAATGTTAGACTTGAGATTTCAAATTGCTGCATTGATTAATAATTAGCATTTTGCAACTACTTTTTCTGGTTTTTCTGAAGGTTGATGAAATTTGCTTGTAGCATCAGCTAAATGTTTTAGTAGTGTAGATGAAGGTAGAGGACCTTGTAAATGATTCCAGGGTAAAACTTGTTGTGTAGACCAATGAGAGTGAATGTAGAAATCTAGCTCGGGAAGTTTTCCTTGTAGTTGTTTGAAAGCGCGTTTGAAACTACCTAAAGAATTACCGAAGTTGCGGGTTAGCTGCAAAAGCTGTGATAGTCGGCGATCGCCTCGAGATAATAAAGCTTGAACGAGTGACCAATTGTAACTTTCTGGACGAAAATCTATTCCTCGTGATTGCAGTTGTTTTTGTAAAAATTGTAACCGCTTTTGAGCTTGACGATTTACTCCCAACCACTGAAAAGGTGTATGGGATTTGGGTACAAACGTGCTGCAGCTTAATGTTAATCGCAGACCGGCAGTAGCTTTTTTGATATCATTCATCATGGCTACGGTAGCATCTAAATCTTCTGGTTCTTCGCCGGGGATTCCTACCATTCCGTATAGTTTTAAATGAGTTAATCCTCCTGCTTTAGCGTTGATCGCAGCTTGGATAATTTCATCATTTTCCAGCTTTTTATTAATTATTTGCCGTAATCTTGACGAACCGCTTTCTACAGCAATTGTGAGGGATTTTGTGTCTCGTTTGGCTAGAGTTTGGGCTAATTGTACAGTGACGGTGTTAGTTCTTACCGAAGCGATGTTCAGACGAATGTCGTCGTACTGTGGCTGACTGATATAATCTAATAATTTCTCAAATTCTGGGTGTTGAGTAACTGAAGCTCCCAATAATCCGATGCGATTTGTAACTTTTAAACCCCTTTCAATTGCTGGTATTAATGAATTTTCTAAACTAGCGGTTCGAAAAGGTAAAGTGAGATAACTTGCCAGACAAAAACGACACATTTCTGGACAGCTTCTCACCACTTCTATCATATAAATATTTTCCCAAGCTGCTTTTTCCGTAACTACTGTTGACGCTGATAAAACGTTTCCTCGATAAGTTTGTTTTTGTACAACAGCGGGTATTTCTGGAGAAATTGGTTGAATGGATTCGATCGCACCATCTAATTCGCGATAGATTACTTCGTACAAGCTGGGAACGTATATTCCTGGTATTTGGGCGAGTGCTTGCAGTTGAGTTTGGCGATCGGCACTTCTAACTGCTTGATAGGCATCGATAAAATTATCTAGGAGCTGTTCCCCATCTCCTAATAAAATTACATCAAAAAAATCTGCAAAGGGTTCGGGATTAGCTGTAAGAACAGAACCACCACCGAATACAAGGGGATGATGGCGATCGCGCTGATTTGCTTGCAAAGGAATTTTCAGAGATTCTAGTAAGTTTAAAATATTTACGTAATCTAATTCCCAGGATACGGAAAAGCCGAGTAATTCTGGCTGGCTTGGTAGTGGTTCGGATACATCGGTGAACAAGCGACTTACTCGCACATCTGAACGCATTGCCAAAGTTGCCCATACAACTTGATATCCCAAGCTGGTAATACCCACGCTGTATTCGTTTGGAAAAGCGAAGATCGTGGCGATCGCATCGCTTTTGGGAGTAGCGGGAGTAAATAGAAGGCGTTCGGCAGAAAATACAGAGGATATCACAGAGTTAACTTGGCAAATAATAAACAATAAGAAATAAAAATAGCTCGTTTATTTTTGATTTTACCTGTATTTAATTTTAAGCCATAAAATTACCATATTAAAAACTAAAGTAAGAAAATTTGCCAGTATGATTGCTACATCCTGACGTAAAACTCCATAAACTAACCACAAAAAAATACCAATAATGAAAGTAATCAGCATCGTATAAGAAACGTCTTTTGCTGATTTCGATTGCCATGTTTTAATCATCTGCGGCAAAAAAGCACTTGTAGTGATAGTGGCAGCAGTTAGTCCTAAAATAGTGAGAAATTCCATAGAAAAAATTCATGCGCTGTCAAAGTCGCAGTAGTTAACTTTTGCTCAAAAATTATACTAATCTTCAACAATTGCACGCATTTGGCGATGAGCGCAAAGGGTGTAGGTAAAAAGCAAGAAGCTCTAGCGTTTTGTGCGTGCTGGAGGAGGATAATTATAAAACCTGACACTGACCGTGGTGACGCAAAAGATGATCGCACAAAACCAATGCTACCATTGCCTCTACCATGGGGACTGCGCGGGGTAATACGCAAGGGTCGTGGCGTCCTTTAGCTGCTAAGACAGTTGGTTGACCTTGGGTAGTTACTGTATTTTGCTGTTTTGCGATCGTTGCTGTGGGTTTAAAGGCGACACGCAAAATTATATTTTCGCCATTGGAAATTCCTCCTTGAATACCACCGGAACGATTGCTGCGAGTGCGAATTTCACCTTTTTCATCAATATAGAATTCGTCGTTGTGTTCGAATCCGCTTAACAAAGTACCAGCAAAACCAGAACCAATTTCAAAACCTTTGCTTGCAGGAAGGGACATGACACCTTTAGCAAGATCGGCTTCTAATTTATCAAAAACCGGATCGCCCAGACCTTTGGGAACATTGCGCGCTACACATTCAACTACGCCACCAATAGAATTACCATCTTGCCGCGTTTGTTCGATCAGTTCAATCATTCGTTGCGCGCATTCAGCGTCTGGACAGCGAACAATGTTGCTTTCAACTTGTTCTAAGGTGACGCGATCGGAATCTATAACTGCTTCTAAATCCTTGACGCGCTTGACGTAACCGATAATTTCTACACCTGCAGCTTGTCGGAGAATTTTTTTGGCGATCGCTCCTGCTGCTACTCTACCAACTGTCTCCCGCGCCGATGCTCTACCGCCACCTTGCCAGTTACGAATGCCATACTTAGCATCGTAAGTTGCATCTGCATGGGAAGGACGATACTTAAGTGCCATTTCATCATAATCTTGGGAACGAGTATCTTTGTTTTTGACTAAAATTGCGATCGGTGTTCCCAAAGTTTTCCCCTCAAATACCCCAGAGAGAATTTCACACTTATCTTCTTCTTTGCGAGGCGTTGTAATCTTACTTTGTCCCGGACGCCTGCGATCTAGTTCTTGTTGAATTTCCTCAACTGAAATTTCCAGTCGGGGAGGACAACCATCAATTACAACTCCCACACCGCCGCCGTGAGATTCGCCAAAAGTGGTGACACGAAAAAGATGTCCAAATGTGTTGCCCATGATGTTGAGGAGGTATTGTCTAGATAATATTATTACTTGAACGGCTTGCTTGACATGTACAAATTTAGCTAGTAAGACCAAAAGCTAGAGTTGTCCCGTGATTTTTGTCTTGAGAGTATGTCTCGATTGCGAGTCTTTATTACCCGTTGCCTCCCTACTGATTTACAACCATTGCAGCAAATTGCTGATGTAGAAGTTTGGACAGAACGCCGACCGCCTCCCTATGAGATTTTACTAGCAAAGGTCAAGGAAATAGACGGCTTATTGTGTTTGTTGAGCGATCGCATCGACCGCCAATTAATAGAAGCTGCAACATCTCTCAAGGTTATCAGTCAAATGGCAGTAGGATATGATAATGTAGATGTTTCATCTGCAACCGCGAGGGGTATTCCGGTGGGTCATACTCCTGGCGTGCTCACCGACGCTACGGCTGATTTTACCTGGGCTTTATTAATGGCGGCGGCGCGGAGAATTGTGGAAGCAGATAAGTTTACCCGCGCACTACAATGGCAAACTTGGGAACCAGATCTTTTACTAGGAGCGGATATTGCGGGTGCAACTTTGGGAATTGTTGGTTTGGGACGTATTGGACAAGCAGTTGCTCGTCGCGCTCGCGGATTTGAGATGCGAATTATTTATACGAGTAGAAAAAGATGCGAGCCAAAATTAGAAGTATCTTTAGGTGTGGAGTTTGTAAGTTTTGAACGTTTGTTGCAGGAATCAGATTTTGTCAGCATCCATACACCTTTAACCGCAGATACCTACCATCTTTTTGGTGCGTCCCAATTAGCGCTGATGAAGCCGTCTGCTATTTTAATTAACACAGCAAGAGGGCCAATTGTAGATCCGCATGCTTTATACCAAGCTTTATCCTGCGGTCAAATTGCAGGTGCTGCTATTGATGTTACCGAACCCGAACCAATTCCTGCCGACAGTCCTTTACTAAGTCTTGATAATTTAATTATCACCCCTCATATTGGCAGCGCTAGCCGCCAAACGCGAAAAAAAATGGCAGATATTGCTATTGAGAATGCGATCGCTGGACTTCAAAAGCGGCGTTTGCCTTATTGCGTCAACCCAGAAGTTTACGAAAATTTATAGAGTTGATTGAGATTTTTTTGACACAAAATTGTTTTGGGATGCTGGTATCCCAGGCTTTTTTCGAAAATAATAAGCGCTTGTTCTAACATTTTTTTTGCCTCTGGAATTTTTCCTTTTTCCTTTAGCAACATAGCTAGATTATTTAAGGTAATCGCCACCTCAGGATGGGTAGTACCCAATAACTTTTTTTTAATATCCAAGGCTCGTCTGTAGGCTTTTTCTGCTGCTTGCAATTCTCCTTTAGCTTGTACGTGAGCAGCAGCCAAATTATTTAAATTTCTTGCCACTTCGTAGGAATTCCGGTGAGATGGACTAGCAAAAAAATCAATCGCTTCCTGAAATAACTCAATTGCCTCATTCCATCTGCCCAATCCGTGTAAAATACAGCCAAGTGCTGCTTTGCTAGCGATCGTGTCTGCATGCTCTTTACCTAATAATTGCACGTGCAATTCGTAAGATTTCCGAGCTAAATATTCAGCTTCAGTATCGTGACCGCGACAATGTTCTAAACTAGCTAAGTTATGGTAAATTACTGCCACCAATTGATTTTTTTCACCGTATTGATTCAGTAGAGTTTTTAGTAAAGTTTGATAAATTTGTTCTGCTGCTTCCAAATTTCCCCAGTGTTTGCACACGATCGCTAACTCATTTAATAATGAGAGCAAGACTCGTTGTTGTTCGATTTCCTGAGATTGAGCTAAATTAATTGCTTTTAAATAAAAATGTTGGGCGGTGGCGTATTTGCCTAGAATGCGAGCTAATTTACTTAAACTGCTTAAAATTTGTAATTCTAAAGAAATCGGTATCGAAAAAGCAGGAAGACATTTTTTTACTGTTTCTAAAGCTTCGAAAGCAGCTTGAGCTTTGATGAAAGCTTCGTTGTATTTAGCTTGAGCTTCTAGAATTTTCGTGAGATTGTGTAATTTTATGACTTTTTGAAGTAGTGACTGCTGTTGTAAACTGAAAATATTTTTCAGAGTTTGGTTTGGTTGAGCTTTCATGAATTTTTCTCACCACAATTTTTATTTTGCAGTTTTTCTATGGAATGAAATTGTCGAGATAGCTGAAAATTGGCACTGAAAACTGTAACTCATTACCTCACAGAAAGTAACGAGTTTGTTGTGGCAAATAATTGATGAAATTTCTCAGTCATTGCTAAAAGCAGGGAAATTTTTGATTATTTTCCGCCTGTCCTCGATAGAACTAACTCTCGGAAGCGATCGCCCCTTTCCTCAAAGTTAGCGTATTGGTCAAAACTTGCACAAGCAGGAGACAGCAACACCACAGGTGCTTGATACTTTTTCGCCAGTTCCACCGACTTGAAAACGGCCTTGTCCATTGTTTCGACAATTTCGTAATTATTGTATCCTGCTTCCTGTAAGCGTTTGGCAAATGTGGGTGCTGCATTGCCAATTAGCAAAACAGCAGCTGCTTTGGCTTTAATTTTTGCTATCCAACCAGTATCATCACCAGCTTTAGCTTCACCACCAGCGATGAGAATAACTGGACTTTTGACCGATGCTAATCCAACTTCTGCAGCATCGTAGTTAGTAGCTTTACTGTCGTTAATAAAGTCAATTCCTTCCCAAGTGCAAATGTGTTCTAAACGATGGGGAACACCAGGAAACTCTCTGATGGCGCGAGAAATAATATTTGGTTCTATTTCTGCTAGTCGCGCTGCTGCTACTGACATCAGTAAATTTTGCTGATTGTGTTCTCCTACCATTCGCAATGCAGATACCTCTATAATTGCCTGGGGTGGGGAATTGGCAGATAATTTTTCTATCACCCAGCCATCTTCGATGTAGAAACCCTTATCTCCTATCAAAAAATTTTTGCCTTTAACAGTTGTCCAGTAAGCGTCCGACCAGTGCTTCAGACCTAATTTGCTTAAATACGCATCGTCACCGTTGAATATCTGTATTTCAGACTGACGCAGCAAGTGAGCTTTGATGTTGTAGTAATTTTCTAATGTTTTGTGGCGGCTGAGGTGATCGGGGGTGAAAGTAGTCCACACGCCTATACGCGGTGCTATGGAGGGGGAAGATTCAATTTGATAGCTGCTGATTTCTGCTACGATCCAATCGGGAAGCTTTGGCGCTAAGGCAACTTCACAGGCTGCATAACCGATGTTACCGCAAGCTGGTGCATCCAACCCTGCTGCTTGAAAAATGCTAGCTATTAAAGAAGTGGTGGTGGTTTTACCGTTGGTACCGGTAATTGCCACCCAGGGTCTGGAGTGGAGATGTCGCCAAGCAAGTTCCATTTCCCCTATGGTTTCTATACCTAACTCTCGTGCTTGCACCAAGGGGGGGATATCCCAAGGAACACCAGGACTGACTACTACTAATTGTGATGGGTCTGAACTGCTGAATTCTGGTGAGTACCCGAGTTTGACAGAAATTTGTTCGGTTGCTAGTGCTTGTTGTTGCTTTTGCAGGTTTGCGGTGGTGCTTTGATCGCTTAGCACCACCTCCCATCCCTGCTTTTTCAACAATCTCGCCGCAGCGACACCGGATTTTCCTAATCCAATTACATGGGCTTTGGGCATAGACTGTAGTAGAAGTCCCTGGTTAAGCACTCCCTATCCTAACGCGTCTTGGCACAATTTACACTACCTTTTGATAGATGATAGCTAGAAGTTTTTGACAATTGCCCCAAAATCCGCCAGTACGCGAGCGTGGTTGCGCAACAAACCAAGTAAATGTAGCCGATTGCGCCTAATTTCAGGATCGGGATCCATCACCAAAACGCTTTCTGGACCATCAAAAAAGTTACTTAGCGTTGGAGAAATTTTTTCCAGTGCTGATACTAGCAGTAGATAATTGCGCGATCGCGCTGCAGCTTCAGTTTGTGGTAACAATTGTACTAAGGCTTTGTAGAAGGCTGCTTCCGAAGGTTTTTGAAACAATTCTGGGCGCACTGCAGCTTTTGGATCTAGTTGTTTTGTATCCAAATCTCCCTGTGCTGCTAAACGTGCAGAACGGTTGACGGTTTCGTATATTTTATCCAAGGTGCCATCGTTGCGAATTTGCTGCAAAAACAGGGCGCGATCGCGTACGTCCAATAAATCTTTTAGCGCTCTTTCAGCGTATTCTGGATCCTTTTCTCCCAAAACAGCATTTACCAAGTCGTAGTCTATGCGTTTTTCTTCTTGCAGTAAAGTCCGAATTCTTTGTAGTAAAAAATCTTCCAAAGTAGCAATTAGTTCTGTTTTGTTGCCTTTGTGAGTTGCCACAAAATCTGTAGCAATTTCCTCTAACAGTTGCTGCAAATTAATTGCTAAATTTGCCGTCCATGTAATGTTGATAATTGCATTAGCCGCCCGACGCAAGGCAAAGGGATCGGAAGAACCCGTGGGAATCATTCCCAATCCCAAAATACTTACTAACGTGTCTAATCTGTCTGCTAAACCAACAACTTGACCTGTAATGGTCTGGGGGAAAATATCATCTGCTTTGCGTGGTAAGTAATGTTCAAAAATTGCCGTTGCTACTGCTTGTGGTTCTCCGCTGGCTAAGGCATATTTTTGTCCCATAACTCCCTGCAATTCCGGGAATTCATAGACCATTTGACTTACTAAATCTGCTTTGCACAATAAAGCAGCGCGGTGAATGTAATGGCGTTCTTGTGCATCTAGTTGCAACTGTTGTGCAATGCGATCGGCTATTTTGGATATTCGCTCTACCTTATCTAACAGCGAACCTAAATCTTCTTGGAATGTAACTTTTGCTAATTGAGGTAAAAAGCTATCTAAAGGTTTTTTCAAATCAGCATCGTAGAAAAATTTGCCATCAGCTAAACGAGCTCGAATTACTCTTTGATTTCCTACAGCAATGATATCTGATTTGGCTGGATCTCCATTAGAAATGGTAATAAAATATGGCAGCAATTGTTGATTTGAGGTAGATAAGGAATACGTGTCTAGCTTTTGTTCTTCTCTCTTCTTAAAAATAGGAAAATAACGCTGATGATGCACCATTATCGTGGTAATTACCTCCGTTGGCAAATCTAAATACTCTGTTTCAAATTTGCCAATTACCGCTGAGGGCCATTCGACAAGATTAGTCACTTCTTCTAACAAATCTGGATAAATTTCTGCCCTGCCACCTACTTTTTCCGCTAATTCCCTTACTTGTTGTGTAATAATTTTTGCTCTTTCTTCGGGATTGACAATTACGGATGCCAACCGCATTACAGTTACGTAATCGACAGCTTGAGGAATAATGACCGGTTCGGGGTGCAAAACGCGGTGTCCTCTGGAGAGGCGATCGCTTTTAATAATCTCGGATCCGTTTGCTAATTCTACAGGTAGCACTGCTTCATCTAACAAAGCAACCAACCAACGAATCGGACGAGCAAAGCGTAAATCTCCATCACCCCAGCGCATCAACCGCTTACCTTCCAAACCCAAAATCCATTGGGGGACAAGTTCTGCTAAAATATCTGCTACCTTACGCCCGCTAATTACTTTACGTACAAAGACAAAATCTCCTTTGTCAGTAGCACGAACTTCTAATGCATCTAGTTCCACACCTTGTTTTTTGGCAAAACCCTGTGCTGCTTTTGTCGGTCTTCCATTTTCAAAAGCAACTTGCGCTGGAGGACCTTTAATTTCTTCCTCCCGGTCTGCTTGCTGAGATGGTAAACCTTTGATCAGTACCGCCAAACGTCGGGGAGTACCGTAAATTTCTATCGTGTCACTGGTAAGGTTGTTTTCCACTAGAGTTTGGGGAATAAGTGACTTCCACTGCACTACAGCGCTGCTCAAAAAACTTGCAGGTAGTTCCTCTGTACCAACTTCTAATAAAAATGCAGGCATAGGATTATCTTTTTAATCAAAGCGTGTTTGCGATCGTAGTAGCTAACTCAAACAGTTTACCGCGCCCTTGAATGCACAAAAGGTGTGCAGATGACACACTACCCGCATACGGATGGGCGATCGCCGGTAGAGACAGCAAGCACCTTCTCAATCAAAAATCGTCAGATAATCGATCTGACGACGAGCAATAGCAAGCCTACTAATTTTTGCTGAATACCTACAAATATACAATTAAATCAGACAGGAAAAACGCGGCCTCTCTAACAAGCAACAGGTAATTATAAAGACTCGTAAACATTTCGCACATCCGGAGTAACTTGTTCTATTAGAAGCTGATACAATTGCTCAGCTGAGCGATCGCTGTCATTTGATGACGCTAATTGACAAGCTTTTGCTAATGCCACCTCTAAAGTTGCAGCCCATATTGCCATGCTTTCTAACGTGGTGACAACATCATCTATATCTAATTTATCCGAACTGTCCTTGATTCGAGTCATCCATGCTTTTAAATTACTGAGATTCTTTTCCAATGCGCTTTGGGTTTCTAGCATTTAGACTTTACCTATCCTATAGAAGATAATGTGTATTTTAGTTGCAGTTCAGCTACTGATACCTCGCTGCTACCTAACGATGTACCATACACTATACTGTGGTAACTTCCCTACTATTTTTTAGTAGTATTTTCTTGTCTATGGCAAGTATATATTTATTAGTAAGGCAATAATTGACAGTTAATTTTTATCACCCACTAAGATTATAGAATTGCAAGAATTTCCTTTTCTTTGTTACTTGTATCAAAAGCTCTGCTTGTTCCCAAACAAAGTACAAGAAATGATAACTTCCAGAAGTTTTACACATCACTTTGTCTTGCTTTTGACGTTGTAATAAATACTATTTTCCTGAGGGAAGTAGAGTGCTTGCTAAAGATAACGACTTACAAGTTAATAGACTTTGCATTAACTAGCAACAGTTATATTTTTGAAGTCACATCACCTGTTTTCCTCCTTGAGACTTTTGTTTTCTAACCTTCACTCTTGTTGGTACATCAGTAGCGCCTACTAATTGTAAATCATTCTGTCAAAGGACTGAGAAATTTACTGTAAACAGCCACTCAAAAAAGACAGTAGAAATACAAGCTAGCTACTACTAGCTTACTTTGGAGCAACTGTGGTGAGAAATCATCGCCAGCACTGCTTGCGTCATTGCTAAGTTACTGGCTAATGCAACTTGATTGCGTTCAATTACTCCCAGCACGTTTCGAGGATTATCTCTAGCGACCACGGGTAAAAGATACAATCCCCTCGCTCCCATTCGAGAGAGCGCTTCCGCAACCGATTCATCCTCATAGGCGTAGAGAACTTCAGTCGTACAAATATCTTTAAGCAACTTGTTAGTTACAGGAGTAACAACAGCAGCTCCTTGAGAGGAGAATCCCGAGCTTTTGGCTGCTGTTTCAGCCATTTGGGCAATTTCTCGACGAATATCCGCAAGGGTAACAATTCCTATTAACTGCTGTGTTTCATTCAAAACTAAAGCAGTATGACATTTATTTTGCAGCATTGTTTGTCCAGCTTCCAGCAATGGCATAGATGCTGGTAAAGCAAAATAATCTCGAGTCATAACAGTAGCGATGGGCACATTTTTCAGGATTTCCAACTCGTCCTGGTCCTGCAAATTTACTCCCATCTGCTGCAAATTTAATCCTTTTACCGATTGACCCAGCTGCATCAGTTCTACAAACCAAACGCTGACCCCAACAGCTAACATCAAAGGCAAAATAATCAGGTAGTTGCGAGTCATCTCGAATAGCAACAGAATTGCAGTCAGCGGCGCTTTAACGCTACCTCCCAACACAGCTGCCATACCTACCATGGCATAGGCGGGGGGTGGTGCAATTTCGATTTCGATACCAGACCAAATCGCCATCATGGCGCTACCGTAAGCTCCCCCCAAACATGCTCCCAAAAACATCGCCGGTGCAAACACACCTCCTACCAAACCACTACCCAAACTAATAGCAGTGGCTATTAACTTTGCTATTAGCAGTATGCAAAGCAGTTGAGGGGAAAATTGCTCTCCTTGCAAAATCACTTCCAGTACGCCATAGCCAATTCCCAGAATTTGCGGCAATTGTAAAGCTAAAAGTCCGACGATCGCTCCTCCCAACAAAGGCTGTAGGATTTTAGGCAATTTCTCCAGCCTCAGAAAACCAAGACTGTTACCTCGAAAACAAGCTTGCAAAAGTCGAATAGACTGGATGTAAGCAATAGAAACCAAGCTGGCTAATATTCCCAAGCCAAAATAATTGATGCACTCCCAAGGGCTGAGTAATTGATAAATAGGTAAATCGAAGGCGGGATGGGTTCCCAAAAAACTTTGGGTAATCAGCGCTGAAATCACGGCGGACAGAAGAATCAAACTAGCCGCCGGAGTAGTAAAGCGGGTTCCCAAAACCACCTCCACTGCAAAAAATACCCCCGCAATAGGAGCGTTAAATCCAGCAGCCAATCCCGCAGCTGCTCCTGCACCCAGCAACAAGCGATAGCGTTCTTTGGAAACCTGAAAAGTTTGTCCTAATAAAATGCCAACATTGGATCCGATTTCCACACTTGGACCTTCAGGACCCAAAGATGCTCCGGTTCCCAGAGAAACAGCAGCAGCTAACATCTTAATAAGGGGTCGCAGGGGAGAAATTTTTTGCACCCTGGTATCGTGTAGCAAGCTAGCAAAGTCTTGTCCTAATAAATTTGGAAATCGCCAATGCAAGATACCAACAACCAATCCTCCTAACGCGGGAATGGTTGCTAAGGTCCATGCTCCCCATCTTGACAAGTAGCCAAGCAGCTGGTCAAAGGCTAAAAATTGAAACAGGCTAATTAAATTTTGGAACAACACGATCGCAAGTCCCGCACCCCCACCAATAATCAACGCAGAAAAGAACACCAACACTTCTGGTGATGGTTGCAAGCGGTTTAAAAGACTTGTGAGGCGATCGCTAAGGGAAGGTAATTTCGCTCCCAACGGTGGCAGAATTTTAGTTTCTGTTGTTGTGGTCATTGATTGCAACTTTGAGAAAAACTCAAACGGCAAAAAGATGTAATTGTGTACAATACCAAACAGTCTATGAATATTCTTAGCGAATTTGACACAGGCAAATTCTTACTGCCGTGTGTTGCTCAGAAAGCTTTTCGATCCTCAGTAGCTTTTGGAGTGCTTGTGGGTGCAGCAATTGCTTTCACGCTTGGTCTAGCTTCCTGAATTTGGTTGAAAATACAGTAATTTTACCAGCATGGAAAGAACTTGACTTTCACAATACAACTTATTTCCTCATCATTTCTACAGATTTGAAGGCCATAATCTCAATCTGTAAAATGTTAACCCAGAAACTATGACCGTTCCACTATGGACAAATACTGGATATAAAGATCGCGCAACTAAGCGTCACTTACCAAGATTTGCATCCTCAAGCCCAAGTAAGTAAAGTTGCCAGCATTTAATATATGCAGCGCCTTGCTCTCAATCATCTGGCTAGATGAATGTAAAGGGCTGATTTTAAAACTATGAAACATAAATTTCAAACAGGAGGTTAGAAAAAATGCAATTGAATCGAGATATTATTCGGCAAGTTCTAGAAATTGCGGCTGAAAAAAAGGAAGCAGGTTTTGAGGAAAAAGATATTGCCCATTTATTTAATGAGGAATACGACTTAGTGTTCCACCTAGACTACCTCAATGAAAAAGGTTTCATCGAGGGAGAATTTACACCAGGAGCCTACGCAGCATTTGCTGTTTTACCACAACCGATTCACTTTATTCGCGGCAAAATTACGGCCAAAGGTCTGGACTATTTGCAAGGGCTGCAACAATCAGTTAAAGTTGCAACTCAAAGCTAGCTGAAAAATCAGCACCATCCCGATGCATCCTATTCCAATTTTTCTCAGCAGAACTACAATATGGTTGGCAATCAGCTAGCTGTAATCCTTTTTGCAGAAACAGCATGAATGGGTAAGTTGATCGCTGGTTACCAACCATTTTATTTTCCTGTAGGATTGTTCCACTACGGTTGAAATTACCTTCTGTCACGGCAAGAAAGAATGCCCGCAATTGTTAAACTGCAAATAGTGGTTAAAGCCCACCGTTGGGCTCAACAAGACCATTTCCTTGTTTATCCGGGTTACTTTCTTTATTGCGAGAAATTCTCCCGTTTAGCCTGATACCATTTCTCTATGTGCTTGCATGGAATCAAAAACTTCCAATAGAGTGCTCAGTTAGTTGTAGTGATATCACAGATTAGTACGGCTGACGCCTTCATCCATGTCATAAAAACGAGCAGACTATTCATCATGAATCAGCAGCTAACCCATCTCGGTACGAAAGCAACACCCCCAAATCGTTCGCTAGGTATTCTGTCTTTGGGGACACTATTAGTTTGTGCTCACTACGGTTTGGGATTCATCCTGGGAACTGCAGAGCAAAGCATCGCTATCGGTGTAGCAGGAAGTCTTTATGCTGTTTCGCTAGGCATAGGGTTTTTGATGTTGCTTTTTCTGGTGAAATTTTATTGGCAGTCAGTAGATCAAATCTGGACACTGTTGGGAAACCGCTACGGTCAACCGGTAAAATTAGGAATCGCTTTAATGTCTTGGATATCTTTGATTGGCATTGAAGCTGTGCAGATGATTGCAGCGACAACTATCCTAGGTATTGTCGGATTTCCCGAAATACCCACAATGATAGGACTAACAGTTCTGTTTTGTATTTTGTCTTTGTTGCCGGTGGAGCGTGCCAGTCAGATTTTTCGGGGATTATTGCTGTTTAATATTGCAACACTATTATACGCTCTTTGGCGACTTGATAGTTTGTCAGAGTTACTATCAGCTCCTGTGCAATTTCTACCAGATCTTTATCAGGCAGATTGGTATCATCAGCTGGGAATTTTCATCTCTACAATTTTAATGGTGATGATTGACATGAAATGTCAACAGTTCATCGTTCAAGCAAAAACAGTTCGCGTTGCCTACTGGAGCTGCATACTGGCTGGAATCACGTTGTGTTTGCTGGCGTTTTTACCGACAGCAGTGGTTATGGCTGGACAACACCGAGGAATTTTGCCAGAAAGGCTCTCTAGCAAAGAAATCCTACCCTACATTCTCTCGTGGTTAGGTGGCGGAAGCGATCGCTGGCAAGGAGTTTTGTGGATACTAGCCCTTGCTATCCCAGCTTTAGGAATTGGCAGCAATATTTTGCGAATTCAAACCAAAACAATCCTAGACTTAAACATCATTTCTCCTAACTTACGCCACCGTCAAGTTTGGGTTGCTGTTATCAATGCTTTACTAGCCTTGAGCGTTGCTCTCAGAGGCGGTGAAATTGTGAACTTAATTCTCAATTTTTATGCCGCCTACTTATCAAGTGTGTGGATCCCCTTTATCGCCTATCTTCTTGCTCACGGGAAACGATATGTTTTTTCCCAAAGAAGTGTTCGGTTTTCTCTGTTGACCGGCGCGATCGCTTCTGTTGCTACTTTAGGAATCACTTTATTACATCCAGAAGCAATATTTTTTCACAGTAGCGAACTAACAATCATAGCAGTTGGTATGGGAATTAGTTGTACTACTCTATTTTTTACCCAAGCTCTTGAAACTTACAGAACAATGTATAGCAGTCAAGAGGAGATGTAGCTAAAATAAACACAGACCCCAAAAACCCAAACTAAAAAAGCAAATACCGATTCTGAAAATTCAATTACCTCAAAAAATTAGTAACGCTTCTACGAATACTTTTGTTTCAACTGTATCCCTCGCTTAGAGCAGGTTAACTAACTCTACTTCCACCAATTTTCTCCGAGCAAAAAGCTATTTTTTCTTCTTCCTATTCGGAGTAAAATTAGGACTTAATTTCAGCAATATTTTATAAAAATTTAGCATATAGATATGGAAAATTCCTGATATTATTCAATTTAATAAAATTTTGAGGATGATTATGCTAGAACAACAACAACTTAACTACTTGAAAAATTCCATATTTTTTCTAGAATCTCCCGCATTATCAATCTATGCAGATATTAATCCAGCTAATCCTGAAAACAGTCGCAAAGCTTGGTTGCTACGTGTTAAAAATAGCCTCAAAGAACTAGAAGGACCTCCAGAGGAACTGAAACAAAAAGTATTTAATCTCTTAGAGCAGGAACGCCCTGACGCTCAAACACTTGTGATATTCGCTAATGATAATTTCTTGGAAAGAATAGATTTACAAGTAAAGCTTCCAATTGTTGACCTAGCACACGGCCGCATTGAAGCTCGCTGGGGAAATCCTTACATCATTCCCCTACTATATGCATTAGATGAATACGAACGCACGGGCGTCATTTTTTTAGATCGCAAAAGATGGCGAATGTTTGAAATTTATTTAAACGAAATTGAAGAAATTAATAATGCTTTTTTAGATGTCGAACCAGAAAAGTGGAAGCAACTATCTCTTGATAGCGTCGACCGCTACTACACAGGTAAAGCTGTGTCACGAGGAGGTGCAGATTTTGATAAATTCGCCAGACGATTAGAAGTTTGGACCTATAGATTTTACAAACAATTAATTCAGTATATAGATACTCAAGTTCGAGAACGCAACATTCAGCGATTAATATTAGCTGGAACAGAAGAAGAAACTCATTTTTTTAGAGAACTTTTACCCAAAGTACTGCGTGATAAAGTAGTTGCTTGCACCTCGTCATTGACTCACCCAGATGCTAGTCCGTCTGAAATTTTGGACAAAGTTAAACCTATTCTTAGTGACATAGAACGAAAAGCTGAAATAGCTTTGCTCCAACGCGTGCGTGAGGAGGGAGTATGGAGCATGGGAAAAGTGTTAGAAACTTTACAAATGGGACGCCTCTACGTCCTTGTACTACCTTGGCAACTCGATGGTACTGTTTGGCGCTGTTCCAATGGATGGTTGTCACTGACTCCAACTGAAGCAAAGGTACTATTTCCTAATGAAACAACTGAAGAAGTCAATCTTAGAGATGCATTACCCGAAGCTGCACTTTCCTACGGTACGCGCTTGGAATTTGTTTGTGGAGAAGCACAGGAGCTTTTAAAGAAAGATTTTGGAGGTGTTGCTGGCTTACTGCGATGGTAGGACATACTGAAGAAAGGAAACAGCATTGCAGAGAAAGTGGAAGCATGAGCACCACAGTTAGTAGTAACAAATAACTGCAAATATTTTGGCTTGTAGCGAACACCCTTTGTGTTCACTACAAACCAAGTACAGTTCTACTTTTAAGAATTAATATTATTTCCTACAGCTGTTTTATTTCTCCCTCTTCATTCTAGAGCCTTATGCCCTTTTTTTGTCATTGAGTTTTTTAAGTAGCTTGTTTTATGAATACATCTATTCCACCAAACTCTTTTTGGAAATACTGGTTTCAGCGAGAAACTATTGTACGCAATCTAGAGATTTTCCAAGATTTGATTGTCATTTCCTTATGCATTGGTTTATTTTGTGTTATGCTAATTCGGCTAGGTGAAATGTTTCTTTCGCTGTTCAAGCCGATTAATTTTCAAGCAATTACATCAGATATATTATTTATTTTAATTTTGGTGGAAATATTTCGCTTGCTGATTATCTATCTGCAACAGCAGCGAATTTCTATTGGAGCAGCGGTTGAAGTTTCTTTAGTTTCCGCGTTACGAGAGATTATTTTGCAGGGAGTTTTAGATATTCCTCTCGGTCAATTGTTGGGTGCTTGTGCTTTCTTAATGGTATTGGGGGGATTATTATTTTTACGAGTTTGGATGTTTCAAAGGTTTGATGCTATCAAGCAACTCAAAAATGACTCTCGTCGGTCTTATACCATTGAGCAATATCCTTTTTAATTTCAATAATAGAAGTCACTTGGCTGGTAGTAAGAACTTAAGTACTCGCTACAAACTTGGCAATATTATGTGATAATTTGCCCATAGAAAAACTCACACATTTCGCAGTCACGACAAATTTTAATCAGTAGAAAATAAAAAGATTCGTTGGAAATAAACACTATGATTGTGGAAATATTTTTTGTATTTTTATACCAATATTCTTGGCTTATGGTGAGTAATTAAGTGCTCGTTAAAAACTTTGTATTAGTGCTGGGTTGATAAAGTCCTTATTTTCTAAGCTGGTAAGCATAGTTGCGCATAATTCATCTTTCTTTTATTCACCAAGATATATTCCTCTTACTTCAGGTTTGAGAAGCGTTTAGTTTCAGTGCTGATTAATCCAGGACTCGAAATTGTCATTTGGGGATGTGAACAAATTATAATTAAGATTCTAGATGAAAATAATCTATGAAAGCTTGTAAGGGTGGATGAATAGATCTGCTCCTACATGTTTTGAGTGTGAACATTTCTGTGGAAACAAAATGCCAGCTGCCAAGAAAATTTTTAATGTTGATAAACTGAGTGTGCAGATTTATAGCTGTGAAGTCGATTTGGCGGAGGATGTAGCAGAAATTGCACAAAATTACTTACAATCCGTTCTTCAAAAGAACGGTAGTGCTGCTATATTGCTAGCAACAGGAAATTCTCAAATTAAATTTCTAGAGAAATTAGTTGCATTGGATGGTATAGATTGGTCGCGAATTACCTGTTTTCATTTAGATGAGTATTTGGGAATTTCTGGAGAGCATGCTGCTAGTTTTCGTTACTATTTGCGAGAACGAGTTCAAAAGCTTGTCAAACCAAAGGAGTTTCACTATATAGAGGGTGATGCATTAGAACCCCTACGAGAGTGCGATCGCTACACCCGCTTGTTGCAAGCGCAACCCATCGATCTATGCTGTTTGGGTGTGGGAGACAACGGACATCTAGCTTTTAACGAACCTGCGGTGGCGAATTTCCAAGACCCTTACACGGTCAAACTCGTAAAACTAGATAGGGTTAACCACCAACAACAAGTAAATCAAGGTCATTTTCCCAATTTAGAGAGCGTACCACAATACGCTTTTACTGTTACTATTCCTACAATCTGTGCAGCCAGAAAAATTTTCTGCCTAATTTCAGGAAGACATAAGGCTAAAATTGTTCAACAAATGTTACAAGGAAATATTACTACAGATTGTCCAGCATCCATTCTTCGCAAACAACCACAAACAACATTGTTTTTAGATAAAGATGCTGCAGCTTTAATCAAGAATTAAATTGTCATTTTACCTACATATTGCTTGTTCTTTATGTAGGAATTTCCGAGTGTCAATGTCGATTCTATAACAAACTAACCGTTATGGACAAGTTATTTTGATTGTAATTCTGACTTTCAGACTATAGGTTTCCCTTGAAATTTACAGGGAAGGTGCTGATACTGCTGTCGTAGCTAGCTTTAGCAGAAAGTAATAAGAGAAAATCAAGAATTTTCTCTAGCTGTAACTTAAAGTTGTCCAAGGAATATGAAGCAATATTTAATACAAAATTTGAGCAGTAAAACTTGAAATTTAGGGCTTGAAAATAAACTGTCGTGTGTATAGAAAGTTGCGGATGACTGCAGTTGTATAAATTCATGAATTGTGATATGTGGTGCCGAAAAATAATTAACGAAATTTACGTTGCTAAACGCACACATTTGTTTTATGTATAGTATATTTCTTAAATAGCTAATTAAATCAGCATTTTTACTGTTAGTTGGGTAATTACTCAATTTTACAACTAACCTTATCTACCAAGAAATTATTAGGATCGATAAAATGAAGCTACAACAACGAAAATTTATAGGTAGTAGTAAAGTTCTCAAGCTTGTTAGTTTTCGAAAAAAAGCTCATTTTCGCATTTTATATTTCTGCAACAACGAGTGTAAGCGATCGCCCCCACAAAAAAAATTTGCTGAGGTACTATCACAATTTTTGCAACTTTCACCTGGGTAGGAGGTTTAGAACTGCTACGCTGTTGCTAGTTGTACTTAATAAGTCAATCTTAGAGTTACTCAAGCAAATTCTAAAAAAGGTCGACTTTGCAGCTTTTTAGCAATTTAATCCACAGATATTGAGTTTGAGAAAATTCTGAAATTGACTAGAGCGAATACAGAATGAACCACGAAATTTTTGAAAGAGATCGCCAAGATATTTTGATCATCGATTGCATTCCAGATAATCTACAAATTTTATCATCTTTTCTCACAGAAAAAGGCTATAAAGTTCGCCAGGCTTGCAATTGGAGTATGGTATTAACAGCCTGTCAAACTGTACTGCCAGATCTAATTTTACTAGATATTATGTTGCCAGAAGTTGATGGATATGAAATTTGTCAACGTTTGAAAAATTGGAATTTAACAGCTGATATTCCAGTAATTTTTCTTAGTTCTTTAGATAATGTTTTTGATAAAGTAAAAGCTTTTCAAGTTGGAGGAGTAGACTATATTACTAAGCCCTTTCATTTTGAAGAAGTTTTGGTGCGTGTAGAAAATCAATTAGCACTGAAGGTGGCAAGATTAAAAATATTGCAGCTCAATTTAGATTTAGAAAAAAAAGTCAAAGAACGCACTTGTCAATTAGAAAAAGCTTTATACAAACTTCAGCAGGAATGGAATCAACGCCAGCAGTTGCAAAGTAAGCTACTGGAGATAGCGTTGCACGATTCTCTCACTGGATTGCCAAATCGAGTTTTGTTTCTCAAACGTTTAGAACAAGCTCTCAAACGCATAAAATTGAAACCAGACTATCATTTTGCTGTCTTGTTTTTAGACTGCGATCGCTTCAAATTAGTAAATGATTCTTTTGGGCATTTAGTAGGAGATGAATTGCTTGTAGCTATAGCTCGTCGCCTGGAAGCATCTCTAAGTCCCTTTGATACCTTAGCACGATTCGGAGGTGATGAATTTACTATTCTTTTGGAAAATATCAAAGATATTCGCATGGCAACTGCAGTGGCCGAAAACATTCTCCAGAAACTATCACTACCTTTTCGACTATCCAGACACGAAGTTTTTATTAATGCCAGTATTGGTATTAATTGGGGTAATCCTAACTATGAAAAGCCAGAGTATCTGTTGCGAGATGCAGATATAGCCATGTATCGTGCCAAGAAGGCTTTTGGCAAAGCGCGATATCATGTTTTTGACCCGAAAATGCATCAAGAAGTTACCGAGCTTTTAGAGTTAGAAAATGACTTAAGAAAAGCTGTGGAGCGTCAAGAATTTGTTGTCTATTATCAACCGATAATTTCCTTAGCTACAGGTACTATTGCTGGATTTGAGGCGCTTGTGCGCTGGCGACATCCAGTTCGAGGGTTGGTTGCTCCTACAAGCTTTATTTCCATAGCGGAGGAAACAGGTTTAATAACTCCTATTAATACCTGGGTATTAAAATCAGCTTGTCAGATTCTATACATTTTGCAAAATCATCCAGCAATTAAAGATTCCGTGACTATGAGCGTTAATATTTCGCCACGTTTATTTTCTCAGCCTGATTTAATCGCTACGATTGATGAAGTTATCGATGATACTAAAATTAATCCCGCTAGTCTAGAATTAGAAATTACAGAAAGTGTACTGATGGAAAATGACGAGAATATCAAAACTATTCTTCACGAGCTGCAAAAAAGAAAAATTAAGTTAGTCATGGATGACTTTGGTACTGGTTACTCATCTTTAAGTTACTTACATAGCTTGCCATTAAATTCACTTAAGATTGACAAGTCTTTTGTGAAATACATGCAGAAAAACAAGCAGATTATGGGACTGGTACCAGCGATGATTGGTATTGCCCATTCTATGGGAATGAGTGTAAGTGCTGAAGGCGTTGAAACCCAGCAGCAGTTAATGCAGTTAAAAAGTTTAAATTGTGATTTTGCACAAGGATATTTGTTTTCTCCTGCTGTCCAACAAGAGTTAGTTTTAGACTTACTCGCTGAGGGAACTCGCTGGTGAGTAGCTGCGACAGTCTTTTTAGACAGACAGGTTCTGGGGGCGACAAAGACAAAATATTGTAAATATTTGTGTAACTTATAATCATCCAAGTTTCAAAATTATAGCGTTCGTGAAGCGTGGCGGATGGCATATCGCCTTTAGGAAAGCGAAATTTTTCTCCAAAAAGTAGTTGCTGGCTAGGTTAGCCGAGTAACAGGTAGATTTTCGTCTGAAAACATCAAATCCACTCTCACTAGATTTGATTGTTTGCTATCTAAATGCTTTTAGCAATGTCAACAAATTAAGTGGTTACCTCCTATATTTTCCTGTCGCGTAGCATAATAGAAATTGTGACTGATTTGTTTGACCCTTTACAATCTCTAAAAGAAGGTCACTGGTTCAAGCTCATTTGTGGAGCCAGCTTCCAGCATCTGCCTGCGGTCAGAAGTTTAACTCTAGCCTATACACTGGCTGGTGCTGACTGTATAGATGTGGCTGCCGATCCGGCTGTGATTGCTGCTGCTCGCTCAGGATTACAAGCTGCTACCAATCTGGCTTTGCAAGCCGAACAGCGTGGTTTTGGCTACAAGGGAAAATTGCCATTTTTGATGGTTAGCCTCAATGATGGCGAAGATCCTCATTTTCGCAAAGCAGAATTTGATCAGAGAAACTGTCCGACAAATTGCCAGCGACCCTGCGAAAAAATCTGTCCGGCACGGGCGATTACATTTAGCAGCCTCAAAGAAGGCTTTTCGGGAGTTATTACCGAGAAGTGTTACGGTTGCGGGCGTTGCATCCCCGTTTGTCCTTATGATATAATTTATACAGTATCCTCTGTTTCGAAACCAGGAGCGATCGCGCCATTAATCTTGTCATCAGGAGTGGATGCCCTTGAAATTCATACTCAGGTAGGTAGGTTAAGGGAATTTCAGCAATTATGGCAAACCATCTCACCTTGGGTTAAGCAATTAAAACTAATAGCAATTAGCTGTCCCGATGGCGAAGGTATGATCGACTACCTTCAAAACCTTTACAAAGAGATATCTCCCCTAAACACCGCCTTAATTTGGCAAACCGACGGTCGTCCCATGAGTGGTGATATAGGTGATGGCGCCACTTTAGCAGCTGTGAAATTAGGGCAAAAAGTTTTATCAGCCAAATTACCAGGATATGTGCAGTTAGCAGGTGGCACAAATAGCTATACTGTTCCCAAGTTGAGGGCAATGGGATTGCTACGCCAAAAACAGTGGGAGGCAATACCTACTTCAGACTCTTCCTTTAGCGTCTTTCCCCCATATATTGCTGGAGTTGCTTATGGAAGTTACGCTCGCCTGTTACTATCACCAATTCTCGAACAGTTAGAAGCAAGGGAGGTGAACGAGACCGGTGTCAAAACAACCGTCTTTTTAGAAGATGAACCAGAATTGCTTTGGCAGGCTGTAGAGCTTGCCCATTCTCTAGTTTCCCAGCTCAAGTCACACTCACAGCGAAGCACTAGCCTTCGCCATTTCTAAAAACGTCACCATAGGAAGCATGACGATTACAGACGATCTCCAAAAGTTATTAGATATTTTGCCCCAAGACCTGCGGCAAGTATTAGAGAAGCATTCCCAGCGAGATAGTTTAGTAGAAGTGGTCTTAGATCTGGGTCGTCGCCCAGAAGCTCGCTTTCCTCATCAAGCTGAGTATTTGAGCGACAAACCCGTGACTCAAGAACAAATAGATAATTGCATTCAGCAAGTGGGAACCTTTGGTGGAGATAATCGAGCCGGAATAGAGCAAACTCTGCACAGGATCAGCGCCATTCGCAATCGCAACGGTAAGATTATTGGTCTGACCTGCCGTGTTGGTCGTGCAGTTTTCGGAACTATTGGCATGATCCGCGACTTGGTGGAAACTGGCAGATCGATTCTGATGCTGGGACGACCAGGTGTCGGGAAAACAACTGCTTTAAGGGAAATCGCCCGTGTTTTGGCAGACGATTTAAATAAACGAGTGGTGATAATTGACACCTCGAACGAAATTGCTGGAGATGGTGACATTCCCCACCCAGCAATTGGGAAAGCAAGACGAATGCAAGTGGCTCATCCGGAATTGCAACATCAGGTAATGATCGAGGCTGTGGAAAACCACATGCCAGAAGTAATTGTCATTGATGAAATTGGCACGGAACTAGAAGCACTAGCAGCCCGTACTATTGCTGAACGCGGTGTACAGTTAGTAGGTACAGCTCACGGCAATCAAATCGAAAACCTGATCAAAAATCCTACCTTATCTGATTTAGTTGGGGGAATTCAAGCTGTCACGCTGGGAGACGAAGAAGCTAGAAGACGGGGTAGTCAAAAAACTGTTTTAGAACGCAAAGCACCTCCCACCTTTGAAATTGCCGTGGAAATGGCAGAACGGCAACGCTGGGTAGTTCACGAAAGCGTCGCTGACACCGTCGATAGTCTTCTGAGAGGACGTCAGCCTACCCCCCAAGTCAGAACCATAGATGAAAATGGCAAAGTTAACATAACTCGTCAATTAGCTACCGTCAACGGTCTTGCCCCATCTTTAAGTCCAGAAGAATCAATAGTACCAGCACGACAAGCCAACGGTTGGCGCGCCTCAGGGCAAATGTTACCTTTGCCGCCTGTAGCGGCAGAACGGGAAAAGCCTTCTCGGCAGAGCGAATTTGACCGTTTGCTCAATGAATCCTTTAATTATACCAACAGTTTCGATCGCGACGAGGTCAAAAACTCCGGACCCAACGGCGAAGATTTGCCATTGCATGTTTATCCCTACGGTGTTAGCCGCAGTCAATTGGAACAAATCGTTCAGGTGTTAAATTTGCCTGTGGTCTTGACAAAAGACATTGATAGTGCTGATGCTATACTGGCACTGCGATCGCACGTCAAAAACCACGCCAAATTGCGGCAAATGGCAAGAGCAAGACAAGTACCGATCCACATGATCAAATCCAGTACTATTCCGCAAATTACTCGTGGCTTGCGGCGATTGCTTAACATTGACGAGCCAGAAATTACTGACGATCGCGAACTGCAACTGTTCCTTCACAGTGCCAGTGATGATGAAATTGACGCCCTAGAAGAAGCTCGACTTGCAGTGGAAAATATCGTCATTCCTAAAGGACAACCCGTAGAGCTGCTTCCGCGATCGCCGCAAGTGCGAAAAATGCAACACGAGCTAGTGGAACACTATCGCCTGAAGTCTCACAGTTTCGGAGAAGAACCAAATCGACGCTTGCGCATTTATCCCGCATAATATTGCACTTTGTCCCCTCTACGTAGCAAAACCTAAAGGGGCTAATTCTGTGTAGTCAACAATATCTTGACCCTGGCAAGTAAGGATACTCCCCAACACTGCTTGCCATCTTTTTTGTTTCATTCATGCTACGCACTTTAGCAATCACCGCTTCCCTCAACACAGACGAAGGGTTGTGGATGTATCGTGGTAGCCAGTTTATCAAACGCCTGAGACAAGGAGACTTTACTCGTACCTTTCTCAAGCACCATGCAGAAGTTCCCAACATGTGGCTCAGCGGTAGTAGCATGTGGTTAAATTGTTGGCTGCACAAACTTTTCAACGGCTTTTTCGGTGCAGCTTTACCCTCAGATATCAGCACCTGTCTAGACATCCAAAAATTTGCCATTCCTCTGTAGGTCATACCCAGTTTGGTACAAGCAGCAATCACTTCTTCTGGTACTGGCATATCGTCTCTTACCCGTGCTGCAATTGGGATTGTTGGCTGGGTTATTATGACTTGCATCAACCAAAAGTGCCTGGAAACCAAAATTTGATTCTCACATTGTATTGGAAATTTCTCACACCCTTGCCGCCAGATGCTTTCCTCAAGATTAATCTGGGCGATCGCTCTACCAACACCTCTGTTGTAGAAAAGGACACATTTTTATTAAATGAATACGCCCCTCCAGAAAAAATTAAACCAAATCCAATGCTATGGGATGTTCATCAACTAAAAATTCCCCTTACTACATCAACCAAGCGCTATCAGATCAACATAGCATGGTTTTCTCGCGAACAAGCAAAATTTCTGGGACAAGCGGTTATTAGCGAAGTTGAATTCTAGAATTACAAGGATGAGCTTGGGGTCTATATAATTTTTTGCTTCATGCCTAAAATTTTGCCGATAGAATTTGCTCCTGATTAGCAAAATAACACTTTGGTAACTAGCAAATTATTAATTAATATAAAAAACCCCGGCTTTAACACCGAGGCGGGTTGGAGGAATCCAAATGTCGATGGGAGATACTGAAGCAAGAGGTAATAATTTTACATATTTTGTTAACTTATGTAAATTATGTTAACGAATTTGTTACAAATAGTCAATACTCCTTGATAAAAAAGGTAAATATTCCATATAGACAATGCTTATCGTCACAAGTAAACCATCGCTGCGATTTTTTTAGCAGCGAGGACTAGATTGTTATTGCTTGCTTGCGCAAACTTTGAATGGTAGAAACAACGTGTTTTGCAACTATATCAATTTCTTGCGCCGTATTAAATCGGCCGATACCAAATCGCACCGAAGCGTAAGCTAACTTTTCCGGATGTCCTAGTGCTTTGAGGACGTGGGATGGGGTAGCAGTCGCAGAAGAGCAAGCAGCACCAGAAGACACCGCCACTACAGGTTGCAATGCTAACAACAATGCTGCACCATCTACTCCCTCGACACTAATATTCAAATTTCCTGCAAGGCGCTGGTTAGGGTGTCCGTTGAGATAAATTCCCTCCAAAGAGGAAAGTACTTCCCACAATCTCGATCGTAGTTGAGCGAGACGTTGGTTTTCTGTGGTTTGTTGTTGCAAAGCTATTTCCACCGCCTTTGCAAAGCCAACAATTTGGGGAGTGTACAAAGTACCAGAACGCATACCCCCTTCGTGTCCACCTCCATGTAGCTGGGGAGCGATTTGCACTCTTGGGTTGCGACGACGGACATACAGCGCGCCAATTCCTTTTGGTCCGTAAATTTTATGTGCTGTGAGGGATAACAAATCAATTTTCATCGCTTGCACATCCAAAGGAATTTTACCGATGGCCTGAGCTGCGTCGCTGTGGAAAATAACACCACGTTCTCGGCAGATGCTACCAATTTCTGCTAGTGGCTGCAATACCCCGATTTCATTATTGGCCGCCATTACCGAAACCAAAATAGTATCCGGACGCAAAGCTTTTTCCAGGTCGCTTGTATTTATCAGTCCGTCTTTTTGCACTGGAAGAATAGTAATTTCAAAACCGAGAGATTGCAGGTAATTGCAAGGGTCTAGAACTGCGTTATGCTCGGTGGCAACAGTGATAATGTGCTGTCCTTTTTGAAAATAAGCTTCTGCAACTCCTTTAATAGCTAAGTTGTTTGCTTCCGTCGCACCGCTGGTAAAGATAATTTCTTCTGGTGTGGCGTTAATAGCTGCAGCTAAAATTTCCCGCGACTTTTTCACAGCTGCTTGTGCTTCCCAACCGTATAGGTGACTAACACTGGCTGGGTTGCCAAAATGTTCTGTGAAATAGGGTAGCATTGCTGTCAATACCCGTTCGTCAACAGGTGTGGTGGCGTGGTTATCGAGGTAGATAGGACGACTAGACATATTAACTTTAGGGAGAAATACTACTGCTGTTAAGTTCAAGCGATCGCACCATAGAAAGTGGCAGTGGTTGTTGACTGACACTATTGATATAATTTGCACTTAGATAGGGTGCGTAACTTAACTGATTGTTAACATAAGTTTGAAAAAAGGCAACGCTCAAAACATCTACATAACGACGTGCTAAGGGAGGATTAGGACCAACGGCCCAGTCTGGTACCGGTACGCCAGAGTTAGGCGATTCTCCAATAGTAGAAAAATGGGTACCATTATTAATTAATACTAAATACTTGTCAAAACTTTTTAACCAAGTGAAAGGCTGAATTTGTTCTGGAAGGGTCAAAGCAATGGGATCGGCGCTGCCAGATACGATCATGACAGGAATTTTGATTTGAGCGAGACTTTTTTGACCAAAAATCACGCTATCAATTGGGTTAATAGCGATCGCTGCTTTGACGCGGGAATCGGAGAGATTGTATTGACGAGACCGGGGTAGCTCTAAAGCCAAACACTGCAGCAAAAGGGAAATATTCAGTGTATCTTTTGTATGGGGACAACTTTTTTGCAGTTGCTCAAAATTAATAGCAGCACCTGCGAGTGCTAAAGCCGTGTATCCTCCAAAAGACTGACCAACTACACCTACTTTTTGCAGATTCAAACGTCCTCGAAAAACCGGATCGACCTGGGAAAGACGAGCGAGTTCGTCCAACAGATACTTGATATCCAAAGGTCTGTTCACAAATTCCCAGGGACTGGTAACTTGATCTGATTTGCCCGACAATAATGCTTGCAGCTGTTGAGAATTACTAGCAGGGTGTTCTGGAACCGCAACCGCAAAACCATAGGAGGCTAGACGTTCAGCCAAATAAGCAAAACTAGTGCGATCGGAACCGAGTCCGTGGGAGATCACGATCACGGGACTGGGGTTGGAGATAATGGGTAGGTAAATGTCCGCAGGAAAGGAACGATGGGACAATTGATTTGAAAGTGTAATAGTTTGCTTTTGCCATTGAAAGGATCCTGGCTGTAGTAAATTTATCTTGGCAGGATTATTCAGCTTTTGAACACTAGCATTTGCCTGTTGCTGGAATTCCTGGTTGATAAGCGCGATCGCCTGCTGAGTTTGATTGACTAAATTGCGAAATGACTGAGCAATCTCTAAACTGCGGACTAAATTAATCGAAATCTCCCTGGAAGGAAATTTACGGAATATATTCAGCAAAGTAAAGTTTCCAGGTTGGGCTGCTGCTAAAATCAAAGCCGCACGAATAGCACGCAAATCAGAAGAATGACCTTCTCCTTGAATAACTTGTGCCAAATTTTCTAACAATCTTTCTCCAATCGGTGTGTAAAGAAATTGCGAAACTTGTACAGCATTCAAAGGAATCGCAGTTAGTAAAACTTTTCGTAACTGTTCGAGTTGCTCCTTGGGTGCATACTGAACGTAGGCCGCTAGCTCATCATCTACTTTGCCTGTTTTAGCATACTTTTCTAAAGAATCAATGGAAACAGAACGCTGCAAAACTCCATAGGAAAGAGTAAATCGTTCTGCACTCCAAACAGGACGAGTAACTAAAGTGGCTATGATACTGGAGCTAATAAATAAAGTACAAGCAACAAGCTGGGAAAAATAAGGAAATACTTTGGGTAAATTTAATTTGAGATCGTGCATGGAAACAACCCCAATGGTAGGGAGAAAATCCAGCTTTATAGATATAGAGATAAACCCAATATAAGCCCTATTTTGACGAACAACTGCCCATCCAAACGCCCAAATTTTGTCTCAAGCTTGTCTTCCGCTTTCTCCTTTAATAACCGCAGCACCAATTAGGTGAGCAAGACGCAACGCTTCTGGAACATGACCGCAATCTGTTAAACATCGCAGTACCTGGGCGCTTACTTCTGGCTCGGCGCCATAAACTTGAAAGTAAAAGGGCGGATATTCATAGATAGGGCCAGCTTGGCGTAAAATTTCCAGTCTTTGTTCTGATTGTGGCAGTTTTTGTATAGCTTCCTCAACAGCGTTTAAGTCTGGTTTGCGTCGCATCAGTGCAATACAAGGACGTTTTAGTCGTTGCGCTAACTGTGGCAAGTTAATCACATTAAACCCGCCTAGAGAAATGCCATCAAGTAGAACCACGTGCAGCTGTGGTAAAAATTTGCTACCAATAAGCATTTGACAGAGAATATCCGTAGCATCCCAACCATCTGCTTGGATTTCACCCCAAACCATTCCTTCAAAGCGAGTATTTGCACAGACAACTCCTGCAACACCAACTGGATAGTTGGAACGGCGAACAAAAGGAGCATCATCAAAACCAATAGCGCGAATTTTGCGGTGATTTCGCAGCAATGCTTCTAGTTCCATACTCACAGGCTAAAGGTTACAGGAAACGGATCAAACCAGATTCTGAAAAGATAGGGTCTCCCTCACCTAGACGTTGAAGGTAGCTTCCCGTCAGGATAGTAGTAAAGGCCTTCCTTTTGCGTGCTGGGCGTACCTTTGCCATCTACCTTGAAAATATCAGATCGAAATACTTAGATAATACAAAAACATGCTTCCCACTATTTCTACTATTCCTCTAGGGCAAATGGCCAGAACGCGATCGCCTGTTTGTGTAAGTATACAAATTTATTGGTGCTTACCATGGTAAAAAATCTACATCCAATCTAATTTACACGGTGCATAAATAGGTTCATCGAGTTTTTACTGACAGTAGATGATACTGATTTAACAGGTGAAATTTGGTTAGTTCCCGTTTGTAACCCCGTGGGAACTAATGAAAGAACTCACCATTTCTCCCGATACTGTGCGTATGAATGCAAAGACTGGAACCGTATCTTTTGGAATTTAGATGAAGAAATTATTAAACAAAATTATCGCCACTTGCTTCAGCAAAATTTTTCTCTTCTCCTCAAAAAATGAATTCCCATACTAGCGTTCATTATACATAAAAATTCTGCTATCAACTTCAATCTTTGTGTATAGATTCTGACTGCTTAATTGATTTGCGCAGCTCCACAAATCAAGGTTTAAATTACATTTTTTATTTCCGAAATCGAGAAGCAACTGCCAAATACTTTTTATTCAAACTGGCAATTTTACTATATGGATATGAGGCGACGCCTTTGATAAAGCTTTTATAAAGCCCTGGTTGGCACTAGAAGAGCGCTTGAAAAAAACTATGTAGAGAAATTCAGTTTAATATAGAATCTTGGAAATTAGAATTAGGAACAGGCATGCAAATACTTTTTAATTCTGTCACCCAGTGTGTTCGCGATCTAAAAAATTATTTAGTCAAAAAGGGGGTATTAAAAATACTAATTTTCCCTAAGAATATAGCAATTATGAAACTACTTTTCTAGTCAAAAGTGAAATTAAAAAATATTATGCACCAGTAGGTGGGATGATTAAATCAAGATCTGAATTAGGTAGTGAAGTTAAAGCCAAAGAACGTATTTATTAAATTCTCAATTTTAATAGAGAAGGTGAGCTACCAAGGGGAATTGATGTTTGTGCACAAGAAGATGGATGTTTATGATGTTTCCACTAACCAGTGCGCCAACTAGGGAGAGTTTGTAATGGGAGTGAGTAGCTAAGGTTTAATTTTGGATCCAAAAGAGAGTGCTTGCTATCAAGGGGTTGTTTCTATACTTGACATTTGCTTTGTCAAATATATTTAGTAGTAGATTAGATATAGGCATAAGCGATCGCGCCCCTTGCAATCATCATGTAAGTATTCACTACCAACAGGTTTAATAAAATTACCGGTGAATAGTAGTAATAATGACAACTTTTCCTTAGAAACAACACAGGGGATGGTTCCCCAAGCTCCTCCCGGATTCAAATCGGGTTTTATCGGCATTATTGGTCGCCCTAATGTCGGTAAATCTACGTTGATGAATCAGTTAGTAGGACAAAAAATAGCCATTACATCGCCAGTAGCTCAAACGACGCGCAATCGTTTGAGAGGAATTTTAACCACAAAAGAAGCACAGCTAATTTTTGTGGACACCCCTGGAATTCACAAACCCCATCATCAACTAGGAGAAGTACTGGTAAAAAATGCCAAAATAGCAATAGAGTCGGTGGATGTGGTACTGTTTGTAGTTGATGCCACAACAATTTGCGGCGCAGGCGATCGCTATATTGCTGATTTGCTTGCTCGCAGCAGTACACCGGTGATTCTAGGCTTGAACAAAATAGACGAACAACCATCAGATTTTCTCAAAATCGATGCTAGCTACGCTCAGCTGGCCAGCTCCCAACAATGGCAAACAATAAAATTTTCTGCCAAAACCGGTGCTGGATTGCCAGAACTACAACAATTACTCATTCAACACCTCGAACCAGGTCCTTACTATTATCCTCCCGACTTGGTAACCGACCAGCCAGAACGCTTTATCATGGGTGAATTGATTCGAGAACAAATTTTACTGCTAACACGAGAAGAAGTTCCCCATTCTGTGGCTGTATCTATCGACCAAGTGCAAGAAACACCAACCGTTACCCGCATCTTGGCAACTATCCACGTCGAGCGCGATTCTCAAAAAGGAATTCTCATCGGTAAAGGTGGGTCAATGCTGAAAGCCATTGGTAGCGCAGCTAGGGAACAAATTCAAAAGTTAATTGCAGGTAAAGTTTACCTAGAATTGTTCGTCAAAGTACAGCCAAAATGGCGTCAGTCCCGCATACACTTAGCAGAATTTGGATATCGCGTGGAAGAATAAAACCATAAATCTCTACCGGCTAAGTTAAGATTTTAAAGCTCCAATACTAACATGTCTGTCGATACTTCTTTGCACCTCCTCCTCCCACCACAAGCTCCTCCTTTGCGAGTCTTGATAATTGAAGACGATCCGATGATGCAGTTGGGTCTGGAACAGTCACTGATAGCCCATCCCCAATTAGAAATCGTCGGACAAGCTGAAGATGGCTACTTGGGCGTACAGGCAGCACTAAAACTCAAACCAGATGTGGTAGTTATGGATATTGGGTTACCGCGACTGGATGGTATTGCGGCAACGCAGCAAATCAAAGCAGCATTACCAGAAACTCATGTAGTCATGCTCACATCCCACAAAACGGAAACGGAAATAATTGCTGCCTTATCTAGCGGAGCAGATGCATACTGTATCAAAGGAGCAACCGTAGAAAGGCTTTTGCATGCGATCGCCGCAGCTGTTGAAGGCGCAACCTATCTTGATCCCCAAATCGCCAGACAAGTTATAGAAAATCTCAAACCGCCCTCCCCAAAAGCAAATATTGCCAACCTCTCCGAACGAGAATTAGAAGTTTTGAAACTGATGGTGGAAGGATACAGCAACCCAGAAATTGCTGAAAAACTTTACCTTAGTCCCAACACCGTTAAAACTCACGTCCGCGGAATTATGAATAAATTATCTGTAGACGATCGCGTCCAAGCAGCAGTTGTTGCTTTACGTTCTGGATTGGTTTAAAGTAAATTTCCCAAAATTAAACTGGATGTCGCTTCTTTAGTCAGTGTTTCAATAATTCTCCTACTTATAGCCACTGGGGTTGCTTTGATCGCGCGACAATTTTGTATTCCCTACGTTACCGAAAACAATGGATCTAAAGCCTCTCCCTTCTAGGGGACTTTTCCTATTTCTGTGTTCAGAATAGAATAATTTATATTAAGAGCAACAACGTAAATGCTGGTATTTGAAGCAAAACTTGAGGGCGAAAAGCATCAATACGAAAAGCTTGATGAAGCGATTCCTACTGCACGTTTTGTCCGCAACTGTTGCATCAAATACTGGATCGAGAACAAAGCAATCGGGCGATACGAACTGAGCGCTTATTGCAAAGTTCTGACTGATGAATTCTCTTGGGCGAACAAGCTCAATTCTATGGCTCGTCAGGCTTGGGCTGA
>KB235926.1:3081881-3161715 GCA_000332255.1 cyanobacterium PCC 7702 | reverse complement strand
GCCAAGTACGGTAGGAGACCTTTGGCCCTGCAGAGACGATCTTTCTGAAAGAATAGCTGTAAAAAGCTACAGGGAGTGACTTTAGTCCTTGCCTGCAGAAAAAGCTTGAATCACTGTGGAGGAGCGCCCGGTGAGAGTCAAAATTCCCTTGACTCCAACATCTGATACTGTGGGTGTGCACCTCGCTAGTTTCAATAGCTATTGCCAGATAAGAATAGCCAAGAGGCGTCAGTTAACAAATATTCTGCATATATTTTTTTTAACTTGCTAAATCCTGATAATTTTCTCAGCAGAAAATCCAGGATAATTAGCTAAGGATAATTTGGGAAAAAGCTCTAAATAAACAAGATTCATGGCGGATTTAATTGTTCCAGATTGCTTGTTTTTTTAGAGGGAAAATTTTTTGTTGTTATTGTTGTCAATACAACTAAAATATTATCAAACAGTTTCTAGAAAGATTTCTTTCTATGACACCAGAAGTATCAGTGATTATTTCTGCTTACAATACGGAAGCCTACATAGCAAAGGCTATAGAGTCTGTATTGGAACAGACTATGGAAAATCTGGAAATCATTGTCATAGATAATGGTTCTACAGACGCGACGGGAAAAGTTGCGAAAAGCTTTGCAGACAAAAGGCTAAAGGTAATTGAAATTCCAGAAAATATTGGAGTGGGTGGTGCACGGAATTTAGCAACAAGAGTAGCAAAGGGAAAGTGGATAGCTCCCCTCGACTCAGACGATTGGTATACGCCAGAACGCCTAGAAAAACTTTTGCAAATTGCATCGACCTTCTGCGCAGATATGATTGCTGACGATTTGTATCTGATTCGAGATGGAGAAAATTCTCCTTGGAGTACGTTGCTTTCTGAAAGTGGAGAGCAAATCGACAAAATTATGCTCCTAAATCCCATCTTTTTTGCAGAAACTGATAGATACGGACAAAAAGGGCTGCATCTTGGCATCACTAAACCTATAATCAAGCGGGACTTTTTAATTGAGCACCGTATCGAGTACGACGAAACTATCAAAGCGGTGGACTTAGATTTTTGGTTTGCGATGAAATGTCTGGTCAGCGGAGCTCGTTTTGTCCTTGTTCCAGAGCCATTTTATTTTTTACGAGGTCGTGCAGGCTCAGCAATGACTGCAAGTAAAGTAGATCGGCTTTGCAAGTCTTGTCAAGCAGTGTTAGAGTTTTTACAACAAGAAGATGTACAAAAAAATCCTGAATTAGTGCGTGTTGTTTCTGAAAATTTGCGAGTTTTCCAGAAGAACTTAGCTTACTACAGTGTTGTCGAACCTCTCAAGCAAAGAAGGTTTCTTGCTGCTTTGATAGCAATGCTGCGCAACCCCTATTTTTTCGTTCACTTTTTGCTTCGACTTCCGAATATTTTGTCTCGTCGGATGGAATATTACCTTTTCGCCAACAGATACGCATACGACATGATGTATCAAGGAACGAAAAAGCAATATTCCTAGCTTGGTTTTTGTTTAGCGGACGCTGTCAAACCACTTGACAATACCATCAGCAATTGCTCGTGCTGTCTTTTTTTGTTGTTTGGGGTCAGACAACCATTCAAATTCCTCTGGGTTGCTCATAAAACCCAACTCTAGCAGTACCGATGGTGCGGTTGCTGGGCGCGTTAGTGCCAAATTATCCCAAAACACGCCGTAATAAGGTCTTTGTAACTTTTTGACGAGATAATTTTGCAAAAATATCGCCAGACTGTGAGCTTGGGGATGGTACCAAAAAGCAGCCATTCCCTTAGTATTTTCCACATCTCCATCATCAGGTAAAGAGTTGTGGTGTATGGATATGGAAATAACTGGCTCTTCCTTGTCTATAATGTTTTGGCGTTCCACCAGCGACACTTCTCGGTCATCTTGTCGCGTCATTACCACCGTTGCGCCGCGGTGAACCAACTCTTGTTGAAGTAACTTAGAAAGTGCTAGATTCACATCTTTTTCCAGAAGTCCGTTGGGTCCTGGAGCGCCAGATTCTTTTCCTCCGTGTCCGGGGTCGAGGAGAATTTTAATCCCAGACAAAGGTTGGCGTCGGGAGCGAGGAATAGTTGGTGGGTGGCGCAAACTCAAAACTAAAGTGGTTCCCTCGTATTTGAGTTTGTATCCCCACTGTTGGTCTTTTTTGAGGTGGAAAGTATATTGTACCTGTCCTGGAGCTACTTGCTGCCAATCAAGGCGAGCAATCAAGGGGTCATCATCCAGGTGAATAATATCTGTTTGGGTGGTGGTGTTGTAAAGGGTGAGAGTGAAAACGCGATCGCTTTGTTGGACGGCCAGGGGTACGGGAATTTGCAATGGAAAAATTATTTCTGTGCGGTCTTCCTTGCGGCGATAACCAATACTGCGAATAATAGAGCGCGGTGGAATTGCTTTGGGGATAACAGTTGTCTCCTGACTTTTAATCCAACCGCCGTAGTCCAAGCGCAACCAATCTCCCTCCCTACCCGTAACCGCAGCTTGCGTTCCTTGGGGTAGGGGTGTCAGTCGGGAATAATCCGTACTCGGACCTGTACGAGCAACTCCAGCAGCAGCTGTTACCGCCACAACTTGTTGTTGTGCAGGCGAGAGGATAGTAATTTTTCCAGGAGCTTGTTGAGTAATTGTCTTGCCATCCAAAGTCAGTTGAAACTCAGGTTTACCTAAATCCACTTCTTTGGTATTATCCGAGAAATCTACACCAGGACCGACAGTACAGCCCTCGTACTTACCAACGGTGGATTGTACAAAAGGTTGATTTCTTCCCGTTAAAGCTGCCAAATTACTTGGTAGTTGGGCTTGTTGCGGTTGAGGTCGAAGAGGTATGGTTTGATTGCCTAATTTTACAGATACGCTAGCATTTTCTTTGGCGATCGCGCTAAAGCAAATTGGTTCCCCAGGAAGTCTGGCTATGTCTGTAGCAGGAGTAAGAGAATCTTTAGCAAAGCCCAATTCTGGCGGTAGTTCTGGTTGGGTAGAAACTCTGGTCACCTTTATCTGTACTGCTTGATTTTGGTAACTTACAGTCAAGAGATTTTCTCCCAACTGTAAAGCCAAACTCGAAGCAAAATGACCGGACTTACTGCGTTTTACCGGTTTGCCATTGATGAGAACTTCTCCTTTTGCGGGTGGTGCTGTACCCAGTACAAACACCCTATCGCTGTTGGTTTGGTATTTTGGGGGAGGATAAACAACTTGCAGGGATTGCTGTTGTGCCAAAACAACCACAGGAGAGCAAATTACACAACTTGATAATAACAGTCCTAAAAGTGATTTCACGCCCAAATTAAACAAGTTTCACATAACCTACTTAACTGTGGCACAATGACGGGGTATATCAGGGGAAGTTGCTAGAATTTACGAATTATGACAAAGTATATATTTGTTACTGGCGGTGTAGTTTCCAGTATTGGCAAAGGAATTGTTGCAGCAAGTTTGGGACGGCTGCTCAAATCAAGAAATTATTCTGTATCGATCCTCAAACTTGACCCTTACATTAACGTCGATCCAGGAACCATGAGTCCCTTTCAACACGGTGAAGTTTTCGTTACCCAAGATGGTGCGGAAACGGACCTGGACTTGGGACATTACGAACGCTTCACCGATACCTCCATGTCTCGTCTCAATAGCGTTACCACCGGCTCGATTTATCAAGCAGTGATTAATAAAGAGCGACGCGGCGACTACAATGGCGGTACCGTGCAGGTGATTCCCCACATCACCAATGAAATCAAAGACCGGATTCTTAGAGTAGCAAGGGATACTAATCCAGATGTGGTAATCACAGAAATTGGCGGGACGGTGGGAGATATTGAATCCCTACCCTTTTTAGAAGCAATTCGTCAATTTCGCAAAGATGTAGGACGACAAAATGTTTTGTATTTGCACGTGACCTTAGTACCGTGGATTGCTTCCGCAGGGGAAATGAAAACCAAACCAACCCAGCATTCAGTCAAAGAACTGCGCTCGATAGGTATTCAACCAGATATCTTGGTTTGTCGGTGCGATCGCCCTTTACCCGCAAACTTAAAACAAAAGCTATCTGAGTTTTGTGATGTTCCCCCTGAAGGAGTGATTCCTGCTCTCGATGCTAAAAGTATCTACGAAGTACCCCTGATTTTGGAACGGGAAGGACTAGCGCAAGAAGCACTAAAACTGCTAAACATGGAACAGCGAGAACCCGATTTGAGTCAGTGGCAAACTTTAGTAGAAAAATTATACAGTCCCCAGCACCGAGTAGAAATCGCGATCGTCGGCAAATATGTACAGTTAAGCGATGCTTACCTTTCTGTCGTAGAAGCACTCCGTCATGCTGCCATTGCTATGAGTAGCGAACTACACCTGCGCTGGGTCAACTCGGAGAAACTAGAAGTTGAAGACGCCGAACATTACTTAAACGGTGTTGATGGTATCCTCGTACCCGGAGGTTTCGGCGTCCGAGGAGTAGACGGTAAAATCGAAGCCATCAAATACGCTCGCCTTCATCATATTCCCTTTTTGGGTTTGTGTTTGGGAATGCAATGCTCCGTGATCGAATGGGCGAGAAATGTAGCCTTATTAAGGAATGCCCATAGCGCCGAATTTGAACCCCACGCCGAAAATCCCGTAATTAATTTGTTGCCAGAACAACAAGACATAGTAGATTTGGGTGGTACAATGCGCTTGGGGTTATATCCTTGCCGAGTTCTACCCAACACTCTAGCGTTTCGTCTCTATCAAGAAGAAGTAATTTACGAACGACACCGTCACCGTTACGAATTTAACAACGCCTATCGCAACCTGTTTTTAGACTCAGGATACGTAATTAGCGGTTGCTCTCCTGACGGACGCTTAGTGGAAATTATTGAATTACCAAATCATCCTTTCTTTATTGCTTGTCAATTTCATCCAGAATTTCAATCTCGCCCCAGCACACCTCATCCTTTATTTAAAGGATTTATAGAAGCGGTGATCGCCCGTTCCGAAAACTCCTGCAACCCCCAAATACCTGCGGAAGTTTTTTAATTTCCATCAATTAAAACCAATCACAATCCTCAAGCAACAGACCGCCGAAACAAAATGGAATATAAGGGGACTTTTCTGTGGCGTACTGGATAAAAATCAACTACGAAAGGAGAGAATGTGTAGTTAATTTGGAATGCGTAAAGGTCTTTTGTTACGAAGGAAACGGAAGATTAACTTTTTGGTTACCAGATAGCGCCATTGCGATCGTGATTAATCCTCAGACAAATTCCCCCGACTATCAAAAAATCTCGCAGTACGTACAACAAGTTACAGTCCCAAAAGAAAACAACCATTGGGTAAGGATACATTATGACAGAAATGAATATCTCATCAACCTCGACTGTATTAGTTCTTTTTGTTACGAGCCATCCAACAAAAGGATAACTTTTTGGTTACCGGATGGTACAATTCCCATCGTCATCAACCCGGTCAGCAATCCCAAATCCTACGAACAAGTTGTCACCTACATCAAAAATACAACCGGATATTCCTTGTTGGGATAACAATTAATACCATTGGCAACAGTTCACAGATGATAGGAGATGGATGCATTTGCTATTTCTCAATTCGGAGTTTGGGAATCTATATATTCTCGCCAGCGGCTAATTAATCCTTCCTGAAAATCAATGACAATAGCATCTTCTGCTTTTTGCTGCTTACCTGTTTGTGTTTCTGTATCTTGCCAAAACCACTCCACAACCGCATGGTCGCCATCAGCGATAATTTGGTGGATCTCAATTTTGACATCCGAGTGAGTAGCAGCAAATTCAGACATTACTTGTTTAATAGCAGCAACTCCTACATAACTGTGACCGGGAACGATAAATTTTCCATCTGGTGCAAATAGCTCCGCAAAAGCATCAACATTTCCCGTCATCCAAGCTTGGGAAGCTTGTTCGATAATAGAGCGAATTTTTTCTATTTTCATCACTGCTAGTTCCTCCTTTACCAAAAGCAATTTACACTGTTACTCCTTCCAATTCTTCATCCGTCAGCTCGTATAACTCGCGTAACTTTTGTAACTTATCCTCACTCGCTTGCCAGAAACCACGCCCGTAGGCTTCTAACATTCTGCCAACAATGTTTCGGAAAGCTTCAGGATTTGCCTGACGTAACTTCTGGGCCATTTCCGGGTCTAGAGCGTAAGTATCTGCTGCTTGATCGTATACCCAATTATCAGTAAAATTTGCAGTACCGCCCCAACCGATCAACGCTGTCAGGCGCTGGGAAATTTCGAAGGCTCCACCAGAACCTTGATTTGCCATAGCTTTAGCCCATTTGGGGTTCAGCAACTTAGTGCGATACTCGATTCTCAGCAAATCCTCTAAGTTGTGAGGTGTGGTATCCTTCGAGAAACTTTCCACAAAACTAGCAGTGACTTTTTTAGCACCGATTTTTTCTGCTGCTTTTTTCAAAGCGCCAGTATTGGCGTAGTATTCTTGAATATCAGTTAGACCGTATTCCACCGAGTCGATTTCTTGGACAATGCGATCGCACCCCTTTAATAAAGTCCTTAACACCTCTGGTCTGGCTTGTCCCCGGTCTTGTCTACCGTAACTAAACAAATTGCGACTTAGCCAAGTATCCCCCAGCTCGTCACCAGATTCCCAGTTACCGTCAATAACGCGATCGTTTACCAGAGAACCAAAATCACCCGCAGGGTTAGAAAACAATCTCGCAGAAGCATTTTCCACTCCTTGGGCTTGCAAAGCTAAAGCATGCTTTCTGATGTAATTTTGATCTTCCGGTTCCTCTAGTTGCGCTGCCCGTTGAAATAAATCATCCAACAACTCAATCACATTGGCAAAACTATCGCGGAAAATCCCCGACAAATTCGCCAACACATCAATACGGGGATGTCCCACTTCTGCTAAAGGTTTTAATTGGTAACGAACAATCCGCCCCGTACCCTCTTTTACCGGTTCAGCACCAACTAACTCCAAGATAATACCAATGGACTCCCCCTTGGTTTTAATGGCATCCAGTCCCCATAACATCACCGCCACAGTTTCTGGATATTTACCGTGTTCCTGTAGGTGCTGGGAAATAATTTTTTTACCTATTTCCCGCCCTCGCTCGTAAGCTCCCGCAGAAGGCATTCTGTAGGGATCTAAAGCGTGAATGTTCCTACCTGTAGGTAACACGCCAGGACCATCGCGCAACAAATCCCCACCAGGTGCAGGCGGAATATACTCCCCGTTCAAACCTCGCAGCAGATTTGTTAATTCATCTGTTGTCTGCATTAAACTCAGGCGAATTTGTTGAGCTTGTTCTTCCCGTTCTACCCCTTGGATTTGCGGCTCGTTGCCAAAATAAGCTTCCAAATACGCCGCTATCTCCTCCTCAGAAGGCGCTTCCCCCAAAGTATGCAATCCACAAGAAAACAGGCGATTTTCTAGAACTTGCAGATACTCGTACAACTTGACAAGATAAGCATTAAAAGCATGCTGGCTAAACATCCTGATATTTTCTGGAGTAAAGGCAATTCCCAGGCGTTTAGCATCCTCAAACAGACAATCTGCATCTAAACCAGTGTCGACAATTTTTTTGCAAATAGCTTCTTTTAAGGCATAATTTTTCTCTGGATTTTCTCGATACTCTGAGATTAAATCCCGCAGCGCCATCAATTCTTTATATAGACCTGCACGCCCGTAAGGTGGAACGTTGTGGGAAATTAACACTGCATAACCGCGACGCTTGGCCAAAATCGATTCTGAAGGATTGTTGGCGGCGTAAATATATAAATTTGGCAAATTGCCTAAAAGAATGTCAGGCCAAGAATAACCCGTGTTTCCTAAAGGCGAACCAGGCAACCATTCTACTGTACCGTGCATGCCAAAGTGAACTACAGCATCAGCTTGAAATTCATTTTGCAACCATTTGTAGAAAGCAGCGTACTGGGGATGAGGCGTTAGATCTCTTTCAAACATTAGCCGCATCGGGTCGCCTTGTATTCCCAAAGGTGGTTGTACGCCTATCCAAATATTCCCCAGCTGCACCCCACCGATGTGAAATTCGTCACCACAGGTTTTTATACCCGTACCCGTGAGAGATTGCCATTGTTTTTCAATTCGCCAGGTGTGGAGATATCCCAGCCATTTTTCCAGAGTGCGGACATTGACTGTGGGTGTAGAGAAAGTTTCATTCGCCAGGCAGTCAGATACTTCATCCGCCTGCTTCACTGCTCGAATTAACTCTTCACCGTCTGCAGGTAAATCGCCAACAGTGTAACCCTGGTCCTTTAGCGCCTGTAGAAATTTTAGCAAACTGCGCGGTACGTTTAACAAGGCAGCTGTTCCTAATGCGCCGTAACCAGGAGGAAAGCCATAGAGAATAATAGCTATTTTTCTTTCGCTTACAGGTTTTCGCCGCAAATTAATCCAGGCTTTTACCCTACCAATTAAACGTTGTACCCGTTCTGGAACTAGATAGATGTTTTCTCCCACCAAACCACCCAGGGGAATAATGTCGATCGCTCCGTCCAATTCCGGTAATGCATATAAAATTACACTTTGCAAACCACCAATGCCTTGGCGTGTCCAAGAATAAATATCCTGAATTAAAAGTGGTGCAGCCACTATGTACGGAACATTCTTAGCCATCAAGATGCGTTTTGCTACCTCGATTTGCCTTCCCGCTTCCATGGAACCAGCAGGACCGCCTACTAAAGGAAAACCAATTGTCGAGACGATCGCATCCACCTTCACCGCTTCGTTAACTACGTTAAGCTTCGCTAACGCAACAGAAGTAATTTCCACCTTACCCTGCTGGCGCTGCTGAATTTCATAGTCAGTGGTCATCCAATCACGAACAGCAACGTGTGCTTCCACGCCATTGATAAAAATAGGTAACGGAATTAAGTCTGCTTGCTCGAAATAACGAATTAATTGATGGATGTAGGGTTGTTTGGTGATAACGTGTTTGCGGTAAAGAAGAATTCCAACTACTGGCAGCTCGGAAATTTCTCCCACTGCAACACTGCCATGCTTTTTCTGTGTTTTTTGATGTCGATACCACTGTAAATACTTTTGCGGCGATTCAAAATATCCTTGATAGTCGGGATGAAGCAGTCCCATGTTGGGAATTTCCACCGGTGGAGGAATCTCGCCAACTTTTAACCCCAGGTAGTTTTTTGCCAATGTCCAGAATAATGCTGCAACGTTTTCTAAGCCGCCCGCGTTCCAATAGCTATAGATTATTAACCAGTTGCGCAAGTCTTGGACTTTTTGCACTGGCACAAATTTTAATAGTTTCGGTCCGATCTTTAAAAAGCTGATATAACCTGCTAATCTGTCTTCTTCTCGTCCCTGGCTAAATTTATCTAAAATAAATTTCACCGGTTTGGGTATGCCTTTGGGTTTGTCGCCCATGCTAAAGGCGCCCAATTTCGTGAACGCAATCAATTCCAAGGCTGATTCGAATATCAGGCGGATAGGAATATTGCTAAGGCGATCGCTCAACCACAATACCTGGTCATAATCAAATATTAAACTGCCAAAAAATACATCTGCTTCCTTCAGAGCCGCTTCTACTTCCGCACGCTTGTTATTGATATCACGATCGCTGAAGACACGAATATCTAGCTCTGGACACTTAGCAATCGCCAGCTCGGCCGCTTTTCGATACAAGTCGGCGTTGAAAGATTCAAACCCTGCTATCAAGACGATACGTTTCATGTCCCACAGCGCCCTTAATCTTTCTTCATCTTGATTTTAATCTTGCTATTGGTCAATGGACGATATTCCCATCACCCAAGATTTTTCTTAGTCGGCGATTTATCGCCCAGTAGTGCGTGAATTAAAAGTTCCACTCAATTCCACTCAAATAGAGCACTACATGAAGCATCCATCAAAGCGATCGCCTGCTATTTCAAGTACTACTTCAATCGTAAAGCTCCACTCCAGCGATGCGATAGATGGAGGATAGATTCCCTACCATTTCAAGTAGGCAGCTTGCGAGCCTTGTTCGCGCCTAATCTTACCATCTTTCTCAAACCAAGAAATCACCTGTTCCGAGGTTAAATCTTCTACAGCCACACCATATTCTTGAGCGATATGCTTCAGTAATTTCAGTGACGAAATAGTCAATCGCGTTAAAAATTTTTCCGAAGAAGAAAGTAAAGCTGCATCTACTTTTGCCGATTCTTCCAAAGTCAAAAATTGCTCTGACGGTTGCTGGGGCTGAAAATTCATAAACCGGATTATAAGCTTGCTACTGAAATAAAAATCACTGCCGATTTGTAAAACCTACTTTCTTATCCGTAACACAGTTTCTGAGTAAAAGAGTAATTTTTATTCCTTTTCCTTTACCGTTGTTTTTCTTGCCTGTACTAAATAGCCGCAGCGATGTTCGCCGTTGATAATCCAGTGGGTACGTTCTACGGTGCAATCAGGCAGGATGGTAGCAAACATTTCTAGTTCATGACCGCAAACGCTAGGAAAAGACTCAGCAACGTTAGAAATAGCACAGTTATGTTCGGTGATGATAAAGCGATCGCCATCATCAGAAGAATTGAGAGGATGGCATTCTGCCATGTAGCCTTCCGCTTGTCTGAGTTTGACCAAGGTAGCCAAACGCTCTTGTAAAGAACCATTACCCAAGCGTTCTCGGTATTCTAAAGCCTTACGCTGCCATTGTTTTTTGAGAATCGTACTTACTTGCTCCCGTCCTACTGTTTCTGCCAAAACGTCCAGCAAAGAAACGGCAAATTCACCGTAACTATCGCCAAATTCTCGACGCAAGCGATCGCTTCCCTTACTGCTTAATTTATAAACGTGCTGCGGCCGCCCCATTCCTGCTTGCACCGATGAGTAGACAATCAACTGCTCTGCTTCCAGGTCCTTGAGATGACGGCGAATTGCTTGAGGGCTAATCTCTAAGGCCGTAGCAAGCTCCACAGCCGTGGCTTGAACGTGCTTGAGCAGATATTGCAGTATATCTTGCTTAGTGGAGGACTGCTGGGTAGTCGCCATCATCGTCCCAAAATTTCATGAGAAAATTTCACTTTGACAACAATATTGTTGTTAATCTAGCTTAAAATGAAAATGTGTTAAACAACAGTTATGTTGTTTTAGTAGTTCATCCCTATTTTAACAGGCGTGTGACCACTTGGTAACACCAGATGGTAATTGCTAGGCAATAACCCATCTACCAATCCTTAAAGAGATTGATTTTGCGAACACAAGAGACTGAAAGCGATGAGTGCCACTGTCAAAACTTTAGTCAACCAGCCCTACAAATACGGCTTCGTCACCAATATCGAGGTGGAAACTATTCCCCGCGGACTCAACGAGGATATTATCCGCCTAATCTCCGCCAAAAAAAACGAACCGGAGTTTATGCTGGAATTTCGCCTCCGCGCCTATCGTCAGTGGCAAAAAATGACAGAGCCGAATTGGTCTAGTGTCAAATATCCAGCAATTAATTATCAAAATATCATTTACTACTCAGCACCAAAGCAAAAAGCTAAAAAGCAAAGCTTAGAAGAAGTAGATCCAAAGCTACTGGAAACCTTTGAGAAATTAGGCATTCCCCTATCAGAGCAAAAACGGCTAGCCAATGTAGCCGTAGATGCCATTTTCGACAGTGTTTCCATTGCTACTACTTTTAAGGAAAAACTAGCCAAAGAAGGAGTAATTTTCTGCTCTATTTCTGAAGCTTTGCAAGAGCACCCAGAACTGGTGAAGAAGTATTTGGGTAGCGTAGTTCCCATCGCAGATAACTACTTTGCGGCCTTAAACTCTGCGGTATTTAGTGATGGTTCTTTCGTCTACGTTCCCAAAGGCGTAAAATGTCCCATGGAATTGTCCACCTACTTCCGCATCAACAACGGCGAGACAGGACAATTCGAACGAACATTAATTATAGCCGACCAAGACAGCTACGTTTCTTACCTAGAAGGCTGCACCGCACCTATGTACGACAGCAACCAGCTGCATGCTGCGGTTGTAGAACTTATTGCCCTTGATAACGCTGAAATTAAATACTCCACCGTACAAAACTGGTATGCTGGAGATGAAAACGGTAAAGGCGGTATCTACAACTTCGTTACCAAACGTGGTTTATGCCAAGGCGTAAATTCGAAAATTTCCTGGACCCAAGTAGAAACTGGCTCTGCGATCACTTGGAAGTATCCTAGTTGCGTGCTTGTGGGCGACAATTCTGTCGGAGAGTTTTACTCTGTGGCCCTGACAAATAACATGCAGCAAGCCGACACGGGCACAAAAATGATTCACATCGGTAAAAATACCCGCAGCACCATTATTTCCAAAGGAATTTCTGCAGGAAAATCCAGCAACAGCTATCGAGGCTTGGTAAAAATTGGCCCCAAAGCTGAAAAAGCTCGGAATTATTCAGTTTGTGACTCGATGCTCATCGGAGATAACGCCCGTGCCAATACTTTTCCCTACATTCAAGTCCAAAATCATACTGCTCGAGTAGAACACGAAGCTTCCACTTCCAAAATAGGAGAAGATCAACTCTTTTACCTGCAAGCGCGGGGTATTTCCGCAGAAGATGCAGTCAAGTTAATGATTAGCGGTTTCTGCAAAGACGTGTTTAATCACTTGCCTATGGAATTTGCTGTAGAAGCTGACAAATTATTGAGTTTGAAGTTGGAAGGAACTGTTGGGTAATGGCTTTGGGCGATGGCGCAAATACCACCAAAGCACCCTTGCAGCATCAAAAAATGGCCAGCAAAACACAAAGTACATCAAGACAGAACATGATCGTTGACAATAGTGAAGTTATACTGTCAGTCCGAGACTTGACAGCAGAAGTTGATGGCAAGCCAATTCTCAAAGGCGTAAACCTGCAGGTACGCTCGGGAGAAATCCATGCCATTATGGGACCAAATGGCTCTGGTAAAAGTACCTTTGCCAAGATACTGGCAGGACATCCAGCGTACCAGGTAACTGGCGGAGAAGTTATCTTCCAAGGACAAAATCTGCTGGAAATGGAACCAGAAGAACGAGCAACAGCTGGTGTCTTTTTGGCATTTCAGTATCCTTTAGAAATTCCTGGTGTCAGCAATTTAGATTTTTTGCGCGTCGCTTACAATTCTCGCCGCCAAGCACAGGGTTTAGAGGAATTGGATGCCTTTGATTTTGATGAATTGGTAGAACAAAAATTAGAACTGGTAAAAATGGATCCTGCTTTCCTCAATCGCAGCGTCAACGAAGGCTTTTCCGGTGGCGAGAAAAAACGCAATGAAATTTTGCAAATGGCTCTTTTGGAACCGAAGTTGGCAATTCTCGACGAAACAGATTCAGGATTGGATATCGATGCCTTGAAGATCGTGGCTAACGGTGTTAACCAATTAGCAAGCCCATACAATGCTACCATCTTGATTACCCATTACCAGCGCCTGCTCAACTATATCGAGCCTGATTTTGTCCATGTGATGGCAAATGGAAAAATTATCAGCTCTGGCGGTAAAGATTTAGCAAAACAGTTAGAAGAACGCGGCTACGACTGGTTGTTAGAAGAAGCTGCAACTGAGGTGGGTGTATAATGACAATTTCTGTTTCTCCCAGTCCCGTACCTAACTCAACAGAACTAAACTTGGCAACTACCTTGCCACAACCAGATGCTTATCTTAACGAACTGTTAGATACACTTAGCACCGTTAAAACAGAAGGTTGGTTGCAATCACTGCGCGATCGCGCTCTTGATAGGGCGCGCCAGCTTGCTCTTCCCACCACCCGCGACGAAGAATGGCGCTTTACCGATCTCTCACCTCTGCGGCAGGTGAAATTTAACGTACAAAAGTACTACGATACCTCTTCTCTCAAACCAGAGTTTTGGCCAGAAACTGCTAACTCGCGTTTGGTTTTTGTTAACGGTGTTTTTGCGCCAGAGCTATCAACAATTACCTATGGTACTTCTTCGGCGATCGCTTCCTTACCAAAGGAGGTAGTAGTTAGTAATTTAGCTAACTTACCTGCGGACCGCAGCCAGCGCCTGCAAAAATATTTAGCCCAATCCGAAGGAGCACAAGAAGTTTTTACAGCCCTTAACACTGCTGGAATAAATGATGTAGCAGTAATTTGGGTACCTGAAAACGCTGTAGTAGAAACTCCCCTACACGTAGTGTTTCTTAGTACAGGAGATGTACCAATAATTTCTCTGCCGCGTTGCTTGGTAATAGCAGAAACTGCAGCACAAGTGACTGTAATAGAAGAGTATAAAAACTACAAAGAAACCAAAAGCGCCGAGGAGGAAGTTTACTTTACTAACGGGGTGACGGAAATTTTTGTGGAGGAAAATGCGAAAGTTATTCACACACGCTTGCAATGGGATAGTGCAGAAGCTTTTCATATTGGCAAAACTGCTGTGACGCAAGCACGTTACAGTCGCTATACCTGTAACGCCATTTCTTTGGGTGCAAAATTGTCGCGACACAATTTAGAAATCTTACAAACCGGCGCCCAAACAGAAACCATCCTCAACGGATTGACAATTATTACTGGTAAACAACTAGCAGATACTCACAGCGCCATTGCCTTCAACTGTCCTGGAGGTATTGGGCGACAAATACACAAAACAATAGTCAGCGATCGCGCCCATGCTGTCTTCAACGGCAAAATTTTTGTTCCCAAATCCGCTTTCCTCACAGACGCATCCCAACTCAATCGCAATTTACTACTATCATCAAAAGCGAGAGTAGATACCAAACCCCAATTAGAAATTACCGCAGATAACGTCAAATGCTCCCACGGTGCCACTGTTAGTCAATTAGAAGATGATGCCATTTTTTATTTGCAAAGTCGTGGCATTAACGAAAAAAATGCCCGCAGTTTACTAATTAGCGCCTTTGCTGCTGAAATTATCAACCAAATTCCCCTGGATAGCGAGCGGCAAAAACTCGCACAATTTGTCAACAGTCTCAGGACAGATAGTTAACCAAAAATGACCTTTACCCCAGAAAGAACCCTTGCACAAAAAGTCCGCTCTGACTTCCCCATCCTACACCAGCAAGTCAACGGCAAACCCTTAATTTATTTCGACAATGCTGCTACATCCCAAAAACCTTTATCGGTACTAAACACACTGCAGGATTACTACCAGCAGTACAATGCCAACGTACACCGTGGCGTACATACGCTCAGTGCCAAAGCTACCGACGCTTACGAAAAAGCAAGAGACAAAGTAGCGCAATTTGTTAATGCTAAATCCCGCCAAGAAATTATTTTCACCCGCAATGCCACAGAAGCTATTAATTTAGTAGCTTATAGCTGGGGTATGAACAATTTGCAGCCGGGAGACGAAATTATATTGTCGGTAATGGAACACCACAGCAATATCGTTCCTTGGCAATTTGTGGCAGCCAAAACGGGTGCAACACTAAAGTATGTGGAGCTAACACCACAAGAAACTTTTGACTTGCAACAATTTCAAAACCTGCTTTCCCCAAAAACAAAATTAGTTTCGGTAGTGCATATTTCCAACACTTTAGGTTGTATCAATCCTGTATCGGAAATTTGCAACCTTGCCCATCAGTGGGGAGCAAAAGTATTAATTGATGCCTGCCAAAGCGTACCTCACATACCTGTAGACGTGCAACAAATTAACTGCGATTGGTTAGTAGCATCGGGTCATAAAATGTATGCCCCAACCGGGATTGGCTTTTTGTATGGTAAGTTAGAACTGCTGCAAGCCATGCCACCTTTTTTGGGCGGAGGAGAAATGATTGCGGAGGTATTTTTAGATTATTCGACCTACGCAGATTTACCACACAAATTTGAAGCCGGTACACCCGCGGTCGCAGAGGCGATCGCTTTGGGCGCAGCAGTAGATTATCTCACCAGCATTGGTATGGATAAAATCCATGCTTGTGAAGCACAATTAACCGCCTATTTGTTCCAACAGCTGGAAAAAATACCGCAAATTAAAATTTACGGACCTAAACCCAATGCCAAAGGTGAAGGAAGAGCTGCTCTAGTTGCATTTACCGTTACCCAAGTCCATGCTAACGACTTATCAACACTTCTAGATCAAGAAGGTATCGCCATTCGTTCCGGACACCACTGTACGCAACCACTACATAGATACCTAAACGCTGCTGCTACCGCACGGGCTAGTCTATCTTTTTATAATACCCACGAGGAAATAGATGCTTTTATTCAGGCGTTAAAGGAAACTATTGACTTTTTTAGCGGCATTTTCGCCTAGAACACCTTATTCAATCTTTAACAATCAGAGGTAAGCGCACGGTAAAAGTAGACCCCACGCCTTCTTGGCTGGTCATAAAAATCTCTCCCCCCATCATATGGCAAAAGTGCCGGCTAATGGCTAATCCTAAGCCGGTACCGCCGTATTTTTTGGTTGTGGATGCATCTCCCTGGGTAAAAGGTTGAAATAACTGCTCCTGCTGCTTTTGAGACATTCCAATTCCCGTATCGCTGACAATAAAAATGATGTTTTCAGCAGTTTCTCCATCTTTTGAGCAGACTTTTTCTCGCTTGATTTTGAGCTGGATCTTACCGTTAGTAGTAAATTTGGCAGCGTTGCTGAGCAGGTTGTACAGCACCTGTCGCAGTTTAGTCTGGTCGGTGTGCATTATACCCAATTCCTGTTCGCAGTCAATTTCCAAAATATTGTCATTTTTCTCCACCAACGGCTTAACTGTAGCGACAACGTTATTAATTAAATTCATCAAGTCGAAGGTTTCGGAATAAAAAGTCATTTTCCCCGCTTCAATTTTCGACAAATCAAGAATGTCGTTAATCAGCGCCAGAAGATGTTTACCAGCTAAGTTAATAGAATCGAGGTCGTTGAGAAAATCTTCTGGTAAACCGAGATCGACAGCATCATCTTTGAGCAGCTGGCTCAAGCCAATAATTGCATTCAAAGGAGTACGCAATTCGTGACTTATATTCGCTAAAAACTGACTTTTTGCCTTACTAGCAGCTTCTGCTAATTCCTTAGCTTGTTCGAGTTCTTTAGTGTGTTTGGATACTTGCTCGATCAGGCGATTGAGAGATTTTGCGAGCAAACCAATTTCATCTTCTGTAGTAATGGGCGCTCGTAAATCAAAATTCGATTTCTGCGCCACCTGCTCTGCAACTTGAGTCACAGTAATCACAGGTTCGGCGATCGCCCGAGAAGTTCGCCAAGCAACAACTGCTGCAACTCCCACCGACAGCAACATGCTGGCTATGATTATTAATCTCTCAATTCCTTTTGCCTGTTCCACACCTGCGCTCATGGACTGCTCTTGTTGCTGAGCACTTTGTAGGATATTTATCAATTGCTTGGATAGTTCCTCCAAACGCGTTACTTTTTCACCACCAATTACCGCTAGCAATTGACTTTTGACCGCCTGCAGTCGTGCAGAAGACCGCGGTTGCTGGGTTTGGATAGGTTCTAAAACAGCGTTGATTTCCTGGACGTAGGCATCTAAAACAGTTGCGTAATTTCTTAGTAACGTTTGCAGGGTAGCTTCTGTTGCTGCTAACCTTTTTGGCTTGCTATCTAAAAATTTGGTTATCAAAACTTGAAGTTTGTTGATTTCGTGAATATGTTTCAAAAATTCAGCTTTTTTTGCCGCTAGCCTTTGTGGATCTTCTACCAAAGCTGGCAAATAGGCACTATTTAATTGGGCTCCAATAATTGCGTCTTTATATGCAGTCAACATTTGGGTTTGAAAATGGGCATGGTTAAATTGTCTGATTTCTCGCGCCCGATAGTAGTTTGCGACTATCAATCCCGCAAGGGAACCAAAACAGCCAATTCCAATAGCCAGAAAATAACCATAACCTATCTTTTGATGGATGCGCCAAGAACTAGCTTTGAGTTTCCCTCGCGAGGGAAATTCTATAGTCGGGAGTTCGTCGGTAGAAGGCTGATCGACTGACACTTTTGTAGTTTCTGAACTGCTGTCCACAGCAAGCGGTTGGCTTTTGAGTTTGTGTCACTCAAATCTCTTTGCTCTCCCGCCAAAATAACCATCTACATTATTTTTATAACAAGAGCAACTTCTCATTCTCTGGATAGCTGGCTTGACCGATTTATATTTAAGTATTTTTTATGTATGTAAATTTTTGACGAACCAACTCCATCAGGAGGTGAACGTCAAATAACTTGACCCAAAAATAGTAAAGCCCTCCGTATCCTTACGGAGCAGAGGACTTGCCAAACACTTTTGCCTGGGAATGGAGAAAATTAGGCGATCGCTGTTGATAACTGCTTGCTTAGCGCCTGTTTCAACAGTTCTGCTTTATCAGTACGCTCCCAAGGTAAGTCCAAATCGCTGCGACCAAAGTGACCGTAAGCAGCGACGTCCTGATAAAAACGTCCGCCCCTCTCACTTGGCAAATTACGCAAATTAAACGCATGAATTATTCCTGCCGGACGCAATTCAAAATGCTGTTGAATTAATTCCAGCAACAGTTGCTCGTCAACTACACTGGTACCAAAGGTATCCACCATAATGCTCACCGGTCTGGCTACGCCGATAGCATAACTCAACTGCACTTCACACTTTTGTGCTAACCCTGCAGCAACAATGTTTTTTGCCGCATATCTACAAGCATAGGCAGCACTGCGATCTACTTTCGTAGGATCTTTGCCAGAAAAGGCTCCACCACCATGTCTGGAATAACCACCGTAGGTATCGACAATAATCTTCCGCCCTGTTAGACCAGAATCTCCTTGGGGTCCGCCAATGACAAATTTACCAGTGGGATTGACTAAAAAGCGGGTATTTTTGTCCGGCTGAATGCTTAAATCCCCAAATACAGGTAGAACCACTGCTGACCATAAATCTTCTTTAATTTTGGCTTGCACCGCAGCCTCGTCAACAATATCACCAATTGTTGGTGTATGCTGAGTCGAGATCAAGATTGTATCGACGCCTACAGGACGTCCGTTTTCGTAAATAACGCTGACCTGAGTTTTCCCATCAGGACGCAAGTACGAGAGATCGCCAGTTTTGCGAACTGCTGCAAGTCGCCGAGCAATACGGTGAGCCAGACTAATAGGCAAGGGCATTAACTCTGGCGTTTCGTTACAAGCAAACCCAAACATGATCCCCTGGTCGCCCGCACCAATCTTGTCAAAAAGTTCATCGCTATCCTGGCGCGCTTCTTGAGCAACGTTGACACCTTGAGCTATGTCAGGTGATTGTTCGTCCAGGGCTACTAAGACCGAGCAACTATTAGCAGAAAAGCCGTTAACAGCATCGGTATAGCCAATCTCAGCAATTTTTTGACGGGCGATATTTACGTAGTTCACATGAGCTTTGGTGGTGATTTCTCCAGTAATTAACACCAAGCCAGTATTAACAACAACCTCAGCCGCGACTCGGCTGCTGGGATCTTGAGTGAGCAAGGCATCTAAAATTGCATCAGAAATCTGATCGCAGATTTTGTCTGGATGGCCTTCTGTCACTGACTCGGAGGTAAACAAATAACGTCTGGACAATTTTTATTCCTCCTACAAAAGGTGATATAGCTGACTTCATCTTGACATTTAAATCAGCTACTTTAATCTGCGATCATACCAATATTTTCTAAACTCGCAGTCTTTACTCCACACATATAAAAAAGAAGGACGCCACAGCGTCCCCAGGGCATTTGACACAAATGTTTAATCTTTAAACCGGCGTCGGTATTTTCCCTTCCTTTGCTATCAAATGCTCGTAGATAGCCCGCATCTTCAATCCTGTCAGTACTTGGAACAAACCAGTTCCATTATTGGAACCGGGATAGTCCCGATGTTGAAGTAGCAAGTGAGTCAGCTCGCCCTTGTATTTAGTAGATGTGTTGCTCAGGTGGGTCTCAATGTAAATAACTTCTTCTAAATTGTCGAACTGACCGTCTACTTCTAACACCGACACGTAACGACCGTAGTATACGTCTGAACCATAGTAAAATTGTATGCCAGGATAGGGGCAAGTCAGCTTGCGACCGCAAGGAGTCCAATAGATAGTTGAACCTTCATCAAACAAATAAACTGGTTCAAAGCCTTCCTTACCCTCGCGCTGCAGCATCCGCACCCGCAGCACTTTGCGCTCCTTGTCATCTTTGATCAAATTGGTGGGTAATACCTGGAGAACGATATCCGCAAATTCTCTTTGAGGCTCTATGTATTTTTGAAAATCAGGTTTGCGAGAATTAATCTGGGCTAAAACATCTTCATAGCGGTGACCGCGTTCTGTCATGTCTCGTTGAATTTTCCAGGCAATTTTCACCTCGTCGCTAATGTCAAAATAAACACTAAAATCAACTAGCGCTCGCACGCGTTCGTCGTATAAAGGATGTAGCCCTTCAATAACTACAATGTGATTCGGTTCTACCAACTCAGGGGGATCTATTGTGCCGGTTTCGTGGTTGTAAATCGGCTTCATTATAGACTGACCTTCTTTGAGCGCTTTAATTTGCTCGTACATCAGGTCAAAATTATTTGCTCTCGGATCTAGAGCGGTTATCCCTGTCTCCCTGCGCTGTTTTCTGTCCAAACAATGATAGTCATCCAAACAGATGACTGTCATCAATTCTTCTCCAAATAAATCTTTCAGACGGCGCAAAAACGTAGATTTACCACATCCGGAGTCTCCGGCCACTCCAATCAATACCACGCGTTCCGGCTTATCAGTCATAAATCTCCTCTATTTTACTAAAGATGAGTCTATCAATAATTTTTCACATTTTCTGAAGATATGAAGCCAGGAGTTTACCCCTTTGGTTTATCCTGCGTTATTGCCAATCAGCAGCGCTATAAGACACCCCCAGGGTAAACAATAAAATCATTGCTTGTTACCCGCCTGAGTTTTGTCTGAAATCGTTGCTGGTAAGTATTTAGTCCTAGTGATATATTGGATTTTAACAGAAGGAAGTACTCTAAACAAGGTTTGTTGCTGGGAAGATGATAAGTTTTGGAATCTACAGCACGGGCTGTTAACAGCAAATATAAGCGCGATCGCATGGCTTTGATAGGAAGCTAGCTGCTAGCAGATAACTAGCATTCTTAATATATTATTCGCACTCTTCAAATTCACTATCTCAAGTCCATAACATGAAATCTTGCTTTGGGAAAATTTCTTTTTTCCATTTACAACCAGGAAAATTTAATTATCTTCTATCCCCAGAAGTAAATGTAAACAATAGCTCGGGCAGTTAATTGTCATTTTATTTCCAGAAATCGGAAATTTCACCATGTTAATAATTCACTAATATAGGTTGACAGATTGTTCGCCTCAAGTAAACTTAATAATAGTTACTTAATACCATCTTTCTAGGAGAATATTTTTGACCTAGCTCGACCTAGTTACTTGCATCCTCCTAACTAGGATCAAAGAGCGGTTTGAAAGCATTCCAGTAGAAACTTGTGTGCCAAATTACTTCTCAAAAGAGAGAATTACTAGCTCTGGTTCAGAGTTTGAGGAAAGGTTAAAAAACAAAAGCAGCCTTTCGGATCTAGAGTTGAAAAGTCTCCCCCCAGCCATCTCGCCTCTAGAGATGCTAAGTTGCAAAAAAAGAAATTAAATTGACTCATTATTAACATTCTCCAAAGAGCATATCCTTTACCTTAGAAGGTGAACAACAGGTGTGGCTTTTTCCATACCTTGATGTCTTTGGCGAGTGCATGGGTCACCCCAGTTTCCCCAGATGTCTGCCATTTATGACCGAAATTCCGGTAAACTAAATCTGACATACGGTGGGAATCATTTTTTAAGAAACGGTTAAGTTAAAGATCGGAGTGGTAGAACTAATGTACTATAAAGGTGCTGTTGAAGGAGCTGCCAACACAGAATCAGGTAGCCGTATTTTCGTGTACGAAGTGGTGGGTTTGCGTCAAAACGAAGAAACGGAACAAACAAACTACCAAATTCGTAATAGTGGCAGCGTGTTCATCAGAGTGCCTTACAACCGCATGAATCAGGAAATGCGACGCATCACTCGCCTGGGCGGCAGAATTGTTAGCATACAACCATTAGGGAGGCTACAGCAGGTAAACGGTAAAGCCATATCTGGGGTTGCTAATAGCTCAGCAGCAAGCCCGACTGCGGTTGCTAAAGAGCCTGCTCAAGAAGGAAATGGTAATGCCACACTTGTAAATCCTGGCAACAAGACTGAAGTAAAAGGCCTTGCCGAATCACCAACCGAGCCACAGTCCAAGAAAAAGGATCCGAAAGGCAACACCATGACTCAAGCAAAAGCCAAAGCTCAAGAGGTTCCCGTAAACCTTTACCGCCCCAATGCACCGTTCATCGGTAAATGTATATCTAATGAACCATTAGTAAAAGAAGGCGGGATTGGAATCGTTCAGCACATTAAATTTGACCTGACTGGTGGTAATTTACGCTACGTGGAGGGTCAAAGTATCGGTATTATACCTCCAGGGGTAGATAAAAATGGCAAACCGGAAAAACTGAGACTGTACTCAATCGCTTCCACTCGTCACGGTGATGATCTGGACGATAAGACCGTATCGCTGTGTGTTCGTCAATTGGAGTACAAGCATCCCGAAACAGGTGAAACAGTATACGGTGTGTGTTCAACCTACCTGTGTCACCTGCAGCCTGGAGATGAAGTGAAAATTACCGGTCCCGTGGGTAAGGAAATGTTGTTACCGCCGGAGGAAGATGCCAACATAATTATGATGGCAACGGGAACGGGTATAGCTCCGATGCGAGCTTATCTTTTGCGGATGTTTAAGGAAGAAGAAAGAGCTATTAATCCAGACTATCAATTTCGAGGTTTTGCTTGGTTGATATTTGGTATTCCCACAACTCCAAACATACTGTACAAGGAAGAACTAGAAGAAATCCAAGCGAAATATCCCGATAACTTCCGCCTTACCTATGCCATTAGCCGTGAACAGAAGAATCCCCAAGGCGGCAGAATGTATATTCAAGACCGTGTGGCAGAACACGCAGAGGAGTTGTGGAATTTAATTAAAAATGAAAAAACCCATACTTATATCTGCGGTTTGCGCGGTATGGAAGATGGTATTGACGCAGCTTTATCAGCAGTAGCAACTAAAGAAGGTGTCAATTGGAGTGAGTACCAAAAAGAGCTCAAAAAAGCTGGTCGCTGGCATGTAGAAACATACTAAATAGTCGTGAGTCGTTAGTTATTGGTCGAAACGATAAAAACTAAAGACAAATGACACTAGTAGGGTGGGTATTCCCCACCCTAAAATTATTGTTATTGTTGGTGAAATTAGGTTGAAAGCTCGTGGGTGTAAAGCTGGGAATATTAGGATTGGGTACAGTAGGTACGGGTACGGTGCAACTACTACAAAATAGTGCCGGACGTCATCCATTATTACAAAATCTAGAAATATATCGAGTGGGAGTGCGATCGCTCGCAAAACCCCGTGCGGTCAAATTACCACCATCCGTCTTAACTACAGATTTAGAAGCAATTGTCAACGATCCGCAGGTAGATATTGTTGTAGAACTTATAGGCGGGCTAGAACCGGCGCGATCGCTGATTCTCAAAGCCATTGCTAACGGCAAACACGTAGTTACGGCCAACAAAGCGGCAATTTCCCGGTTTGGAGCAGAAATTTTTACTGCTGCCAATCAAGCTGGTGTTTACGTTATGCTAGAAGCCGCTGTTGGAGGCGGTATACCCGTCATTCAATCGCTCAAGCAGTCTCTAAGCGTTAACTCTATTCACGCCGTAACAGGTATTGTCAATGGTACAACAAACTATATCCTCACGCGCATGCAAACCGAAGGTAGCGACTTTAGCGATATTTTAGCCGATGCCCAGCGATTGGGTTACGCTGAAGCCGATCCCAGTGCTGATGTCGATGGCTTGGACGCTGCAGACAAAATAGCAATTCTTGCTTCCCTAGCTTTCGGCGGTCGCATCAAGCTGCAAGATGTTTACTGTGAGGGTATTCGACAAGTTAGTAAAACAGATATTGCCTATGCGGAGAAGTTAGGATTCGTAATTAAACTCTTAGCTATTGCTAAAAAAGCTGCTCCTGCTTCAATTTCAATACGAGTTCATCCCACCTTAGTACCAAAAGCACATCCTTTAGCCAGTATCAACGGAGTTTATAATGCCATCTTAGTTGAAGGAGAACCTGTAGGACAGGTAATGTTTTTTGGACCGGGTGCTGGTGCAGGAGCTACCGCTAGCGCCGTTGCTTCAGACATCTTGAATTTAGCAGCAACACTGCAAACCAGTACTGCAGCACTAAATCCCCTATTAATTTGTAGGCATCAAGATTACTGCCAAATCACACCCATAGAAGAACTTGTAACTAGATTTTATGCCCGTTTCTTGACAAAAGACCAACCAGGAGTAATTGGAAAATTAGGTACTTGCTTTGGTAATTTTGGCGTTAGTTTAGAATCAGTTGTGCAAACAGGCTTCCAGGGAGAACTTGCTGAAATTGTTGTTGTCACCCACGATGTTCGAGAAGGAGACTTTCGCCAAGCTTTAGCAAAAATTCGCACCCTAGAAGCTGTAGATAGCATTCCCAGTTTGCTGCGAGTATTATAAAGAAATGCCTTTAACAGTTAGCGGTATCATTAACTGCTATGACCGATACATCTCCCGAACCCAAGTCACCTCAAACAAATTCCCTTGGCTTTGATGAGTTTATTGCCATTTTAGTTGCCTTTGTTGGTATTGGAGCAGTTTTATTTTGGTCGCTTTCCCGCAGCCATTCTCGCTGGAATTTGCCTAGCTCGCTTTTGCCATTTGCAACTCCGTCCGCAATTCCTGCTAACCCCTCCCAAACTCCAACTTCGTCTCCTTTGTACCAAAAAACTCCAGTGGAGATACCTCCTAATAGCGTCGCTCCCTCGGAGTCTCCCAGCAATAGTCCCGACTAAATTCCCTCCCCAAAGACAATCGCCAAAATCTATCTACCCTTAATTTTTCCTACCCACGTAGGGGTAGCAATTTGCTTGCTGCTGAAAATATGCAGCCGTTACTTCCACAACGCTGAACATGACAAAGTGGTCAAGACTCAGCAAAATTTTTCTTGACCACTTCTATACAAGGTAACACCCAGCAGTAATTCGTTAAATACCAGTTGTAAAAATCGCTTTTGCTTTAAGCGTCTTTACCAACCACTTGCGATTTGAGGGTGGAAAGTTCATCGATTAGCTCTTGCCTTGTTGAGGCTTTGAGTAAATAGCGGTAAATAAACCACGCAGAGTAACCGATACCGATCAATTCAAAAGTTGGCGCCACAAGGGGAATATCATTCAAAGCATCTAAAATCGCCAACACAACTTTCACAGCAATAATCGCTGTTACCAACAAACCGAAGTATACCAGGGGTTGTTTGTATTTATTGAAAAAGGTTCCCAGATACTCGGGTAGTGTCGCTAAAAAATTCGAGGCTATCTCTCCATATTTGAGCCATTGCTCTTGATTGTTCGCGCTAGGTTGGAGTTTAGTTATGGTTCCTGTTTGATTGTTAATTTCTGCCATTCTTGCCTCTGAAGACTTGGTTTCCACTACTTCCGGTTCTTGCATGTCCGCTCCCATAATTTTATTATCTGAATCACTCTTATCCGGACTGATTACAACCTCAAGACCTATAGTAGATAATGCGTTGAAGCATCTCTACACAGAGCCTAGGGTACAAATGTGGCTTTAGTTGCCTATAACCATCATTGTCCCTTAACCACTACTTCATCAACTACGATTTCTTAACTCGGCAGTAAAGTAGCGGTAAAAACAAGTAGGACAAACTTAAACCAGCATTTACAGTTCATTTTTGGTGGAACTGAAATCCTGAGCTTACCACTATCCCTACCTGTAGAATGTTGCAGCGATCGCACTTCCACAAGCGCAAATCGTGCCGGCAATCTAGATTGCTTCTTAACTTTATACAAGTCTAGACGCCAATCTTACCTGATATTTAGGCAATCTTAAGCAGCTATTCTCAATAGAGAAACTGTTATTGATATAAATAAGTAATAAAACTTTTTATGTATTCTTCTTTCCTAGACTTTAAAGTTCTTTTATGGTAAAATTTGCCATTCATTATAATCCGAGAACAGTCATAACCCCAAATGGCAGCTTTAGCTGCTAATTTGGAGCTACTAACCATCAAAATAAAAATCTCAAGAACTTTATTGAGTGATTGTCTAAAGTACCGTACAAACTATTTTATTTCACCAATCAGGTTTTTAACAAAAAAATATCCTCACATTTCTAGAAGTTTATGACTAGAAATGAGAGAACCACATGTTTTTAAACACACCATCAACTTGTCTAGTCAGCCATCCTGAAATCTACCTGCAGAAGATAGAAAACAGGAAACCCATTTGTGTAGCCACTTTTTTGTTCAAAAACTAACCAAACTTATTTGCGCGGATATGTACCTACCTGCTGATCCCAATCCGGGATACTGGCATCCTCACCACCAATGCCGATTCCTGTATTGTATATTTCAGCATTAGTGATAGTGAGATCTTTCATCGAAGCACCATAAACGTTAGAGTCAAAAATCAACGCACTGGTAAAATTAACACCATTGAGGTTGGCTTTTTTAAAATTAACATTAGTTGCAAAAGCTGACTTGAGATTAGCTCCTTGGAGATTTGCACCTGTAAGATCTGCTCCTTCAATATTCGCACCTTCCAAATTTGCTCCTTGAAGATTCGCACCTCTTAAGTCAGCACCAATTAAATGAGCGCCCCTGAGATTAGCCTTCGATAAATCACACTCGCGACATTCTCCAGTTGATAAAAGCTTTTGTACTTGCTGCAGATTCTCAGCCTTGACTGCGGTGGTGAATAATAAGGGAGTTACTAAGGTCACAACTGCTAGAAGTTTGGTTTTCATATTGCCCCTTTTGTAATTAACATGTTTCCGTTCTTTTCCTCACAACTTCAAAGATCTCACTGAACTGAATAGGAAGTATTGATCGAAATCACATCTGATTAGCGATCGCATTTGATTACTTCTGTTTTCTAGTAAAAAATACTTAGTTATCCTCAGAACTAAATATTTTTATTTTTCAAGTATATGACTAATTTCAAAAACCAACAAACTATGTCTTAATTTTCTGATTTTACTGAGAAGTGAGTATTTTGATTGCCATATAAACTAATTAATTTATCAGATAACTCCAATTCCAGACAACCGAAATATCTCTGATTTTTTTCAAAATTAATATTACACGAGCGTTCACAAGTTAAGTTGTTAATTATTTTAAATTTTAATTAAATATTATTTTTTAAAAAATTAGAAATTAAAAAAGAATTGCATTTAACTAACTACTCGCTCAATAATTGAATAAACTGCTTTTATATTCTCAAATAATAACATCTATTTTTCATTTGAAAAAATTACACTAAACTTCAAATTCTTGAAGAAAATCAAACCAAATTGAAAGTATTATATCGAGGTAAAGTCAATTAAAAAATTCAATTAATAGCTATATATAACAAAACAAAAAGTAATGCCAACAGCTAAATATTTGCTGCACCCAGCTTAGACAAAGAACAAAGAAAGATAAGCAGAATATTAACCAAGATACTATAATAAGCAAACCATCACAGTCTGTAGATGTACTTAGAAAAGTAACTGGAGGTTTGCCATTAAAACTGCTATTATACAAATTTCTGATTTCAATTTTGCCTATTTATAAAGCTTTGTTGCAGTCATGTGAAAATAGCCTAAATTGTTCAATTTGGCAATTCTTTTATCCTAAATCGACTTGACGTATAGTCATAATCTGAAAACAAAAGGAATAAGACTTAAGTTATGGTTCGAGAGCTAGAACGAAAATCTGCTAAAGTAGATATTTTAGAAAAATCTGCTCCCTGCTTTTTCCCAATCTTTTTCAGAAGCTATTCGCGCAAGAAAGGCGATCGCCGAGAAAGCTTTTCAGAAGCGATAGAACGTGCCCTAAACGGATTGATTCGCTTAGGGCGGCTGCAGCCAGAGGAAGAAGCACTTTTAAGAAAAAACTTTTTGGAAATTAAAGCGCTTCCAAGCGGAAGATGGCTTTGGATTGGCGGGACACCTTGGAGCGAGAAACCAGAAAACTATTCAGGCGCCTATAACTGCACCTCGCTGGAATTAGACGATTTACAAGTTTTCGGCTTGCTAAAGGATCTGGCGATGCAGGGATGCGGCACTGGAGCCGTGCTCGAAAATCGCTTTTTGGAAAAGCTTCCAGCGATCGCTACGAGATTAGAAATAAATTTAAAAGGCGAAATTGGCGAAAAGCCAGCTCCAGAGCGCTTGGAGCGATCGCTTCTAGAAAGAAAAGGAAGCGATTCTTTTCGCTTAATCGTGGGAGATAGCCGGCAGGGCTGGGTACAGGCCTACCAGACTCTACTCGATTTGGCGACCCAAGAATTTGAAACTTCCAAAATAAAAATTGAAATCGATCTCTCTTCTATCCGCCCGGCAGGAGAGCCCTTGAAGGGATTTGGAGGGACAGCAAATCCCATTAAGCTTCCAGATCTCTTCTTCCGAATAGCCAGAATCCTGAATCAAGCGCAAGGAAGGAAGCTTACTTCGCTAGAAGCTTGCTTGCTCATCGATGAGGCTGCTCTTACGGTTGTCGCTGGTAACATCCGCCGGAGCGCTGGAATGCGGCAGGGATCCAGCGAGGACCTGCTTTTTGCTCAAGCGAAAAAGAATCTTTGGAAGCAAACTGAAGACGGCTCTTGGCAGATAGATCCGGACCGGGATGCTTTGAGAATGGCGAACCACACGCGGGTTTTTCACCACAAACCTAGCTTGGAAGAGATTGAGGAATCCGTGCGATCGCAATATTTCTCTGGAGAAGGCGCGATTCAATGGGCTGGAGAGGCGATCGCTCGCGCTAATTGCGATCTTATTTCCGATAAGAAAACTTTTCTCAAAATTTACAGCGAAAACAGGGAGGCTGCTCGGGAATACCTGCGATCGCTTGCGCCTCAAATCGAAGCAGAAGAGCTCGAGCACCGCTTAAATCGCTACGGGCTGAATCCTTGCGGAGAGATTCTCGGCTCAAATTTTCACTGCAATCTTGCCGAGATCCACTTGAATCGCTTGGATCCTAATAATTGGCAAGAACAGGAAGAAGCTTTTAAAGCTGGAGCACTAGCTGCCGCCACTTTGCTCCATCATAAATTTCTCGTGCCCCGCTTCCAAAGAAGTCGGGAACTGGATCCGATTGTGGGAGTTTCTTTTACCGGATTATTTGACTTCTTTGTAACTGCTTTTGGAATCGATTGGTTGCACTGGTGGGCAGAAGGAAGGCCTGAAAGCGAACAAGGAAAAGAATTCAAGCGAAAAGAAGCGGAGTATCTTCAGCGCTGGAAGAAAGTGGCGCATGAGACAGTTTGGGTCTACTGCGATCGCCACGGTTTGAAGCGACCCAATCGTTGTACTACCGTGCAACCAGCGGGAACCAAATCGCTGCTTACAAATGCTTCACCCGGCTGGCATCCACCAAAAGCGATCTATTATCTTCGAAGGATTACTTTCGCTAAAGAGGATCCGATCGCGCTTGCTTGCTTAGATTATGGTTATTCGATAACGCCTTCCCAATCCGATAAGGATGACACGGGCCTGCTTTTGGAGGATCCTTTCGATCCTCGAGTAACCGAGTGGCTTGTCGAGATTCCTGTAGCTGTACCTTGGGCAGATCTTCCTGGAGTAGAAGAAGTCGATCCCAATCGCTTTTCTGTCTTGGCCCAATTCGATTTCTATTTGCAAGTCCAGCAACATTACACCGCGCACAACACTTCCGCAACGCTGGAATTGCGAGAATCTGAGATTCCAGCTTTAGCGGAAAGAATTTTTCAGGCGATCGCTTGGGATGAAGGGTACTCTAGCTGCGCTTTGCTCGCCCGCTTTGACGACCACCAAAGCTTCCCGCGTTTGCCTTTCGAACCCATCACTCGAGAAAGGTTTCTGGAACTCCAAAAAGAGATCTCGAACAGGCGAAAAGAAGCTGATTTCCAAGAAGCTTTGCGAAAGAGGGATCTAGAAAGCTTACAAAAAATAGAAGCCGCGGGTCCCGCGGCTTGCGATAGCGATCGCTGCTTGGGCCCTGTAGAAAATACACGAATTTAGTACATAAACTAAAGTAATTAAAGCGGTGGATAGGACTAAAAATATAGCTACCGCTTTTTCTGATTTAAATCATCACCATAATAGGTAAATTTCAAGTTTTGATAGCGATGTTCTGACTGTTACTTTTTCAAAAAATTGCTCCTAAAGTTAGGATCTCTACGAGAAGCCGCGCGTAGCGCGTCTACGAAACAAATCAGAAGTTTTATTTGCTAGGAGAAGATTCATGTTCCTCAATGAACTGACGCCAATTTTCCAACAGTTCACTCAGCATCCTGTTTCATTTTTAGGTGGATTTTTCTCTGGTTTACTTCGACTCAACCTTGCAGATGAACCAGTGAAAAGTTGGCTAGAACAACAGATTGGCTCCAGTAGTGATATAAGTACTGCTAGCACCTCTGCCCAAGTCCACAATGGTAAAACAGGCGGTCCTCAGTCAATAGCTATTGAATAAAACTTAGATTGTAGATTTTTGTTTCCCTAGGTCTGCAAATTTTCCGCGGACCTTTACTTTTTTATTTATTTTACCTTGAGCAATGGTTCAATTAGAAATAAAAATGGATCTATTTTTCTCTGTGGGACATGCCTAAAAGTAAAAATTTTGCATCTATACAAATAGGTAGATTTTTGGTTACAAGTATCGAAAAAACTAAACAAAAGTTTCTGAATCATAAGGCGGAATGGAGATATAAGCGAGCCTAATTGTAACTTCAAAGTGTTTGTAAAATCTCATACTATGAAAAATGCCAAGATCGGTTATGATCGTGAGCGTACGCGAAAGTTCAGCCTGATTGTTGGTCAAGTAGCTAGTATTTCAGCCCCCTTGGCTAACTTACCTGCTACCGTTTACTACCATCATGAATCAGACCAGAAACCAGACCGAACGAAATGAGTATTTATCGTTTGTAATTCTGTTTTCAGCTGAACTAAATCGCTTTGAGTCGAGAATTACGTAACCCAGATGACTATTTACATTGGAAACCTCTCCTACCGCGCTACCGAAGCAGACTTAAAAGCAGTTTTCGCCGATTATGGCGAGGTTGTGAGAATTGTGCTGCCCACCGATCGCGAGACCGGTCGGATGCGCGGTTTCGCATTTGTTGAAATGAGTGAAGATGCCCAAGAGGATGCAGCCATAACAGAATTAGATGGTGCAGAATGGATGGGTCGTCAGCTCAAAGTCAATAAAGCAAAACCGCGAGAGGACAACCGACGAAGTAATTGGGCTAAAAGATAATATTTTTTAGAGAGATAAGAGATCATCTTAACAAAGAGTTTTCTAGTTACGCAAGCAATAAAGCGAAAAGTGACTGGAAACAATTGAGAAGAACATAAATCAAATAGCTAGTTAGCTAGGTACCCGACTAATCGTGGCAGCAAGAAAAATGTCATGGCTAGTCGGTTTTTACCTGCAGGCATTGTTTGGGAACTACTAACTACTATAGGTAAAGATATATCTTTGTTTTTCGAGGGCAGATTGTCTGGTAGTTAATCAGTGATTGCAAATTCAGTGCACGACTAACTCATAGAGATTACCGAGCAAAGTTTGGTGATTTTCCCGGCAAAGAGGATTTCAAAACATACTAACAAAAGTATATGACCGCACAAGGTTGATTTCTTTAGTTTGTCTAAAATCACAGTTCGATTGCCAAATTACCTTTCTAAGATAGAGGCAGCAACCTCAGGTTGCCATGCAGCGGGTGAATCCCAACAAATAGCTAGTCGCTAAGGAGAACAAAAAATGACTAAAGCGGCAGAATCAACAGAGCGGTCTACCAAGGACGCTACAACAGACCGCAGCCTAGATCGTGATTGTACTACTTTATCCCGTCACATTTTGCAGCAATTGCAGAGCTTTTCGCCAGAAGCACAAGATTTGAGTGCACTGATGAATCGGATTGCCCTAGCTGGCAAACTGATAGCTCGTCGTCTCAGTCGTGCTGGCTTGATGGAAGACGTGCTTGGATTTACTGGGGAGACTAATATTCAGGGCGAATCCGTCAAGAAGATGGACGTGTATGCCAACAACGTATTCATAGCAGTATTTAAGCAAAGCGGGTTGGTATGTCGCCTAGCTTCTGAGGAAATGGAAAAACCGTACTACATTCCTGAAAACTGTCCTGTTGGTCGTTACACCCTGTTATACGATCCGATTGATGGTTCTTCCAATACTGATATCAACCTTAGTTTGGGTTCGATTTTTTCGATTCGTCAGCAGGAAGGAGAAGATGTAGATGGTTCGGCAAAAGATTTGCTAGCACCCGGACGCAAGCAAATTGCTGCCGGATATATCCTGTACGGTCCCAGCACAATGCTGGTCTATACTATAGGAAAGGGCGTTCACTCCTTTACCCTCGATCCAAGTTTAGGGGAGTTTATTCTCAGCGAAGAAAATATCCAAATTCCCGTCCACGGTCCGGTTTACAGCGTTAATGAGGGGAATTTTTGGCAGTGGGATGAACCGATTCGCGAGTACATCCGCTACGTCCACCGGACAGAAGGTTACACCGCTCGATACAGCGGAGCCATGGTAAGTGACATTCACAGAATTTTGATCCAAGGCGGTGTATTTCTCTATCCAGGGACAGTAAAAAAACCAGAAGGAAAATTACGGCTGTTGTATGAAACTGCTCCTATAGCCTTTGTGATAGAGCAAGCAGGTGGTCGCGCCACTACAGGATACGAGAACATTTTGGACGTAGTACCAAAACACCTGCATCAACGCACACCTTTAATTGTTGGTAGCAAAGAGAATGTAGCGAAGGTAGAGTCTTTTCTCAAGCAAAATTAGCAGTTAGCAATGGCTGGCAAAGAAATTAAAGAGGAGGGAAAGCGATGACAATCAATCGTTTGTTAGAAATAAAAAAATACGGTCAGAGTATCTGGATGGATAACCTAAGCCGTGACATAATTCAATCTGGCGAATTAAAAGATTTAGTTGAGAACAAAGGAATTAGTGGCATTACCTCTAATCCAACGATTTTTGAAAAAGCGATCGCTGGTAACGCCATTTACGATCGTGACATCGAAGCTGGCATTCGGGCAGGATTGCCAACGTATAAAATATACGAATCGCTAGTGTTTCAAGATATCCGCGATGCTTGTGATATTTTACGTCCTGTATACGAGGCTTCCAATGGCTTGGACGGTTACGTCAGCATAGAAGTACCACCAACCATTGCTCACGATACAGATGCAACCATTACCGAAGCTCGTCGCTATTTCCAAGAAATAGATCGGGAAAACGTGATGATTAAAATTCCCGGTACAGAAGCTGGTTTACCAGCAGTGGAGCAAGCAATATCCGAAGGTATCAACATCAATATCACCCTGCTGTTTAAGGTACAAAGCTACATCAATGCAGCTTGGGCTTACATTCGTGGCTTGGAAAAGCGAGTAGCCCAAGGTCAGGATATCAGGAAAATAGCTTCTGTAGCTAGTTTCTTTCTGAGTCGGATCGATAGTAAAATCGACAGCATAATAGACGCGAAGCTCGCCAAAGGCATTGAAGATGCCAACATAGAAGCCAAACTCCGACAAATTCGCGGAAAAGTAGCGATCGCTAACGCCAAAATAGCCTATCAAGAATATAAAAAGATTGTACAAAGCGATCGCTACCAAAGCTTGGCAGCAAAAGGTGCAAAAGTCCAACGCCTGTTGTGGGCTAGCACCAGCACCAAAGACCCTCTATACAGCGACGTCATGTACGTCAATGAGTTGATTGGTCCCGATACCGTTAACACCTTACCACCAGCTACCATCGAAGCTTGTGCTGACCACTGCGATGTCGCCAATCGGCTAGAAACAAATGTACAACAGGCTTACAACCTCATGGAAAGCCTCAAAGATCCGGACGTTAACATCGACATCGACGCCGTGATGGAAGAGCTTATTGTTGAAGGTATTGATAAATTTGTCAAACCCTTCCAATCTTTGCTCAACTCTTTAGAGAACAAAGTCAAGCAGTTGTCACCAGTATAAGCCACGACTCATAGCTAATTGTTAACGGTTGCTCGCTACGAAAAAATAGCAATTAACCCCAAAGCAATCAAATCTCGAAATCTAAATCCAAAATTGTTATGGTCAGTCTGCTAGAAAATCCCTTGCGGGTTGGTCTGCAACAGCAAGAAATGCCCGAACCCCAGATCATAGTTATCTTTGGTGCTTCTGGAGACCTTACCTGGCGCAAACTGGTACCATCGCTTTACAAATTACGGCGGGAACGGCGCATTCCACCAGAAACCACCATCGTTGGTATGGCTCGCCGGGATTGGAGCCACGAATATTTTCGCGAACAAATGCGCAAAGGTATGGAAGAAGTTCATGGTGGTGTTGGCCCGGAGGAACTCTGGCAAGACTTTTCTCAAGGTCTGTTCTACTGCTCTGGTAATATCGATAACCCCGAAAGCTACCAAAAACTCAAAGCTTTCCTGAAAGAATTAGACGAAAAACGGGGAACGCGGGGAAATCGAATGTTTTACCTCTCCGTAGCCCCAAACTTTTTTGCAGAAGCGATCAAACAGCTAGGAACTGCAGGGATGCTTGACGATCCCTACAAGCATCGCCTAGTGATTGAAAAACCCTTTGGTCGGGACTTAGCTTCTGCCAGAAGCCTCAATTTAGTAGTACAAAAATACTGTAAAGAACAACAAGTCTACCGCATCGACCATTACCTGGGTAAAGATACAGTTCAAAATCTGCTAGTGTTCCGCTTTGCCAACGCGATTTTTGAGCCTTTGTGGAATCGCCGCTTCGTTGACCACGTTCAGATTACCGTTGCTGAAACCGTCGGAGTTGAAGACCGGGCCGGCTACTACGAAACGGTTGGTGCATTGCGGGATATGTTGCAAAACCACCTCATGCAACTTTTCTGCTTAACGGCGATGGAACCCCCCAATTCCATGGACGCCGATAGTATCCGTACAGAAAAAGTCAAAGTACTGCAAGCAACTCGTTTGGCAGATTTACAAAATTTAGAGCTTTGTGCAGTCCGGGGTCAATACAGCGCTGGATGGATGAAAGGCCAGCCTGTTCCGGGGTACAGACAAGAACCAGGAGTCAATCCTAACTCCACAACGCCTACTTATGTAGCAGTCAAGTTTCTTGTTGATAACTGGCGCTGGCAAGGAGTTCCCTTCTACCTGCGTACAGGTAAGCGCATGCCAAAAAAAGTCAGTGAGATTTCCATCCACTTTCGCGAAGTTCCTTCTCGGATGTTTCAATCTGCAGCACAACAGATGAACGCTAATATTTTGGCAATGCGAATTCAGCCAAACGAAGGAATTTCCCTGCGTTTTGAAGTCAAAATGCCTGGAGCCGGTTTTCGCACTCGTTCTGTAGACATGGACTTTAGTTACGGTTCCTTCGGTATCGAAGCTACAACCGAAGCCTACGATCGCCTATTTTTAGATTGCATGAGGGGCGATCAAACACTGTTTACACGGGGAGACGAAGTGGAAGCAGCTTGGCAGGTAGTAACACCAATTCTTTCCGTTTGGGATGCACCTGCAGATCCAACCAAAATTCCTACCTACGAAGCTGGTACGTGGGAACCGGTGGAAGCGGAATTGTTGATTAACCGCGACGGTCGCCGTTGGCGCAGACTCTAATCGCGAACGCCGATAGCTAATGGAAAAATAAAAATTAACCATTAGCTATTAAAAATTAACATCAAGGACAAATTAAAAGCTATTATGACTTCCCAAGCTTCTACAATCTTCTCACTTCAGGCTCCAAAGGATGTCTCGCTTACAGACATCGAAACAGAACTCAGTCAAATTTGGCAGAGTTACGGTATTGCCGGTGAAGATGGTACGCTTCCTGCAGCTACACGGGCCACAACCTTTACTTTAGTAGTTTACGAACCAGAAGAAACTCAATACTTATTAGCTGCTCTAGGATTTTATAACGGTCCTATTGACGGCATCCTGGGACCGCAAACAGAAGCTGCACTGCGCGAAGTACAGAAAAAATACGGATTGACAGAAACCGGAACGGCTACAAAAGAAACCCTGATTCGCTTGCGGGAAGAATTCGCAAAACGCCGCACTAGTGGAGAAACCACCGGTAACGGCACAGCTACCTCCACTCCTAGCTCGGATATACAAAGTCCGAGAATAGCAGATGAAATTGCCCTGCGCAACCCCTGTCGCATTATCACTCTCTTGCCAGTGGCGGGAGAAGATGAAGGCGTCAAAGCCCAAGTCTCCGCCTACTGTCCCATTCAAAAGGGCTCGTCAACTACCTTAGTTTGCTGCGAATACATCACCTTAACCGGCACTACTACCGCCCTAGAACGGATAGGCGGTATGGTACCAGCATTGATGATTGGCGGCTTGCCTAAATTTCTCTGGTGGAAAGCAGGCCCCGACCCCAATAACAGCTTGTTTAAGCGTCTGTCGGCAGTTTGTAATAACGTCATTGTAGATTCCTGTAATTTTAACGAGCCAGAGAAAGATTTGCTCAGTCTGCAGGCATTGGTAGAAAGCGGGATACCGCTAGCTGATTTGAACTGGCGAAGGCTCTCCGCATGGCAAGAATTGACAGCGGAAGCCTACGACCCACCCCAACGTCGCGCTGCCCTCAGAGAAGTTGATAAAGTTAACATTGATTACGAAAAAGGGAATCCCTGCCAAGCATTGCTGTTTTTGAGCTGGTTGGCAAGCCGCTTAAATTGGCGTCCCGTTTCCTATAAAAAAGAAAACGGAGACTACGACATTACAAAGGTCAATTTCCTTACCAACGACCAAAGACAAGTAGAAGCAGAGCTAGCGGGAGTTCCGGTAGCAGATCCGGGTGAAATCTCTGGTGACTTGATTGCACTGCGTTTGAGTTCTACTAATCCCCAGGCTAATTGCGGTACACTCATTTGTTCGGAAACTGGTGGCTGCATGCGCATGGAAACTCAGGGTGGTGCTCAGTCTTCTGGCTTGTTCGAACAGGTAAATTTACTCTCCGAACAAAAAGCAGAAGTTTTGCTCAGCCAACAAGTACAGCGCTGGGGTCATGAAGTCTTATTTGAGGAAAGTCTTGCCGTGGCGGCGCAAATTCTGAAACTAGCTCAAAGTTAAAGTTGATGGCTGATAGCTTATGGAAAAATAACTATTAGCCATTAGTAAATTAGCAATTAGTAATGTCCCTGATTATTGCCGGGGAACGCAGCGGTGTAGGCAAGACGACTGTTACGCTCGCCCTGTTAGCGTTCCTGCGTCGGTTGTCAAAAAAAGTACAATCTTTTAAAGTCGGTCCGGATTATATAGATCCGATGTTTCACAAGCATGTTACTGGACGTGCTTGTCGAAATTTAGATTTGGTGCTGACATCGGAATCATACGTAAAAACATGTTTTGCGTATTACATTCAGGATTGCGAATACGCTCTCGTAGAAGGAGTAATGGGACTATTCGATGGAGTTTCTAAAAGGTACAAGGAAAAAGAAACGTCAAATAGTTCTACAGTTGACTCTTCTTTTGCTAGTACCGCCAGCGTAGCGCGAATACTAAATTTGCCTGTAGTATTAGTGATTGATTGCAGCCGCTTATCTGGCTCGGTAGCAGCTATCGCTCACGGTTACCGTTCCTTCGATCCCACCATCACAATAGCTGGAGTAATTTTAAATCGCGTGGGTAGTGACCGCCACCTGCAGTTACTCCAAGATTCTCTTGAACCCCTAAATTTACCTATTCTTGGTGTACTGCGACGTGAAGATAACATTTCCATTCCCGATCGCCATCTCGGTTTAGTACCCACAGCAGAACTTCCCGAATTAAATGTATTAATTGACAAACTCAGTCACTTGAGTGAAACTTGCTTTGGTTGGGAAAAATTGTTACCTCTACTCCAAACCAAACCCCAGGAGCACGCAAGTGCTTCCCAGTTTCTCCCTTTTTTTCCACTCTCCGCTTTTGAGAGCAAATCTCCAATCAAAATCGCAGTTGCTTGCGATCGCGCTTTTAATTTTTACTATCAAGACAATCTCGATTTGTTAAAAACACTTGGCGCAGAAGTCGTTTTTTGGAGTCCCTTAGAGGATCCCGAACTACCACCTGATGTACGGGGAATGTATTTCGGTGGCGGATTTCCAGAAGTATTTGCGCAACAGCTAGCAGAAAATACTCCTGCTCGTCAAGCTGTTAAAACAGCAATTTTCTCGGGAATGCCTACTGTGGCAGAATGTGGTGGATTAATGTACTTATGCGAACAAATCATTGATTTTGAGAACAACTCCTGGCCGGTAGTGGGAGTATTACCCGCTACAGTCACCATGAGCAAGCACCTCACCTTAGGATATCGCCGTGCTGTTGCTTTACAAGACAGTTTATTGCTAAATTCAGGCAAAAGTGTTTGCGGACACGAATTTCACCGTTCTCGTCTTTTATCAATTCCCCAACAACCACTGTTTGCAACCTATCGTTACGACACCGAAGAAATTACAGGATACGAGGGATGGTTTTTGCTTCCCAACCTTCACGCTTCTTATATTCACCTGCATTGGGGCGAATATCCAGAAATTCCGCAGCGATTTTTGCAAAGTTGTCAAATAACATCTTCACCAAACAACTAATTTTTAGCAGCGTAGACGCGCTACGCGCGGCTTCTCGTTAACGAGATGGCGTTAATTTTTTCATTTAATTCTCGAATGCGACGAGACAAAATGCCGATAATATTCACTGCTATTTCTGGTGTTTCATCAATCGCTTCGTAAAGTTGGTCTTGGGTTAATTCCAAACATTCACAAGATTCTAAAGTTGTTGCAGAAGCAGAACGCGGTTGAGCGTCAAAAACTGCCATTTCCCCAAAGGATTCTCCCTTGGGAAACACTGCTAGCTGTCGTTCGCCAATATGAACTTTGACCCTACCCGAAACAACTATGTAGAGCGATCGCCCTTCATCTCCCTCTTTAAAAATAGTATAATTGCTCGGAAAGGACAATTCATCCATAACTGAAGCTAACCGCACGATAAAATCATCCCGTAATTCTTTAAAAATAGGTACTCGGCGAACAAATAACAAGCGTTCCACTGTAGTTAGCATAAACTTGGTTCGGTAAAGATTTTATTTTTTTAATTTTAATTTATTAATTAAATAACCATATAATTTTCTTACCAATTTTATGTCATTTCCGAAGAAGTATCTGCTGTTTTTTTTGATGTTTTTGAAAAAATTAATACTAACCATTAACTACTAACTTCTTCATTAATTCTTGCACTTGATTGGCGACAAGGGGATGGGGATCTTTTTGCAACTGGGGTAAGATTTTCACAAGAACGCGGGGTGATACCGCACTCAAATATGCGACTACTGCTTCTCGGACAAAGCCTGTAGGATGGCGTAAATTTCTCAAAACTTGTTGGCTTGTGAGTCGGATGCTAGCAACTTGAGCAAAATGAAAACAACAAGCCACACACCAATCAGAAAGTAAATTATCCTGGGCGAGCAACAAGCGGATACGTTCGCTTATAACCATCTGTTCGTAATTTGTAATTCCTGCTTCTGTTAAAGATTGTAATTTTTCGGAAGGCGATCGCCTGTCTAGAATATTGAGCAAGACAGATTTAAAATGCCAAGTGACAACATGCTCTAAAATTTCTAAACCCCTTGCTACATTTACACTGGATGCAGAGCGCAAATGAAATCCTGCAGCTTTGATTTTATCTAGAGGGTAAATCAGCTGTAGTAGCAGCAATAATCGTTCTTGAACGTCAATTTCTACTTCTAAAAGTGCTCGTTGCAGCAAAGATAAGACGACTAAAATTTGACGATGAGAGTGATAAAATTCTAAATTTTCTTTAGTTTTTAAGTCGAGATTTTGGTCGAAAGCATGGGCTTGTGTTTTCAAGTCTATGTAGGCAGCGTAAATAGTGCCTAAAGAAATCAATTCTTCTTCAATCAGGTTTTTGATTTGGTTTTCATGAAAGCGCTCGGCTAAAGCTACAATTTCCTTTGGTTGCAGTCTTTTTAACAAAGTGCGGAGAACGTGATCCCTAGTTTTACCTCTAGATATTTGCAAGTAATGGCATAAAGTATCCAATGCTTCTAAGGTGGGAACTTGACCAATAGTGCGCCAAGCATACATCCGCACAACTTCTGGCTTATAGATATTAGTAGCTAAGTCCACCAGCATCGGTAAAACTTCATTTTCCAGTTCCACCAAAGCTCGCATGGCTGTAGAACGCGTAGATTTATAATGAAGTCCCAACAGCAGTGCGGTGTAGTATTCTTCCAAGTGGGTAGCTGCGATCGTTTCTAATACTGCACAACGCACTTCCAAAGATCCATCTTGCAACAAATTCGGAATATAAATGCGCAGCGTCTGCAAGTAAACTGCTTCTTTTAAAGCTTTGACTGCATTTACTCGTTCTTTTTCTTGTTTGTGAGTAAGCATTCGTCGCAAAGTTTTGGTCGCAGCTAACCTTTGTAGCGACGTTCCTCGACGTAACAACAAAGCAGCAGCAGTAGCACGAATAATTGAGTGTTGTTCCTGTTTGAGGTATTGTTCTAGATGAGTGAGGTCTGGTTGTGGGTCGCAAAGATAAACATAGCGCAAAGCAAGGGCAAAAACTTCTGGATCGACAAGATGTTGGGGCAACTCTAACAATGCTCGCACTTGCGGCAAATAATTAGAATTAACGCCTGCTGCTAGCATGATTTCTAAACTGGGTTTTTGTAACGGAGCAGGTAATTTCACTAGTAAGGGTGCTAGCACTTCTGTTGCACCCTGAGGATCGATTTGAGATAAAAGCTCGATGCAGGAACGTTTATCTACTTCTGTTCCTTTTTCTCCTAAAGCTTTTACCACTGCTTGTTTGAATGTACGTAAATCTACGTCTGCGGCGCTTAGTTGTCCCCGTTCAGCACCCAAAACTAACAAGTTTACGTAGTGCGATCGCAACAACCAAATTACTCCCAAACAACACAAAGCTACAAAAATTGTTTCTGCCACCATTATGGAGTGGGGCAAAAACCAAGGTACAAGTAGCGTTCCCAACTTTAGGGTCATAAAAATGACTGCACCTGCTATTCCAGCACCAAAGGCGTCTGCAACACCTCCGGACAAGGACTGGACTTGACTGCGAAGATGATTGGGAATTGGTTGAAATAGTAGGGGACTGCTGCTGATAACAAAGGTATAACGTAGAATTTCATCTAAGAACTTGAGGATTACTAAACCCCACAATTGATTGTGAAACTGCCTCCACGGTAAGAAACTGAATAAGGCGATCGCCACAGGTACAACAATACCTGCGCTGACAGGTAAAATGGCGGCGGTGACAAACACTCCAAAACGTTCCAGAGCGCGGCTAGAAATGAATAATTGCGTTCCCAGTTCACATACTCCCGTAATTCCGCCCAATAAACCTAAAAAAGTTGCAATGTCTTTACCTTGGTAATTTGACTTTAACTGAGTTAAATACTGAAAATCTATTAATACTCCTATTGCTTGCAGGAGGGTGAAAAAGGCAAATAACAACAGAGCATAACGTTTGAGAGAACCGTAAAGCTGCTGTTGTTTGTAATACTGTGTTTGTTTTGGACTTTTTTGGGAGATATCAGCAAAGGTATGCGAGTAGGTTTTACTGAGATACAGCAAAATAGCTGCTCCCAAGCCGATAAATATACCGGCAAAAGGCATAATTACGTTATCTAAACCTACAAACAGTAGCAGTAAAGGTAAGCTAAAGCCGCTGAGAACGTCAGCTACCAAAACGCCACTGCTTACGATTGGATAAGCGCGTTTGATTTCTCGAATATTAAATAATTGGTTGGCTGCGATGGAAATGTTGAGGTCGTTGACAACATAAAATGCGTCTACCCACAACCGCAGGAGAAATACGATAAACACAGAAAATTGCGAAACATGCAAACCCAAGCGTAGGAAAATTAACGGTACGAACATACAGGGGGCGATCGCTACTATTACCCGTCGCAAAGGAAAAATCTTTTGCAGCGAAGAATATAAAAAAACTAAGCTTGCCCCTGTTATTGCACTGGTTATGTACACTAAAGGTAAAAAACCAGACCCGTACTGATCTAGAAACAGTGCTACTGTCGAATCCTCCGACCATCGCAATCCTATGGAAGTGCTGGTGTAACATGCAAACATTAACCACGTGCGATCGCTTTCTTCCGGTCGCAGATTTACCCACTTTAGCAATGGCGGCAGAATAGTTTTTTTGCTAGCAGGCTGGTTATTTTTCAGTTCCATGCAGTTTGTCTTTCTGGTATTTTCACCCAGGGTTTTTAAGTTATAAATATAACAATTTTTCCACAAACTAACTTTCTATACACAGCAAGAACCCCGAGGTACTGAGTATATTTTTCCCACTCCTTCCTCGGGATTCTCCACTCTCAATTGGTAATTTTTTGTTGTTTTTAATACTTATAGCAACAATTTACCTCTGAATTTACCTCTATTTATTTTTTCGGAGACAAGAGCATCATCATGTTTCGCCCCTCTTTTTTAGGTGCTTGCTGCACTTCTGCTACCTCTTCTAGATCCGCAGCCATTCGTTTGAGTAATTCTTCTGCCATATCGCTGTGTTGAATTTCCCGACCTCGAAACATCACAGTCGCTTTCACTTTATCACCATCTCTGAGAAAACGCTCTGCTTGCTTAACACGCACGTTGTAATCATGTGCCTCTATTTTGTAGCGCATCTTTACTTCTTTGACATCAGCAGTATGCTGCTTTTTGCGAGCTTCCCGTGCTTTCTTCTCCTGCTCGAATTTGTATTTTCCATAGTCCATAATCCGACAAACGGGCGGATCGGCTTTATCACTAAGCAGGACTAGGTCAAGCTCTTTTTCTTCTGCTAGCTGCAGCGCTTCGTGAGGAGGCATAATTCCTAATTGCGCGCCATCAGTGTCTATGACCCGAATTTTCGGGAAACGAATTCTTTCATTAATTTGGGGTAAATCGCGGGTTCTTTTTTTCTCAGTCACTGACATTATGAATTGTGGGAGCTGTTTGTTAAGAGTTGGGTTTGGTTTGGTATTGCGTTATCTGCCTCAGGAGCAAAGATGATATTGAATATCTGAGGACGGAAAACGATCCTTATTTTTAAGGTAGCCGATCCCTAAGACAGTCTTCACATTGGTTGTATTTGTCATTCTACTCATTCTGAGAGTATTTCTCTTTGATCGTTAACCTATGTTACACAAGCGCAGCATTTATTAATTATCATAGCATTTATTTGTGATTTTGTTAACATCCTGCTACTTCAGTATATGGATAGTTTTCCCAGAAATAACAGTAAATTCTTAAACTGCCAGGATGCTTGAGTAGATAGATAAGGACTAGATGCAATTAATTAAGCTAGTAACTAACGCTATTGACAAGCTGAGCAAATGGGGGGAGGTAAAAAGCGTGAACAACAACACAATTCCCTGGCAAGAACGAGTTGGCAACCAAAGAGATTGGGTTTGGCGGGGTTGGCAAACTCGCTATACCTACATGCGCCCTATGGAGAATCACCGCCACCAAGCTACACCTTTGATTTTGCTACATGGATTTGGTGCTTCGATCGGACACTGGCGACACAATATCGAAGTATTGGCAGAAAAACATACAGTTTATGCTCTTGACATGCTAGGTTTTGGCGCTTCTGAAAAAGCTGCGGCTAACTATAGCATCCGACTTTGGGCAGAACAGGTGTGCGACTTTTGGAAGACGTTCATCCGTCGACCTGTAATTTTGATAGGTAATTCTATTGGTTCGCTAATATCCTTGGCTGTTGCCACCATTCATCCGGAGATGGTGGAAGGATTAATAATGATGAGTTTACCAGACCCATCACTCGAGCAAGAAGCTATTCCTGCGATACTGCAACCTGTTGTTGCCGCCATTAAAAATATCGTGGCTTCACCATTGTTATTAAAACCTTTGTTTTACCTGGTGCGCCGACCGAGTTTCTTGCGACGTTGGGCCGCTATTGCCTATGCTAATCCGGAAGCAATCACGGACGAGCTGATTGAAATACTCGCCGGTCCTCCTCAAGACCGGGGTTCTGCGCGTGCTTTTAGTGCTTTGTTTAAAGCCACAATTACTGCTAATTTCGGATTTAGTGTCAAATCCGTATTACCAAGCTTAACAATCCCCATGCTTTTAATTTGGGGACGAAAGGATAAGTTTGTTCCTCCAGCTCTTGCTTGTGAATTTGCTCGCTACAACCAGAATTTGCAATTGCTGAATCTAGATAATGTTGGCCACTGTCCTCATGATGAAAACCCGGATGCTGTCAATCAGGCTATTTTAGATTGGATTGCTTCAGTTGGCGATCGCAATAATGTTTGAAGTCAAATCTAAAGTTTTTTCAACTGGAATAGCAACCGTTAAACTTCATTGCAGAACAACAAGATAGATAAAGCAACATGATAAGTTGTGAAAATGGTAATGAAAATAATGCGATCTACTAAAGAAGGAGAATTCGGTGGCAACGGAATTAAATGTTCAGAAGGGCATAACTGCAGGACGGGAAGATTTTAGTGAATACGTCGCCCACCTTCAGCTGCACATGGCTCTACAGGCTCGCAATCTCGTTCCAACACTCAAGCAAACACAATTAGACAGCCGCGAGCAATTCCTCCATCAAACTCAAGCCAATTTTGAAAAATTAGTTTCTCGCCAAGCAATTTATTAAACTCATCCATCATTCTGACAATAAGACCCTGCAAGCAAGTTAAGTAAAAATTGTGGGGTCTTGTTGTCAATCTAGAATTAAAGATTAGCTGCAGACGGTAAACTTCTCAAACAAGTGTCTGGACGCTCCCAAAACACCCCCAAACAAATAGTTCCAGAAAAGTAAAATATAGTTAGTGGTGGTTTTTTACCAACTCGGACGAAAAAGCCGCCTGCAGAAGCACAAAGGGCATATCCTTGCTTTGACTATCCTACAAGAGTACTGAAAATTTGCATAACTGAGAAAATGCTAAATACTTTACTAGGATAAACAAGGTGTAGTATAGATTGTGTCGGCACTTTCGACAACAAAAATTCTTGGTCCCCCAGGGGAGAATGTAAATTTTAATATTTTGTTACATTTGAAAGAAACCGACTCCATCTGTAAAAACCCTTCTGGAACTGCTGGCAGCAAACAAGAGAAACTAAACAGATGAAAATCACTCTTTTGGATCAGCGGCAAGTAACAGAAAGCCGTTAAGATGAATGCAACAAGAAGTGAAAACGTCGAAAGGCGCCTCCAACTTCTCAAGTTCCTTTTTGCAGTTAGATAAGGCTCAATGGCGGCTCGAATGAAAATGAGTTCACTACTTACTCGAAATTTCAGTATTGTTATCCGACCAGTCCAATACCGGGACTTGGAAGGTATTGAACGTTTAGCTCAAGATTCATTCGCAGCCAAAACCGAAAAGAAAGCAGCGTCCATCATGCGGCAAATGCAATGGCTGCGCCGCTGGTATGGATTGCTGAAATTTTTAAGTTGGTTTCCCAATCCTCTACAGCACGCGTTTTGCGGTTACGTAGTAGAACAAGGGCGAATGCTTTTGGGGATGATCCAAGTGTCGCCTTTTAACCGGGCGCGCAGTACTTGGCGGGTCGAACGCGTGATGTTAGACGGTGCTGCTGACAAGCAAGTAATCGGCTCTCAACTGCTGCGCCATTGCTTTGAGTCAATTTTAGAAGCTCGCACTTGGATATTAGAAGTAAATATTAACGACACGGAAGCATTGGCGCTGTATCGACAAAATGGCTTTCAGCGTTTGGCGGAAATGACTTACTGGGAGATTAAACCCGAACTGCTAGCAGAATTGGCATGCGCGCAGCCAGATTTGCCAAACTTACTACCAGTTAGCAATGCTGATGCCCAACTTCTGTATCAATTGGATACTGCTTCCATGCCACCTTTAATCAGGCAAGTATTTGACCGCCAAATTCAGGACTTCAAGACTGGTTTTTTTGCTGCTTTGGTAGATGCAGTGAAACAATGGATAACAAAAACAGAAGTAGTAAGCGGTTATGTGTTTGAACCGCAGCGCAAAGCAGCGATCGGTTATTTTCAAATTTCCCTTGACCGCAAAGGTGAACAAGCCCACGCGGCAACGCTGACCGTGCATCCAGCCTATACTTGGCTGTATCCAGAGTTAATAACTCAGCTGGCTCGCATCGCTCAAGATTTTCCCCAGCAACCCTTGCAATTAGTATCAGCAGACTATCAGCCAGAAGGAGAAGAGTATTTGGAGCAAATTGGAGCAAGTCGTATAGAGCACACCTTGATCATGTCTCGCTCGGTATGGCACAAAGTACGGGAGTCGAAATTTGTCTCTTTAGAGGGAATTCAGCTACCCGAGGTTTTGCAAGGACTGCAACCGGCGCGCAAACCAATACCAGGGGGAATGTCGTGGATGGCACCAAGACAGCAAACGCACCCAGACAGACCTTCTTTACAGGCAAATTCAGCAACAGAAAACATTAACTTTTCCTGCAAAAATTCTCATCTGGAAGTACCTTGCCCGCGGGAGTCGGCAGAAGATACACAAAAGCAGGAGTAGTCACGTGTCCGTTCATGGAGTAGGAGAGGAAAAACAGAAAAATAGTCGCAAAGAGGAACTAAAAGATAACTCCCCCAGGAAGTATCTTTTCAATGTATCTGCTTGTAAGTACATTTCTGCTTTGGGATTAGATATTGGTAGCAAGCGTATTGGTGTTGCAGGATGCGATCGCACCGGATTGCTGGCAACGGGAATTACTACCATCGAACGCACGTCTTTTGAACAAGATGTAGAACAAATACGAGCAATTGTCCTAGAGCGACAAGTACAAGTTTTGATTGTTGGTTTACCTTATTCGATGGATGGCACTTTAGGCTTTCAAGCACGGCAAGTACAAAAGTTTGCCAAAAAACTAGGCAAAGCTCTCAACCTACCTGTAGAATACACCGACGAAAGATTAACCTCTTTTCAAGCAGAACAGCTGCTCAAATCCGAAAAGCGTTCTCCGTCACGTCATAAAGCTTTGATTGACCGAAAAGCAGCAGCGTTAATTTTACAACAATGGTTGGATATGAGGCGAGCAAACCTGAAATCAACCCAGATATCTGTTGAGTAGCTAAAGCTGGTAGGATGATATTCTAAAATCTATTAACCAGCATTAAACACGTATCTAAAATTCATTGTTTGAGATGTATTGTCATTAGGCAGTGAAACAACTTCTTAATAGCTGGTAATTATAAAATTATACACTGCGGCTATGTTTTCCTCTTCTTTTTCTAACGACTACGATCGCGAACATTCTGGAATAATAAATTTGACGGATGACAAGGGGCGATCGCTCGAATGTTACGTAGAGCACTCCCTCGAAGTAGACGGACAGGAATATTTTTTGCTTCTTCCTGTAGACTCACCGGTGGAAATTTTCGCCTGGCAAGGTGATGGTGACGAAGAAGAAGCTATCCTCATTGAAGACGATGCTACGATTGATGAAATTTTTAGCACAGCTCAGGCAGTACTATCGGAGCAAAACTTAATTCTGAAGAATACTGCTTATGCTTTAACCGTTGCAGGTGAGCTACCACCGGTAGAAGAATCTGAACTTTTCACTTTAGAAATAGAAGACGAACAGTCAGATCTAGAACCAGAGCAATTACAGTTATTAGGTAGGTTCTACTACCAAGAGCAAGAATACGCTATTTATACTCCCTTGGACCCGCTACTGTTTTTTGCCAGAATTTCCAAAAATGGCAAGCCAGAATTACTATCCCCAGAAGAGTTTCGTCAAGTACAACCTTTGTTAGAAGAACAGTTATTTAATGAAGTTGAATAAAACTTAACTTCGGAAAAGTTTCGCTTCTAGAAAAGGAGTTTTTGATTATCACTCTTACCAAAATAGCCACACACAAAACATGTCCTGGAATAAACTACTACAGCCTGACTTAATTTTGGAAGGTTCGGTGCTGAATTTAACACCGGAAATACTTCAACGCTACGGGCTGAAAGGAATGGTGTTGGATGTGGATGAAACTTTAGTACCAATGAAGGTAGCATCTGCTTCTGCACAATTGCAACAGTGGGTAAAAGAAATTCGCCAGGTAGCAACACTGTACTTAGTCAGCAATAACCTCAATCAAACCCGTATCAGCGGTATTGCTCGTTCTTTGAACTGCCTTATTATCTGGGTGCAGCCAAACCCTCAAGGCGCAAACTCAAGGCAGCGCTAGCAGCGATGAATTTACCAGAACGACAAGTTGCCATGGTAGGCGATCGCCTGTTTACTGATATTTTGGCAGGTAACAGATTGGGAATTTTTACCATTTTGGTCGAACCAATTATCCATACGGATGTAATGACTTCCAGTTTTCATCCGTTGCGTAACTTTGAGGTTTGGGTATCTGAGTTTCTCGGAGCTTCTATAACTCACAAAAGACACAGACTCCCCAAAGTCAACAAAGCATCAGGAACAAAAATCTAAAAAAAAATTAAAAATTTTTTGTAAAATCCAAAAATGGGAGATTATTAAGAGTCGATAATACGGGGTCAGCTTTATAAAGACCCTGAGAATAGTAAGTAAATATATGCTTTGTGAAGCACTAAACCAAAAATTATATGGGTCTAGTGCTTTGCATTTTATGGAAAAGTCCACATCATCCCAAACAACTCACCTGGGACTAAAAGCTAACTTTTTTTAGTTGCAGTTTTCAACTGAGGGTAGGCAATGCGTTTGTGATGAAACTGTTGCCAAACTTCCACAAAGATAGCAGCTATTTGCGTTAATTCTTCGCGAGTTAACCCGGAATCTACCAGTTGATTGTCTTGCCATCTGGCACGCAGAATATTGTTAATCATAGTCAGGGCCTTTTCGGGACAAGCGTCTTTTAGCGATCGCAATGCAGCCTCGCAGGAATCTGCCAACATCACAATTCCAGTTTCCCGGGACTGGGGAATGGGACCATCGTAACTAAAGTCAGCTGGGTTGACGATTACATTGGAATCTTCCTTTGCCATTTGCTGTGCTTGGTGATAAAAATAGGCAATTTGCATTGTTCCTTGATGTTCGGGAATAAAAGCTTGAATTGCAGTTGGTAAACTGTGTTTGCGTGCTATTTCCAAGCCAACAGTGACGTGCTTTTTAATAATTTCAGCACTTTTCCAAGGGTCTTTAATTTCTGTATCGTGCTTGTTGGGTCCTCCCATTTGATTTTCAATAAACGCTAGGGGATCGTGCATTTTGCCGATATCGTGGTAAAGCGTTCCTGCTCTGACTAATTCCACGTTGCATCCCAATTGTTTGGCTGCTGCTTCCGCCAAAGTTGAAACAAACAAGGTATGCTGGAAAGTTCCGGGAGCTTCAGTGGCGAGTTTTTGAAGCAGGGGGCGATTGGGACTGGCTAGTTCTGCTAAACGAATGGGGGTGACTAAATCAAAGAATTTTTCTAAATAGGGACTCAATCCCAACGCAGCAATGCTCCACACCAAACCAGACAAAGCAAAAAAAGCTGCTTGTTTGAGTACGACATATAAACCAGGACTAAAAGCTGCTCCTAATAAAAGCTGAATGACCAGGTAAACACCACCCTCAGTGACAGCTATAGCTACACCCAATACTGCTAGTTCCTCACGCGATCGCAGTCGAGGCGCCATGCAGCTACCTAGTATTCCTCCTGCTGCTCCTGCTACTATAGAGATTTTACCCACTTCCAGGCTGAAGGGAAGCAATACTGCCAAAAGTCCGATTGCTGTTACAGCCAAACTAGCTCCGTAAAAGCTACCCAGCAATAAACCAACACCGCTCCAGCTACTATAGGGAGTGCCGACGATTAAAACCGTTGGTATGCTTAAAACTAACAGTAACACCAGCAAGCGATCGCTTTGTCGCCACCGACATTGCACTCGTTGCTCAACTAAACTAAAAATTCCTACCGACACACCCACAGCAACTGTCAAGCAAAGCAATCCTTTCCAGTTTACTTCCCGTCGGATCAGGTGATATTCCTCTAGCACCTCCAGGTTCCAAGCTCTAATTCGTTCTCCCTTGCGGATAATGGTATCGCCTTTGTACACTTTTACCATTACTGGTTTCACTTCTGCGGCTGCTTGCTGTGCTTGCAGTTTGGTTTGCTCTTCATCTTTAGTTAGGTTTGGGACTAAAACGGTTAATAACAGCTTCACTGCTAAAGGTCGCGCTTGTTCGGGCACAAAAGTTTGTACTTGCAAGCTGACGGCATCCTCTAAAATCTTAGTTGGCAATCCAGGGGGAATTCCCTGAGTGAGAATTCTTTGGGCGCTCTGTTGAATTCCCATTTGAGTTTTTGCCCAATCCTCATCAGATAAGTCCAGGAAAAAGTTGGCTTGGTAGATTGTCTGTAAGTTAGAATCCAGCAGTTGAGAAAGTTTGGCGATCGCTTGGCTGTAAGCTCGGCGAACTTGAGAAATTTTCGTTATCAGTGAGGATAAGTTTTGTGCGGAAGTTTTAAGCCGGTAAGTTGCCAGTTCTGTTAGTGCTTGTGCAAAATCGGCCTTTTGCAAAAAATTCCCTGTTTTGGAATTGAAAGTGGAAAATTCTCCTCCAGACCCGGGCGAAGATGGCGGAACGGTGATGCTTTGTTCCTCTGGTTTGGAAAAGTTACTATCGTTCAGTATTTTTTTTGACTTTTGTTTATTAATGTTTTCTAATGCTAGTAGCAAAGTTTTCCATTCCGCATCAGTACAAGAGCGCAGGTAGCGTTGGCTGCGCAGTGATAAAGTTGCTGTATCAAAAAAAGGAAAAGAACCAGCAGCAACTCGAATTTCGTTACCCCAGTCGAAAATTTGTTGCAAATTTTGGTTAATTTGTTGATTTATACTGGCATCGATCCTCAATACTGGTACAGAACTTTTACTAGCAGCTTTACGCTGGGCTTCTGTTTTTTTACGATCCTCTATTTCTGCGGTGTATGGAGCTCTGATAGTTTCTGGAGCAATTGTATTAATTTTTAACCGGGGTTGATTGTAAAATTTTTGGCCCATAACCCCGGTGAGAGACAAAACAGCGATCGCGAAAATAATAGGGTCACGCTTTTTCTTCAAATAACCAGCAGTTCCCTTTGAGTTTACCATTGTTTGGATACGCTGTCTTTTGACAGGCGAATTTGACGGATGCAAACGGTGGACGGCGTTGTATAACCGCTTGCAATTTGTTAATTGTCTACTCAGGGATTGCAAAAACAGCTGCGCTTTCATCACTTCTGACGCAGTTACATTACTTTCATGGCTTCCAATCTTAAAGCCATTTTTGTCATTGTTGTCTACCGTGGGAATGTAGTCTATCTTAATGAAATTTTTCCGAGGACACAGACATTTGTGTCTTTATAACTTTTTATTTTTGGTACTTGGCAGTATTAATACGTGTATTAGCATTAACGTTGCCGAATCACACCAGGAGCCGCGATCGCCGGTAGAAACGATGTGCTCGATGCTACATTGTATTCCCGAGTTTGGAGTTCACCTTGATATAAGGCGGGGTTGTAGACTCCAGACCAGGTAGCTACAAGTACATCTGCTAATTTTAGCACCTGGGATAAATTTGTCCGCTGCCACTGGGAAGACTTGGGTTTGCAAACTAACAGCTGCCAGCGGATGGGAATACCTGCAGTACTGTTGTAAGCTCCTGATAAAGCACCAGTAATTGCACTGATAAAAGGTGAAAGCCAGTTAACCCAGCTAGCACGGGAAACCGACAGGGGAAATTGTTCTAAGGTACTGAGAAAACAATAAAAGGCAATTGCCATTGCGTGACTCAGTTTTTCTTCCCTGCTAAACTCGGTTTGTATTCTTTCCAGTCCAACTTGTTCTTCTAACAAATTATTTAATTTCAATAAAATTTGTGGCACCTTTGTTGGTGTTTTTTCTAGAAAGGAAACTGTTTGGGGAATCAAGGTTAAGGGAGCGAGCTTTTGTGTGAGCGACTGAGCGATCGCGTAGCCTACTACCAATGTCCAATCTTGATAAAGCTGTTCATCTTGCCAGACCTTGACTGCTTCTAGCAGATTTTGTCGCAGCTTGACTGGATTCTCGTGAAAAAATAAGGCTATGGGTAAAGTGGCAAGAATTACTTCTGATGGGCTTTCCCCTAAAATTATCCCTGCTTGTTGTTGGCGCCTGACCCAGTCACGGCAATCAAATCTTCCCAATTCTATTAAACTTTCGCCAGTCAAAGTTGCCAATTTTTGCCAGCGTGAAGAATTTTCCCCGCTTTCTAACACCTGAAATTGCTTTTGTCTTTTTGCCAAAAATAGGCTTTCGCCTACCAAGGCTCCCCAAAAAGTTCCTCTGACTCGACTGACAAGACAGTAGCGCATAAATTTCAGGATGTTTTACTGTTGTTGCCAAAGGTGTTGCAAGCCTTGGCGGTAACTTGACAAAAAAGCAAAAAAAGCTATCTTGTTGCCTCTTGAGTTCTGAGATAATGCACTAAAGCGTGCAAGCCGAGAATATAACTTTGCATGCCAAAACCGCTAATTTGCCCGATGGCTACTGAAGCGATGTAGGAGTGGTGGCGAAATTCTTCTCGTTGGTATATATTGCTCAAATGTACTTCTACGACAGGCAAATTCACTGCGGCGATCGCATCTCGCACAGCAATACTGGTGTGGGTGTAGGCTCCGGCATTAATTAAAATGCCTTGGTGTTTTCCCAAGGCCTCGTGAATGGCATCGACTAAAACTCCTTCATGATTTGATTGCACTGGGGATATTTCTACCGCCATTTTTTTTGCTTCCAATTGCAATTGTCTGTTAATTTCAGCCAAAGTGACACTACCATATATGCCGGGTTCTCGCTGTCCCAGCAAATTCAAATTTGGTCCGTGCAGCACCAAAATGCTTAAGCAATGGGGATTCAATTTTGCACCTAGAATTTGTTAGCGACGGCGCGAGCGATCGTCCACTGGAATCGGAATTGGTTCTGATTCCGGCTCCGCTTCCGGGCCTAACAGGGCTTCAATCAGCTTGCGTGCCAATTCTTTTAGTTTTTCCAGTACCTTCTCTATATAGTCCATTGGACCAATCGCTCCTAAGTACTACCTCTATAGGTTTAATCGATTTAGTTTTGGAGAAGCTGGGTTTTTGGGCTCTAGCTAAAAGAAATAGTACTTTAGCTAAGCGAGCTCAGACCACCTCAATCAAATTTGGCGGTATTTTCTCCTTATTTTTAGAGTATCACACTCATCACCCAGACAGCTGTATCCTGCTAAGGAAAGGTATTTAGTTTCAAAAGCCAAAAAATTTTAAGCATCCATTGGTGGCTGTGAGCGCCAGCAAGATAGTTGCCTTGCCAAAACAGGAATTTTCAATTTTTTTAAGTGTAAGTTGTATTTAACAGTCAATAGCAAAATAACAAACTATTGACTGTTAACTAGGAGTTTAACTAGTTTTTTTGGCAGCAGTTGTTGACGACTTTGATTTTGACTTGGCGCCAGAGCTAGTTGTGGACTTAGTCGTCGATTTAGTCGATTTAGTTGTTTTGCGAGTAGATTCGCTCGATGCTTTGGTTGCTAGCAGTTGCAAAGCCGTATCTAAATTTACCTCTTCTGCGGAAACGCCTTCTGGAATGCGAGCATTGATTTTACCGTGCTTGATGTAAGGTCCGTAAGGACCGTTGTAAATATTCACTGGTTCTCCATCTTCTGGGTGGGATCCCAGTTCTCGCAGAGCAGCTTTAGACCTACCGTTGTTACTGCGTGCTTTTTTCGGTTCAGACAATAACTCTAACGCTCGTTCTAAAGAAACAGTCAGCACATCGTCACCTGCTTTCAAGGAACGATAATCTTTTCCTTGCTTGGTGTTATGAACAATGTAAGGTCCATAGGGTCCTAAATTAGCTTGAATTGTTGCACCTGTTTCCGGATGGGTACCGAGAGTCCGGGGAAGGGACAAAAGGCCCACAGCCATTTCTAAGGTTACATCTTCGGGTTTTACTTCTTTTGGTAAGGACACTTGTTTGGGTTTGGGGTTGTCGTCGGACTTGTCGCCCAATTGGATGTAGGGCCCGTAGCGGCCAATAAGTACGTAAATAGGTTCGCCCGTTTCCGGGTGGCGACCAATTTCTTCTGGACCGGAGGTTTTTTGTCGCAGTAAGATTTCTACTTTTTGGGGGTCTAGGTCAGCAGGAGTAAGGTCTTTGGGGATTGATGCTGTGACGACGTTGTTACCATTTTCAACTTCGATGTAGGGGCCAAATTTACCGATCCGGACTTTTGCGCCTAGATTTTCTAACTCTACTGTCCGAGCTTGATTGGGATCGATTAAATCTTCCTTTTCCCTTACTTGGGGTTCTAGGCCTTTTTCTCCTAAATAAAATTCCCGCAGGTAAGGTAGCCACTCAGCTTCACCTGTGGCAATATCATCAAGAGTTTGCTCCATTTTGGAAGTAAAACTCGGATCGACAATATCGGGAAAGTATTTTTCTAGTAAATCGGTAACGGCAAAGGCGGTAAAAGTGGGTACAAGGGTATTGTTTACCAATTGGGCATAACCTTTATCGAGGATTGTGCCGATAATACTGGCGTAAGTACTGGGACGTCCAATACCTTCACTTTCTAAAGTTTTAACCAAAGTTGCTTCGGTGTATCGAGCTGGAGGTTGGGTTTGGTGTCCCAGTACTTCCAGTTGGATACAGTTGGGGCGATCTCCCACTTTCAGGTCGGGTAAGATAATTTCTTGGTCTTCTAGTGCTGCTTCTGGATCGTCGGAACCTTCGACGTAAGCGCGCAAATAACCGGGAAAATCGATGCGTTTTCCAGAAGCTTTAAATCCAGCATCTTCCACTTGTAGTTGCACGGTGATTTGGGTTTGACGGGAGTCGGCCATTTGGGAGGCGATGGTACGCTTCCAGATCAAATCGTAAAGTTGTAATTCCCGACCGCTTAAACCTGTTTCTTGGGGAGTGCGAAAGGTACTGCCTGCAGGACGAATTGCTTCGTGGGCTTCCTGGGCGCCTTTAGATTTCGTGGTGTATTGTCGGGGCTGGGGACTGAGGTATTGCTTGCCGTACAGTTGTTCTACGCAACTGCGAGCAGCAGCGATCGCTTGTTCCGATAGGTGTACCGAGTCTGTGCGCATGTAGGTAATATATCCCTGCTCATACAAATTTTGGGCAATCCGCATGGTGTCTCGTGCTGACAGGCGCAGTTTGCGGTTGGCTTCCTGTTGCAGGGTAGAAGTGGTAAATGGCGCTGCGGGTTTGCGGGTCAGCGGGCGTTCTTCTATGTCTGTAACCGTCCAAGGTTTTCCGCTCAGGCGTTCTTTGAGTGCTTCTGCTGCAGTTCGATCGAGCAGCACAACCTTGCGACTTGCAGCTATTTTGCCGGTTTTGGGGTCAAAATCGCTACCTGTTGCTAATCTCGTTCCCGCCAGAGTCACCAGCTGGGCAACAAACTGGTCTTTTTTGCTTTCCGTGCTTGGGGGGGTCAAAGTTGCCTTTAAATCCCAGTATGTTGCTTCCTTGAAAGCACGACGTTCCCGTTCGCGGTTGACCAACAGTCGTACTGCTACTGACTGCACTCGTCCCGCGGACAATCCCCGGGCAATTTTTTTCCATAACAAGGGAGAGAGGGTGTAGCCTACCAACCGATCTAGAATTCTCCGCGTTTCTTGAGCCCGAACTAACTGCTCGTCTATGTCGCGGCAGTTTTGTAAAGCTTTTGTAATGGCTTCTTGGGTAATTTCGTGAAACACCATCCGCTTGGTCGGTACTTTTGGTTTCAGCAACTGGTATAAATGCCAGCTAATGCTTTCACCTTCCCGATCTTCGTCGGTTGCCAAAATTAGTTCCGAAGCGTCTTTCAAGGCTTCTTTAAGCTGGGTGACAACTTTTTTCTTGTCTTTGGGAACGACATACAGTGGTTCAAAGTCGGCGTCTACATTTACCCCAAGCTGCGCCCATTTTTCCCCTTTCACGGCGGCGGGAATTTCACTAGCTGACTGCGGTAAGTCACGCACGTGACCCATAGAAGCTTCTACTCGATAGCTTCTTGGTAGGTAATTGCGAATGGTACGAGCTTTAGTCGGAGATTCGACGATGACGAGAGTTGACATGGAAATTTCAAAAAAATATAGCTGTGAGGCTAAACAGTTAAATTGCGATCGTAGAAGGCTAGATGTAAAAGATTATTTCATTTCACATCAACTGTCCGCCTGTGGAATTTTCTCGAACTGCGGCGCCCAGCTAACTAGCTAGCTAATTGCTGTCGCTTGTGCTGCCTTAGTTTCCCGAAGGATAGGGAAAGCAAAGCTACGAACAAGTCCCAGTTATTTCAATCTTTAACTGATCTCGAACATAATTGGCGACTGCAACAACAACATTTGAAAATACACTACTAGTTCCCAAACCGGCGACAAGCATCGCCTGTCTCACCGTGGTTGGGACAATCTCTATTATCTGAGTTGGCAAAGTCTTTTGCAGTAGTGCACTCACCCGGTAATGAGGCGATCGCGCTACAGCTAACTGTACTGGGATAGAAAACCACCATCACAATCTTCTTGTGCACCAGCAGTTCTCTAGAACTTTTTTGCTTTTGGTTTTCTGCCTGCCGCAATTGCACTATAAGTTTTTCAACAACAGGCTGCAGCAAAAGACAACAACGAACGTTTTGGACACCAACGTAGCTTACCAGAGATAAAAAGCAAAATCATACGCCCAGAAAATGGCACCTTCACTCTCCATTTGGGCTTGTTTGTAGGGAATACAAGGAGATTTTTCTGTTTGGCAGGAGACGAACGAACAAAAGTTAGGGAAAGGCAAACAAAAAGGTAAGACCATCAATTTACAAAAATCTATTTTTTGATTAGGTTGTTATCTATAATTCTTCCAGTTAACAAATAAAGGCTAGGAGATCGGAATAATTTTTGCAGTTTCAACCCAGATTAATAGAATCTTTTCTACAAATTAAACACATTTAGTCTTGCTGGCCTTGTTTTGCCATCCGTTTTGGCTGTAAAATACCTCTGGAGACAGATGTCTGGAGTTGTGTCGCAGTTGAGTAATCCTTCCTAAAAAGCGCCTCAAGACAAAACTAAAAAGAAAAAATCGTAAAAATCAATACAAAAATAAAAATTTTAACAATGCAAACCTTGCCAAATAAAAATTGTGCTAAGATGGGCATGGAGAGGTAGTTCGGTGGTAGTGTTCTTGTTTTCGTGTTTCTGTCAAAGATTGCAAGTGGCTCTCCGGATTAACGTCTCTGCATATGCATAGCTAAATTCTGGAGAGATTAATGTCGATTTACGTGGGCAACCTATCCTACAAAGTTACCCAAGAAGACCTCAATAAGGTATTTTCCGAGTATGGCACGGTAAAGCGAGTTCAACTTCCCATGGATAGGGAAACAGGTCGCTCGCGAGGCTTTGGTTTTGTAGAAATGGAATCAGAAGCCTCAGAAAATTCCGCCATTCAAGCTTTAGACGGTGCAGAATGGATGGGCCGTGTCATGAAAGTTAACAAAGCAAGACCACGGGAGGAAAGAAGCGGTCGCTCTGGCGGGAATAGTTGGAGCAAAAGTAACAGCAGCGGATACTCCAGAAATTATTAAATTTTGAAAAGAAAATAAATTCTTTCTAGCGCCAAAGCATAAATGTAGGCAACAAACAGTTCGGTAATCTACTGAACTGTTTATTTATATATCAAAGTTTTCGTTTGACCAGTCTTTCCAGACAGTTTGACTAAACTTGAGTAAAAAACACAATAGAATGAACACAGTTGGCCCTTTTGTGTCTAATAGCCAAAACCTATACAGCTCATGGATTTTGCTAATGTTGCATCCCAGTTGAACGCTGGAACGATATTGCCAGAGGGAATAGTGGTAGCTACCCTGTTAGGGGTTTTGATTGTGGACTTGATTTGGGGGCGGAATTCCTCTCGCTGGATTGGATATTTTGCGATCGCGGGTTTGTTAGCTGCGATCGCCGCCCTGTGTTTGCAATGGGATAATTCAAATCCCCTATTTCTTGCTGGTGCCTTTAACAGTGACGACCTCAGCATCGTGTTTCGGGGTATTGTGGCTTTATCTGCCGCCATCACGATTTTGATGTCCATCCGCTATGTGGAACAAAGTGGCACTGCTTTAGCAGAATTCATAGCGATTTTGCTGACTGCTACCCTGGGAGGGATGTTCTTATCAGGGGCAAGCGAGCTAGTGATGATTTTCATCTCTCTCGAGACCCTAAGTATTAGCTCTTATTTACTCACAGGTTATACCAAGCGTGACCCTCGTTCCAATGAAGCAGCGCTGAAATACCTGTTGGTTGGCGCTGCAAGTACGGCGGTATTTTTGTACGGTGTTTCCTTACTCTACGGTTTGTCTGGCGGACAAACAGAACTAAGCGCGATCGCCAATGGTATAACTACAGCAAATCTCGCTCAATCTTTGGGTGTGGTAATTGCTCTAGTATTCGCGATCGCGGGCGTGGGCTTTAAAATCTCCGCCGCACCATTTCACCAGTGGACACCAGACGTTTACGAAGGCGCACCCACCCCAGTGATCGCCTTTTTATCAGTTGGTTCTAAAGCTGCAGGATTTGCTCTTGCTATCCGCTTGCTGACAACTGTTTTCCCTTTGGTTGCTCCGGAATGGAAGTTTATTTTTACTGCTTTGGCAGTATTGAGCATGATTTTGGGTAACGTAGTTGCCCTAGCCCAAACCAGTATGAAACGTATGCTAGCTTATTCATCCATTGCTCAAGCTGGCTTCGTAATGATTGGTTTGATTGCCGATACCCAAGCCGGATATGCCAGCATGATATTTTACCTGTTGGTTTACCTGTTTATGAACTTGTGCGGTTTTACCTGCGTTATTCTCTTCTCCTTGCGCACAGGAACCGATCAAATTGCCGAATATTCTGGTTTATATCAAAAAGATCCGCTGCTAACACTGGGATTAAGTATTTCCCTGCTTTCTTTGGGAGGTATTCCGCCTCTAGCTGGATTTTTCGGCAAAATTTACCTGTTCTGGGCAGGTTGGCAAGCAGGTCTTTATGGTTTGGTATTACTAGGACTCGTTACTAGTGTTGTCTCCATCTATTACTACATTCGTGTAGTCAAAATGATGGTGGTCAAGGAACCTCAGGAGATGTCCGATGCTGTTAAAAATTATCCAGAAGTGCGTTGGAATTTACCTGGATTTAGACCCTTGCAGGTGGGTTTGGTAACAACTTTAATCGCCACTGCGATCGCTGGAATTTTATCGAACCCTCTATTTACTCTGGCTAACGATTCCGTCACTCATACTTCCATTTTGCAAGCCAAAGTGGTTGAAAATACCCGAGTGACTGCCGCAGTTTTAAAGCCACCTGAAAAATTGTAAGTTTGTTTGCACGACAACTCAAACTCATACCGTCGAGACGCCTGATTTTAATGTCAGGCGTTTTTAGCTCGGTAAAATTCTTGCAATCGCTCCTCTATTGTCAATCTCTCTTTTGGAATATCTTTTCTCCAAAGTAATATTTCGTACACTAGATATTGCTTTCCTTTTTCTTGCTCAAACTGATAACTAGCACACTTCAAGGCAAGAAATTATCAAGAAACCATAACTAATCAGTATATTAGAGGAAATAGAATGTATATTATAGTACTTTATGTTATTGACAGCAAGACTCAGAAGATAAGATAACATATTTTATGCCGCTGTGATTAAGTGTTATTTTTATAACTTTGTTTTTATAAATACTAAAGAAAACCCATAAATCCAGGAAAACTCTCTGGAATATAAAAAAAAAATAAAAATATACTCTTTAACGACCTCTAAAGTTTATATATCTTCACGCAAATGTAAAATTCGTATTATTTTTTTACAAAAATTACAACAATTTTCATTTAGTTGAAATATGTCTGGGTTCCGATGATTATGCAGAACTATATTAACCGGAGTCCCGCAGAAGATTTATCGCGCTTTTTGGACACAAAAGGTACTTAATTTATGAAATCCCCACTCATACCTGAACTATACTGCCCATTTCCATCCCGGGTAAATAAATATGTTAATGTTCTGGAAGACTACGCTACTGAATGGGTGACGCGCTTTCATTTAGTAGAAGATGAATCTGCCTATCGGCGCTTTTTGAAAGCAAAATTTTATTTATTGATAGCAGGTTGCTATCCCGATTGCGAGCTAGAAGAACTGAAAATAGCCAATGATTGGTTAAGTTGGCAAATGACTTGGGATATCACATGCGAGACATCAGAATTAGGAAAACAACCTGAAAAGCTAAAAGCTCTTCACCAAAGATTTATAGAAGTATTGAATGGAGCAGAACTCAGAAGTGATGACATACCCCGTACGCGTGCATTTCACGATTTAAGACAACGAATATTACAAGCTAAAGGAGCAAGAACTCTTCCTTATTTTGTCAGCGCTGTTAATGATTATCTGCGAGCATGTACCCAAGAAGCAGCTAACTTAAAACAATCAGCAATTCCCGATGTAGAAACTTACATTGTACTGCGTAGATTATCTGCATCTGGAGATTCTTACATAGAATTAATTGAATTTATTGACCACTTGACGATTCCTGATTTTGTCCGCGAACATAATATCATCAAAGAACTAAAATTGATGACAAATAACATCTTGGCTTGGTGTAATGATATCTTTTCTGCACCAAAAGAAATAGCAGAGGGTGATTTTCACAATCTAGTTTTGGTACTGCAATATCAACAGCAAATTCCTTTAGAACAAGCATTCAAGTTAGCTGCTGAAATGCACGACCGAGAAATTATAAATCTGCTCGAATTAGAAGCTTCAATTCCTTCTTTTGGAAAAGAGGTAGATGCTGAAGTGGCAAAATATATAACCGGATTGCATTCCTGGATACGTGGTAACCTAGATTGGTCTTCTACCACTGCTCGCTATCACTCCAGAGAAAGTCTTGAGCGTCAGGTTGTTGCCGAATTGACGGTTGCGTAACTGCTTTGAGCTACTTTGACAGTGGAATTTCCATCACAAACTCCGTACCGCTTCCCGGGATAGAATTACAGCTTAACTGACCTTTATGTTTTTCCACAATAATTTGATAGCTGATCGATAATCCCAAACCGGTACCGCTTCCGACTGGTTTAGTAGTAAAAAAAGGATCGAAGATTTTTTGCTTTACCTCAGCAGTCATCCCTATACCGTTATCAGCAATTAGAATTTTGACAGTTTGGTTTTCTGTGAGTTCAGTACGAATGCAAATACAAGGCGATATGCCATCCGGCACGCTACGGGAACGCTGTATTTTTTGTTCCAAAGCATCGATGGCATTACTGAGAATGTTCATAAATACCTGGTTTAACTGACCAGCATAGCAAGTTACTTTTGGGAGTTGTCCGTATTCTTTAATAACAGAAATTTCAGGGCGATCGCCTTTGGCTTGGAGTCGGTGTTGTAGAATCATTAGGGTATTGTCTATTCCCTCATGAATGTCTACAGCTTTCATCTCCGCTTCGTCCAAGCGAGAAAAGTTACGCAAGCCTAAAACAATATTGCAGATGCGAGAAGTTCCAATCTCCATTGAATCTAAAAGCTTTGGTAGATCTTCTTGCAAGAAATTTAGATCGATCTCTTCTGTCTTTTGGACAACTTTGGCAGTAGGATGGGGATATTCCTGCTGGTAAATAGCTATTAAATCTAGCAAGTTTTGCACGTAATCTCTGGCATGGGCAAGATTTCCATGAATAAAACTAATGGGATTATTAATTTCATGGGCAATTCCCGCCACCATTTGTCCCAAACTGGACATTTTTTCACTTTGAATCAATTGAGTTTGAGCGCTTTGTAATTTCTGTATGGCTTCTTGCAAACGTAGATTATTTTGATGGAGTTGTTGGGTCCTTTGTTCTACTTTTTCCTCTAAGGTATGGCTGTACTCTTCTAGGTTTTTATAAAGGATAGCATTCTTGAGAGAGATTGCTGCTTGCGTGGTGATAACCTTCAACAATTCTGTACGCTCAGGCGTAAATGCTTTAGTTGTGAGATTATTTTCTAGGTAAAGAATACCTAAAAATTTGCCTTGATTGAGAATGGGAATGGACAAAAGACTTTGGGGTTGTCTTTCAACAATATAGCGATCGCTGGCAAGAAATTGTTCTAATCTTGCATCGTCGATTACAGAAATCTCCTTAGTACGCTTCACGTAATTAATCAAAGTAATGGGAACGTCACAGCTGAGTTCAAGGCTTGTATTTGGAAAGATACAGGTATTAGAATCACAACTAACAGCACTGACAGTTAAGCCTGCATTCTCACCCGCGCTCAAAATTAAAGCACATTTAGAAGCTCCTGCATTTTCCATCACTACTTTCATTAAGGTAGAAAGCAGTTGCTCCATTTCAATTTCTCCAGAGAGCGCTTGCGAAGCTTTGATAATTGCTGTTAAATCTAAAGAGTTAGAAATGCTACTTTGAGAACCAATAAAAGTTTGATTGCTAGATAGTGCGAATGTAGATGTGTAGCTGGAACGGTAACTTTGTTCGCTGCTTTGCCAATCTATTTGTTCTTGCTTAACAACACTAGCAAGTAGTTCTGGGTAGCGTTTGCTCAAATCTTCTGCTTTAGCTTGTGCTCCCCAGCGAATATAGCAATAATAAGCGTCGACTAGATAGGTTTGGGCTATCTTTTGTTTACCCCATTCTAAATAAAATCTACCAGCAAGTTCGTTAGCAAGAGCTTCTTCATTAATGTATCCGTTTTCTTTGGCTATAAAAATGGCGCGATCGTAGTAATCTATCGCGTCCAGATATTGCTGTAAAACTCTATACTTTTCTGCTTCTACTAAATAATATTTATGCAGGTAATTCATTGGTGCACTATCTGCCCATCTGTGCATCTTCAGTTGATTAGCTTTAACCTTCTCTAAAATCTGCTGTTGTTGAATTTTTTCTACCTCGGAATAAGCTGCTAGCCAAGCTAAGGAGTCATAAAAATAGAAAATAGGGATGACCAGTTGTCCTGTACCACCCGCTATATATTTTTCTGCAACCGTGGCATATTCAACTGCTACAGGTAAATGAAATAAATAAGCAAGATGTAGCTTATTTAAATATAAATAAAATAGGCCTGTTACATCATTAGATTGCTGCTGAATTAGCAACATTTTTGATTCATCATATGCTTCCCCAACTAAATGCCAAGGATTTTCTGTATCATCACATAAATTGAAAATAGTCTGTCGATAAATTTCATTCCAGATCAATGATATTTCCTGGTTAATTTTTTTAATAGCATTGCTGTAAGCTATTGTTTCGTTTTTCAGTTCTGATAGTTCTTTTCCCATCCAATAGGAATATATAGAAGAAAATATGAGAGCATAGGCAGCATATTCTAAATCTCCCATTTCTAGAGCAGTAGAGTAAATTTTTTGTAATTTTCTGCAAACTTCTCTAACATCTTTTTTCCAATGAGCAATTGTTGAATTAAAGACAAACAAAATTTTTGGTTTAATATCTTTGACATTGAACTTATCTAAAAGATTCAAACCTAATTTTCCAAATTTATAACCACTCTCAATATCTTCTAATACTCCACAAAGTAACGTTCCGTAAACAACGTACGCAAAGGAAGATGAAGGAGCGTTACCATACTTGAGCGATAAATCAACTTGCTTACAAGCAAAAAGAGGAAATAATTCCGGAGCAGCTTGATAAACAAGGGACATTACCCTTGAGAGTATGAGCATAGCTGCCAAAGCTTGAGGTTCCTTCATGTTTGGTAGCTCGACTAAATCCTGAATACTCCGATCAGCCAAATTTAATGAAATTTCTGTCAGATCTTTTTGAAGTTCTGATTGGGTGGGATTCTCAGGAAGCTCTACTCCCAATTCTTTTAAAATCTTCAACGCTGTAATAATAGCTTCCTTGGCTTGATTCTGCGCTCCATAAGATTGAATTGTAATTTCATAAATTTTGACTTTGTCTAGTAGTGTTTTAGCTTTGACCAGAACTGTTTGAACAAATTGCTTCATCTGTTCAAATTCACCAGCTAAATATGCAGCTTTTGCTGCTGCTTCGTATAAAGCTAGAGTTAATTCATAGTTTTTTTCCCAGCAATTATCTGTTAATAATTTAATGCCTGTAGTTAAATATTTCATTGCAGCTACATAAGCTGTTGATGCTAAAGCTTTGCGTCCAGCAAGCAAATTCATCCGAGCTAGTTCATCTCTTTGCACCTGTGCGGTGATTAATTCCTGTGCCAGATTAAGTTGGTTAACTACAATAAAAATATTATCTTCTCGTTCTAAAACTGAAATTTCATTTAATAGTAGTTGCCCAATTTTTAAATGGATTCTCTGTTTTTGTTCTGGAGAAATTAAAGAATAAGCTGCTTGCTGGACTCGATCGTGAACAAATTTATATTTGGGAAATTGAGAATCGTTAATTGACAATTGAATTTCTTGTTGAGTTTTAAAAATTTCCGTTACTAAATTATCATCCTCACTTTGTGGTGTAATTAAGCCTTCCTGTAAAGCCGGATACAAATCTTTTACTGTATTCGTCCCATTTTTGGCAAGCACTGTAGCAAGAGTTTTCAAGTCAAATTGATTGCCTATACATGCTGCTAATTTTAGGACTTCTTGAGTAGCTGTAGGTAATTTTTTGATTTGAGATGCCAGAAATTCTACAACATCATCTGTAAAAGATGACTTCATTATTTCTGATAGATTATACTGCCAGTTGCCACGGTCAAAATTAAAATTAATTAACCCATTTTTATATAAATTTCTAAGAAATTTATTGGTAAAAAAAGGATTACCTTTGGTTTGGGCAAAGACTATTTCCGTTAGAGAATTTACAACGTTATCAAGACAACGAAGAGTATCAGCAATTAAAGTATTGATATCCTTAAAAGTCAAGTTTTTTAATTCTATTTTATTAATTTTTACTCCGCTTTTTTCAATTTTATTCAATGTTAAAAAGAGAGGATGTGTCTGGTAAACTTCACACTCTCTGTAGGCACCAATGAGTAAAATACTGTTGTTAGTTTCTTTGCTCTGCTCGCTTGTATTTAAAAATGAAGCAGTGTCAGTCGAGTTCATTAATAACTCGATAAATCTTAAAGAAGCTGTATCTGCCCATTGCAAGTCATCTAAAAAGATAACTAAAGGACGCTCTTTATTACTAAAGACTTGAATAAATCTTTGGAAAAGTAAATTAAAACGATTTTCAGCCGGAATACCAGGAAGTTCAGCCACAGGAGGCTGTTGACCAATAATTTGTTCTAGTTGGGGAATAACATTAATAATAACCTGAGCTTGATCGCCCAATGCTGAAAGGATCTTGGCTTTCCATTGTTCAATTTCCTTGTCAGATTCGCTTAAAAGCTGTCTAATTAAATCTCGAAAGGCTTCTAACCATGCTGAAAAAGGAATATTGCGTTGGAACTGGTCAAATTTCCCTTTAATAAAGTAGCTGCGCTGACGGAGGATGGGTTTGTGAATTTCGTTAACAACTGCTGTTTTACCCACACCAGGATCGCCAGTGACCAGTATCACTTCTGTTTTTCCAGCTGTGACGCGTTGGTAAGCAGCAAGTAAAGTTTCCACTTCCCTGTGACGTCCATAGAGTTTTTCAGGAATAAGGAAACGGTCTGAAATATCTTTAGTTGCTAATTCAAATGAGTCTATTGTTTTTGTTTTTTGGTATTTTTGCTTGCATATTTCCAAGTCATGCTTTAAACCTGAGGCACTCTGGTACCTATCTTCGGCGTTTTTTGCCATGAGTTTGGCAATAATATCTGATAGTATTGGTGGAATGTTGGGATTAATGGAGTTTGCGCGTGGTGGTTCTTTGGCAATATGGCAATAGATTAACTCCGTGCGATCGCTGCTTGGAAAGGGTAACCGTCCTGTAAGAAGTTCAAATAAGGTGATTCCAAGGGAGTAAAAGTCAGTACGATAATCTAGACCTCGATTCATCCGTCCAGTTTGTTCTGGGGAAATGTAACTGAGAGTACCTTCTAATATTTTGAGATTTGTTAAGCTTTGAGCTTCTGTTGGTACCACTGAAGAGATGCTGAAGTCGATGATTCTGACTTCTTTGCTGCTGGGGTGAATCAGAATATTGGCTGGTTTAATATCTTTGTGAATAATGCGATGGCGATGTAGTCCGTCAAGAATAGAGGCAATTTGGATAGCTATGTCGATAAAAAGCTCTAGATTTAGAGGGGTTTTGTCTCTATTTTGTTCTATCCATTGCTGAAGGGAAATGCCGCCAAAGTCTTCCATTACTATGGCATATCGATTGCGATAGTGTTCTAAACTATAGGTTTTAACAATACCTGAAAGATTGAGATTTTTAGTAATTGCATATTGATTGCGGAATTGGGCAATTTCATGCAAGTTAGGATATTCGCTACGCATCGTTTTAATGATGACAGGCTTTTGGTCTTGTTGCCTAATACCGCGATAAACAATTGTTCTAGTACCTGAATAAATTTGTTCAATAATGCTATAGCCTGGAAGAAATTGATTTGTTTTTAAAGATCCTTTCATTAACCTAGACTAATGTATTGTGTGATTATATTATATGTTATTATTATTCCCAAAATTGCCTAGAACATGTCATTTTTTCTCAATCAAAAAGATATAAACACACCTTATAATTATGATTTTATATAGAAATTTATTGATGTTACATAGATTTTAAATGCTGTTATTTCTATATAAATATGGAAATAACAGTTTATTTTTATAGATGAAAAATATAGATGAAAAAAGCCTGCTTGTGCAGGCTGGTGACTTTAAGTTTATAGAGGGAATGCTATTTAATTTTCTGTTTGATAAAGTTCACCACCTGAGCTAGTTGTTTTTTCAAGCTATCAATTTCTGCTTGCATAGCGGTTATTTTTTCATTCAATGCTTGAATTTGGTTAGTGGTGGAGGTAGTTCCGACAATGGTCGCTGCTATACCGCTATCAGTAGGTGATGTGGGGGTTCGGGTTGGTTCTGGGCGCGGTTGTTTAGCCTTGAGCATAGCTGATTTAATTGCATTAAGTAGTTGCTTTTGATCAAAAGGCTTGCCCAGAAATTCGAATCCTTCAAAGGGTTCTGGGATTTTTTCTGTCACTTCTTCTTTGCGACCAGACATTATTACCAAGGGAATCTTCTTGAGCTCTGGCTGAGATTGAATTTGTTGAAAAACTTCCCAGCCGCTCATTTTTGGTAACAAAAAATCCAGCATGATTAAGCTGAATTTTTCTTGACGGATGAGATTGAGTCCTTCTATACCATCTTTTGCTTCCATTACCTCAAAGTTGCCAGGAGGCAACATTTCTCGTACTTTTACCCTGACTACTGTAGTGTCATCGATAACTAGGATTTTGTTACTTGTCACGACTGCTTACTCTAACAGAAACTTTAGGTTTGATGGCTATTTCGCCGATTAATACTGTTGAATGCTCCCACTATATCTAATATTTCTCTTGATTGGGGGATAGTATTTTCTAGGAGAAGCGTAGCAATAAAGGTATTATACTTAACTTAAACCTGGTGCTTATTGGTTTTGAAAATTTATGTCATGGTAATAGGTAATAAGTCTGCTTCCTTACTCTTGTAAAACTTGTTTGGATATTTATGTCCACTTCTAGAGCAAAGCAACTCAAGTCTGAAATCACGGCTATGCCAACATGGTTGCGCCGTCCTATCGGTAGGGCTAGTGAACTGTCGAAAGTACAACAAATCGTCAAGCAGCGCCAAATTCATACTATTTGTGAGGAAGGACGTTGTCCTAATCGGGGGGAGTGCTACGCCCAAAAAACTGCGACTTTTTTGCTCATGGGGCCGACATGCACTAGATCTTGTGCCTTTTGTCAAGTTGATAAAGGTCATGCGCCGATGCCTTTGGATCCTCAGGAACCTCAAAAGGTAGCAGAAGCAGTGCAGCTGTTGGAATTGCGTTATGTGGTGCTAACTTCTGTGGCGCGGGACGATCTTAGTGATGGAGGTGCTGGTTGGTTTGTGAAAACGATGGAGGCGATTCGCCAGTTCAATCCGGATACGCAAATAGAGGTATTAACTCCAGACTTTTACGGAGAGTATCAGCCCATAGCTGCGATCGCTAAAGCCAAGCCAGCTTGTTACAATCACAATATCGAGACGGTACGACGCCTAACAGGTAAAGTTCGACGGGGAGCAAAGTACGATCGCTCGCTGCGGGTGTTGCAAATTGTTAAAGAAATCGATCCTGCTATTCCTACCAAGTCTGGTTTAATGTTGGGTCATGGAGAAACAGGGGAAGAAGTTATAGAAACAATGGCAGATCTGCGTCGAGTAGGTTGCGATCGCCTGACAATCGGTCAGTACATGCGTCCTTCATTAGAGCATTTACCAGTACAAAAATACTGGACACCAGCGGAGTTTGAGGAATTAGGAGCGATCGCCAGACAAATGGGATTTAGCCATGTTCGTTCTGCACCTTTGGTTCGCAGTTCTTACCATGCTGCAGAGGAAGCTTGAATAAGTTTTGTGTTGTTTTCCTCTTTCTTGAGTAAGAGTACCCACAATCACGAAAATATTTTTAACGAATCTGGCAAATGGGGACATCTGTTTGGTATTTCTGAAGAAGTCCAGAAGTTAGGAGAACTTTGTTATGTCCACAGCAGATAAACCCGTAGCTAAGTCAACTACAGCTAAACCTCCCTATCCCTTTCGTACGGGTTGGGCATTGTTTCTGTTAGCTATTAACTTCCTTGTGGCGGCCTATTATTTCCATATTCTTGAATAAATAGGTATAGACCAGGAAAAAGGTAGTAGTGTTACTCAGATCGTACCTCGGAACAAACCTTTGGGACGAATGAGTAACACTATAATCATTATTAACAGCGCTACTCCTTGTTTGTACTGAGAACCCAGCCAAAGCGTGCTCACTTCTTGGGCAATACCAATAATGAAAGCTGCAGCGATCGCGCCGTAGGGATTGCCAATTCCACCTAAAATTACTGAGGCAAATAATGGTAAAATTAAAAACCAGCCCATATTAGGGCGAACGGCAGTGATCAGACCGTACATGCTTCCACCCAAGGAAGTGAGACTACCGGCAATTACCCACGTCCACACAATTACTTGGTCAACATTAATACCAGAAACCCTGGCGAGATCCAAGTCATCAGCAACGGCTCGCATGGCTTTGCCAATTTTAGTATTTTGCAGTAGGTAGTGCAGCGCTACTATTGCTACTACAGCTATACCCAGAACCAATACTTGATTTTGCTGTATGTATAAATGGAAAATGTTCAAAGCCTGGGGTACTGGTAAATTGTAATTTCTATTACTGCCACCCCAGATAAAGATAATACCGTTGCGAAGAAATAATGCCAGTCCAATAGAAATAATAATCAAGGTGGTAGAAGTAGCGCGGACAGAACGCATCCTCGACCACAAAACTTTTTCCGACAACAGCATTACCGCTACTGTTCCCACAGCTGCTACAACCATAGACAGCCAAATATTTACCCCCAGGGAATTTGCCAGTAATGTCAAATAAGCTCCTAAAGTTAAAAAATCTCCATGGGCAAAGTTTGATAATCGTAGAATTCCATAGGTAAGCGTTAGTCCTACTGCACCCAAAGCGATAATACTTCCTACTGCAACACCATTAACAATTAATTGAGTAAGTTGTGCGTCCATAACTTTTCAGCAAGCTTGAAGCAATTCTGATATAGTTTTTGCAGGTAATAATTCCTAAGTGTGACTTTCTGACTCAATCCTAGCGGTTTTAGTTTATAAGTTTAAGAATGAGAGTGCGTTAATATACATAGTATGAACTTTGCACCTTTGGGCAAAGCTAAACTTTTTGAGCGGTCTAGTTGACCATGCAGCAGTATTCAAGCTTACCAGAACAGAACTCACAAATAGATGCGAAATTAACAATTCAGAAACTTCAAGCTGAGTTGTGGCTGGAACGCAGCTTGAATAAGTTGCACAGTAGCCTCAGGGATTGCCTTGTTTCTTTTTTGACTAAAAATCAACCAATAGCAGCGGTAGAAGCAGCTATATTTCAAACAGTGGTAAGCAAACTCAAAAGTGCATTAAAGCAAGGCAGGGTAGCGATCGCAGTTGTAGAACCACAAAAAACTGTTTGTAAAGTAGGTTATATCGCTTATACGCCACAAAAGAAATATTGTTCCTCTCCACTGCCCAAAATAATAGAGGACAAACAAGAAAAACCACTATTAGAATTAGAACAGCAGATAGATATTAAACAGCTGCAGCTTTTGGAAAAACAACAACCTCCCAATGCTTGGTGTTTGCAAGATTTTGACGGTCAAGCCATCGGTTGGTTAGTTTTAAGCACCGCTTCTGTTCCACCTGATTATCCTTCACTAACAGATATATTTATTCGCCTGAGAACGGAATTGATGGAGCGTGCTGCCAAAGAATGCGCCGCAATTATTGCTCAATTAAGGAAAATCCAATCTTTACAGCAGCATTGCCACCAGTTAGAGCGCTTTAATCAAGAACTAGAACGCACTAATTTACTGAAAAATCAATTTTTGGCTAACACGAGTCACGAAATCCGCACACCTTTAAGTTCTATTATCGGTTTTACCCATTTGCTTTTGGCACAAGGCTATAACCCAAACAAAGAACGTCATCAGGAATATCTAAATATTATTTTGTCTAGTGGAAAGCATTTGTTGGCTTTAATTAACGACATTTTGGATCTGTCTAAAGTTGAAGCCAACCAATTGGAAATGCAGTGGGAAACAATCGATTTACCAACGCTGTGTAGCAATGTTTTAAAACTAGTCAAGGAAAAAGCAGCTAATAAAGGATTGAAGCTACTGCTGGAATTAGATCCGGATGTTACCACCGTAGTTGCCGATTCTTTGCGATTAAAACAAATGCTGTTGAATTTGCTGTTCAACGCCCTCAAGTTTACAAACAAAGGTAGCGTTGGTTTAAAGGTAAAAACCAGCGGTTCGTTCATGCACTTTACTGTTTGGGACACCGGAATCGGTATTTCCAAAGAACAGCAAGCTAAACTTTTTCAACCGTACTTTCAAATCGCTAATACTGGTTGTGAAGAAGGTACGGGTTTGGGATTGGTAGTAACTCAAAAACTTGCTCAACTTCACGGTGGCTGGGTAGAAGTAGAATCGGAAGTAAATAATGGCTCTCGCTTTACTATTGTACTTCCTTTGCGACAGACACAGCAGCAAGAGGAACAAAAAACAGCACCAGTTGCAAAGGAACTGTCCGCTGGTAACTCCGATCTGGAGGGTACAGGAAATTTACAACTCACGAATTGTAATTATGCTTCAGAGATTTTGCTAGTGGAAGACGACCCCCGCCATGCCCAGTTAATGCAAAATTATCTACAGTCCCTGGGGTATGAGGTGATTTGTGTGAAAAATGCTGCTCAAATGTGGGAAGTGTTAGCTCAAATGCAACCGACAGTAATTTTGCTAGATGTACGTTTACCCGATGAAAACGGTCTGTCGTTGGTAAAGCGATTGCGAGCAGACCCAAAGTATCAAGCGATTCCAATCATTGCTCAAACAGCAATGGCCATGAAAGGCGATCGCGAAACGTGTCTTGCCACCGGATTTGATGAGTATATTTCTAAGCCAGTAGATTTGCCTTTGTTAGCAAACTTAGTATCTAAATACAGTCAGCTTCGTTCGCCATCGTCAACCACAGAACCAGGCAATAAATAGGGCTCAACTTATCTGCTCCTTCTACAATTTAATTTGTAGGGCGTCTGACTGGAAGTAGGAAAATGATGCTAACGGAAAAACTTGAGCAACTAAAAGCTATTTTTGCAGAGATGGGGCGAGCTTTGATTGCCTACTCTGGCGGTGTTGATAGTACCTTAGTTGCCAAGATAGCTTACGATGTCTTGGGCGATGGCGCTCTAGCTGTCACAGCAATTTCACCAACTTTGTTACCAGAAGAATTAGAAGATGCTTGCAAGCAAGCAGCAGCAATTGGGATTGCTCATCAAATTGTCGAAACTCATGAAATGGAAAATCCGAATTACACCTCCAATCCCGTTAACCGCTGCTATTTCTGCAAAAGCGAATTGCACGATACCCTCAAACCCTTGGCGCAGAAATTGGGCTATCCCTACGTAGTAGACGGAGTTAATGCAGACGATTTACACGACTATCGTCCCGGAATTCAAGCTGCAAAACAAAGAGGTGCGCGATCGCCTTTAGCAGAAGTTGGCGTTACCAAAATAGAAGTTCGCCAGCTTTCCCAACAACTCGGTTTGCCTTGGTGGGACAAACCCGCCCAACCCTGTCTGAGTTCCCGTTTTCCCTACGGAGAAGAAATTACTGTTGCCAAGCTCCAACGTGTGGGTAGAGCAGAAATTTATTTGCGTAAATTGGGTTGGCAAAATTTACGAGTGCGATCGGAAGGCGATACAGCCCGAATTGAATTGCCACCCGAACAAATTAAAGATTTTGTCCTCAATACGAATTTACAAACATTAGTGACTGCATTTCAAGAGTTTGGTTTTATTTACGTAACTCTAGATTTAGAAGGTTATCGTAGCGGTAAATTGAATCGAGTTTTACATCAACCAACATCAGTTCAAAAAAACTAAAAACACCTCCACACAAATGTCCTGCTTCCAAAAAGTTGTAGTTGTGGCCTTGAACTTGTGAGTGTTCCAGCTTTGCTAGCTGCTAGTCCCCAATGGTCCTCGCTAAAAAAAGTAGGCGATCGGTGGATTCCAAATAGCAGTTTTAAGCAATCATCCACCAACCGCCTCAGGACTTTTATCTACCAACCACCTATTCTTCGTTGAGAATTTTTGGCACTTTGAAAAATTCGTTTTCCCTTTCTGGCGCACCTTCAAGAATAGCTTCCCGATCCGGAAAAGGTTGTAAATCGTCGCTTCGTGTCACGTTGCTAACATCGATTGCCCGGGTTGTTGGTGGTACGTTACTAACATCCAGTTCGCTTAGCTGCTGGAAATATTCCAGAATGCTTCCCAATTGAGTGGTGAATTCTTCTTCTTCTTCTGGTGTCAGTTCTAAGCGAGCAAGATGAGCTACTTTACGAACTTGTTCGCGATCAATCATGATTTGGTTAATAGGACTAACAATCACTAAAAGAATACGTCAATTTGCATGCGTCCTGTAGTTTTCAGCCAGTTTTGGGCTTCAATGTAGTTATTGGGAGCCATACGAATAGCTCTGATCCAATAATCAGCAGCTTTGTCAAACAAAGCTTCGCCTCCTTCTTCATCTCCCGCTTCCTTGGCTTTTTCGCCCAGATAGTGGTAAATTACTGCAATATTATTTAAGGCCTGGGGTAAGCGAGGATTGCACTCCAGCGCTTGGTGATATAGTTTTAAAGCTTCTTCGTGATCGCCGTTGCTGGCATATATCAGACCCATGTTGTAAAGAATAAAACTGCGGTCTAGGGGATCTTCCTCTAGTTTTAATGCTTCTTTGTAGTTGTCCAAAGCTTCCGCATATTCACCTTCTGATTGCGCTGACATACCATCTCGGTAATAGGCAAAGGCTGTTTTTGCCTTTTGGTTGGTTGGCAGAAGCTTCAAAATCAAGTCTGCCATAACTGTAAAGGATTTATCAATAAAGTTATCGTTTTTCTGAGTTCTGGGCATAGTAACCTCTAATCTCGCCTGCTGTTGGATTTGCAACTTTTATAACTCAATAGCTAATTTAACTGATTTATCGGTCATTCCCTGCTGAAAGTGGTGCTACACATTCCGGACTGTTATGCTTGGGGTTGTTAACTAAAGTGCTAACTGCATAGCCGGTCATTTCCGCAGGTGGATAGGGACGCAGTAGTTGCTGCAACAGTTCTGGTTTTTGTACTTGGCTATTTAACCATACATCCCAATCCTGCAAAGCAAGAATTACTGGCATGCGATCGTGAAGCGGTTGCACTAAATCGTTAGCTTGAGTTGTTAAAATTGTGCAGGATTTAATCTGCCCTGTTTGGGGTGATTCCCATACTTCCCACAATCCAGCAAAACCAAAGATTTCTCCATTTTGAAGGCGAAAATAGAATGGTTGCTTCTTGCCATTTTCCTGTTTCCATTCGTAAAAGCCATCTGCTAGTATCAAACAGCGCTGATGCTTAAAAGCAAAGCAAAAAGCAGGTTTTTTCGCTACGGTTTCGGCCCTAGCGTTAATTAATTTTGCTCCTATAGCTGGATCTTTCGCCCACGAGGGAATTAATCCCCAACGCAATCGTTGCAATTCGTGCTTGTTACTTTTTGAGTCGTGTAAAACCGCTACCACCATTTGCGTAGGTGCAATGTTATGTTGCGCCCCCAACTCTGGCATTTTTTCAATCTGCAAAGCTTGGGCTAAAGTCTCTGGAATGACGCTTCTTAAAGTATACCTTCCGCACATAATTTTGATACTCAATCAATCGCTGAAATAATGTTTTTAATGCTAAAAATAATACTAGGATTAATTTACTTTTTAGAGATTTTATTAATGCAGTTAAAAACAGGATTTCCTAAAAAAACTTTTTATTTTTTGGTGAATGTATTGTATGTTAATTAATTATATTTATTGGTACCTTAACCTCAATATTTATACACATGGAAACATTGCGTTTGTACGATTTTTTACCTTCAGGTAATGGTTACAAGATACGTCTTTTATTATCGCAAATTGGTATGCCATTTGAGAGGATAGAGGTCGACATATTGAAAGGAGAAACTCGCACCCCGGAATTTTTAAGTAAAAATCCAGCTGGGAAAATTCCGTTGTTAGAAATTGAACCAGGTAAGTACTTGGCGGAGTCAAATGCCATATTAATTTATCTTAGCGAAGGGACAGAATTTTTACCTTACGATCGCTTTTTCCGAGCCCAAGTGCTACAGTGGTTATTCTTCGAACAGAACAGCCACGAGCCTTTTATTGCCACATCCAGATTTTGGATCAGTATACTAGGTAAAGGCGATCGCTACAAAGAAGCTATAGAGGAAAAACGTCAACCTGGATATGCAGCACTTAACTTGATGGAAAATCATTTGAAGACTCGGAATTTTCTCGTAGCAGAACGTTATACGATCGCAGATATTGCCTTGTTTGCTTATACCCACGTAGCTGATGAAGGCGGGTTTGATTTAACACAATTTCCTGCTATTCAAGCTTGGATTGAAAGAGTAAAACTACAACCGGGATATATTAGTATTACGGAAGAGCCTAAGTCTTTGATTTAACAAAATACCGAAAAAATAACTCGTTTCCTTTTATGAGGTAACGAGTTTATCTTAAGTAGGAGAAAAGGATTCATATTGTACTAAAAGAAAAATGGAACTGATGAGTCTTCTCAATTCGCTATGTTAGTTCCTGAATTTCAATTAACTTTTGCCGACAATTAAATCCTGATTTAATTATAATGTTAGTTTGTGGCAGAGCAAATTTCTTTGCTAAGACTTTAATTAATTCATTATTTGCCTTCCCGTCTATAGGAGGAGACTTTAAATATACAGTCAAACTACCATCAGCTTCTGACTCTATTTTTTGAATTTTGGAATTTGGCTTCACTTTAACTTTTATTTGCATAATTTCTTTGGTCTAATATTCGCAACCACAGCCAACCTAGAAAACACCCTAAGATGTAGTGAGGAAAATCCCACCCAGCAAAGGTGGTACCAATTAACCACTTACCTATTAAGGTAGCGCGGAACTGCTCTAGAAAAAATGGGTGCCACAACTGTAAAAATTCCAGTATGCAGGTAATAACAAAGACCCATAAAGGAATCCAAAACACCGCTGCGGGACGACGAAAAAACCAAAAAGCAACTAAACACCAGAACATTTCATAAAAAATAGCAGCTCCGTAGTTATTAAACCACTCACGACCAAAACCGCTGTAATATTTAAAGAAAAAGCCCATCGCTGTCACGATGAGCAAGCATGGGAGAATATCAAGGTTCTGTATTTTCTTTAACACCATAAGTTAGTGCACAAGTACTTTGCCATACTAAAAAGTCTATTGGAAAGGAAAATATCTGCTCTTATTTCATATCTTGGATAACTTTGCGAATTGCTGTTTCTTGAGCTTCGATGCTTTTAGCAAGCTGAAATTGCACCAGTGCTCTGATGAGATTGTGTTCTGGGTGCTTGACTTTGAAGTAGATGTTTCCTGCTAAATAATCAGTGAAGAATCTCAGTCCTAATTCCCAAGCTAGGAGGCGAATTGCATCGTACATGTAAATGTAGTCATTTTCGGTAAGAAACGCCTTCGCTACCGAAAGATAACCCTGGAGGATTCCTTGACACAGGTCAATATCAAAATAAACTTTTTCCCATTTTTCGGTTTCTTCTCCAGCTAAATTACAAGCCGAGCGCAGACAGTCACCGATATCGTAATGTATTAAACCTGGCTTCACGGTATCCAGATCTACTATGCTTGCTGCTTTCTGAGTAGTGGTATCGAAAATGACATTGTTGATTTTGGGATCGCCGTGCATCAAGCGTAGTGGTAATTTCCCTTGAGTTTTTGCATCTTCCAGTACACTGACTTGCTTTTGGCGATCGCTAATTGACTGCAAGCAATAGTTTATTTCTGCACAGGGTCGCAGTTTAGTTTTTGCCAAAACTTCCTTGTAGTACTGAAGGTAAAGCGGCGTAATATGAAAACCTTCTAAGGTATCCGCCAGTCTTTCTGGAGGTAGGTCGCTAATGAGATTGTGGAACATCCCCAAAGCGTAACCAATTTCTACAGCGTCTGAGCGATCGCGTATCCTGTCAATGGACTGGGAACCTCGAATAAAGCTAATTCCCCGCCAGAAGGATCCTTTAGTGTCTGTGCAATGATCTTGACCGTCTTTAGTCAATAATACACGCGGTACTTCCCAGCGACGAGCAGGGGGATTAAGTTTGAGTTTTTTACTAACGTGTTCAGTAAGAATACGCATATTAGCCATGATGGCTTGGGGCTGGCGAAATACTTGCGTGTTAATGCGCTGCAATACAAAATGCTCCTCCTCAGAAGAAGTGAGAGTTACTAGAAAGGTATCGTTGATATTGCCGTTCCCAAAGGAGCGAACGTCGAGTACCTGGCCATTAAGTATAAAATTTTCAGCAATAGCTACAAGATTATCCGTACTACAGCTCGCAATTTGTTCTGTTGTGTTCATATATAACTTGCACCACTCCCCACGTTCCTGCACAAAAGCAATTGGAGACATGGTAGCGCAAGTGTGGAATTTGGTCTGTATAAAAGTGTTACGAGGACAAGTTGTAAAGTATAATTTACTTAACATAAACTACGCTGCTTGCTCAAGCTGCAATTGATAGAACAGGTCCGGTCTGATCGCGATTTTCAAATGTATCGAGACTGAGGCGATCGCAAGTATTCGGCAATTGATACTGCTTGTGCAAAAGTAATTGCTATTTTCCTTGGTCTGTAGCGAGGAAGCTTTGTAGTGACTATAAACCAGGTGTGATTCTGCAGGAATCTGAGTTAGTTCAACCTACTTCAGCAATGCAAAATGAATTTGTATTCAGACTTCATCTAACTCTAGATAAAAGCCTGTACCTTTATTAGTGACTTTCACTAACCTGCGATTGATTAATCTTTGAATGATACCGATTCGAAATCGAACTTCACACAATTGAGCACTACCACCATAATTGCGAAAAGATTGCAAGCATAAGTCATCATGAGATTGAATTTTAGTATCAAAGTCTTTTTTGTATTCATATTGTTTTTTATGTCTATTTTTATGATTTAAAACTTTTTATAACAATACCTACGACATTGCTAGCTGCAATGGTGTATTGAAGAACAGTAAAATTGAAAATAATATTAAAGTTGGAGGAAAAATATCTTGTTAAAGTAAGCTGCCTAAAACTTTTCTTAATCGCTTTTATAACCGGATACAGACAGCTTACCTAAATAGAGTCTCGGAATCAGTAACGCGAGGTGCGCTTATTTTTCCGTAGCATTCCCAGGAAGGATAAACATAATTTTTGAGCCAGCAAGCGATCTCCCAAGCGTATCTGTTTGATATTTTGCTCAATAGGGCTAGGGCACTATCTTTATATAAGAAATCAACTTCTTCTCCATAAAAATCTAAGGGAAACGCTAGAGTCTTTAAAAGAATTTCGTATTTCCTCCAAATCGGCTTTTCCCATTCGTAAAAACAATAATTCATCAAAGAAAATCCGGCAAGGCATAAATCCTTACCCTGGGAAGCAAATACGAAGCTTTCACCATCTTTCTCTGATTGATAATCACTGGGAAGCCAGAAATCTATACAATAAAATTGACATTCGGTAGACGCAATCATGATATTTGTTTGTGCAACAAGGGCAAATATTTTTCTTCAGGGCAGAGTGTTAGTAACAGATTATTTATATTCCCTAATTATGAAAATATCTCTTTAGGTAGATTTCATTTATTAACCTAGGTTTAATAATTGCTCTTATTTTTTTCTTATTTCTACCTTATTGAAACTTTAGATGGGAAATATCTTCTTATAAAGAAAAATAAATATTTTCTATCAAAAACTATAAAATTATTTTCACTAGGGTTACCACTTTCAAGAGCAAACTAGCGATCGCAAAGGGATGCTTTCGCATTAGATTTGAGCATTAAGCTACTTGCAGCGATCGCATAGAGGATCAACAAAGCCAAAGAAAGGATTTACTACTTTTGTGGCATTCCTAAAATTATTTATAGTATTCCAACCATATGCAGCAAGCCACGTCCGGTAATTAACTCAATGATCAAAGCAATAAAGCCTAGCATCGCAATCCGACCGTTCCAAACTTCTGCACTAGTAGTTAGACCCCACTCCCAACCTTCTGGAGGGTAGATTTTGACTTTTTTCTTCATCTGAGTTACTTGCGAGAGTTTCAGATTGGGAGAATTTAATGCGTCTATAATCAAATCGGCCAGCGCTCTTATGAATACCGGATGGGTGTTGAGAGCAGGTACGCGACGGAAGTTATCAATTCCTGCTTCCTCTGCTATTTCTCGGTACTCAAGGTCAATTTCTTCCAATGTTTCGATGTGTTCGGAGACGAAGCTAATAGGAACGACGACCAAATCCTTAACACCTTGTGCTGCTAGTTGTGCAATTGCATCCTCTGTATATGGTCGCAGCCATTCTACTGGGCCAACGCGACTTTGATAAGCTAACGTGTAGGCATTGGGTCGATTTAGTGTCTGCATGATCAAATAGGTGCATTCCTCAATTTGTTGCTGATAAGGATCACCTGCTTCTTCAACATAGCTTTTGGGTACTCCATGAGCGCTAAAAAAGATATGAGCCTCATCTTTATTAGGCACTTGTTCGAGCTCTTGGGCAATAAGCTCCGCCATCGCTTGCAGATACCCTGGTTGTTTGTACCAGGAGGGAATTAGGGTATATTCAACATGCTGTAGCTTTGGGTCTTCTTGCCAAAGTTTCTCTAACAATCGAAAGCTGGAACCGCTAGTACTGATGGAAAACTGAGGATAAAGGGGCAAGATCACCAATTTTTTGATGCCATCTTGAATAATACGAGCGATCGCTTCTTCCGTATAGGGATGCCAGTAACGCATACCAATATAAATATTTGCTTCTTGCCCCAAAGCATGTAACTGTTCTTTTAGAGCCTGTGCTTGAGCCTCGGTAATACGCCGCAAAGGGGAACCACCCCCAATTTTGCGGTAATTTTCTTGAGATTTTTTAGTCCGGCGCCAGGCAATAAACCAAGCTAGGGGCTTTTGCAACCAAGGGAAAGGTAGGCGAATAATTTCTGGATCGGAAAACAAGTTATACAGAAACGGTCCTACATCCTCTAACTTCTCCGGACCGCCGAGATTAAGCAATAATACGCCTACACGACCCATAGCACTAAAAGTCCCCCACCTTTTTCAGCTTTTTTACTATTGTTAACAATAATATCTTTATTAAAATATAAGTTAATCACAAGGAAAAAAA
>KB235926.1:3036881-3079381 GCA_000332255.1 cyanobacterium PCC 7702 | reverse complement strand
GACATTCTCACTTCTATACCGTCCACACCTGCTCGCCGCTGGTGCTTCTTTCCGTATAGAACGCTCCCCTACCAGTTAGTAGTTCCTCGTCCCTAGAGACTGACTACTAAATCCGCAGCTTCGGTACATCGCTTAGTCCCGTTCATTTTCGGCGCCAAAGCGCTTGACCAGTGAGCTATTACGCACTCTTTCAAGGATGGCTGCTTCTAGGCAAACCTCCTGGTTGTCTGTGCACTTTTACCTCCTTTGCCACTGAGCGATGATTTAGGGACCTTAGCTGGCGGTCTGGGCTGTTTCCCTTTTGACGATGAAGCTTATCCCCCACCGTCTCACTACCAGACCTTGGCAAGCAGGTATTCTGAGTTTGTCTCGATTTGGTACCGCTTGAGGCAGCCCGCACCGAAACAGTGCTTTACCCCCTGCTTTGTCGTCTGGCGCTGCGCCTCAACGCATTTCGGGGAGAACCAGCTAGCTCCTGGTTCGATTGGCATTTCACCCCTAACCACAACTCCTCCGCCGATTTTTCAACATCGGTCGGTGCGGACCTCCACTTGGTGTTACCCAAGCTTCATCCTGGTCATGGTTAGATCACCAGGGTTCGGGTCTATAAGTACTGATTTTCGCCCTTTTCAGACTCGCTTTCGCTGTGGCTGTGACTTTTTTGTCTTCACCTTTACCAGTACTTCTAACTCGCCGGCTCATTCTTCAACAGGCACGCGGTCAGACGAACTATCGTCCTCCCACTGCTTGTAGGCTTGCGGTTTCATGTTCTGTTTCACTCCCCTTGCCGGGGTTCTTTTCACCTTTCCCTCGCGGTACTGTTTCTCTATCGCTCACACAGGAGTATTTAGCCTTACCGAGTGGTCTCGGCGGATTCACATGGAATTTCACGTGCTCCATGCTACTCGGGAGTCAGCTTGTCTCTCCTGAGAGTCTTCGACTACAGGACTTTCACCTTCTCTGGTGCATCTTTTCAATGCTTCGTCTGACTTGGAGATGACTTGTTGCTGTCCCACTACCCCAAAATGCATGCATTTTGGTTTAGGCTGTTCCCTTTTCGCTCACCACTACTGGGGGAATCTCGTTTGATTTCTTTTCCTCAGGCTACTAAGATGTTTCAGTTCGCCTGGTTCGCTCATACCTACTTATTTTTTCTGTAGGCTGTCTTTCGGGTTGCCCCATTCGGATACCTCCGGCTCACAGCTTGCTTCCAGCTCCCCGGAGCGTTTCGTCGGTCGCCACGTCCTTCTTCGCCTCTGTGTGGCTAGGTATCCCCCGCAAGCCCTTGCTTGCTTGACCTGTTTTTGTCTGTGTTTTTACTACCTACGCTTGTGTATGCAGTTTTCATGGTTCTGGCTGGGTTTGCTTTCCCAGCAGTCTTCTTTCTCAGAAGTTGCTGGTTGCTTGCCTTTTTCCCTGGAGGTAAGGAGACTCGAACTCCTGACTTCCTGCTTGCAAAGCAGGCGCTCTCCCAACTGAGCTATACCCCCTTGTCTGGGCCATCCTGGACTCGAACCAGGGACCTCACCCTTATCAGGGGTGCGCTCTCACCTCCTGAGCTAATAGCCCCCGAACCTTTTTCATAGTTGGATGCTTGACGCTTTTGGGAGTGTTGCCTTCGACCTGGTTCGACCACCACTAGCGCTTTTCCTTTCCTTTGTCGCCGCGCTGCAGTGGTTTGGTCTCCCTAAAAAGGAGGTGATCCAGCCACACCTTCCGGTACGGCTACCTTGTTACGACTTCACCCCAGTCACCAGTCCTGCCTTCGGCGTCCCCTTCTGTTCCCAGTTTGGGTAACGACTTCGGGCATGACCAGCTTCCATGGTGTGACGGGCGGTGTGTACAAGGCCCGGGAACGGATTCACTGCAGTATGCTGACCTGCAATTACTAGCGATTCCTCCTTCACGCAGGCGAGTTGCAGCCTGCGATCTGAACTGAGCCTTCGTTTCTGGGATTTGCTTGACTTCGCAGTCTCGCTGCCCTTTGTCGAAAGCATTGTAGTACGTGTGTAGCCCAGGACGTCAGGGGCATGCTGACTTGACGTCATCCCCACCTTCCTCCGGTTTGTCACCGGCAGTCTTCTGAGAGTGCCCATCTTTCTTGCTGGCAACTCAGAACGAGGGTTGCGCTCGTTGCGGGACTTAACCCAACATCTCACGACACGAGCTGACGACAGCCATGCACCACCTGTGTTCCGGTTCCCGCAGGCACTCTTGTGTTTCCACAAGATTCCGGACATGTCAAGCCCTGGTAAGGTTCTTCGCGTTGCATCGAATTAAACCACATACTCCACCGCTTGTGCGGGCCCCCGTCAATTCCTTTGAGTTTCACACTTGCGTGCGTACTCCCCAGGCGGGATACTTAACGCGTTAGCTACGGCACTGCATGGGTCGATACACGCAACGCCTAGTATCCATCGTTTACGGCTAGGACTACTGGGGTATCTAATCCCATTCGCTCCCCTAGCTTTCGTCCCTCAGTGTCAGTCACAGCCTAGCAGGGCGCTTTCGCCACCGGTGTTCTTCCTGAACTCTACGCATTTCACCGCTACACCAGGAATTCCCCCTGCCCCGACTGCACTCTAGTTTTGCAGTTTCTACTGCCTGTCTCTGGTTAAGCCAGAACCTTTGACAATAGACATACATCACCACCTACGGACCCTTTACGCCCAATCATTCCGGATAACGCTTGCATCCTCCGTATTACCGCGGCTGCTGGCACGGAGTTAGCCGATGCTTTTTCCTCAGGTACCGTCATTTCTTCTTCCCTGAGAAAAGAGGTTTACAACCCAAGGGCCTTCCTCCCTCACGCGGTATTGCTCCGTCAGGCTTTCGCCCATTGCGGAAAATTCCCCACTGCTGCCTCCCGTAGGAGTCTGGGCCGTGTCTCAGTCCCAGTGTGGCTGTTCGTCCTCTCAGACCAGCTACCGATCGTCGCCATGGTAGGCCTTTACCCCNCCATCTAGCTAATCGGACGCGAGCTCCTCTTGTGGCGGTCTCCCTTTCNCCTCCCGGCACATCCGGTCTTAGCCACCGTTTCCAGTGGTTATCCCGAACCACAAGTTAGATTCTCACGCGTTACTCACCCGTCCGCCACTGTCTGTTTCCAGACCGTTCGACTTGCATGTGTTATGCATACCGCCAGCGTTCATCCTGAGCCAGGATCAAACTCTCCGTCTCTTCTGGCTTTCTTTAATTTATTCCTCTTTTGACGACAACTTCTCTCCCTGCCGTCTCCCTTTCCAACTATGCTTTTTTCATGGTTCGGTGGTTCGGCTTTCGCCTCACACTTTTCCTAGATTAGCTAGGAAATAAAAAAATGTCAAGGGTTTAAGAAGATTTTTTTGCCTACCTCTTAATATTTTATTTATATCTACTTGATTCATGCCTGACAACAAGCCAGCGATCGCCTGCTTTTCAAGTCTTTCAATGCTCGTCCGTTCCTAACCGTACTGTTGATTATGCTACCTTGGAAGCGAAAACAGTCTTGAGATGAACCAAACAAGCACATACATTCAAGTATGGCTAAGTGAATAATTCACCCAAAGTAGCGATCGCCTGTCGCTTGTTCCTCAAAATCTTAACTATATCCAGTCATTTCTTCTTCACTGGCTTTATTTGTTTGCTTGTAACTCCCTTTTCATATTTCAAAGTGTAAACACCGTGAGCATGCAATACTCGATACCACATACCCGCTTGCACTCCTGTAGAAAGCATTTTTCCAACATTCGTTTTAGCAGTGCGAAACTGCTCTGGAGTTAATTTATTACCGTACAAATCACGTACAATGGCGTCAATATGAAAATGCATGTCCGGTTTGCGACGCATCAAAATCAAGATGGCATTTTGTATGGAGTACTCTTGGAATTCAGGTAACAAAGGTAGAGTTCCAGGTTTTCTAGGGACACTTAACTTGGGAATATCAGAGATATCTACTTCTTCCTGTGTAGGAGTAGTCTGTTCCAGATGTGGGACTGAGTTAGATTGTGGAGTGGTTGATGTTGGAATTGTCTGATGTTGAAACTGTTGTTCGTTTTCTGATTCTTGCTCAAGAGTCTTTAATTCCTCTTTGTTATTAGCAGAGTGAGTTCTATCTCCTAACAACACCTGCATAGTAGAAGATTCGGGTAGGCGTTTGTAGGTATGATGGATTTTCTCTTCTAGAACGTACTTTGGTATTAAAGCTTCCAAAGCTTGGATCTGATTCCGAACAAAAGACAGACGGCGTTCTAAATCAGCAGCTTCCAAGACGTAACGCTCTCGTTCTGCTTGTAGTACCCTAAGAATCTCAGATAAATCAGCCATAACAATTTCGTTTTGTTTTGAAAGGAATAAACAGTGGAAAGTAAAGAAGTTTTCGTCAAAGCTCACGTTCGCATCATTAAGCAGAGAGTTTATCGTTTTGTTTGTAAAGGATGCAATAAAGTGGTCGAACGCACTTGCTATCCTTCGAGACCGTTATTCTGCGAACGGTGTCGACCTCCAAAAGTCCATGCAGCCAAAACTCCGGCGCCGGTGACAAAAGGTAAATCAAGGACTTTAAGCAAGTCAACCAAAAAACGAAAAGTAGGTTAATACCAATGTTATGAATGTTTGTGACAAATCCTCCAGTTACTCAATCCTATTCCACCCCATAGCATTTTTGTGAAGGTTGTCAAAACTCAAGTGCCCTCGTTCCTTGTTATGCTTTAGTTAACAGCGGACAGAGGGCATTGATTGACGGCCGTTGTGCAAGGAAGAATGTGTAGCTAGATTCGAATAGAGCTTGAAATATAGAAGGACAGCTTGCACCAAGCTTTCATCCACCACTTTTGCCTGCCCGAATTACAGCAATTATAGTTCTGGCAATGATGCATGTAATTGTGTCTTGAAAGCTTCACAACTAACTGTGATTGATTCTTACTCAAGTGCAGCTAACTCTACGGCATGCATGTTCATAGCTTGACTTTTAGGAGAATTCCAGAGCTTTGGTTGAGCAGTTAACTTTAATTTTCCACGATATTTTATCATACCTAAAAATCCCTTTAGGAATACACTGAAAGAAATTGCTCTCTTGGAGAATAATGAGATTTATCTATCCCAAATTATATACTTTACTGTTAGTAACATTTTTCGCTCTCTTATGCCATACTAACACTGCAGCAGCGGCTGAAAAGGTTGTTTTTAAATATGGAATTTTTCGTCCCTTCTTACCAGTTAGCGAATTAACAAATCTGGTAGAAAGGGAGAAGTTTCGCCCAGACTCAATTTCTTTTTGAAACAAGCTCATCAAGAACCGCAAAAGTTTGGCGAAGTCCTGGCGTGGGAAATAAATGTCAGTCCTGTTGTCTTAGATCGAGCATTAAACAATGCTGGAGGTGAATTTTTACTAGACCGTATTAGTTGGTCAATTCATACTCCGTCAAATCAAGAAAACGAACAGACATTGCGCTCACCTTTAGTGTTATCGGCAAAAAATGACAATAAAATTTCATTGATTGAGATTCTTCAAAATTATCTCACCACGGAAGTTGACGTTGAGGGTGAACGGCTTGTCCAAACTTAGTCCAAACTTATGAGCAACTCAAACTTTGGGCAGAGCGTTTGCAAAAAACGTTCCATGTTCATGTATATTTGAATTATTTACCGAACCAAGGATTTTGGCAAGCAAGGTTTGAGAAGATGAAAATGTCATGTTTATTTCGCATCCTCAAAGATTCATTAATTCTTTAAATTTATTCATTTAATCTCCCCAGCATTAAAAGAAAACTGTGTGGTGAAATTTGAGAAAATTAATATTACTAGAACAGTTGTATAGTTTGGTGGCAGCATTACTAATACCAATTCTTCAAAAGCAAACGACAGATAGTGCACCTCGCTAACAGCAAGGGAAATAGCAGGCATTTACAAACTAGAAATCCAAGAGAGCAAAGCACCTCTCAAGCAGTTACTAAAAGAGCAGAAAACAACCTTTAGCAAAGAACAGATACCTAAGATCCAACAGCGATGTGACGACAGCACCAGGCTATGTTACAGTAGCGGCTGCGATTGTACTAAATAGGGAGGCATTAGTGAATTGCAAAGAGTGCAAAGTCTCTTCAGAGCGATCGCGTGCAATACTAGTGTGGGCTCAACAGAAAGCATTGCAAAAACCTTGAAAGCAACCAGCTGTGATTGGTTGGTGCAGGAATTGGGGATTAAGGCAAAGTACAAAACAGTACATCAACTGCTGCACCCTAGATTGCAATCATCGCCTCAAATGTCATGACCGGCGATTGTTGAGCACTCTTGTGAGCAACTCTAAGCCTATGAAAAACCTAGGCAAGAACTTAGCAATGCTGATATAGTTTGCAGTCAGTGTGTTGGGTTTTATGGCGATGAAACCCAATTGAGATAGAAGACCTTAGGAGGGTGCAAGATTGCCGCGCTTAAGAGTGAAAGCGATTAAGACAACTGCAACAGCTTTTTTCAAGTTAGTTACATTTACGGGATTGTAGAACCAAAAACAGGAGAGCTTTTTTGAGTTTTCTCATCTACCAAGCAATATCATTAGAGCAAGTGTGGAAATATCTAAAGCAGCGATCGCGTTCGAGTTTGTCAACAACTGTTGTACTGACTGCTGAGGTAGTTGCAGCAATTACGGGACGTCGGTCCATACCGCATGTTCTATCGTCGCCCATTTAGAGAATTAGTATAAACCTGCCTGTGGCAAGTATTGAAATGCTTTTATTAACTAAGAGTGTCTGGATACTCTCCAATCAAGATAAGCTAGCCGTGCTACTTGTTAACGTGCTTTGATTCTTTATTTTTGGGCTAGAAATTAGTACAGCCATTTTTCCCAAAAGCATTTGGTGAAAGCTAAACCAACTAGATATTGCAACGCTCTTCACCCCACAAACCAAGCTGATGTCAGCAAAATTGCATTTTTCAGCATTTACCCAGAGTCATAATACTATCAAAAATAAAAAAATAAAAAATACGATCTATCTTTTGGTAGAAAAATCAATACATATAAATAAATACTAAAGCATTGTTGTTGCCGGTAAGAAGAAATATTCTAATATTGTTATGTTGTTACGTCGCCACACAACTTGTCAGGAATTATGAGTAGAATTTGGCAAGAAACGCTCGCCAGTTGGGACCACAGTTATCCACCAGTTAGATGGCAGCAAATGCTTGCACAAACGCCATCACCACTTATTAACCCCACTCGACCACAAGAGACTTTCGATGCTGGAGTAAACTATTTACAAAGACTGAGTGCACAGATAATTGCTTTTCTTCCCTCTTTACTAGCAGCGCTAGCAATCTTATTGATCGGTTTGCTGATTGCAGCGATCGCATCCGCAATTGTGCGGGGAATTCTCAACCGTACTAACATAGATAATAAAATAGTGGCTGGGTTAACAGGTCGTGCAGATACCAGAGAACTACCTCAAGTTGAAAATCTCATCTCGAGCATAGTCTTTTGGATTATCGTCTTACTTACTATAGTTGCCGTTTTACAGGCACTCAACCTGCAAGCAGTATCTCAACCTCTCAATACCTTCCTCAACCAAGTGATCGGCTATGTACCTAGATTAATAGGTGCAGCAATTATTTTAGCGATCGCTTGGGTGGTAGCAACAATTGTCAAGCTAGTGACAACACGAGCGCTGCGTATTTTGAGGCTAGATGAGCGCTTAAATCAACAGACTACCAACGTTGACACACCTTCTAGCCAAAATCAATTATCTCTGAGTGAAACGATTGGAAATGCCCTTTACTGGTTTATCTTTTTACTTTTCCTGCTACCAATTCTCAATACCTTAGAGTTAAATCAAGCCTTACTACCCATACAGACTTTAATCACCCAAATAATTTCAATTTTGCCAAACATTCTGGCAGCAGTACTGATTTCTTTTGCTGGTTGGTTACTTGCTACTGTGGTAAGACGAATTGTCACCAATTTACTAGCCTCAGCAGGAGTCGACCGTCTGGGTGCAAAATTTGGTTTGGGACAAACAACAACAGGACAGTCCTTTTCAGGAATTATTGGCACTATTGTATATGTACTGATTTTAATTCCTGTAGCGATCGCTGCTCTTAACGCTTTGCGGATCGAAGCTATTTCGGTTCCAGCAGTTGCTATGCTGCAACAAATCCTTAACGCTCTTCCTGCTATTTTCACAGCAGCATTTGTACTTATTGCAGCTTACTTTTTAGGGCGGTTTGTTGCTGATTTGGTTACTAACATTCTTACCAGTCTTGGCTTTAACAATATATTCTCCATTCTGGGTTTACCCACCACAAGAATAAGACAGCCTGGAACTATTGTTGAGACACCGCGAGACTACTCTGCACCCCCAGAAACCGTAACTGCTGCAAGTACCGCCGGCCGTACTCCATCAGAAATAGTAGGGATTGTGGTATTGGTAGGCATTATGTTATTTGCCACTGTTGCTGCGGTTGATATTCTCAATATCCCAGCTCTTACTAATTTAGTCAGCGGTATCGTAGTTATTTTTGGTCGGATTTTAGCAGGATTAGTGGTATTTGCTGTGGGATTGTTCCTGGCAAATTTAGCTTTCAACATTATTAGCAGTTCTGGCGATCGCCAAGCACAAATACTAGGACAAATAGCACGGGTTGCAATTATCGCTTTAGTATCAGCAATGGCTTTACAACAAATTGGTGTTGCTAGCGATATTGTTAACTTAGCATTTGGATTGTTGTTAGGTGCGATCGCTGTAGCAACGGCTATCGCTTTTGGTTTGGGTGCACGTGAAATTGCAGCTGAACAAGTGCGAGAATTACTTGCTTATTTCAAAAGCAAACGCAATCAACCTCCCCAAGCCTAACAAATTTTAATTAACAATCACTAGTTCGTTCTCCTCACACACTTTCTGTTATTTAGTCCATGAATTTTACAGCTAATTCCCAGTATTGGTTACAAAAAACTTCTTCGCAACTGCATTACCTTGGTTGATAAATTACTAGCTAACTGACAAGCAATAATATCTACAACCAAAGGCTTGAGCAGCTTGCGAATTTATTTTTGAAAAATCAGTTTTAATTAAGTTTAGGAAAAATTTTACTATTTACCAATATTTCTGAGATTTTATGAACGACATCAACTATAATCCCAGTGGAACAGGTCAAATTAACGGCAATATTTTTGGTTTACCTTTTAATTATGAGTCTGCAAATTTGATTATCTTTCCTGTTCCTTGGGAAGTAACTGTTTCCTATGGTACAGGAACTGCTAAAGGTCCGCAAAGAATTCTAGATGCTTCACCCCAACTTGATTTATATGATTTTGACCATCCCCAGGGATGGAAACAGGGAATTTTTATGGTAGAAATTTCCCAAAAATTGTTAGAAAAAAACAAATTGTATCGTTCGCTAGCAGCAAAAATCATCCACAGATTAGAGCATGGTAAATCTCTGACAGAAACCCCAGATTTAACACCTGTTTTGCAGGAGATTAATCAAGCTTGCCAGCAGGTTAACAAGTGGTTGTTTGACCGGTGTCAGCAAGCAATTAATGATGGAAAGCGGGTAGCTGTAATTGGTGGCGATCACAGTTCACCCTTAGGTTATTTGCAAATATTAGCGGCTAAATATACCGATTTTGGTATTTTACAAATTGATGCCCACGCAGATTTGCGCGATACTTATGAAGGCTTTGAATTTTCCCATGCATCTATTATGTTTAACGCGATGAAAATACCGCAAATTTCTAAATTAGTACAGGTGGGCTTGCGCGATGTGTGTTATGACGAAGTGGAAACGATTGAAAAAGCAAGCGATCGCATTGTCGCTTATTACGATCCAATTATCAAACAAAAACTGTATTCTGGTACAACTTGGATAGAGATATGTCGAGAAATTGTCAGTCATTTACCTGAATATGTTTATATTAGTTTTGATGTTGACGGATTGGATCCAAAATTATGTCCGCATACAGGTACTCCTGTTCCTGGAGGATTAGAATTAGAGCAAACTTTTTGCTTATTTCGCGAGTTAGCAAACAGTGGGAGAAAAATAATTGGCTTTGATGTATGCGAAATTGGTGATGGAGAGTGGGATGGTAATGTTGGTGCGCGCATCGTTTATAAATTGGCAAATTTGATGGATTTATCTCAGCAATGATAGGGACTGTGGTAATTTTAATAAATTTTAGATTGGAAAAATTAACAGCTTAGAGCGTAATGTCTGGTTGGAAAGCGCGCCTCGCTATTTTGAAAAGAAAATTTGTACCGTCGCATCGATTTCTTCCTACGCCCGAGTCTACAATTGATAGAATTAAAGTTCTGAAAACAGAACTAAACAGTTCTTGTATCAAAGTTTTAAATTGGAACATTGCCAAAAAAAATTACGATAAAAATTGGCGAAAAGACTTTTTAAAAATTCTGGAGAAATACCAACCAGATCTAATATTTTTACAAGAAGTGCGCATGAAGTTAGAGACAGAAAACTTGGTAGAATTAAAAGAAATGAGTTGGGCTTTTGCTCCGAACTATATAGATACTCATTATCAAAGTTATTCAGGGATTTTGACAGCAGCTAAAATTAATCCGCTCTCCAGAAAAGCTATTATCACCAAGCATTGCGAACCAATTACTAAAACTCCCAAAGTTTCTCTGCTGATCGAATACCCATTATTCCACGAACAAAAAAATCTTTTAACTGTCAACAGTCATTTTATCAACTTTGTAACTTTAAACAAGTTTAAAATGCAGTTGCAGGAGTTAGAGTTAATTTTGTCTACCCATGACGGACCTATTATATTTTCGGGAGACTTTAATACTTGGAATCGAAAAAGAGCAAGAATTTTGCACGCAGCTGTTAATCGATTGGGATTAATTCCAGTCACTTTTACATCCCAGGAAAGTAAAAAAATTAAACGATTTCTTCTCTCACCTCCTTTGGATTACATTTTTTACCGAGGACTTTGGGAAAACAAAGCAAAGGCTACAGTTTTAGACCACATTTGTTCGTCCGATCACAAGCCATTACTGGCGGAATTTAGTTATCTAGAAAGGCAAAACAGCAAAGATGCGTGTAGATAGTGGCGTTATAGCTATTTTTAGTACAGCTGCGGTTATTGTTCATGGCTTGGGGATTGTGCATGCTGCTCATGCCATTATGAACGTACGATCTTCCCAAGGAGCGATCGCCTGGGGAATTTCTTTAGTGACTTTTCCTTGGTTGGCGGTTCCATTGTATTGGATTTTTGGCAGAACTAGATTTCACGGCTATGCGGAAGCCTTGCGTACGGTTTATACACAACACCACAAACTGATTCACCACCTATACAGAGATATCACTAAACACAAAGCAGTCTTACCAGAAAAGCTAGCACCACTGCAACCGCTAGCGGAAGCTTTTACCGGAATTCCCTTTACCTCCGGTAATGCAGCGCAATTGTTGATTAACGGTCAGCAAACATATCAAGCAATGTTGCAGGCGATCGCATCTGCAAACAGTTACATACTGCTACAATCCTACATAGTTAACGATGACGAGGCAGGTAACGAATTTCGGGAAGCGTTGATAGCAAAAGCCAAACAAGGAGTACGGGTTTATTTTCTCTACGATGAAATAGGTTCAAGCAAACTATCTCGTTCTTATATTAAATCTTTGCGCACCAATAACATTCAGGTGAGTGCGTTTCACACTACCAAAGGAAGGGGAAATCATTTTCAACTTAATTTCCGCAACCATCGAAAAATCTTGGTAGTGGATGGTGAAATAGGATTTGTTGGTGGTTTAAATATTGGTGACGAATACTTGGGGAAAAATCCCCGCCTCAGTCCTTGGCGCGACACCCACATGATGCTGCAAGGACCGACCGTACAGACTTTGCAAAGTACCTTTATGCGAGATTGGTACTGGGCGACTCGAGAAGCGATCGCAGCGAACTGGAACATCCAACAAGCTAACGGCGCTAGCAACCAAATTGCACTAGTGCTTCCTACAGGTCCTGCAGATACCCTCAAAGCTTGTAACTTGTTTTTTGTCAATGCGATTAATTTAGCTGAAAATCGCCTGTGGATTGCCACTCCTTACTTTGTCCCGGATGAATCAACTCTCACAGCCTTAACGCTTGCAGCAGTGCGCGGTGTAGACGTGCGCATTATCTTACCGAATCGACCCGACCACCTGCTTGTCTATTTGTGTTCTTTTTCTTACTACCAAGAAATGAAGGCGATCGGTATCAAGCTATATCGCTACAAAAATGGATTCATGCACCAAAAAGTCATACTTATTGACGAAGACCTAGCAGGAGTAGGAACAGTTAACCTCGATCATCGTTCTTTTTTCCTTAACTTTGAAGTGATGGGCTTTATTGCCAATCTTGATTTTGTCAAAAAGGTAGAGAAAATGTTAAAGGACGATCTAGCTGTTTGTGTGGCTGTGAATTTCTGCGAGTATGATAAAAAACCTCTTTGGTTCAAATTAGCTGTGAAAATAGCCCGTTTGCTCACGCCAATATTGTAAATAAAAATCAAGACTGAAACGATGCTGTTAAAGCCACTGCCAAAGCATCTGCTGCATCATCGGGACGGGGAATGTCATCTAAGTGCAACTTTTGCGCCACAGCTTGCTGAACTTGGAATTTCTCTGCATTGCCGTATCCGGTCAGGGCTTGTTTGATTTGAGCAGGTGTAAACTCTATATATGACAGTTCGTGCTGCGCCAAGACTAGCAGGATCACACCCCGTGCTTGAGCAACCAAGATGGTATTTCCCATACGATAGAAGAACAACTTCTCAATCGCTACCAAGTCGGGTTGTAACTCGTCAATTAGGGTGTGTAAATCTTCGTACAACGTACGCAGCCGCTGTCCCATTTCTGCATCTGCTGACGTACTAATCACACCAAAATCTAGAATATTTACTGGAGCATCCCGTAGCTGAGCGTGATTTGGATTGCAGATAATTGCTCCAAATCCTAGAGCAGCAAGTCCGGGATCTAATCCCAAAATTCGCTTTCCCATTGATTTAGTTCCACTGGGGCGGAGTGTTATTTGACAAAGCTAATTAGCCAGCTTGAACGGACGCTTTTATTCTGGTGAAAGTGAAAAATGTAGTAATTTTCCATTTGGAGATGAGACTAGGTAGTGTAAATTCTCTGTTAATCATTGTTCGTGGCACTAAGTATGTCAATTGGTTTTTTCAGACAAGCCCTTAACAATTTGCAACAGCAGTCGCGCCGTCGCACTTCCCACCGAGTTAACCAATGGTTCAAATGGTTATCCCCCGGATTATCAGTAAAACGTTGGTTGTTAATTAGTATTGGGGGTGTGTTGCTGGCGTCTTTGGGATTGGCAATTTGGATTAAGCTCACACCTATTTTTTGGGCATTAGAGCTGCTCAGGGGTTTTTTAGCAGCTATTACCGATATCTTACCCAACTATATTAGTGGACCTTTAGTAATGTTGTTTGGGTTGTTGTTACTTCTTTGGGGACAAACCCGTACGGTAGGTTCCATTACAGAGGTTCTCAGACCAGAAGGCGATGAAGAGCTAGTGGATGTATTACTAGCGCACCGCCGCTTGTATCGAGGACCAAAAATAGTAGCTGTTGGTGGTGGTACGGGACTTTCAACATTACTAAGAGGACTAAAACATTATAGCGCTAATATTACTGCTATTGTTACTGTTGCTGACGATGGCGGTTCCTCCGGGCGCTTGCGACGGGAATTCGGTGTTTTACCACCAGGAGATATTCGCAACTGCTTAGCCGCCTTAGCGGATGAAGAAAAGCTCTTAACAGAATTGTTTCAATATCGCTTTCGTGTTGGCGACGGTTTGACGGGTCATAGCTTTGGTAATTTGTTCCTCACGGCTATGAGTGAAATTACCGGAGACCTGGAGCGAGGCGTGGCTGCTAGTTCAAAGGTGCTAGCGATTCGCGGACAAGTTTTGCCAGCAACTTTGAGCGATGTTCGCCTGTGGGCAGAACTAGCTGATGGTCGTCGCATTGAAGGAGAGTCAAAAATTACTGCTGCAGGAGGTACGATAGTGAAAATTGGCTGTACTCCTTCCCGTCCTCCAGCGTTACCCGCAGCTATAAAAGCAATTAAAGAAGCTGATTATATTATCATGGGTCCTGGTAGTTTATATACTAGTGTTATTCCGAATCTATTAGTACCTGAAATTGCCGATGCGATCGCTGCTTCTAAATCACCCCGGATTTATGTCTGCAACATTATGACCCAGCCGGGCGAAACCCAGGGATACACTGTTAGCGACCACATTCGAGCCATTGATGAGGCCTGCGGTGGTAGACGCCTGTTTAACGCCGTGCTAGTACATAAAAAGTCTCCTTCTGCAAAAGCCCTGATCCGTTATGCCCAACAAAACTCCCATCCTGTGTTTTTAGACCGAGAAGAAGTAACTAAAATGGGAAGAAGAATTGTTTTAGCTAATGTAATGCACGAAGACGAAACAGGTTGCGTGCGTCACGATCCCCAAAGATTGGCGCGAGTACTGTTGCGCTGGTACAGCCGAACCCACTACGGAAAATGGGGAGAGTGGGCAAAAGCAATAGTAGAAAAAGAAAAGGATAGATGGACAACTAAGCAGACAAATAACCGCTTGTAAATCAAAGGTCAAATAATTTTGATTTCAGCCCATCCAACTTCAATGAGGAACTTTTTGCTTGCCAATGCAGAAGCAACGCGATCGCTTGGTTTTACCCTTGGTAAATCCCTAGATGCTGGTAGCACCATCTTGCTAGAAGGCGATTTGGGTGCTGGTAAAACCACTTTAGTACAAGGTATTGGGGAAGGTTTGGGTATTGTCGAACCGATTGTCAGTCCAACTTTTACCTTGATCAATGAATATACTCAAGGTCGTCTTCCCCTTTACCATCTAGATTTATACCGCTTACAACCTGAAGAAATTGCAGCGCTAAACATAGAAATTTATTGGGAAGCTGTTGAAGTTACTCCTGGAATCGTAGCCATTGAATGGGCTGATAAAATGCCATACAAACCACCTAGTTATCTTCGTTTGTATTTTACCTATCAAGATGAGGAAAACCGTCAGGTTCAAATTACATGCCACAACTTTACCTTAAGTAAAGAACTTGTGATTTGCCAAAATTACCCCACCTAAACCTTCGCTACTCGCTGTTTTAAGTTTGCCCGTACTTTGGATGTAGATGGCAATTATTGCTTGAAAGTTAAAGCTTGTCCGCGCACTTGCGTGTGTAGCTTGCCTTTTTCGTAAACAATTTGCCCGCCTACAATAGTATAAACAGGCCAGCCAGTGAGATTCCAACCTTCAAAAGGACTCCAACCGCATTTGGTCAGCAGTTCTTCCCGACAAACTCGCCGGTAAGCACGCAAATCTACAAGCACAAGATCAGCGTCATAACCAGGAGCGATGACACCTTTATTGGGAATTCCGTAAGCTTGAGCAACAGCAGTTGACATCCATTTCACAACTTGCGCCAGGGTACATCGTCCTTCCATTGCCGCTGTTAACATTAAAGGCAGTGAAGTTTCTACTCCTGGCATTCCCGAAGGACTGTGAGGATAAGGTTGTGCTTTCTCTTCTAAAGTGTGGGGAGCATGATCTGTAGCAATAAAATCTACGATACCATCATGCAAAGCTTGCCAAAGAGCTTTGTTGTCCTCGGGCGATCGCAAAGGAGGATTCATTTGCGCTAACGTACCGATTTTTTCATAAGCACTGATATCCAAGAATAAATGCTGGGGTGTCACCTCTGCTGTTACCCAAGTTGGCTTGTACTGACGCAGCAATTGTGCTTCTTCAGCCGTGGACATGTGTAAAATATGCAAACGGCGCTGGTATTTTTGTGAAAGCTTTAATGCTTTTTGAGTTGCAAGCAGTGCGGCTAGATTATCCTGGATTTGAGAATGAACGGCGACATTTTCGATCATTCCAGCAAATTCCTGGCGCCTTTGGTTTATTCTTTGCTGGTCTTCGGCGTGAACAGCAATTAAACGATTTCCCTGAGCAAATATAGCTTCTAGTATTTCTTCTTGCTCAAGCAGCAATTGACCGTGCATTGACCCCATAAAAATCTTAATACCTGGGGTTGGAGCCGCCGTCAGCAAATCTGGTAAGTTGTCTTTTGTGGCTCCGATAAAAAAGCCGTAATTGACAAGGCATTTATTCGCAGCCCGCTGTAATTTATCATCAAGCGCTTGCTGGTTAGTAGTGGGAGGACGTGTATTTGGCATTTCCAGAAAGGAAGTCACCCCACCTTTAGCACACGCACAGGTAGCGGTAAACAAGTCTTCCTTGTGTTCTAATCCTGGTTCCCGAAAATGAACCTGTGGATCGATAACTCCCGGCAACAAAGTTAACCCTTCGGCGTCTATTTCTGTGGTTGGCTGTGTACAAGTGATTTCTGTTCCTACTTCGACAATGTGGCGATCGCGTACCAGCACATTCCCTACTATTAAGTCTCCGTTAGCTAAAATTATTTGAGCGCCACGAATTAGTAAATCTGGAGATGACATAAACTATAAACTGTGTTAAGGTCACAACAAATTATGACAAATTATCATGACTTTAGGTTAAACTTAGTTGGATTACTAGCAATAATAAAAATAATGTCATTTATTACCAACAAGTTTATCTTTTTAGCTATGGTTTACCGGCGCCAGACAACCACACTATCCAAAAAGTAAATTTGTCAAGCTAATATTAATAAATATATATATTTTAGAAACGGAAAAGTAATTACCTGCACGTAGGGACTTTACTGTAGTAATTTCATGCCAAATCCACTGTCTGAAAACAATTCTAACCAAAAACCCGATCATTCCTGGCTTGCCGAACTAGGCAGAACGATCGCCCTTAGCATCGTACTAGCTTTGGGAATTCGTACTTTTGTTGCTGAAGCTCGTTGGATTCCCTCCGGTTCTATGGAACCTACCCTACACGGTTCACCTAACCAGTGGGAAGCTGACAAAATTATTGTTGATAAGCTCAGCTATAAATTTTCCAATCCTCAAAGAGGAGATATTGTCGTCTTTCTACCAACAAAAGAACTAAAAAGGGAAAATTATCAAGATGCTTTTATTAAGCGGATTATAGGTTTACCAGGAGAAAAGGTAGAAATCAAAAATGGCAAAGTTTATATCAACGATCGCCCCCTAGCAGAAGATAAATATCTATCTCCCTCCCAACGGACACTCATAGATGTTTGTACCTCAGGACCTCAACCTCCTTTCCTTTTAAAACCCGCCATCGTTCCTCCTAATTCTTACTTAGTTCTTGGTGACAATCGTAACAGCAGCTACGATAGCCGCTGCTGGGGTGTCGTTCCGCGAGAGAATATTATCGGTCGCGCCATACTTCGCTTTTGGCCTTTAGATCATATCGGTGAAATCAATAAACCACCTCTTTATCCTTAGTTAAAAATTATCAAAATTGCCAAGTATTTGCCGTGACTTTTATCAAGGTTTGGCATGGGGAAATAAGGCGCACGTGACTGTGGCGATCGCCTACTTGCTCGTCACCCAACTGCCAAACACATCTAAAGCTCGTGATTATAATAAAAATTAAGTAAAATAAGAAAGAAAAGAAATTTTTTGCTACCTATTCACTCCAATGCCATATTTGCGCCACAAAAGCTTCACAAAATATATTTAGATTGGAAATAAATTTAGAAATATTTCCATACAAAAATGCTACACGAACCACAGGATCGAGATAAATTTTCAAAGAAATTTTCATTTCATACTATCAGTGAAAAAATTCATCCGCCCCACGCTTGGCAAAAAACAGCAGTAAATCTGTCACTGGTATTGCTTGGTTCTGGAATGACCCTAGCAGGGGGCTACCTGGCCTATTATGTTCACCAGATTTCCCAGGACGCATCCAAATTAGCAGTTAGTTCCGTCAACGCAGCTCCGCCAGTTCCGGTGGGTACAAATCCTAATTTTGTCACCGCAGTCGTACAAAGAGTAGGACCGGCGGTAGTAAGAATTGATGCTTCTAAAACTGTAAAAACCGAGCTACCAGACGAATTTAACGATCCCTTTTTCCGTCGCTTCTTTGGGGAAGAAATTCCATCCCTACCAGAAAAACGAGTAGAGCGAGGAACAGGTTCAGGTTTTATCATTAGCGCTGACGGTCGCATCCTCACTAACGCTCACGTAGTAGATGGCGCAGATACAGTGAAGGTGATTTTAAAAGATGGACGCTCCTTTAAAGGAAAAGTAGTGGGTGAAGATGAGTTAACGGATGTTGCAGTTGTGAAAATTGATGCTAAAAACCTACCAACAGTAACCTTGGGAAATTCAGATCAATTGCAACCAGGACAATGGGCAATCGCCATTGGTAATCCCCTCGGCTTAGATAACACCGTCACTACAGGTATTATTAGTGCCATTGGACGAAATAGCAGTCTCATTGGTGCCGGCGATAAACGCGTTGATTTTATCCAAACTGATGCAGCAATTAACCCTGGTAATTCTGGCGGTCCCTTACTGAATGACCGTGGCGAAGTCATAGGTATGAACACAGCTATTATCCAAGGAGCGCAAGGACTAGGCTTTGCTATTCCTATCAACACGGCCAAACGCATCGCGGATCAAATTATAGCTACAGGCAAAGCACAACACCCTTATCTAGGAATCCAAATGGTAGGATTAACACCAGAACTGAAGCAAAATATCAATTCGGATCCCAACAGTGGTTTGAACGTAAGTGAAGATAAGGGTGTATTAGTTGTCAAAGTTATGCCAAATTCCCCAGCTGCTAAAGCAGGTATACGTGCTGGAGATGTAATTCAAAAAATAAATGGTCAAGAAGTTAGAGACGCCAGCAGCATACAAAGAGCTGTAGATAACAGCCAAATCGGTGCCAACTTACGCATACAGCTGCGTCGCCAAGGTCAAACTCTCAACTTAGCCGTACAAACAGGTGCTTTCCCCACCGCTATGAAATAAGTTTTGTTGTTAATATTGTCTTAATCGGGCTAAAAGTAAACGATTTCAAAGACCGATTGAGACTTTAATCTTTCTGATGCTCAATTGCTAGTAGTCTTGTTGTATTATCAAATAATACAGAACACAAAACCAAATGCAGACATAGCAACAACTACGGGAACCACGGTACTAGTGGAAAATTCCTGCATGCGAAAAATTTTTAGCAAAGATACAGGGAGCAACAGAGGCCAAAAAGCAATTGCAATCACAAATATTACAACAGATAAAAAATTATCTTCTAACGAAGAGCAAGGATGACGCCAAGAAAATTCTAGGTAGGAGAAGAAAAAGTAGCAAGTGGTGACTAGGTAACTAATAATTAAGGCCAACTGTATCCTGTTCACGGCACTACTCCTTAAATTTCCGTTATTTGTAAAATATTTATTATTTCTGCTTTTAGGGGCAAGTTGCTTAGCCTTTTCCTGAATAACTGTAACACTTTACTCAGCGTTTTAGGACATCTTGAGTGTGAATACTAATGTAATTGGCAAGGGTTGCACAATAGTATTTCCACTTAATCGAGGCAATCAAGATATCAACTTTTATTGAGTACCAAATTTTTAATAATTTACATCCCTAATCGGGTAAAATATAAAAATTTCAAAATTCAAGCAATATAGATTATATAAATTTAATATAGCAAAAAATTAGGCAACATAATAATCATTAGTAGTAAGCGATTTATCCCTTGTTTTAAGCTTCCAGGGCAAACCTAGTTTGATTGTTCTGCCGAAAAAATCACAGTCAGGACAAAGTGCATACATCCAGAATACGTGAAAATTGACACAAGAGTGCAGCTGGCTTGGGGTTAGAGATTGATGCTTATAATGACAGAGGAATTTACCTAATCCTGAGAATGTTTGGTAGGAAACAAATAAGCGATCGCTAACCAACCAGATAAAGTCAGCAAGCTGATGAAAAATGCCGCTAAGAAAAAAGAAGTCATGTTTCAAATCAAACGTTAATTTTTCTATCTAAGCTTGTCATCTATTTTTGATTGTTCCCCAGCGCAGCTTAAAGACAACAACTAGGGACTATTTCAAGTTAGCAATTTGGTGTGACATAACTATGACTGATTCGTGTCAATTACTTGTATGTGTGGCTTGATCAAGGGTTAAATTCCTAGGAAATTGGCTTTTGTTTCAAGGAAATCAAAGTAAATTCGTTGTTCGCTTACAAGTAGAAATTTAACTAATTTCTGAAAAAAGGTTGAGTATATGATGATGAATTTTGGCTAGCAACTACTGATAGAGGAAATTAATCTTGCTCAGGAATTAGGATGAAATAAAGGTAGGCAAAAACGAAAAGTGCTTCCCTTTCCCAATTCGCTTTCAACTTCCATATAACCGCCTTGTAGTTCCACCAAACGACGGGATATTGTTAATCCTATGCCACTACCTCCGGAGTAGCGATCGCGGGATTTATCAGCACGCCAGAAGCGTTCAAATATATGGGGTAAATCTTCTGCGGCGATACCCATACCCGTATCGATAACTGCGATCCACAGGTGGGAAGACTCAGTCCAAGCACGAATAGTAATCGAACCTTGGGTGGTATAGCGTACCGCATTTCCCAGCAAATTAACTAACACCTGTTCTGTACGGTCAATATCTGCAAGTACAAGAGGTAATGGTTTCGGACACTCTAGCTGCAAAACCGGACCATCTTCCAAAAGCTGGTCAGCAAATCTTTTCACCAGGGAATCTAGTAACGGATACAAATCCACCGGTTGGATAAAAATAGGTAAATAACCAGCTTCTGCTTTTGAAAGTTCTTGCAAATCGTTAACTAACCGTTCCAAACGCTTAGTTTCTTTGACCAAACGCAGGTAAATTTCCGGAGAAGATTCTATTCTTCCGTCTGCAATTTCCTCTAGGTAACCGCGTACTACTGTCAGGGGAGTGCGCAGTTCGTGAGTCATGTCACCAATCAATTCCCGTCGTCGTGCTTCTACTCCTTCGAGACTTGCGGCCATGCGGTTGAAGCTCGATCCTAGTTTATTCAGTTCTGGAATATCCGATACAGGTACTCGCACATCAAATTCACCAGCAGCGAATTTTTGGGTAATTTGTTCCATTTCAGTTAACCCCTGCATGATACGTCTGGATACCCAGTAACTCAGTCCTCCTGCAGCTGTCGCACCGACTACGACTGACCAGATCGTGCTACGTCTCCAGGCGATTTCAAATCCGTTGACCAAGTCAGTACGAATGTTAAATAAATCATGTCCTCTTTCTTCTAGTCTTTCTAAATGTAGAACAAAAAAACGAGGAGAAGAAACTTTGCTGATAATTACCAGACTCACCACCCCTACGATCATCACCACAAGGTGAGAGAAAAATAGGCGAGTAGCCAAAGGTAGGGATTTTGTCCAACGCCAGCTCATATTCGTTTCTGCTTAAACTATAGGAGGATCTTCGAATTTGTAGCCCACGCCTACAACAGTTTTCACAAAGGTGGGATTGGTCAAATCTGGCTCTATTTTTTTTTCGCAATCTAGCTACGTGGGTATCTACTACTCTTTCGTCGCCAAAAAAGTTATCACCCCACAATTTGTCTATTAATTGAGTACGATTCCAAACCCGTCCGGGACTGCTGACAAAAGTGCTTAACAAATTAAATTCCAAGGTTGTTAGTTCTAAAACTTCTGGAGGGCGATCGTCCAGTCGGCGGGTAATTGTTCGCTGTTCGATATCTACTGTAAAGTGTTGTGTAGCATAGACTTGATGTTGTCCACCTCCTCGCAGACTGCGGCGCAGCAATGCTCTGACTCTGGCAACTAGTTCTCTGGGGCTGAACGGTTTTACCATATAATCATCAGCACCTGTAGATAGACCGATAACGCGATCGATTTCTTCGGCTTTAGCAGTAAGCATCAATATATAAGGGTCTTTTGTACCTGGTTTTTGTCTAATTCTGGCGCACACTTCCAATCCATCCAAACCAGGAATCATTAAGTCTAAGATAATTAAATCTGGTGGTTTTTCTTGAAACAACCGTAAGGCGGTGACGCCATCACGACAGGTGTGACAGCTAAAACCTTCTTTTTCTAAAGTGTGTTTAATTAATTGAGCGATTTCTGCTTCGTCTTCAACAATTAAAATTTCCATCTTAGTCAGAAGCGAGTGTAATGCACGGGGTAATACCAGCTGTTGTCATTTTATCAAAAACTGCTAGCATGCCCTGGAGTTTGCATGCTTGCGATCGCCACACTGAATTTTCCTGTAGGTTTTTCCTATCCTAGTCATTTTTCCTAGGTAAAATTCTGCCCAATTTTCTAATGTCATTCCACTTAGGAAAACGGCAAAATATTGGCATTGGGAGAAATGTATGAAAATGTATGTCTTTATTACTTGACTTATCTAATAATTTAGCAACTACCGTCGAACAAGTGGAAAGGGTAGTGGTAGCAGTTAATACTGGCATGTGAATTGCTCCTAGCGGTATTCACTGGCGTCGCGGTATTATTTTCACTTCGGACGAGTCCCTGCCACGCTATGGTGAAATCACCATTACCTTAGCTGGTGGTCGCACCTTGCCAATGAAGCTTCTAAGAAACGATCCCAGTACTGATATTGCCATTTTTCGATTCGAAAATGCAGATATTCCGGTAGCACCAATTGGGGATGCTAAAACCTTAAAAGTTGGACATTTGGTATTGAGTTTAGCAAGAAGTAGCGACGGGAACATTCGAGCGACTATGGGTGGTGTCAGTGCGCTTGGTGGAGCATGAGCGGTGGTAATTTCGTCCGGATATCACCCTTTATCCGAATTTTGCTGGCGGTCCTCTTGTAGATGCAGCTAGTTGTGTTGTGGGTATGAATACTTCCGGAAGGCGCGGTACGGTTTTGACTATTCCCAGTTCCACAGTTGATAGGGTGGTACAGCAACTGCTTTCCCAGGGAAGGATCGTGCGGGGTTACTTGGGTTTGGGAATGCAACCGGTACAGTTACCTGAAAATTTACAAACCGTGGGATCGTGGTGAATGTGGAATCAAACAGTCCGGCGTCTCAAGCTGGTGTGCTCCTTGGGGATGTAATTGTATATAGCGCGCGCGATCGCATTGTAAAAGCGTGAAAATGCGAGTGATTCGGGGTGGAGTGCTAACAGAATTAGCGATCGCTGTGGGTGAACGAACAATCAAGTCAGAAAATTGCAAATGCTTGCCTACGGATTAGCAAATAGGGTTATCGCCCAACGGTTGCACATTTCAGAACATACCGTTAAGTTTCACATCTCCTGTATGTTTTCACAAACTCGGTGTTCCCACGTGAACTCAGGCTGTGAGGGTAGGTGTACAGTTGGGGTTAATTGTCTTGTCAACGCAGCAACTGACTAATTTTCATCATCTAGCAAGCTCATCAAGGCTTGAAATTCTCTATCCTGTGATTGGGAGATCTGACAGCGTAACTCTAACAATTGCTTTTGCAATGCTTCTGCTACGTAAGGCATATTAGATTCTTGGGCAATTTTGAGCTGGTGTTCTTTGATTTTAATTTTTCGCAGCAGACTTTCTTCAACGTGGATTGCGTCGTAATGTTGAACAATCATAGCAGTTGATATGAAAAATTTTGGAACGTGAAATTAAATTTGCTGTCTGCGTATCACCTGAAAATTGTATCAATTTTTCGGTAAAGAGTATAAATGAGAATGAGCAAATATATCATCAAGCGATCGCTTGTGCTAGCGCGTTCGTAACGTTCACAATCCTGTGTTGGCAACCGGTTCAGCCTTCTGTACCGAGTTATTACCTATTCCCAAAGTTAGTTGTAGTGGAGTGGGATAAGCCTTTACCACCTCTCGGTAAACTTGATAGTTGGTAGGCAGTGTTCTTTGTTGCTCCCCTACTGTGTAAGTTAATTTATACTCCACAGTCTTTAACAATTCCGGTTGACTTGCTTGTTCTTGGGAATGTTTCCGCTGTTCCACCTCGTCTACGGAAGGTCGTGGCGGTAAAGTCGGCCACCACAAACCGCGGTCATCGGGACCGATAATTGCACCAGAAGGCTTTATACCGTTGCGATTGAGCAAGCATTTAGTAGCAAAGGTTTCCAGACGAGGTAATTTTTCATTGCTTAAATCATAAGCGTATTTCACTTGCCATGTATAACAAGCAACTGCTGTAGCTTCGTACTGGTTGGTAATCAAGGTACTGCAGCTGCTAAGCAAAATTGATAGCATCCCTGTCAAAAGTAAAAATGTTTGACGCATAAGTTTGTGTTTCCAAAGCGAGCGATCGCTGCAGCCAAGATGTAAAGTCCGAAATCAAGGTACAAACAAAGTTTGGTTTGGTCAGCTACTCATTGCTTTTGACGGGGTTTTTCCTGCATTTTTTGTTGATTTATCCATTTAGTTAATTCCTCTCGCAGTTTTTTAATTTGGAAATTTTCAGCCAGATCGATTACTTGTTGAGCGAAGATAGCATAAATCGGATTGCTTGTTTGCAAATCTTTCGCTTCCTTGAGTACAGCATTGATATCACCGTATCTTACCAAGGCATACCAGCCATTTAATACATCCAAAGAAGGTAGACAAATATCATTTGACCGCTTGTGAATTTGATTTTGCTCGCCATTTATTTTGGAATTTGTTGCGTAAATCCATTCTAAATGTAGATAAGTTCGAAGTAATTCCAGCAGGTTTTCTGCAGAAACGGGTTTGGGTAAAAAGGCGTCTGCTCCCGCATCTAAACTTTTATGTTGGTCAGTTTCAAAAACACTTGCAGAAGAAGCAATAACTGCAATATCTTTTAACACAGCAGATTTCTTGACTTGCTGAATCAGAGAAAAGCCATCCATCACTGGCATTAACAAATCGGTAATCATAAGATCGGGTTGAGCGGCGATCGCGCGGGTGATTCCCTCACGTCCGTTATCAGCTTCTATGACCTCAAATCCTAGCGGTTCTAATAAGTTGACAATGACCGAACGGTTTTCCCACTTGTCGTCAACTACCAAAATAGTGCGTTTTTTGCCTTGATAGCCGGTGATAATCCCCTGTAGTGTTGCTCGAGACCCTACTGACCATGTTTTTGCTTCGGGTAACTCCATGTCAAACCAGAAAACACTACCTTTACCCAATTGACTTTCAACTTGGAGATTGCTACCCATGAGGCGAACTATTTGTTGACTGATAGCTAATCCTAATCCAGTTCCTTCTCTCTGTCTTTTCAAGTCTCCAACTTGTTCGAAGGGAAGGAAGATTTTTTGTAGTTGCTCTGGTGTCATCCCAACTCCTGTATCCTCAACTTGAAAACGAATTTTTCTTATTGAGGATTGGGTTTGGGAGAGATCGGAACTGTTTTTTGTTTCTAGAACCTTAACTGTAAGTGTTACTTTTCCATTGTCTGTGAACTTGATGGCGTTCCCTAACAAATTGATCAAAACTTGTCGCAGTCGTTTTTCATCTGCGCAAATTCCAGCTGGAAGTTGCTCGTCAGGATGATATTCGAAGGCGATCCCTTTTTGCTCAGCTCTGATGCGACAAATTTCCACCACTGCTTGCACAAAGGAAGGAAAATGAAATTCAACCGGACAAAGTTCCATTTTGCGAGCTTCGATTTTGGATAAATCAAGGATGTCGTTAATTAAAGTCAGCAGGTGGGAACCGGATTGATAAATGATTTCTATTCCTTTGCGCCCTTTTTCTGTTAAGGGTTCAGTCCTTTGTAAGATTTGAGCATAGCCGAGAATGGCATTGAGGGGAGTTCGCAACTCGTGACTCATATTAGCAAGAAATTCACTCTTGGCTTGATTGGCTACAACAGCAGCGTTTTTCTCGCCTCCTCCAGTTGCATTGTTCGTTGGTGAACTCGTTGTTCCAATTCCTCGTTCGCTTGTTTGAGTTTACTGTGTGCTTTCCGACTTTCCTGGGTCACCGCACACACAACAAAGCCGATCGCAGCAATCACGCAAATAAACGATTGCAGCAAAATGAGCGATTCGTTCGGCGAAGGTAGTCTAGCAAAAGGTCCAAACCCTCGAACCGTACCAAAGATTGCGATCGCGGATACAATGAGTGTCAATGAAGATGATACGCGCGCTTCAAACCGATATGCCAACCACATCAATGGGGGAATTACCATGTATTCAATCGGGTATCCTTCCCAAAAAGCTTGGTGAGCAATTGTGATGACCAAAAGCAATACCGAGACTAACTCCAGAATTTTTTGTTGGTTCCAGTTTGTTTGAGATGGAGATTTTTGCAACCACGCTAACAACAAAGGTGTAACAACCAAAATCCCCGCACTATCGGACGTTAGCCAGGTTCGACACACGTCTGCGAATGCTGTCCAAGGTATTATATGATTTGCACAAAGTGTCAGCGCCGCTAGCAGGGAACTGATGAGGGGACTGAGTACAGTTATAACTGCGAATTTAAAGACGTCTTGCGATCGCTCTAAAAAATTACGGTGTTTGATAAAGCGGTGAATTAAAAAAGTTGCCACCAAGGGAGTAATGAGATTAATAGCAGGAATAATGCTACTGAGCAAAAAATTTTTTTTAAAAAAAAGAATATAACTAACAGTAAAGTCACTGATGAACAAAATTGGCCAGACACGATAGCCTACCAGTAGCATCACTGCCAAAAAAACACCAAGTGAAGGCCAAAACACCGATGCACCGTTGACAAATGTCATCGATAAACCTATATATCCCAGACAAAAGTGAACGATAGGAACAATCAGTGCTGCTATCAAAAATGAAGTATCAAACTGAACCGGGAATCGCTGCTTACCCATCACCTGCTGCATTTTTATCTCCGTTAAAAAAAGGGGTTCAAGCCTATATCCCGAATCGGTTTTGACCTCAACAGTCGATATTACGTCGCCCCTGAGCACAACTTCGCTTAACCACACCTGTGCAATCGGATTACACTACCTTTATAAAAATTAAATATGCTTAATATTTTGTTACGATAAAGCTATTGAAGTCAACGGTAAATAGCATGAACGATACAATTCGCGTTGGCAATTTGTTCGGAATTCCCTTCTACATTCATCCCTCCTGGTTTTTAGTTCTAGGTTTGGTTACTTGGAGTTACAGTAATGCTTTAGCAGCACAATTTCCCCAGCTAGGTGGGGGAGCGGCTTTGTTGCTAGGATTACTGACAGCGCTATTGTTGTTTAGTTCTGTGATTGCTCATGAATTGGGACATAGCTTCGTTGCCATTCGTCAGGGAATTAATGTCAAATCAATTACATTGTTTATCTTTGGCGGATTAGCAAACTTAGAAAAAGAATCAGAAACACCAGCACAAGCGTTTGGAGTGGCGATCGCTGGTCCCCTGGTAAGCTTAGCACTGTTTGTTTTGCTAACCGCTGTTGGTTTAGGTATTGGAATATCCAGACCTTGGGCAGCAATTTTAGGGGTAGTAGCATCAGTTAACTTAGCCTTAGCGCTATTTAACCTCATTCCAGGCTTACCTTTAGACGGGGGAAATATACTCAAAGCATTAGTATGGAAAATCACAGGTAATCCCTACAAAGGCATAACTTTCGCCGGTAGAGTTGGACAAATCTTTGGTTGGTTAGCGATCGCTTCTGGTCTGCTTCCGCTCTTACTTTTCGGTAGCTTTGCTAACTTTTGGAACTTGTTGATCGGTTTCTTTTTGCTACAAAACGCCGGTAACGCAGCTCAATTTGCCAAAGTACAAGAACAACTTACAGGTTTAACCGCAGCAGACGCAGTCACCCCAGACAGTCCTACCGTTTCTGCAAATCTTACCTTGAGAAAATTCGCAGATGAACTACTTGGAAACGAACAAAAATGGCGCCGGTTCCTAGTTGTAGATGAAAACAGGCGATTGTTAGGAACGATAAATATAGATAACATCCGTTCCATTCCTACCGCATTGTGGTTAGAAACTCCAGTTAAAAAAGTAACCGAACCGATTCCAGACTCGACTACCGTTAAATCTGATCGACCTCTATTAGAAGCAATGCAGCTACTAGAACAACAAAAATTATCTGCCCTCACGGTAATTGGCGATAATGGTATCTTGGTCGGAATCTTAGAAAAAGCCGCAATTATTAACCTACTTCAACAAAAATTGCAAACCAACCCCGCGTAATAAACTTTGTCCAAAAGTTTGCAGTCAGCGATTCATAGCTTTAAACCGCCAACACAGCTTAAATAGCGCGGGAAAACCTTTGTTGGCGATTTTTCAGATAAACATCAAAAACAGCAGCGATATTTCTGACTAATAACCGACCCAAATCTGTAATGATGATTTCATCTTTTGATAAAGTAACCAATTCGTCTGTTTTCAGAAACTTTAACAATTCTAATTCTGGAGCAAAATATTCATCAAAGTGAATGTGATGCTGGTTTTCTATCTCTTGCTTGGATAATTTGGCATGAGACATAATCTGCATAATTGCATCTCGTCTGACGAGATCGTCTCTAGTGAGTTTGATGCCCTTAGCAACGGGTAAAATACCTGTATCAATAGCCTGGTAATAATCATGCAGGCGTTTGTGGTTTTGAGCGTAAGCTTCCTCTAGCATACTGATGGATGTAGCACCAAACCCAAAAAGTTCTGCTTGCGCCCAAGTTGTGTAACCCTGAAAGTTGCGCTTGAGGTTAGAACTTCTTTGGGCGATCGCTAATTCGTCATCGCGCTTGGCAAAATGGTCCATACCAATAAACAAATACTGACTCTGGGTCAGCTCCTCAACAGTCATTTTCAAAATCTCTAGTTTTTCCTGCAAAGGTGGTAGTGCATCTTTGGGAATATTTTTTTGTACTGGCTTTAACCACGGTACGTAAGCAAAGTTGAACACGGCAATGCGATCTGGATCTAATTCAATTGTCTTTTTAATTGTCTGTTTAAAAGTCTGGCAATTTTGATACGGCAGACCATAAATAAGGTCTACGTTTACACTTTTAAATCCAGCCTCTTTTATCCAACCCATCACCTCAAATAGCATTTTTTCTGGCTGAATGCGATTCACTGCTGTTTGCACTTGTAAATTAAAATCTTGAATGCCAAAACTGATGCGATTAAAACCAATTTCTTTGAGAAAGAAAATGTAGTTTTTATCTACATAGCTAGGATTAATCTCAAGTGAAATTTCTGCTTGGGAATCGAAACTAAAGCAGTTACCGATACTATTCCACAGCTGTTCTACCTGTTGCTGGTTCAAGTAATTTGGTGTTCCCCCTCCCCAATGCATTTGAACCACTCTTCTGTTTGGGTCTATTAAGCTTGCTGTAGTGCAAATTTCTCGCGTCAAGTACTCTACGTAAGGTTTGGCTATATTCTGATTGTTGGAAATAACTGTGTTACAACCGCAAAAATAGCAAGCACTTTGGCAAAAGGGTATGTGAAAATACAGGGAAATAGGAGTTCTCCTGTGATTGGAAGCGGCGATCGCATCCTGAAAATCAACTGCGGTAAATGTTTCCCTAAATTCTGTGGCGGGTGGGTAACTAGTATACCTTGGTGTGGGAAGGTCGTACTTTTTGATAATATCAAGGTCAAACTTGACCGGGGGAATTTGAAAAACCATTGCTCTGCTTCTATTTCCTCGTGTGAAAAATAAGTAACAAAGGGTGGCACTAATCCCAATCGTCTTTCTTTTCTTACACCCTTTGTTTAATAACATTTAGCTAGCTGTGGTGGCCTCCGTACTACCGGGATTGTCACCGGTGATTATAGTGTTAAATAACACTTTACCTACTGCGGAAATCAGGTTTCCTTCTAATTCTTGTGCCATCTGCATATTAAACCGAAATGCAGTGTTGGCTTCTGCAACAATACGTTCAACAGTGGCATCATCAATAGGCAAACTGTCCAATGCTTGACGATACTTTTGTTTAAATGCCTTTTTGTCTGTAATGTGCTCGAAATTGTAAAAAGATGTACCTTGATAACCTTCTAATTTCAGTGCAGGTTGAGCAATTTTTTGCAACATTTGACCACCAGAAAGATCGCCCATATAACGTGTATAAGCGTGTCCGATTAATAATTCCGGCGCAGTGACTGATACTTCACCAATGCGAGCAATGTAATGCTGGGTAACAGCAGAAGCTTTGATTTTTGTGCACCATTCATTTCCGTAGTAAAATTCCATGTCTTTCTCTAAGAAAGGTTTGCGATTTAATTCCGGAAAGTAAATGGCGCTGACTAAAGGATGATGGCGATGGCGCTCTATTTCCGCTTCTAGTTTGCTGTAGACGTAGTACAAGTTACCCAAAAACTTGGCAAAGCAGTCTCTGTCTACAACTCCTTTGAGAAAGCATTTCATAAATCCTACATTTTCTGCTGCTGTATGAGATTTTTGGGTTCCTGTACGAAGCTTGATGGCCAAATTACTACTCATTTTTATTTCCTTGTTGCAACATTACCTAATAAATGACTGTTTGGCGAAGCTAAGGAAAAGATCTGCATCACAACCCGAGCAGTACCACCACCGATGCAGATCCAAGCCATGTTGGTTTCTACCACCACTATTTAACTATTAATAACCAATTAACGATATAGTTTTAATATTTTTTAGGATCCTTCTGAAAATCATTTTAGGAAATCCATTTAAATATTTTCACAAGTTCTGGTCAGCTGCAAAAATTTATGGTTATATAACTTTAAAGCTATTAAACATAATTTTCTCGTCATGAGTACAGTTCCCTACCCAGAGTCAAAAGTAAAATTACCCATCAAGGAAACATTGCTGACACCCCGGTTTTACACTACCGACTTTGATGCTGTGGTCCAGCTGGATATTTCTGCGCATAGAACAGAGTTGGAAGCAGTGGTAGAGCAGTTGCGGGTAGATTACAATCGCCATCACTTTGTGCGCGATCGGGAATTTGAGCAAAGCTGGGATAATATTGACTCAGAAAAGCGTCTTGCTTTCATTGACTTTTTGGAACGTTCGTGCACTTCAGAGTTTTCTGGATTTTTGTTGTTCAAAGAGCTATCAAGGCGACTCAGAGACCAAAATCCCCTGTTAGCAGAAGCCTTTGGCTATATGGCTAGGGATGAAGCACGCCACGCAGGTTTTTTGAATAAAGCCATGGCAGATTTTAATTCATCTGTGGATTTGGGTTACCTGAGCAAAAACCGCACTTACACATTTTTTCCTTTTGAGTGGATTGTGTATGCTGTTTATTTGTCGGAGAAGATAGGTTACTGGCGCTACATTCTGATGTATCACCATTTACAGAAACACCCGCAAAAACAATTTTATCCTTTATTTCGCTACTTTGAGAGTTGGTGTCAGGATGAAAACCGACACGGAGATTTTTTCAAAGCGTTGTTGCGATCGCAACCCCAGCTGTGGAACAACTGGAAAGCGCGTTTTTGGTCGCATTTGTTTTTGCTATTAGTGTTTTTTACTCACACACTCACAGTATTTGAGCGGGCAAAATTTTACCAGTCCATAGGCATAGATCCGCAGGATTACAATATCAAAGTGATTGACAAGACCAACGAAACTGCAGCACGAGCATTTCCGGTGATCTTGAATACCAATCATCCAGAGTTTTTTGACAGACTGCACAAATGTTCCCAACATCATCTGAAATTAATAGAAATTAATAACAGCGATCGCTCCCAGTTCTTGAAATTTGTGCAAAAAATCCCCCTTGTAGTTTCCATCATCGGCCATTTGCTGCGATTGTACGCGCTCAAGCCCATTGATGTGGAATCAGTGCGAGAAACTGTTGGTTAAAGCAACAGAATGTGGCAAGATATCAAATAACGGGCGCGACGCATCATGTGCCCGTTGAGCGACCCTATCCATTTTCGATTGCCACTGTGTAACTTTATACTCCTAGTTCCGCAGCGCGAAGGCGATCAAAAAGACCATCTGGAGAGCAACCTTGCCTAACTTAATTCAAAAAGCCCAGCCACGATTGGAGTTTATTCCCCAAAACTTTAATCCAGTTGTACTTCAGCTTGCCCGGTGGTTGCTGCCTTTTTTGCTACGATTTCGAGTTCAACCGTGGTTGCCAAGCGGGATTTCTCACATAGAAGTCAAAAACGCAGAAATATTAGCTGAATTGTACCAGCAATTCCAGATCGGAAAAATTCGTTTTCTAATGGCATTTCGCCATCCAGAGGTAGACGATCCGTTGTGTATGTTCTACCTGCTTTCTCGGGTAGTACCAAAGGTAGCTCGCGAGCGAAAAATAGCGTTGCAATATCCCATTCACTGCCACTTTATCTACGATCGCGGCATGACATTATGGGTTGGAGATTGGTTAGGTTGGTTTTTTTCTCGATTAGGCGGTATTCCCATTCGCCGAGGTAAACGACTGGATTTGCATGGTGTGAGCAATGCACGGGATTTATTTGCTAATGGCAAAATGCCACTAGCCGTTGCTCCAGAAGGTGCAACTAACGGTCATAGCGGAATTGTTAGTCCATTAGAACCCGGCGTGGCACAGTTGGGGTTTTGGTGTGTAGAAGACCTGCTCAAAGCTAACCGTTCGGAAAAAGTTTTGATTGTACCGATTGCAATCCAGTATAGCTATCTGAAGCCACCTTGGTCAAAATTGGATTGGCTATTAAGTCGTTTAGAAGCTGATATTGGCTTAACCGCGCCATCAATAGCTTCCGAAAATTTACAAATCCAAGATATTTATTACCAACGCCTTTTGCGTCTTGCAGAATCTCTGCTTACGGAGATGGAAGAATTTTATCGGCGCTTTTATCATCAAGACCTACCGAAACAAATCACCCACGATGAATCTGCAACGTGCGAGTGGAGATTGGTCACCAGATTGCAACGCTTGTTAGATACAGCTTTGAAAGTTGCAGAACAATACTTTGGACTGCAGCCACAAGGTAATTTTATCGATCGCTGCCGTCGCTTGGAAGAAGCTGGCTGGAGTTATATTTACCGAGAAGATTTACCAGATTTAAACGCTCTACCATCCTTGCAACGGGGACTAGCGGATTGGGTTGCAACAGAAGCAGATCTGCGAATGCGACACATGCGCTTGGTAGAAAGCTTTGTCGCTGTCACGGGAAATTATATTAAACAAAAACCCAGTTTTGAAAGATTTGCGGAAATAACTCTACTTATATTTGATGCCATTGCTCGAATTAAAAGCAACACAAAAACGCCCCGTCGTCCTCGTTTGGGTTGGCGACAAGCTCAAATAACCGTAGGTGAGCCAATTTCAGTCACAGAACGCTGGTCAATTTATCAAACCGATCGCCATTCCGCTAGACAAGCAGTAATTGATTTGACACAAGATTTGCATAACGCGCTTCAGAAATTTATTGTTTGAATTACAAGTCTACCTATGGTAGAGGAATTCTTCTTTTTTGCTGGCTACTATGAAACAAGTAAAATATCCGACAAGGCAGTTGTTTAAATTATGGATTTCAAGTACAAATGGAGGAATGGAAGACCGCCGACTCCAGACGAAGCAGCGCGAAAAACACACCTTTTGGACGAAAGTCAGTTTGATAGCGAAAAAGACCAAAAGCTGGCAGAAGAAACAGCAAGGAAACAATTGGGAGTTACCGTGCGCATTCCAGATGATGAACGCTCCATACTACCTCACACTGATCCTCCTACTGCTGACAAAAAAGTGTGAATGCTGCAATTATTGCTTTTCCACAAGGCGCTGGGTATAATCCGAGTCTTTACCAGCGCAGTGCAAGCAAGATTCGGCCAACCGCATCATAGCTGCTGCAATATTTGGTAAACACAATCGTGTTAGAACAACAGATCGAATTACCATATTCCAGGGAAGAAATAGAAGATTGGTACATTACTAAAACCGTAAATGACCAACTTTTAGAAAAAATTTCCAGTTGGAAAGACAAAAAAATTACTATTATGGGAGGCTGCGGTCAAGTTGGTTCCCATATAGCAGGAAAACTTTACGAATTTGGCTTTCCGATTGAGAATATTTATATTAACGACGATCTGCGATTGGGAAAGCGAGAGAACTTACCCAAAGCACTACGCGATCGCGTTGATACAAGAACACATCTTCAATATTCGCAAAATCCCTTGCTCAACCCAGACATAGTCGTTTTTGTAGGAGGACGCTCTAGCGCTCCTTTATTCGAAAATTTGAGTGATGTCATAGAAGAAATTAAAATTTGGAAAGCAACATTAGAATGGTGCGTCTCTTGTAAAATTAAACTGCTCTTTGCAAGTACAAGTAGTTTATACAAGCAACTTCCTTCGGTAGAAACACAAAAAGTATGGCCTGCTTCCCTTTACGAACTTGCAAAAATTATGATGGAGGAAATGGCCATCCAGCAAGCCCTTTGCCATAATTTAGTAGTTTGTATTTGCAGATTTTTTTCTGTTTATGGTGTCACAGAGCAGCACAAGAAAAATTTGGGCAATCTCTACACGCAAATATTATGGCATGCCCTAGAAAGAAAACCATTTGCAGTTTGGCAACAACCGAATTATTTTGCAGCGGGAGAGCAAACAAGAGATATTATTTTTGCACCGGAAGTTGCGCGAGCAATTTTGCATTTATTGACTTTACCTGTTTGTAGCCCTACCGTTGATGATATCTCCAGTCTTACATACAATATCGGACAAGGAAAACCTGTTTCGGTGCGAGAGATGATCGCACAAGTGGAAGCTCTTTTACCACCAACAATGAAACCTATTATTGTTGAAACCGAGGTTCCGCAAAGTATGAAGAATTATGTTGTTCACACATGGGGTAATCCCCAAAAACTACTTCAAACAGGTTTTCGACCCTTATTTCCCGATAACAAAGAGAATCTCAAATTTATCATTCATGCCTTATTAAACGATAGAGATTGGTATTGGTCTGTTCTCGACAAGATCAGAAAAAAAGCCTTGGAAAAATCGAGATTTTAAATAATCTTGCCCCAGAAACAGATGGGCAAAGATTTAAACTTTTCATCAAAGGTCGAATTCCCCCTTGTAATTCTACACCGCCTGAACGGCGTTTTCAACTTATTTGAGTGAATTAGTATCTTATCTGGGTGCTTATTACGTTGTTTGAAGTTATGTAGCCTTTTGATTACGACGGACAAGCCACTGCGGTAAACTAAGCCTTGATTAGGATTCTTTCGCAGAGAATAACACTCAAAAAGGAGCCTTTTTAATGTCTCATACTGTCAAAATTTACGATACCTGCATTGGTTGCACCCAATGCGTTCGTGCTTGTCCAACAGACGTGTTGGAGATGGTTCCGTGGGATGGCTGCAAAGCGCAGCAGATAGCCTCTTCTCCGCGCACAGAAGACTGCGTGGGTTGCAAGCGGTGTGAAACTGCTTGTCCCACCGACTTTTTAAGCATCCGGGTTTATCTGGGAGCTGAAACCACTCGCAGTATGGGTTTAGCTTACTAACTTCTTGTTAAAGGTAAACCTAAACCTGCTTTCACGTGTGGAAATGTCACTGCTGAAATAGCAAGCACTTTTTTGCACTTTTTTAATAATAGTGGGGTGGGTATTTCTGGCCACTCAGTTGCTACATTGACGGGCAGCGAGCGGATCCACCCTACTAATACCAAATTAAATTAAATTCCCAAACAGTAAGAACAGGACAACAGCGTCAACTACATCTAGGATTGCACGGAGCTGCTTGCTCCTTTTTTTCTTTCTTTGCTTGCTTTGCCAAAGTCAGATTTTGTGCTAGCAACTATACTGGAATTTAATTGTTCTAAGATAAGGTGGTGTGGGCAATGTGCGGTATCGTAGGCTACATTGGCACTCAAGCAGCAACGGAAATTTTGTTATCTGGACTGGAAAAACTAGAGTATCGAGGTTACGATTCCGCGGGAATAGCAACGATATGGGAAGACAAGATTCATTGCGTTCGAGCCAAGGGAAAATTATACAATTTGCGTTCTAAATTAGAACACCTACAAACACCTGCTCGAATAGGAATTGGTCATACTCGCTGGGCAACTCATGGTAAACCAGAAGAATATAATGCCCATCCTCACACCGATACCGCCAACCGCGTAGCAGTAGTGCAGAATGGGATTATCGAAAATTACCGCGATCTGCGCGAACAACTCAAAGCTAACGGACATCAGTTCCGCTCGGACACAGATACAGAAGTTATACCCCATTTAATTGCTCAGTTTCTAAAAGAAGAAATAGCCCGCGGTGAAAGTAATTCTGAGTTTGTATTTTTAGAAGCAGTAAAAAAAGCAGTAAACAAACTAGAGGGAGCATTTGCGATCGCAGTTATTTGTGCTGACTATCCCGACGAACTAATTGTGGTTCGCCAGCAAGCTCCTTTGGTAGTTGGTTTTGGTCAAGGTGAGTTTTTCTGCGCTTCTGATACGCCTGCAATTATTTCCCACACTCGGGCGGTGCTACCCTTAGAAAATGGTGAAATCGCCCGTCTTACTCCTTTGGGTATTGAAATTTACAACTTTGCCGGTCAGAGGTTGAAAAAACATCCCCGCTTGCTCAGCTTGAATCCCATGATGGTGGAAAAGCAAGGATTCAAGCACTTTATGCTCAAAGAAATCCACGAGCAACCGGGAGTCGTCAGAGCTTGCTTGGAAGCATACTTTAACAGTAATGGTTCTTCCAGTATTAATTTAGGTTTGAGCGATGAATTATACGCAGATTTAGAGCAGATTCAAATTGTCGCCTGCGGTACGAGCTGGCACGCAGCTTTGGTAGGTAAATACTTACTAGAGCAGCTAGCCCAAATTCCAACCCAGGTACAGTACGCTTCTGAGTTTCGTTACGCTCCCTCGCCCCTAACCCCGAACACTCTCACCATCGGTGTTACCCAATCAGGGGAAACAGCAGATACTTTAGCAGCTTTGGCGATGGAAAAAGAACGCCGCCAAAACAAACAACCAAAATATCAGCCACGACTTTTAGGAATTACCAATCGTCCGGAAAGTACTTTGGGACACATGGTACCCAACATAATTAATACCCTGGCTGGAATTGAAATTGGTGTGGCGGCGACGAAAACCTTTACCGCCCAATTAATGGCATTTTATGCCTTGGCGCTCGATTTAGCTTATCGCCGTCAAACAGTCGCTCCCGACGTCTGGGAAGATATTGTCAAGGGATTGTGGCAAATTCCCAAAGAAATTGAGACGAATTTGGAAACTCAGGAACGCTTAACCGAGCAGTTGGCGCACGACTTTGCCGAGACCACAGACTTTATCTTTGTGGGCAGGGGAATAAACTTTCCTATTGCTTTAGAAGGAGCATTGAAGTTAAAAGAAATCAGCTATATTCACGCTGAAGGCTACCCCGCAGGAGAAATGAAACACGGTCCTATAGCCCTGCTAGATGCAAAGGTACCGGTGGTGGCGATCGCTATGCCAGGAAGCGTCTACGAAAAGGTAATCTCCAACGCTCAAGAAGCCAAAGCTCGCGATTCTCGATTGCTCGGCGTCACTCCCGTTAACGACAAAGAAGCAGCGGAAATCTTTAACGACATTATTCCCGTCTCGCCAGTAGACGAACTGCTTTCTCCTATCTTGACGGTTGTTCCCTTACAGCTATTAGCCTATCACATTGCTGCTCGTCGCGGTTTAGACGTTGACCAGCCTCGGAATTTGGCTAAAAGCGTGACTGTAGAATAATCGACAAAAGTATTCGCAAAGCGTGCTAGATGGCACATCGCCTCTATTCTCTTGGCGATCGCGTTCGTTTTCCCTTTTGTCCTGAAGCTGACAACTAGCAATTTCCTACTCCAGGTCTATGTCAACAGTAAAGATAATAAGTATTCAATATAGTGCTGTAGAAGGACATGTATTAAAAAATAATGTGTCATGCTTGACCTAATACAGTTATCACAGCCTGCCTAACTAGTAGTAAATGGAGGTTACGGCCATGACAGCGATTGCCGAAAACGACATAGTAAGACTTACGCGCGACATCAACCACGAGCTGCTAGAAGGTTTGGTGGGAATAGTTCTACAATGCCACCACAGTAGCTTTGACGTCCTTTTTCCAATTCCAGGAAAGAATCTGCAAGCCCAGTTGCTAAGGAAGGATATTGAGTTTTTAGTTGGTAGCAAATCTCTTGAAAATTAGCTGTTTGTTAGTGAGGACAAACATTACTGAGCGCAGTAGGTGGTAGGTGCAATAATGAAGGCAAGCGAATTACTAGCACAGTATGCTGCAGGGAAAAGAGACTTTACAGGAGCAGACCTGAGTGAAGCATACCTAGAAGGAGCTAATTTGAGTGAAGTAATTTTAGACCGAGCTAATTTAAGCGGAGCAGAACTAAGGGGAATAAATCTGAGTAAAGCGAGTCTAGTTGAAGCTGACTTGAACGGAGCCAATTTAACTCAAGCCAATCTTACGGAAGCGAATTTGACTGGGGTTATATTGGATGGAGCAATCTTAGAACAAGCGATCTTAGATGGTGCAAATTTACATCATGCGGACTTGACGATCGCAAAATTAATCGGCGCGTCTGCTAGCAATGCACAATTGCAAGAGGCGAAACTAAAAGCAGTTTCCTTACAAGAAGCAGACCTCAGTCATGCTAATTTGGCAAAAGCAGATTTATCTCAAGCAGACTTGAGCCAAGCGGAATTAAACGAAGTCAACTTAAACGACACTAATCTCGAAGGAATCACCTTAGATGAAGACAAAAATCTCAAAACCTAAAGATGATAATTGTGCCAGCAATTAAATATCAAAGGGGCTTTTCCTTCGCTGGGAAAAGCCTTTATTATCGCACTGTTGGCTAAACAATACAGAATAGGCTCATCTGTCAAGCTAACTTTTTGGTGAAAGAGTATTTTCAGAATTTGTATACTAGTCAAAATCTACTGGGATACAAAGATGAAAAAGCGAGGAATACCAAAGTTAGTTTGGCTGGCATTAGTAAGTTTGTACTTTGTAGTTGCCTTACCCAAACCCGCCTACGCCATGCACATTATGGAAGGTTTTTTACCAGTACAGTGGGCGATTTTTTGGTGGGTGGTAGCACTACCCTTTTTTGTACTCGGACTGCGATCGCTGACTCGCATTACCAAAGCAAATCCTCAACTGAAGTTGCTGCTGGGTTTAGCCGGAGCTTTTACTTTTGTGCTATCAGCCTTAAAAATGCCTTCTGTAACAGGTAGCTGTTCTCACCCTACAGGTACGGGGTTGGGTGCGGTCTTGTTCGGACCACTGGCGATGTCGGTTTTGGGCAGTTTAGTATTATTGTTTCAAGCATTGCTACTGGCCCATGGCGGTCTTACCACACTGGGAGCAAACGCATTTTCAATGGCGATCGCCGGCCCCTTTGTGGCTTATTGGGTATATAATTTGACGATACGGCTTACCGGCAAGCAAAGAATCGCCATATTTCTAGCAGCAGCTTTGGCAGATTTAGTTACCTACATTATTACCTCAATGCAGCTAGCTATGGCTTTTCCAGCTCCTGTAGGCGGTTTTATGGCTTCGTTTACCAAATTTGCCGGAATTTTTGCCATTACTCAAGTTCCTTTGGCAATTAGCCAAGGTTTGCTCACCATACTAGTCTGGAACTGGCTGCAATCCTACAATTCCCAAGAATTACAATTGTTGCAGTTAATCAAACGGGAACCTCAAGGCAATGAAACAGTCTCATAAAAGATGGAATAACTGGCTGTTAGTACTAGCAGTGGTAGCTTTAGCAGTCACACCTTTAATATTTCTACGCAGTGCAAAATTTGGCGGTTCCGATGACCAAGCACAAAAAGCTATCAGTCAAGTCAAACCTGGATACCAACCTTGGTTTCAACCTTTATTCGAACCACCCAGCAGTGAAATAGAGAGTTTTTTATTTGCATTGCAAGCAGCTTTGGGTGCTGGAGTAATTGGTTATGCAATCGGTTTATATAAGGGACGTTCCCAACAGCAAAGAGATAATGAATGAGTCTGCAACTAGACACTTTAGCCTATACTAATAAACTCAGAGAGATACCACCAGAACATAAACTGGTTTTTGCGATCGTTACTCTTGCGATCTCCCTTTTTACCCATCCATTAGTACAAATTTTGACGGCGCTGTGGATGGGTGTTTGGACGGTTGTTTACGCCAGAATTCCTGCTGGTATTTATTTAAAATTATTAATATTCGCTAGCTTTTTTTGGTTGACAAGTTTACCCGCACTGATACTCAATGCAGTCTCCATTAATGACTTGCAAAAGGTACTGTCTGATGCATGGTCAGGAATTATTCTCGGACAATATTACATTTACATTAGTCGCAGCGGGAGCGAACAAACATTGGCAATTTTCACAAGAGCGTTAGCTTCGGTTTCTTGCCTGTACTTTTTGATGCTAACTGTTCCTTTCACCGATATTCTGCAAATTCTACGCCGACTCGGATGTCCTATACTTTTAACTGAATTATTGCTGCTAATGTATAGGTTTATTTTTATTCTCTTGAAAACAGCCAGTGAGTTGTGGACTGCACAACAATCTCGCGATGGCTATCGCACCTGGCGCGCTAGCATGAGAAGTTTAGCAATACTTATTGGACAATTGCTAAAACAAACTCTCAAACAGTACAATCAGTTCTCTTTAGGACTGGAAGCACGAGGATTTAGAGATGAATTTCGAGTTTGGCATCCTCGTCGCTATCGCCCATCTCAGCGATATCTTACAGAAGCAATTTTTGGCTGTGCAGTATTAATATTATTAGAATTGTGTCGGAATGCAGGAATTTTTAATCGAATTTGACCAGGTATACTATACCTATCCCGGCTCGCAACAATCGGCTCTTAACGGTCTGACAATCAAGATACCATCCGGTCAAAAATGTGCATTAATTGGTCAAAATGGTTGCGGAAAAACGACTTTATTTCTATTAGCAAATGGTCTATACAAGCCTGATTCCGGAACTATACGTTGGCGCAGTGAACCATTACGCTATACTCGCAATTACTTAAGTAAATTACGACAAAAAGTTGGTCTCATATTTCAAGACCCAGAACAACAGTTAGTAGCTTCTACTGTAGAAGAAGATATTTCCTATGGCTTGTGCAATCTGGGTTTACCCGCAGCAGAAATCAAAATCCGAGTGGAGCAAGCATTAGTGGAATTCGAACTGCTTTCTTTGGCGCAAAGACCAGTACATCATCTGAGTTTAGGCCAAAAAAAGCGAGTCTCTATAGCAGATATGATGGTGCTCGAACCAGAATTATTAATGCTAGATGAACCAACTGCATACCTGGATATCAAGCAGACTCGTAACTTAATGGCTATCTTGAAAAAAATCCACAGCCATGGCACGACTTTGCTGATGGCAACCCACGATTTGAATTTAGTTTATAAATGGGCGGACTGGGTTTTTGTTATGGATAGAGGTAAGATAGTATTGGAAGGTAAACCCCAGGACGTATTTACTGAACGCAAAATTTTGGAAGAGTTAGAATTGGGAGTACCGTTGATGTATGAAATTTTCTGCGGTAACTTTTCCTCTGAGGAAAAAGCAGTTGCACAGCGTTTACAAAAGAGAATGTTAGAGCTATATTTATAATTTTTCGCAAGCAACAAAAAGAAAAATTCCAGCCACATCAATTGATATATAAATGAAGTCTCGGTAGTGGAAACCAAGACTTCATATTGGGGTAAATTTGCTATGCAACATTGCTAAAGAAAATCGACCAAACAGTTCCAGCTAATCCTACAGCAATTAATAAGTTAGTCAAAAACCAACCCAATTCCCTTTGCTGCCCCAAAGCCTTGTCATCCTGACCAGCCGTGAAAAATAGTGACCAGGCTTGGTTGACGTTGATGGTTTCAAAGTTGTTGAAATCGGGTCGAAAAACAACGGGTCCGATTAAATCCTTTTTCGGGAAATCAAAATCAGTCTTCATAAGTGTTCCTCCTCCAAAGTGTCGTGATTTAGTAAGTGTCCGAATTTACAAGCTGCTTAACCAGCCAATCAAGCCATGACCGGTTAAAACTTCTAAAGCGATGAGCCCAACAAAGCCGATCATTGCTAAGCGACCGTTGAGTCTTTCAGCATAGCCTGTAAAGCCAAGCCTTGGGGTTGCCTCAACGTAAACCTTTGGCTCAATGGCGTAGCTGTTGATTTGACCGCGTTCGTTGATGGTGAAGCCCTTCGCTGTCATGTTTTGTTCCTTTTTCTTACTTCTGTAAACAAGTATAAAGCAATGTAAATATTTTTTGCAAGGACTTGACAATAAGGTAATGGTGTATAAACCGTACCCACGAAGTTGAAAAAGCCGAATAGAGATATCCTTGAGCAAAGACAGCCTGTCAAATATTTCGTATTTTTACTTTTATCTGGGAGATAAGACTGGATTAGGGAAATTAAAGGTAAATTACCAAAAACAATGGATCTAAAGCCTCTCCCTTCTAGGGGACTTTTCCTATTTCTGTGTTCAGAATAGAATAATTTATATTAAGAGCAACAACGTAAATGCTGGTATTTGAAGCAAAACTTGAGGGCGAAAAGCATCAATACGAAAAGCTTGATGAAGCGATTCCTACTGCACGTTTTGTCCGCAACTGTTGCATCAAATACTGGATCGAGAACAAAGCAATCGGGCGATACGAACTGAGCGCTTATTGCAAAGTTCTGACTGATGAATTCTCTTGGGCGAACAAGCTCAATTCTATGGCTCGTCAGGCTTGGGCTGAACGGGCTTGGTCTG
>KB235926.1:2992763-3036747 GCA_000332255.1 cyanobacterium PCC 7702 | reverse complement strand
GGGGACTTTTCCTATTTCTGTGTTCAGAATAGAATAATTTATATTAAGAGCAACAACGTAAATGCTGGTATTTGAAGCAAAACTTGAGGGCGAAAAGCATCAATACGAAAAGCTTGATGAAGCGATTCCTACTGCACGTTTTGTCCGCAACTGTTGCATCAAATACTGGATCGAGAACAAAGCAATCGGGCGATACGAACTGAGCGCTTATTGCAAAGTTCTGACTGATGAATTCTCTTGGGCGAACAAGCTCAATTCTATGGCTCGTCAGGCTTGGGCTGAGAACGGGCTTGGTCTGTTATTGCTCGGTTTGACGACAACTGCAAAAAGAAGGCAAAGAAAAAAGGTTTCCCACGATTTAAGAAGCATCAAACACATGGTTGTGTTGAATACAAGACTTGTGGCTGGAAGCTATCGGAGGATAGAAGAACTATAACTTTCACCGATGGGTTCAAAGCCGGAAGCTTTAAGATGTGGGCTCCTCGTAATTTGCACTTCTATCAGTTAGAGCAAATTAAGCGAGTTCGGGTTGTGGGTCGTGCCGATAGATACTATGTTCAGTTTTGCATTAACCAAGAAGGAGTAGAAAGACGAGAACCAACAGGTAAAACTATTGGTATTGATGCGGGATTGAACCACTTCTATACAGATAGTAACGGGCAAACTGTTGAGAATCCACGACATCTCAGGAAGTCCGAAAAAGCTCTGAAGCGGTTGAGCAAGAGACTTTCCAGAACTCAAAAAGGCTCGAAAAATACAGTTAAAGCAACAAACCGCTTGAGTCGAAAGCACCTGAAGGTAAGTAGGCAGCGTAAAGACTTTGCCNTGAAGTTGGCAAGGTGCCCAGTCCAGTCTAACGACTTGGTTGCCTATGAGGACTTGCAGGTGCAAAACATGGTCAGGAACAAGAAACTGGCTAAGTCTATTTCCGATGCTGCATGGTCTGTATTCCGTCAATGGTTGGAATATTTTGGCAAGGTGTTCGGAGTGTTAACGATTGCCGTTCCACCGCACTATACCAGTATTAACTGCTCCAAGTGTGGGGGAATTGTCAAGAAGTCTTTGAGCACAAGAACTCATAAATGTCATCATTGTGGGTTGGTTTTGAACATCTTGGAACTTGCACTTCGTACCGTGGGGCACACGGGAACTCACGCCTCTGGAGACATCGACCTCTGCATTGGTGAGGAAACTCCTCAATGTAAGCCGAGTCGTGGAAAGAGGAAGCCCAAGAAGTGATTCTTGGAATCACCGTGGCTAAAGCTACAGTGAGGGTGTCAAATGAGAAAATTTGTTATTATAGCTTTTTAGGTCTGCATATGCAGCTTGTCGAAGTCGAGCATGTTGTAGCGATCGCCAAAGAAAATGCAGTCAAGGTTTCTCAACTACCTCCTGTATGGCAAGACATTGCCAAAGGCAACGCTAATGTTGGATTTTCTCATCCACATACTTATGTTGAGATGGCACAGTTGTTCCAATACAAGCTGGAACGTGGTGAAGTGGAATTATTTCAAGAGCGAAAGCAGCTAGCACATCTGAAACCAGTTTTCTCTCAACTATTTGGACAGCTAGCAAGGGAAACGCTGGAATTTTACGGACATGACTTTCAAATCCACAACTATCCAAACTTGACGAAGATTCTGTACGAACTGGAGTCAAAGGGAATAGAGTACAAAAACGCGTTCAAAGTTGCTCGCATTTGCATGGATTTGTTTGAGGAATTCGGTTACGAGCTTCCTGCAAGCTTTTATCAGGTGCATCTTGCTCCCATTTACCGAGAGCATGTATTTGAAGAGCGTGCTTTGCGATTTGACGTTCGCGATCGCGAACACAAACGCTCTTGGGATGCTGTCTTGCATGCTGGTAAAGTCTTTGCCATACAGATGAAAATTCAAAGTATTGCTTCCAAGTATGGCTTTACTTATCAGCACGGATGCGGTTGCAACTCACACCTATCCTCTATTGACATCTCACAAGGAAGCTTTGAGTATGAATTAAGCCCCCAAAAGCGGAGGCGTTGGATTAATAGTTTCATCTGGACAATGTGGTACGAGTATGCGTTTTTCCCTCTCATACCGAACACCATCTATCTAGTTTGATTTCTGGTGACGATACTGCTTTAAATTGCTCACCATCTAGTTTGTAGTCAGGGCTCTTAGCCCTGCATGGTCTCACACCAGCAAGAAATTGCTCACTACTAACTTTTACCCCTGCATGGGCACACACGAGGGAGCGTTACCAACACTTAAATTGTAAACAATATCTCTACCTAAATCTTACTTCCAATCCTTATCAGCTTGTTCGAGTACATAGGCTGCTACATCTTCGATTTGCTCGGGTTTGAAACGAGCTCTAAAAGATGGCATAGCATTTTTGCCATTAGTAACTTGAGCAATAATTGCTTGTACCGAATTCATTCCATACTTTTGCAAATCTTATTTTTTCAGACTTTTATTTGCTTTAACCAAGTTCTGGTCCCCTGCGTGACAATAGGCGCAGTTAGTAGAAAACACTTTTGCTCCCTTTTGAGTATTTGCTGCTAGAACTGGAGGATGAAAGCTAATGGTAAAAATTGCTAAGCACAATAAAAATACTGAAAAAACTTTCTCATCTTGTCTTTCCTCTGACAAATCCATGTTTGACAGGATATTCTACGTTAAAAGAGAAAATTTTTAACTTTTCTATGCGATCCTGAAAAAGAAGTGGTTTTACGAAATTAGAAAAAAGCCAGGTAAATTAAACTACCTGGCTACCTCAAGTTATTTGTCATTTAGTTGCAATTATTTCTTAATTTTCTATAGACGTCAAAAGACAGTTTGTCAGACTTTCACGCTTGTACAGCTAGCTGAGTTTAAGTAAATTCAGGTTTTTATTGTTATATCTTGGGTGCAGCGTATAGAAAAACTTTTTGCAACCAATATGGCTTGGTTAGGGGATAGAATTTTTATGTCTGCTTTTGGCTGAGTACTGGAAGGATTGGGAAAAGTTTGACAAATTGTCTTTTGACCGGGGCGTTTGTTTCATACAAAATTATTGTTGCAGGTATGGGGTAGAAATATTCTGTTACCTTTATCACCTCGACCTGGGTCCTTGATTTTGGAATTATCAAAGATGTATCGCTCGCTCCCAAATAAATACATAGGCTGGCTATTGCTTTCAGTTCTCATTAACACACCAGTTGCAGCTCACACCTTAAAGGTAACCAAAGATGTCGGGGGTCTGCTACACATAGAACCGCACGACAATCCTCGAGCTGGTAAAGCTGCTCAAGCTTGGATAGTGCTTACGCGCAAAGGAGGACAGATCATTCCTTTAGCGCAATGTAACTGTCAGTTGGCTGTTTATCGCAAACCTCGTCGTCAAGGGGATGTTCCTCTGCTGCAACCAAAATTGCAAGCTTTATCAAATCAGCAGTATCAAGGAATTCCAGGAACCAAGATTGTATTTCCTAATCCAGGGGAGTACGAATTAGAACTGCGCGGTACTCCAAAGGCTGGAGCTAATTTCCAGCCATTCAAGTTGTTGTATACTGTTAATGTCTCTTCCTAGGACAAGTAACGGATAAATTGGAATTCAATTCACTTGGTTTGAAAGATATTTTGCACCATTACTCTTTTTATAGTTGCAGCAGAGTCGTCTAGTTGGGCGATCTCAGCTGGATCTAATTTCCAACCCAAAGCACCTATATTTTCCCGGGCTTGTTCTACATTTTTAGCTCCAGGGATGGGAATAAATCCTTTACAAATGCACCAGTTAATAGCCACTTGTGACATGGTCTTATTTCTTGCTTGAGCTACTTGTTGCAAGCATGTTAAAAGTGGTTTTATTTCTGGCAAGAGGTATCTGAATAAAGGACCTCGAATTCCTTTGGGAAAAGGGCCCTCTTCCGAGTATTTTCCTGTTAACAAACCTAAAGCTAAAGGGCTGTAGGCGATTAATTTTATTCCTAGCTCGTCGCAAATGTCTTTGATTCCTAGTTTGGTAACGGGATAGGTGGATAGTAGGGAGTACTGTACTTGCAAGGTAGCGATCGCCACTCCTCGTTGAGCCAATTTTTTGTGCGCCCATAGGAGGCGTTTGGGTCCGTAATTGGATAAACCTACTCCTTTGACCAGTCCTTGTTCGTAAAGATCGGCGATACCATTTAGAAGAATTTCCTCTTGCCAAGGAGCGTAATTGGCTGTGGACCAATGCATCTGTACTAAATCGACGTTTCTACCTAAACGCTTGGCTGAGGATTTGCAAGCATTTACCATCGATTGGCGGGTTAATCTCCAGGGATAGGCAGCTAATTTGGTAGCAATACAAATGTTTTCTTGATTAGGACCTTGATATTCTCGGGTAAATTGTCCTAACAGCAGTTCGCTGCGACCGTTTAATTTGCCAGTTCCGTAAGAATCTCCGGTATCGAATAAGGTTACACCATTATTAACACAAAGATTAAAGACAGCTTGTAACTGGCGGTCCATGGTTTCGCGGTATCCCCATAGCAGTCGATTACCCCACGCCCAAGTTCCGCAACCCATTGTTGGTAATGAGAGTTTTTGCTTACAGTGCATGGAAAGTTGTTTCGTTCATTTTTGATCTCAAGTATAAGTTTCATGCTTTGCGATCGCCCTTTGTACTTGCTATTTCTAAGGATTGCAATACATACAGTATGCCGGATCGGCATATTCGCCTTGATTGGAAATTGCTTTTTGTTGACTAAATCCGCATTTTTGGCATTGGTAGACAACAGCAACGGTTAGGGAAGTTGGCATGTGACATATGGCACAAGGTAGTCCCGGAATTCTTTTACTGACTTGAAAACCGGGTGTGGAACAATTTGGACAAATACTGTTAATTTTTCTGACTAAATCTTGAGTCGCTTTGGCGATGTTCTTCATGCGTGTCGGGTTATACATTGCCCGCATATCTGTTTCCAGATGAGCTTTTCCTGTGGGGGAATTTTTGAGAACAAAATTGACGGCTTCTGTGAGTTTTTCTTCTGTCACAATTCCTTTAATAATTTGCGTACTATCTTGGGGATATTCGCTAAACATGACTATTAAACCATGTTCAGGAAATCCTATTTTTTGCGCAAACTTAAATGCCTGCTCAACGTTTTCGACCACCATATGATCGTAATTAGTTTCTGTAGAAAATTCCTCGCCAATAATTTCTATATCGTGTTTTTTATCTACTAGAATTACAATTTCTCTATTACTAGAAATAAAAGGCATTTCTGGGTGGGGTAGAAAACTTCCTTCGCTGGCGATGGCCAAAGTCTCTCTTGTTAATTCTAATGCTTTTTCTGCTTTTAATCTCGCAGTTTCAATTTGGTTGCCCGGGCGTTTGATTTCCCTGGTAAAGGTACCAAAAGCATCAGTATTAAAATCTGCAGGTACAACAACTTGTACACCTAATTCTGCTTCTAAAATAGGGGCGATCGCTTTTTCTTTTTGGTGCATCGTTGCTAGCACTGCTCTACGATGAGTAAATAATGAATTTTGGGCCATGACACAATTTATCAGCTACAAAAACTACTATTGCTGTTAATTTATGTCTTTTGAGTGCAAAAATGACTTTAACTACTAGTAGAGTAGAAAGTGACTGTGGATACTGATTGTTCCGCTTCTCCGATCGGTGCGGGTTTCATTTCACCGCGAAAGTCTAGGATTTGAACAAGGAGCAAGTAGGCAATCGCTAAAATAATGGCAATGGCACCTGTAACAATGGCAACAATTTTTGAGCGTGTCATCAGTATTGACAGTTTTTTAATAAATATTCCAGAAAATATTTTCCGCTGCCAGGCGTTTTCTTGTCTACTTAGAAGTAGAGATTTGCTGTTTTACTGTTTGCTGCGCGGGAACGCTAACCGTGAGCAGTAACTTCACGAGGAACGCCATACTAATTAGTAATACCGTACGTATCTGGGTTAATTTTTATGTCTCTAGCTGAAGAAATTCTCCTACAGCTACCGGGTGATGTTTTAGGAGAATTGCGTCGTGCGGATCGGGTCTTAGCATCCCTTAAGGAAGGGAAATTAGCAGTACCGACGGTGGTCAAACAAAGTCAGGAAAATTTAGGCGCTCTAGATTGGGATGTTTTGATTTGCGGCGGTACTTTAGGTATTTTCGTTGGTTGCGCTCTAGCTTTGCAAGGAGTGCGAGTAGCATTAATCGAACGAGGAATTTTGCGAGGAAGAAAGCAAGAATGGAATGTTTCGCGACGTGAGTTACAAGTTTTTGTGAAGTTGGGGTTGTTAACAGACGCAGAACTGGAAAAGGCGATCGCAACTGTGTACAATCCCGTGAGAATCGGTTTCCACAACGGAGTTGAGATTTGGGTGCAAGATGTATTAAACATTGGCGTAGATCCGGTGTATTTGTTGGAAACTCTCAAGCAGCGATTTGTTGCAGCTGGAGGAAAGTTATTGGAAAACACGCCTTTTGTTGAGGTGGTAGTTCATCCAGATGGAGTGATAGTCAATAATCAATACAAAGCTAAGTTGTTAATTGACGCCATGGGACATCTTTCTGCGATCGCTCGACAAGCGCGACAAGGACAAAAACCAGACGCGCTTTGCATGGTTGTAGGAAGTTGCGCTCAAGGTTTTCCAGAAAACCGCACTGGTGATTTATTATTTTCCTTTACACCCATCCAAAATCAATGCCAATACTTTTGGGAAGCTTTTCCAGCTCGGGATGGCAGAACTACCTACATGTTCACATACACGGATGCACAGCCGCAACGTTTGGGTTTGGAAGCTCTGTTTGAGGATTATCTGCATTTAATGCCGGCATATCAAGGCGTAGAATTGAACCAGCTCAAGTTTCAACGACCGCTATTTGGTTTTTTCCCCTCCTACCGCCAAAGTCCTCTGCAAACTCCTTGGAATCGCATTCTAGCTGTAGGAGATAGTAGTGGTAATCAATCTCCTTTAAGTTTTGGCGGATTTGGTGCTATGCTACGTCATTTGCAGCGTTTAAGTAAAGGCATTTACGAAGCACTGCAAACAAATCAATTATCTGCTAAAGCTTTGGCTGTGCTGCAACCGTATCAACCTAGTCTGAGTGTAACTTGGCTCTTTCAAAAAGCCATGAGTGTGAGCATGGAACAAAAAATTCCTCCTGACCAAATCAACCAACTACTATCAGCAGTCTTTACACAAATGCAACAGTTAGGTGAACCCGTGCTCAAACCATTTTTGCAGGATGTAATTCAGTTTCCGGCGCTTACCCAAACTCTATTAAAAACCAGTCTCGCCCATCCAGGAATAATTGCCAAAATCATCCCGCAAGTGGGTTTACCAGCTTTGCTCGATTGGATGGTGCATTATGTCAATTTAGGTACTTATTCTCTGTTGTTTCAGTTCAGCCAAATTCTACAACCCTGGGAGAAAAATTTACCTACCACTTACCAATACTACTGGCATCGCTGGATTGATGCATGGAAATATGGTTCTGGTAACGATTATTCAGATAACTGTTGATAGCCTGTAATGTATAGCAAGTGCAAAGAAATCTTTTTCCTGGTGCTGTTATTAAGAAGTTAAATACTTACTACAAACAGATAATTAATTTTTACTCACAAATACAAATCCCCTTGTTTTCCCTGATACAGAATCAATCGTATTCATTGCTCTCCATAAATCAGTTGCTTTCACCCAAATGGGTGGGTATTTGTAACGAGAAACGTCCAAAATCAAAAATCTATCTGTCTGCTCGTTGTATGCTGCTATCGGTGATATGTGACCGCCTTTTTCTTGACCAATTTCTTTTCGCAAATAATTGACTAAAATAAAATTTCCTGATTGCTTTAAATTTTCTGCTGCTCGCTTGCGGAACTGTGCTAAAGTTGTATCGCTAGCATGATAAACCTCAGTCTTGACATTATAGCTGGCTAATAATTGACCCAACTGATCTAAAGTCATTCCCATACGAGCAACAACCTCGGGAGCTATAACTTTCCGAGTTGCTTCATTGTTAAAAAAGTTTTCTTGAGTAAATATATGATAAGGTTTATACTCAGGAGCTTCCGGAGCAGGTATTCCCAAAGCATTTAGTACCATTACACTGCTAGCAACTCCGCAATATGCTTGATTCTTTTGAGTAACAAACTGACTGCTCAAAGGAAAGAAATCTCGTTGCGAGTGACTTTCGAGCAATAACTTTTCCCCGAGGGGCGAAGTAAAACTAATCAAATTTGGCGATAAAGGTAAGATTTGGGAAAAAACGCTTCCTCCACTCACACAAATGCCTAAAATAAAACCTTGGATTAAAGCTTTTCTCACAATAATTTCCCCCACCAGATTCAGGATTATATTAAACCCTTCGAGCGACGAAACTCAAGTACAACTTGTTTGATATCGCGCAGTTCTCCTTCTACTAAATAATTTAATCTTTGCATTTCTTTGTCAGTAATTCGTCCGTTAAGTTGGGAGAGAACTTGACTTAATTGTGGATATTTCTGTAAAGTTTGTTGACGTACAATTGGCACTGCTTGATAAGGTGGAAAATATTGCTTATCATCTTTTAAAACTACAAGATCTAAGCGAAAGATTTGCCCATCTGTAGAATTACCGTTGATCATATCTACTTGCTTTTGTAGCAGTGCTCGATATATTAAACCTAAATCCATAACGCGCGGAGATTGAGCAAAACGCAGATTATAAGTTTGAGCTAATCCCGAAAAACCATCTTCTCGTTCCATAAATTCATAACCAAAACCACCGCGCCATTGGGGTGTGTACCTAGCAGCTTCAGAAAGAGTTTTCACACGATAGCGTCTGGCATCTTCACCACGTATAATCATGGCAAAGGTATTTTCAAATCCCAAAGGTTCCATCACTTCTAAATTGAATTTTTGGGCGTAATCTTGTTTTAATTTTTGGTAGACAACTTTTGGATCTTTATATTTTTTTTGTTTTAAGATACCAACCAAAGCTGTACCGGTATATTCTACGTAAGCATCGATTTTACCAGCAACAAGTGCTTGGTGTGTAACTAAAGCACTAGTAAAACGACGACGTCCAACTTTTAAATTAGTTTTTGCTTCTATTTGCTGTGCTAAAAGTTCGCTTAAAATATCTTGTTCGGTAAAGCCTTTGGAAGCGACAACAATATCATAGTAGCTAATGCTGTTGTGACTAGATTGACAGCTTGCTAGTACAACTACCAAAGCAAAAGTGAGAATAAAAAGAGTGAAAAATTTTTTCATAGAGTTGTTTTGAAAGCTGTTGTCATTTCACAAACTCTTTCTCCAGGATAGATAGTCTGTATTAGGAAAAGAAACTTTAATAATCCAGGCTTTTAGCTTCAGAAACTGGAACATTCTGTGTCCAGGCGATCGCATCTTTTAATTATTGTACTAGTGGACGTGGATGGTAGCTTCCACAACCTGCAACCAAAACTTCCCTCTTCCCAGAGTGGGTAGTTATTATTGATTCACCGGCAAGTACGAATTATTTTATTTACACAGACACCGCTTTTTCAAGTTTTTGACAAAATTCTGCCACATTCGGCTCTTACATTAAGAAATATATACTTTGGCCAATCTCGGAGATATCTTTAAGATAGCGGGAGGAAATTCCACCAAGATAGCTATGTTCCATACTCATCAACAAAAATCACGTCAATTACAGAAGGAAAATATTTTTTGGGAAGCAACTAAAACCATTGGTTTAAGCCTGGTAATTGCCTTTGGTATTCGCACCTTTGTAGCAGAAGCTCGTTATATACCTTCTGGTTCTATGGAACCAACACTTCAGATTAACGATCGCTTAATTATTGATAAAATTAGCTATGATTTTCTTCCCCCTCAAAGGGGTGATATTATTGTTTTTAATCCCACCCAAACCTTAATTGCTGAAAATTATCACGAAGCGTTCATTAAACGTATCATTGGCTTACCTGGAGACAAGGTGGAAGTGAAAAACGGACTAGTATACGTGAATGGTTCCCCATTAAAAGAAAATTACATTGAAGATAAACCAGACTATCAATGGGGTCCTGTCATTGTGCCCAAAAATTCTTATCTGGTTTTGGGAGATAACCGCAATAACAGCTATGACAGTCACTATTGGGGTTTTGTTCCCCGCAATAAAATTATAGGTCGAGCCATTATTCGCTTTTATCCCTTTAATCGAATAGGATTTCTCAATTAAAAATACTATAAATTTGGAAGAAATTTCATGATGGCTAATATTTGGCTGTGCATAATTTTGGGATTAGTGGCAGGAATTGTCAGTGGTATGACCGGTATAGGTGGTGGGATAATCATCTTACCTGCTTTAATTTTCTTCTTTGGATTTTCTCAACATCAAGCCCAAGGAACTACACTTGCTTTGTTGGTTTTACCAATAGATTTATTAGCAGCTTGGACTTATTACAAGCAAGGATATGTGGATGTAAAGGTAGCTGCGCTTGTGTGTCTGGGATTTATCATAGGTGGATGGTTTGGTGCCAAAATAGGAACAAGTTTACCGAATGGAGTTCTAACTAAAATATTTGCCTTGATACTAATTATTAGTGCTGTGAGAGTTTTATTTATAAATCCTGGGGATTCAGTATAAGTGAAAAGTCATCCTGACTGGGAACTAAACTTGCTAGATTTCCTACTTAATTTTTAATTGCTTTTCTAACCAACCGATAGCAAAATCAGCAAGCAAAGCAATGATTGCTGCGGGAATGGCGCCAGCTAATATTAATTGATCGTTGACTGTAGAAATACCGCGAAAGATTAACTCTCCCAAACCACCAGCACCAATAGCAGCTGCAATAGTTGCAACGCCGATCGCAATTACGGTTGCAACTCGCACTCCCGCTAAAATTACTGTCATTGCTAAGGGAATTTCTACTTGCAGTAACAATTGTTGCTCCGTCATTCCCATACCGCGTCCCGCTTCTCGGATAGCTGGATCGACACCAACAATACCAGCGTAGGTATTGCGGATAATAGGTAGTAAAGAATACAAAGCCAAGGCAATAATTGCAGGAGTAGCGCCGATACCACCAATTACGGGTACGGGAATCAGCAAACCGAACAGTGCCAAACTGGGAATAGTTTGAAAAACATTAGCAGTACCCAAAATCAGCTGGCGCAAAGACTTTTGGCGGGTAATAAGTATACCTAAAGGAATACCTGCAATAATAGCAATAGCAATAGCAACGAATACTAGCAGTAAATGTTCCCAGGTGCGAGCAATAATTTCTGGAGCATATTTAATTAAGAAAAAATTGCTTAGATTCATAGGGTGAAAGATTTTAAGCATTGCAAAAAAGAAAGGACTTCTGAATTTTGCGATCGCATAAATTCTTTTGGTGTTTCCAACACCACTAATTCTCCCTTATGCATTAGACCAATTCTTGAAGCCAAAATAAATGCTTCTTGAATATCGTGGGTTACAAAAACAACCGTCTTACGAAGTTCCTGCTGCAACTTTAAAAATTCTCGTTGCAGTTCCAAGCGCGTAATCGGATCGAGGGCGCCAAAGGGTTCATCCATCAACAAAACAGGCGGATCTGCTGCTAGCGCTCTAGCAACACCAACTCGTTGCTTTTGTCCTCCCGAAAGTTCGTGGGGATATCTTTGAGCAAATTTTTCTGGTTCCAAACCCACTAAATGCAAAAGTTCGCAGACACGACTTTTAATTTGTTTGGGTTTCCAACCCTGCAGAGAGGGAACTAAACCCACATTTCGTTCTACCGTCAAATGGGGAAACAAGCCAATTTCTTGAATTACATAACCAATTTTGCGCCGCAGTTGAATTTCATTCCATTCAGTTGTGGGAATACCATCAAATATAATTTCGCCTTGGGTAGGTACAAGAAGACGGTTAATTAACTTCATTGTTGTGGTTTTACCGCTACCACTGCGTCCGAGCAATACTAGAGCTTCTCCTCGCTGAATACTAAAGTTAAGGTTCGACACCAAAAGGCGATCGTTGCGACTCAAACTGACATTGCGAAATTCGACTTGAGCGATTTCCTCGGTCATGGGTGAGCTTGGATGAAGATTGGTTTTATGTAATTATTGCCGATTTCAAGACATGACAGAAAGTTTTTGTTTGCCCATTTGTGTGGCTGTTTGCAAGCTTGGGTTACAAATTTGCTTGAGCTAGGTACCTTTTCCAAACTTTTAGCTTCAAGCTAGCGGAAGCATTGACTGTATCATGAGATTGAGTGAGGTAATCCCTATCAAATTTATACGGCTTGCTTAACGCTTTTGTTCATAAAACTTAATAAATAATAGAAGATGAAAAGAAGACATCTTTTAGAAGCTGCTGCTGTCGTAGTTGGCGCGGTATGGCTATCAAGTTATTTAACTAGGAGAGCGAAAGTTATGACAACTTCTCAAAGTGAGAAATTTGAGGTTAATAAAACAGAGGAAGAATGGCGTAAAATTTTGACACCAGAACAGTTTCGCGTGCTCCGAAAGCATGGCACAGAAAGGGCTGGTAGCAGCCCGCTAGATAAAAATTATGCCAAAGGCATTTACGTATGCGCGGGTTGCGGACAGCCGTTATTTACTTCAGAAACTAAATTTAATAGCGGTACTGGTTGGCCAAGTTTTTATGCACCAATAGAAGGAGCTGTGGGTACATCGATAGACAAATCATTTTTTATGACGAGGGTGGAGGTGCATTGCAGTCGCTGTGGAGGTCACCTCGGTCACGTGTTTGATGACGGACCTGCACCTACCGGTAAGCGCTACTGCATCAACGGTGTCGCCCTGAATTTTCAACCTCAAGAGTAATGGGGAGCTGACTGCATTTTAAAAACACAAGGCGATCTGCTGCTGACAGATCGCTTTTATTTTCAGTACTTAGATATCTTGATATTACCTGCTTGTAAGCAAAAATCTTTCCTTTGGTGGAATCAGACTTCACTTCCTCAGATAGAAATATCAATGCCAGTACAAAAGTTATCTTAGTAAAAAATCAAACGAAGATTCTTTATAAAACCAGAATATCCAACTACTGGTTTTTTACTTAGAAAACCTTAAAGATAATCTTTGCTCGAGTTTCTAGGAAATTTAAATCAAAAGCTATGACCAATCCAAATGATAACAAAAGTTACCGTGAAGTTCACCAAGACAGCTATACCGAAAGCGACGGTAATACTTATACCAGCGTGACGCGTACTAGCGAAACAGTTGATAACAGCAGCGTCGATCCTAACTCCTACGAAAGCGGTCACGTCCGGGGTCGTACTTCAGAACGTAATTACCAAGAACACAGACTTGCAGAAGTTTATGAAGACAATGCTTCTGGTGGTTTTTTATTAGGTCTTTTATTAGTTCTGCTTGCGGGATTAACAGTAGGTGCAGTTTGGTTTTTTACCCAACGAGATGAAACTAGGAACAATACTCCTCCTGCACCGACGGTAACGGTAACACCTACTCAAACACCCCAATCCCAAACAAAAATTATTGAAAGAACCAAGGAAGTGGCTGTTCCTGTGGAGAGAACTAAGGAAGTTCCCGTTCCATTTCCCGTTCCCCAACAAAATTCTTCGCCACCAACTGTGAATACGACGCCGAATATTAACATTACTGTTCCATCTCAAACGCCTGCTTCCAAATCAACCGCTCCGGTATCGCCCGCAAATTCTTCTAGTTCTTCTAGTAAAGAAACCAGCAGCAATAGCGCTACTTCTCCAACTCCAACACCCACCAGTGCGACCGGTGGGACTGCACCTTCTGCAGATTTAACGCCTAGTAATAGTTCTTCTCAGTAGAGCGGAAATTTCCACACGACATTAACACAAAAGCGACAAAATTTTGTCATGCTCTACTGCTAGATATTTTGTTTAGACATCATGCTTTCTTGTCAGATGCACCTGCAGCTGCGGGTGTTTTTTGTTGGTAATGCAGTAATGAACTTGATCTTGCTTAGTTATTTATCCAAAAAAACACATAGTTAGCTACAAAATTTCCTAGTCCTGGGTTTGGAAAAATAGTGCTATGCTTTTAATGCCATCCGACACGCTCGCTACGCGAACAGAGAAAATGAGTATGCAGTTGTTTGTATGGATAAAATGCGAGCAAAAATCCGAGATACAGAGATTTTCTTTGATGTAGAAGGTTCTTGTTTAGTAGTCGATGGCGATCGCCTTCACACCAAACCCGTGGCGTTTTTGGTTCACGGTGGTCCGGGTACAGATCACACTTCCTACAAGCCTGCTTTTTCTTCTTTAGCTAGAAATTTACAATTAGTCTATTTCGATCATCGAGGTCAAGGACGTTCCGCCCGCGGTCCCAAAGAAACCTACACTCTAAACAACAATGTTGAAGACATGGAAGCGCTGCGCCAGTACCTGGGTTTGGACCAGATTGTTGTTATTGGTACTTCCTACGGTGGTATGGTCGCTTTATCTTATGCGGTTCGCTATTCCCAGCATGTATCTCATTTAATAGTTATCGCTACAGCAGCTCGTTACCATTTTCTACAACGAGCTCGAGAAATTTTAGCCGTGCGGGGAACCGAAGAGCAAAAGCGAGTTGCTCAGCGACTTTGGGATGGCTGTTTTGAAAATGAAGAGCAATTGCGAGAGTATTTTCAAGTTATGGGACCGATGTATTCTTTAAAGTACGACCCTTATTTATCCGAGCAAGCTTGGAAGAGGGTGATTTTATCGGTTGATGCAATCAATGTTGCCTTTGGTGGCTTTTTGCGAGATTACGACATACTTGATAGCTTGCATAAAATCACTGCACCTACTTTGGTCATCGCAGGACGTCACGATTGGATTTGTCCTCCAGAATTTTCTGAAGAAATAGCGAAAGCAATTCCCAAGGCTGAGCTGAGAATCTTTGAAAATAGCGGCCATTTGATTCGAGTAGACGAAAAAGAAGCACTTTTGGATGCGATCGCATCCTTTTTAGTCTACAAAAGTTAGCTGGGTGGAGAAGTTGAGCTTTCCTACACGCTTTGTTACTTTCTAGGGCGAACAGTTGAAGAGGGCGTCTTGATAATCTATCTGCTCAAATAAAGCTCGTTGAGCGTGACTACACCTATCTCGATCCAGCGCTCCACTACGGGTTGCAATTGTGCTACAGCAGTATGGAGGTCTCCTTGAGCATGGACTACCAATGGCAACTTCTAGCCAGCGGTTACGAACAAAGGGGTTAACACTACGAGCATTTTCTCCCATGCTCACCAGTATTTTCTTCACCCATTTACTGCGCCCGGCTTTGGCTAGAGCATAAACGTAATGCAAGACCTAAAAGACCGGTGCGTGCTTGCCCAAGCGCTGGTAAAGATATATGCTCAATTCCTGCCAGCGATCGCCTACATTCACGCCGTGTAATCCTAGTTGCGACAATAGGGAAGTAGCTCCTACTTCGTCTTTGGGAGATTGTTTTTCGGCACGTCCCCAAACCTGCTGGTCGTACACCTAGCTGTAAAACTTTTGCTTGTTCTCCTCGTTCTAGGTAATAAAGTGCTATATGCCACCAATTGTGAGTATACAGCATCGAGTTGCAGTTTTCCCAGGTGTCGGCGTCGGCTTCCATCCAATCTATTCCTTCACTTACCCGTCCCTAGGTTTTCATCTCTACCAGAAGCCGCGCTTCGCGCGTCTACACATGGGCGATGGCATGATGAGCCCAAGGATCTTGACGATTTATACTGATTGCAGTGCGAGCCATTTGTTCTGCTGCTGCTAAGTGCTGGCACTGTTCTAAACCAAAGGCTATCACCCCGTAGAGGTAATGATTTTCTCCATTGGCAGGTAGAACTTTTTGAGCAATTTTCAGCAATCTTTCTTTGTCACCTAAAAGTAGTTATACTGTCCCTGCTGAACTGAGATCGAGTCTCGGGGAAATTTGCGCGCAATTTCTTCCTGGAGCGCGATCGCCAAATCTATTTCTTTTTTTGCCCAAGCGGCGATCGCTTGTACGTACAGTCCCTGGTATCTTCCCCCATTTTTCATTCCTTATACTACTGTAAATTCATGTATTTATCGCACTTTCATATGTCACATCCAAGCCAAAAATAGCAAGACGTCAAAACTCTTGCTTTAGCGACTCGTACGTGCAATACTATAAAAGTTAATACGGTAAATTGATAGATTAATAGTAGTATTAAATAATCGTGTAGCTAACCTCAATCAGTATCATGGAGCTACTTTGGTTTATTCCCACTCACGGTGACGGGCGATATCTTGGTAGTACGAAAGGCGGACGGGCGGTAAATTTTTCTTACCTGCGACAGATTGCTCAAGCAGTAGACGATTTGGGCTTTACAGGAGCATTGCTACCTACAGGTCGTTCCTGTGAAGATGCCTGGGTAACAGCATCAACCTTAGTAACACACACCAAAAAGATGAAATTTTTGGTAGCAGTGCGTCCGGGTTTGATGTCACCAGGAGCAGCTGCACGCATGGCTGCAACCTTTGACCGCGTTTCTGGTGGGCGATTGCTAATCAATGTTGTTACCGGTGGAGATCCCGTAGAGTTAGCGGGAGATGGCTTGCACCTTTGCCATGATGACCGCTATAGATTAACTGATGAATTTTTAACTGTGTGGCGACAGATAACTGCAGGCGAGACCGTCAACTTCAAGGGCGACTATCTACATATCCAAGATGGCAAGTTGCTATTTTCCCCAGTCCAAAAACCCCATCCTCCTTTGTGGTTTGGCGGTTCCTCTGTTATTGCTCAGCGCATTGCTGCCAAACACGTAGACGTATACTTAACTTGGGGTGAACCACCAGCGCAAGTCGCAGAGAAAATTGCCAGCATGCGCAGGCTAGCAGAAGCTGAGGGACGAACATTGCGCTTCGGAATACGCCTGCACGTTATTGTGCGGGAAACAGAAACACAAGCTTGGGATGCAGCGAACGATTTGATTAGGTATGTAGACGACCAGGCGATCGCGAAAGCACAACAAGTTTATAGTCGCATGGACTCCGAAGGACAGCGACGCATGAGCCAATTGCACAACGGTAGTCGGGAAGCCTTGGAAATTAGTCCGAACTTGTGGGCTGGAATTGGTTTGGTGCGCGGTGGCGCGGGAACTGCTTTGGTTGGGAACCCCGAGACTGTTGCAGCTAGGATGTTGGAATACGTGGAGTTGGGAATAGATACTTTTATCCTTTCTGGTTATCCCCACCTAGAAGAGTGTTATCGAGTAGCAGAATTGTTATTCCCCCATCTACCTTTACAACATTCACCCCCAGTCGAGCCACAATTATTCAGTCCCTTTGGTGAGATACTAGCCAACCAAGAATTTCCCCAAGCATTGGTGAAACAAAAAACAGCAGCCATAGATTGAGTAAGTAACAGTGAATGTGCTGATAAAGTCAAAGGGCTAAAGCCCTTAACTACTAACTATCAACTCAACTAGGGATTTTTCGCTTTTGGTTTTGGACTAGTGGAGTTTAATTTCGTTTAGTTCTTCTACCTAAGAAATGCGCAATCAGGAGGTTTAGAGAGCATGGCTTATATTTTAGCGATCGCCAGTAGTCCTTCCCATCCCTCGAGAACCTACTCTATTTTGCAGTATGCCAGCAATTTTTTAGAGCAACAAGGTTTACAAACAGATATTATTTCTGTAAGGGACTTGCCTGCTGAAGATTTAGTTTACGGACGTTATGATAGCCCCGCTCTAGATGAAAGCAGGGCACAACTGGAAAAAGCAAACGGTGTCATTATTTCCACCCCTGTTTACAAAGCTGCGTATACAGGAGTGCTGAAAGCCTTTTTAGACTTATTGCCGCAAAAAGCTTTGTCTGGGAAAATAGTACTGCCGGTTGCAACAGGTGGAACTATCGCTCATTTGCTATCAATTGAGTATGCTCTCAAACCAGTACTATCGGAATTAGGAGCACGACATATTCTCAGCACTGTTTACGCAGTGGATAAACAAATTCAGCTACAAGCTGACGGTAGTCTGCAATTAGATGCAGAACTTGAGCAAAGGCTACAAGATGTTCTTTCTGAATATGCTCAAGTGGTCAAACATTTCCAATCATTCACCAAAGAATTAGCTCGTATTGGCTAGCTAATGACATTTTGCCTCCCGCTTCCCAAGTAGCAGTTGGGTAATGCTGGGTCCCCTCTGCTACTTTCCTATTGTTTGCAGTAACTGGTGCTAGTAATCCCTACAAGTAACGATAAATCGCTGACTGCATAGCATTTCCTTGCTTTCAGACCCAGGGACAAAAAAGCGATCGCCGCAGCTAACAACTTATTTGCGTACTGCTAGCTTGGTTGAGTTCTAGCTGGACGGGGTGCAGGTTTTACTACTACTTCCACAGTTTGTCCGTTGCGTAATATTTTAATTTGCAAATTACTACCAATGCCGCTTTTATTAACTATTTGTTGAACTTGTTCTGCTTTGGTAATTGGTTGATTATTAATTTGCTGAATTACATCTCCACTTCTGATTCCTGCTTGCGCTGCTGGCGAACCGGGAGCAACCCTAACCACAAGAACTCCTTGGTCTGTCTGCACGCGGGTTCCAAAATTAGGATTGTTGTTAATTTGTTGCCTAATTTCTGGTGTTAGGGTTACCATTTCAATACCGATAAAAGGATAATCGACTTTGCCTTTTGCAATTAACTGTTGGGCGATCCGTTGCGCTGTGTCGATGGGAATTGCAAAGCCAATTCCTTGAGCGCCTTGAATAATCGCTGTATTAATACCGATCACTTGACCGCGAGCATTTAATAAAGGACCTCCAGAGTTTCCAGGATTAATAGCTGCATCAGTTTGAATCAAACCAACACCGCGTTCGGAAATACCTAAATCACTGATAGAACGGTCTACAGCGCTAATCACGCCTAGTGTCACGGTTTGTTGCAAACCTAAGGGGTTACCAATAGCGATCGCCCACTGTCCCGGACGTACTTTTTGGGAATCTCCTAGTTGGACGGTGGGAAGGTTATTCGCAGAGACCTGTACGACTGCAACATCACTAACAGTATCTGCTCCTAACACTTTACCTTGAAGAACTCGACCATCGTACAAAGTTACCGCTACGCGATCGGCGTTGTTAACAACGTGAGCGTTGGTCAAAATTTGACCGTTAGGATTGATGATAAAACCAGAGCCAATACCTCGGACTACGCGTTCTTGGGGTTCAATGGGGATGCGATCGCCAAAAAAGCGGCGAAAAAACGGGTCCTCAAACACATACGGAACTTCAGTTCTAACCGTGCGAGCAGTATTGATTTGTACCACTGCTGGCTCCACTTTATCTACAACTGCAACGACAAAATTCCTATCCTCTGGAGTTTCTTCTAATGAGCGATCGCTTGTTTGTGTTGTTGCTTGAGCTGGTTGACTAGCTTGGCCTTGATAAGGAGTGTTTCTGGGAATTTGCAGCGTGCAGCTATTGAGTAAAGTTACTCCTGTTGTCATTAATAGTAACAAACGGTTATTTATACTTTGTTTTTGCATAACGATTTAAGTACGTATTTAGCTACAAACAAGCTACTGGTTATTTTCAATAGATTATTGATATTTTTAGGGACAAAACCAATTAATTGACTTTTGCTTAATTTTTTTGGTTCCCCTTATAATACTAGGCGAGAGTGTGAAAAGCGAAACCCACGCCCTAAGACAACATTTCAATCATCTCCGTACTCCGCCCAGGAATTTGGAGTTTCTGATACCGCAACTTTGAGTTGTACAGCTGGTGGTAATCGTTTTTTAGTTTCGTCGTAGATAAATTTAGCAATCATCTCAGCAGTGCTTTCATACTCGGGAGGTAAGACATCGTTGAGAACACAATGGTCAAGTCCTCCCTTAGATACATCTTGCTTAGCCCAACGCAAAGTCCTAAAATCAGCCACCATAACCGGATGGGGACAATATTCCGAAGAGTATAACTTAGGTGAAATAACTTCGATTCGAACTCTATAAGTATGTCCGTGCAAGCGACCGCAAGGACCATCGTAATCTTTAATGTAGTGGGCGCTATCGAAGGAGAATTCTGTTACTAATTTCCATCTAGCCATCTTGAATATCGCCTCACAGTAAATTTTCAATATACCCTTTGTCAATCGTAGCCTGTAGTTAAAGCATTACTAGCTTTGTCAAAAGATGCAAAGCTAGCTAGCTAGCTGTAAGGCGATCGCCTGGCAAAACTATTACCTCAAAAACTTGAGACCAGCTGGAAGCGAATACTCGCCAACACAGAAAGCGATCGCTTCTATACACGTATCCTTGCAACTCTACAACTAGTCATTTAATCGCTCCAAACAACAATAATTACCAGAAAAATGACAAAAATTAATCTCCATTTATCTACTCAGTCATGCAATTTTTTACTGGCGCTTTGAGTACTTTTAGCATGGAATAACTTGGAATTTCAGCAAAAGCTTGCTATCCATTGAATCGGAATTCAATAGAAAGTACATTTATCTATCAAGATATAATATTTACTTGAAAAGTCCGATTTTGAACCACAAAATTCGAGTTTAACTTGACGACAGTAGATGTTCTATGAATCTAACCAAAACAATTATTGACCAAAATACAATTCGCCGTCGCGGTACTGGTTTAAGAGCTTATAATCCTGAAAAACTTTTCCTGGATATACGCTCACGTTTTCCCAAATGGTCTTTATTTAAAGGTGGAGTTGTTTGAGAAGCAGATCCGCAAGGAAATATTGTTTGGGAATACAAAAATCCAGACCATCATCATGACGCTCGTCGTTTGCGCAATAGTAACAGAATTATACTTGCCATTGAAAAATTTCCCCAATATTTAGTAACTCAAATTCAGGGTGGAATCCCAAACACAGAGGTAGACGGGAAAGATATTTATGCTGATGTTGTGTATGAAGTCACACCGCAAGGCGAGATTGTTTGGACTTGGCATGCTTACGAACATCTTAACCCAGAAACAGACATAATCACCGCCCAAGACGAACGCCACGAATGGTCGCACGGTAACACCGTTGGAGAGTTAGCTGATGGTAATATCGTGTTGAGTTTTCGCAATATTTCTACAGTTGTAATAGTAGATAAAAACACAGGAGAAATTATTTAGAAGTTAGGACATAACGTGTTGGCGCAGCAACATTTTCCTAACGAATTAACCAATGGAAATTTACTAAGATTTGATAATGGCGCTCACCGTCAGAATACAGCTTTGAATTTTTCGCGCGTTATTGAAATCAACCATCAAAGCAAAGAAATTGTTTGTGAATATGTTGATAATCCACCCCATAACTTTTTCAGTGCTTATATATCTGGAGCGCAGCGTCTACCGAACGGTAATACTTTAATCACAGAGGGTGCTTACGGACGGATATTTGAAGTCACAAGTGAAGGAGAAGTTGTGTGGGAATTTGTAAATCCCTTTTTTAGCAAACAAAATATTCCTGGAGGCTCTGCTTTTGTAGCGTGTGGAGAACAAAATTCTGTGTTCCGAGCTTTTTGTTATGCTCCAGAGCAAATTCCCTGGCTAAAATTGTGATTTGGGATGAAAAAATAACCTTGATACTGATACTATAAAGATTAAGCAAATAAAAAACTTTCTCGCCCATACTCAAGAAAAAATTATGAAATCTAGTGGGAAATTTTGCGCAGTTTTTTTAAGGATTAAAGTACCGCTGATAGTTGGTTCGATTTTGTTTTTCATTAATCACGGTTACGCTCTGGTGCAAGGACATATGAGCAGCGATCGCTGGCTTTCAGCATGACTGACCTATATAGTTCCTATTCAATGTCAGTCATTTCCGGTCATTCCGGGGGATTTTTCTTAAAATAAAAATAATTAACTACAAATGCACGCCTGTGACAGAAATTAAAAAAATTAGCGACCTATTTAGCGCTGCTGGACAAGTCTCTGTTGAAGATTTACAGCAAGCAGCACAAGCAGGATTTAAATCAGTGTTAAATCTACGTTCACCAACAGAGAAGGGTTTTGTCAATGATGAGCAAAAGCAAGCAAAGGCTGCTGGCTTGGAGTATGCTAATATACCCTTAAGCCCAACACAAGCAGATAAAGAATCACTCCATCAAGCAATTCAGACAATAGAGAGTTTACCCAAACCAATTTTAATTCACTGCGCAGCCGGTGCTAGAGCAACCGCCATTGCGTTGATAGCAGAAGCCAATCAACAAGGTTTAACACCAGAGCAAGTTAAACAAAAAGCTCAGGAACTGGGTTTAAAGTTAGAACAACCCCATCTTCAACAATTTCTCCAGGAAAAATCAACAAATTCTTCCTGATAAAATCCTATTCCCTTTGGAATCAGTACTTAACTGCTCGCTACAAGCTGAGAAAACTTGCTGTAATTTTTGCAGAAACGGTATTACAACTGTCCGAGAGTCTGAAAACTTCACCGACATCAACTAAATCCTGTGGTGTGAGTTTTTAATCGCTCACGCCGTCTGAACTTAGGTAAATGCGTTCCTTTTCAAGGCTATAATTATTTTAGCTTATGAAAATAAAAAGAGAAAATAATTGCTTTTATGATTCAGACTCCTTAGAGTAAAAGCAGTTAGCGATCGCTAGATTGGAATATGGAGCTAGATTTAGGAAGTATTAATACCCGTGCAATTCTCAAGTAAATTTGAATATACACTTCTTGCTCTCTTGGAACTAGCAAGTGCATATCCCAAAGGAGAGTTTTTGCATATTCGCCAGATAGCAGCTGTTCAAAATATACCCAGTCGCTACTTAGAACAAATATTGGCAACGTTAAGAAATGGAGGTTTAATAAAAAGTACACGCGGTTCGAAAGGAGGCTATATACTCACACGAGAACCCAAACAGATTACACTGTTAGATGCCTTTCGTTGCATCGAAGGAACCTCAACAATTAACAATTTTACCGACTCTGTTTTAGAAGTATCAAAAGATAGGAAAATTATTCAAAGTCTCTATCTAGAAGTATATGAAGCAATCAATGCTGTCTTGAACAAACTCACGCTCCAAGACCTTTATGAACAACGAGAAAATCAATATCCCAGCGAACTTATGTACTATATCTAGATGAGTTGGGAATTGATTCATCGAGTAGGTGTATTATTATTGTTAATTTTATTTCTTTTTCTTCCTTAGGTGCAAACTTTACATTTCCCAACTTAATCTTCTATATCCTCAGCAACTGAAGTTTTCGAGTGTTTATTGCTCATAAGGTGAATAGACTTTCGCAAACGCTTTACACCACTTAAGGTGATTAAAGTCAGCAAAGTTCCCACGATACCAGTTTGCCACAAACCACAACCAATCGCTGCTCCTAATGCTGCAGCTATCCATACCGAAGCTGCGGTAGTTAATCCACGCACTTGTGGTTTATCTGCTGATGGTGGAGAAGACTGTTGTAAAATTAACCCTGCTCCTAAAAACCCAACTCCTGTAGTGACTCCCTGAATAGTGCGACTAAGAGCGTTAGTTGTTGCGTAAGGACTATCTCCTTCTGCTTGCAGCGGAATCATGACAAAAAGTGCTGCGCCCATACTTACTAACATAAAGGTTCTCATCCCCGCAGGTCTGCCCTTACGTTCTCTGTTGAATCCGATCGCGCAACCTACCAACATGGCTAATCCCAATCTAGAGCTGATATGCAACCAATCACTGGAAGTAAGGAACATAACATTTATTGTGAAACAGAATATCCGTAATCTTGGTAGATTAACTTTAGTTTAAGTTTAAGTTAACAAAAGAGATTTGTGACAATTTTGGCAAAAATATTTTGGTATCAGAAGATATGGGAAAATTGTACTTAAGGTGCGATCGCCAAAATATGGTATGGCATTGCCTGCAAAGAAAAGCAAACACCGACTTCACTTAATAGCCGGCTTTTTTATCCACAACATTACGTAAAGGTTGGTGGTGAAGGTACCGCGTCAAATTATCAAGAAATAGAGATACAATGCGCTGATGCAGCTGGGGTGTCAGTGCTGAACAATGGGGAGTGACAAATACGTTAGGTAAAGACCAAAAGGGACTGTCTGGTGGTAATGGTTCGGTTGCAAAGGTATCTAACCCAGCACCAGCAATCCAACCTTCACGCAAAGCAGTCAATAAAGCATCTTCAGAGCGCGATCGCGCCACGAGCAATATTGATTAAATAAGCACTCGGACGCATTAACCGCAGCGTTTCTCCGTTGAGCAAACCTTTAGTTTCTGGAGTCAAAGGTGTAGCTACAACTACATAATCAGCTTCTGGAAGCAGTGCTCTCCATTCATGGGCGCCAACTATTTTGTGAAAATTTGATAACGGTTGGGGATGGCGGCGACTACCCCAAACTTGCATTCCAAAAGCTTTGGCGCGAATAGCAATTTCTCGACCTATATTTCCCGTACCAATAATTAATAGATTTTTGCCGTATAATTCTTCTACTTCAAACCATTTAAACCACTGCTGTCGAGCTTGTAAATATTTTAATTGCTGAACTTTTTTAGCATGATAAAGGATAAAATTCAATACAAATTCTGCAATGGAAATAGCATGAGATCCAGAACCATTAGTCAGAATTATATCGCGCTCTAAAAAAGTGGGTGTAAGAATATGATCCACTCCAGAACTAGGTGTGTGCTGCCAGCGAATCGTTGGTGCGGCGGCTAGAACTTTATGGAGAGTAGTATCTTTCAATTTAAATCCATTCAAATAAACTTCAGCACCAGTAGGATCGCCATCAAAATTGCCTTCATTATCTACACGTACAACTGTTAAATTTGCTGGCAATAAAAGCTCAATATCAGAGGCTAGTTCTATAGGAAGAATAAGTTTCATAGTTGTGGAAAAATATAGTTAAATTCTCTAGATTCTAAATTAATAGCAGCACGAAACAAGATAAAATTGGCTTGTATTGCTCTCAAAAAGTCTGGGCTGTAATTAACAAATTCGTCAAGTCAGGCGATCGCGTTGACAATTCAGTTTTCAGAATTTTCGGGTCTAGAAGAAGAAAAATTTGGCACTGCTGCCAAAAAACTACACCCAACCAAGCCTAATAAGCAAAGAGGTCTGGAAGTTTTGCATTTTTTTTTTACAAAGTATCCTTGTATTTTTTCTTTAACTATGTAAAACTATTATCTAATAATATACGGTTTATCTACCAATTTACAGTATATTTTAGTCCATCATGTTCAAAATGTACATATGCTAATGGTAAAAATACGGCTTTAGTGAGAGAGAAACAATTGACCCAGGGGCTAATATGTTTCTGTACCCGGAGTAAATTGAACTATTTCAACAAATACTAATGCTTTGCAAAAAAAATAATTTTCCGAAGGCTAAGACTACGGCAGTAAAAGGGATTACTTACTGATATATGCGTGTATTAATGATGTCATTGCATTTTTTACAAGCAATTTTTTACCAACGAAAAATTCGCATTTTGTCCCTCTTATTTGCTGTGGGGCTAGGTATAAGTTTGGTAGTTTCTTCCTGCTCTTCATCCGCTCAAAAGCTGGAAGCTGGAACTTCAACAACGACCAATCAAACCAACACAAACAGAATTACAGTCAATATTGGTTTCCAAAAAGCAGCAACAGTACTTAACCTACTCAAAAGCAAAGGCGAATTAGAAAAAGCGCTAGCAGCTTCTGGTGCATCTGCAAAATGGACAGAATTTCCTGCTGGACCGCCAATGCTAGAAGCTATGAATGCGGGTAGCATTGACTTTGGTTATACAGGCGAATCACCACCAATTTTTGCGCAAGCTGCAGGTACTCCCTTGGTTTATGTTGCCTGCGATCCCTTGGGACCCAAGGCAGAAGCAATTATCGTACCAAAAAATTCACGGATAAAAACTGTCGCCGAACTCAAAGGCAAAAAAATCGCCTTTGCCAAAGGATCAAATACCAATTATTTCGTCGTCAAAGCCTTAGAAGCAGCTGGTTTGCAATACAGTGATATTAAGCCGGCCTTTCTAGCACCGGCAGATGCTCGTGCTGCCTTTGAAGGTGGTAATGTGGATGCTTGGGCAATTTGGGATCCTTACTTAGCAGCAGCCCAACAAGCAACCGGAGCAAGGACTTTAACAGATGCAACCAATTTAGCACCGAATCGGGGTTACTACCTTGCCCGCAAAGAATTTGTCGAGAAGCATCCCGAGCTTTTGAAAGTTATTTTAGACGAAGTCGGTAAAGTAGATAAATGGGCAGCTGCTAATCCAAAAGAAGTTGCCAAATTCCTAGAACCCCAATTAGGTATCAAAGCATCAGCACTAGAGATTGCCGAAAAACGGCGAAAATATGGTGTACTGCCCATAACAGATGAAATAATCGCTAAACAGCAAGAAATTGCCGATACCTTACACAAAATTAAGTTAGTTCCCAAGCAAGTCCAGGTCAAAGAAATAGTTTGGAAAGGCAATTAATCAAAGGTAGGAGGTAGAATCCTTGGGATGTACTTCCTCTTCCATTTCACAAAGGCTAAAAGGTATGGACGTAAGTACCCGATGGATCAAACTGATGTGCTTGTTATTGGTGGCAAAACGGCGGGAACAATGGCTGGGATTAAAGCCAAGCAAGCAAATCCTGATGTAGAAGTACTGATTTCAGAAAAGGCGAATATACGCCGCTGTATAAGCGATCGCGCTTGGGAATGGACGGAGTGAATACCGCTGTCATTCCCGGTTATTCTACTCTAGAACAATACGTGCGCGAACTTACCATTGCCAACGATGGTATTCTCAACCAAAAAGCGGTTTATCAAACTGGCAAATTAGGTTATGAAGTAATCCGATGCACAAAATTCCTGACCTCAAGTCTTTACCATATATTCTGCAATTTTTCAATTCAGAAAGTGCTGATTTAAGGGAAGTTGTAATTAGGACACTGCCTTATTTAAATCAGGTTAAAACATGTCCGCAAGCCTTACCGCTAATGTCTGATTCAGATACTAGTGTATGTCGTGTCATAGCATTGACATTAGGACATTTACAAGAACCAGAAATTACTTTTATATTAGCGGAATCTCTAACCAAAGACGATGACTGGCAAGTTCGTCTCAGTGCTGCCACATCTGTGGTAATTTCTGAAAATTACCAAGCAATTGGGGAAGAACATTGGCAAGTACGGAAAGTAGCAGCACAAGCTTGGTAAAAAATACCAGATATAAAAATTATGCCAGCTTTAATTAAAGCATTAACAGATGAATACGCATATGTCCCTAAAAAAGCTGCGATCGCCCTTGGTAATTTAGTTCATCCCCACACCATCTCTGCACAAAGCGCAAGCACTAAAAGATCCCGATCCACAAGCGAGCATTCAAGCTCAACGGGCGATAGAGAATATTCAACATTAATACAGTCACCACAATTGGGTAAATTGTCAGAAAAAAATGACAACTTTCCTAAATAATTTATCTTTACGATCTAGCAATTCTAGTCTAATTGCAAACCACACTATTGGCATCGGATTTATTGAAAAAATAGATAGCAAAAACTTCAAGTGCTTGTTGAATTTGGATTCAAGTATAGAAATGATTGCATGCATAGAAATAATTGAAAACTTAAGTTTAATTCCCACTTTTTTCACTGTCTAAGTGGACTTAAGATGAAATTTCTGTGGGGAAGTATTCAAAACCTATGCTAATTAGAATCTATTCAACGTAAATTTGTAGTGATGCAGTAATATATTTCCTCAATTTATGTATAACTATACTTGGTATAGAAACTTCTCTCCCCAGACGATCGCCATCATTGGTGGTGGTTTGAGCGGAACTCTTGTCGCAGTAAATTTGATGAAAAATGCAACTACACCCCTGATAATAAAATTGATTGAACGCAGAAAAGAAATAGGTAAAGGAATTGCATACAGTACGACTATTGATGGTCATCTACTGAATGTACCTGCAGGAAAAATGAGTGCATTTGCTGACAAACCAAATCACTTTCTAGATTGGCTACAGGCAAATGGACACCATAACGTCACAGAAAATACTTTTATATCTCGAAAAATTTACGGCAATTACATTCAAGCAGTTTTAGAACAAGCACAAGCAAATGCTCCTACACAAGTACATTTCGAGAAAATTACCGATGAAGCGATCGCGCACTGAGGCTAAAAACAATTATATCAAAATCTACCTACGTCAAGGGCAATGCTTGCAAGCACAAAAAGCTGTATTAGCCTTGGGGAACCCTCCTAATCGTTACAAGCGTGCGTTCGCAAGAGCGGAAGGGATGGCACATCGCACGCTTTTAGTCAAAATAGCTCCTATATTAAAGATGCTTGGTCTGGTGATGCAACGCGCGCTGCCTTGAACCCAGAAGATTCTATCTTGTTACTCGGAACCGGGCGACAATGGTTGATGTAGTTGTGTCCTTACACCAGCAGGGATTCCGAGGAAAAATTCATGCTGTTTCCCGTCATGGATTGATACCCCAACCTCATCAACATACTATTTCCTCCTATCCCGCATTTATAGACTTAGAGACTGCACCTACACTTCGTGCGGGAATTATTAAAACTAATACGTCAAGAAGTCAAAAAAGCAACTAAGCAAGGACAAAATTGGCAAGCAGTTATCGATGCTCTCTTGTCCAGTGACACCAGAACTTTGGGAAGCTCTTCCCCTCAAAGAACAACAGCGAGCGTTTCTACGTCATGCAAAAGCTTATTGGGAAACTCATCGCCACCGCATCGCTCTTCGAAATTCACGAAGTATTAAAATAAGATCGAAAACCTCGGTCAGTTGAGTTACTATGCAGGTCGAATCCAAGCCTGTCAAAAGTCAGAAAATAAAGTAAGTGTGACAATTAGAAAGCGAGGAACCAACACCGATATCACCTTGCAAGTGAACCGAATTATTAACTGTACAGGATCAAACTGTAATTATCGCCGTTTGCAAGATCCATTGATTGCTAGTTTGCAACAACAAGGGTTAATTCGCCCTCATACTTTGGGAATTGGAATCGACACTGCTGAAGTGGGGAGTGCTGTAATTGATGTCAAAGGAAATATTTCCGAAATTTTATATACCTTAGGACCACCTCGCAAAGGTAATCTTTGGGAAACAACTGCTGTTGGAGAAATTCGCCTTCAGGCGACCAATTTGGTTGAGGAATTACTCAAAGGGTGTCAATTGTCAATCTGACACTCACACCAGAACAGATAGTTTGTATCTAAATTCCTTCAACTAGTTCCCGGTGCGTTCGCGCAGCGGAAGGGATGGCACATCGCGTCAATTGTTTACTTAACAACGGAGTCAAAATATCTTGATAACCTATTAGACTCCTGAGCGGTTAGTAGTAAGCGATTTACGCTTTCATACACATACAGAGGGCTAAAAAATCCCTCACTACAAACTTGATGTTAGTAGGAAGCGATTTATCGCTCTTTATGAGAATTCACACAGCTAACTGGGTAATATCGTCAAGTTTCCGAACAGTTTTCCGTTCGCGCATGCGTCCGGGATGGCACATCGCAAAATAAGCCAGAGATTGCTCCCTGGCTTAGGTATTATTTCACAATGCAACTACATGAGTTTTAGTTGATTACCGATACGGAATTCCGATTCCCGGAGGCAATAATGCACCTTCTAAATCCGCTCCTAGCAAGGATCGCTCCTTCTATATTTGCTGTTGTCAGATTTGTTTTTTGTAAAGAATGCTTTCTGCAAAGCATGCTCCAGAAAGATTTGCTCCTGTGTTAGATCGCTCCTTCTAAAGAAGTGCATCGTACAAAGCATGCTCCTTTGAGATTAACTTCAGACAAGGAAGTGCTTTGCTTAAATCTACTTCTCTTAGATTAGCTGCTTGTAAGTTTGTTCCCTGTAAAGAATGCTTTTTCCAATTCTGCTTTTTGTAAGTTTGCACCCTCTAAATTAGCTCCTAACAAATTTACTCCTTCTAGTTGTGCTTCAGCCAAATTGCATCCCACACATTCGTTAGTTGTTAATAAACGTCTGACGGAAAGCTGATACAGGATTGGTAAACCACATTGTGGGAGGTGGGGTAGGAGTTGGAGACACTACAGGAGCTGATTCCGATTCTGTGGGTGTAGGAGGTGTTTCTGATTGAGCTAGAGCGTTAGGCTCCTTTAGCAAATAAAATCCTGCTACTAATACGAGAAATACAGCAGTTAGAATCCAATGAGTGAATTGTTTGGAATTTGGCTTGTTCATTAGTTTCTTCCTCTAGAACTTGGTAATTTTTTTATTTTTTATCTGCCTTGAGTTTACCTTAACTTCAAAATATGACCAATCAAAACTCAAAAACAAACATTATTATTTTTACTATTAATAGATAAAAGTGATGATTTTACATGCTCGACAAATTCTTCGGTAATTTATTTAATAATCAAATTTTTAGCTTTCTAGTGGTTTTCTAACCTATCTGGATTTACCCAACGATGTGCCATCCGGCACGCTGCGCGAACGATAAACTTATTGTTGTGTTTCCTTACCCTAACTTGTACCTGCTTTGGTCCTAGTTTGACTACTTCAGCAGGAATTCTTTGAACTTTATCAGAGTCAGCGCGAGGTTTGTAAAGCCAAACTACTTTTTGTCCTACCAGATAGTCGGAGTGTTTGCTAAATTGCGATTCTTTATCTGCTAGTGCGCTCAGGGAACATACTAAATTGATTAAGAGCATTACAACTACTACAGTGATGTAAAAAATTTTCATAATCTTTACATAGCAAATTCGTTGTTTCAGTAAAAATTTAAGAAAGATAAAATATTTTTCTAATTTTTTATCCCATCCTTTTTGACTATTTTTTGTAGCAAAATAATTGAGAAGATAATTCTGTAAATATTTGCGTAGGCGCAGCCCGCCGCAGGCATCGCTGTTAATCAAATTTGATGTTTTTTCTTAACAACTCAACCTATACTCAATAATATGGTTTTCTCCAAATCAAAGCAAATATTCTTTTTTGTGAAAATAATAAACAAAATTTATGCAAAATTTATGAAAGAAAAAAGTAGATAGTCATACTCAAAGCAGTAGCTGTAACAAATATGCGAATCCAGCGGGGTTCTAGCTTGCGAGCGCAAGCGAGCGCACAAGTAACCACCAAAAGAAGCACTGCTCGCCATTAATATAGTTTGCTTCCAAGCAATCACACCAGCAAAAATAAAAGGGATAATTGCAACTCCATTGATACAGCTACCTAAAAAAGATTTGTATGCATTCATAGTGTGAATGTTTTTAATGCCCAAAAATGCTAAGGTAGCCAGCATCAGAATTCCCAATCCCGCTCCAAAAAAACCACTCCCAAGCGCGATCGCGCTCTTGAGCTAGCATTAGCCTGATAAGAGGTGGAGACTGGGAGGAAGACTTTTGGCGAATGCAGTTGAAACCAGGCTTGTAGGGGTTCGCTAAATGCAAATATCAGTGTTGCTAAAAGTAGTAGATAGGGGATTAGTTTTTTAAATATCTGTGAAGAAGTATACAACAAAAGAATAGAGCCAATCACGCCACCAATCAAGCTCACAACACACAGCAGCAACAGTTCTCGTCTGCGAAAACTGATATCTTGACGATAAGCCCTTGCAGTTGCCTGATACAGCTACCCAAATAGCAGTATTGTTCGTCGCATTAGCAGTAACAGGCGCCAGACCTGTAAAGATTAAAATTGGAAATGTTATAAAACTACCACCCCCGGCTATGGCGTTGAGTCCACCTGCAAGGAAAGCAGCACCGAATAAAAGTGAGGAATGGAAAAGTGTTAAGGAAGCCATTGTAATCTAGCTTGTGAAGGATATTTCCGCAGTCTTTCGCCACACTGCGAAATTTTGCCAAAGTCACACCGTATCTTATCGCCAGGATGCTCAAACAACCAGACGCGAGCGCAAAGAGCGCATCAAATTGCAGTAATGTCATGCAAGCAAATAGGAAAACACACCTGAACAAATTCAGCTAGCTAATTAAGATACAGCACCGCCTTTCCCAGGAAACTTCTATTCAACAACTTTTGCGCTACATCAGCTATATGCATCCACTCTGCTTCAATTTCAATAAAAGGACGCAACCGACCTGCTTCTACTAAATTTAAAAGGCGTTGCAACCCCACAGCGGCTGACTCTCGTCTTAGTTCGTGAAATAACATCAAGCCATACAAACTTGCGCCACCAATGGCGTAAAAGCTTTGAGCGTTAAATGTGACCTCATTTCCTCCGGAAGTACCAAATACAACTACCGTCCCATCTTCTGCTAGTAAGCCTAGGGCTGTTCCTAAGATGTTTACACCCACTGAATCGACAATTAAGTGGTAGGGAGCGTACTGACTTGCTGGTAGTAAATTTTCACCAACAATTACGCCCTCCGCACCAACATCTTTAACAAAAGATTCCTGCTCCGGACGGCGGATATGTGCTACCACCCGTGCACCACCAAGGTGTGCTAGTTGGATGGCAAAGTGACCTACACCACCAGAAGCACCTGTAATTAATACGGTCTGACCTAAAAGTAAACCGCCCTTGCGCAGGACACGATCGGCTGTTAAACCTGCCACTGGTAGTGTAGCAGCTTGAGCAAAAGATACTGATGCAGGTAATTCTGCTAAGGAATGGGTTGGTACCGATACCAATTCTCCCCAAGCACCAGAACGAACCAGACCAACGACCCGCGTTCCCACAGCAGGACCCGAACCATCAGCAGCTGGGATTTCTACAACACCTGCTAAGTCCCAACCTGGTCGCCAACCAGCTGCAGCGGTGGTGGAACGTCTGACTTCTCCCCGGTTAAGGGAAATTGCCTTTACCCGAACAACTGCTTCATTCCCAGCTGGGGTAGGTGCATCGACTTCTTTTATTACTAAACGTTCCGACACATCGGGGTTAACCACAACAGCACGTATTTTACTCATTTTGAAAAACCTAAATCATAGCGATGAGGGAGAAAAGGCGGTGGTTTTTCTGGTGAATGCCAGTCTTTTTTTCTATTTAGAATAAAACACAAACGTGCGCAGCTCTATGCTTTCGCGTGGAGGTGCATTGGGTGGACTGGTCGGATCTGCAAATGCTGTATGAGCTGCAAATCGAGCTCGTCCATCTGCTGCAAAATCAAAGCATTTGATTAGTAGCACCTCGCCTGGGTGCATTTGTGGAAAATAAAACCAGCGATGTCTGGGATTGTAGGCGATCGCATAAGTTTCACCGACGCGATGGGGGTATACCAAGTCAGCTGCTATTAAGTCCGCGGGTGCAATGCTTTGTGCATCGCATACCGCCAGTGGCGATTCTTGAACAGGTTGGGCGATCGCCCGCCAAACATTGATGATTGCAAATCGTTGTTGCACCAGCGTGTCTATATCATCTATTCCCCGCGCTGCTAATTCCAAACGCGCTCGCGTCAACCCAGATTTAGCAGTAAAATCGTTGTGTACGCGCTTGACTGGTTCCTTGATATTATTTTCACCCGGCTTGGACCGTGGTCCGTTACGCAAGGTATGGTCAAATATCACTACCTTGGTTGCGCCCGTCACTTCTTTTAGTAACTGTTCCGCTTCTGGATAATAAATATCACGTATTTCCTCCTCGTTGTAAAAATCGCGGACGCTGCTGTGATGCTCAATGAAAGCGAAACCTTCCCGGTCTAAGGAAAAATACTGGGAAATCGAACGAGCGTTGCGGATTGGAAGCTGGTATGTCTGGTACGTTCCGCTAAAACGGAGAATTCCTGGTGGTGGTTCGTAGGTGTAGTTGACAGGTTTTTCTGTCGTGGGGATGATGTAACTAAGGTTAGCCTCTACGTACGGCAAATCTTCGTAGATGGATTTGTCTAAAACTTGGCTATCTAAGCTCATAGCTCGACCATTTTTTGATAAGTTATTGCTTGTTAGCTATCTACTCTAACGAGAAGCCGCGCTACGCGCGTCTACGTTGTCTGCTAGGTAGCTGGGAAAGCTGGTTCACCGAGGATTTTAGTGATTCCAGATAGTAGCTACTAGGGTTAGCAACAGCTTGAACCGATTCGCGATCGCGCACTACATTCCACCATTGCTGCAAGCGCGGCGTTTCTGGTGGTAGCGTAAAATTCCGAAACCGTTCCAATACAGGTAAGCGTTCAAACCAAGGATAGAAACTGATATCAACCAGGCTAAATCGATCCCCTAAGAAATATTGACCGTGAGATATTTTTCCCAATCCTTGTTGCTCCACATACAACAGCACTTGTGTAAATTCCCTCCGTCCTTGTTCTTGCTCTTGAATATCCTTACCCTGTAGAAATTTGTTAAAGGCGGGTACAAAGCGGGTGTTGGCGCAGTCAATCCAGATGCGAGCGATCGCTTTACTCTGCGAGGAAAGCGGGGTAACATGCGGCAGTTCTGGAAAAACCTCATCCAAATCTCGTTGATAATCGCAGACTGTAAAATTGCCACATTTTTGCGTTTGTAGACGCGCGTAGACGCGCGTAGACGCGCGAAGCGCGGCTTCTCGTTAGAGAAGCGCGGCTTCTCGTTAGAGAAGCGCGGCTTCTCGTTAGAGATGGCAGGAACTTTACCATAGCCAGAAATCTGCGTAAATCCTTCCGGAATGTTTCTGCAAGTCAATCTCAATCAAAGTAAAGTTTATTCCTTTTTGTAACAACACCACACGAGTGCGCACGCGATTAGTAGAACCCTTTGCAAAGTAAAGTTGTATGGTACTCATGAAGTTATTCCGCTCTACAACTGAGCAAGTGGCTAAAGTAGCAGCACTTACAACTTGTCATAAATACTTTTTCCCGGTCAATTTACCGTAGTTTAACTTTGATTATACAGTCTTGAGCCCTTTCTGTAGACGCGCGTAGACGCGCGTAGACGCGCGAAGCGCGGCTTCTCGTTAGAGAAGCGCGGCTTCTCGTTAGAGAAGCAAATTCTGTCTAACTAATTATTAGAATATCTAATAAATGCTTTGAGCAACACCAGGCTTGATTTTGTCTTAACTTCTATAGTAACCTGCTTGTAGTCCTTAAATACTATTTATCGATAGAATTACAGTAGTTTGGAAATTGCAAAGTACCTCAAACGGGATCTACCTACTAGCCAAAAGACTGGTTGGAATGGCACGATCTTTACAATACACAGCCAAAGCTACAACAGCGTTTGCAAATTGTACGGGAATACATTTCCTATAGTTTGAATGCGTCTCCACCAGGAAAAATCCGCATTGTGAGCGTTTGCGCTGGTGATGGACGGGATTTGTTGGGAACACTCGCCCATCATCCCCGTGCCAAAGACGTGCAGGCGCGACTAATTGAGCTAAATCCCCATTTGGTCGAACGCGGACGAGCAACTGCACTAATTTGGGTAAGACATCAGCAAATCGAGTATCTCCACGCCGATGCAACTATCTCCTCTAATTATGTGGGAGGGCCGGAAAGCAGATATTGTTAAAGTCTCTGTGGTGTTTTCGGTAATCTTGCGAACGAAGTCGAACGGAGAGCGCTTGCTAAAAAATTTAAGTTTTTTGAGCAAAAAAGGCACTTTTGTCATCTGGAAAGGAGCGGACACTCCCATGGTATTCCCTATTCAGAAATTGTCCGTAAATATATGCGTGAATCAGAATTTGAAGAAGTAGACTTCCGGCTTACAGCTACAGGTGACATGGGAGTAGGTATTCATCGTTACATTGGTGAAAATGCAACTACACCCAAACAAGAGCAATTGTTCGTATTTTCCGGTACTCCCAGTAAAGCGAGGTAAAAAATGTCCATTCAAAATACATTACTTAGCTGGGAGCAAATATCAGAAATTGCTCGCCAAAAAACTCCCGCGCGACGGATACGCAGAACACCCGGTCAACCTCCCTCCAGCGCACCGATTTCTCCCAGTCTTGACAAACTTCCCCCAAATACAACACCACCAGTTCTCCTTTACCGAGATACTAACTCCTGGTGTCCTTTTTGCGAACGGGTTTGGTTTGCTCTCGAAGAAAAGGAAATTCCCTTTCAAACCGAGTTTATCGATTTGAGTAACAAGCCCAAATGGTATATCGATTTAGTTCCTACAACCCTTGTTCCAGCGGTAAAAATAGAAGGTAAGCTAGTCTATGAGTCTAAAGATATTCTTCTAGCTTTAGAAGAAAGATTTCCTCACCCACCCCTACTTCCCGAAGATCCAGAAGAAAACGCCGTTGCCAGACAGTGGATTGAAGATGCTGAAACTAACGGGTTGAGAGAAATAGCCTACAAATTTCTCAGGGAAACAACAAAAGACGCTGATAAGTTAGCAAGCTTACAAGCGACCTTAGTTGCGAAGTTAGACGAGCTCGAGCAGACCCTGGGTAAATATCCCGGTCCGTACTTTGTCTCCAGTTTTAGCTTGGTAGATATCATGTACAGTCCCCATCTAGATAGATTGGCGGCTAACTTACCCGTGTACCGAGGCTATCACATCAAAGGCAATCCACATTTTCCCCGCATCAATGCTTACTTTCAAGCACTTGCTCAACGTCCTGCATACCAAAGGGTGAAATCGGACGACACTACCAATAATTTGCTCCTACGCCGCAGGTGGGGCGCTCAACCAGTTGGAAATTTATTACCCTTAGATTTAGCGACTAGCGAGGAAATCCAAAATCGGGCCGAAGCAGCTGAGCGGCTGAGCGATAATCGACAAGCTGCAATAGAAGATATCCTAAAAAATTCCGGAGTGCAAGCTTTAGCAAGAAATGGCGATATTTCAGCAATAACACAAGCAGTTGATTTTCACCTGAGGTTGCTAGCGAATTATTTGCTTGATGGCAACAGCACACCTTTACCGTGGGGTAGAGTTGGTGGAAAAGCTCATGTCGATCCCTGGGAAGCTGCTGTGGGAGCGATCGCTCTTGCTTACGTAAGAAATCGCATTTGTGCGCCGCGAGATATGAGTGCTGGTGCTGCAACTGCATTTCGAGCTGCGGTAGATAGGGTATTGCCATGTATTTATTAGAACATGCTGAAACATGCATTAATTAATATAAGTTTTCTACTAAAGAGCGATACAAGTTGATGACGTGACTGTCAGCCAAACTGTAGTAAACGTTTCGTCCTTCTCGACGATAGCTGACTAGGCGCATAGCTTTTAGTAACCGCAGCTGGTGACAAACTGCTGATTCGCTCATCTTTGTTAACGCAGCTAAGTCGCAAACGCATAACTCACCGCTAGCTAAAGCTGAGAGCAGGCGTATACGATTTGCATCTGCTAAGACCCCAAAAATTTCTGCCATTTGCTGTGCTTTATCTGTTGGTAAGATTTGCGCTTGAGATGAGCGCACGTTATCTAAATGGACTAGATGCGTGTCACACCTGGGGGTGTCAGAACTCTGGATGAAGTCTGAGTCCTGCTTTTTTTTGTGCTTATTCATAGCAGGTTCTGTTGTGCAATGGTTATCAATCTCAATGATACCTAAAATAATTATTATTGTACAATTGAATATTTGTTCAATCAATATATAAAATATAACCAGTCCTACTTTTGGTCTGAAAAGCTAGCTGCAATGACTCAAACCCCTTTCCTGAAAACCGAAACTTTACAAATTAGCGGTATGGACTGTACCAGTTGCGCCAAGACAATTGAAGTTGCTTTACAACAGTTAAATGGTGTGACGCAAGTAAAGATCAACTTTGCAACCGGTACAGCGCAAGTTTGCTATAATCCGCAGCTATTGAGTGAAAAGAAGATCCGCAGTTGCATTCAAGATTTGGGTTATATTGTCGAGGACGGTGCCAAAGCAAGTTACCCTGGCGATCGCAACTGCAAGTCAGGACAAAAATCTCAGCTGACAAACTGGAGATTCTGGATTGAAAATCGTCGGGGACAAAGCGTTATATTTGCAGGTATAGGCTTAGTTTTGGGTTTGTGTGCTCAGTATTTAGAACAATCAGTGTGGATAGCGCGAGCTTTTTATGCCATTGGTATAGTAATTGCTGGCTATCCAGTGGCGCGAGCTGGTTTGTGGGAACTGCGCTGGCGTCGCGCTGATATGAATCTGTTGATGACGATTTCAGTAACGGGAGCAGTAATTTTAGGAGACTGGTTGGAAGCAGCGCTGGTGGTCTTTTTGTTTTCCTTGGGTACAACAGTACAAGTTTTCGTCTTCAGTCGCACTCGCAATTTGCTTCGCACTCTGATGGATTTAACCCCACCTACCGCTACCGTCAAGCGCAACAATCAAGAGGTGACAGTTCCGGTAGAAAGGGTGCAAGTGGGCGAAACGTTGACAATTCGACCAGGACAGCGTATAGCACTAGACGGCGTTGTTATTTCCGGTCACAGTGCAATTGACCAATCTGCAATTACAGGAGAGTCAATTCCAGCTGATAAAGCTCCTGGTGACATAGTTTTTGCTGGAACGTTGAATAAATCGGGTTTTTTAGAAGTCAAAGTTACTCGTACAGCAAACGATACCAGCGTTGCTAAGATTATTAATTTAGTGGAAAAAGCTCAAGAAAGCCGCGCTTCTTCTCAACAGTGGGTAGATAAGTTTGCAAATATCTACACCCCAATTGTAATTCTGATAGCGATCGCCATTGCTTTCATTCCGCCCTTAGTTTTTGCTCAACCTTTTAAAATTTGGCTGTACCGCGCGCTGGTGATGCTAGTAATAGCCTGTCCTTGTGCTTTGGTAATTTCTACTCCAGTTTCCATTATCAGTGCCATTGGTGCCGCAACTCGTCGGGGCGTTTTGTTTAAAGGAGGTAATGCACTGGAAACAGCTGGACGTTTGCGCATCCTCGCTTTTGATAAAACAGGAACGTTGACCGCAGGAGAGCCCTTGGTTGCGGATGTCTGCACTTTTGGCAAAATGAGTGCAAACAAGGTTTTACAGGTGGCAGCGTCCTTGGAACAATACTCTGAACATCCCCTAGCAAAGGCTATAGTTGCAGCAGCTCGACAGCAAAGATTACAGTTAGAAACAGCTGTTAATTTTACAGCATTGCCCGGGCAAGGAATTCAGGCTAATTTGGGCAAACACCTGTACTATGTTGGCAATCTAAGGTTGTTCCAAGCACAAGGAATTCCCCTATCTACTGTAGCGGAATCGTTATTAGCTGCAATTGAGCAGTTGGGTCAAACTGCAGTTTTGGTGGGAACAGCTGATGAACTACTAGGAGCGATCGCCCTGTCTGACGGATTACGCTTATCAGCAGCAGAAGGCGTGCACAAACTTCAGCAATTAGGGCTAAAACGATTAGCGATCCTCAGCGGCGATCGCGCTGCTGTTGTCAAACAGATTGCGCAACAACTGGGAATCGGAGAATATCAAGCAGAACTTTTACCAGAAGATAAGCTGCAAGTAATTCAGCAGTTGCGCTCTCAGGGAGTAGTGGGTATGGTTGGGGACGGAATTAACGATGCACCAGCTTTAGCTGCAGCTGATATTAGTTTTGCTATTGGTGGAATTGATACTGCTTTGGAAACAGCAGATGTGGTCTTAGTAGTTAATGACTTGAGACTGCTTGCTTACGCAGTAGATTTAGGCCGGCGTACAGTCTCGGTGATTCGACAGAATGTGATTATTTCTCTGGTCTCAAAAGCTTTGTTTCTACTACTGGGGACTTTTGGGTTTGTCAGTTTAGCGATCGCGGTCTTTGCGGACACGGGAACTTCTTTAGTTGTCATTGCCAATGGCATGCGATTGTTTAAGGATAGGAGTAAATTAGGTAAAGTCTGCTAATCTTCTACTAAGGAGTTAGTTTTCTCCAACTGAAAACTAATTTTCAAAATGGCGCAGGGCTTGTAATTTTTTCAATTGTTGGGTCTGTTCCTGCAAGCGGGTAGCCAAGCGATCGCACACTAATTCGCACAACTCAAAAATCATAGGGTCGGTAATTTGGTAAAAAACATTAATTCCCTGCGGTTGACGAGTGACAATTCCTGCTTGCAGCAATACTTTCAGGTGTTTGGAAACATTGGCTTGTCCCAGTCCGGTTTCTTGGATTATTTCCGTGACGTTTTTTGCTCCTGATTTGAGACAACACAACACTTGCAGCCGACTGACCTCTGACAGGACTTTAAAATACTCAGCCACGGGGGCAAGGGTTTGAGGTGACAATTTTAACATAGCTTTAATAATATAACATCTTTTATTTGTTTTACCATTATATTACGAAATAGTAATATGTAGAAATAAGAGAAGAAATAAATATTAAGATAATATTAAGAAAAGGTTGTATGCTTGACATCTTGTTTACTCATATCTGCATTAACGCTCGCGCTCAACGGACACAGATAACCTTTGCAACGTGGTTGTTAGGTGGTACTTTTAATAAGGGCGACCGTCTTTATAGGGGTGAAAGCTTATTCGGGCAATTAATTGTATTGTTTTGAGATCGTCGTTTGAGTATTCGACCTCATCTGCTTGAGTACATTGCTGCTTTAGGGCATTTGGAACCGAAAGGAGAAGTGACTAATTTGTCTGCAACTCCTTCATCTGACAGTATTGGTGTCAAAGTTGCTCAGCTTTTGGTGAGTGAGGACGATTGCGTCCGTTCGCAGCAAGTCATTGCCATTTTTGATCACCGCGATCGCCTACTAGCAGCATGGCAGCAAGCCAGACAACAAGTCCAAGTTGCTAATGCCAATTTAAAAAGCTAAAGGCTGGAGCAAAACAAGGTCAAATCGAGACTTTACAACAACAGATCAACGAGGTACAAGCGACTTTAAAGCCAGATGCGTGAAATCCGCCCGACAGATTTGCAAGCAGCTCAAGCTGAGGTCGATAGTGCGATCGCCGCTTTCAAAAAAGCGAAAGCAGATCTTGCTCTAGCTTATGTGCGATCGCCCATTACAGGTCAGACTTTAAAAATCTATGCTCGACCTGGAGAAATTGTTGGAAACAGAGGAATCGCTGCTATCGGTCAAACCGATCAGATGTTTGTAGCAGCACAGGTCTATGAAACCGACATTGACAGAGTCCGGGTCGGACAACGAGCTACTATTACCAGCTCTGCTTTTGCTAACGAATTAAAGGAAGTAACTAAGATTGGATCGCAAATTCAAAAAAAAACAGCATCCTCGATACTAACCCGAGCGCTGATATGGATGTGAGAGTGGTAGAAGTCAAAATCCGCCTTGATCTGGATGATAGCTTACGAGTAGCAAATCTAACGAATTTACAAGTAGAGGTGGTAATTAATGCTTTACCTGTTCGTCTAAAGTAACTTTACTCTAGAACAGCCTATTTTCAGAGAATATTACAATGTTTTACCAAAAAAGAATTCCCTTAGCTTGGTCATAACTTATTAGGGCAAAAGGTCGCCTTCTGACAGTAATGGCAGCCATTGCGTTTGCTGACGTTCTGATGTTTATGCAACTAGGTTTCCAGACTGCCCTATATGAAAGTAATACCCAACTTCACAAGAGTCTACAAAGCGATTTATTTTTAATTAGTCCCCAATCTCAAACTATTGCTTATGTGGACAGCTTTCTTCGGCGTCGGTTGTATCAAGCGCGAGGCTTTGATGGGGTAAAGTCTGTTAGTTCTATGTATATTGATTTTATTAGATTTAAAAATTCAGAAAATCGTCGCAACAGAACAATATTAGTTTTAGGAGTTAATCCAAATCAGCCTATTTTTAACTTACCCGATATTTCCAAAAATCTACTTAAGACAAGAATACCTGATGTGGTTTTGCTCGACGGTGCATCCCGTCCCGAATTGGTACTGAAGCTATAGCTGAAAAAATTGGAGCAGGCAAGCTAGTATACACTGAAATCAGCGGTCATAGAGTTAAAGTAGGAGAATTCAAGCTGGGTAATTCGTTTGCAGTTGATGGAAATTTAATTACCAGTGACTTAACATTCTTGCGAATATTTAAATTTAAAAGTCGCAATCCTAAACAAATAGATTTAGGTGTAATTAATCTTAAACCAGGAGTTGATGTTAAAAGAGTTCAAAAAAATTTAGTGGCTAACTTACCTAACGACGTTAAAGTACTGACTAAGCCAGAATTTATCGAATTTGAGCAAGAACATTGATCTAGTAGTACGCCAATTGGTTTTATATTTAGCCTGGGTGTTTTAATGGGATTTATTATCGGTGCCGTTATTGTATATCAAATACTTTATACTGATGTTAACGAACATTTACCGGAGTACGCAGCCCTAAAAGCAATGGGTTATATAGATTCCTCTTGCTGAGTGTTGTTTTGCAAGAAGCTCCGATCTTAGCAGTTTTAGGCTATACACCTGGTTTTCCCTTATCTTGGTTGCTGTACTATTTAGCACAATCTGCTACGTTGCAGTTCAACAGCAGCAGGATTGTCTCATTCTAAGCGATCGCTCTTAATTGCTACAATCTTGTTTAACTGGAAGACGAACTCAAAATCATCATTGCATGCCGGTTGCAATCCATACACCGCGCCTGGTTCAGCTGTTTTTTTGTCCCGCGGCGGTCGTAGCACCCGCTCGGGTCGATCAGACTCCGGTACGAACGGCACGAAGTCATTTTTATTACCCGATCGCTCAACCCAAAGTCAACCCCGTGGGACAGCTCCCGCGGATAGAGTTTGTTGAAGTGTCGCCACAGCCATATTTCCGGGTCTCTAGTGACCAAAGTTGCGACTAGTGTCTGGCACTCCTCCTTAATGGCGTCAAACACGGCTTAGTCGTCGAAGTCAGGAAGGAACTGGGTCTTGTAGGGCAAGCCGGTCCTCTTGGTGGCGGATAACATGCCCGCAGATGCAGCGAACCTACGTCATTTGTGGTACGTTTGTCGTGGAACTATTTATTATTATACGGAAAATTTCTGTGTAGTCTTTTTCTTAATCGACATATATCAGGCATGACAACGAACTCCTGTCTGAATATACGCAAAACTTCTTCTTTACATCCCTAAACCTAAAAATTTATATTTACTGGATGAAACGTTATATTTTTTTATCCTCAAGAGATGGAAAAGTACAGTAATGGTGCTTCAACGCCAAATCAAGCACTTGATGCTGTTATATTTCTCCATAAAAAAGTATTAAAACAAGATTGAGATTGAAAATGCTATTCAGTACGGGTGAATAAATCTAAATATTGAGCGATCGCTTGCGCAAAAGATGAAGTTTTTGTGATTATCGAACAAATTTTGGGAGTACATCAACAATAAATCATGTTTAAAATTAAAAGCCCACTTCGTTATCCAGGTGGAAAATCAAAAGCTCTTGAGAAGATACTTCCTCACATTCCATTAAATATTGAGGAATATAGAGAACCTTTTGTAGGTGGTGGTTCTGTTTTCTTAGCAGTAAAACAATTATTTGGCGATCGCATCAAGCGATATTGGATCAATGATTTAAATTTCGACCTTTACTGTTTTTGGTCCTGTGCCAAAACGGATTCAGAAGCCCTTGCAGATGCAGTGGAAAAAATTAAGAAAAAATATACCTTAGGCAGAGATTTATTTAATTATTTGAATCGTGATGATCTCAAATTTAACGACTTTGAAAAAGCAGTACGTTTTTTTGTTCTCAATCGAATTACTTTCTCAGGTACTGTAGATTCAGGGGGTTACTCTCAACAAGCTTTTGAGCGCAGGTTTACAGATTCATCAATCAAGAGACTACGTGTTCTCTCTGCTTATCTATCAGGAATTCATATTACTTGCGGTGATTACGAAAATTTGCTATTTCCAGAAGGAAAAAATGTTTTTATTTTTCTGGATCCACCTTATTTAAGTGCTACAAAATCAAAACTTTATGGCTGGAAAGGAAATTTGCACACTGCTTTCGATCATGAACGATTTGCTAGAAATATGCGTAAATGCTCGCACAGGTGGCTAATCACTTATGATGACTCTGAAGAAATTAGGGAAATGTTTAGCTTTGCAAACATGATTGAATAGACTTGTCCGAAATATTAACTTAGGAAAAGAAAAATGGTAAAACGTTAAATTGAGTGTCTACTGTTTTTCCCAGCTAACTATGGTTTTTGATTATATCGAGAAATATCCACACCGAACAAAACAAATTTTAGGGATTAGTTACGAACAGCTACAATCACTATTAAATTGCGCCCGAAAACGACACCAAGATATCAAAGCTAAACAGTCAAGCCAGAAAATTAGAATTAATGCACCTGGAGGAGGTCGTCCAACCAAGTTGTCAATGAATGAGCAAGTATGTTTGTGCTTGTTTTATTTAAGACAAATGCCGACATTTCAAGTATTAGGAATGATGTTTGGAGTCT
>KB235926.1:2918152-2992284 GCA_000332255.1 cyanobacterium PCC 7702 | reverse complement strand
ATAACTGCGTTTTTGCAAAAATATCAAAGTTTTGCCTCAAAGCTTTGAACACGCTGGCTTTGGAGTTTTCGGACAGGTCTAATGGACGCTTCAGTACGGAATGAACAACTACAAGCAGTCAGGTGCTGCTCAGGGTCAAGAGCTACTGATTAAAAACTATTAACACAGGATCTTCACTTTCCGACTTAATGACACTGTGCAATGGTAGCACGTTAGCTGGAGTACGCGCCGATCGCTTTAGCATATTTCACAACTGTACCAAAAAACTTTGCAGCTAGGGTACAGCGTCTGGGTTAGGTTATTTAAGCGCCGACATCATGTCTCGAAATACCTCGAAGTAGTTGCAAAGCTTGTCCATAGGAAATACCTTGACCCGCCTGACTGAAATGCGATCGCCTTGCCGTGACGATCTTCCCACAACAGCCACTCGCCACCGACTTACTGCTGTAAGTGCAAGCAAATGGAGAATAGGGGATTTGAACCCCTGACCTCTGCGGTGCGATCGCAGCGCTCTACCAACTGAGCTAATTCCCCAATTTGTTGATTAGCAAAGGACTATCAGTAATTTTAGCATCCACCAAGGCTAGGTTGGCACTGGCGCTGGGAGTAAACTTCTTGCACTCGTTCTAGTTCTAAATCTGTGAGATAATCTACAGTCCAGTGAGCTTGGCGTTGAAGCATGTGAAAGGGGTAAGTATTTGCTACACCTACTACCTGCATACCAGCTTTTTTTGCTGCTAGAATTCCGGTTAAGGTATCTTCAATTGCCAGACATTCCTGGGGTTGAAGATTGAGTGAAGGATAGATTTGGTTGAGGATTTCTACAGCTAACAAATAAGCATCTGGTTCTGGTTTGCTTACAGCAATATCATCTCCAGCGACGATCGCCGCAAAATATTCAGCTAGTTGGGCGCGATGGAGAACAAGTTCTATTTCTTGGCGAATAGCACCGCTGACAATGGCTAGCTTGAAATTGCGTGCTCTTGCTTGAAAGATCAAATCATCTACACCCGGGTACAAGGGTAGTTTTTGCAGTTTTTCCAGTTCCTGCACGTACAGTTGCGCCTTTTTTTTTAATAATTGATTTAAATACTCTGGAGTACAAATGCGACCTCGGTTTGTGAGGATATCTTCTAAGCAGGCGCGATCGCTGCGTCCCAAGCAAATTTGTTTGTATTCACCTGGTTTGAGAGTCAGATTTTCTGCAAGCAGAATTTGTCCGAGTAGTTGCTCGTGGATCGATTCATCATCAATGATGACGCCGTTAAAATCAAACAGAACTGCCTTTAAAGTCATGCTGTGGGATCAAAAAGCTGGAGAAGGAAAGCCCTGCAAATCCTTATTATCTAATATGTTACCTGTTGATGTGGAAGTATTCTGTTGCATCTGAGTTTGGGCAATTTCTCGTGCTGCTGGTAAAGGTTTTATACCGCTAGATAGCTGATGTATCCACCATACGTCTTCAGTTTGCACTGCTTGAAATCCTGTTGTGCTCAGCCATTTGTCCATGCTGCCAGCGGCGTACTCGCGAATATACGGCTCCTCAAATATATCATTAAGCCAATCTAACTGACGCAATCTTTCCTGGTTGCCATCTAAAACTAACATCTGACCACCAGGCCGCAACAAGCGAAAACTTTCTTGCAAAATTATCTTAGATACCCTTGATGGTGTTTCGTGGAATAGCAATACAGCTGTTACCAAGTCAAACGATTGGCTAGCAAAGCCGGTATTTTCTGCGTTTCCATGCAGCCAGTGGATTTTTAAGGCTGCACTTTCAGATTTATGGCAGGCCCTGACAAGCATGTAGGGTGACAAATCCAAACCAATTACTTCTGCATCGGGAAAAGCTTGCTTGAGCATTAATGTTGTCGAACCTGTACCGCACCCCAAGTCAAGGATGCGATGCGGTTTTACTTTCACAGCATCTATTAAAGCCTGACGTACCCAAATTTCATTAGGCGGTAGCACGTATTGAGTCACAGCATCGTAGGTAACCGCAGCACTAGATTTGAGGTATCCACCTTCAATACCGTGAAAGTTTTGGCTGCTATAGTAGGTAGGAATTACCACATCAGCGCGCCAAAAGCGATCGCTTTGCTTGTCCCAATCTATACTTTCAGCGTAACGCCGCAAACCCTCCTCATCTATAAGCAAACGTACTATGGGAGACAAAAAACGCTCCCAAAGAGTATCTTGACGAACTGCCATAATTATTTTTCTAGATTCCCGGCTTTTTCAGCTAAATACTTTCTATACACATCTTAATACATTCTCTGAGATAGATATTTTCCCTGTAGTGATGTACTGCTGTCTTGATAAACGGCGATCGCGGCTTTGGTTGCTTCTTCGGGCTGTCTTGAAGTCCTGTAACTCCTGAATTTAAGTTAAATAAAATACCATTTATTTAAGTAATTGTACTATGTTTAATTCCAACCCTTACTAGTAAACCTTGTGGAAGTAACGTCCTGGCTTTGGCTGTTTACCAGTTGGGTCTGTAAAAGCTAACCAGTAGGTAATGATAGTGGTTTTGCCGTTTTGTTGGCGTCGTTCTAGAGTCAAAAGCGGTTCACCTGGTTTGTAAACCTGCACTCCATAGCGATTGACTTTGCCATCACCGTAACTGCGGAACAACAAGGTAAGCTTGTTATTATCTTCGCTGACAACATTGCAGATTAAGGTTTCGTCAGTTTGGAAACCTTGGATGGTAAGAATAGCGGGGGCTTTGTTGTTACCTGTGATACTAATTTTGTAATGCATGACGATAGGCGACGAGCCTGCGGTTCGTCCGAAGTATCCTTCATATTCATAAACACCACGCCAGTTTTCTACTCTGGCAAGGGCAAATTGCGCTTTGGTGGCAAAAACTACAGTGACTAGAAATACAATCAACCTTTTATTCACCTTCTTTCTCCCTTGTGTGTCTGAGCAACTAGCACTAAGGTAAAGCAGTGTAAGCACTCAAAAGTTTGCTATTTAGGTATGTGTTCCGGATATTACACAAAGAATCACGCATGAATGAGAATATCAAATGCCATAGGAATTGGCTGTAGCTTTTTGGCGAATAGGGAGTCGAATTATAAACTCTGTTCCCTTACCAGGTGTGGAAAAGCATTGCAATTTACCACGATGTTTTTCTGTCACGATTTGATAACTAATCCACATTCCCATTCCCGTTCCTTGACCTATAGGTTTGGTAGTAAAGAAGGGGTTGAAAATTTGTTCTTGAATACGTTTAGACATACCAGGGCCATTATCGGCGATCGCAATTTCTACCCAATTGCTATCAACAACGGAGGTACGAAGGGTAATTTGACCGGGATGAGTTGGTGTTGGTGCAGAGGTTTGTTGAGTGCTAACTTCCTCTAAGGCATCAATGGCATTGGCCAGGATGTTCATGAAAACCTGATTGAGCTGTCCCGGATAGCATTCTACTAAAGGCAAGCAGCTGTACTCTCGGACGATTTCAATTGCTGGACGTTCGGATTTAGGTTTGAGGCGATGCTGCAAAATCAGCAATGTGCTTTCCAGTCCCTGGTGAATATCAACTTCTTTACAATCAGCTTCATCCGCGCGCGAGAAGTTGCGAAGCGACAACACAATTTGACGGATGCGATCGGCTCCCACTTTCATGGATGTAAGCAGTTTGGGTAAATCTTGTTGCAAAAATGCTAAATCTGTCGCCTCTATTTCCGCTTGAATTTCGGGAACCGGATTGGGATAATGCTTTTGGTAAAGCTGAATTAACTTTAGCAGATTATGGGCGTATTCGTTGGTGTGAATGAGATTGCCGTGAATAAAGTTAACGGGATTGTTGATTTCGTGAGCAACTCCAGCAACAAGTTGACCGAGGCTAGCCATTTTTTCAGTTTGTACCAATTGCGCTTGGTTGCGATGCATCTCTTCTAGGGTTTGCTTTAATCCTCTTGCTTGTTGTTCGCTTTGCTGACGCTTAATGGTAGCCTGGACAACGAGCCAACAGCCGGTAGTAATTAATCCTGTCAAAGTAACGAACAGCAGTTGCAGTTGATTGTAGATTTTCTGCACTCGCGCTTTTAAAACTGTTGTCGGCACAAAGGTCACTAGCTTCCAATAGTAAGATTTAGCATCCACTCGAGCTTGGCTGCTACCGAAAGGATTACCGGAACCGGTACTCGACTTTGCTCCTTTAATGCCTAGCAAAGGATAAATAGTTGTGAAAGTATACAATCCTTGACGGTTTTGAAACTGTCCGGTTTGTTGAGTATTGATTTGCTTCCAGGTTTCGGGAAAAGCTTTCTTGAGGGTGCGATCGCGGCGATCGTCATACATAAAACCCCATTCATCTTCCGCCTTTATCCCTTTGAGCCAATATCCTTGGGAGTTGAGCAGCATGAGATTTCCAGAAGAAAGGGAATGTTGTGGCGATAATTTTTGCAAAAGAATTTCTCCTAGGTAGCTAAGTACCAACATCCCGCGCTTGCGTCCTTGGGAATCGAAGACCGGTGTTCCAAAGCGGATTATGGGTTTTAGGGGTTGCTCGATCTTACCAGAATTAATTTTTAAGTCCAATGGAGAAATAAAAACCTCACCCTTTTTTAACACCAGCGTATCTTTAAACCAGTAACGATGAGAATGATTTTGTAACTGTGCATCGGGTATGATGTTAGCTTTGCCAAGGTCGAAGTGAACTCGTACTATTTCCTGTCCGGTAATGTCCACTAAACGAATTTCGTTATACTGTTTCTTTTGTTGGGACGCAACTAGATACTCTTGTGCTAAAGCTGCTCGAGACTTTTTGAGAATTTCTTGACTGCTGGTGGGATCGAAAATCAATTGCAGCTCGTGTTGTTGTGACAGTATGATTAAATCTGCTCGAATCGAGCTGATGTGATTGATAAATAATTCTTTTTTAACTTCTACTTCACGGCGCTCAGTGCTAGCAATTTCACTTTTGATGGTATTAGTTTCAATATGAGAAAAAATGGCTAACCCTGTCCCCACCAATACAGTTAAGGGTAGAAAAAGACCGAGAAATTTTTTGACTGTGTCGCGAAATTGGTTGTGAGAACATGTCTGATTTTGGTCATATTGCTTGAGCATGAGATCGGCGGATTGAATAGGATATTTGCTAAACAACGAGCGATACTTAGTGGCAGGTATTGAATGCTCGCTGTTTTTAGTAGGATTCCCTACGGAGGCTATGGTTGAACAAAATGCTAAAGGGGTTTTCGAGAAGCTTGATACTTCCTATCAGCAAAAAAGGTAGGCGAAAAGCCCACCTTACGGATATTGTTTTTATGCAGTTCCTATAGTGAAACTTTTGCCAAAATCGGCGGTACTTTTAGAGAAATTTCTGGTACGTATACCTGAGAAACGTAATCAGCTACCATTCTGTTGGTGTTAAATAAAGGTGCATTGGTTTTAATGGATGCCTTCATCATTTGTATCCAACCGTGGGGAATGCCGTTAGCATCTTGGTTGTAGTAGAGGGGAACAATTTCCTCTTCTAGTAATTGATACAGCGATTCCGAATCAATGCGGTCTTGCAATTCCTGGTCGCTGGTGTGAGCGTCTTCGCCAATGGCCCAGCCGTTGATACCTTTACCGTTGGCATCGGTTTTATAGCCTTCGCACCACCAACCATCCAGCACGCTACAATTGATACCGCCGTTAAAGCAGACTTTTTGTCCGCTGGTACCAGATGCTTCTAGGGGGCGACGGGGATTGTTTAACCAGACATCAACACCTTGTACGAGTTTGGCGGCGGTGTAGATGTCGTAGTCTTCGATAAAAGCGACACGGTTGACTATAGCAGGATGTCTGCACCATTCCATCAAGCGTTGAATGATGCGCTTGCCTTCTTCATCGGCAGGATGGGCCTTACCAGAGAAGATAATTTGTACTGGGCGATCGCTATTGCCAAAAATCCGCAAAGCACGCTCGGCGTCACGCAGCAGTAAATGTCCGCGCTTGTAGGGTGAAAAACGTCTGGCAAATCCAATAGTTAAGGCTTTTGGATCTAATAAAGTGTCGGCAGCTTGAATTCTTTCGTAGTCTTCACCTCGTCCAACCCTTGCCATTTTCACTTTGTGGCGAGTGTGGGCAATCAGTCTTTCTTTGAGAATTTGATGTCGCCACCACAATTCTTCATCGGGAATATCGTCTATTTTCTCCCACATTTGGGGATCGGCAACACGATTTTTCCAATCTGTTCCTAAATACTGATTGTATAAATCTGCCATTAACGGAGCTGTCCAGGTGGGTGCGTGCACACCGTTGGTAATATAACCAATAGGAACTTTGTCTTCGGAGCGATGGGGATAAAGAACAGACCACATTTGCCGGGAAACCCGTCCGTGCAATTCGCTGACAGCGTTGGAAGTTCGACACATCCGCAGAGCTAACACGGTCATGCCAAAAGGTTCCCAGGGATCGCCCAACCGGCGTGCGCCCAATGCTAAAAATTGTTCCCGCTCAAGCCTCAGCTTTGGCCAGTAATGGGCAAAAAAGGAGTCCATTAAGTCGGGAGAAAAAACATCGTGACCGGCGGGAACGGGTGTGTGGGTGGTAAATACACACTGCTGGCGGACATCGGCTTCGATGTCGTAGAAGGATTTGCCAGTGCGCTCAATAAGTTGGCGAGCAATTTCTAAGGTACAAAAAGCTGCGTGGCCTTCGTTGAGGTGATAAACAGATGGTTGAATTCCTAAGGCTTTGAGAGCGCGGACACCACCAATTCCCAAAACTACTTCTTGGGCAATGCGGGTTTCTTGGTTTCCACCGTACAGGTGTGCAGTGAGCCAACGATCGATGGGATCGTTGTCAGGGCGATCGCTATCTAACAGATAAAGCTTAACCCGTCCCACATGCACTTGCCAAATTTGTACTTTCACCCGACGTTGGCGAATTTCTAGTTCGATAGTCAGTGGTTCCCCTTGTTCGTTTCGGATTAATTCCAAAGGCATGCAGTGGAAAGGATTATCGACGTAGTAATCTTCTTGCCAACCACTACGGTTCAAGCGCTGGCGGAAGTAACCTTGGCGATAAAGCAAGCCAACTCCTACCATCGGTACCCCCAAATCTGATGCTGATTTGAGATGATCGCCTGCAAGAATGCCTAATCCTCCAGAGTAAATGGGTAAAGATTCGTGAATACCAAATTCGGCGCAAAAGTATGCTATGGGATGCGCAGCTGAAATTTGCGGTGCTACCCGACTTACCCAAGTATTTGTTTGCCTCATGTATTCATCAAACTCTCGCCCCAAGGCAGAAATTTGTTTGAGGTAAAACGGGTCTTCTGCTAGCTGTGTTAGGCGTTCGTATGTTGCTCCAGCTAGTATTGCCACTGGATTGTGTCCGCAACGTTCCCATTCTTGAGGATCGATGGTTTGAAACAAGGCTATGCGATCGGTCGTCCAAGACCACCAGTAGTTGTAAGCTAAATCTGCTAAACGTTGTAGGGGAAAAGGTAATTTTTCGCGCCACTGTGATACTGCATTCGTGTTTTTACTCATAATTATTGTTCTGTTAGTGTTGTTATTTTTTTTGGCAATGTCCGATGGCAATGTAAGGATAATGATTACAGCATTATCTTTCACCCGATTTTTGGAATTTTCATCTGAAGTGAGAAAAATCTTACGTGATTCTGGTGTTTTTCTTCTCAACGATACTAACAATCATCCATCTTTTTTGACTAAGTTTGCTTGTTATTTTTATCAATTTTATTGACTTTTTTTTAAAATCACTTGTATTTTTTTAATATTTTTTTACATCAAAATCTCGGTTAAAATCTTTACACAGCAAGAACTGCAAAAAATAAAACCAAAGAACAATCTACTTTTTCTTTGCGATTGATTCCATTATTTCTTGTAGATAAAAATAATCTGAAATCATGAATATTTTGGTGGAATTTATCAGTAGTTACTCAAGATGAATTTTATAGAAAGCAAGAAACGGCATGGAAAATATGCCAGTAATTTTGTTGAGTTCTCAAAAAGAACTTACAGCCAGTAATAATCAAGAATTCATAACATAAATGTATGCAGGAGTGAGACCTTTCTCCCCAAAAATGGCTCTACAAATTTTGTAGCTTATAATGAGTGCTTAAGCATTTACTTGTATTATTTAACAACGCGTGAAAAACAAAAAGTAGGTCTGCGCTCAAGGCGTTGGGAAGGCAGATTTAAAGGTTGGTGAACTGGCCGTTGCTATCACCTATTAAAGCTAATATCTGGGAGCAAGCATTGCACATATGAAATGTTTTTACATATCTGCAGTCCATCAGAGTTGTTCGTGGGTATGAATATAAAAGCTAGTACCGTTGTGGGGATTTGGGTAAATTAAGATTGTAGTAAGGTTGCGATCGCTTTCAAAACTCCTCTGGTTCTATCGGCTTGGGCAAGTGTATTTGAAAACCTGCTGCCAAAGCTTTTTGTTTGTCAACTTCACGCTTCGTAAGCTGTCAGGGTGATGGCGAGGGTATTTCCTCCTTGTTTGGACGACAAGCTTCTAATTTGACGCAGTAGCATATAACCATCTATTTGCGGCATATCGATATCCAGCACCAAAACATCTGGCTTGATGTTAGTTGCAGCTTGAAGCGCTGGCAGGGCTGATATTACTGTTGTTACTTTTACTCCGTATTCTTGGAGGACAAAAGCAACTAATTCTCGGGAATCAGCTTCGTCATCTACAACTAAGACTCGCAGACCCTTTAATATAAAGAATTTCTCAGACTGCGAGCTTTCTTTATGCTTTGTCGGGGGCGAAGGTGCTGTCATCAACGGCAATTTGACGATAAAGGTTGCTCCTTGTCCTTCTCCAGCGCTGTGGGCGCTAACCGTACTGCCGTGCATTTCCACTATATGTTTGACAATTGGAAGTTCCAGTCCCAGTCCGCCCACTTGTCTGGTGGTTTTGCCATCTGCTTGACGAAAGTAATTAAACACATAAGGCAAAAAATCTTGAGCAATTCCCTGACCGGTGTTGCTGACGGTAATTTGGGCGCAATGAGCAACAGGGGATAAAAAATTGGCGTTAGGAGATTGGGTGTTGGCAAGAAAATCTTTTGACAGTCGCACTTGTACCCGACCGCTTATCCTTTTCGATACGGTGCAAATGCTCAAAAACGCTAGAAATTCGCTCCCCTCGGCAATGCCAATGTCATTGTCTTGCACCCAAAGACGTATGCAATCGCTGTGGAGTGGGGAATTTGTTTGTGTCAACCAAGCTTCTTCACTTTTGCACTCCTCCACCCACACTCGTACTTGGGGTCGTACTCCTGGCGCCACAAATTTAACAGTGTTAGTCAATAAGTTAACTAACGAGTACTTGTTCGAGGATAATACGATTACCTATTACTTCAGCTAAAGGTTCTTCAACCTGCACGATCGCTTTTGATGTTTGAGTGCAATGCGGCTGCTGTTGTCCATAATCCCTAAACCTTATCCAAACTTTGCTCTTCCTACAAATACTCCTGGGTGTATATATCTAGCAAGGTTTTTAGCTCTGGATTTACCAACTCGCTGGCATTGCCTAACTAATTTTATGATAATTACTACCCTCAGGAAATTTCAGAGCGAGGGAAAAAAGACAACCGTAAGTTTAGCTATTTTATTAATTGACGATGGCTAATTTTTTATCAAAAAAATACAGAAGGGCTAAATGTGACTTCTGTGCTCTGTCAGACAGTCTCAAGCCTCTTGTTGTAGAGCGTTTGATTTTGGTGAAATTGTACTTGCTATAACCCAACCGGCGATCGCGGTTTTTCTTCACTATTTACAAATTCCAGCTGGCTAAATACCCCTACAATTTGCAGCTAGCTGTAGAGGTATCAAATCTATACACTAAGTTTTATACTCGTATCTGCACTTTAGCTCTACCAAGCTAAGCAGCTTTGTAAACACTTGGCTGGGGAAGCGGTTCGCCTGTTGCTTCGTATGCCATAATCAAAGACTCTAACGCTTCAACGCCATTTTGGACTGCTGACTCATAGCTGTTTCCGTGAGTCCGCCAACGCTGCCCAGGAAAATCAGGGAATCCTACTAAGAAGCAGTTATCTTCATCAGACCATTGAATTACCATCTGATACTTAAACTTACTCATTTTTCGGCTTCATCCTGTTTTTATTTCTTCTCATATTTCTAATAATTTGAGCAACAAATTATTGAAATTCTTGTTCTTGATAACGTTTAACCTCTGCTCCATCTTTGCCAGAAATAGTTAATTTTCCAGCATAAAAGGGATGTCCCAATTAGTATGATTTCCCTTCCCTGGAAGTTCTGTATAACCAGCTTGACGCAACATTTGTTTTAGTTCTCGAATTTTCTTTGACATAGCTGCTTATTGTGCAAGTTGTTTTCTGAAAATTTGAACAAGAAAGCAAATGATTATTAGTAGATTTACAATGAATTGATTATTTAATCATTTTTATATATTCTAACAAAAAAATACAGTTATTTTCATGCTTTTATTTTAATTTTTTTTAAGGACAAAAAGTAAATAATAAAAATAATAAACTTAAAAGATATTACGAGCTAAAAAATCAGTTGGACAACTAATTGTGAAAAACAGCTGTGATTTGAGAAAAAAATTGCCTTTAACATAAATTTAATCCGCAGTTATTGTACTGAAAACCGTAATTTTATGGCTAATTTTGCTTAGTCTTTGTAAAGAAAATAGTATATTTACGGTAGGGATTAAGATTAGTCGTATCACTGCATGAAACTTTTGTGCATCCAAAGCTTATGAATGCCATTCCTACCCTACCCAACTACATTAACGGTCAGTAGTGTGTATTTGCTGCTACAGAATTGTTGGACGTTACCAACCCAGCAACAGCAAAAATATTGGCAAAAGTTCCCCTTTCACCTGCATCTGAGGTTAACCAAGTAGTGGAAGCTGCGTCGGAAACTTTTGTGAGGTGGTGTAGCACGCCGCCTGCAGAACGAGTGCAATATTTATTCAAACTTAAGAACTTGCTATAAGAGCATTTGGAGCACTTAGCACCGATAATTACTCAGGAGTGTGGTAAAACTCTCGCAGAATCAAAAGGCGAGATGCGCCGAGCGATAGAATACGACCGGCACCCAAGTACAGTAAAATCTGTAACAATAACCACAAGGTTCACTGTCAAGCTTGGACCATAGCTGAAAAATCAAAACACTATCAAATTTACTGGGTTTGTGCAGTTAGCTACGATGAAAATGTTACTGATGCTGGGGAAGAGCTTTCAATGGGGGTCGTGAATTAATTCCTAAATTTTCCAGTAGTTTCGCCATACACCAGAAAGAATTATGATTCTGACTGTGGTGGAGTTGAAACAAATACCAGCGACAATTTTTTTAATGTTGGTCACAACTGCTACTTTGTTCGCGGTATTAACTGATAATTGGGAATTAGGTTCATACAAAATAGGTTATAGGGAGCGAAAATAGGTATCTACAGGATAATAATAGCGCGCAGTATCTTGACTTTGTGGAAATTAGGAAAGAAGTCTGAAAACAAAGTATGAGGTTACTTGTTATCAATAATTCTTCCTAGAGGAAGAAAATAATTTGCCAAATATCTAGAAGGTTATGGCAAAGTTTTGAGGCAATTTCAGACAATTTTTGGCAGTAGTAGATTATTTCTTCTTCATAACCAAACTTTTTGATAATTTCTTCTCATTTTTAAAATTCAACTCCACAACAGTTCTACTGCAGTAGTAGGATCGGCATAGGTAGAAGCGTTATTGAATGGCAGTAATGCCTCTATTGAGTCATAGCATTACAAATACCGAAACTATTAAAGTTATTTATTTAACAGGCATCTCTGTATGGAGCAAGGCTTAAGATTACTACTTCAACTAGTACTAGAATTTGCACCTGTAATTGCAAGTTTGGTACAAAAAAGCAGTGAAGTACGTCAGGAAACAAACAAAGATGAGTACCCCAGACACATTCAAGAAATCATTCAAACTGTAAATAGTGCTAGTCAAAAATTGAGCATTTTAGGAGAATTAGAACAAGAAAAAACTCAGAAAATAGAGCAACAGCAGTTGGCAGTTTTTTATCGCCAGACACAATTGCAAATAGCAACTCAAGAACAAGAAACAGCTTTGAAATTACCAGAGGTGCAAAAGCTATTTGATAGCTGGCCTTTGCGTTTATATCCTTCGCAAATCTTAGCATCTCCTACTTTTTCTCACGAACGCAAGCCTTTAAAGATTTTCCTTGCTCCTGCGAAAGTAAAATTTGATAATTTTGATAATTCTCAGGAAGAAGTTTCCATAAATATGGAGTTAAAGTTAGCAGAGGGATTGCGGGATTTTATTAGCAAACATTACTCTTTACAAAATCCTGTGAGACCGACAGAGTTTTTAGCAGGTGCTTGGGAGAGCAAACGTTTTCACAGTGAATCGAGTATTAAGGCTCTTTTTGGGATGTTGCAAGCGGAGCCGGTTTTAATTTTAGAATCGGAAGCTGATGGAGATCATTTAAATTTCCGCATAGCTTATTGGGGAATTGAACAAGAAAATTATTACTATAAAACTATTTCTCGGATACCTTACAAAAAAATTGTGGAAGAGTCAGCTAAAAATCGGGCTAGAGAATGGAGAAAAATCAGAGATGAGTTGATAGCTTTGGGGGAAAGTATAGAGGAAATTGAGTGCTTGGGAAGAGAAAATGCTATTAATTTAGCTTTGTTGGAAAAGGAAGAAAAATGGCAAGCTAAGGGAATAGATGTTGAGAAGTTATCACTGCCATATCAAGTAAATCGTCAGGATTTTGAAAGACTTTGTCAAGTATTGATTACTTGTCATTGTTTAGTTGTAGGGTGGGTAGCAGATGTGTATCACTTAATTCATTATGATGTAGCTCCCTTGTTACCAGATTTGTTGCCAAGTTTAATTAACACTCCAGTAGATTTGCAGTCTCTACAAGCGATCGCCTCAGGTTACCAACAAGTTTATCAGGCTCTCAAAAGCAAGCGTCGGGATTGGATTCCAGAACTAGCATTGCAATTAGCTCACAGTTTCAAACAGCTTAGCGATCGCTCCCTGGCCAATCAACAGGTAGAATACTCGCTTCAAACTTGGTTAGAACTGCGTCAAGTAGGACACCAGCAAGGAAATAACCTGCTGCAAACTATAAAATCAGCAGTTCGGGTAGAAGATAGGGAATATTTCCAAAAATTGAGAGAATATTTTGCTGCTATTGGCGATAGCAAGAGCATGACTGAAGTTGAGGAAATTTTGTACGCGATCGCTCATCTCAAAACAAAATGTCAAAAAATTCATGTCTATCTTACTCGTACCCTGACAGGACATGCAGGGAAAATTAAATCTCTAGCGATTAGTCCGGATGGAAAGATTTTAGTTAGTGGTTGTACGGATAAAACCATTCAGGTGTGGGATTTAAAAAGTGGCAAAGCAATTCGTACTTTAAGTGAAAATATAGGAGAAGTTTCCTCGGTTGCCATTAGTCCTGATGGCAATCTTCTTGCTATTGGTAGCTGTGAACATCCCAAAGGTAACGTCAAAGTCTGGGAGCTTGCAACAGGGAAATTATTGCATACCTTACTAGGACATCAAAAACCAGTTAATTTCGTTATTATTAGCCCCGATGGCAAGATTCTGGCTAGCGGTAGCAATAAAATCAAAATTTGGAACCTACACAAAGGCGATCGCATTTGTACTCTTTGGCACGCCTTTGCAGTCCACGCTGCTGCTATCAGTTCCGATGGTACAATTTTAGCCAGCGCTAGCAGTGACGGCAAAATTAGATTGTGGAATCCCCGTACCGGCGAACCTTTACGCACCCTGAGCGGACACAAAGGCGATGTCTATTGTGTTGCTATTAGTCCCAATGGCGATACTCTCTTGAGCGGTGGTGGCGATCGCACCATCAAAATGTGGGAACTAGATAGCGGTAAACTGCTGCACACTTTTACCGGACATGTAGAGGAAGTAAAGTCCATTGCCCTTAGTCCGGATGGATGTGTTCTGTTTAGTGGCGGCGCAGATAATACAGTCAGAATTTGGTGTTTGCAGTCAGGAGAATTGCTACAAACCCTTACCGAACATACAGGTACGGTCAATGCTATTGCCGTGAGTCCTGATGGTAAATTTATTGCTAGTGGCAGTTCCGATCGCACAATTAAAATTTGGCAGGTAGCTTAAGTGCAAACCTTATCGTTTCGCCAATTTTTTTGTCATCTTCCGCAACCGAATTGATTTGGGAGTTACTTCTACCAACTCATCGGGACCTATGTACTCCAAAGCTCGCTCCAAGCTCATTTCTATTGGTGCTTGTAATTGTACTAGTTCCTCAGCGCTAGCTGCTCGGTGATTGGTAAGTTGCTTGGTTTTGCAGACATTTAGTTCCAAGTCTTGGGGACGGTTGTGTTCGCCGACAATCATACCCTTGTAGACTCTCGTTCCCGGAGTTATAAAAAATACACCTCTATCTTCCGCATTCTTGAGAGCGTAGAAGGTAGCCACACCTTCTTCACAAGCAATCAAAACTCCTTTGCTGCGGACTTCCACATTGCCGGCAAGCGGGCGATAATCTAAGAAACTGTGATTCATTATACCTTCGCCTCCCGTCATGCGCAGGAATTCACCCCGGAAACCAATTAATCCGCGAGCAGGAATGATAAACTCCAGTTGCGTACGTCCGTTACCACCTACTTGCATATCTTGCATTTCGCCACGACGTTGTCCCAGACGTTCCATGCAACTACCAACAGCTTCTTCAGGTACATCCAAGACCAAAAGTTCGTAGGGTTCGCAAGGTTGTCCGTTTACTTCCCGGTAAATAACTTGGGGTTGAGATACTTGGAATTCGTAGCCCTCACGACGCATGGTTTCGATTAAAATACCGAGATGCAGTTCGCCGCGACCGGAAACTAAAAACTTATCTGGAGAGTCGGTTTCTTCCACGCGCAAAGCAACGTTGGTTTCTAATTCGCGCCAGAGGCGATCGCGCAGCTGTCTAGATGTGACCATCTTACCTTCTTGACCGGCAAAGGGCGAATCGTTTACCCAAAAGGTCATCTGCAAAGTTGGTTCATCCACTTTAATTAGCGGTAAAGCGTGAGGTTCGTTAGGATCGGTAATTGTTTCGCCAATATTAGCATCGGCAAAACCAGCTACAGCCACTATATAACCCGCACTCGCTTCTTGCAAATCTACCCGTTTCAAACCTTCAAAACCCATCAGCTTCGTAACTTTGGCTTTGATAATTTCACCTTTGTCTTTCACCAAAGCCACTTGTTGTCCTGTACGAATGGTGCCGTTATGAATTCTACCAATGGCAATTCGCCCTAAATATTCAGAATAATCTAGAGTTGTAATCTGCAATTGCAATGGCTTGTGGGGATCGCCTACTGGTGGCGGTACGTAGCGCAAAATCGCGTCGAATAGCGGTTGCATATCCCTTGGTTCGTCGTCCAAGTTGACTTTGGCGTAACCTGATAAACCAGAAGCGAATAAATAAGGGAAATCACACTGGTCTTCATCAGCTCCTAATTCCAGGAACAAGTCCAATACCTTATCGATCGCTCCGTAGGGGTCTGCTTGGGGACGATCGATTTTATTGACCACAACTATAGGACGCAATCCTTTTTCTAGTGCTTTCTTCAACACGAAGCGAGTTTGGGGCATGGGACCTTCATTTGCATCTACAATCAAAAGACAACCATCTACCATACCCAGTACCCGTTCTACTTCGCCGCCAAAGTCAGCGTGCCCAGGAGTATCGACAATATTAATCAGCGTATCTTTATATTTAACAGCTGTATTCTTTGCCAAGATCGTAATTCCCCGCTCCCGTTCCAGGACGTTGGAGTCCATCACGCACTCCGGAACGTCTTCACCTTCACGGAAAATTCCGGATTGTTTGAGGAGAGCGTCAACAAGGGTTGTTTTACCGTGGTCGACGTGAGCAATAATGGCAACGTTACGGATAGGGAGCGTCATAATTAAGCGCGTTCCGGTACTTTCTAGGAAATTTTATCTATCTTGGGGTAAGTTGGTCTAACAGAATTTGGCAAAAACAGCAAACTCTGTAAATAAGCCTTAACAATTCTATCTTAATGTAAATGATTGCAGAAGAGGCGACAAGCACTCAAATCTACCAACGTAATAGCTTTGGAATTTTATGGAGAAATTCCCAGCCATGGTAAACAAAAGCGCCAAAAATGCTCTCAACAAAAAAACTACACCATGCTTTAGCATTCACTTACTTGCAAGTCCCAATCTGTCATTCGGACGCGTACAATAAATATTACTTCTTCTGGAAAAGGAGCTAGTACCATGCCATTAGCAGTTGGAGTAATAGAAACTTTAGGTTTTCCCCCTGTGTTAGCAGCAGCGGATGCAATGGTGAAAGCTGCTGAAGTCACCCTTGTATACTATGGTTTAGCAGAAGCGGCTCGTTTTATAGTCGCAGTACGAGGACAAGTTGCAGAAGTGAAAACCGCAGTCCAAGCAGGTATTGAAGCGGGTAATCAAGCTCAAGGCGAGGGTGGCAAAGTTATCACTTACTACATTATTCCCAATCCCCCAGAAAACGTTGAGAGTGTCCTCCCCATACATTTTACAAAAAAATCAGAACCGTTCCGCATCTTCTAAAGCCAATAGCATTTACTTTCTGCAAAAGTAAATTGCTGCAAAATAATAGTATATATAAAAATTAGGTGTAGGAACCTTCGTACAATTTCTTGGTAGCGCCACATACTTTTATTTATATATAGGAGATAACCAATGCCACTACAGGCAGTTGGATCAATTGAGACTAAGGGTTTTCCAGCTGTATTAGCAGCAGCAGATGCGATGGTGAAAGCTGGTCGAGTCACCCTCGTAGGTTACATCAGAGCAGGTAGCGCTCGTTTTACAGTTAACGTACGGGGTGATATCCAAGAAGTAAAAACTGCTGTCGCTGCTGGTGTTGCAGCAGCAGAACAAGTTTACGGTGGGGTCGTCGAAACCTGGGTAATCATTCCTCGTCCCCACGAAAACGTGGAAGCGGTTTTACCGATTGGTTTTACAGATGAAGTTGAAACCTACAGACAAGCAGTAGAAAATCCCGTAGTACCCAGATCCAGCAGTCGCTAACTTTGTAAAGAGCAAAAATCATTAAAATCTTGCCGGGAGTTGTCATAACCTTATTTTGCTGTGGCGGTTTCCCCTGTAGGAATCCGCCTTAGGAAAAGAATGTACCTAATGAGAAAGTCTAACCAAAGTTTTGGAAAAATTTTATCCCTGCAAAGAGTAAGTAAAAGCCGAAGGTAAAAAAAATAAACACTAAGCAGGGAAACTTAAATAACACAAATAGCGTCTTTTTGTGGCAAAGCTGAATTGACCAATGCAAGAAAGGTAAAATATTAGGCTTTTCACACTTCAAGGAAGTGTAGTGTAGGGCTGTTTTTAATGGAGAGGTAGGTAGGAAAGGAGAGAAACTGTAAAGATTTTATCAAGATGGGAAAATATCTGCATAAAACTAGCGAGTTAAAACGTAATCAAAGTGAGATTACATACAGATGGCCAAGGGGGACATCATTAGGTAATTAGGAGTGAACAAATAGACTGTTGGTCCAAGACTCAAGTAGGACAACACATGGAGGTTGTGATGCAAACTTTAAAACAGGGTTTTGAGGAGCTCAATTTCACCACTGCTTCTTCAGAAGCAGAAAAGCTAGCGCATTATTGGCGCCAGCGTTTAGCTGCAGAGTGTCCAGAGGAGTCTGTAGCAAACAGAGAAAGCGTAGTTTCCTGGCTTTTAGGAAGTCGCCAAGAGCGATTTGAACAGTTGGACCCCAAGGAACTGGATGTCGCCAAACAAGCAATGGAATATCGCTGGAAAATTTTACATCAGCGCTACTTGGGAAAAGGAAGAGAAACAGCTTACCGCAATTTAATTACTCGTTTGGGGAGTTTAGTACTATTGCGACATAAAATTCAGACATGGATTGCTCTGAGTCGCGATCGCCAGCGAACGGTACTGGATGTATTGCAAGAAGTTATTCAAGAACTGTTACAAAGCGATAGTTACATACAAGAACAAATGGCTTGCATTTCCCAACTAACAGCCGATTCGCGCTTGCGAAATGCACTGCTGTTTGCCAATATAGAAGAGTATTGTTTGCGACCAGTACGCAACCAACCCCTATTAGCCTATCGTTTTGTCAATTACCTGCGCCGAATTCAACGTGGTGGTTTAACCCAAGTACCCAGTAGCGATGTAGTCCGACTAGTTTCAGAAGAAATTCTTAGCGATGAGAATGACAATCGCGTTAGCTTGGTAGATAGCCAAGCAGTAGGAGAATACCAAAAAGCACAAGAAATAGAAGAACAACAAGCACTGCGAGAAGCAGTCAAGCAAGAATTTGAAAATTATTTACAAGCAAATCTAGGTCAAGAAGCAGTAGAATGGTTGCGGATGTATCTGCAAGGTAAATCCCAAGACGCGATCGCCAAAAAATTAAACAAGCCGATCAAAGAAATATATAGGCTGCGAGAAAAGGTTAGTTACCACGCTGTACGCGTTTTTGCTCTCAAAGACAAACCAGAATTAGTGGAAAACTGGTTAGGAACTTCTTTACAAGAACACAATTTCGGACTGACACCGAACCAACTTCAGCAATTAGAGAAAAATTTGACTTCCACAGGTCGAGAAATTCTGCAATGGCGACGAGCTGGTCACACCATAGAAGAAATTGCCCAAAAATTAAAACTCAAAACTCATCAAGTCATGGGCGAATGGACTAAAATTTACCTCACTGCTCAAGCTTTAAGAAGCCAACAGTAAGAAATGAAAATTGGTCAGTTAGTTCTTCCCAGCTTGTTCGTGCAAGCTTTCCTTAACTAGGGAATACTCGCCCCGGGTGCACTCAAATGTCTACAATGAGTAGAAAGCAATTAGTAATAGCAATTCTTGCCAAAAACACGTGATTTATTCCCAAAGGAATTTTGAGCATATAAGCTTTTCTGCGCCACAAGTTGCAAAACAGATAAATTCACCAGAGCTTTTCCAATTTGGGTGAGATAGCGTGCAGTTTTTTGCAGAATTGATATAAAAATTGAGAATAACAATATTCACAACCTACAAGAATAGTTAAGATTTAGTAGTTTGTCAAGATTTTTGGTCTGCAGGCAACTTCAATTTGTCTTTTTTTTATTTATTTCTTTTTCGGTATAACCGCTGATTTCGATCCCGCAGTTGTTATGGTGTAATGGACTCTAGACCCACCGGGCAGTAAGACATAAGTTAAATGTATGCCAGATTTTTCACCATAACTTTAGTAGAATTGCGGTCTGAAATATTCTGTATCAGTAAATTGTAAATCATCACTTTACTCTGAAATTATTTTTTAGTAAATACTTCATGAATACAGAGGTTTTTAGCGAACTCTTCCCCTTGATGAGTACAGCCAATCCACAAGTTCTGGAGTGGTTGCTATCGGTAGCTGTAGAACACGAATATCCTGCGGGGCGAGCTGTTTTGATGGAGGATGCTTGGGGTAATGCAGTTTATTTTGTAGTTTCTGGCTGGGTAAAAGTTCGGCGCACGGTGGGAGAAACTTCTGTAGCTTTAGCGATTTTGGGTCGAGGCGATTTTTTTGGAGAAATGGCAATTTTGGATGAATCTCCCCGTTCCACAGATGTAGTTGCTCTTTCATCGGTTAAGCTACTGAGTATTTCCAGAGAAAGATTCATTCAGATATTGTTCAAAGACCCACAGTTACACCATCGCATGCTGCAGTTGATGGTGCGGCGATTGCGTTATGCTAATGTGCGCTTGCAGATGCATTCTAGTCCCCCTGCTGTGAAACTTGCTCATACTCTTGTGAGTTTGGCAGAAAACTACGGTCAGGAAACACCCAAAGGAAAGGAAATTTTTTATATTCCCTTCAAAGACTTAGCCGAGGTGACGGAAATTGGAGTGGAAGAAACTACCAAAATCATGGAAAAACTACATGAAAAAGGCTGGATCGATATAGACGCTACAAATCAGGCAATTTTTCTCGTCAATTTCCGACAATTAACTAATTTGGCTGGTAAAGTTTAATAGTATGGGCTTTCAAGTCGTTTGTCCGTATAGGAGTTGTGAGTTAGGAGCTAGGAGTTAAGTTAATCTTTTAACTCAAGTCTCCCCAATGTTTACTCTGGACTGCAGATGAAGGAAACAATAGCACCTTGTACCGATACCCGCCCACAGGAAAAAGTACCGTCAATTCATTACCAGGTGGCCATGTCCCGACCAGAAACTCATCTATTTGAGGTAACTCTGCGTCTGGGAGGCTACCAAGGCTCTACTTTAGATTTAAAAATGCCAGTGTGGACTCCCGGTTCCTACTTAGTGCGGGAATACGCAAAGCATCTACAGGATTTTGCCGCTTTTGCTCACAAAAAACCCTTACCGTGGCGAAAAGTGAGTAAGAATCACTGGCAAGTGGAGACGGTTGATGTTTCAGAAATTACTATAAATTACAGTATATTTGCGAACGAATTGAGTGTGCGAACAAACCATTTAGACGGAACTCACGGTTATTTTAATGGTGCGGCGCTGTTTTTTAGAATACCAGGACTCGAGAGGCAACCAATTTATATAACTATTATTCCCCCACGTCCAGAATGGGTGGTGACCACAGCATTACCATCAGTTCCAGAAAAAGTTAACACTTTCTTTGCTGCAGATTTTGATACCCTGGTGGATAGTCCCTTTGAAATTGGCTCTCATCAGTTGTATCACTTTGATGTGTTGGGCAAACCTCATGAGTTGGCAATTTGGGGACGGGGAAATTTTCGAGCGCCACAGATAATTGCCGATATCAAAAAAATTATCGAAGTAGAAGCGCGGATATTTGGCGGTTTGCCGTACGAAAGGTACGTATTTGTGTTGCATCTATTTGCTCAAGCTTATGGTGGCTTAGAGCACAAGAACAGCTGTTCGCTGATTTACCAGCGGTTTGGATTTCGCGATCGCGAGAAATACGATCGCTTTATGCAATTGGTAGCACACGAATTCTTTCACCTGTGGAATGTCAAGCGCATTCGTCCTCAGGAGTTGGAAGTTTTTGACTACGATCGAGAAAACTATACCCGCTGTCTGTGGTTTTGTGAGGGAACAACAAGCTACTACGACCTACTTATTCCCTTACGTGCGGGAATCTACGACATCAAATCCTTCCTGAATAACTGGGGTAAGGAAATTACCAGATATTTGACAACACCGGGACGTAGGGTACAATCCCTTTCTGAGTCAAGTTTTGATGCTTGGATCAAACTGTACCGTCCGGACGCCAACAGCGGCAATTCCCAAATTTCCTACTATTTGAAAGGAGAAATGGTATCGTTACTGCTGGATTTACTGATTCGTTCTCGCCATGACAACAAGCGATCGCTCGATGATGTGATGCTGGTGATGTGGCGCAAATTCGGGAAAGAGGAAATTGGCTACACTCCCCAACAGTTACAGCAAGTAATTGAGTCTGTGGCAGAAACAGATTTATCTGATTTTTTCAAACGCTACATTGATGGTACAGAGGAATTGCCTTTTCAGGAATACTTAGAACCTTTCGGCTTGCAAATAGTAGCAGAAACAGAACAAGAACCGTACTTGGGTATCAGAGTAAGTAGCGAAAACGGACGAGAAATCATTAAATTTGTTGAGGCGAACTCACCCGCGCAGCTAGCCGGTATTGATGCTGGTGACGAATTGCTAGCAATTGACGGTATTAAGGTAAATGCCAATCAATTTAGCGATCGCCTCAAGGATTACCAACCAAATGATACGATCTCAGTCGCTGTTTTTCACCACGAAGAACTTCGTATTTATCCAGTCACCCTTGCTTTTCCCCGCCCTAGTAAATATTTGTTGCAACCCGTAGACAATCCTTCTGCTATTCAACAACAGAACTTTTTTGGCTACCTAGGCGGGTCTTTGACAAACTTGCGCTCAGTTAGCAGTTAACTACAAAAACCGGCACTCAGTAAATAGCTGATTGCCGCTTTACCCAAAAGCTAGATTTGTTGCAGAATATTGCCAATCCTCTTGTAGGGGTCGGATAAATTTCGACTCGGATGCTGAAGCATCCGTCAATCTTTCCCCTGCCTTGATATGTATAGCACCAGTATTTGTTTCTCTTTTTGGTTCACAATTTACAGTAATTGAGGCACACCATTTACCTTGTTTCCAAAGGATTGTACAAGTGGTTGGAGTTCCCCAGGTTCTAGCTTTACCTCCAGGAAGCAGATTGATTCGCAAAGAGTTCAAATCTCATGTTGACAAATACTACTGGAAAGATTGTTTTTTGGTCTAGCCATACTTTGTCAACTCCAGTAGCGGGGTATCGCTTGTAGACGCGCTCGCGCGGCTTCCCGTAGGGATGAATGCAGTTCAAGGGCCTGTTCAATCGTACCTCATACTGAGCTAGACGCAAGAATCCCACGGGTTTAGCGTAGACGCGCAGCGGCTTCCCGTAGGGAAGTGTACCCGTAGAAGTGTCAAATATTTGACCATACCCGTTCGATTTCGCTACAAAACAGTTGTCCTTCTTTGGCAAAAACAACTAAAGACAGCAATACATCTTTTTCTTCCTCGTCCTTAAAGTTTTCGCTCACCCAGTACCACTCAACGCCAACAATAACTTCCCATTGCTCATCCCACCTGCTGGTGATACGTCCGTCCTTGACTCGGATGTATTTGCAAACAACCCAAGGAACCTGCTCCGGTTCGTAGGGAATAACAGGATGGTCGTATTCATTCGTCGGAACAACAGGATAGGCGTAATCTTTGTACGTTTCCAAGATATGATTTTTTGCAGCTTCAATCACTTCTGCATCGGTAAACGCCTTTATGCCGCCTTTGATTGCTGGGGATGGGAAATTAGGTTGTTGAAAACACCTGGTCATAAAAGGGGCATTGAATATCAAAATAAAGTTTTATCAGCCAGTCTTATCTACAATTATTTTGTAGCATTTCTAGAAAATTTGCCTTGTTGATTTTTCCTAATTAATTTTTGTGTAGTCTTTTCGAGGCGATCGCTGCCCTCAGTAGGTAGCTCGCTCCCACAAGTGCACCCAGGGCAAAAAACCATTTCACAAAAACGAACAATCGCTTCGTCTAGCAAGTTATAATTTTAGAGAGCTTCATCACTAGCTTGCTTTTGCCACGACAACTACTATAGGAAAACATTTCTAGAGCATTCATTTCCATAGCTACAATTATTCTTCTGTGGGAAGACTCTCCTACACAAAAACAAGCAAGGGAAAGTTATCATGGCAAATCTGAGCGGAACTTGGCTTGGTACCTACTGGCAACAAGGAATCCCGACTCGTTTTGAAGCTGTTTTAATCCAAACTGGCAATAGTTTGAGTGGTAATATTCTAGATGATAGCTTTTTAGGAGAAGCACACTTAAACGGTGAAGCGATCGGTCGTCGCATCAGCTTTACCAAACGCTATTTGACTACCTCTAGGACTCCGGTAAAATACAACGGCATCATCTTTGAAGATGAAAATTACATGCGGGGAGAGTGGAAAATCGATAAACTTCATTTTGGTCCTTGGGAAGCGCGACGCAGTGGAGAATTGTTCACAGCACAACTGCAAACTCGTTCGACGCAGCAGGAATTAGTGAAATTAGCAGGTGCTTTACCAGCTGGGATTGAGTCCCCCCAAAGTTCACAATAAAGATAATATTAAGTATTGCTCGATATTTGCCGAAAAAGATGAGGGTAGTTGTTGCTACATTTTATAAATTTGTTAAGTTGCCAGATTTTGCTGAGAAGCAGCAACCTTTATTGTCTTATTGTCAAGCACAAGGTATTAAAGGAACGATTCTGCTAGCACAAGAAGGTGTTAACGGTACGATCGCGGGTTCGCGTCACAGCATCAATTCAGTATTATCTTATTTGCGTTCCGATCCTCACCTTGCAGATTTGGAACACAAGGAAGCTTTAACTGACTCGCCTCCATTTCAGCGCATGAAGGTACGTTTGAAAGAAGAAATTGTGACCATTGGACTACCTGAAGTCGATCCGAGTCAAAAAGTCGGGACTTACGTTAGTCCCAAAGATTGGAATGCTATCATTTCCGATCCCCAAGTGACAGTAATCGATACCCGTAATAATTACGAGGTCAGCATCGGTACATTTAAAGGAGCACAAAATCCCAACACAGCTTCATTTCGGCAATTTCCCGATTATGTTCGCAAGCAGCTAGATCCTAGCAAGCACAAGAAAGTAGCGCTATTTTGCACAGGGGGAATTCGTTGTGAAAAAGCTTCAGCTTTCATGCTCTCGCAAGGATTTGAACAAGTTTATCACCTCAAAGGAGGCATTCTCAAATATTTAGAAGAAGTCCCAAAACAAGAAAGTTTATGGGAGGGAGAGTGTTTTGTTTTTGACGAACGGGTAGCAGTAAGTCACGGGTTGGAATCGGGTAGTCACCAAATGTGCGCTAGCTGCGGACATCCTATCTCAGAAGTTGATAAGACTTCTCCCAAGTATGAAGAGGGGATTTCTTGTCCTTACTGTTTTGATAGCTTAACAGAGGAAAAAAGGAAGCGCCAGCAGCAAAAGCGGCGTCAATTACAATTATTTAAGATGAAAACTCAAACCTAGGTGTGTAGCGGACTTAGTTTTTCATGGCTAAAGTTAAACCATCTGCGATCGCTAACATACTGATAGTCACTCGTTGGTCTTGATGCAACTTCTCATTCAAAGCGCGAATAGCGTTGGTTCTGTTATCCTGCACTTGGGGATCGGCAACCTGACCCGACCACAGCACGTTATCGATCGCGATCAATCCTCCCGGACGTACTAATTGCAAAGCTAGTTCGTAATAATTGTCATAGTTGCTTTTATCGGCGTCAATGAAGATAAAATCAAAGGTTCCTGCTTCTTTGGCTGCTAGCAATTGCTCTAGAGTGACTAAAGCAGGAGCAATACGCAGGTCAATTTTATCTATCACACCCGCTTGCTGCCAGTAGCGGCGAGCAATAGACGTGTATTCTTCACTAACATCGCAGGCTATAACTTTACCATCTGACGGTAGAGCTAGTGCTACCACTAGGGAACTATAGCCTGTAAATACACCGATATCTAAAGTTTTCTTGGCTTTAAGCAATTTTACTAACAACGCTAAAAATTGCCCTTGTTCTGGTGCAATTTGCATGTTAGCCGCAGGAAGTCGCGCTGTTTCTTGGCGCAATTGTGTTAAGATTTCTGGTTCTCGCAAAGATACAGAAAGCAAATACTGATATAGACGTTCGTCTAATCCAAGAGTTTTTGTTGCCATAAAGGGCGATCGCCTACGATTGTTCATATAAAAATCTAGCCTAAATAGTAGCTTGACAGACACACAGTCCAGATAAATGCAGCTCGGTGCAAACCCATCCCCTGTTTCAACCATAAAAGGACGATGGAAGTAGGTGGAGTTTGTGTTCTTTGCTACTTTGATTTGGGTTAAATACTTTTTTGCAATCGCCATACTCCCCCAACTGTTGCACAAAAATTGCACGTACCTTTACAAGGTTTTACATGTTTGAAATTATCTAATCTAGTTGCGATCTAAATGATTTCACCCATAGTCTTACTCTCGGCTAGTGGTGCTATATCCACTAGCTTTTACTTTTGCTACTTTTTGTTTCCGTGGATAAATTCCTAAAGAGAAATTGCAGATATTTGCGTTTTGCTATTATTTTTTATTTGCAATTCCCAGCCTTGCTATAAATTTGTTGATTGACAATTTATAGTTATCAAAGATACAGACAAAATAGGGACCTTATGTACAGTAACCAGTAGATTAATTTTATTCCTTTAATTTAGTAAAAAAACATAAAAGCGTGTTTAAAGTACTGCTTTATTATCCTATAATACTCACAAGTTACGGTATTTTGCTCAAGATACCGTAGTATAAGGAGTCAGTTTTAATGGCCAAGTCTGAAAATCTAGCACGACTAAAAATCAAATTAATTGAGCGAATACAAACCCGTATAGCTAAAGCTTTGTCCTTTGTGCAACGAAAGTATCAACAAATCTTGGCAAGTTGGTGCAAAGGAAGTTCCAGGCAAAGGTATGTATGTTTGTTTTTAGCAGGTATTATTTTCAGTGTAGCGATCGCTGCTTGTTCGGGGAGCAGTTCAGCTAACAAATCTGATGTCAAGCTCAGACTCGTTTCCTACTCTGTAACCAAAGCTGCTCACGACCGAATTATTCCGAAATTTGTAGAAAAGTGGAAAAAACAACACAATCAAAACATTATTTTTGAACAGAGTTACGGCGGTTCTGGCGCGCAAGCACTAGCTGTGATTTCTGGTTCCCAGCAAGCAGATATAGTGCACTTAGCATTGCCTTTAGATATCACTAAAATTCAGCAAGCAGGATTAATCAAACCGGGTTGGGAAAACAAAGCTCCTAGAAATGGAGTTGTTACCAGATCCGTAGCTGCAATTGTCACCCGGGAAGGAAATCCCAAAGGAATCAAAACTTGGGAAGATTTAGCAAAAAATAACGTCAAAATGATACTTGCTAACCCAAAAACTTCTGGAATCGGTATTTGGGAAGTCTTGGCTTTGTGGGGTTCAGTAACTCAAAACACAAGGAGAAGAAACAGCAGCATTAAATTTTCTTACTAAGGTATATCAAAACGCATCCATACTCGCAAAAGACGCCCGAGAAGCTAGCGATTTATTTTTCCAAAAAGGTCAGGGAGATGCCTTAATCAACTACGAAAATGAAATTAGATTAGCGCAGCAAAAGAGGTCAAAATTACCTTATGTCATACCGCAAGTAAATATTTCCATAGACAACGCCGTTGCTGTAGTTGATAAATATGTCGATCAGCACGGTACCAGAGAAGTTGCAGAAGCATTTGTTGATTTCCTTTACTCTACAGAAGCACAACGGGAATTTGCTTTGTTAGGATACCGTCCGGTTAATCCCACAGTAAGTCAAGAAGTGGCAAAACAATTTCCTACGATTAAAACTTTATTTACAGCTATAGATTTAGGGGGTTGGGAACAAATTCAGAAAAAGTTTTTTGGAGAAGGGGGAATTTTTGAGAGAGTTCAAGCTGCTAAGAAAGCATAAGAGGGTGTAAATATTTTTAGGTAATTATATAAAGGCTATGAACCTTTGGAATCGTAGGTTTTTTCTAACATTTTTAATGCTGGTTAGCTACAGTGTCACTGGATGCGATCGCGCTCAGGAAGAAAAAAGCCAAGTTAGTATTGATGGTGCAGCAGTGGGGTTTCCGATTTCTCTAGCAGTTGCAGAAGAATATGAAAAGATGAACCCAAAAGCAAATGTAAGTGTTGCTTCTAGCGGTACTGGAGGCGGAATTAGCAAGTTTTGTGCAGGTGATATAGATATCGTTGGTGCTTCTCGTACCATTAAAGATGAAGAAATTGCCAGGTGTAAAAGTAAAAATATCGACTTTATTGAATTACCGATCGCTTTAGATGGAATTGCTGTCATTACCAATCGTCAAAATAACTTTGCTAAATGTCTCACCATTAAAGAACTGGATAAAATTTGGAATGCTAAATCAGATAGCAAGGTATTAAGTTGGCATCAAGTTAATCCTAAATTTCCTAACAAACCTCTAAAACTTTATGCTCCTGCTTCTGATACAGGAACGTTTGATTATTTTACCCAAGCTATCACCAAAAAAGCCAAAAACGGTCGCACAGATTACACTCCCAGTCACAATCAAAACCTGCTTGTTCAAGGAGTAGCAGGTGAACCTTCAGCTTTAGGATATGTCGGGATTTCTTACTACATTCAAAATCAAGACAAACTAAATTTAGTTGCTGTCAAAGGTCCCACAGGAAAGTGTGAGAAACCAGTGCCAGTAGATAATGTTGTCAAGAATATCTACACGCCACTATCTCGCCCCCTTTTTATCTATGTGAGCAAAAAATCCGCAGACACCAAACCAGCAGTCAAAGAATTTGTGAATTTTTATCTAGAAAATTCTTGGAAGTGGGTAGATAGCGTTGGTTATGTAGCACTACCTGACGAAGCTTACGTCAAAACCAAACAAAAGTTTGCTGCTGGTAAAACTGGAACTAAATTTAAAAAAGCAAAACCTGGAGAGCCAATTACAAACTTTATTTAAAATCCCAAAAACAGAAGGTAGAAAGCGTAAAAATTATGACCAATATTAATCCGGAAAACATTTTTTTATCCAACTCGATAACCTCATTAGAAAAACATCCATCTGAAGATCTCCCAGACACAATTGTGAGGATAATTTTATTTGCTTGTGCTTTAGTTTCTGTCCTGACTACCTTCGGTATTGTCTTAATTATTTTTCAGGTCACATTTGAGTTTTTTCAAAAAATTTCCCTAGCTCAATTCTTTCTTGATACCAAGTGGACACCTTTATTTGCCGAACAGCATTTTGGTATTTGGCCATTAATTAACGGCACTTTTTTAACTACAACTATTGCCATGATGGTTGCCATTCCTTTGGGATTATCTTCTGCTATTTATTTAAGTGAATACGCTCCCCCTCAGCTAGCAGCAACTTTACGTCCAGCAGTGGAACTTTTAGCAGGAATACCCACAGTTGTCTATGGTTATTTTGCCTTGTTGTTCGTGACACCATTGCTGCGCAATATTATTCCCTTAGAAATCTTTAATGCATTAAGTGCAGGCTTGATGATGGGAGTTATGATTACTCCTACAGTTGGTTCCATTAGCTTGGATGCGATTCGTTCCGTTCCCCCTTCTTTGCGAGAAGGAGCTTACGCGTTGGGAATAACTAAACTGGAAGCTATTTTTAAAGTTGTTCTTCCTGCTGCTCTTTCAGGAATTACAGCTGCGATCGTTTTGGGTATTTCCCGTGCTGTTGGCGAAACCATGACTGTTTTAATTGCTGCTGGACAACAGCCAAAATTAACCGTGAATTTTGCAGAATCGGTAGAAACTATGACAGCTTATATGGCGCAAATTTCTGGTGGAGATAGTCCCCGGGGAAGTCTCAATTTCCAAACTTTGTATGCTGTAGGCGCTGTTTTGTTTTTAATCACCCTAGGTTTGAATATTATTAGTCATTGGGTTTCTAATCGTTTTAAAGAAAAATACGAATAAACAAATATGACTACTATTGAGCAAAGAGATAACTATCCCAAATCTGCAGCAGAATTTACTGAGAATGTAGAAAAAAGAGAAAAAATAGGAAAAGTATTTGAAATACTTTTTTTATTAGGTTTGCTTCTGGGTTTATTTGTCCTCGCACTGCTACTTTTTGATGTTTTGAGGGATGGATTAGGTAGATTTTTAATGCCGGGTTTTTTGACTGAAACTCCTTCTCGTTTCCCCGACCGAGGTGGTATTCGTCCTGCAATTGTTAGTAGCATTCTTTTAGGAATCATCGTCATCTTGACTACTGTACCAATCGGTGTGGGAGCTGCTTTATATCTGGAAGAATACGCTCCCAAAACTTGGTGGACAGCAATTATTGAGATTAATATCAGCAATTTAGCAGGAGTTCCTTCTATTGTTTATGGATTGCTAGGTTTGGGAGTTTTCAATTATTTACTTGGGTTTGGTCCTACTTTGATTTCTGGAGCTTTGACTTTATCTTTGTTGTCTTTACCAGTGATTATTGTGACAGCAAGAGAAGCAATTCGTGCGGTTCCGGATTCCCTAAGATACGCTTCTTACGGTTTAGGCGTGACGAAATGGCAAACTATTAGCCATCATGTCATACCCTATGCTGTTCCCGGTATCTTGACAGGAGTGATTATTTCCGTATCTCGTGCTATTGGTGACGCCGCATCTTTAATTGTGGTAGGTGCTGTAGCTTTCTTAACTTTTAATCCTGGTTTGTTCAATAGATTTATGGCATTACCTATTCAAATATACAGTTATATCACTCGTCCAGAACCGGGTTTTGCCAACGCCGCAGCGGCGACAATTATTGTCTTAATAATTTTGGTTTTGGCTTTAAATGGAATGGCGATTTATATTCGCCAACGCTTCTATTATTAAGAGAAAAGGCTGATAGGGAGAAAAATTTCTATGGCTTATTACCACAGTAAAAATAGATTAGATACTAAAGCAGAGCAACACAATAATGTTGTGTTTGATGTGGAAGGTGTGAAGGTTTATTATGATGGTTTTTTAGCTCTTTTGGATGTTTATCTCAAAATTCCGGAAAAACAAATTACTGCTTTTATCGGTCCTTCGGGATGCGGTAAAAGTACCCTGCTGCGCTGTTTTAACCGGATGAATGATTTAATTCCCAAAGCAAAGGTAGAGGGTAGATTGTATTATCGCGATCGCAATATTTACGATCCCAAAATCAATTCTGTGAAATTGCGGCGACAAGTAGGAATGGTTTTTCAAAGACCCAATCCTTTTCCTAAGTCGATATACGAAAATATTGCCTTTGGGCCGCGTGCTAACGGTTATAAAGGTAATATGGATGAATTGGTGGAAGATTCTCTCAGACGCGCTGCAATTTGGGATGAAGTTAAAGACAAACTGAAGGCAAAAGGTACTGCATTATCAGGTGGACAGCAACAACGACTTTGCATTGCGCGAGCGATCGCCATGAAGCCAGACGTGTTATTAATGGACGAACCCTGCTCTGCTCTTGACCCTATTTCTACCCGTCAAGTTGAAGAGCTTTGCTTAGAACTAAAAGAGCAATACACCATTATTATGGTGACTCACAACATGCAGCAAGCTTCCAGGATTGCAGATTGGACGGCTTTTTTTAATACAGAAATCGACGAACACGGTAAACGTCGCGGTAAATTAGTCGAATTCAGTCCGACAGAACAAATGTTTAGTTCTCCTACCACCAAAGAAGCTGAGGAGTATATTAGCGGACGCTTTGGTTAAAATTGTTCCTCGCTTAACTAGCTGTTGTTTTCCCAGCCTGAAAATGTCTGGATCCGTACACACAGCTGCGATCGCTGCAGTATCAACTACTAATTACTCATCTAGTTTGTCTAGCTCCCGAAGAAGCACGAATTAATTCTGCTATGAAAGCGGCGATCGCAGATACCAAAATTAAGATAAAGCTCAGAGCGTTAATGTCAGGTTTGACTCCAGTGCGAATGCGGCTGAAGATTTCCATAGGTAGAGTATTGGAACCGCTACCAGCTGTAAAGCTAGCAATGAGAAAGTCATCCAAGCTAAGAACAAAGGCTAACAAACAACCAGCAACAATTGCAGGCATTAACTGAGGTAACAAAACTTTCAAAAAAGCCTGCGCGGGTGTAGCACCCAAATCCAGTGCTGCTTCTTCTAGATGGGGATCTAAGTTAGTCAATCTGGAAGAGACAACCAAAGCAATGTAAGCAAGACAAAATACTACATGGGCGGCGACAATTGTCCATATACTCAAGGGAATGGTAAAAGCTGCTAAAAAAATCAGGGTAGCTACTGCCAATGCAATATCGGGAATAATTAACGGTAAATAAAGTATACCGCGATACAGTGATTTCCCTGGAAATTGGTACCGCGCCAACCCTACCGCCACTAAAGTTCCCAACACTGACGAAATTCCCACAGCAGTGAACGCTACTACCAAACTATTTCGTAAAGCTGATAGAATGCGCTCATCGTTGAACAAGCTGCGATACCAATCTAGGGTAAATCCTTCCCATGCAGCGCTGTAAGACGACTTGTTAAAGCTGTAAAAGGCAAGAACCACAATTGGTAAGTACATAAAAATAAACATTAGCTGCGAAAAAACCGCCTGCCATGAGAAAATACACGGTCGGTTCAAAGATGGGGGTATATTCACGTCTGTACAGCCGAGATTAAGTTTTCCCTGACTTGCCTTCATAGGTTTTGCCAGCAAAAAGTCAATACTTGTTGCCCTTAGGTTGCATGTTTCAACTCGAACCAAAGTGATTTTTTATTGTCGTTATAATTGCACGTATTATACTTCAGATTTTCTAATTCCGCCTCTTTCACTGGTAGGGAAGTAATTCTAGTTTGGAAATGCATCCCAAGAATAAATTTTGGTTTGAAATGTGTGTCATTTAATTGAGTCCATATTTAGATTTTAATGACGTTATAATTAATTAATCGTGTGGTAGAAATAATTCCCAAGAAACTCCATCTGACGAAAGAGCAAATCCACTCTTTGATTATTTAGAGTGAGGTTAGCAATGCCTCAATTATCAAAGCAGAAATAGTTTTAGGAAGCAGTCAGATGGACAGTCAAATTAACCAACCAGCAACTGAAGATTGGCATTCCCAAGAAAAACCTACCGTTAAGGAAAGAAACTTAACAGCCAATCCAGGAGACAGAATTGCCGAGAGACCTCAAAGCGTGGAAGAAAAGGCTCAGCAAGTAGCTGTAGACTCTCCCGATATTACGGGGGACTGGATTAAGGTTCCTACCTACTTTATTGTTGAATATCCCAACGGCGAGAAAAAAGCACTGCACCATGTCAAAGATGCCAAAGAAATTTCTGATGTTATACGACAAGCGCGAGTTGATGAAAAAGGAAATCGTATTTGGTGGTAAACCAAAGTTGTAGGTGAAAGGAGGCTTGCTTAATTGCTAGATTTGATTTGATAACGTGGAAGCAAGCCTCGATATTTATTGTGGAGAGCAAATTATTTTATTTCCCTAAGGGAGATGATCAAAAATTATGGTTAACACTACAGTTGCGGATAGACTTAACTATTTGAGCACGCCGGAACTCAAAAAAGAACTGTTGGAATTGGTGAAGGACAAAGACACTGAACCTCTAAGGAGCAAAGTCAATTTCTATAACCAGCAACTGCGACCTTATTTTGAAGAATTGATGCGGCGCAACCCATATCCCGCAGCTGAAGAGCAACTACCAATTGTAGTTGGCGTTTGGACGCCAGTGTGGTCTACCATACCTTTTCATGACATTTTACCGGGGCGGATACGCGAACAGTCCTACCAAATTTTTCATGACGATGGTTTTTATGCTAACATTGCTCGTTTTGCACCAGGACAGCAGTCTTCTTTTTGGAAAAATTTCACATCCAAGTTACCCGCCTGTGATTTAATGGTGATGCAAAAGTACGAAGTTTGCGATCGCCAATGGCGCATTCAAAACGTAGGAATTTTTCAGGCTTTGAGAAATAGAGACATTCCTCTAAGCATCGACGATGCGGACAATTGGTTTACCGACGTGGTAAACACCAAAATCAAACAAGCTCAAGGATCGCCAAAAATATTCAAGTTAGAAAATCTTGACAAAGCCACTATTAAGAAATTTGAAAAAACCTACTTGGCAACTCCACTGCTAGAGCATTTATATATAGATCGTGACTTGCGGTTAGTAAAAACTCAAAGAGAACCGTCACAGCGACCGAGTTATACAATTGCTGTTCGCAGACGATAGTAAATTTATGCCGTCGAGACAACAACAAGTTATTGGTACAAGTAGCTACGACTACTTGTTGTTTTTACCCCAAAACTACGAAACTGAAAAGTCTGTTCCCATGATTCTGTTTTTACACGGTTCAGGAGAACGGGGATCCAATTTAGAGCACGTCAAAAGACACGGCGTTGCTAAAGTCGTGGAGGAACAACCAAATTTCCCATTTCTTGTCATTTCTCCCCAGTGTCCGTCTCATCAAAACTGGTCAGTGCAGCTGTTAAGTGCTCTTATAGACGAAGCGTTAGCATCTTACCGCATTGACAGGGAGCGAGTGTACCTAACTGGCTTAAGTATGGGTGGCTATGGTACATGGTATCTAGCCTTAGAACAACCGCATCGCTTTGCAGCTATTGCACCAGTTTGTGGTGGCGGAAATCCAAAAGAAGCTCACAAATTAAAAAATCTTCCTGTATGGGTGTTTCATGGTGCGCGGGATAAAGTCGTACCATTAAGTGAGTCTGAAGAAATGGTACAAGCACTGAAAAAATACGGTGGCAACGTAAAGTTTACAGTGTATCCGGAAGCTGACCACGATTGTTGGACGCAAACTTACAACAATATTGCTTTGTATGAATGGTTTTTGCAACACCGGCGTTCCAGTGCTACTTAAACAAGAGTTAAGTTGGTGCAAATACCAGCAGCAAAGTTTGTAGCGAGTACTTTAGTGCTGACACAGGAACAACTTAAGCATGCTTTGCGCTTGCTACGAGCAGCATTTTGGGGAAACAGTGCTACGCTGTAGGAAGATTTCCTGCCAGAAGAATAGGCAAAATTCTAACTGTAAATGTGCTCTATCTTGGGCATGATGACTTTTCTTTGAGAAAATGAAATTTATGTGATTTTGACTGAAATTATTTTGAGATTGATTTTTGAGCTTGCAAAGAAGAAATTATTTAAACTACCTGTAAAAATAAAAATCTTTTTCAAAAATGCATAATCTTCTCAGTCGTCGGGAGGATGGAGCTGAGTTGATAGGTATCTAATCTGAAAAAAGAGTTAGGTCGCGAAGGAAAACTAAGTAATTAAAGAAATTAAATTGCCAGGCATTGGCAAACAAATCTCCTATTGAAACTGTTAATGTTTGGCATGCGGTAAGAGTCAACGATTATTTGCCCTGAGAAGTTTTTTATCTTATGTTTACCCATGGCTGTTTTTTTTTGACCGAATTATTGATACAACCCACACCAACTTCATAGTTCCTGATTAAGGACATTCTCGTTATGGCTACAGCTAGCTGAGCAATTGCAAGCATGGCATAAATTGGCGCAACAGCTGGGCGTGGATAGCATTCGCGCCACTACTTCTGCTGGTTCGGGACATCCGACTTCTTCAATGTCTGCTGCGGACCTGATGGCAGTAACCGTTGTCTAACTATTTGCGTTATGACTTCAGCAATCCTGATCCTCCCAACAACGATCGCTTGATGTTTTCCAAAGGACATGCTTCCCCCTTGCCATACACTTTGTCTAAAGCAGCAGGAGTAATTTCAGATGCACAGTTGATGTCACTGCGCCAATTTGGTAATCCTTTGGAAGGACATCCCATTCCGGTTTTACCTTGGGTGGATGTGGCGACTGGTTCTCTAGTTCAAGGATTGCCTATTGGTATTGGCATTGGTTTAGGAGAAGAATATCTTGACAAACTTCCTTACCGGATTTGGGTGCTGCTGGGTGATAGCGAAATGGCCGAGGGTTCTGTTTGGGAGGCTTTTGAACTAACAGGAAACTACAAACTGGAGAGTTTAATTGCCATTGTAGACGTGAATTGGTTGGGACAGCGGGGACAGACAATGTGAGGGTGGAATACCCAAGCGTATTGCGATTGCGCCGAAGCTTTTGGTTGGAATGTAATTGAAATTAACGGACACAATTTCACAGAAATTGACGAAGCATATAACCAGGCTATTAGTGACAGTGTTTGTCTGAGGCAATTATTGCGCGAACGGTCAAAGGTAAGGGAGTAGCAGCTGTTGAGGATATTGGTGGTTGGGATGGTAAAGCATTATCAGAAGAAGAAGCCAAAAAAGCGATCGCGGAACTAGGTGGCGAACGTCACGTCACGATCGAAATTGAAAAGCCCGAACCTCCAGCCAAACCAACCTCTTTTGTCAAATTGCAACCATTACAGCTGCCAACTTACAAAGTTGTTGACGCTATAGGTACCCGCACGGCGAAGCACTCAGAGCATTGGGAGCAGCCAGACCGGATGTAGTTGCGATTGACAGGGAAGTCAGTAATTCCACTTACGCCGAGGATTTTGCCGAAGCTTATCGGGACCGCTACTTTGAAATGTACATTGCCGAACAGCAAATGGTAGCGGCGGCAGTTGGTTTGTAAGTACGGAAATACAAGCCTTTCGCTTCTAATTTTGCGGCCTTTTTCACTCATGCTTGCGATTTTATTCCCATGGCGGCCATTTCTAGTGCCTACGGGAAATGCCAGGGTCAGGCAAACCGGAAGAATTGCTACACGCGGCCAAAATAGATACCGACGCCATTGTAGCAGCAGTGAAATCACTGCTAAAGCAACCAGCAAGAACATCAGCTTGAAAACCAAAAATTGCAGTTCTGTAATTCTCAAGACAGAGGTAAAGAAGATGGCAAGTTTGAACCAAACTAACGGTCACAGCAAAGTTCGTTATGGGGTGGTAGAACTGGGCTTGGATTGCCCAGGAAGTAGTTTTACCAGCTTTTGCCCACACAGAAAACTCTCAATTGGTAGCATTGTTTTCCGAAGACGAAATCAAGCGCAAAGAACTCAGCCAACAATACGGAGTTCCTGCTTTTACTTATGAAGAATACAAAGCTTTTCTCAGAAGTGGTGCAGCTGATGCAGTTTATATAGCTTTACCCAATCACCTCCACTGCGAGTAACTGTTAAAGCTGCAAACGCAGGAGTGCAGGTACTTTGTGAAAAGCCCATGGTGATTACAGACTGGTCTGTACCATCTACCCTTTCCAGGCAATGATATTTATCTAGGTTGCATTTGTGTAAAATGTAACAAAAGTACTTCCGTAAGCTTTCTGGCGATGAATTTGCAAGCCGAAAATCTGTAATGGCTTCCAAGTTTGCAGATTGTGTTCCACTGCGATCTCGCCGCCAGAGTCTAAAAGTTTGTGGGTAGCGATCGCCTCCAAAACTGGCTGATATAATCCGCTACTGTAGGGTGGATCGAAGTAAATTCTGTCAAATTGCTGTCCAGAAAGTTTTGGCAACCACTGTACTACATCTCCCCGCAATACTTGCCATTGTTGGTCGCCAGCAGCTACCCGCTGCCAATTTCCCTCAATAATTCTACAGGCGCGACTTGATAATTCGATACCAATGACAACGGAGGCTCCCTGACACAAAGCCTCTGCACCCATCGAGCCAGAACCGGCACACAAATCCAGCCAACGACAACCTTCTATAGTTCCTTGCCAAATATTAAAAATTGCTTCCCTAACCCGCGCGCTGGTGGGTCTGGTTTCTTTGCCTGGTAAAGTTTTTAACTGACGATGGCCAGAAATTCTAACAGCCATGGTGGCAACGGGAGAGTATTTGTACGAAATATAACTTATCTCGAGCGATTTTAAGCAGCTACTCGTTCGCGTACTTGAGCAACGAAATTAGATAAAATTTGCAATCCTACATTAGAAGATTTTTCCGGGTGAAATTGCACTGCCATTAAATTTTCGCAAGCAATAGCAGCAGTTACGGTTTGGCTTCCGTGGGTAACGGTAGCAGCACAAATTTGCGCCTCCGCTGGTTCGACGTAGTAGGAATGGACAAAATACACCCAAGGTTGAGGTGATAAATATTCCCACAAAAGGCATTTTGGCTGAGTTAATTGCAGTTGATTCCAGCCCATATGGGGAATTGTAATGCCAGGTTCGGGGCGAAATCTTCGTACTTTTCCTTTGATTATTCCCAGTCCTGGTTCTAGGCCTTCTTCACTGGACTCAAACAAAATTTGCAGTCCCAAACAAATACCTAAAAAGAGTTTGCCAGATTTGATTGCTGCTTTGATTGGTTCTTCTAAGCCCCGCGATCGCAAATGTTGTACTGCTGGATCGAATGCACCAACTCCTGGCAAAACAATTGCATCCGCTTTTTCCAAGTCTTTTGAGGCATCCGTCACCTTAGGATTTGCCCCAGCTTTTTCCAAACCTTTACAGACTGAGTGCAAATTCCCCATATCGTAATCTATGACTGCAATTACTGCCATTTACCTGTTCCCTGTAAATTTAATTTGGAGGGTATTTATATTTTAAATAATATTCGTTATGAAGAGAAGTTTCCTATTAACTTCCTTTGACACTTGGCTACCTCATCAACAGTCAAATTCCTCTGATGATTTATTGATTGAACTTGCCAAAATTGATTCAATATCTCATACTTTAATTTTTTTGCGAAAGTTACCTGTGGATGTGGCTTTGGCTAGTGCTCAAGTAATTGCAAAAATTGCCGAACTCCAACCAGATGCGATTATCTGTTGCGGTATGGCTGAAAAGCGAACTGTATTAACTGTAGAATCTCGTGCTGTTTGGGGAGAAAGCGTGTTGGAGACAACGGTGGATTTACAGCAACTGGTGGCGGCGACAGGGGTTGAGATCGGTTACGACTGCGGTAAGTTTGTCTGCGAAGGTCTATATTATTCTGTGCTCGCTTACCTGCGACAAGCCCAACTTAAAATTCCTTGTATCTTTGTCCACGTTCCTATTTTGACTGGAGAAAATTTATCCTCAATTATCGGCGATTTTTTATTAATTATTGACAGATTGGCACTTTGCTAGAGTCCTTAGTTTTTTTTGGAAATAAACAATCTCTAGGTATTGTGTTCAAATTCTTACTAATTTCTCCTACTGTTTTTCTGATTCCTATCGCTCAAACAAGTCCTTATCAGGTGAGCTAGATTCTGCTTTCGAGTTTTCCTTTTCAGGAAAAATAGCAATGGTGCTACAGTAGTGATGGAACCTAATACATAACTCAGTTAGAACTGGACTTGTATGCCAAGCATGCAACATTAATAATTGAATGTGAAATTCGCCACAGTTATAAGGGCAAACATTTAAGATAAATAAGGGTAGGAGGGCTGGACATTGCTGGAGGAGCGCCTTCTAGTAAAGCAACGAGCTGGGAAATCAAAACATTCTTTGCGTTTATAGTTTGGTGTATTACTATCTTGTTGCAAGGAAAGGCTTTTCGCTCATCCGCTACCAACAGTATTAAACCTTGCATTTTTAGTATAAAAAAACACTAATAATGAATGGGAGGACTGGCAATGCTCGCAGAAATCGGCAAAACTTTTGTAGCAATTGGTGCAGGGATTTTATTATTGGGAAGCTTGCTTTGGCTAAGTAGCGGAACTCTCAAAAACTTTCCCATTGGTCGCTTACCGGGAGATATTTTAGTGCAAAATGAGCATTTTACCTTTTATTTTCCGTTGACGACCGGTCTTTTACTGAGTATTGGTTTAAGTATTTTGTTGTGGTTGGGACGAGCGATCGCCTCGCGACTGTAGCGCTTGCCGTACAGAAGTTGCATTTACCGCTTGCACTTGCAATTGTTGGAGATTGGTGCCAAATTGCAAATCATAGATTTTAGCTTCTCAAACAGAAAAATTTTATGATGAGAGCTCCATCTTCACACCATCGATTCTGGAAATCCTGGTTTCAGCGAGAAACCATTGTGCACAATTTGGAGGTTTTTCAGAATTTTATTGTAGTTTCCTTATGCATTGGCTTATTTTGTGTGATGCTGATTCGGTTGGGCGAGATGTTTCTTTCCTTGCTAAAACCGATCAATTTTCAATCTATAACAGCAGATATTCTGTTTGTTCTGATTTTGGTAGAAATCTTTCGCCTATTAATTATTTATTTGAAAGAACAGCGAATTTCCATCGGAGCAGCTGTTGAAGTTTCGCTGGTTTCTACATTGCGAGAAGTGATTTTACAGGGTGTGTTAGAAATACCCCTTTATCAATTGTTAGGAGTTTGTGCACTTTTGATTACCTTAGGAGGATTGTTATTCTTGCGCGTTTGGATGTTTCAACGTTTTGATATGATTACGCAAAGAAGACATCAAGAGCTTGCAAGCGATATGCCATCCGGCGCGCTTCGCGATCGCAGTTCTCAACCAAATCGTTTATCTTCCGTCGAACAATATCCTTTTTAGTAGAAACAAGAAGTTATAATTTTTGAAAACCTTTGGCAGGTTTTTTTTGTCCTTTTTCTTTAGATTTAGTTTTGTGCACTTCTGTAATAGCTTCTTGAAATAAGTTATGTAAATGTAGAGGTACGCTGGCGGTTTCCGGTAATTCTGGTTCTAAGGGTTTGTTAAACTCTTGTAAAACCGCATCTAAGTCAGTTTCTAGACGAAATTCAGGACGCTGCAAAACTGTTTGCAAAATCTTTTCTAAAGGTGCGGGATACTCTGCTGCTAAACGACGCCACACAAAGGCATTTATTTTTTCATCTTCCAGGTAGTGGCGAATTAATTTCTCAGCACCGTCTATACTTTGCCAATCTGATGCTGCTAAAATTGCTTTTAACTTACTGTAGGTTGGTAAAAACATCTGTCCCCAACGGGGATGAGAAAGCACTGTTACTTGTTCTGCTTTCTTCAGTTCCGCAGGTAATTCAACCTTTGGTGCTACCATTTTGGCGGTAGTGTTTTTATTATTAAATAATTGCGATACTGCTTTGGCATCAGCGCCCAATTCTGCTGCTGCAGCTTTAATTTCTTCTTCATCAACTCCAGCTTCTTGAGCTATTTGTGCAAGTGATTTAGAAGAATCAATACCTGCTTGTTCCAAGCTTTGCTTTGTGATTATTTCTTGAAGTTCTGCAATTTTTTTGTTAAGCTGGTAACCAGGCATGGTCACTTCATCACCGCCAAAAAATTCTACAAATTGCTGGTGGTATTTGGCTACCGATTGCCAAGCTTCTTCTAATAACTCGGGAGCATCGCTATAAAGTTGGTTTTTGTAGTTTTCTTTGAAATTACCAATAGCAACTGCTAATTTGGGTTTGCCTAATTTCCCCATTTGTGTGTAGGGACCAGAAAATGTCCAATAGGAGTCGGTAACGGGACAAATGCGAGCAAGTATAATTTCTCCTGGCTGGAGGCGAGACATTTCCTGTTGGGTTTTGGTATTGTTAGGTTTGACAATGTAATGTTTGGCTGTGAGCCAGTTCATTAACTCAAAACCATCAGGTAGAATTTTAACGATCGCAAATAAGCCAGTAAAACTATAACGCCAACGACTAAGCAGTTGGCGATCGCTGTCTGACAAATCAGGTTGAGTTTGGATAAATAACTCTAGTGGAGATTGATCTTGGACTCTACCTTCAATCAGGAAAGAATCAATAGTTAACTGTTGGCGGACAGGATCTCCCGAACCGTTACGTAATTGAGCAGCTGCATAGGTTTCCAATGCTTTTGCCAGTTTGCCATCTGCATCCAGGACAAAATCAAGCAGCGCTTGCTTAAGTACGTGCGTTCGTTCTAAAATTGCATCCACAGCTTCATCTCTCAATGCCAACATTGAGTAGATTATAGGTCGTCGCAGCAAGCAATAGCTACTAAGTTAGCAGATAGCATCAAAGCAAGTAATAGCTACACTGAAATGATTATTTTTGCCATACAACCAAGATCACTCCTACAACGATAAAGCTTAAACCTGCAAGACGCATCGGAGGTATAGTTTCCCTAAAAATAAAGTAACCCATCAAGACAGAGAAAACGTAAACTAGGGATACCGAGGGACCAGCGACACTCAAATTAACTCTAGTAAGAAGAAGTATATAGGCTAAAGCGCCCAGACCGTAGCAGGTTAAACCTAGTAACAGTTCCGGCGTTACCACTATACTAAGAATATGGTCAAAGGCATTAGCCAAACTAACTCTACCTAACTTTAGCGCGCCTGCTTTTAAAAAAAACTGCCCTGCTACACTAGTCAAGACTGACATCAGCAATAAAAAAAATTCTTGTGGTGTCACAGAAATATCCTTTCAAGCTATTTCCTCTTAGAGGATATCTAAATAATTACTTTTATTCAATCAGCCGAGCAGAAAGAATTTAGCTAGAGGTTTTATAGTTTTAACAACAACTCCTCGTCTGTGAAAACATGTCAAAAAAGTGAGTGGGAAATAACCTCTACGGGAATTTCTAGAGGGTAAGTGTTAAACCAAGTAACACCCTCTTTTACCATTGTCAAAACCAAGGTATATTTACCCGGGCGAGCAGGAAATTTTACAGTTGCGTTCAATTGAATTAAGCCATTTACAGGTAAAGTTCCGGGTAAATGAGTGCGTTCACCGTCAAAAACAATCACCTCACCGTTAGCTCCTACCCAATGATAAGAAAGATTGACAGGATTAGCACCCTTGTTTTTCCAGGAAAAATTACTAGTATTTTTGACAAGCACCGGAATTTTAATCACCTCGCCCACCCGACCGAATTGTAATGATTGGAGAAGTTTTATTTCTTGGTAAAATTGACGGTTATCCTGCACAATTACAATGAACTGATGGGAGGAATTGACAGCATTTTTGGGAAATTCGGTGATTCCCTCAGCTACCAAATCAAATATTAACTTATACGTACCTGGTTCTTCTGGAAATGAAATTGAGCCAATTGCATGTGCTGTTTGGTGTTGTTTAGGTGCACCGGAAACATACAACCTTACTTCCTTAACTAGTTGGTTATTCTTGTCAAAGAATCTACCTCTGACACGTGTTTCGCCTTGTTTGAGGGCAAAATCATAGCCATACCATCTTGATATACCAGTATTTTCCAGCTCAGCTTTCAAAAATTTTTCATCGCCTAATTTCACTGCAAATAAAGAGTTGAGATCTTGATTTTTTTCATCGACAATTTTTGTAATTAAACCATTTAAGTTTTGAATGTATACTGCTGGGTATTTAGGTATTTTTATAATTCTGTTGTGGAGGAAGGCGTTGGTGTTTCTTTGAACGGGATTATCTCTAATTTCCCACAATCTATACTGATGATAGTCAATATTGAGAGGATTTGTATTCCATAAAATTCCTGGGTTAGCACCAAAAATACCGACAAATTGAGTCACTGTGGAATAGATAATAGCTAGAATAAAAGCCCAGATCCAGAATAATTTTTCTTGGCGATCGCCCAAACTTACACAGAAATAACTAATTAGATAGCAAGCTACAGGCATAACATCAGTCATAAATCTCGGACCATAGCAATGACCAGCCCACCAAACTTTATAAAAGCAATAACTACTAATTAAAATCACGGAAGCAATAGCAATACATCCCATCAGTTTTTCATCTTTGCCAAATCTAAGTTTCCAAACCTGATTAGCACCAACTAAAGAAAACAAAACTATAGGAGAATAAAAAAATAGACCTCGACCAGGACTTATCAGGGTTCCTAAAGATGCAGTTTTAAAATTATTCCAGGTGAATATGTATGGCGATTCTGGAAACATTTTCGAGTAACCACCTGTGAAATTTCCAAAGTAGTAAAGATTCCAAGCAATACTCGGCAATCCTGAAACCAAACCAAAGAAAAAGAAAATTGATTGCCAACGATAAGTAAAGGCTGAATAGATAGCAGCTGTGAATAGAAAAAGTGTACTTGTAGGACGAATACCAGGGAAAAGTCCACAAGCAATTCCAGCTAATATTAACCAAATTTTTTGAGTTTTTTGGCAAGTACGATTTGCTTTCCAAAAACAAAATATAGCGCTGACTAGTACTAAATTTGATATTCCATGTTGCCACAAAGCCTGGGAGCTTGTGATCCATGTATTCGTGGCAAATGCAAATATCAAAGTGGAAACTAAAGATATACCTCGATTAAATTTTAGCCGAGAAGATAAATAAAATATAACCACTGAAATTGCTGTGGTGATTGCGGCAGCTAACCTTTCAAAAAGCAGTCTGTATACTTCAAAATTTACAGATACCAAATCCACCGGTACTGATTTGAGCTTTAAATAAGCATAAAAAATAATATATAAAGGCAAAGTAACTAAAGCGGGTCCGATTGGATATGTAGAACTTAAATGACCGTTATTTGCTTCTGCAAAAGAGTAAAACATACCCTTATCTACAAAATAGCTAGCTCTAAAGGCGTCTAGATGCAGGGTATGATTTTCAAGTAAATTAAAGACTAATAATGTATTTGGAACTGTATCTCCAGAACTTATTGGGTCTTGATTAGAAAGATAAACTATAATGCATATAATAAATATCAGTACCACTTCCGCAAGGGTACGTATACCGATTTTGTTTTTTTCCATTTTCGAGAGTTATACTTGGATATTATTTACCAATTTTATCGGGCGGCTTGTTTTAGCGTTATTTAAATTTATTTAGAAAATAAATTATACTTTATAATACAATATATGGCTCTAATTCCATCTTTCCAGTGTATTTTTTTGCCTTCTTTATAAGTACGACCATAATAAGATATTCCTACCTCATAAATTCGACATTTCATTTTCGCAACTTTTGCAGTTATTTCCGGTTCAAATCCAAATCTATTTTCTTGTATTTTGATAGATTGAATAATCTCTCTTCTAAAAGCCTTGTAACATGTTTCCATGTCTGTTAGATTTATATTTGTGAACATATTAGACAGCATTGTTAGGAATCCGTTTCCTACTCTATGCCAATAGTAGACTACTCGATGAGGTCTACCGCCTTGAAAGCGAGAACCAAAAACCACATCAGCTTTATTGTCTAAAATAGGTTGAATCATAATTGGATATTCTTGAGGATCGTACTCTAAATCAGCATCTTGAATAATAACAATATCGCCAGTAGCAGCAGCAAATCCTGTTCGCAAAGCAGCACCTTTACCTCGGTTTTTAGGATGATAAATAACTACATCTACTTGCGATTCTATTTTGGTTTTGAGTAATTCTCGCGTACCATCTGTTGAGCAGTCATCTACTATGATGATTTCACAATTTTTCACGGGCGATGCTTTGACTGCTTCCACCACTTGACCAATAGTTCCTATTTCGTTATAGCAGGGTATAACTACAGATAGTTTCATTTTTCAATCTCCTACACCACCAGGTAGAAATATTAAAATCAAAAAATTTTACTGTTTACAGTTGATAACATTTCTTGATTAATCGCCAATATTAATCAAGCTACGCGATTGCTTTGTATTACTTTACTAATCGCTAGACTGTACAATTTAGCTGCAACTTCATAAGAAGAATAATTAGCAGCAAAAAAAGCTGCGTTTTTACCCAGCTGTTTTCTCGCTGCTGGGTTACGCATTAATTCTTCCAAATAAGCTACTAATAGCGGTATTTCTAAATCACCAATATCCACTTTCCAGCAGACAGAATCTGGAAGTTCTGAAAATTGCTGATAATTACTAACAATACAAGCTTTACCTTGTCCTAAAGCCGTCATTAAAGCAGCTGAAGATTCTCCTAGGCTTGGGTATCGTAAATTTAAAACAATATCGCTTAATTGTAAAAGTCTTTCATAATCTTCGTCAGGAAGATAGCCAGTGACAATGGTATTTTCCGAAATTCCCAGGGAGTTAATTTTTTCTTGTATTTTGAGTGACGGATCGAGGATTTCACCTGCTATAATCAACTGTAGGGGATAGCCTTTTTCAACCAGAATCTTTATGGCTTGTAAGATTTCCGGAATCCGCTTAAGTCTGTTAACAAAACCAAAAGTGGCAATTGTAAATTTCTCTTCGGAAATTTTCAAGCGTTTTGGGAAATAGTTATCAAAATTATTAACTGTTATATTACTTTTATTTTTGGAACCAAGGGGAACGACAAAAACGTTATTAATTCCTTGTAATTGTTTTTTTACCCACTGACTGTGGACTATAGTAGCAATACTTCGCTTAATTAAAGCATGGCATAAAGGAAATTCCCAGATATCTGGGTGAATTTTTTTAGATTTGAAATTTTCGTAGCTAGATGCTCCTGATTTTCCATAACCCTCTTTTAAAGCATCTGCATATAAATATTCATCTTCAGTATTTAAAAATGCATCTGCTAGAAAAGGATGAATATTTAATTCATGAAGTACAACAATACCGGGATACTGCCATGCCATTCGGTAAATTTCTTTATGAAATTTAGTATTGTTACCGATATGATAGACAATACAGTCATACTTTTCTATGTCTTTTGGTAATGCAGAAATACGCTTGAGCGGTAATCCCAAGCTATCCATGTTAGACTCTGGTTCGATATCTGCATAAAGAGTAATGTCTACATCTTCTTTTAAATAGCGGACAATTTCGTAACTATAGTTTGCTATACCTGAGCGTTGGGGAGGCCAAGGAGATACATAAGCAATTGTGCAGTAATTTAACTTTTCTGAGACGCTTAAGTCAACCAAGGTGTTAGTAAACAATTTAAAGTAACTGGCGCCAGTTTTAGCCCAGGTAAATTTTCTTGCATGTTGGATATAATCTTGCTTCCTGACACGATTGCGAGCGCGATCGCTGAGAGCTTTCTTCAAAGCAATAGCCATATCCTTGGGATCGTCTGGCGAACAATAGTAAGCTAAATCTCCGACGATTTCTGGAATTGAGGAAACTTTAGTAGTTACAACTGGTAATCCACACGCCAAAGCTTCTAGTAAGGGTAGTCCAAAACCTTCGTAGCGGGAAGGAAAGAAAAAAACACTAGCTTGGCGATAAAGGGTAACTAGCTCGTCCTCCTCCACATACCCCGGGAGAACGAGGTTATCTAAAACACCTAGTTTAGCTGCCAAATTTTCATAATTTTGTTTTTCATACTCGCTGTAAGCACAGACTACGTAAAGTTTCAGATTTTTAAATTCCAGATCGTTATCTTGCAGCAAATACGAAAAAGCTTCCAGCGCTGCATGCATATTTTTTCTGGGATCGAAGCCTCCTGTAAATAAAATATAAGGTTCTCGAGATTTATCCGTAGGTGAAATGTAGGACCAAAACTTTGTATGCTCCACAGCTGAAGGAATAACTATTGATTTAGAGACAATACGAGAATCGATTTTGGCAAAATCATTTTTTGTACTTTCAGAAACAAATATTAATTTTTCTACCCAACCTGGAAGCGTAGCGATCCGGTGTTCATACTCTGCTCGCAGATGTTGTGGCCATTTGCAAATATACTCTTGAGCCATCACCAAGGGAATCAGATCGTGTATGGTTGCAAATATGGTTGTATTCTTTAATTGTGTAGGTAAAATAATATTTAACATTAACGGGTTAGGAACCCAGTAAGCGTCGATTTTGAATTCAGTGACTACTTGATTTAATAATTGACTGTAATGTTTTGTTTGGTTAGCATATCCATCTTGCTGCAAAGATGCGGCGATTGTAATAGGTATTAACCGTTTTTGTACTGACTGACTAAAATGTTTTAAATCGGAGCGATCGCGGACAGTAATAAACCATTCTTTGCTAATATCTTTGAGTACTAATTCTTCACATATCCGCTTAAAAACTACACCAATACCGCGACTAATTTCTGGTGTCGATAAGGTTTGACCATCAATTAAAAATCTCATTCTTGATACGCACTCCTCAAAAAACGATCAATGACAGCATCCCAAGAATAATTTGATTGCACGTAACGTTTACCACGTTTGGCTAAAATTTTATTCGTATTTTCGTTACTCAGTATTTTCAAAGCTACTTGAAATTCTTCTTTAGATGAAATTGGTATACCTCCTTGACTATTTAAACAGTGTTCAGTAGTTACTTCACACCCCCGATGAACAATTACCGGTACTTCGCAAAGCCATGCTTCCATAAGTACCAGTGAAAAACTTTCATTCAAAGATAAATTAATCAAACCCTGCGCTTGGGAAATAATTAAGTATTTATCTTCATCCGGCAAAAATCCCAAGTCAATAAATTCCTTACTTGCAGGTAAAAGCTGAGAATCACCTCCTCCTAAAAATACCAGGCTTGCTTCCCCCCCATTGACCAAATACTCCTGAAAGTAATTGATTAAAGTCAAGATATTTTTGCCAATATCTTTCCGACCAACATATACAAAGAATTTCTCTGGCAGGTGATACTTTAATTTCGTATTTTTAGGTAATTCGTCATTTTTTTGGTCTATTAACTTTTGAATTTTAGCAGGTAATTCCACTCCGACTCCCATGACATTACTTTCTACAATTCTGCGACCAATTAAGCGACCAAATTGCCTAATGGCTAGTGTTTTTTCTGCTTCAGTTAAAAAGAAAATCTGTCGGCTTAAAGCCATCATTTCTGCTGTGGTGATCCATTGGATCTGAGGTTCATTATGAAAGCACGGTATAATACTTGCTTGGCCACCTAATGCTTTTACCAAAGAATAAGTCAAACCATGAATGTAAGGTATAGCAATTACTAAATGTTCTTTGGTACAGGTAGAAGCATAATCAATTAAAGCTTGGCTATTAATGCTGTATTGAACGAATTGACGCTGATATTTTTCTCCTACCTCCATTTTGTTAATTACTCGATAATTAGCTTCATGATAAAGGTTTTCTCCCTGTTCGTTGACAGGAAAACGTCGCACGATCGCACCATTAATTTCTTCAACGCCTGCAGGCAATGTATTGTACCACCAATTTTCGAACGGAGAGCGGCAACATGTTGTTAAAATCTGGACAGAAAAGCCTCTTTTTGCTAATTGTTCCGCCAGCGATCTAGCCGCTACTTCTGCTCCTCCTGCAAAATAACCATACCAAGGAGTTACGAATATAATTGGAATATTTTCCATTAAGCTTTGTAACCGATAACTGCAAAATCTGGTGCTGCAAAAAAACTAGATTTAATTATTTCTAATATCGGGTTAAGCGTTGGCGCCAACAGGTGATCTGCTTCCAGGAATTTCAAGTTATCTTCTATGCGAAATTCACGCAAACGCCAAATTTCCACATTGACAAAACCATGTTCTTCCATGAGAAATTTAACAGTTGGTGGAAACAAGGGATTTCGATGAGTTGGATCGGAATAAAAATTACATGAACCTACGATAATATTTTCCGGATTTGGAGTTTCAAAAATTACTAATCCACCTGGCTTGATTGCTCTTGCTGTTTCAACCAATAATTTTATTAATGCTTCAAACGGTAAATGCTCAATAATATGAAAGCCAGTAACTCCTCCTAAACTGACATCTGGTAAAGATTGTAAATATGTAATTGCATCTGCTTCTATCACTTCTAGTCCTTTGATGCGACATTGTTCTAGCATCACTCTGTTAATATCTATACCTCGCGCTGTATAACCAAATTCCCGTAGCAATTCTAGCCATTCGCCACGTCCGCACCCGACATCTAAAATAGGTGTATCGGATGTACCAATTTTGGCTTGAGCAATTAAGGGTAGGTAAACTTTTAATCTGTTGAGGATCAGCTCTCGACTACCTCGAAATTCCTCTTCAAATGCAGCGTACAATGCATCTAGAGAATGTTGTTCTTCTTGAACAAAAGTTTGTAACTGTTGTTGATTAAAAGATTCAGGTAACCTTTGTTGTACTTGTTCCAAAAACAAACTTATTAAGCGTTTCTGCTGGATGAGATCGTTTTTAAGATAACTGTCTTCTTTTAAAGCACGCTCATCTAGTTTTCGCGTTTGATTGGCGATCGCATTCACGCTCTCTTTGACGGTAACGATCGAGTTATTTGTTTCAGCAGCGATGTTATTAAATTTAGCCTCTACTTCTTGGATGTTGTTGTTGACAAGACCAAAGCGTTCGTGTAGCTCTTCCACGCGGCGATCGATAGCACTTTTGTATTCATCTAAATTACTCAAACGCTCATATAGTCTTTGCAGCTGAGTGTCCGTAATATTTAGATGCTCGTTTAGTTTTTGCATCTGAGTTTCTGCAACACTTCTATACTCATCCAGCTGCGATCGCAAGGTTTCTACCTGCGCAATTAATACTCGATTCAGTGCTACAGATTCTTTTAAGGCATTGATAACATTGAAGTTTACTTCTCGCTGGTCTTTAAATATCAAATTTAATATTTTCAGCAGAAGTTTTTGCAATCCCCGACTCAAATTAAAAGGAAATCTATTCAAATTATCAGGCCATTTAGTTCGGACAATAGCTCGAGACTCTGCATTTTTGAGCAATCCTTCAATTAGGTTCAAGCTCCAATTGATTTTCGGGGTATCAATATTAGAATTAGTAACTTCTGTTTGATAAGTTTGATTTTGGCGTTTAATTACATCCTCTCTTATTTTCTGCATTAATTCATCAACATTAATTTCTGGTTGATTTGATTCCATCATTTGTTACTTTCTATCTTTTTTACAGTTTTAGCTGGAACACCAGCTACCACATGATAGCTAGGAACATCATTTTTAACAACTGCACCAGCAGCTACTACGGAATGTTTCCCAATTTTACACGGACCGAGAACTGTTACATTACTTGCTATCCATGCACCTTCCTCAACGATAATGTCATTTCCTTCCTTTGGGAAACCAACCATTCTCTCCTTACCAAATTTATGATAATCGTGGCTACCTGTTATCAAACTAACATTATGACCAAAAAATACATATTCCCCAATATATATGTTTCCAGAAGATAAATTAAACAAAGCATTATTGACAACGCAAGTTTTTGATAATTGGAGCCGATTGGGATCTCCAAAAACTAGATATTGATTGAGAACTACGTTTTTGATCTGCTCGTGTAAATATTTTTGAGATATATATTCCTTTATATATGGGCTTAAATGTTTGTCTATATACCAATTTATTCCTGCTTTCAATTGATTTTTGAAATAGCTTTTTAAGACTTTAAACATACTGCATCTTCACTCTCGATCAGGGTTACCTTTCTACCAGAAACTTGAAACAATCCATCTACCAAATCATTCACTGCAGCTTGTATACTAATTGCATTTTGTATCCAATCCAGCATTTCTAAATTTTCGTGAGGACCATCACCAAATGCTATATCAAAGGCATAATTTCCTCCTGCTAAATAAGGCCAAATAAACTCAAATTCTACAGTTGCTCTTCCTATTTCTGATTTCGACAGCCAATAACTAGCAAAATTCTTGTCTATCCTTTCTGTACTCCATCCTGATAAAACAGTACGCAATCTATCAAGAAGAGCGATACCAACGTTGGGTTTTCTAACTTTATCATGTCTGAATGTAGTAATTCTGACTTTGACGATATCGCCTGGATAAACCAAAGCAATTGGCTTTTCATCTGCTCCAACCAAACATACAGATTCAATTTCTGCACGACCCGTACCAAATCTTTCATATCCAGAAAACGCCATGTACGGTTTGTTAGTAAAAGGATTTATTTCTTTAATAGTAATTTGACTAACATCTATTTTTTCTTCATTTAAATGCGGCGAAACATACTCCGCTCTATTGATGTGCGCAGCAGTTCTTTTATTTACTTCTTCGTGAATCCAAGCTTGATAATGTTTGCACACCTCAGCAGGTTTTCCACGATCTACAATCAGACCTTGATTAATCCAAATTGCTTCAGAACAAAGACGAGAAACTGCTCCTACATCATGAGAAACAAATAAAATTGTCCCACCAGCGTCCTGAAAATCTCTAATTTTTGCCATACAGCGATGTACGAAAACGCCATCTCCTACCGCCAAAGATTCATCTACAATTAAAATCTCCGGATCAACATTAATTGCCACTGAAAATGCCAAGCGCACAAACATGCCGCTAGAATAGGTTTTAACAGGCTCGTCAATAAAACTGCCAATTTCAGCAAAACTGGCTATCTCATTAAACTTAGCTTCTATTTCTTCTCTGCTTAGACCTAAAATTTGCCCGTTAAAAAATACATTTTGCCGTCCTGTAAATTCTGGATTAAACCCACTACCCAGTTCTAGCAACGCTGACACCCGACCGTTAACATGCACCTGACCTGTAGTTGGTGTCAGAGTTCCTGCTATAATTTGCAGTAACGTACTTTTGCCAGAACCGTTTTGACCAATAATTCCTACGGTTTCTCCTTTGGCAATCTCAAGATTAATATCTCGCAATGCCCAAAACTCCTGCGCTCGGCTTTTTCCAGGTAGTAAAATTTCCTTAAGTCTGTCCGCTGGGTGAGCATAACGCCTGTAGCATTTTGAGATATTCTGGAGTGAAATTGCTATCTCGCCCATACCACCACACTTTCACACTATTTCACACTACTTATAAAACATCAGCAAAAGCTGGACGCAAACGCTTGTATACCCAAAAACCACAATAAAAAATAATTGTGGATACTAGTAAAGTAACTCCCCATTCGCCCCAATGCTTTACTTGTCCTTCTAAAATTATGTCGCGATAAACTTCAGCGATCGTACCTATAGGATGCAACCAAAATACCCAACCTCGCCAAGTTTCTGGAATCGCCGATGCTGGGTAAACAATAGGTGCTAAGTATAACCAAATGTTTAAGATAACAGCTAGTGTTTGCGGAATATCTCGTAAAAAGACCGTTAATCCTGCTGCTAAATATCCCAGTCCAGAAGTAAAAAGTAGTTGCGTTAGCCACACTAACGGTAAAAGAGCCAAGGTTGGATGTAAAGTATGGGAAGTAACGGCGACAAAAAAAATCAACGCCATTAAACCAAAAGAACTTTCAATAAAAGTTGATAAAATGGGCACCAGAGGCAACAAGGCCAGGGGAAATACTACTTTTTTGACTAAATTCGGCTGTGCTACCACTGAATTTGCGGCTTGAATTAAACCGCTGCTAAATGCAATCCAAGGTAGCAATCCAGCAAACAGCCACAAACCAAAGATAAAATTATTTTCTGGTAAGTTCTTTAGACTCAGTTTTACCTTTAAAACTATTGAAAAAACGTAAGTGAAAATTAACAGCTGTGACAACTGATTTAATAAAGGCCAGAAATTACCCAGTACCGAACCTTTGTAACGCGCCTCCAAATCTCGCCGTACAAGGGTTCTTAGCAAATCGAATTTTGCTCGCCACTGCTGCTTGATTGGTAAGTAACGCGTTAACCTACTTGTTGTACGGAGCACTCCTTGTATTGATCGCACAATTTTTGTTTCCTCTCTCACAACCTACACTGGCAATTTCTGCAATCAAAGCTGACTTGGTAAAGAAGTTCCTTAGTTTGCTAAAATTAACGCCTAAGGAAAAGAGTTTCATAAATTCATAAAATTTATTTCCGGCATTATACAATAAATCAGCAGCTAACTGTCTTAACTTGGTACAGACCTTGCAAATATTTATACTCCCAGCCTTATATCTTGCCCTCTCTTGAGGGAGTGCTCTGTCGTGTTGGAGTTGAAAATTAAAAAGAAAACTTTAGATGTGATTTATTCTCACGTCATTTTACTTGGTGTTAATGGAAGAAAAATACCAAAACCTTACCCAGTAAGTTTGTGCTCTTTTGAGATTTTGTATACTAAAGAACTAAAATTTCGCCGTTCCTCTCTTTAGCGCCCAAATTTTTAGTATAAAATAAAACTCACAGCAACGCAGATAGAAATTATCGATGGGTAATCGGTTATCTGTTTCTTTTCAGCCATCAGTTGGCCATCGTAACTATTTGGATCCATTGCTTGCTCTGCGTGGATTTGCCTGTTTTATGGTAGTGGTGTTTCATTGCGCTCCTCCCCGAAATGCAATTTTTTATCGCGGTTATGATTTTAGCTGGATATTTTTTAGTCACGGATTGGTAGCTGTTTGGATTTTTTTTGTTTTATCTGGATATTTAATGGGAAAAGCTTTTTATACCGAGCGCTATACAAATGATATATCAGGAGCGATTAACTTCTGGCACAATCGTGCTTTGAGAATTTTTCCCCTTTACTATTTTGCTGTGTTATTTTTAACTGTATTTGTTTATCCAGAGTTACTTAAAATTGAAAATTGGGGATACTTAATTAGGGTATGCACGTTTACCTACCATGGTTCTCCTCCACTGCAGTCAAAATTGAATTTTAATGGTGCTTTGTGGTCACTTTCAACAGAAGTTCAATTTTACCTACTAGTACCTTTTATTTATAACTGCTTTCAACATCATTTAGGCAAAAAGAGGCAAGTCTTTTGGGCTTTTTTTCTCATGTTTTTGCTTGTATCTATTCTTCGTGGCATATGCTGGCTAGCTTTTCAAAACGAGATTACTAACATTTTTTACTATGCTTTTAAATACTGGTACGCTCCTATTTGGAATAACTTAGATTTATTTTTATGCGGTTTTTTGGTCAATGCATTGCTAAAGTATAAAAATACGGATTACCAAGAAGATTGGAATTGGAAAATAATTAAAAAAATTGCCTTAATTTTAATTTTTCTACTTTATTTATTCACAGCACATCACTTATACTATCAAGAATTATTTAATTCCCCAGAAAGATTGGGCAAGGGTTTTCGGACAACTACAACTATTTTTATTTTGCCTGTAGTGACGGCAATGGTTGTTTCATTTTTGATTTTTGCCTGGGAATATTGTGAATATCATACTTGGATAAAAAATGAAAAATTATCGTTCCATGCTATTCTGAAAAATCCTCTAAGGATTTTAGAAATATTCGGGAATTTATCCTATGGTATATATATTTGGCACGTTCCAATTATTGAGAAGTTTACTCCTATATTTACATCTCCAATTCCTGTGGAGGCATTTTATCAAAGACTAACAGCAACTTTATTGACTTCCATAGTATTAGCATCTATAAGTTACTACTTAATTGAACTGCCATGGGCAAAAAATAAAATTTATAGACCAAAGGAAAATTTCTGAATAAGAAGGGTTGGTTGGTAATTCGATCGACTCTGCCAAATGTTGCGATCGCTTGTTCGCTGTCGGCGTGATTGCCATGGGAGTTTGTGAGAAAATCTTGTTATTGTTTTTCCCTGTATCTTGAATTAACCCACCTCCCCCTAGGCTCCGGATTCCGGTACACTGAGTTTTGGATGATTGCATTGTAATTAGGCATGGAAATCGGACAAAAAGTTAAAGTTTATCGTTTGCGCGATCGCGTACCCCATTTCATAGCTCAAAGACTAGGACAAGTCGGTATCGTCGAAGGCTACAAAATGACCGATGGTAGCGGCGTTGGTGTAGTGGTAAAGTTTGATGATAATTTTGCCACCTGGTTTTTTGAAGACGAACTCAAAGTAGTACAGTAAGGAAAAAGAAGTCATCGGCGGCACTGTCCGCTGATTGCTCCACCTCTAAACACAAGTCAACAAAAAAGCTGAATGCTAAGTTGGAGTTGAAAAAAAATCAGCGGAGATAAATTAGGAATCAAGTAATGGCCCTGATATTGACATTTTTGGGCAAAGGCAGCACTGTTCGCACTCAAGTAGCGATCGCCGCTGCCAAGCTAATGGCAAGCCAAGGAAAGCGCGTACTTTTGGCTGGAAGCGCAGAACCAGCATTACAAATTCTCTTGGGTATCCCCATCGGTACCGAACCCCAGGAAATTGCTGCTAATTTGCAAGTCGTACAGTTACAAGCATCCGTACTCCTAGAACGAAGCTGGGAAGACATCAAAAAACTAGAAGCTCAATATCTGCGAACTCCCATCCTCAAAGAAATTTACGGACAAGAACTATCCGTTTTACCAGGAATGGACAGCGCCCTGATTTTGAACGCTATTCGCGAATACTACGAAAGCGGCAACTACGATGCGATCGTCTACGATGGCAGTGGCGACACTTCCACTTTGCGAATGTTCGGGATGCCAGAATGTCTTAGCTGGTACGTACGACGATTTCGACAATTATTTGTCAACTCCGAACTAGGAAAAGCAATTTCCGAATCACCCTTTATTCAACCGCTTGTTAGCACTTTTTTCAATGTCAACTGGACCGCAGATAATTTTGCTCAACCTACAAACCAACTGAATAACTTCTTAGATAAAGGAAAAGCAGCCATTGCCGATCCCAGACACGTAGCTGCTTTTTTAGTCACAACAGCAGACCCGGTTGAAATCGCCTCCGCTCGTTACCTTTGGGGGAGTGCTCAACAAGTAGGTTTAACCGTAGGTGGCGTGATTCATGTATCTTCTGGCACCAGTCTGAACTTATCAGAGGAATTTACTCCCTTACCTGTAAGCATCGTTCCCCACGTCAAAACTGATGAGTGGCAAACCCTGATTGATTCTTTACCCAACTTTGTTGCACAAGCACTACAAGCTCCCAAACCAATTGAAATTGACGTTCATGAACAAAAAGTCCGCTTATTTTTACCTGGATTTGACAAAAAACAAGTCAAGCTTACCCAGTATGGACCAGAAGTCACAGTCGAAGCAGGAGACCAAAGAAGAAACATATTTCTTCCTCCTGCCTTAAGTGGCAAACCTGTTGCCGGAGCTAAGTTTCAAAATAATTATCTCATTATCTCATTTTAAAACTAGGCTAATGGCTAATAGCTAATTGCTAGCCGTGCGATTAGCGATTAACCATTAGCTGTGAATCTGCAAAAAATACGTCCTATGTCTGATTTAACTCCCATTAGGCCCAATTCCGATACACCTCCTGAGATTACTTCCTCACCAACCCCCACTTCCGAAGCAAAAGTCGCTTTGGATCGGAATGCTAAAACCAGGCAAATTTTGGGTATGAAAGGTGCAGCAGCTGGAGAAACATCTATTTGGAAAATTCGCCTACAACTGATGAAACCCATTACCTGGATTCCTCTGATGTGGGGTGTTATCTGTGGTGCAGCTTCTTCCGGTCACTTTACCTGGACACTGGAAAATATATTGAAGCTGGCAGCATGCATGTTGTTAGCAGGACCGTTGATGACAGGCTATACCCAAACCCTCAACGACTACTACGATCGCGAAATTGATGCCATTAACGAACCCTACCGCCCCATCCCTTCCGGAGCTATTTCTATTCCCCAAGTAATTACACAAATAGCAGTACTACTTGTTAGTGGCATTCTTTTGGCATTCGCTTTAGACATTTGGGCAAACCATCAATTTCCAACAATTACCACACTTGCTGTATTTGGTTCCTTGATGGCATATATTTATTCCGCACCTCCTATAAAACTCAAACAAAACGGTTGGCTGGGTAACTACGCTTTGGGAGCTAGCTACATCGCCTTACCTTGGTGTACCGGTCATGCTTTATTTGGAGAACTAAATTGGAAAATAGTAGTTCTAACTATGATTTACAGCTTGGCTGGATTGGGAATTGCTGTTGTCAATGACTTTAAAAGTATAGAAGGCGATCGCAAACTCGGATTAAAATCACTACCCGTAATGTTTGGTGTTACCACCGCCGCCTGGATCTGTGTCATTATGATTGATGTATTTCAAGCGGCGATCGTTGCTTATTTAATTTACATTCATGAAAATTTGTACGCCGCAATTCTCGCACTGCTGATCCTCCCCCAAATCACTTTCCAGGATATGTATTTTCTACGCGATCCCCTCAAAAATGACGTTAAATACCAAGCTAGCGCCCAACCTTTTTTGGTCTTGGGAATGCTTGTTACCGGTTTAGCAATTGGTCATGCTGGTATTTAATCAATACTCCTACGATCAAAAAGTGAGGAAGGGAAATTCCAAGTAGTTTGAATCATCAATACTCCTACGATCAAAAAGTGAGGAAGGGAAATTCCAAGTAGTTTGAATCGGAGTAACCTGCTTCATAATTTCTCATTCCTCACTCAAATTTTGGATAAATTTGTAAAATAATTACCGTGTCTTACATACCACTGTTGCATGCAATGCCACAATTTTTAGTTCCTCTTTGCTTTTTCAGCGCCTGGATATTAACTATCCTCTTCGCTTGGAGCCTGTGGTCCGCAGCACGTGATAGTGTCAAAACAGCAAAGCAAATGCATCAAATTCCCTGTCCTGGCTGCCAGTATTTTACTGCCAATCCTCATCTTAAATGCACTGTCCATCCTTACATTGCTAATACAGAAGCAGCAATACATTGTTTGGATTATCAAGCGAAAACAAATAGCATGTTTTATTAGCTGAGTGCCAAAAAGCAGGTGGCAAAAGTGCAATTGATGGGTTGCCACTAATTACTAATTTCTAACAAAACCTTTAACGCGCCCTTAGTTTGAGCGTGGGTAAAAGCTGCTACTCCCTCCTCGAGAGGATAGGTAGCATCAACTAAGGACTGCACCTCTACTTTCCCTTGTGTCAGCAGTTCCAGCACTGGTAAAAATGGACCGCAACGAGAACCAATCAAGGTAATTTCATCTACCACCAGTGAAGAAGCATCTAAAGTAAGGTACCCGGCATAGGTGCTTTTGAGCACTAGTGTACCGCGAGGGCGCAAGGCACGGCGAGCGATCGCAAATCCCTCGGGGTTGCCCGTGCATTCTACGGAAATATCGAAAGTTTTTTCTGTTACCAGATCCGCAAAACCAGTTTTTATACCCCGCTCCTCCAAACGAGCTAGTTTCCTAGCATGACGCCCCACCACTAAAAGGTCGCAACCAACCAAGGCAAGGGTTTGTGCCACTAATTGACCTAATTTTCCATCTCCAACTACAATTACCCTATCATCTGCATGTAACTTTACTTGCTGCTGAATTTCCAGTGCGGCCGCCAACGGCTCGGTAAAAGTTGCTACTTCCAGAGGCAGGCGATCGGGTACAACATGCAGATTCTCAATGGGCAAACAAAGATATTCGGCAAAAGCCCCGTGACGATTGACAATGCCAAGAACCGTGCGGTTTTCACAGTGAGTAGAGTTACCGCGGCGACAAAAACGACACCGTCCGCATACAGCATTAATTTCTCCAACTACCCGTCGATGGATCAGATGCTCCGGCCCTTGTTCGACAACGCCGACAAATTCGTGACCTAAAATACCAGTGTAGGGGTAATAACCTCGCAGCAGTTCCAAGTCAGTATTGCAAATACCAGCACGCAAAACCCTAATCGAGGCTTCCCCTGGTGGTGGTTCGGGAACGGGAAGCTCGCTGAGCAATCGCAGCTGTTTATTTTCCAACCACAGTCCTCTCATACTCAAAGCTAGCCACTAGCCATCCAGAAAATGTTAGCAAACCAGCAGCTAAACTTCCACCACTGCTTCCCATGGCCAAAAATTCCAGCTTGTGATTAAGACTTGAGGTAATAACCTAGGAATTTTGAGAAATTCTTCCCTTGAATTCTTATCAAGTAGCTGTTAGCTATTTTTTCAGAAAAATTATGCCCTTTGATTGTTGACTTGGCTCATGTTTGGCAATTGCTGTGCTTGGCATCCTATCTGACCGCAAGTTAGTATTACATCGGTGGACAATATTATTGCTGTGCCTGTTTCAGCAGATGAGAAACTGCGTCTTTATTGCGGAGTTTTTGAAGCAACCCTCAATGGTGGCAATCACGACAAAGCTTGTATGTGCGGAATGCTTGGTGCGGAGCTGGCAACCCTGAAAAATCCATTAGTAGAACGCGTGGTAGCATTCTAACGTGACAACGTAGACGCCCTTTGGGCGGCTTCTCGTAGAGAAGAAAAATTAGTCATAATTCTCAACGAAGGTCGCAATGCAGGAGTATTTTGGTTTCCTGGTGATGTGGAAGCAATGGCTAAATTGATCTTCTCAGTTTTAGAGGGTGGAATTTTGATTGTCCGCGCTAGTGGTGGCGTTGAGCAATATCGAGCCATAATTGAGCAATTGATGCAATTGGTGAGGGGATAATTAGCAGTAATCCCCTTCCTTGCTTACTACTTGGTCGATTTTGCTTCTAAACTTTCCAGACGGCTTTTGAGTTCTTGGTTTTGCTGTTTGAGTTGCTCGAGTTCGTCGCGCAATTGTTTAACTGCGTTTTCCGTGCCAATGTTTTTTTGCACTTTGGCGATTTCTTCTTCTGCATAGCGACGGACACGTCCGTCAGAGGTTCGATCCCTAACAGACTGCAAAATAGCGATCGCCTTGGGTGTTTCCATTTGCCCTAAAGCTGCAACTACTGCCATTTGGGCTAAAAAGAACGTTTCCTTAGCAACTTCGCTTAAACGTTCTAAAATGACCTCTAAATTGGCCGGATTTTGCCCTACAGATATTTTACCTAAAGCACGAATAGCCGTCAGACGCAAAGGCTGCGGTATACCCAATCGAGTGTATTCCAAAATGACATTTAAAGCTGCTTGATTCGTTTTCAGTTCTGCTAAACCGGCGATCGCGCCACTGCGCACCACTTCATTCCAACCAGCTTTTTGTTCTAAAACAGTTTGTAGCAGTTTTACCGCTTCGTCTTGTTTGCATTTTTCTTCCACATTAACAGCAACTATGCTCCCAACAGCACTGGCGGCTTCTGCTTCTACATAATAGCTGGCATCTCCTTTTTGGACAATTCCTTTAACAGCTTCATAGCTAGCATCGGTTTTTATTTTCCCTAGCGCTTGGACTGTAGCTCGCCGTACATAGGAATTTTCATCCTTCAATCCTGCTATCAAAGCATCAAAGGCCATATCCAACTTAATTTCTGCCAGTTGCTTTGCTACTTCCACCCGCACGCCCCAAAAACTGTCTTTTTGCAACGCCGTTGCTAATGCTTTGAGAGCTTCTAAACTTCCTTTTTTCGCCAAAGCTTCCGCAGCGTAAATACGCGATATCGGGTCGGGGTCAAACTCCAGCTGTGCTTTCAACTCTGGTATTGGATATTCCAAACAAACAGTTTTCAAAAAATTATTCCCAACATCAAAGCTGACAAAGTGTGGTTTTGCTTCTAAAGGAAAGTAAAAACTTTGTTCCCGTTCGCAAAGGCGCACTTTGAAAATTTTCAAATCAGACTTGTTTGTCGATCCCTGGTTGGTATAGCCAAAACCAATGGGAATTCGCAAGTCAAATAAATAATTGTCACTGCTATTTCCATCCGATTTCGCTTGAGTTTGAGTCACAGTTACCTTTGCCAGGTTAGCATCTCCATCCCAACAATAAGCTACTTTCAAATCGGGGTGACCACCACGATAAACGTACTGGTCGAACAGAAATAGCAAATTGCGCCCGGTTGCTTTTTCGATCGCTCGCAGCAAGTCTACGGTTTCTACGGTGTTGTGGGCATTATCCCGCACAAATGTCTGCACTGCTTTCCAAAACAATTCTTCCCCCAATTCGGCGCGGATCATGTGATAAACGCAAGATCCTTTTTCGTAGATATGACGGTCATAAAGCTCTATAGCTTCTCGGTAAACGTGGGTGACCATGGGGCGACGATAGCGATTGCTATCTTCTGCTATGTAACTGCGAGCTTCCAGCAAGCGGTAGTAAGCTGCTTCATCTGCACCGTATTCGTGTTCCGTCCACATCACTTCTGAATAGGAAGCCATTCCTTCTTTGATCCAAGCATGAGACCAATGTTTAATTACCACCAAATCGCCAAACCACTGGTGTGCTAATTCGTGGACAACTAAACTTTCTGTATTGCGATTGTCTAGTGCTGCTTTTTCATCTAATAGACATCTATCGGTCAGTAGTGTGGTGGAGGTATTTTCCATCCCACCAAAGATAAAGTCATCTACGCATACTTGCGCGTACTTTGGATACGCATAGGGATAGCCATATTTTTCACTGAGAAATGCCATCATGCGCGGGGTTTTACCCATACTTCGCCTGGCGTCTGCTTCCCTTCCTTTTTGTACGTAATACAGTACGGGTTTGCCGTTCCATTCCTCGCGGATCTCCGCAAAATCACCTACTGCCAGTGTCATTAAGTAGGTAGGATGAACTTGCTGTTGCAACCAGTGATATACTTTGTGATTGTCTTCTTCTTCAGTGGCAATCAGTTCGCCGTTGGAAATAGCCATTAAAGGTTTGGGAACGCGGACGCGAATTTCGGAAGTGGACAGCTGTCCCGGGTAGTCAAAACAAGGAAACCAAAAGCGCGAATCTTCGTCTTCTCCCTGCGTCCAAACTTGGGTGGGTTTGTTGGGATAGTATTTATCTGGTTGAATAAAATAAATTCCCCGCTGCGGTTTTTCCACCGAGTAGGCGATCGCGATCGTCATCAACTTGTCTGCTTGGGAAGGTGAACTCAGTTGGATCGAAAGTTTTTCTCCATCGCATTCAAATTTTTGCCCTTCCCCATCCACCTCTACTGACTGAATATTTAAATTCACAGCATCCAGCGTTAAACGATCAATACCATTACGGATTGGTAATAAAGTGATGGTGCATTTACCCCAGAGACTTTGATTTGGAATATCTAAGTTGAGATCGAGAAAAATGTGCTTGACCTGTCCGGGACGATCCGGGTTGTAGTGCGGTTTCGCACCTGGCAGTACAAAAGATTTGTAGCGGTTGTTTTCTGTATCTAGAGAATAACGAGACATTCTTACCTTCTGATCCTGATAACTTGAAAAAAATTTTAGTTAAGGAAAAACCTAACATATTACTGCATCACACCTGTTTTTTTGTCTATCCTTAACGGTTGTGTTGATGCATGATTTGATACATATCTTTCCAAAAAGAGTGCTTTTTACTATCTGTGAGGATAGATTGCCATTTTGCTCATATAAAATATTTTTGAAGAAAAACTTTTCCAAGTTGTGGTTTTTTTAGAATTTTTATTGTTAGTATCACGGCAGGGACAGGGGTAAGCGATCGCCTTTCTGAAGCTGCAACAGTTTGAAACAACCAGCAATTGCTAAACTGACAAAAATCGCTCCCAGAAAGCATTATTATTCAAATAAACAGGTCTTTATGGCAAAAGCAGGCAAACTACCAGAGCAACTTTACTCATGAATACGGCTTGGAATCACACTTCCACATTGGCATCGCACTTGATAAACGGGATACTGGCCGTGAAACCACTTTATAACCTCGCCAGACATCAAGCCCGTCAAATGATGATCGCACGCGCAGAGAAAATAGGGGTACCCTGGAGAAAACAAGTACAAGCGCTGCGATCGCACGATTGGGAAAGCGAACTAGCAAAGGTACAAAATCCCCAGCTTTGCTACCCAGACTACTACCTCACCTCATTCCACGCCTACGAAAAAGGAAATCTCAGCTGGGATGCAGCCTTTGAAGTCGAAGTTGCAGCTTACGCCGTTCATGCTGGTATCTGGCCTGATGCTGGAGCACAAGGCGATCTCAAATTGCGTCAAAGCTATCACCACATCCTCAAACAACACGTTTCTCCACCACCGCAAGATATCCTAGACTTGGGCTGCAGTGTCGGTATGAGTACTTTTGCCCTACAACAAGTTTACCCCCACGCCCAAATCACAGGTGCAGATTTATCTCCCTACTTCCTAGCTGTTGCTAGCTATCGCTCCCAACAACATCACCAAAATATCAACTGGCTTCACACAGCAGCAGAAGCAACTGGATTACCAGACGCCTGCTTTGACTTAGTCTCTATTTTTCTCATGTGCCACGAATTGCCTCAATCTGCAACCCGTCAGATTTTTGCAGAAGTAAGGCGTTTGCTACGTCCGGGTGGCTATTTGGGAATCATGGATATGAATCCTAAATCAGAAGTTTACAAAAAAATGCCTGCTTACGTTTTAACGCTGCTCAAAAGCACAGAACCCTACCTAGACGAATATTTCAGTTTGGATATCGAGCAGACCCTTAAAGATACAGGTTTCCAAATTGCCACTATCGCCTGTAACAGTCCCCGTCACCGTACAATCGTTGCGCGAGTAAGTGATTAATTTCTCCTTACCGCTGGCAATAGCAGCAGCAACACCTCCCCTTACACTTCTAATTTACTATTATTGGCGCTTTTGTTGGACTCCCTCCTTGCTGCGGCTACTTTTATTCTTCTTTTGCGGAGCGATATCGGGTTTTTTTGCCCTGACTGTAGAAGGAATTGTGGAAACGCAATTGAACTCTTTAGCAGCTTGGAGAGCAATAAAACGTACTCTTGCAGGTATCGCCCTGCGCCAACTGCTGGAGGTAGGTCCTATCGAAGAAGGTTGTAAGTTCATAGCCGTTCTGATTCCCAGCTGGTATTTTCAACGCAGGTATCGATTGCGCTCCAGTACGATTTTTCTTTTCACCGTCGCCGTTACACTTGGATTTACCGCTGAAGAAAACTGGATTTATCTTTTCTACGGTACCGCATCTTTTTTTGACCGCGCCATCGGTACCCCAGTACATACACTGTTCTCAGCACCCTGGGGCTATGCTTTAGCTATGACTGCAGGCGCCACCAGCACTCTATTCCGTCGATCTAGCCCAAAAATTTTGCCAGCATGGTTTAATTCTGTAATTTGTCACGCCTTGGTAAATATTTTATCTAACGCATGGCGTTATCCAGCACCAATTTTTTTTCTCAGCTACGCTTTGTTTCCATTTTTGTTATGGATGTTTTGGCGACTAGAACAGTTATTGCGAAAAGTAAATAGAGAAGTACCTACCGTTGTTATCTTTGGTCGTACATTCCTACAAAGGATGTGGAAGCGAGGTTTAGTATTTTTTATCCTCGTGCTGGGTGGCAATGCAATTTTGGGATTATTTCTTTTGCTAAGAAGTATTATTTTTTTAGAGCCGTCACAGCTTTTCAACCGTAAGGCTTTGTGGTTTTTATTTAGTCGTTTCCTGCTTAATTTGATTTTTGCACTAATAGCATGGAAAATATACTGCTATCTGCGAAATTTAGCACGCCGTCAGTTACGAAAATAGTTCACCGAAATAAAGTCTTTGGTGTCAAACACAAGCACGCTTTGCCCCGGCACACATTTGGTGTTTATATTTTAATTAACTCGTCTGCAATGCCTCACTGTTTGCAGTAAGTATTTAAGTACTTGCTACAAGCTGCGAACAATTGTAGCTATTTTTGCAGAAACAGTATAATTAGACAAAAAAATGACGAAAATGAGGAAAAACCTAGACCCACTTTTTATGCGGGAGAGTTTTTCCCCAAAATTTCTGAGATTTTGTCACTTGCGTTTGCCAATAATCTTCTTTTAGAGAAGACTTGTTAAAACTGGCTGATTCTCGGTAGCTGTGTCTAAATTGAACTGGGATTCTGTACAATAGATTTCACAAGAATTATTGGGACTTTCAATTAATTTGACTTTGTAAAGCTCAGCTCCGAGTTTTTGAATGGGCGATCGCAATAAATTACTAATGTGAAGCGCAATATTCTCAGCCGTAGGAACAACTTCTGCAAAATAAGGAATATCTTTATTTAGGAAGGTGTGGTCAAATGGCTCCACAACATAATCTGCGATCGCTTGCTTCAGTGCACCTAAGTCTACTATCATACCAGTACGGGAATCAATTTCCCCTTTTACTGTCACCTCTAGATGGTAATTATGCCCGTGACCGTGAGGACGCGCACATTTTCCGTAAACTTCAAAGTTCTTTTCCTCACTCAGATCGGGATGCGCCAGCCGATGAGCAGCGCTAAAGTGAGTACTAATAGTAAGATAAGCTTCCATTCCATTTCCCATATAATCTGACCAAAGTTCAGAACTTTCAAATAGCTGTACGCGCACCAAAGGTAAGTAAGGTGCTAGACGCTGCCAAATCACCCGCGCAATATTCTCTGTTGTTGGTAGAGTTTGTCGAAATTCTACCCATACGTCGTTAAGATGAGAAAAGTCTAGTTGACTGATGACTTCTCGCTGAATTATTTGCTTCACATCTGACAAGTTCAGCACCATGCCATATTTGTCTAATTTCCCTATCAGGGAGACAAATAAAACGTAATTATGACCGTGTCCGGGAAAGCGAGAGCAAGCACCGAATTTCTCAATATTTTCGGCTTCGCTCCATTCTGGTAACCAATAACGGTGACTTGCCGAAAACTGAGCGCGACGATTGACAATGCATTGCATGAGTACGCTGGTAATTTCATTTAATATTTCTTAATATTTTAACCTTTCCAGCGGTAATTAAACTGCTCGATTTACATACCTGCTGCACCAGCTGTTTACTATTTCTACACTACTAGGTGAATGGCGTGATGACCTTTGACTGGTTTGGAAGTGGCTTTTCTATGTTTGTTCATCCAGCCCCTTATTGCTAAAGAATTTAACTAATTTGGAAGCGTATATCTTCAGCTTCCATATCAGTTACAGACCTTGTTTTCCTGCTAAGTGATTTTTAAACGTACGCCCTTGAGGGAATCTTGTGCTTCCCAGTACAATCTCTTGGCAATCCGGAACATTTCTTGTCCTGTATGTAAATAACTTTCATCGTAGTTGAGAGGGAAATATTCTAATTCCTCCAGTCCATCACTGATTTGATTCAGGCAATAGTAAAGGTAAGCCGCAGCTGCTGCTAAACTAGGAGGATTTGGTAGAGAGCGAAAAGTGATTTGCGCTTGCTTGAGGTTATTTTTGCAGATGTTTAGATATTCCTGAAATTGGTGTAATAATTCGTTGTCGAAGGGATCGGCTGCTAAATTCTCTATTTGTGTGCTCAAAGAGTTAAGGATATCGCGCAAAAAACGATTTACCGGTTGATAGACCAAACGCAGCCATTGGGCAATTTCCGCATCGGTTTCCCGTCCCGTTTGTCGTGTTGCTTGATACCGCTGTCCAGCAGCAGCACTACGCTGCTGTCTGTTGAAATGAGAGTTTTGAGAGTGCTGGTTGTGCAGCTGTCGGTCGTAATCCTGACGGCTTTTAGTATCGCTTAATACTTCATAAGCCGCATTAATACGGATGATATGCTCTCGGTCTGCTATTTGTTGATTACTGTCAGGATGGTATTGCTTTACCAAGCGACGGTAAGCTTGTTTAATCTCGGCTTGGCTAGCGTTAGGGCTGACTTTCAAAGTTTCGTAATAGTTGGTATTTAGCATTGTTAGCTGATGTTAGCTGCTACCCTCGGGTCTAAATCTTGGAATAATGGTGTACTGAGATACCTTTCTCCAAAACTAGGTTGAATCATTACAATTAAACGCCCTTCATTTTCTGGACGTTGAGCCACACGAATTGCTGCACATAAGGCGGCGCCGCTAGAAATACCGGATAAAAGTCCTTCTTCTTTTGCCAAACGTCTACCATAGGCGATCGCTTCCTCGTCAGTAACGGTAATCACTTCATCAATTAATTCTAGTTTCAAAACTTGGGGAATAAACCCAGCACCAATACCTTGAATTTTGTGGGGACCTGGTTTTCCTCCCGATAATACTGGACTGTTAGCTGGTTCGACGGCGATCGCTTTAAAAGTTGTTTTCCGTGCTTTAATTACCTCTGCAACACCAGTAATAGTACCGCCGGTACCCACGCCTGCAACGATCGCATCCACCTTGCCATCTGTATCTTCCCAAATTTCCTCTGCTGTTGTTTCTTTGTGAATCTGGGGATTGGCAGGGTTACGAAATTGTTGCAGCATATATGCGTTTGGTGTTGTCTCTACAATCTCTTGAGCGCGTCGAATTGCACCACTCATACCCTCTATTCCCGGCGTCAATTCCAGTTCCGCACCATAAGCTCGTAACATCGCCCGTCGTTCGGCACTCATCGTTTCCGGCATAGTAAGTATAAGATGATACCCTTTAGCCGCCGCGACCATTGCCAAGGCAATACCAGTATTTCCAGAAGTAGGTTCCACCAACACAGTTTTACCAGGAGCTATTAACCCTTCCTTTTCCGCGGCGCTAATCATGCTCGCACCGATGCGATCTTTCACTGAGGATGCAGGATTCATGCTTTCCAATTTCACCACAATCTGGGCGACACAGCCTTCCGCTTGTGGAATGCGGTTCAATTGTACTAAAGGTGTACGGCCGATAAGTTCTGTAATGTCACGAGCAATTCGCATTCTTTTTTTCCTTAGTTAGTGCTAAACAATTAAATAAAATCGAGGCAGCTGGTGGAAGTTAGAGTTTCCAACCTACTTCCCCTTGTACGCCAAATCCTGTAAGTTCTTCCTCTCACTAAATGTAATACATGATGTTCAGCTGTCGCCGCGATTCTCGTTTTTCGCAAAGATCGGCGAGTGTGTATTTTTGTAAAACGGAGTTTGCCGCCTGGCGTGCTTCTTGCCAGATTTCTTCTACAACATCACTGTCTACGGTTCTAGGTCTGGGGTCTTCTTCACAGCTTTGCACCTTATCTAAGCCTTCCACACATCCCAGAACCTCAAAAATAGTTATTTTCCAAGGTTCTCGCGCCAACAGATAACCACCCTTTGAACCACGCTGACTTTTCACTAAACCTCCGCGTCTTAAGGTAGCTAGCAGTTGTTCTAAGTAGCGGTCAGGAATATTCTGCAGTGCTGCAATTTGGCGAATTTGCAGCGGTTCTCCGTTTTGATAATGAATCGCTAGTTCTAATAAAGCAAGAATTGCGTATTCTGATTTACACGATAGTTCCACAGGCAACATTAAAGAAGTATTGGTATTGACAACTAAAGAAAGAGAATTTTTATTTTTCTTCCTTCTTTCCAGTATACTCCGGTTCACCAGTGGGGTTTGTTATTTTTTGTAGTGCCAACAAAAAATCTCCCTACAAGTAGTAGGGAGAAATATATATCAGAACTTCTATCTAATTAACTAGAAAGTAAAGGTTGTTCTGAGCGTACCAATAATTACATCATCGTTATTGCTATTTTGACCGGGATTGAGCAAGTAAATTACTCCAGGAGTGATGGAAATATTATCGGTGACACGATATTTATAGAAACCCTCAATGTGCCAAGGTATACTACCATCCTTAACACCTGGAATTCTGTTCAAAGCATAAGGCTCAGCACCACCAAATATACCCAGTACATTACCTTTCTTTCCTAGGTCGGGGAAGGCAACTCCTGCTCCGTAACTCCAAGCTTCATAATCATCGTTAGAACCAAAGCCTTTCACATTATGGTAGGAAACAAAGCCACTGATAGATAATTTGTCACTTGGTCTAAAGGCAGCTGATAAGCCGTAGGAGTTACTGGAAGATGGACTGCGATCGCCTGTTGTAGTGTTTAAACCCAAAGCATTAGCTTGCGAGGTACCTACTACGGGAACATTTGCACCTAGGGTCCCGCCTGCATCAAACAAAGCACTACCTGCACCGTGATAGCCGTGGACATAGGTCGCAGCTAATGCAATGCGATCGCCTAAATTAAAGTTTAACTGTCCTAAAGCTGCGTAGTTACCGTTGAAGATACCCGAACCTAAACCAGGATTGTTTGGTTCAGACCCCAGGTAACCAATCGTCACTGAGCTAGGTAGCAAGAAGGTACGCTTGTTGCCAAAGCCAAAGTTTATCGCCGCACCAGCACCACCACCAATCCGGAAAATGGGGTTTTCAGAAGCAAAAGTAGACAAAGCACCGTTACCACCGTCATAATCTTCAAAGTACGGGTTAACGGTAGAAGCAACGTCACTCCAAATGCCGCCGGTAGCTGCAATATAAACCCGAGCCGCATCACCTACTGGGAAATAATATGACAACCAGTCTAGATTAACACCATTGTTGTTAGATGCATTACCACTAATGTTAAAGGTTTGCAGACCTTCTCCCGAAGGTACGCCACCTACTGTTGTTGTACCTATATCAAATCTATTGGCATTACCAGTCGATAAACGGGTGTGTAAAACATCTCTGCCCGTGAAACTGGTTTGTAAATCTAAACGTATCCTGTCTTGGAATACGGTATTATTTCTCTTCCCAGCAGTGTCGCCAAAAGCATCGCTCAGAGCAAAGATTGCTTCCCCAAACAGTTTGGTGGTGGTTGAGAATTGGTGTGCTTCCAGCTCTGCAGTCCGTGCTTCTAACGCATCTACCCGACCACGCAGGGTAGCAAGTTCTGCGGAAAATTCTTCTTGCAACCGTTGTAAAGTTGCCAAGTCTTCTTTTGTCACCAAGTCAGCTGTTGCTGTTGCTATCAATTCATTGACTCGATCCAAACAAGCATTTAAACCTGCTGCAAATTCATAACGAGTCAAAGCTCGGTTACCACGGAAGGTACCGTTTGGATAACCAGCTATACAGCCATAACGTTCAACTAAGGACTGCAATGCTTGAAATGCCCAATCCGTCGGCTGAACGTCAGAAAATTGTGAAACCGAGGTAACTTGGGACTGAGAATTTCCTTTTCCTGAATTGCTGTATTGGCTTACTTGTTGCAGGATATCAGTCTGCTGGGACTGCGCTGCATCAGCCACAATCTTTGGCTGCTTGGCAATCTCCGACACAGCTGTAAATTGAGTCTGTGCAGAAGTATTTTTCTCAGCAGATGACCATTTTGTGGGGACTGTTTCCGAGGTGGTACTGTTTGGAGCCGCGATCGCCGTTGCTGATACCAACAACGTTGCTCCTAAAATTGCTGGACTGACCACCAAAGATTTCCACAAGATACTAGATCTCCTCATTCTCTTCTCCTCACACCTTGTCTTCATGGGTAAATAAGATTTGCTGCAACTATTGTTGAAAATCCGACTTCTTGTTGAAACCTGTGGACGAGGCATATTAGCCCTTCTAAAGCTAATTTTAGTTTTTGCTAAGCTAACAATTGATTAAGTTGGGGTAAAAGTTTTATCTAATTAACTTATGCAAAAACACATCTTTATAGTTTGTCATTATAAAACATCTCCTTGAGATAGCAACCCACAGGCGTTCGCAAACACAACTGTCACACGGAAGATGATAAATAACTTTCTGCTGAGTTAGCGATCGCAAGCAAACTTCTTGTTTTCTCCGTTTGCAAATTCCCCAAAATTGATACTTGGAGCTTGCACAAGTTAATTACTAGCTAATCTGGGAAATTACCTTTGCCAAATCAAAGTCTTTCTGGGTCAGACCACCCGCATCATGCGTTGTCAAAGAGATTTTGACTTTGTTATAAGAAATCTCTATATCAGGGTGATGTCCCGCTGCTTCTGCTGGTTCCACAAGTTTGTTGACAAACTCCACTGCTTGCACAAAATCTTTAAATTTCCGAGTGCACTCCAACTTCGAACCTTCTTTTGTCCAACCAGCAAGATCGCTAAGTTGTTTTTGAATTTCTTCCTGAGTCAGCAACTGTGCCATAATCAGTACATCCTTACTTCCAAAACAGCTATGCGTTGAGATAAGGAAAAGCCATCTACCTCCAGAGCCTAAAGTAAGAATTTTAGCTTTTGAAAATTTCTACCAAAAATAATTCCTGTTCTGTAGCGGCGAGCTTTTGAACGCTCACTCAGCAAGCTGACGCTATTTTTCCTATTTAGTTCCCTTTTAGTCAAGGTCTCACAAATAACTATCCGCTCTTACTTTAGATTAAGTTATCTAGGTAAGAGCGGTCTAGCGGGTCTTCAGATTGCTATCTGACTGCCGGAAGGAACTCCAAACTTTTTCTGCTTCGAGTCACCTAGCCTTAACTAGACTTGCAGTCTGCCGTTAGAGAACAGCTCCGGCACACAGCCGATATTCAGCAACCTGATGACCCATGGGTTTACTACTATCTACCATGGGCATCACCTCCTTGTTGCCTGAGCGGTCTTAGTCTCAAAAAAGGAGAGTTAGCTACCTTTTATGGTTTGGCTCTGTGGTTCAGTATAGCACACTCGCACTGTTAAATAGACCGATGCAAATAACAATCTTCCAAAGAAGCAGTCTTTTTCTACTTTTTCTATTTATTTATGAAGTTTGTGTGGCACTAATAATGTATTGACGAGCTAGAAAAAAACTGGAAATAGATTTGCTATCTACTACCTCTCCTTGCGAAATAGCATTTTCTAATTCTTCTAGAGAGAATAAAACTGGTTCGATATCCTCGTCTTCTTCTTTTCCAGGAGGACTTTGTAGCTTTTCTAGATCTTGTGCTAAGTAAGCATGAATAATTTCATCAGAATAACCAGGAGCAACAATCAATTCTCCCAGTTTTTTCCATTTGTGAGCACGGTAACCAGTTTCTTCCTCAATTTCGCGTTGAATGGTTTGCAAAGGATCTTCATTTGCTTCCACGGTTCCGGCGGGAAATTCCAGCACTCGTCCCCCAACCGAAAAACGGTACTGACGTATGAGTATCAGTTTCCCCTCTAATGTTATGGGTACTGCTAAAGCACCTCCCGGGTGACGAATACACTCCCAGTCTCCTTCAGCCTGATTGGGCAAGCGCAAGCGATTCACTTCAAAATCAAACTTGCGTCCTTTATAATATAAGCGTTGTCGTAGCAGTTGGGGTAATTCTCTACCTAATGGCATAATCAAGTTTTTTGGTGAAAACAAACACAAAACAATTTGAGCTATTGTTCTGTGCTTAAGGTCGGGCAAAATCAAATATCAGCCATAAAGACTTACCTCACAACAGTCTACCTCTTTCACCAACTGTTTAATACTGCGTTTGGAAATTGGTTCGACCCAATCTGGAGCTATTTCTGCTAGAGGAACCAATACAAAAGCTCGCTCCCGCATTCGAGGATGAGGAATTTGAAGGTTGGGGGTATTCACAATTAAGTCATCATATAACAACAAATCCAAATCTAACAACCGTGCTTCCCACCGTTTTTGGCGTACGCGTCCAAATTTTTTTTCAATTTCTAGCAAAGTTTCTAGTAATAACTGTGGTACCATGTTAACTTGAAGTATCACACAACCATTCAAATAATCTGGTTGGGGTGGTCCTACAGCTTTAGTTTTGTACCAGCTAGATTTGGCTTTCAAAATAATTCCTGGTGTCTGAGCCAGGGCTTCTACTGCTGCTTCTAAAAGAGCGCGAGAATCACCGAGATTGCTACCAAGAGCAACAGCACTGTCTATCCCTTTCTCTGGGTTTGCTTTGTTTTCTGTGGCTTGAAGATGGGCTGTTTGCCTTGCATATACATTCAATAGTTTGCTATCTCCGATATACAACTTGATTTAGGAATTTTATATTGATTTTAAAGAAATTTACTGAAAGAATCAAAAAAAGCCCTTAGTGAAGATCTACAAGTTTAAATAATAACACAAACCTGGCTGCTAAGTGAGAAAAATTTTTAACAAGCAAGGTTAAAACTGCTAAAAGCGAGGCACTGACGTGGTAAAGTTTACCTCCTGGTTGAAAGAAAGAACGATTAGGTCGAGAAACACTCAAGACACATCCGAAAGCATTTCTAACAAATCACCCCAGAAATCAGAAAAAGAAGGACTTACCCATCAAAAAAAACCGCTATATCGTCGATATGGATTTTGGGCTAGCTTAGCTATCAGCGGTGGAGTTGCTGCTGTCGGCTATGGTGTGTGGTCAATAGACCGCACGTTGCCGGATAAAACAGAACTAAATGCCGTTGTTCGGGAACAAACACTGACTATCAAAGCAGCAGACGGCACAATTTTGCAACAACAAGGAGAGGCGACCAGAGAGCAATTAAAGCTGGATGAAATACCAGATAAACTGCAAAAAGCTTTTATTGCTTCGGAAGATAGAAGGTTTTACCACCACCACGGCGTCGATACGCAAGGAATTATCAGAGCAGTTTTGAATAACGTGCGCTCGCAAAACGTAGTGGAAGGCGGTAGTACTATCACGCAGCAGCTGGCGCGAATTCTATTTCTTAAACAAGAACGGACAATGTGGCGAAAGCTCAAAGAAGCGCGCCTGGCACAAAAAATGGAACAGCGGTTGAGCAAAAACGAGATTTTAGAGCGCTATCTCAATCTTGTTTATCTGGGTTCTGGAGCTTACGGTGTTGCAGATGCGGCACAGGTGTACTTTAGTAAATCAGTAAAGGACTTAACTTTGGGAGAGATGGCAACCATAGCCGGTTTACCTCCAGCTCCCAATCGTTTTTCGCCCCAAACTAACCCGGAAGCAGCCAAGCAGCGGCGAAATCTCGTCTTGCAGCGGATGTTTGAAGATGGATATATCACCGCCGCAGAAAAACAAGCAGCCATGGCTGAACAGTTAACCACCAAACCCAGTCCACCCAAACGCTGGCAAGTAGAAGCACCTTACTTTATCAGCTACATTCAGCAAGAATTGCCTAAATATATTTCTCCTCAGGTATTAAATGCAGGTGGTTTAACAGTAGAAACAACATTAAATCCAACTTGGCAAAAAACAGCAGAAAAGGCAGTTGATAAAACTTTACGCTATCAGGGGCGCTGGGAAAATTTTAAACAAGCAGCTTTAGTAGCTATAGACCCCCGCAACGGTGAAATTAAAGTTATGGTGGGGGGAAAAGACTTTGACAAAAATAAATTTAATCGCGTCACTCAAGCACAACGACAGCCAGGTTCGACATTTAAGGGATTTGTTTACGCAGCTGCTATCGCTGCTGGCAAAAATCCTTATAGCAACTATGTAGACGGGCCTCTGATTGTAGACGGCTACGAACCAAAAAATTTCAGCAAGAAATTTCACGGTTCGATGAACATGATCGATGCTCTGACAAAGTCTATCAATATTATTGCCGTCAAAGTCTTGATAGATGTGGGATTTGAACCTACCATCAAACTTGCCCGCGACATGGGAATTAAATCAGAACTCAAACCCTTTTATTCCCTAGCTTTAGGTTCAAACGAAGTCAACCTGCTAGAGTTAACTAGTGCTTACGGTTCCTTCGCCACCCAAGGATTGCACGTAGAACCACACGGTATTAGCCGCATTCTCAACCGTCAGGGAAAGGTAATTTGGTCAGCTGATTTCAGACCGAAGCGAGCTTTGGATGCCGAAACAGCCGCGATCGTGACTTGGATGCTGCGCAATGTAGTTAATGCAGGTACTGGAACTGCTGCGCAATTGAGTGACAGACCTGTTGCTGGCAAAACAGGTACTACCGACGATGCTCGCGATTTGTGGTTTATCGGCTACATACCTCAATTAGTTGCAGGTGTATGGCTGGGTAACGATGACAACAGCAAAACTTGGGGTAGCAGTAGCACTGCAGCCTATACTTGGCACGAATTTATGGAAAAAGCAGTCAAAGAGACCTGTCCGAAAACTCCAAAGCCAGCGTGTTCAAAGCTTTGAGGCAAAACTTTGATATTTTTGCAAAAACGCAGTTATGAAGGTTTGAGATAG
>KB235926.1:2906350-2917058 GCA_000332255.1 cyanobacterium PCC 7702 | reverse complement strand
TCTTAAATAAAACAAGCACAAACATACTTGCTCATTCATTGACAACTTGGTTGGACGACCTCCTCCAGGTGCATTAATTCTAATTTTCTGGCTTGACTGTTTAGCTTTGATATCTTGGTGTCGTTTTCGGGCGCAATTTAATAGTGATTGTAGCTGTTCGTAACTAATCCCTAAAATTTGTTTTGTTCGGTGTGGATATTTCTCGATATAATCAAAAACCATAGTTAGCTGGGAAAAACAGNAGACACTCAATTTAACGTTTTACCATTTTTCTTTTCCTAAGTTAATATTTCGGANAAGTCTAAGGAATGGCAGTAGAAAAGTTTCCGCCCAGGCCAAAACTAGAAGGTCGCAAAGGCAGTATCAAAGCCAAACCCGTGAAACCGAAAAAAATTATCTACAGTTCTCCTACTTGGGAAGATAAAACTGCAGACGAAGAAAATTCTAAAAACTTCTATTTTCGCAGACAAAGTTATCAACAGCAAGATGAACAACAAAACCAAACTCGTTCCAGACGTAGGCGGCGCTACTATCAACAAGATGACTTTTCTGGTGCTGGTAGAAGTTACCGACGCCGATACCGACGTTCGGAATCTGCAGCAAGTTATAGGAGTGAATCTTTGGCGTCAGGCAGCATGCGAAGACGATCTGCAAAAGTTCAATCAACTTCTTCCACACCTTCACAACAGCAGACATCCTCTTCTAGCCAACCTTCCTGGCGAGAAAGATTAAGACCAACTTCATCGCAGTAGAAAACAAAAACAGAAATTTTCCTACAAGAATAAAAAGAAAAACTTCATCTGTTCCATACGACTTGTGGAGGATGCGAGGGGTATGCTCTTTCTATATGTTCTTAACATAGGTAGTGTTACTTAACCGAGGAGGATATACTCTCATGACTATATTGATGGAAGCAGCTGCACAAGGGATTAACGAACCTCATTTCCCGTGGGCTTTTACAGCTGTTTACGTGATTGGTTTTATTGCCGCAGTCACCATTGGTTCTATTGCTTGGTACAATTCTAAGCGTCCTGTAGGTTGGGAAGACAAAGAGCGTCCCAGTTTTGTGCCCAAGATTGAGAAAGAAGAAACTCCAGGTATAGGCGAACCAAAGTAACGAGCAGTCTTGGGGTTTTACCCTGGGTGGTGTCACCAAAGGGGATAATTTTTTGCATCCTCTGCAGTATGCCGCTTCTCCAAAACACCCCAAACATCTAGGCAGGTACGACTTTGAATGTAGATGTACTTGCTTAATTAATTTTGAATTTCAACCCAACGACGGTAAAGCTTTTGAATTTGTTTGAGCAGATCGTTGAAACCGACTTGGGTTGAACGCTCGGATTCGGACAATTGTTGTAATTTCATCAGCAGTCTAGCTTCTTCTGTTGCTACTTCACCGTCGCTGTAGATTAAACCACTAATAGCTTGAATCAAATTTTGGCATTCTTCGCTGCTGGGGCGATCGCCCAGATATTCCTTCACCCATTCGTAACATTGCTGCGGTTGTACGGGTACCAATTCGTACAGCCAAGGTTTGATCTCCGGATCGCTGGCTACACCCTTTTCTTGAGCAAGCTGGCGCAGGTATTGCCTTTCTTCTGGTTGAATTCTGCCATCTATCCAAGCTGCTCCGATCAGAATTCTGATCAAGCTTTTGATATCATTATTAATCGACATCACAGCCTCCTTTGGTTGATATGCCCCCCTTGTGAAATCTTACAATCCCCAACCGTATTCACCCTCAATGCTTGGTTTTTCTTAAGCGAACGATAAAAAAGCCGTCCATGTCGTCTCGCTGCGGTAATATCTTGAGCCATCCTTGCGGTGTGGAATATTGGCAAAAAGGTGAATCTACGCTAGGAGGTTCAATTTCCCAACTCGGATTTGCAGCTAAAAATGACTGAATTACGCTTTCATTTTCCGCCGGATGCAACGTGCAAGTGGCATAAACTAATACACCTCCACTCTTGACAAAAGTAGATGTATGTGATATGAGTTCTTTTTGCAGCATTGATAATTTTGGAATATTTTCTGGCGTTTGTCGCCAGCGAGCATCGGCATGACGGTGTAAAGTTCCCAAGCCAGAGCAAGGTGCATCCAGCAAAACGCGGTCGGCACAGTTGCGAAAATAAGGCAAGTTGCGGCTATCGCCCGTACAAATTTCAATAGATTTGAGGTGCAAGCGGCGAATATTTTCTTGAAGCTTTTGCAAACGGGAAGAACTGCGATCGCCAGGCGTGGCGGATGGCTTATCGCAGGCCCAGATTTTTCCCCGATCTCCCATTAACTCAGCAATATGAGTAGTTTTCCCTCCCGGTGCAGCACAAGCATCAATGATAACTTCTCCTGGTTGTGGAGCAAGAAAATGGCTGACAAGTTGAGCACTGCCATCTTGCACGCTCCACCAACCCTCGCTGTAACCGGGTAAATTTTCAACCAAACCTGGACGCTCGAGCAATCGTAAAGCTTGGGGAAGATGACAAAGGCGCTCTCCAGTAAAACCAGCAGATTGTAAAGCAGATTGCACCTGTTGAATAGAAGCACGCAGCGGATTAACTCGCAAATCCAGTGCAGGAGTTTGGTTCATCCACAAACACAGTTTCTCCGTTTCTGCGACACCAAACTGGTCGATCCAAACTTGAACAATCCAATTGGGAAAACTGTGTAAAATACTCAATCGTTCTACTGGATCTTCTGGAAGCTGTAAGGGATCCGCCGATGTTTGTGCTAAACGCAGATATTGTCGCAGCAGACCGTTAACAAAACCAGCCAATCCTGCGAAACCGTTTTCCTTAGCTAATTGCACCGTAGTATCCACAGCAGCGCTAGCAGGTATTTTTTCTTGATAGCGCAGTTGGTACAAACCCAAGTGAATAATGGTGCGCAGGTCCTTTGGTTGCTGGTGAGATTTTTTTTTAGCCAATTGGTCAATGAGGGTGTCAAGCGTGCGCAACCTTCTTGTACAGCCATAAACTAACTCTGTAACCAAGCGGCGATCGCGCCGCAATTGTTCGGAAGATTCACCTGCGGAAAAATTTACCTTTTGCAGGACTCGCTCCAAAGCCACATCTGCATAAGCTCCTTTGTGAACGTCTCGCAAAGCAATAAAAGCTAATTGGCGGGGAGAAAGATTTTGACTTTTGGATTTTTGATGTTTCAACGAGCAAACAAAAAATTAAATTTAACTACTTTTGAAAAGTCCGTGCCTTTGGCGTTTGACCTTTATAACTATGCTAGCGGTTTTTATTGATAAACAAAAGCTTTGATACACATCGATGTGCTATTTCATCAGCAGTTTTCTGCTGACTTGCGCAAAGCCGCGAGCGCAGCTTGAATAATACTGCTATATTGTGGTTGCGTCACGTCAATCCTGCGTGCATCTTCACGGTTATTTCCCAACAAGCCTGTAATTTGTCCTTGCTCAACAGCCAAAACTTTGCCTTCAGGATTTTTAATTCTTAACTCTAGCAGAGAACCATTTTGATAAATACCACAAAAGTATTGGCGTTGGTTGTATTCAAAACTAGTTTTGATAGGGCTAACACCACAAGTTATCCATGATTGCAATGGATTTGCAGCTCTTGCACCAAGTAACTCCAATTCCACAAAAGCGTTGTCATGAAAATAGTTTTCTCGCAATTTATAGGCAATATCTATTCGTTGTGGTAAAGGAAAATAGTCACGCCAACGCCAAGCGATCGCTTTCATCCGAAATTGCTGCTGGTTGATAGTTTGAGCAACAGTTAATTTCAAATGTCCTTTACCAACAATTTGCTGTTCGATAACCTGAACATTAGGAGTCCAAAAAACCGCATCGGGATTGTCGATACCGCAGGGTTCCAAGACATGTAGTTGTTGATACAGTTTTCGGTCGATTTGATCGAAGTTTGCGAGCACGTCAATTTGAAGTAGCGGTTTGAGATGCTCAAGTTCTAGACATTGGTTAGCAAATTCTACCAAACGCGATCGCCACACAGCTAAATTTGCTGCTGGTAAAGAAAATCCACCCGCAGCTTTGTGTCCGCCAAATTTAATCAGTAGATCTTGACAGTATTCCAAAGCCGCAAATACGTGAAATTCTGGTATTCCTCGCGCTGAACCGCGAATGCAGTCCTCTGATTCGTAGGTACCGATAAACACCGGTACGCCGTAACGTTCCACCAAGCGAGAGGCGACAATTCCAATTACGCCGTGGTGCCAATTTGGTTGAACTAGAATCAAAACACGGTCTCGAGCTAAAGATGCTGCGTATTTTGTTTCCACCAAAGCGATCGCTTCTTGTTCAACAAGCTCGCACATCTGTTGACGCCGTAAATTCACAAGCTCGCACTCCTGGGCGCATGCTAGTGCTGTCTCTGTATCATCTGTAGTCAGCAGTTCAATCACTATTTGAGGATCGCCTATTCTACCAACTGCATTAATGCGGGGTCCCAAACGAAAGCCAATATCCTCTGGCTTTAACGATTTTACCGTTGGTGCGGCAAGCGCTATCGCTTCAGAAGAGGACTGTGTTCCCGATACTTGAATTAATGCCTGTACTCCTGGTAATTTCGATTGGGGTAATTGCTGCAAACCGCGTTTTACCCAGCGACGATTTACCCCGCTCATCGCAGCCAAATCAGCAATAGTTCCCAAAGTAAATAATTCCAGCATTGATTCAATTTTGTCGCTGTTGCCTTGACCTAATTTTTCTAACAAAGACACCGCGAGAATATAGGCAACACCAACACCTGCGATACCGCGATAAAGTGAAGATTCTGGAAGTAACTTGGGATTGAGAATGGCGTTAGCTGGAGGTAAAGTTGCAGGAATGTCGTGGTGATCGGTGACAATCACCTTTAAACCTAGTTCTCTGGCCGTGGCGATCGGTTCCACTGCAGCTATACCATTATCAACAGTTAGAACCAGACTCACGCCTTCTTTGTAGAATTCTTCCACAATGCGTTTGTTAATGCCATAACCTTCGTGCATTCGACTGGGAATGGCGTAATCTACTTTTGCACCCAGCCACCGCAGACAACGCAATAGTAAAGCTGTACTAGTCATCCCATCCGCATCGTAGTCTCCACAGATGGCAATTGTTTGTTGGTTAATTATACAATCTTGCAATAATTCCAAGCTGGTCGCCAAATCTGGAAACTCTTCTAGTGGTGAAGGTAATTTTACAGATTCTGGATCTAAAAAAGCTTGAGATGCGATGGCGTTATCAATACCCCGATTAATTAGTAGTTGAGTAATTAAAGGTGATAAATTTGTTGCCTCGCTCAAACGTTGTGCTAATTCTATTTTTTGTGGATGAATCTGCCAACGCTGGTTCGGTAAGCGCCGCAAATTTTTCGCTGCTGCAATGGAAGTTTGGTCTAGCACAGTTAGAATTACAAGTAGAAATTAGGACACCAAGACAGTTGCCACTACACAAAAATTCCTGAATTAATAAACATATAAACTTATAACTACAGCAGGCACAAGACCTTTTGAAATTTTCACAATACATCTACCCTACCATCATCTAGAATATAAATCGCGCGATCGCCGGGAGCATACCAAGTAGGACGAAGCTCCACTCGCAAAGTACCAAAATCCGCCTTGGAAACAGTCGCCTTCAGCGGCAATCCAGCTTCATTCCAAAATAAAAGCGAGATATTCGGCTCTGTACCATCTCCTTCCTCTAGCCGCAACCTCTGTCCGGGTTGTAGAGTAATAGCACCAGTGCTGTAGGGCTTCTGTATTTTTACTTTATTATATGTATTATTTAATACTTCTATTCGCAGGTATTGTCCGGGTCGAAACTGAAGGGGACGCGGGCCGCACTTAGAAGCACAAGTACCAGCGAATGTGGGGCTAGAATGCCTGACAAAAGAAGCAAGCAAGATCGTTGCCATTAACGTTGCAAAGACTAACCTAGACATAAAATAGAGATTGCCAATCGCAAATAAAAAATGTAGATTTTGATACTTAAGCCTAGCATGACTCCGTGCCGTTGGGGTAGATCGATGTCAATTAAATAACTTATTGATTTAGCAGCGGGGCCAACTTCATTTGCGACTGGAAGGAAACACTCTACAGCTAGTCGCCGACTAGTGCATTTACAAGCAGTGCGATCGCATTCCCAAAACTGATGAACCAAATTATGACTTCAAAAAACACAGACAGCAGAAGGCAGAGAATAGAAACTTGAGCCATCTGCTTATCTGCTGTATATAGTTAGAGATCAAACTTTAAGCTTGTGGTAAAGGTGGTGTGGGCTGTCGATCGAGAAAAGGATAAGGTACAAGCTTATCATCACCCGGTAAGCCCTTTTGTTTGAGAAGTACTAACAACACAGAGCGGAAAACCGCTGCATGTGAAGCCTCAATGGGCATAATAGTAGCTGCGACATTAATAGCTTCTCGAGTTGTAAGCTTTTTTTGAATATTTTCTAGATAAGCCTTAGAAGCTATAACTTCCAAAGTCAAAGCATATCTAATTACTTCAGCTTCACCACCAGTGAGAACCTTGCGAGGAATGGGAAAAGTACCAACATTAGAGGTATCGACAAGGGAACCTTTAAACTCTTTGACTATTACATCTTGTACCCTTGCACGATGTTGATCGTGATCTGCTGCAAATTGCAGGGCAACATCCAAGAATTCTTTTGTAGTTAAAAGTTTATTTTCTGCAGCAGCCTTGTAGGTATTTACTGCCTTTTGCTCCAATACGGCAATATTGTTAAAAAGCTGGATGTCATTTTTGAAATTTTGGCGACTACGAGCATCTGCACGAGTAGCTGTTACCCAGGTAAATGCACTAGTAACTCCCGTCAATACCCCAAGCTGTATTAACTTACGCCTCTGAGGAGAAAGTATTTGGGTTTTTTCGTTACTGCTCATAAATTTTCCTTGTCAAATACATACATAGACCTGTACCTTACTTAAATACGAGCTATTAGTTAATTTGGATTGCACTTAATCCAGACATCTAAATGGCAATGTAAGTCGTATTATTTTTGATGAATACGAGTTAAACTTTGCCTCATGAAAAAATTGCCTATGCTTCTATCTAACTGAGTAAAATGGATAGCGATTCCACAAGTGAAAAGTCTAACTTGCGCTTATTAAGCGACACAGAGTTATTTCAAGCTGTCGCCACCAAAGATACCTCTGCATTAACAACACTCTACGATCGCTATGCCAATTTAGTGTACAGCTTGGCTTTAAAGATATTAAAAGACACTTCCGCAGCAGAAGACCTAACCCAAGAAGTTTTTTTGAGAATATGGCACAATCCGAACTACGATCCAGCCCGCGGTTCATTCAGTAGCTTTTTGGTCACTTTAACGCGTTCGCGAGCGATCGACAAACTTCGTTCTCGCAATGCAAATTTGAAATTTTTAGATCGCTGGTGGCAACACGTGTCTAATCAATCTTCTGCTCAAAATCCCTTTGAAAAAGCCTCGATAGAAGAGCGTTCTCAAAAAGTTCGCCAGGCCCTTGCTCAACTACCACAAGAGCAACGTCAAGTATTAACAATGGCTTACTATGAAGGGCTAAGCCAAACAGAAATTGCCGAACGCTTGCAAACACCTCTAGGTACAGTCAAAACACGAGCAAGACAAGGCTTAATCAAATTAAAAAAGATTTTGCAAGATTGGATTAATTAGCATTCATTTTAGTAATGATGTCATGACTGATTCCTTTTCTTCTCAAAACCAAGAACAATTAATAGCAGGTTATGTACTTGGAGAGCTCGACCCAGAAGAAACAGAGCAATTAAAACAACTCATCGCTCAAAACCCAGAACTTCTCAAAGAAGTCGTTCGCATGCAAGAAGTAATGGCATTAATTGCCTACGAGCTTCCTCCAGTACAACCACCGACTAAACTTCGTTCTCAAATATTAGCAGCTGTTCAAAGCGACCAACAAACCATTCCTTCCAAAAAACGATTTTCAATACCTTGGGGCAAACTTGTTGCCGCTATAGTAATTTTGATATTAGCAATTGATAACTATCGTTTACGCCAGGAATTGCAACGTACCCACTCTCAGCTAACTTCCCAACAACAGATTCTTACCGCTTTACAACAACCTAATTCTCGATTAGTTACTCTTAAAGCAGTAAACACTTCTAAAGCTTCCGGAAGCATCATCTTCCTCCCCAATCAAGGAAAATTAGTCGTTGCTTTGGAAAATCTTTCTCGCCTACCCGAAAATCAAATTTATCGTCTTTGGGCAGTTATAGATGGAAAAAAAATTGCTTGTGCACAATTTAATGCTAATTTGAAAGGCAAAGTCTTAGGCAGTCTTGTTATTCCCAGCAAAGATTGTAGCTTACAACAAGCCAAGTTAGTAGTTACCCAAGAACCTTTCCCATCTCCTCAACAACCTGTTGGCTCTCCCGTACTTATCGGTGAACCGAATCAAAAATCATAATTACTCACTCTACTTGTTCTATACAGAGAGCTTGTCATTCAATTACAACGCTTAATAATTACTGACTTTGGGCAAATTTTTGGTACAAGAAGTTTTTAAGTAAAAACTATAACTGGAAGTAAAAAGCGCGATCGCTTCTCTGATGATGAAGCAATTGGATACAGTACCTACGATTGAAATGATGAGTATATTAAGGGGTAATTTTCTTTGATTTGTTAATTTTGTGTACTTTGTGTCTCATACCGCTAACTTCTTGTCGAGAATAAAGATGCGATCGCGCCTAGAAAAATCAACAAAGTTTAGAACTTGATTCCTCCCTTCAGGTAAGGAGAAACGAAATTTCCATTTTTTTTCATATATCCCATAACTAGTTTGATTGGTTTTATTTTAGGCATATACATACCTGTAGATTTTTTCAAAGTTTTAGGTTGTCTTGGGGCTTTTGGTTTTATAGCTTTAGACATCGTTTAATTCCTCTAAATTCTTATTTTTCTGATTCTATTCTCCTCGAATCGATAGTTACATCAGCAACAATAGCGAAATTTTTACTAGAGATTTTAAAGATTAGATAAATACTCATATGACAAATGTAAATTTTAAGTTTATTCGTTTACAGTTGAAGCTAAGAAAATTACAAAAACTTCATTGAAATTTCCTCATTCTTACAGAAGTTATTTTCAATACTATAGTGTCAAAGTAAAAAAAGATTTGGAATTTAAAAGCTTATGTCAATATTAGAATTTTTGGCAAACCTGGATAGTAAAGCTTATCTGATAGCAGGAGATGGTCAATTTCTAGGGCTGTTATCAAGTGACAAATATAATTCACATTCCATCAGTAATCCTTATGGGGATTATGGCAGTACATATGGATTGTATAGCATCCGTAATCCGTATGGTCTATATGGTGGCGAGTATGGTGTATACAGCCCCTACAATCGTTACTGCATGCAACCTCCCATTATCTTTTATCAAGAGCGATCTGTGATATTAGTCACAAGAAATAGGTATGTGATTAGTAACGAATTACCAATTATAGATCCCGATCTTTTACTATGTGTGTATGCTCATTTAGGCAGTCACGATAAATCCATGAAGGTAGCAAGCAATAATCAATTTTATCTGAATCAGGCTTTCGCAGCTATGACAGAGATAATTAAATAACGAGCAATAAACTCCTCTACTATTGAGGAGCTTTTTTATGTCTTTTTTGTATTACATATAGTTAGTTCTAAGCTTTGGGATTTTAGTTTTAGTTTAAAAACGACGATTCGGTGAAGTCGGCTATGATTGTATTCTTGGGATATTAATGATTTTAAATGTTGCAGAAAGTAGAGAATTTGTTCATAGTCAGCTATTTATCGCTGTTTGTGAAAAGTAATAATGGACAACAAGAGAATTCTCTAACAAGGCTTTATCTTTGCACAGACACAGATAGCGATCGCTGGAATTTTTGATGATGTTAAAATTAGTTTAGAAAGACATTAACTTTTCACTACAAGTAAAAAAAATCCAACTACAAAAGGCTAGACAGCATAGTGCTCATAGAATTTTCTGGCTACTGTTTTTTGTTAAGGCTCTTGATGAAAAGATAATAGTAAATATGATGAAGATAGGGATAAATTTTAAAGAGAATAAGAATCTTTTAACTTTCAGGTCGTTAGAACAAGCTCCTATCTAGACCTACATCAATTACAAAGGAATTATTTTGGCAGCAGAGCGCGCATTCAAACAAACATTATAAGCGACGGCAGACAAGGAGCTTTGACTTTCTACCGTCCGCTTTATTAAATCTGGCAGTAGAATCACAATTGTTTGTCAGTACAATTTGAACTGACTGTTGAAACTACAATCTACTTGCTAAAGGTGTCTTTAATGTTTTCTACTGTGCGTTCGATCGCGTTTTTTGTAGTGTCTACTGCTTTTTGAGTCCGGGTTGCATCTTCTTTTGCTCTTTTCTCAACTATATTCCTATCTCTTTTCGCTCTGCGCTCAAGAAAATTGTCATCGTCGTCTGTAGCTTGCTTAACTCGTTCAGTGTTTTTATTTGCAGTTTTTTTTACTTGCTGTGCGGTTTTTTGGATAAAACTTTTGGTTCTTCCAGTATCTTCGCTGACTTTCTGTTGAACCCGAGCGCCCAAATCCGCAACCAAAATCGAGTTTGCAGTATCAGCCATTGCTGGAGCAGTTGCTAAAAATACACCTTCTCACATCTTGCACCTGGAAATATAAATGTCAAAACCACAACTACGTGCAAGGGTAGTTAGTCGTTCAATATCAAGTAAAAGAAGATACACAACT
>KB235926.1:2677776-2901821 GCA_000332255.1 cyanobacterium PCC 7702 | reverse complement strand
CCTGCAAGTGAAGACCCCTACGGCGACCCGGCGGACGAACAGCAATATGAAAACCTTCGCCCTGCAAGTGAAGACCCCTACGGCGACCCGGCGGATGAAGACCACCGTTAATTAGTACAAAGGACAAATAGCTAAAGGGCGGTGCAGTTGACAGTATCCCGCGATCGCTTTTCCCTATCTTGTAGAAAACTGCTAACTTGCACGCCTTTCGTATATTTTTCCTTAGCACCAATTAAAATTTAAATTTATTTGCTAACATTAGTGAGTATTTCCTGAGCTTTGTCTATATTTCTGCGCACGGATTCGGCGGAAAGATGAAGCGCCTGTGTTTCTTCTTCGGTGAGACTTAATTCCAACACCTCTGCAATTCCACCGCATCCCAATCGACAAGGAACGCCAATAAAAACGTCATTCAAACCGTATTCACCCTGGAGATAGGCTGCTACTGGTAACAAACGCGACTGGTTCAGCAAAATCGATTCCACCATCACGCAAGTAGCCGAAGCTGGCGCAAAAAAGGCACCACCTGTGTGCATCAGTTCTACAATTTCTGCTCCACCGTTGCGCGTGCGTTCTATCAAGCGTTCAATTGTAGCTGCATCCAGCAATTGTGTAATTGGAATGCCGTTAACAGTGGCGTACCTGGGTAAGGGAACCATTAGATCGCCGTGGCTACCCATAACCATTGCTTTGACGTCGCCGGGTAAAACTCCCAGCTCCATGGCGATAAAAGTCTCAAAGCGTGCTGAGTCTAACACACCTGCCATACCCATAATTCGAGCCCGTGGAAGTCCAGTGGCCTGCCAAGCCAAATAAGTCATGACATCCAAAGGATTGGTAACGACAATGAATATGGCATCAGGGGAGTGAGCGATCGCTTTCTTGGCTGCTTCCACGACAATCTTGGCATTTGTGCGCAGCAGATCGTCTCGACTCATACCTGGTTTGCGGGGAAAACCTGCCGTAATTACCACAATTTCCGAACCAGTCGTATCGGCATAGTTATTGGTACCAATGATTTTACGGTGATGTAATTCCAGTCCTCTTGCCTCCATTAAATCTAGCGCCAGTCCTTGGGGTATTCCCTCAACAATATCTAGCAAAACTACATCTGCTAAATTTTTCTCGGCAATGCGTTGGGCTAGGGTACTGCCAACTCTACCAGCGCCAATAACGGTAACGCGGGGCGAATGACACAAAATAGAAGAGGAAGGGGAGTGATACATAATCTAGACTCTGAAACTTTACTTAAATTCTTCGAGTTGATCCAAACGCAACCAAATGTTGGGTGTTGGTACTAGCCCAAACTTAACGAAGGCATAGTCACCTTTGATATCCACAACTTCGCCTGGACTGTCAAACAAATAGGAAGGAAAGCGACTATCACTGGCTTTAGCTTCCAAGCTGTTTTCCAGTTTTTGGCGGTTGACGCGAACCATGTCTCCTTTTTTTACAGGCATGAATTTTCCTCTTGAGGACATCAATTGCTTTTATACAGAAATTTTAACTTGCACCTGAGGGGGATAGTCCTCAGTAAGTAAGAGATTATCTAGTGCTCTTAATCACTGCTATTTTTTTACTTTGAATTTCTCATTGCTGGCACTGGGTACAAAAATGACTAGAACGTCCAGCAAGTCTAATGCGCTCGATGGTATGGCCGCAAACACGACAAGTTTTTCCGGCCCGGTTATAAACCCATGCCATACCGCCATAATTTCCATTAATTCCCTTAACGTTGAGGAAATTACTAAAAGTTGTTCCCCCAGCTTCAATACCGGTGGTCAAAACTTCCACAATTGCTTTTTGCAATCGTTCTATTTGCTGTCGCTGCAAATGCGTACACGGTGTTGCTGGTTGTATGCCACTTAAAAATAAAGCTTCATCGGCATAGATATTACCTAATCCTGCCACTACAGATTGATCTAGTAGGGCAGTTTTAATCGGACGGCGACTTGTTTGTAATTTCTGGGCTAGATAATCGACTGTAAACTCTTGTGAAAAAGGATCTGCTGCTAATTTTGCCAAACCAGCAACAATGGTTGCGGGTGCTGAGGAAGGGGGGACCCACCACATCTGACCAAAGGTGCGTTGGTCCACAAAGCGCAATTCCTGTTCGTTGTCAAAGAACAGTCTGACTCGTGCATGCTTGTGTAAAGGTTTTTGTCGGTGCAGCCACAGTAGTTGACCGGTCATGCGCAGGTGAACCACAAGGAAGCTTTTGAAAGTATTGGGGTGGGAAACTGGGGAAACAAGTTCGGCAAGTAGATATTTACCGCGACGGTGCCAAGTTGCGATCGCTTTTCCTTGAATACCGGTAACAAAATCATTTACTGCGTGCGGATAGGCGATCGTGCGATGCAACAGTACGTCCGCGCCTACGATTTTTTGATGGCAGGTGAATTGATTTAGCCCGCGTCGGACTGTTTCCACTTCAGGCAATTCAGGCATTTGGATTTGTTTTGCAAGTACTTTCTTGTAGTGGTAGATGCGAGATGGGGAGTAAAAAGTAGTGGATAAAAGTTTTGACTCTATACCCGCTACCTTTTACTCCCGCAGTTGACCATGGTAGGTGTTTATTGAAGTTTTTAGTTACTAAAGCCTGCTTTCAAACTTGGTTGCTTCCTAGCTAGCTAGCGAACTGTTTGATTTGTTTTGCAGCTAGCTGCGGTTTGGTCTTGGAAGTACTGGGACTTGAAAACAGGCAAGTGTTTTTTATTTTTTCGGTTTTGCTTTTGGTGCTTCCACTTCAACTAGCTCATATTCGGCAAAGTTATTGGTGTTGACACCGGCGTAATTGACTTTATCAAATCGGACAATGACGGGATATCTGATGGTACCGCCTTGTTCGATCGATGCTACTGTACCTATATCTTGGAACCAGTAGGACTCTGGTCGGAGAATACGTACTTTAGAACCGCGTTGAACCATGGGTCTTTCCTTTTTTATTATCAATTGCCAATGTGCAAGGCTAATTGATTTCACTCTACAACTTCAAGGTTATTTCCAGATAGTTTGTTAAGTTATTTGACTAAGCTAGATGGCGCTTGCCGATTCTCCAGAACACGGTATGACTGTTGATAGCAATTTACCCACTACCAACCAGCCATTATTTTTTGGAATGGCTAAAATCCTCCTTGACAAAGTCCCAATGGATGAAATAGCCTCGACGCATTACTAATGTTTTATTTCCAGTCACGCTCCTTTACTATGCTTTTGCTAAAACAAACACGCTTCCCTCGTTACCCCTGCCAATTCGCAAATCCCGATCTAAGTAGGTAATATCCAACCAACCTTGTTGTTCCCTGCTTTGAAGAGGAAAATCAATGGCAGTAAATTTTTGACCAGCTTCGATTTGTTGGATAAAATTATAAGGAGACTTATAGCCGATTAAACGCTGGAAGCCAATTATTGAACGCTCAAATTTTACCTGCACGCGGCGACCGGAAACTGGCTCAAATTTGGCAGCTACACTGACTAAACCTTCCAAAAAAGGCAGTCCGTAAAGCTCGGCTATGTTATACACGCTTTGAGTTTGTACGCGAATATACTGGTAAATTTCTCCCAGCCTGTATAAAGGAAAGCGGTCGAGATTCAAAAGAGCCCTACTGGTGGTATAAAGCAGTCGCCAGTTGCCATCTAGTAAATTGCTAGCTTCCACCGGACGTGGCGTTGGGTTAAGGTCTTCCAACGTAGCGATCGCAATTAAAATAGCTTGTTTATCCAATTCAGTTGCTAAAATGCCACGATTTTTGCCTGCTATTGCCTCTAAAAGAGCTGTTTTTGCGAGCATCGACTGTGACCTCAAACAGTATTATTTTCATTAAACAATGAGGGAGACGTTGCCATTTGATTGACGCTGCGGTACTAAAAAATATGTAAATATCAATTTTTGCTATTTTTCTTGGAAAATTGAATAATTCCTGTCGGACTGCTCGAGAAATTAATTGTAGTCATTAACAACTATTTCTGCTATGAGCGAATATCCAGTGATAGACTCTTAATGTCTAAATACAAAACCGCTTGTTGTCTTCGTCAAATATGCTGAATAATCATAATCCATTACGGGAACAACCCCGCAACCAACGTGCTGCTGTCATACCATTAAAGCAAGAGCCCTCGCTCTTAGATTGGTTACAAGCAACTGGTCGTCTTATAGCACGCGATTCCCAAGAACCGGATTTCGCTGACGAGAGCGAAGAGGAAATTTCTGAATTCCTCGGTGGCGATGACGGAATTGACGATTACGACTTTGATGAAGATGACGATATTCTTCCAGAAGAAGAATAATCGGTGGTAACTGGAGAATAGCTATTTTAACTAAAATCCCAATTGTCCATTTGTACAAGTGTGGAGTGAGGGAAGCATATCGTGGACGCTAAATTGTCTTCGGATCGGGGGCTAAACATTTCTGGCATTGGCCTGGTATTTATACTAGGTACGGGATTGAGTGTCGCAGCGGTTATTTTAGATGGAATGGCGCATCGCCTACCTTGGCAAATCCATTCGCTGACCCTACCATTATTGTGCTGTGGTGTCATATCCGCAGTCATGGGTTACTTGGTAATACCGATGCTGCAAGCACTAAAAGCGGGACAGGTGATTCGTGAAGATGGTCCGCAAGCCCACTTAAAAAAAGCAGGTACACCAACTATGGGAGGTATATTCTTTATCCCTGTGGCGGTGGTAGTAGCTTGCGTACTATCAAATTTTTCTGCACAGGTGCTTGCTGTTTGTGGATTGACGCTAAGTTATGCCTTTATTGGTTGGCTAGATGACTGGCAAATTTTGCGTCGCAGATCCAACAAGGGTATTTCCCCTCAGATGAAACTGGCTCTCCAAATTGCTTTTGCAAGTTTGTTTTGTCTTTGGTTGATGTTCAATCAGCCTTCCAATATTACTAATATAGCTTTGCCCTTGGGTTTATCTCTACCTTTGGGTTTGTTTTTCTGGCCGCTTGCTGGTTTTGTACTGGTGGCGGAAAGTAACGCTACTAATTTAACAGATGGTATTGATGGTTTAGCAGGAGGAACGGTAGCGATCGCCCTACTGTCACTGGGAGCGCTTGTGGGTCCAACTTCACCAGAACTAATGGTTTTCTGCGCTGCTGTTAGTGGAAGTTGTTTGGGTTTTTTAGTCCACAATCGCAATCCAGCGCGAGTTTTTATGGGAGATACCGGTTCCTTGGCGCTAGGAGGTGCTTTAGCCGCAGTAGGATTGCTCACAAACACGCTGGTGGCATTGTTTATTCTTAGCGGAATTTTCTTTGTAGAAGCTGTTTCCGTAATGGCTCAGGTCAGCTATTATAAAGCTACTAAAGGGCCGGATGGAAAAGGAAAGCGCCTGTTCAAAATGGCTCCCTTACATCACCATTTGGAACTTTCTGGCTGGACAGAATTGCAGGTTGTTGCTGCTTTCTACCTTATCGGTGCCATTTTAGCAGTAACGTCTTTGGCGATCGCCCAAGTTTGACATCTCCAGAATCATTTTATTCTTAAAGACAAGCACCTCCTCCATTAGGGGAGGTTATTTTTTAAGTCTCAATGGAAAAACAGCATAAATAAAGCCTATCGAGAATTATTCTGATCTATAAGATTATTCAGAGCTTTTTCGTTCAAGCTAATTCTCCACGAACCTTCCAAAGGCGAAAAATTCAATTGCACATTATTTTCAATGTTATTGTCATAATTGAAACCGATACTAAATACCCTAGTGACTGGAATATACCCCAGTTTTCCAAAGGCTTGAATATTATCAGGATTAGTTATAACTTGCTGTTTTAACCGTATAGTTGTGCGAGTACCACCTTTAAAGTAGATTGTAGCTAGATCGCGTTTGAAGCTAACTTGAACGTCGTAAACTCCGCCTGTAGGGTAATAGTAAGCTTTGCCAGGTAGCTTTTTACCATCAATATTTTTTCCTTGATATTCAACTGCAACAGCTGGTGCGCCAAGCATGAACACAGCAGTTGCAGCAATTAAGGCTAGCTGTTGGAATTTCATAGTCCAAATTATTCCATCTGGCTACATTTTCTAGAGTAGACCATAAACAGAAAACCCCGCCATTTTTCATAGCAGGGCTAAATGCGATGAAGTAGCTTGAAGACCAATACGCAACTTTTTAGCTTTTGTTTTAGTGATGAGTTCTACGATAGTGGTGTTTGCGATAATGATGATAATGATGCTTTTTATGAGAATACTTGGGAGTTACTTTCCCTGGAGCACGTTGAGCCAATTTTGTTGTGGCAGCATCAGCAGAATTCACTGGCAATACAGATGTGGCAATAGTAGTAGGAGCAGCAAGCAATAAAGTTACAAGTATAGCTTTTGTAATTTTGTTCATATTTGTTTATGCTGTCTATATATCGACAGTTTTAATTATCTAAATTAGTTGTGTATTTTTTGTGTTATTTCTATGGAAATGTTATGTATTTTTTTAATAAAAAAGTTATAGTAACTTGGAATTGAGAAAGGTAAAGACTAACCCTATTTTAATTGCCAAGGACTCTACTACTGACTCAGATAAGATGTCCTCATCCGTTAAGTAATTTTAAGAAGTCTACAAATTGGCAAATCCCAAATTTCTTGATATGAAACACAAAAAAGAGTTGATTATTTATTATTTCTATTCTTTCTTTATATTTTGCAGTTTGTTTCCTTGAACGTCCTTAATTTTTAGCTAAAAGCTTTACTAAATTGCAAAATTTTTGTCTATCTGACTTATAGTTAAAAATTTTCTTCCTCCTCGAAAAAACAAAATGTGATTATGAAGAAAAAGCCCCGCTAAGACCAGGCGAGACTAATTGGTATTTTTTGACAAGTCTGAAATTTCTCTAAATTCAGTTCTGATACCTAGCTTTCAAAAAGTTCGCAGTTAGGGCTTTAGCCCTGTAGTTGAAAGCGATAAATCGCTCACTACTGACAATAGAGCTAATTGAAGATTTAAGACCTAATTAATGATTATGTCATGCTTGCAGTCATTAGTTGTTCTGACATTTCAAAATTAGTGGTGACATTTTGTACATCATCTAAGTCTTCTAGAGTCTCAATGAGCTTGAGGAGCGATCGTGCTTGTTGGGGATCGGAGACTTCCACACTATTGTTGGGAATCCAGCGCCATTCTGCATCCGTTACTTGAAAGCCTTTTTCTTTAAGAACCCGGGTGAGGTTTTCTAAATTTGTGACAGTTGTGAACACCTCAGCGGTTTTTTCGGGTGTGATTTCATAGGATTCAGCACCACCTTCTAGGGATGCTTCTAAAAGCTGCTCTTCATCTTCTACATTTTCGACGGTACAGACGCCTTTTTGGTCAAACATCCAGCTGACACATCCTGTTTCACCAAGATTACCACCATTTTTACCAAAGGCAGTACGTAACTCCGCAGCAGTACGGTTGCGGTTATCTGTGAGAGCTTCAATTAAGATCGCAACTCCTCCGGGACCGTAACCTTCGTAACGAATTGCTTCCAGTTGAGAAGCATTGCTTTCCAAAGTACCAGCACCTTTAGCGATCGCTCTTTCAATATTTTCATTGGGTATACCAGCTGCTTTCGCCTTTTCTATCGCTGTGCGTAGTTGAAAATTTCCAGCCGGATCCGGGATACCATTTCTGGCAGCAACGATGATTGCACGTGAAAGTTGAGTAAATGTCTTACCCTTTTTTGCGTCTACTACAGCCTTTTGACGTTTAATATTTGCCCATTTACTATGTCCTGCCATACTCTAAGTTGTAAAATTCCATCTATAGTAAGAAATCTTAAAATATGTATCTTGCTGTCTGGTAGCATTTGAAAAAAGCATCCTAAAAATTGAGGCTTGACCTTCAACTTCAGATGCTCAATTATAAATATTATTAACTTGGTACAAATATTGCTAGTGAGTGGCAACTGTGGCTGCTAAGTCTTTTAAGGGATAGAAACTTTCAGGTTGCTAGGTTGACCGAGATTGCCTTGCAATACTACACCGCGTTGATTAGCGTACAGGTGGCGTACGATCGTGTAAATGCATTCAATTTGCTCGCTGGCGCCTGCTTTTTGGGCAATTTCTTCCAAACTCAGTGGTGTTTTTGTTGTTTGCAGGACTTCTACCACTTTCTTTTGCAATTCAAGTATGGCAGCGGCGGCTTTTTTGCCAGCTTCTACACCCGGTTGGTGGTAAGCGTTAACATTGATTAAACTGGCATATAAGCCCACAGCGCGTTCGTACAAAGCTATTAATGCTCCTACCGTGCGCGGACTAACTTGAGGAATAGTGACTGTAATAGAATCGCGATGATTTTCGTACAGTGCTTGTCGCGTTCCTTGCAAAAAACCGGAAAGATAATCGCCCGAGGTAATTCCTGGTTCGATTTCAAAAGATGAACCCTTGCGGTCTTCTAGAACTTCAATAAACGTAGCAAAGAAATTTGGCACACCTTCACGCAATTGTTGGACGTATGCGTGTTGATCGGTAGAGCCTTTGTTGCCGTATACGGCGATGCCTTGATGAACAATATTGCCGTCCAGGTCTTTTTCTTTGCCTAAAGATTCCATTACTAGTTGTTGTAAGTAACGGCTAAATAGGAGTAGACTATCTTTGTAAGGTAGAATAACCATATCTTTTTCACCCCGACCGTTACCAGCGTAATACCAAGACAAAGCTAGTAAGGCTGCTGGGTTATTTTTCAGTTCGGGTACGCGGGTAGCGTCATCCATTTGTTTAGCACCCTCGAGCATTTCGCGGATATTAATTCCTTGCAAAGCTGCTGGTACAAGTCCGACAGCAGACATTTCCGAGGTGCGTCCGCCTACCCAATCAAACATGGGAAACCTTGCTAGCCATCCTTCTGATTTAGCAACCTTGTCCAGATTGCTATCAGGCATGGTAATTGCGATCGCGTAATTAGCAAAGTCCAAGTTTTGTCCCGTGTAAGCTTTTTTGACTTCGAGCATGCCATTGCGCGGTTCTGGGGTACTTCCAGATTTGGAAATTACCAACACCAAAGTGCTGGCGAGGCGATTTCGCACCTGAGTTAAAACACGATCGAATCCAGCAGGATCGGTGTTGTCAATAAAGTGAATTGCTAAGGGTGGAAAATCTGGGGCTAAAGCTTGGGCAACAAATTCCGGACCAAGAGCAGAACCACCAATACCAATAGAGATAATATCGGTAAAACGGGGTGCTTTGGGAGGATGAATGGCACCTGTGTGGATCTTTTCTGCAAATATTTCTATTTGCTCTATGGTGCTAACAATTTCTTGTGTCAGTTCCGGAGTGGGAGCAAGATCGGGATTGCGCAGCCAATAATGTCCGACCATACGATTTTCGTCGGGGTTAGCGATCGCTCCCTTTTCCAGTTCCGCCATATCCGCAAAAGCCTTCTCAAACTTTGGCTGCAATTTTTTGACAAAGGTATCGTCAAATCGCATCCGGCTTACGTCCAGATAAAATCCCAATCCTTCATGGAAATATAGCCATTCCTGGTATCGTTGCCAAAGTGCCGTTGCGTCCATAGGGAAATCTCAACTAAAGTGCTTCTCAAAAACCAGTTTAAGTCAAGGTTTGAGCCATACCTTTTCCTCTTATATAGTTTTTTAGTGTAGACTTGCTGCTCGCTCTAAACATCTGGCATGGGTATGACGCGCAGAAATTTCACAATTCCACCTCTTTGTTCTATACCGATTAAGTAATTATCGAGAGTCAAGCGATAAAAAATACCTTCATTATCGATTTGGCGCATTTGGGGTAAATAATGCAGTAAGCCCTTTTCTAGAAATTCTACGAAAACAAAGTGATAAACTCGCTGGTAGGCAGCTGATTCTAAATTTCTAAGGTCTGTTAAAAAAGACCGTGCATAGCGCACTTCCATGTGTATAGTTCAAATAATTATATGGTTAATCGCTAACGGCAGATTTTAACAATCAGCTATTAGCTATTAACAATTGGGTTGCTTCTTCGTGGGTAAGGGTATCCCACGGTTGCTGGGAGCGCTTGACTTCCCGTATGGCTTCTAGCATATAAAAATCACAATGTAACTTATAAATACTGTCCCAAACAACCTCCAGTTCTTCATCGGCTAAATGCTCGATTAAATGATGAATTCTCAATCGCAGCAAATTCATAAATACTATCCGCCAAGTACGCTCAAAACTTAGTTTTCCCATAAAATAAGCTTTGATTAACGACTGGGCTGCAAGGCTAAAACAAAAGCCTAACCAAATAACTAATCGCCAAATATCAACTACTAGTTCCTTCCTAGCTGCAAAACGCTCAAGGAAGTCTGCGCCAAGTCCACCAACTAGAAATCACTAATTAATGACTAAATTCTTATGGTTCAATATCTAGTTTTTTTAGCACTTTCGACATCAATTTTTGCTTTGTTTAGCTTGGGACTGAATTTGCAGTGGGGTTTTACAGGTCTAATTAACTTTGGTCATGTGGCGTTTATGACATTGGGAGCTTACACGACTGTGTTGTTAAGTTTAAAAGGAGTTCCCCTGCTGCTGGCAGCACTGATAGGAGCAATTTTAGCAGCTTTGCTGGGTTTGGTAATTGGCTTTGTAACTTTGCGTTTGCGAGAAGATTACCTAGCAATTGTCACTATCGGCGTTGGCGAATTAATTCGCCTCATAGTTAATAACCAGGATTTACCTGTCGGTAACACATGGATATCTGGAGCTTTTGGCATACAAAGCTATCCCATACCACTAGCCAATTTGCAACCCAATTTATTGCTAAAGTTAGTCATGATCGGGTTGTTAACTTTACTTGCTGTTATTACTTTTTATTGGCTATGGCGTTGGATTCGTTCCAAGGGTACCTCAAAGTTAGTTGATTCGCCCAAACAGGTACGTAAAAAGCCAGATTTTATCTTGCGTTTGTTGGGAGGAGGTTTACTGGGGTTACTAGCAGCAGCAATTTATATTTCCGGAATAATAGCTCTGTACGATTATGAACCCAAGGCAGGTTTGATGTTATTGTCACTGTTAGTTTTGGCCTTTGTGTTCTGGCGACTGGAGGTGTTGGTACGATCGCCTTGGGGACGAGTGCTAAAAGCAATTCGCGAAGATGAAGAGGTTCCCAAAGCTCTGGGTAAAAATGTCTTTTGGTATAAATTGCAATCTTTTATGTTGGGTGGGGCGATCGCTGGTATTGCTGGCGCTTTGTTCGCATGGCAACTCAGTGCTATTTACCCTGATAATTTTCAACCACAGTTAACATTTGATGCGTGGACTATGGTAATTTTGGGAGGCTCTGGAAACAACGTCGGTACTATCCTGGGAGCAGTAATTTACTTTGCTTACGACACCCTGACTCGCGAATTCTTACCGAGAATTTTTACCAACCTTTCCTCCGATCAGTTGGGTGCATTTCGCATCATGGTAATAGGACTGATCTTGATGGTACTGATGATTTGGCGTCCTCAAGGTATCCTAGGCAAAAAGGAGGAACTTACCCTTGGTAAATAGCGATTCATCCCCACCCCCTTTACTAGTTGCAACCGGACTTTGTAAAAGTTTTGGCGGGATCAAAGCAGTGCAAGATGCGGAAATTCAAGTGACCTGCGGAAGCATTACTGGTTTGATCGGCCCGAACGGTGCTGGAAAAACTACATTATTTAACCTCTTGTCCAACTTTATCCGTCCCGATAAAGGGCGAGTCATTTTCGATGGTAAGCCAATTCAACACTTGCCACCACATCAAATTGCTCGGGAAGGACTAGTACGTACGTTTCAAGTGGCGCGCGCTCTCTCGCGCTTATCAGTACTGGACAATATGCTGCTAGCAGCGCAAAAACAAACTGGCGAAAAATTTTGGCAAGTACAGTTCCAACCACTGGTGATTGCTAAAGAAGAAAAACAACATCGAGAACGAGCGATGGCGATCTTAGAATCAGTTGGTTTAGCCTCCAAAGCTACTGATTACGCCGGTAGTCTCTCTGGCGGACAGCGCAAGCTACTGGAAATCGGACGAGCGCTGATGGCTAACCCGAAGTTAATTCTGTTGGATGAACCTGCTGCTGGTGTTAATCCCAGATTAATTGATGAGATATGCGATCGCATTGTCAGCTGGAATAAAGCGGGCATGACTTTTTTAATTATCGAACACAATATGGATGTGATTATGTCGCTGTGCAATCGCGTATGGGTCATGGCTGAAGGTAAAAATTTAGCTGATGGAACACCAGAAGAAATTCAGTGCCATCCCAAAGTTTTGGAAGCTTATTTGGGAAAATAGCAGGCCAAAGAAGCTGCTTTTCCATCCATTATCTCTGCTTGCGGCTTCAAATTGCCTGCAGCTGGCTGTGGTATACTTGCTTCCACAACGTGGAATTTCCGGAAGCGATTGCTGTTCGTAGCATTAGTTCTGCTAGATATTTGCCGTTTGGCTGCAATCTCCTAGTAAATTATACCAGCTGCGGGCAATTTTTGAATTTAGGTATACGATCTCAAGTATTTTTTCACACTAGAGTTGTCATTTCTCCCTTTTATTTTGATTTCTATCTCATGAATATCAAAATGAAATTAATAGAGGTTAGATATCTTATCCTCTCATTCCTCCTGTGCACGACGCCAATAAATCCCGTTTTCTCGCTGCATAAGCTGGTAGTCAATTAGCTCCTGCTTAATGCTATCAACATCAGGATAATAGCGCTTGAGAGTTTCATCTACCAATGTTTCTGGATACTGAAGTCCTACCTCAAATTTATTTGCTAACCACTTGAGAATGATGAAGCGTTTTTTGCGACTAGAGGGTATTTCTTTGAGGCGATCGCCCTCTATATAGGTATGCAGTATTTTTCTTTCCCAAGCTTCAATATCCTTATCTTCAACCCAAGAAGCAATATTCTCTGGCGTCAAAATATCTCTGGTGACGCTTTGCAAAGTTCCACCATCTAGTTGATAAAGGCGGGTATTGCCTTCAGGACGCATTACCACTAAATTTACTTCTTTTAGTTTCGCTAAATGATGGGAAATCGTTGGCTCCCTAAGTTTTAGCAGCACTGCTAACTCTTCCACGCTACACTCTTGGTTAGCGAGAAAACTCAATATTTTTAATCGACTTTCATCTGCTAATGCTTTAAAAAAATGTAGCAAGATTCGAAATTGTTCTGTTTTCATATTTTGTTAACATCTAATTAGATAAAAATCTAATTAGTTTTCTGCAAAATCAATTCGGCAATAGTCTTCCTTCCTACCCAGAATTAGTACTGGGTAGGTAGAGTTTTTCTTTATTTTGATTTTGTTACGTTTTTATAAAAAACTTTAAAATTCTTAAGTACTTTTTTACATTTCCCTATCTTTAAGTCTTTGCGAGCGTCAAAACAGAAAAACAGCTTGTACTGAAGCGACGATTGCTGTGACAAAGCAGCAAAATTTCCAATTTGAGAACGGGACTAGGAACCTACCCCATTAATTGTGATGATCTCAATCATAAGACAAAACAAACACAGGTCGTGGGATTTCAAAATTTTACCTGCCAAAATCAGCAAGGATCAATAGCACCACGGCAAGAAAATCAATTCTTAAAAGCACATAGTTCGTAGAGAGTACCTAAGTACTGACTACAAGCTAGGAACATTTTTAGTCGTGGATTTGGAGAAACAGTATCAGCTTATCAGTTCCATCAACATGTGGGGCGATGCTGAGTGACAAAATACAGGTAGAATATCATCATCCAAAAACAAAGGTTCTGCTTGTTTGAAAAGACTGTTGTTTGTTCTCTAGTGAATATGATATTTGCTACTACCGAACCGGAATCACCAGAGGGTAACTGGTGTCGCCAATTAGATCGATTTGTGAAAACACATCAGTTAGAATTAGCAGCCCTGTCTTGGGGTTTGTGGATAGAAAATGGTGATAGCAAGGGTACTATAGGTATTGACTTGCAACCGCAGCCACATTTTGTTTATTGTCCCAAACAAGCAATAGAAAACTTAAATTGCAAAGTAGAGAACAGACTTCAGGAAGTACTGGGAATTGTGGATCACCATCAACCAGAAGTAGAAGTTGTGATGATCGCCATAGGTAAAGACCAAATCAAGTTAATTCATTTTGAACCGCAACCAGCACCTCCGACTTGTTTTGAACAAGTTGGTAAGGATGTGGATAGTTTGTTAGAGGTATTGGAACAGCGTTTGAGCGAACAGTTGCAATGTGCTTAAAAGTAGCTGTTTTGTTGTTATGGTGTTTTTTAGGAAGACTTGAAAACAAAAGTTGCTGGAAGCTAGAAAACCCGAATTTTGTTTGTTCTTGACTCATTATTAAAAAAAATCAGGGTGAGTAATGCTGCTTTTTTTACTCACCCTATTTTCATGCTATTTATACTATTTATAGCGGACGATAGACGCGATAATTAATATTAGGGAAGATATTATCAATCAGCTCAACTTTTTCGAGCCAACCACTATCAATTTTGCCGATTTTAATGTCTTCATAGAGCTTGTTAAATCGCATCAGGTGCGATCGCGTCCTTCTTATTGCATAGGGAACCATTGTTCCCGTCCGCATAATAAAAGCCCAGTCCGAAGATTGTGCCAAAAGTAACTCTCGTGCTGCTTGATTGAGTGCTCTCCACTCCAACTCATCTGCTGGTTCTTGCTTAGAAAGCTCAATCATGCGTTCGGTCGCTTTGTGCAAGTGTGGGTAAATCCACGCATTTGTATCGTTCAACCAATACTCGTGGAAACCCTTAAAACCCCAACTTGATTGGGAAGGACGACAAACTTGCTGAGTGGGATTTGCTCGCAGGTAATCCGCAAGGTGGGTCATTTGATATGTTTGTTGGTCGTACCAGGACTTGCGGAATAAATAATCAATAAACCAAGGTCCTTCATACCACCAGTGTCCGAATAATTCGGCATCGTAAGGGGATACTACAATTGGCGGGCGCTGCATGATTTGGTAGAGATGTTCAATTTGCCGCTCGCGGTTGTACATGAAATTACTAGCATGTTCAGCGGCTTTTTCTCTTGCCCAGTAAGGATCGTAAAGCGCCTTTTCTCCCAGACCCAAGCCACGACCGGTAATTTTATGATATTTAATACCCGTATTCTTCCGCTGACCGTTGGGCATGATGTAGGGCTTGATGTACTCGTATTCTGCTTCCCAGCCCAAGTCCTTGTAAAACTCGCGATATTCCGGAGCGCCGGGATAACCCACTTCAGAAGACCATACTTGTTGGGAAGATTCGTGGTCGCGTCCAAAAGCAGCTACACCCGTTTCTGTAAAAATCGGAGCGTAGGTACCAAATCGGGGACGGGGACGAGCATACAAGATACCATGTCCATCTATCAGGAAATAGCGCAGCCCGACATCTGCTAGCATCCGCTCCAAGCCTTCATAGTAGGCGCATTCTGGTAACCAAATCCCCCTGGGCGGACAACCAAAAGTCTCCTCGTAATGCTCGCAGGCGACCTTTAGCTGAGCCCATACGGCTTGGGGATACATTTTCATCAGTGGTAGGTAGCCGTGGGTAGCACCGCAGGTAATGATTTCGATATTGTTTGTATCTTGGAAATTTTTAAAAGCCGTTACCAAATCACCTTTGTAGCGTTCCCAAACTTCTCGTGTAGCGTTGAATTCAGTAGCATAATGTTCGGCTAAATAGCGGATATGGCCGTTGTGGACATTGTGTTCTACTTCTAGTTCTGCAAGTTCCTCAAGTTTTGCTAAATGAGCATCATAGCGCTCTTGCAGCAGGGGATCTCTGAGCATCGACACTAAAGGTGGTGTCATGCTCATGGTAATTTTAAAGTCGATACCGTCTCGCTTTAGCCCTTCAAAAACCCGCAGTAAAGGAATGTAGGTTTCAGTAATCGCTTCATAAAGCCATTCTTCCTCCAGCACGTAGTCACTTTCTGGATGACGAACGAAGGGTAAATGTGCGTGGAGTACTAGCGCAACGTAGCCGATAGCCATAGTGATTCCGGGGTGGTATGTATAAGTTGTAAGGATGGGGATTTGGCAGAAGTTAACAACATTTTAAGGCTTTCTGGGATCGTATCTTTAGGCAATTGTTGCTCGTGACTGTGACACCACACCAGCAATTAAATCTTTGGCAGGAGCGAAAGCTGCTGTTGAAACTAGGAAATCAACTTTAATCCCAGGCTCAGGTTTTGCAGGCGATCGCGATCCAATAACTGCACCTGCGTTCCATTCACAGCAACTATTCCGTCACTGCTGAGTCGATAAAACGCTCTGGAAAGGGTGGCCGGAATTGTTCCTAAAGCTGCAGCTAGTTGACTTTTGCTCAAATCTAATTCGACGTTGTTTTTGCTGTTTGTGCGCTCGCTCAATTGCAATAAGTAGGTAGCTAAGCGTTGGGGTACATCTTTAAATGAGAGTTCTTCAATGAGGTTGTTGAGGTGTCGCAAGCGTGCAGAAAGGGTAATTAACATATTTATGGCAATATCCGGCTGTTGGTAAAGCAAGTTCAAAAATGCTTGGCGTGGAAAAAAGACCAGCTCTGTTGGTTCTAAAGCAGCAGCAGATGCTGGAAAATGCTTGCCATCCAAGGCTGGAACTTCGGCAAAGTGTTCTTTGGCACCAAAGATATGGAGTATTTGCTCTTTGCCATGAACTGATACTTTAAAAATTTTCACTCGTCCTGTTTTAACGACAAAAAAGCCTGTGGCTTCACTATCCTGACGGAAAATTAATTCTCCCTTGGGAAATTGTTTGCTTTGGGCGATTTGAGAAATGAGCAGCAATTGTGACAAGGCTAATCCGCGAAACAATTGGGTCGACTGCAACCATTTTGATAGCTCCGATACATCTGTCATAGTCTTGTTGCCGTTGCGATCTTACAAACATCTGAAGTTTACAAAAATCAACAATTTTTCTGTGTTGGTTTGACTTAAGTCAAAGCATTTATGGTTTTGTTTATTTAATTTCAAAGAAAAAGATCCTCAACAAATATTACTTTCTCCAGGTCTTTTGACAAAATATTTACAGCTTGTAGTTATGGCAAATCCAACCTTTGAACAAGTAATAACGGCCAGATCTAGTCCTGGCCAATTCAGCCTTCCAGCTTGGTTAGCACTAGTTTGCATTGTCGCGTTTACAGTTTTGCTTTTGGCTGGAGCAGCAATTTCCAAAAATGCACCACCTATTCCAATAAACATCGTGTCTCCCCAACAGGAAACTATTCTCACCCAAGAAAACATCAAATCAGGGCAGGAAATTTATCTTTCCCGGGGTGGACAACATATTGGTAGTATTTGGGGACATGGTAGCTATTTAGCTCCTGATTGGACAGCGGATGTACTCCATCGTTGGGGATTAGCAACAGCAGGTGTGTTGTACAATGGCGATCCGAATTTTAGGCAAGCAGATTTAGAGTCCCTCCCAGCAGTTACTCGAGCTGCTTTGCAGATGCGAGTGCAGCAAGAATTTAAGCCCAATCGTTATGATGCAGATACGGGGAGCTTAACGCTCACCGCAGCACAAACTCGGGGTTTGCAGAAAGTTTTTGAGGATTACCAAACCCTACTGTCTAAGGGTTCGGTGGTTCATTCCATCCCCAGAGACTGGTTCAAAGATCGCAAACAAATTCACAACGTAACTGCTTTTTTTGCCTGGACAGCTTGGGCTGCAGCAGCAAATCGTCCCGGTGCACCTTTTTCCTACACAGCAAATTTTCCCCACGACGACCTGATCGGTAACCAGCCTCCAGGGCAATTCGTAGTCTGGTCAATTGTATCCGTGATTGTGCTGATTGCAGCGATCGCTGTGTTTGTCTACATCTACCTTGTTCAAGAAGACGCACAACCAATCCAGATAGTTACTGCCCGCCCGAAAATTCGTCTTGCCACTCCTAGCCAAAAAATAGCCACTTTGTTGTTTGGGGTAGCAATGACTTTGTTCTTGGTGCAAATTGTGATGGGAATGGTAACAGCCCACTATGCGGTAGAAGGCGATGGCTTCTATGGTATACCGATACAGCGATATTTACCTTATGCTGCCTCCCGCACTTGGCACTTGCAACTAGCAGTGTTTTGGATTGCTACCTGTTGGCTAGGAGCAGGATTGTATTTCGGACCTCGCTTTGGAAAACAGGAGCCTAAATGGCAAGCTTGGGGCAATGGCGTCTTAGTTGCTTGCTTGGGAACAGTTGTGGTCGGCTCTTTGGTGGGATCGCGGGCCGGAATTCAAGGCTATTTAAAAGATAATAAAAGTTTCTGGTTTGGACACCAAGGCTATGAATACATAGAACTGGGCCGTTTCTGGCAACTGTTGCTAGTTGGCAGTATGGTTTTCTGGCTATGCTTGATGTACCGTGCTCTCCAATCCAAGCTGAAAGCAGAAGGCAGCAAAACAGGATTGAATCACTTTTTCCTATACAGTGCGATTACAATTCCCTTGTTTTATGCATCCGGTTTGATGTATAACAACCATACACACCTGAGCGTAGCAGAATATTGGCGCTGGTGGGTGGTACATCTATGGGTAGAAGGGTTTTTTGAAGTATTTGCTACAGTGGCGATCGCTTACTTGTGTAGCGAGCTGGGCTTTCTCAAAGTCTCCTCAGCACTACGAGCCACTTACCTAACCACAATTTTGTATTTAGGCAGCGGTGTCATAGGAACGCTGCACCATCTATACTTTGCAGGAACGCCTGTATTCATTACAGCAATGGGTTCTGTCGCTTCTGCATTGGAAGTAGTACCGTTAACGTTGATTGGTTTTGAAGTAGTAAAGTCGTTGAAGTTGTCCCAACAAGCACAGGGTTTCTACCGCATGCCACTAAAGTTTTTTATTGCCACTTGCTGGTGGAATTTGATCGGTGCTGGAGTGTTCGGATTTTTGATTAATCCACCCATCGTTTTATACTACTCCCAAGGGTTGAATACAACTCCAATTCATGCCCATTCTGCTCTTTATGGCGTCTACGGTTCTTTAGCGATCGCTCTGATGCTATTTTCGCTGCGAGAAATTACCCCCGATAGTGCTTGGGATGAAAGAAAATTGAATTTTTCCTTTTGGTGCATTAACGGCGGACTAGCACTTATGCTGATCTTGGCTCTGATTCCCAATGGCTTCTACCAACTGGTACAATCCATTAACCACGGTACTTGGTATGCGCGCAGTGCAGAAGTTGTCAGTTCTTTGTGGATGCGAGCGACGGTTTGGTCACGCATTCCTGGCGATGTAATTTTCTCCATTGGAGCGTTAGTGCTAGTCTGGTGTGTGGCAAGAGCGTTGATGGGGATCTTTGAACAACCCACTTCAGCGCAACCAACTGAATTGCTGGGAAACGAAACTGTTACTTCTAACTAATTAGTTTCTCGACCAATTTTGTCCAGTCCTAACTGAGGAATACAATGACAACTTTATTCCAAAAGCTCGGTGGTACAGCAGCAGTTGATTTGGCGGTTGATAAATTCTACGAACGTGTTTTAAGTGATAACCGCATCAAACATTTCTTTACTAATGTCGATATGGATAAGCAACGAACGCATCAAAAAGCTTTTCTAACCTATGCTTTGGGTGGTACCGATAAGTATAGCGGTCGCCACATGCGCGAAGCTCACAAATCCCTGGTACTGCAGCAGGGTTTAAACAGCGAGCATTTTGATGCCGTAGTTGAGAATTTAATGATAACTTTGAAAGAAATGGGAGTTGGCGAGGAACTGCTTTCCCAAGTGGCGGCGATCGTCACCAATCCCCAGCACAAGAAGGATGTTTTAAATCAGTAAGCGTCAAAAACCCTGCTTCCCCAGTCAGGGGACGGGGTAATACAGCTAAGTTACCTGTGGTGTTGATTCTGTGATGTTATTCTTCATCTTCCCGATACCACTGCTCAAGTTCCTGCAATTGAGTGCGTCGGGAACGGCGGCGATATTTTTTGGTTTCTAGTTTTGGTTCGTATTGAGTTTGACCTTGCTTGCTTGTTTTTAGCTTCATGGTAGGTTCGGGATCGCCTTGTTGATGTAATTGGGTTTGACGGGCGATCGCTTCTTCTAAAAACTGCAAATAATGTTCATAGCGCTCCCAGTTGCCTTGTACTACACAGCCTGGTTCGTTGCGATGCAAACAATTACTAAAACGACAGCTAGCAATAGCCAGTCTTTCTCGGATCTCGGGAAAATAATTTCCTAACTCTTCGGGAGTACAGTTTAAATCGGGTTGATTAAATCCGGGGGTATCTGCTAGCAAACCGCCTTTTGGTAGCTCGAATAATTCCACGTGGCGGGTAGTGTGGCGACCGCGACCAAGCTTGGCAGAAACTTTTCCCACTCGTAGGTTTAGATTGGGAATGAAGGCGTTGAGCAGGCTGGATTTACCAACTCCGGAGGGTCCTGCTACGACCGTAATTCGCTGCCCCAGAAAACTGGCTAAATAGTCAATATTTATACTTTCACTAACGCTAATAAATATAGGTTTATAACCCCAACTGCTTATACGCTCATTAATTTCTACTTTTTGTTGTTCTGTAATCAAATCACTTTTATTAAAGGATAATACTAAGTGTAAACCCGTAGATTCACCCTTAACTAAAAAGCGGCTGAGTTGGTAGATTTCTAAGGGCGGGTCGGCAACGGCAAATAATAATAAAATTTGGTCTACATTTGCGATCGCCGGTCGGTCCAATTGGTTTTTTCGTGGGAGGACTTGGGCGATCGCACCTCTGGTACCAGCCCAATCTGGTTCCTCTACTATAACGCGATCGCCCACCATTACCTGCTGTCCTATTTTTTTGAGGCGAGTGCGGCGAGTACACAACAAAACTGGGGTTTGGGAAGAGGAAGATAACAAAGGTGAAGATGAATTAACCTGCCTTACCCCTGGTTCTGTTTCCCTTGACAACTTTTGCTGTGCTTCCCAATCCAGTCTTACTTTATAGTAATTAGCCTGTACGGCTAATACGGTACCCACTAACTGCTGATTGCAAGCTCCTAGTGCTTTTACCGTCATCAATCAGTTACAGGGCGACGTACCAACAAAGAAAAATAGTTTGTGCAGTCTGTAATCTGTTCTACTTTATAGCCTGCCATTGTCAAACTATCTGGAACTTGTTCGATTGGTTCACCTGGGTCTAACCAGACTTCCAGTAAACTCCCGGGCTGCATTTGCTGCAAGCGCAGTTTAGCGCGCACAAAATTCATCGGGCAAGGAGTACCCCGCAAATCAAGTTGAGCATCGGGAGTAGAAAGAAAAGATACACTCATCGTTGGTGAAATAAATTACCCAAAAAACCTTCTATACCACCTTTACCAGTACGTTCTCCTCTAATTTTAGCTAGCTTTTCTAATAGTTCTCGTTCTTCAGGCGAGATCTTAGTTGGGATATCGACTAAAACCGTAATCAAATGGTCACCTCGGCTTACCGGGTTACCCAAGCGCGGTACACCACGATTTTCTAGTTTCATCACCGTATTCGGTTGGGTACCGGGTGGAATTAGTAGTTCTACAGGGCCATCAACCGTATTCACCTCCAGGCGGGAGCCGAGGATGGCTTGCAAATAGCTAATTTTAATTTCCGAAAGGATATTGATACCGTCTCGTTGAAATTCCGGATCTTCATTGACAAACAGGTAGACGTACAAGTCTCCAGGAGGGCCTCCTCGTTGACCTGCATCTCCCTCTGATGAAATCCGCAAACGAGTACCGTTATCCACACCTGCAGGAATGGTAATTTTGAGTTTCTTAGTGACTTGATTGGCACCCTTACCATCACAAGCGTCGCATTTATCTTCAATCACTGTACCGACACCGTTGCAAGTCGGACAGGTTGAAACTTGGGTAAAACTACCAAAAGGTGTTCTGGTGACGCGACGGACTTGGCCGGAACCGCCACAGGTAGAGCAACTGCGAGGTCTGGTTCCTGGTTTGGCACCAGAGCCGCCACAAACTTGGCAAGTTTCTAAATGGGAGATGCGAATTTCTTTTTCACCACCAAATACTGCTTCCCGAAAATCTAATTTTAGATCCAGCCGCAGGTCATCGCCTCTAACTGGCCCTGTACGTCGTCTTTGTGCTTGCGTCCCCATTCCACCGGCAAAACCGCTGAAGATGCTTTCAAAGATATCGGCAAAGCCACCCATATCACCGATATCTTGGAATCCTACACCGGCACCTGAGACGCCATCCGGACCAAAACGGTCGTAACGAGCGCGGCTTTCTGGTTCTGAGAGTACCTCATAAGCACGGTTAATTTCCTTAAAACGCTCCTCAGCACCCGGTTCTTTGTTCACGTCTGGGTGATACTTCCGGGCTAAGCGGCGATAGGCTTGTTTGATTTCTTCTTTATCGGCGTCACGAGAGACACCCAGAATTTCGTAGTAGTCGCGGGCCATACAGCAAAGGTGAAAGTTAAAAGGTAGAAAGCGGCTATGCAGGAATAACTTTGCGCCCGACGCCAGTCACCTTTTGTGATTTTAAAACATTTTCACCAGTCTTTCCGAGGGAAAACCTACTCGGGATGCTGGTTTTGGAGGTGCTGACCCCTGGGGCTGTTAAAGATTGCTTGTTGACTGTTTTGCCGTGGATGGATAATGGTCCACAACAAACTAAGGGTCGGACAAAAGAGAATTCAGGCAGGCAGAAGGCAACAGTTAAATTTTATTAATAATTAATTTTACCTTTTACCTTTTACAAAAATCACCAGCAACCTAGCGACAGCAGCTGCTTTTTTTCGCCCGGTGGTGCGTTACTAACTTTGGTGTTGGAGCTAGCAAAGCCGAGTTGCACTCCAGGTAAGTTTTCCATCAGGATAACGACCACCATCAATCAAAGACGATAAAAGCTCTGGCTGAGCGCTGTCTCTTTTACAATTGTGCTACGCAGCACGGAAAAACTCTCCATCTTCCATGGAGGAGCTAGCCGCACTTCTAGGTGTGGAAAACCCCCCACAAGGGGTGGAAGCATGTTTTTGCCTGCAACTAATTTAGCTGCATTTTTTCACTCCTGGCAAGGCAAAAATAAGGTTGAAACTTACTGAAGGGGAAATTTTTTGTTTGTTGGTTGTTTCAACCTTTTCATCCTGCTTTAGATTAAGCTGGGGACGGAATATTTACTTTTGTATTTGGTCAGAAGATGGCTACTGGTTTGGGAACACGTGCAACTCTAGTCTATTGCTTCGTAATCGGCCTGTAGCGTATTTTCTTGTTCGAAATCAAAATTAAATTGGGGTGCGAGCGTTCCGTTTGATGGGTCGACCACTTCCGTGACAAAAGAACCATCCGCAGAAGAACTTTCCTCTGTATGGCTGACACGGTTGTAAACCTCAGCACCTATGGTAAACAAAGCTTGCTGAAATTCGTCTAGATGTTGTTTGAGTTCTGTTAGGGAAGTATTGGGGTTAGCGATTGCAGCTTGCAACCGGGCGAGTTTTTCATCTGTGATGGCTTTGATCTGCTCGCTAATCAGATTGCGGTTATTTTTTAGTGTCGATTCGTAACTGTGGAATAAATTATCCGCTTGATTTTTCAGAGCCACCAGTTCCATGCGTCTTCTGTCTTCTTCAGCATACATTTCTGCTTCTTGACGCATTCTTTCGACTTCAGCAGCACTTAAGCCACCGGTGTTGGTAATGCGGATGCTTTGCTCTCTACCCGTACCTTTGTCTTGGGCTGAAACCTTGAGGATACCGTTGACGTCAATTTCGAAGGTAACTTCAATTTGGGGTACACCCCGCGGCGCTGGAGGAATTCCTGTGAGTAGAAACTTGCCCAAACTTTTGTTATCTCGCGCCATCGCTCGTTCACCTTGGAGAACGTGAATTTCTACTGAAATTTGTCCATCAACGGCGGTAGAAAAAATTTGGGATTTACTAGTGGGTATGGTGGTGTTGCGTTCAATAATTTTGGTGAAAACTTCTCCTAAAGTTTCTATTCCCAGTGATAGGGGCGTAACGTCTAGCAACAGAAGATTATCAACTTCGCCGCCCAGTACTCCAGCTTGAATCGCAGCTCCTAGAGCTACTGCTTCGTCTGGATTAACAGAGCGATCGGGGGTTTTACCGTGAAAAAATTTTATTAGGGCGTTTTGAACCGCGGGAATACGTGTAGAACCACCAACCAAAATAATGCGATCGATATCTTGTGGTTTGAGATCTGCATCTTTGAGGGCCTGGACCATTGGTTCGATGGTCGCTTCGATTAAATGACTTGTCAGTTCTTCAAATTTGGCACGGCTGAGTTCCATCTCTAAGTGTTTCGGTCCTGCTTCGTTGGCGGTAATAAACGGCAAGTTAATGGAAGTACTCAGCATGGTAGATAGTTCAATCTTTGCTTTTTCTGCAGCTTCCCGCAAGCGTTGTAAAGCCATTTTGTCCGCAGCTAGATCGATTTTTTCTTCTTGCCAAAAGCTGTCTATCATCCAGCGAACAATGGTGTTATCAAAATCATCTCCTCCTAGATGATTGTTACCGCTTGTGGCTTTTACCTCAAACACTCCATCTCCTAATTGCAGGATGGAAACATCGAAAGTGCCTCCTCCCAGGTCGAATACCAAAATTGTCTGTTCTTGGTCTTGTTTGTCCAAGCCAAAGGCTAAAGCTGCAGCTGTTGGTTCGTTAATAATCCGCAGAACTTCTAGTCCAGCAATGGTACCAGCGTCTTTAGTTGCTTGTCTTTGAGCGTCTGTAAAATAGGCAGGTACGGTGATCACTGCTTGAGTGACTGGTTCTCCCAGAAAGTTTTCTGCATCTTGTTTTAGTTTTTGCAGAATCATGGCGGAGATTTCTTGGGGTGTGTAGTTGCGCCCGCGAATTTGCACGTCAACAGTGTCGTCGCGTCCTCTTACACACTTATAGGGTACGCGATCGCGTTCTGCTTGTGTTTCGTCCCAACGACGACCGATGAATCGTTTAATGCTGTGGACCGTATTTTCCGCGTTAGTTACTGCTTGACGCTTTGCCAAGGAGCCGACCAAGCGTTCGCCGCTCTTGCCAAAACCTACAATACTAGGAGTGGTTCGTCCGCCTTCGGAGTTAGCGATGACGATTGGTTGACCACCTTCCAAAATTGCTACGCAGCTGTTGGTAGTGCCTAAGTCGATCCCAATAACTTTTCCCATGTGAATCGATATTTTTACTGAATAGTTGCTCCTTGAAGTTTTGACTGCTTCCGGAGGACAGCTAGCAGTAATTAGGTGGAATTTTATTTCCTGAAACTGTCTCTCCGGTAGCTAGTGCTCCTTTTGAGTGGGAATGACTGTCAAACTTCGAATTTGCGATTTCGCGGACTACCTTTTGTGCGTTTTTGGATGCGATGCTGGCCTGAATTTTGCAGGCAGTTTTGGTCAGCTACAGACTAGCAGTGACAGCTTAACTGTTTGCTGAACTGGACTGATTTTCCTCTGGAGTTGGTGTATCCTCCTTTGGAGCAGCCACTTTTACCATTGCATGGCGCAGCACGCGATCGCCCAAGTAATATCCGCGTACTAACTCTTCTAACACTGTTCCTTCAGGATGTTCATCCGTAGGTTCCCGCATTACTGCTTCGTGTAGATTGGGATCGAATGCTTGACCTTCCGGACGCATGGGCGATACACCCAAGCGCTTGAGACACTCTACCAGTAATTTATAAACACCTTGATAACTTTTATGAATTCCCATCTCGCCATCATTTTGAGGTTTGATTTGCGAGCGTGCCCGTTCAAAATTATCGACTACTGGCAGTAACTCCGTAATCGTGTTTCGCTTTACCTGTGCTTCAAGGTCTTCTTTTTCTTTCAATACGCGTTTGCGGTAATTCTCGAAATCTGCCGCTAGCCGCATGTATTGATTGTTACGTTCTTCTAGTTGGGCTTTGAGAGACTCAATTTGTTGGTTTAATTGTTCTAAAGTGGTTGTGTCAATTGTAGTCGTGTCAGTGGCAGCAACCCCATTATCTTGATTGGGCGTCACGACCTCTTCGGAAACGTTGGCTGCTGTCTGTGTTACTTCGCTGCTAGGTTCGTTGACGTTAGTTGGAGATGGGGATTCACTATTCATCGCTTGCTTGACCTCTGTTGCTTCACCAAGTGGCTGACTGGTGGTGTTGAAATTTTTATCTTCGTCCATCATTATGTACTCGATCCAGATGTTTGACACAGCAGTTTTCAGGCTTATTGCCGCCGTTGAATTTATGGAGCAAAAAGCAGTCAGGTATTCTGCTGCTTAATGCTAAGGGCAAACAACAAGCAAGTTTTGTTGCTGACATTTTTCTGGAAGTGATGTCACCGTCCTCTATTGTGACAAATGCTGAGCACAAGCGTGCACGATAGCAGGAGATTGGGGACTAAGCGCTGCTGGGGAAGGATTGGTGCCAAATTCTCTATTTTTGAGACCACAAGCGAGCGATCGCCCGCACTTTTTGAGCCTGCAATGCATCTTCCACCTCAACCCTGGCTTTTTGCTTACAAAAAACTGCAAGCAAATCAAAAAATTTTGACTTGATTTTACCAATTACAAATGTAAATTCTCGTTTCCAGCTTGGGAATACTTTAATCAAAGGTTTCCGCGACAGTAGCTAATTTATGACTTATTCGTCACCACAACGGCGCAGTACCGCTCTCACTACTAGAACAGAGTTTTCACCCTTTGGCAATAAGCTTGTGCAATCTGGCTTTGTTAGTAGCGAACAGATGAAACAGGCGCTAACGGAAAGTCGTAAGTCTGGTAGACCGTTAACGGAAGTACTCGAATCTATATCAGGGCGACAACTATCACCTGATTTGCTCAGACAGTACAAAAAACAGCAATTATTCGAGCTCAAAATCCTTTATGGCGTCGAATCGCTAGATCCAGAAGTTAGTCCTGTAGGTAATACGGCTGTAGCCAATCTCATTGAAACTTTAATTCCCATAGATATCTGTCGCCGTCATCGCCTTATACCGCTAGCAAAAAATGAAGACCAAAACCCGCCCTTTGTTTTGGTGGCAATGGTAGATCCTGATAATCTAGAGGCTTGCGACGATCTCAATCGCATTTTGCGTCCGCAGGGTTTGGCTTTGCAACGCATGGTCATTACCCAGGAAGACTACCAGCAGCTAATTAATCAGTATCTGGATGATTTAGCAGTTCGGCAAAAAGCACTAGAACAAGAAAAATACACAGACATCAATCAAGATTTAGAAAATCTGGAAAATCTCAACCTCAACACAGACGACGCTCCTGACGATGCTGAAACCGATCTGGGAGCAGCAATGAAAGGTGCTGAAGATGCGCCTGTGATTAATCTGGTCAACCGCATCTTGGCTAAAGCACTGCACGAGAAGGTTTCTGACATCCACGTTGAGCCTCAAGAAGAAAGCCTGCGCATTCGCTTTCGCAAAGATGGGGTATTGCGCGAAGCTTTCGATCCTCTACCGAAAAAAATTATTCCTGCAGTCACGGCTCGCTTCAAAATTATTTCTAACCTGGATATTTCCGAACGGCGCCTGCCCCAAGACGGGCGTATCCGACGGTTGTTTGAGGGACGCAAGGTAGATTTCCGGGTCAACACTTTACCCAGTCGCTACGGAGAAAAGGTTTGTCTGCGCATTTTAGATAATTCTACAACCCAACTGGGCTTGGATAAGCTAATTACGGACCCGGAGACTTTGCAGATTGTCAAAGATATGGTCAGTCGCCCCTTTGGCCTGATCTTGGTTACAGGACCAACAGGATCTGGTAAAACAACTTCTCTGTATTCGGCGCTGGCGGAAAAAAATCACCCTGGAATTAATATCAGTACTGTTGAGGACCCCATTGAATATAGTTTGCCAGGAATTACTCAAGTTCAGGTAATTCGGGAAAAAGGACTAGATTTTGCCACAGCTTTGCGGGCTTTTTTGCGGCAAGATCCGGATGTAATTCTGGTGGGTGAAACGCGGGATAAAGAAACTGCAAAAACAGCAATTGAAGCTGCGTTGACCGGTCACTTAGTATTAACTACTTTACATACCAACGATGCTCCTGGGGCGATCGCTCGTTTGGGAGAAATGGGTATAGAACCTTTTATGATCTCCAGCTCCCTTATCGGCGTACTTGCACAGCGCTTGGTACGGCGCGTGTGTCCTGATTGTCGCATTCCCTATACTCCCAGTGTCGAAGAATTGGCACGCTACGGTTTGTCAGCTTCCCAAGAAGTGGGAGTAACTTTCTACAAAGCTAATACCCTAACAGGAGAAGAACTCCAACAAGCCAAGGCAAAGGGCAATCTTTGTTCTACCTGTAACGGTATTGGCTACAAAGGACGTTGTGGCGTTTATGAGGTTATGCGTATTACTGAAAGACTGCAAACCCTCATTAACGAAGGAGCACCAACAGAACGTATCAAAGAGGTAGCAGTAGAAGAAGGAATGAAAACCCTACTGGCCTACAGCTTGGATTTAGTACGGCAAGGTTTAACCACTCTCGAAGAAGTAGAACGGGTGACTTTCACCGATACAGGTCTGGAAGCTGAACTGAAAGCTAAACGCAAAACAAGCCTTACCTGTCGGACTTGCAATGCTGGATTGCAACCAGAATGGATGGATTGTCCTTACTGTCTAACACCTCGATTTCAAGATTAGTCAAAAGTAAGTAGTTGGTGGCTAGTAGCAATTCGCAAAAGGAGCATAACTATGGAAATGATGATCGAAGATTTGATGGAGCAAATGATTGAAATGGGAGGCTCAGATATGCACTTATCTGCTGGTTTACCTCCCTATTTTCGCATCAGTGGTAAACTCACTCCTATCGGTGAAGAACCCTTATCTGCCGATCAATGCCAAAGATTAATTTTCAGCATGTTAAATAACTCCCAAAGAAAAACACTAGAACAAAACTGGGAGTTGGACTGCTCCTATGGCGTTAAGGGATTAGCTCGTTTTCGGGTCAATGTCTACAAAGAACGCGGTACTTACGCAGCTTGCTTGCGGGCGTTAAGTTCTAAAATTCCCAGCTTTGAAAAATTAGGTCTACCTGATGTGGTCAGAGAAATGGCAGACAAGCCCAGAGGGTTGATTTTAGTTACAGGACCCACTGGCTCCGGTAAAACAACTACTCTAGCAGCGATCATTGATTTAATTAACCGCACGCGAGCAGAACACATTTTAACTATAGAAGACCCTATTGAGTTTGTTTACGAACCAATTAAAAGCCTCATACATCAACGACAGTTGAATGAAGATACCAAGAGTTTTGCCAATGCTTTAAGAGCTGCTTTGCGGGAAGATCCAGACATTATCCTGATTGGGGAAATGCGAGATTTAGAAACTATTTCGCTGGCAATTTCTGCTGCTGAAACTGGGCATTTAGTATTTGGAACTTTGCATACTAGTTCCGCAGCCCAGACTGTTGACAGAATGATTGACGTTTTTCCTGCAGACAGACAAACTCAGATTCGAGTCCAATTATCAAACTCGCTTGTCGCCGTATTTAGTCAAACTTTAGTGCCCAAGAAAAACCCCAAACCAGGTGAATTTGGAAGGGTCATGGCACAGGAAATTATGATAGTTACTCCTGCTATTTCTAACTTAATTCGTGAAGGAAAAACAGCCCAAATTTATTCCTCAATTCAAACAGGTGGTAAATTAGGAATGCAAACTTTGGAAAAAGTTTTAGCTGATTTGTACAAACAAGGAATCATTTCATTTGAAGCCGCTATGGCTAAAACTTCTAAGCCAGATGAATTGCAGCGTTTGATTGGTTCTGCACCACAGTCTGTTAGTGTCCCATCGGGTGTTGGTGCTGCTATCAAAGCACATTAAATTTTGGATAAAAATTACGAAGAAATAACAAAATTTAATCCAAAAATTACATCAAAAAATAGTCCACTAATAGAGTTAGATTCATGCCGACATTCGTTGCTCGTATCCGCGATTCTCAAGGAAAATCTAGAACTGAAACAATAGTTGCAGAAAATTTAGCTCAAGCTCGCACCAATCTGAGACAACAAGGTTTTATTGTCCAAGATTTAAAGACATCTAAAGGATTCGGAAGTCTGGATTTAAAAAAAATTCAGATGTCATTTGTCAAAGTTTCCGTCAAAGATAAAGCTGTTTTTTCCCGTCAATTTGCTGCTTTGGTAAATGCAGGAGTGGCAATAGTCAGAAGCTTGGGTGTATTATCAGAACAATGTACAAACCCGAAACTTAAACAAGCTCTTTTGGAAATTAGTAGCGAAGTCCAAAATGGAGTAAGTCTTTCAGACGCAATGCGCAAACATCCTGATTGTTTTGACGGTTTGTATGTCAGCATGGTACAGGCTGGTGAAGTTGGTGGCGTTTTGGATGAAGTGTTAAATCGCTTATCCAAGTTACTAGAAGATGTTGCTCGCTTGCAAAATCAAATTAAATCAGCAATGGCTTACCCTTTGACTGTGGGTTTTTTAGCGATCGCAATTTTTATCGGTATGACGGTTTTTCTCATTCCCATCTTTGCCAATATTTTTAAAGAATTGGGGACTGAGTTACCAGCTTTAACACAATTCATGCTGACTTGCAGTGAAATTTTGCGAAGTTGGCGGGTTTTAGTTGTCATTGGTGTTGTTATAGCAGCGGGAATTGCATATAAAAAGTACTATCAAACTCGTGTAGGTAAGGAAACTATCGACCGTCTTTCCCTGAAAATGCCTTTATTTGGAGATTTAATCCAAAAATCAGCCGTGGCTCGCTTTAGCCGCACTTTTGGTGCTTTAACTCGTTCGGGTGTTCCAATTTTAACTTCTTTGGAAATTGTGCGAGATACTTCTGGAAATCAAGTTGTTGCCAATGCTATAGAAGCAGCGCGTATAGAAATTCAACAAGGAGGAATGATTAGTCTAGCTCTACAAAAAGAGAAGGTATTTCCTGTAATGGCGATTCAGATGATTAGCATTGGCGAAGAAACAGGAGAAATAGATGCAATGCTGATGAAAATAGCTGATTTCTATGAAGATGAAGTAGAGCAAGCGGTCAAAGCACTAACTAGTGTTTTGGAGCCAATTATGATTGTAGTTTTGGGGGGGATGGTTGGTACAATTTTGTTATCAATGTACTTGCCTATGTTTAAAGTCTTCGAGAAACTCGGCTAAAAGTAAAGATGGAGGCTGAAATTTTTTATATTTCACCTTTACTTTCCTGACACCTTCATCCTTATTTAAGATAATGCCTGTACAAAGATATCATTACGATGCTTGTTTAGCAGAGTATAGTAATAACCTTAGCGCGATCGCTCTTTTAAAGCAGTATCGTCCCTACCTGGAGATAATTCCCAGTCTGCGTCGTCCTGAAGAGAGCATTATCACTATACCACTGCCAATAGTTCGCCTGTGCCAAGACACAAAAAACCCAGCAGAAGCTGTTTGTTTACCTTGTGATTTAGCAATTTTGACTTGCGATCCTGAATGGAAAATCAAAAGCGGAGCTGAAATTATTATTTTTATTCACCGTCCCCATGAAGATTTTTCTCATTTACTGAAACGCTGGCGAAAAACCCAAGTTTGGCTAGACAAAAGCTATGAATGGCTTATGCCTTTCCGCTACAAGCATATTTTGAGTGAGGGAACTAATACAGTATATCCTTTGTTTGTAATTTTCCCAGAAACGCCACAACGCATTCAAAGGGGTTTGGTAGGAGCCAATTTACCATTTGTAATTCTAACTCTAGAATCGATATTTCATGAAGATATAACTAAACAAGAGGAACTACAATCTAAAGATTTTTAGTAGATATAGCAGTCTATATTGTTTAGCTCTAAAAGAGATAAAGCCATATAATATATTAAATTTTTTTAAGTCAAATTAATTATCTTGATGACGAGCTACATGAGTATGTAATTGTTAGCAATATCTTTGTCGTCAACGACTATAAAAAAAGAGAGCAATCCAGGCATTGATGGAGAAAACTTTAGTACTGGAAAACAGAATTAGAATTACAATTTCAATTCCTGAAAAAGATTTGTAGTCAGAGTTTCAGCCCTGAAATTTCTGGGCACTAAAGTGCCCATTACAAGCTTCCTAAAAAAATTTAAAGGTTTGTAGTCAGGGCTATAGCTCCGAAATTTCTAGGCAATAAAGTGCCCACTACAAGCCTATCTTACAAATCGAGGCATAATTTCAGCAGCTGTAAATATTCCATAAATACCCTGTTGGTGTAATCCCATGCCTGCTTTAAGATAGCCAAAGGCGGGGCCGCATACGTTTGCTGCCATACTAGTTTCATCTCCTAGGATGAAGGTGTGAGTGGAAATTTTACCTTCAAACGTGCGACCTGTAATCTTAACGTTCGTACTGAGAGGTTTTTTGGGATTTCGAGTATCAACGACACCGCCAACCATGACGCGATCGCGCGGACAAATTCCTGCTAATTCCAGCATGATATCGTCAGCATGTTCCATATTTTCTAGGGTCAACACGCCGTTAGTTTTGTCCAGCAGTGCTTCTACTTGTGCATCGCTCATTGCTCTAGCAGTTTCTGTGTTGTAACCAGGCATATGAGCAATGTCTTCGCGGATAGTAGCACGATAAGCTTCCCAGTTGGCAATCCCCACTCCAAATGTAATTTCCACTCGATGAATTTCGCTGTAGCTTTGTGCTGCAAGTGCAGCAGCTGCGGTTAAAAGTCCTGGTGTGGCTCCGCATCCTGTCATGTAGGTAATTCCCGCAGTTTGCATTTGCTCTTTCATTGTCAATAATTGTTCTACTGCGCTTGTACGTTTGATCGCGTCTACCAATACCCCCCGCCAACCAGATTTCATAAATTGCTGGGCTACAGAGGGAATAAAATCATTTGGTAGATTTGGCAATGCGAGAAAAAAACCATCTATTGGATAACCGCTTTCTATTAAATCCTCTATACTACGATTAGTTAAATTGCCAAATCCATCTAGGTATCCTACCGAACCTTGAGATTGGTAAGCAGCTATACATTCTTGAGCATTTAATCCTTGCGGAGAGTAGGCGTAACCTTTTTTGTCTGCCACTGCAACAAGGACCATCTCTTTTTTGGGAGCAAGTACTTTAGCAGCTGCTTGGCCTAATCCGCCAAAGCCTAATACTCCTACGCGTATTTGTTTTGAAGAATCAGTCAAATGCATTAATTGCCCTACATTCATGGTCAATCAGTCTAGTGAGATCGAAGCTACCTGAGCCCAGTGTTAGAGAAACTATTGTGCTGCCGACTTTGTTCGGAATCAAACTTGTTCTCGTACTCAACGATTAATTCTAGCTTGTGGCTGCAGCTTAGATGGGGTACAGTTGAAGCTTACGGTTAATTTTAGAGGATGAATGAAATATTAATGAGGAATATTTGCAATCAATAATTTATTTTCTCCCTCTGACAACGTTTTTTGTTCTATAGGAGCTTTTTATTGTCCAGTCTTTTGCAATGGAAGATGTTGTTGGCCTTTGAGCTTGACTTCTAGATCAGGTTAAGAGAAACTTACATGTAATGGATGTATTGACTAATTAAATTAATAACTTTTGTAAAGTTTCTGAGATATATATTTTGAGAGATGGAACATTAGTTAACAAATGACAATGTTGTAGCTAGGGAAAAATACTGTTCCTGAAGACTACAACTTTAGCTTTTTACTAGAACAGTAAAGTTTGAGCATAGCATTTGCGGTTGGCCAAGAGCATGGAGACATTAGAATTTATCATTTATCCAGATGGTCGGGTACAAGAAAAAGTCACTGGCATTGTAGGTGCTTCCTGTGCTGAAGTCACTGCGGCAATAGAGGCACAGCTGGGACAAGTGCTCAGCCAACAGCCAACCTCAGAATTCTTCGCTGCCAAGGTGCAACAATCTGGAGTGGCGAAGACGCAAAACACTTTCAGCGATTGGTAATTTTGCAAACGTTAAGTTTAGTTTCATCGATTTACAACCACCATGTCACACTTTAGCCAAATCAAAACCCAGATTCGTAACCTTGAATCTTTGCAAAATGCTCTGACTGATTTAGGTATAAACTGGAAGCCAGGGCCTAGAGAAGTACGTGGCTATCAAGGTCAGACCCATTCTGCCGAGGTTGCCATAGAGCAAGACAATGGTTATGACATAGGCTTTAGATGGAATGGCAAAGAATACGAATTAGTAGCTGACTTGCAGTATTGGCAACAAAACTTATCTGTAGAAGGTTTTTTACGCCAGCTAACCCAGCGATATGCTTACCACACAGTAGTCAAAGAATCTGCTCGTGCTGGTTTTCAAATTGCCGAACAACAGCAAAATGAGGATGGTTCGATTCGCCTAGTTGTACAACGCTGGAGTGCGTAATGTCTGAGTTTTCGCCGTCGCTGGAAAAACAACAGGACAGCCGATCCGGTTTAGAGCCGGAGTTAGGGGGCTTTTTGCGATCTACCCCAGATAGATCCGGTTTAGAGCCGGAGTTAGGGGGCATGCTGCGTCAAAAAGGCGTGTATGTCGATGAAGTCACCTGTATTGGTTGCAAGCACTGTGCCTTTGTTGCTCGTAACACTTTTTACATCGAGCCTGATTACGGGCGATCGCGGGTGATGCGCCAAGATGGCGATCCAGAGGAGCTGATTCAAGAAGCAATTGACACTTGTCCGGTCGATTGTATTCACTGGCTAGACTACACGGAGATAAAAAGGTTAGAAGAAGAACGTAAATATCAGGTAATTCCCGTAATTGGATATCCGGTGGAAGCTGCAGTGGCAACAGCACAGCGACGGCGTAAAAGGCTAAAATCAAAACAAAAGAAATCCCGCTATTAAATATAACTTGTGCAAAAACGAACATAATATACACGGCTGGTTTTTCCAGCCTTTTTATTTTTAGATAATTTTTTATTTTCAGAAATTTTATATTTAATATGTAAAAACCATGAAATTATTGTTAAATTACCTTAGCTGGGATGTAATTTATATTTACCTGTCTTAGGATGTTTAATTAATGCTTTAGAAACAAGTCAAATGTCAAATTTTCAGTGATATATTCTGCTAATAAAACTAAGAAATAAAATCAAATTTAAAATAACTAGCTACTTGTAGGTAATGCAGTGTGAAAATTGCCGAAATTATCCTCGAAAAATGTAGATAAATTCTTACCAAGATATTAATTTCATTACCTTTATTTTCCACCTAGTTGAATTATTAAATTAAATCAGTTTTTACTATCACAAAAACTTTCATTCTAGAAGAAGCAAACGATTTATATGACTTCAATGCCAAAAATGCCTTCAGTTGCCATTTGTATTCCCACCTACAATCAAGCTCAATACTTGAGGGAATCCATTAGTAGTGCTTGTTGTCAGACTTATCCCCATGTGGAAGTGTGGGTTTCAGATGATTGCAGTACTGACGAAACACCCCAGGTGATGGAGAAGTTATGTCAGCAATTTCCGCAAGTACATTACTATCGACAGCCCAAGAACTTGGGTATTGCTGGCAACAATACTTGGTTACTGAGCCAGCCAAAAACTGATTTTATCGTGCGTCTGGATTCGGATGATGCTTTAATGCCCGATTATGTGGAAAAACTAGTTTTACTGCTACAAAAATATCCAGAAGCAGGCTATGCTCATACTGCTATTCAACAGATCGACGAATGGGGAAAAAAACATTCCATAGCACGAGTTGTGAGAAAAAAAGAGTTCCAAAACTCAGATGAAGCGCTAATGGCAGCAGTTTCAGGTTATAGAGTAGCAGCAAATATTTTGATGTTCAGGTCTAAAGTGCTTCAGGAATTAAAATATTACGAAAATCGTCCTGAGTATGTGGAAGATTATGACCTATCTGTAAGAATTGCAGATGCTGGTTATGGAAATGTTTATACAGATGAAGTTCTAGCTAAATATCGAATTTGGACTGATGTCAAAAAAACGCGTTCTAAGCGCAAACACTTGCAGTTAAAAGGGTATATTCGGATTTTTGAAGAGAGTTTTTTACCAGCTTTTCAACGGCGAGGCTGGGACACAAAGATATTAGATAAACAAAGACGCAAGCTGGCAATTCTACATTCAGCTTATTGTTTTCTTCCTATTTTTAACCAACAGGAACGGGCTGAACTTGTTGCCTTATTAAAACAACTGGGTGATTCGCCTTTGCTACGACTGCGAATTTTAGCATTGTCTTTGGGTTTTGCTCCTTTTTTTGAGTGGCAACATCAAACAGAGCTAAAGTTAAAAGGTTTTGTTAAAGACTGGTTAAGTAAACTGAAAAATATGTCAACAATCAAAGTAGTAGGGTGAGTTCTTCTGGTTAGTGTTAAGCAAAGAAAAAAGTAATTAGCAGTGCTGCGAGGATGTTCCCAGGTCGGAAAAACTGTTAAAGGTTTTATAAAGGGAAAGGAAAAAGAATATTTTCTTTATCCTTTCCCCTAAAGTTTGGCAAGTACTCCAGAAGCAAGAGCGAACAATTAATCCTTTTCTGCGAAAGTTTGTACCCTACCATCAGGACTGTAAATAGCTCTGATGATTGTAGCTTTTCCGGTTTTGCTGGGAGAAACAAAAGGTTCGCCAATTAAAGGCATACCGGTGCGATCTATATATTCCCTTGCAGCCTTTCCTAAAGGAAAGATACGTTCAATAGTACCGTCCACACCTATAATCAAACTGTACTCGAGGTTTTCTTTTAGGGACTTAGGTGGTTGCCAGCGCTTTCTTAAAAAATCTCTTGCTTGTGCTACCTGTGTTGGGTCAAATATAGTGCTATTGGTAGTGGCAACCTTGGTGGTGCTGCTATTGCGGTTTGTTCTCAATCTCTCAACTAGTTTGGAGGTTTGGTCGGTTGTGAGTGGGGAGTTTGTTGGCAAATTTGTTTGGAACCCAGCAGGATTAGGATAGAAGGGATTGGGTGTAGAAGCAACGGTGGGAGTAGCTGTAACAGTTCTGGGGGATATGGAGGATATGTTAACTGGGGTGGTGGGTGAAGTTGGAGATGATTTTTTACTTGGCGAAGCTGAAGTACTGCTGTAATTTTTAGGGAAATTGCTTGGAATAGTTGGTTGTGAACTGCTGGATGTTGGTGATGAAGTTTTTCTTTGGGAAGTGGGAAGATTTTGTGCTGTTTTTTGGGAAAGGGAATAGGCATTCCCTGAAGAAGATGGGAAAGTTGAAGGAAGGTTAGTTGGATATATTTGGGGAACAGCAGGTACAGTAGAGCCTGGTATTGACAGGCTAGAGCCTAAAGGTAGGGATGGTAGTTGGTCAGTAGGTGTGAGTGCGGGTGTGGGATTCAGAAGTGGTGAAGGTTCTATGGCGACTTTTTCTTGGGCAGGTGGAGATTTCTTGGCTATTTTTTGTTGTTGCCTGTGTTGGTTAGCGTAATGCCAAGTTAGAGGCATCAAACCCACGGCTAATATTAGCACTGCTGCTGCGGGTGCCCAAGCAGGAATGGAAATGGGCGATTTGCTTTGGTTGAGAGCTGGTAGTGCTATGGCATCAGCAGAGTATTCATCTAGAGCTGTTGCTAAATCAAACAGTTGTAGCAGACTGAGGGTAATTACAGGAGTGGATGTTTGGTAACCTAAAGAACCAAGAAATAATTTGTGAGTCAGGTGATTGCTAGGTTTGATGTGTATTTCTGTTGTCGATATTTGAGTACTAAAAGAGTTTAGAGTTTCAGTTGCTGAAGAAGAGGTAAATAGCTGTTGTGATGGTGAGGGTTGTGATGCTTTGCTTGATTCTTCTGAGCCTGAGAAAGTTGTCCAGAATTTCTCCGGAGACATGCGGAGGAATTCCTGTACGTAGTTTGTTACCGCTGTACACAAAGCTTCTAGTTGGTTGCGATCGCCTCGAATGACAAGTCTCTGTTCTTGCGGCAATTGCGGATCGTCAAAGCGTAGCTCAAAATGCAGCTGCTTGAGAACAGGTTTTCCTACCCAACGAGATAAAGGTGAGCTTTGCGCCAATACTTCTAGCGTGCAAGTGGGCGGTGTGTACCGACGGATGACAGAATTTGTTAGAGGCATGGCAGGAAATGCAAGCAGGAATTTTTCAAAATTTAGTTGAGCGGTCTATAAGTGCTAGCCAGAGGTGGCGATGTCCACCAGGTCCGCTGTAAAAAAGTAAATCAATAAGTAGTTTTAAAGCCAGGTGAGTAAGTTCATCCGTGGAGATTGCCGATTCTTCCTCCATCCGTTCTTGGTAAGTATTGCAGAAAGCATCGATGTAATCTCCAAGTAAAGCAGCCTGATGAGGTTCGCGGTTGTTTTCCGCCATTTGTTCTAATAAGCCAACAGCACGACGAATCAGATCTTGATGCTGTTTGGCAAGGTAGCAAGTGATGAGAACAAGTGCTCTAGCTTCTTCTACATCTAGCTTTTTTCGCCCTCCTTGGCCTTTACGTAGCGGGTTAGATTGGCGCAGTCGCCATAGCGCTACACGGTCTGGCACTCTTGATTCTAAATTGAGATTGATTGCCGCTGAAAGCATGGCTTCAGAGCCAATGCCGGTTAATGTTTCTAGCGCTAGCAACACCAAGTCCAGTTGAGTTTTGATATTATCCCACTGAACTGAATTTGGCGCTGGGAGCTTAATTAAATCCTCCCACTGGGGAGTTGGAGTGGGTGAATTAGCGGCAGAGTGCATAACTTTTAGCATAGGTGATCGGGCTAGTAGGAGCTATTGCTGTTACCCATTTTGAAACCAGACTTGCACTAATTTAAAGATTGGTTTCCCAAAGCCATTGATATAAATTTAGCCTGCAGTTAAGTTGCTTGCCATGTTTTATATAGCTTTGACAATCGGTATACAGCAGTGGTCTTTGTCTTAACTCTATGATGAAAACCGATTTTGGAAAAAGTACAAGTTTTATTAATGACTTTGCGAACTGCTGACTGCACCAACTGTGTTTTGTATGTTTTTTGCTCAAGTATGAGCTTTTCATCTAAGATAAATCTATCCCTAGATAGATATTTACTTATGTCAATTGTGGTTCGAGACCCTAATAATACTTAAAAGAATACCCAATGAAGTATTTTTCAACAACCAGAAGGAGAAAGTAAGTATTTTTGCACTGGCAGCAGGATCAAAAAGCAAAATTTGTATTATTAGCTACTAGCTTTGGGAATAGAGAGTTGTTTCCAAAACTGTTATTGCCTAGTTATTGTATTCTTTTTTCATGAAAATACGAGTTTTGGGGATGTGACATTTAATTAAGTGTCAGTAGCAAAAGCGATCGCTGTTTTTACTCAAACGAGTAGTCCGGGATTATAAATTAAATATTAAGATTTTACTAAGTATCTTTTTCCCGACGCTGTGATGGGGTGGTTCGGGAAAAGTTGGATTATTAATTTAGTGTTTATTACTGTTAATTTTAGCAATACGGCATTAAAAGCTGAAATTTACCTTTGGTGTTGATTATTTTCTTTTTCTATTGTGAAATGCTTGCTCAATGATTTGAGAAATTGGATTTGTTTGTGTGTACTGAACAAGAAATAATAATTCATTTTTTTCAACTCAATTTTTTCAATTTATGTAAGCAACGGTTACACCAGCACCACCATCAGATTGCTCAGCTGTTTCATAACGGCTAACTTTAGGGTGTTGTTGTAAGAATTCGCGAACACCTTCTCGTAATTTTCCAGTACCGTGTCCATGAATAATCCACAGGGGTCCGGTTGCTTGCGAGATAGCTTTGTCTAGAATCAATTGTGCATCTGCTACTGTGCATCCGCGCAGGTCAATTGTATTTTGGGATGTGCGAATTGCTGGAGTTGTTGCTGCAGCTGTGACGACTTTTTGAGATTCTCCCTTGCTTTTTGGCTGTTTGGGTACTGGTTCAGCTTTTTCTCCCTCTAAAGATTCTATATCTTCGAGTTTGACTATCATTTTCATGATTCCAAAGCGAACGGTTAATTCACCGTTTTCATTAGGAGCGGTCAATACTTCTGCGGTTTGTCCTAACTTGGGAATGCGAATGCGATCGCCTTGTTTGGGAAGGTATCCTTGTTTTTGTTTCCTGGGAGCTTTAGGTATAAATTTTTCAGCTATTTCATTTAATTCCTTACTTGCTTGCTGAGCGTCTTGAGCAGTGGGCGTACCTTGCTGCAGGCGGCGAATTACGTGGGCGATTTCGCTTTTGGCTTGGGCGATCGCCTGCTGTACTGCTATTTCTTGTGCAGTGCGCAGAGTTCGTTCCCTTTCTTGTAATAATGTGGCTTTTTCAGATACTTCTTTGTATAAACGTTCTGTTTGTTCCAGGAGATCTTGTGCTTGTGCTGCTTTTGTTTCTTGCTCGCGGCGTTGTGCTTCCAGACCAGCTATTACCTGGTCAACTTTGTCTGTTGCTTCTCCTTGGTTAGCTTTTGCTGCTTCTACTACTTCTGGTTTTAATCCTAGGCGGCGAGCAATGGCTAGGGCGTTAGAACGTCCGGGGATTCCCCACAGCAAGCGATAGGTAGGCGAAAGTGTAGTTTCATCGAATTCTACAGAAGCATTTTCAAAGCGTTGGTCTTGGTATTTTAGTGCTTTTAATTCACCGAAGTGAGTAGTTGCCATTGTTAGTTGGGCGTGTTCTGCTAGATAGCGCAAAATAGCGATCGCCAAAGCACTTCCTTCGCTGGGGTCAGTACCTGCTCCTACTTCATCAAGGAGTATCAAAGATTGAGGATGGGACGATTCTAGTTGTTGTGTGTCTAAAGCTTCTAAAATGCGGCTAATACGGCGGATATGTCCAGAAAAGGTAGATAAATTTTGTTGTAGCGATTGTTCGTCTCCTATGTCTGCCAATACCTGCTGGAACCAAGGTAATTCTACTGGTTCGCGGGCTGGAACAAATAAACCCACTTTTGCCATTAGTGCTGCCAAACCCAAGGTTTTAAGGGTAACCGTTTTGCCGCCCGTGTTGGGGCCGGTAATTATTACAACTTTAACGTGAGATTTTATAAGTAAATCTACTGGAACAACTGGTTGTCCTTGTTCGTAGTGCTGCTGCCATACTAACAGAGGATGGCGCAGTTGTCTGAGAGTGATGTTTTCGCCTGCTTGACGGTTAATAAAGCGAGGAGGATTGGCTTTTAGCCAGAAACTATAGCGAGCTTTAGCAGTTGCTAAATCCAAACTGGTGGCAACGGCTAATAATTTTTCCAGATCTGATTTGACTTGTGCTACTTGTTCAGTTAGGGCGCGACGGATTAGCTGTTGTTCTGCTTGTTCTTTTTTAAGCAATTGTCGCAGTTGGTTACCCAGCGGAACGATGGAATTTGGTTCTACGTATAGTGTGGCACCGCTTGTGGAGGTATCGTGGACAATGCCGGGAATGGCGTCTTTTTGGGATGCTTTGACGGGAATTACGTAGCGATCGCCTCGTTGGGTAAAGATCTGTTCCTGAACTGCAGTTGCTTTTTCCTGGAGGATATTTTGTAACTTTTGTGTAATCTGGTGGCGTAATCTTCGTAGTTCGGCACGAATTTCAGCGAGTTTTTGGCTGGCGCGATCGGTTACTTGTCCGTGTTCGTCGATACAACGGTGAATGTCTTGCTCTAACTCTGGGTAAGTTCGTAAATCAGCAACTAAATTTGATAAGATTGGCAAATCTGGCTGAGAATCTATGCACCGCCGTAAATTTCTAGTTCCAGCTAAGGTAGTGGCAATGGCAAGCAATTCCTCCCCGGTCAAAATTCCTCGCCTTTGGGCTGTTTCCAAAGCATCGCTAATGTCTTGAATTCCTTCAAATACCAATCCTGGGGACAGGCGACTTTCTAGATCGTAAACTTCTTTGGTTTGTGCTAGCAAATATTCGCTTTCAGCCTGGGAGTTGGGAATGGAAAGGTTACGAGCGGCGATCGCCCCTAACTTGGTAGCTGCAAAGGTTGATAAATGCTGGCAAAGGCGCTGCCATTCGAGTAGTTCTAAAGTTTCAGCTGCAATCAAGGTTTTAATATCAGAGCTTTAATATCTAAATCTAAATCCTCTGAAATTATGGTAACAATACATTTCCTCTCATGACTCATCCTCTAGACAACAACTGAGACAGCTACCTTTGTTGCTCGGTGATGGAAGCAAAACTCATATTTAGTAGCAAATATAACCTTTTCTTCCCCGGCGGTTTTCCAGTAAAATTGCTTAAATTTCACTAGAAGTTCTGGAAGGCTTTCAGCCGCGAGCCAAGAATTTGTTTACAAACAACCGCTGCAAATATTGCCACAATTTGATACCCTAGCTTAAACAGATTTGGGAACATTGTCAGAGTGGAAATTCAAATTGGGCGGGGTAAAGCAGCTCGCAGAGCTTACGGAATAGATGAGATTGCTCTAGTACCCGGTAGAGGTACGCTCGATCCGAGTTTGACAGACACAAAATGGCGCATTGGCACTATTGAACGGGAGATTCCCATTATTGCCAGTGCCATGGATGGTGTTGTAGACGTTCGCATGGCAGTGCTTTTGTCCAAATTGGGGGCGCTGGGCGTGCTGAACTTAGAGGGAATTCAAACTCGCTACGCTAATCCAGGGCCAATTTTAGATCGCATTGCGGCAGTGGGCAAAGACGAATTTGTGCCGCTGATGCAACAGCTTTATGCTGAACCGATCAAACCAGAACTTATAGAACAAAGGATCGCGGAAATTAAAGAGCAAGGTGGTATAGCTGCAGTTAGCGCTACTCCAGCAGGCGCAAGCAAATATGGTGCAGTAGTTGCCAAAGCAAAAGCAGATTTATTTTTTGTTCAAGCTACAGTTGTTTCTACAGCACACCTGTCGCCGGAATCAACTGTACCGTTGGATTTGGGCCAATTTTGTCGGGAAATGCCGATGCCTGTAGTATTGGGTAACTGTGTCACTTACGAAGTGGCCCTTGACTTAATGAAAGCAGGTGCAGCTGCAGTACTAATTGGTATTGGTCCCGGTGCTGCTTGTACTTCCCGGGGTGTTTTGGGCGTGGGTGTACCTCAAGCAACAGCGATCGCTGACTGCGCTGCAGCGCGCGATCTTTTCTATCAAGAAACTGGCAAATACGTTCCAATAATTGCCGACGGGGGTTTGATTACTGGCGGTGACATTTGTAAGTGTATTGCTTGCGGCGCAGATGGAGTCATGATCGGTTCTCCCTTTGCCAAAGCAGCAGAAGCACCCGGACGAGGATTCCATTGGGGTATGGCCACTCCTAGCCCGGTCTTACCGCGAGGAACGCGTATTCGTGTAGGCACCACCGGTACCTTAGAACAAATTCTCATCGGTCCGGCTCAGCTTGATGATGGTACTCACAACCTTCTCGGAGCCTTAAAAACCAGTATGGGTACATTAGGAGCCAAAAATCTTAAGGAAATGCAACAAGTGGAAGTTGTGATCGCTCCTTCCTTACTGACAGAAGGCAAAGTGTATCAAAAAGCGCAGCAATTAGGAATGGGTAAATAGAAAGACCTTAAAACTGGGGACTTGGGTACGGCGCAGGCAAACTATACAATTCCCGATTCCCTGTTTTTCCATTCCGCAATAAATTTTTCCAGACAGAGAAACAATTACTGGAAAAATGGCGTATGTCGCCTACAATAGATATAGCGGAGACGCATGTTTCCGTTCACTCCTCACACCACACTCCGCCCGGACTGCGGTTCGGGCGCTTCCTTGTCTTTGTGAATAAGATAGAAACTATTTACAAATGAATGTGCCTTAATTCTAAGCAGTGCTTTTTGCTATGGTAGAATTTCAGCAAAATCAAACAAATATTATAGGCAAAGGTTTGTAGCCATGTCAGCAGCCGCACAAGTTACCGACTCTACATTCAAGCAGGAAGTATTGGACAGCGAAGTTCCTGTTTTAGTTGACTTTTGGGCTCCCTGGTGCGGTCCTTGCCGGATGGTGGCCCCTGTCGTAGATGAGATCGCCGCTCAGTATGAGGGTAGAGTCAAGGTAGTGAAAGTCAATACGGATGAAAATCCTAACGTTGCCAGCCAGTACGGAATCCGCAGCATTCCCACGTTGATGATCTTCAAAGGTGGGCAAAAAGTTGATATGGTAGTAGGTGCTGTGCCGAAAACTACATTGTCCAATACCTTGGAAAAATACCTTGACCATTAAGGAACTGAAAACTTAAGAAAGAATGCGGTGGTCACTATTAGTTTCCGCAAATCTACCACCGCCAGCAGGTGTAATTTTTCCAGGTAACAATAAAATTGAGTGGGAATTGGAATGGATGACTCATCAAATTTTTTAGGCAGGGATGGACTTTTCGCACGAACGTACAAAAAGTACCTTGAAAAGTTGGCCCGATCACCTTCCCTCATCTCGTCGACATACCTAAAAAGGGCTGACCACCAGTTTTCCCTCTTCGCTGTTAACGCTTTTATTGCCGCAAAATAAAATCTTAACTGCAAGCAAGTGACTGCGCAGAAACTCTTGAGTGCAGTCTAGCTGAGTAAAAACAGGAAAATGAGTGTGTAAACTGGTGCGGTATAGCAATAATAAACGTGGATTTTGCACCCATTTTGCACCCAGCACTTTGGTGATTCCAAATTGCAACCTTAGCAAGACAAATTAAGTCTGCTTGCAAGTCTTGGAAATCCACCAAAGTAGATCCAAATTAGCTTGCTTTTCCTAGACAATTCTACCCTCTTTACAGCAAGCTGCCAGTAAAAAATTTCTCCTGTTTCAGTTTGGTGGAAAGTCTGTTTCTCTCCAGGACTTAAACACAAAACCCGGACCTGAGAAATTTCTCTGTTAAAAAATCTTCTCCTCAAGTTAAGAGCAACCTTTTGGGACGAAAGCGATACAGGTGGTAGCAGTAGCTGCGTTAGGTTAACTCGTCGAAAAAAATCATGACCGCGAAGACCATATTTTGTAGAGATTTTAGCGCTCAATTCATCCACCCCTCCCAACCATCACCAGCATTTGGGTTTGCTAACAACCAAAGATGCTATTTAATGCCAAAATTTGTTATACGAATAATTTTTTACGGCTACAATTGATTGTACCTGCATAAAATTACAGAGGTTTCGTCTCGATTTATTTGTATAAAAAATCAATAACGGTGAATTGGATTGAGGGAATAAAAGCTAACAAACTGAATGTCCGCAAGCTGTAATGGAAGTAATTTATCTACTCCAATTTTTCAGCCCGAGGAAAATTTGGTAATTGTCTATACACTCCGGAAGGAACAAGGAGAAAGGGCTTTATGAAAAAGGTAGAAGGTAGATGGCAGAAATTTTTCCTCCTATGCAACTTGAGCTAAGTTACTTTTTGCGTTGGTAGTACAGAATCAACAAACCCTACCTCAGCAGTCTGTCAAAGTCAGGATCGTTACTGTTGCAAATTCGCTCACAAATATAGGTAAAATATAGTGCCGCTTTGGCTACAGTTCTCATGACCTCATCTGCGTCGTTTGACACATTAGAGTCTATCCAAGCTGAGATCGCTGAATTAATTGAGCGTTTACCAACGTTGAAACATCGACAATACATCCAGCAAGCATTATTAACGATAGTGCGCTTGGCTGGAAGTGAACTCGATCGCCTGGATTGGAAAATATTATCTGCTGCTTTAGCAGATATGGAGCGGGGTTTTCAGTTGTTTCACAATTACCGCCACGTCCGCAAAGTGACAATCTTTGGTTCGGCTCGTCTATCATCAGAAACCCCAGAATACCAAATGGCAGTTGAATTTGCTCGCTATGTTTCTCAGTTGGGATTCATGGTCATGACTGGTGGGGGTGGTGGAATTATGCAAGCTGGAAACGAAGGTGCTGGACGAGAAAACTCCTTTGGTTTAAATATTCAATTGCCCTTTGAACAGCAAGCAAACCCAATTATCGAGGGCGATCCCAAACTGATTCATTTTAAGTATTTTTTCACCCGCAAATTATTTCTTTTAAAAGAGAGCGATGCTGTTGCGCTTTTTCCTGGCGGTTTTGGCACTCAAGACGAAGCGTTTGAATGCATGACCTTAAGCCAAACGGGTAAATTTGGTCCGGTACCGGTGGTTTTAATCGATCGCCCTGGTGGTGATTACTGGCGGTCTTGGAACGAATACATTACTAAACATTTGGTGCAAAAAGGTTTAGTGAGTCCGGAAGATCCAAGTTTGTATACAGTTACAGACGATTTAGTTGTAGCTTGCAATGCCATTACTCGTTTTTACCAGGTTTATCACTCTAGTCGTTACGTAGGCGATCGCCTGGTGATTCGACTCAAAACAGAATTATCCGATGCAGAAGTTGAAAAACTCAACGCTAACTTCAGTGACATTCTCGTGAAAGGAAAGATTGAAAAAAGTCAAGCCTTACCCCAAGAAGGACAAGATGAAGCCTTGGGACTACCTCGTTTGGTACTTTACTTCAATCAACGCGATTTGGGTCGACTGTATCAAATGATTGCGGAAATTAACAGTATGGGAACTCCTTCTCCAGAGGAAAGGGGACATCCAGAAAGAAAATAAACTGCCAACAACTACTTGCTCCAAGAGGTGGGCCATAAAACCAGCCCACCTTTGTTGTGAGATTCTCCCACACCAAGTCAAAGATGATGGTAGGGGTTGGCCATTATTTAGGTAGTATTTTCAGCAGGCAAAGACACTAAACTGTTGAGAAAATTTTCACGTGGGACTTATAGCCTCCCAAACCTCCCAGGAGTTAACTTAGTATCCAGTTCACCAACAGACGTACGCCAAAGCCAGTGGCTCCGGAGCCATTGTAGCCATTTTCTTTCTCAGTCCAAACCGGACCGGCAATATCAAGATGGGCCCAAGGAGTGTCTTTGACGAACTGTTTTAAAAAAAGAGCAGCGGTAATAGAACCAGCAGCGCGGGGTCCAGTGTTTTTCATATCCGCAATATTAGACTTTAAGCCCTCAAAATATTTTTCTTCCATTGGCATGCGCCAGATTTTTTCGCCTGTGCTTTCAGCGGCTGCTTCTAATTGCTGGGCGAGGGTGTCATCAGGAGTAAACAAACCAGCAATATCATCGCCCAGGGCGATCACGCAAGCACCTGTAAGGGTAGCTAAATCAACGATCGCGTCTACTCCTAACTTTTCAGCAAATACCAAAGCATCTGCCAGGGTCAAACGTCCTTCGGCATCAGTGTTGTTGACTTCAATGGTTTTCCCGTTAGACGCCTTGAGAATATCCCCTGGGTGCATGGCGTGACCGCTGATCATATTTTCTGTCACTGCGGAAATAAAATGAACTTCCACATCTTCTGGCTGCAGTTGGGCGATCGCCTTGGCAGCACCCAAAATTGCTGCAGCGCCACCCATGTCAATTTTCATATTTTCGATTCCGCTTCCTGCCACTTTGATATTTAGTCCGCCAGAATCAAAGGTCAAACCTTTACCGATGACGGCTAGCTTGCGTTTGGGCGTACCTTCTGGTTTGTAGGTGAGGTGAATGAATTTCGGGGGCAAATCCGAACCTTTTGCCACTCCCAAAAAAGCACCCATTCCCAGTTTTTCACAATCTTCTTGTTCTAGAATTTCTACCTGCAGCTTGTGTTCCGAGGCGATCGCCATTGCCGTTTCTGCCATAGTAATTGGTGTTACCTCGTTAGCAGGAGCTGCTACCAGTTGTCTGGCCAGAGTTACTCCGGAAATAATTTGATTGGCGCGATTTACTGCTGCTTCTTGTCCGCCCAACCCCAGCAAATCTATTCTTTCTACTTGGGGACCTTTATCTTCTGGCTCCGACTTAAAGCGATGGTCTTGATACAGTCCTAATTGTACTCCTTCCGCCAGGGCTTGAGCAGTTTGGGCGGGAGCGTGATTCCAAATAGGCAAAAAAATGCCCGCGGTTTTGCATTTTTGCTTTTTAGCCAATCGAGCTGCCGTAGCTGCAGCACGCCGCAAAGTATCTAGTTTTAGAGCTTCTGCTTTACCCAAACCTACTAGCATGACTTTGCGAACTAAACTGTTGTTAGTTGCGATTCTTGTCACTGCACTGCTACCGGTTTTGCCTTTGAATTCCTCCTCGGCGATTAATTCTTTGAGGTTACCAGCAAGCTTTGTATCTAATTCTGCAAGCTCGCCAGTTAAATCTACTGCGTCTTCAAATAATCCTATAGCTAATCCATCCCCTGTCCATTCTGAAATCGGGGTGTTAATCGGCCGAATTTCCATTTTTGCTGTTTCAATATAAAAGTTCTTGTACCAGTATTGCGTATAATTCAGGTTATGAACTTTGGTAGAGCAAACACTCCCAGCACAAAGACAGCAAAAAGGTCGTCAGGAATGACATTATCTGCTTGCCGTTAACTATTGAGTGCTTTCTTCAATGGCATCTAAGTCGATGTCAAACGAAGTCGCGATCGCATCCATCACTTTTCGTTGTGCGGGTGAAATTTCACCTTTGAGTTTTGCGAGCCGATAACACTGAGCTAGCAACGGTACTGCAAAATCACGATCGAGCTGCTCGAGAAGCCTATCTAACGGTTGGGGTGATGCCAGGTTTTGCTCGATCGCTTTTGAAGATTGCGGACTCATGGGTAAAGCTTTTAATTCTGGCAATATTTCTTGCCAATTTTTGTCTGGATAGCTGGCTAAGATTGTGTGAACTAAGATTTGGTCCATGACTGTTTGCATTTGCGTGGCTTTTTTCAGATAGCGATCGCTTTGTTGTTCTAAATCTTGCAGTGTTTCTCTGGAAAACAGTGATTTAGATGCATCTAATTTAGCTTCATAAAATCGACAAGCGGCATATCCCAACGAATACACCATTGTGGCATTCGAGCTAGCACCAATTACCGCACCGGCAAAAGGTACGTTTCGCAGCAAACCCAAACCAGCAGTTCTCAAAAGCCGTCCGCCACCCAGCGCCAAGCCAAAAATTGCCAAAACTTCTCCTTTACGGGCTAGATCTTTTAAATCCAATCCATAGGCGGCTGCAATTTGATAAATCATTTCTGATTGCAATTGGGTCGTAGCTGCCAAATCCACAGCCAACAACGCGGCGGCAAATCCTGGTAAAATACTGCTAGCAAAGCCAATTCCGCTAGCTTTGGCAGCTTTTGAGAGCACGATCCGGTGGGCTATTTGATTGGGTGATTCGTTGGGATACCGTTGTTGCAGTTTTTTCACTACTGCTGTGGCTTTTTCTGGATCTACATTGTTGCTGGCACCGATTAGCCAATTGAGGTTTAAAACGCCTGCCAGCTTGCGAATCAGCCAATTTTGCCCGAGATATTCTGTAACTTGTCCGGCGGTAGAGGCTGCTTGCTCGATCAGCTTGTGGGTTTGTTTGATCGTTGCTTCTCCAACTGCGCTTGCTGTCTCGATAACTGCTTTTCCTGCTTCTGCAGCTGTACTGGTAGCTGCAGCACCCACACTGACTGTTGTTCCCACAACATTACCTAGTGTTTGTGTTGCAGGTTCCCATACAGATAGTTGGTCTTGTTCCTCACTTTTAGTCGTGGATTTGATTTGATTGTCCGTCATTTTCACAAGTCTTGGGGAAGTTTTTGATATTTTGGTTGTAGCGAAACTATCTGGTAGTTGACTTCCTCCCCCAAGGATAAGTCAATAATTTCAAATCAAGTGTTTTCCTGATATTTGACTAACTTTTTCCCCGCCATAAGTAACAAATGCTAGTGTAGCGCGATTTAACTTTTGAGTTCTACTTCATCGACTTTTGGGACACTAGTTTCTAAAAAATTTTGTTGTTTCATAATTTCATACAGGTTGATATCTGTTTCTAGCAAGCAAGCGTGGCCGCTTTCTGGCAAAATTACTATTTTGGAATTGGGTAAAATCTTGGCTAATCGTTGTGCTTCCGCCAGGGAAGGTAAAAGCCTGTCCATGGCGCTAGCAAGGAGCAAAACAGGTTGAGCAAGCTTGTGCAATTGCTCTTGTTCCACGTGAAATTCTTTAATTAGAGATAATCGCCAGCAAACTGTTTCTGCTGGTATGGAACGTATGGTTCTGAGAAGTTCTTGGCGATCGCTCCTGGAAATGCGTGATAAAGCTGTTAAAAATGGCAGCAATCCCACTACGCCAAAATCAAAAACACACGGTGGTACCAAGCTAGTAAATTGGGAGGCCCATTCGTACAGCGGGCGAAGATGAAAGCTAGAAGCAGGATTGATGAGAATAATTCGTTTAAATAACTGCGGTGCAGCTACGGCTACTTTTTGAGCCAAGCAACCCCCAAAAGATTCGCCACACAGGTAAACTGCACGTTGGGAACTTTTTTCGAGTTCGGCGTGAATTAAGTTTAATACGTTGTGAGTTAGTACGTCCCAGGTACTTCTGTCCTCGCGGGGAATTGCCAGACAGCGAACGTCAAAACCAGCTTCTAATCCTGCTGTTTGAGTTCGTAACAGTTGACCGGTTCCATCCATCCCGGGTAAATATACAAACAGCGGATAATTTGGCTGCAAGCGTCTCGGGGTAAGGAAACATGGCTTCAGTTCTACTTTTGGGATAGACATTTTAATTTGGTCATTAGTGATTCGTTATTAGTTTTTAGTCAAAAAGGTTTTGACTGGGAACTACTAACTACTGTTGACTGGAAACTGTTTAATAGCATCCTTGGCGTAGCAAATTGGTAATTTCGCAATAACAATGTTCTGTTAGTTCAGCTACAACAGTTTTGGCTTGTTTTCCCTGGTATTTTTGTTGGTGTTGGGGTCTGATCCAAAAGGGACGACCGATCAGCACAGCCACGCGATTGTAGATAACCAGAGGGTGCCAACCAGGTTGAGCAAATAAAGGTTCGCTGGGATCGAAAAAACTTAATATCTTTAAAGGTATAGCATATGTGTTCATTTCCTCTAAAGAGGCGATCGCCACCGGTAAAACTGCTAAATCCTGCACTGCTGCTCGTAACGCCAAATGGGCAAAACCTCGCTGAAACTCTCCTACTTGCTGGGGTGGAGTCAATTTCACCATCGGTGGTGCGCCTTCGGGGAAAACACCCACTACTTGCTTTAATTGCAACAGCTTTTGTGCTTGCTGAAAAAAGCTTTGCTGGCGTTTTCGATCTGCTTCTAAAGGAAAGCATCCCAAGGCCGTAATGATTTCTCGCATGACTGGGACTTGACTCATGTAGTGATGGCAAGCAAAGCGAATCGGACTAGACAGCGCTGCCATCAAAACTGGTGCATCCATGAAGCTGCGATGATTGCTCACCACTAACACGCTGGCATCTCGGGGAATTCTATCCTCATAGTAGCGAAACATTTTCGTTGAGAGTGCCGACAACAACCAGCGAGAAATATCTAAGGAACTACTTGCACTCATATCTCTTCTGCAACAATTTTCCGCAAGTATAAATTTTCTTCTGAATTGAATTTTACATTTCTTTACTTTTTCCGAAACTGCCTGAAGATAGAAATATCTTTGTTCACGCCAAGACAGGAATGTATTTTTGTTATCAAAATCAGTTTCATCAACAAATTTTCTTAAGTATTAATAGTGGCAATTTTATATGTTTTTAGTAAAAAAAATTAAGTAAATTTCTATCTAATAAAAAACTAATTTTCCCTGGCAGAAATTTGCTAATATTATAGTATTGCTTGAAAATATAGCATTTGTGTAGTATAATGGTGTGGTTTTGCCTAAACAATCTAAAATATAGAAAACAATTTTAATCTAATTTATTTTATTATTTTGCATGAATCTAGTGAAGAGAACAAAAAATACATTTGCACTTACAACACCTCTATACTACGTAAACGATTTGCCCCACATTGGCAGTGCATACACAACGATCGCCGCAGATGTGGTGGCGCGCTTCCAAAGACTTTTAGGACACTCAGTGTTGCTGGTAACAGGTACAGATGAGCACGGACAAAAAATTCAAAGAACAGCCGAAGACAAAGGATTATCCCCAAAAAATTTTTGCGATCGCATGTCCGCCAGCTTTGTTTCTCTGTGGCAGTTGTTAAATATCAAGTACGATCGCTTTATTCGTACCACCGATCCCCGACATGAAGCACTCGTCAAGGAGTTTTTCCTGCGAGTTTGGTCTGGCGGTGACATTTATTTGGGACAACAAAAAGGCTGGTATTGTGTTTCCTGCGAAGAATTCAAAGAAGAACGGGAATTACTAGAAGGATACCGTTGCCCGATCCATACCAACAAGCAGGCAGAATGGCGAGACGAGCAGAATTATTTCTTCCGCCTGTCTAAATACCAAAGTCAATTAGAGGAGTTATACCAATCCAGACCAGATTTTATCCAGCCAGAAAGCCGTCGCAACGAAGTTGTGAACTTTGTCAAACAGGGACTGCAGGATTTCTCTATTTCGCGGCTCAACGTGGACTGGGGTTTTCCAGTACCAACGGATCCCCATCACACGCTGTATGTCTGGTTTGATGCTCTGTTAGGATACGTCACAGCCTTGCTAGAGCCAGATGCACAACCAACTTTAGAAAATGCTCTTTCCCGCTGGTGGCCGGTAAATTTGCACCTGATTGGTAAGGATATCTTGCGCTTTCATGCAATTTACTGGCCAGCAATGCTTATGTCAGCGGGGTTACCCGTACCGGAAAGAATATTTGGACACGGCTTTTTAACTAAAGACGGTCAGAAAATGGGTAAAAGCTTGGGTAACACTCTCGACCCGGTAGCACTGACTGCAAACTATGGTGCAGACGCCGTTCGTTATTACTTTCTTAAGGAAATCGAATTTGGCAAAGATGGGGATTTTAATGAAGTTAGATTCATAAATGTTTTAAATGCAGATTTGGCAAATGACTTAGGTAATTTGCTTAATCGCACTCTCAATATGGTGAAAAAATACTGTGCTGGCAACATTCCCTCAATTGCAAGTGAAGATATTCCGGAGGATCATCCTTTAAAAATTATTGGTTCTCAGCTAGGAAAACAGGTAGAAATTGCCTATGAGGCCTTGGCTTTCAACCAAGCTTGCGAAGCGGTTCTGAAGCTAGTACAAGCCAGCAATAAATTTATAGATGAACAAGCCCCTTGGTCTTTGTATAAACAAGGACAGCAAAGAGCAACAGAAGAAGTATTGTATGCAGTTTTAGAATCAGTAAGGTTAGCAGCTTATCTTTTATCTCCAGTGATTCCCAATATCAGTAGCGATATTTATCAGCAACTGGGTTTTGGAATCGACTTCAACGAGCAAGCACAAATTGCTAGTGCGGCCCCCTTTGCCATTCATAGTAAATGGGGACTGCTGACTAGCAAACAAACATTAGGTGAACCCCGTCCTGTTTTTAAACGTATTCAAAGCTTGAAATAATTCTCCAGCAATTTTTTTGTATTGGGTGAATTTGTTTGTTTTCCCAGGGCTGATTACATTAGCCCTAAAAAATTAATAAGCTTCTGTAAACTTTTATGATTCTCTCACAAGTATCAATTATTAAATCCATAAAAAATGAGGTATGACAACAATGTTGAATAATTTGGAAAACGACTCGATATTTACGCCGGAGCAAGTGTTAGAAAATCGAGGTCGCGTTGCTATATTTATAGATGGCTCCAATTTATTTTATGCAGCGTTACAATTAGGGATAGAAATTGATTACACCAAGCTTTTGTGTCGACTAACAGGTGGCTCGAGGCTACTGCGTGCCTTTTTTTATACAGGCGTGGACAGAACAAACGAAAAGCAGCAAGGCTTTTTGTTATGGATGCGTCGCAACGGTTATCGAGTCATAGCCAAGGATTTAGTACAATTACCAGACGGCTCTAAAAAGGCAAACTTAGATGTAGAAATTGCGGTTGATATGATGGCTTTGGTAGACTCCTACGACACAGCAGTGCTAGTAAGCGGCGACGGCGACCTAGCGTATGCGGTCAATTCCGTTAGCTACAGAGGAGTGCGGGTGGAAGTGGTGAGTTTGCGTTCTATGACAAGCGACAGTTTGATAAATGTTAGCGATCGCTACATAGATTTAGAAGCAATTAAAGAAGATATCCAGAAAACTCCCCGCCAAGGCTATCCCTACCGACCTATATCAAGTATAAATTTTTTAGAACAACCCACGGATACAGATCCAGGACAGTTCGAAATTTCAGAATGAAACAGTTATGTAACAATAGGGAGAGGTATAAAAATTGCTCGCCAGCTCGGACACTCTCCCACTTGCTGTATCTTTTACCTTTGAGCTTAATGGTAGTTTTTGGGCTAACGGGATGCGGGAATAGCGCTAAGCTTACAAAACCACCTGCGGACACTCCCCAAGCTCAAAACTCCGAGAGTAAATTAACTTTCTTTGAAGTAACTTTAGAACAAGCAGATGATAGAGGACGACCGATTTGGAAAGTCAAGGCTAAACGAGCAAAATATACTAAAGAACAGCAAATCGGTCAAGCAGAAAGTCCCTACGGCGAACTTTACCAAGATGGCCAAATAGTTTACCAAGTACAAGCGCAAAAAGCAGATATCGAACAGGATGGGAAACGATTATTCCTCAAGGGTAATATAGTTGCTACCGATCCTCGCAATGGTACGGTATTGCGAGGTAACGAACTAGAATGGCGCCCCCAGGAAGACTTGTTAATAGTTCGCCATCAAATTAACGGAACACACAAACAATTACAAGCAGTAGCGCAGGAAGCGCGAGTCAAAACTCGTACTCAACGAGTAGATTTTTCTGGAGGAGTGGTAGCTAACTGCATCGAACCACCTTTACAGATGCGTACAGAACATTTAATTTGGCAAATTAAAGATGAAAAATTAATAGGCGATCGCCCTTTACAAATTGATCGCTACAAAAATAATCAAATTAGCGATCGCGGTAGGGGAGATGCAGCTGAAGTCAACTTAAAAACTAAAATTGCTTCTATTACTAAAAATGCTCAAATAGAATTACTAGAACCACCACTGCAAATTAACAGTAACTCTGTAAGTTGGAACTTAAGCACAGAAACCGTAACTACAAACGCTCCCGTACGCCTGTACCATCGTGGCGAAAAGGTAACTGTTACAGCTAATCAAGGCCAATTCAAAATACTCGAAAAAACTGCTTACTTAACGGGTAATGTTAGGGGTGTTGGAGAACACCGCCAAGTCCTCAACTCTCAAACCTTAACATGGTATCTCGAGCGCAAATTAGTGGAAGCCCAAGGAAATGTAATTTATAAACAACTTGACCCGCCAATGACATTTACGGGTGAAAACGCAGTTGGTAATATTGAAACAGAAAATATCGTTGTTAGTGGTGGTAACTCGCGCAATCGGGTGGTAACAGAAATTATTCCCAAAAAAACATTTAACAGCCAGTAGTCCTAAAAATTAACAACTAGTAACGCTACACCGCAGAAGTAGGAAAATTTGGTGGTTAGGATTCCCACTAGCAGCTCTTAAAACTAGAACACTGCATAGACTAAAAGCTACGAACATCATGCAGCGTAATTAAAACTACCAGCAGAACATGCAATAAACGCTAAAAGTGACATCAAGTCCTACCACACGTACGAAGTTTTTACCGCAGCTAGGATGAAGAAATTTTGACTGCACAACCGCCATAGCCAATCGCCAAAATCTTAAGTGCTAAGCAAATTTACTTACAACTTTCTACAGCCAGCAATAATTAGCTTCTAGATATAATTTCGTTGCGTTCAACAGCACCCAATTTAGGCAAGGATTCAATAGCAGAGCGAGGGGCGATCTCCGCGGGAATAACGGTGGGAGCTTGTAGTGTTTTACTCAGTTGTTGCAAAAGCTTATCTTGTTGGGCGCGGAAAGTTGATACATAGGGACCGTGGTTAATAATGGCAAACCAAACCAAACCGCGATCGCGTGTAGGCATAACTCCTGCTAGCGAACTAACGGCATTGAGAGTTCCAGTTTTAATAATAGTACCAGCAGGAATGTGTCTGGCATGCAACGTTCCGCGGTGGTCGAATCCAGAGACGGGGAATAAGTCTGCTAAATTTAATCCCTGGGAAAGCGCTTCCCGTTGAATGGCCATGAACATAGCGCAAATAGCTCGGGGAGAAATGCGATTTTCGACTCCCAACCCCGAACCGTTAATTAACTGAATTTCCGATTCTGGAACCCTAGCAAGTTTGGCAGCGGTAGATTGCACGACCGTGTAGCCTCCTACCGAGTCTGCCAGCATTTGTGCCATATCATTGTTACTAAAAACGTTCATCTCCTTGATTAATCGGTGCAAAGGCAAAGAACGGTGGCGGATGAGCAAAGTTTGTTGAGGACTCGGCTGCGACTGTAGTTTGACGGTACCAGCAATTTTAACTTGGGGTTTGGGCGTACCTTTAGGCATGAGGGAATATTGCCAAGTAATCGCCCGAGACCAACTGGTGTAGTTAAGCGCTTGCTTGAGTGCTTGACCTGCTAGAAGTGGATTTTGTTGGAAATTCATGGCAAAATTACCAGCAATGACCAGGTTACCTTTAACTTGTTTGATACCCATACGGTTGAGAGTATTGCCCAAGGTGATGGCCTCTTCCCAGACAAATAAAGGATCGCCACCACCAGTAATCACTAAATCTCCTTGTAGTACTCCATTTTGCACGGGTCCGGTAGCGCTAACTAAGGTTTCAAATTGATGATCGGCTCCCCAGGTTTTCAAAGCAACTAAAGAAGTGGCAATCTTAGTTAATGATGCAGCGGAAAGAGGACTTGTACCTTGGTAGTTAGCCATTAATATCGGTCCCGACTGAATCCAAATTCCTTGACTTGCAAGCAAATTTGCAGGCATGATTTTTGATGTCACCAGCTGTTGAAGATAGTTCTGGACAACAACTGTTGTTGCTGGATTGTGGTCGGGAGCAACAATTAAACTAGGACTGCTTTGCCATGTTAATAAATCAAGAGGATTGAAAGGTTTGAGGTGTACTCCAGCCATTTCCAGCCACATAGAAACTAAGCCTGAGCCAATTAATTCCAGCATAAGTCACTCCTCATACACGTACAGAGTTCTGCCACTTTCTTTGTTTTTGAGGTACTCAATACTACTCGGCATTGGGTAACCAATCATAACTGTTGATTTTTACACATGAAAGTAAGCTTTCTAACAAAGCTCCAGGATGAAAAGTATCCTTCCAATCCTGTTGGCAGTGCAACGTAGTTTTAACCGCAGATGCTTTTTAAGTATTACACCTGCATTAGGTGTATGAGATTCCAGATTGGCAGTTTAGCAACTAGGGAAGGAACTAAGAAATCTATCCAAACTCGGTAAAAAATTGGGAATTAAGACTACCACGTTAATCGAACTAGTTTTTGCGACGGTGCTTTGCATGTACTGCAAGTTGCTGCACCCTATTTATGTAGGTAGCCGATGTAAAGTGCTATCAATGCACTAAGCTCAAAGCGATCGCTCTAATATCGCTCTAATTTAGAATCGATTTGCCATCAAATGGAATTAAACAAAATTCCTGTATAGTAGATAGTTGCTGCCTGGTGTGGAGTTTGTCGTTCCATTCCAGATGAAAACGGAAATTCCACCTTTATTGTTCGGTTATACGACTTTCAGCAGCACCAAAATACAGATAACCTCGTATTAAGTAGTAAAAAGCCTGCCTGTGTCGCTGTTGCATTAAGGGGTGAAAGCCTGTGTACAAATGGATCTTGCCGAGTCTGAGCGAAGTGTTAACCTATCACCAATCAACTGCGGCTGTTTGTTCACCTGCAAAAGCGCAACAACAGTGGCGTATCAGCTTGGCAGCTGCAGAAAAGCTGCTTTTGAAGACTTTAGCATCGATTTCACCCGATGGCAGGCAAAAAGGACTGGTTTTAGCTGCACCAGCACCGGTATTCAGTCATCCCGAACTAACCCAAAGCTTGCAGTCGATCACTTTTACTGCGCAGCCATTTAATCCTTTGGCGCTAATGCCTTTTGAAATGTCTCAAAAGGAGCAAGTGGCGATCGCCAGCGAAACTTCTGCTGAGGAACTTATTTTACCTTTACTCAAAACAGATCCCCTAGCCAAAGAGCAGTTTTGCCTGATTTTTACAGAACAATTTAGATTAGTACTGGTTTTAGCGGACCAGGAAAATGGTAAAAAAGTATTCTTATTTTCCTTTGAACCGGAAGTTACCCAATTAGCGTGGCGAGCATTGGGGGCGCGGGTGATGCTAAACAACCCCGATTTATTTACCAAGCTAGAAGATTTTGTACAAAAATACTCCTATGCCACGCCAGATTACCGCATTGTGATGCAGTTTAGCCAGTTGTTGCTAGCAGAATTACCCGAAGAACAACAGGCACAAACCCCGGCAGGAGGATACAGCAGCCAGCGAGTGGCAGAAATTTCGTGTCCGGTACTTTTGGCGAAGGAATCTGTGGGCGGCAGTACTGATGCGGCAGCTACAGATACCGAAACCGACACAGAAATTTCCTCCTCGCGTGCAGTTTCTTGTGCGGCTGCTTCTTCTCCCCGTTCGGAGGTGGAATTATTACAAGCTTTTGCTCACGAAGTCCGCACTCCTTTGACAACGATTCGTACCCTTGTCAAACTGCTGCTCAAGCAGCGTGGTTTACCGGCTAATGTGATTCAGCGCCTGCAAATTATCGAGCGCGAGTGCACCGAACAAATTGACCGGATGGAATTGTTGTTTAGGGCAGCGGAATTGGAGATTTGTGCTGCAGACAAGCCTACAACTACTCAGCTAACGGCAATGTGCCTGGAACAAGTATTGCAGGCAAGCATTCCGCGGTGGCAAGAAGCAGCAAATCGGCGCAACCTCACGCTAGATGTCATTTTACCTCAAAATCTGCCAACGGTGATTAGCAATCCCACCATGCTGGATCGGGTTTTGACCGGCTTGATGGAAAATTTCACTCGCAGTTTACCTGCTGGCAGTCACATTCAAGTGCAAGTTGTGCCTGCTGGCAATCAGTTGAAGCTACAGTTAGTACCCCAACCTCAAGTGCTAAATACTGGGACGGTAACAGGATCTACTTGCAGTCCACCGGTTCGCAAAGCTGTTGGCCAGCTGCTGACGTTCCAACCAGAAACAGGTACTATTAGCTTAAACCTGGCTGCAACCAAACATCTTTTCCAAGCAATTGGTGGTAAATTAATTGTGCGCGAGCGTCCGCAATATGGAGAAGTACTAACTATTTTCCTGCCTTTAGAAGGAGCGGAAAACAAGGGAAATGCAAAATCGAAAACCGGGAATTTCTAGTTTTGATGGGTTTTGTTACTGGCGCTAACTAATTGCACTGTGAAAGTAGAACCTTCCGAGGGCTTGCTTTTGACAGAAATAGAACCACCACAACTTTCTAATAATTGCCGTACAATGGTTAAACCCAAACCGGAACCACCTCGATCTTCACTAGCTGCTGGACGGACGCGATAAAAGCGGTCAAATATTTTGGCAATATCGTTCTCAGAAATACCAATACCAGTGTCGCGGAATTCTAAAAAAACGCGATCGCCCCGAGCGCGACCGCGTACCCAAACTTGACCGCCGCAGGGAGTAAATTTAATGCTATTGGAAAGTAAATGAATCACAATCTGTCTCAGTCCGCCAGGAACGCACCAAACAGGAGGAAGTTCGGCAGATACGGTGTAAGCTAGCATAATGCCTTTTTCTTGTGCTAAAGGCTGGTAAGTACTGACTACGCCGGGTACTATGTCTGAGAGGCGTACCAGTTCCAAAGTTGTTTGCTTGAAATTGCGTTCGATCTGGATCAGTTCCAAGACTCCATTAATCAGGGAAGTTTGCCGATCGCACTCAGCATTGAGCATCTGCAAGTAGCGCTGGCGTTGAGAGTTTTTAAGATTTGGCGAGTTTAACAAGCTCAAAGCTGTTTTCATGTGTGTTAGAGGTATGCGCAGTTCTTGACATGCAGTGTCCAAAAACTCGTCTTTTAATTGCAAACTTTTATACAGCTTTTGTTTTTGCTGTTCCACTCTGGCGATTCGCTTGCGAATTATTTCATGATAAATTTCCTCTTGTCGCAGAGTTTGCTTGGCCAGCAGTTTATCGATCAGGGTTGTTTCCAGTACAGTTGGAGACACAAAATCGAAGGGTACCTTTGCCAAAGATTCTGCTGGTATTGCTTTTTGCATTCCAGATAAAACTTGCTGAATAACTTTGCCGTCAATGGTATTAATTCCCATTAATGTTTTCTGACTTTTCCTAGCTCGACAGGCAACAATTAAACTGCTAAATTTTGGTGACAGTACGATCAGGAAATATTCCCTTTGCAACTGGTAATTGCCGGGAAATTGTACTTCCAGCGATGAATAGAAAAGGCGAGAATTGTGCTTGCATAAAGAAGAAGAGGAGCTAAAATCTCGATTTTCTTGCTTTTTTGGCGTTTGGGCGACCTCAAAAGTACAAATAGTAACAGCGTCGCCAAATTTTTGTCGATAGCGTTGAATTTCCGAATGCCAAATTTGTCCTGGTGGTAGCTTTACCCACAAAGTAGCTGCAATCTCTTGTTCGATTAACAAGTCAATTTGCGACCTCAACAGAGACAGCAAATTAGCAGGAGTTAGGGACAACGACAAAGGAGACGGTTGTACGCTCAATAAGGCCAGGTTATAAATTGACAGTTTCTGAGCCGGAAAAACTTTCATGAGCCAAGCGTGCTAGGGCAATACCAAGAATAATAAAGCAATAATTAACACTAAGAGTTAATTTGCACTACAAGTGTTTATTTTTTGAGAAAAGAAATTACTAAATTGAATGGAGTTCTGGAATCCAGAAATTCTCCGCTACGCGAGTGATAAGTTAATGGTTTTAAAGGCATGGTTCAATCAGCAGGATCCGCGAACGGAAATACTATATGCAGTTTTATGTCATAAAAGAACAGGAAACTTCAGTAAATATACGTATAAAAAGAGAGGGCGAACTGCAAACAAAGCAGACACCCTCAAAAAAGATAGAGCGATCGCCTCAAAGCTAGCCTTTTATAGCTAATCTCGCTGCTAAAGCATCCCGGGCGTGTTCTCTATCATCAAAGTGAATTTTTTCCGTTCCGAGAATTTGGTAATCTTCATGACCTTTACCCGCAAGCAAAACACCATCTCCGGGTTGTGCTTGCAAAATTGCAGTGCGAATGGCGGTGGCGCGATCGCATATTACAATTGGCTGGAGTGTTTGGGGTATTCCTGCCAAAATATCTTGCAAAATTCTTTCCGGATCTTCGGTGCGAGGATTATCGGATGTTACCACCACCACATCAGCCAAGGTTGCAGCTATGTTACCCATTTTTGGGCGCTTTGTCCTGTCCCTGTCTCCACCGCAACCAAACACGCAAATCATCTTCCCGGGTATAAAAGGACGTGCAGCTTTTAGCAAATTTTCCAAGCTATCAGGAGTATGGGCATAATCTACAATCACGCTAATATCCTGTTGGGGGCTAATTTGTACCCTTTCCATTCTTCCAGGAACTCCTGGAAACTCAAAAATAGTAGAAGTTATCAATTCTAAATCTAACCCTAAATGTAAAACTGCTCCTGTAGCTGCCAATAAATTAGCAAGGTTGTACTGACCGACTAAAGGTGAGTGAAACGCAGCTTCGCCCTTGGGTGTGTGAAGCGTACCCCTAACACCGTTTGGTTCGTAAGTAAGGTCGCTCATCCACAAATCGGCTGTAGAATCGCTAATGCTATAACTCCAAACCTCAGCTGCATCTGTTGACGATATTAATCGCCTTCCGTAGGGGTCATCAACATTAATGATTGCTCGTCCTTTGAGATAATCGGAGCTAAACAGCAAAGCTTTGGCTGCAAAGTAATCTTCCATATCGCGGTGAAAGTCCAGGTGATCTTGGGTGAGGTTAGTAAATACTCCTACTTCAAATTGACAACCCAATATTCTTCCCTGGGCTAAAGCATGGGAACTAACTTCCATGACGCTGTATTCGTTCCCCGCAGCAACAGCTTCAGCTAGCTGGCGTTGCAGATCCACCGCAAACGGTGTGGTGTGGATAGCAGTTTGCGTAAATCCTTCCCAACGGGTATACAAAGTTCCCATCAAAGCAGTAGGTTTATGAGCTTTTCTTAAAAAATACTCAATTAAGTGAGTAGTTGTAGTTTTGCCATTAGTACCGGTTACTCCCACAAGTTTGAGCTTGCGTCCCGGATAGTCGTAAAAAGCAGCTGCTATTTGAGCACAGACCTTGGTCATGTCCGCAGCGCTAATCACGCAAGCTTCTGGTGTGGGGGGATGTTTTTGCCATGCATTTGCAGAGACAATGGCAGCGACAGCACCCCTCGAGATGGCACTTTGCCAAAAATCTCCGCCATCAACTCGAGTTCCGGGCATACCGATAAATAAGTCTCCCGGACTGGTAGCATGGGAATTAGTTGTCAATCCTTTTACCTCGCCTTCTAAGGCTGGATGTTGGGGTAATTCTAAAATTCCCTCTACAGTAGCTATTAACTCCCGCAGTTTCATGTTGGGAACCTCGTCACAGAATTTTCTTGGGCTTTATTCTGCCTTATATTTTTTGTTTGTACAAATGTTTCTACAAACACTTTTTATAGATACTTTTGCAGGATTTTTTCTAGTTGCTGCACCGTAACTCGGGGAGAAGGACGGGGTATCAATTGCATCTTTTCCAAGTCGAGTTTGGTGTCTGTAGAACACTTGACTGCGAACATCACCGGGACTGTTAACTGATATGTATCAAACCAATCTTGACGAGTGGTGATATCTCGAATTTCTAACTGTAAAGATGCAAACTTTTGCGTCTTGATAATTTGTTGTAGTTTTTCTTGTAAACTTTCACACAAATGACATCCCGGTTTGCTGTATAAAATTAATCGCATGATTTTACCAGTCTTGAGTATAGCAGATATCAAACTTTCTGAATTAATCGCCGTCCCAACAAACCTTGGGGTCGGACTAAAAGCATGATAAACAGAATCCCAAAGGCAACGGCGTCTTTGTAACCAGAGTATTGTGCGGGAACGAACGCTTCTACCACTCCGATGAACAAACCTCCCAAAACCGCACCGGGAATACTACCCAAACCGCCCAGGACAATTACCGCTAATCCTCGCAGTCCAAAAGCAATACCAAAGTAGGGGCCGGCGATGCTGACACTGGAGGCAACTAAAGAACCCGCTACTCCTGCAAGGAAACTGCTGATAAAAAATGTGAAGACAATGGCGCGATCGCAGTTAATTCCCAACAAACTGGCAGTAGTTGCATCTTCGGCGATCGCCTGCATGGCCTTACCGTGTTTGGTGTTATTGATAAAATAGGTCAGGATAGCCACAAATACCGCGGAGACGATAAAAATCACTACCTGTACGGTACGGATGGGAATGGGATTGTCTGCGCTGCCAAAGTTAATAGCAGGTGGTAAATTGCCGTAGGTATTTTCCGGATAAGTGTAACTTTCTGCCCCGACAAGGTATTGAATTAAATTGACAATTACCACCGCTACACCCAAGCTAGAAACTACTGTTAGCAACGGGTCGGAACCGCGTTGGCGCAAAGGCAAAAAAGCAATTCGCTCTACTACTACTCCCACCAATCCTGCTAAAATGCTTCCCACAATCAAGGCCAGAGCAAATGGTAGCTGTACGGCTAGGGCAGCATTGGCTAGCAAGCCGTTAAATCCAAACCTACCACCCATAAGCGCATAAGTAAAATAGGCGCCTAGAGTAAAAATGGCTCCGTGAGCTAAATTAATAATGCCTAAAATCGAATAAACCAGGGTATATCCCAAAGCAAAAATAGCATAAACGCTGCCAATAGATAACCCGTTTAAAAATTGTTGCAAAATTAAAGATATATTCATCTCCACCTATTTTAAAAATGCAAATTTCCCATCATTGCCATTTGGTTGCATTTTAATTTGAGCAACATAAAATTCTTTTTGAATCACCTCGCCTTCAGGAGTAAAAGCAATTTCACCTAAAGGAGTGTCGTACTTTCCTGCTAAAAGTTCTTTGTTGAGCTGAATTCGTAATTGTTTCAAAGGTAGAGTACTAATTTTAGTCTTTTTATCCAAAGATTTTAATGCTTCTACAAATACTTGCACGGCCGTAAATGTTTGGGCGCTAAATTGCGGTGGTTCTGTTTTATATTGTTGAAGATAAGCTTGACGAAACGACCGATTAATTTCACCGGGATGTTCGGGACTGTAAGCTTGAGCAATCATAACGCCATCGCACAAAGCCTTGCAGACCTTAAATACATTTGCAGTATTCAAGCCGTTGCCACCAATTATTATGCCTTTATAACCCAATTCTCGTAGCTGTCGTATCAAGTTTCCGCCATCAGCTGCCAAACCGGAAATAATAATTAAATCTGGTTTGAGATTGAGGGCGTTAGTAGCTTGAGCTTGAAAATCTGTATCGGTGGTTTGGAATTTTTGTACTGTAATTAAATCTAATCCTAAATCCCGAACGGTTTTTTGAAAAATTTCTGTTTCTGATTTACTAAATGCATCGTTTTGGGCATAAAAAACTGCCACTTTTTTCAGACGAGGATTTTTTTGAATTGCTGCTTTAACAGCGTTAGGAGCAACTACAGAAACAGGAGCGGATACACGCGCAACGTAGTCTCCTATTTCTGGTATACCTTTGGCAGTATTAGACGGGCCAATAACTGGTACTTGAGCGCGATCGGCAATGGGATCGGCGCTGAAGGCTTGTTGGGATAAGGTCGGACCAACAATACCCACTACCTTATCTTTGTTAATTAATGTTTGAAAAGCATTAATGGCACTGTTTTCGTCACCACCCGCATCTTGGAACACTAATTTAATGGGGGTACCGTTAACACCTCCTCGAGTGTTGAAATATTTTTCCGCGATTTTAGCTCCAGCGACTTCTTCTTGACCAAGTAATGCCACATTACTAGTTTGCGATACGGCAATACCGATGGGAATCGCAGCAGATACTCCTTTGGTGCTACTATTATTCGTAGTGGTTGTGCTGATATTAGCATTACCGCAGGCTGCAAGTAGTAGATTGCTAAAAGTAAATAAGGCAGTCGCAAAAACAGTAATTTTTTTCATCCTGAAAACACTCCTCAGTAAGGAATCGGATATTAAAGTTAGCAAGAAACAAAAAAATACTCTTTATGGACAATTTTAAGCAAAAAGGTGAAGCGAAAACTTCTCTAGATAATCAAGCTTAGTACTTGACCGCATCACTTCAAGTTATTTTCTGCTTGTTTATATCTGTTTTCTAATGTATCTAAACTAGTAGAATATTTTGACCAGCAAAATTAATGCCGTCAACTTATCTTAGCTGGAGGTGCGCTATTTTTTTTGATGATAAACTTTAACTAAAATTGATTGTTATCAAGTTTTGGTTTTTGTGTATCCGTATATTCTTTAATTTTGTTTTTAGGAAGAACAAGTTGGCTGTTGGTATTGGCATTTTGTTTGATTTCCTGGGTGGGAACTTGGAGAGCAGGAAAGTTTGACTGCTTGAATTCTCTCGTTTGCGTGACTGTTGGTACAACAATGGCATCAGATTCTTTCACCTTTGGCTGGGAGGGAACATATTCACTAGAAGATGGTGATGGTGATTTTTCTTCTAAAGATGTAGAAGCAGGAGTTCGGCGAGAGTCTCGGATGGCGCGTAATTTTTCTAGTAAGGATGGTGAGGAAGAAGAAGTACTAGGAGTATCATCTGGTGTTGTTGCGTGTGAAGGTCGACGCTGGAATTGTTTTGATTCCGGATTAATTCTGGATGTTGCTGGTGGTGGAGTGGAAGGTGCTTGTAAATAAACGCGACGAGCGCGCCTGCTGCTGCGTCTGGAGGAAGTAGAGGTAGTGGTAGTATCTGCTTTTGGGTTTGTGGGAGTGTGAGGTTGGGAGGTTGTGGGGGAGGGTGTGGTATTTGGGGTTTGCTGAGGAGATTGTTCTGAAATGGGTTGGGGAGGTTTGGAGAGCATGTTAGTAACACTGTAGCCTGCTGTTGCTGCCGCTACAGCAATAGCGACACTGACAAAGATTTTTGGCGATCGCCCCAGCTGTAGCTGGTGGATGCGAGCGAGTTTCAACAGGGGTACAAAAATTTCTTTTCGACCTTTACCCTTTTGGGAGGAGGAATTTTCCTGCTGCTGAAGTGATAAATTAATTGTTGGTACAGTTTGGGTGACTGCTGTCGGCGGTAAAGGATTTTTCCCTTCATCCGGTAAAAGTTGCAACCACTCTTGCACTGTTTGGGGACGAAACTTGGCTTCAATAGCCATTCCACGCATCACCGCTTGATTAACAGCAGCACTAAGGTGAGGTTGCAGCTCCCGAGGAGTAGGCATTTGTTCGCGATCGCGCAGCAGCGCCGACATGGGTACTTGTGCTGTTAACAGCGAATACAGCGTTGCTGCTAAACCGTAAACGTCGGTAGCGGGAGTTCGCGGTGCGTGCGACAAATACTGTTCGATAGGCGAGTAACCTTCAGAAACTATTCCGGTGTGGGTTTGTCTAACTCCGCTGTTAAATTCTCGAGCAATGCCAAAATCAATCAGCACTACCTCTTGAGTTCCTTGGCGAAGGATAATGTTATCTGGCTTGACATCCCGGTGCAACAGGCCATTTTGATGCACTACTTGCAATGCTGCGCCAATTTGACGGATGTAATGAATTGCCGTTGGTTCTGCTAAAGGTATTCCCGGAAGCACATAGGCTTGTCCCAATGTTTCCCCAGGGATGTATTCCATTACCATGTAAGGGAGCCCGCCTTCCACAAAAAAATCGCTAACACGGACAATATGCGGGTGGATGCAGGTAGCCAAGCGCCGAGCTTCGTCCTGAAATTGGCGCTCAAATTTGGCAAAATCAGGATGTTGTCGGAGTTTTTCGTTTAGAGTTTTAATCACTACGGCTTGATTTAGGTAGTGATGAGTAGCTTTGAAGGTAATGCCAAAGCCACCCCGACCAATTTCCCGATCTAAGGTATACTTCCCACCCTGCAATTTTGTACCAGCTAGCATAATGTTTGAGATTGGTAGTTTTGATTTTAGGTCTGGGCTATCCATTTTTAGATTTTAGATTAGGGTAAACTATTAACCTCATCATTCGATATCTAAAATTAAAAATCTCAAATTTTAAATTTTGGTCGATACTAACGTCCAATCTTGTTTATCCTGGATTTATGGTATATTCAAGAACATCTGCTCAATTTGCCTGTAACTTTGTCATTCTTTTTCCTGCTTGCTTTTTGTTGTCAAAATTTTCCTAAGCTACCGAATGTTAGGTAGTCACAGCAGCAAAACAATGTCGCGGAAATACTCACTTAAATAAATCAAATTAGCTTGTAGTACAAAAGAAGCTGAAGAAAAGCAAGCGGGGGTAGGAAGAATAACCAAATTTATTGCTGTTATCCGAAAAGACAGTTAGCATCAAAGGTTAATTTGTTATGAGTGATGTATCCTCCTTGTCTTGCTTGCGGCTTTTAACCTTAAGTAACGGCCATGGGGAGGATGCGATCGCAGTCCGAATTTTGCAGGAACTCAAAAAGCAACCCCATGCGCCGGAAATTTTTGCTTTACCTTTAGTTGGTGAAGGACACGCCTACCAAAAATTAGATATTCCTCTCATCGCCTCCGTACGAACCATGCCTTCCGGTGGCTTTATTTACATGGACAAGCAGCAATTACTGCGAGATGTGCAAGGAGGCTTGTTGCAGCTGACTTGCAGCCAAATTAAAGCTGTACGGAGTTGGGTAAAAGCTCAAAAACGATCGGGTATTGGCAAGGTCGCCATTTTAGCTGTTGGAGATATTATACCGCTAGCCTTCGCCTGGATGAGCGGTGCCGAATATGCTTTTGTTGGCACGGCAAAATCAGAATACTACGTGCGGGATGAAGATGGCTTGTTAGCACGCCAACACAAAACTGCTAGGTGGGAAAATTTTTCTGGTTCGGTCTACCATCCTTGGGAACGTTGGTTGATGAGCCAGCGCCGTTGCAAAGCTGTGTTTCCCAGAGATTCCCTGACTGCAAAGATACTAAAGCAGTGGTCTTCCATCCCGGTTTTTGATTTGGGAAATTCCATGATGGATGGTTTGGAAGCGTCTTTTTCTGGTGCCAAGCCCGAATTAAAATTAACTCAGCCACTGATTGTAACTCTTTTACCTGGTTCACGTCCTCCAGAAGCTTATACCAACTGGCAGAAAATTTTACTAGCAGTGTCTGCATTGATAGCTGCTTTCCAAGAAGAATCAAATTTTCAGTCTGCTGTTGCTTGCAGGACTTTAGTGTTTTTGGGTGCCATCGCTCCTCAGCTGCAGCTGGAAACTATCCAACACATTCTCAGATCCTATAACTTTTATCCCCACCCACAATTTCCCATTCCAATTGGCGATTCCCAAGCCTTGACATTCAAGCAAAATAATGCTTATTGTCTTTTGACACAAAGTGCCTACAATGACTGCCTGCACTGGGGAGATTTAGCGATCGCCATGGCGGGAACGGCGACAGAGCAATTTGTGGGTTTAGGAAAACCAGCTATCACCATTCCCGGGGAAGGACCGCAGTTCACTCCTGCTTTTGCAGAAGCACAAAGCCGTCTTTTAGGCAAAAGCGTGATTTTAGTAGAGCGACCGCAGGAAGTAGGACAGGTGGTGCGATCGCTTTTTGCTCACCAAGAGAAATTGCAGGCGATCGCGGAAAATGGACTGCGGCGTATGGGAAAACCAGGTGCAGCGCGGCGCATCGCTGAATGTTTGAGCAAGCAATGGGGATAATTTCCTCCTCCGTTGAGAAAGTTATCGCTTAATTCAAGCAATTAATTTCCCGCAACAAGTCTCCTACAAGTCCCCGCTCTCGAATTAAGTGTAAGTCTGGGTCTATTTGGAGCAGTTGTTGAAAATTAGGATTAATAAGCAACGCCGACTCTAGACATTCTATTGCGAGGGAGATATTTCCCAAAATCGCCGCACAGCAAGCACAGTTGTACCAAGCGTACTCATCATCCGGTTTAAGTTCGATAGCTTGTTGATAGCTGGTAATAGCTGCTTGATAGCGTTTTAGGTACCGAAAACAATCTCCTAATTTATAGTGGGCCCAAAAATCATCTGGGGCGATCGCTATGGCTTCGTCATAACTGCGCACTGCATCGTTGTAATAGCCCAAATGTCTGAAAGCATCTCCGCGTCGAAACCACGCCCAATAATCATCGGGACGGATAGCAAGACCCCGGTCATAATCAGCAATGGCATCTTCGTAGCGACCCAGATGCCGTTTGGCATCTCCTCTGCGAAAATATGACCAATAGTCTTTCGGACGCAGTTGTATCGTTTGGTCGAAAGAAGCGATTGCTTCTTCAAAGCGGTCTAGATCTTCTAGCAAAATGCAGCCTCGGTTGTACAAAGCCCAGTAATCGTTGGGGCGGAATATCAGTGCTTTGTTAAAACTGGCAATAGCTTCTTCGTATTCCCCTAGTTCCCGCAACACGCTAGCTCTGTCGTACCAAATCCAGTATCCATCCACACAACCTGCCAAAGCTTTGTCGTAACATTCAATTGCTTCTGCGTAGCGCTGTTGGTTGTCTAACTGCTTACCCTTTTCGTACCAGTATTCACCCTCTGCAGTCGAAAATTTGCAAATATCTGCCCTTGCCTGTGCTGCTTGACTCATTATTGTTACCTCAAGCATGTTATTGCAGCTACAGAAAAATTTACCATCATATATTATCGCGGACAAGCTTTGTTGGTAACTAGTAGCCCGTTTACCTGTTACCAAGCTGTTGCCAAGATGGCGAAGAAGGTAACTCCAGCAAAGACTTCCAATCAGCGATCGCCTCTTCTGGCCACAGCCAATCATTAGCTAATTTCTGGGGTTGGAAGTTAATCGCATCTTCCTTTAGTACCATTTGACGCAGCTTGATGGCTTCATTAATATACCGCTGCTGTTTAGAATCTGGTTGATTCCGAGCAGATTTATACAAACCTATTGCCAGACCTGCATAAGCAGTTAAAGTACCCTGATGCAGTTGCGTATTAGTTACTCTCGCAGTATTGGAAGTATTTTGTTGTTTGATAGCTGCATTTAAAGCTTTAAACCAAGAATCATTAGCGCGATCCAGATTACCTTGGGCATAATAAGCAAAACCCAAAGCATTAGAGTATAAAAGAGAATCTGGTTCGGCTTTAACAGCATTTTCCCAGTAACGGCGGGCATCATCAACACTGTAGTTTTTATCTCCTGTTTGCACGAACTGCCAGGCTAAGCGTCCCCTCAAAAAGTTAACAAATGAATTGTCAATTTGCTGGTTGGGAACTAAAGCAAGGGCAGATTTGGCATGAGAAAGAGCATTGCGATTTAATAATTCTTCCACAGCGAAAAGCCCGTTTTGTAAATCTCCCTTGCTCAATTTTTCCATAGCATAAGCCGTGACAATGGCAGTTTCCTCAGAGGCTAAATTCCGTCTGGAACTTTTTTGGTGGGGTTGGAAGCTAGTCGTAGCAACTAGGGGAACCTGGACCAGTTTTGATTGTTGTTGACTTTTCCACCACCAAAGAAAACCGACTGCTGCAGCTAAAGCGCTAGCTCCCAAAATTGCAATTCTCCACCAAAACCTTTGTTGCAGGCGTTGTTTGCGAGTATTTCCTGGTAAAGACGACGCTGAGGGCGCTTTTGTTGATTTGGAGAGACTGTCATTGGCTTTTTGACCGACATTAAGAAATTGTGGTGACGTTTCTGGAGCTGATAAAGGCAAAGAATTTTGCCCGTCTTTTGTTACAGCGGTTTTGTCATCGCTGGAATGCCTTTTTTGTTGCTGGAGTTGTTCGCCGAGGACATTGTCTGTTTTTTTTTGACTGAGGTTGAGTTTTGGCGACGAATCCCCAGGGTCTTCCCCTACTTGTGGCGCTTGCTTGTAGGGTTGCGCGGGGTCATGGAAACTTTCGTATCGATCTAGCTGGCCAAATAAATCAGAAACGATCGCACTATCTTCGGCGTAGCTAGAATCCTCTTGCTCGATTTCATCTGCTAAATCGCCCCAACCATCTTCACCCCACCAATCCAATTCCCAAGGATCTCGTGTCAAGCTTGAAGGTACGAGATCGTCAACGACGCCGTGGGTTATGTCCACATCATCCGTCCCTGTTGAGAAAATCGTTGCAGTTGCCCCGAAGGTAGAATCGTACTCCTGGTAGAATTGTCCTGTGGGAGGCAGGTACGTTTCCGAGTTGAGATAACCGTCAAATTCACGCTGGAGATATAAAATCGGTAATGCCCAGTACATCTGGTGGGAACCGTAGGCGGAAATCAATCCTTGCCGCATTCGACTCACGCACAAATCCACAGGGTATCCTACTGCTAAATTACGATAGAACAATTGTGTTAGGGTTAGGGCCACTTCATCGGGGATGCGTTCTGACATTGCCAAAACGCCCTTGATACCCCGTTTGACCAAGCTTTCTGTCAAATTGCGCTCACCCCACGCACCGCCGTGGTTACCACCAGCTGTGTACGCTCCCAAGCAAGAGTTAAACACAGCTATTTGAATGTTATTGTTGACAAGCAACCCAGCCAAGTCATCTCCGCAAAGGGTTTCTGTTAAACCAGTTCTTCTGCTGACAAGATAAATTTCCCCACCCCGAGGACCGACATTGCTATGACCGGAGTAGTGCAGAATGTGAAATCTTCCTTGTTCTAAGGCTTGTGTTAATTCTTCTCGTCCTGGTTGTTCTAACAAGGTCAGATCGATTTCCTGGACAAAATTACCGGCTTCGCCAAACCGCGGTGCTATTTGGTGAAGTTCTTCTTGCAGTTTAATTGCTTCTTGTTTGAGTAGGTCTAAACGCGCTTGGTCTGTAGGGGAAGAAATCACCATCAATACCCTAATGCCACCGTTGTCTGCTGGCGCGGGCATACTTGTTGTTGGTAGGCGAGATACCCCGCTCATCCCACTTTGATAGCGAGAAAAAGCTATGTCGGGTCCAGTTGCAATAGGGCGATCGCCTGCATGCATCACTTCCCAAGGCAAACGTGCTAAAGTAGGGTCCTTAAAACCCAGACGCAGGCGCAGTACTTCTTGGTGGTTTTGAGCTATACCTTGAGCAGTAATCCAACTATCTCTGAGAGTGCCTTGAAACAGCTTGTTATACAGTTGCTTGCCCAACGCTACTAAGTTGACGGAGTTGATTGCGATTCCATCTCCCTGCAACACCGACTGCAACGGGTCATTCATCAAATGACTGGCAGCTGTCAACCAATCATCCACAGGCCAGCTCACCAGTTCTTCTGCCAATGGCACCCCAGGCGCGACTTGTTCTGTCCGCACCAAGTAGTCATTTTGCCCTACTAAAGTTACGGAAAGATGAAATTCCTGGGTCACAACTTTTTTTGTTTACCTCCTCCAATCAAGTTTTGCACGCAAACTGTCAACTGATGTTTAGCCCATCCCAATAAAATTTAGATGCATCTTGCCATTGAGATGTTTCTCAATCAAGGTGTTTTTGTCAACGACTTCTACACTTTGGGTCGGAATTGAACAGCCACATCCCAAACATTTTACTAGTTTGTACATCCATCTTTCGCCCTGCTAGACCAAAAAGAGTTCCCCCGTTTGCCCAAAATTTTTCTCGTCTAAGTAAATTTCTCCTGGTATGATAGTTACAACCAGAACATTATTATTATTAGATGTACCTTGATAACTTCGTTCCCAGTGGAATCCAATCCATTCGGGAATTTCTTCTTTTGGAACTATTTTGTTTGTGCATCCAACTCCCTGTTGCCATCAAGCAAAACTAAAAGTGATTTTTACCGTTTCTACAAAAACCATTTTATAAACTGGTTCGGAAGTTGCTGGTTATTTCGATTACATAACATCTTAGTATACACACCTTTCATTTCCGGGTTTTTCGGTAAACAAACAAAGATTCATAGATAATTTTTACAAAATTTGCACAAATTTAGCGAAAAAGTGGCGACTATTCCCATACCATAGAACTTGGTAGATGCACCCTGATAATTAACTTCCCTAGCTGGCTATCAGCTCATCATGCCTACTGCTAGGGTTTTTCTTTTCCTAAAAAATAAATAGAAGATTTTTCTCAAATTTATCCGGAAACTACTGGTTGTTCATAGAACATAGAGATTAGTAGATACACCCTGATAACTTACATTCCCCTAGTTAACTGACTGTTACTAGGGGATTCTTTATCTTTTCCTGCCAAAGCCAATTTGCTATAATTCCATACTTATGTAAATAGCCAGAGAATCGCTCATCCATGCCGTTAACCGTGCTCAAGTTTTCCAGTGAAGACTGCGGTATTTGCCACAAAATGTCTTTTTACGACCAAAAGGTGGCCCAAGAATTAGGATTGGAATTTATAGAGGTGAAAATGCAAGATACGGCCACCTACCGCAAGTATAGAAAGATACTTTTATCCCTGTATCCAGATAAATCGGAAATGGGATGGCCCACTTACATTGTTTGTGATTCTCCGGAGGGAGAATTTCAAATTTTAGGTGAAGTAAAAGGTGGACATCCCAAAGGAGAATTTAGAAGTCGCTTGCAAGCAATTCTCAACGCACCTTGAGTGGGTGCTAATCAGAACTGAGCAGTTCAAAGGATTTGACTTCCAAAGCCGGACCAATCATAGCCGCGGTCATCACATCATCCCGTACCTGACCCGTGACTTTTGCCTTTTGTCCTGGTTGGAGTAATTTTTTGTCGGCACCTTTAAGGATTTCGTAAGTAACTCCATCATTAGTAACTAACGCCCAAGCACCAGTGCCAATATCGCGGCGTTCTACGGTTCCTTCGACTGTGATACTCATAGACAATGAAAACTCCTCCTCCATTATGAAAAACTGGGGGATTTTGCGGCTTTATGCTGCTTGTTTTTCATCTTTAACCGCTAACCGAGCCAAACCGAAACACAAAACAGCATTAACAATTAAAAAGATACGAGCTGCAATTCCACTTCCCAATCCCCAAACAGCGGGATCCAAAACTGCACTTACCCCTAAACAAGCTGCTACGCCCAAGGATGTACCGATCGCAAACCATTTCCCTTGTGGATGTCCCAAAAGCAGTGCCATTAGGCCAAGGGGTATAAGAACGCTAGCAAAAAAGGGATTGAAAGCGTCGGTCCCCTGCAGAGTATTTCCCAACTCGGGAATAGAACTGCCTAATAAGCGGAAAGGCCACTGTGGCAGGTCAAAAATATAAATTGGTTTGAGAAAGAACAATCCAGAACTACCAGCAATCAAGCCAGTGGCTAAAGTCCAGTTCCAAGCAAAGGGAAAGTAAACTCGCAAAAACCAAGCTAGCAGATAAGAACCCAATACCATCAATATCTTCGGCAACAGCGCCACTGCACCGCCGTCTATCCAAAACCGAGGGTTAAGATAGCCGTTATCCCGCAGCCAGCGGAAAAAGTCTTGGAAGCTAATTTGTCCTTGAGCAGCACGAGTAACTGCCGCTTCCGCATTCAGCTGTCCAGCACCATAGTAATTCAAACCGTCGTCTTGGACGCTTCTGGCAGAGGCTTTGAGTACTTTTAAAACGTCATCTGGTTGTTTGACGCCAGCAGCTTGAATCAATGCAGCTACACCAGCCACGTGGGGAGCAGCCATGCTTGTGCCTTGCAAACCTAGAAATACTGCGTCGCCAGTTTCAGGATCGATGGTTTGTTGCAAAACTTTACCCGCATCACTACCACCGGGAGCTGAAATATCAACACCAGCGCCAAAGTTAGAATAGGGAGCTTTTTCTCCATCGGGACCTAAGGCGGAAACACCAATTACGTGGGGATAACGTGCTGGATAAGCTGCGGAGTTTTGACTTTCGTTCCCCGCAGCTGCAACGATAACTACACCTTTAGCGTGGGCGTATTCTATGGCTTCTTTCATCAAGCGACTTTCACCGCCGCCACCCAAGCTCATATTAATTACATTGGCGCCGTTGTCAGCAGCAAACTTGATCGCTGCGGCTATGTCAGCAACGGTTCCGCCCCCGTATTCGTTGAGTACCTTTAAAGGCATCAAGCTGGCTTCGTAGGCAATTCCTGCTACACCGTAGTAGTTGTTTGTAGCTTGAGCAATTGTTCCAGCCACGTGGGTACCATGTCCGTTGTCGTCCTTAACTTCTTCGCGATCGCTGACGAAATCGTAGCCTTTGACAAACTTTGTTTCTGCTAAATCCCGCACGCGGGTAATACCGGTATCGATGACCGCTACTGTAATCCCACTACCTTTAGTTTGCTTCCAGGCGCCAACCACACCAATGTTATGCAGGTGCCACTGTTTGCTGTACATCGGATCGTTTGGTTCGCCAAGGCTGGAGCTTGCTGTTTTTGTATCTCCAGGCTGCTCAAATTCTGCCAGGGGTGCTATTTCACCTAGTTTCGGAATTTTGTAGATGTAATTAGGTTCTATAAATTCTGTTGCTTTGGCGATTTCAGACTTTTGCAGCTGTTTGAGTCGTTTTTTATCGCCTTTGATTATGTATACATTATCTGCGGCGGAGAATTTGTTATCTAGTTGGGGTGTAACGTTATACTTTTGGGCGATCGCCTGCAAATCTTTTTCCACTACCTCCCGAGGAATATCTTCCCGAAAATCTAGTAAAATCGTATCAAATTCACCTTTGGCTGCCAAGCCCTGAAAAGTCAAAAAACTAAATACGGCAGCACTCAAACCGATGACAAACAAGCAAACCAATAAAACCCTTCTCATATACAACCATCACCGCTTTGTGCCAGTTGTTCACTAACATAACTCATATAAACCTCCTGAAGCTCTTTAGTTGCGGAATAGTTACACAAAATTAAAAGCAAGCAACGGCTTTTAAATATATTTGCAAATATAGTTTAGATACAGTTAATTACAACTTCCAATATGGAACGCGGTCTTTTGTGGCTACCTTTATTAGCAGCATTTTTCTGGTTGGTGTGGCAAGGCTCAAAAGAGTATCAAAAAATCGAAGCCTATCGCAGCTGGGCAGAGCAATTTGAACGAGCAAAGTATGATATTTATGCTGTTTTAGGTCAAAAAGGTAGCTTCATTACCTGGGGAAAACCCACACCTCAAGGTCCGATCCAGCTACAAACGTTTTCTTTGCAGGAAGTTAAAAATATCCATCTTTTAGTAGATGGCAAGATTGTTGAAGTAGAAAATCCACCCCAAAAAGGTCGGACTGCGGAATTAGAATTTACCTTCACCCAGCCTGGTGAATCGGTGCGGATTCCGTTCACAGAAATTCCTTTAGCAGCAGAGTGGGGTAAGTATTTACAAGAACAATTAAAACGCCTCCACTCGGAACTAATTGAATAAATTGATTATCTACCTTAATCGAGTAGTCAATAACATTCACTAACCCAGAACTGTTGGTTAGTGAGTACATTTTTTTCATACCCATGAAGCGTATTGTTTGGATTTTAGGTTCTTATTTCCTACTAAGTGCTTGTACTGCTGATAGTTTAGAACAAAAGACGCAAGCTGCCAATGAAAAAATAAAAAAATGCCCGCCAGCTACACTTACCTACTTAGCTGCAACTGGAAAACAAGAAAGTTTTTATGACAGATTTGATTTTTATGTTAGCCGGATTGTAGCCGATAACGAGACTTTGAATTTTCAAACTTCCAAATACGATTTTATTTTTTGTAGAGGCAATCAATCTTGGATAGTAAAACCTGGAACTTTACCGGCAAAATTCCGACAGCAAAATTATCCAGAAAATTCTGCCAAATTTCAAACTATTAAATTTGGAAATCAAAGCTATCAGTATCGAGTTGTACTAGATCGAGCCAGCAACCAGGACAAGAATCGCTCCCAATTCAAACCAGCGAAACAAGTTGTTTTCGAATTAATTACGCTTCCTGGTAAAAATCGGCAAAGACGGACCTTATACACTCTCAAAGAATTACAAGCAAATGGAAATCAAGGCGCACATCTCGGACCTCCCCGAATCACAGCTGTTGTTGTCTGGGAAAATCGTATTTGGTGGTCAGTAGCTTTTGAGCAAGGAGAGGGTAATGACGGTATTGCTACTATTGTTAGTTACGAACCCCAAGCCAATAAAATTACATTTATCAAACCACCAGGACTTGTATCCTATCAAATTACAGATTTAGCAATCACAGGAAATATCAACAATCCCACCTTTTGGTTGGGAACAAAAATCAGTGCAGAAGGGAACTTTTCTCTTCCTGGCAAAGGATTGGTTGTTTACCGTCCTAATCCTCAAAATTGGAATTCTGGTTCCTTAGCTTCTTACAATGTCCACAACAGTCCCCTGGTGGGAGCAGTACCCAAAAGACTGAGACGGGAAGATAACATTCTTTGGGTTGGAACAGGTAACGGCGTTTGTCAAATTAGATTGCCAGCTGTTGATAATCCTCAAAACTGGTCTTGTTGGCGATTTGCAGTTATGGCTAAATTACCACCAGCGGGTTTATCTGTGAGCAGCGAATTATCGCAGAAAGCCTCAGCTTTCACTTTATATCCTGCTAAAGATAGGGAAACTGTTGAAGTACTTTGGTGGAGTCCTGTTAACTTGCAAACTCGTCGAGGTCGCTATGAAATTAGAACAGAAAAAGGCTTGCTTGTAAAGGTGAATCAAGGTGCAACCATAAGACAGTTCCGGCGATTTTTACCACCAGGAAAACCACCTGTAGACTGGCCTGGGTTTGAGTGGCATTGGAACGGACAGCGTTTTGTGCGAGGATTTGATGAAGTGGCTTTGAACCTTAGTGGTGGTGGTCCTGGGGGTATTGGCGTGACTTTGGAACCTACCACTGGTAGAACCACAGCCAATGCAATTCGCGGCGATTTGGATTTACTGGAAATTTCACCAAAGTTCACCAAGGTAAAATACTACTCCGGTTGGGTTGATGAAGCCAAGCTCAAGCCGTATTTAACGGTTTTACCACACGCACGGCCGCAAATTCGCCGACCGAATCCCTTAGCAGCGATCGCAAATCGTTAAAATAGACTTCACCTGCAAACTGAAGCCTGATTCTGCCTTCAAATACCTATGTATGTTGAAACCAAATCTACTATACCCGTTGCTTTAACTATTGCTGGTTCAGATAGCGGTGGTGGTGCGGGTATCCAAGCGGATCTGCGTACTTTTGCCTTTCACTGCGTCCACGGTACAAGCGCCATCACTTGCGTGACAGCCCAAAATACTTTGGGTGTGATGCGAGTTGATGCTATGCCACCCGAGGCTGTAATTGCCCAAATACAAGCAGTAGTAAAGGATATTGGCGTCCAAGCGGTCAAGACGGGAATTTTGTTAAATAAGGAAATTATTGCCGCAGTTGTCGAGCAGGTGGAAGCTTTGCAGATGAAAAATTTGGTAGTCGATCCGGTAATGGTGTCCCGTACAGGAGCGCAATTGATTGATGATGAAGCTGTAAAAATTCTCTCCCAGCGGCTGATCCCGCTAGCTGCGGTTGTGACTCCAAATCGTTACGAAGCGCAAATTTTAAGCGGTTTAGAAATTAATACCTTAGATGATATGCGTGCAGCTGCCCATTTCATCCACTGCAAGCTGCAAGCAAAAGTAGTGTTAGTTAAGGGTGGTGGTTTGCTAGGTAACGAACGCGGAGTGGATATCTGGTTTGACGGTGACAACATGGAAATTTTAGCTACCAAGCAGGTAGATACAAAAAATACTCACGGTACCGGTTGTACGCTATCAGCAGCGATCGCGGCCAATTTAGCAAAAGGTCACGACTTGGCTGGCGCTGTGCAACAAGCTAAAAAATATGTCACCCATGCTCTGGAGTATGCTTTAGATATTGGCGAAGGACAAGGCCCGGTTGGGCATTTTTACCCGTTATTATGATTTGTAAAATGTTTTATACTCTTTGACAAAACTTGCAATTGACAACCGCGATCCCAAATAATACGGATTTAGGTAGTTATATTTGTTTTTCTGTCTCTCTGGAGCAGCGGTCAGCAAAAACCTTTGCTCTTGGCTTATTTTTCTATTATTCTTGGGCATATCTCTCACTTGTTGTTTTTGTGGCTTTCAAATTACAAATGCAAGCAGTTAATAGTTCTGTTCATACCCATACACCTAGTGTAAATACTCAAGCTTACTCACCTTCGGTACCGCTGTCTGTGTATAAAGAATTGTCAGCTGAGTTACAAGCCGCACAAGCACAGATAGATGCCTTGAGTGCCCAAAATCACAAACTTATACAGGATAATCAACTACTCCGGCAAGAAATTGCCAAAGTGGTTCATTCAGTTTTACACTTGCAAAACTTGCTGGATTCTCCCAGCCAAACCAATTATCACCAAGTTCCTCGCCCCTCCACCGAGAGTAAAAATGATACTCAACGTCAAAAAAAAGTTAAGTATTCTCAGGTACGCCGTTCGCGTCCAAATATTGGTTACAGGGCGATGGAAATTCCCTCTTATCCCTCTTATATGGTAGCGCCAGTGTTCTTTGAAGGACAGGAAGTGGCAACTTATCCTTTCACTGAGCGAAAAACAAGAGAAAGCAATAATTGGTGGCTGTTTCTGGGGATTATGTTGGTAGTATGTCTCGGTTTTGGTGCTGGTTATTTAATAGTACGTCCTTTTTTTGCCCATCAAAATCCATAACAATACAACTGTTTTGCAGATTACAGCCATTTAGTTTGCTAGCAAAACCGTACTGCTATTAATTTACTTGTTGATTTGCAAGCCAAGTTTTTATGGGGATGGTAGGTTCTGATCGGTTTGATTGTTCCTCGCACTACATTAGTAGTTCTTTTTTGACGCTATCTGTTCTGGAATGGAAAATGTTGCTTAAAGATAGCTATTTCCCGTCATGAATATAAGTATAATTTATTTATTTGCCGATGATAGTATGAGTAAAAAATATAAAAAATGTAGTTAATAATACTTTTTAATAGTAGTCGCCTTACTCGTTAAAACTCTAGGCAAAGGATCTGATTAGATAGATAAAAGCCACTGGAATATTAGGAGAGGAAAAATGAAAAAAGTAGAAGCTATCATTCGTCCTTTTAAGCTGGATGAGGTAAAAATAGCCTTGGTCAACGCTGGTATAGTTGGTATGACTGTTTCTGAGGTTCGGGGATTTGGACGTCAGAAGGGTCAAACAGAACGTTATCGGGGTTCTGAGTATACAGTTGAATTTTTGCAAAAACTGAAATTGGAAATTGTTGTTGAGGACAATCAGGTAGACATGGTTGTAGAGAAAATCATTTCTGCTGCCCGCACAGGAGAAATTGGCGACGGTAAAATATTTATATCTCCGGTAGAGCAAGTTGTGCGGATTCGTACTGGAGAAAAAAATACGGAAGCAGTGTAAAAAATTTTCGTAGATGGCTAATCGCTAATAGCTAATCGCTCGTATCAAGATTAGCAATTAGCAACTAGCTATCAGTGATTTCCAAACTTGCCAACTTTGGAAGTAAATTGGCAAAAGCTTTTCCTCGATGGCTAACTGCGCGCTTCAGCTCTGGTGTCATCTCCGCAAAGGTCATTTGTTTTTCTGGAACGTAAAAAATGGGGTCGTAGCCAAAACCGTAATTACCGCGGGGTGCGTAAAGAATTTCACCTTGACAAATGCCTTCTGATTGCAGGACGATCGCGCCATCAGGACGAGCGATCGCCACTACACAAACAAACTGAGCTTGTCGCTGGGATTGTTCGCCCAATTCTCGCAATAACCTGGCTATGCGGAACGCATCGCTGTTTCCGTAACGTGCAGAATAAACTCCTGGCGCACCATTTAAAGCATCTACCTGCAAGCCAGAGTCATCGGCGATCGCCCAGTTACCTGTTGCTTTTGCGACTTGGGATGCTTTGAGACATGCATTAGCAACAAAGGTGTCTCCTGTTTCTTCAATTTCCAATTCTTCAGGTTTGAGTCTTAATTCCCAACCAGAGTTAGCCAGGTAAGCTTGCATTTCCAGCAGTTTTCCTGGATTTCCTGTTGCCACTACAAGTAATTTTGTCATCAGTCAGCGGATGTGATGGGTGATTTGGCGGTGAAATCGACCATTTTTCTTTTACTTTTTTCTACCTACGATTGTGCCCACTGTTTTGCCCAAGCCAAAGTTCGATGGACTTGTTCGAGTGTAGGAGCTTCGCAGTAGAGGCGCAAAACCGGTTCCGTACCGCTAAAACGAATCATTAACCAGCTACCATCGGCAAGGCGAAATTTGTAACCGTCTATAGTTTGACAATCAATGACTGGTAAGCTGGCAATTTCTGAGAAGGGTTGGTTTTGCAGTTGCTGTAAAAGACGAGCTCGCACTTCCATGCTAGATAAGGGTAAATCAATGCGATCGTAGGCGGACGTAAAACCTGTTTGTTGTTGCAAGCGTCGGTAGTACTCGCTCAAATCTAATTTTGAGTCCACGATCGCTTCTAGTACGTACAATGCTGACAAAAGAGCATCCCGTTCTGGAATGTGGTTACCATAACCAATTCCTCCGGACTCTTCGCCACCCAACAATACTTTTGTGGTTAGCATTCTATCAGCGATGTATTTGTAGCCTACAGCTGTTTCAAATACTGGGAGTTGGTGCAATGCTGCTACTCGAGGAATCAAATCCGAGCCACTAACGGTTTTGACAATTTCACCGCGGAAGTTGCGCCGTAAGGTCAAGTGGTCGATTAATATCGGAATTAAAATTTGGGAGCTGAGGAAATTACCTGCACCGTCAACGGCGGCGATGCGATCGCAGTCACCGTCGAATACCAATCCTACCGTTAAGCCTGAGGGGTGCTGTTGTTGGTGAGAGCGGATCAGTGCAAACAGTCGGGAAAGGTACTTGGGTAAGGGTTCTGGTGCACCACCTTCGAAGGTGGGATCGCGATCGCTGTTGATTTCTTGTACTTTTTCGCCAATGAGCATTGCAAGTCCACCTGCAGCAGCACCGTGCATCACATCAGCAAAGACGGTAAGCTCTCCTGCATCAATGGCATTACGGATTTTAACAATATTGACTTTTTCTTTTAGCTGTTGGCAATAATCGTCCCAAGGATTGAATTTTTCTATCTTGCCGGGAGTAGCAACCGAAGTAGGAGATGATATTTCTTCTTGGAGAAGGGCTTCTATCTTTTTAGTTACTTCTGGCGGTACGGAACCACCGAATGCACCTTTGACTTTTAAGCCCAAATACTGTGCGGGGTTGTGGCTAGCAGTGATTACCAGCGCACCCGAAGCGTGGTATTGTTTTGCTGCCCAACTAAAAGCTGGGGTTGGTGCATAAGTTTCGCTAAACAGCACGTCAAATCCTGCCTGAGAGACTGTGGTGGCTGCTTTCCAAGCAAAATCTTCTGCCATGAATCGGCGATCGTAACCGATGATAACTTTGCGAGCGCCTACCTGGTCTTTGTAGGTTTCAAATAACACTTTAGCGGCAGCTGGCGCGACCCTAGCTAGACGTTCAAAGGTGAACTCATCGCCAATCACACCCCGCCAGCCATCCGTACCAAACTTGATTAAGTTAGCAGCAACTGGCATGAAGGTATCCCAACTTCAGTTTAGGAGGATTCTATCATTGACACCGGTAGCTCGGTAACAAAACTATCACAAGTGTTAAAAATCGTGCTAGTAACACCCTAAATATATAAAAATATTAAACCTCCTTAACAGGATTTCCCATTAAGGAGATTGCACGCAGCAGCAAAATTTTCTCCCACTCAGTTTTTTCCTAGAAATCATCCAGATATTGACTTAACCGACTAATTAAAGGGTCTGCCTCTTGGGAAGGTGCGGTGGCAGAAGTAGTGGTATGATGAGCAGAAGTATTGTTGACTACTTCTGCTGCTGTGGGTGGGACCGGTGTCTGGACAACTTGTAACTTATTAATCGTAACGCTCAGCTGGGCAACTTGTTGAGTTAGTTGCATCAGATACTGTTCCATCATCTCCAACCGATGAGATGTCTTGGCAAAAAAACGTTCCTCCAGGTCAGCCAATTGACTTTGCACTGCAGTCAGTTGTGCTTCCCATCCTCCTGCTGCTGCTGGTTTTTCTGTCGGTGGTAGGGGTGACTGTAGGTTTGGTCGCACAGATTGCGGTACGCACAAAGATTGCCACAGGGCCTCTTTACAGAGGTCACTGAAACTTTTTTCTGGATTTTTGTCCAAATGGCTTTCGACAAGTGCTAACAAACTTTCGTCAGCCACCCCTGGGTTAAACGTAACCGATTTAACTATCTTTTTTGACCATTGGAACATTCGTGTTAAGCCCTAGGAGAGCGGTTGGCAAGCTGTGCTTCTGCATAAATATATTGTCCCAGAGCGTTAGCCTGCCGGGAAGGGGAAGCCAAATGGGCGTTAATTTTGGCATCTTTCAGCAGACGTTGAACGTCTTCCCAGAAATACTCTCCACCACCGCCGGTGAGAATAACATCGGTGACGCGCTCTGGTAGCCATGCTAGCACACGACTGCAAATTTCCCGCGAAAACATCTCGGTAAGATTGGGGAGAATATCGTCTAGATTTGTAGGCTTGCTGGCGCCGCGGGGACGATAAAAGCGATCGCCTTTGGGTCTGTTGACAGCAGCAATTAGTGCCAGAGACTGACTGTCAGCTCCTTCTACTTCTGCGGCTACCAGTTCGTAAAACTTGCTCATACCAAAATCTTCACTCTTGGAAGCACCTCGAGCAAAGCGGAAGTTATCCACCATCAAGCAATCAATAGTTTGGTGGCCGATATCGACAATTGCTGCCGAAACTTTGGTAAAGTCTGGCATAGCACCTTTGTTGGGTTTAGCTTCACACCATAGCAGGCTGCCATAGCCTTCTGGCATTACCCATACCTTACTAACGTTCAAGGAGACAGATTCGCCACGGAAGTTCATGACATGGGGACCTTCCAATTGGCTGATTAACTGGGCTTTTTCCTTTTCAAACTGTTCTTGAGAAAGATAAGGTAAGCCCACCACCACAAAGATTTCGTCTTTGAGCTTAAAGTAACCAGCACAAGCCAAGACTTTTACCAGGGCGTCCTCGACCTTGGATTTGCCCACTCCTAAGTTAGCACCAAAATCTGCTGCGAGTTGACCGACAGCATATCCACTACCTTGATACTCCAACCACAGATCCATTAAGGGGTCGGTAGCGCGGGCTTCAAATACACCACCCCGCACTTGTTCCATTGACATTTCCTTAACATTGGCAGAAATAAATATGACATTGCCTGGTTCACGGGTAATACAAGCTTTTGTGGAAGTTCTACCCAGATCGACGCTAAGGATTTTTTTCCCGGTACTTAAGTTATTTGGTACTGCGGGACTAGCGTTGATCGGAGTAGATGCCGAAACTCTATTCATAGGTATAGCAGCGGCATTCATGGGGGTGGCGGCAGTTGGTTGGTCTGTCATGAAAGCTCCTAGTATTTACTTAGCTTTAACAAATTACCATGGTCATCTTACAAAAATCCGTGTATCAGAAATTCTTGATAGCGTCAACCGTAGGAGCAAACGTACCAGGAATACTGATTTTGTACTGATTTCGCTTATCAGAATTGTTACGGATTTTTTTAGCATTAAAAATCACGATAGACGATAGAGATGAAAAGGAGGTTTGCTCCTCTTAAGGATACTTTTTACACCAAAAAACCATTTTTGTAATTTAATGGAAGTGTGTTATCTCCTTTTGTTTTTGCGCTTGCGCTTCAGCACCCAGAAAAAAAAACCCAACAGCAGGGTGGCAAGCACAAATTTAGATACGGGAGCAAGGTACTTGTCCACAAGTTCATATTGACTACCCAACACGTATCCTGTGTATGTTAGCAAACCTACCCAGCAAGCGCTACCTAAAGTTGTATAAAATATAAAAGATGGCAGACGCATATCACTAATGCCTGCAGGAATAGAAATGAAAGTGCGGACTCCAGGTACAAGCCGACCGATAAATACAGCTTTTTTACCTTGTCTGTCAAACCAGTCTTTTGCTTTGATAATGTCTTTGCCAGATATGGACAACCACTTACCGTATCTGTTGACCAGTGCTTGCAAGCGCCTTTGGCTGAGAAATTTGCCAGGATAATACCAAAAGATTGCCCCCAGTACCGAACCTGTTAATCCTGCCAAAAATACACCAATAATATTCAGCTTTGCCCCGGGCAAATTGGCCGTGTATCCTGCCAGTGGCATAATCAATTCTGAAGGTATGGGTGGAAACAAGTTCTCTAAGAACATCAGCAGGGCAATACCCGTGTAGCCCAAGGATTCTATAGTAGCTTTGATCCAATCTGTCATCACCGCAATCCTTATTATCTGCCTTGCTATGAGAGCGATCGCTCCCGTTTGTGTCGGTAACTATCCATCAAGCAATAGCGACTTTATACATCAAAGGAGAACCAGAAAAAGCAATTGTTTACTTTTCCTGTTCTCCCCTTTTGCCACTTTTATACTGTTTTAAACAGTGGGTGTTAAAGACTGCACTTTTGTTTCCGATTCCCAATCTAATGGATTCCAAACCTTATCTTCTAGAACCATCTGTTCAACTAAACTTGCCAACCTCAGGGCTTTGAGCGCTTGTTCGCCACCAACAGAAGGTTGATTGCCACCGCGCACGCAGTTAACAAAATGTTCCAATTCTGCTCCTAGTTTATCTGTGTTGCTGGTATAAACTCTTTCTATGACACCGTCCTGTTTGTATAGTACTTGTCGGTAGTCTCCTATGGAGTTATTGGTTATATGGCGGTGAATCAAAATTTCATTTTTGAGAAAATCTGCCTCAGTATACGAATTTTTACAATGCGCTACAATAGTGCGGATCTTGCGATGAGTAACTTTGCTTGCAGTCAAGGTAGCAACAATGCCATTGGCGAATCCGAGGGTAGCAGTCACGTAATCTAGGTAACCAGAGTCCAAGGTGCGATTGCCACTAGCTGTTAATTTTACTACCGGAGAAGCGGCCAATTCTAAAAGTAGGTCAATATCGTGGATCATTAAATCCAATACTACTGAAACATCGTTGGCACGATTGGAATAAGGACTCATGCGATGGGCTTCTAATGCCAGTACTTCTTCAGTCTTCAACACCTTACTCAATTCTTGAAATGCCGGACTAAAGCGTTCAATGTGACCTACTTGCAAAATGCACCCCGACTCAGCAGCAGCATTTACCAGCGATTCTGCCTCGGAAATACTTGCTGCAATTGGCTTTTCAATCAAAACATGAATTCCTGCTAAAAGACAGGTGATGCCAACTGCATAATGCAAACGCGTGGGAACGGCAATGCAAACCGCCTCCACATGGGGCAGCAAGTCACAGTAATCTTCAAAAAAACGCACCTTGTATTTACTAGCGGTTTCCAATCCTCGCTCCACATTAATGTCTGCTACACCGACCAGTTCAACGTCTTTCATAGAACTCAGAACACGAGCATGGTGTTGTCCCATGTTGCCTACCCCGATGACACCTATGCGAATCGGACGGGGCTGGGTCCGGTGTCCGTGTCCGTTGTGTTCTCCTGCTGACATGCTGCTATCTTGCACTCTCATTCTCTCCTCAACCACCAAATTTAGAGACGCTAAGCCCGTTGGCTTTGATACTAAAACAGCCAGTGACCAATCGTCTAAAACCATCCAGATGGTAACATAGAGGTTCTGTTTATGAAGAATTTCAAAGTTTGTTACGAGTTCCCATTATCTGGTTATACTTTGTATAGTTCGCAAACATATATGTATATTTTTTAACTTTATTAGAATCGGTAATGTCATAAAAGTAACTGCGTTTTAGGAAGGGGAAAGTTGACTGTAATTGAAAATTAATTGAAAGTATTGGAATTAAGAAAATTTATTTTAGAGTATAATAAAGCGAAGAAATACTAGGAATCGGAAATAATTTTTGTATTTCAAGTTACAAATATTACCGGGCTACAGCCTGCGGGTGGCACTCAGCAATTCCAAAGAAGACTATTAACTGTGAACTGGAACTAATCCAGGATAGTAACTTCCCGCTGTTGAAGATGAAAGCTGTAATTTTATTGTCTGGAGGATTAGACTCTTGTACAGTTCTCTACCAAGCCTTGGCAGAGGGCTGTGAGTGTTATACCATTTCCTTTGATTACCAGCAGCGACACCGACGAGAGTTGCACTCCGCGTTGGCAATCGCTCAAAAAGCAAATGTCATCCAACACCAAGTAGTGAGTTTTGACTTGCGACAGTGGGGAGGTTCGGCTCTTACCGACGATAGCATCGATTTACCTACGGGGCGCTCTCTGGAGGAAATGTCACAAAACATTCCTGTTACCTACGTTCCTGCCCGCAATACCATATTCTTAAGCTTTGCCCTTGCCTACGCCGAAACCATCAAAGCAGAACGTATCTACATCGGAGTCAATGCCTTGGATTACTCTGGATATCCAGACTGCCGCCCCGATTATATCAAAGCCATGCAAGAAGTGTTTCGCTTAGGAACAAAACAAGGACTTGAAGGGAAACCGGTAAAAATTGTTACACCTTTGCTGTATCTGAAAAAAGCGGAAATCATCCAACTTGGAAATCGACTGGGAGTTCCTTGGGAACTAACGTGGTCTTGCTATGCAGGTGGAGATGTAGCCTGTGGCGTGTGTGATTCCTGTCGCCTGCGCCTTGCTGCTTTTGCGGAACTCGGATTAAAAGATCCCCTGCCATACGCTCAAAATTCAAATTAAAAATTAAAATTATTGTAAAAGTCGCAATTGAATTTGGTGCAAGCGAGGTCCTTCCATGGAGACGACAGTAAATTCTAAATTTTCATACCGAAAGCTTTCACCAAGATTGGGCACTTTTTGTAATTGATATAACAAAAAGCCACCCAAAGTTTGGTATTCTTTGCTCAAGGGTAAATTAAGATGTAAAACCTCATTTAGTTCTTCGACACTGATTTGGGCTTGCACTAAAAATGTCCACCGCTCCACAAGCTCAATCAGTAACTCATCAGTACTTTCGGCTGCACCAGCTTCACCAATAATTTGGGCAACAACGTCTTGAATCGTAACCAGTCCTGCTGTAGCACCAAACTCATCCACAACTATCACCATTTCCAGCTTTTCTTGCTGCATCATCGGTAGCAATTCACTCAAAGGCGTGTGTTCGGGTACAAATCTTGCTACACGCATCCACGGTCGGATTTGTGTATCCAAAACAAGCTTTCCTACAGCTAACGGCTGTGCTAAGTCTTGAAAGTAAAAAATACCGCGAATATCATCCAAAGATTCTCCGATCGCCGGAAAGCAACAATGACCGCTATCTGCCATATACTCGAAAAAAGTTTGCAAAGTAGCATTTTCTGGTAGCGCGACGATATTGGTACGCGGAACCATGATCGCCTGGACTGTTACTTCCCCAAATTCGAACACGTTTTTCAATAATTCTCGTTCTCCGGCTTGCAAACCAGTAGATTCGCGTTCTGTGGAGATTATTAATTGTAATTCCTCGGGAGTTACGGGCGATCTCCAACTTTGACCGGTGTATTCTATGCCAAACAATCTTAACAAACAGCGGGTTGATTGATTAAGAATCCAAATAAAAGGGCTAAAAAAACGCACGATCGCCCTAACAGAAGGTCCCAAAAATCTTGCTAGCTGTTCTGAGTACAGCATCGCTAAAGATTTCGGACACAATTCTCCCAAAACAATTTGAAGATAAGCAATCAAAAAAAAGGTAATCGGAATTGAGAAAGAATGAGCAATGAAAGTATTGATGGCTCCCGGTAAAGGCCAAGACTGCAACCATAATTTCACCAGGACGACTATAGTGCTTTCTCCAATCCACCCCAATGCCAAACTAGAGAGAGTAATTCCCAATTGAGTGGTAGACAGCAAGCGGTCGATACTGCGTTGCAAAACTTCCACAGCTAAGGCCTGACTATCCCCAGCTTCTACTAACTGATGAATGCGCGATCGCCGTACCGTCACCATTGCAAATTCCGCGGTGACAAAAAAGGCATTGATCGCAATCAAAAGCAGTACCGATAACAATCGCAGCCCTACATCTGTCCAGCTCAAGTTAAGAAAACCTCTCACTTACTGCCAAAAAAGCTAGTATTTAACGCTCGTGATTGGATATTCGTGAGCAAAATACCTAATTCCTCATCCCTAGTTACTTTTTTCTACAGGAATGTTTGCCACTTCTAGCTTTAATTTTTGAGCAGGATAATCGGTTATGGACAGCGAGACGCTTTTAACATCATCCAGCAAAGCAGTAGGAATGCTGATAGTACCGGTATATACTGGTCCGTTGGCAGGCAATTCCGAAGGCAATCCTTCTGTACTCGCACTTAAGGTCCGTCCTTTGTTATCCGTAACATCTAAAAAACTATACAAAAAACGTACCGAATCCTTGCCTTTGTTCTGCATTTTCACCCGCAGCTGCAAAGCTCCACCAGAGTAGCGAGCTGATTGTACAGAAAAATTTACACCCCCATTTTCTGCAGCAATGGGAAATCCTTCTTGAGGTTTTTCTGCCATTTCTGTTTGCTGCTTTTCCTTTTGCTTTTGTTTGACGGCAGTTGTATCTTCAGCTATATCTTCATCTTCTTCCTTTTTCTCTGATTGAGCACGAGTTTTGCCTTCAATCCGTGCTTTGACGATTTTCAAAATTTCTTCCTCTTTTAAAAGCGTTAACCCTACGTGTTGGGCGCTGTTTGCCTTAGCAGCGGCAAATTTGGTAGTAGGACGTGAATCTGGCGCCGTCACGCCTTTGAGCGCCTTACTTCCTATATCAAATCCCAAAAATGCACTCACCGAACCTGCTCCCAACATCAGGGTTAATAAAGTCAAAGTTAAAACGACGGTGGAATTTATTCTCATTGCTGACAAGCTATGGCACAAGAATGCTGATGTGTTTGCGAGTATTGAAGTAACTCACCCCAATTCTTAAGCGAACCTAATAAATATTAATCTGTGCTATTTCAATATCAAATTGTTTCATATGTTTATTTGCTGAGTTTTTCCGGTCATAAGTAATAAATATATGCTATGATTAGTAAGTTGTAGCCAGGGTTGGCCGAGCGGTTGAGGCAGCGAACTCATAATTCGCCTTAGGCAGGTTCAACTCCTGCACCCTGGATGATTTAGTTGTTAAATCCACTCTCTACAGGTTTTTACCTAATAACAATATAGTCTGGAATGGATAAAAGGGTTGAAATATCACCAAAGAGTGTCGTTACCATGTGCAGAAACTCTTTGCCTGCTCAACCCACTACTTGCTAGCTTTTTGAAAGCCTAAACCAGTAAAGTGCCTTCCCCAAACATTAAGGCTTTATTTCTCGCTGCTAGATTTGACTCCAAAAGGCGTATCCTCAAATCGATACTCAGTTCCTAATTTCATTTGATTGGTGTTGAAACGAGGAGACATTAACAAAGAACTGTTGTAGGGATTTGGTAAATCTGGCGTGCGAAGATAGGGATCGCTACTAGCTTGCTGGTACAAAATATCCTGATAAATAATATGAACTAATTGTGCATCTCGTGCTATTTTATTTTCCGGGAAGGAGTTTTTAAACAAAGAACCAGGTCCTAAAATCAGGTCAATATCGCTTTCCTTGGTGTTATTGCCAAAGAAATTAGGGTCATTTTTAAAATAAGCTCGCTCGATTACTTCCGGGGGTGTTTCGTATTCATAGTTTACCTGCGTATCCTCTGCAGCCGAAGCTGGGAAAGCGATCGCGCTAGCAATGATAACTAATAAACTACCCAAGGCTGGTAATTTGAAAACCATGTATGTTACTCCTTAGTCTTTGTGTCAATTATAACTTTCGTTATCTATGATAACCCTGAAAAAGATAGAGGTGAATCAACGGAAATTCCTGAAATAATAGTAGTTTTTAACTGAAAAGGAACTAGCGCCAATTCGGATACCTATATTTTGTTACAGCTTCTTACTTAGGAATCCAACTCTTGGTTTAACACAATTTTTAAACTTTTATAATGACCAATCCAGCCAAAACCCTTAACCAACAAGATTTTTGGGCAGATACTGCCGATTTCCCAACCCTACGCTCGAAATTGCTAGATTTATTTTGCCAGCTAGCTTATCAAGAAGGGGATTTTGTCCTTTCTAGCGGAAAACGCAGTTCCTACTACATCAATGGCAAGCAGGTAACGCTTCACCCCCAAGGCGCCTTGGCAATTGGTCGCATTCTGTTATATTTATTACCAGCTGATACCGAAGCAGTAGCTGGCTTGACATTGGGAGCAGACCCAATTGTGACTGCTGTGAGCGTAGTTTCTGCCTATGAACACCGTCCCGTAGCAGCGTTAATTATTCGTAAAGAAGCCAAAGGTCACGGTACAAAAGCTTACATTGAAGGACCGAATTTGCCAGAAGGGACAAAAGTCGTGGTTTTGGAGGACGTTGTCACCACCGGTCAATCTGCAATGAAAGCAGTGGCACGCTTAAAAGCAGCAAATTATACAGTAAATGAAGTAATTTCTCTGGTGGATCGCCAACAGGGCGCAGCAGAATTTTACCGCTCAATGGGATTAAAATTTCAAGCAGTGTTGACGATCGCAGAAATTCAACAGCGCTACAAACAACTTTAGCTACAAAAGCCTCAAGTTAAATCGCAAACTTTCTACGAATGCGCTCAGCTTCCCTCAATCCCGACAGATAAGCACCGTGAACAGTAGATGGATACTGCTGGGATGTAGCCTCTCCAGCAAAAAAGAGGCGATTTTCCACAGGAGCAGCCAAGGTAGTGCGATCGCTAGCTTTAGCGTTAACTGGCATATTTGAATAAGACCCGCAAGCAAAAGAATCCCTGGCCCAGCGAGTTGCTATTACCACTTCCGGAGCAGGAATACCATCCCCGTACATCCGACGCAATACCTTCATTACCCGTTTTCCAATTTCTACCTCAGATAAAGCCTCCAAACTGCGGGCAAAACTTCCACCAGTTAATGCTACCAACACCGGCACTGAAATGTATCGATTTAAATTCAAAAAAACGGAAAAATCCTTATCCTTCTCACTCACATAGCCAATTATGTCATAATCTTGTGACCAAAATGCTTGCGGAAACTTCAAAACTACTTTATTTAAAACTCCCATACCAAGACGGTTGATAGCTGTTAATTTACTTTTAGGTAGGGGAGGAGAAAAAATAACAGCAGCAGATTTTAGTACTCCTAACGGTAAAGTAATTACAACTGCATCAGCTAAAAAATGTTTCGAATTGGTTTTCACTAATACCTTTTTTTCGTCATACTGAATTTCAATAACCTTTTGCTGCAGGCGAATATCAATACCTTTTGCTAATCCTTGAATAATTTCCTCATAGCCATTAGGTAACAAGTAATTACCACCTTCCAAATTTTCATACTCATCCCATTCCCACACAGAATAACTGTCTAAATCCGTACCTTCCTGGATTTCACGCTCAGTTAAATACCATTGCACCAGAGAACTTTGTCGACAAGTAATATTCTTCTTACCTGGTAAGACATACTGTATAGCTTCAGCTACTGAAATATCAGATTCTAACTTTTTACCTAAAGATTTAGCTTCCTGAAGAATTTGCTGGGAAAGTAAATTAGCGTCTTTTAATTCCGACGCTGTGAAAATTTCACCATTACTGCCATACACTTGAATATTATCAAAGTCAGTATATTGAATAACAACTTGGAATTCCTGTGCCAATTTAGTAAGAGGATTTTTGTCTATTCCATGAATCCAAGAAGCACCTAAATCTACTGGAAAACCAAAATTTTTGTTAGTATAAATTCTACCGCCAATTCGATTTCTAGCTTCTAAAACCGTGACTTGAAAATTGCTGAATTGAAGCTGGCGGGCAGCTGCTAAACCAGCAATACCCGCACCGATAACTAAAATATTTCTCATTTTCTATTCATACCTATAAAACGCAGACGTCAGCCAAAAAAATCTTTGGATTCCTCTACGTTATTTAACTCCTGAGGGGTTTGGGAGACTATAAATTCTGAAAATTCTGAGTGTGACTCGATACCACCGAAACTTTTCTCACCTATTGGCAATACCCACGCTCAGATGGCAGAGCAGCCAGGGACTCTGGCGAAGGGAAATATCACCGACAAGTTACTCCTGGAGGGGGCGAAGAAGCTAACAGTGTGTCTGTACATAGACGCACCCGCACTTCTTCATGGGAGGGTAGACCACACTGCCTCCTCCTGTCAACTGATGTGGGGCAGGAATTTTCAACTATGAAGTTGGAAGCCCACACCATCATTCTTGATTTGGTGTGGGAGGGTTTCACAAGGTTAACTTTGGGTTACAGGCTCTTTAGCCAAAAACTTTTCTAATTCTGTCAACGCCTCGGCGTCAACTTTAGTTTGCATCGGGCAGAATTTTGGACCGCACATCGAACAAAATTCAGCAGTTTTGTAAATATCTGCTGGTAAAGTTTCGTCGTGGTATTGCTTAGCTCTTTCCGGGTCGAGTGCTAATTCAAACTGGCGGTTCCAATCGAAGTTGTAACGAGCGCGAGAAAGTTCGTCGTCTCTATCTCTTGCTCCTGGACGGTGTCTGGCAATATCTGCTGCGTGAGCTGCAATTTTGTAGGCAATTAATCCATTGCGCACATCCTCACAATTAGGCAAACCCAAATGTTCTTTGGGCGTGACGTAGCATAACATGGCAGTACCATACCATCCAGCCATTGCTGCACCGATGGCAGAGGTAATGTGGTCATAACCGGGAGCAATGTCTGTTACCAAGGGTCCCAGAACATAGAAAGGTGCTTCCGAACACTCTTCCATCTGTTTTTTGACATTAAACTCAATTTGGTCCATGGGTACGTGTCCGGGACCTTCGACCATTACCTGTACGTCGTGTTCCCAAGCTTTGCGAGTCAATTTGCCAAGAGTTTTGAGTTCAGCCATCTGGGCAGCATCGGAAGCATCGTGAATGCAACCGGGACGCAGGGAGTCACCCAGACTAAAGGAAACATCATACTTCTTGAAAATTTCAATAATATCCCGAAAATGGGTATACAGCGGGTTTTGTTTGTGATGGTGCAGCATCCATTTTGCCAAAATACCACCACCACGAGAAACAATACCAGTGATGCGGTTTCTTACCAGGGGTAGATATTCTATCAAAATCCCCGCGTGGATGGTCATGTAATCTACGCCTTGCTGGGCGTGCTTTTCGATTGTGTGGAGAAAATCGTCGGCAGTGAGATTTTCAACTCTGCCATGAACGCTTTCTAAAGCTTGGTAAACTGGTACGGTGCCAATAGGAACGGGTGAAGCATTAATAATGGCAGTACGAATTTCATCTAAGTTACCGCCGCCAGTGGACAGATCCATAACGGTATCAGCACCGTATTTGATTGCCAGTTTTAATTTTGCCAGCTCTTCTTCTATGCTAGAAGAGTTGGGAGAAGCGCCAATGTTGGCGTTAACTTTACATCTAGAGGCAATGCCAATGCACATTGGCTCTAAGTTGGTGTGATTGATATTAGCAGGGATAATCATTCTTCCCCGTGCCACTTCATCTCTGATTAGCTCAACAGGAAGGTTTTCACGCTGAGCTACGTATTGCATCTCTTCCGTAATCACACCTTGCCGGGCGTAGTGCATTTGACTGACATTGCTTTGCCCGCGCCGCTTGGCGACCCATTCTGTCCGCATATTTATTTTCCTCGATAAACAGCTTCCCTTCGCCGGTATTACCCGGATTCAGGTTCTAAGGGTGTGATCTCAGCCTGCAAATGCAGGCACCCCTAGCATGCTAGTGATTGTACCACTTCTGCAGAAGTTGGGTACAAAGGTGTTGACAATTCCCGGCAGTCTGGCAAGGTGAATTTAGTGCCTTTGGCCTTTGCAAAAGTGGCACAATAACAAGTGGGTGCTGGCGGTGGAGTTGTTGGTGTGGCGATCGCTGCTCATCCCCAACATCCTCAATCTGGTAAATTTTCCCCTGCTGTGTACCTGAAATTCTTATTGGCTTGAGGGGAGTAGTTAGCAGAGGAACTTGAGAAAATAACTATTTAGGCTTTAATTACTAATTATCGACTTTTGTAGTGATGGCTTACGACTACCGATATATTCTTTTCTATAAACCTTACGGCGTCCTCAGCCAATTTTCCCAAGACGGTTCTGGTCATCGCACGCTCAAAGACTATATTCAGGTTCCAAAAGTATATCCTGCCGGACGCTTGGATTGGGATAGCGAAGGTTTGCTTTTGTTGACGAATCACGGCCAGTTGCAGCATCGCCTTTGCGATCCTCGATTTGGACACGAACGCACCTACTTGGTGCAAGTCGAAAGAATTCCCGAACCAGCAGCTATTAAAAGGCTAGAACAAGGCGTGTTCATTAAGGATTACCGGACTCGACCAGCCAAGGTACGACTTTTGACTGAAGACCCCCCTTTGAGCGATCGCAATCCGCCCGTGAGATTTCGCAAAACCGTACCTACTGCTTGGCTAGAGATAACTTTGAGAGAAGGAAAAAATCGCCAAGTACGCCGAATGACCGCTGCTGTAGGGTTTCCAACCTTGCGCCTGGTTAGAGTTGCCATCGCTCAACTGCAAATCTACGGTCTCCAACCAGGTCAGTGGCGTGACCTCACTCCTCAAGAGTTAAAAATATTACATAAGTTAGCTTTTGCAAACAGGACCTTTGGCAATCAAAAATCGCCTCAATAATTACGATCTCTGTCTGTATACTTAAGGTATTTTTGTAAATATAATACAAAAAGCGACGTTTCGCGCCGGCACTGAATTTTCCCGCAATTACTTACTTTTTGCCTTTGCCTTTAGTGCTTTCGCAAGACCTAGAAAGCAGTAGCAAGAAAAGAAAATTTATCGTCTACAGGTTAATTTTTGCGTAATTTTGCCGAAAAACTACGTTATAAACTTATGTAATTATTTTTTTCTTTGGCCCGTGTCCGGTTGATACCAGACGTTTGGGTATATTGTTAAAGTCCTATGAGCGTTCATCAATCATTTAGCAAACACAACCCCTGTCACCACACAGCACCCCCACGCCTAGAACTTGTATCCCCAAGAGGAACTTACGAAGTAGAAAAGCCCATACCAGAAACCAGCCATTGTACTCAAGAGGAAGTTCTATGGGAACGCAAGTTGTATGAAAATACTCCTCGTGTATACATGACTTTAGATCGGACCGGGACAATTTTATCTGTTAACCAACAAGGTGCAAGCAGTCTTGGGTATTTACCACAAGAACTAATACAAAAGCCTGTTTTCCAATTATTTAATCAGACAGAACAAAAAACCCTAATCGATAACTTCATAAACTTATTCCAGGATTCCTCAAAAGGTGAAGTTGGCAATTGGGAATTAAGCTTGAATTGTCCTGCTAGTAAAATGCGAGCCGTAAAAGTAGCAGCCGAAATTTTGCATGCTACTCAAGACAGTCAGCAGCTGATACTGATGGTGCTTGAAGATATTACCCATGAAAAGTTGACTGCTGGAACCTTACAAGAAAGCGAACAGCAACTACGGCTTTTAGCGGATATCATACCAGTAATGTTGTGGATGGCTGGTCCTGATGGTTTGTATAATTTTTTTAATCGCTCGTGGCTAGAATTTACCGGTAATCGCGGTCAACAACAACAAGAATTTGGCTGCTGGCATGAAGTCCATCCCAAAGATAAAAATTCTTGTCAGCAAACCTATGAATCTGCTTGGAGAACACAGACAAGATTTCAGTACGAATGTCGCTGCAAGCGTTGGGATGGAGAATATCGCTGGATTTTAAATACTGGTGTTCCTCGCTTTCACCCCACTGGTGGCTTTCTGGGCTACATTGGAACTGCCGTGGACATTACAGAACACAAATTAGCAGAAATTGCATGGCAAGAAAGCCAAAAAGCAGCCCGAGTGCAAATAGATGAATTGCTGAACACAGTTTCCCACGAGTTGCGCACCCCCCTGACTAACATGAAAATGGCAATCCAAATGTTAGGAATTGCACTGAATCGAGAACACAACTTGTGCCTAGAAACAGCTTTTTCCTCTGCAGAATCTTCGCCAGTGGCTCGCTATTTTCAAATTTTAACCAACGAGTGCGATCGAGAAATTAATTTAATTAATAACTTTCTAGATTTACAGCGACCAGACGCAAGCACTAAACCTTTAATTTTGGAAAAAATACAGATCGAGCAATGGTTAGAGCAGGTAGTAGAGTTATTCAAAGTACGCAATTTTCTTGCCTGGAGGCATAAATTAGATCTTCAGGTTGCTCCTTACATCCCTCTGTTTGTGTGCGATCCTCACAGTCTCGAACGCATTTTGCTCGAACTGCTTAGTAATGCTTGTAAATTTAGTCCCCCGGGAGCGGAAATCATCATTGCTGCAAAATCAAAATCCTCTTGTCTGCAATTGCAAGTTAGCAATTCTGGTGTAGAAATACCTGCATCTGAATTACCGCACATTTTTGATAAATTCTACCGTATTCCCAGCAACGATCCTTGCAGACAGGGGGGAACGGGATTAGGACTAGCACTTGTACAAAAGCTTACTAAGTACTTAGGAGGAACAATCCAGGTCGAAAGCGAGTCTAACCGTACCTGTTTTACCATTCAACTACCATTTGAAGCTCGTAGCTAAAGAAAGAAAAAATTACGTATCTGGCTCCACTTTCTCAGTGTGGCTAAAATTGTTAGTAAGCACTTGTCTGGTCAGAATCTAACCAGACAGTTTGGTCCTGTGAAACTACAATCATTTTTAAATCTACTACAAACAGAAAAAGCCTGTAGCGGCACTGTGCTGGTAGTGGTGAAAAAGCGACCTGGGAGCGGGAATTAAGGAACTTTCACAATGCTGATTTGCCCTCAGTGTAAATTTGAAAACCCCGATACAAACAAATTTTGTCAAAACTGTGGGGCATCCTTGACCCACAATGTCTGTCCTCAATGTCAAGCGGATGTACCTTTCCACGCAGAAATTTGTCACAGCTGCGGTACTCGGTGCGGTACGGTTTGGTGGGCAATTATTGCAGTAGAAGAAGCTGTGGATGACAAGGAAAAAGACAAGTGTAACGAAGCAGTACCTGGGGAACCACCTTGTGGCCAAGAGGTGGGAAACGAGCTTGTTGCTTCCCACCTTGGTTTTGGAGAACAAATCCCAAGTTCTTCTCCGTCACAGTTACTTGCAGATGAAAGCAAAAACGACAACGTCCTTTCAGCAAGTGGTTCTCAAATTTTTGTTAGTTGTTCCGATTTTCTCCCTAAAGGTTCTTATTTAGACCCACAACAACGCTATCAATTGCTAGAACCCCTACCAAATTTGGAAAAATTAGCTGCGAGTACTCAGTTGTGCGTACGGGTGTTGGACTGCCAGCCGTATCAAATTTCACCTGTGGAGGCAGTGATAACTAATCGCTATTCGGGAGCTTTAGGAGTGATGGGAGACTCCCCGGATACTGGTAACTTTTTTAATCACGGGCAGGCTGGTTTGCCCTCACCGGTAGAAATGGCTAAATTTCCTACTCTAGCGAAGATTTATATGAGTCTCCAACTACACACCAATCAGGGGATACCTGTAATTCACGATGCATGGGAGCAAGGAAATATACAAGTAGTTTTAATAGAAGACCGCTCTAGCTGGCCTTATTTACTAGACTTATGGCGCGATGAAAAAACCACTTCTTTGCAGATGATTAACTATTTATATCAAATGACGTGCCTGTGGGCACTGCTCGAACCATTTCATTGTCGTCAAAGTCTTTTGGAGTTGCAAAATCTGCGCTTGGATGAAGACCAAGCACTGGCGCTGCAAATGCTGTATCCCGAGCCATTACGACACAATGCCTTGTTGGACAGCGAAGCAACAAAGACTGGACAAAAACAGCTGGCAAGCTGGCCAGAAGAGATGGCAATTCAAGCATTGGGAAGAATTTGGCAGAAACTGTTTGCAGAGTCCCAGCGCACTCAATTTGGATCTTTGTTACAACTTTTAGGAGATTTAGAAAGTGGCAAAATCTCTAGTTTAGTGCAATTACAATCAGCAATGAAGGCGATCGCCACCCAAGAGCAACTCAACTATACCATTCCATCTCCTGTATGTGCGACGATCGCTTCTTCAGATCAGACACAAGCAGACACTGGTCCCAAAAGCGACGATTTGCCCACAGTGGTACTGCCAATGCAGCTGATCAGCCTGGAACATGCTGGAATTACTGATGTGGGACGACAAAGGAATCACAATGAAGACTACTTCGGTATAGACGCTCAAATTCACAGCCTAGAATTTCCCCACAGCCGCCACATCCAAGCACGTGCATTATATATTCTCTGCGACGGCATGGGAGGACACGCTGGTGGCGAGGTGGCCAGCGCTTTGGCGGTCAAAACAGTACAAAAATACTTTCAAACTCACTGGACTGGTAGCGAATTGCCTGCAGAGGACCAAATTTGCGCAGCTATAAGACAAGCCAACCAAGCAATTTACGATGTCAATCAACAAGATGCTCGTTCGGGAATCGGACGCATGGGTACGACCTTGGTCATGCTCTTAATTAAAAATACTCAAGCAGCCGTGGCTCATGTCGGTGATAGTCGCCTTTACTGCATAACTCGCAAAGGAGGTTTGGCGCAAATTACCTTAGACCACGAAGTCGGTCAGCGGGAAATTTCCCGAGGAGTAGAACCCAGTTTGGCTTACGCCCGTCCAGATGCTTACCAGCTTACCCAAGCCCTTGGTCCTCGGGATGAAAATTTTATCGTTCCTGATGTGAAATTCTTTGATATTTCTGAAGATACTTTGTTTGTTTTGGCATCGGACGGTTTATCAGATAATAATCTCCTAGAAAATAATTGGCAGTCTTATTTACTTCCCCTGCTGAGTTCGGAAGCGAATTTAGAAACTGGCATCCGAGATTTAATTAATTTAGCAAATGATTACAATGGTCATGACAACATTACTGCCTTACTCGTACGAGCAAAAGTACGCCCAGATCTGGACAGTCAAAAGGAAGGTAGTTAGTGGTTAGCTACTTGTATCAGCAACTACGTCGTAAATTATACCCAAGACCCTACCCCTGTTTGCATAGGGATTGTCTACCATCTACCCGATTATTCTGACTAGTGTGGTTACTCTGACCCTGTTAGATTCCCAAAAAAAAACGCCCCTTAAACAATGGCATTTCGAGAAAAAATCCGTAATTCGAATCGGTCGTTCTGCAGATAACGACGTGATATTAACTGACGTCGTTGTCTCCCGACACCATTTAGAACTCAGACAAATTCATTCCCAGCAGGACGGCAATTGCTGGCAAATAATTAGTAAAGGTGCTAACGGTACTTTTCTCAACGGAGTTTTGGTAGTTCAGAGTTTGCTATCGGATAATTCTCTGCTTCAGCTAGCACGGGGTGGCCCAATTCTGAAATTTCAAATAGAACCGGTAAAGTCTCCAGAGGAACCGACTGCCTCCTCTCCCAATAGTTGCACTCACGAAGGAAACTCTCCTGAAAATCTGTTTTGTATCCACTGCGGTCAACCCATATCCGTACTGCAGACTATTCGCAATTATCAGATTTTACGAATCCTCGGACAAGGAGGTATGGGTACTACTTATCTAGCTCGCGATCAAACAGGAGAAATTGCCGGATATCCCCAACTGCTAGTATTAAAGCAAATGAATGCCGATATGGCTAAAATTGCTAAAGCCCGCGAATTATTTGAACGGGAAGCTCATACTCTTAAATCTCTTCACCATCCCGGCATTCCCAAGTACTATGACTTTTTTGTCGAGGGCGGAAAAAAGTACCTGGCAATGGAATTGATCCACGGACAGGATTTGGAAAAACTAATTTTGCTTAAGGGACCTGTGACACCTAAAGAGGCGATCGCCTGGATGATCCAAACTTGCGATGTCTTGGACTACTTGCACAGTCAAGATCCTCCTTTGATTCACCGTGATATTAAACCCGCCAATTTAATGGTGCGAAACTCCAATCGCCGCATAGTTGTGCTGGATTTCGGTGCGGTGAAAGAAATCGGTACCGCACCCGGAACTCGTATCGGTGCAGAAGGTTACTGCGCCCCTGAACAAGAACGGGGACAACCCCTAACGCAGTCCGATCTTTACGCCATAGGACCGACGCTGATTTATCTGCTGACTGGCGAAAATCCTTTCAAATTTTATCGCCCGCGGGGACGCAATTTTCGCTTTGACTTGGATAAGGTTCCTACCATCACCCCCCAATTAAGAGAGGTTATAGACCGCGTCACAGAACCACTACCCCGCGATCGCTATCAAACTGCTAAGGAACTGTCTGCAGCTCTTTTGGCGTGCCAATAACTCCGCCCCTATGCTGACAACTCTTGCGTTAGGTAGCGATTCCCATCCACAAAGTCGCTGCTAGGACAACGGAATTACCAGTTTCTACTCTTCATCCCAGGCTTCTACCGCTAATAATTCGCTCACCGGATCTTGCATGCTAAAACCAAAATCCAAGAGTTCTTTTTTCCAGTATTGCCATTCGTTACCGTACAGCAAAGCTATTTTCCAAATGCTATCGCTTGGCTTGATAATATTGGAGTCTACGAGTGATTGCACGTTACGCTGCAATTTCACCATTGGGTGAATCACTTGCTGAGTCATAACCTCGATCTAATTCTGATTTGGTTTCCTAAATACTTACGATCAAAACTGCTTTCCACTTGGGAGTTGTTACCCTTGCGTAGAGTTGTTTACTTTGGTAAAGCAAGCCTTAACTACCTTACACTATATCATAACAAACTCTACTTAGTTGCTCTCAATTTCGGTTTTGTACGGTAATTACCACCAAAACACTCAAACCAAGATTGTTTGCTTGCCTAAACACGTATAACAGTCGGTATCTTCAGAGCGAGGGCATTAGTAACTAGCTACAGTTAAGATGGTAGCAGCTTGCAAGACTGTTTGCATCTTCTAGTTGACAACAAGGGTGCATTCTACATTTAATTAAGTCCGCTTACTTAACTAGTTTTCAGGTATGGATAAACTTTGTGTTTCTTGAGATATGGATATCCATTGCCTCTAGCAAAGTTTTATATAGAATACCGCAAATATAAATCAAAAGATGAAAGAAACTATACTTTTTAGAAAAATTTAACGATCGGAATTTCTGTGTTTGCTTTCACTCAAGCATATAAAGATTTAATCCAGTACCATTGCTGGGTTAAACCCCAAGGTAAAGATACTTGCGGTTGGTAACCCAAAATTTGCCGAGCTTTAGACACATCCGCAGCAGTGTGGCGAGCATCTCCCACCGCTTTTGGTAGATAATTTCTAGGGACGGAATATCCGACAATTTCCTCCATCAGGCTCAGAACTTGATTGAGCATCACGGTGCTACCACCACCGATATTAAAAATTTCTCCCACTGCTTGGGGGACACAAGCAGCAGCGAGATTGGCAGCGACCACATCACTGACATAGGTAAAATCTCGAGTTTGCTGTCCATCACCGTAAATAGAAATCGCTTGTCGGTGTAACATAGCTTGCAAAAATTTATGAAATGCCATGTCTGGGCGCTGTCGGGGACCATAAACGGTAAAATAGCGCAATGCCACCCAAGGAACTCCAAAATTTTTGTAATACAGGGCGCACAAACGTTCTGCTGCCAATTTGGTAATGCCGTAGGGTGAAACTGGTTGGGGACAAACACTTTCGCTTGTGGGTAAAGTTTCGGCATCGCCATAAACACTGGAAGTAGAAGCAAACACCAACCTTTGCAATCTGGGAGCATTTTTTGCTGCTTCCAGCAACACCTGGGTGGCGTTGAGATTGCGTTCGGTGTAGGCGCCAAAAGCCTCACCCCAGCTAGCTCGCACTCCTGCTTGTGCTGCTTGGTGATAGATAAAATCTACATCTTCTAGAAGTGTTTTCCAATCTAAAACCTGGATGCTTGCGGCTATGAATGTTAAACCGGGATGGTTTTGCAAGTGTACGATGTTCTTTTTTTTGAAGTTGGGGTCGTAGTAATCGTTGAATTCATCAATGGCAATGACTTGTTCTCCTCGTTGCAATAGAGCTTCTACTAAATGGGAGCCTATAAATCCTGCTGCTCCTGTTACTATACTTTTAGTCATTTTGTTGCTCAAAATTATTTTGTCTTGTCATTATTCAGTATTCAGTAATAGAACCTCAATCTTAGCGTTGAGCGATCGCCAACATGTAATTCGGGAGAAAAATTAGAAAAATTGAAGATAGTTCAGTTATTGTATGACAAAAATTACTGAGTGTCAGGGTCAAAATAAAGACTTAAATTCCCGTCTGCAAGTAATGGGTCGCAAGCGACAGGCGTAAGTATTAAAATAAGGGAATTGAACGGCGCACTGGCTAAAAATGCACGGGGAAAGAGCGTGAAAGTTTTAATTGTAGGTAACGGAGGGCGGGAACACGCCCTGGCTTGGAAACTGTTACAGTCAAAGCAAATCGAGCAGGTAATATGTGTGCCGGGAAATGGCGGTACGGCGACAATGCCAGGCTGTCAGAACTTGTTGTTGGCAACGGATGACTTTGAGGGTATAGCCCAATTTGCAAAAAAACAGGAAATTTCTTTGGTGGTCGTTGGCCCGGAAGCGCCTTTAGCCCAAGGAATTGCAGATTATCTACAAAATCAGGATTTAAAAGTTTTTGGTCCCAGCAAAGCAGGAGCACAAATAGAAGCAAGTAAAGCTTGGGCAAAAGCATTGATGCAGGAAGCAGAAATTCCCACCGCATCAGCTGCGGTGTTTGCTCAAAGTAAAGCCGCAAAATCCTACGTTAAAGAACGCAAAGCACCGGTGGTTGTCAAAGCAGATGGTTTAGCCGCCGGGAAAGGCGTTACGGTAGCTCAAACAGTAGATGAAGCACTCGCCGCCATAGACGCAATTTTCCAGGGACAGTTTGGCAGTGCTGGAAATTGCGTTGTGATTGAAGAATATTTAACAGGACAAGAAGCTTCTGTTTTGGCTTTGACCGACGGGCTGACAATTAGACCATTGCTACCAGCTCAAGACCACAAACGAATTGGCGAAGGCGATACCGGAGAAAATACAGGTGGAATGGGAGCTTACGCGCCAGCACCGCTGGTAACACCACAGTTATTGGCACGCATTCAAAAAGAAGTATTAGAAAAAGCGATCGCAGCTTTAAGAAACAGAAAAATTGACTATCGAGGCGTACTGTATGCAGGATTAATGATTGCTCCCGATGGCAGTTTTAAAGTTCTGGAATTTAACTGTCGTTTTGGCGATCCAGAAACTCAAGCGATTTTGCCGCTACTGGAAACTCCTTTAGAAGAGTTGATGCTAGCTTGCGCAGAGCAGCGTTTGGCAACTTTACCACCCATTGTTTGGAAACCAGGTGCAGCTGCTACCGTAGTTGCCGCCTCCAAAGGTTATCCCAGAGCTTACAAAAACGGTATGGTAATTACAGGCATTCCTCAAGCTGAATCAAAAGGAGCAGTTGTATTTCACGCTGGCACCAAATTAGAAGGACAACAATTGCTGACAAACGGCGGCAGAGTGCTCAACGTTACTGCAGTAGGAGAAAATCTCGAAAAAGCTCTCCACAAAGCATACGCTGGAATTCAATGCATTAATTTTGAGGGAATGTACTACCGAAGGGATATCGGATATCGAGTTTAGGCGCTCAAAAGCAGTTAGTTAAAAGAGGAATTCCACCGCCCGCCACAGCCACAGTCGAAGTGAAAGTTGCCCAACAGCAGCCGGCAACAGTACAATAGAGGCACGCTGGTTCAAAGACTTCCAGGCAGGGCACACGAGTAATTGCCGTTGAGGCCAAAAGAGGAGGGAAAAAGCAAGGGAAAACTTTTGCTGGTACTCTGACTCGAGACCTGTTTGTCTAATTAATTTTAATTGCAAAGCTTTACATGCCTGCCAAACCCGCCTAAGGTGGAAAATGCGAGAGCAGCCAACTCCACTATCTCACCGAAAGTACGCAAACTAAGGGAGTTGGCAATACGTAAATGAAAATCTCACACCATGTTCCGGGTAGGTGTTTGGTAAATTGTACACTATATACTTTGACATAATTTGACTTGCATCAAGTCGTGTTTAATACCAACGACTACCGCCATAACAACTTTTTATTAAAATGCTGGCCTTTGTAAAAACAATCCGAGAAGCGATCGCTAATTGGTGGTCAGAGTTTACGCTCCAGACCAAACTTTTGGCTGCCGTCACCTTGGTGGTATCATTGGTAATGAGCGGTCTGACCTTTTGGGCAGTAAATACCATTCAGCAAGATGCACGCCTGAACGATACTCGTTTCGGCCGCGACTTGGGACTGCTACTTGCCGCTAACGTTGCACCCTTAATTGCCGACCACAATCTCAAAGAAGTAGTGCAATTTTCCCAGCGCTTCTACAGCAGTACCTCGAGCGTGCGTTACATGCTCTACGCCGATGAAACTGGGAATATATATTTTGGCATTCCCTTTTGGGAACCAGAAGTAGAAACTTCTCTGACAATTAAACGGCGCATTCAATTGCCAGATGACTACGCCAGCGATGCTGACAAACCCATGGTCAGGCAACACATGTCCCCGGACGGTGTAGTCACGGATGTTTTTGTACCTTTGACCGTTGATAACAAATACTTGGGAGTTTTGGCGATTGGTATTAATCCCAATCCCACGGCGGTCATCTCCACAAACTTTACCCGCGATGTTACTATAGCCGTATTTATCTCCATTTGGGTAATGGTAATTTTAGGAGGAGTAATCAACGCTTTGACGATTACCAAGCCTATTAAGGAGTTGTTGCTGGGAGTCAAGCAAATTGCTGCAGGAAATTTTAAGCAACGTATTGACTTGCCATTTGGAGGCGAACTCAAAGAATTAATTCTCAGCTTCAACGAAATGGCAGAGCGTTTAGAACGTTACGAAGAACAAAATATCGAAGAACTCACAGCCGAAAAAGCAAAGTTGGAGACTTTGGTTTCTACTATTGCAGATGGCGCTGTTTTAATTGATAACAACATGCAAGTGATTTTAGTCAATCCGACTGCGCGGCGCATTTTCGGTTGGGAAGGAGTGGACATAATTGGTGAAAATGTTTTGCATCATTTACCACCGTCAGTGCAAGCTGAAATCACTCGTCCTTTGTACCAAATGGCAGCGGGAGAGTGTGAAAGCGCGGAGTTTCGCATTCACCTTACCCAAGGAATGCATCGCACGATTCGCATTCTCCTCACCACGGTGCTTGACCAGCAAAGAGAAAATGTTAAGGGTATTGCCATTACCGTACAAGATATTACCCGCGAAGTCGAGCTCAACGAAGCAAAAAGCCAATTTATTAGCAATGTTTCCCACGAGTTGCGAACTCCCCTATTCAACATCAAGTCTTTTATCGAAACTTTACACGACTACGGGGAAGAACTGACCCCAGAACAACGGCAAGAATTTCTCGCAACAGTCAATCACGAAACCGATCGCCTGGCACGCTTGGTCAACGACGTGTTAGATTTATCCAAGCTGGAATCGGGTCGCCGCTACAACTTAGATGCGGTGGATCTAGGACAAGCAATCGAACAAACACTGCGTACTTACCAACTTAACGCCAAAGATAAAGGCATTGAAATCATTCAAGAAGTAGAACCTAAACTGCCTTTGGTAGTAGGTCATTACGATCTATTACTGCAAGTTTTAGCAAATTTAGTTGGTAATGCCCTCAAATTTACCCAAGCAGGAGGTAAAGTTGCCATCCGTGCTTATACATTAGCATCCCCTTCCCCAGAAGGTAGCGATCGCCCCCAACAAGTACGAGTAGAAGTTTCTGATACAGGTATAGGTATTGCTCCAGAGGACCAAAAAGCAATCTTCGATCGCTTCTTCCGAGTCGAAAATCGCGTTCACACTTTAGAAGGTACTGGTTTGGGACTGTCAATTGTCAGAAATATCATCGAAGACAAGCATCACAGCAAAGTTCATTTGGTGAGCGAAGTAGGTGTAGGGACAACATTTTGGTTCGATTTGGCAGTTTTTGAAGAAGAAATAGCAGGTCGACAAGAAGGTGCAGTTACGGAACCAGCTGCTCAAACACACACCATTTCCACCAGTTGAGGTAGTTTCATCCCACTTGCTATGAGACGAAATTTCACAAACTCACCAGCAAGCACACCAACAATAAAACTAGTAACAAAACTAAAGCCTGATTTTGTCTCAGCCAATTTTTCCACTTTGTACTTAAACTTGGAGAACGGCGTAATTGCTGCAATTCCAAGTTTCTTTCTACAAGATTTTGATATAACGTACACTCTTTAGCATGGGGACGCTGAGGAAAATTACAGGTGTCGTCAGCATGGTAAGTGCAACTGTCACAAAGATAGCTGCCCAAAGCAGCGCGGTGTAAAGTCACGCCAGGATGACCGTAGGCTTTGAGCTCGGTACGGCAGTAAGGACAAGTAATCGCCTGAGAATTAACTTTTTGGTAACAGCGAGGGCAAGTAGCAGTATTCACGGCCAAAAGGTGTCAACACGCGAATATTCTCATCTTAGCCACTACCACGGCCAGATGGGTAATCAAATAAGCTAGTTTTTGGCAACTAAATTTACCCTTGCTACTGCCATTAAGCTTTTATTCATAGAGAATTGGTATTAGATGCAGAAAATTGTTGCCATGACACAAGCTAGAAATGTTCTGGGAAAACCTCTAGAAATTTGCTGTACTTCGCCGATGACAGGCTTTTATCGCGATGGAGCATGTAAAACGGGTGCGGGTGATTTTGGCGCTCACGTGATCTGCGCGCAAGTGACAGAAGAGTTTTTGGCTTTCACCAAATCTCGAGGAAACGATTTGAGCACACCTGTTCCCATGTATAACTTTCCGGGTCTTAAAAGCGGCGATCGCTGGTGTTTGTGTGCTTCTCGCTGGAAAGAAGCACTAGATGCTGGAGTTGCACCACCTGTAATTTTGTCAGCAACCCACGCTTCCGCTTTGGAATACGTTTCCTTGGATGAATTGAAGCAACATGCTCTCGATTTAAGTTAAAAACCACATTTTTGCGACATTAGGCACAAAAACTGACAGGATGGGCAATGAATCATGCTTGTTGCCCACCCTGAATTTTTAACTTACAGGAAATAGCTGTTGTTGAAAGAAAGCTGTCAAAACTTTTTCAGCTATTTGCGGACTGGTTAAGCCTAATTCTGCCTTGGATTCCTCGGGTTCGGCGTGTTCCACAAGTATATCCGGCACACCGATGCGTTTGATGGGAACTACAATATCCGCATCTAACAGCGCCTCTGCAACTGCAGAACCAAAACCACCCATAACGCAGCCTTCTTCCAAAGTGACAACACGTCCGATTTTCCGTGCTAGTGGCAAAATCAATTCCGTATCTAAAGGTTTGGCAAAACGAGCATTAATTACAGTTGCTTGAATACCGTGTTCGCTGAGAATTTCTGCTACTTGCACGGCGGGATGGACCATCGTGCCATAGCCGATAATTAACAAATCGTCTCCGTGGCGGAGAATTTCTCCTTTGCCAATTTCCAAAGCCTCCCAGCCTTCTTCCATTAAAGGAACGCCATAACCTACCCCACGGGGAAAACGCATAGCGATCGGTCCCTGGGTATGGTTAATACCCGTGACGAGCATGCGTTGCAGTTCCGCTTCATCTTTGGGTGCCATCAATACCATATTGGGAATGCAGCGCAAATAGGCAATATCATACATGCCTTGGTGGGTGGGACCATCTGCACCGACAATTCCTGCTCGATCCATACAGAAGAAGACGGGCAAATTTTGGATGCAGACATCGTGAATAACTTGATCGTAGGCACGTTGTAAAAAGGTAGAGTAAATAGCAACAACAGGACGCATACCTTCTGTTGCTAATCCCGCTGCCAAAGTTACGGCGTGTTGTTCGGCAATACCGACATCAATATACTGATTGGGAAGTTTGGCTTGCAGTTTGTCCAAGCCGGTTCCCGTTGCCATTGCAGCAGTAATACCGATGATTTTGGGATTTTGTTCTGCGAGTTTGACTAAGGTGTGAGCAAAAACTTTCGAGTAAGCAGGAGGTTTAGGTTTATTGGAAGGAATGGCTTTACCAGTAGCTAAATTAAAGGGAGATTGGGCGTGGTAACCCACTTGGTCTTTTTCCGCAATTTCGTAACCCTTACCCTTAACAGTTGCCACGTGTACCAATACAGGTCCGGGAATTTGGTGTGCTTGTTGGAAGGTAGCAATTAATTCTTCTAAATTGTGGCCGTCTACAGGTCCCATATAAGTAAAGCCGAGTTCTTCAAAAACGGCCCCAACCTTGGGAACGGCCAGACGCTTCATTCCTTCTTTAATGCGTCCCAATTCTGGAGAAAGGGACTCGCCTACAAAGGGAATTTGTTTGAATTGCTCTTCCAGGTTATCCTTGAGAAACTGTACTGGACCGCTCAGGCGCATTTTGTTTAAGTAGCGGGGAATGGCACCGACATTTGGAGATATGGACATTTCGTTGTCGTTGAGGACAACCAATAAGTTTGTTTTCGGCAAATGTCCGGCGTGGTTTATGGCTTCTAGTGCCATACCACCAGTGAGTGCTCCATCACCAATAATTGCTACAACTTTAAATTTTTCCCCTTTCAAATCCCGCGCTAAAGCTATGCCTAAGGCAGCGGAAATACTTGTGGAAGCGTGTCCTGCACCAAAATGGTCAAATCGGCTTTCACAGCGTTTGAGATAACCAGCAATGCCATCTTTTTGCCGCAGCGTGTGAAAGCGACTGTAACGTCCTGTGATGAGTTTGTGGGGATATGCTTGATGCCCAACGTCCCAGATCACTTTATCGCGGTCTAAGTCCAAGGTTTGGTAAAGCCCAAGCGTTAACTCTACAACACCCAATCCCGGTCCCAAGTGTCCTCCCGTGGCTGCTACTGTTTGTAGATGCTTATCCCGAATTTGACGGGCAATTTGTTGCAACTGCCGAATTGATAATCCATGCAACTGGTTGGGATGGGTGATTTCGCTCAGATGCATACTATAGGGTTTTCCTCTCTAGATTTTATAAACTGATTTTCCCACGCTCATTATGGTGAAAAACATTCCTGAAAAATAATGAGTATAAATAATTTTAATCATTTTTCCCTTGTTAAAGGTTTTGGGGTGCAGGAGGTGCTTCTGGTGTTTGTGGTTGTGCTTGCTGTCTTTGCAAATATTGACTTAATACGTAAGCCATATCACCACGTGTCATTGGTTTCAAGGGAGAAATATTGTTTTGGGCATCTGTATTGATAAATCCTTCTGCTGCCACTGTGGCGATCGCTTGACGGGCCCAAGTTGGAATTAATGCAGCATCAGCATAAGGGGCTAGTATTTCCCGAACGGTCTCGTCAGAAAATTGAAATACACCGTAAGCTTGAGCAAAAATTGCCAAACCTTCTGCTCTTGTCACTTTTTGGTTCGGGAAAAATAAATTTCCCCGGTAACCTTTCATAATGTTCGTTTTTACTACTAATTGAATATTCCGAAACGCTGGATGAGAAGCAGGTACATCTGCAAGTACAACGTCACTTTGGCTAGCTTCAGGACGTTTATCCAATCGAAATACTTTTACCATTATCGAGGCTAATTCAGATCGGGTGAGAATTTTTTCTGGATAAAATTTATTATCTGGATAATTGCTCATCCAATTAGCAGCAACTATCTGTTTGATTTCACTTTCTGATGGTTGTTTAGAACCGTTTTGTTGTTGAGCGTAAGCTTGAGTGGGAAAGTACTGCAGTAGCGCTATGAAAGCGAGAATGCTAAAAAAACGACGCCCTGTCATAACTATGCCAATTTAGTATTTGCTACTGTTTCAGACACTGGCAAGACCAGAAAAAGGGAATTTATTGTTTTTGGTGGTTAGCTGGGTCTTGGCAAAAGATATTTGGCGATCGCAGCAACGGAGAATAGAAAAGTCGGGAATAAGGTGTTTTTTGCTGTCTTCCCTTGTCTATTACCTACTAAATCAATCGCCAAAGACAAAGTTAAATAACCCATCAAAGAATTTGGTTAAATCAAAGATTCTAGACGTCTGACCAAATCTGAAGGTTGCAATACTCCCTCAATTCGTTCTACTGGTCGCCCTTGCTTAAAAAGTACCAAGGTTGGTAGAGCATATATTTGGTATTCATTAGCCAACTGGGGATATTTTTCCGTGTCAATTTTGACAATTCTGATGCGCCCTTGGAGTTGAGCATTAACTTGCTCTAGGATTGTGGCCATGATCCGGCAAGGGCCGCACCATTCGGCGTAAAAATCTACCAATACGGGTACGTCAGAACCAGACAGAATCTCTTCGAAGCTGTTAAATTGCTTTTTAGTAGACATGTAAACACTCTATTTTGCTACAGTTTGATTTTAATGGTAGTTCTTGCCAGCCTGTACAGATGTAAAGTCATTTTTCGCTGTTTTTGAATGTCCGCTGTGCTTGCTCAAGAATAGCATTTATAATTTTTTAATCAAGAATTCGCATTTGGCAATTTTTCGAGTTGGAGCGACAGCAAGGAGTTTCTCCGGTGCCTGCGAAGTTTTATGATTAGCGCTGTAACGGCTAAAACAATGACACTAGCTTTATGAGAAATTTGCCAGAATCTTTGCGAACCTTACAGGGAAAAGTAGCAATTGTCACAGGAGCTTCCCGGGGCATCGGGCGAGCGATCGCACGAGAATTGTCAGAATACGGAGCTAGTGTAGCAATAAACTACAGTAGCTCCAGCACTGCCGCGGAGAAAATAGTAGCAGAAATTACTCAGGCGGGCGGCAACGCCATTGCTGTATCAGCTGATGTATCCAAGGTCGAGCAAGTCGAGGCTTTGGTAAATAAGGTGATGGAAAAGTTCAACCGCATTGATATCTTGGTGAACAATGCGGGTATCACTCGCGACACTCTACTTTTGAGAATGAAGCCAGAAGATTGGCAAGCGGTGATCGACACTAATCTAACAGGTGTTTTTTTATGCACTCGGGCGGCGAGTAAAATTATGCTTAAGCAGCGATGGGGGCGAATTATCAACATCAGCTCTGTAGCTGGACAAATGGGTAATCCCGGACAAGCTAATTACAGTGCTGCCAAGGCAGGTGTAATTGGCTTTACCAAGACCGTTGCTAAAGAATTAGCTTCTCGGGGTATTACCGTTAATGCTGTTGCTCCTGGTTTTATTGCTACTGACATGACCAGCAGTCTCAACGCTGAAGATATTCTCAAATATATTCCCCTGGGTCGTTACGGTCAGCCAGAAGAAGTTGCTGGTATGGTGCGCTTTCTTGTCGCCGATCCTGCAGCAGCATACATTACCGGTCAAGTTTTTAACGTTGATGGCGGAATGGTAATGGCGTAAGTACTAATGCCAAGATAAAAATAAGATTAAAATCCTAACGCTCGCCGTATTTTCCTTGCCAACTCTACGGAAATGTCTGCGGCGAACGCAGCGCTGTTGAAAAAATAAGGTGGCGTAGAGCATCTGCAAATGGGTGGTGGGCGCAATTGATTTACTCCCGTACCTTTTCGGTGGCTTTTATCCTTGGCCAAACAGTAAAGCCCAAAAGAATAACTATACCAACAGTGGTGGCTAGCATTACTAACAAGCTCATGCCTTGAATTCTCATTGCCAGCCAATTACACAGCAAGGTTATACCCCAAAGAATAAGTGCAGCATGGCGTTGGGATAAACCCCAAGCTAACAAGCGGTGGTGGAGGTGATCTTTACCAGGAGTACTCATAGGATTTTTTCCTGCCAAAAGTCTTCGCACAACCACCTGTGTGGTATCTAATACAGGTAGTAACAGGAATAACACTGTTGGCACCAAAGAAAAGACAGTATTAACTTGCAATTTTCCTAGAATACTTGTTGCTGCCAGTACGTAGCCAAAAAAGTAGGCACCGGCATCACCCATAATAATACGAGACGGGTGAAAATTGTGGTGTAAAAAACCCAGTGCTCCCCCGCCGAGTGCTGCTAGAACTAATGTTGCTGCTGCTCGATTGGGAAACTGGGCAGAAACCGCTAGTAGACTCATGGCGGTGATAAAACCCACTCCCCCCACCAAACCGTCCATACCATCCATAAAATTGATGGCATTGGTAATTCCTACCACCCACAGCACCGTCAGCAGTATTGTAAGTAGAGAATCAATGGGAGTGCCAAAAGTCACATGAATGCTGATACGATTGGCTACTAATAGCAGTGCGGTTAGTGTCTGTACCAACAAGCGCACGCTAGGAGGCAAGCCATACTGGTCATCGATAAAGCCCACCAGTACCAGCATCGAAGCACCTAAAAGAATTGTCAGTACTTGAGCTAAGACATTTTGCAGTTCAATGGGTCTGAGGAGGCTAGCTAGCACCAAAGCTGCTATTACTCCTGCATAAATAGCCAAACCACCTGCATTTGGCAAAGGTTCTCGGTTCAGTCGTCGTGCATTTGGTTGATCTGCCCATCCCACCCGCAGGGCAAATTTACGTACTATTGGAATCAAGCGCCACGTCACAACCCAACCTAACAAAAATGTAAAGACTACTGCCAACCAGCCGGAACCGCTTGGGTCGGCAATACCTAAAGCCTTAAGGAAGCTATATATATTCATTTGCTGCTTCCAGCGTCAGTGACTGCATCCAACTTCAGCATCAAGTGTATACTAACCATTTTGTTCTCACCATCTTGGAGATGAAACATTGTCTGGGATTAGCACTCTTTGTCTGTGAGTGCTAAATTGTCTAATGGAAGAGCTCGCAAAGGTATAAATATGGCAAAAATTATTGCGTTTGATGAAGATTCACGGCGGGCGTTAGAAAGGGGAATTAACGCCTTGGCTGATGCTGTAAAAATTACCCTCGGACCAAAAGGTCGCAACGTTCTTTTAGAGAAAAAATTTGGTACACCCCAGATTGTCAACGATGGTATTACTGTTGCTAAGGAGATTGATTTAGAAGATCCTTTAGAAAACACTGGTGCCAAACTTGTCCAAGAAGTTGCTTCCAAAACTAAAGAGGTAGCTGGGGATGGTACAACCACGGCGACGGTGCTAGCACAGGCAATGATTCGGGAGGGTCTCAAGAACGTAACTGCGGGAGCAAATCCTGTTGCAGCAAGACACGGAATTGAAAAAACTGTGGAAAGGCTCGTGCAGGAAATTGCAAAAGTAGCCAAGCCAGTAGAAGGTAGCGCCATCGCTCAAGTGGCAACGGTTTCTGCTGGTAACGATGAAGAAATTGGCGCTATGATTGCCTCAGCCATGGAGAAAGTGACCAAAGACGGTGTCATTACTGTTGAAGAATCCAAATCTTTGACAACGGAATTGGAAGTTGTGGAGGGAATGCAGATCGACCGGGGTTACATTTCTCCCTACTTCATCACTGATAACGAACGAATGACGGTGGAATTTGAAAACGCCCGCATTTTGATTACTGATAAGAAAATCAGTAGCATTCAGGATTTAGTACCAGTTTTGGAAAAAGTTGCCCGTTTGGGTCAACCGCTGCTGATTATTGCTGAAGATGTGGAAGGAGAAGCTCTAGCAACTTTAGTTGTCAACAAAGCGCGGGGCGTGCTGTCAGTGGCTGCGATCAAAGCACCCGCCTTTGGTGAACGCCGCAAAGCTATGCTGGAAGATATTGCCATTCTCACTGGCGGACAGCTGATTTCGGAAGAACTTGGTTTGAGCCTGGATGCGGTTTCTTTGGAAATGCTGGGAACTGCTCGTAAAGTTTCCATTGACAAAGAAAACACTGTTATAGTTTCTGATGCCGCACAGAAAGCGGACGTGCAAAAACGCATTGCCCAAATTCGCAAGCAGTTACAAGAAACGGATTTGGAATACGATAAAGAAAAACTGCAAGAGCGAATTGCTAAGTTGGCTGGTGGTGTAGCCGTTATTAAAGTTGGTGCAGCTACAGAAACCGAACTCAAAGACCGGAAGCTGCGGATTGAAGATGCTCTCAACGCTACTAAAGCCGCTGTGGAAGAAGGAATTGTACCCGGTGGCGGTACTTTATTAATTCATTTGGCCACAAAAATCGAGGAAATCAAAAACAGTCTTAATGAAGAAGAAAAAATTGGCGCTGACATTGTCGGGCGATCGCTAGATGCTCCTTTGCGTCAAATTGCAGATAACGCCGGTGCTGAAGGTTCGGTTATTGTTGAAAAAGTCCGTTCTACCGAGTTTAATGTTGGCTACAACGCTGCTACCGGAGAATTTGAAGACTTAATTGCTGCAGGTATTATCGATCCGGCTAAGGTTGTGCGTTCCGCTTTGCAAAACGCTGCTTCCATTGCGGCTATGGTTTTGACTACGGAAGCGATCGTTGCTGAAAAACCTGAGAAAAAAGCCGCAGGCGGTGCTCCCGATATGGGTGGTATGGGCGGTATGGGTATGATGTAGTCCAAGAATTGGTGTAATTTTTTCCTAACAGTTTGTCCTTTTTCAGGCAAACTGTTTTTTTTTGCGATCCAGGTTTAGTCATCTACTTGAGTACATCTGCAAAACCGTAGATACTAACCAACAGCAATAAAATTGCCGTTAGTTGAGTGATACGCGTTTGAGGTGAAGGAGCGATCGCTTCCCGCACTAAGATCGAAAATGATGCCCCGACCACGAAACTTAATCCCAAAACAACATAAGGTGTTTCTGTCGGTACAAAAATAGAAATCGCCAGCATGGCAATTGCTAGCGTTAGCATCAACAGTTCGACAAATCGGGGTGGGTTATATTGGCTTGATAAAATCAAGGTGTTTAACCAAAAGCGCCAACTTCTCATCACAATTCCGTTACAAAAAGTCCAGAGGGGTAAGTTGGGTGCAACATGTTTGCCAGTTGGTAGCGAGCAGTTGACAGTGCTCTTTGCCGTGGCACCTGTTTGCACCCGTATAGCAATTGGTATTTACTACTATCCACTACCCAATAATTATTATCAAAATTAGCGTTAACGAACACCGGTTATAAATTGACCGCTACCATTTGTTTGGGCAGAGTTTTCTGCTGGTATTTCTACACCAAACACGCGGGCAAAAGCTTTTTCGACTTTGTAACCAGAATCAATCGATTCTAAAGGATCTTTGCGCAAGCGATGGCGCAAGCACAATGTTATCACGCGGCGAATATCATCAACCGTTACTTGGCTGCGCCCTTCTAAGGCTGCTAAAGCTTTAGCGGCGCGATTAGTGACAATATCGCCCCGCAAACCATCCACGTTTAATTCTGAGCAAACTTCGGAAATCTTCAGCCGCAAGTCGTAGTCGATGGTGACTGAGGGTAAAAGTTCTTGAGCTTTGACAATCTGCTGTTGCAGTTGTTGTTGCTGGGGTTGGTATTTTTCTATGAATTTGAGAGGGTCTTGGTCAAATTCGGTGCGCTGTTCCACAATTTGTACCCGCAAAGCTGGTTCTTTGACCGTATGAATTTCAGCGTGCATTCCGAAGCGATCTAGGAGTTGGGGACGCAGTTCGCCTTCTTCGGGGTTACCGGAACCAACCAGAACAAAGCGAGCTGGATGACGAATGGAAATACCTTCCCGTTCTACCGTGTTCCAACCGCTAGCAGCTGAGTCTAGCAGCACATCTACCAGGTGATCGTCGAGCAGGTTAACTTCGTCTACGTAGAGAATACCGCGGTTAGCTTTTGCCAACAGTCCTGGTTCAAAGGCTTTAACGCCTTCAGATAAAGCTTTTTCAATATCGATAGTGCCGCAAACTCGGTCTTCGGTGGCGCCCAAGGGTAGATCTACAATTTGGACTTTTTTGTAGACGACGGGAATTTCTTCTCCGTTTTCTAGTTTTTGGCGCACTTCATCGCTCATCAAATCGGGGTCGTTGGGGTGACTGTTGAAGGGGTCGTTAGCAACTACTGGAATTTCTGGCAATAGATCGGCTAAGGCGCGGATGGTTGTGGATTTACCGGTACCGCGATCGCCCATGATCATCACGCCACCTATTTTTGGATCGATAACATTCAAAATCAGGGCCAGCTTCATCTCTTCCTGACCCACAATTGCCGTAAAGGGAAATACCACGCGACGCGCAGCAGCGGTAGCAACAGCTGTAGGACTCACTAAATTAACCTTATGAATATTTTTTTCTTACCGTTTCTTATTGTGCCATAGCTCGATGGCAGGGATAATTAGAAAGTCAACAAAATAGAACTCAAAACATCAAGGTTCTAAGCTGGGGGGAAATTTTTCGCACTTGATATTCTGCTGTCTCTACCATTTCCCAATTAAATCCCAGTTCTTGACGAAATTTTTGTTCGATAGCATTTAGTTCGGCTTGGGGAATTGCTTGCCACTGCTTTTGCGTTTGCCAATGAATCACTAAAATTACCTGGGTAGGATCTTTGGGATTGAGCCAAACTTGTTTGCCGAGAAAGCCGGGATAATTAGCTAAGGCTGCAGTCCAAATTTCTGCGTCTTTGTGGATGTATTCTTCTCTTCGTGCCGGTGGTACTTTAAACTTCAGTAATTCTATACAATGTTGGAAATCTTCGTTTTCAGCCATTTTTAGTTGTTTGTTTCCATCCTGAAAAAGAATATCACGGACATTTGCTTTCTGGTTGCTGTTTTTTAAAGGCGATCGCTGTTTTTCACTCTTTATTTTTTCTTGACAAGATAGCAAATTTGTGCTTCGACCAAAAAATGCGAGATACATTTTATGACTAAGTACATTTTGGCACTAGACCAAGGCACAACTAGTTCGCGCTGCATCGTTTTCGACCGCGAAGGCAGTATCCTCACCGTTGCTCAAAAAGAATTTTCCCAAATTTTTCCCCAGTCTGGTTGGGTGGAACACGATCCTGAGGAAATTTGGTCTTCCCAAATTGGCGTGACTAGGGAAGCTCTAGCTCGCCTCAATCTCAAAGCAAGCGATATTGCTGCTATTGGCATTACTAACCAACGAGAAACAACCCTACTTTGGGATCGCAAAACAGGCAAGCCAATTTACAACGCGATCGTTTGGCAAGATCGCCGCACTGCTGCAGATTGCGAACAACTAAAAGCAGCTGGATATCAACCGGCATTTGAGAACAAAACAGGACTGGTCATAGATGCTTATTTTAGCGGCACAAAACTCAAGTGGCTGCTAGATAATATACCCGATGCTCGCAGAAAAGCCAAGCGTGGAGAACTGGCATTTGGAACTGTTGATAGCTGGTTGATTTGGAAATTAACTCAAGGACAACTCCACATCACAGATGTCACAAATGCCAGCAGGACTTTGTTGTTTAACATCCATACCCAGCAATGGGACGAGGAATTGTTATCTGTTCTCGATATTCCCCCTTCAGTACTTCCCCAGATACACAGTTGTTCGCAAGTGTATGGCTATACATCTGCACCTATTTTGGGCAACCGCATTCCCATTGCTGGTATTGCTGGAGATCAGCAAGCTGCAACCTTCGGACAGGCATTGCTACAACCTGGCATGGCGAAAAACACTTACGGTACGGGTTGCTTTATCCTGCTAAACACAGGCAACCAGCCCGTACGGTCAAACCACAAGCTGCTCGCTACCATAGCCTGGAACATCAACGGACGCACCTGTTATGCTCTTGAAGGAAGTGTCTTCATTGCAGGAGCGGTTGTGCAATGGTTGCGCGACAAACTCGGCATTATTAAGCATAGTGCTGATATTGAAGCTTTGGCAAGCAGCGTACCTGATAATGATGGTGTATATTTTGTCCCGGCTTTTGTTGGTTTGGGTGCTCCTTATTGGGACAGTTATGCCCGCGGTACAATTGTAGGGTTAACTCGTGGCTCTACCAGCGCCCACATTGCCCGTGCAGCGCTAGAAAGCATTGCCTATCAAACAGCTGATGTGATTGAGGTGATGCGTCAAGACTCTCAACTCGAGCTTTCTGAGTTGCGAGTTGATGGTGGAGCTTCTCGCAACGACCTGCTGATGCAGTTCCAAGCTGATATTTTGGGTGTACCGGTTGTGCGTCCCAAAGTTACGGAAACTACTGCTCTGGGGGCTGCTTATCTGGCAGGATTAGCTGTAGGCTATTGGCAAAATGAAGCAGAAATCGTGCAGCAATGGCAAATGGAAAAACGGTTTGAGCCAAAAATGAGTGCCGATCGCCGCTTGAGGCTACTACATTCCTGGCGGCAGGCGATCGCCCAGACGCGACACCGCTAAAATCAATCACAAAGCTAACCTACGCCACGCCCAGCCCCAATTATGATATTGGCGCGTGGAAAACCGTTGATTCTATTTTTGTAAGTTCCCGGCGTGCAAACCGCACTCTTTGACAGCAGATTCTTCCCACCACCAGCGACCTTCGCGTTCGTGCTGATTGGGTAATACTGGTCTTGTACAAGGTTCGCAACCAATGCTGATAAAACCGCGTTCGTGCAATTTGTTATAAGGTACGTTCAAAGCACGTATATATTCCCACACTTGGGCAGATGACCAATTTGCCAGGGGATTAAACTTAATTAATTGATGGTCTTCGGTAGAAAAGGCACTATCAACTTCAATCACGGGAATATGGTTGCGAGTACTGGGACTTTGATCTTTGCGCTGACCCGTAATCCAAGCATCAAGGGTACTGAGTTTTCGACGCAGTGGCTTTACTTTTCGGATAGCGCAGCATTCTTTGTGACCATCTTCATAAAAACTAAACAAACCTTTTGCTTCCACTAGGGCTTGCACTTCTGCTGCATCCGGGAACATTACTTCTAATTTAATACCATAATGTTTTCTCACCTGCTCCAAAAATTGATATGTTTCTGGATGCAAACGCCCCGTGTCTAAAGTAAAAACACGGAAGTGATTTGTAATTTTTGAAGCTAGATCGATCAGGACAACATCCTCAGCTCCGCTGAAGGAAATAGCGATATTTTTAAAAGTTTCAAGGGCAAATTTGAGAATTTCCCGTGGAGTTTTTTGACTGTACTCTGCTTCTAAGGCGGCGATATTTAAATTCCTTGGGACAACTACCATGCGCGAATGTTCTCCTCTGTCTAAATTCTAACAAGTTTGTTAGCTACGCCGTCAATCGTCTAGCCTACAAACCTTCCCAAAAAAATAAACTTTCTACAGGAGTCTACCATTATACCTGCTAGCGGTAAAATCAATCTCAACTCCGTTGAAAAGACCACCTTAGCTGGTATACAAATATCACCCAAATATAACAAGAAACCCTGGTTTTGAAAAAACCGGGTCCCTGTAATTTCACTGCTTTCAAACTAAAGATATTACCGAGTTAAAGTTTTAAGAATCGAAGCTATCAATTTCAAATTCACAAGCTCTAGACACCTGTTCTGCTGTAAATGGCTCAAAACTAACCAAGGTGACTGCAGAAGGATTTTGTACCAACTCTTTTGCCAATAAAAACCCACTAATTGTCCAAGTTTGATATTTTCTGGCTTGTTTGCCAATCAGGCGTCCCTTTCTACCATCGTAATACTCCGGCCATTCATCATCTTTAAGACGTGGTTGAGCAATTTCAATTGCTTTTTCTGCTAAGCAGACTCTATTAGTTTTTACCGCTGCTGCAGCTAGCATCCACATTAAAACCGGCCAGTTACCGCCGTTGTGATACGACCAAGGTATATTTTTAGGATCGCAGCCTGTGATGATTCTATACTCCTCGCCTGCCAATGCTGGGAAAACTATTTTCATCGGCATGTCTCCCACTAGATCCTCCCAGCGTTTTTCAATTAAATTCATAATAGCTTGCGATTGTTCTTCGCTGGCTAGGTCTGAGATAATTGCCATTAAGTTTCCTAGGGTAAAAAAGCGGGTATCTAGTTGGGATGGACCGACATTTCCTGCTAAATAACCACCTGTTTTTGGTAGCCACCTGTCCAACTCGTAGTAGGGAAGTGAATCTACATATATGTTGAATTGATTAACTGCTCCCGTACCATACTCTTCTCCTTTGTAGCGATAAATGGCATTGAGGCGAGCTAAATCTATCCAGTAATGCTTGCGAATATGAGCGCGGAGAACGGGTAGGCGGTTATCAATAGCGTTAACGATGTCTTGGTTACCGTTGCAAATTAAAAGTTCGCGGGCAGCACGCAGGGCAGCATAAAATAGAGATTGAATTTCCAAGGGATATCCGTATATACCCAAGCGACGATCAATCATGCAGGCGCCATCTGGAACCAGCAATGTGGGATACATGTCAAAACGTGTCGCCAAACATAGTTCCATAATCAACCTCATGCCTTGTTGAAAATCAGGTTGATATGCTAAGGAGTAGTCTTTGGTGGCGGCGACATAAGCTCTTAGTATAATCATCCACCACAAACAAGAATCTACTGGTGTTACTCTGGCGATCGCGTGTTCGCCAAAATCAGCTTCTAAGTATTCTTCTCCATTGCGGGACACGACCTTAAAACTTGCAGGTATCATCCCCCGACCTGGTCTGTAAGCATCCAGCTGGTTCTGTTTTGGCTGTAACTTTAACGTTTCTTCTAGAAAGTTACGAACGATATCTGTTCTGCCTTTAATGAGAAATAATATGGCAGAAGAGACAAAATCTCTAATAAAGCATTGGTCATAATTAAGTGCATCCACTGTTCCATCTAGGGCAGCTACTGTTCCTACAGCGTGACCTTGATAGTACATAATTGCTTTTTCCAATGCTTCCCATGCTTCTGCTTCTAAAGATTTAATTGTTACCAATTCTTCTAATTGCATCGCTATAACCGCTCCCTATCGAGTTAGACTTTCTTGGTAGAAGTATTTGACCCTATTTCTCCCACTTTTATCATCATATCAATCTTATTTTTAGAAATTGTAATTATGGCAATATCCCACACCAAAAACAGAAAAAAAGGTACCTCATAAATATTTTTTTGAAATTTATTTGCTAAATTTTTAGTCAGCGCTAAGAAATTAGTGTTGCTAATTCTCAACTCTGATAATTAAATGATTGCCAATTTCTCTCAAATAAAAATAGAATCTTTATCCTTTTTGGGTTACGTAGTTGTACAGTTGTAAAAAGGACTGCTTTTCCTACGCTGTTGAGAAACTAGCATTTGACTGTTTACAAAGTCAAAAACTATTGCCGTGGATTTATTTCCATCTGAAAAGAAGGGCTGAAGCTAGAGATGAAAAACTGACTTCATACTTTCTGATAAGAATTATAACTAATTTTCACATTACGCAATATAGACTTTAAAAATCATTTTTTGTTCCGTTGACAAAAAATTCTAACCAAAAAAGTGATTTCCAAAACATTGCTAGCCGCTGTGGAATTATAGGTCAATGTAGGCTGAATCAGATAGAAACAGCTTTGTTTAACAAGATATTTGAAATTCTCATCGCCAATGTCTGTATTCTCAACTACACGGCGTATTAGTGTGTAATTTTTGCTACTTAATTTCCTGATTCTAGAAACATTCTAGCTAAAAAATAGTTACGCTTTAGCCAAATGAAATTTAAAAAAATATAAAAATTTTGAAATAACTAAACAATTTGTAACCTTTGCCGAAGGTAACAGGCGAGGAAAACAACTTGATGGTTCCACTCTAAGATATGGTGAAATAAGGCGTTTGAGTTTTTTAAAAAAAGAAATTTGAATGACAAGAAACTTGCCCCTGCACAAAAAAGCCAAAGCTCTTAAACCGGGTAGTCGTCGCCCTGCAAAGGAACTGTGTAGCGAATGCGGATTGTGCGACACGTATTTTATTCACTATGTTAAGGAAGCCTGCGCTTTTATTAACCAACAGATAGACAAGCTAGAAGCACAAACCCATACTCGCTGTCGTAACTTAGATAACCCTGACGAACTTTATTTTGGTGTTTACCAAGAAATGATGGCCGCCCGAAAAACCGAACCTATCCCTGGTGCTCAATGGACGGGTATTGTTAGTACCATTGCCATGGAAATGCTCAACAAAGGTATGGTAGAAGGCGTTGTCTGCGTGCAAAATTCTAAAGAAGATCGCTTTCAGCCTGTCCCTGTTATTGCTCGCCATCCCGAAGAAGTACTGGCAGCACGAGTAAATAAACCTACTCTTTCTCCAAATCTTTCCGTGCTAGAGCAGGTGGAAAAATCCGAAATCAAGAACTTGTTGGTGATTGGTGTTGGCTGTCAAATTCAAGCTTTGCGTGCTGTGGAAAAAAGGCTGGGGTTAGAAAAACTCTACGTTTTAGGTACACCCTGCGTAGATAATGTTACTAGATCTGGACTGCAAAAATTTCTAGAAACCACCAGCAAATCTCCCGATACCGTAGTGCACTACGAGTTCATGCAAGATTTCCGGATTCATTTTAGACACGAGGATGGTTCCGTTGAGACCGTTCCTTTCTTTGGCTTGAAGACGAATCAACTTAAGGATGTGTTTGCACCTTCATGCATGAGCTGTTTTGACTATGTTAATTCCCTTGCAGATTTAGTGGTGGGGTACATGGGCGCACCTTTTGGTTGGCAATGGATTTTGGTTAGAAATGAACGTGGTAAACAAATGCTAGAATTAGTAAAAAACCAGCTTCAAACGCAACCAGTGACGTCTAAAGGCGATCGCAAAACCGCCGTGCAGCAAAGTATACCAGCCTACGATCGAGGTGTAACTTTGCCGATGTGGGCGGCAAAACTCATGGGAGCGGTGATTGAAAAAATTGGTCCCAAAGGATTAGAATACGCTCGCTTTTCGATCGATTCCCACTTTACTCGCAATTATTTGTACCTGAAGCGAAATTATCCCCAAAAGCTACAGACTCACGTTCCAGAATTTGCCAAGCGTATTGTTGAGCAGTATAAATTACCAGAGTCTTAACAAGTGTGTTTTTGTCATCAAAATGGGTAGAAGCTATTGCAAGATCCCAAACCCCCAGCAGTTAAATTGGAACTAATGGTATTGCGAGGTCAAGGTGCAGCACAAGCCTGTAATTTAAATTAAGTTAAGTTTTTATGCCTGAAGTTAACAAAATCACAAAGAACGCTTGGGTAGGAGCGATCGCCCAACCAGCTGTGGAATTTTCTCTTACGCCTTTGAAAGTCGCTTTTGGTAAAATTCCTTTGGGTTTGCGAGGTACGCTTTATCGCAACGGACCAGCTCGTCTAGAACGAGGCGGTAGGCGTGTGGGACATTGGTTTGACGGGGACGGAGCAATTCTAGCCGTACATTTTACCGATGCCGGAGCTGCGGGTATATATCGCTACGTGCAAACCGCAGAATATGAAATGGAAACCAAAGCTGGTAAGTTCCTCTACAGTGTTTATGGAATGCACGCACCAGGACCAATCTGGAAGCGGTGGAACCAACAGCTCAAGAATGCGGCCAATACTTCAGTGTTAGCTTTACCAGAAAAGTTGTTAGCTTTGTGGGAAGCAACAAAACCTTATGCTTTAGATCTGCAAAATCTTGAAACCAAGGGATTGGATGATTTGGGGGGATTAGATGACGAATTGCCTTATTCTGCTCATTACAAGCGAGATCCGCGTACTGGCGATATTTTTAACTTTGGTGTCAGCATTGGTAATGATGTGCGGTTAAATCTTTATAGAAGCGATCGCACTGGCAAAATAGTACAAAAATCAGCGTATAAATTAGAGCAGTTTGCAATCGTTCACGATTTTGTCTTTACTGAGCAGTACTTAGTATTTTTCATACCACCGATGCGTGTGAAATTACTACCAGTGTTGCTCGGTTTAACTACCTTTAGCGAAGCTTTTGTTTGGCAACCCCAGTCGGGAACGCAAGTGTTGGTCTTTGATCGGGAAACCTTATCTTTAGTTAGTCGTGGTGAGACCGATCCTTGGTTTCAATGGCATTTTGGTAATGGTTTTGTAGACAGCGACGGCTTGATAATACTCGATTTAGTTCGGTATTCAGACTTTGACCAAACCAATCAGTATTTAAAAGAAGTGGCGACTGGACAGACCCACACACCTGCCAAAGGAACGCTGTGGCGAATACATCTCGATCCAAAAACTGCGAAAGTCAAAGCGATGCAGGAAGTTTTCCACCGCAAGTGCGAGTTTCCAGTTGTTCAGCAGTCGCAAGTGGGACAACCTTGGCGTTATACTTATCTATCTGTACTTCGCCAAGATGCAGATTTAACTCAAGATTTTTTGGGAGCGATCGCCCGCTACGACCACAAAACTGAAACCTTTGTGGAAGCGGACTGTGGTAAAAATCGCTATCCTTCCGAACCAATTTATGCTCCCGACATCGAAAATCCCGAACAGGGTTGGATTTTAACAGTGGTTTACGATGGTAATAGCCATCGCAGTGAAGTTTGGGTCTTGGATGCAGATAAATTAGAGGCAGAACCAATTTGCAAATTGGAACTACCCAGCGTAATTCCTCACAGTTTCCACGGATGTTGGAAATCAGTGTAATCGCGTGTAGACGCGCGCTGGTGCGGCTTCTTGTAGAGATGAAAGAAGGCAAGGCTAATTTTTACATCCTCTCCAATACCTCAATTCCTAGCAAAGACAAGCCTAATTTCAAAGTTTTCGCAGTTAAATGACACAACACCAAGCGTGAGGTTCGCACCGGTTCCTCGGATTTGAGCACTGGACAGTTTTCGTAGAACTGGTTAAATTTATCGCTTAATTGATACAAATATTCACATAAACGGTGAGGCATCAAATCTTGTTCGATGTCCGCAATAACTTGCTCTAGTTGTAACAAATGCTTTGCCAAAGTTAATTCTGTATCTTCCTGCAAGAGAATTTTGGCATCTGCTCCCAACTGCTCGTAGTCTATATTACCTTCTCGACTAATTCCTTGGGTTCTGACGTAAGCGTAAAGCATGTAGGGTGCTGTGTTCCCTTTTAAGGACAGCATTTTGTCATAGCTAAAAACATAATCGCTGGTGCGATTTTGGCTGAGGTCGGCATATTTAACTGCGCTGATACCGACCACTTTGGCAACATGAGCTTTGAATTGTTCTGTTTCTTGACGCCCTTCTGCTTGCAATCTCATTTCTAAATCTGTCCGCGCACGAGCGATCGCTTCATCCAACAAATCCCGCAAACGTACAGTTTCGCCAGTACGGGTTTTAAATTTTTTGCCATCTTCACCCAATACCAAACCGAAGGGAACGTGCACCAATTCCACATCATCACCAACCCAACCAGCTCGGCGTGCTACTTGAAACACTGCCGCAAAATGGTTTGCTTGTCCAGCATCTGTCACATAAATGATGCGCTGGGCCCGGTCTTGTTGAATCCGGTAGCGAATTGCAGCTAAATCTGTGGTAGCGTAGTTGTAGCCCCCATCAGATTTTTGCACGATCAAGGGTAGCGGTTGTCCTTGCTTGTTGGTAAATCCTTGCAAAAAAACAACTTTGGCGCCTTGATCTTCTACAAGTAAACCAGCTTTTTCTAGATCCTCCACTACTTTCGGCAATAAGGGATTGTAGAAAGATTCACCTCGTTCCGTTAAGCGGACATCCAGTAGATCGTAAATGACCTGAAATTCTCGCCGTGATTGTTCTACTAGTAATTTCCAAGCATGAAGGGTATCTTCTGCACCTGCTTGCAAGCGTACTACCTCTTGACGCGCTGCTTGTTGAAACGCTTCATCCGCATCAAACCGTGCTTTTGCTTGACGGTAAAAAGTTACTAAGTCACCTATATCCAATGCATTAGCAGTAGTCAAGGCTTGGGGGTAAACTTCTCGCAAGTAGGCTATTAACATCCCAAATTGCGTACCCCAATCACCAACGTGATTCAATCGCAGCACGTCGTGACCCCGAAATTCTAGAATGCGAGCGATACAATCTCCAATTATTGTCGAACGCAAATGTCCGACGTGCATTTCTTTAGCGATGTTGGGACTGGAAAAATCTACAATCTCGCGTTTTGGTGTTTTTGTCTTGCCAATTCCCAGTCTGGGATCTGCTTGGATTGCACTTAGTTGCGCTTGCAAATATTCAGTTTTCAGTTTGAGGTTGATAAAACCAGGACCAGCGACTTCTGGTGCTTTGCAAATCTCTGATACATCTAGTTTGTCAACTATTTGTTGTGCGATCGCCCTTGGTTGTTGACCTAAACGCTTAGCCAAACTTAAAGCAACATTTGCTTGATAATCACCAAATTTGGGATTGCTTGCGGTCACCAATAGCGGATCCGTACCAGCATAGTCAGTACCAAAAGCTGCAACCAGCGCCTGCTGCAATTTCTCTTTTAATTGTTCCTGGGTAGAGTTCATATTTGTGATTGGTTTTTAAACCTTGTTACCTCTGTTTCAACTGTTCGCTAACAGAAGCATTCTAAGGCTTACTTCGATATACAATTCCTCATGTAGCATTATAATAGCCAAATCAGCCCTCCTAGCCTCGATTTGAAATCGATGGTAGCTGAACTTGCACGGGTGTTCCCGGAACATTATCCTTTAACGGCACAATTACTAAATACCGCCGAGATGGAACGCCTGCTTGACCTTTGACAATTTGTCCGATGGGTCCTAAAGTGGTTACAATCGCTGCACCCGAGGGATTAGTTTGAAAATTCGCCAGGGGTAGTAACTTGCCGTAAGGCGGACGAGCACTCTCGGCTAATGCCAATTGATACATGCTTTTAGGTTTTAGTCCCGTAACTGCTGCTTCCAGCAAATCAATAATACCCAAATTGTTAACAGTTACAGTGGTGGGAGCCTTTTTTGCTGGTGAACCTGGGGTACCCATGACCAAATGGGCTACGATTCCAGATTTTCCCAAGGGCTCTAAATTTGCTAATCCATCCCCAGTAGGAACTGCATAGGGAACATAAACTAATGCTTGCGAAGACTGACCACCCTTAATAGTAGCAATGACTTTATTTTTGAGGGTATCTATAACGGCAACTGCAGTACCGTTTTCTAGTGCTACGTAGATACGAGTACCATCACCAGCAGGCCAAAGACCATGGGGTAATTCCCCTGTAGGAATAGTTGCTATCAATTTAGGAGAATTTGTGGTTGTAAAAACTTTTACCACATTCTCGCCACCAACTGTCACGTAGGCAAATTGTCCTTTCTGATTTCTGACAATGTTAACGTGGTTGGTTATGGGTCCGGTATCTAAAGTTGCAATGATGTTGAATGGAGCTTCAGCACTGAATACTTGAACTTTACCGCTATCTTTCAAAGTAAACCAGATTTGCTTTCCGTCAGGAGTTGCAGCAATGTTTGGACAAAAAGGAGAAACTTGTTTAACTGTTGCTACCACTTGGTGAGATTTAACATCGATAACGCTGGTTTTGGGAGTAAAGCTAGAGCAGACAAATCCATACTTACCATCAGGACGAAATATTGTCATTCCAGGACCATTACCAACGGTAATACGTTGCTTTTCTTGATAAGTTTTACCATCTAATACGGAAATGTAGTCTTCTCCCCGCACTGTTACCCAAACTTCACTACCATCAGGGGTGAAAAAAGCTTCATGAGGCGATCGCCCAACATAGGTAATGTGCTTAACCTTATTTGTCTGGGTATCAATAAAAGCTACCGAGTTAGAGCCAACGGAAACTACCACCAAAGTACGACGATCTGGCGAAAAACCCATACCGTGCACTAGCAATTGTCCAGTATACAAGGGACTCAGATTTTCTGGTGCTGTTTTCCCCAGACGAATTACTCCCAATAACTTATTAGTTTGGGGATTGTAAACAGAAATAGTATTAGAAGTTTGGTCAGCTGTATAGACGCGATCGCGTCCGCTAATAGGAATATCTGGTGCAGATGCTGCGTAGGGAACTTGTCCGGCGAAGGCTGGTGCTGTCAAACTAAAAAAAAATAGTAAAGGCGATTGTGGCGAGCGTTCGATTCTGCATAGTTGATTTACTTTTGTGAAGGTGATTGCGTACTCTTTAGGGCTAACTGCATTAATTCAATTTCTGATTGTTGAGTGACGATAATTTCCTGTGCTAGTCTTCGCAGACGAGGATCGGTTCCATATTGCAACTCAATTTTTGCCATTTCAATTGCTCCTTGATGGTGGGGAATCATCATCGCTGCAAAGTCAATATCAGGATTTCCAGTCATCTTGACATTCTGCATCTTGCGATCCATCGACATCATTGCTTGCTCAAAAGCCTGATTCGCAACTGTAGAATGGTGCATCATTATAGACGCGATTGGGATACTAATGGATAGGGAAAGTAAAAAAGGTACGTTTAAAGACAACATATTTTCCTATTTTTGTTTTATGGCTTCACTATTTTCCAAGTTTCTTCGGCAATTTTATAATCACCAGAGGTAGATTTATACACTAAGGTATAGTCAACAGGGATTTTTGTTTTGCCACTTTCGAATATAACCAACGCCTTGACTATCTCTGTTCCTCTTTCTTTCGGTGTGATTTTGACATTGCTAATCACAGTTTTCAAAGGTGCTTGGGCTTTAATAAACTTCTGCCATACCACCTGAATTTTCTCTTTCCCTTGATATTCTCCTGCTAGTGGACCGCCTATCCAATGCAAAGTGGGTGATTCGCCATACTGAGACATTACTTTTGCTAAATCACCTCGGGCGATCGCAGACCAATGACTTTCAGCTAAGGAAGTCACTCTGCTAGTTGTAGAGCTTTTACTAATACTACTAGCAGAAGTTGGGGATGTAGTTGTGCTAACTGCAGAACCATATATAGAATCAGCATCACTTGCGGATTGATTGCTACAAGCCACACCCAAAGTCAAAACCAGTATTAACAACACTGGCAAAATAGTAACTTTTGATAAAGTCTGGGTAGAAATCATATTCGGCTAACCTCCTATTTTTTTGTAAATTTAGTCAATTCTTCTCAATTATCTAGATATGGAAATAAGCTCTAGTTGGAAAATTTATCTTGCTTTTCCTGTATTTTTCATATTATTTTCGAGCTAGTTTTGAAATCAATTGCATTTATTGCATTTTTACCCAATAATAAATATTTAAAATCAAGGCTACTTTCTCAGCTTTTAATCAGCGTTTACTATCTCAATTAAGTAAATTTTAAAAGTTTTACTTTTCAAGGTCAGTGTTGTCTATTAATTCAATAAATCATCTCCAGTCTTTTGATCGTTGGTCTGTTCAAAAAGTTTTTGCTTTCACAATTTCAGTTTATGTGAATAAATAAATAGATGCAAACGTTTTTTCGATTTAAATGATAGTCTAAATCTATTAAAGTGATTATTATGACAATACAAATAAAGCCTGCGATACTTTCTTGAGGCCTCATCAGGGAGATACTCTTGCATACTCTTGCAATTGTGAGTTGATGCAAGGGTATTTGATTGTGAGATTCTCGAACACTAAAATACTAAAATTACAAATATTTTGATGCATGTAGGCGCTTGAGTACACTGAGTAACCCCACCAAGTTATTTGTATCCGCGCCATCTGCGAAAATTACTTTTTGAACTTTTACAGATGAATTTATCTTTTTGTCAGTCATATAGAGGTTGTACTGTCACCATCTTTTCTACTTCATCCACTATTACCCTTGCCAATCCAAATTTTTCTATTACCCAAGCATTGGTTATCAAGTGCATGCTTACTTTTGCTACTTGGTACTTACTTTCTTCTGTAGCTAAAGCAGCTGGTAACAACAACTGATCCGCTAAATGTTCGTCCACTGCTGCACCGGTTTGATGGAACTTCAGCAATTCGTTGCAAGCGATTTGAGCTACTTTTTCTGCTGGTAAACCTACGCGCCCTAAAGCACTAAATCCAGCTAAAGTATTTTCATACTCAGCAGTAAGAAATAAACCTGCTCCCGGAGCAATTCCTTTATATCGCAGTGGTTGCACAGTAGCTTTTAATCCTGCCTCTTGTAATATATTTTCAGCACGAATTGCCATTCGTTGTGGAATGTGGGAAGGTAGTTCTGTTACTACTGCTAATCCGCTTACCTGATGCCAAGCACCGCGTTGCACCAACTTTATTCCGCTTGGTTTTCTACCGCCACTTACCATTAACTTTGCTATACCCCCGCCTCGAGGATACCATCCCCAAGCACCCAATTCTACCTGCACTTGTATACCCATTCGTCTGAGGATTGGTAAGTATACTTGCTCAATATAAGTCATGGGCGGGCTAAAAGGGACGTGAGTTCCTCCTCGCAGTATTACCTGGGAATTACCAGTTGCCAATGCAAGAGGTAGGAGAATTGTCTGCAATACCAGACTAATAGCACCTGCAGAACCACCTTCTCGTGCTTCACCAACATCAAAGGTATAATTTCCCGCCTTTGCAGCATCACTAGGAATAAATTCCAGCGTCATGGAACCTAAAGCATCACCCTGCACCTGAGCATGACAAATCGCTGCAGCAGCACGAACAGCTGTTAAGTGTTGAGCAGCTAGCCCTGGTTTTTCGCGTCGAGCGCGAATATTATAAATACTGATAGGATTACCAGTAATAGCAGCTAAACTTAGGGAAGTGCGAAGAATCTGTCCTCCTCCTTCACCGTAGGAAGCGTCAATATGAATACAGTGGTGATGCACAGACAACAGTGTTTTGGACTTTTAACTTTTAATTTCTGATTCCAATGCTTTATTTTTGACAGTATTTATCAAATGATACGCATTGATTATTTATATTCTACCTGCTTTCGTTCAAACTAATGTAGTTATGAGGATTGACAATTAATAGACTTTATTCTTATTTTTATAATTTCAACCTATTATTTGCATATCGAAGAACGAACAAGAAGGTGCAGGTACCGCAACTAAGTTTAGAACCAAAGCTGGTATATCGAAAAATTTTGTTTCTCTGAGCGGCTTTAAAACTATTATTAATTTCACTTAAGATACCCAAAAAATCCTGCCAGCGAGTTAAGATTGCTGCCAGGAATAACTATCGTAAATACCAAGTGAGCATGGCGATTTTAGTTTCTAAAAAACTAGGTTACCGCAATGTTCGTTAGCGGGAACTGCTTCCATTATTTTTTGTGGTTTAGGTAAGTCTAAACTGTTCATGAATTCAATAAAGTTTTGGCGATTTCTTCCTGCGAATCTGGGATTCCAGTGTTTTTCTTCTCCAATGGTAGATACTGTATGTCCACGGTAATCATGACCGGGATACACTAAGGTTTCATCTGGTAAGGTAAATAATTTTTGCGTCACTGAATCAAACAAAGTTCCTGCATCACCGCTTTGAAAGTCAGTTCGTCCGCAACCGCGAATAAATAAGGCGTCTCCAGTTAAAACTCGCTCTTGATTGACTAGATACGCCATGTGGCTATCTGTATGACCGGGTGTGGCGATCGCCTTAATTGTTACGCTAGCCAATTGCAAGATTTCTCCGTCTTTAATGTGGCGATCTGCACAACTAGCTTGAGCTTTGTCCGGGACAATTCCCAAACAACCAGTACGAAGTCGCAATTTCGCCGTACCTGTTATATGGTCTGCGTGGATGTGCGTTTCTACACAGTAACGCAAAGAGAAACCCAATTCTGCGAGTAACTGCAAATCGCGTTCGACTTGTTCCAATACTGGATCGACTAAGATAGCTTCTTGGGTTTCCCGGTCAGCGATCAAATAAGTATAAGTACTGCTTTCTTTGTCAAATAATTGTCTGAAAAACATAGTATTTTCTCCCGTTAGTTGGGGAACATTCCATCAGTTTTGGTTCTAGAAATTGCTGTCTTTGCGGATTTCAGTCAATACCACCTTGCTATGTGTTTGGCTATTTTGTCGCCACTTCCTCACTAATTTCCTTTACTTTGCAGGCGATCGCTTGCTTGATTCATTCACGTGATGACTGTTTTGATTGTTGTTAATTATATTCACTATATTACCATTTGCTCATATAATAAGATTAGAAATATACAAAGATGTAACATTGAGATTGAGGAGGTGAAGGTGCGATAACTAAAAACTAAGGACCCTATTTCAACTTCCCCATTTTTCCACAGCCCGGCGCAGCGGTCCTGGCGGTAAAGCTTCTAGAGCAAAAGACTCGCCCTTTGTTGCACGTTCTAAAGCTTCAAAAAATGCTGTTACACCTGCAGCAGCGCCATCGGGATGCTCCATTATACCCGTGCCAGCGTTTAGTATAACTTGTTGTCCGTAATCTGCTAAAGCTTTGGGTACAATACCGGGATGAATGCCTGCAGAAGGTACGGGAAAAACGTTACGCTCACGCAAAATATTTCTGATTCTACCTTCTTCGGATGCATCGAACGGTAAACTACCATAGTGGGCAGGATACAGCACCGCGTCCGCGCCACCATGGGCCATAAGGGTTCCTAATATCACCGAGTATGCCATTCCGTGGTCGGAAGCAGCACATATTGCTCCAGCAAAAGCCGGATGGGCAAAAATAGGAACTTGAATCTCTGCATCGGCTACCAAAGCTTCTAGTACCGAAAAGCCATAGCAAAGAACGTTTAGCAACAGAGCGTTTGCACCTTGACGCACTAAAAGACGTGCTTTTTCTAATAATGTATCTGCCCTACCTGTGAGGTTAATAGCATATAATAAGGTACGTCCGGTTTTTTGTTTTACCCGTTCAATTACTTCCCGACAGGCATCAAGGCGCTGCAACGTCGGAGCAATGTCGAGGTCGCCAAGAATTTCGTCATCTTTAATAATATCCAGTCCAGCATCAGCAACTTCTGCGAGAATGGCAGCGTGGTCAGTTGCCGACAATCCCAGCGCTGGTTTAAAAATGGCCATAATCAAGGGACGGTCATATACCCCAAGGCGTTCTCTAATACCAGCAATACCCAGTTTTGGACGCAGACCGTAGTTTTGTGGCAAGCGTACTGCAACTATCTTTGCCGCACCTGCCATAGAGTATTTACCAAATATCATTACAAGCAAGCTAGAAATATCATTTTCCACATTTGCTTCGGGAAAACAAACAGTCGCAATACTACAGCCTGTTTGGGGGTCTGTTCGCACTGACAGAACTTCTCCTAGATGGGACCGCAAAGCTTTTTCTCGGTGGGCAAAACGTGCATCCCAGGTGCCAACAGTTTGTCCAACAGCAATAATTTTGGCTTGCTTGTAAGGATCTACGCCCGGAGGAAAGCGGTAGTCTACTTCAATAGTCATTAGTTTAGCACTCAAAAGCTAGTGGCCATTCGCTAACAATTGATAGCTGTGCGGTTGTGGGATGGGGATAAAGCAACTCCCAATTCCCTACCTGCTGTATCTATCCAACTCGGGCGAGCGTCGTCACATCAAAGCGTCTCCAAGTAGCTGAGAAGATCTGCCATTTCTTGGGGACTGGGCTGAAATTTTGGCATGGGAGGGGTATCACCGCTAATCACCTGGTGAATTAGACCGTAGGGTGATTTTCGTTTCGAAACTCCCTGCAAACTAGGACCGACGCGCCCATCAGCCTGCCAGCCATGACAGCCTGCACAGTTAATTTGGAAGATAGCACTTCCTTGAGCAGGGTTGCCTTTGAGAGAGAGAACGGTTTTGACGTAGGGGTCGGAGGTTGTTATTACCGCACGCACAGCAAAAATCCCCAAAATGACTGCTAGCAAAATTGCCAGAGCCATTATGGCGATTCGCTGAATCACAATTTTAGGTTCGGTAATGTGGTTATCCAAACTTTTGCTGCCGAAATAGGTGTACAAAAATTTTTCATTTCATACACATAGCTTAAAAGTTCTTGATGGTGTCTGCAAGCACAAATTGTATTTTTCTTTTGTGACGTCTTTTTTCAAAACTCTTGGCTGCCCGGGAATTGCTGCTGAATCTGGTAAGATTGGGAACAGGAAAAAATCTTTAATAAACTATAAGGAGACTGCAAGTGGTTGAACCCTTACTAGACGGTATTGTCTTGGGTCTTGTTTTCGCAACTCTAGGCGGGCTGTTCTATGCTGCATACAAACAATATAAACGCGGCAATCAGTTAGGTATTTAAACTGGTGAGTAGCAGCGAGGGAAGAGTTAAAAATTATTAATTTTTAATTAATAAATTCGACTTTACCTTCCCTCAAATAAAGTCTGAAAAATGGACTTGGTAACTCGATTTACCTCAAACTAGACTAAAGGCACCAAAGTCTAGCATAAACTCTATCAAGTTCTAGAAGTTCTGCATGGGTTCCGGACTCTACAAATTTTCCGCCCTCCATAACATAAATGCGATCGCTGTTACGAATCGTGGAAAGACGATGGGCGATGGCAATTGTAGTTCTGTGAGCGGTGATTTGTTTGAGCGATCGCTCGATAGCAGCTTCCATCTCGTTATCTACAACAGAGGTAGCTTCATCTAAAATCAAAATTGGAGGATTTTTGAGCACAGGACAGGCGATAGCAATACGCTAGTGCCGTTTGCTAGATAGCTTTTGTTCTCGCTCCCCAACCACTGTCTGGTATCCTTGGGGTAAATGTATAATAAAATCGTGTGCTTCAGCGATTTTAGGTGCTGTGATAATTTCCCGCTCGCTAGTGTCGAAACTTCCACAGGCGATATTTTCGGCGATGGTACCGTGAAATAAGAAGACATCCTGACTGACCAAGCCAATGCACCTGTGCAAATCTCACAATCTCAGCTTTGGAATATCAAAACCGTTAAGGATGATTTTACCTGCTTGTAGTTCGTAAAATTGCAATAAAAGTTTAACTAAAGTACTTTTGCTAAAACCAGTAGAACCAACAATAGCGATCGTTTTTCCAGCGGGAATTACCAATGACAAATTCTTAATCAGCGGTGGTCTACCCGGATAGACTAAATTCACATCCTGAAATTTTACTTCTCCCCGCACTTGTTGGCAGCATAAAGGTACACTTCCCGGCTCTATAGTAATGGGAGTATCCAACAAATTTATGACCCGATTTGTAGAAGGCATTGCTCTTTGATATTGGTCAAAAGTATCGCCTAATCTAGTTAAAGGTGACAACAATCGCTGAATTAAAAATACTAAAACTCTATACTTAACCACGGTAATTTTGCCATTAATTGCCGCCAAACTACCAAAGAATAACAAGGCTGTAAATCCCACCAAAATTAGCATCATAATCAAAGGAATATACGCAGTAGAAAGTCGAATCGCTTTGGCGTTACTGCGGCGATATGCTTCACTTTCTAGCGCTAAACGCGAAACTTCATAATCTTCTGCAGTAAAACTTTTAATAGTAGTAATGCCACTCAAATTATTAGCTAGGCGAGAATTAAGTAAACTGACCTTTTCTCACACATCAGCATAACGAGGTGCTAGCACGTCTTGATCAGCAAATGTTCCCCAGAGGATAAAAGGGAATAGGTAACATTGCCATACACGCCACGCTAGGAGCCAAAATAAAGAAAGCACCGTCAATAACTATGAATGTTACCGTAACTTGGAAATGTCATTAGCTCCCACATCTAAAAAACGTTCCAGTTGATTGATATCGTCGCTGAGAACAGACATCAAACTACCGGTGCTGCGTTCCTCAAAATAGGCCAATTCTAAATCCTGCAAATGCTTGTAAGCATCCAGACGCAGCTGGTACTGGATATTTTGCGCTAAATTGTGCCAAAGTCGTTCATAAGCATACTCAAAAACAGATTCTAAAACCCAAATAACAAGCGTGAAAAAACTAAGAACTAAAAATTGTCCAAAAATATCTTTGATTCCTAACTGGGCAATGATAGAATCTTGCTGCTTTACTACCACATCTACCGCAATGCCCATGAGTCCTGATGGTGCTAAGTCAAAAATCTTATTGAGGACAGAACAACTAGCAGCTAGCCAAATTTATTTGCGATACTGCTTTCCGTAACTGAGCAGACGTTTGAGAGGATGGAACGAACCTCTAGTTGGAAGCAAAACCTGACGAAAGTTTGATACCTTAGTCACTGCCGTTTTTAATTACGTCAAAGATACTGATATTACCATGTTTGCCAGTACTGAAGCGTCAACATTAAGCCAGAGATACCTGAAAATGACAAAAGGAGACAAAAATTGAAAAATAAGCACTTTGGTAGTTGGCAAGGCATAGTGGCTGATGCTGCAATAGCAATTGTGATTATTCGTCTAGGTGAGGTAGGAGTGCTAGGTATCGCAGTCAAAGCGACAAACGCAGCTTTGTTGCAATTCTTCTCCAAAGTTAATACAGGCGATCTAGCCGAAAAAAAATACGAAATACCTGCTTTTTCCAATACTAAATATTTATATAAATTCCTATTTAAATCGACTATTAATTTTCGTTTACATTTCCAAAATGTAGTAGTAACAATAATTAGAAATCAACAAAACAAATTAGTAGTTTATTTATCGCACAAAATTGCTTGTCAAACTCAAGAATTACAAGCATTAAATAAATATAAATATAATAAAATGCCTGTCTCGAATTTAAGTGTGATTGAATTTTGTTTTTCTCATAGATTTGCCAAAATAGTTGAGGAAAAAATCTGGAACAAAAAACAAAAACACCTGTCTGTCTAGTGCAAGCAAACAAGCAAATACTGTTAATGTTAAGGTAGCACAGCTAATGCCAGAAACAAGGAAGCTTGAATGTGAAATTAAAGCCCGCTAGCAAAAACTGTTAAATCACCTTTTTTTTTTCTGGAAGTAACATGCAAAAATCAATCTAAGTTACAACTAGAAAATAGACAATTTTGCCATCATTAGTCGAGTACACCCCTAGGAGATTAACAAGCAAATTTATGTCCAGCAAACCTCCAACTAACTTCCAAACTAACTTCACGATCGCAGATGCCAAAAAAATTCTTAACAAATTTAACTGCGTGGATATTGCACCGAAAATTAAGCCCTCAGAAAAAGGCTTAATTCGCGAAGCTTTACTTTTGATAGCCAAGCTTTCTGATTATCAAATTTTGGGCATCTGCGCTGACACAGAAGCAGAAGGAATGCTAGCGATGGAAACTTATTCCCTAGCTTTGGGTTACGAACCACCAAGTAATTTACCTTCCATTGAAGGTCCGGTGTATATCAAATTAAACGGTAAGACAGGTGTATGTCATATAGATTCTTACTTGGGACATCATCGCGGTGTCTTAGTATCTTGCCAGTCTTTTTCTCCCAATGGCATTAATGAAATGTACGGTCACTTACCTCTGGACTTATTTGTATAGGTAAATTTTTGGTAGAAGGTGAAGACTCGATTTCCAAGCAAAGGCGCCTGCACGAAAACTCGCCTTCTGTACCCAAAAGTGGGAAGTTGAGCGAGAGGCGATCGCTATTCGAAGAACCAGACAGCTGGCTAGCTACTAGCTGGGAAAGCGTGTGCGGCTTCAACTTGCGGGGTCAGATCGGCATGAATTTTGCACAGAAGTTAACGTAAGGCCATTTTGGTAACTTCTGTGACGGCTGCTACCAATATTCCAAAATAAGCCCCTTGTTTCTAGTGTCAGTACAATTATTGGATGGTGTAGGCGCAGAAATTTTTGGCGTGATGCAGCTTGTAGTAATTGCCGATTTCACAAAGGGTACGGGATATTTTCATCTTACTCAAAAGGCAACGAACGGCACGCTGGGCGATCGCCGTCTCCGCTATGCCCGAAATGAAACCTCCATCCACTCCCAAAAGCTCCAGCTCCAAGTTTGCGGCGGTAGGGAAATAAAGTCATGGAAATTCTTCGATACCTTGTGATTGTACTAACTTATGTTGGGTTGGGACTGGGCTACTTACCTGGATTGCGAATGAATCGCGCCACCATTGCCCTTGTTGGTGCAGCCATGCTCATGGCGCTGGGGGTACTGGATTTATCTGGGGCGTGGAGTGCTATTGACTATAAGACAGTAATCTTTTTATTCGGCATGATGGTCATTAGTGCCAATCTTGCTGCTTGTGGTTTTTTCCAGCTTGCTGTTGATAGCACGATTCGCTATATACACAGTCCCTTTGGACTGCTAGTAGCGTTAACTTTTGGCAGTGGCTTTCTCTCGGCGCTGTTTTTGAATGATACCATTGCTTTGATCCTCACACCTTTAGTAGTCAGCGTTACTAAACTGCTCAAGCTCAACCCCATTCTCTATTTGTTAGCGCTAGCAGGTGCAACAAATCTTGGTTCTGTCGCTACCTTAAGCGGGAATCCTCAGAACATTCTCATTGGTTCCTTTTCTGGTATTAGTTATTTAGACTTTGCCAAAGCTTTGACACCAATTGCTTTTTTGAGTTTGGTGATTCAGGTAGGTTGGCTGTGGTGTTTATATCCCCAAGTGCGATCGCCCTTGTCTTGCTTGCAAGTGGAACCACCCCGCTACCGCGTTTTCAAGCCCTTGCTAATTAAGAGTTTGCTTGTAACTGTCGGATTGCTAGCGGCATTTTTAATTGGTATTCCTACTGCGGAAGCGACCCTAATTGCAGCGGGACTGTTGCTAGTAACGCGCCGCCTCAAACCAGAGCGAATTTTAAAAAAGGTGGATTGGGATTTGCTGCTAATGTTCTGCGGATTGTTTATTTTGACCGAAGGCGTGCAGAAACTTGGTTCTCTGCAATGGTTTTCTGGTTTTCTCCACAATCCCTTAACTATCTTGGGAGTGACGGTGTTGCTGTCGAATTTGGTGTCGAACGTACCAGCGGTACTGCTGCTCCATCATGTAATTCCCCATCCCGACACCCGCACTTGGTTACTTGTTGCGGCTAGTTCCACACTGGCGGGAAATTTAACGTTATTGGGATCTGTAGCCAACTTAATTGTCGCAGAAGCAGTTGCCAAACGAGGACACAAGCTTACTTTTGCAGAGCATTTGCGATTTGGGCTACCGTTGAGCGTTATTACCCTCGCACTCACCTATTTCTGGATTTACCGAGAGGCTGGGAAATTGTTGGTAGCAGTTGTTATTTTGCAGATAAGGTTCCTTGCTCTAGGTGCTGTAGGGTGCCACAATCAAAGACGATTTCTCCCTCACGGGGGATATTTTCATGGTTACGGAATTTTCTCTAACCTTTGGAAGTCGCGTTGTATTTCTTGCCACAAAGTTTTGTTATGAGGATCGGTTCTGAGAGCTTTTTGCAGATAAATTTTGGCTTTGGGTACTTGTTTTTCGGCGATTAAGACTTTTGCCCAGATTTGGTAGGCGATCGCTTGCCACTGGCGTACTTCTGCATCTTCTGGCATTCTTTGTGCTAAGGCTTCCACCAATGCGATCGCCTGGGGGAACCTTTTTTCTTTCAAAAACTGCTGTAACTGCTCGTAGGTTTTCCACTTCAATCGCTGTTCTGTTTCTGATGCTTGGGGTGGTTTTGGTGGGGGCTGATGTTTTAAATTTTGGTTGGGGTTTGATTGGGAATTAGCAGTTTGTGTTTCTTGCAAATTTGACTTTGGGGATGCAGATGGCGGGGGTACAACCTGCAACAGCAGTTTGTAGGCCTCTGTCAAGGCAATAAACTTTTCTTTTGCTTTGTGGTCGTTCGGATTAATATCAGGGTGGTATTGCTGTGCCAATCGGCGATAGGACGCTTTGATTTCAGCAAAAGAAGCTCCCGACCTTAAACCCAATAAACGGTAGCAGTCTCCAAGATCCATCTTCAGCTACAACAAGCGCGAGTTATGAGCAGAGTTAGCTTTCCAGCTTAAGGCATCAAGTACTGAATGATAAAGACCAAATTGCCGATTTTATGAAATTAATTGTTCTTTCCCGTGCCTTTTGCTGAATGCTTTGCCAAAAAGAGTACTAGGAATTTCAGTTCGGCAAGAGAAAATGGCTTGTTGGTGGAGACACCTTTTCCTTTTTTACCACCCAGTGAAACTCTCCTACTTTTTCATTCCTAGTCTCTGTAGCTAATTACGAGCGTTCTTCAATTACTTTATCAATCAAACCGTATTCTTTTGCCTCTTGGGCAGACATAAAAAAGTCGCGATCCATATCCTTTTCTATCTTTTCCAAGGGCTGGCCGGTGTTTTGGGCGTAGATTTGATTGAGCTGGCGGCGAATCCGCAAAATTTCTCTAGCCTCAATTTCAATATCGGTTGCTTGTCCGCGGGTACCGCCAGAAGGCTGGTGAATCATGATTCGGGAGTGAGGTAGTGCTAATCGTTTTCCTTTCGTACCCGCTGCTAGTAAAAAAGAACCCATTGAAGCTGCTAAACCTACGCAAATTGTGACCACATCGGATTTGATGTGCTGCATGGTGTCATAAATTGCCAAGCCAGAGGTGACCATTCCCCCTGGCGAATTAATATACAAGTAAATATCCTTACCTGGATCTTCGGAATCCAGATACAGCATCACAGCAATAATTTGATTGGCTATTTCATCGTCTATATCTCGTCCCAGGAAAATTATGCGCTCCCGGTACAAACGATTGTAAATATCGATCCATTGTGTGAATTGTTCCCCTGGCATTCGGTAGGGAACTTTGGGAACACCTATTGGCATTTTTATTACTCCGCTTATCAGTAAAATTATGGGAAAAATTTCTGTTTTTGCTGCCTGCGGTCAGAGAATGCTGGCGGGTACAGGAGGATGAGCCAGTTCTTCTTTCTCGAACACTCTATCGATCAGGCCGTATTCTACAGCTTGCTTGGGAGTCATGTAGAAAAGGCGGTCCATATCCTTTTCAATTCTCTCCTTGGGCTGTCCGGTATTGCGAGAAAGAATATCTACCATAGTTGCTTTGTTGGCCAGTACTTCCTTGGCTCGAATTTGAATATCAGTGGCTTGGCCTTGAGCGTAGCTTTTTGGTTGATGCAGAACAATGCTAGCGTTAGGCAGACTGGCACGGTATCCTTTTGTCCCAGCACTTAAAAGCATTGCAGCCATACCCACTGCCATGCCGATGCAAATGGTGTGGATGGGAGGCTTAATGTATTTCATGGTGTCGTAAATGGCGAAGGCTTCTGTTTCAAAGCCGATGGGTTCACCGCTATAGCCAGAAGTACCGGTAGAGTTGATATAGATTTTAATCGGTTTTTCTGGGTCCTCAGACTGCAAATACAGCAGTTCTGCAACGATTAATTCCGTGACAGCAGGCACCAGTGGCATGCCAAGATAGACAATTCGCTCCTTCAGCAGCAAAGAAGGTAAATCTGGCGGTGGTGTGCGGTAGAAGTTATCGCCATAGTAGGGGGCTTGCACAGCCTTGATGGGAGAAATGTCCATAGCAACTGTTGCCTGAAATAATGCCGTTAACTGTAATACATACTAGCGTGACGCAGTCCCAGCTGGAGGTGTGGATTTCTCTGCTTGCTGGTGGTGGCTGCGATGAAGTTATTGTCAATATTATTGACGTATCTTTGCTATATTGCTTTTCCGTAGAACGAAGATGGCATTCTGAAGTTATTTATAAATAATGTATATCCTGGTTGGGAAACTGAAATTATGAAGGTGAGTTTGCTGCCAAGGTTAAATGATGGTAATTTGGATGCCAATCAAATGAATAGCCAGCGCCAGTTGGCAATTTCGGTGTCTGCGATCGCAGAGCACGCGGATCGCAATGTACCGCTGAATCTGTGCTTGATTTTAGATCATAGTGGCTCTATGAGCGGCAGACCGCTAGAGACGGTTAAAAAAGCAGCAAACCAAATTGTTGACAAGCTCAAGGAGGGCGATCGCTTGAGCGTGGTGGTTTTCGATCACCGTGCCAAAGTTTTGGTACCCAATCAAGTTATTGAAGACCGCCAGAGTATTAAACAGCAAATTAATCGTCTGGCTGCGGATGGCGGTACTGCTATTGATGAGGGTTTGCGTTTGGGAATAGAGGAAATGGCAAAAGGTAAAAAAGAAACTATTTCCCAAGCCTTTTTGTTAACTGATGGTGAAAACGAACACGGCGACAACAAGCGTTGTTTAAAATTTGCTCAGTTAGCTGCTACGTATAACTTGACTTTGAATACTTTGGGCTTTGGCGACAATTGGAACCAAGATGTCTTGGAAAAAATAGCTGATGCTGGTGGCGGAACGTTGTCTTATATTCAGCAACCGGAACAGGTGGTGGATGAATTTAGTCGCCTTTTTGACCGCGTACAAGCAGTAGGACTGACTAATGCTTATCTACTATTTTCTTTGGCCCCTAAAGTCCGGTTTGCGGAATTAAAACCTGTTGCCCAAGTTTCTCCTGATACGATTGAGTTACCAGTGCAACAGCAACCCGACGGACGGTATGCAGTGCGTTTGGGTGACTTGATGAAAGATAGCGAACGAGTGGTTTTAGCCAATGTTTATTTAGGACAATTCCCGGAGGGAAAACATACAATTGCTAACTTACAAGTACGTTACGACGACCCAGCACAAAAGCAAACAGAGTTACTGTCAGAGAATATTCCAGTGGAAGTCAACGTACAGTCAACTTACCAAAGCAGTGCCGATCCCGCAGTACAGCAGTATATTCTCGCATTAGCAAAGTATCGTCAAACACAAGTAGCTGAGGCAAAATTACAACAGGGCGATCGCGCTGGTGCTGCAACTATGTTACAAACTGCTGCCAAAACGGCTCTGCAAATGGGAGATGTAAGTGCAGCAACGGTTTTGCAAAATTCTGCTACCCGCTTGCAAGCTGGAGAAGAATTATCGGAAAGCGAGCGCAAAAAAACCAAAATTGTCTCCAAAACAATTTTGCAGGACAAATAGAAATAGGGGTGGGCCTTCAAGAGCCTGCCCCAGCAAGAGAAAAGCAAAAATAAGGATAAAGTATGAGTGGAGGAATTACTCACAGCCAGCTAACAGCAGTACAACTACCGCTAACAAGCGCCCAGAGCATGCAGTTATTAGCAATTAACATTTTTTCCAAGCTGGTTGGACACTCGTTTTTCAGTGTATAAATCAGCTTCATTGATATGCGAACTATTGCGGAAATAAACGAAAAAATTACTTGCAAGCGCGCGGTGGTCTGGACCGTCGAACAAGTAAAATTAAAAGTCGAAGAAGTTGGTGTCACAAAAGTTGCTCAGGAAGTTGATGTTATTACCACCGGTACTTTTGAGCCGATGGAATCTAGCGGCGCCATCATTAATCTCGGACACACCGACCCACCCATAAAAATTCGTCGTTGTTGGTTGGATGGAGTGCCAGCTTATGCTGGTTTTGGAGCAGTAGATTTATATTTGGGCGCCAGTGCAGCAGCAGAAGAAATAGAAGGAGAAGAACTCCGGGAAAATGGTGGGGGTCACGTTATAGAAAATTTGATTGCAGGAAAACCAGTACACGTGCGCGCTCAAGGACAGGTAACGGATTGTTATCCCAGAGCAACCTTTGAAACCACAATTACCCGCGATACTATTAATCAATTTTACTTGTTTAATCCCAGAAATTTATATCAAAATTTCATTGTTGGTGTTAATGGAGGCGATCGCCCGTTATTTACGTATCTCGGTCCTTTACAACCGCGTTTGGGTAACGCCGTTTACTCAAATCCTGGTGCGATTTCTCCGCTCATCAACGACCCCGAGCTACAAGTTATCGGTATAGGAACGCGAATTTTTTTAGGTGGTGGAATTGGCTACGTAGTGTGGGAAGGTACCCAACACTTTCCTTTGCAAAAGCGTTTACCTAATCGCACACCTATTGGTCCAGCTGCAACTTTAGCTTTGATTGGTGATGCCAAGCAAATGGATGCTCGTTGGGTACGGGGATGCTATTTCAAAAATTACGGTCCTTCTTTGATGCTGGGTGTGGGTGTACCCATTCCGGTACTAAATGAGGAAATCGTTGCTAGATGCGCGGTCCAAGATAAAGATATAGTAGCGCCAATAGTAGATTTTTCTATTCCTCGGCGGGTACGCCCTACTTTTGGTTTGGTTAGCTACGCACAACTAAAGTCCGGACGAATTGTGATTGAAGGTAAAATAGTACGTACCGCACCTGTTGCCAGTATATATCTCTCCCAACAGGTAGCCCAAGAGTTAAAACAGTGGATAGAAGCAGGAAAGTTTACCCTCACTGAATCGGTAGCTTCCATACCCATGGAACGGTCTTTTCTTCCCCAAGACCGCTGGACAGAGTTTTGAGGCTAGAAATCGACCACCCTAGGAGCATGGGGTAAAAAATCAATACCCCATGTCTAATTCCTTTACCGCTCTGGTGGTTTTGGTCGTTTGATCGGCTTGGGAGTAGCACCTTTAGGCGTGGGTTTAGTAGTTGGGGAATCACCCGCTTTTTTATTTGGACGTGGGGTTTCTACTTTTCTGGGGGAGTGTGGTTTCTTTCCAGAACCGCCAGGACGACCTTTCCCTCCTCGGGACTGGGGTTTTTTGCTACCTCGTTTTTTGGGCAACTCTGCGATCGCCTCGCCGCTTTCTATGACCAAGGATTCACCATCCCGCTTGACTTGCAAGTCCCAAAATTTTCCAACTGCTTTTGCGTCCAGAGTACCCTTGAGTTTCAATTTAAAATATTTGGGTTTGTCGTTTGGTTTGCGGGGAGATTGCTTGATTTTGACTACTATATTTCCAGCGTCGTGGGATTGGTAAACTATTTCACCCCGAACAGAAAAACCACCATCGGGAATTTCTGTTGAGGGTAAAAACTGCTCTGCACTAGCTTGAGACTGTTGCGACGATGAGGGGGAGGAAAGCGGCGGTAGAGTTGTGGTATTTTTGGCCAGCTTTTCCGGTTCCCAAACTCCCACAATCTGCAGGTGCAATCTGTCGTTTTCTTGTCGCGTGCGCGGATAAACTACCCACAAATGTTCTTCTTCTAAATTCAGGTGATTTTTGACCAAACTCATGATCCGACCCAGAAGCACAGCATCTAGTTTTGTGTCATCTGCAGTCAGCATCACGCCTTGGGTAAATTGCTCGTTGCTGGGAATGTAACGACCTCGAACCAGACCAATTGCTCGGTACTGCATTGGTTCGCTAGGAGGTGGAATTGGATGTTGTCGATTTGCAAAGTTGGTGTCAATTTCTGTTTCGCTTGGCAATTCCGACGCATTCTCTGGTGGAGGTACTTCGGCTGCTGCTACAACATCTTTTGGAGCTGTTGTTTGTTGATGAATTTGAGTTTCATCAGAATTTGTAGAATTTGATGATTCAGGAGACGGCATCAGGTCGGAATTCATAAAAACTCCTTCAAGCGGAGATACATCCCATGGGGGGATTTGACTAAAACAACTAGAAAGCAGTTTGTGCGGCTGATGAAAGTCTATTTCCTTTCTGAACAACCACTTCTGTTTGCCCTGTTATGATACTGAAAGATGCTATTTTTTGCATACACACACTAAATGTGTAATTTAGCGCCTTTATAGCGGTTTCGAAAGCATCCTGTAGCTACAATTTAGGCAGTTTCTAATCAATTCATCATTTGTTTTGGCAGCGTCCATGAGTTTTTGTTATAAAATTCACAAAACATCCAGAATATCCCGCAAAGTTTTTCAAATTTTCCTCTAGTTTCATTAAATTGTAAGGATAGTTTTGTGTCTCAGTCACGTAATCGTTGGTTAATTAATATTGTTTTGGTGTTGGCGGTGATGGGTTTTGTGGGAGTATCTGTGTTTCCCATCATAGCCGCATATAATGATACGCCATACTCCCGTCAAAACTTGACAAGCAGCAAGGAAAATTCTGCCGCTGCTCAAAAATCAAAATTGGAGGATGCTGCTCGCGGTTACGAACAGGTTTTACAGCGAGAACCAGAAAATCAAACTGCATTGCGAGGTTTGTTGGAGACGCGTTTGCAATTGCTAAGTTTAGGCGTGGGTGAAATGCAGGGGATAATTGAACCCCTTGAAAAGTTAGTCAAGCTCAATCCAGAACAAACCAAATACGCTGTTTTGCTTGCACAAGCAAAGCAACAAATAGGTGACAGGGAAGGTGCTGCTCAAGTTTATCGCTCTATTTTAGAAACCAAACCAGGTGACCTCAATGCTTTGCAAGGTATGGTAGGGCTTTTGCTGGATCAAAAACGTCCGGAAGCAGCTATAGGTTTGTTACAACAGACGCTGGCAAAAGCGACTCAAGCTAATAAAATTGAACCGGGTAGTATAGATACTACCGCAGTACAGGTAATGTTAGGGAACCTTCACGCTTCCCAAAAGCGCTATTCCCAAGCTATGCTTGCCTACGACCAAGCCATCAAAAGTGCTCCTGATGATTTTCGCCCTGTTTTAGCCAAAGCGATGGTTTTAAAAGAGCAAGGTAAGTTGCAGGAAGCAAAACCTTTATTTAGCAAAGCTGCGACTTTAGCACCCCCTCAGTATAAAGACGAAATTAACAACAGGGCTAAGGAGACTGAAGTCGCTGCTCCCACGCCGACTGCTTCTTCCACGCCAACACCTTAGAAACTAAAATCTAGCTATATTTTTCACGCTCCTTCTATGGCGGCAATAATACCAAATAAAATGAACAAGCTGCCGCCTGTGAAGGTAAGCATTCTTTCAGAGATTCGCCCCGCTAGCATTCGTCCGCTCGCGATCGCGATCGCTGCACAGACGGCGTGTCCGGAAACCGCACCTGTGGTTACTCCCACGGGGTTATTCCCAGCTGCTAGGGCGATAGTTGCTATTTGGGTGCGATCGCCCCACTCTGCCATAAACGTTAATAAAAAAGCTTCTAAAATAACTGCCCAGCAAGTTTTGCCCTTTTTGAAGTGTTCTTGCGCCTTAGCAACCGCGTCTTTTGCCTCCTCTACAGCTTCTGTGTCACAGCTGCGAGCAGGCATTTTAGTGGCTTCATACAGTAATTTTATTCCAAAGGCAATAAACAAAATAATCTCAGCGTGGTGAATATAAACTTTTGGCAGTATGGATACCGCTTGTCCCAACATGACAGATAGTACTGTCATTCCTGCCAAAGCTGTTATTACTCCTACAAACACCAAACGCCGCGAGTGCTGCATTGCTAAAATCGCAGCGATAAAAAAAGTTTTATCTCCTAACTCCGAAACTGTGATTAGTAATAAACTGGCGGTAAAAGCTGTTAGCACTCTCTCAAGCTCCTAAACACTCATTCTTTATTTGGTGTGGGCTTGATGAGGGCCGCAAGACTTCACCAAGCTCCACACTTTGGGGTGTGAACTTAGTGAAGGTCTCGCTTCCAATCAGCAATTCTTTTGCTTACTTGTCATCTGAACCAGGCTCATCGCCAGCATGTTGATTCAGATGTACTGGCTTTTGCTTTTTGCCAGCAGCTACTCCCCTTCTTTTCTAGGCAATTATACATCTGCCTGAAGTTTTAGTAAATAGGTTTAGAAATTGGATTTGTGGTTTCGAGTGTGCTATGAAAAGTAGTGTAATTACAATCAAAACAAACTGAGCTTATCTTGCTTTGGATCAGGCATAAGGCGATGCGGAATTTGCACACATCGTCTTTCATACCTTATTATTGGCTGCCTGTTTCAAGGACTTGGCTGAAAAACTAATGGAAATCGTAAACATTCATCAGGCTAAAATCAATCTGCCGTGGCTACTGTTACGGGTGGAACTTGGGGAAGAAATCATCCTTGCCAATCGAGGTATTCCCATCGCAAAGTTAGTTCCGCTTCACCCTTCATCTCGTCGGCGCAATAATTCCAGGAAAGTTCGAGAGCGTCTTCCAATATCCGAAAACATTAACCTTTCCCCAGCAGGGGAGGAATCAGTACCCCTGGAGAGTAGCTAAGACGTTAGTGGTGGTGGTTTCGCTACCAAGATAATCTTTGACAAGGGAGACAGGAGATGGTGGCTCGCTCCATCTCCAAAACCCGGCTAATATTTTCTCTCCTGAGGTTGAAACATGGTAATGGTTACTGGACGATACTGAATGTCGATTCCTGCTGGTGAATAATAAGCCATTGTGTGTTTGAGGAAGTTGACGTCATCTCGCTCGGGGTAATCCTCACGAAAATGGGCGCCTCGACTTTCTTGTCGATTTAAAGCTGACGACAAAATCATTTGTCCTACTACTATTAAATTTTCCAGCTCTAGTGCTTCTAAGATTTCCGTATTCCAGCAACTACCTTTGTCATCTAAGTAAATTTCTGTATATTGTTGTTGTAACTGTTGTAATTTTTCCCATCCTTGACGCATTAATTCTTCGGTGCGGAAAACGCCACAATATTCGGTCATGGTATCTTGGAATGCCTGACGAACTTGGTTGATGCGGTACTTTCCGCCTTGGTCTAATAACGATTGCAGTTTTTGCTGGGCTTGGCGCAGGTACAGTTGTTCGTCGACAGTTGGGAATTTACGGTCTTGGACATATTGGGCGATCGCCGCTCCGGTCCTGCGTCCGTAAACCACGCATTCTAATAAAGAATTGCTACCGAGACGATTGGCCCCGTGTACGGAAACACAGGCAGTTTCTCCGGCCGCAAAGAATCCTTCCACGAAATTTTCACCGCTACTACGGACTTGACCGTTGGTGTTAACTGGAATACCACCCATGCAATAATGAATGGTGGGGCGAACGGGTATCGGTTCGGTAATGGCGTCAACACCCACAAGGCGATGCGCTTCTTCCCAACAAAAGGGAATGCGGCTCATAATTTTTTCTTTACCGAGATGACGCAAATCCAGATGCACAAAAGGACCTCCAGCACTACCATCTGGATTGATACCGCGTCCAGCTCGAATTTCGTAGGCGATCGCCCGTGAAGTAATATCGCGCGGAGCTAATTCCATGCGACTGGGAGCATACCTGGCCATAAAGCGTTCTCCATCGCTGTTAATCAGATACGCCCCTTCTCCACGCACGGCCTCGGAAATCAATACTCCCACCGGATACAAACCAGTAGGGTGAAATTGCACAAATTCCATATCCTCTAAAGGTAAGCCAGCAAGTGCGGTCATCGCTAATCCATCACCGGTGGAAGCATAATCATTTGAGGTAGTGTTGTATACTCTTCCGTAGCCACCAGTAGCAAACATCACCGCTTTGGCACGTACTACCTCTAATCGACCGTCTAAGATACGGTACATCACCACTCCCTTAGCTTGTCCGTCTTCTAAAATCAAGCGCATGACGTACCACTCTTGATAAATTTGCACCCCGTATCGCCGTAAGTTATTTACCAATTCATGCAAAATGGCGTGACCTGTCTTATCCGCAGCGTAGCAGGTACGATTGTGAGAATGACCCCCAAAAGCACGTTGGGCAATACGACCATCGCTCAAACGCGAGAATAAAACGCCCATGTGCTCTAAGTCAATGACTACATCCGGAGCTTCGCGGGTGAGAATTTCGACTGCATCCTGATCTGCTAAGTAGTCAGAACCCTTGACAGTATCAAAAGCGTGAGCTTCCCAACTATCAGAGGAATCCACGTTTTTTAATGTTGCTGCAATACCGCCTTGAGCAGCAACGGAGTGAGAACGAATCGGATGGGTTTTGGCAACTACAGCTACGTTCAAGCTTGGGTTAGTCCTGGCAATTTCCACTGCTGCTCGACACCCAGCCAAGCCACCCCCAACAATTATGACATCGTGTTCTAGCATCATGATTCCCCCAACAACGCCTTGGTCGCTGTTCTATTGTAAGTATGCGTGTAAGTTTGCGATCGCTGCTTCTGTTTTTTGTCCCTTATTTCAGCTGACAAGCATTACCAAAGCTGAGATTTCCTCTGCAGCTACCCAACAGCTATGAGCGCACCAAGTGAGTTTACAAAGTAAGAAAGTCCTTTAATTGCGCGATCGCCTTTTCGAGGAGCGTCCTTTCTCGTACAGACAAACAGCAAGGCAATTTGCCGTCTGCAGCTACCTCTCGGGCAATTTATGTAAATATATTCTTGTTTTTGGCTTGCGCACCCCAAAGTCTTCCTTGGCTTTCATCCCCAGGTAAAACCACAAAACCCGGGGTATGGAACGCTAGGAATGATAAAAAGATATTGATTTTCCTAGTTAGTTACCTTTGCTGGTTGTTGTTGCGAAACATTGCCAGGAATCGGTTCCATCGTTGTTCCCGGTTCTAAGGGAGCAAGTTCGATGTGATTTAACAAAGTTGTTACAAAGGCAAAAAGTAAAAAAGGTAAAGATAACAAAATAACTAGTCCCACAGCAGCTAAAGCATAAACCGGCCGTTTTGCACCCATTAATGCTAGGGCTGATGCCAAACTAACAGTAATTGTAATTAACCAGACAATTATTTGACCGTAAATATCACCAAAGGTCAGCGTGCAGACGAACCGATATTTTTGAATGTTATTCATCATCTAATTTGCCTCCAGTATCTCCTTAGGTTCTACGTTAAAACCAGGTTTGAGATTTTGACAATTTCTAAACAGTTTTGAAATAATTGTAATATCACTTTACAATATCTTTGTCTGTTGATTTTCTGGGACAAAATCAGCAGATTCACGAGATTCTAAGGATTTAATTTTTCTGTGTAAATCACAGTCATCACTGCTAATAATTGTTTCTAAATTCGCAATTCTTTGCTCTAGATGTTGTAATTTTTGAGATGATAGATGCTTGGGTTTTAATTTTTTATCCTCGTGATGCCATACAGCTATTGTCCCCACTGCTGCTGCTGTCAAGGCGGCTAAAGGTAGAAGAGGACCACTTCTCGTAGTAGCAGAAAGTGGAATGCAAATAGCTAAAATTCCCAGCGTCGTTCCCCAGATTTTTGAGGTTGCTGCAAGTCGAATATCGCTAGCAAAGTTTTCTCGACTTTTTTTAGCCATACCCATACCTAAAAAAGTAAGTTATTTTCTAGGGTCGCATCTTTGTTTACTCTGCTGCTTCCTACTGTTGGAATAGGTATAACTACTCTATTTGTCCCAGTAAAAATTATTCATTTCAGTACAACTATTAAGTAAAGATTACTGAATTTTTAATAAATTTCATAAACGAAAGTTAATGTGCAACGATATTAATATAGCTTTTTTATAGGAATAAATCGCTTACTACTAACAAGTTTGTAGTCGGGACTTTAGTCCTGGACAAGCGATAAATCCCTCACCACGAGTATAAAAGCGTAATAAATCGTAAAATTCTCACTGAACTCCATATTCAAGACAGGTTCTAAAGCTTGTTGCCATGGATTTACTCTTTTAGCTGTTTGCATGTTTCCTTTAAAATATTAGGAGTTTGCCCGTATCATCTACTTTCCAAAAAATTCATGATTGCAACATCTTATATATTCCTAGCTGGAGCGAGTCGTGGCGTTGGTAGAGAAATTGCCAAATGCTTGACAGAACAACAAATGAATGTCAAAGCACTGATCAGAACAAAAGCAGTTCGCCCTGAACTAGAAGCAATGGGAATTAAGGTTGTTTTGGGTGATGCTATGAATGTAGATGATGTTGAACGTGCAATGTTAGGAGATGAGCCTATCTACGCCGTTGTTAGCACTATTGGTGGTTTAGCCCAAGATAACAATAGAGCAGATTATATAGGTAATAAAAATTTAATTGATGTCGCTGTTAAAGCAGGCGTGCAAAAGTTTATTTTAGTATCTTCAATTGGTTGCGGGAATAGTGTTATTGCTTTATCTCCACAAATTCTAGAAGCATTGCGTCCTGTATTAATTGACAAAGAAAAAGCTGAACAACATTTAATAGCAAGTGGACTCAACTACACTATTATTCGTCCTGGTGGCTTGCAGTCAGAAACAGCAACTGGCAATGCAATTTTAACTGAAAATGTAAATGTTGCTGGTATGATTAATCGTGCTGATGTAGCTCAGTTAGTTTGTCGTTGCTTAAATTCTGATGCTGCTAATAATAAAATCTTGTCGGCGGTAGACAAAAACATGTTATTTGGTCAACCTGTCTTTACAGAATTTAAGTTAAATTAGTTTCTTTTTATCATTCTCCAGAAATTTGACAACATATAATTCTTTTCCGCGGTCCATCTAATTCGAAAAATAATATGGATTGATAGACTCCTAATGCTAATTTGCCATCAACAATAGGAATTATTTCGCTATTATTCAACATCATTGCCATCAGATGAGAATGAGCATTTCTAGGTTCGTCTGCTGGAATATTTGGTCTTAAATGCAAGTCATTATGCAAGTACTGTTCTGATTCAGGAGCTAATTTCTGCAAAAAATTTTTGATGTCTTCTAATAATCTTGTTTCATTTTCATTAATAGCAAAGGCTGTTGTTGTATGACGAGAGAACAACAATATTTGACCATTTTGAATGGGCGTTGAAGAAATCAGTGCCTCAATTTGGGGAGTAATGTTATGAATATTTATTCCTTGATTAGTTTCTATTTCAATTAATTTATTAACAATCGGCATTGATGTAGTTAGAAATTGGTAATTTAGATAGGCGAGGTAAATTATATATAAAATTTATATTGAAATGTTGATGCTAGCAAGTCTCTATAGAGAGATTTACTTATTTGTGGCTGCTTTCAGGAAATTCCAACTACTTATTATCCCCATTTGCCTTTGACTGGGCAATATTTTTTAAACCCTTCACCAATCTTTGGATTCCCTCTTTTGCTGTATCTAGTTGCAATGCACCGTATGCTAGGCGTAAATAACATCCGTTATTCATACCAAAGGTTGTACCTGGAATAACTGCAACTCGATATTCTTGAATCAATCTTTTCACTAGCTCGAAGGAATGCATTTGAGTATTAACCTTAAGAAAAAAGTAAAAAGCACCATTGGTGGGGGTAATGGTACATAGACCTTCCAAATCTTTGAGAGACTCAAGAAATAATTCTCGCACCTGGGCGATCGCTTGAATATTTTTGCTTAAATAATCTGCTTTGGTTTGTAGAGCACCCAAAGCTGCATACTGAGAAACTACAGGTGGACAAATTAAAATTGTGTCTTGGACTTTTTTCACAGCAACCAATAGATGCTTTGGTATTACCATATAGCCAATGCGCCAGCTAGCGAAACCGTATGCTTTCGAAAGGCTATAGAGGGAAATAGTGTATTTGGTGCTACCTGTAAACGCACCTGGAGAGATGTGCTTGACACCGTTGTAGGTAAAGTGTTCGTAAGCTTCATCGCTGATGTGGTAGATACCGCGATCGCGACAAATTTCACTCACTTGACGCAAAGCTGATTCTGAGTATACAGCTCCGGTGGGATTATTTGGCGAAATTGTCACTACCGCTCGTGTTTTGGCGGTAATTGCTCGAGCGATCGCATCAGGACAAAGTTGGTGGCGTTCATCCGTTTCCACCAATACGGGACGACACCCTGCCATTGTAATCGCCATTTCGTGGTTAAAATAGTACGGCACGTTCAAAATGATTTCATCTCCCACCGAGGTGATAGCGAGAATGGCGTTCATAAACCCCATATTGCTACCTGCAGTAACAACAATGCAGTTGTCTTGGTTAATTTCTATACCATTAAAACTTTGCAATTTCCTTGCTAATGTTTTTAATAGAGGGGGAATTCCTTCCACAGCCTTGTAGAGATGATTTGTTGGCTCAGCAAGGAATTTTGCTAAAAGTTCCACAGCTTCTGGTGGTGGAGGATACCAAACAACACCTTGTCCCAAAGAAATGGTATCAGGAAAATTTTGAATTAGTTCTGACACCATCGGAATAATAGGCGATTGTACCGCCTCCATGCGAGAGGAAAAATTTTTCATATCAAATCAAATTTCAAGAAAAACTGTTGTTAATAGCAAGCGATTTATCGCTTGTTACTAATTTCCCGAGAGCGTTATAACCTCATGAAAACGAGAGTAGTCTACGCTGCGCTTACCATCCCGCGTCTTAGAAAGAATATCTACAAAGCGCATATTCCAAAGAATTTCTTCAGTAACGAAAGAGTGACGGGCGTGAATTGTCTGCGATACAGTTTCATCAAGTCCAGTGAGAGTGACCAATATTTCTATGTCATCCTCATACATCTGTTCTGGTGTCATTCTGTATAAGGGACTTTTTTCATCAATGGGATGCATGACTGTCCAAGTCAACGCAAAAAGCGGTGTTTGACTGCGAAGTAGACACATGTCATAAAATCGCCGCATCATGTATCCTTCAGCAGTAATTTCATTGCGTACCAAAGTTACTCGGACTTGTGCTTCTAAAATCCAATTTTGACGTTCGTTTGCCACTCGAAACATGAAAGTTGGAACACCGTTGTGCGGTGTAATGACTGCTACGCGGCTAAATATAACTCGCGCCCTCAACAGGGAAAACCTTGCAAATATCAGTCCGGTTCCCACTGCTAGTCCCATCAATCCCAAAAAGGATTCTATAGTTACTATTACGTTAGCGTATAGTGTTTTGGGATACATGGCCCCGTAGCCAATAGATGCCATAGTTTGAACGCTGAAAAAAAAGCATCCAAAAAGCTACCAGGATGCGCGTTGGCAATTCCATCTCCACCTGCTAGATATGCTAGGGCAAATAGAGTATTAACGGTTACATAACCTAAACTAATTAATGTCAAAAATCGAGGCCAGGAAAGAGAAACTAGCCAATGGTACAAATCTCCCCATTGAGAATTTGATACTCCTTTGCGCACGACCTTGAAACCACCCTGAGGATCGATCATACGCGACACGGAGACTTTGGGAACTGCTTTTTTCATTCTAAATCCTCCTCAGGACCCCAGCAACAGCGAAGCGGTGTAGGGAGGAATAAGAGCGTCGATATCGACACACAATCTTTGCAATTTGCAGACAATATCACGTCTGTGTGAAGGTACAATTTTCTTGTGCAAACAACGATTGGCATCCAACTTCCATCCAACATGGAAACGCCTGCGGTGCTGTCTCAGTCGTTCAATCTTGCGTGCAAACATGGATGGGAAAACGGCTTGGCAAATGGCACACAATTGTACTGCGTACTGAACAAGGGTTTGGTTCAGTTTATTCTGTCCGGTGTCATGTTGGTTTGTGAAGACCTCACGAATATTGGCGGTAGAGTCTAAGCATTTGTTAGTTGCAAAGCCGAAGTCAAAGGCGTGAAGCTTGATTTTGTTGACCCTCGTTACACTAGTCAAAAATGCTGCTACTGTTGGCATATTGAGCGTGGGAATCGCCTGTCTCGGGTTGAATTTTGGTGTCACAGGTGTGGTTGTAAGTACCATGGGGATGAAAATGCGGCGGTGAATATTCGGGGGAGGACTTTCTCAAACTTACTACGGCGGTCAATCAGTCTATTTTCTCAACTGCTTTGTTAGGAAGGAACTCACCGCACTCTTGTTGGCGACGGGAAGTAGTTGACCAGAGGGTACGGTGATAGTGGCAAGAACTCAGGATTGGAAATTTCTACATCATTATCCCAAAAATGCAGCCAGGACTGTTCTGGAGTTAGAAGCTTTGGCGCCAGAGAATTATTACAGTATGTTAATGCAGTTATTGCATTGTAGAAATTCTGTAACTGCAATTAGATAATAAAAGGGGCACCTATCAAGTGTCATCATTGATAGGTTAATAGTTTGTTGGTTTTATAGCACAGAAGGTGGTCTCTGAATGGCACTCATTCGGTTACTACCTTTGTGCCTTACCTAGAAAATTAGTTGAATAGTTTTATCTAACTGCTTGATTGGCAATAAAATACTTAGATATAAATTTACTTTATCACAATAAACAATTTTTATTAAATATTTCATTTCGACATTCGAGATTGCTTGCAAATGAGGGTTATTTCAGTGCGGTTGTGGGATAAAGCCGTCCTGGGTAAATTTTTCAGAGTTTAGTTTTGACACTGAAGATTTGCATATCTTATCGTTGCTAAGATGAAAGTAAAGCGGAATCATTTCCAATCCATATTAAGTGAGTTAGAAGAGCATGCCTCTGGAAATTGCTGTTGAAAAGAAAAAGTTACAGAATCCGCCCTTAAAACTGCATTATCTGGGCGATCGCATTCTGCGTCAAGAAGCTAAGCGTGTTGCCAAAGTAGATGATGAAGTACGCAAATTGGCACGGGAAATGCTACAGACAATGTACAGTCAAGATGGTATAGGTCTGGCTGCACCCCAAGTAGGGATTAACAAGCAAATAATAGTCATTGACATTGAACCGGATAACCCAGCCAATCCACCATTGATATTAATTAACCCTGTTATCAAACAGTTGAGTCGTGAAATTTGCGTTGCTCAAGAAGGATGTCTGAGCATTCCAGGGGTTTATATGGACGTCAAGCGCCCGCAGATGGTAGAAATCGCTTATAAAGACGAGTACGGGCGTCCTAAAACTTTAAAAGCTGGGGAACTGCTCGGACGTTGCATTCAACATGAAATAGACCACCTTAATGGTGTGGTGTTTGTAGATCGGGTAGAGAATTCTATAGCTTTAGCGCAGGAGCTATCCAAACATGGCTTCTCGTATCAATCTGTTAAACCAGTTGCCTAGGGTGGTGCACCTGCTTATGAATATCATGACTCCAAAGAGCGGTTTGTTCCTTGCTTGCTCCTGCGTTGCAGCGATCGCAGCGGTCGGTTCGATTTTTGAACTTAGTTCCGGACAACCGGATTTAGGCAATCAAACTACCAGTATCATCTTGGCACTAAGCATTCCACTGACGGGATTGTTTTTCTTTGCCGCAGTTAAAGATGCTCGAGCTAAGATTAACAAATAAGCATCAGGTTTAGGACTAGAAGGAAAAAGGAAAAGGAAAAATTCATCCTTTTGCCTTTTACCTTTTTTATATTTCTCCGTTACACAATTAGAATTACGGATTTTGCAGCTAGAGCTTCGACAATCTCAACAGCCAGGAAGCGCAGGTGTTTTATATTTATCTAAGTTTGAAAACTACTTGAGAGCAATGTTAGCGCCAAGTTGCTATTTCTGTATTTTACTATTGTGGACAAAAAATAACTAGCTATATATATTAGGCTCGGCGATTTTTCTTTTCGGTTGCTGCTGGCTGATGATGAAAATTAGCAAAAAAGAGCGATCGCTCAATATAAAGCTGTCCGAAAACAGCTACGAAACCAAGAGGTTGAGTTGTTGTCAGTCACAGGAAGTTAAGGTTTTGCGTACATACTTAGTCATGGACAAAATTTGGTTAACTCTATATCCAGACAGGCAATTTCTACTCGTGAATTTGCTAGCTTAATTTGAGTATAGGCACTTGAACCCGATTTTCCACATCTGGAAAAGTGTATACAGGGGGATTTGTGAATGAACTCTCGAAAGCTAAATGAGTTCATCAAGATGACATTGCTGTCCTGAAACAGGCAAACGTGAGTGGTAAAGACGGCCTTTCGGGAAATAAGTATTCAATGCTACCCTAAACAGACGAGCAACTTCTCCATGGCCATAACTATCTTTGGGAAAGCATCTAAACTTGTTAGCCAGTGCGATTTTGTCGCCAAAAGTGCGGTTAAACTACCATGAAACTACCATGTCAGAATATAAATCAATACCTTTTTCTCTGTAATAGCAGCGATAAGGCGGCGGATTTGATGGTAGCAAACAGCAAACTAAACAGCATATAAATCTTTAGATCCCCCTTATCAGCAGGTACAGACAGTCCTAAACTGTAGGTGAGAGTTGAAAGGCAGTCGGGAGAAAACTTGTGAAAAGAGTTTTGGCAATCATTCTCGGTGGCGGTGCAGGTACCCGCCTATATCCGCTAACTAAGCTACGCGCTAAACCAGCAGTACCACTAGCAGGTAAGTATCGCCTAATAGACATCCCTGTCAGTAATTGTATAAATTCTGAAATATTCAAAATCTACGTCCTGACACAATTCAACTCGGCTTCATTGAATCGCCACATCGCCCGTACCTACAACTTTTCTGGTTTTACTGAGGGATTTGTAGAAGTCTTGGCAGCTCAGCAAACACCAGAGAACCTTAACTGGTTCCAGGGTACAGCAGACGCTGTTCGTCAGTACCTGTGGCTGTTTCAAGAATGGGATGTAGACGAATATCTAATCCTGTCGGGCGATCATCTCTACCGTATGGACTATCGCCTGTTCATTCAACGTCATCGGGAGACAAACGCTGATATTACCCTTTCAGTTATCCCCATTGACGAGCGTCGCGCTTCCGACTTTGGCTTAATGAAAATCGATCGCTCCGGAAGAGTAATCGACTTTAGTGAAAAACCCAAAGGCGAGGCCTTAAAGAAAATGGCGGTTGATACTACCATTCTTGGTTTAGACAAATACCAAGCCGAGAACCAGCCTTACATTGCCTCCATGGGGATTTATGTCTTTAAAAAAGACGTTTTGATCAAGTTGTTGAAAGAATCTTTAGAAAGTACGGATTTCGGGAAAGAAATCATTCCCAATTCAGCTAAGGACTACAACATTCAAGCCTATTTATTCGATGGCTACTGGGAAGACATTGGAACAATCGAGGCTTTTTATAATGCAAATCTAGCGCTGACCAAGCAACCCCATCCGCCCTTTAGTTTTTACGACGAACAAGCACCGATTTATACCCGTGCTCGTTACTTACCTCCAAGCAAATTATTGGATTGTCAAGTCAAGCAATCAATTATTAGTGAAGGTTGCATTCTCAAAAACTGCCGTGTAGAAAATTCGGTTCTGGGAGTGCGATCGCGGATTGAAAGTGGCTGTGTTATTCAAGATTCTCTAATCATGGGCGCAGACTACTACCAGCCATTTGCTGAAAACCACTTGGAATGCCAGCATCACAGCATACCCTTGGGTATCGGTGCTAACACGATTATTCGCCGTGCCATCATTGACAAAAATACTCACATAGGCTGTGACGTGCAAATCGTCAACAAAGACAACATTCAAGAAGCCGAACGTGAAAACCAAGGTTTTTACATCCGCAATGGCATTGTCGTTGTACTCAAAAATGCTGTCATACCTGATGGAACGATAATTTAGTTAGTAATTGCTACTCGGGTTGGGGAAATTTTTCCCAAGCTTCCCCACCCATGGGGAAGATAAGCAGGGGACTTGTGGTTAGTAATTAACAGCAAATAACTGACCACAATCAACCTACTACCCACCACCCACTAACTACTAACAAAGGGCATGATGGCTAAACTACTGTTACTAATTGGTGTTCCCGGTAGCGGTAAGTCAACTCTGGCAAAACAATTGCTGACAGAATGCCCCCAGAGACAATTGATTTCCACCGATGCCATCCGGCGACAACTGTTTGGCGATGAAGCGATTCAGGGACCGTGGTCATTAATTTGGCAAGAAATCCAACGGCAGTTTCGTTTGGCGATCGCCAAAGATGCAACAGCAATTTATGATGCCACTAACGCCCAGCGACACCAACGCCGCGAAATTATTACCTTTGCTCGCGACATCGGTTTTACTCAAATTGTGGGAATTTGGGTCGCCACACCACTTTGGCTGTGTTTGGCACGCAATAAAAGGCGAAAGCGTCAAGTGCCAGAAGAGGTGATTTTTCGAATGTACCACAAACTAAAAGATGCTCCTCCCAGCCTGGAAGAAGGATTAGACTGCTTAATTTGCTGGCGCTGGCAACTACAAAAGTACGGAAATTGCGCTTGTGCAGTGAGCAAGAACCGAACTTGATTTTATCTAAAGTCTGTTAACTTAAAATCAGACTTAACATGCCTGGAATTATACTAAATGCCCAAGTAGGGACTCAAACATTACTAAGGTAAATCAAAATAAAGGGAATTGCTAGTGGAGGCTGGTAGATGGCTGCAACCGATTTCAAAGACTATTATGCAATTTTGGGGGTTAGTAAAACTGCCAGTCCAGAGGAAATTAAACAAGCCTTTCGGAAGTTAGCTCGCAAGTACCACCCCGATGTCAATCCTGGTAACAAACAAGCAGAAGCGCGCTTCAAGGAAATTAACGAAGCTTACGAAGTTTTATCAGATCCGGACAAACGTAGCAAATACGACCAATTCGGTCAATACTGGAAACAAGTTGGTCAAGGATTCCCCGGCGGTGGTGTTGGCTTTGATACCGGTGGCTTTGACTTCAGCCAATACAGCAGTTTTGACGATTTTATCAATGAGTTGTTAGGACGCTTTGCCGGTGGCACTCGCGGTGGACGAAAAACCTATACCTATCGCACTTCCACAGCAGGAGGAGCAACAGGTGCTCCCCCGGGCGGTTTTGGCGGCTTTGGTGATTTTGGCTTTCAAGATATCGGGACTGCAGGTGCTACCCAAGATAGCGAAGCTACAATTTCCCTCACTTTTTCGGAAGCCTTTCACGGTGTCCAAAAGCGCTTTAATTTAGGCAGCGAAACTATTGATGTTCGCATCCCCCCTGGAGCTAAGCCGGGAACTCGTCTGCGGGTACGAGGTAAAGGACAAATCAATCCCTTCACCCAACAGCGGGGTGACCTGTATTTAAAGGTGGAACTGCAACCCCATCCCTTCTTTCAATTTGAAGGAGACAATCTCGTCTGCGAGGTACCCATTACCCCTGATGAAGCTGTACTGGGAGCATCCGTGGAAGTACCTACACCCGATGGTAGCGTTAATGTCAAACTTCCTGCGGGAGTACGTTCTGGTCAAACTTTACGCTTGCGGGGTAAAGGCTGGCCGCAGCCAAAAGGCGGACGTGGCGATCAACTGGTGAAGATCGCGATCGCCCCTCCCAGAGAAATTAGTTCCCAAGAGCGAGAGTATTATGAAAAAATTCGTGCTATCCGTACCTACAACCCCCGCAGTCATTTGCAAAATATCAGGCTGTAAAAACTTTCGCAGTAGTTAAAATGGTTAATTGTTAATTGCTATTCACTATTAACCATTAGCCACAATTTTCAACTAAACAATGGAATTGTGCCAGCAAAGTGTCGACACTGTCATTGGGATGCAAAAAGGAAAACAAATGTTTGTAGCGAAGCTTGCCTTGTTTGTCCAATACAAATTAAGCTGGTAAAGGTTCTCCTAACGCTTGTCCAACTTTGCAAGCTCAAAAAACTCGACATTTTTCCCCATGGCTGTTGAATTTCTCTCACAAAAAAACCACAGATAGACAAGCTCAAAAGATGTTTATCTGTGGTTGTTATTTATCTGTATTGTTATTGTTACTGTATTAAACAGCAGCAAAGTAGACTTTAGATTTCACCGGATCGGGAATCATTGTCTTGTCGCCCGGTTTCCAACCAGCAGGACAAACTTCATCGGGGTGAGACTGTACGTACTGAATAGCTTGCAGTGTCCGCAGGGTTTCATCAACGTTGCGACCAAAGGCTAGGTTGTTAATGGTAGCGTGCTGAATGATACCATCTTTGTCAATAATAAATAAACCCCGTAAGGCAATGCCAGCTGCAGGATCGAGAACGTTATAGGCAGCGCTGATTTCTTTCTTGATGTCAGAAACAAGAGGATAATTCAAGTCGCCAACACCGCCCTGCTTGCGATCCGTTTGAATCCATGCTAAGTGGGAAAATTCGCTATCAACAGAAACACCTAGAATTTCTGTGTTGAGTTTCTTAAAATCTTCGTAGCGATCGCTGAAGGCAATAATTTCAGTAGGGCAAACAAATGTAAAGTCTAGGGGATAGAAAAATAAAACGACATATTTACCGCGATAGTCGGAAAGTTTGATCGTTTTAAATTCCTGATCTACTACAGCTGTGGCTGTAAAATCGGGAGCGCTTTGACCAACACGAAGGCATCCTTCTGTTGACATAACTAATTCTCCTTGAACTTAGGTGTGTCTTCTAGCTGCCTACTTTCTCTTTGTGTACAGGTAACGCTCTCCTGTCCACACCCTGACAGCTTTATTTACGAACTGTTACAAGTATATCATACTCATAACGATTTTGAGTAGCAAATGGTAGATTTAGATACGAGAGAATGGTTGCTTACAAACGGCTTGGGAAGCTTTGCCAGCGGAACAGTTTCGGATGTCCGTACCCGAACTTACCACGGCTGGCTGTTTGCTGCCACCAATCCACCTTCTGGGCGGATTCTGCTGCTTTCCCACCTAGAAGCTAGTTTAGAACTACCAAAGGAAGTTATACCATTAGGAACGAATTTCTGGGGTGGCGGTCAGATCGATCCGACGGGTTACGAGTTGCTGCGCTTTTTTGATATTAATCCAGTTCCAAAGTGGATTTGGGGTAACGACAACTGGCAGTTAAGCAGACAATTAATAATGCCTTACGGGTTAGGAGAAGGGGAAATCTTTGCCCACGCAGAGAAAATTCCTGTTTGTTCTAGCATTAGCAATCGCCTTTTAATTCAATATCGTTATGAGGGTAGCGAAGTTGCGATTTTAAAATTGCGGTTGTTAATTGGCGATCGCGACTTTCACGACCAACAAAAAGCGGTTTCTGACCTGCATTTTTCCCAGCTGCTCGGCGAGGATCGAGTCTGCTTGCAAGCTATGAACGCAGGGGTATTTGGAACGCCTTGGCATTTGCGCTGGACGCGGGGAAAATACCAGCCAGATGCAGTATGGTACTGGAATTATCATTTACCAGAGGAAACACGGCGAGGACTAAGCGATCGGGAAGACCTTTACAGTCCCGGTTATTTAATGGTGACTCTCAAACCTGGGGAAACAGTTACCCTGGAAGCAAAAGTAGGTTTTCCGGACAAAAACCAAAGCAAGCTTACCGACGACACTTTTGCAGAAGCTGTAGAAATAGAACAAGAGCGACTTAGTCAAATTTTTGGATGGGAGCGGCAAATTATTAGTAGTGGCGGGAGTATAAAAGACTCTCCAGCAGCCAATTCTCAGCATTTAATTTGGCAGCAGTTACTGCGAGCAGCCGATAAATTTATTGTTTATAGAGTTGCCACTGCAAGTTTTAGCATTATTTCTGGTTACCATTGGTTCAATGATTGGGGACGCGATACGTTGATTGCTTTACCAGGATTAGCGCTGGTTTTAGAGCGTTTTCACCTGGCAAAGGAAATTTTGCGATTTCTTGGGCTTCACTGTCGCCACGGTCTAATTCCCAATGGGTTTTTAGATGTGGGGAACGAACCATTCTATAACAGTATAGACACGTCATTGTGGTGGATTGAAACTTTAGGGCTGTACTTAGAAGCCACGCAGGACTGGCAATTTTTGGCAGAGCAATATCCTGTGGTGCAGCAAATCTACAAAGCTTTTATTGGTGGTACGCGCTACAACATCCAGGTTGATTCCATGGATGGGTTAGTTGGCTGGGATGCTCGTGGTGTAGCTTTGACTTGGATGGACGCAGTAGTTGACGGACAACCGGTAACGCCTCGTCGCGGTAAACCGGTGGAAGTTAATGCTTTGTGGTACTCAGCTTTGTGTTGGGCTTCTCGCTGGGCAGAAGTCTTGAGCGAGCAGGATTCCGTTACCGACCCGAGTCGTTTGGCCAAGCAGGCTCGACGCTACAGCCAACATGCCCAACAGGTAAAAGACTCACTGCAAAAGTTTTGGAATTCCCAGCTTGGTTATTTATACGATACCATTGAGCCGGACGACCGCCGAAATTCTCAAGTGCGCCCCAATGCAGTAATTGCACTTTCCCTTGCCCATTGTGCTTTTTCTGAGCAGCAGGGACGTCAGATATTGCAGCGGGCTACTTATCGCTTGCTTACACCCTACGGCCTTCGCAGTCTCGATCCTGCTGACCCTGAGTACATCGGTAAATATGCAGGTAGTCCCGCACAGCGCGATCGCTCTTACCATCAAGGTACGGTATGGAGTTGGTTGCTCGGTCCTTACATTCGAGCTTGGCAGCGTTTTTATCCCCAGGAGGCGCTACCCTTTAACTGGCAACCCTTATTAGAACATCTTCTGTATGATGCTTGTCTTGGCTCTATTTCCGAGATTTTTGATGGCGATGAGCCTCATGCACCCAAAGGTGCGATCGCTCAAGCTAAGTCGGTTGCAGAGGTCATTCGCCACCTTCACGTTATTTGAGAGCTAGTAAATCCGCACTAGTACGTATATTCTCCAAAATTAACTTAGAGCAGCTGCGTTTAATCAAACCGGTTAACACATTTGCGGGACCAACTTCGACTACTCGTTCTATGCCGTATTCTGGTAGTGCCAGGCAAATTTCTCGCCAGCGCACTTTTCCTGTCATTTGTTGTTTCAAACGCTGTTTTAGTATATCTGCCTCTACACAAGCAGTTGGTTCTACATTCGAGAGAACTGGAATTTTAGCTGTATTAAATTTGACTGATTCTAGGATTTTTTCTAACTCTGCCGCTGCTGCTGCCATAAAAGGAGAATGAAATGCTCCAGAGACTTTCAAAGGAACTGCGCGCTTGGCGTTCACTTGCGATATCACTGTTTCTACTGCCGCTGGTGTGCCTGAAATTACTACTTGTGCCGGACTGTTATCATTTGCCACCACAACATCGGAAGTGGCGGCGATAACTTTTTCCAGTTTTTCAGGATCGAAGTTCATTAAAGCCGCCATCATTCCGCCAGCAGCACTGTCCATCAATTGTGCCCGGCGCTGTACCAACTTTAACCCGCAAGTCCAATCAAACACGCCAGCAACGTAAAGAGCAAGGTATTCTCCTAAGCTGTGACCAGCAACGAGATGGGGCTGTTCTTTTTCGAGAAGAAGATCGGCAAGAATGCTTTCTACTACGTACAGACAAGGTTGGGTGTAAAGAGTGCGCGATAATTTTTCACCATCATTTTGGCAGATTTCGATTACAGACCAGCCTAAAATTTCTTCTGCTTGAGCAAATTTTTTCTTCGCTAGTGGTAGTTCTAATAGATCCATTCCCATTCCCAGTGATTGGGAACCTTGTCCGGGGAAAACCCATGCTGTTTTAGTCATTTTCAAGTTATGAAATGTTCGATCGTCGTTGGCAAGTTTGACTGCAAGCAATTAACCTTATCTACCCCATTGAAAAATTGCTGCTCCCCAGGTTAATCCAGCTCCAAAACCCGATGCAGCGATAATGTCGTTGGATTTGATTTTGCCTTGTCTTACTGCTTCATCTAAAGCAAGGGGAATCGAAGCGGCGGAGGTATTGCCATAGTAGGCAATATTACTGATTACTTTTTGTTGGGGAATGTTTAGACGTTGGGCAACAGCATCAAGAATGCGTTGATTTGCTTGATGCAGTAGTAACCAGTCTATTTGCTCGGCACAAAGATTGGCGCGAAACAATGCTTTATCTATTACTTCCGGTACTTTTTGTACTGCAAAACGATAAACTTCTTTACCGTTCATTGTGATGGGCTGGAAGTTACCTTGGCTGATAAAAACACCAGGGGTGAGTTCTTTTGACTGACCGTGGAAGGGGAGGTTGAGGCAGTTATTTTGGCTACCATCACTTTTGAGTTCGAAGCCTAGCAAGCGATCGCTTTGGTTTGCCTGCAATACTACTGCTCCAGCTGCATCTCCGAATAGTATGCAAGTGCGGCGATCCTGCCAATTCACCCAACGAGAAAGGATATCTGCTCCGACTAACAGTACATTTTTATACACATTAGTTTTGATAAACTGAGCGGCTGTAACTAAGCCAAATACAAAACCGGAGCAAGCAGCAGTTAAGTCAAAAGCTACTGCTCTTGTGGCTCCTAACAGTGCTTGAATTTGACAGGCACTGCCGAACAAATCATCTGGTGTAGAGGTTGCCAGCAAAATCAAATCTAGCTCTGGTGGTGTAATTCCTGCCATAGCGATCGCTCTTTTGCTAGCAGTAGCAGCTAGTGCTGCCAAAGACTCATCTTTTTTGGCTATGCGTCTTTGACGAATTCCGGTTCTTGTGATTATCCATTCGTCAGACGTTTCCACCAGTTTGGTCAGCCCCTGATTATCCAGAAAAGTAGCTGGTATAGCCGAGCCACTTCCTGTAATTGCTATTCCTGTGTTTTGCACTCTAGCTTCTCCCAAGCTATTAGCTTTTTGTGGTCTTTAGTTATTAGTGCTTTGCCTGTAATTCTTATCAATGACAAATGACCAACTACACTTAAAAAATAACTATTGACTGCTATTGGGCCACAATTGCCCGACATTGCTTTGGTTTTGACATTGAGATTGAATTCTTTGCAGTACTTGGTTGTCAACTGCTTCTTTCGCTAAGCGAATAGCGTTAAAAATTGAAGGTGCTTGGGAGCTACCGTGACTGATGATGCAGATACCATCTACGCCTAAAAGCAAAGCTCCTCCGTGTTCTGCGTGATCTACCCGCTGTTTGATACGCTTGAGGTTGGGTTTTAAAATTGCCGTTCCCAGCTGACCGTACCATCCTTGGGGCAATTCTTCCCTGATAATTTGCAGTACTACTTCTCCAACTGCTTCAGCGAATTTTAGCAGCACGTTGCCTACAAAACCGTCACACACAATCACGTCAAAGCGACCGGAAAGTACGTCTCTTCCTTCTGCATTGCCAATAAAAGTAATTTGGGGATTTTCCCGTAGTAGTTGATGAGCGCGCACAGCTGCATCGTTGCCTTTACAGTCTTCTTCACCGATATTCAACAAACCTACTTTTGGTTCGGGAACACCTAAAACATACTGGCTGTAGATTGCCCCCATGACAGCAAACTGCTCTAAAAATTTTGGACGACAGTCTACATTAGCGCCGACATCAAGTATGAGGACTTGCTTGCTAGCTATTATGGTGGGAAACACCGCACCAATTGCCGGACGGTCGATTCCTGGCAGTCGTCCCAAGCGAAGCAAAGCTGCTGCCATTGCTGCACCTGAGTGACCGGCAGAAACCACGGCATCTGCTTGTCCTTTTTTGACCAAATCCATCGCCACATTGATAGAGGCTTTTGGTTTGCGTCTGATGCTGCTTAGAGCTTCTTCGTCCATGGAGATCGCATCCTCGGCGGCTACGATCTGCACTTTTTGCCCTACATGTTTTTTAGCTGGCAATACTGCTTCAATTTTTTGGGGATCCCCTACCAACAGTACTTCCACACCCAGTTCTTCACGTGCCCGCAGCGCGCCGGCAACAATTTCTCCAGGTGCGCGATCCCCTCCCATTGCGTCAATTGCGATCCTTACGCAAGTCGATCCCATTGCTCAGAGCTTCTAGAAACCTTACAAATTTTACCAAATAGCTTTTACTAAAAGCAGCAAACTTATAGGTGCTACATTCCAGCTAGTTGTTTGCTTGTGTACGCTTCACCTACTTAAATCGGCTGCAAGTGATTTGTTGAGAGCTATAAAATTAAGCTCCAGAGCAAACCGAGGATTTTTTGAACCTGGTTTTTACCTTTAATTTCATTTTTTATCCTTTCAAAAAAGGTCCCACAAGCTCAACATAACACGAATTGTTCCCATGGCTGACTGATGAAATCACCTACTAAATGCTGCAGTTCTTTTTTGGTGTCTGCAAAAGCAGGCAGTATGGTTGGTACGAAGAGCTAATAGTTAATTCCGAACTATTAGGCAAAAAGGGCAAAGGTGAAATGAAAACCTTTACCCCATTGCATCTTAAGTTGGCAGGAAGTAATTTTGAAGTATTTGTTCTCACCTAAACCATTTCTGAAGATGTTTGCACTACTGGCTGGGGTTGGGGTTGGAACATAAACAGCGAGTATACTACGTCCCGACGGATGTTAACCATCATATCCAAGAAGAGTTCATATCCTTCTGTTTTATATTCTATTAACGGGTCTTTTTGGCCGTAACCCCGCAGTCCAACAGACTCGCGCAGTGCGTCCATTTGTTGCAAGTGTTCGCGCCAAAGAGTATCTATTCGCTGTAAGATAAAGAATCTTTCGGCTTGGCGCATCAGTCCGGGTTGGATTTGGTCTATTTGAGCTTCTTTGATGTCGTAGGCGATCCGCACTTGTTCGTGTAAAAAAGCTTTAATCTCGCCAACGGACATATCTTGTAATTGACTTGGTTGTAAATCTGACAACAGATAGACAAATTCTTTGACCTTGTCTACCAGTTTGTCTAATTCCCATTCTTCCGAGGGTAAGTCGGGGTTTATGTAATAATCAACGATGTCGTCCATCGTTCTTTCAGCATAATCAATTACTTGTTCTTTTAAGTCTTGACCTTCCAACACCCGGCGACGTTCTGCATAAATGGCTTTGCGCTGGTTGTTCATGACTTCGTCATATTCAAATACCTGCTTGCGGATGTCGTAGTAGTAGGTTTCAACTTTTTTCTGGGCGCCTTCTAAACTGCGGGTCAGCATTCCAGATTCGATGGGCATGTCTTCTTCTACATTAAACATTTCCATCAATCTGGCGACGCGATCGCCGCCGAAGATGCGCATGAGGTTGTCCTCTAAGCTGAGGAAAAATCTTGTCGAACCAGGGTCACCTTGTCTTCCAGCTCGTCCGCGCAGTTGGTTGTCGATCCGCCGTGACTCGTGGCGTTCTGTACCTATAACGTGCAAACCTCCCAATTCCACTACTTCTTGGTGTTCGCGGCTGGTAAATGCATCATATTCTTGTTTGATGCGTTTGTATGCTTCCCGTAATTTCTGAATCACTGGGTCGTTAGTGGGAGCTTTTTCTGCGGCGATGGCTACTTTATCTTCTGCTTCTAGTTCTGGTAAGCTGCGCTCACCGTATTCTCGTACTGCGTATTCTACTGCTTGTTTGAGCAGCTGTTCTGTTTCTTTGGAAAGTTGAGTTGGGAACACTTGCGGCGATGCTTTCCAAGTTTTGACTTTTCTTGTGGGGGCGAAGCCTTGACCACCACTACTGGCTGCAGGAGGTAAACCACCGGCTCTGTGAACAGTAAATACGTCCTCGTCTTCTGGTTTAACAATTCGAGGCATGAAGTATTCCCGCAATTTCAGACGAGCCATGTACTCAGAGTTACCGCCCAAGATAATATCTGTACCTCTACCGGCCATGTTTGTAGCAATAGTAACAGCCCCTTTACGTCCGGCTTGAGCGATGATTTCTGCTTCTCGCTCAACATTTTCTGGTCGGGCATTGAGCAGTTCGTGAGGAATGTTCATCTGCTTGAGTAGCTGGCTGAGGTATTCTGATTTTTCGACGCTGGTGGTTCCTACGAGCACGGGTCTGCCAAGTCGGTGCATTTCGGCACATTCTTTGGCGATCGCCTTCCACTTCCCGGCTTCGTTTTTAAACACCATGTCAGGAAAATCCTGACGCCTTATTGGTCTGTTGGTGGGAATAACCGTTACTTCTAATTTGTAAATTTTTTCAAATTCTGCTTCTTCTGTCTTTGCCGTTCCGGTCATTCCAGCTAATTTTGGATACAGCAAAAACAGATTTTGGTAGGTAATAGTTGCCAAAGTTTGGGTTTCGGGTTGGATTTCTACTCCTTCTTTGGCTTCTATGGCTTGATGCAGTCCGTCACTCCAGCGTCGTCCGGGAAGTACGCGTCCGGTAAATTCGTCTACGATCACCACTTCTCCGTTGCGGACGATGTAGTTTACATCTTTGAGGAACAGCTCTTTAGCTTTAATAGCATTAAATACAAAGTGCGCCCACGGATCTTCCGGATCGAACAAATCTTTGACTCCCAAAAGCCTTTCTGCTTCTGCAAAGCCTTCGTCCGTCAGCAGTACGTTGCGAGCTTTTTCGTCTACTTCGTAATGTTCGTCTTTTTTGAGAGCGTTGGCAATACGAGTTGCTTCGGTGTATTTTTCTGTTGGTCGTTCTACTTGTCCGGAAATAATTAATGGCGTTCGCGCTTCATCAATTAAAATCGAGTCTACCTCGTCAATAACGCAATAGTGGAAGGGACGCTGTACCACATCTGCCATGGATGTTGCCATGTTATCGCGCAGGTAGTCAAAGCCCACCTCGCTATTGGTGACGTAGGTAATATCACAGTCATAGTTTTTCTTTCGTTCTTGAGGACTCATGGTAGCTTGAATCAGCCCTACACTCAGTCCCAAGAAGCGATGTACCTGTCCCATCCATTCTGCGTCTCGGCGAGCTAGGTAATCGTTAACGGTAACAACGTGTACACCTTTACCGGTCAGAGCGTTCAAATAGCTGGGTAAGGTTGCAACCAAAGTTTTACCCTCTCCAGTTTTCATTTCCGCTATTTGACCGGCGTGTAGGATAATACCGCCTAGCAGCTGGACATCAAAGTGACGCAATCCAAGGACTCTGCGTGCAGCTTCCCTGACTACAGCAAAAGCTTCTGGCAAAATATCGTCTAAAGTTTCGCCTTTGGCCAGACGTTGTTTAAACTCTGCTGTTTTGCCTTTGAGTTCCTCATCAGAAAGAGCTTGTATGTCTTCTTCTAAGAGGTTAATTTCTGTAACGTAAGGTTGGTATTTTTTTAGCTTCCGAGCGTTGGGATCGCCCAACAAAGTTTTTAGCATGGCAGGTTATTGAACAAACTCAAGGAAAATGGGAATTTGTGATTAGGAATTGATGATTATAAGTGTTTAACCCTACTGAGTCTTAATACTCCAGTAACGGGTTATGAATGAGAATTTCCTCAAAAGCAGCAACAAGACTAACGAATCTACGTTACTAAAATAATGACTTGAAAAGATAGCTTATATTTGAAGCTTTATTAATAGTATCATTTTGCCTTCAGATGGGGGGTAGTTATCCGCGAGCGAGCGATCGCCTTATAAGGATTCCCTTACTTTTCTATTTTGGCTGCTGAGGCTGATTTTCGACTTGTGATTTTTCCCATTCCGTACTGAGACGACGAAAGTTAAAGTTGGCTGCTTGGGGATGACACTGCACGCAACTGCTTATTTGCACGGGGCGGGGCAGTTTGACTTGGGGATGCAAAGCTTTAAAATAACGGGAACTGTTGACGCGGTAGGGTACTTGTTCATCTTTTAACAGCGAACGAGAAAAAGTTGACAAGTATCTCCAAATTAAAATCCGGGGCGGATCTACCAAAGGTTTAAGCTGGGTGCCATAATGTTGTGTATCTTGCAAAAGATTTTTCCAAGTTTCGGTAGGCAACACCGCCGGTGGTAAGGCAATGTGACAAGAAGAACAGTTTTCTAGATAAAGCTGTTGTCCCAATTGATATTGAGGAGGGACGATATCTACGGTGCCGATGTCGGAGGAGGAAGTAGTACCTTGGACGTTTGCTGCCAGGGAAATTAACCAACCTATAGCCAAGCACCAAGTTAAGACCACCAAAAGTAAACCGATAGACTTGCGTGGAATTTGGCGGCGGTTGCGATGTTTGCTCATGCTGGATATGCTTCAGACTAATATTTTAACTTTAGACTAAGGTACGGCGACTGCTGGCTTGAAGTTGCTGCATGCTTGCAGCAATTTAACTTTAAGGAATTGGTACTGCTCGCAACAACTTTTCCATTACTGTTTTTGCTCGGCGTCCACCGGCGGGAATCAGGCGATGGCAAAGAACGTAAGGAGCAAGAAATTTGACATCGTCAGGAATGGCATAATTGCGTCCGGACAGAAAAGCAAGGGCCTGGGTAGCTCGATACAATGCTACGGAACCGCGGGGACTAACTCCAAGGGTGATTTCTTCGTCACAGCGCGTGGCTCGTACTAAATCAAGCATGTATTGTTGCAGGGAGATATCTACCTTGACCTGGCAGGAAATTTGCTGAAGTTGTTGGACTTCTGCTAAAGTAATGCAGGGTTGCAAGTCTTCTGCTTTAACACCATTGTGGAGATTTTGCAGCAAAAGCAGTTCTTCTGCTTTTGCAGGGTAGCCCAAACTAAAAGACAGCATGAATCGATCCATTTGGGCTTCTGGTAGGGGAAAGGTGCCTTGGTATTCAATGGGATTTTGGGTAGCAATGACAAAAAAGGGTGTGGGGACTGGACGAGAAACGCCATCTACTGTTACTTGGTGCTCTTCCATAACTTCTAGTAAAGCCGACTGAGTGCGGGGTGTAGCGCGGTTAATTTCATCCGCTAACAAGACGTTGGCAAAAACGGGACCTGGGAGAAAGTGAAACTCTCCAGTTTTGGGATTCCAAATATTGGTACCGGTAATGTCAGTTGGGAGTAGATCGGGAGTACATTGCAGTCTTTGAAATTTTCCATCAATGGAACGAGCAAGGCTTTTGGCAAGAAGAGTTTTGCCTACTCCAGGAACGTCTTCTAATAGAGAATGGCCGTTAGCTAGCAGGGCGACCAGTACTAAGCGTATTGCCTCGGTTTTGCCAACAATGGCGCGAGCTAGGTTTTGGGTTAGAGCGTCTATTTTGTGTCTCATAAAAATTAGGGATGCGGTTGTAAAGAAAAAGGGCATGAAGAAAAGAAAATTGGAAATTGAAGTATTGATTTTTCCTTGCTTTTTGCTTCAATTTCCAGTTTTAGTCCTTAGTACCCAGTTTCCTTTTTTAGGGTTCCCCGCTCGGGATGAAATTAACGCTCAGCAGCCAAAAAAAGCTTTAGCAGCATCGCAGTCTAGTTGAATTTGTGTTTTTAAGGCTTCGAGATGGGGGAATTTTTGTTCGGGTCGGAGAAATTTTTCTAGCTGTACTGCTAGTTTTTTACCGTATAAATCACCGCACCAATTAAAAATATGTACTTCTGGTGATAGTTGAGTACCGTTGAGTGTAGGGCGATGGCCAATATTCATCACGCCCAAATAGTTGTTGAGAGGAACGGCTGATGGTTCGTCGATGATGAAAACACGTACGGCATACACTCCTTTTTGAGGTAAAAATTTATCTTTGGGAAGCTGCAGGTTGGCGGTGGGAAAGCCAATAGTTCTGCCTAGTTGGCGACCTTTAATCACGGTACCGATTAAAGTGTAGGGGCGTCCCAGTAATTCGTTGGCATGGGAGATGTCGCCGCGGGTGAGAATTTCACGGATGAGGGAACTGCTAATGCGAGCATTTGGAGTCAAAGCTTGTTTGGAGTTAGTGCTTTTAGTTGCTTGCAAGTCTTGGCAAGTTTCCAAGGGAACGATGGTAACGGGAATGCCATACTTGGCGGCAATGGTTTGTAAGTCTTGAGCGGTACCGGTACGCTTAGAACCAAAACGAAAATCTTGCCCAACGCTAATTTGTACTGCTTGCAATTGCTCGACGAGAATTTTTTCTACAAATTCTTCAGGAGTGAGAGCGCACAATTGTTTATCGAAAGGCAACAGTACTAATTGTTGTACTCCAAGCGATCGCAGTTGTTGGACTTTTTCATCCAGGGGGGTAAGTAAAGTCCGCGGTTGCCCCGTAAAATACTCTTGCGGATGAGGATCGAAGGTGACAACTGTGGAGTAGATGGAACTATAGGGGATTGGGGAACCAGAAAGTGAGGGAGACAGATGTAGCTGTTCGCTTAGTATCTCGCTCGGACACTGGAAAGCTTTTCTACTCCCAAACGATGGCAAAATAGGTTGAATTACCCGCTGATGACCGCGATGTACGCCATCAAATTTGCCAAGCGCTACAGCAGTTGGTGTGAGAGCTAATTCGGTGGAAGAAGTAACCCACACAGAACACCCGTTTGGAGACAGATTCAGCACGTCGATTTTGGGATTGGAGTTTTTCAGCTTTTAGCCAACCCTACAGGAGTTGTCTTCGTAGCCGGCTTGTGTCTAGTCTAAGGCAAGACTGCTTTCAACATTTGACTGGCGTCAGACCTCTAGAAGACCTTTAACCTGAGGGTAAGCCCTCAATCACCAATCTAATCTAAAATTTCCCATGACTTTGACAGTGATATTTTAAGCAGAAAATTTACTAACAGGAAAAGCTTCTGATAAGCTTGGGCAAATAGGGACCTGAAGTTCCATTCCTTCGCGTGCCATAATGGCATTGGCAAATCGCTGGCGCGCTTGCTCTCCGACGCGATCTAAAAAGTCATCGTCGTGAGCAGGATCGTGGTGGAAAATCACAAGTGTTTTGACGTTGGCAGCTTTGGCTACCTTGACAGCTTCTTGCCATGTAGAATGGCCCCAACCTATTTTTGGTCTGGTTGGCGAATAATATTCTTCATCGGTGTAGGTGGAATCGTAAATGAGAATGTTGGCATCGCGAGCTAGCCGCAGAACATTTTCATCTAGCCTGTCAGGATAGTGTTCGGTGTCGGTAACGTAAACAGCAGTTCCTCCGCGCCAGCTGACTCGGTACCCTACTGCTTCGCCTGGATGGTTTAAAGGTGCCGTTTCTATGATGATGTCGCCGATGCGTATTGTTTGACCGGGTATGACGTTGTAAAAATCCAGATTTGCCTGCATGATTTGTAAGGGAACTGGAAAATTTGGATGCAGCATCTGGTCATTGAGGCGTTGTTCGATTGTGGAGCCATCGGGAGCGATCGCCCCGTAGATGTGAAAAGTGTTTCCTTTGATAAACCCTGGTGTAAAAAAGGGAAAACCTTGCATGTGATCCCAATGGGAGTGAGTAAAAAATATATAAGCTTCTATCGGCATTTTTGACAACAGAGACTGGCCCAAAACATGCAGACCGGTACCACCATCAAAAATTAAATGCTTACCGTTTACCTGCATTTCCACGCAAGAGGTGTTACCTCCGTAACGAACTGTGGTTGGTCCCGGGCAAGGGATACTACCGCGAACTCCCCAAAAATGAACTTTAAACTGATTTTCTATCCTGGACATGGGTGTTGGCTTGCAAAGATTGATCGGCGGCGGTGAATCAAAAATGTACTTACTTTTGTAAATTTTTTGTAAATTATGCTGTCTCACCATTTTTATTTTTTTTGGTCAAACAGCATACCTTTGTCTAGCCGAATCCACTTATGGAACGCAGGCATCCAAAGAACTTAATTACTAGTTTTTTGGTTTTTTGCCAGGGTTAACCGCAACTGTTTTCTACGTTATAACCTATATTTTTTAGTCATGCATTTAACTTTCAAATACGGATACAGCTATTGCCAAAATTCATTCCAGGAGAAGTTCCATTGAGATAAACGCTCCAACCCAGCTGCGTAAGTGAGATTATATTGCAATGGAGTGATGCTAATATAATTTTTACGAATTACATGGACATCCATAGGCACGTGTTGAGGTAAATGCAAGCCGCTGGGTGGTTCTACATCTTCTAAAACTTCTCCTGTCAGCCAGTAGTAGGTTTTTCCGCGCGGGTCGATGCGCTTGTCAAAAACATCTACGTAGCGCCTTACACCTTGACGGGTAATGGTAACTCCTGCTATTTCTTCCCATTTAACAGCGGGAATGTTAACGTTAAGCAACATCAGTTCTGGTAGCGGTTTTTTCCCTATATGCTCTACCAAGAGATTGGCAAATTTTGCGGCAGGTTGAAAATCTTTGTAGGAAAAACTAGTTAAACTCAGCGCTATAGCGGGAATGCCTTCTATTAAGCCTTCCATGGCGGCGGAAACAGTACCCGAATACAATATTTCTGTTCCCAAGTTGGCACCTTGATTAATACCAGAAAGAACTAAGTCAGGGGGAGACTCCAGCAAAGCCCATAACGCTAATTTAACGCAGTCAGAAGGAGTACCGTCGCAAGCCCAGGCTTTCACTGCGGGGTGAAAAATCGACTCGACGATTTCCGCGCGAATTGGTTGGTGTAAAGTTAATCCATGGCCGGTGGCAGAACGTTCTCTGTCCGGACAAACGACTGTAACTTCATGACCAGCTGCAGCTAAGGAGTCGGCCAGTGTTCGAATACCCGGGGCATAAATACCGTCGTCGTTGCTGATTAATATTTTCATATTTCGCTTGTGATTAATAAACCAAAGGTCTAGAGCAACCGGCAAATTCTCGAGGATTACTAGTTAACAGTTAGTTGTGAATCAATTGTCAATGTTACGGGTTACCAGCAGCAAATAAAAACACGCTAATTGCAAAAAACAGGAGTAACTACAGCAACGGAAAGCTATTGCCAGTTTTTATCTTCGGTTCCCTTGCCACCTAATTGCTGCTAAATTAGTTATGATTTGGTTGAGTTTCTAGCATTATCTTTAATGCACAATAAATTCTGATTAGTCATTTACTATTTTTATTGCTACTGACAACGACCAATGACTAATGACCAATAACTATTGACTGTTGACTAATGACAACCAACTTAGAGGCTCAACTTTTAGCACTGCAGCAGGAAGGGGAAAAGGCGATCGCCGCTGCCAATTCTTTAGAAAACTTGGAAGAACTGAGAGTAAAGTACCTGGGCAAAAAAGGTAATCTGTCAGTACTTCTCGGTGGTATGGGCAAACTTCCGCCAGAGGAACGACCGAAAATTGGGGCTGTTGCTAATGCAGTCAAAGAAGCTTTGCAAACAAAGCTCGACCAGCAACGTGCTGTTTTGGAAATGGCTAAAATTCAGGCACAGCTTGAGGCTGAAACTCTAGATGTTACCATGCCTGGAATTTACTACCCCCAAGGTCGAGTTCATCCCATTAACGGTATCATCGACCGAGCAGTAGATATTTTTGTCGGTATGGGCTATACAGTAGCTTCTGGCCCCGAAATGGAGACAGATTATTATAACTTTGAAGCCCTAAATACTCCTCCAGATCATCCTGCTCGCGATATGCAGGATACTTTCTATCTCCCAGATGGCAATTTGCTGCGGACTCACACCTCATCGGTGCAAATTCGGTACATGGAAGCCGAAGAACCACCAATACGTATTGTTGCTCCCGGAAGAGTTTACCGAAGAGATAATGTTGATGCAACCCATGCGGCTGTTTTTCATCAAATCGAAGTTTTGGCCGTTGACGAGGGACTAACTTTTACTGACCTTAAGGGTACGATTAAGGTCTTTTTGGAGGCGATGTTTGGCGAATTGCCCATTCGTTTTCGTGCTAGTTATTTCCCATTTACCGAACCCTCTGCTGAAGTTGATTTGCAATGGAACGGTCGCTGGTTGGAAGTTATGGGCTGTGGTATGGTCGATCCTAATGTGTTGAAGGCAGTAGGTTACGACCCCGAAATTTATACAGGCTTTGCTGCTGGCTTTGGCGTGGAACGCTTTGCCATGGTACTGCACGAATTGGATGATATTCGCCGCCTTTATACCAGCGATCTGCGCTTTTTAAGACAGTTTTAAAATTTTATTAGTGGCTAATGGTTTAAAAAGCACGCTCGCTATCAGCCATTAGCTTTTTGTTGGCAATTATCGCAGTGACCGCAATGCCAATTTGGATCTAGTGCGGCAAAACCAAAGGCATGTAATAAAAACTGCCAACGGCACTGCTTGGTAGTAAAATACCTATTTATCTGTTTTGCTGTTTGTAATTCTATTATTGATTGATTTTTGCTACCGGCAACAATGATGTAATGAAAAGGGTCAAGCCAGTGAAGCTGACCGCAACTATGTAACAAAGAAAGAGCAATGGCACCATCAGGAAATTGTCGGGCGATCGCGTCTACTTCTCCTGTTTTTGGTAGCTTTTTTACCAGTTGTAGAGCTTGAAGTTGTAGCGATCGCGCTTTTTGTGCAAAAAATTTCTGTCTTTGTTTGTCTTCTGGATCTAACCACCCTGTCGGTTCACTAATCAACGTTAGTGCTTGAGCTGGTTTTCCATCTCGTCCGGCGCGCCCTATTTCCTGTACGTATTCTGAGAGCAACAACGGTGCGTGAAAGTGAACTACCCAACGCACATCTGGTTTGTTTATCCCCATACCAAAAGCAGAGGTACAAATTACAAAAGGTATTTTTCCTCCTAACCAGTCACTTTCTATGGCGCGGCGTTCTTCTGCAGTTAGTCCCGCATGATAGCTGGCTGTAGCATAACCCATTTGTTGCAGCCACATAGCTAAATTCTCACTATCTCGTCTGGTGCGGACGTAAACTAACCCCGTTGTTTGCTGTTTTTGTTGGATAAATTTTAATAATTTTTGCTTTCTACCCCTTGGTGTCCAAACTATTTGGACTGCAAGGTTAAGGTTGGAGCGGTAGGGATTGATACGGAATACTGCTGGGTGCTGTAGTTGCAAAGTTTCTTGAATGATTTTTTGCGCTACAGGATCGGCAGTAGCAGTAAAAGCAGCCAGTACTATTTTTGTTCCTGGTGGTTTTAATTTTAGCAGTGCTGGTCGTACCGCCCCTATTCTTCGATAAGCAGGTCGAAATGTCTCTCCCCACTGCACCAGGCAATGCGCTTCGTCCAAAATTAAACCATTAATCGTAAGTTGCGGCTGACACAATCTTTCCCACACTGGCTTGCTCAGTAAAGTTTCAGGCGATAAGTACAGTAATTTCAGTTTTTGTTGTTCTAATGCTTTGAGAATTTGTCGCCGTTGGTAGGAAGACAATTCGCTATGTAATAACTCTGCAGTTAAGTTGCGTTCGCGTAGTTCCTGCACTTGGTTTTCCATAAGCGCCACCAAGGGTGAAACTACTAAAGTTAATCCGGTTTGCAACAAAGCTGGCAGTTGAAAGCAAATTGATTTACCCCCGCCTGTGGGCATAATAATTAGTGCGTCTTGTTTTGCCAACAAACTACGGATAATTTCTCCCTGCGGTGGACGAAAATCTTCGTAACCCCAGATTTTTTGAAATGCAGCTCGAACTTCATCCCACGATGTAGGTGTAGAGTTAGTCATAGATGGTAAGAAAAGGCGATAGATGGCACAAGGCACTAGGAGAGAGTAGAGGAAAGAAGGCTCCAGGTAAGAAGGGCAGAAGACTAACAAGAGGAAGGGTTTATTTTATTACTTTCTTGGCATATATATTCATCTACTAAGTATGCGGACTTGATTTTGAATATATCCTTTGCTGTAGAGTTACTGGCTCAGTAATTTTCTCAGTTGTTGATAAGATTCGATCGATGTATAAAAAGCGATCGCACTACATTTAGAAGTTAGTTGATTGATTGTGTCCTCGAAGTAGAACTTTATCAATGCCAGGTTTTTCAAGAATTATTTTTAGGTACTTGGGCGATCGCCTGTTCAGCTGTCAATCATCATAGAAATTAGTGAGCGCAGGGTTAATAGGTTTGACTGCTGACACACTGATACTTTTCAATACATTACAGCGGTGACTGATTCTATAAAAAGCTTTAAATTTGTCTATTTTTGCTCTTAGTAAAGTTTTTATTGATACTGTATCGCCACTGATTAGCAGTAACAACTCGAAGGTATACTTTTATCTTTGGCAAACTAGTAAATTATAATAATTTTTCATCAATCTTGATTGAGAAAATACTTCAACAATATGAAAGAAGAATTACAGCATCGGTTTTATATCAGCACTGATAAAACAAAGTTAGACATCAAAATGATTCATGATTTTTTAAAAAATTCCTATTGGGCTGAGAATATACCATTAGCAATAGTAAAAAAGGCCATTCAAAATTCTTTATGCTTTGGGCTGTACGAAGGCAACAAACAAGTTGGTTTTGCAAGAGTAATTACTGACTATGCAACTTCTGCATTATTAAAAGATGTTTTCATATTAGAACCTTATCGCGGACAGGGTCTAGGAAAATGGTTTGTTGAGTTTATTTTGGAATATCCAGATCTGCAAGATGTGCAAAGGTGGTTGCTAGGAACAAAGGATGCTCATGGACTTTACCGTCGCTACGGTTTTAAAAATTTAACAGAACCAGAAAGAATTATGGTGCGCTTAAATGTTCATGCATACGAGCACAACCGATAACACAGTCAACTGCTTGCTGTGAAAGCATTGTAGTCAGTACAAAGGGTGTTTGCTGCTATCAACGGTTGGTGGTAAGCACAAAGTATCCTTGCCACGGGCAATTTATGTATAAATTTTAAATAACATTGACGATATTCCTGTATATACACTAAGATATGAAGCAAATAATTATTATCAATTTGTATTTTTGATTACCTTGATTGCGAAAAAAAGTTGCTGTTTGCAACACGGTCTAGGCTTTAGCATTGGTGTGAATTGTCTAGAGGAAAGTAACAAAGGAGCGATCGCAACTATAAGGTATCAAAACTTTTATGTTTAATTAACAAAATATGCCTTTATTTTTATCGGGTGCTAATCAACAAGAAGCTGAATTACGTCCTCCTGCTTTTAGGAGTGCATTGCGATATTGGTTTCGCGCGATCGCTGGTCCATACTACTGGAACAATCCCAATCAGCTCAAAAAAATTGAATCAGATATTTTGGGAGATAGTGGTAGTCATTGTAGTTCAAAAATTATTCTGCGCTTGAGTAAGGTTCCCAATACAGAATCTGAAGAAATAGAATTCAATCAACAAGGAATAAATTACTTATGGTTTTCCCTCAAAGCTCAAAAAAGCTCTGGGATTTGATGAACCCGTGCGCTTTTCTTTAAGCTTGAGTACAAGCCCCAATCCTCAAAAAATCAAATAACAGATGAAGTTGAGCAAGAAATAATGAATCAATTACATATTTCTGAAAAAGCTGCTTTGCAAGCTATCCTAGAAGCTATTAAAGTTCTAGCAATATGGACAAATTCAGATAAACTGTCAAATTTAATAGCAACAAGTAACAATGAGGATGTAATTAAAACAGTTGTTACAGCAGCACAAGATTTACTTTCCTGGAACAGTAATGACCAACCTCAAGCTTTACACTTGCTATTTGACTTAATCGCCTTTAACAAAAACCAAGCCAAAAAAGAGCAAATTCAGAAACAACGACATTATTATCAGCCAGATTTTATTAGCGATCGCTATCCAAAAATTCCTTACCCCGTTACCCAACAACCTTCATCAGAAGATTTCCGCAAATTGCAACAGGAAATTAAAAAAGTATTAGATTATTTAGAGCAACGAGATTTGACTAATCTCTCTTTGTTAACTTTAATTTTAGAAAAATACGGTTCTTTCATCAGCTTTGGTAATTCCAACGTTGCCTTGTTAGATATAGCAAGAAGTACTGCTGCAGTTGCTGCTGTATTAGCAAGAAGTTCGAAAAGTCAGAATGCAACTTTAATTGCGGGTGATTTATCAGGTATTCAAAATTTTATCTACACCATATCTTCTGACGGAGCGCTGAAATCTTTGCGAGCGCGAAGCTTTTACTTAGAACTAGTTACAGAAGAAGTAGTACAACAACTTTTGGAGGCGTTAAAATTGCCACGTACAAATGTTATCTATGCAGGTGGCGGAAATTTATATATATTAGCTCCCGAAATAGAATTAATTAAAACTGAAGTAGAGAAAGTAAGACAGCAGTTTAATCAATGGCTTTTCACGGAGTTTCAAGGTAAAGTTTTTCTAGCACTTGATTGCATAGAATTTCCTATCCGAGATGTTAATACTGCTAAATTTGCTGAATATTGGTCAGAAATAACTAGTAAAAAATTAGCTCAACAAAAGTTGAGTAAGTTCGCCGAAAATATTAGTGACTTTCTTCAAGAACGCCATAGTTACGAACCTTGTCAAGTTTGTCATCGAGATGATGTGGAATCAGGAAAATTAAAGCAGCTCAATCCAAATGAACCTGATTCTGTTATGGCTTGCGAAACTTGTTGCCGAATGTTTGAGCTAGGAGGAAAATTATTAAGAGTGAAAGCGATCGCGCGTTTTCGTAATTTAATTAATAACATTGCCCCGGCGATCGCTTTAGAATTTCCAGGTAATGGTAACACTCCAGCGGTTAATGTTTACTACTATTTCTGCGAAAACAGGAAGCAAGTTTTCGACAATGCTGAAACAATCTTTTTAGTAAATAATTGGACAGTTGAAGACTACAAATCTAGTGGTTTTAGTAATTATATACCTTTGTTAATAGGTAACTATGGCAAAGAAACAGAAGAGTCCGAAGAATCAGGTTTTATCCGTGCTAACGAAATGGTAGAAAAAGCCAAAGGTATTGATAGAATTGCATACCTGCGCATGGATGTGGATAATTTGGGAAGAATATTTGCTGAAGGTTTAGGAGAAAATAAAACTTTATCAACAATTGCTGGACTTTCCCGCCAGATGAATTATTTCTTTAAGGTTTATCTTAATAGTTTGGCTAAATTTAGAAAAACAAATATAACTAATATTAAACAATTATTTCCAGATGAAGAGCGTTTAAATTTATTATTTATCTATGCCGGAGGTGATGATTTATTTATTAGTGGTGCCTGGAACGAAGTTGTAGAGTTTGCTTTCGATATTTACCAGTGTTTCCGTGCTTATACGGGACATAATCCAGAAATTACTTTGTCAGGTGGTATTAGTATTAATGATGCTAAGTTTCCACTTTATAAAGCAGCTGATGAATCAGGAAAAGCAGAAGAAAATGCTAAAGCAAATGGTAAAGATAGTTTAAGTTTGTTTAATCAAGTTTTTAAGTGGGATGAATGGCTAGGAGTAGAAGATATCAATGTTGTTAGTTCGGAAATTCAAAAATATTTGCATGCAGAAACTAGACCAAAGCTACTGGGTATATTACCATTTGTCAAGAGATTAAAACAGCAAAAGACCGGGGTTAATTATTCCCGTAATTTTGTGCGTAACTTACTTGTCACCGCAGAAACACAAGAAAAAGCATTAGAAAAGTTTGAAGACAATAAAAAATCAGAGGAGGCTTTAGGAACTCGCTATTATTTGCATCTACCTAAGATTGCTTATACTTTAGCGAGATTACCCAAAAATGTACTAGATGACAGTGATTTTCGGACTTCTTTAAAAAGTCCATACAATGCGCCTTATTTTCGGGCGATCGCAACTTGGATTGAACTTTTAAATCGCTAGTAATTTATATGCCAGAACTCAAAAAACCATCTAACCCATCAATTCCTCAAACTAACATGAGTAAAACACAAAATACAGTTGACGAAAATGCTAAAACTATTAAAAATGAAATTATTAAAACTATTAAAAATTTACCTGATGGATTAAAAACATATCCCATTCGAGACTTAGTTAAACACGCCGAGCAATTTGGCCCTTATCTCAAACAGCAACGATTAGAAACGAACCAAGTTCGCAAATTTTTAGATGCTGTAAATCGCTTAAAAGCTGACTTAGCGGAAACAGGTGAATTTGCCAAAGTTGAAACAGAAGTTGTTCTGCTGAAACCAAAATTAGCATATGCTGCTGCCAGACAACAAGCAGCAAAGCCATTAGATGAAGTTATGTCAGCTGCTATTGACAAAGTTCACAGCAAAGAAGATTTTGAACGGCTAGTTCAATTACTTGAATCAATTATTGCTTATCACAAAGCTGAAGGTGGAAAGTAAAGATGCCAGTATCATACGAACAAAAACCCCTACTTGGTAAATTAACCCTCACTAGTCAACTTTCTGCTGAAACAGGATTGCATATTGGTGGTGGTGGCGAAAATTTGGATATCGGTGGACTGGATAAACCGGTAATTCGCGATCCTCTCACAAAATATCCTTACTTACCTGGTTCTTCCCTTAAAGGTAAACTGCGTTCTATCTTAGAAAGGTTATTAAATAAACCCCTAAATCGTCCAGGAGGCAGCGGTACTTGGCGCTATGAAAGTGACGATTTAAAAGATGGATTTACTGAAGTAGAAGAAGGTAGATTTATTGCCTATGAAGGTGCTAGAACCTGTCAAATTAGCCGTCTATTTGGTTCTACCGGAGGTTCCAACTTTTGGATGCCAATTGCAACTGCTAAAGAAGAAGGATTATATGAAGAAAATAAAAATAATCGTACTTTTACAATCAAAAATCAAAATTGTATTAAAATCAATCGCGGACGTAACGCGCCAGCTCGATTGATTATTCGAGATTGCCATTTAGTACCAGAATCAGCAGAAAAACTCAAGCAAGTCGACACTGGTTTATACATGACTGAGTGGAAATTTGAAAACAGTATTGACCGAGTAACAGCAGCAGCAAATCCCAGACAGTTAGAACGTGTACCCGCTGGATCAAAATTCCAGTTTGAATTAGTTTACACCGTTGAAAACAAAAACCAAGTCATTGAAGACTTGCAAAATATTGCGATCGCACTGGCCATTCTAGAAGACGATGCACTTGGCGGACACGGTTCTAGAGGTTACGGAAAAGTCAAATTTGAAAACTTTCGATTTTCCTATCGCAGCTTAGAGCAGTATCGCCAAATGACCAGCACTCCTCCTGGTAAATCAGCTTTACAACCATTAGAAACCATTCCCAACACCCAAGCACTCTTAGATAACTTTGGAAGTTTAAGCGAGTACGTAAATCGATTATTACCAGGAGATTAATCATGAGTGTCTGGAAATTAGTAAAACTCAACTTTGGTCGCAATCCCGCACATTTTGGGGAAGTGGGAATAGGGATGGAACAAACGAGCGATCGCGTCCGTTCCGATGCTTTATTTAGTGCGTGGGTTAGTGTCTACGCGCGCTTATTCGGTAAAAAATTAGTTGAGGAACTGTTGCAGATCTTTCCTTCCCAAGAACAACCCAACCTAACTCCCCCTTTTCGTATCAGTTCCACATTTATTTATCGACAAGTCAGCGATCGCACCATTTACTATCTTCCCCGTCCTCTGAAGCTTCCCATCAACTACCCTGACAATGACGTTCCTTTTTTCAAAACCTACAAAAAGCTTCACTACTTACCTTTAGAAGTATGGCAAAGATGGTATCAAGGAAAAGGATTTGATAATGATACCGATACTAAAGAATTAATTCAGTATGGCAGCGTTGGCAAATCTCATGGAGAATTGCATAAATTAGGAACCTTTGACTACAACAAAGCCTTCAAAATTAGCAAAGTTCCCAAAATTGCTGTCGACCGTACCACCAGAGCAACAAACTTATACCATACCGGTTTTGTTCAATTTGATTGGGAAAAGAATCCAGCTGGTTTGTATTTTTTATTACAATTATCCCCGGAAGGAGAAAAACTCGCACAAAACCTCAAAGCTGCTTTGTATCTATTAGGAGAAGAAGGACTAGGAGGAGAACGCTCCAGCGGAGCAGGAAGATTTCAACTTGAGTGGTTAGAATTACCAGAAACCTGGAAAAAGGTAGTAAATTTTTCTAATGGAAATCATCACGCGCTAATGAGTTTGTTTTGGGATACACCCATAACAACCGAGTTTTTAAATCAAGCTAGCTATGACATTCAACAACGCGGTGGTTGGATAGCAGAAAATCAACTCCGACGTAAAATGGTGCGCATGTTTAGCGAAGGTTCGGTTTTTCTAGTACCACCAAAAGGAAAATTAGTAGATGTTACACCCAACGGTTTCAAAAAATATCGAATTTACCGTAGTGGTATTAGCTTAAGTTTGCCAATTAAAGCACAGGATAAATAAGATTATGGTGGTTTCTCCCGAATCTGCTCTCAAGAAACCTGATTTTTATCAATCAAAAAAGATACTAATGACAAGTCCAATTTTACATATTGGCTCATCAGTATCAAGATTGAATCCCTTTGAATATGTACAGACAGATAAAAAAGTCTATCTCCCCAACCAAGAAGCTTTAGCAAAGGGTTTATTAGCAAAAGGAAAACGATTTTTCAACGATTATATTCAAGCAATTGAAGAACGCCAAGATATCACAAAACTTTTAAAACAAGCCTTTGGTTCCGAGTGGTGGGAAGCTAAAGATACACAAGGTTGTCCAATTTTCCCCAAAGAAGCCATCAGCCAAAAGTTGACATCTGAGAAAATTACAGATTTGCGTCCCATGATTCGCAATGGCATGGGACAATTATTTATTCCTGGTTCTTCGATTAAAGGAGCAATTAGAACTGCCGTAGCATATTATTTATTGAAACACGCAGACCTTTTTCAATTACCTTCATCAAAGCGGGTGAGCGAAATGGATAGTTTATTCTCAGAATTCCACCTCAAATATCAAAACTTTCCTGGTAAAGGGCCAAATACAGACTTTTTCAGAGCTATCAAAATTACAGATTCAGCACCACTCTTAGAAAGCACAATCAAAACTAAGAAAGGTCAAGAAATACCTGTTAACATACCTGTTGTCGCCGAGGTAGTAGTTTCTAGCAGATTTCCAGATTACTTAGCTAAATATAAAGCATCTATCTATACTGAAATGGTGCGAAATATCCAAACAGAATTCACCATTACATTAGATACAGAAATGCTTTCATGGTTCACACATGAACAGGGGATGAAGTTACCCTTTAGTAACCTAGATGAACTCTTACAAATATGTCAAGAATTTACTCAAGAACAATGGGACTATGAGCATGATTACTGGCAAGAAATTAAGAACAATCCTCAAGCATCAGGGAAAAATTTAGATTTTAATTATATCCGCGAATTTTACGAACCAGAAAAATGTCCCTATAGTTTGAGACTGGGTTGGGGTAGTGGCATGAATGGAACTACTATTGGCTTGTGTCTTGATGATGAACTACGGAAAGATATTCGCGATACTTGTGGTTTAAAAGCACCTGGTTTTGAAGCACCAAAATCTAGGCGAACAGTGATGAATTCAAATGGTGAAATTAAGTTTGTACCAGGGTGGGTTAAATTCAAAACTTTATCAAACAAATGCTAATTCGTTCTACCTGGATATTAAGCGTATCCGAACCGACAATTTTACCCCGTTCCTATAGCTTGGAACTGGTAAAAAAACTGCATCAACAACTAGGTTTAGACATGGGAAACGAAGCAATTCCTTCTGTTTCCTGCTCAGGAATTATCGGTTTATGCTCCACTTCTCGAGATTTCTTCACCTTCCATCCAGAGGAATTTTACAAATTATCCCTATCTGGATTGCAGGAAGTTTCAGCAAAAGCAATTTCTCATCTTCATCTCTCAGACTCTTTAGAATTCCTGGGGGCAAAATTTAACGTCATCAACCGCGAAGATGAAATCACCAGCTATGAAGAATTGTACACAAATTTAGTAGCAAATGAACCAGAACCAATCAAACAGTTTGAGTTGCAGTTTATCACTCCCACAGCTTTTTCTCAGGGTGGAACAAATCTACCTCTACCTGTACCAAATTTAATGTTCCACAGTTGGCTAGAACGCTGGAATAATTTTGCGCCTGTTTATTTGGGAGGTGATGAATTAATTGCTTACCTCAGCAATGCGATTTTGCTAAAAAATCACAAAATTCAAACCAGAAGTTGGCAATTACATAGAGGTTATGTGAATGGATTTGTGGGTGATGTAACGCTACACATTTTTAATCGTGCTGACTCTTTATTGGCAAATGTGGCTAATTTATTAGTTCAATATGCGCGTTTTGCTGGTACGGGGATGAAGACAAGGTTGGGGATGGGACAGACATTAATTAATATATCAAGTAGATAATTATGAAAAAGATTATTACATTTTTGGGTATTCAGGCTAAGAAAACAACATATTGTTTTCAAGGTCAAAATTATGACGGAGAAGTATTTGCAGAAGCTTTACATAAGTTTTGCAATTATGACTCGATGTTAGTTTGTGTGACAAGTGAAGCCAAAGAAAAAACTTTTCCTATTTTAGAGAAATTAGAAGAAAAACGCATACAAGCAGTTGAAATCCCCACTGGGCAAAGCACCGAAGAAATGTGGGAAACTTTTAAAATTATTAATCAAAAAGTAAATGAAAATGACAGCGTTATATTTGATATAACTCATGGTTTGCGTTCTTTACCATTTTTAGTATTTTTATTTGCAGCATACCTTAAAGCAGCTAAAAACGTTACAATTGAGGCTATTTACTACGGAGCCTGGGAATTAGGATTTTCCAATAATGGAATAGCACCAGTTATTGATTTATCTGAATTTATTGGAATGCTCGACTGGTTAACTGCAACTGAGCGTTTTGTGGAAATAGGAGATGGACAGCCACTAGCTGATTTATTAAAAAAAGGAATGCCATCCAAAATCGAACTACGTGATAGTATTTCAGCACGAGAACTTAAAAGGGATCTTGAAGCAGCGTCTAAGGCAATTGAATCTATTTCTCTAGCATTACGCCTAACTCGACCAATAGAAACCATGGAGGAAGCAACTAAGCTAGAACAAGCTTTAAAAAAAGCTGCACCTAGTATTGCTAAACAAGCACAACCATTTAGTATTTTAGGTGAACAAGTAGTCAAAGAATACGGCCAATTCGCCCTTGAAAACCCAAGAGAAAATTCGCAATTAGCTAATAATTTATGGCTGCAACTAAAAATGATTCAGTGGTACCGTGAAAGACAGCAAATCGTACAAGCAGTAACTTTAACACGTGAATGGATTGTTTCTGTTTTAGCTCTCAAGTTTGGAGAACCAATGTTCTCTAATAAAAATGGACGTTCTGAAGTAGAAAGAGCTTTAAATAATGGAGTAAGAATACAGTCAAAAAAAACTGTTGATACTATTAGTAGTTGCGATGAAAAGCTTAAAAACTTAGCAAACAAAGACGAACTAATAGACCTTTGGCAGCAAGTTACAGAGTTAAGAAATGATATTGCCCATGTTGGCATGAATCCCGATCCTAAATTAGCCAAAACACTTAAAGATCGTTTTGAAAAGATATATCCATCTCTTTCAGAATTAGTAGCATCACTACTACCTCCACAAGAAAATTATTAAACTTCATCATATTAAGTCACATTCATGTCCAAAATTCTCCTTGTTACCGTCGGTGGTTCCTTTCAACCCATCATCACCGCTATCCGCAGCTTACAACCCGATCGCGTTATTTTTATTGCTTCCGATGGTGAGAAAGGAAGTAAATCACAAGTTATTGGCGAAGGAACTCCTTGTGAAGTGCGTCGGGGTGCAGAGGTGATCGAAAGATTACCCAACATTCCCACACAGGTAAATTTAGGAGAAAACTTTCAACCAGAACGGGATTTGATTTTAGTGCAAGATCCTGATGATTTAGGTGAATGCTATTCGAAAATTTACAATTGCATCCGGAATTTTCAACAACAAAGCGGTCATGAAATTATGGCTGACTATACTGGTGGAACCAAAACCTTGTCTGCAGCATTAGCAATGGCTGCTGTTGATTGTGGCATTTCTTTGTATGTTACCATTGCTACTAGAGATAATTTGGTGAAAGTAGAGCACTCCGAGGTAACAAAAAAGGTAGACATTAGTTTTAAGTGATATTTTGAAGTCTGAGTTTGGGAAGTAGAGGTTAGGAGGAAGGGTAATCGCGCGAGATTAGCTTTGTCCGTAGCAAACACACTATTTTCCGCTTCCTCGACGATCGCTCTACATATATCAACTATTCTTACAGTTGATGTTTGCGGTTTAGACAAGCATTCCCGTTTTCAGCGAGTTACCTCCCGCCTTTTTGTGCTGCTTTTTTAAATTTTTCACAAACATGCTATAATAACCCAGCTTTATCTGCTGGAATAGCGCCTTGCATTTTTTCTAATGCATCTATTAAGGTTTGTAATTGTCGCTCTGCTTTGAGAACTCCTAAACCGCGAACTGTGACTTTACCAGGTGAGTAAACAAAGCTTGATTTAAGATTTTCTGGTAAATTTGCTGCTAACAAATTCCAAGCTGGTTCTTCCATAGATGTTTCTAAAACAACATGCTGCTTGGTTTCTGGTTTAATTCGACTAAATCCTAACTTCTTCGCTATTTGCTTTAATTCCATGACTCGCAGCAGTTGATTTGCGGGTGTGGGAATAGCACCGTAGCGATCGCTCCACTCTGCAGCAATTTGTTGTAATTCTTCTTTAGACTTAGCAGTTGCAACTGCGCGATACGCGCTCATTTTTTGGTCTATATCCGGAATATAATCTGAGGGAATAAATGCCGTCAGGTTAAGATCGATTTGCGTATCATCAACTTTGGGAATTTCCTGTCCTCGGATTTCCCGAATTGCTTCTTCCAGCATCTCCATGTATAAATCAAAACCTATAGCATCCATTTGTCCCGATTGTTCGACGCCTAGCAAGTTACCAACTCCGCGAATTTCCATATCACGCATTGCTAATTGATACCCGGAACCTAATTGGGTAAATTCCTGTATAGCGCGCAAGCGTTGCCGCGCCGCATCCGATAAAATCCTTTGTTTTGGGTAAAACAGCCAAGCGTGAGCTTGAACACCTGCACGTCCTACACGTCCCCGCAGTTGGTATAACTGTGCCAGTCCGAAGCGGTGGGAATCTTCAATTAAAATAGTGTTGACTCGTGGAATGTCCAAACCAGATTCAATAATTGTGGTACAAACAAGAATATCTGCTTCGCCGTTGCTAAAAGAAAGCATAGTTGCTTCCAAATCGCTTTCATTCATCTGTCCGTGGGCGATCGCGATTTTCCCCTCCGGTATCATTTCCCGCAATTTCTCTGCTGTTTCTTCAATTCCTTCTACCCGGGGAACTACGTAGAAAATTTGCCCGCCTCTGTCAAGTTCTTGACGTATAGCAGTGCGGATGGTTTCCGGATTCATGGGTGCTAAATGAGTTTTGATCGGACGCCGGGATGGAGGTGGTGTAGTTATTAAACTCATTTCCCGAATGCCGGATAAAGACATGTATAACGTACGGGGAATAGGAGTGGCGGTGAGGGTGAGCACGTCGATTTGAGTTTTGAGGCTTTTAATTTTTTCTTTTTGATTGACTCCAAAGCGCTGTTCTTCGTCCACCACCAAAAGTCCCAAATCTTTAAAAGTAACATCTTTACTTAAAAGTTGGTGCGTACCAACAACAACATCCAATTCACCTGTAGCCAATCTTTTTTGAATTTCGCGGCGTTCTTGAGGAGTACGAAAGCGGTTTAGCAACCCTACATTAATCGGGTAGGGAGCAAAACGTTCCTTGAGGGTGTGATAGTGCTGTTGCGTTAGGATGGTGGTAGGTGCAAGAAGTGCAACCTGTTTGCCGGCGGTGACAGCTTTAAAGATCGCGCGGATAGCTACTTCTGTTTTACCGAAACCGACGTCGCCACAGATCAAGCGATCCATCGGGCGATCGCTTTCCATATCTCGTTTGACATCTTGTACGGCCTTGAGTTGATCGCTAGTGGGTTGGTAGGGAAACGAGTCCTCTAATTCCTGCTGCCAAGGCATGTCTTTTGGAAAGGCAAAACCCTTTTGTTGCGATCGCGCTGCATATAACTTCAGCAAGTCCACCGCCAATTTCTTAATCGATTTGCGGACTTTATTCTTGGTGTTCTCCCAAGCCTTGCCAGTCATTTTACTTAGCTCTGGCACTTTCTCGGTTGTAGTCCGAAACCGCGACAGCGCCCCTACTTGATCCACCGCTACCCGCAGCAATCCGTCTGCATATTGCACTACTAAGTATTCGCGGGTCTCGTTGTTAATTGTCAGACTTTCTAGCTTCAGGAATTTACCAATACCGTGGTTTCTGTGTACTACATAATCCCCCGGACACAACTTATTGGGATCTACTTGTTTAGAAGCAGCTTTTCTGCGCTTGCGTACGTAACTAAAAGTGGCGAGACTGTGCTGGCCATAAAATTCCCGATCGGTGACAACAACGATACGGTACGTAGGCAGGATAAAACCTTCTAGTTCTGCTAAACCCGAATATTTTAAAGCGACGGGTACGTGATCGACCAGTAGCTTGTCAATTGCTTGGTAATCGCGGGGATTAGGAATAAACTGAGCAGGACAGTCGTGTTCTTGCAACAGAGAAACAGAACGACTTGGCTGTGCCGAAATTAGCCAAATAGAAAAGTTGCGCTCGCGCTGCTGTCGCAGTATTTCTGCAATTTTAGCAAAGGAATGCGGTGTAGCCGGTACTGTTCTGCTAGCAAGATTTATACCTCGGTTTTCCTCAACCAATTCTGATAAGTATATCCTTTGAAATCTTGCCAAAGCAGCCAAACAATCATCAAAACTGCGGTGAATTTTAGGCAAAGCAATCAAAGTTTGCTCTGTAGACGCCCTTTGGGCGGCTTCTCCTAGAGAACTTTTCCCTGGTTCTAGGTTTGCTTTTTTGCTTGTCAGAGCTAACCATTGCTCCTCGGCATTTTCTACCCAGCGATCGCTGTGAGCGTAACACTGCTGGGGCTCGTCAATGGCAACTAAAGTATTTTCTGGTAGATAATCTAAAAGTGAAGCTGGTTGATTAAAAGCAAGTCCTAAAAACCGGCGGCTACCCTCAAACGATATACCCGCTTCTAGCTGCTGTTGTTCCCACTCAGAAAGACAGGTTTTAACAGTTTCCAACACCTCCTTACCCAAAGCCGACCTAATAATAGGCGCAAAGCTAACAGGAGTGAGAATTAGTTCCTCGATCTTATCCAGCGCAGAACGTTGAGTTGCTGGGTCAAATTCTCGTATTTGTTCGATTTCATCACCAAACCATTCCAAACGCACCGGCAGTTCCGAGGACACCGGGAACACGTCCACAATATCACCCCGACGGCTCCACTGTCCTTCTGTTTCAACTAACGGTACCCGCTCGTAACCCAAACTAGTTATTTTTTCACTAAAAGTATCTAGGTCCAACTCTATCCCCGATTTAATGGTCAGACAGAACGGGTAGAACGCTTCTGGTGGTGGTAGGTGGGATTGCAAAGCAGCATGCGTGGTCACAATGGCGATCTGTCTTTGCTTTGGGGTCAACTGTTCCCTAGCTGGGACTAAATCTGCCAACACCTGCATCTGTCCCCAGGTCATTTCCGTTTCTGGATCGAACGGTTCGTAACAAGAAGCTTCTGAAGTAGGGTAAAAATGTACGGTTTCCCACCCCATCGCCTCTAACTGCGCCCAAAAGCGTCCCGCTTCTTCCAAAGTCGCGCAGACCACAAACAAATTTTGCCCCTGAGTTTGGGCCAAAGCTGACGCAATTAAGCCCTTAGGTAGTCTCGGGATGCCACTTAAATGCAAATCTTGTTGTCGGTTTAATTTGGAAAGAAGTTCTGTCGTGAGCGGCGATCGCCCCAGAGCACGCACAATGGAAGAAAATGCCATAGATTCAAAACAGGTGGTTTGTCCTTCAACAGCAGCAATCGATAATAATAGTCCATACTTCAACTATTTTAAAAATATCAACAATACTACAAGTCTGGTTCGAGATACCTTTTTCCCTTGTACAATGACGACTGATTCATCGCTCATCTACCAGTATGAATAGCGGCCGATTACTTTTTCCCAGATTGTTAATGTTATTTGGAAACATCTTAGATACTAGATATTAATTTCAGATTAAAGTTTAAGTATGGTTTGCCGATAACATCGGCAATTTTGAGAATGTCACCAACTGTCGAAGTTTTAATTGTCTTTCTACTCATCTTTGCCAACGGCCTGTTTGTCATGTCAGAGTTGGCTATTGTCTCTGCACGCAAAGTTCGCCTGCAACAACTTGCAGAGCGAGGAGATCAAAAAGCTCGCGTTGCTTTAAAACTAGCTTCTTCCCCCAATCAATTTCTGGCTACTGTACAGGTAGGAATTACTTTGTTAGCTATCTTGTCCGGTGCTTTTGGTGAATCGGTATTCGCTAAAAGAATAGCTCCTATTTTCAGTTATATCCCTTTTCTCGCACCTTACAAAGATACGCTGGCTTCGATTTTTTCTGTATTAATTATTACTTATTTGACATTAATCGTTGGAGAACTGGTTCCCAAGCGTCTGGCTTTAACCCACCCCGAAGCAATCGCTTGTATTGTTGCTATTCCCATGCGGATGTTAGCAACCATTACTTCACCAATAGTTTCTATTCTCAGTATATCTACTGATACAGCGGTACGGGCTCTCGGCATAAAACCATCGACAGAACCTCAAGTAACAGAGGAAGAAATTAGAGTCTTAATCGAACAAGGTACGGAAGAGGGAACGTTTGAAGAAGCAGAACAAGACATGGTAGAACGAGTATTTCGCTTTGGCGATCGCCCGGTGAGCTCGTTTATGACACCCCGTCCAGAAATAGTTTGGTTGGATTTAGAAGATTCCATCGAAGAAAATCGTCAAAAGGTAATTGAAAGCCCCTATTCTCGCTACCCCGTTTGTCAAGGAGGACTAGATAACGTTCTGGGTATTATCCCGGTCACCGACCTGCTGGCCCGCTGTTTATCCGGAGAACCCCTAGACTTGACAGTAGGATTGCGATCGCCAGTATTTGTACCAGAAAGTACTCGCGGTTTAAAAGTTTTGGAACTTTTTAAACAAACAGTAACGCACATGGCCCTTGTCGTTGATGAATACGGCGTTATTCAGGGATTGGTGACTCTCAACGACGTCATGATCGAAATTGTCGGCGATGTTCCCTCTGCAGAAGAATTGGAAAATCCCCAAGCTGTACAGCGAGAAGATGGTTCTTGGCTACTAGATGGTATGCTGCCAATAGATGAGTTTTTTGAACTTTTCGATCTGGAAGAATACCTGCGAGATCATCAAGGCAATTATCAAACATTAGGTGGTTTTGTGATCACTCACCTCGGTCGCATCCCCTCCCCAGCAGATCATTTCGAATGGCAAGGTATGCGCTTTGAAGTTATGGACATGGATGGTAATCGCGTCGATAAAGTATTGGTCATACCAAAAAATAAAGAACAACCAACTCAAGAGAAACAACAAGATTAGTCAAATACAAATTACCTCAAAACTTAGTACTTTCAACTGCCCGTGCTTTGTCCGTATACTTAAGAAGGCAGCCACGGATAATGTACTTTTTATACTCAGATTATCTGGACTGCAAGCTCTGCAATTAATCAATAAATTAATTAAATTAAGTACAATTTCGGTTTTTTTATAAGTACAAAAATTTATATCTTTGTGAGTAGTTTTGAAATCTATACAGCGATCGCAGCAAACACTTTCATCCCAAATTCTCCTTGCTGCTGGGAGCATTGCTCTGTAGTTATAGAGCAATGAATTGATTAAATATCCCTATTAGACATCCCTATATCCGGCGACAGATTCAGTTAACTTTGGCGAAAAACGCCTTCTTGTGTGCGCCAAAAATCTTTTCGCTCAACTCTTGTATAAATAGGTTTTCTCCCACACCAACACTTTGTGTGCGCGTACACACGTGCATACCGATAGCAGTTTGTTTGACCAAAAAATGGTACTATGCCAACCACAATCACTTACGAGCTAAAGCATGAAATTTTGCAACTGTTGCGAGAATATCAGCAATCTCGCTCAGCCAATCTTCGCAACCAGCTTGTGAAACTCAATTTCGGCTTAGTGAGAAAAGAAGCTCACTACTGGATGAATCAATGTCACGAAAGCTACGAAGACTTGCTACAAGTGGGTTGCTTGGGCTTAATTCGTGCCATTGAAAGATTTGAAATATCTAAGGGTCATGCTTTTAGTTCCTTTGCTATCCCTTACATTCGCGGTGAAATTCAACACTATCTTCGAGATAAAGGCGTAACAGTACGCATTCCCAGACGTTACCTAGCTCTGCAACAGCAAGCCATAGGAGTCTCGCGCTCTTTACGCGAAAAATACAACCGTCAACCAACCGATTCAGAACTAGCAGCAGCACTAGAAATTTCCTCAGCAGAATGGCAAGAAATTAAACTTGCATGGATCAATCGCGCTCCTTTAAGCTTGGATGTACCGGTGCAAGATGGAGAAGAAGGATCTACCAGCTTGGGAGAGTTGGTTCCCGATCACCGTTATCGTAGTTTTCAACTAGCACAAGAAGACCGCATTCGACTGCAACAAGCATTAGTGCAGCTAGAAAAACGTACTCGTGAAGTTTTAGAGTTTGTATTCTTGCACGACCTAACACAAAAACAAGTAGCAGAACAGCTTGGTATTAGTGTTGTTACCGTTTCTCGCCGAGTGAAAAAAGGACTCGACCTACTAAAACAGTTAATGGGCGTGGCTGAGGAATAATTGTCAGACGAGGAATTATTGATGGGATTTTAGTTAAAAAAAATACCCACTTAAGTTCGGAAAATTGGGTTATAAAGGTATAATATTTAGCCTTTCATTGCCATTTCCGACATGTTGATTTCGAGATATTCCCGTAGCTATGGAGAAGGGTTTATGGGTAGGAACTCAAAAATTTTAGCCGCAGCCTTTTTATCTTTGGTAGTTGCCTCCTGTGCTTCTTCAGGAGAACAACAATCTCAAACTCCCAATCCCGTGCTGGCGAACAATACACCAGTTCCGACGAAGCAAACTAACCAGCAAAGGTTTAACCATCCAATTGTACCTGCAAAAGAAACTCCCCAAGCTACACAAGCAGTTCCCAATTTAATTCAGCCAACAAATGCCACAGAAAGAATACATTTTATCTCCAAAGGGCGATCTGACCCCTTTGGCGAACTGGTCAAGGTATATCCTCAAGCAGAGCAAGTACCAAATCCAACTATAAAAACTAGAGCAATTCCTGCAGTACCATCTTTACCAGCTATTGTGAAAGTGGCAAAAGTTACTGCCAAACAAAGTGCTGTGATAGCTGCGAAATTAACTCCGCCCAAAAATACTCTGCCTAAAAAGCAAGTCAATCCCAGTCTCAGCACCAGTCGGAGCGTAACTTCTGTTTTACCTCGGGTTTTGCCCCAGGTTATTCCCAATCCCAAGCTCACACCTGTTCTCCCACCGCCTCCACAACCAGAATTAGCCAAAGCAGTTTTTGTCAGTGGTGTAGTTTTGCTCGGCAAACAACCGCTAGCAATCATTAAAGTACCAAACGAACCCACAAGCCGTTACGTACAGGTGGGACAGCGATTGGCAAACGGAGTTCTGATCAAGCGAATTGAAATGAATGAAGGTTCAGAACCGATCGTAATTCTGGAACAATATGGTATAGAAGTTGCCAGAATGGTTGGAGAAGCGCCAGCTAACACTGCTGCAGCTACTAAAACAGCAGCTGTGGAAAATTCTGTTTTGGAGACTTCACCAGCCCAAAAATCTGTTTCCATTGGATCTTCGTAAAACATGGAGATAAAAGAAAGAATTGAATTTCCTGGTTTACCTTTAGCTGTTTATCGAGAGATAGCAGCTCATCTGCGTCAAGTAGAAGGTATACAAGTAAGTTTCATTCCCCAGTCTTCTCAAGAGTTTGATTATCAACAAAGTCAAATTGGTGGCCTGTGGATGTGGTGGTCTTCTCACCCTAGCCCGGAAAGTCAACAAAGGATAGAACAAATCTTGGCTTACTATCGCAGTCTTTACACCACCTCATAGTGCAAAGTTAAATGTATGTGCGGGGATATTTTGGGTTGAGGTCTCTCTACCCATTTTTTATATAAAATATAAAAATTATCTCAATGCGCTTCACAAAATAAAATATCAGGGTATATAAGGTTAGAAATTAACTAAATTGTAGGCTAAACTGGCAAACACGATAAGGCAATTATTCCAAAAACAGCTCTACGGTTTGGGCATCTATCACGATGGAAAACTGGCAATTTCTGATCCAGAAACAAGGCGATCGCAGCTGGCATCTTTTAGAATCGCCAAAGTTAGAAATTTTAGAAGGTAGGTACAGAATTGTAGCTCGCTCCCACCTTTGCAATACGGATGTGGAAGTGCGGATCTCTCATTTATCGACCGATGCACAAGCACCACCAAAACGGCGGGTTTACAAGCGATCGCGCCGCACTAACGCAGAAGGCTTGATGGCTGTAATTCCCTTTACCTACCTTCATCCAGGTTTGTGGGACTTGCAATGCTGTTGTGGCGATTTAATGTCAGAACTGCTTGGTCAATCCTGGCAATATACTATCCAACTCAAAGTCCTAGCCCAAAAACAACAAAAGGAAATTGAAACTCCCACCACAAGCAGTAAAAGCACACAATCAAATTCTTCTTTTTTTCTGTTAGGCGATACTTCCCAAACTGGTCTGGTATCGGTACTTCTCCCAAATTCTCCCGAAGATGCAATTATTGATAGACCTGTAAGTCCCGTATGGCTCAAAAAACAGACCGCACAACAGATTTTAGATAATTTGATAGAGTTGGCTTTACCTTTTTCAGAGCCAATACTAGAAGACAAAACTGCTACTGAACCTCTGTTAGCTGTTTCAGAATTACCGCTGCTTGTTACTCTGGAAAAACAAATTTATACAATTGGTTGGGGACAAATACTTACCATCAACGGATGCATTCAGCGAAAGCAAAAGACTCATCCCACCAGGATATATGCTGGAGAAATCCGAATCGAATTGCGATCGCCTCAAGCTTTAGAAATAATAGCTCAAGTTTTACAACCCTTGGGCGAAAGGCTATTGCCATTTTCTCTTCAACACTCGATTGAGATTCCCGCCGATTGCCAGTCTAAGTTGATTTTAGGCGATATTAGCTTCTACGGCACGCTTGCTCCCAAAACAGAAGCTACCCTATTAGCTAATCAGTATTTTCTGATTACAGCAGATATTACAGAATTATTAGCTGTTAGCACCGCCATTAAAAACAGCAAGCAAGACCGATTACAAACAAAGACATTGGCAGCGCCAAATAACCAAAAGCCGTCAGCAAAGCTAGATTTAGAACTGTTTAATATCGTTAAAACTAGAAAAATAACCCAGCCTTTACAGACTCAACCTCGTCCCAAAATATCTTTACCACCACGCCTGCAACCACCATCATCTCACAGTTGTAAAGCTTTCCGTTCGCTACAATTGCCAAAGCTTCCCCAAAAAACTGCTGGTATCATCGAAACTGCAACACAGTTGCGAACTTTGGAGAAAAAAGATACTCTTTTTCCCACTGGCTACAAGCGCCAAACGGATACTGCTTTTCCATGTTTAAAACGGCTCAAAGTCTTGCCATACAAGCACAGCGGTCACAACCATGATTTGTGTGCTGTTGAAGAATCTCAACCAAATCACGCTACTGCAGTGCACGATGAGGTAAAACTTGCGGATAACTGTTTCGCAGATTCGGTTGCGTTAGCTATCTCACCTAGCTCCAAGTTATCAACGCTGCAAAATCCTTATATCTCTCCCCTAATTGTCAAGTGGATGCACAGCCATGGATACTCTTTGTCGGAAGCTATTGACGTAGAATACGAAGACTACGATAACTGTATTGCAGATCTGGAAGAAACGTCACAACAACAACAAGAAAATGCTTCTGTACTTCCCCTCCCTCCACCACCTCCTCCTGTTTCTTCGTTCTTGCATCAATCCCAACCTATTTGTTCTTCTGGTTCCCTCAATTTGACCCAAGAAATTGTTGTCGATGATATATGCGACGAAGATAACGCGCTTTTGTGTTACGAACAAAAGCAAAAGCAGTCAAAAGAGGATGTGCAAACTATTGTCCTAGGTAGCACTGCTGCGATCGAACCATTACCAATTCCACAACTGCATTTACCTGATGGTGAATTGATTTCCGGAACTTCTGTAAGGGTGCGGGTGCAGCTGCCTTGCCTGCGTCCTGGCATCGCAGTTAAGTTATGGGTAGAAGATTGCCAAATGCGCTGGTTGTTGGACGGACCGCGTTTGCTAACCAATTTGCTACCCAATCGTTTCGGAGGATCGGAAGTTATTACTTCTATCCACATTCCCTTTGGCTGCTTGGAAATCCGCTTGGAAGCTGTAAGTGTAGACACAGCTTCTAAGCAGGAAAGCCACAAAATTACCGTGGTGCGGACTGTGGTTCCCCAAACCCTGCTCTTGTGTCAACTGGATGAAGTGCTGGGTTTGTGAACGCTGCCGGTAAAAAATGTTAAACAACTGTGTTAAAAATCTTTAGATTTTACAAAATCAGGCAAAATTTGCAGTAAGCTCATCTTGAATCGTAGTGTGATTTCATAGGAATATTTATCATGGCTGCTTCATTTTTGCCTTCCATTTTTGTTCCCCTAATTGGTCTAGTTTTTCCATTTGTGACAATGGCGTTTTTGCTGATATACATAGAACGGGAAGATCTGGCTTAAATTAATTATTGGTTTGTTAGCAATTGGCAGATAGGTCTAAAAAATTAACAACAATGAATAAAATTAATACCGCCAATCTTCTAAAGATGGCGGTTTTTTTTAATGCTGATTTCTAAACTAATGCTAGAAAATTGAGACTGATGGCGTTGAGTTCATGGCAGTATTAAACGGCCGAACCAACCCCGGCGTAGGCTCCGTAGAAGAATATACCAACAATGGTAATTACGCCTAAGCCCGCTACTGTAGCAACAATCCACAAAGGAATTCTCCCACTTTCAGACACAGCTTTTCTCCTCCCTGGATAAAAATCAACACAGGTTAAATAAACAAAACAAATTAGTATCGGTGCTTCTTAGTTAAAGAAGTAACTGGAAAACAAAAGTCCGAGAACAAAGACTAGTAGCAGTCCCAGGTATAAGGAAGTCCGGTTTAGTTCTACCGGTTGATTGTTGGGATTTGGGTTTCTTTCCATTCCTTTCTCCTAGCGTTGAATAAACTGCATGGCGGCGATCGCCCCTAAAAAGAATACAGTTGGCACAGCTAGGGTGTGAACTGCCAGCCACCTGACGGTAAAAATGGGATATTGTACTGGTTGGTTTGTTTTGCTACCGCTTGTCATAGTAACTTCAAACTACTTTGCTATTAATTGTTCAACTTGTTGTTTGGCATTAAAACGATCACTTACGATTGGCAATTCTTGTCGTTGTTGCGTGTAATACTCGTTGGGCCTGGGTGTGCCAAACACATCGTAGGCCAAACCGGTACTCACAAATAGCCAACCCGCAATAAACAAGGCTGGAATGGTGATGCTGTGAATCACCCAATAACGAACGCTTGTAATAATATCCGAAAACGGGCGCTCTCCAGTACTACCTGCCATTTGGATCCCTACCTCCATTATCTGTTATTAATTTATTTATTATCCTACAAAGTTAAGAAAGAGTTACAAGTTGCAACTTCTTTCTCATAAAGTAGCAGCCACACCTGTTATGCAAACTAAGCTGCCTGAGATTTAGGTGTAGATGCAACTTTGTTGGGTTCGTATTTGAGAAGAACTCCGCGATCGCCGATTACAAATCCCTTTTCTGGAGAAAAGAAAACTATTTTGTAAAAATTAGCTGGAATATCCTCCACTTCTCGGTCTTTTTCCCAAGTTTTGCCACCATCCTTACTGCGAAGTAAGTTTCCGCTACCGCCACCTACCCAAATTTCTTCTGGCGTGCGATATGCTAAATCCAGTAAACCCCAGCTAGTTGCAAATTCTGGATACTGGGGTTCTAGCCATTTCTCTAGGTTAGCAGGGTCACTAAACTGTAGCTGACCTCCTCGAGCTAGCATCCACATTTGCCCGTTTTCTGCAAAGCCCATATTTTCTACCCTGCGGGAACTGTTGCGGTTGTGGGGTATCCAAGCATTAAGACCTGGTTCCCAAGTTGAGTAAAAGTTACCTTTAGCAGAAACAGCAACGTATTTCCCATCAGCAGAGCGTTCCAGATTTCGTACTACCCCAACTGCTTCTTCTACTTGGGCTTTCCAATTTTTACCACCGTCAGTAGTTTTGTATATTGCTCCCACATCAGTAGCCATTTCCGCAGTATTTTCTCCTAGAGCTACCACACTAATGGGATTACCAGGTAACTTTTCACTCAGGGTAATGCGCGACCAAGAATTTCCGCCATCAGTACTGTGCAGTAACAGTGAAGGTTCACCAGCTATCCATCCTTCCTTACCTGCAAAACTGATAGCATTAAAGCGATATTTATTTTCGTCTAATTGTAATTTGACTGGTTGCCAAGTATCGCCACCATCTTTAGTTTCTAAGAGTGTAGCGTTGCTGCCCACCAGATAACCATGTTGCGGATTATCGGTAAAGGCAATGTCTAATAATTTTGCCTCTGTAGGTAGAGAAATTACTTTCCAGGGATTGTAACTTGTGGAAGGAACTTTACTACAACCAACACAGATGAGAATAACAGCAATTAAGGCAAATATTCGTTGCCAAATTCCTACTCTTGAGCGCATTTTTGTATTTATTATTAATTGTTTGTTAATTTATCTAATCCTTGGTTGAAAACAGGTGTTATTTTAAGCCGTAAAGACTTATAAAAAATAGAAAAGCAGCAGCTAAGGCGCCAAAAATAAGAATACTTTTTTGAGTTGGCGTCAAACTATTGACACCTAAGCCGTAACCGAGATTTTCTTGAAAGCCAGAAGCTTTACCTGCAGGACCGATATTGGTAAAAGCACTCTTTTTGGCACCGCAAACCGGACAGCGCCAAGTTAAGGGCAGTTCTGCAAAAGGCGTACCTGGGGGAATGTTATTTTTTTCATCTCCCTTTTTCGGTTCGTAGACGTAACCGCAGGCACGGCATTCATAGCGGTCTAGAACCAGATTGTCAACAGCTTGTTCGCTCATGGCTTTGGCATGGATGAAGGTCAAAGCTTAAAATCTACGTTAAAAATTATGACATATTCGTTAGGTTTTTTTATGCCCACTCAAAACGAATCAAATAATCTCTAGCTCTATTTTCCAGACTTGTGGAACCATCAAGTCGATATAATGTAAAAGAAGGTAACAGAGTTATTTGCACTATAAGCGGTAGATATTCATTGTGTTTGTCCTCAGCGGTTACGAGTACCTTCTAGGCTTCCTAATCATCTGCAGCCTAGTACCAGCCTTAGCTCTAGCGGCATCAAAGCTCCTGCGACCTGGTGGTCGCCATCCAGAACGGCGCACTACTTACGAATCAGGTATGGAACCTATTGGTGGAGCCTGGATTCAATTTAACATTCGCTACTACATGTTTGCGCTGGTTTTCGTCGTGTTTGATGTGGAAACAGTGTTCTTGTATCCTTGGGCAGTTGCTTTCCACAGCTTGGGCTTGTTGGCATTTATCGAAGCGCTAATCTTTATTGGAATTCTTGTAGTAGCCCTAGTTTACGCATGGCGTAAAGGAGCATTGGAATGGTCTTAGATGCTAATTTGAAGGATTTGCAGCAGCAGCAAAAAGAGCGTATTCTCAATCCCATTCAGCGTCCCACAGTAACCCAAGAACTATCAGAAAATGTCATCCTGACTACAGTTGACGACCTTTATAACTGGGCTCGGCTTTCTAGTCTTTGGCCTTTACTGTTCGGTACTGCTTGCTGTTTTATTGAATTTGCAGCTTTAATTGGCTCTCGATTTGATTTCGACCGCTTCGGATTAATTCCCCGTTCTAGTCCGCGACAAGCTGACTTGATCATCACAGCCGGTACGATCACCATGAAGATGGCACCCCAACTAGTGCGTCTTTACGAACAAATGCCCGAGCCAAAATACGTGATTGCTATGGGAGCTTGTACAATTACTGGGGGAATGTTTAGTGTAGATTCTCCCACAGCAGTGCGAGGAGTAGATAAACTAATTCCGGTAGATGTTTATTTACCTGGTTGTCCACCACGTCCAGAGGCTATTATCGATGCAATTATCAAGTTGCGCAAGAAAATAGCAAATGATTCGATGCAACAGCGGGGTACGATCAAACAAACTCACCGTTACTACAGTACTACCCACAGCATGAAGCCCGTACCGCAAATTCATACCGGTAAGTATTTACTTTCTGATAGTCGCGTGAAACCGCCAAAAGAACTAACAGAAGCAATGGGTTTACCTGTACCTCCAGCTATACTCACCGCTCAAAAACAGGAGGTAAGTCGTGGCTGAACAATCAAAACCAGTACCTGCGGAAGAACAATCTCTGGTAAAGGCAGGTAAGACTTCTCAGTGGCTGACCGAAAATGGCTTTGCCAATGAACCTTTACAACCCGATGCGGAGGGAGTAGAAATTATAAAGGTAGAGCCGGATTTTTTGTTACCCATCTGCACTGCTTTGTACGCCTACGGATTTAATTACCTTCAGTGTCAGTGTGGTATTGACTTGGGACCGGGTCAGGATTTGGTCAGCATGTATCACTTGGTTAAGCTCAGTGATAATGCTGATCGACCAGAACAAGTGCGTATTAAAGTGTTTCTACCACGAGAAAATCCGAGAGTGCCTTCTGTTTACTGGATTTGGAAAACTGCCGATTGGCAAGAGCGGGAGTCCTACGATATGTTTGGAATTATCTACGAAGGGCACCCGAATTTAAAACGAATTTTAATGCCAGAAGATTGGGTGGGCTGGCCTTTGCGCAAAGATTACGTCTCGCCCGACTTTTACGAGTTGCAGGATGCTTATTAGTGCCTAGAGCATTTTGTCTTGAATTATCCCCTCTCTGCGTGCAAGCAAAGAGGGGCTATTTTTTGCAATCATGTAGTGACTGCGTAGATGCGTAGAAATGAAAGAGCGATCGCCTGATTTTTTATTTATGCTATCAAATATTTTTTTGATTAATTAGATTCTGGCAAGGATACTTCTAATTTTAAGCAGTTTGCACCATTAACATGCAATTGATACTCTACCTTATCCATGAGCCTATTTATAATTAGCCAGCCATAACCAACTTGTTGTTTGTCTGTGGGATTAGGAGGCAAATAATTTGATAAATCAAAGCCTTGACCGCAGTCCCAAATTTCCAGAGCCAGCTCGCGACCTTTCAATTCTAAACGAATTAGCACCGGCAAATAAGGCTGGTTTTTATGAGCGTGACGCACCACGTTAGAATAAGCTTCGACCAAAGCTAGCCGCAATCGATTTGACTGTTTTGGCCAATCAACAGATCCTTTGAGTTGGACTTCTAAACATCCCAACAACCAATTTTCTACGATGCTTAGAAATTTTAAGTCACTTGGTACATTGAGCTCGCTTTTCATTACTTATAAAACCTCTAGTGAGAGTATGGTTTGGTCATCTTCTTGAACTTGGCTATCAGCTTGGATGCGGGCTAGTAAACGGTTGAGACAAAGTGGTCGTCCTTGCTGTTGCAAAAGTTGCCAAAGTCCGTCTAGATTCAACATAGAACGTTGCTCCGACTGCATGCCGTTATTTACTTGTTCTGAGGAATTAGTTTTTTTCACTACCATTGCTTCAGTAATACCATCACTAGCTAGTAATAAAATTTCTCCACAAGTAAGAAACAATTGCCCAAAATCTGCCTGCCACTTAGGTAAAATCCCTAAGGGGACACCACGTATTTTGAGATAGTGAGGGTTTTCTGTTGAGGCTTTGTCAGAAGACCACAGCAGGGGATAAATGTGACCAGCATTCGCATACACTAATTCCCTTGTGGAAGGGGTATATCGGGCTAAGACGAGAGTGATAAAGCAATTGTTGCTAATAAGGTCCTCAGCGAGGGCATTATTAAGATTTTTTAGGACCGCATTTGGCATTGCAGGTGTTTCTTGAGACAATTCGCGCCGCAATACGGAAATAACGCTAGCCATAAACAAGGCAGCTGGAACTCCTTTACCGGAAACATCACCTACCGCTAACCACAAATCTCCTTTGGGGTGGATAAATACTTCAAAGAAATCTCCTCCAACTTCCCGTGCTGGACAACAACAAGCTTGCACTTTGGCATTGTGAATTTCTGGCCAGCTTTGGCGCAGCAGGTTGTTTTGGATTTGGCGAGCAACTTCTAGTTCTGCTCGAATCTGTTGTTGCTTTTCCTGAAGGCTTTGGTAAAGTTTTGCTTGGGATAAGGCTAGCGCTGCTTGTTCCGCAACGCTTGTCAGAAGTTGGATGTCTTCATCTTGCCAGCAAGGACTTGGGCGTTCCCATTGAAAAAGAGCGATCGCAGCTAGTAAATGTTGCTGGTAAGCAAGTGGTACAACTAACTGTTGGTACCATCTACTTTCATGGAAATAGGAAACTTGCTGGAACCGCTGGGTTTCTAAAACTTTGGCAATTAAAGTGCAGGGATCGAACCAAGAGCTATCAAAAGCTGTTGTGGAATTAAGATAGGAAAATTCCTCTGCTGCTAAGCTATTGTTTTCTACTGGTTTGAGCAAACAATAATTAGCTTGGAAATTCTCTCCGATAATAGCTGCAAGCTTTTGCAGCATGGTAGAGTAGTCCTCACAGCTGCGAATTGCTGTAGTCACGATATTAAACAAAGATTCTCGTCGCAAGGCCCGAGTTAACTCTTGCGTGCGTTTTTTCACAAGGCGGTAAGCGTCTGCAGCTTGCTCGACTACAATTTTGAGTCGGTCGGGTTTCCAGGGTTTGGTGATGTATTTGAAGACTTGACCGGAGTTAATTGCATCTACTAAATCTTCAACGTCAGTAAAGCCTGTTAGCAAAATGCGAATCGTATCGGGAAAGCGCTCTACTGTTCGACTGAGAAATTCAGTACCATTCATCTCTGGCATTCTCTGGTCAGAGATAATTATTGCCATCTCTCCTTCTCTATCTAGAATGGCAAAAGCGCTCGCGGCATTGGTTGCTTTGTATACTTGAAACTCTCGCCGAAAAGTTCGGCAGAGCAATTCTAAGTTATCTGGTTCGTCATCTACCACCATTAGTTTTAATTTTTCTGTATCCGTCTGGGTCATCTTTGACTTTGCTTTCCAGATACTTAGCTAGATTATGTTTTGGAGGTTACACAAGCTCCAACCCTTTGCTGTTTTGATTGAATCATTTGTAACACATTTTAGAAAATCAGTTGTAAATTTACTGATATTCTCCTCGAGAGCAACCACACCAAAAACAATAATTTGAGCGGAATTTATTGCACTTTCGACCGCGTGCGGGGCTAAAGGCACAACTTGTTGAAAATACTACGCTCCAGGCTTAGCAAAAATTTCTGTTTATCCTACTAATCCAGAACGCAGGGCCCGGACTGCAGCTTGAGTGCGATCGTCAGCGCATAGTTTGTTCAAAATATTACGAACATGAGTTTTGACAGTTCCAACTGTGATGTAAAGCCTTTCGGCAATAACAGCATTGCTACAACCTTCAACGATTAACTGCAATACCTCTAGTTCCCTTTCTGTGAGGATATAAGGATCGATCGCTTCTTCGTTACTTTCTGAAGTTTGTGCGGTCTGAAAATTGGTTTTCGAATCTGCTAGTACTTCTGATTTTTGTTGATTTTGTCGAGCTTGTTGCAGCACGATGCGGGCGATCGCCGGATCTATCCAAGCATTGCCATTGTAAGTAACGCGCACTGCTTCTAGTAGATTATCAAATTTGATATCTTTCATGCAGTAGGAGTCTGCTCCCGCTGCAAAAGCTGCTAGTACTGCTTCTTTGTTATCCCGCAGTGTTAAAATCAACACTTTAATTGGCGATTCTTCCTCCACTGTAGCGGATTTGATTTCGCGCGTTAATTCAATACCGTCCTTATCTGGTAACCCAATATCTACGATCGCAATATCTGGTTTTAGCATTTTTAATAATTTCATTCCCTCAGCAGCGTTACCAGCTTCTCCTACAACATCAATTTCTTCATTTTGCTGTAGTGCTGTTCTGATACCTACACGGGTTAAATCGTGGTCTTCAACAAGTGCTACACGAATTTTACTCATGGTCCTGTTTCTGCCTGCGATACTCTTGATGTAAAATTGAGTTTACTAAAAACTCCCAGAAGATGCAGTTACGAGTATTGGCTCCTCGGGAAATTCAAAAATATAGAGGTGTTAAGTTAAGCTCATATCTGGAGTTTTTATCTGCAATGCAGTTATTCATTCACTCCCGATAGAAATAAAATTTGTTCCCCAGTTGTAGATCTGGAAATCTACAAATCCTACCTTTTCTTACAACACTAGTAAACCCACAATGCAAGATAACACAAGCTTGCTCAAAATATATTATCGGCTGGGGATAGTGCATGAATACTGTTTGCATATGCTTTCATGCTTTATGCCTCCTATCTCTTCCCAGACTAAATCCTGCTATCCTCATCTTGGAATTTATTAGTCAAAAATTTAACAACACAAGCCATTCCCAACTCCAGTATACTGAATTGATTCTCACCTTATAAACCAAATGTAAGATAAAGAATTTATCTTCCGTTACTTGTTATCTTGTAGAGTGTTTTTTCATGCTGCTAAAATGGAAATATATTTAAATAAATCCTCATTTGAAAAAATTTGTTAAACTATCGTTTAAGAAATTCACGGTGTGAGGCTACTCAAAAACAAGCTATGTCTAAACAGCCTAAAGTATTTTCGGTATTGGGGCTGCCAGTTCATATCATGACAGATTATTCAAGCTGGTTGCTGGAACGCCTGCAAAACGGTGTGGGAACCCATGTAGTCACCCTCAATGCAGAAATGACTATGCAGGCAGAGCAAAATAAATCCCTAGCTCAAGTGATTAAAAGTGCTGAACTGGTGGTTCCTGACGGAGCAGGAGTAGTCCTCTTTTTACAATGGCTGCGATGGCAAAAAGTGCAACGAGTTCCCGGAATTGAACTAGCAGAAACACTATTGCGACAACTGGGACAAAAGCAAACTGGCGCCAGCGTGTTTTTCTATGGCGGAGCACCTGGAGTAGCTGACAAAGCAGCGGAGTTCTGGCTTTCTCAAGTTCCGGGTTTACGTGTAGCAGGTACTCATTCTGGATTTCATTCGCAAGCAGAAGAAGAACAATTGCGACAAACTCTTGTGCAACTGCAACCGCAGGTGATTTTTGTAGGTTTGGGAGTACCGCGTCAAGAGTTATGGATTGCTCAAAACCGCAAGTTTTGTCCTCGGGCGATTTGGATTGGAGTTGGCGGTAGTTTTGACATTTGGTCTGGTACAAAGGATCGCGCTCCGGCATGGTTGGCCAACAATCATTTAGAATGGTTGTATCGTCTGTATAAAGAACCTTGGCGCTGGCGGCGAATGTTGGCTTTGCCGAAGTTTGCAGTCAAGTCCTTGGTTTATGGTTTGACTGCTAAGGGAGCGATTTCGTAACTGGTTGCTAGCAATCTTTATCCTATTGCATCCTATTATTTTTAACTCCATTTCAGTAAAACTATGAGAATGGAGATTCCCAGCTCACCACTGGGAATCCTGAATTTTGTAAAGAATTCAATTACAAGGTGCGAGGAATTATCACAAATGGCAGTAGTGTCAAAGGCAGCAGCACCAAAAGACGATGATACTCAAAAATCCTGTGCTGGCGCTACAGCAATAGTGGAATTGCGTTCCGTTACTAAAACATATGTTCAGGGGCTTAATGTTCTGTGGAATGTAAATTTGTACTTGAAAAAGGGAGATTTTCTGTTTGTTACCGGAACGAGCGGTTGTGGAAAATCAACTTTGTTGAAACTGCTATATGGCCAAGAGTTACCGACGCAGGGACAAGTAATCGTTGATGGGTGTGATGTAGGAGTTTTGCGAGGCGATCGCCTGTCCTTATTGCGACGGCGCATGGGAATTGTTTTTCAAGATTACAAGCTCATTCCCCAACGAACAGTAGCAGAAAATGTCATTGTGGTTTTACAGGCCCAAGGCTACACGCGCAAGGAAATTCAAAGACGTTTAGAACCAACATTGAAACTGGTAGGTTTGCTCAATAAAGCTGACTGCTTTCCCCATCAACTTTCTGGAGGAGAACAGCAACGGGCGAGCATAGCAAGAGCGATCGTTGGAACACCACCATTGTTGTTGGCCGACGAACCAACAGGAAACCTCGATCCCGATAACTCTTGGCAAGTGATGCAAATTTTTCAAAAGTTAAATTCTTTTGGAGCAACGGTAATTATTACAACTCACGATGAACAATTAGTGCGACGGTGCAACCATCGCGTTATTCAAATTCGCAACGGTCAACTACATCACCAGCTATAGTTGTACCAGTACCTTGAAGTTAAAAATACTGAGAATTTAGGTTGCTTTTGCTGACGCTTTGTTGATTTGGGCAATAATTTTTGTGGAATCTATCTGTCGAGATAGGTGGGAAGATACCGGGAGTGTGAAAGTGGAAGCAAGCCCGATAACACAATGATTAACTCTTAATTTTTAGCTACTTAAGTATCAATCAAAGTCAAAACGGATCTTATGTTGCAACCACCGGGATTTGAACAACGCTCTGTTATTACTTCTTTGGGTAGAATAGTCTACTACACTGCCGCTAGCTCACCTTGGCAGGATGAAACATCCACAAGTCAAGATCGAGAAACTTTAGTATTCCTGCACGGATTTGGTGGAGGTTCTTCTGCCTACGAATGGTCGAAGGTGTATCCGGCTTTTGCTGCTGAGTATCGCATTCTAGCACCGGATTTGCTTGGTTGGGGATTGTCTTCCCATCCAGCACGGGATTATAGAATAGAAGATTATTTGACAACAATTCGAGAGTTTTTGCAACAGACTTGTGATGGTGCAGTCACGGTCATTGCTTCTTCCTTGACAGCAGCGTTTACGATTCGATTGGCGATCGACCACCCAGCATTATTCAAGTCTTTGATTCTCGTTGCACCTGCAGGACTGGCTGATTTTGGTCAAGATTACTCCCGGAGTTTATTTGCTCAATTGGTTGCCATCCCCATTGTCAATCGCTTAGTTTACACTACTGCAATTGCAACTGAAATAGGTATTCGCACTTTTCTTGAGCAACGACAATTTGCCCAGTCAAATCGGGTTTACGAGGAAATTGTGCAAGCTTACCTTAAATCTGCCCAGCAACCAAATGCGGAATATGCAGCAATATCTTTTGTACGCGGGGATTTGAGCTTTGACTTGTCACTTTACATCCAGCAGCTAAAAACTCCTACGGCAATTATTTGGGGACAAAGATCGCAATTTACTAGATTAGAAATTGGTCGTCGCCTTGCGCAAATGAATCCGCAAGCAATAAAATTTTTTCAAGAACTAGAAGATGTAGGATTAACACCCCAGCTAGAATTACCAGCAGTTACTATTGGTTTAATTAGAAAATACCTACCCTTGCTCGATGGCTCATCGAAAAAGGTAACTGATTGATATTGATACCTTGGCTTTGCCAAAGCGTAGTTGCTTTCGATCGAGCGTGCGCTTCGAAAACCAACTATCCAATTGAGATTGTTTAACTTCTGGGAGTTGGGCAACTTATAAGTCCCACGCTAGAGTTTTCCCTAACAACGTGGGATAGATGGACAAAGAGTGTTTTTGAGTGTAGCTCGATGCCACCAAAACTTCCCTTACCTATTAAATACTTACAATACTCTTGATACAATGAGCCTTAGTAGCCAGTGACTCTGGCGAACAGTACCGGCAGTGAGAAGTAGGGAAACCTCACGAGTGCCCACTCCTTCCTGTCAAGTCATTTAGGGGGTCTACAACACAGATAAGTGGCGCAGGGCAGAGTTTTCGACTGTGAAGTTGAAAGCGCCCACACCATTATCTCGAATTTCCTGTGGCAGAATGTCACCTATTCCCGTTAAGTGAGGCTCACACCCTTATCTTTAGATATGGAACAAGTACTGACGCTAGTTTGCAAACTCAACCCCACGCCCTTACAATCAAAAAAATTGGAATCTGTGCTTCTGTCCAGAAAAAAGCTCCCACACGCACAAGGTCTAGTCGACGTAGGTGTCGGCAAATCTTGGTATGGCTATCGGGGCGCGAGAAAAGATTTCAGACGTGGGTAAACCACAACATTAGGTAAGAAAATCATCGAGCAAGCCAAAAGTGAAAAAGCACTTGTAGCTATTGAGGACTTAACAGGTATCCGTGAACGCACAAACCAAAAACCACTTAACAAAACATAACGCCTGCGGATGTTTTTGGAATACAGAGGACTGCGGGAGAGCATAGAATTTGTTGCTGTTCCTGCTCCTGTCTACACCAACCAAAGCTGTCACCAATGCCTACACATTGGCTTGCGCTCTGAGAAAAGTTCAAATGCGGCAACTGTGGGTTGTCCTGTGATGCGGACTTTAACGGAGCAAAGATGATTCAATTATTGGGGTTGTCTGTAAACCAACTCGGAGACTCAAAGCGTTTGTGTTGCTCTCTCAGCACCAACGCTTCAGGGCTACTAAAAGCCCGCACTGTATTCGGTACTCCAAATCAATGTGGGCAGTTTACCATGTTAAAATCGAACTATTATTATAATTCCGACCGGATTACCGGTAATAGCTAAGCCGAGAATGTGGCTATAAATCTGCATTTCGGCAATGATGAATGCCTTTTTGAGAATACTAAAAACTGCAATGGTCAAATCTGCTCCTCCACCGATCGCCAGCCGCAAGCCTTCCAAAGTAGAAGGAATAAAGGAACGCAGCAATTTTCTGCGCGAGCCTGTTGCTACGGAAATACTTCAGGATACAACGCATTTTAGCGAAGATGCAGTGCAAATCCTTAAGTTTCATGGCTCCTACCAACAGGATAACCGGGATAATCGGGTCAAAGGACAGGAGAAAGATTACCAATTCATGGTACGGACGAAAAGTCCCGGAGGTTACATACCGCCACAGCTGTACCTAGCATTGGATCGACTGGCTGATGAATACGGTAATCAAACAATACGAGCAACTACTCGTCAAGGTTTTCAATTACACGGAATTTTAAAGAAAAACCTGAAAACAGCTATTGCGACGATTATTAAAAATTTAGGTTCCACCTTGGGAGCTTGCGGTGATTTGAATCGCAACGTGATGGCTCCTCCAGCGCCGTTTAAAAATAAGCCAGAATACGAGTATGCTTGGAAATACGCCAATGACATTGCGCAATTGCTAACGCCGCAAACGGGTGCTTATTACGAGATCTGGCTTGATGGAGAGAAAGTAATTAGCGCCGAAGAAAATCCCCAAGTTAAAGCTGCTAGACAGCGCAATGGCAAGGGAACTATATTTCACAACTCGGAAGAACCAATTTACGGCACTTACTACATGCCGCGCAAGTTTAAAATTTGCGTCACGGTTCCGGGCGATAATTCTGTGGATTTGTATACCCAAGATCTTGCTTTGGTAGTAATTACCAACGAGCAAGGAGAATTAGAAGGATTTGATGTTTTTGCTGGTGGAGGATTGGGACGCACCCACAACAAGGAAGAAACCTTTGCCAGAATAGCAGATCCGATTTGCTACGTAGCGAAGGAAGACGTTTATGACCTTGTCAAAGCCATAGTAGCAACGCAAAGAGATTATGGCGATCGCACAGACCGCCGTCATGCCAGACTCAAATATCTCATTCACGATTGGGGTGTTGATAAGTTCCGCTTAGTAGTCGAAGAATATTTCGGCAAAGCAGTGGAACCGTTTAAACCGTTACCGGAGTGGAAATACCACGATTTTCTAGGTTGGAACGAACAAGGTGATGGCAAACTGTTTTTAGGAATTTCTATTAACAGCGGTCGAATCAAAGACGAGGAAAATTTCCAACTAAAAACTGCTTTGCGAGAAGTTGTCCAGCAGTACAATTTGCCCATCCGCCTCACACCCAGTCAGGATGTTATCCTTTTTGATATCGACCCCGAACACAAACAAGCTATAGAAGATATTTTTAACCGTCGCGGCGTTATTACCAATCCCGATCGCATCGAGCAGTTAACACGCTATTCAATGGCTTGTCCCGCTCTACCCACTTGTGGCTTGGCGATTACTGAATCGGAACGAGCAATTCCAGGAATTTTGGAACGCATCCGCACTTTATTAAACAAGGTTGGTTTGAAAAACGAACATTTTGTTATCAGAATGACCGGATGTCCTAACGGTTGTGCTCGTCCGTACATGGCAGAGTTGGGTTTTGTCGGTAGCGGTCCGGAAACTTACCAAGTGTGGCTGGGTGGTTCGCCCAATCAAACCAGGCTAGCACAAGCTTACGTCGATAAGATGCACGTCAATGACTTGGAAACTTACCTAGAGCCGATTTTTGTTTTCTTTAAAAAGTCACGCCGCAAGAGTGAAAGCTTTGGGGACTTTTGCACGCGTGTTGGTCTGGAGACAATTCGAAACTTCGCGAATTCCTACCAACCTGGAACTGGAAACAAAGCAGTAAAAGCACGTCACCGGATTACAGTTCGGGATGAAGTTTATGAGGTGCTCAAGGAAGTCGCTGCTCGCCAAGGCCAGTCCATGACAGATGTAGTAGATAGCGCGCTCAAACTATACTTGAAAAACTTTAGCGCTTCCTAAATAGGTGCTCGCCACCAAAGCACGGCTAGCTGCATCAATAAATAGGGTGCAGCTTTTGATTTCATATCGATCGAAAAATCACCCTGCACCTTTAAGTACAGGGCGGCTACGACGATTTCAAATTCTGAAATTAAAATTTACTTACCATTGGCGTTACTGCCGCCACCATTGCTGTGAGCTAGAATGCGTTCGGCAAGTTTTTCTGGTACTTCTTGCAGATGGTCAAATTCCCAGTGGAAAGAACCGACGCCTAAAGTTTGCGATCGCAGTTCCACTATAAAGTTTTGCATTTCTGCTTGCGGCAAGTAACCTGTAATGCTATCCCAACCTTGCCAATCATGAATTGCTTCATAGCCCAAAATTTGTCCCCGTCGACCGGTTAAAAGTTGCATTACCTTGGAGGTAAACTCACTTGGCGTCGATATTTGTACTCGAACAATTGGCTCTAGAAGAGTAGGTTCGCACTGAGGAATTCCTGCTTGCATCGCCAGGCGAGCAGCTTGCTTGAACGCTTGTTCGGAGCTATCAACGCTGTGGTAGGAACCGTTGGTGAGGGTGACTGCCACATCTACTATAGGAAAGCCCAAAGGTCCGTGGGCTAAAAACTCCCGCACGCCCATTTCTACACCGGGGATGTACTGTTTGGGAACGACACCGCCAACAATAGTTTCCCTGAAGCTAAAACCTTCACCGCGTCGCAAGGGTTTAATATCTAGATAAACATCGCCAAACTGACCGTGACCTCCACTTTGGTGTTTATAACGTCCGTGAACCGATGAAATGGCTTTGCGAATAGTTTCTTTGTAAGGTACTTGTGGAAGGTGAGTTGTCATCGGTAAATTATATTTGCGACGCAACCGCTCTAGGGCTACTTGCAAGTGAATTTCACCTTGACCCCAGAGGATAACTTCGTGAGTGTCACCGTGTTGTTCCCAAGCCAGAGATGGATCTTCTTCTAATAGCTTGCTAATGGCTCCGCTGAGTTTAACTTCGTCATTACGTTTTTCTGGAGTAATCGCAAGGGCATAAACTGGTTCTAGCCGTTCTACTTTGGGTAACTGAACTGTTTGCGAGCTTGTCGAAAGCGTATCTCCTGTCTTGACACCTTCCATGCGACTGAGGGCGACAATTTCTCCAGCACCAGCTTGATTGATTTGTTGTGACTGTTGTCCCATCAGGCGGTAAATGCCACCGGCGCGAACTCCATTGAGAACGATGCCATCAGTTAATTTACCCTGCCAAACGCGCACTAAAGACAGTTTTCCACCTTGAGGAGTGTAGTAAGTTTTTAGCACTTGGGCTATCGTACCGCTGTCTTTGACTTTACTCAAACGACGTTCTGCCGTAATTTCTGGTTCGGGGGCTTCCTTCAGCAGCGCTTCTAGTAGGGGTCTGACGCCGTAATCTTGTTCGGCAACGCCAAAAAATACTGGCACTACCAAATCCGCCCCTAATTCCATTTTTAAGTCTTTGAGAATTTCCTCTTGGGGTGGTTCGATCTCTTCTAAAAGTTCTTCTAATAAGTGGTCGTCAAAGTTTGCCAAGGCTTCCAACATTTCTGCCCTAGCGGCGTGTTCTTCTTCTTTAAGTTCTTCCGGAAACGGTACGGGATCGGCAGGCCCTCCGGAATGATAATGGTATGCTTGTTCAGTGACTAAATCGATAAAACCAATAAGTTGTTCCCCTGCCATAATCGGGTATTGGTGTGCTACCAGGGGACGACTGGAAACTGCTTTTAGTGCATGTAGTGTTTTCAGGACGTGGATGTTCGCCCGATCCATTTTGTTGACAAAGACAAGGTGGGGAATCTCCCAGTCGTCAAGGAATTTAAACAAAGGAGCAAGGGTAAGGACGCGATCGCTGATGGGTTCGCAAACAACAATTGCCGCATCGACTCCTATAAGGGCGTTGTAAGTTTCTTGAGCAAACTCTACACTTCCAGGACAGTCTATAAAGGTGAAGCGAGTACCGCTGTACTCTGTGCTGGCAGTGCTAACTTCCACGCTCATCTGGCGAGCGCGTGCTTCTGGAGCGCTATCTCCTACAGTGTTAGCATCCTTGACACTCCCTTTACGAGAAATCGCTCCCGTGACATATAACAAACTTTCTAGTAAAGTCGTTTTCCCACTTAAATATGGTCCGACAATTGCAACATTTCGCGAACCCGAATTCACTTTTTCGTTCATAAAACCTTCCTTGCGGTTAGCCGCATCTAGCCGCATTCTCCTTAACTGCTGTTCAGGAATCGAAACGGTTATTTAACGAATTATCCCGTCTTTAATTTGACATTAACTCGCCTTTAACCGGGCTGCAAAAAATCGTATTCTCTTGTAAGATTTCACTCAATATGAATGAATTTTTTTTAATTTTTATAGATATTTTTGAATTATTATCAATTTATTTTTAGATTAAATAGTCGTTGGTGTTCTGCAAAAATATCATTTTCCCAAACTCATCAAAGTGATATCTATCCAAAGCTTTGCTGTGGTAAATAGATAAATCCAAGCTCGTACCCCTCGGGAGTATACCATACTGGCGCTGCATATTTGCTCAACTTTAGTTGTATTTGCACATACGCTTTTGGACAGATGAGCGCCTGTTTTTAGACAGGTAGATCAAACTACTGACAAACAGGCTCAAAATTGCACAACAAAGCTCAAGCAATTAAAGCCTACTAACAACACATCCAAGACTCCTAACAAGCTGGTTCTCAGCCTTGTGTGAAATTGTTCCAAAAATTACGCCAATCTGATATAGAGCAGGTACAGGAAATTTGCCACCATATTCAAGAAGTAATGCAGAAGGGTAAGATGTAAATTTGACAATTACGGATTCAGTATAAGCCTGGGATTGAAATCCCAAGCTTATTTCTTCAGAAAATTTCAAAAATTGTTAATACCAGGGTAACTGTAATAGATAGCTAGCAGTTTTTGAAGACAAATCATGCTATTGGGAAAACAAAACCAGACTTTGATTGAAATGATTGTTAATTTTTTTTAACAATAATAATAAAATTTGCTAATTTTATTTGCTTTCCAATTGAAAATCATTAAAGATTGAAATACTAGTTAGCTTTCTGTTTAATTTTTCTTCCTTACCTGTCACAGGACACCAGACAAGTTGCAACTGTCTTAAGTTTTGCTTGCTTCGCAATTATTAAATCTTTTACTCAAACATCATGCTTATGGAAGCCTTCTTTTGTTTGTCACCACGCTATCGCCTTGATGATGAACTGTCTTGGTTAGAAGGGATTGATCCTAGCCGTCATTACTGGATTAGAGTAAATGGAGACAAAAATCTAACAGTAGCGCTTCCCGGATTACTGGTTTCCTCAAAGAACGAGCTCAAGCCAATTATGGAGCGATTTCGCTCGCTACAGCCGCAAGAACAAATGAAATTGAGCAGAATTGCCGACTTTTGCACTATTTACTGCATCAGTCACAACTGTTATGCTGTAGAAGCAAAAATTAACGGCGCTCCAGTATGGCATTTATTCGATCGCGAAACTTTGGACAGTTTGTTGATGACAGCTCACCCCGATTGGCAATGCGCTCCCAAAGATATTGATTTAGGAAGAAGATTATTGCTGCGTTCTCTAGAGAAAGTAGCAGCTAACAAAAATTAAAATCGACTCTTACAGCAGCTAGCTATTCCATTGCTGGGAAAAATAAAGGGAAAGTTAAGGCAATGTCCCCGCCGGGAGAAAAAGCGGGGATATTGATATTTTCTACGAAGCTCGCTTTTTCCTTTTCTGGGGACTTCAAGGTTGCGAACAAAAGGCCAAAAGGCGGTGATATCTCCCTCCAGCGTCGGCGTTCGGCGATCGCCCTCATCTGGAAATCTAAATAAAATATTAATTATTACATTTTTTTTACAAAAATGTCTGAAAATTTAAATAAAAGTTGAAATTTCTTTAAAAAACGGGGTCGGCAATTGTGGATACCCTGATTTTGGAAAGAAAAACTAAACAGATTTAGCGCTGCTTTGACTATCAATGAGTTTGGCGCTAATTACAAAAAATATCACAGCTATGACTCAACTACTAACACCTGCAAGGTCTACTGATGTCAGTCAAACTTTTTGTTACTTTACCAATCGCACCAGTCACATTCAAATTGTTCGTATCTCCAACATACCAGGTTGGTTTTTTGAACGTGTAGTTTTTCCAGGAGAACATTTGACATTCCAAGCTTCAGCAAACGCATGTTTGGAGGTCTACGCAGCAGATAAGGTAAGTTCTCTACTGTGCGATCGCATAGATTGCACGCGACTATTGCGTGAAAAAGTAAATTAACTTCTGCTTCCTAACACGATCGGGAACTAGGAAAAGAAGCATAAAGTCACAAAAATCCAAATTCTATCTACCTAGTTCTCAGAAGTTTTTTCAGCTTTTGTTAAAGGTTTGAGCGAAGTAGAGTACACTCTTCAACTCTAAACCATCGTTTCTTTCCGCGCCGCATCTTCACCAAAACCCGACCGGGTTTCCACCAGGATGAAGGAATGACAACACCGTTACTTCCGTTAGGTAGTTGAACGGGTGTACCTGGAATAATAGTCATAAAAACTTCCCCAGAATTAAGTTTATGTTAATTTCTTTTCCAAGTCAGGGAAATATTGCGGGTACAATACCCGCACTCGCGCTTGGTCAGAAAGGCTAACAAGCAATTATTAAGAGAATCTAAATACGTCTTTCAGTTTAACTAATATCTAATGTCTGTTTTAAGGATCTAAATATTTATTTACGCAAATACTATAAGGCACTTGCTTGCTTTAACATTTTATTAATATTAGAGATTGGTCTTTAATTGTAGCTTTGGAGTTTGGAATTTTAAATTTGATTGCAAGAGGCGCTTGGGTAAACTGACAGTTACCTTCGTTCCTTGGTGAATTTGGCTCTCTAGCGTTACTTTCCCACCGTACAATTCAACACAGGTTTTGACAATCGCTAATCCCAAACCTGTTCCTGGGATTGTACCAACGTTACTGCCGCGAGCGAACAACATAAATAATTTTTCTTGCTCTTCCCCTGGTATACCAATTCCCCGATCTTGGACGTCGAAGATAATTTCTGAATCCTTTCCGAGAAGTCTAACTTCGATATTGCCTCCATCTGGAGAATATTTAATTGCATTTGACAATAGATTGACCAAAATTAGCCTTAACAATTTTTGATCTCCCCAAAAACCCCTGGTGTTACCAGCAATTTGGAACGTTATTTGGTGGCGATCGCTCAGTTGATCTCGCTGTTCTTCAATAACGTCGTTAAAAAATTGCAGCAGTTCAAACGGTAGCGCTCTAAAAGCAAGTTTCCCAAATTCAAATTTCTCAATCACCAGCAGCTGATCTACCAGTTGGGCCATTTGTGTAGCTTTGTCAGCAATCAACTGCAAAAATTGCTGATGTTTGACTGGCTCTAACTTGTTACTATGTTGTAGCAAGGTCGACACAGCTGCCAAAATAGATGCTAAGAAAGTCCGATATTCATAAGAAATGGTGGCAACAAATTCAGATTTCAACGCACTGAGTTGCTTTTCATTTTCTGAATTTGCAAGAGCTTGGTTGAGTATTTCGGTGTGATAAATAGTGCTTGCTAAATGCTCAATTAATTGATTAAGGATGTCTACTTCCTCTGATTGCCATTGTCGTTGGTTTGAATTTTGAGACGCAACTAGCAAACCCCAAAGTCTGACAAAGGAATCTCCTGATTCGTTGAGCAAAATAGGAGCCAGGATGTAAGTTTGCGGGACTTTTTGTCGGTTTTGGGGAGTGAAAATCGATGCTTGGCTTTTGTTTTTGGTTATGAGTTTAAGGTCTTGGAGGCAAGGCTGGTAATTTTTAGCCACAAAGGTTATAAATTCTGTAATGGGGTGACTAAAGTTGCCGGCGCCAGCTTCGCAAAGCTTGTTTAATTGTAGTTTGGCAAATTTGTCTTCTGTAAAGTTGCGATCTGAATTTGGAACGACCTGGTATATAGTAACGCGATCGCACTCTAGCAGTTGTTGTACTTCTTGTACAGCTGTTTGCAAGATTTGCTCTAAGCCAGATGATTGACGGATGCGCAGAGCACTTATTGCAGCTAATTGCTGGCGATCAGGAGTGTCCAGGTGCTTGACATGAAAACAAAACAGAGGAATCTCCCAATATCTTAAAAAATCACAAATTGGCAATTATAAAAAACATTTCCAAAAGTTTTTGATACTCTTTGATGATATCAAATTCTTTTTCAGCGGGAACAGGATATTTCCTTTACTTGCAGGTTTTAAGGCTGCAAGAGTTAGAAACTAAAAAAGGAACATCCTTTAGCGAACTGAGGTTATTTTGGTTTTTGGGGTAGTGGGAGTTTCCACCCCCTTATGCTAGAGCGCTTGTTGGCTAGCGCAGTTGTTCATTTATTTAATTAGCTAAATTTGCGCTTGGAGTGACGTTGACTTCTAGCCAGTACTCTACGAATGCTTGCACTGTTTTTTCTAATTCGCTAGAGTCTACTGGCTTTATTAAATAACCATTAGCACCTTTTTGATAACAAAATTCCACATCTTTGGGATCTGAAGAAGTTGTGAAGACGACAATGGGAATTTCTTTCAACTCCTGGTCTTGTTTGAGTTGCTCTAGTACATCACGACCATCGGTACCTGGTAAGTTCAAATCGAGCAAGATGACGCAAGGACGCGGTGCAGTGGTTAAGTTTTCGTAATCTCCTTTTTTATAGAGGAAATCTAAAACCTTATCCCCGTTTGTACAGCGATAAATAGGATTGCGAACATGCATTTGCTGCATCAGCAGTTGCAGCACCTCAAAATCTTCATCACTATCTTCGGCGACTAGCAAGGGATTGTTATGCTTTGTCTTCATTCCGCAAATAAAGTTAATATTGTTTATTAATATTATTTTTTTAGTAATATATAATATAAATTAAGTTGATAAGGTAAAGTAAAACGTTGATCCCACACTGGGAGTCGATTCTACCCAAATTCGCCCGCCGTGGTATTCGATAATCTTTTTAGTGATTGTTAGTCCTGCTCCTGTACCACCACCATAAAGGTGTTGCTCGTGTAAGCGCTTAAATAGTCGGAAGATAATTTCCAGGTGTCGCTTTTGAATTCCGATTCCGTTGTCTCGGACGTAGAAGATAATAGGAGCAGAAGATTGGTAACTTTCAGTTTCTTGGGCGTCCAGGTAGCCAATTTCAATCCATTGCTCAGCTTTATCATTATATTTGAGGGCGTTGCTGAGCAAGTTTGTAAATACCTCGGTAACGAGCACAGCATCGCAGTTGACTGTTGGGAGCGATCGCGGAATGCGAATTATCGGTTCCACCTGTTGTTGACGGCTCACACGCAAATCCTCAATTACTCTACTTACTAACTGATTGAGATCGGTAGGTACAAGATGTAGCTGTGTTTGTCCCAATCGCGAGAACTTAAGCAAAACATCGATTAGGGACTCCATGCGACGGGTAAGACGAATTAAAGTGTGCAGGCGATATTTACCCATATCATCCAAAACCGATTCATAACCCTTTAACAACAAGGTTGAGTAATTGTGAATTCCTCGCAAAGGTTCTTTGAGATCGTGGGAAGCGGCGTAGGCAAAAGAATCTAATTCTTGGTTGCTGCGTTCCAATTCTCGGTTGATGCGAGCCAATTCATCTGCTTTGTGAATAACGATACCAACGATGGCGCTTTTGAGATTGAGAGCTTGATCTAACTCACACCCTTTCCAGGGTAAGGAGGTGAATCGAACTGTTTCTTGCCATTTTTCAAAGGATTTACGAGGAGATAAACTCAGGGTGCCACCGTCAGCAACAGTGACAAAGGTGTTAGGATCGCCTGCCCAATTTATTGTTTGCAATACTTCCGGGCGAAACCAGAGAATATAATACCGCCGTACCTTGGAAATTTGCAGCAACAACAACCCACTGGCAACATCTTTAAACGCCAGCGCTTCTGGATACAGTTTGGGTAGAGAATCGGTGTAAAAAAGAGAATTGCTCAACTGAGTGTCAGCCCAGTTAATCAAGTTGCGAAGCTGCTCGAATGTTGGCGTTGCACTAACTAAAGTAATTTCATCCTCTAAACAGACAGCAGCTCCTTGAGCGCTTACCAAATCAAGCAGGCGGGGTGCGGGATTCACTAAAGCAGATTTGAGATCTTCTGCTTGGGAAATCGATTGTAAAAACTCTGACTGCAAAGATTGTAATTTAGCAATATAGCTTTGTTCTTCGCGATCGACTTTGCTAGCTAATTCTGCCATCACAAACTGTCCCAATAGCTCGCAAGCTTCCCGGATTTCGTAGGAAACGAATTTTGGTGTTTGATGGTGACAGGCTATTAATCCCCACAAAGTTCGATCTTTGACGAGGGAAATGACCATAATCGCTGCTACACCCATGTTTTGATGGTATTCAACACAACAAGGGTCAACGCTGCGCAGCATTGCCAAACTCAGATCCAGGGGTTGCTCGGTTACTGGGTTGATTTCTGGAAGTAAATTAACTGCTGCTGCCTTCAAATTAGGAATAAATCGTAATATACCGCGTTGGTGCAGCTGTCTAACTGGTTCGGGAATATCGCTGGCTGGATAGTGCAGTCCCAGATAGGACGGTAAATCTTCTCGTTTTGCTTCTGCTATTACTTCTCCTGCTTTTTGAGCATCGAATTGATAAACTACTACTCGGTCGAATTCTGTTAGGTTGTGAATCTCCTCAGCAACAGATTGGAGAAATTCCCTGTAGGTGGATACTTGTTGCCATTGAGCGATCGCCTGTTTGACTGCAGCACTGACGCTAAACAAACTTTCTTGATGTTGCAAATACAGCGGTTCCAGCTCTAAGACAACAACACCGGGTAGGCGATATAGCAGAGCGTTAAAAGGGCGATCGCCTTTTTGAGTGCGAATCGATAATTTCAGAGAATTGACGCCCGAAAAATCTTTGCTCAAACAGCTGTGGATAGCTTTTAGCTGTTGTGCTTCTAATAAGGTCTCAATTTGTTGACCGAGCAAGTTTTGATAGGGAATTTCTAAATAAGCTTCTGTATTGACGCTTGCTTGCACGATCGCTAGTTTGGATTCCTCCAGCGCCAAGAGAATGCCATGAGGCTGAATTGAACCAGGAAAATAAATCGATTGGCGATCGTGATTATAAAATTTGGACATTGCTTATGCTTAACATATCGAAATATTTTGTCAAAGGTAAAAGCTCCTGAAAACCTTATCTATGGCTGTTCCTGGAGTTATTACCTAACAATTTAGAACCTAATCTTTGCAAAGAGACTGCTCTCATTATCACTTCGATTAGTTACAATTAGCGCCGAAATCTAAAGAAAATATTAAATTATTCTGCAGAGAGATTGTCATGGGAGGATGTTGATGGCGAAAATCTAAAGAAAATCTTAAAAGAGCTGATTTGTGTACGGGGGTCAAGGAATGTTTATTAACTCTTCAATGCTGCGTGTAACTTGGTCTGTAATAGAAGATACCCCAACAAGCGACCTGCTTACTCTTCCGGATACAGCCTTAATTAAGTTGATCCTGCAACAAATTGCCAGCAAAATTTTATTGAGTGGAGAGGAAGTGTGTGCATTGTACGGTTACATTAGCTGCAGAATATCCCTAATCCGCGATCTGGCAGAAGATCGGGTTTTAAAAAAGCCTAGCCATGGTCAGTAGCATTGCGGATTTTTGTTAATATGGAAAATTTTGTATCAGTTTTGACGCAGACACCTTTGTCAGAAAAAGCCACAGGTGTTGCAGCTAGCTGTTTTGGAAAGATAAGGAAATAAAAAATCAACCCTTTCAAAACTACTGCAACAATTTCTTCCACCAGCTCAAAACGCCCATGGCGAGTATGAGCTAAGCACAAGTCAATCGTGAACATTAGCAATAGTTTGAACTAATTTTATGCTTCTTGCCCACCTTGATGCTGAAATTAAATCGCCGGCGCTCAGCACCATAGATCTGCAAACTTGGCTTCCCTCTATAGTCGGCTTGTTTAAAGAACGCATTTGCAGTCAGCAACAACAGCTTTACATTCTGATGACTGCTGAAATTCCACAATTAACAACAAATATTTGCGCTCTCGAGCAGATTTTGACAGAGTTACTAACCAATGCTTGTAAATATACACCTGCAGGCAAAGCGATCGTTGTTTGCGCCTACGCCACCCAGAACGCAATCCAAATTAGCGTTAGCAACTCTGGTGTTGAAATCTCAACCGAGCAACAGACACGAATTTTCGCTCCCTTTTACCGCATTCCTAACAACGATCCGTGGCAAATGGGCGGTTCTGGATTGGGATTAGCGTTAGTGCAGAAATTAGCTCAGCAGTTGGGAGCGTTAATTCAAGTAGAAAGTATTGCTGGTCAAACCACATTCACCGTAGTGTTTCCTCAAACAAACAAAGTCAGTCATTCCAAAAATTCTGAGCGTATTCGTTTTCTTACCTGCTGACGGGCGAAGACCAGGAAAATGAAAACATTTGGTAAGTACGCTTTGTGCTCACTACTACTAGGGGAGTTTTGCAATCATTGAGGTTGCATAAAGAACCTAGCGTGCTGCGCAGAAAAAGCAAGAATCATCAAAGTGGGAAGTAAGGGAATTTTGTTTGCGAATATGCTTTAGCTTTTGTCTCAACCTGAGATAAATAAAAAATCTATTAGTAAAACTAATACAGAAGAAAAGAAAAGTAAATAAAAATTCCTTGATTTTGTAAACAAGTATTAAGTAATATTAAAGACAAGCAAACAAAACTTGCTGTTACATCGTACATATCGTTAGTTCATCGCACTAATTCAGTCATGACCACAACCCTAGAAAGACGCACAAGCGCCAATGCCTGGGAGCGGTTTTGCGAATTCATCACCAGCACAGAAA
>KB235926.1:2594332-2676649 GCA_000332255.1 cyanobacterium PCC 7702 | reverse complement strand
GTGTTGAAGCTGCTCCTGCTCTCAACGGCTAATCTTGTGTTCACCGACAATTGATTTTTCTTCCGTCCTTCCTTTTAGGGGGGACGCTTTTTTTTGCGAGCAATGGATAAGAAAACAGGCCCCTTTAGCTTTTTTTAAGGTTCCAGGGGACTATTTGTATCTAGTTTGCTTTGTTCAAGCAAGTGATGGAAGCAGGTAACGTCTGATTGGATTGTTATCTCGATTAAATTAGGCAAATTTTAACATTTTCTTTATATTTGTGATGCGAAAATTTTCTTCATACTTTACCTGCTGATTGGAGGCTTTGTTGAGTAGGACTTGCCTGACTATATTCCCGAACAAATTTGACATTGTTCGGCAGTTACACTGGGGTTGGTTTGAAGATAATTGTGTAGTTTTGCGCATCCGCTGGCAAGCAAGGAATTGAGATCTAAACTTTGTAGCTGTAATTTGTTTAATTGCCAAAGTTTGAGCGTGCGATCGCTGCTAGCAGAAGCGATCGTTTCACCATTTGAGCTGAAGGCGACACCTCTGACATTAGCAGTGTGTCCCTGGAGGGTTTGGAGTAAGGTACCGTCAAGACTCCATAATTTGATCGTGTCATCATCGCTAGCTGAGGCGATCGCTTTGCTGTCGGGGGAAAAACTAACGCTGTTGACTTCATCGTTGTTTCTGGTGAGGGTCTTGAGAAGAGCACCGTTACGGCTCCAAAGTTTAACAGTGGTATCCTGACTACCAGAAGCAATCATTTTCCCATCAGGTGAAAAGCTAACAAAATTAACACCCAAACCGTGTCCGGTAAAAGTTTTGAGCAAAGTACCATCTTGACTCCAGAGTTTTATTGTTTTATCCGGGCTTGCAGAGGCGATGGTTTTTCCACCCGGACTGAAGGTAACGCTTGCGATCGCACAAGCATGTCCTTTGAAGGTTCGCAGCAATACGCCATTACAACTCCACAGTTTGATATTTCCCTAACTAGTTCCAGAGGCTAGAGTTTTTGCATCTGGACTGAAGCTAACACTTGTGACTTGTTCACCCTCTGCTTGCAAGGTTGTAAGTAACTTTCCGTTTTGGCGCCACAGTTGAATGGTACCACCATCAGCTGCAGAAGCAATCGCTTGTCCGTTAGGAGAAAAAGAAACACTGCTTACTCCTTTGGTCCTGGGAGCAAAGAAAGTTCTGAGTAGCTGGCCTTGTTTGCTTCAAAGTTTAATGGTGCAGTCATCGCTAGCAGACAGAAGGGTCTGACCGTCCGGTGAAAACAAAGCGCCATTTACCCCTTGACTGTGTCCTGTCAAAGTTCTTAATAACAAGCCATCACGACTCCACAATTTGATAGTTTTATCGCTGCTAGCAGTGACAATAGTTTGACCGTCTGGTGAAAAACTAACACAGTTAACTGCACCACCGTGTCCTGCAACAGTCCTAATCAGCGTACCGTCGCGCTTCCACAATTTAACAGTCCTATCGCTACTAGCTGTAGCAATAATTTCGCCATCAGGACTGAAGGTGACAAAACTTACCCAACAAGTATGTCCGAGCAGGCGGTTGCGTTCTTGGGTACTGTGTATTGCTCCTTGTGGGTTGATTGCAGTAGTAGAGCGCAACCGAGTTGGTACCGGAAACCAAATGCTTTGAAGTTCTTTTCCCGCTTTGATACTGTGGCCAGCAACGCTTCTAGTTGCTGATGGAAAAGCAGGTAATTTTCCGATAGGGAATTTAAAGCTTGTATTTCTTCTAACTTGGCTTTGTGGCTTTGCTGGTAAGTCAAGACAGGCAAACTCAAAGCCGCTACTCCTAAAACCACGATCGCCACCGCAGCTGTTTGAGCTTGTCTGAACCTGAGTTTTTCTTTTTGCTGCTGTTTTTGTCTGTGCAGCAAACAGGCTGCGATAAAGCGTTGCACGTCCGCAGATAACTCATCCGTGTCGTTGACATAAATTTCTTCCGCTTCTGCTAAACGGGCGCCCTGCATCAAAAAATCTGCTTGCTCGTTGTTTTGCTTCTACAGAGACGCTGCTTGTTCGATTTGACGATGCGATCGCATTTGCCGGGCATAAGTACAACGGTGCAGTTGCTGTCTCAACCAACGACGACTTAGCCGCACGCCGTCTGACAGTACTAAACAAGCTTCCCCAGTTTTGGTCTGTGCAATTTCTCCTCGCAAATATAACAAGACTGTGGAAACAATTTCTCGCCGCTGTTGTATTTGCAAACATGTTTGGATTGCTTTGCATATGTGTTGAACAGTTGTTTGCGGCGATCGCGGTACAAACTCTAATTCAAATCCGCTAATTCCCCCAATAACTTACTTAAATCTAAAGTCGTTTTACAAATATTAACTCCCTCGACCACCAACGCTTTTCGCAAACAAAAAGACTCTGTCTCAGCTGGCTTTAATCCTACAATTAATTCTCCAACTCCTTCTACAATCCGTTTGGGAGTTTGCACCGGATATTCTGAATAAAGCTGGGTATCGCCTCTAGCTCTTTTGTGCTGGTTAATTAATCGCAGCTGTTGGTTAATCTGCTCAATGTATCGCACCGTTTGTCGATAAACATACCGATAAAGACTATCTACTTCGATCAAACCTTGGCTATCAGCTGCTTCTCCCCGCAATCCTCGCATTAAATAATACGTAAAAACTCCATGTCCTAGTTCGGGAAATTCCCAAGATTGCTGCTCGTTGTCGCAGGAAAGCAAGGCATAAAATCCTTTACTCTTTTTTGCCCTTTGTTGCAATAATTCTACAATTTCAGGCGTAGAACTCAACAGAGGTTCTTTTTTTGCTGCGTTCCCTCTGGTTAAAGTTATACCGCCGCTATGACACGCATCCAGCCAAAGTAACTGATTTTGGGCTTTACTATTACCCAACAAATGCAAAATTTCTTGTAAGCTTAATCCCGTTTGGAATAAATCATCGATTTCTGTATCTGCTAAAGACAAAAAAGCTTGTTGAGTACTTGGTTCTAATATGCCGTGTCCAGAAAAATAAATGAGAATCGTGTCTTGCACTTCGGCTGCAGTAGTGATTCGATTTAAACTTGCACGCACGTTTGTCAGGGTTGGTGGTTCGGCAGTAAAATCATGGTAAGCTGTCACTTCTTTTTGCTGAAAAATTTGAGTAGCGTCTGCTAAAGCAGCTGCTAATTCCTGACAATCAACTGCTGAATAACGCAAACACGCCAATCCTTGGTCCTGATATTGATTGATACCCACCAGTAATAGCCATATTTTTGCTATTCCCCTTTCCTGAATAAAAGTTGAACGACTGGTACCAAGACCAATAGGAGACATTATTTTGATATAGATTTCTAAAGATAATTTCCTTGTATACTAAATACATTGGCCGCCGTTGGTTTTACGGAGTCTTGCCTGTGGGAGTCATAAAAATTTTTAAAATCTACCCCCGTTACTCTGCATGATTTTTCAACTTTTCTAACTTAGCGATCGCTCCTTGCGCTGCTTAATATCTAGTGTCGGTAGTTTTGTTGACAGCTATTATCTGTAAATTGGGTAAAAAGTGACAAAATTTGGATTTGCTAATTTTTTCCGAGAAGATTCTAGGTGAAAATTGCTTAGAAAAACTCTAATTATCGTTAGCAGTGGTCAAAGCTTGGTCTGAATTTTGCACGTTGGTTATGTGTAGTTCTACTGTAATTGCTGAACAAGTCACTAGTATTCTTGTTGCTTTAGCTTTATGAAAGCAACCCTGAAAATTTCAGAAAACTAAATGGCGGTAAGTTATGCCATTCCAATGGCCTTGGCCATACCAGGCAACCTGGGATAAATTTCACGCAGCGAATACCCAATCCAGTAAGGTTTTCGAGAGATTTGACCACATAAGTGCGAAGATTTGAACCACAGCGGAAACTAGATGTTTTTACTAGGTAGAAATTTTACGTTAAAGGTGCCCGAGCCCAGGTAGTGGTTGTAGTAATCATTACTACTATACTTGCAGGGAGTAAAATTCTAAATCCTTTGTAGTAAAGTTTTAGGAAGGTATATTTTTTTCCTTTACTCTCCCACCTATCTCTACGGCTGCTTGCGTATTTTTATGCACCTGCGAACAAATATCGTTGAAATTTTTTCTACTTTTTTACAATTTGAAGGCGATCGCTTTTGCAGTTGGGTAACGGATGCTAAACTGCGGCAAAGCATGCAAAGCTGTATTCAAAAAATTCCCCAGTCAGCTAGTGAGAATTTTTGGCCGTTGTACTGGTATAGAATTTGGCAATCTCAGGTGAAAAGCTTTGCCAGGGAACACTTAATTGCTTACCTGCAAGAATCTTGTTATCAGGCATCCGCCAAGATAGTTCAAACTCTTCGCTACAGCCAATACAAGCTATCAGACTGTTTTCAAATTGCGATCGCTCAAGTTGATAAAGTCCTTAAAGGCTTTGACCCCAATCAAGGATTTTCAATGGAAAGCTATGCCAGTGCGATTTTTGGTAGCATTATTCGCGACACGCTACGACAACATCACGAAATAGATATCTGCTCTGATTGGGGATTGCTCAGAAAAATTAGTCAAAAGCGATTAGTCGAATCTTTACACGCTAGTGGTTTGAGTGCGGATACTATCTATGCTTACCTGCGTGCTTGGCATTGTTTTAAAACTTTTTATGTACCAAAACCATCTCAAGCTACCCGCCAACTCCGAAGACCAGACAGTCAAACTTGGGAAGCGATCGCTCAAGCTTACAAATCCCAAACCCATTCTCAGGTCGATTCACAAACTTTGGAGAATTGGTTGCTAAATAGCGCCAAAGCTGTGCGCAGGTTTGTTTACCCTCCTGTAACCTCTATTAATGTTTCCACCTTTGAGGAAGAAGGCAGGGAATGGTTAGATAATATACCAGCGGCAGAAAATTCCTTGCTCAACGACATTATTGCTCAAGAAGAACAACAAATCAGAACACAGCAATTACTAGAAATGAAGGCAATATTAGCCACCACAGTTACCCAGCTAGAACCCCAAGCGCAAGAAATTCTACAACTTTATTACAAACAAGGACTAACTCAGCAGTATATTGCCAAACAACTGCAAATACAGCAATATACAGTCTCGCGGCGACTGACAAAAGCAAGAGAAACATTATTGCGCGTGTTAGCTCAATGGAGTCAAGAAAAATTGCATATTTCTGTCACTTCTGACCTACTCAAAAGTATCAGTACAGTAATGGAAGAATGGTTACAAAGCCACTTCCTAGGAGAGGGAATTGGAGGATAAGTTAATCGACAACCTCTTTTGTGCTCTCCCACTGTTTTTTCTCGCCTTAGCTGTATATTGAGACCAACTGCTATGATTGCTCATCCAACATTGTTTACCTTCACCTCGGGTGCAGGCGAGTTAATTTTAGAAATACCTACCGAACAGCAAATTCAAGCTTGGTTGTGGAGCCAATATTTTTCTCATCCTGTATCTGGTTATCGAGCTTTCTTGAATAAACTTTGCCTGAGTGCCATATTGCCTTGGTTAGAACAAAATTTCGCTCAGGCAAAGCCTTGGACGAGTACCACTGCTTTACCTAGCTTTTGGGAGCTAGTAAATGGATGTGCAATAGTATTAGACCAGATGCGCTTGATATTAGTTCCCGGTGAAGAAATCGATCGTGGCGAATTGCGAGTTCCACAAGAATGGGTAGATATACCCAGTTGGTCGGGCGATTGCTATTTAGCAATCCAAGTTGAACCCGACGATAATTGCGTCATAATTTGGGGTTATTGTACCCACGCCCAACTCCAAACTTACGGCATTTACGATTTGAGCGATCGCACCTACTGTTTGGATGCTGCTGAGGTAATTAAAGATATCAGCACCTTAGCATTAGTAAAAGAACTGGTTCCCAAAGAATCTATCCGCAGCAGTGTTCAACCTTTACCTGTCCTACAGCGACAACAAGCACAAAACCTCATATGTTGTCTGCAAAAGCCAGAAATTATTGCACCTCGATTAGAAATTCCCTTTCCCTTGTGGGGAGCTTTAATTGAACATGGAGGTTGGCGACAAAACTTATATCAACAACGTCTGGGACTTCTCCAACAATGGTCTGTTTGGAAATGGCTAGAAAGTGGAGTTTCCGAACTGGCGCAACAATGGGGCTGGGAAAATTTGAGTTTACAACTTCATACTGCTGGAGCGCGCAGTGGAGAAAAAATACCGCCTAGAACTATTGTTTCCCGCCAGCTGGCGATCGCCGGTCAGTTATATGAATTGCGCATTGTACCTCAAAGCAGATCGTCACACACGAATATTTGGCGCTTCGAATTGCGAAACGCTACAGCCAAAGCAGCTATTCCTGGAGGTTTTAAACTGCGGTTACTTACCGAAGATTTACAACCTTTTCCTGACAACGAAGACGTAGCCACAACCACTGTGGAATTACTGTTTGTAGAAGTTGCTTGCGAACCAGCTGAAGGCGTAGTCTGGGAAACCGAACCCCTTCCAGAAAATTATGACAGGGAAATCCTCAGATTGTAATTCTAACAATCTAATAATAATCTAAATATTTTGTTATATTTTGAAGGCTCCAGAATCAGGGGGAGAGGGTTAATAATTGGATTTGAACGACCAAATATGTCTCTAGTGTAGATTGTTAAAAGCAAATGCATGGAAAACAACTAAGTTTATGGTTAAGCAAGATGTAATTGGCGTTGCGGTTGTGGGAACAGGATTTGGTCAAAAAGTGCATATTCCGGGACTCCAAGCTCATCCTCGCACTCAAGTAGTCGCTGTTTATAACCGAGATTTGGATAAAGCCAAAGCGATCGCCCAATCTTTCCATATACCGCATGCTTGCAACACCATCGCAGATATTGTTTCCCTCAGCCAGGTGCAAGCAGTTACCATTGCTACTCCGCCATTTTTACACTACCAAATGGCCAAGGAAGTTCTGCAGGCTGGAAAACATCTACTACTGGAAAAACCGACGACCCTAAATGCCACCGAGGCAAAACAACTGTACTTTTTGTCAAAACAAAAAGGAGTTATCGCTACCGTAGATTTTGAATTTCGATTTGTACCAGGATGGCAATTATTTTCAGAACTGTTATCACAAAATTATGTCGGCAACAAACGCCTGATTAAGATTGATTGGTTGGCTTCTTCTCGCGCTGATGCTGAACGTCCTTGGAACTGGTACTCCCAAAAAGACAAAGGAGGTGGTGCATTGGGGTCTTTGGGTTCTCACACTTTTGACTATATCTATTGGCTGTTTGGACCGGTACGTAAATTAAGTGCTCGTTTGAATACTGCCATAACGCAAAGACCGGATCCTGCCACGGGTGAATTAAGGTACGTGGATTCCGACGATACCTGTTTGCTAATGCTGGAATTAGCAGACGGTACACCCTGTCAAGTTTCCATTAGTGCAGTGGTGCACGCGCCACGAACTCATTGGCTAGAGGTGTATGGCGATCGCGGTACTTTAATTTTAGGTAGCGAAAATCAAAAAGATTACATTCACGGTTTCCGTGTTTGGGCATCCCAACCCGGTAAACCCTTAACAGAGCAAGAAATTCCCAATCGCTTGCTTTTTTCCAAAAACTATGCCGATGGTCGCATCTCTGCCTTTATAAGATTAATAGACCAATGGGTGGAGGGAATAGATCGCAACGAACAAATCGTACCTTCACTGCAGGAAGGAGTTTATTCCCAATTGTTGATGGATTGTTCCCATTTATCAAACGCAACTTCTAACTGGGTAGATGTACCAAAGCTACAACAATTTCTCCTTAGCTAGCTGGAAATTCACCCGATCGGGTGAATCAAGGGGATGAAGTTTAGTTGCCGTTTTGGATTTAGCCTAGGTAGCAGTGGTTCCTTACCAGGATAGACCATGAACAAGCAAAAAAATGCAGATATTAAATTAGCATACCAAACAGCAGCAAAGGCCACTTTTGCGATCGCTCAAGCTTTTAGTGAAATCAAAGATAAACAATTGAGAGATGAAATTGTTGCGAAATTAATTGCTGATTGCGACGACTAAAAGCATTGTCATCGACGAAATTCACAATTTTGCAACTAACTTAGCTAATTAATAGGTAAAACCCCCGGTATTGAGGTTTGATTTCGCCGGGGATTAATTTTTGCATCTGTACTTCAGTTCTCAATAAGAATGTAGGTGCTGTTCTACCTGACAGTGCTGCTTACAACTGTGACTAAGAACGCTGCTTTTGGTAATAACCAACTACTTTTTGCACGTAGGTAGCAGTAAAACCGCTATTGCAACCAGTGTAGTTACCAGTCATCCACCAACAAGCAACTCTGCGCACAGCAGGAATTTCGTTGTTTCCAGTCACAGCAAGCTGATTTTTTAACTCGCGACGCGTAATGCACGAAACAACTTGACGCGCCAGTTGTGGATCATTTTCAAACTGCGTTGGTGTCACTTCTTTTTTTAAACAGTATCTCGACCAGGCTTTGAGAGTTTCTGGTTTAACTTGCCACTGACTGTAAAGTCCATCGTTAGCAGTACCGGTTTTAGGTGCAGCTAGTCTTAAAGCTTCTACCATAGCTGCAACTTGGCTGTCAAACCCTTGCTTTTGGGCTTGTGCTACCAATGGTGAAAGTATCAAACTTACAATCATTCCACCAAGTAGAAGACGCATTTTTTCGAGCATGGATTTGGAACTTCTTGGTGATATCACTAACAAACTTTCGCAAAATTTTATAACAGTATAAATTTACCAGTTTTTCATTATTTTTGTTCGAATTTAATTGAGAAAACTAAAAATTTAGCGACGACGTCACTCCAGTTCTTCCAGAATTCGAATGTCATAGTTGCTGAAAAAATCATCTCCCAACAACCCAACTTGAGCTTTTGGAGCGATCGCTACCTCATAAATTAAATTATTGGCGACTGCTCTTCCCGCAGCCATTGATTCTGCTTTGCCGGTAATATGCCGGTAATAAATTTTACTTGCCCACCGTCCGCTATTTGTGTCTCTACTATTCCTGTAGCTTTTTTGCGATCTCCCAAGCAATCAGGATAGGAGTTGCTCTTGTATCAAAAATCATTTCAAAGGTTTGTTTGCCGTTAAATGCAACATCGCTTGCGGGTGTCTAAGGGGTTACACCACAAATTTTCCCTAGGTTTATAGTTCTACCAGAAAAAGCGACTAGAAAACAAGCACCTGCATCTGCAACTGTTATCTGGGGAGTAAATGCTAATCAGATTAACCCGGTAACTGCTATGAAAGTTTTTGTCCGTTGAACTTTTCCTGGTTTTTGAGTTCGTCTCTTCTTATTTTAGGCAAAAAAATTAGTGGCAGTTGTACGAGGATGCCATGTATTACTGTAACAATCATAAACAATTTCCATTATCAATATCCTTGGAATTTCCGCTTTTTCCTAAACACGAACACGACAAAATTGAGAAAAATCAATACAGTGATTCCCAAGGCGAAAGTTAGGAGGGCGATCGCATCAAAAGTATAGGTACGTAAATTGATATCTGGGTAACTTTTAGAGAAAATTTTCAAAAAAGTATCAGTATTTGTAACTAAATCCTGGTCTAATCAATTGTTGTTTTCCTAGGAATTTGCTGTTAAGTGTTGTAGTTGATTGAGATTTTCGCCACTCAGGGAATAAGCCGCACCAAAACCAGTGATAAAACGTCCTTTTTGAGGAGTTAGTTGGAAAACATGAAAATCAGTTAAATTGCGCAAAATATCAATAATTTCCCCAAAACGAGCTTGAAATTGAAAGATGATTTCTTGCCAAGCATTTGTTTCTCGTTCCACAGGAATTGCTATACAATCAAAGATTAAACGACGACGGGCGAAAATCTGCTCTGTTTTATTTTCGTCCTCAATTAACATCACACTAACACGAGGATTAACAAACATATTTTGGGTGTGAATAGAAAGAGCACTGATGTAAATATAAATATTCTTATGCTCGTCGCTGACAAAAGGAGCATAACTTGCATTTGGTACTCCCTGCTCGTTAGCTGTGCTGATAATAACGCTCTTTAGCTGTTTGAAAAAATCTTCGTACTCTGCTTGGACTTTTTTGATATCGTTCATAAATAAAAGGACATACTTTATTCATTTATCCCTCATCTTCTCATTTTCCTAGTTTCGACTTCAAGATTTATTTTTGAATTGTTGGAAATGTCTGTTGCTGGCATTCCACTTGCTTTTTCCCGGAGGATATTTCTCAGCACTTGTAAATGTCGCGATCTCAGATTTGCTTCATTCTCTTCCACAATCACCACATTTGCTGATAGCAATCCCTGATAGGAACCAGGAGCTTCTTGTTGAATGCCACACCCACCTTGACTGGGATAGCGAATGTGCTCTATGTGGAGGTAGTAGTAGTGATCTATTTGACAAAATAATTCGGAATTATCAAGAACATAGGTTAGTTGGTGGACAAAGCTACCTCCGACGATCGCTAACCGAATTGGCTGTTTAGTTAACTTTTTGAACTTTAGTTTCGCCACTGGAAAGTTTCGGTGAGGGTGCCAGAGATTTAATAGTTCCAGTAAATCAACATCACTACCAGTGGGATTGTTATCGATAGTATAGGAAAATTCAATAGCCGGCAAGTCACGTCCCAGGTTATGGGAGATACTCAACAGTAGTTCGCGACTAGCTAGTGCTGCTGCTAGAGAGGTCCAATGAATTCCGGTGCGTGGAAATAACTCCACAGGATATTTTCCCTTGCTATCAAGTACGATCTTGCTAGCATCAACGTAATTGATACCCGATTGGCGTAAAGCAGCGATCGCCATTTGATATTCAAGACGCGGTGTCGCAGATGAGCAATCAAATCCCGCAGGAATATCTTCGGGGTAGTAAGCTGCTTTTGATGGTGTCAGCAAATAAATGAATTTTTGTCCGCGTTTTTGAAAAAAATCGGCGACTTCCTTAAGTTCGGCGATCCAAAGTTGAAAATCCTTATAATTAGCAGGTTGATCGAAGACTTTGACTAATTTCTTGTCATCCTGATTTTGAATTAATTTTAAACCCGCACTGTTGCAGTATTTCATTAAATACAGCTTTCCATATAATTGTCCGCCCTTACCAATAACAATGGAACCTTCTTCCATGTAAGATTTGGCAAATACACTGTAATACAGTTGATTGATCGCGCGGATCGCTGGTGCGCGTAGAGGAATTTGTTCGTTTAGCCACAGTTCGACTTGCTTTTGAAATACTCCTGAGATAAAGTTTTCCCACGTCAACTGCGGTGTGAGAACTTTGTTTCGCATTCCTGCTAAAGGAGGACCTTCTAGCGATCGCACCCATGTTCTCAATCTGCTGCTTAATAGGGTCGCCATACCCAAACCTAGTGGTAGGTATAAACTCAAAAAAACAAAGGCAAGCGGCAGACGCTGTAGTATTTTCATCATTAGTCTCGCACCTTGCTAGCTTAAAAGCGAAAGTAAAGAAAAGGTTGAAACGTTACGGTAACAGCTTTGCCAAGGGCAATAAATGCTAAGCTGCTAAGAGCTAAATTTTCCAGCCAACGACTTGCTTTCCAGGAACGCCACAGCTTTACAACCGCATCAAACTGCTTTAGTGCTGGAATAAAACTCAAAAAGCAACCAACGGCGATCGCCATCCATACATTTGCAGTGATAAAAATAAACGCTCCCCCTTTGCTGGGAGTAAACATCGCTTCTATAAATCCAGCAAACTGTAGTAATGAAGCTGCACGAAACAATACCCAACCGATGGCAACAAAAAATAGTGTGAGAAAAATATTGATGATGGGAAGAACTCGCTTGCTTGCGTTTAACCAAAACAACTTGTCTAGAGTCAGAAACAATCCATGGTATGCTCCCCACAAAACAAACGTCCAACTAGCACCATGCCATAAACCCGATAGCAAAAAGCAAAGCCAAAGATTAATATAAGTTCTGAGCTGACCTTGACGATTACCCCCAAGAGGTATGTAGAGATACTCCTTTACCCAACTAGACAAGGAAATATGCCAGCGCCGCCAAAAATCGGTAAAACTAGTGGCAATGTAGGGTGCGTGAAAATTTTCTCGCAAGCTAAAGCCAAACATGCGACCTAAACCAATGGCCATGTCCGAGTAAGCAGAAAAATCAAAGTAAATTTGTAAAGTAAAGCAAATCACTCCCAACCAAGCAGATACAAATCCCAAATACTGGGGTGGAATTGCAAATGCTTCATCTACAACTTCACCCAAAGTATCCGCAACCAACACTTTCTTGATCAATCCAAGGAGAAAACGCTCCAGTCCCTGAAAAAAATCAGCGCTGGAAATTTTGCAATGGTTTAACTGTTTTTCGATCTCGTGATACTTAACAATTGGTCCGGCTAGTAATTTTGGAAAAAATAGAATGTATAGTAGATAACTAAACAGCGAGGGTGCAGGCTGACCGCAACCGCGATAAACATCGACTAAGTAGGTAATTTTTTCAAAAACTATAAATGATATTCCTACGGGCAAGGCAACGGCAGGGAAGGAAATGGATGGAAGCCCAACGCGGTCTAAAATTGTGTTAATAGCTGCTACGAAAAAATTTACGTATTTAAAGTATAAAAGTGCTGCCAGATTGAGGATGACACCCAGCACCATATAAATACGCGCTCGCTGAGGATCTCGGGACTGAAATATTTGCTGACAACAAAGGTGATCGGCGATGGCTAAAACCAGAACAATCCCAAAAAATCGTGGTTCTGCCCAAAAATAAAAGACCGCACTGCAAGCTAGCAGAGCACCCCCTCGCCACTTACCACCCAGCATCAAAACCGTCACAGCGGTAAGAGGAAGAAAGACAAACAAAAACAACGGTGCTTGAAAGGACATATTGTTGCAAGTTAACAGCCTGCTAAAACTGAGATGGAATTGTAGTGTAGAATTATTACTAAATGCAAAATTGTTACAGTCCGCACCATTATTTTGCTGACTGCAAAAAATAAAGCCTGGTGGCTCAAAATTGTTCTTTTACTCTTGCTAAAGCATCTTCCGCTGCAGCCATCTCGGCAATTTTCTTACTGCGTCCCCTACCGACTCCGTATACTTTGTCACCCACGATTACTCGAGCTAGGAATTCCGGTGCGTGGGAAGAACCACCTACTTGTTCTGTTACATATCTTGGCGGAGTAGGGGTAATATGACGTTGTACCCATTCCTGAAAGCGATTTTTCGAGTCCACATCGGCCCGGAGCGCAAATACCTCCTCCGGAACAGAATCAAACAACGGTTCTATAACGGCGCGAACAGCCTCTATATTAGAATTTTTGTCCAGATAGTAAGCGCCCACAACTGCTTCAAAAGTACTGCTGAGCAAATTAGGATTGCTCAAACCTCCATCGCGAATTGCTCCTTTACCCAATCGCATTCTCGAGTCTAAACCAATCTCTACAGCAAATTTTGCTAATTGTTTCTCATCTACCAACGCCGATCGCCTGCGAGTTAATTCATCTTCTCCTTTGGTTGGAAAACGGCGATAAAGATACTCTCCACTCAAAAAATTTAATACCGCGTCACCCAAAAACTCCAAGCGTTCGTTGTGTTCTCCTACTTCTGGATTTTCATGAACGTAGGAACGGTGGGTGAGTGCAGTACGCAGAAGTTTGTCGTCATGAAATATCAGAAGTTTATGCATTTTGCAGTTGGAAAGGTAATTGTCCCCAAATATACAAATTTCTCATTCCGCTTTAGTCACGGGAAAATGCAATGCCATCTGGTACGCTTCGCGAACAGCAAAATTTCTCAATAAATTTCGGAAATTTGTGGCATGCTTGAAAATATATGGAGGTTATTACTCTTGGCAACTGTTTTGTTGCAGCACCAAAAATTCACAATTTGTCCGAAGATATTTTTTCGGGAAAAGTTTTTGTTTCCAGGCAGAAAATAAGAAATTATCAACTCGAGAAAAATAGTAGTAATGCTTTGCTTTTTTAAACAAAAATTGCACAGAAGAAAGTATTTTGTCAATAGAAATCACAGAAATTGTAACAATCCTTGCTTTGGGAAAATAACCAACTTTAATTAACACTTAAATATGGCAAACGTTGATTATTGCAGTAAGACAATTGACTGACAATTGTTAAGTAGGAAGTAATTACTACCAGAATATGAATAAGAATAATTTTTCCCAAAATTACCTTGTTGTCGTGGTTGTGGTCGAAAAACTCTGCCAAATCAATAGACTTGACTAAAATTCTACTGCTCCTGCTGCATCTGGGGACAGAAATTGATAAGCTAAAAACCTAGATAAATTGTTATGGAACTTATGCCTGCGCCTACTATATCCCCGAGTACAACCGCCTTTCCCTTAACCGCTGTCGTTGGTCAAGAAGCGATAAAATTAGCATTGTTATTAGCAGCAGTCGATCCGGGATTGGGGGGAGTAGCGATCGCCGGGCGTCGCGGTACAGCCAAGTCTGTGATGGCGCGTGCAATTCACGCCCTTCTACCACCAATTGAAGTTGTGAAAGGTTCCATTAGCAACTGCGATCCCCAGCATCCGGAAGAATGGGATGATAAACTGCTATTAGAGTTCGCTGCCAAAGAAGACAAACAAAGGGAAGTCGAAACACAAATAGTACCGGCACCCTTTGTTCAGATTCCCCTGGGAGTTACAGAAGACCGACTTTTAGGCTCAATAGATGTAGAACAGTCGCTAAAAAAGGGAGAAACGGTTTTTCAACCTGGCTTGCTTGCTGCTGCTCACCGGGGCGTCCTTTATGTAGATGAAATCAATTTATTGGACGATCAAATTAGCAACCAACTTTTAACAGTATTATCAGAAGGACGCAACCAAATCGAACGTGAGGGAATTAGTTTTCAACATCCCTGCAAACCTTTATTCATCGCTACCTACAATCCAGAAGAAGGAGCATTAAGAGAGCATTTGCTCGACAGAATTGCCATTATTCTTTCTGCAGATTGTGTTTATAGTTTAGATCAAAGAGTTCAAGCTGTTGAAGCAGCGATCGCCTATTCCCGATCTCCCCAAGAATTTCTCCAACAATACAGCCAAGATATCGACGAGCTCAAAACTCAAATCGTCTTTGCAAGGGAATGGCTAAAAGATGTTCGCATTAGCCGCGAACAAATTACTTACCTGGTAGAGGAAGCTATTCGCGGTCAAGTCCAGGGACATCGGGCGGAATTATTCGCCGTACGAGTGGCTAAAGCTTCTGCAGCTTTAGATGGACGCACGCAAGTTAATGCTGAGGATTTGCGCCGAGCTGTGGAATTTGTCATAGTACCAAGAGCAACGGTGGTAGAAACACCTCCACCCGAACAACCACCACCTCCCCCTCCACCGCAACAACAACAACCCGAAGAGCAAAATCAGCAGCAACAACAGCAAGAGCAAGAGAAACAACAACAGGAACCCCCCGCCATTCCAGAAGAATTTATCTTCGCTCCAGAAGGTGTTATCCTTGACCCTAGCGTACTTTATTTTGCTCAGATGGCAAAGCGTCAAGGCAAATCCGGCAGCCGCAGTTTAATCTTTTCAGAAGACCGGGGGCGTTACGTCAAGCCGATGTTACCTAAAGGGAAAGTGCGCCGCATTGCCGTAGACGCTACCCTGAGAGCCGCTGCACCGTATCAAAAAGCACGACGGCAAAGACATCCAGGTAAAAAAGTTATTATCGAACCCACGGATATCCGTTCCAAACGCTTAGCACGCAAAGCTGGAGCGTTAGTAGTCTTTGTAGTAGATGCTTCTGGTTCTATGGCATTGAACAGAATGCAATCAGCAAAAGGCGCGGTTATGCAGCTATTGACCGAAGCGTATCAAAATCGGGACCAGGTAGCATTGATTCCCTTTCGGGGAGAACAAGCAGAAGTGTTATTACCGCCAACACGTTCCATCGCCTTGGCGCGCAATCGTTTGGAAAGATTACCCTGCGGTGGAGGTTCACCCCTAGCCCATGGCTTGACCCAAGCCGTACGCGTGGGGTTAAATGCTCAAATAAGTGGAGATATAGGCCAGGTGGTAATTGTAGCTATCACCGACGGACGCGGTAACATTCCTCTATCTCGTTCTCTGGGCGAACCGCAACAACCAGGGGAAAAACCAGATATTAAAGCCGAGTTATTGGATATTGCTGCTAAAATTCGTGCTTTAGGAATGCAATTGTTGGTAATTGATACCGAAAGTAAATTTGTTTCTACAGGGTTTGCCAAGGAGATAGCGAAAGCAGCTGGAGGTAAATATTATCATTTACCAAAAGCCACCGATCAAGCAATTGCTGCCATGACCAAAGGAGCGATCGCCGAACTAAAATCTCGCTAGTCAATTGGGAATAAGTCTCCCCAGCGCTTACTTGTTTGTACGGCTAGGGAGTTTGCTAAGCGTTAAACAGTAACTTTAGCTTCTAATTCTCTCAGTCGTTGCGTCAATAGTTGCTCTAAGTTTTCCAGCGCCTTAGTAAAACCTTTGATACCTTCGTCCAGTTTTTCTGTGGCCATGCGATCGCTTTTGAGCATCTTGTCAAAGGTAGCTTTGTCCATGGTAATTTTTTCAATTTCCATGCTTGCTGCTTTTGCAGGATCGAGCTTGCGAGGTAGTTCTCCTATGGTTGCTTGCAATTCACCCAACAGTGTTGGCGAAATTGTTAATAAATCGCAACCAGCTAATTCGATAATTTCACCGATATTACGGAAACTAGCTCCCATGACTTCGGTTTGATAGCCGAATTTTTTGTAGTAATTGTAGATATTGGTTACAGATATAACTCCTGGATCTTCCGCGGGAGAATAATCGCGTCCCGTTTCTTTTTTATACCAGTCGAGAATCCGTCCCACGAAGGGAGAAATTAAAGTTACTTTCGCTTCTGCAGCAGCGATCGCTTGATGTAAGCCAAACAACAAAGTTAAGTTGCAGTGAATTCCTTGCTTTTCCAATTTTTCCGCAGCGCGAATACCTTCCCAGGTAGAGGCGATTTTGATCAAAACGCGATCGCGCGAAACTCCCGCAGCTTCGTATTGACTGATTAACTGTTGTGCTTTGGCAACAGTTCCTTCTATATCGTAGGACAAACGCGCATCTACTTCTGTAGAAACTCTTCCAGGAATAATCTCTAAAATTTTCAATCCAAAGGCTACCGCCAGACGTTCAAACGCCACAGAAACTATCTGCGCTTGGGTTGCATCCGAAGGAGCATCTTTTTTGGCTTGCAGTAAAGTCTCAGTGACAATTTCTTGATATTCTGGCATTTGGGCTGCAGCGGTAATTAAGGAGGGATTGGTAGTTGCGTCTTGGGGTTTGAATTTTTCAATTGCCTTGATGTCTCCCGTATCTGCAACTACAACGGTCATTTCCCGCAATTGTTCCAGTAAATTCTTCGACATTTTTGACCTCTTGAATTTTATTAGTTCCGGACCGATACCATCTAGCTGTTAGTAATGAGTAAATAGTTACCAATTACACATTAAATTTTTTCGGTCAAGTTGCCATTCCCCTCCAGACCTATTCTAGGCAGTTTCTCGGCTTATTGGTTGTGCGATCGCCTGCAATTTTGTGAAATCATTTCACCCTTTTTCTCTTGCTTCAATATTTTTACTTATTTTATTGGTTATAAAAACATCTCAGTGAAAATGCTGCCGCGCCTCTGCACCCGCTGTGGGTGCAGAATTTGCCATGAAGATTTCTCATTAAACAGCGGCCACAGCAGCTTGCTCGACAAGGAGTCCTTCCTTGTTAGCCATGGACAGCATCAAGTCAACTATGCGATTAGCATAGCCCCATTCGTTGTCATACCACGCCACGACCTTGAAAAAGTTAGAGTTCAGTTCAATACCTGCACCAGCATCAAAGATACTAGAGCGAGGATCGCCCTGAAAATCTGTAGACACTACCTCCTCATCCGTGTATCCCAAAATACCTTTTAATTCTCCTTCTGCAGCCTGCTTCATCGCAGCGCAGATTTCTTTGTAGCTAGTAGCTTTAGCTGTTTTAAAAGTTAAATCAACAACCGAAACATCTGGAGTGGGAACCCGAAATGCCATACCGGTTAACTTACCTTTCAATTCTGGTAATACCAGGGCTACTGCTTTTGCTGCTCCGGTCGAGGAAGGAATAATATTCTGTGCTGCACCCCGACCACCACGCCAATCTTTTTTAGATGGACCATCTACAGTCGGTTGGGTAGCGGTCATGGCGTGAACTGTTGTCATTAACCCTTCGGTCAAGCCAAAGTTATCATTGATAACCTTGGCGATGGGAGCAAGACAGTTGGTAGTACAGCTTGCATTAGAAACAATAGTATCTTTCTTCGGATCGAAAAGGTGATGGTTGACACCTACTAACAAAGTTTTCACGCGCTCGGGATCCTTAGTGGGGGCAGAAACTATCACGCGTTTTGCTCCTGCTTTTAAGTGATTTGCCGCTCCGTCAAAATCCGTAAACAATCCTGTCGATTCCACTACATAATCTGCACCTAATTTTCCCCAAGGTAACTCTGCCGGATTACGGATTGATACGCAAGGTATAAACTGCCCATCAACCACCATACCGTCTTCTTTTGCCTCCACCTGACCTTTATAGGTGCCATGGGTAGAGTCATATTTTAATAAGTAAGCAAGGTTGTCTGGCGGTACCAGGTCATTAATTCCTACAAATTCGATGTTGGGATTGTTGATAGCGGCGCGCAGCACCAAACGCCCGATCCGGCCAAATCCGTTAATACCTACTTTCAACTTCTTCTTAGCCAAGTTCTCATCTCCTCATTGCTAAAACTCTACCAAATCTTATTTTCCTCCCCTTGACGCTGCTATCGAGCAGGGTAGTAATTGGCTTTAGTGACGGCAAAAAGTCTGCCTTAGTCCGATCCTGACAGCCTTGGTCAGCAAAAAGGAATTTAATTGGCATCTTTTAATAATTGCTGGCAATTTACTTGTGTATTAGTACGGCCACATCCAATCGCGAATTTCTGGCATATCCTCGCCGTATTTGGTAATGTAGTGCTTGTGTTCGATCAGGCGATCGTAGAGCATCTGCTTGACGTAAGCGGCCCTGTAACCCAACTTCGGAACTCGGTCTATCACGTCATTAACTAAATGAAAGCGGTCTAGGTCGTTCCTAACTACCATGTCAAAGGGGGTAGTTGTAGTTCCCTCTTCTTTGTAGCCTCGCACGTGCAAATTCTTGTGATTGGTACGGCGGTAAGTCAGACGGTGAATCAACCAGGGATAGCCGTGAAAGGCGAAAATAATTGGTTTGTCAGTAGTAAAAATACTATCAAAGTCTTTATCGCTTAAACCGTGAGGATGTTCGGTTGGCGGTTGCAATACCATCAAATCTACCACGTTCACTACCCGCACCTTCAGTTCGGGAAAATTTTGCCGCATAATGTCTACTGCTGCCAAAGTTTCCAAAGTCGGAATATCTCCAGCGCAAGCCATGACCACGTCAGGTTCGCTACCTTGGTCGTTGCTGGCCCATTCCCAAATTCCCACTCCCTTGGTGCAATGCTGGATCGCCTTTTCCATATCCAGGTACTGCAAAGCAGGTTGCTTGCCAGCGATAATCACGTTAACATAATCGCGACTGCGCAAACAATGGTCGGTTACCGACAGCAAAGTATTTGCATCGGGGGGTAGATATACCCGAATTACTCCTGCTTTTTTATTGACCACAATATCGATGAAACCGGGATCTTGGTGGGAGAAGCCATTGTGGTCTTGTCGCCACACGTGGGAAGTAAGCAGGTAATTTAGGGAAGCAATAGGTCGGCGCCAGGGAATGCGCTTGCTGGTCTCCAACCACTTTGCATGCTGGTTGAACATCGAGTCCACAATGTGGATGAAGGCTTCGTAGCAAGAAAATAGCCCGTGACGACCGGTAAGAAGATAACCTTCTAGCCAACCCTGACAGGTATGCTCGCTGAGAATTTCCATTACTCGACCTTCAGCAGATAAGTTTTCATCTTCCGGAAGAATTTCCGCAACCCAAGTTCTGTCTGTAGCTTCAAATACAGGATCTAAGCGATTTGATTTCGTTTCGTCTGGACCAAAGATGCGGAAATTGCGATTTTCCTGATTGAGTTTCACTACATCTCGCAGAAACTTTCCCATCACTTTTGTTGCTTCGGCAACAGTTTTACCCGGTTCGGAAACATCCACCTTATAATCTCGAAAATTGGGCAGCTTTAGGTCTCGCAACAAAAGACCGCCGTTAGCGTGAGGGTTAGCACTGATGCGCCGCTGTCCTTGGGGAGGAAGTTCTGCTAATTCTGGTCTGAGCTTTCCTTTTTCGTCGAAGAGTTCTTCTGGTTTGTAACTCTTCATCCATTTTTCTAGAATTTTGAGGTGTTCTGGTTTATTAGCTAATTCTCCTAGGGGAACTTGGTGCGATCGCCAATAATCCTCTGTTTTTTGTCCATCTACTTCTTTTGGCCCAGTCCAACCTTTGGGAGTTTTCAAAACGATCGCCGGCCATTGGGGACGCTTGCTCAACCCACGACTGCGAGCTTCTTGTTGAATATCCCTGATTTCTGCGATGATTGTATCCAATGTTGCTGCCATTAATTGATGCATGGCTTCTGGTTCGGAACCCTCGACGTAATAGGGTTTGTAACCGTAGCCGACAAGCAAACTTTGCAATTCTTCCCGGCTTACTCGTGCTAGAATAGTCGGGTTTGCGATTTTATAACCATTGAGATGCAGAATCGGAATCACCGCACCGTCACGCACTGGATTGAGAAACTTGTTAGAATGCCAGCTAGTAGCCAAAGGACCGGTTTCAGCTTCCCCATCGCCAACTACACAAGTAACAATTAAATCTGGATTGTCAAAGGCTGCACCATACGCATGAGATAAGGAATAACCAAGCTCACCACCTTCGTGAATAGAACCGGGAACCTCAGGAGTGCAATGACTACCAATACCACCAGGAAAAGAAAACTGCTTGAACAGTCGCTTCATTCCTTCTTCATCCTGGGAAATATCTGAATAGTACTCGCTGTAAGTTCCCTCTAGGTATGTGTTAGCAACAATGCCAGGACCGCCGTGACCAGGACCAACTATCAAAATAGTGTTCAGGTCATATTTCTTCACAACCCGATTCAGATGGACGTAGATAAAATTCAGACCTGGCGTTGTTCCCCAGTGACCCAAAAGTCTGGGTTTGATATGTTCTATTTTTAGCGGTTCTTTTAAAAGAGGATTGTCAAGTAGATATATTTGCCCGACAGTTAAATAGTTAGCTGCACGCCAGTAGGCATTTATTTTTCGCAATTCTTCATCCGATAGAGGCTTTGTTTGGGGAGGGCTTGCCAAAGTCATATCCAAACTCCATGATAGTAATTTTCTTGTCTTCACCACAAGTCAAGCAAAATGCCTGGCAAAGGCAAGGGGTTATTTGCCCAAAATTAACAATAACTCTTCTGAGAGGTTAGCAAATTCAGTATTTATTGTTGATAATTTTTAACAATATTTTTAGTTATACTTCCCTGCCAAATTTTATTAAATCCGTAAGTATTTCTAATAATTTAAAGCTAGAAAATATGTCTTAAGATAGAAGTGTTACCTGCGTTATTTTAGTTGCAAAGACCAGAGGAATTCAGTCTTGCCCGGGATGATTTAACAATAATTTCTGTAGCAATTACACCAATTTTTCCTAGCAAAACTATACATACTTAGTGACAAACACTTTACAGTCTCATCCTGAGAGAAACTGTCTTAACCGCTTTTATAAAAACTTAGTTATTGATTTCTAGCAGTCCTTCAGGAGGAGTAATTTCTACGCGACCGGTTTCTAAGTCTACTACTGGCACGATCGCTTTGACAAAAGGAATCAAAACTGTTTTTTGAGCTTGCTGTGGTTGACAGTGCAATTTTACCTCCAGTAATTCATTATTACCAGCAAAGACAACGTCTACTACCTCACCAAGCTCTTGTTGCGTTTCTTGGGTAATGACCGACAAACCAATTAAATCCAGAATGTGATATTCATCTTCTGCTAATTGTGGGCGATCGCTTTCTGGAACTAATAACTTACAACCGCGCAATTCCTCTGCTTGATTGCGATTTTCCACTCCTGCCAGGCGAATAATGTATAAATTCTTACCTTCCAAATAACGTCCTTGCAGTAATTCTACTGCTTGAGGCTCGCTTTCTCCAGCGCGCAATAGCCAGCGTTTTCCTGGTGTTTGAAAGCGTTCGGGGAAATCGGAGTCTGAATAAACTCGCACTTCTCCATGCAATCCTTGAGGTGCTACAATTGTACCAATAACTAACCAACCATCTAAATCGGGAGGAGAGGAAAAAGATAGGGGATTTTCCCTTTTTTTAGTTTCCCTTTCTGGCTTTTTTTGCCTGTTGCTTGTTTTTTGATTCATCTTGTTATTACGTCTTGCAACCATCCCATCCCATTCGTCTGACCTGGAACTCATACACTCACAGTGATAGCCTGCAGATAAACTTCCTCTGCTACTTTTGCCAAGCGTTGCATAGCAATGACTATTTCCTCATCACTAGCGGTAAGGCTAATCCGCAAACATTGGTGTTTGTGATCCCATTTATCCCGCAAACCCGGGAAAAAAGTACTACCAGGAACGACAATCACACCTACCTGTTTGAGTTTCTGGTAAAATTCCCAATCAGTAACGGGTAAATCTTGCAACCACAACCAAGCAAAAATCGCTCCTTCACCCCGATGTAAAAACCAAGGTAGATTTTTAGGCATTGCTGCATCTAAAGTGCTTTCTAAAATCTTGAATTTCTTTTGGTAGAAGGAACGGATTACCTTTTGGGAAATCTCTACTAACGCGCCGGAGTTGATCGCCCGAGCAGCGATCGCTTGTCCATACCGGGAAGGATGAATGCACAAATTTGTCTGGAAGCACTCTAAGGTATTAATTAACTTTTCATTACCAATGGCAATACCAATGCGTTCCCCTGGTAACCCCACCTTCGACAAACTCATGCAGTGGATAATATTATCCCCGAACACAGGCATCATTTCAGTAAAATTTAATGCAGGAAAAGGAGGTGCATAGGCAGAGTCTATTAATACTGGTACACCGTAATTTGCTGCCAAGGCAGCGATTTTTTTCACTTCCTCTTCATGGAAAACGTTACCCGTAGGATTACTCGGACGAGAAAAGATTATGCAACCCGTATTTTCGGTGATAGATAGCTGGTTAAAATCAGGACGATATTTAAATCTATGAGCAGTAAAGTCAATATCTAGCTTGGGTTTATAAGCAATTAAAGCTTCCGGAAATAAACAAACACCACCATAACCAGTATAATCCGGGCTCAGAGGCAAAACAATTTCTTTGAGCTGACCGCTTTGTGTATAACCACCAAAAGCATTAGCTGCGTAAAAGTAGAGACTTTGACTACCAGGAGTAATCAAGATATTGCGATCGCTCAACTTTAAACCATAGCGTTTGTTAAAATCATCAGCGATCGCTTCAATTAATGGCGCGTAACCTTGACTGGAACCATAGCGACAAACCACTTCACCGTATTCTGAACTAGCTAGCAACTGTGCTGTACAATCTCGCCACAACTGTTCTACTTCTGGTAGAATAAGAGGGTTACCAGCACTCAAATTAATAAATTCCTTTCCTGCACCTGCTCGCAATGTTTCAATAATATCTTTCATTATTGCTCTGACGCCCGTTAAGTTAGACATCTGAGCGCCAATTCTAGTCAGGGCAGGGTTCATAAGCTGTACAAAATTAAGAGCAATCGAACGGTTTATTAATTATAGAATAAGCCAAAAGAGCAATAGCTTCCCAGCTCAGACTTCAGTGTAACCTTTTTTGCAGCTAGCTGTAGCGATTTATGGCTTCATTTATCACTACATATCACCTAGAGAAATATTCTAACTGCTACGCTGCTGGCGCCAAAAGCAAGTTAAAAGCATAAGAACGGTTATCTGATGCACCCTTTAGTTAGATAAGTGCGTAGACGCGCTCAGCGCGGCTTCTCGTAGAGATCGCACCCGCTGTTATAAGGTTGATGTTATTCAATCGAAAATTCCTGCACAAGTAATAGTCCTTTACCACACTACCTCTTTAAACTCGCCATCTGCTTGATAAGCTTGAGGGCCATTTATCCCTAGCAACTTTCAGTTAGAAAGCTAGGGCAACTCATAGCTCCTCAAACTCGCTACGAACTAATTGCCTATACCCAACAAAGTCATCACCGATCGCCCAACGTTAGCTGGTTGCATTGCATCCATAGCTGCAGTCGGTTCGTAACCGCAGTGAACCATGCAATCTACACACTTGGGATTACCGCTAGCTCGTCCGTATTTACTCCAGTCAGTTTTTTCCATTAGTTCTTGGAAAGTGGCATAATGTCCTTCATTGAGAAGATAACAAGGTTTTTGCCAACCAAGGACGCTATAGCTAGGACTACCCCAAGGTGTACATTCGTAATCTTTTTCACCAGTAAGAAAGTCTAAAAAGAGGGGATTGTGATTGAAGTTCCAATTTTTGCTACCAGCTTTGTAGGGAGCTAAAATTTCCCTAAACAAGGCACGCGTTTGTTCCCGCTTTAAAAAATGCTCTTGATCTGGTGCTAGTTCGTAGCTATAGCCAGGGGAGATCATCATGCCATCAACACCAAGCGTACTCAAAAAGTCAAAAAACTCCTGCATTTGTTTGGGATCGACACCTTCAAAAATAGTAGTGTTAGTAGTAACGCGAAATCCCTTAGCTTTAGCAGCGCGTATAGCTTGCACGGCAATATCAAAAACTCCTTTGCGAGCCACGCATTTGTCGTGCCAATCCCGCATTCCATCAAGATGAACGCTAAACGTTAAGTAAGAAGATGGTTGAAATTTATCGAGACTTTTTTCCAACAACAAGCCATTGGTGCACAGATAGACAAACTTCTTGCGAGCAATCAATCCCCGGACAATTTCATCAATTTGGGGATGCAACAGAGGTTCCCCTCCAGGAATAGAAACTATGGGAGCTCCACACTCTTCCACTGCTGCAAAGCATTGTTCGGGAGTGAGATGTTTTTTCAGTATGTCTGCTGGATGCTGAATTTTACCGCAACCAGAACAGGCAAGATTACAACGAAACAAAGGTTCCAACATCAAGACCAAAGGAAAGCGCTTGCGTCCTTTCAAACGCTGAGCAACCAAATATTTGCCAACTTCCAAGGCCTGCTGTAGATGAATTGCCATTTTTGATAATCACTCCTGGTATGGCAAAGGGAAAATAGAATTGAATGTATCTCATTTTTACAAGAAATAGTGAGAAATTTAACGATATAAACCAATAATCGCTAATTGCAAATTAGAGAAATTTAAAATTTCGCTAGAAACCCTTGATCTTATACATAGGTATAAGCTTTATCGTGGGTATTGGCAGAGTGATAAAGTTCCTTAAGTTGATGATGCTACGAATTGGCGAGTTATCTCGAAAGCTTGGTGTTAATCCCCAAACCATTTATTTCTATGAACGTATTGGTTTAATTCCCAAGCCAAAACGTACCCGGTCAGGATATCGTCTATTTGATGAACAGGATATAGAACGGCTGTTTTTTATTCATCAAGCCAAGACTTTAGGGTTGAACCTAGATGAAATTAAGGAGATTTTGTCGCTTCAAGAAAGTCAAACCCTTGGCTGTAGAGAAGTTTATCGACGATTAGCTGTGAAAGTTGATCAAATTCAACAACAAATCTCTCAATTGCAAGCCTTGAAAGTAAAACTAGTCCAGCTATTGCATTGTTGCGAAGAGAATCTCCACCACTATGGTTTAACAACCCCATGCATTGTATTTGGCGAAACTCTACATAAAACCAAAAATACCTCTGAAGGTTAGCATTTTAATTCGGTTAGTAGTGAGGACTTTAGTACCTGCATCAGCAAGCACGCTTTGTGCTTACTACTAATCAGTTATTTGTGTGCGTCTTGCTCAAGTATGGCAATTAATTATTGCTCAGAACCAGCCGATACTAGTAATTGCTCAAACACTTGGCAGATGCGGGTTTGAAAGCGATCGCGATGTTTCAATAAAAAGAAGGGTCGCGAGAGTGGATCGGTACCATTGGTGTTGCTAGCGGTATTCGTAACTTGAACGCAACGAAGTAAATCCAGGCGTAGTTCTTTTGTAACGATCAGGTTAGAAATTGCTGCAGCTGCTACCCCACTTTCAACCGCAGCTTTTACCATCTCACCGCTTTTCATTTCCAAGATCACTTTTAACTGCGTTGGTTCAATACCCCATTGTCTTAGTACCTGTTCAAACTGCTGACGAGTTCCTGAACCTTTTTCGCGCATTATCCAAGGAGTAGTTGTTAACTGCCTAACTTCAACTGTCATTTTCTCAAACCAGGGATGAGATTGACCAACAACGATTTGCAGACAGTCTCCACCTACAATTTTTTTTTCTAAGGTAGCTAAAATAGATTGTTCAACTTCTCCTTCTACTAAACCGAGGTCAAATAATCCCGCAACGGTTCCTTCGCTAATTTCTGCGGTGTTACCTAATGTACAATCTATGTGGATATTAGGATACTTTTGTTTAAAAGTGCTAATAAATTGAGGAAGCCAGTAGTTACCTACGGTTTGACTTGCGCCTAACTTCAGCTCACCTCGCTTTAGGTCGTTTAGTTCTTGCAGTCCTCGCTCTGTTAACTCAACTTGAGTCAAAATTTTTTGCGCTTCCACTTGTAGTATTTTGCCAGCAAGCGTTAGCTCGATGCGACGACCAACTCGATTGAACAGTTTGACTCCATACTGTTCTTCAAGGCTTTGGATGGCTGCACTGACGGAAGGTTGGGTGATGTACAGCGCCTCAGCAGCGCGAGTAAAATGCATGTGCTGCGCTACCGCCAAGAAAATCTGTAACTGGTCAATGGTCATCCTAGGCATGTTTTGATTTATTCGAGTTTTATCATGTCTTATAAGATTTAGATTTAGGAAGTTGCGATCGCAAAGTAAAAAAGCTTATTTAAATTGACAAGCTTGCCCTACACTCGGAGTTTGTTCGAGCTGCACTAAAATTAAAACAGCCGGTACATCTCCTACTGTCCCAGACAGGTGCCCTTTGCGACCTTGTACGTCAGCTTTGGTACCTTGGTCTTCTCCAAAGGAAATTTCGCCCGCTCCCATCTCCACTTGGTGACCGTCCATGGTCTTTACGAACCAACATCCCGACAAGCTAACGATCCATTGCGGTCTCGGATTTTCATAGCAGTTTCCAACCCATTCCACCGGTAGTGCAGTAAAGGTAATTGTGGCACCAGACTGCTTTAGTCGCGAAAGCCACTGAGGCGAGGTATCTGGAGCTATACCTTTTTGGATAAAGTCCTCTATTTGACAACGGGACTGGTGACTGACACCATTATGGTCAGTCCAAACATGCCAGTAGCTAATAGTTGGTTTGGAAGAAGAGTTATTTGACATAAAATATAGCTTTTTGCAATTATTCTAGAAATTTCCTTTGAAAATGTATTGATCGGCGATCGCTTTTGGGATACTGTGAGACTTTCTAGGAATTTTCTCCAACCAGGCTGTAAATTAAGCTTATAAGTACAATCAAAGTTATAATTATGTAAGTCCAATCTCTTTGCCGTACAAAGGCAAATAGAGAAAACACCACTCGCGCGATCGGTGTGGCAATTAATAACAGCAATCCAAATTGAATGATACCACGACGCCGACCTGATAAAACTGCTGTGCCTACTCCTTCTAAAGAGCTAAAATCTGCAGGTTCTCCCCGAAAAAATTCGTAATTAGCAGGGTTGTTTCCATATCGAATTAAATATAAAATTCCCCCGACGAAAACAACACTTGTAGCAATTATCACTCCGTATCTAAGAAGGTTGCCAACGAACTGCTCAACTTGATGCTCGCTCCATCCCCGGTGAGGTTAAGACATTTTAAATCCCTCCGGTTAAACCTTTGTAGATCATTTCTACAGCAAGTCCTAAAATCACCAGACTGAAAATATTGCGCAACAGTCCTACTTTGGCTCTTACCAAGACTTTTGCCCCTAAAAAAGCACCGAGCAGTACCCCTAACATTACTGGCATTGCTAACCCCGGATCGATATAACCCCGTCGAAGGTAGACTCCAGCAGATGCTGCTGCTGTCACGCCAATCATAAAATTGCTAGTGGTAGTAGAAACTTTGAATGGAATCTGCATAGCTCGATCCATTGCCAGAACTTTCACTGCTCCTGAACCAATACCCAGCAACCCTGAAAGTACCCCAGCGACAAACATCAATCCAAATCCTATCGGTACGGCGCGGACATTGTAAAATTTTTGTCCATCTGGTGTAGGGTAACTGCTATTGAGTTTGAGAAAAGTTGCTAAAGGATCTGCTGGCTGGCTTTCAAGCTGTTCTACATGAGATTGACGCGATAGGTAGGCGCTGTAAAGTAAAACTAAACCGAAGACTATAGCGATCGCTCTGGGGGAAACTATTCCTGCTACAATAGCCCCCACTATAGCACCAAAGGTTGTTGCTACCTCTAAAAACATCCCCAAGCGCAAATTAGTATAGCCTTCTTTGACGTAAGCAGATGCTGCACCGCTAGATGTAGCTATTACAGATACTAATGAAGCGCCTATGGCGTAACGGATATCTACTTTGAAGATCAAAGTTAATAAAGGTACAATCACCACTCCGCCCCCTAGTCCCGTTAGAGAACCCAGAAAACCTGCGAGTAAGGAGCCGAGCCAAACTAATAAGGAAAATTCTAAAATCGTCACATTTTTGATTTTTATACTAGTTTTCAGTTATTTAATTCTCAAGCTTTATACTTGCATTTGTCAATAATTTAATCGGAGATTAACTAGTAATTAATCAGGAATTAACTAATAGTAATTTAGTGTCTAATGCATAATAATTTTAATTAGATTATATTTTTTTCTCGAGGATTTTGCTCAATTAATAATTTTGCATTGATAGCTGAAGATTGAGTAATTTTAGGTATGGCATTGATAATTGCACTACTGGATAAAATGATGAGTGTTTAATAGAAATCATCTTAATAAAGTGCTAGATTTTGGCCAAGTTATTGTGAAAAGCTATTATTTTTAATTCACCAAAAAAAATGTCAGTCAATTTTACGAAAAAACGCCTGATATTGGGTAATAGTGTTGATTGGTATCGTCAAGATTGAATGGATTGTAATTATCCGATGGAATCTTATCAAATGTATTTGTAATTATTATGAAGAAAATATGTCGAGCTTGACTAAAAATCTACATATGTCCTTTATTCTCACAAGGGAGAAGCTTGGTAGAAATAAATAAAGTTGTTAAAAAACTGCTTTCAGGCTAGATGAAAAATTGTGTTCAACGTTGCAAAGGTAACCGCACAGTAAATACACTGCCGCAACCTGGTTGGCTTTGCAGCTGAATGCTACCTTTATAGGCGTTAGCGATCGCCTGTGCAATTGCCAATCCCAATCCTGAACCTCCAGAGGTACGAGAACGATCTTCACTGACTCTATAGAAGCGGTCAAAGATACGATTTTGATGTTGTTTGGCAATACCAACGCCTGTGTCTTGTACGTGAATGAGGACGTAGCGGCGATCGCTTATTTCGAGGGAAACCGAGACTTTCCCTTGGAGGGGAGTAGCTTGAATAGCATTTACTATCAAGTTGGAAATTAAGCGATAAAGTTGTTGTTCATTTCCAAAGCTGAACTCAGAAAGCATAGAAACACGGGCATCTTTAAAGATCCAGCCCACCGTCGCGTCTGGGTGATCTTGGGATAGCCGTGGAGGACAAATAATACTCCTGCACTGGTTGTAAGCAATAAAAGTACCCAGCCTTGGATGCCATCAGGAAAAACGGTACTCACGCAGCTCAATAAGCTTGGATCTATTTTGGGGAAATAAAAAGAAGCTAATAAAAAGGCGATGGCAATACCAAGCAAAAATTTATAAATCATTGCTGCGTACCACAGGTGTTGAGGTTGATAGCGTATAAAGAGTGACCTGCTGTTATCCAAAGGCGATCGCGTTTCGGTCCACCGAAGGTAAGATTCGAGCATGCTTCTGGAATGAGAATTTTTCCCAAGCGGGTACCGTCAGGAGCGTATACCAGCACGCCATCTGTGCGCAGTCGGTCTGGTTGTCCTGGGTCAATGACTGCAAATACTCTTTTGTTGCGTGCGTAACGACCATTTGCGATTTCGCAGACGCAGATAGATGTGGTGGGGTCCTCCAGGAATATCGAAAGCAGCGGTGTCCGATACGTACAACAGACGTTCGTCCGGGCTAAAGGCAAGTCCGTTGGGGCGCATCATATCTGCGATCGCGACGTCAATTTCGTCAGTTGCGGGATCAAAACGATACACAAAACAACCGGGTTGTTCTTGTTGTCCGCCGTATCCTTGATTTGGTTGAGTTAGACCATAAGGTGGATCGGTAAACCAGATAGTACCATCATTTTTGACTACCAAGTCATTTGGACTGTTGAGACGCTTTCCTTATTATACCCAGGCAGAAAAACTGTACGAGGTGCACGGAGAGCGAGGTGCAGACCCGATCGAACCGCCTTGCAGCCAGCCGTACCCCCATCCGCCGGTGAGCCACGAGCCAGATATGGAAGTTATTGTCTCTGGTATCAGCAAGCTAGGCTACTATCCGTTTCATCTGCCCTTGGGAATAAAATTAAACGAGAGCGATCGCGCTAATAGTCCCTGCATTCGCTGCGATACTTTCGACGGCTATTCTTGTCTTGTTCATGGCAAAGCTGATGCGGAAGTGAACGCCATTCGGCCTACTTGCGCAGTATACCCTAATGTAACGTTGCTGACCAATGCTCAAGTTCTGAAGCTACATACCAGCGCCTCTGAACGAGAAGTGATTGCAGCTCAAACAAAGGTGAATGGCGAAAGACATGACTTTGGTGCTGATATCGTGGTCGTTAGCTGTGGAGCTATTAATTCTGCAGCTTTATTGCTGCGCTCGGCTAACAACAAGCACCCCAAGGGACTGGCAAATAGTTCCGATTTAGTGGAACGCAATTTTATGAAACATCAAGCGATCGCCCTATTGTCCATCCACATGGAACCCAACACGGCAAACTTTCAAAAAACAATTGCCGTGAATGACTTTTACTGGGGCGAACCAGATTTTCCCTACCCCATGGGAATGGTGCAAAACACCGGCAATGTTTTGGCAGATATGATTCCAGCGGAAGCGCCGCCATTGTTGGCTCCGTAGGTCAAATTAATTCCCGGTCAAGAGTTACACCTAATTGCCGAAGGCTCGGTAGGGTGGTGGTTGCAAACGGAGGACTTACCCGATCCTAACAATTGCGTGCGTGTTGTTGGAGACAAGATACATCTAGATTACACCATCAACAACACAGAAGCCGCCGAGCGTTTGGTGCATCGCTGGACCTCAGTACTCAAATCCATCGAGGGCACTGCCAAACATGTAATTCCATTTAGTCTTTATTGCCGCAACACCATACCGTTGCAAGCTGTAGCCCATCAATGCGGTACTTGCCGTTTTGGCAGCGATCCGAAAACTTCGGTACTCGATCTAGATTGTCGTAGCCACGATGTGGATAATCTCTACGTTGTGGATGGCAGCTTTTTCCCTTCTAATTCTGGAGTTAATCCCACACTGACAATTATGGCTATGCCTTGCGTGTAGGCGATCGCCTGGCAGAACGAATCAACTAAAGCTGAACTCAATTCTCAAAAGGAGAAATTCACCATGAAAATTCCCATCCATACCATCACTACTTTCCTTGGAGCAGCAGGAGGAACTATAGCAGGAACTGCATTGGGACGTGCAGTTGGCGGTCAACTAGGTGCTGCAGTTGGGGGAGTTGCAGGAGCGATCGCCAGTGGAATTGCAGGTCACACTTTGGCAGAACTGGCCGCACAAGCAAGCGATGAAGTGCAAGCAACGCTGCAGCTAGCTGGGCGCCAATACCAAGCCAATTAAGTTACCCAGACACTATACCTGGGAGGAATTAAAGGTGCTATCAAAACCTCAAGGCGCCTAAAGGCAAAACACAAGTGGCTGCAAACTGGCAAGACTGGTAACTAGCTCTTTACGTAGCTCTTGTTTCCCCCACTCTTATACTTCCTAAATTTATTTTTTTAAAGCTGAATCAGAGCATGAGTTACTCTCCCTATCTTCTCAAAGGTCGAACCGCACTGGTAACGGGTGCAAGTTCTGGTATTGGCGAAGGTATAGCACGCGGTTTGGCAGCTTGCGGTGCAGCGGTAGTCGTTAATTACCATTCCCAAGCAGAAGAAGCTGGCAAAATAGTTGAGGATATCAAAGCCGCTGGCGGTGAAGCTATTGCCATTAAAGCTGATGTCAGTAAAGAAGATGATGTCAAGGCCATGTTGTCTCAAATGTTTGATGAATTTGGCACCATCGACATTGTAGTGAACAATGCTGGCATTCAAAAAGATGCTGCTTTTGTAGACATGAGTTTGGAACAGTGGAATTTGGTCATCAATATTAACCTGACAGGGCAATTTTTATGCGCGCGGGAAGCGACAAAAGAGTTTTTGCGCCCTGGTGTTCGACCAAATATTTCCTCTGCTGCCGGGAAAATTATCTGCATTAGTTCGGTGCACCAAGTGATTCCCTGGTCTGGCCATGTCAATTATGCTGCTAGTAAGGGCGGGGTTAACATGATGATGCGAACTTTAGCCCAGGAATTGGCTCCTCATAAAATTCGCGTCAACAGCATAGCTTCTGGTGCCATTAAAACGCCGATTAACAAATCGGCTTGGGAGACCGCCACAAGCACAAGCAAAGTTATTACAACTCATTCCCGCTCAAGGAATTGGAGAAGTGGAAGATATTGCTAAAGCAGCTAGCTGTGTGGTTGGCTAGTGATGACTCCGATTATGTTAACGGCGCCACTTTGTATGTTGATGGTGGCATGACCTTGTATCCAGGTTTTAGCGACAATGGTTAATGCATCATGCCTGTAAATGTTACTGTTAATTGCGGTTTGATTGTTATTAAAGATGGTTCTTCTTTTCTAGTAACTGCTAGTGATGGTTCGATTGATGATAATTTAGCTCAGGGTTTGTTTGTTTGCGATACGCGCTTGATTTCTTACTATGAGGTTTATGTAAATGGCTACCGACTGAATTTGCTGGCTTCTAGCATTATTGACCACCACAGTGCTCTTTACCATTTTACAAACCCCCAAGTTCCCATACCCAGCGGAACTTTACCTTCTGGTAGTTTGCTTGTTAGTATCAGGCGCAACCTTGTCGGGGGAATGCATGAAGATATTGACATTACTAATTATCACAAGGAGACCATAGCGTTAAGATTAATGCTATCTATCCGTTCGGACTTTGCAGAACTTTGCAGATATTTTTGACGTCAAAAGCAAGCGCATCTTGACGCTGGGAACAACGCAAACAACCTGGCAGCAAGGTGTGTTAACTACTGAGTATCGTAGCGGCTCTTTTTACAGAGCGATCGCCACTAAACCGGTAAATTCAAGTTCGCCAGCACGCTATGCCAATAGTCGTCTGATGTTCGATGTAGCGATCGCTCCCGGGGAAACATGGCATACTTGCGTTAATTTTACAGTTTCGGCAGATGGTCGCGTTTTCGTCCCTCTACACACCTGCAGCACGCCTTACGATACCGAAGCTGTGAGAGAAAGAGATGACTTTCTCCAACAAGCGACAAATTTGGAGTCTTCCCACGCGCAAGTGAGGGAATTCTACCGGCAGGCACTTGTGGATATGGCAGCGCTACGCATAGATGTGGAACATAAAGGCAATCAATTTTGGATGCCTGCAGCTGGTATTCCCTGGTTTATGGCTGTTTTTGGACGGGATGCGATCGTTGCTAGCTTGCAGTCACTGGCAGTTTATCATGGCTTTGCCCGGGGAAGGCCGATCAAACTTGCGCAAGTTACAAGCAGAACAAGAAGATGACTGGCGCGATGCTCAACCGGGTAAAATGCCGCACGAATATCGGCGCGACGAGATAACTCAATTGGGTAAATTACCATACTCGCCTTACTACGGAACAGTAGATACGACTATTCTTTGGATCGTAACTTTGGCTGAAACTTATGATTGGAATGCTGATACCAGCATGCTTGCTGAAGCTCGAAAGCCATTGGAAAAAGCGTTGTTATGGATAGATAAATACGGGGATTTCGACGGAGATGGTTTTGTTGAATATATAACTCGTTCTCCCGCAGGATTGCGCAATCAAGGCTGGAAGGATTCTGGCGATGCTATTGTCTACCCGGATGGCAAATTAGTAGATCCGCCAATAGCTTTGTGTGAAGTACAGGGCTATGTCTATGCTGCTTGGCTGCGGGCGGCTAAAATCTATGAAGTCTTGGGTGAGACGCAACCAGCTCAAAAGTTACGTCAAAAAGCAGAGGAACTTTACCAGCGATTTAACGATCGCTTTTGGATGGAAAAAGAAGGCTTTTACTGTCTGGGGTTGGATAATCGCAAACAGCAAATTCAATCGATTGCCTCTAATTGCGTTCAACTGTTGTGGACGGGAATCGTACCGCTAGAAAGGGCTAAAAAGGTTGTGGAGCGGCTTTTTCAAAAAGATATGTGGTGTGGTTGGGGAGTGCGGACTCTCTCATCCCAAAACCCAGCTTACAATCCGATTAGCTATCAATGTGGTAGTGTTTGGCCCCACGATAACTCTATTATTGCTATGGGGTTGAAGCGCTACGGCTACCACGAGGAAGCTAATCGCATTGCGGAGGGAATTTTTGCTGCTGCTAGTTATTTTCAAGCTGGACGAATGCCAGAATTGTTTGCGGGGATAGAACGCCAACGGGACAATTTTCCTGTACCTTATCCAGATGCTAATATACCCCAGGCCTGGGCAGCGGGTGGGATTTTTTTACTAATTCGCACTATTTTGGGATTGGAAGCTAATGCGCCCCAGCGACAGTTAAAATTGCAGCCCGATCTTCCCGAGTGGCTTCCCGATTTGGAATTAATCAATTTATCGGTAGGAGGGACGAAGGTAAGATTGCGCTTTTGGCGAGAAGGGAAGCAAACCCACTGGCAACTGCTGCAGCTGGATGGTCAGTTAGAAGTTTTAGGGATGTCGGAAGAACAAAAAAGATAATCAATCGTCTGCTAGCTTTAGGTTTTACTTCCTAACTGCAACAAAAAAGCTTCTACTTCTGCTAGTGTTGGTTGAGCAGCGATCGCTCCTGGTTTCGTTGTGGTTAGTGCTCCTACGGCGCTGGCATAGGTAACAATTTGTTTAGCTTTTTCTGGATCGCTGAGGCTTTGCATACCGTAAGTTAGTAATTGGTGGATAAACCCGGCCACAAAGCTGTCTCCTGCACCAGTGGTATCCACCACCGGAACCCGAAAGGCTGGTAATTCACCATCTTGTTCTTCGAAGGCATAATTGCAGCCATTTTCTCCATCTGTGACCAACACCCCTTCCACTCCATCCAGACGATTGAAAATTTCCCTTGCATTGCAGGTGTCAAATAGCCAAAGGGCTTCTTCGCGAGATAATTTAAGAAAATCGATTTGTGGAAATAATTCTCGAATTTTTAGCGGTGCAATGTCAGGATTGGTCCAAAACACGGGACGCCAATTGACATCTAGCAAAACCTTGAGGTTGTATTCTGCTGCTAGTTCTAAAGCACGATGGACTGCTTTGCCACTTTCGGGGTAAGCTAATCCTAAAGTACCCAAAACTAAAAAATCTGCAGTTTCAAATAATGGAATTGGCAGTTGCTCTGCTTGCAAGTGCGTGTCGGCAAATTCTGTAGTGCTGTGTTCGCCAAAACCGGCAAACAGGCGATCGCCCCCCAAGGTACGCAACACGTAAACTCGTCGTGTTGGTGCTTGGAAATGGCGCTGCACTCCCGTTGTGTCTACGCCTATTTTTTGCAAATATTCTACCAATTCCTCTCCAGCTGCGTCTGCACCCACGCAACCGATAAATGCAGCTGGTATTCCCAACTTAACTAAAGCACAAGCGACATTAGCTGGCGCTCCCCCTGGGTAGGGAGTCCAAGACTGTACTTCTTGTTGCGATCGCCCCAATTGCTCGGCTAAGCAATCAAATAAAATTTCACCCAGGCATAAAACACGGGGATTATTCATCTCATGTTTGGATTTTTGGTTTCAAAAAAGCAATTATCAGTATAAAATCTACAATAGTTTCTACCTGCCTACGGCATTCATTCATACAATTAAACAGGAATTTTCCTTCCTCCAAATAACTAGAAATCTCGACTGTAGATACTTTGCAAACAAGCAGAATTTTCTGTTTTTTCTACATCTAAAGTAAAAAAGATGACGAAATCCTAGGGCAGTTTTGTCAGACAGTTAACTCCAGCTCCAAACTGCTGCGCTGGCAATATTATTTTTCATAATATAAGAAATGCCTACCAGCAAAAGAATCTTTTAGAATGGGAAAGAGCGATTAAGTACATATACCAAGGAGGATGAAATAACTCATGGCTGGTGGCGAGTCTCAGACCCCTGTTAGTCTGTCAGACAGAGAACTGCAAATAATTGACTTGGTGGCCGCTGGCTTAACTAACCAAGAAATTGCAGGTAAACTTGAAATCAGTAAACGTACAGTTGATAACCATATCAGCAATATTCTCACCAAAACAGGGACAGATAATCGCGTGGCTCTTGTCCGCTGGGCATTGCACTGGGGCAAAGTCTGTTTAAACGATGTTAATTGCTGTCCCCTACCTAACCCCAACAATGATGCAAACAAGTACTAGTATACTGTCAGGCAAATTTTGATAGGTGATTTTTGTTTCTCTCCTCACGCCTCGTGTGATGTGCTAATCCTTCAAAATCAAGCTTAACAGGGTACTGAGTAGTAGCAAGTGGGTACTGGCTAAAGGTAATCGGGTATGAGGTGCTGGGATTTTTAATTTTTGATCCTCTGTTCCTCGTTTCCAATTGCCAGTACCTGTTCCCTATAATGAAAAAAACTATCAACGCTTGCTTCCTTACCCATTTTCAAAGCAGTCAATAAAAATTAGCAACAATTTCGGCTTTGAAACGATACATTTGAAAAAAATGATATTGCTCCCTCGGCGTTAGGAGCAGTTTTCCTATGAATAATTCTGCTTGTGCTGTCGAAACTGGCGGGTTTATTTTTGATTGGTTTAATTTCGACTTGACCACACCCCAGCCTACCTTAGATGCTGATTTACTAAGGTTGCTGTCGTTTCTACCCGGATTAAAAGAAATTCTCATGTTACGACAGGTTCATGCCTTGGAACATGCCACTGTTTGGGTTCTAAGCGAATCAAAAGCAACTCCATTTTCTCAAACCACTGCCAACAATTACCCAGTAGATAACGGATTATTAAGCGGTTTGTCTACAGAGAAGGGGTTTTACCTTTACGGCAAAGTTAATATCAGCGATCTGCGGCGTGCGGTAACACTTGCCTTGCGTCGTCTGACCAATGGAGAATGGCACTTAGCCGTACATCCCCGTTGCGGAACCAATCTATCAGTAGCAATGCTGCTTGCTGCAGGACTTGCTATTGGTACGCATCTGGTGTTTCCGCGAGGACCAATCGAACAACTGATAGGTTTGGGATTAGCAGCAACAACAGCAGCAGAATTAGCTCCTGATATCGGTGCTTTGGTACAGAGATATTTAACCACAGCTATTCCCTTTAATTTGGAAGTGACAAGTATAAAGTCTACACAAGACCTTTGGGGACGCGAAGCTCATTTTGTGAAAGTACGCTGGCGGGAATAAGAATTGGGACTAATAAAGAATCAGGGGACTGTTTGTGGAGTGAGCTAACTTCGCTGTTTTAGTTCCCCAATCTTTGCAGTTCCTATTTTGAATGTAGGAAATTAACTTGATGAGGAAACTATACTTTTTACTTCCTGGAACGGATGGCAAATTTGCTTGTGGAGGACTTTGGGCTGAATTAAAAACACTTTATCTTGCTCAACAAATTTGTACTGCTGAAGTTGTCACTTACCGTCAGCGGGAAAAGGATAAGCTTTTTCTGGATGACGTACTGCAACAGCAGAATTTAGATCGTGTTATTTTCGTGATCAGTTGGGGATACGATGTAGCTCACCTAGCTTCGAGAATTAAGCAATACAATGTTGTTTATCACGCTCACAGTGCCGGCTACAAATTTAGACTTCCTGCTAGCATTCCCATCGTGGCGGTCAGTCGCGCGACTATGGGTTTTTGGGGACAGCGATCGCCCAATTCCCTAATTTATTATTTACCCAATCAAATATCCGACGAATTTCAAAATTTGCATCTGCCAAGAGATATTGATGTTTTAGTTCAGGCCAGAAAATCTTCTCATTACTTAATGCGGGAATTAATTCCTGCTTTGCAGCAGCAGTGTAGAGTATTCGTTGTTGATTCTTTTGTAGAAGATTTACCTGGGTTATTCAATCGCGCTAAGATTTATTTGTACGACTCTGCAGAGTACTGGGCAGAACGTGGAGTTACCGAAGGATTCGGTCTGCAACCGATGGAAGCTTTGGCTTGTGGTTGTCAAGTTTTTTCCAGCATCAATGGAGGATTGTCTGATTACTTAGATCCGGGATTTAACTGTTATAAAATAGCTGGGTATTCAAAAGAGTACGATATCGAACGCATTCTCAAGGTGCTTGCCTCTGGAAAATCACCGGCGTTGCCTCCAAATTTTTTTGCCGAATATCGCGCTGACAATATTATTAAGCGTTTGCAAATAATTTTGGAGGAATTAAATGCTTTTTTCGATCGCAAAGCTGATTACCCCGCTAATATTAAGGATTTAACAAGGATGCATTTGGCAAAGTTGCATCTTCAGACAATATTTAAAAAAGTGAAGAAAACTTTGAGAACAGGAAAGTAAAGTTTAGTTTCAAGACTTTCCCTAGAGGGTAAATGAGTGATATCTTCAAAATATAGAAGCTAATAAGCTTCCAGGGCAGATAAAACAGCCTTGAGTCCAAAAAGCAGTTTGATAAAGAGGTAAAAACGCTGTTGAAACATCTGTCTTGTCGATTAACAACAACACCCAAGACAAACGCTTATATTTCCTCATACTAGTTAGGAGAAAGAGGCAAGAGGGCTGATATTACTAATCAGCAAAAGCCTGGATAGAATCACACAATCAAGAGGAAATATCTAAGCTGGAAATAGGGATTTGGGTGTTGTTGTTTTTGATCGAGCTAGGAAAGTTCTTTCCTAAGAAAGATAACTGAAGTTGTCATCAACCGAAGAATTTCTCTACGCAGCGAACAAACATTTCCACACCCATAGCCAATGCTGTTTCGTCAAAATCAAAGCGGGGATGGTGGTGAGGATAGTTGAGGTTTTTGTCAGGGTTAGCGCAGCCAAGGAAGAAGTAGCAACCCGGGACTTCTTGCAAAAAGAAGGACATATCCTCACTGCCCATAGTTTGGCATTCTGGTACTATACCCAGGGGTGTTTCTACTACCTCTAGAGCTACCGACCGCACTAATTCAGCCATGGCGGCATTATTGATCGTAGCTGGGTAAAGTTCGTGATATTGTAAGTCATAACGAGCACCATGACTTTCACAAATGCCGGCAATTACTTGGGTGATGCGTTGGGAGAAAAAGCCTTGATAAGAAGGATTAAAATATCTAACGCTGCCTTTGAGAGTAGCGGTATCAGCTATTACATTATGTGCAGTACCGGCATGAAGGGCGCCGACGGTGACTACTGCGGAATCAATGGGATTAACGTTGCGGGAGACAATGGTTTGTAAAGCGGTTACTACTTGAGCGGCGACTACGACTGAATCTACCGTTTGATGGGGTATGGCTCCATGTCCACCTTTGCCGAAAATTGTACACTCAAAAAATTCCACGGCTGCCATTAAAGGACCGGGACGCACGCCCACTGTTCCTAAGGGAAGATTGTTCCACAGATGTAAACCAATAATGGCATCAACATCAGGATTTTTGAGCACACCAGCTGCGATCATTGGTTTTGCACCTCCCGGCCCTTCTTCTGCTGGCTGGAAGATAATTTTTACAGCTCCGGGAAAATCTTGGCGGTGTTGTTGCAGATAATAAGCTGTACCAAGGGCGATCGCTGTATGTCCGTCGTGTCCGCAAGCGTGCATAATGCCATCGTGTTGGGAACGATACGGCACTTCATTGAGTTCTTGAATCGGCAAAGCATCCATATCTGCTCGAATTGCCAGTACTTTCTCGCTCCCGGGTTTTTTACCTCTAACAGTAGCAACTATACCAGTTTTGGCAACAGCAGTTTGATGCTCGATTCCCCATTGTTGCAATTTTTGCGAGACAAATTCAGCTGTTAATTGTTCTTGAAAACCCAATTCAGGTTTTTGGTGAAATCGTCGCCGCCATTCTACCAGTAAAGGTTGCAACGAGCGAATTGAGGGTCGAATGCGGGATAAATTAATCTTAGTCGAGTTGGGGAATGTAGAAACCATTGTTCGTTAAATATATGGTTGGAGATTGAATATTGCTAAACAAGCAAATAACTAAGTGCTAACTTCTAACTACCAAATAAACTTTCTAAGTCTAAATTTGATGCTATTTGGGCAAGTTGGTCTAAATCTTTAGGATTTTCTAAATAAGGCAAGCAACCTAAAACAGGGATATGCGTCAGGGACTGAATCAAGTCTGCTGGTGTCCAATCAGCAATTTCTTGGGCGCTGCGGGGTTGGAAACAATTGAGAATAATTCCCAATAACTTTACCCCTGTTAGTCTTGCTAATGCTACATTTGCTACGGTTTGGGCGATGGCACCCAATTTCACCGGTACCACTAATACCGCAGGTAAACGCCATTGACTGGCTAAGTCTGCTACTGTTAGCTCCGCAGTCACGGGTGAACCCAGTCCTCCCAAAGCTTCTACTAAAATAAAATCTCGATTTTGGGCCAAAGCTGTCAAGGTTTGCCAAACAACAGCCAAATCGATCTGGCGATTTTCTCGCGCTGCGGCGATCGGGGGAGCCAAAGGTGCTTGAAAGTATAAAGGTGTAATTTCTTCGGGAGATTGTTGGAGAGAAAACAGCTTTTGGTAATGCTCGCGATCGCCCGTTCCAGATTGCAGTGGTTTCATAATTCCCAGACGGCGACTGGAGCAATATTTTTGCCAATAAGCTGCTAAGGCTGTTGTCAAAACAGTTTTGCCAGCTTCAGTATCCGTTCCAGTAACCAGTAATGCGTTCAATATCAATTCCGAATTGGTAGTTAGTGTGAGTAGTTAGCAGTTAACAGTCATCGCCATTAACAACCAACTACTAATTAATCTAATACATCTTCGGCAAGTCCACCTACAACCGTTCTGCCTCAGGTGGTAAATTCTTGCTAGAAAGGTGAGGAAGTACCATCTTGCTTAGGGACGGAGGGAGATATAAATGGTGTAGCTGTGAAAGTAGGTGTCGCCGGCGAAGGGATAGGAGTTTGTAAAGGTGTTTGGGTAGGGGAAGGTAGTGTTGTCGGTAGGGGAGAAGAAGTTTGTGAGGGTGTGGGTGTAGGAATTTCTGTGGGAGTTGCAGTAGGAGTTTGGGTAGGCGTTGTTGTTGGTGTGGGAATAGGTATGGGTGCAATAGAATTTTCTAATTTAGCATTCAGGCTATAATCGCTTTCAGTAATTCCTTCAGCTAAGGTTAATTCAATAGTGTAGGTGCCAGTAACGGGTAATATACCTTGGTAGAAAGTCACTGCTTTGGCAGCATCTTCAATAGGTCGTTGGTTATCACCCAAAACAGAAAGCAAAACGCCGCTTTCCTGGGCTAGTAACACGGTTAATTGTTGATTTTTTTGGCCTTTAAAATTGTAGCGGATGATTTCATTGGCTTTGATTGTCCCGTCTACTTTCACCGTGTTAGATTTACTAAAATCCAAAAACTTAACTTTGACTGTGGGGGTTGGGGGTACTGATGGGGAGGGTGTTTCTACTAAAGGAGGAGTTGAGGGTGACGCCGTTGTACCGCCAGTTACCACAGGCGAGGGAAAAGTTTGCGGTGAAGTAGGTGGCAGTTCTGGTGGAGAATTGTGAAGAGAACGCACTACTACCCAAGAACCGAATCCTGCAACAATCGCTACCACTAAGGTAATCGTTCCCATTGCCCAGGGATTATCTAAAACCGATCTTGTCGTGGGTTCCGGAATTACAGGTTGTTGTTTGCTGCTGGGAGCAGATAGGGGTACTTGATGGGGACGGCGAGCAATAGGAACGGTTTGAATATCGGATAACGGTACTTGTGGCGCTGGTGATGGTTGTTCGACAGATGAAAGTGCTTCTAAAACTTCTGCTGCACTTTGATAGCGATCGCCCGGCCTGTAACTCAACATTCGATTTAAAACTCGAGCCAATTGGGGATTTACTGTCACCCAACGTTGCCAATTCCAAGTTAGTTGATTTTCATCGAATAATTCTTGAGGTTCCTTTCCAGTCAGCAAAACAATTGCCGTCACAGCCAGTGCATACAAATCGCTGCTGGGATAAGCTTGCCCTGTTTGCATTTGTTCGCTGGGTGAATAACCTAATTTCCCTACATAAGTTGTTGACGCCGTTAAATTCGGCGATTGCAACCGCGTCGCTAATTCTTTGACTACTCCAAAATCTATCAAAACTGGCTTGTTATCGAGGGAGCGCAGAATAATATTATCTGGGGAAATATCGCGGTGAATAATGCCTCGAGCGTGAATATGCTCTAATACCGGTAGCAAAGAGCGCAACAATTGCAACACTTCTTCTTCTGTAAACGCTTGTTTCGAAGCTTTGCGTTCTTCTAGCAGCTCGCGGTAGGTTTTTCCAGCCACATAATCTTGCACCAAAAACAAGCGCTGGTCTTGTTCAAACCTTTCCCGAAATTGCGGAACTTGGGGATGCTTTATTTGATATAAAATTGCTGCTTCCCGCAGAAAAAGCTCTTGCGCCTTTTGCCAAGCTCCAGGGTCTGTAGTGTTGGGAATCAATTCTTTGATGGCACAAAGTTCGTTAAAACGTCTTTGATCTTCTGCTAGGTAGGTTCTACCAAAACCTCCCTGACCAAGAATTTGTATCAAACGATAACGGTTTTGTAGAACAGTGCCAACTGAAATTGGTGGTTGCATCTTTATGATTCATTCAGTCAATAGCATTACTTCGGAAAAAGTTACTGACAAAAAGTGCTTGGCCCGGCGCGCAATCTACTACCGTGCTGCTAGGTTAGTAAAAATAAATCCTCATCGTACTCAACTCACTCTATTTTTACACTCCTTCTTCAGTGCCTAGAAGTAAAAACAATATGAAATCTTGAATGTTTAGACATTAATATACACATTTTGCCCCCGATACTGGTGCTGTTAGAATACGGGAATTCAGCGTTTGTCAGGCTCAGGACGCCAGTTATGCAAACAAAGTTCCAAAATGGTCTTTTATGCTGTTTTAATTAGCTTAACCAAGCTCCAGTCTGATTTCTGACTAGCCTGTTGACCAAAGCGAAATCTGGTAACTCCCGGAGTCCTAATTTTTGTTTTTTCTTGGTCCGTACGCTGGCAAATTAAAAGTTACCTTGCTAATGTAGCAATTTGTAAGTAGTATCATAGGAAATTAAGTAACTGCAAAGTTTTCGCCCGCAGCGATTTCTTCTAGCCTCACAATCACTTGCTCGCAGGAGGAAAGCAATTCGGCAAATAAACCCATCATGTATAGATTTTTAACAGTAGATGGCAAAATCTCAACTTAATAGCAGTCATATGTTCTAAATAGGGGTTAAATTGATGCGCGTCTGTTTGCCACACAAGCCTCGCTAATCAGGAAGTTGTGTTCTCATGGAGGTATGTTTAAAGTTTTTATGAAAGCTTCAACAAAACTTACACAAGTTTATGAGGGCTATTTCTATTAAATATCTAAATATCTGATGATAAGATTGCCATGAATGCACATCGAGGATCTGCTGTGCTCAGTACTGCAACTTTCAAACTGCCAGCTGCAACAGGAGTAACTGAAAATAACCGCTTGCGGCTTTTCTCTGGCTCTGCCAATTTATCGCTGTCTCAAGAAGTAGCTCGTTACTTGGGCATAGACTTGGGGCCAATGATCCGCAAAAGATTTGCGGATGGAGAACTTTACATTCAAATCCAGGAATCCATCCGGGGTTGCGATGTTTATTTGATCCAGCCCTGTTGTCATCCTGTGAACGATCATTTGATGGAGTTACTGATAATGATTGATGCTTGTCGGCGAGCGTCGGCGCGACAAGTAACAGCAGTAATTCCCTATTATGGGTACGCCCGTGCCGATCGCAAAACAGCAGGACGGGAATCGATCACTGCCAAATTAGTTGCTAACCTGATTACTCAAGCAGGGGCGAACAGAATTTTGGCAATGGATTTGCATTCAGCTCAAATTCAAGGATATTTTGATATTCCTTTAGATCATGTTTATGGTTCGCCAGTAATACTAGATTATTTAATAAGTAAACAATTATCTGATATTGTAGTTGTTTCCCCAGATGTTGGAGGTGTGGCTAGAGCTAGAGCCTTTGCGAAAAAGTTGAACGATGCTCCTTTGGCAATTATCGATAAACGTCGCCAGGCTCACAACGTTGCCGAAGTATTAAATGTTGTCGGTGATGTCAAGGGTAAAACAGCAGTTTTGGTAGATGACATGATCGACACAGGCGGTACGATTTCCGAAGGTGCCAGATTGCTGCGTGAGGAAGGAGCACGTCAAGTTTATGCTTGTGCAACCCATGCAGTGTTTTCTCCACCAGCAGTAGAACGACTCTCAAGTGGCTTGTTTGAAGAAGTAATAGTCACCAATACGATTCCTGTCAAGGAAAGCGATCGCTTCCCCCAGCTGCAGGTACTTTCAGTCGCAAACCTGCTTGGAGAAACCATCTGGCGGATTCATGAGGATAGCTCCGTCAGCAGCATGTTCCGGTGACAGACTCTTGCACTACCGCACTTTGCGTTGAGTGTAGACAACAAGCGCGACTTTTGGTATCCCATCGGATACGAACGTTAGCAGCTAGCTGTGACATCCTACCAAACCAATCAAACATGATGGTATGGATTCCTACGCCACTTATCTTGGTTGTAGACTCCTAAAAGAAGACTTGACAGGAGGTTTTCCTTCGCTAGAGTCCCTGGAACTAACTTGCCTCCCTATTATGCCGGCAAGGCTTAACAAGCACTTTTTGTTCATGTATCCCACGCTGTTGGCAAAGATTCTAGCGTGGGACTTTTATCCCTCCAAAGCTCTTGTTGCTTTGTAGGCGTATATTGCTTGCTGCCTTCCGAATCAGTCGTAGATGAAAAATAACTTTATTTCAACGACTTAATAATTGTAATTGAGCCACTACTTGTTCTAACTCCTCAAACAGCGGATGAGGCCCGCGCTGGCGAAAAGCGGCTGCTAAGGCTTGATAATACCAAAGGGTACCTTCTTTACCTCCTTGAAAACGTTGCCAAACAGATTCACCAAAAACACGGTAATCTTTGAGAATAGATCGGGCGTTGTAAAGTTTATCTGCAGCAGCTACAAGTAATACAGAAGGGGAAGCTGTCGCCAGATGAGTAATGTATGCTTCTTTACGTTCTCGCCACGGGGGTTTGGGTATAGTATCGGCATCGGTACAGCCATCCACGATTGCTGTAACATTGTCGCCAAAACGGCGGCGAATTTCTTCCCGCGTAGCAGCGCCACCCTGGTCTTCAATAGCGTCGTGCAAAAGCGCTGCTATGGCTTCATCTTCATTTGCTCCGTATTCTAAAGCTATACTAGCAACACCTAATAAATGAGCTATGTAGGGAACCCCCGATCCTTTGCGAACTTGATGTGCATGCAATTGGCTAGTGTAAACAAGAGCTTGGGTAAAGCGTTCAGAAAGCATGGAATTTAAAAAAAATCGTCTTTTAGGCAATTTAAACTGAAGAACTAGCAGTATTCAAGGTAAACTGAACCTATGTTTCCTAGTTTTATTCCCACTGCAGCCAAGCGACTAACAGAATCTACTTCCATTGCTTTAGCGCAAAATATCAAACAAACAGCTATAACTACTCCCCTCAGTCCAAAACCGATTCTCACCACATACGTGCATAGCGGTAGTGGTGGAACACCTTTTTTGCTCATCCATGGTTTCGACAGTTCGGTTTTAGAATTCCGTCGCCTTTTACCGTTGTTAGCAGAAAACAATGAAACCTGGTCGGTAGATCTGTTAGGTTTTGGATTTACGGAGAGACCAAAAAATTTAAAGTTTACAACCGCTGACATCAAAACCCATCTTTATTATTTCTGGAAAGCTCTTATTAACCAACCTGTAATTTTAGTAGGAGCTTCCATGGGAGGAGCAGCGGCGATTGATTTCACCCTGACTTACCCAAAACTGGTAAAAAAGCTTGTACTCATCGCTAGCGCTGGTTTAGTGGAAAAATCGCCCCTCAGCCAGTTGATGTTTCCACCCTTAGATTATTTAGCGTCCAATTTTCTACGCATTTCTAAGGTGCGCCAAAGCATTATTCGTTCGACATTCAAAAATAAAAACCTCGCTTCCTTAGATGCTTTGTTGTGCGCAGGATTACACCTAGAATGTACTAACTGGAATCAAGCTATCATTGCATTTACTAAAAGTGGTGGTTATGGTGCTTTTAGATTCAAAAAACTAGGAGAAATTCAGCAACCAACGCTGATTTTGTGGGGTGATAGCGATCGCATTCTCGGTACTGGTGATGCTAAACGTTTTCGAAGAGCAATCCCCAATAGCAAGCTGATCTGGATTAAAGATTGCGGTCACGTTCCTCACCTAGAGCAACCGCAAATTACCGCGCAGCAAATTTTACGTTTTAGTCAAGATAGAATAGAAATGGAAGATATCCAATCGCGGTAATTAGGTTCTCGATTTTCTGTAATTGCTGTTAGTTTTTCTCGTAATTTTTCGGTAATAGGTCTAGATTCTGGTAAGTAATAATTTTCAATTCTTGTTACGGGAACAATTTTAGCTGCCGTACCGCTGAGAAAAACTTCATCTGCTATAAAAAGCTCTGACTTATCCACTGCTCTTTCTTGAATTGGAATTCCCATATCTTGAGCAATTGTCAAAATACTATCTCTGGTAATTCCTTCGAGAATGTCTTGATCGAATCCGGGAGTAATTATTCTTCCATTTCTGACAATAAAAACATTCATTCCAGAAGCTTCACTCACTTTTCCTTGCGAGTTCATCAAAATCGCTTCATCAAACCCAGATTCAAAAGCTTCTGTTTTCGCCAGAGAAGAAGTAATGTACGCTCCACTTATTTTTCCACGCAGTGGGAAACTAGCATCTTCTTGTCTGCGCCAGGAACTAATGCGACAGCTAACTCCTTGTGGAGATAAGTAATCACCTAATTCAATTCCGTAAATAGCAAAACTTCTCTCTATGTTGTGTAGTCTGGGAGCAATTCCTAAATCCGAAGTAAAAATAAAAGGTCGAATATAGAAGGAGGTATTTGGTTGATTTTTTTTCACAAATTCAACTATAGCTTCTTTAATTTTTTCAGGCGGTAAGTTGTAATGTAGAAATTTAGCGCTTTGACTTAACCTTTGACAGTGACGGTCCAAGCGAAACAACAAGATTTTTGTAGGATCTTGTGGGTCAGGAATACCGCGCATTCCACCAAAAGCGCCAGTTCCGTAGTGTAGAGCATGGGTTGCGATGGAAACTTTTGCTTCCGCAAAAGGTACAAATTTATCCTGGAAGTAGGCTATTGGTAAAAAATTATACATTTGTCTATCCTAATCCTTGCCAATCACTGAATAGCATTCCCATTGGTGGCTAGCTGTGCTACTTTACTTTATTAATATCATTTTGTTGACTTCACCGTAGTTAGTAAATATCCATAATTTCAACAATCTTTTCAAAAGTAGTTGCCATAAATCCATGGTTTGGATGCTTTGAAAATTTGCTACGCTTACCAACAGCTATTTCTAAGTAATTATGCGGATAAGAAACTGCTCGTAGATTTCTTCCGTACCAAAGCGATCGCCAGCACTGCTTTATCAACAAAGAAGCCAAGCAGTACTGCAGTTTAGTTAGCTAATTTTAATTTTAATCAAGTAACCACATGGGAGCAGAATCCGCAGAATCCGTTGATTCTTGAGCTTGAGGTTGTGTGGGTGGTATTTTTTCGATGGCGCGGTAGGATTTTTTGTAGCTTACTGGTTTAGAAATTTCCTTTTGTTTCTTGGAAAGCTGAGCTTCTTCCATCAGCTTAGAATTAGCTTCTGCAAGTTTTAGAGCTGCTTGTTTGGCTTCCTGTAGCTCTTGATTTAGACGTTCTATTAATACATCTTTTTCAGATAAAGCTGATTGTAATTCCTGAACTTTTTGCCGAAGATTTTCTTCACTATTTTGCATTGTTTCTAGGGAACTTTGGAGATTTTTGATCGTAGCTTCTTTTGTCGATAATATAGATTGTAATTCCTGAATTTGTTGCTGTAATTTTTCTTGATTTTCGCGGGTATTTTCTAAATGTTCTTGTAATTGTTTGACGGTGATTTCTAGTTCAGTAGAAGATTCTTCCTGTGTAATCTCTTTAGCGGTAATATCAATGACGGATTCGCCGGTAGAAGTATTTTGTACTTTTTCTTGGATCATATCGGATACAGATGGACGTTTTCTAGCCATGATTTTTATCTCCTCCAATCACGTTGTAATTCCTCAGCCACGCGACGATAATCTAACTGTGCTTCTTGTGCATTTTTCCCGCGCCATTGAGTGATCGCCACACCTTCTAGAACTGCTCGTTCGTGAGCGCGATAAGCACGAATAAAGCTTTTGCAAGCGGGAATCCCCAGTTGCGTCAAAGTTTTTTGTGCTTCCAGTGCTTCTTTTAAGCTTCGCGTATCTACTTTGGTTAACAGTACCCGATGGGGAATGGCCGCAGGAGTGACTATTTTAGTAACTGTGTCGATAAGCACAGCTAAATCCATTGGTGCTGGTGGTGTGGGTAAAACAAGGTAGTCTGCGATCGCTACTGTTATTGCCAATGTATGAGAGTTTAACGCTGGAGGCGTATCGACCACCATCAAGCTGTATCCTTCTATCTTACGTAAATCTGCTAGAATTTCGGGATCCTTTGCTGGAAATAAGTCAAATCCCATTCCTTTCAGATTGCGCCCAAACCACCAACTAGCAGAACCTTGACGATCTGCATCTACCAAAAGTACCTTTTTTTCTTCTGCAAAAATCGCAGCTAAATTAACTGCGGTAGTTGTTTTACCAACTCCCCCCTTTCCATTGAGGATTGCAATAATTTTTGACACAGATTGTTTCCGACGCTGACTTCACGAATATACCGCTTTGTGTAACACAAAAGTAAATTCAGAATATACTTTAACTCAAAAAATTTGGGCAAATTCTCAGCAGTTCACAAATATCCTATATCAGTTCTACATCTGGCTCGGCTGGGAAAACGCACCAGTATACAAAAATGCGAGAAAACCAGACGGATGAAAAGCACCTGTAGCAACCAAGCAAAAGATTAACAAAAGGTTATTAAGGGATTTCTCTGATTTCAAACCTGGAGTGGTGAAATATAGTCATAATCATTTATTTCGTTCTTTATGGTTTTGTTAATTTTCTTAACAAAAATTGTATTATACTAAATTCTTTAAGAATCATGTCAGTTCTTTGGCAAGTAAGCTGATTGAATGCTATGAAATATTTCTTTTTTTAACTTCAATGAATCATCTGCACAAACATGATTAGCCATACCCTTGAAAAAGAAAATATTGTACAGCTAAAACTGAATTTAAATTCCTCTTTGCAAGAACTACCAGGTTGGGAAATTTATATGGATCTAAATAGTTCAGTAGAGGAATTAGCTAAATTATTCGAACAAAAACCCTTATTACCAGGAATCCTCTTAGTCCAAGACCAACATTACGTAGGAATGATTTCACGGCGAAAATTTTATGAATATATGAGCCGTCCGTATAGTTTAGCCCTGTTTTCGAATAAGCCTATCGAAAAACTTTATAATTGGCTCCAACCAGAAAGTTTTATCATTTCTGAAAACACAACGATTGTGGAGGCTACTCAAATAGCTATACAACGTTCTTCTGAACTTGTTTACGAACCAATAGTAGTAGCATTAGAATCAGGAAAACACAGACTAATTGACTTTCACCAGCTGCTTTTAGCTCATTCTCAAATTCATGTTTTAACACTGGCTCAATTACAGCAAGCAACAGAGCAATCTCGCATCGCTACAACCAATTTGCGCTTACTTCAGGACAATCACGCACAATTAGTACAAAATGAAAAAATGGTTGCCTTGGGAAAACTTGTTGCTGGTGTAGCTCACGAAATTAACAATCCTATCAATTTTATAGCTGGTAATTTAGATTATGCCAATTCTTATATTCAAGATTTACTTGCCCTGATTAATCTCTACCAGAAATATTATCCCAAACCCAAAATAGAAATTAAAAATCTCATTGAGAAAATTGATTTAGATTTTTTAATTGCGGACTTGCCAAAAGTTTTGAATTCCATGAAAGTAGGCAGCAAACGCATTCAAGAAATTGTTTCCTCTTTGCGGAATTTTTCTCGTTTGGATGAAGCGCAGAAAAAAGCAGTTGATATTCATGAAGGTATCGACAGTACTCTATTAATTCTACAACATCGCCTCAAAGAAAATTCTAAAGGTCAGGGAATTACTGTGAGAAAAGAATACGGAAATCTACCTTTAGTAGAATGTTATGCGGGGCAACTTAATCAGGTGTTTATGAATATTATTAGTAATGCCATTGATGCTTTAGAAGAAGCAATGGTAAACAGTCATTCTCCTTTTTCCAGCTGCTTGCTACCTTCTGTCTTTATTGATGCTCCTTCTGAAGCAATGGTAAAAGCTGACTCCCAGCTTACTAGACAGAAAATTTCAGATGCTGGTGTTGGGCGTCCCCATTGGATGATTCGCATCAGTACAAAAGCACTAGACACTGGTTATGTTGAAATTAGAATAGCAGACAATGGTTTGGGAATGACAGAAGAAGTAAAACAAAGAATATTCGATCCCTTCTTTACTACTAAACCTGTTGGGAGAGGAACCGGATTGGGGTTATCAATTAGCTATCAAATAGTGGTGAAAAAGCACAATGGTTTTTTAGAATGCATTTCTGCTCCTGGGGAAGGAACTGAGTTTGTGATTAAAATTCCAATTAAGGTTTGAGGTGAGTATAGTTAATTGCAAAAAGTGCACTTACTCAATGGGGATTTTGGCAATTGGAAGGGTAGGAAAGGTTAGGGAAAAAAAGAAAAAGCACGCAAACAATAGGAAGACTCAAGGAACTGGTACGGGTAAAAGTTATAAAGCAAGGCGAGTTTAACTGGAAAAATCAAAGTTTGGCAAGTTATAATTGCGGCATGACAAGCAAAAATTCCACAGTCCTTTGATAGCAAAGTAGTTTGCCTATAGGAAAATCTACGGGTGAACGGTTTGAGAAGACGTTAAAGGAACATCTGAATTTGTGGTACTAGCTTTGCAGGCAATTTTCCTAAGTAGGTGGAAGGCTAAAGTACCCTCCTTTGAGGAAGATAAAAAAGGTACTTGAAGATATTGACTGCTGTAGGAGCGGAAAACAAGAAGCTGTGTTTCTTGTAGGAATAGCACTTGGGGCTCACTGGTAGCTGAAATAATCAATTTGATTTGGCAACACTTTAAAATTAAAAGGACTTGCACTGATTGCTCAGTCGATTAAGAATAAATAGGGCAAAGCATGCGGGGAAACAAACGTGAATCAAGGATTTGATTACGATTTAGTTATTATCGGCGCCGGAGTAGGCGGACACGGAGCTGCCTTGCACGCCGTCAGTTGCGGTTTAAAAACAGCTATTGTGGAAGCAGCAGAGATGGGAGGAACCTGCGTCAATCGAGGTTGCATACCGTCCAAGGCTTTGCTAGCAGCTTCCAGACGGGTACGAGAGTTAAAAAATGCCCATCATCTCAAGGCGTTGGGAATTCAAATTGGCGACGTGCACTTCGATCGCCAAGCGATCGCCAACCACGCTGGCAATCTTGTCAGCAAAATTCAAGGAGACTTAACGAACAGTCTCAAACGTCTTGGAGTTGATATTATCCGGGGTTGGGGTAAAATTGCAGGCGTACAAAAGGTTGCAGTTATAACCAGCAGCGGCGAAAAAACTATTACTGCTAAAGATATTATTCTCGCCCCCGGTTCCATTCCTTTTGTTCCTCCTGGGATTGAAGTGGACGATAAAACCGTTTTTACTAGCGATCGCGGTGTCAAGTTAGAATGGCTGCCAGATTGGGTAGCAATCATTGGTAGCGGATACATAGGCTTGGAATTTTCTGACATTTACTCAGCCTTGGGCTGTGAAATTACCATGATCGAAGCCTTGGATCAATTAATGCCAGGATTCGATCGCGATATTGCCAAACTTGCGGAAAGAATACTAATTACCCCCCGCGATATTGAAACTTATGTGGGAACTTATGCTCGCAAAGTAACTCCGGGTTCACCAGTGGTGATTGAATTAGCTGATTTCAAAACCAAAGAATACGTGGACACCTTAGAAGTAGACGCTTGTTTGGTAGCTACAGGACGCATTCCCGCCACACAAAATCTGGGTTTGGAATCAGTGGGTGTGGAACTCGATCGCCGCAATTTCATACCTGTTAACGATACTATGGCTGTTTTGAGCGCAGGGGAACCAGTACCCCATTTGTGGGCAATAGGTGATTCTACTGGCAAAATGATGCTAGCACATGCTGCTTCTGCCCAAGGCATTGTTGCTGTGGAAAATATTTGTGGCAGGTATAAAGAAGTAGACTACCGCAGTATCCCCGCAGCAGCGTTTACCCATCCGGAAATTAGCTATGTCGGTATCACAGAAGCGCAAGCGAAGGAAAAAGGAAATGCAGAAGGATTTGAAGTGGGAGTGGCAAAAAGTTACCTAAAAGGAAATTCTAAAGCTTTGGCAGAAAACGAAACCGAAGGAATGGCAAAAGTAATTTACCGTTGTGATACGGGGGAAGTCCTGGGAGTTCACATTATCGGTATCCACGCTTCAGATTTGATCCACGAAGCTTCTGCTGCGATCGCCAACCGCCAATCGGTTCACAGTCTTGCTTATTTAGTTCACGCCCACCCCACGCTCTCGGAAGTGCTAGATGAAGCATACAAACGAGCAGCTGCTAGTTAAAAAAAAGTTAGTAACAACTACATAACTGTTAGCCATCAATAGGTATGCAAATTCGTCGCCGTCCACCAAATCCAGCTGTTGAGGTTTCCAATTTGAGATATCAAGTAGCCCTACCCGATGCTGAACCCAGAAATATCTTAGAAGAAATTGTTTGGCACAAAGAAGAAGAAGTACTGAAAATGCGCGAAAAGCAGCCTTTACAACAGCTGCAGCAGCAAATCAGCAAAGCGCCACCAACTCGTGACTTTGTTGCAGCGCTGCGACAAGCAAAAACTAAACCAGCATTAATAGCTGAAGTTAAAAAAGCTTCTCCCAGTCAAGGTCTTCTACGATCGAATTTTGACCCAGCAGCGATCGCCCTTCAATACCAAAAAGGTGGTGCTAGTTGTATTTCAGTGCTGACAGATGAAAAGTTTTTTGGTGGTAGTTTTGAGAATTTAGCCAAAGTCCGTGCAGCTGTAGATTTACCTTTGTTGTGTAAGGAATTTGTGATCTACCCCTACCAAATGTACTTGGCGCGCGTTCTAGGCGCCGATGCTGTACTGTTGATAGCAGCCATCCTTGGCGATCGCGACTTACAATATTTTGTGAAAATTGCCAATACTTTAAAAATGGCAGCTTTAATCGAAGTCCATACCCTAGAAGAACTTGACCGCGTTTTAGCTATAGAGGGTGTGTCTGTTGTAGGTATCAACAACCGCAATCTGGAAAATTTTTCCGTACAGCTGCAAACAACTTACGAACTTTTAAAAGTCCGGGGTAAGGAACTACAAGAACGCAACATTTTAGTTGTCAGTGAGTCTGGAATACATACTTCACAAGACTTAGATGCAGTCAGTCAAGCAGGAGCATCTGCAGTACTTATAGGTGAGTCTTTAGTAAAATCACCAAATCCAGAATTGGCGATCGCTAATCTCTTTGCCAAATCTTTATTAACAAGAAAATCAGCGCTTTAACCAGTTACTTGTTGACTGTGTAAGAATTTACTTATTCCCAGGAAAAACAGGAGGATTCTCGCCCCTTGTAATTCTCAACTACCCTAACCTTATCACCAAAGGAAGAGTCAGAGAAAATAAGGGGAAAGTCCTCTTTTTGCTTCTGTTACCTTAACAAGTCGAAATCTCAACATTTAAAACATACAACTTTTAACTAATTTCATGGAGCAAATTCCTCTACCTTCGCCCATTCACTACGAACTGATACTACAAATTTTAGAAAAACAAACACTATCAGCAGTCAGTAAAAACCCACAGCTGCGACATCAAGTCAATCAGCTAATCATAACCATCCGCAAAGCAGCTGTTCAACAAAAGCACTTGGAGGAAATTTGTCAGTGTTCCTCTGTACCAATCGATTACCGTTGGTCACTCAATCACCTTAACACCAGACAAGTTACCCCTGCCGATTAATTCAGCGTTGCTACTGACCGTAACAGCGATGAAAACAGTCAAAGCTTGGGTGTAAAGAAATCATCTTCTCTACACCCTATTTCCCAAACTCCCTATCAGAACTGTTAATTTTTCCTTCCAATCCCTAAGCTCTAGGAGTATCCATTCAAGTTGTAAAATCCGCTAGTAGATCTCGCGTCCATCTCCTAGCAGGTGAGAATGACAATCAAGTCCTTTTTTAATGCAGTTATTTGTCCAAGCTTCCTTAATACTTGGATCCCAACCGTCGAACCAATCCGCGTGTATGGAATATCCACCCGGTTGGTCAGTACTGTAGGAGTCAGAAGATAATCTCCACCCAGAGGTATCGCCATCTTCTGGAACAGGGTACAGAATGTTCTCTGTAATCAGAGGAATTGCAACTGGATGTGTAGATGGACAAGCGCCGTTTACAGGATAGGTAATATGACTTTTATGGTCGGCTGAATCCAGATTAACACCATCCCAACACTGGGGAAAATCAACTGACATGGTCACAAAGTCACCAATATCGCATTTGGGAATAGAAGCAAAATCACCAGTGTATCGATTCCAACACTTCCAGTGAACAAATCCACTTTGCGGACCTGTTGCTTTCGCATCTCCTGCAATCATTCTCAATCCATCGGGAATTTTGTTGATTTGAGAAGGTGAAATTCCAAGATACCCTGACTTGTAGTAAAAGTGGCTCTGAGCAGGTTCAATTGCTTTACCTTGGCGATCGAGCACCGCAGGTACCCAATAACCGGTGCGATTTGCAATACCTCCTCGACAAGTAGAATTTCCACTGCTTCTTAAACTGCTATAGTCAGAAGCAGCATTAGTTAGGGTATTTCCAAAAAAAGTATGCAAGTGTGATTTTCCTGCTTGACCGGGAAATAAAATCGGGTCGTCATTATTCATGTGGGAAAAGTCACATACTGTACGAAATGCACCAACACCATCACTCGCTGGTACTGGTTGCTCGGTTGTGGAGCGCACTCGGAATTCACCTGAACCGGAAGAAGCTAATAGTTTACCAGACTCAAAAAAACCCAGTAACAAGATCAAAACTAAGCTGAGTGCAAAATTGAACAGAAAGTGGAGAGAGAACTTTCTTAGTCTTTTTGCAAAGTTTATCTTTGTCAGATTTGCGCCTAAAGTATTCGCCATAATATGTCCTTGGAGTAACACCAATGTGTAGATACCCCCAAAGGCTTTTATATAGCAATTTGAAGGAAAAACTTAGTTCTTGGAAGGGACTGCAGTCAAAAGGAAACTTTTATTCGCTCATATTCGTTCTCACCTTTTCTAGAAACACTATCTTCATAGAACTTTGGAGCTAACCTAAAGTCAGCAGCAAAAATGTTCGCCAGAAATTAGTAACAGTTGGGTAAGACTAAAATACCTTCTTTGAAAGGAGCTAGAAAGAAGATAAAACAAATAGATGCATTGGTTAGATACATTGGTCATGTCTTTGTTTCTTACCAATGGAATTATTGGAATTAATATTCACCTGATCCTCATTGACTCAAACTTACATACATGTTCTACAAAATGTTAAGTGTTTTTGGTAGCAAAACTAATTTGTGGGAGTATTTGTAACTCTACACGAGTGGTTTGCTACTTTGCTTTCTTCCGAACTAAGTAAATACAAACAAGTATCTTCACTAAAAAATTTAGATACTTGTGAAACCCAGAAATTCGGATGCCAAGCTGTATACGCGCTTACCTTCTTTTAATTTGCTTTTAATGAGTATATCAGCTAAAGCGTTTTTTGTATCTAAAAAAATAAAATAATCCTTTCCTAGTAAGGATTAGTTTAAAAAGCACTATTAGTACGTATTGAAAGCAAATGAGATAAACTTATTAAAAGCGCTTAATTTGGCAAAATAAATGTTAATTAGGATTTTAAAAGTACATTTCAAAATAAAACTCCTAAAATTCCTACTTTCATCTGCATAAATCTTACTAGCTACTCCTAAAATTGCCAGTCTCTAAACAAAAAGTGCTTTGGAAAACTTTTTAAGTCGCCAAAAATACGCAATATTACAGAGGTAAAATCTTTGTCACAAACAGTATTAGTTAAAATTAATACTAGTTCTTTGGTTATTTTTACTATAATTTCGGGCAAAAAAGATTAGAAATTAAATAATAATGTAATTTTATTTACTTTTAAGTACTTAAATGAGCAGAAAAACAATTTGACATTGTCGAAATTTGGTTTACAATGTTTTGAGGCCACTATTAAAGATATTTTTCAACTCCAGAGGGTAAAATTTCAGACGGAAAAAACATAACAAAGCATGGTCAGAAAAATTTCTGATGGGGTAAAAAAGCGAAAAGAAAAAACAGGGAAAACACAAGAAAAAGAATGAGCGATCGCTGGTATTTTTAGCTAGTAATATATCGTCGGGGCTTTTGATAATTTTGACTTATAGGATCAAATGTAGCGGTAGCAGAGAGAAATTAACGAGCAAACTAAAAAAGCGGGTCAAGTTATCAACCCACTTTCTTAGTAGTTTATATCTGAAATAGTAAAGGTAGGAACTGGGACAACAGGTGCCTTTTGCTAACGGCTTTTTGAGTAGATAGAGCCGACGCCACATATTTTAATTCTCCTCAGCGATTTACTCATATCTATGCTGCCGTTTCCAGCCAATCATAAATTTTTTCTAATTGTTCCATAGTGATGAGACCGTATTGCCAAAGAATCATTGGTAAAGGACCAGGATCTAGCTGACTGTGACGAAGCGCAACTTCAATAGAAGCTGCAGAAATCGCTAAATCCTCTTGCAAAAAACGAATTAGCTGTGAGTAATTAGATGGTAACACTTACAAATCACCTCCTTTGTGTGGTGTATATTGTCATGCCTTTGGACAAATTTGTTAAGTAGCTTTTAGGATGATTTTATCTTTTGCCCTACAGCTACCCAAGCAATGCTCAAGCGTGGTTGTTATACCGGTCTTTTCTGGCAAATTAATTATGGTGGGTATTTATTCTAGCGCTTCTTTTATACTTTGAATGTTAAGTACCTAAATGGATGGAGTAGTATTGTTCCTTTTTACTTTACTTGTTTGTTTAAATACACCTGCAACGAGAAGGATTTCATGACTTTATAGTCCTCAACTAACCAATCTTTTCACCTATGTCAAAGGATAGATCTTGTCTCCCATGCTTTTGTTATTATGTAACTTTTAAAACAATACTTTTTCCGCAAAAAAGTACTACCAACGTTGTTGGTTTCCAGCAAGCGTGCTCTGCGCTCACCAATTGTCATTAAATACTAGCTGCAGGTAATAAAAGTTTTAGTAATGTAATTGTTAAATAGGGAGGGAAATCTATAAAATCTGTATTTATTTTAGGCTAGCAGACTGAAGGAAATTTATTGCTTTCTCCGTGAAATGCCGGGATTAAAAAAGTCAATTTTAACACTATCGCCCTCCTGAAGACCCAATTCTGTTGCTCTACCAGAACGCAATTCAATTACTTGGTCGATTTGTGTCCTCGGTCCGTAGGTGGGACAGGGGTCAGTCGTGCAAGGAGGTACAGCAGATATGATTTTTTGGACTACTCCCCCGCGAAGAAAAACCATATCCAGAGGAACGGGTACGTTTTTCATCCAGAAACTCACTGCTTGCGGTGAAGAAAACTGAAACAGCATTCCCTGATTTTTGGGTAAAGCTGGTCTGTACATCAAGCCCATAGCTTGTTGTTGAGGTGTTTGTGCTACTTCCAAGTCTATTTTGCTCCCATTGGGAAAAATAGCGCGAGCAGAAATAGGTAATTTTTGGCCTAAATTTGTCAAGGGTAGAGATTGAGAATCTACGGTTACTGGAACTTTAGCTGGTGTGGAAGCAAAACAACCGACTAACAGCAAACCTAGCATCATAAAGAGTAAATTTTGCCAGCGCAAAAGCATTGAGTAAACAATTTATAATCTTAACTGCCAGTGTAAGTAGAACTAAAAGGCAAAATAGTATCTAGTTTGTAGTTGTTTGCAACTTGCTTTCTTTGCCTTTTGTGTGATTTTAGGATTCTCTTAATACATAACCTACGCCCCGAACTGTTTGAATGAGGCGTTTTTGACCTTCATCTTCTATTTTCAAGCGCAAGTAGCGGATATAAACTTCTATAACATTTGATTCGCCCATAAAATCATAGCCCCATACATTTTCTAAAATTTGTTCGCGGGTTAACACTTCTCGAGGATGTTCCATCAAATACTTGAGCAGTTCAAATTCCTTCATTGTTAAATCTATTGTCCTGCCGTTATGAATAGCACGGCGGGTTGCAATGTCTAGAATTAAATCTCCAAATCGTAACTGCTCCGTATTGTCGATGTCAGGTTTTAAGTAAAGGCGAATCAAGTTTAGGAAGTTTTCCGAGCGGTAGGGTTTGAGAAAGTAATCATCAGCTCCTGCTTCCAAACAGGCAACGCGGTCATCGACCGTATCTCGTGCCATTAAGACTAGCACAGGCGATCGCATACCGATGTTTCTCAGATTTTTACACAACGAAAGTCCTGATTCTCCTGCTAGCATTCGGTCGATGACAATTAAAGCTGGTTGGCGATCGCGGCTTTGATGCAATCCGCTTGTGCCATCATGAGCTACTAGAGGTTCATAACCAGCTTCTTTTAAATCAAAGGCAATTTGATTGGCGAGATTTTCGTCTCCTTCGACTACTAATACGCAGGGACTGTGACCGAGAGTCATATCATTCTGGAGCTTTGGGTAGTGAATGTGGAACGACGCTGTTTTCTGTTGTGATTTTACATAAAAATATCTATCTTTCTCCTTCCAATAGCATGCTTTCTGAACATTTTCTACACCCTGAAAGTGTTATCTTCAGTAATTTCCATCTCGGTCCCAAATAAATTTAATCTTTTATTCCGAATTTCTGGCAAAGCAGCTTTTCTGACCGAAAAATGCATCCAATTTTAATAATTACGGTAATTCTACTGAAGTAGGTTTGGCAATGTGCGGTAATCCCCAGCCCAATTTTTCCCGCAAAACTCGGAAGAATTCCGGCGGTTGCAGGCGAATAAATCGGGTTGTGTACTGCGATCGCTCGATGTGTACTCGATCCTCTGGTAAAACATAGCATCCACCATTGCCATCCACTACCATTACTAACCGGGGTGTATTGACCGGGTAGATATTAACTGCTTCTGTATCAGGAAACACCAAGGCCCTAGAAGCTAAAGAATGAGGACAGATAGGTACTAATTGTAACACCGGTACACCAGGAGTTACCACCGGACCGCCAGCGCTCAAGGAGTAAGCGGTTGAACCTGTTGGTGTAGAAATAATCACCCCGTCTGCAGCAATGTCTACTGGCGCGTGACGCCCCACTGCTATTTCGAAATGGCACATAGAGGTAAGCGGTTCTCGGTGCAGCACCATTTCATTCAAGCAGAGAGCCTCCCACAGCACAGAGTCTCCTCGAAACACTTTCACAGCCAGCATCGCCCGCTGTTCTATTTCATACTTACCTGCCAGGAGGCACTCTACAGCTTGGGGTAATTGGTTAAGGTAAGTTTCCGTCAAAAACCCCATATGACCCGTGTTTACTGTCAGTATGGGAATACCGCAGGGAGCGACCAAGCGAGCCGCTGCCAAAACCGTACCATCTCCTCCCAACACGACCGCAAATTTTGTTTCTGTATCAAAACCAGGAGGTACTAAACCCTCTATCGGTGTGTGGCACACTGGACTTTCTGGGGTGGAATAGCCCAAAATACCTCCTACACCAGTTGTTATGCATACATCCCAACCCGCGGCAGTGAATTTGTCTTTCAGTTCGATAGCAACGCGACCTGCTATCGGTTTAACGTCGTTGTAGATAATGCCTGCTTTCGGCACGCTCAAATATCCAAACTTTAGGTGCTGCTGTGTGTATTATGTTAATACTTGCACATTTTTGACAATTTAGTCATTAGTGATTTGTTAATTGTTTATTGTTCCTTGTCAACTTGATACTAAGCATCGCTGACTAGCTGTTGGCTTTTTTAAACGGAGTTCTTTTTTCCTTTTTCTTTTTCTTTTGATTTTTTTCGTAGTCTAGTTCCTTGAGCTTCTTCATAATTCGACTGAAGTACTCTTGTAGGTAGCTTTCTAAAGTTGTGGTGTCTTTTGGATCTAATCCAAAAACCCGATACACCTCCTCCATCGGCGCATCTAGAGGTATCCCGCTTGCTAGCACTTCTGTAAATGCGAGTCTGTCTGCTACGTTCCATCCCCACTGGAAGAAGCGTAAGAGCCGACGTACGGTACGCAGTAGACCAATAGGCATGCGCGTTACTTTTGCTTCTTTACCAGAGAGGCGTTCGCATAAGCTAATGATTTCCTGGGTGCTCCAAGCACGAGTACCTACTACCGGAAAAGTCCGCTTTTGTGTTTCTGGTAGGCTCAGACAACGAATCGCAAATCTGGCTATGTCTTGAGTATCCATGTAGGCAATGGGTGAAGACTCACTTGTCACCCATACTGGTTGTCCCTCCAAAATGGGAATGCCATACTGTCCGATCAAGCCTTGCATAAAACCGGCCAGTCGCAATACCGTATAATTCAAGCCTGATTCGGCTAAAAATAGTTCCGTACACCGCTTTATTTCCATTAAAGGAACTTCTGGATACTTTTCGGCATTGATAATGGAAAAGAAGATAAAGCGTTCTACACCAGCACCTACAGACGCTTGAATTAAGGATACTTTGCCTTCCCAATCTACTTGTTTGATACTTTGTGAATCGGTAGGACGAGATGTAGCTGCGTCAATAACGGCAGTGACGCCTTCTAATGCTGCTTGTAGTGTTTGAGGGTAGCACAAATCTCCCGGGACAAGTTCTGCACCCCATTCTTTGAGAAATGCGGCTTTTTTTTGACTCCGGACAAGACAACGTACTTTATACCCCTCATCTATGGCCCGACGAGCCACTTGTCTTCCCAAGGTGCCAGTAGCACCGACAATTAATAGTGTCATGAGAGGTTCTTTACAAAAATTAAAGTTTTATGAATCAAATTTTAACAGAATTATATGAACAAACAAAATTTTACATTCTTCATTTCAGAATGTAACGGAGAGTGAGAGATATTGCCAAGTCTCTCACTCTCACAGAAGTTCTTAGCAACGGTTATTCTTGTTCTGCACCTTGAATTTTCAACAGCAGCACACCCAGACCCCAGCCTACAAAGATTAAGCCGAAAGACAAAATAGCAGCATAGAGCATTTCGCTATCCATTTCTGTAATACCCCTTTAGTAATTGTTTAATTAAGTTAAGTCTACCAGAGCCTTTGAGAATAGCTGTAGGATGAGATCGGGATGAACTATTGTTACAAATATACGAGATTGACACTGGGAGAGGGAAAATATACTTTTCCTGCAAAAAAACGACTACAAACAACAGGTAGTTCTACTTTTGAAAATTGATATCAGAAAACTTAAGGTCTGTTGTAATTTTTCCATTTCGGCTGAGTTGAAAAAAATTGCCTGTAATGTCCTTACGAAACAAAGATAACGACACATTGTTACCCAAGCATCGCCCTCGTTTGGCGCTGACAATGGGAGATCCAGCAGGAATTGGACCAGAAGTGATTTTAAAAGCCTTGGCCGATCCAGGGCTGAGTAAAAATTTTGACGTCACGGTTGTGGGTAGCCATGATTTGTTATCGAAGATTTATGCCAAAGTCTTGGTGAACGGAAATTTGGTTCCTTTAGCAAATCCGGAAAATTTGTCAGTTGCTGATGTTCCCTTAGAAGAAACAATCAAAAGCGAAATCGTGATGGGAATGGGTAACGCAGCTAGCGGTGCAGCAAGTTTTGCTTATCTAGAATGGGCCATCGCCCGCACCAAAGCTGGTGAATTTGATGCGATCGTCACAGCTCCAGTTGCCAAATCTGCATGGAAAGCAGCCGGGTACGATTATCCAGGACAAACGGAACTATTAGCGGCCAAGTCTGGCACCCAAAAATTTGCAATGTTGTTCGTAGCGCGATCGCCCCGAACCGGATGGACGCTGCGATGCTTGTTAGCCACCACACACATTCCCTTGTGTCAAGTACCAAAAGTGCTGACAGCAGAGTTAATGACACAAAAACTTGAATTATTGGTGAATTGCTTGCAAAAAGATTTTGGCATTGAAAATGGAAAAATAGCGATCGCCGGTTTAAATCCCCACAGTGGCGAACAAGGACAACTGGGAACAGAAGAACAAGATTGGTTAATTCCGTGGCTGGAACAAGAACGTCGAAAACACCAGAATTGGCAACTAGACGGTCCTATCCCACCAGATACAATGTGGATAAAGCCAGCTCGAGCTTGGTACGAAGGAATCGATGCAAGCAAAGTTGCAGATGCTTACTTAGCACTGTATCACGATCAAGGCTTAATTCCAGTCAAACTCATGGCATTTGACACTGCCGTGAATACAACTATAGGTCTTCCTTTTATTCGTACTTCCCCAGATCACGGCACGGCGTTTGATATTGCTGGTCGAGGAATAGCTAATGCGACCAGTATGAAAGCAGCCATCGAATTAGCAGCACAGTTAAGCAACATTAGACTGGCAAAGTCCCTGAATTCGCTGTAGCTTTTTCACCTACACCAGTTCAACTTCATAATTTAGAATGCCATGCTAAAGCTTGAGAAAGATAATAACTTAAGGGAATAACTCCTAAAACGATCCTGGCTCAACTCTACCATTGGATAGAAATGAAAAAGCCTCACTCCCAAGAAAGAGAAATTTCAGGGGTTTAGTTGGGTACATTTTTGTCAGTTAACACAATTGTACTCGGCTGGCTGTACTTGCTCGTTGCTTGAGGTTGTTTCAATCCCTAATAGGGAGTATTAACGTTAACACAATTGTACTCGGCTGGCTGTACTTGCTCGGGCTGGAGTAAAAAAGTTTTTGCTCAAAGCTAGCTGCAGAATTTTGCAAGCGAGGAATTATTCATGAGTAACATCACAGATAAAAATTTAGTAGACAAAATTATCCCCTCACAACCACCAATAGATCCTCAGTCTGACGTTCACCTACTCAAATCCCGTCTGGAATGGGGCAAGCCAGCCTTTACAATTTTAGACGTACGCGATCGCAAAACCTACAACGAAGGTCATATCATGGGCGCAATGCCAATGCCATTAAATGAATTGGTAGAACGGGCCAGCTCCTCTATAGCCAAAACTCGTGACATCTACATTTACGGTGCCAATGATGAAGAAACAGCCCAAGCAGCCCAAAAATTAAGAAGTGCTGGCTTCGAAAACGTATCCGAACTCAGAGGTGGTCTAGCCGCATGGAAAGCCATTGGCGGTCCCACCGAAGGCATTATCGAATCACAAACTCCTCCTGGTCCTGGCGATTATAATGTCGTCTCCTGAGTCAAAGGACACATAGAAACCCAACAAAAAGATGTGTAGGTTTTTCCCCTACCGGTCAACGGTCACAAGTCAAAAATCTCCAGACTAAAACTTGACCCTTGACAAGGAACTGGTAAAAGTTCATTTTCAATGTTCAAATACATCCTTGAATTGTAATAAATCCAAGGAAACTATAGTCGGCAGACACTGAAAACACTGCTGGGCTAATTCCCAACGCTCTTCTCGTTTGAGCATTTCTACGAGCTTTTCTCGTACCCGCAGCAGGTAGCGCACATCATTGGCGGCGTAACTGAGCTGGGCCGGTGTTAAATTAGCTGCGTCTCCCCAGTCAGAACTTTGAGCGCTTTTATCCAGTTCCACCTGTTCTAACTCCAGCACCAAGTCCTTAAGACTGTGGCGCTGAGTATAAGTACGCGCTAATTTACTGGCAATTTTGGTACAAAATACCGGATGAACTTGAATGGCAAGATGATAGCGCAAAGCCGCTAAATCAAAGCGGGCAAAATGAAATACTTTCAGGACATTTGCCGCTTCTAGCAATTTTTTTAAATTTGGAGCATCTGTTTGCCCCTTGGCAATACGGATAACGGTCACCGAGTCTTGCTCGTCGCACACTTGTACCAAACACAGGCGATCGCGCTGCGGGATCAATCCCATCGTCTCTGTATCGACGGCGATCGCCCTAGTCCCCATATACCGAAAAAGAGTAGCTTCGCTCAGATCGCGATCGCAAACCTGAAAATTTTGTAATTCCATGAACTGCTACAAAATCAATGCAGTACCGATAAGGAAAATATTCCTACCAGACACTTCATTTATTTTGCAAAAAAATCAGCACCTCAGCCACGGGGTGCCAATATTTTTTTCACGAAGCTAGCTGTGGGGTCTCGGTTTACCCCTGTTTTGCTTCTAGATAGCACCTATTACATTCTCTTCAAGTTATCTTTTGTCACTCTTGAGGAAAATTTGCGTTAGGTAAACTTCCCCTTTGGCATTGACAGCTACACCAATTCCTGTAAGATTGTAGTCGCCTTTTATATTATTGAGATGCTCGCGACTGCGAAGCCAACCATGAATAGCTTCAGCAGCTGGGTCGCTATATCCTTGATTGAAAGCAACGTTCTCTGCAGCGCTGCTGTAGGCTAGGGGAATAGCGTTAACTCGCTGTTCAAATCCCTGATGGCTAAAGGGAACTTTACCGTTAGCCATGTTTTGACTGTGAATCCTTGCCTGTTTAGTTATTTTTTCACTGAGGGTGAGTTTCGGTAAACCCAAAGAAAGTCGATACCGATTAATTTGATCGAATACAGATTTCTCTAACTCAGCTGTATTGAAAATAAAATACGATGCGCTTCCATCCGATGACATGGACAAACTTTGATGTCCTAGGCGTTTTTTAGTAGAAGTGTGACCTGGTGCATGGGTGGTTGTAAATCCACTAGCAAGGACAAGCATACTTAAAGCAATGCCAAAAGCAGATTGTCGAATCATGAACAATTACGTAAATATATTTGGACTGGAAGATACACACCTTAAATACTTGCTGACTGAAATATCCGTATAATTTCAGTACTCCAGAAGTTTTGCAAATTTTTATCTATTCCGATTTTGACGTTAATAACGGGCAATTACAATCCTCTAACTGTAAAGTAATTCCAAACTATAAATAAAATATTTAAGAAGTTGAATAATGCAGCGTTTTATTTAAGTAGTGTTACTTAATTGATTTTACGGAGATTTCATCGACTGGCAAGCCCGAAAAATTAAATAACTCTTAAATCGTTTTTCAGCTTACCTTTTGCTGTTTGTCAAGCTGATATTTTCCTAGCAATGGAAAAGCTGGGGAGCAGCAAATTCAATTTCTTTACAAGCAATTATTGATGAGTCAAGTTCCTAGTTTGGTCAAACGTCGTTATCTCTTGAAACTAGCCGCAGGAATGATGGGAAGCATTAGTTTTTTGACTGGTGCTGCAACTGGTGGTGAACAACAAACCAAGCATAATTCCATCAGTTCCGAACAAGCTTTGAAATTATTACTGGACGGTAACCAACGCTTTGTACGCCGAAAATCCATACATCCCCATCAATCTCGAGAACGGATGGACTCGATTGCCCAAATGCAGCGTCCTTTTGCTGCTATACTCAGTTGTGCCGATTCCAGGGTACCTGCAGAAATTATTTTCGATTGCGGACTTGGAGATTTATTTGTAGTCCGAGTGGCTGGAAACGTAGCTTGTGAAAGCGCAATAGGTAGTCTGGAGTATGCTACGGCTGTTTTAGGCTGCCAAATTATATTAGTTTTAGGACACCAAAGGTGCGGTGCAGTAATTCAAGCACTGCAAGAACAACCAATTTCTGGCAGAATGAGCTTGATCGTAGAAAACATCAAACCAGCTGTAGATATATTCAAATGTGCTTCTACGAGTAAAAATTTAGTAGATGGTGCAGTTATAGCCAACATCAAATACCAAGTACAAAAGTTATCAGAAAGCTCAACTATTTTAACAAGACTGAGCCGTCAAGGACAATTAAAAATAATCGGAGCCCGTTACGATTTAGATACTGGTATAGTGTCAATTATATCATAAATTATGTATTCTTCAATAAAGATTTATTTGAAACAGTTTGAAGTTTTTCTAGCTAAAAATAACTCCTTATTTCTGACATTGAAATAACACTTCGATCATCTTTAGCAAACTTAGTCACGCTAGAACAAGAGAACAAGACTGACGAACTATTCCGTACTGGAGGAGCAATGCTTGCTGCACAGTTAGTTGTCTGTACATAGGCAAAAGCTAACCGCATCCAGCAAACCCGAGAATGACTTTTAATGTCAGTGTCATTGGGATTTGCCGCTCGGCCGCAAATTTGACCAAAATGTATGCTTGACAGCAAGACTCGGATATTATAGTTTCTGTACCAGCTGTACGAAAAGACCAAGCAGATACAAACAGCAGTTGGTGTTTGGATAACAACCACCAATTGGCAAACAAGAATTAAAAACTGGAATTTCCGACTGCTTCACTAGATTCGATAGTATAAAAAATCCGCGCTTCCTCATCAACTAACCATGCTCAATCCCAATCTGGATGCAATCCAGCTGACAAAAGACGATTACGAACGCTACTCCCGCCACCTGATTTTGCCAGAAGTCGGCATAGAAGGGCAAAAGCGTCTCAAAGCTGCGAGCGTGCTGTGCATCGGTACGGGTGGACTCGGTTCGCCCCTGCTTTTGTATTTAGCAGCAGCAGGTATTGGACGCATCGGTATTGTCGATTTCGATGTGGTCGATACTTCTAATTTGCAACGCCAAATCATTCACGGTACTTCTTGGGTAGGAAAACCCAAGATCGCATCAGCGAAAAATCGCATTCTTGAGATTAACCCCTATTGCCAGGTTGATCTTTATGAAACTCGCCTTTGTTCAGAAAATGCCCTTGACATTTTCAAACCTTATGATGTCATAGTTGACGGCACTGATAATTTCCCTACACGCTATCTGGTCAACGATGCTTGCGTGTTGTTAAACAAACCCAACGTCTACGGTTCCATCTTCCGATTTGAAGGACAAGCGACGGTCTTTAACTATGAAGGTGGACCGAACTATCGCGACTTGTACCCAGAACCCCCACCACCAGGAATGGTTCCTTCCTGTGCAGAAGGTGGTGTTTTAGGAATTTTACCCGGAATTATTGGCACGATCCAAGCAACAGAAACTGTCAAAATTATTATTGGTAAGGGTAGAACTTTAAGCGGACGTTTGTTGCTCTACAATGCTCTAGACATGACATTCCGCGAACTGAAGTTGCGTCCCAACCCAGAACGACCGGTAATTGAAAAATTAATAGATTACGAACAGTTCTGCGGTATTCCGCAAGCACAAGCTCAAGAGGCAAAACAGCAAACGGAAATTCCAGAAATGACAGTACAGGAATTAAAGCAATTGCTTGATAGCGGTGCTGGGGATGTCGTGCTGTTGGATGTGCGCAACCCCCACGAATACGAAATTGCCAAGATACCCGGTTCGGTATTGGTTCCGCTATCAGATATCGAGAACGGTCCAGGAATTGCTAAGGTTAAGGAAATTCTCAACGGTCACCGTTTAGTAGTGCATTGTAAATCCGGAATGCGTTCTGTCAAAGCTTTAGGAATTCTCAAGCAAGCGGGAATTGACGGTATAAACCTCAAAGGTGGTATTATCGCTTGGAGCCAACAAATCGATCCCTCTCTGCCACAGTACTAAAAATGAGTTGGTGTTAGCAGGCAGAATTTACTTTTGCCTGCAAAGCTTCTTTGCTGTAGCTACAAGATTTGCGTCTTTGGGAGGATGAAAATAATTTATTAATAGTACTTGCTGAAAGTAGAACTACTCGTATCTACTTGGCAGCGAGCACTTTAGTACTCACTATTTGCAAATAATGCGTTGTTGTTGCAGCCAGCTGGACATTGACACCTAGGGGGAGATAGAAAATGCAAAGTCCGGCAATTTCATCCAGTAGCATTAAATTTCCTTGGTTTTGGGTAGTGCTGATCGTACTGCTTTTGTTTGCAATAGGTTGGAGTTTGTTTGCGTATAACGATACATTCCAGCTTTGGGTGGCATTAGCTGCAACTACAACTTTTATATTAGCAGGAACCAGTAGAGTTTGTGCTTTGGCTGGTTTTAATATTTGGGCAGGAACTTTTGCTTTCACCTTTGGTGCAGTTTTTATCTTAGTTGGAGTTTTGCTTGCAGCTGGTGCTTTAGGGTGGGCGATCGCGCTTGCTTGCGTTTGGGCTTTTGGTTTTACTCTAGACTTAGCTTTAGCAAAAATTGTCAGCGTCATGGATTGTATGGGATTAAGTCAAACCTTAATTTTCTGGATTTTAACCACGCTATTTTTAGCCAGCGTCGCCTTGGGATTAACAACGCGCAGCATTCTTCCTGGTTAAGACGATTGTCAAAAAAGCGATCGCCCAAAAGTTCTTTGTGGTCAAATGTTCAGTTTTCTACACTTCCACAGTTCGGAAAACCGCACCCCAGGCGAGTTGCTGTCTTGCTGGTTGCTTAACTAGATTAGCAATCGAAAGGCGAGAGTGTTAAAAACTCGAAGCCAGCTTGTTTTGTGCTTGGAGGGTTGTTGCGTATGGCTAAGGTATCTCTAAGCGTTTCTACCGTCAAACCACTCAGCGATCGCGTTTTAATTAAAGTCGGTGAAGCAGAAGAAAAGACCGCTGGTGGAATTTTGCTTCCCGATACAGCGAAAGAAAAACCCCAAGTAGGAGAAATTGTCGCCGTTGGTCCCGGAAAGTGGAACGAAGATGGTTCGCGCCAAAAAATGGAAGTTAAGGTGGGCGACAAAGTTCTCTATTCCAAATACGCCGGGACAGACATTAAAATCGGCACAGAAGATTACGTACTTTTATCGGAAAAAGACATTTTAGCAATCCTGACATAGTCAAGCGCTGGGAAGAACGAAAACAACAAGACTTTCAAGCAGCAGTTACCGGGGACGATCTGTGCAGGAGGAATATTTATGGCTAAACAAATAATTTATAACGAAGAAGCTCGTCGTGCCTTAGAAAAGGGAATGGATATTCTTGCGGAAGCAGTGGCCGTTACCCTTGGGCCAAAAGGTCGTAATGTAGTTTTAGAGAAAAAGTTTGGTGCACCCCAAATTGTCAATGACGGTATCACAATTGCCAAAGAAATAGAATTAGAAAATCATATCGAAAATACCGGTGTTTCTCTCATCCGCCAAGCAGCAGCCAAAACCAACGACGTGGCCGGTGACGGAACAACAACGGCGGTTGTCTTGGCCAGCGCAATGGTCAGAGAAGGAATGCGCAATGTCGCAGCAGGCGCAAATGCCATCGCTTTACGACGAGGAATTGACAAAGCAACCCACTTTTTAGTAGAAAAAATTGCCGAACACGCCCGCCCGGTAGAAGGATCCAAAGCAATAGCCCAAGTTGCAGCCATTTCTGCTGGTAACGATGAAGAAGTCGGACAGATGATCGCCAACGCCATGGAAAAGGTGGGTAAGGAGGGTGTGATTTCCCTAGAAGAAGGGAAGTCCATGACTACCGAGCTAGAAATAACCGAAGGAATGCGCTTTGACAAAGGCTATGTCTCTCCTTACTTTGTCACCGACCCAGAGCGGATGGAGGCGATTCTTGAGGAACCTTACATTTTATTGACTGATAAAAAAATTACTATAGTACAAGATTTAGTATCAATACTCGAACAAGTAGCACGCAGTGGCAAACCTTTGTTGATTATTGCTGAAGACATTGAAAAAGAAGCTTTAGCAACCTTGGTGGTTAACCGCCTGCGGGGTGTGCTCAATGTCGCTGCAGTAAAGGCGCCTGGATTTGGCGATCGCCGTAAAGCGATGCTAGAAGATATCGCTGTTCTCACAGGAGGGCAAGTCATTACTGAAGAAGCTGGCTTGAAGCTGGAAAACGCCCACCTGGATATGTTGGGTAAAGCTCGCCGCGTCACCATTACTAAAGACCACACCACAATTGTGGCAGAAGGCAACGAAAAAGCTGTGAAAGCTCGTTGCGAGCAAATCCGCCGCCAGATCGAAGAGACAGAATCTTCCTACGACAAAGAAAAATTGCAAGAACGCTTGGCGAAATTAGCTGGTGGTGTGGCTGTAATTAAGGTGGGTGCTGCTACCGAAACAGAAATGAAAGATAAAAAGCTGCGCCTGGAAGACGCCATCAACGCCACCAAAGCAGCAGTGGAAGAAGGTATCGTCCCTGGTGGTGGCGCAACTTTGCTGCATCTGGCTCCCCAACTAGAAGATTGGGCAGATCAAAACTTAACTGGTGATGAACTCACCGGTGCTACCATTGTGGCCCGCGCTCTTTACGCTCCTGTGCGTCGGATTGCTGAAAACGCCGGACACAACGGCGCCGTTATTGCGGAACGAGCCAAAGATAAACCGTTTGAAGTTGGTTTTGACGCCGTCACCAACCAATTTGTCAACATGTTCGAAGCGGGAATTGTCGATCCAGCCAAGGTGACTCGTTCTGCTTTACAAAACGCAGCTTCTATTGCAGGTATGGTATTGACAACTGAGTGTATCGTAGTTGATAAACCAGAACCAAAGGCAAAAGCTGGTGCTACTCCCGGTGCTGGCGCCGGTGAAGACATGGACTACTAAGAACTTTCTGCGATCAAAATTAGACAAACTGCCTCCTCTATACGGGAGGTAGTTTTTTTACATCAAAGTTCCGCGCCTGGGTTACTGCTAACCATGCCTAAGAAGCGATCGCTTCTGAGAATTTTACAATTTTCTGATAAATTCACCTTTAACAATACTCAACAACAAGACATGGTAGAAGAAAAAATATTGCTGCAACCGGGAACTTTATGGACAAAAGCCAAAAAGCAAACAAAACACGCTCTGCAGTGCGGTGCGCTGCTTTGCATACCAACAGAATCTGAATTTGTAGAACAAGACGGCGTCAGCTTTCTGGTGCGAATTATGTCCAATTTGGCTCGCAAAGAACAAGCCAAGCGCCAACAAGAAAAACACAACACCTCCTGTGCAGATTTTAATCCTTTTCTTCCTTATGAAGAGGATTTATTTGTTGCGGACATTTCCGACACCCATGTATGTATTTTGAACAAATACAATGTTGTCGACTACCACTTACTGCTAATTACCCGTGCATTTGAAGAACAAGAAAGCTGGTTGACTTTACAAGATTTTGCCGCCATGTGGGCTTGTATGGCAGAATTTGATGGTTTGGCATTTTACAACGCCGGAAAAACAGCTGGCGCCAGTCAGCGACACAAACATTTGCAGATCGTTCCTTTACCGCTTGTACCGACTGGCCCCCAAATACCTATTGAACCTCTCCTTGGAGCTGCTCAATTTCAAAACTCGATTGCAACCATACCTGGATTTACATTTTTACATGCTTTTGCTACCTTGGAATCCTGCTGGCAAAAACCCCCCTTCTTAGCCGCTAAGATCACCCTGGAGCGCTATCTTTCTCTTTTAGAAGCAGTGGGTTTACAACCAGGTAGAGGTCAATTTGGTGCTTACAATCTTTTAGTAACACGAAAATGGATGTTGCTTGTCAGGCGCGCCCAAGAATATTTCCAGTCCATACCGGTGAACTCCTTAGGATTTGCTGGTACTTTGTTTGTACGCGACCAACAGCAAATGCAGATTCTCAAACAACACGGACCAATGACTGTCTTAAGGAATGTTGCTGTCCCGGGTCTGAAGGTAGGGTAACTGATGGGACTGGGAAAGTTACTTTCAATCTTAGTAAATATTTACATTTTTTCAGTTATACAAAAACCAAGTCTGCTTTTGCAGGCTTGGCGACGAATACTTTAGGCTTCTGCTATCATAGAAATTAAAAATAAGAAAAGAATAAGAATTTGATAAACATTTATTAAGCTAGCAAGCAGTCGCCTTGTCCTTCACCGATCGCTTTCAACTTCAGCTTGAACTCGCTGTCCCAGCACGTGGGTTAACCGCTGCAAGGTAGGAGATAGATCGCGGGGGTCTAAATGAACGTCCAGAATGCAGAAGCTTTCAGTGTGCGCTCGGCTTTGTGTTAATGCAATTTCTAGCTCATCCTCCGTGCGAACGTCGAACCCGCGTCCGGCGCCCAATACTTCTGGAATGCGACTGTATTTCCACAGCAACACGTCGTTGAATGCGCCATCCAGCATCGGGCGTTCTGTACCGTAGCCGCAATTGTTAAGTACGATAACAATCGGATTTAATCCATAGCGAGCGATCGTAGATAATTCCATTCCCGTCATTTGGAATGCACCATCCCCAACCAGTACTAAAGGACGGACGTGGGGATAAGCAAACTGAGCTCCTAAACCAGCAGGAACAGCAAATCCCAAAGAAGCATAATAAGCAGGCGACAAAAATCTACTTTTATCGTGAACGAATAAATCTAAACCTGCAAACAGAGCATCTCCCACATCAGCGATGACAATGATGTCCTCGCCTAAAAAAGAGTTTAAGCGCTCGAACAATCTTGCGATCGTCACAGGCTGTTGGGGAATGCAACAAAAGGTTGCGGAAGGTTGGAAAGGCTTGGGAAGGTTGTGTTTTCGAGGTTTGATGTCCGCTGCGATCAATCCGTGTACAAAGTCTTGCAAGCGAATATCTTCATAATTGTGAAGCCGAATTGACGTTTTTTCGCTGGTAACGTAAATTGAATTTTTAGGATTGAGATGAGCTGTGAACACGCCTAAATTAAAATCAGAAAGAAATGCACCCAGTAAAATCAGGCAATCGCTAGACTCGACATACTGACGTGCAAATTCGTTACCAATCGCTCCTGCATAGATGCCAATTTTATTAGGATGGAGCTCGTTAATTACCGATTTGCCCAAAATCGTTTCTGCGACGGGGAGATTTGTCTTTTCCACTAACTTGAGCAGAGCTTCTTGCAATCCAAATCGATGCATTTCCACCCCAGCAAGGATTACAGGTTGACGAGAAGCATTAATCAAGTCCACGGCCTCAGCGAGAGCTTCTGCCAAAGTATCGGGATTGCTGCTATCTGCTTGAAGAAGTGGTAGATAGCTTGGATTTACAGATTTATTGACCATATTGCGGGGAAGCTCGATGTAAACTGGGCGCTTGTATCGCAAAGCAGCAGACAGAACGCGATCTATTTCCTGACAAGCTGTGTTGGGATTATCCAGTACCGTGGAAGCAACGGTAAGTTCCTGAAAAATTTTGTATTGAGTATCAAAGTCACGCACTTTGTGATGCAACAGCGGATTTTTAATGCGTTCGTTTGTACCGGGTGCACCGCTAATTACTACCACTGGAGATTTCTCTGCAAAAGCTTGCGCTGTGGTATTGGTAACCTTCAATCCTCCCACGGAATACGTTACGCACACAGCACCCAATCCTTTTAAGCGAGCGTAAGCATCCGCTGCAAAACCTGCTCCTTGTTCATCGCAGGTATTGATAAATTGAATCGAACTGTTTTCCAAAAGTTTGTCGAAACCAAGAACAAAATCACCCGGTACGCCAAAAACATGATGAACGCCGTGTTCGTAAAGTCGTTGAATTAAATAAGTTCCAATGGAATGTGCAGTTTCCATACAGCCATCCTTCCTTGGTGTCACTACACTCACCGTCACCGACACCAACATAAAACCAATATCGTCAAGTTGTCAGTGCTTTGCCTGTATAAATTGTCGAGTCAAGAATTAATCATCCTGGGGAAAAAGAAAATTCTGCCCTTGCAAACGATTTATTTTTAATTATGATCGAAGGTACGCAGATACAACCACAACAGCTCGGCAGCACCCTCCGGGACGCTACGCCAACAGAAATCGCCTTAACTAATACCCCCACGCTTTGGTTAGAGTAATTAACTTTTGCGCAATACTTCATACAAAAGTTCTCGATGTATGAGCGCCCGCTCCACTAGAAATTCGATCTTTTCTGGAGATAACGGCTCTCCATTGGCGTAATGCTCAATCCAAGCTTTACAGATCGCATTGGCATCATCTGGTAAATTTACCAAATCCCATCCTGGTATATCCAAATCTTCCATCAAACGGTTAACCTTGGGATCGTAACTGAGGGCAAAACAACGACATCCTTCACTTGCTGCCATAATCAGACTGTGCAAGCGCATACCAATAGCCATTTCCACACCGCGAAACACACCCTTTAACAGCTGCGGGTCTTCAGGAGTAAAAATTTTGCTAGCATCTTTGATTGCAGGTTGAATTGCTCTAGCTATGCTTAAATCTTCTGGCCCGCTTTGAAACGGTAGCAGTAAAATAAAAGTCTGGGTAGCCTTTTGAAAATCTACTAAAGCACGAGTCAAGTTAGCAAGGCGAGCAGGTGTGAGCTGGGGATGCGATCGCAAAGTCACCGCTACTCGCGGTGCGGGTAAATCCCAAAGTCCGGGAAGCGGTTTTGATTGTAAAGCCCACACCGGATCCGGCGCCAGAAGATGGGGTATTTGCCACTGAGAAAGTAAAGCACAAGAAGCGCGATCGCGCACGCTCACTGCCGTACAACCTGCAAAAGCTTGTCGTGCTAACCAGCGAGTTACCGAACGCCGCAAAGGACCGATACCCTGCGCCCAAGCCACAGTTTTCAAACCCATTTTCTGGGCCAGTATCATCATGCTTCCATAGTAAAATGGACTGGCAGCGCTAGTAGCGTCTTGAATTAAACTACCCCCACCCCAAATGAAAGCATCGCACAAGCGCAAAGCTTCTATAACCGATAAAAAATTCATGCGTTCGCGAGCTTCTACACCGTAGCGATCGCGTGTTTGTTTTGGATTTCCAGAAAGAACTACAGGTGTGACTTCAGGTGGTAGCATTTGTAGCAGTGTTGCCAACAAAGCCTCATCACCACCATTTCCTTGACCGTAATACCCAGACAATAACACCCGCATGTTCACCTTAATTTTTATTTTTCCGCGTGTTTAACTGAATATTGTGCACCAAAAGGTAAAAAAGACTATGCACGCTCTTTCGATTCCTACCTGGATTATTCACGTTTCTAGTGTCATCGAGTGGATTGCCGCCATTTGGCTAATTTGGACCTACGGCGAACTAACAAAAAATCGTACTTGGCGAACATTGTCTTTAGGCATGTTACCAGCTTTAGTCAGCGCTATGTGTGCTTGTACCTGGCATTATTTTGACAACGCCAAATCACTGGAATGGCTGGTGACGCTGCAAGCTACCATGACTGTCATTGGTAATTTTACTCTCTGGGCAGCTGCGGTTTGGATTTGGCGCTCTACTACTACAGCTACTGTTGGCGAACAACCATCAATTTCTAACGATTGATTGCATCCTTATTCGTCATTTTGACTAAAAGTAGCTGACACAATTCCATCCAGGACCGGACTTCCTGTTGTTGAGGACAATCAAGTATACAATTTGGATGGAGACTGAAATTCAAACTGGCATCAGGCAGTTCAATCTGCTGCCATGCTAATTATCTCGAGCAAGAACATCTGTTACTCCTACGTTTTCTGGTTACATCTACTCAAAGAGCAATGATTTCAAAAGAAACCCTATTTGTTTTGTCATTATTTCCCTATTTGGGTTTCTTGTGGTTTATTAGCAGAATCCAGCAAGTGCCGCGTTTGGCGCTGTACGGATTTTACTGCACTCTGTTATTCGTTGCTGTTACCATTGTGGCAGGAATTTACGCCCAATTGCATTACGGCCGATCTTTGGCAGATGTTGATTGGTTGCATGGAAGTGCAGAATCTTTCTTGACGCTTTCCAATATTCTCGTGGTGTTGGGCTTTCGGCAAGCTGTAATGGAAAGAAAAAAGGATAAGTAACTGGGGACTGGAAATTAGTTAGCCACAGTAGCAGAACAAGCAACAACAAAGCACAAAGACTAGCTAACTAAAAAGTATGGAAATTCCATCCTCGTCCGGGGTTTAGAAGCAAACTAGCAAAAATCAACTACTATCTACTCAAAGTTCAAGGATCGTTATGGAAGTTATTCCCGCAATAGATATACTAGAAGGCCGTTGCGTGCGCTTGTATCAAGGAGACTACTCGCTAAAGCAAGTATTTAGCAACAATCCCGCAGATGTGGCCAAACAGTGGGTAGAACAAGGTGCTACCAGACTGCACGTAGTCGATCTCGACGGCGCCAAAGCAGGTAAACTAATAAATTTAGAAGCAATTGCAGCGATCGCAGCAGCTGCTGGCGTACCTATACAAGTTGGTGGGGGATTGCGAAGCCAACAAAGCGTGCAACAACTGTTTGATTTAGGTGTCAGATGGGCAATTTTGGGAACCACCGCTGTAGAACAACCACAACTAGTAGAACAACTGTGCGAACAATTCCCCGGACAAATTATTATCGGCATAGATGCTCGCAACGGTAAAGTAGCAATCCGCGGTTGGTCAGAAACTTCAGAAGTTCTTGCTACCCAACTAGCTGTGCAAATGCAACAATTAAAGGCAGCAGCTTTAATCTACACTGATATTTATCGCGATGGAACCCTCACGGGACCGAATATAGACGCTTTGCGCGAACTTGCTAGTGCAGTAGATATTCCTGTTATTGCTTCGGGAGGAATTAGTTCTATTACGGATCTGCTGAGTTTGTTAGCATTAGAACCCCAAGGCGTTACTGGTGCGATCGTCGGTCGCGCTTTATATACCGGCGATATCTCCCTGAAAGAAGCACTGCGATCTGTTGGTTCTGGACGCATTCAAGACATACCACCCCACCTCGATTTTTCTGCATTTGCTTGAGTAGCAATTGCGCTCCGGTAATTCTACTTTGTTGTGATTTCCGAATTCGGAAATTCTGTTTGTGTAGTTCCAGTTGCAGAGACTATTACTTCCAAGCTGCAAACTACTTGTTTTTGTTTTTAATTTCCTTTGGGAATTTTTATGATTGGGTTTCCTCTTTTGTAGAGACGTTGCTAGCGTCTCTATTTTCATATGTTCTGGTCAAAAATTAATACTTTTGAGTAGAAATACTTTAAAGAAAAACATGTGTGTTACTAGTACTACAATCAGTATTAATACTGAAAAATAACAATTATTGGTGTGATGAAAATTATATTAAAAAGTACATAACGTTTTTTCAGTTACTGTCAGCAACTTTGACTCTTATGTAACAAATTTTTCTAAATTTTAGATAATCCTAAAGAAATGAAAGCTTTTTTTTTCGCATGTTTCGTTTATAATAGAACGATGTACAGTTATAGACATTGCGAAACACTTGCAAAATATTCAGATTTTTATATAGTAGATGCACTGAATATTAGATAATGAAATGGATACAGTAAATCATCGCAGCATTTTGTGATATCAATGTACACGAGTGAATCAACTAAGTATCCTCCTACAACCGACATCGGTCAAAGAAGCTATATTTTAGTTGTTGAGGATGAAGAACTCATCCGAGAAATGCTGGTCTTAGCGCTGGAGGAGGAAGGTTTCGGAGTGGTAACAGCTGCGGACGGTCGCTCGGCTGTAGAAAAACTAAAAAATTTTGAAACCAACTCAGCAGAACCTACTTTTGATTTGATAATTCTCGATTTAATGCTGCCTCAAATTAACGGTCTGGATATTTGTCGCTTGCTGCGTTACCAAGGTAACCCGATACCGATTTTAATGTTAAGCGCAAAAGGAAGTGAAACCGACCGCGTTTTAGGATTGGAAGTAGGAGCAGATGATTATTTGACAAAACCTTTTAGCATGAGGGAGTTAGTAGCTCGCTGTCGATCTCTACTGCGCCGCCAACGCTTAAGTAGCTTGCCTCAACTTCCAGTTTTACAATACAAAGATATTACATTGTATCCGCAAGAGTGCCGTGTTTTAGTTCGCGATCGGGAGGTGAATCTCTCACCAAAAGAGTTTCGTCTTTTAGAACTGTTTATGAGTTACGCCCGCAGAGTCTGGTCTCGAGAGCAATTGCTAGATCAAGTTTGGGGACCAGATTTTGTAGGAGACAGTAAAACCGTAGACGTTCACATCCGTTGGTTGCGTGAAAAATTAGAGCAAGATCCCAGTCGTCCTGAGTATATTGTAACTGTACGTGGTTTTGGTTATAGATTTGGATAGTTGTTAGTTATTCATAAATTGTGCGAAAGCACTAACAACTAGCGATGTTAGTACCGGAATTTTTTTTAGGTTTGACGGTCGGGCTAGGGTTTTGGCTTTGGCAAAGGGTGCAAATGCACCGCTTTTTGGGAAACATTCCGCCTTCGTTAAAATCCCAGTCGGGGGAGATTGCCCTACCTTTGATTCCACGCTTGCGGTATGAAATTACCTCATTAAGGCAGGAACAACAACAATTACAGCAAAATCTGCAAAATTACCAAGACTTGTTGGAAATGGCGCCGGTGGGATACTTGCAGGTGGATGAAGAAAATCAGCTTTTGTGGTGCAATCGCTCAGCACGAGAGATGTTGTATTTGCAAAGGTGGCAACCGGGACAGGTACGTTTGTTGCTGGAGTTAGTGCGGTCTTATGAACTGGACCAGTTAATCGAGCAAACTCGCGATCGCCAGCAGTCCCAAGTTCGGGAGTGGATATTCCATCCCTCGGTGGACAGCGCTGCTGCTATTTGCGAAGTTAAACCTTTGGCTTTGCGAGCAACCACCTTACCTTTAGCTCAGGGAAAAGTAGGAGTATTTCTGGAAAATCTCCAATCTCAGTTAGAACTCGAGCAAGCACGCGATCGCGCCCTTTGCGATCTAGCTCACGAATTAAGAACGCCACTAACTTCCATTCGTTTGGTGGTGGAAAATTTGCAAACTCGCTTGGAACCACCTTTAGACCGTTTGGTTCATCGCTTGTTGCAGGAGGTAGACAGGTTAATTCATTTGGTACAAAGCTGGTTGGAACTGACCCAACTGGAAACAAATCCTTCTTTAGAACTCAACTATCAACTGGTGGAAGTGCGATCGCTCATAGCTAAAGTCTGGGAAACTCTAGAACCCTTGGCACAGCGCGAGCAGATTCAGCTCAGTTATTCTGGAGCGGAAAGTATCTATATCAATGCCGATGAAACTCGAATTCATCAAGTTTTTCTCAACTTATTAGATAATAGTATAAAATATAGTCCTCAAAAGGGAATTATTGTTGTTGAAACGAAAATTCTCGATTCGAATCAGAACTGCAACAAAAAACAAAGCACAGCACCAAGCCTAGAAATCAATATCATTGACTCTGGAGTTGGTTTTTCGGAGGCAGATCTGCCTTATGTCTTTGAACGCTTTTATCGGGGGGATCGAGCACGCTCTCGTCCCAAACAAGCACAAGCAAGTTCAACAACAATTGCCGGTACTGGCTTGGGTTTGGCGATCGTGCGTCAAATAATACACGCTCACGGTGGTTCCATCAAAGCAATGAACCATCCTCTCACCGGTGGCGCGTGGATACAAATAATACTTCCTGGGGTCGTGGTAAATTCTCAATTCCAAGACTATATTTAGAAGTGTCTTAATGTCTGAGACTGCTAGCGTGAAAGCCCTTATTTTCGATGCCAACTCAGGAAGACCCCAGCTAACTCGCGAGATCAGGCGTTTGGAACGGGACATCTTGCGCATGGGAGCTTTGGTAGAACGTTCATTTCGCCTTAGCCACCAAGCATTATTCGCTCGCGACCTCAAAGCCGCTGAGGAACTTCCGAGGATAGACAAGCAAATAGATAGCTTCTACAAACAAATAGAGTCAGACTGTGCAGCGATCATGACGCTGCAAGCTCCTGTAGCTCAAGATTTACGCTGCTTAAGTGCTTTTATGCAGCTGGTGCGCGACCTGGAACGCATTGGCGATTATGCAAAAGATATAGCAGAAATAGCGATTAAAATTTTCCCCTATCCACCCCATTCCTCCTTGCCAGAAATTGCGCTCATGTCTCGCCAAGCACAGGCTATGTTAGCAACAAGCTTGGTAGCCTTAGCCGATCTAGACGAAGCTAGCGGACGCAATGTCAAGCAAATGGATGATGTAGTAGATGATGCCTACGAATACCTTTATCAAACTTTAGCTCACCAAAAGGATGTTCCCGGCGCAGTCGAGCCCATTGTACTGCTGGTGTTGGTCATACGCTACTTGGAACGCATGGCAGATCATGCCACAAACATCGGTCAAAGAGTCGCGTATATAGTTACGGGAAAACGGGGTTGAGTGACTTTGAGAACGTGGAAGGCAAGAAATACATACTTGTTTTAGGAAAGCTCCTGCACCTTTTGTCTACTCAGTGAGGTCTTTACCCCTGAAAAACCAGTCATTAGAAGGCAGAAGGCTTGTGAGTGATGTGTTTTTAAGGAATGAGTGCTGTTGAAGAATGAGACCTTATCATGTTGTACCCATTCAAGAGTGTGGTGAACTTCTGGTACCGATTCCCTTAGAAATTTTGGCAGTGGAATCTCCCCACCCCTATGAAAAATTAGGTGCGCCTTACGGGAAATATTCTCCTTATTTTCTTCGCCAAAGTGTGGTTGACAATTTGATCGCAGCGCAAAACTACTTGCAAACGCTCCGTCCTGGCTGGCGGATTCAAATTTTTGATGCTTATCGACCGGTAGCGGTGCAGCGGTTTATGGTTAATTTTGCTTTTACAGAACTGTTGCGCCACAGGGGATTGGTAGAAACGGAATTGTCAGAAATTCAAAGTCAACAAATTTGGCAAGAAGTTCATAAAATTTGGGCTGAGCCTAGTTTAGATGAAAAAACGCCGCCGCCTCACAGTACTGGTGCCGCTGTGGATGTAACGTTGGTAGATGAGACAGGAAAAGTTGTGGATATGGGTTCGGCCATCGATGAATTATCTGAGCGATCGCATCCCGATTACTACGCCCTAAGCGATCGCCCTCAAGAACGAGGATATCACGTTCATCGCTTGCTGTTGCTAGATGTCATGGAAAAAGGTGGATTTCAACGCCATCCTCAGGAATGGTGGCATTTTTCCTTTGGGGACCAAATGTGGGCTCACTTAAACAATCAAAAATATCCAGGTAAAAATTTTGTCGCTCGCTACGGTCGATGGGAATAATAAAAGACTGGAAATTAAATATCTTGAGGATTGAGACGTTCCATGACTTTAGTGGTATAAGTTCCAATTGGACTCCACAGCAAGTAAGGTACAAGTAACAAGGTTGCCCAACCAGAAACAAAGAAAACCGCGATTGCCAAAATTACCGCGATCGCAAAGCCGCTGGCGCCTATGATTGTTCCCACTCGTAAACTGCGAGTCCTAAACATAGCGGGAGTGTAAGCAACAGTGACAATTTCTAAAAGCAGATACAATCCCATTAAAATCCAAGTTTTGCTGCTTGCGGGATCCTTTTCCCAAACAATATAAGCAGACCAACCACCACATACAAAGATGACGGTCCAGATTAGGGGAATGGCTGCTTCAAAGGTGAGCCATCTCGGTCTTTGTAACCGTTTAAACCATTTGCGATCGCCGGGAGTAATGAAGTTAGCACCTAAAGCGACTAACAAAGCCACACCTGCAATTACCATCCAAGATTTAATCATGCATATCCTCACCCTTTACGGTCTAGTGAGATTTTGTCAGGTGGGGCGCTACTTATTCATCACCCTCTAGACTGGAATAATTGCACCCGTCAGGTCTAGCGCCAGATGTAAAAATGGAGTTGGTAAATAAAAAGTTATTTTGTCTATTTTCTGGTTATCAACGGATGTTAAAGATGTTGCTTGCACTTACTGCTTTTGCTTGTGCTAGTCTCTAAAGAAAATTTGACTCTCACCGGGCGGTTATTCATGGTGATTCAAGCTGTTTCTACAGGCAAGGACTAAAGTCACTCCCTGTAGCTTTTTACAGCTATTCTTTCAGAAAGATCGTCTCTGCAGGGCCAAAGGTCTCCTACCGTACTTGGCTAAACTAACGAGGTTTAGCTGTGAGGTTACTTGATGTTTTTATCATTTCACTTTCCGAGTCCACTTGTGTTATGAATTAGCTCCCAAGGACTGCTATTGTTTGCCAGTGGAATAGGCGACGATTAACAC
>KB235926.1:2538212-2593747 GCA_000332255.1 cyanobacterium PCC 7702 | reverse complement strand
CAGGCAAGGACTAAAGTCACTCCCTGTAGCTTTTTACAGCTATTCTTTCAGAAAGATCGTCTCTGCAGGGCCAAAGGTCTCCTACCGTACTTGGCTAAACTAACGAGGTTTAGCTGTGAGGTTACTTGATGTTTTTATCATTTCACTTTCCGAGTCCACTTGTGTTATGAATTAGCTCCCAAGGACTGCTATTGTTTGCCAGTGGAATAGGCGACGATTAACACGGCTGACTTACTGTGCAGGAGTTCCACCCCTACTAGGATTGTTCAACACGCTTGTGATTATTCTTACTCGTGTTAGACACATTATACCGGACTGTAGACTTTAGCCTACCCAAATAGTTTTCATCCCTGGGCGGTCATTCACAGGTTTTTGAGTATGTCCTTTATAAAGAATTATGTTTAACTAAGAAGAATTATGTTTGTGGCAAATATAAATTCGCTGGTGTTCATACACTAGATACAACTAGATACGTTCTATCAATTCGTGTGTCAAGCACGAGGAGGTCCCAAAATGGTTCATACTTACGAGGTATTTGTCGATATCAAAGAATTTCTGGACCAGACAAGCAATACTTTTCAACGCGGAACGACACGCTACGAGATCGACGCGGAAACAAAAGAAAAAGCAGATAGCATGGCTTTTTTGAGAGCGAAAAGCGAACATCCTAAAGGCACTGAGTACGATGTTAGAGTAACAAGGCTTCTCAAGTAAAGCAAAAGTTTGCTACTTCTTCATTACTGAGAACACTCCACAACTTCAAAATATTTCTAGTTTTTTAAGCCTAATCACAAATTTACAAACTCTACCACACTGCTGCAACTAACAGTGTGGTTTTATCTTAGCACGCGTCTTTGCAATAGCCACATACTCAATGCACCGAAGACTAATCCAGTACCCTCTGTCCAGTCAACGTTATGGGGAATAACACCACCAGGAATGCTTAAACTACCAACGCCGTAAAAATTTAGTTGCACGAACCACGAAAATATATGAAAAAATGCTGGAATTTGCACTGGTACGAATACGATCGCAAGGGGTAAGATAGTATCAATTTTGACTTTAGGAAACTTAAAGACGTAGGCTCCCAAAACAGAGGCAATTGCACCGTTTCCTCCCATCAGCGGAACCAGGGAGCTAGGGTGAGCAAGAAGTTGCATGACCTGTGTGAATACACCACCTGCAAGGTAAAGTCCTAAAAATTTTCTCTGTCCGAGGATATTATTTAAGTTTCTCCCGAAAACCCACAGAAATATTAAATTCCCGACAATTTGACTAAAACTACCGTGGATAAACATTCCCGATAGCAACGAGCTCGAGCGTGACAGCAAGAATAATCCCGCAGGAAAGTTACCAGCAACAACTTGGGCGATCGCTTCGCTAATTTGTGCAGGAATCAAACACCACCTGTTAATAAAACTAGCTAATTGGCCGCTAAACTCGAGCTTGAGTTCCCAGAAAAATATGGCAATATTAATGCCAATTAGCCAGTAAACAGCAGTCGGTTTTCTGGAAGTAAAAATAAAAAGGCGATCGCTAACAGGAATCATTGTTAGTTAGTGGTTATTGCTTTCGTGTCCCTCTTTCCCCATTGACCTGTGGCAAGATCAAAATCAGATTGTAATGCATTCAACTAGGCAAGCCAAATGCTGGGAAACACACTTGCTGGACGATACCAAATTCTTAGCTATTTGGGAGGAGGGGGATTTGGTGAAACTTATGTTGCTTGCGATACTCAATTACCTGGTAATCCCCAGTGCGTGGTCAAGAAGCTGAAACTACAAACAACAAACCCAGTAGCTTTGCAAACAGCTAGACGTTTGTTTGATACCGAAGCTCAAGTTTTGTATAAATTAGGAACCCACGACCAGATTCCCCAGCTTTTGGCTTACTTTGAAGAAAAAGAAGAATTTTATCTTGTTCAGGAGTTTATAGAAGGTAAGGATCTCAGTCAAGAAATTACCCCGGGTAAAATCTTCAGTGAAGAGCAAGTCATTTCTCTTGTGCAGGAAATTTTACAAATTTTAGATTTTGTGCACCGACAAAAAGTAATTCATCGCGATATTAATCCCTGTAATTTACTTCGACGCAAGCAAGATGGCAAATTATTTTTAATCGATTTTGGAGCAGTTAAAGAAATTACAACTCAGGTACTTAACATCAACAATAAAAGCAAATTTACCATTGCTATCGGTACTCCTGGGTATATTCCTGGCGAGCAAGCACAAGGTAATCCTAAATATAGTAGCGATGTTTATGCAGTCGGTATTATTGCTATTCAAGCTTTGACCGGATTGTCTCCCCAACAGTTAGAAAAAAATCCAGATACCAATGAAATTATTTGGCGAAATAATGCTCGAGTAAGTCAACCATTGGCAGAATTTTTAGATAAAATGGTACGCTACGACTTTCGCCAGCGTTTTGATTCAGCAACGCAAGCTTTACAAGCTTTGAAAGATTTGCGTGCTTCTAATTCTCAAACTATTCCGCTAAATATTCCTTCTGCTAATTCAAATTCTCTTCGGAAAAATAAGTTTCCCAAAAATATATTTGTCAAAATTGGGAGCGGAATAATTATAGCAGGATTAGCAACAGCAGCTTCTTTTTACGCCGTTCATACAATTAATTCCCTTAATTCCACAGAATTGTACAAACAAGCAAATATTTTTTATGAACTGCAGCGCTATCAAGATGCTTTATCTGCCTATGAAAAAGCAGTTAAAATTCGACCAGATTATGCTGAAGCTTGGAACGGTCAAGGGAAAGTTTTGTATGAATTGAAAGAATATAAAGCCGCACTGACAGCATACGATCGAGCTATTCAGCTGCAACCAGATTATTTGGAAGCTTGGGTAGGTAGGGGTTTTGTATTAAAAAATTTACAGCGCTATCCAGAAGCAATTGCTGCTTTTGATAAAGCTTTGCAATTAGACAGTCAGTCTTCAGAGGTTTGGAACGCCAAGGGAGAAGTTTATAGTAGTTTACAACAGTACGATGAAGCAATTACAGCCTACGACCAAGCTATTAATTTGCAAAAAGACAATTACAAAGCTTTTTATAATAAGGCTTTAGCGCTGAGTAATGTCAAACGTTATGAAGATGCAATAGCTTTCTACGATAAAGTTATTGCCATCAAACCTAGCTACGCAAAAGCATGGTATGGTAAAGGCAATGCTTTAGTCAATTTGCAACGCTACCAAGATGCGTTAGCAGCTTATGACAAAGCGGTGCAATTCCAGCCAAGTTATTATCAAGCATGGTTATCAAGGGGTAATATCCTTCTCAGTTTGCAACGCTATCCAGAAGCTATAGAATCCTTTGAGCAAGTAATTAAATATAGTCCTAACAATTTTACTGCGTGGTACGGGAAAGGCTGGTCGTTGCATCAAATGCAACGCTACGAAGAAGCGATCGCTGCTTACAATCATGCCATCGAGCAGAAACGACAAGATTATCAAGTTTGGTATAACCGGGGAAATTCGCTTTATAGCTTGAAGAAGTATGAAGAGGCGATCGCCTCTTACAATCGCGCTATACGTTACAATCCCAAGTATTACGAAAGTTGGTTTTCCAGAGGTAATGCTTTGCTAAATTTACGACGCTACCAAGAAGCGATCGCTTCCTATAACCAAGCTATTAAACTGAAGCCAAATGAGCAACAGGCAATTCAAGCACGTGATTTAGCTCAAAGTTTTTTACCAGTTAAAAAACCAAGTATATTCCTTGTTCCACTTCTTCCTAGACCTAACTTTAATCAAAAAAATTAGGGTGTTGCGATCGCAACACCGTTTCTTCTTTAATAAGCATCTTCTACTTCCAGTTGAGCTACTGTTACAGCGTTAAAGGCAAACGCTGCTACTAAAGGTATCGGGCATTTTAACCAATAGGTGACAACAGCTGCAATCATCGTTGCCATCACTGCTGTGAGCGACCAAAAACGCTCCTCTACAGTTAATCCTTTTTTTGCTTTGATTACTCTTAGAGCTTGTGTGGGGATTGGTTCTGGCATAACTGCGCCTGGAGGAAAAGCCCAGTAACTATTACTGCGCTCTACAAATAAATCTGTCCAGCCATTTTCTTGACACCATTCTTCAATCCATTCGTCAGAGTAATGTTTCATATTTCCGCTACCAATTTGAGAAAATTAATATCAATCTTGTTTTTAATTCTGATAGCCTTCTCAATTGCTGACTTTTATAAATATTGTTAATTGTTAAATGGAAATGTATTTTTAAAAATACTACAGTCACATTTTACTTATTTAATAGATTAACAGCACTTTGATTCTTCTTGTCTCAAATGAAAATAAACTTTACTTGGGAAGTATTAGATAAATAATTCGCAACAAATCAGTGAGTAGTATTCCCGCTATAGATATAATGAGGATAAATCCTCAGAAGTAGAGGAGTATTATTTTACAAACAGAAGTTTGGGTTTCTGCCAGATAGCTGTTACACTACTAAAAATAAACAATCTCGAGAAAGAAAAAAGGTGCCAAAGCAGCTTTTGAGCCAAGATGATAGCAAAGACTTGCTTTAAACAGCGGGACTTACTTTTCATCCTACTGAAGAGGGTGGTACGGAGTTCGCTTTCTCATTGTTCTGATAAAAACCAATAGCCAAGAATCCCGTGAAAAAAATAGCGAGAAAATCATGGCGAAAATGACCAAATCGCAAATCGGAAGGGAGAGCTGATAATACACACCCTGTGCAATATCCTCAGGATACGATCAAAAAACCTGTGAGTTGAGAGTACAGGCCCACAGGTTGATTTGCAAGTGAGGGTGTTGCTTGCTTAATAGCAAATCGTAAAAATTATAGTATAGTTATTGAGGCGTTTTTTGGGTGTGACTGCAGTTTTGAAAAGCAAGTAATTATTTTGTTTGTTTTGTTACTTCAGGTACAGGATCGAAACCACCGGGATGAAAGGGGTGACAGCGTAAAATACGTTTAATTCCTAACCAACAACCACGCCATACCCCAAATCTTTCGATCGCTTGCATAGCATACACGGAGCAAGTTGGTTGAAAACGACACGTGGGGGGAAACAAAGGCGAGATGGAGATTCGGTAGAGTTGAATTAGCCAGATCAATAATATTTTCATAAAAGTCACGTTTTTCTAATAAATTGGTATCAAAGGTCAATATTTCCCAATTGTATATTTACCGTTGCTGAATTTGTTTTTTTATAAATTACAGTTGATTCCTGCTATTTGGCTGCAAATTACTAGTGTTGCAGTTTGGCTGTTCTTAGTTATCGCAACTGCGTGGGGAGTTCATCGCTTTACCAAAGCAGACCCGGAAGTTGTGCGCAAGATAGTGCATATTGGGACCGGTAACGTAATTTTGCTAGCTTGGTGGTTTGATATTCCAGCAATTGTGGGTATTACAGCTTCAATTGTAGCGAGTGTTGTTACTTTATTATCCTATCGTTTTCCTATTCTTCCCGGCATCAACAGTGTAGGTCGCCGCAGTTTTGGCACTTTTTTCTACTCTGTAAGTATTGGTATTTTAGTTGCTTGGTTTTGGTACGTGCAACAGCCCTATTATGCTGTTATAGGTATTTTGGTCATGGCGTGGGGAGATGGACTAGCTGCGCTGATCGGACAGCGATTTGGGAAACATAAGTATACAGTTTTCGGAGGACAAAAAAGTTGGGAAGGTTCTCTGACTATGGCTGCGGTTAGCTATCTGATTACTAGTTTGATATTATTTAGCGTGCAGGGCGATCGCCCCGCAAGTTGGATTATATCCTTCGTTGTTGCTTTAGTTGCCACCGGTCTGGAAACTTTTTCCTTTTTAGGCATTGACAATTTAACAGTTCCATTAGGTAGCGCTACCCTGGCTTTTGTATTAAGTTGGTTGTTAATCGAGCGTTAAGTGTTGATGGATAGTTATCGATAGTATCTGTAGTAATAATACGGATAATCGACACCGTGGCGATACACCCTTCGATAACGCCAATAGTAGTTATTTGGACAGTGGCGTTCGCGCAGCGTGCCGGATGGCACATAGTAAATACCTCTATAATAAGGTCTGTAGTAGTGCCGCCTGTAGTAGTACGGTCTGTAGTGGTAGTATCGCCTGTAGTGACGCGGTCTGTGGTAATGTCGATAGTACTGGCTGATGTGGTGAGTATTGTCCTCTGGTGTTAGTTGCCCAGAATCTAGTTTGTTGAAAACCAACGCTTCTATCTTGCTAGAAGGTTGACTGCTGCGAACTTCATTTTTTCCAAACGCTGGTACCGATGCGGTAGCTATTTCCAATCCCACACTTAAGGCTAACACCAAAGTACCAACTACGAACTTCCAAAACATGAATTGGTGCTCCTAATTTTCGGTTTTTCGGCTTGATTTTAAGAGTTTTACGCAGTTGTAGCCACTTAACTACTTTCTAAGGGCTAATTTGGAATTCCGCCTCATCTCAAACAAAGAATTATCATCAACTGTATCGACAAGAGAGTTCTTGGCGATCGCTTCTTCTTTAGCAAAAACAATTTTAATAATTTCTTAATAATTTTTATATGTCAAAAATATTACACTCATTTGCTATTGGATTGAGTATAAATTAACTAAATTTACTGCTACAGCAAAGATTAGGAAGGCGACGTTGCTGACCTATGGATAAAAAAATAAATACAGCATTTTCGAGGCTAAAAAGCTTAAGTTTTTTAAAAATCAGCAACGACAAAATGAACTTCTTTAACAATTCTGTACCGCCACTGCGCCGCAAACAAGCAACTTTAGATATTCAAGATATGGAAGGGTGTTGGCAACTCCACTGGCGGATTGGCAAATTAAAAGTTTATTCGACTTTTTATACTCGCCTAGACCAAGCTTTTATTGTTTGGGCTTTATTACTAATACCTATGTTTTTAACAGCTCAGTTTCTACCTGTTAGTTGGAATTTACAAGCTGCTGTTTGGTCTATTTGCAGCGTGATTGGTACTGCAATAATGGTCAGTTTGACTCACTCTTGGGCAAAGCGCAGAAAAGTTAACTGGGTGCTTTATTGTTGGGTAGTGTTAGTGGTAGTTGGGGTGATCCTAACTGATTTAGCAGTTTTCGTGGGTTGGGGAGAAGTACTGTTAAATTTATGTCCTTTATGGCTGGGTTTAAGTGCTCTTGGTTATTTGTGTACTGGATGGGGAGTGCGATCGCGTACGCTTCTTTTTACAGGTATGCTTCATTTGTTAGGAATTTTCATCTTACCTTACATCATTGGTTGGCAATTTCTCGCTAGTGGTATGTTGATGATTTTCTGTTTACTTTTGTTAGCAGAATTTGAATGGGATCACTGTTAATTTGCTCAATCAGAAATCGATGGATTGGCTATTGCTTCCACCGATTTCCATCTCCACTGACTCATTTTAAATATCTCTGTTACCAATTATCAGCTGCTCTTTTTTTATAGGGTTCACCACTAAAAGGTTGTACACCAGTATTGGGATAAGAATCATTATTAGGGCCAAAAATCCGCATTGCCGCTTCAGTAATATACTGGGTAAGCCTAGCTAGTAGTTTGGAGATAGCACTCATATTTTAGACTCCCATTCTTTTATCATTTCAAGGTAGTGTTTCTACTTTAATTCTAACACTCTTGGTTGTCTGAAATTCTCAATATATTGATATTTTCTGCAACAGTTGTTGATAGATATTTGCAAACTTTAATTTCTCAAATATCTAATATTTTTGTCTTTAATGCTGATTTTTAACTAAATCTCGACCTTTGCTACTCCAGTTGTCATATTTATAAATTTGACCATTAAAAAAAATTAATTATTATAGTTTTCATACATTATTTTCTGCTTGTGTGGGGTCTTTATCCTGGCTCGTGGTAGGAAGTTGACATTATTTATGGTAAAAAATACCATAATAAAAAATTCACAAAGGGCGCGATCGCATGACAGATTTTCCAGGAATAGCAAATGAGGAACTAACACCCTGTGTAGAGGATTACAGCCTGTTAACCGATCTGTACCAGTTGACAATGGCAGCTTGTTACACGGGCGAAGGTTTAGAGGAGCGACGGGCAAGTTTTGAGTTATTTGTCAGAAAACTGCCAGAAGGCTTTGGTTATTTAATTGCCATGGGGTTAGCGCAAGCGTTGGCATACTTGGAAAAATTCCGCTTTAGTTCGTCGCAGATAGAGGCTTTGCAAGCGACGGGAATTTTTGCTGGCGTGAGCGATCGCTTTTGGTCGGTTTTGGAATCAGGACGTTTTACGGGGGATGTGTGGGCTGTACCAGAAGGAACAGCAGTGTTTGCCAATGAACCTTTATTGCGGGTGGAAGCACCTTTATGGCAAGCGCAGCTAGTGGAAACTTATTTACTAAATACCCTAAACTACCAAACTTTAATTGCCACACGAGCAGCAAGAATACGGGATGTTGCCGGACAGGAAGCGCAGTTGCTGGAATTTGGTACCAGAAGGGCTTTTAGCCCACAAGCATCGATATGGGCGGCGCGGGCGGCTTTAGCAGCAGGCTTTGATGCGACATCAAACGTGTTAGCAGCGCTACAACTAGGGGAAAAACCAAGTGGTACTATGGCCCATGCCTTAGTTATGGCAATTTCAGCCACTGAAGGTAGTGAAGACGAAGCGTTTGAGGCTTTTCACCGATATTTCCCAGGTTCGCCGTTATTAATTGATACCTACGATCCTTTGGATGCCGCCAAGCGATTGGCTGCTAAGGTGAACTCGGGAAAGATGAAATTAAAGGGAATAAGGCTAGATTCTGGAGATTTAGCAGCTTTGTCCAAACAAGTGCGATCGCTTTTACCCGATGTCTCAATTATTGCCAGTGGGGATTTGGACGAACAGGAAATTCAAAGATTAAAAGCTGCAAAAGCGGAAATAGATGCTTACGGAGTGGGAACACGATTAGTGACGGGAGAACCTATTAACGGAGTTTACAAATTGGTAGAAATAGATGGAATTCCGGTCATGAAACAATCGCAGGGAAAGATGACTTACCCTGGACGCAAACAAATTTTTCGTTCGTTTGCAGGTAACAAGCAACTGGTCGCAGATCGTTTGGGACTAGCAGAGGAGGAAACGTTAGCAGGAGAAAAACCTTTGTTGCAACTGTACCTGCAAGCAGGTAAAAGAATACAACCACCAGAGAGTCTAGCAACTATTCGACAACGTACTGCAGCTTCCATCGCAAGTTTACCTGCAGAAACTCGACGTTTGCAAAACCCTAATTCAGCAACAATCACAATTTCCCATCGCCTGCAAGAATTAATAGAGAAAACACAAAAAAACCAGTGTTGATTAATAGTAAATAGCCATTGACCACTAACTAGCAATTCGTCGCAAAATGAAAATCGCTTTATTTGGAACCAGTGCAGATCCGCCCACATCTGGACATCAAGCTATCATCGAGTGGTTGTCCCAGCATTACGATCGCGTTGTGGTCTGGTCAGCGGATAATCCCTTTAAATCTCACCAAACACCTTTAGAGCATCGAGTGGCAATGTTACAACTATTAATTGCCAATATAAATTCGCCACGGCACAATATAAGCTTGGAACAGCAATTAAGTAGCTTGAGAACGCTGGAAACAGTGGAGAAAGTTAAACAAAGTTGGGGAGAAGACACGGAATTAACTTTAGTGGTGGGTTCTGATTTACTAACTCAACTACCTCGGTGGTATAGGGTTGCAGATTTGCTGCAGCAAGTGCAACTTCTTGTCGTACCGCGACCGGGATACCCAATCGAGCACTCTCAGTTGCAGGCGCTAGAAAATTTGGGAGCCAAAATAGCGATCGCCTCTCTAACAGGACCACCAGTATCCTCGACAGCTTTTCGTGAAAGCGGAGATCCCCAAACTTTAACACCTTCTGTAATCGACTACATTCACCAACAGCATTTGTACAAATGCCAGGACGTATCCCCAAAAAGCTTGCAGATTCGCTAGACCAACAACCTTTAGCAGATTTTAAAGTCGGTGTTGACAACGTTATTTTTTCAGTAGACACTGCCCAAAATCGGCTTTTAGTACTGCTGGTAATGCGACAGCAAGAGCCTTTTTTAAATTATTGGGGTCTTCCTGGTACTTTAGTACGTCAAGGTGAATCGCTAGAAGATGCTGCCTACCGCATTATGGCGGAAAAAATAAAGGTCAACAATCTTTATTTAGAGCAATTGTACACCTTTGGCGGACCAAAACGCGATCCGCGCGAAGCGGCTGACAGTTACGGAGTACGTTATCTAAGCGTCAGCTACTTTGCCCTTGTCAGGTTCGAAGAAGCAGAATTAATTGCTGATAAAGTCGCTGGTATTGCTTGGTATCCTGTTAAACAAGTGCCCCAGCTAGCCTTCGACCACAATAAAATTCTGGCGTACGGACACAAACGTTTGAAAAATAAATTGGAGTACAGTCCTGTTGCTTTTGAAGTATTGCCAGAAATGTTCACTTTAAATGATTTATACCAGTTATATACCACCGTTTTGGGAGAAAATTTTTCTGATTATTCTAATTTTCGGTCTCGCCTGCTCAAGTTAGGTTTTTTGTGCGATACCGGTATCAAAGTATCGCGGGGTGCAGGTCGCCCGGCCACCTTATACAAATTTGATGCCGAAGCTTTCGCTCCTTTTAAGGATAAGCCTTTGGTATTTATTTAACTAACTTTGCAGTGCCACTCATACAAAGATATAACTGATTAGCGTTCTACTCCTACAAAAATCTCTGTTGCAAAACCCCAGTTTGAGCTTGAACAATGAAAATAGCGATCGCTCAACTTAATCCTACCATTGGTGATTTACCAAAAAACGCCGAAAAAATTCTGCAAGCAGCACAGCAAGCAACAGCTGAAAAAGCACGTTTGCTGCTCACCCCGGAATTGTCTTTGTGCGGTTATCCTCCACGAGATTTACTGTTAAATCCGGCTTTTGTAGAAGCAACAAACATTACCTTACAACAATTAGCCCGGGATTTGCCGTCCAACATAGCTGTTTTAGTGGGAACTGTACAAGAAAACACCAAAGCTTCCATAACTGGTGGAAAGCCTTTATTTAATAGCATTGCTTGGCTAGAAGCAGGAAAAGTGCAGCAAGTTTTTCACAAGCGACTTTTACCTACCTACGATGTCTTTGATGAACGTCGTTATTTTGAACCAGGTTTGCAAGCTAATTATTTCACTCTTGATAAGGTTCACATCGGTGTTACAGTCTGCGAAGACTTGTGGAATGACGAGGAATTTTGGGGTAGACGCAGTTACGCCATCAATCCTATTGCCGATCTGGCAATTCTAGGTGTAGATTTTATCGTCAATTTGTCTGCCTCCCCTTACACGGTCAACAAACAGCGGTTTCGGGAAGCTATGCTCAGCCATAGCGCAGTGCGCTTTCAACAACCAATTATTTATGCTAACCAAGTAGGCGGCAATGATGATTTGATTTTTGATGGTAGAAGTTTTGCCCTCAACAAACAAGGTGAAGTAGTTTGTCGCGCTCAGGGGTTTAAGACTGACTTGGTCATGGTTGATTTTGATGAAGAAGTTCGGGATTTACGAACAAGCTTTGTCGCACCCCATTATGAGTGCGAAGAAGAGGAAATTTGGCAAGCTTTGATTTTGGGCGTGCAAGATTACGTGCGCAAATGTGGTTTTTCTAGAGTAGTCCTGGGTTTGAGTGGTGGAGTTGATTCCTCGCTTGTGGCTGCTATTGCTACAGCAGCGCTTGGCAAAGAGAATGTTTTTGGCGTGCTTATGCCTTCTTGCTACAGTTCTAAGGATTCGATTCAAGACGCTTTGGCTTTAGCAGCAAATCTCGGTATCAAAACCACAATTTTGCCGATTGAAAACATCATGCAAGCATACGACCAAACCTTAGCTGACTTGTTTGCCAATACTGAATTTGGTCTGGCAGAAGAAAATATTCAATCCCGAATCCGGGGTACCTTGCTGATGGCAATTTCTAATAAATTTGGCTATCTGCTTTTATCTACTGGTAACAAGTCAGAAATGGCGGTTGGCTACTGCACTCTTTACGGTGATATGAACGGTGGGTTAGCAGTAATCGCCGACGTTCCCAAAACCCGCGTTTATGCTCTTTGCCGCTGGTTAAACCGCAACGGTGAAATCATACCCCAAAACATCCTTAGCAAACCACCCAGCGCCGAACTCAGACCAAATCAGGTTGACCAAGATTCTTTGCCTCCATATGAGGTCCTGGATGACATTTTGCAGCGCTTGATTCAAAACCACCAATCCCCCGCGGAAATTGTCGCCTCTGGCTACGATCGCGCTGTGGTTGAGAAAGTCGTACAAATGGTAGCCCGTGCTGAATTCAAGCGACGACAAGCACCTCCAGGATTAAAAATCACCGACCGCGCCTTTGGCACTGGTTGGCGCATGCCAATCGCCAGTAATTGGTTAGCTGTTAAAGATACCTTCCGGGGATTTGTAAAAAGTTAATTCCCTCTATAAAAGGCATCGTTTGCTTTCAAGACAATAAAATACCCCCGAAAGTAGGTTCATTCGATTTACACTCCCAACTGGCGCAGCGTAGCTTCTACCCTGGTGACGCTTTCATACTTACCCTGCTGTTGGTATAAATCCCGTGCTTTTTTAAAATATGCGATCGCTTCTTTGGCTTTTCCCTGTTTTTTTAACATTGTCCCCCGCAGCTCGTATACCTGGGGATTTCTAGGTGCGAGCTTTACTGCTTGCTCGTATGCCCACTGGGCATTATTGTATTCTCCCAGCCGCAACAAGATAGTTGCCAAGCCTATATAGGCATTCACGTTACTGCGGTTTAGTTGTATTGCTCGACGATAAGCTTCTTTGGCTCTGAGGTTATCTCCCAAATTACCACTTACATAACCAAGGGCGTATTGATAATCGCTATTGTTGGGATTGAGAGCAGTTGCACGCCGGTAGGCGTTCAGAGCTGCTGGATAATTTCCTTGCAAAGCATATAAATAACCTATGCCAGAATAAATAGAGGCATTTTTTGGTTCCAATTCTGCTGCTTGTTGATAAACGGCGATCGCGCGATTGTAATCACCTACTTGAACTAAACTGCGCCCTTGTTGCAATAGTTCCTTAACTTCTGCGCTGCTTCGGCGTTGCGCCAATGTTTCTTGGGTTTGCACAGCAGTTAAAAACATTGTTGCCGCCATGCTTCCTATAAAGATATTTCTCATTAAGAGTAACTTTCGTCTGTACACGGCAAAATACCCTGATATTGTTGCAACATCTATAAAAGTTTCTCTGGCTGCTTGTCCATTAAAACAAAAATCTTTGATTTTGCAAACTCTCTTCCTTAACTTTTTCTAAATATTTACGCCCGTTGGGAAAATTAGCCGATTTTCATACTTTTTTTCTCTTTACAAATCCTTACATGGAGAAATATTTCTCTTAATTGAGAACGGTGTCGTCAAAAACAATTCCTAAAAATAAATAATTCTAGTTTCCCCTGCCAGCAGCTACAATCTTTTTACTCAAACTTCTGTGGCTTTGCCCACAGATTTTATTTACCCAGTCAATACTGTATCTAGTTTATCAAACAAATCAAAGTGAAGAAGCTTCTGAAAAATTGTGTAATATATTTCTTGCTCAGCAGAATTTAAAAGATTTATATGTAGTAATTTTCTGTTAAATATTTCAATATAAAGTAGTTATTTTTTGGCAGAAATCTATGATTTTAACTACCACTGATGTCATCCAAGGTGCCGTTGTCGAATCATACTTAGGTATTGTCACAGCTGAAATTGTCTACGGAAGCAATTTTCTGCGTGACTTTTTTGCCGGCTTGCGAGATATTATTGGTGGACGCACCGGTAGCTACGAACGCTTGTTTGAAGAAGGTCAAAGAAAAGCACTAGCAGAATTAGAACAACGAGCGCAACGTTTGGGCGCCAATGCTGTAATTGGGATTGAAATTGATACGGGTACGATCAACGTAGACCAATCCGGTGTGCTGTTGCTGATTACTGCAACGGGTACTGCTGTCAAAATCCGTTAGAAGCAAAAGTTCGTTTAGTATTAATACCAATTTTCCCCATTCACTCAAACAGAAGATTGGTATTAATCATCGAAAATATCAATCAAGCAGGTAACCATCAAAAATTATCATTCCGAAATCACTAACCTTGTATTTCTCTTCTCAAACTTGATGAAAAATTAATCAAAATATGAAAAAATAGCAAACAAAGATACAAGCTGTTTTATTACTAAAGATAGAGTTAGTAACTCTTACTGTTGATAGATCTCTAAAATCAAAAAGAACAATTTAATTGGAAAATAGGCCTAAAAATGGGGGCAAATCTTTACAAAATGAGACAAAAGAAGTTAGGAGAAAATAGCTTATGTCCTATGTAAATCGTGTAGGTGATGATGTTATTAGTGAACCTGCTGCAGCGGGTAGAGTAGTTGATTACCACGATCGCGTTCGTTGGGGGCCGATTATTTCTGGTTTATTAGTTGCGATCGCAACTCAATTAATATTAAGTGCTATTATTGGTGCACTTGGTGCAGGTACGATCGAAGCTTCTGGTAGACCGAGAACAATTTCACCAAATGTTGCTAGCAATGTAGGAATTTGGTCAACTATTGCTTTGTTAATTTCCCTCTTTGTTGGCGGTTGGATAACAACTCGCGCTTGCGGTCCGATGAATCGCAACACGGCCCTTCTCAACGGTGCTATTCTTTGGGCTACAACACTAGCAGTAAGTTCTTGGTTATTGGCCAGCGGTGTATCCGGTACTTTTGGAGTAGCAGTTTCCAATGCAGCTGCAATTCTTAACCAAGCTCGACAATCAGGAAACTTAAACATACCGCAACAAGCTCCTCAAATCAGCGCCCAACAAGCTCGTGAAATTGCAGCAAGCATACGCACAGGATTGTGGTGGTTTGTATTTGGTTCTTTGTTAGGTTTAATTGCTTCTATGATTGGCGCTGTAGTTGGAGCTCGCAATCCCCGTAACGGGCAAAACTATAGGGCGTAATTTACAAAATCCAATAGTCTGCAAAATCTGAGCTACCTACGCGAGCACCTAGAGAAAAGGTGCTTTTTATTGTTTTTGGTCAATCAATTTATCTGCTACAATTGTCTGCTACAAGCTTTTGAAGAAACTTCCTTTATCTTTGGCATCTTTTTGTCTTTGTTATTTGTTGCCAACTGCATAATTTTAACATACTATTGTCATAAATAAATTTGGCAATTTGTCTAACTTGAAATTTCCAGTTTTTCCGTCGAGAGATATTAATGTTTAGTCAAAAATCCCGAGAGCTAAATTATTAATTCGACAATTAGCAACTTATTTAAATTACAAAATCAAGGGGCACTGTGCTGTTGGTAAAATTAGTACTAAAAAATTAGGGATATCTTATGAGATATGGCATAGATATTGGACATAATTGTCCTCCAGATACGAGAGCTAGAGGAATAAGATTTGAAGATGACTTGACTAAAGAAGTTGGCAATCTAGTGATAGCAAAATTAAAAAGCCTAGGACATCAAGTAATTGAATGCAAACCAACAAAGGCTAGTACAGTAGGAGATTCTCTTCGGAAAAGATGTGCAACAGCTAATATTAATAATGTAGAATTATACGTATCGATTCATTTTAATAGCTTTAACGGTAAAGCGAACGGTACAGAAGTATTTGCAATTAGCTCAAAAGGTAGAAAAATTGCTTTATCCGTACTAGAGGAAATAGTCAAATTAGGCTTTTTTAATCGTGGTGTTAAGAACGGTAGCCACCTGTACGTTTTGAGAAACACAAATATGACCGCGATTTTAATCGAATGTTGTTTTGTGGACTCGCGCAAAGATATGGATCTGTACAATCCAGAAGCAATGGCCAATTCCATAGTTAAAGGTTTGACCGGTCAACCACCTACTAATTCTGTAGAACCAATACCGGACGAAGAACAAAATCCAGATGTGACGCTGCAGAGATTGCAAAAAGCTTTGAATAGACTTCAAATTACCGATAAAGACGGTCAACCCTTAAAAGAGGATACTATCAACGAAGCCAAAACGCGATCCGCAGTGGAAAAATTCCAAAAAATCGTAGGTATTCAGCAAACTGGAGTTGCAGACCAAAATACCTGGAACGCAATTAATCAGATACTAGCGAAGCGAATTATCAGAGTCAATCACGCCGGTGGCGCAGTTGTCAGATACTTGCAACACCGTTTGGAAGTCGAAATAGATGGTATTTACGGTCCACTCTCAGAAGCAGCAGTGAAAAAATTTCAATCCTCCCACGGATTGACCGCAGACGGAATCGTCGGACCCATGACCTGGGAAAAATTAATCGGTTAATTTAAATTGCTGCTAACAGTTAGTAGATAGGTGAGTGCACGCTAGTCTTCTCATTCGCCGAGCGAGACACATGCGCTAACTTATTTTTTCTTTATCTGAGAACACGAGTCAGTAATAAAAATTAGGTTAACTTAAAGGAAACTTTCATAGCAATAACTAGGAAGAAGCTTTCTTGCTTGATGTCTTTACTATAAATAGCATTCAATTTTTCCTTTCCAAGGCTTGCAGATGTTTGACAAACCCTTTGCCATCAAGATTATGCTCTTTGGCAAGTTGTTGTGCAACCAAAGCATCTTGTGAAATAATAGCTTTGACTATAATTTGGTCTAAATTTGGAATTGGAGTATTACAAGATGCAATATACAGTCGAATTTGTTGCTCGACAATTTTGTACTGCTGCTGTAGTCTTTGATGACCTGATAGGTGAATAATCGTTTTGTGGAATGAAAAATCTGCATCTGCAAGTTCTCCCCGTTTACCATTGCGTGCAGCAACTACTAAACGCTCAACAGCAGCATTCAAGATATGAACTTTATCTTTTGTGATGGTAACAGCTGCCAGGCGTGCACCCAAGCCTTCAAGGACGTTCCGAAGCGTGCACAGTTCCCAAGCATCTTGTGAATTCAATTCTGGTACGGTAACCCCTGTAGGGAAATTGCGCCACTAAACCCTCGTAAATAAGCTGTTGCAAAGCAGAGCGCACTGTTGCTCGACTAACGTTGAGTTGTTCAGCTAGTTGAACTTCGCGCAACTGGTATCCGGGAGGAAAAGCTAAGTGCGAGTATTTGCTCTCTCTCTATCGTTAGCTTGATTATCCAAGCTTCTAGGTTCTACTGCTAAATTCGAGGGATTGTCTTCCATATAATTTTAAATTCAACATCCCGGCTGCAAATGCAATTCACCATGCAAAATGTAGATTTTTGCTGTTAACAGAGTATATGGGTTTTTGTAGATTGTCAACAATTTTTTGCGTTTCTACAATTTTGAAACAAGCAGTGATAACAAAATTTTCTTTCGACAAAGTATAATATTTAATGATTAAAGGCGCACAAATATCCTAGAATTTACTTATAGGTATCTTATTTCTTACTTGTATGTTATTGCCATAACTTAATAGCTACTGTGTACCCACTTAGGAGAGTGGGTTTTTTTTGTAGATTTGCTGTGAAAAAAATTTTTTATTGAAGACATTAAGATTTTTTGCTGCATAAAAGTTGTATGTGAGTTTATGAAACAGTAATTTCATGGCATCTTAAATTGAAGTTGACTCCACGTTTAGCTACTGAATTTTGGCGCCAGTGGTGTTGTATCCGCTGGCTTTTACTTTGGGGACGGTGTTGCACTCTGGTTGCATATGTGTTTACGAGATAGTTGTTTTTTGTAATGCTTTAGTTTTAGTTCATGAGATTGACTTTTTTGCTAGTGGAATGATGCGCCACTAGCTTTTTCGTTATTCTAGCTTTGTTCTTTCTGGAGAGTGCGCCATTGCTTTTTTGGCAAAATTATTACAAGTTCTTAACAGCGAATGCAATTACCAGTCTTGGGACAGAGTTAGAAATGTTGGTTGTAAGTAAGATTGATGTTACGGATTAACTGTTCAGTTCGTGCATCTGCTGCAAATTGCATCAGGTGCAGTTTCATTATCTTTTCTTTTTCAAAGTTAGCTGCAATTTAACAACAGGCGATCGCCTTGAGGTTGTGTTGGTGTGCCTGGATCTGCGTCAAGCTTTTAGATCGATAATAACAGTCTGGAGTAAAATCTAGAATATTTAACATAATTACAGAAGCTAACAATGGTGCGATCCTTAGAAAGGCTAACTTCTAGTTATTCCCAGTGTAGTCAAGTACAGACTGAGGTTTTGAAATTCTCTCGTGGGTTTGTTAACCACTCATCAACAACTACTATGATGTACTAAGTACCCTTTTTTGCCAACTAAATTGGTAAAAGTCGTTGCACTTTCATCAACATTGAGACAAACAAGCTTTGGGTCTCAATTACAAGCGTATTTTTGATTGTTTTTGGTTTTGGAAAGTTGCTACACCACTCAAACAAAATTCAAGTTGGAGATAAGGTTTTGATTCTACTTCCAGAATACGTAGCGGGGAAAGTAGGAGTAGTTTGGGGTTTAGAAAAACTTTCGTCGGGTCAGTTGAGCGGACGCTGGCTGATCCAAGTTGACTCAGATAGAATGTTAGTGTCATTATACTCAGATGAATTTCAGCTTTTAGACCAGGGATTCGAACTGCATGACAGTCCATAGCAAGACGACTCCTAGATTAGTAGGGGTAATCAGATTGCTGCATTAACATTAAACGCAAAGGATCTAGGTGAAGGTACCACGGTAGGGGTTTGTCTTTAAGAGTCATCCACTTTTCCTTAAAGACTTCTGCTTGCAGGTGGTAATCGTGGAGGGTTGTGGAAGGACTGTGCAATTTTAGAAATAGCGTCATGCGGTGTGGTGTTTCACTGACTCGTACCAACCAGCATTTGAAAGTATTTTCTCGGTTGAGATCGGTGGTGAAAGTGATGTGATGAGCGCGGATACCAACGTGAGAGAAACATTCAGGTGTTGGTTCCACCAGTTGTAGAGTGCAATCCCAGTCTACAGCTTTGATTTGGCGATCGCCTTTCTTGACTGCAGCAGAGAAGTTTTTGCAACCTGTTAATTTAGCCACGCCCACGGTGCTGGGTTTTTCAAAAATATCATGTTTGCAGCCGTATTGAACTGCTCTTCCCTGTTCCATCACTAACAAATTTGGGCAAATGCGGTAAGCTTCTTCCATGTTGTGGGTTACGAATAAGGTGACACCTTGGTAAGAAGCTAAGGTTACCATCATTTGTTGTTCCAGCTGGCTGCGTAAATGAGTATCGAGAGCTGAAAATGGTTCATCTAACAGCAGTACTTCTGGTTGGGAAGCTAGTGCTCTTGCTAGTGCGACTCGCTGCTGCTGACCGCCAGAAAGTTGATGGGGATAGCGATCGCCCAATCCCTCTAGTTGTACTTGTGCTAGGTGTGCTTGAACTTGTTGCTTGATGGCTGATTTCGATAATCCTTTCGGTAAGCTAAAAGCGATATTTTCAGCCACACTCATGTGGGGAAACAAAGCGTAGTTTTGCACTAAAAAACCGACGCGACGCTCGCGACTGGGTAGGTTAATTCCTTGTTGAGAATCAAATAAAACTCTTCCATTCAAAACAATTCGACCAGAGGTGGGTGTTTCTATTCCGGCTATGCAGCGTAAAATCATACTCTTGCCAGCACCGGAACTACCCAATAATCCCAAAGGTTTTTCATCCGCGCAAAAGGAAACTTTTAAATCAAAGCCAGTGAGGACTTTTTCGATATCTACACTTAGCTGAGGGGTCCCCAAAAATTTGCTCCCTAACGCAAATTTTTGGGGTTCCCTTGCTGTGGAGGAATTAATAGTTAGCTCCCACGGTGCAGTGATTTGACCAGTGGTGAAACGTGATTGTTGTTTTGCTTGGTTGCGATGGCCGTGTTTGGATTCCTGCCACAGATTTACAGCGATAATTGCAAATAAAGAAATCCCCACAATCACGATCGCCCAAAACCAAGCTTCTTCCATCGCTCCTGCTTCCACGGCGAAATAAATTGCCATGGGAATTGTCTGAGTTTGTCCGGGAATGTTACCAGCTAGCATTAACGTAGCGCCAAATTCACCCAAAGCGCGCGCCATAGCCAAAGTTGTTCCAGCTAAAATTCCAGGTAATGCTAAGGGTAAGGAAATTCGCCAAAAGATGGTTGATTCTTTTGCACCTAGAGTTCTAGCTACCTGTAAAAGATTTTGGTCGATTTGCTCAAAAGCTCCTAGGGAAGTTTTGTACATCAAGGGAAAAGCAACTACTGTAGCGGCGATCGCTGCACCGTACCAAGTGAAAACGATTGTCAAGTTCAACGGCTCCATTAATTTTCCCAAGGGACCGTTTTTACCGAAAAAAACCAGCAGTACAAAGCCAACCACCGTTGGTGGTAAAATCAACGGGGAAATAAAAATACTTTCTATTACCGATCTTGCCTTGCCACGATAGCCCAACATCCAGTAGGCGGCTGCGATACCAGCAAAAAAGGTAATAAATGTTGCAAGCAAGGAAGTTTTTAGGGAGATCCAAAGAGGAGATAAATCTTGTGGCATAATCCCAGAAGCTAAGCACGACGACAGCAGCAAGGAAAAATCAAGGTTTGCAGGCGCTGTTTTGTGTTTCTCAGGATGGATTAAGGTAAGATAAATCCGTATTTTTTCAATACATCTTTGGCGCGATCGCTTAATAAAAACTGCACAAAATCCTTGGCGGCGTTAACGTTCTTACTCCTTTTCAACACTGCTAAAGGATAGACAATCGGAGAATGATACTTTTCATCCGCAGCTACTACCACTTTGACTTTGTCGGATATTTTGGCATCGGTAACGTAAACCAAACCCGCGTCTGCATTACCACTTTCTACTGCTGCTAAAACTTGACGCACGTTGTTGGCGTAGACAAACTTGGGTTTTATTTGTTGGTAGATACCTAATTTTTGCAGCACTTGTTCGGCGTACTGTCCCGCAGGTACGCTTCTTGGTTCGCCAATTGCGATTTTTTTAATGTTGGGGTTTTTGAGGTTGTAAAAGCTGTTTATGCCTGTAACGTTCTTAGGTACAACCAAAACTAAGCGGTTTTTTGCCAATACAGCACGAGTACCAGCGAGCAATTGTCCAGATTGCTCTAACGCGTCCATCTGTTTCTTACCAGCAGAGATGAAAACGTCTACAGGTGCTCCTTGTTGAATCTGTTGCAATAAAGCTCCAGAGGCCCCAAAGTTGTACTTGATGTTGATGTTTGGTTTACTTTGTTGGTAAATAGACCTGATTTGTTCCATGACATCTTTAAGACTAGCAGCAGCTGAGACCAGCAATTCGCTGTTTGGCTGTGCTACTACCAAAAAAGGAGTTGTCAATGGCAAGCAAATTGTTAGCATCAAGCTAGCAACTGCTATACCAATATAGGTCAAAACACTTCTTCTTCCCATTGAGAAACCACACTCGCAGAAAATTTATAGAATTGAAGATTGGTAATATCGTACCAGGATTACCAACAAATCACCAATTAATTTGGTAAAAATTTATGCCCAGAAAAGAACAAGGATGGATTACATTCCAGACGTCAGAAGAAGAACGGAGAATTTTAGAAGAATTCTGTCAACAGTCTCAGCGCACTAAAACAGAAATTCTCCGAGAACTGGTCCGTAACTTGAGTCAACGCTCTGCAGCTTCGCTGCAACCAACAACAGCAACCAAGCTCAGAGACAACAAAAACCCAGACATTCAGAAAATAGAAAATAATACTCAAAAAAGACCTCTGAAAGTTAGCTCCCGCAACCTCCTTAAGGGTATAGTGACAAAAATTGTTAGAGGAGAAGTTAGCAGCCAGGTAACAATTAAAGTTGTCCACGAAGTTGAATTAACTTCAATTATCACCACTGCATCTGTAGACGATCTGGAACTTTGTGAAGGAACAGAAGCTTACGCAGTGATTAAATCCAGCGATGTTGCTATTGCTAAGGATTAATCTCGGGTTGAAGTTTGAGTTCCCCATCTTGAGCGATCGCCCGTCGGAACTTTGATTTTGGCACGCTCTACACTGGAAAAATGTAACTTGAGATACTTTTTTTTGATGAATTGGGTTTGGTATTTTACCAATTCCAGAGATATGTCTTAAAGATTACAAAAGAACAAGTGAGGTAGCAAAGGAAATTGCAAATATACTTCCTAATCTGCTACCTTGCAGCCTGTATGCAGCCTATATTTTGGCGTTTAGGAGCTTCTTAGAAATTTCTTAGCTTCTAATTCTAAGCTGTATTTGGGACTTGCCTAACAAAAATTTTGCCATCCTTGCGCTCAAAAGACCATGGCGGAAGAATTTATTTTTATAGCAGATTTATCGAATTTTCTTTATCCCCACAATCCTTACCGCGGTCAACTCAAACCAGAATATGTAATTTTTAACGCTAAGCTACAAGAATTTTCTCAACGCATCAACTACATTTGCAGTCTGCAAACTAATGGCAAAATTTCTCCTGAAGACGCTTACAATCAAATCCAAATTCTTTGGGAACAGCTCCAAAAATCCAGACAAGACCTCGACTGAAATTATTAGTTTGCAGGCAAGTCATGACAAAGACACCGATAAAACCATCGGATTTATAGGGAAAAATGCTTAAAATAGCTCCTAAAATCATCGGTTTTATGGGCTTAGAAAAAAGAATAAAAAGTAGGATTTTTTTGTATTTTAATTGCTAAAATTTTCCCAAGTAGATTACAAATAAAAATGTCCAATGAAAATTCCATGAGCTGATTTCATTTTCTTTTCTTTCTTCTATCTGCCCGTTTTCAAAGTATGATGAAAAATATTACTACTTTCTGTCAAACCTTGTTGGTTGTTACCACAGGTTTGTGCTTACTTTCTCAAACAAGTAGTAGTTATACATTGGCCTTGGCGCAACCATTGCATCCTGTAACTGCTACAACTACATACAATCAAACAGATGTTTGGGAAGCAACTTACTACTTTACCCTCGCATTACCCGCTAGTACTAAACAACCTTTGCAAAAGATTGCTTTTACCCAGATCCAAGGTCTTGAATCTATTACTTTTGATGGGAAAAACAGTCGTGCTTTTGAAGGTACACCTAACCGCAAAGGACAAAAATTAGGACTGACTCTTACAAAAAGCAACGAGCAACAGCAAACTGTAATAGTAACTTTAGACCGACCAATACTACCCGGTACAACGATTACTATTGCCTTGAAATCACTGCGCAATCCTAGTTATGATGGCGTATACTTATTTCAAGTCAAGGCACTGGCAAGCGAGTCACAAACTCAAGGCCAAGTTGTTGGTACCGCTCGCTTGCAGTTTTATAATGAATCTTCCAGCAGCAACTAACAATAGCTACCACTGGAAGCATCTTCATCAATAGCACCTGTACAGTTCAGTAGAATGCGGTTGTGCGCTCGCACAACAACTAGCAGAAAATCCTGCAAGTACACCTGAAGGAAGGTGTACTTGTTTTTATGGACTATAAATCAGGGATGCTGCTTTCCGACATTCACTAATCAAACAATTGCATACATAATTTCAAAAAGCAAGTGGTCTGTAGAGAAAATTCAAAATATTTATTTCCTCTCTCCATGACTTGATTCTTATGTTTATCTATGGCATAATTCAATTTTAGGCTATTAAATACTATTTATTGAGCGATTTACCGTAAATTGAAAAAAAATAAGCTGAAAATTATACGGAGATTTTCCTCCCAAAGCTTGCAGGGTGGTGTTTTTGGTTTTTTATTAAACAAATTCAAAGATAACAAATATCTAAAGCGGCCAATAACTTTTCTGTTTCACTTAAATCACCAATTATCTTCTTAAAAGGCGGCGGTAACTTTTTAACAAGTGTAGGGATGGCAAAAACTTGGTCTTCTTCTAAACATTCCGGTTGCTGATAAATATCAATCACTTCTAATTCATAGCGCCCTTGCAAACACTCTTCGCAGATTTTTCTAATTCTTTCAAAAGCACGCAAAGACATTTGATTTTTGTTAGCAACATACAATCGCAAGACGTATTTTTCTAATTGGCGATCGCAAAGTAGCTGTAATGAATCTTCCTTGTTATCTAAAAATTCTTCCCTAGAGTGACTCATAGAAATCCCGATCAAATTTTTCAATTAAGAATCTTGAAAATAATTCTTCTCAACACTTAAACCTTAAAGCTATCGCTCCAGATTAACCTCTATCTTGAGAAGGTTATAGGTTACTCAACTTTGGAAAACCGCAACTGGTTTTGGATGAGTAGGTCTAAAAATTTTCTCTCCCTACCCAGAAAAAATACTTGTATCAGCTTGATCTTTTGACTAGAAATGTTCTGCTGACTTGCTATTCCTTTTCCTAAGGAGGAAAGCTTCTTTGCTCAGATTTGCAAGCCACAGCAATCATACAGCAATTCAGGTCCTTTCCCCCAAACCACTACTGCCTATCTAATTTTCTCAGCAAAACTCCACACACTAACATTTTATTAATATGCTATAAATTTTTACAATGCTATTTTACAAAACTCTAACGTCAAGATATTTTTCTTAAACTATTTTTTTATAATTCTCAAAAAAATATCTGTAAATGATTAAATCAACAGAGCAAAAAGGTGGAGAAAAATTTTAAATAAAAAAGCTGTAACTCTTATAAAATAAGTATTTCTCTCATTTAAAAATAATTTTAGAACAGCACAGCTTTGGTAAAACATTAGTGAGCAATTATTATTTGAAAACAAACAAGAAGGTGTTAATATTTTAAACAAGCTATGCAGGTGTTAATCTAGCTACAGTAAATCTGGTAGTAAAACATGCCTTGTTTGCAAACCTACGGAGGTGAGCCACTGACAAGTGAGTATAGGGTAGATTAGGATTGGTTTTTAAAAGACTTGGCGCTCAGAAAAACCAAATTACCACAATGCTACAATCTCTTGGCGATAAGGAAGAACTACATGCCTTTCTCCTGTAGCAAAGGCATTTGTCCGTGCGGTTTTTACCTTTGCACTGGGAACTTTATTGTTAAAGGTAGTGAATTTAACTTTGAAAAAAAAGGAAATTATGCTAACCTATCCGTGTCCACCACAGCTTAGTAAATCTACTTGTCAAAGGAGGTGAGATAGATTGCAATCAAAGACTCAGTAATTTGTGAATTTCAAAAAATAGGTGAGCCGCTAGCACATCAGTATTGGTTTGGAAAAGACTTGGCGGTCAGAAAAACCAAACTGTTGCAAGCTAATAAAGCCTCACGACTCGACCCCTACATGGCAATATGTTAGCACATAGGGGTGGGGGAAGTATATGCCTCGTTTTTGAAGAAACGGTAAAGAAGGCATCAGGCTCTACGGTTTCTCCCGACTCAATATTGAGTTGCAATTTACCATTACTTCATCAAGATAGCACGAAAGCCAGAAAAATCTGGCTTGGTATTTGTTCGCGTACTCATGCGTCGGCCCGGTGCTATCAATGCAACGAACAGTATTGATTTGCAAGCGAAATGAAAAAACTATTCATTTGCGCAGATCTGAGGAGGAACTCACGGCTGCTCTAGATGCCTTGCGCTTGTACGGAGGATAATGTCGTGAATCCAAAAAAGAAAAACCAACGCGCTGCATGGAAACAATTTCTCATTTTTGTTTCATATCTGTTGGTTTGGGTATTCAAAAAGATCCGCACAAACAAGATAAGGCTTTCTGTAGCTAAGAACCTGACCAGATGGGGAATTGTGCTGATTGTGCTTTTATTTGCGACAACAGCATTTGGTCAAGATACTTACTCTGTTTATGGAAACCGCATTCTTAAGAACGGTTGGCCAACATACTGGCGAGGAGCCAACGCCATGCACGTCTATGGAGCTTCTAGCAGCGATATGAACGGTTGGGGAATCGATATCGTGCGTGAATACATCGGGAACATGCGCGATAACCCGCTTGTCGGCTCAGCGCAATACATTAATGGCGAATGGCTTCACTCCCTCCAAGCAGTTGTGGACGAAAATCGACGCAACGGAAAAGTGACAATTCTTTGTCCCTTTGGATGGAATGGAATGTCAAATCCCTTCCTGGGAAAAAATCCTTCCCAAACATGGTGGTGGTCTGAATACAAAGTTCGATATCGCCAAATAGCCAATCAATTCAAGAATCAGCCTGATGTTTGGTTTGAAACTTGGAATGAACCCTACATGTGGAATCGTTCTAATGGATATTCGGATGACTTGTGGCTGAGCGATATGCAACAGATGGTTGATAACATTCGCTCTACAGGAGCAAACAACATAATTGTCGTTCCCGGAGCGGAAACGGGTCAGAGCGAGTCAGTCATTCTGACCAAAGGGAAAAAACTCTTGTCTGGGCGAAAAAATATTGTCTTTGACATCCACGCCTACGAAAAGTGGCTTAATGATTCCCAGGCAAATATTGAAGCTAGAATGCAAAAATTATCTGATGCTGGCTTTGCGGTGATATTCGGTGAGATTGGTCCTCACAATGCAAGCGATTTGATGAATCCCGTTCCTTTTCTCAATGCAGCGCGACGAAAAAGATCTACTGTGATTGCATGGCTTTGGAAGTACGACTCTAACGATCGCAACGCCCTTTTAGATACTTACGGAAACCCCAACAACAACAACAACTACAATTGGGGATCTACCTACAGGTCATTTGCTCAGGAATACCGTTCCTCAACTTCTTTTCCCAATTCCATAGCCGTCAACGAAAAACTAAACTCCCTATTCTCAACATTTTGGCATCACAAAGACTGGAGTTTACCATCAAAAGCTTGAACGCAAGAGATTTTTCCACAGCCTGAGCAAGTAGAACTACCTGAAGTTCAAAATCAAATTGATTGCTAATTAGAAACGGGCGTACCTTGGGTCAGACAACGCCCGTAATTCATCTCCCAAGCGACAGGTGCAAATTACTAACTCAGGGAACTAGTAGTTCGTGATGCCAAGAATTATCTGTATAAGAATAGCAATGCCTTTGGTGAATGCGAAGTTTATCTATGTAGAGAGCTTCGATCCAACAAGCTTGGCAATAAAAACCTCGTAAATGGGAAGGAGGTGGAACATCCTGTGGGTTGGGATATTTCCTCTTTAAGTTGTTCAAACCTTCCAGTAGCACCTGCTGGGAATCTAGTTGGGAACCAAGTGGTTGATATTCCTGGTAGAAACGGTCAAGCAGTTTAAATGAGTAAGGAGCTTGAGACCAACTTTTTTCCACAAGAAACTGGGGCATAATTTTTAACTCACCCCGAATTCGATATTGGCGTGCTACACTCGGCCACCAAAGTAAAAGCTCGTAAGCAGGATTGTGCAAAAGTTGTTGCCATTTTTCGCTTTGCTCGCTGCAATGAAGTTCAAAGCAACGTCCAGAAATTCCATTCAAATTCATAACACGTACCCTTGCAGAACCATCAGCTGCAACGGTTGCAAGGAAACATACTCGAGCGCAAACATCGTGCAAAGCTATAGCTTTTTGGTGAGAAGCGATGATTTCTAAAATTGGATCGGTATGGTGGCTGCTCATAAAAAAAGACTATAAAAATCCACATTTTGGCCACACTTGACTTTTATAACATTCTTGCACCTTAATTAAGTTCCGGGTTTAAAATAATCTAAAAGCCGATCGCCGGAATCAGCACGAATTAATGCCACAACGACATCCGGCAAGGCTGCTAAGCTAGGATAAACTAAAAAACGCGGTTCCCAACGAGGGTGAAATTTATCTTTGTAAAAATGCAAACCCTGAAAATTGTAGAACCGCTCTAAGTGCTGGTAAAGATAGCGCAGTACTTTTTCCAATCGTCGCGATTCGTTATTTTTGCCAACTCCAGCCAGGACTGAAAGACCGAGATTAAAACTATCGTAACCTTGTTCCTTGTAGTGTTGGAACATGGAGATAAACAAAAAGTCCATCGTACCGTTTTCAATAGACTGGCGATGGCGCATCAAGTCGTTAGTAATTTCGTTGAGCTTGTACTCGGAGATGATATTGGTAAAAGCTATAATTTCATCCTGGGGAGATTGTACTGCAACTATTTCGCAATCTCTTAGGTAAGTTTCCTCAAACCAACCCACAGAAAAGCGCTTTTCAGAACCTCGCACTGATTGTAGCCATTCGTCGCTGACAGTTTTTAACTGACGTAACAAATCGCTGGAAATCGGTGGTGAATAGAATTTCACTTTATATCCCAACTTGGTCATTCGGTTAAGGGAGGTGCGGAGATTTCTTCCTGCTTTTCCTTGTAAGGTAAAGGTTTGGAGATTGACTATTGCTTCTTCTCCAATTTTGAGCACCTGAAACCCCAAGGATTTGTATAAATCAAGGTCATTGGGTAAAGTTTGATAAAAAGCTGGATACCAATCGTTGCGTTGGCAAAATAGTTGAAAAGCTACTAATGTTTCTTTGCGGTCTTCTTGTGGACCGATGGGATCTCCCAGAGCGATCGCACCCCGTCCTTTCGGAACATAAGCTATTACGCTCCGACCGGAAGGACTAAAAAAGTAACTTTTATCCGGTAATAATGTCAATGCTGCTAAAGAAGAACAACCGTAATTTTCTACTATTTCTTTCGCTTTGTGTCGATCTTTTGCACTAGCTGCATCGCGCAAAAACACGGGACGCAGTAACATTAATAAAGCATATGTAATTGTACTTGCGGCAATTACGTATATAGAATTGACGAAAAACCTTCCAAATCGTGTTTTTGGTTCTAGTCCCCAATTATCTTCTGTAAAGAATAATGCTAAAGTTTGCAGTACGGCTTCCAGTACATTAAAATTCTGCGAGTAATGCTGGTCTAAAAAATAAAAGCCAATAGTTCCGTAGGCAAGGGTAAACAGTAAAGCACCAATTAATACTCGCACTCCTGTAGCAATAGAAGGTCGGTCTGACTGAGCGGTAAATAGATGACCTGTAAGTAGCAATTGCACCAACAACACGGCGGACAAAAGACTTTCTTCGTAGTCCAGACCTTTTAACAAGTGGCTGATAATAGAAATCACCAATAAACCAATGGTTAACAACCAAGCAACGCGCTTGCGACGCCACAAATTAGTCGCTAGCGTCAATAAAACAAAACCAGTTAACGCCGCGAATATATGAGCTCCAGCGCGAATTTCAAAAGGTAAAAATTGCTTTAACCAGTGGGTGCGTCCATAGAGATTGGGAGTGACTGCTGACAGCAAGTTTACCACTCCCACCAAACCAGTTAGAACTGCCGCACTCCAAAGTGCAATCCTGTTTTGCCAGTTGTTATTCATTACAAAAAAATCTTAACAAGCCGATACAAAAAGCATTATTACCTTTTGTCTGCTATCTTTAAACACTCAGTTGTTTTTTAAACTGTTGTCCTACATAGGAAAGGGAATCTAGAAGATGCTTGTGAAAATAGTTCCAACCTATATCCGAACCAGATAAACCGTGTCCTCCAGGGAAGACGTAAAACACGTTGTCTATACCCAACTTGTCTAAGGTGGCGTGGAATTGTGCAGTAGAAGCTAGTAAATTTGGATCGCCTTTACCAGCATCTAAATATACGTGCAATCGCTTTCTATCTGGAATTGATAACTGCTGCACGATTTGCTGAGGACTGTTTTGCACTCCGCTGTCATCGATAAAATAACCGCTATGGCTAAATAAAATATTAAAGTTTTTCAGATAGCGTAACCCAATGTTGAATGCTCCCCATCCTCCAGAAGATATACCACCCATCGCCCAAAATCGCGGTTCCTGCAACGTGCGGTAGCGTGACTTTACCAATTGTACTAATTCTGAACCAATTAAAGTCCCGATTTTACCGTTCGGTCCGTCATAGTAATCAGGGTCGTAAAAAGGACTGGAACCGCGGCGATCGTTTCCATCAGGGGTAATTATAATTGATGGCGGTAATTTCCCACAGCGATAGAGTTTTTCTAATACGTCTAAAATGGCATATTTCTGAACGTAAGCACGAGCATCGTCGTGACCCCCGTGCAATAAAAAAATGACAGGATAGCGTTTGTGAAGATTTTTGTTATAGTCTGGAGGCAAAATCACGCCATATTGACGGACTGTAGCCATGGCTCGACTGTAAAAAGATTTTAATTGAAATTTCAACCCTGTATGAAGCTGTTGTTGGGGTGGGTCTAATTGGGGTGCACCTAAAATAAACACGTACCAGTAACCACCAGCAATGACAAGAGCGATCGCGCTAGTTAGAGTAACCAATACTTTCGGTACTTTCATTATTTACTGCATATCAGGCGCCATTCATTTCATAACTACAACATTTAAATATAAACAATTATTCACCAGCCAACACCCGCTGTCAAAATGGAAGTGCGAACTTGAAATTCGATATTATTTTTCAATGTTTTTGAGGATTATTCACTACACTATCAGCTACAGGTGGCGGTTGTTTTAAGCGCAACTGTTCTCCCACAAATGTCAAAGAATCCGCCAAATGTTCCCGCCAATAGCTCCAAGTATGATTACCGGGAAATTGCCTGAATACATGATAAATTTTCAGTTGATTGAGTACCTTTGCAAATTCCCTTGCTTGTTTTAGTTCTTCAACATCTGATTTTCCTGTATCTAGATAAATCCGCAGTTTTTGCTGAGCTTGAGGAGAAATATTTTTGATATAAATTATAGGACTGTTTTGCGGACCGCTGCGGTCTTGAAAGTAACCACTGTGACTAAATAAAATGGAAAAGTTATGCCAATGGTGCAAACCAACATTGATAGCACCCCAACCGCCAGAAGATAATCCACCTATAGCCCAAAAATCGGGATTTGGTAATGTCCGGTAGCGGCTTTGTATAATCTTTACTAGTTCTGCTCCTATTGCCGTGGAAACATTGCCGTTAGGACCATCAATATACTCGGGATCCCAGTAAGGACTAGAACCACGTTTATCGTTACCATCTGGCGTCACCACAATACTAGGCGGTAATTTATCTGCAGCGTACAATTTTTGCAAAGTAGTTAAAGCTCCTCCCTTTTTGTCAAACCAGTCTCTGGGACTACCGTGTCCTCCGTGGAGAAGAAAGATGACCGGATAGCGCTGCTGTGGATTGTGTTCGTAACCGGGAGGTAGACAAATACCGTAGGTGCGAGTTCCACCCATAACTCGACTGTAATAACTTTCAATTTTATAAGTTAGGGGAGTAGCCAAGTCGCTAGAATTTGCTTGTGGAGGTAGAACAGAAGTTGTTTGTATTTTGGCTTGAGCAGTTTGCGAATCATTGCAGCCCACTAAGATAAATATGGAAAGTAATAGCAAAATTTTAGTTTGCAAGTACTTCATATCAATTGCAGTTATAGATAATAATTTCCAGCACAATACAAACAAATTACTTAGTGATGCTGCCTGATACAGTAGTTTTTCCTATGTCTTTTGGCAGTATTTCCCAATCTCACTGTCAAGGTATTTCCCATTAAAGTTAATTTAGCGAACAAATGCAGGTCAAAATCAAAGTAATCATACCAGGGGTTGTAATTCCTGATATGACTACTAATAAGCTTGACTTGGCGCCAACTTTTGAACTGACATTCCTTGCATTTCCAAGTCTACGTAAGTAGTATGGCAATTTAATGTCAAAACAATGGAAAAATTGTGACTGTACCCGTACTGGTCACAGAAAAAGTCAAAGGTAGAAAATAAGGGATTTTTCAGTCAAGCTCTTCCTCAGGTTTGCAAATCTTTATGTTTAAAAAGCTACAACTAAATTGGAGTTCTTTGTTTGGTCTGTTGCTGTTTGCACTTTCTGTATGGGTTATGAGTAGGGAATTACAGGAGTATAACTACCGCCACTTGTTAGATAGCTTGGCAACAATTCCCAAAAGACGCCTAAGTGAAAGTATATGGTTGACAGTGATTGGTTATTTGGTGATGGTACCCTACGATATTTTGGGGTTGAGTTACGCAAACTGTTCTTTGAACTGGAAAAGAATTGCTTTGACTAATTTTATTAGTTCTGTATTTAGCAACACTATAGGTATGGCCTTGCTTACCGGTAGCGCCATACGTTATCGTTTTTACTCGAGTTGGGGTGTACCACCATGGGCGATCGCTCAAGCGATCGCCTTTGTTAATTTCACTTTTTGGTTAGGAATGTTCGCTTTAGCTGGGTTGATATTTCTCATTAATCCTCTTGCTATTCCCCCTCAGCTTCATTTACCCTTTGTCAGCGTACGTCCTATCGGTATAATTTTTTTGTTATTAATTATTGTCTATTTGTTAGCAAGTCTTCTGCTAAGAAAACCTTTGCGAATTGGTTCCCAAGAATTTCGCTTTCCCAATTTCAAGATTTCTATAGTGCAAATCATTATTTCTAGTTGTGATTGGCTTTTAGCCGCTGCAGTGGTTTATGTTCTGTTACCTTCTCATCTATCCATATCCTATGGGAATTTTTTAGAAATCTATTTATTAGCAATGTTTGCTGGTGTTGTTAGCAATATTCCCGGAGGGTTAGGTGTCTTTGAAACTGTCATTTTACTAATTCTTTCTTCTGAGGTCTCTGCAGTATCTATCTTTAGTTCTTTATTGGCCTACCGAGTTGTTTACTATTTCTTTCCTTTGATAGTGGCAACTGCTGCCCTGGGATTGTATGAATTAAAACATGGCACTAAAAATATCACCGGAAAAATGTAAATTTTTATTATATAACCCCATAAAATCATATAATTTACTAATTGCATCCAATCATGCAGATATTAATTGATTCATGCTCATAGTTCAGAAATACGGTGGTACATCTGTCGGTTCGGTCGAACGCATACAAGCTGTAGCACAGCGCGTTTACAAAACCGTCAAAGCCGGAAACTCTGTGGTAGTGGTAGTTTCTGCAATGGGTAAGACCACAGACGGATTGGTGAAACTGGCGGCGGAAATCTCGAAAAATCCATGTCGTCGGGAAATGGATATGTTACTTTCCACAGGCGAACAAGTATCCATTGCCCTAGTAAGCATGGCATTGCAGGAGTTAGGACAACCAGCAATTTCTCTGACTGGTGCTCAGGTAGGAATTGTAACCGAAGCTGAACATACCCGGGCTCGGATTTTACATATCGAAACAGAGCGAATTAAAAAACATCTTCAACAGGGAAAAGTAGTAGTAGTTGCTGGTTTCCAGGGAATTAGCAGCACCCCAGACGCGCGAAGCGCGGCTTCTCCTAGAGAAGAATGGGAAATTACAACCTTGGGACGCGGTGGGTCGGATACTTCAGCAGTTGCTTTAGCTGCTGCCTTAGAAGCTAATTTTTGCGAAATTTATACTGATGTACCGGGGATTTTAACTACAGATCCCCGCTTGGTTCCGGAAGCGCAGTTGATGAGTGAAATTACTTGCGATGAAATGCTGGAACTAGCTAGTTTGGGAGCCAAGGTGCTGCATCCTCGCGCCGTGGAAATTGCTCGCAACTTCGGCGTTCCCTTGGTAGTCCGCTCTAGCTGGACCGAAGATCCCGGTACTTGGGTAACCTCACCCCCAGTCAAACAGCGACCGCTGGTGAATTTAGAAATTGCCCGGCCGGTAGATGATGTACAATTTGATACAAATCAAGCTAAAATAGCGCTGCTGCGAGTACCAGATAGACCAGGGGTAGCTGCAAGGTTATTTGGAGAAATCGCTCGACAAGATGTAGATGTAGATTTGATCATTCAGTCAATTCATGAAGGAAACACAAATGACATTGCTTTTACGGTGATGACACCAATTCTCAAGAAAGCAGAAGCAGTAGCAGCAGCGATCGCTCCGGTTCTCCGCACTCAAAAAGATGCACAAACACAACAAGCAGAAGTCATCGTACAACAAGACATTGCCAAAGTCAGCATTGTTGGCGCGGGAATGATCGGACGTCCGGGAGTCGCAGCGAAAATGTTTGCAAGTCTAGCACAAGCAGGAGTAAACATCCAGATGATTTCCACTAGCGAAATCAAAGTTAGCTGCGTTATCAACGCCTGCGAATGCGATCGCGCTGTTGCTGCTTTGCGCCAAGCTTTTGAAATCGAATCTTCCCCGACCACTTCGAGTGCTGGTGCGACTACTCTACCAGAAGCCGCGAAGAGCGCGTCTACATCTCCTCCAGTACGTGGCGTAGCTTTGGACATGAATCAAGCTCGTCTGGCGATTCGCCAAGTTCCAGATCGCGTGGGAATGGCAGCAAAACTGTTCGGACTGCTAGCAGAAAATAACATCAGCGTCGACATGATTATTCAATCGCAGCGCTGTCACATTATCAACAAAATACCGAGGCGAGATATAGCTTTCACGGTATCGCGAGCAGATGCGCAACAAGCAAAAGAATTGTTGCAACAAGCAGCAGGGGAACATGACTGGGGCGAGGTAATAGTAGATCCGGCGATCGCCAAAGTCAGCATCGTCGGTGCTGGTATGGTCGGACATCCAGGCGTAGCAGCAAAAATGTTCGAAGCGCTAGCACAGCACCAGATTAACATTCAAATGATTGCTACCTCAGAAATTAAAATTAGCTGCGTAGTAGCTCAACAAGAAGGAGTGAAAGCTTTGCAAGTTATTCATGCAACTTTTGGACTGGCAGGTAGTAAAAAATTTATAGTACCTGCTTGATGTGCATGCAAGCTGAGGATGTGTGAGTTTGTAGTGAGTACTACTCTACGAGAAGCCGCGGTCGCGTAGCGTGCCGGATGGCATTAGAGCGCGTCTACAGTCCTCACTACGAATAGAATTTACCTGCAACAATTGTTAATTTAGTTAATTTCTGCTTTCATGGCTAACTCTGTGTTTGAAAATTTTCAACCCTTGATACCAGTACTGGTTTCTGTAGGAACGATATAGCGTTGCAAAAATAAAAATAATAACAGTACTGGGGCGATGGAAATTACTGAACCAGCAGCAACCAAACGCCAGTCCAGAGAAAAAGTACCTGCTAATTTTGCTACTCCCAAAGGCAAGGTATACAAATTTTCATCTTGGATCACAATTAAAGGCCATAGAAAGTCGCTCCACGAACCAATAAAAACAAAAATGGCTAAAGTGACTAGGGCAGGGCGAATTGCTGGTAACATTACGTACCACCACAAACCTAGCTCCGAACAACCGTCCATGCGAGCTGCTTCTTCCATTTCTTTCGGAACGCTCGCAAAAGCCTGTCGCAACAAAAAAATTCCAAAGGCAGAGGCTAAGCTCGGGAAAATCACACCTAAATAAGTATTCCTCAAACCCAGTTGGACTGTTAAGATGTACAGGGGAATCATGACAATCTGGAAGGGAATCATGATCGTGGAAACGATGGCAATAAAAATCCAATCTCTTCCGGGAAAAGATAATCTTGCTAGAGGATAAGCCGCTAAAGCACAAAACAGTAAATTCAAACCTACGGTAAGCAGTGCGACAACGGTGCTGTTGAATAAGTACTGTCCAAAAGGGTTGGTTTGCCAAACTGTAATAAAGTTTTCAAAAGTTGGCTGAGCTGGCAAAAGCTGCGGTGGCGATTGGAAGATGTTTTCGGTTTGAGACTTCAACGCCGTACTGACAAGCCATAGCAAGGGAAATAGCGTCACAATTGCGATCGCTCCTAGTAGCCCGTACATTTGTAAAATTTTCCCCGGGGAATTACTATCAGAATTCATCGTTTACCTCTATTGCCACTCTATAAATTTATTTGCAAAGCATATTCCAGCCTAATTTTTATTTTTTGTTATCTTTTTTTTTAAGAAGATACTTGACTTTTGTTCTCAAACTCCTAACCTAAGGATAGAGTAAGTAAAATTAATGACAGACACGCGTTAATCTCGGAAATTTAGGGACTGCAGCTCGTTCCTGCTGCTCAGTCCAGGGTGGTAATTTTTGCTTTGAAAGTGCTCCTTCTCACACGTGGTAAGAAAAGCACTCTTCTACGCAAATTGCACTGTTGGAAAGAGTCGAAAAAAGCGCTGAGATGTTACACTAATAACGGTGGAAAGAATGCATCAAAGACAGATTGCTGTGTTTGAATGTCCACCTTTAGCTGTTACTTCTATAAATTAACTAAACAAAATCATCGCTCATCTCCATTTAGATGATGCCACGAGCTGCCTCAGGTCTAGCAGCCGTTTGCTAAACCTTGTTTATCAATGGACTAGCCAATATACTTCCATCCAGTTTCTGTACAAATAGCATCTAAAGGTTTGTCCCAAGGAGCAACGGGTAATTGTGCTACGCAGGCAAAATCAAATACAATGCCAACAGTAAATTTATCAGCCCATTCCGGTGCTGCCAGCAAGCGATCGTAATATCCCCCTCCGTACCCTAAACGATATCCTTGGCGATCGCAAGCCACACAAGGTACCAAGATTAAATCTACCCGAGCAGGATCTATAGTTGGGGCATGGGCGTGGGGTTCGCTAATGCCGTAAACTCCAATTTGTAAAGAGTCTTGCGGCGTCCAAACGTGCCAAACTAAAGAATTGTTGACACAGCGAGGAAAACCCCAGATTTTGGAAAATGCGTCCATCCTGGTATTAGCGGCAAATAAAGGACTCAAATCTGGTTCTTGACGAAAGCTAAAATAAGCAAGGACAGTTTTAGCTTGGGCAAAGAGGGAGGAAGCAACAAGGTGAGCGCAAATGCGATCGCTGTTTCGTTTCCACTCTGCTAGAGGTAGGGAATGGCGTATCTTTAAAAAAGTGCGCCGTAACTGTGATTTATTGACTTGAGGTTCTAGTTTCTCCATTGATACTACTGTAGCTTTGTGAGGACGTCCGCGTGTTCGCTCGTCAAAAAAAATCCGCTGTACAAGCGGACTCATCGAAAATCTTTTTGTCGTGACGCGCGGCTATTTTACGCCAACAGCACTGCGTTTTGACGCCACCAGTCAATCGTATTTTTCAATCCCTGTTTCAAGTCTATTTGAGCGGTAAAACCAAAGGCTTTTTTCGCCCTTTCCACATCCAAACAGCGACGTGGTTGACCGTTGGGTTTGTCTGTTTCCCAAACAATTTCGCCGTCAAATTCCATCAACTCGCAAATCAGATGAATCAAATCACGGATAGAAATTTCATGACCCGTTCCTAGGTTTACCGGTTCGGGGCTGTTATAGTATTGAGTACCCAAAACAATTCCCCGTGCTGCATCTTCTGCGTAGAGAAATTCCCGGGTAGCGCTTCCATCACCCCAAACAGAGATTTTCTTTTCTCCCTTGATTTGAGCTTCGTGAACTTTGCGAATTAAAGCTGGAATAACGTGGGAAGTTTTTGGATCGAAATTATCTTCTGGACCGTATAAATTTACCGGTAAAAGAAAAATACCGTTAAAGCCGTACTGTTGGCGATATGCTTGCAGCTGCACTAACAAAGCTTTTTTAGCTACTCCGTAGGGAGCATTTGTTTCCTCTGGATAGCCGTTCCACAGGTCGTCTTCCTTAAACGGTACCGGGGTATACTTGGGATAGGCACAAATTGTCCCCATGCAGACAAATTTTTCTACAACCGCTTGGTAGGCAGCATGAATCAGCTGTGTTCCCATAATCAAGTTATCGTAGAATAATTCGGCGGGTTTTTCCCGATTAAGACCAATACCACCAACCCGTGCAGCCAGATGGATAACAATATCCTGCTGGTCAACAGCGCGCCGACAATTTTCCATCACTCGCAAATCGCAATCGCGCGATCGCACTACCGTAATTTTCTCTCGCTGTGCTCCTGCTTTGAGCAGCTGGTTTACCACTTGGCGTCCTAAAAACCCAGAGCCTCCAGTCACAAGTATGCGTTTATTCTTCAAATCTAAGGCGTTCATTATCTAATTTGACTCGTATTACAAGTGAAGTACGCCCAGCTGTTGCCTGATTATAGCATTGTCTGCGATTCCTTTGACTGCATTCCCATTGGGAGAAGTTAGTCCCAAAGCTTGTAGGTCTGCTTCTACCATTAAAGCCACTAATTCTTCAAAGGTGACCGAAGGTTTCCAACCTAATTTTTTTCGAGCTTTTGTAGAGTCGCCGATCAACAAATCTACTTCTGTGGGACGAAGATACCGCGGATCGAATTCTACATAATCTTGCCAGTTGAGATTGACATGACCGAAGGCAAGTTCCAAAAATTCCCGCACCGAATGAGTTTCACCAGTAGCAATTACGTAGTCCTCTGGCTCCGGTTGCTGTAGCATCATCCACATAGCTTTGACGTAATCTTTGGCGTAACCCCAATCTCTCTTGGCATCCAAGTTTCCCATGTAAAGCTTTTGCTGTTTTCCGGCATAAATTCGAGCTACGGCCATTGTTATCTTACGTGTTACAAAAGTTTCCCCCCGACGGGGAGACTCATGGTTAAAAAGTATACCATTGCAGGCAAATAAGCCGTAGGATTCTCGGTAATTTACCGTTTGCCAGTGAGCGTAGACCTTAGCACAAGCATAAGGACTGCGGGGATAAAACGGTGTTGTTTCGTTTTGGGGTACCTGTTGTACCAGGCCAAACATTTCTGAAGAACCAGCTTGGTAAAATCTTACCTGGATACCCGTGCGGTGCTGATAGTCACGAATTGCTTCCAACAAGCGCAGCGTTCCCATAGCAACGGTGTCAACCGTATATTCTGGTGAGTCAAAACTGACTCTGACATGAGATTGAGCGCCAAGATTGTAAATTTCTGTTGGCTGAACTTCTTCTAAAAGGCGGCGCAGTGTTGTACCGTCGGTTAAGTCACCGTAGTGAAGAAACAACCGCACTCCTTCTTTGTGCGGATCTTCGTAGATGTGATCGATGCGGTCTGTGTTGAAAGTAGAAGTTCGGCGAATAATTCCGTGGACTTCGTAACCTTGTTCGAGTAAAAACTCGCTTAAATAAGAACCATCTTGACCAGTAATACCAGTTATCAACGCTCGCTTTGGTTGCGCCATGCTCACTTGTCCTTTGTTTTTTTCTAAATATTTATACAGCCAACATCGTACAAACTAGCAAGGAATTATTCGATCGCTCAATGGTAAACCTACGAGGATTACCCACTTGAATGCTACTTTCCATCAGCAAATATGCTGAAAAAGTACAATCTCTGTCAAGGTTAGGCTTGGTATATTCCGCATCAGCAATCTTGGTAGTTGTTCGAAATTGTAGCTGTTAGAAATTATTAAAAATACATGAAAGGGAATGAAAGGGGAAGATAATTGCTATTAAGATTGCAAGAGACGGAAAAAATGTCTGAAGATCTGACTTCTGGGGTGAAATTCTGCCCCAGAAAATCTTAGTAGCAAAATTTCTTCAGTAAGCGCCGTTATTTCTGGGCAGAATGACTACACGAACTGTTTTCAAAACAATCCATAAATCCAGCCAAAAATTTCTGGACTTGACGTAATGCAAGTCTATTTGCACTCGCCGAGGATAAGGTATATCATTGCGACCAGAAACTTGCCACAATCCGGTAATTCCGGGTCTAATCTTCAAAATCTCGTCGATATGACGGCCATACTTTGGTAATTCTTCCGCTACTAAAGGTCTGGGACCAACAACACTCATGTCTCCTTTTAAAACATTCCAAAACTGAGGAAATTCGTCCAAACTGGTAATTCGCAAAAATTTTCCGATTTTGGTAATTCGCGGATCGTGCTTGAGTTTAAAACTGCTTTCAAACTCCTTGCGCAGCTCGGGCGATGTTTCCATCATTTGCATGAGAATTTCGTCAGCGTTGCTCACCATTGTGCGGAATTTTATACAATTGAATCGCTTGTAGTTTTTACCAACCCGTTCTTGGATATAAAAAATTGGACCTTCTGAACTCAAAGCGATCAGCAAGGCCAAAATCAGGTAAACGGGGGAAAACAAAATAAGTACAAAAAGCGAAAAGACAATATCGAACAGTCGCTTGGCGAATTCCCCGTTTAAAACCTCTACAGATAAACCTTTAAATTTAGGAGGCAGTGCGGTCTTGGGGGTCCCCCCCAATAGCAACTGCCGGTCCGGACCCGTTTTTCTCGATTGACCGCGTTTGAAGACAATCCGCGATCGCCCGAGGGACGTTAGTCTAACTTCGTTTGGTTGAACCCGCACTTCGGGTTGGCGATCGCTGTTTGCAAAAGAACGCCCCGCGCCAGACGTGCTACGCGATCGCTTGCCAAACAGGAGTGAGCTCTGGGCTGTCATCATACTCCTTAATAATCCACACCACACATAGTCCCAATCTTAAAGCCAAAAGCAGGTGTTTCTGGGAGGTTTTTCCCAAAACTCTGCAGTAAAATTTGACATCATCTTCTGTGCAAGGCTTTTTGTTCAATACATTTGTGCAAAAATTCTAAATAACGCTGGGCAAAAACTTGACAGGAAAATTTAGCAGCATGTGCTTGCGCATATTCAGGATTGAATTTACCTCGGTAATCTTCAAATATTTCTGTCGCTTCTACCAAGGCCGCCTCGCTTTGTTCCCAAAACAAAATACCCGTTCCCGTTTCTCCCCACTGACGGATATCCCGCACTGTTTCTCCCGCACCGCCAACACCATAGGCAATTACAGGTGTTCCACAAGCTTGCGCTTCTACCAAGGCAATGCCAAAATCTTCACAGGCTGCATACACAAACCCCTTAGCAAGCGACATGTATTTTTTGACAACCGCATCCGGTTGCCATCCCAGTATTTCTATATTTGAGTTGGCAATCTGACGAATTTTTTTCATCTCTGGTCCTGTACCAATTACTACTAGTTTTTTTTGCATGTGGTTAAAAGCACGAATTATTAAAGATACTTGTTTGTAACTTACCAACCGGGAAACAGTTAAATAAAAATCTTCTTTTTCAGGAACAAAAGGAAAACTCTCGATATCAACAGGTGGATATATAACTGTCGCTTCTCGTCGGTAACAGCGCCAAATCCGACGAGCCGTGTATTGGGAATTGGCAATAAAATAATCAACGCGATTAGCGCTAATTACATCCCACAAACGCAAGCGATGTAAGAAAAATCGTATAGCCCAACCAGGTACACCGCTAGCGAATTTACTGTGGCGCAAATAATCAAACGTTAAGTCCCAAGCATAACGCATGGGACTGTGACAGTAGCATATGTGTAACTGTTCGGCAGTAGTCAAGATGCCTTTGGCAACACAATGAGAAGAAGACAAAATTACATCATACTTCCGCAAGTCCAACTGTTCGATCGCTAACGGTAAAATTGGTAAGTATTTTTGTACTCCTTCCCGAGCAAAGGGAAAGTATTGAAGAAACGTCGTACCGATTTGACGCTTGTATAAATAACTTTCCGGGTTGGTGGATTCGAAATCAATAAGAGCATATAAATCCGCATCTAATTGATTGAGAATTTCTCGCACAACTTGTTCTGAACCGCCAGTGGCTTTGGGTGTTAGCCACTCATGCACTAAAGCATATTTCAAGGCCACTGTTAACTTTTTAATGAACTAAGTAAAAAATGAGAAATATAATCAGAATTAATTGAAAGTTTACCGTTGTGAGAAAAAATGGGAAATGCCCCACATCTGGTAAAAGACGTAATCCCGATACAAGAAGTTCCACTGGTGCCACAAACTGATAACCTCAGATCGGGGATTTGCTATCAAAGATCGATCGATAATTCCCGCCTTCCCAATCCGTCGAAAATATTAGCAATGGGGGATTTATGCGCATTTTGATTGTGGGCGGAACTAGATTTGTGGGCGTTTATTTGACTCAACTGCTAGTGCAACAAGGACATGAGGTAGTGTTGTTCAACCGCGGTAACCGTCCGGTACCAGTAGCAGGCGTAGAACAAATTACCGGCGATCGCACAAACGCCCCCCAACTCCAGGAAAAACTCGCCCAGGAAAATTTTGATGCCATATTTGACAATAACGGGCGAGAATTGAGCGATACCCAACCACTGGCAGAAATTTTTCAAAATCGCGTCCAGCATTTTATTTATATGAGCTCTGCTGGAGTATACCTCAAATCGGATCTGTTACCTCACGTTGAAGGCGATGCAGTCGATCCTAAAAGTCGACATCGAGGGAAACAGGAAACAGAAGCTTACCTGCAGCAAGCGGGAATTCCCTTTACTTCCATTCGTCCAACCTATATTTACGGTCCTCGAAATTATAATGATTTAGAAGCTTGGTTTTTCGATCGCATCGTCCGCGATCGCCCGATTCCTATTCCCGGTAACGGACTGCATATTACCCAGCTAGGTCATGTCCAAGATTTAGCCAGGGCGATGACAAAAGTTTTGGGAAACCCCCAAGCAATAGGGCAAATTTACAACGTCTCCGGCGATCGCTTTGTCACTTTTGATGGTTTGGCCCGTGCTTGTGCAGTTGCAGCTGGCAAATCTCCAGATAAAATTAAAATCGTCCATTACGAGCCAAAAAAATTTGATTTTGGCAAACGCAAAACCTTTCCCCTACGAATACAGCATTTTTTTGCTTCCATCGAAAAAGCGATCGCTCAACTAAACTGGAAACCCGAGTACGATCTGATTTCTGGCTTAAAAGACTCCTTCCAAAACGATTATCTGGCTTCAGGACGAGACAAGGCAGAAATCGATTTTTCAGTAGATGAAGAAATTTTGCATAGTTTGTAGTAAGAACTTTAGTCCCTACATCAACAAACACGCTTTGTTCTCATTACTACGAGCGATCGCTTGTAGTAGGGACTTTAGTCCCTGGGTTGTACCGACTACAAGACTCTATTTATAACTAAACTTGAAATGAATCATCGCAAACAGCATGCGTAAACGACCATTCCAAGCTTTACGCTCACTTCGTTCCAGTACTAGCAACCACGCCACCACAAGATAAAGTATGGCAGACACAGCCATTTCTGCAGCTAAACCCAACCATCCCCAGGGAGTATGATTTCTTGCAGCGTACCAAACAATCAAACCATAAGGTATGCCAATTGCCAGCGGTTTGACCACTGCAAAGAAAAGCTGTTTTAAAGGTGTGCTAAAAACCTTTCGCAGTAGGAGTGGTAATTGCCAGAAGCTAATAGTTATAAATGCAACAAAAGTACCCAATAAAGGCCCTACACTTCCGAAAAAGTGAGTACTCATAATACTAACTATAAAATTGACTGCAGCTCCTAGCGTAGCAGTCGGCACGATAGTAGCCTGCATTCCAGTACCACTAAAACACCACCCCCAAAGAGATAAAATCCCTAAAAGAAATCCATTGCAAGCAGCGAGCAAGCTAACTCCCTCACCACCGAAGCGCTCTTGCCCAACCCACAACTTAATAAAGTAAGGATTATAAGCAGCGATCGCTATCATCAAAGCTAATCCTATAATTGCCGCTAACTTAGTTAGTTCTATCAAATAAGCATTGAATTTTTCTCGCTCTCCTTGAAGGTACAGTTCAGCAAGAGCAGCCCAAGTGGCGTTGCCAATACCTTGTATTTGTGATTGCGCAATCACCGCTAAACGCTGAGTTATAAAAAACGGTACCACTGCTTTTGGGCTTAAATTAGAGGAGATGATAATATTATCAGTAAAAAGGCTCAGCTGACCTGAAAAATTCAGAGCCAATGTCGGCCAATTAAGTTGCCAAAGCTGTTTTTCAATTGCAAGTTGAGATTTGCGATCCGCTAATGCTGTCAAAACATCTCGATAACGGCGAAGCCCATCCCAGCATACGAGCAATTGAAAGAAAACACAACCCAGCACAGTAGCTGCATACTGCCCGATAATACCCCATCCCGCCCGCGCCAATATCAAGGCTGTACCAGTAATAAGCAGGCTTTGAAACATCAAAGCTAGGTTAATGAAATAACTGCGCTGACTAGCATCTGCCAAAAAACGGAAGGGAGTCAAAGGTAACAAAAATATAGGTAGCAATCCTAACCAGTAACCCTTTTGTAGTTCACCCACTAAAACTCCTTTGACCGGAACTAGGTTAGTGATGAACATGCCTAACGCTACCGCCATGATGAGCATGACAGCCATTATTTTGATATAGACTCTGATTCCTGTTGCTAGTGTCAAACGAATTTGTTGGCGATCGTCAGTTCCAACAACTTTAGCTAGCAGCGTTATTAACGAGCCACCAATACCTAGCTCAAGTAGATTGAGATAATTCGCCCAATCACTAGCAGCACGGAACGCTCCGTAGCGATCGTCTCCCAGCCAATTGACCAGTAAAGATGTGCTGACGAAGCTGATGCTCAGTATCGTCAGTTGTAAGGCAATTCCGGTGAAAAGATTAACTACTGAGCGTCCAGTTCGATGGCTTTTCACTTTTGTTACACCGTATTACCGATTCATTGAGTAAATTCTGGAAAATTTCTAAGTGTAAATGTGCTAATCGTTCCCAACTAAAATGTTTAGCTAGTGAATGGCTACCAATGGAAAGCTGGTTCCTGAATTGACGATTTTGAAGTACACTTTTGATTGCAGCGCCCCATGCTTGCGGAGTAGATTCCTCTACTAGTAAACAATTTATACCGTTTTGGATTTCTGGCTCTTTCGCAGATAGTAAAGTCGTAATTACAGGTAGACCAAAAGCCCAAGCAGTTTGCAATGAAGTACGCCGAGGAGATGCACCGTCAGCAAAAGGTAAAACCATAACATCAGTTTCTGCTAGAAGAGTTCTTAGAGTCTTATCATGTATGTCTTTGAATTCTCCAGTAAACTCTACCCATGATACGTTAAAGCGCTGTGCTAGCTCAGAGTGATAGGAATCAGTTTCTGGATGAAATGGTCCGATAATTCGCCAATGCAAGTTTAAACCCTGCTGACGCAAGATCTGTAACGCTTCAAATACTATGGGAAGTTGCTTAATTGGAGTAATTAACCCAAAGGTTGTAACTAACCCTGGAATTGGTTTTACAACTGTTTCTGGTTCTGGTAAAACATTCGCTGGACTCCATCCTTGTAAATCAGGCACCCGTCCAGTGTATTCTTGACAGCGATCGCTTGTGCGTGCATCATTGCTAATAATTATATTAGCTGCTTTTACTAATTGAATGGTGTGTTTTACACTAGGCAATTCATTATGAAATTCATGCAATGTAACTACCACAGGACATTTGGCAGCTTTTGCTATTTGTACAGCAGCGTCAGTTTCAAAATAAGAGTGAATTTGGTCTTGAATATGAATTAAATCTGGTTTTAACAAACGAATAATGGCTGTTGTCAATTCTATGCCAAAAGAATTCCAGGTATGCGTAGGGCGAATCATACGCAATCCCCTATAAGAGGATATAGGGCTATTGAACCAGCGCGATCGCCTACATAGCCAAGTCCACTCCCAGTCTGGACGAAGATAGCGGAAAGTGTGTAACAAATTTGCCGTATAATCACCGATACCACAAATAATTGGTGGGCCACTGCCACTAACCATTAGTAATTTAGGTTTTCTCATATTTTGGTCTCAGGTGCCTTCAAAGCTACCATTACAAAGGTATAGTTTTCTCCATGCCAGGTAATTGGGCATTGAGTATGAGTATTCAGTACTCTATCTGGTTCTAAAAGGTGGAAACCTACATCTATAAACTTCTGAATTAGCTCCTGCAACGTTGCTTGATTGAATATTGTCCAATTCAAGCCAAATATTTGAAAATCTTCAGGGATCTTATGTTCGTGTCCAGTCGCATCATAGTCTGTCGTGAAGATAAACAAACCGCCAGGCCGCAAAATACGACGAACCTCTTTAACCAGATTATCTAGTGGTACTCCATGCTCTATGACTGACAAACAAGTGATAGCAGCAAAATAGTGATCGGGATAGCTTGTCTGAGTCAAATCAGCTACGCAATAGCGAATTTGATGCCAAAAGAACATCCAACGACAGATAGGATTAAGGTCGCATCCATGTAAACATTTATAACCTAAACCATGAAGTACATAAAGAATTTCCGAATTAAAACAGCCCATATCAAGAATAGGAGCTAGCTTATCAGGAACTGTAGATACGATTATTTCAACTGCTTTAGCCACATCCCAACTCTTAGTTACATCTGGTTGTGGTGGTAGCAACTTATAACGAAACCGTAGATCGAATAGAAAGCGCCAAAAACGAGTTTTCAGGGGGTCTGTAAAATCTAACCCCCTTTCTTGAAGTTGTTCTCGACTTTTTTGAATTTCTTGCCAGGATTGGAGTGTCTGTAGCATATGATTTTAATTTTGTATTACTGACATATTTTGTATCCAGACAGCAATCAGTTTATAGTCTCTGGTAATCCTCTGAACTTTGATAATACGTTATATAACCACACGATTTAAATGAATGTGACACAGCGATGATAATGCTTTCTGAAGTCAATTTATTTTGAGAACCTGAAAAAACTTAATATGTTTAAAAAAATGATGAATAAACATTATGAGTAGCAACAGCGTTATTAGACCACGAGTAAAATTGTGCTTTTTTTTGAGCACATTCGCTCAAATATTTCCTAAATTTTATATCAGTACATACTTGGATTAATAACTGCTTTAGACAACTATAATTATCCAAATCAAAAGTTTGCCCACCCTCACCTAAAATTTCTGGTAAGCAAGAGCTTCTCGCAGCTAAAACTGGACATCCAACAGTCATTGCTTCACAAAGTTGCAATCCAAAACCTTCATATTCGCTAGGATACACAAAACAAAGTGCTTCAGCATAAAGAGCTGGTAGATCGGCATCGTCAACCCAGCCTAATAATTTTACACGCTCTGCAATTTGCAATGACTCTGCTAACTGCATCAGTGCAGTATATTGTTCACTTTGACCACCAGCAAGTACTAAATCCACTTCACTTAAATTAGCCTGTGCAAAAGCATGAACCAAGAAAGGAATATTTTTGCGTCTTTCCCAACCTCCAACATAGAAAACGTAAGGACGATAAATCTGATATTTATTACGGATTCGCGATCTTTCTACCTGAGTTATCTGTCTGTGGAAGCCTGCATCAGCAGCTTCATAAATAACCGTAATTTTTTCTTCTGGAATGCATAAATGTCGGACAAGATCCTGTTTTGAGTACTGACTAACAGTAATAATATGTTCAGCCCGATTTCTTGCTACCCAATGATAAATTCTAGTCTGTAAATAACCTAGACTTAACTGATAATACCACGGTAAACTTCGAAAATAATAAACTTGATCTATTGCATCATGTAAAGTCAGTATGCGGGGACAAGGACTTAACCAGGGAAGACCAAAGTTTATCGGACAGTGCAAAATATCTACCTTATCTTTTTCACATTGTTTCGGTAACCAATATTGCTCCCAAATAGTATAGCGCATAGGTGGAGCAATCCGAACTTGATAACTATTTTTTGATAATCTTGCTAAGTGAGTTTCATGCAGCGGTCGATCGGAGTAAAGAAAAAGCTCAATACCTAGCAATGATAACTCTGCTAACAAATTTATAGTATAACGATTCCATCCTCTAGTAGTAGGAGAGCTTAAAAGTCGAGCATTGAAGGCTACTTTCATACTTGTGAATAATTGCTAGAATTTACGTGTAGCAAATAGCAGCCCACAACCAGATATATCTGAGGAAATAAACTTAACATCATGAGTTGATTTTAGCTTTTCTTTAATTAAGGTAAAAGTACCAGGTTGTAAGTGGTCATGATATTCAATTGCCAGTAGTTTTATACATTTTAAAATTTTCCGAGAAATCGATTGAAAAATTTCATATTCGCCCCCTTCTATATCAACTTTCAAGAAAGAAATTTGCTGGACATTAATCATATCAAAAATTGCATCCAAAGGAATAACTTTAACTGGCAAAGATTGCGAAATTTTCATATCTTTAATATTTTGATTTGACTGTTTTAGCAGCTGATTATCTAAAGAACGAACACAATTGTTAGCAATTAAATCTTGCCTGTAATTGTTACCAATAGCATATTCATAGATACTTGCCATTGATAGACCAAAATTATCTATATTTCTAGACAAACAAGAAAAATTTTCTGGTAAAGGCTCAAAAGCAGCAATTTTACAAATAGGATTGATTCTGGCTACTTGCAAGGTAAAAAGTCCTATGTTGGCTCCCAAATCTACAATTACATCGCCTGGTTCTGGAGAATAAAAGCCTTTTGGGAAATAGGCTTGTTCGTACCATAATTCGAGAAGAGATTCAACCAAGCCCATTTTTTCTTTAGGATGTACTATAGTTTTACCATTAAATAATATTGCTTTGTTGATGGGTGCAGGATTTCGCAAGTAGCGTACCATTTCCCATCCGTTTCGGAAATTAGTTAACAGCCATAAATCCCGAGAAATGCTTCGAAAGTTCATAAAATCAATTATGAATAACTACGTCTATTGTTGTTTTTCCCAAATTTGCCAGTATGGTCCATTCTGTAAAAGCTTCCAACCTACTTGTAAATACGTTGGTTTTTTAGTATTGTATGACAATGCTACATATTTCACTTGAAATTTTTTAAAAGCTTTTAATGGATCGGCAATAATTTCATCAAAGTATTTCAAGCGATTTTGAATACGCTCTTCAAATTTAAGTTGATCGCGCTTCCAAGGACCAAATTGATTTGTTGTTAGCTCTGCCCTCTGTTGTAATATGAAACTGTCACGGTCTTTGCCTTCAATATAACTATTGAGAGCAATTCTTGCATCCCATTGTGCATTATCTACTGCTGGACTTAAATCAACTAAGTAGCCAGATAGAGGACGCTGATTTTCCATAATTACGGCAAAGTCAATAAATTCTTTATTTCCAGCTATAACAGCTCTGGATTGCAGCGGTAAATTCGAATTTTTAAATCTTTGCTTATAGTACCTATGATAATTATTAGTTAACTGTACAGATTCTTTAGTTTGCATTACTTCTATAGATCTTAACCAAAGTCCAGTAGTTAGGTAAAGAGATGAAATTGCTATACCACCAAGGAGTAATGGTTTTTTATAAAAATTGATTGCTGATACTAATTCTATAGCAAAAACTATAATCAAGAAGGAGAGAAAGGGGCCATAGCAGTAATTCCAGTGAAAGTTTTGGATTTGTAATCCTGTAAATATTTGATGATTGGTCAACAGTATACTAGAGGCTGCTAATGCCCAGATATGAATTAAGTCTCTACGCTTAAAAAATACCCAAAAGAACGTTACAAATATAAAAAATAAAGCTAGTTTTGGAATTAGAAATTCACTGAAATGTGGAATAGGGAGAAAAAAATCGTTTCTAGGTAGCCATTCTTTATTAGAACTATTTTTTATTAAAAAATTAAAAATTAATTGAGGTAAACCGATAATTATACCAAGTATACCTGTAATAAGATATGTCTTGCGATGAGTCCCATCTATTAACAGACCTATTAATAAAGCAACAGTTGCCGCAGTCCAATAATAAAAATAAACATAAAATAGTAAACCAAAACTAATGGCTGCTAATATAATTCGACTCCGCGTAGGCTTGATTAAAGCTAAACGCAACAACCAGACATGAGCAAGTAGATATACAAAGCTCATACCTGGAGTGATGATCCGCCATTGATTTAATAATTTTGGATTTGTTTGTAACAGGGTACCTAGGTTACCCACAGCAATGTTAGTAGCAGTAACAAAATGTTTGGAAATTAGCGAACAAGAATTAATACCAATATCTGTCATTAAGATTATGGTAACTGCCAATGCTGACCACGGATTTTTTAGATACGATCTGCTTATCAAATACCAGCCGATGGGAATACTTATTCCTGCCCAAAGACGCCAAATAATATTAATGTGTATAGGAAGGAAACTGAGTATTTTTGTAAAAATGATTCCAGGAATAGCCTGAATCCAGGGAAGTACAGTTGACCCACCTTTAAAAAGTACAGGATCGCTCAAGTATGTAGGGTGATTGTGATAGGCATTACTAGCAATTGCCAGATACAAAATATCATCATTATCAGCAACCCAAGTGGGATCGCCTGTTTGAAAAAACCACAATACATGTGGTAAGATAGATAATGTAATTCCAATAATAATTGCTAAAAAAATAGCAATAAAATCACGTTGATAATTGTTAAGAAATTTATGCAGACTTTCTGATTGTTTTGAAAAAGCAATCAACTCTGATTTTTGTTTTAACATAAATTTAAGAATATTTAATATTCACATCTTTGGGCAAGTAAAAGTGAAGACGTACCAGTGAAATTAAATGTTGGAATAATATCAAAATATTTCAAAAAAGCAAGGCAAAAGTTAGCAAATTTTGAAATTCCTATGCCTTTATTAACAATTTCTTCTTGGGCGATCGCAGGTTGTAATTGCAGAATTAATTTACGTAGAATTAGCAAAGGAATATAAACATGACCCCACTGAACGATGCGGTGAATTTGAAATCCGGAAGCCAGGACAACAGATTTAAGGTAATTAGTTGAATAGCGTCGATAGTGACCAACTGCGCGATCGTAAGCGGAAAATAAATGTTGTCTCATAGGAACACCGATAATCAAGAAACCGCCAGGTTTTAAATGTTCGCGAGCAGCAACTAAAAACTTAATTTCGTCCTCTATGTGTTCCAGTACATCTATGAGCAAAATTAAGTCATATTTATTTACCATTTTGGGATTAAGTGTCAAGATATCATAAACGTATAGAGTGCCTGGAATAGTTGGACAAAGTTGCAGAGCATATAAATTTAAGTCTAATCCATCAACTGCTTTTTTGTAGGTTTTGGCAATGTGAGTAAGTATTAATCCATTACCACAGCCTATTTCTCCAATTAATTCAGAACGACGGATTATACTACCAAAATGCCTATCTATAACAGCATTACGATGCCGTATCCAGAAGTGATTGGGATTGGCATGTTCGTACCAAGCATCAGCCATACTCACAGTCGTGGGACTGTTCATAGTAACAATATGATTAATCATTTTCTTTGGACTTAATTTGCTCTAAATTTCCTAAAGTTTCAGCAATAATAAACAAAGGTCTTCCTTTACTTTCCTCAAATAATCTACCGATATATTCACCAATTACTCCTAGCATTAACATTTGCAAACTGCTAGTAGCGAGAATCATTAATACTAAAGTTGTAAATCCTGGAATATAGCGCATTCTCAATCCTGAGAAATGCCAATCAAAAAAATATGCAGTTAAGTAAAATATTGCTAGAAATAAACATATTACGAAAGTAATAAAACCAAGGTGAATTGAGAGTCTGAGGGGTTTGACAGAAAAGCTCAAAATACCATCAAATGCCAGCTTAAATAAACTTTTAAAATTATAGCTTGCTTTTCCAGCATAACGTTCGGGACGTTTATAGGGTACACCAACCTGATTTAAACCAATCCAAGCGCGTAATCCACGAATGTAGGGATGCTTTTCTTTCATTTGGGAAAGAAGTTTTACTGCTCGGGGAGAATAAGCACAAAAATCTCCAGCATCGAGGGGAATTTTAATTATTGATAATGAAGAAAGTAGGCGATAAAAACTCCAATAAGCAAATTTTTTGATCCAATTTCTTCCTTCTCTTTGCCATCGAATACCATAGGCGATATCAGCTCCATTCATAACATGATGAACCAAATCTAGTGCAACAATAGGAGGATCTTGACCATCAGAATCCATAACCACAACAATGGAATTGTCCGGGGCGTATGAAAGTCCAGCCATGACAGCAACTTGATGTCCAAAGTTACGAGAAAAGCGCAAGCATCCAGCATGACCTCGTTCAGAAATAGCTGTGCGGATAAATTCTAGTGAACTGTCAGAACTTCCATCATCAACGAATAGTAAATACGGAAGTGTTCTAATCTCGCTATCAGATTGAAAACAAGTATCTATTTCCCGAATCAATCTTTGTATATTGGCTTCTTCATTGTGTACTGGTAAAACAATAGTTACTTTGTCACAATAAGACGTTTTCGGCGTGCTCATAATAAATCCTTTCTATTTGTTCTACTGTTACCTGAGGATTGCAGTATTTCTCAAGCAATTGTCTAGCTTTTAGCCGTCGTTGTTGTTGTAAGGAGAGATTATTTAATAATTCCACAGTACGTTCGATGAGACCTTTGTCGTCGTCGCAAATTCCAGCGTGAATTCCATCTAGAGCTGGGATTCCTTCCACACCATCAGATGTGGTCACAACTGGTGTACCTAAAGCAAAAGCTTCCATTACTTTGACTTTCATTCCACTACCTGAAACAGGTGCATACAGCATGACATCTGTTTTGGCGAAGTAGGGTAAAGTATCTGGTACATTTTGATAAATTTCTAAGTCTTTGACATTAGTGAATGGTGTCAGTGCATCTTTAGCAGACCTACCAACAATTTGCAGTTTGGCATTAGGAACGCGGCGTTTAATTTCTGGCCACAATCTAGTCAAGAGTCTTTCAGCAGCAGAATAAGTTGGTGTCCAGTTAAATCCACCAATCAATCCTACTGTTGGTTGCTGATTTATTTGTTTTTGTTCCAGGAATGGGTAAAGTGAAAAATCGATACCGAGGGGGACTATATAGATAAAAGCTCGAGGATTGATTTGATTAATATGTTTGGCAAGGCGCTCTGATAAGGTAATAATCTTGGGAAAAGCCTTTAGTAATTTTTGTTCAGCGCGATTGGTGATAAATCTTCTCAAGCGAGTTTCTAGAGAATTTTGATATTGAAAAGGGCGGTCTAAAGAAAATAGGTAATGAACATTAACTAGTGCTTTTTTCCTGTGTTGAAGTCCTAACCAACCACTCCAAAGCTGTTCGAGATGAAGGATATCGTAAGGTTTGATAAGTTCTGATGCTAAATCTTGACGCAAACGAGGACTGAATATGTATGAATAAGGTTGCTGTATAGTTTTCATTTTTGCTATCGGTCCATTCTTTTGGTTGGGAATCAGATAGCAGCGCAAGTTGTAATCTGGTGCTGGAAAAAGAACTTGGGTTTTGGTGATTTCTTCTGGGGTGTTGCAGGCTACAAATGCAGTCACGTCATGGCCTTTTGCAATTAATCCTTTGAGTAAGACATAATACCATCTGGCGTCGGCGTTACCAAAGGGTAAAGGTGGTGAATTAATAACTAAAAGAATTCTTAGAGGTTTCATTTCCAAAAAGAAAAATATTATTCAATCTTGTTTAAAATGTTTTGTGCCATATCGTCCCAAGTATAGTTTCGTAATTCTTGGGAAAGTGAATATACTAAATTGCTGTAATGATGTTTATTCCACCGCCATTTTTGCAGTCGAGCTGCTAAATCGGTTGCATCTTCTGGATTGGGAATGAGCAAATCGTGCAGTTGTGGTGGATAGCGTTCAGCTACGCCAGCGCTGGAGCTGACCAAGCTTGGTAAACCGCAGCAGAGAGCTTCGTGTACTGCTAAACCATAGGCTTCGTAGCGAGTGGGAGCTACCAAGCAATCAGCACCCTGGAGTAAGCGGGGGACATCTGAGCGGAATCCCAAGAAATGAATGCGGGGGCCAATACCAGCAACTGTAGCGCGCTGTTGCCATTGTTTTAGTTCTGCTCCACAGCCAATGACGATTAAATCAGCATCCCACTCTGAAGAGGCGCATAATTTTTGCCAAGCTGCAAACAGCGTATCGAATCCTTTACGGCGATCGCCTAAAGCGCCAATAAAAGCTACAATTGGTTTGTCAGCAGTCCATCCTAGTTCCTGGCGAATTGCACTTCGCTGCTGTGGTGTTGGCGGATAAAAGATCTGGGGATCGATGCCATAATAAACTACATGCAGTTTGTGTGGGGGGATGTTCAGTTTTTCTATTAATTCTCGTTTTGTACTGTTGGAATTAGCAAAGATCACCCGCGCTGATTTCAGTGCTTTTTGTTCTGCATTTAAAAACATTTGATGAGCAACAAATCCCTTGCACTGACGCAATAGTCCAGCTTGATTTTTAGGACAGTAAGCTGCATGGACGTAATGCACCCAATTAATATCTCCCGATTGGCAATTACCACCGTTGACCAACACTCTACCACCGTTAGCAGTAAAGTGCCGTGCTTGCAGGCGACCTATCCAGTCGAGCAAGGGACTGCTGAGCAGGTAGGAATTCGCTACCTTGGGTACGCGATGAAATGTAACATTAGGATAAGTTAATAGCTCACTTGCTACTCTATGAGCTACCAGATGTACTTGTTTTCCTTGTCTTGCTAGGTAATCAGCTAAAGCGTAATTAGCTCTGTCCATCCCACCTGTTTTGACAAAATCACTCGTTACCAAAAGATAAGACTTCATAACCGAACGGTTGTAGGAGATTTGCGATCTAACATCCTGCTATTAGTAGCAGCGACAAACAGTGCAGTGTTGAGCAACCAGAACTCCATACCACCTTGACTGATAAACAAGGGGTAGTTAAAAGTGGCCGCTACTGCTCCAATGTCGTAAGCAAAAATCAACGCACCCCAAAGAGCAAAGTCGCCTAATTTGCGATTGATAGCAATCTTCCAGGCAATTTGACACGTTAAGTAAAGTGCGGCAACATATGCAAATATTAGCGGTAGTCCTCCATCCAAAAGCCATCCAGTCCATTGAATTTCTACCCAAATTGGTTGCGATACCGCGTCTGTATTATTGCCAAAATAGCTATTTATCATTCCCCAACGTCCTAAACCTGCTCCCAAGGGATATTCAGGTAGCAGCTGTTCGATAGTTTCTTGTAAAAAATGTCCCCGGTTTTGGTGATAAATTTCGCCAGGAGATCCAGCAAACAAGCTGTATATGCGTTTGAAGGTGGATTGTCCGCCTACAGCGATCGCCCAAGAAAATGTTGCCACAAACAAGGCTGTGACGCTAGAGACCATCACCACCAAACGAGTGAGTTGTCCGCTTCTGAACAATACCGCTGCAAAAAAAACCATGGAAATAGCAGCCAAGACCAAAACAGAACGTACTTGAGATAGATAAATGCAAAATAGACCAATACTAGCGCTACCCAGACAAATAATTCGTAAAATAATATTTTTGTATTTGAGTGCGATCGCTACACTGAATAAAAGAGCATAAAAGCCTGCTGTTGCTGCTCCTCCTGGCATATCAGTTAAACCCATCGGCCTGTATACACGTTCACCGTTAGCTAAAGTAATTAATAAATTTTCTCCACGAAAGGGGTTATTTTGAATAATTGTAGACACAGCCAGCTGAAAATTTCCTGGAAAATAAACCTGTAGAACTCCAAAACTCGCACTTAAGGTGTGAATACTCCAAAGAAGAAATATTAAACTCTCAAAACTATAAAACGTAATTTTTAAACCTCTTACCCAAAATAGCGGGCTAAAAATGGCAAGATACATGGCAAATTGAGCAGCTCCCGCCGCAATAGAATTAATCTGGGGATGCAAACAAAATTCTAAAAAAACAATTGCCAGTACTAAAAATGCTGAATTAGTTGCAGGATGCTGGCATCCTTTTGGTTTCAACTGCACTAGGAAAAACAAACCCAGGGCAAAAGATGCAATTCGTATGAAGACACGAAATATCCCCAATTGAGGAAACAGTAACAAAATCTGAAAAATAAACTGTAGTAGGATAAATAGACTTGTCCGAAATATTAACTTAGGAAAAGAAAAATGGTAAAACGTTAAATTGAGTGTCTACTGTTTTTCCCAGCTAACTATGGTTTTTGATTATATCGAGAAATATCCACACCGAACAAAACAAATTTTAGGGATTAGTTACGAACAGCTACAATCACTATTAAATTGCGCCCGAAAACGACACCAAGATATCAAAGCTAAACAGTCAAGCCAGAAAATTAGAATTAATGCACCTGGAGGAGGTCGTCCAACCAAGTTGTCAATGAATGAGCAAGTATGTTTGTGCTTGTTTTATTTAAGACAAATGCCGACATTTCAAGTATTAGGAATGATGTTTGGAGTCT
>KB235926.1:2222240-2537049 GCA_000332255.1 cyanobacterium PCC 7702 | reverse complement strand
TTATCTAGTAATCGGATATTTATTGAGCATTTGATTCGCTTGTTAAAAATATTTCGCATAGCCTCACAAAGATTTCGCTTAAAAACTGATATTTATGAGCAAATTATTTTAACAGTTTGTGGTTTAGTTAGGCTTAGGATTGGCAGTTTAGTTCTACCAAATTAGCTACTAATAATTATTACTAGCTTTGAAAAATTAGGAGTCTATTTTTATGCCTCTAAACTATCACTAACTATCTCAAACCTTCATAACTGCGTTTTTGCAAAAATATCAAAGTTTTGCCTCAAAGCTTTGAACACGCTGGCTTTGGAGTTTTCGGACAGGTCTAATGTATGTGCCCGTGTCCAGTTGAGTTTTGCCCATACAGAGGAAGAATTTGATAAGTCTTGACTTACTTTTAAAATCACCGGATAATCTGCCTATCAAACACTGAACATTAACTCCTGCTTCCTTCCAGAAAAAACTTGCCATCCAGGTTGGTGAAAGCGCTTAATAACACGCTCGGTATCCCGGGTAGCAAGAAAGCTTGTCGGTTGCCAATGCGTGCGCGCAACTTTTGATTTTGGTGATAATAAAGCAGGCTTGGTCAAATATCTGTGAATTCTAAAAATTGTATACCCCATTGTTTCTAAAAAATCCGTTACAGGAGTAGGATATTCTCGATGCTCTTCAAATACACAATCGCGAATTTTTCCTTGTTCTAATAATTTTCTTGCTCCTTTTAAAACTTGCAATTCATGTCCTTCTACGTCTATTTTCAAAACTCCTATTTCTTGATGCAGAAAAATTTTATCTAAGCAAGATGACTCGACAAGTATATCCTGCACTGTTTGAGAAGATAATTGCTTTTCTGGTTCTTCTTGATTAACAACAAAAGCTAGACCGCGATTTCTAAAAAAAGATTCATTCATCCTCAATTTTACATAACCGCTTGCCTCGGAAATAGCGATATTTTGAATGATAAATTTTGTATGTTGTAACTGCTTTTGCCAATTTTCAACGTTATATTTTAATTCTGCAAATATTTCTGGATGAGCTTCAAAAGCCCAAACGCATCCGCCGGAGATAGAATTAATACGGGCGGCTAAAACTGCTGTCATGTAGCCGATATTAGCACCAACATCTACTACTATTTCTTTTGGTTCAACTAAACGCCAAAGAGTTTCTGTAACTGCTAAATCAATTACTCCTAGTCTAGAAAGAATTTGTCCGTGCTCTTCCAGAGGGCGAACTCTAATATTTAAACCCCAGGGTAATTTCTTTTCAACAAATTCCGAGGAATTTGATGTTAGTGAAAAAGGTAGCAGTCGCCGAAGAGCAATTTTCGGTTGGTAAAGGTATTCTGGTTTGAGAATGTTGAGGCTCATAAAAATAAATCCTCAATCTAATAGTAAAACGCATCGCCTATAACTTCATTTTTCTCCCCACACAAAGAATATTGTCACTAAACGCTCGTCCGCGAAAACCCAGATTTTTCGGCCAATGCCATGATGTTAGAGGAATGCGTCCATGATTGCTGTATTGTATGTGAATCTCAGTAATTTTACACTCCGTATAAATACGGAAAAGGTCAATTTCGAGTAAAGCAGTTATGTGTGCGGGATACAAACCAGGTGCTTGTTGGAAAGCATTAAACTGATTTTTCCAAATTAAAGTTAACTTACTCAACAAGCTCAATTGATTGGGGGTGGTGACAATTACCAATCCTCCTGGTTTGGTTAACCTGACTAGTTCTCGCACAAAAGCGCGCGGGTTTTCTAGGTGTTCGATAATTTCAACCGCACAAACAACATCAGCAAAATCTTGCGGCAAAGGCACCTTTGTGGTGTTCAAATCCAAGGCAATAAATTCTGTGTGTGGTGGTAAGTCAGGATAGCGCACAGCATCTACACCGACATAACGGTCAAAGCGATCGCTCACAAAAGACCAAAGTTTACCCTGACCGCAACCAAGATCTACTAACACGCCACCAGCAACATGTCTTTGTGCTACTGTGGTAGCGACCATTTGATAAATAGGATCGCCACTACTACCAAGACTTTGTCGTGCTCTATTTTGCAAACTTTCTAACGCTACTTGCTTACCACCATCAAATGAAATCATACTACAGTTTCTCGTTCTACGACCCTATCAAGCAGACAATAAAGTTGATTCAGTTGCTTTTGCGGATTGCACAGAAATTCTGCCCGTGCTTTGCTAGCAGATGCTAGAGTTGCTCTAGTAGCAGTATGAGAAATCAGGTCATCCAAAGCTTTACTCAAACCGTTGATATCATTAGCTGCAACCAACCGTCCGCAGGAATCATCAACAATTTCTGCTCCTCCCCCCATAGCAGTTGCAATCACTGGTAAACCTGCATACAAAGCCTCTACAAAAGCAATTCCAAAAGGTTCTGGAAGAGTATTGGGTTGACAGTAAATATCAGCAGCAACCAACAAACGCCCTACGTCAGTTCTTTGTCCTAAAAAGCGTACTCGTTCAGCTATACCAAGTTCCCGTGCTTGTATTTTCAATTCCTGCAAGTACTCAGCCTCATGGGAACGTTGTACTCCCCCAGCTAGCCAACATACCCAATTGGATACTGCGCGCAATTGTCCTAAGGCCGATAGCAACATGCTTTGTCCCTTCCATCGCTCCAAACGAGATGCTTGGATAATAACTACGGCATCATCAGGAGTATTCAGTTCAGTTCTGACAGCACGGCGAACAAGCAAAGGTCGTTACCAATATCCGGAAAAACTACAGGATAAAGTAGAATATCGCTATTAGCTTGAGGATAAAGTTTTGATACAGCAGCTTGAGTATGACGACTGTTAGCTATGACTAAATCTGGTATCGTTAATTTGGCCAAGCGTTCTAAAGGATGTTGGCCATTGGGTACATCATGACACCAGAATACCAGCGGAACGCGATTAGCTTTAGCAACTGACCCAAAAATCGCTTGCGACCAACAAGCATGACAAATCACCACATCAAACTGCTGTTGTTCTAATATTTTCCTGAGTTTCAACCTTGCTTTCCAAACAGTCCAAGGATGACTAATCTTCACCTTACCTAAAAGATGCACCTGTGCATCTAAATTTCGCAGTTCCCGTGATAATCTACCCTCAAAGCATAAAGCAAACTGAGACTGCAGCTGCGCGCACAAACTTTGCTGTTTTGCTAAAGTCAGCAACAAAGTCTCAATTCCACCAAATAAATTTCCTGCATAGATATGGAGAAGTTTCATAGCAAGTCTGCAGCTTTGGGTATAGGAGTATAATCCCATCTTTGACCGAGGACTTTGTCATAGAATTCAAAACTTCTTTGCGCCATGTTGATGTGGTTGAAATATTCTGCTCGTTTTCGACTGGCGTTGGCGAGGCGATCGCGCAAACCAGGTTCTTTGAGCAAACGTCTCGCAGCTTTAGCTAAAGCAAACGGATCGTTGATTGGTACGGTCAGACCTTCCTTTTCATGACGACTTACCCAAGGAACGCCGCTACCAGGAATATCAGCATTAATTACAGGAGTTCCACTGGCCATTGCTTCTACCTGAACCAATCCAAATCCCTCGCTGCGTAGATTAGAAGGAAACCAAAGAGCTGTTGCAGCATGATAAGCTCCCACAAGCTCATCGTCATTCACGCGACCCAACCAAACAACGCGGTCTTCTACTCCCAGCTTTCGCGCCAGAGCTTTTAATTGTGCTTCTAAGGGACCAACACCAATGACAATTAGTTTTCCTGGTACCAAAGTTAAAGCTTGAATCGATATGTGCAATGCTTTGTAATAAACAAGCCTACCAACTGCTAACCAGATGATCTCTCCATATTTATCTTTTAAACTGCGGCTAAAAGTCAGTGCTTGTTGACTGGGCTGAGTATATATTGCCAAATCTAAACCCAATGGAAGATAACTCAATTTATGGCGGTATAGCTGCAAAAATTTTGAACCTTGAATGTACTGCAAACTATTTGTTAATATTTGCGAGCTGCGACTGTAAGCTAAATATTCAAAAGGACGCAATGCATATTTCAAAAACTTTTGCTTGATTACGTCACTATGGTGGGTAATTACCAAATTGATATTCCTATCCAGTATGATTAACGCCATAAGCATTGTTGGATTAGGAGTATGAAGATGGAATATAGTTGTTTTAGGTTCGTTAACCAATCGACGTAATTGTTCGCATAACCCAAAACAAATATCACATCGCGCTAGCGAGAAAAGGCGACCAACGCGCGTAACTTTTATATCACCATCCATCTCACAAACAGTCTTCGTTTTAGTAGATGAATGGCCTTTTTCGTTCAATCCATTCACGCAAACTACTTGGACTTCTGCTCCCAAAGCAGCTTGACAACGAGCCAAAGTTTGAACGTGCGTTTCTATCCCTCCTCTATCGGGAGGATAGTACTTAGATAAGTGAATTATCCGATAATTTGGTGTTTGTGACATCTAGAAAAATAAGGGTAATTCAGCTGTTTTTATAGGTAGGCTCGAACAGTTACAAGCCTTGGGCAAATTGTGAAAATTATTGGTTGGGAAATAGAGTAAAAAAATAGTTTCTGCTTGTTGAGCAAACAAGTAAACAAGAATATTCTGTTGAGATTTTATTTTTCGCACATCAGTGAATATACGTAATTAGCAGCAATTAATTTTCTTTTTTGGCAGATAAATCTATTTTCGAAGGGTTAATTTTTATCTGCTTACAAATAAAAAAAATGTAAAAAAATAGCACTACTTTTATTTGTGAATAGAGTATTATTGAATCCATCTCCCAAGGACTAAATGTCAGATTTTCGGCTTTGTTTTATCCTTTGATATGAAGGTTCGGTATGAAGAAAATTGCCATTACTCTATTTCCAACGCACAACTTTTTCTACCCTTAATTTTTAGTCAAGCAGCGATGGCCTCTGCTTATCGGCATAATCCATATATTCTATATATTCCTCTCCGGCTGGCATCAGTAACAATACGTAAAAGCCGTAAGCATAGTTCATAATTACCAGCGAGTAGTTAGCTTCTATTTTCAAAAAATTTTTCGCTAATTACGTATATTTACTGAGAAAACAGCGTGTATTTTTTCAGGACTTATAGTAAAATAGACCACCATCAACATTTCACCAGTACAGATCAGCAGTCACCTCACTTTACATAATTTTCCCATCTCTAAACTAGGGTAAAAATAATTCAACAGTAACTGAAAGGATATTTTATGGAAGAAAGTTTGCAATATTGGATAATTCTCAAGCGTCGGTGGTTACCTGTTTCTATAGTTTTTTTGGCGGTAATGGGGTTAAGTATAGTCAGAACCATGTTACAAACGCCTGTTTATCAAGCAACAGGTCAGCTAGTGCTCAAAAAGAACGCTACCTCTTCCCTTACCGGAGTTGGGAACCAGTTAGGACAATTAGAGAATTCCGTTAGTGGTAGACCGATGGGAACAGAAGTAGCAGTTGTGCGCTCCTTACCGATCGCTGAAAGAACTATCAACTCTCTCCGTCTAGATATCAATCCCCTGACCTTTCTCAAAAATCTGCAAGTAAAAAATATTGAAGATACCGATATCTTGGAAATTTCCTACACAGATACAGATCCCAAGAAGGCTTCTTCAATTGTGAATACTTTAATGAAAATCTATATAGAAAATGATATTGACGGTAACCGCGCCCAAACAAGATCTGCTAGGAACTTTATCGCTCAGCAATTACCAATTAGGAAAGCAGCATTACAAGCTGCAGAAAAAAAATTGCAAGAATTTAAACAACGAAACAAAGTTTTAGACTTAAAATCCGAGGCCACAACAACTGTTACCGTTCTTACCGAACTAGATAAGCAACTAGCTGCAGCAAGAGCCGAACTAGCGTCTCAAACTGCGAGAATGGAATCAATCAAGCAGTTGTTTGGTGTCAGTTCCCAGCAAGCTGTAATTACGGGTTTTGTCAGCGAGTCACCATCAACAACTTTGGTTTTAGAACAGCTGCAGGAGCTGCAGCGAAAAATTGAATTCGCGAGACTGCGTTTGACAGAAAACCATCCCACCCTCATCGACCTCAGACAACAGGAAAAAATTCTCAAACAAGAACTCAAGCAGCGAATCGAACAAAGCTTTGTCGGTCAAGCAGGACGTTTCAATCAAATTCAAGAACCGGAAAACGTCGTACAGCTAAGACCCCAAGGTTTACAACAAGGAATTCTCGCTAACTACGCAGCTGCTGAAGCAGAACGTCTCAGTTTGCAGGTACGCTTGAAAGCTTTGGCTAATGTTATTGCATCTTATAGACAAAGAGCTGACACCTTACCACAGCTAGAGCTGCAGCAACGCCAGCTCGAGCGGGAAATCTCTGCTACCGAAGCTAGTTATCAAAATCTCCTCGCTCGCTACCAAGAACTGCAAGTCGCAGAAAATCTGCAAATTAGCAACGCCAGGATAATTACACCTGCTTTAACTCCCACAGCGCCCATCAAAAGCCGTCAGTACATAAACTTACTACAAGGATTAATTGGTGCAATTTTGCTAGGCGCTGCCACTGCCTTTATTCTAGAAAAAACAGACAAAACTATCAAAACGCCCGAATCTGCCAGAGAGTTGCTGGGGTACAACTTGCTGGGTTATATTCCGCAATTCAATAATGGACGTCAGATTCCAGAAGTAGTCGTCAAAAGCAAACCGGATTCCCCCATCAGTGAAGCTTTTCGGATGCTGCAAACCAATTTGAGATTCTTTAATTTAGAACAACCCAGGGTAATTGTGGTATCTAGTTCCGTACCTAAAGAAGGAAAATCGACAATTGCAGCTAACCTAGCTTTCTCCATGTCTCAAATCGGACGTAAGGTGTTGCTAGTGGATGCAGATTTACGCAATCCCAGTCAAGATAAAATCTGGGATATTCCCAATCGGATTGGCTTAAGCAACGTCATCAAAAGACATTTGGATTTAGAGCGCGCCATTACTGAAGTTGCACCCAACTTGCAAGTTATGACTGCTGGCGAACGGACTAGCAATCCATCTGCCTTAATTAATTCTAGTCAAATAGCTGTGTTTATAGCTCGAGTTGCACAAAAATATGACTTTGTTGTCATCGATACTCCACCTTTAACCGTTGCTGCTGACGCCACTGTTTTAGGTAAGTTAGCTAATGGAATTTTATTTGTAGTTCGACCGGGATTTGTTAATTCTAACAGTGCTACTTTTGCAAAAGAATTGTTGGAAAAAGCTGGTCAAAAAGTTTTAGGAATAGCTGTGAATGGTGTTGCCGTCAAGCAACAATATTATGACTACTACACAAAGGCTCGTGTTTAATTATCGCCTATTTGTTGGCATCGGATTTTGTAGAGATTTGGCACCAGTCTCTACAAATTTCCAACTTCTTGAGCAAACACAGTTTATGTTAGTCGTGATTAACTTACTATGAGCTTACTAAGTCACAGTGCTCAGAACAAAAGGTTATTGGGAGTTGATTTATTTAGAGGTGTATCCGCCTATGGAGTAGTTCTCATCCATGGCCTTGGGGAATTACCTAGGGATGAACAAGCTTTGATGATATCTAACTTTTTTGTAGCTTTTTGTGTTCCTTATTTTTTGGTAGCGTCCTTTTATTTTAGCAGTCATTTACTTTTATACAAAAAACCGAAAAATTATTTAAGCAGCAGGATTAAAAGAATTTTAGTTCCCTATGCTATTTGGAGTTTAATTTACTTTTTGGCAAGATGTTTAGGATATTTAATAGGAAATAAAGAATCTTTGCAAAGATTAATATCTGATCCCGTAAATATTATTTTTTTTGGTGCGGCTGGAGTTCATCTATATTTTTTACCAATGTTATTTTGTGGCACGGTAGTTGCCATATTAATGGTAAAAATTTGTAGAAGATTTTCTCTACCATTTCTGATGAATTTTTTCTTAGTAAGTTTAAGTATTTTTTATGTAATGAATGTTTCTGGTAATGATTTTATTTTAGGAGAAGGAATAGCCTTTAAACAAGCTTTTTTTCTCCAGTTTAATTATTCGTTTTCCCAGATGTTCAGAGTAATACTTGTTATTTTAGCTTGGACGATCAAATGCATGCCATATATAATCTTTGGCATCATCATTAATTCTCCTCGAATTCAACAATTATTGTACAGTTTTTCCTTAAATGAACAGAATATTACTAGAGGAAAATTACTGATAATTTTCTTTACTCCCTTAGGGATAATTAGTATTTTTTTATGTCACAGTGATATTTTGAATTTACTAATACCATACTTATCCTTCCTTTATAGCATTGGGATATCTGGTTTAATTTCCCAAAACCAAACCATGACGCACATAGCAAAGAAATTGGGTTACTTGAGTTATGGTATTTATCTATCCCATGCCTTAATTACCGCTGGCTTTTTACCGATAATGACAAAATTGTATCCACAAATTGTCAGTTTTCAGTTATCACCGTTGATTTTAATCATTTCGTCCTTAGTAATCTTTTTTGTCAGCTTAGCGATCGCCCACCTTTTTTCTCTCCATCAAACTACAGCAAGAATTTTGCTTGCGGTTTAAAACATAATGATAAACTGCGATCACTTCCTGACCGAAACGCTTGTCATTGAAACGCTCGCTGACCGTTTGTCTTGCTCTTTCTGATATAACTCGACGCTTCTCGGGATGATTTAGTAAATCTAAGATAGCCGCTGCTAAAGCAGTAGAGTCTCCAGGTGCTACACCAATTGCATCATAATTATGAGTAAATAACTCTGCTGCACCACCTGCTTGGGATGCTATCACAGGTTTACCGCAAGCCATAGCTTCCACTATTGTCAAACCAAAAGGTTCTGGTTGGGTGCTGGCGTGCACTACAATATCTAACCAACGGTATATTTCTGCTATATCTTCCTGGAAACCAACAAAATCAACTTTGTCTGCAATTCCCAAATCAAAAGCCTTATCTTTTAATTCTTGTTCAGAATATTGAGAACCGCGAGTTTTGTAAATTGCTCCACCTACAATACAAAAACGAACATTTAAATGAGGATGCGCTTTTAAAATGCAAGCTGCTGCTGCTAAAAAAACCTCCTGTCCCTTCCAACGCGCAAAAGTAGCAACCAATCCCACCCGCACGGGAACTTCCGAAGATGAAACTGCGGGAAAATGGGGAGAAAAATAATTAACATCCACAGCATTGTAAATCACTTTTATTGGTAAACCAGGTAGTACAGCTGTAGCATCTTCAGCAACAGCTTGAGAAATAGCAATTCCTAAATTCGGACTAGCGCTGATCCATTTCCAAATTTTGCCTATTAATGGTCGTGACTGATAAAAATCATGGATGTGCCAAATTACAGGTACATTTCTAACTCCAGCCAAGGCAACTAGTAAATGAGTTTTAATACCATTAGAGTGAATTAAATCTGGTTTGAGTTGACGCAAAAATAGATGGAATTCCCAAACATATTTGCCAAGTCCAGGTAAAATTGTGATTAGTCTTAATAGTAAAATACCGAACGCTAAAACTTTATTTTTATCTTTCAAAGCGCTGTCACCAAATTCGCTCACTGCTTTTGGTAGTGTCAGTAACTGTACCCGTACTCCCAATTTTCGAGCTGCTTCTACTAGCGGTCCGTCCGTACCCACAATCAAATAAAGCTGTAACTCAGGTTGCAACTTTAAAAGCGCAGAAAATATCGTCAGCAATACCCTTTCTGCACCACCAATTGCTCCCACTGGATTTGCAAAGACAATTTTCATATTTCAACGATGAGCTAGTTGTAGATAAGATCGAGCAATAATTTGAGCGTGAGCAGACCAAGAATATTCCTGCGCCTTGCTCAGACGCAAATTCCAAGCTGGAGCTATTGCTGGATTGGCCAATAGTTGCTGTATGGTTTTCACCCACACTGATACATCTCCAACCGGACAGTATACAACAGCTTCTCCGCCCACCTCACGCAAAACAGGAATATCGCTGACAACTACCACCGCTCCACAAGCTAGAGCTTCTATTACAGGTAATCCAAAACCTTCTGCTTCACTTGTTAACAGCACCGCGGATGCTTTTCGGTAAAGAGCAGCTATACTTTTGCGCTGTAAACCTTGCAAATGAACAATCGCCTTTGTGAGATTTAACCGAGCTATTTGCTGCTGCTGAGCTAGTGTCCATTCTCCCCCAACTTTGACCAGTCTTAATTCAGGATAGATAGCTCGCAGCTGGGAAAAAACTTCTAACAGAATATCAATACGCTTGCGAGAAATACAACTGCCAACATGAAGTAAAAAAGGTGCATGACCTATTTGCTCGCTGATGCTGGTGTCATCAGCATTGACGCAAAATTCCGCAGCAACTCCCAAGGGAGCATGAACTAAACGCGATGGTTCTACTATTCGATGGCGCTCAATTTCCTTTCTCACTTCTGTTGTGGAATAAAAAACAACAGCGCATGACTGCAAACCACGCAGGATGTGGCGAGACATAGCTTGATACCAACCAGGTCGACGTTCTTGCTTTGGCTCTACTACAGAGCGAAAAGCATCAATATCATAACAATATACCCCCGTGCGTCCTGGAGGCAAAACATGAACTAGCTGAGCGTAGGAGTGGTCAGCAATGTGAAAAAAATCAAAATCCTTGACTTTGTTTTTGAGATAGCGGGGATAGTCCCAAAATCTGTTCAGCAGGCGATCTGCATTGTAAGCAAAGTGCTTTTTATTGAGCCAGGGAATTTTTTGAAAACGCCATCTAAATTTTGGACAAACTTGTGTAGCTTGAATAAATATCTTTTGTTCTGCTTGCAGGTGCTTGATGAGCATCTGAGCACACAAATCCATACTCGGCCAGTTTTCTTCTGGATAATCGCAGATAATTGCCAGACGAAGTTGAGTCATTTTATGAATTTGGATTTTTATTTATTGGCGAAATTTAAATCAATTGCTTACCAAGCAATAAACTACTAAAAATATATAATTAAATACCAAAATTTATATTTTTTTAATTTAATTTTTGAGACAGATTTTCTAAAATAAGGCACAAAGATAAAAATGTAGATAATGACAGCAAAAAATATTATTTTCTGGTTACAAAGACCCAAGGCAATTTTCTATCGGCTTAAGTATTGGATTTGGGAAAAACTCCATCCTCACAAACCTTGGATGTGTCCGGGAACAGTTGACTTCTGCGAAAAACATCTTTCTAAGTCGATGTCTGTATTAGAATTTGGCAGCGGTAGAAGTACGGTATGGTTTGCTCAACGCGCCGGTAATCTAATCAGTATAGAACACAATAGCGTCTGGTATCAATTAGTTAAGAAAAAAATAGAAACCGCAAACCTGACTAATGTAGATTTGCGATGGATTCCCCTCGACCATTCTTTAACAGAACCAGAACGGGAATTTTACGAAAAATGCCCTGATTATGTAGCAGTGTTGGATGAATTTCCAGACGCGAGTTTTGATTTGATTATCGTTGACGGTCACTACAGAACTAACTGTACTAGAAAGTGCCTGAGCAAGATAAAACCAGGTGGATATTTGTTACTGGATGACGCTAATCTCTGGAATTCATTCGATGTACTTGAGATACCTCAAGATTGGTTAGTTGTGAATCAATCCACCAACGGTATAAAAACAGCAATAATATGGCAAAAGCCACCTATTACTACACAGATAGCAAGCAGTGAGAATCTAACAGTTCATTAAAAAACTGCAAATATTGCCGAGCAACAACAGGCCAAGCATAAAGCTGACGCGATCGCTCCAAACCTTTGCAAGCTAGTTCCTGTCTTCGCGACGGACTCTCAAGTAATTCTGAGATAGCTTTTACCCACCCAAGCTGATCTTTTTCGCCAACTACCACACCTGCATCTTGGATAACATAAGGAATTTCACCACTATCGCTACCAATTACAGGAAGACCACAAGCAAATGCCTCAATTATCATTCTCCCAAATTGTTCTTTCCAGTTAGATACCGTTTGACTGGGTGCGACAAGTATATCCATAGCATTCAAATATTGAGGAACCTGGTCGTGTTTGACATCCATACAAATGCGCACTTTTTGGGGATACTTTTGAGCCCAACTTCTTATAGAAGATTCCATTGTTCCTGTACCGACAAACAAAGCTCGCCAAGGAGTTTGTAATTCATCCAATACAGACATTAATAAACCCAATCCTTTTTCCGGAACCAAACGTCCTAGAAAGCCAATAACAGGTGTTTTGTCTTCCTCCCAATTCAGAAGCTGACGAATCTGGTATTTATTTAGCTTCAGCGCAAGGATAAAAGCAGTTGAGATCCACACCTAAAGGAATCAATTGCATTGGACGCGAATACCCCGGTCGGTTCTTTAAAGCTTCCAGTACCGTTTGTCCGGAGCATAACCAACCATCTGACTTATTCATAGCATAGTTTTCTATCCAATTGAAAGGAAATGGATACTGTTTGGATTTGTTTTGAGCAGTTCGATAAACTAAGGAAGCATTTTTTGGCGTCCACCATGCGACCTGACCACCTGCAAAAATATAAGGTTCTTCCCAGCAATGTACCAAGTCCCAACCTTGCTGCATAATTTCTCGCAATCGCCAGTCATAGGTCATAAAATGAATGCGTTGACTGTTGTAGACAGGTACTGCTTCTAGTCGACAGACTTCCTGTGGGTCTAGTTCTAGGTGCATGGATCGCAAATCTCCGTGCATAAACGCGGGAGCAACTGCTGTGACTTCCCATTCTTGCTGACCTGAACGAGCCATTTCATTCACGAGGCGACGGTTCAACCTAACTACGTAGGAGTGACCGATAGAAAGAATTTTCTTTATACCAGGCATAAATTAAATTAGGACAGGGTTATAAATTTAGTATTTTTACCGAAAAATTGCTGCTTTTCAAAAAAATTAGTGATATATTTATAACGCTATCCCTACTCAAAAAAATAAAACTTAACGTCAGGGTATGGTATCGTGGCTTGCATAATTGCTATCGTTCCCCGCTTGCCTCCAGCTATTGATGGAGTTGGAGACCACAGCTTGCAGCTAGCGAAACAAATGCGCCAGGATTTTGGCATTGATACGAATTTTCTCGTTGCCGATCCTAACTGGTGCGGTCAGTCTGTGGTAGAAGGATTTGCTGTTCAGCAGATACAAGAGCAATCAAGTCAAGCTTTACTACAGCTACTACCTACAAAAGAAAGCTCCGTACAGGTGGTGCTTTTACATTATGTGGGTTACGGTTATGCCAAACGCGGTTGTCCGAGATGGTTGGTAAAAGGTTTGGAGCATTGGCGTCAAACAGCTACTTCCCAACGTTTGGTAACAATGTTTCACGAACTGCATGCTTTCGGTCCATTCTGGACAAGTCAATTTTGGACATCACCGTTGCAAAGAAACTTAGTTCGTCGTCTAGCATGCTGTAGCGATCGCTGTCTTACCAACAGACAAGGATACGCCGAAATCATCGCTCGTTTCAGTCAAGGAAAACACTCTCAAATTCCGGTAGTACCAGTTTTTTCTAATGTTGGGGAACCAGAAAATCCTCCTCCCCTATCACAACGACCTCGGCGTTTGGTAGTATTTGGCAGTCGCGGCCCTCGTTCTCGAGTTTATCAGCAGTCGCGATCGGCACTGCAGCGAACTTGCCGCGAGTTAGAAATTGAGGAAATCTTGGACATCGGTCCAGCTTTGGATTTTGCCATTGAGTCAATTAACGGTACTCCCGTGAAGAGTTTGGGAGTGCGATCGCCTCAACAAATCAGCGATTTATTATCTAGCTCAGTGGCAGGTTTTTTTAATTACCATACTGAGTACTTGACAAAATCAACTATTTTTGCTGCTTACTGCGCCCATAGATTGCTACCAGTAGGCGTATGGTACAAAGGCAAAGATTTAGATGGGTTGCAAGCAGGAAAACACTACTGGTTGGGAGACGACTACGAGGAAACAATCAACTTACGCACAGCTCAGATAATTGCCGATCGTGCTTATGCTTGGTATCAAAAGCATCAATTATCCGTTCAAGCTCGTACCTTTGCAGCTTGTTTGCATCCTCAGGAAATTTTGCAGCTCAAAGCAGCTAAAAGCTGAGAAAAAGTAGTTTTAAACCGTGTTAAGCAAAAAACAGGTAAATAGCTCCCGAGATTAACGTCAGTACAACTGCAAACCAAAAAGCCACCAAAGAAGGTAGTTGCCAGATTTGAGGTAAAGGTGCGATTAAAAGGGCGATCGCCACAATTTGGCTGACAGTTTTCAGCTTACCCCAAATATTTGCTCCTCTAATGTCAGCTTGGTTGACACGCCAACCGGCGATCGCTAACTCTCGTCCCAGTATCAAAAATACTCCCCAGGCAGGAACTTGTCCTAGTTCAATTAAAGCCAGCAACGGTGCCAGTACCAGCAATTTATCCACCAAGGGATCGAGGAATTTACCCAGATCGGTAACTTGATTGAGTTTGCGAGCTAAATAGCCATCCAACCAATCAGTACCAGCAGCTAGGAGGAAAATGACCAAACACACCCACCTGCTTGTGGGTGTAGGATCGTGTAAACCGTAAAGCAAAAAAGGTAATCCAAGCAGCCGGGAAAAGGTGATCCAATTTGGTAAAGTCATCGGCAATGAAAAATCAGTAATTACATGTTATGGGAATTAGCCTAATTTACCTGAAATCCCCTTTCCAGCAAATATTAATTGTGAGTCAAACGCTTCCTTGCCGAATCAAAAGCTCGTTTGATTCGCTCTCCAGCGCGACTGAGACTGTGTTGGAAATCCTCCCATTTTTCTTGTATGAATTCAGCTGCTTCTTGAAGAGCATTGCGATCGTACTTTCCGGAAGTTGCTAATTCATCTTGCACTTCCTTAATTTTCACCCGCACAAACTCAGGTTTGTCTTGGGGAGAAACAAGAGATTGCAGGCGATCGCCCATGCGTTTGATCAAATTCTTTACCTGTTGCGACTTTTCACTCAAAAAACCTTTCAGTCCTTCCGACTCACCCTGGAGGCGATTTTTTGCATCTTCCTTAATCACAACCGCTTCTGCATCAATCACCTCCACATCTTCAGGAAACAGCACAGCTCGCCCGCCAAAACCAGCTGCAATATCTCCTCCCAAAACGTAAGCAGCAATATCTCCAGTTTCCCAATCAAAGAGAAAATCCTCAACCCAGCCGAGGGGTTCGCGCGCCGACGGCGTTTGCACCGCCATGCGATACAAGCGTCGCAATTTTGTTGTGGGAGCTTCAACCGCCAAGCTCGAGTAGGTCAGAACAGCATCGGGTCCGATAGTAGAAACCTCTTCCAAAGGAGTGTAGCCACCCTGACTGGCAAAATAGGCAACTCTACCGTTATTATCTACCCACACCTCTTCCACACTGCCCATCCGGGTGGCACTGCTGCCATCCATTGCCATTAAACCAACAATTTGACTGCGACGAACAACATTAAACATCACCGCTTACCTCCTTTTTTTTTAGAGCAGAGTATCGATCTAATTTTGTGCATTTTGTGCAGTTTGATAAGCACGCAATTGTGCCTTTAGCTGAGCAATTTCTGCTGCCATATCCAGTACCATTGCAGCTCCTATCAAGTTCAATCCTAAATCCCGGCGCAAGCGCATAATCTTGATCACCCGTACTAAATCCTGGCGGCGCAGCATGCTGCCAATTGGTTCAATTAAACCCAAAGTCACAAACCGTTCCAGTAACGGAACAGAAGTTTGGGTAAAAAAAGCTGCTTGTTCAAAACTGTAAAGTCTATCGCCGCTACTAGACCACACTATGCGAGATAAACTAACATTAGAGTTCATCAAGCACCTCCCCTATCCCTTGTGTCATCTGCCTTCCACATAGTTTACAAACGCACAGCAGCGATCGCTTGACGGGGATTAAAGCTACTAACTTGGCGCAACTTCTCGTAACATTCTTTCTCTTGAGGAGTGAGATCTTTAGGAGTAACAATTTTCAATTGCACCATCAGATCCGTGCGGTTACCCTTGGGGTCGCGCCAACCTTTACCTCGCAAGCGCAAAGTTTGTCCGGAATCTAAACCGGGAGGAATTGTCATTGTTACCTTTCCATCGGGAGTAGGTACTTCAATTTGGGCACCAAGTACTGCTTCTTCGGGGCTAATCGGAATTTCACAGGCAATATTGTCGCCATCAAATTTGAAGAAATGGTGAGGAAATAATTCTACTGTTAGATACAAATCGCCCCGTTGTTGGTTCAAAGGATTGATGTGACCTTTACCCTTGATCCGGATGCGGCTACCCGGTTTAGCTCCGGGTGGAATGCGAACAGTGATGGTTTCGCCATCAACCTGCAATCGCTTTTGCGTTCCATAGAAAGCTTCGGCAAAAGTCAGAGCGATCGCTGCTTCCGCATCCTGTCCGGGAATATCTCTCCAGCGACTAAAAGGATCCTCGCCGCCAAATTCCGTGTATTCCCAAAACCCCTCCGGTCTTGTGGTTGTGCGGTAGGTATAGGCGCGTCGTCCTGTGGCCGTACCACCCCGCCTAAATCGTCCTAGCAATTCATTAATAAATTCGTCAAAACTGCTATACTGCCCAAAATCCGTTTGCTCAAAGCCAGTTTCACCTTCAGTGCTGGGAGCAGCGCCAGCTGCTGCAGCTTGCTTCCAGTATTGACCAAAGCGATCGTACTTCTGGCGTTTTTCTGGGTCAGAGAGAACTTCGTGAGCTTCGTTAATTTCCTTAAAACGAATTTCTGCTTCTTTATCGTTGGGATTTAAATCAGGGTGATATTTGCGTGCTAATTTCCGGTAAGCTTTTTTTATTTCCTCCGGGGTGGCATTTTTACTCACGCCCAAAATTTCATAATAGTCTTTAAAATCGGTTGCAGCCATTTACACCTCCACCAAATCCACAAGATGGAGTCCGGGACTGTTAGCTGAAAGCATTAATTTGCTTTGCGCTTGGAAAAGATACCTTTCTCATCTCGTTCGAACAAATGCTTGATTCGTTCCCAGGCCTTGAGCAAGGCATTGGTTTTCTCCTTAGACTCGCTTAACGATTGGTTGTAAGCTTCCACAAAGGTTTGTTGCGCCTCCTCCGATAAATCTGCTTTGATTTCTGGCGAAATCTGCTCTTGAGTTGCCAGTTCGCCTTCTGGTTCCCGGGGAATGCTCATATCGGTAATAGCTACCTCTTCACCTCCTGCGCTTTGTAACAGCAGGAAAATTTCCCCTGATTTTTCTTCTGGCACTTCCACTACCAACAAAAATTCACCTGCTTGTACTCGCGTTTGGTAAATTGCTGCTTTATCTTGAGGCATTCCCAGCGACATCAAAGCAGAGCCAAGTCCCGCACCCAAAGCTCCATACAAAGCACCGCTCGTCGCTCCTAAAAGTGCTGCACCCAGCGGTCCGGCGGCAACAACCGCCCCCAAAAAAGGAACGAACAAAACGCCTATACCGGTTAGCAAACCCAAGGCTGAACCGAACAGGGAGCCATATATAGCCCCGGTAGTCAAGCCATCCACAATCACATCTTTTTTAGTCAGAAAGCCGGTAATACGAGCTTCCGATTGAAAATTGCGACCAATAATTGAAATATTGTCTTTGGGAACACCGCGGTTGAGCAGGCGCTGCACCGCATCCTGTAATTTTTTCTCTTCTTTGAAAGTTGCCGAAACGCACTTTTGGGGAGGTTTAGTAAATGCAGTTGTCATCGTGAGCGATCCTTAATTAAGTCAAAATACAAAATATTGGCCACAAAGACACGGAGAAAGCAAAGTTATCTCCGTATCTCTGTGGTTAATTTTTTACTTATTCTCAACAAAATCGGCATCAATTACATCTTCGCCGCCTTTGCCATCACTGGCAGTGCTAGTATTAGTTGCTTGCGAGTAAACCGCACTGCCAATTTGCATCAGAGCTTGTTGGATATCATTGCACAGGGATTTCATGCGATCGTAGTCTTCGCGCTCCATCGCCCCGCGCAAATCCTTAATCAAGCCTTCTAACCGACTTCTGTCAGCAGCAGGTACTTTGTCGCCCAAATCTTTGAGCTGTTTCTCAGCTTGGTAAGCAACAGAATCGGCAGTATTCTTCGTATCCACGCGCTCGCGCCGCCTGCGGTCTTCTTCGGCATTGCGTTCGGCTTCCTTCACCATCCGCTCGACTTCCGATTTATCGAGGGTGGATGCACCGGTGATGGTAATCGATTGTTGCTTGCCAGTCGCCTTTTCTCTAGCTGAAACTGACAAAATACCATTAGCATCAATATCAAACGTTACTTCGATTTGCGGAACGCCACGGGGTGCAGGTGGGATACCATCCAACCGGAAGGTACCCAGACTCTTGTTGTCGGCTGCCATTTCCCGTTCCCCTTGCAGAACGTGGATTTCCACGTTCGTTTGCCCATCGGCGGCGGTAGAGAAAATTTCCGATTTTTTCACCGGAATAGTTGTGTTGCGGGGAATAATTTTGGTCATGACACCGCCCAGAGTTTCCACACCCAGTGATAGGGGAGTCACATCCAACAGCAAGATATCTTTGACTTCTCCCGCTAGTACTCCTGCTTGAATTGCTGCACCAACAGCAACCACTTCATCCGGGTTCACGCCTTGGTGGGGTTCTTTACCCGTCATTTGCCGCACTAATTGCTGTACGGCAGGAATGCGCGTCGAACCACCTACCAACACTACCTCGTCAATGTCAGCAGCTGTCAGCTTCGCGTCGCGCAGAGCTTGATTGACCGGAATGCGACAGCGATCAAGCAAGTCGCTGCACATTTGTTCGAACTGCGCTCGCGTCAAAGTCATGTCTAGGTGTTTGGGACCTTCTTGGGTTGCTGTTATAAAGGGTAGGTTAATACTTGTTTGTGTTGCTCCCGATAGCTCAATTTTGGCTTTTTCAGCAGCTTCGGTCAGGCGTTGCAAAGCTTGTCTGTCTTTGCGCAGGTCTATACCTTCTTGGCGTTGAAATTCTGTTGCTAACCAATCAACTATTTTCTTATCAAAGTCATCTCCACCTAAATGAGTATCGCCGCTAGTGGCCTTGACCTCAAATACGCCATCACCTACTTCCAAAATTGATACGTCAAAGGTACCGCCACCCAAGTCAAACACTAAAATAGTTTCGTTCTTTTTCTTGTCCAACCCGTAGGCAAGAGCAGCAGCAGTAGGTTCGTTGATAATCCGCAATACTTCGATTCCCGCAATGCGTCCAGCGTCTTTGGTGGCTTGTCGCTGCGAGTCGTTGAAGTAAGCGGGAACAGTAATTACTGCTTGCTTAACAGGTTCGCCCAAATAAGTACTGGCATCGTCGACTAGTTTGCGCAATACCTGAGCCGAAATTTCTTCTGGTGCAAATTGTTTTCCCAAAATGGGACAGTCTAGCTTCACGTTCCCGTTACTATCCCGCAAAACCTTGTAGGAAACTTGCTTGGCTTCACCAGTAATTTCATCGTATTTGCGCCCGATGAATCGCTTCACCGAATAAAAGGTATTTTCCGGATTCATCACCGCTTGGCGCTTAGCAATTTGTCCGACCAATTTTTCGCCAGTTTTGGTAAAAGCCACCACCGATGGAGTTGTGCGGCTGCCCTCAGCGTTGGGAATAACCACGGGTTGTCCACCTTCCATCACGGCGATGCAGGAGTTTGTGGTTCCTAAGTCGATGCCAACGACTTTTGCCATCGTTAGTAACCTCCTTGAATTTTGTTAGTAAATCTTGTTGTCACACTCCGCCCGACTTCCACACCCAAAAAAGCAAAAATTGCTTCCAATCGGCACAAACGGGGTACCCGATGACAAAGGAGATCGCAGTCGGAAGTATATCATCGGATACCCTTGTCTACCCATGCATTGTAGAACTGGGGAAAAACAAGAAGGGTCGGTTTTTTAGGTTTGAGAGGTTCCTTTTCCCGAACCTTTCCGTGGCTTGTTGTGAAATTTCTCTATTGAGGGCACCGAGGCAATTATCCTAAATTGACTTTGACAACTTTGCTTTTCTCTTCTTCTGCCTTGGGTAGAGTAAGTTTGAGAACGCCGTTTTTATACTCGGCTTCCACTTTATTCTGTTGAACGCGAGCAGGTAAAGGAATCACTCGCTGAAACTTGCCGTAGCGAAATTCGCTGCGGGTCATGCCTTTTTGTTCGGTTTTTGTTTCTGACTTGCGCTCGCCGGAGATCGATACTGCATCCGCCGAAACTTGCACGTCTAAATCTTTGGCTTCAATACCGGGAATCTCCAGCCTCAAATGAATAGCATCGGGAGTTTCTTCCATTTCTGCTGGCGGCACAAAAGTTATACCGTCAATAGCTTCACCACGACTGGTGGGCATAATTTCATCGAACAAGCGATTCATTTGCCGTTGCAACTGTTCAATTTCCCGAAATGGTTCCCAACGAATAAGTGCCATGATACTAAACCTCCTCAATACGGGTTTTTCTGTTTGCAATCCAGTCAATATGGGGGTTCGGTTAACTTGGCAGCAGGGTAATTCCCCTCTGATTCCAGATTACACCGATACCCTGGAATAAAAATCTAAGAATTTTCTGAGGAAATTCTGATTTTGCAAAACCCCCTTCCAACTGAGAGCCACAAACAAGCACCGCACTTGCTGCCTAAAAGCTGTGCTTTCACAACACCAACCACAACATTCTCCTTTAAAATTCCTACCAGGGATAGTTGTTGGAACTTTACCATCAAGCAAAAGTTTTAAACAGAAAACTGCCTCTGTTTTGATAGGGGCAAAAATTTGCAATTTTTTACCAGGAAATGAAACTGCTGATTGTAGATGACGATCGCAACACAACTGCTGCTTTGAGCGCGTGTTTAACAGCGCAACAATTTACAGTAGACATTGCCTGTGATGGACGAACAGCATTGCAACTGGTGGAAGCAACTACCTACGATTTGATCGTCCTGGATGTGATGTTACCAGAAGTAGATGGGATCAGCCTGTGTCACAAGTTAAGACAACAGCATTACCACACTCCTATTTTGTTACTAACCGCTAAAAATCGAGTCAGCGATCGCGTCGCCGGTTTGGAAGCAGGAGCCGATGATTATCTCACCAAACCCTACGATCCCTCAGAATTAATAGCTCGAATTCGAGCCTTGCTGCGCCGAAGCAACACCACTATCTTGACCAAAAAACTTTGTTGGGGAGCGCTACAACTAGACCCCAATGCTTGTGAAGTTACCTACCACGGTATCCCCATTAAACTTACACCCAAAGAATACAAACTACTGGAGCTATTTCTACGCTATCCACGCCGTATTTTCGATCGCCGTACCCTCCTTGACCGCGTTTGGTCAATCGATGAATGTCCGGGAGAAGAAGCAGTAACAACTCAAATTCGCGGACTGCGGCGCAAACTCCAAGCAGCAGGAGTAAATCCCGATCCCATTGAAACCCTCTACGGTCTGGGATATCGTCTGAGAGCATGCTCTGAGCAAAGTAGCCAGCCCTCTGCTCGTCTAGCAGAAATCATGCAAAAAATGTGGCACGAGTTTCAAGAACGATTGCAACAACAGCTGGCAATTTTAGACGCTGCCATCCAAAACCTCACCCCCGAACAACAACAACAAGCACAAGAAATTGCCCATCGCTTAGTAGGGTCTCTGGGAGTCTACGGTATGCCCCAAGCGGCTAACCTCGCTCGCCAAATCGAACAAGCGATCGCTCCCTGTGCTTCCCAGCTCGAACGACAAACGCTAACCAACTTGTTACAACAACTGCGCTTCTGTACTGCCCAATTTTCTCAATTCCCAACCTTTCCTCCAGCTGCAGTCACTTATGACTCCCCAACTGCCATCACTATTTTGGCAATCGATGAAGACCTCCTTGTGCTAGAGGAACTGCAAAGCGCTGCCTCCTTTTGGGGATTTCGCCTCGTAACTGCTACCGATCCCACCACAGCTCGCCAACGCCTGCAATCTCTAAACCCAAACGCTGTCATACTGGATCTGAGCTTTCCCCACGCCAAAGAAAGCGGCTTCACCCTCCTGGCTCAGCTGCAACGCCTCCTACCAGAAATTCCCATTCTAGTTCTAACCGCCCACAGCGAACTATCCCACCGCATAGAAGCAATACGTCTGGGAGCCAAGGCTTTTTTGCACAAGCCCGCCACTTCTGCTGAGGTGTTTCAGGCGCTCAACCAACTTCTCAACCGAGTGAACAACATCACGGCTCGAATTTTAATTGTTGATGATGATGCTTCCCTGCTAAGTGCCTTGCAAAACCAACTCCAAAACTGGGGCTTGCAAGTCAAAACTCTGGCAGATCCGCTTCAGTTTTGGCAAGTCCTGGAAAACAGTCGCCCCGATTTGTTACTGCTAGATGTCTCTATGCCCAATTATAACGGTATTGAACTTTGCCAAGCAGTACGCTGCGATCCCCGCTGGAGCCAACTTCCTATCCTGTTTTTATCTGCCCGCGGTGATGCTGATACCCTACACCAGGCACTTTTGGCAGGAGCCGATGATTATATCCTCAAGCCAATTGCCGAAGCAGATTTGAGACAACGACTCTTAAAACGATTGAGGCCAATACCAGTCACTTGTCGCTAACAGCAAGCACTTTAGTACTTGACAATTGCTTGCTGCTGAACCTTTTCGACACCCTCACCCAACTTTGAAACAGCACACCTTTAGCTTCCTCTCCTAAACGATTGCAGCAAAATTACCACCTTTTTTGTATAGCATTCCCCACCCACCAATCCTTGCATTTCCTGTCAAGATGAAGATGAAATGCAAAGCAATGCTTCTGAAGTTTTTGCCAACAAAACGTTCAGAGGCGTAGCTTTGTGCGTCTTAAAGACAGGAGCATCTAAAATGTTATGCCAATTTTTCCTTCTCATCGCTGCATTTTATTAATTGATGATGAGCCTGACCTGTGTCAGATCGTCAAACTTACCCTCGAACACCTCAAAGGATGGAAAGTGATCGCAGTCGAATCGGGACGGTTAGGATTAGCACAGGCGCTCGCAAATCAACCCGATGCAATTTTGCTTGATTTGAGCTTGCCAGATGGTGATGGTCTGATGCTATTGCAAGCATTGAAAACTAACCCTGCTACCCAATCTATTCCAGTAATTTTACTGACAGCGAAAGAAATAGATGAAAACAGCCTGGAATTTAATTCCTGTAAAGTTGCAGGAGTAATTTTAAAACCATTTAACGTCTTAGAGCTTAGCGATCGCATCGCAGTACTGCTTGGCTGGTAAGCTCTAGGTCAATTAACTGTTTTTTTCCTCAGATTTTTCTTAGATTCTCAAGGTGCAATTGTCTTTGGCAGTCACAATCTTTGTCACTGCGAGACAATGCAACCATACACGAAGATGTTAGCACCCGCTTCAGGTGTCGGCTAAGCCAACCTTCACAACGCCCTTTGCTTGTTTGCAAAAGCGACCTAATAACTCCACAATTGCTTCCATCGCAGCTTTGGGTGCATTTACCTACAGTAGGTCTATACGACGAACATTGCGTTGCATTGCGTTGATATAGGAGAAAAACTATGCGTATTGCTCAAGTTGCTCCCCTGTGGGAACGAGTTCCTCCTGTCACCTATGGCGGTACAGAATTAGTAGTCGGATTGTTAACAGACGAATTAGTCAGACGCGGACACGAGGTAACTCTATTTGCTTCTGGAGATTCCATTACCCTGGCCCGATTGGAACCAATTCATCCTTGTGCCATGCGCCAAGACCCCAGTCTCAAAGAATATGCCGTCTGCGAAGCTTTAGAATTAGCTCAGGTATACAAGCGTGCCAGTGAATTTGACATTATTCACTCGCATGTTGGTTACAGTTCCTTGCCATTAGCCCAGCTAGTCAAAACGCCAACGGTTCACACCCTACACGGGATATTTACACCAGATAACGTCAAAATTTTTACCTATTTCCAACAACAACCCTACGTCAGCATTTCCAAAAGCCAGCGCCAAGCCCTTCCGGAGCTAAACTACGTAGCAACGATTTACAATGGTATCAACGTAGCTAGCTATCAATTTTATCCGCAACCTCAACAACCACCCTACCTTGCTTTTTTAGGAAGATTTTCACCAGAAAAAGGTCCGCACCATGCCATCGAAATTGCCAAACGGACAGGATTACCGCTGCGGATGGCAGGTAAAGTAGATGTCGTAGACAAAGATTATTTTGAAACAGCGATTAAACCTCATATCGATGGCAAGCAAATTGAATTTTTAGGTGAAGTCAATCACAGCCAGAAAAATAAATTGTTGGGTGGAGCGGTTGCAACTTTGTTTCCCATTACTTGGCGGGAACCCTTTGGCTTGGTAATGACAGAGTCAATGGCGGCCGGTACGCCCGTGATTGCCATGGCTTTGGGTTCGGCACCAGAAATTATCGTGCCAGGAAAAACTGGTTTTCTTTGCCAAAGTGTGGATGAATGTGTTATGGCCTTGGATAGGTTGTCAGAAATCGATCGTCGTGCTTGCCGTCAGCACGTGGAACAAAATTTTAGCGTCAAGTCTATGGTTGATGGCTACGAAGCGGTCTATCGTCAAATTGTGGCAAACAGTCTCGACAACGATGGTTGCATGCCAACTTCAGCCATCGCTGCTTGATGTGTATCGTTAACAGCAAAGGTGAGTTTTATGAGCAACTTCCCCAAGCAAGCGATCGCTTTAGTTTATTTTCCACATTCCTTGTCTGCTCGAAATGCACATAATTCACCATTCCTGCCCGAAATTATCTCAAATCTTGCACCTGCCCTAGCCAAAGTAGGATGGCAAGTCGATAGATTTATTGGTAAGCTTGGCGACTACTGTTCTACCCACCTATCCCTCGTGCCACACTCACCCGATTATCGTACAGTTTACATCCACACCACGAATTTATCCGAATTTGTTCAAGCATTGGCAAACTTTGCCACCCAACAAGCAAGCAATTATCCATTGATTCATACCTGGAACTGGTTGGCAGCTAAGGTGGGATTGCAACTCAAAAGTTTAACTAACGTGCAATGGTTGCATTCTGATGAAAACAATAGCCATCTGGTTGCAATTGAGGATTGCCACTACTACCAGCACGGTAACTGGCAAATTTGTCACCATGCTGACGAAATTATTCAATTTAGTTTTTCTCAATCCCAACCTCAGGTGCAGTCAAAAGCACAAGCCAAACACCAACTGGGATTTTCTGCCTGGGATAAAATTGTCTTGTGCGTTGATGTTTGGGATCGAATTGAGCAGGTACTGCAAATAACCACTCAACTAGAGCAAGTACCGCTGATTCGCTCTAATTTAGATTTTTCTTACCAAGCTTTGCACTGGGTATTCCTCAATTCCCATCCCATTCATCCGGCGAAAAAGCAAGCTGTTCAAAAACACATCACCGCCTCGAATTTACAACAAAAAGTTCATTGCCCAGAGCCTGAGGGTGCAGAAGAATTTTTGCTTTACCACTGCGCGGCTGATGTTTGCGTGATTCCCGATCGCTACGAACCTTTTGCAAACAAAGCCTTGCAAGCGATCGCTTGCGGCACTCCAGTTGTAGCATCTAGTCACAGCGGAGCAAGATTTGCAATAGTTCCTCAGGAAACTGGAGTGTTGGTGACTTCAGACGAACCGGTGGCTTGGGGAGAAGCGATCGCTCGAGTATTGCTACCAGAAGGACAATGGGTCAGGCGCTTGTGGCAGTATTATTTGGGCTCCTACGAGCCACAATTGAGTTGGACAGTAACAGCAGCACACCTGAGTGAAGTATACCGCCGCCTGCTGGCCCAAACGATCGCTCAAACTCCTTTTTGGAAAAGTCAAAAGCCCTACACCATCCTACTACCAGAACAGATCAAAAGTTGCTCTCATCAAAGCTCAACTGCACAACAAGTAGTCTCTGTTCCAGCTGGGATAGAAACGCGTAGTAAGTCACATGGCTTTCGGCAAAAAGTATTTGGAAATTTCTAGTATGGGGAGGTTGCTACTATGGCACAACAGTTTATTTTTCACAATTGTCCGCCGGAAATCAAAGAACGGATTCGCCAATATTGGATGCAAAAACAGTACCGCATCGACCGCTTGTTACAATCATTTTCACCCAGCCAGCGTCAGTTGCGATTGAGCGTTAACCACCAACCCAACGGTTATCAGGTGCGAGCAGTGCTCACTTTACCCACAGGAGTGCTGGTTGCTCAGTCGAAAGCAAATTTCGAAACGTATCAAGAGGCAATAGATGAAGTGGCAGATATCTTGACCAAAGAAATTCGCCGTCACAAAGAACAAATTCGCCACGACGAGTTTTATCGTCGCAAACGCCAACGCCAAAAAGACTTTGCCACAGCCAGTCAATTTTTAGAACAAGACATTCGCCAACAAAACAAAGAATTCTTCTTCGCTCTGCTGCGTCCTGTACTTCGCAACTTGCAAAATCATGCTCGGCGGGAATTGATTTTTGCCCAACTAGAAGGTAAGCTTGCTCCTAACGAAATGACTGTTTCCGATTTGTTAGATGAAGCGATCTTGCGGGCATGGGAACAGTTTGATCGCCGTCCGTCACAGCAACCCCTCGAGCAGTGGATCGGTGGACTGATGCATGAAATTTTGGACGAACTCGAAACCAAGGAAATTCCTGCCCTTTCCCTAGAAGCACCTATCCCCGAGGACGATCCCCGCTTTCAGGTAGCAAGTGGCTGGATTGCCGAAAACGAACCTTTCTGGGGTAATTTAGATCCTTTAAAGCTGGAAGATGTTTTGCCTCAACACGAAGTCGAGGAACCTTGGGAAGCGCTGACTTTAGCAGAAAAAGAGCGCTGGCTGTTTGCTTGCTTGTCAAAATTGCCCAAACTGCAACGCCGCGCGTTCATACTATATCAGCTAGAAGGATGGGAAATGGAAGAAATTGCCATGTTCCAACATCGTTCTTTGGAGGAGGTGCGCAGGGACATTGAAACGGCTCAGGAGTTCTTGAAAAATCAATTAAAGAATAGTTTAGTAGAAAAATAATTGCTGCTTGTGCGCTACGGAAGCAAAAAGTAAAAATATTACATTCTAGCTGGAAAAAATGCCTGCTCATACCTTGCAAGTCAAAGATTTCATGACCACCAATCCCGTGACCGTCACACCTTTGGACTCTGTGGAAACGGTACTCGGTCGTTTAGAAGAACACCACATTAGCGGACTTCCAGTTGTCAACGATGAGGGCAAACTAGTTGGTATCGTTTCTGAAGCAGATTTATTGTTTAAAGAACGTCCGATTCGCTTACCGCTGTATTTATTATTACTTGGCGGTATCATCTACTTAGAACCTCTAGACCGCTTTCTCCAAGAACTAAAGAAAAGTTTGGGCGTGCTGGTTAAGGATGTCATGACTGCCAATCCTGTCACTATTACACCAGACGCACCAATTTCCCAAGCTGCTGATTTGATGTTAGAAAAACGAATTAACCGTTTGCCAGTAGTTGATGAACAAGGAAAACTTGTTGGTATCATTACACGCGACGATCTGCTACGGGCATTGAAATCGGAATTTCTTGCCTTGTGATAATTGTCAAAATTATGCCATCGCCGTCGCCAAGGCCTTACTCGCCTGTATTTCTTCTTGATGTTAGAAGTTTGGTTTTGCAAGTTGATATAATAATCTCGGTTATTACACCTGCTGTTTGCCTTTGTTGCCTTACTGGATTTCCAGACTTGTGACTTAATGTTGATTTGGGTTGAAATATTGACGGCGAGCGGCAAAAGGAGTTGAGCCAAAAAAAGTGCAAGTATTGTGGTTACTCGTCATTGCCTGCACCAGCAGTGCAATAATGTTAGTTCGCTACTTAACTTACATTAACAATACCTAAGATCGACAACTATGCGCTATCGCCGATTCGGTTATCGCTATACAGGCATTGTTTCTGGCATTGCTTCTCCCACCAAAGCAGGCTTTTGGAGCAGTCGGGTAGAGGCTAGTTTTGCCCATCCCCAATGGCAACCTCCAGCCGATCTCTACGAAACGCCTGCAGCTTTGATTGTCAAAGCAGAAATTGCTGGCATGGCAGAAGAAGACTTTGATATTTCCCTTTACGAAAATGCCCTAGTAATTGAAGGAGTGCGCTCCTGGGAAATGCCAGAAAAAGACGGTCAATATCAAGCAGTAAACATTCAGTACGGCTCGTTTTGCCTGCAAGTACCCCTCAGACAACCTATAGATCGCGATCGCGTCCAGGCTAGTTACGATCGTGGTTTTCTGTACGTTATGCTACCCAAAGCGGAGGTGAAATTGTGACTGACGCAGCCTCTGTTGATGTGAAGAAAAATACCGGAAACACGGGGGAACGGATATCGGAAATTCCCGATGCCCTACCAGTTTTGCCCTTAATCAACACAGTCATAGTGCCGATGGCGATCGCCCCTATCTTAGTCGGGCAGGAGCGATCGGTCAAGCTCGTGGATGAAGTTATGCGTACCAACCGTTTGGTAGCATTAGTGGCCCAACGCCATCCAGAAGTACGCCCCGCCGGTCCTGATGATATCTACCGCATTGGTACAGCAGCAATTATCCACCGCCTGCTCCGCCTGCCAGACGGAAATTTGCAACTGGTAGTTCAGGGCTTGGAACGAATTCGTATCCTCGATTTTGTGCAAACAGAACCGTTTTTAGTAGCACGGGTAGAAAAAGCACCAGAGCAAACCAGCGCGGACACGGAAACAGAAGCTTTGCGCCGTACCCTAGCAGAACTATTCCGCAAGCTAGTTCCTTTGACCAACGATATTCCCGATGAACTAGCAGCTGCTGGCGACAACATCAGCGATCCTCGCATGTTTGCCTATTTAGTGACAGCAATGACACCGATGGAAACAGCGCTGCGACAGGAGGTGTTAGAACTAGATGCGGTAGGAGACAAACTAAAGCGGTTGATAAATATAGTACAACAAGAACTAGTAGTCCGGGAACTGCAACAACAAATTGCCTCTGATGCCCAGGAAAAAATCTCCAAGACTCAACGGGAATACATTCTGCGAGAACAATTAAAATCCATTCAGCAACAGCTGGGTGAAGAAGATGCCGAACAAGCAGAAATACGCGAGTTGCGCCAACAGCTAGAAGCAGCGAATCTGCCAGAAGAAGCTCGCAAAGAAGCTTTTCGAGAATTATCGCGGTTGGAACGATTGCCGGCAGTATCGCCCGAATATGGCATGATTCGCACCTATCTTGACTGGATAGTCAATTTACCTTGGAACACCGTCACCGGAGAAGCTATAGACCTGGCTCGCGCCCGTCAAATCCTTGACGAAGACCACTACGATTTGGAGCGGATCAAGGATCGAATTTTGGAATACTTGGCAGTGAAAAAACTCAAAGCCGAGCGTCAAGCAAACCAAGAGCTTTCACAAACCGGATCGGAAAACACAACAGACGACACTCGCCGAGAACCAATTTTGTGTTTTGTAGGACCACCCGGTGTGGGCAAAACATCGTTAGGACAATCAATTGCCCGTGCGATGGGACGCAAATTTGTTCGCATCAGTCTTGGTGGCGTTCACGACGAAGCAGAAATTCGCGGACATCGCCGCACGTATATTGGTGCTTTACCCGGTCGCTTAATTCAAGCACTGCGGCGGATAGAAACTTCCGATCCAGTGCTGATGCTCGATGAAGTAGACAAACTCGGCAGAAGTTTCCAAGGCGATCCGTCTGCTGCCTTGCTAGAAGTTTTGGATCCAGCACAAAATCACGCTTTTGTCGATACCTATTTGGGCGTATCTTTTGATTTGTCCAAGGTGTTGTTTATCTGCACTGCAAACACGGTGGAAACTATTCCCTCTCCTCTGCTCGATCGCATGGAGGTTTTGAGCCTCTCCGGTTACACGGAAATGGAAAAGCTGCATATTGCCCGTCGTTATCTGTTACCGAAACAGCTGCGAGCTAATGGATTGCAGCCGAATGAAGTTACTATCGATGATGCGGCTTTGCAGCGCATTATCCGCGAGTATACCCGGGAAGCAGGCGTGCGCTCTTTGGAGCGGGAAATCGGTACCGTAGTTCGGAAAGTAGCTCGCAAAATTGCAGAAGGAGCAACGACACCGATCGCCGTAACAGCAGAACAAATTCCAGACTATTTGCGTCGACCTCGATTCTTCAACGAAGTAGTGCAGCGGCTTTTGCGCCCCGGAATTGCAACTGGATTAGCCTGGACTCCAGCAGGGGGAGATATCTTATTCGTAGAGGCCGCCATGATGCCAGGACGGGACGAGCGGTTAATACTAACGGGAATGTTAGGGGATGTAATGCGCGAATCTGCTCAAGCGGCTTTGTCCTTTGTACGTTCTCAAGCAGAACAACTCGGTATCGACCCTAAAGTCTTTCTAGGCAAAGTAGTACACGTGCACGTACCAGCAGGTGCAATTCCCAAAGATGGCCCCTCAGCAGGAGTGACCATCGTGACAGCGATCGCCTCCGTTGCTTCTGGCCGCATGGTACGCAATGATGTTGCCATGACCGGTGAAATCACTCTCCGCGGCCAAGTACTACCTGTAGGCGGAATCCGGGAAAAAGTGCTGGCGGCCTATCGAGCAGGAGTAAAAACCGTGATTTTACCGCAACGCAACGAACCAGACCTGGAGGAAGTACCGGAAGAAGTGCAGCGCGAACTTCAGTTTGTGTTCGCCAACTCCGCTGAAGAAGTATTAGCTGCTGCTTTGACGCCCGTGGCGGAATTAGTGGCATAATCGAGTACCGCTGCTAAACGCTTAGTAATCGTGGCGACCGGATTTGCGATGCTCGATTGCAGTGACGCCAGTAGGCTGCAGTACTTCTCCTTTTTCTGCGGTTGCATAAATCAAGTAGCGATCGCCGCACTCCATCCACGTGCGGACAGTACATTCAAGATAAGCAAGGGCGTCGGTGAGAATTAAGCAACCGTTACCAGCAGTTTTAGTTGCCAAGCCTGAAAAACAATTTTCTTTTGTGTACCGATAGGAAAAGTGTCGCCGTAGATGGCGTCCTTCCTTGAGAATGTTGAGGACAAATTCAGCACCCGGACGAATGAGGAAATCAACATCCTGGTCTTTGGCAATGGCAATCATCAAGCCCGGGGGATTGAAGGTAGCTTGAGATACGCAAGATGTTAAAAATCCGCTGTGATTGTTACCCCGCCGCGTACTCAGGACGCATAGAGAACCAATGATACGCCCTACCGCTTGTTCTGTACGATCTACTCGCGCTTCTGTCACCACCTGACGAGGAGCGCGAATTTTTTTATTCTTTTTCAAGATTTGGGCAAATTCTGCTCCTCGTTGTTGGCATTCCTGCAAGATGTATTCAGTGGGACTAAAACGAACGCGGATCGTGTCAAAACCCAAACGATAATTAGCATCGACTAACTTGCTTTCGATCAAATCAACAGCTTCGCCGCTCCAACCATAGGAACCAAACACTCCTGCTAGCTTAGTTTTTGGTGCTGTAGAAAGGATAACACCCAAAGCAGTTTGGATTTGGGTAGGTGCATGACCGCCCAAGGTAGGAGAACCGATAATAAAGCCATCGCAAGTTTCCACCGCACGAGCGATCTCTGCAGAACAAGCCGATTCGCAGTTGATGGATTCCACAGCAACACCACTTTCGATTAACCCTTGAGCAATAGCAGCTGCTAAAGTTGCGGTATTACCATAGGCAGAAGCGTAAAGCAAGGCAACTCGCAGTTGTTGGTTTTTTTGTTGTTGGCACCACTGGCGATAATCGTAAGTAAAACGGCTGAGACTGTAGCGAACAATAGGACCGTGACCTGGAGCGTAAAGTTTAGCCGCAAAACAGGCCAATTTCTCCAACGCCACTTCTACTTGTTTAGCTTGGGTAGCATGGAGACAGTCGAAATAGTAACGGCGATCCTCATCTAGTTGCTTCCAGTTTTCGTCAAACAAAACATCGCTACAAACATGAACTCCGAAGAACTTGTCGGTGTAGAGAATTTGAGTAGCACTATCGTAGGTACACATTCCGTCTACCCAACGGGGAGTGGGGACGGTGACAAACTGTAGTTGATGACCTTCTCCCAAACAGAGGGTATCTTCAGAACGGACAACGTGAATTTTCTCTTCCCAATCGGGAAAAGTTGTTTTGAGCACGTGACAAGCGGGTTTAGAACAGACTATTTCCGCTTGTGGTGCTTGTTCGACAAGTACTTTGAGGGTCGCCATCCGGTTGGGATTAACATGATTGAGAACAATGTAATTTAACCGAGTCAAATCTAGGTGCTTTTGTAATTCCGACAAGAAAATTTTGGTAAAAGACTCCCCAGGAGGGTCAATCAAAGCGGTTCGCTCAGCTTGGATTAGATAGGAATTAGCTGTTGTTCCTTTTTGGCGAGCGTATTCAACTTCAAACTTGAGGCGCTCCCAACTTTGCGATCGCAAAACCAAGGTACGAGCAGCAATTTCAGCAACTTGAACGTTACGCGGACGAATGTTTGGTGTAACAGCTGGACTAAACATGGTAGGTAACAGTTAACAACAGGTAATTGGAAAACAGACAATCAAAAATCAGCATGACTGCTTGGAGAAGATATTTCCTGAGCAAAACGTTTTTTGTATCGTTTGGAAACTTCTTGTTCGGGATCTATACCTTCAAAAGTTGGCGGTAACCAAACTCTCAGAACCATTAACACGCCCAACACTAGTAAGAAAGCACAAGTAGCTAAAACTTGCATAAACGTTGTTTCCAGCACGCCACGTACAATCACCTCTCGCAATACAGAAACAATGGAAACTTCGACAGCAACTCCAATCGATACCCGTTGCTCTTGCAGGTAGATAATGAGCAAGCGGAATAACTCCACTAAAATTAGCAACGACAAAATATCTGCCATCACAGCATGAAACTGAATTGGCGGGATCAGAGAAAGGAACATGGTGCGAATTTGCAGCACCATAAAGCTAAATAAGCCAATGCACAGGGAAATTACGATCAAATCCTGAATTAGTTCCAGTGCTTGCACAATCCGACCTAAGTTTAACCAGCTTTCCCGCTTTATAGGTCTAACAGGCAAATCTTTAAGTAATTGCATTGTCTACTCCGAGCAGGTGGATGAGAAAATAGGGGAGTACTAGAAAAACACCTATCTAGTAGTGATTTCCAACCTTGCGGTGATGAACGGCTGTCAAAGCATGCAATTTTGCTACTCTTCCAGTTTGCACGCTACCGTAGACAATCCAGTGGTCGCTGCATTCCATGCGACTGGTGACTTGGCATTCCATATATGCTAAGGCGTCTGCTAAAATCGGACAGCCGTTGCTAGCACAGTAGGTTTTGATACCTGCAAAGCGATCTGCACCGGGAGGAAAACGTTTGAGAAAGTGTTTCATCAAGCTTTGGTAATTATCTTCTCCGAGAACGTTGAGAACAAAGCGATCGCCCAACTGCAGTAATGATTCTATTGCTCTGTCTTTGGCAACGGCGATCGCTACTCCCAAAGGACTCATACTTGCTTGCATCACCCAGGAAGCTAACATTGCGCTTTTGACACCTGCTTTTTGGGCAGTGATAATATAAAGTCCGTTACTCAGTCGTCCCAGCGCTCGTTCCAAATCATTGTCTAGAGCTTTAATTTCCTTAATCGTACGTTCGCGAGTTAATAATTGTCCGATATCTGTTCCAGCTTCGTCACAAATTTGTTCTGTTTGCAGTGTGGGTGGTTCTTTGATTAAAAGAGGGGGAAAAGCTTCGCAAAGCCCAATTTCCTGAAATTTATTCCGTAGGGGATAAATTGGTTCATCTTCTCCACCTCCGGTTTCAAATAGTCCGATCGCCTGCTTGTGGTGTGCGGCAGCAAGAATGGTACTCAAGGCCGCGCGAGCATTATCATTAGATTGGGGCGGCATGCCAATTACCAAACCCCTTGCTAGATTGACTACCTCCTTGACTTCGTAAAGTTCTGCAGAACTTAAATTTACCAATTCTACCGCCACTCCACTTCTGTGGATTCCGCGGGCGATGGCGTGGGCTAATTGGTCGCTCCAACCGTAACCTTGACAGTAAAATAAAGCGACTAAAGTTTCAGCCTTTGCTTGTGCTTGGCTCCATTGCTGGTAACGATTTACCCAGTCTGACAAGTAATGTTGTAATAAAGGTCCGTGTCCTGTGGCGATCGCAGCTATGTCTAGTTTTTCGATGCGCTTGATTGCAGATAGAACAGAACGGGCGTTTGCGGCCATCAGGCAGTCGTAGTAATATTTAAAGTCTGCTGCGATTAAGTCTGGTTCTTCATCAAAGACGCGATCGTCACAGTAGTGCATTCCAAAGGCATCGCAGGTGAAAAGAATGCGAGTTTTGCGATCGTAGGTAAAAATTGTATCCGGCCAGTGCAGGTTGGGAGCGCTAACGAATTCTAACTCGTGGCCGTTGCCTAAATCCAGGCGATCGCCATTCTTGACTATAAGAGATGGAAATGGATGGTGTACCATGTCGTCCAGAAATTGAATAGCGACTTTGGCTGCAACTACCGTTACTTGAGGAGCTAATTGCAACAGTTCTTTGACCAAGCCGCTGTGATCTGGTTCGGTGTGGCTGATAATTAAATAATCCAGCGCGGATAAGTCAATGAGTTTTGTCAATTTCTGCCAGTACAATTGCTGAAATTTGCGGTGAGAAGTATCGATCAAGGCAGTCTTTTCACCTTGAATCAAAAATGAGTTGTAGGTTGTACCGTTGCGCAATCCGAATTCAATGTCAAAGCGATCGCGATCCCAATCAAGACAACGAATAGCCGTAGTTTGAGCACCTATTTCGATTGTTTGCACGGTCAAGCGACCTTGGGGTTTGACATCTTTAAAACTAGTAGTAACTGCAACCATTTTTTACCGCCTTTCGGACAACAATCTTTGCGCGTGAGTGTTCTTACTTTTATGGTTATCCGAATGGACTAGATTTGTAAAATGTCAATATTTAAAGTCAGGTATTAGTTATTTAAAATTTATTCATTATTGTATTTATCTATTCTTATCATTAGCAATTACACTGCTTTCGTAGCAGTGGTTCTGAAGTTCCTTGTTTCTAAAAGCCGATCTGAGTGGATTTTTAAACAATTATTTAACAATTCCGCTTAGGGGCTATGGTGGTAGCAAAATGAAAACGTCACAATAGAAGCACAGGCTTTGCAAACAAAGCCTTGGCTTTAACAAGGAGTTTGCTACCAGTGGTTTTACAAGCACAACAAAGCACCTACGAAGCAAAGACCCAAGAAATTGCCAGACAGTTGCTAGCAGCAATACGCGAAAATCGTCATTTTTTCTCAGCGGTGCGGGAGCAAATGCGCTGGGATGATAAGTTGCTGGGTTGGGCCATGAGCAATCCCCGATTGCGGGTGCAGTTATTTCGTTTTATTGATACTTTACCTGCTTTAGGTAGTAAATCGGAAATTGCCTATCATTTACAACAGTACCTGGGTGAAGAATCTGTAGAATTACCAGCAGCCTTGAAAGGAATATTAAACTTTGCCGATCCCAATTCTATGCCGGGACAAATAGCGGCGACAACAGTTGCTACAGCAGTTGAAACGTTAGCTCATAGGTATATAGCAGGAGAAAATATTAAACAAGTACTGAAAACCATAGAACGGTTGCGCAGAGAAAAAATGGCTTTCACCGTAGATTTACTGGGTGAAGCGGTAATTACAGAAGCGGAAGCTCAATCTTACCTAGAAAGCTATTTAGATTTGATGCAAAAATTGCAAGAAGCATCAAAAAATTGGGCGACTGTACCGTCAATTGATGAAGCAGATGGCCAACCCCTAGCGAAAGTTCAAGTTTCAGTAAAGTTAACGGCATTTTATTCTCAATTCGATCCTCTCAATGCTTCTGGAAGCGAACAACAGGTAAATTCACGCCTTCGCACTCTTCTGCGTCGTGCTCAAGATTGTGGTGTTGGCGTTCACTTTGACATGGAACAGTACGCCTATAAAGACATGACTTTGAGTATCCTCAAAAAACTGTTAATGGAAGAGGAATTTCGAAAGCGTACAGATATTGGTATGACCTTGCAAGCATATTTGCGCGACAGCGAACAAGATACACAAGAATTGATTGATTGGGTAAAACAGCGCGGTTATCCCATTACCGTTCGCTTGGTGAAAGGGGCATATTGGGATCAAGAAACTATCAAAGCAGCCCAGAAACACTGGCCGCAGCCGGTCTATAATCAAAAAGCAGCCACAGATGCAAATTTTGAGAAATTAACGCAGTTACTGCTGGAAAATTATCAGTATGTGTATACTGCAATTGGCAGTCATAACGTGCGATCGCAAGCACGGGCCATCGCCGTCGCCGAAAGCTTAAAAGTTCCCCGTCGTTGTTTGGAAATGCAAGTTTTGTATGGAATGGGGGAGAAATTAGCCAAAGCTTTAGTGGAACGAGGTTATCGCGTCCGTGTTTACTGTCCCTACGGCGAACTGTTACCAGGAATGGCTTACCTGATTCGTCGCTTGCTGGAAAATACGGCTAACAGTTCCTTTTTAAGACAAAATTTGGAGAATCGCCCAATAGAAGAGCTGATCGCACCTCCTTGTGTCCAACCAGAAAGCAAAGACGAGAAAGTCTGTTATAGTCCACCTTCTTCTTCCCTTTCTTCTCCTCGTTCGTTTGTGGAAGCAGCAGATACAGATTATGCTCAACCCGAAGCAAGAGCTAAATCTCAACAAGCTTTGCAACAGGTCCGCCAACAATTTGGTAGAACCTATCTACCGTTAATTGACGGTGAGTACGTTCAGACTTCTGAAATCATCGACTCTCTCAACCCTTCTGATTTTAGCGAAGTAGTTGGTAAAGTTGGACTAGCTAGTATCGAGCAAGCAGAAAAAGCCGTGCAAGTTGCGAAAGCGGTCTTTCCAGTTTGGCGCCAAACACCTGCTAGCCGGCGGGCTGAAATATTGCGCAAAGCTGCGGAGTTAATGGAACAACGCCGCGCCATCCTTGCCGCTTGGATTGTTTTAGAAGTTGGCAAACCAGTGCGGGAAGCGGATGCAGAAGTTTCCGAGGCAATAGATTTTTGTCGCTACTACGCGGCGGAAATGGAACGGTTGGCTCAAGGTTATAATTACGACGTTTTGGGCGAGACAAATCGTTATATCTACCAACCACGCGGAGTAGCGGTGGTAATTTCACCTTGGAATTTTCCCTTGGCCATTGCCACGGGAATGACTGTTGCAGCCTTAGTTACGGGTAATTGTACCCTGCTCAAACCAGCGGAAACATCTTCTGTGGTTGCAGCGAAATTAACAGAAATTCTGCTGGCAGCTGGCATTCCCAAAGGTGTATTTCAATACTTACCCGGCAAAGGTTCCCAGATAGGTGCTTATTTAGTCAACCACCCGGACATCCATATAATTGCCTTTACTGGTTCCCAAGAAGTTGGTTGTGAGATTTACGCGCAAGCAGCAATCAAAAGACCCGGACAAAAGCATCTCAAGCGGGTGATTGCGGAAATGGGCGGCAAGAATGCTATTATCGTGGACACAAGTGCCGATCTAGACCAAGCCGTAGCGGGAGTTGTGCAATCAGCCTTTGGTTACAGCGGACAAAAATGTTCTGCGTGTTCGCGGGTAATAGTCTTAGAACCGATTTACGAACATTTCCTGCAGCGGTTTGTAGAAGCGACTAAATCGCTGAACATAGGCGCAGCAGATTTACCTAGCACTCAAGTAGGACCGGTGATTGATGCTAAGGCTCGCGATCGCATCCGCGAGTATATTGAAAAAGGGAAAGCACAAGCAAAAGTTGCTCTGGAATTACCCGCACCCGATCGGGGTTATTTTGTGGGTCCGGTTATTTTTACAGAGGTGTCGCCACAGGCGATCGTCGCCCAAGAAGAAATTTTTGGTCCGGTGGTAGCAGCAATCAAGGCCGAAAATTTTTCGCAAGCGCTAGAAATTGCCAATAATACTAATTATGCTTTGACAGGAGGATTGTATTCCAGAACTCCCCTGCACATTCAAAAAGCGCAGCAAGAATTTGAAGTTGGTAATTTGTACGTTAACCGTACCATTACAGGTGCTATAGTTGCGCGCCAACCGTTTGGAGGTTTCAAACTTTCTGGAGTTGGTTCCAAAGCGGGAGGTCCAGACTACTTGCTGCAATTTTTAGAACCGCGTACAGTCACGGAAAACATCCAGCGCCATGGTTTTGCTCCCATCGCTGGGGCAGAATAAGGATAGGTTTGTAGGGTGGGTTTTGCCCACCTTTTGTCTTGTTAGCTTTTGTGACCCTCAAAGTCAATACCTTGAGGATGAGATGGTTGCGGTAACCAAAGTGTAAATTTACTACCTTTTCCTAAAGCTGATTCTACGGTGATATCGCCACCGTGCAAAAGCGCCAGCTTGTGCGTTAAAGCTAGTCCCAAACCCGTACCTTCGTACTGGCGACTCAACCTGCTATCAAGCTGTTTGAACGGTTGAAACAAAAACTGAAACTGACTCGGATCGATGCCAATACCTGTGTCTGAAACTGCAAATGCAATCCCCGAAGGTACTTTTTGAACTTCTAATGAAACTGTACCTGCGGTTGTGAACTTGATGGCATTGGAAAGTAAATTTAGCAGCATCTGCTTGAGACGTCGTTCGTCAGCTATGCAGGTATCTACTTTTTTGTCGATGGTAAGCACTAGCTGCAATCCCTTTTCTCGAGCGCGATCCCCCACGGTAGACATAACATGTTCGCACACTTCTAACACCGAAAGTTCTCTAAGCAATAGTTCTTCTTTCCCAGATTCTACTTTTGACAGATCTAAAATATCGTTGATTAATGCCAGCAGGTGCTCGCCACTGCTGTAAATACAATTGATATACTCTTTTTGTTTATGATTCAGGTAGCCAACCATTTCCTGTTGCAGCAGCTGCGATAAACCCATGATTGCATTCAAAGGGGTGCGCAACTCGTGGCTCATCGTTGCCAAAAATTCGCTTTTGGCTCGACTTCCAGCTTCTGCTGCTTCTTTGCTTTCACAAAGCTGTAACTCTGTTTGCTTGCGCTCGGTGATATCCTCGATAGTGACGAGAAAATACTTGGGTTGACCGTCGCGATCGGAAATTAAAGAAACACTAAGCTCAGTCCACACGCATCGACCGTCTTGACGCAGAAAACGCCTTTCTATCTCGAGGCGATCGCCAATTCTCGCCAGCAGCTGTTGATATAATTCTAAGTCTTCCTGCGGTGTGAGAATATAATCTCCAAAATACTGGCCGCGCAATTGTTCTCGAGTGTAACCCAACATCTGGCAGAAAACTGGATTGGTATCTATAATTCGTGCTTTCAGGTCTAAAAGTCCGATACCAACGGAAGAAAGCTCAAAAATAGCTCTAAATTGCGCTTCGCTTTGTCGTAATGCTTCTTGCGCTTGATAGCGTTCGTTTGCTTCTATTGCTAAGGTAATAAAGTCTGCAATCGAAGCAGTAAAGTTTTCTTCTTCCAACGTCCATTGGCGAGCAGGACCAATATGTTCGTAACATACTGCTCCTAGCAAGCGACCTCCCAACCAAATGGGTGCAACTAACATAGATGTAATACCGTGCACCTGCAGATAGAATTCTGATAATTCTTTGGTTCTGCGATCGTCAAGAGCATTGTGTGCAGCTATACTGCGTTCTGTTTCCAAAGCTTGAAAGTAAGCAGGAAAATTTGCTTGCAAAAGCGCAAAGCCACTGCTGTGACGCTGGGTGGTTCTATCATACAAATCAACGCATTCTATTTTTGAGTGGTCTGAGTTGTATAACCACACACTAACTCGTTTCACCTCCATAATTGGCGCTGCTGCTTCTGTAATTTCCCTAATTGCAGCCAGGAGGTCGCCTTGCTGCAATGTTTTGCTTTTAGCTAGCTGCACCAGGATTTGACTTTGCTTGCGCAAAAAAGTTTCCCTTCTTTGCAAAACCTCTTCGACCTGCTTGCGCCTTGTAATATCTTTGACTGCCACTAACCGTATTTTTCGCCCTTGGAAAGGAATGATTTTACCTTGCATTTCTACTGTTACGGTAGAACCATCTTTTTTGACTACATTCACTTGATAAGCTTTTCCACATCTGCAAAAAACGTGATTTTCAAGTATTTTTTGCGACGTCTGAGTCCCTAACTCCAAGCTACTTTTACCCATTAGTTCCGCCCGGTAGTAGCCAGTAATTTTTGTCACATCATCATCAACATCTAAGATTGTTTCATTTTCGTGTATAATGGCATCTTCAAAATTTACCTCCACAAGATGGGAAAATTCAGCTTCCGTGTTTTTTCTAGCATAAAAAGCTTTTTCTAGCGAAAAAAAATCTCGCCTTGTCGCAGTTGTTTGGGAAGTTTTTTTCCTTTCCTGACACTTTGTCATAAGTATAAAAACTGATGTTAGAGTAATTTATACACAAAAACCCGACAGCAAGAACATTAGTAATAATACTGAGAAAAAGGTGAAAGTACTGCTGTGAATAAAAGTAAAACGTCCTTTTACCCACAGGCAGATACCCGAGTAGATTTATTTTGCCAAAATGAAGGTAATTGGAACTGTTGTGGAGACGGAGTAATGACCGATGGTAGCTTGAGAATTGTCTCTTTAATTCCCAGTGGAACGGAAATTTTAGCGGTATTGGGGTTAACAGATGCTATTGTTGGGCGGTCGCACGAGTGTGACTACCCCAAAGAAATTCTAGACCGACCAGTTTGTACCCAAGCTAGGCTCAACACAAACGCTGCTAGCAACGAAATTCACGATCGAGTGAACAATCTACTCCAAAATGCCCTTAGTATCTACGAAATTAAAACAGATATCCTAGAACAGTTGCAACCCACCCACATTGTTACTCAAGACCAGTGCGATGTTTGTGCTGTTAGTCTTTCTGAAGTAGAAAAGGCCATAGCCTCCCTCACTCAAACTTCACCCCAGATTATCTCTTTAAAACCCAACGTTCTCGATGATGTGTGGAGGGATATTGAACGGGTTGCTAGCGTATTCAAAGTTGATGCGGTCAGAGTGTTAGAAAATTTAGAAGCTCGGGTCAAAATTGTCGCTCAGAAAACCCAAGGACTGTCCCAAACTGAAAAGCTACCCAGTGTAGCTTGCATTGAATGGATCGATCCTTTAATGATTGCAGCTAATTGGATTCCCGAGCTAGTTACCTTAGCAGGAGGAAAACCACTATTTCACACCACACAAGGTCAACCTTCTTTCCAGTTAAGTTGGGAACAGCTTGTTCATAGCAATCCAGATGTTATCGTGTTTATGCCCTGTGGCTTTGATTTAAATCGCACTCGCCAAGAAGCTCAACTATTAACTAAACAACCACAATGGCAGGATTTACACGCAAGCAAAACAGGTAGAGTCTACATTACAGACGGTAATTCCTACTTTAACCGTCCAGGACCGCGATTGGTAGATTCCTTAGAAACATTGGCAGAAATTTTGCATCCAGAAATTTTTCAATACGGTTATAAGGGAAAAACCTGGGAACCCCTTTAACATTCAGTCTTTTACAAGCGGATTTTTTTGTCAGCTCGTATCTCTATAATTCCCAAAGTGAAACTTTCCATTACCTGATTTTATTGTGCCAGTTACTTATTGGCTTTAGTTTGCACCCATTCTATTAAAGGTCAAATTTCCATGCTTTTCTCTTTTTTAGATTTATCTAAGATTTTCTCCTGGTAGAAAAATTTTTGCAAATTTGCTGCTGCAGCCAAGAACTATTATTTAACCAAATCTAAAATTTCGTTTTTGTCCGTTACAAGCTTATTTCCTTTTGTATTAAAAATTCCCCGAAGGTAACTTTTGATTTTTTATTTTCTTTTCACCCAACAGAACTGTGGCCCTCTATCCGTATTTTCCACAGTAAAATTATCTGCAGATGACACAACTGCGATTGCTTGGCGATTGAGGATGGTAAATTATCAAAGACAAGAGTCAATTGTCAATATTCTCACTTTGACTTTATTTATCTTTGGTTTTGGCGCGATTTTACCTTGTAGAAGTAAAACTTAAAACAACAATTAATGGACTAAAACCATAGGATTTATTTAACATAGTTGTAGACCTCACTGTCTATGTGTGGTTGTGTGTTGTAGAACATAGTTCAATTGTGGTCAGGGGGTCTATCCCCTTGACTTTCTTTAAGCGCGTAAATGATGCAATTTTGGAATTGGCTTGTCCTGCCAACAGCTATTTAGGCGTGATTAATCCTACCACGAAAATCTACAGGGGTATAGCTGTACCGATGACAATTACGAAAATTAAATGAGTATATATACCTAAAGAATCGGCAGTTGCCAGCTGGAGCGATCGCTACTTTCCCCAGGAAAACAAATTACTAGTTAACTTCAGATTCTTGCGAAGAAATATAGACTTTTGGGTTAGATAATTGTGCTTCTATACCCGCATTGGCAACATCATTTCCATAGGTGCCTATCAGCTTATCATAATTAGACGCAACAGCCAAAAACGTGCCACCCAAAATGTAAATCGGTAGCGGTAGCTTCAACTGCTCTATCCAGTCAAATAATTGTGCTAAAGCAAACAAAACTAAAAAGCAAGCTAGCCAAACTCTCATCTTTCCATTCCTAGATACACTACTCTACTAATTGTAGATTTAACCTTAAGGACAAATACGACTAAGAATATTAATTTTTAGTTCCCGTCTGGGAATTATATATTCAGACTGTTTAGCAAACGCCTATGTCCTTGGAAGTACCAAACAGCAATTATAAAAAAATAAATTTATTTTGGCAAAACCAAATACAAAAAAATAAGAATCGTGAGACTATCTTAATCATTGATGACAGTCCAACCAATATAGAAGTGCTGTCTTCTACTTTAACCAACGCTGGCTATAAAGTTTTAACTGAAGTTAATGGTCTGAGTGGAATTGATAAGGTAAAAAGGAATCCACCCGATTTAATTTTATTAGATATAATGATGCCACAATTAGATGGCTTTGAAACTTGTCGTTTGCTCCAAGCAGACCCATCTACAAAAGATATCCCAATTATTTTCATTACATCCTTATCAGATGTAGAAGAAAAAATTAAAGGCTTGTATTTAGGTGCAGTTGATTACATTACTAAACCTTTTCAACCAGAGGAAGTGTTAGCTAGAGTTAAACTACACTTAAAAATGCGAAGATTAAATATAGAGTTAGATGAACAAAAACAACAATTAGAAAAAAAAGTACAAGAAAGAACTATAGAGCTTTCTCAGGCTTTAGAACAACTTCAAAAAACTCAGCTGCAACTAGTACAGAACGAAAAAGCTTCTTCCCTCGGACAGATAGTAGCCGGTATTGCTCATGAGGTCAACAATCCGATTGGGCTTATCTCCACTAATTTATATCATGCCAACAATTATGTCAAAGAACTTATTAACTTAATCAATCTTTATCAAAAAAAATTTCCCCAACCAGGAAGTGAAATCGAAGAAAAAATAGAGGGAATGGATTTGACTCATATCCTAGACGATTTACCGAAACTAATTTCCTCAATGAAGTTGGGTATTGATAAAATCTACGGAATCATGCAATCTCTACAGAACTTTTCCAAAGCAGATGGAGAAAGAAAAAAGTGTGTTGATATTCACGAAGGATTAGAGACAACTTTAATGATTTTACAGCACCGCTTTCAAGCCAGGGCCAAGCGTCCAGTTATTGAAGTCATCAAGCAGTATGGTAATTTACCAAAAGTAGAGTGTTACCCAGGACTATTAAATCAAGTATTTATGAACTTGTTAGTAAATGCCATCGATTCTTTAGATGAATCTATATTTACAGGAGATAATAAACCCCACTCCTCTCCTCAAATTTGTATTTCTACGAGTATAGATAAAGAACAAGTAATAATCTGTATTACCAATAATAGTAGAAAAAAGATAGAGCTTAATCCTGAGCAAGTATTTCAACCTTTTTTCTCAACCAAACCCCAGGATAAAATCAACCGATTAGGACTAGCAATTAGTTATCAAATCATTACCGAAAATCACGGTGGAATATTACAATTTGTATCCTCTCCAGAGGGAACAAAATTTTTAATTCAAATTCCCTCAGGAACGTGCAGCTAAAGCTGTATCCGGATGATCGCTAAATACACCATCAATACCCAAGTTAAAAAATAATTCATATTCTTTTTGGGGACATCCTCGCAAATTGGAAGGTAAGAATAAATCTTCATTGCGAAAAGTCCAGACGTGAACTAATAAATGAAATTGACCAGCATCCTGGATCAAGGATGTTGGTGATAGCAATTGACCGTTACTATCTATAGGTATAAGTAAATTCTTATGAATACCAACAGCTCGAGCATAGTTCGATATTTCTCTTAATCCTTCTGCTTTTATTAAGTCTAGATAAGAGCGCGGATCACCCTTTAATGCCAAATCATAAGGCTGACCGTTAATGTTAAGCAATTGCACTAGGGGAAAATTAGTTTTTGCAGACAAATATTTAAGATTACTAACTTCAAATGACTGAATAAAAACTGGTGCATCACTTCCTTCATAACCGTTAATTTGTAAAGTTTCTATTAAAATATCTTCTAAAGGTAAACCAATAGATCGAAAGTAAGTAGGATGCTTGGTTTCGGGATAAATACCAATAACGCGACCTGTTTGCGAACTTTTGCACTTGACTAAATCTATTACTTCCTGAAAAGTAGGAATTTGAAATCTTCCGTCATAAATTGTATTTTGAGGACGAAGTTGGGGAATTCTTTCTTTAGCTCTTAGCATTTTAATTTCGGCTAAAGTAAAATCTTCTGCAAAGTAGCCAGTTTTTGTTTTTCCATCAATCAATTTTGTGGTTTGGCGATTGACAAATTGGGGATAAAAAGCAACATCTGTTGTTTCGGAAAGTTCGTTTTCGTGACGTGCTATGAGAACACCGTCTTTAGTGATAACTAAGTCCAATTCAATAAAATCAGCTCCTATATCAATTGCTAATTCATAAGCAGCGAGTGTGTGTTCTGGACGATAGCCGCTCGCACCTCGATGTGCAATGATGATGGGAAGTTTTTGCATAAAAATTTCCGCTCCTCATTAATTTTAAAGTTTGATTATAACTTGATTATTACACGATTTCAAAAGAAAAAGTTTAATATAATTTTATTATTTTTATCATTTCTATAAAAAGGTTTGTAAAAATGATTGTGACAGTGACTGTTTTTGGGTTACTAATAAGTAATATTTGAATGATTTTGTGAGATAATGAGCAATAACATCGAAGTAGTTTTTAGTTTTTATACCACTGGCAGCATGTATTATTGTTTAACTCAAGTCACAAGGAAAATAAAATAAACAGTTACGCAATTAATAGGGAAAATTCCTCTGATACAAATTGGGATCATACCCGCGGTGATTATGGCGATAAAGGTTCGACTTATGTCATCAAAAAATTTGACCTTTCTGGGAATGTGGATGCTATTTGTAATTTTGTACAAAATGTCCAACCGACTCTGGGAAGCTCAAACTTTATCCTGGTCAGAAACAGCCTTAAAATCTTTAGTTCTTATTGGAGATGATATTCTTCATCCACCAGCACACAATCCTAAAAAAAATTGAATTGGCGGCAAGAAGTTGATAATTTGGCTTAAAAAGGAATTATGGTTTATGGCGTCCAGGCTCTCAGTCGTTCTCACGCTAATCCTTTTTACAAACAACTACACGTTACTCTTGCACAATTTTCGTATATTACTGACTTATTTTTAGTGCATTTGTTTTAGAGAATAGTTTTAATTTCAAAGTCGGGCGTGGCTTTTACGAATTTACTAAAACTTAAACTATCCAAGGTGAAAAAATAATATTAATGGAAAATAAAACGGGTGATTTATTTGAGGAAAAAGCCGCTCGGGAAATATTAAGTCTATCTATTGGTGTCAAGGTTCTTATCAAACCAAGTAATCTAAGAAAAATATATTGTTTTTGTCTAAATTACCTCTAGCAATCGAAAATTGATTGCCAAAACACGTTTTCTTTATGAAGTAGAAGATTGGCACAGGGAAAGTGAAATTTATAAATTATAATGTTCAATAAAAGTCCCAAAAATGCTTGATAAGTTATTAACTGAGCTTTGTTAAAGACAAGGTGCACTAAGGTAGTGTAAAACTCCTTTTTCGAAAATTATTTGTTGAGGGATGGAGATAATTTGGTGGAAGCAATAAAACCAGAGGTAAAACAGCGAGTTCAGGAACTGCGACAACTGTTACAAAAGGCTAGTTACGCCTATTATGTCCTTGATGCTCCGATTATGGAGGACGCAGTTTACGATCGCCTGTATCGGGAGTTGCAAGATCTAGAAACCCAGTATCCAGAATTGATCGCACCAGATAGTCCCACTCAACGAGTAGGCGAAAAACCAGCGACACAGTTTGCTTCCGTACGCCATCACATTCCCCTGTACAGTTTAGAGAATGCTTTTAATTTAGAGGAATTACGCAATTGGGACCAACGCTGGCGACGACAACTATCAACCCCAATCAAGGTAGAGTACGTCTGCGAACTGAAAATTGACGGAAATGCTTTGGCTTTAACGTACGAAAACGGTCTTCTTACCAGAGGTGCGACCAGGGGTGATGGAATCACGGGTGAAGACATCACCCAAAACGTGCGAACGATTCGTTCTATTCCCTTACGCTTAAATTTAGAAGGGTTGGAAGGGCTAACAAATTTTGAGCGGGTAGAAGTGCGGGGTGAAGCGTTTTTACCCTTAGATGCATTTCAGCGAATCAACGAAGAAAGACAAAAAGCCGGCGAACCACCTTTTGCCAACCCTCGCAATGCTGCTGCCGGTACCCTCAGACAACTAGATTCTCGGATTGTAGCCCAAAGACGCCTAGATTTTTTTGCCTATACGCTGCACATTCCTGGTATGGACGATACGAGTGTTGCCAGTACCCAGTGGGAAGCCCTAGAATTATTGCAGCGGATGGGTTTTAAAGTAAATCCGGAGCGTCGTTTGTGTTCTTCTTTAGAAGAAGTTGCCCAATACTACCAGTACTGGGATACACAACGGCTGAATTTACCTTATATGACTGATGGAGTTGTAGTCAAGATCAATTCCTTGAAGTTGCAAGAGCAGCTGGGATTTACACAAAAATTTCCTCGCTGGGCGGTAGCGCTCAAGTATGCTGCCCAAGAAGCACCCACCCGCGTAGAAAAAATTATAGTGAATGTGGGGCGAACCGGAGCTCTGACTCCTTTGGCACAAATGCGTCCCGTGCAGCTGGCGGGAACTACAGTTTCTCGTGCTACCTTACATAATGCCTCCCGCGTTGCGCAGTTAGACATCCGTGTTGGCGATACAGTGATTGTCCGCAAAGCAGGGGAAATTATCCCGGAGGTTGTGCGTGTCTTGAAGGAATTGCGTCCCCCAGATACACAACCTTTTATTATGCCTGCCCACTGTCCTGTATGCGGTCAACCGGTAGTGCAACAGACCCAAGAAGCGGTAACTCGTTGCGTTAATGCTTCCTGTCCTGCTATTGTCAAAAGAACAATCGAACATTGGGTTAGCCGCGACGCTTTAGACATTCGCGGTATCGGTGAAAAACTAGTACACCAACTTGTAGATAAAGGTTTGGTTCGTTCTATTGCTGATTTGTATGACTTGAGCGTCGAACAATTGAGTCAATTGGAACGTATGGGCAAAAAATCAGCCCAAAAGTTAGTGGATGCGATCGCTCAATCAAAAAAACAACCCTGGTCGCGAGTATTGTACGGTTTGGGTATCCGCCATGTTGGTAGCGTTACCGCCCAAATTTTGGCACAGAAGTTTAAAACTGTCGAACAATTAAAGGCAGCACAAATTGCTGATATTGAAGGTATTTACGGTATTGGTGCTGAAATTGCTGAATCTGTATACCAGTGGTTTCGTATTGATGCAAACCTGAATTTGATCGAACGCCTGCAAGCAGCGGGATTACAATTGGCTGTTTTGGAACAAGACTCTACCACCGTTAGTAAAAATCAAAAATTAGCAGGGAAAACCTTTGTAATTACTGGTACTTTGCCAACTTTAAAGCGAGAAGAAGCAAAAGCATTAATTCAACAAGCTGGTGGAAAAGTCACCGATTCTGTGAGCAAAAAAACAGATTATTTAGTTGTGGGAGAAGATCCGGGTTCTAAGTTAGAAAAAGCCCAGTCTTTGGGAATTACTCAGTTGAGTGAAGGGCAATTGTTAGCAATGTTGGCCTCGTAGAACTTGAAATCGGTAAAACTCTTCCCGAGGACGGGTTTTTCCTGAAGAAACCATCTCCTCAAGTACAACCAGATAACCAACAGCGGCAGCTTCCCAAGTATACTTTTGTTGTACCCGTTGTTGACCGGCTTGGGCAAAATACTCCCATTTTTGCACCTTGCACAGCAATTGCTGCAAACCCCGCCCAATATCAGCAGGGTCTTCTGGGTCAACAAGTACGCCATATTCCTTGTCTTTTTCTCGCAAGCTTTCACTCGGACCGCCATTTTTAGTTGCAACTACCGGTAAACCTACAGCTAGCAGCTACTTCTAAGGGAGTCAAACCAAAGGGTTCATAAAGCGCAGTCAACGCAAAACCAGTAGGTCGCAGCTTTCTTCTTCAACCAAAACACCTGTCAATCCTCCGTCGCTGTAATAGGCGGTCGTGGCATCGGGAAATTTTCCCTGCTGTTGTTAGAATTTCAATATATTGGCTACCCAGTAACTAACCAAATGCGACCACAAAAATTCTTTTGGGGACAGCTGGTAATCCGATCGTGCGGCGGACGTTATCAATTCCAGGGTAACTGTTTTGGGCGATCGCTATGGCAACTTGCTTGACGTAAATTCGTAATGTGACTGTTTTGAGAATCAAAGTTTCCCTGGGGATTGAGAAATTCTATGTGCCATTGCCCCTATGCAGATTAATTTTTGTTTGCAAACTTTTTGTCCCTAAAGATAGATAACAGTCGAAGGAATTTAAGAACTTTTAACAATCCTTAACTTTTCGCAGGCTAAAAAAGCGAGCATTTCAGTACTCGCTGCCAAATATGTATTGTCCTGCTTTTTAGGAATTGGATATTAGCTCATCTAGTAGTTTGTAGAATAGCTTGCAGTTTTAGTAAGCGTTCTTGTGCTTTAGCTAGGGTTTCTAGTTTTTTACTAAAACAGAATCGGATAAAATTTTTACCTTTATCTGCATTTGAGAAAAAGCTAGAACCAGGAACTACTGCCACACCTATTTCTTTAATTAAAAATTCCGTGAATTCCACATCGTTTTTGTAACCAAAAGCAGAGATATCGGCAAACACGTAGTAAGCTCCCTTGGGAAGGAAGTAGGGTATTCCCACTGCATCTAAAATTTGTAGAATCCGAGCTCGCTTTTGGTGATAAAGTTTTGCTAATTCTTCGTAGTAGTTTGCAGGAAGTTGCATCGCCGCAACTCCCGCTCTTTGCAGGGGTGCTGGTGCGCCCACGGTCAGAAAATCATGAACTTTGCGAATTGCTGCTGTTAAATGGGAATTCGCCAAAATATAACCAATTCGCCAACCAGTGACGCTGTAGGTCTTAGAAAGACCGTTGATGGTAATGGTTCGTTCGCCCATTCCTGGTAGAGTTGCTAAAGCTACATGCTGCGTTTGGTCGTAGAGAATGTGTTCGTAGATTTCATCTGTAAGCGCTAGGACATCCCACTGCTGGCAAAGTTCGGCGATGAAACTTAGTTCTTCCCGAGTAAATACTTTTCCTGTCGGGTTGTGAGGCGTGTTAATGATAATGGCTTTTGTGCGATCGCTAAACGCCTGACGCAATTGTGTTTCGTCAAATGTCCACTCGGGTGGGTGCAACGGTACGTAACGAGGAGTAGCACCAGCTAAAATAGCATCCGGACCGTAATTTTCGTAGTACGGTTCAAATACTATTACTTCCTCGCCTGGATTGACTGTGGCTAGTATAGCTGCAGCCATTGCTTCTGTGGAACCGCAGGTAACAGTAATTTCTTGTTCTGGATCAACATGCAAACCCAGATACCAACGCACTTTTTCTGCTATGGCTTCACGAAAAGCTTTATCTCCCCAAGTAATCGCATACTGATTAATATCTTCTTCTACAGCCTGACAAGCTGCTCGTTTTAATTCGGGTGGACAAGGAAAATCGGGAAATCCCTGGGCTAAATTCACAGCATCGTACTTGAGTGCAACTCTGGTCATTTCTCGAATTACTGACTCTGTGAATTGGGATGCTTTGTGAGAAATTTTTTGCTTTCTTGGAACAGTCACGTTTCTTTTCTTTCCACCATGTATCAACGGTAATTCGATTTGTTTACCGTATATTATAAAGCACAAAACTGCTTGATTTGGGATATCTGGAGAAAGTAAAGTGGCGATCGCCGTGCAGCTACCTAGTTAGCTAGCTGTGAAGTGTGGTTGAAGAAAACTTCCACCTCGACTTGATGCAAGCAGCTAGCTTTGCGACCTTGGTTGCATTCTTTTTGGTTATTTTGTCCAAGTTTCGAAAGATAGGTCTCCCCTACTACATCGATCTTTGCAAAATCATTTCCAATCCTCAAATTGGCACAAACTTTGCGCCAAACAGGTTGCATTCCTTGCAAAGCAATTTCAGCTTTTAGCGGTTTTTGCTTTTCTTCCCCATAGGAACTGCACCAGAAATAGTTACAATCGGGATGCAAAAAACAGGCGTTTTGAGAGAATTCTGCATCCTGGAGTAATTGCCAATGAAATTCATTTCCGATCCACCCATACCTGTGAAAATACAAAAGATGAAAGAAAGGGTATGCTGGTTGCATCCAAGTATCGTTTCCCGGAAAATAGATCAAACCAGCATGGTTATCGATGATGGCAATTCAGATAATCCAGAATTTTCTTTTCTGGTAATCGGTGATAGCGGTTCGAAAACTCGACACAATCCTCAACGCCGAGTCGCTGAACTAATGCTTCCCCACCGTCAGGAATGCAGTTTTGTTTTGCATACTGGAGACGTAATTTATATAGTTGGTTCCCGCGAGTACTATCCGGAAAATTTCATCGAACCCTATCGAGAATTTCTTGTCGGCGGTGAAAACCCCAAATCTATTTTCTACGATCGCATCACCTTTCTGACTCCGATTTTACCGGTTATTGGCAACCACGATTACTACGATGTACCGTTGATGTACCGGTTGCTAGCAGGAAGTACCTTACCTTTACGTCGGTTGTTCCGTTACAAAAATATCGAAATTGGTTGGTATGGTTCCGAACAAGGAGATGCCTTTGCCAGAGCATTCCTTGACTATCTCAAGCGATTCCAATCCCAGCAAGAGCTAGAATTTCACCTTGACGAGCACTACAGTGCCAAAACAGAAACAGGACGTTGCTTGCGCTACGAACCAGGGCGTTTTACTCGCTTGCCCAACCGTTATTATACCTTTCGCTACGGCGGTATTGATTTTTTTGCTCTGGACTCAAATACTTTTAACGAACCATCGCCCCTACCCGCTACCAAAGAAGGAGAAGCAAGTCGCCGTCAGTTAGAAAAACGTCGCCAGGAAATCGAACAAGAGGAGATGCGGATTTTAAATGCGTGCGATCGCCTCAACCCCGATCGCCCTGAAGACGCAGAACAGCTCGATGCTCTCAAAGCCAAGTTATACCAAATCGACGAAATCAAAATCGACATTGAAAAACAACTAGCATCCCACCGCGAACCCGCCGTTGACTTTGAACAGTTACAATGGTTCAAACAAAGACTGATAGAATCTTGGCATACCGACCAAGTGCGCGGACGCGTGGTATATTTTCATCATCCTCCCTACGTTACCGAAGCCAGTAAGTGGGACCAGGCCCAAACTTTAGCAGTTCGCCATCGTTTGCGTGCGTGTCTGGACGAGGTGGCGCAGACTCTTGGTGGTGCGACGCAAGGACGCCCCCTTGTCGATTTAATTTTAAACGGTCACGCCCACTGTCTGGAATATCTCCGCACTACAGACACCGGACACGGCGATTCCCACCTCCACTGCATTATTTGCGGTGGTAGCGGTCGTCGTCCCCGACGCCAGCGCGAGCAAGGTCCGGAATTAATGGAGGCTTTTCCCGACTCCACAGGTACTTCTTTACGTAAAGTTGCAGATTCCTTGTTATTTATTGGTCGCAATGGTTACGATGCTTGGAAGCGACTTCCCTACTCCTTCGCGCGCATCGATGTCAAAGACGGTCGTCCACCCAAATTTGTCATCAGACCGTTTGTGGCAGAACGCTTTCAGGGAGAATGGTACAATCGCGAACTACAACCGTGGGAAATTTAACTTTATCGTTTTTCTTCAAGTTTGAGGAGGAGTAAAGCTAGCAGTTTTACTAGCGCTGTCCCAAACAATCCAACCAAATTCAGGATCTAAGCTATCAGGAGTATTTGTGACTCGCAGGTAGAGTTTATCTCCTTGTTTTGTTTCAATGGCAAAGTCCGAGTTTTGAGCGTATACCACTTTGAAACCTCGATCTCGCAAGCAATACATCGCCCAGGCTTTTAATGACTGCTTGGTGGGATCGTGGGCAATAGGAGGTTTTTTGAAGACTTGTTCGATGACCTGATATATTTGCATTGTCACTGTTAGTGCGGCTAATGGTCAGTGCGCTTTCACCCTCTCCCTATTCCGGATCGCAACAAATTTCTATCATCAATCCGTCGGAATCGTAAAAATATACACCACGTCCTATGGGACGGGTTACCGGTCCGGAGGCAATTTCGATTTGATTTTCTTTGATATTTTCACAGCAGTATCAAAAGGCTAAATTATACACTCTCGTCAAAGCGTGCTCCGGATCGGGATTGGGAGGTGATAATTCTTCCAAATATAGTTCCGTCTGGAGTGACAAAGTTGGCAACTTTACGCTGGGCTACTAATGTTTTTAAAGTTAGAGGAACTTCTTCTTTCGTTAATTCGCGCAAACCTAAAACAGTACCGTAAAAATGCCGGGAAGTCTGCATGTTTATAACATCCAAAGCGATGTGATGTACTCGACGCAAATTTCCTGGTGCAAGCACATTACCCGGTGATAAAAACTGAGGTGGCATGGTAAATTTCGTTTATTGTCTCAATCAAAACGCGTGACTGCTAATACATGGATGCAGGCGCTGGAAACAAAACCTGGAGTCTTTAGGCGATCGCTCAGTGCATTTTTGGTAGTTGAGTAATTTTGAAAGGGATCCCCCGGTACTTCCCGATAATTTTTCGTTCCCTAGCTTCTAGCATCACATCTTTACTTTCACTTTTATGACCTAGAATTTTACTATTATTGCTACCGAAATCCTGCTTTTGATAATTTTTCTTTAACTTTGACTGGTACTCGTTTTGTACTAATAGTTTTTGGGTACTAGCTAAAACCACGATCAATATCAAAACCTGCAGCTGCCAAGGTGCTAAAACCAAACTCAGAATCAAGCTAATAGCTGCGACCACGCCTGTAAGCTGTCCGATTTCATCGGTACTTGTTTTAAAAATGTAGCCAGCTATTAAACCAGCCAAAAGTGGAATTATAAACAACAAAGGCATTTTTCTTCACCCCTGAACAAAAAACCAGAAGCTATAGCCAAGCTACTGGCAAAACGTGTTGAGATTTACACTTCCCTTCGTCCTATTTACAGGCTATGGAAAATAACAACAGTATAATTAATTAAGATTTCAGAATGTGTCCGATATATTAGCTTAACATTGTGCCTCTCCAAAAGCCAACATCGTTTAGTAAATTATTAGCGTCTTACTTTAGTACTATCTTGACTGAACAGCTTTTCTAACTTAAGGTCCGATGCTGAACATTCCCCAACTGTTAGCTGCTGAATTGAACCTCAAACCCTACCAAGTGGAAAACGCGCTGGAACTTTTAGCGGAGGGTGCAACTATCCCCTTCATTGCACGGTATCGTAAAGAGCGTACCGGAGAAATGAACGAAATTCAACTACGTCAACTAGCAGATAGATATGATTACTTAAAAGAACTAGAAGAACGCAAAGTAGTGATTTTAAAGGCGATCGCCGAGCAAGGCAAACTTACTGAACAACTGCAAGCCAAAATCGAAGCTTGCTTGCAAAAAAAAGAACTAGAGGATCTATATCTACCTTACCGCCCCAAGCGCCGCACTCGCGCCACCATTGCTAAAGAAAAAGGACTAGAACCGCTAGCAGAATTCATTAAATCGCTCAACACTAAAAATGCTGCACCCCTATCTTTAGAAGCAGAAGCACTCAAGTACGTATCTGAACAAAAGCAAATCACAACCTTAGAGGAAGCATTAAAGGGTGCTGCTAGTATTCTTGGGGAAGAAGTGGCAGAAAAAGCACATTTACGGACATATATCAGAGAATATCTTTTAGAAGAAGGAATATTTGTCTCCCGCATTAAAGATGAATATCCTCCGGGAACGACAAAATTTGAGATGTACCGTCACTATCAGGTGAAGGTGAAAAACATCGCACCTCACAACATGCTGGCGCTGTGTCGTGGTGAAAAAGAGAAAGTATTGAGTTTTGATATTGCTTTTGACGAAGATGTGGTGCTTTCCTATTTACAGTCGCAAGAAATTCACTGCAAACATCCTTCTGTGAGCAACTTTTATCGAGAAATGCTCAAAGATACATTTCATCGCTTGATGAAACCTTCTTTAATCAGCGAAGTAATTGCTGCTAAAAAACTGCACGCAGACATAGAATCTATCAAGACATTTGAAGTGAATTTGCGGGAGTTGCTGCTTTTTCCACCTGCGGGAATGAAACCGACAATGGCGATCGATCCGGGGTTTAGAACTGGTTGTAAAGTAGCTATTGTCGATCGCACGGGAAAATTTTTAGAATATCAAGCTATATTTCCGCACCAAGGACTAGAACAACGTACTCAAGCTGCACAAACCCTGCAAAATCTGATTGCGAAGCACAAAATAGAATTAATTGCCATCGGTAACGGTACTGCTTCTCGGGAAACAGATGAGTTTGTACAAGAAGTACTGCAAACTTTGGATCGCAAACCAATTAAAGTCATAGTTAACGAGTCAGGAGCATCCGTATACAGCGCCAGCAAAGCAGCAGCAGAGGAATTTCCCGACTTAGACGTGACCGTACGCGGAGCAATCAGTATCGGTCGTCGCTTGCAAGATCCTCTAGCAGAATTAGTCAAAATCGATCCCAAATCTATCGGTGTGGGACAATACCAACACGATGTAGACCAAAAGCTGTTGCAGAAGAAACTGAATGAAACTGTAGAAAGTTGCGTTAATTACGTGGGTGTAGATTTGAACACTGCTTCTAAAGAACTTTTAACCTTTGTTTCTGGAATCACACCTGCGATCGCCAATAATATAATTACATATCGCAACCAAAATGGAGCGTTTCAAAATCGCCAACAATTACTGAAAGTTCCGAAATTGGGACCGAAAACCTTTGAGCAGGCGGCGGGTTTTCTGCGGATTCGCAACGGTAGCCATCCCTTAGATAATACCGCCGTGCATCCGGAAAGTTACGGGATAGTAGAAGCGATCGCTGCAGACTTAAACATACCCTTACAACAAGTAACGCAAATTGCTGCCAAACTCAAACCAGCAGACCTGAAAAAATACGTCACCGCTACTATCGGTGAACCAACGTTGCGCGATATTCTCAAAGAATTGGAAAAACCAGGTAGAGATCCCCGCGCGGAATTTAAGTATGCCACCTTCCAACCAACAATCAAAGAAATTTCTGACTTGAAAGTGGGAATGGAATTAGAGGGAGTAGTAACAAATGTAGCCAATTTTGGGGCTTTTGTCGATATTGGCGTTCATCAAGATGGTCTGGTACACATATCCCAACTTGCAGACAGATACGTAGACGACCCTAAAAAAGTTGTCAAGGTGGGACAACTGGTCAAGGTGCGAGTCTTAGAAGTGAACGAGAAATTAAAGCGGATAGCATTGTCAATGAAGGCTCTCAAGCGGTAAATGAAAATCCGCTTTTGCGTGCACCTACCTAGATTAGTTAATGTCCAAGCACTCACCTTGCCATCCTTTTTCTTGAATTATTGCACTTCACGACGATCCCATCGCTGTTGAGATTGAACACCAGTACTAGGTAATAGCATCAACACACATCCAGAGTCCGGCGCTGAAAAGATGAAATTCTTATCTTGCTAGGGACCGTCGGGATTACCATCGCCAATTACAGATATTTTATGTCTGTACACCAATTCGCCACCATACCAACCAGAAACACCCAGAACAGACGCGACGATCGCTGAAAGCGCAATTCCCCAGGGTAGTATAGCTGCAATAGGATTCTTCCAGCGCCAAACTAAGTTAACAGCTGCTAGTACCAAAGCAGTAACATTGAGAATCAAGTGCGCCCAACCTGCGGTGCGTTTGCGAACTCGTCCGATTCTTAAAAAGTCGAGAATACCCGTCAAAGCTGCGGCGATACCTCCTACCAAACCCGCAAGTATGAGCCAAAAAGAAGCTCGTCCCCAGAACGTATCGTCAGTTATCCAGAAAGTAACATCAGTTAATAGCGCTCCCACCAGAAATGAAATCGGAAATTGCACCAAGATCGGATGGATGGGATGACCTGCAATCGCCACTGTACTGGGTACTCCGGTATCGCGAAATTCTCTATCGTCGCTTTCCAAAAAAGCAGGAATGTTAGGATAAGGAGTCGTTTTTCTTTGTTGAGTTTCCATAATTTCTACTCCTTTTGTTGTTAATCAAAAATTTTAATTTCAACACAGTCAACAGCATAAATTAAGACAAAGTAAATCGTGCGACGCCAGCTTGCAGTTTTCCTGGTTCTACTTCTAAATTTAAGTACCGCAAGTTCATTCCTTACAGTTGAAAATTCTTCAAATCTAAGATTTTGCTAGTAGCATCTACTAAAGCTTTTATTACTTCTAGTGATGTTTGTTGGTCGTTGGGAGCTTCGACATTTTCTAAAGTTACTGTTTGTCAGTTTTGACTCACGCAGAGTACTGCATTAATATCCATTTCTAGTTCTTTCGCCTGCAGGTCTTGCTACATTACCAAACCTCCCCCCTGATGGAGGTAACTTCTACCTGTCCCTGAACTAGATTCAGCAGTTCAGCTTTGATGTTGACATCTGAATTTTCTACTGCATCTAACTGGCTAGATAAACCTATTTCTGCACCATGTTTGTGCGCTTGTTCTCCTAGTCCAGAACTTTTAGACATTACGACGAATCTCCTGCTATTTGACTGCTCTGCAGTCAATTTAGAAAAGCAAAAATCAAAATTTATCTACCTGGCGGTGGAGTGTAGTTATAGAAGTTATCTGTCTAAAAGTATAAATGCTACTTGCTTGTAGAAATTATCCTGAAAGTTGAAATTTTTATATCTCAGGTTCCAGGGTTATCGCTCAAAAGAAAGATGGAGCACTCTGAAACAATGTGCCAACCTTGAAATTGTTAAGAATACAAGCAACACGGTTTTTTAGGGGAGAACTAAACATGGTAACGACTTTAGACGATACCAAGCGCACTGCCATTGCTAGAAAATTGGCAGAAATGAAAGAAATTCAAAAATTGCTGATTGAAAATGAGCAGCATCTTTTAAGAGAAATTTCTGATTCCGAAATTCGCGATCGCATTCAGAAGATGCTCGATGATGACAACAAAAATCTGGGCATTATAGAAACCGTAAATGTACAGTACGGTATTCAAGCTGAGCCCAGCAAAAATGCTAAAGAAATAGTACAAAAGCTGGGACAATTGATGCAAAGCTCAGAGCTGAGCTTGTATGAAAAAGTCTTCCAACATGAGTTGCTCAAACACCAGCAGGTCATGTCCGGTTTGACAATTCACAAAGCTGCTCAAAAAGTCGGCGCTGATGTACTCTTGGCGATCGGACCCTTGAACACCGTCAACTTCGAAAACCGCGCTCACCAAGAGCAGCTCAAGGGTATTCTGGAAATTTTGGGTGTTCGCGAATTAACTGGACAAGAACCAGATCAAGGTATCTGGGGACGTGTCCAAGATGCTATGGCCGCATTGAGTGGAGTTTTCGGTAGTGCTGTTACCCAAACTACTGATAAAAGCGATATGAACATCCAGGATCTAATTCGCCTGGATCACAGTAAAGTAAATACTCTATTTACTGAATTACTGGCCAGCAACGACCCGCAAAAGATTCAAGAATACTTCGGTCAAATCTACAAAGACCTCACTGCTCATGCAGAAGCAGAAGAAGAAGTCGTCTACCCAAGAGTACGTCCCTTCTACGGTGAAGCAGATACTCAAGAATTGTATGACGAACAAGCGCAGATGAAGCAGGAATTAGAGCAAATCAAGGCGATCAGTCCTTCCTCTTCTCAGTTCAAAGATAAAATCAGACAACTGATGGATGCTGTTGGCGACCACGTTCGTCAAGAAGAAAGCACGATGTTCGCTGCTATTCGCAACAACCTCAGCACTGAGCAAACCGAGCAATTGGCCACACAATTCAAAGCTGCTAAGCAAAGAATTCAAGAAAAACTTGCTAAACAAGGCCCACAAGGCGCTGCCACCAAGTAATCATGATAGCTCTCTCAATTAAGCTTACCACTCTCGATCCCAAGGATCGGGAGTTTTTTTGTTACCATTACAAAGCAAGAGATACTTGCTATCAATTTGGTTTGATATAAAAATCAAACCTGTGTCCGAAGGGACAATCTTTAACTATATAATTTGCTGTGGCGAGGGGTGGAAAGAAATAAGGTGCAAATTTCTTTAAATTCTCGCATTCTTCTAGTACGGGAAAAGGCTTGTACTCTGGTTTGTCATCCCAGCCAAAAACTAAAATTCCCCCAGCACGCAAACATTGAAAACACTGAGCAAATGCTTGTTCTGTATCTTCCTTCCTATTAATGCCGTGTCCGAACACTCCGGTGAAAATTATTAAATCAAAATAATTCTCTGCTACGTGCAAGCTGAGGTTTTGCAGTGCATCTGTGATATGATGCTGCTTTGAGCCGTATTTAGCTTTTTGGGGCTCGATTTCTATTGTCCAATATTCTTTATTTTTAAAGTATTTTTTGTAAGGTTTTGTATACCACTCACAGCCAACAAACAAAATCTTGTGAAATTCGCTGCGATTGACAAAGTAGGGAATAATAATATCTTCTAGTATAAATCGGTCTGGAAAATTCAAGTGGAAATCTAAACCGCGCAACCTGCGGATAGAAGCTTCGTATCGAAGATTTTGAACTGTCTTGACTAAGGGTTTTGGTAAAATCGATTTGACCGCGTCTTTGAGTTGTATCATTTTTGTCATCCGTACCCGTTTGACTGAGCGGTTGCGCCTTTTTTCTTCTTTGTTAAGGGATAGATTTCTGTATTCTATCTTGGCGCATGAAAAAGTAGGATTATGTAGCGGTTAAGAAATAAGGAAGTTGCTTTGGTTTGCGAGCAATACTACCAGCAAAGACCTCTTCTGGGATGTTATTTCAAGATTTATACATACCCCCAGGGGAATTCGAATCCCCGTTACCTCCGTGAAAGGGAGGTGTCCTAGGCCTCTAGACGATGGGGGCGCACTTCACACTTTTATAAATTTAACGGTTTTTACTGTAGATGTCAACAGGTTTCGCCAAGGAGTATTTCACAAAATATGGCGGCAACGGCTAAACTGGGTGAAAGTAAAAGTCAAAAAAAGCAAATGCTTAAAAAAATACACTTTTGGGAACACTTCTTTGGCTTTCACCCCTATATATTTAAGACATTAGGGTACCTGCGAAAAAAGCATTGTCAGATACGAAACTCAGTATGAGGGAATTTATGAAACTAACAAATAGTGGCAAAGGAGACATTGCCGCCTGTGCTAGTAAATTTTACAATTCTTTACAAAAGATTTTGAAAAACAGTACTCAAAATCTCCGACATGGAAGAATCTTTTGAAATTACCCTGCAAATAGTGCTCGCCGTTTTTGCAGGCATTAGCGCTCAAGTACTGGCAGCATATCTGCGGGTACCCAGCATCGTATTTTTATTGCTATTTGGTATCTTGCTCGGGCCTGACGCTGTGGGAGTACTGCATCCACAGTTGCTCGGTACAGGACTGGAAGTGATTGTTGCCTTAGGAACGGCAATAATTTTGTTTGAGGGCGGTCTGAATTTAGAACTGCGAGAGTTAAACAAAGTTTCTACTTCTTTGCAACTACTCGTCACCTTGGGAACCCTAATTACTTTACTCGGTGGCAGTATGGCAGCTCATTGGCTAGCAGAATTTCCTTGGCCGATCGCCCTTCTGTACGCTTCCTTAGTCGTGGTTACAGGACCTACTGTGATTAGTCCGTTGCTCAAGCAAATTAACGTGGAGCGTCAAGTTGCTACACTTTTGGAAGGAGAAGGGGTTTTAATCGACCCAGTCGGAGCCATCCTTGCCGTTGTGGTTTTGAACACGATATTAAACGATAATCCCGATCCAGTAGTTGCCATCAGCAGTGTATTCATGCGCTTGAGTGTGGGGGGAGCTATTGGCGCAGCAGGTGGTTGGCTAATGGCTTTGATTTGCAAGCGTACCAATTTTCTTTCTTTTGAGTTAAAAAATTTATTTGTTTTAGCTAGTTTGTGGGGTTTATTTGCATTAGGACAGGTAATTCGCAGCGAATCAGGATTAATGGCAACTGTAGTAGCGGGACTAGTGTTTGGAGCTGCTTCCGTGCCCGAAGAACGATTGCTGCGACACTTTAAAGGTCAGCTGACTATTTTCTGCGTCTCAGTGCTGTTTATATTGCTAGCAGCAGACTTATCCATCGCCAGCGTGTTTGCCTTGGGTTGGGGAAGTGTATTTACTGTTTTAGCTTTAATGTTTGTAGTTCGTCCGATTAATATTCTATTGTGTACGTGGAATAGTGACCTGAACTGGCGACAAAAGCTTTTTTTAAGCTGGGTAGCACCTCGGGGAATTGTTTCTGCTTCTGTGGCTTCTTTGTTTGCAATTCTGCTGACACAGCACGGTATTAACGGTGGTGATGCCATTAAGGCTTTGGTTTTTCTAACAATTATCATGACAGTATTCTGTCAAGGGCTAACAGCTGGTTGGGTTGCCAGATGGTTGCAAATCACCTCCAAACAAGCCACAGGAGCAGTTATTGTTGGTTGCAATCCTTTGAGTATTTTAGTTGCTCGCCTGTTGCAAGAACGGGGAGAACCAGTAGTGATGATTGATACCGACACTCAAGCAAGTCAGCTGGCTCAAGCACAAAATCTTCAGGTATTAACTAGCAGTGCTTTGGATGCTAATGTTTTAGAAAAGGCAGGACTGGCTTCCATGGGAACTTTTCTGGCCATGACCAAAAACGGCGAGGTAAATTTTGTTTTGGCGCAACGAGCTGCAGAGGAATTTCACCCCCCACGCGTGTTGGCAGTTTTTCCCCGCGATCCGAAATCTCATAATTCCAGTAGTAATCCCAAAGTCAGCCAAGCTTTTGTGCCAGATTTGCAAATTAAAACTTGGAATCAGTACTTAAATGATGGACAAGTAAAGTTAGGAATGACAACTTTAAAGGAGCCTGGTTTTTCTTTGCAAAAAGCACAATTGCAAGCATTAATGCGTACAGGGGAGTTGGTACCGCTGTTTTTAGAAAGGGATGAGAAGTTGCAGATTATGGCTGCAGATGAAACTTGGCAAGTGGGCGATCGCATTATCTACTTGTTACACGATCCCAGACCCAGTCTTTTAAAACGACTATCGGGTGCTAGCCAGTCTACTCAACTTTCGTTGGAAAAACTACCAGAAGTCGAGGAAATTCCCATGGCGAGGTTATCTCAATTTTCTGCCAGTGATGCTCCTGCACCTTGATTTAACTTTGGCGAACAATTAGTTGCTGGAGTATTTTTTTCCTGCCACAGTAGACTTAACAAATGTATTACAGAAATAATAACTGCAGCTAGGGAGAGAATGTAACTGTGGAGCGTGTAAAGACGTTGAACGGTGAGGGTGCTGATGGCGCCACCGCCAGTGAGAATTTCCCGCAATTGCGAACCAATGACAGGAATTGCTTCCACGGTTCCCAATTCGATGCTAAAGCGCCAAAAACCTTCTTGATCCCAGCTTAAAATCATTGCTGTCCACGACAAGCCCATCACCGTTAAGGTAAATAAAATTCCGCTTATCCAAGCGCTTAACCAACTCGGGCGAAATTGTCTGCTTAGAAATATCACCACGATTTGAATCAGGGCGATCGCAATTACTGCATTTCCAGCTATGTTGTGAGCTTTAAGAAATAACCAGCCATACGGTACTTGTTGGGCGATCGTTCTCAGTGACTGGTAAGCCCTTCCTGCAGCAGGCTCGTAGTAAAAAGATAGTAAAATTCCGCTGGAAGCGGCAATCAGTGATAGCGTCAAAATTACCACTGAAAGTATTGTTGCCACTCGCAGCATTACCCTATCGAACTCGGTGTTTTGCATACCTCACCGCTCTTTCGCCAAATATATATTTTTATTACAAGTTTAGCTAAGAATTGTTAAAACGTCGCACATATCTTTCCTGAAGCTAAATAATGCACCCAGTTTTTTAAAGCTTCTGGAGAACCATACCAAATTCCAGAGCTTCTGAGAGAATGTCTCACACCTAATGCCATCCGTCACGCTCCGCGAACGATGACAATATTTTCCGCTCCTTCTAAATGAGCAACCTCAACAGGAGTAATTCTGTCTCCCCAGGTGTTACCTTTACCGCAGGTTAACTGATAGCTACTGTAAGCTAGCCAACTTCCCGTCCCTTTTCACCAAAAATCGTTTTTCCAGCTACGCAAAAATAACGAACATTTTTGTAAAATGCTCCAGGTTAATTATTATTAACAAAATTTAAATTCCAGCCTGTCCAGCGTTCTCGACTAAAATTTGGCGTCCCCAGAGTAATCAAAGCAGCAATCAAAGGATGAGCGTTCCAAACAGACCCTTGAACTTGACCGAGATATCCAGCCTCCTGCAGAGTGAGCAACCAAATTCATTTGTGAAGCATTGTGTTGTTGCAGCAGTTGCCTGAGCGTGCAATTTAGTTGCTGTCAAATAGACTTTACCGGTCTACCTCCTAAGGTGACCAACTAATCACGTCGCCACAGTGGAACAGTTACTGTTGGAAAACCAAAATTTTGCAAATATTTTTGTAGCGGATAATAAACGATCGCGCTTTCTAAATATCCGGGCATAATAACTGTTGGTAATGGCATTTGCAATTTGGAATTTTAGATTTTAAGTTTGCTAGCAACCTATACGTAATTTACTGTAACATTCAAGATTAATTACTTGGAAAGCTTATTTACAAGCAGTGTTCCTAGCTCAAATACAAGCTAAACTGAAAATGGCAGGCTATTATAATTACGCTCAAAGTGATTGCTAAATATTGCGATGCCATCCGGCACGCTTCGCGAAAAGTAATAAATTGCTCAATACTAACCAGCAAATAAATTGCTATCACTGCTAAAAGACAAAATTTGGTATTAACCCACAACAAACACGGTAAAAAGTTACTTGGAAGGAACTTTTTGCTCAAATTATTTGTATAAAAATCTACTTTAGTTAATTATTTTTACTTACTTAACCAGGTTCTGTTTCCAGCGAAAACTGTCTGATTTCTCGCTGTGGAAAAAGCTGAGTAATCAAAAATAAATTCTTTGCAACGAGAGCTTTAGTCGCTCCCATTTTTGAGTAAAATAAACCTATTTAAAAAAATAATCACTGGTTCCGTTGGCAATTTTCCTGTTTGGAGTTTCATGGCAGGAAGTTATGATTGGTAAAAGAACGCAATTACCGGATCTTTATAGAGTCTAAAAAATACAATTGGTAATTAACAGCAACCAAGCCGAGTGAACGATAAATAATTATGTCATACGTCTCCATACTGAAAAACGTACCAGAATTCCTAAGCCAGCCAACCGGGATAGCTGTTCTAGCCTCTGTTGGTATCCACGGTGCAATTGCGTTCCTCTTACCGTTGGTACCGATAGAATCGAAACCTAAAGAAACAACTTCACCGAAAACTGTTGGACTTGTGACACTGAGCCAAGCAGAACAAAATCGTTTGCCACAAAGTGTCAGTAAGCCTGAAAGTAATAAGCAGCCACCACAAGCACAACCACCCCAACTTCCTCTGGTTCCCCAAGTTCCCCCTAGTTTGACCTTTGGCAAAAAACCGATTGTTTTACCTGCGCAGCCATCAGAACATCTTGTAGAACCACCTTTATCTTCCGACAGCCTTAACATCGTTTCCTTGCCCAAAAACCAATATACTCGCATACCTCAAGAAAGAGATCTAAAACTGGAATCAAAAAATTTAAACTTTAAGGAAAATTCCATTCCATCACTTCCTCGTGTCAATGACAGAGAAATTCCTAATTACAGGGAAAAAATCGCCCTGGGAGTGCCCCAATCTCTACCCTCAAACAGCCCATCTTCGCCGACGCCTTTAGCTGGAAACTTGCCGGAGCTTCAAGCTGCTAAAATTCCAGTGGATATAACTGCCAATCTTCCTGCTGTTCCTTCTAGTGCTACAAATTCTCCTTCAGCTAGTCAGCAGGTGCAGGAATTCGTGGCTCCTATTGCTCCAACTCCTCAAGTGGGAGATAAACTGGCATTGGCAGATACGAGTTTGCCGCCATGGCAGCAGCAACAGTCAATACCCACGCCGTCGGGGTCGGAGTTGCCTTCGGGAACACCGACAATTTCTAAGTCTCCAACAACACAGCAGTTAATCGCAAAAACTACTACATTTTCAGAACAGTTTCAAAAAGTTAGGCAGCAATATCCCAACATAGAAACCAAACAACCCATATCCGAAACTATTAATACTCAAAAACCACAGACAGGAAAAATCGAAGGTGGTTTAGTTGTAGACAGTGAAGGAAAAGTTGAAACAATTGAATTTTTAGATAATTCTGTTTCATCGGAACTAAAAACAGCGGCTAGAGAATTTTTTAGAGACTATTTCCAAAAAAAACCGGTGCAAGCAAACGGAAGGCCGAAATACTACCCGTTTAGTTTGTCTTTTAACCCCACCAACAACACTACTGCAGCTAGTAATGTACCAAAATCGCCTTCTTTAGTTCCTCAAGAACTACCACCTTTGCAACTTAAGAAAACGCAACCTGTATCTAATCCACAAGGAGACAGAAAACAGCCAGTGCGATCGCCCCAGGAAAATTTATCGGCTAAACCATTACCACCACAATGGCAACCGGTAAAAGTTAATCCTCCATCTCCTGCTACTACTACCCAAGCAACCACCAATCAACAATCACCCCCGTGGCAACCGGTAAAAGTTAATCCTTCATCCCCGGTTACTACCAAACCTACAGCTGAGCAAAAAGAAAACCAAAATCAGCAGCAGCAACCTGCAGAACAACCGAGTCAAAATCTAGTTGAGAAATTGCGTCAAATCAAAAACAGTAGAAATCAAAACTAGAAAACAGGGATTCGGGACAGGGTTTTTTCCTCCCAGTCCCCAATCTTTGTTGCTATCCTACCAACCTTGTTCTGCTTTTTGATAAACATAAGCTGCTACCTCATAAATTTCTTGGGCGCTTAATTTATCTTTAAAAGCAGGCATTGCATTTTTACCGTTTTCGATTTGGTGAATGATTGCTTCCAAGGAATTGGAATTATAGTTCTCTAGATATTTCTGCAAAGCTTCCTTTTTCAAGGTTTTCTCAGCAATCAAGACATTATTGCCACCTATGTGACAAGAAGCACAGTTAGAATTAAAGATTTTAGCAGCGTTGGATACATCTGTTGCCAGTGCTGGACTTGGGAGTGGGAAACTAAATAATGCGATCGCCAATAGCGGTATTAATAAAAATCTTTTCAAGGGATTCTCCTCCCTACAAGCTACTAGCAACAAAAAAAATAACGTTTATTGCTCTGCTAAAAGCATTTTTCCAGGAGTTACGTTGGCTTATAGGCGGACTCTGCCGATTTTGCAGATAAATGATTGCTCTTCAAAACAAAAATGCCAATTGCTGGTGACGAGTCCACGCCCAATTTTACCACCTCTGTACTAACAATTCCGGGCCATGGAAGACTCGTCACCGACTCAGTAGAACACAATGCTCAAAAAACAGGCAAGTTATCCTTGCAGCCAGGGAAAATCTTAGTCTTTGAAAATCGTGTCCAGTTACTCGATCACGAGTTTGCCAACCATACCTGCACCGCGGTGAGGTTCGCAGTAGAAGGTATATTCACCCTTAGCAGCGTTTTCGGGAATTTTGGTTTCAAAAGCTTGACCGGGACTCATCAACAACTGTTTGTGAGACAAAGATTTAGCCAAGTCCGCGCTTTTGGATAGAGCAGGGTCAAAGACAACGTTGTGGGGAGGAACTTTATTATTTACCCATTTGATTGTATCTCCCGGCTTAACTGTCAATTTTGATGGTTCAAAGGCGAGCATTCCTTTGTCGCTACCTAGCTTGACAGTATAGGTTTCCGCTGCGGCGTTGGGAGTGAAGATAGCAAAGCTACCAATTACTAAGACAATTGTGAACACAATCAAACTCCACTGCCGCAGACTTGCAGCAATTGATTTCATGGCTTTCTCCTAACAAAAGGTTTTATTTTCCCTTATTTATTTTAGATAAAATGAAGCCTAAATATGACAATATGTCGTAGATGCGAGTTTTTTTGCAGCCAGCTGGCAGTAGATAGCAAAAATTCCATCAATTAGCAATATACCCAGAGAATTTGGGGGCAAAGAAGCCATTGTGCTTAGCAATTGTCAGGTAAGCCATTAGTCCTTGGTAGGCGAATGGACTAATGACTTAATTTCAATCACTACGTAGCGATGTTGTTTTAGTAGTAAACTTTACCACCGCCCCATTTTTCACCTTGAATTTTGGGTTGTAGGAGGATATGGCCAGCGATCGCCTTTAAGTCTTCGTCAGAGAGATTTCTCATTTCTGGGAAGATATCAGCGCTCTTGATGCTAGGATGCAGCTCTGCAATTTCCTCTTCCCCATCGTAGGTGGTGGGGTTTTTCATGTAGTCTACCAAGGCCTCAATATTATTACGAGGTGGTGTAGCACCAGCTAGGGCTTGAGGATCGAGTCCGACATTTTGGTTTGTTTTAGTAATACCACCAGGATGACACTGGGAGCAAATATTGTTAAATAGGCGTTTACCCTTTTGGACTTGTTTGAGGCTGAGTACAATGGTATCTCCTTTATCGTTTAGCGGTACAGTGCGGGTAGCTTCATCTAGTTCTACGCCCCATGCGTCACCGACGACAAATTGAAACGTGAGTAGTACAGTAGCCACAAAAATGCCAAATAATCTTCTAAACATCTTTCCCCTTAAAGATTTTGACGCTCAACACAGCTAAAATAGCGATCCTATATATTCTGTTGTTAACTGCTGAGTGCGACAAAACTATTGAGTTTTTGTTACTAGATATTCGCAAGTAACGTTTGGGCATATTTCGGACAAAATATGGGAGATGATTGCCTTTGTTTGTATCCTCCAACGCCAAACGTTTGTGGTTGTTATAGGCAAAATTCCCAGTGGTTTGCGTCGAGACAGCGTTTTGGCTACAGAAGTTCTGCAGTCTGATGCTATCTTTACGATTGATACGTCTGCACCGCGCATACAGCTTGTTAACTAACAGATACACATTGAGTCGCTGTTATACAAATATCACGTTAAGAGGGCAATTTGTCGTCCCAACTACTTTTGGAAAGCTGAATGAACAGACAAACAAGAAAAGTTTCTAGCGATCGCTGCATAAATCCATCCAGACCGTCTTTTCACCGTTGACACCTTTTCTTCCTCAAGCTGACTGCGTGTTGGGTGTTGGCGTGACGAAAGTCCTATTGTCCGATATTGTGCCTTTTGTTCGCGGTACAAAAGCAGCTAAAGTATCTTCGATGTACTTTCACTCTATTTTTGCAGAAAAACTTCTGCCGTTAACCAAATCTACCCCTTTCCTCCAGTAAAGGTAACATTTTGGATGAAATAGCGATTGAAGAAAGCATAAATAGCTAATGCTGGCAAAGTAAAGACCATGGAAGCTGCCATTATATAGTTCCAATAACTGATGTATTGACCTTTAAAAGAATTCAGACCTAAAGGAAGGGTAAACATTTCCGGGTCGAACAAAATCACCACAGGTAACAAGAAATTATTCCAACTACCCATAAACACAAAAACAGCTTGTGCTGCTAGCGCTGGTTTTGCCAAAGGTAAAACTATACGCCAGAAAATTCCGAACGGAGTCAAACCATCAATGGCAGCAGCTTCTTCCAGTTCCTTGGGAAAATTAACGAAAAACTGCCGCATCATAAAGATAAAGGTAGCATTGACCATGCTAGGAACAATCATGCCTTGGTATGAATTGAGCCAGCCGAATAATTTTAAAATTAAAAAGGTTGGAATGAGGGTGATCTGGGCTGGTACTGCTAAAACTGCCAAAATCAGCAAAAACCAAAAGTTTCTACCTCGAAAGCGCAGTCTGGCAAGAGCGTAACCTGCCATGGAGTTGAAAAGTAAGTTTAAAACAGTGACGCTAACGGCGATAATCACACTGTTAAACAACCAGCGCAGAAACAATGGTTCTTGCACAAAGATTTGCTTGTAATTGTCAAAAGTAAAGTTCTTGGGTAAAAAGCTAGGTTCAGCGCTAACAATTTCAGACAAAGGTTTAAAGGATGCACAAAGCGCCCAGACAAAGGGAATAAGAGTGATAATTGCATATAGCGTTAATATTGCGTACAGCAGCACTTTTAACGCCCAGACTCCACCATTGAATTTCGTCACATTCTTTTACCTCCGAATAATTGTCGCTCCATTAAAGTTACGGAGATGATAACGAGTGCAAGCACAAAGGCAATAGCAGCTCCGTATCCCATCTGCAGGTTGCGAAACACGGCTTGGTATATTAGTAAAACTATGGTGAGAGTGGCATTGTTAGGTCCGCCCGTACCGCCAGAAAAAATATAGGATTGATCGAATAACTGAAATGTACCGATGATTCCCATCGCCACTACAAAGAAAGTAACGGGTTTGAGGATGGGAATGGTAATGTATATAAACTTTTGCCAGCTGTTAGCACCATCCAATTCTGCAGCTTCGTAGAGAGTTTGAGGAATATCCTGTAACGCTGCTAGGTAAATAACCATGTAAAATGGTGCGGTCGACCAAATATTCATAATCATAATGCCTTTTAGGGCAACGGCTGGATCGCCCAACCAGTTGTAGGTAGGTAATCCTAGAAAAGCGAGAACATTGTTGAGCAGTCCGTTAATGTTATAAATCCACATAAAAATCAGCGTTAGAACTGCCGAAGAAGTGACTGTGGGCAAAAAATAAAGAATGCGCCACCAGTTTTTTCCACGGACGCCAGAGTTGAGGATAACAGCGAGAACTAACGCCAAGATTGTTTGGGTTGGTACTACAATGGCAACGTACTCTGCTGTATTTTTCAGGGCAATCCAAACTCGTTCATCTGCGATTAAACGGGTGTAGTTACGAAAACCAATGAATTCGTATTTAATACCGCCGAGAAGTTGTACTTTGTGCAGAGAAAGAAAAACAGCCCAAATAATTGGTGAAACGACAAAAGTTACCAAGACAACAATTGCCGGCGTCAGGAACAAATACCCAGGTAAGTCTTGTCTAATGTTCCACCTGGTTATTTTCTGTCGCCTTTTTAACTGATACACAATGGTACACCTCCACCTCATCCCCCAGCATTAGCTGTTGGGAGGGATTTTGCATGATTATCTATGGTACTCCTTCAAGGGCGATCGCACCTGAAGTGGCTATTGCTCCATAAACTGAATCAACTTATTAGCTTCCTTTTGCGCTCGCTGCATAGCTTGCTGTAGTGGTTGCTGTCCTAGCAAGGCGCTGACAAACTGATTATCAAAACTGTTCATAATGGCTGCGGGATATTTACCTGCTTGCCAGGGCATGGCATAATCTACTCCTGCTAGAAATGGCGATCGTAAAGGATCTCGGTCATAGCCTAATTTCTGAGCTACCGATTTGCGCGTTGGCAATGCAAAGCCTGTTGCTGTCCACTTTTCCATACCTTCTTTACTCGTTAAGTAAGAAATTAACTGCCAAGCTTCATTTTTGTGTTGCGATTGTTTGTTCATCACGTAGGCAACTGTAAACAACATGGTGCCTTTTTTATTATCGATCGTCGGTACTTCTGCTGTGGCAAACTCTAACTTGGGAAAATTTTCCTGCAGATAGGGAAGCGCCCAGTTACCTTCAATTACCATTGCTACCTTGCCTTGACCGAACATTTCGCTACCTGAGTTTGTTCCCACATCCGATTTTTGGGCAGAGGTACGATCTTTTTGATACTGGTCTATTACTAACTGCAAGCCTTGCAAAGCTGCTGGTGAGGCAAATGCAGCATAACCATTTTTATCCACAACTTCGCCTCCAAAAGCTTGAATCACGTACGCCAGACGTGCTAATTCGGGGATGACTCCATAGCCGTATTGGTCGATTCTGCCGTCTTGATTTTTGTCTGCGGTCAACTTTTGCGAGTCAAGGCGCAATTCGTCCCAATTGCCAGGAGGATTGCTTAAACCAGCAGCAGCAAATGCTTTTTTGTTATAGAAAAGTGCTAAGGTAGAGTAATCTTTAGGCAAACCGTAGATGTGGCTGTTATAAGTGAAGCTCCTGATGAGGTTTTCTTCAAAATCAGATAAGTCAAATTCCGGAGTGATGTAGGTATCAAGGGGTTCTAAGACATTTTGACTCATCAAAAAAGGAGCTTCCAGTACATCTAGATAGAAAACATCAGGAGCAGCTTCTCCGATCAAGCGGGTCTTGATAACATCCATGTATTGGTCGGAGATAACTTCGTACTTGACCTGAATAGTTGGATGATTGGCTTCAAAGTCTTTTAGTACTTGTTTGAGTAATTTTTGCTCGATCGGATCCGAACCCCAACCACTGAGTTTGATAGTGACAGGAGCTGGTGTTGTGGGAGTTTTGAGTGTGCGTAGGTGCTGGTAACCGATCGCCACAAGTGCGATCGCCACTACTAATAGCAAAAATCTCAACCATTTTCTTTTCATCGTTAGGAAACGAAGACTTTTTCACTAATCAATAACTTTTTAGTATTCAAACTACTCGGATTAATCTCAAGAAAAAGCATGAAAAACAGCAGAAACTTTTGCTCCTACAAGCAAATAATCAAGGTGCAAAAGCACTTGATAAATGTTAAATTATAAGTCCGCAAATAGAGCAAAATTATGCCAAAGAGGAACTATTTGCAGAAGTTAATGATGTAGGAGATAATAGACTGCTAATCTTTAGCCTCTTATTCTCTCCCCGTAAATACAAGCAATTTTTTGACGCTTAGCTGCTTAGTTCATGGCTTCTGTTCCTGTTGAAAACGCCTCTCCTTTAGTTGAAAAAATTTCTGAGATTGCAGTTGTCCAGACAACACTTTCTCCAGCTGTAGTTGTCAAATCCAACCAAAAACCTGCCAAGCATGCCATTCGCCAAAGTTTACGATTATCAACTGCAGATGGTGTGCTGGCGGGAATTTTTTCTCTGAGTACTGGTGGCATTTTATTAAGTAATTTTTTAGTGGAGTTAGATGCAACTCCAGTAGCTTTTGGGATGCTTAATTCCATTCCCATGCTTGTAAATCTCATTCAACCTTTGGGTGCTTACCTATCAGAACGCTCTACCAGCCGCTGTCATTATTCTCTCATAATTTATGGTCCTTCGCGGTTGCTATGGTTAATTCTGGTGATTGGTATTGCAGCTTTTAATTGCCATTGGCTCAATTCCCAACAGTTAGTAATTTTGACACTTTTAATAGTCTTTGGCAGCAATTTATGGGGAGGATTGGGAGGAGCATCGTGGTTAAGTTGGATGGCCGTGCTTGTCCACCGTCGGTTACGGGGACGGTATTTTGGCACGCGAAACAGTGCAATCAGCCTTACCAACTTAATTTGCGTACCTTTGGCGGGAGTAGTCGTGTCCAACTGGTATGGCGGAAGTGTCCAAGGCTACGCAGCAGTACTGGTTGGGGGCATTTTATCAGGACTGGCAAGTTTAGTTTGTCAGTGCTTGAAAGTGGATGTTAATCCCCAGCAGCAGAAAATTCTTACCTTCAAAAAGGTTCCCAACACCAATGCTGGTCAACCAATAGTTATAGAAAGTGGCTCTGGTATTAGTTGTTGGAAGAGTATTCTCCAGGAAACTAATTTTTTCATCTTTGTGCTTTACTTGGGCATGTGGATGTTTGCTGTTAACCTTAGCGCTCCTTTTTTCAATCTTTACATGTTAGACACCCTCAGTCTGGACGTTAGTTGGGTGACAGTCTACAGCAGCTTGCAGGCGGGAGCAAACATGTTCATGCTGATAGTGTGGGGTAAATTAGCAGACCGAATGGGTAATCGTTTTCTTCTTTTGCTGGTTGGGATTTTAGTTGCGATCGCCCCTTTGTTATGGTTGGATGTTAGCCATAATTCCCTGAGCTTGTGGCTTTTGTTACCGCTGTTGCACATTTTTTTGGGAGCAACCACAGCTGCAATTGATTTGTGCAGCAACAACATGCAGTTAGAGATGGCGCCACTAAAAAATCAGTCTATATACTTTGCTATTTTTGCGGCGATCGCTGGTTTGAGCGGTGCTTTTGGGACAATTGCGGGCGGTTTCATCGTCCAGAATCACTTTTTGGGAGGCTTAACGGGTTTATTTATTCTTTCAAGCATATTTCGTCTTGTCGCCCTTTTACCCCTGGTGTTTGTACAAGATGCGCGCAATCAATCTTTTTTACAAGCTTTTTCAGGACTGTTGTGGTTATTTGGTAAAAAGTAGACTGAGGGAAAGCAAAAGTAAGTTGGCAAGAAAAACCAAACTAACTCACTAACAGCTAGAAACTAGTTATGATTTTTCATACCAACTTACCTAGAAAAATGCTTGCGTATTTGTGTGAGTTTAGTAACAGAGCGTTCTTTGCCGTTATTCTGCAGCAGTAGAACTTAAAGTCATTGTTTTTTCCCACAAAACCACGTTATGAGCTGTACTGACCATCGCACCTTGGTGCAAAGCTATTAATTGTGCTAGAGTTTGCTTGAGTTCGGTACGGGGTACAATTTCATCTACAAAGCCATGTTTGAGCATATCTTCAGCTGTTTGAAAATCCTCTGGTAGTTTTTCTTTGAGGGTTTGCTCAATTACTCTTCGTCCTGCAAAACCAATAGTTGCTTTCGGTTCTGCCAGTATGATATCGCCTAGCATGGCAAAACTAGCAGTAACGCCGCCTGTGGTAGGATCGGTCAGAACAGGGATATACAAAAGTCCTGCTTGGTGATGGCGTTGTAAAGCAGCAGAAATTTTCGCCATCTGCATCAGCGAGAGCATTCCTTCTTGCATTCTTGCTCCCCCAGAAGTACAGACGATAATCACGGGATACCGTCTCTGAGTAGCTTGCTCGATGGCGCGGGTGAGTTTTTCTCCCACCACAGACCCCATACTACCACCCATAAATCGAAAGTCCATCACGCCCAGAACAACGGGTAAGCCATCGATTTCGCCAAAACCTGTTTTTACCGCGTCTACTAAACCTGTTTTTTCCTGGGTTTCTCGCAAGCGATCGCTGTAGGTTTTGCGATCGCGAAATCCCAGCGGATCTGTAGGACATAAATGCTCGTCCATCGGTCTCCACGTACCGGGATCTATCAATTGGCGGATGCGTTCTTCGCTATCGACTCGATTATGATAATCGCATTCCGTGCAAACCATCAAATTTGCCTTCAGGTCTTTAGTATAAGTTAAGACGCCGCATTGCGGACATTTGTGCCACAGTCCGTCAGCAATTTCCCGCTCTTGGCGTTCCAGGCTAATCGGTCCAGATTTACGTCGATTTGCAAACCAATCAAACAGAGACTTTAAACCACGCGATTCTTCGTTGTTTGCCATTTGTTTTTTATCTAAAGCTAAGTAGTATGTCAAAAGCAAGTTGATTTGCTGTTATCTGCGGAGCCGTTATCAAGTTAACACCTACACAGTTAGGTTTCCCCACCATGACAGTGTTTGTAACGTCTGCGCAAAGTCAAGATCTGACCTTGACTGGTATTAATTCAAAATTTGTTTTGATGAATTCAAACTTTTTTTGCATCCTTCGTTGCCAGCTTAACGAAAATATGTAAACTAATTCAAGTCTAATGGCAGCAGCCAAATTCTTTTATCTTGAGATAGTACTGATAAAGCTGCCGCCACAGCAATCCCAAAATACAGCTATATTCCCCATTAATAGCTATTTTCCAATCCTGGTTCTGTAACTGGGAGTAAAAATCCATAATTATTCGGGTCATCCCAATCACGGCATCATCTTAACAGAAGTTTCCTCAAATTAGGAGTAATGAAATTTACAGTTATCAGTCCATAAGTTCGCCTCTTTCTAGTGTGTGTAGGTGAAAGTTATTCTGAGAGGAAGATTGGTCTTTGCGGAAGAATAGAAGCAGTTCGATTGTTTGTCAAGTCTAATGAAAAAATAATTGCATGTAGGCATACAAAATCTTCTCACCGCTAAATACTGCAATTAGCGATCCCAACGCCAGAAAAGGACCAAAAGGTATTTTTTGTCCCCATTTTTGGGCGCAACCACCTACTAGTGCTCCTGCGAAGCAAGCGATCAAAACAGCTAAAAGCAAATACTTCCAACCCAACCATGCTCCCATCATGGCTGCTAATTTGGCGTCTCCTCCACCCATTGCAGTTTTTCCGAAGACTACGGAACCAACTGTGGCAATGGCGCCAAATAGCCACAGTCCCAATACTGCTCCTGATATTCCCGTCATCAGGTGAGTTGCCAGCTGTGCTTCCCTGTTTCCTGACAGCAAACCAACCAACGTTTGAAATAGCATCCCAAGCACCAATCCTGACTGAGTTAACGAATTGGGTAAGGTCATAGTATCCATATCAATCAGCGATAAAGTTAATAACCAGCTGCAAAAGACCCAATAACCAACGGTCTGCAAAGACAGAGAAAAAATGCCAAAAATTGCCAAAAATAAAAATCCCGTTATTGCTTCCACCACCGGATAACGCAGAGAAATGTGGCTTCGGCAATAACGGCAGCGTCCCTTTAGTAAAAACCAGCCTAAAACTGGGATATTATCGTAGGGTTGGAGTTGATTGAGGCAATGGGGACAGCGGGAAGGAGGAAATAAAATTGACAATCCTGCTGGTAGGCGGTAAACAACAACGTTAATAAAGCTACCAATAGAAGCGCCCAAGGCGAAAACAATTATATTCGCCCAGACGAACATCCACATCTCCATAAATAGTTTTCCGTTAGTTGCGGGGATATTAGGTAAAAAATTATACTCTTTCCCCTTCCTAACCACCAACTACCAACAATTAACTCCCGGCTAATACATATAGGATTCTATTTGATTTAAAGGCACAAAACATTCTTCGGGTAAAAGAACGGGTTGATTGGTAAAAATTACCTTACCTCGGTGATTAATGCGATTGATCGCTACACCGGAAGGTTGGCCAGCTACTTCGGGATGGACTTCACAATATGTGAAGTATATTTGCCCAGCTGCTCTAATCAGGGCAGGATCGATTAGAGGTGACTGGTTTTTCGAGCTGGTAAATTTTGTTTGTGGTTGTCGTACAGCGTACACTACTTACCGAATATGTATGCTAAGTTTTGTTTTTAGATTATACGAAACTTGTAACACATAGTTGCCAATCTTGCCATTACTCATGAATAAATTTCTGCTTCTAGAACCTCAATTAAGGCTTTACCCATGGCTTGGCAGCCTAAAAGCTTCATTCCTGGAGACATAATATCACCAGTGCGAGCATTTGTTTGCAGAACTTTGAAAACTCCTTGTTCTACAAAATCCGCTGCTTGTGGTTGTTTTAAACCGTAGCGAAGCATCATCGCAGCACTCAAAACTTGTGCCAAGGGATTGGCTTTGTCTTGCCCGGCAATATCAGGAGCAGAGCCATGTACTGGTTCAAATAATCCTGGATTTTCGGTTCCCAAGCTTGCAGAAGGTAACATACCTATGCTTCCGGTCAGTATGGCAGCTATATCTGAGAGGATGTCGCCAAACAAGTTACCCGTGACTATGGTATCAAATTGTTTGGGAGCGCGCACCAACTGCATGGCAGCATTATCTACATACATGTGACTCAACTCCACATCTGGATATTCTGCTGCTAATTTTGTCATGCGATCGCGCCACAGCTGAGACACTTCTAAAACATTTGCTTTGTCTACCGAACAAAGTTTCCCGCGACGTTGGCGTGCTGTTTCAAATGCTACCCTGCCAATCCGCTCAATTTCTGATTCGGTGTAAGCCATGGTATTTACACCCCGTTTCTGGCCTGTTTCAGTAGCAAAAATTCCCTTGGGCTTACTAAAATAAATGCCTCCAGTTAGTTCCCGCACCACCATAATGTCAACACCTTCTACAACTTCTGGTTTTAAGGTAGAGGCATTGATTAGTTGCGGAAAAATTTTTGCCGGACGCAAATTGGCAAATAACCCCAAACCCGCCCTCAGCGCCAACAAACCTGCTTCCGGACGCAGATGAGAAGGCAAATTATCCCACTTATAGCCTCCTATCGCTGCCAATAAAACTGCGTCACTGCGACGACATGTTTCTAAAGTGGCTGTTGGTAAGGGTTCTCCTGTTGCATCTATTGCTGCACCACCAATTAATGCTTCTTCAAATTCAAAATCAATATCGAATTTTTTCCCCACAACCTTAAGCACATCTACCGCCACAGACATAATTTCAGGCCCGATGCCATCGCCAGGAAGTAGGGTAATGCGGTATTGCTGTGCCATAGTTTTGCTTCGACTGGGTAATAGTATATTTTTGCCAGATTAAATATCATATCGAGCAATGGCACCTGAAGAAAAATTTACAACCGCAAGTTCAAGTTACATTTTCCGAAACAAAGTTAAAAAAGCTGTTGATATGGGTTAGCTTATCTTTTAACTCCAGCCTACCCCTAGCAGCTATGGTAAAAGATCTAGCAATTCGCACCTGTGGACTGCTCAAGCAGTTTGACAAGCATATTGCTGTGAATAAAGTGGATTTAGAAATTTCTGCTGGTGAAGTGTACGGATTAATTGGTCCCAATGGTGCGGGAAAGACTACTCTGATCCGCATGTTAGCAACAGCAGAGGAACCAACTGCGGGTGAGATTTATATTTTTGGCCATCCCTTGCACGGCGATCGCAACAACTTTCATCTCAAACGTTGTCTCGGTTACTTACCTGATAATTATCCTTTGTACGAAGAACTTACTGTTTGGGAGTACTTGGATTATTTCGCCCGTTTGTATCGCCTGCAACAACCCCATCGCCACCGTCGTTTGCATGAAGTTTTAGAACTGATTCAGCTTGCCAACAAACGTAATTGTCTAATTTCTACCCTGTCGCGGGGAATGAAACAACGCCTGAGCTTGGCGCGAACAATTATTCACGAGCCGATTTTACTACTTTTAGATGAACCTGTTTCCGGACTTGACCCCATTGCAAGGACGCAGTTTCGAGAAATTATTAAACTCTTGCGGGAAGTAGGAATGACAATATTTATTTCCTCCCACGTTCTCAGTGATTTGGAGCAATTGTGTACTTCTGTGGGAATTATGGAGTTCGGGTATCTGGTAGAAAGCGCTCCGCTGGAACAACTGTACCAACGTCTTGCTCACCAACAAATTCTCATATCAACTTTAGGAAAACAAGAAGAATTGTTGGAGGAACTAAAAAATCATCCTTTGGTCAAAAGTTGGGAGGTGACAAATTCCAAAAATACCATCAAGGTTGATTTCTCGGGAAATCAGGAAGACTGTGCAAATTTATTGCGATCGCTTGTCCAAGCAAATATTCCCATTACTCAATTTCATTACACCCAAGAAGATTTGGAAACGGTTTTCCTCAAACTCGGTCACAAACAAGCATCTTAAGTTAATTTTACTCTTTGTTCCATCCAAATAAATTTATGATTGTCAATTTGATAGATAAAATTGGTGATTGGAATCCGCAATTAATGAGAGAAATTCAAGGTCGCCTCAAAGTTATTCCTGTGGCTCTTACATGTTTTCTCTCGTTTTTGACACAGTTAGTAATTTTCTTATATCAATTAAGGGAATTTCCTGGAGACAAATACCCTCTTTCTGGTACTTACTGTTTAGAATATTCGGTTTATCAACAACAATTAGAGCAAATTTCTCAAAAAATTGACCAATTAAACCGAGAAATAGCTTTCTTAAAGAATACAAAGAACCTAGAAAGAGTTTCAGAAATTACACAACAATTAACACAACTGCATGCACAACAACAACAAATTGATAACTATTTATACGGCAGCAATCAATTCTGTCCGCTAGACCGAATTAATATTCAACTTTGGTGGCTAGAACATTGGCATTATATATTCATCTCACTCAGTATTGTTTTTGTCTTCACCTTATTAGTTGCAGGTACTTACTTATTAATCAATAACTTAGCTCAAGAAGAACATCGAGGGACATTAAATTTTTTACGTCTTAGTCCTCAATCCGAAGCAAGTATCTTAATTGGCAAAATGTTAGGAGTGCCAATTTTAGTTTACCTGGCAATAGCAATTGCAATTCCTTTGCACCTGTGGGCAGCTCGTTCTGCTCATCTGAGTTGGAGTCATATTTTCAGCTTTTATATCGTTTTAATTGCTAGTTGCTGTTTCTTCTATAGCGCGGCGCTTTTGTTTAGCTTTTTTAGATTTTTCTGGAACGGTTTGGAACCCTTTTTAGGTAGTGGTGCGGTTTTAATTTTCTTGATTGTGACAACCAACTTAGCATTAAGAAATAGTGCTATAGATTGGTTGATACTTTTAAGTCCTTCTATAATTTTTCGGGAAAAAATTTTATTTTTAGAAAATCTACAGTTTTTTTATTTTCCTGTAGGTAGAAATTTGCTGGGTGTACTGGCTGTATATTTATTAAATTACAGTCTATGGACTTACTGGATTTGGCAGGGATTAAAGCGCATTTTCCAAAAGCCAAATGCCATGGTCTTGGGTAAGGGTCAAAGCTATTTACTAACAACTTGCTTGCAAGTAATAATGTGGGGATTTACTTGTCAAGATTTAAAAATATATTGCCATGAATGGTATAGATATTCTCCTGATTGTCTCCACGAGATTAGCTTTTCTTTTGAAGAAAGTTTTCCTTTGATAGTGTTTTTGAATATAGTATTTTTATTGGGTTTGATTTTTGTGATTTCACCTCGCAGACAAGCAGTACTGGATTGGGCTAGATATAGACATCAAAATATTTCTCATTCCCGATTGGTTTGGCGAAATATTTGGTGGCAAGATTGGATTTGGTTTGAGAAAAGTCCATCTGTAGTTGCCATGGCAATTAATTTGATAATTACTACTATCCCATTCTTAATTTTGATTGTGGTTGCCGCAATTTTAAATTGGAACCTTTGGCTGAATAAAATTGGGCAAGACAAGGCAATTTTAGCTGTGGCTTTTTACATTACTTGGATGATGATTTATGCAACCCTAGCACAAAGGATGTTGTTGCTCAAAACTCCCAAACGTTCTCTTTGGGCAATCGCTAGTGTTGCTATGGTAATATTTTTACCAATAATTTTGTTGACAGTATTAGGAATTAAACCTAGCAAAGCTCCTATTCTCTGGCTATTTTCTACTTTCCCTTGGAGTGCTTTCAAAGATTCTACAACACCAACAATTTTTATTGCTTTGTTTGTGCAACTGAGTATTTTGATTTTGTTAAATTTGGAATTGCTGCGCCAAGTGAGATTATCAGGAGAATCGGCTACCAAAGCATTGTTAGCAAAAAGGTAGAGTAGTAAATTTTGGCTTTAGCAATTGCTGGTCTTTCCAGGTTTGTAGTGAGTACAAAGCGTGCTTACTACTTTTGTTGGTGATGGATGTACGTAGTAGAACAAGCACTACCCAGCTAGTTAGTAGTTATTTTTTATTAATTACTTGTCTGACTAATTCGGGAATTTGGGAAGGACGCTCAGCTACAGGAACTTTTAATTCTGAAAAAGCAGCTAATTTGCTTTTGGCGCTACCAAAGTCTGGATGACGTCCTATCACTGCTGCTAAAGTTCCAGTTTGGCGCCAATGTTTAGCTGGTGGCGCATTGATACCTGCTATATAGGCGACTACTGGTTTATCGATCGCTTCAGCTATATAACGTGCTGCTGCTTCTTCGCGACCACCGCCTGGTTGCCCGACCAATACAATAACCTCTGTGTTATCATCTTCATCTAGAATCTGCAGCCATTGGATAAAAGATGAACCAACGATAGCATCGCTACCGATGCTGACGCTAAGTGACTGACCCAGACCTGCCTTTGTCAATTCTCTTGCAATTTCGTAGGTGAGGGTAGTGCTGCGACTAATAATTCCTACGGAACCTGGGGTATAAAATTCGCTCGGTTGGATCCCCAAAAGAATTTTTCCCGGTATGATAATGCCAGGGCTGTTGGGGCCTACTACTAGGGTTTCTTTTGCTTCTGCTTTCCGCAGCAATTGCACCATATCTAATGGTGGCACCCCTGGCGAGATAATAATAATTTGGCGAATATCTGAGGCGATCGCTTCCACAGCTGCATCCAATACTTGATAGGGGTGTACGCAGATAATCGTAGTGTCAATCAACCCAAATTTATCGACTACTTCCTCTACCAGGTCGTATACTGGCAGGTTGTATATTGTTTGTCCGCCATTTCCAGGATCGACTCCAGCTACCAAATTAGTTCCATAAGCTATCATTTGAGCAACATCAGTTGCGGAGATAAATTCACAAAAGCCTTGGATTAAAACTTTGCTATCTGGTGTTAGGTTCATAAAAGGTACATTATTAACCTCAGGGTAGACAAGTTGTTGCTTGTCTATTTTTGTGAACTGTCTTTAAACTTTAATAGATTTATCTATTTTGCCTCAAACGCCAATCTCAACCTGAGGTGCGGTCTCAAAACTTTTTATGATGGGTTGATTTGGCTAGACGAACAGCTTCTACTACTGCTTCATCCAAGTTTTCGATGATGACTATAGATGCATCGTTGGAGGTTTTGACCGTTGCTAGGTATTTTTTAACTGTATCAAACCCAGAACCAGCAAGACGAACAACCAAACGCGGCCAGTGACCGTCGCGGCGATTTTTGCTACCGTTAGAACGTGACGGGTGGGATTTGAGTTCGTTTTTGTTGTGGGAGATAAAATTGGCGATCGCTTCTGCTACTTCTTCCACCTGGGGAATGCTACCCAAAAAATTAATGAGTATAACTTGGATACTTTTGTCACTGGCGAGGATATTTAAAGCTTTTTCCAATCGCTCGCGAAAGGTGGTCGGGGAGGTATCTGTGGGAAAACCGTGACGTAAATTCAGACATACGCTAGGTTTTCCACCAGCGCTGACTAGTAAATCTAACGTTGACAGTACCGAACCTGTACCGTTACCCAGGATACCTATTTTCCCGTGGAGTTCTACTCCATCCCAGTTGCCCAAGCTTGGTTTGAAATCTATATTGTGGTGGCGGTTGGCTATTTTGGCGGCCATTTCCGCAATTTCCGGATGACGCGCGATCGCTCTCTCGTTGACGCTCACACTCCCGTTCAGGGCCATTACTTCACCAGAACTGCTGACTCCTAAAGGATTAATTTCTACTAAATCCAGGTCTTTTTCTAGAAATAATTGATACATTTTTTCAACTATTCTACTTACTGACAGCATGAGCGCCCCCTGCAGACCCATTTTTATAGCCAACCGTCGTGCGTAAAAAGGGGAAAATTCCTGTTCTACCACAACATGCTGCATTTTTTCCCCAGCTTCTTCCCAATCAATATCCGCTTGCGTGCACCCCAAAAGTATGGGTCGGCAAACAGCAGTATCTAAAACTACCGCCAAGAAAAATTCCTGTTCGGCATCGTATTTAACTTCAGCCAGCAATACTTCCGGTAATTCGCCCAAAATTGGCAAATTAAAAATACTTTGCGCTGCAGCGATTGCATCTATTGTTGTTTCCGCAAATCTCACGCCCCCAACATTAGCTCGTTCGCCTCCATACACTTGAGATTTCAGTACGATCGGGTAGCTAATTTTTAGTCTTTTTAAATCAGTAGGATGGAGAATTTTTTGGGAAGGTAAAACAGGAATACCTATTTCCCGAAACCATTCTTTTACCTGGTACTCTAATAATTCCATCGACACACACCTTAATTTTGGCCACTTCTGTTCGTTTACCAGGGTGCTGTCTGACGTTTGAATAGTGCACCCTTATTCCACGTCAAATACTGGCTCACTGATAAAAGATATTTTTCTCATTAATTCTACCTAATTCAGCAAATCTGGTAAGATAAGTCTTTTTTTTCTTTGGGCAGGGGTAATTTTAGTAAATTTCTTTACCCGATCGCAACCTGATGCTAAGTCAAGTCCCCGAATCAAGGCGCAGTGTTAAATGTCTGAAAAAATACAGCCAAATCTACTACAACTTCCATGTTACTCAAGCGTTAATTGGGATTTGATGACAATTATTTGAGATTCTTTCTGCAGTCAAAACAGTACAAAAATAACTAGCACTACCAGAGCAAATTTATATTGAAGTAGGATTTTACCGCCAGAAGCACTTAAATCCCAAATTTTTTATTATTCCCATTTTGATTTTATATTGACTAGCAATTTTGGCGTTGAATCATCTTTACAGAAATATTTAAAATTCTCTGGTAAAAAGAATAAAAATCAAAAATTTGTGTTAAAAAGTGGTCATTTAAATTGCAAGACTTTAACCAGAGAAGAAAAATCCAACCATATAAATGAGCAGGATAGTTTTATGAAAGTAGTAGCTCCCCAGGAAGATTTACAATTTCTAGCGCAAATTTTGCAACAGCAGCTGCAAGCAGAAATTCCCTCTGGTGACTTTTTGCGAGTCAAGTGCGCGCACTCAAGCGAAAATCCGTCCGGTTTGCAAGGCGATCGCCTGCTAATCTTAGTACAACATCCAGAAAGTGTAGCAGTGGATCCCGATACGATTTTTGCAGTTGTGGAAGAAGCACTATCTTCACTGGGAAGCTACCAAAAGCAACAGGTAGAAATTTTTTTGAGAGTAGCTGGAGTGAAATTACCTTATGTAAAATCCTCCCTTACCTGGAGTAATTTCGAAGCGCAACAATACCAGCAAGTAAAACCACAGTCCACGGTGGTTGCACAAGCAGAAGTTGTGGAAATAGTACAGGAAAAACAACAGGAAACGGAAAGTTATAGTTCCCAAAATCAACAACAGTCCTTTTTCTCTGATAGTGGGGTGGAACAACCACAACAAAAACAGTGGGAGTCAATAGAGACAAAAAGCGATCGCACCCACGCTCAGCAAAAAAGACAAATCCAAACCGTTGGAATTGGAATTTGCGTAGTAGCAGTGGTATTGCTGGGAGGAGGAATTTATTTTTTGACTCGTCCTTGCGTGATATCCGAATGTAAAGAATTAGAAATGGCACAAAATTTCCAAAACTCCTTTGCACATCTGTTGCGTACTGCAAACTCAGGGCAACAATTAGCAAGCATCCAGCAGCAACTTTTGACAGCGAGTGTAAAATTGCAAAAAATTCCCGCTTGGTCGCCCCGCTTTCAACAAGCGCAAATGCTAGCAACTAAATTTTCTCAGCAATCAGAAGCGATACAAAGGGTAGTCAAGTCCTTTAGTGCGGGAACTTTAGCAATGCAAAAAAGTCAAACTCTAGGACAAAGCATAGAAGAATTAAAAGCAAGACAACTAAAGCTGCGACAGGCGATCGCGCCACTGGAAGCTATTAAACCTGATAGCGAACTTTATCATTTCGTACAGCCAAAATTAACTCTTTATCGCACTAAATTACAAGCACTAAATCAGCAACTGCTGGTAGAAGAAAAATGGCTCCGACAAATTCAGGTAGCAAAAGATACAGCAGATGGTGCAAGCAAACGGCAAGCTGCAGCCAAATCCGTTGCGGAGTTGCAAAAAATTCAGCATGATTGGCAAATGGCGGTTAATATTTTGATTTCTATTCCCCAAAGCAGCTGTGCGTATCCACGGGCGCAAAAGTTGCTAGCAGAGTATAAACCGAAACTAGCAGCCGTCCGCGCTCGCGCTGCCAAACAACTGCTAGCAGCCAAAACCTACCAACAAGCTGTTAACGTCGCCCAGCAAGCGTTACAAAGCGAAAAACAAAATCGTTTTTCAGCTGCGGTATCTTACTGGAAACAAGCTATAAGGATCGCCAAGCAAGTTGATAAGGATAGTTTGTACTACACCCAGGCTCAAAGTTTAATATCATCTTATTCAAATTTCCTTGTCCAAGCACAAGAAAAATTACAAGCTGCCAATTTTTTACAGCAAATTCGTAGCGAAATGGAAAAAATCTGCTTTGGTAGCGTGCGAGTTTGTGACTTTAGCATCACCGACAGAGAAATCCTGGTTCGGATGACTCCAGAATACGAACAAGTATTGAATCTCAGTTGGAATCAAGGAGAGCAAAATGATGTGACAAATCATCTCCAAAGTTTACAGCAAGCACTAGAGGCGGTTAGCGATCGCGCGAAATTAGCTGTAATTGTTTTTGATGCGCAAGGCAATCAAATTCACGCTCATCTTCCGAATAGTTCATAAAATACAAGTTGCTTTTACCTTATCAGTTGGGCAGCAGAGTTAAAAAACTGACGGACCAGACCTTTAGTAAGTAAAATTACTGTCAAAAAGTTGGTAAAAGCAATCATAAACATGAGCAAAATTTGGTACGATACAGCATCTAAAGGATTTATACCGCTCAACAGCTGTCCGGCAACAAATTGCGGTAAAGAAATCATACCGATAGTCGTCATTTGATGGAGCGTAGGAATTAAGCCAGCACGGATAGCTTGTTGACGATACTGAGCGATGGCAACGTCGGGAGTGGCGCCCAAACTCAAGTGAGTTTCTATTTCTAACCGGCTAGCGTTAACGGTACTGACCAAGTGTTCTCCGGCGATTGCTGCTGCGTTCGTAGCATTGCCCAAAACGACTGTAGCTAAAGGGATTATATACTGCGCTTGGTACCAATGGTGAGGTTGAAGGATAACGAAATTGGTGTAAACTACCGTCACAGCGGTACTGACTAACATCGCGCTCCACACTAAAGGTAAAACTTGCGGTATTTTTTGAGTGATGCGATTTCGTGCCACCAGCGCCGCGATCGTCAATAAAACTGCTAAAAATACCAAAACTGCCACAGGATTGTCAAAAGCAAAGATTAAATCCAAAGCGTATCCCAACACTGCTAGTTGTAGAATCGTTCTTCCAGCAGCCAAAGCTAGGTTGAACTCCAGTCCAATTTTTTCCCACGCAGATAAACCTATAGCTATAACTATGAAGGCGGTAGCGCTGACTAAATCTGCTAAATCTAGCTTGATAAATTCCTGCATAAATTTCTGAATTGATTGATTACTAGCAGCTATTTGGTCACTTTTAATTACTGTCCACCAACCAGTTATTATTTTGGCGGAAATTGCTAATATACCGAGAATCTAGAGCTTGCCAAAATTGCCAGATGCAAAATTCAAAGTCAGTTAGTTTTTTAATTAACGACCGCAACTATGACCAAAATTGGCGGTTGCAAGTGCAAACTTTAACCTTCCAGAAGTAACAGTAGTAAAAACTCTGGAATTAGTGTATTAATACTAACATTTGGTAAAAACAAACACCCTGGATTGGCATCTATCTTGACATAAATACAAACTCATGAGCAAAAGTGAAATTTCCATCCCTGCGTTTGATATTAAACAACAATACGCCTCCATTCAAGCAGAAGTAAGTGCAGCTGTGTTAGAAGTTCTGGCTTCTGGTCGTTATATTGGCGGTTTAGTAGTAGAAAGCTTTGAGCGACAATTTGCTGCCTACACAGGGGTAAGAGAATGTGTAGCCTGTAATTCCGGTACCGATGCACTATATCTAGCACTGAGAGCTTTTCATATTGGCAAGGGCGATGAAGTGATCACAACGCCTTTTACTTTTATTGCCACATCTGAAGTCATCAGTGCAGTAGGTGCAAAGCCTGTATTTGTCGATATTGATGCTACTACGTTTAATCTCGACTTACAGCAACTCAAAGCAGCAATTACCCCCAAAACCAAGGCGATTATCCCGGTTCACCTGTTCGGACAACCCGTAGATATGACGGTGTTAATGAACATTGCTCAAGCTCACAATTTGATCGTGATTGAAGATTGCGCCCAATCTACAGGTGCTAGTTGGGGCGGACAAAAGTTAGGCAGCATTGGCCATATTGGTTGTTTCAGTTTTTATCCTACCAAAAATCTGGGCGGTTGCGGTGACGGTGGAGCGATCGCTACTAACGACCCCAACATTGCTGCTAAGTTGCGCTTGCTCAAGGAGCACGGTCAGAAAACTCGCTACGTGTATGAAGAGATTGGCATTAACAGCCGTTTGGACGCCATCCAAGCGGCTATTTTGCAAATCAAGCTACGTTATTTGGATATTTGGAATCGTCAAAGACAGGCGATCGCATCCCGTTACCAGCAGTTTCTCAGCCAAGTACCGGGTATCATCACACCCAAGGAATTAGCTGGAGGTCAAGGAGTTTGGAATCAGTATACTATTCGCATCCTCGATAACAAACGCGACTGGGTTCGCGCCCAACTTTTAGAGCGGGGTGTAAATACAATGGTCTACTATCCCCGTCCGTTACATTTGCAGCCTGTATATAAAAGTCTGGGCTATCGACCGGGACAATTGCCAGTAGCAGAACAAATTTCTCAAGAGGTTTTATCTTTGCCCATGTTCCCAGAACTTTCTGTGGAAGATCAAGATTGGGTAATTTACAGTCTTAAGGATTGCTTGGGATAAAAAATAGTTAATGGTTAATTGGGATGAAACAATTAACCACTAACTAGCAATGACTAACTCCTTGCTCTTGCAAAAGTTGCCAAAGCTTCTACTAAACTGCGAACAGCAGCAATTTTTGCTACTTCAGTGTTGAGTCGGTTGATAGCAGAACCAACACCAACTCCAGCAGCACCAGCAGCGATCGCTAAAGGAGCAGTAACGTTGGAAATTCCAGAAGCACACAACACCGGTACCGATACTGCACGGGAAATTTCGTAAGCTGCAGCCAAACTGGGAGCTGCTTTTTCAATTAATCCCAAAGTGCCGGCGTGAATTGGGTTGCTGTTGGTACCGCCTTCTGTTTGAATAATATCTGCGCCAGCTAGTACCAGCTGTTCTGCTAGCTGCACCTGGCGATCTAGTGTCAAAATATGAGGAACGGTTACGCACAAAGTAATTTCTGGTAGCAAAGCACGAGTTTGGTAAGTTAGTGCTAAAACTTCTTCTGCCTCAAACTTTCGTCCTTGAAGGTAGAAAGAATCGAAGTTACCGATTTCAATTAAGTCTGCACCAGCAGTTACAGCTGGGACAAATTTTTCTGGTTCCACGGCAGATACACAAATAGGTAAATTTGTCAAGGTTTTAGCTAGTTTAACTAAGGTTGGATCGGCAGCAATATCAACAAAGCTAGCACCGCCGTAGTGTGCGGCTTTGACAGTTGCAGCAACGCTATCAGGATCGAAGTTATTCAAACCGCTAATTACTTTCAGGGCGCAGCGGTTGGCAAATGCGCGTTGAATGGCAAAATGCATGGTCATGGTTGTTCTCGCGAATCACGAAAGTAGGAATATTTTGACATTATTGGTGTATTTGTGGTTCAAAAAATCAGCAACCCCAAAACAAGCGATCGCTGTGGTTCAATTCCTATGTTCTAGTAACTTATCTGTATCCATCGACTCTTATATTAAAGATATAGAAAAGTAGCCAAATTCTCACGGCATAACATGGGCAGTATTTGGGAACTCGATTTTTACTCGCGTCCTATTTGGGACGAAAATCAGAAAAAAGTTTGGGAAGTTTTAGTGTGTGAAAGCCCTTTGGATACGCGCACCGATGTTGATTCTTTATTTCGCTACGCTAAATATTGTCCCAGTACCCAGGTAAATTCAGTATGGTTGCGAACTGCTTTGCAACAGGCTATTGACAAAACGGGAGAAGCACCGATTAAAATTCGCTTTTTTCGTCGTCAAATGAATAACATGATTTCTAAAGCTTGTCAAGAACTCGGTATCCCAGCCAAACTCAGTCGCCGCACTTTAGTACTCAACCAATGGCTACAACAAAGAATGGAACAGGTATATCCCCTGGAAAAAGGATATCAAGGAGACACTAAGGCTTCAGTACGTCTGGAAGCACCTTTACCCCAACGCTTACCCGACGCTCTGGAAGGAGAAAAATTAGCATTCGTAACTTTACAAGCCTCGGAATTTACTGATATGCCGGAATGGCAGATCGACTTCGGCGAAGGTTTCCCCCTACAGCTAGCAGGTGTGGCCCCAGAAACTCCAGTTCCCGGCGTTTTAATTTTCTCGCCCAGAGCATTACCCATAGCTGCCTGGATGTCTGGTTTAGATTTAGCGTGGTTGAAATTTGACAGCGGTCCGCAAGCAAAAAGATTGCTTTTGGAAACAGGAGCCACAGAAAGCTGGATTTTAGCAAATATCAAAAATCCTCAGATGCTCGCCCAAGCTCAAAATTTTGAGCAAGCAAAGCAAAAAGCCAACGGCGTGCACTTTTTGGGAGTGCAGTCTCCTACACAAGCAGAATCTTTTGCAGGATTTTGGCTGTTATGGGAGATAGATTTACCCTAAAGTGAATTGGGAATGAGCTAATGGTAATGAGCGCAATTAGCCATTGGCAAGTAACGAGCCACAAGTATGGAGTATAAAAATATACATCAAGAGCCACGAGCAGAACAGTTGCTGGAACTAGCTTTAAAGTCTGGAGCAGAAGCAGCTGAGGTGTATCAGTCGCGATCGCTTTCTCGACCAGTATTTTTTGAGGCCAATCGCCTCAAACAATTAGAAACCAACCAATCAGAAGGAACAGCTTTGCGCCTGTGGTACAAGGGACGTCCAGGACTAGCAGTAGCCTACGGAAATGTAGAACCGCAAGCACTCGTAGAACGCGCCGTGTCTTTAAGCCAATTGAACCAACCAGAGGCTGTAGAATTAAACGGTAACTTCCAACCCTTTTACCCAGATCTGGGAGAAGATGTACCGGTCGAAAAGCTGGTGGAATGGGGTAAAGAAACAATCGCCTTAATTCGTGAAGCTTACCCGGAAGTTATTTGTAACGGTGACTGGGAATGCGATGTGGAAACTACCAGACTCGTCAACACCAAAGGTTTAGATTGCTACTACACAGACACGACGCTAAGCTGTTACATATCCGCCGAATGGGTACGGGGAGACGATTTTTTAAGCGTTTCTGATGGTGAAACCGAACGCGGAAATCTTCAACCAGGCAAAGTTGCTCAACAAATTTTACAGCGGCTAGATTGGGCAAAACAAAATGTTCCTTCTTGTAGCAGTCGCGTTCCTGTTTTGTTTACTTCCAAAGCGGCTGATATGCTTTGGGGTACTGTACAAGCAGCTTTAAACGGAAAGCGAGTTTTGGAAAAGGCCTCTCCTTGGGGAGAACGAATTGGTAAACAGGTAGTTTCCCCCTTGCTTACTATCTATCAAGACCCCCAAGCAGGTCCCTACAGCTGTCCCTTTGATGACGAAGGAACACCTACTCAATCTTTGGTATTTATTCAAAACGGAGTCTTGCAAAATTTTTACTGCGATCGCACCACTGGTAGCCAACTTCACATTCCCTCCACCGGTAATGGTTTTCGTCCTGGTTTAGGTAGCTATCCCACTCCTGGTTTATTTAATTTCCTCATTCAACCCGGTTCGGGAACCCTACAACAATTAATTCAACAACTAGACGACGGTTTAATTGTGGATCAAATGCTCGGTAGTGGTGGCGGTCTTTCTGGTGACTTTTCTATTAATGTCGATCTTGGATATCGCATTCAAAACGGCCAGGTGATCGGGCGCGTTAAGGATACAATGGTGGCTGGTAATGTCTACACAGCTCTCAAACAATTGGTTAAATTGGGTGGAGATGCTGATTGGAACGGTTCTTGTTATACCCCTTCTCTAATTGTAGAAGGACTATCCACCACAGGCAAAAACAGTTAATTAAATTAAGCCGGAATAGTATTTAGCTTGATAGAGTAGTTTTTATTGAACAAACTTTATCAAACTCTGTTAGTTTTTTCGAGCTTGACTTGTCTTGAGGACAGGATTGCAAAATATGAGATTATCCTTCTGGAGCAGCTTCTTTAGGTGCAGAAGCTAGCATAGCTAGCTAGGATGGAACTGTTGTATTTGAAAAAGTAAGGCGGACTAGGAACATGCTGTCAAAAGATTGGCCTTAGTTCCGCAATTTCATTATTGGGAATTTTATGGAGGATAGAGAAAAAAGAAAAAGTAGAATCGCCACGTTTAACTTTTGCCAATCACATGGAAAAGTTAATTGCTAACTGGAAATTTGTAGTAATTACTACTGAAAATGTGAAATTTAATTAGGAATTTCCAAAAGGTAGGAATCAGATTTTACGTTTGCTTGGTTAACAACGAAATAATTTTTTAATCCTTATGTCGCCCCCTTTTCTACGAGAGTGGATTCGTAGTGTCTGGCAACCGAGAAGAGGTCTTGCGATCGCAGAAGCTTGTATTATCGGTATACTCGCTGCTGTGTGTGCTGTATTGCTAAAGTTTGGCTCGGGATGGTTAGGAACATGGCGAGTTCAAACTTCCCACATCCTTCCAGCAGGGGTGGTTCTACCCATAATTGGTTGTAGCTTTGGATTTTTAGCAGGCTTTTTAGTAGAAAGACTAGCTCCAGAAGCAGCTGGTAGTGGAATTCCCCAAGTTAAAGCTGCTCTTGCTAATGTACCTGTAAAACTTTCCTGGCGAGTAGCAATTATCAAGCTACTAAGTGCCACGATCGCCCTGGGTTCGGGGATAACTTTGGGAAGACAAGGACCCACGGTACAAGTTGGCGCTGGTTTAGCAGGGGGAATGAGTCGCTTGGTTCCCACTTCCCCCAACCACCGACACCAAATGATTGCAGCAGGTGCAGGTGCAGGTTTAGCAGCAGCTTTTAATGCTCCCATTGCGGGAGTATTGTTTGTTGTGGAAGAGTTGCTGCAAGATTTATCAGGTCTGACTTTGGGAGTCGCGATTGTTGCTTCGTTTATTGGCGGAGTTGTTTCTCGTTTATTAGGTGGTCGCAGTTTGTTATTAAACTTAGAGCTAAATCAATCCCTAAGTAGTTTCTCGATCCTAGAAATTCCCTCTTTCCTGGTGTTGGGCATTTTCGCAGGATTGTTGGCGGCATTATTTAATTGGGGAATTATTGAAAGTATAAAACTATATCGAAAATTACGTGTTAGCTTATCCACAAAAGTAGCTTTAGCAGGATTTATCTCAGGGATTATAGTCACCTTTTTGCCCGCAGCTTACCGAGATAACACTGGTCTGCGAGAATTTGTCATCGCTGGAGAAGCAAATGCTTCCTTGGCTTTACTAGCCTTTGGCGCTCAGTTTTTTCTCACCTTAATAGCATTTGGTTCGGGAGCTCCAGGAGGGTTATTTGCCCCTAGTTTGATATTAGGTTGTTGTTTGGGATACATTGTCGGCACTGCCGAAGTCAGGTTGTTTGGATTTGGTTCCAAGACTACCTATGCTTTGGCAGGAATGGGAGCTTTTTTTAGTGCCGTCTCAAAAGTGCCGATCACGGCAATTGTGATCGTATTCGAAATGACAACGGATTTTAATTTAGTCTTGCCTTTGATGATTAGCTCTGTGACATCCTACCTAGTTGCTGACAAGCTGATGCCAGGATCGCTGTACAGCAAACTTTTACAGCTGAGCGGTATCGATATCGAAAAACCAACTCCCATTGAGGGTGTATTGACAAAACTAACAGCAGCTGAAGTGATGCAGCGACGGGTAGAAACTTTTGACGCCGAGATGACTTTGGATGAGGTAGTACAAGTTTTTTGCTGCTCCCACCATCGAGGTTTTCCGGTTGTAGAACAAGGAAAATTAGTCGGAATTTTGACTCAAAGCGATTTACTGAAGATACGCGATCGCAACTTGGCTACATCTACTTTTGTACGAGCAATCATGACACCGCGACCGGTAACAGTGACCCCCAAACATAACTTGGCCGATGTACTCTATTTACTAGACCGCTATCAAATCAGTCGTTTGCCGGTAGTAGAAGGGCGAAAGTTAGTTGGAATAATTACTAGAGCCGATATCATCCGCGCAGAAGCAGACAGTCTCAACTGTAAAAAAAGAGAACGGGGACCCCAACCGGAACCTTCTTACGTGGTTTATCAAACGCGATCGCCCAGTATTGGTAGAGGTCGATTGTTAATTCCGCTCTTCAATCCAGAAACAGCAGCAACGCTTTTGCAAATGGGAGCAGCCATTGCCCGCGATCGCCATTATGAAATTGAATGTTTGCAGGTAATTCTGGTTTCCCGCCAAACTTCCCCTAGCGAAACACCGGTCAGAACTGCAAAAAGCCGGCGATTGCTGCGAAATGCCGAAGTTTTGGGTAAAAAATGGCGAATATCCGTACACGCGCAAATTCGAGTCGCCCACGATGTCGCCCAAGCTATTTTAGAAACTATCCAAGAAAGACATATCAACATGATTTTGATGGGTTGGAAAGGTAGTACTTCTACTCCTGGTCGTATTTTTGGGGATGTGGTAGATACCGTGATTCGCCAAGCTGATTGTGAAGTGGTATTGGTCAAGTTGGGATGCAAACACGCCAAAAAAGAGGAATCCTCTTCCTCGCACGTCTTGAAGGCGCCTGCTTTTGTGTTCGAGCGTTGGCTAGTACCCATGGCCGGTGGTCCCAACGCTCGCGTTGCCATCAAATTGCTACCTGCTTTGGTAACATTGGCAAAAAACCCGAAAATTCGCCTCACACGGGTGTTTAAACCATCGGAGTCAGAACCGGATATGAAAATTTTAGAAGAAGCTGTTCTCCAGCTGGTGCGTCGCCGGCAATTATCCAGTACTGTTACCGCAGCACCCATTCAAGCCACTTCCGTCAGTGAAGGCATTATTAATCTAGTTAAAACTGAAGGCTACGATGTAGTAGTTTTAGGTGCTTCTCGTGAGGGAATGCTACGACAGGTAATCAAAGGAAATATTCCAGAAGCAATTGCTTCTGGTGTGGATTGTACGGTTATTTTAGTCAGAGGAGCAATTAATAGCTAAAACAGCTATTTACATCGATCGAGCTTCTTCAAAAAGAGTCTTCATACTCTGGCATATCGACCTGTCTTGCTTCTGCGTGTGGTGGTAGAAACTCCGTCCTGCGTACCGGAATTAAGGGCGCTGTAGAGCCAGCATAGGGATGAATCACTTGCACCGTGCGGGTTTGGCGCTGTTTAGGAGAGAATAAGGATAGTACTCCCGCCACAACAATACCTCCGCCAATAGTCAGGAACATACCCCCTACCGCCCAAGCGATTGGTGAAGACCACCACTGATTTTGAGATTGCTGCTGCATTTGCGCGGCGGCGTTCTGATTTTGTTGAGCGTTTAGTTGCCACTGATAGTTATAAGTTTGCAGCTGGGCTTGTTGCATTTGCTGCAGCTGGTTTTTGAGTTGCTCGTTTTCCCGCTTGAGCATTTCATTTTCTATTTTGACTCGTTCGATGGCTACGCGCTCGTCGATACTAGGGCCGCTGGGTGCTGGAGAAGGAGATTGCTGTACATAGGGGTTGTATGTTGGCGGTTGCTGCATCACTCCCGGAATTACACCCGCTGGAAATTGGGGAGCCACGGCGATATTTGGCTGTTGTAGAGAAGTTCCCGTTCCCTTGAGCAATAAAATAGCTGCTAGTCCTGCTACAGCAACTCCGCCTATAAATGCCATGCTCTCACTCATTGCCCTTACCTCTGCACAGCAACCCTATGGGGATATATTTTGCTTGATATGCTCTCACACTCATAACCGTAAAATTACTAGTCTACTGCAAAATTTGTATAACAGCCACACCCTATTAGCAGTAAAAACTGCTTCCTTTCTACTTAAATATATTCAAGATCATATTTGTTAAATTGTCTACCAAGGAAGGTGAAAAAAACTGTTAGCATTAAACTTTTTTATCTACCTTGCCAAGTCTGTGCTTTTCAGCTTGCGATCGCTGTTTTGAGACTGTGACAAAACTCGGCAATTGCCTTTAGCCCTTGTTGGGGAGTACCTTCTGCCAGGCGTTTGACGAACGCACTGCCAACAATTGCCGCATCCGCTCCCCAATCTTTGACTTGACGAGCTTGCTCTGCTTGGGAAATGCCAAAGCCCACCCCGATCGGTTTATCAGTTACATTACGTATTTGTTTTAATAAATTTGATACTCGTTTTTCCATTTGCGAGCGCATACCGGTAACGCCGGTAACGCTGACCAAATAAATAAATCCTTGGGAAGCACGAGCAATAGCTTCCATCCGTTCCGCAGAACTAGTGGGGGCCACCAACAACGTCAGGTCAATTCCCATTTTTGCAGCTGGTTGCAGTAGGCTTGAAGCCTCTTCTAAAGGAAGATCGGGTACTACTAATCCTGCTACGCCAGCGGCTGCAATTTGCTGGAGAAATTTATCTATGCCGCGATTGAGAATCGGGTTGTAGTAAGTAAATAAAATAATAGGCGATCGCAAGCTCGGTATAGTGGCTTTCACCATTTCCAATACTTGGTCTAAGTTTGTTCCCTTTTGCAAAGCGCGAGTAGCAGCAGCTTGAATAACTGGTCCGTCTGCAAGCGGATCGGAATAGGGAACACCTAACTCTATCAGGTCAGCACCACTACGATCCAAAATTCGCAAAGCTTCCGCTGTTGTTTCTATATCGGGATCGCCAGCAGTAATAAATGGAATTAAACCGCACTGTTGCTTGCGTGCTAGAGTTTCAAAACAATCTGAAATCCGACTCATCTGTAATTGGTTATCAGTCACGGGTAAAATAAACAGTGGTTAACAGCAAAAACCAACTACTAATTACTATCTCCAACAAACCAAGGACAAGCAATATTTATACCTGATGTTGTTCTTCCTGTTGGATTTCAGCTTGAATTTTCTCTAATTCTTCCCCAGACAATTGTGCTAAGCGCTTTTGGAAATAGGCCTGTTCGTATTGCTGGCGCTGTTGGTGATAAGTCATTTTCTGGTTAACTACACGGAAAAGATATGTTAGCAACCAACCAATCAAACCCGCGACTAGCACTGCTTGACTCCAAATTCCAGCGTGGATATTATCTAAGCCCACTTGTCGCAGCAGCAAATAAACCAAGCCACCTGCTAAAAAAATACCAAAGCCAATTCCAATAGCGTCAATGCGTCGCATAAGCAATTACGATATCCACATTTGTTTAAGCTTCAATTTTTCGCGGCTTGGGTCTTAAATTCACAAACGGTGACAGAACCAACAAACCCGGAAAGAAGAAAAATACCAAAAAGTACATAAACGTACGCTCTGGAGAGCTAGCTACATACCAGCGTTTGTTCAAGTAGAACACCACGCTCCCAGGGATGATGAATAGATACGCTCCAGCCAAAATTAAATACAGTAGCGGTACGATCATAAATTTCTTCTCGGTTTTGAAAACAAGTTATCAATCGGTGGATTTATATTCCATCATAGGCTGAATGGTTGACTTGCGGAAAGATTGTCTCTTACTTGCCAATTATGGTTCGGTTATCCAGAAAAATTTTTTCTAATTACTAGTTGGCAAATGGCAAAAATGATGATGCAATAGATCGAGGAGGTATTTACTGCCTCACTGAGTTAAGATCATCCTTAAGCTCCCAATTCTGGGGGTGTGGCGGAACGGTAGACGCTACGGACTTGAGTAATTGAGCCTTGAAGGAGAAATCCTGCAAGTGACAGCTCTCAAATTCAGGGAAACCTAAATCTGTTACCAGACATGGCAACCCTGAGCCAAGCCAAGTTAATTGCAATTTCTAAACAAACGATAGCCAAAGGTTAACTTGGAAGGTGCAGAGACCCGACGGGAGCTACCCTAACGTCAAGTCGAGGGTAAAGGTAGAGTCCGATTCTCAAAGTCTAAAATTTTAGACAGTAGCGAAAGCTGCAGGAGAATGAAAATCCGTTGACTGTAAAAAGTCGTGAGGGTTCAAGTCCCTCCACCCCCATCTCGATGTTAATGGAAATTTTTCCACATGCATTGACATCAAGCTGTAACCAGCTCTTAGTAAGTGGTTCTTTTAGTGTTTAGAAGCAGAATAATTGTCATGTTTTTGGCGATCGCAGCTATTGGTTAGCATATAAGCTAATTTACGCATGACCAATTCCATCAGGACTGTAGCTAGTAGTTGCTTTTTTGTGTATTCTCCGATTTTTTATTTCCCTGATTAAAGAATAATTTGAAAAAAATGTTATTTTCTTGATTACAGCTCGAGTAGCCGGGGGTTTTGTATAAAAATGTTAAGCGCGATCGCCCTTGAGCAAAATAAGAAAGCAGAGGTTATACTCATCAAAAAAGAGTTTTGAAAACGCCGCTTTTTAAGATAGCACTTTCGGCAATGATTTCTAATTTTCGCTTTGCCATCGTCAGCGATTTACACGTTGCATGTCCTCACACGATTTGGAACCATCCCAATCGTTTTCATCTAGTAGAAGTGAGCATTCCCGCATTGGAAAGTGTTTTAGAACATTTAACCCAACTAGATATAGATTTTCTTTTACTCCCGGGAGATTTAACTCAGCACGGCGAACCTGACAATCATGCTTGGTTGCAACAACGGTTAGCAAAGTTACCCTTTCCAACTTACGTTGTTCCGGGAAACCATGACGTTCCCGTGCTCAAGGGGAATCAACAGTCAATTGCCTTTGCAGATTTTCCTTATTATTACCGTAAATTTGGCTACAGTGAACCAGAAAAATGCTACTACAGCTGTCAAGTTTTGCCGGGAGTAAGGCTAATCGGTCTCAATTCTAATTCTTTTAACCAGCGGGGAGAGCAAATAGGACGATTGGATAACGAACAGCTGCTTTGGTTGGAAGAAGTTTTAGCTACGGCAACGGATGAATTGATATTGGTCATGATACATCACAATGTGGTTGAGCATCTACCAAATCAATCGCATCATGCCATAGCAAATCGTTATATGTTGGACAATGCGGCGGAATTGTTACAGGTGTTGCGACGCTACAAGGTCAAGCTTGTGTTTACAGGACATTTGCACGTTCAGGACGTGGCTTGCTCTCAGGGAGTATACGATATTACCACTGGTTCTTTAGTTAGTTATCCCCATCCTTATCGAGTTTTAGAGTTTCATAAGGATAAATATGGTAGACAGTGGTTACAGATCGTGTCCTATCGCGTCGAGTCAGTACCGGCATTTCCCAACTTACAACAAACATCACGAAAATGGATGGGCGATCGCAGTTTCCCCTTTCTTGTAAAATTTTTAACTTTACCTCCTTTCAACCTTCCCCTAGAGGAGGCGCAAACTTTGGCTCCGAATCTGCGAGACTTTTGGGCAAATATTGCTAGTGGAGACGCTGTGTTCGACTATCCCCATTTTCCTGCCCAAATACGTCATTTTTTTCAAAAATACGGCGCGATCGCTGCTTGCGGTACACCGAGCTTCATCGACAACAATAGTACTTTACTGCTTGGTTAGCGGTTTTTTGTATCTTCCAGTCCTCGACAAATTCCAAATACAGAGGTGTAACCGTGCAAGAACGTACTACTACCCACAGGGCCAATTTCACCGTTGCAAAAAAAGCCCCCTATAGGAATATTACGAAAATAGCGCTGAAATAATTGGGAATCAAAATTAGGTTTGCCATAAAGTCCTGCACCTCTTCCCACACAGGAAAACATTAATGCACCGGCAGCGGTTTGGGAAGATGTTTGGTTGTAATGCTGCTGCAGGAGAAATTCCAAGTCAGCAGCAGAAGCTTGGGCGTCCCGCAGGTGGAATTGCAAGCGTTGTCCGGGACGAACCCGATCGCCAATTGCGATTGCTCCTCCAGCGGGGTCTACTCCTAGAATATCGCGAATTAAAAAATCTCCTGCCTGCAAGCACTGCTTGAATTCGTCCATGGCCAAACCGATAAATAAAGAGTGCTGTGCAATAGCTCGGTCTTCTTCACTCAGCTCGGCAATAACATCTCGCAACACCAACAGTGGAGCTTGTTCGTCCAGTTCCAAAATAATATTGCGATCGCCTTTGGTGACTTGATAGGGTTTGCCAACGGGTCTGCATCCTTGCGCCACAATTGCTTCTAATACTATATTGCCGCTCAAAGCTACGCCTACAGTTCCTTCTCGATACAGGCGATCGTTGCAAAAAAGCCCGACTCGACCAGACATTACGCCAGCACTAGCCTGACCGCCCACCGTCACCGAGCCAGGATAAGCATAATCTAGTCCTTGCAACAAATCGCTAATTCCAGAATAAAAAGAAGCAGATAGCAGAATAAATTGGGGCGTGGGCAAGGGAGGAACTCCAATTAAATCTATCCAAGCATTAGGCGGTCCATCCAAGTCTGGTAAATCTTCAGCAACAACATGAAAGGCTTTGACATTTACTTTGGGAAGATGGGCTAAAGTTAGGCTCAGCGCTGGTTCTGCTTCTAATTCTCTAGCTTGTCCCTCAACCGTTGTACCGATGACACCACCGCCGCTACAACCAATCAATACAGGAACTGCAAGTTTTTGAGCAAGCAAAGGCAACAATCGCGTATACTCACTTGCAAAAGCAGACGAAATGAATACCAGCCCTAGGTCTGCAGGTGCTGATAATGAAGAAGTCGCCCGTTGTACAACATCTGCAACAGCTGCTTCCAGGGAAGGACGGGTTGACAGGGCATTTGCCCATTGCATTTGGTCTGCCATGAGTTTTACGTTTTTTGTATTGTGGGCCTAAAAGTCTGTTTGTTTAATTCTGGAAAACATAAAATTGTCAATACCATACTCCGTGAAACCAGCTTGTTGGTGTCTATTCCAGAAAACTATAAAATTATTATTCCCTAGTACCTACTTCTCTATTACACCTATTTAAAGATATTGTATAATCTCTAGTCCGGGTATGCGTTCTGCCAAATCTAAAAGATAAAAGTAAATTCGGCTTGTATTTGCTGTTATTGTGATTTCTTACCTAGTAAAAATACTCAAATTACCAATTCCACAGTTAGAATAGTGAGGAATACTGCCAAATTGACCTTTCTGCGCTTTTCCCACATCTAGTGTACGTACAACCTATAGCAAGAGTAGAACTATGAGCAACATCCAAGACAAAATCGAAAAAGAACGCGAAGAAGCCCGTGCTATCTGTGATTCTGCAGGTAGCGACTCACCTGAATGCGCCGCAGCTTGGGACGCAGTGGAAGAATTGCAAGCAGAAGCTTCCCATCAAAGGCAAACTAAAGCCAAAACCGCCTTCGAAAAATATTGCGACGCCAACCCTGAGGCTGATGAATGCCGAGTTTACGATGACTAGAAATATATCTAGTTAACTGCGAGGATTCCCACTCCAAACCTCTACTTTTTAAGCAAAAACTACTACCACTGCTTGCAGGCAATTCCAAGTAACGGGTAATTAGTAATTTTCCCAAGTTTCTTGCACTCAAGAAACTTAGAAGTTGCTAAGCTAGCTCGAGAAATGTGTAAATAACAACTTAGTTAGCCAATAAGGGTAGGTTGCCCAACTCTCCCTGAGGCTACTAAGTAGATTACAAATCTTGTGCGCAGTTTCTGTAGTTATTTAATCAGTTAAAAATAACAGTATCATTCTTAACCTTTAATTTTGCCAGTTTCCAGGAGAAATTATCTCTGAATATTTATTACTAGAAATACCATGAATGAAATTTGGTTTCGCCCCCTAGTCTGGATGGACTACAGGCTAGCGGTATTATTTACAGTAATGATTCCTCTGATCCTTTTGGTATGGGCATTTGTACAAAAAGCCGAGGCCATGCAGCGCTTGTTAATTATATACTGGCGAGTATCCAGCTTGCTGGCCATCACGGTTTACTTAATGATTGCCCAATATCCGATTAGTTTTCTTTCTGGATTTCTGGCTCGGATTTTAATACCTATTTCCCTTTGGTTTTGGGTCGATTTGAACGATGAAATCGATTATTATCCCAACGGTCCGCTAAAGTTAATTTTTAATTCTTGGCGATGGGCCACAACTTTGTATTGTATTTTGGGGATGATGGCCTTTATACCTTTTTTGGGTTGTGCATTTTCGGAAAATGCGAGAAGTAATCCTTTTTGTCGTGTCTGGTGGGAAGCGCCTCTATTGTATAAAGAGTTTTTTCATCCCAAAACCAGTGCTGGTTTTCTCGGAATTATTGCCATTCTTGGCTTAGTGATTTACGTACTTTACTTAAGTTATTTTGTCGTAGTAAAGTTGGGCAAGCAGGGACGTTCAGCTACACAACAATAAAATGTCACAATTTTACTTGATAATCAAGACTGGGGAAAGTATGGCTCTATGGAGAATTCTATTGCTAAGAGACTAGAGCAATATACTGCCAAACGTCCTCAAGAAGTGTTACTCGTGACAGTAGAAATTGCTGGGGAAGAAGACCAAATAACTATATTTAAGGGTTTTTCCAGTTCTTTGATGCGTCCTACCGCTTTCGATCCTGATGTACCTGTTTTACCAGAGGAAGCAAATATTCTCCAAATAGACCGAGTTGCTAGTCCCTACGACCCTAAAACTCCTCGTTACATTCAACGGGGATTGAGTTGGGAACAGATGCAAGTTTTGCTTTCTCAGGTGGGTGTGTAGAAAGTTTTTGGAAAACAGGACGATTCAAAATCTGAGATAGTACATCAACTGACCGAGGATTTTACCTGATAGATTTAGTCTTTTCTGAAAGTCAACTAAGTTTTGGTAAGGGCCGTGGGTTTGACGATTTTCAACGATCGCTCTCGCAAGAGTTGCATCCACAAAGGGTACTTTTTCCAAATTCTCTGCAGTTGCTGTGTTAGGGTTAACTAGATAGCTGATATTATCTTCGCTGTCATCTTCTGAGTAACTAAAAATTAAAATCGGCTCTAGAGGTTTTAGTCGCTGCAAAGGTACACCTAGTGCTGCAGCAACATCCTCCAGACAGTAGAATTTCACACCAGCACGGGAAATTTCTACCAGCGATCGCGCTTGGTGAATGGATAACCCTGGTAAGCGCAACCAATCATCTACAGTAGCTTGATTAGCATCGATGCGGATTCCCAAGGATGCTGCGAGTATTATTTCTTCTTGCGATTGCAGTCTGTAGTAGGGATCTTTGAGCAGCTGAGAACGCAGTTTCAACAGTCTGGGATTAAATATCCAGTTTTGGTCGTTCATGAGAACTAGCAAAAACCAATAACTAACAAATTAAGAAATTTGGTCAAGCAATTGACGGCGTTTTTGCTCGAATTCATACTCAGAAATAAGTCCATCCCGACGCAGAGAATCCAATTGGCGCAAAGCTTCAGCGATCGATGCAACTTGATCTGTCTGTGGATGTAAATTTCGAGTTCCTGACTTACCTTGATTGAAATTACGATCAAAACTTTCCTCGTCTTGAGCTAAATACCACACCCCCTCAATTGCACTAGCTACCTTAGGAATGGGTGTCCAAGAAAGTAACACATACAATAAACCCCATAAAGGTTGTCCTAAGTAAAACTTATGTAAACCGGAAATTGTCAGCGTGCCAGCAAAGGCTAAAATTGCGGCTATGCTTCGGCTTTTTCGCTTAGTCAACATATTTTTCTAGACTCAGACAGCTATCTCGAATACGACAAGAATATTACCACCATAGCTTTTGGCTAGTCACTCTGGATAGAACCGATGAAAATTAAATCAAGCAAGTGTCAATCAAAAGATTTTTGCTGTTGGCAATACAGCAAGTAAGGTATTTTTTTCTTACCAATTGACTTTCTTCATACAGATTTGCCTGTTTGTCAAAATTTACAATTAGTTCTATAAATTATTTTCAAAGATTTACTTCTCGGTCAATTTTTCTGTTACAATTTTCTTCATTCTCATCTTAGCTATTGTCAAAAGACAAAGTGATAATTATAAAGTTGCTCTTTCGTCAAGTAGTGAAATTTCGGTAAAAAACCGTACTGAAACCGAAGCTTTTTCTCCACGCTACTTACCTAGACTAGAATATAGGGTAGATAAGAAAATATAAACAGTGAGTTACTAATTTACAGAACTCATTTAAAAAGAAGTAACATGGGATTCTTTGACTCGGAGATAGTTCAGCAAGAAGCTAAACAGTTGTTTGAAGATTATCAGGCGCTGATCAAGCTTGGCAGCAAGTACGGTAAGTTTGACCGCGAGGGTAAAAAGCTGTTCATCGAGCAGATGGAAGCAATGATGGAGCGCTATCGTATCTTCATGAAGCGATTTGAGCTTTCAGAAGATTTTCTGGCGCAAATGACCATACAGCAGCTAAAAACGCAGCTGAGTCAATTTGGCATCACTCCACAACAAATGTTCGAGCAAATGCAACTTACACTAGAGCGAATGAAGGCAGAACTAGAAAAACAGCCATAGAGTAAAAAGTCAAAAGTCAAAAGAGAAAAGTTGCTTTTGCCTTTTAACTTTTATCCTAAGTTGATTACTTAGCTTTGGGGCGGGGAAATTGAGAAGGTGGCTTAAAGTTTTCCACCGGTACACCCTTGAGTGCCTTGAGCATAAAATCGCGCCATACAGGAGCAACCATCACACCACCGGTTGCACCGTGGGCAAGCTGCTTGTTGTCGTCTCTACCTACCCAAACAGCGGTTGTTAATTGGGGTACGGTACCTACGAACCAGATATCTCTTTCTGAAGAAGTGGTTCCCGTCTTCCCAGCAGCGGGGCGATCAATAGCTGCATTTTTTCCCGTACCATCGATAATCACTGAACGCATTGTATCTATAATTGCTGCAGCTGCCCAAGGATCCAAAACTAACTGGGGCTTAGGAGTATTATCTAGCAAGACATTACCGCTACTATCAGTGATGCGAACAATTAGTGTTGTCGGCGACTGCCAGCCGTAATTGGCAAAAGTTGCGTAGGCACCAGCCATTTCCAAAGGAGTCACGCCAATAGCACCCAAAGGTAAAGAAGTGACAGGTTCCATGGGACTGGTAATTCCCAAAATGCGACAAGTCTCGATTACCTTGTTCATTCCTATGCTCTTGCCAACCTTGATCACAGGAACATTACGAGACAGCTTCAAAGCCGTCCGAATTGTCATCGAGCCTTGAAAAGTACCGTCGTAGTTGCGCGGACTGTACCAACCATTACCATCCCGATAACTAACAGGGGTATCAGAAACAATGGTATCTGGTGTATACTTGCCAGTGGCAAAAGCCGTATAGTAAACAAACGGTTTAAAGGCAGATCCTGGTTGTCGGTAAGCTTGAGTAGCGCGATTGAATTCGCTAGCTTTAGGGTCTACACCGCCGACAAGCGCTTTGACAAAGTGGGTGCGGGGATCAACGGCAACAAGCGCCATTTGGTTTTTAGCCAGCCCTTGCTTGAGCAATTCCTGATGCCACTTACTAACGGTTTCTTCGGCCATTTGTTGAAATTTGGCATCAACCGTCGTCTGTACCCGCATTCCGCCTTTGAGGAGCGTTTCTCGACCAAATCTTTTTGCTATTTCCTGGGCGACGGCATTTGTAACATAAGGCAAAGCACTTCCTTGGAAAGACCTAATTCTACCCAGTTTAATTTTTTCTTTGAGAGCATCGTCATATTCTTTTTGGGTAATCCAGCCCAAGGATAGCATTCGTCCCAACACTTCTTTTTGTTGGTATTTTGCTTTATTCATATTGATAAACGGGCTGTATTCCTCTGGAGCTTGGATCAAACCCGCCATCATTGCTGATTCGGCTAAAGTTAAATTTTCTGCCGACTTATTAAAATAGCTGCGAGCTGCAGTTTGTGCTCCGTAGTTATTGTGACCCCAATACACTTGATTGAGGTACATTTCTAGTATTTGGTCTTTAGAGAGAATTTGTTCTAATCGTATTGCCAGTACTGCTTCTGCTATTTTGCGAGTAAATTCGCGTCTGTGACTCAAAAACAGGTTTTTCACTAACTGCATGGTAATGGTGGAACCACCTTCCCGCACCCCACCCGCCGCCCAGTTGGTGACTAAGGCGCGTCCAATACCCTTGGGATTGATACCATGATGGTAGTAAAAGTCGCTATCTTCGCTAGCTAGTACCGCCCGCTTGAGATGAGGAGAAATTTTATCTAGAGGTACGACTTCTCGGTTAGCTTCTCCATGAATGCTTGCTAGTAACCGACCTTGAATGTCGTAGATGTAAGTAGTTTCTGACGGGATAAAATTGCGCAGTTGTCTGACATCTGGCAAGTTGCGAAAACTAATTGCTAAGCCAACAAGTCCTCCTGCGACCACGGAACTGGCTAGCATGGTAATAGATAAGAGGGTAGCGCCAGCAACCTGACCTACACCTTTTAAAAACTCAAAGCCAGGTGAAGCGCCGGCTTGAGATTGCTTGTCCTCGAAAGTCCTGGACGACACGGTTTTATCACTTCCTCACTTGTAAATATAACTAACTATAATTATTCGGCGAAGCAAGGCGGTCAATATTTTTGCAATTATATTAGTTTGACACAAGGACAAACGGAACAATTGCCGGTGACTACAATTAACCCTACTTCGATAGTACAAAGCATGGGTAAAATTAAATCTTTTAGTAGTATGACGCAAGATTTTTCTTGGTTGTATCGTGGTGTTGCTGAAATTTTCCCACAGCCAACGGATTTGGACCGGTCCGCTGACAGTCTAGAAAAAGTTTTGGCAACTACAGATCGACCGTTGCGAGTTAAGTACGGAATAGACCCTACAGGTGCGGAGATTCATCTCGGTCATAGCATACCAATGCGAAAACTGCGAGCCTTTCAAGATGCTGGTCATACAGCAGTGCTAATCATTGGAGATTTTACGGCTCAAATTGGCGATCCGACCGGGAAATCTGAGGTGCGCCGCCAACTTACCCAACAAGAGGTAGCGAAAAATGCTCAAAACTACCTCGACCAACTGCGTCCCATATTGGATTTTGACACACCTGGAAGGTTAGAGGTGCGGTATAACTCTGAATGGCTTTCTGCGCTGAATTTGGAGAAAGTTTTAGAGTTACTCTCAACCATGACTGTGGGACAGATGTTGGCCAAGGAGGGTTTTGCGGAGCGCTATAAAAAAGAGAATCCAATTTTTTTGCATGAGTTCCTGTATCCGTTAATGCAAGGCTATGATTCTGTAGTTGTGGAAGCTGATGTGGAATTGGGTGGTACTGATCAAAAATTTAACATAGCAGTGGGAAGAGATTTACAGCGTCATTTTGGACAAAAGCCTCAATTTGGAGTGTTGTTGCCGATTTTGATTGGTACTGATGGTGTGCAAAAAATGTCTAAATCTCTGGGTAATTACATAGGTCTTTTAGAACATCCAGCACAAAAGTACCAAAAGCTGCAAGGTATACCGGATCATTTACTGGAACAATATTTTGAACTGCTAACTGATTTACCTTTAGATCAACTACCAGAAAATCCGCGGGCTCGTCAAAAGTTGCTGGCACAAGAAATAGTAAGACAATATCACGGACAGGAAGCAGTGAAGTTAATCGAGGCTGGTGACGTACCGGAGTTTTCTGTATCTCAGGTGCAATTTCCGGCTAAACTATCTTATCTTCTCAATGTTACTCAATTGTGTAAAAGCAGCGGAGAAGGAAGGCGAAAAATCCAAGAGGGTGGAGTGCGGTTAGATGGCGATCGCATTACCGATGTGGATACTTGTTTTGGGGATGCGAAGGAATTGCACGGACGAGTTTTACAACTTGGGAAAAACAAGTTTGTGCGATTTGTACCATAAACGTTAACAGCTAATAGCTAATTGTGAAGGCAGTTAGCCATTAGCTATTAGAAAGAATATTAATGTAATAAGTCACACATGAATGTCGAACAGAAGATTATAGTTGCTTTAGATGTGGCTGAAGCAGCAGCAGCGATCGCTGTTGTCGAACAACTACCACAAGTTAGTTTCTGGAAAGTTGGTTTAGAACTGTTTACCAGTACTGGACCAGAGATATGCATGCAGCTAAAATCCCGCCAGAAACGAATTTTCCTAGATTTAAAGTTTCACGATATTCCTAATACCGTGGCCGGTGCTTGTCGTGCGGTAGCCCGTTATGGAGTTGATTTATTGACAATTCATGCTACCTGTGGTAGAGATGCCCTGAAAGCAGCAGCAGAAGCAGTACAACAAGGAGCTGCGCAAGCGGGTGTCAAACCACCAAAGCTTGTTGCTATCACTTTATTAACTAGCATTTCTTCGCAACAGCTGGCAACAGATTTAAAGATTCCCCTGGAATTGCCAGAATACGCTTTGGCAATGGCATTAATGGCTCAAGAATCGGGGTTGGATGGAGCAGTTTGTTCGCCACAGGAAGCATCCCAATTACGGGAAGTTTGTGGAGAAGACTTTTTATTAGTTTGTCCTGGTGTGCGTCCCAGTTGGGTAGAAAAAGGCGAGCAAAAGCGATCGCTCACTCCAGCTGAAGCGCTCAAAGCAGGAGCGAATTATCTTGTTATTGGTCGTCCTATTACTGCTGCTGCAGAACCTGAGTTAGCTTGGAAAAGAATTTGCCAAGAGTTAGCACCAGTGACATGAACTTGGGCGTCGGAAAAATAAATAATCGATTGTGGGTTGCAGTTTCCAGTTTGTTAATTTCTCCTTGGTTAAATTATCAAGCTTTTGCAATTCATTTAATTTCCCTTATTTCCCTTTCTACTACTACGCCACACAAAAATGCTATTCCTTCTTTGCTGATGGAAACACAAAAGGAGCGCCATGGGAAAAAAACTGCTTGCTTTGCCCAAAATTTAGAAACCTTAACTACACAGCTTTTACGAGATTTACCAGCCTATGCTAACAGAGCTACGCAGCGTGCGCGTCGCTTGAAAAGATCCGTTGATATTTACAGTTACATGTTGATAGCAGGTAGACCCGAGTTCACACCCTTACTGCAAACATCAGAATACTTATCTAAAGAAAGTGTGGAGCAAGTCTTTTTTACTACTTTAGAGCGGCAATACGTCAAAGGCAAAGCTATTGAATTACAGCAATTTCATTGGCTATTTCTAACCAAAGCTGAAAGTGGTTGGCAAATGGTGATGATGTTTTCTCAGACTGGTTCCTATCCCCAAAAAAATCCTCCCACTCCGCCTCGAGAAACCAGCAACAGCGCTATTGGTCAAGCTATTAAGACGTGGTTGCGAGATTGTCGTGAGTCCAAGCCAGGAAGATAAAAAATAAATATAAATGCCATAGCTGGTGCCATGGCAAGCGTGTCATTGTGTTTATGTGGGATGCGGTGATTTTTTTACTATTTTATCTATTAGTATTTTTAATGATTACGTTGGGGGAGATTTCTATCCGGGGGGAGATTTCTTTTTGGTGGAGTTTATTTCTTTGGAGAGATTTTGGATGTGATTGCGGACGCTTACTATTTTGGCAAAGTCCATCCCAAACTAGTTGACTGTTCGTAGACCCGCTTTAAGGTATTTACATCCCTAGGAGAAATTGGTGGTGGATTGGTAACTTGGGAAAAGTATAAGGCGTCGCTTTTTAAGGGGCTGTGTCCCCAAATTCCCAGTGCGTGACCTAGTTCGTGGCGAGCTGCTGCCAAAAGGTACTTACCTGTTTGACCGGGATGAAGCAGAATTGTAAAACGGTGGCGCAAAGTATTGTCAGTTGCGTACAAGACATAAGTAGTCAAAGCAGAACGCGCCCGAGGAATTTTGTTATCTGGGGAAATTTGCAGTGGTGGGACTTTCTGCAAAATGATAATATCAGCTAGCTGTGATGTTTCTACTACCTTAATGGGTAAATAGATACTCCACTGTTGCACAGCCTTTAGAACTGTACTAACCCATGCTTGAGCTGCTTCGGGGGCGATCGCTTTTGGTATTTCTACGTAAACTCGAATCGGAAATTGGGACCATACCAAATACCCTACTTCCGTTTTCTCTACTTGAGAAAAGTAGTCTCCGCTGTGGGTGTGATCTTGCCACTGCGCTAAAGTAGGCGGTAGGGGATGGGGTTTTGCCACGGGTAGAAAAAAAGCGGGAGAAGTGGCCAAATTAGGGGTGGAATTTTGTATAGGTTTGGCAGCGACAGCAAATAACTGCGAGTGAGCGAGGATAACGATCGCTCCGGCGAGTAAAGTTAATCCTAAAAATGTCAACCAACGTTTTTGGGTTTTGGGTGTGGTTGGGTTGTTGTGTTTGTAGCTTTCCATTCCCGTCCGGAAATCGCGATCGCCGTTGACTCCACTAGAAAATTTGAGTGTTGCGGGGTTTTTGAGCTTGCTGTCTTCTTTATTTAGGAAGCCAACCAGCACTTAAAACCACGGTCAAACTCAGAAAAATCACCGTTAGAGTCCAAGTGACTCTATTTAGTGTATTTTCTGCACTTTTAGTGCTGCTGAACAATTGGGCTTGTCCGCCGATCGCTCCAATTCCATCACCTTTGGGACTGTGTAGTAATACCAGAACAACTAAAGCAACACCAGAAAAAACCCAGATGGCTTCTACAACGTGACTAACGGTCATAATAGCGATGTCATAAATAATTATGAATTATGAATTATAAATTATGAATTGTCTTTAGTTTTCATTCATAATTTTCATTCATAATTCTTTGTGGTTTTACAATCCCACCGGCGTTGGAGTGCGAGTTAATTGCACCTGGTATTTGGCAGATTCTATCAGCGATCGCCCAGTCATTTCTGGTGGTTGAGGAATCTGTAAAATCTCCAAAATTGTGGGAGCGATATCTGCTAGTTTTCCATCACTTCGCAAAGTTACGCTACCGCCATGTCCGGGGATTTTTGCTTTTTCTCCTTCGATCACAATTAAGGGAACGGGGTTGGTGGTGTGGGCTGTCCAGGGATTACCTGCCTCATCTATCATGTATTCAGCATTACCGTGGTCGGCGGTAATAATTGTTGTTCCTCCTACTTTGCTTACGCTTGCTAGCAAGCGACCCAAGCAGCTATCTACAGTTTCAATAGCCTGAATTGTAGCGTTGATTTGGCCTGTGTGTCCTACCATATCTGGGTTAGCGTAGTTAATCACAACCAAAGAGTAAATTTGCTTCTCGATTGCTGCTATTGCTGCATTTGTGACTGCTATGGCGGACATGGCTGGTGCTTTGTCATATGTTGCAACCATGGGACTGTTAACCAGTTCCCTGTCTTCTCCTGGAAAAGGTTCTTCCAGTCCGCCGTTGAAAAAGTAAGTGACGTGGGCGTATTTTTCGGTTTCGGCGGTACGAAATTGTTTTAAACCGTGTTTGGAAATTACTTCGCCCAAAATGTTACTGAGGTTTTGTGGTTCAAAAGCGACTGCTACTGGTAGTTCTGGGTCGTATTGGGTAAAGGTAACAAAAGACAGCGGGGTGATTTGCTGTCTTTCAAAACCCTGAAAATCTGGACTGACGAAAGCTTGGGTAAGTTGTCTGGCGCGGTCGGGACGGAAGTTGAAAAATATTACTCCATCATTTGGTTCTACTGCTCCAGGTGCGATTCTTACTGGAACTACAAATTCATCTGTGACCCCTTCTGCATAGGATGCTTGCAGAATTTCTACAGCCGAACGACCGCTGGTGGGGCTATTTTGCGTCATGACCTCGTAGGCGCGTTGAATTCGATCCCAACGGCGATCGCGGTCCATGGCGTAGTAACGGCCACACAGGGTGACGATGCGTCCTACTCCTATACGCTGAATGTAGTTTTGGAGCAGCGCGATCGCATTTATACCTTCTCGAGGAGCTGTATCGCGACCATCGGTGATGGCGTGTATGCAAATTTCTGATATTCCTTGAGCTTTGGCTAAATCGAGCAGTCCGAACAAGTGACTGATGTGGGAGTGTACTCCGCCTTCTGAACAAAGTCCGACAATGTGCAATTTGCCGTTGCGGCTTTTGATTTGTTGGCAAATTTGGACAAGTGCTGGATTTTGGAGGATGGAACCATCTTCAACTGCATCGGAAATGCGCACTAATTCTTGAGGTACGACTCTTCCAGCGCCAATGTTCAAATGGCCAACTTCTGAGTTACCCATTTGACCTTCTGGTAATCCCACGGCTTTCCCTGATGCGCAGATAAGGGTATGCGGATATGCTGCCCATAAGCTATCCATTACCGGAGTGTTAGCAGCGGCAATAGCATTTCCTTGTGTCTCCTCGCAGTAGCCCCATCCGTCTAAAATGACTAGCACCACGGGAGCAACAGGTGCTTTGGTCATAATAAAATCGCCCTTTACTTTTTGTAATACCCGAATAATACCACTGCTACCTCCTGATGCAAGTGAATTTCTGCTCATTAACTTCTTTTCTGACAATTTTCTCGTTTTTTATACATTTCTTAAACATTCGCAATTATTTTCTCATAATTTTTGCCAGGGTTTGCTGTTATGCTGGGGAAAAAGGCAGAAACGCTACTAGCATTGGGTAGAGACGCAAAGCAGCGGTTGAGTTGAAATTCACAAGTACATTCTTTGTGCTTTCCTGCAGACGTTCCTTGAGTTTTTGTCTTTTGCAGTAGGCTATCAAATTTGGGTGCTACTTTTATAATATCCTGTTACTTCTTTTTTTTGGCTGCTGCTTTCATAGCTTTGGCAGCTTTTTTAGCGGCTTTCTCGGCGGCGATCGCTGCTAGTCTGGTTTGTTCTTTTTCAGCGGCAATTTTTTCTAAATAGTAGTGATAATCGCCCAAATAAACTTGAAATTCTCCCTCCTTAATCTCCACGATTTTATTTGCTACTTTCGAAATAAAATATCTATCGTGAGAAACAACAATCACGGTACCTTCATAATTTTGTAGTGCTTCTTCCAGCATTTCTTTGGCTGGAATATCTAAGTGATTTGTTGGTTCATCTAATATTAATAAATTTGCGGGACGTAAAAGCATCTTTGCTAAAGCCAGACGTGCTTTTTCTCCTCCACTGAGGGCAATAACTTTTTTAAAAACGGTATCGCCGCTAAATAAGAAACGTCCCAGTAACGTGCGAACTTCTTCATTTTCCCATTCGGGAGCTTCATCGTGGATTGTTTCCATAACAGTTTTTTGCAAATCCAAAGCCTCGGCTTGATTTTGTTCAAAATAACTAGGAATAACATTGTGTTTGCCTAAGCTAACGCTACCTTCTGTTGGCTTTTCTATACCGATAATGAAGCGTAATAAAGTGGATTTTCCAGCTCCATTCGGAGCGATAAAAGCAACGCGATCGCCTCTTTCTATAAGCAGATTGGCTCCCAAAAACAAGATTTTGTCGTCGTAAATGTGAGTCAAGTCTTTAATTTTTACTACTTCCCTTCCGCTCTTGGGTGCAGGTGGAAAACGAAACTGCAAAGTTTTTAATTGCGAAGGAGGTGCTTGCAAGCGCTCTATTTTTTCCAGCTGTTTTTCCCGACTTTTTGCTTGAGTACTGCGGTTGGCGCTAGCGCGGAACCTATCTATAAATGCTTGCTGTTTCTCTAGTTCTTTTTGCTGGCGTTCGTAAGCTGAAAGCTGTGCTGCTTGATTTGCAAATTTTTGTTGCAGGTATGCCGAGTAATTCCCGATATAGGTAGTAGAAATACCACGTTCAGTTTCCACTATTTGGGTACACAAACGGTCCAGAAATTCCCGGTCATGGGAAACTATCACCATGGGTGTATTTAAGTTTTTCAGATAATTTTCTAACCATTCAATAGTTTCCAAGTCTAAATGGTTAGTTGGCTCGTCTAGCAGCAACAAATCAGGTTCTTGCAGCAAGATTTTACCGAGGTTGATCCGCATCTGCCAACCACCACTAAAGGCGCTGACAAGGCGATCGCCGTCTTCTGGCTCAAATCCTAATTCTGGTAAGATTTTGCCAATGCGCGCATCCAAGGCGTAACCGTCCAAAGCTTCAAACTGTCTTTGCAGGCGATCCAATTTCTCGATCTGTTTTTCTAGTTGCTGCAAAGATGCAGTTTCCATTTCAGCTTGCAGTTGCATTAGAGATTGATGGACTTGATTTACCTTTTGGAAAACTGTCCAAAATTCTTCTTTGACGGTATGCGCAGGATCGACATCAAATTCTTGATTGAGGTAAGCTATTTTCAAATTGGCAGGACGAATCACCTCACCCGCAGTCGGTTCTATTTCGCCTGCAATAATTTTCAGTTGGGTGGATTTTCCAGCACCATTTACACCCACTAAACCAACGCGATCGCCTGCATTTACCTCCCAGTTGATATCTTTGAGAACTTCACCTGTAGAATAAATTTTACTAATGTGTTCTAGTCGCAACATCTAGCGTCTCCAAGGTAGGCAATTGCTTGCAATGGCAAAATCACACCGCATTCATCTTAACAAAATTTAATTTTAAAAAGGTGTTGGTAAAAACTTCCCCACCCTTGAAAGCTCTCTCGGGATTGATCTCTAGGTTGAGACCAGCTGGGATAGTACCTGAGAGTAAATATTGCGATCGCTAGTTACTATTTTTGATAAAAAAGTTTTTCCCGATTCCAGCAGCGTCGGATCGATTCTAATTCATCCAGGATTGCTAATATACGTTGAATATAGTCTTTACCCGTCCATTGACGAGCTTGTTTTAATCCTTTTTCCACAAGTGAAGAACGTAATTTTGGAGAATCGTGAAGTGATTTGATCGCTAAAGCAATTTGCTTTTCATCTCTAGGATCTACCAGCAAAGCTGCATCTTTTAGTTGTTCTTGAGCACCCGCGACATTTGACGCAATTACAGGACATCCTAAAGCAAATGCTTCTAGAGGAGGTAAATTGTCAGGTCCAAAAAAAGTTACAAAAGTTAAGGCAAAAGCATAACGATATAATGCAATCAAGTCCGACTGCGATACAAAACCAAGAAAATGTACTTGGTTATTTAAATTTAATTCTACTACTAATTGCTTGATATATTCTAAATTTCCTTTATCTGCACCTGTAAAGACAACTGGAAAAATAATTCCATATTGTTCTCGCAATAATTTTAAAGCCAACAACAATCCCGCATGATTTTTATGAGGCCAAAATTGAGCAGGATAAAATAGATATTTTTGCGAAATATTAAATTTAGATAGAACATTTTTACTGTGATTATTTTCAGCATTTAAAGCAAAAGAAGGTGTTGGATAAGGTAATACTTTAATATTTTTTGGCACTACTTGGTAGAACCGTTCAATTTCAGCTTTACCAGCTTGAGTACCGGTAATAATCACAGCAGCACGTTGAATTTTGTGACTGTAAGATTTTTCTCGCTTCTCCCACTTTCCTGCTGCACTTACTTCTGGAAAATAAGGATGATTGCGATGTTCTAAATCCCAAACAGTAGTGATATATGGTAGCTCTACGGTTGGGTAATTGTAGGTACCAAGCTCCAAATACCATATAATTTCAATACCACTATCAATTATTAATTTTTCTACCAAGTTTTTCTCGGGAAATTTAATATTTAAATTAATTTTTTGGCAAAGATTATTTGCGGTTATTACTAATTTTCTTTGCCAGCGTTGGGGAAAATTATTTTGTATATAGCTTTGTTGCAGAGGTAGAAATTGGATTTTCGTACCCGATAAAACTTGTTCTATCTCTTTTCTCCAGCTTAATATGATAAAGTTATGACGACAGTCGCCACCGTATTGTATTAAAGATTGCAGTACTTCGCTTTCAAAAGTAGCACCACCACCAATTTCTGGTCTATAATTTTTGAGAAATAAACCAACTTTCATAAATTACTCAATTTGTAAACTTGCTAAAAAATAAACACTCCAAGTATCGAATCCAGGTTCCTTACCAGTCATCCATTCCCCCCATTGGTTCAATATCATTTGATTTTGGCTCAAAAAGTATTCGACTTCTGGTTTAAAGAGATATCGCATGCGGTGGATTTCTTGAAGTTCTTCGAAGCAATTAGTGTCAATTTTCTTAATAAATACCTGATAATTAACATCTACAACATTGTCATTAGCATGCATTTTGGGTTGAGCAATCCGAGTCACAATTATGTCTTCATCTTCTAAACGCTTAACTCGAATTGTGGGACGCTCGGTTAAGACAGCAGGACCGTACCAACAGTCAAAAATTAGTATTCCTCCGGGTTGAAGATGAGCTTTAGCAGTAGCGAAAGCAGATTGTAAATCTTCATTAGTAACTTGATAGCTAAAAACATGAAATAAAGAGATTACCGCGTCAAATTTCCGTTGCAATCTGACAGTGCGAATATCTCCCTGAGAAAATTGAAGTTTGGATTTATGCGCAGGTGATAAATTCAGGATACGTTGTTGCGCTTGTTCTAACATTTCCGCGCTTTGATCGATACCGTGTACTTCGTATCCTTCCCGAGCTAAAAGTACTGCATGCGCACCGGTACCGCACCCTAATTCTAGGAGCGATCGCGTAGTAGGTGCTTGGCTTTGTAGTAAATGATGAACAAATTTGACTTCACCCGCATAATCCTTATCTCGATATAAAAGATGATAATAGCGGGCGTATTTCTCAAATACTGACATGTTAAACCGCCACATTAATTTTATTTCTTCAGGTTAATGATTGCATTACTGCTGTAACTTCTTGTGCTACCCGCTCTATTTGTTCATCAGTTAAAGCTATACCGCTGGGAATATAAAATCCTCGCTTGGCAATTCGCTCGGAAACCGGATAATTTTCACCCTCAAACAACCCCATTTTTTGGAATACTGGCTGTTGGTGCACAGGCCAAAAAAATGGACGAGTACCTATTTTTTTCAAACTCAAACGATGCATGATTTCATCAGCATCGCAAGGTACTTCATCTTTGACAACCAAGCCATATACCCAATAAATATTTTCGGCGTAGTCTGTATAAGGGACCGGTAATTCTAAACCAGGAACGTCTTTTAAAAGTTCCGTGTAAAGTTTTCCCATTCTTCGCTTGCGTGCAATAAACTCATCTAGACGTTCTAGTTGAGCTACTCCCAAAGCAGCTTGAATATTACTCATCCTCAAATTCCATCCCAGTTCTTCATGGACAAAGCGCCGTGATGGTTGAAAGCATAAATTTCGTAAGGAACGACAGCGCTGAGCTAAATATTCGTCGTCGGTAAGGAGCATGCCACCTTCACCGGTGGTAATGTGTTTGTTAGGGTAAAAACTAAACGTACTAATATCACCAAAACTGCCGCAGGGTCTACCTTGAAATGTTTGACCGTGCATTTGAGCAGCATCTTCTATAACGTGCAAACCGTATTTATCAGCTAATTTTAAAACTGGCTCCATATTTACAGGTAAACCATAAATATGGACTACCATAATCGCCTTAGTTTTAGGAGTAATTTTCGCTTCAATTTGCGATACATCCATATTCCAGGTTTGGCGATCGCAATCTACTACAACTGGTTTTGCTCCTGCTCTGACAATTGCTGCTGCACAGGAGATAATAGTAAAAGTTGGTAAAATTACTTCATCCCCTGGACCTATTTTTAAAGCTACCACCGCTGCATCTAAAGCTACAGAACCATTACTAACGGCTATACCATACTTACGCCCCATCCGGGTGGCGAATTCCTCTTCAAATCTTTTGACAAACGGTCCTTCAGAAGAAATCCAACCATCATCTATGCATTCGTTTAGATATTGTTTTTCTTTGCCATTTAAAAGTGGTTCGTTTACTAAAATTGGCTCTGTCATTTTTTTAATTTTTCTCTTGAAGCTTTACCTGTTTTTGCGTAATTCCCGCAAAGCGTGTTTTGTCTTTTTCGCCCACAAAAGGTCCTTGTTTGACTTCAATCATTTCTAAATCTTCTAAAACTTCAAAACCGTGGCCGCATTCTATTAACAAAATTATGTCCCCCGCCTCTAAAATGCGACTTTCTAAGTATTCTTGTTGATTATTATAAAAATCAACGCGTAGTTTGCCTTTTTTAATAAAAAGAACTTCTTGGGTGTATAAGACTTCCCGACGCACAAGATTGTGAATGTGCGGTTCGATGATTTTCCCCGCTGGATGATTCATGTAGGCAAGTTGTTGAGAGAAATTGGTAGGTGTAAAAAAATGAATACCCGGTTCGTGAAATTGGGAAGAAACAATCAGTGCTAAGGGACGATTGTCATGTATAATTTCTTCAACTAAAGGCTGGACTAATCGAGCTGTCATAAACTAAAAATCAACTCGCTAAATTGAACGATAGGAGTAGAATTAACCTAAATTATTACTAAAACAATACCCGTACTAGCTTTCCTTTGAGAAAGCCTTGGCAAAACGCAAGAGTTTTCATTAATAAATACTTATTTCATATAGAGTGGCTTGAGCTAGTTCTATCAAATTTTATTTCTAATCTGCCGGTTTGAGAATAGTGTTTTTACGTATAGGAGATGATTGAGAAAATTTGTACTGCTAAGGAATTATTGGGATTAGAGTTTCTAATTTTCTTGTATTTTCTTGTAATTGTCCTCGAGAATTACTAGAAGCGATCGCACTTGTTGCGTTTGCTTATTTTCCAGTTTCTTCTCTACCAAACAAATGTTCTTAATCTGCTAATCTCATTCATTATTGCATCAAAGTTGTGCCGGACTATTTCAAAATTACGTTGATGTATCTCAACAATTTGTACCAACGAATTGACTGTAGTTAATTTGTACTGTAGTTGCTGTTTTTTCTAAGATTGCTTCCATGCGATGGAGTCTATCTGTCGTTACATTTTAGTCGTCTGCTGTCTTATTTGTGATTGTGTCATGACAGGAGAATAGGGCTCCAGGTGACCGATTATTTCGTTTGCAAATTAGCCAGTCCGAGGAATGCGCTCAATCTCGGCATAACCGCTAAAAATAAGGCGCTTTCCTTCAGTTTCCAAACGATTAAGTCGCATTTTGACCCCATCTAGGTCAAAACGGTCTAAATCGACCATGTTATCCAAAATTTCTGTTAGTGCTAAGCATAAGGTTTTAGAAATTTCCTGCTGTGTTGGTGGAATTTGCTCTAGTTCTACTTCCGGATTTTGAAAAGAAATACGCCGCCGTTTTTCAACGCCAACAGTCACCGTCATGTTCAAGGGTACAAGTTCGCTGGTGTTTAAGTCTGCTTTGGCGAGAATTTTGAGGCGATTTTGGGGTAGTAGCTGAACTTGGATTTGTGTAAAGGAAACTGGTTTACCGCCAGATAATGCTGTCAGAGCAGGTAAGGATAAATTGACCAAATGCTTTTTTACTAGTTCTGCTTGAAAAGATTGGTTGATACCTTCTTCTGACAAGACGACATAGGCGATCGCTTGTGTTGGTTGCTTCAATTTCAACTTCCCACTTAAAACAGAGCCAAAATCAATTGCCACAGTATCGGTCTCAAAGGACATTTCCTCCACCGCAAATTCTCTGCGAATGACCAAACCACGACCATTCATTTTGAAACTGTCAATGATTCCTTGCAAAAGTTTGCTGGAGGGATAGCAGCGGACAAAGACTTCTATGGACTCGCTTTTAGTAAATAAATGGCGAATCGTTTGGCTTGCAACGGTGTTGAGCATTCGTTCACCCCAATCGCTTCCTTTGGGATCTGTTAAACCTGTAAGTCCGCCAAACATTTGAGTTGATGCCTCTAGAAGTTCTTTGTCTTTTTGTAACAAATTGTAAAGAAGGCCGCAAGTCTTTGGAGATTGATAAAGCTGATATGTGGACAAAACATGCTTGATGGAAACTAACTGACACCCATTTGGGATTGCATCCTTTTTTAACTATTAACAATTTATTGTTTGCTTCTGGGTATAAAGATACGCTCGAGATTCTCTTTTGTGAGATTTTGAAGGCAATTTGTGACTTTGGTCATGTATCATTTTGGGACTTTTGAACTATCCATATTATTAAGAGCTAATTATACGATGGGGGTGCAAGACACCTATGTGAATATTCAAACTTAATGGAGTTCTCATGAAACTCAAATCTACAGAATTAATAGTTATATTTTTGTCTTTAATATCAGTATTTACCACAGCGTGTCAAAGTTCCCGTACACCAACTGCATCTGTAAAACAAATTCAAACAGAAAATGGTGGTACAAAAAATAATTGGTCTGGTTTGCAACTAAGTGAGGAACAAAAAACAAAATTTCAGGAAATTCGCAACCATACTCGCTCTCAAATTGAAGCTATTCTAACACCTCTACAAAAGCAACAGTTCCAGGCGGCGATCGCCCAAGGTAAAAATCTACAACAAGCAACTAAAAAACTGAATTTATCAACCGAGCAACAGCAGAAAATCCGAGAAATTGTGCGCTCGCAACGACAAGAATTCTCCCAGCTTCTCACTGCACAACAAAAGCAGCAACTGCAACAGAGACATTTAGGTAAGCGCTAACTGTAAATTCTATCTGTGACAAAACCCTAGCGTTCTCAAACTCCGACATTACTGCCTCTTGGTAACCGTTATATCTACAAAGGAAGGAGACATGAAAATAGATACATCAGGTTCCGTAGACTCCTCATACTTTTTGCCAGAGGCAAAGAAGAACAAGGGTAAGATGAGCTGGGTACCTTGGCTGCTGACCGTTTTACTTTTAGGTGGAATTGGCTTTGCTGTTTATCGCCAACTAGTTATAGTTCCTGCTCAACAAGCAAGACAAAAAGTTTTAACTGTTCCAGTAGAAAGGCGAAGTTTACCGATAATAGTTTCAGCTAATGGCACTGTCAAACCCGAACGGTCAATAAATGTTAGCCCTAAAGAATCAGGCGTACTCAAGGAATTGTTAGTCAAAGAAGGAGATACGGTTAAAAAAGGGCAGGTGCTTGCGAAAATGGACGATTCTGACTTGCAAGGACAACTGCTGCAAGCCCAAGGACAGCTAGCACAAGCTCAAGCCAATCTGCAAAAAGCAATAGCAGGTAATCGCCCTCAGGATATTGCCCAAGCGCAAGCAGCGTTGGACGAGGCAAAAGCCAATCTGCAAAAAGCAATAGCAGGTAATCGCCCTCAGGATATTGCCCAAGCACAGGCGCGTTTAAAAAGTGCTCAAGCCATTCTGACAAAAGCAGAAGATAACTTCCGTCGCAATCAGCAGCTATACCGTTCCGGAGCCATTTCTCTTCAAGCTTTAAACCAAGCACGCGCAGATCGGGATAGCGCCCAAGCAGCGGTTAATGAAGCTCAACAAGCGCTGGCGCTGCAAAAAGCAGGATCGCGACCGGAAGACATAGAGCAATTAAGGGCAGTGGTCAGACAAAAACAACAAGCCTTAGCGCTTTTGAAGGCGGGAACGCGCCAAGAAGACATCGCTGCAGCAAAAGCTCAGGTAATTGCGGCTCGGGGTGCGCTACAAACAATCCAAACTAAAATCAACGATACCGTAATTCGGGCGCCTTTTGATGGTGTTGTTACTCAAAAGTATGCCGATCCAGGTGCTTTTGTCACTCCCACAACTTCCGGTAGTTCCGTTTCTTCCGCCACTTCTTCATCGATATTGTCTTTAGCTTCCACAAATCAGGTTGTAGCAAATTTAGCTGAAACCAACATCCCGAAAATTCCTTTGGGTCAAAAAGTAATTATTAAAGCAGATGCCTTTCCAGGAAAAACCTTTGAGGGTAAAGTCAGTCAAATAGCGGCGCAAGCAACAGTAGAGCAAAATGTGACTAGTTTTCAAGTCAAAATCTCCATAGTATCTGACCCCCAAAAACTCTTGCGTTCGGGAATGAATGTGGAAGCAGATTTCCAGGTTGGTCAATTGCACAATGCAATGGTAGTACCAACAGCAGCAGTTGTGCGCAGGCAAAGAGGAATTGCAGGTGTATTTGTAGCAGGACCAGATAACAAACCTGTATTTACTCCTATTGAAACTGGTGCTACGGTTAATAATTTTACAGAAGTCAAATCCGGATTGATGGGAAAGGAGAGAGTGTTGCTCAGCTTTCCACCAGGGTTGCGACCGCAATCAACTCCTCGAGGAGTTTTTCCTGGCATGGGAGGCGGTGGTCGTCGCAGCGGAACTCTGTAAAATTTGTTGTAGTGCAGCTGGTATGTTTAAGGGTTTTCAGAGCAAAAAGAAAAGTAGCCGTACGGTTTCTTATATAGAAATTTTGTCCATGGCTGTGGAAGCGCTGTGGAGTAACAAATTACGCACAGGGTTAACCATGCTGGGTGTAATTATTGGAATTTCCTCTGTAATTGCTATTACTTCTGTTGGTCAAGGGGTGCAAAAAGGAACCGAGCAACAAATACAGGCGCTAGGACCAGATGTGCTTTCAGTTTTCTCCGGTGCAGCCAGAAGCGGAAATATCCGTCAGGGAATTGGTTCTAGCAGCACGCTTACTTGGGATGATGCTAAGGCGATCGCTCAACAAGCACCTTCTGCTCAGATTGTCTCCGCTTACCTGCAACGAAATGCACAAGTTGTATATGGAGAGCAAAACGACTCAAAAACAGTTTACGGTACAGATTTGAATTACCCCTTAGTCAGAGATATTCATATACATAAGGGAAGATTTTTTAGTCAGGAAGAACTAGATACTACCAAGCAAGTTGCCGTAATCGGGCCGACGGCGGAAGCTACTTTATTTACCAACGGTGAAGATCCCCTCGGGAAAAAAATTCGCATTCAAGGTGAAGCTTATGAAGTTATTGGCGTTACGGAACCTAAGGGTTCTCAAGGAGGAATAGACCGAGATGATGTAGTTTTTATTCCTCTTTCTACCATGTCCGCCAGACTAGTGGGAAATAATTCTTTATCAGGGATCTCTGTCAACGGAATTTTAGTCAGAGCAGGCGATCAACAGCAGTTGGACGCTGTTCAGTTTCAAGTGACTAATCTTTTACGTCTGCGTCACAATATCTATCCACCCCAAGAAGATGATTTTCGGATTACTAACCAAGCTGATATTATTAATACTTTTACAAATATTGTCGGTTTATTTACGGTGATGGTGGTGGCGATCGCTGGAATTTCACTATTAGTTGGAGGAATTGGAATTGCGAATATCATGCTAGTTTCTGTTGTCGAGCGCACGCGAGAAATCGGTATTCGCAAAGCTGTGGGCGCTACCTATGCAGCTATCCTGAACCAATTTTTAACCGAAGCGATCGTCATTTCTACTGTCGGAGGCGGAATTGGTATGGGAACTGGAATTGTCATTGCGGCAGCAGCAGCGGCTATTTTCAAGTTTCCTTTTGTTGTTTCTCCCTTGTCAATCATTGTCGGTTTTGGACTTTCGTTTTTGGTGGGATTGTTAGCTGGGGTAATTCCCGCACGCAACGCCGCCAAATTAGATCCCATCGCCGCTTTACGGAGCGAGTAAGTATGACAACAATGATCTGGATGGAAGGAATTACCAAAACCTACCGCCTGGGAGAAGTGGATGTACCGGTACTCAAGGGAATTGACCTGGCTATTGAAGAGGGAGAATACGTTGCCATTATGGGCATGTCGGGTTCTGGTAAATCTACTCTCATGAATATTATGGGTTGTCTTGACCGTCCCACAAGCGGGCATTACATTCTCGAAGGCAGAAACCTAACGACCTACGACGATGATGAATTGGCCTGTATCCGCAATCAACGTATAGGCTTTGTATTCCAGCAATTTCATCTTTTGTCGCGGGCAACGGCGTTGGATAATGTGATGTTACCGATGATTTATGCGAACGTGCCAAAACCACAACGCCGCCAAAGAGCAATGGAGGCCCTTATCAAGGTAGGTTTGGGCGATCGCATCCATAATCGTCCTAGTCAATTATCAGGAGGACAGCAACAACGGGTCGCTATTGCTCGCGCTTTGGTGAATCATCCAGCTTTGGTATTAGCGGATGAACCTACAGGAGCTTTGGATACCAAAACTTCCCAGGAAGTGATGAATTTGCTGGCACAATTGAACGCACAAGGAATTACAATCGCCATCGTCACCCACGAACCAGATATCGCTGCTCAAACTAAACGAATTATTCGCATTCAGGATGGTTTGGTTGTCAGTGATGGAAACTTGTAAATTTGATTACTTATTTAATTTCCAATGAAAAGAAAACAGAGAATTCCCCTCGTCAAGAGCTAGCTTGACACACTTTTGAATTCGACATCAGTGCATGAATAAATTTTAGTTCTGTTCTGCTCAAATCAAACATCAAATTAAGATTAAAAAACGTTTATAAATTGTTTATCTTTATATAAAAAATCTCTTGTCATGTTACTAGCGATCGGATATCTTAGCCAACGTAAATGTTTTTTATTGGGGCTATGAACAAAAGATTCTTATTAGCTTTACTTGCCAGTCCGACTATTTTTACTTCCATGATGTCTATTATTGGTGTTTTTAATCCTGCCCATGCTGCTGTCAGAGTCTTGCACACGGCGGACGGGCGGGTGTGTGTAACTCATCCCCACGGTGGTTACACTTTAGTATGTGTAAGGGAAACAAAGAGAAATCAACTTGCTGTTGCTACACCCGTAGCAAAGGTAAGCACAAGTCAGTCCTCTTATGATGGCAAGATTACTGAACTTAACTTTACTGAAGAAGAAAGTGATGCTGCTATTAAGTTATTTGGCTGCGATTGTCCGTATTGCATGAACGCTTTACGTGCTTTGCGCGGTCAAGCTCCTATGGTCTATTAAAGTTTGTCTTTTCGAGAGCGGGAAAATCAGTTTAAGTAAAAATGCGTTGTTCTTTCAGAGCCGCTGCGCGAACGCCCAACCTGCCGGATCGCATATTCCTTGCTGTTGTAGCATAGATTAGTTTCACAAGAAAAATAGGTAGATTTATTTCTTTGACAAATTTATTCAAACGCCTCATTCACGGGGAATCTGTCAATTAGCTGAATAGCACGACAAGCATTGCGCTGCAAAGCTTCTGATAAATAGGGTACGTGGGGAATTTGTGATAACAAATCTAGGGTTCGGCGTAAAATGCGCACCACATCACCTTCATCCAAGCTAGTATTTTCGCAAAGTTGGTTCCAATCCATTCCTAATGCCCATTTTTCCACTAAAGCTATTAACTCAAACTCTAGCCAGATAGGAAAAGCTACATCATATCGGCGTTGCAACTGGAACATTTTGCGGCGAATTCCCCGTAATTTCGCCAATGCTTGTGTCACTTCCTCGCTAACATCAAACAGTACTTTACTATCCGGACGGGGGGTTTCTGTAACTAAAGCTGCGATCGCTGCTGCAAGATGATGGGGGTCGAGGTCATCAAATTCGCCGCTAGCAAGTGCTAAACCCAGCCACAATTCGTTTTCACCTCGGATTGCTGCTGCAATTTGTCCCAATCGAGTTGGAACTAAATTATCCAGACATTGAAAGTATTGCAAAATTTCAATCAGATTGAGGAATTCTTCCCAGTGACGTTGGGATTGTTGTTCTACCTGGGTTTGCAGTTGTTCGATTTCCACTGCAAGTTCCATAGCTCGTGCTTTTCGTTTGAACACGCTAGCAACATTACCTGCGCGATGTAGGGGATGAGCTTCTAATTGTTCTTGCAAAGCAGCGACAGTGGAAAGTTGTGCTGCTACTTCTGCAGGAGGTGCATGGAAAGACTCGCTGGAAGAGGGAATTTGTTCGGCGATCGCTGCTGTTTGGTCGTTACCCCGGCGCCACTGTCCTGGTTTCAAGGGCATTTCTGCAGGTGGTAGCAAATCATCGGGGACATCTATGCGCGGTAATTCTGCATACAAATCCACTACATCTGCTATGGTTGCCACGTACCAGCGGTTATCTTTTCCCAAGCATACCAGATAGGGAAGCTGACCGCAACCCTGACTTTTTGCAACTAGAACTGCTGGGACGGGAGTGGTTACTGTGATATTTTTCCCTTTTAAACTCAGCAATGTCCCTGGAACAGCAAAATTTAGCATCATGGCCACTTCTTCTTGCTTGGCTTCCTGGGCTTGTTCTTGCAGTGTTTTCAGCAATTTTTGTTCTACTTTCAAGCGCTGGCGCAATTTTTCATAGCTGGTGATTTCACTTTCTTCAACGGTAGCGATTTGCTCCTGCAGTTGGTTCAATTCAGCTTTTAGTTCCTCGATGTACTGAAGTTTTGGTTTCAAGTGCAAATTAGCTAAATACTGGCCAAAACTGCGCTCTACCAGTTCTCTGGCTTCTTCAAGGGTATGAATTTGCAGCAAGTTCAAAACCATGCCGTAACTTGGTGTAAAATGGCTGACCAAGGGATCTGGTTTTTTCACAGCCAAAGCTGCTGCGTGCTCTGCTCCTTCAAAAGGAGTTTGCAGCGTGACTACATGGCCTACCTTATCCATTCCCCGGCGACCGGCCCTTCCAGCCATTTGCAGGAACTCGGAAGCTGTTAACATTCGGTGTCCGGTGTCGGTACGTTTGGAGATGCTGGAAATTACCGTTGTCCGCGCCGGCATGTTAATCCCTGCTGCTAGGGTTTCGGTTGCAAATACCACTTTGATCAATCCCTGCTGAAATAATTCTTCCACGAGTACTTTCCAGGCGGGTAAAATGCCGGCGTGGTGTGCTGCTATACCTCGGTAAAGGGGAGTAATGTGTCCCGATCGCCCTGCTTCTGGATTGCGGGTTAAGAATTCATCAATTTGCCATCGTAACTGTTGTGCTTCTTGTTCGTTTACCAAGCACATATCACCGACTTCTGCCACTGCTTTGTCGCATCCCCGGCGACTGAATATAAAGTAAATCGCTGGCAGCATATCTCGTTGTTGTAGCTGACTGAGGATGAAATTAACGCTCGGGGGTTCTTGTTTGCGATTACTTTTACCTTTTTCAGATTCTTTCTTTTTTCCTTTTTTGAGGAGGCGGGGGTTGATTTGAGTTTTTTCTGGATTTAGTAGCGGGAATAAACCCTTGCTATTACCAAAATGGAACTCTAGGGGAACAGGACGAAAATCAGAGTAAATCAGGTCAGTGGGTCCGTGGACTTGATTGAGCCAGTCGGTCAGTTGTTCGCTATTGGCTACCGTTGCAGACAGGGCCACCAATTGCACTTCTTGGGGGCAATAAATAATTGATTCTTCCCAAACGGTTCCTCGTTGACGATCGTTCATGTAGTGACATTCATCCAGCACTACTGCTTCTACGTCTACTAGGGAAATGCCAACCTGGCCGATGGGCGTACCGTAGAGCATGTTGCGGAAAATTTCTGTGGTCATGACCAAAATCGGTGCGTCTCGGTTGATTGAAGCATCTCCTGTAAGCAGTCCGACTTGGTCAAATCCGAATTGTTCGCGAAAATCGCGGAGCTTTTGGTTGGATAGGGCTTTGAGAGGAGTAGTGTAAAATACTCGTTTTCCTCGTGCTAGGGCGCGGTAAATAGCGTATTCTCCTACTAACGTTTTGCCCGAACCTGTGGGTGCGCATACCACTACAGAGCGTCCAGCGTTTAAAGATGCGATCGCCTCTTTTTGGAATTTATCCAGTTCAAATGGAAATACGGAACTGGGATCGACTTCTGGAAACAGCGTAGAATAATTCACTCAATCACAATTGCAACCAGACTTTTTACTATATATTATTTCAATCCCCCTTTGGAATTCATCCTGCCGCTTCCTTGTTTCACTCCCCTTTGGCTGGTGTTAATCGGGTATTTATTATACCATGAAACGAGAAATTGGCAGTAGCTTGTAGTTGGGGATTTTTGTTTGGCAAGCAGTATTTTATGTTTTTCACTTGCCCAATTCCTGTGAACGTGCTGTAGCAGCTTTGACTGCTTCAATCAAAGCAAAACGGAATGCAGCTTTTTCTAATTGAGCGATACCGGCAATAGTTGTTCCACCAGGACTGGTAACGCGGTCTTTTAATTCGGCGGGATGAAGTTTGCTTGCATGCAGTAACTGAGCTGTTCCCAAAACTGTTTGCAGGGCTAGTTGATTGGCGATCGCTCTGGGTAAACCTGCTGCGACTCCACCATCAGCAAGTGCTTCCACCATTAACGCCACATAAGCAGGACCGCTTCCAGACAACCCCGTTACTGCATCCATGAGCGTTTCGGAAACTTCCACAACTTCTCCCACCGCCGAAAACAGCTGCCATGCGGTTTGCAGGTGATGAGGCTGGGTATAGGCTCCTGCAGCAATGGCGGTAATGCCTGCACCAACAGTAGCCGGAGTATTAGGCATGGCTCGAATGACTGGCAGTTGGGGAAAAGCAGCTTCTAAATGGCTCAAGGTTATACCCGCCAAAATGGAAATTATTAAAGGAGCGTGTCCTTTGTCTATAACATTTGCCAGTTCTTGGGCAATGGCGCTAAACACCTGTGGCTTAACAGCCAAGCAAACTACTTCTGTTGCTGTGGTAAAAACTTGGCAATTATCAGCCGTTACTGCCACGTTGTATTGCTGGGCGAGAAAATTCCGCCGTGCGGGCTGCGGTTCACTGACTATAATCTCTGATGGTAGATAAATACCTCGAGCAATAAGGCGGGATAATAGCGCTTCTCCCATTACCCCGCCACCAATTAAGCCCAATTTCGTCGTCATTAGTTGCTTATCGTTGGTCATTGGTCATTGGTCATTAGGTCTGAATTTAATGACTAATGACTAATGACTTAATTTTAATCTACTGTGCCATACGATTCGGTTCATTTCCCCAAGCAGGATTTCCACCCGTTGCACCAGTGCTTCGCGGAGTCCGTATTGGTGGTTGAGGTACTTCGTGCAGAACTCCTGATTGCGTACTAACTTGTACGCAGCTGGGTGTAAACAAAAAGATACTTTCGCCAATGCGTTCTTGGTGTCCGTCGAGAGCATAAGTACCGCCAGCGACGAAATCAACTGCCCGTTGTGCTTGCTCTGGATCCATAATTGTCAAATTCAAGACAACTGATTTCCGCTCTCGCAGCGCTTGAATTGCTTGGGGCATTTCTTCAAACGTGCGCGGTTCTAGTACTAAAACTTCTGAAATACCGTTAATAGCTCCTGGCATACCAATAACGTTACTAATTGTCTTTGCGGAAGCGGAAGGTGCATCAGGATTGTTAGCGGATATGGGTTCGCGCCAACGACGATTGGGAGGAGTCGTTTCTTGGGGCATTGGTTGGGGATTTTGCTCTTGATAAAGATTTCGATAGGTTTCTGGATCGGGTTCTTCTTCGTAATATTCGTATTCGACTGGCTCGTTCAGACCAACAAAGTCTCTGAGTTTGGAAAAGATATTGTTCATTTATTTACGCTCCTGGTGCAAATCACCTTGATATGGCAACAATTGATGTGACCATCTTCAGCCCTAAGTACGGGCAGATAGTTTAACAATTTTATGGTTGTTTGTAGCATATTCTACGGCTATTGCTCATGAACAGATGCCCCCTAGAACTTCTGCACATAGCCTGCACGCAACAATTGAGTCCAGATTATAACCTAACTATTTTTGTATGCAAAGTTGCTTTCACCCCAAAAATTTTTAGTCTTTACTTTTGTCAATACTATAATCATAATTATTTGCAAGCGCTAGTATGTTTTAGATTTTCCTAATGTCATGAGTTAAGCTCATAAATTGGCTGTTAACTTGTATATTTTCACTGAAAATCATAGTTTTTAAGCCAACTATTCTCAGTATTTATTCTTAATTTAAAAGAGCAAATTATTGTCCCATCTGTTTTCCGCCTAATTTTTGCCAAGGACGGTAGATAAAATGTAGGCATAAATAAAAACATCAAAAATTCCCCGTCTTCCTCTTTTCATCCCCAATTTTCTAAACTAAAGCCTGATACCGCAGCAGGCGAAAAGTAATTTTTTATTCACTGAACAAAGAAAAGTTGCCTTTCAGGCGCCAGACATACTTGTAGCAATATTTATTTACATTTGTTAGAGGCATTGCCTGCAAACAACTTGATCTGTATTTAATCTTTGCATATCTCTGTGTACTTACCCTGGGCGTTCTCCAAACAAAATAGTTCCCAAGCGTACCATGGTTGCACCTGCTTGCACTGCTAGCTGGTAGTCACCAGACATACCCATTGACAACTGCTGCATGTGAATGTGAGACCAGTTTTGTTCGTTAATTTTTTGTGCCAGTTCCCGCGTGCGGTTGAACACATCTAAAATTTCTGCATCCTTTAAGTTCAAGGGGGGAATTGTCATTAAGCCTTGGATTTGTAAATTTTGACAGCAATTGAGTGCTGGTAGGTCAGCCAAAAGCTGGGGTACGCTCCAACCAGATTTGTTGGGATCGGGAAGAATTTTGACTTGCAAGCAGACATTAGGAGTAACTCCTAGCTGCTTTGCCAATTCGTTCAAGCGCTGTGCTAATTTTAAATTGTCTACCGAGTGAATCCAGCTAAAATTTTCCAAGGCTTTTTTGGCTTTATTGCTTTGCAAATGTCCGATCAAATGCCAAGTTACATTTGGAGATAAGTCTTGTAATTCTTTTTGTTTGGCGATCGCTTCTTGAACGCGATTTTCACCAAAATCGCGAATTCCTGCTTTGTAGGCGACGCGAATTACCTCCGCTGGTACTTGCTTGGTAACTGCAATCAACCGAACTGATGTTGGTAATTGTGCCCGTATTTTCGCAATACGTTCGCCGATGGAACTGCTCATTATTGGAAAGTGCGTTGGAAAATACTCTGAAGCTGATCGTACTCCTGGGTTTGTCCGGCGCGACGTAAATTGCGCAAGCGATTTTCTAACAACATTCTCGCCTCTGTACGTCCTATGGGTTGAAACTTCATGCCTTTAGGATCGTTGACTACCAAAAAAAACAGGCGTTGGGCATATAGTGTAGTGAATAATTCTTGGCGATCGTCCACCATACAGATTCTATAGAGCAAGCCCCAAGTTGGATGATTTATGTAAATTTCTGAGTTTTCTGGATTCATTTAATACTTAAAGCTAAGATGATAGATATTAGTTTTCGCATGCTTTTGCCAAAATTAATGAAGCTAACAGCTGGAATATTTGGCTCCAGATGCGACAAAATCAACTTTTGCCAAAATGGCATTGCTAAAATGTGAATTTAGTTAGCAATTGGCGTTGAAGAAAACACCAACTTTGGCATAATTGCCATCGCAACTAGCAAAGAAGTTGAAAAGACGGAGAGATGGAAGTAGAAGCTGGTTTTTCTTTAGTGTTTTTCCAGTACCACACTCTCGTTGTCTTCCCTTTACCAATGCTGCCATAATTGCCACCATTTTGTCCTAACAAATTGACAAACAACTTACCCATTCAAATTTTGTCATCGTTCGTGGTGTTCCTACTCATCCATACTTAATAGTTAACAGCCAACAGTCAACAGTCAAGATTTGGTTGAGTTTGATTCTGCCCTCAAGGCAAAACTTTTGCCAAAGCATGCAACTGTGCTTGCGCTTTGTGCAGAGATTCATGCCATTCGTTGGTGGGTTCGCTATCTGCAACAATCCCCGCTCCTACTTGTCCCCAAACGATGTTCAGGGGGGAACTAAAAGCAAGCAAAAGAGTGCGAATGAGAATATTTAAGTCTAGGTTACCTTGCCAATCTAAATAGCCACAGGAGCCGTAGAACAAGCTACGCCGTACGGGTTCTAGCTCTTCAATAATCTCTATGCAGCGGACTTTGGGACAACCTGTGATCGTACCTCCGGGAAAAACGGCGCCAATTAAATCCACAGTGTCAAGCTCGGCTCTCAAATAACCTTTGATATTGCTGACAAGATGCATAACATGGCTATATCGTTCAATTTTGAGAAGTTCATCAACTTTCACGCTTCCCCATTCACATACCCGTCCCAGATCGTTGCGCTCCAGATCCACGAGCATGATATGCTCGGCTCGTTCTTTACTATTACTGAGCAATTCTGCTGCTATGAGTCGATCCTGTTGTGCAGTACTTCCGCGTGCTCGCGTTCCAGCTATCGGTCGGGTTTGGACTTGTCGATTTTGTAAAAGTACCAATCTCTCTGGAGAACAGCTCATCATTTCTCCCCAAGGAGTTTTGAAATAACAAGCAAAAGGAGAGGGATTAATCTGCTGCAGAGCACGATAAATTTCCCAACCAGAAGCAGCTGTTCGTGCTTGAAACCGCAGCGACAGATTAGCCTGAAATATATCTCCTGCTTGAATGTATTTTTTGGCCTGCTTGACTGCTGCTTCGTATTGTGATTGAGATGTACAAAAAATTGGACTATCAAAAGCAGAAATATCCTTTTTTCGCACTCGAGTCAAGGATTGTTGAGGTTTTGTTCCTTTTTCTAACCTTTGGTTTAGTTCGTCCAGTCCTGCTTCATCACTAGCAGCTAGCCATAAAATTTGCTCCCAATGATCTAAAATGGCAAAGCACTCTGGTTCGTACCAAAAAGCTACTGGAAATGGTAAGCAGTCGACTTTAGTGTAGGGTAGCTGTTCTATTTCCCAAGCAATGTCATAGCCTAACCAACCTAACCATCCGCCTGTAAAGGGAAGAGAACATGAGGAACAAAACGCTAATTTCTCTGTCGTTGGTTTTCTTGTTTGCAACAATTGCCGTAAGAACGGTAAAGTTTGCCCTATACCGGGCGTCCACAGTTGTAAGTGCCCGTTTATACTTCTAGGTCCGCCAGCACATATGGAATACCTGCACAGGTGAGGACTGTCTGTGGTATTTGGGTAGGGACTTTCTAGTAAAGTTCCGACACTAGATGCGTGCCTGTGGCAAAATAAAGTAGTGAATATGTCAGAACCGGTACGATGTTCTAATGGTAGCGATCGCCAATACCAAGGCTTTGTCATAATTTCTATAAGATAAATTTATAAATTTATCTTGGGATTTGGTCAGGATTAATAGTGCGGTGAATGCTTGGGGCGTTTTCCTAAAAATATTATCCTGGCTAAAACCCCAGGCAGGGAAAGTTTTCTTATATTTAGCCTATATTTGGTTTATTAATAACTAGCACTATGTTCTGTGATACAAACCAGTTAGGCATTTACCAGTGGTTATGAAGGTTATTCCCACAAAAATTCCTGACGTTGCAATTTTGGAGCCGAAAGTTTTTTACGATGAGCGGGGTTTTTTCTTTGAAAGCTACAATCGTCAAAATTTTACTGAGATCGCCGGTCATGTAGTTAACTTTGTTCAAGACAATCATTCCCGTTCTAAACAAAATGTTTTGCGAGGTTTACACTACCAGATTCAGCAACCACAAGGCAAATTAGTCAGGGTGATTGTTGGTAGCATATTTGACGTAGCAGTCGATATCCGCAAAAGCTCTCCTACCTTTGGTCAATGGGTAGGTTGCGAGCTTAGCGCTGAAAATAAACACCAAATTTGGATTCCACCAGGCTTTGCTCACGGTTTTGTCGTGCTTTCAGAATTCGCCGAAGTGCTGTACAAAACAACAGACTACTACGCTCCCCAATACGAAAGGTGCATTCTGTGGAACGATCCGAACTTAGCCATAGATTGGCAGTTTGCGGGAAATCCTATCGTATCCGCAAAAGACCAAGCAGGCAAGCCTTTTTTAGAAGCGGAAGTATTCACTTAATTAGTAATTTATATCGTATAAATTTAGACATATTATCATCTCTGACTTCCATAATTAAAGCATGAGTAAATTAATTCTGCTTGTCGGTGGTAACGGTCAAGTAGGTAAAGAATTACAAAAAACCCTCAAACCATACGGAAATATCATCGCGCTTGCACGACCGGCTATAGACCTTAGCCAACCAGATACTCTTGTGAGGGCGATCGGACAATACCAACCACAAATTATTATCAATGCTGCTGCTTATACGGCTGTTGACAAAGCTGAAAGCGAACCGGAACTTGCCGAAATTATTAATGCAACTGCACCGAAAATTCTGGCACAAGAAGCTGCAAAGCAAAAAGCTTTTTTAATTCACATCTCTACCGATTACGTTTTTGATGGCAAAAATTATTGTCCCTATCAAGAGACTGACGCAACTAACCCATTGAATGTCTACGGTACAACTAAACTGTCAGGAGAACAGGCGATCCTCCACAGTCGTTGCAGTGATTTTCTTATTCTTCGCACCGCCTGGGTTTTTGGAGCTTTTGGTAAAAGTAATTTTGTCAAAACTATGTTGCGATTGGGAAAAGAACGAGAAGAAATTCGGGTAGTTGCAGATCAAATTGGTAGTCCCAGCTGGGCAAAAGATATCGCAGAAACCATCGCTAAATTAATCCCTCGCCTCAGTTCGGAAATAACTGGAATTTATCATTACACTAACAGCGGTGTTGCCAGTTGGTATGATTTTGCCGTTGCCATTTTTGAAGAAGTTCAACAATTAGGTTTCCCCTTGCAAGTCCGGCGTATCGTTCCCATCACAACTGCTGAATATCCCACACAGGCTCGTCGTCCTGCCTATTCTGTCCTTTCTTGTGCCAAAATAGCTGCCATCTTGGGAACTCACGCGCCTCATTGGCGACAAAGACTAAGAAAAATGCTTTGGGAATTAATTACTAACTGTCCGTTGCTCGAATAACCATATAGCTATTAAATATCAAAACTATCTGACTATATGAAAGTATATGAAAGCACTCATTCTTTCCGGGGGTAAAGGCACTCGCCTGCGACCGCTAACTTATACTGGAGCAAAACAGCTTGTACCTGTTGCCAATAAACCAATTTTGTGGTATGGAATCGAAGAAGTGGTAGCTGCAGGAATTACAGATATCGGTATTATTATCAGTCCTGAAACTGGTGCAGAAGTGCGAGCGAAAACGGGAAATGGCGATCGCTTTGGTGCCAAAATCACCTATATAGTACAAGACAAACCAGCAGGCCTAGCCCACGCTGTGAAAGTTGCTCGTCCTTTTTTGGGCGATTCGCCTTTTGTGATGTACTTGGGCGATAATTTAATTCAGCAAGGCGATCTCAGTTATTTTTTAAAAAAATTCAAGACTCAGCAGCAAGATGCTTTGATTCTGTTGCGTGAAGTTAGCAATCCTACTGCTTTTGGTGTCGCACAAGTAGATGAAACAGGACGGGTATTACAATTAATTGAAAAACCCAAAATTCCCCCTTCAAACTTGGCGTTGGTAGGGGTTTATTTCTTTTCTGATACCATTCATGAAGCGATCGCTTGTATCCAACCTTCCGCAAGGGGAGAATTAGAAATTACTGACGCTATTCAGTGTCTGATTAACATGCAAAAGCAAGTTCTAGCTTGTCAGCTTAACGGTTGGTGGTTAGATACTGGAAAAAAAGACGATCTTTTGGAAGCAAATCGGTTGATTCTTGATACCTACTTAACCACAGAAATTGTTGGACAAATTGACAGCAAAAGTCAGGCGATCGGACGAGTGCAAATCGGTGCTGGTTCTCAAGTAATTAACAGTACAATCCGCGGACCAGTAACCATCGGCAATAATTGTTATTTAGAAAACTGCTTTATCGGCCCTTACACCAGCATTGCTGACTCGAGCAAGCTTGTTGACGCTGATATAGAACATAGCGTGATTTTAGAAGGCGCTAACATTATCGGTATTCATCAACGTATTATTGATAGTGTCATTGGACAAAGAGCACAATTATTTGTTGCACCCCGCCGTCCCAAAGCTTTACGGTTTATGATTGGTGATGATTGTCAAATTGAATTAACGTGATTTACTTGCTAACAGTCAACTATTATTCCACAAATCTTGTCACTAAGTTAATCACTTCTGTTTCTCCTAGTCCAAATATCGAATACCAGATCGTTATTGTCAATAATTCTCCTGATGACAATTCGATTTATTGTCTGCAAACGCCATCTATACTCATTTTGAATGCCATTAACAATTTAGGTTTTGGAAAGGCTTGCAACCTTGGTATTAAGTATATTTACGAGCGAGATCCTCACTCAATTATTTGGATCGTCAATCCTGATGCTTATTTTCTAGAAAATGTCTGGGAGAAAGTTAATTATTTTTTTGAGTCTCATACTCAAATTTCCATTCTCGGTACTATTGTTTATACTCCGGAAAATCAAGTTTGGTTCGGTGGCGGTCGCTTTTTTCCCAAAACAGGAACTATCTTGAGTGAAGATTTAATCACCAATACAGACGTAGATTATATTATTTGCGATTGGGTCTCTGGTTGTAGTTTGTTAATTAATCTACGCAATTTTCGCGAATGTCCTTTGTTCGATCCGGCTTATTTTCTTTACTATGAAGATTTTGATTTTTGTCAGCGTTATGCTCGCCAGGGGCATTTAATTGCAGTAACTAAACTTTTTGGGGTATGGCACCAACCTTCTGCTATTACGAATAGATTTATTTTTAGCAAGATTAAACACAGCACATATAGTTATCTGTTGACTTTAGAGAGATATACAAATAAATTTGTATTTGGGATGAGATTACTCCGTTTGATTTTGCATGCCCTGGTATTGATTGTTTTTCAACCCCAAGTTGCTAAGGGTAAGTTAGATGGTATATTAAGATATTGGCAAACAAAAATTTTTTCAGAAAGCAAATGGTGCTAAATTGGTAAGTAAAAGAAAAGTAAAAGTTGGTTGTGAGTGGGAGAATGAGTCAATTATTAATTAATTTGTCGATGATATTTCCCCAGCCAACCGGGATTAGCAACTACGCTACAAATATTTTTCCTTATTTAAAATCGTTGCATCCTACTCTTTTAACTGCCCAAACTTACCCGGAATTTAACTGCTATTTAATACCGAACAATCTCACTCCGGCTCAAGGTACAAAAGGTCACCTCTATCGCTTGCTTTGGACACAATTTCAATTGCCAAAAATCTATAAAAAACTGAGCTCTCACCTTTTATTTTCTCCAGTTCCCGAAGCGCCTGTTTATTCTGGGTGTCGTTTTGTCGTCATGGTTCACGATTTGATTGCGTTGCGTTTTCCCAAGCGTTTTTCACCGCTAACAAATTACCAGCGTTATTATGTTCCCCAGGTTCTTCAGCAAGCGCAGCACATTATTTGCAATTCCCACGCCACTGCAAAAGACGTTGTGGAATTTTACAAGATTCCTGCTCAGAAAATTACGCCAATTTTACTAGGATACGACGCTAAGCGTTTTCGCCCTCTAGAAAGAAAAGCAAGTAAGTGGAAAACCCAGTGTCCTTATTTTCTTTACCTTGGTAGACACGATCCTTACAAAAACTTGCACAGGCTAATTTCTGCGTTTGCAGTGCTACGAGGCGATCGCGATCGCCAGTTGTGGTTAGCAGGACCAGCAGATAAACGTTACACTCCTATGTTGCAAGTCCAAGTTGCACAATTGGGTATCGCTGAGCAAGTAAAATTTTTGAACTACATTGCTGATGAAGATTTACCGGAAATTATCAACGGTGCGATCGCCCTTGTTTTTCCAAGTCTTTGGGAAGGTTTCGGTTTACCTGTATTAGAAGCGATGGCTTGTGGAACTCCTGTGATTACTTCCAAAGTTTCCTCCCTAGTCGAAGTTGCTGGTGATGCAGCTATTTTGGTCGATCCCTACAATGTGGAGGAAATGGCTTGGGCGATGGAACAAGTTGCTACAGACACTCAATTGCGCGATCGCCTTTGTGCTGCAGCGATTGCCAGAGCCGGTCACTTTAGTTGGGAAAAGACGGCAACAGCAACTATAGAAGTTTTAAAACAGTACCTTTGAGGATTATACTGCTTTGGGTAATTGGGAGTGAATTACCTTTTGATAGTAATCTTGCAATTGGCAGGTAGCTGCAGCCCATCCCCAGCGTTCTGCTTCCCGGCGTGCGTTTTGACGGATTTTTTCTCGTTCTTGTTTGTTTTCTAACAACCTTATTGTTGCGGCGATCGCTGCGGATTCATCTGCTTCCGGTGAGAATAAGTATCCGTTTACACCATCTGTGACGATATCGGGAATGCCACCACAACTAGCTGCTACTACCGGACAACCAGCGGCCATTGCTTCTAGCAAGACTAATCCTAAGGTTTCTGTGCGGGAAGGAAAAATAAAAGCATCAGCACTGGCGAAAGCAGAGGCTAATTCTGTACCAACTAGATATCCGACAAAATGGGTGTTTGTTCCAGCAAAGTACTTTTCTAAATTGGCGCGGTGAGGTCCATCTCCTACTAGGGCCAATCTTGCTTCGGGAATAGCTTCTAGTATTGGTTTGATACGTTCGATTTCTTTTTCAGCAGAAAGACGACCAACGTAGAGTAGAAGGGGACTTTTGGGGTGGTTTTGGGACAATAGCGAGCGCATGCGATCGCTGGCTAAGCGAGGATGAAATATTTCTGTATCTACTCCTCTTTGCCATAAATAAACCCGTTCAATACCGCGTGCTGTCAGTTCTTCGATCATGGCAGTGGAGGTACAAAGATTTAAAGCTGCTTGATTGTGTGCGACTTTCAGTAGTTCCCACAGCAATCCTTCCAGCATTCCCAAGCCGTAATGTTGCAGGTATTGGGGTAGGTGAGTATGATAAGAAGCTACTAAGGGAATATTCAGCATTTTGCTATAGAATATACCTGCCAGCCCCAAAACTGCAGGATTGACAACGTGAATGACGTCCGGTTGAAACTTTTCCAAAACTTGGCCAATGGCAGGACGAGGCAATGCCATTTTTAACTCTGGGTATAATGGTAGCGGAAAACCCGAAACTCCGTATACCTGCGCCCCTTTATACTCTTTTATACCACCATCCGGACAAACCACCAGTACTTGATTGCCCCGACGTTGCAAGTTTTCAATAGTGTAGCGCAGGCGCGTGACAATGCCGTCAACCTTGGGTAGAAAGGTTTCCGTAAATAAAGCAATCCTCATAGAAAAAATAATCTTTAATCTTTTACAAGCAGGGTTTGAAAATTGTCTCAGTGGATGGGCGATTTCCGAACTACTCCCGTAGCTAGCTGTGGGTTATAAAGACTAGTCGCCAGACAATAACAAAAGCATGACGACTAGTTCGACGGTAATGGTTCATTTCTGCTATTGCTGCAATTAGTCGGTAAGTTGTACGGAGTAGGGTGACAATTTCTCCACGTTAATAGTTGTGATGAATTACACCCTTTCCAACTCTAAACCTTTTGAGCAACAGAGATTAAGTTTGGGTTTGCAGTAGTTAGGTAATTGTCCGTTCACGTTTTATTGCTATGACGGTGCCAAGTTACTTTTGGTAAAATTTGGTATTTGTCGACTCGATTTTGATACTTGATGGCAAAATTCAAGAGAGAATCGAGCAGAGAATCAGAAAGGTAATGAGGCTTTAAACCTAGATCTAGCAGTTTAGTGTTTTTAGCGTTGAAGTAGTGTTCTTCTTTTTCGATTCTGGGATTTTTAAGGTGATTGATTTCTACGTTCAATCCCATGGCGTTCCCAGCTTTTTTGACCATTAACGCTAATTCGCCAACACTAAACTGTTCGGTAAATTGGTTAAATACCCGGAATTCACCAGGTGCAGCTGGGTTAGCAATTGCTAGTTCCACGCATCGCACTGTGTCGCGAATGTCCAAAAAGCCACGGGTTTGTCCGCCTTTACCATAAACAGTCAGGGGATGTCCTACAGCAGCTTGAATGCAGAAACGGTTGAGTGCTGTTCCAAATACACCATCGTAATCAAGACGGTTGATTAAAAGTTCATCTATTCCCGTTTCTTCTGTTAAAACGCCATAAACAACACCCTGATTTAGATCCGTCGCTCGCAGTCCCCAAACTCGGCAAGCAAAATGGATATTATGGCTGTCATGCACTTTGCTTAAGTGGTACATGGAACCGGGTTGCTTGGGATAGGGTAAGGTGTCCTTACGTCCGTTGTGTTCTATGGTGATGTAGCCTTCTTCGATATCAATGTTGGGTGTACCGTATTCACCCATTGTTCCCAGTTTCACTAGGTGACAGTCTGGGAAATCGGTTTTCATCGCGTACAGTATGTTCAGGGTACCAACAACGTTGTTGACCTGGGTCATTACTGCGTGTTCGCGGTCAATCATGGAAAATGGAGCCGAACGTTGTTCGCCAAAATGCACGATCGCGTTGGGCTCGAATTTGTGCAGCGCTTTTTGAAGAAAATCGTAATTCGTAATATCGCCGATGAACAGGTCGATAGATTTACCTGTCAAATCTTTCCAGCGTTGAATGCGTTGCTGAATTGAGGCGATCGGGGTCAGGGTTTGTACGCCCAGTTCGTTATCCCAGTGTCGCCGCACTAAACTATCTAAAATACCAACTTCATAACCTCGATTGGAAAGGTACAGAGCGGTTGCCCAACCGCAATAACCATCGCCACCAATAACCAGGACTTTCATTTTCACCAGTTTTTACTCGCTGATAGCTAAATCTACCAGGTTTGTGTCCCCTCTCAACCATGAAGATGAAGACAATAAATGAATAAATAAATAGCTTGATTTGTCACAAATTTTAACTTGGAGACAACAATAAATACTTTTTATTGTTGGGAGGGATTTTGCCCAAAAAGTTGCACCCGAAAATCTCACATATTAAGGAAAAATTTACCTACTCTGGGAATTCAATTCTACCTGTTATTAGGAACTCAATTGTAGTGTAAATAATTATTACAAAAATGCCGTTAAAGCGTTTTGCTGTCTTGACAACCAGTAAAGGACTGGATATCGTAGGATACATACCCGGGTAAGACCGTTAAAGAGTTATGCAAGCTAAGCAAAAGGTTACTTTGTATTTATCACCGGAACTGCACAGAAAACTGAAGATACGTTCAGCAGTGGATTCTGAACCGATGTCGGAGCTTGCCGAACGCGCCCTCGTTTTCTACCTGGAGAATTCCAAACTTGTAGATGAAGCGACTTGTTTTGGAAGTACTCACAGAGTGTACAGCTGTCCGAACTGCGAAAGTTCACTGGTTTTGAGGGATGGGGAATTAATAGCTTTGGGTAAGCAGCCCGGAGTAATAGCTCAAGAAAATCTTCCGCTGGAGGAAATGGAAAAAGAACTAACCCATCCTAAGGGCGAGGAAGAATTAGTTCCTTGCTAGATAGGGAATCGGAAAAGAGGATTTTGTTTTTGCCAGCAGCGATGTCTGGAGTGTCTGTAAAAGGTCTCAAGTAGGTCGATGTATGCAAGAAGAGCTCAACATTCTCATTCAAGCTCAATACCCTCTAATCTACCTTGTGACCTCCGAGGAAGAGCGGGCTGAGCAGGCAATTTTTACAATCGCCCAATCGTTGAAGCCACAGCGGCGAGTATACGTTTGGACAGTAACTCACGGCATCGTCGAGTACGGTCAACCCCGGAATGTAACCCAGCACAATACCGTTTCTCCGGAAGCAGCGATTGAGTGGATTATTCGGCAGAGAGAGCCAGGTATATTTATTCTTAAAGATTTACATCCTTTTATTGATGCTCCGGCGACAACAAGGTCTTTACGGGATGCGATCGCTAGTTTTAAAGGCACACAAAAGACGATTGTATTGATGTCGCCAATGCAACAAGTACCCATCGAACTGGAAAAGGAAGTGGTCGTTCTAGATTTTCCGCTGCCAGACATGGGTGAATTAAATAAAGTTTTAAACAACCACATAGACCACTATCGTGGGCGACGGTTAACAACAGAAGCTCGAGAAAAGCTGCTGCGGGCGGCCTTAGGACTGACCAGAGACGAGGCAGAGAAAGTCTATCGCAAAGCGCAAGTAACAACCGGACGCCTGAGTGAGGAAGAAGTAGATATCATCTTATCAGAAAAAAAGCAGCTGATTCGGCGTAACGGCATACTGGAATACATAGAAGAAGACGCAACCATTGATGCGGTTGGTGGTTTGGAAGAATTGAAAAAGTGGTTGAAGCAACGCTCTAACGCTTTTACAGAAAGGGCGAGGGAGTATGGTTTGCCCCAACCGAAGGGAATGTTAATTTTGGGTGTTCCCGGTTGTGGAAAATCCTTAATTGCCAAAACAACTTCTCGCTTGTGGGGATTGCCGCTGCTGCGATTGGACATGGGACGAGTGTACGACGGCTCGATGGTAGGGCGTTCGGAAGCTAATTTGCGAAATGCCCTCAAAACAGCAGAATCCATTTCTCCAGCAATTCTATTCATCGATGAATTAGACAAATCCTTTGCTGGCAGCACGGGTTCTTCTGATTCCGACGGTGGTACCTCAAGTAGAATTTTCGGTTCTTTCTTGACTTGGATGCAAGAGAAAAAGTCCCCGGTGTTTGTGATGGCAACTGCAAACCGAGTGGAAAGGTTGCCAGGGGAATTTTTGAGGAAAGGTCGTTTTGATGAGATTTTCTTTGTGGATCTGCCAACTCCGGAAGAACGGCAAGACATTTTCAAGATCCACCTGAGCAAGCGCCGTAAAGACATTTCCAGATTCGATCTCGAACAACTCTCGAAAATGTCGGACGGCTTTTCTGGGGCGGAGATAGAACAAGCGATCGTAGCGGCTATGTACGAAGCTTTTGCCCAAGATCGAGAGTTCACCCAGTTAGATATTATTGCTGCGATTAAAGCGACGCTGCCGCTGTCTCGAACGATGCAAGAACAGGTCACAGCTTTGAGGGATTGGGCCAGACAGCGCGCCCGCCCAGCCGCAGCCTCCGTTGCTGAGTATCAGCGAATGGAGTTCTAAAAGCTTTCCCCTGGTATCACAAGGGAAAGGCTAGCACTCAAGGCTAGCAGTTTCAATAAAAAAACCGCGTTTTTTATCAAACGCGGCTGCTTAGAAGATAAACCGTTGTCCTTTTTCTCACTTCTCTTTGGAGGAAACCCAAATGTCTCATTTTAGCACTCTGCGTACCAAGATCACCGATGCTGAAATCCTCAAGCAATCTCTGCGGGACCTCGGTATTTCCGTAAAGACCGATGCAGATGTTCGCGGCTACAACGGTCAGCGCGTTCGTGCTGACATCGTAGCAGTATTGGAAGGGGAATACGATCTTGGTTGGTCTCGCAACAGCGATGGTTCCTTTGACTTGATCGCAGACCTGTGGGGCGTTGCTAAGAAGCACAATCAGACCGAATTGATTAACTCCATCAACCAGAAGTATGCTGTTAACAAAACCTTGACTGAAGTTAAACAACGCGGTCTGCAAAATGCCAACGTTAAGTTGGTGTTGCAATAGAAGTTTATCTGCGCGTTCCCAAAGCTGTACGGGTTAACCAGGTCAAGAGCGGTTAGCCCGCTTTTTTAATTAGTTTACAACTTTTTTGATACAACTAACGACCAAAGCGATCGCTGACGTGAGATGCTGGTTGATTGATTAGTTAGTTTTTTTTTAAATGACTGTTGTTTCTTGTGTATCTGTTATCGTTCCAGCCACGACTGCGAATTTGGGACCAGGATTCGATTGTATTGGCGCGGCTTTGACGCTGTATAACAAATTTAAATTCACAAGCCACAATCAAACCGGAGTGACAATTACCGTTACCGGCTCAGAGGCAGAACAAGTTAAAACTGATGAAAACAATCTGCTTTACCAAGCTTTTGTAAAGTTATATCAACACTTAAGACAAACTCCCCCACCCGTGCACGTTGAGATCGAACTGGCCGTACCTTTAGCAAGGGGTTTAGGTAGTTCGGCGACAGCGATTGTTGGTGGTTTGCTAGGTGCTAATTTATTAGCAGGCGAACCCTTAACGAAGTTGCAGGTGATGGAATTGGCGATCGCCATGGAAGGACATCCAGATAATGTTGTCCCTGCTCTAATGGGAGGTTGTCGTCTAGCTGCTAGCACTGATGCGGGCTGGGAGATTTGTGATATTCCTTGGCATGAAGATGTTATACCAGTAGTGGCAATTCCTGATTTTGAGCTTTCCACCCAAAAGGCGCGCCTAGTATTGCCAGAGCGAGTCAGCCGTGCAGATGCAATTTTTAACACAGCTCATCTTGGACTGTTGTTGCGCGGTTTGGAAACTGGTAGGAAAGATTGGTTACAGGCTGCTTTGCAAGATAGATTACACCAACCCTACCGAAAAGCACTGATTAAAGGTTACAGTGCCGTTCAAGAAGCTGCCCTTGCTGCCGGTGCTTGCGGTGTGGTAATCAGTGGTGCAGGCCCCACACTATTAGCACTAACAGATACAGTGCATTCGGAAGCTGTAGCGATGGCAATGTCCTCTGCTTGGCAACAGCAGGGAATTTCACCAGTGGTGCGATCGCTGGCTGTTGACACTCAAGGAGCAAGAAGCTTTTGCCAATCATTGCTTGCTTAGTTGAAACCACAAAACACGGGATATTCAAAATGGAGCAGGAGCAAACAGCAGAAATAGCAGCAATTCAGTCCCAAATCCAGGCCTTGCGTCAAGAACGCGCTTCTTTCGCCGTCCAAATTACACCCTTAGAAAACGATTCATCCTCACCCCAAGCAATAGTACAACTATACCGTCGCCAAGCTCAAGAAAACGCTGAATTATTTGCCCAATTGAAAGGGATAGATGACGCTATTGCCGCTTTGGAAGCTTTATTAACAAAAAAACAAGCTCAGCTAACACCTCGTCAGATCCAGTCAATCCAACAGCAGCAATTAGAGGAGGCAAAAAAACAGGCTCAAATTCACGCCGAACGTATTAATGAACTAGCGGCACAACTGGCAACAGAAATACGCAGTCTCAAGGCTTGCGCCGATCGCCTCAGTCCTGTTTACTGGCAAATTTATTACAAGCCATTTATCACCGGTTTTCAGACTATTTCTGTCCCCCATGTCCGTTCTGATGGAGAAGTCTGGACAATTGTCAACCGTATTGTTTAAAAATAAGCATAAAAATACACACAATCTCCCCTCTTCTCCCTCCCACCCCAGATCGTAACTTTACAAAAAATAAACTAATAACCCGGCTCTCGGACTTGTTTGCCAAGTCAGGGAGTTTTGCTTAATATTTATTTACATTTTCCAGAAAATTGTTGTTTTTTTAAGTATTTATTACTAAAATATCCGCCAGTAGAGAGAAATTACATTTACAAAAGTATGAATTGCTTAATATAATGTAACTAAAATCGAAATAGTAAAGTAATTGTCAGTGATGGTTGCAGAAATTCCCTGGTTAACAACTATAATTCTCTTACCGTTGGTGGCTGCTTTAGCAATGCCGCTGCTTCCAGATAAAGAAGGCAAAACCGCTCGTTGGTACACTTTGGGAGTAGCGATCGCCGACTTTGCCTTAATGATCTATGCCTGTTGGCATTACTATGACTTGCAAAACCCGACCTACCAGCTAGTGGAAAAATATCCCTGGATACCGCAGTTGGGCTTAAACTGGTCAGTAGCAGTAGATGGATTATCAATGCCCCTAGTGCTCCTGACAGGCTTAATTAACACACTTGCAATCTTCGCGGCTTGGAAAGTTACGAACAAGCCGCGTTTATTTTACGGTCTGATGCTTGTGTTGTACAGCGCCCAGATTGGCGTTTTTGTGGCTCAGGACCTGTTATTGTTCTTCCTAATGTGGGAAATTGAATTAGTACCTGTGTACCTATTGATTTCCATCTGGGGAGGACAAAAGCGCCGCTATGCAGCGACCAAATTTATTCTTTACACAGCCGCTGCTTCCATATTTATCTTAGTAGCAGCTTTTGCCATGGCATTGTATGGAGACCCCCAAAGCTTCGATATTCCAACTTTGGCAATGAAGCAATACCCCAAAGCTTTGGAAATTCTGGTTTATGCAGGCTTTTTAATTGCATTCGGCGTCAAGTTGCCAATTTTCCCTCTCCACACCTGGTTGCCAGATGCTCACGGTGAAGCTTCTGCACCGGGTTCAATGATTTTAGCCGGCGTATTGTTAAAGATGGGCGGTTACGGACTTATCCGCATCAACATGGAAACTCTAGCCGACGCCCACGTTTACTTTGCTCCAGTATTAGCGGTTTTAGGGGTAGTCAATATTGTTTACGGAGCTTGCTGTGCATTTGCTCAAACTAATCTCAAGCGTCGCTTAGCTTATTCATCCATTGCTCACATGGGCTTCGTGCTGGTTGGTATCGCTTCCTATACAGAATTAGGAATAAGTGGTGCCGTATTGCAAATGATTTCCCACGGCCTGATTGCTGCTACCTTGTTTTTCCTCTCTGGCGTCACCTACGAGCGTACCCACACTTTGATGATGGATCGCATGGGTGGACTGGCCAAAGTAATGCCGAGAACTTTTGCTTTGTTCACAGCTGGTGCAATGGCATCTCTAGCACTACCGGGAATGAGTGGCTTTGTTGGCGAGATCATGGTATTTTTGGGAATTGCCAGCAGTGATGTTTACAGTTCCGGCTTCAAAATTGTGGTTGTGTTGCTGAGTGCTGTAGGGGTGATTATGACTCCGATTTATCTGCTATCAATGCTGCGCCAAGTCTTCTACGGTAAGAACACCAGCGAGCTATATTTAGATGCAGCAGTAGTTGATGTCAAACCCCGCGAACTTTTTATTACTGCTTGTCTGCTGATTCCTATTATCGGTATAGGTCTGTACCCTAAATTGGCAACACAAACTTATGATGTGAAAACCGTGGAAGTTGCCACCCATGCTCGTCAATTTCTACCAGTAGTAGCAAAACAGCAACCATCAAGTTTGTATTCTAGTGTTTTTGCAGTGCCAACACTGGGTAGTACACAAGCTTCAGGTTTAGTTAATGTAGCTGAATAAAATAATATTTCTTGCAGAGGCTGGTGCTATTAAATAGTCTGAGAAATAAAAATAGGGGGCGATTTTGAAAGATCGCTCCCAATGTTTGTCTACCTGTAAAAGAGTATAGTAACACCAAACCCAAAACTACAGTCGAAATTACTAAACCTTGCCAAAATTCAAATTCTCCGGTAAGGGTGGGCTCTAACCACCCTAATTTATTGTTGTTCGCCGCTCAAGGCTCAAAATTTATCAAGTAGTGTTTTCCCGTAAAGCACTGCAGCAATAGTAATAATATTATCCTGAATGCGATAAATCATTCGGTAACTAAATACCGAATATTCCCTGATATTACTATCTCCAAACTCCGGTACAATTTGACCAGAAAAAGGGGATTTACGGATGTGAACTGTGGCATCCAGAATTCTTTTCACTACTACTGCAGCATAGGAAGCCGAATCACGAGCTATGTATATGGCAATTGCTTCTACATCATCTAATGCTTTGGGGGACCACACTACTTGATAAGCCATTTGTTCAATCGTTCTTCGGCCTCATTTTGAGTTCTTGTTCCTTGATGGTCGGATATTTCCAAACCGCGACGAACTGTTTCAATTACGTATAAATGATATTGAACATCTTCTATGGAACAATTATCAGGTAATTGATTCAAAAGAGATTGTATCTTTTGTTTTGCACTACTCATAATCTAATTTTGAAATAATTTATATTGCTAGTATGTTAGGTGGACAATGCTGCCTACCTACAACTTTGTTAAAAATTCTCGAACTTAGCGATCGCTTCCTTCATCTTACCCAAAACCTCACCAACAGGTATAGGCCCCAAGTCTCGATTTGGGCGAGTGCGGATACTTAAACTATTAGTTTCTACTTCTTTAGCTCCTACCACAGCCATAACGGGGATTTTCTCTTTTTCCGCATTGCGAATCAGTTTACTGAGGCGATCGCCGCTGCTATCTACCTCGACGCGAATACCTTCTTTTTTCATTTTCGCTGCCACTTCTCGAGCAAAATCAAGCTGTTGTTCGCTTACTGGCAACAATCTAATTTGCACCGGCGCCAGCCATAAAGGAAAATCTCCTGCATATTCTTCGATTAAAATACCAATCAGTCTTTCTAAGGAACCAAAAGGCGCGCGGTGAATCATCACCGGACGCTTGCGAGTACCGTCTTCGGCTACATACTCTAAATCAAACCTTTCTGGTAAGTTGTAATCTACTTGTACAGTTCCTAATTGCCATTCACGCTCGAGAGCATCTTGAAAGATAAAGTCCAGTTTAGGACCGTAAAAAGCTGCTTCTCCTCTGGCTTCAAAATAGTTCATCCCCAGATGTTCCACAGCGCGGCGAATTGCACTTTCGGCTTTGTCCCAAACTTCATCGGAACCGATATACTTATCGCTGCTGGGGTCGCGGAAGCTGAGTCTGGCTTTAAAATTTTTCAGTTGCAGTTTTCTGAAAACTGACAAAATTAACTCTACAACGCCCAGAAATTCGCTATCTAACTGTTCTGGCGTGACAAAAATATGGGAATCATCCACCGTAAAGCCGCGCACCCGCGTTAAACCACCTAATTCTCCTGATTGTTCAAAGCGATAGACAGTACCAAATTCTGCCAAACGCATCGGTAGTTCCCGATAAGAACGCAGTTGACTTTTATAAATCTGAATGTGGAACGGACAATTCATTGGTCTGAGAACAAAACCTTGTTCCGTTTCTTGAGCTTGTTCATCCTCCGCCATCATCGGGAACATATCTTCCTTATATTTTTGCCAGTGTCCGGAAGTTTTAAACAAATCTACTCTGGCAATGTGAGGTGTAATTACTTGTAAATAACCACGTTTTAGCTGTTCTTGTTTGAGAAAATCTTCTAACAGACTGCGCAGGAGAGTACCTTTTGGCGTCCACAACGGCAACCCCGGCCCTACTAAGTCAGAAAATATAAACAATCCTAGTTCTTTACCCAGTCTTCGGTGATCGCGTCGCAGTGCTTCTTGTTTGCGCCTTTTATATTCTGCTAGCTGTTCTGGCGTTTCCCAAGCAGTACCGTATATGCGTTGCAATTGCGCCTTGGTTTCATCTCCACGCCAGTAAGCGCCAGCTACACTTTCTAGTTCAATTGCTTTGGGGTTTAATTGTTGAGTATTTTCTAAATGGGGACCGGCGCACAAATCCCACCATTCATCCCCTAAATGGTAGATTGTGATGGGTTCTTCTTTAATATCTGCTAGGATCTCTAGCTTGTAGGGTTCGTTAATTTCCTTAATTCGGCGTTCAGCTTCTTGGCGACTAACTTCTTCCCGGATTACTGGTAGTTTTCGTTGAATAATTTTATCCATCTCTTTCTTGATGGCTTTGAGATCCTTGTCGGTAAACGGCTCTGGATGATCGAAGTCGTAGTAAAAGCCGTTTTCAATCCAGGGACCAATTGTGACTTGTGCCTTCGGAAACAGCTTTTGTACCGCCATTGCCATCACGTGGGATGCGGTGTGGCGAATTTTTTTTAAATTCTCTGATTCGCTCGTACGCGGCAGATAAATTTTTTGCTCGGGTTGTTGTAATTGATTGGAGTTTTCGGAAGGCGACATTAGCTGTTCATCCATTGGCGACGTCATTGTTGATAATTTCTACGATTGAAATATATATTAGCTAGCCTGATGTGGCGTTATGAGCCATCAGTCATAACATTCCATCCCTCTTGGTTTTAAGCGACATGCTCGAGGCAAATGCAAAAACATATTTCCTCTTCTGTGTCGCTATAAATTTCTGAACATCTTAGCTTTGAGGTTTTGAAAGCATGCTTGCTTAAAATGGTATTTCTATTTTTGCGATCGCATTCATAAAACATTTACTTACTCTACCTGAAGGTTAGTACAAAACTTATTGCAAGTATATAAAATATTAATAATGTATTTAGGGCTACATTTTGTCTTTATCCTCAGCAGGAGGTGGCAAAAAATGTTAAGAATCATAAATAATATTAATATTAGTAAGAAACTTGGAAATATGCTTGTCAATTATGCGAGACTCTAATTTACCAGAACCCGAGCTGTTAAAAACAGTGTTGCAACCACTGCTAGAGGACTTTCAGTATTGGTTTGCGCGAGCGCGTCACCTTCTGGAAACAGAACAGCTTTCATTTTTGGATGCTCAGGAACAATTAGCCTTATTGGAGCGAGTTAAGGAAGCCCAAGAACAAGTAAAGGCAGCCAAAATGCTGTTTCATGTCACACAAGGACAAGCAGGAATAGATATGGCAGCTATAAAGCCCTGGCATCAACTTCTATCTGAATATTGGCAGCTGGCCATGCAGTTTCGTGGCGAACAGGCTAATTATCCCAAGCAAGACAACATATAAAAAGAGTATTAAATCCTTTCTTAGTTAAGAAATTATGTATTATATGATACCTTAATTACGGCAGTCTGCCGCAGTTGTAAATACTTTTGGATTGTCTGGCTCAAGCAAAGCCAATCTTTGCAACCAAAACAGTAGAATTTTTGAACAATTGCTGTCCTGGAGGAAAACCCGATGTTACACCTGATTTATATTCTTGCTTTTACGATTCTTGCTTGCATAGCTGTTGCTAATTTAATTCGCAACCTAATTATGTTCAGTTTTGACAGAGAACGGAACTATCCAGCAAGGTACTCGTCAACAGCTGCTCACCGAGCTAACTTTCCCTATCCAGCATCCAAAAGGTCATTCAAACCGCATCCAGAACTGTTGGATAGTTCGGGTAATTTAATTAAAGAACCGTTACTGGTGATGCGTTCTATAAACGTTGAAGACGCTCGCCAGCAGCTAGATGCGCTTTACGAGTCTTCTCCAGGACACAACAAGAGCGAAACTCAGGACGAAAGCTAGTTAGGCAAAAAGAAAAAGGAGGATAGGGGTATCGGGTTAGAAATACGCACTCCTCCAAAAGTCCCAACGCCAATGGTAAGCAAGCAGTGTATATTTTGTCCTAAGTTGCTCTTAAGCTTCAATAACAACGCGGAGATTACCTCGCTTCTTGGCGACTCGACAAGCAGTGGTGCTACCGGAACGCTCGAATTCTAAATCGAGAATAGTAGGACCGACGCGCAGGTTATGAAGTGACAGGCGATGAATGGATTCTGGTAAAGCAGGGTCGATAATTCTCAGACAGTTGTTGGGAGCATCAGGTACCAAGTTCACCATCATTTGCAACAGTTGAAAGATACTACCAGTAGCCCAAGCTTGAGGACTGCAGGCAACCGGGTATTGCACGGGAGTGCTGTCGCTGTCAAGGCGCTCGAAGCCGCAGAAAAGTTCGGGAGGACGGTGATAGGGCTGTTTTTTAGTCATGTCGAACAAACCTTCAAAAATTTCCAAGGCTTGGTCGATCAAGCCCAGCGATCGCAACCCCATTGCAATCAAAGAATTATCGTGCGGCCACACAGAGCCAATATGATAACCCATGGGATTATAAGCTGGTGACAAACTGCTTAAGGTGCGAATACCCCAACCGTTAAACATATCGGGTGCCCGCAACCGCTCCGCAACGCTGTAAGCTTTTTCCGGAGTAAAAATGCCTAGAAGCAAGCAATGACCAGGGTTGGAGGTAATGCTATCTACTTGTTTGCCATCTCCATCTAAAGCTAAGGCACAAAAATCCTGGTCTTCCATCCAAAAATCTCTGTTAAACCGCAACTTCAAGTTTTTTGCTTCTTCCAACCAGGTATCTGCCAAATCGAAGCGCTTGTTTATCCTTGCAATTTCTACCAAACGCATTTTTGCCGCGTAAACATAACCTTGCACTTCACAAAGAGCGATCGCGCCGTTAGCAAGTTCACCCTTACGGTTAACAATACAATCGCCAGAGTCTTTCCAGCCTTGATTAGCAAGACCGCGTTTGGATTTGCGACAGTAGGTAAGATAACCAGTAGTTTTCATGTTACGGTCGATCCACTCCATCGCCGCCAGTGCGTTGGGCCAAAGTTGTTCCAAGGTTTCCCGGTCGTGAGTCCAAGCATAGTATTCGGCATAAAGCATCAGCCACAAAGGGGTAGCATCAACAGTACCGTAGTAAGGCGTGTGGGGTATTTCTTGACAGCGAGCTAGCTCCCCAAAGCGCATCTCGTGGAGAATTTTACCTGGTTCTTCTTCGCGCCATTCATCCTCGACTTTACCTTGATATTGCGCCAAAAGAAGAAGAGTCTCCTTGGCAATTTGGGGATTTAACATTAAAGTTTGAGAAGCTGTAATAATAGAATCTCGTCCGAATAGGGTTGAATACCAAGGCACCCCCGCAGAAACTGTTTTATATTTGCCAAAGGATTGGCGCAACAAATACATATCCTGCTCGGCGCGCTCGATAATTCGATTAAAAATGCCTTTGTCGTCACTGCGAATGCGCGTAATCTGGTGTACCCAGTTTTGCTCTTCCATCATTTCCGCAGCTTTTGCCTGAACAAGGGTAACAGCGGCTTTCACACTAGAGCTGGATTGATTATTCGTCAGCAGATTTACTCGATAACCCAACTTTTGTGTTTCATGTGGTGCCATTTCCAAGTGCCAAACAGCTGTGTAACCCTTGAAATAATCTGGTAAGCGATACTGGAAATTGATCTTCGACTCCATCACCACACCGTCCAAACCTTGGTAGGCAAGGGTTAACACTTTTTCTTGAGCAGCATGTAAATGTAGCTGAGCAGCAGTAGTACCGTCAATTTCTTCCACGTTTGGTTCTAGCAGGCGTAAAAGTTTGCCTCGTTTTTCCCTACTCCAACCTCGAACTTCAAATACATCAGCAAAATCAGCTTCAAAACTAATACTGAGTTCAAAACTGACTGTAGTTGTACAGTAGTTCGATATCTCTATTTCTTCAAATAATGCGCCGTTGAGTACGATTTCTCGGCGAATTCCCACTGTATCTGCTTGCAGGCGATCGTGAATTCTGGGGTTGGTACACAATACCGAAAGTGAAAAACCCCTGTCAGCTGTGCTGCTGAGCAAAACCGGCGAGTGCTCGTCGATCTGCAACTCCAATCGGCTCAAAAATCTCGTATCCGAACAAAATAGCCCCATGCTTGGATTGCCGTCACCAAGCGAACACCCGGAAATATTTCCCAAAACATCAGTTACTAAAAATAAATCATCGTCTTTGACTGTAAGTGTCGATCGCGGTCTTTCACTAATTGCGCAAGGCCATTCTGGGATAGGTATTAATTCTGCAGGAACAAAGATTTTTCCATCCAAAACAATTTTGTCCGGTGTCATTAGTGTGTCCGGTATCATTAGGTAATATTTCGTATCAAAGCTAATTTTTTCTTGAGATAGCTATAGCGCCAACAGGGAAAAGAACGCTATTGAAAAATTCTATAAGCTTGGCGAATAAATATAACAATTACCTTAGCTAATCAAAAAAAAGAAAATGTAAAGTAGGGGAAGAAAATCAAGCCCGTCTTGGCGGGCTCAGAAGTGAAAAACACAAAAACCTAAATTTACTTTTTGAGTACTAACTCGTATACCCGTTCATACTCATCGGTCATTGTTTCCACACTAAAGCGGCTAACAACATACTCTCGACAAGTTTGACGGTCTAATTTCAGGGCGTTTGGAATAACTTCAATCATTTCCCCTAGCGAATTGCAGACAAAACCAGTTTTACCGTGAGCTATTACTTCTGGTACTGAACCTAAATTCATACCAATCACAGGCGTACCAGTTGCCATTGACTCTATCATTACCAGTCCAAAGGGTTCGCGCCAGGTAATGGGAAATAAAGTAACAGTTGCGCCACCAAGAAGTTTAACTTTGTCTTCGTGGGAAATTTCACCTAAATACTGAATTTGTTCTCCATCGATAAGGGGTTCCACTTGCTGTTGATAGTATTCTCGATCCACAGAGTCGATCTTGCCAGCCATTTTCAAAGGTAAACCCACAGCACGAGCTACTTTAATGGCTTGAAGCGGTCCTTTTTCTGGAGAAATTCGCCCCACAAAAGCGATATAACTGGGTTGTGCTGGTTCGGGGTGAAAAGAATAAACAGCCGTGTCGATGCCATTGTATACAGTATGAATGTAATTTAGACCCAAACGCGGTTCTCGCTGTGCTTCGCTAATACTGATAAAAGGTTGGCGAGCAAAACGACGATAGATTTTCTCGTTGTCAGGTGTAAAAATTCCGTGCATTGTATGCACTGTAGGTGTTTTGACAAAACTTGTGTAGGGAAGAGCAGCACAGCCTATATGAGAGTGAATGATATCGAAATGATGGGCATTTTCATAAATCTCAGCTAGTAACATCTGCTCGTAAATTGCTGGCTCTTTAATGTTAGGATCGAGCCGCAAAGCCCGGTCATGAACCGAACAAAGCTTCGCCTTTGTAATCGAGTCACCAGAAGCAAATAAGGTCACTTCATGACCGCGCCGAACTAATTCATCTGTCAGTAGTTTAACGATTAGTTCTATACCGCCGTAACGAAAGGGAGGAACGCGCTCCCATAAAGGAGCAATTTGGGCAATTCTCATATTTCACCTAAATTAAGTCAATTTCAGCACCTTGCAAGCAATTTTTGCTAGCTTTAAAGGTGGAACTGCAGTCAACAGAATCTTGCTGCGCTGGCAAAAATTTGTATGCTTTCGTTTCCGCATCCATGCAAGTGCTGCTGGCAAAAATCAGGTTGATTTTTAACTCAGTAAGAGTGATTTCAAACTTATGCGCTACAGGCAAAAGACGAACATGGTTAGTTTAATTACATAATTTGAAAAAAATCTAAAGAAATGTTGACGATGATATACTACAGCAAAACATTACAATTAGCAATACATAGCGGTAAACAAAGGATAGGATAGCGAGAAAATATTTTTTCTTCCTAAAGATAATTTTAGGTCAAAGCCTATACAAATGAGCAACAGCCAAAAAATATAATATTCTAAATCAAAAAGTTGCTGCGGTTAAAAGGCTTAGATTAGGTGATTGGGCACCGAGAAATTTTTGTGTCTAGGTGATGCAAGAAGTAAAATTAGTCGCTTGATTTATCTGAAAATAGCTAAATTGATAGTTATGATGATAGTAATTTTATTGGGAAGTAGTCAAGAGAATTTATGTCTAAATAGGTTTAGATTTAGTGAAAAATTATATTTTTGTCTATGTTTGTACGCCCCTTTCGACAAACTATTAATTGCTAAAAAATAGCTATTGTGGTTGCTATCTATTCAAAAAAAGCTTGATTTTGTAGGTAAATGGTAGTGTCTGTCAGAATAATATTTACTTAGTAGCTAACTATTAAAAAAATAGATGCCAGCAACTGGAAAAACAAAATCCAGGTACGTGGAAAATGCTGCTAATATACAGAAAATAAGCAAAAGATGTCTACAATGGTGGTGTTTGGTATCTGTTTTTAGTCAGCATCGTGCAGACACAGCCACGACTTGTGTGGTTTGTCTGCTATTTTTGCCAAAACTGATATCAAGCTGTTATTTAGCATTCTTTACATATTGCAACTATCTGTTTGACCTTAGAGTCAGTTGTAATTTGTACAATGCAGCTGTGATGTGGATTTTGTCCAGATTGTGGCTCCTTTAGGACGTTCATGAGCATTTCAATTTCCGTGCTGAGCCAGCTGCTACAGGCCCTTCCTCACCTGCGGCCCCAGCTATATTTCAAAGCTTCGCTAACAGCTCTTTCCCACGCAATGGAAGATCAGATATTAGCTGCTACTTTGGAACAGCCTTTGGTAATTGCTAGCTTTCAGCGAGAGCGATTTTACCGTCAAGAAGCTCATCGCTACGAGCGACTTGCCCAGCGAAGCAATCAAATATACGTGTTATCTGCTCCAGAGACAGATTTCACCAACAGCTCGGAGTACTATGAGAAGATAGCTTTCAAACCAGATGATGCTTTAAGTCAAGAGTGGCATTTAATAGTAATTGCCGAAAATTATGCTACTTGTTTAGTTTGTCGGGAAAGTCTGGGCTCTATTGCCAAAAACAAGCATCTGCAGAAGTTGAGTCCGAGTTTGGATATGGATGCGGCCCGCAGGTTTGAGGGTATTTGGACAGCAGAGCGGGGAGTGAGCCTGAAAGCAGCCGAGTTGCTTTTGGAGAGGATTTTAAGTTACAGGCCCGAGCTGGCAGATAAAATCAAGCAAGTGCGCCAGCGATTTGGGATAGGAAAGCGCAAGGGAAATTCAAAAGCGGTTCGGCAGTTGAGTGAATATGCTTGTGATATTGATACCGATCCTTTCGTACAGCGTTTGGTGACTTACCTGCAGGCAAGTCAGTATAAATTGCACAAAGCTTATCGTTCCATTGCCGCTCAAGCTCGTAAAGAGCGCCTGGTCAATTCTATTACTGCTGCAATCAGACGATCGCTCGATTCTCAAGAAATTCTGAAAGTAGCAGCCCAAGAGTTGGGACAGCATTTAGGAGCAAGTCGGTGTTTGATTTATCGCGCTCAAGCTGGAGATATTCAAGCGGTGATCGAACATGAATTTTTAAGTTCTGAAGTTTTATCTGTTTCAGGACAAGCTTGGCCTTTAGAAAACAATCCTTTGTTTCAAGAAGTTGTCAAACACAATGAAGGCATTTTTGTTGCCGACACTATCAACGATTCGCGAGTAAGCACTTCCAAACTGCTTTGGCACCTGGTGGAAAAATTTGCTATTCGCTCTTGGTTGATGGAACCGGTATTGTTTCAGGGGCGATTGCTAGGCATTGTGGAATTGCATTATTGCAGCCACACTCCCCACGATTTGCAAGCTGGAGAGTTGGACTTGGTCAAAGCGATCGCCACCCAAATTGGAGCAGCTTTAATTCAAGCAGAAGCCTACGCCAACCTTGAAGATTTAAATCAACAGCTCGAAGCCCTTGATCGCACCCGCAGCAACTTGATCGCCATTACCGGACACGAACTTCGTACTCCTTTATCCACTATTCAAGTGTGCTTGGAAAGCCTTGCAAACGAACCAGATATGCCTTTGGAGTTACGTCAGGTAATGCTTAATACTGCCCTGGCTGATTCCGAACGCATGCGAAAGCTCGTGCAAGACTTTCTTACCCTTTCTAACTTAGAAAGCGGGCGGGTGGAGTGGCATCCAGAATCCTTGAGCTTACAAGAGTGTGTGGACTTAGCGCTTAGCCGTATCCGTACCCGTGTTGCCACTGACCCCCTGCCCCAAATTAAAACCTTAATTTCACCAAACCTGCCTTTAGTGAAAGCAGATGGTGATTGGTTAGTAGAAGTCATAGCGAAACTGGTGGACAACGCCTGTAAATTTACACCACCACAAGGACAAATTACCATCACGGCCAATCCCAACAGCGATAGGATGGTCGAGGTGACTATAGCCGATACAGGGCGCGGCATAGAGCCAAATCGCCTGGAAATTGTTTTCGACCGCTTTTATCAAGAAGAAGGAGCATTGCGACGTACTGCCGGCGGTACGGGTTTGGGGTTAGCAATTTGCCGTCAAATTGTCAATGGTTGGGGCGGCCAAATCTGGGCAACATCCAATGGCAAAAACCAGGGAAGCGAGTTTCATTTCACCATACCCATTATTGAGGGCAGCCAGGAACAAACACGAACAAAGGTAAGTAAAAGATAGGAACTGGCAATTTCATTCTCAAACAACTGTTACAGTTCCTTACACAGTCGCAATACAACCCCTCCTCCAGTGTTAGGATGCCCTAAAAACTGTTGAGAGAAAACTCTATGGCAGAAACACTTTCTGGACAAACTCCCATATTTGGCGGCAGCACCGGTGGCTTGCTCAAAAAAGCAGAGGTGGAAGAAAAGTACGCTATCACTTGGACTAGTCCCAAGGAGCAAGTTTTTGAGATGCCTACTGGTGGTGCAGCTAAAATGCGGCAGGGACAAAATCTACTGTATCTAGCTCGTAAAGAGCAATGCATAGCCTTGGGCAGCCAGCTGCGCCGGCTCAAAATCACAGACTACAAAATTTATCGGATTTATCCCAACGGAGAAACTGCTTATATTCATCCTGCGGATGGGGTCTTTCCAGAGAAAGTCAATCCGGGCCGTCAAAAAGTTCGTTACAACGACCGCAGAATTGGTCAAAATCCCGATCCTGCTAAACTAAAATTTAGCGGTGTAGCTACCTACGACGCTCCCAACCCATAGAAAACTAGGGATTTGAGGGACTGAAGACTAGAGAAGTAAGAAATTCAAAAGTATAAAATATACACTAGCCTGGCTGTGGATATCCCACAGCAGCTACAAGCTCAAGCTTTCCCTAGTTTTTAGTCCCTCAGTTGAAAATTATGGTTTTTCCAGATTTCTCTCAATTCTGCAAACTAGCTGCATATGGTAACTTTGTTCCAGTCTATCAGGAGTGGGTAGCGGACTTGGATACACCCGTTTCTGCTTGGTATAAAGTATGTGCCGGGCAACCTTACAGTTTTTTGTTGGAATCGGTAGAAGGTGGGGAGAAACTAGGACGCTATAGCTTGTTGGGCTGCGATCCGTTGTGGATTTTAGAAGCAAGGGGAAATTGCACTACCCAGACGCACCGCGACGGTTCCCAGGTAATATTTGCAGGCGATCCATTTGCAGCTTTAGCTCAATGCTTGGAAGCCCTGACGCCTGTAAAATTGCCTCAGTTACCTCCTGGAATTGGAGGCTTGTTTGGATTTTGGGGTTATGAATTGATTCAGTGGATCGAGCCACGCGTACCTATCCATCCACAAGATGAGCGCAATATCCCCGACGGATTGTGGATGCAGGTAGACCACTTGCTAATTTTCGACCAGGTGAAACGAAAAATTTGGGCGATCGCTTACGCCGATCTGCGCGATCCAAATGTGAATTTACAAACGGCTTATGAAAAAGCATGCGATCGCGTCACTCAAATGGTCGCCAAGCTATCTTTACCGCTGTCACCGCAAAGTACCCTGCTGGAATGGAAACTGCCAGAAACTCTACTTGCAAGAGGTCTCCACGAATACCAAAGTAATTTTACCCGTGAAGAATTTTGTGCCAGTGTTGTCAAAGCAAAAGAATACATCAAGGCTGGCGATATCTTCCAAGTGGCAATTTCCCAACGCTTATCAACGGAATACACTGGCGATCCTTTTGCCTTGTACCGTTCTCTGCGTCAAATCAATCCTTCACCTTACATGTCGTTTTTTAACTTCCAAGATTGGCAAATTATCGGTTCTAGCCCGGAGGTAATGGTAAAAGCACAGCGAGATCCGCAAGGAGGTACGATCGCCACATTGCGTCCTATCGCCGGAACGCGTCCGCGCGGTGAATCACCCCAAGAAGATGCAGCATTGGCCGAAGAGTTGCTCAAAGATCCTAAGGAATTAGCTGAACACGTTATGCTTGTGGATTTAGGACGCAATGATTTAGGACGGGTTTGCCAAGTCGGTACGGTGAAGGTAGATGAATTAATGGTGATCGAACGCTATTCCCACGTTATGCATATTGTGAGCAACATAGTAGGTAAATTAGCACCGGGAAAAACTGCATGGGATTTACTCAAAGCTTGTTTTCCTGCAGGTACGGTAAGCGGCGCACCTAAAATTCGGGCAATGGAAATAATAAAAGAGTTGGAACCCTGCCGCCGAGGCGTATACTCCGGTGTATATGGATACTATGATTTTGAAGGACAATTAAATACGGCGATCGCAATTCGCACAATGGTAGTACAAAACAATGTAGTCAGCGTCCAGGTAGGTGCAGGATTAGTAGCAGATTCTGACCCCGAGAAAGAATATGAAGAAACTTTAAACAAGGCTCGAGGTTTATTAGTAGCCATACGCTGCTTGGGTTAAAGTAAAGCGTTGGGGGATAAAATCACAGCTTACAAAGCTAAATACTCGCATTGCTGTCGTAACGGACATTCCAAACAGCGTGGTTTTTTAGCCGTACACACTGTCGCCCCAAAGTCTAAAAGTGCTAAATTCCAATCTCCTGCTCGTGTTCGAGGAACTAGCTGCTCCGACGCTTCCCAAAGCACTCGAGAACGAGACTTAACTTTACCACCTTCTAAACCAAAGAACCGCTCTAAAATGCGAGCAACATTGGTATCAACTACAGCTTTGCGCTGTCCGAACGCGCAAGCGCAAACGGACCTTGCGATGTACTTACCAACACCTGGTAATTTCCGCAGTTTTGATTCCTCGGCGGGGATTTTCCCTCCGTATTTTTCTAGGAGCATTTTTGCTGTCCGGTGCAGTCGTTCGCCGCGAAAAGAAAGACCCAAAGGTAGCAATAATTTGGTGACCTGAGGAGCTTGTGCTGTAGCTAAGGCGGTGACGGTAGGAAAGTTTTCTATAAATGCTTTGTACAAAGGTACAACCAAAGAAGCATTCGTCTTTTGTAATAGAAATTCCGCTACCAAGATCGCGTAGGGATCTTTGCTTTCCCGCCAAGGAAATTGTCTGCGATGCAGCTTACCCCAAGCTAGCAATTGGCGACGAAACCATCTGAGCTTGCCTTTGCTTAGTTGCATACAAGAGCAATCACAAGAGTGTGTGAAGATGTCTATATCCTGCTTAATTTTTATGTAAATTAGTTTGAAAATTTTAACTAATAATACTATTATCTTAAACATACTACATATTGGTTCAGTTTTTTATCAAAGGTTACTGCAAATTTCCATAGGTTCGCGAATTGTCAATATTTTGAAAAGTATTGATGATTTAGCATTAGCTGCCTTTGCAAAAGCAGTTGGGTTTTTGCGTGTCCTGAGAATAGGCTCTACCCAATTTTTTTTGGAGAAATATGCAACTAGAAACTACCAATTCTTTTAGCGGTCAAGCTACAAGCGAGCAATTTATCTATTATATTTACCCAGAGTTACAAGGTAGCTTGCTTAAAGGTTGGCAAGAATTTAATCGCAGCGAAATTGCGGATTTATATAGTAAGTTTTTTGAATTTATTTTGGCAGCTGGATTTGATGAAAGTGAATACAGAAAGGTGATACCAAACCCAGCATACGACAATGCTGCTAATTAATTGGCAAGTATTTTTTAGAAGTAGCAAGGAAATATAATATTCAGTTTGATGAAATTTTTCCAGGCAGTTTTGCTGCGTCCCAAGAATGTCAACAAGGAGATATAGAGATTCGTCAGTTTCAACTCCAAGCTTTTATCGGTGAAAAACCTTTATGCTTGCTACTACTTAATTTTCCTCATTTACATAAAAAATTTGGCTTTCCGTTACCGCCAAAGCTAGAAGTTATAGAGTTTTATTATTAATTAAACCAAATTTGTCGTTGGGCAGCTAGCTAGGCTAAAGTTTAATTGCTGCCCTTTTTTTATCTTGTTCTAGATCGCAATTCTACGCGCCCTTAGTTAACTGCAGGCGTGGCTGTTCTATTACTTCTTTGTAGAGCATTTCCAATTGAGCAATATTACTGCTAAGAGTATAGCGTTCTATGACTCGTTTTCTGGCTTTTTGCCCTAATAAAGTGGTCAACTCAGGGTGGTCTTGGAACAGCGGTAAGAGAGTTCTCAGTTGGGAGCGTACTGTTTTCGGATTGAGAATTACACCTGCTCCTTTTTCTAATACTTCTCCATCTGCGCCCACATCCGTTGCCATGCAGGCAACTCCGCAAGCCATTGCTTCCAAAAGGGATAGGGATAAACCTTCTACCAAAGAAGGTAAAATAAATACATCTGCACCCCTGAGAATATTAATACGTTGGTTTTCATCGGCAATAAATCCTAACCAAATAATGCCGTATTCCGGGCCATAAAATGGTTCTAAAGAGGATTTTAAAGGTCCGTCTCCAACTATGAGCAACTTGCTCTCTGGAGCCATTTGTGCTTGTTTCCAGGCGCGCAGGAGAGCTTCGACATTTTTCTCCGGTGCTAATCTACCTTGGTAAACAAACAAACGTTCGGCGTCCAGGTCAGCTTTAATTTCAGAAGGGCCGGGGGAGTATTTGACAATATCCACTCCATTAGGTATTATTGTAATGTTTTTTTTCGGTACGCCCATACGCGCCAATAGTTCCCGTTGGATTTGGGAGAAGACAATAACGCGGTCGTAATTGCCTAAAAAAGGGGCGTACAGCTGATAGGCCAAAAGTTGTGTTCCCGATACCAGTTTCGCTCCTTTTCCTGCGAAGGGTGTGTGGAAAGTAGCAATTAAAGGTAAATTTAGTTCCTCACAAATCTCTGGTAAAACAAAGTCCAAGGGAGATAGGGTGAGGGAAGCATGGACTATGTCTGGTTTGATGCGTCGTAGCGACTGAGTTAAGACCTTGGTCGCTTTGAAAGTGGGAATGGTGTAAACTTGGGACTTGTAAATAAAAGGTAGGGGAACTTCTTGAAAATTTGGCCAGTTATCAGTTTCAGATTCTTCTTGGGCAAAATGCAGAAAGCTAACTTGGTGTCCCAATTCTAGTAGGGCATTTGTAATTTCTCGACTGTAGGTGACATTACCACAAAAGGGTGATTTTTTTCCAATCCAAGCTATACGCATTCTTTGATTAACTGTTTAGAAAAGCGGGTTTAATGTTTTAGTTTTTGTTTTTTTGTGTTGTTTTGTTTTTGTACTTGCTGGCTTAGTGCTAATGATAAAATACAGCCAGTACCCACTTCAAACAAAAAGTTTTATGCTGTGTTCACCAAAGAGTTTGATAGATTTCTTTTTTATTTATCACTTTGTCATTAAGTTGTGTGGGTCATAAAACCCATTTTGGCTAGAAATTATTTCTAGCTAATTGTGGGTTGATCCCCAACAAGATTATTTGGTATTTTATTATCAGTCTAAGTTTACCACGAAAGTAAATGCTTTCGATAATAAATAATCTTGCCCGTTTGAGCAGACAGTTATTCTCGGGAATTAGATAGAGTTAACAGTCCACCCAAACAAACGATCGCTCCTAATGCCAAAAAAACTGCTTGCAATCCCAAAAAGGTTTCTGCCACACCTGCCAATGCAAGGGGTAGAGTGAGGGCAATATTAATCACATTATTTTGCAAACCAAAGACTTTGCCGCGCATCTGTGCTGGGGTTTCCGTTTGAATGGCGGTCTGCATTGGTATACCGACCAACGCTCCAAAGATGCCTAACAGCATTACCAATAGCAGAACAATCCCTAGTTGCTGGGTAAACAAGGAAAGGCCAATTAAAGATGCGACCATACCCGCACAGCCACATAAACTTAACTGAGTGTGATGGAAGCGTTGTCCAAACTGGCCGAGTATTGTTGCTCCCACAGCAATACCGACGCCGCCAGCTGCTAGCAAAAAGCCAAACTGCTCTGCTTTTAAATCAGGAATGATTTCAGCCATGCGAACGGCAAGAACGGTTAGGGCGGCGAAAACTGAAAACAGAATAATCAGTTGGATTAAAGCATTGCGAAGCCGGGGATTTTGTTGCAAATATTGCAAGCCATCTCGCAGGTCAGCAAACACGTGTGGAAATTCTGTTTCGGGGGCGTGGGGTTTTTCGTTAGTTACTAGCAGCAACAAGATCAGTCCAGCGAGGGCGTAACTACCACCAACAACGATTTCTTTGCCGAGTCCGTTGTTATCGCCGACCAGCACTGACCAGAGGCGATCGGCTGCGGCTAAAAGCGGTTCGCCAATAGCGAATCCGATAATTACCGATGCCATCATGGTTGTGGTGTAGAGAGAATTAGCTGAGAGCAAGTGTTGCTGTTTGACTACTAAAGGAATTGTCGCCTGTTCTGCTGGGGCAAAAAATTGTGTTAAGGTCGATACTAAAAAAGTTACTCCTAGAATAATAGCAAAACCGACGGGCAGTACTCCGATTATTGGTTGCCAATCTTGGGTTAGCCACAGCAGGAAGGGAATTGCCAAAACTAGAATTCCTCGCCAAATATTTGTTCCTACCAGTACTACTTTTTTCGACCACCGGTCTACAAACACTCCTGCTAGGGAACCAAATAATACTGCAGGAATGGTGAAGGCCATCATCAATGCTGATACCCAAGCGCTGAGGGTGCGATCGCCAATTTGAAAGTGAGTGTTGATCAAGGCGATCATCAACACTAAATACACTTTATCCGCTAGCTGACAAAAGATTTGTCCGCCCCAGAGAGCCAAAAAATTGGGATTTTTCAACACAGGTAAAAACCCGCGTTCTTTACCATCCCTTGCTGCTGGTTCACGAAAATCAGGCTTTTGCGGCTTTGGTGCTTGCTCAACCGCCGTTATTTGTTCTGTATTTGCTGGTTGCTCGTTGGAGCTGTTTTCTGGTGTAACTTGAGAGTTGCTATTTCCGGGTTCTGAGGTTAGCTGTTTTTGGCTGTCAAGGTCTCTTCCAGACTGCCAATCTTGTGTTGTCTTTGATACTGCAGTTGGGTAATTATACAATTTCGCCACTGATGCCCTATTCTGCTTTGGGAGATGACTTGGTGACAGTGGCAGGATTTTTTGATCCAAATTAGAGGGTTGCATCATGGTTTGCAGCAAAGTAAGAATCAATCAAAGCAGCGGAGCGAATAGGGCGACCAAAGTGATACTGAGCATACTGACGCAAAATTTGCTCCACAGATAACCAGCCGCCATCTCTGGTCGCATCTTGCATTATCTCTGATTGCGACAGCTGTTGGAGCATCGCTAGTTCTTTGGCGTTGAGGCGCCCAGAAAGTGCTGGTGTTTCTTGTTGGTGGAAAGTGGTTTCCCAATCTAGGCTGTGATTCAATGGCAAAAAATAGGTACTTTGTGGAGGTAAAGTTGCTTGATTTTGTGGAGTTTCTCCACCGTGATGTTTCCAAGTCTGGGTGCGAGCAAAATTCGGGAGTGTTTGCTGTTTTTTTAAGTCTTCCCAAGCTGTCAAGCAGATAGTTCCGCCAGCAGTGATACTAAATCCTACTTGCCAGTTGGGATCTGTAAAATCTGGTCTTAAGGGGCGCTGGGTCAAACAGCATGCTTGTACTTGTGGTGTCAGTCCGGCTAAAGCTAAAAGTTGAAATAGTCCGTGGGCTAAAAGGGCGAGCACGCTGGTTTTTTTTTGGCTAGATAATTCTTCTAGTCGTCGCAGGTGCTCGTTGAGCAGTTCGTATAGTTCTTCTTGGGGTTGCTCGCTCAGACCTTGACAAAGTGCTATTTCTGCTAAGTACTGACTGGCTGCCAGCTTTCCCAAGTCTTTTACCAAACCGGGGTAGGATTTAATAGTTTGGGCTTGGGTGATTTTGTCAAGCGATCGCCCTTTCGCTATTAGTAAGTCGTTGACCACAAACATTGCAGTCCTACCACCCAGACTGGAGTTGTATTTGCGCGCTCCTGGAGCAACAGCTCTAACGATTCCATATTCTTTTGTCAAAATTGTTACTATCCTATCCGCTTCTCCCAAAATTTGGGTTCTCAGATTAATTCCAGTTGCTCTGTATGTTCTGCTCATTATTTATAAGTCTACAGTCAATAGGCATTGGTCATTAGACATTAGTAATGGAGAAATGACAAATGACAATGACTAGTTTTTCTTCTCCAGCTTTTTTTGCTGTTGCAGCAATTCCACTCCATAAGATGTACCCAATCTGGTAGCACCTGCCACGATCAAGTTTAGGGCTTGTTCGAGGGTGCGAATACCTCCTGAAGCTTTAATTCCTACTGTTTCGCGAGCCACTTCTTTCAAAAGTCGCACGTCTTTTACTGTGGCACCCCCATTCCAACCCGTACAAGTTTTTAGGAATGCTGCCCCTGCATCTATACATATTTCCGCAGCCAGGCGTTTCTCCGCATCCGTCAGGAGATTGGTTTCCAAAATCACCTTGACAGTTTGCCCTGTTTCCTGGCAAATTTCAGCGATTTCTCGATGAACGTCGTCAGTTTTTCCGGCTTTTAACCAACCCAAGTTTATGACCACATCTAACTCAGTGGCCCCATTTTCTACTGCTTCTTGAGCTTCGTAAAGTTTGACTGCTGAAGTTGTTGCTCCTGTAGGAAAGCCTATTACCGTACAAACTTTGGGCTTTTTCTTGTGCAGGTATTCTGCTGCGATGCGTACGTTAACTGGAGTTACGCAAACTGCTGCAAAGTTAAATCTATCTGCTTGTTCACACCATTGCTGGACTTGCTCGGTTGTAGCTGTGGGAATTAGCAACGAGTGATCTATGTATGGCGCAATATCTATGTCTGAATACTCTGCTGCCATCGCTTTTTAGCTATTGAGTAATTAATTAATTTATCTTTATATAAATTTAAGCCTATTTTAACTCCTGGGGGATTTGGGGGGCTATAAGTCCCCTGCCTGAATCTTTACCAACAGGGTGGAAGATGAAAAAAGAGTGCTTTTTGAGTGTAGTTCGATACTACCGAATTTTTGCGCAACATAGGTGACACCCATGATAGGGGGTCTGCAACGCTGTATTTAGCAAACCACAGCCACCTAAGTATTTTACCTGAATTATTATGATTTTTAAGTATTCAGAAAAACATAGTTTCCCAAAAGCTCGGGAGCTGGTTCCTAAAAATAATCGAGGCTATGTTTGGGGATTTAGCAAATGTTTTCTTGGGGACAATTTAGAAAGGGGAAAAATAATTCCAATTTGTAGGATACAAGATGTAGCAAATTAGTTCCTTGAGAAAGATAGGCTTTTTATGCTACATCTATAAAAATGAAGTTTGTTCACAAATTTGGGATGATTATCATCCCACCACCTTGTTTGTAGCAGTCAGTTCACCTGCAGTTACTTCTGGTGACAAAAGCTTTATTCCTTGATGAACAAACCCTTGCAAAAATCCCATCTGCTGGTTTTGCTGAAAGACTTTTTGCAAAGTTTGCCCTAATTTTTCAATATTCAATCGGCTGGTGGAATTGGCAGTAACTTCCTGTTGTTGGAAATACTCAACTAAACTCCATCCTGCTAGGCGAGTCAAATAAGCTGCACTTATACCCTGCACCAAGCCGCCAGCGATAAAGGTTGCGGCGTGACTTTTAAGGACTGTAGCTATCGCCCGACTAGAAAGTTCTACCAAACCAAGTTTCAGCATCAAACTTCCCATTTCACTTGCTATGATTTTCGCCTGTTCGAGGGAAAATTTTTGCTGGTAAATTTGACCCAAATCTACGATGGTTTGGGCGTTAATTGCTGCTGTTGCTAAAATATCCAAAGCTGGTACTGGATTGGCGAAAGCAGCAGCAGCAGCTATCCATTGGTACTGTTCGATCACTACGCTAGCGCGTTCGCGTCTTACTTGGTTGAGGTAATTTTTCGCTTCCGCTTGTAGCAAAAACGCCTTTCTCATTGTAGTTGCCCATATGAGTTGCTGTCCTTGTTGGGCGAAAATCGTGTCTAACTGTTGCGTTAGCTGCTGGATATCTGGTGGTGGTTGCTCGCTCCACTGTTGTACCGAACCATCCGCAGCATGCTTGCGGACTTTAACGGGAAGAGGAGAAACAGCGGTTGCTACCACCTTTGTTGTTTCCTGCATTCGCTGTTTTACAGACAGCAAGATACTGGCGCGTTCATCGGGTAAATAGCGGTCTTGCTTGTTGAAAACCAACATCAGTTGCTGATTTTCTGCTTTTAGCTGCTGTATGGCTTGGAATTCTGTGTCTGTCAAATCGCCATTGCTGAGGAACAAGACAAAATCAGCTTTTTTTGCTTGTGCTAGCGCAGCTGCATCAGAGTTTTGGGGTGTTTCTTGTAGGAACAAAGGTGGTGTTTCTTCCCAACTGACTTTTTGACGTATTTGCGGACACCAGTTTGATTTGAGAACTTCAATTAAGGAAGTTTTACCGACTGACTTACCTCCTGTAACGGCAACAAGAATTTCTTCTCTGTCTAACTCTTGATAAAGCAGGGATATTGTTTCTTCTAGTGTTGCAACAGCAGGATGATTTTCTGCTTCCTTAGTCAGTTGGTTAACTACAATTTCAGCTTTGGCAATCGCCTTTTGTGGTGTTGTCCGATCGGCGGGTAAACTTTCTAGTACTGGCGAGTTGTTTTTAGGACGATTTGGTTTTAACAACCACAATAACCCTCCTCCCCCCGCAACCAACAAACTTATCGCACCAAATTCACCCAACTGCAGCAAAGAATGATGTAAACTTTGTAACATCAAAATTGAAAATGACAGTCCCAGTCCTCCCACTAAGATTGGTCGTTGTAACTTCACAACCATGATTCACCGCACTTTTTGGATTATTTCTACTCCAGAATAGATCAAAAGCTTAGTTGTGATAGCTTGTGCAAGGAATAGAGCATAATTTTTTATATAAATTCCTTAGCTTGGGGAGATTTTGAAGGGCAACCGAGCTGGCGATGAAAACGGTTATCAGCAAAATTCCCGACAGAGTCTTTACTTTCACTTTTATTCGTTGTATGGGTCTGTCAGAATAGAGCTGTAGTCTACAGTAATTATCCTTCCAGTATTGGTGCATTGCCTAGATTTCAAAATATGATTCATTTAGTGAAAAACAAGTAATAGGAATGCAGTATGGACAGCAACAATTGGATGCAGCAATTATTAATGCTCGGTATCGGTACAACTTCTATAGTGGCAGATAAGGTGCGAGAAGTTAGCGATCAATTAGTCAAAGACGGCAAACTCGATCCAGAGCAAGCTAAAACAATAATGGATGATATGGTCAAACAGTTCAAGTCGGAGCAGGGCCACTGGGAAGCTAACATGCAACGGCAGTTGCGAAATATGCTACAAGATTTAGGAGTAGCGCGTCAATCGGAGGTTGACGAACTGCGCGGTAGGATTGACCGATTAGAGCGTCAGGTACGCGATTTGGAAAATAAGCTTTGGCGCTAGCAATTGCACAAACAGCTGCTTGCTGGCTAGAAAGTGTAGAAAATCTTAAATCGCAAGTTTCGCTCGCGGTAGGATTTTTGGTGGCAACTCAGTTACATAACCAAAAGCAGGGAGGATTGATCTTGAAAGCGATTTTACTGAGCGTGGGTTTGATGCTAGTGTGTGTTGTAGTCTTAGTATGGGGGCAACCTGGAGATAGTCGAGAAAATTCTGCACTGGCAGCCGAGATACAAAAAACTGCTGCTGCAAACCCAGCTATATCTGCTCCCCGTGTGGTCACCACCCCCTCTGGACTCAAGTATATTGATTTAGTAGAGGGAACTGGAGCACTTCCCAAACCAGGACAACGAGTTACGGTTCACTACACCGGTACTTTAGAAGACGGTACTAAGTTTGATAGTTCGCGCGATCGCGGTCGCCCTTTTCAGTTCCAACTTGGTGTCGGACAAGTAATTAAAGGTTGGGACGAAGGACTCAGTACTATGAAAGTAGGTGGTCGCCGTCAATTAATTATCCCGCCAGAGTTGGGTTATGGTGCTCGTGGTGCTGGTGGTATCATTCCTCCTAATGCTACTTTAATTTTTGATGTCGAGCTTTTGAAAGCGAGTTAATGGCTAATAGCTAATAGCTAATTGCTGGTTTCAATTAGCCATTAGCTTTAACTGCGAGCTAAATTAAGCAATTGGTTTGGCTAAGTTTTTAAACTTTGTAAATTGTGGTTCGAATAAAAGTTTAATCGTTCCTGTCGGACCGTTGCGGTGCTTGGCGATGACAACTTCTGCAATACCTCTATCGGGAGTGTCAGGGTGGTAGTATTCATCCCTGTATAACATGATTACTAAGTCTGCATCTTGTTCGATAGAACCTGACTCTCGCAAATCGGACAACATGGGACGCTTGTTAGTACGCGCTTCTACCCCTCGACTTAACTGAGACAAAGCAATTACCGGTACGGATAATTCCCGTGCTAAACCTTTAATACTGCGAGTAATTCTGGATAATTCCTGGACGCGGTTGTCACCTGCTCCTTCCATCAGCTGCAAGTAATCAATAACAATTAATCCTAAATTGGTTCCTAGTTCTGCTTGCAAACGCCGCGCTTGACTGCGCATTTCTGTAACTGTAATATTTGGTGTATCGTCAATGTAAATTGGCATTTCTGAAAGCAAGCTGATAGCACGGCTTAAAGGTTCCCACTGCGATTGGCTGATACGTCCGCTGCGCAAATAACCGCTTTCAATTTCTGCTTCGCTTGCTAGCAGGCGTTGTACCAATTGCTCTTTTGACATTTCCAAGCTGAAAATAGCAACTGGTAGCTTATAGGTAGCTGCAACATTATAGGTGAGATTCAAGCAAAAAGCTGTTTTTCCCATAGATGGTCTACCAGCAACGATAATTAAATCAGAAGGCTGGAAACCGCTGGTCATGGCGTCTAGATCGTAAAATCCACTCGGTACACCTGGTAAAGCTAAACCCTGGTGGCGAGTTTCTATCTCCTGAAAAGCATTGACCAAGGTCTCCCCAATGTGAACTAAACCAGACTGGGGACGTTCCTGGGCGATCGCAAAAACTTTTTGTTCTGCGAGATCGAGAATGTGGGGTAACTCGTTTTCTGTTTGGTACCCTAACTGAACAATTTCGTTACCTGCTTTAATTAACTGACGTCGCAGGTATTTTTCCATTACCAATGATGCTAAGGCGTCAATGTTAACTGCTGAAACTGTTCTGTCTACAAGAGAGGCTAGTTTATTTCTTCCACCCACGCGAGTAAGCATGTCGTTATCATCTAGCCAGTTGGCAACCGAAAGCAAGTCTGTGGGTTTGCGAGCTTCGTAAAGGTGCAGTGCTGCTTGATATATATCCTTGTGAGCGCTGATGTAAAATGCTTCCGGTACCAAGCGATCGCTAACTCTGCTTATGGCTTCTGGATCGAGTAATATACCTCCTAGTATCGCTTCTTCTGCTTCGATATTTTGAGGAGGTAGGCGATCGCTACCTATTCCCTGAAAATTCAGTTGTTCAGACATAGGTGGATAATTTTTGCTTTCAATACATAAAGACGTTGCAGTGCAACGTCTCCAAAAGATATCTGTTTGCTGTAGATTTTTAGCTAGCTACAACTTGAATGTTGATTTTTGCCGTTACTTCTGAGTGTAGCTTGATTTGTGCTTCGTAGGTTCCCAACATACCTATATCAGGTATGGTAATACCGCGCCGATCCACTTCGATACCTGTGATTTGTTGAATTACATCAGCGACATCTTGAGTAGTAACGGTACCGAAGATAGCTTGTTTTTCGCCCACTTGTTTGGCAATATTAAAGGTGCCAACTTTTTCTATAGCCGCTTTTTGTTCAGCTGCTTTTTGTTTGAGTTCTAACTGTCGCTGGCGTTCTAATTCCCGACGGCGTTCTACTTGTTTGAGAATACCAGGAGTTGCAAAAGTTGCCAAACTTTTGGGAATTAGGTAATTACGAGCATAACCGGGTGCTACTTCTACTAAGTCGCCAGACTTACCCAGCTTCTTGACATCCTGAGTTAAAACTAACTGCACGCGTTTCGCCATTGTTTTTCTTTTTTGTATCGCTTGTCAATTCTTAAGGTTTTGGGGTTTGAGCAAAATAGTTCATAAAGAGTCTCGCTTTGTCCCCAAAAGTTTTGCTTTTTGCCGATCAACCTTCCGATCCTAGCGAAATCTAGGGTGCGATCGCAAGTCCAAAAACTCCTCTATTCATTTTTAAGATTGTGCCCGTACTTCAGGTCTTGTATCCTCTATCTTCTGCATTAAAATCTATCTTTCATCTCCCGCAGACGAGCAAAGGTTTGCACTGGATCTTTGGTGTTAGTTGCTAATTGTAATGCTGGTTGCTCCCAGCGCAAAAAGGGATTTGTGCGTTTTTCTATTCCCAACAGGGAAGGAACTGTAGCTTCTTGTCGACTGCGAAGAGCTTTGACTTCCCGGTATCTTTGTTGTAAGTCAGGGTTTTCACCATCCACTGTCAAGGCAAACTGTAAATTTTTTAAAGTATATTCATGGGCGCACCAAACTCGTGTATTCTCGGGTAAGCGGCGGAGTTTATCTAAAGATTCCATCATTTGTTTTGGCGTACCTTCAAATAAACGACCGCAACCACCAGCAAAAAGCGTGTCGCCGCAGAATAACTCTCCTGCTTCTCCCAGATTTTGAGGAGGAAAATAGTAGGCGATGTGAGCACGAGTATGTCCGGGAACAAATATCGTTTCCGCTACTCGCTGTGCAAACTCAACGCGCGCTCCTTCTTGTAAAAATACCTGCTGTCCCGGTATTCTTCCTCGATCCTCCGCTCCACCGTATACTTTCACTTCCGGAAACTTTCGTATCAATTCTTTGTTTCCGCCAACGTGATCCCAATGATGATGCGTATTAAATATCGCTACTAATTTTAACCCTAATTCATAAAGTTTTTTAAGAACAGGTTCCGCTTCTGCTGGATCAACAACAACAGCAATATTTTTTTGACGGTCATAAAGCAAAAAAATGTAATTGTCTAAAAGTGCTTCCAAACGAAGTATTTGCATTTTCTACACCTTTTTTCTCATTAGCAACAAATAAACACTCACAATATTTGCCGACCAAACTGTATTTATACTGAAAAATTTTTTCTACAACTAGAGTATATCGATTTCTCAGTAAATTTTCTCTAGGTTTAAAAGTAAACACAACAATATACTGATATTCACTGTTACGCAGGTGTCTGGATAGAAAGCTCATAATTTTACATGACGACAAAAACCTTCTCGAACATTTTTATTAAATAGTATGAATGATCAAGAAAATAGATATAAACAACCAGAATTAGCCATCGAAGAAATAGTTAATCGCATTATTTCTTCTGGAAAAATGAGCCGCCAAGATCACATTTTACTTACCTCTGTTGCGGTTAAAAATGGTGAAATGAGTACAGAAACTCGTCGCCACATCAACCGTATATTTGATTATATACAAACAAGTCGTCTTAAGTTAGTTGATTGGTAGCTTAGAAGTATAAATATATCATTGCTCGACTATTTCTGAAATTTTCACATATGTTAATCATATCTGCTAAGTCTGGGCAATTGGGAAATAGGTTGTTATTATTTGCAAATTTTATAGCATTTGCTCGGGAAAATAATTTCACAGTGTTAAATCCAGCCTTTGAGGAGTATGCCGAGTTTTTTCAGTCAACGGCTAGGGATTTATTCTGTTGTTATCCCCCTTTATTCTTTTCTTTTCCAGCTCCTCAACGCTGGCGCCAATACTACTATAAATTCAATCGCTATTTAGTCGAAAGCGGACGTTTTCAGGTAATTAACATTCAGCGAAATCGTCCCTTTAATTGGAGTAACTTAGACCTGGTAGAAAAATTACAGCCAAGAAAGCTTATTTTTTTTCAAGGATGGTTATTTAGAGACGGCTGGTTTATTGCTGAAGTGGATAAACTTTACAAACATAGAGAAGCAATTCGTGCTTATTTCCGCCCTTTAAAAAAATACCAAGAAAACATATTTAAACTAATATCTCGTCTGCGTCAAGAAGCTGATATTATTATTGGTGTTCATATCCGACATGGGGATTATCGCCACCATCAAAATGGTAAATATTTTTTTGAAACTGAACAATATGTCAAGGTAATGCAGTCAGCACAAACTTTATTTCCCAATCAAAAAGTCGCATTTTTAATTTGTTCTAATGCTGCCCAAACTCAGCAGCATTTTCAACATTTATCTTGCACATTTGGCAACAATCATATAATTGAAGACTTATATTCCTTAGCTGAATGCGATTATATCATCGGTCCTCCTAGTAGTTATACAATGTGGGCTTCTTTCTATGGAGAAAGACCGCTTTATATGCTCAGAAAGGTCGAGCAAACTTTAGATATTAAAAATTTTGTTCACTTTTACCAATGGAAGGGTGTTTTTCATTATCATGAAGACTGGAGTAAAACCTACTGGGAATGGACACATTAACTCAAAAAAATTTGAAAAGTATATGACCAGAAATAACAGAGTATTTATTACTATTTTAACAGGTCTTTATTCCTTTCAAGATTGCATTCATTTTTTAGCATCGGTGAGAAAATTTCATCAAGAACCAATAATTATTCTCCTCCACTGCGTTCCTAAGATTTTATACCCTTTACTTACAGGTTTTAAAAATATTATTCTTAAACCAGCTCCTGCAAGTGAAAATACCGTTTTATCATCTCGTTTAGCGAAGCTAGCTTTATACGAAGTATCTGCTCAATTTGAAAAGACTATATATTTAGATGCAGATACTTGCTTACTTTCTGACATCAATGATGTGTTTGATTATTTAGATGAATATGATTTGTTGTTAACCGAAGACGTACAGCCTCAGATTGCCAAAGCTACAAACTTAGTACGAAGAAATTCATACAAAACGTATCCAAACGTGCTGTCAATTTTACAATCTGCTGGTTTGCCGTTACAGGAAGACAGTATTCAGTACAATGGGGGTTTTATAGCTTTTCGGAAATGCGAAACTACTAAATTATTGTTTGAAAAATTTAAATATTATTTTGAAATTGTACGCAGTCATCAAGATAAATTACTCTTGAAGGATCAAGGTGCATTTGCTTGCGCGATCGCCGCAGTTAAACCAAAATTTAAAATCTTGCCACCTTCCTACAATTATCTTAGTAAGTGGAAGAATTATTATCCACCAATTAACGAACCTATTAAAGTACTTCACTGCACTTATCCTTACAGGCCCCAATACGCTAAAGATATTACTAGCTCTTTATATACGAAATTGTTTAATAAATTTGCTCAGTTATTGTTGCCAAATCAAATTAAAAATCCTTGGCGAAAAATTTGATTGTATATGTTTAAAAAAAGTATTTCTATTTTAGTTTGGAATTTATCAACTAATGATGGATTTTTGAGGGCTTTTTTATTGAAAAATGCCTTGGAGAAATTAGGATATCAAATAGAAATTTTAGGATTTAAGTTTGGAAATGATTTATATAAAGCAATTCCGAAAAACTTGAAAATAAAGGTTGTAGAAGGTGGAAATTACCCAGGTTTTTGGAAATCAATTAACAAACTATTAACCTATATAGAAGGAGATATTGTTTATGCGATCAAGCCTCAACCAGCGAGTTTTGGAGTTGCACTCTTAAAGAAACTTTTTACTAAAAGACCAATTATTTTAGATGTTGACGATTGGGAAATGAGCTGGCATGGTGGCGATAATTGGTCTTACCATCCTAAACCAAGGCAATTGATTAGAGATTTACTCAAACCGGATGGTGCGTTGAGAAATCCCAATCATCCTTTATATATTAAATGGATAGAAAATTTCGTCAAAGAAGCTAACGCTGTGACAGTAAATACAAAATTTTTGCAGCAACGTTTTGGAGGTACGCTTGTTCCTAATGGCAAGGATATCTTCTTATTTGATCCTGCTAAATATAATGGCAATACTAGTAAAATTCGCTATGGTTTATCAGAATACAAAATCTTGATGTTTCCTGGTGCACCAAGACCTTATAAAGGTTTAGAAGATGTTCTTATAGCATTAGATCGAATTAATCAGCCGCAGTTAAAACTGGTGATCGTCGGTGGTAGTCCCTATGATGATTATGACAAAAAACTGCAACAATGCTGGGGACGTTGGATTGTGAAACTGCCAAATTATCCAGTAGATATCATGCCTGATGTGGTAGCTGCTGCTGATATTATTGTTGTTCCGCAACGAGATACCCTAGAAACTCGCGCTCAATTTCCTTTGAAAATAACCGACGGTATGGCAATGGCCAAACCCGTACTAGCAACGAAAGTAGGAGACATTCCAGAAATTTTAGGTGAAACTGGATATTTAGTCGACCCTAATTCTCCCGAGCAAATTGCCGAACAAATTCAATTGATATTTCAATATTTAGATGCAGCCAATGAACGTGGAAAAAAAGCTAGGGAAAGATGTGTAGAAAAATACAGCATAGAAGCGATGGCTTCCACGCTAAACTCGGTAATTTCTCGGTTGTAGTTCCTGGGGTTAAGTGTTGAAAATTAAAGAGTAATTAGAGCCAGAAAGCTGAGTGTGAAAGTATTTAAATATGATCGAAATTTCCCTAAAAGCAAAATTGTAATATTAGTCCCCAATGTCTAATATAAAGCTGTTACTAAGATTTGCCAAACCTTATCCTGCTTTAATTATTATCGCAATATTTTTGGGATTTTCAGGAGCTTTTTTTAACGGAATTGGCACAGCTTTAATTGTGCCAGTAATTTTAAAAATTGTGGGACAAGAAGTAAATTTAAGTAGTGCTCCTCCCGTTCTCAAAGTAATTATGCATTCCTTTGAGAATTTACCAGAAAACTATAGCTTGTTAATCATGGCAGGGGCAATTATACTGATAATTTTTTTCAAGAATTTAGCAATATATTCCAGTACGCTGGCATCTAATTATCTCACAAGACGGTTGACTTCCGATATGCGGGAAGCAGGATTGCAGTTATTACTGGCAATTGACATAGATTATTATGTCAAGATGAATATCGGCGATTTGATCAACCGTTTGGGAGGAGAAATTAGTCGAGCTGCCAGTACTATTGGTAATACTATCAAATTAATTATTTTAGGAATTACAATTTTAATTTTTGTTGGTTTGCTATTATCGATTTCCTGGCAATTAACTATAGCTGCTACTTTTTTATTGTCTTTGATTACCTTCGCCAATCAGTACGCTATCAGTCGTTCTCGAAGACTTGGTAAGCAGCTAAGTGAAATGTCAACTGCATACTCAATTGCTGTGCTGGAAACTTTAAGCGGAATTAAGCTGGTCAAAGCGACAGGAAATGAAGAAAGAGAATTCCAAAAGATTAAAAAGCTAATTCGCGATCGCGAAAAAGCAGATTTTCAGTCGCAGATGAATTCGGAGGCGATCGCCCCAACTAGCGAAGTGATGGGAATTGCTGCTTTATTACTAATAGTCTTTTTAAGTCGGACATTTTTTAAAGACCAAATTGTCTCCTTATCAGCTGTACTTCTGACATATTTATTAATACTGCTGCGATTGCTACCACTGATTTCTCAGTTAAATACTCTTCGCAATAGCTTTGCTAATACATCCAGCAGCGTAGAGCTGGTGACCGATTTTTTACGCTACGATAACAAACCCCGGATGAGTAGTGGTAGCATTCCTTTTACTGGTTTAAAAAAAGGTATTAGTTTCAACAATGTATCCTTTGCCTATCCAGGCCATGAAAAGATGGTACTCCAAAATGTGAATTTATACTTGCCACGGGGAACAACTTTGGCTTTGGTAGGTAGCTCCGGTGCAGGTAAATCAACACTTGCAGATTTGTTACCTAGATTTTACGACCCAACTTGCGGTTCCATCACCATTGATGGCGTTGATTTGCGGGAGTTTTCTCTGACATCGGTGCGAAAAGCGATGGGAATTGTCAGTCAAGAAACTTTTTTGTTCAATGATTCGGTGCGATATAACATCGCTTATGGAAAACCAGACGCCAGCGAAGATGAAATTATTACTGCAGCCAAACGAGCTCATGCTTACGAGTTTATTAATAAATTACCCCAGGGATTAGACACAACCATTGGCGATCGCGGTGTGATGTTGTCCGGGGGACAAAGACAGCGTTTAGCGATCGCACGCGCTCTTTTGCAAGATCCGGAAATACTCATCCTTGATGAAGCTACCAGTGCTTTGGATACCGTTTCCGAGCGTCTGGTACAAGCAGCAATTGACGATCTCAGTCGCGATCGCACTACCTTAGTCATCGCTCATCGCTTGTCTACAGTGCAAAGAGCAGAGCAAATAGCTGTACTGGAGCGAGGATGCGTTGTCGAAGTGGGAACCCACGAGGAACTTTTACAAAAAGGTGGTTACTACTCACGCTTGTATTCAATTCAATTTGGAGATCGGGAACTATCTCCTAGTAAAAGTCAGCGCAGTTTCATTCGTATTTCCCACGAAATTCGCACGCGACTGCACTCGATGATTGGGTTTTTGCTTTTACTTCTAGATGACTTACAGAAGCCACAAGAACGGCAAGAATTAATTGTAGATACTCAAAAAGCAGCCTTAAGCCTTCTTAATATTATTGATATTTTAGACGATCTTGTCCATCTACAAATTCAATGGCAACCCCAATTTTTGGCACAGCAAAATTACGATTTAGCCATCCATCATCTCATTTCTCTTAGTATATCTTATCTGCAAAAAGATATCAAGGAAATCATAAACTTAATCAACAGTGTTATTAATAATTCGGCAACAAATTGGGAGGCAGAAAATGAATTGCTAGAACAAGCTTTGCAGTCGGCGATGCATCTTTTTAAAACCCTAGAAAGTATTGAGGATAGTATGAAATACCTGAAATCATAAATTTATGAAATCTTCTAGTTCTCAAAAACACTATATCTTTTTCCTTCTAGACGATTTACCCAAGCCAGAAGCTCACATAGTGCAATTTACCAATGCAGCAAATGCAGCAGCGAACTTAGGTTATCCGGCAGTTTTAGTCTATCCTTGTAAAAAATTAGCACAGCTAAATATAGTTAATTTTATTTGTCCTTTTCACCCTCAGCGAGTACCAGAAACCCTTAGCAAATATTATAATCTCGATGAAAAATTAAAAGTTGCTCCCTTAGCAATGCCCTGGCCTGTTGACCGTTTCTTAACTAAATTCACTAATTCTAATACCATTGCCACCAAATATTATTTTCCTTTCTACATACTACCTCATACTAAACTTGTCCACAGCCGAAACTGGAATTTTGTCAAAGCTGCTATTAAAAATAATGTTCCTGCAATTTACGAGCATCACCATCATGAAGATAAATTATTTGAGTTAGAAATTGTTCGGCACCCGTTGTTTCAAATTGCGGTGACAGTTGCTGATACAATTCGCGACAGTATGATTCAACACGGAATGCCGCCAGAAAAAGTTATAAAGCTCCACAATGGCTACAATCATTTATTTCTCAAAAGACAGCCAGAAAAAGCAGCACAATGGCGCCAAAAACTACTTCAAGATGGACGAGAAAAATTAGTAGTTTATGCAGGAGCGCTGAAAAAATTTAAAGGCATAGATATTCTTATTGATGTAGCCAGGGAAATGCAAGATGTTCAATTTGCATGTGCGGGGGGTACTGAAATAGAAGTACTGTACTATCAGCAATTAGCCCGGGAAACTCAAGCTACAAACATAACATTTTTAGGCTACATCTGGCACGAAAATTTACCATCATTGCTTCAAGCAGCAGACGTTCTAGCTCATCCCCATTGTTCCGGACCAGCAGCAACTTTTACATCTCCTTTGAAATTATTTGATTACTTGGCTTCCGGTACTCCTATAGTAGCTACAGAAATTCCTTCTTTAATAGAGTTTAAAAATACTCCAGCGATCGCTGCTTGGTGCGAACCAGATAACCCCATCAAATTTGCTGAATGTCTCAGGCGAGTTTTTCAAACCCATCCTCGTAAAATAGAAGGTTATTTTGAAGGTATAGAATTTGTCAAGCAGTTTTCTTGGGAAAATCGAGCAGCAAAAATCATCAGTTATGTAGATGAATCTCTACGTCCTCCACTTCTTGCTTAAAACAACTTTCTATCTAGGGAGCATGTCCATGAAAATTCAAACTATTGGTATGATTAGCAGCTATCCCAATTTAGAAAACAAAAGCGATTGGCTGTGGCAACAAACTCCTTATCCCTTCGGAATTTGGAAAAATATCCAATTACAAGCCCTAGCAGAAAAGCCTGATTTTCTGCTCATGTATCAGTTTGATTTTCCCCTACCTCAAAAACAACATCAATCTTGGTTAAAAATACTTTCTCACAAACACAATCAACCCCAATTAAATATTACCTCTTTTTGCCGCGGAGTTCCTAAAGAACGAGTAATTTATCTTTTACGCGAACCTCCTTTAGACGAGATTGTAGAACGAAATAAATACAATTATCAGCAAGCGCAGCAGTATTGTGGTTATGTTTCCGGACCTGATGATTTTGCTCCTATTCCTGATTATATGCCTGCCATTTGGTATCACTCTAATTCTTTTCGAGAATTAGATGAAATGCCACCACCTCAAAAAGTTATTTCTTGCAGTTGGATTACTTCTGGAATTAGCCGCACAGCCAATCATCGCCAACGTTTAGAATTTTTAAAAACTCTGCAATCAAGTACAATTAAATTCGATTTATACGGACGTAATTTACCTGTTTGGGCTAAATCATTAGGAGAATTAAATAACAAATGGTATGGAATGGCGCCCTATTATTATAATTTAGCAATTGAAAATTATAGCAGCAATAATTGGTATGTAAGTGAAAAATTATGGGATGCGCTGCTAGCATGGTGTTTACCAATCTATTATGGCGGTCCTGCAGCTGATAAATTATTACCAACCGGGAGTTTTTTACGTTTACCCAGCCTAGATGAAAAAGGAATTGCTTACATTCAACAAGTAACAGCTACTCCCGATGCATGGTATCAAGCAAAAGACGCGATCGCTGAAGCTAGAAAAATTATTATCCATAAACTTAATTTGCTCAACTGGTTGTCAGATCTGGTCGCTAAATTCTAGATTTTTATTTCCAATTACGGACTTGTTATGGATGGGATTTGTACTCTTGCTAACGACCGCGTTTACGATCAACTTATCGCTTTATTAAACAGCATAGAGGCAATTTACGGACAACAAATTCCCGTATGCATCTATCCTTATGACGATAATATAACCCAAATTCAAACTGAAATTTCTCGCCGCCCCCACGTCCAACTCTATGACAATCAAAAGTCTATACAAGCATGGGATAATTTTGCACGCCAAATTTGGGACGCTCACCCCACTGCTAAAAAATCTTGGCAAAAAATTAGTCGCGAGCAATATTATCGATTTGGTACTCACAGACGTTACTGCGCCTTTGATGGTCCTTTTGACCGCTTTGTATACATGGATGCAGACACTTTATTAATGAGTCCGCTGGAATCAATTTTTACTCTCCTCGAGTGCAATGATTGGGTAGTCTACGATTTTCAGTTTAAAGATTTATCTCATGTTTATAATATTTCCTCTCCAAAATTAACAAAAATCTTTCCTTTATCTCGACTCCAAACCGAAATATTTTGTTCCGGTTTTTATGCTACTAAAAAGAATATATTTACTGTCCAACAGCGAGAATGGTTACTAGAAAATTTGCGTCAAGGAGAAGTAGAAATTCTCTATGAAATGGCCCCGGATCAAACAATTCTTAATTACATGGTCATGCGTGCAGAAATTTGTAGTTATAACTGCGCCCTTTATTTCCCAGAAAATGTAGTTACTGGTTGTTGTGTAACTTCTACTCACTTTCAAGCTAGAGATAGTATTTTGTATGATAACAATAAACGTTTAACTTATATTCATTACATCGGTCTTTCATCTCAATTATTTAGTCAGGTTTGTAACGGAAAAAATATTGACTTTCCCTATCGAGAGATTTTTTTACATTATCGCTATCTTCACGAGCCAAACAAGCGACCCCAATTTCCAAACAAGTCCAAAGCTTATAAAACTTTAGAGAATTGGGCTACAAGAATTTTAAAAAAATTAGGAGTAATGGTTGAGGTATAAGTGGTGAATCGAGGAATTTATATCATTGCTAATAACAAGGTAACAGACCAGGCGATCGCTCTGCTCAACAGCATTCGATTGTACGATACCGATACTCCCATAATTATGATTCCCTATGACGAAAATTATCACCAAATAGCAGAGATACTAAACAAATATTATGGAGTCCTTCTGTACGAAGATTTAACTTTGATTGAGCGCTTATCAAAAAAATTGCACGAAATTTTTGGCGGCAAAATTTTTGCCCGTCCTCATCAATTTCGCAAACAAGCTTGTTGGTTCGGTCCTTTTGAGGAATTCTTATATCTAGATACAGATATAGTCGTATTTGAAAAAATAATTGATAACCTTAACTACTTAGCCTTTACAGATTTTATTTGTTGTGATTACCAGCATATGGGTGGAATTACTAATATCTTTACAGAGAAAGTTATAGGAGAGAAAATATTTACGCAAACAGAACTAAAAGACATTTTTAATTGTGGTTTTTGGGGTGCAAAAAAAAATCTCATTTCCGAACAGGATTTGTACGAAATTTTTAGCGAATGTGCTTCTCATTTAGAATACTTTGACTTTTCTCAAAAAACTTCCGACCAGCCAATTATAAATTATATGCTTCTCAAGCGAATTCCCCATCGCTTTAATATTGTCCGCAGACCCGGAAAAGCGCCAGGTAATTGGGCTGGAACTTCCTATTTTCAGCGCCAGGGAAATATACTGTTTGATCCCAATGTCAATCAACCATTACAATATCTTCATTGGGCTGGAATTCGCATTGAACCGGGCTGTCCCTACTGGGAAATTTGGGAATATTACCGTTATCTCAATCCGGCGTTAAATCAAGTAAATTTATCGATATCATCAAATAAAAATCGCTGGCAACAAAATTTTAATAACTTGAGGAAAAGACTATTTTAAATTGCATGAATAGTGAGTTACAGCATACTTAGTTTGAGTACACAAAAATACTGAATATTGATTTGGAATTATCAATAAATAACAAAAAATCAGTAGATTTTCTCACCTCATCTTTGCAAACTTTTTATAAGCTGGAGTAGCTGCAGCAGACCGCTGCGATCGCAAAAGCTGTCTGTTTGTGATCAAAAACACTATGAAAATACAGTCTCTGTTTCACCGTCTCAGGGTTGGTTTGCATAACAAACGATATTTACTTAACTACCGCTTGCGAGTATTACAAATCAAATTACAATTTTATTGGCTTGTGCACAGGGGTAGTCAATTAACAGATTTAAGTCAGAAATCGGCGATCGTATTTGCACCTCATCAAGATGATGAAGCACTTGGTTGTGGTGGCATAATTGCACTGAAACGAGAACAAGGCGTATCTGTAAAGGTTGTTTTCATCACAGACGGAGGCGCTTCCCATAAAGGTCATCCTAGAATTACTCGCCAGGAAATTATTAAAATCCGCAAGCAAGAAGCACTCCAGGCTTTAACTATTTTAGGTGTTGAACCACAAGATATTCACTTTCTGGACCGAGCTGATGGTAAATTGCATCGCATGACAGAAGTCGAACAGCAGCAACTCATTGAGGAAATGGCTCAGTTACTGCGTGTCTTTCAACCTCAAGAGGTATATGTTACTCACAGCAAAGACCGCAGTCAAGATCACGAAACTGCTTATCAACTTGTTAAAGCTGCGATCGCAAAAGCTGAACTCAAAGTTGATTTGTGGCAATATCCTATCTGGCTACTTTGGAAATGCTTGCTGTTTCACAACTTAAAGTTTGAGGAATTAACAGGTGCTTATCGAGTAGCTATTCATACCGTGCAATCTAAAAAAAACCAGGCTATTCAAACTTACCGTTCTCAATATTTACCAATAGATCCTCAATCTAGCCCCGTACTTCCCCACGGTTTTCTCTGGCGATTTTTCTTACCTCATGAAATTTTTTTTAAATCACAGCCGTAACTTTTGTTTTCTAACAACAATAATGAAATGACGAAAAAAGAAAGTTAATTTTGTTTTTGTACTTTAGCCTTAGGCAAAAAATATCGTGCTCTCGCTTTCTTGCTAGCTAAAGATATAGAGAAATATTCACCTCATACTCCTTTGATCGTATTAACCGATCGTCCACAAGAATTTAGTCACTTCCCTCAAGTTTTAGCTTTTAAACATCAACAACAAGGTGTTAAGTGTTTCCACGACAAGAGATTTGCAATTACCAAGGCTTTATCACTATCTAATTCATGCATTTTCCTAGATGCAGATATGCGAATTGTAGCATCAGTACCAGAAAACATGGAATGGCTAAAATTACCAGGAATTACAGCTAGAGCCTGTGTCAATATGCCACAAAAATTTGCCAAAGTTTCTTTAAAAAATGCAGATAAAAAGTTGATTAAAGAATTGCAAGTAGTTAAAAAAGCTGCCCAAAATCTCAATATAGACACCGAATGGGAAAAAATTTATTTTCTTCATGAATATTTATTTGCAGTTACCAAGGATGCCGGGAAAGAAGTTAAGTTTTTACAAGAATGGGATCGCCTTGCCAATTATTTTGAGTTAAACGGAGTTTATGCTGGAGAAGGAAATGCTATCGGTTTAGCTGCTTTTAAGGCTGGCTTGCAAGTAAGATGGAGCGAAATGCCAGGCATTTCATTTTTTAATAACAAAATTGAATTAGTTAGAATTCAAAAGGGTCAATCCTGTATGGAAGAAATGTCCAGCTATTTTGAAGAACATAGAAAAATTCTACATCCTCCCCAATCTAAATTGGAAAAAGGTTTAAACAAATTAGTCCAAGTTATGATGCATTTTTATAGAGTCATGAAGTTAAAATTTTTTTAGTCAGGACTTGAACACCCAAAAAAAGTTTGTAGTTAGGGCTTGAGCCCAGAAAAAATTCTCACTTAGGACTTAAACTACCTTTTAATTCCTATAAAAAAATAGTAGAAAGCTAAACTGACCTTCTACTAAATTACAAACAAATTCATCCTCATTATTGCTGCTACTAACTGAAAGAATCTAAATCTAGAGACTTGATTCCTCGCTGTTCTACATAAACTAACATACTTTTTAGTTGTAACCACACAAACAAGCAAGTGAAAATCGTCAATGGTATACCCATTCCATAGGAAAGTAAGGGTGGAAAACCAAATATTTCAAAACCTGAACACAAAAATAAACCTACACCAGCGGTTATTCCCAGAAATGGTAGTTGTAATTGGTTATTTAACCGCTTCTGGCTAGAATTGGGCGCATCCTTACTTTGCCATTTCTCTGCTATTAATTTCAGCGTTCCAGCAAGAGCTAAACCAGAAGTTAACGCGATCAACAGCCCAAAAACTAGTAGTAAATATGGTGGTTGTAGGGGAGAAGAGTAGTACATGAAACTCCAAATTTTGATGAAAAAGTACAAAGGCAGTAAAAAGATTTTACCTTTTTCATTCCTACTTTTTCCCTGTTAATAATCCAGAAGTAGTCAGAGCAGTAACCGATGGTAAGATAGCTGCAACTCCCTCTCTAGATAACTCTGTCAAAACCCCGATCGCCACGTTTAACAACCGATCTGGGGTAAAGTCATCTTTGACTAGATTCCACAAACGCTGTACTTCCTCCGTATGCAGGCGATCGTCTTCAGTCAGGGCTAATACTAGTTGTCGGCGCAAAAACTTTCCTTCATCTGACAGGAGATATTGCAATCCTAATTTAGCTGTGGGTAACACATCAAAATCTGTATTGGTGCGGGCGATCGCGATCATATTTTCTAGCCGCTGCCATTGGAATTTACCATCCTTAAACAGGACGTTGAGCAAGCGTCGTCGCAGCTGAGGAGATTCACCTGTTAGCAACCGTCGTGCTACGTAGGGATAGGCCACTTCCACAATTTTGAAATTTGGGTTGAGGCTAAGAGCAATACCTTCTTGCGTCACTAAGGAACGGATAATTAAAGCAAATTTGGCGGGTACTCGGAAAGGATAGTCGTACATTAATTCCGAGAATTTATCTGTAATCGTTTTGAAGTTAAAATCGCCAACATTTTTGCTAATAGCATCTCCCAACAGTGCTTCTAATGCTGGTATGATGGGGCGAATATCTGTTTCTGGGGTCAGGAAACCTAACTTGACATAATCTTGGGCTAGGTCGGCGTAGTCTTTGTTGATCAGATGCACTATCGCATCTACGAGAGTTTCCTTGGTGACTTCATCCAACTGATCCATCATGCCGAAGTCTATGTAGCCCATTCTACCATCGGGCATGGCAAATAAATTGCCGGGATGGGGATCGGCATGAAAGAAACCATGTTCCAATAATTGCTGCAAACCTGAAGTGACGCCAATTTCTATAATTGATTCTGGGTCTAAACCGGCTTCGCGGATTCTTTGAGTGTCGGTAAGCTTGAAACCGTTGAGCCACTCTAGAGTTAAAACGCGCCTGGAAGTATAACGCCAGTAAATTACCGGAACTTTGATGCGCGGATCGTTGCGGAAGTTAGTAGCAAATTTTTCGGCATTGCGACCTTCGTTGAGATAATCTATCTCCTCGAATAGCTTGGTACCAAATTCATCTACAATCAAAGTGAGGTCGTGACCAAGATTGAGAGGTAACCAAGGAGACAGCCAGTTAGCGGCCCATCGCAATAAATAAAGATCGAGACTCAGAACCGGACGTAAGTTCGGACGTTGTACTTTGACTGCTACTTCTTCGCCGCTGTGCAAGCGTCCTCGGTATACTTGACCCAAGCTAGCAGCAGCAACAGGAGTGGGAGACAGTTCGCTAAAAATTTCGTTGACTGGGCGACCTAGTTCAGTTTCGATCAATTGGTAGGCGATCGCGTTATCGAACGGCGGTAGTTGATCTTGCAATTTTACCAGTTCCTCTAAGAAATCTTTGCGTACTAAGTCCGGTCGTGTGGATAAAGCTTGACCAACCTTAATGAAAGTAGGACCCAGGCGTGTTAGTATTTGCCGCAGTTGGGCAGCTCGTTTGTATTTATTTTCCTCTACTCGCTCACGCCATTCATCCCACTTCAGGCTAAGAATAAAACTTGCAAAATTCCAAATAATTACTATTGCCCTTGCCCAGACTAGCCAGGGACGATAGCGGTAGTAGCGAGCAATCGCATCTGGATCGTAGCGTAGACTATTTTGTGTAAGGGTTTGCGGATTCACTCCCTTATTTACCTCTTCGATTTATAATGAAAATTTTTTCCCCAGTTCTGCCATTCGGCATCTTATCAGCTCAACAAATACTAGTTCGACTATTCCCATGTTGCTTCGTGGAATTTAGTCAAACTTTACTAAAAGTTACTTTATATCTTTTATTTTATATTACTATACAAAAGTATATATACTTAATGTAGGTGAGAAAAAGCCGCTAGCACCTACATTATCCTGCGATTTTGGTCAACAAGATACAAAAAGTCTCCACCGGTGGTTGCTGTATCAGCGGAAGCTATCGCTTTTTTAAAAAAATTTAAAAAAACAAGTAACAAAGTTTCAACACAAGCAAAAGACCACTGGTGAAAAATGATTCTTTCTGTGCGGCGATCGCATTTCCAAGGGTAATGGAAAACCTACACTCAAAAGCTGCCACTTCTAAGAAGCTGGCAAGACGGTCAAAAATCAGACAAGAATAAGTAGTAGTCAAACAGTGGCAAATGTATCAATTAAAGCCAAGACCGGGCAAAATTGCCATTTCCCTGTCACAAGTTGGAACTATACTGTTTTGTCTTTTGTCGTTTTCAAAGCAGCTTTATAAATAGAAATTTTCCAAAAGAAGAAAAATTATGAAGCTACAAAAACAAGTGACAAAATTAACAAAACAAGGCAGACTACAATATTATTTGGGAAATAGAGAACGAATCTGTACAGCCAAAGTCTTCATGGGCTTATGAGTACAATGGTGGAGTACAAATATTGAGATTGCAGTTCGCCCAATTCTTCCGTTACTAAATGTGGTCTGTTTAGCCGATGAGTTCCCCCCAACCTCCTCACAAACCACAAACATTGCTTGGTCAGATAACCCAAGCAGTGCAAACAATTCAAGCTAGGGTAGATTTTTCCAAACTAGCACTCAAGCCCAATGCGAGAGTACCAGAACTTTGGGTACAGGATGCGGGAACAGATAAAGCAGAAGTATATCCTCTGTTAGGCGATCGCTACGTACTCGGTCGCAGTTCTAAATCCTGCGACATTGTGGTACGCAATCCGGTTGTCAGCCAAATTCACCTGTCGCTATCACGAGACTCTACGCAAAGGAAACCAGTCTTCGTCATCAAAGACGAAAACTCCACCAACGGAATTTATCGTGGAAAGCGGCGCATTACCTCCTTGGAACTTCGTCACGGCGATATTCTGACTTTGGGACCACCAGAACTTGCTGCTTCCGTGCGCCTGCAATACGTAGATCCACCTCCTTGGTACATCAAAGCAGCCACTTGGGGAGCTTACGGAATTGGCGGTGTTAGCGCCTTGATAGCATTAATTATCGGTGTAGAATGGCTCAAATTCTCCGTCAGACCCCTACCAACAGCAACCCGCGCTCCAGTCATTGTATACGCCCGTGATGGAGAAACACCACTGCGCCAGCCGCGCACCACTTCTCACGTTGACATGAAGCGCCTGCAAGACTTTGGTCCCTACTTACCAGCTGCTGTCATCGCTTCAGAAGACAGTCGCTACTACTGGCACTTTGGCGTCGATCCCTATGGAATTTTGCGAGCCATAATTATCAATACCAAAAGCGGCGATTTTCAGCAAGGAGCCAGTACCGTAACCCAGCAAGTAGCTCGGAGTTTATTCCGTGAATATGTAGGCAGACAGGATTCTTTAGGTCGAAAATTAAGAGAAGCAATTGTCTCGTTAAAGCTAGAAGTATTTTATAGCAAAGACGACATTCTGCTGACCTATTTAAATCGAGTGTTTTTAGGAGCCGACACTTCCGGATTTGAAGACGCTGCTAAATACTACTTTGATAAATCAGCCAAAGAATTAACTCTAGCGGAAGCAGCCACATTAGTAGGCATTTTACCAGGACCGAACAGCTTTAACTTTTGCGGCGATAACGAAAGTAAAAGAAGAATAATTGAATACCGCAATCGCGTACTGCGGCGGATGCTGGATGCAGGCAAAATTAAACAGGACGAGTACAACCGAGCGAGGCGATCGCCTGTGGAAGTTAGCCCCAGAGTCTGCGAACGCCAAGCCAAAACCATTGCCCCCTATTTTTACAGTTACGTCTTCCAAGAACTAGAATCTATCCTGGGAAAAGACATAGCAAGCGAAGGCAATTTTATTATTGAAACTCAGCTCGACCCTGCCATGCAATCACAGGCAGAAACAGCTTTGCGCAACTACATCAAAGGCGCTGGTAGCAATTTCCGTTTTTCTCAAGGAGCAATAGTTACCCTAGATTCCAGTACTGGCGCCATCTTGGCAATGGTGGGCGGTACCGACTACACAAAAAGTCAGTTCAATCGCGCTGTTCAAGCTCAAAGACAGCCAGGCTCAACCTTTAAAATTTTTACCTATACTGCAGCCATAGAGCAAGGAATTTCGCCAGATACAACCTACTCCTGCGCTCCTTTGACATGGCAAGGTTTTACCTACAAACCTTGTCGGGCGGGTGCTGATGTTAGTTTAGATATTGCCACCGGACTAGCCCAATCAGAAAACCCTATTGCCCTCAGAGTTGCCAGACAAATAGGATTGAATAAAGTTGTTAGTATGGCCAGGCGCTTGGGAATCAAATCAGAGCTAGACCCAGTTCCCGGCTTGGTATTGGGTCAAAGCGTGGTCAATGTTTTGGAAATGACTGGTGCTTTTGGCGCTATTGCCAATCGCGGGGTCTGGAACCGTCCCCACGCTATCAACCGCATCCTAGACAGCAGCGATTGCAAAGACCGCAATAACTTAAAAACTTGCCGCGTTATCTACTCCTTCGATCAAGATAGCGATGCTAACAGACGCGTGCTGCGAACGGAGGTAGCCGATACCATGACTCGTTTGCTGCGTGGAGTAGTAACAAGCGGTACTGGTACCAATGCTGCCATTGACGACCTGGCAGTATCCGGGAAAACAGGTACCACAGATAAAAATGTTGACCTGTGGTTTATTGGTTTTATTCCCAGTCGCCGCTTGGTCACCGGTGTCTGGCTGGGTAACGACAATAACTCCCCCACCTTTGGTAGTAGTGCTCAAGCCGCCCAATTATGGGGAAATTACATGCGCAGAATAGTTCGTTAGATAACAGATAATCTTATTTATAACCCCGCCAAGGCATAACCTGCAATTTCCCGCTGGGTTGAAATATCACTTCCAAGTGAGCAAGGGGTTGTTTGGTGTTTGGAGGAGCAGAATTAGATCCATAAATACTTTGGAACATCTGCGGTAAAGGAGTCTCGCGAAAATAATCAAAGGCTGGTTGGTTAAGTGGTTCGTAATCAGCAATTACACCATCTTGATTGACTGCTACTCGATACTTCAAGTCTCGGGTGAAAGTAGGAGTTCCGTGCCAATTTTCGCGAAGAACGCTGTAGAGTTTTTGACTTAACTGTTGAATTTGATTGGGGTCAGTAATTTTGTTGCCAACTACATCTGGAGTTTTAGTATATCCCCGCCAAGGGCTAACTTGGAGAATGCCTTCTTTGGTAAAAACTACTTTAAACTGGGCGATCGGTTCCTTGGTCACGGAAACCCGATTGGCAGGATTGTAAAGCAAGCTAGGTAAAGGAGTAAAATCGACAACTTGATTAGCTTGGGAATTAACAGCTTTGTAACCGATAATTGCACCATCTGCTGCCACACCGACGCGAAAAACTGCATCCTGCTTGATTGCTTGGCGATTGTTCCAAGCAGGGTTGATTTGATTATAAATTTGTCGATTTAATGCACGTAATTGAGATGCATCAGTAATTTCTGGAACTGTGTTTAAAAGTGCTTCTAAATTTGGAACAGCAGCAGGAGAAGAGGTAGGTGTAAGACTTTTAGTTGTTGCCAAAGGTGATGCCGAAGAAGTAGCAGCTATTTGGGGATCTTTAGCAGTTGCAGGCGTAGAAGTATTGACATTCGATGTAGGGGAGTTCGAACGCTGGGGTACTCTAGGCTGAGGTGGACGAACTTCCGGAGGCGATATCATGCCAAAAGCGATCGCTGCTGCTGCTAAACTTGTTAACCCAACACTAGCTGGCAATACCTGTTTGGCTAAAGCTTGATTGTTGGCACCATAGCGTCTGGGTACAGGTTGCAATTCCAGCGATAGCTCTGGTAAAGTTTGGCTATCGGCAAAAAATTGGTCGACAGCCTCTACCAAGTCGAATAACTGCACTATATTTAAATCTATTTGGATGGGCTGCTTACCATTTTCACCACCTGGCAGCTGCGAATCCGACCCAGAATTTTCTGAATGCACGATTAGCCTGTGGCAGTTAGTATCAATTCTTTGCAATTGCACTAACTCTGACTCAAAATTATGGGCTTGGGGATGAGTAACGTTGCTCAAAAATTCCTGCGCGTAAGCACTAACTGTTCTCACCAAACTCTCAAAAAATTCCCTTCCTCCAGATAAAGGTTGATTGCAGCCAGATAAATGACATTCTGCATTCACTAATATTAATAGCGTCGGACGCAGTTCTTGGTACTGCGACGTCCTGGTAACATCACTTAAACCCTCTAAGATTAACGTGCAATTAGGTAGGCTGTACTTACGTTGAATATTCATTCTACTTCACCGTCAAAAAGACTAATCCACAATCGCTGCATTCCAGCCGTACCAGTACAGAATAGTAATTTAGCTAACAATTCTATCGCCAACCGATCTAAATCTTCATCTGAATTTAATGCTAGTACACTGGAACGTCGCGGATTCATACGACTTTTAAAATGAGCTCTAAAGCGTTCTAGATAACTAGATAAGCGCAAATTTTGCTCCAGAGGAATTTGTTTTTCACTCAGCTGTTGATAAATCACGAGCAACTGGCGAATGACAGCTGTTAACCGACGTGCTAAGTAACAAGCAATAATCACTAAGGCTTTTGCTTCTACAATACTTAAAGAACGACGGATATGCGCCCTTCTCAAAGGATTGCTGCTACGCATTCGCCACAAATTCACCCTATCTTTAATAATTCCTTTTAAATCTAACTCTTCGGCAAACGCCAATATTGCCTCGGAACCGCCAAGCTCTAAAGCTTCTATCGCCAGTAAAATCAAGTCGATTTCTACTCGCGCTCTTCTAGGGCATCCCTGTCCTTCTATGGCAGGATCGGGTAAAGTATCTAAAATCATTGGCGGCGACTGAGAAGTAGGATTGCTATAAGGCGTTAAACTAGTGGAGACATTCATTATAAATACCTTGTACAACAGTAATAGACTTGTTAAAACTCATTTGAGAAGATAGTTCGCTTCCACAATGTTTGCAGCAATTACATACTGCTAGATACAATTACATTGCTGACGGGTTCCATTGATAAGTTTTTAAGTTCCAAATGAAAGTTTTCAAAGCATAAATTTATCTCCTGTTTGGTTCCAATCATTTTTAGCTTGGTGTAGATCGGGATAATCGTCAATGGATAGCAAAACAGTGCCAGTTCCACGCGTATGACATTATAGTGTACGATTTGTCAGGTACACGCCCGCAACCACTGCATACATAACATAAAAGGATAAGGCTCAAGAAAAAGTGGGTTTAACCTTTTAGTTCCGATTGCATGCCGATTTTTCCCCTAGTCTAGAGTGAAAAAGTATACCTTAATTCCAGCGAGCTTACATGTATGGATCTCAAATCTTTAATTCGCGATATTCCAGATTTTCCTAAGCCTGGAATTTTATTTCGAGACATCACTACACTTTTACGGCATCCAGAAGGACTACGCTATACCATTGATTTGTTTGCCCAAAAAATTCTCGATGCTCAACTCAAGGCAGACTACGTGGTAGGAATAGAGTCGCGGGGCTTTATGTTCGGAACCCCCTTGGCATATAAAATTGGAGCTGGCTTTATTCCTGTTCGCAAACCAGGTAAGCTACCAGCAGCAGTACATTCTATAGAATATCAGCTAGAGTACGGTACAGACTGTTTGCAAGTGCATCAGGATGCTTTAAATCCAGACAGTCGAGTGTTAATTGTAGATGATTTGATTGCCACCGGCGGAACTGCAAAAGCCACAGCCCAACTGGTAAATAAAATTGGCTGTCAACTGGTAGGATTTGGGTTTATCATCGAGCTACGAGATTTACAAGGGCGTCAAAATCTGCCGGATGTGCCAATTATTACCCTGGTCGAATATTAGTCAACGGTCACCGGCTGGAGATTTAATGATATTTAAAAAATATAAATTCTTTTCAGGTAACTTACTCTCGGAATTGGCAAATGATTACAACAAAAATTTCCTTGCAAGCCAGTCGGGATTGGCTGATGGGGCTAGTTACGAGCGAGACTTTCCTTTATATTCTCAAGCGGGTATTGCAGGCATTGTTAACTTTGTTGTTAGCTTCAGCGTTGTCATTTTTTATTATTCAACTTGCTCCTGGTGATTACGTGGATACGTTGCGACAAAACCCAAAAATTTCCCCAGAGCGAATTGAGGAACTGAAGCGACAATTTGGGTTGGACAAGTCTTGGCCTGAGCAGTATGTTCTTTGGCTTCGGCAAATAATAACTAAGGGCGATTTTGGCACGAGTTTTGTTTACCAGCGCTCTGTAGCCTCTCTGATTTGGGAACGAGTACCGGCAACGTTGTTATTAGCGATCGCATCTTTGCTTGTCACCTGGGCGATCGCTATTCCTTTAGGAATTATAGCCGCAGTCAAGCAAAATCAGTTGCTAGATCGGGTTTTGCAACTACTTAGCTATGCTGGACAAGGATTTCCCAGCTTTATCACCGCTTTGTTACTGCTGATTTTTGCCCAAATCACCGCCCCTTTATTTCCAGTTGGTGGTATGACTAGCATCAACCACAACGACCTGACATGGTTTGGCAAAATCATGGATATCGCCTGGCACATGATTTTACCTACCATGGCCTTGAGTATCACTAGTTTTGCTGGTTTGCAGCGCATTACTCGCGGTGAGATGCTGGATGTGCTGCGCCAAGATTATATTCAAACAGCTCGTGCTAAGGGATTGCCAGAAAATCGAGTCATTTACGTTCACGCTTTGCGTAATGCCATCAACCCCCTAATCACTTTGTTGGGATTCGAATTAGCAGGTTTACTCAGCGGTGCATTTATCGCAGAATTTTTCTTTAACTGGCCTGGTTTGGGAAGATTGACCTTACAAGCAGTGCAAGCTCAGGATCTTTATTTGCTTATGGCTAGTTTAGTTATGGGGGCGGTTTTGCTTATAGTTGGTAACTTAATAGCAGATTTGCTGCTTAAATTTGCCGATCCTCGTATCCGTTTAGAAAATCTCAATTAAATACTTAAGTAAAAAGGCAAGCGGCAAAAATGGCTCTGAGGTGAAATCCTATCCCCAAACACGCACTTTTGTTATCCACGAACCATGTTTTCTGAAATTTATTATTTAGTACGGTCAAAAACTGACGGTCGCTACCTTGCAGCTAAAATCAACTCTGACCGGACTGGTTATTTATTGTTGTTTCGCGAACATTTTGATGCTCTGACCTATCTCAACACCCATGCGACAGAAGTGGCAAATCGTTTTGCAGTGGAATCTGTTCCCGGATCGCAAATAGGCAATTTGCTAAAGCGTTGGGATTTCAATGGTGTGGGTGTAGTTTCCGATCCTTTATTACCAAAAATTGAATTTTTGCAGAAAGATTAAGTTAAGATACAGATGACATCTTCCTCGCGGCTTTTTTGCTCCTAAAAGTAGCAGTTGGTCGCAAGCACAAAAGGTGCTTATCGCCAACCTAACTTGAAATTTGCAGAATTTAATTGCCCTCAGAAGGTTAAACCGCTACTTTTTCAAACATCAACTTCGTGCGTTTTATCGGTTCCGGGACAGGAATGGGATAGTCTCCGGTAAAGCAAGCGGAGCAAAAACTTTGCGGATCTTCTCGTGTTGCTGTTAGCATTCCTTCCCAACTCAGGTAGGCAAGGCTATCCACCTCTAATTGCTTGGTAATTTCTTCTACTGACTTGGTTGCAGCAATTAGTTGCTCTTGAGAATCAGTATCGATTCCGTAAAAACAGGGGTGGGTAACCGGTGGCGAGGAAATTCGCATGTGCACTTCTAGCGCACCAGCTTCGCGTAAAGTTTTCACCAATTTTCGACTGGTAGTTCCCCGCACGATTGAGTCATCAACAATCACGACTCGTTTACCATACAGTACATCTTTGAGCGGGTTTAATTTCATGCGAATGCCCGACTCGCGCATGGATTGGGTAGGCTGAATAAAGGTGCGCCCTACATAGCGATTTTTAATCAGTCCTTCTACGTAGGGAATTCCCGAGGCTTGTGAAAATCCAATCGCTGCTGGTACGCCAGAATCGGGAACGCCGATCACGATATCGGCATCTGCAGGAGATTCTTGTGCTAGTTGCTGTCCCAGTCGCATGCGGTAACTGTACAAACTTTCATTATGCATGATACTATCTGGGCGAGCAAAGTAAATCATCTCAAAAATACACAGCTTTCTTTGGGGCTGTTGGCTCCATTGCTGGGAGGTGAGACTATCTTCTGTAATCCAAACTAACTCGCCTGGTTGCACGTCTCGCAGGTAATTAGCGCCAATAATATCTAAGGCGCAGGTTTCTGAAGCCAGGACATAGCGTGCTGGATTGCTTCCCAAAGTACCTATTACCAAAGGACGAATACCGTTAGGATCGCGAATGCCTATAAGCCCGACCGGCGTACCAATGACTAAACTAAAGGCTCCTTGACAGCGACTGCAAGCTTGAATGCAGCCTGCAAGCCAATCCTTACCGGCGTTGATTTCTTGGGCGATCGCCAAAGCAATCATCTCGGAATCAGTGGTCGTGACTAAGTTGCAGTTTTGTTGCAACAGTTCTTCTCGCAGTTGCGTAACGTTGACTAAATTACCGTTATGTGCCAATGCTAATTTTCCCAATCGAGTATCAACTACAGCGGGTTGGGCGTTGACTTTGCGGCTGGAACCAGTGGTGGAATAACGAGTGTGGCCAACGGCAATTGCACCGGGGAGCTCTTTCAAAATTGCTTCGTTGAACACTTGAGATACCAAACCCATTTCTTTGTGCAGGTGTACTTGTTCACCTGCAAATGTGGCTATACCAGCAGATTCTTGTCCCCGATGCTGGAGGGCGTACAATCCAAAATAGGTAAGTTTGGCCACATCTTCCTCTGGTGCGTAAACGCCAAAAACACCACAAGCTTCTTCTGGCTTATCTGGTTGAATTTCTGGCTTGGAAGAAGTGAAGTTGTCATTCTCTTGAGAGTCATCATCCGGGGTTGCGGGATGCTTGGGAATCATGCTAGCTTGCTCCTGGTCGGGGTATCAAGTCACTGGAATCGTGTCGGGGGATGGTTCCTACTTTAATCAGAGTTTAACCATCCATTAAAACAGTACCTTAATTGCGGTTGTGGAAGCCAGTATAAGTAAGGAGTTGTTTGTTAAAACCCTTACTGTTAATGTTTAGTTCTTGCTTTTTCAACAAGCAGTTAGGGAGTTGTAGAATAAATGGCTAAACGTTTTTCAATGGCACGTCCATAGCGATCGCTCATCTGTTCAATACTAGCGTCTATTAACAATTCTCCTTGAGAGGTGAAAACCCGCAAACCTGTTTGGGAATTTTCTACTTTACCTAATTTTTGCCACTGTTGGCCGAGATTTTCTCTTAAGTAAGATTCCCACATCTTTTGTTGTTCTGGTGCCACGGAAACTACTATGCGTCCGCCACCTTCACCAAACAATACTTCGTCCAATCGTTGGGAAGCAATTGCAGTTAAATCTAAGTTCAGTTGTGCACCAAGTTTGCTTGTTATACAACTTTCAGCAATGGCAATTATCAATCCACCTTCAGCACAATCATGGGCCGAGCGTATCCATCCTCGCGCAATCCCTTCCCGACAAACTTTTTGTACCCGTCGCTCCCACTCCCAATTGACTCGGGGTGGTTTTCCTGCTACAAGATTGTGAATTGCGGCTAAATATTCTGAACCACCTAAACTGCAGTGAAACGACGATAGTTCACCCAATAAATAAATCACATCTTTTTGCGCTTGCCAAGCTAAACCGCAAATTTTGGTAAAGTCGGGTATTAGTCCTACCATTCCCACAACAGGAGTCGGATAAATTGGTTGGGGTAGTCCTTGGCAATCTAACGTTTCGTTGTATAAAGAAACATTACCACCAGTAATGGGAGTTCCCATTTCTCGACAGCCTTCTGCCAGACCGCGACAAGCTTGTGCTAATTGCCAGTAACCAATTGGTTTTTCAGGACTGCCGAAATTCAGGTTATCTGTTACTGCTAAAGGTTCTGCACCTACGCAGCTGAGGTTGCGTGCTGCTTCTGCTACGACTGCTTTTGCTCCTTCGTAAGGGTCAAGATAAACGTAACGAGAGTTGCAGTCAACTGTAGCAGCTATAGCTTTCTTGCTGGTTGCAGTTGCAAATTGGGTTGGAAAAGAACAAGGATCTAAAGGACGCAGGCGGATAACAGCAGCATCGGCGTTGCCTGGTAGCATGACGGTGTTATTCTGCACTTGATAGTCGTACTGGCGGTAAACCCAACGTTTGGAAGCGATGGTGGGAGTATCTAGCAAAGTCAAAAGAATACTGTTCCAGCTGTGTAGGCGCCCTTGAATTTCAATTCCAGCAGTTGTGCACTCGCCAATAGAAGCAGCTGTCCACTCCCAAGCTTGACGCACGTACTCTGGTGGTTCTGGCAAAATTTCTCGCTCGTAGACGGGGGTATTTTCTGCTAAAGCTTTGGCAGGAACTTCTGCTGCTACTTTACCGTCAAAGAAGATTCGTACCACTGGCTCAGCTATTACTGTACCTGCAACCACAGCATGAAGTCCCCAGCGGTGAAAGATGGTGATTAACTCTTGCTCGCGTCCTTTTTGAGCAACTAATAACATTCTTTCTTGGGACTCGGAAAGCAAGTACTCATGAGGGGCCATCCCGCTTTCTCTTACAGGAATTTTGTCCAAATCTAATTCAATTCCCACATTTCCTTTAGCTGCCATTTCTGAGGTAGAGCAAGTAATACCAGCTGCACCCATGTCCTGTGCTGCAACTACTGCACCGGTTTGAAACGCTTGCAAACAAGCTTCAATTAATGATTTTTCTAAAAAGGGATCGCCGACTTGCACTGCAGGACGATTGTCTTTGGAGCCATCGCTCAGTTCTGCACTGGCAAAGCTAGCACCACCCATTCCATCCCGTCCGGTGGTAGAACCAACGTACAATACGGGATTGCCAATTCCAGATGCAGCTGATTTCACTATTTCTTGCGTTTCCATCAATCCTAGTGCCATTACGTTCACTAAAGGATTGCCGGAATATGCAGCATCGAAGTATACTTCACCACCTACAGTAGGAACACCTACGCAATTTCCGTAATGGCTGATACCTGCTACTACGCCGCTAAAAAGTCTTTGTGTTTTGGCATCCTCTAATTTACCGAAGCGTAAGGAATTTAAAATCGCTATCGGACGCGCACCCATTGTAAATATGTCGCGCAAAATACCTCCTACCCCTGTGGCAGCTCCTTGAAAAGGTTCTACGGCAGAAGGATGGTTGTGGGACTCTATTTTCATGGCAAGTCGCAATCCTTCGCCCAAATCTACCACACCCGCATTTTCACCTGGACCGACAACAATGCGATCGCCTGTGGTGGGAAATTGTTTTAGTAAGGGTCGAGAATTTTTGTAACAGCAATGTTCTGACCACATTACCCCAAACATTCCCAGTTCTGTTTTGTTTGGATGGCGTCCTAAGCGCCGCACTATTTCCTGGTATTCTTCAGGTTTAATACCAAAAGATGCAAGTTCTTTGGAGGAAAAGGGAATTTCGGAGCTGGTCATATCAGTAATGCACCGAGGGAACAAAGCTCTATTTTATCTGTTTCTAATTCCTTCCCGTAAAATACTTACTCGCAATGAACTGATGTTTACTGTTATTCAGTGTTAGCACTGGGATACACTCTCTTATTAATAAAATAAACAAATTCTGACAACTGCAAAAATACTTAACTTTTTCGGATATTTCAAAAACCATTACACATTCCTTGGCACTAACTGCTAAAAACTAGAGCCGTGTAAGTATCCATGCCAGCAAAATAATAATAAATACACATTAATATAAGCAAAATTACTAATTTATCAAGCTAGAGGAATTCTATTTCAAAGAATTCGGTAAAAGGGACAAAAATTTGTATGTGATTATTATCACAAATATTCATGATTGAGATCGTACTGCTATTATCGACGAATTGAGAGAATAACAGTTAACTGAACTCTAGCCGAGTCATTAATAGGGAACACACGAGTTGCCGACAGTATTCTTTACAGAATAGTGTCGGTATTTTGTTTGCAAATAGCAACTACTAAGAAAACAGAACGCTAATAAAATATCCTCACAACCAGTTAATAACCTGACACAAATCTTGCCACAGCCATTACCAATTGTGAGGAGTATGATGGTATTGAGAAATGCAGTCCACATCCAGTGCTAACAGTTGAGCACTGAACCACAAAAGGCACTTACTTTAAGACATCGCTTGAATGATGTAATCAAAGTAAGGAGCAGTTTCATCTGCGTCTTCAACGCTAAGTAGCTCGAGGGAAGCTTTTTTCAAACAATTAATGGCTTCCACCATTCCAGCGATAGGAACGCCCAGGGAATTATACATTTCCCGAACACCCACCAAACCAATTTGTTCGATTGGTTCTTTATCACCAGCAAGTACACCGTAGGTAATCAGGCGCAAGTACCAGCCAAAATCACGGATACAAAGAGCACGCTGGCGCTCTCCGTAAGCATTGCCTCCTGGCGAAATAAAATCAGGGCGTTTTTGCCAAAGCTGCTTAGTAGCTTCCTGAACTATTTTTTTCTCGTTTTCAGCGAGGGTACTAGCAATGCGTACCCGCTGTTCACCAGTTTGCAAAAACTCTTTGATACTTTTGAGCTCACCGCTGCTGGGATAGCGCAGTTCGTCGTCAGCTTTGAGAATAACTTGGCTTACTACAGTCATGATTATTGAAATCACGAGATTTATTATTTGCTAGTTTAACGAGTCTTGTGGACACAAGTGAAGAGGAGGCAGCAGCAGGCCGCAAAAGGTGCAGAAAAATTCTTAATTGCTGTATTCTTCCTGAAAGCTAACGTTCTTATTTACAGTTAACGACTAAAAAAAATCAGCGATGACAAAAACTATTTGGAAGCAAGGTGAATTAATAGAAGTTAACATTACAGATTTGAGCGATACGGGCGACGGCGTAGGACGCTGGGAGCAGCGGGTGGTGTTTGTACCCGATACTGTACCGGGCGATCGCGCTGTTGTGCGCTTAGTGTACGTCAAACCCCAGTTTGCTCGCGGCAAACTTCAAAAACTGTTACAACCTTCTTGTTACCGCCTTCGACCCAATTGTATCGTAGCAGACAAATGTGGTGGTTGTCAGTGGCAGCACATAAATTATGAATATCAACTTCTAGCCAAACGCAATTTAGTTATTCAAGCGTTAGAACGCATCGGTGGCTTTATCCAACCCCCAGTCAATCCAGTTTTAGCTTCTGCAAACGCTTTTGGCTACCGCAATAAAGCCACCTATCCTGTGGGTTTATCAGCAACTGGAAACGTACAAGCAGGTTATTACCAAAAAGGTAGCCACGAATTAATTAATTTAAATCAATGTCCGGTACAAGATGTACGGTTAAATCCTTTATTAGCTCAAGTCAAACAAGATATTCAAAAGCGGGGTTGGGAGATTTACAACGAACAGCGCCACACGGGAGTAATACGTCATCTAGGATTGCGTATCGGTCGTCGTACTGGGGAAATCTTGTTAACTTTGGTGGTCAAAGACTGGAATTTACCCGGGATCGAACAGCAAGCACAAAAGTGGCTCCACCACTATCCCGATGTGGTGGGAGTTTGTTTAAACCGCAACCCGGAACGCACAAATGTTATCTTTGGAGCTGAAACTCGCTGCGTTGCAGGTGTTCCATACCTACGAGAAAAATTGGCGGGATTGGAATTTCAAGTGCGACCGGATACCTTTTTTCAGATTTACACAGAAACTGCGGAAGCATTGTTGCAGGCGATCCAATCCCAGTTGCAGCTTCGGGGACATGAGGTATTGATTGATACTTATTGCGGCATAGGCACGCTGACTTTGCCTTTAGCGAAACAAGTCCGCACAGCCATCGGCATTGAAAGGCAACCAGAAGCAGTGGCACAAGCCGTTGCTAATGCCCGGGCTAACGGTATAGATAATGTAACTTTTGAGACTGGGACAGTAGAAAATCTATTGCCAAAGCTAAAAATAAAACCAGATATCGTGCTACTAGATCCGCCACGCAAAGGATGCGATCGCCAGGTCATAGAAACTTTATTGGCAACTAAGCCTTCTCGAATAGTCTACGTCAGCTGCAAACCAGCTACCCTTGCTCGGGACCTGAAGTTACTTTGTGAAAACAAAGCCTACAACCTCACTTTGGTACAACCGGCTGACTTCTTCCCTCAAACCGCCCATGTGGAAGCAGCAGCATTTCTCCTGCGCTCGGATTCGGAAAAAGGTACTTAGTCTTTCAGTAAAACTCAAATTCAAAATTTCGCCTGGGCAAGGCGAATTTTTGTAGTCTAATGCATAGTAACAATGCTAAACTAGAATTAAGGTAAGAACATAATTCCTCTTGTGCATAATAAATTGAAGTAGTATGGGCTACTCTAAAAGAGAAATTGGGTTGTCTAAAATATAAATCGGCACTGAAAGAGTATGTTGATACTCTATTTATTTATAAATACAAAACAATTTTGAAACTAGCTGCTAACTGCTGTAGCAAACAGACACCAAGCCGCTTTATATGAGACAAAACCAATTTCACAAAGAGAGTAAGTGCTCCCTAGCATTTTCAAAATTTAGTTCTGAAGACTTAAGTTTGAAGGCAACACGACCACCTCAAAAACAGTCAAGGTGCCTGTAACACCAAACCGATGTCTAGCTAACTTGCTCAGCTACGGGGTTTCTCTTGTGATTACCATTTCACTTCGTCCTAGTGGACGTAATTGGGGTACAATTAGCTTTGCTTCAACTTTATATCTCTGTCCGATACTAGATTTACTGTTGGCAGAAGTTCCAGCGAAAATGCAAGCCGAACTGCGACTAGGATTGCAAGAAGCCTTAGTAAATGCAGCTAAACACGGCAATAACCTAGATCCCGGTAAAAAAGTCGTAGTACGTTTTTCCTTAATAGACAATCAATATTGGTGGGTTATCTCAGATCAAGGAAAAGGTTTTACCCCATCGTGTAATTGCAACAGCGATCCCACGGAATTCTTACCGTCAGAAGAAGCTGAAAGTGGTCGTGGTTTATCGATCTTACACCAAATTTTCGATCAAGTAGAGTGGAATAAAAAAGGTACGGAGTTAAGACTTTGTAAATTCCTAGATCATCACCGACCCCGAATTCCCCTACTGCGCAATTAGAAACAATTAATTAATGGCTAATTGTTTAGGAACGTAATTAAACATTAGCCACTAGCAACTAGTCGTTTGCTTTTTGCTGGCGATCTGGACAAGGTGGTGCTGTCAGAGAGTGGTTTAACCAACCTGCTGCTACTTCTAATCTCACAAGAGCTTCTTGCGGTCGCTCCTTGAGAAGAAAGACCATAGCTGCTGCTATTTGTTCACCAGCGCGAGCTTGAGGATTAGACTTGAGACGATGCCAATCTTGAGCGGAAATGCTCAGTTTTTCCATTAAAGCTTGAGCTAGCTCTAAAGATGTGAATTCTCTAAGTTGACTGTTAGGGGGCAGGTGTGTAAATTGAGACATACATTTTCACCCAGTTACACTTATCTTTACTGTACTACTTTCATGAAGCAGCCTCCCGCATCACCACAGCCATCGCCGCAGGACAATCCACTGCAGGATTTTGAACAACAGCTTTTGGAAGTTGGACGCTCGCTTGCAGCACTCAGACAGCGCTACAGACAAATAAAGCGCGATCGCCACCAACAACAGCAATTGCAACAACAACTCACTCAACTCAAGCAACACAAACCTCTCACAGCAGAGATGAAAGCTCAATTGCAACAAATTCAACAGCAGCTAGAAATACTGGAAGTATCTTTAGAGAGTCAGCTGTTTTCTTGGCGCGCTTTTAAAGATCCTTTTTGGCAAGCCGTCCGCTTTGGTGGATTGGGCGTTATCATAGGCTGGATATTAAAGTCTTGTGCTGGATGATATGATAGCTTCAAGGATTGCAGAAATATTAAGAAAAGGTCAACCTGATGAATCAGTAAAGGTCCAAGGTTGGGTTCGCACCAAACGCGAGTTAAAAGGTTTTGCTTTCATCGAAGTAAATGACGGTTCTTGTCTGGCAAACTTGCAAGTAGTGGTCAACCAAGATTTACCAGATTACGAACTTATTTTAAAAAAACTAAATACAGGTGCTTCTGTGGAAATATCAGGAGTACTGGTAGCTTCCCCAGCGAAAGGACAGCGTCTTGAATTAAAAGCCAACAACATTATCGTCTACGGAGAAGCCGATCCCGAAACTTATCCTTTGCAAAAGAAACGCCACTCCTTTGAATTTCTGCGTAGCATTGGCCATTTACGAGCGCGCACCAACTCCTTTGGTGCAGTTTTCCGCATCCGCAATGCTTGTGCTGTAGCTATTCACCAATTTTTCCAAGAACGCGGTTTTTTGTGGGTACACACTCCCATCATCACTGCAAATGACTGCGAAGGTGCAGGAGAACTTTTTAGCGTTACTAGCTTTGATTTAAAAAATATTCCCCGCACAGAAAATCAACAGGAGGTAGATTACAGTAAAGACTTTTTTGCCAGACCAACCTACTTAACAGTTAGCGGTCAACTAGAAGCAGAAATTCTGGCCATGGCTTTTAGTAAAGTCTATACTTTCGGTCCTACCTTTCGCGCCGAAAACTCCAATACTTCTCGTCACCTAGCAGAATTTTGGATGATCGAACCAGAAATGGCTTTTTGCGACCTTCACGGCGACATGGATTTAGCTGAAGAATTTCTCAAGTACATTTTCAAATATGTGATAGAAAAATGTCCAGAAGACATGGAATTTTTTAACCAACGCATTGATAACACAGTGCTAGCAACCGCAGATAATATTATTAATAATAACTTCGAACGCATCACTTATACAGAAGCCATAAAACTTCTCGAAAAAGCCGATGCGAAATTTGAATATCCAGTCAAATGGGGATTAGATTTACAGTCAGAACACGAACGCTATCTTTGCGAACAACTGTTTAAAAAGCCAGTTATAGTCACAGACTATCCTATCGAAATTAAAGCTTTTTACATGCGTGTCAACGACGACGAAAAAACCGTCGCTGCCATGGATATCTTAGCACCAAAAATTGGTGAAATTATCGGAGGCTCGCAGCGGGAAGAACGCTTGGAAATATTGGAAAAACGGATAAAAGCCCAAGGAATGAAAACAGAAGATTTGTGGTGGTACCTTGATTTGCGCCGTTACGGTACTGTTCCTCACGCTGGCTTTGGATTAGGTTTTGAAAGGCTTATACAATTTATGACGGGAATGGGAAATATCCGTGATGTAATTCCCTTTCCGCGCACCCCGGAAAATGCAGAATTTTAATTTCGAATTCCTCGGTTTCTCAACGGACTTGTGCGCAAGTCCGCCTGAAATCGTAAATTTCTTTGAAAAACCACAAATTCGGTTAATGATTGTGTGATGATGTGGAAAGAAAATTAACTTCCATCTCAAAGACCACAAAAAATGGCAAATTCTGGGGACAGAGACAACGGGTGGTCTCGCCTAACTCATGGTGCACCATTAGCAGTAATACTTGCAGTAATACTTTACATTTTATACCAACTTTTGCCAGTGTTAGAACTTGTAGCCGTAGCTGCCTTAATTGCTTTAATTTTGCGAACGCTGCTACGGTTTTTGCAGAAGCTGATTAAATCGCAGGATCTTGCAGTTCTGTTATTAATTGGATTTATCGTTAGCTTTGGTGCCTTGCTTGCCATAATAGTTATACCCAGCGCCACATTTGAGGTACAAAAATTACTAACTACATTGCCGACTTATCTAGGTACGCTAACAAAAGATGTAGAGCAACTGCGCCACAAATTCACTTTTATTCCTGATATTTCCCAAGCATTAATACAATTGCGAAATTTTATCAATCAATTGCTGAGCGGGGTACCAGTTTTTTTGGGTCAAGCCTTTAGCTTAACACTAGAGTTGGTAGCGACATTGATTTTAGCACTATACATGGCTTATGATCCTGATTCTTTAGTAAACGGTATTTTACGCCTAGTACCTCGCCGACATCACCAACAGTTTAAACGAGTTCTGAAAGCTTGCCAAATCAGACTGCGTGGTTGGATCTTTGGTACAGCAATTGCCATGATATTTCTTGGTGCTGGCGCCACATTGGGACTTTGGATTTTGAACATTCCCTCAGCCTTAGCTTTTGGTATTATTGCTGGTTTATTCGAAATTATTCCTTATTTTGGTTCTATTATCGGTACATTTTTGCCAGCATTAGTTGCTCTTAGTATTTCACCATTCAAGCTGGTATTGGTACTCATACTATTTTTAGTTTTAAATCAAGTTGATGCTCATATTGTTCAACCATTGGTGATGGGTCAACAAGTTAATATACACCCTGTGATGGTGATCGTGATATTTTTAGTTATGGGTAAATTATTTGGATTTTTAGGAATTTTACTCGCAGTTCCAGCAGCAGCTGTTACGCTTACCCTCATCGATGAATTAACGCTAAAATCTAGCGTAGACGAAACAATAACTGAAGAATAATAAGCTAAATTTACCCGTAAATTTTTCATAAATTTACATTTCATTCTAAAAATACAATTAACAAACCAACCCCAACCATAATTACCATACCGATTAAAAACAAGTTATCTGCTATGATTTCTAGATTTTGAGCATTATTGTTTCTAATTGATATGTAAGATAAAAAACAAGCAGTAATAAATACAAAAGTATCACACCCCAAGATTTCATCGGCATAGCTTTTCATGTGAAAGTTAATCGTTTTCAAAAAAGTAATGACTGTTATACATGCGCCAATCATTGTAGAAGCAGTAGGCATAATATGGTGAGAAAGTTCTCTGCTTATTTGTCTTTGTGGCGTCTTAGCTTTTCTCATTTTTCAATAAAATTGTAATTATCAGAATAAAAATGCTATTGATATGCTATCGATAAATTATTTAAAAACTATCTACTGCTTATGACTTTTTGATGTAAAAGTTATTAATTTTCTATGTATTTGGAGAGATTTTCGATGTTACTGTTACTATATTTTAAAGATGAAAATATAAAAATATCTCAAAAAAACATGATAGTACTGCAGTTGGCTGATGACATAACAACTCAGCCATAATCAAAGATTTGAGTGCGTGTAACAGGACACCTGTAAATTATGAAAATCAAATCTGCAACGCGATCGCTGCTAAAAGTGAAAAAGAACCAAAAGTGGTTAGTTGTAGCCATATTAAGTCTCAGCTTGGCGACAAGTACAAATAGGATTACTTGCTCCCAACCAACATGGAGAGAAGATGCTCCCGATCAACCAACAGAAGAAGAAAATTTAAACCGGGAACTGTGGGAATTTGCAAAAAAACTCCGTATCCTCGCACAATAGCTAAAAGACAGGATAGCACCAAAGCAGAGATAAGCCTGCCTAACGGTTGGAAGCTTTCTCCTGCTGGGACTCAAGTAGAAGTTGGTAGACTTCCCTACGAAGCAATTTTTTATGCAGGTAAACTAGTGGTGCTGAACACAGGTTGGTATGGCAAAGATGCGCAAGAAGTCTCGGTGGTAGATACTAAGATCGGTAAAGTCATCAAAACTCTGCGATATCAATCTCTTTTCCCCAGTGCGAAGCAGGGATGGGACGGTGACCTTTACATCAGTGGTGGATTCGGACAAAAGATTTATCGCCTCAACAAACAGTTTAACTTAGTACGCGAGTATCAATTGCAAGGATATACAGCAGGAATTGCTTCCATAGATAGCAAGCATTTGGCGGTAGCATACATGGTTGCGGAAAATGATCGGAGTTACACCCAAGGGAAGCTGGCCATTTTGAACACCGAAACTGGACGAATACAAAAGGAGGTTACAGTCGGGTATTTCCCCTATGCAGCGGAATTTCTCAACGGTAAGCTTTATCTGACTTTGCTAGGAGAAAACAAACTTTTGGTTTTTGATCGCCAACTCAAACTTTTAAAAAGCTTGGTTGTAGGACAAAATCCCCAAAATTTATGTATAGGCGACGGGAAATTATACGTTGTGAACACTGCTTCTGACAATATTGCAGTAGTAGACAGCAAACAAGATGTGGTGGTGGATCGTATCGATGTTCGCCATGAAGGATTTCGTTTTGGTAGTTCCCCAACTTCTTGTACGATTGATGGCAAACACTTGTATGTTACTCAAGCGGAAATTCAAGCAGTAGCAGTATTCGATCTTGTCAAAAAGCGGTTAGAAGGATTGATTCCCAGCGGTTGGTATCCGACAAAAGTATTGTTTAACCAAAAGCAGATGCTGGTAGTAAGTGCCAAAGGAATTCATTCTCGTCGTCCTAATCCCCACGGACCGCAAGCTATCCCTGAAAAAGGTGGCCGGGATTATGTATTAAGTTTGCTTAGGGGTGCGGTTTCTATTATTCCAAAAGACGCGATCGCTTCTTCTTTATCACAGTGGACCAAGCAAACAGAAGAGGGTTCACCCCTTTACAGTCCTAAAGGAGGTTTTAAACTACCCATCCGTTACATTTTTTATATCGTCAAAGAAAACCGCACCTACGATCAAATTCTGGGAGATTTGGGACGGGGTAATGGCGATAAATCTCTAACTTTATTTGGACGGGATATCACTCCCAACCATCACAAGCTAGCAGAAGATTTTGTTACTCTGGATAACTTCTTTGTCAATGGCGAAATCAGCGTTTTGGGTCACAGTTTTACTACCAGTGGTTATGCTAGTCCTTTTTTAGAATGGCTGGGTAATACACAGTATCAAGGGCGTTACAAAGGCTATCCCTTCGGAATAGTACCTGTAACTTATTCTCCCACCTATCTGTGGAATGCTTTGGCAGCAAAAAAGATAGATTATCGCATTTACGGTGAACCTTACTATATCTTTACACGCTCCTATCAATTGATAGTGGAAGCTTTTGGAGCAGATAGTACGCTGGCGAAAAAATTTTACGCTCAAAGCATGCGCTTGGCTGCTCAGACAGATAGAGGTAAAGCCGCAAGCGAACTTTTCAAGTTATACTACGGCAAAGCAGATACGGTGGAGGATGCGCTGCGGTTAATTGAAAATCCCCAGTTTGCCACCTCATTGTCGAAATTATTTACTGGTGACAATAGCTTAGCCGAAGCTTGGCGCAAATACCCAGCTTTTAGGCGCAAGGAAGCAGATTTTCTCTACCACTATCCTTTCAACTATCATTACTATGATTTGAAATACTCAGATCTACAGCGTTTTCTTGATTGGAAAAAAGATTTCGACAAACAACTGCAATCGAAAAAAGTAGCCGCATTTCATTACATTTGGCTACCTAACGATCATACAGCAGGAACAAATCCCAATTTTCTCAACCCTTACCAATTATTAGCCCAGAACGACGCAGCTTTGGGAAAAATTGTAGAAACGATCGCTAAAAGTCCGATTTGGAAAAACAGCTTGATTTTAATTGTAGAAGATGATGCCCAAAATGGACCGGATCATGTAGATGCTACGCGCACCGTTGCTTTAGCGGTTGGTCCTTATGTGAAACGTCAAGCAGTAATCAGCGATCGCTACGACCAACTCAGTTTACTGCGCACTGTGGAAGTCATTTTGGGAGTCGATCCCATGAATGTCAACGATGGTTTAGCAGTGCCAATGTTCAGTATTTTTCAGCCACAGCCGAACTATCGTGGCTATGTTTTTGCTCATCCTTCTAACTATCTCACTGATGCTGACAAAAAACTCATTTACCCCTAATTTCTTTTTATCTATCTTTAATTTCTCTGCGTGTTCAGGCGCTATACTTTACAGTCATAGACCCATACCAGACCAGTAAAAGATGTGAAATCTGCACCCAAACCACAAAAATCAGCGCGATGGAGTTTTCGCAAGATATCTCTGTTATCTGTGCTGCTAGCAGGGGTAGTTTCGCTGCTATTGCCACCTTGGTTTCATTTGCCAACCCGAATACTTTGCGTGTGGGATACGGGTATGGTTGGTTTTTTAGGCTTGACGTGGAGAGCCATGCTAGAAGCGACTCCAGATAAGATGCGCCGTTATGCTCGCCAGGAAGACATAGGACGCCTGGTAATTTTGAGCTTAATTATGATGGCAGCATGTGCCAGTTTGTTCGCCATTGGCTTTATCTTACACGACAAGGGTGCGGAGCGCAAATTATTGTTTCTGCACCTAACGCTTTCAGTAGTGACAATTGTCGGGTCTTGGCTGCTGGTGCATACAATTTTTGCTTTCCACTATGCTAATGCCTACTATCGTGAGGACAAGCCTTTAAATGAATGGAAAACAACTGGTTTAGATTTTCCTGGCGAAAATGACCCTGATTATTGGGATTTTCTGTACTTTTCTTTCGTGATTGGCATGACCAGCCAAGTTTCAGATGTACAAATCAATTCTCGTTCACTGCGGCGACTGGCACTGCTGCATAGCGTGTTGTCTTTCTTTTTTAATACGATGATTTTAGCTATGAGTATAAATATAATCGCCGGGTTAATTTAAATAAACTAGTGGCAGAAGGTTAAAAGTTGGTTTTATTCATAGCGATCGTAAAGCAGAACTGTTTTTTGCTGGCGCGAGAAAATTTCCAGAAACGGTACGGTTGAATGAGCAGTTGGTATCAATTGGATGCTAAAGATGTATTGCAAAAATTGAACACTGATATTTGTTTAGGACTGAGTACAACAGAAGCTAACTATCGTTTAGAAAAGTATGGTTTTAACGAGTTAATTGCAAAGGGAAAAACACCCTGGGACATTTTGTGGGAGCAACTGAGCGAAACGTTAGTAATTATATTAATCGTGGCAGCAATTTTCTCCAATCTTCTGGGTGATTGCAAAGATGCTATAGGCATTATCGCCATTGTTGTATTGATTGCTTTTTTGGGTTTTATTCAAGAGTATCGGGCGCAAAAAGCGATCGCCAAGCTCCAACAGCTAGTTGTTCCTACAGTCAAAGTCCGGCGTGACAACCGCATTCAGCAAATTTCTGCTCGCCTGCTCGTACCTGGGGATATCGTCCTTTTGGAAACAGGAGACACGGTTCCGGCGGATTGTCGGTTGTTGGAAAGTTGGGGATTACAAGTCCAGCAGGCAAATCTCACAGGAATACTAGAGCCTGTAGATAAAGACCCGCAAACCTCAAAGCAACCAATTCCCCAGATTTGGCATCGCCACAATATGGTATACATGGGCACGGTTGTTACCTACGGGCGGGGGAAGGCAGTTGTCACGGAAACCGGGAGCGATACTGAGTTAGGACGTATCACCAGCATCAGCGCCGCGGTAGAACCCGAGCCAACTCCACTGCAAAAACGCTTGGACCGGTTGGGACACCTGTTAATAATTGCTTGCCTGAGCCTTGTAGGATTGATTGTACTTCTGGAGGTGTGGCAGGGAGAAGATATCAAGTTAATTTTCCTGACTGCCATTACTCTGATGGTGGCCGCTTTGCCAGAAGGATTACCAGCTGTGGTCACTATTGCTCTAGCTTTAGGAGCGCAGCGAATGCTCAAATATCGAGCTTTGATCCGCAACCTTCCCGCTGTAGAAGCCTTAGGACTGGTGACGGCGATCTGCTCTGGGAAAACGGGGACGTTAACTGCTAACCGCATGACAGTTACTGTCTTGGATGTGGCTGGTCACAGATTAGATTTAACCGCCCAACTGGACAAGACGTTACCAACACTAGCTTCCCATCCACAAGAACAAGCATTTGCGCTCCAGCAATCACCAGATATAGCTTTGCTTTTAGCTAGCTGTACTTTGTGCAATAATGCTCGATTAGATTGTGATGCAAACGAGTCACAGTACTTAAAGCCTGGCGGCGATCCTAGAGAAGTAGCGCTGGCGATCGCCGCTGCTAGTTGCGGATTGTGGAAAGCAAAACTAGAACAAGCCTTTCCCCGTATATCTGAAATACCCTTCGACTCCAGGCGACAGCGGATGACAACCATCCACCAATTCCCCGTGCAACTTTCTCAAGTTCCCTATGCTTTGGCAAGTTTGTGGCATTGGAGTCAAGCTGCTCTTATTCCAGCAAGCAGCGTTGCTTTTAGCAAAGGAAGGGTAAATAGCTTATTAGAAGTTTGTGATTGCATTTGGGTAAATGGAGAAGCCAAACCCTTAGATCAAAACTGGCGCCAACGCATTAGCATTGCCCACGAACAGCTTGTACAAAACGGACTGCAAGTTTTGGGTGCTGCTTTTCGACTTTTGGCGTTTGATGGGGGCGAGTATCGGGAAAACTTAGAGCAAGACCTGACTTTTGTTGGTTTGGTAGGGTTGACCGATCCCTTACGACCAGAAGCAGCAGATGCGATCGCCACCTGTAAATCAGCTGGTATTCGTCCCATACTGATTACAGACGATCGCTCTGTTTTTGCCGGATATATTGCTCGCCAAGTCGGTATTGCTACTAACGAGATCGTCCTTACCAGCGAAGATATTTCCCACGTATCTTCTTTGGAGGAATTCAAACAACTCCTCAATGAAGTATCTATTTACACGCAACTTTCTCCCCAACAAAAGCTAGACGTTATTCAGACCCTACAAAAGCAAGGACATATCGTGGCTATGGTCGGCGATGGTGTCAACGACACACCTGCTCTCAAAGCAGCTGATATTGGCATAGCCATGGGAATTAGCGGTACCGATGCCGCCAAAAATGCAGCAGATATAGTACTGCTAGACGAAAGCTTTGCCACAATCGTAGCCGCAGTTAAAGAAGGACGGGTCATATACGAAAATATCCGCAAGTTCATCAAATATCTTCTCAGCAGCAACGCTGGTGAACTTTGGGTAATGCTGCTGGCTCCCTTGTTTGGTATGCCATTACCGCTTTTACCACTGCAAATTCTTTGGATTAACTTGACAACAGATGGTTTACCAGCTTTGGCTTTGGGTTTGGAGCCAGCAGAACGAAATATTATGGATCGACCTCCCTATCCTCCTGATGAAAATTTCTTTGCGCGAGGAATGGCCAAAAGCATAGTTTGGATTGGTCTGCTTATGGGTCTAGTATCTTTTGGCACAGGCTATTTGTACTGGCGCCACGGTAATCCCGGTTGGCAAACTATGGTGTTTACTAACCTTACCCTTTCGCAAATGGGAAATGCTCTAGCCAGTCGTTCTGCTAGGGATTCTCTATTTCAAATTGGTCTGTTTTCCAACAAAGTACTTTTAGCAGCTGTGCTATTGACGTTAGTGTTGCAACTAGCTGTTGTATACATTCCTTTTTTGCAAAAAATTTTCGCTACCCAACCCTTATCATTCCAGGATTTAATTATATGTTTGCTTCTGAGTTCGATTGTTTTTTGGGCTGCAGAACTAGAAAAGTGCTTGCTTAATAAAAGAAAAACCCGCTTTCCCTAAAAAAGTTAGTACCGGGATTTGAGAAAACAAGCACTCTAAAAGCAAAATACAAATTTTAAGATCAAGCCTGCTTTTAGCAGGCTTTGTGCGTGTAGGCGGGTGTTTTTGTCAAATGGGAATACTACCGTCTTCGATCTATGAAATTTTTTCTGCCTGTACTATACTTTTTGTGTACGTGCAGTTAGTTTTGTTGGCAAAAGCGATAAACGTTTGGAGCATGAGTTTTGAGTTATGGGTTTGAAAACAAACACTTTCATAACTCAATACTCATCATTTAGCACTCTAAATTTATGCCATTTGATTTTCAATCGCCCAACGTGCTAGTTCTGTACGGTTGTGTAGGTTTGTTTTGCCTAGCATGTTAGATACGTGGCTTTCAACTGTGCGTTGACTTACATTTAATTCTTCAGCAATTTCGCGGTTTGCCAAACCTCTAGCTACAAATTGCACTACTTTCAGTTCTGTGGGTGTTAGCTGCACGTCGAAGGGAACTTGGATGCGGGAACCGTTTTCTCCTCCTTTGGCTTGATGTTCTTTCCAACGAATTGTTTGCTTCAGAGAAGATTCTACCTGCGCTACTAGTTCCTCTGGCTCGAAGGGCTTGACCATATAGACATCAGCACCTTTATTCAGACCTTTAACTCGGTCTGCGCTTTGTCCCTTGGCCGAAAGGAATAAAACGGGAATCCAACTGGTGCGCTCGTTTTGACGGACTTGTTCGACAAAAGTATATCCGTCCATCTCTGGCATCATCACATCACAAATGATCATATCTGGAACTTCTTGCTCTAAAATTTCCAGAGCTTCTCGACCATTTTCTGCGGTGATGACTTCATATCCCCGAAATTCCAAGTAATCCTTCACCAGCAAAATCAGGTTGGGGTCGTCATCAATGAGTAGAAGTCGTTTGTGATCTTTCATGCTGGGTTCTTTCATAGCAGTGGCACTTGTCGCGCTGAGATCCATCAAGGTCTTGAATAGCGATCCTTTTTGGTGGTTTGTTGTAATTGTGTGCTTTTTCCCACTTAACTTGCCTTTGCTTGGTGAATGTCTCAAAAGAAATATTCTCTCTTGAGAAACTACTATATCAATGGCAAAAGTCCAGTAAGGATACGTAGAGCATTAGTATTTATAATGCGTTATTATATATCGCTTTGAAAGGAGCGGGCAAAAAACTTCAATTGAATAATAATATTTGAGATTATCAAATTCTTATCGGCTAAAGATGCTCCCGGTTAACAATTAACCCGCCCTTTCTCTAGCTTAGAGTCACGGCACATCTCAAGGATGTTAAGCTGGTGTCAGTTTGTGCAAAAAACTAAAGCATATTCTTCAACCACCTTCTTTTTTTATACACCTGCAATGATAAACCAGACAAGCAATTAGCTTGTGCTGAGGATTTGCGCAACCGAGAGGGCTTTAGTAAAGTTAATCTAGCTATAGCTATTTTAATCGCTTATTTTTTGATTTTCATGCTTTCAGATTAGCTTGTTGGTTTGCTCTCCACGACTTTAGGAATGTGTCGCCGCTATTTTTTAGTCCTAATAATTTAATGTTTTTTCGCATTTCTAGCCTTGATGCAATCATGATTTGTTGTTGCCCATTATGGTGCTGTTTCATTTCTGTTTTATAACAATTTCTCTGGTTTGCAAATAATTTTGAATATATATGAATATTCTTAACTGCAAGAAAATCCGAGTATTTCTACTCAAACAGCGTTACCATTGCCAAGTTCGGGAACCCGTACAAATGGAAAGGTTGCCATTGCACATCGCCCTTCGCTAAATTAGCACTCAGGAACAGAGAGTGCTAAAAAGGCATGAAAAGCGTATGGCAGCCGTATCTTTAAGCGTTTCTACCGTTAAACCTTTAGGCGATCGCGTATTTGTGAAGGTGAGCGCCTCAGAAGAAAAAACAGCAGGTGGTTTGTATCTACCAGACACTGCTAAAGAAAAGCCGCAAGTTGGCGAAGTAGTTGCAGTTGGTAATGGCAAACTCAAAGAAGATGGCAGTCGCTTGCCATTAGATGTGAAGGTAGGAGACAAAGTCCTTTATTCCAAGTATGCCGGTACCGATATTAAACTTGGTACCGACGAGTACGTACTGCTTTCGGAAAAAGACATTTTAGCGATCGTCAGCTAATCACTTCCAGACAATTAGTACAAAAAGACAAAAGCTTACCTAGGCATAGAAAAAATTATGGCAAAGCGCATTATCTACAACGAAAACGCTCGTCGCGCCTTAGAAAGGGGAATGGATATTTTAGCTGAGGCCGTAGCTGTTACCCTCGGTCCTAAAGGTCGCAACGTCGTACTAGAAAAGAAGTTTGGTGCACCACAAATTGTCAATGATGGTGTAACCATCGCCAAAGAGATAGAATTAGAAGACCACGTAGAAAACACCGGTGTTTCTCTAATTCGTCAAGCTGCTTCCAAAACAAACGATGCTGCCGGTGACGGTACTACCACTGCTACCGTATTGGCGCACGCAATGGTCAAAGAAGGCTTGCGCAACGTTGCAGCTGGTGCGAATGCCATTTTGCTCAAGCGCGGTATAGATAAAGCTACTCACTTTTTGGTAGACAAAATTAAAGAACACGCCCGTCCGGTTGAAGACTCGAAAGCGATCGCCCAAGTAGGCGCCATCTCTGCTGGTAACGACGAAGAAGTTGGCAAAATGATAGCCGAAGCCATGGATAAGGTGGGCAAAGAAGGTGTAATTTCCCTAGAAGAAGGGAAGTCCATGACCACCGAGCTGGAAATCACAGAAGGGATGCGCTTTGACAAAGGCTATATTTCTCCCTACTTTGCCACGGACCCAGAACGGATGGAAGCGGTCTTCGAGGAGCCTTTTATACTCATTACCGACAAGAAAATTGCCTTGGTACAAGACCTTGTACCCATACTAGAGCAAGTAGCTCGTGCTGGTCGTCCTTTAGTAATTATTGCCGAAGACATTGAGAAAGAAGCTTTGGCAACTTTGGTAGTCAATCGCCTGCGTGGTGTCCTGAATGTAGCTGCGGTGAAAGCTCCTGGATTTGGCGATCGCCGCAAAGCAATGCTCGAAGACATCGCCATCCTCACTGGTGGTCAAGTCATTAGCGAAGATGCTGGCCTGAAGCTAGAAAATACCAAACTAGATTCCCTGGGTAAAGCTCGCCGCGTTACCATTACCAAAGACAACACCACAATTGTTGCTGAAGGTAACGAACAAGCAGTCAAAGCTCGTTGCGAACAAATCCGCCGCCAAATCGAAGAAACGGAATCTTCCTACGACAAAGAAAAACTGCAAGAACGCTTGGCGAAATTGGCTGGTGGCGTAGCTGTAATCAAAGTTGGTGCAGCTACCGAAACAGAAATGAAAGATAAAAAGCTGCGCCTAGAAGATGCTATCAACGCTACCAAAGCTGCGGTAGAAGAAGGTATCGTCCCTGGTGGTGGTACAACTCTTGCTCACCTTGCTCCGCAACTAGAAGAGTGGGCTAACAGCAACCTCAAAGGCGAAGAATTGACTGGAGCCTTGATTGTAGCTCGCGCTCTGTCTGCTCCCCTCAAGCGCATTGCTGAGAACGCTGGTCAAAATGGTGCTGTCATTGCCGAGCGCGTCAAGGAAAAAGAGTTTAACGTTGGTTACGATGCTGCTAAGAACGAGTTTGTGGATTTGTTTGCTGCTGGTATCGTCGATCCTGCGAAAGTGACTCGTTCTGCTCTGCAAAATGCAGCTTCCATCGCTGGTATGGTGCTAACAACTGAATGTATCGTTGTTGACAAGCCTGAGCCCAAGGAAAATGCTCCTGCTGGTGCTGGTATGGGTGGCGGCGACTTCGATTACTAGGATGCTATAAGATGCCTTTACAGTCCGTGTAAGTAAAAAACAGCTGCTTCTAATTTTCAAGGAGCAGCTTTTTTGCTTTTAAATAATTACAACCAATGCAAGGGATAATTTTTTCCCGGAACCATATTATGGAAGAAAAAAGTACAAAGTACTATAGTAATAGAACCGGCTAGAATTGGTGTCAAAACATAATTCCAATCTGCTTGAGTAAGCACTCCCAACAAGGCAACAGCACCAGCTGGAGGATGGACAGTTTTGGTAAGTTGCATTAGCTTAATAGCGATCGCAACAGCTAAAGCCATTACCCAGGGTTGAGGACCAAATAAATGCACTAAAAATACGCTTACCAAAGCGCCCAAAAAATTTCCTCCGATGACATTGCGAGGTTGTGCTAAAGGACTCTCAGGCACTCCAAAAACAAGTACAGCTGTAGCACCCAAGGGCGCTGCAATAAAAGGATGATTGCTAGTAGCTGTAATATAAGCTAACGTGCCTATACCAAATAAACTGCCGAGAAAAGAAAACAAAATTTGTTTGAAAGAAAACTTTGGTTGATGAATTCGACTGCCGTGAATTTTAGATAAATATTTTCTAAATAATCGTCTGAGAATGAGTTGACGTTTTTGTCTTGGTGTATGAATCAAGTGCTTTTTTCGCCTTGGTAAAGTATTTGTCATACAGGGATGAGAATCAGTATGAAACTCTCTTCGGCAATCTGAAAAGTGTTTCTAAATTGAAATTAATGAGCAACAAAAATCTTTTCGTTTTTCAGGATAACTGAAAATAAAAAAAATCTGTAGTTAAAGCTACGAAAAACTGGAAACGATATCTTATCTTAGATATAAGAAAAAATTATAAAAATAATTAATTCTAAATCAAAGGGCGATCGCGCTTCTCGCACCCTGCACGCATATACTTAATCCCCAGCTTGGTGCAGCGTTGAACAACCACTTAGCAGCATCACCCGTGCAGCTAGCTGGGTACTTTATTAACTGACTTGCGCTTGTGATATCTCAATTTGTAAAAATTCTCGTACTTGCCGCAAATAACTGGGTGGATCTTCTAACATTGGGAAATGAGCAGTATTGGGAATGACCACAAACTTAATTTTGTCGTTTAATGCTGCTGCTTGACGTCCCATGTAGGCGGGGATAATTTTGTCGTATTCCCCTGATATTAGTAGTGTTGGTTGCATGATCCGAGCAAATTCCCGCGGCATCAACTCCGCAGCTGCTTTGCTAACGGAAGTAAAAATTGTCCCTAGTGCAGCATCATAGTCTGCAATGAGAAAATCTTGTAGAAAAGCCCGACGCTCTTGAGCAGGTATGGGACTGTGCAAAAATCGCGCCATAAAAATTCGATCTACTAATGGTATTTTTTCTAGCCATTTGGGGCGAAATTTGACGACGTAGCTGCCAAATTTGTAAAAGGCTGCAAATGCTTTTTCGTCGTACTCAAAAATACCGCTACAGGTTAGTATTGCTTTTTCTGCTCGCTCGGGGTAGCGGTTGAGAAATAAGATACCTATGGAAGCACCCATGGAGTGGGCGTGAACACAGGCACGGGAAATTTGCAACTCGTTGAGCAACACTGCCAAATCGTGGGCGTATTCCTCTAATTCGTAGGTTAACTTTGCTACCGCTTGTGATTCCTGTCGGGCAGCTTCGCTCGCTTTAACTACCGCGGTGGGCTGACCGTGGGAACGCCCAAATCCTCGCAAATCGTAGAGCAAACAGTCAAAGTGTTCGGCCAAGGCGGTGGCGGTACTTCGCCAATACCTAGCCGAACCAGCCCAACCATGAATAAAAACCATTACTGGTTTTTCCCGGAAAGTAGATGATTTTCGCACCCACTCGTAGTAGTGTTCAACGCCACGAACATTAATGTATGGCATTAGTACACAGTTAGAAGTCCACGGTCACAAGTTTATAGTCAAATGTCCGTTTGTGATGATTACATTTTCTTACTAACCGCTCCTGAAGGTTGACTAAGCCGATTCTGGCTTGGGCAACGTGGACGGATGTATAAGCAGCTCAGCAGTAGAACGCTTCTCGACCATTTCCTTTGTCACCGTGCAGCGAGTTACATCTTTGCGGGAAGGTAACTCGTACATTACATCCAGCATCAGTTCTTCCACAATACCCCGCAGTGCTCTGGCACCTGTTTTGCGGCGGTAGGCTTCTTGGGCAATCGCTCGCAAGGCTTCTGGTTTGAAGTCTAACTGAACGTTATCCATCTTCAGCAGTTTTTGATACTGCTTGACCAAAGCACTGCGAGGTTGGGTCAGTATTGCCATCAAAGCTTCTTCATCGAGAGGATCTACCACCGCTATCATTGGTACTCTACCAATGAATTCTGGAATCATACCGAACTTCACTAAGTCTTCTGGTTCCAAGTGGCGGAGAGTATCTGCTGCTCGCTTTTCTTTTGTTTGTCCTTCTTTCGGCTGCACAAAGCCTATTGACTTTTTGCCGATTCTCTGCTCTACTACTTTTTCCAGACCGACAAAAGCACCGCCGCAAATAAACAGGATGTTGCTAGTATCAATTTGAATACAGTCTTGATAGGGGTGCTTGCGTCCGCCTTGGGGTGGAACGTTTGCGATCGTTCCCTCTAGCATTTTCAACAATGCTTGCTGAACGCCTTCACCAGATACATCTCGCGTAATAGAGGGATTTTCGCTCTTGCGGGCAATTTTGTCGATTTCGTCAATGTAGATAATTCCCCGCTGCGCTTCCTCCACATCTAAGTCTGCTACCTGCAGCAGTCGCAGCAAAATATTTTCTACATCTTCACCTACGTATCCTGCTTCCGTCAGAGTGGTAGCATCGGCAACAGCAAAAGGTACATCTAATATTTTTGCTAGAGTTTGCGCCAGCAGAGTTTTGCCGCAACCGGTAGGACCAATCAGCAGAATATTAGACTTTTGCAGTTCTACAGCATCATCGGCTAATCCTTTACCATTATTTTTGGACTGAATTAGCGACAACCTTTTGTAGTGATTGTAAACAGCTACCGACAGTACTTTTTTGGCTTCGTCTTGACCGATGACGTGCTCGTCTAAATATTTTTTAATCTCTCGCGGTTTGGGGATTTGATGGAACGAGAGACTGGTGGAGCGGGAACGACGCTTTTGAGGAGGTTCGGACCGGGGTGTCGGTTGTGACGCCGTATTATTCGTGTCTAGCAATTCTTCGTCTAATATTTCATTGCACAAGTCAACGCATTCATCGCAAATGTAGACTCCCGGACCAGCGATTAGTTTACGCACCTGCTCCTGAGATTTGCCGCAAAACGAACATTTTAAATGGGAGTCGTACTTAGACATACCAGCCTCTTATTTCAGAATGGTGACGTTTTCCCCTGCTGCGGGAAGATTTTGTCTGTAGATGACCTGATCGATCAGTCCATAGTTTTTGGCTTCTTCAGCCGACATAAAAAAGTCCCGTTCGGTGTCAGCTTCTACTTTTTCTAACGGTTGACCAGTATGTTTAGCAAGTAACTGATTCAACTTAGATTTATGATAAAGAATTTCTTTGGCTTGTATCTCGATATCTACTGCCTGTCCCTGAGCACCGCCTAGCGGTTGGTGAATCATAATCCGGGAATCTGGTAGAGACATGCGTTTACCCGGGGTACCAGCAGCCAGTAAAAATGCTCCCATGCTCGCGGCCAGACCAAAACAGATGGTGATCACATCAGGGCGAATCTGTTGAATGGTATCGTATATCGCCATTCCTGCTGTTACAGAGCCGCCAGGGGAGTTTATGTACAATTGGATGTCTTTTTCTGGATCTTCGCCGTCTAGAAACAATAATTGGGCAACAATTAAGTTGGCTACGGTGTCGTCTATTTGACTTCCTAAAAAAACGATCCGGTCTCGCAGCAAGCGAGAGTAAATGTCAAAGGCTCGTTCTCCCATGCCAGATTGCTCTACCACCATGGGTATGATGTTGCTGGGACCGCTCTGGGAGCGAATTTCGAATCTACTTAAGCTGCTGATGGGATAATTTCCCGACTGCGATACAAGCATAGATTAATGTTTAATAACCAATAGTAACGGTGGTTCTGACAGCCTACGCTGACTATGATAGCGGCTAGATTTGTATTGTTAGGTATGTGTTAACCATTATGCCTCATCTAAATTCTCCTCGTGTAGGCCCGGTGTCAAGCCAAGGCGGTAAAATGTCAGGCTACTTGTTTAAGTTTCCTTGAATCTTCCGCCTTGGAAGAAATTTGGGGCTGCAAGGAGTTACTGTGCTTGTGTAGCAGCGTTTTCTTGTGCACTTGAAATAGTTTCGCTGCTTGTTTGTTCGGTTTGGGGTGTTGGTGATTCTTGTTGTGCGCTTTTCAAAGTACCTGCGGGTACCAGTTCAATTTTTGAGCGTTCTAATAGCCAATCGATGATTTTTTCAGTTAACAGTTCGTTTTTAACTACTTCTTGGAGTCGCTGTTGGTCAATGTCTTCTTTTTGAGAGTATTGTTCCAGAATTTCTTTGACTCTAGCGGCAACTTCTTCATCGCTGACTGTGATGGATTCGCGCTTTCCAATTTCTTCTAACACCAGCGATCGCTTTAAGCGTTCTATAGCTTCGTCACGAGAGCGTTGGCGCAATTGAGGAATTAAATCGGGGGTAAATACCTTCTTGACATCCAACCCTTGCTGCGATAACCGAATAGCAGTCTGAGTTAGCATGTTATCGATTTCTTGCTCAATCATCGTTTCTGGTAATTCTACTTCTACATGCTTGAGAAGTTCCTCGAGCAAAGCTTGTTGCTTATTTTCTTTGGTCTTTTGCTGTGCTTCTTTTTGAAATCTTTCTTCTAAAGAAGCGCGTAGTTCGGCTAAAGTCTCAAATTCGCTGACTTCTCGAGCAAAGTCATCGTTAAGTTCTGGTAGCTCTTTTTCCTTGAGTTCTTTGAGAGTCACTGTGAAAATGGCTGCTTTTCCAGCTAAATCCCGGTTAGCGTAGGAATCTGGAAAAGTCACGGAAATTTCTTTGGTTTCCCCGGGACTCATACCCACAATTCCCTGAACAAAACCAGGGATAAATTTATCCTCTTGCAACTCCACTTGAAAATCGCTAGCTTCTCCACCAGGAATAACTTTTGGTTCTGCTTCCTCTTCACCCTCGCCCTTAGCAAGCACTCCTTTAAAATCAACTACAGCCACATCTTTCCATTGTGCTGGACGCCCTTCTACGGGAATTAACGTTGCCATTTGTTGGCGCTCGTTTTCCAAGACTTTATCCACTTGCTGCGGATCGTACTTAATTTCCTCTGCCTGAATTTGTAAATCGGTATACTGAAGCAAATTCACTTCTGGTGGCACATCCACAGTAGCAGAAATAGTCAAGGCTTTACCCGGTTCGTAATTGCTAATCAAATCCTCAAAGGAGGAACGCAGTCGCGGTTGTCCGATCGCCTTAATTTCTTCTTGTTTTACCGCTTCTGTTATGACATCCTGAATTAACTCTTCCAGTGCTGCTGCCTTGATGCGATTTATTCCCAGGCGTTGTAGCAATATTTGCCGCGGCACTTTGCCTTTACGAAACCCAGGAATGTTGGCAGAACGAGTTAAGTTTTGAATTACTTGTTCGTAGGTTTGCTTGGTTTTTTCAGGCGTAATCTCTATTTCCAGACCTATTTGACTGGCGGGAAGTTTTTCCTGGGTAACTTTCATGCTTAGTCTCTATTGCTCGTGTAATCACTATCCTTATTTTTGGTGATAACACTCAGATACGAATTTATAGCTTTGGCAACGAACCTCAAAGCCTAGCCGCATCCGATTGTTATTTCTCAAATTTGGGTTGAAATTTTCTCCCCAGGCTTTATTTATTTTCCAAAACCACGGGTGTTCCTCAACCCAAGTTTAATGTCTGTGCAAATGCGCTGAGAGAATTGATCTCGAGTCTAACCTCCTGAGTAGCTTTTACCAGATCTCTGCTGGCATGATATCCTGGTTTTCAACCAGTTATTGCCGTTTGCAATTGCTGTTATCCCCTTTGTTATTGTTTTCGGGCGATTGGAAAAAGGAGTACAGTTGATCCTGCCTTAGCTTATATCCCATTACTACTAGCCCCTTTGAATCATATTACATCCACCAGTCTAGATAACTTGCATATTTTTGATGGGATTTTTCTTATTAACCTCAGAGCAGCTACTCGCAGTTTTATTTCCAAGCAAAATTGCAATTTGCTGTATAATGTATGTAAATATTATGTAAATATGTAATTTATATATCTACATAATAATAGCCAGTTATTATACAATGCGATGTTACTTGTTATAAAAGTAAAAGCTAAAAATAACTGTATTGAATAAAATTGTATTTCTATATTTATAATTGTGTGTCAAAAATTAAATAATTAGAGAGCTATGGATAAAGTCTAGAATGTCATCAAAAAGCAAATAACTGAGAAAGGAGGAAGCAAATTTGTCTAATTCCTATAGTGTAGCTATTTTGGGAGCAACAGGTGCTGTTGGCAGAGAAATTTTGGAATTGCTAGAAAGCCGTAATTTTCCTGTTTCCGACTTGAAATTGCTAGCGTCCGAGCGCAGTGCTGGTCAAACTCTACCGTTTCGAGGTGAAAATTTGCCTGTAGAAGCGGTAAAGTCGGAGGCGATATTTAAAAATGTGGATTTAGTATTGGCAAGTGCAGGAAGTTCCACATCAAAAACCTGGGCTCCCATAGCAGTAGAAAAGGGTGCTGTAGTCATCGATAATTCTAGTGCCTTTCGCATGCATCCAGAAGTGCCTTTGGTTGTTCCAGAGGTTAATGGAGAAGCTGTTGCGAACCATAAAGGTATTATTGCCAACCCGAACTGCACAACAATTTTAATGACAGTGGCAGTATGGCCGCTACACCAAGCTCAACCCGTAAAACGAATTGTAGCTGCAACTTATCAGTCGGCGAGCGGTGCAGGTGCCAAAGCCATGGCAGAACTGAAAGCTCAGGCGAGGGAAATTTTAGAAGGTAAACAACCAACTTCGCAAGTGTTTCCTTATCCACTGGCATTTAATTTATTTCCGCACAACTCCCCGTTGAATGATTGGGGATATTGCGAAGAAGAAATGAAAATGGTTAATGAAACGCGAAAAATTTTTGACAATCAACAGATTAGAATTACTGCTACTTGCGTGCGGGTTCCCGTACTTCGCGCTCACTCAGAAGCAATTAATCTAGAATTTGAAAATCCTTTGAGCCCAGAAGAAGCTAAAGAAATTCTGCAGAAAGCTCCTGGCATTAAATTAGTGGAAGATTGGCAAAAAAATTATTTTCCTATGCCCGTAGAAGCAACGGGGAAGGACGAAGTTTTAGTAGGTAGAATTCGGCAAGATATTTCTCATCCTTGTGGTTTGGAATTATGGTTGTGTGGCGATCAAATTCGCAAAGGTGCAGCATTGAACGCCGTACAAATAGCCGAATTATTAGTAGAAAAAGGTTTGCTGAAAAAGTTGGCAGTTGGGACAAAAGTCAACTGATTACTGCTGGAAAGATAGTGGTAGATAGGTTATCACAATAGAAAACCACCAAAAGCAAAAAACATATATCAGGAGTGTAAAAAGGGTGGTAGATTTTGGTAGAGTTCTCACAGCAATGATTACGCCGTTTAAAGAAGACGGCAGCGTTAATTACGATGTGGCAGCAAAGCTGGCAGAACATTTAGCAAATACGGGAACGGATACAGTTGTGGTTTGCGGTACAACTGGAGAATCTCCGACTTTGAGCTGGGAAGAGGAGTATCAACTGTTTTCCGTAGTGCTGGAAGCTGTGGCAGGAAAGGCACTTGTAATGGCAGGATGTGGTTCTAATTCTACTCAAGAAGCGATCGCTGCTACTCAAAAAGCAGCTAAAATAGGAGTACATGGTGCTTTACAAGTTGTCCCTTACTACAACAAACCACCCCAAGAGGGACTATACCGCCACTTTCAGGCAATAGCTGCCTCTGGTGATTTACCTTTGTTGTTATATAACGTCCCGAGTCGTACTGGTCAAAATCTTAACGCGGAAACGGTCGCTCGGTTAGCGGAAATAAAAAACATTGTTGGTATCAAAGAAGCCAGTGGAAACTTAGACCAAGTAAGTGAAATTCGCCGCTTGACACCGAAAGAATTTCAGATCTACTCTGGAGATGATTCTTTAACCTTGCCGATGTTAGCCATTGGGGCAAAGGGCGTAGTTAGCGTTGCTTCCCATTTGGTAGGTAGCCAATTGCAGCAGTTGATCCAATATTTCAGTTCTGGTCAAGTTCAAGCGGCAACGGAAATTCATCTGCGGCTTTTTCCCTTATTTAAAGCTTTGTTTGTTACATCAAATCCCATACCGATCAAAAAAGCTTTACAACTTCAAGGCTGGCAAGTTGGTTCGACTCGCCCACCTCTTTGCGAAGCAGATGCAAAAGTAACTCAAAAATTAGAGGCAGTCATGAAAGAACTTGGTTTAATTTAACAGAAACTGCCAAAATTTCAGAGGCTTTTCTCACCAACTTAACATCACTAAAATAATAGGTAATTTTGACAATGTGGCAGTTAAAAAATTATGCTACCACAGAAAAATTACTTCTAAATCTATTTGAATATTTGTATCAAGTTCACTTTGTATTGAAAAAATCGCACAAGAGAAAATTCGGATTAAAACTAAATCTCTCTATCGGTCTTAGTAATAAAGATATTTACACCTGTCTGAAAAGACTCCTAAATTCCAACATTCATTATTTGTAACAAAAACAATCTCAGGAGAAAATGGCTAAAAACGAAATTACCTCCGCCCTAAAAATTATTCCATTGGGCGGCTTGCATGAAATTGGTAAAAATACTTGTGTTTTCGAATATGATGATGAAATTATTCTGTTGGATGCAGGTTTAGCCTTTCCCACGGATGGCATGCACGGAGTCAACATTGTACTTCCAGACATGACCTACGTGCGAGAAAATCGCCATAAAATCAAAGGCATGATTGTTACCCACGGTCATGAAGACCACATTGGTGGAGTTGCCTTTCATCTCAAGCAATTTGAAATTCCGGTAATTTACGGGCCGAGATTGGCTCTAGCCATGCTAGAAGGTAAATTAGAAGAGGCGGGAGTGCGCGATCGCACGGAATTGAGGACCGTTCTTCCCCGCGATGTGGTACGTATTGGCAAACATTTTTTTGTCGAATACATTCGCAACACCCACTCCATTGCCGATAGCTTCAGCGTCGCCATACATACACCATTAGGTGTCATCATCCACACAGGAGACTTTAAATTTGACCATACTCCCGTAGATGGCGAACGTTTTGACTTGCAAAGATTAGCCGAACATGGGGAAAAAGGCGTTCTTTGTTTGATGAGTGATTCTACCAACTCAGAAGTACCTGGATTTACACCTTCAGAAACTTCTGTGATTGGCAATCTCGACCGAGTTTTTTCTCAAGCTTGCGGGCGACTTTTCGTCACTACCTTTGCCTCTAGCGTACATCGCATCAATATTATTTTGCAGCTAGCGCAAAAATATAATCGAGTGGTAACAGTAGTTGGGCGTTCCATGCTGAATTTGATTGCCCACGCTCGCAATCTTGGTTACATCAAGTGTAAAGACGACTTGTTGCAACCGCTGGCGGCTATACGCAATCTACCGGATGAAAATGTATTAATCTTAACTACTGGTTCCCAGGGCGAGCCGATGTCAGCTCTAACACGCATAGCTAATCAAGAACATCCCCATATCAAAATTCGCCCGGGAGACACAGTAGTATTTTCAGCTAACCCAATTCCCGGAAATACCATAGCTGTAGTTAACATCATCGATAAATTGATGATGCAAGGCGCAAACGTAATTTATGGTCGGGAAAAAGGCATTCACGTCTCCGGTCACGGTTGTCAGGAAGACCAAAAATTAATGTTAGCCCTGACCCGACCCAAGTTCTTCTTACCCGTTCACGGCGAGCATCGCATGTTGGTCAAGCACGCCCAAACAGCGCAAAGCATGGGTATTCCCGCCGAGAATATGGTGATTGTCCAAAATGGCGATATCGTAGAATTGACGCCACAATCGATTCGCGTGATCGGAAAAGTTCCAGCGGGTCTGGAGCTTGTGGATACTTCTAGTTCGGGAATGGTTAGTGCCAAAGTATTGCAGGAACGGCAAAAAATGGCAGAAGAGGGTATTGTCACCATTGCCACTGCTATTGATTGGAGTGGTAAGCTGATGGCAAAACCAGAAATTCATTTGCGAGGCGTGGTCACAAGCATCGAGCGATCGCTGTTGCAAAAGTGGGTGCAGCAGCGAATAGAAGAAGTCCTTAGCCTGCGCTGGTTAGAATTTGCCCAAGCTTTTGATGGTGAACAACCCGAAGTAGATTGGGGTGGATTGCAAGAAGTGTTAGAGCGGGAAATGATACGTTCCATTCGTCGGGAACTGCAATGTCAGCCATCGGTAACATTATTGATGCAAATTCCCGAAGAACCTCCCGTCAAAGCTGCTGATGGTAGAAGGCGACGCACGCGTACGACAGCTCAGGTAGCCTCCTAAAATTTTCAATCATATACTCTTGTTGTGCAAGTTGGGTTAAGTGCGAGCCAAACCCAACTATTTTAGTATTTGCAGACCACGGCGCCTGTTACCAAACTCGCTTGTATGATGGTATTTGGTTCATAGCAACAGACTAGCAGCCATTGCGATCGCCAAACACCATCCCAGCCAAATTACTGACATATTTTTGGTCGAAAGTTTTTATATTTGCCCGTAATCTTGCCCAACTACACTCCATAACATTTGACCTGCAAGCTCAAACTCGGGTGGTTAAACTTCCAGCCAAAAGAAAACACTGCTCTGACGGCTTAGAAAGTATTTCTACCTAAAGACAATCGCCATAAGAAATAGATATGGTTTTTCTGCACATATAGTTTTGTAAATGCTACAGTAATATCTATCTAAAGGTGGATGGCTTTATCGAGATTTTAACTAAATCAAGTTATGAACAAAATAGTACGATCGCCCTTCCGATTCTAGGAAAATTACGATTAACTTGACTTATCGACAAGTAGATTCTGATGCCAAAGGCTAGAGAAACATAACATCGAGCTACTGTCTGCACGAGATTTTTCCAGGAAATACCATTGTTAGCTTGTATATTTTGACATCTATGTGGTGAAGAGCCTCACAAAAAAAGAGGAGTAAATCATGAAGGTATTTGAGAATACCACAAAAAAGTTTTTTTTGGCTAGCTGGGTATCCCTCAATCCCACGGAAGCAACGAGTGCTGATGCTGCTCAGCTAGACCGTTCTACCTGCAAGCTGCGCTTCGATCTTCTTCAACCTTTACGTTATTGGCTAGATAACATCCAAATCCGCGATCGCCGACTGGCTCATCGCTTGTGTCAGTTAATACCTGCTCAGTGTCCGTTCGAGCGCGATGTGAAGTTATTTGGCAGAATTTTTCTGCACGTTCCACCCATGTGCAAACTCAATCCCCTGTACGAAGAAGTGGTGAGCTTGCGCTTTCGAGCTCTGTGCTATCTAGCCGAGGAATGCGGCGAGGATATATCGCACTACTGTTAAAGAAATATTGAGTAGTTAGTAGGTAGTAGTTATTTCCTACTAACTACCTTCGCCACTTTTGCAGTGCTTGCTGAGCTTTTTTGTAAGCCGATGTTCCTTCTGGAACTAAATTAGCCGTAGCGATCGCTGCTGCAAACTTTCCTTGGGAAGCTCGCTTCCAAGCCAAAACCAAGATTTTTTCGCTCCATTGGTTGATAAGTTTTTGGGCTTGATCGAAACCTGGTTCGCCCGGCGCTACTTTTTTGGCTACTTCGATGGCGCGATTGTAAGTAGAAGCCTGTCCAGTTACAATTAAGGCATTTGCTGCATCCAAAAGAGTTTTGTTTGCCACGTACTGCTTAGCCCTAATTCGCCAGAGATTAATTGCTGCTTGCGCTTGCGGATAAATAAGCTGGTCTTTAGCAATCAATTTCGCTGCTGCTATAGCTTGAGCATACTGTTTTTGCTTGGCACGACTTTCAGCTAAATCTAAAATCATCCGACTCCAAAGTTGCATATCCTGCTGGGCCCTTTGATAAAGTGGATCGCCAGGTTTAATTTTTCGTGCTTTGGCAATCGCTAAACTTAGATCGCTTGCTTGAGTTGGTTGTAGCGACATTCTTGCCAAATCCAACAAAGCTTGCTTGCGTGTTATTGCTTGGGAATTAGCGGAAGTAGTGGGAGATGATTTGATTACCTTGCGATCGTAGGTCGGTTGGGGTGACAAAGGAAGAATTTCCGTTTCAGCGTCATCGTTAACAGAGTTGGATGTTGCTGGCAACAATTGCAGTGCTACTTTGAAAATTGCTTGACGGTCTAGATAAAATGCTGCGATTAGAATTGATATGAATATCGTACTTGTACTCCACAACCACCATCGACGCCAAAACCAGGTGTTGGCTATCTTTTTGTTCTGGTTTGCTGGAGTTGAGGACGATAAGGAGCCACCCAAGTTATTAGTGGAAATTGTTTGTTTATCCTTGTTAGTGCTGGTGTTGTGATTTGTAACTAACTGTTGTGCCGAATAATTTGTGTGAGAATTAGGATGCAGGGAAGGAGCTGGAAGTGCAGCAGCTAAGATTTCTCGAGAAGTAATCCTCGGCGTTGCTTGTGTGTTTTCGCTGACTGACAAGGGTGGCAAAATTTCCTGTTGTCTGCGAGGAATAACAGTTACAGGATTTTGCGTAGGACGCCAGTAGTGCTGACATAGTTCTGGCGTACGCAAACTCAGGTATCTTTCTAAACCTTCTAAGGAATTACCGTGACCAGAACGCAAACCTTCTAATAACGCTGCTGTAAAAAATCCGTGGCCTAATTCTCTGCTTTCGTGAGAGAATTGCTCTGGTTGACAAGACACAATTGTTGGAATTTCTAATTCCTGAGCTAGTTCAATGGTTTCTTGACCAGCGGAGGTATTTCCTTGGTTGGCAAAAGCACGGTTCATATCCAACAGCAGCACTATTTCTAGCTCTGCTATGAGGAAAGTTTGCATTAGTGTTTTGACTTGTATACCAGTTTCTTCCACCTCCTCAGGATTTCCTTCGACTGGCATTAAATAATCTTGGCCTTTGTAGTTAACGCCGTAACCACTAAAGAAAAACCACAGTCGATCCTGGGGTTGCAAGCAGGCTGCCGCCAAATCTTCTATTAAAAGCTGAATATTATCCTTTGTTGGATAGGTAGATCTATCTCCCAAAGGTGGGGAAGTATCTGTCATCAACAGACACTGTTGTTGTAAAAACCCTGCTTCCACTATTAAAAAATCCTTTAAGGCCTCCGCATCAGCTTGTGCACACCCTAAAGGTTGAAAAAACTGATATTGATTTATGCCTATGGCGATCGCCCAGTTGTTTGCCATCGCGCTCTCTGCCAGTTATTTTTTACTAACTATTTTCCGCATACTTGAAATCGCGGTTGGCTTTGCCGAAAAACAAAGCTAACCTATGTTTTATAGTCAAGCTAACTATCATCTCATGCCGATAGCATTGTTGCTTTTATTTCCACGTTAACCGAGAAAATACTTAAAAATTTCCTTTAGTCATTCCTAGCCAGGAGTATATGGATCATGAGAAGTTTTTGCCATCAATCTTTAAGCAGATTTTCTTTGGGGAAGGGAAATCCTTTCCCAAGGTTCATTCCACTTATGCCAACGATCGCTCAGAAAATCCGGATAGGTTATGCATTAGTTTTATTGAGTGCAGCAGTTCCTTTGTGGTTGGTAACAGAAGCGATCGCGCCTCCAATTGTACAAGCCTATACCGCCAGAACCGACCTGCTTATCGATCGCCTACCGGAAGATAACTACGAAAGTTTGCTGCGAAGAGCAGAAGCGGCAGCCAGAGCAGCAGCGCAACGCAGTTTTGATGCGGATATACTAGTATCCGATGTATCCGTAGTGGTATGCGTACAAAATTACGGAGCGATCGCACCCGTTTTAGAACTGGCGGTAAGTCGCCAACAATGGCGTACTCGTCCGGATCCACAACGTTGGGCCAAATACTTCAAAAGCGCTCGCTCGTTGCTATTTTTCGGAGATAATTTCAAAACTCCCATCGCCACTCAAGCAACTACTACACCTCCACCAGCTTTAGAACCACAACCCACCAATGTTCCCCAAACAAAACCAGATCTTTCACCTCCACCACAAAGGCGTTAATGAATTAAAATAGTGAGGCTGTTGAAAATTGCCTAAGCTGCTATTATGGCTGTTCCAAAGAAGAAAACATCTAAGTCAAAACGCGACCACCGTCGAGCTACTTGGAAGCGTAAGGCCGCTGTGGAAGCTCAAAAAGCTCTTTCTCTAGGGAAATCGATTTTGACCGGACGTTCTAAATTCGTCTATCCATCCGCGGAAGAAGAAGAAGAACAACAGGAGTCATAAAATTACTCAGAGCTAATAGCTAATAGTTTTGCACATTATTATTGGCCGTTAGCTCTGAATTTGTTGCTGAGTTCCCTGAAAAAGACTCGTTTTGGAATTAACGATGTCAGGAAAATACTTTCAAAAACCGACGCCACAACAAAGCGAACGCGTTCCACCCGGTCAATACCTAACCAAAGGTTTCCCCGTCTTAACTTACGGTACGACTCCCCAAGTCAGCACCGATGCGTGGGAGCTACAAGTGTGGGGTCTGGTACAACCAAAGACATTTACTTGGTCAGATTTCATGGCGCTACCCCACCACGAATTTACTGCTGACTTTCATTGCGTAACCCGCTGGTCGAAATTAGATGTGAAGTGGACTGGCATTCAGGTTACAGACTTGATGAAATTAATTGCAGTCGAGCCGAAAGCAGCCTATGTTATGGCACACTGCTATGGTGGCTACACTACCAATCTTTCCATGGTAGACTTTGTACGAGATGAAAATTTCTTTGCCTGGAAATTATTTGGCGAACCGTTACCAGCAGAACACGGTGGCCCGGTGCGGTTAGTTGTTCCCCACCTTTATGCTTGGAAAAGCGCTAAATGGATTAATGGCTTAGAGTTTCTTGCACGCGAAGAACTTGGTTTTTGGGAACGCAACGGTTATCACAAACGAGGCGATCCCTGGAGAGAAGAACGCTATAGCCTTTGAAAATTTATAAAGAGTGGCTAAAGTTTAACCAATCAGTCGCTTTAGGAAAGATAACTTACCTTCGTAGGGAGGATAACGCCATTTCAAATCCAGCCAAAAGGAATTTTGTACCACGCTTTTGTAATGGGAAAAGGTGTCAAAACTAGCTTTACCGTGATAACTGCCAATACCGCTATCACCAACACCTCCAAATGGTAGTGATGGTACTCCAGATTGGATGAGGGTATCGTTAAGACAAACCCCACCGGACGAAGTAGACTGCAAAACGTACTGTTGCAGATTTTTATTGTCGGAAAATAAATATAAAGCTAGCGGTTTGGGTCGAGAGTTGATCTTGGCGATCGCCTCGGCAATATCTGTATATTCAATCACAGGTAGAATCGGGCCAAAAATTTCCTCCTGCATGATGGGAGCTTCCCAGGACACTTTATCAATTACTGTCGGAGAAATATAAAGCTCATCTCGATTAATTTCTCCGCCAATTAGTATTTCCCCATCTTGTAAAAACTTGACCAGGCGATCGAAGTGGTTTTGATGAATTATGCGGGCGTAATCTGGACTGTTTGCCGGATGTTCGCCGTAAAATTCTAACAAGCATTTTTTGATACTATCTAGCAAAGAATTTTTAATATTTTTATTAACTAAAAGATAATCTGGTGCAATACAAGTTTGTCCGGCATTAATAAATTTACCCCAACAAATTCTTCTGGCCGTTTTCTCAACATCAATTTCGGTATCAACAAGACAAGGACTTTTGCCTCCTAATTCCAATGTTACCGGTGTAAGATGTTTGGCTGCTGCTGCCATGACAATTTTACCCACAGCATTTCCACCGGTAAAAAAGATATAATCAAATTTCTCCGCTAGTAGTGTTTGGCTTGTTTCTACTCCACCTTCTACTACAGCAATATATGCTGGCTCAAAAGTTTTTTCTATGAGATTGGCTATCAAACCAGAGGTGTAAGGAGCAAATTCGGATGGTTTGAGAACAGCACAATTGCCGGCAGCGATCGCACCTACTAAGGGTGAAATTAGCAGATGAAATGGATAGTTCCAAGGACTGATAATTAAAACTACTCCTAGCGGTTCTGCTTGAATTCGCCCAGAATAAGGAAACAATTCTAAAGGAACTCGTACTTTCCGAGGTTTAGTCCAACGACGGAGATTTTTGATAGCATAATCAATTTCTTTAAGGGTAACGATTTCTGTTATGTAACTTTCAAATACCGGCTTGTGTAAATCTGCTGCTAACGCTTTTAAAATTGCTTTTTTATGCTCCAGAATTGTTTTTTTTAAATTCTTCAACATCTGCAGACGAAAGTCTACTGGTTTAGTCTTACCCGTTTGAAAAAAATCCCGTTGCTTGCAAAGTAGTTCAGAAATTGATAATTTAGCAACCATCATTTTGATCTGAAAAATCTAGGAATAATCTTACTGTTTAATAGGTAAATTCACAACAAACACACTACCTTTACCTACCTCAGAATTAACTTGAATAGTACCTTGATGAGCCTCGACAATAAGTCGAGAAAGGTACAATCCTAAACCACTACCAGAACGTTTGTGACTTCCTTGGCGAAATCTTTCAAACAAAGTTGCTTGTTCTTCCGGGGGAATACCAACTCCCGTATCTGCTACTTTGACGGTAACAACGCCATCGCAAGCAACAGGTGGTTTCAAATAGATGCTGACAGTACCGGTATCAGTAAATTTGATCGCATTGCTGATTAAATTGGTGAAAAGACGATGCAGTTCCAAGCGATCGCCCATAATTGTGGTTGAATCCTTACCAACAAACAAATTTATCGCTAGCTCCTTTTGTTGAGCAAGGGGAGTTAATTCTGCTGTTACCTCCTCAAGCAATCGATTCAAATACACAGGTTGAAATGCCAATGCCTTGCGACCCGCTTCAAAACGATAAACTTCTAGTAAAGTATTTACCATCGCTAGCAGGTTGCTGTTACTGCGAGCCATAATCTCAATCACTTCTTGCATTTGCGGTGATAGCTGTCCCAAAGCTCCCTGTTGAAATAACATCAGCATCCGATCCGCCGCTACCAAGGGAGTGCGCAAATCGTGAGTCAAACGAGAAACAAAATCTTCTCTTTGGCGAGCAATTTCATCTCGCTCATCTATGCTGTAGACCTGTCCGAAAACTCCAAAGCCAGCGTGTTCAAAGCTTTGAGGCAAAACTTTNATATTTTTGCAAAAACGCAGTTATGAAGGTTTGAGATAGTTAGTGATAGTTTAGAGGCATAAAAATAGACTCCTAATTTTTCAAAGCTAGTAATAATTATTAGTAGCTAATTTGGTAGAACTAAACTGCCAATCCTAAGCCTAACTAAACCACAAACTGTTAAAATAATTTGCTCATAAATATCAGTTTTTAAGCGAAATCTTTGTGAGGCTATGCGAAATATTTTTAACAAGCGAATCAAATGCTCAATAAATATCCGATTACTAGATNCTTGCTCATTCATTGACAACTTGGTTGGACGACCTCCTCCAGGTGCATTAATTCTAATTTTCTGGCTTGACTGTTTAGCTTTGATATCTTGGTGTCGTTTTCGGGCGCAATTTAATAGTGATTGTAGCTGTTCGTAACTAATCCCTAAAATTTGTTTTGTTCGGTGTGGATATTTCTCGATATAATCAAAAACCATAGTTAGCTGGGAAAAACAGTAGACACTCAATTTAACGTTTTACCATTTTTCTTTTCCTAAGTTAATATTTCGGACAAGTCTTGTGTTTGAGGCGAAGAAGCGATCGCACCCGTGCTAGCAATTCGTCTACCGTTACGGGTTTGCGAATAAAATCATCTGCTCCCAAATCTAATCCTTGAGCAACATTAGGTGAATCATGGGCAGTTATCAGTAAAATCGGCACAAATGGCAAACTCTTATTTTCTCTAATACACTTTGTGACTTCATAACCATCCATCCCCGGCATCATTAAATCCAGCAATACCAGATCGAATGATGCTTCCGCAATTTTTTTTAATGCAGAATAACCGTTTTCTGCAGTACTAACCGTGTAGCCTTCCTCTTCCAAAATAGTTTTAATTAAAAACACGTTATCTGGAGAATCATCTACTACCAGTATTTTGTCCGAGCGAGAAAGTTGAACATTCATTAGACAGAAATTTATGGTAGAATTCTATACCAAATTAAGTGAATTTCTCATTCTCAATCACACAAACACGCTCCTCTATCCCCACCGACTTGGCGAAATGCCATCCGGTACGCTACGCGAACGCCTTTAGTATCAAAGGTTGTATTCTTCACCTATTTCTAATTGGTTGCTAATATTCTAAAGCGTTTGTAATTGTCCGCATATTTATTTAATATTTAAGTTAAGGTTATTTGTTGTTGTTTTCTTACCATCTTGATAATCCATTCCAGTCGCTACTGGAGAATGTCATCTCGATATTTCCTAATTTTAGCTTTTTCCCTTTGGGGAAAGAAATTAATGAAACTAAACACTTCTGTCATAGCAATAGCTAGATGTCAAAGATGCGATCGCCTGAAAAATTTTTAGTTCTACACCGATACGATCCTCATAGCTTGACCTGGCAACGAATACTATCACTATCTAAATTTTCCACGAGTATTTTTGCAAGCAATAGCTCTTACTCTTGGCACATCTGTAATTGCATACAAAAGGCCAAACATATATTAACATGTCATAGATTTAGATTCACAAATATGTTTTCAGACTCTTTGACATACTCACCAACGTTCAACATCGGTGATTCTTGACAGATCGCAGTAACTTGTGACCGTTGTAGTCTTATTGTCACTCCCTGTCCATTTTAGGTCGTGCCGATACCCCATGCCGACCATTTCTATATTTCGAGCTGCATTCTCATCTCTTTCTTGCTCAGCACCGCAACTTAAGCAAAGTATTGAGCGAACAGAGAGGTCAATTTTTCCCCAACGAAAACCGCAACATGAACATATCTGGCTTGTTGGTTGCCACCTATCTATTACTCGAAAATCACGGTTAAATTTTTCTGATTTAGCTTCACAAAGATTTCTAAACTCTCACCATCGAGCGCAAACTAATCGCCCTAGATAGTCTACGATTTTTTACCATTCCTGATACATTTAAGTCCTCCAAAACAATTACTTGGTTATCGTTAATTATTCTGGTTGACAATTTGTGCAAGAAGTCTTTCCTAGTATCAGCGATTCGATTGTGCAGTTTAGCTATTTTAATCCGAGTATTGTTTCTCCTTTTTGAATCTTTTTGTTGCCTTGCTAATTTTTTTTGTAGTCTACGAATTTTGCGGTCATATTTTGAGTAGTTAGGGCTTAACGCTTTTTCTCCATTACTCATGACAGCAAAAGTTTTATCCCCAAATCAATACCTATGCTTTGGTTGTTAGCAATGGTAGTATCGGGTTGCACTTCTACAACGAGACTAAGAAAATAGTGATGAGCAGCGTCTTTAATCACCGTGACTGAGCTAGGTTCAGACGGTAATTCTCTTGACCAAATTGGTTTAATAGTTCCAATTTTGGCTAAGTAACCCACTCCATCTGTTATCGAAAAACCTGCTTTGGTAAACTCTGCTGATTGTGAGTTAGTTTGCTTCTTGAAGAGAGGCTCACCAATTTTTTTCCCTTTTCTCTTGCCTTTAAGAGACTTGAAAAAGTTTTTGTAAGCAGTATCTAAATGTCTAAGAGCCTGCTGCAATGGCACTGAAGAAACATCAGCTAGCCATTTTTTTTCGTCAGTTTTCTTGGATTGAGCGAGCATTGCCGAGAGCTTGTTGTACCCAGGCAATTTTTTAGATTGCTTACAGAAAGCCAAAGCATCATTCCAAACAACCCGAACACACCCAAACAACTGAGCTAAAGGCTGTTGTTGTTGTGCTGTTGGATAAAATCGATACTTATACCTAGCTTTCATGTTTATATTATGATTGGTCAGTCAAGATATACTATTTTGGTTAGTTAAAGATGTCAGACATGAAAGGCATGGTGTTTCAGACCTAAAAATACATTTGGTCTGTGTCACTAAATATAGAACAAAGCTTTTTACCAATGAAAGTCTTGAACTAATCCACAAATCATTTGTGGAAGTAGCCAAAAAAATGGATTTTCAAATACTTGAGTTTAACGGAGAGTCAGATCTATTCACACAGTAATTGAATTTCCCTCCAAAATATCGATATCTCAAATCGTTAATGCTTTAAAAGGTGTATCCAGTCGTAGGTATGGTCAAGCTGGATACCCTAAACCTTACGGTAAACAAGCTCTTTGGAGTCCTAGTTATTTTGTATCTTCGATTGGGGGTGCGCCACTTGAAGTTCTCAAGAAATACATTCAGAATCAAGAAAAGCCGTCGTAGAACGACAGGGTTTTAAACCCATCTTTCTGATAATTTCATCATCAAATAATTGTTGATTATTGAGCAAACATACTTAAATGTAAGTGAACTGTTTGTGTTCACACTCGTAGTTAGGAATTTATCGCTTTCAACTCCCAACAACCCGAACACTAGTAGTAAGCGATTTATCGCTTTCAATCCCCAAGACTCGGATGTTAGTCAATTAATTTATCACCGCAGACCAAATTATTTCAGGACTAAAGTCTCAAAGGCGATCTCGCTTTGTAGATGCGCAGCAGCTTCTGGCAGAGTGAAGCGGCGCTCGTTGCACGTCTACGCACTAAAATAGAAAGTATCGCTGTGCCATTGGCAAAACCGTTGCGGGTTCGCAAGTGAGTAATTCTCCGTCTGCTCTAACTTCATAGGTTTCCGGATCTACTTCCATATGAGGTAATGCGTCATTCAGTTTCATATCCCGCTTGCTTAACCGACGTGTTCCAGAAATCGCAACCGTCGTCTTTTGCAATCCCAACTGACTTTTAATATCCTTGTCTAAAGCTGCTTGGGAGACAAAAGTCAAGGATGTGGCGTGACGCGCACCTGCAAAACTAGCAAACATCGGACGCATGTGTACCGGTTGGGGTGTGGGAATACTAGCATTAGCATCGCCCATTTGCGCCCAAGCGATCGCACCACCTTTGATGACTATTTGCGGTTTAACACCAAAAAACGCCGGGCGCCACAAACACAAATCTGCTAGTTTACCTTCTTCTACCGAACCTACATACTCGGCGATACCGTGGGTGATGGCGGGATTAATTGTATACTTAGCAACATATCTTTTCACCCGCATATTATCTGCCAAATTATCTTCTGGAAGGTTACCGCGTTGTACTTTCATTTTGTGTGCTGTCTGCCAGGTGCGAATTATGACTTCGCCTACCCTTCCCATGGCTTGAGAGTCGGAAGAAATCATGCTAAACGCGCCCAAGTCGTGTAAGATATCTTCAGCAGCGATAGTTTCTCTGCGGATGCGGGATTCAGCGAACGCTACATCTTCGGGAATACTCGGATCGAGGTGATGGCAGACCATGAGCATATCCAGGTGTTCGTCTAAGGTATTGAGGGTGTAAGGGCGGGTAGGATTGGTAGAAGAGGGCAAAACATTAGCTTGGCCGCAAACTTTAATAATATCTGGTGCGTGTCCGCCACCTGCACCTTCGGTGTGATAGGTATGAATAACACGATTTTTAAACGCCGCGATAGTATTTTCCACAAATCCGGCTTCGTTCAAAGTGTCGGTATGAATTGCTACCTGGACGTCGTATTCGTCGGCAACGCTCAGACAGGTATCAATTGCTGCAGGAGTAGAACCCCAATCTTCGTGTAACTTTAATCCTACAGCACCGGCTAAAATTTGTTCTACGATTCCTTGGGGTTGACTGGTGTTACCTTTACCCAAAAATCCCAGGTTGACGGGGAAAGCATCAGCTGCTTGCAGCATGCGGTAAATATTCCAGGGACCGGGTGTGCAGGTGGTAGCATTGGTACCTGTGGAAGGTCCAGTTCCTCCACCGATCATAGTTGTAATGCCAGAAGCGATCGCAACTTCTATTTGTTGGGGACAGATAAAATGAATGTGGGTATCTATGGCGCCAGCAGTGAGAATCATTCCTTCTCCAGCGACGATTTCTGTTCCCGGACCGATAATGATATCAATATTGTCTTGAATGTAGGGATTTCCGGCTTTACCAATTTTGAAGATTTTGCCATCTTTAATGCCAATGTCTGCTTTGATAATTCCCCACCAATCCAAAATCAAAGCATTGGTGATCGCCATATCAACAGCACCATCGGCGTTGGAAATAGGAGACTGTCCCATTCCGTCTCTGATAACTTTACCGCCGCCAAATTTGACTTCATCGCCGTAGGTAGTCAGGTCTTGTTCAACTTCAATAAAAAGTTCTGTATCGGCTAGACGGATGCGATCGCCCACTGTTGGACCATAGGTTTCCGCATAAGCTCGACGATCCATTCTGTAAGACATAATACAATCCTTGCCGTTTCCGTATTTTTCGAGGCAGTGCGGTCTTGGGGGTCCCCCCCAGGAGCAACTAACTGCCGGTAGCGTTAGAAAATAAATTTACTTAGAGCTTGCCGTTAATTTTGCCGTTAAAACCGTAAACTTGACGACTACCAACCAAGGGAACCAAGGTAACTTCTTTTTCATCCCCCGGTTCAAAACGGACTGCACTCCCTGCGGGAATATCGAGGCGCATTCCCCGCGCTTTTTCTCGCTCAAAGCTTAAGGCGACGTTAACTTCATAAAAATGAAAGTGAGAACCAACTTGGATAGGGCGATCGCCTGTGTTTGATACTCGTAATTTTACTGTTGGCCGCCCGGCATTAAGTTCTATTTGTCCTTGTGGTGTAATAATTTCTCCTGGAATCATAGTTTTGGGGTTTTGACCTGAAACTAGCGAATGGGATTGTGCACCGTTACCAACTTTGTTCCATCTGGAAAAGTTGCTTCTACCTGCACTTGCTCGATCATTTCCGGTACTCCTTCCATCACATCATCTCGCGTTAGAAGGGTTGTACCGTAACTCATTAATTCTGCAACTGTTCTTCCATCTCTGGCACCTTCTAAAATAGCAGCAGAAATATAAGCAACTGCTTCTGGATAGTTTAATTTCAAACCTCTGGCTTTGCGTCTTTCGGCTAATAAAGCAGCAGTAATCAGGAGCAATTTATCTTTTTCTTGAGGCGTTAGTTGCATTCTGCTAACCTCCTTGCGGGTATCCCCAGTGTCTGGAGTGGTTTTTATATCTGCCAAACTCTTGGTATACAAACAGCACGATCCAAAAAACATCCACGTACTAGCTGCCAGACACTAATAAACCAGTTTCTCACTTCTGCAGTGGAACTACCGCGGTATCGACACAAAAATCCATGTTCTAGGCGAGTTACACCTACTTCCCCCACTCCATACCCAGCTAGTTGACGTACTTTTGTGACAAAATCCTGGGAAACAGCTTTTTGAATCCAAACTAAACTACCCGCGATCGCTTGTCCATTTAAACCGTGAGGGCTATGAAAAATTTTGTCGCTAGCGGGTAACCATTGTCTGTCTATCCATAGGGGTTTACCTTGGCGCCAAATTTCAGTACGCGATCGCCAATCTCCTTGCAAAAATTTTTCTCCTCTAGCCGTGCGACCAAATCTGGTAATTTCCCAACTCAATAAGAAAGCTCCTGTAGCCAATTCTACTCGTAAATCCTGGCGATACAAGGCCTTGTTAAAGACAATCGTTTCTCGGGGTAACCATTCCAAACCTGCATCCGCATCGATTTGGATTTCAACGGTTTGTCTAGCTGGCAAGCCGTTGCTGCGATAAATTTTGCCAGCAGCAGCTGTTGTTATTAATACTTGAGCATGGGGCTGAAGGTGAAAATAACAGGAGAGGCGATCGCCTCCCACCACACCGCCAGCAGTATGTAAAATCACGCTGTGGCAAACATTTTTACCCTCCGGATAAAAGGGACGCTGCACCAGAAGGGGTGCTTGACATTGGTTGCGAATTAATTGAGTTCCATTTTCAGTGCGAGCATACACTAAACTCAGGTTGCCGTGCCAGTTTTGCTGAGGCTCGGTTTCGATTTGGGAGTGAGACTGTTGCACCACAATTAATAGACTGTTGCACCACAATTAATTATAATTTAAGCGCGATCGCTACTTAGTTTAACTGCCAACGGTTCCCAAAAAAAGCAAAAAACAAGGAAATCCTCCCTAAGCCAAACCTAGTTCTCTTTTGAGTAAATTAATCGAGGCACTACTAATGTAATTATCGCAGCGCACCAACTTGGGTGGACGGATAATATCTTCTCGCAGCATTAAGAGTGCTGCTTGCACCGATGCAAAACTAGCTTGATCGCTAAGAATAAGCTGAGCTCGCTTGACGATAGCATGAAGCTTGTAAGTATCTTTAGGTTGAGCTGTCATGACCAGCAGTTCATCGCCCCGCAACCCGTGAAGAATAACTTCCGCAGCGCGTACAATTCCAGAACTAAGACTGACAATACCGACACAGCTGTCCTTGGGCAGGTTTTTCAAAAGTTCGAATTCTTTCGCATAATCGTAAATATCGAGGGGAATTACCCGTACTGCTAAAGGAGCAGCAATTACTTCTACATCGCTGATAAAATAGCGACTGGTGACGACGGTAGCAGAGGAAGTTTTATCCAGTATAGCGCCTAATTCTTCCATAACCACTAGCTGTACCGCTATTTTGAGAGACTGTTCTAATTCCTGCACCATCAGTTCTCCAGCACCAATGTCGCTAGCAGGTACCGTTACCAATACCCGCGCGCTACAACGCAAGCGCCAGTCAATTTCCGCCAGAAAAAATTCTTTTGCCTGACTTAAAGAATAGCCTTGGAAAAGAAGTTCATCAAGTGCCTGCTGGACAACTTTATATGCTTGGGGATTGTCCTTCCAAATTGGAGAATGCAGCTTGCTTCCACCTTCATGTCCTTGAGCGCGAACGTAAATTCCCGAACCTGCAAGACTTTCCACCAATCCGTCATCCTCCAGCTGGCGATAGACTTTGCTAATGGTATTGCGGTGCAAGCCCGTTTGCATGGCCAGCGCTCGCGTACTCGGTAATTTATAACCAGGGGGATATTGTCGGGAAGCGATCGCAAACCTGATTTGATTAAATAACTGAGTAGATGCGGGTATTTCACTGTCTGGCTGAATGCGGAACTGAATCATTACCCAATCTCCCAAGGTGGTAATAGCAATAAACAAGCAGTTACTTCTGCTACGTAATAAATACTCTATATACAGATTCAATTGCTTGGGAAAAATTTCTCATACCTTTACCAAAAGTAACTAAAAATTTGATTTGCGATAGTCTAAAAGTATTGGCACAGAGAGATTTCAACACCGACCCATACTAGTAAAAACCATTATGGCAGAGCGAGAAATCGATACCACAACCGTTAACTTTTCGCAAGGCGATTTTCTTTTCAGCGCTTACCTAGCAAAGCCAACCGAATCAGGTTCCTCTTATCCAGGAGTTGTAGTTTTACAAGAGATTTTTGGAGTTAACTCTCACATTCGCGATGTCACAGAACGTATAGCTCGAGAAGGCTATGTAGCGATCGCCCCTGCTTTATTCCAGCGCGTGGCGCCCGGTTTTGAAACTGGTTACACCCAAAAAGATATAGAAATTGGAAGAGCCTACGCTTGGGAACAAACCAAAGCATCAGAATTATTAAGCGATATTCAAACCGCTATAGATTATCTCAAAACTCTACCCCAAGTTAAAAAGGATAAATTTGGCTGTATCGGTTTCTGTTTCGGCGGCCATGTTGCCTATCTTGCTGCCACACTACCAGATATTAAAGCCACCGCTTCCTTCTACGGCGCACGCATCACCAACGCTACACCCGGAGGCGATACACCTACCCTTGCTCGCACTCCAGAAATCAAAGGTACGATCTACCTTTTCTTTGGTATGGAAGACCCCAGCATTCCCCCCGAGCAGGTAGATCAAATAGAAGCCGAGTTAACAAAATACAATATTCCCCATCGTGTGTTTCGCTACGATCAAGCTGACCACGGATTTTTCTGCGACCAACGCGCAAGCTATAATCCTAAAGCTGCAGCCGATGCTTGGGAGCAGGTCAAACAACTGTTTCGAGAACAATTAAAAAATTAGTGGTTGGTTGTGTTAATAGCTAATGGTTAATGCAACTAGCAATTAGCTATTAACAATTAGTAATTAGCAATTTACCTTTTCATCTCATGAATTCTCACCCTCAATCTTCTCAAAAACCCAATTCACCTTTTTCAGTAGATGATTTTGCCAAAGCACTAGAAAAACACGACTACCAATTTCAAAAGGGACAGGTAGTACGCGGAAAAGTCTTCCAGCTAGAAGCAGAGGGAGCTTATGTAGATATTGGTGGTAAATCTTCCGCCTTTGTTCCCCGCCATGAAGCTTCTTTAACAACAACAATGAACTTATCCCAGGCCTTACCTCTTAACGAAGAACTGGAATTTCTCATCATCAGCGACCAGGATGCGGAAGGACAAGTAACCCTTTCACGCCGACGCATCGAAATTCAACGCATTTGGGAACGACTGGCACAAATGCAAGAAAATTCTCAAACAGCGGAAGTTAGGGTTATAAATGTTAACAAGGGTGGTGTTACTGTCGAGCTTCAAGGTTTGCGAGGATTTATTCCCCGCTCGCATCTTTTAGAACGCGATAATCTAGAAGCACTCAAAGGACAAACTCTCACCGCCACCTTTTTAGAAGTTGATCGCAGCAATAATAAATTGATACTTTCCCAACGCTTGGCAACTCGTTCTGCCCATTTCAGCATGCTGGAAATAGGCCAGCTAGTAGAAGGAAAGGTAATCGGAATTAAACCTTTTGGTGTTTTTGTGGATTTAGATGGAATCAGTGCCCTGCTTCATATTAAACAAGTAAGTCAAAAATTTATCGACAACTTGGAAAAAATATTTCAAGTTGGTCAGTTAGTCAAAGCTATAATCATTGACTTAGATGAAGGCAAAGGCAGAGTAGCCCTTTCTACTAAAATCTTAGAAAATTTCGAGGGCGAGGTAGTAGAAAACCTTGAAGAAGTGATGGCTTCAGCTCCAGCACGCTCTGAACGAGCAAGAAACAAACTTGGGCAATAAATTTTTTCAAGGCAAGGCCAATTTTTGAACGCGGCTTTAAAACACGGTCAATCGATAGGCGCCTTTTTGTTGAGGAATGGCAGAAAGAACTACGACATAATAAGTACCATCTTCCGGTAATTTGGCTCGGTCAATCAGCGCTGTATACCTACCATCTTTGTCGTTATCTGCAGCCACGATTTGTCCTTTGGAATTAAGTAAGACTATGTAAGGAGGAAATTCTTCAAAAAGACTATCTACACGAATGCTTACTAGCTGGCCTTTTTTACCCTCAAACTTGGAAATGCTGTAAGGACTTCCATTTTTTTTGAGAGAAAGGCTGCTTGCTGTCAAGTTACCCAGTTCGTCTACAGCATAGCTTGCTCTGTCATTTCGCAGTGCTAGGCTGTAGCGACCTATTTCTCCGGGATTGCGGCTAGTAACTGCGATGGTGTAAATACCCCTGACAGGTAAGCGTACAAAAATAAATGCATCTTTGACTCCACCTTGGCTGGGAGTTTCTCCACTTCCTCTTTTCACAAGCAGGTGATTATTGGGATCGAGGAGCATCATATACGGGTCTAAGCTCAAATTACTGGAACGACGGCGATCGCCACTACCAGTTAGCCGAATTTGCACCAGCTGGTTTTCCCTGCCTTCAAACTGATAAAAATGAAAATATCTGCCTTGAGAGTTAAAGTCACCCGGAGCTAAAACACCCAAGGCAATATTGACAAAGTCAATTCTCCTCGCCTTCGGTACAAAAGAGCGGTAAGCAGGTGCACCCACAAAATGGCGCTCATTTTTCGTACTTTGACGTAAAGATGGTTCGAGCGCAGGCGATCGCGACGGAACCGAACGATGCACCGCAGGTCGTGGTTGCTGAGTATAACTACGCTGGGAGCTAGCCGGAACCGAACGGCGTACTGCAGGTCTGGAAACAGAATTTCTTGCTGGAGTCTGAGTCGGAGTTACAGTCTCACCAGAAGGTTGAGATGTTGGTGTTGGTTGTGGAGTCGCAGTCTCACCAGAAGGTTGAGATGTTGGTGTTGGTTGTGGGGTCGCAGACCCTTGAGTTACCGGAATCGGCGAGTTTATGGGTTGATTGCGTTTCGAAGCAGATGGAGAAGGCCGGGATACAGGAATTTGCTCAATTCCTTGTTGTACTGCTTCTGGTTGTCTCTCATCTGGCGTTTTAGCTATTTTAAACTCTTGAAGCTGTTTGTTAATTTCCAAAGCATACACCGATGGAGTGTAGCTCGTCATTACCAAGCTACCGGCCATAGAAAAAATCAAAGCAAATTTATTTATTTTTACCGTCATCATTTCACTCCTCAAACTTGCATTTCTTAATTTTTTATGTCTGGGGATAGTTTTCATTGCTGATGGCTAAAGCATGGTTATGGCAGTATGAAATTGTGTTAGTTTTTGTGACATAAAAATTCGAAAAATAGTATTATAGAGAACATATTTACCATCAGCACAATAACTGCTTTTTTCCTATTTGCGATCGCAGTAAAATTTGATATATAAAACCACATCTAACAGATATTGTGCGTTTTTTGACCAAGAGTTTGTAAAATTTCTGTATACTTATTGAAAATGACTTTAGTAATATGGCAAATTGCTGCTTGCTGACCAAGAGAATTTTAGCAATTTAATAGCAAAATTATACGTCATAAATTAATATATACTCAATCCACCAGTGGATTGCCGGTATGATTTGCTGCCTGAATCCCGATTGCCACCAGCCCCTAAATCCCGAGGGAAGTAATTATTGCCATTCTTGTCAAAGTCCGTTAATTCCGTTACTAAGAGGTCACTACCGCATTAAAGAAAGACTGTCAGTAGAAGGTGGGTTTAGTATCACCTATCTAGCGGAAGATATAGACAAATTAAATGAAAGATGTGTCGTCAAGCAATTAGCACCAAAAATCCAAGGAACTGGGATGTTAGAAAAGGCAGTCAGGCTTTTTAAACAAGAAGCACAGCGATTGCAACAATTGGGAGAACATCCCCAAATTCCTAACTTATTAGCTTATTTTGAGGAAGACAACTATCTTTATTTAGTCCAGCAGTATATTGACGGACAAAACCTGCTTAAGGAATTGCAACAGCAAGGCAAATTTAATGAAAAACAGATTCGAGAACTTTTATTAGATTTGCTACCGATTCTGAAATTTATTCACGAGCGGGGAGTAATTCACCGAGATATCAAGCCACAAAATATTCTTCGCCGTCGAAGTGATGGGCGATTGGTGCTGATTGATTTTGGAGCCTCCAAGTTGTTAACGGCAACAGTACAGGTAAAAGTAGGAACAACCATTGGCTCCCACGGATATACCCCCATAGAGCAGATGCAGGACGGAGAAGCTTATCCCGCCAGTGACTTATTTAGTTTGGGCGCGACTTGCTTTTATCTGCTCAGTGGAATTTCTCCGTATAAATTGTGGATGCAGCACGGTTATAGTTGGGTAACATCATGGTGGCAGCATTTGAAAAATCCAAATACCGGTCAGGTTTCCGTATCTATGGAATTAGGTATGGTTCTCGACAAACTGTTAAAAACAGACATTCAACAACGCTACCAAAGTGCGGATGAAGTAATTAAAGACCTCACACATCAAAATGTACCACTGCCAGTACCCCCAACCATACTATCAGCACCAACTCAAAAATTAAAATCACAACCAAAGCAGAAAAATAGAGTAGTAATAAATACTGTCGCAACAATATTAGCAATAGCAGGAATTTGGTACCTTCAGTCTCGTCAGGTAGCAACCACTCAATCTTCCCAACCAAATCAACCCGCCAGTAGAATTACAGACAACTTGGAGCTACCCAGCACCTTAGAAGGACATGCTAGCGACGTTAATTCTGTGGCCTTTAGTCCTATTATCCCAAACCTTCCCAACCAGGGAGAAACAGCAATAGGAATCCTAGCCACAGCAAGCGATGACAAGACAATTAAACTTTGGAATTTGGCAACCGAAAGGGAAATTTTCACTCTCAAAGGACATCAGGGATGGATTTGGAGTATCGCCTTTAGTCCAGATGGACAAATTCTTGCTAGTGGTAGTGCAGATAAGACGACCAAGCTGTGGAATTTACAAACAGGTAAAGAAATTTATACTCTCAAGGGACACAGCGGTGGAGTCACCTCCGTTGCTTTCAGTCCCGACGGTAAGACTGTTGCTACTAGCAGTACAGACAAGACCATTAAACTTTGGAATCTGCAAACAGCAAAAGAAGTTCGCACTCTCAGGGGACACGCTGCTGGCGTTGCTTCCGTTACTTTTAGCCCTGATGGTAAAACTATTGCCAGTGGTAGTTGGGACAAGACAATCAAACTGTGGAGTGCAACTACAGGAAAACTTATGCGTACCTTCAAGGGACATTCTGACTGGATTATTTGCATTAGTTTTAGCCCCGATGGCACTAGTCTCGCTAGTGGTAGTAAAGATAAGACTATTAAATTGTGGGATTTGAGCACAGGAAAAGTAATACGCACCTTCAAAGCGCACACCGACAAGGTGAATTCTGTTGCTTTTATACCAAATACAGCTAGTAACAAGTCTTTGCAGTCACCTGTGCTTGTTAGCGGTAGTAGCGATAATACTATTAAACTGTGGAATCTGAACACCGGCAAGGAAATTCGGACTTTGAAAAAGGATTCTGGCTATATTTATTCTGTGGCAGTCAGTCCTGATGGACAAACTATTGCTAGTGGTGGTAGCGCTGAAAATATTGTCAAGATTTGGCGCATCGTTCACTAGAAATATCGGGCGATCGCTGCTGCCTTTGAGATGATAAAATCCTTTCCCAGCGTTTTTTATTTGGCTGCTAAACCTGCAATCATCAAAAGCCAACAGCACCAAAAAGTCTGATATCGATTTCTAAAGACCCTTTGACTTTTATAAATATTAACTTGTAAATAACCCTCCGCTCGATGGCGCAATTATTCCAAAAAACAGACTCAGCGAGGATTTTAAATGAATTTATTTGATATTCCTATTATCGACCAACATGCCCATAATCTACTCAAACCAGAAGTTGCCAATCGCTATTCCTATGCTGCTGCTTTCACTGAGGGTTACGATCCACAAATAATAAACTGTCACGCTCGCAATACTTTGTTTTATCGGCGCAGTTTGCGTGAAATTGCTGCTTTGCTCAATTGCGAAGCGAAGGAAGAAATAATTTTAGCCCGGCGAGAAAGTTTGGGACTACAAGAGTTAACAAAACTTTGTCTTCAGGCTGCTAATCTAGAAGCAATTTTCTTGGATGACGGATTACAACCAGACTCTATCCTACCCCTATCATGGCACGAACAATTTCTTCCCGTCAAAAGAATTCTGCGCTTAGAAATGTTAGCAGAACAACTAATTGCCAAAACTGACGACTTTAAGACATTCCTAGAAAAATTTTACCAAGCGCTCGACCCACCCCCAGCTGGAGTTGTGGGTTTTAAAAGCATTGCTTGCTACCGTACTGGTTTGGATATCCAACCCGTTTCTTTAGCTGCGGCTGCTTGTAATTTCTACGATCTCAAACAAGAATTAGAACACCAACCTCTGCGTCCTTTACGTCTTGCTAACAAGTATCTGATCGATTTTCTGCTGCAACAAGCTTTATTAGTTGCTGCTAAATATTGCTTACCAGTACAATTCCACACTGGCTATGGCGATCCAGATTTGGATTTGCGATTGGCCAATCCTCTGCACTTGCGTCGCCTGCTAGAGTTGCCCCAGTATCGTCAAACTCCTATAGTTTTGCTACATGCTTCTTATCCGTATATGCGGGAAGCTGGATATCTGGCCTCTGTTTATCCTCAAGTTTATTTAGATTTTGGTTTGGCAATTCCTTTTTTAAGTGTATCAGGTATGCGTGCGGCAATCAGACAATTATTAGAGTTAGCTCCCAGCAGTAAATTAATGTATTCTTCTGATGCTCATTCTATTCCTGAATTATATTACTTAGGAGCAAAATGGGGACGGCAAATCTTAGCAGAGGTACTGGAGGAAGCAATTCGAGACTCAGATCTTAATGCTAGTCAAGCAGATGATATTGCTGTCGCAGTTTTGCGTGAGAATGCTATTTCTCTGTACCCAAGTTAAGATAACCTTAAGTCAGATTTATTACCCCGATAAGTTAAGCCGGTTTTTTTGTTGTTCGCTATTGCTGCGGGCGTTGGTCTATCAAGAGTAAGAAAGTTGAGGATTATGGCGCATCAGCTCAAAGCTTTGACAAACTCTTTAGTTCCAGATGATTTGTAAAAATTTCGGTTGTCAGGGACAGCTAACAACAAAAAACAAGTTCACAATCAAATTAATTCTATAACCTCAAAATATTACTTATTGCCAATGCCATCAAAAAAGTAAATTAAGATATATAATATATACCAGATAATCTGGATGCACCAAGACTTTTGAGTATAAGCCCCTGAAACCTCATAGCTCTACCAATGAGGTATTCACGGTCTCAGAACTCTATTTACTGATGCCAATATTTTTTGATTGCCAATTGTTAAAACCTAGTAAAAATAAATGCTATCAAGCGCAGTTAAAGCGCATCAAAGCTTGATTTACTACGGTCAATTAACAATGCTTGGCATCAGAAAATAGATTTTTTATTAGAGTATGTTCATTCGTAAATCTCTAACTGAGTGCTGAGACCGCAATAGTAAAAATGCACTTGGGGAGAATTAGTAATGACACACATTGAGGGAACTTTCGAAGGGGCAGGAGGTCTATATCTTTACTATCAAAGCTGGCTGCCAGACGAGCAGGTGCGTGCAATTATAGCTATAGTACATGGCTTAGGGGCGCACAGCGGACTATTTAATACTGCCGTGCAATACCTAGTTCCTCAGGGTTATGCAGTCTATGCCTTTGATTTGCGGGGTCATGGACGTTCCCCGGGACAAAGGGGACACATTAACGCTTGGACGGAATTTCGAGAAGATCTGCATACCTTTTTAAGGCGAATTCAAGAGCGGGTAACTGGTTGCGCGTGCTTCCTTTGGGGTCACAGCTTAGGAGCGGTAATCGCCTTGGACTATGCACTGCACTTTCCCGACAGCTTGCAGGGGCTGATACTGACGGCTCCAGCATTAGGTAAAGTCAGAGTTCCAGCTTTGAAAGTTGCACTGGGGCTAATGCTCTCACGAGTTTGGCCGCGTTTCAGCCTTAAGGTTGGTATTAAACGCAGTGCAAATTCGCCAAATTCCAAAGCACTTACTGCCCATTCTCAAGATCCTTTGCGGCATGAGTACAGTAGTGCCCGATTGGCTACAGAATTTTTTGCTGCCAAGAATTGGGTGGAAGCTCATGCATCTGATTTAAAAGTTCCTTTGTTAATTTTGCATAGTTGTGAGGACTTAGTCACACCTCCAGAGGGTAGTTTAGCTTTTTTCGAACAAGTGACCTTTGCAGATAAAGAATGCCATGTTTATCCTGGTGACTACCACGATTTACATTTGGATATCAATTATCAAGATGTGTTGGTAGACTTGGGAAATTGGCTGGAAAAACATTTGCATAGAGAAACAAATCATCAGCCATTAGTTTGTCAAATAAAAATTCCCTCTTTACAGCCTAAAACTATGAATTTATAGGCGTAGTTTTGCGAAAAAGATACAAAGGTGGAATTTGATCCCCATCCCGATCTAAATTAATATTATGTACTAAGTACATACTTTAAAGACAATTAGGTCTGACAGAGCCGAAGTCTAAAAAATATAATTACTGTCAGAGAGAAATAGCTCAGGGTTAGGGACTTAGGTATCAAAAGCTAGCATCCAGGTTAAATATCTAATTATGGCACGTAAGCAAGACAGCAAATTGGATGAATGGTTATCCAAGCTGACTGGAATAGCCTTAGAAATAACATAAAAAGGTAGGAAATTATTTGTTAATTATTGTGGATGAATAGTTAACAACGAAAAATTGCATGTAATTTAAGTTATCGTTTGTAAATTTCCAAAAAGTATTAGTAAAGGAAAGAGTTTTAAACTCTTGTCAGGCAAAATGTTGTGGTCAGTTCAGACTTATAAAGCTCTGCCTAACCCAGGAGAAGTTCTATTGGGGCGGACTTTACCTTCTTTATTGGAGGAAGCATGCGATCGCCACCCCAACTTCCAGGCCTTGAACGAATGGACAAAAAAGGGTTGGCAAGCTCTATCCAATCAAGAATTGCAAAAGGCTGCTTGGGAAGTGGCACTTTCTTTAGTGGATTTGGCGTTAGAGAAAGGCGATCGCGTTGCCTTGTTGATGCACAGCGATGTTGACTTCTGCATTGCTGACATGGGTTGCTTGCTAGCTGGTTTGGTGGATGTACCTATTGACCTAACCCAGACTTTAGAGAACATCATCTTTATTTTGCAGCATTCGCAAGCAAAAGTCCTGATTGTTTCTGATTTGAACTTGCTTTCTCAGATTGCTCCTTACTTGCACTCTACACCCCACTTAAAGATAGCGATCGTTGCTGATACCGATGGACAACAAAACCAGTACTCACAACAGCCACAATGGTCGGAATTACCGCCAGCAATTCAAGTATTTTCGCTTTTAGAAATCCGTGCCAAAGGACAGGCTTTATTATCACAAAGCAAGCAGCAGCTGCTGCGGTCTCAACTAGCAGCTAGCGATCTAGCTACTATTATTTATATTCCTGGAGTTACGGGAAAGCCGCAGGGAGTGATGCTGACCCACGAAAACCTTTCTGGTAATGCCTTAGCGATGTTTAGCGGTATTCCCGATTTAGAATTTGGTGCTAAGGAAGTTGCGCTTTCGTATTTACCCTTGACGCACGTTTTTGCTCGCGTCTTTTTGTACGGTCACATTCGCTACGGGCACAGCATTTATCTTACTACCCCTTATCAGGTCATCAAACATCTCGAACAAGTGCAACCAACTGTATTTGCCACAGTACCCCTATTACTAGAAAGGATTTATAACAAAATTTTGGAACAAGCAGCTCAAGCAACCAAGCCGATCGCTCAAACAAAAGCCAAACATAACCTTTTTAGCATCCGCTGGTTTGCAACTCAAATTCCACGCTTGCGCCACTCAAAAATGCAGAGATTTCGTTTATCTTCCTTGGATTGGAAATTTTCACCTTTACAGTTTTCTGTTTCTGCTTCGGGATGGAGCGAGATAGCATTTCGCAAGCGCATCTACAATTGGGCGCTCAACCTTGCCAAACGTTATGAAATAGGAAATCCACCCAGAGGAAGATATGCTTTGATGTTGAAGTTGGCAGACAAGCTAGTGTTTTGGCAATGGCGGTCAGTATTTGGGGGTCGTCTCAAATACCTTATTTGTGGAGGTGCAGCATTAAAAGCAGAAATAGCAAACTTGTTTGCTGCAGCAGGAATCAGAATTTGGCAAGGATATGGTTTGACCGAGACAAGTTCCGCCGTTACTTGCAATCGCGGACAATTCAACCGTTCTGGAACCGTAGGCGTACCAATTGCTGGGGTAGAGGTTGCGATCGCTCCAGATGGAGAAATCCTCACTAGAAGTCCTTACATTACTCCAGGCTACTACAAAAACCCTGAAGCTACTCAACAGTTGATCGACAAAGACGGTTGGTTGCACACAGGCGACCTTGGAGAATTTACCGCTGACGGTTTTCTCAAAATTACTGGTTTGAAGAAAAGCCGATTTAAACTCTCCACAGGTAAGTACGTGACACCACAACCAATAGAAAGTAAGTTAGAACAATCTCCTTTGGTAGCAAAGGCAGTAGCTGTGGGAGCAGAGCGCAAATTCTGCGCCATGCTAATTTTCCCCAATCTAGACCGCCTGCATTCCTATGCTTCGACCATAGGAATAAATCTACCAACGCAAGAGTTGCTCAAGCATCCGTGTATTATTGCCACTTATCAAGCATTAGTCGACCAAGCAAATTGTCATTTACCACACTGGTCAACAGTAAAGCGTTTCCAACTAGTCAATGCCACCCTGACGGTAGAAAATGGCATGTTGACGCCGGAACGACAACTAAAACGTGCAAACATCCTCAAAGCTTTTGCCAAAGAAATTGATGCCATGTACGCAGACGCGGGAACACAAAAACACGAGATTACCCAGACAGGGAAGGTAGAAGAACAACATAGCCTGTTATTTTCTTGTTGTCCTTCCATACCTCAAGCTGATTGTCCTGCATTTGCACAATCCTTGAATATTTAAAGCTACCAAGCAACAAAAAAGCACAAGGAATATAGCTTAACTTTACTTGTTTTTGCTGCCGTCTACCATCTACCTTCTTCTGAACTCTACTTAACTTATGGAGACTTGAAATTATGTTTAAGCCATTTCGGACAGTTGCAGTTTGTGGTGCGGGGGTCATGGGAACCCAAATTACTGCTCACCTTGCTAATGCAGGAGCGATCGTACATTTGTTAGACATTCCCGCCAATAGCAGCAATAAAAATGAAATAGTGGAAACAGCGTTCAAAAAAGCTTTAAAACAGTCTCCGCCTATCTTCTTTACAGAAAAAACTGCCCGTCGGGTCATTTTGGGCAATTTTGACGAGCATTTTCACAGAATTGCGGATGTGGATTGGGTTATCGAAGCGGTGGTAGAAAATCTCCCTATAAAGCAGCAATTAATGGCACGTATAGAAAGCGTTATCCGCGACGACACAGTCGTGTCTACCAACACCAGTGGTTTACCCATCCACACTATTGCTTCGGGACGCTCTGCATCTTTCCAAAAACGATTTTTAGGTACCCACTTTTTTAACCCTCCACGCTATCTGAAGTTGCTAGAACTCATTCCGACAAAAAATACCGCTACTGAAGTTCTGGAAAGAATGCAGTGGTTTGCGAGCCTGTATTTAGGCAAGGGAGTAGTAGTGGCAAAAGATACTCCTAACTTTATTGCCAACCGCATTGGCATCTACGCGACCATGCTCGGTCTTCAGGCTTTAACAGAGCAGGGATATTCTATTGAAGAAATTGATACTCTGACAGGAGTTTTAGTCGGGCGACCAAAATCAGCAACATTTCGCACAGCCGATTTAGTAGGATTGGATACACTGGTGCATGTAGCGGATAACCTTTATCCGGCTATTCCTGACGATGAAAGTAGAGAAATCTTTCGCGTTCCCGAATTGCTCCGCAAGCTAGTAGAAATGGGGAACTTGGGGGTGAAAACAGGTCAAGGATTTTACAAAAAGCAAGGTGAGGAAATACTCTCTATCAATCCAGAAACATTGGCTTACGAACCAGCTAAGCCTATGAACTTAGGAGATATCGAAGCGCTCAGTCAAATTCATGACTTAAGGAAACGCCTACAAATTCTCTACCAACACCCAGGTCGGGCGGGAGACTTTTTCCGGCGATTAACCTTAAATATCTTGGCCTACAGTGCTAGTCGCATTCCCGAAATTGCCGACAATCCCGCCGATATTGATAAAGCCATGCGCTGGGGATTTGGTTGGGAACTCGGTCCATTTGAAATTTGGGATGCGCTTGGATTTGAAACAGTACTAACAGATATGAAAGCTGCTGGTATTGCAGTGCCAAAGTGGGTAGAGGAGAAAAGTAAAACCCACAAGCCAGAAGACTTGAGAAGCGAATCTGTCTTCTATCCGAAGACAACGGCACTATCTTCTTTGGAAGATGAAATTAACTTGACGAGGCAGTGCGGTCTACCCGGGGAGCAACTGCTGGTGGCGTTGAAAGCAGATCCAAAACGAACACTGTGGCAAAATGCGGAGGCGGCGCTGTTGGATTTAGGAGATGGCGTAGTTTTGTACGAATTTCGCTCCAAAGGCAACACCCTAAGCCTACAGGTAGTAAACGGTTTAGCTACAGTCCTGGATATTATCGAAACAGAAGATATTCGAGGATTGGTAATTGGTAATGACAGTGCGAATTTCTGTGCTGGAGCCAATTTGGCAGAAATAGGAATGTTGGCACAAACAGGAAACTACTCCAGCATAGCCAACCTCATTGTCAAGTTTCAATCACTTCTACAAAGAATCCACTATTTCCCCAAACCTATTGTTGCAGCAATTGTGGGGCGTGTTTTAGGAGGTGGTTGTGAGTTAGTAATGGCTTGTCCGCACGTTGTTGCAGCAGCCGAAAGCTATATTGGTTTGGTAGAACTCAGCGTTGGTCTGATTCCGGGTGCAGGCGGTATTATGCGTATGGCAACTTGGGCAACTGATAAAGCAGCAAGTGAATCGCCCCAACACATTCAGCCTTTTTTACGCCAAGCCTTTGAAACTATTGGCATGGCAAAAGTATCTAATAGTGCTTACCACGCCCAGGAATTGGGATTTCTCTCACCCAAAACTAAAATTGTGATGAACGCAGATTGGCGATTGAAAGTTGCCAAACAAGAAGTGTTGTGTCTGGAACGAACGGGCTATACACCGCCTCCAAAGCGTAATGCCATTATGGTCCTGGGGCGTCCCGCGGCCGCTGTGTTGGAACATGCTGCCTGCATTATGCAGCAGGGAGGTTTTATTAGCGAATACGATCGCTACCTCGCTCAACAGTTAGCTTATGTGATGACCGGTGGAGAACTATCCGCACCTGCTTTAGTTGATGAAGAATACCTGCTGCAATTAGAACGAGAAAAGTTTTTACCGCTGTTGCAACAACCCAAGACTCAAGAGCGGATTGCTCATATGCTCAAAAGGAAAAAGCCACTGCGAAATTAGAAGCAGGCTCCAAGATGGGAAGAAAGACAGAAAAATTCCTATCCTTGATGCTCGAGCATTACCTGAGTTTAGTATTTCCTCGCGCCATTTGTTTTCTCTTCTCTAACGAGAAGCCGCGCTTCGCGCGTCTACAACAGTTAGTAATTAGGTGAAAAAACATGAAACAAGCCTACATTGTAAGCAGTGTTCGGACTGCCGTTGGCAAAGCACCGCGCGGTACGTTACGCAACATGCGTCCGGATGATATGGGAGCAGTTGTTACCAAAGCTGCGATTGAGCGAGTCAAAGGATTAGATCCAGCTCGCATTGATGATGTGATTTTTGGCTGTGCTTTTCCGGAAGCTGAACAGGGATTTAATTTAGGGCGAGTTATAGTCCAGCGAGCAGGCTTACCTGATTCTATACCGGGTACTACTGTTAATCGTTTTTGTGCTTCTGGATTGCAAACCATTGCAATAGCACATCAGGCAATTGTAACAGGACAAGCAGAAGTAATAGTTGCGGGCGGAGCTGAATCAATGAGCTTGATTCCCATGGGAGGTCATTATTTAGCTCCGAACCCAGAGATATTGGCAAACAATCCCGGAGTTTATTCCACGATGGGTCTGACGGCGGAAAACTTAGCGCAGCAGTATCGCATTTCTCGTGAAGATCAAGATGCCTTTGCCTTGCGATCGCATCAAAAGGCTTTAGCCGCAATTGCCGAAGGCCGCTTTGCTGAAGAAATTGTGCCTTTACAACTACGAGAAAATTTGTACGTAGATGGCAAGTTACAGTTGATAGAGAAAGTTTTTCAAGTAGATGAGGGACCACGTCTTGATACTAGCTTAGAAGCTTTAGCTAAATTGTCACCTGCGTTTCGGGTCGATGGTACGGTTACGGCTGGTAACTCGTCGCAAATGTCGGATGGTGCAGCAGCGACAGTAGTGATGAGCGATCGCGCACTCGAGCAACTCGGTGTGCAGCCTTTAGGACGGATGTTGGGGTATGCGGTAGCTGGGGTTCCGCCGGAAATTATGGGTATCGGTCCTGTAGAAGCAGTGCCAAAAGTCCTCAAGCAGGTGGGTTTAACTTTAGATGATATCGGACTGGTCGAACTCAATGAAGCCTTTGCAGCCCAAAGTCTGGCTGTGATTCGCAAACTTGGTTTGCATCAGGAGGTTGTAAATGTCAATGGTGGTGCGATCGCCCTTGGTCATCCTTTAGGTTGCACGGGGGCAAAATTGACAGCTACTATTCTCCACGAAATGAAGCGACGTGGTGTTCGCTACGGTCTTGTGACAATGTGCGTTGGCGGTGGAATGGGAGCAGCAGCAGTGTTTGAGAACTTTGCAGTCCAAAACTAGTACAAAAAAGCACAAGGAAAGGAATGTTTGTTTGTTTCTTCCTTCTACTTGAGAGCGAATTTAAATTCGGAGTTATGTATGAACAACCTCCTTCATCCAGCGATTTTTAATTCCACATTCATTGTCTTATTTCTGTTACTGGGTTACATCGGTGTTCCCTTGTGGATGTGGTCGCTATATTTTGCGCTAATACTGGCAGCATGGCAAGTATCTGTTCCGATTTGGGCGTTATTTGGCATAGTAGTTGCGATTTTGAACGTGCCTGTTCTGAGGCAATCGCTTCTTACTGCTTCCTTGCTTCATGGTATAAAAAAATTTAATTTACTACCAAAAATTTCTGATACCGAGCGGGCAGCAATAGAAGCGGGAAACGTTTGGATAGATGGTGAGTTCTTTTCAGGTCAACCTGATTGGCAACGAATAAGAAGTGAACCATTACCTCAGGTAACACCGGAACTGCAAGCATTCCTGGATGGACCGGTAGAACAACTTTGTCAGATGGCAAGCGATTGGGAAATTTACCGTCATAAGGATTTACCGCCTCCAGTTTGGGATTATCTCAAACAACAAGGCTTTTTGGGAATGATGATTCCTAAAGAGTATGGAGGTTTGGGCTTTTCCAACTTTGCCTACAGTTGTGTGATGACAAAATTAGCATCTCGTTCTTTTACTTATGTTGCCACTGTGGGTGTAACAAACTCCTTAGGACCTGCTAAGCTACTACTGCGCTACGGCACACCGGAACAGAAAAATTATTACTTACCACGTCTGGCTCGGGGAGAAGAAATTCCTTGTTTTGCCCTTACAGAACCAAATGCTGGCTCAGATGCAGCAAGTATTAAATCGGAAGGAGTACTGTTTAAAGGTGAAGATGGCAAACTTTATCTGCGGTTGAACTGGAACAAAAGATATATTACCTTGGGCGCGATCGCTACTTTGTTGGGACTGGCATTCAGGTTGCGAGATCCAGAAAATCTCTTGGGTCAGGGGGAAGATGTAGGTATTACCTGTGCCTTAATTCCTACAAATACACCTGGTATTTTGATGAAAAAGCGTCACGATCCAATGGGTGTACCTTTTTACAATTCACCTACTCAAGGACATGACGTAGTTGTTTCCGCAGACCAAATTATCGGTGGTATAGAACAAGCCGGTCAGGGTTGGAAAATGCTGATGCAATGCTTGGCAGCTGGTCGAGGTATAAGTTTTCCAGCTACTTGTACGGGAGTTGCCAAGCTGGTAGCAAGAGTGACAGGTGCTTATTCAACAGTACGGCAGCAATTTGGTTTGCCCATCGGCTATTTTGAAGGCATCGAAGAACCCTTGGCTCGCATTGGGGGGTTGACGTATCTGATGGAAGCAGCTCGTGCTTACACCTGCGGTGCGGTGGATAAGGGTGAGCAACCCGCGGTAATTTCGGCGATCGCCAAGTACAACCTCACAGAACTTTCCCGCAAGATTATCAATGACGGTATGGATATTCTCGGAGGTGCGGGAATCTGTCGCGGACCGAGAAATCTTTTGGCAAATATTTATACAGCTACACCCATTTCGATTACTGTGGAAGGAGCGAATATTTTGACCCGAACGATGATGATTTTCGGCCAGGGAGCAATTCGCTGCCATCCTTATGTCTATTCGGAAATAGTCGCTCTCGAACGCTCAGACATAAAAGCTTTTGACCAAGCGTTGTGGAATCACGTCGGGCTAGCGATACGTAATGCTTTCCGCGCTGCTTTTCTTAGTATTTCCCGCGGCTATCTAGCAGCTAATTTTACAGGTGGAGCAACAGCCAAATATTACCGCAAATTACAATGGGCATCTGCTACCTTCGCTTTTCTAACAGATATTGCTTTGTTTTGTTTTGGCGGTACGCTGAAGCGACGGGAAAAGTTAACAGGAAGATTTGCTGATATTCTATCTTGGATGTATCTAGGAACTGCTACCCTACGGCGATTCGAAGCAGAAGGCTCTTTATCACAAGACTTGCCTTTTGTACACTGGGCTATGCAATACAGTTTTGCTCAAATTCAGCAGGGATTTGAGGGTATTTTTAGTAATATGCCCGTACCAATACTGGGTATTTTGTTACAAGGACCGATCGCTTGGTGGTGGCGAGTCAATCCCATCGGTCAATTGCCTTGCGATCGCCTCGGGAGTAAAATTGCCCGCAGCCTTCAAACTCCAGGAGAACAGCGAGACAGACTGACTGCAGGTATATACATTCCTACTAGTGCAGATGAAGCATTGGGACGCTTAGAACGCGCTTTTGTTCTATCGTTCCAAGCCGAGACCATTCTACAAACCATCAAAGCCAAAAGTCACATCGCTAAATTACCGCGCCAAAAACCAGAACGCTTGATTGCAGCAGCACTAGAAGCAGGGATAATTAGCAAACATGAGGCTGAAATTCTACACGAAGCACAAGTAGCTCGCAATGACGCTATTGAAGTGGATGCATTTACACTAGAAGAGTATCAGCAAGATCATTCCACACCACAAATACAAAAAACTGTTCGCAGCCAGTACTTTAGCACTTCAAACTGTTCGCAATCAGTACTTTAGTACTTCAAACAACCAGCAGAAAAAATCTACTTCTGGAAAAGAAGTGGGCGATATGCTATTCAGCAGGCTTCGCAAACGCTTAATATTGCTTGCTGAGATTGCAGTGTTGTTCGCCAACGTACCAAAAAATGCAATTGACTTTATAAAATTGCAGCTCAGTCTCGATTGCGCAGGATGAAATGATTTTGAAAAAGCCAGAGGGTAAAATCTTTAAAGCTAGAGAAGATATATCTTTTTGTTTCCTTTTCAGAACTAAGCTGCAACTACTTATTGAGACAATGAAAAATGAGTATCAACGCGAACTACAAGTTAAATGTCATACAGTGGTATCCGGGTCATATTGCCAAAGCTGAAAGGAACCTCAAAGAACAGCTGAAACTAGTAGATGTGGTGCTGGAAGTCAGAGATGCTCGCATCCCTATAGTTACGTGTCATCCTCAGTTACACAAGTGGATAGGAAGCAAAACACGGCTATTAATCTTAAATCGCTGGGACATGATTTCTCCCCGAGTCAGACAACTGTGGACCGAATGGTTTAAAAGCCAAGGTGAAGAACCGTATTTTACCAATGCTCAGCAAGGCCAAGGAGTAGCAGCGGTATCAAAAGCTGCACAAGCTGCAGGATTAGCGATTAACCAACGGCGAAAAAGTCGCGGTATGTTACCTAGAGCAGTTCGCGCTGTAGTCATTGGTTTCCCTAACGTTGGTAAGTCAGCTTTAATCAATCGTTTACTGGGACAGCGAGTAGTGGAAAGTGCTGCTCGTGCTGGGGTAACTCGCCAATTGCGCTGGGTGCGAATTTCCCAAGACATAGAGTTGCTTGATACTCCGGGTATAATTCCTGCTAAGTTAGAAAACCAAGAAGATGCTTTAAAGTTAGCTATATGTGACGATATAGGCGAAGCAGCTTACGACAAACAACAAGTAGCAGCAGCTTTTGTAGATATAGTGAATCAAATTTACTCTCGCAGTAGCGATCTTTTCTTAGAGCATCCCTTGCGATCGCGCTACAAACTAGACCCCACCTCTCAAACGGGTGAGTCATACTTGCATGCTTTAGCACAATCTCACTTTCAAGGCAATTTAGAGCGGACTGCAAGTCGACTGCTACAAGATTTTCGCAAAGGTTTATTAGGTGCTATTCCCTTAGAATTACCTCCTGTAGGGTAAGCAGGGTTTTTTCAAAGCGAGTCCCAAACCCGCGCGATCGCTGTCCTTTTTATTCAGCTTACTTGAGAAATCAAACCAGTTATCTTTCGTTTTCAATAGCGATAAATGATTTTGAGATTTCTTCTCGCTTGATATTCCCTTAAAGCTCCATCACTGACTAAAGTTCGTCCATCCCTTTTGATCATCGGTATCTGCCCTTTTTGCAAAGCCATAAATAGATTGCTTTGATCGATGCACAAGCGTCTAGCAGCTTCTACAAGCGGAACACCGTGTCTGTTGTGCGAATACCTTTGTTTTTTGGATCCTACATGCAAGCGCTTTGTTGGTTTTACTGGTGGAAGACCTTGCTTGAACATGCTTTGATGTGTTTTTGGCATTAAGATTAGATGGTTATCTAATTAGATTTTAGTATACTATTAAAAAATAGTAAAATTGCTCATCACAAAAGTTAAGCAAAAAAACAAGGGGTAAAGAGATGGGTTTTTATTCCCATCCCATTCCTTTTGCTTTTTCCTTTTCGACTTCTGAGTGAGAAAAAGTTTAGCAAACTCAGTAAGTGGGATAGCTTTGCACGAGTTTCGTACTTACTTTTTTCAATAAAGCTGCGGCTCTTATCCTCAGTATAATTACAGTTCCAGCCGTAAATAATATACCGATTAATATATTTTTCCAGCTGATTGTCTTACCGCTTTTGCTCATCAAACTAGCTTCTAGTATCAAAGAAGGTAAAAATATACCAAAGACTATCAAGCATTGGTGGATAATTTGCTTTTTCTTAACTAAAAGACTCAGAAGTGTTAAGTACATTCCTAAAGGAATAAAAGTTAACACATAATAAAACAACTTATGCTGTATAGGCATTAATTGCAGTAAATTTAATGAGTAATAATTTTGAAAATTGTCTACATACACCTGAAGGTTGGCTCGGGAATAAGTAAGAATGATGTGGTGCGGTTTAGTGTCTGTAAAAATGTTGGGAATATTCATCTGTATATCACTTCCGTTTGTCCCAGTAGCTGGTGTTCTTACTCGTATATTTAAAGTTGTTCCTTCCTGTCCTAAAGTAAAGTTACGACGCAGGTTATCATGAGAAATTGAGATAATACGAGCAGGACCAGTTTGAGCTATATCTGTAGTAGCTACAATAGTACTAACGGTAAATTCAGAAGTTTTAGATATCCTTTTATTCAATTGATAAACAGGAGTTGCCGTTTTCAGCCAATTGTTGGAATTGACTAAAGCTCCCCGTCCTTCTTGAAAATGTGAAGGTTGATTGCTCCACACTAATTTTGGCATGCTTCCAGTTTTATCTTTATAGTTATATTGACCTTCTAATTGATAGTAGGCGAGGAGAGAATCTTTTCTGGTGTGAAAATAATTTTTATTAGTTAGTGCCTGATTGATTTCAGAGCTATCAATAGCTTTATCGACAATCACAACTTCTGAAATATAACCTTGCCAAGCTCTATTTTCGGTTAATTCATTACCAATTAATAAAGGGTAGTTGGGATTCCAATTGTTCAAATTCGTTGTACTTTCCCAAAAGGTAATAATTAAAAAAGTTAAGAAAATATAGCCCAGAACAAATACTGGTATACTGTTCCACAATTGATTTTTTTTAATGTCGGTCAAGTACGCTAATCTGTGTGCAAATTTTTTGGAAATCAACCAATTAAAAAATAACCAACCAGCAAAACCGCCAATAGTATTATGAATGATATCATCAGGAGTGGGTGTTCTGCTAGGCAAAAAAACTTGTAAAAGCTCAACTATTGCTGATAATCCTGCACTTCCAAATACAACTGTGAAAATTTCTGCCAGAAAATTTATTCTTATTTTTTGTAGCAGACCAGAACCAAAAAAACCTAAAGGCATAAATAGTAAAATATTTTCTACCTTGTCTTGCAAAGTACTGTGGTTATGAAAACGATAAGCAATATATTGAAGAGAAAAATCTTCTGGTAGTACAAATTTAAATGGATAAATTGTTGCTATTAAAATTACTAAAATGCTGACAAGACAGAGAATCCAATTATTTTGGAAGTCAGAGTAATTAGGAATTTTAAATAATTTTTGTCTCTTCATAATAACTGCTTATTCTTCCTGTAATTAGGAAACCAATGCTACAGAATTGAGTACTATCAGTAGGTGGTGAATTAAGTCGAATACGAACACTTTTTCTAGTATTTTTTATGAATAGATAAATAGGGTTTAGAAAATTTAAATAAATTGTTAATTTTTGATAAAGAAGATAAGATTTACCTGCTGAAAGTTATTGATTATACTAAAAAGCCAATAAAATCTAGTAGATGAGTGGAAAATATTCTTACACTGGCACCAGGAGCTAGACTGTAGCTATATAGTTACAAAGCTGATACCAAATAATCGTTAATACAGAAGATGACTGGAATGAAGGCATTGGGAAACGTATGTTTTGATACGATATAAACCGGGAAGAGAAAAACATGTTTTGTATAACAGTCCTAGTTGTCGGAATGACTAAGAGAGTGCCATAAAGAAAGAACGTTAAACTCAGACTCGTTGTTTGCATCAGAAATTGTTGCTTCTCCAATTTCAGGGTAAAGCGATCGCGACCATGACAGAACTCAGACTACGCCTACAACAGGGAAATACTGAAAGAACAGTCACCGTTAACCAAGATGTATTTACTATTGGTCGTTTACCAGAGTGTGATTTATGCTTACCCTATGTAGGAGTTTCCCGTTGGCATGCTCGCTTGGTAAAAACTGCTGCTGGGGTGTGGACTATTGAGGATATGGGTAGCAAAAATGGCACGCAGTTAAACGATCGCGTAGTCATTTCACCCCAACAGATTCGCCACGGAGACACAATTTGGTTGGGCGATGTAAGTGTTTTAGTACTGTTGGGAGAACCTGTGCAAACAGAGACACCCAAAGCAATTGACGCAGCAGGAGAACAAAGAACAATTTTTCACAATGTCAAGCAGCTGCAAGAGCAATGGATACAAGCTGATAGCCATAACGGCGACATCAACAACAAAGACAAAAGCATAGCTCGCCTCAAAGACTTAGTAGATATAGCCAAAAACCTTTGTGCTGCTGCATCCATAGAAGAAATCTTTTCCCAGGTACAGAAAGTTGTCTTTCGCTACCTAAGCAGTATTGATCGTTTAGCATTGTTAATTGATGTCAAGGGCGGTGGTAAATTAGAATTGCTCAATTGTGCTACCAGAAATACCGACCAACAGGAATACCTACCAAATGACGGTAGTTGGATTAGCCGCAGTATTTGTCAAAAGGTATTTGACGAGCAAGTGGCCATTCAAATTGCTGATGCATTGTACGACGAACGTTTTGCTGGAGAACAAAGTATTTTGGTCAAAGGCATTCGCAGTGCGATGGCAGTACCCTTATGGGATGAAAATAAAGTAGTTGGCGTACTTTACGCTGATGCCCATCTATCTTCTTACCATTGGGCAAAAGAAGGTGAAGAAGAATTGAGCTTTTTTTCAGCGTTGGCAAATATTGTTGCTTCTAGCGTACAACGTTGGCTGTTGGCAGAAAAACTCAAAACTGAAGAGGTAATTCGCCACAGATTAGAACGCTATCATTCTCCAGCAGTGGTACAGCAGTTGATAGCTGTGGGAGCACTACCCGACGGTCGCCTACCACCCCGGGAAAGCGAAATCAGCATTTTGTTTGCGGATATTGTCGGTTTTACTGCTATGTCCGAACGTTTCACAGCTAGTGAAATTGCTGAGTTGCTGAATAACTTGTTTGAGGAGATGCTGCAAGAGGTGTTTGCCTTTGGTGGCACTTTAGATAAATATATCGGCGATTGCATCATGACTATTTTTGGGGCTCCCGAACCACAACCAGATCACGCCGAGCGCGCCGTTGCTGTTGCTTTGCGCATGCTTACTCGCCTAGAATCCCTCAACGCCAGTAACTTTTGGCAAGAGCCACTGCAATTGCGCATAGCAATTAATAGTGGTAAAGCTGTTGTTGGAGATATGGGCTGTTCGCAAAGGGTAGATTACACTGCTTTGGGTGCCACAATAAACTTGGCAGCTCGCATGGAAGCAGTTTGTCCTCCTGGTGAGTGTGTTATTAGCGAAGCTACTTATAAAATGCTATCCCGACCATCCTATTTCCAGGAAATGGGAGATTATCGTTTTAAAGGAATTGATAGATTAGTAAAGGTTTATCAAACTAAATTACGTCATTAATTTTTGGTGGATAGTTAGTAGGTATTTGCAAGTAGAATTCGTATTCATATTCTACCCTTAAATAGGGTACGTCAATCGAGTTAGGTAGTAGCTTTTTTGTGCTGTCTACTAACTGGCAACCCTTGCCCATCAATATATTTACTTATTTATTTGTATCTTTGGTGGCATTTATTTTGAGAAAAATGAACAACTAGAAAATAAGCCCGATTTCAAAGTCTAAAATTTGGGTGGTAGCTTCGGCAAAGAATGTGTTATTACCAATAAGCTAGTGCAAGCTATTTTCAAACGGGAGGTTAGGCAATGGGTATCGCCACCATCAATCCCGCCACGGGGGAGGTGCTCAAGACGTTTGAGCCGCACAAAGATGAAGAAATAGCAGCTAAACTCGATTTGGCACAACAGGCTTTTGAGCATTACCGTCAAACAAGTTTTGAGAGCAGAGCTAGGTGGATGCAAAAAGCAGCAAACATCCTAGAGGCACAAAAAGCAGACTTTGCTAGGTTAATGACCTTAGAAATGGGCAAAACTTACAAAAGCGCGATCGCGGAAGCGGAAAAATGCGCTTGGGTTTGTCGCTACTATGCCGAACACGCAGCGCAATTTTTAAGCGATGTCAAGGTCGAAACCGATGCAAGCCAAAGCTTTATCAAGTACCAGCCGTTAGGTGCGATTCTTGCAGTTATGCCGTGGAATTTTCCTTTTTGGCAAGTGTTTCGCTTTGCCGCACCCGCACTAATGGCCGGAAACGTTGCCTTGCTAAAACACGCTTCCAACGTGCCACAATCTGCTTTGGCAATAGAGGAGATTTTCCATCAAGCTGGTTTTCCAAAGGGCGTATTTCAAACATTATTAATAGGCGCAGAGAAAATTGCAGACTTAATTGCCGACGATCGCATCAAAGCCGCTACTTTAACTGGAAGCGAACCAGCAGGCGCAAGTTTGGCAGCGGCGGCAGGAAAACAAATCAAAAAAACTGTTCTAGAATTGGGGGGTAGCGATCCGTTCATCGTACTAGAAAGTGCTGATTTACAAGCAGCAGTTGCTACAGCCACTACAGCACGAATGCTCAATAACGGGCAATCTTGTATTGCTGCTAAACGCTTTATCGTTCAAGAAGCGATCGCGGATAAATTTGAAAAACTACTGTTAGAAAAATTCCAAGCGCTGAAAGTTGGCGACCCCATGGAACCAGACACCGATATCGGTCCGCTGGCTACTCCCAAAATCCTCCAGGATTTAGACAAACAAGTGCAAACTTGTGTTCGCTGTGGAGGCAAAATTCTAATTGGCGGAAAAGCTTTCGCTGATGGTCCAGGTAATTTTTATCCCCCAACAATAATTACAGACCTTCCTCCTAGCAGTGCCATTGCGCAAGAAGAATTTTTTGGTCCTGTGGCGTTGTTATTCCGCGTACCGGGTATAGACGAAGCTATAAAACTAGCTAACGCCACACCCTTTGGTCTGGGGGCAAGCGCCTGGAGTAACGATCCTCAACAACAACAGCGTTTCATAAACGAAATCGAAGCCGGTGCAGTATTTATAAACGGTATGGTTAAATCTGACCCGCGCATTCCCTTTGGAGGAGTCAAACGTTCTGGATACGGTAGAGAACTAGGCATTCACGGTATACACGAATTCGTCAATATTAAAACGGTGTGGGTTAAGTAATTGGGAATTGTTAGTTATCTACTAACCATCTCAAAATTTTCGCTACTGAGGAATTTATTAAATGAATACAGCAGAACTTTTAGTAAAGTGTTTAGAAAATGAAGGTGTGGAATATGTTTTCGGACTTCCTGGCGAAGAAAACCTTCACGTGTTAGAAGCACTCAAACACTCTTCTATTAAATTTATTACCACTCGCCACGAACAAGGCGCGGCATTTATGGCCGATGTCTACGGACGCCTGACAGGAAAAGCAGGAGTTTGTCTTTCCACTCTAGGTCCGGGAGCAACAAACCTGATGACAGGAGTAGCAGATGCTAACCTAGATCGGGCGCCATTAGTGGCAATTACCGGGCAAGTTGGAACAGACCGCATGCACATTGAGTCCCACCAATACTTGGATTTAGTGGCAATGTTTGCTCCGGTGACAAAATGGAACAAACAAATTGTGCGGCCAAGTATTACGCCTGAAGTTGTACGCAAGGCCTTTAAGCTAGCCCAAAGTGAAAAACCGGGTGCGGTTCACATCGATCTGCCAGAAAACATTGCTGCTATGCCAGTGGAAGGTAAACCTTTATACAAACATAATGTGGAAAAAACTTATGCTTCTTTTGCCAGTATCAGGTCGGCGGCGGCAATGATTTCCCAGGCGGTTAACCCGATTATTTTAGTAGGAAATGGTGCTATCCGCGCTCAAGCCAGCGACGCCGTTACTCAATTTGCTACTCAGTTAAACATCCCTGTTGCCAATACTTTTATGGGCAAAGGTGTGATTCCGTATACCCATCCTTTAGCTTTATGGGCAGTAGGATTGCAGCAACGTGACTTTATCACCTGTGGCTTTGACAATACAGATTTAGTAATTGCTATTGGCTACGATTTGATCGAATTTTCTCCCAAAAGATGGAACCCCAGTGGTACAATTCCCATTGTCCATATCGCTGCTACTCCAGCAGAGATCGATAGCAGCTATATTCCCAATGTGGAAGTAGTAGGAGATATTTCTGATTCTCTTTATGAAATTTTAAAGGTCGCAGACCGTCAAGGTAAACCCAATCCTTACGCCATTAGTTTGCGGGCGAACATTCGTAGCGATTACGAACAGTATGCCAATGACGATGGCTTTCCTGTCAAACCCCAAAAATTAATTTATGACTTGCGACAGGTGATGGGACCAGAGGATATTGTAATTTCTGATGTGGGTGCGCACAAAATGTGGATAGCCCGTCACTATCATTGCTACAGTCCCAATACTTGTATTATTTCCAACGGCTTTGCCGCAATGGGTATTGCCATCCCCGGGGCGATCGCGGCTAAACTAGTTTATCCTGAACGCAGAATTGTAGCTGCCACAGGCGACGGCGGCTTTATGATGAATTGCCAGGAACTAGAAACGGCGTTGCGTGTCGGTACCGCTTTTGTTACCCTTATCTTCAACGATGGTGGCTACGGTCTGATCGAATGGAAACAGGAAAATCAATTTGGTAGAGGAAACTCATCTTTTGTACATTTTGGCAATCCAGATTTTGTTAAATTTGCCGAAAGTATGGGTTTAAAAGGTTACCGGGTCGAAGATGCTAGCGATCTGGTTCCTCTTCTTAAACAGGCCCTTGCTCAAGATGTACCCGCTGTTATCGATTGTCCTGTAGACTACAGAGAGAATATTCGCTTTTCCCAAAAAGCAGGCGAGTTAAATTGTTCGGTGTGAACATTAACCTGCGTTGAGTTTTTGTTCGAGTTAGTTCAGCCGAAGTGCAGAAATTACCAAACTAGTCCGTCGGCTGAAAATTAGAACTGTGACCTTGATTGGGGTGATGGGCTATTGAAAATAGCTGAACTTGATGGCTAGGAGTATGACAGCAGGCAGTACGGTTACTGATTGATTCCAGAGATCCTTGCCGTCTCCTCACCTCCAAATCAGAAAGGGCACCGACGACTGGCCGTGTTTCGTCTCGGTACCCTCGCTGGTTCGCTCCTCACACACCTGATACTATACATTAAGTCATTCCAGCAGTCAATATTCGTTACAAAAGTTTTGATTTTGGCTGATAAAAACCGTATGTGCTTGTTTTCCGCTGACTTTTTTACTCAGTTGCCCCTTAAGTGCTAGAAAAATAAAACTGCCAAGAAACTTTATGCAAGTAAACACTTGAGAAAACATGGTCGCGACTATAATTCCCAAGGAGCGAAAGTATTTAATTTTTCTTCCAGTAAAAATCTTAAAACTGATTGGGTAGCCATAACTAACCCTAGTCTGGCTTGTGCTAGTTCTGGTGAAGAAACTTTCACCTCATCCCAGATGCGACAGCTGCACCAGAAGTTTTCAAAAGCTTGACTTAAACAAAATGCTCTTTTTTCCCACCTGAATTCATTCCCAAAAACCGAACATTCTGATTCTTCATCTGTAGCTTGTACTAGTTTCCCGAGCAGACGAAGCTCAGCATCGTGATTTAGCCGCAGTTTTTGCTTCTCGTTTAGCCAAGGTATGGCGTCAATAGCAAGCAATAATTTTTCTTGTTGAGCTAACCGCATTAACGAACAGCAGCGTGCGTGAGTATATTGAACATAAAACACGGAAAATTGGGAATCGGCGATTGTTGATAGTTGCTCGGTCTTGCGAACAGCTGCACGCTCGAACAATTCTGGTCCTACCAGCCTTTGTAACCAAGCAGCAACAACAGTATGAGCTACTTCTAAATAAACCCAACCAGGTGAAGCAATCCAAACGTTCAAAACCTCGGGAAATTTTGTTGATAGATCACAGGCAATAGCGTTGGCTATTTCCATTGCTGGTAGATTCTCATATTTCGATAGCTTTAACGCTATACCTGTGATGTATGATATCTTCCTATCGTCTCTAGCTTTGGATAGAGGAAATTTATTATTTAATGTGCATGGGATCTGAGAGTTACTAGTATAAATACTCAAGGCACTCATCAAATAACTATATACAAGCTGCTTAATTGCTGTATAATTGTTAACTAGCAGTTTCTTGTCCACCTACTATACATTTTCCACTCGCTAATTAATAAATTTTAATTTTCTGTCATCTATCTTTAGATAGAAGTTTAATCTCAAAAAAGAAAAATTAGAATTGTGCAAATTTTTTTTGAAACGGAGTAAATTTTACTACAATCATTGTACAGTAAGAAGTATACAACAAAGTAGAAGCTCGAGTTTCTACCTTTTCAATGGCTGGCACTGTTAGGTGTTAAGCCTGACTTGCCAACAACGAAGACACTCCTTGCACCTTATTTATGACGTCTTTGTCTTCAGCCGAACGCTCTTTGTTACCTATGCAATCTCCATCCTCTTTTTCTGAGGCATCACGGCCTTTTCTAACTTGGCAACGGATTCTTGATTGGGCTCAGGAACACTACCGCTGCCGCACCTTCAGCAAAGATGAGCGCATTCCAGCCCGACCTGGATTGCTATATTTGGTGCAAAGGGGTGCGATCCGTATGGTAGGAACAGCCCAAGTAAGTGCTACAGCCAGTCAGCTAACGTCTCGGCGTATCAACAGAACGCCAGAAGAAGCTTTCTTGGGGTTTGTTGGTGCAGGACAGCCATTTGAAATTGTTGCCCAGTCACCGTTCACCCTGCAAGCCTACGCTCATGTCGATCAAACAGCGGTGCTGTGGATGTACTGGCATGACTTAGACAACTGGCCTCACTTCCGTCGTGAAGTTATGGATGCCTTCAGGTATCAGCACCAGCGAAAACTGCTGTGGCTCAGTGCTTTAGGACAACGACGCACAATTGATCGACTCTTAGGATTCCTCACATTGTTGATAGAGGAGTATGGGGAGCCGGCCATGAGCGAAACCGACCCCGAAGTCATTCGTGGCTATTGTTTGCCCTTCCCCCTCACTCATGCCCAAATCGGTAGTGCCATTGGTTCGACTCGTGTCACTGTCACTCGCTTGATGGGCAAATTGCGTCAACGTGGCTTAATCCTGACTCAAGGGGATAATTTAATTTGCTTGCCAGCAGAGTCGATTAATAGAGCTAGCTAAAGCGCGATCGCCCTGGTTCCGAGCAAAAGTTGTCTTGCTACAGGCAAGGTGCAAATTACCCTAATAAAGGAGAAGCACCCGCACAACTAGCTAGCTATTGGCAAAAGATGCAAGGTTTCACGGGTATCTGGCTCGTTACAGGTGTCAGCGAATTTTGACAAACCCAGTTTTGGAAATAAGTTCTTGTCCCTGTTCGGTCAGCAGTAAATTGGCATAAGCAATACCCGCTTGCTCTTGTGGTTGAGCATTCTGTTTGACCACCACAAACAGATTGCGGGTGATAGGGTATTTTCCTGACTGGAAAACCTCAATGTTCAATCGGTTCCGCTTACCAGGACATTCAGAAGGGAGAACAAATGGCTCTTGGTAGGGAGGAACATATTCCCCTTGCGTTCGCCCCAACGGCAAGGGCTTGATTGAACATTGGGGTACGACTTCAGGAGCTGAAGCGTAGTATATGCCACCAACATTAGCAGCCACTTTTTGTAAAGCTTGGGTGGTAGTAGAAACAAACTCTACATTCGCTCCGAAAGGTTGACCGCCTAGGATTTCTTGCCAAAATAGCTCTACTGTACCCCCGTCGCTAAGGTGACGGGAATATGCTTTGATAGGAATGTTTGGACCTCCCAGCTGACTCCAGTTTGTAGTTTTGCCAGTGTAAATCGACTTCAACTGCTCTGTTGTTAGTCCTGGAATATAAAGATTGGGATTTACTGCTACTGCTAAACCGTCGATCGCTACAGGAATTTGTTGTAGGCTAAATCCACGCTGTCGAGCACGAGCTAACTCTTCATCCAAGATTGGTCGAGAGGATTGGGCAAATGCTAGTTTACCGTCAATTAAAGCTTGGATGCCGGTACCAGAACCAGGAGCTGCGTTGTTAGGTTCTACATATCGCAACTGAAACTCTGGTCGCGCCGCTTGTATTGCGGTGTCAACAGTAAGTCGAATTGGAGCCCAAGAAGTGCTTCCTCCGTAATTAAACGTTCCTATGGGTACATTTGGTACAGAAGCAAAAGTTTTCCCATGGGGCTCTAATTTGCTAAAATCGCGACTAGAGTTAGTCGATGGAAATTTGGAAAGCAGATGTAAATTCAAGTCAGTTTTTCTTGTAAACCACCAAAAACCAGCAGCGAGAATTCCTAACGTAATTAACAAGGATAATACTAAAATTGGTGTTTCTTTTTTTTGGGTCATAGAAAGAAACCTAAGTATTAATTGATATTTTTAGACTGTAAAAAAATAACTCAAACTAATAATTATTGTCCATCAACTAAAACAATTAGCGAATTCTAATAAATCCAGCTCTGGAAATTAATTCTTGGCCTTGAGAAGTGAGGAGCAAGTTAGCGTAAGCTTCTCCTGCTTGCTGGTCGCTTTGGTGATTTTGTTTAACAATGACGAATAATCTCCGAGTAATGGGATATTCGCCGCTTTTAAAAGCAGCTGTATTAAGTTGGTTGCGTTTTTGCGGACATTGAGAAGGAGGAATAAAAGGTTCTTGATAAGGAGGAACCAAGCGATCGCTTTTGCGTCCCAATGGTAAAGGCTTAACTCCGCACTGTCCGATAATTTCGGCAGCGGAAGCGTAGTAAATACTTCCAGGATTTTTGGCTACTTCTCTTAAAGCTTGGGTTGTAGTGGAGATAAATTTGACGTTAGCGCCAAACTTTGCTTGTTCTAAAACATTTTCATCAAAAAATTCTACAGTGCCTCCCTCTTGTTGACGGCGAGAATAAGGTCTGATTTTTAAATTCGGTCCGCCTAAATTTTGCCAATTGATTACCTTACCAGTGTAGATATCTTTGAGTTGGGAAAGAGTTAAACCGGAAATACTAAGATTTGGATGAACTGCAATTGCAATACCATCAATTGCTACTGGAATTTCTTGCAGGGTGAAACCCCGCTGTTGCGCTTGTTTCAATTCCTCATCTTTAATTGGGCGTGATGACTGAGAAAACGCAAGCTGATTGTTTAACAGCATCTTAATTCCACTTCCGGAACCAGGAGCGCCAGTGGTTGGATCTGTATAGCGGAGCTGAAATTGGGGGAAGACAGTTTGAATTATTGGATCGACTTCTTTACGAATGGGCGCCCAAGTTGTGCTACCACCGTAGTTAAATAAGCCTGAAGGTACGTTAGTAACTTCAGCAAAAGTATTAATGCTACTGGGTTGTTTAAGCGTTTGAGATGAGTTGTTAAGGCTGAATAATTTAATACCAGAATTCTTTATTAACCAAAAAAATATACTGCTCGTTAATCCGAAAGTAACGATCAAAGTTAAAACTAAAACTACAGTTTCATTTTTTTTAGACATCACAGTTGTTAATATTTTTTGATATGAAGCAATGATTCCAATCAATTTAATATATGGAAGTTAAGAACTGGTTAATTGAAGGATTTTTTAGCAGCTAAAAGTGAAATTGGCACAAAGTCAAACCCAGTACCAGAGCGAGAAGGATTTCTAGGGATAATTTTGACAAGTTGGACGAAAGCATTGCGATCGCCTGAGAGCAAAAACCGGATGGAACCAGAAGCGCCTGTGGGGGAAAAGTTGGGTGCAAGCAGGGCTTTTTGCACACCCGCACGCGTGGGGTTAATTTTTAATGCTTCAATCAAAGCGATGGTGGCATCATAACTTAAAGCCGTGCGCCAGCTGACATCAGCACCCCATAATTTCCGGGATTGACGGAGAAAATTGGATTTAGGAAAAGCATCTATATGCCAAGCAACAGCCAACACCATTCCTGCTGCTTGTTCTCGTCCTATTTCTAGGGTTTTAAGGGTATAAACGTCATCCCCCGCCAAAAGATGGAAACGTTTTTGGTTTAATTGCACTACTTGCAGTGCTTTATCTAAAGTATTGGTATCAGAAGCTAACATTAAGACTTTTGCGCCTTCTTTTGCTGCTTGATCCACGCTTTTGGCAGCACTAAAATCCGGTTGAGAAAAATCAAATTCATTGAAAACTTGTCCACCTTCTAAAGAAACTGAGGAAACAAACTCAGATTTTAAGGATTGGCTATAGCCACTTTCACTATTGAAGAAAACTGCGACATTTTTTTGTCGTAAATTTTCTACCATGTACTTGGCTAAAGCTCGCGCTGCTATAAAATCGTTGGGAACTGTGCGAAAAACGTAAGGGCTAAAGTTAGAAATTTTTACAGAAGTACTTGTAGGAGAAATGGCTACCAGTTTTCCAGAGGTATAAACAGTTCCTGCTGCTAAGGTAACGTCGCTGGTGAAATGTCCCACTACGCCTAGTATTTGCTCATTTTCGACTAAAACTTTGGCAATTTGTTTGGCAATCTCTGGATTGTTATCATCATTTGCTATTCCTACTTTTAGTGGTATTCCTTTAATTCCTCCAGCAGCATTAATTTCGTTTTGGGCTTGGGCAATTCCGCGTAAAATTTCTAAAGAACCATTCACATCGGTACCCAGAGGTAAGCAGGTGGCGATCGCGTAGCTTTTTTTGGAGCCGATGCGAGCGTTATTGAGAAATATCAATGCTTCTGGATCATTTTTTTGCAATTGCAGTGCTGTTTCCAGATTAGAAACTGCTTGGGGAAAATTACCTGCCTTTAGTGCTGCTATAGCTTCTTTTTTGGCAACAGAATTACTTTTGAGAAAAGATTTTTCTCCAAAACTAATGCGCTCTTGAAGCTCTTGATTATTAGTTGTTTTTAACCAAATTTTGTCTTTCAACCACCAAATTCCAATCCCTAGCAACCCCAACGTAATTAATAGAGATAAAAAGAAAATAGTAGTTTCATTTTTAGCGGACATATATAAATCCAATCGAGAATTTTTTTTAAAAAATTAAAGATAATAATTTATAAACCAGACGAAATAGGGCTGTAACTGCAATTGCTATTAATCCGGCACCAGAGGATAAAATAATAGTTTGCTCAAAGGTAAGACCTGCATGCAAGAGGGGGATAAAAAAAATAATGGCTAAAGTAATAGTGGGAATAATTAACAGATCCCATTTTTCAATCCAGCGTCGGGTTTGGGCAAAAATGAGTATTCCTAAGAAAAATGCCGATGTAAGGAGCGTGATGATGGGAGATGAAGATAAACTGTAAAGGGCAATGGCGAGCAAGGCACCTTCAGCACCGCTAAATCCTGCACTGGCTAAAATTTCCCAAACAGAGAAGGGTGGGTGTTGCTGGGGTGATTGTAGTTTGTGTTTTTGGTGGAGTTTTGGGGGTAGAACCTGTTGTAGCGGTGCATTGAGAGCATCTAAAACTTCCTGGGCGGATTGAAAGCGTTGGTTGACAGCAGGTGAAAGCATTTTGTCGAGAACATTAGCCAAATGGGGGCTAACCGCAGCGCGATCGCGCCACTTCCATTGGTTGCTGCAGACATCAAAAAGCTGGGTGACGTTTTTTTCACCCGTGAGCAACGTCACTGCCGTCACTGCCAAGGCGTATAAATCTGTTGATGGGAATATTTGTCCTCCGGACATTTGTTCTGGTGGTGCAAAGCCCAGAGAATAAATTCCTGTGGAGGCGGTTTTTTCTTGGGAAGGGACATTAGCTACTTGCTTGACTGCACCGAAATCTAACAAATAGAGTTTGCCATTGCGATGGCGCATAATGTTGGAAGGTTTGATATCTCTGTGAATGATGCCTTTGTGGTGAACAAATTGTAATATCTTCAATATTTCTTGCAATACTTCCAGTACTTCCGTTTCCGAAAACTTGCCTTTTTGGGCTAATTCCTGATCGAGATTTTGTCCGTCGATGTATTCTTGGACAATGTAAAAAAATTGCTCCTGCTTTTGTGGCTGTAGCAAGCTAGGAACTACGACTGGGAAAAAAGCGTACAGATCGGGTATTTGCTCGTGTTGGGTACCTATTTGTTCTAGAACTGCTGCTTCTCGCTCAAATAAATCTTGGGCTAGTTGTAGTTGGGTAGGGGTTAAATTGCCAGCAGGTTGGAATTGTTTGACCACGCACGGACGCATTCCGGGGGTATAGCGATCGCGTGCTAAAAAAGCTGCTCCAAAGCCTCCACGCCCCAGCAACTTTGTTGGTAGATAGCGAACGGCTAAAATCAGAGGCATACCGCAACTGGTACAGTATTTTTGCTGCACTGTTCTGAGGGTGGAGTGGTCGTCTAGATCTCGGAAATAGTTTTGCGGATGGGGGCAACCGGGACGAGTGCAGTAAATTTCCATATTTTTTGTAGTCTGTAGTCCCTAGTTAATAGTTAATGGTCCACATTTTTTAATAGTTTGCGAACGCCAATGAACATCCTGAGGGAAAACGACCGAGAAGGCGTCTGCAGCTTAGGTTTTTTGGCGATCGCACCCTGCCTTTAGCACCCCTTGTTTGGGGCTTGGGGTTCCTCTAGAAATTAGGGGTAAGGAGGCTGGGGGAGGAACTCCCTGTTGTTGCGGGCTTGCCTCACCACGGCGCTAGCTCCTTATGAAATGACCAACGATCAAATTTTAACTTTCGTCAGTTGGGGATGACGTGTCTGTATCTACGGTTGTATTGATGGCTATGTTTCTGTGATGGTGTGACGATTTTAACACGTCGATATTCCATCCTGGGGCAGCAAACTGAGGTAGAATTTCTCGGCTAAAAGCTTCTGCTGCCTTGGAGCGATAGCGATTGGGGTTAAAAATCAGCCATAGCGTTCGCTTGACCGTGACACCTTCAATGGGAGCACAGTGGAGTATACCCATTTGCAATTCTTTAGCAATTGCGGAGGTAGAGACAAAGGCAGCTCCCAAGCCAGATTGCACAGCATTTTTAATTGCTTCTATAGAATTGAGTTCCATTTCCACTTTCAAACGCCGTGTATCGATATCGTGGCGTGCTAAAACCTGGTCTATGACCTTGCGGATTGTCGATTGCGAATCAAGGGCTATGAATTGCAGTTTATATAGGTCTTCTTTTTGAATGGTTTCAAGTTTGGTAAAGGGATGGAACACAGGTAGAATCAGAGCTAATTCATCTTCGGCATAGGGAATGATTTCCAAAGATTCTGCCAACTCAGCAGGGATTTCGCCGCCGATGATTGCCAGATCCACTTGTCCGTTCACTACACTCCAGGCAGTTCGACGGGTAGAGTGGACGTGCAGCTGCACTGCCACATCCGCGTATTTTTGTCTGAACAAGCCGATCATCCGAGGCAAAAGATAAGTGCCTGTGGTTTGAGAAGCTCCGACAATTAAGGTACCGCCTTGAAGATTTTGCAGATCCTCGATGGCGCGACAGGTTTCCTGGCACAGACTGAGGATTTTTTCTCCATAGCTTAGGAGTAGATGTCCTGCTTCGGTTAATTGGGCGCGGCGTCCTCCACGGTCGAATAAGGGGACATCTAGTTGTCGTTCCAGGTTTTGTACCTGTAAGCTAACGGCGGGTTGGGAGACGTAGAGGCTATCAGCAGCACGCTTGAAGCTCCCTTCTACGGCGATCGCTTTCAGAATACGTAACTGATCTAATGTGAAAGGAAGGTCAGACATAAGGCTTAACCCACAAACAAGAAAGGAGCGGCATTAGCAACAAACCAGCATTTCATAGTATTCTGGCAAGGCGTAATTTATTGCATCTTAAACTTGGAGGCTTTCTTCGCAAAAGACAGTGACAAAACATCTTGATTCAAGTCCCCCTTTGAATACTTTGTGGTATTGATTGTACTGAATTCAGCTTGCTTTAAGTTAGTTCACCTATGTTTATGATGCTGCCACCGTGGTTAACTACAAGTCATTTCATCATGCTGGGATTGCAGCTTGGCTTTGCTGTTGCTCATAGCGGAGGAGCAGCTTTGCGCCCTTGGGCAGAAAAGCGCATTGGGGCACGACTTTATCGCATTATATTTGCGTTGGTCAGTCTACCTTTTGCTGCAATCTTGATTATCTATTTTTGCAATCACCGCTATGATGGCTTGCAACTTTGGTACGTGCAAAACGTACCTGGAATTGGGACGTTAGTTTGGATTTTGTCAGCGATATCTTTTTTATTTTTATATCCTGCTACTTTCAATCTACTAGAAATTGCTGCTATCACCAAACCGCAGGTCCATCTTTACGAAACAGGAATCATTCGTATTACCCGCCATCCACAAATGGTTGGGCAGGTAATTTGGTGTGTAGCTCATACTTTGTGGCTGGGTACTACTTTTGCCCTTGTTACTTCTGCAGGCTTGATTTTACACCATTTATTTGGAGCATGGCATGGCGATCGCCGTTTGAACTGGCGTTACGGCGAGGCTTTTGCCAAACTCAAGCAACGCACGAGTATTATTCCTTTTGCAGCTATTCTAGATGGACGCCAATTTTTGGAGTGGCGAGAATTTCTTCGTCCTGCCTACTTGGGAGTTACCGTCTTTGTGTTGCTGTTGTGGTGGTTCCATCCTCTTTTGTTGGCGGTAACTAGTAAGGTACAATGGTGATTCAGGTGAAAACAACCTGACAGCGAGTGACCGACAAGGGGGTCGGGCAGCAGAGGCTAAAAAATAGCAAGCTATTTTTGGCTCGCCAGTTACTACCAAATCAATGTAGGATGAATTGAAATAGCTGTCAGCGAGGGTGGGAGCGATTTATTTGAGAATTCGAATTGGTAGTTGCTGGTTATCTGTTAATTTTGGGAGTAAATGGCACCGAGCGTTTAATTTTCCTTCCCATCCCAACAGAAGCAAACATAGGTTCAAAATCCTAAAATGCTGCTGTCACTGATGTGTTGGTCTTTTCATCAATGCCATCCAGCCAAAATTTCATGCTGGCTGAGATTTTTGTATGTCTGTTTATGCCCTGAAAACACCCATCGGCAGTTACTTAGTTTTCCTACCCTCCTGCCGGTTGTTAGTTGGATATGAAAACCCTATAAGTTTAGAGGCATCATGGTTTTGTCGGTTAGTGAGCGGACGTTTAATCAAGAAGTTTTAGAATCTCCGATTCCTGTTTTGGTAAACTTTGAAGCTCCTTGGTGTGGCTTGTGCCGCATCATTCATCCTTTGTTATTACAATTTCAAGCGCAATGCGGCGAGCAAATTAAGTTAGTCAGCATTAATGCAGATGACAATTTTAAATTGTCCACCACATATCGACTAAAATCATTGCCAACATTACTGTTGCTGGAAAACGGTGTTGTTAGGCACCGTTTGGAAGGTTTTCGCAGGCGTGAAGATTTACTTCAGGCCCTAGAAGAAATAAAACTGAGTTACGGCAGCTACCTTAAGGCTTACAGCAGTCCTCAAACAGCGAAGGTTGGGTATCGTTTAGCATAAAAATAGTCAATAGTCAAGAGTTAACAGCAAGCAGAGTCAGTCTTGGATGTTTGTGCAGAACTGGTAAATTAAAGTTAAAAGTGGCGAAACTTTTGGCTGAAAAATCTTGACTTCCGCCTGTGGAAAAAAGCAAAAATATAAAACCATGTTTAATTACCCTACCCAATCAGTATCGGGTGGGGTATTTTATCCTCAAGCGTGTGTGTCACAATTATTAACAGATCCAACAAGTTAGTTAACTAAAGGCTGAAGTATAAAGGTTGAAGTATGAATCGATGTCTGGTTGCCAGCTACTGGAGAGGCTTTGACTGCAGTTGGAAATTAAAATTCAAGAGCAACAACAAGTGTGAAAGTGGGCAAGCAAGCAATCTTAACAGTGGCATCCAAACTTGCACATTTTTTATGCTTAACCTTTTAGCCTTCATCCTTTTTCCTCAAGCATTCTAAAAGTAGGCGTCAGTGATGGAAGCAATCTATCAATATGCCTGGCTGATTCCGGTATTACCCCTTTTAGGGGCAATGTTGGTTGGGCTGGGATTAATCTCTTTCAATCAGGTGACAAACAGCCTGCGACAGCTTAACGCCGCGCTGATTATTTCCCTGATGGGAGTGGCGATGGGTCTGTCGTTTGCCGTATTGTGGAGTCAATTGCAAGGACACGCCCCTTACACGCGCACCCTGGAATGGGCAGCTGCTGGCAATTTTCACCTGAGTATGGGCTATACTGTTGACCACCTGACAGCCTTAATGCTGGTGGTTGTGACAACAGTAGCTTTCCTAGTAATGGTTTATACGGATGGCTACATGGCGCAGGATCCTGGCTATGTCCGGTTCTATGCCTATCTCAGCTTGTTTGGCTCCTCAATGTTGGGCTTGGTAGTCAGTCCCAACTTGGTACAAATTTACATCTTCTGGGAACTAGTAGGAATGTGTTCTTACCTGCTAGTTGGTTTTTGGTACGATCGCAAATCAGCAGCAGATGCAGCACAAAAAGCATTCGTGACCAACCGTGTTGGTGACTTTGGCTTGCTTTTGGGCATTCTTGGACTGTTCTGGGCAACGGGAAGTTTTGATTTTCAAATTATGGGCGATCGCCTTGCCCAACTGGTGCAGGCAGGTTCTCTGAGCAATGTACTAGCAGCTTTGTTTGCAATTTTAGTCTTCCTGGGTCCAGTAGCCAAATCAGCCCAATTCCCCCTGCACGTGTGGCTACCAGATGCCATGGAAGGTCCCACGCCAATCTCCGCCTTGATTCACGCCGCGACAATGGTAGCAGCAGGCGTCTTTTTGATCGCCCGCATGTATCCGGTGTTCGAACACGTCCCGGCCGCAATGAACACAATTGCCTACACCGGCGCGTTTACGGCTTTTTTGGGGGCAACAATTGCAATTACCCAAAACGACATCAAAAAAGGTTTGGCTTACTCCACCATTTCTCAACTAGGTTACATGGTCATGGCCATGGGGACAGGCGCCTATTCGGCTGGACTTTTCCACTTGATGACCCACGCCTACTTTAAGGCGATGCTATTTTTGGGCTCGGGTTCGGTAATTCACGGTATGGAAGCAGTCGTCGGTCACGACCCCGACCTAGCACAGGATATGCGGTTAATGGGTGGACTGCGCAAATTTATGCCCATCACGGCAATTACCTTTTTCATCGGCTGCTTGGCAATTGCTGGAATCCCGCCTTTTGCCGGATTTTGGTCAAAAGATGAAATTCTCTCAGCTGCGTTTGCTTCCAACCCGCTGTTGTGGGGTGTAGGTTGGCTAACAGCCGGAATTACTGCCTTCTATATGTTCCGGATGTACTTCATCACCTTTGAAGGTCAATTTCGGGGCAATAAAACTTATTTGTGGGAGAAACTCAAATCACCCATTGGCATGGCAATTGTTACGGGTTTTGAACCAACTCCTGCTTTTGGTCCCGGTGCAATGACCAAAGGAGAACTACAAGCACGCCAACACCACAGCAGCAGTAGTAGTAGTGAGGATGGCGACCACGGTCACAGCAAAAGTGAATATCCGCATGAGTCACCTTGGACCATGACTTTGCCTTTAGTGCTGCTGGCTATTCCTTCAGTGTTGATTGGCTTGGTGGGTACACCTTTTGGTAACTACTTTGAACAGTTTATCTATCCCCCGAACGAAAGCCTCGAGGAAGTTCTGACCAAAGCTGCAGAGGTAAACCTACAGGAATTTTACGTGATGGCAGGTGCTTCCGTTGGAATTTCCTTAATCGGAATTGCACTAGCTTGCTTGATGTATCTGTGGGGTAAAATTAACCCGGTGGCGATCGCAAACCAAATCAAACCACTTTACCAGCTGTCTGTCAATAAATGGTACTTTGATGACATTTACCACCACGTGTTTGTTCTTGGTTCGCGTCGTTTAGCCCGACAAGTGATGGAAGTTGACTACCGCGTTGTCGACGGTGCTGTCAACCTTACAGGTTTTTTCACCTTAATTAGTGGTGAAGGCTTGAAATACTTCGAGAACGGTCGCGCTCAATTCTATGCCTTGATTGTATTTGCAGCAGTCTTGGGCTTGGTAATTTTCTTTGGTGTGACTTAAAGTTAACCAGAGGAGCGGATAATTGCTATCTCGTCTAAGTTTGATTGCTCGACAACAAGTGTGTACTATGACTGGGAGGGCAGGTAAATCCATGTTATTTACCTGTCTTTATCTTTTTCGCTTTTTGTTAAATCAACCTAATAAATGAAGATCCCATCGTCAAAAAACTGCTAATTAATAGCTAGTAGCCTCAGCCCTTACATCACAAGCGACTTCAATGAATACGGCTAATTTTCCTTGGCTGACCACAATTATTCTGTTACCCATAGCAGCCTCGCTGCTAATTCCCATTATCCCGGATAAAGACGGCAAAACAGTGCGTTGGTACGCTCTGATTATCGGACTGATAGACTTTGCTTTGATTGTTACTGCTTTTTACACGGGATATGACATTTCCAATCCTAATTTGCAGTTGTTTGAGAGTTACGCCTGGGTTCCCCAGCTAGATTTAAACTGGTCGGTAGGGGCAGATGGCTTGTCCATGCCCTTAATTATTTTGACTGGATTTATTACAACGCTGGCAATTTTAGCAGCTTGGCCCGTAACGCTCAAGCCGAAGCTATTTTACTTTTTGATGCTGGCGATGTATGGCGGCCAAATTGCCGTGTTCGCTGTCCAGGATATGCTGCTGTTTTTCCTGGTCTGGGAGTTAGAATTAATTCCGGTTTATCTGCTGTTGGCAATTTGGGGAGGTAAAAAGCGGCAATACGCGGCAACCAAGTTTATTTTGTACACCGCTGGTGGTTCGCTGTTCATTTTGGTAGCTGGCTTAGCGATGGCCTTTTATGGCGATACCGTTACCTTTGACATGCGATCGCTTGCTGCCAAACATTACCCTCTAAATTTGCAACTGTGGCTTTACGGCGCTTTTTTAATTGCTTATGCAGTCAAGTTGCCTATCTTTCCACTTCATACCTGGTTACCGGATGCTCACGGGGAAGCCACAGCGCCCGTGCACATGTTACTGGCTGGTATTCTCTTAAAAATGGGCGGTTATGCCTTAATTCGCATGAATGCTGGTATGCTTCCCGACGCTCATGCTTACTTTGCTCCGGTTTTAGTGATTTTAGGGGTAGTTAACATTATCTATGCTGCCCTCACCTCCTTTGCTCAGCGCAACCTGAAGCGGAAAATCGCCTATTCTTCTATCTCCCACATGGGCTTTGTCACTATTGGTATTGCTTCCTTTACCGATTTAGGCTTGAATGGGGCAATGCTGCAAATGGTATCCCACGGTTTGATAGGAGCTAGTTTGTTCTTTTTGGTAGGCGCAACTTACGATCGCACCCACACCTTGATGTTGGATGAAATGGGTGGCGTTGGTAAAAAAATGGGTAAGATTTTCGCCATGTGGACGGCTTGCTCTCTGGCGTCTTTAGCTTTACCGGGAATGAGTGGTTTTGTTGCAGAACTAATGGTATTTGTGGGGTTTTCCACCAGCGACGCCTACAGCCCCACTTTCAAAATTATTGTTGTTTTCTTGATGGCAGTCGGAGTAATTCTCACTCCTATCTACCTGCTGTCGATGCTGCGGGAAATCTTCTACGGTGAAGAGAACAAGGAATTGATTGCTCACCAAAAACTGATCGATGCTGAACCGCGGGAAATTTTTATTATCGCCTGCTTGTTAGTACCAGTGATCGGGATTGGTTTATATCCCAAGATTTTGACTCAGGTGTACGATGCTACTACAGTTGAGCTGACTGAAAAATTGCGAGATGCTGTACCGACACTAGCTGGAGAAAAAGGAACTGCGGTCTCCTTTCACGCTCCTGCTGTTGGAGAAGGACTCAGATTAAGGTAGTGCACAGCAAAATAAATGGCACGTTATTGCAGAGCGGGTTTTGTACCTGCTCTTTTTTGCGCGCACCAGACGCCCGAGGTGCGGCTTCTCGTAGAGATACGCACCCAGCCAGGCTAGTGTCGCAGAAAAAATGCACGCACGAAACTTACCAATGCGCGCATTTGTACTTCCTGGTAGAAGGATTTACCGAGCACAGATTTATAAAGCGCGACAAAATTTGCGATCGCTATCGTATTCGGGGTCTTGCCAGGAATAGGCAAAATGGCTTACTCCCTTGATGCGGGATGCAAATTGGCGAAGTGCCTGCATTTGCACCTCTAAGGGAGGACGACCGTTGAAGGATTTACCCCACTGTCCGGCGAGGGCTGGAATTACCTGCGTACCGGGTTTTGCCATGCTTAATACTCGTTGTACTTGTTGGACGATACAGGTGATATTACCGCAGTTGGCGTAGGACATGGGATGCCACTCTAAAAAACTAGGAAATCTATCCCAGGGTTGCAAGCGCGAGTCAAAACCTTTGCCGATGTTAAGATTGCCATCAGGAAAAAAAACTACCCCTGCGGGAATTCCAATTTGCTGGGCAGGATAAATTGCTAAATTCAAAAAGTCTAAAATACCTTGCATGGCGTGGGCAACAGCCAAATACCACAATTCTAGTTGCAGTTGTGGTTGTCTTTGTTCTAAAGGCAAGATTGCTTTTTGCTCTAGAGGTGGTATTCTGCGACCTTGCCACAGGGGTTCTCCTTCCTGAGGATAAAGTTTATCAACTTCTGCTATGTCTGTGGTTGTGATATATCCTTTACTCAAAAAGCGCCGAATTAATTCTAGTCCTTTGTGATTCTCTGCTCTTTGAAATAAAGCTTGTTGAGCAGCTTCGCCATACAGCCACAAGTCTGTTACCTTGGTGGCAACAGAGTTAGCTCCGGTTTGGCGGGGATAGCGCACGTAGTCGAATAAAATCCCGTCCGGACGACGGCGCACAATTTCTTGTATCATTTGGTAATAGTCGCGTTTAGCTTGCAAGTTATAGGGATCTATAAATACTTGCGAAGCATTATCTACAACGTACAAGCTTGTTTGACCCTTGCCGTTGCGGGCGATCGCTTTTTCTCTATCGCGACGCAAAGCGTAGGTATAACCAAAATTAGTCGTAAATACCCAGGCGTAGACTTTTAGACCTCGTTCCCGCCCTTTTTGAATTGCTGTTAATAGCAGGTCAGTGGTCTCTGTTCCCGGTGTCCTAACTACAGAAGGCCAGATGGTGGGATTGTTTGCCGCGGGTAACAGTACCTGCCCGTCGTAAAAAGCTTCCACATAAACTTGATTGTAGCCCCGGTTGACAATCCGATCCAGGATGCGATCGATTTCTCCTGGTTTGACATCGCAGGGATACAAGCGCAACCAAATTGCCTGAACTTGAGGCCAGTTGCGAGCACGACATTCTTGCAAAATTTGTGCGTGTTTTTGTAGCAGTTGCCGATAGCTGTTTTGAGCTTGTTGATTTCCTTGCAGCGCCGATAAACGTAAGTTTTCTTTTTCTCGTGCTTCTGCTGCTGATAATTGACAAAAGGAATTTACTTGTGCCCGTGCTGGTAGACTTTTCAAATCAAGTACCAATAAAGCACTACTGGCTATTGTAGTAATAATACTTAGGCGAAATAGTATTAATTTTGCAATTTTCGAGGAAAGTTCGTGCATACGTAGAGGTATAATCACAAAACCACACAAGGTCTTACCCGCAACAGATTCGGCGAGAGGCTTTACAGGGGTCTGCTTTTGCAGACTGCCAAATTTCTATTTCTGTTGCCGCATTTTACTATTTCCTGAAGTCACAAAGGATAAAGGTTAAATGCCCTACGTGGTTGTGGCTAATTTAGTTGGCAATATCAATACAGTACTATCACAGAGGTGAATTAAGCATAAAATTTAACAATAATAACTATAGATCCCAGTCAATAGCTACCCCATAGTTAAAAGTCCATAGCTTTAATCTATGGATGGCTTAACTATGGACTTTTAAGTTTGCTTCCTAAATTTCTAGGCGCCGCGCTTCAGTGCTGCTTCAACTTGCTCGAACTCCATTTCCAGGCGCTCTTTCATTTTCTTGGGAACAGGACGGTTAGGGTAAGAACTGTAGTGTCCGGCTAGGGAATTAAGGGCGGTTCGCATGGTTGTAAAGGAAGCAAGACCAGTAACAGAACTATCCCGTTGGTAGCGAGCTGCAAAGGTGTTTATTTTTTGACGCGCTTGTGCTTGTGCTGCTCCTTTTTCTGGTGAGTTATCTGGCAGCTCTAAAGCATGTCTCAAAGTATTAATTACACTCAAGGTATCTTGGCGATAATCTCCACTTAATCCATCCGGACTGCCAGAACAACCGATTAAACCAATAACTGCAACTAAAACTAAAGCAAGCAAACGTGACCAATAGCGCTTCATAAGCATGATGTGACAAAATACGTAAATCAACGTCCATCCTATCTTGGATTGGTATCTTGGGGATCATTCTGGAGGAGGGAACACAAAAAGCCAAGATATCACCAATACTAATTTTGACAACAAAGCGGCCTAACAGAGCTATTGCTGGCTTGATCTTGTTTGGGTGAAACAGGCTGATAAAGAGTATCTCTTTGTTGATAAGGTCTTCCTAAGGAAGCGATCGCTGCTTGCAAGGTTTCCACTTCCATAGCTGTACCGCCTATGGCACCAGCCATAGTAGTGATGTGTTCTTCCATTAACGTACCCCCAATGTCGTTACAACCCCAATTTAAGGCTTCCGTCGCACCTGCAAGTCCTAGCTTGACCCAGCTGGGTTGGTGATTGGGAATCCATTTTCCTAGGTAAATTCTCGCTACAGCTGTGAGTAAAAGTGCGTCGCTTAATACGGGTTGATCGCGTCCCACACGGCGGCGTAATGGCTTTGGTGCTTGTTGACCAACAAATGGCAATAAAATAAACTCTGTAATTCGGGCTGGATATTCCTGATTAATGGCGGTCTTTTGCAGCGATCGCAATTTTTCTAAATGTCCTATTTGTTGCTCTGGTGTTTCTATGTGTCCCGATAGCATGGTACTGGTGGTATGCAAACCCAATTTATGGGCGGTGCTGACAATTTCTAACCAGGTGGCCGTGTCTATTTTCTCGGGACACAAAATCTGCCGTACTTTATCGTCTAAAATTTCAGCTGCTGTTCCTGGTATTGAACCTACACCGGCGTCGCGCAAAGCCTTTATAACTTCTGCATACTTCAGTCCGTCGCTTCTGGCTATAAATTCTATTTCTTGGGGAGAAAAAGCATGTAGGTGCAGTTGGGGAAATTCCTGCTTGATTGTTTCCACTAGTTTGAGGTAATATGGCAAGCACTTGCCGTTAATTTTGGCTTTGGGATTTAAACCTCCTTGCATGCAAATTTCCGTTGCCTTGCGCTGGACTGCATCTGTTGTTTTTTCTAAAATTTGTCTCCAATCTAACCAGTAGGCACCCTCTTGGTTTTCATCCCGCCGAAAAGCGCAAAAACTGCAGTGCTGCTCGCAGATATTTGTAAAGTTGATGTTGCGATTGATCACGTAGGTTACAGTCTCGCCGACTTGTTTTTGCCGCAACGCGTCTGCAGCGGCGCGGATTTTAGCGATCACCTGCGGCTCGGTTTGCTTTAACAACTCTACTCCCTCTGCAAAAGAGATGTCATTTCCTGACAGAGCGCGCTCGATAATGGCATCTACAGTATTGTTTTTCACATTATTTTGTCCTGACTAGTAAAATTTTCATTAATAATTTCTTAATTAGAATATAATTATTATACCTAATTGACTAAAAAGCAGGGAAGAGGTTTGCTCATCTACCATTTTCCGACTGCATTTTTTGCCGTTTGCTCTTCCAAAATTACTGGAATTTGGCAAGCTGAACTTTTCAGAACCTACCATCTAAATTTTACGAAAAATAGTCTAAAATCTTACTTTATTTTACCTACAAACTGCTTCATAAATTTGATTTATTTTTGCCAACAGCTAGCATAATTATGGAATTTGACAGACAATAATATGGAAAGATTACCTGGAGATATAAAATTATGAATGTGTGAGGAAAGATTAAAAAAACAGGTAAATATTTCCACACAAGCGTGCAAAAATAGGATAAAACTTGTAGGATATTTAAAGAAATTATGGTAATAATTTTCCCAGCGTGCAGAATTAAGAACGGGCATAAAAATAAAAAATCATAACTAATAGGAATCAAGATAGTTAAATAAAAATAATCAAAACGATATTTGACAACCTAAATCAGGCTCCATGAGTGTTAACCAATCTCGTTTATTATTACCAGAACCTTTAGGAGTTTTGCAGATTTCAGAATTAACTTCCGGAATGGGGGAAAAAAGAAAACAACAGTTGTATTTTTCTTTAGTCGTGCCGACATATAACGAGGCTGCTAACATTCAAAAACTAATCGGCATTTTAAGTCAAACTTTGGATGAAGTCATCCCTTCTGGCGATTACGAATTGATTGTGGTAGATGACGACAGTCCGGATGGTACTTGGAAGGTAGCACAGTCGTTAATGACAGAATATCCACAGTTACGGGTAATGCGGCGCCAGCACGAGCGGGGACTTTCTTCAGCGGTGATTCGGGGTTGGCAAGTCGCCAAAGGAGAAATATTAGGAGTGATTGACGGTGATTTACAACATCCTCCCCATGTATTATTACAGCTTTTACATGCCATCGAGCAGGGGGCGGACTTAGCAGTAGCTAGCCGTCACGTTGAAGGTGGAGGGGTAAGCAGTTGGAGTTTACAAAGGCGTTTTTTGTCTCGCGGAGCTCAATTATTGGGTTTAATAATCCTACCACAAGTAGTGGGTAGGGTTTCAGATCCGATGAGCGGTTATTTTCTAGTACGTCGAAGCGCGATCGCCAACGTGACATTGCATCCCATCGGGTATAAGATTTTGCTGGAGGTCATGGGGCGAGGTCGAATTAAGCGAATAGCAGAAGTTGGTTACGTTTTCTGCGAGCGCCAAGGGGGTGAGAGCAAAGTTACTTGGAAACAGTATGCAGATTATATTCGTCACCTGTTGCGGTTACGGTTTTCCACTGGAAGGATGGGAAAATTCAGCCAAGAGCATTCAAGTTTTCCTGTGGGAAGATTTATCCGCTTTAGCTTGGTGGGATTGAGCGGAGTGTTTGTAGACATGGCGGTGCTGTATTTGCTTAGCGATCCAACAACTTTAGGATTACCTTTAACTCGTAGTAAAATTATCGCTGGGGAAGTGGCAATTTTTAATAATTTCTTGTGGAACGATGCTTGGACGTTTGCAGATGTTAGCTTGCAGCAGCAACAATGGCATCAGCGCCTGAAGCGATTTCTAAAATTTAACATTATTTGTCTTGCCGGCTTGATGTTGAACGTGCTGGTCTTAAATCTAGTGTTTAATTTTGTTATTCACAACCGTTATATTGCTAACTTGATTGCGATCGCATCTGCTACTATTTGGAACTTTTGGGTCAACCTCAAACTAAGTTGGCGCGTGACGCAGGTAAAGTAAGTAAAAGCAGTGGTTGTGTTTAGTAATTGTATCCCAGACGAGGATGGCAACATCGAAAATGAAACATGGCACAGCTAGCTATGACAGCTAAGATAAATTCCCGTTGGCTGAACCGTTTACTGTTGTTGGTTTGGCTAGTCATCGCCATGGGTTTGCGCTTAATTAACTTAACAGCAAAGCCACCTTGGACAGATGAATTTTCAACTTTAGTATTTAGCTTGGGAAATAGTTTTTTGCCAGTACCGTTGAATGAACCAATCACTGTGGATGTTTTGTTGCAACCACTACAACCCCAACCCGGAGCAAGTATTAAAGATGTATTGGTGCATTTGTTCAGTGAAAGCAATCACCCTCCTTTGTATTTTGTGCTGGCTCATTTGTGGATGCAATTATTTCCTACTTCAGGAGGTTTGGTTTCTTTGTGGGGAGGGCGATCGCTAGCTGCTATTTTTGGTGCATTATCTGTTCCTGCTATTTATACTTTGAGTTGGTTTACCTTTCGCTGTCGTTTGGCAAGTCATATAGCTGCTGCGATCGCGGCAATTTCACCTTATGCTATTTTTTTAGCACAAGAAGCCCGCCATTATACCTTAGCAATTTTATGGGTAATTGCTTCCCTGATCTGTCTGGTGGTAGCTGTGCGCCGCATCCAAAACCGCATGCCCTTGCCTGTATGGCTGGTAGGTACCTGGATTTTCACTAATGCTTTGGGTATTGCTACTCATTATTTCTTCATCCTGACCCTTTGCAGCGAAGCTATTGCTTTCATTTTTGTTGCCAGGACGCAATGGGATCGGGGAAGCGATTCGCTTTTTTTCTCTTCTTTTTGCAGGCGTGTTTTTGTAGTTGCTGTCGGGACCGCGATCGCGGCTATCATTTGGATACCAGCATTTTCCCACAATACCTATGGTAATAAATTAACTAACTGGATTCAAGGTTCGCGTGTTGGCTTCGCTTGGATTAGCCCGATTTTTCAGGCTTTGGCAGCATGGGTGACAATGCTTTGTTTGCTACCGGTGGAATCTCCCCATCTTGTGGTAGTAATTGCCTCGGGTTTGGTGATGTTTTTATTTTTGATTTGGTCAGTACCGATTTTGATACGTGGTTTTCGGGTACTGCTTGTACAAACAAAGACACGTATTGTGGCTCAGACATTGACTGCTGTGGTTGTAGGAGCGGTAGCATTATTTTTTTTATTTACGTATCTTCTTGGTATCGACCTCACCCGCGGCGCTCGCTATAACTTTGTTTACTTTCCGGCGGTGATAGTCCTGGTCGGGGGTAGTTTGGCAGTGTGTTGGCATTTTCCCCCCAAAAAGAAAAAATGGCAAGTAAACGGGAAAATAGCCGTAGCAGCTATCTGGTTGATGGGATTAGCAAGTGCCATCACCGTCATTTTTAATTTAGGTTACCAGAAATACTACCGTCCGGACTTATTAAGGCAATTAATTCAAAAAACGTCCCAGGTACCGGTACTAATTGCTGCTACTCAAAAAACCCACGTCCAGATCGGGGAAATGATGGGTGTAGCAAGGGAATTTAAACTTCACGGTCATTCTTCCCCTGCGGTTCAATTTTTGCTTGCCCATCAAGAGGAAAATGCCAGTACTTCTACTATTGTTCTTGAAAACGTTTTAAAGAATTCACCCCGCCCTGTTGATTTGTGGTTAGTGAATTTTTATGCTGCTGAACCGGAGACAGTCAAAAGTTGCTTGGCTGACACGCGAGCTTTACCAGCAATCAATGGTTACAAATATAAAATCTATCACTGTCCTTTTCCTGCCCGACAGTAGAATGATGATTAATTAGCTTGCGTCTTTGCACTCCTAATCTTCGGGAACACCAACTGCTGATAATCCTGCGATCGCCCGCAAGTTCTGACAGCGAATTAATTCAGTAAAATTCAAAGCAGCACGTCCTTCCAACTTAGCAACTGTTTCAATTGCAGACAACAGTGCTTGTGCAGATTCAGTTTGGGAATAACCCCGTCTTTGAGCTACTTCGATGGCGCTTAGGTCGGCGTTTAGTTGTGACTGTTGGGAGCGGTTTACACTCCAAATTCTATACCCTGCCAAGGTAGCTAATCCGCCCGCCATTACCACACCCACTGCATCTTGCTGAAGGAATTCAACCAATCCTCCCAACAAACCAACTAGTAAAATACCTTGGTAAGGGTGAGGCTGAAACCATTTCACTGCTATTAACCAACTCACGGTTTGCAGCAGTAACAGATCTCTTTGCGGTTTGGTCAATCGACGCCACAGGTCGAAGTTAATATATATCGGTCGCTCCCATTGCCAAGGCAAAGGAAAGGAAGCGTCAATTACTTTTGCCTGCTCTGGCCTGCTGATAATTTTAGCCATCATTCGTCCTGAAGCTGGCATTAACTCAAACAAACGACGAATTTCAACATTCGGCTCCATATCAGGTAGAAAGAAAAGTTTAATTTCCTAAGGGGCGACAGTTGACGTGCTATTTGGACTTGGTTAAACGATAACTTTTCGCCTTGCAGAAAGTTAGATTTATCGCTTTGTTACAAAGAAGGCGAACTTTCTTTATATATGCTTGGTGTATTTACCACGCTCTGTTTATTAAATTTTAAGGTAGAAGTCTCAATGACTGCTGATAGATAATGATGCTCGATGCTTTTGCTCCTACCCCGCCAGAATGGACTCGTCAGGCCATTCACGCTTACGATCGATTTTGCTGCCCTAAGTGTGGGGCTAGCAGTTTAGAAGCAGTACAAGTGTGGATTAATCGTCGTTCTCCGGTACTGGGGGAAGATCGTCGCCGCAAATGGCAAGAATTTTACTTGTGTCATTGTAGTTGCGCTTGGTGGGCCTGGAGTAGCGATCGCCCTCCCACCGTTGTGAAAATCAACTGTTAAGGTTAACTGTTTGTACTAATAAAAGCTCGCCCTTGGGCGAGCTATTGATACTCTGAATTTATAGATACAGCTAAGGCTAAAGCAGCACTTTTAGAAAGTGAAGGTAGTCCGAAGCGTACCCACATAGATAGTGTCATTACTATCGTTATGCTCGGGATTGAAAATGACTAGGACGCCCGGTGTCAGAGAAATGTTGTCGGTAAGCTGGTAACGATAAAGGGCTTCTAGATGATATGAAGTGCCATTATCTTCCCGAGTAGCGATATCGTTTCTAGTTACCCTCGGCGGTTGACCGAAGAAAACACCAAGCACGCTACCTTCCTTACCCAGATCTCTGAAGGCGACATTAGCCATCCAGTAGAAAATATCTGCGTCGCGACGTGGACCGCTTTCACTTACAGCAGTAGTGTAACCTACCCAGCCACCAAGTGCTATCTTAGGAGTAGCCTGGAAGTTCACTTGCGCACCGTAGTGGTTAGCAGTAGTGGCAGCATTGTTAAAGGGGTTGTTGGCATAACCGCTACCTGTAGCACCAAACAAGCTGATACCGCCAGAACTGTTTTGGTATGTGTGGGCGTAAGTCAAACCGAAACTAAATGCTTTGTTAAATTGAAAGCCAAGCTGGCCCAGTGCAGCATAGTTACCGTTAAACAAACCTCTTTTGTCGCTGGGATCGCTGGCTACGTTGTTGCTCCCACCCGCTAGGTAACCAATAGATGCGTTCACGGGTGAATTTTTGGGCTGAAAGTTTACAGTTATACCTGCACCGCCAGCACCTTGACGGTAGATAGGACTGAAACGACCGTAGCGGGAAAGAGCACCTCTAGCAGAACTGGCAAAATCAGGATTAAAGTTGTTGATATTTTCCCAGAATTCACCGTTGTTGGCGTCTACTTTCACCCGAAGGGCATCGCTGATATTAAATGCGTAGTTAATTTTATCGATTTGAACGTTGTTGTTGGTGTTGTTGTCAAACGACAGGCGGGCCATATTCGTACCCGTTGCTGTGGCAAAATTCGGCACGTTGCCAGCCTGCAGGCGAATTTGCAACCTATCTTTACCAGTAAAGCTACTGTTTAAGTTCAAACGAATGCGATCGGAGAAAGTAAAATTATCATCGACATCTCTCCTAGCAGCGGTTCTACCGCTAGGAATAGCTCTGCTGTCTCCAAAAGCTCCGCCAAGATTAAAAATAGCTTCCCCTACCAATTTCGTCGTGGTAGAAAATTGATTTGCTTCCAACCGTGCGGTGCGAGCTTCCAAAGCATCTACACGACCTCGCAGTGTTGCCAGTTCTGCAGAAAATTCCTCTTGCAAGCGCTGTAAAGTAGCGAGGTCTTCTTTAGTAACTAAATCTGCTGTTGCTGTTGCTATCAGTTCGTTGACTCGCTCTAAGCAAGCGTTCAAACCTGCAGCAAATTCATAGCGGGTCATAGCGCGGTTTCCGCGGTATGTGCCGTTTGGGTAGCCTGCAATACATCCGTAGCGCTCTACTAAGGACTGCAAAGCTTGGAAAGCCCAGTCTGTTGGTTGTACATCTGAAAACTGAGAAACCGACGTTACCTGGCCTAGGCTATTTTCGCTGCTATTTTGGGACAACTGAGTAACAGGAGTTACCTCTTGGTTTAATTCCGGCTGTACTTCCCCAGCTAAGGCACTGTTAGCAAAAAATAAAGTTGTGGCAAATACAACTGGACTAAGTTTAAACAACTTCCAGGATGTTTTTGTCATTAGTGTTTATCTCACCCACACCTACTTGGATCATCATGGCTAAATTTGCAGAAGAATTTTATTTTTTTTTGGAAATTTAGCCATATTTCAGCAACAATTATACCAGAACTAGTGGTTGTTAATGCAAGTCACTTCTTGAACTTTTTCGTATTTTTTTCATGGCTTTCAATTCTCGTATTTGGTAAACGTAAGATTAACCTGCGTTTAAGCCGTAAAAGATTGCCTTCTTCTTCATACTGTTGCAACAAACGCGTCACTGTTACTCTTGTTGTGTTCAGTACTTCCGCCATTTCTTGATGAGTAACGTTAAGGTCGATCAGCTTTCCTTGTTCTACATCCCGTCCAAATTTTTCACTTAACCAAACTAGAAATTGCCACAAACGTAAGTAAATTGGTTTTCGATGCACTATGCTTAAAAGTTCTTCTGCCTGTTGGATGTGGGTTATTAAAGTGTTAATATCTTGATTCCAAAGATGGGGAGGTAAAATACTTACTTCCACACTTGTCAAACACTCTATTTGATAAGGTTTTACCTTGGATAAAGGATAACCGACTAAATCTCCCGGACCCCAATAACCCAAAGTAATAAATGTGCCATCTTCACTCCAGGTTAATGTTCTTACTGCTCCACGCTCGATTCGCCACAGCACGTCATTGCGTGGTGGTATGATCTCTCTACGAGTGAATAACCTTTGGGGTAGAGTATAAGAAGCAGTCGAATTTTGTGAGCGACTTGTGGAATGGTACATCATCGTTAAGATTCTGATAATCTAGAATTACGTTATCGATAAATAAACTTTTGCCACGAATAGGAAATCATTACTCTTTTATCCCGGCAAGATTAATTCCTTGGAAATATTTAAGAAATCAATTTCACTACAGGGTAGGTGTTGTAATAAGTAATTTTTCCTAGAGCATTAGTCAAAGCTTTAGCATAATTTCTGAGTTACTAGATAAATTTGATACTTGAACTATTGTCAGGTAAATTTGATACTTTGGAAGAAATAAGTTATTAAAAGTTTACTTGTAATTAACAACAAAACTAGTTTCTGATTGCGGGTGAATTCTTAAGTATTTGTTAATTTTTTACATTTAGTTTTGTTAAGCAACAAAATTTTACCGAGATTGTTGGTTTCTGGTAAATCGAATATCTATCTTTTTTAGTAAATATATCAGGTGTTGTATAGAAAAGGACATATATTTTGACAAATCATTGTTGCTGCTGTGAGTCAAGGCTAGTAATAAAAGTTTTATTTTTTACATGTTAACGTATTGGCTCAATAATTTTAATTGTTTTTAATTGTAAGGTATGACCGAAAGTTGCCAAAGTAAAATCAACTAAACTGCTGAAATTTAAGTATAAATAAATACTATATAAAAATAGTGTGATTGGTTTTATACTGTTGCGAGAAAATGACTAAAAAGTTTACTGAGATTGTAGTAAACACTTAAGTGATGATGACAAAGTATAAATCAGTTAAATTCGCTGGCTTGGCGATCGCTGTCGTAACAGCAGTAGTGTTAAGCTGAAATCTGGGAAAAGCTTGCCAAGAAAATTTTCCCAACAGGTGCGCTTGTTAGTGAATCTTTGGAGTAAAAATGAAACGTGTTGGTGTCATAGGTGGCGGACAACTAGCTTGGATGATGGGAGCTGCGGCGAAGAAACTAGGAGTGGAATTGATAGTACAAACTCCTAACACCAGCGATCCAGCTGTGGCGATCGCCAGCGAGACTGTTTTTGCACCAGTGACCGATATTGCAGCTACGAAGATTTTAGCCAGCAAGTGCGATGTTATTACTTTTGAAAATGAATTTGTCAACCTCGAGGCTTTATCACCACTAGCACAGCAGGGAGCATGCTTTCGTCCTAAATTAGAAGCATTAGCTTTCTTGTTAGATAAATATCACCAACGCTGCTATTTGCAAAAACTGGGAATACCCGTACCCAAATTTGCTGCTGTTGAGCAGTTCGAGACCAAAGATTTGGGTTGTGCGGTCAGAAATGTATTTGGTTTTCCAGTCGTTTTAAAATCTCGCCGTCACGGGTACGATGGTCAAGGCACTTTTATTATTAACAATCAAAAAGCTCTACAACAAAAGTTAGAATTTTACTCTTTAGACGGTCTTTTATCTAATTCAGTGTTTTTATTAGAAGATTTTATTCCGTTTGTGAAAGAACTCGCTGTGATTGGTGCACGCTCTTCAGATGGAAAAGTGGTAATTTACCCAATTGTGGAGACTCAGCAACAACAGCAAGTATGTCGGCGAGTAATTGCGCCAGCTGATATTTCTCTAGAAGCAGCAGCAGAAATTAACAATATTGCTTGTACAATCCTCAATAGCTTGGAAGCAGTAGGAGTTTTTGGAATTGAACTGTTTTTGTGTACTGATGGCAAGGTGATAGTGAATGAAATTGCACCGCGCACTCACAATTCTGGGCATTTTTCTATCGATGCCTGCGAAACTTCCCAGTTTGAACAACACTTGAGAGCTATTTGTGACTTTCCCTTGGGCAATCCGAGTTTAATTTGTGCAGGTGCGGTGATGGTAAATTTATTAGGATATGAAAGATCCGAAAGTGATTATCTTGCTCAGCGGCAAAAACTGAAACAAATTCCCCGAGCTACCGTCCATTGGTATGGGAAAACGCAATCCCGTCCTGGCCGAAAGTTAGGACACGTTACCGTTTTATTAGACCATAAAAATCGCGACGAGGCAATAGCGATCGCCGAAACTATAGAAAATATCTGGTATCAAAACTAAATTCTCAAAAAATCTCACCTACATGCACAACATGATTTTTGAAAGCTATAATGGTCGTATTGCACTGCAACGTTGGTGACTGCCAACAAGTTTTGTGATCTATGACTTAAAAAATAAGGGAACCAAACATTTTTCGTGGCAGTAGACCGGGCTTGTACCCGGAAACTTTAAACGAAAAACACCGGTGCCCACCTGGTTTCTCCAGGTCAAAAACTTAGGTAAAACGGCGTTGCGGTGAATTCAAGACTAGTAGCTCCTTAAGTCAGACCAGGCTTAGGAGCTTTAATTATTAAAAGTTTTTATACTTTGGTAAAAGAAAAATAAAAAGCTTTACAAATTTACGAGAGTATGCAGGCTATTATCTAAATCTTACCTGAAGAGAATCTGTATCAATTGATTCTAATTTAGGTCGAGATAATAGTTACAATTGTGAGATTGCGATACGTTGCAGATCGAACCGAAAATTTGTTAAACGAACTAATTTATAACTCATTATCATCATCATCATCATCATCATCATCACTCACTGTGTTTCCAGCCTCGGTTTTCAGATTAGCTAATGGTTTAACGTTCATTCATCAGGAAATATCTGCCACTCCCGTAGTTGTGGCGGATGTTTGGGTGCGTGCTGGTGCAAGAGTAGAGCCAGAACCTTGGTTTGGCATGGCTCACTTTTTAGAGCACATGATATTTAAAGGTACAGCAACACTTCCACCGGGAATGTTCGATCAAAAAATTGAAAACTGGGGCGGAGTAACGAATGCAGCAACAAGCTATGATTACGCCCATTACTGCATTACTACAGCTACCCCTTTTTTGCCAGAAATTTTGCCTTATTTAGGAGAACTGTTACAAAATCCAGCCATACCGGAGGACGAATTTCGGCGCGAGCGGGATGTGGTGTTAGAGGAAATTCGCTCTTGTCAAGACGATCCTGATTGGATCGGATTTCAGTCCCTCATCCAAAATCTTTACCAGCACCATCCCTACGGACGTTCCGTCTTAGGTAGTGAGGAGCAATTGATGCAGCACTCTCCAGAGGCGATGCGCTGTTTTCACAGCACTTACTACCAACCAGAGAACATGACAGTAGTAATTGTTGGGGGAATTGCTGAGCAACCAGCACTGGAATTAGTCAACCGCACGTTTGATAAATTTACTGTTCCTAGTCATAAGTGTCCTCAAAATCAGGAATTTGCAAAACCGCAAATTACAGGAATTCGTCGTCAAGAATTGTATTTACCGCGTTTAGAACAGGCGCGATTATTGATGGGGTGGATAGGTCCTGGAGTCGAACAGCTTGGTAAAGCTTATGGTTTAGATTTGTTGTCAGTGCTGTTATCAGAAGGTAGAACTTCACGCTTGGTGCGAGACTTACGGGAAGAACAACAATTGGTACAGCGAATTTGCAGCAACTTTTCCCTACAAAAAGACTCTAGTTTATTTACAATCGCTGCTTGGCTGGAACCAGAAAATTTGGAGCAAGTCGAGTCTTTAATTCGCCTCCACTTGCATGATTTGATCGCTTGTGGAATCAGCGAACAAGAAATAGCTCGAGCTCAGAGGTTGCTGTGCAATGATTTTGCATTTTCTACAGAAACCCCAAATCAGTTAGCAGGGTTGTATGGTTATTACAACACCATTGCCCAAGCAGAAATAGCAGTGACATATCCAGAAAAAATCAAGTCCTTTGATGCCCAGCAACTGCAACAATTAGCAAAAGAACATCTTTCACCAGACCATTACGTGGTGACAGTACTCAAACCTTATGAGTGGTAGTGGTTAAAGGGTTAGTAAGGAGCGGAAAATCACCAACTGCGGTGCAGTTAGCTGCAAAGCCTTGTGCTTTTACTAATTACTAACTACCAACTACTACCTAACAGACATAGACAAATAACTACGGACAAATGAAAACTTTGAGGAGCGCATCTCACATTTATCGCACCGTACTGCACAATGGCATCGTACTACTTCTAGCAGAAAATTCCACAGTAGATATTATTGCAGCGCGAATTTTTATCCGCGCTGGTAGTGCGTACGAAAAACCGCAGCAAGCTGGATTAGCACATTTGCTATCTACTGTATTAACAAAGGGATGCGAGGGACTTTCAAGTTTGGAAATTGCTGAGCGAGTAGAGTCTGTTGGCGCCAATTTGAGTGCAGATACAGCCGCCGATTATTTTTTAGTATCTTTGAAAACAGTCAGCTCCGATTTTGCAGAGATTTTAGAATTGGCAGGACAAATTTTGCGATCGCCTACTTTTCCAGAAATGGAAGTAGAACTAGAACGACGCATCGTTCTCCAAGATATTCGTTCTCAAAAAGAACATCCATTTACCATCGCCTTCGATCGTCTGCGACGGGTAATGTACCGAGACCATCCTTACGCCATGTCAGCTTTGGGAGAGGAATCAACCATCAGTCGCCTTACACGCGAGGACTTGGTGCAATTTCACAAGATCTATTTCCGTCCCGACAACATAGTCATCAGCATCGCTGGTCGGATCACCCCAAACGATGCGGTTGCGGTGGTAGAAAAAATCTTTGCCGATTGGCCAGTTCCCGATGCACCCTTACCGAAACTTCATTTACCGAACCCCGATGTTCAGCCACAAATAGCAATCGTACCCCAACCAACCCAACAATCAATCGTCATGCTAGGTTATTTGGGGGCGACGGTTAATTCTCCTGATTATGCAGTCTTAAAACTATTATCTACCTACTTGGGAAACGGTCTTTCCAGCCGTTTGTTCGTACAGTTGCGCGAAAAGCAGGGTTTAGCTTACGAAGTGTCTGCTTTTTATCCAACACGGCTTTTTCCAGCAACATTTGTAGTTTACATGGGCACAGCCCCAGAAAATACTAAAAAAGCTCTTTACGGACTGCGTGCAGAAGTAGATTTACTTTCTACTACTCCACTTGCACAAGAGGTACTGCAAGCAACAAAGAACAAAATTCTAGGACAGTATGCTTTGGGTAAACAAACTAATAGCCAAATTGCTCAGATATACGGTTGGTATGAAATTTTAGGTTTGGGAGTAGAATTCGATCTCAAGTTTCAACAAATCATTGCCAACGTCAGTGCTGGTGATGCTATGGCAGTTGCATCCCGGTATTTGCAGGAACCTTACGTGTCTTTAGTCGGTCAAGAAAAAGCAATTCGAGGTGCGATTGAGTAACGATAATTACATGCATTTAGAATACCAAACTGCATTTTGCATCCATAGTTACCGAATAAATTGTTGTCATCGGCTTGACTGGGGGTGTTTTCCCATGAAAGAGAGTAAGAAGGCCAGTATCTTCAACTGCGTATTTTCGCTAACTTCGCCTGTGAAACGTTCGACCGCACAAGCAAGACAAAGGTTTAAATTATTTTTAAAAAAACTAGTTTATTCCTCCCTCTCCTTGCTTTTGGGAACTACAGTTGTAACATCCTCTTTAGCAGCGCCACCGCTACCAACAGCCCAAGGTAGCATTTATCGTCCCATCCTGAAACTGAACAGTCGAGGACAGTTTGTTTCTGAATTGCAAGCAGCACTGAAACTTTTAGGCTTTTATACAGGTGCGGTTAATGGAGTATACGACCAAATCACTGCTTTAGCTGTTTCCCAATTTCAAAAAGCAGCTGGTTTGAGTCCAAACGGAATTGTTGACACTACTACCTGGGAAAGACTTTTTCCTGACGAAACTAAAGCCGCAACTTCACCCAATTTTACCGTTCCCACCCAGACAACATTGACCGCCGCAAGCACCGAGCCAAAACCAGCAAAACCACTTAACAAAGCAGGAACATTATCCGCGCGCGGACAAAAAAGCACAAATTTACAGCAGGGAAATCGTCGTTCCCAACCAACTGTTGCTGTGCGACCAACTCCTCCTTCCGAGCAAATTCCTGGTATTCAGTATACCTTGGAAGGATTTCCGATTCTGCGTAAAGGAATGCGTGGTTCCGAAGTGATCAAACTGCAGCGACTACTGCAAAAACTTGGCTTTCTCAAAGGCGAAGTGGATGGTTATTTTGGTGAGGAAACAGAAGCTGCTGCGATCGCATTGCAAAAACGCTACGGACTCGAAGCAGATGGCATCGTCGGTGCTGCAACTTGGAGAGTTTTACAGCGCCAACTGTAGAATGTAAGTGCAATTTTAAATCTTTGGTCAAACCAATGAGTTAAGAATTCTGATTAGGAATTCTGAATTTTCCCATTCCACAGTAGTGATAGGATGAGCAAAATACCTCAACAAGAGGTATGATTAAATGCTACCACCTAAACAAGAAAAATTGTGTTTGCGATCAATATAAAACTTTAATGACTGTTTTTCGACAGGTAACTAAATGCCAGATAAGATCGTGGATGTTGAGTTATTGAATTCTAACCAATCTATAAGTGCAGCTAGAATTTCCCGAAATTTGGTATGAAATTTTACTGATAAAAAGCTGTAATAAAAATTTTAGGAACATTCTAAATTAGGGGAGATAATCGATAATTGTAATAAATATAGAATTATGAAGCATTTTTTGTTAACTTGGTTAGGTACAGCAATAGCATTACTGATAACAGCTCACATACTCCAAGCCTTCAATATTGGTTTCAGAGTAGATAATTTTAGCACAGCCATTGTTGCTGCTGTAGCGGTTGGGATTGTTAATGCTATTATTCGTCCAATTTTAAAGTTATTGGCATTTCCAATTACATTGTTGACCTTTGGTTTATTTACATTCGTCATTAACGGCTTTACTCTTTGGCTAGCAAGCTACCTGACTCGCAGTTACGGTTTTGTCATCGAAGGGCCGATTGCGGCACTGTTCGGTTCCATCGTACTTTCCGTGATTGCTAGTATAATTAATTACTTTCTACGAGCAGTAGAGTAGAAAGCAGAGAGCCAATGTTACTTGTAGCAGTTGAAACAGATACTTGACAAGCAAGACTTTGCTTTGCACTGTCAGTGAGAAAGTTCAATGTATTCTATCTCCGCTTGGGCAACTGCTACCGTCACAGCGCCAGTTTGTGTTGGTCGTCGAAAAATTTGCTTGGGAATAAAATTCTGCAGCGCCTCTGAGGCAGTATCGCTAAAGGCGCCGCATATAGCAGCAGCTTCAGCAACGCTAGGTGTTCCCGCTTCTTTTTCAACTATCGGAGAAGGATGGGGAACAGAAATAGAGCGCAAAACTTCAGCAGCAAAGGTTTTGAGAGCCCATTGCCGTTTTTGGCAAAGTTCTGCTAAACCAACTTCCTCGGCTTTAGTGTCAATGGTGACAATTTTGGCGATCGCTTGTTGCGCCAGTTGATGTTCTCGAAATATGTGCTCAATTGCAGCTTCCAGCAAATGGCGAGAAGTTCCCCGTTGAAAACCAATTCCTACCCACAAAACCCTTGGATGCCAATAAACTTCAGGAATTTGGGAACTAAGAAAGTGAGGAACTTTGGCGGTAATCCAAACTTTTGCCTTTACTTTAGGAGACACACCAAATTCAAAGGGATGTTCTGCGGGTAAATTCTTTTGCCACAAGGGACAACCAGCTTCTTGAATTACTTGCACAACATCACCCCGTGTCACCGCCGCATTAACTGCTACCCAATCGCCGTCGCCGCGACGCCAACCAAAAGGAACTCCTAACATCTCTGCTGGTGTTATTTTTAAGGCTGGTTTTAGCAACACCATTCTTTTCATTACTACTACTACTGTGGATTTATATTGTACCCTTGCAGCTTGCTACACGTTCAATAGTTCAATATTTGTCTATTTTGGTCGGCGGCGTAATAGCCTGTGAGTTCCTGAGGTACAATCAATCGAGCACCACGTTTTCGAGTAAAATAATTCCAACTCCACTGAATCATTACTACCAATTTGTTGTCAAATTCAATTAAAAAATAGATCTGAATTAATAACCAAAACAGCCACGCCAAAAAACCTGTAAACTTGATCGAGCCCAAATCAACGACAGCAGAGTTTTGTCCGATTACTGTTAAACTACCCCGGTAAACATAATGAAATCTGGGCAATCGGGGTCCCCAAAAATTTGCGCTATTCAGCAAGTTTTTGGAGTTCTCCGTTTTACCTGCAAGGCGTTGTTTAATTAGACAACCAACGTATCTTCCTTGTTTCATTGCTACTGGTGCGATACCAGGAGGCGGTTTTCCATCCTGATGAGCATAATGGGCTAGGTCACCAAGCACGAAAATATTTGGGTATCCCTTGATGCTTAAATCTGGTTCCACAATTACTCTCCGGCGCGATCGCACTCCACACCCGTTCTTTTTGCCAACACTTTTCCTATAGGTAAAGCTTTTACCCCTGCTGCCCATAATACCGTTTTGGCATGGATACGAACTAATTGCCCATCTTGTTCGATGGTGACAAAATCACCTTCTATATTCGTTACTAGAGTTTTCGTTTGTACAATTACACCTAATTTTTCCAGGGATGCTGCTGCTTGCGTCGATAGCTCCGGCGCAAAAGAAGGTAACACTCGATCTAAACTTTCTAAAATTAAAATTTGTGCTTGCGTGGTATCGATATTGCAGAAATCTTCTTTCAAAGTTTGATGCGCCAGTTTTGCGATCGCACCAGCTAATTCCACATCTGTAGGACCACCACTAACAATTACAAATGTTAACCAAGCACGGCGCAGTTGCGGATTGATTTCCTTTTCTGCAGCTTCAAACGCCATAAAAATGCAGCCGCGTATTTCTATTGCATCTTAACAGTTTTCAACCCGGAAGCGAATTTTTCCCAATCGTCTTTGCCAAAATAGCAATGCTTGGTTCCTATGGCAACAATCAAAGTGTCGTCAGGTATTACTTCCTCACCTACAAACACTTTTTGAGCTTGGGGATCGATATCGCAAACTTCCCCTAACAGAACTTTTGTATTCTTTTTTTTACTCAGTACGGAACGCAGCGGTGAAGAAATGTCTGCAGGAGATAGGATACCTGTTGCCACTTGGTACAACAGCGGTTGAAATAAATGGAAGTTTCGCTTGTCGATTATAGTAACTTTTATATTATCGATATTCAGTGTTTTTACGGCATGAATTCCACCAAAACCACCACCGACAATCACCACATGGTGAGGTGATTGATTGTCAAATTTGTTCACCATAAGATTTATTTCCTTTTGTTGCAGAAGTTATTACTATTGATTGTTAACAAATTTTTACTAATCTTGTCAGGCGATTCTGTTTAGCAGGCACAAAGTAAAAATTGCCAAAGTAGCTAAGAATGGGAAAGTGTAGCGATCGCCAATTTTGCATTTGCATCCATGCACTGCTGTGGTCGGTACCAAGCTTCCAAGTATCTTGTCTTAATTTATTAGTCGATAAATTTTCCAGTTCCAGGGAGATTAATAATAGTTTTGTTGCAAAACAGCACAAATGCGCGATCGCTCTGCTTTTTGTCAGGCGACTCTAACAGCAGCAAATTAAATCTTCTATTGTGATTGTTAATAGTTGAATTGTGAGATGATAATGGAAAGTGGATGGAAAGGTGACTGCAATTTATCGAGATAAAATTAAAATTTAAACTTTTCTAAAATTCTCTGCTTTCACTGTTCCTAATTTTTAGCTTAACGAGGCTTTATAAAACTCCTTTCGAACTAGGTATAGTTCCACCGCGACGGGGATCGATTTCTATGGCCATGCGCGTAGCTCTAGCAAATGCCTTAAAAGTTGCTTCAATAATGTGATGAGAATTAATGCCGTTTAACTGACGAATATGCAGTGTCATTTGGCTGTTATTGACTATGGCGACAAAAAATTCTCGTACTAGTTGGGTGTCGTAGGTTCCTACCCGCTGGGTTGGAATTTCTAAACCATAGCTGAGATGGGGACGTCCGGAAAAGTCCAACGCCACTTGAATTAATGCTTCATCCAGGGGAGCGAGAAAATGACCAAAGCGGATAATCCCTTTGCGATCGCCTAGTGCTTTGTTTATTGCTTGTCCGAGAGCGATCCCCACATCTTCGTTAGTGTGATGGTCATCAACGTCGAGATCGCCACTAGCTTGGATATCCAAATCAATTAAGCCGTGGGAGGCGACTTGGTGCAGCATGTGATCCAAGAATGGAATACCTGTGGCTGCTTTGCAAACTCCGCTACCGTCTAAATTGATGGTCACCTGTACGTCTGTTTCCTGCGTGGTACGGCGTAAAGAAGCGATACGTGGAGATGGAATTTGAGGAGAAAGAAGTTGGCGATCGCCGATTTGCATACAAGCTTGGCTTTGACAATTGGGTGGTGGTTATTTGCTATTAGTTACATAGCTAATAGCTAATGGTCAAAAGGCGATTAACTACTAACTATTAGCTATTAGCATTACCTGTGTTACATACCCATTATTTCATATCCTGCGTCTACGTACAGAACTTGTCCTGTGATTCCACTTGCTAGGTTGCTGCATAAAAAAGCTGCAGCGTTACCAACCTCTATTTGAGTAACGGTGCGCCGTAAGGGAGCTACTTTTTCTACATGATGGATCATATCCAGAATACCTCCAACGGCACTGGAGGCCAAAGTCCGAATTGGACCGGCGGAAATTGCATTCACCCGAATTTGCAATGGTCCCAGTTCTGCAGCCAAATAACGCACGCTTGCTTCCAGTCCAGCTTTAGCAACTCCCATAACGTTATAGTTTGGAATTGCCCTTACAGATCCTAAGTAGGAAAGGGTCACAATACTTCCTCCTTGTGTCATTAAAGGTTTAGCTGCGCCAGCTAGTAGTATCAATGAATATGTACTGACATCTAAAGCTGTCTGGAAACCAGCGCGGGAAGTTTGGCTAAAGTCTCCATTTAAATCATCTTTGTTGGCAAAAGCAAGGCAGTGAACGAGAATGTCTAAACTACCCCATTGATTGCGAATTGCTTCAAAAGTAGATTTGACCTGCTCGTCATTTTGGACGTTACAGGGTAGAAATAAACTTGGGCGCAGAGGTTCTACCAGTTCTGCGACTTTCTTTTCCATTTTGCCTTTTTCGTCTGGCAGATAGGTAATGCCGAGTTTTGCTCCTGCTTTGTGTAGTTGTTGAGCGATACCCCAAGCAATAGAGCGGTTATTGGCAATACCTGTAACCAAGGCGTTTTTTCCAGTCAGATCCAACATAATGAATTTACTTTCGTATTATTGTTTCATTAGGAGCATACTAGAATCTGAGACTTGTTTGTCTTTGTTAGAAACGCGATTTGCAAATTATGATTATTAACAAAGCTGTTTGCTAGAACAAAATCACTGATTAATTCTTAATAAATGTTCAACGTAACCTAATTTCTTCTCAAAAAAAACCATGGTCTTTAATTTTAGTAAGTGGGGTTTAAAAAGTGCTAGCTTCCAACACTAGAAATTTTGTATGATGTTAAACAATATTTATGAGTCAAAAAGGATAAGTATAGGAAAGAACAAAAAGGTTAACAATGTTTTCTTGATTTTTCAGGTGTATTCTTAGGAAATGCATCTTAGTTTTTCCGGCATTGGGATAGGGGAAGGGAGATGATCGTGACACAAGATAAAGCCCTAGCAAATGTTTTTCGTCAGATGGCGACTGGAGCGTTTCCGCCAGTGGTGGAAACCTTTGAGCGCAATAAAACGATCTTTTTCCCCGGCGATCCTGCTGAACGAGTTTATTTTCTTTTAAAAGGCGCAGTCAAACTCTCCAGGGTGTACGAAGCAGGAGAAGAAATCACCGTTGCGCTGCTGCGGGAAAATAGTGTTTTTGGGGTTCTGTCTCTACTTACGGGAAACAAATCCGATCGCTTTTATCATGCAGTTGCTTTTACACCTGTAGAGTTGCTGTCAGCACCAATTGAACAGGTAGAACAAGCACTAAAGGAAAATCCAGAATTGTCAATGCTAATGTTGCGAGGTTTATCTTCGCGTATTCTGCAGACAGAGATGATGATCGAAACACTTGCTCACCGAGATATGGGTTCGAGGTTGATCAGTTTTCTGCTAATTCTCTGTCGCGATTTTGGCATTCCTTGTGCAGATGGAATCACAATTGACTTGAAGCTATCCCATCAAGCGATCGCAGAAGCAATTGGTTCGACCCGCGTTACCGTCACTAGGCTACTGGGCGATTTGCGCGAAAAGAAAATGATTTCCATACACAAGAAAAAAATTACCGTCCACAAGCCTGTTACCTTAAGTCGGCAATTCACTTAAAAGTACTTGGAAACTGGAGTGAAATGTCAGCTATTGCTCATCTCCAATTTTCTACACAAAAGGGCTGAAAGTAGTAGGCTGTATCTGGAGGGATTTCTTCGCTAAATAATTACAGATGACCACCGGGTACATCCTTATCATTGCAATTTTGATTTTGGGAGGCGTAATTGCCACCGTGGGCGATCGCATTGGTACGCGGGTTGGCAAAAAGCGACTCTCGCTGTTTAATCTCAGACCCAAAAACACAGCTGTTTTGGTCACCATTCTCACAGGGTTGGGCATTTCAGCATCAACCCTAGGAATTTTATTTTTAGCGGATGAAGGATTGCGTAAAGGAGTATTTGAACTTGAAGATATTCAAAAAGACCTCAGGCGCAAGCGCGTGCAGCTGGAAAATACTACCGCACAGCTTCAAGCAACTACAAAAGAATTAGAACAAGCACGAGTTCAGCAATCACAAGCAAGCCAACAATTGCAAGCAATAAATAAATCTTTGCAATTAGCCAACACCAAGCAGCAACAAACCCAAGCTCAACTAAACCGAACCCTCAAGCAACAAGCACAAACTCAACAGCAACTTCAAAACACTCAAAAGCAGCTCAACCAAGTTGCAACTCAATACCAAAAAGCAAAAATACAACTGCAAAGCGTTTATGTAGAAAGAAACAAGCAGCTAGCAGAAATTCAACGACTCAAAGCAGAACGCCAAAGATTATACGAAGAAGCAAAAAAAGCACTGAGTGAAGCTCAAGCAGCAATCGACAGGCGCGATCGCGAACTTGCTAAGCGACAACAACAAATAGAAGCGCGCGATCGCAAAATAGCTAACTTAGATCGGATGATTCAAAAACGTAATGTTGAAATTGCGGCACGGGAAGAAATTATCGCCCAAAGGGAAGCTCGCTTGAAAGATTTGGAAGCACAACAAAGTGCTCTCGAACAAGAAGTTGCAAGGCTAGAAAAATACTATCAATCCTATCGCGACCTGCGTTTGGGAAAACTGGCCTTGGTCCGCGGTCAAATTCTTGCTGCTGCAGTAATTCGCGTCCAACAACCACAAGCAGCACGTCAAGCAGTAATTCAGCTGTTGCAAGAAGCTAACCGCCATGCCAGCCTGGAGTTAACCGAACCCAATCAAAATCCCGCCCCCAACGTACAAATATTGCGCGTGACTGAGGAACAAGTCGAGCAATTGAGCAAGCAAATTCAAGATGGACGAGAATACGTAGTGCGAATTTTCTCTGCAGGTAATTACGTCAGGGGAGAAAACCCCATAGAGTTTTTTGCGGATGCAGCAATAAATAAAGTGGTTTTTTCCGGAGGTGAGGTATTAGCTACAACTAGTGCTAATCCCAAAACTATGACATCCTATCAACTCAGACAACGCCTGGAACTTTTAATTTCCGCTTCCCAATTTCGTGCTCGGAATGCGGGAATTTTAGAAAACATTCAAATAGATGGTGCTTTCATTCGTTTTATTGCTCAATTGCGCCAATATGACCAACCAGTAGATATTAAAGCGATTGCTGCCGAAGATACTTATACTGCTGGACCGCTAAGAGTGAAATTGGTAGCCATGAGAAACGGACAAGTTATTTTTAGTACTTAAAAAAAATTGAAAAGCGAGGAATATTTTTATTAGTATTATTTACCTCTAACTAATAGTAACATGCCGAAATATATCACTAGAAATAATTAACTTAAATTGCAGCAACGTTTAATAAGATTTTGATATGAATGCCACTAAATTTATACCAACACAACCAGTAGTTTTAGGATTTGACCCAGGACGAGATAAGTGCGGTCTAGCAGTGATGGGATTAGACCGACAATTATACTATCACCAAGTTGTACCTTCCGCTGAAGCTATTGCTACAATCCAGACGCTACAACAAAAATACCCCATTTCTTTGGTAGTAATGGGCGATCAAACTACAGCCCAAAGCTGGAAACAGCAGCTGCAACAGCAATTATCAGAACAACTAAACATTGTTTTAATAGACGAGCGCCACACAAGCCTAGAAGCACGCGATCGCTACTGGCAAATGTATCCTCCCCAAGGACTAGTAAAACTACTGCCAAAAGGAATGCGAACACCACCCCGCCCGATAGATGACATTGTTGCCATTCTTTTGATAGAAAGATACCTAAATCGCCTCACCCAGTCAACCAGCGAAGATTGAACGCTTACAATTCAGCCCGAATCGTAAAAGCATAGTCTCCTCCCGGCTCAAGCTGATAATCTTTTTGTTCTAAGAAACGACCAAGTGGTTCTTGGATCAAGGCGCGACCCTGGGATGGTCTTACAGATAGTTCTCCGCGGCGAAAATGCCATTGAAATTGCCACTCAAAATCACCTGCTTTGACTTCACCTTCAAGTAAGCCCTGTTGCCAAGACTGACGGACAATCCTGACATAGGCGGTAGTCTGGGGTAAACGTTTAGCACTCACGATGCTTAAAATCAAATTGAAAATAAAAGCCTAACAGTAATAACTTTACATGTACTCAAAATGCATAAGAATGCATCAATGGTAGTAATTGAAAATCGACCCTAGGGATGCCCTCAGTGTAAATTAGAATCCTGGTGCTATATTTATGGAAATTCCGCCCAAAGATTCTCCTTTTTTTATTGATAACCTTGCTTTTTGAAAGAATGCTTCCAAAGTATTGACTGTACAAGCAAAGTCGTGAAAATAAAAATAACTAACTCTTGTGCATGCTATTTTTAGTCACCAATGCTAGTAAGAAATTTAACTCAAAAAAAGTCTTGATGAGGTGAAAGAAATTTAGAGCGAGCTTATTTTAGGAGTCCAAAGATGCTGACCGTGTAGAGCCACACAACAGCAAGCGATCGCATCGTTACTGTAGAGGTGAGGATCGATAGCAGGGATATTGCACTGCCTCGCATCTTCAGAAAGTTTATCGTTAATATGTTAGGCTAAAAGCATCCAAATCCAAAAAAGTCGTACAAGTCCCTTTCCATCACCAAAACAGTAAGTACCATTAGTTCAGGACCTTTGGAAGTGCTCCCTGCTGATGGAATTATGCTTTCAAATCAACAGAAGTATACAAATAGGAGGCAAAAGTGCACGCTCATGGGGTTTCCCTCAGGAGCAACCCTGCTGTTTTGAGCCTATAACCAGGTAGAACTGACCATGACAGGGAAGAGAAAATCAGAATATTAAAGGCGGATACTTTACCGCCTTCAGCTATAGGAGAGGGGTAAGACCAAAAATGGGGCGAAAGTCTCATCTTTGGCACTCCCCGTTGAGTACAGAAGCCTAAACCTTAGCGTAGCGGGTTTAGGTAGTTCGCTCATAAGACTATGGATTTGGGGTAAAGTTCCCAATCCACTATGAATTTTATCAATTTATCGCGTTGCTTGTTCCCGCGCTGCGGCTGCTTGGTCAGGGTGAATACCCAAGCGAGTTAAGTTTATTCTACCCTTGTTGTCTATTTCCCGTACTTTCACAATTACTTCGTCACCGACTGCGACCTCATCCTCAACTTTACCAACACGGTAGTCAGCAAGTTGGGAAATGTGGATCATACCTTCTTTGCCTGGCAAAAATTCCACAAACGCGCCTATCGGTATAATTCTAGTTACACGACCCACGTAAACATCGCCTTCATTCAGCTTGCGTGTCATCCCTTGGATGATGTTTCTAGCTTTTTTGGCTTTGTTTTCGTCTACAGCAGAGATCGTGACCGTGCCATCGTCTTCAATGTCAATTTTAGCACCGGTTTCTTCGGTAATACCCTTAATAGTCTTGCCTCCCGGTCCGATGACCAGACCAATCATGTCTGGGTCAATCTTTATTGTCAACAAACGGGGAGCAAAGGGCGACATCTGGCTGCGCGGTTTGTCGATTACCTGAAGCATTTTTTCTAGTATGTGCAACCGTGCTGCTTTCGCTTGGTTAATAGCTTGCTCGATAATCTTCAAAGACAAGCCGGGAATTTTCATGTCCATTTGCAGGGCTGTAATTCCCGTATCTGTTCCGGCTACTTTAAAGTCCATATCGCCCAAAAAGTCTTCAATTCCTTGAATATCGGTCAGGACTCGTACTTGGTCACCTTCTTTAATCAAACCCATTGCAGCACCGCTAACAGGTTTTGTAATCGGTACGCCAGCATCCATTAAAGCTAAAGTTGAGCCGCAAACCGAACCCATGGAAGTGGAACCGTTGGAGGACAGGACTTCTGAAACTACCCTAATAACATAAGGAAATTGTTCTTTAGGTGGTAGTACGGGTAATATGGCTCTTTCTGCTAGCGCTCCGTGACCGATTTCTCGCCGTCCTGGAGCACGTAGGGGCTTTGTTTCTCCTACCGAGAAGGGCGGGAAGTTGTAGTGGTGCATGTAGCGTTTTTGCTGATCTTGTTGCAGGTCATCAGCTAAAGTTTGTACGTCTCCTGGTGTCCCGAGAGTACAAGCTGACAGCACCTGCGTTAATCCGCGATTGAACAAACCACTACCATGGACTCGTTTGGGTAAGATCCCAACTTGGCAGGAAACGGGACGTACTTCGTCTAATTTGCGACCGTCAACTCGAATATTATCTTCGATAATTTGGCGACGCATGAGCTTTTTAGTAATTTCTTTGAAAGTATTATCAATTACTTTGCTGTCCGTACTGGCAGCGACTCGGATCGGATCGGTTTCGGGTAATTCGGCGATCGCTGCTGCAACTGATTCTTTGACTGCATCTAAAGCAGCATCTCGCTCAGTTTTCTCCAGATCGAATTGGCAGAGGATTTTTTTAATTTCCTCACTGGCGCGATCGCGAATAAAGTTCTCTAAGGTCGAGTCTACTTCTGGCGGTGCTTCTACAACGATTTCTAGATTTAGTTCTGCCATTAAATCTCGCTGCGCTTGAATTAAGTCCTGCACAGCTTCGTAGCCAAATTCAATTGCCTCGATAATATCTCGTTCTGGCAGCTGATTGGCTCCTGCTTCCACCATGATTACCCCTTCCGGCGAACCTGCAACCACAAGATCCAGGTCTCCGGCTTCTATTTCTGCGTAGGTAGGGTTGATGATAAAATCGTCTCCTACCAAACCGACCCGCACCGCAGCCATCGGGCCGTTAAAAGGAATTTTTGCCAATAAAGTGGCAATAGAAGCACCTGTAACTGCCAGTACATCAGGTGGCACTAGTTCATCCATCGAAAGGGTAAGTGCCACTATTTGCAATTCATCTCGCAACCAAGATGGAAACAAAGGACGTAATGGACGGTCTATCAAACGACTGGTAAGGATTGCTCTTTCTGGCGGTCGGCCTTCCCGCCGCAATAATCCCCCTGGGATTCTACCTGCTGCGTAAAGTCTTTCTTCATAATCCACAGTCAGGGGGAGAAAATCAACGCCTTCTCTGGCTGCTGAGCGCGTGGCTGTAACTAGAACTGCCGTGTCCCCAGATTGAATCAACACCGAGCCACCAGCTTGGGGTGCTAGTAGACCCACCTTCAGTCGAATATCCCGTCCATCAAAGGATATTGACTTCTCAAATTCTCCCATTCAGTTTGTTTTCCTTCTATGCACGCTATCTCTCTCTGTGGCAATCCTAACATTTATGAACAAATGCTAGCTGGGGTAACATACATACTATATGTTGTAAATTTCCTTTCTGTTTTGACAATCAGGCATCCTGAATTCACCAGGAACTTGTCAAATTTAACCAAGAAAGGAGTCTATTTCGGGGATAAGTTTTACTTCCCTAATTGCCAGAGTCAGTAATTTCTTGATTGTCTTCTGTTCTTGTTGATGCATTTTACCTTATCTTCTTTTCATAGTTAGATGTTTGTTAAAATTATTAAATAATTTTAACAAAATATTAAGTAAATAGGATGATAATAATAATTTTTCAGAATTTGTAAATTAAGTAATTACCGGAAGAAAAACGCAAGCAAAATCAAGCTTTATTTTGGTGAACATCTAAGCAGTTAACAAATGGCAATTTTACACGGTAGTTGGTTGTTACGAGGTCAAGGAAGTGGTTTATTTATTTGGGGAGAGACTTGGCGTTCCCTAGAGACAAAAATAGATACAGCTGCATTGACACAGGTACCGTTTCATCCCTACGGGATGACAGCGATAGAATTGGAAAGTTGGCTGAGTTCGCGCGGTATCAAAATACCTGCTTCTTTAGAGGCTAATGTTGGTTGCGGGCAAACAGAACAAAACAAGGAAAAAGCTGCTTTTGTAGCAACAGACTGCTGTGTTGTTGTTTTACCTACATATTTTTCCAAAAGCAAAAAACAGGACCGAGAATTTATTTATCCGGTGCATTCGGCTATAACCGGCTTGAAAAAACCATTTCCACAATATCTACAACCTTGGCTAGTCGAGGGTTTTTGTCTGAATCCAAAAGAGGCGATCGCTTTTTTGACTTCTCTACCCATCAGTATCGCCAATCAAGAGGATGATTTTATTGGTGCGGATTTACGCTTTTGGTCGCACATAGCTCGTTGGAGTTTAGATTTAATCGCCCGCTCGAAATTTTTGCCCACACTCGAGCGACGTCTCGATAATTCTATAGTTGCTAAATGGCAAGCACTTCTAGATAGCGCCCAAGATGGAACTCGTCTAGAAAAATTTTCCCAATTCATGCCACTGGCCTGCCGAACGTATCAAGGCGAAATCGAAAAATCATCCACCTTATTTTCACCTATCCGCACAGACATCCCCATCGAACCGCAGGAACTACTGCTAGAATTTCTCAACAGTACTATCGATGCCCAAATTCGAAGCATGGTAGGGTCCCAAGTCCTGCTCGACACCAGAGTCATGGCATCTCTACCATCAACAATCAGACAGTGGCTGCATGCTTTAACAAACACATCATCGAAAGTCACCGGCGATCCTGCAGCTTTGGAACGCTTAGAAGCGGCTTTAAAAGCTTGGACAATGCCGCTACAATACCAAATCGGCGGCAAAAATCGATTTCGAACCTGTTTTGTTCTGCAACCGCCAAAACCGCAAGAAACAGAATGGACGTTGGCATATTTTCTACAAGCACCAGACGATCCGGAATTTTTGGTAGATGCAGAAACAATATGGCAACATCCAGTTGAAAGCTTTGTTTATCAAAATCGAACTGTAAAACAACCCCAAGAAACATTTTTGCGGGGTTTGGGATTAGCTTCGCGATTGTATCCAGTCATTGCACCCAGTCTAGAAACACCTTATCCCCAATCTTGCCAGCTCAGTTCCACACAAGCCTACGAATTTATCAAATCGGTGAAATACCGATTTGAAGATAACGGTTTAGGTGTAGTTTTACCCAAAAGTTTGGCAAACCGGGAAGGATGGGCAAATCGCCTCGGTTTGAAGATTATCGCGGAAACGCCTCAAAAAAAACAAGGACGTTTGGGTTTGCAAAGTTTGTTGAATTTTCAATGGCAATTGGCCATCGGTGGACAAACTCTTTCTCGAGAAGAGTTCGACAAACTTGCAGCCTTAAACAGTCCACTTGTGGAAATCAACGGCGAGTGGGTAGAGTTAAGACCCCAAGACATCAAAGCAGCGCAAGCATTTTTTGCTGCTCGCAAAGACCAAATGACGCTTTCGCTAGAAGACGCCCTGCGCTTGAGTACTGGCGATACCCAGACCATTGAAAAATTACCAGTAGTCAGTTTCGAAGCATCGGGTGCGCTGCAAGAATTGGTCACAACTCTCACAAATAACAAAGCTATCGAACCTTTACCCACACCCGTTGGTTTCCAGGGACAGCTGCGGCCTTATCAACAGCGCGGAATGGCTTGGTTAGCCTTTCTAGAAAGGNGGGGTTTGGGAGCTTGTCTTGCAGACGACATGGGATTGGGTAAAACCATACAGTGCATTGCGTTTTTACTGTACCTAAAACAAGAAAATGCCTTAGAAAATCCCACATTACTAATTTGTCCAACTTCTGTTTTAGGTAACTGGGAAAGAGAAGTCAAAAAATTTGCTCCTTCGTTAAAAGTTTTGCAATATCATGGTGACAAGCGTCCCAAAGGTAAAACTTTTGAAGAACTGGCTAAAAAACATGATTTAGTTATTACCAGTTACTCTCTTGTTCCTCGCGATTTAAAGTCTTTGCAAAGTGTTTCCTGGCAGATAATTGTTTTAGACGAAGCACAAAATATTAAAAATTCAGATGCGAAACAGTCACAAGCAGTGCGACAGTTAAAAGCAATATTTCGTATTGCTCTTACTGGCACACCAGTTGAAAATAGACTGCAAGAACTGTGGTCAATTTTAGATTTTCTCAATCCTGGCTATTTGGGAAACAAGCAATTCTTCCAACGTCGCTTTGCTATTCCCATTGAAAAATATGGCGATACTGCTTCCTTAAACCAACTGCGCTCGTTAGTACAACCGTTTATTTTACGACGCTTAAAAACCGATCGCGAAATTATTCAAGATTTACCAGAAAAGCAGGAATGGACTGTCTTTTGCGGTCTGAGTCCCGAACAAGCAAAATTGTACCAACAGGTAGTTGAACAGTCCCTGGTTGAAATTGCAGACGCCACAGGAATCCAGCGTCGGGGTAAGATTTTGGCCTTGCTTGTTAAGTTAAAGCAAATCTGCAACCATCCCGCTCAGTACCTTAAAAAGGACACTCTTTCAGAACCACGTCAATCAGGTAAATTAATGCGATTGCAGGAAATGCTAGAAGAGATTTTAGCAGAAGGCGATCGCGCTTTAATTTTCACTCAATTTGCTGAGTGGGGCAAGCTGCTTCAACCTTATTTGCAACAACAGCTAGGGCGAGAAATATTATTTTTATATGGCGCTACCGGCAAAAAACAACGCGAAGAAATCATAGACCGCTTTCAACAAGATCCCCAAGGTCCGCCCATTATGATACTATCACTCAAAGCAGGTGGTGTCGGACTCAATTTAACGCGGGCTAACCACGTTTTTCACTTCGACCGTTGGTGGAACCCAGCTGTAGAAAATCAAGCCACAGACCGAGTATTTCGTATTGGTCAAATCCGTAACGTACAAGTACACAAATTTGTTTGTACCGGTACCTTAGAAGAAAAAATTCATGACATGATTGAAAGCAAAAAACAACTAGCCGAACAAGTTGTAGGTGGAGGTGAAGACTGGTTAACTGAATTGGATACAGACCAACTCCGCAACTTATTATTACTCGATCGCAGTGCAGTTATTGAAGAAGATGAGGAGTAAAAGCAAATAGATTTTGGCTTTTTTATCCTTCATTATTTCCTTTTTTTCTTTATTCTTACTTTCGCCTGGAAAATCAGAGAAAATATGACTAATTACACCCTACAAGCTAGTCGAGAATGGTGGTCGCAACGTTGGTTGGAATTATTGGATTCCTATCGTTTTAAAAAGCGTTTAGAACGTGGTAGAAATTATGCTCGTCAAGGAAATGTACTGAGTATTGATTTTGAAGGAGCTAAAGTTTTAGCTAGGGTACAAGGTAGCGAAGCAGAACCATATAAAGTTTCTCTCTCCCTTGATACTTTCACTGAAGAACAATGGGGTTATATCATTGAAACCATGTCCCAAAAAGCGATTTTTGCTGCTAAGTTACTGGCAGGAGAAATGCCGCAAAATATAGAAGAAGTTTTTACCGCTAACGGTCTTTCACTATTTCCTTTTACTTTAGCTGACGTTCACAGTCAGTGTTCTTGTCCCGATCGCGCTAATCCTTGCAAACATATTGCCGCAGTTTACTATCAATTAGGCGATCGCTTTAGTGAGGATCCGTTTGTACTATTTCAACTACGAGGACGTACCAAAGAGCAAATCATCAGTGATTTACGCCAGCTACGCCGTGCAAATATTGAATTTTCAGAAGTAGAAACACCTGAATACAAACAGCCAGCTTCTCAAAATCAGTATACTAATCTTGAGGATTTTTGGCAATACAAACAATCCCTGGAGCCTTCTTTAGTCGTAATTGCACCATCGACAGGCGAAACTGTTTTAGATGTATTGGGAGCCATTCCCTTAGCAAGAGAACAGGAAAGTTTAGCCACTTTCACTGTTGCTGATGTGGTAATGAAATATTTACACGCACTTTATAAAGATGCAAGCGAAAAGGCCGTGTTGTCAGCGATGAAATAGGAGAAAGGGAAACTCCAAAAATTTACTGCTTTGCGCAAATTTTTGGGGACCCCTTGTTGAATAGGGAATCTTGAAAAACAGAAAAGTTTTCTTTGTAGCTTCTAGCTTCTGCTATCTGCTTTGAACCTTTGTTTTGCTTCCCAAAAAGCTTGTTGCATTACAGATTGAATCTTCTTTGGCTCTGGTTTTTTCCCACCCATTAACTCACCAAAGTAAACGCATGCTGCTTCACCTAAAGACCAAGTATAAGCTGCTGCCCAATACGCAGCAATCACGCTACCAAAACCAGGTAGGAATTTTACCAATTCTCGTCCGATCGCCTTAGCTAAAAACCCACCCGCGATCGCGCTGACCAAACCTCCTGCTTGAGATGGCGTGAGGGTTTGTCCGTATAAATTACCTAACAAACCTACCATCGATACTTGCAATGCCGTTAAGATGGGCATGGTAGCGAACGGTAAAGGCACAGAAGTAATCGTAGCAGCAGCGATCGCAAACGCCAACATGTAGCGCCGTCCCACATCTTTATAAAGATTACCAATTTTTTCACCTGCTTTTTGATCCAATAACTGATAGATTGTCCTTGCTTCTGCTTCTGGAAGTAAATCTGCTAAGGCCTGTGCCAGCGCTTCTAAACCATAAAATACTGGAGTGTAGCCATCTTCTTCCAAGGTAAAGTCAATCAAAACCGCGCCATCGCACAACTTTCCAAAAGCTTGTTTCATCGCCTCAAAAGCTCGACTTACCTCCTCGCACTTGGGTGGGTAAGCAGGATGATCGGTTATCTCAGGAGGATACACCTCATGCAAACAAGTTACTGCTAACAAACAAGGAATTTCTGGATACTGCTGACGTAACCGCTCGGTGATTTGTCGAAGTGTTTCGGTGGCAAAATCGTTGATTTTTACCGTTAGAATCAGTATTTTGGCACCACGGCTTTCCGCGTGCAGCTCGCCAATCAATTCCTGTATAATTACTTGAGTTTCTTGCTTGACATCTCCCAGACCCACTGTGTCTTTAAAAATAAGCAACGGTACATCATTAGAAGGATAAGCGTAACGCTGAGTGTGTTGGGTGTGAGGACGAAATCCCTGACCGACAATCTCAGCAGAAACTCCCGTCAATCCCCGCACAATTGAACTTTTTCCAGCTTGGGGTTTACCGAGCAACAGTGCTTCTGTAGTTGGTAGTTCTGCTCGCACGGTCTCCAATATGTTGGCAATTTCAGCTTCACTGACGCTAAACCACTTCACAACTGTTCGTGCTAGTTGATCGCCAAAAAGTCGCTGCAAGGATGCTGTTGTTTTCTCCCAAACACCAGTCAGCGATTTCTGCAAAGATTTCTCCACCGATTTGGTCACTGTATCATCAGTTGGTTCCCCTAACTTCTGAGAATCAGCTAACGACACTTCAGCGTCGCGTTGCTCACTCATTTTTCACTATAGATCTTTCACTATAGATTACAGACAAAATTTAGAATCCATCCCATCTATGATGACATAAGTTCTTAGGAATGTTATTATTAACTCCGTTTAGAAATTACATCAGTCTAGGTAGTTCACCTGCGCTTGTTATTGACTTAAGTAGTTAGTTGTAAGTTGAATTGAAATTTCGTCTTAGCTATTACAAGGTCGAAAGACCCTACTACCCAAGCGATCGCCCCGAAGTAAAGAAAAATTATTTCCAACAAACCGGCTAATTACAAGGTCGAAAGACCCTACTACCCAAGCGATCGCCCCTAACCATTTCAGAGTAATTTCCCTACTGTTAGGAGATATCGTGTCGTGCTATATACTTCTCGATGCTGCATCCACTATCCTCCTGATTTTTGGCTATGTTGCTCCGATAGCGATCGCACAAAACAAAGACTAATTTTCGAGTAGCAACATCCCCTGCTGCTAACACCAGTCGTGCGATCGCCTTCAGTTATTCCTCAAATATTACCTTTTGCCTTTCCCCTTAGCGCGGATGGGTAGCTGTACAAAAATCCTTTCCCAAAAAAATGTCCAGAACCCTCTTGGCACAACAATTAGGAGCAATATCGCCTTCTCACCCACCCGCGCTCCTTACCCAGACTAAATTTCAGCCATTTACACCCCTAGTCAATCCAAATTTTCCATGCTATGATTACATCATCCGCGCAAATGAACCTTGAAAACTTCATACTGATTCAATTTCCGACTACCGCAGTTGAAATTTCTCTTACTCCCTATTAGGGATTGAAACG
>KB235926.1:1838796-2218076 GCA_000332255.1 cyanobacterium PCC 7702 | reverse complement strand
AGAAGCTTTTCTAGTTGAAATTTCTCTTACTCTCTATTAGGGATTGAAAAATGCAGTGAAAATCCCCAAAGTTTCAACTAACAAGCAAAACGAAATCAAGAACTATTTAAAATTTATTTATTGGCGTGCGAGAATAGATAATATACATAAAAAGCTCAGCGATAGCCTACCCCGCCGCTGTGATTGACAATAAATAGTTAAAGTGAACAAAAAATATCCTGTACTTTGGCAGAAAATCGTTGAGATGGCAACGAGATGGCAAACACAATTACAACGAGCTTATCAATTCGGAAGCACGGAAATTCAGTGCAAGCCACAAACGCAAACTCTGCTAATCATTAACTGCACTGCGATCGCTGTTTCTATTAAATACGTCTTCTGGCTGATTCTAGCTGAGAGCGATCGCCCACCCCAGCTAGCTACCAAACTGTTATCTTCAAAAATATAAGGCAGATGTACTCCGAGTAAATTTGCTAGAGTGAACACACCACCAGTATATTTCAGTCACAACATCGAATCACACCAGCTTCTTGAGGCAACCCATGCTCACAAATACGCTACTTTTGTCCAAACAGCTTCCCACTTTACAATACTCTTCCACCCCAGAACGATTTGACGAGACATGGGAAGCTCCTTTATCAATTCTTTTGGGATTAGGGCGTGCTGCTGGCGCTGACTTTATCGAATTTTTCTTAGAGCGCGTCAACTATATCAGCTGCCTTGCCGAAGAAGATACCATTACCAGCATTACACCGCGCCTTTCTACTGGTGCGGGAGTAAGAGTATTTCGCGGTAAAGCCGACTGCTACGTTAGCACCAATGACATATCATTTTCAGGCTTAAAAGCTGCCCTAGAAAAAGCTTTATCTATCCTGGGCTTGCAACTACCCGGACCTAACGCTTTCATTCCAGAAATTAACCTAGAATTGCTCAGGGACTACGCTGCCAAAAGAGGAAAAGATAGCTGGTTACCTTTGTGTAGCTCCATTGCGGAAATGGGAGAAATTCTTCTCGACAGCACCGCACAGCTACAGCGAAAAGCCAAACACATCCAATCGCGCCGCAGTTCTTATTTCCGCGATTGGCAAGAAGTTCTCGTCGCCGCCAGTGATGGTACATTTGCCCGTGATATTCGCCTCACCCAATCTGCGGGATTGAGTTTGCTGTGCGCTGATGGCGCTCACCGCACTTCTATGGGCGAACGCAGTGGTAATACCAGCGATCCCAATTTCCTCAAAACCTGGGACTATCAACAACTAGCAGAGCAAATAGCTGCATCAGCGCTGAACATGCTCTACGCGGATTACGTAGAATCCGGCACCTACCCCATCATTATGGCAAATCACTTTGGTGGCGTTATCTTTCACGAAGCCTGCGGACATCTGTTGGAAACAACACAAATTGAACGTCAAACCACTCCCTTCGCCGATAAAAAAGGTGAAAAAATAGCCCACGAAAGCTTAACGGCTTGGGATGAAGGACGCACGGAGAATGCCTTTGGTACAATTGACATGGACGATGAAGGCATGCCTGCGCAAAGAACGCTACTAATTGAAAAAGGTGTTCTCAAAAACTTCTTAGCAGACAGAGCAGGATCTTGGCGCACCGGACACCCCAGAACTGGTAGCGGACGACGCCAAAATTTCACCTTTGCAGCTGCTAGCCGCATGCGCAACACCTACATAGCTCCAGGCGATTACACCACAGAAGATTTATTTGCCTCTATCGATAAAGGCATTTACTGTAAAAAAATGGGTGGTGGTAGCGTTGGTGCTACAGGTCAATTTAACTTTGGTGTAGACGAAGCTTACTTGATTGAAAATGGCAAAATCACCAAGCCGCTCAAAGGAGCTATCCTTATTGGTGAAGCCAAGGAAATTATGAATAAAATTTCTATGTGTTCTCAAGATTTGTCTTTGGCGCCAGGCTTCTGCGGCTCTGTTAGTGGCAGTATTTACACTACAGTAGGACAACCACACATAAAAGTTGATGCCATTACCGTTGGTGGACGCTAAGAAAATTTTGGACGATCAATATATGCCTAACGTTAACGAAATAGCAGACTACGCCCAGCAAAGTGCTAACAAACTTGGGATTAAAAAATATGACATCTACGGTTCCACGGTAGATGCAACTAGTGTTCAAGTGGAGCGAGGCGAACCCAAACAAGTAAAGGCCTCTAATCTTTCTGGTGTCACCGTGCGCGTTTGGAACGAAAACAACACCTTGGGTGTCACCAGTACCACAGATGTAGATGCGAAGGGACTGGAGTTAGCGTTAAAAACCGCATACGAAGCGAGCTTTTTTGGAGTGAAAGAAAATGTCCCGGATTTTAGTCCAGAAGCTACTGTTCCCATTATTCATAAACCTGGAACAAAATACCCGCAAGCACCTGTTTCCCAACTTATAGAAAATTTATTAGCCGCGGAAAAACAATTACTGTCAATGCATCCAGCTATTAAAGGGGTACCCTACAACAATTTAGCGCAAAGAGATGTTGACAGGTTTTATCTCAACAGTGATGGTGCCATCAGAGCTGAATCTCACTCTTTAGTATCTATTTATCTTTACAGCAAAACAGAACAAGAAGGTAAAAAACCCCGTAGCGCTGGTGCTTTTAGAATTAGTCACAGTTTAGACACTTTAGATATCAAAGGTTGCATCCAAGAAACTGCCGAAAAAACTATTAGTCACTTGAACTATGAAAAAATTAAGTCTGGTAAATATACAGTTGTTTTCTCACCAGACGCTTTTCTGAGCTTGTTGGATGCTTTTTCTAACTTGTTCAACGCTCAAAATATTTTAGATAAACAAAGTCTATCTACTCCTGATGATTTAGGAAAGCAAATTGCTTCCCCTACTTTCTCAGTATGCGATGACGCCTTGCATCCAGCTAATGTTGGTGCAGAAACCTTCGATGGCGAGGGGACTCCGACTCGTCGAGTTTCCGTAATTGAAAACGGTATCTTAACAGGATTTCTCCACAGTGCAGGTACCGCTAAAAGGTTAAATGCTCAACCCACAGGTAATGCTAATATAGGTGCGAAAGTTACCGTTAGTCCTAACTTTTATCACGTTTTTGCTGGCGCACCCGCTCCACAACAGTTAAGTTTAGAAACTACAGAAAACGTAGTTTTTATCGATGATTTACAGGCTCTTCATGCTGGCGTAAATTCGTTACAAGGTTCCTTTTCCCTTCCTTTTGATGGTTGGATTGTCAACAAAGGTGTAAAGACGAGTATTGAATCAGCAACTGTGGCTGGTGATTTTTTACAACTCCTTAAGTCTATTATTTTTGTCGAAAAGGAGGAAGAATTAACTCCTGCCGGAGTTTGTCCGCGAATTTGGGTTGAAGAACTGTCAATTACTGGCGAATAAAAGTTTGTCAACAGGCGGGTAAAAGTAAGGTAGAATCTGCAAACCCGCCTCTTCAAAAATCAAGCATTTCTCTTGGGGATCTGATAATTTTTATTCTCCTCCTCCTACGCCAAGATTAATATCAAATCCATCAGCGCCGTTGATATTAGTACCAATCATAACAGCTCCATCCACTTCCGCATTATATAAATTAGCATGACTTAAATTGGCATTAGTGAGATTGGCGTTATTGAAACTAGCACCGTTGGCAAATGCTTTTTTTAAATTAGCACCTTCCAAGTTCGCACCTGTTAAGTCAGCACCTTCTAAGTTGGCACCTTCTAAGTTCGCACCTTTGAGATTTGCGTTTCTTAAATCTACGCCAATTAAATGAGCATGACTCAGATTTACACCTTTTAAATCGCAGCCGTAGCACTCTCTTGTTTCGAGCAAACGCCGAACATTATTGTTGGAATTTTCAGCTTTGACAGGTATGGGAGTATATAGAGATATAGCACTCAAGAAAGCTATGGCAGCTAAAATTTGCTTTTTCATCTTTGATTTGCCTCCCAAATTTATAAACTTCTCAAGCTGAAATTTTGCTATTTAACTTTCGTCAGTTCTATTGTCTCTAATTCTCAAATTTTTACCTCCTACGCGGGGTCGAATTCCAAGTATATAATTGGAAACGAAAAGAGAATTGATAATTCTAACTAAAGCTATAGTGTATAAAAATGCAAATTATCAGTTGCTAAGAAAGTCTACAGTCTGGAAAAGGTTTTTTTGAGTTCAAATTTTTGAATAAAAATTTCTCTCAAAGCAGAAGCAACATCCAGATGAGTGATGGTTAAGCTAAAGCTTGTCGCAGTTGTTGTTCTAGAGAAACTAAATCTACACCGAGATTTTGCAAAATCCTGATTGCTACTCTTTGTGCTGGAGCTTGAGTTCTTTCTTTGAGAAGACCTAGTAGCAAATGTTCTGTTCCAACATACTCTACACTGAGTTGTTGTGATTCTTCTACTGCTATTTGCAATACTTGCTTAGCTTCTAAGCTGAAGGGAACATCCACCGGTGTTAATCCTTTACCCCTACCTATTATTTTTTCTTCTTCTTGTTTGACGTTTTCTAGGTTCACTCCCAAACAGGTAAGAAGTTGGAAAGCGAAGCTACTACCTTCACCCATTAGTCCTACTAAAATTTGTTCGGTTCCGACGTAGCTGTGTCCTAGACGACGGGATTCATCTCGAGCTATATCGATCGCTGCAATGGCTTTTTGGGTAAATTTCTCAAAACCTTTGAGGTGGAACCTATCTGAGGTTGAACGAAATGGCGTTGTGGCGCGATCGCTGTATTGGCTGAATACCGCAGAAATTGCTTTTGTTTGGTGCAATTTACCAACCCCTCTACTCGCAACTTTTCCAAGTGGTGGGACAAGGTCGAGCTGGGAATTTTAAGCTTTTTTGAATCTCGCCCACTGTCATTCCCTCTGGATAAGCTGCAAATAGCAGTTGCATTATTGCTAGTCTTGCTTGGGAACCCAGTGCTGCAAAGATGTCTGCGTACCGGGCCGTATCAAAATCAACCATATTTCTAGAATAATAGAAATAATTAGCCATGTCAATACTTACTGGGGAAATCATCTACGCTCAAGCAGTTTTCCCGCTACCTATCAAATACAGCAATGCCATGCGCACGGCAACACCACTTGTTACCTGTGTTTGAATCAAACTAAATTCCGGATCGTCCATCAAATCAGAGCTAATTTCCACACCGCGGTTGACCGGACCTGGATGCAGAACTTTGACATGAGGTTTGCACAGTCGCTGCAACCTAGAGCGCGTGATTCCGAACAATCGGTGGTATTCTCGCCCAGAGGGCAGTAAATTTGCACTCATGCGTTCTTTTTGCAAGCGCAAAGTCATGACAAAATCAGCGTTTTCTAAAGCAGGTTCTAATTGCCAATGCAGAAATAATTTACCGGGCCTGTTTTTACCATAATCGGCAAATAACTTGGGTAGTAGTGTGGGTGGTGCTGCTAGATGTACTTCGGCGCCAGTTGCAGTTAAACTCCAGATATTGGATCTGGCCACCCGGGAATGAAGAATATCTCCGACAATGGCAATTTTTTTGTCTTTGAGAAGTTCCAAGCGGGGATGAGCTGGATCGAGGAGAGTGCAAAGAGTAAACAAGTCTAGCAGTGCTTGGGAAGGATGTTCGTGTTGACCGTCACCGGCGTTGAGAACGCTGACTTTTACACCCAGGCGATCCATTTCCGAGGCGATCGCGCTGGGTACTCCTGCTTCTCGATGGCGAATGACCATGATGTCGGTTCCCATAGCGAGATAGGTCTTAGCAGTATCGAGAATGGTCTCTCCCTTAGTTATGGAAGAGGTAGCGCTGGTAAAGTTGAGCGTATCTGCTGACAGGCGCTTAGCAGCAAGTTCAAAGCTGCTGCGGGTGCGAGTCGAAGGCTCAAAAAATAAATTTGCCACCACTTGTCCCTGCAGGGTAGGTACTTTTTTGGTTCGTCGCGACAGGACTTCCTGGAAGCTAGCAGCAGTTCGCAATACTGTATCGTACTCGCAGTTGGTAAAATCAGCTAGAGAAAGAATGTGGTGACGAGTCCAACTATTAGCAGGCATAAACTACACAAAAAACACAACCGCTGTAGGGGAGCGAGATTTTGCACCCCTACAACTAAACTAGCAACGGTCAACCTTTGAGGTGGAAAACATTTAAAGCTACAGAAATAAGCGTTAAGAAAATCATGAATCCAATTGCATCCAACATTGTTGTTACCAACGGACCGCTCATCAAGGCAGGATCGAGTTTCAGTCGCTTCAAGCCCATTGGTAGCAAAGTACCCAAAGTAACGGCCACCAAAGTATTGGTAGCCATTACCGCTCCTGCAATTAACGATACCCACCGCTCCTGGGGAGAGGCCCAAATCAAAGACAGGCATACCATTGTTAAACCTAATGTTAAGGCCGTACCTACTCCTGCTACCAGCTCTTTGCGAAGGATTTTGAGAGTGTCCTTGTGAGTTACCTCTCCAACTCCCAGTCCGCGAATTGTCACTGTCAGCGCTTGGATGCCAACGGTACCGCCAGTATTAGAAAATAAAGGCATGATCACTGCTAGTACCGGTACTGTGGCGATAGTAGATTGAAAAGGCGCGATCGCGCTGGATGCTCCGATGTAGAGAAACATAATTCCCAGTAACCAGGGAAGGCGCTTTTTGATCGTCACTAAAGGAGGCGATAGCGCTGCTTCATCTCCATCACCCACACCTGCAAGTTTTTGAATATCTTGGGTGGCTTCTTCTTGGAGAATGTCCACTACATCATCAATAGTGATAATACCTACCAATCGGTCTTCTCGGTCAACTACGGGTAAAGCGATTAAGTCATACCGCTGCATGATGCGAGCGACTTCTTCTTGGGGTGTTTCGGTTCGGACTTTGACAACGCGATCGCTAGCGATATCTCGAATATATACATCTGGAAAGGTAAACAACAGCTGTCGCAAAGAAACAACACTCACCAACTTGCGATTATCGTCTGTGACGTAGGCGTAGTAGATTGTCTCTTTATCTTTGTCTTGCAGGCGAATCTTACTCAAAGCTTCACCAACAGTCAAACCTTGACGCAACCGTACGTATTCCGTTGTCATCACCCGTCCGGCGGTACCTTCTGCGTAACCGAGAATGGTAGCTGTTGCTTGACGCTGTTCCGGACTCAGTTGCTGTAACAGTCGTTTTACTACCTTTGCTGGCAGTTCGTCAAACAATTCTGCCCGATCGTCGGGACTCATCGCTTCCACAATTTGCACTACTTGTATGTCGTGCAAAGAATTGATTAATTCTTCTTGCACCTCTGGAGGTAGATATTCAAAAACGTATGTTGCCTGATCTTTATTGAGGAGACGAAATGCGATCGCCCGCTGCTGGCTGGGTAATTTGGTAATGTAATCTCCTACATCCACAGGTTGCAGGCGATTTAAGTCGCATTTGAGTTGGTTTAAATCAGCAACATCAATGCTTGGATGACGAATTTCCTCTGCGAGCATAACAAACCTCCCATTGTCTCCCCTAGGCTGGGAGACAAGCTCGCCAGCTTAGAGGAGGATAGTACTACCGTCTTGTGGACTTTGGTCCATAAAATCTCAAGAATTCAACATCAACTATCGAGTCAAGGCATGTTTAACCATTACCTTCACTCGCCATTAGGTAACACAACAGAGCTTAAGCTTTTATATAGAGAATGTTGTCACATTCAGAATTATCAAGCTATTAGCTGCCCTGAGATGATTGTATTACTTTCAACTTAGAGTAGATTCTACTACTGTTAGCGCCTGTGTCAAGTTAATCTTAGGAGTGACTTTTTGACAACAGTACAGCTTAGATTTCCATTACTGGGAAGAAGAAATTTTCTGAAGCAGTACTTTTTTCAGTATAGAATTGTTAACTGCCATTTATTATCAAACAGTTTGTCCTCATCAAAAAAGATTTTGCCTGAATGGTTGACTTGTTCTCAATACTTCTCACAATTTAGAACAACACATAGTTCGCAGCGATTACTTAAGTATTCACCACTAGCAGCAAACATTTTAGTTAAAATTTCCTAATTTTTTGGCAAAAAATCGTAATATCTCCTTCGAACTTCACCCAAAGAAACTGGAGTAAAACTGCACTGTTATGCTGTTACCAGTTGCAGTATGAGATATATATATACATACTTTCCCCTGCAATGAAAACGTGAAAACCGCCTTTCAACTCAAAACTCGTTTGGAATATTATTATCAACAAATCAAAACAATCATCCTCGCCCGTCAAAATCCAATTACTGGTTTATTGCCTGCAAGTACTGCAATTACAGCCCACGGCGATTACACTGATGCTTGGGTGCGCGATAACGTTTACAGCATACTGGCAGTTTGGGGATTGGCGCTAGCCTACCGCAAGGTGGATGAGGATCGAGGAGAAGCTTACGAATTGGAGCACAGCGTAGTTAAGCTCATGCGGGGTTTGCTATTTGCGATGATGAGGCAAGCAAACAAAGTGGAGCGATTTAAACATACGCAATCACCCCTAGATGCTTTGCACGCTAAGTATAATACAGCTACAGGGGATATAGTTGTCGGCGATAAAGAATGGGGACATTTGCAGTTAGATGCGACATCGATATATTTGCTGATGTTAGCCCAGATGACCGCTTCTGGATTAGAGATAATTTACACCATTGATGAAGTAAATTTTGTGCAAAATTTAGTGTATTACATCGGGCGGGCTTATCGGACACCAGACTACGGTATTTGGGAGCGAGGTAACAAAATTAATCACGGCAAAGTAGAATTAAATGCAAGCTCCATTGGCATGGCCAAAGCGGCACTGGAAGCAATAAACGGGCTAGATTTATTTGGCGTGCGTGGCAGTCAAGCATCGGTAATTCACGTCCTACCTGATGAAATTGCCCGAGCCAGAATGACTTTAGAATCACTCTTACCTAGAGAATCAGCTTCCAAAGAAATTGATGCGGCGCTATTGAGCGTAATTGGTTTTCCAGCGTTTGCAGTGGAGGATAGGAATTTGCGGGATCGCACCCGCAATGAGATTATCACCAAACTACAAGGAAAATACGGCTGCAAACGTTTTTTGCGTGACGGACACCAAACCGTATTAGAAGACACCAAGCGTCTGCACTACGAACCTTGGGAACTGAAGCAATTTGAAAACATAGAATGCGAATGGCCCCTATTTTTTACGTATTTAGTTCTCGACGGGTTATTTCGCGGCGATCGCCCCTTTGCCGAACACTACCAACAACGTTTGGAGTCTTTGGTTGTAGAGCGCGAGTCTTTGCGTTTATTACCAGAACTTTACTATGTTCCTGCGGAGTACGTAGAAGCAGAAAAAAAAGCGCCATCAACTCAACAGCGATTGCCAAACGAAAACATTCCCCTGGTATGGGCGCAGAGTTTGTATTTTCTTTGTCAAATGCTCAGCGAGCAATTAATTTCTGTTGGGGATATAGATCCTTTGGGACGACATTTGCGCATGGACGCCCATCGGGAGCCTTTAGTGCAAATTGCCTTGCTAGCAGAAGATGAAGATTTGCAGTCTCTACTAGCAGTTTACGGCATTGAAACGCAAACACCCAAGCAAGTAGAACCAATTCAAATTCGCCAAGCCGATGATTTAATTGCTATTTACTCCCAAATTGGACGCAACGACAAACTAGGTTTAACAGGACGTCCACCTCGCCGTCCCAGAAGTTTGACCACATCCAGAATCTTTCGTATCGGTAGCGAAACGGTGGTATTTCTACCTTCACTTTTAGACTCGCAACAATTTTACCTCACCCTTGATTATCACTTTTTAGTAGCCCAATTCAAAAGCGAACTTGCATATATTCAAAAGTACTGGAGCGATTTGGGACGTCCCGTTCTGACGTTGATGCTGACCCACACAATGTTAGAAACAGGCTTGGAAGCTCTGCTGCAGCTGATGCAGGAACTTAAAGAAGGAATTTGCAACGGCGTGCGGGTGAAATTAGGATGGTTAAACCAGCTGATGCTAACAGCTACCATAGAACGCATTAACTTTCTACCAGGGTTTGAATTTTCTCAATCTTCTGTTCAAAATGCCAAACCTCGCTGTGCATATCTTGCCTTTCATCCAGAAAAAAACTGGCCCCTCGGACACACTCAAGAATTTCAGGTAGAATGTGAAACTAACTTGCAATTGCTGCTTAGTTATTTGCGTGCTTCGGAAAACCTTTACGAACAAATAGAGCTGCTGCAAACGCTAACTCGCCTGCAAGGACTGGAATTTGACACTGGTTTTGGCGGTCCTGCTCAGAAAGTGACGGTAGGCGACTTGCTTGATGAAGTGTACGCCAAAGCTGCAGAAATGGGAATTTGGACAGTGGTACGGCGTGCGGCGGGTTTACGACAAATGACGTATACAGCTTTATCTGACGTGGTCACGACTCTTATAGTTCGAGGTAAACAAATAGCCGTAGGTAAGGCCTACAGCGAAGCTTCGTTAATTACCGTACCCTTATCCCACAACGAAATAGTCGAGAAAATAAATCATTTTTGTGGCGAAGATAGCCGCGATCGCGTTCTGACTCAAGAAATTCTCATTTATTTGAGTACGCTGATCAAATCAGAACCACACTTGTTCCAAGGACTGCTGACGCTGCGAGTCGGCTATTTAATTTTATTAATTACCAGCGAACTAGCGCAGGAGTTGCAAGTAACTCAAGATGAAGCATACGAAACACTCATGCAACTTTCTCCTTTTGAGGTAAAAACGCGATTGCGTCAGGTATTAGCTGAGTATGCAGGTATGAGTAAATTATTGCGCCAGCAAGAATCACTGCATGTCAAGCAAAAAGAAAGTGATATCGACTGGGTAGTACAACCAGCAGTTTTAGACAACATAGAAGCGCCACCAGGTGGTTGGCGACGCTTTCGCCAAGCAGAGGGAGCAACCGGACGCGTACCTAAGGACTTTTTTAAACAAGTTTGGCTTCTGATGCATCATTGCAAAGGTTTGGTGATCGGCGATAAGTTAGAAAGACGCAACCGCTTGGATAGCGAACTGATTATTTCGGAAATGACCGCAGGAGAAAAAAACTTTGCTCTGCAAGTGGAACATTTGTTAAATAAAATTGAGGCTCCAGAGTACCGGCAAGTAAATATTGAGGCTTTAATGGAATTAGCCGCGATCGCCGCCAATAATCCGCGTTTGCAAATTGAAGAATATATAGTACTAGATGTGTTAATCGGTTATGCCGTGAGATTGGCATGGTTGGACAAGCATCCCCATCGCCATGACTGCTACGACGAAGATAAGGCAAATGCATGGCGGTATTTTTACAACACTTCTCCCCAAGAATGCGCAAGTTATATTGTCAAAGCGTTCCGATTCTTGACGGAGTTTGGCAAAGAAGAGTAATATGCTTGTATTTTCAGCTCCATCTCTACCAGCCAACTGCCAAGTTGGTTCTAAAAGCAGCACATATTACTGCTTAACTGTTGTACGGCTTTAACCAAATCCTCCGGCGTACCTATGTCCAAGTAGCTACCGTCTGAAAACGCTTCTGCTTGTACATGCAAACCCTGCTCGATTCCAGCTTGAATGACATCTCCTATTGGTATTTCTGGTTTCTGGGATAACGTTACGTCAGCTTTTAAAGGTATGAGATATTGGTGCAAAAATTCCGTAAAAGTTGGTGTCCAGACTGCTATTCCCCACATGTAACGCAAATCTGACTGCGGGGGTTTTTCAACGATCAACTTGACCCTACCTGTATCGTCATAAGCAACCATACCTGCTTTTTGGGGACGATTGGTAGGAAATAATCCTAAAACCACATCCGCTTTTGTTGCTTGCAAGCGTGCTAATATGCGCGCATACGCATCTTCTGGCTGAAACAAAATATCAGGAAAACCCAAGGCGATCGCTGCATCCTGGACAAAGGGATAAGCCTGATCTAAGGTAAAGGGAACACCATAAGGTAAGTCCGCGATTAAATAACCCAAACTCATGGCAAGCATTTTGCCATCACCGAAATACGCTGGAATGTCCCACTTACCAGGACGCAGGATAAAATAAGCTTTATTGATTCCCGCCAACTGCATTTTTTCCAGTAGATAATGACAAACCACTTTTGGCCGCCACTGATTTTTTTGATGAAAGTCTTGAAAACCCACAGGATACAGTTCTTTGCTCATAGGTAAAGGAGAAATTCTTTTTGCTTGTCCTCCTGCAGGTAGCAGTCCTATAAGTTGGCGCTCATTCATAAGCAATTAAATTAATTTTTCGTCCCGGGTTTGATAGTTACTGACTAAATTGTCAAGAAACATCTTTTTTGTGCAAATAGTCACGACGATCAAAAAAATTAAGTAAGTCAGCGCCAAAAACACAAGCTACGTCAGAATGAAAGTCTTAAGATTGGAAGTTTACAGTGGCGCCACCACACAAACAGCGATCGCCAAAACCAACTGACTTAGCAAAGGGTTATTAAATTTTATTTCCCAACTAGCTAACTATCTAGCTGTACCTATTTTACGGAAACAGCATCTACATCAATCGTGGTGCTGGACGAACTGGGATCTTGGCTTGCATCGGCAGTTTTAGCATTTCCTTTTCCTTTACGGGCTTTAAAACCTTCAATCACCAGTCCAGATAATTCCGTTACCAATAATGTTAAAAGAAAAACATCATCAATCTCTCCTACAATCGGTAAAAAGTCTGGGGCGATATCAAGTGGAAGAACAAAATATAGCAATGTTCCTAGGATCACCCACCAGCGGTACTTGGGATTGCGAATCAAATTACGGTACCAGTTATAAACCGATTGGATAGAAAATTTCATCACTCTCGCCTCCAGTTGTTTTAAGTTTATTCTGGCAAATAATTTGTTCAATTTCTGGTCGGAATAACCGCCCTTATCTATCTGGAATATGCTACCAATGTCTTAATTACCTATTCCTTTTTATAGAATTTCCACGAGTACAGAAGTTTGTGAATTCATCTTTAGTATTAAAATGCTTGGAATAGTTGCTCCAGAAGTGGACGGAGGAAACCTAAAACAGTGAACGTGTTAGATACTTTTCGTAAAGTCGGGCCAGTAATTTGGCCTTTGCTATTCTTCTCAGTTCTGTCGCTGAGCGTGATTTTAGAACGTCTTTGGTTTTGGCTGCGAATTTGGAATCAAGAAAAGGAAATAGTAACCCGCATTTTAGAAGCAGCTAGGGAAAATTGGGGAATAGCAGCAGAAATCGCCAGACAAGCAACAGATCAACCTATAGGTAGATTTCTGTATGCACCCCTAAGTAAACCAAAAACTAATCCGGAACTTTTCCGACTCACCCTAGAGTCAACAGCAGAAACTGAATTAGCGCAAATGCGACGCGGTGAAAAAATTTTAGAACTGGTAATTGCTGTTGCTCCTTTGCTGGGATTGTTTGGTACTGTTTGGGGTTTGATCAGAGCTTTGGAAGCAATTCGCATTGGGGATTTAGGAACGGAAGCGACAGCTGGAGTCACCACCGGTATTGGAGAATCTCTCTACAGCACAGCAATTGGTCTTGCAATTGCTATTTTCACCTTGGTGTTTTATCGATTTTTCCAAGCTCTTTTGGTGGAGCAAGTCAAAATATTTAGAAAAGCGGGTAATGATTTGGAAATTCTTTACCTCCAGTCCCAGTCTGACTTTCACCCAGGAAAATCAGAGCTGGAGGTATCCCCAAACATTGTCCGCGACTCTGCAAAAGATAACTTTATTCCTCCTCCCCCGCGTCCCCGTGGTAAAAACAAGTTGTCTCCATCTCCAGAAAATCCTCAAAGCAATATCTCCGATTCCGAAAATTAGCCACCGCACTCTACCAGTTTTGAGAGCAAAACGATGAAAATTAACCTGCACACTCCCATTGAAGAAGTTCAAGTGCAAATTATTCCCTTAATAGATGTCATTTTTTGTATCCTGACGTTTTTTATATTGGCATCTTTACAATTGACTCGCCAAGAAGCGATTAATATTGATTTACCAAAAGCCAGCAGTTCATCCACAAGTACTCTTAATTCCGGTCAAGAGCGCCAAATTTTACCTGTAACTATTGATGCTGTCGGTCAAATTTATGTGGAAAAGCAACCTGTACAGCGCCAGCAATTAGGAATAATTCTCAGCAGGTACCTACAAGCTAATCCCAGAGGTTTGGTAGTGCTGTACGCCTCTCGCTCTGCAACCTATAACGATGTTGTCGAATTACTCGATTTGCTGCGCCAAGTTGGAGGTAACAGGGTATCTTTAGGAATTATCCCGGGGTCTTCAGGACAATCTCAAAATTCCTTACCGAGTAATCCTGGTGTTGCACCTTTTGCACCCAACAGCTTACCAACAGCACCCTTTAATCCTCAAAACAGTCAAGACCAGGGAACTTTCTTTCCAACTCCACCCGCTCCAGCACCAACTGCTAACCAAGGTACCGCTTTTCCCCAAAAGAAAACTCCAGTAGGAAAAACTAATCCTGCAGCGCCAAGGTAAGAAAACTATGTTTTTTCGTCGAGACGCGTAAAAGAGCGCGTCTTGTGTTTTTTATGTTTGTGATTGTTCGTTTGCAGCTGGGGGAGTAGTTGTGGTAGTTGATTGTTGCGCGCGCTGTTGGCGTTTTTTGCGCTCGGATGAGAGCATATCCGCCATTACTGTCAAAGCTTGTTTAATTTTTTCTAAATTAGCAAGGTAAAGTTCTAAATCTTTAATGAGTTTATCTTCGGATAAGTGCAAGCCAGCAGCAATAGTTTTGAGCGCTTCGGTGCGTTTTTTTTCGTCTTTGACAATGTCTGGATCTGACAGTTCTAATAGCGAGAACAGGCCAATTGCAAACAAGCGACTGTATTTAAAGTGCGGGTCGCTGGCGATCGCTTGCAGTGAATTTTGAAAATCAGGATCTTGCTGCAGTTGAGTTTGCAAGCTCAAAACAGCAATTAAATCTTGGGATGACAAGCTTGTTGCTAGATTTTGCAAGTGTTGAGCATCTTGTCTGTAGATTTGCGGATCTGACTCGACAGCTTGTAGCAGCGCGTTAAAAATCGACTCCTTATCCAATTCTGGTTGGTAACCTTGCATGAAACGCTCAAAGGAGGTAACGACGCCCAAGCCATAAATAGGGTTATAGCGGAAATCAACGCTTACCTGCAGTAAGTGCATTTCCACCATTAGTTCTTCCACCACTCGCCGATAAATCGTGTGGATCGGACGGGTGTGCAAGCTGTAGAAAGTTCGCTTTGTATCAGATACAGTACGGACGTTATTCACAAAGAAAATTTTTCATTCTAGGGCGACGTATGTTTATTTTCCCCCTTCTCGGCAACTTTGCCAAGGGCAAAAATCTTCACCACAGCCACTAGGATTTTTCCCTCGCTAGCTGCTGTTTTTTTCGCTGTACGGTCAAAAAAACTTATAATAACTTATAACGGCGCGGAAAATGTATGAGTTTCTCACCAGAATTACTTGCTCTTAAGACTTATCTAGCTGGTGAATTTGACAATCAAAAACAAGCTTTGGCAGAACCTGCTTGGTACGTTCACCTGCGTTTGTGGCAAAGACCCGTACATCTGTTTTCAGAAGACAGTGTGGCTATATTTGCTGAACAAGCTAGTGTTGTGAATTTAGGCCAACCCTACCGCCAGAGAATTATGCGACTGACCAAAGCAGAGGATCCCAAAGCACCAATCAAAGTGCAGTATTACATGTTCAAAGAACCTTTGGCTTGGCGCGGTGCTGGTCGCAATCCTTCCTTGCTGGAAAACCTCACACCCGAACAGCTAGATGTGCTACCTGGTTGTTGTCTTGACGTCACCTACCAAATTCTCGCAGACAATAGCTATCAATTTACTGCTACTCCTGTCGAGGGAACTTGTTGCTGTTTTAATTATGGTGGTAGTACAGTACAAGTTGCTTTGGGATTTGAGGTCACTTGCCAAGAATTTAAAAGCTACGACAAAGGTATTGACCCTACTACCAAAAGAGCAACCTGGGGAGCAATTTTAGGTCCCTATCACTATATCAAGCAACAACAGTACTAGCCTTATTTAGCTAGCAATACTACGAGGTATACCTTCTAAAGCTTCCTCCTCGGTTTCAAAAATTTCAAAAACGGTGTCCATCATTGTCACTTCAAAAACCAATTTTGCTTCTGGATGAACGCTGCAGATGCGAAAACTACCGTTGACTTTATCAGCATCACGCATTCCCGCTACCAAGGAAGTGAGACCGGAGCTATCTATAAAGTTGACTTGACTGAGATTGACAACGATGTGATTGCTGAGTTTTGAAATACACTCTTGCAATTTCAATCGAAATTGCCAAGCTGTGGTTATATCCAAACGGCCTGCTGGTGCTAAAACGACGATGGTAGTACCGTCTTGGCTGGTATAAGTTTTCTGCTCTATATGAATCACTGAGCTTTCCCTTGCCATTGTCAAGATGAACTGGTTTGAAGTTGATAATTGTTAGCTGTTAACAGTTAGTAGCTGGTTATTTGCTACCAACTACTAACTCTTAACGGGTAATATCCTGACAGCTCTCTATCTGCAGGTTTTTAACTACAAAACCATCCTGGTTTTGTTAATTATTTTACTTTTACTGCAGGAGGCATGTTTTCGGTAGTTTGAGATTAGCAAGCAAATTCAGTGGATGTCATCCTTGTTTGCAGAGATTTAATTTTGGTATTTTTAATCACCTCAGGTTTGGAGGGAGGAATTCCAGTTCACCCAGTCTTGAGGCTTGAGAAAGGTTTTATACAATTGTGCTTCTGGAGAATCAGGTTCTGGTTGATATCCATATTCCCAGCGTACCAGGGGGGGTAGGGACATCAAAATTGATTCGGTACGCCCGTTAGTTTGCAGTCCGAAAATTGTTCCTCGGTCGTAGACTAAGTTAAATTCTACGTATCTTCCCCGGCGATACAGTTGAAAATGGCGTTGGCGATCGCTGTATTCCATTTTGTGCCGTCGTTCTACTATGGGCACGTAGGCATCTAAAAAGGCTTTGCCGCAACTTTGTACAAAAGCAAACAATTCTTCCCAACTCCGGGGTGGAATTTCTCCTAGTTGATTGCTGTATTTGGCTGCTTCGCTGTCGGTGTAGGGACCGCGGTATAGAGCACCCTTACCGTCTTGATAGTCAAAAAACAAACCACCAACACCTCGTGTTTCACCTCGGTGCTTGAGATAAAAGTACTCGTCGCACCAACGTTTGAATACTGGATAATACTCTGGGTGATGGATATCGCAAGCCTGCTTGAGGGTTTGGTGGAAATGAACTACATCTTCCACAAAGGGGTAGTAGGGAGTAAGATCGGCGCCACCGCCAAACCACCATACAGGTCCAGCCTCAAAGTAACGGTAATTTAAGTGAACGGTGGGTACGTAAGGATTGCGAGGATGCAGGACTAGGGAAGTACCCGTGGCATAAAAGTTGTGTCCTGCTGCTTCTGGACGTTGTGTCAAAATCGAAGGTGGTAAATGGGAACCCCAAACTTCAGAAAAATTTACACCAGCTTGTTCAAATATTGCTCCCTCACGCAAAATACGCGATCGCCCCCCACCTCCTTCTGGACGTTCCCAAGTATCTTCGCGAAACTTACCCCCACCATCTAACTTTTCTAAAGCATGAACGATCTCGTCTTGTAACTGTTTCATAAACTGACTGACTCTAGCTTTAGCATCAGTCGGTGGTAAGGAACTCAAGGATTGTGTTGTCAAAGTTGGGCTTTGGGAGTTAGTCGCCATAAAATCAATAACCTAATTTACAATTTTCAAAAAGCGAGAAAAATTTTCCCAAAAAAATTAAGGTAACAGAAGCTTACAGAAGACCAGCGAAAACTGTCCAGCTTGTTTTTGTCTTAAAAGTTAAACATCTATGCTAGCTACCTGCAAGAGTGACTAGAGTTATTTTCCCTCATTTGTTCCACTTGTTTTGCCATGTCGACTTTACTGATATGAATTTTCAGTTTCTTTGACGCCCAAATTTCCTAAAACTCATGCTTTGCTGTCAAAGATAGAATCTATCGAACATTATTAGTCTCTGTTTTCATCAAATGGTTTTTTGTCAGAATTTTTGGCTGCAATCTCCCAGCAAGTAGGTTGGTATTAACAATCATAATTATTAGTTTTGGTGATGGCACTCACACAAATCTCAAATTCCCAGTCCAGAAGGAAAGTTGTTTTTATCTCCATTGCGGAGTCTCCTGTATATTTGGTGACAATTACCCCTCGGAAATTGTGAAAAAGCTTGTAGCAAGGAGGATTAGAAAAATGCAAGCTTGGTTGTCCAAATTCATCCATCGCAAACGTCGTCGCTTTTGCGTTTCTTTGGTGCGAACTTACCGCGAGATTAGTTCTGCCTCTGTTGATGAACTGTGGCAAAAGCTAGTTGATTTAGCTGATGTTTCCTGGCATCCATTTCTCAAAAGTACTAATGTACCCTATGGATTAGTACCTAAACCCGGATTAATTTATCAAGCAGTAACACGTTGGTCACCCATTCCCATACGTATTTTTGTGGAGCGCGTTAATCATAAAGAGTTGTTAAGCGTCAGAATACTGGCGATTCCTGGGGTAGAAGAACGGGTAACCTACAAAATTGAATCGACAGTTTGCGGTACTTGTTTATCCTATTCTGTAACTTTGCGCGGTTGGCTATCACCCTTAATTTGGTCCTTGTCTCGTCCCTACACCGATCGCGTCGCCAAGGCTCTTATTGACGCAGTGGAAGGAAAAAGTAAATCTCTCAAAAACAGTTGTTTGGATTTTTAGTTTTGGCGAAGCGCTTGTGGCTTTCCGGCTCATAACTTGTGGCTATTGGCATTGAGCAATACCAAGAAAGTTTAAGATCCAAGTAGATAATCATTGCTGTTTGTGAAAAAAAAATTGCGGCAGTAAGGGTGAAAAACTATGAATAACGTCCTCAATTCTGGTTCCGTCTTAGAAGTGTTGCGACCGGTACAAGACCCGGAACTCCGCAAAAGCCTGGTGGAAATGAACATGATTCGCAACATAAAAATTGAAGAAGGCAAGGTAAGTTTCACCTTGGTTTTAACTACACCCGCCTGCCCTCTGCGTGAATTTATCGTTGAAGATTGTCAAAAGGCTGTGAAAAAGCTGCCAGGTGTTACGGATGTCTTGGTGGAGGTGACAGCGGAAACACCGCAGCAAAAAAGTGTACCTGCTCGCACTGGCGTACCTGGTGTCAAAAATATAATTGCCATTTCCAGCGGTAAAGGTGGTGTTGGTAAAAGTACCATCGCTGTGAATGTGGCTGTGGCTTTGGCTCAAGCAGGAGCAAAAGTGGGTTTGCTGGATGCTGATATTTACGGTCCCAACGATCCGACAATGCTGGGACTAGCTGATGCTCAAATGTTGGTACGCACTTCAAAACAAGGAGAAATATTGGAACCAGCCTTTAGTTACGGCGTGAAATTAGTATCGATGGGATTTTTAATCGACCGCGACCAACCGGTAATTTGGCGCGGTCCAATGCTAAATGGAGTCATTCGTCAATTTCTCTATCAAGTGCAATGGGGGGAATTAGATTATTTAATTGTGGATATGCCCCCAGGAACGGGAGATGCTCAGTTAACATTAACACAAGCAGTGCCCATGGCGGGGGCTGTAATTGTAACTACACCCCAAACTGTAGCTTTACTAGATTCCCGCAAGGGCCTGCGCATGTTTCAGCAGATGAACGTTCCTGTTCTGGGAATTGTAGAAAATATGAGTTACTTTATTCCCCCCGACATGCCAGATAAACGATACGACATCTTTGGTTCTGGTGGAGGAGCCAAAACAGCAGCAGAGTTAGAAGTACCGTTGCTGGGATGCGTACCGTTAGAAATTTCCACCAGGATCGGTGGTGATAGCGGTGTGCCAATAGTTGTGGGCGACCCTAATTCAGCTAGTGCCAAAGCATTGACAGCGATCGCCCAAACCATTGCCGCTAAAGTATCGGTAGCTGCCCTGCTTGCCTAGAAAATACTAAGTTTTAGTACCTATCAGTAAACAGCAAATCTCAAATAGCAAATGTTGTTAAAAAGGTCACGTTCTTGGCTGCCCCAGTCTCGTTGGAAATACTGGTTAAAACCTTGGCAACATGTAGACTGGCTGCTGTTTTGCCTGCCGATTGGTTTAACTATATTTGGCGGCATCATGATTTGCAGCGCAGAATTAAATCAAGGACTCACAGACTGGTGGTGGCACTGGCTCATCGGCGGTACTGGTTGCATACTGGCACTGGTACTGGCTCGGCTACGTTACGAATATCTGCTGCAATGGCACTGGTTTACCTACACCCTTACCAATCTCAGCTTGATAGCAGTAATGGCGATCGGCCACAGCGCCAAAGGTGCCCAACGGTGGATCGGCGTTTTTGGTTTTAACGTCCAACCCTCGGAATTTGCCAAAGTCGGAATAATCATCACTCTGGCAGCTTTGTTGCACAAGCGCACCGCTTCTAGCCTCGATAACGTTTTTCGCGCTTTGGCAATTACTGCAATTCCTTGGGGATTGGTTTTTTTACAGCCAGATTTAGCAACTTCACTAGTATTCGGCGCTATTGTCTTGGGAATGCTTTACTGGGCAAATGCTAACCCGGGTTGGTTGATTTTGATGATTTCTCCGATTGTGGCCGCAATTTTATTCAGCATACCCTGGCCGTTTGCCATCAGTTTTTCAAAAGACCTCAACTTCGGACCATTGGGATTGATTTGGTCAATTGCCATGGGTATTGTTGGCTGGCGCACTCTTCCTTGGCGGCGATTTGGCCTTGGTTGTATGGGAGCGTTGAGTTTAAATTTATTGGGTGGCGAATTAGGAATTTTTGTTTGGAATCATTTACTCAAAGAGTACCAAAGAGACCGATTAACTTCCTTTATTAATCCCAAGGCCGATCCTCTCGGTTCTGCCTATCACCAAATTCAATCTCGGATCGCAATTGGCGCTGGACAATTGTGGGGACAAGGTCTTTTTAAAGGACCGATGACCCAGCTCAATTTTGTTCCCGAACAGCATACGGATTTTATCTTTTCTGTTGTGGGTGAAGAATTTGGTTTTATAGGCTGTTTGCTGGTGTTGGTGGTGTTCTGCTTGCTTTGTCTGCGTCTTTTGCACGTAGCCCAAACAGCTAAAGATAATTTTGGCTCTTTGCTAGCTATTGGAGTTTTGTCTGCGATTTTGTTTCAGGTGATTGTCAATATCGGTATGACCGTGGGTTTGGCTCCAGTTGCAGGAATTCCCCTTCCGTGGATAAGTTATGGACGTTCTGCTATGCTAGCAAATTTTATTGCTTTGGGAATAGTTGAATCTGTGGCCAATTTTCGACAAAAACAGAAGTATTGGTCTTAATCGATAGTTTTTAGTTATTGTCAGTAGCGATCGCCAATCAACAATTTACCTGTCACAGGTATTAAGCTATTAACAGGAACGCTAGAGGGTACTAATTATGATCCTGCCGGGAGCAACTGTTCGCGTTAAGAATCCCACAGATATCTATTATCGCTACGAAGGACTCGTGCAGCGAGTTAGTGACGGTAAGGTCGCCGTGTTGTTTGAAGGTGGTAACTGGGATAAGTTGGTTACTTTTCGCCTGAGTGAATTAGAACCTGTAGAAACCACCGCAGGACGTAAAAAAGCAAAATAAAATCCTTCTTAATTCCTGCTATGCGCCTTCCCCTGCCACATTTAGCTCGAGGCGATCGCCAACCCAACCATTTCGCAGAGGTGATCGAAACATCTACCTGCGAATTTTTAGCCCAGTGCTTGGAACCAGAAGATTTGAGTTTTCCTGCCATGCCTGCCTTTGGGAGCTGGGTTTATTCTGTGGATGAAGATTCTGGCAATTACGTGTATGCTGTCGTGCATTATGCCACTACCATGCCTGTAGATTCCGTACACAGACCAGTCGCTTTGGGATTGTCTTTACAGGAATTGCGAGAGGAACAACCTCAAATCTTCGCTATGCTCAAAACAGAATTCCGCGCCGCGATCGTTGGCTTTGAAACCGCCAGAAATACTCGGGGGTTGGGGGGTGCTATGTATCATTACTTACCACCTCGTCCACCCCAGATTCATCAGCCAGTGTATCGATGCGAACCAGAAGCCATCATTAAATTTACTGAAAAATTCGATTTTCTCCGAACGCTGCTAGGAATTAGCGGTGCACCGGTAGAGTCCTTAACGGCAGCAGTTATTCGCGAAGTGTATCAGTTACGTCAAGCAGATCGACAGTGGCTGGTCCAAGCTGGACGGACCTTAAGTGTATTACTCAAAGACGATTACGATCGCCTGCGGTTTATTTTAAGTCAAATTCACCCCTAGGTACTACACAAATACCAACCTGTAGACGCGCGAAGCGCGGCTTCTCGTTAGAGAAGCTGGTGTGAACTAAATTTGACAATATATTCATCTGCATCCATCTAGTATTTTTGACATTATCCTCGCATCGGTCCAACAGAACCAGAGTCATAGCCTTACCATCACTCCTCTAAGTCCTACCTATGGAATTAATATTCCAAGTTCTTACTGTTGAGCCTACCACTCGAGTTTATATCCCAGAGCCACTGGCTCCTTTTGTTATTCTCTTACTGGTGATCTTAGTTGTACCGATCTTGTTTGAGCGACTGCGACTACCAGCGTTAGTCGGCTTGGTACTATCGGGGATAGTGTTTGGTCCTTATGGTTGGCATCTACTACAGCTAAAATCACCAATACTAAACCTGCTTGCAGACATTGGATTGATCTACCTGTTGTTTGTAGCTGGTTTAGAAGCGGACCTAGAGCAATTTCGACGCCAAAAAAAGTGCCATACTATAACTTTTAGCAGTTTATCCTTCGGTTTACCTTTAGGTGTAGGAATTTTTATAGGTCGAAGCTTGGGTTTTGATTGGATCGCTGCGATATTAATTGGCTGTACTTTAGCTTCTTATACCCTGGTTGCCTATCCCTTAATTAATCGTTTGGGAGTGCTAAACAACGAAGCGATTAGAACTACTGCTGGAGCCAGTATTTTTTCTGATTTTGGTGTACTGCTAATATTGGCGGTGTGTTTGGCTGTAGGTACAAAACACTTGCACTGGTGGCAAGTAATTCAGGTTTTTAATTCCTTAGCCATTTATAGCATCATAATTTTGGCAGGCTGCAATTGGGCAGGAAAGGAATTTTTTCGCCGCTTCGGAGATGATGAAGCAAACCAGTTTTTATTTGTACTGCTTTGCATATTTGTTGTTCTTCTCAGTGCCCAGCTAATGGGGATAGAGAAAATTTTGGGAGCATTTTTGGCAGGTTTGACCGTAAATCAACTTGTAGGAGAAGGACCTGTAAAAGAAAAAGTAGCTTTTGCCGGTAGCGTGCTGTTTATCCCCATTTTCTTTGTTTTTCTGGGCTTGTTCGTCAATCTGCCTGCCTTAATCAAGAATACAGCGACACTGCAGTTAACCTTTTTGCTTGTAGTTAGTTTAGCGATCGCCAAATTCATTGCAGCTTTGGTTGCCAAGATGTTTGCTCGTTACAATTGGCTGGAAATGTTAACGATGTGGTCGTTATCCTTGCCTCAGGTGGTTGCGGCATTAACTGTGGTCTTGTTAGGACATGAAAGTGGGTTGTTGCCAACAACAGTAGTAGAAAGCGCTGTTTTACTAATGTTGGTGACCTCAACTGCAGGACCTTCTATTACTAGTCTGTTTGCTGGAAGTTTGACGGCTTCAGCATTGGTGAAACAAGAATTGCCACTAGCTCTAACAAATCAAGAGACTGAAAAAACAGAGAATAACAAACCTTTCACCATAGTTGTACCGGTATACAATCCCCAAACACAACAGTACTTAATTGAAATGGCGGTCTTGTTGGCTCGTCAAGTAAATGGCAGGATTATACCTTTGGCGATCGCTACTGCTGCATCTCATATGGATGCACCCCAATTAGAAATGTCCGTACAACGCAGTGAAAGGTTGCTTTCTAAAGCTACGGCGCTCAGCGAGACTTTAGGTGTGAAAGCAGAACCTTTGCTGCGCATTGATGATGCTTTTGCTCAAGGAATTAGCAGGGCGGCGCGGGAACAAAAGGCTAATTTAATTATTATGGGTTGGGGTAAACGTACGGGCTTAAGAGCACGCTTGTTTGGGAATGTGATCGACGGTGTAGTTTGGGCATCCCACTGTCCTGTAGCAGTGACGCGTTTGGTAGAATCACCAAAAAAAATCCAACGTATTTTGGTACCGGTGGAAAACGTGACCGCGCCAGTGTTGCAACCGGTGCAATTTGCTCAGATTTTGGCGGAAACCAATCAAGCGCAGGTGACTGTTTTAAACGTGTGCGATCGCCGTACGAGTTCTAGCAAAATTGCCTGGAGGCGATCGCAACTTGCGGTGATGGTGTCTAAGTTAACTTTGCCCAATCCTCCAGAAATTCAAATTATGGCTCACGAAAATATTACCCAGGCCATTTTACAAGCAGCAAGATTATACGATTTGGTAGTGCTACCTTTTGTCCGCAATCGTACCACTCCGGGCGGATTGGCAATGAGTGATGTTACGACTCAATTGGCTAGCCAGTTGACTTGTTCTATTGTTATGCTTGGAGAACCCCAACGTACTCAGCACCCAACTTTTTTAGCGGCTACTCCCAACCTGAGACAGCTAGCTGTGTGAGCAATGATTAATTGTTTTTTTGGCTGATTTTGGTTGAAATTCTTGCTTTTTGGTCAAAAACTTTTTTCAACCCAATTATTATTTTCTCTCTAAACTAAAAATCTATTTGAAGATTTAGTGAAATTTTCTGCAAATTTTTCAAATTTTTAGTATTTAGAAAATATCTTTGCTTTCTTCCTTAGAGAATTGAAATTGAATATAAAAATATAAATTGAATTAACATATCTTCTATGATTTTGCTCTAGTAATTGTGCTTATGTTGTGTTTATCTTGTATTTTTTTACTCTAGTAGCTAAGCTAAACACAAGCCTAATTGTTGCTAAAGATATCTGTAACTACCTAGTAAACTATGAGAATTTTGGTAACGGGCGGAGCTGGATTCATTGGTTCCCATCTCATCGACCGACTGATAGCCGATGGACAGGAAGTAATTTGCTTGGATAATTTTTATACCGGACATAAACGAAACATTCTCAAATGGTTGGGTCATCCTTGTTTCGATCTGATCCGCCACGATATAACTGAGCCAATTCGGTTAGAAGTAGATCAAATCTACCATCTGGCTTGTCCTGCATCTCCGATACACTATCAGTACAATCCAGTGAAAACTGTCAAAACTAACGTGATGGGAACGCTCAACATGCTGGGTCTGGCAAAGCGGGTAAAAGCTCGCTTTTTGTTGGCTTCAACCAGTGAGGTTTACGGCGATCCAGAAGTTCATCCCCAAAGCGAAGATTACAGGGGAAATGTCAATCCTATTGGTCTGCGTTCCTGCTATGACGAAGGCAAACGCATTGCCGAGACATTGGCATTTGATTACTACAGACAAAATAAAGTTGATATTAGAGTGGCTCGCATTTTTAACACCTATGGACCGCGGATGTTGGAAAATGACGGTCGGGTGGTCAGTAACTTTGTAGTCCAAGCTTTACGGGGCATACCTTTGACTATATACGGAGATGGCTCCCAAACGCGCAGTTTTTGTTATGTCTCAGATCTGGTGGAAGGACTAATTCGCCTGATGAATGGAGAGTACATCGGGCCGGTAAATTTAGGCAATCCAGATGAATACACAATCTTAGAACTAGCTCGAACGGTGCAAAACTTAGTAAATCCCGACGCCGAAATCAAATTTGAGCCCCTACCTGCAGACGATCCCCGTCGTCGCCGTCCCGATATTACTAGGGCGAAAACTTGGTTAAATTGGCAACCTACCGTTCCTTTGCAAGAGGGGTTAAAACTGACTATAGAAGATTTCCGCGATCGCATAAAAAGTACTCAAACCTCAAAGACTGACATTTCAACTTAATTGATGACCTGATAGCTGTAGACTGCTGAAAGCTTCTGCTTGAAAATTAACGCCAACAAAGTGAGGACATTGAAAAAATGCGTGTTTGCGTCATTGGTACTGGTTATGTAGGCTTGGTGACAGGTGCTTGCTTAGCTCATATCGGGCATGATGTTATCTGTGTGGACAACAACGAAGAAAAAGTAAAGTTGATGAAAGCCGGACAATCACCGATTTTCGAACCGGGGCTTTCGGAAATTATGCAAGCTGCGATCCAGGCAGGGAGGATCGAGTTTACCACCGATCTGGGTGCAGGAGTTAGTCATGGCGAAATTCTATTTATTGCCGTCGGAACACCACCGTTACCGACAGGTGAAAGCGATACCCGCTATGTCGAAGCTGTGGCTCGCGGTATAGGCGCCCATTTAAACGGTGGTTATAAAGTAATCGTGAATAAGTCTACCGTACCAATTGGTTCGGGTGACTGGGTGCGGATGATAGTTTTAGATGGTATTGCCGAGCGTCAAAAAACATTAGTACCAGTTGGTGGTGGACGCGCTCAAGAAAATTTACCCGAAATTACAGCTGAGTTTGATGTCATCAGCAATCCAGAATTTTTACGTGAAGGTTCAGCAGTTTACGATACATTCAACCCCGATCGCATAGTTCTAGGGGGCAACAGTCCTCGAGCAATTGCCATGATGCAAGAATTATATGCTCCAATTATCGAGCGCAGGTACGCTGAGGATAAATCTTTGCCTCCAGTACCAGTACTGGTAACCGATCTGAGTTCGGCGGAAATGATCAAATACGCGGCCAATGCTTTTTTGGCTACTAAAATTAGCTTCATTAATGAAGTTGCTAACATTTGCGATCGCGTTGGTGCAGATGTAACGCAAGTAGCTAAAGGCATAGGTCTAGATTCTCGCATCGGCAATAAATTCCTCAATGCTGGAATTGGCTGGGGTGGTTCCTGCTTTCCCAAGGATATTGCCGCACTGATTCATACTGCTGACGATTATGGTTATGAGGCACAGCTGTTAAAATCTGCTGTCAGTGTCAACCAACGCCAGCGCTTAATTGCGGTGGAAAAACTACAACACGCTTTGAAAATTCTCAAAGGTAAAACAATCGGGTTACTGGGCCTGACTTTTAAACCGGATACCGATGACATGCGCGATGCTCCAGCTCTTACCCTGATCGAGCATCTCAATCGACTGGGAGCTAAAGTTAAGGCATACGATCCTATAGTTTCCCAATCTGGTTTGCGCGATGGTCTAACGGGTGTGTTAGTGGAAACCGATCCCGAAAGACTTGCCGATGGTTGTGATGCTTTGGTACTGGTTACAGAATGGCAGCAATTTCAAAATCTAGATTATCCTCAGATGGCCAAATTGATGAATCATGCTGTGATTGTTGACGGTCGAAACTTCCTCGATCCTGAAAAAATGGTCAGAGCTGGCTTTCAATATATAGGAGTGGGTAGGTAAAGGCTCAGAATTAGTTAGATTCGAAAATCTATCGCTGTGCTTGCAAGGACTAATCCTAAAAAAGGGCTGCTACTAAGCAAAGTCAAATTAGAAGTTGCAGCGCGCCTGCTCTTTATTTTGTTCGTTCGTTTGTTCGTTCGTTCGTTCGCTGTCCAAAATAACTTGGACGGCGTTTGATTTCACAAGCATAAAAAAACCGCTTCCGAATGCTAATACTAAAAGCACAAAGCGGTTCGCAACAAAAGACAAAAATATTTTCAAACAAAAATCTATGGGTTAGATACGCCAGAAGCAGCAAGTTCTGCTAAGCGTTCTTGCTGGTCTTGAGAGATACAAGCTTGAATAATTGGCTCTAAATCGCCTTCTAGAACAGCATTGAGCGGATAGTTTTGCCCAAGACGATGGTCTGTGACGCGATTGTCTTTGTAGTTGTAGGTGCGAATTTTTTCCGAACGAGCTCCCGTACCTACTTGCGATCGCCGCATGGAAGTTACAGCTTCCTGCTGTTCGCGTAATTTCATTTCGTACAACTTAGCTCGCAGTATTTGCATCGCCCGTTCTTTGTTTTGTAACTGGCTGCGTTCTTCCGTACAGAAAATACGAATTCCCGTAGGTTTGTGGTACAAATCAACGGCGGTTTCCACTTTATTCACATTTTGTCCGCCAGCGCCACCAGAGCGAGCAGTGGTTAATTCAATATCTTTCGGATCGATATGGATTTCCACATCATCTACTTCTGGCATAACCGCTACAGTGGCAGTGGAAGTATGAACTCGTCCTCCTGCTTCTGTGACTGGTACCCGCTGCACCCGATGGACTCCAGCTTCAAATTTTAGCTTGCTGTAAACATTGTCTCCCTGAATTTCTAAAATTGCTTCTTTAAAGCCGCCCATTTCTGCCACAGATTCACTAACTAACTTGACTCGCCAGCCTTGGCTATCTGCATAGCGGGAGTACATCCGCACTAAATCGCCAGCCCAAATGCTAGCCTCGTCGCCACCAGTACCGGCACGAATTTCCAGCATGATGTTTTTTTCATCATTGGGATCGCGCGGTAATAATAATATTTTCAGACGAGTTTCCAGGGTATCTATTTTTTTTTCTAGTTCTTGAACCTCCATCGCTGCCATTTGCTGCAGTTCTGGATCCCCTTGAGATTCCTTTAGAACTTGGCGTGCTCCTGTTAGTTCTTCTCGAGCTGCCTTCCAAAGATCGTAGGTGTTGACTACTTCTTCTAAAGACGAACGGGCCTTTGCCACTTTCTGATACTCATCCGGATTTTTGGCAGTATCAGGATCGGCAAGGCGACGAGTTAATTCATTAAAGGTTTGTTCAACAGATTTGAGTTTCTCCAATAAATATTGTTCAGCCATGACGAGTGCGTGTTCGCAAAGTGTGGGTGGAGCACATTTGCTCCTGGAAATAGCAAGTTGACTCAAGCGTTGAAAAAAGACCCAGCCAATAAAGGGCCGTTATTAATAGCTACAGCCAACCCGCTACTTTTTGTTTTTGCCACCGGAAGCTTTGTCGTTCGTCATGCCGTATTTACGACGGAAACGTTCCACACGTCCTTCCGTGTCAATGATCTTTTGAGTACCGGTATAATAGGGATGATTTCCAGACCAAACATCTACGTGTAATTCTGGCTTAGTGGAGCCTACGGTCATTACAAGCTGACCGTTACAGTATACTTTTGCTTCTGGATACCATTGGGGATGAATTCCAGGTTTAGCCATAGTTTTGTTTGCGAGCGGTAATACGTAAATTATAACTTTTGCCTATTTTCAATTGTCGATTTGAGAATTTCTCAACTCTCAAACTTCAAATCGATTAACGCTTGGAGTACTGAGGTGCTTTGCGGGCTTTGTGCAAACCATATTTTTTCCGTTCTTTTGACCTGGGGTCGCGGGTCAAATAGCCTTCGATTTTCAAAGGCGAGCGGTTATCCGGATCCAGTTGGCAAAGAGCGCGGGCAACTCCCAGACGAATTGCATCTGATTGTCCGGTTAAGCCGCCACCTTCAGCTTTGACCACGATGTCATACTCGTTTTCTAGTCCCAAGGTTTCTAGGGGAGCTTTGATCGCACTCAAGTAATTTGGGTTGAACTGGAAATACAAGTCCCCAGGTTTTCCGTTTACACTCAATTGCCCGGTACCTGGTATTAGGCGTACGCGAGCAACAGCTGATTTTCTACGGCCTGTGCCCCAGTAAATGGCACGACCACCAGTGCGGTCTGTTGTTTGCATTAATTTTGTTCTCCTAGAATACTACTAATTTTGATTTCTTGGGGTTTTTGTGCTTGGTGGGGGTGAGCAGGACCAGCATAAACTTTCAATTTACCGAATAATTGTCGCCCCAGACGATTTTTGGGCAGCATTCCTTTGACTGCATGTTCAATAATCCTTTCTGGCAAACGTTTTTGCAAATCAGCAAAGGTTTCTGTTTTCATGCCCCCGGGGCGACCAGAGTGACGGCGGTAAATTTTTTGAGTGCGTTTTTTTCCGGTTACGGCTACTTTTTCAGCATTGACTACAATGACAAAGTCGCCGGTATCGAGGTGGGGTGTGTATTGGGGTTTATTTTTTCCTCGCAGAATTTTGGCAATTTCGCTTGCCAGGCGACCCAGGCATTGATTGCTAGCGTCGACTACGTACCACTGACGCGTAAGGGAATTAGTAGGAGGAAGGTATGTTTTGTTTTCTGTCATTTGCCATTTGTCCTTTGTGATTTGTTTGGATCATCTATTTAAATTGTCGGCGGTTATGAGTGACAGTTAGCGACCGATGACGTATAAAGGTTGCGTATCAAACCAGATGTGTTTGGGAAAGGGAAAATCTGGATAGCCAACTCGCAACAAGCACAAACCGTGAGCAGGTGCAGCGTATTTGACTTCTTCTCGGCGTTGGTTTTTCCAAATGTCAGTAAAGCTAGCTAGCGATCGCTGTCTGGAACCTACCTGTACCAGCATTCCTACTAGCAGCCGTACCATACCGTACAAAAATCCATTTGCTTGCAGTTCGATATGGATAAAGGAGTCGGTGCGATAGCACTCTGCTGCCTGTATTTCTACCCAAGAGTGCTGGCGATGGGAATTAGAGCGGTGAAATGCTTTGAGGTGATGGTGGCCGATGAGAGGTTTTAATGCTGCCTGCATCAAGGATTCATCTAAGGGTGCATAATAATAATGCCAACTAAAGGCTCTTACGAACAAGTTTGGTCGCTCATCAGTGTAAATGGTATAGCGGTAGCGGCGATATTCTGCACTAAAGCGAGCATGCCAATCATGGCTCACAGCTGCTGAAGCTCGAATCAAAATATCTTTAGGCAGGTAGTTATTAAGAATAGTTGCCCACTTGGAGGCAGGAATTTTACTTTTGACATCAAAATGAGCCACTTGAGCGGCGGCGTGAACTCCTGCATCGGTACGTCCGGCACCGTATAGTGCTGTGGAGTAGCCTAAGATATTAAAGATAGCTTTTTCTATCTCTTCCTGGACGGTGCGGTGTCGTGGTTGTTTCTGCCAGCCATGAAAATGAGTGCCCAGGTATTGAATAACCAGGGCGACCCGCTGGGTTGGTGGCTGGTGGCTTTCTACCATAGCAGTTTCGTTATTTGTCATTTGTCATTTGTCCTGTTTTTCATGACTCATGACTAATGACTGATAACTTATACCAATTCAATGATTGCCATTTCAGCGTTATCACCGCGACGGCGGACGGTATGCAAGATGCGGGTATATCCGCCTTGGCGATCGCCATAGCGACTAGCTGCCTGTTCGAACAGGGAGTGAACGAGTTGCTTGTCGTACAAGTAACCTATAGCTTGACGGCGTGCTGCTAAGGAGCCATTTTTGGCTAAGGTAATCATTTTATCCACTTGTGCCCTTACTGCCTTGGCTCGGGTGAGAGTAGTGGTGATCCGACCGTGACGAATCAGTTCGGTAGTCAGTGCTCGCAACAGGGCGCGGCGTTGGTCGGCTGGTTTGTTGAGTTTTTTGACTCGACAACGATGGCGCATAATTTCTAAATTACTAACGATAATGCTTGTTCAGATGGCTGTTAATTGTTTGTCGCTTGTTGTTTAACCGTTACAATAGCTGTTAGCCTCCGTGTTTAGAAGACCTTTCTGTTGGCAAAGTAATGCCCAAGCGTCGTTGTAAAGCTTCAACTACTTCTTCGGCAGACTTTTGACCAAAGTTTTTAATTTCTAACAGGTCTTCTTGGGTGTAATCCAGTAAGTCCGCTACCGAGTTAACTTGTGCCCGTTTGAGACAGTTGTAAGCACGTACAGAAAGTTGTAACTCTTCGATCGGAATCTGGGCTGTAGGATCGTCAGGAGGTTCAGAGCCTGTCTCTTTTTGACTGATATCAATATCTTTGAGGGGGTTAAACAAATCTACCAAGATTCCAGCTGCCGAGGAAAGGGCTTCTTGGGGAGTGAGGCTGCCGTTTGTCCAAACTTCTAACAGCAGTCGGTCTTTTGGCATTCCACCATCTCCGCGAGTTTCTTCTACACTGTAGTTAACCTTTCTAACTGGCATAAATACTGAATCTATTTGTAGAAAGTCTATGGATGTAGCTTCTTCTCGACCTCGCTCGACAGTGCGATAGCCTTTACCTTTCTCGATCCGAAATTCCATTTCCAATTTTGCCCCTTCAGCTAGGGTGGCAATGTACTGGGTCGGATCGATGACTTCTACTTCACTTGGTACATCGAAGTGTGCTGCGGTAACCGTAGCTGGACCGTTGACGAGCAAACGACCTATTTGGGGTTGAGAGGAATTACTTTTGAGGATAACTTCCTTCATGCGCATGAGGATTTCCAACACGTCTTCCCTCACGCCCGGAACTGTGGCAAATTCGTGGGTTACTCCAGCAATCCGTACTGCTGTTACTGCCGTACCCTCTAGGTTTGATAACAGAGTTCGTCTGAGAGCGTTGCCAACGGTAGTTCCCTGACCTCGTTCCAGAGGTTCTAGAATAAATTTGCTGTAGTGGCTTCGACTTTCCTCTGTATTAGACTCTACACATTCGATTTGAAATTGCGCCACAAAGTAGCCTCCCTGATTGTAAGGTCTTGCTTATGGACAAAAATTTTGGTTGTCTGTAGATTGTTGCTGCCCTGTAGTTAGGGTCTCTCAAACTGCATTTTTGTTGTCCGATGACACGAGAGTTTGATTTCCTCAGAAACTAACGGGCGCTGGTTTTTTAGGTTGGTTCTTTGAAGTTTCGCAGTCCTTTTTGGCATCGGAATTGTTGTGCTTCGGACGGGACCGCTGCTATGTGTGAGGCAACAGTATAGATAGGTTTAGCTGAGTATTGGTTGACTGTTTGCTTTAGACTCTACGACGCTTGGGCGGGCGACAGCCATTGTGAGGAATGGGAGTAATATCCCGAATCAGGGTGATTTCCAGTCCTGCTCCCTGAAGTGCTCGAATTGCAGTTTCTCGTCCTGCTCCTGGACCGCTTACCATCACTTCAATTTGTCGCATTCCCTGGTCTATAGCTCGACGAGCAGCACTTTCAGCGGCAGTTTGGGCTGCAAAAGGAGTTCCTTTTTTAGCTCCTTTAAAACCGCTGGAACCAGCGCTGGCCCAGGAGATTACATCTCCGTTTGGATCTGTAATTGTGACAATGCTATTGTTGAAAGTAGATTGGATATAGGCAATACCGTTGGGTACGTTGCGTTTTTGCTTTTTGCTGCCAGTTTTTTTACTTGGTTGTCGCGCCATATTGGTGTTGCTAAGGAATGGTGGAACTTAGTTTTGACTCCAAAAAGAGAGTAGGAAGAATTTTTATTTAGTAGGTGCTTTTTTCTTTCCAGCCACTGTTTGCCTTCTCCCACGTCTGGTTCTGGCGTTAGTGCGAGTTCTTTGTCCCCTGACTGGTAAACCCAAGCGGTGGCGGCGTCCTCTATAGGTTCCTATATCAATCAAGCGCTTGATGTTCATAGCCTCCAAGCGCCTTAGGTCGCCTTCTACTTGGTAATTGTTTTCAATTTCTGACCTTAGAGCTGCTATGTCAGCATCGCTAAGATCTTTAACGCGAGTGTCTGGATTTACACCCGTAGCTGCGAGAATCTGCTTTGACCGTGATAAACCAATTCCATATATGTAAGTTAGACCGATTTCAACGCGTTTATCACGCGGCAGGTCTACTCCGGCAATCCTTGCCACAACTGTTGTCTCCCTGTTGACTGAAACTTTATTGTTTTTTATTGGTGATTTTTACTATGGTTCTAGCCTTGGCGCTGCTTGTGTTTGGGGTTAACGCAAATCACCATAACGCGACCCCGACGTCGGATCACGTTACACTTTTCACACATTTTTTTGACAGAGGCTCTGACTTTCATGCCTTTCCCAATTGATTACAAATAGTGAATTATAGCATTTTTTGAGAAAATATTCAGTTAAGTGGTGGAGTTCCGCAAAATTTGGTATAGTATTTTACATCAGGGTTTTCCCAGCTACTGGGTGGGGAAGCTAGATGAGTAATTGTAATTATGGGAATTTTCATAGCTTCTGTTAAGAAAAGGGAAGTATTATCTTCAGCTTGTGCTAGGCTCTAAGCTCAAATACCTTGCCATCTGGTGATTCACCTCCTAGAAAAAGTATTTTTATCAGGTCTACTTTTTGCGCAATCGATAAGTAATTCGACCTTTGGTCAGGTCGTAGGGCGTCAGCTCGACTTTAACGCGATCGCCAGGTAAAATTTTGATATAGTTACGGCGAATCTTGCCAGAAATATGAGCAAGGACATTAAAGCCATTGTCGAGATCGACGCGAAACATCGCATTTGGCAATGACTCGGTGACAGTTCCTTCCATTTCAATTAAATCTTGCTTAGACAATTTCTTTTTTCCTCAACTCAGTTAGTTGTTGTCACTTGCAGCTAATTTTTTCCTGCCAAGCAACATAATTTGCAAAATATATCAACGGTTTATGTAATATATCTTATCCAAAATTATTGATGCTTATTCAACTGGAAGACGGATAGGGCGGGAAAGGTGCAAATGACGCCGAACCCACTCTATCTTGAGGTCCATAAAACTTTTAGGAAGCGATAACCTGTTTTTTGATTTCGGCAGAAACTTCTTCTGGAGACTGATTACCGTTGACAGTCAACAGTTGGTGGCGTTCGCCATAAAAGTCAATCAAAGGAGCTGTTTCCGAGCGATAGACTTCTAAGCGGCGACGGATGACCTGTTCGGAATCGTCCTTGCGCCCGCGCTGTAGCAAGCGAGCGACAACAACATCGTCAGGTACATCAAAGTTGATTACCTTTACACTGCCTTGAGCCAATTTTTGCAGCAATTGTTCTAAGAAAGCCGCTTGTTTCACCGTACGGGGAAAACCGTCCAAAATCCAACCGAAATGACTATCGCTTTGATAAAGGCGTTCCTCTACCATATCCTGCACTAGTTGGTCGGGAACTAACTCGCCTCTATCCATGTAACTTTGGGCCTTGAGACCCAAAGGAGTTTGTTCTTTTAAAGCTTGGCGCAATAGGTCACCTGTAGAAATATGGGGAATGTTCCATTCTTGAGCTAGTGTTTGTGCTTGAGTTCCTTTTCCAGCTCCAGGCGGTCCCAAGAAGATTAATCGCTTCACTATTGTTTCACCATTCCTTCATAGCGCTGGGAGATAACGTAGGTTTGAATTTGTTTGGCTGTATCAATTGCCACACCAACTAGAATTAACAAGGAGGTAGCGCCGAGTCCTTTGAAGGTTGGTACTCCTAAAGCTCTTTCTACAGCAGTGGGAATAATTGCAACCAAGCCCAAAAATATAGCACCTAAAAAAGTGAGTCGATTCAAAACCCGTTCTATATATTCGCTAGTAGCTTTTCCCGGACGAATACCAGGAATGCTAGAACCCATTTTTTTCAGGTTTTGTGCTACGTCAACCGGGTTTACTATCAAAGAAGAATAAAAGTAGCTGAAAAACATGATAGAAACCAGGTAAACGAGAACATAAACCCAGGACTGAGAGCCGCCGGGACTTAAATAAGTGTTAACAATGTTAGCAATCTCTGGATTTCTAGTAAAATTGGCAATCAAAAAAGGCAAACTCAAAATGGCAGTAGCGAAGATAATTGGCATTACCCCACCTTGATTGAGACGCAAGGGAAGGTAGCTGCGTTGTTCGGCAAAAATACGCCGACCGACTTGACGACGGGCAGAAATGATCGGAATGCGGCGAACTGCTTCCTGAACAAATACAATACCGACTATTGTGGCCAGGAAAACCAAGACAAGTACAATTACCGGTCCAACTCTTTCCCGCGCTATTTCTTGTCCGCTTCCTTGAATGTAGGCAATAGTATCGCTTAATGATTTTGGCAGCGTCGCCACAATGTTGACAAAAATCAAAAGTGAAGCACCGTTACCAATTCCACGCTCGGTAATTAATTCTGAGGCCCACATTACGAACATGGATCCAGCCACCAAGGCTACTGTTGTTTCCAGAACAAAAACGGGACCGAAGTTCAAGGCAAAACTTCTGAGCCAGAATGTTGATAAAAAAATGCTTTGCACAATTGCCCAGCCCAAGGCCACATAGCGGGTGATTTGGGAAATTTTCCGCCTTCCGGCCTCGCCTTCATTTTTCTGTAAATTTTCTAAAGCTGGGATAGCGGCGGTAAGCAGTTGAATAATAATAGAGGCATTGATGTAAGGCAAAATGCCTAAGGCAAAAACTCCCAAAGCCGAGAGTCCGCCTCCAGAAAATATATCCAAGAAGCTGAAGATTTGGTTGTTACCGCTAATAGCGGCAGCAAATTTTTCTCGATCGATTCCTGGTATGGGCAGGTGTATGCCCAAACGAATCAAAATGATAATACCGATGGTAACAAGCAGCCGACCCCTTAATCCTGCTGCTTGTGCCATTTGCATAAAAGTCTCTTGAGCTGTTGGGGGTTTTTCTCGACCGATCATAAAGGGCTACCTTAGATACGAATTAGTCTTTCTGTGGCTGGAGCGTGCGTGTGTTACCTACGCTCTTACTGAGCTACAACTTCACAACTCCCGCCAGCTGCCTCAATTTTGCTACGAGCTGTACTTGTAAAAGCTGCTGCCTGTACCTTGAGCGGAACGCTCAATTCCCCATCCCCCAAAATTTTCAGCGGACCTTTAACAGCAGTGATAATACGTGCTTCTTTTAAGGAGGTCAAATTGACTTGTGAATTTGCTGGAAGGGAGGCTAGCTTTTCTACATTAATCGTAGTGTAAACTTTACGATTCACTAGGGGAAAGCCCTTCAACTTGGGAATGCGACGGTACAATGGTTGTTGACCGCCTTCGAAGCCAGGTCTGGTACCGCCGCCCGAGCGGGCTTTTTGACCGCGCATGCCTTTGCCGGCGCTTGCACCTTGCCCGGCAGAGATACCCCGCCCCAGACGACGCGGGCGTTTTTTGGAACCTTTTTGCGGACGAACGTCATGTAGTCTCATAAGCCAAAGGAAAGTGTAAATTTTTATAAAATATAAAATCTATTGACTATTTAGTAATAGTTGGCGGTTCCAGGCCTGAGACTGCCTGAACCACGTACCGTTGGGCAAGCAACTATTAACTAAATGTAAAGATTTTCCACGGGAATACCCCGGTCTTCAGCCACTTCGGAGAAGGTACGCAGGGTGGTAAGAGCGTTGATTGCGGCTCTGGCGTTGTTGAGAGGGTTATTTGAGCCGAGTTGTTTTGCTAAAACATTCTTAACCCCTGCCAACTCTAAGACGGTACGAACAGCTCCACCAGCAATTACACCCGTACCGGGAGCTGCGGGACGCATCAATACCTTTGCACCGCCACCGGTACCGTTGACGGGGTGGGGAATAGAATTTGATTTGGTAATAGGAATTTCTATTAAGTGTTTTTTGCCGTCCGCTACACCTTTTTTAACCGCACCAATGACATCAGAGGCTTTGCCTACTCCCACACCGACTTGGCCGCGTTCGTTACCGACGACGACAATAGCGCGGAAGCTGAGTTTTTTACCTCCTTTGACTACTTTGCTCACCCGTCGGATCTGAATGACCCGCTCTTGCCAGTTGGTTTCTTCTTTTTTTGCGCGGTTAGCTTTTCGACGATTTGTTGCCATGTTCTGTAGTCCTTTATTTTGTGCCAATCATGACTCATCAATGACAAATGTGGTTAGAAATCCAGCCCAGCTTCGCGTGCTGCTTCAGCCAGTGCTTTGACTCGACCGTGATAGAGATTGCCGCCGCGATCGAAAACTACTTTGGAGATGCCTTTTTCTAGGGAGCGCTGGGCGATTAATTTTCCAACTTCGATGGATGCTTGGCAGTTTCCACCGGAAGCTAATTTAGATCTCAATTCTGGTTCTAAAGAAGAGGCTGCCACTAAAGTGTGATGGCGAGTATCATCAATTACCTGAGCATAGATATGCTGGTGGGAACGAAATACTGCCAAGCGCGGACGTTCTGGCGAACCCTTGACTTTGCTGCGAATGCGTCGATGCCGACGTTGTCTTGATTCTATACGAGTAAGCTTCATTTTTACTTCTTACCACCTTTACCAGTCTTACCAGCTTTACGTCTTACTAGTTCGCCCGCGTAGCGAATTCCTTTGCCTTTATAAGGTTCTGGTGGACGAACGGCACGAATTCTAGCTGCGGTGTTGCCTACCACTTCTTTGTCGTAGCCACTAACGATAACATTGGTGTTATTTTCAACTGCAAATTGAATTCCATCTGGTGGGGCAATTTGCACTTGGTGGCTGTAGCCGACATTCAAAATCAAGTTACGACCTTGTAGTTGAGCGCGGTAACCAACGCCTTGAATTTCCAAACGGCGTTCGAATCCTTTGGAAACTCCTTCAATCATGTTGGCAACTAAGGTACGGCACAGACCGTGCATTTGTCTTGAGGTGCGCGAGTCATCGCAGCGGTTGACTGTCAATATTTCTCCTTGTTGGGAGATTGTTACATTGCTGGGAAGTTGGCGAGAAAGCTCTCCTTTAGGTCCCTTGACGCTAACTTTTGTGCCATCAACTGTAACTTGCACTTTTGGGGGAATTGTAATGGGGCGTTTACCGATTCGAGACATAATTTCACGACTCCTAATACATAGCGATTAGCAATTAGCTAATGGCTTTTTACCAGATGTAGCAAAGTACTTCTCCGCCCAAGTTCTTACGCCGTGCTTCTCGATCGGTCATTATGCCATTGGACGTAGAGATAATAGCGACGCCGATGCCACCCAGTACCCGCGGTAAATCTTTTTTGTTGGAGTAAACGCGCAAGCCGGGCTTACTGATGCGCTTGAGGGCTGTAATGATAGGCTGGCGATTCTTACCTTTGTACTTGAGGGAAATTACTAGGTGACGTTTTACTCCTTCTCCCCTCTCTTGGTAATCAGCGATAAAACCTTCATCTCGCAAAACTTTGGCTATACTGCGGGTCATTTTTGTGGATGGCACTTGTGTAGTTTGATGCCGCGCTAAGTTAGCATTGCGCAGTCGCGTCAACATATCAGCAATAGTGTCGTTTGTTGCCATCGTTTCCTCTTTCAATTAATTTATTGCTCGCGGAAGGGCATTCCCATTTCTTTTAGTAAGGCGCGACCTTCTTCGTCGGTTTTAGCTGTGGTAATGATGGAGATATCCATCCCCCGAATTTGATCAATGCTGTCGTAGTCGACTTCTGGGAAAATCAACTGTTCTCTAATGCCAAGAGTGTAGTTACCACGACCGTCAAAGCTTTTGGGACTGACGCCGCGAAAGTCTCGGATTCTTGGTAGAGATAAATTAATTAAGCGATCCAGAAAAGCATACATTCGCTCGCCTCTGAGGGTAACCGCAATGCCAACGGGCATTCCTTGGCGAATTTTAAAGCCAGCGATCGCTTTTTTTGCTCGCGTTACGACGGGTTTTTGCCCGGTAATCATAGCAATTTCATTTAAAGATGATTCTAGGGCTTTAGCATTTTGGGCTGCTTCTCCCAAACCGCGGTTCACAGTTATTTTGACCAACTTTGGTACTTGATGAATGTTGGTATATCCAAACTGCTTAATTAGTTTGGGGACAATTGTTTCTTGGTATAAGCTTTTTAGTCGTGCTGCCATAGTTTTTGTCCTGATTGTCCCTGGGCTTGGTCAGGGAAAATTATTTATTCAGTTGTTAACTTTAAACCATTAACCATTAATCAGTTGCTATTTGTCGATTATTTCGCCAGTTTTCTTGAGCATGCGTACTTTTTTACCTTCCTCTGTAAAGGTATAGCAAATGCGACTGGCGACATTATGTTTGGTGGAGTAAAGCATAACGTTGGAACTGTGAATTGGGTATTCTTTGGTAATAATACGTCCGGATTCACCTTCTGCTTGGGGTTTAACGTGCTTGGTTTTGACGTTGACACCTTTGACGATGACTTTGCTTTCTTTAGGAAGCGCTTTGATAATTTCACCCACTTTGCCTTTGTCTTTGCCGGCAATTACCTGTACCGTATCTCCGCTTTTGACGTGCATTTTGTAGAATTTTGGCTTTTCCTTTTTTTTTGCCATTACAGCACCTCCGGAGCCAAGGAAACAATTTTAGTGAAGTTTTTGTCGCGCAATTCCCGTGCTACTGGTCCGAAGACACGAGTTCCTCTGGGATTACCGTCTTTGTTGATGATGACTGCAGCATTGTCATCAAAACGAATGCTCATGCCGCTATCGCGTTTGATATTGTGGCGGGTGCGGACTATCACAGCTTCTACAACATCGGATTTTTTCACGGCCATATTGGGTTGAGCATCTTTGACAACAGCGATAATTCTGTCACCTACGTAACCATAGCGTCGGTTACCTGCTCCGAGGACGCGGATACACATGAGCTTGCGGGCACCGCTGTTGTCTGCAACATTAAGGTAGGTTTGGGGTTGAATCACAATTACTCTCCTTGCTTTTGTTGATTGCTAATCTATTGTTATTGTGATTAACCATTAGCTGTTTTTGGTTGTGAGAATTTCTATAACTTGCCAGCGTTTGGTTTTGCTTAGGGGTCTAGTTTCTTGAATGCGAACGCGATCGCCTACCCGACAGCGATTTTCTTCATCATGAGCTTTGTAACGCCGGGTTTTCACGATTATTTTCTTGTATTTGGGATGGGGAGCTCGATTTTCCACAGCGACTACTACTGTTTTTTGCATTTTGTCGCTTACGACCAAGCCAACTCTTTGTTTGACTGCCATATGCTTCTACTCCTTTTGTTGTTTAGCATACTGACTTGCTTGTTGCCGCTGGCGCTCTGCTTCTACTGTCATTAGTTGGGCAAGGCGGTGTCGAGTGTGGCGAAACAGATGAGGTTTGTCCAATTGCCTTGTTGCTTTTTGCAAGCGTAATTGAAACAGCTGCTTTTTAACGGCAATAATTTCCTCTGTCAGTTGTTCGTCCGTTAATTCTCTTGCTTCTGATATTTTGGGAAGAGGCATAACCTACTCCTTAGGTCTCCTGCTCGGAGCGTGAAATGAACTTGGTTTTGATCGGCAGCTTGTAAGCGGCCAGACGCATTGCTTCGCGAGCGATTTCTTCGGGTACGCCGGCGATCTCAAACAAAATTCGCCCGGGTTTGACTACTGCTACCCAGTATTCAGGCGAACCCTTACCAGAACCCATTCGGGTTTCTGCCGGACGCATTGTGACAGGCTTATCCGGGAAAATGCGAATCCAGATTTTTCCGCCCCTGCGAATGTAACGGGTCATCGCTCGACGAGAAGCTTCTATCTGACGAGCAGTAATCCAAGCTGGTTCTTGAGCTTGGAGAGCAAAATCGCCAAAGTTAAGAGTATTACCACTGGTGGCAAGACCCTTCATTCGTCCGCGTTGCTGTTTGCGGAATTTGGTTCTTCTAGGACTTAGCATGGTTAGGTATTGGGAATTAGTAATTGAGGATTTGGATTGGGGAGCGAGGATTTAGTTAGGGGCTGGGTGGGATGTCCCCTCCAGAATTTCCCAATCCCCAGTTCCGTGTTTATCCTTCATTGGAGCGGTCTTCAAATTGCTGGCGACGGCGCTGTTGTTGGCGGCGTCGTGGTTCGCGTTCCCGTGTGCTTGTCGGAGGAGGGGTTTCATCCTGACCGGGAATAATTTCTCCTTTAAATACCCATACTTTGACACCGAGAATTCCGTAGACTGTTTTCGCGGTGCAGTAAGCGTAGTCGATATCGGCCCGTAATGTATGCAGGGGTACTCTTCCTTCACGAGTCCACTCGGTTCTGGCGATTTCTGCGCCGTTGAGACGACCGCTGACTTGAACTTTTATACCTTGTACGCCAGCACGTTGGGCACGCTGGATTGCTTGCCGTACTACGCGTCGGAAGGAAACACGGCGCTCTAGTTGTTGAGCAATGTATTCGGCAATCAGGTAAGCATCGGCGTCAACGCGCTGTACTTCAACGACGTTGATGCGAATTTGGCGATTGTTGCCCAACATTTGTTGGAGACCGGTGCGCAGTGCTTCAATACCTTGTCCGCCCCGACCTACGACTACACCTGGTCTGGCCGTACGTACTTCTAGATCGATTTGGTCTGCTTTGCGCTCGATCCGTACTTCAGAAATACCGGCGTTGTTTTGGGCATATCTACCCAGCTTTTCTTCGATGTATTGGCGGAGTTTGTGGTCTTCTTGTAAAAGTTCTGGATAACGGCTGGGGTCAGCAAACCAACGGGATTGGTGTTCTTGGGTAATTCCCAAGCGAAAACCAACTGGATGTATTTTTTGTCCCACGAGTGCTTCCTCTTGCAATTTCTTTTTGTCAGCAATTTTTAATGTAGGCGTGGTTATTCAGCTGCTTTTGGAGCTACAGCTATGGTAATGTGACACGTTGGTTTGCGAATTTGGTACGCACGTCCTTGTGCCCTTGGTTGGAAGCGCTTTAGCACTGGTCCTTGGTCCGCATAGGCTTTTGTAATTACCAATTCAGCCCGGTCTAGTCCTGCATTGTGCTCGGCATTAGCAGCAGCACTTCTGAGCAACGTCAAAACTGGTTCGCAGGCTCTGTAGGGCATGAATTCTAGAAGAATTAGTGCTTCTCGGTAGGAACGCCCGCGAATTTGGTCCAGCACTCGCCGCACTTTGTAGGGAGACATGCGTATGTAACGGGCGATCGCTCTTACTTCTTTATTAATGGTATCGGTAGCCATAGTTTTCTCCATTTTGGTTAGTAGTTATTAGCTGTTAGCCGCTATCTACTAACTAATAACTATCTCCCTGCTTTTTTATCTTTGGCGTGACCTCTAAAGGTGCGAGTAGGAGCGAATTCGCCCAGTTTGTGTCCTACCATTTGGTCGCTGATGTAAATGGGTACGTGCTGGCGCCCATTGTGAACAGCAATGGTGTGACCTACCATTTCAGGCAAAATTGTAGATGCTCGCGACCAAGTTTTGATCACTTCTTTTTTATTGCTCTGGTTGAGCTTTTCAATTTTTTTCAGCAAATGGTCTGCAACAAAAGGACCTTTTTTTAGAGAACGACCCATAGGTGTAGGAATTGCTCATTCAGTGAATGGTTGCTCAAAGCTAGTAACTAGCTGTTAACTTTCCCGACCACCGCGACCGCGCTTGGAAGACTTGCGGCGGCGGCGCACAATTAATTTATTACTTGGTTTGTTAGGTTTGCGTGTCTTCATACCTAGTGCTGGTTTACCCCAAGGGGTAACAGGACCGGGTCTGCCAATAGGAGCCCGTCCTTCTCCACCACCGTGGGGGTGATCGACTGGGTTCATGGCGCTACCTCTAACATGGGGACGGCGGCCTTTCCAGCGATTTCTACCAGCTTTACCAAGACTCAAATTTCTGGCATCTAAGTTACCTACTTGTCCGATGGTAGCGTAGCACTCTCGCCTTACCATTCGAACTTCTCCTGAAGGTAATTTGAGAGTAACGTAGTTACCTTCTTTTGCCACTACTTGAGCTGTTGCTCCTGCAGCGCGAACAATTTGGCCACCTTTACCGGCTGTTAGTTCCACATTATGAACGTTTGTGCCTAAAGGAATGTTCGCTAGTGGCAAGGCGTTGCCATCTTCTATGGGAACATCAGCACCAGCAATCACCGTTGCGCCTACTTTTAAACCGTTGGGCTGAAGGATGTAACGCTTTTCACCGTCTTGATAGTGCAAAAGGGCTATACGAGCGTTACGGTTGGGGTCGTATTCAATTGCTGCTACTTTGGCAGGAATGTTGCGCTTGTCTCGTTTGAAGTCGATAATGCGGTAAAGGCGCTTGTGTCCGCCCCCTCGGAAACGACTGGTGATGCGGCCTTGATTGTTTCTTCCCTTGCGGCGGTGTTTAAATACTACTAGGGACTTTTCCGGCTCTGTTTTAGTGATTTCCGCAAAGTCGGATACGATCGTGTGGCGAGTACTGGGGGTATAGGGGCGATAGGAACGAGTACCCATTTTGTCTTAAACCTCTGGGAATAAAACTTGTCTGATCTTTTGTGCATCCCCAGCCGCCACCGTGACAATGGCTCGCTTGTATTGGGGCTTGAAACCAACAAATCTACCAACGCGCTTTTTTTTGCGAGGTGGATTCATGGTGTTTACCTGTGTGACTTTGACATCAAACAAACTTTCAATCGCCGCTTTGATTTCTGGCTTGGTTGCTTTTGGAATCACTTCAAAGGTGTATTGATTTTTCTCCATCAGCATTGTTGCCTTTTCTGTGACAATGGGGCGATGCACTATATCAGGAAGCTTGCGAAGGTCAAATTTAGTCACTGTAGACCTCCTGAATTTTTTCTAAAGCTGATGCGGTGACTATGATTTTGTCAGCGTTGAGCAAGTCGTAGACATTGAGTCCGTCTGCATAAATTAGCTTTAAATTCTCCACGTTCCGGGCTGACAAATATACGTTTTCGTTGGGAGTGGACGTAATTAATAAGGTTTTTTGTTCTGGATGAGAGCCCCAACGGGCGATCGCCGATACCAATTCTTTGGTTTTAGGACGCGGTAGCTGCTCGCTGAAATCTTCTACGACGATCAAGTCGTCGGCGCGACTCATAAAAGCTGTTCGCAGTGCCAAACGCCGCTCTTTGCGGTTCATGTTCAAGTTATATTCCCTGGGTTTGGGTCCGAAGATAACACCACCCCCACGCCAGAGGGGCGAACGAATAGAACCTGCACGCGCCCGACCAGTACCTTTTTGTCGCCAAGGTTTGCGACCGCCGCCTCTTACTTCCGCGCGAGTTTTTGTATTTGCTGTTCCCCGACGAGCATTGGTCAATTGCATAACCAAGGCCCGATGTACAACGTGAGCCGCTGTTTCTTCCCTGGCAACCCGCAACTCGAAGCTTTTTTGCCCGATTTGTTCTCCTTGCCAATTTTTGACTGCACATTCAACCATTTTTGTGTCCTTTAAAAGAATTGTTAGTTGTTCGGTTGTTAGTTGTTAGTCGTCAGTTTTCCACTCCCTCACCAACTACTTACCAACTTTCTTTGCAGGCACAATATTTAGCAAGCCTCCTGGTTTGCCAGGAACGGCTCCCTTGATTAGCAATATGTTGCGTTCCGGGTCGACTCGCACTACAGTTAATTTCTTAATTGTCACGCGGCTACCTCCCAAACGCCCCGGTGCTCTTTTACCTGGATAGACGCGACCGGGTGTTGTCCCAGCACCTATAGAACCAGGTGCTCTGTGATTTTTAGAACCATGCGACATCGGCCCGCGACCGAAATTATTGCGTTTTTGGTTTCCAGCGAAACCGCGACCGATACTAGTACCTATGACATCTACTATTTGACCGACGCTGAAAATATCTGCCTTGATTTGTTGACCTAGGGAATAATCGCTTGCATTGTCTGTACGATATTCCCGTAAATAACGCAACGGTGGAGCAGATGATTTAGCTAAATGACCTAACAGTGGCTTGTTGAGCGCTTTTGGCTTCACTTCGCCATAGCCTACTTGGATGGCGGAGTAACCGTCGGTCTGTTTTGTTTTTATTTGAGTAACTGTGCATGGCCCTACTTGAATAACGGTGACAGGAATGGCTACTCCTTCATCGCTAAATATTTGGGTCATACCCAGTTTTGTGCCGAGAATACCTACAGACACAGTTACTGGCTCCTTTTTGTTTGCTTGGAAATAGGATTCTTCCAGACGCTTTGGCAGCAGACCTCCTGCGAAGTCAAAAATAGCTTAGGTATTAGCGGTTTTAACTTCTCGGTTTGTCACCAAGCGCCCTTTACTGTTTGGTGAATCCACTTCAATTTACTTATTCGTCACCAGAACAGCCAAAATTGTTTTCCCGTTTGGAAGGAATTATTTTTGGTTTCATGCAAGGCCTTGGAGCTTTGCGCTTCGTGCAGCAATACTTTTAGTTAAGCAATTGCTCTGGCACTTTCTGGTTTGAGCGGGACTTAGGCAGACAGGCAAATCTACCCAGTATCCTGTGACTAAGGCTGACGCAATGTTACATAAACAACATTACTGCTTAGTTTTTACCTCTTTTATCTCACCCTGGTTTCCAGGATTTGGTTAAGAGGAAAATTGGAAAATTGTCGGGTTGTTTGTTGACCTAAACTTTCATAGCTTGCCGTTTTGTTATCGGCCCTACCTAGACTTTCTCCAGTGGAGTTTAGTCATCGCAACTTGGATGCTAAAGCTGCTAGCAGGGGCAATAGCAAGTGCATAAATAATTGGTCACGATCTAATACTATAGATCAACCATTTGTATTTTGTCTAGAATTTTCTCCAGGCTAGAAACAGGCAGACGACAAGAGCGATGGAGACCACTAACCCTAACTGAGAAAGGAGGTATAGATAAAGTTAATCTATCCTATATGTTAATCGTGTAACTTAATGTAACGACGAAGGTTAAATAATAGAGATATCTAAGTGGGATAGGACGAAAATCTATGGCACTAATTACCACTGGTAACACTTTTATTCGCGATTTGGAAAAACATGGCGCTCTTGGTGTCTACGTGCCTTTAGAAGGCGGTTTCGAAGGTAGGTACAGACGCCGGTTGCGTGCAGCAGGCTACGTTACGCTGCACATGAGTGCAAGAGGGTTGGGAGATGTAGCTTCCTATCTCACAAAAGTTCACGGCGTGAGACCTCCGCACTTGGGGAAAAAAACTACCGCAACAAGTGCGGCAGTAGGTTACGTTTACTACGTGCCTCCAATTGTCAATTACCAACTCGAACAATTACCACCGCAATCTAAGGGATTAGTGTTGTGGCTGATTGAAGGACACATACTGGCTGATGAAGAAGTTGAGTATTTGGTGAATTTGCCTAAATTGGAATCACAGGTGAAAGTGGTGATTGAGAGGGGTGGCGATCGCGTTTTTCGGTGGACGCCGTTGGAAAAGACTTTATTAGCTAGTTAACTTTTCATTCATTAGTCCTTTGCGGTTCGGCTTCTAAGGACCCCAAGGACTAATGATGAAATTGTACCCATACTTGCAAGCCACAAAATAGAAATACCACGCTGTCCTCAAACCAATTTGTTCAACACTTATACTTGGAATCACATCCAGACCAATTTGTAAAAACTATTTATTCGAAAGCAAAACTTTTTGGTCTACTAACTTTGGGAAGTTAATATTTTAGATATCCTACTGATTTTTTACCTATTTTTCTTTCAATTAAATGCTTACCTTTATATTTCCAAATTACAGATAATGTGGCTTCCAAAAATTTCTTTTTATATCAAGATGACAAAATGAAATAATAATTTGTAAATGGCGATTTGCGCAGACCGAAAAATTCTTGGCTTTCGGAAAAGGATAGCTGAAACTACAATTTTTTTTGAGAAAATCAATCAATGACTTAGTTATAAATTCTAAAAACTAACGAACAATTAGCCAGATAGTAAACAAACTTCACAATTAGCAATTTTACAGTTGCGGTCTGCAATCTGGTGTGAAACTTACAGCATTGAACCTTTGCAATCAAACACATATAGAGTCAGGGTAAGATAGGGACTAAGTACGAACATAGAAAGGGCAATGTTAACTGGGAGTGTAGTTTCAAGCTTGGGCAAAAAATGTTGCAGTAGTGAGCTATCTGCAGCGGACGGCAGTAAAATATGTAATTGTTGTGGTTATAGCTTAGTAATCCTTGTAAGTATGCTGTGCTGCACATTTTTCAGCTTGCAGCAGGCAACTACAGACAATAATCGGCATACTTAATATTATGGAGAGCAAACAGACCCACTTGCTTTCCCAAGTATAAAGTTGATGAAACGAAAATGAGACGTAAATCTACTGGTAGAACAGCTACTGCTCCCAAATCTTCTATTTTTCAATCTCCAGTGTTTAATTTCTCCACCATTGCTATTTTAGGAGGGGTATTTGTCTTAGGAATTGGCATTGGTATTGCCTTTAGTTCTACAGCTACATTTTCACCATCCAATGTGGCTTCCCGCGAGTTTATAGACACCAAAGCGCCAAACCCAGACATTTGCGTGCAATATGGAGCTAGCGCTATGGTTATGGATACCAGGCTGTTTGTGACTCTTAACCCTTTTAATGTTTATGTTGCTCAACCCAGCATGCGTCCGGGATGTGTACTGCGTACTAACAACTGGGCTATTTTAGAGCAACGCAAGTTAGTTACGGGCGAGCAAGTCAGAGAATGTAAGAATCGTTTGAATACTTTTGGTTATACGGGCGATTTAAATGAAAAACCGAATATTGATTGTATTTATCAAAACGAAGCTGCTAAAAACTTCTTTATCACCCAACCGGGAGCAGTTGCTCCTCCTATAGAAACGGAGAGATTCTAGATACACCGGGTTGGAGTCAAGAGTCACAATTAACTGCTTTTGACTCTTACTTTTATTTTGGAGGTTTTTTATTTTTCAGATTCCTTTGCAGTTGGTGCTACTTGAGCAGTAAATGCGATCGTTTGAGAAAAACCACTGACAGTGATTTGACCGGTGAGATGATTTTGCTGTGCTAGTTTCATGTTTAATCTCACTGGATAAGTAGAAAAATTTTGATGATTGGAATTTGTTTTTTGTAGCAAAGGCGCGCGATCGCAAAGTGCAGAAACGGGAGCGTGTCCAGATAAGTTTACTGTTTGATTTTGATATTTGCCGCTCAGAAATGGGTTAATTTCGTTAGCAGCGGAATTTTTAGGAGTATGAGCATTGGCTGGAGATAAAAACCCACTTAAGTAAATTCCTGATTGATGAATATTTAAACTTAAAGGCTCTAATTGCCTGCAGGCCGGTAATTTTTCTGCCAGTAGTAGAAGGTAGCGAGTATTAATTTGGGGAGGGGCTTTGAGATTTTTTTCTCCATAGGTGGTTACAGTTTTGAAGAGCACCAATACAGAAGAAATGGCGATAGCGTAAAAAATTAAAGATTTGAAGTTAAAATGTTGTTGCATAAGCAAGTGTTTGTTTAGAGTTGTTAACTTGTAACTTCAGACTTAATCTCAGTTAGCACCGAGGCCAAATGAGAGGTGATTTGGCTGTAACGGCGAGTAATGAGTAGGGAAGAACGACACTGAATTGCTAGTTCATCTGTGTATCTCCCTAGGGTTTGGCGTTCGATACCCCAAGCGCGACTTGCACCAGCAATTGTCAGGTCGGTGCTTTCTGAGGCCGCTACTACAGCTTGCATTGGTTCTGCAGCTTCAACGCTTGTGATGTCTATGCGATCGCGTACGCTTTGGGGTAGTTGCTCCATAAGTGTACGAAGTTCGTAGCTTAACTCTTCTTTGACTTGATTTTCCGACACTACCCGTAACAACCTTAAATGGCAAGTGTCAATGTTTACTAGCAGTCGCAGGGCCAGAGTCAGGGCTAAATCGTCATGGATGTTGGCAGAATAAGGAACTAGCAAACTTTCTAGGCGTTCTTCCCCTCGGTCTACAAACACTGCAACATCAACAGTAGCAGTAGCTAAAATTTGACCAACTCTTCCACCAAGGCGATTGTTGCTAAAAGCTGGACGGTGCCATCCGACAATAATTAAATCAGCTTGCTCGAGGGCCGCAATCTGGGCTGTTTCCCGGGCAACATTATGGGAGACGCGAATAATAGGGTGTACGCAAGCCCTTGCGGCTGGAGGTTCTAAGCGTTGTATCAATTCTTCTAATTGAAGTCTGCGTTGTTGGATAAGTTTATCTACTTCTACAGGGGTGCTTTCAAAAGCGTAGTCTTCTTGGAGTTCGATCAAGCTGAGGGGATTAACAATAGCGGGTTGTTTGTTGTTGAAGGCGATCGCCACTGCTAATTGTACCAGGCCTTTTTGGCTTTCCGGATTGGCCACCGGTACCAAAATGCGGTAAGGACGACTGACAGCTTCGTTACCAGCAACTGTTTCTACAGGAGTTTCGGCTTCCGGTTCTATTACATTTAATCTAATAAGCTTTTTTGGATAAGTCCACTCTAGTAGCGGCGAGGTCATAAATGTTGTGACCAAGGCCATAATTACTAGGATAGTAAACAGTAGGGGTGAAATGACCTTTAATTCTAAGCCTATGTTGAGTACTATCAGTTCGGTCAAGCCACGAGTGTTCATCAGCCAACCCAAAGCAGAAGCTTCTCGCTTTTCAATACCGCTAACTCTGGCTGCAATATAGGTTCCAACGTACTTACCAGCGATCGCCACTACGAGGACCAAGGCGCACAGCATCCACAATTCCGGACTGTTGAGCAAGCCAATTTCTGTGCGCAAGCCACTGTAGGCAAAAAATACTGGCAAAAGAAACGTTAAAACAAAATCCTCTGTTTTTAGCGCTAATTCTTTGACTAATTCTGCATTTTTGGGCATGATCGCCCCTAGTAAAAATGCCCCAAAGATCAGGTGAATTCCAATTAGTTCGGTGATTAATGCGGAAGCGACCACCCCGATGTAGATGAAAGCCAGAACCAATTGGCTCAGACGTCCGACGCGACGGTAGTAGGTAGCAAGGCGAGACAGGAAATTTCGCCCCAGGGTTACCATTATGCCTATGTATACCAAACTAGCGATAATGGTGGGAAAGGCACTGGCGATGCTTCCCGTACGCGCTACAGCGATTGCCACTGCTAACACGCACCAAGCCGTGACATCGTCTACAGCAGCACAAGTTAGCGCTAGCGTTCCCAACCGCGTTCCCTGTAAGTTGTTCTCAGTAATAATTCTTGCCAGTACCGGGAAAGCGGTAATAGACATCGCAGCTCCTAAAAACATGGCAAAGGCTGTAAATGATACGCTAGCATCAGAAAGCAAAGGATAAATTAGCACTGCCAGCAGCGTTCCCAGAGAAAAAGGTACTAAAATGCTGACATGGGAAGTTAAAACTGCCACTTCTAAATTACCGCTTAGGTACTTGGGATTTAACTCCAGCCCGATCTAAAAACATGAAAAATATCAGCCCTACCTGAGATAGAACATTCAAAAAAGGAATTGTTTGAGCTGGAAATAAGGTGGCTGATAGTTCTGGAGCAACCCAACCAAATAAAGAGGGTCCGAGCATGATCCCAGCCACAATTTCCCCAATCACCAGTGGTTGATTGATCCGCCGGAATGCTAACCCAACTAGCCGAGACAGTCCAATAACTATCAGCACTTCAACTAAAACGAGAACAACTGTGGGCATGGTTTCCTCACAAGTGACTATCCGGTGTTCTTAATGATTCTGTAATTTGCTGAAATATGTCAACCTTTGGAGTTTGCAAAAGAAGGCAAACAGAGGGCGGAAAGTGGGTGCAGAAGACAATTGGTAGTTTGACCCTGGCTTTATTTTCTGGCAGTGTGATGTTAATTTTTGTTAAGGGTATTAAGAATTGGAAAAGCAGGGAATTAGGACTGGGTTGCAATCTTTTTACCAAAGGCATTTGTCACTAGTGGTCCGAGCAAGCAGGTAATTAAGATGTAAAGAATGATGGCATTAAACAGTCCCTCATTAAGTAATTCTGCTTGTTTGCCGTAGAGAGCTACTACTAATACTAAGGCAGCACGGGACATTGTTAAACCCAATATCACCATTGTTTCTGCGAAAGTGTAGCGAAAAATAATTCCAGCAATTCCCGCGGCTAGAAATTTACCACCAACTGCTGCTGCTATGACTACCAAGGCTATTTTGAGGTTCTCGGGATGGATAAATAAAATTCTAGGGTTAGATAGGACGCCTACGGAAATTAAAAAAGTTGGAATAAATATACTGTTTCCTACAAATTCAATTCGTTCCATTAACGGTTTTTCATTTTTAACGAGAGGATTTAAAGATAATCCAGCTATAAAACCTCCAACTATACAATCAACACCTAATAATAGTGCGGCACTAGCTAGTAAAAATAGGCAACTGAGAATGAAGATAAATTGATTGCTTAAAGATGGTATTGAGGAATTGAAAATAAAACGCCGACCAAATTTGGGTATACCCCAAAGGCTAATTAACACTAGTAATGGTAAGAAAATTAGTAATTTTATCCACAGGAGAATTCCCACGCTTCCACCAGCTATGGCTTGCACTATTGATAATCCGCTTAGTGTCAGAATGGATGTTACTATTGTGCCGCCGATCGCAACCGCAACAGCTTCTTTTTTTTACTATTCCTAACACGGTGACGATGGGATAGGAAACCAAGGTGTGGGGAGAATACAAAATTCCTAAAAGGGCGCTACCCAAAGAGTTTGTTGTCAACCAATGACCGGATATTATACCTGCTGTTAGGGGAACGCTAAATGTCAGCAATCCAAAAATTAGCGATCGCGCTCCTACCAGTCTGAATTTACTTAAGTCCATTTGTAAGCCTGCTAGTAACATGATGTATAGCAGACCTATTTTTTCTAGTAGAATTAATTGACTGTCTCGTGCTAATATCCCCGTAACGTTGGAACCTAGGATGCCACCTAAAACAATCAGTACAACTAAAGGTGGCAAATGCAGTGGTTTGGCGATGAGGGGTGCTGCGGCAATTGACAATAGTAGAATGCAAAAGATATAAACTGGCTCGGTTAATGGTAGTGGGCTGTTGGAAGCCACATTAATAGCTAAAACTGGTAGTAACAAAGCTAAACTCTCAACGATCAGGGCTAAATTTAGATTTCACCATTTCTCTTCGGCTTTTCCGTGTTCAATTTTAACTTTTGATGATTTTTTACAATCAAAGTACGCAGAGACGATGAGGCTAGCGCCTTAGTGAGGTGATGCGATTTAAACTATCTTGGTAATATCTGATTTCCCCTTGTTGCTTGTATAGCTGCGCGGCTTTTTCATAATCTGCGATCGCACCTTGTTTGTCCCCTAGTTGAGAGCGGACTAGACCCCGATTGTAATAGGCATTGGCTTTATTAGGATTAATACTTATCGCACTGGTATAATCTTCTACGGCTGCTTGTTTGTTTCCTAGGTCTTGGTAGGCGATACCGCGGTTGTAGTAGGCAGATTCGTAATAACGATTCAGATATATAGTCTGTGTATAATCTTCTACGGCTGCTTGTTTGTTTCCTAGGTCTTGGTAGACAAGACCGCGATTGTAGTAAGCAAGGTAATAGGTAGGACTAATACGTATTGCCTGGTTATAATCTTCTATAGCGCCTTGTTTGTTGCCTAATTCTGAGCGTAGGTTTCCTCGGTTGTTATAGGCTTCGGTGTAGTTGGGATTAAGTTGAATAGCTTGGTTGTAATCTGCAAGCGCTGCTTGTTTGTTTCCTATATCTTCGTAGGCAAAGGCACGCTGGAAGTAAGCATCAGCTAAACTGATGGCGCCCCAGTTACTGTTAACTCGAATAGCTTGGTTGAAATCTGCAATTGCTGCTTGTTTTTTGCCTAGGTAAAGGTATGCTTTAGCTCGGTGGTAGTAAGCTAGGGAGTAATTGGGATTGATATTAATCACTTGCGTGTAATCTTCAACAGCAGCTTGTTTTTCATTCAGGTCGTAGCGAATATTACCGCGAGTGAGAAAAGCAGCAGCATTTTGAGGGTTGAGTCGAATGGCTTGGCTGTAATCTGCAAGCGCTGCTTGTTTATCGCCTAAGTCGTAATAGCTAACTTCTGCTCGATTGTAGTAGGCTAGGGAGTAGTTGGGATCGACCTGAATTGCTTGGCTATAATCCGCAATAGCTGCTTTTATGTCGCCCAGTTGATAGCGGGCCTTTCCTCGGTAGTTGTAGGCTTGAGCGTACTCGCGATTGACAATACTGATGCGCTTAAGGACGAGGGTGAATTCACTATCTTGGCGCTGAATGCGCAAAGTCACTGGAGTACCTGCTTTGCTACTGCGAATTATCTCAGTGGCTTTTTGTACATTCATGTTTTTGGTGGATTGACCATCGATAGCTAAAACGCGATCGCCTGCTTTTATTTCTACTTGTGAAGCTGGAGAGTTTTCTAGAACGCTGATAATTATCAGTCCTTTTTCTGGATCGCTTTGCCATTCCACGCCAATACCAGCAATTTCTCGTTCTAGAAAGTCTAAAGCTCGATTGTAGTCTTCTATTGCTTTTTGTGGCTGTTTTAGCTGCAAGTAAGCGTTTCCTCGATACAGATAGGCTTGGCCGTTGCGAGGATTGTTTTCAAGCGCTTTAGTGAAAGCAGCGATCGCTCCGCTCCAGTCTTGTTTTTCAACTTTTTCCAGACCTTGTTGAAAGAAATTTTCTAGTTTGGGACAGATGTATGCTATTAATCCACCCATTCCCAATAAAAGTAAGACGGTGAGTGTGATTGGTAATTTGAATGCATGTGGTCGAATTGAAAAAGAAGTTAACTTTTGTAAGTCACTGATAACTTCATCCACAGACTGGTAGCGCTCTGTGTACGAGCGGCGTACCATTTTATCTAAAATTTTTTGTAATTGAGGATTTATCTTTACCAATTCATGCCAGATCGCTTCGCCCGTACGCGGGTCTGACTGTAATTCCGTTGGAGCTACTCCAGTAAGTCCTTGAATGGCTGTGATTCCCAAGGCGTAAATATCGCTATTAAAATGGGGTGTTCCTCTTAGTTGTTCATCTGGCATATAACCCGGTGTACCGATCACCTGGGTGAAGTTTGTCAGTCCTTGAGCATTGACTTGTTGAGTTCGAACTTGCTTGACCGCGCCAAAATCAATTAAGACTATTTTCCGGTCTTTATATCGCCGCATTAAGTTGTTAGGTTTAATGTCGCGGTGAATTACTTGGCACTGATGGACGTAACTAAGTACCGCCAATACATCTTTGAGAATCTCGATAATTTCGGTTTCTGTTAATTTGCCATCCGGTTTTATTTCTGTATTCAGAGGGTTACCATCAATTAATTCTTGTACTAAATAAAATTCATTATCTTCCTGAAAATAATCTTGTAGGTCGGGAATTTGATCGTGCTGACCTAATTTTTCTAAAGTTCTTGCTTCTGATTCAAACAGTTTTTTTGCTGCTTGCAGAGTGTACGGATCTTTGCTTGCTGGCTGCAAATGCTTTACCACGCATTGGCGGCCCATTCTGCGCATATCTTGAGCAAGGTAGGTAGCGCCAAAAAAACCTCGTCCCAGTGGTTTAATAATTTTGTAGCGCTTGTCTAATAAACTCCCTTGCATTTTCTTCACCTAGATAGTAGCGCCTTTTTTCCATCAGTATGTTTGTAGTTAATGGAGATATACTAATTACTTAGTAATCACTAACACTCAACTGCTTTCTACGTATTTTTTTCTTACTTTTCCTTGCTTCTTAATTTTTGATTAAATCATGTTATTGATAAACGTGAAACTATTTTTATTAATTTTTCAAAAATTCGAGCTTCTAGTTTGGCTGGAAACAAAATATATAGCTGTTATTTCTAGCTTACTGCCATATTTATAGCCACTGTCCGCCACGGAAACGCCACCGGAGAAATAAAATCCGCATTAGGCTTTGGGAGGCGATAAATACTGCTAGCCAAACCGTACTGTAGTGCCAAATTACCCAAACAATAGGTAGTTGTTCTTTTGGTATGGGTATTGGTAAAAACCCAAAAATTTTTACACCACAAGCAACAAATATAAATTCCCAGATCCCAGCCAGTAATTGATAAATTGCCGGCCAATCTCTATCCCAGCGATATCTTTGTAGTTGGTCGTAAACTACATCCCAGCCAATGCCAAAAATTGCAATATAGATAAGAATCCAGAAATAAACTGTACCGGGAGGCGAACCTACCCAACCTAATGCAAAGGGTATAGATACTAACGTACCTACTGTTGCAAGTAGTAGCAATCGAGTTTGCCAACGACCTAATAAGGAGGGAGTCATAAGCAGTTCAAAGGGAGAGTAGCAAGCTGGCGATTTAGGAAGCAGGGAAGTTGTTATCTGAGAATATTAGTTTTAAAGAGAATAGGATTGGTATGGTAAAGATGTCCATACCTCTGGTACCTTTTCCAGGAATGCTTTCCAATTGAGAATATCTTCTAACAAAGCTTGATAGCCCAAGGTATTTGGGTGAAGACCGTCTTTGCTCAAACGTTCCCGCCGCCAAGTTTCACCGCGTTCCATCCATATTTGGAAAATATCGAGATAGGGAATTCCTCTTTTGTGACAAGCAAGGCGGGTGACTTCTTTGTAGCGATACTGATCGGCGTGATTGTAATAAAAGCAATCGAGAAATGGCATTTTTTGTTCATCAACCGGTACCATTCCTACGAACAGTACCGGACACAGCTGTTGCGCTTGTTCTAGCAGGGAGGCGATTTGGGATTCAAAAACGGTAAAGTCGGTATAGTTGCGTCCGTTCTCCCGACCTAGACGGGCTGAGTCGTTAACACCAACTGAGAGAATAATTAAATCGGGAACTTGGTTGCGGAGTTCGCCGCGGTGACGAAATTCGACTTCTAGTCTTTGGGCGACTTGTTGGACGCGATCGCCGCGCACGCCCAAATTATATATAACGTGACCGGCGCGATCGGGTGACATCCACCGTCGTCGCAGTTGTTCTACCCAACCGCCTGCTTCTGGATCGCCGAATCCGTATACTAAACTGTCCCCCAGTGCGACAATCTTTAAAGGTTGAGTTTGAGTTGGTTTTGTAGACAGTTGCATTGAGGAAGGTACTGAAAATGTCTGCATCTTAAAATCAAGGTATTTTATTTATTTACAAAATTCTATACATTTCTACACCATAAACAAGTATATTTTCCACCTTGATGCCACAGATTCTGCATTGCGAGTGATTTGGAAGCTATTAGGGAGATTGATTCCACACCCACTTTAGCCATTGTTGGAAGGATCTGGCAGGATTTAAGGGCTGCAGTGAGGGTGCGCGAACAGCTGCTAGGCTATCAACCGAGCACAAAGCAGCATATTGCAATCCCAAGAAGCTATCGACTGCCGCATAGGGGCCGCCGAGGGTAATAGCTCCAGCAGCATACATTTTTGCTTTGTCGTTTCGCATTTCTACTATTTCAAAGTCATTTGCCACGCTCAAGCGCTGTATGGGGTTGAGGGGAAGATTGTAATGTTCTATTAAATCTGCGAGTAGGGGACTTTCCTTCACTTTGGCATCTAATCCGGTGGCATCAATGATAAAGTCAACAGCAGGAAGTTGAATTTCGCCAAAGTCCTTGTCCTGGATATAAGTAATCAGGTGCTGGTTAGTATTTTGTTCTACTCTTGTGACTACAGCAAATTGAATTTTATACCAACCTTGGGCGATACCGTTTTCAATGATATTTTGCCAGTCTCGGCGATCGGCGGTAGTTGTTCCTCCCCAGACTTTATTCGATATTAGTTCTTTGCGTTCATGTGGGTTTGCTTTCTCAAGGATTTCCCGCAGCTGTCCGCCCCAACAAGCTTTGGGCCAGTTAAATGGTTGCAATTCCACATGATGCTTGACTGGACGCTGGGCTCTGCCATATTTGTTGCCTTGGGGTTTGGGCGATCGCATTAAATGTAAAATAAGGATATCGGAGTTTTTCTGTCGTGCTTCGTAAAGGCGCTGTATGATCCGAGAAGCAACAATTCCTCTTCCCTGAATCAAGACCTTTCCACCTTGGCGTTCTAGTTGAGCATACACGTGGTTGTGTTCTTCGTAGGCGTTTACCACTGACTTAAAGTCTTTGTATTTTTCCCGGTAAGCTTGTAAATGGGGCAGAAATTGCAAGGCTGGATAGCCAGTTGCCAGATGGAGGTAGCGACAAACAAAAAAACCGCGATCGCCGCTACCGCGAGAAATGGCCACGCAATACCTACCATCATTGGTTTTGCGAATTGCCAGTACTCGCCCAAAACGATACATCTTATCCCAACCGATGCGTCTTGCTTCCCGGTCTATAGAATCAAATACGTTTCCCGAACGCGGCGTATAAGTTTCCGCAAAGGTCGGTTCGGCAAACACTTGCCACAGATATCTACACGCATTGCTCAGCTTACCCTGCATCAGATCATGCCAAGCTTCTCGCCAGGCATAACTCGGCCATCCCCAAATATTGTCCGGACAAGAATCAGAATTCGAGCGCAGTCTTTCGTGGGAGGGAATTTGAGAATTTTGGCAAAGAAGTTTATAACGAGCATATGGCTGTTTATCCACTCCCACAGCAATAATTTTGTTACTAGGAACACCACTAATTCTCAGTAAATCCACCCAAACAAAACTACCTAATCCCGCTCCGACGGCAAGGTAGTCAATTTCATCTACCGACAAACCCGTAGCATGAAGTGCTTGTACAGGAACTTGCTGCTGTTGAAATACCGATGGTGGAAAATTACTGCCCAGGGGAGTAAAAGGCTGATGTGGAGATAAGGTGGGGTCTGGGGAGTTGGTGTGAGGATTAAATTGAATAGTAGAATTGCTGCTGGCAGCTGGGGATGGGGAACTACTGCTAATGGGTATGTTAGGATTGGCAAAGTTGACAGTAATGGCGTAAGGTCCAATTTGCAATATATCCCCATTGTTCAAAATAGCACGTGTTTGGCGCTGACCGTTAACGTAAATGCCATTAACACTACCTTGGTCAGTAACCACTAGCTGCTGATTTTGTTCCCACTCCAGCAAGGCGTGGAAGCGAGAGACTTGGTCGTGGCTGAGGACCATTCGGGCAACAGGGTGTCCGTTGTGTTTGGTAGGCATACGAGCAAATTCCCTACCAAAAGCAATTGGTGTCCTCAACCTTGGTTCTCGCCGCTGTCCTGTTGCTGGTTCTTGCCACGTTAATTGGATTTCTATAGAACCGCTATTCATGACGATTTGATAGTTAGAATTAATCGAGGTTTATAATTGATAATTTTTCTGAGAATCGCAAGATTGATTATCGTAAGATATTTTGCAAATAACGCACGCTCAAATTTAGCTAAGCAACGAATGTTTTTAATTATTTGGAGGTACTAAAACACTTTTTGCATCTTGTAAGGAATGACCGCAATACTGGCAACCTAGTAGCAGGTTATTATAGGAGGAAATTTTCTGACATCTGGGACACTGCAAGCCATAAATTTCTTGTGATTTTAGCGGTGTGGGTAGATGCTGATGTTGTAGGTTTCCCTGAACTTGCGGTCTTGGTAGAGGTGTTACTGGTTGTGGTGGAGTCAAAATCGTTGGTGGAATACTACTTGCAACAGACAAGGAAACAGCAATCACCTTAAGTTCCTGTTGTCCTAGATAGATAACGCTACCCTCAGAAAGAGGTATTTCACCCTTGGTTAGTCTCTGACCGTTAATAAGGGGAGGATTTTGTTCTCGCAGATTTCTAATGAAAAAGCTTTGCTGTTGAGGGTTAAAAAAGATTTCGACGTGCAAACCCGATACTGTGGGGTGACTAAGAATAATGTCGCACCGAAATGGATCGCGGCCTATACGAATAGTGCCAAAATGTTTGCTTGGTTGTTGTTCGTGTATAGTTTGAGTTTTCAGTTGACTGCCATCGTACCATTGCAAAGTGAGTGTGTTCATTGTCCCAACCCCGTAGATTTTATTTAGCTACAATTTTTCTCTGTGCGATTCCTAACACGATCGCGTCGGTGCAAGCAACTGATTACAGGATATTTAATATGTGAGCTACCCAAACCTGCTACGCTGAGATTTAGGCTTTTGTACTCAAAGGGAGTGCTGCAAATGAGACTTTGGCCCTATTTTCGGTCTTAGGTTCCCACAGCGGTTGCTCCTCAACGGAAACTGCTTTCCGCGCACCAATTTGTATATTGCGTCAATGTTCGTACTGGATGTACCTTGCAACATTCCTGGGATCTATCCCCAAGTTGGGACTTTTACTTTTGAGAAGCTAGTTTATCAGCAATACGCGTCGTTTCTGGTAGTCGATATTTTGTTGTGCAGCGCAGTACGCAGTCAATTGCTGTGGTCAAACTGATGCGGTGACCGCTAGAAACATACACTGGTTTCACACCTGAGCGTGTTCTTAGTGCTGCTCCGACAATTTCACCTTTATATATTAAAGGTTGCCAACTTCCTCGCGTTTCTGCCAAATCTTGATGTTTGCCAACTAGTAAGGATTTTGCTACTCCTATAGTAGGTATATCTACGAGCACACCTAGATGGCAAGCTATACCAAATTTACGTGGATGAGCGATTCCCTGACCGTCGCATAAAATTAGGTCTGGTGTGAATTTTATCTTTTCTAATGCCTCTAGAACTGCGGGTATTTCTCGAAACGAAAGGAAACCGGGAATGTAAGGAAAAGATGTGGGACGGCGTGCTATGCTGGCCTGTTGGAGTTGTAAATCTGGAAAACTCAATATCGCTACAGCTGCACGACTGATGGTACCGTCAGCTTCCAAACCCATATCTACCCCAGCAACGTACTTTAGGGGTTCCTGGAGTTGATCTACGGTAATTACTTCTTTTTGTAATTGTTCTTGAATTTTTATTGCTTCTTCTATCGTTAAATTCCAAGCATGGCGTTGATAAATTTTCAAATTACTTCCCTCGGTAACTGTAACTGCTCGGTTGTGGAAAGCGATCGCTGTTTTTTGTGAAATCCTCACCAGTCAAGGTGTTTTTAGATATTTTCAAAAGTATCCCTTTTTTCAAAGCTACCTGTGTCTTGCCATTGTCTGGCTGATGTAAGTATTATACCTTTTTCAAGATAACTTCGAGCAAGCTTTAATTCTCAAAAAAAACTAGTCAATAGCGATTTTACAGCGAAATAAAAACCTGTGAAAGTTCGAGTTAGGAAGCCAGTTTGGCTTCATTATTTAGCAATAAATTATCCAATAAATTATTGATGCTGTGTGGCGATAAATCAGGTATAGATAAAAATCGTTCAACTTTTTTAAAGTCACGTAGAAGCGACTTTTTGTAAGTTGGATCGTAGTGACACTCTAAAATATCTCTGACAAATTCTTCCAGATTACCATTATCAATTAACTGATACCAATCATTTAATTTTTCCCAACCATAGTAAGATTTAAGTCTTGCTATTTTGGTTTTGAGAAGATCGAGATTATTTACTAAGTGTTGATATTCCTGTAAGAGAAACTGAACTCTAGCAGTAAGGGGTAAGCAAATTTCCACACAAATAGCTTGCCTCATTTTTTGCCATAAAGATTGTGGTAAATAAAGTTTGCCTATTTTGAGACTTTCTGATTCTACCCATACTGGTTTGTGAGGGTTGAATGTTTGCAATTGCTCAAGCAGCAGTGATTCAAAATATTTTTGTGAGGGTTGGGGTGAGGGTTGATTTTGCCATTCATCACCAAATAAAGATCCACGGTGATTTGCCAAAGCTTCCAAATCTAAAACTTGAGCGCCGCGATCGCGCATTTGGCGTAGTATGTAGGTCTTACCGCTACCAGTTAAACCGCACAATATTCGGTAAGTAAATGTTTGTGGTAAAGTGTCTATTTGTTGGCGCACATAAGCGCGATAAGCTTTGTAACCACCTTCGAGTAGGGTAACTTGCCAACCAATTTGGCTGAGTACTAAACCCATGCTTAAAGAGCGTTGCCCTCCTCGCCAACAATATATTAGGGGATGATAGTCTTTTGGCTTACTACTAAAGTGTTGCTGCAAATAACAAGAAATATTCTTTGCAATCAAAGCTGCGCCAATTTTTCTTGCTTCGAAGGAACTAACTTGTTTGTATATCTTTCCGACTTGAGCGCGTTCGGTATCGTTGAGTACTGGTAAATTAATTGCACCAGGAATGCGATCTTCTGCAAATTCACTAGGAGAGCGAACATCAATAATTTCACTGTAAGTTTGCGTCCAAGGTTGTTGGGTATATGTGGGTAAAAACACCATGCTAGTCAAACCATCTTTTGTCATGTTGCTTTATTGTGGCATTTTGGTCAACTTCAATTGAGAATTTAAAGATTAGTTAGACCAGTTATCGCTGAGAGCAAAGACCTTTAGTGCAAAAAGGTTATATTTTCTTTTGTAGGAATTCTCAAAAGCAGAACTACATCAAGGTTGATGCGAACTTCAAGCCAATTCCCCGTTAACGCGGATAGTTTGTCCGGTAATCCACTACGTTTCATCCCTAACAAGAAATGCTACTGCATTGGCTATATCTTCTACTTATCCCAGTCTTCTTAATGCAGATGCTTGCGCTAAGTAATTAATTTGTTCTTCTGTTTTGTCTTGTCGGAAAAGTTCTGTATCTGTAGGACTGGGGGAGATGGCGTTAACTGTGATATCCCTGCTAGCTAATTCTTTGAGTTGCAGCATAGACGCTGTAGGTAGTTAGCATCATTGCTGTGGTGGTAGAGGAAAAATTGATGATGCGTCTTGTTTGCCATCTACTATGCGTTGTGCAGCTCGTTGAGAAGCAAAATACGTACCTTTGACATTAGTAGCAAAAATTTTCTCGAACTCTGCTTCTGTTACTTGCCTGATGGGCTTGTAGACAATAATCCCGACATTATTAACTAAAATATCAACTTTGCGGAAGCTTTCTATCGTTCGATCGAAAAGTTTCTCAATTTTAACCAACTTGCTGACATCTAGTTGCGCAGCTAGGGCTTTTCCTCCTATTTTTTCAATTGCTGTCACTACTTCCTGTGCTTTATGTGTATTTGTGGCGTAGTTAGGGCGATCGCTCGTCCTATTCCCCACGATGCACCTGTGACAGTTGCAACTTTTGTGGACAAAGATGCCAGAAATTTTGTATTACGTTAGTAGTAAGTACTTTAGCACTTATTTACCTGCAGTCTCAACCCAGATCGAACAGCAATATTTCTGTACCTACACTTGTACTGATTTTTAATTGCTCTTCGCCAGTTATTTGCACGCCATCACCAGCTGTGAGTTCTTGACCATTGAGGTTCGCTACGCCTTGAGCAATTTGCAACCAACCATAGCGATCGCTCCAAAGGTGATAGTTGACAAAATTACCAGGTTCGAGAACAGATGTGTATAATTCTACATCTTGGAAAACCTTCACAGAGCCATCGCGTCCATCTTTGGAAGCAATTAAGCAAAATTGATTGCGCCTTTGTTCTATGGGAAAAGTTTTTTGATCGTATCGAGGTTGCAATCCTTTTTGGTTGGGAAGAATCCAAATTTGCAGAAGGTGGACAAATTCAGTTTGGGAATGATTGTATTCACTGTGCAAGATTCCAGTACCAGCACTGATAATTTGAGCTTCTCCCGGACGAATTACCGAACCGTTACCCAAACTGTCTTTATGCTCTAAAGCACCTTCTAAGACATAGGTGAGAATTTCCATATCTTTGTGACCGTGGGTGGCAAAACCTGCACCAGGAGCGATGCGGTCATCATTAATAACACGCAAGCAACGAAATCCCGTACGATTTGGATCGTAGAAACTACCGAAGGAAAATGTATGATAACTATCGAGCCAGCTGGTTTGAGTTCGACCGCGTGCATGGCGATCGTGAGTGACGAATTTTTTAGTAGTAAAAGTCATGGATTAAACTCCATTGTTTGCAAACAAATATTTTTTATTTTTATTTTTTCTTTTAGTAATTTTTTTTAGATTTATCTTTATTTAATTCTACCATCCTCTTTAGGAGTTTTCGCTAACAAATAACTGTTTTGAATAATTAGATTCTAGCTGAAAAGACTGGGAGTCTGTCGGCGTTTTTAGGAATTAAAAATCAAACCAGGAAGTTGGTCTGATGCTTCACCAGATGAGATTCCTCTGGTTATCAAGGAGTTTAATTACTACCAAATTTTCATAGTAATAGTGTGCTAGCGGCAGCTAACACACTGACAAAAGTTACTAATTTTCTAGTGGCTTATTTCACACCAGCTTTTTGTGGAGTTTTTGCAGTAGCTGTGGCGCCATTTTCTGATTTGATTGCTGCTGCCTGTAAGTGAGCTTCTAAGAACCAAAGTCGCTTGTCGATTGTACGAGAGACTTCGGTGTAAATATCAGCTGTATCAGCATCGCCTAAATCATCTGTGGAGTTGATAGCTTCTCTGAGGTGCTTGGCATAGGGTGCAAAGCGTTCCGCCAAAGCTGTAACGTGTTCCATGCTATCTACAATATCGGTGGGATATTCTGGCAGTATAGAGTTAGCAGCTGCCATGCGAGCTGTACCACAAGCATAGCCACCCAAAGCAGTGATTCTTTCTGCAAACAGGTCTATATATTCTTCGAGCTCGCTTGCAATTTCATCGAACATTTCATGTAGTTGGTAAAAGTCAGTTCCCTTGACGTTCCAATGTGCTTGTTTGACTTGGGTTTTGAGATCCAAAGTTGCTGCTAAAGTTTGGTTGAGAATGGTAACGATTTTGCTGCGTGCATCAGCAGGAATGTCAATGCGGGAAGGGTAAAGGCGAGATGACAGGTCGTTAGTGTTCATGATAGTCACTCTCTTTAATAGAATCGACACAACAAGTTTACAGATAAGAGTTTGCGGTGCGAAACTCTCTGGTGGCAGATGGTATTTTTAATCTAGGGGATATAAAATAATAGCATTCTAAACAAAGATCGCCTGTTCTGGCCATGGTAAAGAGCAGTCATCACTGCCAGCGGTTGGCTACAAGTTGTAACTAATAAACGAATCAGTACTTGCAAAGCTTACAATAAAGGTTTGGCAATTTATTTTTAATAAACAAAATGGAACAAAATCGGCAGTCAACGGTTATAATCACCGGTGCGTCTTCAGGAGTAGGCTTGCACGCTGCAAAAGCACTTGCCAAGAGAGGATGGAACGTGGTCATGGCCTGTCGGGACTTGCAGAAAGCTAAAAAAGCTGCTGAAAGTGTAGAAATGCCTGAGGACAGCTACACTATTATGCATATTGACTTGGGTTCTTTAAACAGCGTGCGCGAGTTTGTAAACAACTTCAGAGCTAGTGGTAAATCGTTGGATGCTTTGGTATGCAATGCTGCAATTTACATGCCTTTATTAAAACAGCCGTTGCGCAGTCCAGAAGGCTACGAATTGACTGTTGCTACCAACCACCTGGGTCATTTTCTGTTGTGCAATCTCATGCTTGAGGATCTCAAGAAATCCAACGCCAGCGATCGCCGACTAGTGATTTTGGGAACTGTAACGCACAATCCCGACGAGTTGGGTGGAAAAATTCCGCCGCGTCCAGATCTAGGGAATTTGGACGGCTTTGCAGCTGGATTTAAAGAACCGATTGCCATGATTGATGGCAAAAAGTTTGAACCTGTAAAAGCCTATAAAGACAGCAAAGTTTGCAACGTATTGACGATGCGGGAGTTGCATCGACGCTATCACGAATCAACCGGTATTGTTTTCAGCTGTCTTTATCCGGGATGTGTTGCAGATACACCCCTGTTTCGACACCACTATCCCCTGTTTCAAAAACTCTTTCCCTTGTTTCAGAAGTATATCACAGGGGGGTACGTATCTCAGGAATTGGCTGGTGAGCGAGTGGCGGCGGTTGTTGCCGATCCCGAGTACAGGCAGTCTGGTGTTTACTGGAGTTGGGGAAATCGTCAAAAGAAAAATGGCAAACCGTATGTGCAGCAAGTTTCTCCCCAAGCGCGGGATGATGAAAAAGCCAAGCGAATGTGGGAGTTGAGCGAAAAGTTAGTGGGATTGGCGTAATAGCACAATCAGGCTTTTGGGTTGTGGATCGATTGCTCGATCCTTTTTTTTGCGATCGCGCTCAGAAGATTTAGATTCTTACTTTTTCTCTATAAGCTTTTGGCGTTACGCCCATTGCTTTGCGAAAGACATTTGTAAAGTGACTTTGATTGGGAAAACCAACTTGTTGACCGATTTGGTTAATGGCTTCTTCTGTTTGCACCAACAGTCTTTTGGCTTTCTCAATTCTGGAATTTGTCACATACTGATAAGGGGATAAACCCGTTGACTGTTTAAATAAACGGGAAAAATGATACATGCTCATTCCCACTGTATTAGCAATTTCTACTAGTGTTAAATCTTTGTCAAGATTTTCGTTAATGTATTCTATTACTTGGCGCAACTTTGTTTGAGGTAGACCTTCTTTGCAGTTAGGAATTATTTTCAAAAATTGAGAATAGTGTCTGAGCAGGTGCAGGCACAAAGTAGTTGCTAACGAGTCTACATATAAGCGATTTCCTATGCTGTGGGATTCCAATTCTGACTTGAAAGCCATACCAATGGAATGAATGAGTGGATCGGGAGTTGCAAAGTGGGGAATAATCTCGCACCGTTGCAGCTGCTCGGTAAAATCGTGGTTAATGTGGTTAAACAGTTCTTTTTCCAGACTCACAATTAGAAATTCTGCTTCTAGTTTCCAGCACAGCTTGTGATAACTACCTGCTGGAACTATGGCTATATGACCGTATTCGATCACTTCAGTTCGAACGCGTCCGTCTAATCTTCGTTCAACCGGGATAGGATTGGGGGTAAGGCTAATGCTGATAGCGTGCTGTTTGGGAGTGTGTTCTGGAGTTTCGTAACCAGGCTGTCGGTGCAAGTCCAAGCGTATACAGCTCCACTTTGCTTTGTAGCTCGACATAACTGGCGATCGCGGCAGAATCTTTGCATAGGGGTTTTCTTGCCCAAAATCAATACTCAATATTTTTTCTTGTGCCATTGTTGTTGCCTCAGAAAAAATTGGGTTTTGAGATGTTAGCCCTTGCTGATTCTGCTTTACAAATAGTTAATATACACTAATTTTTTGTCCGAAGCTTGTTTGGAACATGCAACGTTACTGTGTTATTTATGATGGCAATTGCAATCTTTGCTCGCTAGGAGTGCAACTTCTAGAAATTTTAGATCGAGGAAAACTTTTTGATTACATTCCCATGCAAGATGAGGAAAAGCTGCAAGAATGGGGAATTTTATCTGAAGATTGCAACTTGGGTATGATTTTGATAGATGTTAATGCTGCAAACACAAGCTGGCAAGGTAGTGCCGCAGTAGAAGAAATAGGACGCCTGTTACCCTTAGGTGATGTGTTTGTGGCTGTTTACCGTGTTTTACCTGGGGTGAAATGGTTGGGCGATCGCCTTTACGAATTTATTCGCGATTATCGTTACACTTTGTTTGGCAGGCGTTCTACCACTTATAAATCAATTTACTGTCCCCAGGGTAGGTGTAACTTTTGAAAGCAAGCACAACAAGAGTTTGTCGGTTTTGCTTGTTGGTAGGGGAAGATTTTCTCGCTGGGTGGTGAAGATATCCCAGCTTAAAAATTGTCCCTGTTGTTAACTATTGCCGAGGCAAGATGTTTTCGGGAAATAATTCTCTCAGTTCTGGGGGAAGGATGCGAATAATATCTTCTATCTCACCCGGAGATACGCGTTCTGAAAGAACCTTGAAGACTGCTTTGGCTAGCTGCTGCGGATCGAAATGAGAAGTTTGATTGTCTGGAAAATATTTTTTTAGTTCAGCGCGTAACTCGTTGAGAAATTCCTCTTGAGAGCGACTTTTGTGAGGTACGCTAGCAGGTTTCCACCCTTCGTAATAGAAACCAGCTAATAAAATTGGCAGTTGTGCGCCTAGTTGCGCAGCTTCTGCAGCAATCAAGCGATCGCGCAGAACGTGCAAAGTCGCTCGCAGTCCCTGAAAGGCTCTTTTTTTATCATCAATACCTAATTCTTTGGCAACTTCATCGATCCAAATGTGAGTTTGTTGTAAAGTGCGATCGAAAGCTTCCAATCCAGTTACTGACATAACTATACCCTCCAATAACATTGATAGCGCGCTGATTTGTTTCCTATTATGTTAATGAAGCGAAGACTGAGGGTTGTCTATCCGTTTATAGATTGGCTAGCTAGTTTCAAGTAGTAGTTAACTTGATTTTATCCAGTTGGTTTGTTAAACAATTCCAAAATCTGGCGACAAACATTTTTCAGCTTTTTCCCTACTTCTTCAGAAGGATGATTTGCACCGACAAAGTTCCAATTTTCCACTGTCGACAACCGCCATTGTTCGCCAAGATGGTTGAACCCTGCTACTTCCACTCCAATAGCTCGACGCAAATCTTGAACGGGATCTTGATAAAAACGAATTTGAATTAGGATGCTGCGACTGCGCCAAGATTTGCTGATTCCAGGAAAGTGAAAGCCTATATCTATGGAATCTGGGTCGATTAACTCTCTGGTTTGCGGATCGTTTGTCCAGGGTTTGAGATCCGAACGGGCGTCGGGAAATTCGTGTTTAAATAAATTTACTACTGCTGCGATTTTACTGGCGAATTCTAGATTTATTGCCATTTCTGCTGCGTTCACTCAAAACACTCCCCCAAGTGGTATCTGAATGGATGTTGCAACCACCTAAAAACCGCTAGAAGGCTCTTATTAATATCTTTAACTTGAAATCCAACTTTTCTCATGGGCAATTGGATTGCTTATTTTAAGTAATTATACTCAAAATGTCAAGAAAAATAGGCTCAACTGATGGAGATTCAAAAATAGCAATTCATTGTCAAAGAATTTGAGCAAAATCCGTTGGAGATTCGGACAAGAAGTTACACACTCCGATCTAAAATGACACTGTTAATAGGCAACACATAAGCTTGGTTTATGGCGCGTCAACGCTCTTTGTTATCAGTAATTCTAGTTCTTTTAGCAACATTCTTGATTAGTTGTGGTGGCAGTCCTTCTGAGGCCACAGCACCTCCAATTTATACCTCAGCGCAGATTCAAAAAATCCAGGGATATTTACCTGCAATTGAAGCCGTGCGCGATCGCTCCCAAGAGTTAGAGGACTTAATCCAAAAAAACGATTGGGTGAACGTCGGTAATTTTATACACGGGCCCATGGCAGAAGCAAGGTTGCACATGAACTACATTATTCCCAACCTCCTACCCGGCGATCGAGAAAAAGCACGTCAAGTGGAGCGGAAATTGTTCGATAGCTTGCTCAAAATCGATCAAGCTGTTGATTCTCGCAATTCTGTGAAAGCTTTGAGTAATGCCAAAGCTGCGTTTGCAGAAATTGACAATTTCCTGAGTCTGCTTCCGGAAAATACTACTTCCACAAAAGTTAGTTATTCTCGCCAAAGGGGAAGTTTATAGTCCGGAAATAAAAACTGGAGGTTGGAGGAAAAAGGGAGGAAACAAAAAAGCTGCCTTGCTCCGACCTTCTGTATTTTGTTCTTAGTTCCCTCTCCCCAGCTAGCTATGAATGTAGTCATTGTCGGTTGCGGTGCGATCGGTGCGGCGATCGCCTACGAGCTTAGCCAAGTCAAAGGTTTGGATATCACTGTTCTAGACAAACAACCACCTGCACAAGCTTCTACAAAAGCAGCACTGGGCGTGCTTGTGGGTATTATTAGCCAAAAAACCCACGGAAAAGCTTGGCTGATGCGTCAATTGAGCATGCAGCGCTACGAAACTTTAATTCCAGAATTAGAGGAAATCACTGCTCGCAAAATTCCCTTCAATCGCCAGGGAATTGTCATGCTGCTGTGCGAGCACCCACAGGAAAACAACGAACTCGAAAATTGGCAAAAACTAGTCCGCATTCGCCAATCCCAAGGTTATCAGCTAGAAATCTGGGACAGGGGGACACTCAAACAAAATTGTCCGCAAATTGATGAAAAACAAGTCATGGCTGCTATTTATTCTCCTCAAGACCGTCAGGTCGATCCCACAGCATTAACTTTAGCTTTGGTGGATGCTGCTGGCGATCGCGGCGTGAATTTCAAATTTGGGGTGAATGTTTTGGGAATGTCTTCCTCCCACACTACTAAAAATATTTGTCAGCAATTGGAAACCACAGCAGGCAAAATAACAGGTGATTGGTTTGTAATTGCAGCAGGATTGGGTTCGTCACCGCTGTTAGCTCAGTCGCACCAGTTAATAGAGATTCGCCCCGTACTGGGACAAGCTTGGCATTTGAGGTTAAAGCAACCTATGGGCAATGGCTGCTTTCAGCCGGTAATCACTGGTAATGATGTTCATATTGTTCCCGCAAGTGGAGGAGATTACTGGGTCGGTGCAACGGTGGAGTTTCCACCTGACTGTAGCGATGAGATCGTTCCCGACAAACAGCTACTTGAGTCTATTAAGCAACAAGCGATCGCTTTTTGTCCCGAATTGGCAAATGCTACTGTCATCCGTACTTGGTCGGGGTTGCGTCCCCGTCCGCATAAACGCTCAGCACCAGTAATTGACAAACTACCAGGATTTAGTAACGTCTTGCTTGCTACCGGACATTATCGCAACGGTATTTTGCTCGCACCCGCCACTGCCCTAGTAATTCGTGAGATGATTGTTTCTTAGTTGACGTACTCATTGCCCTTTCAAGAAAGCTATTCTTAAAGGCTGGTAGTAACCAGCTACTGATTTGGTAAACTCAGCTGATTGTAAATTAATTTTCTTTCTGAACAAAGGTGCACCAAATTTAGCACCTTTTTTGGCCATTACGAGAATTGAAAAAGTTTTTTATAAGCCATATGTAAGTCCCTAAGAGATTTTTGTAATGGCACCGAAGAAACATCAGATAGCCATTTACTCTAAAGGTATTTTGAGATTGGGCAAGCATTGCCGAGAGTTTTTTGTATCTTGGGAATTTTTCAGGCTGCTTGCAGAAAGCTAAAGCATCATTCCAGAATACCCGGACATAGCCAAAAAAATTAGTTGAACTGTGCTGTTATTGGTTTTTTCGGTAGAATCTCTAGCTATGCCTAGCTTTCATGACCATTCCTAAAATTGGTATACTGAGACGGTTTACACTAGTCAGAGCTATATATGGCAACTAGTTTAAGAAGAGAAAGAAATAGAGTTTCAGACCTAAAAATGCACTTGGTTTGTGTGACTAAAAATAGAAAAAAGATTTTTCTTTTGAAAGTCTTGAACTCATCCAGAAGTCTTTTGTGGAAGTCTCAAAAAAGATGGACTTCAATGTCCTTGAATTTAACGGAGAAGCTGACCACATTCACGCATTGATTGAGTTTCCACCCAAGCTTTCAGTATCCAAAATAATGCCCTCAAAGGGGTATCTAGTCACAGATACGGTCGAGCTAGATACCCCAAACCTGATGGAAAACAATCCCTATGGAGTCCTAGTTACTTTGTATCTTCCGTTAGTGGTGCGCCGGTTGAAATTTTTAAACAATACCTTCAAGATCAACAAAACTCATTTTTTTGATAAATCAAGATCCCCTGTTAGCAGAGAGGACTTCAGAAGGCGGTGGGGTGGTAGCGATCGCCCATCATTTACTTCCACCACTCTCTAGGAGAAGGAACTTGCCATTACGGTTAAGTATACGAAATTCTCGTCTTTCTAAAGAGACCACCATATCCTCCCAATCTACCCGAATCAGCCAACGTTGGCTGGGTTGACCGCGTACAACTACCTCTGGAGCACAGATGGTTCCAATTTTTCCAGCTACATACGCTGGATGTAAAATGAGCACCTTATTGCCAACGGGGAAATTTTTGATCTCAGGCAAACTGCGAGTGGTCATTCACTACTACAAAAAATCGGTAGACTTATTGTAGTTTAATATTAAGCTAAAGTTAAAAAAAGGTTAATCGAGGAAAATTTACCGAAAATACTCAGTGGAGATGATTTTGCCATAACCTGATATTTGGAGAGAGCAGCGACTCAGATACAGCCTCTTTGACAACAGTTGACAAAGGCAGGTTACGATTCATGGCTTATTCCTGGTTGAAAGCATTTCATATCATTGGCATTGTGGTTTGGTTTGCCGGGTTATTTTATTTAGTACGTCTTTTTATCTATCACATCGAAGCCGAGGAAGAACCAGAACCAGCAAGGACGATACTGAAAAATCAGTATCAGCTTATGGAAAAGCGCCTTTACAATATCATCACTACACCTGGAATGTTGGTTACGCTAGTGTGTGCGATCGGTTTGCTAGTAATAGTACCCGAGTATTTAAAACAGGGTTGGTTGCACTTCAAGCTTGGATTTGTAGCCCTTTTACTGGCTTACCATTTCTATTGCGGTCGCTTGATGAAACAGTTAGAACAGGGAAAATGCCGATGGACTAGCAAACAAATGCGCGCTATGAATGAAGCACCCACCCTGCTGCTAGTGGTGATTGTGATGCTAGCGGTGTTCAAGAATAGTTTGCCAAAGGATTTAACCGTTTGGCTGATTTTTGGCTTAATTATTTTGATGGCCGTAACCATTCAACTGTACGCCAGAAAGCGGAGGCTAGATAAAGAAAAGCAATTGGCACAACCAAGGCAAGTTCCCCAACAACAAGCCTAAAAGATATCGTTGATGTTCTACCACTGGTGATTGCTTTGTTTCTCAGCAAAAATTGTGGCAAAATCGCTGGAATCAAGTCAGTCCCACTAGAGCGATTACCCCTGACTGCATGCGAACCAGTGACTTGCTTGGGTTAGAGTAGTAAATTTTGGCGATCGCTTTTGCAAGGGGAGAGAATGCGGATGTTTTACAAACAGTGCGGTTAGTTATCCGCACCCAGCCGCATGTCTGCTTTCAGAGGCTGCCACCTTTAACTGCGTTTATGATAAACTACTTACACAATTTTCCCTCGCTCTCACTCAGATGTTTGTTGTGCGTTCCAGAACTGTTCGGCAAATATTACCGCTGGGTGAATGGGAGCTTTGGGTTGGTTTTTCAGTATCATTCCCGCTTCATGAGGTAGGCGATCGCCTTTAATTTGATTGCAACGTTCGCACGCCGTTACCACGTTGTCCCAACGATGCTGTCCGCCTTGGCAGCGGGGAATGACGTGGTCAAGAGTTAGACGCTTGCTGCTACCGCAATATTGACAGGTGTGCTTGTCTCGCTTGAGGACTTCACGTCGATTTACGGGGGGTACTTGCCAATGCCGTTGAGGATTAGCAGTGGTAAGACTAATATGTTCGCTCACTTGTAGTATAATGCTGGGAGAGCGAACTTCCCACTGCTTGGAAGTGCCGAAATGCAGAGATTCTGCCTGTCCGGTTACTAACAACACGATCGCGCGTTTGATGTTGATACGTGTTAAGGGCAAGTAGTTGCGAGAAAACACCACTACTGAGTTTTGCAATATGTGTGGTTGCTGAGTTTCTGGTTGAGTTGGCATTGCATTTGACTCCTGAAAAACAACCCCGCCTGTGCATTTTCCAAGCGGGGATGAAGGTAGCTGACACTTTTTGTCCTATGTTGGTGCTAGAAAACACTTGCACCCCCGACTAGCTGTGAATGCTCTGAACCCAACTGTGGAGCGATCGCTTTGGGTAGACTTTCTAATGTCGCACTTGATAACAGATACGCATGTGCACTGTTTTTGGACAAACCAAGGATTGGGCTCATCACCGTCAATTTGTAATACATGTTCCTTGTACTTTTTGTACTTATTATTATATATTACATGCGTAATACATAGTTGTCTAGGAGCCGAAGGCAAAAGCGAGCACTCGTACTGGCAGCGGGTTTCCGTTACTAACTCTCAGAATTACTCAACGAACGGCTCGATTATTCCGCCTCCCAAAAGTTTTTCTTTTTCGTACCATACCGCCGCTTGTCCCGGGGTGATACTGAATTGAGGTTCATCGAAGACGATGCGGGCGCGGGAGTTTTCTAGGGGAATTACCGTTACAGGTACGGGGGTGGAGCGATAGCGGACCTGTACTTCTGCCCGAATAGGACTAGCAGGTTCAGCAATAGATACCCAGTTAACTCTATGTACTGTGCATTCTGGCTGGGTGGCTTTGGTGCGATCGCCCACAATGACTCTGTTATTGACTGCATCTAAAGCAATTACGTACAGTGGTTGGGCAGCAGCAATTCCCAATCCCTTGCGCTGTCCAATCGTGTAATTATGGATACCACTGTGTTGTCCCAAAACTTTGCCTTCAGTATCGACAATATCACCTTTTCTGGGTGCCAGGTACTTATCGAGAAATTGCCGCATGGAACCGTTGGCTTCCACCAAGCACAAATCTTGGCTTTCCGGTTTGTCAGCGGTTTTGAGGTTGTATTTAGCAGCAATTTCCCGAGTTTCGCTTTTTTGCCTTTCTCCCAGGGGAAATACTGTACAAGCGAGTATATCTTGAGACAAATCGTAGAGAAAATAGGATTGATCTTTGTTGCGATCGCAAGCCCGCAGCAGTTGGTAGCGTTCAGTTTCCGGACAATAGCGAATTCGGGCGTAATGACCGGTAGCGACGCTTGTGCATTGCAAATTTTGCCGTGCGTACTGCAACATCGGGCCGAACTTCACAGTCTTATTGCACTGGGAGCAAGGTAAGGGCGTGATTCCGGCGCTGTAACCGCTGACAAGATAATCAACAATATTTTTCTCAAAGACTTCCCGAATATCAACTATGTGATGGGGAATACCCAGCTGTTCACAGATAAAAGCCGCATCGATCATACCTTCAGAGCAACACTGGCCCTTTCCTTTCATCAGCCAAAGGGTCAAGCCAATTACTTCGTAGCCCTGATGGTGCAAAATTGCGGCGGTGGTGGAACTGTCAACGCCACCGGAAAGTCCAACAACGACTTTTTTCATATCCGTAAAAGCTAAAAGTTAATTTGAGATGGCAGCCGGGATGGTCAAAAACCTCTATCTATTTTTGCTTGGTAACAATTCAACTTATAGCATTTCATCGCCCTACCCGACCATTATATGCCTTGTGGAGAAAGGGTCCATCCCTCCCTGTACGAACATTAGTACTCCTCAAAAATCCTTTGAACCTTTTTCACGGCGATCGGGTCTGAATGTATAAAAGCAGCGCATACAGGTGGAGGAGGACTCCTCAGGTGTTAGTTGTGCCAATTAGGGCTTCAAACAAAGATTACTTTCATCATAAATCGGAAAGCAAAGCTGATAACTACCTAGTTCAACAATGCCTGCAGGGAGATACCCAAAGCTTTGGTCAGCTTTATCGTCGCCATCAGCAAAAAGTAAGGTCAATCCTTTATCAATTGTGCGGTCCCTCTTGTTTGGATGATTTGGTGCAGGAGGTATTTTTGCGAGCGTGGAAAGGTTTACCCAAGTTTCGCAGAACGGCAAAATTTTCCAGCTGGCTGTATAGAATCACCTGGAATGTTGCTTGTGATTACCGACAAGCTACTGTTCAGGGACGAATGCAGTTGCAGCTGTTGCAACAAAGAACTCCTACCCAACAACAAGCGCCAGATTTAATAAGCATGCACTATCAAGATTTGGTACAGCGAGGACTGTCATCCCTAAGTTTTGATCATTGCACGGTTTTGGTTTTGCACGATCTCGAACAAATATCGCAAAAAGAAATAGCTGATATTTTGGATATTCCTTTGGGAACGGTGAAATCCCGTCTTTTTTATGCTCGTGCTGCCATGCGTCAATTTTTGGTGCAACAGGGAGTGCAGCTATGACTAAATTTTCCGATCGTGATAGCAATTTAGTTAATTTTCTTTGCCAACATCGTCCGCAAGTTCCGCCAGCTGCACCGGATTTGGAGCAGCAAATTTTACAGAAGGTAAAAGTCTATCGCCTACCTACCACGAGCAAGCGTGCGCGATTGTGGCTAGTGCCATCTGTGGCGGCGGCGGGATTAGCCTTAGCTATAGTTGGTTACCGGGTTTTCATACCTGCTCGACCAACGGCAGCCGAACTTGCCAGTGTAGAAAAGTTTATGGAAAGTAACTGGCAATCTACAGTAAGTGAAAATCCCGAAGAAGAAGTTTTTCTTTTAACATATTGAATTACGGGAGGCAAAGTAAGTTCTTATGTTACTTCGGCAGGTTCCTATAATTGCAGTGACTGTTGTTGCTTGCAGTGGCGCGATCGCTGTTGCTAAGCCAAGTTTGCCTTCATTTTCCGTTATTGCCCAAAACTCCACCAACTCTGCGCGTCCGCTTCCGAGTCCCCGTGGGTGGTTCAAGGATTTAAACCTCACACCCAACCAAATTCAGCAAATTCAAGCTATTCGCAAGCAATCCCGAGGGAAAATTGCCCAAAAAAGGCAGGCCTTAAGACAAGCACAGCAACAGTTGCAAGCTTTATTGGCAAGTACGGCATCAAAACAGCAAGTTCAAGACAAATATAATCAGGTCAGGACGCTCAGACAAGAACTTGCCGATGCTCAGTTCGAAAATACGCTTGCCATCAGAGAAATTTTAACACCAGAACAACGGCAGAAGTTTGCGGAATACATGTACAAGCAACAGCAAAATTCACGCCCTCGCCGCCAAAATTAAATACCGCAGCTAAACGAATCTATGAGTATCAAACCCAAATACTTGGTATTGTCGCTGTTGGTCTTAGTGGCAACAATTCATCCTGGCAGTGCAGCTAATTCAACTGTAGACCCAAAAGTATTGCACGTTCTCAATCGCCTTAGCTTTGGACCTCGTCCGGGAGATATTGAGAAGCTGGAATCTATGGGTATAGAAAGTTACATTCAAGCCCAACTTTCTCCAGAAACTATCCCCGAACCGCAAACGTTAATCGAACAAATTGAGCAACTTCAGACTCTACGTCTCAGTCCAGTTCAAATATACAAAGAATACGGTCCTGCAGCAGTTCGATCTGGACAAAAACCCGCTCCCCAACAAAAGCAAGCTACTCGTCAAAAGGCGCGTTTGGTGGTGCAACAAGCAATGCAAGCACGTTTGTTACGAGCTATTGAAAGTCCGCGCCAACTTCAAGAAGTGATGGTGAACTTTTGGTACAACCACTTCAACGTCTATGCTGGTAAAGGACTAGATCGACTGTGGGTAGGAGCTTACGAGCAACAAGCAATCAGACCTTACGTATTGGGGCGTTTTCGCCAGTTATTAGAAGCAACAGCTCGTCATCCAGCAATGCTGTTTTACCTAGATAATTGGCAAAACACAGCTCCTGGTAGTCCCGGTGCTCGCAGTAAATTTCAAGGTTTGAATGAAAATTATGCTCGTGAGTTGATGGAATTGCACACCTTGGGTGTAGATGGCGGTTATACTCAGCAGGATGTGATTGCGCTAGCACGAATTTTCACGGGTTGGGGATTTCGTCGCCGTCCTAGTGCCACGGATACTGGTTCGGGATTTTACTTTGATTCCCGGCGGCACGATTTTAGCGATAAAGTTTTCCTAGGACACACAATTAAAGGTAGTGGTGAGGGTGAAGTTGAACAAGCTTTGGATATTTTAGCCCGCAGTCCTGCCACTGCTCGTCATATCAGCTACCAACTGGCTCAGTATTTTGTCAGCGATCGCCCTCCTGATACTTTAGTTGCACGTTTGCAACAGCGCTTTTTGGCAACTGATGGCAATATTCGAGAAGTCTTAAACACCTTGTTCCACAGTCCAGAATTTTGGAACTCGCAAAATTTCCATGCTAAATTCAAAACACCCTACGAATACGTAGTTTCGGCGGTGCGAGCGACAGGAATAAAAGTACATAACTTCACACCTTTGATTGCCACACTACAACAGTTAGGCATGCCTTTGTACGGTTGTCAAACACCAGATGGTTACAAAAACACCCAACAAGCATGGTTAAATCCGGATGCAATAACTCGTCGCCTGAGCTTGGCAACAATTTTGGAAAGCGGACGTTTGTTAAACAACCAAAACCACACCCAACGCCGTCAACTAGTAGATGCCGCGGCATTAGCAAATACACTAGGTAATTCTTTTTCTGAAAAAACCCGCAGCGCCATCGCCTCCAGTCCTGTTCAGTTACGAGCAGCGCTCATCTTGGGCAGCCCGGAATTCATGTATCGCTAAATACCGTTCACCTGCTATGAACAGACGTGATTTTCTTTTCCACGCTGGTGCATTTTCAGCCAGTGCTTTAACAGCTATAAGCACAAATGCTTGGGTAGCTAGATCCCTAGCTGCGAAGAATCACCAAAAGCGATTAATTGTGATTTTTCTGCGGGGTGCAGTAGACGGATTAAATGTAGTCGTTCCTTACTTTGAGAAGGCTTATTACCAACTGCGATCGCAGATTGCTATTCCCCGACCTAGCGAGGAAGGAGGAGTTATTGATTTAGACGGTCATTTTGGCTTGCACCCAGCTTTATCTCCTTTAATACCGCTGTGGAAGCAGGGAACCGTTGCTTTTGTGCATGCAAGTGGTTCTCCCGATCCCACTCGCTCCCACTTTGATGCTCAAGATTACATGGAAAGCGGTACTCCAGGTATAAAAAGCACTCACGATGGTTGGATGAATCGCTTATTAGGCGTTCTTTCCGGACATACACCGATTCAAGCAGTGAGCGTGGGTGCAACCATACCGCGTATTTTGTCTGGACAGATGGCTGTAGCTAATTTACCATCTGGCAAAATTGCTACCAAGCCCCTTCCTTTAGACCGCCCGCAAATAAGAGCTGCCTTTGATCGACTTTACAGCGGTAAGGATGCCTTAAGCCAAACTTATCAAGAAGGACGACAAGCATATCAAGCATTAAAACATGACTTGGATGCAGAAATGAACATGGCAAATAATGGTGCTCCTCTACCTTATGGTTTTGCCAAAGATGCCCAACGCTTAGCACAAGTTATGGCCAAAGATCCTAGAATTGAGTTGGGATTTATGGCGTTGGGTGGTTGGGATACCCACGTTAATCAAGGCGGTACTCAAGGACAGTTAGCCCGCAATTTACAACTATTAGCCCAAGGTTTAGTAAGTTTGGTCAAGGGCTTGGGTTCAGTCTACAGCCGTACGGTAATTTTGGTTATGTCTGAGTTTGGGCGCACTGTAGCTGAGAATGGCAATGGCGGTACAGACCACGGACATGGAAATGTAATGTGGATACTGGGCGGACAAGTCCGGGGTGGTAAAGTTTACGGAGAATGGCCCGGTTTATCGACCAACCAACTATATCAAGGGAGGGATTTAGCTGTGACCGCTGATTTTCGGGATGTAATTTCTGCTGTGTTAGAACGTCACATGCATCTAACCGATGCGAAACTAAATCAAGTTTTGCCAAATTATGTCCCGACTCAGAAAATTGCATTGATTGGATAAAAAATGGAAATATCTTGTTTTTCTAAATGCATTCACTCTACTCTACTGCCACCAAAAGTTTTTATGACACAGCAAAGTAAGGTTATCACTCAATTACTGATGCACAACCAGTAAAATCACACCCAGGGAAGTAGCACTAATAAAGATCCACAAGACTACTCCCTGCAACATCGGTTTCCAACCAACTGCTTTTAACATCCGCTGGGATAGTCCTGCGCCAATTAAAAACAAGGTTAGTGTTAAACCTGTTTCTGAGATTTGCGTCACTAACGGTGACCAACGAGCAACTTCGGGGACAAAAGTCCGCACTACAGAAGCAAGGATAAATAAACCAATAAACCAGGGAACTTGGGGTTTGTGAATTCTACCTCCACCTGCTGATTTTGCCTGTTGATTTTGAAAAATATAGCTAGCTGCTGCTGAAATCGGTACAATCCACAAAGCACGGGAGAGTTTGACTGCAGTAGCTGTGTAGAGCGCACTTTGACCGTAGTGTGATGCTACACCAACCACACTAGATATGTCATGAATTGCTACCCCCGACCAAGTTCCAAATTGGGTTTGGGTTAAATGCAATATTTGTCCCAGGGGTGGAAATATGAATAAGGCAACGGCGTTGAGTACAAATACGGTTCCCATGGCTACGGAAATTTCGCTTTCTGCAGCGTTGATGACCGAACTGACAGCAGCGATCGCGCTTCCACCACAAATTGCTGTTCCTGCAGAAATTAATGCAGAGGCTTTGATGGGAATCTTTAACCATTTTCCTAGGAAATAGCCAAGTACAAACGTTGCAGCAATACTACCAACAGCAAATAAAGCACCGCTAGCGCCCGCCTTTAACACAACGGTTAAGTTCATTCCCAATCCCAGTAAAATTACTGATAGTTGTAGTAAATTTTTAGCAGCAGGACGGCTAATGCGATGAAATGGATTTTCGTGAGTTAGCGCTAAAACAATACCTAACATCAACGCTATTGGTGGTGAAGACCAAGGAGTTAAACAAAATCCAGCCGCAAGGAGAAACACTATTTTTCGATACAGCACCCTTTCTTCACTGTTGAGTTGCCATATCTGCATTCTCTTGTTCGTCTTTGTATTTTCTTTCATATCAACCTTGCATGTGACGGTTGATATTACTTTAGGCAGGACTAATCATAGAATCAAATGTTCTTAACTATCTAAATAATAGTTTTTAACTATAAAAGACTGTAGAAAAGGTTCTTTTGGGGTCACAAAAGGAGCGATCGCTGCGAACTGCAAAGCAAGCCTGTCGACTGAAAGTATCAAACAAGACTTCTATTTTCCACGTCCAGGAAAGATTTCTCGGACACCTTAACTATCGTTTCTGCAGCAAATGGCTTGTCGTAAGTACTTAAGTACAGAATCGGTATTAGAGTTAAGTCTAATTATTTTCGTTCAGATTCAATCTTCAAAGCAGCTTAGCTGCAGTTGCAAGCAGGGTGGTCAGTACCAACCCTACTTATGTCTATTTTCAAATTTAGGAAGCGATCGCTTCTGCAGCAACCGGATAGACGCTGACTTTTTTACGAGTCTTACCTTTGCGTTCGAATTTTACCACACCGTCGATCAGAGCGAACAAAGTGTCATCGCTACCAATACCGACGTTGTTACCGGGGTGAAATTTTGTACCGCGTTGGCGGACGAGAATATTTCCTGCGCGCACAACTTCTCCACCGAAACGTTTAACACCCAATCTTTGGGCGTTAGAATCGCGACCGTTGCGTGTGCTACCCGTTCCTTTTTTATGAGCCATAATTTCCTCTTCTACAACACGAATCCACTTAGATTACGATCCACTACTTTTATTCCCCAGTTGTTTCCGTGGGTGCTGGTGCTGCCTCACTGGTAGCAGGGGATTCTTGTTCGTGCCGTGCTAGCACGGAATCGTTCAGGCTGATGGAGTCAATAAAGAGCCTGGTCATTTCTTGGCGGTGTCCCCGTTTTTTGCGGGTTTTCTTTTTTGGTTTCATTTTGTACACGAGGACTTTCCGACCCCGAAAATGTCGCTTTACTGTTCCTTCTACCTTAGCCCCTGCTACTAAAGGCTGCCCGATGGTAATTTCACCGTTATGCTGTACTAACAACACCGATTCTATAGTAACTTTTTCATTTTCTGGAACAGAAAGCAGCTCGATATCGTAATAGCGGCCTGTTTCCACTCGTAATTGTTTGCCGCCAGTTTCAATAATTGCGTAGGTCATGTAATTGTCTCTAAAAATTGCCGTACAGGTAGCTGGCTGTTTGTGTTGCCAGCTTTTGTATGTCTACCTGATCCGAGCCGGAGTTAGACAGACAATCTAAGATCGTACTTTATTGTTGAGCTAGCGTCAATGTTTGTGAGATGCTAATATTCTTGGGCTTATTCAAAAGACAACAATTCTTGTTGCAACCGCTTTTGAAAGGCATTGATGCCGAAGTTTTCGATCGCTTGCCTTCGCAACCACTGTCCATCACAACGTTGGTCTTGTCCCTGGAGTATTTCGATGCAAGCTTTGGCGACAGCGTCAGGATCTCGGTGCGGTACTCGCCATCCTAATTTTCCATCCTGCAATGGTTCAGCTGAGCCGTCAGCATCACCGGCGAGCACAGGAATTCCACAAGCCATTGCTTCTAAATAAACGATCCCAAATCCCTCTTGAGAAGGCATAATGTAAGCATCTGCAAGGCGATAGTGGCTTACTAATTCCTCTGGAGGAACAAAGCCAGCAAATACTACATGTTCTGCTACGCCCAAATCTTTTGCCAGTTGGGCTAATCGAGGTTGATCGTCACCGCGGCCAATTACCAAATATTTTACCTCTGGGAAAACCTGCAAAATTTGGGGTAGAGCGGTGATGGTAACGTCTACACCTTTATAAACGTCCCCCGACCACAACCGAGCGACGGTCATTAAAACCCTTGCTCCTGCTAGGTTATATTTAGCGATTAATTCTGGTTGTTTTGCCCCTGGGGTAAATTTCTTCTCGTCAATAGCACAGGGAAGTAGATGTATCTTGTTGGGTTCAATAGTGTTTGCAGCACAAAGGCGATCGCGACTGTAACGACTAATTGTTAAAATCCTGCTAGCACCAACTAAAGCATGTCGCTGTAAAAGTGTGAGCCGATCCCATACCTCTTTTCCATAAGTCAACACACTATAGGGAATTCCTAAAGGCTGACACAGACTTTGTACAAGTACTGCTAGGTTGATGTGACCGCAAAAAACGTGTCGCGGTCGTTGCTTGAGTAGAGACTTGAACAAAGCAGCTGTCATTTTAATTCTTCCTATCTGGGGAGTAGAGCTTTTAAAGTAATGAAATTTTAGACGCTGGCATTTAAACGGATTACAAGCATAAAAATCATCTCGCAGTAAAAATACTTCGCCCCGGTAAACTTTGCTCAAATTTAGATAAGCACGAAAAATATCTTTGACGTAGGACTGAATTCCTCCTTCACAGCCAAAAATTTCCAAGAAAACAAAAAAATGATCTACTTGTTTTTTCAACTTCCTTTGTAGATTTGGATTTTCATTCATGTTGTTAATTAACATTTCTTATAGTCTTGAATTGGCTAACAATTTATTATTCGTCTTCAGAATTTTGGTAATAGCTAATTACTCTAGCTATTAATTTTCTATTAATTTTACATTTTCTCCGCAAGAAATACTTTTGTGTATTTGCGGATTTTTCCAAAAGATTTATACAAACCTTTTCTGTAAAAACCAGGATAAAGGCAATTCTTCAATAATTATTTACTTTTCTATAACAGTCAACAAAATTGCAAATTCTGGAGAAACTTTTTTGGCTAAATTGAGTCTTGATAGAGCCTGATCAAAATTTTCCCTGCAAGATTATGGCAATTAGTAGCTGTTGATATCTGTTACCTTCAGCCTCAGTCATCACAATTATGGGTGATTTCAAAATCCTTCTCAAACCTAAAATACCAAGATTTGGGTTGGTGCTTGAGAAAAGCTAAAAATTTTAATTCCTTTTGATTGATAGTAATATCGCTTTCACTAAAAATCAAAAATATTGATACATTTGCTTCTTTTTCTACTTTTTTGATTAGTGCTTGTGCTAACTCGATGAATAACCACAATGCCGGAATTTGAAAAACATAATAACCAAAATTTTCCGGATTTTCTTTATGAAAAAATCCTAATACAAAGGAAGAATTTCTACTCAAAAATCTACTAATAAATTATTGTCATTAACATAGGGAGCAAATAATAAAAATTTTTCTATTTGTTGGGGATATTCTAGTGCTAACTAAGCTGCCAAAATTTCACCCGTGGATAATCCACCTACTATGATCTGCTGTCCTAAATTTTGTGCTGTTTGTGGCCAAAAAGAGGGAAAATCCTGATAAATTTTTTGCTCTGTAGGTAAAGGACGAGGTCCATCGCCATTCCAATTACCAGCAAATTCATGACCGGGCTGCAGAGGAACTAAAACATTGTAACCTGCTTCAAATAAAGCTTTGTCTAAGGGTTCAAATTGGTAAGGGCCAGCAGTAAATCCGTGGAAGAAAAGACAAACTTTTGGGGTAGGATGAGGATAAAAAAATAATTTTGAGCGACAAGCTTCATTTTTTATTGGAAGAACATCCTCGATACTTTTAGTTTGCTGAATTATTTTTGTTGTAATGGTGGAATAATCAGACATGTTAAATATTGCGGTAATTCATAACTTTTTCATTCTCTGTTTGGTAGATAAATACCTAAGTTGTCAGAGTTTCAAGAAATTCATAATTTCTATCAACTTAAAGTATCTGCGATAAAAATTGGCGGGTACGTTCTTGTTGAGGAGCGGTAAAAAAGGTTTCAGGGGTAGCTGATTCGACAAGATAACCGCTATCCATAAAAATTACTCGATCGGCTACTTCACGAGCAAATCTGACTTCGTGGGTGACAACTACCATTGTCATGCCGTCACGGGCAAGATTTCGCATCACTTCTAAAACTTCTCGTACCATCTCTGGATCTAAAGCCGAAGTTGGTTCATCAAACAGCATAATTTTAGGTTGCATAGCTAAAGCACGAGCGATCGCTACTCTTTGCTGCTGTCCTCCAGACAACTGTCCTGGGTATTTATGGGCTTGTTCTAAAATTCCTACCCTTTCTAGTAATTGCATTGCCAGTTCTTCGGCTTTTACCTTTGGCAAACGTCGTACCCAAATGGGTGCCAAAGTGATATTTTGCATCACTGTTAAATGTGGGAATAAATTAAACTGTTGAAATACCATTCCCACTTCTCGGCGAATTGCTTCAATATTTCGTAAATCATGACTGAGGGTAATCCCATCAATTTCAATTCTGCCTTTTTGGTACTCTTCTAAAGCATTGAACGTGCGGATGAAGGTTGATTTACCTGAACCCGAAGGCCCCATTAATACTACTACTTCTCCACGATTTACTGTTAAACTTACGCCTCGCAAAGCGTGGAATTTTCCATACCATTTGTGAACATTTTCAGCAATAATTATTGGTGTTTCTTCTGGCACAGAAATTAACCTCCAAAATTCTACTTATCATGAACTAACTGTTTTTCTAATCTGCGAGCAGCCAGTGACATAGAATAACAAAACAACCAGTAAATTAAGCCAATAAACAAATACACTTGTGCATACTGACCGAGAAACTGTGGCTGTGCCAAAATAGAACGGGCAATTCCTGTAAGTTCCAGCAATCCTACTAAGGATAAAAGAGAAGTGTCTTTAAATAACCCGATAAATTGACCAACAATTGCTGGGATAGCAATACGTAAAGCTTGAGGTAGCACAATTAATAAAACAACCAAGGAAGCATTGAGTCCCAAGGCTTTGGCTGCTTCGATTTGTCCGCGAGGGATAGCCTGAAGTCCACCCCGGACATTTTCGGCCATGTAAGCGGCGCTAAACAAAACTAATCCAGTAATAGCGCGCAAAACTCTATCTAAACGAACTTCCCCTGGCAGAAACAAGGGAAACATTACTTGAGCAAAGAATAAAATTCCAATCAGTGGCAGTCCGCGAATAATTTCAATATACAAAATACATAACCAACGTATCACGAGTAGGTTGCTTGTGCGTCCTAAAGCTAGTAATACGCCAATAGGAAAGGAAAGCACAATACTAACTCCTGCCATTAGAAGGGTAAGCAGCAAACCATTCCATAAATTTGTGGGTACTGACCTTAAGCCAAATCCACCACCGATTAACCAAAATACGAGCGAGAAAGACAACAACCATGCCAGGGAAAGCCAGGAAGCGATCGCACTACTTAATCTGCCCCCAAACCAAAAAGCTGCAAATATTAAAATTACGATTCCTTGTAACCAGAGACGAGTATTTAAGTCTAAAGGCAAAAAAAATAAGATACTACAGCCAATCAAACTAAAAAAGATTATTCTTAGGCTGCTCACCCTTTGCTTGCTAAAGAAAACTCCCCAAGTTAGAGCTAGTAATGCAGAAGCTAGTGCTAGCGCTATCCAAACTCGCCAGTATAATGTTGGGGGAAAACGACCGACAAAAAATAGACGTAAATTTACCCCAATTACTTCCCATTGTGCTTGAGTAATTGCCCAATTTAAAACACTCCGTGCTACCCAGAAAAGTAATGCCAAACAAACAACAGTTAGCAAGCTGTTGTACCAGGTGTTAAACAAGTTTTTACGCAGCCAATTCATAACATTTCTATCTTTCTTTAATCATCACCATCCGATTAAAAAAGTTCATCACTACAGAAATTGTCAAACTCAAAGTGAGATAAGTAAACATAATCAAAAACATCACTTCTACCGCTCTTCCTGTTTGGTTAAAAGTAGTAGAAGCGACGAAATATATATCAGGATAGCCAACAGCGATCGCCAAACTAGAGTTTTTAGTCAGATTAAGATATTGACTTGTAAGTGGTGGTACTATCACTCGCAATGCTTGAGGAAAAATCACTAGCCGCATTACTAAACTAGGCTTTAAACCCAAGGAACGGGCTGCTTCCCATTGTCCCTTTGGTACGGACTGGATTCCACCCCGAACAATTTCAGCAATAAAAGCACCTGTATAACAGGTCAATCCCATTAGCAAAGCAAAAAATTCCGAAGAAAGTTTAAACCACGGAAATTGCACACCATTTTGACTGAGATAAACTATATTAAAAAAAGAAATTTTGTTTTCTGTGTTGGGCAAACTCAGGAAAACAGCAGAATACCAAAATAATAATTGTAAAAGTAGAGGTGTATTGCGAAAAACTTCCACATAAACTACAGAAATATTTCGCACTAACCAATTGTCAGATAGCCGTGCTATTCCTGCGAATATACCAACAATAGTAGCGAGAAACATTCCCGCGATCGCCACTCTTAAAGAGTTAATTAATCCCACCCACAAGGCACGACTGTAGGTATCAGATGGTTTGTAGGCAATGGGGGTTTCGCCAATATCAAATGAAGCTTGTTGCTTGAGAAAATCAAATCCAAATTGAATACCTAATTGCTGCAAATTGCGATTGAGATTTATCCACAGTATTGCTACTAGAAAGGCTACTAAAAATACAGTGATTAATTGAACGATGATGTGCCAGAAACTGCGGCCGCGTCCCAAGGAAGATTTGAAATTATGCATGAGTCATAATTTATTATCTAAAAGGAGGAGAAAATAACAGTCCGCCCTTTGTCCAGAGTTGATTGCGACCGCGAGGAAAATTTAGCTTTGTCTTTGGTCCCAAATTGCGATCGTATATTTCACCGTAGTTGCCTACATGCTTGATAATTCTTAGTGCAAAATCATTTGGCAAACCCATCCCTTGACCGAGGTTGCCTTCAGTTCCTAAAAAACGTTTGATTTCTGGGTCGTTACTGTTAGCAAACTTTGCAAAATTTTGAGAATTAATACCTAATTCTTCGGCTTTGATTAGAGAATAAACTATCCATTTGACAGCATTAGCCCACTTACTATCTCCATCAGCAACTGCTGGAGCAAATGGCTCACTAGATAAATTTTCATCAAGAATTACATGCTCTTCTGGTTTGGGTAAAATCGTACGTCGGGAAATCAATTGAGACTTATCAGAAGTAACAGCATCACAACGTCCTTGTACATAAGTAGCATACGCTGTATTCACATCTTCAAATACAAGGGGTTTGTACGGAATACCCCGTTTCCGCATTTGGTCTGCTAAGTTCTGCTCGTTAGTAGTGCCAGTTTGAGTACAGATGGCTTTGTCTTTCAAGTCTGCTAAAGTTTTGATACCGCTATTTTTGCGAACCATTATTCCTTGGCCATCATAAAATACTATTGGTGCAAACTCCAAGCCCACTGAGGTATCGCGACTAAGTGTGAATGTGGTGTTGCGACTGAGAACATCTACTTCTGATGTTTGTACAGCTGTAAACCGCTCTTTAGCATTGAGATTGCGGTATTCTACTGCATCTGGTTTATCAAACAAAGCAGCTGCAATGGCGCGGCATACATCTACATCTAGTCCAGAGTATTTGCCATCAGATCCTACAAAGCTAAATCCTGGCAATTCACCACTGACGCCGCAAATAAGCTGACCCCGGCTTTTAACGATATCCAAACGACTGCGAGTTGCTTGTGTTGCCTGAGTATTGCTTGTATTTCCTGTGTTTGCTACCTCTGTACTGCATGCACTGAGGCTAACAAGCAAGGGCGCGATCGCCAAAATTAAAGTCTTTTTATCCATAAATTAATTATGATTAATATTAAAAATTAGCAATTGGTTAACTAAAACAACAAAATTAAAGCTAGCAATGCCTTGAATACAAAATACAAATATCAACTTAGATGTAAAAATCATCTCATTATCTCGCCTGTAATTCAACCCTACCTAGTACAGTAGTTTATTTTTATACGCCTAATTATTCCTGATAAATTCTCAAACTTAAGCTAGTCTTGCTTTTTTCTAGAAAACGGCTTTGCTTCCATGTATAATAAATCAATAATTTGTAGCTCCAACACCTACTAGATTTAGTTAACTTTAAGGTCTGAATTTAGAATATAAAAACACTATGGCCTCTAAAATAAATTGATTCTAATGAAACATTAAAAAAACAATAATTTCCATTCAACTTGACTATAAAAATAGTATATTAGTTTGAATGTATTCCTAACAATGTAAGTATTTACTCTACATTTAGGTTCAGCAGCAATAGTGCATTGCAGGTTGATAGGTAAGGAGAAGTCTCAAAATCAACCTAATAAAGTACCCGTAGCAGGTTAAACTAGGTCTGAAAATAGCCGCTCCAGTGTTAATGATGAGGCTTTTATGGCTGCTAATCTGGAACAGATTGCTCGTTACTTGGATAATCTTGGGTGGGACTATCGTTTAGATGAGGAAGAAGATCGTATTGTTACTGGTGTAGAAAGCGAATATGTAGAAGATTTTTTGATCGTGGTTCAGCTAGATGAAGAGGGAAGATTTTTCCGGTTGTTTGCACCTCAGGTTCTAGCAGGAGTTAAGGACCACCCTCACAAAGCAGCTATTTTGCAGACAATGCTTGCCATTTCTTGGGAGACGAAAATGCTGCAGTGGGAGTACGACCCTTCCGATGGCGAAATTCGCGCCATTATAGAGTTTCCTTTAGAGGACTCTATTTTGACAGAAAAACAATTTAATCGTTGTTTGAGCGGATTAGTGCAACTGGTTGATAATGTGGCGCTACCTCGCCTGAAAGCCGTGATGGAAACAGGTCAAGATCCGGGAAATATAGAATTGGGAGAGAGAATCTTGCTGAGTATTCAACAACAAGCTCCGGGATTGTTAGAACTTTTGGAAAAGGCTATGGAAGCTAGGAAAAGGCGAGGAAGTTTTCCTAGCGAATAAGTTCGGATAGGACGTGAAATAGCTATACTCCAAAGTGTTACCCTCAAAGTACTGAACAAAGTTTTCTAGGGCTGGATAGATATGACATCCTATGCTACGTCCTCTGCAAAAGCAGAAATGAGTGAACTGCGGCGGTTAAAAAGCTTATTGCCGCCAGAATTACAAAGTTGGGTTACAGTGGAAGGAGCAACAGAAGTAAACCCTCCTTTGATCCGCTGCGAAGAAATAGGCAAAGACCAGGTAGAAATTCAAATCGACTTGGTGAAATGGGATACGCTGGCAATAGATCAGCGCAATTTACTTTTTTGGCATGAAGTTGCTCGCATCCAGAACGATACCATTCCCAAAGATGGTTGGGAAATGGCCGCTCTTGCCATTGGTTTGGGTGGTGCTGTTGGGGAATTGTGGGTACAGGATATACTGTTACTGTTGTTAGCATTAGCCTTGTGTGGAGTTTCTGGGTGGCGGCTTTATCAAAAGAATAATGGGCAAAAGCAATTAAAAGAATTAATCGAAGCTGACGAAAAAGCGATCGCCCTTGCAACTCGCTTTGGTTACAGTCTTCCCAACGCCTATAAGAGTTTGGGTAGTGCTTTAAAAACTTTGATTGATATTACTCCCAGCAAGCGTCAGCGCTCTAAGTACGAAGCAAGGCTTTCTGCACTCAAACGCAGTGCTAAAAAAGCAAGAGCAAAATCCAAGACCGCTGTAGATAACACTGAATACTAAAAACAAGCACAAGGAGGATGAAAAGACGCCAGACCGCAGGAAAATGTGTGTGTAAAATTTCCTGGTTTTTGCGCCTTCCTCCGTTGGTAATTTCAAGCAATAATAAACTCACTCCAGCCTGGTTTGAGAAAAATCCCGGCATAAGGTATAATTTCATACCAAAAATGGCATCAGCCAGAAATTAGTTTCAGCAGACAATCTTCTCGACGCAATTGTTTACATAGAAATTTCATCAAATTTGGCTGGAGCTTGCTCCCATCTTCACAGAACTCCTATAAAAATAAAACAAAGGAACCACTGGGTTACGGATAACAACGTTAGTTGTTCGCAAAAGGGGCTTAAGGGTTTCCTTTAGGGTTGAAAAACGAACTAATCTACTGCTTCTTTTTTGAATTTAAGTCGGCGAAGTACTACAGCGAGTGCTGCAGCTTGACTTGTAGAAAGCAAATAGGTGCGATTTGCAAAAGGCAACAGTTGCAAGAAAGATATGATCCAGTTCGAGTTACATCTTCTGACTCAAGATTTCAAAGACATTGTGTACAAATGGAGTGGCTTTGTTTTCAACTGCAAAGCATTCTCCAACAACTCGGTTGGCAAAATAAATCCTTTAGCTTTCACAACTATACCTTGGAAAGTTAATTCAGCTTCTTGTGCCTTCCTTAAAGTTGATTTAGCATTTTATGGGTTTGAGGTACTACACGTACTTGCTTGACAAAGCGCTTCATTAAAGATTGCCACATCAGGACTTGCTCGGGAGAAGGTGCAAGCACAGAATCGGTGGTAATAGCGAATTGTTCAGATGGTGTTAAAGGAGTAACTGGTTGTAGAAAAATGGGGATTTCCGGACTAATTTTGGCTACCAAGGAACCCGAACGCTCTAAATCGGCGGGATCGGTTTTGTCTGATACTACAATCTTGACAAAGACTTCCACTCGTGATTCGTAACACAGTTGGAGAAATGTTGCATGTTCTTGCCAATGAGTTTCGCCACTGACACTGGGTAACTTGAAATCCATACCTACGGAATCTAGATAAGGCAAAATCGTGACCAACTGTTCCGGACGGTGTCCGCTAGTTTCTAAATATACAGGTAAAGTGGTAATCTTACGTATGTTTGGCAAAAATTCTGCCAAGAATCGCGCATGCAAAAGCGGTTCACCACCTGTTAAGCTAATGCTATCGTGGAGAGAAGGTATATTTTGCCGCTGAACCCAGGCAATTAAATTGTCCAAGGAAACAGGGTTCGGATAAATTTCAAAATCTCGCCTGCCAGGCGATCGCTCTACTCTACAGGTTTTGGGTGCATTCCAAGTATGAGCGCTATCACAAAAGTAACAGCGCAAATCGCACAAAGCAAAGCGAATAAAAATTTGACGCATACCGACATTCAATCCTTCTCCCTGGATAGCGGAAAAAACCTCTATCAAACGCGCCGTAGGTGTAGTAGAAGTTTTTGCAGTCATTTGTTTTGCTCTTCTTTTGCTTGTTACCACGAGTACAAAGTTAAATAATTTACTCAGACAAAAAACAATCTCGGGTCGATTATATTGACATGGCAATGAAAGTACAGGTTTTCATGAATAGCCAACCCACACAGATCAACGATTCCCCAATGTCACTAACTGATGCGGTAAAGGTGCAGGTCTCTGAACGGTTGAGCATGCTAGAAGCTATAGCATTCAAGCAAACTTGTCAAAAATTAATCCAAACCAACCCGCTTCTGAAGAAAATGATCGTTGACCTTGGACAAACTACTTTTATGGATAGTAGTGGCTTGGGTGCTTTGGTAAGCAATTATAAAATTGCTCAGGAAAAAGAGATTGAATTTATCTTGCGAAATGTTACTCCTCAGGTCATGGCGGTACTAAACCTGACAGGATTGGATAAAGTTTTTTGCATAGAGTCCTTTAGTGAAAGTCAAATATCTTCGCCGCGATTGTTGGAAGAACAGCTACCAACTACACATCCTTCTGTACGTTCTTGGATGAAGCGGTTGATAGACATTGTAGGAGCGTTAGTAGGGTTAGCGATCGCAGCAGTTTTGTTCATTCCCATCGCCATTGCCATTAAAATTGACGATCCCGGACCCGTATTTTTTAGTCAAATTCGTTGTGGTTGGATGGGTAAGCGCTTTCGAATGTGGAAATTCCGGTCGATGTATGTGGATGCAGAAGCAAAGAAAGCGGAACTGGAAAAACACAACCAAGTGCAAGGAGCATTTTTCAAAATTGATAACGATCCCCGCGTTACCAAAGTAGGAAGCTTTTTGCGACGTACGAGTTTGGATGAACTACCCCAATTTTGGAATGTTCTCAAAGGAGAAATGAGTTTAGTTGGGACCAGACCACCTACACCCGATGAAGTAGAGCGTTATGAAGTCCCCGAATGGCAACGTCTGGATGTGAAACCGGGTATGACCGGAGAATGGCAAGTTAACGGACGGTCTAGCATACGTAATTTTGAAGACGTAATTCGCCTGGATTTGCAGTATCAAAAAAACTGGAGTTTAATATACGATTTAAAGCTGATTCTCAAGACAATAGCAATTCTGTTTCGTAAAAATAGCGGTGCGGTTTAACTAAACAACCGTATACGTGCAAAAGCGGACAGTGAGGATCCTTCCTTGGAAGTTCCGAACCGAACCGGACAAAACCCCGACATTACTGCTAGCTTGCTTGTGGAAGATCTGTACTGCTCGGGACTTCCTCAGACGCTAATAATTCTCGAATTATTTTTGTGATAGCTTTTTGCACCAGTTGCGCGAGAATTTGTTGTCCCAAACGTTGTACTGCTGGATTAACTAACATTTGCGCAATTTGGGGAGCAAGCTGGACTGGATCGAAGCCGCGGGTTTGTTGCAGAATATTCAAAATTCTCTTGATATGTTCTAGGGTTTGTTGTTGCTCATCTGTAGCAGCAGGAGTTTCGTTAATGGCGGTAACGCCAACGCGTTCTCGCAATAAATAGGTGAAGTTGTGTAAGATATTCTTACCCAAAGCTTCTGCACTTTTAATAAGTTCATCCAAAAGGCGATCGCGAATAAAAGCACCGCGTTCGGAAGACAGAAAATCTATTGCTTGGTTTAAGACTAAATTAAAATCGTAGTCCTGATTGTTGCGGGCGTTGCGTAACAAATTTTCCAGGCGATTCCAACGAAAACGTCCTTCCTTAAAAAGCAAATCCCGCAGTGACGTTCTTAATTCTGGTGAAGGATCGGTTAACAGCCTTTTAGCAACGTAGGGGTAGGCTTCACTTAAGACTTTAAAGTTAGGATCGATCTGAATGGCAATTCCTTCTAGCGTTACTAAAGAGCGAATGATTAAAGCATAGTAAGGTGGTACGCGGAAGGGATACTCGTACATCAAAGCTGATAAATCGTCAGTGATGCTTTTAATGTTTAACTCTGCAACGCTAGCTCCTTGAGCGTTGGCAAATACTTTTGCAAATGCTGGAATAATGGGTGTTAAATCTGTATCGGGTGACAAAAAATCTAACTTGACATAGTCTTGCGCTAAAGCTTCAAAATCGCGGTTAACTACGTGGACAATGGCTTCAATTAAACCGTAACGTTGGGGTGGTTTAATTTCACTCATCATCCCAAAGTCGAGATAGGCTAATTTCCCATCAGTTGTGGCTAACAAATTACCGGGGTGAGGATCGGCGTGAAAAAATCCGTGTTCGAGCAGCTGTCGTAGGGAACATTGCACTCCCACCTCGATTAAATAGCGAGCATTTATTCCTCGCGCGCGAATTTCTTCGGGTTGAGTGAGTTTAACTCCGTTAATCCACTCCATCGTCAAGACGCGACGGTTGGTGTATTCCCAGTAAATTTTCGGTACGTAAACGTCTTGAATGTGACCGTATAGTTGATAAAATCGCTCGGCGTTTTCTCCCTCGTGAATGTAATCCATTTCTTCAAAGATGCGAGCGCCGAATTCATCCAAAATACCTACTAAGTCACTGCGAATGCGTTTGAAGTTTTTCTGCGCCCATCCTGCCAGCCGTCGTAAAATATACAAGTCAATGGCAATGCGTTCTCGTAAGTCAGGACGCTGAACTTTAATAGCCACTTCCTCACCGGTTTTTAGTTTTCCTTTATAAACTTGTCCCAAAGAAGCAGCAGCAATTGGTTCTGGAGATAATTCGGCATACACTTGTTGGGGAGGTGCGCCTAGTTCTTCTTCTATAAATTGATAAGCTATTTCGTTCGCAAAAGGAGGCAAATTGTCTTGTAACTGAGTTAGTTCCTCAAGGTAGGTCGGGGGAACTAAATCTGGTCGGGTGGATAGGGCTTGGCCGATTTTAATGTAGGCTGGCCCTAATTTGGTCAGCATTTCTCGCAGCTGCACCGCGCGACGAGAATTATTTTTGAGCGCAACTCCTCTTTTACGGTCCCACCACAAACCCAAGGCGAAACGAACAGTTGGTATCAACACTGCAATAATGCGTTGTAAGACTTGTAAGGGGCGTTTTTGGTAATAAACCTTAATTGCCAAAGGATCGTAGCGCAGTGCTTCCTCTAGTTCTTTTTTGACGATCGCCCGTTCGGGATGAATTGTAACTTCAGCTTTGGCAGTATTTTCTGGTATCGCTTGGGGAGAAACTTCTTGTAAATAAGTAGTGGAGGGAGTTGTCTTCGAATTCATGAACTTACCACCGCATCGCAGTCATTACGTTAAGTATTGTAACAATAGGTAGAGGAATCGTGAGTAGTCTCCAGAAAGCTATAAAGGTGACTGCGGCGAGCGCTCGCTGTTAAGAAACTCTATCACCTTTATCTAACCACATGAAAGTCACACTAAACTAAGTTTGGTACACCTATTAGCGTACTTCTTCACGACTGCCCGACTAGCTTGCAAAGCTTCAAAAGCAACCACAGCAGCTTTTGATTTCCATGCAGCACTAGTAGTATCCCTCAAATCACCCTCAAATCAGAAGTAGCCGACGTCTACCTCACGGAGAATTTGGCGCTCATGTTGTCTGTATTGCGCATAGAAAATTTTGCCTTGATCGACCAACTAGAGCTAGAGTTTGGTCCCGGATTGAACGTCTTGACTGGTGAGACCGGTGCGGGTAAGTCCATTATCTTAGATGCTATTGATGCAGTCTTGGGAGGTAAAGTTTCTAGTCGTGTTATTCGTACTGGTAGCAATCGAGCAGTGGTAGAAGCAACTTTTACTTCTAATTCTGCTATAGTTGCTTGGTTAGCTGCACAGGAAATAGACTTGCTTGATGATAACCATATTATTATCAGTCGGGAAATTACTATTAACTCTGGGAAAATTCGCAGTCGCTCCCGCATCAATGGGGTTTTGGTCAACCAGCAGTTAATTACGGAAATACGCCCTCGCCTGGTGGAAATTACTGCCCAAGGACAAACAGTTTTAGTCGGACAACCTGCTCAAATTCGCGATTGGTTAGACGGGTATGGTAGCGATTTGTTACTGCAGCAGCGACATTTAGTTGCTATTACCTACAACGCCTATCAACAAGCTTATCAAGCACTGTTAAAACGCCGTACCTCAGAACGAGAACGCCTGCAACAGCTAGATTTGCTGACCTATCAACTCAAAGAATTAAAAGAAGCCAACCTTCAGGAAGCTGATGAATTAGAGCAATTGCAGCAAGAGCAGCAGCGCCTCAGCCATGTGGTGGAATTACAACAAATGAGTTACAAAATTTACCAAGCATTGTACCAAAACGATGGCGAAACACCCACTGCCACAGACTTGTTGGGAGAGAGCGAAGCAATTCTAACTGACATGGTTCAGTATGACGTGCAGCTGCAGGGACTGTTGGATTTGGTAGGAGAAGCGCTGACAAGTTTAACAGAAGTAGCGCGGCAAATCAATAGTTATGGGGAAAGTTTGGAAGCAGATCCGCAACGTTTAGAGGAGGTAGAAGAACGCATTCGCCAGTTAAAACGAATTTGTCGCAAGTATGGTCCTACTCTTAAAGAAGCGATCGCCTACCAACAGCGGATCGAAGCGCAATTAGCTGAACTTAACGACAGCGAACAATCTCTGGAAAATCTGGAATTGCAAGAACAAAAGTGGTGGGAAAAATTAACTCAGGCTTGCAATAATCTCACACAGTTACGTCGCACTGCTGCTGTCCAGTTAGAAACAGAACTTCTCAAGCAATTGCAACCCTTGGCGATGGAAAAAGTACAGTTCCAAGTTGCAATGGAACCCACATCTCCCACAAGCACTGGAGCAGACAAAATCACGTTTATGTTTAGCCCCAACGCCGGAGAACCTCTGCAACCTTTATCAGAAATCGCCTCGGGTGGAGAAATGAGCCGCTTTTTACTGGCGTTGAAAGCTTGTTTTTCTCAAGCAGATACCACAGGAACACTAGTATTTGACGAAATTGATGTCGGTGTCTCCGGACGGGTAGCACAGGCGATCGCCGAAAAATTACATCAGTTAAGCCAAAATCATCAAGTATTGTGCGTTACTCACCAACCCTTAGTTGCAGCTATGGCAGACCGCCACTTTCGAGTTGATAAACAAATTATTAAGGAAATTAAAAGTAAAAAAGAATACAACGGACACGGTGAAGAGCGCACGGTGATCCGCGTTACGGTCCTGGACAATTTCAGCAAACGCCGAGAAGAACTAGCGCTCCTTGCAGGTGGAAAGTCAGCACAAGAAGCGATCGCCTTTGCAGAATCCTTATTAATGCAAGCAGCAAATCACCGCCAAAGCAGCTAATTAAAATGTTCAAAAGTTTTCCACACCCCTGAGTTAGGTATGGTGGAAGGTGAAATTTTCTAACAACACGCCCAAGCCAAAACCTGCAAGGGAGAAAGCAGTTAAAAAACAAAAAATTTCTACTTCTGTAAAGCCTGCTGTTTGCAAATCTATCCTCACCAACATGGAAGCAGCGATAATTACCAAAATATCCAAAAACAATCGGAAGCGGGCCAAAATCAAAAAGAATAAAAAAGCTGCAGCCACAGTGACAAGAAAGGATTTGAGATTGGATGTAAATAAGTTAACAGAATAGTCTGCTATTTTTGCCCACGGGCTACTTAAACTTGCTGCTAAAACTAAGGTGGCGATCGCAACCAACAGCCACGTAAATTGGGAAGCATTAGCTTCTGCCAACACCCAGCCTAGAGAAATAAAAGTTAGCAGCAGCAGCATCAAAGAAAGCCAGGGTAATTTTTTCCAAAATGACATGGGTTTTTGTTCCCATTTTTGGGTTAAGCTATGACTCCATATATTATATGGCGGCTACTCAATTTCCATAATTGACTCTAATGTCAAGCTATTATCCTCTTGTTAACCTTGTCCAACAAATTAACAGAGAATTTCGGCAAAATCACTTAAATAATTTCTTAAACATTTGTAAACTGTTAGCAGTTATGTAGCTACATGCAAAATCTTTTCAGTTTTAAGGAAATATGATGAAACAACTTGTTATAGCTGAGCGCGTGTGCCTGATCGGTCATATAGCGTCAATGGTATTCGGGCTGGTAGGAATCTTACTAGTCATACCCCATCCCGAACTTATTTTAAACTTATCCCAGGCAGGAGAAACCGCCATGCAATGGGGTTTAGCTGGAGGCGGTGTGGTTTACATGATTTTGGGAGCAGCAGCTGTTGCCGTTTATGCCTACAGGACATTGGGATTGCGTTTGTGGCTGGCTTTTATGCTACCTTCAATCTTTATTTCATTAAGTAGCGAATTATTAGGAACCAGTACTGGTTTTCCTTTTGGTCACTACAGCTACCTAAGTGGCCTGGGTTATAAAATTGCAGGTTTAGTACCGTTTACAATTCCCTTATCCTGGTTTTATTTAGGATGTGTTTCTTACTTGCTAGCTCGTGCTGGTTTAGAAGTGGATAAAAAACCCAGCTGGCTGCGTCACGTCGGTGCTGTAGCTTTGGGTGCTTTGTTACTAACTTCTTGGGACTTTGTACTAGATCCGGCAATGAGTCAAACTGCCTTACCATTTTGGTACTGGCATAAGCCAGGTGCTTTTTTTGGAATGCCTTACCAAAATTTTGCTGGATGGCTGGGTACAGGTTGTACTTTTATGACGGTAGCTGCACTGTTGTGGAGAAATACACCCATCAAATTACAGGGACGACAACTCCATCTACCCTTAATTGTTTACTTAAGTAACTTTGCCTTCGCCGCAGTTATGAGCTTGGCGAGTGGATTTCCCATTCCTGTACTGCTGGGGTTGTTGTTCGGTACAACTCCTGCTGTGTTGCTGTGGTGGAAGGCCCAAAGCGAATCTGCGCCAGTAAGTGTTGAACCAACAACCAAACAAATACAAGCCCAGCAGGTAAGAGTTGTTCTTAAGTAAACTAAAATACCAATCAAGCCCTTTTGCCAGTCCACCTTGGCGACACAAGTTTGTATAGCCGCAATTGCTGGCATGCATAGCGGCTTTTGTGAAACTCTGCTTGTAATGATTTGACCGGTGAACGACTACTTGACACTAGTAAATGCCTTTTCTCTGTTGTTATTACTCCTACAACTACCAGCAACAGCAATTTTGCTCTCACGCCTGTTGAAGGGACCGTGGCGCTGTCCTCCCGTTACACCCCAACAATCAACACCAGAACTTTTGGGTACTGTCAGCGTAGTTGTTCCCACTTTGAATGAAGCTCTTCGCATTCGTCCGTTATTATCTGGTTTAAGCCGACAAAGCTATGAAGTCCGGGAAATTATCGTTGTAGACAGTAATTCTCAAGATGGCACTCCGGAATTAGTAAAAGCCGCACAAAGGCAAGATCCTCGCTTTCGTTTGATTACCGACGATCCCTTACCACCCAATTGGGTAGGACGTCCTTGGGCGTTGCACAACGGCTTTTTGCACACTTCACCAGCTAGCGAATGGTTGTTAGGTATGGATGCCGATACTCAACCATCACCTTATTTAGTTGCAGCTTTGCTAAAAACAGCAATAGCTCAAGGATACGATCTGGTTTCTCTTTCACCCCAGTTTATTCTCAAATATCCGGGAGAGTGCTGGTTACAACCAGCGTTGTTAATGACACTTGTGTATCGCTTCGATCCAGTAGGTGTGAATGCCGAGCAGCCAGAGCGAATAATGGCCAACGGTCAGTGTTTTTTCTGCCGTCGTTCCGTTTTAGTTAGTGTCAATGGTTATACCAGTGCTAAAGATTCTTTTTGTGATGATGTGACGTTAGCACGCCACATTGCTGCTTGCGGCTGGAAAGTAGGTTTTTTGGATGGAGCCAAAGTTTTGAAAGTGCGAATGTATGAAGGAGCTAAACAGACCTGGACAGAATGGGGACGAAGTCTTGATTTAAAGGATGCTTCTTCCCGGTCGCAGTTGTGGGGAGATCTATGGTTGCTTTCGGCTGTTCAAGGTTTGCCCGTACCGATTTTAATAAGTTTTTTGTTGTTTTTGCCGACTGTGCAACTCACCCCCTCTCCGATTTTGTTATTACTAGGGCTAAATCTATTATTACTTGCGATTCGCTTTGCTATGCTTTTTGCGATCGCCCCCAGCTACGATCGTGCTCAAGCCAAGGGTAGTTGGCTTTTTTGGCTGTCTTTTTTGGCCGATCCGCTAGCAGTGCTGCGCGTGTTTTTATCTGCATCGAGCAGACCCCGACAATGGCGAGGACGAAAATACGGCTGATGTCCAAAAAACAGGCCTTTCTTCAGTCCAGCGGCTTATAGTTTTACTCATCCTCATCTTTGATGCGATCGCTGCGTTCTAGTTCCCAAAGAATCTGATTGCCTTCTCGACGCACGCGAGACACAATCCAGTTACGCCAACGCCATTGATCGCCACGACTGGTAACGGCGCTAGCGTGGACATCCATTAAATCTGCTAGTTCAGAACTGGTAATTAAGTAACCTTTTTCAGCAATTTCGTCTGCAATTCGCAGCGTTTCCACTAAGTTGCGCAATTGCACTACCCTCATTTCCCGCGGTAATTCCTCGTTGTTGAGGGTAGTGGAGCTATGAGAAGTTTCGTTCATATTTGTATCGGGCGCAAAGGAACTGATGTTTTGTGTATTTTGGTTCATTATCATCAATTCGTCACTGGAATCAGATAAACTTGCTACCTCAATTTCCCTTGGTATCCGTGAAAGTGCTTTCTGAAAATTTGTGGAAGAAATTTCTCTGAGTACGGGAGTTTTTCCGCTCGCAAAAGCACGAGCAATCTCGTCGCAGCGAGAGTTTCCTTCGTTACCCGCATGTCCCCGCACGTGTTGCCACGTTACTTGAGGGCTATTAAGTTGATCGATAATTTCTAGTAAGTCTCGGTTGAGAACAGGACTATTATCTGCTTTTTTCCAACCTTTTTTTTTCCAAGGCTTTAGCCATTTATTCACGCAGTTGATTACGTATTCGCTGTCAGTGTAAATAACGATCGCTTCCTTTTGTCCCCAAGCTTGCAAAAATTCTAAAGCCGCTATCGCTGCTTGTAATTCCATTCTGTTATTGGTGGTTTGCGGTGATGCACCACCCATTTCATGAATCGAACCATCGCTAAAGCAGACAACAATACCCCAACCACCAGGTCCGGGATTACCGCTGCAAGCGCCATCAGTATATATACTCTCTATTTTCAATGAATGCATCGCTAACTTCTTTTCAGCGCCAAGTACACCAATTACCAAACATTAGCAGCGGAAAATACAAAACATCCTTCAGATTAGCACAATTGCAACCGTAGTTCTACTTAAAATTTTAGTGGGGATGGGGTTATTTTGCTGCCAATAACAACTTTGAACTTTTCTACTCCCATGGAAGGATTGTTTACTTCCAGTTCCTAAACAATTATTTGTTTTTCTCTCTTGTAGAAAAGAAAGTTATCAAACTAAGTCACCCTCATCGAATTAATACAACAATTTATTTATAGAAATCGATTACCTTTTCGATAAATTTTTGCCAAATCTGATAGAAATATTTTTTAGATTCAGCATCGCTTATTCCTTCATACAGACGACGATAAAGATATATAAAAGCAGAAACTATTTTGTTGGCAGCACAGTGATTTTTTCTCAGCATTTGCTTGCATAACTTGAAAAAATCTCTCACATCCTCAAGTTTAGGTTTTTCCCAAACTACAGGAATGTGAACGTATTCCATGCCGTAGCAATCTACTATTTGTTTTTCTTCAGCTAAAGCGTGAATTTGATTGTGGCAGATCTAAATTAACAACTAATTTTTACCTGCTTCTTTGATGAGAGAAATTTTTTCTTTTGTTGGTTTTACGGAAGTGTAAACTATCGCAGATATTTGCCGGAATTTGTAAATATTTTCGAGACAGTTATGCGAAATTTTGTCTTAGCAAATCATTGTTGTTTTGGTAATGAAATTGTTCCAGCTGTGGCTAATTAATTAGGAGAGTGAAAAAGTAGTCTTTTTCGAATTGTTTTGATAGTTTGGTCTCGCTCAGGGTACAATAATCTGCATTAACAGAACAGACAATTTCTACACAAAGATAAACAAGCTTGAGAACAGAAGAATTTGGACATTGCCAAATTGACCAATAGGAAAAAGATAAGTATGAGCAAAATTTGCGAAAAGGCTATTTCCGGGGCGATCGCTCGTGCAAACAGCAACCGGACAAGCAAAACTTTTCTTCCAGGGATTGTGTCGGTGAGTCGGGCACGCTACGATGTAAGTTTAAATTAAACATTGAAATAGATTGCAGTCGTAACTTCAGGATACTGTTTTTGGCAGCTATTGCCTTAGGGGCGATCGCGGTTGATGAAAACATTCCTGGAGAAGCATGCACTAGCATTTAAGGTTAGTTAATTAATCACAGCGAGCGTTGTGTATAACGCGGTATCATCTTATCTTGTGTCAGTTGCCACATCTGCTGTCAAACAATGACCGCTTCTTATCCTGTATCCCAACCTAACGAAAACAATAACGCCAACACCTGCGGTGCATCTTCTGCAAACGCGCCTATTTCAGATTACCGCACGGTAGACCGCAGCAAGCTAACTCAAATGTTTCAGCATTATGTGGAGACCAAGGAAAAGTATCCTCACGCAGTGCTGCTGTATCGTGTAGGAGACTTTTTTGAATGCTATTTCCAGGATGCGGTTATTTTAGCGCAGGAGCTAGAACTTTTTTTGACCAGCAAACCGGTTGGAGAAATCGGAAGAGTAGCAATGAGTGGCGTACCGCACCATTCCTGGGAGCGTCACGCGACCATATTAGTGGAAAAGGGATATGCAGTAGTCATTTGCGACCAAGTGGAAGACGCCTCTGAAGCTGCTGGAAGATTGGTAAGACGAGAGATAACGCGCATTCTCACTCCCGGTACGCTCCTGGAAGAGGGAATGCTAAAAACTGCTCGCAATAATTATTTAAGTGCGGTGGTAATTGCGGGAGAACACTGGGGACTGGCTTATGCAGATGTTTCCACGGGTGAATTTTTGACTACTCAAGGAAGTGGCGCAGAAAACTTAACGCAGGAATTGATGCGCTTGCAACCTGCAGAAGTACTAGTTCCTACCAACGCTCCTGACTTGGGAACTTTGCTGCGTCCGGGAGAAAAATCCGAGCATTTACCAGAATGTTTACCAGCGATTTTTTGCTATGCACTGCGATCGCAAATTCCTTTTTCTGCGGGAGAAGCAAAAGCAAGATTGTTGCACAAGTTTAAAGTGCGATCGCTCGAAGGAATGGGGTGCGAACACCTTCCTTTAGCCGTTCGCGCTGCTGGTGGTCTGCTGCAATACCTGGAAGAAACGCAAACCCAAAACTCCATTCCCCTCCAACCTTTACGCACCTACACCATCACGGATTACCTAATTGTTGACTGTCAAACTCGTCGCAACCTGGAAATTACCCAAACAGTCCGAGATGGCAGTTTTCACGGTTCTTTATTATGGGCTTTAGATAGAACCAGTACAGCCATGGGCAGTCGTGCCCTGCGAAGATGGTTGTTACAACCGCTACTTGATATCAAAGGCATTCGCGCACGGCAAGACACAATTGAAGAATTAGTAGAAAATACTTCCTTGCGTCAAGAATTGCGGCAGCTACTAAGGCAAATTTATGACTTGGAGCGCCTCACAGGGCGAGCTGGTTCTGGTACTGCAAACGCCAGGGATTTAATCGCTTTGGCTTGGTCGCTTTCTAAACTACCAGAATTAGCGCTTATGGTTGCCGAAGCTCGCTCTCCATTTCTAAAAGCCTTACAAAAAGTACAGCCTTCCTTAGAAGAACTAGCCCAAAAAATTAAAGCTCACATTGTCGAGTCGCCACCTTTACATATTAAGGAAGGTGGTTTGATTCGTCCGGGAGTAAACCAACAGCTAGACCAAAGGCGCGCTTTGGTAGAAGAAGACCAGAAATGGATTGCAAATTTAGAAGTAGAGGAACGTTCGCGAACAGGAATTAGTACCTTAAAAGTAGGATTTAATAAAACTTTCGGTTATTACATTAGTATTTCCCGAGCTAAGGCGGACCAAGTGCCATCAAATTATATACGCAAACAAACCCTCACCAACGAGGAACGCTACATTACTCCCGAGTTAAAAGAACGTGAAGCAAGGATTCTGACGGCCCGGGAGGATTTAAATCAAATGGAGTATGAGATTTTTGTAGCCTTGCGAGAAGAAGTAGGAAATTGCGCCCAAAACATCCGCAATATCTCCCGGGCGATCGCAGCAGTAGATGTTCTGTGCGGCTTAGCAGAGCTAGCAGTTGCTCAAGGTTATTGCCGTCCGGAAATAGTTGACGGACGAGAAATTACAATTGTAGAGGGACGGCATCCGGTGGTAGAGCAGTCTTTACCTGCGGGATTGTTTGTGCCAAATTCCACGCACTTAGGAGGAACGGCTTTTGTGTCCCCCGAGTCTTCTCCTCCCGATTTAATTATTCTCACCGGACCCAATGCCAGCGGCAAGAGTTGCTATCTCAGACAAGTGGGTTTAATACAGTTGATGGCGCAAATTGGCAGTTTTGTACCTGCTAGGTTTGCTCGCTTGGGAATATGCGATCGCATCTTTACTCGTGTGGGAGCAGTAGACGATCTGGCAACCGGTCAATCTACATTTATGGTGGAGATGAATGAAACGGCAAATATTCTCAATCACGCCACAGAACGGTCTTTAGTATTATTAGATGAAATCGGACGCGGAACAGCAACATTCGATGGTCTTTCTATTGCTTGGGCAGTAGCAGAGTATCTAGCCACCCAAATTCGAGCCAGAACTATTTTTGCTACCCACTACCACGAGTTGAACGAATTGGCTTGTTTGCTACCAAACGTGGCAAACTACCAAGTCACCGTCAAGGAATTACCAGACCAAATTATCTTTCTGCATCAAGTCCAACCCGGAGGTGCGGACAAATCCTACGGAATTGAAGCTGGACGCCTTGCTGGTTTACCTCAGGTGGTAATTCAGCGAGCCAAACAAGTTATGCAGCAAATTGAAAAGCACAGCAAAATCGCCATTGGTTTGCGCGAAGGTCTTCAAAAAGAGAACGGTAACAACCGATAATAGGGAGGCGAAGAAAGGTTGAGAGCTTTTCCTTCGACTGTAGCAGCAGAAGAAACACCCAATAAATTGTTGATGGTAGGAGCTATATCGATATTGCGAATAGTACCGATATTGCCGCGACGGGTGATATCGGGACCTGCAGCGTAGAAAATGGCGCTGAGTTTGGGTAAGGTGGGATCGTAACCGTGGGCTCCGTAAAAGTTAGGTACTGAAAAAATAGAATTTTCCTTATCTCCTAAACGAGTCACAGCGGGATTTTGCCTGCCATCAAAGTTATAGCCGTCACTCAGGATGGCAAAAACATCACCAGCATCCTGACCAACAAATTTGCTACTGCCCAAACCAAAAGAGGGATCGCTCTCCACGCCCGGCAAAGGACGGGTGTAAATTTTATCGAAAACTGCTTGCGGTCGTCCCAAAGTGTAGTAGAAATTGGTGTCTGTTAGTTCTTTAATGGCAGTAACAATTTGCTGTTGCAGAGTAACATATTCAGCGCGACTAACAGTACCGTTGGGTTCGCGTCCCTGAAGATTGATATAGATGTTAGCTGCTGGACCCGAGGTCACCGCTCGCACTTTGGTCGAGTCAAAACCTTTACTTTTGAGAAAATTCTCGAGGTTGACTGCAGTGTGGAAAGTAGAAAAGCCATGGTCTGACACCACAATAATATTGCTGTTCGGCCGACCTTGTCTGTTTGTACCAACCACGTTGACGATCCGCCCTACTGCATTGTCCGCAGCTCGGTAGGCATTTTGGATGTAACGGCGATAGCGAACGATCTTAGCTTGCTCTTGTCCTGTACCGATGGTATTGGGATTGGTAGGATCGGTGGCTTGGCGGTAATCGGTAAGAAGAAACTGATGCTCGGAACCATCCGGTTGCTCGATATAAACAAGCACCAAATCGGCGTCGGGATTTTTGGTGATGGCTCTGATGGCTACCCGAGTTTGATAGTCCACAAAAATTTGCACCTGATCTTGGTAGATAGCTTCTAATTCTGTGTCAGGAAAAGCACTAAATCCAGGACTGAGTCGCTCTGTAATCCGAAAGTCGGGTTGGGGAGCCCAAAAGCCAACATTATTGTTAATGTCATCGACACTAGCTTGAACTGGCAAAGTAGCGGGAATGGCGTTGACAGAATAGCGAGCAATTCTAACGCTGCTGAGGTCGGGAGCAAGATTGCTGACGTAAAAAGCAGTTCCCGCTTTGTTATTGCTTCCTTCTAAATAAAAGAGACTAGATTTTTTCTCACTAGCTTTGACGTATGCAGGTCCTGTTGCAGGTAAGCTGAAAGGTCCCGGTGAAATCCCAATTTGGGAGTCGAAAAAGACTAGCGTGTCGTAGTTGATTTGGCGATCGTCAGTGGTGTCGGTGGCTGCAACTTGGATGTCATAGCTAACGCCACCGACAGTAAAGCGATCGCCTAAGGAAGCTTGCTGAACTGGACTGTAGGAAATTTTTCCAGCTGCTTTGAGTTCATTGACCGTCTGCGGGGGAGCTTTGCTAAAATCGCTCGCCGTCAAGCTAAAACCTTTGGCACCTACTCCTGCAAACACCCCAAAGGGAACTGTATAGGATACAGTCCTCTTGCTTGCAGATTGAATGACTGGACTGTTGGGTAAACCCGGTACTTTCACATCTACTCCATCTGCTCCTGGAAAGGTTGCAGCAACAACCTTTTTACCGTTTTGCTCCAATCCCAGCCAAAGCGGTTGTGCAGTAGGTTGGGCGCTTTCTGCAGGTTCTAGGGGAGAATAGCCTCCAATGGGAGCAGCAAAACCACTGATATTAGAATTAAAGGGACTGGCAACCAGGTGAAAGGTATTGGCGTTAATGTCATTGCGAGCTGCGGTGGAACCTGTAGCAATGGCGACATGACAAGCTGCTGTCAAAGAAGCGCTGCAGGTTATGTTTCGCTCGGCGTAAACGCCGTTACTTTTAATCAGTCCCAATCCCTGTTTGCGACTGAGAATACCCTCAGCTAAGTACTGCTCGACAAAATCTGGAGTTGCACCGTCTAGGGAAATCAAAATAACTTTCGGACGGGGTGTGCTTGAGATTGACCGAGCAACTACAGAGTGGGTGCCTAAGGTTAACAAAAAGGTGGCAAGCATGAGTATGCAAAGGCTTATCGCTATTTTTTTTCGCAGCCTCCAAAAATTTAGAAATTTTTTTCCCACAGCTCCTCCTTCAGTACATCCCCACCACGTTTGTACGGAAAACATCCATTTTTTAATGTACTGAGGGTATGTTAAGCCAGAACTATGGAAATCTTAAGAAAAGCCTACCACCTACCTACTTGAAAGGAAACAGCGATTAATTCCAATCCTGTTCTTCTCTGGTGGCCCGACTTTTGTAAATTCCGCCTTGGGCGTGAATGGCGCGAGTGCGAGCGAATAACTCTGTTTCAGTTAAACCCCAACGCTGCAAAATTTTATCCAAGTCCTGTTGAATGTCTCGGGCACCGGGAAAGCCTTGGTAGCGTATGCGTAACCTCGCTAATTCTGCCAAGTTAAAATCTGTCGCCTCCTGTAGGAGTAAATTATCAACTATGGGGCGATCGCGTTTGTAGAGAGGATGTTCTTGGTCTTTTGGTTGTGCAGTCATACTCAAGTAGCGATGGCAAATTGTAGACGCGCTCTAATACCATCCGACACGCTAAGCGACCGCGGCTTCTGGTAGAGATGGCTAAATACAAATAACTGATACTGTTTCACTATAATTTGGTGATAACGGTAAAAAACCACCCCCCTCAAATCATTACCGCCTTCCATCTATTTTTGTCTCCCTGGGAAGAGACGGCAACTACGCCTTTGCTCTTACGGCTCTCCTCACTGTCGCTACACTGGAAATATAGATACATTATCCATATAAAAACTAAAAAAAGTAGACAATACTGAAGGTGAGGGTAAATTTTATTTTGCCCAAAGCCCAAGCAGCAAGGGAGCAAGACCCGCTATGTTTGAACATTTTACATCTGAAGCTATTAAAGTAGTTATGCTTGCCCAGGAGGAAGCACGTCGGCTGGGTCATAACTTTGTAGGAACAGAACAAATTCTTTTAGGTCTATTGGGAGAAGGAACTGGGATTGCTGCCAAAGTGCTGAATGAGTTGGGCGTTACTCTCAAAGACGCACGTCGGGAAGTCGAAAGAATTATCGGTCGGGGTTCTGGCTTTGTACCGCCGGAAATTCCTTTTACCCCCAAAGTTAAAACTTTATTCGAGCAATCGTTCAAAGAAGCCCGCAGTCTCGGACACAATCACATTGGTACCGAACATTTACTTTTAGGATTGACCGAAGCGGGTGAAGGAGTAGCTGCCAAAGTACTGCAAAATTTGGGAGTCGAGCTTTCGCAAATCCGTACTGCAGTTATTCGTAGTTTGGGTGAAGTTACGCCGGTCAGTGCTGGTAGCAGCGGTAGTCCCAGACGCACCCAAACCTTGAGTTTAGAGGAATATGGTCGAAATCTCACCAAGCTAGCCCAAGCAGGTAAGCTTGACCCTGTGGTCGGGCGAGAAAAGGAAATAGAACGCGCAATCCAAATTTTGGGCCGCCGGACAAAGAATAATCCGGTTTTGATTGGCGAACCGGGAGTGGGAAAAACAGCGATCGCAGAAGGTTTAGCGCAACGCATCGCCAACCAAGATGTACCGGAAATTTTACAGCACAAACAAGTTATCAGCCTGGACATGGGCTTGCTAGTAGCAGGGACCCGCTTCCGCGGCGATTTTGAAGAACGCCTCAAAAAAATCATGGATGAAATCCGCTCTGCGGGTAATATCATCCTGGTAATTGACGAAATGCACACCCTCGTCGGTGCAGGTGGTGTAGAAGGCGGCATGGATGCTGCTAATATTATCAAGCCAGCCTTGGCAAAGGGTCAGCTGCAGTGCATTGGCGCCACAACTCTGGATGAGTACCGCCAGCACATCGAACGCGATGCAGCTTTAGAACGTCGCTTCCAACCGATTATGGTTGGCGAACCATCGGTAGAAGAAACTCTAGAAATTTTGCGCGGTTTGCGTTCGGCTTACGAACAACACCACCGTGTCGAAATTTCCGATGATGCACTGGTGGCGGCAGCGCAATTATCCGACCGCTATATTAGCGATCGCTACCTCCCAGATAAGGCCATCGACTTGATCGACGAAGCAGGTTCTCGCGTCCGCCTGCGCTACTCGCAAGCTTTTGGCAATCGCGAGCTCAAGCGCCAATTAGCCGCAATTACCAAAGCTAAAGATGAAGCCGTTCGAGCCCAAAACTTCCAGCAAGCAGGACAACTGCGCGATCGCGAGCTGGAAATTGCAGCTCGGTTGGCAGAATCACAAAACGGGCAATTTGTCAATAAACCTGTTGTGGACGCAGAAGACATCGCCCAAATCGTCTCTGGCTGGACGGGTGTACCCGTTAACAAACTCACCGAATCCGAGTCGGAGATGTTACTGCACCTAGAAGATACCCTGCACCAACGAATCATCGGTCAACAACAAGCAGTCACAGCTGTATCTCGTTCGATTCGCCGCGCTCGAGTTGGCTTGAAGAATCCAAATCGGCCGATTGCTAGCTTTATCTTCTCAGGACCCACCGGAGTTGGAAAAACAGAACTAGCAAAGGCCTTGGCGGCTTATTTCTTCGGTTCAGAAGAAGCAATGATCCGCCTGGATATGTCCGAATTTATGGAACGACATACCGTCTCCAAGCTGATTGGTTCTCCCCCTGGTTATGTTGGATACGATGAAGGCGGACAACTAACAGAAGCTGTGCGGCGTCGACCCTATACGGTAGTACTTTTCGACGAAATCGAAAAAGCACACCCCGACGTATTCAACATGCTGCTGCAAATCATGGATGACGGTCGCCTTACCGATGCCAAAGGTCGAACGGTAGACTTCAAAAATACACTCATCATTTTGACTTCCAATATCGGTTCTCGCGTCATCGAAAAAGGTGGTGGCGGTCTGGGCTTCCAGTTTAGCGAAGATGAAGCTACAGCAAGCTATAACCGCATTCGCAACTTAGTCAACGAAGAACTCAAAGCTTACTTCCGTCCGGAATTCCTCAACCGTGTAGACGAAATTATCGTCTTTACCCAATTGAACAAAGATGAAGTTAAGCAAATCGCTGAAATCATGCTTGCAGAAGTTGCTACTCGCTTGAGTGAAAAGAATATCACCCTGGAAGTAAAAGACCGCTTTAAAGAACGGGTAGTACAAGAAGGCTACAATCCCAGTCAGGGTGCAAGACCCTTACGCCGAGCAATTATGCGCCTTTTAGAAGATACTTTGGCGCAAGCACTGCTATCCGGCCAGCTGGCAGCAGGCGATACAGCTATTGTGGATGTTGATGATGACGGTCAGGTAACAGTGCGTAAAGCTGAAAAACCACAGCTAGCTTTAGCAAGTGTTGGTTCGTAGTGACTGCAGTCACGGTCAACATTTGCAACTGCAAGATTTTCCCCTAGCCGCCTAGGGGTTTTTTATTACTGTTAATTTCAACCTGCAGCAGGAGGCGGTACCGGAAGAAGATATAACAAACCTTCCTGGCGAAAATCAAGGTTGCCAATTTCTCAGCGGGATAGTTCACTATTAGTTGTCAGATTTGTGCCCATAAAAGTTAGTAAACAAAACTTTTCACTAGTAGGACGATGGAAATTTTAAGTGGTTAATACTAGCTTGGGAAGATAAGAAAATTATAAGGAAACTATAACAATTTGCACTTTTATAACTTACCTACTAGTTTAACTTTATTGCTCGCTCGCTTTCTTCGCTAAAATTTCTGGTGCATCTTCTGCTTTTACAGTTTCGTGAGCAGAACCAGATATTACTAATTGAGCATTATCTACCGTATCTTTAATAAAACCTGCAAAAGGTACGGCAATTAATAACCCTAGAATTCCACCAACGTAGGTTCCCAGTAGCAAGGAAATTATCACCCAGATGGGTCTGAGCCCTGTAAAACTACCTAACAGTCGGGGTGCGATCGCTTGGTCGATGAGCTGGTCGATAATCACAGCTGCTACTAAAACTTTTATTGCCAACCAAAAGTTATGTGAAGCGAGAATTAAAGTTATAATTGCTAAACTGATAACATCTCCAAAGGGAACTAAGCTCAAAATACCGATTCCTAAACCGAACAACAGTCCAAACCGAACGTTCAAAACTAAAAACATTACGGTTTGTGAAACTCCCATCAAAAAAGCCAAAGTAATTTGACCGATCAAGTAATTTTGAAAGTTTTGCTGCAGAGATTGCTGTAGTCTTTGACCAAATTCTTTAGGTAACCTTTTAAATATTTCTTCCCAAATTCTTTCACCATCTATTAACAGATAAACAGTCAAAACTATTACGATCAAAGCTCCAGAAATGCTATCAATTGTATCTACCACTAAACTAAAAAGCCTGTCTCCAATTTGTTCTAATTCTTCTGGTAAATGAGCGAGTAACTGAGAAATTATTTGGCTGAAATTAACATGAAGCCTGTTTCCAAACACCTGCTCGCTTGCAAGTTGGAGTTTTTGCTCGCTAGAATCGATCCATTCGGGTAGTAGTTTAGCCATTTCACTAAACTGCTGTACAACAACAGGTACTAAAGTTAGTCCCAAAACTATAAAAATCACCACAGCTAATATCAAAACTATTGCCACCGCATAATTGCGTTTAATTCCTTTTTGTTGCAGCAGGGAAACAGGATAATTCCAAATGAATGCTAATAAACAAGCCAGGACAAAAATTGTTACCAGAGGTTGGAAATATTGAAAGACTCGCAGTGCCAACCAAAAATTAAGAAAAATTAAAGGAAACAATAGCGTTAAAATTAACCATGGCAGCAATTTCTGTAAAGAAAGCATAATTAGAAATTAACTTTTTGAAAAAGACGCGTGGACTAAAAGGAAGTGGAAAATAAAATCATCATTTCATGCCTAATCCTGGTGAGGATAATTTGCCTGGCGTGACAAAATCAAAGAATACCAGATTACTGACCGCAGTACCTCTAAAAAGCATGAGCTAGCAGAATCCGTCCTGTGCTTGATTGAATGCAGGCTTTGGCAATTTGCATGTTAACCTGTTCCCCGTCGCCCGGTGGGGCCAGCCAGCTTTTGTTAACTGAGGTAAATTTCCTCTTGTAAGGTTTCTGCACACAATGACTACAATGTTCCTAGTTGGTAGCGACCAAGTTTTGTGCTGACTATAAACTATGTGTTTACTTTACCTAAGCTAGCAGTTTATGAAGTTCTAAATTCACATCCTGTGGGGAATTTTTGGATTTAACGCACGTTAAATACCCCCTGAATTGAATTCAGGGGTTTCTCGAAATAGGCGTGGAGCCTTGGTTTAAACTTTTGTCTTTTGCTGTTGTTGTACGGCTTTTTGACTCAATTTAGCCCGCAAGTCTGCCCAATGAACATTTGCTAGATTGGGCAAAACAACGTCAGCTGCTCCTACTCGCGAAGCCGGGCCTATTCCCACTGTCCGCATACCGCCTGCTCGTGCAGCTTCTATACCTGCTTGTGCATCTTCTACAACCACGCATTGTGCTGGTTCTAATCCTAGTAATTTGGCTGCATATAAAAATAAATCTGGAGCAGGCTTGGGATTTTGGACGCTGTAACCATCGGCGATCGCGTCTATACGGTCGGCAATGCCTAGTTTTTCTACCACAGTACGAGCATTTTTGCTAGCAGAACCAATGGCTATTTTGATTCCAGCTTGGCGCAATTCATCGAGTAAGTTCAGAACTCCAGGTAGCAAATCTTTAGGCGAGATGTTGGCAATCAATTCTACGTAGTATCGGTTTTTGCGGTCCATCATTTCTTGGAGTTGTTCTTCTGAATAGTGTCTGTCTCCAACTATGCGCAACAGAGATTCTCGCCGAGAAACTCCTCGCAGCGCTTCGTTAGCTTCTCGATTAAAAGGCAAACCTTCTTCATCTGCTAATTTTTGCCAAGCTAGATAGTGATATTCAGCTGTATCTGTTAATACTCCATCGAGATCGAAAATAAAACCGCGGATGTCTGTGTCTGGGGATGTGGTGGTTGAGGGTGATGCATCAGTAGAGGTTTTTTGTCCTGGACGCAAATCAAATACATGCCATTTCCCCCGCCAAAAGAAATTAAACTTCAGGCGTGTCCAGCTGGGAGGTAGGTGAGGATGAGCTACGGGTTTGTCGTTACCGATGAAAATTCCGCCAAAACCTAAAATTACAGCTTGCCAAACACCACCTGCACTAGCTCCATGAATTCCTTCTGCAGTATTACCCCGGACATCTTCCAGGTCTACTAGTGCTGCTTGCATAAATCTTTCGTAAGCTTCTGCTGTTTTCCCCAGATCTGAGGCGAGGATGGCGTGAATTGCTGGACCGAGAGATGAACCATAGGAAATGTCTGTGCGGGGTGCATAGTAGTCCCAGTTTTTTTGCAGGGTTTGCAGATCGTAGGGAGGTTCTTGTGATTGTCGCATCAGATACAACAGCATCAGCACATCTGGTTGTTTTAGTACCTGGCGCTTGTTGGCTTCTTCTATCCCCAAGATGGCTTGCATGGATTTGGTACGTGGTTCGTAGTCTTCGAGGTTGATATCTTGTAATTGAAAAAATCCCTCAAACTGTTCTATGAGTCCGCTGGATTTGTCTTGGGGAATCCAGATGTTGGTGATTATATCGTTCCAGCGCGATCGCCTTCCCGGACTGAGATTAAGTTTTTGATCCAGTTCGTTTAATTTTTCAGGGAAATTTTTGTGCAGCCAATCGTAGATGTAAAGTGCTTTTTCTAGGTGCCATTGTACCATTCGGTTGGTAAAGGCGTTGTTGTTGACGGATTCGTGGTATTCATCCGCGCCAATGACTTCCCGAATTTCGTACCGTTCGTATTTGGTGTTGTATTCTACTCGACTACCCCAAAAGACTGCCGTATCCAGAATTATTTCCGCGCCCCGGTCTCGCATCCACTCCGAGTCGCCTGTCGCTTGCCAGTAGTACCAGCAGGCGTAGGCTACGTCGGCGCTAATGTGAATTTCGCGATCGCGACACCAAATACGGATGTCTTCGCCATAAAAATCGTTGGGAGGTAACCACCTGGGCGTGACCTCGTCCCCGGTATCCGCACTTTCCCAAGCATACATTGCCCCTTTATACCCGTAATGCACTGCTTTGCGCCGCGCTCCCGGTAGGGTGTGGTATCGGTAGGAAAGCATGTTTCGCGCTAATTCTGGTTGCGTGTAAATAAAAAAGGGAAGTATAAAAATTTCTGTATCCCAAAAGATATGACCGCGGTAGCCAAATCCGGAGAGGGTTTTGGCAGGAATGCTCACTTTTTCGTTGTTCCGGGGAGCGGCGATCAGCAATTGAAACAGGTTGTAGCGGACAGCCAGCTGGGCTGTGATGTCTCCTTCGATGACGATGTCGCTTTTTTGCCAAACTTCGTCCCAAGCTTGGATGTGGGAAGAAAGTAAAGTCGAGTATTCTGGTAGCTGGGCGAGTTGAGAGCAAGCTGCTTCCACTGGGTTTTCCGTTTCTAAGGATGTAAAAACAGTTACTAATTTTTCTATGGTCACCGTTTGTCCCGCCGCCGCGAAAAAAGACGAACTCAAGGTGGGATAACCCGGAGGGTTAGTAACTTGTACAGAAGCTTGGGCGCCCAGGATTTTGATTTTGGTTGCCATACCCAGCTGGATGCGAGAGGTACGGGTGCGCAAATTGAGCCAAACGGCCTGTTCTGTTTTACCCTGGTCTAGCAATTCCCAGTGGTTGAAACCCTGATTTTCTGGGTAGCCGTTAATACTTGCCTGCACTTCGATGGCGCTTTCCCTATCCACGGGTGTCAGTTGACAGCGCAGTCCCAACACGTGTGGTTCTGCAAGGCTGGCAAAACGCTCCCACACAATGTCCACAATTTTGCCACCCGGACTGCGCCAGCGTACTTTGCGACTGAGAATACCCTGCTGCAAATTTAATTGCCGTTCGTAACTGAGAATTTCCCCCCGCTCGAGGCGAAAGCGATCGCCGTCTATATCTATTAATAGAGGTAACCAATCAGGGCAGTTAGCAAGTTCGGTGTAGACAATCGGTACTTCGTCGTAAATGCCGTGAATAAAAGTAGCTGGTAAAGCACGAGAATAGCCTTCCTCAAAGCTTCCTCGCGTTCCCAAATAACCATTACCGATAGTAAATACTGTTTCTCGAGAACGAAAGCGATCGGGATCGAACAAAGTTTCTGTGACAGTCCAATCTGTGTAAGTTAAATGCTGGGAATGAGCTTTTATATCCATCGTCACTGCTATTGGGAAAAAAGACAGGGGATTGGGCGCCATTTTTTTGGGAAAGCAAATGCTTAATTGCCATTAACTGCTGGCTATCGTTGCATGTGCTGTTCTAAGATTTTTTCCGCTTTTGGTTTGAAGACCAGATGGTATAAAGTTTCTACATAGCGAAGTAAAGCTTCTTGGTTCTCCTGGGTCACAAAGTCCCAAAATCGATACATTTTAGCTAGCAATAGCAGCTGTTTGGTGTGTACTTGCCAGTTGTACCTGTTACGAACTCGCTGGATGACATGTTCGGAAACTTCATACCAGTATTCGGGATTGGTATCACACTGGTCAATAAAGTTCACCAATTTTTTAGCAGCTGCTTCTAGATCTGTGGGATTAAGATGAAATTCATTGTCTCCATCTTCAATTAATTCTGCCGCGCCACCAAATTCTGTCACAAAAGTTGGCAAACCAGAGCTCATAGCTTCTAAAATTGTTCGTCCGAAGGCTTCAAACAAAGCAAAATGTACGTATAGACCCTGACGATCTGCGATCGCCCGATAAAGTTCCCCTAGTTCGACCTTGGGAAGGCGAACTCCAATCCAGCGCACGTGGTTGTGCAGGTTATACTGGTTGATTTTGCTGTGAATTTTTTCAATTTCCTCTGCTTCTTCTGGTCTTGTTGCTTCCGATGCGTGGAGTTTGTTAGTGACAAGAATTAAATTGCAGCGCTGTCGCAGTGCTTTGCTTTTTCCAAAGCACTCTACCAAACCGGAAATATTCTTGACCGAGGTAATGTTAGCTACAGCACAAATCGGTCTTTTGTCGGGATTTTCCAGATCGCCGAGGATGTAACTTTGTTGGCGACTAAAAACTAATTCCTTGATTTTGGCGCGCAAACTTGGTTCGCGCTTTTCTTGTTCGCTGTATGGGAAAAAGACGTTTTCATCCACTCCTGGGGGTACAAGGTTAAATTTAGGACTGAATAAGTTAATGCCATCAATTACGTGATACAGCTGCGGCATGGTAAAACATTTATACGACTCGTACTGACCGATCGTATCGGGAGTGCCCACTATTTCGTGGTAGGACGAGGTAATAATAAAATCCGCCGCATTCATGTTAATTAAATCGGCAGTAAATTGCGCCGAAAAGTGATACTGGTCTTCCAATTCTTGCCAGTAGAGATTGCTAAATAAATGTTTCGGCTTTTCTAAAGAATGAGCAATGTTGCACAAAGTTACTTTTAGCCTTTGGGTGAGTAAAAACGCTACTAAATTGCCGTCGCTGTAGTTGCCAATAATTAAATCTGGACGTCCTCCTAGTTGCGCTAAAAGTTCTTTTTCAGCGTCAATGGCAAAGGTTTCCAAATAAGGCCAAATTTCAAATTTAGAAATCCAGTTTTGGGTGACTTTGGGATTAAATTCCCGGAAAGGAACGCGCAATATCCAGCTGTTTTCGGTTCTTTCCAGTTTTTCTAAACGCAGGTTGCAATTTGTTCCTTCGCAATTGGGAATCAAACGAGTCAGAATAATAATTTGGGGTTGAATGCCGAGTAGCTCCAGACCAGCAAGTTTGATATCTTCCCGTAATTTGTTTTCTAGATGACGAGCTTGTTCGAGAATATACGCTACCTGTCCCATGGTCTCGGGTCTTCCCAGCATGTCTTCCTGGCCGATCCAACCGTGGATGGAAACCAGAACGACGCGAAATATGGCTGGAACTCTGGAAACAAAGGCTTCAAGAATGGCAGGTTCGGGAGCGTCTAGCAAGCGGTCGAACAGTTCTAGGGTTTCGCAGGCTCGCGATGCGGTGTTGCCCCAACCCGGTTCTAATCCTAATGCTTGTAAATCTTCGTGAAAGTTTTCGTAGGGTTCTTCTGGAGGTAGCTTCCTAATTAATTTTATAGCTTGTTTGATCTGTTTGCACAGTTGAATGCCAGAGTGAATGCGATCGCTCGTTAGCAGCGGCTTGCCGTTGTATTTGAGCCGGCATAAAGCCTCAAACAATACTTTTAGCCAATACTCCGGATCGATGACTACCTGAGAACACAAGTAACGGTTGAGAAACGCCAGTCCTTGACCGATATTTCTCGGATCTTCTATCGAGGGAAAATATCGATAAAAAGGACGAAAGTCTATTTCCAGAATTTCGCTTTGATAGCGATTGACAAAGCGATCGCGAGCCTCTAGCAATGCTTTGGGAGGCATGAGCTCAAAACTGCTCATGTTTTCTGATAGCCGCCATACTTCTTGGCTGGCAATTCTCGGTCGCACTAAAAACCAAGTATTTTCTTCTTCCCAAAGAATTTCGTGGGTGTAGTGAATTAATTTTCCCAAACTAGAAGAGTGGAAAAAATAAGCCGGCTTTTGGGAGCGGTGACAATAGTCAGCAAAAGCTTGCAAAATTTCGTTTCTCAGGAAGTAGCGCTTACCTGAAGCTTTCAACTCTGATATCAAATGAAGCAGAGCAGTCTTTTCATCGCTGTTTAAGACGTTTTGAACCAGTTCATGCATGGCGATTTCTGGACTCTAGCTAGCCTACCACCTCGTTTTTCCTCGACAAAGAAACTATCTGAGCGGTTCTAAAAGAGGTGCTTTCATATTTTCACCTTAGCGTAGATGCAGCTGACAATGGATGTGCCGCAAATTATATTCCAGTCCTAAACTTCGCCAGCCAAAGTATACCTGCGATTGCAGGTAAAAATCAAAAGCAAACCACCTTGAAAGTGTATAATTTTCTTTGGTTTTGTGAAATATTCCCTAATTTCCCACCGCGATCGCTGTTTGTTTCCCTTACAAGATTTCTGTTTTGGCGATCGCCTGCAGTCCCGGCTGCAAGTGATTGTTTTTTACTAAGCTGGCAATTACTTTCACCAAATCCTCAGGATGAAATGGTTTAACTATATAGGTAGAAAATCCAGCTTCGAGAGCAATTTGCTGTTGCGTTACTAATGCTGTTAAAGCGATCGCTGGAATTTGTCCTTGTTGCAGGCTTCTAACTTTACGGATAAAAGAATACCCATCCTCCACTGGCATGGCAAGATCGCTAATCAATATATCTGGTTCCCACAATCGAATCACCTCAAATGCTTCAGTTGTGGACGCGGTGGAACTTACTTGGCTATCGTATTGTTCCAAAATAAACCTGATTAACTCCAAAGTATCGGTATCGTCATCTACTACCAACACTCGTAAATTGTTTAGGACTTGTAAAATATCCATGACCTAAACACCTTGGAGTTATGGATTTGATCGCAGCAACAAAGACTGTGATTTTCACATCCGAAATTGGATGTGTCAAAAAATATCTTCAACCTCTCCTCCAATCTCGAGAATTGCTTAGATATCTATCTTTGACTGTACCAGATCGAAAGCTGAATGCTGACAAAAGGGCGATCGCAATTAACCAAAACGTCCAGAAATGTAATCACGGGTACGCTCGTCAAGAGCATTACCAAATATTTGATCCGTCGGTCCAAATTCTATCATTTGCCCAACGCGACTTTCATCGGTACTGAAAAAAGCTGTAAAATCAGAAACGCGAGCAGCTTGCTGCATGTTGTGAGTCACGATCGCAATTGTGAGTTCTTTACGCAAACTATGAATTAATTCTTCTATTTTCATAGTTGCAATTGGGTCAAGCGCCGAACACGGTTCATCCATTAACAACACTTTTGGTTTCACCGCTAAGGTTCGAGCAATACAAAGTCTCTGTTGCTGTCCTCCAGAAAGTCCCAAAGCTGATTTGTGCAATTTATCTTTGACTTCATCCCACAACACAGCTGCTCTGAGCGCGGACTCGACTATTCCATCCAATTCTGCTCTGGGAAGCCATCCAGCCAATTTCACACCATATGCCACATTATCATAAATGCTCATTGGAAAAAGATTGGGTTTTTGAAACACCATTCCAATTTGGCGACGAAGACGATTTAAGTTCACCCGAGGCGCATAAATATTTTGTCCAAAAAACTCTACTGTCCCTTCAATACGAATTTTTGCTTCTAATTCAGCAATGCGGTTAAGAGATTTGATAAATGTGGATTTTCCGCAACCACTAGGACCAATAATTGCTGTTACTTGGTTTTTGTAAATATTCATACTCACTCCTGTGAGTGCTTTGGTGTTGCGGTAGTAAAAGCTGAAATTTTTCACTGTAATCGCTGGAGTTAGTTTATTCATATTTGTCTAATTTTTCTTGTCAAAATTAGGAATAAAATTGTCTGGATAGGAAAAAATGAAGTTAAAAAAATAATACTATTTTTTCAGGATTTAATTCTTTTTTGAGTCAGGAAGCGAGAGCTAAGGTTGATCGCTACAACCAATGTCAGCAAAATAATAGAAGCAGTCCAGATGAGTCGGTTTCTTTCTGGAGAGGGATCGTTGTAAAGGTTAAAAATTAATACCGACATAGAAGCTGTAGGACTGAACAAATCCTGCGACCAATCTAAACTAAATAAGGCTGTAAACAGCAACGGTGCTGTTTCTCCAGCTGCACGAGCAACCGCTAATAAAACACCTGTAGTAATTCCGGGTATAGCAGCAGGAACAATAACGCGAAAAATAGTTTGAAAGCGAGTAGCTCCTAACGCTGCTGAAGCAAGACGTTGATCGTTGGGAATTAATTTTAAAGTTTCTTCTGTAGTCAGAACAATTATAGGTAACATGATTACTGCTAAAGCAAAACCACCAGCAACGGCGCTAAATCCCTTAGCTGATAAAACAATTACACCATAAGCGAAAACACCGGCAATAATTGAAGGAACGCCAGTGAGAATCATAGTCACAAAACGAACAAAATTTACTATTTTTGTCCCCCGACCAAATTCTGCTAAAAATATTCCCGTTACCACACCAAGAGGAATGCTAAGTAGAGAAGCAATTCCCACCATAACTAAGGTACCTAAAATAGCATTACCAAACCCATCATCAATGACTGATTTAACAAACATATTCAGTCTAATACTAGACATTCCCCGTCGCAAAATTTCCCATAAAATTGACAGTAAAGGAATTAATGCTAAACCAGTTAAAGCAAAAGCTAAAGCCGTCATGCCACTATTAAATAGCAGCCTTTTAATTGGTAAGGGAGTAAATAATTCTGCTGCCGAATCTTCCGGTGCTTTCGACTGCTGGAAACTACTCATAATTTTTAAGACTTAAATACACGTTTTTGCTATCTTAAATTATTCTTTTTGATGGCTACCAAAAGCTTGCACTAAAAAAACAGCACCTATGTTGACAATAAGAGTTAAAGCAAATAAAATCAAGGCTAAATATGTTAAAGAGCCAACGTGTAAAACGTTTTCTGCTTCCGCAAATTCGTTTGCTAACACAGCAGGAATAGAATAAGCTGGGTCGAGCAGAGAAAGACTGATAACAGAAGAATTACCTATCACCATTGTGACGGCCATTGTTTCTCCCAAAGCTCTTCCCAAAGCCAGCATGGTCGCGCCAACAATTCCAGAAAATCCCGCAGGTAACAACACCAGAAAAATAGTTTCCCAGCGAGTACTACCTAAAGCTAAAGCTCCGCTGCGCAGTTCTGGTGGCGTTGCTAGCAAAACATCACGAGAAATTGCTGCCATTGTTGGTAAAATCATAATGGCAAGAATAATTCCAGCGGTTAAAAGATTTGACCCGGAAGGTTCCTGGGTATGAAATAGGGGAATCCAATAAAAAGTCTTAGCTAACCACTTTTGAAATGGTTCAATAAATGGGATGAATACAAAAATTCCCCACAAACCAATAATAACGCTAGGAATTGCTGCCACTAATTCTATGGCAAATGCAACGGTTGAGCGCAACCATTCTGGTAAAAAATCTTCGCTTGTCACTAACGCCACCGCTAGTCCCACCGGTACGGCTAAAATTATGGCGATCGCGCTGCTTAAAAACGTTCCATAAATGTAGGGTAAAGCACCAAAAACAAGATTAGGTACATCCCAATTTTGACTCCATAAAAATTTCCATCCAAATTTGATAATTGCTGGATAAGCTTTTTCAAAAATTACCCAACTCATCCAAAACAACACAAACACCGTTACAGTTGCAAAGACATAAACTATAAGCGTAAAACCTTTGTCCATCCAGTCATTTTTCCCATCAGTAACTGTCAGGTTGATATTTGCATCTGGGTGAGATTGCTTGGAACTATTATCATCAGCTGGTTTAGATAAATTTGCCATTATCCATCTATTCAATAAAGTCCTGGATGCTAATAATGGAATTAGGGCGAGCAAGGCCCACCCTAGTGACTAATTAGATGTGTTTGGTGTGAGAAGGAGAGACTCAAAATTATAAGGATTTGACAGAACTATTGACAGTATTGATTACATCTTTGGCAACATTAGAAGGAATAGTTGTGTAATTAAGATCGTCATTAAATTGTTGACCTTTGGTGAGAATCCAGCGAACAAAGTTTTTAATAGCTTGAGCTTTGGCAGGATCTTTGTAGTTCCTGTAGACTATAATCCAGGTTAAACCAACAATCGGATAACCTTGATCCGGATCACTAACGAAAACTCGATAGTTGCTGGGAAACTTCACACTTGCCAAAGCTAGGTTTGCAGTTTGTAAAGAAGGAGCTACAAATTCCCCTCGTCTGTTCTGTATCAATGCAGATTTAAGTTTATTTCTGAGAGCGTATTCGTACTCTACATATCCGATCGCACCTGGGGTACGAGCAACTAAAGCAGCTACACCTGGATTTCCCCTTCCTTTGAGGACGTTGGGTAGCTCCCATCTTGGAGATCTGCTTGTACCGACCCTTCCTTTAAAGTAAGGACTAATTGCACTCAGGTGGTTGGTAAAAATGAAAGTTGTACCGCTACTATCAGCACGAACTACTGCTTTAATAGGTATGCTTGGAAGGTTCACACCAGGATTGTCAGCTTTAATTTTCGGGTCATCCCATCTGGTAATTTGACCGGAAAAAATTGCTGGTAGAGTAGTGCGGGACAATTTTAAATTATTTACACCAGGAAGATTGTAAACAACTGAAACGGCACCACCTGCAGTGGGTACTAAAATAACACCCCGCTTGACTTTTGCCATTTCTTGGTCGGTCATGGCAGCATCGCTAGCACCAAAGTCAACCGTACCAGCAATTACTTGATTGACACCAGCGCCGCTACCAATAGCTTGATAGTTGATTTTCAGGTCAGGATAATCTTTTTTGATTTCCCGAGCGTATCTTTCATAAAGCGGCGCAGGAAAAGTTGCTCCCGCACCATTGAGAGTTAATGCTTGGGCGATCGCGGCAAAAAATGGCCCCCAGGCAACAACTACTGTCAAGACTGAAGTAGTAGCTACACGATTTAAGACGGCGCGAGAAAACATCATCTTTCCTCTGAAATTAAATGATTATTTCTAATGGAAATAACAACCTGAAATAAATCTATATTCTTTTAGGTTAAGAAAAAATTATTAAATATTTAACCCTAGATTAAAAAAGGGTTAATTTTATTCAAAGTAATCGTTAAAATATAGAAGACATATAAAAACAAAGCAGGTGAGTCTGTCTATCATCCCACCTGCAAAGATTAAATAAAATTACACACGAGGCGAAAATTTTTGAGAAAACTTGTTAAGAATTTACTGTTTGAGCAGTTGTGTCAACACTTTGGTTGGAAAAAGTTGTAGCTTCACCCAAGTTAATCTTTACAACCCGATTGCGAACTTCTTCAACTTTAGGAAGGGTAAGAGTGAGGATACCGTCGTGGAAGTCTGCTTTTACCTTGTCATTTTGTACTGCTACCGGTAAATTAATCACTCGTTGAAACTTGCCGTAGCGAAATTCTGAATGCAGGTAATTGGTATTTTCAGAGTGGTGTTGACGCTGGCGTTCTCCCGCGATCGCCACAGCATCGCGAGTTACCTGTACGTCCAGATTTTTGGCTGCTATACCCGGTAGTTGTACTTGCAAAATCAAGTTATCGCCTGTATCAATTAACTCTACAGCTGGAGCCCAACTTGCAGAAGTATCGCTTGTCTGAGCAGTTTGTGCAGACAATTCATCAAAGACCAAATCCATTTGTCGCCGTAAGTTTTCCAGTTCGCGAAGGGGTTGAAAGTAACGAATCATCATAGTATTAATCTCCTTTGTATTGATAGCCGGGGCTCAGCGGTTTTTAGTACTTTTTCATCCCTGAACACTTGCAATTTTCTCCTATATTTGTGTGCAGTTAAAATACAGAGAACACAACTTAGGCGGTGGTGTTTTCTACACCTAACATCAATTCTTAGAAGTAGAACTATACGCCGAATTTATAGTGCCATTGGGCTAAAATTAAATATCGTAGAAAATTCATTGTATTTATTAAGTACGGTTTCTTCTACCAAATGTGTAGTACTTACTGGTATTTACGACCAAATCAAAACTTTTTTAAATTCTAAGCAAAATCTTTTCTCAATTACTATTAAATTGCTTGTTTTGAAACTATTTCTTAAGTAGTTAGGAGTTTGATATGCGGATTGCTCAAATAGCCCCATTGTGGGAGAGGGTACCTCCTCCTGCATACGGTGGTGTGGAATTGGTTGTCGGTTTATTAACCGATGAATTAGTTCGACGCGGTCACCAAGTAACTTTGTTTGCATCCGGAGACTCGATAACTTTAGCGAAACTAGAGTCGGTATATCCCCAAGCACTGCGTTTAGACTCAAATGTGAAAGAATATAATGTTTATGAAACCTTGTTATTGAGCCGTGCCTACCAGCAGGCAGGGGAATTTGACATTATTCATTCTCACGTAGGCTATCCGGCGTTAACTTACGCAAATTTTGTTAGCACTCCCACCGTTCATACTCTCCACGGTATATTTACTCCCGACAACGAAAAGGTCTTTGCTGCAAGTTGCAAACAACCGTTTGTGAGTATATCGAACGCACAACGAGAACCGAGATTAGGGTTAAATTACGCTGCTACTGTTTACAACGGTATAGATACCAACAGTCATCGTTTTTATCCCCAACCGCAAGACCCTCCTTATCTTGCATTTTTAGGACGAATGTCTCCAGAAAAAGGACCGCACATTGCCATAGAAATTGCCAAGCGGGCGGGAATTCCTTTGAAAATGGCAGGTAAGGTAGATAAGGTAGATGTAGACTATTTTGAGAGTCAGGTTAAACCTCATATTGACGGCAAACAGATAGAATTTTTGGGAGAAGCTACTCACTCGGAAAAGAATGCGCTTTTGGGTGGTGCTTTAGCCATGCTTTTCCCCATCACTTGGCGCGAACCTTTTGGGTTGGTGATGATTGAATCCATGGCCGCTGGAACTCCCGTGCTTGCTAAACCGTTGGGATCGGTACCAGAAGTTGTTGTGGATGGGAAAACGGGCTTTTTGTGCAATAGTGTTGAGGATTTTGTCAGTGCGATCGCCCGTCTCCAAGAAATCGATCGCCGTGCTTGTCGCACCCATGTGGAGGAAAACTTCAGCGTTAAAAGTATGGTAGACGGTTATGAAGCTGTTTATCAGCAGATTCTAGCAGAAAAATTTGCTCGCAATGGTTATTCCCGTACTCTTGCCAATCAAATTAATGTAAGTTTTTAACTTTATTTGTAATTTGTACTTTTTCGTTTCGAAATCCCAGCGAGCGATTGCTTATTGCTTGTAGCAAGCATCCTTATATGCTTACTACAGGCTATCTGACTCAGAGATGAATTGCAATAACCAAGTTTTATTAGAAATTAACCACAATAACATAGAAAAAAATTGTACTAAACTTGAGTGGGGTTAAAGAATAATTCTTAGGAATTTAGATATATTTTTCTAGGAAATTAGATAGATTTGCGGTTGCGGAATTAGAGCTAATATGTATAGGTATTAGCTTTTGGTTAAATACTTGCTATGATTATGCGTTTGCAATAGCTGCTACCCTTATGGCTGCTAGCTTGAGTATGGGTAAGATTATAAGCTTTGCAGTTCCAGCTTCCGCTCGACAGATAATAACTTGTGAAAGTGAAAACAACCGCAGAAATAGTTGCTCTATAGCGCGTGTTACGGTGAGAATGGTCAGGAGATTGTCTAGCAGCAGTTGTAGAGTAAATTTCTATAAGGAAGGCATCCATTGTGGATGCCTTTTGTTTTGAGTTAGCTGTTGCTAATTTTTGAGAAAGCGATCGCGTATAATGCGCGGTAAATTTTGTCGTTAAGTCGAGCGATCGTCCTGGCGCCATTAGAAATGTTTTTGTGAGTTTTGGAAGAAAAGCTGAAGATTTTAACTGCAACCAGAAAATACTTTTATTTGTTTGCTTGCGCTCCTCACTTCGTTGCCAAATTTCTAGCTGTTTTTTACCTTGGTCAGCGAGAAATTTATTACCATAGATATACTGAGGTCAAAAAGAAATTAATTCGACTGCGATTACTTCTCTGTGCGGAGAAATGAAAAAGGAACAGAGTAGTTTTTGTTACTAAAACTACAGATAAAGATTGTATTCTCATTTTCGCTAAGTTAGTTCTGCCAAAATCACCATTATTTTTTACCTTTGCCTTATTCCCACGTTGATTTGCACAGGTGTCTTATGATCGTCAAAGACCTTTTCCAAAACTTTGAAGAGCTACTGTCTAGCACAGAGCTACCAATAATGGTAGTTTTCGATGCTCCTTGGTGTGGTCCTTCTCACTTAATGGATGCAATTTTAAAGCAAGTCAATTCTCAGATGGAACAACAGCTTAAAATCGTCAGAATTAATAGTGAAAAAGATTCTGATTTAGCTTCCCGGTTCCAAGTGCATCCGTTACCAACAATGCTGCTGTTTAAAAATGGTCAACTTGTGGCGCGTATTGAGGAGGAGCGAACAGAAAATTTAATGCCAGCAGAACGTTTGGTTCAAAGGTTGCAAAACCTGCTATCACAGCTAGCTGTAGAAGATTAACCAAGAAGTTTTTCTTTGGCTTTGAAAGCAAAAGAATCACCATCAAAAGCACCTATTTAAAAGCTTTTTCAAACCCCACCTTTGTTTGTCAAACTGCAGTTACCTTAACATTTTCTTTTACTTGCCAAAAGGGGTGGGGCGGAAAAACAATTGTCAACTCAATCTTCACCTATTAACTGAGTTTCTTCAGTAAGTAAAGAAGTTTCTGTTGCTGGCGGAGTTTCTGTAGTTGTTTTTTGAACTAAATTCGGTTTGATAATTAAACTAACTCCGATCGCCCAAGCAATGGAAACCATCCAGCCAGCAAAAATATCGCTGGGAAAATGAACTCCCAAATACAATCGCGTCCACGCAATCGCTAACACAAATAAACTGCCGAGGACAAGAATTATCCAACTCCAGATGCTTCCCCAGGTTAAAATTACTAGAACTACAACCAACGTCATGCTTGTCATAGCGTGGCCGCTAGGAAATGCATAGTCTAACTCTGGCGCTGGTGAATCCCAAAGCTGAGGGCGAGCTCTGTGCATGATTTCTTTTGTTGTGCGGTTGATAATGGTGCTGCCAATGGTGGTGGTAAGTAGATAACTAAGTGCTCGCCATTGTTTCCAAAGTAGTAATAGAAACGCGATCGCCGCAACAACTGGCGATACAGTCCAAACAGATCCCAATTTGGTTAAGTTGACTGCAATTACATCAAGCTGCGGTTGTTTGGTTGCGTGAATTGCTACTAAGATAGGTAAATCCCAGGGAAAACCACCTTCGTTTTCTCGCAGCTCCAATGTCAGTAGTCCAAAGACTTGTAAAGGTAAGAGCACTCCTAAAAATAGAAGTAGTAAGGAACGCCAGCGAGCAGCAAGTAGTTTTTGGAGAAAGTCGAACAAGGACAAGAAAAATTTCTGAAAATCGAATGAAAGCATTTGTCCAAGACTAAAGGTGGAAAACAGAATTACGGAAATTAAAGCAGAAAGCCCACCGGCTGTAGAAGTGTCAACAAAAGAAATCTCCCAAATAAATTCCTAAACCACAAGCAGTTTTCACCAGAGTGTCTTCCAGGTTGACACTTCTGTATTGGGCGATCGCCTCTGCGATCGGTACGGCAAGTACCCGACGATTTTGCCAAGTTACCATGTAATCATATTTCTCTTTTTCTATCAAATCGACTGCTGCGACACCAAAAGCAGCGGCGACGAGACGGTCGAGGGGAGAGGCGGTTCCTCCTCGTTGGATGTGACCGAGAACCGTGACTCGCGTTTCCGCACCGATACGAGCGCTGATCTGGTCGGCTAAGTATTGACTGATACCACCGTACCGAAATTCTCCGAAACGGTTTGCGATAGTGACAGCTTGACCTTGTTGAGTGCGTACTGCCTCGGAGACAATAATCAAGCAATAGTTTTTACCTTTTTCTTGGCGTTCTTTAATTTTGTCACAAATGCGGTCGAGACTGTAGGGAATTTCTGGAATCAAAATTACGTCTGCTCCGCCAGCGATTCCTGCAGCAATGGCGATATGTCCTGCATCGCGGCCCATTACTTCTAAAATCATGACTCGACTGTGAGAAGCAGCGGTAAAATGCAGTCGGTCGAGTGCTTCTGTAGCAATGTTAACTGCCGTATCAAATCCAATAGCATGCTCGGTAATGCCGATGTCATTGTCAATTGTTTTGGGGATACCGACTAAATTTATACCGCCTTTTTGTGCCAAGCGACGCAGAATTGCCAAACTACCATCGCCTCCAATTCCGATCAAAGCATCTAAGCCCAGCTGGTGGTAACCTGCAATAATTTCTTCAGAGCGATCGCGCAGGCTACCATCAGGCATAGGAAAAGCAAAAGGATCGCCTTTGTTGGTCGTTTCCAACATTGTGCCACCAGAAGTTAACAACGGGTCAACTTGGTCAATTTCTAGTTTTATACACTGGGGTGGACGTGCCATTAATCCTAAAGTTGCTTGACGAATTCCCAGCACTTCCCAACCTTTTCTGTTAGCACAATGGACTACGGCTCTGATGGCTGCGTTCAAACCAGAGCAGTCTCCTCCACTAGTAAGAATACCTATACGTTTACCTTTTCCCATATTCACGCTCTGGGTTTGGGACGATAGGACAATATATCATGCAATGTCTACACTCGAACTCCATCGCAGTTGTAAAAAAAGATAACGCCGCTTTCAATCAGTAGAAGAATGAAGAATTATGATTAGTATTTAAGTTTTTTTGTAGAGACGTAATTTTTTTTGACGTCTCTACATATCATTTCAGATTAATGCCTCAATGATTTATTCTCCATACTTAGTGCTAGTGACTTTACCCCGAAACACAATGTATTGATAGATGTTGTAAAACAACATGACCGGAATCAATCCCCCAAGCAGAATAATCATGAAGACTAAGGCGCTAGGATCGGCAGCAGCTTCATAAATGGTAATTCCAGTAGGAATGATGTAGGGAAAAACTACCATTCCTAAGCCAATAAAAGTGAGCAAAAAAAGCAGAATCGTCCAGATAAAAGGCGCTCTTTCTTGTTTGCGAAATAAACTTCTCAAAAGTAGAGAAATCAACGCAACTCCTACTAAAGGAATAATGGCAAAAACATAAACAAGAGGACGAGCGAATAAACGTTCTCTGGCGTAATCGTAAAAAATTGGAGTTGTAATTGTAATTAATATCGCTCCGATTAGTGTTGTTACGGCTGCTATTTTTGCTGTTTGGTAGTAAGTTTGCTGTAATTCGCCTGTAGTTTTCCAAATCAGGTAGGTCGAGCCAATCAAAACATAGCCTTGGATCAGTGTCAAAGCAACTAATATAGTTTGCCAGCTCAACCAATCCCAGCTTGTACCGATAAAATGACCTGTTTCATCTACTCGAATTCCCTGGAGCACCCCGCCAAGAGCAAATCCTTGACCGAGTGCTGCTAGAAAACTCCCCACTCCAAAGGCAAAATTCCAAAATAATTTCCGTTTTGCTTGTTCGCGAAATTCAAATGCCACTGCACGAAATATCAATCCAAACAACATTAACAAAATGGGGATGTAAAGGGCATTTAAAATCGTGCTGTAGGCAAGGGGAAACGCCCCAAACAAACCGCCAGCCATCAGCACTAGCCACGTTTCGTTAGCATCCCAGATATTACTCAAACTAGTCATCAAAATGCTGCGGCGTTCTTCGCTAGAAGCAGTTAAAGACAAAATTCCTACCCCTAAGTCAAAGCCGTCCAAAATTACATACAAAAACAGAAAAAGGGCTAAAATGCTAAACCATACCTGTGGCAGAAAGTAACTTAGCGTCTCCATACCATCTCCTATTGTTGTGCTTCCACGGGACGCTCATCTGGAACAAATTGTCCGGGAGTTGTTTCTACTGCTGGTTGGGTTTCTATTTGCGGTATTGGTAAGTCTAACCTCGGACCTCTGCGAAGAATGCGGCTACCAAAGTATAGGTAAGCAACAAACAAAATGCTGTAGGTGATGGTAAAGGCGGTTAAGGATACTAACACGTTGGTGGCGGGTACGGTAGAAACAGAATCAGCTGTGCGAAGCAGTCCGTATACCGTCCACGGTTGGCGTCCTACACAACGCACGATCCAACCAGAGTCTACGGCAATATATCCCAAGGGAGCAGCAAAGATCCAAGCCCGCATCAACCAACGCTGTTGGGTGATATTTTCTGGAGAAAGCTTACCGCGCAGCCACTGCAGCGTGCTCCACAACATTATCCCTGCTAGTAGGAAGCCTATACCGACCATGATACGAAAACAGTAATAAATTAAACCGATTAAGTGCGGTCGATCCTCTGGCTTCCATTCTTTCAATCCACGTACGGGTGCTGATAGCTTTGGTTTGAATTCTAGAATGTATCCAAGGGCATTGGGAATGGTTATTTCCCAATCGTTCTTTTGTGTTGTTTCGTTGGGTAATGCCAAAATACTCCAATCGGCGGATTGTCCTGCTGGAATTGTGTCCCAACGAGCTTCCATGGCCGCTAGTTTTGCGGGTTGATAGTGATAAACTTGCTCAGCACTTAAATGACCGATGTATATCTGCAATGGTGCGACGGCGATCGCAGCTGCTAAGGCTATCTTAAAGGCTTTGGCAAAAAAGGCACTTTGACGGTTGTTGAGAATGTACCAAGCGCTGATTCCACCAATGACAAATAGTGATGTTTCCAGCGTCCCGAGAAACATATGTAACACGCTGATGGCCATAAATGGATTAAAAATCGCCTGAAAATAATCGTGGACGATAAACTTTCCATTTACTATTTCTCCACCAGCAGGTGTTTGCATCCAAGAGTTTGCAGTCAAAATCCAAAAAGTGGATAAATTCGCACCAATGGCAACCAAAATGGTAGAGATAAAGTGAATTATGGAATTTACTCGCTCCCAACCAAACACCATGATGCCTAAAAAAGCTGCTTCTAGCATGAACGCCCAAGCAGCTTCAAATCCAATCACGCTACCAAAAAAATTACCAACAACTTCTGAAAAAGGTGCCCAGTTTGTGCCAAACTGAAATTCCATGGGAATACCTGTAGCTACCCCAACGCCAAAGTTGAGAAGATAAAGTTTTGACCAAAAACGAGCGTGGTAATAGTAATCTGGATTGCGGGTCTTCAACCATATTCCTTCCACAATAGCTATGTATATTGCCATGCCTGTAGTCAGTACGGGCCAAAGCATGTGAAATATGGCTGTGAGCGCAAATTGCAGGCGAGATAGTACTAAAGTGTCGGACAAAATCTCCATAAGTCTTGTTACTAGAAGTGATTTGTCATTCACTACATAAGCAGCGAACGCTGATGAGCATAACAAACCTTTACAAAATTTTAATAAAGGCGATGTGTTGCTCCGATGGCAGTTACCATCAGCACTAGCAGGTATTACACTCTATCGGTGCAAATGCACTGATATTCAAGCCATTTTGGGTGGTTGAGTTACTGTTAAGAAATTAATGAAATGACTTTTTGGTAAAGAATAAGCGTGAATTTGTTACCAAAAGGTTTATTTGTACTGAGGGAGAACATATTTGCACAAGTAAAGTTTCATCTCATTTGAGGTTGGTGCGATCGCTTTCTAATACAAACAAGACGAACTGGAATTTGGAGATACAAATAGGATTATACTTGCAATTTCTAGAGAAAAATCAACTGGAATTGGATTTTTTAGATGTTTTTGTTTGAAAAAGCTAATAGTACTTTTCCTCCCACTGGGGACATAGTGATCCCCAAGAAAATATGAAGTAAATTACGAGATAGAGTCTTCAGTTAAGAAAAAGACTGACTATTTTATTTTACTAACTATGCTGTTCGATTTTTCGTAACTGGCAGAGAATTTTTGGGAGTAAAATACCTATGACCACAGTTATAAAAAACACTATTTTTTCCACTTCCAAACAGGAATCTTTGATTTTGTGGTTTGATGAAGTAGGTATGGCTGACATATCCCTGGTGGGTGGGAAAAACGCCTCCTTGGGAGAAATGATACAACAGCTTGCACCCAAAGGGATCAAGGTTCCGATGGGGTTTGCGACCACAGCACGTGCTTATCGTTATTTTATTGAATCCACCGGTTTAGAAGCAAAATTACGGCAACTGTTTGCGGATTTGGATGTAGATAATATTCAGAATTTACGCGAACGAGGTAAAAAAGCGCGATCGCTACTTTTACACACACCGTTTCCAGTACCGTTGCGAGAGGCGATCGCCAAAGCCTATGAAAAACTTTGTCAGCAATACCATCCAGATACGGATGTAGCCGTTCGTTCTAGCGCCACTGCTGAAGATTTACCGGATGCTAGTTTTGCGGGACAGCAGGAAACTTATCTCAATGTTACTGGCCTGGAGGGAGTTTTAGCAGCTTGTCACAAATGCTTTGCTTCCCTATTTACCGATCGCGCTATTTCCTATCGCCAGATCAAAGGATTCGATCACTTGAGCGTCGCCCTTGCTGTCGGCGTTCAGAAAATGGTACGTTCCGACCTAGCATCCGCGGGAGTTATGTTTTCAATTGAAACAGAAACAGGATGTCAAGATGTTGTACTAATTACAGCAGCTTATGGCTTGGGTGAAAATGTTGTTCAAGGAAATGTTAATCCTGATGAATACTACGTTTTTAAACCAACTTTAAAAGCAGGATTTCGCCCCATAATAGATAGAAAATTAGGCAGTAAAGAATTAAAAATGGTCTACGATGACGGCTCGAAATTTACTAAAAACGTAGCCGTTGCCAAAGAGGAAAGATGCAAATTCGTTCTTTCCCATGAGGAAATTTTACAACTGGCGCAGTGGGCTTGCGTGATTGAAGACCATTACTCCCAAATCCACGGAACTTATACCCCCATGGATATTGAGTGGGCAAAAGACGGTATTGCCAATGACTTATTTATCGTACAAGCCCGCCCGGAAACAGTGCAATCTCAGAAAAAACAAAATGTTTTGCGGACTTATCGCCTTCTCAAACAAGACGAGGAAAATGGTTCTGCTAGGGTGTTGCTTGTCACCGGACGTGCTGTAGGTTCCGCGATCGCACAAGGAAAAGTGCGGGTAATTTTAGATACTCAAAAAATCGAGCAATTCCAGCCGGGAGAAATATTGGTCACCGACAGAACCGATCCCGATTGGGAACCAATTATGAAGAAAGCAAGTGCGATTATTACTAATTCTGGGGGGCGCACCTGTCATGCTGCTATTATTGCTCGGGAATTGGGTGTACCTGCAATTGTAGGGTGCGGTAACGCTACAGCTGTTTTGAAAACTGGTCAACAAGTAACAGTTTCCTGCGCTGAAGGAGAACAAGGACGGGTTTATGAGGGATTATTGCCTTTTGAGGTGCAAGAAGTTCCTTTAGAGAACTTACCCAGTACTCGCACGCAAATTTTTATGAATGTGGGTAATCCCCAAGAAGCTTTTAGTTTATCTACTATTCCTAACGATGGAGTAGGTTTGGCGCGGACAGAGTTTATCATTGCCAACCACATCCAAGTACATCCCATGGCGTTAATTCACTATCACCAGCTAGAGGATGAATTTGTCAAAGAAAAAATAGCTGAAATTACTGCCGTTTATGAAGATAAACCTGAATATTTTGTCGATAAACTAGCCCAGGGTATCGGTAGAATTGCTGCAGCTTTTTATCCAAAGCAAGTAATTGTAAGGATGTCGGATTTTAAGAGTAATGAGTATGCAAATTTGTTGGGGGGAAAACAATTTGAACCAGAAGAAGAAAATCCGATGTTGGGTTGGCGAGGAGCAGCACGTTACTACGATCCAGGTTACCGCGAAGCTTTTGCTCTCGAGTGTAAAGCGATCGAGCGAGTTAGGGATGAGATGGGTTTGACAAATGTAATCCCTATGATTCCCTTTTGTCGCACACCTGATGAAGGACGCTTGGTATTGGCAGAAATGGCAAAAAATGGTCTCAAGCAAGGTGAAAAAAACTTGCAAGTTTACGTGATGTGCGAGTTGCCCAATAATGTCATAATGGCAGAAGAGTTTGCTGAGGTTTTTGATGGTTTTTCTATCGGTTCTAATGACCTGACTCAGCTAACCTTGGGGTTAGATAGAGATTCGGCGTTAGTAGCGCGGTTGTTTGACGAGCGCAGTCAGGGAGTAAAGCGAATGGTAAAAATGGCGATCGCAGCTGCAAAAAAACATCACCGCAAAATTGGTATTTGCGGACAAGCACCCAGCGATTATCCAGAATTCGTACAGTTTTTAGTCGAACAAGGAATTGACTCGATTAGCCTCAATCCCGATTCCGTATTAAAAACGATGCTAGAAGTAGCAAAAGTCGAACAGCAAATTTCCGCATAAGCTTGCTACAATACCACGAGTACCTGCTAAAGCTGAGATCGAAACTCTCACTCACTGGCAATTCATACCTACCGAACCATACAAAGCTAATGGGGAGCAAAACTTGTATTTTTGTTTGTCTGAGAGTCTTGTAGTCTTATTTTCAAACCAGATATCCCGAAAACCGCTTTTAGGTAGGAATAATGACAAAACAGTCAGCTGGAAAGACTAATTATTGGTTTCGGATAGGAATTGCAGGTATATTTATTTTCTCCCTATCCCTGCGATTTTGGGGACTGGGGAGATTCAATACTCTTGTATTTGATGAAATTTATTACGCGACATTTGGTAATGACTATCTCATCCACAAACCATTTTTTGATGGCCACCCACCCCTGGGTAAATTAATAATTGCTGTGGGAATATGGCTTGGTAGTCATCTTGGTTTTGGACAAGATACGATCAACGGACTCACAGGTTCAGTGCGATCGCCTTGGAGTTATCGCTGGATCAATGCTTTATTTGGTTCGTTTGTTCCTTTAATTGTTGCTGGTATTGCCTATCAGTTAAGTTATCGGCGCAGCTTTGCAATTCTAGCCGCTATCTTTACAGCCTGCGACGGTATATTTCTTGTTGAATCTCGCTATGCTCTGATTAATATCTATATAGTTGTATTTGGATTGCTGGGTCAGTGGTTGTTTTTATTAGCACTAGCTCACCAAAGACAACAGCGCAGATTGTACCTGGTACTTTCCGGAATGGCTTTTGGTGCTTCTGCGGCTACAAAATGGAACGGTTTGTGGTTTCTTTTGGGTATTTATTTGATTTGGATTTTTGCTTGGGTATGGAAAATTCTGGTAGCCAAAAGTCAAGTTACACGCAGCAACAGCAATGACTTACCTGCCGAATTGCACCATTCCAGCTCTAACTTTTATTTTGGGGACAGAAGTGTATCGCCGCTACAAAACTTAACCCAGCTCAACTTTATTCATCTTTTCTTTTATTTGGGAATTATTCCAGCTATTGTTTACAGTTTGATTTGGATTCCCCACTTGCAATTAGACACAAGATACAACTTTATCGAAGTTCACAAACAAATTCTCTCCTTTCACGAACGTATGGGCGGTAACAGTACTAAAGTACATCCTTACTGCGCTGCGTGGTATACGTGGCCTTTGATGCTAAGACCCATGGCGTATTTATACCAAACAGCCACAAGTCTCAAAGAACCGTTACCGGTGATGGGACCGCCCTTACCTGCAAATGCGGTCAAAGTAATTTATGATGTTCACGCCATGGGGAATCCTTTTTTGTGGTGGTTCGGTCTGGCTGCACTTTTATTACTAGTAATCATGCTAGGTTGGCAAGTAGTGAATTCTTTGGTAATACAAAAGCGTTTCGCTCCTCGACCAGTGCTTGCCATTGATAGTTGGATAGCGCTGTACATAGTTTTAAATTATGCCGCCAATTTACTGCCTTGGGTGATGGTAAATCGCTGCGTTTTCATTTATCACTACATGACAGCTGTGGTGTTTGCATTTTTGGCGATCGCCTATTTTGTAGATCGATGTCTCCGCAGTTATGACAAAATGCTGCGTGCTGCAGGCGTGACTATTACCTTTACCATTTTGGCTGCTTTTATTTTTTGGTTACCTGTTTATTTAGCTTTACCTTTGTCTGTTGAGGATTATAAATTGCGGATGTGGTTCAATTCCTGGATTTAACTCCAAAGCAGAAGGTATTAATATAACTGTCGGGGTTGTGGCACACTCAAAGTTTGTAGTGCGAAACTCTGTAGTCCTTTTTCCCACCTCTACAAACTTGGTAATTTCCCTCAATAAAATGCATTATTAATTCATTAAAGTACATATTCGCAGGTGCAGATATCAATTATTTTTAACATTATTTAGCTAAATACTCTCTCACGACTTGTTAGACTGAAAACGCAGAAGAAATAGGAAAATCCTGCCAAAGAAACGCTCAGACGTAGAAAATTTTCATAACTGAAGACAAAATCTTTTGTCAAACAAAAAAAGTGACAACAATTAAGTTTGAGAGCAAAACGACTAGCTGACAATTCGGCGAGATGCTTTGTGTTTAACAATCCGCAAGGAAAGAGGAGAGTCTCATAAATGGTTAGAGAACTAGAATTGCAGAATATTAATTTAACTATTTTGAAAGAACCACCGATTCACATCATCGGTCAAATTCAACCATACGGTATACTTTTAGTGCTAGAAGAGCCAAAATTAAATATTTTGCAATTCAGCAGCAATACAACCAGCGTATTTGGAATTCCTGGTGAAGAGCTACTGCACAAAAAATTGGAAGATTTATTAGATCCGTTCCAAATAGAGAGAATCAAAGCTGGACTTTTAGAAGAAAGTCTAGATTTTATTAATCCAGTCAAAATCTGGTTAAGAAGAAAAGGCGATGATTACGTAGTATTTGATGGTGTATTTCATCGCAATAGTGACGGTCTTTTAATATTGGAGTTGGAACCTGCTATCTCTCAGGAAAATATCCCCTTTCTAAGTATTTATCATTTAGCCAGAGCTTCGATTAACAGACTAGAAGAAACAGGAAATACCCGCGATTTGTGTCAAATCATCGTTGAAGAAGTGCGTAAAGTCACTGGCTTTGACAGGGTAATGCTGTATAAATTTGACGAAGACGGACACGGTTGTGTAGTTGCAGAAGAAAAACTAGAAAGCATGGAATCTTATCTGGGGTTGCATTACCCAGAGTCAGACATTCCCAAACCAGCGAGAAAATTATTTTGTTCAAATTGGATCAGAATAATTCCAGATACCCATTTTCAACCTGTAGGAATATATCCGAGCGTCAACCCGCTGACTCAGCGTCCTTTAGATTTGACTAACTCTATTCTCAGAAGTCCCCACAGCTGTCATATAGAGTACTTGCACAACATGGGCGTAGGTGCTTCTTTGACTATTTCTTTGATCAAAGAAGGAAAACTTTGGGGATTAATTGCTTGTCATCACCAAACACCTAAATACGTTTCCTACGAATTGCGCAAAGCCTGCGAATTTTTAGGACGAGTGATATTTTCAGAACTTTCCGCGAGAGAAGAAACAGAAGATTACGACTATCGCATGCAGCTGACATATATTCAATCTGCATTAATAGAATATATGTCCCAAGAAGAAAACTTTATCGATGGATTAGTTAAACATCAACCGAATCTGCTCGATTTAACAGGTGCTCAAGGGGCGGCAATTTGTTTTGGTAATAATTGTACCCTAGTTGGTCAAACTCCTGCCCAAGAAGACATAAATTTGTTAGTTCAGTGGCTAAAGAATGAGGTTGATGAGGAAGTTTTCTATACAGATTCTTTGCCGCAGATTTACGCTGACGCACACAATTTTAAAAACGTTGCTAGCGGGTTGCTTGCGATTCCCATTTCCAAGCAAAATTATGTGTTGTGGTTTAGACCGGAAGTGATTCAAACTGTGAATTGGGGTGGCGATCCCAATCAGGCGTTTGAACTAAAGCAGTCAAATGGCAGTACGCAGCTGTGTCCGCGGAAATCGTTTGAGTTATGGAAGCAGACAGTTCGTTTAACTTCTTTACCTTGGCGTTATGCGGAAATCAAAGCGGCGTTAGAACTGCGCAAAGCAATTGTCAACATCGTGCTGCGACAAGCAGATGAACTAGCTCAGCTGGCGCGGGATTTAGAAATTTCCAACGCAGAATTGAAAAAGTTTGCTTATGTTGCTTCCCATGATTTGCAAGAACCTTTGAATCAAGTAGCGAACTACGTGCAATTGCTAGAGATGCGCTACAACGACTTACTCGATGAGGAAGCCAAGGAATTTATCAGTTTTGCTGTCGAGGGAGTTAGTTTGATGCAGACGCTAATTGATGATGTATTGGCTTACTCCAAGGTAGACATGCAAGCAATTGAGTTTGAACTGACAGAGGTAGACATGGCTTTAGAGCGTGCTCTGGCTAATTTGCGCAAACGCATCAGCGAAACAGGCGCAATCATTACCCACGATCCTCTGCCAACGATTATGGCCGATCCGACTCAGTTGATGCAGTTGTTCCAAAACTTGATTGGTAACGCTATTAAATTCCGCAGTGACAAAGTACCAGAAATTCATGTTGGTGCTTCTCGCTTAGAGGATGAATGGCTATTCTCAGTGCGGGATAACGGTATTGGTATCGATCCGCAATTTAGCGATCGCATTTTCGTTATCTTTCAGCGTTTGCACACCCGGGACGAATATCCGGGTACGGGAATGGGTTTGGCTATTTGCAAAAAAATTATTGAGTGTCACAGAGGACGTATCTGGGTAGAATCACAACTAGGGGAGGGTGCAACATTTTACTTTACAATTCCTGTGGGAGGGCGCGATCGTGAGCGTAGAAACGGACGAAAAATGCAAAACAATATTTTTGGTCGAAGATAACAAAGCTGATATCCGCCTGATCCAAGAAGCATTAAAAAATAGCGCAGTACCCCATCAAATTATTACTGTCAGAGATGGTATTGAGGCGATGGCTTATCTGCGCCAAGAAGGTAAGTATGCTGATGCACCCCGTCCCGATTTGATTCTGCTGGATTTAAACTTGCCGAAAAAAGACGGTAGAGAAGTCCTTGCAGAAATTAAAAACGATCCCAAACTCAAACGCATTCCTGTAGTCGTGCTGACAACCTCACACAATGAGGAAGATATTTTCCACAGCTACGACCTGCACGTAAATTGCTACATTACTAAATCTCGCAATCTCAGTCAGTTATTTCAAATTGTCAAGGGAATAGAAGATTTTTGGCTGTCAACCGTAACTTTGCCATCTAAATAAGCACAACAAAACAAGTAAATCGGAAGACAAGGAATCTGCTGACCTTGTCTTTCTCTGTCCCTTGCTTTCTGGTTTTACTATGTTTCAGCACCTAGCAGTTGTCAAACAAAACTATGGCCGCAAGCTTGGTAAAAATCTTGTTGATTGAAGACAATTTGGCAGAAGCTAAGTTGTTACAAGAATTTCTGAAGCAAGCCCAGTCCAAGAATTTTACTTTGGTTCACGTCAAACGATTGGGAGAAGCCTTAGAATTACTTCGTAATTGTAATGATACAGGCAACCGTTTTGATATTATTTTGTTAGATTTAACACTACCAGACAGTCAAGGATTAACCTCCTTGTCCGTGCTGAATAATATTGTTCCTAGTTTGCCAATTGTGGTGTTAACTAACACTAATGATGATACACTTGCTATTGAAGCAGTACGGCAGGGAGCACAAGATTATCTGGTCAAGCGCCAGGTAAATGTAGAAGTATTACTACGCTCTTTACGCTATGCTATAGAGCGCAAACAAGCTTTAGAATCTTTACGCAAATACAATCAAAGTTTAGAAATTAAGGTACAGCAGAGAACGGCTGAGTTGATTAAAGCAAAAGAACTCAACCAGTTTAAGTCAGAGTTTGTCTCTATGCTTTCTCATGATATCCGCAATCCTTTGAATACAATTCTGCTAGCGGCAGGATTGTTGCAGAACAATGATGATAAATTGCCCAAGGAAAAAAAACTCAATCATTACCAGATGATTCGTTCTGCTGTCAAAAGTATGTCGCAATTGTTAGACGAGGTTTCCTTTATCGGTAAAGCAGATACAGGGAAACTTCAGTGCGAACTTGTCCTTTTGGATTTGCAAGCTTTTTGTCGTCAGTTAATTCGAGAAATGGAACTCAGTACAGCACAAAAGCAAATTACAATTATTTTCACTGTTAGCGGACAGTTGGGCGAAGCATTGTGGGATGAGCATTTATTGCGACATATTTTAGGCAATTTACTTACCAATGCTATTAAGTATTCACCCGTGGGAAGTAAGATTGATTTTGAACTTATTAGTCAGGAAAAATCAGTCACTTTTCGGATCAAAGACCAGGGTATTGGTATTCCTAAAAACGAACTGCAACACTTGTTTCAACCTTTCCATCGCGCTTCTAATGTTGGTGCGATTCCTGGTACCGGTTTGGGACTAGCAATTGTGAAAAAGTCCGTCGAAGCTCACAAAGGCGAAATTTCCGTTGAAAGTGAGGTGGGAGTTGGTACAACTTTTACCGTCACCTTACCTGTGGTGATGCGCAGTTGAGCAAACAAAGGCTAGTTTAGTTCTCAACTCCCACTTTGGTAAAAATTGCACGGTAAACAGGTTTTCCTTTTTTTTGGGTAGCGATTTCTCGTTCTGTGGGAACGGGTAGGGGATTTTCTGCTAGCCATTCTCCTGTACCTTGTCTTCGGAAGCTGGGATGACTAGCAAAGCGATCGCACATTTCCTTAGCTACCGATTCTACATCTGATTGTAAAAAGATGATTCCCCCCGGTACAAGATAATCTGCTAGATCAGCGACTAATTGCGGTTGTACGATTCGCCGTTTGGCGTGGCGCTTTTTAAACCAGGGGTCGGGAAACTGGATGGTAACCCGTTGTAAACTTCCCGCAGGAAGGGTTGATAAAAGCGATCGCAACGAGATATTAGCATTGCAAAACAAATAATGTAAGTTTGTCAACCCCAACTCATCCCGCAACCGATTTGCTTCCTCTACCAAAGGTGCACGGATTTCTAGACCAAGAAAATTCCAATTCGGTTGGTGCAACCAGGCCATCTCTAGCAAAAATTTTCCCCTTCCACAACCAATATCTAGATGTAGCGGTTGGTCGAGCTTGGCATATACTTTTTCCCAATCAGGACAATCGACCGGATTTTGATATTTTTGCGCGAGTGGATTGACGTGCTGGCGAACGCGAATTTTACGACGCAATCTCAATACTTCTAACCTGCTATGTATCTTGTGTGTCTGATTCGATTTTATCCAATCTAGGTAAAAAGAAAAGACCAAAAGATTAAAACTCTTGTTAAAAGTGCTTGCGAGCCCGAGGGCATTTCCCGCAGAAGCAGGTAAACTATTTAACAATTGGATAGGTTTGTTTCTTCCGTAACTTAGTTGCTCGTACCTGGTGATTCCAGAGCTTGAGGATGTGTCAAATATGAAAAAGTCACAATTGTTCAGATGGTTTCCTCATCTCCATTCCTGCCTGCATGCTTTCATTTTATTTATGTTTGTGGCAGGTTTTCTCAGCGCTGCGGGACGCAATCCAAACTTGTGGCTTTATTTTGTTAAGCTTCCACAACAACCAGAGCTACTAACTGTTGTGGCAATATTGTTGCTGATTTTACCGATTCCAGCGATCGCTTTTCTACATCATTTTCTTCTGTGTCACTTCCTTCCTGTGATTCCGGGAGAAAAAATAAAGAAAGTGAAAGGATTCCTTCCAGGATTGCTCAGTTGGAGGGAAAGTTTATATGGCTGGTTGGTAATTGTTTTATCCACTCTCACAACTACCTTAATTTGCACTCCTTTTTTACCTTTATTTCAACTTAACTACCGACTGATTTTGTCGATTTGGGAAGCAAAAAATCATCAGATTTTACTTATTTTTGCCGCAGTCTGGTTTGTTAGTGCTACTCTTTTTTATGAAATAGAATTTTTATTTAAAACCCGTTTTTTTTTGGGGAATAGTGTTGTTTCTCCATCCCCAAACCAGAATAATCTTACCTCCCCTGGAGTCCCAAATACATCAACTAGATCGGAAGAAGTCTATTCTGCTAACACTTATCCCGCTCCAGAACTAACCAAGTTCAATTTATCTCCCAAATCGCGCCGCCTTTCTAAACAACTAGGGATGCTGACTTTAATTCCTCTTTTAACTATACTGATATATTTCTTTGTCAAATCGCCGGATTTCAGACAAACTATACCTGCTATTGTATCTGCCAATTATCCACCACCGGTAGCTTCTCAAACAGCTAAACCCACGGATACTTACGAACAAGCTACGAACAAAGCTAAACGTGCTGCCAAATTAGCAAAATTAGCTCAATCCGAACACGAGTGGAAGATAGTTATTCGCTGCTGGGATGAAGCGATCGCTTTAATGAAAAGCGTACCTCGGACTAGTTCTAATTTCCGTATGGCACGACAAAAAATGAGACAATATCAACTTCATCGTGAGTTTGCTCGACAGTATGTCGCTGACAGTAAATAAGGAATTTTCGTGGATTCACTGAGGAAAAATATTGAATATATAAGTTATATTTAATACAGATTTTCTATTTTTAGCTCTTCACTTATACAAATTATGACACAAGCAAATATTTTAGAGCTTTGCAGGCAAGGTAACGTGCAGGCGATCGCATCTTTGATGAGCAGCCAACTACAATTTAAAAACGTGACGGTAAAAGTGATTCTTAATAATGATTGTCTAGAGGTAATATTTAAGTCTGCACAAGCGCCAGAACGAGAAAATTTAGTTAAATATGTACGTCAAGAAATCATTGGCTTGAAAATTACATGTATCAAAAAAGTCAAAGTGTACGGTTTCTGGGAAGGAAATAGTTCTCCTTTGTGGAGTCAAGAATTTAACTTGGAATTGCCATCCAAATGATTTATAAAGAATTTGAGATAACAAAAGCCAATTGCTAGATTAATACTTCCAAAGAAGTGTCAAATTGCTTGGAAAGTTTGGAAGTTGTAGCAAGATTTGAATATCTCTGGCAAGAATAGACAAGACAAAAGCAACGGTTTTTATGTAAACTAAGGTAGGCTCTGAGTCTGAAGATAAAAAACATTCACTGTCAGCATCCAGTAGATGTAGGCAAAAAAATGCACAAATATTTCCCAGGGAGCGTTATTGCTAAATAATAATAATTATCTTCATTTCCAAAAACTCAAGCTTGATTGAGCGATCGTCATTGTGATTAATTTATCTGTCATCCATGATACCTCCTCAGCCTGAAACTGAATTTGAAGATAGCGTTCCGCAGACAGAAATTCAACCACCTCGTCAAAAATATCGATGGTCTTGGTTACTGATAGCTCTAGTAGCGTTAATGGGTGGAGCTGTTGTGCTTTGGCGCTTGTTCACTCCAGCAGCAAACCAAGAACCCAAAGCTGCAAACGCTCGATTACCGGGAATACCGGTAAAGGTAGCTACCGCCCAATTAGGCTTAATTGAGGACAGTTCAGAGTATATAGCCAGCTTCAAGTCGCGTCGTTCGGTATCACTACAGCCAAGAGTTCAAGGACAGGTAACGCAAATATTTGTGCGTTCGGGAGACAGACTCAAACAAGGAGATCCCATCATCCAGATAGATGCAAGAGAGCAACAAGCAGAGGTTAGTAGTTTTAATGCAGCAGTAGAAGCAGCGCGATCGCAGTTAGAAAATGCTAGGGCGACACTTGCTTCTCTAGAAGCACAAAAAATATCAAATCTTGCCGATGTGAGATTAAGCCAGCAAGATTACGATCGCTATGCTAGTCTTGCAGCTCAAGGAGCAGTGTCTCGACAAACCAAAGACCAGTATGCTAACAAGCTTGCTGTTGCCAAAGCGACCCTGCAGGCGACCGAATCAAGAATCCAAGCACAAAAAGCTATTATTTCTCAGGCAGAAAAATCCATACAACAAGCATTAGCCAATCTCAAACAAAAAACAGTTGAACTGCAGTACTACAAAATTACCGCTCCTTTTGCAGGTACTGTCGGTGATATTCCTGTGAAAGTGGGTGATTTTGTCAATACTTCCACCCAGTTGGCAACTATCACTCAAAATCAACCATTGGAGGTGAATATTTCTATTCCGCTGGAACTTGCTTCGCAATTGCGCAAGGGAACGCCAGTAGAAATCTTGGACGCCCAAGGTCGCAGTCTGGGTATTAGCCGGGTATTTTTTATTTCTCCTAATATTATTAACAATACCCAAACCGTACTGGTAAAAGCATTGTTTGACAATGCTAAAGAGCAACTGCGATCTGATGAATACACTCGGGTGAGGGTAATCTGGAACCAACGTCCCGGAGTATTAATTCCGATTACAGCAGTGACTCGTGTCGCCGGACAGAATTTTGTTTATGTTGTACAAATGCAAAAAAATTCCCCCCGGGGAGAATTTCAACAGGTAGCAAAGCAAAAACGCGTGAAGCTAGGCAATATCAAGGGTAATAACTATCAAGTGCTGGAAGGATTACAGCCAGGAGAAAGAATTATTGTCTCGGGGCTACTGAATTTAAGGGACGGAGTACCCATAAACCCAGAATAGGTTGGTTTTTGGTTGCTAATTGCTAACTTTTGAGTGCTATTAGCCATTTACCACAAACCATTAATTACTAGCCATGAGCCATTTCCTATATGTTTGTTGATTTTTTCATTAAGCGACCTGTTTTTACTAGTGTCTGCGCCATCATTATCTTGTTAGTAGGAGCAATTAGCATTCCTACACTTCCTACAAGCCAGTATCCAGAAATCAGCCCGACCCAAGTTAACGTGACTGCTAACTACGTTGGTGCTAGTGCTGAAGTTGTGGAAAGCACCGTGACAACAATCTTGGAACGGCAGATTAATGGTGTGGAAGGCATGAAATACATGACCTCCAGTAGTAGCAACAACGGTACCAGTACAATCACAGTTACATTTGATGCTTCTCGCAACAAAGATATCGCCGCGGTAGACGTACAAAATCGTGTCTCCCTGGCGGAGCCACAATTACCACAACCGGTACAGCAAACAGGAGTTAGTGTCAGCAAGCAGTCAAATGATATCTTGTTGGCGATCGGGCTTTACAGTGAAAAGCAAGAGTACGATACCGTATTTTTGAGCAACTACGCCGATCTTTATATAGTTGATGCTCTCAAAAGAATCAACGGCGTGGGTGAAGCGCGGATTTTTGGCGAACGTCGCTACGCTATGCGTTTGTGGCTGGATCCCAACCGTCTTGCCAGTCGCAACCTCACACCTCAGGATGTGATCAATGCTCTCAACGAACAAAATCTACAAGTAGGCGCAGGACAAATCGGTCAGCAACCAGCGCCACCAGACCAAATATATCAAATTGACTTGCGGGCAATAGGTAGGCTCACGGATGTCCCGGAATTTGAGGAGATGGTCATCAAAGCAAATGACGACGGTACGCTCATCAAACTCAAAGATGTAGGACGAGCAGAACTGGGAGCAGAAAATTACAACACCTTCTTGCGATTTAAAGGTCAAGAAGGAGTCGGTATTGGTATATTTACTACTCCTGAAAGTAATGCTTTAAATGTCGCCACAGCAGTAAAAGCGGAAATGGCCCGACTGGCGCAAAAATTCCCGCCAGGAATGAAATATCAAGTGGCCTTTGACACAACTTTATTTGTAAAAGCATCTCTTTTTGAAGTTGTCAAGACGCTATTTGAGGCGATCGTACTTGTAGTTTTGGTCATTTACATTTTTTTGCAGGACTGGCGCACGACCTTAATTCCAGTGATTGTAATTCCCTTAGCTTTGATTGGCACATTTGCCTTTGTCAAGGCTTTTGGGTTTTCCATCAATACTTTAACCTTGTTTGGTTTAACCTTGGCTACAGGGCTAGTAGTTGACGATGCCATTATCGTAGTTGAGAATATTTCTCGCTTGATTGAAGATGAAGGAATGTCGCCACTTCAAGCTGCATCCGAGTCCATGCGTGAACTAACAGGAGCAGTAATTGCAACTTCTTTAGTGTTGATGGCGGTATTTGTCCCCGTAGCCTTTTTCCCTGGGTCAACCGGACAGATTTACAAGCAGTTTGCACTCACCATCGCCTTTTCCATTGGAATTTCAACATTTCTAGCCTTGACATTGAGTCCTTCTTTGTCAGCTTTGCTCCTGCGTCGCGGACAAAGACCTGGCGGTTGGCTAGGTTGGTTGTTTGGAAAATTTAATAATTTTGTCAATTGGACGCGAAGAAAATACGAGCGATCGCTGTTCCGTTTAAATCGGGCCAAAGGCATTGTTGTACTGTTGTTTTTAATTTCTCTGGGCTTGACAGGCTGGCTTTATACCCGCGTACCCGGCGCCTTTTTCCCTGAAGAAGACCAGGGCTATTTCATCACCATTGTTCAGGGACCGGAGGGGGTATCGCTCAATTACACCAACAAAGTTATGAGCGAGGTAGAAAAAGAAATCCTCAAAATCCCAGAAGTGATGGGTACTTTTGCCGTTGGTGGCTTCGGTTTTAGTGGCAGTAGCGCTAATAATGGTGTAATTTTTACGACATTAAAACCATGGCAAGAGCGTAAAGAACACAATCAGTCAGCACAAGCTATTATCGCTAACTTGCAAAGAAAGCTATCAACAATTACCGAAGCCAGAGTCTTCCCAGTTAATCCACCAGCTATTCGAGGTTTAGGTAGTTTTGGTGGCTTTCAGTTCGAATTACAAGACAGACAGGGTAATAACACCTTAGATACCATGCTGCAAGTGATGGGTCAATTGTTAGCAGGTGCAAATCAACTACCGGAATTGCAAAAACCTGTATTCAGTACTTTTGCTGCAAATACCCCCCAGATACTGATCGAAGTCGATCGCAACAAAGCTAAAGCCTTGCAAGTGTCGGTAAACGACATCTTTAATACCTTACAAAGTTATCTGGGTTCGCGCTATGTCAACGACTTTAATTTGCAGCAGCGCACTTATCGCGTCTACGTTCAAGCAGATGCTCCATTTCGCTCTCATCCAGAGGATATCGGTGAATTATACGTCCGTTCTGCCAAAAATCAAATGATTCCTCTGAGCAACTTAGTCAAAGTTACCCCTACTACTGGAGCGCAAACTATTAACCATTACAACTTATTTCGGTCGATTGAAATCACCGGATCGGCCGCTCCCGGTTACAGTTCCGGACAAGCAATTCAGGCGATGGAACGATTAGCTAAGCAAGTTCTACCAGAAAGTTTTGGTTATGAATGGTCGGGAATCTCTGCTGAAGAACAGCAATCTGGCGGTCTTGCACCTCTAATTTTTGGTTTGGGACTTGTCTTTGTTTTCTTGGTTCTGGCTGCTCAGTATGAAAACTACTTCGACCCATTTATTATTATGCTGTCCGTGCCTCTGGCCATCCTAGGAGCACTAGCAGCACAGCTACTGCGAGGTTTGAATAATGATATTTTTTGTCAGGTCGGCTTAGTAATGCTCATCGGTTTGGCAAGTAAGAATGCAATTTTAATTGTGGAATTTGCTAACCAACTGCGAGAAAGGGGACTTTCTATTACTAAAGCAGCAATACAAGCATCACAAGAACGCTTGCGACCAATTCTGATGACTTCCTTTGCTTTTATCTTGGGTATTTATCCCTTAGTAAATCCAGAAGGAGCCGGAGCTGCTAGCAGAAGATCCCTCGGTACAGCTGTAGCTGGGGGAATGATCGTTTCTACTTTGTTGAATTTGTTTGTAGTACCAATACTTTACATTGTCGTTAGCACTATCCGCGATCGCCTTCTTTCACGCCGTCCACCTCGACCACCACAACATCCCCAACAGGACGGTCGAGTTTCCACGCATATTTATCAATAAACTCCTTGAAACCTCTTGCTACGAACAAACACCTCTGTTAGTAGTCAGCACTTCTAATGTTTACCCTGACTAGCAAACACTTCTAGTCCCGAGTTTCTTGCCAGTACTAAAGTACTAACTACGAACTTGAGTATAGGTTTTGCCTTTAGCGATGTTAAGCGATACTTTCCCTGTCAAAATTAAGATAGCTTTTGGCTGAAAGCTTACCGCTCGCACCTGTTTCCACAGAAATTATTGATGAATTCCAATGGACATTAAAACCGTTGCCACTAAACCTTTTTTAGACCAAAAACCAGGGACTTCTGGTCTGCGAAAATTAGTTTCTGTATTTCAGCAACCTCACTATCTGGAGAATTTCATCCAATCGATTTTTGATAGTATTGAAAATTACCATGGCAAAACCATGGTTTTGGGCGGTGATGGTCGGTATTACAATCGCCAAGCAATTCAAACTATCTTGAAAATTGCTGCTGCCAATGGTGTTGGACGGGTAAAAGTTGGTCGTGGCGGCATATTGTCTACTCCAGCAACTTCCTGTATTATCCGCAAATATAATGCTTTCGGTGGTATAATTTTATCTGCGAGTCACAATCCCGGCGGACCAAAGGGGGATTTTGGTGTCAAATATAATACTAGTAATGGTGGCCCAGCACCGGAGAAGGTGACAGCAGCAATTTTTGAACGAAGTAAGATAATAGACCATTATAAAATTTTGGCTGCTCCCGATGTAGATTTGGATACATTAGGAGAGTCCAAACTAGGAAACATGGTGGTGGAAGTTATTGACCCGGTGCAAGACTACGAAAAATTAATGGAGTCACTATTCGACTTCGATCGCCTGCAAGAATTTTTGACTAGTGGTAAATTTCGGCTCTGCATAGACTCGATGCACGCAGTTACCGGACCCTACGCTCGTGCTTTGTTTGAGCAGAGACTAGGTGCACCTGCAGGGACGGTAATTAACGCTACTCCTTTAGAAGACTTTGGCGGAGGACATCCGGATCCGAATTTAGTTTACGCTCGCGAATTAGTAGAAATACTTTTTGGTGATAATGCTCCAGATTTTGGCGCTGCTTCTGATGGCGATGGCGATCGCAACATGATCCTAGGACGCAAGTTTTTTGTCACCCCAAGTGATAGTTTAGCAGTTCTAGCAGCAAATGCTACATTAGTTCCCGGTTACAAAAATGGCTTAGCTGGAGTAGCTCGTTCTATGCCAACCAGCCAAGCAGTGGATCGAGTTGCCGCCAGTTTGGGTATAGATTGCTACGAAACTCCCACAGGTTGGAAATTCTTTGGTAACTTGTTAGACGCGGGGAAAATTACCCTTTGCGGAGAAGAAAGCTTTGGTACCGGTTCCAATCACATCCGCGAAAAAGACGGGTTGTGGGCGATTTTATTTTGGCTGAACATTCTAGCAGTCAAACAACAATCTGTGGAGCAACTGATGCGGGAACACTGGCAAAAATATGGTCGTAATTACTACTCGCGTCACGACTACGAAGAAATAGATAGCGATCGCGCACAGCAGTTGATTAGTAAATTACGAGATCTGCTTCCCACTCTGAAAGGAAAAAAATTCGGTGCTCGTGAGGTGGAATACAGCGATGACTTCAGCTATACCGATCCTGTAGATGGAAGTGTCAGTCAAAATCAAGGTATTCGCATCGGATTTAGCGATGCTTCTCGCATTGTCTACCGTCTTTCTGGAACTGGAACCCAAGGCGCAACATTGCGAATTTACTTAGAAAGTTACGAAAAAGACACCAGAAAGCACAATCTCGATCCCCAGCAAAGTCTTGCAGATTTAATCGCGATCGCTTCGGAAATCGCTCAAGTACGCGCATTTACAGGTATGGAAAAACCAACGGTAATTACCTAAAATATCAATTGCAAAAACTAGGAACTCAAACTCCGACTTGGCAAAAAGTCGGGGTTTTTAGCTGGATAACAAGCATCCTTTATAACTTTGGATAAATAATTCCAACACGGATGCGATCGCTTTTGGATGCACTTTATTTGTATTGTTTTTGTCCAAGCTGTAATATACAGCTGGGTGCGCTATGGCAGCATTTGAAACAATCGCTAGTTTCGATGGCAGCTAGATGTTGCCATCCGCGTTTGCATAAAGTTTTTCTAATTATGACAATAATTGCTAGTGCGGGAGTTTAACCTACTTAAACCAAAAACATTAATCAGTTCACCAGGTTCTAACTGCAGAATTTTGCAGCGACGCAAGGGAACCCAAGAAATTTGCAGCTAGCAGTGCGTAAATTTCTTGGGACCCCGACGCAGCTGTTTGGGAAGTTTCAGACGCACTTGCAAGTATTTATAGTGTCCCTCAAGATTAAACTCGGACAAGCTCAGGTACTTAGTGCTCATTTTTGTTTGAGGTTTGAGGTGATTCCCTTGCCAGATAAACATCACAAAACACGAACAAATTATACTAGATACCCTGTTTTTCTACATTATTTTCCCATCTAGGCAATACGTTTAGCCTCAAAGGTTTGGGGTAAAATTAAGGGGTCTGGCAAATTAGGAAAAGCTAGTTCCCAACCGTTTGCTAAAGTAAAGATTTTACCTTCCTCTCCATCCGTTTGTTTCACAACTTCTTCTTCGAGATCTTTTTTAGCAACATAAACAACTAAAGTGCCAGCACTATTTTTGCGCAGCATTACTTTCACGATCTTGATCCTCCACAAGTTCTAGTTCTTTGGCGCGACAACCGACGATCAATCCTGTATGCAAGAAATGCACTGCATATATGTAAAATCTTTGTAAAAAGGTACCTATACTGGCCACATAACCAACATCTCCTATATTTGCCAATACTTTACCGATTTCCTGACCGGGAAAAGTACCATCGTTTTTAATAAGCTTGCGAACTCGGACTTTATCACCTATTTCAAAAACAGGGGGTTCGTCCAATTCAAATTCATCTGAGGGCATGAGAGTATCTTACCTCCTCTACTAAGCTCAGTACTTCCTGGGTGGTCAAGCTGCGTTTTTTTTGAACTGATTGTTTGCGGATAGCATCCAAAACATGCTGGCTTTCCTGGGGATTAAGAGTAATACCATGCTGAAGTAGTAAATTAGATAGCATGTGTCTACCGGAATGCTTTCCCACAACCAAACGCCGCTCCCAACCTACCTCCTCTGGTGCAAATGGTTCGTAGGTAAGGGGGTTTTGCAGTACGCCATGACCGTGAATTCCAGATTCGTGAGCAAAAGTATTGGCGCCGACAATCGCTTTCCAAGGCGGTACGCTGCAACCCGATGCAGCTGCTACTAAGTGAGATAGTTCTAGCAAGCGCCGAGTATCGATACCGACATCGATACCGTAAATACGTTTGGTAGCCATGACCACTTCTTCTAAAGCTGCATTACCAGCTCTTTCACCCAATCCGTTGACCGTTGTATTTACCGAGGTAGCTCCTGCTTGAATACCAGCAAGAGCGTTAGCAGTTGCTAGACCAAAATCATTGTGAGTGTGGATTTCCACAGGAATTGTTAAAGCGGCGACTAACCGATTTACTTTGGCGTAAGTACTAAAGGGATCGAGAACGCCAACGGTGTCGCAAAAACGGAATCGGGATGCACCCCATTGTTGAGCATAATGGGCAACATCAAATAAAAAGCTCTCATCAGCTCTGGAAGAATCTTCTCCTCCTACTGCTACCCAAAGACCGCGATCTACGGCGAAGCTGATACTGTCTTTGAGTTGTTGCAAGGTTACTCGCCACTGACCTTGAAACTTAGCAGCAATTTGAATTCCAGAAACGGGAATGGAAATATGTACTCGTGTTAAACCGCAGAGCATAGAAGCTTGAATATCTGAGATCGCGGCGCGGTTCCAGCCAAGCAATTTTGCAGACAAACCTAGGTTGCAAATTGCTGCGATCGCTCGCATTTCTTCTTCGCCCATTGCTGGAATTCCAACTTCTAATTCATGAACGCCTATAGCGTCAAGAAATTTGGCGATCGCTACTTTTTCTTGTAAGTTAAAGGCAACACCTGCTGCTTGCTCACCGTCACGTAGAGTTGTATCGTTAATGAGGATTTGATTCATTGCAAAAATCCCTTTTCGGCAATGTTTTTCTACCGTTTTTTGTTCTTATAGCTTCGGTAATTTAATGGTCATAAGCACTCGCTTAATACCCCGTAAATTCTCACAGTAATTCTTATTCTCACCGCAATTACTGTCTTCTCTCTGCTTTGATTATCCCTAATTTACCACTAGCATTCTGTATGACAGTAAACCAGGACTTGGTAGCAATTAAGAATTCTTTTTCCTGGAATGATGAGAAAATTCAGCAAAGAGCATAAAGCTGATATATGTTTTGGCAATTCCAGATAAAATTAGTAATCCTAATCCAGCCATAATAGTGGAAATCATAGGGATAAATTCTCCTTGAAAAATTTTTGAAACTTATTCAAGCCTGTTGTTCCAACCAATCAAAGATTCGTTCTAACTGCTGTATATCGACCAACCCATATTGCCAAAGAAGCATTGGTAACGGACCATTTTCTAACTCTCTTTTTCGCAAAGCTATAGCAATATCTCTTCTTGTTAATTCCAGCTCTTCCTGCAAAAAGGTGAGAAATTTTCTATCACTGTTACAGCTAACCATAAGAAGTGTTTAACAAAAATGTGAAGGGATAAAAGCAAATTTTAGGTAACCAAAATACCAAATCGCATTGTCTAGCTCGAACTGTCATAATTCCAGCACTGTTCTAACCAATTGATTAATTCTTGACGAGAAGCGAGAAATTGTTTGAGAATACTGTGAATGAGGATAAGTGTTAAGCAATTATTTACTTCTACCCGCAAAGAACCGTCAGAAAGACAAAAACAGGGAATCATTAATTCTTGCAAACGGTAATAAATTTGCCAGCGAACGCTCAAGGGAATCTGCAAAATGTAATCGCCTAAGGTGTGAGAATTGTTTTTTTGCAACATTTTTACAAGTAGGGGTGTAGGGTAAATAGCTTGGCAACCTGCTTACAAAGGGTACAGCGCTAGGAAGTTCCTACCACAGCATACAAAGGTAATGGCGAATATCGCCGCCAAGGTGGCATTTTCAGGGAAAATTAAGATGTCATTTCCAACTGCACTTTGATGCAAGCTGTGATTGGCTTAGCCTTGCCAAGAATGCGAAAATCAATCCGTAATGAGTTCGACTCTGGGATTTTTGGCATCGTCATCCTTTGATCGTAAAGCAGTGCGCTATTTTCTGCTTATATCAGGTACCCGAGATCGAAGTATTACGCGGGATGTCGATTGAGTTGATTGGATTGATTAAGGTTGTACTCACAAGCTTGCAACCCTGATTTAATAGAAATTTAAAATTTCTTTGAGGATGGGGGTACTGGTATTTTTAGGATAGAGGTTCTAGAATTTTCGGGTGAGGGGCTAGGTATTTTAGTACTCGCTGTTCAAGTCTTTGCTTGTAAGGATTTGCAAAGATAAAAGCAATATATTTTTGCATAACTCCACGCCTACTCACCCCTGGGAAAAAGGCGCTTTGCAATGGAAAAAATTTTTGTATAGCCTATTACTGTTCTTATTTTAAGATTTTGTCAGCGAAAAAAACAAGTTTTTGCAGATAAGCGTTGGAACAATCGCGGGCGAAGCTCTTAAGGAGCGATCGCAATTGCAATTTTACCCGGCACATGTTCACTTTCACTATAGGTATGAGCAGCAGCTAATTCTGAAAGGGAGTAGGTGCGGGCGATGACAGTGCGTACTTTACCTGTTTCTATCAACTGTGTCAAATAATTCAGGTCTTGGCTATTTGTGCTTTCAAACACAAACTTGGCTTTTTTCCCAGGAAGAAAATTTGTCCAAATTCCCTGGAGAAGGTTTTCAGGGGTAGGTAAGGTGGTAACGTAAACTCCATTAGGCTTGAGAACTTTTCGACACTTAGAAAAGGAGCGTTTGGCAACAGCGTCAAAAATAATGTCGTACTCCACATTATCCTGGGTAAAATCTTGCTGCGTGTAGTCGTAAGTGCGATCGACTCCTAAAGATTGCACCAATTCTAGATTTTTCGTGCTGCAAACTCCCGTCACTTGTGCACCTTGCGCCTTCGCAATCTGCACGGCAAAAATTCCGACTCCACCAGAAGCGCCGTTTACCAACACACTCTGACCTGGCTGGATATTAGCCTGATTTCGCAATGCTTGTAGAGCAGTGAGTGCTGCAACGGGTACGGTAGCTGCTTCTAGATAACTCATATTTTTGGGTTTCAAAGCTGCTTGGTTTTCTTGGACAGCAGCAAATTCAGCATAAGCACCTCCAGGTGGTCTGACAGCACCATAAATTTGGTCTCCAATTGCAAAGCGGGTGACTTTGGTACCAACTTCTACAACTTCTCCTGCGAAATCTAACCCCAAGATCATGGGAAATTTGTTACCTAGGTTGAGAAATTTCAGCATTCCTTGGCGGATTTTCCAATCTATGGGATTAACACTACAAGCATGAACTTTGACAAGTAATTGCTCGGGTTTGATTTGTGGCAGTGCGACATCTTCATACTGCAAGACATCTGCACAACCATACTCGTGAATTACAATTGCTTTCACAATTTTCCTCCCTTTAGGCTCAGCAAGCTCACTGAACTAGAAAGCATTGCTGCAAAATTTTATTTTTTATGTAAAAATTTGGGAATGAAATTTGCCTACTTGCGATCGCTTGCGTCAGTTGCAAACAAGCACTTCTTAACTTTATATAAGGTCAAGAATTTCAAATCCACCCTCAAAGGTAGAAACTTTACACAGCGCTACCGTTTCTAAATGCTGGTATAAAAGCTGCAAAAGGCTGGGGCGATCGCACCAAGATTTTTTGGTAAGCTCATAAAAAGCCCCAGCTGGCAGGCTGAGGCAACAGGAGAAGTACGAATGACAATGGCAAATATCATGTAGGGGTAAAATTTTTACTTTTTTGCTGTTTTTTACAGTCTTATGACTAGCGATAATTAATTTATTTACATAAAATTTAACAAAAATTTTATTGCCAGTCAATACATCGGGGCGAGCGAACAAAAAAATTAAAAAAAATATAAATCCTCCCCTTCCGAAGAAGGAGAGGAAGGAGGAGTTACAGGGAGGGGTAGCTAAATTTAATATCCGCCTTCTTCTTCGTACTCTGGCTGTCTTTCCTTAATTTTCTTCGGGATATTCACTGGTTTTGGCGGTTCGTCATCCCAAGCGTCACGGTCGAGATCGTCGTCGTAATCTTGGTAATCTTCCGCGTAGGACTTGCTGTTGTAGGATGAAACTTGGTTTTGGGGTTGCGCTTGATATTTATCCTTACCTGTTGCTTCGCTCCAGTTGTCTTCTTCTTGTTCGTTGTATCGAATTGACTCGTAGGTTCGTGCTTCCATTACGCGGCGTGGAGGACGTTCTTCTTCGTAATAATCCTCGTCCCATTCTTGAGCTACAGGTTCTGGTGCGCGAACTTTTGGCTTGATCGGTTCGATAGGTACTCCACTTGGTAGTTGCTTGTCCGCTGGAGTGGTGCGGGGGGTGTAGCTACCGTAATCTTCAGCTTCTTCGCGTTCCCAAGGTGCTTTTCCGATACCGAGGCGCTCTAGTATACCAACGGTTAATTGGTTAAGGCGTTCTTCCGCTCCTTCGAACACAATCAATCTGTTGGGACCTGTGCTGACAATTTCGTCTACCGACAGTTCGTAGGTACTCAATAAAGAGTCGGGGATTTGCGGTAGTCCTAAGGAACCGATGGTGATGGAGTACATTTTTCCTGTTTCTCCACTGAATTTAAAACCGCGTACTCTACCCAACACTTCGCCGGTTTCGGTAATAACTTCCCAGTTGATCAGGTTGCTGTAGGCTTCTACTTCAATATCTTCGATTACATCCTCATTATCAACCAGGATGACATCTCCAATTTGGTTGACATTACTCAGGTACATGTAGCGCGGTATTCCAGACACGGAGATCAGGCTGTCTCGCAAGCTAAGAGCCACAACCTCTCGCTGATCTACATCAACCCAGACTTGACTGACTATTCCTAGTCGCTTGCCATTGTCGCGGGTGATTACCTGAGTATTTAAAATATCGGAACGCCTAATAATCTGTTCAGAGGTCATTCTATACGGAGTCCTGATCTCGAATCCGGTTTATCTATACACTATTATTAACAAAAACTCAAGCAGATGTATGAGAGGATTTTAATTTAATACCCAAAACTTGAGTAAAAGCTCCTCTTGCTTGAGTAACGCCAATTGTACGTTCGGCTGATTCTATCATCGGACGACGCAAACTTACAACTATAAATTGTGCTTGTTGCGCCTGTTGCTTGATCATTTTAGCTAATCGTTCCACATTTGCTCCATCAAGAAACATATCTACTTCATCAAAGGCATAAAATGGTGATGGTCGATATCTTTGTAGGGCAAAGATAAAGCTTAAAGCTGTGAGAGATTTTTCTCCTCCAGACATAGAAGCCAGACGCTGTACGGGTTTCCCTTTGGGATGTGCAACTAAGTTCAGTCCGCTATTAAATGGATCTTCAGGATTATCAAGTTGTAAATAGCCATCACCGTCAGAAAGGGCTGCAAAAATAGATTTAAAATTTTCATTAACGGCGTCAAAGGCTTGTTGAAAAGCTTGTTGGCGCAGGGTGGTAAAATTTTCGATTCGCAGCAACAATTCTGTTCTTTCTGCTTGCAGTGTCTGTAATTTTTGACTGAGTTCTTCTAGACGCCCTGAAGTGCGTTCGTATTGTTCTAACGCCAGCATGTTAACTGGTTCCATTGCTTGCAAGCGTTTGGAAAGCGATCGCAATTCTTTTTGCAATTCTTCTAAATCCACTTGATTCGGTACTTCTGGTAAGGGAGATGGCAACTCTGCGGCGATAGTTTGCAGTTGTTCTCGCACAGTTGCTAATTCTTGTTGTCGCAGCTGTTGTGTTTGTTGCAGTTTTTGCAATTCCCATTCTAGTTGTTGTTGTTGTAGGAAATGCGAGCGCAATTCAGCTTCCAGGCGATCGCGTTTTTGTTTTTCTTCTCCTAAATTTTGTTCTATTTGTGCAAGGGTGGCGCGAGTTTGGATAATTTGCTCATCTAGGGTCTCGAGCTCGCTGCAGAGACGATTTCTAACTTCTTGTCGCCAAGCTTGTTGTTTTTGATATTCTTCGATTTTATTTTCGGCTTGTTGAATTTTTTCTTGCAATCTTTGTTGTTGATTTTCTAAGTTTTGTAGCTGTTGTTCCTGTTCTCGTAAGATTTCTTGTTGTTGTTGCAGTTGTTGCTCTTGAATTTTAATTGTCTGCTGGATTTGTTGCCATTGTTGGGGAGTTTGGGATGATTCCAGTTCCGCCAATGTTCCCCGCAATTGTTGTAATTGTTGCTCTTGCTCTGGTAATTCCCGATTCAAGATTTGCAGGCGCGATTGTACGAGAGCTATTTTTTCAGTGTTTTGAGCTAGTTGAGAGCGTGTCAGTTCCAACTGAGATGTCAAATTTTTAACTTCTTTTTGTACCTGCTCCAGTTGGAGCTGCTGTTCCCGTCGTTGGCTTTGGGCTTGTGCTAGTTGTTGGGATAGTTGCTTGGCTTTGGTAGAAAAAGCCGCGATCGCTGCAGTACACTGTTCTAAAACGATTTCGATATCCAGCAAGCGTTTTTGCAGCGCTGCGATTTCAGCAGATTCTACCGTTTCCGGACAGCCAAATCGCAAGCTGGGGCGCTCTCGCAGACTACCACCAGTCATGGCGCCACTAGTTTCCAGTAATTCTCCATCTAGGGTCACCATTCGATACAAGCCTAAATTGCTGCGTGCTTGGTGGAGAGTTTCAAATACCACCGTGTTACCGAAAACGTAATTAAAAACATCTCGGTAGCGGCGATCGCAATCTACTAAATTAACGGCGTAGTCTATAAATCCATTCACGTAACGCAGCGTCACATCTTGGGTAATTTTAGGGATGTGAATCTTATTTAACGGTAAAAAAGTTGCTCTTCCCGCCCGTTTTTGTTTGAGTAATTCGATCGCAGCGGTGGCAACAAGGTCGTCTTCAACAACGATGTGTCCCAAACGCGCACCAGCAGCAATTTCCAATGCTAGTTGATAGCGGGGTTCTACCCGTCCCAACTGTGCAACTAACCCGCAAATACCAGACAATCCTGCTTGCAGAATAACTTTGCTAGCAGCAGTTCCCTGCACTTCTTGCTGAGCTTGTGCTTGTGCTTCTAGTTTATCCAACTGGCGTTGTTTGTCTCGTTGTTCTTGTAACAGGCGTTTTTGAGTATCCTGTTGGATTTGCAATTGTTGTTCCATAGCAGCAAGAGCTTGCGCTAAGTTAGAAATTGGTTCGCTAGCACCATGAAGTTCTGTTTCCAAACCCGCATACTCCGCTTGTTTTTGTGCTAATTGCTGTTCTAGGGCTTGCACGAGCTGAGTTTGTTGTTGAATTTGCTGTTGCAGCTGGTGGTAGCGTTCTTGCAGTTGGGCCTGTTCTGTACGTTGGGGTTCAATATTTGCAAGCAAAGCTTCTATTTGGCGGTTGAGTGCAGTTTGTTGCTCTACCCAAGCTTGAGAAGCGCTAGCAATTTCTGCCGCAGCTTGGCGAGAATTTAAAACTGCTTGCTGGGCTTGGGCGCATCGCTGTGTGTAAAATACAACATTTTGCTGCTGTTGCTGCTGTTGTTGTACTAGCTGTTCTATAGCTGAAGAGTACTGTTGAATTGCTTGTTGTTGTTGGGCTAAGTGCTTCACTGTTTCTTCAAAAGCGGTTTCTAATTCCAACTGCTGACGCTGAAGTTGTTTGCGTTCGGCTTGTAGGTTAGCAAAACAAGATTGTACTGCCAAAAGCTCATCTTCACCCAAAGCTTTGACGCGAGCGTTGAGCAGCTCCAGTGCTGCAGTTTTTTGAGCAATCTCCGTGCTTAACAAAGCAAGTTGTTGTGTGAGTTCTTCACAGCTGAGCGAGCCTGCTTGCATTTGAGCAATTAAATTTTCCTGTTGACTTTGCAGTTTGATCCAGGACAAAGCAACTTCCCACTTTTGTTTTTCAAGAAATTCAGCGCGCAGTTTTTGGTATTTTTCAGCTTTTGCTTTGTCTTGAGACAGGCGATCGCGTGCTTGTATTAATTCTGCTTCAATAATCCGACAACTGTCTTCTTTTTCTTTAACTTCTTCTAAAGTTTCCTTGGCTTGATTTATTTTGCGGTCAAAGGCTGCTACTCCTGCTAATTCATCAATAATTTCTCGCCTTTGGTATTGGTTCATAGAAATAATATTAGTCACGTCTCCTTGCAGGACGACGTTATAACCTTCAGGATAAATACGCAGGCGTTCTAGTTCTTCATGTAACTCGCTGAGCGTACAAGAAACTCCATTAATATAATAATTTGACGTATAAGTACCTTGGGGAGTTACCCGCAGTTTTCTGGTCACAGACCAGTCTTTACCAGGTTGAGCACGAATTTTCTCGCGGCGATTTTTTTCATCTTCTATTTGTTGTTGCTGTAGCTGGGTTTGTTCTGCAAAAGAAGTATCAACTTCTACTTGAGTAGAAACCAACGGCTGACTTTCTAAAAGCAGATCGGGCTGGTGATCTGATAAATCAAAGGTGACTGTGACACTAGCTTCAACTGTAGTACGAGATTTGCTAGTTTGAGTGGTATTAACCAAATCAGGTAAGCGATCGGCTCGCATTCCCTTGGAACCAGCAAGTCCCAAGCAAAACAACAGCGAGTCCAAAATATTCGATTTACCCGAACCGTTAGGTCCGGAGATCACGGTAAATCCTGGTAGCAGCGGAAAAGAAGTAGTACCGCCGAAGGATTTAAAATTGGTGAGTTCAACGCGCTTTATATAAACCATAGGCGCTGTTTTTCCAGGAAAACTGAAGTTCAAGTGTACCAATTAAAGTTATTAAGTGGTAAAAAATCAAGCTCATAGCAGTTTGGAATTTTAGTTAAAAATTTTATAGAAGGCTTTATACTTTATTCAGGCATAATTGTCTGATAAAAATTCACGCCCTTAAGATTTGCTCCTGTTAGCTTAGCACCTGTGAGATCGGCTTTGGCGAGGTTCGCCCCCGCTAAATTAGCTCCCTGAAGATTAGTCCATCTCAAGTCAGCTTCACTTAAGTTTGCCTCAGTTAAGTTAGCCCGCAGCAAGTACGCACTGCTAAGGTGACTTTTGTGTAAATTAGCTTTGTGTAAGTTAGTTTTATAAAGATAAGCGTCTATTATTTCTGCTTCGTATAAATTTGCCTCCGTAAGATCGGCTGCGATGAAATTGGCTGCGATTAAATTAGCAAAACTAAGATCGGCCCGGTTCAACTTTGCTGCACCCAAGTCGGCTTCTTTTAAATTAGCACCCCTCAAATCAGTTCCGATCAAATTAGCATCAGCAAGCAAAGCACCTTTAAGATCCGCTTCCCTCAAATCAGAGCCAATCAAGTTAGCCTCGCTGAGATTTGCTTGCTTGAGCAATGCACCCCTGAATTTGGCAACACTACAGTTAGCCCCGCTCAAGTCTGCTTCCATCAAGATAGCCTTGTATAAGTTAGCACTATTAAGCTCCGCTTGGCGAAGATTGGCACGCACGAGTAAAGCATTAGCTAAATCCACCCTGCTTAAGTTTACTCCCTGGAGATTTGCACCCCTAAGGTTATCTCCAGACAAATTAGCCGCACTCAAATCTGGTTTAATCAAAGGATTTTTATTTCTCCAGTCAATCCAGGTAACTGCACCTGCTTTCAGTAAAGCCAGATGCTCAAAATTCGCCATCTCCTCTCCTTTATTCCTGACGCCTACTGTAGGAATCGATCCGACCTGCGACGCTTTCGATCGCTGTTCGTGCTCCTGCTGCACCCGCAAGAATATCGCGTTCTTGTCCTCCTAAGTAAAGCCGTCCAAAACTACCTACAGCCTGAACTTCCAGAATGTTAATCGCCGCCGCTTTTTCTGCTTCGTTTGCAGCTAGTGCAGCATAAGCTGCAGGTTCCACTTCTAGTACGTATAGTGTTTGTCCTGCTAGTAACAGTTGTCCCCGTCGCGTACGATTGATAAGCTGTGCTTGGTAAGCATCTATATTACGGATAATTTGGCTGGAAACCACGCGCGGTTTGAGACATTCCTCTTTTTTAACTCCCAGCATTGCCAATATAGCTTGACCAGCAGCCCGTGTTTCACCCTGGGAGCTAGAATGCACCTCCAACAAACCATACAATCGCTCGACTACCTGTACTCCCGGACGTACGGAAGCAGCTTTGAGGGCTACATCTGTAATTTTGTTAATTTCGATACCAGGAGAGATTTCGATCCACAAAGATGCATCCCCTGGTAATGGCAAAAAACCTTGAGCTACCGTTCCTATATACGCTGCGTGTTGGGGTTGCAAGCTGTCAAGAAATACGAAACTACGTAGTTCTATTCCCAAGGTTTTGCTCTCCAATCAGAGGTTTTGCAGTTAACTATTGCAATATAAAAGTTTAACTTTTATCGGTGAATATTACTATTTTCAACATTATCTTCTTACCCACAAACAAGGCAGAATAAGGAAAAATGTCATTTTTAATACAAAACCCGTATTCTCTGCTCTGTCAGATAAAGAAAAATGCCAAGAGTGCAAACTTTATTAAATCCCCCGCTTTCAAGAGAGGACACAGAAATTTAAATTGACAAAATTCCTGTCCAAAAGCTTTTTGGTAATAACTTTTTAGGAAATATATGTAATATTTATAACCTAATTGTATTAGGCACGCAAAAGTCCCGATGGAATGTAAGGATAACAGATAAGGCTTGATGTCAGCGCTATAACCTAAAGGCGTCTCAATTTACTCTAAATCAAAACAAAGGAACTGTTGTTGATTTATAATTTACTAATTAAATAAACTATGGGAAAAACTTGCAATTAATTAATTGATTTCATAGCTTTTTTAGTACGTTTTAGCTCCTTCCAAAGAAAGTGAATTTGTCGATAAGCTTCTTGTGGAGAAATTTGACCACGAGTTTGAAGATGACAAATATAGCTGACTCATTGAGACAATTCTTGAAGATGGGAATTAAAGGCTAAATATTCCGTATGGAATTGTCCGTAATAGGGATGGCGAGGATACAAAAAATCACATAGTTACGAAAGGAAGTTAGAATCGGTATTCATAATCAATGTAGTCAATAAACTTTTGGCACAGCAGCATTTCCAAATAGAAAAAATTTCCAAAACTGCCCACAGCCAAATACTTGGTACTGCAGGCAGAGAAAGGAACAATAGCTAGTATTGAGCGCATATTATCGAATTAGAAAATATTGCGCGATCGCCAAGCATGCCAAACATAACCCAGGAAAGCTAACAGACCCAGAAAAATTTGAGTATTTGCCATTCCCAAACGTTCCGAACCATAAAAAACCATGGGAAAAACCGTAGTATTATACACAAAGCTAGCAGAAATCCAAGCCATCAAAGCTAAACCAAGCAAACTATAGGACAGAATATCTTCACCATTTTCTATGGACAAAATCCGTTTCACCCAAGCAAAAGGTTGTACAATAATATGCCAAACACCACCAAATATTAATATTAATCCCATCCAAATATGACCGCCGATAACATCCTCTAAATTATCAACACTTGCCATCCCCAATAAAGTCCAATGACTATCTTTGATTCCCACCAGATAACCAAATATTTTGGCTGGGTCAACAGTCGGATTTGCAATCAGTCGAACATCTTCCACAGTGGGATCGTAAATTCCACCAAAAAACATCGCTTTTAGCACTAATAAAAATGCACCGAAACCTAAAATTATTAAATGGTGACCTAAAATTAAACCCAGCTTTTTTGGATCGTTCCATTCATAGTGAAATTTGGCAACCTGCCCACCGGTAGTGTATAGAATGGCTGGACCGCGAAAAATATGGAAAAGTCCACCTGCACCCAAAACAGCCGATGCAACCAAATGTAAAATTCCAATGACAAAGTAAGGATAAGTATTGATTACTTTACCCCCAGCACCTACACCCCACCCCAAAGTTGCTAAGTGAGGTAGTAGGATCATCTTCTGCTCAAACATCGGTACTCCAGGGACAAAGCGCGTTACTTCCAGTATGGTAGTGGATCCTGCCCAAAACATTATCAAACCTGCATGAGCAATGTGAGCACCTAGTAATTGACCAGACAAGTTAATTAAGCGAGCGTTACCAATCAACCAAGGTAAATCCGTATCTGCGGCGAAAGTCTTGTCAGTGGAAATTGTCATAATTGCACAGCCTTTGAAAATCTCGAATCTTCACTTAATAAGCACTGGAGACTAGGAAAAATAATTTTTTACTCCTCAGTAAGTCCCCAGTCCTACGAGCAATTTATGAGCTAGTTTCAACGGCATTTGATAATGCCCGTTCAACTCGCCTAAAGTCAAAGCCTATGGCGCGTAGTGCATGCCAAAGATGACCTTGTAGAAAGAAGAAAGCAAGGAAGAAATGAGCGTTGGCTAACCATGCTCTGGCAGTATGGTTACCATAAGGTAACTGTATGGTGTCAGCAAAGTAAGGTGAAACGCTAAACTTAAGTTCTAAAGGAGGTCCGTAAAATTCCACAGGATAAGCCAGAGTATTAACGGCACAAAAGTAAGCTGCCACAAATCCTGCCAAAGCAATACCACCTAAAGAGTAAGAAAGAATAGCTTCACCAGAGAAAATGAGCAACTTTTTTGCCCAAGGTAAAGGCTTAACAAGGATATGCCATATGCCACCAAATAGCAAAAGCAATCCCACGTATATATGACCGCCAACTAAATCTTCTAAGTTGTCCACACTGGCAAAGTGAGTTTGATACCCGAAGATAACGAAAGGATTGACAGTCGGGTTAGTAACAACTCGGACATCATGAATGGTCGCATCGTACAGTCCGCCCCAGAACATCGCTTTTGCTACTAACAAAAAAGCTCCTGCAGCTAAAAACAGCAAGTGATTTCCCAGTATAAAGCCAAGTTTATCTGGATCGTTCCACTCAAAGTGGAATTGACGAGCGCGACCTGTCGCATCTTTTAAGTTCTCAGGACCTTTGAAGGTATGGAACAGTGCACCTGCACCCAGAACTGCAGAGGAAATTATGTGCAACGCTCCAATTACAAAATAGGGATAGGTATCTATAACTTGACCGTTTGCTCCTACGCCAAAACCCAAGGTAGCTAAATGGGGTAGCAGTATTAGTCCTTGCTCGCCCATTGGTATATCAGGTTTGTAGCGCGACAGTTCAAACCAAGTAAAAGCTCCCGCCCATAAGGTCGTCAGTGCCGCTTGAGCAAGATGAGCACCCAAGAATAAGCCAGAAAGGTTAGCAAATCGCGCGTTACCAGCCCACCAATCATATTTGACGTTAGCATTGCCGTATGTTTGCATTGTTTCAACGCTCCCAAATTATTGCAATTTTATATCAATAAAAATTTGAGGTTTGGCAAGAAATACTTGCTTGTAGATCTCGTTACAAGCAAGTATTTAGACGCAGTCAGAGGAAAAACCACCTATGGCTGGGTTAGAAGTCTGTGAAATCAAATTAAGTTTATTGAGAATTTATTTTAATAATCAAGGAGTTTCATAAATCTTAATATTTTTTCAGTTAAATGAGATTTATTTGCATTAGATAATTGCATTCGAGGAAAATTTAGTGTAATCTTTCCTTAACTAGTTGCATAAAATTCTCAAAAAATCTCGACAGGTGAAAAATGGCAACATCTATAAGTCCGCTATCGGTGGAGCAAGACCTTGCTAGTTCGCCTTGGTGGGCTGGTAATGCCAGACTCACGAACTTATCCGGAAAGTTACTAGGGGCTCATGTTGCTCACGCTGGTTTAATTGTTTTTTGGACCGGAGTAATGACATTATTTGAGCTAGCCCATTTTCATCCAGCAGAACCAATGTACCAGCAAGGCCTAATTTTACTACCTCATCTTGCTGCTCTTGGTTGGGGTGTGGATGCAGGCGGTGTAGTTGTAGATACCTATCCTTATTTTGTGATTGGAGCTTTGCATTTGATATCCTCTGCTTTTCTAGGTTTTGGAGGAATCTTTCATTCCCTGCAAGGTCCGGACAAACTGGAGAATAGATTTCCCTTTTTTGGCTATGACTGGTCAGATCCAGACAAAATGACCACAATTATTGGTATTCATCTCGTTTTGCTTGCTTGTGGTGCATTCTTGCTGGTTGCCAAAGCAATGTACTTTGGTGGTCTGTACGACCCAAACATAGAAAATGTACGGGTGATTGCAAATCCTACCTTAGATCCGACAACGATCTTTAGCTATCTGTTCGGTACAAGCAGTAGATTTTGGATTGCTGGTGTCGACAATTTAGAAGACGTGGTTGGAGGTCATATCTGGGTTGGTGGAATGTTACTTGCAGGTGGAATTTTTCACATTTTTACCAAACCCTTTAGCTGGACGCACCCGCTATTTGTTTGGTCTGGGGAAGGTTACCTTTCTTACAGTTTAGGTGCTTTGGCACTGATGGGCTTTATTGCCACTTTGTTTGTATCGGTAAACACTACCGTTTATCCGGAAGTTTTTTACGGTCCGGCGCTAGTAATTAAACAGAATATCGTGCCCTACTTTTCTTGCATCGATCCTGATTTGGTAACTTCCCGTACTTGGTTGGCCAACGCTCACTTTTGGTTAGCCTTCTTCTTTCTCCAAGGTCATATTTGGCATGCTCTGCGGGCGCGCGGATTTGATTTTCGCAAAGGTAGGGTCAGTCAGAAAGCTGTGATTCCCGAGGTACAGTAAGAGCGATCGCCAAAATAATCAAAAATTATTTTCAAAATCACTGCAAATCAATTGCAAAATTCCTGAAGTAGTTCTATGACAGCAGTAATCGCAGATAGCCCTTATAAGCAACAGATACCTGATGTTGGTTGGTGGGCAGGCAACTTTCGCCCGATCAATCTCTCGGGTAAATTACTCGGTGCTCACATTGCCCATGCAGCGTTGATTCTGCTATGGGCTGGAGGAATGACCTTGTTTGAATTATCCCGCTTTGACCCCAAGTTACCGATGTACGAGCAAGGATTAATCATACTACCTCATCTGGCGACTTTGGGTTTTGGTGTCGGTGCTGGCGGACAAGTCATTAGTAACTATCCCTACTTTGTAATCAGCGTCTTGCACCTGATACCCTCGGCAATTTTGGCAGCTGGTGGTATTTACCATTCTCTACTGGGACCAGAGGTGCTAGAAGACAATCCTACTTGGGCTGGCTTTTTTGGCTATGACTGGAAAGACAAAGACAAGATGACGACTATTTTGGGCATCCACCTGACGATTTTGGGTATGGGTGCTTGGCTTTTGGTTGCTAAGGCAATGTTTTGGGGCGGACTGTTTGACCCCTGGGTAGCTGGCGGTGGAGATGTGAGAGTCATCAATCATCCCACACTCAATCCATTGCGAATCTTTGGCTATCTGTTTGGAGTTTGGGGTCCGCAAGGAATGGCTGCCGTTAATAACTTAGAAGATGTTGTTGGCGGTCATATCTGGGTTGGTTTGATGCTAATCGGGGGTGGAATTTTCCATATTTTGACTCAGCCATTTGCTTGGGCACGTCGAGTTTTGATTTACTCTGGCGAAGCTATTCTTTCCTACAGCATTGGCGGTGTGGCATACATGGGCTTTGTAGCTGCATACTTTGCCTCGGTCAACAACACTGTCTACCCAGAAGTTTTCTACGGTCCGGTGCAAGCCATAGAAACTTCTGCTGGTGTTGTAACCAGTCGCGGTTGGTTAGTAACTTTCCATTTTGTTTTCTCTTTAATCTTTCTGTTGGGTCATGTTTGGCATGCTCTGCGCGCTCGCGCCATTGAGGCTGGATTTGATTTTAAAAACGGTGACATGGTTCAGCCACCACAAAGGAGTAATTTAGCAACTGCGATTGATGATTCTGACTTAACGCTAAAGCTACTCAAATACTTACCAATTTACCGTCCCGGTTTATCTTCTTTTGGAAGAGGATTAGAAATTGGTATGGCTCACGGTTACTGGTTGGTTGGTCCGTTTGCAACTTTAGGTTTTTTGACTTCACTACCAAATTCCGAACTGAGAAACTTGGTTGGTTTGCTGTCCGCAGGAAGTTTGATTGTCATCCTGACCATTGGCTTTTCGATTTACGGTACTAACAACTTTGCAAGACAAGCTCAGACCGTAATGTCAGCAGAAATTGCAGTCCCTGGTGTACCGCAAACTATCAATACTATCCCAGGATGGAATCAATTTACTGAGGGCTTTTTGATTGGTGGAATTGGTGGGGTCATCTTTGCTTATTTACTGTTAAATAGTAATGCTGTGTTCGCTGCGTTTGTATAGAATACACAGCTAAAAAACGAGCGATCCCTTAGGTTCTTACCCGCAAATTTTTGAGCTTGGTTTAGTCAAGATAATCTTAGTAAAGACGTGTAATTTTATGTCTTTACTAAGAACAATTAAAGTAGAATCGGATACAAAATATGGCAAAAATTGGTCTATTTTTTGGAACTACAACAGGTAAAACCGAATCAGTAGCAGAAATGATTCAAAAAGAATTTGGTGGTGAAAGTGTAGTAAAATTGCACAACATCATTGATGTAGAAGCCAGTGAATTTGAAGATTATCAATACGTAATTATTGGGTGTCCTACTTGGAATATTGGCGAATTACAAAGTGACTGGGAAGGTTTTTTTCCAGAATTGGATAACATTGATTTTCATGGTAAAAAGGTAGCTTATTTTGGAACTGGAGACCAAGTTGGTTATGCCGATAACTTTCAAGATGCCATAGGTATTTTAGAAGAAAAAATCAGTGACCTCGGTGGTACTACGGTTGGCTATTGGCCAACCGATGGCTATGATTTTAATGAATCAAAAGCTTTAAGGAATGGTAAATTTGTGGGTTTGGCTATTGATGAAGATAACCAATCTGATTTGACAAACGAACGTGTAAAAGCCTGGGTAGCTCAACTCAAAAAAGAATTTGGTCTGTAGCTAAAAATTAATGATTAACAGTTAATTACTGATAATTATTGATGATTTTTTTCAAAAATATTAGTTTTTAGCTGTTAATCGTTAGTTATTAGCAGCTAAAAAAAACAAGCAGTTTCATCACTTGCAGGTTCGATATCAATGTCTAAGCAACCAGATGCCATTTGGTTAAATACAAGTTCTAGTTTCATGTGTTTTGCTCAACCCCTACTGCGTGAACTGTCAAATCATGTATCCGTTGCTAGGTGGGAATACATTCAAACTCAAGATGAAGCAAGTTCTTTAGATGTTGCAATACAGCTATTGCACAGTTATTTGCAATTGAGCAAACAACCCCTGCATTTAATCGGTCACAGTACGGGAGGATTGTTAGGACTACTGTATACGCGTCAATATCCAGAAAAAGTCAAATCTTTAACGTTATTAGCTGTGGGTGCTGATGCAGCTGTGGATTGGCAAGCTCATTACTACAGCCACTGTCCCTACCTCAGTCGGCAAAAGATTCTCAATGCCATGGCGTATAATCTGTTTGGCTATCAAAACGAACAAACTATTCAGCGTCTGGAAAGGATCTTGGAGCAAGACTTGGATTGTTCCCTTTCACCCCATTCTTTATTTAAACGGGTAAGTATACCAGCTTGTCCGGTTCCGGTACCTTTGATGGTGTGTGGTAGTACAGATGATATTATTGTGGAACCCGAAGCTCTGCAAGGATGGCGACCATTTTTGACCGACGGCGATCGCTATTGGGAATGTCAAAGAGGAAGGCATTTTTTCCACTTCTTTGAACCGCGTCTTGTCGCAGAACAAGTTCTTGACTTTTGGCAATCTCTGCATCAAAATACTGGGGGTATTTGTTCTAGCTTGAAAGTATAGGTCAAGACAGCAGTCGCTATTTTTCATTGCTACTAAGATTAAACTCGTGTCGTTGTTGTAATGCACTTCCCTTCCAGAGTCTTCTTGTAATTTGATTGCTCTTTTGAGGGGGATTTCTATCCTATCAAGTCAATTTTAGACCTACAGAAGCTAGTTATTATTTTTTACACAGCTAACGCATCTTTATTTTTTATTCGGCATCAAATGGTGTCTGCGGCGCATGTTAGGAGAGGAAATTGATAAATATTATCTCTACCTAATTTCAGAAGTAATTAATGCTAGCTTTTAGACTTACATTTTACTAACTAATAGTATCAGAGAATTCTTTTTTTTTATTATTTATGTTTATTATAGGTCTAGTTGGAGATTTCAAAACTAGAGCCTCAGTATTGTATTGGAGATTGTGGATTTTCCAACTGAGGTGAAGTCGTTTTTATTTGCAATAGTGAGATTCATAATTTTTGAGGATCTCACAACGATGTATTCTGTCACATCACTATTTATGCCAGAGCAAAACGGAAATAAATAGAGAAGAGAAGAGTATGACTAAGTATTGTTTGCATCATGATGATTTTCATCCAATTCAACTAACTTCAGCGGATATTATCCTGCGCCAGCAGCTAGAAAATTCTATTAGCAAATACTTTTTTGCTACCTGCGATCGGACTGTACAAAATCTCTTATCTAGTTGCCGGTGGTATATTATTAGTCGCGCCGATAGTATCACTTTAGTCATTGAGTGTCCGGATTGGATTACCAACTGGCATGTGTTGCAAAAATTAGCACTAATGGCAAAAGTGTTGGGTAAATTAATCAGTAATGCTAAAATTCGCGTTTATCCACCTGTCCATCAAGGAATGCCGTTTGAAATGAGAGTAGATGAACTGTATTTGGCTAGAGAATAAAATAAGAATTAATTACCATCAGTTATTGATTATTGATAATATTTATTATTTCTGCAAACACCAAATCAGCAGAATGTTTAACTGTAGAGCTCAATTCCCAGCCAAAATTAAGATTTCCAGCTTCAATCAGGTAGACAATCACTTCTTGGGGAAAATCATCTTTAAAGATTTTCCTACCAGCGGCTAAAGCATTATCCCAACGAAAATCATGCAAACTATAACTAGGTTCTGGCAGTGCTTCTAGTTCTTTACCAGGAACTTTAAACACCGCACCTGTTTCGGAACCGGTGACACTCGCATCGATAATAATTAGTTGTTTACTACCCCTGGCTTGGAATATTACTTCCATACCAGCGGTTCCGCAATCGTAAACTCGTACGTGTGAATGAGGATGTTTGATAAGATATGTTTGTAAGCGTTGAGCAATAATTACACCTACAGCATCATCACTGCGGTTGAAATTACCGCAACCGATAATAGTTAGCATCTAGAGCGATCGTTTTCTCAAATGAAATTTGGAATTCAGAGAAGTCGCTTCCAGCAGGTTCTGAATTCTAAGTTTATTTTAGATTATTTTCTTAGGAATATACAAAAAATTGGGAGTTACGAATAAGGAACTATATCATTAACTTTCCTATTGATTTGTTTTGTAGTTTACATTATAAAAGTTTCCCAGTTATTGGTGTAATAATATACAATTTTTTCGGCAAACAATCCAGTTTATCATTGACATTTAATAATTATCGTTATGGTTAAAAAATACATTTTTTAATTTGGTTAAAGAATATTATAGAAATGTGTGGATTATTAAAGGTAAATCTAAAAATCATCCACAACTAAAGGTAACTCGAAGTTAACCGGATTTTGCTGCGCACTTATCAAATGAATACCGGTTATACATTAGCCGTGTTGGATGTAAATCTTGCCACCGAAAAGTCCATGTTAGAGTATTTTACGCATTTGAACAACCATAATTTACCGTATCCCGATACAATTCATCCGATTGTAGTCCACTTTGTAATTGCAACGGTCTTGTTTGCTTTTGTCTGCGATCTTATTGGCTACTTTAGTGGTAATTATCGTCTTTTTGAGGTAAGTTGGTGGAATATGTTTCTTGCCACGATCGCCATTTTTATAGCCATTATTTTCGGTCAATTTGAAGCAGGTTTGGCAAAACCTTATGCATCAGTCAAATCAGTATTGAGCATGCATACATTTATTGGTTGGTCGCTTTCAGGAATAATTGCTGCTATTACAGCTTGGCGTTATGTAATTCGCCTGCGCAATCCGTACAAATTACCGTTTGCCTATTTGGGAGCGGGGCTAATTTTGACTGTTATTGTCGGAGTGCAAGTTTATTTAGGCGATCAACTGGTGTGGGTTTACGGACTACACACAGTACCAGTGGTAGAAGCAATAAAGGATGGTATCTTGCGATGAACTCTGAACTGATAGAGCAATTAAAAGTGCAACTAGGTGCAAATGGATTGCCTTATTCTGTTCCTATTCATCCTAATTTAGTCCATCTGACCTTAGGTTTGTTTATCGTTGGTATTTTTTTCGATCTTGTTGGTGTCTTTTTCCCCTTGGAAAAACAACTATTCAAGTTTTTAGCAATTCCAGTTGAACGTGCCAACTTTTTTGATGTTGGTTGGTACAACATGCTTGCTGCAGCGATTATTACCTTTTTTACAGTGGCAACAGGATTTTACGAAATCATGCTGGCAGAAGCACCGGTTGGGATCAAGAGCGCTTGGGGAATGCAAGCAATGGAAACGATGCTTTGGCATGGAGTAGGCGGTGTTTTACTCTTAGCACTGATTGTAGGGATGACAGTCTGGCGTGGATTCCAACGCTTCCTTTGGCGCAAGCACGAAGATAGACAAGTGCAAATGAGCTATCTATTCGTAGGAGTAGCGATCTTGGCTTTGATGTACGTCCACGGAACGCTAGGAGCGCAACTAGCTACGGAGTTTGGGGTACATAATACCGCTGACCGGTTGCTAGCGATAGGTAAAGATTTGAATCCGTAGACGCGCGAAGCGCGGCTTCTGGTAGAGATGCTCAAGTAAGTTAGTTGTCTTGAGAAGAAGGCATTTCATTTATGCAGGGGTTCTAGGGTAGGGAAGGAAAGAAAAATAATTTTTATTTTCTCTTGGTATGCGGACGTGTAGCTAATGACTTTTTATAGCTATGAAAATCCAGAAATTATTGCAGATTTTGACATTGATAACGAGTGCGATCGCGCTTGTTACCACCAGCATCTGGATGGGGAAGCAAGCTTATTCTTGGCTACCTCCAGAAGCTGCGGCTGAATCTCGACTAGTTGATGACTTATTTAGTTTCTTGGTAACTCTGGGTGCATTCATCTTTTTGGGAGTTAGCGGAGCGCTAATGTATTCTGTAATTTTCCATCGGGCGAAAAAGGGCGAGGTTTGCGATGGTCCTCCTATTGAGGGGAATGTGACGCTAGAAGTTATCTGGACAGCAATTCCTATTCTACTGGTGTTTTGGATTGCTAATTACAGCTATCAAATCTACGAACAAATGGGAATTCAAGGACCAGGCGAGCTGATGCACTTGCACGTGCCTGTGGGAATAAAAGTAGCTTCTGCGGCAACAATAAAAGACAACAACAATAAAGGGGATACACAAAAACTTACCGCGTCACAGCATCTTTTCCCTATAGCATCGAATTCAGAGTATGTAGAGCAAATTGATGTTGTTGCCAAACAATGGGCTTGGGTTTTCCGTTATCCGCAGCAGCAGTTGTTCACAGGTGAAACCTCCACTCAAAAAAACATTACCAGTACCGAATTGCACCTACCTTGCGATCGCAGAGTACGTTTGACACTGCGATCGGAGGATGTTCTGCACGGTTTCTACATTCCTGCGTTTCGAGTCAAGCAAGATATAGTTCCCAACGAAACTATTAACATTGAATTCACCCCTATTCGTCCTGGTAGATATCGACTCACTGATTCCCAATACAGCGGTACATACTTTGCAACCATGCAAGCAGATGTAGTGGTTGAATCGCCAGAAGATTACCAGCAATGGCTTGCCACAGCTGCAACTTACAGGCCATCTCCTGCATTCAATCAAGCTGCTTCTGAGTACGCTGCAAAAGTAAATCAATCATTACCCACAGGTTGGGCGACAGTTGCTCCTGCAGAACCTCCTGTGGTTAACTATCCTGGTGACAAGGAAACAAGGCAATGACGAACATTTCCATTGAAAATATTGGTATTGCAGCCGAGCAACTTCATCACCCTATTCCAGGGAATTGGAAGCGATACTTTAGCTTTAGCACCGATCACAAAGTTATTGGCATTCAATATCTGGTAACTTCGTTCATCTTCTTTCTTGTCGGTGGCATCTTAGCAATGGTAATGCGGGGAGAGCTGATGACCCCAGAATCCGATTTGGTCGACCGCACCATTTATAATGGTATGTTCACCATGCATGGCACGATCATGCTGTTTTTGTGGACATTTCCATCCTTGGTTGGTCTTGCTAACTACCTCGTACCATTAATGATAGGCGCGCGTGACATGGCTTTTCCCCGCCTCAACGCTGCTGCCTTTTGGATGGTACCTGTAGTGGGAATTCTTTTGATGGCAAGTTTTTTTATCCCTGGTGGTCCAGCTCAAGCTGGTTGGTGGTCTTATCCGCCAGTTAGTTTGCAAAATCCCACAGGTAACTTGATTAACGGACAAGTAATTTGGCTGCTAGCGGTGGCAATTTCAGGTGTTTCTTCAATTATGGGGGCAGTAAACTTTGTCACCACCATTGTTAAGATGCGCGCACCGGGGATGACTTTTTTCCGCATGCCTCTATTTGTTTGGGCAGTATTTAGCGCTCAGATTATCCAGTTGTTTGGACTGCCAGCTCTGACAGCAGGTGCAGTGATGCTGCTACTCGACCTAACGGCAAACACAGGCTTTTTTAATCCTGCTAACGGTGGCAATCCAATCATGTTTCAGCACTACTTCTGGTTTTACTCCCACCCTGCTGTTTACGTGATTATTCTGCCTGTATTTGGTATTTTCTCAGAAATATTCCCAGTCTACGCTCGCAAACCTCTATTTGGCTACAAAGTAGTTGCCGTATCATCACTGTTAATTGCTGCAGTCAGCGCGATCGTCTGGGTACACCACATGTACGCTAGCAGTACCCCGGCTTGGATGCGGATGGTTTTCATGCTCACAACAATGCTAGTATCTGTACCTACGGGCATCAAAGTCTTTGCGTGGGTTGCCACTATTTGGGGTGGGAAATTGCGGCTAAACACCCCCATGCTATTTGCCTTAGGTGGATTGGTGTTCTTTGTATTTGCAGGTATTGTAGGCATTATGCTTTCCTCCGTACCCGTGGATATTCACGTTAACAATACCTACTTCGTTGTCGGTCACTTTCACTATGTTCTTTACGGTACCGTGACGATGGGCATGTTTGCAGCTATCTATCACTGGTTCCCCAAGATGACCGGACGTATGTACTACGAAGGTTTGGGTAAGCTGCACTTTGCTTTAGCATTCATCGGTACCAACCTGAACTTCTTTCCCATGCATCCATTAGGATTGCAGGGTATGTTGCGCAGAGTTGCTTCCTATGCACCAGATGCAGGGTATGAATTTTGGAATATAGTTGCAAGTATTGGCGCATTCTTATTAGGAGTATCCACACTACCGTTCATTCTCAACATGATTGGTGCTTGGACAATTGGTGAGAAAGCACCCAATAATCCGTGGCAAGCGATTGGATTGGAATGGGAAGTTTCTTCTCCACCTCCGATTGAGAACTTTGAAGAAATTCCTGTTGTCAAAAGCGAACCCTATGGCTATGGCAAATTAGAGACCCTAACTGCTAAGACTCATCAGTAATAATTTCAGCCAACAACACAACATACAACTACACCTTATCTTCCGGTTCTACTTTTGTCTGTCTGCAACTGTAAAAGCTCAACCAATGGATAGTCACATTACTTCAGAAGATTTGCAACTGCATTATTCAGAACACACCCATGATGAAGAAGACAACAAAATGTTTGGCTTCATCGTGTTCCTGTTGTCTGAAAGCATTATTTTCCTGAGCTTTTTTGCAGGATATATTGTTTATAGGACAACAAGTCCCAATTGGTTACCGCCTGGAGTTTCAGGATTAGAAATTGCAGCACCTGCAATCAACACGGTAGTACTTGTTGCTAGTAGCTTTATTATCTACCTTGCAGAACGCGCTCTCCACCGTGATAACTTGTGGGGTTTTCGCCTTTATCTTTTATTAACCATGGCAATGGGAAGTTACTTTCTGTACGGACAGGCTGTAGAATGGAGCAGCCTTGAATTTAGCTTGACTTCCGGCGCCTTTGGTGGAATGTTTTTTCTGCTGACAGGTTTTCACGGTTTGCATGTTCTGACGGGTATACTGTTACAACTTATTATTCTTGTACGTTCCTTTATTCCAGGCAACTATGATTCCGGGCACTTTGGAGTCAATGCTACTTCTTTGTTTTGGCACTTTGTTGATGTGATTTGGGTTATTCTATTTATCCTTATCTATATTTGGCAGTGAAACGCTAGCTTTCGAAAACTCAGGAAGCAAAATAACATCGCTAACCCGTCTCTTTTGGGGCGGGTTGCAATATGTTTTTGTGATTTGGCCGGTAGTGCAACAACCAGCGCTGGATTATGTCTAACTTTGCAAGGATATTTTTTTATTTTGCTTTAATAGCATTGCGTGTCCATCAGGGTCTTTGACTAGATAACCTTGGTGGAATGGTAGGAACTCAATTTTGTTTTGCTGTAGTACCTTTGGTACCTGCTCGATATCATCGACAAAGAGTTCTACTTGCATGTGTCCAATATCGGTAATTTTCCACTGTCTTGATTGGGGATGAGAGTTTGCAGGAGCAACATATTCTAGTAGTTCAATTCCCAATCCCTGGTGAGCAGGTCGCAGTCCTGTCACTTTTACCTTAGCACCTGTTAAATTATCAAGTCGAGCTTGCGTTTCTTCGCAGTTAAAGCTACTGTCTTTAACTTGCAGTCCTAAAAGATCGCGGTAAAAGTGCAAGCTTTGCTCTGTGCTGGAGACAACAATCGCACTGTGATCGATTCCCAAAAACAAGTGCTTGCAAGCGTGATGCCATTTGGATTGGCCTTTACCGGGAGGAAACAAAATTAGTTCTAGATTGTGGCGATCGCGGTCTTTGAATTTGAAAGCTTGCATACCGGCAGCAGTTTGATTTTCTGGTGGTATTGTTTGTGGTGCAACCGAGATAGATTCAACTTCAAAAGTTTGCAGGTGAGTGTAAGCTCGATTCATGTCACTAACTAAAATGGCCATGTGTTGAAAACATAAATCGTTGCTTTGAGAATCTTTCGGAATTGGTCTACCTTGAACATTGAGATATTCCATCAATTCGATTTGTTCGTCACCAAGCTGTAAGGTAACGATGCGAATGTTTAAGGAAGTAATGCCTTTTAATTCGTAACAGTTGTTTTCTTGTATGGTTGTATCTGAGAGCAATTGAAATCCCAGTTCTTGTGTGTAAAATTATTGGCTGCCATCCGCATCTTTTACCGTTAATCTGATACTTCCAGTTGTTTTTACTTGTATAGTTTTCATTTTATAAGTAACTGATTTTAAGACTAACAATTTTATTTTCAATTGTGTAAGTTGTTTTTATACCAACTCTCCACACTGGAACTTTAGGTAGTTGGCGCTCAGCGCAAAGTGTGCTTGCTACTAATTAAGAACTGTATGCAGTTATCAATTAGCTGCCAATCAGAAAGCTGAGAGCGGGCGTTATGTGGACTGTGCTTAATGTAGGAATTTGCATGCAGCGATCGCTTCTATCTCAGGTCTTAATCAGCTTAATATTTCTTAAGTATTAGATAATTTTCATTATCATTTCATAACTGTTAACTATTATATATTTTTAATCTTGTGATTTTATCAAGTTCTATTTCCTGATTTTTACCTGAATTTGACATTTTTGTGGCAATTATGTGTCTTTGGTATGTCTGCAGAAAAGATAAAAAAGTAAAGCGATAATAATTAGTATTTTTGTTCATATCAACCTATAGATAGATATATTGGTAGCCAATTTTAAGCAAATAGTTATTAACAAGGCGAAAGGGGAATTCATGAAACAATGCAGGAGCACAGATAAGTGAAATTTGACAAGCCCATTCCAATTTATTGCTTGTACGCAAGAAGGAGAAAACAATGCCTGCTTTGCCACTAAATAGCGAGAATTTACCGTATCCCGATCCCATTCATCCCATAGTCGTTCACTTTGTGATCGCAATGGTATTTTTTTCATTTTTTTGTGACGTGGTAGGGTATTTGACTCGCAACCGACGTTTATTGGAAGTGAGCTTTTGGAATATGTTTGTGGCGGCGATCGCTATTTTTGTGGCGATTGTTTTTGGACAGTTTGAAGCGGGCATTGCTAGACCTTATGCAGCAGCTCAAGGAACACTGAACCTGCATACAGTGTTGGGATGGTCGCTTTCAGCAATCGTTGTTGCCATTACAGCTTGGCGCTTTGTTGTTATTCGCGCTCGCAACCCTATCAAGATTCCGCCTGCTTATATGGGTTTGGCAGCGTTTTTGGTGTGTCTGGTGTCATTGCAAATGTATTTGGGAAGCAAGTTGGTTTGGGTGTACGGATTGCACGTGGAACCAGTGGTGGAAGCAATGAAACAGGGGGTCATCAGATGAACTCGCAACTCGTCGAGCAGTTGGGACTGAAGTTGGGTGCTAACGGACTTCCCTACCAAATTCCCATTCACCCACAACTAGTACATCTAACGTTGGGATTGTTCATCGTTGCTATTATCTTCGATCTTGCCGGGATGCTGTTTCCCTTAGAAAAACCCATATTTAAATTTTTAGGTTTGACTGCGATTCGCTCAGGTTTGTTTGATGTTGGCTGGTACAATCTTGTTGCTGCAACAACAGTCACATTTTTAACAGTAGCAGCAGGCTTTTTCGAGATTATGCTTGCTGACCCTCCTACGGATGAAAAGAGTGCTTGGGGATTGCCAGCGGGTGCAAATATGCTCTTACACGGAGTAGGCGGGGTTTTAGTGTTGGCAATTTTTGCGGTCATGACAGTGTGGAGGGGTTTACTGCGCTATCGCTGGCGTCAAGGCGCTTCCCGACATGCTCAGTGGATTTACTTAATAGTAGGTATTGCCATGTTAGGAATTCTCTACGTCCACGGAACTTTGGGAGCACAATTGGGAGATGAATTTGGAATTCACAACACAGCTGCAGGGCTACTCAGACAAGGAAAAAATCCTAACTTGCTGCTGAAATAACTCAAAAAAAGCACTAAGTTTTATACAGATTATGATGCTAACGCTTTTTGAAACTTTGCTACTGGGTATTTTTATCGCAGCCATTGTTGTTGCCAGTCACTGGTTTGGCCAGCAAGCCTACACGTGGATGCCTGTAGCAGCTACTGCCGAAGCTGAACAGGTCGATCGCTTATTTAGCTTTTTAGTTGCGGTAGGAGCTTTTATCTTTCTTGGAGTTATAGGAATTATATTGTATTCAATACTTTTTTTTCGCGCACCCACAGGAGACTACAGCGAAGGTCATCCTTCCAGGGGTGATGCCAGAATTGAAATTCTGTGGACAGCAGTTCCGACGGTACTGGTATTGTGGATTGCATTCCAAAGCTATGACATTTACGAGCGATTGCAAATCCTCGGTTTGACACCAGTAGTACATTTACATCTACAAGAACCTGCTGTTGCCCAAACTGTGCAAAATCAAGCCAAACCCGCTGTTGAGCAAATCGAAGTTATCGCCAAGCAATGGGTATGGTCTTTTCGCTATCCCAACAATATCACGAGCAATGAATTACACCTACCCGTGCACCGCAGTGTTCGTTTGGTATTGCATTCGCAGGATGTAATTCACGGATTTTACGTACCTGAGTTCCGCGTTAAGCAAGATATTATCCCTGCGCGCACCATTACTTTGGTACTGACGCCCAACCGCACGGGGAAATACCGGTTGCGGGATTCCCAGTTTAGCGGTACTTATTTTGCCTTGATGGAAGCAGATGTTTATGTAGAATCACCCACGGCTTATTCTCACTGGCTCGAGCAAGCTACTCAGCAACAGAAAAAAACTGCAGTTAATCCTGCATTTTCTGCAGGTGCTCAGTCTGAGAAAACTTTACTCAACAGTGGTTGGCGGACTGGGTCGTTTAAAAATTATACCTAGAAGGAAAGTAATAAATGACAGATGATTTGAGTATTGCCAGCAAATTGCCTGCAAAGCAAAATTGGCGGCGTTACTTTAGTTTCAGTACTGACCACAAAGTTATAGGTATTCAGTACATATTTACGACTTTTATTTTTTTTCTGATAGGTGGGCTTTTGGCAATGTTGATTCGGGCGGAATTGCTCACTCCGGCGTTAAATGTGGTCGATCGCCCGCTTTATAATGGTCTGTTTACCTTACACGGCACAGTAATGATTTTTCTGTGGATTATTCCCTGTCTTGCTGGTGTTGCTAACTACTTGGTACCGCTGATGATTGGTGCGTCCGACATGGGGTTTCCGCTTGTGAACGCGATCGCTTTTTGGATAATTCCCCCAGCAGGTATCTTGCTACTGTCAAGCTTCTTTTTACCTGATGGAACAGCTCAATCTGGTTGGTGGTCTTATCCGCCAATTAGCCTGCAAACTTCTTCTGGTCAATTCATCAACGGCGAATTTATCTGGATTGTAAGTTTAGTGCTCCTGGGCATTTCCTCGATTTTGGGTGGAGTTAATTTTGTTACTACCATTGTTTGGATGCGGGCGCCTGGAATGACCTTCTTCCGCATGCCTGTTTTTGTTTGGACAGTTTTGAGCGCCCAGATTTTGCAGTTATTTTGCTTACCTTCTTTAACTGGCGGTTTGATTTTGCTGTTTTTCGACCTCGCGTTAGGGACAAACTTCTTCAAACCCTTAGAAAACGGCGATCCCATTATCTACCAGCATTTATTTTGGTTTTACTCTCATCCTGCGGTTTACGTAATGGCTTTGCCTGCCTTTGGTATTTTCTCAGAAATTATTCCCGCCTTTAGTCGCAATCCTTTATTTGGTTATCGCTCGGTAGCTCTTGCTTCCTTTGGCATTGCTATTGTTAGTGCTTTTGTCTGGGTGCATCACATGTTTGCTAGCGCTACACCTGGTTGGATGCGGCTGACTTTTATGGTTTCCTCCATGTTTGTGGCCGTGTTTACGGGTATAAAAGTTTTTGCCTGGACAGCCACGGTCTGGAAAGGTAAGTTGCACCTGGAAACACCCATGCTCTTTGCTTTAGCAGGTGTGGTGATGTTTTTATTTGCTGGTATTACCGGCGTGATGCTAGCAGCGGTGCCATTTGATTTACACGTTAACAACACCTATTTTGTGGTGGGACACTTTCACTACGTTGTCTACAACACAATTACAATGGCAATTTTTGGGGCACTTTACTTTTGGTTTCCCAAGATTACCGGGCGCATGTACGCTGAAGGTTGGGGCAAGTTGCACTTTTGGCTGACCTTGATAGGTGCTAACCTTGCCTTTTTTCCTATGCATCCCTTGGGTTTGCAGGGAATGGTGCGTCGCATTTCTTCCTATGATGGACGGTATCAGGGATGGAATATCGTTGCCAGTTTGGGAGCATTTGTGCTGGGTGTATCAGTGCTACCTTTTATTGCTAATGTGGTGGTTTCCTGGTCGCAAGGAATTAAGGCTACAAACAATCCTTGGCATGCAACTGGGTTAGAGTGGGTCACTTCTTCACCGCCTCCAGTAGAAAATTTTGAGGAAATTCCGATTGTGAAAAGACCGCCCTACGATTACGGCGATCCGAAAGTAGCAGTTATAGAACCGGTTGGGGAAGAAGGTAGTTGATTGCGGGTGCAGTTTCTCCACAAGAGTGTCTCAAAAGTTACTTTTTTCTTTGAGGAGCAAAGTCACAGTCGTGGTCAAACACATTCATATAGATGAAAGTCCCATACGTTTCGAGCGGTGGATCAAGCGCTTTCCAAGGTGGTTGCAGCGCTTTATGCCGATTAGCGGTGGACGCGCTGGTGACGAGCACGGCAAGGGGATGTTCGGCTTGACCGTATTTTTGCTATCAGAGAGTGTTGTTTTTCTCAGTTTTTCTTTACCTACATAGCTTTGCGCTTGACGCATCCCGATTGGTTACCGCCTGGCGTTTCCGGACCGCGGTTGTCCGGGTTTGTGATTTTCAATACGATCGTGTTGCTTTCTAGCAGTTTTGTTATTCAGCTAGCAGAACGGGCTTTCAAGCGTCGTCAACTGAAGAAATTTCGCTGGTTGTGGCTGACTACTTCTGGAATGGGAATTTATTTTTTAATCGGTCAGGCGATGGAGTGGAAGAACCTTGATTTTAGTCTGACTGCGGGATTAGTGGGGGGAACATTTTACCTGCTAACGGGTTTTCACGGTTTACACGTTCTCGCCGGCGTGGTTTTGCAGTTACTGATGTTTTTTCGTTCTTGGAGGCGAGGTAATGACAACAAGGGTCAATTGGCTGTGGATGCGACTACTTTGTTTTGGCACTTTGTGGATGGAATTTGGGTAATTTTGTTTTCACTTTTGTACATTTGGTAGAAGTTTTTGCAGGAGTAAGGTGTATGCTATCCAGACAAAAAACGTCACTATTAGGAAAACTTTCGTTCCCCACCAGCGCCATTCGGGAAGCACCCCCACCAGGTACTCAAAAGGATCCGCTGATTGCTAAAGGCTTGCAAACAGAACAGTATATAAGCATCGTTACTTTGGCGATCGCCTTAGTGGCGGCGGTGGGATTTTTTAGTCGTCGAGTTGAATACGCGATCGCATTTGCTATTGTTCTCAGCGCTATTTTAATTTTCCTTTTTTTATTAATATAAAAATTTCTCAAAGAAAGGAGGAAATTATCTTAATTTTTCCAGTTTTTTCCTCACCAAAAACTTTGGCAAAAAACTTTAGAAATTAGGAGTACGAGCGTGAGCAATTCAGTTTATCAAACAGTGATTTTGGGTGGAGGCTTCACTGGTTTATTTACGGCATTACATTTAGCTCACTCCCATTATCCTCGCTCTGTAATTTTAATCGATCAAAACGATCGCTTTTGTTTTAAGCCGTTACTGTACGAATATTTTAGTGGACAAATGGAGGCGCCTCAGGTAATACCGCGTTTTTCAGAATTACTTTGTGATAGTGGCATTATTTTTGTTCAGGACACAGTTGAAGCGGTTGACCTACAGAATCAAAAAGTTAATTTAGTTTCGGGAAATAGCTATCAATACAGCAATTTAGTTTTAGCTTTGGGTAGCGTTACGGGCTATTTTGGTACAGAAGGTGCACAAGTTCATACCTTACCTTTTCGGACACAACAAGATGCGATCGCTATCGATCGCCACTTGCGAGATTGTTTGCAACGTGCCCTGCAAATTGCAGATCCGCAGCAACGCCTGCAGCTACTAACAGTTGCAGTAGTTGGTGGCGGTCCTTCTGGTGTGGAAATGGCGGCCACTTTAGCTGATTTCCTCCCGCATTGGTATCGGGCCTTACGAGGAAATCCCCAAGAAATCCGCGTGGTACTGCTCAATCACGGTCAGGAAATTCTCAAGGGTGATATCAACGATCCCCTGCGCTCTATCGCCGAGACACAGTTGCAAAAACGCGCCGTACCAGTAGAAATACTTGCGGGGGTAGAAGTAACTGCTGTTCGTCCTCACGCTGTGGAATATCAGCGCGGCGATCGCACCGAAACCTTGCCAACAGCAACTACTATTTGGACAGCAGGAACTGCTACCCATCCTGTGATTAAAGACTTGGCGATTCCACCAGATCGCAAAGACAAACACGGTCGCCTGCAAGTTACCAAAACCTTGCAACTTCCCGATTTTCCAGAAGTTTTTGCCGGTGGGGATTGCGCAGTAGTTGCAGGCTCGTCTTTTCCTCCTACTGCTCAAGTAGCTTACCAGCAGGCAGCTACCATTGCTCGGAATTTAAAAGCGATCGCCTTGGGAGGAGAACTGCAACCGGTGGAAGTGAATATCCGCGGAACTCTGCTCAAGCTAGGATTAAACTCAGCTGCAGCTAATCTTTTCAATACTTTGGAACTGGAAGGTGAAACTGCTCATCTGATTCGTCAAGCCACGTATTTAACTTTGTTACCAACACCAATTCACGACTTGAAAGCGACCGCGCAATGGCTAAGAGAAGAAATTTTCCAGCAATATCTCCATAACCAAAATGTCGGCAAAAAAGTGGTACAGGCTGCAGAAGTGGTTGGTGCGGGAGTAGTAGGTTTGTTAGTAGCAAGAAGATTGCTCAAAATGCTGGGAGATGACGATAAAAATCAGAAAACTTAACTAGCTGCCAAACTCTGAGCGAGATTGGAGACAATTAGCTCGGGGGAAGCGGAAATATCTACCCAGATAGCATCTTCCTGTGGTTCTTCTAGAGTATCGAACTGACTGGGGAGGAGTTTTTCAGGTAAAAAGTGGTTTTGGCGTTGGTGCAGGCGTTTTTGAATTAACTCAAAGGAACCTTGAAGATAAACTAATTTGATGCGTTCATCACCAACGAAAAGATACTGGCGGTAGCTAGCTTTGAGGGCGGAACAAGCAAGTACGACATTGCGGTTTTCTTCCAGCCATTTTTTGATTGCTGCTTGTATATTTTGCAGCCAGGGTAGGCGATCGCCGTCATTTAGAGGAATGCCGCGTTGCATTTTCTGTATGTTGCTGCGAGAGTGGAAATCGTCGGCGTCACAAAATTCCCACTGCAAGTACTTTGCCAGCATTTTTCCAATTGTTGTCTTACCGGAACCGGCTACGCCCATAATAATAACGATCATCGTTCATTGTTGATACTGGATGCGCTTGTTGTGGAACTCCAATTTAAGTATGGCAATTTGGCAGCAGTGGCTCGAATTTGGGCGGCGCGAGCTACTAATTGACCGCAGGCGTCCCAAGTACCGGAAATAAACATATTTTTAGCACCTTCGCTCATAAAAATCGCAGCTTCAAAGTCGCCGCATTGTACTTGCATGGTTTCTAAGTTCACCGTTACCAATTTTTGGGGATCGCTCACCAATAGCTGTTGCAAGTGTTGGACAGTGCTTGCATCTGCACTGACGCAGGGAATACCTATGGCTACACAGTTACCAAAAAATATTTCTGCAAAACTTTCACCTACTAGTGCTTGGATACCCCATTTTGCGATCGCTTGGGGTGCGTGTTCCCGGGAGGAACCACAGCCAAAATTTCGGTTCACGACCAAGATTTTTGCACCTTGATATTGGGGTTGGTCAAAGGGATGCTGACCTGCACACAAAGCGCGATCGTCAGCAAACACGTGTTTTCCCAAGCCATCAAAAGTAACGCAGCGCAAAAAACGAGCCGGAACGATCCGGTCTGTGTCAATATCGTTTCCCACTAAGGGAATTCCGCGTCCGGAGACTACTTTAATTTCACTGACCATAAAATTTTTGTCTTGTGCAACTATTTTGACAACAACTCGCGTACGTCACATACTTCGCCCTTGACAGCTGCTGCTGCAACCATTGCTGGACTCATCAGCAAAGTGCGACCGGAGGCTGAACCTTGTCTACCTTTAAAATTCCGATTGGAAGAAGAAGCGCTTAGCTGTCGCCCTTGTAATTTATCTGGGTTCATTGCCAAGCACATCGAACATCCTGGTTGACGCCATTCAAATCCTGCTTGGATGAAAATTTCGTCTAGTCCTTCAGCTTCTGCTTGCTTTTTTACCCGTTCGGAACCGGGAACCACAAAGGCTTTGACTCCGGGAGCAACGCGACGTCCTTTGGCAACTTTGGCAGCTTCTCGCAAATCGCTGATTCTTCCGTTTGTGCAGCTACCTATAAAGCATACATCGACTTTAGTACCTTGCAGCGGTTGACCAGGAGTAAAGTTCATGTAGTTGTAAGCTTCTTCAGCTAATGGGCGTTCTTCTGGGGATAATTGCTCGGGAAAAGGTATGAGCTGGTCGACTGCTATGCTCTGACCGGGAGTAATTCCCCACGTGACGGTGGGAGGAATTTCTGCAGCATCAAAAACCACTACATCATCGTACTCTGCATCGCGATCGCTACAGAGTGATTCCCACCAGGCTACAGCTTTGTCCCAATCTCTTCCTCGAGGAGAAAAATCTCTATTTTTGAGGTATTCGTAGGTAACGTTATCGGGATTGATGTAACCGCAGCGAGCACCACCTTCGATAGACATGTTACAAACTGTCATCCGCTCTTCCATGTTCATTTGTGTAAAGGTGCTACCTGCGTATTCGTAAGCGTATCCCACTCCTGCTTTGACTCCAAGGGTACGGATAACATGCAGGATGACATCCTTGGCGTAAACGCCGGGTTGGAGATCGCCGTTGACTTCTATTTTGCGAACTTTCAGTTTTGATAAAGCCAGGGTCTGGGAAGCAAGAACATCCCGAACTTGACTGGTTCCAATTCCAAACGCGATCGCTCCAAATGCTCCGTGGGTAGAAGTATGACTATCTCCGCAGGCGATCGTCATTCCCGGTTGGGTCAGTCCTAACTCTGGAGCAATAACGTGTACGATTCCCTGACTGCCAGAACCGATATTATAAAAGGTGATGTTATTTTCTCGACAGTTGCGCTCTAGCGCCTGCATCATTTCTTCCGCTAACGTATCCGCAAACGGTCGCACCTGGTTGGTTGTTGGCACTATGTGATCTACTGTGGCGATCGTCCGCTCTGGAAACATCACTTTTAAATTTCGCTCCCGCAGCATAGCAAAGGCTTGGGGACTGGTAACTTCATGAATCAGGTGCAAGCCAATAAATAATTGCGTTTGTCCTGAAGGAAGCGTACCAACTGCGTGCAAGTCCCAAACTTTGTCAAAAAGTGTACCTTTGCTCATACTTGAATTCGTTTTTAACTTTAAGTAAGTGGTGTTAACCATCATAACTAGTTTGTAGAAACCCTGTCTTTGCCCGCACTCCACAACCTCCAAGACCATCTTTGTCAATTTTCCTTCCTGCAAACGCGGACAGCTACAGTACTCTTGTTTCACCTATTCCTCGCCATAAAAAAATTTGCTGACTGTGGCCAATATGTTTTTCTCTTTTCATTAATATTTTTTTCATATTAGTTTCTTTTCCTTGGCAAGGCGGGTTTTAAGTATCAAAACAGACTTCTATTTTACCGTATAAATGATTACTAAATTTCAGCAGAAATTTCGCTTAAGATAACTTCATATTAATTGGCAGCATTTATATACCATAAAATGACATTTTCTGTAGTCTAATTAACGACAATTTAATAAAAATCGCCTAGACTAGGAGTAGAATTAATAAGCCTCCCAGTCTTTAACCCTGGGAGTGCTTCTACATGCGAGGAGGTAATTCCTATGCAAAAAGTACTAGGATCGACAGAATTGGAATATGCCTTTCTATTTACCCTTAGAAAGGTAAATTCCATCAATCCAGAAAACTTCAAACCATTTTTTGAAAACTTACCTGTCGATCCTTACATTAAAGGTAAATATCGCTATAGAAAATTATCGCGTTTTATAGTTTCTGGAGATAAACTTATCAAGCTGCCTCATGGTTATCTTTTCCAAAGTAAAGATTATAATCCCCTTTTAGGCGATGTGAAAAGAGAGTTTGCAGAACTAGATGATGAACTTATACAACAGGATTTTTTTAAAAATCTAGTTATAGCATTTAGCGATTCTTGTAAACTCCATCCAGAAGCAGAAATAGGAGTGCATCAGATCAGAACTACTTGTGCACCCGATAATTTTGGCAATCCAGCACCGGAAGGTATTCACAGAGATGGTACCGATTTTATTGGTATCTTCTCTGTAGACAGACACAACATTCAAGGAGGAGAAACTCATTTATACACTGACAAAAAAGAAAAACCAGTGTTTAGCAAAATTCTCTATCCTGGAGAACTGCTTTTAATCAATGACCACGAATTCTTTCACTTTACTACCCCCATTAAACCCATAGATGATGGTATAGGTACCAGAGATGTTTTTGTGCTAACTTCTCCAAGTTTGTTGATGGATAGTTAATGATTAATTCCCGAGATTAACTCTTTTACCAAACTAACTCAGTTCACGGCAAAGATTCTACAATCTACTAAATAAGGGGAATTGAATGCTGTCATTTCCCCAGCTTTCTTTCCAGGTATCGGAAATAACCTCGCTGACAAAGGTTTATCTAATTTAATAGCTAATGTTGCCAGATCGATTAAGATAGCTGCAATTTTTTCTATAGTGACATCACCAGGAATCGGTACTGTATCAAGACCACAGCCACAGACTGCCGAATATAATAATAAATTAGTAATATCAAAGGTTTGTTCGTTAGCCCTTGCTGCTAAACCGACGTCTTCACAAACAGGAAGCATTAAACCAGAATAACCACAAATTTTAACTGGTACATTTTTCAAAACTCGAGTCAACATACCAGAAATAAACAGCGTTCCTTGGTGACCAAACTTTCCTGACATCAGTTTTTCATAAGCAAAAGCAATACTTTCTTTTTTATCCAGGGGTGATGTTAAGGATGTATCGATACCTCTGTACTTGATAGCAAATTTTCTGGATATTTTCTCAGCGAGATCTGACAGGGGTTTGAGTTCTTCCGCTAACCGGTTTTCCAGGGTTTTCTCTGCCATTTCTACATCGTTTTGAGATTTAGAAAAGGCTTCCATCACCAAATCACTGCATTCTATTCCAATAGCAAAAGAAGTTTCACCTTCATGAAAAGCAGTGGGGAAAAATGGTATACCTGGTTTGCAGTTCGCCCAAGCACAAAAGCGAAAATTCCCGTAACCGTTTTCAGTTTCTTGAGAAATGCGTTTGATTGCTTTTGCAGATTCCCAAGTGTTTGCAAAGTTGATACCGCTCTTGTGGTCTGCGAGTTTGCTAGAAGCGTAAATAATAGAAGTATTTTTATTAATTTTCGGAATCAATGCTATTGTTTGAGGTTTTCTGGCATCACCTATATTGAAAAAGTGAATATCTAGTTCTTGACAAACTTGTTCGATTGTTTGAACTTGGTTGATAATTTCATGCTCTGATAGTCCTTGTAGGTATTCTTCCCAGGAGTTGGTAGCTATTCTCGTTGTTTGTACCGTGTATCCGTTTTGTTCAAATAAATATCTTGCTTGCTGGTTGAATTCAGCGGCCCGTTGAATTTTCTTGGTTTCTTGAGGCGATTGCAATAATATTCCTGTTGTAATAGTTCTGATTTTCATATCAATTAATACTCTGAGGTGAGTGCTTGATGATAACTAGCTCTTAAATCTATACTGACACATTTTTCATCGCGGTTGGTTCAGAAATAAGTATTTAGAATCTAGAAGCTCTTTTGATTAAATTTTGAGTTTTGCTAAGCCGAGGTAGCGAATACCAATCGGGGAAATTTCAAACCGACAGGGTAAAACTTCTAAACCTAGGGCTAATGCTTCTCGTAGCAATTTACCATATACTGGGTCGGCGCTATCACCAGGAGCAAACTCGTCGCAATCACCTCGATTGATAAAGTAAAGCATCACGGCGCGATTATGAGGTAACAGGGCCATCAATTCTCGCAGGTGTTTTTGTCCTCTTATGGTTTTTGTGTCGGGAAATAAAGCTACTTTTCCTTGTGCCCAAGTTGTGTTTTTAATTTCTAAATAAATGGGGCGATTGTCGTTAATTAATAGGAAATCATTGTTGGTTGAGATGGATGCTAGTGCTGTTGTGTTACTATCTAAATCTGGCGTTAGTTGAGGTGAATTGGGATGGGCTTTTGGACTTGAAGACAGAAAAAAATCGACTCTGCTTTTGCGATTTTGCCCGCAGACCACTTCACTATAAATTTGATTATACTTGCCCAATTCCGGGAAAAGATTCTTTTGTAGGGCTAGCTTAATTACTCGATTGGGAAGGGCGGTATTGACTCCCACCCACGTTGACTCGTTATTATTATTTAGTTGAATCATTTCCCAGGTGTAAGCTAATTTCCGGTTTTTACTATTACTTTTGGAAAGTTGTACCGGACTACCAGGAATACAAACTCCTGTCATGGGTCCGGTGTTTGGACAATGTGCTGTTACTACCTGTCCAGAGGAGGCCAGTTCTACATCAGCAAAAAAGCGCTTGTAGCGTCGGATCAGGATACCGGAATACAAAGGTGGGTAACAAAAAAGGAATTCAGCACTCATGAATGCAATTGTAGTTTTTGATATTGATGGTGTTGTACGGGACGTGAGCTGTTCCTATCGACGAGCGATCGCAGATACGGTAGAGTATTTCACGGCAAATGCCTACCGTCCAACTTCTGTAGATATAGATCTGTTGAAGTCTGAAGGTGTTTGGAATAATGATTGGGAAGCATCTCAAGAATTAATTTATCGTTACTTTGAAGCTCAAGGGCGATCGCGCCAACAATTGCAACTGGACTACAAAGATATTGTTGCTTTTTTTCAAGCGCGTTATCGAGGTACAGACCCAGAAAAATTTACAGGTTATATTTGCGACGAACCTTTGTTATTACAACCTAGCTATTTGGAACAGCTGACATTAGCTGGAATGAGGTGGGGATTTTTTAGCGGTGCTACTCGTGCTTCTGCTAACTACGTTTTGCAACGTCGTCTTGGTTTGCAGTCACCTGTTTTGATCGCTATGGAAGACGCTCCCGGTAAACCGGATCCTACCGGACTTTTTGCTACTGTCCGCCTCTTGGAAGATGGTCTTGACAAAAACACACCTGTAGTGTATGTAGGAGATACGGTAGCTGATATGTACACTGTGGAAAAAGCCCGCTCGCTGTGCGGCGATCGCCTTTGGATAGGCGTGGGAGTTTTACCACCCCACGTCCAAGAAACTGCCACTAGACGTGATGGATATGCCAAAACCTTGCAGCAAGCAGGAGCAGTAGTAGTGTTAGATAACGTTCAGCAGTTGAGTCCGGGCAAAATTGAAGAATTATTAAGCTTGTAGTTTCAAAAATCGCTCTAAAGCATTCACCATACTGGGAGGCCAGCGGCGAATATTTTTTACCCAGTTAACATCTTTATAACGCGGATCTAATCCGTAGGCAGCGACCCAATGACTTTCCGCTTCGCCTTTGTGTCCGTTTACCCAAAGAGCAGCTGTAAGTGCAGCGCGCGCATCAGCAAAATTGGGATATTTGCGGACAATATTTTTCATTTCTCTAATTGCTGGTTCGATTTGACCAGTTTCGTATAGAACCAAAGCATAGTTAGTACGGGCTATAACTAAATTTGGCGCTAGAGCTATTGCTTTTTTGTAATCAGCGATCGCCTCTGACCATTTTCCCAAACCTGCTTCTGCTGTACCGCGATTGTTGTAGGCCATTGCATCGTTGGGATTGATTTCCAAAATGTGATTGTAATCAGCGATCGCTTCTGACCATCTTCCCAAACCTTCCAGGGCTGTGCCACGATTTAAATAGGAATCTGTCATCTCCGGCGCCAGTTCGATGGCGTGATTAAAATCAGCTAGCGCTTGTTGTAACTTATTTTGACTGACTCTAGAATTGCCACGGTTACTCCAAACTGCTGCATTGTCTGGAAATTGCTGGAGGATTTCACTCCAATACTTTTCTGCTGTGCTAAAATCTCCCTTGCTTGTTGCTGCCAAAGCTGCTGTTGCTAGTTCATTTCCTTTTTGCCATTGCTGGGGAGTGATACTAAGCTTTTGAGATTTTGCCATCACTGTTGTTGCAGCGCACCCCCACACAAGTAAGAGACTTAACAAAACAGCTATTAACTTCATCATTGATGCGACCTACGTCTATCCTTGTTGAAAAACCCACATTCTCCAATTTCCATCATAAGTAAATATAAAAAAGGTTCTGTTGCTGGAGATGGATCACTGCAATAATGACAGCTGCTCCTGCTGGGGCGGTTTAAAACCCAAATGCTTATAAGCAGCAGCTTGAGCTACTCTACCGCGGGGGGTGCGGCAGAGATAACCGATTTGCATTAAATATGGTTCGTATAATTCCTCAATAGTTTGAGTGTCTTCTCCTGTAGCTGCTGCGATAGTTTCCAATCCTACCGGACCGCCGTGAAATTGTTCGATGATCGTGCTGAGTAAGCGACGGTCTGTCCAATCCAATCCGCACGGATCGACTTGAAATAGTTGCAGTGCTTCTGCTGCTACAGTTTCAGTAATTGTCTGAAATGATTTGACTTCAGCATAATCGCGTACGCGCTTGAGTAACCTGTTCGCGATGCGGGGAGTACCGCGCGATCGCCTGGCAATTTCTCTGGCGCCGTCTTCTGTAATCGTGGTATTGAGCAAGCGAGCGCTGCGTTGGATAATTTGACTGAGTTCTTCTACCTCATAAAATTTCAGCTTCTGAATCAAACCAAAGCGATCGCGCAAAGGAGAAGTCAGCGCCCCCACCCGTGTTGTTGCTCCCACTAAGGTAAATTTCGATAAGGAGATGCTGCGAGTCCGAGCACTAGAACCTTTACCAATAGTGATATCCAAGCGATAATCCTCCATGGCTGGGTATAAAATTTCTTCTGCCATGCGCGAGAGGCGATGAATTTCATCGATAAATAAGATATCTCCAGGCTTGAGGTTCACCAGTAACCCGACAATATCTCTGGGACGTTCTAAGGCTGGGGCGCTAGTGAGAGTGCAATTAACTCCCATCTCAGCTGCTAAAATCATAGCCATCGTGGTTTTACCCAAACCAGGAGGACCGTACAACAGCAAGTGATCCAGTACTTCTTTTCTGGATTTAGCTGCTTTTATCGCTATTTCCAGTACATCCTTTAAGTCTTTTTGACCAATATAATCGGCAAACTGCTGCGGTCGCATGCTTTCTTCTTGCTTTCCTTGTTCCTCAATAGCAGCTTCGGGTTGCAAAATACTTTTTTTTGCAGGTGCTGGCGATGGAACTTGATGCTGTTTTGGTTCTTTGCTGGAATCGTGAGGCTGTTTTTTTGAGGAGATAATTGCCATAGTCTCGATTTTTACTTTTACACTTCCTGTTAACGGTAACTAGCAAACGCGCCAAGCCGCATAAATATAGATACCTTCTTTCACTTTTTAAAGTACGCTTGCCAATCTAAAATTTAAGTTCCGGGGAACTACTTAGGAGTACAAATTTGCCATGCTGGCTAAAAGAATCTTACCGTGTCTAGACGTGAATGCGGGACGAGTTGTAAAAGGAGTTAACTTTGTCAATCTCAAGGACGCAGGCGATCCGGTGGAACTGGCAAAGGTGTACAACCAAGCCGGAGCAGATGAATTAGTATTTCTGGATATTACGGCAACTCATGAAGACCGGGACATTATTATTGATGTTGTGTACCGGACTGCCGAACAAGTCTTTATTCCGCTTACCGTCGGTGGCGGCATCCAATCCTTAGAAAATGTTAAAAATCTTTTACGAGCTGGAGCAGACAAGGTTAGTATTAATTCGGCGGCGGTGCGTGACCCAGATTTCATTAATCGGGCCAGCGATCGCTTCGGCAATCAATGTATAGTCGTTGCTATTGATGCCAAAGCCAGAAAAGACCCCAACAACCCTGGTTGGGATGTATATATCAGGGGTGGACGAGAAAACACAGGCCTAGACGCAGTCAAATGGGCTCAAGAAGTAGAAAAGCGAGGCGCAGGAGAATTGCTACTGACTAGTATGGACACAGACGGTACCCAAGCAGGTTACGACCTCAACTTAACAAAAGCAATCGCTCAAGCCGTGCAAATTCCTGTGATTGCTTCTGGTGGCGCGGGTAATTGCCAACATATCTACGCCGCACTCACCGAAGGTAAAGCTGAAGCAGCTTTATTAGCCTCTTTGTTACACTACGGACAATTGACTGTAGAGGAAATAAAAAATTATTTGCACCAGCGTCAAGTTCCCGTACGCATTTCCTCCTCAAACTCCTATGATTCCATTTGAATATCATGCCAGCATTCCCCACAGTTCTTGCAAACAATGTTAATATTGGCCAAGAAGCATTGCGAAATATTAAAAAATATGTTGATTCCTATTTTAGTGTTTGATGTAGCGCTCGTAGCTTGGTCGCTGCATTTAATGGAAAAAGCCTACGAAAATAAGGAATTCTCTTTGATGCTAGCAGGTTTGTTAGTGGCGCTGGCTGCTGCTGCCATGATGGTAGTTTACTTTTTGATGGGGCATTGCATGAACTACTTGCTGAAGGTGTCTTGACTACAAGTTTCTCAGAAGAGACCTTGACAAATAATAAAAAATTTAGCTAAGCTAGTAAAGGACTATGTGGGGTTATAGCTCAGTTGGTAGAGCACCTCAATGGCATTGAGGGGGTCAGCGGTTCGAGTCCGCTTAGCTCCATAACTGCTAATAATAAAGAGTCATCTGCCTGACGGTTTTTAAAACTGTTGTACTGTCGCACAGGTGTGATGGCGTCGCCAAACCATCGCCAGCACTACCTGGAGCGTTTTTTTCTTGTAAAGCTTTATAAACCACCCCCGTTCACTGTAGGTTTTGCAGGGACTCAAGGACGATCGCCACTCCCATTTCTGCTGCTACCAAACTGACAATGGTTTGTATTTGAGCAGCTTCTTGAGCAACCACGGGACTAAAATCAGCTTGTAGGCAAAGGCTGATAATTACATCATAAAGTCTACAAGGCAAGGTTCACCCGCAAGCGATCGCAGCGATACTCGAGGTTGATTAACTAACGCATGAGTTTTTGGTAACGCCACCACCAACGACTCGCGAACACAAGAGGACTCACAAAGCCAACACGAATGCGGTCATCCTGCAACCACTGCAATTGCTGGTCTGTAGTCAGCTTGCGCAGCTAGCTCCAAATTCACATCGGGAACGCCTGTGCGAAAAGTTTGCACAATCGCAGGTAAAACATTATACATATGCTGCAGAAGTAACAAAACCAAAAATAATTTGTCCCCTCAGACCACGACTTGTTTGTCTTCCTAATTGCACTGCGTGTTCTAGCTGTTTGAGAATTTGCTGGACTTGATTGAGAAATACTTCACCTGCGGTTGTTAACTCTACCTTTGTTTTCGTACATAGAAATAATTCCAAACCCAACTGTGCTTCCCACTGCTGAATTTGCCTCCTCAAAGGAGGTTGAACGATATGCAAGCATTCTGCAGCTCGTCCAAAGTGTAATTCTTCAGGCAAAGTCACAAAGTAACGCAGATGTCGCAGTTCCACAAACTCAGATTACCAGAGCTTGTGGCGATCACTTTGCAGTTGTTACTGACAACAACTCGTAGAATTTAATTACCACGCGGCAAATCGTTAGTATTGTCACAAGTTGCTGCACGCTTGGCAAGTGCGATCGGGAGATCCTAATGAAAAGACACAAACTGTCTGGATTGCTGAAGGTAGCGGCGGTTATGGTCGCCAGTTGCTTGGTGTTAGTATTCCTATGGTCGATCGCTCCCCTACCTCAAATACTGGCAAAACCAGAAGCGAAAATCTTTGAACAAATTTGGCAAACTGTAAACGAGAATTTTTACGATCCAAATTTTAATGGCGTCGATTGGAAAGCAATGCGGGAAAAGTACCGCTCCCAAGCTACCCAAGCGCGGTCTCAAAAGGAATTTGCCCTTGTGATTAACAAAATGCTTTCCGAATTACGAACTTCTCACGTCCACTACTATACTCCACAGGAGCCAGCATATTACCAGCTTTTAGGTATTTTTGCACCCAGAAGCCCGCAGTTACAAAAGCAATTAAAAATTTTTCTTCCCAAAGGGAAAATAGAATACACTGGCATTGGCATCTTTACTAAAAAAATTAATGGCAAGACTTTTATTAGCGCTATTTTGGATGGTAGCCCAGCAGCTAAAGCAGATCTAAAAGTAGGTGACGAAATTATTAGCGTAGATGGTCGTCCGTATCAACCAATTCTATCCTTCGCAGGTAAAGAAGGTAAAAAAGTGAAAATGTTGATTCAGCGATCGCCCTATCGCCACAGCCAAAAAGAAATAGCGATCGCACCAAAAATCCTGGATGCGACTAAAATGTTTATCGAAGCAGAACAAGCTAGCACCGAAGTTATCGAAAAAAAAGGTAAAAAAATAGGTTATATCCACATCTGGTCCCATGCAGCAAACGAAGACCAACACCAATTGCAACAAGAATTGACCTACGGTCGGCTCAAAGATGCAGATGGTTTGGTTTTAGATTTTAGAGATGGATGGGGTGGTGGAGATACTAATTCTCTCAATATCTTTACAGCCAAGGAAGGACCAAGCGTCACCAGTATTTCCCGCAATGGCAAAAAATACACCTATATCAGTCAGTGGAAAAAACCGGTGGCGATGATAATAAACGAAGGAAGCAGAAGCAGTAAGGAAATTTATGCCTACGGTTTCCAGCAACATCGCATCGGACCTTTAATTGGCTCCAAAACTGCAGGAGCAGTGGTTGCGGGTCGTCCTTTTTTCATGCCAGATGGTAGTTTGCTATACGTAGCAGTTGCGAATGTATTTGTCAACGACAAGCAAAGATTGGAGGGTAAAGGTGTGACACCGGATATAAACGTTCCCTTTCCTTTAGAATACGCTCAAGGCGTTGACCCACAAAAAAACCGGGCTATAGAAACGGTGCTAGCAGCCATAAAATCAACTAGCTAGTTCTATATCCAACAAGGAAAAATAAATTCAAGTTTTTTTGGCTAATTTAACTTTAAAATAAAGATTCGTGTTGAAAATAAAAAAATTACTGCCACCATACCAAAGCAGTATGTTAAAAATCCAATGCGATCGCCTGCAGCGTTACGGTTTCTCAGTATTGTCAGTCTTGTTAGCGTTGGTGGTGGGTTTACTGTTAGAACGACTGCTGAAATTGGAAATTTCACCACTTTTTTTTGCTGCTGTGGTCTTTAGTGGTTGGTATGGTGGATTTGCTCCCGGTTTAGTCGCAACGGTACTAGCTATTTTTGCTAACGATTACTTTTTTTTGCAACCTTACAACTGTTTGCTACTTAGCAGTGGAGCAGAAATATGGCAGCTAATTGTGTTTAGTTTAGCAGCCTTATTTATTAGTTTATTGAACTTACAACTGCGCAATGCCAGGCAAATATCAGAAGCAGAGCTAGCAAAATTACAGGTCAGCTATCGCCGCTTGTTTGAAACAGCCAATGAAGGAATCTGGATCTTTAACGCTCAAGGTCAGACTGAATACGTGAATCAGTGTTTAGCCGAAATGCTCGGCTACAGCATGGAACAAATGCTGGGGCGCCCCATTTTTGATTTTATGGATCCGGAGGCAAAAAGGGAAGTCAAGCAATGGCTAGAGCAACAAAAGCAAAATCTTCGGGAAGCAAAACAGCAATTTGACTTGCGCTTGCGTCACAAAGACGAATCTGAAATTTGGACGGTGATTTCTACTAGCACCGTGCTCAACAGCCAAGGTGAATTTTCTGGCGCCATCGCTATGCTGACGGATATAACCAAACACAAGCAGGTAGAGGCCGCTTTGCGAGAAAGTGAAGCGATCGCCAAAGCACGAGCTCAAGAACTGGAAACCTTTATGGAAACAGTTCCAGCTGCTGTTTGGATTGCTAGCGATCCCGAATGCCATCACATGACAGCAAACCGAGCTGCGTACGAGCTGTTGCGCTTACCTCCAGGCTCGCTGATGACCGCAACTGTTGCTAGTGGCGAATATCCTTTTGAGTTCAAAATTCAAAGAAATGGCCAAGACCTTCCAGTCACCGAGTTACCGATGCAAAAAGCAGGTCGCACTAACCAGGATGTGGAAGCAGAATTTCAAATAGTTTTTGCTCCGAATGACGTGCGCTCGGTTTATGGCAAAGCTGTACCAATACGAGATGACAGTGGCGCTGTACGAGGAGTGATCGGCGCCTTTTTAGATGTAACCGAACACAGAAAAACAGAAGCAGCATTGCGTAAAAAGCAAGAATGGCTCGATTTAGCTCAAGCTGCTGCCAAAATCGGTAGTTTTGAATGGAACATTCAAACTAATGTCAATACCTGGTCAAAAGAGCTAGAAGCTCTATACGGTCTTGAACCTGGTGAATTCGGCGGTACTTACCAGGACTGGAAAAAATGGATACACCCAGACGATCTAGCCAAGGCGGAGGCAGACATACGCCATTCCCTTCAAAGCGGCGAACTTTTCACCGACTGGCGCGTAATTTGGAAAGATGGTAGCGTTCACTGGCTTCATGCTAGAGCAAAAGTATTTTACGATCGCCTGGGTCAGCCTTTAAAGATGATCGGCATTAATTTTGACATCACTGACCGCAAACAAGCGGAGATAGCTTTGCGAGCTAGTGAATCTCGATTTCGCCGCATTGTTGACTCTAATATTATTGGCGTGTTTTTCGGTGACTTGAACGGAAAAATCACCCACGCCAATGACGCTTTTCTACAAATGGTCGGCTACAACCAGGAAGATTTATTGGCTGGTAAATTGAATTGGCGAGACATGACACCTCCAGAACACCTGGAACAAACAGAACAAGCAAAGCAAGAATTAGAGTTATACGGATCTTGCAGTCCGTTCGAAAAGGAATTCTTCCGCAAAGATGGAAGCCGGGTATTTGTCGTTATCGCTGCTGCTTTATTTGAAGACTCGCCAGAACAAGGTTTCGCCTGCGTCATCGATATCACCGATCGCAAACAAGCAGAAGCCGAACGCGATCGCTTGCTGCAATTAGAACAAGCAGCACGTGCTGAAGCTGAAGCTGCTAACCGCATCAAAGATGATTTTTTAGCAATTGTCTCCCACGAACTGCGCTCTCCCCTCAACCCGATTCTCGGTTGGTCAAAACTTCTATTAAAGGGCAAATTAGATGCTGCCAAAACCACTCAAGCATTAGAAACTATCGAACGTAATGCTAAGTTACAAACACGCTTAATTGAAGATTTACTCGATGTTTCTCGTATTCTGCGCGGCAAACTCAGTTTAAATATTTGTGCGGTGGATTTGGTTTCTACTATCGAAGCAGCCTTAGAAACAGTACGTTTGACAGCAGAAGCGAAATCAATTCAAATTCACACCCAATTACCTGCCATCACAACCAAAGTCCAAGGCGATCCAAACCGCCTGCAACAAGTCGTGTGGAATTTACTGAGTAATGCTGTTAAATTTACACCCGAAGGTGGACGAATAGATGTAAAGTTGTCAATCGTCAGTGCCGAAATACAAAAAGAAGAACACGCCCGCCAAACCTATGCCCAAATTATCGTTAGTGACACTGGTAAGGGAATTAGTCCTGATTTTCTACCCTACGTTTTTGATCGCTTTCGCCAAGCCGATGAAGCTACGACCAGAAAATTCGGGGGATTGGGATTGGGACTTGCCATCGTTCGCCACATCGTTCAACTCCATGGTGGTTCTATCGAAGTAGCCAGTCCCGGAGAAGGATTAGGAGCAACTTTTACCGTTACCTTACCCACAAGCAATGCTTGTCCTTTAAATCTTCCAGAATTTCGTTTGCCCGAGACTTCCCTAAACCTGCAAGGTGTGCGGATAATAATTGTGGATGATGATATTGACAGCTTACGTGTAATCGAGCTGAGTTTACAACAGTATGGCGCCCAAGTCAAGGCAGTAACTTCCGCTGCCGAAGCACTGACAGCGATCGCCCAAATGCCACCAGATGTGCTTTTAAGCGATATTGCCATGCCGGAGATAGATGGCTATATGCTCATTCGGCAAATTAGAGCTTTGGAGGTTAATTCTCCAAGGAAATTGCCAGCGATCGCTCTTACAGCCTTTGCAGGAGAAAGTAATTCTCAAAAAATTATCTCTGCAGGCTTTCAAAAGCATCTTACCAAGCCCGTAGATCCATACGAATTAGCAGCAGTCATTGCCGAACTGATTCGAGCTAACAAAAATAATTAGCAGTCCCAATTTTATCTTGACTTTTCTTTAAGAAAGAATTCCGAAAAACTCCAACTTTAGTGTGTATACCTATTTGAATTTTCATAATTTCAGCAACATATTCTCTTGTTTTGCTAGGATAGCATTCGCATTATTGTTAACAGGGATAATGTTAAAGAAATTGCGGTTAAGACAAAAATTTACAATTTTGTTACTCGTAGTACTTGTTTTGGGTATGACCTTAAGTGGATTAACCCTATCTACGGTACTAAAACAAAATGCTAAAGAGCAAATCGCTTCCCAAGCTCTCACACTTATGGATACAATCAGTTCCGTACGTGACTACACTGTTCTTTATATAACTCCAGAATTACAAGATAAATTGAAAACTAAATTTTTACCGCAAACAGTAGCTGCCTTTTCGGCAACAACAGTATTTGAAATTTTACGGAAAAAACCAGAGTATCATAGTTTATTTTATAAAGAAGCAGCGCTTAATCCTACTAATCTTAGAGATAAAGCAGATAGTTTTGAAACCGAAATTATAGAGCGTTTTCTCCAAAAAAAAGAATTAAAAAATCTCAGTGGTTTTCGCTCATTTCCAGGAAATGAGGTTTTCTACATTGCTCGTCCGTTAGTAGTCTCACAACCGAGCTGCCTGCAGTGCCACAGTTCTCCCGAAGTTGCACCGAAAACTATGATTGAGCAATATGGAAAAGATAACGGGTTTGGATGGCATTTAAATGACATTGTCGCTGCCCAAATAGTCTACGTACCAGCAAGTACAATTATCCAAAAAGCACATCAGTCTTCAGCTTTGATTGTGGGGCTGGTATCTCTAGTATTTATTATTGCTATTTCTGTGATTAATTTATTTTTAAATAATCAAATTATTCGTCCTCTCAAAAAGATAACTCGCGTAGCAGAAGAAGTAAGCACGGGACATCTAGATGTAGAATTTGAACAATTATCAGAGGATGAAATCGGTCATTTAGCTAAGGCGTTTAAACGCATGAAATTTAGCTTAGAAATGGCAATTAAAAAATTAAAAAACTCGGTAGATAAAAAGCCTGTCATCGAACTGGAGTGTAGAAGTTTCTAGCTGACAAAAAAGCCATTTCCAACTGGGTTGCGGCAAAAGCAGCAGCAAGACATATCCAAAGCGCGATCGTTCTTTGAACTGCGCTACCTTTTATCAAAAGTGTTTTCTAGAGGTGTTTTCCCAATTGCTGCTGTTAGATTAACTGTTGCTGATTTCTTATCGGTTTGTGCTTGCAGAGGGGGCATAACAAACAAATACAGCTAGTTAGTACACCCGATTTTATTCCACAATAACTAAGAAGACGGCAAACACCACCAAGGCTTTACGGTTCACCCCCAATCCTGAAAGTATTAATTCTCATACATTAGACACAGTGAACACAGTGAAAGCAAATCAATTGTACGAGCCGAATCAACGAGCCAACTGGGAACATGAAGCATAACCGTCCTAGCAAAGGTTCGGAAAACCACCCTTCATGGACTGGCTACACAGGCTCAGTATATATATCAGCACAGTTAGTTTTGGGTGTTGACCCAAGTAAACCAAAGGTATTGATGCTGGACTGGCTGCTTTCAAAATCCAGTTAGTTCAAAAATTAGTCCTTTATACTCCCATTTGTTTGTAGTTTTTGTAGTTATAGGGAGCCAGTACTCACAATGGCAAAAGTAGTTGGAATTGACTTAGGTACGACAAACTCCTGCGTAGCAGTAATGGAAGGTGGTAAACCCACGGTTATTGCTAACGCAGAAGGTTTTCGGACAACACCGTCGGTAGTGGCATTTGCCAAAAATGGCGATCGCTTGGTCGGTCAAATTGCCAAGCGACAAGCGGTGATGAACCCAGAAAATACGTTTTATTCCGTCAAACGCTTCATCGGACGCAAGTACGACGAAATTACCCACGAAGCAACAGAAGTTTCCTACAAAGTACTGCGGGATAGCAACGGAAACGTGAAGCTAGACTGTCCTGTTTTGGGGAAACAATTCGCACCAGAAGAAATTTCTGCACAAGTTCTTCGCAAACTAGTAGAAGACGCGAGCAAGTACTTGGGCGAACAAGTTACCAAAGCAGTAATCACAGTTCCGGCTTATTTCAATGACTCCCAACGCCAAGCTACTAAAGACGCTGGTAAAATTGCCGGAATAGAAGTGCTGCGGATTATCAACGAACCTACCGCTGCTTCCCTTGCATACGGGTTAGACAAAAAGAGCAACGAAACCATTCTCGTGTTTGACCTGGGTGGCGGTACCTTCGACGTGTCCATCCTGGAAGTAGGCGACGGTGTATTTGAAGTGCTCTCTACTTCTGGCGATACGCACCTTGGCGGTGACGACTTCGATAAGAAAATCGTTGACTATTTAGCAGAAGAGTTCAAAAAACAAGAAGGTATCGATCTGCGCAAAGACAGACAAGCGTTGCAGCGTCTAACGGAAGCTGCTGAAAAAGCCAAGATCGAACTTTCTAGCGTTACCCAAGCAGAAATCAACCTACCGTTTATCACCGCTACCCAAGACGGTCCCAAACACCTGGACATGACTCTAACTCGTGCTAAGTTTGAGGAACTTTGCTCAGACTTGATCGACCGCTGTCGGGTCCCTGTAGAACAGGCGCTTCGGGATGCTAAACTCAGTAAAAACGACATCGATGAAGTAGTTTTAGTTGGTGGTTCTACCCGTATTCCTGCCGTACAAGACTTAGTGAAGCGCCTACTCGGTAAAGAGCCTAACCAAAGTGTAAACCCTGATGAAGTGGTAGCGGTTGGTGCAGCTATTCAAGCTGGCGTGCTTGCTGGTGATGTGACAGGTATTTTGTTATTAGACGTTACACCGCTGTCCTTGGGCGTAGAAACCTTGGGTGGTGTAATGACCAAGATCATTCCCCGCAACACAACCATTCCTACCAAGAAATCGGAAGTTTTCTCCACCGCCGTGGACGGTCAAACCAACGTGGAAATTCACGTTCTCCAAGGCGAGCGGGAAATGGCTGCTGATAATAAGAGTCTGGGAACCTTTCGCCTTGACGGTATTCCTCCCGCACCCCGGGGCGTACCCCAAATCGAGGTTGTGTTCGACATCGACGCCAACGGTATTTTGAACGTTACTGCTAAAGACAAAGGAACTGGAAAAGAACAGTCTATCAGTATTACCGGTGCTTCTACTCTCGACAAGGCGGAAGTAGAGCGGATGGTTAAAGAAGCCGAGAGAAACGCTGCTGCTGACAGAGAACGTCGGGAGAAAATCGATCGTAAGAACCAAGCTGACTCTCTGGCCTACCAAGCCGAAAAACAACTACAAGAGCTGGGTGACAAAGTCAACGCCGCTGATAAAACCAAAGTTGAAGGTTTGGTCAAAGAGTTGCGAGAAGCAATTTCCAAAGAAGATGACGAGCAGATCAAGAAGTTAATGCCAGAATTGCAACAGGCGCTATTCGCCGTTGGTAGCAATATCTATCAACAAGCTGGCGCTAGCACTTCTTCTGCTGGCGCTGGCTCTAGCGATGGTAGCACATCCAGCTCTGGTAGCGGTGAAGATGTTATTGATGCTGATTTCACCGAAAGTAAATAACCCTGCCCTTGTAAGTCTTCCATAATAGCCTGTCCTGCAGTATGCTCTAGGATAGGCATTTTTTTGTGATTTGGTAGCTTTTTTATTGTTTCTTTGGGTTCTTTTACGCCCCAGAAAAATTGCTGTGAGCTATTTAGTAAATGTTAGTAAATGTTTTGATCGCAGCGAGCCCGAACAAAAATCGAGTGAATTTTGTCAACGAAGAGACACAAATCCACTCGTTATTTTAGCAACCGAAAGACCTAGGGATAGCCCCATGAAATTGCTAGAAATTTTGCAAGTGTCGATAAATTAACGCGATTCAGTTCCTTGGTTTGGACTGCCTGCAATAGTGTCTTCGCCAGCCGATTCTGGGGTAGCAGTTGTTTTAGCAGTAGTTTCATCAGAGCCGCTGCTGGTTCTGCGGGTTGCGGAATCGATGTCGGTAATATCTTCTTCTAAGGGATTTTCGTAGCCACCGGATGCAGTTTTTTCGTATTCGCTAGAAGGGGAAGATGTATCTCTTTTTTCTTGTTCAGACATACGTTTTACTCCTTTTTTTATTCTGGATCCAGTCTAAAAGGAGCACAGGTGTGGATTCATCTTTCTAGAAACTGGTTATAACTGCTGGCTTTATCTGTCGGAAGAATTATTTACTTACCGACTAGTTTTACTAAACCAATACCAGTAAAATAAAGTCCGAGGACAGCAGTCGCCAGTAGAGTTTGGGTGAGGGGATCTGTAGAAGGAGTAAGCACTGCTCCCAAAACTACGGATCCCAAAATCACATACCGCCAACCCGCAAGCATTTTCTCTGATGAGACTATTCCCAAAGCACCAAGCAAAAGCTGGACGACGGGTATTTGAAAAGCTAAACCAGTGCTAAACAGTAACAACAAGACAAATTCAAAGTATTTGTCAATTGACCACAACTGTTCTACAACATCTGCACCGTAACTGATAAAGAATCTTAAAGCGGCTGGAATGAGCAAGAAGTAGGCAAAAAACAATCCTGTGACAAAAAGGACGCTTGAACCCAAAACTATTGGACCTAATAGGCGACGTTCCCTGCGAGTTAATCCTGGAAGAACAAATTGGATAATTTGGTAAAGTATGAAAGGGCTAGAAACAAGCAAGCCACTGTACCCCGCAACTTTCAGGGATACAAAAAAGTATTCTCCAGGTGCAAGTTGGAGAAATTTTACTCCTCGAGCTGGCGCTTCCAGTAGATGGACAATTGGCTTGACGCCGATAAAACAACCGATAACAGCGATCGCCACAGCAATTAGGGCATAAAAAATCCGCTGTCGCAACTCCTCTAGATGTTCAAACAGGCTCATTTCCACTTCGTCTGGCAATTCATCCAGAGGATCGATTTCTGGTTGGTCGTATTTTTCAGGGTCGATACCAACAGCAGTTGTAGAGTCTACTTCTTGGGAAGGCGTCATGAGTCAACTACAAGCATCATTTGTTAACTATTCTATCTGGGCAAGTAACTACCTAGATATTTTTTGATGTCTGTATCAAAAAAGAGTTCTTTGCTAAACAAAGGGGAAAAACAGATATTTTCTCCAAAATTTTTGGTCTTGAAAAATCAGCTTTAGCAGTCACGGCAATTTGTAAAATTAAAACCAGACATAGTTATTAGGGGTAACAATGTTTCTAGCTGTAACAGCAATCAGTGTTAATTGCAAACAAAGAAAATTTGCAGTTATTTTCTAGTTTGCCGGTTGCAATTTTGGGTGTTTTGCCGAGTATTGCCCTACTATTTGGGAAATTTCGGGGTTGTAGAGTCGCAAATAATTCCAGTAATTACCGAAAACCTGTCGCACGTAATTTCTGGTTTCATCAAAGGGAATAGCTTCTACAAATTCATCTGGATCTTCTTTTGGTAAGGTTTGCAGCCATTTAGTAACGTTACCGGGACCAGCATTATAGCTTGCGATCGCAAGCAACGAATTATTGGCATATTGCTGGTGAGTGTAATCCAAATACCAAGTACCAAGCATAAGATTGTCGTTAGGATTTTCTAGGTCGATTTTTTTGCTATCCACATTGATGCGAGGAGCTATCCATTGAGCTGTGCTTGGCAATACTTGCATCAAGCCAACTGCATTGGCGACAGATTTAATTTTGGGTTCAAAGCGCGACTCTTGGCGAATCAGAGCTGTTACCAACAAGGGATTCAACTGACGTTTTTGCGACCAATATTTAATTTCTTGGAAAAAGGGAAAGGGGTAACGAGCTTGCCAGTAGGTAATTTGTTTGCTCAAAGCTTCGTAATCGGCTTTTTCTTCTGGTTTTTCTCGGTCTTCCAATTTAGAAATTTTATCAATGCCAATCAGATTTTCTCCTCTTGTCAAGTGGACTAAACCGTCGGTGAATTGTTCTGCTACGGTGGGTTCGGTTTTATCCAGAAATTCCGTTTCCCATTGCAACCAAGCATCGCGGTCTTGAGCTAAAAGGTATAATTCTTTAAAAGTATCAGAGCCGGCAGGGGGTACGGGACGTCCGAGGAGAACTATTTCCGGTTGCAGCTGTCGCACATTATTAAAGTTACCTACGTTTAGTCCCAGAATTACCGCGGAACGCCACGCGTAGTAAGAGTAGGGAAATTGGCTGAGAACATATTCGTAAGCTTGTTTTGCTTCCTGCTTTTTCCCTAATTTAATTGCCCATTTACCAAGCCAAAAGGCGGCTCTGGGAGCTAAGGTGCTGTTAGGATTGTTGATGGGAATTGGTTGCGCCCATTGGGATGCAGTTCGGTAATCGGCGGTTTTGGCTGTTTGTTGTGCCATTGTCCAGCGATACTCGGCTGCTTCCTCGGTTTGTGGGTACTTGCTAAGCAGTAATTCTAGTGCTTGAGTTGCTCCTTTAGTATCGTTTTGAGCTTGCAAGATTTTAGCTTTTGCTAATAAGGCTTTACCGGCTTGTAAGGGAAATTGGTTAATGACTCGATCCAGATAGGACAAGGCTTGTTTGGGTGTTTTGGTCATTTGTGCCAAATACAGCAGTGCACTACCAGTTTCCCTTGCTTGGGGGAAAGTACTGACGAGTTTTTTGTAGGCAGCGATCGCCTGCACGGGTTTTTTGCTAATTTGCCATCCCCGAGCCATGCGATAAAGATTCCGAGGAGTAACGGTTGCTCGAGTATAAACATTAGCAGCTTTAGCAAATTGATTGTTTTGCCAGTAACCGTTGGCGACTAGTTCCCATTGGTCTGGTTTGAGGGTAGTATTTTTGCTGAGCAGATCCAAAACTGGCAAAATACCTGGTTGGTCGTAGGCGTATTTTGCCAAAATTAACTGCAACTTCGGCTGATTGGGATTTTCTTGCAGTCTTTTGCGGATAATTTCCCAGCTGAGGGGATGGGAGGGAAATTTAGCGATCGCTTTGTCTTGATACTCGGGAAGTCCGATTAGATACAAAGCCTTGGCAGCAGCCGGATGCTCCGGGTACCGCTTTAATACTGCTTGTCTGCAATCTGAAGCTTTGCCTTGCTCTTGCAAAAGGTCATATGCTTGTGCCTGTTTTAACAGTATGTATGGTGCGAGGGCAGGATAATCCTTTTCTAAACCTGCTAGCAAGTCGATTGCTTTTTTAGCTTCCTTGGCTTCTATGAAATCACTTGCCAATAGATAGCGAGCGCGATTGCGGTCTGGTGATGGAGAGCCTTGAGCTAGTTTTTCTAACTGTGCTGCTCGTTCTGGAGGAGATAGGAGCGTCAATTGAAAAACAGGTGATCTAGGTTGATAGGATTGTGTGGGTGGTTGAGGGGCGTTTTTAATTTGTTTGAGCCATTGGGCTACATACTGTTGTATCTGAGGAGCTGAAAGCATAGCTCCAGCCAAAAAAGCGGCCAATCCTGCGGCTGCGATGATGTATATCTGTTTTTTTTGTAGCTTCTTCAGCATCTATACCCGCTGGAAACTTCACAATAATTTCCTGTCACTCTAGCATTAGAATTGGCACAGATCACTAATCTTACTTGGGATTTTTGATTTTGCTTTCCAAAAGTGAGCGGGGAGAATTTTCAAATTTACTATATTCGGAGATGATTGGTATTTACTTTTACTAATTCATTTTGCTTTTCAACAAAATTGGCTTGAGATTTTTCTCCAGACGCATTGCTTTCAGGTATAAAGATAGACTTTGTTGCTGGAGTTTTGGGTATGAGATTGAGAAATTATTTGGCCTTGACCACCAGTACAGAGCACGGTGATTCTTCTACAACTTGACTGCTAACGGAACCTTGAACGATGCGGTTTAAACCAGTTAATCCGCGGCTACCAATCACAATCAAATTAGCTTTGTGGATATTGGCAAGACGAATGATTTCTTCTGCTGGATCGCCAGTGACAAGTTCGATTTCACTTGGAACAGCTAGTCGGTTTTGGTAGGATTGCAGCTGTTTTTCTACTTGTAAATAAGAGGTCGCTGTTGATTCTGGATGGGGACGATCAACCGGTAGTTCCATTTCCGAGTTGGGTGGGGGAAAAACATGACAAAGAATCACCTTGCTGTCTGGCGACATGACTAAATTCTGTAAAGTCTCGATGACTAGGTCCGCAATTTCCGTTTGCGCAGGCGAACTGGAGGCTTTAGCGTCCAGAGCTACCAAAATAGTCTTGAGCACCGCTGGTGTCTCCCAAAGAATGGTTATTTTTCAGTAGGTATACCAAAGTGATTCTGATTGTTGTTTTGATTTGTATAGCCTTACACTTTTAGTTTGACGTTATCATTGGTTTTTTGTCTAAACCCTAGGCAAAAATTAATAATTGTGCAGTTAAGGGTAATTTCTAACCAGAACTATGGATTTATTCTTCCTTGTCTTCTTTTTGAATTCGCCGTCTGATGGAGTCAGCGCGAGAGGGAAAGCCTTCTACTGATGAGAGCGCGTTGATAGCGTCTGCTACTTTTCCTAAAGCTGAAGGTGTGTATTGAATAATACTAGAGTGTTTGAGAAAGGTTTCAACTCCGACGGGAGAGGCGTAGCGGGCAGTACCAAAAGTGGGTAAGGTATGGTTGGGTCCAGCGATGTATTCTCCGACAACTTTTGGTGTCGAGTAACCCATAAAAATCGCACCAGCGTGGCGAATAAGCGGCAATAGCGTCCAAGGATCTTCTACTTCTAACTCTAACTGTTCGGGGGCAAATTCGTTGCACAGTTCGGCTGCTGCTTGTAGGGATTCCACAACAACTATCAAGCCGTAGTGAGCGAGTGCTTTTTCTGTTAAAGTTCTTTTGGGGCGATCCACCAGTTGTCTTTCCACTGCCAGTTGCACGTTTTTGGCAAGGGCTGGATCGGTAGTCAGCAAAATTGCCGCTGCCATTGGGTCGTGTTCGGCTTGAGCTAGCATATCTGCTGCTACATGCACGGGATTTGCGGTTTCATCGGCAATAATTAAAACTTCGCCCGGTCCGGCTAAGGAATCGATACCGACTGTACCGTAGACGAGTTTTTTGGCTAGGGTGACGTAGATATTGCCGGGTCCTGCAATTAAATCAACTTTAGGAATGGTTTTTGTTCCGTAGGCTAAAGCCGCGATCGCCTGTGCTCCACCAACGCGATAAATTTCCTGTACCCCAGCTTCCTGAGCTGCTACTAATACTGCTGGATGAATGATTTTCCCGCTTCCTGGTGGCGTCACCATTACCAGTTGCGGTACTCCAGCTACTTTTGCTGGAATTGCATTCATCAGTACTGTACTTGGGTATACTGCCCTGCTCCCCGGTACGTATATTCCCACACGGTCTACAGGAGTATAACGCTTGCCAAGTACCACTTCATCATTGCCAAAGTGTACCCAGCTTTTTGGTATCCTTTGACGGTGAAATGCTTCTATTTGGCGGCAAGCAAGTCGAATGGCTTCTAGTAACTGTTGCGAAACTTGTTGGTAGGCTGCATCTAATTCTGAGCCTGTGACGCGCAGTTCTTCTGGTTTGAGAATTTGGTGGTCAAATTCTGCTGTATAATGCAATACAGCTTTATCGCCTTGGCGCTTCACCGCTTGCAACACTTCCCGCACTGTTGCTTCTTTATGAAGCACCTGTTCGTTATGGGTGCGATCGCAGATCCGTTGTAATTCCGATCTGACGTCTGCCTGCTGAGTAATGATTCGCAGCATGGAGTAAGGACAATGCCAACTTGAAAATATTCCCGCCTGAGAATGAGTTTTGCTTGACAACCCAAAGGTTAGATAGCTAAAACCAATTCTCTTTTCTAGCTTAACCTGGATTTTTTTGATACTTCCACGGTTTCCAGCAGATGCTTTCCTTAACAAAACAACTGTAGTGCGGCGGCTTCTTGGTTGCTTTTTGGCCGAGCGGCTGCAAGCAGGAGGCCTAAGCTAGCCACTTTTGCAGCAAGCCTGTAGGCTAATTTCTACTTTTTTTATTTTGCCATCTCCTCAAAATTGCAGTCAGAAGCAGTTTTTCACATGTATTAATAGCCTTTGGGTATACCAAGCATTTAAAAGGCTTGGAATATGCTACTAATTGCTTTCTGGCTCCAAAACCCGCAGCTAGCTAGGTAGCTGTCTTCTGTAAATTTTAGTAGCTCGCATTCATGACAAACCGTTATACTTTAGTCATTCACAGCTTCTTACCTCTAGCGATATATTCTCTGTGGAAGAGACTAAATATCAGGCTATTGCTGCCACTTGATAGTGGTTGATAAATTCTAGTGCAATATTCGAGAAATTCATTCTAACGTATTTCAAGGGATAAAAGCTAAAATTACCAGGGCTTTTTTGCAGTAACTTCACAACAGCACAAACTTGCGAGGTAAAGAAAGGGCGGTCATGGAAAATTTTTATCCCCCATCTTTACCTTTTGCTGCCATTAACTTGGATTATTCTTCATCTTCCTCGTAATCCCCTTGTTCGTAATCATCTTCGTCGTAATCGTCTTCTGCGAGGTCATTAATTTCCGTGGGAATCAGTTCGTCGTCGTTCAAAATCGACTTTTCCGTGCGTCTGATGGTACTGAAGGACGATTCTCCCATTCCCAAAGTGGGAGCATCCAAGTTGTAAGTGCGGGCGGTGCGATCGTCCAGGACCATATCCAAAGGATCTTCGACTTCATCCAAGACACTGCTGATATTCTCAGTGTAGTCTTCGACAATACTCGGTTCTTCGTAGGTATTAAAACCTGTTCCCGCCGGAATTAATCGCCCGATAATCACGTTTTCTTTCAAACCGCGCAACCAGTCAGATTTGCCTTCGATCGCTGCTTCGGTCAAGACACGTGTAGTCTCCTGGAAAGATGCAGCAGAAATGAAACTATCGGTATTCAAGGATGCTTTGGTAATACCTAGCAATACGGGGGTGTATTGGGCGCGTGCACCGCCAGTTATTGCCATTGCTTCGTTGACCTGTTCGATTTGGCGCAGTTCTACCAATTCACCGGGTAGCATGGTGGTATCGCCACCGTCATCCACCCGTACTTTTGAGGTCATTTGACGAACAATAACTTCGATGTGCTTGTCGGCGATGTCAATACCTTGGGATTGGTAAACCGACTGTACTTCGTTAACCAAGAATGTTTGCACCTTTTGCAAAGCGTTGCTAGCACAGGCATAAACTCCTTCTTCAGAACCGAGGTTAAAGAAGATTTCCAAAAGTTCATGAGGATTAGCTGGTCCATCTGTAAGGGGTTGTCCAGCAGTGACTGCTTGTCCGTCTGTAACTACCAAATTTTGTCCAGGACCTATGGTATAGTCGGTGACGACTCCATTTGGTTCAACCACTTTCACCCCAATGACTTCATCACCTTCGCCATAAACAACCTTTACTTCTCCCGCTCGCTTTGCCAATACACAAGCTTCCTTGGGCTTGCGTGCTTCGAGCAATTCTTCTATTCTGGGTAAACCTTGAATAATATCTCCGGTTTTGGCGCGTTCAAACACTAGCAACACTAGGTTGTCGCCTCGCTGTACCAAATCGCCGTCTTCTACTTGCAATATGGCACCAGCACTGACGCGATAGGGGCGACCACGGCGAATAGTGATTTCCCAAGTAGCTGGAGCAAGGGTTGAAGACGTTGTCGCCGTTGTGGTGTCTCTATCTGCGGCTTTTTTGATGGCAACTATTTGTCCGGACTCTTCTGCAAAGACTCCGGGGGCAATTTCCGAGCCTTCTACTACCAAATCGCCTACTTTTACCTTTGGTGGTTGTGGGGAATTGATCTTGAGCAGATCGCTTTGACGCAATACCAAGCAGCGACGAACAGCTTCGGTACCTTTTTTGACGCCGCGCACGCTTCCGCCTTCTTTACACAGAATTTGTGTACGCGCTACTACAGAGCCAGGAGCAATAGTTTGTCCATCCTCGACCTCCAGGGTTGTATGGGTACTACCTTGAGTAGCATCTGCGGCAATATCTCGGCGAATCGTCAGCGACTCCAGAATTACCAGTTGCAAGCGCTGGATTTCTGGGTTGTTGGGATCGGGTACGAGTTCGATATCTGCTGCTAAAGGAGAAGAAGCGTGTTCTTGTTCGCCTTCTTGTTCTATTTCCAATACTAGCTGGGTTCTCAGCAGCTCCACACCTTCTACGGATCTAACGCGTTCGGAGTCTTTGTAAGGCAGTCGCTGTACTGCACGCAATTGAATCGAACGCCCGGTTTGTTGGCTAACAGATGTAGTAGAAGGCACATCAGGTTTATCGGGTACGGTAAATTCAATTACAGGACGGCTTAACAGTGCCGGACCTTCTGGCGTCTCTACGTACTCGATGTATCGCAGTTCTTTTACTACTTGTCCCATCAATTCTTCGCCAGGATGAACAAAGGTGTTATCTTTGCTCATTACTGCTTCTGGATCGTCCACCATAAGCAATTCCCCTGGCTTAATCGAAATTTCCCGGAGAATGTCATTTTTTTGGGTAACTTCGACTACACCGCTATTTTGACAAAAGATATCTTTAACTACCTCGGTACCTGCTTCTACGAACTGGCCGTCTTCAACCAACAACAGAGAAATGTCTTTGTTGACTTCGTGGGTTTCTTCGGGAATCCACAGCAAGGTGCCGCCTTGTACCACTTCGTATCCTTGCTTGGCTTTGCCTTTTTTCTGAACGTCAACACCAGCGTATTTGAGCATTCCACCGGTGGTGGTGCGATAGCGGTCATCAATCAGCTCCGCTACTACTTGACCGTTTTGAACTTTGGTACCTGGAGTTGCTCGCAGGTTAAAGACTTGGTTGTTACCAGTGGTGACTAAATATGTATTTTTACCTTGGGAACTTTGGACAGTAACCGTCGCCTGGTCTAGAACTACGGAAGCGGTGATAATTTCAATTTCCCGTGTCGGCTTACCCGGGGCTGTTTCTGGCAAGCGTACTACACCACCATGCTGAGTTGTAAGCTTGGTTTCTGCCAAAACGCCGTTAGTAGCTACGGTGTCGTTTTCTTTGACTACTAATTCTGCTCCCGGCGGTAAGTTATAAACTTCCCCCGATAAAACCCAAATCAAACCACCCCGGGTAGCAGTTGTAGTTGTGTTACCTTGACGGTCAGTTTTTTGTTCCGCAACTAAGTCGGCAAATTTGACTTCTCCTGCTAAGTCGGAGACTACCTCTTTGACAGCTTTTTCTGTATTGGTACGCGCTGCACGTCCTCCCAGGGCCACTTCTGCAATCAACTGACCTTGCTTGACTTGCTGTCCGTCAGTTACGTACAGTGTAGAACCTTGAGTAACGGGGATTTCTTTGTTGGTTTGGGAAGTACCCGGAGCGGCTTCCAAAATCAGGGTAGCGTTTCCCTCGACATACAGAGCATCTTCTCCGTGGCGGGTACGATAGGGTCTGGTGCGGATTCGGCGCGGGAAACGAATGGTACCATCAATATCGGCGCGTACTTGTTTTGCTACTTCCCCGGTAAACACGCCTCCAGTGTGGAAAGTGCGCATCGTCAGCTGGGTACCTGGTTCGCCGATACTTTGTGCGGCAATAATACCTACAGCTTCGCCCAAATCTACCATTTTGGCATGGGCTAAGCTCCACCCGTAGCAATGTTGGCACACCGATCGCGCTGCTTCGCACGTTAGGGGCGATCGCACTATCACTTCCTCAATCCCGGCATGTTCTATTTTGCGTGCCAGTTCTTCGGAAATGGGGGTGTTGCGGGTTGCCAAAACTTCTTTGGTTTGGGGGTGAACCACGTCTTGTGCCACAACTCTTCCCATTAAGCGGGTGCTCAGGCCAATCAAGATTTTGTCACCTTCTTTCATGGCCTGCAGGGGAATGCCCCTGGTGGTACCGCAGTCTACTTCCCTAATAATCACATCTTGGGAAACATCCACCAGACGACGGGTGAGATAACCCGAGTCGGCTGTACGCAAAGCTGTATCTACCAATCCTTTGCGAGCACCATAGGATGAAATAATGTATTCGGTGACCGTGAGTCCTTCGCGGAAATTTGTTTTGATCGGCAAGTCGATAATTTCTCCTTGGGGATCGGCCATCAATCCCCGCATTCCCACCAATTGCCGTACTTGAGATATATTGCCCCTCGCTCCGGAAAATGCCATCATATACACGGAGTTAAGGGGATTTGTCTTTTTGAAGTGGTTGACGACTTCGTCTTTAAGAGCTTCACTAGTTCCGTTCCATGTATCGATTACTTTTTGGAAACGTTCTACTTCCGTAATTTCACCGCGTTGGTAGCGTTCTTCTGTGGCGCGAATTTCTGCTTCTGCGGCTTCTAGAAGCGATCGCTTAGAAGGAGGTACCATTAAATCTTCCACACTGATGGAAACTCCTGCAAGAGTGGCGTAGCGGAAACCTAAATCCTTGAGCTTGTCTGCCATTACTGCTGTCCGCGCTGTTCCGTAGTGGGTAAACGCCCAAGAAATCAGATTTCGCAATTGACCTTTGTCAACAACGCGGTTGCGGTAAATCATTTTATTGTTAGTCATTTGTCAACAGTCCGTTGCTAATTGCTAATTACTGATTGCTACTGTAGCGACTTTGCCCGCTCGGCAGTGAGTGATAAGTGGGGGAAACCCCCCAAGGAGTGGGTACTGCCTGAAGTAGCTAGCTGGCTAGGGCTTCTTGAATCGCTTTATTGTAAATGACGCGACCAGGAGTTGTATATATATACTGAGAAACTACGTTTCCTTGAGAGTCTTCCCTCACCCGACGGTACTTATACAACAAAGTGCGACTGCCATCGCTGTGTTCGATAATTTGCTGCGGTTCGTTATCTGGCTCGTCCGATTCGATTTCGCCAGAGTAACGCACGTAAATATAGGCATGCAGGTCTACTTGCCGTTGTTCGTAAGCCATAATGACATCATCTAAAGAAGCGAAGTAGCGCCCTGCACCTTTTTGAGCATGGGGATTTTCGGCGGTTAAATAATACGCTCCCAAGACCATGTCTTGGCTGGGGGTAATAATTGGTCGGCCTGTAGCCGGTGACAAAATATTATTAGAAGCTAGCATCAACAATCGCGCTTCCGCCTGACTTTCTAAAGACAAGGGTACGTGTACCGCCATTTGGTCACCGTCAAAGTCGGCATTGAACGCCGGACACACCAGGGGATGCAATTGAATTGCTCTTCCTTCCACTAAAATCGGTTCAAAGGCTTGAATACCCAAGCGGTGCAACGTGGGAGCGCGGTTGAGCAAAACAGGATGTCCTTCTATCACTTCTTCCAGCACGTCCCAAACACAGGGATCAGAGCGAGAAATTAGCTTTTTCGCAGCTTTAATATTATTCACCATGCCGTTGCGAATTAAGCGGTGGATCACAAACGGCTGGAACAATTCTATTGCCATTTCCCGTGGTAAGCCGCACTGATGGATTTTCAGCTTTGGTCCGACCACAATTACGGAACGTCCGGAGTAATCCACCCGTTTCCCCAACAGATTTTGGCGAAAACGCCCTTGTTTACCTTCAATAATGTCTGACAAAGACTTTAGGGGTCGGTTATTAGCCCCTACAACCGTCCGTCCGCGGCGACCGTTATCGATTAACGCATCCACTGCTTCTTGCAGCATGCGCTTTTCGTTGCGAACAATAATTTCTGGAGCCAAAATTTCTTGCAGGCGTGCCAGACGATTGTTGCGGTTAATTACCCGCCTGTACAAGTCATTCAAATCGCTGGTAGCAAACCGTCCGCCGTCAAGCTGGACCATGGGGCGCAGATCTGGAGGAATAACAGGAATTACGGTCATCACCATCCACTCTGGTTTCGAACCTGTGGCTATAAAGTTATCAATTACTCGCAGGCGTTTAATTAACTTTGCTCGTTTTTGACCTTTGGCGGTGGTGATTTCTTCCCGTAAGGTTTCGGCTTCTTGTTCTAAATTGATATCAGACAGCAAGCGTAATAGTGCTTCTGCACCAATTCCTACCTCTACGCCTTGCAAGGTAGAATCTTCACTATAAATTTGATCCTCAATTTCTAACCACTGATCTTCGCTGAGCAGCTGTTTGTAAGTTAAGGTTTCAGCATTACCGGGACTCAGTACAACATAGGAATTGAAATAGACTATTTGCTCGACATCCCGCAAAGGCATATCCAGCAAAATAGAAATATAACTAGGAATTCCTTTGAGATACCAAACATGAGCCACGGGTGCGGCAAGTTTGATGTAGCCCATACGGTGACGACGAACTCGTGATTCTGTCACTTCTACACCACAACGTTCGCAGACAATTCCCCGATGGCGTACTCTTTTATACTTGCCACAGTGACATTCCCAATCTTTGGCAGGACCAAAGATGCGCTCGCAGAACAAGCCATCCATCTCTGGCTTGAGAGTCCGGTAGTTAATGGTTTCAGGTTTAGTAACTTCACCAACAACCTGACCGTTTGGTAATGTTCTTTCTCCCCACTGGCGAATGCGTTCTGGGGATGCCAAGCCGATTTTTACGTAATCAAACTGGTTAGTTTGGGCGTGTCTCATTTGTTTAGCTGCACTGTGAGTTTTAACTTCCTTAAACGAGCACGGGTTACAATCAACCGTGCTAGTGGCAATATTCAATTTTTCAGGGGCTAGGGAGAGTTTGAGAATACTTCTCAACAAACAGCTCCCCATCCCCAGTATCTGTTTATTCTTCTTCTAGGGATTCCCGGGAGAGAGATTCGTAGGTCGGACGCGCAGGCGGCATGCGACGAAGGTTGTTATCTGCCATTAAATCAACTTCTACGTCCACAGTACTACCATCAGCTTGTGTTTCTACTTTGTGAACGGCAATATCCAATCCCAAAGATTGCAATTCCCGCATCAGAACTTTGAAGGACTCTGGTGTTCCTGGTCTGGGAATTGCTTTACCTTTGACGATCGCATTGAGAGCTTCGTTACGTCCTTGCATGTCGTCAGATTTGACGGTTAACAATTCCTGCAAGGTGTAAGCCGCGCCAAAAGCTTCCAAGGCCCATACTTCCATTTCTCCAAATCGCTGTCCGCCTTGTTGCGCTTTTCCGCCCAAGGGTTGCTGGGTAACTAAGGAATAAGGCCCTGTAGAACGAGCGTGAATTTTATCGTCTACCAAGTGCACCAGCTTCAGCATGTAAGCCACGCCTACAGTCACCGGTCGGTCGAAAGGTTCGCCGGTGCGTCCGTCGTATACCATGATTTTGCCTGGGTCGTCTGGATTAAATACCCAGTCTTTTCCTGTTTCTTCTCGGGCTTCTTGCAGCTTGCTGTGCACGATCTTTCGGGATGCTTCTTCGCCGTACATTTCATCAAAGGGTGTGATCTTAAAGCGTACGCCCAAGTTATGGCCTGCCCATCCCAACAAACACTCGAATACTTGTCCGACGTTCATGCGGCTGGGTACGCCCAGGGGATTGAGTACGATATCTACTGGCGAACCGTCTGGCAAATAAGGCATGTCTTCTATAGGCAAAATCTTGGAAATTATTCCCTTATTACCATGGCGTCCAGCCATTTTGTCACCAACTTGAATTTTGCGCTTTTGAGCTACGTATACCCGCACTACCATGTTGGCTCCCGGTGGTAGCTCGTCGCCTTGCTCCCGGGTAAAAAGACGAACGTCAACGACGCGTCCTTTTTCACCGTTGGGTACGCGCAGGGAATTATCTCGCACATCCCGGGCTTTTTCACCGAAGATTGCTCGCAGCAGCTTTTCTTCTGGTGGTTGATCGGATTCGCCTTTGGGAGTGACTTTTCCTACCAGGATGTCTCCGGCTTCTACCCATGCACCGATGCGGATAATTCCCTGTTCGTCTAGGTTGCGCAGCGCGTCTTCACCAACGTTGGGAATTTCTCTGGTGATTTCTTCCGGACCGAGTTTTGTTTGTCTGGCTTCTATTTCGTATTTTTCAATGTGAATAGAAGTGTAGACATCGTCCTGCACCAGCCTTTCCGAAATTAAGATTGCGTCTTCGTAGTTGTATCCTTCCCAAGGCATGTAGGCAACGATGATGTTTTGTCCCAGTGCCAATTCGCCGCCTTCGGTGGAAGAGCCGTCTGCTAATACTTGACCGGCTACAACTCGCTCGCCGATCCGCACTAGCGGTTTTTGGTTGAGGCAGGTATCTTGGTTAGAGCGCTGGTATTTGGAAAGTATGTACTCTTGCTCGGGGGCGTTGGGCTTGGGACGAACGCGAATTTTGGTGGCGTCTACATAGGTGACTTCTCCATCTGTACGACTGATGACGACCATTCCGGAGTCGCGTGCGGCTTGGGCTTCCAGTCCGGTTCCTACTAAAGGACGTTCTGGTTTAAGCAAGGGTACTGCTTGCCGTTGCATGTTCGATCCCATTAAAGCACGGTTGGCGTCATCGTGCTCCAGGAAAGGAATCATGCTGGTAGCCACAGATACTATTTGTACTGGTGAAACTGCGATGTAGTCTACTTGCTCTGGTGTTGTAGTTGCCCAATCCTGGCGATAGCGCACCGGTACTTGCGGCCCGATGAGGTAACCATTTTCATCAATGGGCGCATCTCCGGCTGCCACCCGGAAGTCATCTTCTTCGTCGGCAGTCATGTATACTGGCGGTAAGTCAAATCTAACTCGCCCGTTTTCTACAGGACGGAAGGGTGTTTCTAAAAAACCGTATTGATTTACCCGGGCGTGGGTTGCCAAAGAACCGATCAAACCCGCGTTCGGACCTTCTGGTGTTTCGATCGGGCAAATGCGTCCGTAGTGAGAGGGGTGAATATCCCGTACGGCAAAACCAGCACGTTCGCGGGTCAAACCACCAGGTCCCAAGGCAGAAAGACGACGTTTGTGAGTTAATTCTGCTAGGGGATTGGTTTGATCCATAAATTGGGACAATTGGCTGGAGCCGAAGAATTCTTTAATTGCTGCTACCAAGGGTTTAGGGTTGACTAAAGAAGCAGGTGTTAAAACTTCGGCGTCGGATACAGTCATGCGCTCCCTAATTATTCTCTCCAGGCGATTTAAACCTACCCGCACCTGGTTTTGCAGCAGTTCGCCCACGCTTCTGACTCGACGGTTTCCAAGGTGGTCGATGTCGTCGGTACTACCAATGTCGTATTCGAGGTTAATCAGGTAATCTACTGCAGCTAGAATGTCTTGAGGAGTCAGTACCCTAACGGTCTCTGGTACCTGTAGGCGCAATTTTTTGTTGATTTTGTAGCGCCCTACCCGTCCCAAATCGTAGCGTTTGGGATCGAAGAAGCGGGAATCGAGAAGTTGTTGTCCCCCCAAGACTGTAGGTGGTTCGCCAGGGCGCAGTTTGCGATACAACTCCATCAAAGCTTCTTCTTCAGAAAATTGCCCTTCTTTTTCTATGGTCTTTTGAAAATACTCTGGGTGGCGCAAGGCGTCAAAGATTTCGTTGTCTGATAAACCCAAAGCTTTTAAAAGTACCTGGGCTGAAAGTTTGCGGGTTTTGTCGATGCGAACCCACACTAGGTCGTTACGGTCTGTTTCGAATTTCAGCCATGCTCCCCGGTTAGGAATTAAACTAGCTGAATAGGTGCGCCGTCCGTTTTTGTCAATTTCCGATTTGTAGTATACTCCTGGCGATCGCACAATCTGGTTGACAATTACGCGCTCGGCACCGTTAATAATAAACGTACCGCGCTCTGTCATCAGAGGCAAATCCCCAATAAATACTTCCTGCTCTTTTATTTCCCCTGTTTCTTTGTTAATTAAACGCGTAGGTACGTACATTTGCACGGCATAGGTGCTATCCCGCCTTTTTGCTTCTTCAACGCTGTACTTTGGCTCCTTGAGTTTGTAATTCTGACCCAAAAAGTGCAACTCCAGCTTACCTGTATAGTCAGTAATTGGACTAAAGGAGTTTAGCTCTTCTATTAGCCCTTCTTCTAAAAACCAGCGAAAGCTAGAACGCTGGATCTCAATTAAGTCGGGCAACAAAAAGGCGGGTTCCATAATAGTTTCGTTAGTCATGCCTCTACCTTTGTCAACCTGGTTAAATTTGTAGGTGTGGGGAACTTCTCACAACACCTGCACGTAGCAGGGAAACGAAGTCATTAGACCTGGAAAGGGCAATTTTGGCAAGAGGGTGATTGACCAAACAACTTTTGCCACATAAATCGCATTTTTTTGTTTCTTTTGCTGTTTGCAAGACAGACACATGCTTGTGCTTGGTGGAAATTTGTTTTGCTTTCCTCATTTCACCCTCCCAAAACTGCTTTAGTTTCACCTCCACGGTTAGTTTGCTGTTTGCAAGACAATCGAGTTTGCGTCTTTCTGGCCCAAGTGATGGTATTCTTTTACTGAAGAAATAATGTGCCAAGCTTGTTTACCGACATGTGGGTCGAGTTGGACGGGCGTGACTCCAAAAAAGATTTCTTGTTCCAATAAATTCTGTATCGCTTTCCACGTAAATTGCTGCTATCGGTAGTTGAAATTTCATCTCTATATCAAATAAAATGAAAAATTATATACTGATAGCAACGTCAGAAAGCTTCGCCTCCTTACATATTCTGGCTGTTGGAGCTAGCAAAATCACTGCAGGGAGGGATAGAGCTGATCGTCATATTTTCTTCCTCCGGAAAAAGCATAGATGATATTCTTTTTCTTGCTGGCATCAAAAATCATGAAATTATAATGCTAAGCCAAATAATTGACGGGCGTTTTCGGTGGTAACAGCCGCGATCGCCTCTATCGATTCCCCCCGCAGTCGAGCTAGCTGCTCAGCTACGTAGCGCACGTAAGCTGGTTCGTTGCGCTTTTGACCCCGTTTGGGAACTGGAGCCAAAAAAGGACAGTCTGTTTCGATTAACAGGCGATCGCTTCTGACTACCATTGCCGATTCTTGGATGGACTTGGCATTTTTAAAGGTAACGGTACCGCTAAAACTAATATAAAAGTCCAGGTCCACAAAACCTTGCACCTCTTCTGGAGTCCCACCCCAGCAGTGCATCACACCCCGCAAGTTTTCTTTGAGATTTTTCCATTTCTGCAGCAGTTGTCTTGTTTGAACTGCTGCGTTCCGACAGTGAACAATCACCGGTAGGTCTAATGCGGTTGCGATCGCAAGCTGGGACTCGAATGCCATAATTTGTTGCTCGTAGTTATCAGCTTTGTAAAAATCCAGTCCCGTTTCTCCAATCGCTACTACTTTCGCATCGGAACGAGCTAGCAACTCAATTTCCCACGCCATGCCATGATGCCATTTCTCTGCATCTAAAGGATGTAATCCTACAGCAAAGCTGACTTCGGGAAAACGCCGGGCCAAAGTTTGAATACTAGAAAACTCTGTTGGCTCCACGCAGGAGTGTACCAAATGTACCACACCTGCTTGTTGCCAACGCCAGCGCACTGCTTCTAAGTCTGGCTGGAAAACATCAAAGTTTATGTGAACGTGGGTGTCAATCAACTGCATTTTAGTTATTACTCAACAGTCCACAGTCAACACTCCGAAGGTCAACAGTCAACAGTGCAGGTCACTTTTGACTTCTGACTTTTGAGTTGTAACTATTGTGCAGTTGCAGCTGCTGGTTGGGCGCAAGCTTTGAGTTTATGAGCTAATCTTGATTTTTTGCGTGCCCCGTTGTTGGGATGAAGGACGCCTCGCTTTACAGCTTTATCAATTTTGCTGTAAGCCTCCGACATTCTAGCCATGGCTTCTTGCTTGGCTTCATCTGTCGGATTCGCTGCATAGGCTTCCACAGCAGCAAAGTATTTTTTCATCAGCGTCTTCACTGCTGATTTATAAGCTTTATTGCGCAAACGATTGCGTTCTGCGATTTTGGCGCGCTTCAGAGCAGACTTTGTATTCGCCACAGTCAGTTCCAGTAAAGACTATAATATTGTGTACACACACTACTAGATTTATTAATATAGCATTCCGAACGCCAATAGTAGGGTACTGCCGAGAAAAAAAGTTACCATTTTAGTTTAACAACCTAACCCCTTTTTTGGCTCTTGAGGCTGCAACCAATGCCATAAGCTACTCGTTTTCTTGCTGGGAGCGGGTTTGGGGGTACACAACCAATTACGCGGGTGACTTAAAAACTATAAGATAAACTTCCTCCTCAAGGGCAGTAATTCGAAAATTCCTTGGTAAAGTATTTCAATTATGGCAAATACAAGTGTTGAGCTACTCTCCAAAAATCCTCAACTTCACAATTCTTAACCTTGCTGTTTGGGCGTCCAGTTGCAGACGGCATGACTGCAAGAAAAAAAGAAAAAATATTCCCTCTCTAATTATTACTGAAAGACCCCTCCCAGTAAAAGGTTTTGACAAACAAAGTTTAGAAAGCAGTTTCGTTGGCTAGATAAAGGCGCATTTTGCCTTGTAATCTTCTTAACAAACTACTTATTTCAAATAACAGAAGAAGAAAATTTTCGTTTCTGTTTCCAAAAACTACTGACCTGAGAAGGTTGGATACCAGGTAGCGCCAAAAAGGAACTTTGCGTAATTTCTTAGGAAGGTAACGCCGACAGGAGAATGAAAATGTAAATTTCCTCACAGACAACTTGAGAAATTTTACACACCGCGTTAGTCTTCTTTAATTGTGACCGCACGCTGTTTAATCAAGGCGATGACAAAGCAATTCTCTTTGCAAATACCCTCTTGTACTTGGAATCGTCCCATTGGTTTAGGCTGGGACAGACCCTATACCGTTCGCTATGCTAGTAATATTGATGACGGACCTTGGCATGGAATGCCTTTAGGCGGTTTTGGTGCGGGTTGCATCGGTCGTTCTTCACGAGGAGATTTTAATTTCTGGCATATTGATGGTGGTGAACATACCTTCAAAAATATTCCCGCCTGTCAATTTAGCGTCTTTGAATCCGATGGTGAATCTTCTCAAGCTTATGCTTTGTGTACAGAACCTCCAGAAGATGGAAGCTTGAGAGCGTGGAGGTGGTATCCTACAACTTATGAGGGGGAAAAATGCCAAGACTCTCTTGTAGCTGGTGTTCATACTACAGGAACTTACCATGCTTTGTATCCCCGCAGTTGGTTCGTATATGAAGGGGTATACAAAACCCAGTTAACCTGCGAGCAGTTTTCTCCTATTTGGGCAAATAACTACCAGGAAACCAGCTACCCTGTAGCCGTATTTGTATGGACTGCAGGCAACCCAACCAACGTACCAATAACTTTAAGTATCATGCTTACCTGGCAAAATACAGTAGGTTGGTTTACTAATGCTTTCAAGTCTCCAGAGGTACGGTTGCGGGACGATGGTAGTCCAGTTTACGAGTATCAGCCGCGTTGGAACGAAAGCAAAGGTAATTTTAACAAATATTTAGAAAGTAATGAATATGTCGGCTGTGTATTAGACCGTCGGAATAGAAGTGAAGTAGTTGAAGAAGGAGAAGGCCAGTGGTGTATAGCCACATGTAAAAACCCAGATACAGATATATTTTACCACACTCGTTGGCGTCCGACAGGTAGCGGTGAAGATGTCTGGGCAAGCTTTGCAAGGGATGGTTCTCTGCCTAACTGTGCGAATGAAGCTCCAGCAAACGAGGAGGAGCAAATAGCAGTAGCGATCGCAGTACGGTTAACCCTGCAACCAGGCGCCACGCTGCAAATTCCCTTTGTTTTGACGTGGGATTTTCCTGTCACTGAATTTGCCACTGGTATCAAATATGACCGCAGATATACAGACTTTTTTGGCAATAACGGCAAGAATGCTTGGGCGATCGCATCTACTGCCTTAGCACAATACCAAAACTGGCAACAACAAATTCAAGCATGGCAAAAACCGATTCTGGAACGTGCAGATTTACCCGATTGGTTCAAAATGGCTTTATTTAATGAGCTTTACGACCTCACTGCTGGCGGTACCCTTTGGAGTGCAGCATCAGCGCGCGATCCGGTTGGTCAATTTGCAGTGCTAGAATGCCTGGACTACCGCTGGTATGAAAGTCTTGACGTACGGCTTTACGGTTCTTTTGCCCTGTTGCTACTTTTCCCAGAATTGGAGAAAGCAGTGATTCGAGCTTTTGCCCGAGCGATTCCTCAAAGTGACGATCGCCGCCGCGTTATTGGTTACTATTATACCATCGGTGCCGAAAGTCCCTTGGCAGTCCGCAAGGTGGCAGGTGCAACACCTCACGACTTGGGCGCTCCTAACGAACACGTTTGGGAAAAAACAAACTATACCAGTTATCAAGACTGCAACCTGTGGAAAGATCTGGGCTGCGATTTTGTTTTGCAGGTATACCGTGACTTTCTCTTCACCGGTGCTACCGATGTGCAATTCTTGGCAGACTGCTGGAATGCCATTGTGCAAACCCTCAACTATCTAAAAACTTTTGACAAAGACGGTGACGGTATTCCGGAAAATTCTGGTGCACCGGATCAAACTTTTGATGACTGGCGATTGCGAGGAGTTAGCGCTTACTGCGGTGGACTTTGGTTAGCGGCTTTAGAAGCTGCGATCGCCATTTGTGAGGTGTTGATAACAAACAACAAAAGCGAGGTAACGCGGTCTACCCTGACGGGTGGAGCGACTTTCGGTATAGATAACTTACTACAGCAAAAATCTATCTATCAAGCATGGCTAGAACAATCTCGCTCCGTCTACGAAGAGAAACTTTGGAACGGACAGTATTACCGACTCGATAGTGAAAGCGGTTCTGGGGTGGTCATGGCAGACCAATTATGCGGACAATTCTACGCCCGTTTGTTAGGGTTACCAGATATTGTCAGCAGCGATCGCGCTGTGTCTGCTCTGAAAACAGTTTACAATGTTTGCTTTCTCAAATTTCACCATGGCAAATTTGGTGCTGCAAATGGTCTTTGCTGGGATGGTTCACCAGAAAATCCCCAAGCTACTCATCCTCTAGAAGTTTGGACAGGAATTAATTTTGGTTTAGCAGCTTTTTTAGCCCTTATGGGAATGAAAGATGAAGCCATGACCCTAACAAAAGCAGTAGTTCAACAAATATATGACAATGGACTGCAATTCCGCACCCCCGAAGCTATCACCGCTTTCGGAACTTTTCGCGCTAGTACTTACCTGCGAGCGATGGCAATTTGGGCAATTTATCTGGTACTTGTCCGACTTGAATACAGGAGTAAAAACAGCTAACATACTTCCGCTGTCCCCCAACGCCAAAGCGATAAATCCCCAACTACCAACAATTATGGTGAGTTACATTTAATTATTTATTTCGGTATAAGTGATTTCCGTATTCCCTATCTCTAGGACTCGAGCAACATTTTTTTGATTACCCGGATATAAAAGTCCGGTTTTTCATTGCCATCGATTGTAATTGACTAATATAAATTCCCAAACATTGTCAATTTACCTGTTTTACGTAATTATTTTTTGGAGAACTATGTAGTTTGGACACTACTAAAAAGCCTAAAAAGCTATGACGATAGATTTTGGCTGGCTCGCGGCGTTACGGAGTTTATATCAAATGCAGTAAAATGCTGGAGCAAACCATATTACTAATGAATTGATGTAGATGGTGTATGTTTTTTGAAAACTTCACTTTTGTTGTTTTTGCTTTCTGTAGCATTTAAGCAAGTTTTTCTTCTGAAAAAAACTCTAACCCAGTCTTTATCTACTATATTTAGCGAGTTTTGCAACCGAATGTTTTTACTCGAGTATTGCTTTTCATAAAAAGGAGGTGCAGTCAATAGCAGGGATTTCATAAAAATACACTCAGGTATTGCTGAAGTATTAAAAAAGCAGCTCATCAATACTGAACATCGCTTCTGTGAAGTAACTGTAAAAATGACCGAAAAGCAAGCAGCAATCGCAAAGACAAAGAAAAAAATTCTCCCAGGCTTTTGTTGTGAAGCTATAAGCTTCGATTGCATGGAATTTCAAATTATTTTGTCCGTTAAATACACTTCCAAAAAAGTTAGTAAACTCACACCAAAATTACAACTAATGTACTCGTGTTTATCACCAAGATTTCAGGTAAGTCAAATTTACACAAACAAGCGCTGCTTTTTCCCTACAATTTACCGTCCTCAAAGTTTTAAGGATGGTTGTAGTAGATACAATTCTGCGTAAATTGCAATTAACTGCAGTTAGAAAAAGTATAATGGATCGGTTTGTGCTTTCGAAGGCGTTGACTGACGGTACCACCAAACCTATCTTAGCTTTAGCAAAGTTAGAAGTACCGATTTCCCTTGAAAGCTGGAAGGATGTTTTCGGTTAGCTGATGCAGATTTTGACGAAGTTAGTTTCTGCTATCTCAACGTTAAATGCAACTCCCTGTAAACCAGACAGCAATAGAGAATTGCGATCGCCTGCGGTTTAGTACTTTCTTCCCATGAAGCTACTAGCTGTTTAGCTCCCAAATCATAGCTAAACTTAGCACCATATTTGCGATCGCTCATCTTGTGAGTCAAGCTAACTGCATTCTTTGGTGACGGAGGTATTTTTTTGTTCACCATCAACTTCTTAACTATTCATAAGAATTAACAGTTTTCCTTACAACCTAATTCTCAAGTAATTTCCTCGGCAATCTCACCTATAAATACTAATTTAAATAGCACTAAAAACACCAATATTTTCATGAATTCCCGAAGATAAAATGCAACTTTATTGAGTTGTATTCCTTGACTATTTTCATGTTATCCGAGAATACTCTACGATGTTTTAGCAACACGACATTCTCGGTTTTTGTATATTATTATATCTATATTTTTCTCTACAAAAGATTATGAATATACACACTAAAAATGTATGTTAAATAACTTTTTATTGAGATTATTTAGCCATAATTATGGCCAAAATCAAGACAATTATTTGCATATAATCAGTACAATGAAAAGCTGAAAGTCTCTTTCTTCAGGGCATTGAGTCATATACCCCGGATAAATACTTCCGTGCTCTTTGTTAATTTTTTTATAAAAAATTACCAAAACAACGATTGTCAAAAGACCAGAGAATCATTCAGTTTTTAAGACAAATGAGCTAGAAAGTAAATAGTAAAAATTCCTAGGAAAGTAAGAAAAATCAATAGCAGATGAGGGGCGAAACCCCTACAGTATTTAACACTTGTGGACAAAATGGAAAATGTATAATACTTAGTTAAATAGAAGAACGCTTTCCGCACTTTGAAAATACAAGAAATGCTAGAACCGCAGATGATATCCCCAGAAGAAAATAGTATAAGTACAAATGTTGTTCTGAGAGCCAAAAAATGAATATTTTGTCATAGCTGTTGCAGAACAACCGGCGATTACAGAAAAACCTCCTAATAACTAGGTGTACTTCTAAACATACATACCAGGGAAAAGCAATAAAATTAGGAGCGAACAGAATTTTCCAAAAAACATAACTGCATCTACCAAGAGCCAAATGGAGACTTTTCCTAACAATTCAAGCAAAAGCTACAGTCAGGTTTCCTGGTTTTAGGTCAGCTCATGAACAGAATCATCAGGTCAAATGCAGTTGCGATTTCCAGCTGCTTGGTAAAACTAGAGATAAACGTGTGTCCCAATTACAATCTCACTCCCGAGGTAGTATCAATTTGTGGAGGTAACATTACTTCTCTAGCAGCAGGAATTCCACAAAGATCTCAAAATAACCACTCTACGAAAGCCATATCTTTCCAAGTCAGAACTACTAGTAAAAGTAATTACTCTACATCTTTGCACAAAGCGCTAGAAAAATTGCCTTCAATTTTTTGTTCTACAGTATTGTTTGGCAGTCTAGCTTTTTTTACGCTCCTCGTAGATTGGATATTTACAGCAAGGATAGAAAAAGTCAGTCAAGTCAGAGAACGAATCCCGTCACAGGGTTTTAGCAAAGTAGCAAAGTTTGCATTCCCAGCAGTTGAGGTAGCAGCTAAACCAAATTCGAATAAACACTTGTTAGCTTGTAATCTCTCAAACAGATTCAATCCTTGCTTCCTCAAGCTTTTCTACCCTCAGCTAGCTGCAATTTCTCAAACTACAACAGTCCAAATTGCTCCTAGTGATGTGTTTTTTGCTTTAGTGATGCTTTTACCTTACAAACTCAATACTGAGCGCGATCGCCTATCAGTAATAGTTTCAATTCAAAAATCGGTAGGGTTTCCATCCAATGACGATCTCAAAAGTCAAGTATTCTCCTACCGCTTACATCGTTAGCTACCGCAAGATTTTCTCACTTCACCTTCGCCACTAAAGCATCACAAAACAGCTGACAAACAAGATTGACTTTATCTAAGGTAAACAAGTACTATGCATCATCAGATTTCTAGCAACAGCAATAACTTCCACCGTGCAATTAACCCAGAACAATTCGATCAGGTAGTTGAAGCAATACTTGCAGGTAAGTACTCCTGGGCTTGCGTGTTAATGTTGCGATTTGCTGGATACAATCCTTTACATTATATTCCTTACCGTACTTATAATCGATTGCTCAAAGAAAATGCACAATTGCGAAGAGCTACCCAACAAAGAAACGAAAACCCAAAAATTACTTCCTTACCTGCAGCAAGCTGTGTGAGTAAGGTCAAAGATCTTGCTTATCTTGAGGTAGTTACTAAGAAAAAAACAGAAATTCCAGGTGGTAGTTAAAAGCAGTGGCTAGCAACTTTAATTCCCGAATATCAATCAGCAAAGTTGGAATTACAAACTTAGTTTTGAGCGATCGCCTCCTAGCAAACTGAAGCGCCATCCAAAAATCGCCTGATACATCCTAAGGTTTTACCCTTGTTTTCAGTTTCACTGTCCCTTCCTTCCAAGAAAAATTAGGGATAGCCAACTCAAAAAAACAAACAGGGAGAGACGGTAATTACGTTTCTCCTTTTGCCTTCAACAGCAATAATTTTACCCAATTTTATTAGTTATCTATTTCGAAAATGACGTATTTAACTAACTCAGCTAACTAGGAAATACAATCTGCCAATCTGGCAAATCAGTATTGATTATTTTTAATAAAATAAATTAAGAAATACTACAGCCCGTAACAAGGAGGTAAAAATTGCTATTTTCTAAAAGTGAATTATTGGTGTTGAACCTCAATAAATAAATTAATAGCTATTCCGTTACTTGTGGTGGTTCTTTTTCTGAAAAAGTCTAAACAACCACAATACTAGTCTGAGACCTAACTTGTATTGTAGAACTTAGAATACTGGGGCGAGTAAGACTTAAGTTCGCAACCAAGTTCATGTCTCTCAAAAATCCAGACACAGGAAAAGAAAAAGTAACGAGAAGGCTTTCAACCACTAGTTTATTTCGAGCATCTTAATCCCTATTCTCCCAATTAGGATTGCTCCCCATTCACGGCTGCAAGCTGGCAAAAATTTAAGATCAGGGTGGATGGATACACAGTCACCACCCTATTTGTTGACAGGCAAAGACTAAAAGCGCCAAATACATTCAGTGTCTGTCTTGGCGCTAGAGGTATTCTAGGTTCCACCTTACTGGGAGTCTTTAAATTTTAGCGACTCCTTATTAAATTAAGAGGTTTATATTCAGGGTCTATATATTGGCTGACCCCGTTTAAACAATTATTAGTTTTGCAGAAAATTTTGTATTTTTTGATTTCATAATATTTTTTTTATCTTTTCTCTCCTTATGTTTCTAGTTGTATATAAATGTTAAATATTTTATCTTTAAATGTATAATTTTATACAATTTAATAGAATCGAATCAGGTAAAGGAGGTAAAAGCTCTCAAAATGGGAATAGTCAATAATTTGTAATTTCCTTGTTGCAAAAGGTAATTTGTCAGGAAATATGACACTTTTAGCCAGTTTATAGCAAGATGCGATCGAACCAACAAGCTTGTCCTTTCACTAACAAGCTCATTTCTAACTACAGTGGGAGTGTAAAATTCCACAAAAATTTATGTTTTACACACAGGGAACCGAACTGCTAATGTACTGGTCATCCGCTATAGTTTTGCATGGATTTAACAGCTAAATAGCTGTTATTAACATCCTGTCAGACATATGGTAATGCAGGTAATTACAGACGTAAATGCTAAGATGAGACATCGGAGTTTTTCCATTCCACAACAAAACTCTTTTCGCCTTAATTGTGGTCAGCGCTTCCAAAAAACAGGAGGATTGTTGCCCGCAGTGCTAACAACTGTGTTAGTTTTTTCTAGTAGTTCACTGCTTTCCTATGCCCGGGTAAATGCGAATACTACCCACCAGCAAGGAGACCGCTCTTTTTTAGTAGCGCAAATTCCCGCCAGTGGAAGCGTTATTTATGTTAATCCGGAAACGGGTTCAGACACTGCTGGAGCTGGTAGTTCCCAAACACAGCCTTATAAAACCATCACCTATGCCCTCAGTCAGGCGCAACCAGGTACGATTATTCAACTAGCTCCTGGTACCTATAGTGCAGCCAGTGGAGAAACCTTTCCACTATTAATTAAACCAGGCGTGACATTGCGGGGCGATGAATCTACAAAAGGTCAAGGAATATTAATTCAAGGAAGCGGTACCTACATCAGTCCTACCTTCGCCCGTCAAAACGTGACTGTTAGAGCTGATAAAAACAGCGTTATTGCTGGGGTAACCATTACTAACCCCGATAGTCGCGGTACTGCTGTATGGATAGAATCGGCAAATCCTACAATTACAAACAATACCTTTACCAACAGTGTGCGAGAAGGTGTTTTTGTCACAGGTACAGCCAATCCCAAAATTGAAAACAACGTCTTTATTGAAAACAAAGGTAACGGAGTTTCCGTAGCTAAATCTGCTTCCGGAGAAATTCGCAATAATTTGTTTCAGAATACTGGTTTTGGCTTGGCGATCGGAGGTACTTCCACGCCTTTGATAGAAGGAAATCAAATTCTGCAAAATATAGATGGTATTTATATATCTGAATCAGCTAAGCCTGTCTTGCGCAAGAATGTAATCCAAAACAACAAGCGCGACGGTGTAGTAGCAACTATCAATGCTGCACCGGATCTCGGTACTGCAGCAAGTCCAGGTGATAATCTCATCCGCAATAATGCTCGCTACGACCTTAACAATGCTACTAAAAGCAATAAGATAGTAGCTATTGGTAACGATATTGAAGTCAAGAAAATAGCTGGTTCTGTAGAATTTGTTGCTGCTAATGTCGAGCTTCCACCAGGAGGTTCGGTTGCTTTCAAGGATGTACCTGTAGGTTATTGGGCAAAAAGTTATATAGAGGCCTTAGCATCTCGAAATATTATCGCTGGATTCCCCGATGGAAGTTTTAGACCGAACGAACCTGTAACGCGTGCTCAATTTGCTGCTATTATCAGTAAGGCTTTTTCTCCTGCACCAAAACGGGAAGCAATTAACTTCAGGGATGTTAGCAGTCAATACTGGGCTTACAACGCTATTCAAGCCGCTTCTCGAGGTGGTTTTATTGCTGGTTACCCCGATCGCACTTTTAAACCAGAACAGCAAATTCCGCGAGTACAAGTGCTGGTATCTTTAGCTAACGGTTTGGGTTTATCTGCTAGCGATCAAAATATCCTTTCCTTATACGCCGATGCTGCTCAAATTCCCCAGTATGCCGCCGCATCGGTAGCGGCTGCAACTGCACGACAGTTGGTGGTAAATTATCCCACAGTCAGGCAATTAAATCCCAACCGCCAAGCCACAAGAGCAGATGTTGCGGCCTTTGTTTACCAAGCACTGGTAAATGCTGGACGCGCCCAAGCCATTCCTTCTCCTTATATAGTCAAAGCTCAGTAATTCTTCCAAATCAACTGCTTTGTAATGATTTTGTCTGAGCCATATAATCATGTTAGAAAATCCCTCCTATTTTCTTTCACAGAAAGCAGGGGGGTTATATAGTTAAGTAGCGAAAGTATTGGCTGCTATTTTCGGCTTCGCTCCTCCCAGCGCCATAAAAGGACCGTTGCAGCAACTATTCCTATTTGCAGTGCTAAATTCGGCAAGGTAGTTTCCAGACTGCGTCCTGCTAAGGATTGAAATAAAAAAATAAATGCTCCGATCAGACCGGAACTACCACCGGCAATGTAGATAAATTTCCTGAAGCCACGGTAGGGTGCTGTGATTTCTGCCTTGAGGCGGGCGTATCTTTCTGGCTGCAGTTGGGTAGTTGTACGATTTTTGGTCTTGGGCTGTAACATAGTAATGTAGGATGCTGTTATAATTTCAGGATATCTATGCCGGTGTGGCTCAGCGGTAGAGCACCCGATTCGTAATCGGGCGGTCGCGGGTTCAAATCCCGCCATCGGCTTTGAAATAGAAGCGCACGCTCATCCAGATGGAAAGGTGGCAATTGCGCGACTGAGCTAAACTTTGCAGCAATGTCCGAGCGAGAAATAAGAGCTTACGTATTATGTCTATTGTGACAGACTTTATGCTAAACCTCGCATAAAGGAACTCACTTTGTGAGGCGATCGCTCCTTTGTGAGAAATACCAAACAGTCCTCAAAATCTGGAGGTTGATTTGCGATTTTCTATCTAAAGGAAGTGCTGCCTGCAGAAAAACTTGTGTCAGAATGCAAATGTAGCGTATTCTTACGATGAATTTTTATTTGATCCAAATTAGTAAAATTTCAGCCCGTCTAAAAAATGTCTCAGGATATCAAAGAAAAAATTAAAGCTGACCTCCTACAGGCAAAAGAAGCCGGACAACTAAGAGCAGAACGCATTCGTGAGATAGTAAAATCTGCCGTTTCTCAAGTAGTTTCCGAATTCAAAGAAGGCTCTAGCGAACTTCGTTCCCTCGTTAAAGATGCTGTTTCTACAGTAGTCGAGAACTTGCAAGCTAAAGGTAGTGAATTTAAAGAAGAAGTAGCAGCTTCTATTGAAGGAGCGTTGGAAGCTGTGAATAGTAAAAGACACGAAAATATTGCCAAAACTCAGGCAGAAGTCAAAAAATTAGAAGCTCAGTTAGACGAAGAAGAAGCTAAAATTCAACAAGAAGTTGATGGCATTCTAGCAGAAATTCAACAGAGCAGCACAGATAAATCTTCTGAAACCCAAAGTGCTATTACCTCTGCTATCGATGCCATTCAAAATAGCGAAGAATTTGCTTTATTAAAGAAACGCTACGCCCAACTCAAAGCCCAGCTTGCCATCGTCAGAGCTAATTTAGCCGCTCGCTATGATGGACGTTCGGAAGAAGTAAAAGGTTACTTAGAAGAAGCTAAAAATTGGTTTAACCAAACTCTTCCGCAAGCAGAAACAGTAGTAACGCAGGTACAGCAAAAGCACTCTCAACTAGAAGAAAAACTTAGTGAAGCTGGTAGTGCTATAGCCCGAAAAGAACGACAATTACGGCAGATTTTAAGGGATTTATTACTAGCAGCAGCAGATTGGTTAAAAGAAAAAGAACCAGCTGATAAAGTTGGGAAATAAATAAAGATAAATAGCTAAGGGTGGTTATCAGCCACCCTATTTTTTTCTACCACTGGGAACTAATACCGCTTGCAAGCAAAGACTTTTGCTCAAACTACAAGCCTTATTTACGCTGTTGCTGTGCTGTCGCAAGCTTGGAGCATGCATTTTGCCATCGGGATTGCTGAAAACTGGTGCTGCTACCAATTCACCACTAACCGAGCTGAATCCGATAAAATAGAAAATGCTGTTTTCAGGTCAGTAACAAAACTATATGGCAAAAAAGAGCATGATTGAGCGCGAAAAAAAGCGCTCTCGCTTGATTGCTAAATACGCTGCTAAACGTCAAGCTTTGCTAGAACAATTTCGTAAAGCAGAAGATCCCATAGAAAAGCTAGAAATTCATCGCCAAATTCAAAGACTACCCCGCAACAGTGCTCCTAGTCGCCATCGCAACCGCTGTTGGGTAACCGGTCGTCCTCGCGGTGTTTACCGTGACTTTGGTTTGTCTCGACATGTTTTGCGAGAGTGGGCGCACAAAGGTCTTTTACCAGGTGTTGTCAAGTCTAGCTGGTAGCTGGTCATGAATTGTTAAAAACTATTGACCGCAACACTTATCCACTCCCAGACTTTCTAAAAGTAGATCGCTGACAGCGTTAGCGATCGCAAATTCTCCGTAAAAACTTTTGGAAAAATCAAATGACTGCATCTCGGTCACGATCGCAATAACCAAACAACCCAAGTCATTTTCCCCTTCCATTCTTTGCCGAACAAAAATTTGTGCAGCACGTTCGGCAATCTTATTATTAATAGGCTCTGGAATAAACTCTTCATCCAACCACCTGTGCAATTTTTTTTGCAACCATTCGCCCTCTAGTTGGGGATTTTCAGTTGGTGGTAAAGTAATGGGTGGAATTGGTTCAGCACTCATGTTTGTTTTTCTTTTTCAATTCCCCTGTTCTCATTGTTGCTCAATGGGATTAACAATAGAACCCCTGGCACCGAGAATCGTCAAATCATCATAATTATACACAGCCCTTTGTACTGACCCAAAGGTATATTCGTACCAGAAGCTGTTTTGAGTGGCTCCTTTATGCAATATGATATCGCCACTATCGTTCAAGGCTATGCCCAAGGCTATTTTCTCATGGCTAATGAAGATAATGTTTTGGGTTGGTATGCAAGTCGCGATCGCGCTGTTATTCCTCTAGATGAACGATTTCGCTATCCCAAATCGCTGCGGCGCGTTCTCAATCAACAGCGATTTACAGTGGCGATTAACCGTGACTTTCAAGCTGTGGTCGAAGGGTGTGCTAACCGAAAATCAACTTGGATTTCCCCCGAGTTAAAGGAAATATACTGGAAACTTCACCAAGCAGGCTGGGCACACAGCTTTGAAACCTGGCAAAACGATCGGCTGGCTGGGGGAATTTTAGGAATTGCTATTAACGGTGCTTTTATTGGAGAATCAATGTTCTACCGGATTCCGGAAGCCTCCAAGGTGGCGATGGTGAAGTTGGTAGAAAGGTTGCGGGAGAAGAAATTTGTCCTGTTCGACGCTCAAATGATGAATCCTCACCTAGAAAGGTTTGGAGCTTATCGAGTCAGCGAGCAAGAGTATCAAAAATTACTTAAAAAGGCATTGCAGCAAAGGTGTTCCTTGATTTAAAGGGCGATCGGCAGTTTTACTGTTGTATTTTCTTCTCTGTCACTAAAGTCAAGCTCTCCCATTCTCCTTTCTCGTTGTAACTGCGAATCATTCGCTGACGCAAATTTGGCTGTAGCAACCATCCCACCTCTAATAAAAAAGCTTGACGCCATCGTACTTTCAGGGGAAAAGTAGCAGAAGCACCATCAGGTAGTAGCAACAGTTGCACCTGTTTTTGCGGGTCTTGGTCAAATAGAAGTCGAGAACCTAAAAAGGTAGCAGAAGAAGTAATGGTTCGACTGTTAAAACTCAGACTTTGAATTATTCTGCCATCACTACCAAGCTGTAACTGCAAACTTGTAGAGTAAGTATCCCCAGATCGCCAATCAGGATATACTGTTACTGCTTGACCTTGCCAGAACCCCAATAAGGCTTCTAGCGTTAAAGGCGGGCGTTGTGCTAAAGAAGTTCCGACCAGGTATTCCCGAATCAAGGTGAGTTTGTCAATCTGACCGTTGGAATCGAATAATTGCACCAGACGCAGGCGGCGATTTTTATAAATTAAACCCAGCTCTGCTCCGAATTCCGAAAATGGTCCTAGTTGCACTGTACCTTGAGAAAAAGCACCATTTTCAAAAAACAGTACCCCTCGTCCCAAAGTACCGTATTCTAAAACTTTTTCCTTTTCTCCCAAGCGAATTGTCTGGCGAATAAGCTGGTTGTTATTTAGTCCTTCTAAGCTGACAAAGCTGGGTATATCTTCTAGGATTTCTCCTTGGGGAGACAGACCAGTGAAAGAACCTTTCCATTCCCCAAGATTTTGCAGCAAACATTCCCATTGAGATTTCATAATTGACTAACTTTTAGCAAATCGCCGCACAGCAAATAAACTTCCTATTAATCCTACTGTGGCGCCAAAATTGAGGAGAATGACAGGCAATAATAAAGTTTGTAAAAAAGTTAGTTGTAAGCCATGGGTAAGAAATTTAATAAACTCTGGCTGGTGAGCTAACACGTTACCAACAAATTGCTGAATTAAATTGATCAAACCCCAAGCGATCGCACCCCCGACCAAACCAAAGGTAATTCCTTGCAGGATAAACGGTAAATAAATCCAAGCAGAGGTAGCTCCCACCAGTTGCAAAATTTCTATTTCTTGACGTCGCGCCATGACGATCAATCCAATAGTAGTAGAAGTAACAGCGATCGCCGTCAAAGTCAGAATCACAGTAATTGTTAGTGTCATCCAATTTAAGCCTCGATGCAATTGAGTCACACGCCTGACAGCTTCATCTACGTACTGTACTGCATCCACTCCCTGCAGCTGCGCTAATCGTGTAGCTAAAGTTGGTACTATTTGTGAATTACGTGCTTTCACCTTCAATTCATCTACCAAGGGATTTTCACCTAACAGCTGGGTAGCTCCTTCAATATTAGAAATTCCTAGTTCCTTAGCTAATTTTCTCCAAGCTTGCTCTTTAGTAATAATTTCAGTATCCGCTACTTCTGGCATTTTTGCTACTAAGGGTGCAATGCTTTCTGCTCGCGCCTTCGGTTCTAGATATACCGACACTTCTAGTTGACTGCCAAATTGGTAAAGCAGTTTTTCCACCTGCCAAGAAGTTTGTAAGCTTAAACCAAATAAAAATAGCAAAACTGTCACAGTGCTAACAGCTGCCCAATTCATCCAGCCACCGCGCTGCAAACCAATCCAAGTTTCTTTAAGCAAGTAATCAAGTTTAGTGAGAATTTTTAACACACCACAGCCTCATCTAAATTTCGAATCGACGAGACACTGACATTTTGTGTCTTCCTGGCGTGAGATGATAACATTTTTTACACTTCTATACTTGCTAGTGGAAAGACGCTGCTACTGCAGCAAAGCCGGTACCATATCCGTTTCTTCCCAAGGTATAATTTCTAAATCTGTTCTGCCAACATGACCGTAGACTGCTAATTTTCTATAAAATCCGCCTTTGACCATGGTAGGTAGCAACCTCAAATTAAACTTTTTAATGATTCCTGCTAAACGAAAATCAAAATGCTTTTCCAACAGCGTAGTAATTTTTTCCTCAGGAATTTTGCCCGTACCAAAGGTTTCTACTTGAATGCTGACAGGTCTAGCAACCCCGATGCAATAAGTTAACTGCACTTCACATTCTTCTGCTAAGCCAGCTGCGACAATATTCTTGGCTGCATAACGTGCAGCATAAGCGCCAACTCGGTCGATTCGTGTGGGATCCTTGCCGCTCAAAGCCGCACCGCTGTGGCGAGAATATTCTCCGTAGGTATCTATGGCGTTTTTTCTCCCAGTTAGACCGGAGTGTACAGAAGGACCACCAATAGCAAACAGTTGCTCGAAGTCGATGAGAATTCTGGTTTTTTCATCGGGTTGGAATTCAGTATTTTTTAAGACATCATCGATAACGGCCTGTTTAATTTCTTGTTGGAGTTGTTTGCGATCGCTTAAATTGGCTTCCGAGTGTTTGTTATGACTGGCCAGAATAGAAATGCTGTGGATTCTGTAAGGCTTGCGATCGCGATACTCAATTCCGACTTGAGTTTTGCCATCCGGCCCGATGTATGGCAGAATTTTCTCTTGCCGTACCGCAGTTAATCGCCTTGCCAGTTGATGAGCTAGCCAAATAGGAAGGGGCATAAAAGCAGGAGTTTGGTTGCAAGCAAAACCAAAGACTGTTACCTGCTCCTTGACCGGAATTAACTCCATCTCATCGTCTGATAGTCTTTTGGCATCCCAATAACGATACTCGTGCGATGGCAATTCTTTCACGCTAGTGACAATACTGCAGGTTTTGGCATTAAAATCAGGTTCATCATAACCAACTTGCTTGATTACCTGCCTGGCTGTTTTCGTAAAATCTACAATTGCATCGGATTCAAATCTGGCAGCAATAAAAACAATGGCCGTCGCAACAGCACACTCGGCAATCACTCTCGAATAGGGATCTTTTGAGAGAAACTTATCTACAATTGCATCGCTAATTTGGTCGCAAAGTTTATCCGGGTGTCCTTCGGTAACGGACTCAGAGCTAAACATGAAATCTTTTTTCATTTTCGTTTGGAAGTTAAAATTGAAACTAACTTTACTAGTTTAAAAAACTCAGTACAGTGCGGTTATATTTCGACTAACGCTACAACAGCATAAATTATTTCATGAGAAGTTGATATTATTATTTTAATAATTTCAGGTTTTGTTCTCGTCAGAAAGTTGTCGCTGTTTTTTTGACTATAACTTATCATTTACCTAAATTTTTACGATTTAATTTTTAAATAGAAATTAGATGTATGAGAATCTGTCTAAAAACTTCTCTAAGCTATTTTTTTGTTGCCAAATATTTCTTTCCATTCTTACCAAAATGTTTACAATTAACCCTGCACAAAAGTGCAGGGCTACTATTGCTACTTTGGGAAAAATTTACAAATCACACAGAAATGGCAGTAGTTTGCCGTCTCATTTTTTGCTGCTCGATCTGTTTTGGCGAAATTACCACGTCATTATCGCTGCTTTGAGGTAGCAAACGAGTACGGTTGTTGTCTTGTGCTTGCAAATACCTACTAGCCACTTCTTTTCTACCTTCATTCACGAAGAACGGCACTAGGGCACTGCTGCCAATTACCATAGCATCAATGATGTTGAGCGGTGCGATTTGCAGCAAGCCTTTGAGACCCGGCACGGTTGCAGCTAAAATTTGGAGGATAAACGAGCCTCCAACAGCAACAGTCAAGTACTTGTTGGGCGGCAATTTCTCCTTGCTGAATATGCTGTGTGTCTGCGAACGACAGCTAAGGGTATGCAAAAGTTGTGCCATCGTCAGACTCATAAAACCGATGGTACTTGCTTGTATTCCCATTCCGTAACGTTTGATGCCGTACCAATAGGCTGCTAAAGCACTAGCAGACAATACTCCTGACTCGATAATAATTCTCTCAAAGTCAGATCTCTTGATAATCGGTTCGTTGGGATCGCGGGGTGGCGCAAGCAATACATCCGGTTCTGGTGCTTCCATTGCCAAAGCCAGGGCCGGGAAGATATCTGTAATCAAATTCAGCCACAATAGCTGTATAGCTGAAAGAGGATGACCAATACCTGCTGCGGTAGCTGCTAGCATTACCATGATTTCGCTGGTATTAGTAGATAGCAGGAAATGGACAGATTTTCTGATGTTGTTGTAGATTGTCCGTCCGTGGCTAACGGCAGCGATCATGGTTTCGAGGTTGTCGTCTTCCAGTACCACGTCTGCTACTTCCCGAGCAACATCTGTTCCGGTGTGTCCCATGGCAATACCAACATCGGCAGCTTTGAGAGCGGGGGCGTCATTGATGCCATCGCCCGTCATTGCCACAACCTTGCCGCTACTTTGCAAAGCTTGAACAATTTGCAATTTGTTGGCGGGACTGATGCGGGCAAAAACATGAACGCGCCGCAAAATTCCTTTCATTGCCTCTGGATCCATGTTATTGAGGTGGGTGGAGTCAAGGATTTGCAGTTGTTCGCCCTTGCTTAAATTCAATTGCTTGCCGATCGCGTAGGCGGTAGGGCTTTGATCGCCGGTGATCATGACCGTATTGATGCCAGCGCGATGGAAACTTGCCATTAATTCTTTCACCCCGTTTCGGATCGGATCGATCATGCCGACTATTCCCAACCAAATCAAATCTTCGCGGTTAAGGTGGATGTCTTCTGATTCGTCCAGCTGGTAAGCAACTCCCAATACACGCAGGGCTTTGCCAGCCATGTCTTCGTTTTGGTTTTCGATGGCGAGCCTATCTGTCTCTGTTAGGGGTACTTTCTGACCGTTTTTGATTTGAGTGCTGCACAGATTTAGAACTTCTGAGGGACTACCTTTGACTGCAATCAATTTTTTTTGCCTGTCGGGGGTAAGGTGCAGTGTTGCCATGTAGTTGCGCTCTTGCGAGCGGTGAGCAATTTTCAGTCGCGGGTAATTTGCCCTGAGACTGATGACATTGACCCCAGAAGCGATCGCCAAATCCACAAGAGCGTTTTCTGTTGCAGAACCCCTGATTGTGTAATCATCTCCTTCTCGCTCGACTTCGCTTTCATTGCACAGCACTAAAACATGCAGCAGTTTTAACAGCTGTTCGTTTTCGTAGGGATTAATTGCTTGTTCTTCAAACAGCAACTTCTCATCGACTACCTCGATGCATTTGCTGTCCGTACAAATCTCTACTACTTTCATGCGATTGGCTGTGATGGTTCCGGTTTTATCCATGCAGATGGTTTCGATGGAACCAAGGGTTTCCACTGCTTCCAAGCGGCGGATGAGGACGTTATGCTTCCTCATGTTTGCTATGCCGAGAGCCAACGTTGTGGTGGCAACTGTGGGCAAGCCTTCGGGAACTGCTGCTACTGCCAAGGATATGGTTGATTTGAACATTTGCAACAGACCGTTACCGCGCAGCAAGCCGATGCCAAAGACAATGGCGCAAATTGCTCCGGAAATGGCCACTAACTGACTACCTGCTTGGTCGAGCTGCTTTTCTATTGGAGTTTCGGGCATTGTAGCTTCACCCACCATCATTTGGATTTTGCCCATCTCCGTGTATTTGCCCGTTGCTACCACTACTCCTATTCCTTGTCCGCCGGTAACTAATGTCCCCATGTAGACCATGTTTTTGCGATCGCCAAGGGGAATGTTGTCGCCACGGAGAATCTCAGCAGTTTTGTTTACTGGCATGCTTTCGCCTGTAAGTGCCGACTCATCCACGCTCAAGTTGTATGCCTCCAGCAATCTGGCATCTGCTGCTACGTAGCTGCCGGGTTTGAGAATCAGAATATCTCCAACGACAATTTCTTGGGCGCTGATTTCTTGAATACTGCCATTTCTGAGGACAAATGCGGTTGGATTGACCAAATTATTCAAAGAGCGAACAATCTTCTCAGAATTACTTTCTGTCGCATAGCCAATGGCAGCATTAATGAATACAACCCCCATAATTACCAGCGCATCAACTAAGCCCCCGGTAGCTACTGAAATTCCCGCTGCTACAGCTAAAAGCCCTACCGGCAAAGACTTGAATTGATCCACAAACATGCTTAAACCAGAACGAGGAACTGCTTCTGGTAAAGTATTCAAGCCGTATTTCTTTAGCTTTTCTCGGGCTGAGTTGCTGGACAATCCCGATACCTTACAAGTTTCTAACTCAGCAATTACCTCGTCCGATTCTTTTAAATGCCAGGCTGTTTGCCTTTGAATTTCAGCAGTAGTAGTAGCAGTAGTTCTTCTTTCTTTGCGTTTTGGCGGTCTTTTTGTTTGGGCCGCTGCTTGTGCAATTGTAGAGTCCTGGCTGTATTTTGTATATTCTAAGACTAGGCTTTCAATCAACGCAGCTAGTGCCGAATGGCTCTGCCCTGGTTGAAAACATACCAGCATGTTTCCCGTGACAGAATTGGCACGTACCTGCTCTACGCCTTTTTGTTCCGACAACCTCAACTCTAGGTATTTTTTCAGTCCTTCCGAACTTTGTAATCCAATAATTTTATACCTAGCCCTCCCTTTAACAGCAGCATGCAACGTGCGAACAATTGCATTTCTACTGCTACGAGAGATGTTGCAGTTTTTGTTCATTTCTTCATTCAGTTGTGGAAAAACTAAGTGGCCCCAGAAACTACTATTTTAATTCCTAATTTTTGGTTGCAACTACTCTAAAAGAAAAATTTTTTCAAAAATTAATTTATTGTAGAAATTTTGACATGAAGGCAGATAGTATATGCTAAAGACTTCAGGGCAATATCTTCAGACAACTTGAGAAACCGTAGAACACTGTGCACCTTTGGAGAACACAAAAGTAAAATCAAGCTTCTATCTTGAGATACTGCTCCTAACAAGTAGAAACAAGTTAAATCAATAAAGATGTTGACATTAATAAGTGTATAGTTATAGTTGATGACTTTAAATACTACTTTAAATAATTCTTTAGAACATAAACCTCAGAGCACATCTCCTCAGTTGGGGTTAGTGTGCATCACCTTTTCTAAAGAAGTACGGTTTCGGACAATAACGCGCACGCGTTACTTGCAGTTAGGTGAACAACAGCGCGCCAAAATCCTCAAAGAACTTTATGGGGATAATAGCGAGCGTTTGAATAAGGCGTTAACTTTTTGTCAACAGCATGGCATTCGTCTTTACCGCATGTCTTCAGGTTTGTTTCCAATGAGCGACATGGAGGATGGCATTGGCGCCAGCATATTAGAAAGCATGAGTAACGATTTGACTAAAATTGGACAAACAGCAGAAAAATGGAAGATCAGAATGGTGCTGCACCCGGAGCAGTACGTAGTATTGAGTTCTGATTCACCACAAGTGCTAGCAACAAGCATCAAGATTTTAGAACGCCATGCTCGAACAATGGATTTAATGAACCTACCTCGCTCTTGTTGGTCTTTAATTAACATTCATGGTGGAAAATCCCAACGTTCCCAGCAACTGGTGCAGGTAATTTCCGAATTACCAGAAAACATCAAAAGCCGCTTAACATTAGAAAATGATGAATATGCCTACAGCGCCAGCGAAATTTTAGAAGTCTGTCGAGCTGCTGGTATACCGATGGTTTTCGATGCTCATCACCACATTTGTCATGAAAGCTTGGATAGTTATGACGATCCCAGCGTGGCGGAAATGTTTTATGCAGCACGAGAAACCTGGGTAAATTCGCAATGGCAAGTGGTTCATATTTCCAATGGCGAAGAAGCTTTTAATGACAGAAAGCACAGTGACTTAATAAATGCCATGCCTGATGTTTATCGTCAAGCACCTTGGATTGAAGTAGAAGCCAAGGGTAAGGAAGAAGCGATCGCCCACCTGCGTTCGCGGAGCGTGCCGGATGGCATATCGTGGTGGCAAAGGTAAAATCTCCAGAATACACCGAAAGTGGAAATATAGCCGGTTTGAAATTCCTTCTGCCTTGTGCATAAATCTATTCTCTTGTTTTTCATTGCCTGTTGACAGCAAAAGCGTGAAACTTAGGATATGGCGATCGCAATCGATTTTGGTACAAGTAACACAGTAATTGCTCGTTGGAATCCAGTTACCCAGCAACCAGAAACTTTAAATTTACCTGGTCTATCAATTCAACAAAGCCTCAATCCACCCTTGATTCCCAGTTTGGTATATGTAGAAGATGCGACTTTAGGCAAAGTTTTGGTAGGACAACAAGTACGCGATCGCGGTTTGGATTTAAAAAACGATCCGCGACTTTTCCGCACTTTCAAACGTGGTATCGGTACGGATATCCAAGGTTTTCTACCCGAATTAGATGGAAAGACCATCACCTTTGAACAAGTAGGACAATGGTTTCTCGACCGAATTATTGCAGAATTAGTACCAATGCAAGGCGGTGTAGAATCTCTAGTACTAACCGTACCTGTAGACAGTTTTGAAGCCTATCGTTACTGGTTGGGTAAAGTTTGCCAAGCACTACCAGTAGAACAGGTGCGAATACTGGATGAACCCACAGCTGCAGCTTTGGGTTACGGTATGGTAGACAGAGAAATTTTGCTGGTGGTTGACTTTGGTGGTGGAACGCTGGATTTGTCGCTGGTGCGGTTGGACCGTAGCATGCAATCGGCGAGTTACCCCCTAGGATTTTTACTCAAGTTTGGTAATAAGTCTTTAGCAGAAAGTTCCAAACAAAAAGTTAAAACTGCTCGAGTATTAGCAAAAGTGGGACAAAATTTGGGCGGTTCTGATATCGACAACTGGATTGTTGATTATTTTGCCCAAACTCAAAATTTGACGGTTAGTCCCTTGACAATTCGACTGGCAGAAAAAATCAAAATTGAATTATCGACCCAAACTCAAGCTAGTGAAGTTTATTTTAATGATGAGACTTTCGAAAGTTACGAACTACAATTAGATCGCGATACTTTGACAAATATCCTCAAAGAACACTTGTTTTTTGAGCGACTGGACGAGTCCATGACTCAACTTTTGCAGCAAGCACGACGTCAAGGCGTTGAAATAGCAGATGTCAACGCTGTGTTACTGGTAGGTGGTACCGTGCAAATACCAGCGGTGCGAGCATGGATCGAGCAATATTTTGAACCAGATAAAATTCGCGCTCGACGTCCCTTTGAAGCGATCGCCCAAGGTGCTTTACAAATAGTTCAAGATGTAGAAATCAAAGATTTTCTCTACCACAGTTACGGAATCCGTTACTGGGACAGGCGTAAAGAGCGTCACAGCTGGCATCCTATTATCAAAGAAGGACAACCTTACCCCATGACCCAACCAGTAGAGTTAGTCTTGGGCGCTTCTTTAGAAAATCAACCCAGCATTGAATTAATTATCGGTGAATTAGGAAAAGATACAGGCAGCACAGAAGTATATTTCGATGGCGATCGCCTGATTACTCGCCGTCTCGATAGTGGTGTTACCACTGTTAAACCCTTAAATGATAAAGATGGAGCCAGAACTATCGCTCAGCTCACACCACCAGGATTTCCCGGAAGCGATCGCATTAAAATTCAGTTTTTAGTTGACGAACACCGCTTTTTGCGCATCACGGTGGAAGATTTGTTGACGAATGAAATCCTACTGGAAAATCAACTGGTAGCGCAATTAAGTTAATTAGGTGGAGTTCTTTTTCCCTCTCGATGAAATTGTTTCTTAGTTTTGCACCACTACTGCAGTTCCCACATCAGCCCAGTTGAAAAGCTTGCGTGCTTGTTTGACTGGTAAATTTACACAACCATGACTGACGGGTGTACCAAATCGATTATGCCAAAAAGCTCCGTGAATGGCGTAGCCATTATAAAAATACATCGTGTAGGGAACGTTGGGAATATCATAGCCCGGTCCTCGCATCTTAGCATAACGATATTTTGCTCCAATTACAAACTTGCCTTTGACGGTAGGAGTCGAACGCTTACCAGTGGAAACTAGCATAGAATAGACGAGTTTGTTGTCTTCCCACGCGTACAAGCGTTGCTCGGATAAATCAATGATAATTTTCTTACGAGGTTTTACTTGCTGTGGAGTTTCAACTTTCCTGAAGTAGTCAGGATTAAATGAACGATAGGAAAAATGAGAAATAGACAGACGGGAATAAGAAGTCGTAAACGCAGTTCCCAAAGACAATCCTGCTGATGCAAACAAAACTCCTAGCCAGCCTACCCGACTGCTACCAATCAAGTTTACCATTTTTTATGTGTAATTCCTGTTCTACCGTGTCTTCAGAAAGCACAAAGCGTGCTTGCTACAAAGTACGTGTAGCTCTACCTTTGGGAATTTACTTTTTTGTTTGAGTGCGCCCAAAACTCTTGCGGTGCGAGCTTCCATCATTCATCTGTCGACAATCACTGGTGTTCCGACCGAGGCCCATTCGAATAGCCATTTGGCGTGGTTAGGTGCTACATTTACACAGCCATGACTAACAGGTGTACCAAATTTCCTATGCCAGTAGGCTCCATGAATAGCATAATTTCCCTGGTAATACATTGTGTACGGAACGTCAGGAATATCGTAGTCCCTACCTTGCATGCGAGCTTTCTTATACTTGGTTTGTATTTTAAAAACACCTGTAGGAGTGGGGGTAGATTTTTTTCCTGCGGAGATCGTGACTGCATAAACTGGTTTCCTACCTTCCCAAGCGATTAATTTTTGTTCGGAAAGATCCACTTGTATCCAGCGTTGCTGGGATTTTTGGAGATTGCTGATAGCTTGTTTAATCGCCTGAGTTTTTGATTGCGCCTGTGTTTCCTCTAAACCAGTACCAAAAATGCACAAACAGAATATTGTACTGGTAAGAAGTATTTTGGAAGCACGCACCCCGTAGGGGAAAAGTAGGTTTTTCATGACTTTTGCACCCAGATGACAGTTTTTTAGAAAAAGTTGATTTTTACCCCATTATTTCTACTCATTTGCTGCAATAGGTGTGAGTTTACTGATTTCATCCTATAGCAACAAGCCAAATTCCTAACTGTCAAAATACACACAAAAGATACGTAACAGTTATGGATATCTCTCTCTAGGAGCACATTTTCACCCTCAATTTCTCAATGGAGTCCTCAGATAAAAATCAACGAGCAGTTTATAAACTTCAGCAATCCCTATATATCCTTGTAATTTTCGGTTTTGACGAGTAATTGCATCTAGGGTAGGTATGCTGGGAGATAAATGCATTCACTACTCTCTATTTATAGAGTTCCCATTTTTGCAGAAAAAACATTACATTTAGTTTGAGTTGTCTGTTAATTTGCGTATTAATTTTTCTGCTTGCTTGGAGATTGCTTCCCAGTTCCTGGATTCAACAAGATGTTTGGGAAATAACTCTTTGCTCAAACCCACAGCGATCGCTCCAGCTTGCAAAAATTCCCGAGCATTTTCCAAAGTTACACCGCCGGTAGGAATTAAGGGAATATGCCCTAGCGGTCCTTGTAAGCTTTTTATGTAGTTTGCTCCTCCTAGAGCTTGTACGGGAAATACCTTAACGCCAGTCGCACCATTGTTCCAAGCTGTGACAATTTCTGTGGGGGATAAAGCTCCTGGAATAATGGGCGTGTTTTGCTGTACTGCTGCCTGGATCATGGCAATATCAATATGGGGTGCAAACAGAAATTGTGCTCCTGCGGAAATTGCTTGATGCATTTGCTGCAAATTTAATAAAGTTCCCGCACCAATAAAACAACCTGGTAATTCCAAGCGCAGTTTCGCAATCAATTCTGCAGCACCAGCACTATTCCAGGTAATTTCAATTAACTGCATTCCTCCTGCTGCTACAGCTAAGGCCATGCGGTGTCCAAGTTCTGGATTGGAAGTGCGGAGCACTGCGATCGCTCGATGTTTTTGTACCAGCTTTAACCAAGGATGCTGCAACATTCTCAGCGGATATAAAAAAACTCAGTGACTGAGATGGTAGATTACATCAGTCAGATTCACCAGCTTCTAAACAATCAATCATTTCCGCCTCTAACCACAGATAGATTTTTCGTCTTGGACTCGTGCAAAAATCAATTCCTATTTTTATAAAATACAGGAATCTACAGACTGCGGAAGAGTGATTCATTAGTTTATTTCAGTCGCCAGCAAGAGGAAAATAAATCTGTGAATTCTTAGGCTTATGAGTAAAAGTTCCCGACTAAAAATTGGTAGTAATATTTATGCCTCTCTACAAACTTGCAGATTTTGACCCTAATTACCGACAAACTTTTGGTGGTGATGATGTTAAAGACTTGCCTCTCTATACCGAGGGAGGAACAAAAGTTGGTACAGTTGTTGATGTCTTAGTCGACGCCTACGGACATTTTCGCTATTTAGTAGTAGATACTAACCTAGATAATACCAGTAAAACTATATTACTACCCATTGGTCTTTCTCATATAGATTACAATACTCGACGCGTTACTGTTGATGGACTGAGCAAGCAACAGGTTATGCAGTTACCCGAGTACAAAGATAATGTCACCGTCGACTACGACTACGAAGAACAGGTACGCCAAGCTTATCGTCCTTTAGGCACCAGAGCTAGTTATAATCGCGATACCTACGACTATCAACAGGATGCGCCTTTATACAATTTGAACGAACAAGACCATCAAACTTTTAAATTATATCAAGAGCGATTAGTTGCTAAGAAAAATCGCATCAAAACTGGAGAGGTTAGTGTTGGTAAACACATTGAAACTGAGACCGCACAAATTTCTATACCTCTTGAAAAAGAGCGAGTTGTGATCGAGCGAGTTACTCCTGCAGCAGGAGAAGCGGTTACTAACCTCGGTGATGTTCAGTTTCAAGAAGGGGAAGTAGCACGTATAGAAGTTTATGAAGAAACACCTGAAATTCGAAAAGAAACATTTGTACGCGAAGAAATCCATATTAAAAAAGTAGTCGAAACAAATACTGTGGAAACTCAAGAAACAATTCGTCGCGAAGAGTTAGATATCAAAACTGAAGGCGATTTCCCCGTAGAAAAATACAGTGATAATCAAAGCAAGCAAGTATAAGAATTACTAACTAAATTTAGGGAATTTGCAGGCGAGGTAAATTATTATCTCTGCCTGTATTTTTTAACAACATAAATATCTCAAAAATCATTGAAAATATATCAAGAGATGAAAAGAAAAATCACCTAACTCATTCGCGAGAAAGATGGATAAATTTGTATATCTTTCTAACCTAGTGTTCAGAAAAAACATTTGGGAGAATGGATAATGGCTCTTTACAAACTAACAGACTTTGACCCTGATTATAAAGATACCTTTGGTGGCAGCGATATTAAGGGCATGAGCGTTTACGCAGAAGGTACTGATGAAAAAATTGGTACCGTCAGCGAAATTTTAGTAGATGAAAACGGCCATTTCCGCTATTTGGTAGTGGATATGGGCTTTTGGATTTTTGGTAAGAAAATATTGCTACCTGTAGGACGTTCTCGGGTCGACCGTAACAGCGATCGCGTCTATGCTATTGGCATGACAAGGGAACAAGCAGATAGATTACCTGAATTTGATGAGTCCCAGACGATAGATTACGACTACGAAGAACGGGTACGCAGCGTCTACCGTACCTCCCCAGGAGCAGTTGATAGATCTGCTGCGCTAGAAGCATCAGCTCCAATTGAAAACGCTACAGGCGTAAATATACCCTACCAGCCATACCCCGCTTCTGCTCCCAGTTACGAACGCGATACCTACACTTACGAACGCGAACCCTCTTTGTATCAACTCAGCCAGGAAAATCATCACACTTTCAGACTCTACGAAGAACGTCTCATCGCCAGCAAACAACGTCGCAAGGTCGGGGAAGTTACAGTTGGTAAGCACGTTGAAACAGAAACAGCACGGGTTGCCGTTCCCATCGAAAAAGAGCGAGTGGTTGTAGAACGAGTCACTCCGGAAGATGCAGGGAGAGCAGTTACCCCCGGTGAAGCTAACTTCCGTGAAGGCGAAGTTGCTCGCGTAGATATTTACGAAGAAACCCCCGACATTCGCAAAGAAACAGTAGTGCGCGAAGAAGTCAGAGTCAGAAAAGAAGTAGACCGGGAAACCGTGGAAGCTCAAGATACAGTTCGTCGGGAAGAGTTAGATGTTAATGCTCCTAATCTTCCCATCGACGAACGGTAAAGTAAAAAAAAATCGCTTTTGCTGTTTTGAAAGCTGGGTGTCCATCAACTACTAACTTGGTAGTGTCAAGTTAAAACTCTACTATTCTCAAAAGTACAGGTAGAGGTAGTTTTTGCCTGCTTTGCCTGTACTGAAATAACTTATAATATATTTAAAGATTTATGATAAAAATTCTCATCTTTTATGATTTATCCAAATATAAATCGATATCAAGAAAATGTAAATACCCTACTGCATAACTTAATTAAGAAAATTAGAAATTTTGCGGTCTTGGATAAGCAAAGTAAACTTCTTGGCAGAATCAAAGACTTAATACTCGATGCTCACCACCAACCGAACATAATTATTGCTCGAATTGGCGAACTTAAAGACAAAGAAGATAGCCACCGTTACTTTTTATTACCTAGCAAGCTAATTAAAAAAATTGATACACAGACTAAGTCAGTACTTGTAGATATAGACAAATCACTTCTAGAGAACATGCCAGAAAATTATCACTCTCCGATTACAGACACTAACGAGCAGATAGAACCAACCAATTTAACGCAAGTAGATAATCTCCTGCAGAAAAATACCACTAAAGATGACAAAATTCCAGAAAAAGTTGTACAGGAAGAAGTTGTTCCTTTGCTGGAAGAAAGAGTAATCGTTGACCGCAGCAAGCGTAAAGTTGGTGATGTAATTGTTCGCAAGCAAATTGAAACTCGGATGATCCAAATTCCCGTGCGGCGAGAAAAACTGATCGTCGAACAAGTTAGTCCAGAACACAAACAACTAGCAGAAATTGAATTATGTCAAGAGGAAATTTCTAACATTCAATTAACAGCAGTTTCAAAAACAATTCAGGATACAACCAACGGTGTTTTCACGGTCAGCGGTAGCTTTAACTCACCTAAAATTGCTAGTTTAGTTTTAAATGCGATCGCCCTGGAGAAAAACCACGGTTGCAAACAAGTACGAGTCACAATTACTGTGGAAGATGAAAAACAACAACAAAAATATCAAGAATGGTTCGATCGTACTTCCGTAAAAAATCCAGAATCCTGAGAATGGAGGCGCAGGTGTATTTACACTAAAGGCAATAAAATTTCAAATTCAGTACCAACCCCAAGTTGGGAACGAAAATTAAATTTTCCACCGTGCTTGGCTGTAATAATTCTGTAACTTACTGCTAAACTAGTCTCTTTATCTGCCCTTTTTTCTGTGGAAAAAGATTCAATAATTTGCTGCTGAAACTCCTCAGACATCCCCGGACCGTTATCAGCAATACGAATTGAAACCCAGCGAGAATCTACTGCTTGGGAAACAACTGCCGTTGTAATCTCAATGCGAGGAATTTTCTTGGGTCGCTCGCCAAAAGAAGAGTAAAATTGCAGTCGCACTGCTTCATCAAGCAAAACATCTACAGCTTGACTCAAAATATTCATAAAAACTTGATATAATTGACCAATAAAGCAATAAACAGGAGGAAGATGACCGTAGTTTCTAATAACTTGAATTTCTTTTTTTATGCGACTATTTATTAGTAGTAAAATATGGTCTAGGCATCTGTGTAAATCCGCCGGTTTGGGATAAACTTCATCGATATGGCAAAAATTTTGTAAACTAGTAACGAGTTTCTTTAATCTTTCCGCACCGGTATATATACTAGCAAGTACTCGGGACAAATCTTGTTCTATATAATCAAATTCCATCTCTTCTTTAAGATTGATAATTTCCCTAGGGGGATGAGGTAAATTTTTTTCATAAGCTGCTATTAATTTCAGTAAATCTTGACTGTATTTGGAAATATAAGTTAAATTGCCCCAAATAAAGCCTACTGGATCTAAAATTTCATGGGCAATGCCATCTACTAGTCTTCCTAAGCTTGCCATTTTATCATTTTGAATCATTTGGACTTGGTTGGGTTCATAACGCACTTGAGTTTCTATCCCTCGAATTTGCCAAGAAGCGATATTTAAGTCTTGTACGTCTAACAAAGCGTAGGTATCAAATTCTGTTTTCACAACTATAGGTTCTGCTAGTAGCTCGGGCGATCGCCTCATTGCTAATTGCATAGCTGTTAAAATCGGCGTAGTTCCAGGAAGCAGTAAAATCGACGTGCGAGCGTAACTGTAGAAAACCGCTAGCGATTGCTGAAAAAATAACTCTTGTCCGTAGGGAAGAATCAACAATTCCAACAACCGTCGTCGGGAAATCATGCCAACATAATTTCCTTTTTCTACTAAAATTACTCCTGGCAGTAGTGGATGTTTTTGGAAAACTTTCGCCACTTCCTTACCTGTACAGTCAATTTCTACCTGGAAAGTATAAAGTTCCAGTTCCTGCAGAGTAGATTGCAAATTGAGATCGCGATCGCTACCACTAGATACAAACGATGGTGATATCTCTAAGCCAAAATCGTGTAACACTGATAACCTTGTTATTTTCTAATTTTGAGAACCAATAAGCTTATATTCTAGCTTTATTAAGTCTCTCAAGCAGTCATAATAGAGAATTTACAAACTAATTTTTTAAATATTTTTACCAAAATTAAAGTTATAAAATATACTTAAAGACCGCAAAACATGCATTCAGGGTCAAGACAATCAGAACAATGTCAGATCGGGAATTTTATGTGTCGAGGTAGACTTGGCTTTTATAACCAGGTCCAAGATGTCACCGTTGGTATTGCGGTTTGATGATTTTTGTAGTAGAAACTCAAAACGTAAGTTTTATCTCAATAGCGATTTGTTTGCAATGAGTAAGAACTAACAACTATCTGTCTATCTTTAAAAGACTATGAACTATTGATGAAAATGCTTAAGTAATAACCTCGAAGCGAGTAAGTTAAGTGTAATCATAAGAAAGCACAATCAAGACAAAGCAGGTCAGAAAGTATTAAATTGGAACCATTTTTGCATTTGTGCTATCTAGGTACACGACTCATCGTTAATGGAGAGACTGAAATTGAAATCATTATTTGTAGTTGGTAGTGGTAGACAACAAAAAGCAGGGAGCGGGCAAACCGAGTATTTACCGATTGTTTAATGTAAATTTAAATATCTCTACTTGTTTGCATCCCCAGTTCGATAGAATGACTTGGCAGAATATTAAAACTTAAAACCGCTTTTAACAGCGACACCCATGAATCAATTTCACAATGGTATGACTCTATTTCTGAGTCTGCTAGTCGAGGCAATGCCTTTTCTACTGTTAGGAGTATTGTTCTCTAGTTTGCTGCTATTTTTTGTCGATGAGCGCAAATTAGCAGAAAAAATGCCTAAAAACCCATTAATGGGAGCGTTAATTGGCAGTACGATCGGTTTTTTATTTCCCGTATGCGAGTGCGGTAACGTCCCAGTAGCACGACGGTTATTAATGCAAGGGGTACCTGCACCGGTAGCAATTGGCTTTTTGCTAGCAGCACCCACCATTAACCCGATTGTGATCTGGGCTACTTGGACAGCATTTCGCGACCAGCCAGAAATAGTGATATTGCGCGTGGTTTTTTCTTTATTAATTGCAACTATTGTGGCTGTTGTCTTTAGTTTTCAAAAGGATTTGACTCCCATAGTTCAACCAGCGATCGCTCGTTATTTAAAATTTCACCGCCCTGCAGAGCACAAACATCGTTTCCAAAGTTACCAAAAAAAGCAACAGCAAGCGGACACACCTTCCTTACTGCAATCGGGAACTTATTTTCTGGGAACCGGACAGGCCATGCGGCTGGAAACTGCTGCTACCGCAGTCGCATCTCCGGCTTTTAGTGACGGTAAACCCTTAGGAGCTAAGTTGAGACTAGTACTAGAAAATACCGTACAGGAATTGCGGGAATTGGGAGGAATGCTAACACTTGGCAGCGCAGTCGCCGCCGCCATTCAAGTACTAGCTCCGCGAGAATTGATTCTCAGTTTGGGCGCCGGTCCCATTACTTCCGTTACTGCCATGCTTGTCTTAGCAGCAGTAGTATCCATTTGTTCGACCGTTGATTCCTTTTTTGCTTTATCTTTTGCATCAACCTTTACTAGCGGCTCTTTACTGGCATTTCTGGTGTTTGGACCAATGTTCGACCTCAAAAGTATAGTTTTGATGCTCGCAATATTTAAACCCAGAGCAATTTTTTACTTGTTTGCTTTACCAGCGCTGTTAACTTTTTTGCTCACCCTCGTACTGAACTTGTACTTTTTTTGAAAAATGTCCGTCCTCAAACATCTAAACCCCACAGGCCTTCTATTTTACAGCTCATAAAGATTGACTCATGCCCTCAAACCCAAATCGCCGCTCTTCTCAAATTGGTAAAAAATTGCTTCCCTGGCTCGATGTTTTAGCAATAGGAGCCTGGGGCATTTTACTGTTGAAATATTGGCTAACCAACAAGCTGAATTTATTAATTAATCCTAACTATTTTGGATTAGTAATCGCAGCTGCTACGGGCTTGTTAGTTGTGAGCACTTTTAAAGCCAAAGAACTTCTGCAGCACCGCGGTCGGGAAATGGTCACCAACATCCAACACCTATCTTTGTTTCCTCCGGGGTGGGGAAGTGCTTTACTTTTGACTGCAGCGATTTTTGGCTTTCTCGTCACACCACAAGTCTTCGCCAGCGAAAAAGCACTGCAAAGAGATGTGAGCGAATTATTAGGTGCAACGCGCGTCAAACCGCAAGCATTTCGTGCTTCTGTTCCTCCAGAGGAGCGATCGCTAGTAGATTGGGTACGCATGCTCAATGTCTATCCAGAACCAGACAGATATCAAGGAAGCAAAGTCAAAGTCCAGGGATTTGTCATTCATCCACCAGAGCTAGGAAAAGAACATTTATTATTAGCACGGTTTGTGATTACTTGCTGTGCAGCAGATGCATATCCTGTAGGATTACCTGTGAAATTACCAGAAACTAGCGAACAGTACCCACCAGATACTTGGCTAGAAGTAGAAGGACAAATGACTACGGAAATCATTGCCGGTAAACGCCAACTTACAATCGCTGCTAAATCACTGCGAAAAATTCCCCAACCCAAAAATCCTTACAGTTATTAAATGCTTGTCACTTTTGGAGGTGAAACGCCTGCAAAACCTTACTAACACGGAAAGCTAGCTGCATTCTTTATTTTGTTCCTCACCTCATCACAAAGTATTTGCAATACCAATCTTTGCTAGGTAATTAGTACTTAATTCTTTGCTACTACCTAAATTTGCCAGCCACTATCAACAGCAATGACTACTAAAAAAGGGTTTTTACAACCACTTGATCGCGTGGCGATCGCGCTAATGTTGCTACTAATTGCGCTCGTTGGACTTGTTATCTCTCAGGGTGACGCAGTCAGACCTACTGTCCGGGAATGGACTTGGAAGCACGTACAAACAGAAGAAAAAGATATAACTTTAACAAACTTTACCTCCCAAACACAAAAAATCGGAGCAGACTACAAAACCTTTATCCTCACCTTTAGCCGTCCCATGGATACTAAAAGCGTAGAGGAGAATTTGAAAATCGAGCCTCCTTTAGCAGGTACGATTAGTTGGGTTGGGCGGCGCATGGGTTATACTTTTATCACCCCAGCACCCTACGGAACCACCTACAAAGTCCAGCTAAAAGATGCCAAGGATAAATTTGCTGCTCAAGAAAGTAAAAAAAGAGTTATACAGCCGCTGAGTGCTACTTTTAGCACCCGCGATCGCGTTATCCTCTATATCGGAGTTCAACAAGAAGAACGAGGAAGGTTAATTCTTTACAACTTAACCCAAGAGCAAAGAAAGATACTTACCCCCAAAGACCTGGTGGTCATGGACTTTCAACCCTTTCCAGATGGAGAAAAAATTTTATTTTCCGCTCGTCCCTCTAATAACCAAGATATACTCTCTGCCCAATTATATACAGTTACAACAGGCTTCAGCGCACCTGCTAACAAACACGCACAACCGGCAGGAAAAATTGATTTAATTTTAGATAATAAAGAATATCAAAACCTAAAATTTGACTTATCTCCCGACGGACAAACTATAGTCGTTCAGCGAGGAAACAAAGCCAATCCCAACGACTTTGGTCTGTGGTTTCTACCAGCAAACAAAGATAATTCCAAACAAAAAGCTACTCCCCAACGCTTGCAAAGCCAACCTGGAGGAGACTTTATCATTACACCGGACAGCAAAGCCGTAGCAGTTGCCCAAGGACAAGGAACAGCAATTTTGCCTTTACAAGCAGACGGTACAAAACCCCTGGATTTTTTCCCCCAGTTTGGATTAGTACAAGCTTTTTCTCCCGACGGGTCGCAAGCAGCTATGGTCAAGTTTAACACAGATTATACCCGAGACTTGTTTTTAGTAACAAACCAAGGCGTGCAAACAAAATTACTAACCACCAAAGGTTCCATTGTCAATTGTCAATTTGATACGGCTTCTCCGACCTTATACTGCTTGCTAACACAGCTATTGCCAGGAGAATATTACCAAGAACAGCCCTATTTAGTGGCGATAGACCTCAAAACCGGTAAGCAGAAACCTTTGTTAGTATTTCCGCCCGAACAGCGAAACCTACAAATGAGCTTATCTCCCGACGGATTGGGACTTTTATTTGACCAAATAATACCCCAGACGGAAGATGCAGCTGCACCTTCCAACAGTCAAGTTTTAACTACAGATGACGGACAAGCGATCGCAAGCAGTAGTTTGTGGTTAATGCCTTTGCTACCCGCAGTTGATTCCCCAGCTGCTACAGAACAGCTCAAGCCAGAACAACTTCCTTTAGTTGGATTTCATCCTCGCTGGCTTCCCTAACAGAAGGAATTACACTCACTCACTATCTGGGTAAGCTTACCTTCTGTCTCTATTTTTCTCTACCGGTGTGTGGAAATAAGTACTTGTGAAATAATTTCAAATAACAGCGATTGTCAAATTTTGTTTTTTTGCTGGTCGCGGTGAGAGAAAGTTATAACTGATTTAATCAAGAAACAACAGCAGATTGAAACAGGTAGCACACAGACTATTCAGTCACACTGCTACCTCCTTGAAATTAACCTAGTATAAGCTGGTGGGTGAACACAGATGAGTGAAGCAGACACCCCAAACAACGGGAATTTTCTTCAACCCCTAAATTCGACCAGTTGTCCTTTTGATTTCGTTTGGCACCATGCTAACAAAACGATATCGCAATTGCCCTTGCTGGCACCAGCAGAACACAACCAATCACAAGCAAACGCACCTTTTGAGCTTGATTCAGTGACTCAACCAAACTTCGATCCTCCCTCCCCTGCGGACAAGGCTGATGAGCAAAACCACGCCCTCAACCCACGGCTATCCGCCTCTAGCCCAGAGCAATTCCACCCCAGCAAAGCCGAGCTAGATGAGATTATTCCCCAGCTTGAGCCAGAAAAACAGACGCCGGTAGAATCGGAATTTCAGCAGCTTTTGTCATTAAATCAACAACTGCGCTCTGCCAACGATGATTTATATGCTCAAGTAAGGCAATTGCAAACTGCTTTAGCCGAGTCTGAAGAGGCTTTACAATTACAGCTAAAGCGCTCAAAAATTACCCAGACAATACTTGAACAGCAGGCTCGAGAACTTGCTGCTAGCCAAGAACAAATTCAATCTCTCTTTCAACAGTTAGAAACTGCCCTATCTACTGTTCAAAGTCAAGAAATTCTGATTGAGAATTATAAAGCACAATTAGAAATTAGCCAGCAACGCCTTGCCCAATTAGAAAGGGAATGTGCCTTAGTGCAAACTAAATATAACGAACAGTCCCAACAGTTGTTGCAATCAGAAAATTCTTGTCGAGAACTGCGGGCGCGACTGATGCGCCAGCAACGCCAGACTTTACAATTCAAGGCAGCTTTAGAAAAGTGTTTGGAAACAACAGTTCCCAGTTACGATTTGTTACAACAAGAAGCTGCAATTCAAAACAATTTCACTACTAGTCGTCCAAGTTACTCCCAGCAAGCTAGTTCCCTTTTCTCCAATCCGCTACCAATTCGACCTTGGTCAGCAGAAGCAGACGCAAATAAAGTACAGACACCTTTCCATCTCTACGAGAAGCCGCGGTCGCGTAGCATGCCAGATGGCATTAGAGCGCGTCTACAGTCAGAAAACTTTACTTTGCTCAAGTCACCACTTTCATCAGAGATTCCCGTTTCCAAAAACCCAACCTCAACTGACGAACCAGCAACTAGCAACTGTGATACTGATGATGACTCTTGTTGTCAGTCAACAACAACTTCACCTTCTCTACGAGAAGCCGCGAAGAGCGCGTCTACAGAGTCATTGAGCCTAGAAGAAAAATTAAATCATCTGTTTCAAGCTTTTTATATTTCCCAGCCATCACAATTTCAGACAGAAAAAAATTTCCAAAATGGAAATGAAGCTTGCCAGGAGGAGGTAGTAGAAGGAACTGAACAGTCACAAACCACTACTAGCTTGTCTTCTTTGCAAGCAAATTCTCAAGCTGAACAAAATCCTCATACAGACCCACTCCCCGCCATGCAAGAAACATTTTTATCCCAACAACCTAACTGTTCTAATTCACCTTCACCGCTGCTTTATCCCCAGCGTCAGCCAAAAGAACGAAAGTCCAGGTCATCCGTGGAATTACCTAATTTCTGTGTTAACAATAATAACAAAATCCCAGCCAACTAGCAGCAGAGTTGGCGTTGTTTGGGGTTTGTTATTTTAGCCCTTAATATGAATGCCAAAGGTTGTTAATTGACAATTGATTTTTGAAGTTGTTGTTCTTTGGTAACTTCTACAGCTGGATTCGGAAAACGTCTTTTATCTACGGACAAGCTGTAATTGATGGCTAAAAGTTGCAACCACAAAGTTGGATAACGGCTTTCTAGCCAGGGACGAAGCCGGCGCAGGACATTTGGCAACCATCCGCGCAGCAAAATACTGATAAAAGTGTGACGAGTAAAGTCAAAATAATTACTCAACCATCTGAGCAAATCCTTAGCTCCGGCTAACTCCCAGATCCACAGCAGCAAAGCTGGGTTTTTCCAAGCGGCCTTTAGCGCTAAGCGATTAAAAGTAAACCAGTCAAATCTGTCTTTAATAAAATCATCTGCCACTTGCTTCGGTTCATCTGCCAAAAGCCCAAAAAAGTTATTGAGCATAGCATTGATGCGTTCGGGTGGTAGAAATTTTCCAGTGGGAACCATCATGCCCTTGGAAAACATCCACGTCACGGCAATATTATTTTGGAAGGCACGAATTTTATTTAGATATTGGGAAGAAAGCAGGTTGTGCTTGAGAGCTACATCCAAAAGAGTAGTCAGGCGTTCGAGATTGCGAACCAAAGAGCCAAATCCTGTAAATACTAAAGGAGATTGCAGTGATGCTGCATCGCCAATAGAAATTATTCGGTCGAATGCTACTGTGCGATCGCTGCTACCAACACTAAAATGCCCCGGTATATAGCCAAATGTTGCCTTTTTCCACACCAGTTTGTCTACGTCGCAGCGCCGATATTCAGGCAAAATGGCAAAAAAATCTTCGTACATTTCCAGCAAGGAGCCGGGATTTTTGCTATTGACTTGGTGGTAGTGAAATAAATATATTGTTATTTCTTCCTTGGCTCCGGGAAACAATTCCCAAATTAATTGTCTGCCCCGGGAAATATCGCCGTGACTGTGCAAAACATCTCCATACTCTGGATCCCACACCCCCGGCTCAAATCCACGTTCAATTACCGCTCCCACCGTCGGACAAACACTGTCAAAAGCACGTCCTCCATTTAATTGCCAGGCGATCGGCGAGGCAGTTCCCATCGCATCTACCAGTACTCGACCGCTCACTTGCTTTTGAACTTTATTTTTCAAATCCTTAAGTGTCACCATCACTTCTGATGTATAAATATCTGCTCTAATAAACTCCGTTTCTTCCCAAATTTCACCACCTGCTGCTTGTAATTTTTGTCCGCATAATTGCAGTAACTTTTCGGAGTCCAAGCTTAAATTAAGTACTGTGGGAGTGTGCAAAACAGGCGCTCTCAGTTTTTTAGGAATATAAGCATCAAAAAACTTATTGAATCCGTCTTTGTACTCTCGTGCAATTATGGCTTCGACTTCTGCTGCAGTCAGCAAATTAATATCGATCAAGCTTTGGATCTCATCCCGGGAAATATTCCACTCTCGGTTCATGCGTCCAAAGGGTAATCGTTCCACCAGCAGCACTTTATAACCAAGTTTTGCCATCACCGCTGCATGAATCACACCGAGGGCGCCACCGATGTAAATCAGATCGTACTGAGGATTGGATGCTAAAGATTGAGTATCAAAAGTTTGTGTTTTTTGTTTGCCGTTCGCGTAGCGTGGCGGATGGCATTTTTCGGCTTGGGAAGCGTGTCGGATGGCATCACTCCAGTTTTGATAGTGGGAAAATACCACTTGAGCCGGTTTTTGGGGATTTTGCACTCCTTGACGCCAGCGTTGCTCCCACCAGTACACTCGCTTGAGGTCGTATTCTCCATTTGGCATTTTTTGAAAATACTTCACAGTTAATGGATAGTAAGGAGCTAACGCTTCAAAAATTGATTGTTTTGATAAATCAATTGTTGGTGGCTGGGGGTAATGATTGGGAAAGCGATTTCTGATGTCCGCAATCAGGCGTTTGATGATTTGCTGTTCTTGGGGAAAGGGTTGAGTTGACCAACGAAAAACTTTCAGATAGGTGGTTCGTTGCACTGACCAAACAAAAATAGAAAGTTCAATGGGTAAGTTTTGGGAGTTAATTTTGTAACTTTCTTGATTTTTCGCGCTTCTGAGGCGAAAGCCATCTGGTGTCAGCACTTTTTCCCCGATTCCCGGTTCAAATTCGGTTTGCAGCCATTGACGTACCGTCGATGTATCTGGGACGGGAATTTCTATGTAAAGTATTTCTTTCATGTTTTCTCTATTCTCCGGCAAAGATATTCATTTAGACAGATTCCAAATCAAGCTAAGTTACGGTAAAATCCGCCCTAATTATTGAATGAAAATTCAGTGAAGAATTTTTAAAATTTTGTCAAAAATAATTGTTCATTTTGTTTTTGTGTAAACTCACGCCATGAATTATCCCATCCCAGACAACACTCAAGAAATTATTGCTCTGCGGCAAAAGCCAATAGATGAAGAATTAGTGGCAGCAGCGATCGCCGGTGTGGTCAAAATCGTCCGTGCTCAAGGACAATCACTCGACGAACTAACAGCCGAGGTTTTAGCTGAAGATAGCCTTTTGGACCGACAGCAACGGCGTTGGCTAAGCCAAGTAGTTGCCCAAGCTTGGAAAAGTATGCCAGAAACTGCTTGAGCCAAGAATTTGCCAATCATCCTTTTTTAGTGTGGGAGTGAGAAGAAATATTTATGTCTGGGATTGGCAATTTTCAGCTTCCACCAGAAGCTTTGACCGTTGCTTTGGCTTGGAAATGCAGCCACAAACCATACTCTAATCCTTCCACCACTGCTTGGTAGGAAGCTACCAAAATATTGGTAGAAACCCCCACTGTTGTCCAGCGTTGCTGTCCGTTACCAGACTCTACCATTACCCGCGTCTTTGCTGAAGTACCCCGATCGCCATTGAGAATGCGCACTTTGTAATCTGTAAGTTCAAAAGTAGCAATTTGCGGATAAAAATTTTCCAAAGCTTTGCGCAAAGCTGCATCCAAAGCTGCAACAGGGCCGTTTCCTTCTGCTGCTTCTAAAATATCTTGACCATTGACTGTTACTTTGACAGTGGCCAAAGAGCTGGCTGTTTCTTCCCCTTGTACTAAAAAATTGCAGTGGACTTGAAAACCCTTGACTTGGAAAAATTGCTGGCGCCTTCCCAAAACTTGGTGCATCAGCAGCTCAAAACTAGCCTCTGCGGCTTCAAATTGGTATCCTTCAGTCTCAAGTTCTTTAAGGCGTTTGAGAATTTCCTGGGTTGTGGGATTGTGCTTATCTAAATTAATACCAAAACAACGAGCTTTTGCCAAAACATTACTAACTCCGGACTGTTCGGAAATAACTATGCGACGGCGATTTCCCACTCGTTCTGGCTGGATGTGTTCGTAAGTTGAGGGATTACGCTCAACAGCTGAGACGTGGACGCCGCCTTTGTGAGCAAACGCCGATCTGCCAACAAATGGTGCATGTTCGTTGGGGGCAAGATTAACAACTTCACTGACAAAGCGACTGGTTTCGGTAAGTTGCTGTAGCTGGTTGTCGTCTATACATTTGTAACCAAGTTTTAACTGTAAGTTGGGAATCAAGGAACAAAGATTTGCATTACCGCAACGTTCACCGTAACCGTTTATGGTTCCTTGAACCATGGTTGCTCCTGCTGCGACTGCAGCGATCGCGTTGGCAACTGCCATATCGCAATCGTTATGCGTGTGAATGCCGAGCTGGATCTGCTGAGAAGACGTAGCTTTGGATACCTCTGTCACTATGTGGGCAATTTCCTGGGGTAAGCTACCGCCATTAGTATCGCATAAAACAATCCACTCCGCGCCGGCAGCGATCGCTGTCTCCAGAGTTTCAAGAGCATATGTGGGATTGTGCTTGTAACCATCAAACCAATGTTCTGCATCGTAGATGACACGGCGTCCCTGAGCGCGCAAGTACTCGATCGTATCTCGGATCATCGCCAAATTTTCTGCTAGTGTTGTCTGGAGACCCTCTGTGACGTGCAAGTCCCAAGACTTACCAAAAATTGTTACCCAGCGAGTGCCAGCAGCAAGAATTGCTTGTAACATCGGTTCTGTAGCTGCAAGACGATGGGGACGGCGAGTCGAGCAAAAAGCCACAACCTCAGCTTGTGTTAGTGGCTGCTGTTGCAACTGCCAAAAAAATTGCACATCTTTAGGATTGGCCCCAGGCCAACCACCTTCTATAAAAGGAATACCCAATCGATCCAGTCTTCTGGCAATACGTAACTTATCTTCTATAGATACTGACAAGCCCTCACGCTGAGTACCATCTCGTAAAGTAGTATCGTAGATCCAAAGTCGAGGCAAAGAATTTACGGTCATAAAACTCTGACTTGAAAGACAACTTTCCAGCAATGTGTAAACGCAGTATGGTAATGCAAATGGCCGTCAATACCAACTTCAGAAAATAAAATTTAGTACTTGCACTCAGTCTGTAAAAAGAAAATTTTGCTGCAAAATAGTATTGACCTCTACAATAGCGGTGCTAAGGTAATTAACTATCAGGGATCGGCAGTTGTTCTATACACCTAGAATCAAAAACCAACTCAAGTCAGGCAAATAGGTACGACAAAAGTTCAGTGCTTCCTACCTCCTCATTCTCCTACAATATACCTGTGCTGAGTCTTTTTAACTCAGGTTTGAGGTAATTTGCCAGTTACAAATATGATGAGTGCAGGAGGAAAGTTCTCAACTAGTCTAGATACCAGAAGGTTAAATTTAAGGAGAAAAACAACATGGGTAGATGGACACCACTAACTCTGATGGCTGGAGGCTTAGCAATTTTGCTGGGTACCTTACTAGGTATTAATTTTCCCATGGGTGGACAAAATACCGCACAAGCACCAGCCAATGGAAATAAAACATCACGAGTTTTACCTGCTAATATCAATGTTAATAGTACGGCAGCGGGTAGCACTCGCGTCAATGGCAACGGGGACGCAGCAGCAAAAAATAATGTCTCTGATGACACAAAGGTCATGGGGGAAACAAAAACCGCTCAAAACACAACTACCGACTCCACCATTACCACTGACGACACTCAATCAAACGAAACAACTCAAAACAATCAACCAATTTCAGCTTTGTGGTAACCTTTGCTGTTGTCATACCAGCAGTAGAGAATTATCAGCTAGAAGTGATGAGTTAGGAGTTAGGAGTTATTAGTCAAAAGTCCATAGTTGTTATGCAGTCACAACAACTACTATTGACTCTTGACTAATTAACTTTTTTGTCGGTGGCAAAAATCTCATTTTCTACCCGCCACGGGTCTGCTTTGCCCCTACTAACTCTTGACTGTTAACTACTTGACTAATGAATAACGATGTCTTAATTATTGGTGGCGGCGTCATAGGCTTAGCCATCGCCATGGAACTAAAACTGCGCGGGGCAAAAGTCACTGTCTTGTACCGTGACTTTGATCGTGCTGCCACTCGCGCGGCGGCAGGAATGCTGGCACCAGATGCAGAAAAAATTACGAACACCGCCATGCAACAGCTATGCTGGCGATCGCGCTCTATGTACGCAAGCTGGGTGGAAAAAATAGAACAAATTACTGGCTTGGATACAGGCTACTGGCCGTGCGGTATATTAGCACCGCTGTTGGAAACAGAGAAACAGAAAAATCAAAACTCCTCACCAGCTCCCCATCCCTGGCTAGACCGCTCCTTCTTTCCAGCAGCCCACTGGTTAGACAAAGAAATTATTCATCAACACCAGCCAGGATTGGGTAAAGAAGTCATCGGCGGTTGGTGGTACCCTGAAGATGCCCAAGTAGACAATCGCGCCCTCGCCCAAGCCCTACAAAACGCAGCCAAATCCCTAGGCGTAGAGTTGAAAGAAGGAATTACCGTCACAGGACTTCAACAGCAACAGGGACAAATTGCCGGCATACAAACTAATGCCGGAGTTTGGCGTGCCGCACATTACGTTTTAGCTGCAGGTGCTTGGACAAACCAATTGTTTCCCCTCCCCGTGCGCCCGAAAAAAGGACAAATTTTGAGCGTGCGAGTACCAGAATTTTTGGCCGAATTGCCCTTGACCCGTATTTTATACGGCAATGATATTTACCTGGTACCCAGGCGCGATCGCCGCATAATCATAGGTGCTACCGTCGAAGATGTCGGTTTTACCCCCTACAATACTCCCGCAGGAATTCAAAACCTACTACAACAAGCGATTCGCCTCTATCCCCAAATTCAGGATTATCCGTTCGAAGAAATCTGGTGGGGATTTCGTCCCGCTACCCCCGATGAATTGCCAATACTGGGAACCAGTCCCTGTCAGAATTTCACCTTTGCAACCGGTCACTATCGCAACGGTATTCTTCTTGCACCCATAACAGCGGCGCTGATCGCCGACTTAATTTGGGAACAAAAATCAGACCCCCTTCTTGCTTACTTCCACTATTCCCGCTTTCAGGCTCAGTCATCTAGCTGCAACTCCTCCATGCTTGCGCCCTCTACCACTTCTTCAGCATTACAGTACGGACAAGTTTCCAAACCCGCTTTTTCCAGTCCTGTTCCCCTTTCCATTCCAGACTCTCCACTGGTCATCGCTGGCAAATCTTTTACCTCTCGCCTGATGACAGGAACCGGCAAATATCGCAGTATCGAACAAATGCAGCAAAGCGTCCTGGAAAGCAACTGTCAAATTGTCACCGTCGCCGTACGCCGCGTGCAAGCTAACGCTCCCGGACACGAAGGTTTAGCCGAAGCGCTGGATTGGACAAGAATTTGGATGCTACCCAACACTGCAGGATGTAAAACCGCTGAGGAAGCTATTCGAGTTGCTCGTTTGGGACGAGAAATGGCAAAACTCCTCGGACAAGAAGATAATAATTTCGTCAAGCTAGAAGTTATCCCCGACCCCAAATATTTACTTCCCGATCCTGTGGGCACCTTGCAAGCTGCAGAACAATTAGTTAAAGAAGGCTTTGCCGTTTTACCTTATATCAACGCCGATCCCGTACTGGCAAAACGTTTGGAAGAAATCGGTTGTGCCACTGTTATGCCCTTAGCAGCACCCATTGGTTCCGGACAAGGACTCAAAACCGCTGCCAACATTCAAATCATCATTGAAAATGCTAAGGTGCCCGTAGTCGTAGATGCTGGCATTGGAACGCCCTCAGAAGCAGCACAAGCTATGGAAATGGGCGCCGATGCTTTGTTAATCAACAGTGCCATTGCCTTGGCAAAAAATCCGCCTGCGATGGCAAGAGCAATGAGTATGGCAACCATTGCCGGTCGTCTGGCATATCTTGCCGGTAGAATGCCTCTCAAAGATTACGCCAGTCCTTCTTCACCTACCGCGGGTACAATCACCAATTAAGGACGCAGTTAGTAGCAAATGAAACCTGCTAGCTACTAACTATGAACTTTCGTAACGAATTATTTGTGAGCGTAAGAGCGTATGTTGCATTTATGTAACATAAAACAAACAACGACAGAAAGGAATTAGTTCATGCCCTACACGACAGAAGAAGGTGGCCGTCTCAATAACTTTGCCCGCGAGCCCAGGGTCTATCAAGCAGAACCTCCCACTCCCCAACAAAAGCGCAACTATATTTTCCTCGGTATTGCTGCCGCAGTTTTAGTTGGTAGTTTAATTTTTGTTGCTTTTTCTGTTTCCAATCTCAGTTAATAACTAAAGATTTATTTCACTGCCAAGCATGAAAGCTCGCTGTCGGGTTCCAACCAGCATTGGAACCTGGTTTTTTATAAAAAGTAAAATTTAATACTTGAAAATTTCCAAAACAGATGGATTCTAACTAGAGTAACAATTATTTAAACATCTATTTAAACATCACAGCCAAAATCATGGTCAAAATCATATTTACAGGCTGCTTGCACATACCCTTGAAGGCAATGTAAACTGCATTTTGGCTCTCTAGCCGTCATGAGCGTGAGTGAAACAGAACATTCAGATAAATTTGTGTGGAACCGGCAAGTATACCACCGCCTGAAATTAGCCCTGAGCCTGGGTTTGCGAAGACAAATTTTTCTAGCAGTATGTGACGATTTAAACCTGAGAAACAAGATTGCAGCGCGCTTGCACTCTACCTTGGCTTATCCAGTAGGGCAAGTATTATACCAAGCACCAGAACTGCAGGAAGCAAGTACACCAGCTTATCCGCGCTTGGTTACCTTGCGATTGAACAACAGCGATCCTAATCCGGTAGCTCAAATCAATCAATGGTTGCTCAACTATCCACCACCAATAGTAGGAGCATCAAAAGATTCGCCCGGGCGAATGCTACCAATACCCAGTTTTCAAATTGTAGGTGTAGAGCAGCTAACAAGGCAACCAGTAGCAATCCAGCGTTTATTTTTACATTACCTGCGTTTGATCGAACAGCATCTGGTAGCTCCAGAATCCAGTCGTTTTTTAGAAACTAGTTTGCTGTTGTGGGTACCGCGCCCTTGGTTGCATGCAATTCAGCAGTCAGCACCACAATTTTGGCGTAGCCGTACGGGCGTGTTTGTTTTTGCTGGCGAACCAACACCAACCAATAGTAACAGAAGTTCGCTTGCAGAAGGTTTTGCTGCTTCTGAAAGCTTAGATTTGGATGCTTTTGAGCAATCTGTTTTGCAAGAAGAATTTGATTTTCAGCCCCAGTTAGCCGCTGGTCGCGGACAAACAAACGAAGCACCTTCTGCCGATCGATCAGAGATATCAATACCAGAAGCACCACCGACGGAACTAACAGCTGAAACTGATGTTGGCGACGCGCCAGCGTCAATGCATTCAAACCATATTAGCAAAGAGTTAAAGGAATTAATACTAGCAACAATTAACAGCACCAGCGCTGAAAACGCAGAGGAAATTAAGCAACTTCTAGAAGAAATTAATCTCCTGCATTCTCAAAAGGCCTCGCCACAGACAATCTCAGATGCTTATCAACGCCTGGGAAATTTGTATCGGCTGCGGATCGAACGAGGACAAACCACTCTGGAAAATTTGATGGTGGCAATATTAGCATACCAGGAGGCGATCGCTGGCGACGAAACTTCGCCACAGGTCCCGGATATTCTCAATGACCTGGGAACCCTTTACTGGATGTTATACCGCACACCACCAAATGGGGCAGAAAGACAATCTTACATACAACAGGGAATTGAATTTTATCAGTTAGCTTTGAAGCTAATTTCACCAGAAACACAACCAGAAACCTATGCTCGCGTGCAAAATAATCTCGGGACAGCTTACGGAGATTTAGCGCGTTTTACTAACCCCGCAGAAAATTGGCAACAAGCGATCGCAGCATACAGCGAAGCACTGCGCTTTTGCAACCCACAGATGGAACCAGCAAAATATGCTGCTACTCAGAATAATTTGGGTACTGCTTATTGGCATTTAGCGCAACACAGCCAACCCATAGAAAATTTGCACAAAGCGATCACTGCTTACAATCAAGCTGTGCAGCACTATCAGCCAGAACAAGAACCGCTCAAATATGGCATGATTCAGAATAATATCGGTACTGCCCGCTGGAATCTGTCCCAATATGAAAATCCTGCAGAAAACCTGCGACTGGCTATTCAAGCCTACGAAGAAGCTTTAAAATACCGCACTCCCGCTCGTCTTCCTGCAGCTTGTGCTGCTACCCAAAATAATCTTGGCACTGCTTGGTGGCATTTAGCTAACCAAGCACAGATAAAAAAGGAACAACAACAAAAGTTTTTAAATTTGTGCATTCATGCTTACTCCCAATCTCTAGCTTTAGCAGCTTCAGTGCCAAAGGAAAATTTGAGTTTTGATGTATTTGCTACTTACAACCATCTGGGATTGGCCCACTATCAATTAGCAACAGAACACTATCTACAAACTGACAAAGCTAGTTGCTCAAAACATTTGGAAGCAGCTTTAGAAAATCACCTACAAGCCTTAAATGGATTTCGCGAACAACCACAAGCTTATCAAATTTCCCTTGCTTATGTCTTAAAAACTATTCGTGCTTTTCATGCTGAATTTGGAATTAAGGGACAAAATTTGGCCTTATCCAAAGTTCCCGGACCATTGTTGCCAGAAATTCTTGCCAAATTGTAACTGCTGCTGTTGTTGATTCACTGGGAGATAAATTGGGAAATTAAGCAATCATCTCTGCTAAAGGACATTTTCATTGCCATTTCCAAAAGTTTGCGCACACCTTCTACACTGGTGACGTTTAAACCTGCTGTTTTGGCTTCATTGATAAACAAATCAACATCTTTGAGTAGGTGCTTGGTGGTACAATTGCTATCTATAATTGTTTCTAGCTTTTCGTCGAATAAAGGCGCGTACAAAGCGCTTTGACGCAGAACGTACATAAATGTATTCACGTCGATACCGTAACGCTGCGCAAATCCCACACTAACGGTAAAAGCCGCTATTTGGGAAGCGACAAGTTGATTTAATGCTAGTTTTAGTGCTGCAGCTGTTCCTGGCGAACCCACAAGCAAAGGCTCAGGACCGAAATGCTTGAAAATCTCTAAATAGCGCTGGTACTGTTCCTGGTGCGCGCCCACCATAACGATTAAGTTACCAGCTTTTGCTTCGGAAATGCTACCAAAAACCGGTGCTTCTAAGTACTCACCACCTGCAGCAACTACTGCATCCCTAATTTCTCTGCTTTCTGTGGGAGTAATAGTTCCCATTTGGATAATACCCCGCCCTGCCACAGCTTGGGAAGACCGATCTGAAAGCAACACACTATAAATAGCCGCTGCATTGGTGAGCATGAGAATTACACAATCGGCAGCTCGTATGGCTTGGAAAGGTTTTGTGACAACTTCTGCACCGGCTGCTTTTAAGGGTTCTAACTTTTCTGGGGTACGATTGTAGGCAATTAGGTCTACCTTTGCTTCTATCAACCTTTGCGCCATTGGCAGTCCCATTTGTCCAGTTCCCAGAAATGCTACCTTCATCTTCTAGTTACCTCTGGTTGAGCGATCGCCTTTTTTCAGTACTAACAGCTGTTTAGTAGTTAGTGTTAAGTACTACTAACTACTGGCCCGTTTTTTAGCCCCCTGCGGCAAAAGTAACCATGATCATTACTGAAAGTAAAATGCCGGGTATTAACAGCACAATGAGCATGATGAGGTCATGGGTGTTCATAGCGATCGCCTTTTTTTTACTATCATTAGTCTGATGCTAAATTAACTATTACTCAATTGCTTTAATAGAGTTTTAAGTTATCAGATGAATACCGGCTCAGGAACGCTAAATCCCCGCAGCGGTTGAGAACTTTCTTTACTACTCAATCCCTTACTTTGCAGCAAGACACCAAATCCCCCCAGTCCTAAGGGATCTATAAGCTGGTGCAATGCATCCCTAAGGGAGAGTACCTTCGAGATAGATTGTTCGCTATCGATCGCACTCTTGATGCGATTGCCTAATCCCAACATCATTAAAAACACTTCTTGAGTTGTAAACCCAACTTTGTTTAATCCCCACTCCTCACCCCATTTTTCTAAAGCAGTAAAGTCAACATGAGCGGTGATGTCCTGTCGACCGATGTTGATATAGGGATTATCATGACGTTGGTGGCGCCAATAGCACTGCAGCGTACCTTGCCACCGCCTGGGATTGTAATAGCGACTGGCAGGATAGCCATAATCTATAGTTAACACATATCCCCGCCGCAAACGGTCTGCTACTACACTCAACCAATCCAAGGCTGCCAAATTAACTTCGCTGCGGTACCCTTGGGGATAAAGACCATTGGTTAGCTGCACGCCCACTAAATCAAAATATTCAGCTAGCCTCGGGGTAGATACAGATCCTATAACTTCGGCAAACCTGAAAACGCCACAGCCAAGGGATTCGAGAAGAGATTTTTCTTCGCTATTTTGCTTGTTTTCGCTGCCGTGAGAGCTTTCTTTGACAAGAGTAACGTAAATTTCTCGCAGTTGTCCTTTTTCTAAAATAAATCGGTGCACTGGCAAAGCGTCTACCAATTCGTTGGAAAAAAAGCAACCAGTAATCGAGTTACTGGGTATTTCATCTAAACTGCACCAGTTAACAACTTGGAAGTCTTGCAAGCGTTGCTGCTGTAGTTGCCGAAAAGCTGGTGATTTTTCCACGATTGTGTATCTCAAAGCCGCGAAAAACTGTGGGTGATGCTGCTGAAGATACTTTAAAATATCTAGAGCTAAGTAACCTTGAGCTGCACCCATTTCTACTAAAGAAAAAGGTACGGGTTTGTCAAGAATTTCCCACATTTGCAAAAATTGTTCCGCCAGCAATTCGCCAAAGTCTGCTCCCAGATGAACAGAAGTGAAAAAATCACCCTGCTTGCCAAGGTTTATCGCCTGGGTGGAATAATAGCCATACTCGGGATGGTAAAGCACTATATCCATATACTCGGCGAAAGTAATTCGCTGGTCAGGACTTTTGGCTATGCGATCGCCTATTACTTGACACAGTTGGGGATGAGAGTCCATAAACTCACAACTAGAACGTTTACAATTTTCATCTTCTATATCAATTATTTTGAGGAGATAAGCTTGTGCAAAACCAGAATTCGACAAACGAAAAGATTTACAAAAAAGGCAACTCCTTACCTTCTGGGTTAATAATTCGTTCGGGAAAATTTGTTTGGACCGCCCTGTGGCATTTGATGATGTCACAACTTGCTCCCCGCAATAAATCAGGAGAATACATCCGCCCTGCTAGCCAGTTTCGCAACTTTATCAGCACGCAACCGGGTAATTTGTATCAACCGCAAAGCGGACGCTACCGTCTTTTTGTCGGTCTGGGATGTCCTTGGGCCCACAGAACCCTTGTGGTGCGATCGCTCAAAGGACTTGAAGACGCTATCTCGGTCACCATCGTTTCTCCTTCACCAGACGAAGGTATCTGGATTCTCAACCAACAGCAAGAAGGTTGCCGTACTCTCCCTCAACTATATAACCTCGCCCAACCTGGTTACAAAGGGCGTTGTACCGTTCCCGTGCTGTGGGATGCGCAAACCAAGACAATCGTTAACAACGAAAGCTCAGAAATTATCCTTATGCTCAATTCCCAATTTAATGAGTTTGCCACCAATCCCACACTAGACCTGTACCCGCAGGAACTACAGGAGCAAATTGACCGCTGGAATGAGAAAATTTACCATACAGTAAATAACGGTGTATATCGCTGCGGTTTTGCCCAAACTCAAGAAGCATACGAACGAGCTTGTAACGAATTGTTTGCTTGTTTGGATGAAATAGATACAGTGCTGGAAACGAATCGCTACCTGTGCGGAGACAAGCTAACGCTAGCAGATGTACGTTTGTTTACCACCCTGTTCCGCTTTGATATAGTCTACTACGGGCTATTCAAATGCAACCGCCGCCGAATTCAAGACTATAAAAACCTGGGAGCTTATTTGCGCGACTTTTACCAACTTCCAAAAGTTGCCGATACCTGTGACCCAGAAAGTATAAAACGCGACTATTACGGCAGCCTTTTTCCGCTTAATCCAGGGGGAATTATTCCTTGCGGTCCCGATCTAACCAACCTTATGGAACCACATCACCGCGAAAGCCTTGGCAATAAGTTAGCTCTTTGATATTTCTGATATATCGTTGGAACTTCCCTACCTAACTAAACCCGGGTTTGTTGTCTCTGCGTAAATTTTTCTCTGATTGTTTCTATACGTTTGCGATTTACACCCAAATCGCTTTGACCCAAACGAGAAGCAGAACGAACGTGAATAAAGTTGGCATTGCTATCCAGATAAAATTCTACATCATCTATAAATCCTAGCAAAGCACTTTTAAATTCCGCGTATAAATAGTTATCTTTTTCAGTAATAATTTTTGTTCTTGGTAAAGATTCAACCACGCTTTTGATGTCTGCCAGCGCTTTTTCGGGAGTAGAATTGTAGCTAAGAGGAGCGATTTGGTGAATAGAATCTGTACTCTGACTAGAAACACAATTAGGTGTATGAGGACAAGGTGCTAATTTCCCATCACAAGCACCTAAATTGCTTGGTCGTTTTCCAGCGAAAATCATTATTATCTTTCCTAAAAGAGTACATTCAGAAATAATTACCACTCAACGGCTGGATTTCCTGACTAAGAAAATCCAGCTTGTTTTTTCAGTGGGTTTACATGGCTATATTAACTATAGTCCAGTAAATAACAAGTATGAGAAAAACGCTAAGCCACAAAACGGCTTTATTCTGAAATAAGTTCGTTAGACGACTCATAGGCAAATTTTTAGAATCGGTTGTTAATGATGAAATTTTGGTTAAAGAAAGGAGAAAACAAGGTATGCATTTTCTAGTTGTCATACCTTGGTTCTTTGGTTAAACCCAAAGCCTATCTCTACGATTGATTTTCAAAGAAAGTTTTACTAACACTAGTAACTGCAGTTACCCTCGCCATTTCTTTTGTGTTGGCTTATTGATGAACTGCAAGCTCTAGTTAATTTCATTTTATAGCAATCTAAGTTGGTTTTCAGAAAACATTGAGACTAGTATTGACCCGATTTTTCCTTGCCCGATTCCTACGCACATTATCTAGATTTGATTCCTTTGTCATCTTCCCTAGGAAATATAAATCACAAATCTGCCCGTTTTTCAGATCCTAATGATTATTTTTTCATACCTGCAAGCAATTATTTCCTCACCTGGGATAGACAAAAAATTGCCAGCAGAACCTATAGAGTTTGTATTACTTCCTGTCTGACAATAAGTGTTTTCCGAACAAGTTCAAACGCTTTTCAGACATAAGGAACCGCCTTTAATTTTAGTTTTATTTTCAGGAGTATTTTATGCGCATAGCTCAGGTTGCCCCACTGTGGGAGAGGGTACCGCCTCCAGGTTACGGTGGTACAGAGCTAGTGGTAGGGTTGCTAACTGATGAATTAGTCAGACGCGGACACGAGGTGACGTTGTTTGCATCGGGAGATTCTCTGACTTTAGCCAAACTGAAATCAGTTCATTCCCGCGCTTTACGATTAGATTCTACCGTAAAAGAATACGGCATTTATGAAATGTTACAGCTGGCGTGCGTGTACGAGCAGGCAGAAGAATTTGATATTATTCACTCTCACATGGGTTGCAGCGCCCTACCCTATACAAATTTAGTAAACACACCTACGATTACAACGTTGCACGGCGTATTTACCCCTGACAACGAAAAGATGTTTTTACATGCTAAATCCCAACCCTATGTAAGTATCTCTGATGCGCAGCGGGAACCGCGGTTAGGGCTAAACTACGTAGCAACGGTTTACAATGGGATTGATATCAGCAGCCATAAATTTTATCCTCAGCCTCAAGAACCGCCTTATCTTGCTTTTTTGGGTCGAATTTCTCCAGAGAAGGGAACGCACATAGCTATCCAGATCGCCAAACAAGCTGGTTGGCGTTTAAAGATGGCGGGTAAAGTAGATGTTGTGGACAAAGAGTATTTTGAACGGGAAGTCAAGCCTTTTGTTGATGGGAAGCAAATAGAGTATCTAGGCGAAGCAAACCACGTTCAGAAAAATGCCTTGATGGGAGGTGCGGTAGCAACTTTATTTACTATTACTTGGCGAGAACCATTTGGACTGGTAATGGTAGAATCAATGGCAGCGGGAACACCAGTAATCGCAATGAATTACGGATCGGTTCCAGAGGTGATCGCTCACGAAAAGACAGGCTTTATTTGTAACAGCATCGAAGAATGCGTCAGTGCTGTTGACAAGGTAACAAAGCTAGACCGTTATACCTGTCGGGAGCATGTGGACAAACACTTCAGTGTCCAAAAAATGGTAGACGGCTATGAAGCAGTTTATCGACAAATTGTCGCAGAGCGTTTGGCCCAAAACGGAAAACTCATGCACTTTGATGATTTTAAACAAAAACAGCAACTAAGCGAACAAGCTCGTTTCTCAAAGCTACGTTCCAAAATGTAGTTTAGCTATCGTAGTTCGTAATTAACTTCATCAATCCTAATTACGAATTACGAATGACAATTGATTTTTTATTTTGGCTCAGTATAGCCTTGCAAGTTTTCCGGTTCAAATTGACGTAAAATGCGAGTGGCTTGACGAATTAACTGCTCGTTTCCCTTGACTACGATTAGATATTTACCTTCACGCAGACGATTGCGGTAAGGAAGAGCATCTCCACTACCAACAGTTAAACCCACTCCTCCACCAACCAGGAATGCACCAGCAGCACCTGCAGCAGCTCCTAGCAGTCCTCCGAGAAAATGATTACCAAGGTTACCAATGGGGATGATTTCGATATTTGTGAGAGCGTTGAAGGCGTAACCAGCGACAAATCCAAACGGAACCAGCCAAATCAACAGACGTTTTGCTCCTTGTTTTGCTTGTACCGTCGGATTGATTAAGCCATATTCATCGGCGCTTTTGTAGCCTTGACCAAGGATATCAATTTGATTGGTAGGTAAGCCTTCTTTTTCTAAGGCAAGATAGGCTTCTTCAGCTGCGATTCTGTTCGGTAAAACGGCAATAAGGTAATTCATAATTTATTTTGTCAAGGTAGTTTTTGTGTCAGTGAAAATTGTTTTTGGCTGATTTGGCGAGTGGAATTATCTAAGAAAGGTGCTTGCTACCTGCGTATATGTTGGTGAAATCTAATACAGAACATGATAGAAATATAGGCTGTTTAATAGCTTCAATCTCGGGAAAGAGTTTTATGAGGTGAAATACACAACTATCCAAAAAGTAGCGACAAATGTAAGTTAGTTGTGCAAGTTAAGTAATTTTAGTTAACTTCCGCACCTGGAAAATAAAATAATCATCCGGATAGGTATGCGGTAGTGCTGGCAATGACTACAATAAAGTAAGACACCTGACTGGAGTTGTAGCAGTGGGTTTATTTGATGAGTTAAGCCAGTTTTTAGAAAATCGTTTAGACGAATTCTTGCGCAATAATCCGCACTTAGAGTTGGAAGCATTGTTAGAACAACTGCGGGAGCAAGAAAAAGACACTCTCAAGCTGATTGCAGATTTACAATTGCAGCAGAAGCGATCGCAACAGGAAATTCTCTCCACTGCTCAAGAAATCCAAAAATGGCATCTTCGCGTCCAAAAAGCCCAAGCTAATAACAGACAGGATTTAGCAGCTGCTGCGCAAGAACGAGAAGCAGCATTACTGCGTCAGGGAAATCAACTGTGGGGACACATGCAAGGACTCAAGGAGCGCATCGACCAAGCGCAAGATTTACTGCGCAAAATTCAACAACGGCGAAAGGAAGTGCAAGCTAAAGCTGTAGAAGCTCAAACAGCTCGTGCCCAACAAGCCCAGCAGCGCTGGGAAACTTCTGGTTGGTGGAATCAGCTCCGTACCGATTATAGCGGCTACGATCCTTTGGAGGAGAAATTCCGCCGCTGGGAAACAGAAGCGGAATTGGAGCAGATGAAGCGGAACATGGGAAAGTAGGGGATTTTGGTGCTGCAGTTGGCTACATTTCTCTTGGCAAGGGATTGTACCAGCGATCGCCTGCTAAAAGAAGTTTATCTGCTTGCGGCGGTCCCCATGTATTCGGCTCATATTCGTAAACGGGTGTAACGTTATCGAGAACAGATTGAACTATCCGCCATTCTTCTTCCACGGTATCCTCTCTGACAAATAGGGTGGGATCGCCTCGCATTGCCTCGCCGAGCAGGCGTTCGTAGGGTTCCATCTCGTCGCCTCCGCCGTAAAACGCCAATAATTCCACTGTAGAGCCAATCATAGCTTCTCCAGGAATTTTCGTGCGAGCACCCAATCCCACAATCACCTCTGGGTCAAGCAAAAAACGAACGTAATTGGTATTTTCCGTTCCCTCCTCCTTGAACACATCTAAGGGCGGACATTTTAGCTTGACCATTACCTCCGTAGTCTTGACGGGCAGTTTTTTTCCGGCTCTGATGTATATGGGAACTCCCGACCAGCGCCAAGTATCAATAAACAACCGCACCGCTGCAAAGGTTTCTACTTGAGAGTCAGAAGCTACGCCTTCCTCCTGGCGGTAACCGCGGTATTGTCCCCGAATCACGTCATTCGGTTCGAGCGATCGCACTGCTTTGAGAATCCGTTCTTTTTCGTCACGGATAGCATCTGTTGCTGTGCTAGCTGGAGCATCCATGCAGACTGATGCTAGCACTTGCAGCATGTGGTTTTGGACCACATCGCGAATGGCCCCTGTTTCGTCGTAGAACTTTCCCCGTCCTTCAATACCAAAATTTTCTGCCATGACGATCTGGATGCTTTCAACGTAGTTGCGATTCCAGATCGGTTCTAAAAAAGAGTTGGCAAATCTAAAATACAGCAAGTTCAACAGCGGTTCTTTGCCCAGATAATGGTCGATGCGGTAGATTGAGGATTCTGGGAAAACCGAGCGCAGAATTTGGTTTAACTGTCGTGCTGATTCTAAATCCCGTCCGAAGGGTTTTTCGATTACCACCCGAGCATGTCGTGCACAGCCAGATCTACCCAATCCTTCTACTACTTGTGGAAACAAGCTGGGCGGAATTGCCAGGTAGTAAAGAGGACAGCTGACATTACCAAGCACTTGACGTAATTTTTCGTAAGTTTCTAGTTGGTTGTAGTCTCCAGAAACGTACTGCAGCAGGGAAGAAAGTTTTGCAAACGCTATTGGATCCACACCACCGTGGTCTTCGAGACTCTGGCGCGCCCGTTCTCTTAATTGCTCTACACTCCAAGGTCGACCAGCAACTCCAATCACTGGAACGTTCAGATTACCTCGCCGGACCATGGCTTGCAGGCTAGGAAAGATTTTTTTATAGGCGAGATCGCCTGTGGCTCCAAAAAATACCAGTGCATCCGAGTGAGGAGTTTCCATCACGACAAGCCTTTTGTTGGAGAAGTAGCTTTTTCCTGATGACCGCCGAACTGATAGCGCATAGCAGATAACAACTTGTCGGCAAAAGTTGCTTCGCCGCGGGAACTAAAACGAGCAAACAAAGCTGCGGTTAACACGGGAGTTGGTACGGATTCGTCGATAGCTGCTATTGCGCTCCAGCGTCCCTCGCCAGAATCTGATACCTGACCGCTAAACTCCTCTAGGTTGGGGCTTTCTAGTAAGGCGATCGCTGTTAAATCCAACAACCAAGAAGCTATTACGCTACCCCGTCGCCAAACTTCCGCAATATCTGCCAAATTAAAGTCATACTGGTAATATTCTGGATGGCGCAGCGGTGTAGTTTCCGCATCGATCTCGCGCTGATTCTTACCTACGTTGGCGTGGCGGAGTATATTCAATCCTTCTGCGTAGGCTGCCATGATTCCGTACTCGATACCGTTGTGTACCATCTTCACAAAGTGTCCGGCGCCGTGCGGACCGCAATGAAGATAGCCTTGCTCGGCGGTACCGCCTACCTTTTCTCGCCCGGGAGTGCGAGCGATTTCTCCCCTACCCGGAGCCAAGGTGGCAAAAATAGGGTCGAGGCGTTTGACTGCTACTTCTTCACCGCCTATCATTAGGCAATAGCCCCGCTCTAATCCCCAAACGCCACCGCTAGTACCGCAATCAACGTAGTGAATGCCTTTGTCTTTAAGAGCAGCGGCGCGACGAATATCATCCTGGTAGTAAGAGTTGCCGCCATCTATAATTATGTCGTCTGGCTCGAGCAGCTGTTTAAGGGTGGCAATGGTCTCATCCACAGCAGCAGCAGGTAACATCAACCATACAGCCCGGGGTTTGGATAATTTACTGACCAAATCCGCGATCGAGCTTGCTCCAGCTGCTATGACACCTTCGTTTACCATTGCATTTAATTTCTCGGTTCGGCGGACATACCCCACTACACGATGTCCAGCAAGTGTCAAACGTCGGGCCATGTTTGCGCCCATCCGTCCCAAGCCGATCATTCCAAGTTCCATAAACTTCTCGTCTCCTTGTTTTGCGCTATCGCATCGCCGACGGTAAGCTCAGTAAAAGCAAGTGTAGTTTTGCTGGTTATCTGCGCGATCGCCACATTTGATGGTAACTAAAGTTTTTGGAAAGTGCGATCGCTCGTTGCCATTAACACTGTAACACTATTACACTCCAACAGGGCACTTTTGTGGCTGCATGTTGAAAGTTGTTTTTGTAGTTTTTAGGTTACGACGATGTTTGAGCGCTCGTCCTTTGCGAATTGCCACAACTTTTTCCTTAGGTGTAATTTTTGCTGTCTGTTATCTTACTCAATTCAATTATCTTTTTGATAATTTCTCTGCAAATAATACACTTTTTCGTAACTAAAAATACTAGGAATATATTTTTTAATTTCCTATAGAATCTGAAAATTCTTGATAGTTTTTTGGAAAAATGTACCCTGAAAATTCCTTGCCTGCGCTATTATGTATTATTATCCTACCATCCTTCGGATGTTCCAATTAAAAACATGAAGCATGGAACATAGTATATTTGTAGACTTTTTATCCAGTTTGCAATTGTTGTTTGTTGGCTACATTCCTGCCGCGATTTTAGGAATTTTACTTGGAAGTATCATTGGCATTAATTCCTTTATTTATCAAATTGGCAAGCGGCTGCTGCAAATTCCCTCTAGCATTCCTCCTGTGGCTTTGATTCCAATGGCTTTAATTTTATTTCGAGAATTAGAAGTAGCAACAAGTATTGTTGTTTTTTTCAGTTCTATCTGGTCTTTAATGATTAATACAGCTACGGGTATACGAACAGCTCGCATCCAAGGTAACAATTTTCGTATTGCCATCAATTATATATTTAATGCTTTTCGAAACAGTATTTGGATAGCCTGGTTTACTGTCATTGCTATAGAAATGCTAACGGTAAGCAAGGGACTGGGATTTTTTATTTGGAACAGTTATAGGTCTGGCAATAATAATAATTTAGTTGCAGGTATAATTTATATCGGCACTATTGGTTTTTTACTAGATCAGATTCTGGATACGACTGGAAATATTCTTTCGCAGCTAATTTTAGGAAGTAAAAAATCGGAACTTTAAGTTCTAAAGTTAGAGAAAGCTTAAAAGTTGGCTCGTCTCTAGCTTCAAGTTGGCAACGAGCGTGGGTGGGGAGCGTCCTATTTGAACAGGATATTTGCTCTGATTCAATCCCCATAGACGATCGCTACACCCTTACGCAATTACGCAGGTCTGTATGTGGTTGCACTCGCAATTATTCATCAATTTCACTAACGCGGCGGATATTGAGAATATCACTCATTTTCTTAATTTGGATGAAAACATGTTCTAATTGAGCGCGATCCCGGATTTCGATCCCCAAATTAATCAATGCAGGTTGACCAAAAGCAGTTTTAACATTTGCATGGCGAACGTTAATTCCTTGGTCACTCAGTCGCGACAAAATATCTTTTAACACTCCCACGCGATCGAGAGCTTCAATTTGCACGTTCACTTGATATGTTTGAGGACAAACGTTGTTTTCTGAGACTGGATTCCAGCTTACGGGTACTAGACGCTCGCATTCTACTTTTTCCAAGTTGTGACATCCTTGACGGTGAATGGAAATTCCTTTACCCCGGGTGACTACGCCGATGATTGGTTCGTCGGGAATCGGGTTACAACACTTAGCTAAATAATACATTAACCCTTCTACTCCCACGATCGGCGAATCCGTAGTGCGGCAAGAAGAGGTAAAAGTAGTCGCATCCCGGAGAGTTGTTTTCGCTGTTGTTGGGAGATTAGCGATAGTTTCAGCTTCGTTTGCTAAAGGTTGTTGCGCTTTGACTACCTCTCGCCAGCGGTTGAGCACCAAATTTAGCGTTACTTCCCCGTAACCCAAACCAGCAAGTAAATCTTCCACGCTATGGTAGTTACACTTTTCTGCTACCGCTTGCATAGGTTCGGATTTCAAAAAACTCTCAAAACCTGTTTTCCCCAGTTCTTTTTCTAGAATTTCTCGACCGCGTGCAATATTTTCTTCTCGGCGCGATCGCTTATACCACTGTTTGATGCGATTTTTAGCTGCACTTGTCCTGACAAAATTCAACCAATCCAAGCTAGGATGGCTATTTTTCTGGGTAATGATTTCCACTATATCCCCATTTTGCAATCGCGTCGACAGCGGTACTATTTTTCCATTTACCCGCGCTCCTGCACAGTGATTGCCAATTTCTGTGTGAATGCGATAAGCAAAATCCACAGGGGTAGAACCGGCGTTCAAAGCTACTAAATCTCCCTTGGGAGTGAAGACATAAACATCATCTTCAAATAGATTATCTTTGACGCTTTCTAGATATTCCTGGGCATCCTTTAAGTCGTTTTGCCATTCTAGCAACTGTCGCAACCAAGTAAATTTTTCATCGGCGGCGCTAAGATGGCCAGCGCTAGAACTTCCTGTTTCTTTGTATTTCCAATGGGCGGCGATTCCGTATTCCGCTATGCGATGCATTTCCAAAGTGCGAATTTGTACTTCCAAAGGCCGTCCCCAAGGACCGATTACTCCCGTGTGCAGCGATTGATAGCGGTTTGGTTTCGGCAGTCCTATATAATCTTTGAATCTGCCAGGAATCGGACGAAAAGCATCGTGAACCACTGCCAAAGCACGATAGCATTCCTCGTGAGTTTGAACGATGATGCGCAGTGCTGCCAAATCGTAAATTTCGTGGAACTCCTTGTTTTGCCGCTGCATCTTTTGGTAGATACTGTAAAGATGCTTGGGACGCCCGCTGATATCCAAACAGCGAATTCCTGCTTCTGCTAATCGCTGTCGCAAACCTTCAGCTACTTTTGCCAATCTTTCTTCCCGAGCTGTTCGTTTTTCTGACACCAGCTGTTGTATTTGGCGAAAAGCTTCTGGCTCTAAATATTTAAAGGCTAGATCTTCCAATTCCCATTTAAAACGCCAAATCCCCAAGCGATTTGCTAAGGGAGCAAAAATTTCTCTGGTTTCTAAGGCAATGCGCCGGCGTTTTTCCTCTGGCATAAATTCTAAGGTGCGCATGTTATGCAGGCGATCTGCCAGTTTCACTACAATCACGCGGATATCCTGCGCCATTGCCAAAAACATACGCCGAAAATTTTCTGCTTGACTTTCGGTTTTGCTTTTAAAATTAATTTTAGAAAGTTTGGTTACCCCTTCCACCAAACGTCTAACTTCTGAACCAAAACGCTGTTCTATTTCTTCAATAGTAACATCGGTATCTTCTACTACATCATGTAAAAATCCAGCTGCTATCATAGCAGCACTACCTCCCAAATCGTGGAGTAGGCTGGCAACAGCAACAGGATGACAAATATAAGGTTCTCCTGACCTGCGATATTGACCCTGGTGTAGCTGATAAGCAAATTGAAATGCTCGACAGATTAAATCTGTATCGTAGTACTTTCTTTCTTCTTCTGTTTCACCGCTACTGGAAGGTGGGGTGTACAAACAACTCTTCAGCCATTCGGGAAGAGTAATATCGGTCGGCTCGGTGACAACTACTGTGCTGCTCATCATAGGGTTCGGGACTGGGAGTCAATAAACAGGTGTAAGCTGAAAATTTGAATATAATTGACGGCATTGCCGTCAACAGAAGTTCGTCTTGATAGGGGAAAAAGAATTAGTCATCCGGATTTATACTTTTATTATCATCGTCTGGAAATTTAACTGCTGACAAATTAGCCCCAAAATTTTCGGGGCAATAGCAACTTCCTAAAAGTGAAGATTTTTCTTGTCTTTGAAAGATTACTTAATACTAATAGTATCTCAAGTGGCGCTGAATGTCTTTTCATGGGGATAAATATCAAACCTTCGCAACGTTGCTAGAGCAATTTCGCTCTCAGGTCGTTAGCCAGCAATTAGACGCACGTGGCATACAGCAGCAAATAATGTTGTTAAAGCAATTTTTTCAGCAACAAATTTTACCTTTAGATGAGGGACCATCGCCGGAGCAATCTTATCGAACAGAAATGAGCAAGCAACTGCACTTGCTGGAAATAGATACGATCTTCTTTCAAGGCGCGCGCCAAGCTGCTACTGCTGCTGGAAGACTAACTGCCATTAGCGATCGCCTCACAAAGCTAATTGAATACTGTCATGCTGTTACAAAATTATAATTAGCACTATTTCCACCTTGAACAATCAGACTATCTTTATTGACTGGTAGTTTTCTCCAGATACAAGCGCACTCCTTCGCTCATTTGCAACAAGTTGGGAACAATCTTTTTACCTAGAAAATCTTGGACTAAGTGTACCACACTACGAACCAGGAATTGAGGTACTCCTTTAATTTTCTTAGGATCGATAACCAGTTCGCCGCGATTTTCAACAATGGTCATGTCGCCATCTACGAGAAAGCGGTTGTTTCCGGCACAATGCACTGCTTCTGTAAAGGCGTGAGTTTTAATTTGCCACTCTAAGGTAAGATTATTATTATTCCAAGTATTGTATTCAGTCCACGAGAGCATGTCTTCGCTAAGGAAAGCCCTAGCAGCGGTGGGAATTTCTCCACCTCCATGCCATTCGTTGACGGTATAAATTAGTCCGTTTTCCTCGCGACGGGACAGGACGCTAATATAGCGCACGTTCGGCATGTAGGGAACAAGTTCCACTAACTTGTCTCGGTAGGTAGCATAGACTAAAGCACGTGAAAAAGGAATGCGAGTGTCAGCAGAAATGAGCATTAGTTAATTTGGGTTTACAGGTGCAGTTGAGTTGTATTGTGCATCATAAACAAAACAATATTACTACGAACGTAATGTCTGCAACCGGGTAGTATTTTTGTAGATGTGGGAAACTAGCTGTGGCGGTCAAAAATCAAAAATTCAAAGGCTGAACAGTCAAGTCCTTCAGAGTAAGGGTAAAATGGCGTTGCTGTTTTGTAGTGATGAAATAAACAATTGCTTCGCAGGCGACGGCAACAGTTAAGATGACCAAATTTCGTGCCAGGGGATAATCGCAAACATCATCATTAGCATTGGAAGGGACGCGATAAGCATCATTCCAAATCACTTCCGCATAATCAGCGTACAATCCCACATGCAAACAAGGAATGCTCGATCGACAAGCATAATCCTTTAGTAGCTGCCTCGAGGTGCTGTTGTCAAATGCATCGACGAGGAGCTGGCTTTGTTTAAGTAGTTGGTTTACATTTGCCGATGTTAGTTCCTTTGTTATGGCATCCACCTTGCTACCGATGGCTCGGTAGAGATTGTTTGCCAAAATTCTCGCTTTCCAGGCTCCAATATCGGAACGGTAGTAGGGCTGGGTTGAAAGGTTACGCTCTTCAACCCAATCGCGATCGATAATCTGAAGTTTATCAAAACCAGAGCGAACAAGGTTTTCAGCAATATTAGCTCCCAAAGCTCCAGCCCCGCAAACAGTCACGGGATAATTTTTCAGCTTTGCCATCACAGCATCAGTGCGATAAAGCTGTTCGTGAAAAAAGATACTCATTGTTCCCACTACTGTTGTTCTACTACACCCACTAACGATTGCAAGTCAAAGTCGCGATCGCGTCCGCTCAAGCAAATACCAGCACTAATCACAGTCAAATCAGTTTTGGCGATCGCGCTAGTATGGCAAACACCATCAGCAGTTGTCCAATCAACTATCCAGTAATCACCGCGATCTTGGAATTTTTTTAAACTACCACCTCCCATCTGCAGCGCCCTTCTCAAACGTTTCTCATCCGCTGGTTCTATGCATCCACCTGCTAGCTGGTAACAAGAGCGAATTTCTGGAGTGATGTCCTTGAAGTGCAATTCCTCAACAGGAGTGAATTGTTTGAGGGCGGATTGCAAATTTTCAGCTATTGTCGGATCGCTACGGCGATCTAATTCCTCAAACCAGCAGAATTGTCCATTCCAACGGGCAATGATTTGCTCAAACACAACACCTTCCGTTACCAGATGCACTGTCGTTGGCTTCACCACCTTCAACCGCTGACGCATATCCGCTTCATTCACCGGGTATGCTAGCCAACTTTTGAAGCGCAGTTGGCGTGCCAAGCGCAACCGTATTTGGGGAAATTGTTGCATGTATTTGTCAATTTGGGGTAAGTCTGCCTCTTTGACAACCTTTGCTGTTTTTCACCTACAGGCTGAAAGATGCCCCAACCCTCAAATTCACTCGGCTGGGGTGTAAAATTATATACTATTCCTGCCACCCGCGCGCAAATCCGTCCACCACGAAAGCAAGGTGCGAGGAATTGAGTATTGTACAACCGTGCTTGTGTGTCTGCAATTTCATCGATCAGCTTGGGGATGTCAGTCATAATTATATCCTCGTACATCCGGTGTGCAAATTGCTGGAGGATTGCCTGTTTTTGATTGCGTGTCTTTGACCAAGTAATTGAGATGCACCCTGATATAGTTTACTTATCGTCTCTTACAGGCAACGGTGTCTCCAAAATCTCCATCAGCAGCTGCAAACGAGAGGGACGAGCAAGGAGCGGAACTAGGTTTGGCAAACTGTAGTAATCCCCGGCAAAGGTGAAGGTTTCCACAGGTACTTGCTGCTGCTTTAGTTGCCTTTCCACCCAGTTGTAATGAAATCCAGGACGAACAATTACTACGTTGGGCATTACCGCTAACTCTTGGCAGTAAGTTTTGTAGACTTCACTAAAGTAAGGAGCAGTATTTTCTCCCTCATCCGTTACTAGGATGATTTGCTCGACTACCTGCTTTTTGAGCCGCATTACTTCCAACGCACAGCCAATACTAGTACTACCGTTTGCCTTGATGTGCTGGAAGGCATGCTCCCAATCAGTCAACTCCTTGCCCTTTGCTGTCACGGGGTAAGCAATGGTGTCAAAGGCATAGACAAATAGTTCTGCCTGAGTAATGCCAGAAATTAGAGCAGCTAGCCGCTTGCCAATCTCAATCGCATTCTCCATCGAACCGGATTTATCTATGAATAGGGCAGTGGAACGAGCGATCGCACCGCGTCTTAAGATCTGTTCGTTAGTTACTTTTTCCAGGCGAACAAGGATTTGATCATCCCAAAAAGCTGCATCTGCTGCTATCCGGGCTTTGAATGCTGCCACACGATCGCACCTTTGAGCTTCCTCCAACTTGGACTCTATCAACTTCTTGACTTCAGGGTGAGCCATTGCACCTCTTTTTTGCAGTGAGCTGAGGTTGTTTATGACTTCTTGAGGCGTCATGCTGTTAATCAGTGCAACCAACACGACTGGCGTCAGTTGCTTAACAGCACCAATAGCGATCGTGTAGGGAATGTTGAATTCCACGATCAACCGTGCCTGTTCTGCGGCGGTTTCTGCCTTGGCAAGCTGCTTGAACACCTTTGCTAACGATCCTTCTGGAGGAGTATTGGTAAACAAAATCGCATTCGCTCGCTCGCTGGGTCGAATGTGTAATGAAGCATACAGGTGCTTCATTGCCCGACGATTTCTTAAAGCAGAGCGATCGAACAAAACCAGATTACTTTCTCGTGTCTTCAAATATTGCCGCACGGCAGTGCGAGTCGAACGAGGTAGCTTATGTAGATGCTGCTTCATAAAATCTACTATCCGCGCTACCTGATAGGGTGGAAATGTCTGCAATAGAACAAATCCAGCATCTCGATGTTCTGTTAAATTACTTGTAAGTAAGTGCGCTACAAATACTTCTTTGTGATCGCGGACTTCACCATGACACTGGTACCATACTGCCAAATGACCGTAGAAAATAGGATCGAGTTCGATTGCTAACCGATGAATTTCTGCAACTTCCTCTAGCTTGCGATGAGGAGATGTTAGCAAGCTGTTGAGCAATTCCAAGCGCAGATCTCTTTCTGCAGCGTTCATGTAAACCCCTTACTTGAAAGGAGGCAGATGTTGCGCATCAACCAATTGAGTTACCGTGCAAGTTGGCTCTACAAGCTTCCGGTTTGGGCACGGCAACAACTGCCTGTTGTTAACAAACACTCCGTGCAAGTTGAAAAAGCTGTTAACTCACGTGAGATTCGAACCCACAATCCCTTGATTGAAAATCAAGTGCCTTTTCCAATTAGGCCAGTGTGTAAGCTTTTCCAGTTGGGGCACGCAGTGATAATTTTAGCTTTCAGAAAAATTTATTCGGCTTCTAATGGTGGCGATCGCCAAAAATAACGCTAATTATAATTCCGCGCAAGTTAGTAAAGCAGTTTTTACATGCCTTTACCAGTTTGGCTACGCTCCCGATGGTCGGGAGCGGTAGGATTCGAACCTACATTTCCGATTCCGGAATGTGTGTATGCTTTACAAGTCAGGGCGCGGACTTAAATTTCTAAAAAGACTGACTGCAAGCTGAAAAAGCTTCAACCGTAAACAGCTTCGGGACGTATAATTACATCACCGCTAGGACGCCGATCGACTACATAAGCATCAAGGCGTTCGCTGCTGACATCCAAATAGCGAGCAACTTGTTTCTTGACTGCTACATCACTCATGCCTGGCACAATTTCTAGCTGTGTTTGTGTAACTTCGATAGAACGTCCTTCAAAGCGAATGTGAACCATTAAAATCACCTGCTTTTAATGCAAATTGCAACCCCACCTATCCTGTTTTTCTGGTTGTGAGCACTTGTTGATTTTATACTACATTCGTAATACGAAGGCGACAGGATGTCAAGAGGATACTACAATTTTTTGGCAAAAGAGCGATCGCTTGTAAGAGTATGAGAAAAATATTGCTGCTAGCAGGGGGTATATTAATTAGTACTTTTGTACTAATATACTTGTTTTTTGATACTAGGTTAAAACAGACACATGCAGTTGCCAAAACCATAGAGTATGAACGGCGCATTTTACCACATAGCGTAGTCCATATTCTGCGGATTCCAGCTGGCAGTCGTTTTACAGTTACTCCTGCACTATCACCCCAGCTAAACACGGTAGAGGAATTTGCCAAAAAGTATCGAGCAATTGCGATCGTAAATGCAGGTTTTTTCGATCCGGTAAATCAGCAAACAACATCGATTGTTTTCCAACAAGGAAAGTTAATCGCTAATCCCAGAGACAATCAGCGATTGGTTAACAATCCCAAACTCAAACCTTACATGGCACAAATCCTCAATCGTACAGAATGGCGGCGATATATTTGCGCTCAAGCTATTCGTTATGACATTACTCCCCACGATCGGCCACTACCTGCTGGTTGCCAATTAATTGATGCTGTAGGGGGAGGTCCGCGCCTGCTGCCAGAAATAAATCTAGTACAAGAAGGATTTGTAGATAGCAGCAACGGACGCGATGCATTAGCTAGCGCTCAGCGCAATGCCAGGACAGCAATTGGTATTACCCGCGACGGTGGAATTATTTTGGTAATGATAGCCCAGAAACCTGATGTCCCCAATAACTCTGGGATGTCGCTACAAGAAGTAGCTGATTTGATAAAAACCTTGGGTGCGCGGCAAGCCATGAATTTGGATGGAGGAAGTTCGTCATCTTTATACTACCAAGGCCAAAGTTTTTACGGAAAGATAGATTCGGGGGGACAGTTTGTGAAAAGACCGATAAAATCAGTTTTACTTGTCCAAGAAAAAGAAAGATATGAAACTAGGGCAACAGCAACTCAACTGGGTGTGATGCGCAAGTAGCGGTAAACACATTGGTTGCCGTTTGTGCAAACTAGTGGTTCGTGCTAGCACTTGCCCTAAACCCCTTGGCAGTAAAAGCGCAACCACTCCTAGAGGCTTGCCCGATGCCTGTCTTGTGAGGGTTGTCCCTTGTTGGGTTTTCAGTAAATACAACACCTGAATTCTTTCTCAAGCAGATGCTGTTTTCTGGCCTTTGAGCAACTGTTTGAGCTCATCAGTACCATGCTTGAATTTCTAAATTTATAAACTCCTGCCGTTACTCCTTGTCTAATATCATCTGTCGCCCAATTTCGGAAAATGGCATTAGTTCTGCAAGTATACTTTGAACCACTCAGCCATCACTTGCACGTGGGGTGGAAAATTCATTGTAATGTGATTGCCGGGAACTTCGTGGATTTCTAATCCTTCCATTGCCAAATTTTGCCAACCAAGTTCTGGATTTTGGGGGTTAAAGGGATCGCGCAAGCTTGCCCGAAAGAAGATAACTCTGCCGGGATAGGGTTGGGGAACGTAATTTCGCATCGCTTTGAGGTTGATTTTGAACAAATTGTGGTGGCGGCGCAACTCGTCAATACCAAAATCAGCAGGCATTCTCAAGGCCATTTTGCCTTTTTCCAAAAAGTAATGCAGCTGCTCCTCGGTACTTAGTTGTTGCAACTGTTCTGTGGGATCGGCAAGGTTAGCACCCACACCGAGAGCGTAAGCCATGATTTTGATATCATCATTGTCAATATTTTCGGAGGGCATGTGACCGACACCAGGAGTATCGATCAGGGCAAGTAAACCTATCTTTTCTCCCTGGGCCCGAAGTTGCTGTGCCATTTCATAGGCAACCGTGCCGCCAAAGGAAGATCCCCCCAAAAAGTAAGGCCCCTGCGGTTGGACAACACGTATTGCTTCGATATACTGAGTTGCCATTTCTTCCACACGAGTCACAAAAGCACTATTGCCATCAATAGCTTGGGCTTGCAATCCGTAAACTGGTTGCTTTGAGCCTAAATAATGAGCTAAATCTCGATAAATGTAAACGTGGCCGCCAACAGGATGGACGAGGAAAAGCGGTGGTTTGGAGCCGCCAGATTGAATTTCCACAAGTGTAGGAGGTAACTTTGGCTTTAGCTCAAGGTTTGCTGGTTGCGATGCCAAAATTAATTCAGCTAGTCCTGCAATGGTAGGTGCATCTATGAGGCTATGGGGTGATAGCTTAGTTTGCGTAGCTTCACTGATTTTGGCAATTAAATGAACGGCAATTAAAGAATCGCCTCCCAATTCAAAAAAGTCATCCTTAATTCCAATTGGCTCAACTCCTAAAGATTGCTGCCAAATTTGGGCTATAGTCTGCTCTAATTGATTGCGAGGTGGAACGTAAGCCTGAGTGAGTTTTGGTCTCGAGTGAATTGATGCTGTGGAGTTTGCCTTTTGCTGAGATTGTATCTGTTGCAATTCTTTAGTCTTGTTAAACTGCTCAAACCGCACCAGAAAATCCTGGGTTGATACCAAAACTTGCGGAGCCTGGTGCCCAAAATGCGATTAAATGCCTCTATTCCTTCCAGAGGTAATATACCTTTTTGAAAATTGGCATCGCGCCACAGTTGGAGTTGTGCTGAGGCTCTGAGTTGAGTAGCTTGTCCAACCTCTTGCCAGCCGTCCCAATTCACGGAAGTAATTAAAGTGAGGCAGTGCGCAGAAGCTGGGGTCCCCCCCCAGGAGCAGCTGCCGTGATCGAAATAAGAAGTTGTTGTGGCTTTATAGTTAGCAAAAGCATCTAAAAACGAATTTCCTGCACAATGGTCCACTAGTCCTAGCGGCGCCAAGAAGGAATTGAGCGACGAGCAAAGAATAAAGAAATCTAAATCGAAATCCCGAACTAAAGCATCTAGAACCAAAGTTCCCATTACCTTTGGTGCTAGTACATCTGCTGCCATTTTTGGCGTTTTTAACTGGATTGTTCCTCCCGAGATAACACCGGCAGCGTGAATAACGCCGTGAATGGTACCTCCCAGCTTGCATGCTTGAGCGATCGCCGCTTGCATTTGTGCAAAGTTAGTAACATCCGCACTCTCCACTACCACTTTTGCACCTAACAGTTCCATCGCTTGTATTTTGCGGATCTTGGCACTGATGCTATCTTGTTCGTCATGGGTGTGGAGCCAGCGTTCCCACTCGTCTTTGACGGGAAAAGGCGATCGCCCAACCAGTACTAATTTTGCCTGTACAGTTTTTGCCAGGTATTCTGCCAAAACTAAACCAATACCACCCAACCCACCGGTAATCAGGTAAACTCCGCCATTTCTTAACCGAGGTGTTTGTTTGTAGCTTTCATCCAAGCGCACGGGTACAAAGGTTTGTACCCAACGGTAATTGCCGCGATAGGCGATCGCCACATCTGTTCGCGAAGCGTGCTGGATGGCATTAGTTGGAATCGTTAATTCTACCAGCAAATTATTAATTAATTTCTGTTGTTGCTCGGTTTCTGGCTCGGGTAAAACTATGTCAATACTGCGACAATTGATATTGACATATTCCTGAGGAATAACTTTACACGGGCCCAGTAGAGTTGCTTTTTCCGGATAGAGTTTCTCTTCACCTGTTACTTGTTGCAAGTGATTAGAGATAACTGCAATTTCCAGGCGAGCGTTGAGATCTTGTTTGCCGATTGCCTGCGCTAGAAATAGCAAACTCCAAAATCCTAAATTTTGCAGCTTTTCTAATCGTTCAAATGCAGTTGCAACAAGCTCGTTAGGCGTAACGCTCCATAAATGAATGATAAATTGCGGCATCTTGTTGAGTGCGTACAGTTGTTGCCACAATTTGTCGTAGTCTTGGCTTCGGCAAGGATTGAGTTTGTAGCCCTTTTGGCCATCGCTGCCAAACTCCTCTCCCACTCGCACAGCGATCGCATCTTGACCTGCAAGTTCTAATTGTTTGACAATGCCATCACCCAAACCGCAATCATCTACAAACACCAACCAACAGCAACGCTGTTTAGCAAAGTTACCCTCTGCTATCGGTATTGGTGAACGTTTCCAAGAGGGAATGCAGAACCAGTCAGCAATATCCGATTTCTTTGCCAAGCAGGTAGTATCCTGTTTTGATTCGCTAGTTTGTGTAAACCAGCTACCGAGCCATCAGATGCAGATGCCTGAGCCAGGAAAATATGGTATCCAAATATATCAGTTTCCGGTATGGCAGCTACTTGAACAAATCCATGCTCCAAAAGAGCTTTTTGCCACTGTTTTGGGGATAAAAAGGGATTTGTTTGGGTGCGTTCTCCGTCGTGCAAAGGTTTCATCAACAAGCCATCGATGGTATCAAAGTATAATTGGGGTTGGGTAACTTCCCAAATTAAGAGAATACCTCCAGGAGCCAATAGAGAACGGACGCGATCTAAAGTTTCTCCGATATTTTGGGCAACGTGGAGAACGTTGGCAGCGACGATCGCATCAAAACTGTGCAACTGATAACCCTGCTTTTGCGGCGATTGTTCCATATCCAGCAGGCGATATTCAACAAAAGGATAGTCGCCAAACTTTTGTTTGGCCCGATCCAAAAATAGACGGCTGACATCTGTATATACGTAGGTGGCTTGCTGGGGTGGGACTACTGGTAGCAGATCTTTTGTTGTCAACCCCATCCCTGCTCCAATCTCCAAAATTCTCAACTTCACCTGCGATGGTATCGACTCGACCAAGCACTCTAGGATCCGGCGAGCGATCGCATTGTAGTAGGGAAGAATCGGACAATCTCGAGCAATACGCTCTGTGTGCTCTAAGGAGTCTTGAGAAAACAATAAATTTAAAGAGTTTTCTTGACCTGTTAGCAGAACAGGAAGCTTTTGACTAGCCTGAAGCACAGGCTCTACCCACAAGGGATTATCTGCCCATCGAAGTTTGACTTCTGTTACCAAAGCCTCAAAAGCCTCTACAGACAATGGCAGCAAATTTCTAAAAACTTCTCCCTGTTGCTGCAGCTGGCCGTGTTCTACAAGAACTTGCAGCCATCGAGACAACAATTGCTCGTGGCGAGGCAAGATTGGAAATTTTTGCAGTAAATCTTGCAGCGAGTATTGGAGAGCGGGATTGGCAAAAGCACCCAATTTTCTCAAGGTGAAGTTCATGTTAGCAACGCACAGTCGATCCAAACACTTTTGTTTTGTCCAATAACTAGGGCAATCGAATTTGGAGATATCAGCTAATGCTTGCTTGTAACCCGCCTCCACTGCTGTTTTCCACAGCCAAGAATTACTGGGAGTTTGCTGCTTTTTGGGTAAGGTTTGTGGCTCGATCCAGTAACGTTGCCGTTCAAACGGATATGTTGGTAACGGTACTCGGTAACGTTGTTGGCCAGCATAAAACTTTGACCAATCGATTTCTATGCCTGCAAGCCAAAGTTGTCCCAAGGTATTTAACAAAAATACCACATCTGATTGTCGGTCTTGGAAATGACCATCTGAAGAGAGAATCAGCGCTGTCTTTTGTCGAGCCGGATGTTGTTTGGCGATTGTGGAGAGCGTTCGTCCGGGACCAACCTCTAATAGAATTACCTCCGGGTTTTGCATTACCTGTTGCAGACCATCAGCAAAGCGCACGGGGTTAAGTAAATGTTGCGCCCAATAGCTGGGATTGGTAGCTTCTGCGGCAGCGATCCAAGTGCCGGTAAGGTTAGAAATGTAGGGAATTTGGGGGGGATTGAGGTTAAGTGTTTTTACCAGTTCCGTCAAGGGTTCCAGGACTGGTTTCATCATCTGGGAGTGAAACGCATGAGATACTTGCAGGCGGCGGCTGTGCACCTTTTGTGTTAGTAGCTGCTGCCCTAAGGCATCTATTGCCTCTGGCGTACCTGCAATAACGCAACTAGAAGGAGTATTGATTGCCGCTATAGAGAGGTTATCGTTGAGGAGCGATCGCGCTTGTTCCTGTGGCAAGGAAATTGCTAGCATTGCTCCAGGAGGCATCTGCTGCATCAATTGCCCCCGTGCTGCAACCAATAACAGCGCTTGTTCCAAGCAGAAGACGCCAGCAAGACATGCAGCTACATATTCGCCCAAACTATGTCCGATCGCGGCTTGAGGATGGACGCCCCAGGACATCCACAATTGTGCCATTGCATATTCGATGACAAACAGGGCTGGCTGAGCAATTACCGTTTGCTGTAAATACTGGGCGGCGACAGGTGCTTTTTCTTTATCAGGATATAAAATCTCGCGCAAATCCAATCCCAAATGAGGTTTGAGCAGTTGGCAACATTTATCGATTTGCTGGCGAAATATTGCTTCGGTTTGGTAAAGTTCCAAGCCCATATTCAAGTATTGGGAACCTTGTCCGGAAAACATGAATACGATCGGTCGTTGTTTGGATGATTGAGAGTGTGTCAAAACTCGCCCTGCATCGAGGTGAGAAAGGGCTGCAACAGCATCTTCGCGATCGCTGCAAACAACTATGCGGCGATGGTTGAAAGCCTTGCGACCAACGGCAAGAGTGTAGGCAACATCAGCTAAGTTCAGTTGGGGATGCTGTTTTAAATGTGCGAGCAAATTGCTTGTAGCTGTATCCAGTGCAGGTGTAGATTTGGCTGAAAGTACTAAAAGCTGGTAACTTCTTCCTTGGTTTTGTGCTTTTGTGCTTTCCTGCCAGCTTGTAGGTGGTGCTTCTTCTAAAACAATGTGGGCATTTGTACCGCCAATACCAAAGGAACTAACTCCAGCACGACGAGGACTGCCATTTGTTTGCCATTCGGTCAGTTTAGTATTAACGTAAAAAGGGCTGTTGGCAAAATCAATTTGGGGGTTGGGGGTTTGGAAGTGCAGGCTGGGTGGTAGAAAGTGATGTTTAAGTGCCTGAACAGTCTTGATTAAACCTGCAATTCCGGCAGCGCTGTCCAAATGTCCGATGTTTGTTTTCACTGAACCAATGGCGCAAAAACCCTTTTTCTGGGTACTGGCACGAAAGGCTTTTGTGAGTGCTGCTATTTCAATAGGATCGCCTAAAGGTGTTCCCGTACCGTGGGCTTCGATGTAAGTGATAGTTTCTGGATTGACATCTGCCATTGCCAATGCCTGAACAATAACTTCTGCTTGCCCTTCTACGCTTGGAGCGGTATAACCTACTTTTAAACAGCCGTCATTGTTAATAGCAAAGCCTTTGATAATAGCATGAATAGTATCGCCGTCGGCGATCGCCTCTTCCAATCGTTTTAAAACAACTATTCCCAGTCCGTTTCCCACTACGGTTCCCCGTGCTTGGGCATCAAAAGCCCGACAATGACCGTCTGGCGATAATATCATGCCTTCTTGGTACAAATAGCCAGTTTTTTGAGGCAAGCTAATCGAAACTCCTCCTGCCAATGCCATGTCGCATTGATAGTTGAGCAAGCTTTGGCAAGCCATACAAGTAGCGACTAAGGAAGTCGAGCAAGCCGTTTGGATATTAATACTCGGTCCTTTGAGGTTAAGTTTATAGGAAACGCGAGTGGGTAAGAAGTCTTTGTCGTTGGCAATTAAAAGTTGATAAGCACTATCCGAATTAGTTAATTCCTCGTTGCCGGAAAGATTGTTAAACAGGTAGCTACTCATTCCCATTCCTGCGTACACTCCAATGGCACCCGTGTAGGTTTCTGGGTTATAACCTGCATTTTCCAGCGCTTCAATGGCACATTCCAGAAACAGTCGCTGTTGGGGATCGGTAATAGCAGCTTCTTTCGCGCTAAAGCCAAAGAAGGCGGCATCAAATAACTCGATATCTTCCAAAATGCCTTTGGCCTTGATGTAGTTGGGGTTGTCAATTAATTTTGGATCGATGCCAGAAGCTTGCAATTCCTGCTCTGAAAACAAAGAAATCGATTCTATGCCATTTTTGAGATTCTGCCAAAATTCTTCTACATTTTTGGCACCTGGAAATCTTCCTGCTAAGCCTACAATGGCAATTCCTTCTAAGGCGTTGTCGGTTTTTAAGTTATTCATTTTTAGTTTTCCTTTGCATTTTTTGCTTTTGTAAATCAAGGGCTTGTTTTTGCTTTTTGGCACGGCTGTGGCTGCGGGCAAAAACAGCTTGTTCTTGGCTTTGTTGAGTTAAGTGTTGCGCTAAGGCACTGATGGTGGGATATTGAAATAGTTCTACCATCGAGATTTCTTGCTGTAATACGTCGCGCAATTGAGCGTGAACTCGAGCCATGCGCAGGGAGTGGCCCCCTAAGTCGAAGAAATTGTCATGCAACCCGATTTTGTCCACTTGCAGGACTTCCTGCCAAACGGAGGCGATCGCTTGCTCGATTTCTGTTTGAGGTGGAATATATCTGGTATCTAATTGGGAGCGCCGAATTTCTGGTGCTGGAAGTCTGTTGCGGTCAACTTTGCCGTTTGGTGTTTGCGGTAGGGCTGTGAGAAATACCAAGCGAGCTGGCACCATATACTCGGGTAACTTCTGTTTCAAGAAGTTTTGCAGATCTTCTGCGACTGGGGGTTGCTCGAGACATTCTCCTGTTTTGAGGAGATACTCTACACTTTGATTGAGAAGAGCTTGTTCCGACGATTCTATTTGAAATTGAATTTCTGCTCGTCGTTGTTGCTGCCAAAGTATTTTTCCTGAAAACCATTGAGCTTGCTTCAAACCTGGTAGCGTTAGGTACAAGCTTAGCGACTGAGCGATCGCTGTTTCTGGCAGTCCCGTCAAGCCGACGCTTAATGCCATCCAGCACTCTTGGCGAACAATACAGATGTCTGTGGTTTGCAGTTCTACTGTTTTGCAGCCGTTTAACTGTGCCAAACAATTGCTTTGATAAGGTAGCCGCTTTGCTGGCTGCTGGCAGACTATATAAGCAACTAAGGATTTATCACCCGCTACGTCTTCTCGGACAACAACAACCGCTTCTCGCACCTGGGGGTGCTGGCTCAATACCACCTCAATTTCACCCAGTTCGATACGGAAACCGCGAATTTTTACCTGGTTGTCCAGACGTCCCAGATATTCAATACTTCCATTAGGAAGATAGCGAGCCAGATCGCCCGTTCTATACAGTCTGGCAACTGGTAGCTGTTCGTTTTTGTTGACAATGAACTTTTGTGCGGTTAAATCTGGGCGATGCAGGTAGCCGCGCGCTAAACCAACTCCAGCAATGTACAATTCGCCAGGAACGCCAATAGGAACGGGCATCAGCTGGGGGTCGAGTATATATACCTGCGTATTGGCAATGGGATAACCGATTGGTAACTTGTTGTCCTGTTGGCTGCATTTAGCAACGGTGGCACAAACAGTGCTTTCCGTGGGACCGTAAGCATTGAAAAACTCGCGACCAGGTGCCCAACGTTTCACTAATTCCGGAGAACAAGCTTCGCCAGCAACAATAATTGTCTGTAAATCGGGAAGTTCTCCAGTTGGCAAAACTGCTAGGGCGGAGGGAGGAAGGGTAACAATTGTTACTTTTTGTTGGCGTAAAAGCTGGAACAAAGCCGGGCCTGGAAGTAACGATTCCCGTTCAGCCAAAACAAGAGTTGCTCCAGCTGACCAGGCCATGACAATTTCCCAAATAGAAGCATCAAAACTTAAAGATGCAAATTGCAAAATTCGGCTTGTAGGTTTGACGCTAAAAAGCTGTTGCTGGGCGATAGCAAGATTGCACAAACCGCGATGGGTAAGGAGTACTCCTTTTGGTTTACCTGTGGATCCGGAAGTGTAAATTGTATAGGCTAGGTTGTCAGGAGTCACTCGAGGTGTAGAAACAGGATTTTCCTGTTCCCAGGAATTTCCTTCCCAGTCGTCCAGATAAACAATTTTTGTCTGGGATAATGAATTGCGTAGACGCGCGAAGCGCGGCTTCTCGCAGAGATCGATATTTATTCCTCGCTGCACAAGCAGCACCGGTACTCGAGCATCTTCTAACATAAACGTCAGACGTTCCCCAGGATAGCCAGGATCGAGGGGGAGATAGGCACCACCTGCTTTGAGGATGCCCAGTATTCCTACTATCATGAAGAGCGATCGCTCTACGCAGATACCCACAAGCACTTCCGGACCTACACCGAGAGATTGCAGGTAATTCGCTAGCTGATTGGCTTTGCTGTTGAGTTGTTGATAGGTCAGTTGCTCTTGTGCAAAAACTACCGCCACAGCATCGGGTGTTTTCTCGACTTGGGCTTCAAATAACTGATGGATGCAGATATTGTCGGGATAATCGGCTTGGGTGTGATTGCACGATTGTATTTGCTGCCACTCTGATTGAGTCAGCAATGGCAAGTTGCAAATGTACTCGTCTGGATTGGCAAGCGAACCTGCTAGTAAAGTTCGAAAATGCCCTTCCATGCGAGCGATCGTCTGTGCTGTAAATAAATCGGTGCTGTATTCAAACACACCTATCAAACCGTCTGGTCTTTCCTCAAATGTCAGGGTTAAATCGAATTTCGCCGTGCCTGTATCCATATCTAATTAACTGTAACTCCACGGCGAAGTCAAGGCTGGCATTGGAGGTGTAATGTCAAAGGCAACTTGGAACAGAGGACTCCAACTCAGTTCCCGTTCTGGTTGTAGTGCTTCTACCAATTTTTCAAAGGGTAAGTCTTGGTGAGAGTCGGCTTCCAGGGTCACTCCCCGTACCCTAGCCAGCAATTGCCGAAAGGTGGGATTGCCAGAGAGGTCAGTGCGCAATACTACGGTATTGACAAAAAAACCAATTACCCCTTCTAATTCTGGACGTTGGCGATTGGCGATGGTCGAACCGACAAGAATATCTTCCTGGCCGGTATAACGATACAGCAAGGTTTTGAATACCGCCAACAGCATCATAAATAAAGTCACGCCTTCCTGACGAGCAAAGCTCTTGATAGCCTCGGTCAGCTTTGAGGATAGGGTGAATAAATGTCGTGCTCCCCGAAAGGATGGAACAGCCGGTCGCGGTCTCGAGGTGGGAAGTTGCAGCACCGGTAAAGAACCGCTGAGCTGGCGTTGCCAGTATGCAAGTTTGCGATGGAGAACTTCTCCTTGCAAGAACTGGCGCTGCCAAAGAGTAAAGTCAGCGTATTGGATGGGAAGGTCTTCAACAGGTGAGGGACGCTCCTGAGAAAAAGCTTCGTAAAGTACCATCAACTCTCGCATGAAGATGCCAATTGACCAACCATCCAAAATAATGTGGTGTACTGCAATTAACAAGGTGTACTCCTGCTGGCCAAGGCGGACAATCGTAACCCGCAGCAGCGGTCCCTGTTCTAAATTGAACGGTCTTTGCGCTTGTGCAGTTGCCAGGCGCTGAAGTTCAAGCTGGCGATCGGCGGCGCTGAAGTGACTGAGGTCTATTTCTTGCCATAAATAATGGCGCCGCAGTTGAGAGTCTGTTGTTGCAGGCGTAACAACTTGTACTGGTTCTCCGGAAGCAAGCGCAAAGGTTGTTCGCAAAATTTCGTGGCGACGAATAATTTCCTGAAAACTCTTTTCCACAGCTGCCACATTCAGCTGTCCGTTAAATTCTACGGCACCGGGAATATTATAAATGGGGCTGTTGGGAATTAACCGATCGAGAAACCACAACCTTTGTTGAGCAAAGGACAGAGGAAAGACAAAGACTTCTTCCCCATCACTGGCCTTTGAGAAGTTAGTAGAAATTTCTTGTATCATTTTTCGATCCTTAGATTGTTCGCTACCCTAACCATCGATCTTTTTTTTGAAAACAGATCGCTTCATGCGATAAGCGGCCCGAGAAACTGAGGTAATGGCGGGTTCTGATACTTTTTGTGCAGTAGAGCATTGTTGGGCGATCGCTCGAGCAAGTTCGGCTATGCTGGGACACTCAAACATCAAACGCAAAGGCAATTCCAACTGGAAAAGACTGCGCAAGCGAGAAATAACTTGTGTTGCAAGTAGCGAGTGTCCCCCCAAATCTAAGAAATTGTCATCAATTCCAAATTGGTCGTTTTTGAGAACTTCAGCCCAAACCCTTGCTACAGTTTGCTCAATCGAATTGCGAGGAGCTGTCAAAGTTCGTTGTACTTCTGCTTTGACCGATGGCACTACAGTTGCCGAACGTTGCAGCAAGGCTGTGCGATCCACTTTGCCGCTGGGAGTAAGGGGCAGAGCATCCAGAATAATAAAACTCGTAGGTATCATGTACTCTGGTAATTTCTGCTTGAGAAAATCTCGTAAATTGCCACTAACATTACGCTGCCAAACTTTTAAAAAGCCTTGCTTTTCAAGAAGGTAACGAACACCATGCTCCAACAATTCTTGCTGGCTGGGATTCAATTGAAACTTAATTCCGGCTGTATTGTCTTGCTGCCAAACCACACTCCCCAACAGCCACTGTTCCAGCTCGCAACCCGGTAATTGCAGCCGCAGGCGAACGGGTTGGCCTATTTTCACATCCGCAACGCCAACCAAACATACTCCATCCACACTGATGTCTTCGGTTTCCAGAATAGCTATTCCTACTCCGGTAAATTCCACTGCACAGGCAACCCGATAGGGAACTCGCTCAGGATAATTAATGGTAACAATATAAGCTATTAGTTGCTTGTGAGTGGTTTGTGTCTGGGAGATGACAACTACTGCTTGCCGCACATCAGGATGTTGGCTCAATACTGCCTCAATTTCACCTAGTTCAATACGAAATCCGCGCAATTTCACTTGATGGTCGAGGCGTCCAAGGTATTCGATACTGCCGTCAGGAAGATAACGAGCCAAGTCTCCAGTTTTATACAGCCTGTTGCTTGGCAAATTCTTTGCCGCTTTCGTACTGTTGCTAAAAGGATTGGGAATGAACTTCTCGGCAGTCAGTTTTGGTCTGTTGAGGTAGCCTCGCCCAACTCCAACTCCCGCAATGTAAATTTCTCCCGGAACGCCCACAGGTACGGGTTGTAAATGAGAATCTAAAAGATAGATTTGCGTATTGCTAATAGGACGACCGATGGGAACGGTTGAGAGATTGCTACCTGGCTGGCATTTCCAGGCGGTTGCGTCAATGGCTGTTTCGGTGGGGCCGTAGAGATTGTACAGTTCGGCGTCGAGTACGGCAAAGCAGCGTGCTTGCAAGGTCACAGGTAGTTCTTCGCCACTACAGATAATACGTTTAATACAGTTGCAAGCTGGTACTTTTGATTCTGCTAGAAAAACTTGCAGCATGGAAGGAACAAAGTGCAGCGTTGTGATTTGGTACTGGATGATGACCTTTACCAAGTAACTGCTATCTTGATGTCCCCCTGGTTGGGCAATAACTAAACGAGCACCTGTAATTAGCGGCCAGAAAAATTCCCAAACCGATACGTCAAAACTAAAAGGTGTTTTTTGCAAAACGCGATCGCTGTCTGTCAATTGATAAGCTTGCTGCATCCACAACAAGCGATTGCAAATTCCCCGATGGCTATTCATAGCTCCCTTTGGCTTTCCAGTGGAGCCAGAAGTGTAGATAACATAGGCTAGATTTTCAGAGCTAACTTGACTGTGGGGATTTTCTTGACTGAATTGGGCAATAGTTGACCAATCGCTATCCAAGCAAATAACTTGCCCTTGGTGAGATGGAACAGAAGAAATTAAATGGGATTGAGTAAGCAAAATCGGAACTCGGGCATCTTCAAGCATGAAAGCTAAACGTTCTTTGGGATACCCCGGATCCAAAGGAACATAAGCACCGCCAGCTTTTAATATTCCTAACAATCCTACGACCATATCCAAGGAACGTTCCATGCAAATACCAACTAGCACTTCTGGCCCTACACCTCGTGCTTTTAGGTAATGGGCAACTTGGTTGGCGCGCTGGTTTAGTTCCCGATAAGCAAGAGCAGGATTGGCACCTTGCAACCCATCAAAAATAACTGCAACAGCATCGGGAGAGCGTTCAACCTGCTGTACAAATAACTCATGCAAGCATGCTTTAAGAGGATAATCTGCTTGAGTATCGTTCCATATCTGGAACTGCTGTTTTTCTGCTACGGTTAACAAAGGCAATTCCCAAATTTTCTGTTCTGGATTTTTCACCACTGCTTCCAGTACTGTTTGGAAATGCCCTGCCATTCGCTCTATTGTTGCGGCGTCGAACAGATCGCTGTTGTACTCAAAATAACCTACTAAACCTTCTGCTCGCTCGTCCAGTGAGAGCATCAAATCCATGTTTGACGTCCCCGTATTCAAAATCAAGGGCCGTAAAGTCCATCCTGACTCTAAGGACGGCGCTGGTGGTTCGAGAACGAACATTACCTGAAACAAGGGATGGTAACCCAGATGACGTTCGGGTCGCAGAACTTCCACTAATTTTTGGAACGGTACATCTTGATTGGCAAAAGCATCTAAGGTAACTTTGCGCACTCGTCCTAAAATTTCTCGGAAACTAGGATGGTGAGAAAAGTCTGTTCGCAATACTAAGTTGTTAACAATAAACCCTATCAACCCAGCTAGTTCGGGACGATTGGCGGCTGAAACGATCGTTCCAACAGGAATATCCTCTTGTTGGCTATATCGCGCCAATAAGGTTTGAAAGGCAGCTAGCAGGGTCATAAATAAGGTGACTTTCTCTCGACCGCTCAGGGTCTTGAGTTCTTCTGTCAATTGTTTGCATATTGTGATTTTATGCCTTGCTCCTCGAAAGGTTTCCATGGGCGGACGCGGACGATCTGTTGGCAATTGCAGCATGGAAAGATGGGCAAGTTGCTTTTTCCAGTACTCTATTTGAGGAGCAAGAAGTTCATCTTGCAACCATTGCCGTTGCCAGCAAGCATAGTCGGCAAACTGAATTGACAATTCGGCTAAGGGGGTTTGGGTAGCATGCTGGATGGCATTAGGTTTTTTTTGAGAAAACGCTTCGTAAAGCGCTGCTAGTTCTGGCAAGAAAACGTTGCACAAGGAAATGCCATCAAAGATCAGATGGTGAGCAATTAAGTACAACCGATAATCGGTCTGGCTAAACCGAAATAAAATCACCCGCATCAAGGGTAATTTAGTCAAGTCAAAGGGTTTTCGTGCCAGTTCGCTGGCTTGTCGCAAAGCTTCGGCTTCTCGTTCGCTGCTGGGAAGGGCTTGCAAATCTACAACAGGCAGTGGGATGTAAGGGGCAGGATGGATAACTTGAACGGGTTGTCCGTCAACGATTTCAAAGGTGGTGCGCCAAATTTCGTGGCGTCGGATAATTTCATTAAAGCTTTTTTCTAAGGCTGCTACATCTTGTAAACCAGGTAGGCGAATGTCTGCGGCATCGTTAGATACAGCTGTTCCGGGAACTAGTTGTTCGAAGAACCACAAGCGCTGTTGAGAAAACGCCAGCGGCAAGTTTTGATTTCGAGAAACAGGAACAATGGGAGGTGCTTGCAAGTCGGGTTGCTTGCCCCTAATCGTCTGAATTTGTTGGGCAAGTTGGGCGATAGTGGGCAAATCGAACAGCGATCGCATTGGCAAGTCTACTTGATACTTGTCGCGGATGCGGGAAACTATGGTAATGGCAAGCAAGGACTGTCCGCCCAATTCTAAAAAGTTATCTTCAATGCCGACTAATTCTATTCCCAATACTTCTGCCCAAATTTCTGCCAAGCTTTTTTCCAGGGGAGTGCGCGGGGGAATATATTTTTGTGCTAGCTCCGGTCGAGATGTATCTGGTGCTGGTAATGCTTTGCGATCGACTTTACCGTTGGGAGTAATGGGAAGGGCAGCCAACAACATAAAGCGATCGGGTACCATGTAGTCGGGTAGTTTCTCTTGCAAGAAGTTCCGCAACTCACGAACAAGTTTAGGACTTGGCAACAGATTTTCGGAGCGGGAATCTTCGCAGTCGGAATTCGGAACAACATAAGCAACCAAGCGTTTTTCCCCCGGTATGTCTTCCCGTGCTGTCACTGCTGCTTGTCGAACGCTGGGATGTTGTCCCAATACAGCTTCAATTTCACCTAATTCAATTCTGTGACCGCGAATTTTTACTTGCTCGTCAATGCGTCCTAAAAATTCTAGGCTGCCATCAGGAAGGTAACGCCCAAGATCGCCGGTTTTATAAAGTCTGGTGGTAGGAAAATTTTCCTGACAAATAAATTTTTCTGCTGTTAATTCTGGTCGGTTGAGATACCCTCGCGCTAAACCTAACCCACCAATGTATATTTCACCAGGTACACCAATATCGACTGGTTTGAGCTGTTCGTCTAATAAATAAACTTGTTTGTTGGCAATAGGATAGCCAATAGGAGGTTTTCCAATACCAGGAGTGCATTCAGCTATTGTTGTGCAAACGGTAGCTTCTGTTGGTCCGTAGGCGTTAAAGAAACGACGATCGGTAGATGCCCAACGATTAATTAATTCCCCAGGACAGGCCTCACCAGCAACGATAAGCGATCGCAAATCGGGTAATTCTTCTGTGGGTAGAACAGCTAAAGCTGACGGCGGTAGCGTCACTGTTGTAATTTGTTGTTCGCGTAACAGTTTGAGCAAAGCTCTCCCTGGCATTAAGGTATCGCGGGTTGCTAAAACTAATGTTGCACCTGCTAGCAAAGCCATGAAAATTTCCGAAACAGATGCATCAAAGCTTAAGGAAGCAAATTGTAAAACGCGGCTATTTGCTTGGACATCAAAAATGCGGATTTGCTCTTGAGCTAGGTTCCCAATTCCAGCGTGGGGTATTAAAACTCCTTTAGGTTTACCTGTGGAGCCAGAAGTATAAATTACGTAGGCTAGGTTGTCCAGAGTAACTTTGCTATTGGGATTGGCTGAGCTTTGTGGAGCAATAATTGTCTGCCAATCACTGTCTAAGCAAATAATTCGTGCTTTCTTAACTGGTAAAAAATTAACTAAATGTTTCTGAGTTAGCAATATACTCGCTTGGGAGTCTTCTAACATAAATTCCAAGCGCTCTTTTGGATAATTAGGATCGAGAGGAAGATAAGCACCGCCAGCTTTCAGGATGCCTAGTATACCTACGATCGCCAACAGCGATCGCTCTACGCAAAGACCCACTAAAACTTCCGGACCCGTATCTATAGTTTGGAGGTAATGTGCTAGTTGATTAGCACGATGATTTAATTGTTGATAAGTCAAAACTTCTTCCTGTTTCTCAAATACTACTGCTACAGAATCAGGTGATTGCTCCACTTGCATTTCAAATAATTTGTGGATAGGTGCATATTGATAGTAACTGAGCATGGGATTGTAACTTTTCCTCAAAGTTGAACAAGCAATTCTCTATGGTGATTCTCGACAGTATGTCTTCCCCAAACCAAAATCCAAGCTACTTACCTGGAAAGCTAGCTGGCTGCAAATTTTTTCAATGTTTGATAATGCATGCTGATTTTTTACTGAAAAATAGCTGGGGACTGGTTATGAAAATGGAGAGAAAAAAGTAGAAATTAAGTTTTTAGCAACAAACGAAATTGACCTGGTACCAGACCCTTTTGTAACCTGTCAACAGTTCATAAATTTGAGACTTATAATCTGAGGTTGAGAGCAATAGCTTACACTCAGCTTTTTGGGAACACAAAGACTAAAAAAGCGGCAATTTTTGCTTTTATAAGCAATTATCTGAACTTGTAAGTAGTATTCCCAGAAAATGAAGACAGCTAACAACCTTACCAGCTGGCTTCTTTAGTGCTTATTTACGCTGCTTGATAGGAATTTCAATTGCAAATTCTGTTCCTTTTCCTGGTTGAGAGTAAAACTTGAGCTGACCCCGATGCTTTTCAAAAATAATTTGGTAGCAGATTGACAAACCCAAACCTGTACCAGAACCAACTGGTTTAGTTGTAAAGAAGGGATCGAAAGCTCGACGCTGTACTTCTTCTGTCATCCCAGTACCGTTGTCGGCGATGCGAATGGCGACGCGATCGCAATCCAAACGTTCAGTACGAATGCGAATAGCTGGTAGTTCGGCAATCGAGTTAGTATTGTCTTTTCCTAACCAGGATGAGGAATGAATATCTCTGTATTTCTGTTCTATAGCATCAACGGCATTTGTTAGAATATTCATGAAAACTTGGTTGAGCTGTCCTGGATAGCATTCTAGCTGCGGTAGCTGGCTGTAATCTTTATAAATTTCAATTCTCGGTCTTTCTACTTTTTCTTTGAAACGATGCTGTAAAACTAGCAGTGTGCTCTCGATACCTTCATGAATATCTGCTTCTTTCATCTCTGCTTCATCAAGACGGGAGAAGTTACGCAGCGACGTCACTATCTGGCGAATGCGATTGGCACCCACTTGCATGGACTCTAGAATTTTTGGCAGATCTTGTTTGAGGAATTCTAAGTCAATAGCTTCTTGGTGAGCTTTGATTGTTGGTGTAGGATGGGGATAGGTTTTTTGGTATTCTTCCACCAACTGTAGTAAATCGTGTAAGTAATTATTAGTATAACGAAGGTTACCATGAATAAAGTTAACTGGATTATTGATTTCGTGAGCTATGCCAGCTACCAGTTGTCCCAAACTAGACATTTTTTCTGTTTGAATTAATTGAGTTTGGGTTTGCTGTAATTTTTGCAAAGCTTGTTGTAAATCCTGGTTTTTTTCTTGAGTTCCAGCGTTCTTTCTTCAACTTTTTTTTCTAAGTTTTTGCTGTAATCTTCAAGGCGGTCTTTAGCTTCTTTGAGCTGGATATTTGCTGTTTCTAGGTTGGCATACAGCAAAGCATTTTTCAGAGAAATTGCTATTTGAGAAGAAAGCAGTCCTAAAACTTCTAGTCGTTCGGTAGTAAAGGCATCAATAGTTAAATTATTTTCCAAATACAGAATGCCAATCAATTCACCTTGATTGATAAGGGGGATGCAAAGAATAGATAGGGGTTTATTTTTAACAATATAAGGATCTTTAAGAAATTTACCTTCTTGACTAGCACGATTTAAGACTACATTTTCTTTGGTTCGCGCTACATAATTAACTAAAGAAAGAGGAAGGTAACGAACTGTCAATTCTCGAGAAAAAGATGAGGAAAAAATAAATTTATCTTCCGTAAAATAACCTTTGGCTTCAATTGACAAATGTCCTTCTTTTTCGAAAAGTAGATAACTAATTTGAGCACCGGCATTTTCCATGACAACTTTGAGTAGCTTTTCTAGTAACTTACTCAAAACAATTTCATCTGTTAATATTTGCGATGCTTTCACAAAGGTTGCGAAGTCCAAAGCATGGGGTAAGATGCCATTAGACAAGCTTGTTGTTTTCGTTACTGTTATATCTGAAGTTGCTTGTTTTTGAATTGGAGAAAAAATTGCCGGATAATTGCATTCCAAATCTTTTACTTTTGCTGTTGCTCCCCAACGAACGTAGATGGAGTAAGCCTCAATTAAATAACTTTGAGCTAATTTTTCTCTTCCTAAGGAAAAGTAGAACTCTGCGGCTAATTCATTAGCGATCGCTTCATCTTGAAGATACCCTTGCTCCTTAGCTTTGGCGATAGCGCGATCGTAAAGTTCCATTGCTAAAAATTTTTGCCCCAGGACTCTGGCTTTTTCTGCTTCTATCAGTTCGTATTTGTGTTGGAAATTACAGGGAGCGCTATTTACCCACCGCTGCATTTGGCGCTGATTTTCTTCAACTATAGCCAGATACTGTTGTTGTGTTTTGGTTTCTAGTGAAGAACACAATCCTAACACAGCCAGAGAATAGTAAAAATTGAAGGTAGAAAAAATTATTGTCCAACCGAGAACGTGAATTGTATATTCTGCGGCCAATTGAGCGTTAGAAACAGCTTGAGCATAATCTTTAAACAGGTAAAGCAGAATTGTTTTGGCATTATAGGTAAGAAATAGCAACAAATAATTTTTAGCTGCTATAAAATCGGATAAGCTTTTTGATTCATCAAAAACTTCACCGATTAATTGATATTTATTTTCAACTTTCCCTCGAATATTTAATACTAGTTGTTGCCAAATGCTGATGTAGTTTATAGAATATTCCTGTTTGAGATTCTGAATTAAAGTCAGGTATTTTGCTTGTTGCTGTTCCACAATTTCTAGTTGCTCTCCTTTTAAAAACAGGTGCGAGCAATAATTAAGACCACAATAGCAAGCAAATTCTATGTCTCCAATTTCTAAGCCACTGTGAAATCCTTCTAGGAAAGATGCTAGTGATTCATTAACGTGCTCTTTTCTAGGTCTGATAGAAAGATTGAACAAGTTGTAAACTTTACATTTGAACGCTTGAGCATTAAATTTTTGTAATAACTTTAAGGCGAATTTACCATACTCATATCCTAAATCAACATTTTCTAATGTTGTACACAGAAGCATTCCATACAAAGCACACGTAAAAGCAGCCATTCCCGAATATCCATATTCAAAGCAAAGATTAATTTGAGCTAATACAATTAATTGCGTGATTTCGGGCCTAGCAACAGTAGAGACAGACGCGATCGCGATTAACAGGCGTAAAGCAGCAAGTTTATAAGGATCGGTTAAGATTGGTAAATCTTCTATGTTTATTAAAGCTGGTAATTTAACTTGCCATTGAATGTCATTAGAATTAGTTTCTAAGGAAACCCCTAACATTTCTAGAGCAGAAAGACCAGTTTCTAGTGCAGCTTTCATTTGGTTTTGGGCGAAATAGCACTGAATTTGAGTTTCGTACGCTTTGATAGAGTCAAGTAGGTTAGTAGCTTTTTGCAGTACGAGTTGAGCGAGGGTGATGGAGCGCTGGAAGTTGGTATTTAAGTATTCTGCTTCTGCTGCTTCGACGTGGAGGTTAAGTGTTAGGTCGTAGTCAGTTTCCCAACTGTCAGGTGCTAGTAAGTCCAATCCCATAGTTAGGTATCTAGCTGCAGGTTCATAAGCTGTTGATGTTTTTGCTTTGCGACCTGCAATGAGATTGAGACGAGCTAATTCGTTTTTTTGCGGGCGCGAATTGATTAGTTCCGCTCCCATATTAAGTTGATTTACAATATCGAAGATATTTTCCTCTATTGCTTCGGGAGACGTATTTTTGAGAAGCAGTTGACCGATTTTAAGGTGAGTTTCTATTTTGTGTTCTTCAGGAATGAGGAAGTACGCAGCTTTCTGAACTCGATCGTGTAAAAATTTATAGGAAATAGTTGGTGCACGGTTATCAAGACTTATCAGATCATCTGCAGTCATTAAAGGAATTTGGTAAGCATTGTCCAGGGGTAAAATTAAACCTGATTGTAGGGCGCTCCAAAGTTCTGCAGCTGTTTCTGATGGAGATTTTTCATAAATAATTGCCAGAATATCTAAAGAAAAACAGTTACCGATGCAAGCAGCTAATTTCAGAACTTGCTGAGTTGGTAATGGTAGTTTTTGAATGTTTTTGGTAACAAGTTCAATCACATTGCAATTGCTAAAAACAAAAGCTTGTACTTGGGCGATATTCCATTGCCAGCTATTTGATTGTAAGTCAAAAAATAATAATTTTTCTTGGTATAAAGTTTGCAGTAATTGAGTCAAAAAAAAGGGATTACCTCGGGTTTGCTCGAAAAGTAAATCGGCGAGGTATTGGGATTTTTCGTTTTCTTGTAGGGTGTCAGCTACAATTTGACGGATATGAGAAATATCTAAAGGTTTGAGAGCGATCGCATTAACAATTGCCCCTGTTTTTTTGAATCTCTTCTAGGGTGAGCATGAAGGGATGGGTAGCACTGACTTCATTATCTCGATAAGCTGCAATCAGCAGTAAATGCTTGCTATCTGGGTCTGCGATCACAAGCTGAATTAATTTTAAAGATGCTGTATCAGCCCATTGTAAATCGTCTAAAAATAGAACTAATGGATGTTTGGCTTGAGCGAAAACTTGAATGAACTTTTGAAAGAGGCGATGAAAGCGATTTTGAGCTTCGGTGGGTCCTAGTTGAGGAATGTCTGGTTGCGGACCGATAATTAATTCCACTTCTGGGATAACTTCAGCGATCGCCTGACCGTTGCTACCCAAAGCTTCTAGGAGTTTTTGTTTCCAAATTGCTATACTTTCTTGAGTTTCTGCTAAAAGTTGCCTTATCAAATCTTGGAAGGCGCTGACTATAGCAGTATAGGGAATATTTCGTTTAAATTGATCGAACTTACCGCTGATAAAATAACCGCGAGTTTTCACAATTGATTTGTGAATCTCATTGACTAAAGCAGACTTACCAACTCCTGAATAACCTGTCACCAGCACCATTTCGCTTGCACCAAAACTATCTGATTCTTCTGGTCTAGATGCAATGCGCGTAAAAGCTTCCACAAGCATGGCAACTTCAGCTTCACGACCGTAAAGTTTTTGGGGAATTTGTAATTGACTGCAGCGGTCTTGTTTTCCCAAAACGAAGTTTTCAATTTTTCCCGTAGTTAAAAGTTGGTTGAGACAAGTTTCTAGATCAGTTTTTAAACCCAAAGCACTTTGATATCTGTCTTCTGCTGCTTTTGCTAGCAATTTGAGGATGATATTAGAAATTGCCAGAGGAATGTCTGGATTCAGTTTGTGGGGAGGTAAGGGTTGTTTGGCAATGTGACAGTGAACTAATTCTATGGGATCGGTTGTGGAAAAGGGTAGTTGACCGGTGAGGATTTCGTAAAAAGTGACCCCCAGGGAATAAAAGTCGCTGCGATAGTCAACGGAACGATTCATGCGTCCGGTTTGCTCCGGAGACATATAAGCAAGGGTACCTTGGATCAAGTTAAGATTACTGGGAGTTGGGTTTTCTTTTGATAAGCAAGAAGCAATGCTAAAGTCTATAATTTTGACTTGCAATGTTTCGGGATTGATAATGATATTTTGGCTTTTAATGTCTTTATGAATAATTTGCTTTTCGTGCAGTTCAAATAAGGTGTTGGCAAGTTGAATAGCTATTTTGAGAAAGGAAATAATATCCAGCTGGTTGCTGTTGAGAAATTGCTTGAGAGATTGACCTTCGAAATCTTCCAAAACTAGAGCCAAGCTGTTGCGGTAGTTTTCTAGTCCGTAAGTTTGTACTATTCCAGGTATGTTTAGAGTTTTCAAGATATTGTATTCATGTCGCAGTTGGGCAATTTCTTCTAAAGTGGGACAGACAGATGGAAGCGTTTTGAGAATAACTACTTTTCCGTCTTGTTCGTTACGTACTCGCTGAATAAGAGTTCTTTCATCTTCATAGATAGTGTTGACAAGTTTGTATTCTAAACGTACAACCATATTTTTTGTTGTTTTACTTTTCAAGTTAAAATGCCTGATGAGCAAAATTATTTTGCACAGTTGGGAAGCATTTATGTTCTCGGTAACCTGGAGAAGCGTGGTATTATGCTGATAACCTTACACTAACCTAGTATTCCCACTCAATTTGCTAAAGTTACAGTGTGTAAAAATAAAACTGCAAATTGGAGAGTACGGAGGAGTAGGAACATACTTGCTTGTCAAAAAGGTGAAATATTTGTTACTCAGTCAGCCAAGCTGCTATTAATAAGGTAATAAATTTTACTTTTTCTTACAAGCATGCAGTATCCCTTGGAACTTACATTCAAGTTATGCGCGTTAGCACCGCAAATTTCAGTTGTTGATGCTCGGGGAAGTTTTGTATTTTACGTTAAGCAGAAGCTGTTTAAACTTAAGGAAGCAATTACAGTTTTTGCTGATGTGGGGCAAAATAATCCACTCTACTACATTAAAGCCGATCGCATTATTGATTTTTCGGCTCGCTACGATTTTACCGATGCCAGCGGCAATTATATTGGTGCGGTGAAAAGAAGAGGATTAAAATCTTTGTGGCGTGCGCGTTATGACATTTTTGATGGCGAAACAACGAACTTGAGCATCCAAGAGAAAAATCCCTGGATTAAGGTGATAGATGCTCTTTTTGCAGAAATTCCAGTTTTGGGGATGTTTAGCGGTTATGTGTTTAACCCGGTTTATCTAGTTAGCCGCAAGGATGGTTCGGTTGTAATGCGTTTGGAAAAAATTCCTTCCTTTTTATCTAGAAAATTTACACTTAAGAAAGTCGATCACCTGGACGATCGCGAAGAAAAACAAGTTTTATTAAGTTTGATGATGATGCTTTTACTGGAGAGAAGTCGCGGCTAAGGTGTTGCTTTCCCAAACATAAATTAAGTAACCAGAACTCCGTAGGGATTGTTTTCCATCAGGCTTGGGGTATCTTGCTTAACCGTATCTACGATAGATACCCCTTTTAAGGCATTAACAATTTCAGTATATTGAAAGCTTGGAACTTGGTCAGCTTCTCCTTTAAATTTGGTGCGCCTCTTGTTGGAAGTGACTTGATTAAGGATTGCCAAACTTCACAATCAAATTGCCGATACTCACAAAGATTTCCTGCACAAGCTATCAACGATGACCGAGTAATTGTTTTGGAGGATTGAAGTCTGTCAGGGATGCTCAAAAACTGCAAGGAAAGCAACAGCGATTAGCTTGCAAGGATGGTGAGAATTCCAGGTATTGGGTGAAGCTAAATCTAAAAAGCACAATTAACAGTTGAGGGTAATTAACAGATGGGAATCCACCAGCTAAACTTGCTGTTGTTGTGGGTATCGAGGATGGAGTAATATTGATTTGTCTGTTCGCGAACGTGTAGAAAAGGTCAGAATGGGGTGAAATGGACAGCGAGCCACTTTAAGACTGCTTCGGTAGCTTGTGGCTGTGGACCTTTAAGGGCTACGCAAGTGAGTTTGTATTTCTAATTTTTTTGGTGCTGGTATCTGCTGTGTGGCAATGTGTTGGGCAATAATGCCTAAACAATAGCTTATCCGACAGCATAATGGCTGTGGTAAGATGGGAGACTGCTGCACATATAATGTTGAGATTACTGATTGGAATCATGGCTCTGACGCAACAGCGCAAACAAGAGATTATTTCTCAATACCAGGTACACGAAACCGATACTGGTTCTGCTGATGTCCAAATCGCGATGCTGACAGAACGCATCAACCGCCTCAGCGAACATCTCCAAGTTAATAAAAAAGATTTTTCTTCTCGCCGGGGATTGTTGAAGCTGATCGGTCAGCGCAAACGTCTTTTATCTTATATTCAGAAGGAAAACCGAGAGCGTTATCAGGAGCTGATTTCTCGTCTCGGTATTCGTGGATAAAGTTATCAATGCCTATGTCTGCTGAATCTGAAGGCGATCGCTTACCTTTTGAACCAAAAAGCAAGCGCCAAAAAACAGCTAAAGCTGCAAACAGCTCTGCTTGTGTCAACAAGCAAGAATCCGGAAATCAGAAGAAAAAGAAGCCACGCTATACCAAAGAAGAAATTGCCATTCCTCAGGTAGTCAGCCAACGAATGATACGTCGAATTGCTGCTTTCTCTGGAGTGCCAACTGCTTTAGGTATTAGCTGTTTGATTGTTAGTTATTTACTGTTGAAATACACCGGAATCAGATTGCCTCCCGTTGCTGTGTTGTTAGTCAACATGGCCTTTTTTGGAATGGGAGTTTTGGGAATTTCTTACGGTGCTTTGTCCGCTTGCTGGGATGAACAGCGAGTAGGCACTTTGCTGGGTTGGAATGAATTTATCACCAATTGGGAGCGGATGGTTGCAGCTTGGCGCGAAACTCGGCAAAAGAATACATAATCGCTAGCGCTCAAATAAAGCTTACAAGCTTGGATGCGTGCGTTTGGGCGAGATGGGAAACAAATGTTGAAGTTATCTTTTGAAGATCGCTTCAACATTACTCATCAAAAATTCAAAAATTATGCTTTCTTTTTTGTCCCGATTTTTAGTAGCATAAAAACTGAGAGCTAAGCGCTGTATTTAATTTTGGTTTCCTAGCTAATAGTTCAGCGGAGGCGGGTTTCCAAAACATTTATCTTTACCCGCCTGCAAATTGGGTAGGGGTAAAATTTCCCAATTAGCTACTATCCAATCACAACTGATTAGCAGATATTTAAAAATCAAAACAACTAATCAGGGAATATAGCATGATTGTAGTCATGAAAGTTGGTTCTCCTGAGGCGGAAATCAACCGCATCAGCGAAGAACTTCGTACCTGGGGGCTAACACCAGAAAAAATTGTTGGAAAGCATAAGGTAGTGATTGGTCTGGTGGGCGATACTGCCGATTTAGATCCGCTACAAATTCAAGAAATTAGTCCCTGGATCGAGCAAGTACTGCGGGTAGAGCAACCTTACAAACGAGCTAGCCGTCAATATCGTCACGGAGAAGCTTCGGAGGTGGTAGTAGAGACTCCTAACGGGACTGTAGTGTTTGGCGAACACCACCCGTTGGTGGTAGTTGCCGGTCCTTGCTCTGTAGAAAATGAAGAAATGATTATCGAGACAGCACAGCGCGTGAAAGCAGCTGGAGCTAAGTTTTTACGAGGTGGTGCATACAAACCCCGGACTTCGCCTTACGCTTTTCAAGGTCATGGAGAGAGCGCTTTAGAATTGCTGGCCAGAGCACGAGAAGTCAGCGGATTGGGTGTGATTACGGAAGTGATGGACACTGCTGACTTGGACAAAATTGTGGAAGTTGCCGATATAGTGCAGGTAGGCGCAAGAAACATGCAGAATTTCTCCCTGCTCAAGAAAGTGGGAGCGCAACCAAAACCAGTTCTCCTGAAGCGGGGAATGTCAGCAACTATTGAAGAATGGTTAATGGCTGCCGAATATATCCTGGCGGCAGGAAATCCAAATGTTATATTGTGCGAACGGGGAATTCGCTCCTTTGACCGCCAGTACACCCGCAATACCCTGGATATATCGGTAGTACCGGTACTGCGAAACTTGACTCACCTGCCGATTATGATCGATCCCAGTCACGGTACCGGTTGGGCTGCTTACGTACCTTCAATGTCTATGGCGGCGATCGCTGCAGGATGCGATTCTCTGATGATCGAAGTCCACCCCAACCCCAAGAAAGCTTTATCAGATGGTCCTCAGTCTTTGACACCAGAAGCTTTCGACCAGCTGATGCAAGAACTAGCGGTAATTGGCAAGGCTATAGGACGCTGGCCGCAACCAGCCGTGGCATTAGCTTGAGATGAAAACACTACCAAATCAAAGGCGGTGACGGCGAGAATTTTCTCCCCTCACCGCATCTTAGTACTAGCGCCTTCTGCCAAAACCTGTTGTTCGCCGGGGTGCGGAAATTCCACCACTACCAAAAGCAGGACTGCGTCTGGTGGCGCTAGATCTTCCCGAAGACCTCAGAGTGCTGCTACCGTAGCCGGAACCTGTGGCGCGACTTCCAGTCCCAGTGCTCGGTGCACTACGCACGCTGGAATCACCGGGATATGTTCTTCTAATACTGCCTGTGGTGCGGAAAGCTGTACGATTCCTTACTACTGGTGGCGGCTGATTGTAACGACGCTGGTAACTTGTAATCGCATCTTCATAAGTTCTGCCATAACCGCCGTAACCTACTATAACTCCCGGCTGATACACCGGTGGTACGTAGTAATGGGGTCTGAACAATGCATTACCAATTGCTTGACCAGCCACCGCTCCAGCTAAAGAACCTGCAAAAGGTGCCCAGAAACCATTTTCTTGGCGTACCACAACTGTTTCTTGCCGTCCCGTTTGGGGATCCGTGCGGGTTTCGGTGACGTTATGGATGTATTCTATTTTAAAATCATCTGTCAAGTAGAGAATCGGTTGTCCGTTCTCAACTTTTAAATAACTTTTTTTACCCTGCTTGATTTCCTCATCCGTAAGTCGGGCCATTTGTAAATTTTCGGTTCTGAAGGTTGGAGGTGTTGTACCCAGTAAAAACAGAGTGTATTCTCCATTGGCATCGTTGTAGCTTACTTGCTGGACTGGATACTGGCCATCGCTGAGCTTGCTAACTCCAGATGTTTGAGTAATGCTTTTTGATGGCGATGTCGTTTGGTTTGCTCCTCCACTGCAGGCAACTGTCGTCAGACACAAACTCAGCGCTAAAAAAACAATTGTAAATTGACGTAAAACTTTCATCAGCATTTTCCATTATCCCCATCTTTGAGCTTAACAATTTCTTTTTGCCCGTGCTAAGTACAGATGACCGTACAAGTTACAAGGGAATCAATTCTGGATAGTGCTGTAAAATTTGGTCGTTGGTAAGTTCATCGCCTAATTGTGCTGGTGAGAAATGTACTTGAATAGCCCGCAGTTTGTGTTTGTAGTGCAGGTTAATAAGTGCTTTCAAAGCTTCCTTAAGTGCGGGAATGTTCGCAAGATCGGTTTCTAGTTCTGGTGCTTCTCCTTCAAAAGCAACTGTAATCATAATGATTACATTGCGTGTCACGGGTACGGAAAAGGATTCGTCAAAGGAAGAACTAGAGTGTAAATCTACCTCGGTACCGTATCTTTGAGCAGAATCGGTAAACAATTCATTAAAGTAATCTCCTGCTTCTCCCTCATCCCAAAAAACATCGCCTTCATTGGCTGCAGCAAACCAGTATTCTTCGTACCGCAGCAGGGTTTCGCATATTTCTACCAATCCTTCTCCCAAAACTTCCATGTCGCCTTCAGCATCGATCGCTTCCCGGGCCGCACGATTTAATACTCCCAAAATTGGTGCCACCTCAGACCCACTTAAATGCAGCATGATCCGACAAACTACATAGCGAGTCCTACCCATGATTCGATTAAAGGAATCGCGCATTTTGTATCTCCTGAAATTTAATAGTAGTTGGTAGGAAACTACTATTAACTAATTTAAGATATGTAATGGAATCCTTTCAGAAAATCAACAATCGTACTTAAAGGAGGTACAGTTGTGTTATTCGTTTCTGAAAATTTTTCATCTTAGATAGAAGCATCAACTTCCCAGTGTTCGAGAAATGTTTTCCTAAAGTCAGGGTGATAATGTAAAATTTAAGCTAGAAGCACTCTAATTAGTTAGAATAGTTTGGGTTGCTGCATGAAAGAATTTCAATTTAGCTGTAATTGGTCAAAGATTTTTTAATTATTTAATTTAATTGCTGCAAATACTCGGTTTTCACCGCACCAAGGGCAGAAATATTTTCACTAGATAAAATCGCCAGGATTTGATGAATGTTGTTTTGGGTGGCTGGAGCATCCTGAAAGGAAACAATAGCAAGATAGACGGTGGTAAGGAAGGTAAACACCGTACCGCAGCGTCTGCTCGCCATGCTGGGGGATTGCTGCAATTGTGTATATTGTTGGGCAATGTGGTAATAGGCGCCGGCGATCGCTTTTCTTGGCTTCTCAGTCTAGGGGTTTATCAACAACAATCCGAATTGCAGGTAAAGTTTCATTGAAAAGCGATCGCCTGCAGAACTGAGGTCTACCCATTCACATTAGTACCGCAAATTAGCGTAACTAAAATTTGCCCGAGCGAGTTTGGCGTCACTAAGGTTAGCTTCCGACAGGGATATATCCCGCTAAAGTCTCTCAATCCTGTACAGTCATGAAGCTACCTGACTGTTTGGCAACTTGAATAATTGCTCAACTACATTGAAATTATTGAAAAGATGTAATTTCCAAATCAGAATGAAAATTGGTATTTTAGGACTGGGGTTAATCGGCGGTTCGCTAGGTTTAGATTTGCGATCGCAAGGACATTACGTTTTTGGTGTGAGTCGCCGGAAATCAACCTGCACAAAGGCCGTAGCTAATGGCTGTGCAGATGAAGCTTCAGTGGATCTAAACTTGCTGGCCAGCGCCGAGGTAGTATTCATTTGTACACCTATTGGACTAATTATTCCCACGGTCAGACAATTGATCGCTCATTTACCTTCTAATGTCATCATTACTGATGTGGGATCAGTAAAATTACCTATAGTGCAGGCCGTTTCTTCCATGTGGGATAATTTTGTTGGTGGTCATCCCATGGCGGGAACAGCAGATAGCGGTATTGAGGCGGCTCGGAGGAATTTATTTGTGGCTCGACCTTATGTATTAACTCCAACAGATGCCACTCAAAAAGCAGCAATAACAATAGTGGAGGAAATTGTTCGCCAGCTAGGAGCAACTGTTTACCATTGTCCTCCAGAAGACCACGACCGGGCTGTAAGTTGGATTTCCCATTTACCGGTGATGGTCAGTGCTTGTTTAATTGCTGCTTGTATGGGTGAAACTGATGCACAGGTTTTACAATTAGCGCAAAAATTAGCGAGTTCTGGTTTTCGAGATACCAGTCGCGTTGGAGGTGGAAATCCACAGTTAGGAGTGATGATGGCACAATACAACCGACAAGCATTGCTTGAGTCTTTGCAAAAGTACCGTCATAACTTAGATGAATTAATCGGCTGGATCGAGCGGGAAAACTGGTCAGCTTTAGAGGAAAAGTTACGAGCTACTCAGCAAGCGCGATCAGCATTTGTTGATGAGTAATTTTACACTTGGTTCCGAATAATCAATGGCTGTGGTGTAAAGCTGTGGTGTAAATAGGTACATCTGCATGGATACTGGTAAAACTTGGGCAAGATTTTGTAGTAATTTTAACCTTACCTTGATTCCAAGCAGGACATTTTCGGAATTGACTTGAAAAGCATCTGCTAGTTGTTGTTCGGTTGACGCTTGCAATTTCCAAGCATCGACTTGTAGAGGTTGGTTGCGAGCGCTGGAAAATCACCTTGGCAAGAACATTTGCAAACTAGCGATCGCCAAGCCTTCAGAGCATGTCCAAACCAGACCAGTCTCTGTTTCGCGATAATACCAGCACTCGCCAGCACCAGCATCTAACAACACGCTAGGGATGGCTAAATCGAACTTGACAATAGCTTTTTGTAGCGGTGTCAGCGCTGCTAACTTTTGATGCAACTTGGACAAACGCGGTATTCCTCCAGCTTCCAAATGTCCCCGCAGATGGGGGTATTGCTCGTATATAACTGCAATGACATAATCAGCCACTGGTTCTAGCTGGGTGAAATCACAGATAAAATAAGGCGAGCGACCTGTAACTGCCAAATGAAATAGTTTTTGATCGCTCCTATTCCAAACTGCAAATAATACGTTAATGACTTGACTTGGCAATATTTAAAGTCAAATTTAAAAGGTCAGTTAAGAAGTAAATTTTGAAAACGTTTTATGCGAATCTATAGATACTATTACTTAGTTTGGATTCATGGATTCTTTATTTGTCAATTCCTTACTTGAAGATTTAAAAAATCCCGATGAAGCGGTGCGCGAACGAGCCACCAAAAAACTTTGGCGTATTTGGTACCAACAAAAGGGAATTTATGGTCTGGAGATGATCGAGCGCAGTCAAAAGTTAATGGATTCAGGTAAAATCGCTGAAGCGGAAGGGTTGCTAACAGAATTAATTAACAAGCAACGAGACTTTGCGGAAGCCTGGAATCGACGTGCTTATCTTTATTACAGTATCGGCAAATATGAAAAATCCATAGCAGATTGTCTGATGACAATTCAGCTCAATCCTTACCATTTTGGTGCACTGCACGGACTGGGGTTGTGTTATGTTGCTTTGGCAGAATATTCTAAGGCGATCGCTGCTTTTCGCCGTGCTCTGGCAATTCAACCTTACTCCTTGGTCAATCAAAAGTTGATTCTTGAATGTTTGCTCCGACTCAGTTAAAACCCGAGTTATTAGGGAAATTTTTGGTATTAAATGTAACTGAGAACTCAGACACTCTTTTTGGCTCGGATGCCAAAAGCAAACTTTTGAACAATTCCCGACAGCAGCCCCACGCCATCCCGAAGGGCGGCGATGGGAGTATGTCACAGAATATGGATTTTGCAAAACTAACGGTAAAGTCGCCTTTGCCAGAGTTATGGTTAAGTAATTTTAGATAAATTTCAAACTTTGGTAATTACATTTCTCTTTTTTTCTGATAAGTTTGGTAGAATCGCTGAAAGCAAATATTAATATTGCTCCTCACGCCACACCGCCGCTCTCTTGTGTGCTAAAGGCAAGAGAGCTTTTTTATTGGTTATAATAAATACAATGATTCCGCTTGGCTTACTTGTGACGTTTAGTAAACCGCCTGCTGTTTCGAGCCCAGCTGCTGTAATGATTGTTTAGTGTTAGTAGATTGGTTGAGAAATAGAATAACAGCTTACCCCGAGTCGGTGCCAAGGCAAGCTAAAAGCCACCAGTGTTTCAGTTATACGGCTTTTAAAAGTTGCTCATCAAGCTTATGTCCAACAGTCCGCTGATTTCCCAGTCCAGGGATACACAAACGGCAATATTGCCACCACTAACACCAGAAACAATCCAAAGGGCAAAAGAGGGTGTTGCTTATGCGCGCGATCGCCACACCAACGCCATGATTCGCCAAGCTTTATTGTCACAAGAAGCAGTTGCAGAAGGTGGTTCGGAGCGCAAAATTAACGCCGAGATGCGACGAAAAGTGTTGCGAACTTTAATACACGCTTTGTTTCGAGTCAAAGTTGAGTTCCCAGAGTGCATTCCTACAACTGCAGCTTTAGTTGCAGCCAATCACCTCAATCACATCGATCCGTTTTTGCTGCTGTCAGAGCTACCAGAACGTCCCTACTACTACATTTTAGGTGATGCTCGCACTCTTTATAACCGATGGTGGAAACGTTTATTTCTGGGACTGGCGAAGGGAGTTATACCCATAGAACGCCTCTGGAAGGAAGAAATAGCGGTTGTCCAAGCGGCGAAAAAGGGAAGAAAAGATTTAGCCAAACTAGCAGCGGATATTGAAAAGTATGTTCCCCAAGGAAATTCCATAGAGACTTTACGAAGGATAGATCGTATTGTTCAAGATATTTTTCGACGTGGCGAGGGAATAATTTTGTTTCCAGAAGGAAGACTTGGTAATGTTGAGGGTCAGCTGTCTGCTTCTCTCAAACGAGGCGCTGCAATTTATGCTTTGCGTTCTGGAGTACCAATTCTACCTGTAGCACTCATCGGCACTCAAGATTTGTATTTGGGCAAAGAACTAACTGTGCGTTTTGGGAAACCTTTAGTTTTTCCGCAACAAAATCGTCCAAAAGCACAGCTAGTACAGGAAGTTACAGAGCAGTTGCAAGCAGCTTTGAGCGAACTTTTACCAAAAAATTACCAGCAACCAGAACAAATAAAGTTTTTGCACAACTTCCTCAACCGCATGTTCTGGTAAATATAAGCTGTGTATAGTAGCCTTTAGTTTCTACTAGTGAACGTAGCTTCTTCGCTTAGCTAAAACTTATGAGTATTTTTTTTGGTCGCAAATTTTGTTTGATGGCGGGTTTTGCTTTTTTGTCAGCGATCGCTGCGGGTGGTTGCTGTTGCAAGCAATCAACTACTAATCAGCTTAGTTACCCAGACCAGCAGTTTTCTGAAATTGCTAATTTCCAGAAGGTTGGGATTTCCCAGCCAATATTTTTATCTGGGTCCCAAGCACCATCCTACAAAGTGCTCGACGAGTTAAAAAAATATAAATATAGCGTTCGCGGTCATCAAGTTTTCACTGCAGCGAAATTACCAAATACAAAGATAAATTTCCGTCCAGCAGATTTATTATTTGTTTTAATCAACACCAGAAAATATTTCCAAAATTATTCTTCGCAAGATCCGGATATTCTGCGTGCTGGATTACCGGGTACGGTGGGAGTGACGGTACAAGATATTCTCAAAACTTTAGATTTTATGATTGCTGTTTTGCAAGAAGATATTGCTCAAAAACGACCTACTCGGTTACAAAACCCCAGTTTTATTAACAGTAATTTTCGCGTCATTAAATGGGTCGCTTATCATCCCCAAAACCCTGCTCAGAAGCGATTGCGAATTACAAAATATGCTATTTTTACCCACCCAGGTTCTCGGCAAAAAACTGCCACTTTTAACGTACCTCTTTATAGTTTAAAAGATAATTTTGCTGCCAATAAATTCTATACTAAATATACAAAACAAGAAGTTTTGTCAGGTATTTATGAACCGGGAGGAAGGGAATATGGCAAAGTGGAAAAACTGGTTTATTTGAGCCGTGACGGTTTTGAAGAAGCGTTAATGGAGGGAACAATCCAAGTTCAATTCCCCGATGGTACTAGGGCATTTTTTAATGTGGATAGAAGTAATGAAATGCCCTATTTGCAAGGGGTTCCAGCCAGAGCACAAAAGCGTTATTGGTATTTTAGAGAAGTTGATACTATTAAAGGCTATGGCTACAAAATAGATGCCAAAATTTCTATTAAACCGGGAGTGACTTTTGCGGGAGATGTGCTCAATATTGGCTTGGGAAAATTAATCGTGCTTGAGTATCCCCAAAGGGGACGCAAACGCCTGCAAATGGGAGTGATTGCAGACACAGGCGGAGCATTCTTACCCAACCTTCATCAACTAGATTTCCTAGCTGGTATTTTTCGCGATCGCCAGGAATTTGGACAGTATGTCAAGCAATTACCTGAGTATGCTACGGCTTATATTTTAGTCAAAAAATAATCTTTATGCCCGGGTCAACACTTCTAGGTTGTGACCGTCGGGGTCGTAGAAATAAAAGCCACGACCTCCATTTCTGTGGTTAATTTGGCCTTTGTTCCGATGCATGGGGTCACTGCTGTATTCTAAACCAGCTTCTTTGACCCGTGCAAAGATAGCATCAAATTCCTCATCGCTGACATGAAAAGCGTAGTGATGGGACTCAAATTCTTCTCTGTTGTCAAAGTCAAATGTTAAGGTGTCATTGACGCGTACAGCTGGAAAATGACCAATAGATTCTACCTGTAAACCAAAAATGCGAGCAAAAAACTGCGCTGCTGCATTTTTATCTCGTGCAGGTACGATGGTGTGATTTAAAGTAATTGTCATTTTACACCTCTGGAGTTGAAAATGACTGGAACTGTTGGTTAGTAGCAAGCATGCTTTGAGTCATGTTATCCGGCACGCTAAACTTATGGTAGATGTTCTTTGAGAGAAATAACTTCTTTCCCGGGAGCGATAGCAACAAAAATTCCCTAAGAAATTCCATATTGCCTGCAAAGCTAACTAGCAAGTGCACAAACACCCTCAATTTTCAGTTGCTCCTAAAAAGGGAAAAATAATTTCCTCTAGCGTTCGCAGCAATTGTTGCTCGTTATAAGGTTTGGAGAAGTAAGCGACGGCCCCCAGTTGCATTGCAAGTTGTCGGTGTTTGTCACTGCTGCGGGAAGTTAACATTGTTACTGGAATGTTTTTCAGTTGTTCGTTAGATTTCACGCGCCCTAAAAAACTATAACCGTCAACGCGGGGCATTTCGATGTCACAAATTATAGCTTGAACTTGCAAGCCTGCTTGCAGTTTTTCCAACGCATCTTGACCATCTTTAGCTTGTTCTACTCGATAACCTCCTTTTTCTAAAGTTAGTGCTAAAAAGCGCCGGACATTAATCGAGTCATCGATGATTAAAACGGTACCTTTGGGTTTTGGTAGAGGTTGGGTGGTTTGAGGTTCAAAACGATTGAGAAAAACGGTTTTTAATCTTTTTGTGGGTGATAGTTGATTGGTTTTGGATGTATGCTCGCCAGTGGTGATTTTGTACAATAATTCGCCGACGTTTACCAAAGCCACAACTCGACCATCACCGAGGATGGTACAGTTACTAAAGCCAGCAGGTAGGGGAATGCTACCCTCAACGCGGCGGATTGCAACTTCCACTTCACCCCAACAGCGATCTATTTGCACTGCTTGGGGTTGATTTTTATCTCCAACGATTAACACGCTAGTGGCGTTAATAGTTGGGGGAGTATCCAAGTTGGGAAGGTCGTAGCGCGGACAATGAAATTTGAGGTAGCTGTTGAGATTAATTAATGGCAAGATGTTGCCTTGCCAGTTAACTGCTTGACCGTTTGCCATGGAAACAACATCCTCATTTGCCAGTAAAAAGATTTCTACAATAGCATCTGTGGGAAAAGCTAAGAGCATGCGCGAACTTTCTACCAACAACACTCGCGCCACTGAGAAGGAAAGCGGTACCGACAAAATGAAAGTTGTTCCTACTCCTACAGCGGTTTCGATTTTGATATCTCCCTGGATTTTTTTGAGGTTCTTGCGCACCACATCCATTCCGACACCGCGACCGGATAATGCTGTGACTTGCTCACAGGTGGTAAATCCCGGTTCAAAAATCAACGATAATAATTCTTCGTCGCTAGCTTGCGCGAGCAGATGTTCATCCAATCCCATAGCTAAAGCGCGAGCACGAATTTTGTCTGCAGCGATACCGCGACCGTCATCTCTAATCGTAATGATTGTGCGATTCCCCTGGTGAGCTGCTGTAATTTCAATCAATCCTTGTTCTAGCTTACCAAGAGCGCGCCGCGTCGCCGCGTCTTCGATTCCGTGGTCGAAAGCATTTCGCACCAAGTGCATTAAAGGCTCATTTAAAGCTTCGAGAATGCTGCGTTCTACAAGAGTATTAGCACCATGAATTTGGAGATGGACATTTTTGCCGTATTCTACAGACAACTCCCGCACAGCTCTCTTAAAGCGATCGACAATATCAGAGAGGGGACGCATTCGCAATTGCGTCAGCTTTCTTTGCAACTGCTTTGATGTTTTGTTTTGCTTTCTAGCAATTTGGTCTGTATCTTCTAGGCTAAGTTGGATATCGGCGGTAATTTCTTGTACCTGGACTACAGTCTCCATGACTTCCTGGAAAAGCAGGTGTAATTCGTTGTAGCGATCTATTTCCAGGACATCAAACTTGTTTTCTCTGTTCTGGTCTTTGTAAGTATAATCTAATGCTAATTCATCTGTATTACCATGGATGGCGGAAGATGCGATCGCGCCCTTTGTGGCTATTCTGTCATAAGCTACACGCAATTGCTGATTTTCTCGCTCCAGCATTTGTACTCGTTGATGAAGAGTCTTGACCAACTTGTGCAATTTTTCGATTTGCAAGTTCAGTCCGTTGCGCTGGATAATTAATTCCGAGAATAAATCGTTAATTTGTTCTAGTTGCTTGCTGGGTACTCTAACTGTATTTTCAGAAGTTTCCCGTTCTTTAGTAGCGGTATGGGGTGAAACTTTGGCTTGAGCAACAAATTTACTATCAGTCGGCTCAGCAATAGAAGATAGGACAGTGGTTTGGTAGGTGCTTTGAGGATTGCTTTCATTTGCAAATTTTGCCACCAAAGTATCATACCCAAGAGCGATCGTTTCTTTCTCAATAGCAGCAAAGCGATCAAGGTCAATTTCTGTTGGTAAGCAACTAAGCTGATTGGTAAGTACCAAAGCTTGCGATCGCCGCCACGCTGCGAGTGCAGCACGGGCAATTTGTTCAATTTCAGAAGGATGACAAGCAGTTTCTAAATACTTTATCACTGAGTCGCACAACTGAACAAAAGCTTTTATTTGCAGCATTTCCCCCAAACCACCCAGATCTGCAGCCATATTTGCAACTTTTTGTTTGAGTTGGGATTGCTCTTGGTGCTGTACCGACAGTGATGAGTGGGGGGAACCCCCATAGACGCACTGCAACAAAGTTTCCAACTGCTGCAAATATCCCTCCACCTCTGTTTCAAAAAGCAGGGGTATGATATTTTGTCCGTCGTCTTCTGGAGAAAGAATGGTTGCAGCATCTTCCCAGGTGGGATCGCCCAAACGTTGGTGCAGTTGTGCAAAAACTGGATAACAAAAGGTACTCAACCACTCTTGGTCAATAGCATTTCCTTGAAAGTGCAACTCGACAATTTGACGCAACCAATCAACTCCCTCGAACAGCAAACTTTGTAGCTCCGTGTCCAGTTCCAGAGAATTTTTGTGGGTTTTTAAAACTTTAAAGCAATCTTCCAAGCGGTGTGCTAAATCTGACAGTTCGCGAAATCCCATCATTGCTGCACCACCTTTGATGGAATGGGTAGCTCTGAGGGCGGTGTTAATTTTCTCTGGCGGAATGCGATTGTTACTTTCAATTTCCAGCAATATTGCTTCTAGGGTATTGAGGTAATCTGTTGCTTCTTCCAGAAACTGCATCTGGATTTCAACTTCTTTGTAGTGCGACATAGTTTTTGTCCCGAGTCATTAGTTATCAGTCATGGATGAAGGCAGAAAATTTGTGCGTTATCAAGACAACTAATAGACCTTAAAAGCGCTGACAGTGCTCTGCAATTGCTGGGAAATGTATACAGTTTCTTGCAAACCAGAGCAAACTTGCAAACAAGAGTCACTGGTGTGCTTGGAAATAACAGCGATTTGTTTCATCAATTCACTAACAACTTGCGATGTTTCGACTCCAAACGCTGTCGCACCAGAAATGGACTGTACCAAGTCATGAAGAAGCTTTGCTACTTCCAGTATTTGGTTGAGACTGTTTTTTGCTTCTGCAACGACGCGCACACCTTCTGTAACTTGGGAGGTTCCCACTTCCATAGCTTGCACTGCTTCGCTAGTTTCCCGTTGAATGTTCTCGACAATTTGCTCTATTTCTCTTGTTGCTGCTGTTGCTTTTGTTGCTAATTCGCCTACTTCTTCAGCAATGACCACAAAACCTTGAGCTTCTTCGCCCGCTCGTGCTGCTTCAATTCCAGCGTTAATGGCTAACAAGTTAGTTTGCAGAGAAATTTGGTTGATTAGGGCAACAACGCGGGAAATTTGTTGGGTAGATTCTCCCAAATGTTTAACTTTTTTAGCAGTTTCACCTACAGTTTCCCGTAGGTGTAAAATGTTTTGTACCGTTGAGTCCATTGCTTGTCCGCTCTTAGCAGCTGCTGCAGAAGCATTTTCTGCTATGACGGTGGCTTGTTGGGCGCTTTGGGCTACTGCTTGAATAGATTGTGTCATCCGAGTCATAGCATCGAGAGTACGGTCAATTTCGGTGGCTTGAATTTCCGCTTCTCGTGCAAGTTGGCGAATCGCTTCGGAATTAGTACCGATGGCGTCATCAACGCTTTTAGCAGCAGTTTTGACTTGTATGACAATTTCTCGCAAACTTTCAACGATAGAGTTGAAAAAGTCAGCAACGGTACCTATTTCCCCAGCACCAACAGGCGCGCGCACGCTCAAATCACCAGATGCTGCTGTTTCTGCGCATTCGAGTAGCTGGAGCAGTTGTTTTTGCAGAGCTTCTTTTTGTTCTCGTTCTTTGCTGGAGGATTGCTTTGCGATCGCTTTTGCTTGTTCTAATTCTTCTTGCAGTTCTGCTTGCTCCAAAGCATAGCCGATTTGCATTGCTAAATGTTTCAATAAATCAATTTCTGTTAGTTGCCACAAACGCGGACTGTCGCACTGGTGAACCATGAGCAAACCAACCAGCTGTTGTTGTTGAAAAATAGGTGCAATCAAACTAGCTTTAACTGCAAATTTCTCCCAAAACTTAATGCATGCATCGCTATCTTTGAGGTTTGACTGTTGGTAAATGTTGGCGATCGCCTGCACTTCACCATTTTGACAAATATTGGCATCCATTTTGCCAAAACATGTGTTGTCAATTGTAACTCCATACATTTTCGGGTAATTGATATTCACCGATTCAGCGATCGCTTGACCGTTCCATCCATCGTTATCTAGTTTGCAAATGACTGCTCGATCTGCTTTGAGTGCTTGGCGAATTTCTCTGACTGCTGTTTGACAAATATCTTCGATAGTAAGGGACAAGCGAATGCGTAGAGTCATATCTGCAAGTAGTTTTGCTCGTTCGCTATCTTTTTGTTGCTCTTGCAATAAAGACTGGAGTTGCACCGCCATTTGGTTGATGTTTGCATTTAAAAGTTCTAGCTCGTCTTCTTTTTTGACGGTAAAATCGCTAAAGTTGAGTCCGCCTTGATTCAGTTTTGCTACTTTTGCTGTTGCCTGCAAAATTGGTTTGGTAATACGTTTGGCAAGCCAAGTTGCGATCGCTGCTGCTATTATTGCTATTATTCCTGTCGTTGTGGCAATTTTGACCAACAATTGTTTTTGAGGTGCAAATACCGTCTTGCTACTAGCGGAAAGCATTACTTCCCAGTTGAGGTTGGGCATGTCTGATAATTGTTCTAAGCTGGCCAAACTAATTAGTCGTTTGCTTCGAGTTTCGGGATGAATAATTGTTTGAGCAACTACCTTTTTAGCAGTATGTAATTTCTCGTCAATTGCAAATTCTTTGTGAATATTTTTACCTATATCTGCCTGTTGGTTAGCTGCAAAAATCTGCCCCGTATCATCAATTAAATAATAATTGGTACCATTCATACCCTTGTAGCTTTTGATTAATTCTTCTATATTTTTCAGAGGCATTTGCGCTACAATTACACCAATAATTTCCTTGGTTACTCTATTTTTTACAGGTGCTGCTAAGTAAATATTGTTTGCTATTACTCCAGAAATTATCGGATGGTCTTCTTGAATCGAATTTTTAAAATACGGCTGGTTTTGAGGATTTTGAGGGGGTTCTCCGGAGGACGTAACTATTAATTTGCCTTGACGGTCAAAAACAGAGATATTATTGAATATTTTATCTTTCTGCAGCCATTGCTCTAGTAATTCCTGCTTGTTTTTTTTATTTTTTAGAGAAACATCTTCTAAAATTGATAAATTTGAAATTATTTGGACATTAACATACCTCTCCCACATAAAACGATTAATTTTGTCTGCTAAAATAACAGCTTCTATTTTGCTAGCATCAATAATTTTTTCAGCTAGAGATTGACTAGAAAATTTGTACGTTAATATACCAAATCCTAATACAGGTAGCGTACTAATTGCAATGGCAAATAAAGTTGCTTTTGTACTCCAGCCAAACTGCTTGTAAAAATTAATAAGGCCATTTGCTAAATAATTTTGGGTAGTTTTCTCCTGTGGGGAAAGATTGGGTAATTTGACCAGACCATCTTTAACTTCTGGCGATGAAATTATTGGTTCTGGCATTTGGGCATCATGATTATGAGTTGTATCAGTTTTATGAAACATAAATAAATTCCAATAATAGCTAATGTCTAGGATGAAAATTTAATTGCCGTATAGAAGAGAAGATTTCACAATAGCTTGGGCATCCAATACCAAAAGAATTTCTTGTTGCTGGACAATGCATCCGCCTAGATAAGGGACTAAACTGGAGGCTACCTGTCCGATAGGAGAGCAAATTTCTTCTAGCGAAAATTTTGCCGTACCTTTGATTTCTTGTACAACTAAACCCAAAGTTTCTGATTCCACTTGCACAATAATAATGTTGTACTGCCGAAATTGATAATCCAACGGCTCTAAATTAAACATTCTTGGCAAGTCAACTACCCAAATTATACGACTGCGCCAATTCATTAACCCTAATATACAAGCGGGCATATTTGGTATGGAAGTAACTGTTTCCACGGGAACGATAACTGCTTCTTGAATATATTTAACTGACAAAACAGCAGCTGCTTGTTTGTGTAGTTGAAACTTCAGATAGTTATCTCCCAAATTACTACCGTTAGACTGTAAAATTAGTGTCAGTTCTGAACTATTCATCGCTTGTATCCGCTACTGATTTAATAGCACCTAAAAGTTGTTCGCGGGTGTATGGTTTAGTTACATAGGCATTAGCACCTTGCCTTTTTGCCCACAAACGATCTATGTCTTGATTTTTAGAACTGCAAATTACGATCGGCACTTTTTGGGTTAATGGATTTTTTTTCAAAGAACGACATAACTCAAAACCACTCATTTCTGGCATGACTACATCAGTAATAATTACATCTGGTTGTTGTGATATTGCTTTTTCTAAAGCTTCTTTGGCTCCCTTTGCTTTGATAACGTTAAAACCACTTTCTTTCAGATAGTGACTTATTAGTTCTAATTCACTGGGAGAGTCTTCCACTACTAAAACAGTATTTAGCAAATTCCAAACCACTTGTTTATTTCCTCCTTCGTAGTTTTAGTTATTAACAATCACTTGAGATGTTTCCAGACAATTTTGAGCAAATCTGACTGGGTAAAAGGCTTGGTCAAATAACCTGATGCTCTGACCATTTTGGCTTTTGCTTTGTCTAGAAATCCTGTTCTACCAGTGACCATAATTATGGGTGTATTCTTAAAATTAGAATGCCTGCGTAGCAGAGAACATAGTTCGTAGCCGTCTAAATTTGGCATTTCTACATCTAGCAAAATCAGGTCTGGTTTGCTGCGGAGAATTTCCATTAAAGCTTTAATAGGATCTTTGATTGCAACTACCGCAAATGTATTTTCATCTAAAAAGCTTCTAATAGAATGTAAAACAGTGGGACTGTCATCAATACAAGCTACTGTATATAAACTTTTGTTGCTAGGTGGTAAATACAAGGATTCGTCATCGTCCTCAGGAACATCTAAATCTGTTGCGAGCGATGATGGTTGTTCAGCTGCGATGCTTGCTTTTGTGGGAGTGGGAAAAGATTTTGTTTGTGGCGATCGCTGTTGCAGGGTAAATGTTAATTGCTGAGCGTGTTGTTGTTGTAATTGTTTTTGACATTCTTCTACAAGCGTTCGCAAGTCCAAATAACAAAATTTTGGCAATTCATCCCAGAAAGTCTCGCGCTCAAATTCATAGTTTCCTTGTTTTAAGGTTAGAAACGATAGCAATACTTCTTTGGCTAATTCTTCGATGAGAATTGCTGCTTGTGCAGAATTGATATAGTTCTGATTTACCAACCAACATATAGCCAGATAATCTGTTTGTGATGGTTGGTTCTCAGTTTTGGTATCCAACATCAATCGGATTTGTGTGCGATTTACATTCAACAGAGTCGGAATTTTTTGACTCAATTTTTGTAATTGGTTGTCTAATCGTTCCAATAGTTTATCCGAACAGGAGGCATATGTAAGTTTTCCTTCTTCTAAATAAATATGCCAACAGGCTATATCAGTAAATACTCTTAAACAACCTGTAGCGCGTTTGCTAATTAGTTGTGCCAAGAGAGATAAAGGGTACAGTTTTTGGAAAAACCTGTAGCTACCTGTGGAATTTGTGCTCATTTTACTCGTATTGGTTTGAATAGGTCATAGCTATTATGTTTGGGCAGAACTTTGCCGCGATAGAATTCAAGCGACTGGATTTTATTTGTATGTTTATATACAAATTACTACAGGACGATGAAATCTCAGCTAACTGTTAAATAGCAGTTATTTTACTTACGGTGTACCGAAATTGCCAAATATTCTCTACCAAAAGTTGCTAAAAAATGTAAAAAATAATGCCAGTTACTCAAAAGCAAGCAAAAAACATGTAATTGCAACTGTAATAATACTTAAGTAATAAAAATTTGCTTTGTTTGCGTGGGAAGTTGAGTAAAATTTCATTGGCGGCAATAATGCGACCGCGACCTTCCGGCTTTTAACCACTCCTTCATATCCAGCCGTATTTACTAAAGATGCGCAAATTTCGCTACTTGAGGATATTTTCGGTCTGTTTTTATCTTTGTTTTTGGACATTGCTCAGTGGTAGCCAAAAAACAGTATCGGCAACTGTGGTCTTGCCGTTACGCACCAAAAAAGCTATGGTTGTCTCGGCGCATCCCTTGGCGAGCAAAGCAGGGTTAGAAATGTTACGTAAGGGAGGAAATGCTATTGATGCTGCAGTGGCTACGGCTTTTGCAATTTCAGTGGTAGAACCTTTTGCGGCGGGAATAGGCGGTGGCGGCTTTTTGTTATTGTATAACTCGCAAACAGGTGAAATTAAAGCTTTGGATTTCCGCGAACGCGCACCGCTCAAAGCTAGCAGGGATATGTATTTGGATGCTCAAAAAAGGGTACGCGCAAATGCAAGTACTGACGGTTACTTAGCAGTGGCGACACCAGGAACGGTTGCGGGGTTGTACGAAGTTCATCGCCGCTATGGGAAATTGTCTTGGAAAGAACTGCTAAAACCTGCGATCGCTTTGGCAAGTAATGGGTTTATCCTTAGTCCTAGGATAACTTGGCGTTCTATATCAGAGTATGAAAACCGCCAAAAAGTTATTTTGGCAAATCCAGCTGCCCGAAGAATTTTTACTCGCAATGGTAAATTGTACCAACCAGGAACAAGACTGGTGCAACGAGATTTAGCACGAACTTTAACAGAGATATCTCGTAACCCGCGCAGTTTCTACACGGGAAGTATTGCTGCTGCCATTGCTAATGATATGAAGAAAAATGGTGGTTTAATTACTCTGGAAGACTTAAGGTCTTATAAACCAATTTGGCGGACTCCCGTATGCGGAAATTTTCGTCAAGCTCGAATTTGTTCTATGCCACCTCCTTCCTCTGGAGGCATACATCTGTTGGAAATTTTAAATATTATTGGGGATACTGATTTAAAATCTTTGGGTTGGCATCACCCGGATGCAATTCATTTGATGGTAGAAGCAATGAAGATTGCTTTTGCAGATCGATCCCAACTGTTAGGTGACCCAGATTTTGTCACGGTACCCGTGCAACAATTAATCAGTCCCGCTTACGCACGGTGGCGACGCGCACAAATTTCTTTGTACAGAGCCAAAGACGCCAAACAAGTAAAGCCTGTGGATATTGAAACGTTACAACGGTTGCTTTCCTTTGAGGACAAACGCTCTTTCTTGGCGCTAAGAAAACTAAAATCTTCCCCGCTTAGGGAGCAATTCTACGCACCCCGCTACGAGTCTGCTCAAACCAGTCATCTGAGTGTAGTTGACCAGCAGCATCATGCGGTGAGCTTGACGTTTACTGTTAATCTCGGATTCGGCTCGGGTGTGGTTACGCCAGGAACTGGTATTCTTCTCAACAACGAAATGGATGATTTTGTGACTGCACCAGGTGTACCTAATGCTTTTGGTTTGGTGGGTGGTCAAGCCAATGCGATCGCACCGCGCAAAACACCTTTATCTAGCATGACGCCAACTATTGTGACGCAAAACAATCGCCTGCGCTTGGTGGCGGGTGCACCCGGCGGTTCTACTATTATTACTCAGCTGCTGCAAGTTATTCTCCACGTTTTGGAGTACAACATGGATGTAGGTGCGGCTGTTTCTGTTCCCCGCATTCATCACCAGTGGCTTCCCGACGAGCTGCGAGTAGAACCTTTGGCCCTGGATGCTCTTACTCTCACAGAATTACAGCGTCGGGGACATAAAATTAAACAAGAAGCCAAACCTTGGGGTAATGTTAACGCGATCGCCATCGCGCCCGACGGAACCTTAGAAGGCGCAGCAGATCCTCGTGGGGAAGGCTTTCCGGAAGGGTTTTGAAAACTACGCAGCTAAAGATTAATCGTTAGTGGTAAGTTAACAAGTTAACTACTAAACTATATAACTAACATATAATACTACTAACTCATAGTTCTACTGGGGTAACCGAGGTGGAAAATTCGTTTGCTACTGCTGTCGGGACTAAAGTCCAGCCTGCTTTCAATAGTTTTTGGTAAGTTGCCCAACCTTTAGAACCGCCTGGTATTTTGTAATCTGGTACCGAATATTGGGGAAAAGCAGTGTAAGGACGCCACGGTTGATGAGGTGCAGTCTGCAAGTGCAAAACCTTTTCCCCATCTTGACCAGATGCAGACAACCAGCACATTTTTCTATGCATAGCAAACTCCTTTGGTGTTTCTTCATCGAGAGCATAATGAAAGACTTTTGTCAAGTCTAACATCAATCTTGTGGGATAATTTGTTGTTTTCCTCGAGAAATGGTTAATATTGCATACTTAACCTGCTACGCAAAAGCAGTTATAAGTATGCTGTGGAGATAAAAGCGGCAACGAAAAACACTTGTGTTCATCCCATGTTAGGTGGTGTTAAGAAATATGTATGTATATATCAATACGATTTTTCGGAATCGCTGGCATATTAGCAGCTAAAATGAATCAGACTTATTTTCCACAGGGAGCATAAAACTTGTCGCCAACAATATCGCGAATTTCTGCAACTAATCGAGAGTAGGTAAAGTCAGACAAAACGGGTTGCGAACCTTGTAAATTGATTTGTTCAGCCAAATCAATCCAAGATTTGCAACCACCATATTCACTGCGGTAGGAAATTTCTTGGACTTGGGGTAGTTTGTAAGTGCGCAACAACAGAACATACAAAGGTTGGCGCGGTTTCCATTTCAGGCGATCGCTAATAAAATGCTCGTTCCAAATATGAAAAGGAAGTAAAGCGTTAACAATGGACTCATCAACAACAGGGAAAATATCAGTAATTTCCGCCCAACTACCAATGCGAACTAGCTGCGGATGCAAACCCGGCGTCACGGGACAGACAAGGTGGGCATATTCTGGTTTTAGCAGAAAAGGTTGCTGATGCTCGTAGGTTGGATACAGCAAAATTCGTTTTTGGACAACTTGGAAGTGTCCGTTTTGTTCGTGAATACCACCTTTACGAAGTAGCATAATGGTTGTGCCGCTTTCTAAAGCAGCGATGGCAACAGCCCATTCTTTCAGCGCGTGAAAAAGCAATTCCATAAGAATTTATCGTAGCTCCGATTTTATTTAACGCTAAGCTCAATGTCGTATGTCACTATCTACAGAGATGAAAATTTTCCTTTTGACACCTGTTTGTTGTCTGGTGTAGCATGATTTGCCTGCCACTTATCTATCCATAATATGAAGAAGGCATTTCAGTCAGGATTGAAACATGGAAAAGCGACGCTTGGGTACATCGGACGTCAATATTACACCTATTATTATGGGTACTTGGCAAGCTGGTAAGAAAATGTGGGTAGGAATTGAAGATGCAGACTCAATTCGAACCATACGAGCTGCTTTTGAAGCTGGTATAACTACCATAGATACGGCTGAAGTCTATGGTGAGGGACACTCAGAACGAATTGTTGCTGAAGCTTTGTCCGATGTGCGATCGCAGGTTGAGTATGCTACTAAAGTTTTTCCCAATCACCTCAAGTACAATTTGGTCATCGAAGCTTGTGAGCGCTCTCTAAAAAATCTCAAAACTGATTATATCGACTTATACCAAATTCACTGGCCTTCGGGCTCGTTTCAAACTGAAGTTGTCCCCATTGAAGAGACCATGAGTGCCCTTAATTATCTCAAGGAACAAGGTAAAATCCGGGCTATTGGTGTTTCTAACTTTTCCCGCGCCCAGCTGGAACAAGCAGCGCAATACGGACGCATTGATAGTTTGCAACCACCTTATTCTCTGTTTTGGCGACAAGTGGAAAAGGATGCCATGCCCTACTGTATAGAAAATAATATTTCCATCCTCGCCTATTCACCGTTAGCCCAAGGCTTACTCACGGGTAAGTTTACAGGCGAACATAAATTCGATCCCCTAGATAACCGTGCTAAAAATAAGTTGTTTCAAGGTGAAAATTTTGTCCGTGCCCAACAGGCTTTGGATAAATTACGTCCAATTGCACAACGCCATAATTGTACTCTCGCTCAGCTAGCACTTGCTTGGTTGATCGCTCAACCACAAACCCATGCGATCGCAGGTGCGCGCTACCCCGAACAAGCCATAGAAAACGCCCAAGCCGCTGCAGTTCAACTTTCCGAGGAGGAGTTGCAAGAAATTGACGCCATCGGACGCATTGTTAGCGATCGCTTTGAGGGCGACTCTGTGATGTGGGATTGGTAATTTTCATTCACCAGGAGCAAACGCCTGTTTGCTTCTGCTGTGGCAATTTTTAACTAATACTAACTCATTTGTTGAGAAGCTTAAATACTTATGACGTTCATTTAAAAGAGTGTTGTCCTAAATATTGAAGCTGCTATCCTAAATACTAGGACACTAAAAAACAAACGAACAGGCGAATGACCCGGTGTCCCCTGTCATAGCCTGAGCAAACCAACAGCATAATTATCATGAAAGTGGCAACTATCCCAATCAAAAGGAGGGAAGGCCAAATCCCAAAGCGGAAAAACAACAAGTGCTGAGTTTGCTGTAACGAGTGTACACCCTAGTTGTAAACTTTTTCCATAACATAATTTGAGTACTGACGATTTTGCAGAACCTGGTCACCGTTGACCAGGTTTTTGCACTGTCATTGCTAAGCCAATACGCCTTTTTGACGCTTGCGTATCTGCACAGCTCCAAAACCAACTGTGAAAATAACCAAGCCAGCAGTAGCAGTAGGTTCTGGCGTAGATTTGATTTCGCCTTTGAGGGCCACTCCATCATTTCCGCACTCTAAGTAAAGGCTAGCAATGTAGCTACCAGTACCGATGGATGCTTTGTCAAACGCAAAGCCAATCGTCTGGCTTCCAGCAGCAGAAAAATGTCCAAAATCCAGTCCTGCAGTAGTTAATTCATTAGCACCCAACAAAGAGATATTGCCTACTTTAGTACCGGAAGCAATGACGTTGAGAATAGGAGTGTTATTTGTAGTGGGATTTTGAGCGATCGCCGTCGGATAGTAATAGTTGTAAACTTGCTGTAAAGTTGCTAAATCCGTACCTTGGGTATTACTTTTATTAAAACCCGCGTTGTAATAAGCTTTCAAGCTAGTGTAGCCGTCATGCTCTGCAGTTACACTTTTTGCTGTCACTTTTTGATAAACACCAGTTGATAAGCTACCATCGTAATCTGCAAACTTAACAGCAAATAACTGCCCAGTTTGGCTAGCAGTTTGAAAGTTTTGACCAGAGAAGTTAAAAAACAAGTCGCCCCAGCCGATATGCACCGAATCGTGCATTGTTCCATTCAAAGGCATACCGCCAGTCAGTGCTACGTAAACTTTATCACCCGACTCTTTAATTGCTATGCCTTTGATGTCATATACAGCACCACCAGAACCATCGTCAAAGGCGTCTATGCTGTAATTCCAGCCGTTGTAAAGCTGTCCGGCATTTGCTTTTTGTCCGACACATGACAAAAAACAGAGAGTAACTGCCGCTGTGTAAATAAAATTTTTGAGAATACGCATCTTATGTGATGTAGTAAAGATGGATTTTGCCATGCCAAAAGCTTACTCCATCACATATAAAGCTTTTATGACCGTATATTTAAACTTGAAAAAAAATTGAGTAAAATCTATAACTTGAAATACCTAGATTTTCCAGTTTGCGTAGGTGTTTTCACCATGCATTCAAGTAGCAATTGCTAAAAAGTGCGGTCTGTGACAGCTAACATTTTGGCTGCAACCCAGCTTTTTTGAAGTTCCAGTTTGGTATCGGGCATATAGTTATGATATGCCCTGGTTTAAAAATTTAGGAATTACTCAGTTTGAAACCTGAGAAAAAATCCAATCCCGCAACAAAAGGTTTACCTGTTCTGGTACTTCGTCGTGCGGACAATGTCCCGCTCGTAAAAAATATTCTGTGAGTTGGGGATAGTGCTGTCGAAACTTAAGAGAACGTTCTTTTGTATTCATCCAAGGATCCGCTTCTCCCCAAAGTAATAACAACGGACAAGTTAACTGCTTCAACAATACATCGACTTTTTCTCCTTGGGGATTTTTAAATACCGAGGAGAACACATCAAAAGCACCTGGATCGCAAGCAGGACGATAAATTTCTTCTACCAATTGGTCCGTAACTGCACTTTTATCGAGGTATACCTTTTCCAAGGTTTGACGAATTACCTTCTTTTGGCGTACGTATTGAAATAATAGAAATTGGGCTAGGGGTTGTTGGAAAATCCACTTTACAACCTCACCCAATAGTTTTTGTAAAGGTTCTGGTTGTTGGGGAGGTTCAATTTGGGTTTGTAATGCTTCTGGTTCAGCTGAGGCTTGGTTTTCACTAAAAGGTCCGGCGCTGTTGAGCAAAACCAGGCCTGCTACTACCTCGGGACGCTGCGCTGCAACACACAAGCTAGCATAACCACCCAGGGAATTTCCAACCAGTACTGCTTTGCGACCAACTACTTCTGTAATAAAGTCGCACAGCTGGTCGCGCCACAGGCTGCCATTGTACTCTAATTTCGGCTTTGTGGAGCGTCCGAACCCCAAAAGGTCCACAGCCCACACTTCAAAATCTTGACACAATTTAACAATATTTTTACGCCAGTGATCTGTGGAAGCGCCGAACCCGTGTACTAGTAGTAAGGACGGATGTTGGGGTTTAGCTTCTCCTGCTCGTACATAGTAAATATTATGTCCTCGCCACTGCCAATATTTACCAGGAATGGGGGAGGAAGCTGTCGTTGACTGCATGACTCCAAAGAAATGTTAAGTAACTTTTAATTATTGTAATCTGACATTCTCAACTGGTAGGCTGAAAATTTATAGCCCACAACAGCGCCAAAAACCAATTTCTCATTTCTTGGTTTCCTTAAATTTAGGAAGGATAATTTACTTAAGGAAATGCAAAAATTAATTACAGGTAAAACAAAATTGTTAGGAGTCGTTGGGTATCCGGTAGAACATTCGCTTTCACCAGCGATACACAATGCTGCGATCCAAAAGTTGCGACTAGACTGGGTTTATGTTCCTTTTCCTGTCAAACCAGAAAAGCTGCAAGCAGCAATAGAAGGTTTTAGTGCTATTGGAGTTGTTGGTTTTAGCGTTACAATTCCTCACAAACAGGCGATATTGCCTTATTTATCAGCAATAGAACCAATAGCCCAAGCTGTAGGAGCGGTTAATACCGTTGTTCGTAAAGAAGATAAGTGGGTGGGTACAAATACTGATGTGGAAGGATTTCTCGCCCCTTTGCAGACACTTGCTCGAGATTGGAGTGAAAAAGTAGCAGTAATTTTAGGTAATGGGGGTGCAGCAAGAGCTGCGATCGCAGGTTGTCACAAACTTGGTTGTAGGGAAATTCACGTAGTTGGACGTAACGTGCGACGCTTGCAAGAATTTCGCCACAGTTGGTGCAATTTCTTGTCAGCAGCAAATTTGAAGGTACATTGCTGGGATGATGAATTGCTGCAATTAATTCCGCAAGCCAATTTGCTAGTGAATACAACTCCTGTGGGTATGTATCCGAAAGTAGAGGAGTCGCCCTTGAGTTTGGAAGAAATGGCGCTTTTGCCGCCAGAAGCGATCGCCTACGATTTGATTTATAATCCTAATCCGACTAAATTTCTGCAGCAAGCACAACAAGTAGGCGCGACCGCCATAGATGGATTGGAAATGCTTGTGCAACAAGGTGCAGTTGCTTTCAAAATTTGGTCGCAAATAGAAAATGTCCCTGTAGATGTGATGCGTCAAGCATTACGAGAAAATTTGGCTAGAGGCTAAAGCAGTTAACAAAGCTTGAAAAATTCTAGTGTGAAGCATTAGTCTGCACATTAGCAAACAAACAGGATATGATGTTGGTTGGGCATTGGTTGTAGGGGCGAAGAGCTATCGTCCCTACTACTTCGAATCTCTCAAAGCTAGCTGTGCCAAAATTTTATGCTGTCAGAGTAGTCATTGCCTTGTCAACAAGTTGTAATGCTGTATCTACTTCCTTTGGCGTCACGATTAAAGGTGGTACGAACCGAACAACTTTCGGACCTGCAGGAACGAGTAATAAACCTTGGTCAATAGCAGCTTTGACAACATCAGCAGCTGTTAGTTCCACTTGGGGATCTAGCTCCAGACCGTTGATTAAACCCCAACCCCGCACATCACTGATGTAACCGGGGTATTTAGCTGCAATCGCCCTTAAACCAGCTCGCAATTGTTCGCCTCGTTGTTGCACGTTCTGCAAAATATTCTCCTTCTCCAAAGTTTGGCAGACAGCAAAAGCAACCGCACAAGCAAAAGGATTGCCACCAAAGGTGCTAGCATGTTCTCCAGGTTGAAACACATCGCAGAATTTTTTCGCCATCATCGCACCGATGGGAATACCACCACCCAAACCTTTGGCACTGGTAAATATATCCGGTTCGACACCAAGATATTCGTATCCCCATAACTTACCGCTACGTCCCACACCAACTTGCACTTCATCAAAAATAAGCAACACTCCTGTCTCGTCGCAAATTTGCCTTAACTTTTGAAAGTAGGCTATATCTCCCGGACGAACGCCACCCTCTCCCTGCAGTGGTTCTATTAAAATCGCCGCCACCCGATAATCTCCTTCATCTAATTCGCTAATTGCAGCTTCAACAGCAGCAATATCGTTGTAAGGAACGTAATGAAAACCCGGTACCAACGGCTCGAAATTTTTTTGATACTTCGGTTGACCGGTGGCAGTAATTGTTGCTAAAGTTCTACCGTGGAAGCTTGAGTGGCAAGTAAGAATTATAGGTTGTTCAATTTCTAACACAGAATGTGCGTATTTACGTGCCAGCTTAATAGCTGCCTCATTAGCTTCTGCACCGGAGTTGCAGAAAAAGACGCGTTCGGCACAAGAATGCTCAACTATCCATTTTGCTAGCTCACCTTGTTCCGGAATGTAGTACAAATTAGAAACATGGTGCAGCTTTTGAATTTGGCGCTTTACCGCTTCTACAATGGCAGGATGAGCATGTCCTAAGGTGCAAGTAGCTATTCCAGCTACAAAGTCAAGATATTCCCGTCCCTCGGTATCCCACAGGCGACATCCAGCACCCCGTTCTAAACTTAAGGGGAATCGAGCATAGGTCGACATTACATAAGCATCGAAACTTTTGGGATCGAAAGCACTAAATGATGATGGCGAGGAAATGGATGATTGCTGGACAACAACAGTGTCTGAATTCACCGCGATCGCTCCTAAAAATCTTCTGTTTTATCAATCACGAGCTTGGGAAAATATGAAAAGTTTCTTATCCTCAGCTACTACTACATCTTAGGCTGACGCTTAGCTATCCTCAAACCAGTGGCGTAGGAAAAATTGTGTACTCAAATTTGGAACAGAAATATCAACGCATTCAAAAAGAATTAACAGCTGGGGTAGTGGCCCTTGGCTGTGTCTTACTTATTGGTACTTTATGGTACCACTTGGTAGAAGGATGGTCGTGGGAAGATGCTGTTTACATGACAGTCATCACCTTAGCTACCGTTGGCTATGGTGAGATACATCCCTTGGGTAATAGAGGACGATTGTTTACCATCGCCCTGATTTTAATGGGAGTGATTACTATCGGTTATATAGTCAACAGATTTACAGAAGCTATTATTGAAGGTTACTTTCAAGAAAGAATTCGACTGCGACAGCTGCGACGAATCATGGAATCATTGTCAGGACACTATATCATCTGCGGATTTAGTCGAACTGGTCGTCAAATTGCCAAAGAATTTCAAGCTGAAGGCGTTCTGTTTGTGATCGTTGACTCGGATTTGGAATCCGTGCGCAAGGCCCAAGACCAAGGCTACACTGTATACCAAGGTGATGCAACTTTGGATGAAACTTTGCTCCTGGTGGGTATCGATAGGGCAAATTGTATCGTTGCAGCCTTGCCTTCCGACGCTGAAAATTTATACACCGTACTCTCCGCTAAATACCTCAATCCAAATATTCGAGCGATCGCCCGCGCTAGTACGGAAGAAGCTTTGCAAAAATTGCAGCGCGCTGGAGCGGATGCGGTGATTTCCCCCTACATCACGGGCGGGAAGCGAATGGCAGCTGCAGCCCTCAGACCGCAGGTGATGGACTTTGTAGATGGAATTATCTCAGGTACGGACCGACAGCTGTACATGGAAGAATATTTACTTGAACCAGGCATTTGCCCAGTTATCGGTCAAACCCTAGGACAAGCAAAGCTGCGAACTCAAACAGGAGCATTAATTCTCGCCATCCGCCGTGCAGATGGCAATCTCATTGGCGGTCCTACTGCTGATGTGGTATTTATGCCAGGAGATGTGGTCATAGCCATGGGGACAGCAGAACAGTTACGCGCCCTCAACCAACTTCTGGGACCCATCGATCCCAAAAAGTTGCGCAAGCCAAGGAAAATTTAAAACTACAGCAAACTGTGTGCTACCGATAATTCTGTCGCTGAATATCTCGCAGCTTAGCTGCATCCCGCATGCCATATTCCGGACGACAAAAACGGTTTAATTGCGCTTCAAAAAATTCCCGATTGGCTTGCAAGTGTTTGGGATTGGGATCGTCTAAAGGATATAAAAGTGCAGTTCGCAAAGCTTGAATTACAGCAGAGGTGACATTGTACATCGACCGTTGGAAACTAATTCCTAACTGAATCAGCATGTCATCTTCGCCACGACAATGTTTTTTGTAATACTTGACCAAGTATGGTGGTAAGAAATGCAACATATCTTGCATTAAAAGTGTTGGTGGAATACCTGCAGTTCCCACGGGAAAAACGTCGGCATAGAGAATGCCGTAGTGGAAATCTTCCTGCTTGTCAGGTACTTGACGAACCTGAGCATTGTAAGATTTTGTACCCCGGAAAGGAGCTGTACGGTAAAAAACCGCTTCCACATAGGGCAATGCTGCTTCGTAAAGCCAGGTGAAGCCTTTTGATTTGGGAATGATTTCGTAGCATTCGCCCCGAATATACACGTGATGATAAATAGGACGACCTGCAACTGCAAAAATTTTATTCACCAAAAAATTCATGGCATCGGGGACGCCTTTAAAGCCGCCTTCATCATATATATCTGACATTTCAAAGAAAACTGGAGCCATTACTTCCCAAAACAAGCCCAGATTCGCATAGTAAGACAGCTGGCGACATTGTTCCAAAAACATATCTGGAAATAACTTGTAAAGTCCCAGCATCACGGGATTGCCTTGAAAATATGCCTGAATTGCCTTGTGGGCGTTGGCTTTGTACTCTTCGCTATCCAGATAGGGATCGAATTGATTGACTGGCGCATACATGTGACGGTGCCAAAGCATAGCCTGCATGCAAGCTTCGGCAAATTCCATATTGATGCGATCGTGAAACCAGTGATGAAGTAACTTTGGCATTTTGAATGTTTCGCCTTTTTCTATAAATGCCAAAAGCTCAGGATGAGCAGTTGCTTCGCCGCGCCAAATGCGCAGATCGGCATCATCCCCAGCGTAGTGGTTGTGGCGCTCTAGATATTCTTTAGGTAAAAAGTATTTAAAAAAAGGAAGTGGGTTTAAAAAAACACGTTCAGCAATATAAAGCAAATCCCGCCAATAAAAATCCATTGGTACTGCATAAGCTTTGTATATACCAATAATTTGCATCAGATTTTCTGGCGTATCCGGTAACATAGAACCGCCAGCTTCTAAGCGATGGATTATATCTGCAAATTCGTGAGTCGAAGGTGGTAATTTAGTAACTGGTTGATTTGAAGTTTGTACCATTTTATCTTCTCCTAAACACGCCAAAAGCTACCTAATGATAGGCACGTGCTGTTTATTTGGATTGAGAACTAATTGAGGATTTACAGCTTTTTCTAAAGCAGGAATATTTGTGGCTATAACAGTTGTTGTCGGTTCTATCCAACGTACAAGCCAAGTTGGTTGTATTCCCAAAAACAATATCACACTCGCCAAAATTAAAGCTGGCATTTTTTCATGCCACACCACTTTGGGATAGTAGGCGAGATTGTTGTCGAGTTTACCAAAACAGGTACGATTGATGAGGATGACAAAGTAAACAGCTGTTAAGGCAGATGATACGATGCACATTAATGTGGGAATGGGAAAAACAGAGAAGCTGCCTTGGAAAACTATAAATTCGGCAACAAATCCCATCATTCCAGGAATACCTGCACTAGCCATTCCGCCTAAAACAAGTAGAGCGCTAGTTAAAGGTAAACCGCGTATGGGATTCATTAAGCCATTGAGTACATTTAATTCCCGAGTTCCAACTTTAGCTTCTACTACTCCTACCAGATGAAACAGAATACCAAGAATAATACCGTGGCTAATCATTTGGGCCACAGCACCTACAAGTGCAAGGGGAGTACTAGCAGCAGCAGCCAAGAGAATGTAACCCATGTGACCGATGGAGCTGTATGCTACCATGCGCTTGATATCTTTTTGAGCGATCGCTACTACAGCTCCGTAGACAGCACTTACTGCTCCCCAAGTTGCTAACGATGGAGCCAGAATACTCCAAGCTTGAGGAAACAAAGCCGTACCAAACCGCAAAATACCGTAGGTTCCTAATTTTGCCAACACACCACCCAAAAGAATGGCAACTGGAGCAGAAGCTTCAACATAAGCATCTGGCAACCACGTGTGCAAGGGAACTAAGGGAATTTTGATTCCAAAGCCCAATATTATTCCCAGTAACAAGGTAATTTGTAGTGCCGGTGGTAAAGTCTGGGTAACAAGAGCATCATAATTAAAGGTGGAAGAACCAGTTAGCCAAACCACACTTAAGAAAGTTGCTAAAATCAAGGCTCCTGAAACAGCAGTGTAGATGAGAAATTTAATAGCTGCGTAGCCTCGTTTTTGACCACCCCAAATGGAAATCAGCAGGTAAAAGGGTATTAATTCTAGTTCGTAGAACAGGAAAAACAGTAACAAATTTTCTGCTAAAAATGCACCTGCTACTCCACCACTTACCAGTAAAATCAACGAATAAAAAAGTCGGGGACGTTCCGTTTGCTGACTGCTGCTGTAAATGGCAATCCAGGTCAGCAAACTATTTAGAATCAGTAAGACTATAGAAATTCCATCCACCCCAAGCTTATAAGTCAAACCAAGAGTTTCATTCCAGGGCAGATATTCTTGTAATTGCATTCCTGGATTGTAGATATCAAATTTGAAAAGGATAAACAAATTCCAAAGCAGAACAATCCCAGAAATGATTAACGCTCCTAAACGAATACTATGAGCAGGAATGCTTTTAGGTAAACACGCTATCAAAGCCGCGGTTAAAATTGGAAGCCAAATCAAAATACTGAGCATAATTAATTCCCAATTTTTAGCAATATTAGTTTTTTCTATTGGCAATTTCTTAGCTGATTAAAGTAACTCGACCAGTATCTAAATCATAGTAACCACCAACAATTATTAGCTTTTTCTCGGCTACGAGTTGAGAAAGAATGGGAGATGTTTTCAATTTTTCTATTTGCGTTAAAACGTTAGCTTTACAAGCATTTTCTAATTTGTCTCCCGGTTGATTTTTGACGGATTCTATGCCAGGTTTAATAGCAGCTAATAATGTAGCAATTTGACCTGGAACTTGAGCACCTTTAACTGTAGCTTCAATGGCACCGCATCTTTTATGTCCCAGTACCATAATGACTTTTGAACCTAACATAAAACTGCCAAATTCCAGACTACCCGTTTCTTCTGGTGTGGCAATATTACCCGCGACGCGACATACAAATAAATCACCAAATCCTTGGTCAAAAATAATCTCCGCAGGAACTCGTGAATCTGCACACCCGAGAATAGAAGCAAAGGGTTTCTGACCTTTAGCTACTTCTACCAAACGAGTAAAAGTTTGATGGGGATTTTTTCGCTTTCTTTTGACAAAGCGGTCATTACCTTGCATGAGTTCTTGCAGTGCTTGTTCAGGAGTTAACTCATCTTTTGCAACTGCTTTTTGAGGAAAAACTAACTCAGAACCTAATCCTGCTGTTACTATGCCTGTACCTATAATTCCGGCACTAAATTTCAGTAAGTTTCTTCGCGACAAAATTCTGTTCACAGTATTTTCTCCTCACACTTTCAAATCAAAATTAATAACAAGGGTTTATTTGCTTTTGCGATGCTTGAAGGTAGCTGTTTTTCTATACTTAAAACACCATGTCTAGTAATTGACTTCCCCAATGCAACCAAGTGACGAGTATTCCCAAAACACCAACTCCGAGCAGAATTGTAAAAGCATAAAACTGAGTTTGTCCGGAGTTGATATATTTGAGAGTTTCACCACCAGCAATAGACGCTAAACCCAGTAAATTAACAATGCCATCAACTACGAAGCGGTCAACTACATCGACTAATTTCGAAAGAAGATCCACGCTCAAAACTATGCTCATGCGATAAAGTTTGGGAGTGTAAAAGTCGTAGGCAATTAAATCTTGCAAACTTGGCCAAGGCAGGCGAATTGGTTTGGGAATAATGTTGCTAAGATAAACTACGCAACCAATGCTGCAACCGAAAATGCTCGACCAAATCAGCAGTAATGCTACGTCTTTATTCAGACTTGCCCAATTTGGCAGCAGTGATAAGCTTTGCAACACCAAGGGCAGATGTAGAACAAAACCTAGCAAAATCATCATTGGCAAAACTAAAGGCCAGTGAGCTTCTGGCGATCGCTCGCTCATAGGTTTGGGTTTGCCACCAAAAACAAGACAGAATTCCCTTGTTAAACTAAACGCAATTAAAGCATTAACTGTAATTACAATTCCTACTAACCAAGGTTTTGTTTCCCATAACCCTGAAGCTAATTTCAATAGCGCCCAAAAGCTTCCCAAGGGAGGAAAACCAATTAATCCCAAAGTACCGACAATATAAGCTAGTCCTGACATCGGACGGCGCGACCACAATCCTCCCAACAAAGTTATATTTTGGGTAACGCTATTCCAAACTATCCCACCTATACTCATTACTAACAATGCTGCTGCCAAAGCATGGGTAAGTACCAACAATAAGGCAGCTTCATCTTGCTGAGTGCCCACTGCAATAAACACTAAACCCATGTAAGCACTCACGGAATAGGACAAGCAACGCTTAATATCAATTTGAGCAATGGCGATCGTCGAACCGCCCACTGCTGTGACTGCACCAATAGTTATCATCGCCGCAGACACAATCGGCGACAAATTCAAAACAGGTTGCAGCTTGATTAATACCCAAGCACCACTAGCAACAACTACCGAGTTCCGTAAAATAGTGCTGGGAATAGGCCCTTCCATTGCCTCATCCAACCACAAATGCAGGGGAAATTGAGCACATTTACCCATTGGACCTGCAATTAATGCTAAGCCAACCAGCGTTATTAATGAGGGGTTAACATTAGCTGTAGCCGCCCAGTTCGCTAATTCAGTGTAATTCCAAGTTCCAGCTAAGGGCCAAATCGCCAACACTCCCATCAGTAGAAATAAGTCTCCTACCCGTTTGGTCAAGAAAGCATCTCTGGCACCGGTAACTACCAACGGTTGACAAAACCAAAATCCCACCAATAGGTAAGTTCCTAAAGTCAGGATTTCCAATATGACATAGCTAAAGAATAAGTTGTTGCAAATAGCTAGGGCGCACAATCCCGCTTCGAATAAACCCAGCAGAGAATAAAAGCGCGCCCAACCCCAATCCATCTCCATGTAGCCAACGGCGAAAATCTGTGCTAGCAAATTCAAGCCAGCAATCACTACCATTGCGCCTACACTCACTGAGGAAATTTGCAAATCAATAGAAAGGTTTAAACCAGCAGTTCTTAACCAGGGTATGGATATTTCGTAGGAGGGGTGGTTCCACGCCTTTGTGAGTGCTAAAGCGGCATGGACAAATGCCAAAAATGTCATCATTAAATTGACATAACCCGCAGGTCTTGGTCCGGTACGTCGAATTATTCCCGGTGACCAAAGTATAGCTAAAAGCCCACCAATCAAGGCGTAACAGGGTACTAGCCAAACTGTCTCAAGCAAATATTGAGCCATGAAATCACCTCTAAGTTCGCAGGAAAACAAGCAGCGGTTGTTGAATCACAACCGTTACTTCCAGCTCGTACAGGTCTTCTGTAAAGAAAAACAAATTAATTTTTCTTTAATCTTGTTAAATAGATTAGCTTTATCAGTCTCAAAAGGGAATAACTTGATTCTAGATCTTTCCACGATAATTACTCTAATAAATTCTTATATACCGTCTATCTTATAATTACTATTGATTTAAATCTATGATCGGTTTCTGGGGTGCGATCGCTTCTAGTAGAAAAAGCAGCAACAGTTTCGTTTTCCCTCTGACTTAGTTTGATTTGGGCGATCGCTTTGTACTTTTGCCTTGAGTAGGGTCTCAAAGTGATTGGAATTATTAACAACTAAATAGTAATAAATTTCCTCTTTTAGTAACCTGCTTTGATACCTCGATGGATTTTTACTTTCTCTTACTATAAAAATTAAAAATTTTATGAGGAGTAATGAGATAAATTTAGAAATTAACAAAAAAATAATCGTTTCTTGACAGTTTAGAAATTTACAAAAAAACTAATTAGTTTACTATTACTGACTGTGGAAGCAAACAATAAATATATCAGTTAATAAGTGTTACTTTATACTATTTGAAGATTTTCTGCCCGTTATACTAGATTTTCAGGTTCTACCTGGGAATTACCTAGAAGTGGCAAAGCCACTTCTTTTTCTAAAATCTCAAAAATATTTTGTCTTATCTGCATGGAAAAATTCATGTCTGCAGGCTGATGTGGCAAATGCAATTGCATCTATTGCCAGTAGCAATTTGATTGCAAGTTAAATTTTCTGGGCAGGATATTGCTAACTTGGGTAAAAAAAGTGGAAAGTTAGTTGTGAAACTCTGGGGGAACAAAGTCTGGGGATGGACTACCCCTAGACTCGGTTTTTGTAGCAGGTCCAAGTCTTGCAGTTGTGTTTGTCGGTCAACCGCCACTACTTTGCTAGTTGCTGATTTTAGTGCATTCCCACTACTCCAGAATAAATTAAACCTCGTTGCATATCCATGGTGAGAATTGCTCCATCCCGAATGACCTGCGTTGCCTTTTTGACACCAACAATGACTGGTACACCAAGACGCAAACCAATGACAGCAGCGTGACAGGTAAGACTTTCTTCTTCAGTAATAATACCACCAGCTTTGCGAATTGCTTCTACAAAGTCAGCATTAGTGCGGGGTGCAACCAAAATATCTCCAGGACTAAAGTTACTTGTATCCATGCCAGTATGGGCTACCCTGGCTCGACCGCTGATACAGCCTTGTCCCAGTCCTATTCCCTGACCTAGTATGGCGGTGACTACTTCCACTTTAATCAAATCCGTCGAGCCGGAAATACCTTGCAGGGTACCGGCGGTCATAACCACCAAATCTCCTTCAAAAACAAGCTGATTTTCCAAAGCGACATTAATAGCGGCTTGGAAGGTCTGACCGGTTGAAGGCAATTCTAGAACAAGTAACGGTTTTACTCCCCACACTAATTGCAGTTGTCTGGCGACGTTCACGTGAGGAGTTACGGCTAGTATGGGAGTGCGGGGACGGAATTTAGAGACATTACGTGCGGTGGCGCCAGTTTGCGTCAGGCTCATAATAGCTGCTGCTCCCAGCTGTTCGGCAATTTGTCCGACAGCTTGGCTGATGGCGTTAGGGATAGAACGCTTGCTGTCTTTTACTTGAGTAGCATTAGTGTTTTGTGCTGCTTCCTGTTCGATTCTTTCAGCAATGCGTGCCATTGTTGCTACTGCTTCTACTGGGTACTTACCCACAGCCGTTTCGTTAGAGAGCATCACTGCATCGGTACCGTCGAGAATAGCATTTGCTACATCCGATACTTCTGCTCGTGTGGGACGAGGATTGTTCACCATACTATCTAACATTTGGGTAGCGGTGATGATAGGAATTCCCAAGCGATTGGCCGTGGCGATGAGTTGTTTTTGCAGTAAGGGTACATCTTCTGCTGGAAGTTCTACACCCAGATCGCCTCGTGCTACCATGACGCCATCGCACAAGGCCAAAATTGCCTCCATTTGTTCGATGGCTTCGTGTTTTTCAATTTTGGCAATAACTGGTACTTGTTTACCGGTACTGGAAATGAGTTCTTTGATTTCAATAACATCTTGAGGGTTGCGAACAAAGGAAAGTGCTACCCAGTCTACTCCTTGATCTAAGCCGAACATTAGATCTTCGCGGTCTTTGTCAGTCATTGCTTTGACAGACAGGTAGACTCCGGGGAAATTTACTCCTTTGTTGTTAGAAAGCGTACCCCCAACCGTAACCCGACAGTATAAATCCCCTTTTTGTTGGTTTACCTCCTCTACCTGCATTTCTACTCGTCCATCATCAAGAAGGATTCTGGCGCCAACCGGAACTTCTTGTGCTAAGTATTCGTAGGTAACACAGCTGATATCTTGGGTACCAATAACTGGACGATTGGTCAAGGTGAAGCGATCGCCACGACTTACGACTATCGATCCATTTTCAAATTTCCCCAGACGAATTTTTGGCCCTTGCAAATCTTGGAGAATACCTACTGGTTGATTTAATTCAAAGGCTATTTGCCGAATTAGGCGGATATGGCGTTGATGATCGGCATGAGAACCGTGGGAAAAGTTGAGCCGCAACGTAGTAGCACCTGCTTCAATAATAGCTTTAAGCATTTTCGGGCTACTAGTGGCAGGACCAATTGTGGCAACAATTTTGGTTCGACGTACAGAATCTCTTCTTAATGGCATAAAGGCTGAAATTTAGGGGCTACTCAGGGAATTATCGTAATTTGAAGGTGCTTCTGTTATCTGTCACTGCTGCATCAGTCACTTCCGCTTTTTCTAGGCAAGTTTGGAGTGCCAAAAAAGGAATGGAAAAAATGTTCTTCTCCAGGTACCGTATTCTCTTTTGTTGCGTCCTCCCAACTTCCTACACCAATCAACAAAAACTAGGTCTCGTCTGGAATCATACCTTTAATTAGTCTCTGATGTGCGAAGATAATCGATAAATCTTGCTATACAAAACTTCAAATGTCTATTATTTTGCCAAGGAATCTTACATGAAAAAGCGTGTCATCAAAAGTAAGTCTTTAATTTGCGGCTGTTATCCAGATAGTTGCTGCTTTTTTGTAGTGGGTGGTTGAGTTGCCAACCAACAACGCTTAACAAATTGTTTTGTTTTAGTAGCTTCGTGGCTGGCTCTTGACCAAGGGCCAATTGCCAAGGAGTATAACTATGTAGGAAAAAGCAAGCCCAGGCTAATCAGATCTGTTTCTGGCTAGTCTGTTTGCCCTCAATCATTAGCTCTCAAAAAACTTGTTCGCGGGCTTATCCTGTCTTAAGGAAACTGCTATTTTTTTTGTCAGCTTTCTTTTAGGGGTTTTGCGTGTCTGGCCCCTAACAACTAACTAAAAACGTTTGATTTAAGTTTAAGTAAGGAGTTTGCGATGGTCGTGTCGGAGGCAAACAAGCCACTGACAATCCCCCCAAAAGAACTGCTAGCACCTCCCGGTGGTTTTAATCCGACGTTGCTAATGTTTTTAGCGGCTGTAATAATTGTTGTGCTATCTTGCCTTGGTTACTGGGTTTGGCATTGGCCGCACTGGCTATCTTTTGTCATGAACATTGTGGCCTTACATATTTCTGGTACCGTAATTCATGATGCTTGTCACCAGGCTGCTCACCGCCACAAGTTAATTAATGCCATGCTCGGACACGGTAGCGCTTTGATGCTGGCTTTTGCCTTTCCAGTGTTCACGCGGGTGCATTTACAACATCACGCTCATGTTAACGATCCTGAAAACGATCCAGACCACTTTGTTTCTACAGGCGGACCCTTGTGGCTGATCGCAGTGCGTTTTTTCTATCATGAAGTGTTTTTCTTTAAACGTCGGTTATGGCGGAAATACGAGCTTTTAGAATGGTTTTTGAGTCGCTTGTTTGTAGTGGCTGTTGTCTGTCTTTCCGTGCATTACCACTTTTTAGGTTATATTCTCAATTTTTGGTTTGTTCCCTCTGGAATTGTGGGCTTGGCATTGGGATTATTTTTCGATTACTTACCCCATCGCCCCTTTGTAGAGCGCGATCGCTGGAAAAATGCTCGCGTTTATGCCAATCCGGTTCTGAATATCTTGATTTTGGGACAAAACTACCACCTAATCCACCATTTGTGGCCTTCTATTCCCTGGTATAACTATCAGTCAGCATATTATCTCATGAAACCTTTGTTAGATCAAAAAGGTTGTTACCAATCTTTAGGATTACTACAAAAAAAAGATTTTTTCGATTTTGTTTACGACATTTTTTTAGGAATTCGTTTGCATCATAAAAAATTAGAGGAAACCTAGCAAAATAGGTAAACAAAAAGCAAATGGGGAAGCGACACCATCACTCATTCGGTCTTGCTTTCCCAGTTGTAAGATAAATATAGTCACAAAAAAATAGGTACCAGCACCGCTTGCTGGCAAGACCTAGTCGATAGCAAAAGCTTTTGTTGACTAAAGATGAAAATTTGGATGTGGAGTGCTTTTGGACTTTTAATGACTAATATGGTTGTAGTTGGGATTGTAGCGTTTTTAATTTACAGAGATAGCGTTCCATCTCGCTCCAGTCAATTGCTTCACGACCAAAATCTAGCGATCGCTCCAACTCAACGAGACAGTCTTGGCTGTTGAAGTTGCAAATTTTCTATTCTGGGAACAGGAGAAACAATCTGCACAGACCAATAGCTGACAATCATAATAATTGCACCAGAAACCGTACCCAGTATCAACCCGATCAGCCAAGCAGTTTTTTTGGAAAATACGACAATAGTAGTGTTATGTATTGTTTGCTCCTCAATCCAAGATTCTAACTGTGCTTGCCGTGTAGACAAAGTTTGCGCTTTCAAGCTCAACTCCGGCGGCGGTAAGGTAGGAAGCGTCTGCGGTATCGAGGTGTGGAAATTAGCTACTGGTAGCAGCGCATCCAGGACTTCTTTTGCTGACTGATATCGGTCTTGAAAGCGATAATGCACCATTTTATTCACTACTGCAGCCAGTTCGGGACTAACTAAAGCCAAGTGCTGCCAGATGACCTCGCCTGTGCCACCATCTTTTGGTAATTTAGTAGGATGCACCCCTGTTAGTGCTTGGATGGCAATCATGCCTAAAGCATAAATATCACTACTAGGGCATGGTTTACCTCGTTCTTGTTCGTAAGGCATGTAGCCTGGTGTACCGATGGCAATGGTGGTGTTTGTGTCTGCAAACAATTCACTCCAGATGGGTTTGACTGCACCAAAATCGATCAGAACCAGTCGATGGTCTTGCTTTCGTCTGAGAATATTATTAGGCTTTACATCTCGATGAATTAGCCCGTGATTGTGAACAAAGTTTAAGATACTTAACAATTCTTGCAGCATTTGCAAAACTTTGTCTTCAGACCAGCGCTGACCAGGTAGAAGTTCCGTACTCAAAGGATGTCCTTCAATAAACTCTTGTACCAAGTAAAATTCAAGGTGATCCTCAAAGGAATCTAAAAGGTTAGGAACCGAATCGCACTCACCCAGTTTCGCTAAGGCCTGTATTTCTCGGATAAATAGCCGTCGACGAATTTCTAAAGGAATCGCACATCTGCTGCTAGGTAGAAAATGTTTCAGTATACATATCGGGCGATCGCTTAAATAGGTGTCTTCGACGGTGTAGGTTTGACAAAAAACACCTTGACTTAAAACCCTAACAACCCGATAACGTTCCCCAAGTAATTGGTTTGACATGTCAGGATGTCTGTGACTTTTCCATTAAGTAATTTTACCCAATCTCTCTCTTTATATAAGATTAATATATATCGCTAGAAAGCGGGACTGAAATTACTCCTGGCAATAGTTATATTTTGTACTCGATTTCAACACTTATATTTTGTAACTTATTTAGTAGTGAATTATTTTCCACACCGTTGCAGCGAGCGGCTTTTGTATTTAAAGGTGTATTGCTATCCCCAAATTTTAAAGCTTTTTGGTTGTACAAGCGGTTAAATTCCTCAAGGTCAATTATGGTTGCAGGCTATTGTTTTTGCCTACCACCATAATTGTTATCTACATAAAATTGCTACTAGCGTGGCTGCTGTAGTTGTTGTTGCTGCTGTTGACGTTGCAAATTCTCCCTGTATTGTTGTATCTGTCTTTTTTGTTCGGGGGTAAGGACAGATTCCATCCGTTGTTGAGAGGAGATCATTATTTGCCGCAATTTCGCTTGCTGCTGCGGGGTAAACTTTAAAGCAGCAAAGGCCTGCTGGGGAGGTTGACCTTGATTCATCGCAGTTTGAATTTGATTGCGTTGCTCTTGTGTTAAGACATTCTCAATTTGCTTACGGACATCAGCGCGAATTTTTTGAATTTCCTGTTGTTGTTTGGGCGTTAGTTGTATGCGCAGCGGTTGCTGTTGCTGTTGTTGTATCTGCTGTTGTGGCGATTGGGTTGTTTGCGCCTCCACAGAATGGTAGGGAATTGCAATCAAACCTAAAGCGATCGCCCCAAGCGTGGATTTTGCCAATGCGCCGACTGTCAGTGTTAATTTTTTCAGCTTCATTATATTTATTGCCTCGTGGATTTCTCCCGTTTAATGTCACCATTATAGAAACTGATCACCCCATGCAACGACCGAGAAATTTGCGATCGTGTTTTTGTCATTGCTGTTGATTTTTACTACCCTACTCAGTAAATTTCAGTGGAAACTTCATTAAGGAATTTTAAGTATAAAAAATACCATAATTTTACCATAATTTTGATCGTATCTACGTACTGATGGTGGCTGCAGCTATTTATGATTGTTACATTTAACACTTAGATGCCAAAGGCATTTTCGGGTAACAACTACCACGAGAACTTATCTTTTTTGATTCCAAAAGTTACAAAAGTAGGAATAGATATTTGAGATGCAATATCCATTCCTAATTACCTAATTAAAATATTGATGTCATTACAATTAGCGGTGCGATCGCATATTTTGCCGCAATTGCTGCAGTTGCTGCTTTTGTTCGGGAGTTAAGATAGCTTCTATCTGGGATTTTTGCGCTTGTCTAATTTCCCGGATACGGTTTTTCTGTTCCTCAGTCAGATTTAAATTTTGCCATACTTGATGTTTGATCTGACGATTTTGCCTTGCGGTTTTTAGTTGTTCTAGCTGTTGTGGAGTGAGAATTGCTTCTATTTGCGCTTGAGCTTGACGGCGAATTGCTGCAATTTGAGCTTTTTGTGCATCCGTTAATCCCAAACTATTAATTTTACCGTAGCCTTTTTTGGGAACTGGTGACGGAACTTGTGCTATCTGGGAGGAAATTGTTTCTGCTTTGACGGCAAAAGGTATAGTAGTTAAGCTAAGAATAACAGTACTAAAAATCAGCGATAATTTTGCAAATTTCATTTAGGTTCCCCTGGTTTTCTGTCTTCCTTAATTTCCATACTAAGGACAGATGTTGGAAATACACATGAGGAGAAAGTCACGTATACATCCATGACGGAAGTCATATTTTTAATATGACATTTATCATTTATTTTCAAGCAGATTAAACCAAGGTTTGAGTAATAAAATAAAAATTTTCCCAAGGTAGGTGTTTTCTGTGAGCCGTTCCATTGAAATTCACAATCATCCTTTTCGGTTTTTACTATATTTAGAATGGATATTGCTAAGTTTTGCTGCTTTAAGCGCTGTTGTCCCGTCTCCTTTTCAACGTTCTTCTGCGAGATTTACCGAACTGACAATTTGTACTTTGATTATTTTTGGTTTAATGGGTTTAAGATTACCACAAAGTAATAATTTTATTAAGATAATTTACACAGCTATAGAACTGTTTTTAATTTTGCTTACCGGTTCTTTTGGGGGAATAACCTACAGAATTTTCCCCTTTTTGTACTTAGTATTAGTGACCCGCAGTTGTTTGATTTTCCAGATGCCAGGTCGGTTGACAATTACAAGTTTATCTTTCATATTTTTTGTTTTAACCTTAAGACGAAGATTCGATCGTCTTCCTTTAACACCAGCAGTACAAGAACGCTTTTTATTTTTTAGTTTTAATTTTGCTATCATGTTTGGGTTAGCCTTGGTATTTGTATTACTATTAATGAATACAGTCTTATCGGAACGAAAAAGTCGCGAAGAATTAGCAATGGCTAATCAAAAACTTCGCCAGTACGCTTTACAAATTGAAAGTCAGGCTGCCTTAGAAGAGCGCAATCGCATTGCTCGTGAAATTCATGATTCCTTGGGACATTCTCTCACAGCTTTAAATCTACAATTGGAAACGGCGCTGAAACTATGGCATTCTCAACCAGACAAGGCTCATACTTTTTTAGCAAGAGCAAAAGAACTCGGTTCTAAAGCACTACAAGATGTACGACATTCTGTTTCTACCATGCGTTCTCAACCTTTGCAAGACCAAACCCTAGAGCAAGCAATAGCAGGACTGGTGGAGAACATGCAGCGTACTATTGGCATATTTCCTATTTGTAAAATAGACTTATCTTTTCCTGTTTCCTCTGAAATTAAAAATCCTGTTTATCGCATTGTTCAAGAATCTTTTACTAACATTTGCAAGCATGCCCAAGCCACGGAAGTTAAACTAGAACTGGTGACAACAAATACAAATTTGCATCTGGAAATACAAGATAACGGTAAAGGTTTCGATCTCGAACAAAACACAACTGGTTTTGGACTCAAAAGCATGCGCGATCGCACTTTAGCATTAGGAGGTACAATTAGCATAAAAAGTGCTCCTAATTCTGGTTGCCAAATCATAGTTGATATTCCCTTGGTGAACAGATGATAAACGTGTTGTTAGTAGACGATCAAAATTTAATTCGTCAAGGATTAAAAGCTTTACTAGAACTAGAAGCAGATTTAGAAATTGTCGGAGAAGCAGAAAATGGTGAAACCGCAATTCGGTTAATCGAACAATTGCATCCAGATGTGGTATTGATGGATATTAGAATGCCTGTCATGGATGGAGTAGCAGCTACGCGGGAAATTCAAAGGCGTTTTTCTGATATTAAGGTTTTAGTACTAACTACTTTCGATGACGATGAGTATGTCACAGCAGCGCTGCAAAACGGAGCTATGGGTTATTTACTCAAGGATACTCCCTCAGAAGAATTGGCTGTTGCAGTTCGTGCTGTCTACAGGGGATATACCCAATTGGGTCCGGGAATAGTAAAAAAGCTTTTGTCTCACTTTTCATACCCTGCGCAGCATCACTCTCCTCCTCCGCCAAGTTTAACCGAGCTAACTCCCAGAGAAAAAGAAGTTTTGCGATTGATTGCCATTGGTGCTACTAATAAGGAAATTGCCCAGCAGCTGTATATCTCTGAGGGAACAGTGAAAAATCACGTGACGAATATTCTAAACCGCCTCAATCTCCGCGATCGCACCCAAGCAGCAATTTTTGCTCATTCGTATTTATCCTATTTATCAAACTGCAATTAAGTTTTCTTATTTTCTGTGCAGGTGCACGTGGTTTTTAAAGACTATACCTAGCTATCAATTTTTTTGTCCATTTTTCCCTCACTGGTGATATAGTTATAGAAATAATTTTAAACAATCGTCTCTTAAAACACCTTTTACTACCTTGATATTTGTAAAGGATTTAGCAATTACCTCTTCACAAGTTATATTAATCTGAGATTGATTAATTGCTATTAAATCGGCAATAGAAGCACCATAAACTATTTCTGCTATACCGGCCCACACACAAGCAGTTGCACACATGGGACAAGGTTCTACAGTTGTATATATTGTGCAATCTTCCAGAACGGAAGTTTTCAGTAAAGCCGTTGATTGACGAATAGCATTTATTTCCGCATGTGCAGATGGATCTTTGTCTCTTTTAACAGTGTTGTGTGCAACAGCGATCGCTTGGTTATCCTTAACAATGACCGCGCCATAAGGTGCATCTCCTTTTGTTGCTTCTGCTAAAGCCAAACGCATAAAATATTCTGGAGTCATAAGATAGAAAGGTAAAACCATATCAAATTTTCAGATGATTATATTTTAAATGCAATCCCTGCAAATGCCTGAAAAATAATGGGTATTCAATATGCTTTTTATCAGAGAAAAAATCGCATTTTACTTGCAAGACTTAGAAACACCGGTAGGTAAGGCGATTAATTTAACCATCGTCGGACTGGTATTACTGTCATCAATAATTTTTGTAGCAGAAACTTATGATCTTCCCGAATCTCTCAAATCCAAATTATCTGCAGTTGATAGCACAATTCTAGTAATTTTCGCCTGGGAATACCTGCTGAGGTTATGGAGTGCAGACAAAAGAGTTAAATATATATTTAGTTTTTATGGCTTAATAGATTTAATGGCTATTTTGCCTTACTTTCTTGGAATAATTGATATTAGTTTTATTCGGTTGTTGCGCTGGTTTAGAATATTACGTTTGCTGAGGTTTATAGATAAAAAATTCTTATTTGGAATCAGTAGCGAAGATGGAGTAATTTTTGCCAGAATACTCTTTACTTTATTTGCAATTATTTTCGTATATTCTGGTTTCATTTATCAAGTTGAACATCCAGTCAACAAAGAGGTTTTCAGTACTTTCTTGGATGCATTTTATTTTTCAGTAGTCACAATGACAACGGTAGGGTTTGGTGATGTTACTCCCATTTCTGAATTAGGTCGACTGCTAACAGTGTTGATGATTTTAACAGGTATTGCCCTAATTCCTTGGCAGGTGGGTGATTTGATCAAGCGTCTGGTCAAAACTGCTAATCAAGTAGAAACAGTGTGTTTCGGATGTGGCTTGGCTTACCACGATGCAGATGCCAAATTTTGTAAAATTTGCGGGGCGAAATTGAAGTAAAAATTGAAAAAGGTGACAGGAGTGCCATTTATTTGTAATATTTTTGATTTAGTTGATATTGGATCGAAAAAGCCAGAATTCATCCATCCGAAAAATGTACCCACTCCGTTTATTTACTTACTTACTGGTTGTGGCTTTCACAAGCCTTGCAGGTAGTTTTCTCCTCCGTGCAGCCAACTCAGAAAATAACTTTCCCGTAAAAGTTCAGGAATTTAAGTTTTCCCAAGTTCCTGCTCCTAGTGTTACATTTCCTGAGAAGATATTTCCCGAAGTTGAATTTCCAGAAATAGCTTGTCCCCAAATCCGCGTTCAGAAAAATAAATATTTGACAATTTTTACCCTACCAGCTGATTTTTTGTTTGACTCTGGTAAAGATACAATTCGCCCGCAAGCAGAGAAAGCGCTGCATCAAGTTAGTCAAGCAATAACCCATCGCTATCCGGATACTTGGTTGCAAATCTTAGGCCATACTGATTCTGCAGGCGATGAAATTGATAATCTGCAATTGTCAGAACGACGCGTGACAGCAGTACGAAAATGGTTGAGCGAAAAAGGTGGTATCAAAATTTCTTTAATGACCAAGCAAGGATATGGCGAAACTCAACCTGTAGCACCGAATACTAACTCTGATGGTTCCGATAATCCTCTGGGACGAAAAAAGAATCGCCGCATAGAAATTATCGTTCAAAAGAGCGTGGGCGGGTAATTAACACCGGGTCTGTAGCGATCGCCTGTTCCTACTTCCAGGTTGATTTTTGGTTGCGACAAAATATTTCTGCTTGAGATAGAACGCCAAGGGTACTTTTTTGCACTTAGGATACTACTGTTTGACAATCAAACCTTCCATTGCCTGCTGCAAATCTTTTGTTAAATCGGCAACAGCTTGCCTTGCTTGCTGACGGCTCCCTTTATCAAGGGAGTAGCGTTCGGAAACAGATAAAGGCTTACCTACAGTCATTTTGACTCGCTGCTTGCCTAAGGGCGGAAATCGAAAAGGATTACCACCTGGAAGAATCTGCGCAACCATATGGCGAATTAAGAGGGTGGTTTCGGCAAAGCGTTCTACTGTGGGTTTTTCACGTACGTACTTACCCGTAACAGCAACGAAATTTTCTACCAATCGCATGTGCCACATCCGCATATTTGCTTCTTCCGCAATGCGTGAACCCAAGGCTATTTCTAGAGGTGACAAAGCTTTGATATCTTTGTATTCTTCGCGAAAAATGTAATTCCAACCAGCTTGTTCTACACGACGACAGCGATCGCTAAAATTTCCCTTTGGCTTGATCCCAAAATACTGTTCTGCTACTTGTAAAACTGTATCCAAAAGCGCGTGCAAGCGAGCGGCAATTACCTCGTTTGTATCTTCGCACAAAACTTGTACTTCTGGTAGTGTTTGGTGGTAAAATCGCCTGTAGAATTCTTCCATTAAAGACAGTAAACGTTCAGCTAGCCGCAACAAGCGCGGATAAAGTAACTCCGCTGACAAAATATCACTACCTGAGTTGCTATCAACAGGCAAACCGCTGGCCGCTTCTAATTCACTCAAAAGATTAGCGATCGCCCGCCAGGGCGCTTGCACGTAACTGTATTGAATGCCAATGGGTACAATCAGTACCTGTTGTTCTCGTCCAGCTTGATGCAAATCTTCAGCGCACCAAAAGCCCAATTGGGCAATTCCAGGTTCAAGGGGATTGACTACCTCCGAAAGTCCGTTAGTAGCTCCTTCTGGCGCTGCTGCCATTGGGCAAGGCCCGTTAGCAAAAAAGTCCCGAGCCACTCGCAAACCAGTCCAATCTGCCTTACCACGTTGGATCGGGATACCACCTAACCTAGAGGCAATCCAGCCAACGTAAGAGCCAGCCCACAAGGGGATACCGCGATCGTAAATCAAATGGGCATGAATGGGACGCTGTAGTCTTACTCCCATCTTTTGTGCTACTCTAGGCACGATTTGGGAGAGCAAATAACCCAGGCATAATGGATCTTGTATTTGAGGATGACGAAATGCCATCAAAAAGCGAATCTTTCCCTCCTGAAATTGGCGGTAGAGATTTACCAAAACCTCAACGTTGTCTGCTTCAATTTGGCTAATCGCTGTTTTCCAGCGCAGCCAAGTGGGTAACAAAAAATGAACAACTGCTAAAAACCAAGGCTGAAATGCTGGCGGAATAAATTCTAAAGGTGGTTGCGCTCGATAAATTACAGGCAAGGTGGTTTTCTCCTGAAAAAAAGGCAGAAATCAGAAGACTTTAAGGCACGTTTTTTTGATACTTTTTTGACTTCATAATTCTAACTAATTTGAGATTAGCGAAACTACAAAGGGGACGAACGATGCGACTGTCACAAATGTTATTTGTCACGCTCCGGGACGATCCTGCTGATGCAGAAATTCCCAGTCATAAATTGTTGCTTCGCGCTGGTTATATTCGTCGCATCGGTAGTGGTATATATGCTTATCTGCCCTTAATGTGGCGGGTACTGCAAAAAATTTCTCAGATAGTACGGGAAGAAATGAACGCTACAGGCGCTCAGGAGTGTTTGTTACCCCAATTGCAACCTGCTTCTTTATGGCGCGAATCAGGGAGGTGGGATACTTACACTAAAGCTGAGGGTATTATGTTTGCCCTTGTAGACCGACGCCAACAAGAGTTGGCATTGGGACCAACTCACGAGGAAGTAATTACAATGCTTGCTCGGGATTTGATTCGCTCCTACCGACAACTACCCTTGAGTCTCTACCAAATTCAAACTAAATTTCGCGACGAAATTCGTCCCCGCTTTGGTTTGATGCGTGGAAGAGAATTTATTATGAAGGATTGCTACTCGTTCCACGCTTCGGAAGAAAGTCTCAAGAAGACTTACCAGGATATGTACCAGGCCTACAGTAATGTGCTGCAGCGCTGTGGTTTGGCTTTTCGTGCTGTCGAAGCAGATTCTGGCGCTATTGGTGGTTCGGGTTCTACAGAATTTATGGTACTGGCAGAAGCTGGCGAAGATGAAGTTCTCTACACTGAAGATGGACAATACGCCGCTAATGTGGAAAAAGCCGTATCTTTACCAGCAGCTGCTCAACCTTCAAAGTTTACAAGCTATGAAAAGCGAGAAACTCCAGCCACAGAAACAATTGAAAAGCTATGTGCTTTTTTGAAATGTTCCCCTACTCAAGTGGTGAAAAATGTTCTCTACCAAGTATTGTACGATAATGGCACCACTGTTTTAGTTTTGGTGAGTATCCGAGGAGATCAAGAAGTTAATGAAGTAAAATTGCAAAATGAATTGACAAAGCTAGCTGGTCAATACGGTGCCAAGACAGTTTTGAAGTTAGCAGTACTGGATGCTGATGCACAGAAAAATTGGTCGGCTAAACCCTTGCCTTTGGGTTATATTGCTCCCGATCTTGCGGATGATTATATTACTCGGTTTGCCCAGGAAGGAAATAAAGAACAAGCCATTCATCCGCAATTTTTGCGCTTGGCTGATAAAACTGTCCTGGATTTAAAGAACTTCGTCACCGGCTCGAACGAATCCGGCTGTCACGTAGTTGGAGCTAATTGGCATCAGCAATTTAAGTTACCAGAAATTATAGTAGATGTACGGAAAGCCAAAGCAGGCGATCGCTCTGTTCACAACCCAGAGCAAATACTAAAAAGCACTCGTGGAATTGAAGTCGGTCATATTTTTCAATTGGGAACTAAGTATTCCCAAGCCATGGCAGCAAATTATACTAACGAGCAAGGTGAGGAAAAGCCCTTAATTATGGGTTGTTATGGTATGGGAATTTCCAGATTAGCACAAGCAGCAGTAGAGCAATTTTACGACCGAGACGGAATAATTTGGCCGGTGGCGATCGCACCTTACGAAGTTATTGTGACCATTGCCAATGTTAATGACGCAACTCAAGTAGAAATAGCTGAAAAACTTTATCACCAGCTTAATCAAGCAGGAATTGAAACTTTACTGGACGATCGCAACGAACGAGCAGGAGTAAAATTTAAAGACGCTGACTTGATTGGCATACCTTTTAGAATTGTGATCGGACGGGCGATCGCCAATGGCAAAGTCGAATTAGTAGAACGTTTTACCCGCACTTGTGAGGAAATTACCATAGAAGAAGTAGTATCTAACCTCAAACAACGAATTGACATGGCTAAAGGCTAATGGTTGGTGGTTAGTCCTGGTAATCAACTATTAACTATTAGCTATGAAAATCAAAAAGCAATATATGGAATTTCTGACAATTTTTCTATCTAGTTTGCTGGGTTTATTAATTCCTGCGGGATTGGTCGTCGATCGCACAGCTGAAAATTTTATCCGTTCCCACCTTGCGGGGGTAAAACAATTACAAGTACGAGTAGACAACGCTCCTACCTATCAACTGCTGCAAGGAAAGGTACAACGGATGCGAATTGCAGGACGTTCCCTACGATTAAAGCAACAAAATATCCGTATTGCTGCTTTGGAATTGGAAACTGATGCGATCGAATTCGAACCGAGTAGTTTCAGACAAAAAAGACCTAGGTTAAAAAGACCTTTACAGGCTGGCGTGCGCTTGGTCATCTATCAAGAAGATATTAATAAATTTCTACAATCACCGGAATTTCTTGAGCAATGGCGAAAATTTAATCTTGAAGACTCTTCTTTAAGTTACAATTTTCTCCACCCAAAAGTCAAGATTTTAGCCAACAATCAACTTAATTTTCAAGTAGAATTACAGGAGAAAAATCAAAGCAAACCACTTTTAATTCAAGTAGAATCAGGATTGAAAGTCATTGCTGGCAGGCGATTTCAGCTGGTCGACCCTATTGTGCTCGTGAATGGAGAAAAGTTCCCGCCTCATCTTGTGAACAATGTTGTTGATAACATTAACCAAAGATTGGATCTAGGTATCTGGGAAGGTGATGGACTCCAGGTGCGAATTCTAAAATTAAAGACGAAACCAGCACAATTAGAGATGGCGGCGTTTTTAAAAATAGAACCATCTTCTAAGTTCTTGGAAACTCATCGTTTGTGAGTACCGTCGATAGGTAAGCTTCTCGTTTATTTAAAACTATCAATAGCCTTAAGGAAGGTTGCTAAATTATGAATCAAGAACAAAGATCTAATCGTATTTCCTCAGGTTTAATAGCAATTGTCTCAGCTGGGATTGTAGCAGTGGGAGGTGGTGTAGCTTGGTTGGTCTCGAATTCCCATCATGTCACGCCACCATCTCAACAGCAGCTGAACACCCAAAGTTCCAAAATTGGAATTGAAGAAACGGCTCAAATCTATTGGCTCCAAGATACTGGTCAAAGTTTTAAGTTAGTTCCCCAACCAATTAAAATTACAGCCAAGTCCAACAAGCCAAATCAATTTTTGGCAACCGCACTTGAACAATTGCTGGAAGGTCCTCAAGATGGGAAAACTGCTTTTACCGCTATTCCACCGGGAACAAAACTACTAAGTGTGAAGGTGGACAAGGACACTATCCGCGTTAATCTTTCCAGAGAATTTACTAAAGGGGGTGGAAGTACCTCCATGATGGGTCGCGTGGGACAAATTGTCTATACTGCTACGAGTTTAAATCCAAATGCTAAGGTTTATATTGACGTGGATGGTAAACGGTTGGATGTTTTGGGCGGTGAAGGTTTGGAAATAGAACAACCTTTAACTCGCGAAAGCTTTAATCAAAACTATCAACTGTAGCCAAGACAATAACGACTGTTTAATTGTCGTTCAAGACGCGAAAGTTGCGAGCTTGTTGCTCTAACCTGGCGGCTAGGCGATCGCAAACTCGATTGCACAACTCAAAAATCATTTCGTCTTCCACTCGATAGTACGCACAAGTTCCCTCACTGCGACGGCTGAGAATTCCCGCTTGCCACATTACTTTTAAATGCTTTGATACATTTGCCTGAGATGTCTGGGTTGCCTCTACCAATTCTTGCACGCATTTTTCTTCATCTCGCAATAAATGCAACAATCGCAGACGCATCGGCTCGCTTAACAAGCTGAAATATTCAGCAACTTGCTGCACAACTTCTGTTGGTATAGGCAACGTTTGTTTCATCAGGATCGTCCCGAACTGAACAGAAAATTAAGAATTAGACATTCCATATATAGATTAATACTTAATCTGGTTGAATTCGCATCAAAGGCTGACCATATTCTACGGGTTCGCCATTTTGAACCAGAATTTCGATAATTTGCCCGGATACTTCCGCTTCAATTTCGTTCATCAGCTTCATTGCTTCGATGATACATACTGTTTGACCGACATGGACGCGATCGCCTACTTCCACAAACGGTGGTTCTCCCGGTCCAGAAGCGCGATAAAAAGTTCCCACCATGGGGGAGGTAACTTCCACATATTTTTTTTGTTCTAGTGGCGAGGAAGTAACTGAGGAAGTAACTGAGGGTGAAGGAGTTTCTAAGGTGCGAGTTGTTAACTCTGGCGAGGGAGTAGGAGCTTGTGGGGATGCGAGCGGCGAAATTGATGGTGCTGCACTAACTCCTACAGCTGGTGCGCCTTGAGCTCCGGTTAAACTACCGCTAGTAGCACTAACAGCTTTACGTACCGTAATTTCAAAATCATTGCTTTTGAGCGTTACTTCTACAATATCTGTTTGTGCAATAGTTGCCAATAATTGGCGAATTTCGTTAAAGTCCAAGGGCACAGCTTTTATAACCTCATCATGACAACACGGGTAGTAGATCAAACTATGGACATTGCTTAATATAGTATGCGGGGCAGGGATGGAAATCAGAATTTCCATCTTTGTTAAGTTACAACTTATTCCCTGCCTAGATACGTATCATTGCGGGTGTCAATGCGGATGCGTTCTCCCGGAGCAATAAACAGAGGAACCATAACAACTGCGCCAGTTTCCAGAGTAGCGGGTTTGCTGCCACCGGTAGCAGTGTCTCCTTTGACACCAGGGTCTGTCTGTACTACTTCCAAGACAACAGAGTTGGGTAACTCTACTTCTAGCACTTGATCGCCCCAGCGAACAACATTAACCTCCATACCTTCTTTGAGGTATTTAACGCGATCGCCAATTTGAGCTGCACTCAATCTACTTTCTTCATAGGTTTCCATATCCATAAAGACGTATTCTTCACCGTCTTTGTAGGTATGCTGCATAGTGCTTTTTTCCAGGGTAGCTTGCGGTACAGTTTCCCCAGCTCGGAACGTTCTTTCTACCACGCTTCCATTTTGGACATTTTTCAATTTGGTGCGCACGAACGCAGAACCCTTTCCTGGCTTAACATGGAGAAATTCCACCACCCGCCATACAGATCCGTCTAAAACAATTGAAACACCAGGTCGAAAGTCGTTACTGGAAATCATGAAGCTTTAAAACTTTGGAAGACAATCGGCATTTATTGTACCCTTCAATTAGGAGAAATTAGTCATGAGTCATGACTGTTACTTACTAATCTTCCCTAAAGAAGGCAAAAGACTCTAAGGTAGTAGTAGCTTGAAGATAAGATTTATGGAGTTTTAATTTGCTTGCACTAGAATAGACTCTAATATGACAAGCTTTGCTTATACTAGTTTTCTATCATCCCAGCCAAAATCAGAAAACTTCTCGCCATTCATCCATCGTTGGTGTTTTCCCCGCGCTCCCCGACACCACAGCAAGGAAAATTTGCACCCACAAGCAAGATCTTTGTTTTCTTGGCTATGGGCAAAGTATTGAATTCCTCTATTTTCCCCAAAGCGCTACTGAAGTAATTGATTCCAAGCTTGAAATACTAATTGTAAATTCTTGGGTAGATGGTCTTGAGAAATCGAGTTGAACTGAACCGAACCATCTGGACTAGTAAGGGTATGGGTAATGTAGTCAGCAGCACCTGCGGGCGCTGGATAACTCAAATTTCGGAATTCATCAGCTGCCTTTTTCAACAAACGTTGAAATTGGCGCAGTTGTTTTAAGGAAATTTGGCGAACGCTGCGTTCGGAATCGTTAACATCACCGCTGCGCAGTCGAATCAAGCGTCCGTCATCTAGCAAAAAAGTTTCGTAGGTTCTACCAGTAAAACCTCCGCTAGAAATTTCTCGAAAGACCATTCCGCTTTCTAGTGGTGGTGGTAATTCGTTAATGGGAATGGGGACAGCTTGGAGATAGTTTTTGCTGGCAAGTTTGGTAGCGCGTTTGTCGAATTTAATTATATCTGGTTTGCCGACGCGATAAACCAAATGCTGTTGCCCGTCGCTAACAGTTACTAACCAACCGGGTACAACTGCTGGAGTGCATAAAATCAGTGGTTCGCTGATACCCAAACAGCGATCGCGCCATTGCTTTTGCTGTGCTTGTACTATCCGCAGTTGAGAAACAGGTAATTCCAACTTTTGAGATGCCCTGGTCAAAATTGTATCAGCGATAAATTGCGGTATTGTGATATTTTCAGACGAGAAATTTGCTGCTTGCGTCCAAAGTAAGGTCGCTTCCCCGTTGTCTTTAACGCGGTAAACCCAACTTTTGCGTCCATCAGAAACAGTTGCTTGCCAACTAAAGGTAGCAGGACGAGTACAATTAAAAGTTCCTTGACAAGCAGTATTTTCATCTAGCAGTCTTTGAACTTTAATTATTCGCAGTTGGGAAGCAGAAACGGGCGCTTGGGAAAGCTTGGCAGCATCTTGCTTTATTAGCTTAGCAGCAACTTCTGATAAACTTGGCGCGCGATCCAACACCACCACAGAAGCATCGTCACTAACGTGGTAAATCCATTGCTGGTTAGGACTATCTACCGTAACTATCCAACCTGGCGTGGGAAGATAAGAAGCTTTATTGCAGGTTCTGTCAAACGTCACTTCACACGGATTTCCCCACACGTGGCGATCGCTTTTGACAATGCGCAAAGAGGAAATTGATAACTTCGACCATTCCGAAGCATCTCGCAGTACGGCATTTTTTATCCCTTGGGGTAACACGCGATCGCTTATGGCCGTAACTTTACTTTCTTTTTCATTGAACCTGATCAAAGAACCAGATTCATTAGTGTGATAAACTAATTTTTCTCCGTCAACGCTGACAACTACTCGCCAACCAGGTACTAAAACTTGAATGCAGTTTATCCCAGGGCCACCCAACTCTAAACAACCGTCTCTCCAAGTCCGTCGTTGTGCTTGAATAATTTTCAGACGAGAAACTGGTTTGTGCGAGCGTCTGGATGCAGCTTGCAAAACAGCATTTCTCACCGATTTTGGTAAGTTGTTTGAGGAGTCAAACCAAGAAGGGTCAGTATTTGCCCAGCGCAAAGAACGACCGTTGTTATTAGTATGATAAATCCATTTTTGATTACCATCAGATACAACTACTTGCCATCCTGGAACCAAAACCTGGGTACAAAGTTCATCTGGTCTAGGCAATTCTAAACACCCGTTACGCCACGTTTTTCGATTATATTCAATTATTTTTAATCTACTAGGCAAAATGCCTTGTTGGCGAGAGATATCTCGCAATACAGCCCTAGCTACCGGCGGTGGTAAAGAATCTTTTTTGAGATTATCTTTGCCGACTTCCTTGACTGCTACTAAGGTATTGATTGGAGTAGCGGTGGCACTTTTTAGTAGTAGTAAATCACTGCTTGTGGAGGATAAAATACCAGTCATTACTAGTATAGTAAAAATATGTCCTCCCTTAGTGATACGCTGATTTTTCCAAAAACTTTTCATGGGGAAAATTGCTCGATAATCATTAAATTAACAGTTCGTTTGCCAAAGGCAGGTAGGCTAGGGGTAAAAGAAAGCTCCTAGTAATTTATACTAGATGCCTTTTCCCTGAAAACTCGTCAAAAATATACCTCAACAACCGAGGCAATATCAAACCTGCCCTTCACCACCTCATTAAGATATAATTAAGCTTTCAGTTTTGAGATGATACAAAAACAGACGCGACTATCTTTGCTTTTTGTTCCTTTTACTCCATATCTCTTTGAGGATGGCTCCCACCAAAAAGTCATCTTCCTACACTTTGGTTAGGTATATTCCGATCATTTTGATTATCTTTTCAAGCCAAAATCCTAGGAATGCCAACCTTACAGTCACTAACCTATTACAAACGTAAATCTTTGAATTTCTGCTAAGTTTAGGAACCTAGCGACGATAACTGCTTTTACTAAGTAAAAGTTGCTTGAGTAAACAGCTACTTGACAATCAGCTGCAGAGAATTTTCTAGAAAACTTTTCGACTCTATAGGTTTGTCTAAAATCAACGTATTTGTCTGCAGAAATATATAAAATAAAACTATCACTACCAAACTCGTAGTCGCACCAAGACTAACTCCAAGCAGCAATATTGATTTTTTGTAAGGTAGCAAATAATCGATGTTTTTTCTGGACCAAACAAGCTTTAGAGTTGATGACTCTTGAATAGCCAAAAGTGCTTGTAAAGCTTCTGCTGCGGAGTGGTAACGTTCGCTCGAGCGCGGAGAAACCATTTGCTCTAAAACATCTGCAAACGCGTTGCTTACCTTTACCCGCTCGCGCCAAATTGCTTCTCCAGTTTTGGGATTTTTTGGCAATTTCTCTGGTTTTAAACCTGTTAAAGCTTGAATACCAATCATTCCGATCGCATACACATCGCTGTTCAATTGTGGCTTACCCCTGCACTGTTCCTTTGGCATGTAGCCAGGAGTACCAATAGCGATATTAACATTGGGTTGACATTGTTCGTTGAAATTGAGAATGCCGATTTTCTTAATGCTTCCAAAATCTATTAGGACGATTTTGTTATCTCGACGACGTCGCATTAAGTTTTGGGGTTTGATATCTCGATGGACGATATTGTGTTGATGGACAAAAGCTACTACCTCTAGAATTTCCTTCAACAAATTAAAGACTGCTTCTTCACTCCAACATCGAACGGGAAGGATTTCTTGACTTAAATCATGACCATCTATAAATTCCTGAACCAAGTAAAAATCTTCACCTTCACTAAAATAGGCAAATAATCTCGGAATTTGGTCGTGATTGTTACCTAGTTGATGTAAAACTTCCGCTTCTCGAGCAAACAAGCTTTTAGCCAGTGCTAAATAATGAGCATTGAGACCTTTTGGCTGGAAATATTTGACGACACAATAAGGTAAACCTGGTAAATCTAGATCTACAGCTAAATAAGTATCGCCAGAACCTCCCCTCTTTAGGAGTTTGACAATTTTGTAACGATTTCGCAGTGTTTTCCCAATGTGAGGAAGAGTGTACCGGTTCATAATTTGCATGCTCGATGCTGTTTTACCAACCAGCTATATAATTATTATTCAGGCTCCAAATTATTGCGAACTAAGCTTTGATTTTCGCTATTGCGATTTGGGAAGATGGTTTTTGTGTCAGAGATAATATCCAATTCAGTATCTTAATTGTTATAGTTATTAATGTTTTTGAGTGTCCTCTCTAGAATGTCACTAAATATAGCTTAAAGTCATAACTAAAGTAAACTCAATTTCCTAACAAGACTGAAAATCAGTTAATTTAGCTTGAGTTTCAATTTTAATGCTAACTATGACGCAGTGTTTGCTAGGATAGATTTCATTGCAGGTATTTGGAACTAGTAACACTGGCAAGGAAGTATGATACCTATGTTTGGTAACAGAGGTAATTAGAACTTTAGGAATTTATGTAGTTAATACCTTATTGTTTTTCCTTGACTTCGACCATTAGCTTGGGTAAGCCTTCTAATTTTTCTGCTGGCGAAACTTCTTCTACCGTTGGTACAAAAATTTTTAAAGTTGCTGGTAAGCAGTTAATTTCGATGGGAGTTTTCCCAAAAATTTCTCCATCAACAACAACTTTTTGGGGAGGATCGGTTGTAATTTTAAATTTTTTGGCTCGCAGGTAGCCGATATCATTTCTTTCTACTGCATTTCCTGCGGAAGCAGTTTGAAATAAATGAAACGTAGCAGCGATCGCAGCAGCTTTATTAGCAGGAGCCACGATTGTCAAATCTAGCAATCCGTCATCCGCAATAATTCCTGCTGGCCCCTGCGCTAATACGGAAGTAGGAGGAGCTGCATTTGCTACCGTTACTGCTGCGGCGTAACTTTTAATAATTTTGTCCTCTGTTTCAATTTCAACATTAAACGACTGTAATTCTTGCAGTTGTTGCACTCCGGCTAAAATGTAGGCGAACGCCCCGAAACGATTTTTCATTTCTCGATTTGCCCTTTCTACAGTTTCAGCTTCAAAGCCAATACCTGCTAGCAAAATCATCGGGCTACCATTACAATTAGCCGTGTCTACAACTCTGGTTGTACCCTGTAAAATCGTTTGGCAAGCACCGGCAATGTTATCGGGAATTCCTAAAGCACAAGCAAAAGCATTTGCTGTTCCCCGAGAAATAATTCCAAAGGGAATATCCGTACCTACCACTGCTGCTGCTGCTTGTGAAAGAGTACCGTCTCCTCCGCAAGCGATAATAACATCTACCTTTCTTTTTACCGCAGCGCGGGCCAGATCTTCAGCACAAACATCTTCTGTGGTTAGTTGCACATCTAAGTCCAATTCCGGTTCTAGAATAGACCGAATTTCTGCCAAATCCTGTTCAGAGTCACCCTGACCCGCAACCGGATTAAAAATAAGGCAGGCTAAACGTTTCATAGGTGAAATAATTTCAAGTTTCCTACTAAATTATTAGCGTATCCGTGCAAATTTTTATAACTGCCTTGGCCAGAGAGTCACTTGAGTAAGTACATAAGTAAAATTATTGACATGATTTTTTGATTTCATACTCCCTATTTCTTTCTTAGCAAGCACGGGAGGATAAACTACAAGTAGTAATATTTACAATATAAATCCCAACAGCAGTTTGTAAAAAAGTATGACAAAAAAAGTAATTTCGCATAGAACTAATGAATCATAACGACAAATTTAACAAGTGTCGATTTTGGCAATGAAAAAATGAAAAATTGTCAAAAAACTAGATATAGCAGTAGTACAAGTGAGTCTTTTGATTTAAAAGATAAAACTCAAGCAAGCAAAACAGAAGGCAAAACAATTGCCTTTGAACATTTAAAACATTTAATTGTCAAGATTTCAAAGTGTGTAGTAATCATAACCTTTTCGGTACCAACAGCAAACTGGTTTCGGAACTTAAAAAAGAGTATAATTATTGCCACAGTGGTAGCAGCTACTATCCTCGCTGGACATTTTGCTTCGGCGCTGTTTACGCCTTTACAGCCATTGGCGAAAGTCGCTGTTTTGCAACCAGACAACATTACAGACTTTATCAAGGATAAGACAGCTGCCATAGCTGTGGGAAAATCTTTATTTTGGGACATGCAGCTGGGTACAGACGGAATTCAAACCTGTGCTAGCTGTCACTTTCATGCAGGAGCAGACAGCAGATCTAAAAACCAAATCGATCCGGGACGATTGCGAGTAAATTCTGATAAAACTCCAAATCCAGATAACACCTTCAATACTGGACAAAGACCGAACCATCAGTTAAAGATAGCAGACTATCCATTCCACAAATTAGCAAATCCAGGCGATCGCGCTTCCATTGTGGTAGCCGATAGCAACGACATCGCCGGCTCTCAAGGTGTATTTAGGACGAAATTCAATGATATTGTTCCTGGTAGTGCCAAGGATAATGTCACTCCACTCAAAGATGACATTTTTAACGTCCAAGGCACAAACGTCCGCCAAGTAACGCCTCGCCACACACCAAGCGCCATCAATGCAGTATTTAACTTTCGGCAATTTTGGGATGGAAGAGCACAACCCATATTTAATGGTGTCAATCAGCTAGGATTAAAAGATGCCAACGCTTACGTTTTGAAAGCAAGCAAACCCTGGTTGTTAGAAGATGTCAAAGTGAGTATCAACAATTCTTCTTTGGCTTCCCAAGCTGTGCAACCACCCTTGAGTGCATTGGAAACAGCAGCTGAAGATCTTCCCATTGCTCCATTTCGAGTTGAAGCACCAGAAAATAACGATCAAATTGTCGTGTCTGATGTCAAAACAGGTCGCCAAGTCGCGCTGTTAAATACCGAAGGTGAAATTATTAGTGGTAAAGAGAATTTATTACCTTCACAAAAGCAACCATATCCCACTAGCGATCGCCAATTCCAACGTATTGGAAGAAAACTCGGTAAAAAACTACTGGCCCTCAGACCGCTCAACAAACAACAAGTAGCTAAAGATGACAGTGTTTTGGGTTCTTATAGCCGCTATCCCCAAACCGGTCTGCACCAAAGCTACGAATCCCTTATCCGACAAGCCTTCCAGCCAGAATGGTGGAACTCGAATATCATCATCAGTATTAATCCAGAAACTGGCGAACGCAGATTTTTGCGCCGACGGGGAAAACATCCCTTAAAAACCAACGAATATACATTGATGGAATACAACTTTTCCCTCTTGTTTGGGTTAGCAGTACAAGCATACGAATCTACCCTGATAGCAGACCAAACTCCATTCGATCGATTTCTAGCAGGAGATAAGGCGGCTTTAACAGCACAACAACAGCAAGGATGGCAAATTTTCCAAACCAAGGGTTTTTGTATCGGGTGTCACAGCGGATCGGAACTGACCGCCGCTTCCACAAGCAGCGTTACCAGTCAAGGAAGAATCAGACGCGCACCACCTTTTGCAGGCGGAAAAGTTGAAGATGCTGGTTTCTTTAATATCGGTGTCAGACCTACTCTCGATGACCTTGGTGTGGGTGGTAATGACGAATTTGGAAATCCCCTTTCGGAATCGCGACTTGCTTTGAATGGAAAATTTAAACAGCTGCTCGGTGAAGAGGCGCCTGTTATTCCTAACAGCGAAGAAGATCTGTTTGCAGACGGAGCCTTCAAAGCTCCAGGACTGCGCAATGTAGAACTTACCGCTCCTTACTTCCACAATGGGGGACAACTAACCCTAGAACAAGTAGTTGATTTCTACAATCGAGGCGGAGACTTTAGTCGTAATTTACCGCCTTTGAATTTAAGCCAAGCAGAACAACAAGCTTTGGTAGCTTTTCTCAAAAGTCTCACCGACGAGCGAGTCCGTTATCAAAAAGCACCTTTTGACCATCCGCAGTTATTTGTTCCTAACGGTCATCCCGGCGATGAAAATTCTGTCACCAGCGATCCTAACGTCACAGTTGCAGACGGTACCAAACAAGCCACAGATGAACTTTTAGAAATACCTGCTGTTGGTCGCAACGGCGCTCAACCACTCCCAAACTTCCTAGAAAGGTTATAGTTTCCAGGCAACTTTTTGCAAATAGCACAACCAGCTCGGGGAAAATGTAAAAATATGTAAAGCTAAAGCTGACAAATTCAATAGCAATTGGCAGAGTGCAGCACCGTAGCGTCACTCACTGCGGTAGGCTAGATGGAAGTGACTTAATCTGCGCTTTTTGACAAACTGTTTTATGGCATCAGTGGTTTCTAGTCCTCCCCGCACAATTCGCATCGGTTCTCGCAAAAGCCAGCTGGCTCTCGTTCAGACTTACTGGGTAAAAGAACAACTGCAAAAAAGCTTTCCTAATATCACTTTTGAAGTTCATACCATGTCTACCCAAGGTGACAAAATCTTGGATGTAGCTTTGGCGAAAATCGGTGATAAGGGGCTATTTACTAAAGAACTGGAACTGGGAATGCTAAATGGAGAAATAGACTTTGCCGTTCATTCTCTCAAAGATTTACCCACTCGCTTACCAGACGGATTAGTTTTAGCCGCAATTACCACAAGAGAAAATCCCGCCGATGCTTTGGTAGTGCATCAAAAGTACAAAGACAGGCAAATTGATACTTTACCAGCAGGTGCGGTAATCGGTACGTCTTCTCTGCGACGGCTTGCGCAATTGCGACATCGATTTCCCCAATATACCTTTAAAGATGTACGCGGCAACTTGAACACGCGCTTAGCAAAACTCGATGCGGGCGAATTCGATGCTCTGATTTTGGCAGTAGCTGGATTGCAGCGCTTGGGAATGGGCGATCGCATTCATCAAATTCTCCCCCCAGAAGTTTCTTTACACGCCGTCGGACAGGGAGCGCTGGGAATTGAATGTCGCGCTCAAGACACGGAATTGATATCTCTGCTGCAAGCGATAGAACATCCAGAAACACGCGATCGCTGTTTAGCTGAGCGTGCTTTTTTGCGAGAATTAGAAGGTGGTTGCCAGGTTCCCATTGGTGTAAATACTGAAGTTAATAATTCCGAATTAACAATAACTGGTTTGGTTGCCAGCGTAGATGGTCAAAAACTTGTCAAAGACACCATCACCGGAAAAACCACGGAAGCAGAAAAACTTGGCACAGAACTAGCACTACGCTTGCGCCATCAAGGAGCCCAAGTAATTTTGGACGAAATTTTTGCCCAAATCCAACGCGGTTAGTTGTTGAGATCGAGCACCAGTAAATGTGATGATAGGAAAAAAGATTTCAATGGCTGAACAATTCTACTTTAGACGCAAAAGAAGCGCCTGAAGTTTTGCCAAGTGAAATTTAACAAACAGGCAGAATCGAGGGAAACAAAAATTACCATGCGCATTCTATTTGTTGCAGCCGAAGCAGCTCCAATTGCAAAAGTTGGAGGTATGGGTGATGTAGTCGGAGCACTACCAAAAGTCCTGAGAAAAATGGGACACGATGTCCGTATTTTCCTGCCTTACTACGGCTTTTTACCAGATAAGATGGAAATTCCCCAACAGCCGATCTGGAAAGGAAATGCAATGTTCCAGGACTTTGCAGTTTACGAAACGATTTTGCCTGGTAGTGATGTTCCCCTGTACTTATTTGGACACCCAGCATTTTGGCCTCGTCGCATCTACTCAGGAGAAGACGAACACTGGCGCTTCACCCTATTCGCCAATGGCGCAGCGGAATTTTGTTGGAATTATTGGAAACCACAAATTGTCCACTGTCACGATTGGCATACGGGTATGATCCCTGTATGGATGCACCAATCTCCTGATATTACCACTGTATTCACGATTCACAACCTAGCTTATCAGGGACCCTGGCGCTGGTATTTAGAAAAAATAACCTGGTGTCCCTGGTACATGCAAGGACACAACACCATGGCAGCTGCCGTGCAATACGCCGATCGCGTCACCACAGTTTCCCCGACTTATGCCGAACAAATTAAAACACCCGCCTATGGCGAAACATTAGAAGGCTTGATGTCTTTTATCAGCGGTAAATTAATCGGAATCCTCAACGGTATCGATACAGAAGTATACAATCCGGCAACTGACAAATTTATTGCCCAAAACTTCACCGCTGATACCCTAGAAAAGCGTAAAGCCAACAAAATTGCCTTGCAAGAAGAAGTAGGGTTAGAGGTAAACTCCCATGCCTTTTTAATTGGGATGGTAACACGCTTGGTAGAGCAAAAAGGCATCGATTTGGTCCTGAATATTCTCGAGCGGTTCATGTCCTACACCGACGCCCAGTTTATATTCTTGGGGACAGGCGATCGCTACTACGAAAGCCAGCTGTGGCAAATGGCATCCCGCTTCCCCGGAAGGATGAAAACTTACCTGCTTTACAACGATCCTTTGGCTCGCCGCATTTATGCCGGCTCTGACGCTTTTTTAATGCCCAGTCGATTTGAGCCGTGCGGAATCAGTCAAATGTTGGCTCTGCGCTACGGAAGTGTACCCATAGTCCGCCGCACCGGTGGATTAGTCGATACCGTATTCCACCACGACCCCATGAATCACTCAGGTACTGGTTATTGTTTTGACCGCTATGAACCATTAGATTTGTACACCTGTATGGTGCGAGCTTGGGAAGGCTTTCGCTATAAAGATTATTGGCAAGAACTGCAAAAACGTGGCATGAATCAAGACTTTAGTTGGTATCAATCAGCCAAAAAGTACGTAAAAGTATACCGCTCGCTCTTAGGTTTACCCGAACAAGAGGAAGCGAACGAACCACCGTTGCCAACAGCAGGCGAACCTGCGGCTAAATAACAGCATGTTGAAAAAGATTACAAACCCATAACCGGCTAAGCAGTACACCATTTTTGACAACACGCTCTTCAACTATGTTTTGAAAAAATATGCTTTGTCGGCATATTGTGGATGTACTGCTAGCTAAATTTCCAGGCCCTTACCAACTGCCTTCCTGGAAACAACAATCATGAGGTAGTTCGCGCGATCGCTTTTTGTCAAAACTTATCCGTTTTTTGAGATAGCTATAGCTACAGCGCGGTCAAGTCGCAATTTGCAAGTAAAAAAAATACCACTAAATACAGTTGAGAGCGGCACAGGCAAACAGTATCTTGCTCACAAGCAAGGCAACTTGACGGTTGTCGCTCCACTAGTTTAACACTGAAACAACTTATTACCAAACGCTGTCTAACTGCCGCATACAGGCAAAACCATTTTTTATGAAAATTTTGCAGTTATGAAAAATATCCATCCCTACGGCTTAGTAGGATTGGGAATCTCCTGTATCTTACTACTAAGCACCAGCACTCCTGTTTTAACCCAAATAGCCAACCATTCTCCTGCAAAATCTCAAAAAATTCCTCCCGCTGCTGAGTTTATCTGGCCTGCTCGAGGCATTGTTTCCCAAGGTTTCCGCAAATACAAACACGAAGGAATTGATATTGCCGGTCCCTCTGGGACTCCCATTGTCGCCGCTGCATTCGGTATTGTGATGAAAGCAGGTTGGGATGAATGGGGTCTCGGAAATGCCATCGTTATTAAGCACGCCGACGGCTATATTACAGTATACGGTCACAATCGCCGTTTATTAGTAACTAAGGGCAAACAAGTTAAACAAGGTCAAATTATTGCTGAGATGGGCTCCACCGGTAACAGTACAGCACCTCACCTGCATTTTGAAATACATCCCGGTGGGGGTTTTGCAGTCAATCCCCTTAGCCTCCTACCCTCCCCAATAGCGGGTAAAACTCCACCACAAGTCGCTTTCTCTCCCTCTTCATCAACTCCAGCACCGATTTTCGCTGCAAATAAGGTTACAGAGTGTCAGGGAAACACCGTAATTCAAGGAGAGACAGCACACGCTTTTGTCAAAGTTTGCCAGGAGGAAGATGGCCAGTTTTTTTATATTGGTCAACTAAAACAAAAACCAACTCAACCTGTAAAGCTGAAAGCCATAAATTGCGGAACTAAATTTCGCGCCGATAACGGAAGCTTTTCTTACTTTGTTACTTCCGAAGGAGTGGAAATTTGGCGTCACGGCATTCTTTTACGTTCCGATCGTTTTTACACTTCTAAACCAGCACATAGCTAAAACCTTTTCGCAGCTGATTTCAAGACCAAAAAAATTGTTAACAAACTTATGTTTTCTTAATTCAGTTCTCCATGGAAATCCCTTATGATTATACAATTGTACGTAGTTTAAATTACACTAAAGTAATTTCCGCGGTTGGTGCAGTCAATCTCCGCCTTCGTTGAACTTTGGCATAACTAAAAAATTAAGGAGATCTTGTGGAATATCTTGCTTATTCAGAAATGGCTTTTGCCTATACACATTCGAATACAGAAATTAAACTTTACCTGCCTGAATTTAAATTTAATTGGTACAAAAACTTAAAATCAGCAAGATTAATCTTTGCCAGTCTCACTATTTTGTTTGCACTTTTAGCTCCCCTGAAAGAAGTTTCAGCCGTATACAACGGTCCTGGCCTCTACTATGTGAGAACAAACGGCAACTGTCTCAATGTTCGCAACGGTCCAAGCATGTATTTTCGTGCTATCGCTTGCTACAAAAATGGCTCTCGACTACCAAAAATTGTCGGATACAGAAATGGGTTTGCCCGATTGAGCACGGGCTATTATGTAGCTTCTAATTGGATTAGTACGACACCTGGTACCAGATACACTCCTGGTTTGGGAGTGGGCGGTCAAATTATTCTCCGCAGAGGTTCGAGAGGCTCAGCAGTAGCAGCAGTTCAAAGAGCTTTAGGAATAAGAGCTACCGGATACTACGGTTCTATCACAGAAAGGGCAGTTCGCACTTTCCAAGCCGGGCGCGGTTTAATTGTAGATGGAATTGTTGGTCCGCAAACACGAAATGCATTGGGAATATACTAGCGTGGCTTGTCACCAACTGCTATTTCAAGACAACCCTAAATAATTTTGCACGATTTGCAGAATTCGCTCTGCTGCATGGCCGTCCCCAAAGGGATTGATTGCATTTGCCATTGCTTCATAGGCAACAGGGTTGCTTAACAGTTCAGAAGCAGCACAGACAATTGTCTCTGGTTTAGTTCCCACAAGTTTAGCCGTACCAGCAGCAATAGCTTCTGGTCTTTCTGTAGTTTCCCGCAAAACTAAAACAGGTTTGCCGAGACTGGGTGCTTCCTCCTGCAAACCGCCAGAATCGGTCAGCAGCAGGTGCGATCGCATAATTGCTCCCACCAACTCTGCATAATCTAAAGGTTCTGTTAAAAAAACCCGCGGACAATCTCCTAATATTGCCTGCAAAGGCTCCCGTACCGCCGGATTGCGGTGCAGTGGCAAAACTAAAGCCGTATCGGGAAATTTATCTAATATCTGTAAAAACCCCTGGGCAATTCCTTGTAGTGGTTCTCCCCAATTTTCTCGCCGATGCACGGTTGCCAACAAGACACGATATTTTTCCCATTCCACTCCAGGAATGTAACAGGATGGTTTGCTTTGAGCAACGGTCAGCAATGCATCAATCACCGTATTACCTGTAAGATGAATTTCACCCAACACACCAGAACGCTGCAAATTTTCCACAGCCAAAGGCGTTGGCGCAAAGTGTAACTGAGTTAATTGCGAAATCAATCGCCGATTTGCTTCTTCTGGATAAGGATTGAATAAGTCATCCGTTCTTAAACCAGCTTCCAGGTGACCTACCGGAATTTTTTGATAAAAAGCTGCTAGACTAGCTGCAAAGGCGGTAGTGGTATCTCCTTGCACCAGTACTAAATCTGGTTTACTTGTTTTGAATAGCTCTTCTAGTCCTCGTAAGCTGCGACAGGTAATATCAGTTAAAGATTGCTGCGGTTGCATAATCCCCAAGTCCCAATCCGCCTGCAACCGGAACAACTGCATTACTTGCTCTACCATTTCCCGATGCTGTCCGGTCAAAATTACCTGCGTCTCAAAATTTGAAGACTGTCGAAATAGTCGAATTACTGGAGCTAGTTTAATTGCTTCCGGGCGAGTACCCAAAATAATGTAAATTCGCTTGTCAATAGTCATTAGTTAATAGTTAATAGTTGCAAACATTTGCATATTTTACTCTTGACTGCAGACTTTGGATTGCTGACTCAAAAAGCATGAAAAAACCCGGTATCACCGGGCAGATGCACTGTTTGTCGAATTTTTGAGCAGGAAGGATTACAGTTTGATGTCGCACGTCAACGGGCAAGCAGCATAAACAGTCTTTTGCATTTCCTCTGTCTCTCCATGCAACCAGCTTAGCCATTTAACTTCTTTGGGATGAATTCCTTTAGCAGTCAGCACACCTGCACCAAGCAAAACCGCCAAAACATTAAATAAAACCAAACAACCTGCTACCAACAAAACAGCGCTAACTGGCATTACTGATTGCAAGACAATAGACAACAGACATCCGACCGTAGCCATCAACACAACCAAAGGAAAACCGACAACCAGCAAGCATACTGCCAGTGTAAAAGTCCATATTAAAAAGCTTTTGAGCATTACCAAAGAATAACTCTTACCTAAATTTGACGTTTGTGACAAACTCATGGTTTTCTCCTAAATACGCAAATAACCTTGGAATTTAGAACCAATTCGCAGACGTCGATCTCACAAGGGATCAACGATTAGTGAAGTTCAGTATATAAAAACCAATTGAGAAAATGAGCATTTATTTAATAAAATTTACAGTTAAAATTTTGTTATCAATGAATAAACACCAGTTTTGCAGCTTGACAAAAAATCAGATTTTGCCATCTATCCTATGGCAGATCGACTATAAAACTCAGCCCATCAATGTCAGGACAAATTTACTTTCTAGTATTCTTAACATTTCTTATAAAATTTTCTGTCTATTCTCATAAACGGCACTTATTTTGGATTTGTAAAGTAGTTTGGATGGTTTCACCATTATTACCGAGAATTATTTCTAACCATAGAGTATATTTTTTTACTTATTAAACTCAATAAAAATACTAAATTCTTAAAATCGACCCTGTGTTAAAACGTTGATTGAACATAAGTGAGCTAGAAAATAAAAAGTAAAAATCATACAAATAAACTCGGAGACAAGGGAACTGTAGAGCGAGCAGAGCAGTTACCCCAGCTTTTGTTTCGATTTGCTGCTGTCAAAAGCAAGCTGATAAAACCTTTCAGCTTCAAAAGTTCAAAAGGCCTTTCTGTACCGAAAACAAGTGAAATTCAGACGTATTTATTAAGAAAAATTATGACAGAGTCACAAACCCCTTCAACTGCAACTCCAACTGCAGGACGTAGTATTCCTCCAGTACCTCCACCACCACCGACGATCGCACCTCCTGGGCGCCAAGCTACACAAACATTAGACATGTTGACGGACAAAAGCGCCCATCGCCCACCGACTCAGCCAACAGCGCCGCCATTACCAAATTCTTCCGCCAATGCTGCTCATCGTCCGGGAACTCCACCTCCCATACCTAGTTCTGCACGTTTAAAGGGTAATAGCGCCCAACCAACTTTAGAGCAATTGGTTAAGGAGGCTTACGACAAGGGATATTCTGACATTCACCTGGGTGTGGGTGAAGTACCGCGATTCCGCGATCGCGGAGAAATGCTGACCACAGATTATCCAGAAACGGATAAACAAACTTTTATGAGTTGGTTGCGGGAGATACTAACAGAGTCGGAAATTCATCGTTTCGAAGAACACCTGGAATTTGACGGCGCTACCCAGTATGAATTTGCTCGCGTGCGGATTAATATTTTTGATTCCCTGAAGGGTTACGCCATGGTCATGCGGTTAATTCCGCTGAAAATTTTAACCATTGAACAGTTACGCTTACCTACTGTTTTTCGAGATATTTGTCATTACCATAAAGGTTTGATTTTGGTTACCGGACCTACGGGCTCTGGTAAATCTACCACCATGGCGGCGATGATCGATTACATCAACAAAAATATGCCTAAGCATATTATCACGATCGAAGATCCAATTGAATTTGTTCATAAAAGTCAAAAGTCTTTGATCAAACAACGAGAAGTGGGAATACACACCCGCAAATTTGATAATGCCTTGAAAGCTGCTTTGCGGGAAGATCCAGATTTGATTCTAGTGGGAGAAATGCGGGATAAAGAAACCGTCAACACCGCCCTCAAAGCTGCTCAAACCGGTCACTTAGTCATGGGAACCCTACATACCAACAGTGCGGTCAAAACCATCGAGCGCATCCTCAATCTCTACTCCGGCGAAGAGCAAGATGCAATGCGAGTAGCATTAGCAGAATCTTTGGTAGCGGTAATTGCTCAAGGTTTGTGTCGTACGACTGATGGTAAGCGTGCAGCCTTCCACGATATTCTAATCAACACAGATGCAGTCAAAGATTGGATCAAAGACGGTAAATATGACGAAATTAGCGAGCTGATGAAACAAGCTACTTTTGATGGCATGATTACTATGAATCAGTCATTATTTAACCTTTATCAGGAAGGCCGCATTACTGAAGAAACTGCCTTGGAAATGTCGCCAACTCCTAACGAAATGGCACAAGCTCTCCGAGGTAGAGTATAGGATATGGGGAATTGTTAAGCGTTACTGGCTAACAGCCAATCTCAACCAACGATTGACAATACAGCCCCTTTACCTTGGTCCAAGTGTTCCTAATTCCCAACCATCAGCCTTGACTTTCGACAAACCGCCATTACCTCAATTATTTAAAGGCATCGCACTGTTTACCCCAGGAGGAGATTTAATTTACTGTATCGACCCGAGCAAACAAGGTCGATGGCACTTGCACTTGTGTGCTACTTTGCAGGAAATTCTAGACTTACCGGAACCGCCTCACTTTTTAGTACCGTGCTATACGGCGACTATTGACCATTGGTTGGATCCGCGCACACAACAAATAAGAACCTTTGCGGAAGCTTATCCAGCAGTGATGCGATACCAGCCTCTACTCAACGCTATTTTTGGCACAGAGGATTTGGTTTGGCAAAGTGCTCCTTGGCAAGAGGGAGTGTGCGATCGCATGGTCCTAGCAAGTTATCGCTCCTCATTTCCGCAGCTGTGGGAAGACCACGACTTAATTTTGCGTTTGGACCCCCACGATGCAGTTTTATACTACCAACAGGCGGCAACACAACAGTTACAATTAGATACCCAAGGCTATGTCCTTCGCCTGTTTATTGCCGGACACAGTCCTGGTACGGAGCGCATTCTCGAAAATCTTCACGAACTGCTAGAAAAATACCTAGGACAACCCTATACCCTCAAAGTCATTGATGTTTATACCCACCCAGAATTAGCAGAAGTGAACCAGGTAACGGCAACTCCAACCCTGGTAAAAGTTTGGCCGCAGCCAATGCGGCGTATTGTAGGAGATTTAGATCGAGCAGATAAAATTCTGCAAATGTTAGGAGCAAAAGAAAAATACTAAAACGTCCTTTGAACTGTGTCGTGGTTACGGCTAAACGCCTTCTACCAGAGACGATAAATTAATGCTAGAGAAAAACCAACAAAATCATGCTCTGGTAATTGGTGGTAGCATAACTGGACTGCTAGCAGTCAGGATATTGGTCAATCATTTTCAGCGCGTGACCGTGGTGGTGGAGCGCGATCGCTCAAGATTGGACTAAGCATAACTTCATGTGCTCAGCAGATGAATAACTTTGAGCAAGCGATCGCCAAGCTAATTTTTTGTTGATTTGCAATCAGCAAAACAAGTACACAACGGTTGTAAAATTATCCTCTATCCAGCATCTGCAACCGTTTTGACACCCATGCTTTGCGATTATCTGGTACAAATTTTGACTGCTCGCGTATACGATGTTGCTCAAGAAACACCACTGGAGTACGCCCCTAACCTTTCTGCACGTTTGAATAACAACCTCCTGCTCAAACGGGAAGATATGCAGTCAGTATTTTCCTTTAAACTGCGGGGTGCCTATAACAAAATGGCAAACTTACCACCAGATTTGCTCGCCCAAGGTGTAATTGCTGCATCCGCTGGAAACCACGCTCAAGGAGTAGCGCTAAGTGCTCGTCATCTGGGAACGCGGGCAATTATTGTTATGCCAGTTACCACACCCCAAGTCAAAGTAAATGCTGTCAAAGCACGTGGAGGCGAGGTAGTCCTGTACGGAGATACTTACGACGATGCCTACGCCTTCGCTCGACAATTGGAAGCTGAAAAAGGGTTGACCTTTATCCATCCTTTTGACGATCCTCATGTTATCGCCGGACAGGGAACAATCGGCATGGAAATTCTACGCCAATACCAAAAACCTATACATGCCATTTTTGTAGCAATTGGAGGTGGCGGGTTAATTTCTGGTATTGGAGCGTATGTAAAGCGTTTGCGTCCGGAAATAAAGATTATTGGAGTAGAACCTGTAGACGCTGATGCTATGTATCAATCTCTTAAGGCTGGAAAACGAGTGCGCCTGTCTCAAGTGGGTTTGTTCGCTGACGGTGTAGCAGTACGAGAGGTAGGTGAAGAAACCTTTCGTTTGTGTCAGGAATACGTAGATGATATTGTTCTGGTCAATACCGATGACACTTGTGCGGCAATTAAAGATGTATTTGAAGATACCCGCTCGATTTTAGAACCTGCAGGAGCCTTGGCGATCGCCGGTGCTAAAGCTTATGTCGAACGAGAAAAAATTCAAGGACAAACCTTAATTGCTGTTGCCTGCGGTGCAAACATGAATTTTGATCGCCTGCGCTTTGTAGCAGAACGAGCAGAGTTGGGTGAACATCGAGAAGCTATATTTGCAGTAACTATTCCCGAAGAACCAGGAAGTCTACGTAGGTTTTGCCGCTGCATGGGCAAACGCAACCTGACCGAGTTTAATTACCGCATTGCTGATGAAAAACAGGCTCATATTTTTGTCGGCGTACAGATCGAAAATCGCGCTGACAGAGCAAAAATGGTCGCAAAGTTTACAGAGTGCGGTTTTCAAACCTTAGACTTAACTGATGACGAACTGACCAAACTACACCTGCGACACATGGTTGGCGGACATTCTTCCCTTGCCCACAATGAATTACTCTATCGTTTTGAGTTTCCCGAACGCCCCGGCGCCTTGATGAAGTTTGTAGATTCCATGAGCCCTAACTGGAATATTAGCATGTTCCACTATCGCAATAATGGCGCCGACTACGGACGAATTTTGATCGGCATACAGGTACCGCCTCAGGAAATGGCACAATGGCAAGCATTTTTGGATACTCTCGGCTATCGCTATTGGGATGAAAATCAAAATCCGGCATACAAGTTATTTTTGGGATAGGTGCACTAGACTCGGCGCGATCGCTACTGTCCTATTACAGTAAAAAAACAACTAAACAATCAAGCTAGCAAGTGTTCTCAAACACTGTGTTCTTGGACTGTCAATTTTGGTATTCGAGATCACCTAAATATCCGCAAGCGATCTGCCACCGAGCTTTCTCAACAATCACTCTCAAAAAAAGCTAAAAATCGCAATTTAAACCCCTGTCTAAACAAGCATGCTACAGCCGTTGCTTCGCATACACTTTTTACTAAAAAAATACATCTCTACTTGGGAAGATTTTCTTGATCCCAATGTTTGATTTAATGGGCCGAGTACTTCTTTTTTTGTAGGTGTTGAGGTTAAGTTTTATGAAGGGGAAATTTCTCGCCCTAACTGGTACAGCTTTTATTGTGGCACTAACCGGCGGTCTCGTTGTTGCGCAACAAAACTCGCCCACATCACCAAAAACTCCCCAACCAGGAGATCCTAGAAATCCCACCCCAGAGGAAATACGAGAACTAGAAGCTGCTAAACCATCGGCAGAAATTAAGCTTTCTCCGCAAGCACAAGAAATTCTGTGCAAACGTTTCCCACAAAACTCTCGCTGTGGAGGCCAAGGAGCTGTACCTTCTCCCGAGGCTACATCATCTCCTCAGGCAACACCATCTCCTGAAAGCACTACCACCCCAGAAACAACACCATCTCCTGAAAGCACCACCACCCCAGAAACAACACCATCTCCTGAAAGCACC
>KB235926.1:1654002-1838225 GCA_000332255.1 cyanobacterium PCC 7702 | reverse complement strand
TCCGCAAGCACAAGAAATTCTGTGCAAACGTTTCCCACAAAACTCTCGCTGTGGAGGCCAAGGAGCTGTACCTTCTCCCGAGGCTACATCATCTCCTCAGGCAACACCATCTCCTGAAAGCACTACCACCCCAGAAACAACACCATCTCCTGAAAGCACCACCACCCCAGAAACAACACCATCTCCTGAAAGCACCACCACCCCAGAAACAACACCATCTCCTGAAAGCACTGCTCCTGCACCTGATGGTTCGCGTCAAATTACTCCCAACCCAGGTACTCCCGACAGCACAATTACGCCGACCCCAGGAACAACGACCGAACCAACACCTGGTAGCCAAAGCAATCTCGCTCCTGCTCCTGGTTCCAGCAGCACAATTAAAGTTAGTCCTGCTCGTAGCAATATACCTCGCAAAACCAAATAATGCACTTAGACTAAACTAGGTATAATTCCTGCCATGAAAGCTTTCAGTAGCAGCGTGGGAACGGTAAACTAAAGCAAGACCGTGGCTTGAAATTAGTTTGGACAAAATCATCGGGGGCAGTCTAGCTCTGCCTCTGATGATAGTATAAATTATTACCTCCATCGCCTATGGGAAGTTGGTGTTTTCTGAAAGGCAGAAATCAGCAAGCAAGCAATACCAACGTTAATAAATACATCTGCAAAATTAAATACCGGAAAGTTAATCAGTCGGAAATCGAGAAAATCAATCACGTAACCCAAAACAAAGCGATCTATGCCATTGCCCATCGCACCACCTAAAATAAAGCCGTAACCTAATTGATCCCAACGCCGCAAATTGGGACCAAACCATGCTATGGCTATCAACGCCAAACTCACAACCAAAGATAGCCAGCGCAACCACTCCACCTTTCCTGCAAATAAACTAAAAGCTGCACCAGTATTCGTCACGTAGGTTAAATGAAATATCCCAGGTAAAAGCGGAAGCGTTTGTCCCAAGCTAAAAGTTTGTACTATCCAGTATTTCGCGAACTGATCTATAAAAAAAACACTAAAGGCTGCGATCCAAAACAGAGAATTTTTTAAGTGCATGGCTGGTTAATTAAGAAAAAGACACTTGCACAAAAAGGATTCCCCAACTTCGGGAAGCTGTGATTGCAAGTTCCGCGCCAGGTGAGGCCAGTCCTTGTGCGTCACCTTCTTTGTTGTCAAAACTGGCGTCAAAGTGTCCGTTCAATAGTCAATAGTCAACGGTAAACAGCCAAATAGTCAATAACTTTAAAAAAGCAGCTTTGTGGACTAATAAAACATTAAGTGTCTGAGTACATATGCTATAAGTGTAACGGCACATACTATCGCCATTTGTCCTGGTAATGCGAACCAGGAATATTTAAGAATAGCTTGCATCAAGGATAGATTTTCTCCCGGGTGCCATTGCAAAAAATTACTAATAATCAAATAACATATACCGCAGATGTGGATTGATAACAAGCCACAAATACAACTAAATGCCAGTGTTTCTAATTTCGGTCTAGCTTGAAACGCTAAAAAGCCACAAATCCAAGCTCCTGGAATAAAACCCAATAAATAGCCAAATTGGGACAACTTAACATAGCCGATACCGCCACCATCAGCAAATACAGGTAACAAAGTTAAACCCATAACCAAATAAGCAATTTGCGAAAGCGCACCCGCGTTTTTACCCCCCAAGCAACCCACAAGCAATACTCCGCCAACTTGAAAGGTGACACCCAAAGAAAAAGTGTGAATTCCGTGCTTACTCCAACTCCAAGGCCAGGTGGTGATATGGGCTTCTAAGAAGGTACCACCTATCGTTAGCAGTAAGCCAATCATAGACCAAAGTAGTTGATTGGATGCGGCTAACATTTACCAGTACTCATGCAATTAATTCTCATCTCATAGCAAAAATTGAAAACTATATTTTATTTTTTATCCTTGATTTTCAAAAATCACCATATTTTCACTCAACTTACCCGGGTATTATACATAATACTCTCTGGTGAAAAATAATTGCACCTTCTTATTCGAATTTTGCCATAATTAATCGCAGATTTTTATCCTGAATTTTACACGAGTAGCTCAGAAGAATATAAATTTATAAATTATTTTTCTACTACACTTGTAATAAAATTTAACAATATATATCAAATTTTTGATCGCCGATTATATTCCGCAACTACTAAATCAATAACTTTGAAAAACGAACCAAACTAAACAATAACTAATAAAGGTATGCTGTCTTGAGAACAATTAGTTTTCTGAACTCTAGCAGTGACAAATATAGACCTAACTATTGCACTTTTTACGCCAGAAAAACTTTATTTCAACTGAGAACAACAGCATTTTATCTCAATATTTTTTGTAAATATATCTAGATTTTCCATATAATCTCTTTTCTACTGAAGATTATATATTCAAAAGAATAGACACAGATGTCTTCATGTTTGCAAGTACTTTGAATTATTTGGACTTCAAGAAACTAAAATGTCTGAAGCAACTTATTTGTCGTTAAAATTTAATCAATTAACTGTCCTCTAGTTGAAAATAGCAAAAAAGTAAAATTTCTCAAAAATGCTTTTCTTAACCTAAAGTTAACCAAGTGAATATATACTTTGTAAAGGCAAAAGCTGTACAAACACTAGCAATCACATCCATGCCTTTACATATACCTGTGATTAATCAGCCTCGTTTATCAAAAGCAGTTTCCTTGCTTGTCTTGACAGTCAGCTTGACAGCTTGTGGAGGAGGAAATAACACTGCAACTACCGATGTATCTCCCAACACTGCTACTAATGCAGCTGCTTCCAGCCCAGGAAAACTCGATTTCGGTGGAAATGTAAGGTTAACTGGAGCTGGAGCTTCTTTTCCGGCACCCCTATATCAAACTTGGTTTCAAAGTTTGAATAAAAAATATCCTAATCTGCAAATTAGCTATCAATCAGTTGGTAGTGGTGCTGGAGTAGAGCAATTTATCAAAGGTATTGTAGACTTTGGTGCCAGTGATGTGGCAATGAAGGATGAAGAAATTAAAAAGGTACCCCAAGATAAAGGCGTACTGATGTTGCCCATGACGGCGGGAAGTATCGTCTTGGCTTACAATTTGCCAGTAGTTGACCAATTAAAACTACCAAGGGAAGTTTATACCGATATTTTTCTTGGCAAAATCAAGTCCTGGAACGATCCGAAAATTGCTGCTGCTAATCCTGGCGTCAACCTTCCCAATCAACCGATCGCAGTAGTACACCGTTCTGACGGTAGCGGTACAACAGCTGTATTTACCAAGCACCTCAGTACCATTAGTCCGGAATGGAAAAGCAAAGTAGGCGATGGCAAAACAGTCAACTGGCCCGTAGGAGTTGGCGCGAAGGGAAATGAAGGCGTGACAGCCCAAATTACGCAAAATCAAGGTGCAATTGGTTATGTAGAATACGGTTACGCTAAGCAAAACAATCTCAAAGTTGCTGCCTTACAAAATAAAGCAGGGAAATTTGTTGTCCCAACTGACGAATCAGCTTCTAAAACTCTAGAAGCAGTAACTCTACCAGCAAATCTTCGTGCTTTTATTACAGATCCAGAAGGAGCCGATTCTTATCCCATCGTTACCTACACTTGGATTTTGACTTATAAAAAATACCCTGACCCAGCTAAAGCAAAAGCAATAGAAGTAATGATTGAATATGGCTTAACGGAGGGTCAAAAAGTTGCAAGCGAATTGGGATACGTTCCCCTACCCCAAAATGTAGTTCAAAAAGTGGCAGCGGCGGCTGATGTTATTAGTCCAGAGTACAAAATCAGTGTCGGAACAAGCAGCAATCCAAGCGCCAGCAAATAGCAAATAATCAAGTCAACGCTGATTTAGCGTAGAAGAATTAACCAACAGTTAATGCTTATAGGGTTCGCTCCCACCTTTTTTTGAGCGTTGATGGATAAGCCGTTCATGAATAGACCAGCTCCAAATTATCAACCCAACATCAAACCCCGCTCGGGACTAGAAAAAAATCTTGATCGTGGATTTATTTGGCTGACACGAATTTTTGCTTTGGCGATCGCCGGAATTTTATTGTGGATAGCGATTCAAGTCGGAATTCAGGCAACACCAGCAATCAAAGAATTTGGCGCCAGCTTTATAGCTAAAAGTGCTTGGAATCCCGTCAATAATGATTACGGAGTGCTACCGCAGATTTACGGAACCTTAGTGAGTTCTTTTATTGGTTTGTTAATTGCTGTACCAATTGGTGTCGGCACAGCCGTCTTACTAAGCGAAAATTTTCTACCTTCGTACGTACGTACGGTACTAGTGTTCCTAATTGAATTGCTAGCAGCGATTCCGAGTGTTGTCTACGGCGTTTGGGGAATATTTGTTTTGATTCCCATCATTACAAACTTGGGGAAATGGCTCCATACTCACTTTGGTTGGCTACCAATTTTTAGCACGCCTCCTTCGGGACCCGGAATGCTACCAGCAGGAGTTATCTTGGCAATTATGACTTTGCCAATTATCACGGCAATATCCCGGGACACTTTGATTTCCGTACCTCCTAGTTTACGCGAAGCAGCTTTAGGATTGGGAGCAACTCGCTGGGAAGCTATTTTCAAGGTCATTATTCCTGCTGCTTTTTCTGGAATTGTGGGCGCGGTCATGCTTGCTTTAGGGCGGGCCATGGGAGAAACAATGGCTGTAACCATGTTGATTGGTAACTCTAACAGCATCAATCCTTCTTTATTAGCACCAGCCAATACTATTTCTTCCTTACTGGCAAATCAATTTGCAGAAGCAAGCGGTTTGCAAATGGCTGCTTTGATGTACGCAGCATTGATTTTATTTGTCCTAACTTTGATTGTCAACATTTTGGCAGAGTTAATTGTTCTGCAAATGAAGCGGTTGTAAATATCGTTTTGGCATGTTGTGGAAGTATGTCTTCTTCTTTTGTCCCAGATCGGTCCGATAGGAAATTGGCCGGCACTAGCCTGACTCGCTCCTCTATTTCCGGGAGATCGCTCTTTAGCACCTTAATGACAATTTTAGCATTTATTTGCGGAGCGTTAGCACTTTTGCCTTTAATAGCAGTGCTTTTTTACGTAATTATTCAAGGATTGGGAAGTTTTCGGTTAAGTTTGTTTACAGAATTGCCGCCACCGCCGCTGGTAAAGGGAGGAGGTTTTGGAAACGCCATTGTCGGTACCTTAATCATGGTAGGAATTGGCGCTCTCATCAGTATTCCCTTTGGTGTTTTGGCAGCTATATACTTAACAGAGTTCAGTTCTGGCAAAATTTCTCGTTGGGTGCGCTTTGCTACTAACGTTCTCAGTGGGGTACCCTCAATTATTGCCGGAGTATTTGCCTACGCAATAGTGGTAACAACACTAGGTACCTATTCAGCCATCGCTGGAGGTGTAGCGCTAGCAGTACTGATGTTACCAATGATCGTCCGAACTACTGACGAAGCCTTGCAGTTAGTTTCCGAAGACTTGCGACAAGCTGCCTTTGGAATTGGAGCCACTAACTTTCAGACAGTTATGTTTGTAGTATTACCAGCGGCGTTACCAGCTATCGTCACTGGAGCAACCTTATCTATTGCCAGAGCAGCAGGAGAAACTGCACCCTTACTTTTTACGGCTTTATTTTCTCAGTACTGGCCCAATGGCTTGTTGCAACCTACTGCTTCCCTTGCAGTTTTAGTTTTTAATTTCGCTATTGCTCCGTTTAAAAATTGGCAGTCTTTAGCTTGGGCAGCATCTTTAATTTTGGTGATGATGGTTCTCATCACTAGCATTATTGCTCGTTGGGCAACCAGTCGTAAAATCAAATAATTTCGTCAAATTGCAACTTTTACCTTTATTTAATTTCAAACTCGAGGATTTTTTATGGCTACTGATGTTAACACCGTCAATCAAACGGATACAGTTATACACACTGAAGGTCTAAAAGTTTATTACGGTAATTTTTTGGCATTACGGGATATCTGGCTGGAAATTCCGAGAAATCGCGTTACAGCCTTTATTGGTCCCTCTGGATGCGGCAAAAGTACACTTCTGCGCTGCTACAACCGCCTCAACGATCTTATTGAGTCCTTTCGCTGTGAAGGCAAAATTTTTTATAATGGGGAAAATTTATATGCACCCCACGTGGATCCTGTAGAAGTACGTCGCAGGATTGGCATGGTTTTTCAAAGACCGAACCCATTTCCAAAATCAATTTATGACAACATTGCCTTTGGACCGAGAATCAACGGTTATAAAGGAGATATGGATGAATTGGTAGAGCGATCGCTCAAGCAAGCCGCCTTGTGGGATGAAGTCAAAGATAAATTGCGGCAAAGCGGCTTGTCTTTATCAGGCGGACAACAACAACGCTTGTGTATTGCTCGGGCGATCGCAGTTCAACCAGACGTAATTTTAATGGACGAACCCTGCTCCGCCCTTGATCCCATTTCCACCTTGCAAATTGAAGAACTGATCCACGACTTGAAACAACAGTTTACCGTCATTATCGTGACTCACAACATGCAACAAGCATCCCGAGTATCAGATATGACAGCCTTTTTCAACGTCCAAACCTCTGAAAAGGGTGGTCGTACGGGTTACTTAGTAGAGTTCGACCGCACGGAGGTAATTTTCCAAAATCCCCAACAAGAAGCCACGAAAGAGTACGTCAGCGGTAAATTTGGTTAAACACGGTGACACTGAGCACAGCAATTAAATACGCAAATAAAAACAGCAGGAAAAAGGACACATGGCAAGAGATAAAACGATTGTTTGAACTGGTATCCTAGATACAAACTTATAGTTTGGTGTCTAAGGGGTAAAGCTGGTTCTTTGGCGTCAAGTCAGGACTAGCTTTTTGAACGACTCAGACAGGGCATAGAGGACACAAAAAACACTCGTACTTGCAGCTTTCTCTCTTTACTAAAAAGTGTGTGAGATTACCCTGCTAGTAAGCTTGAATGCTTTAACTAGCTTGCTTTCTGTATGTTTTTTACGGCCTGTTTTTACCCTAGTAAAAGCTCTGACTTTCAAAGCTCCCAGACAATCCATAAACACCCTTAAAATTACCCTAAGTTTGACAACCTCCCTGGAAGTTCACCTGAACTTGCATACTATTTACTCTTGTGTGAATTCTGTTCTCCCAGAACTGGTAAAATTTTCTCTCTCCAGATTTTCGTGAATTCCTGATATCAGTGTAAGTAAAAAAAATAAACATAAATAAATTAAATACTTATTAAGCCTTTGACAATAAAGCTTTGCAATTTCAAAATAGCTTTGCCATCTCAAAAATATTTTCAAATTTGCAGTAATTAGCTTTACAAATGACATTGCGGAACAATTTCTAGGATTTAATAACCTTTTCTTAATTTTTGAGTGATAATGTTGAAGTTCTAAAGGTTAGTGTTTCTATCTATTGCAGATTCGCTAACTTTCTTGTCTACAGACTTACAAACAAATATTTCAGCCAACTTAATGAAAGATTAGAATTTTAGGGGCCCCATGATACCATTTCACCATTTACACCCTTCAACGAATTTAACCAACACTACTAGCTACTCTTCATCTATCGTCACTATTGCAAATAGCTCTAGAAAAAGCCAAGCCCAAATTTCTGAGAAATTTTTTGCTAAATACCCCCCAATCTACAGAAAGCACTTTGGTAAATACAAAAGTGTATTGGTACTGTCAGTAGATGGTTTGCGACAATCCGATTTAACGGATCCTAAACTGCAAGCTTACTTGCCGAATATCACAAACTTGCAGAAAGAAGGCATAACTTACACTAATGCCTTTACAACTATTCCCAGTGATTCCTTTCCCGGAACTCTAGCTTACTTTACAGGGGCCGGTCCAAAAACTACTGGGGTATACTACGATTCTACCTACGATCGCACCCTCCAAGCTCGTGGAAGCAACAGCTTGGGAACAGAGGTGAATTTTGACGAAAGCATAGATAAAGATAGCACTTTGCTCAGCGGTGGTGGTAACTTCAGCACTGATAGTATCAACCCTAGCAAACTTCCAATCGATATGGATGGCAATCCTGTTTACCCTCATAATTATCTCAAAGTAAACACGGTATTCGAAGTAGCAAAAGAAGCTGGATTACGAACCGCCTATGCGGAAAAACACCCTGCCTACGATCTCCTTAATGGTCCCTCAGGTAAAGGTGTAGATGACTTGTACACACCTGAAATTAATGCTTCTGTTGCAATTATTGATGGTCAGCTAGTTGATAAATCAAAAGCACCAGCGCAAACAACTCTCAAAACTGTCACCAAGGATATCAAAACTACCGAACTCTATGATGACTTGAAAGTGAACGCCGTTATCAATGAAATTAATGGCTTGACTTCCTCAGGAGAGCCAAGTGATTTGGCTGTTAAAGGTCCCCCTGCAATTTTTGGTACTAACTTTCAGGCTGTAAGTGTTTCTGAAAAACTTCCTGGCAATGGAATTGCAACAAATGGAACAGCATCTGCTGGCTTTATTGAGGCGCTCCAGCATACCGATGCGAGTATTGGTAAGATTGTTGATGCTCTCAAGCAAAATAATCTGTTTGATAGCACTCTGTTGGTACTCACAGCAAAGCACGGTCAGAATCCTCGTTTACAACCAGCTACCCTTCTAAAAGAAGATACTTTTACAGCTCCTTTGATAGCAGCAGGAATTACTGTAGTTCATAACATACCTGATGACGCTTCTATCATATGGCTGCAAGACCCCAAACAAGCCCCAAAAGCAAAGGAGATTCTCACTAAGCTGAATAATCCTTATGTTGAAAAAATTCTCATTGGCTATGACTTGGTGAAGTTTGGCTTCGGTAATCCGCTCGTAGATAGTCGCGCACCCACTTTGGTAGTAAAACTCAAGCCTGGTGTGGTTTTAGTTAGCAATCCCAATAATCCTAGCAAAATTGCCGAACATGGTGGCTATTGTGAAGATGATATCCATGTTCCTCTCATCCTTGCCAGTGGTGGACTGAATGCTAGTGTCAAGGGTACTGTTCAAACTCAAATAGTTTCCAACAAGTCTATTGCAGTTACAATCCTACAGGCACTAGGTCTGAATCCGAAAAAACTTCAGGGAGTTATAATTGAACATACTCCTGAGCTACCGGGAACAGGGATCGAAAATTATCTACCAGAATTCCAGCCATCCGATCGCTTTTAAAACAGATATACTGTAATCGGTGCTGAACGTTTCTAGATAAATACTGTATTTACAAACTCTAGGCATGATGTTATTCCTGCACAAGAATTAAACAGTGTAGTTTATGTGGTATCGCAAGTAAAAGTCTCATTGCAGAGAAGGATAGGGAACTCCTGTGCAATCAGGCTCTAGGAACTCTCTAACTATCCATAAGGAGGACCGCTATAGCATCTGTGCGTCGTGGCTGGCTACATTGATTGCGATCGCACTCCCAAACTTACATCTAGAGAAAAGAAAAAAAATCTAAAGGAAAAGGTATAAGGTTACCAAGAAGAGGGAGACTGTTATTATCAATGTAAAAAACTCGGCTCACTTGGAATAACAGCATTTCTATTGTCTGCAAAAATAATTGATTATTTCTGTTATTAGATATATTCTCAATTCAAGATAGATAATTAAATTTAATAACTACTTTCTCAATAATCTAATAAATAAATTTTAATTTTCAATAGCATTTTCAGGCAAGACCATGAATGAAAATATGACTGTCGTTAACTGTAATTATGAGCAGAGCAACTCAAAAATTAGACTTCAATCAGACGAAAAATTGCTGTTTAACAAACTTTTTATACAGCCTAATAATGCATTATACAGCATACTTAAGTATTTCCACTTGAGGCGCTGGTTTATACATGAGACTAGATACCTTCAGAGTTTTTCAATGAAGATTATCTTTTTTACAAGGATTATCACTATAGAGGGTTTTGCTGTATGTTGATTCTTGATACTACTAAAATAAAACAAACAGAAATAGCTTTACAAAATGCCTATCAAGAACTATCTAGATTTCAAAAAATTATCGAGGAGCTGAGTGATATTAATAAACAATTATATAAAAATCACTACTATTGAAAAAGTAGGATCAAAAAAACAAGAGAAACAAGAGCAATTTCAAACAATATTCAATTGTGCATCTGTTGGTATTGCTTGTGTTAGTATAGATGGAAAGTGGTTACTAGTTAACCAAAAATTTTGTGAAATTCTCGGTTATATAAAAGAATAATTGATAGCTCGTAATAGCCATGTAGGCCATCCAGTCAACACAAAAATTATTGTGAATCTAGCACCAGCAATAGCCTCAAGGGCTTCCTCAGATAATTATTCAGTTGCTTCTGGAGCTTTTGGTAGTGCTAAGTAAATAGTATTGGAATCTTCTTCCACCACTCTAATCTGCAGAGAATCTGGTAATTTTTGATTTAATTCTCTTTCGTAGACTGCTTTGGGGTTGCTGAGAAGCTCCTGTTTGAACTGTTTATCTTTCCAGGCTTTGGTAATAATTTCCGTTTCAAATTCTTTGCGAGTTTTTCTTTGTTCTGGCATGTTGTTCTCTGTCATGTTTTCTACCTTATTTACGTTATGTATTTAACAAAACTAAATTGGGTATTGGTTAAGTTAATTCTCGATCCTGCTTCACAGCTTAAAAGAAAATAGAGCTAGTTACAATGCACATTTTTTTGTTCAGAATCACCATTCTTTTGAACTCAATATAGGAACTTAAAAAGCTTATCCAAGTGAGCAATGAAAGTAGGGTAGTGCTGTAGCAAACAATATCTGAAGTGATAAAATTCTTTTGGCTCGATATAACTTCGGAGATGTATGCAATAAATCTTATAGAAGATATTCTCAACTTTACTTCTGTTAGATTGCTACTTCTGTTAGATTACTGTTGTCAAGTGACTTTGGGAAGTTATGTTAGTCTTTGGAAACTAGTCAGACTACTAGGCGAGAAATTAACTATATACTTTCCTTAGTAGGAGTTTCGACTAAAAGCTCATCCCACGCCTGTAAAAGCGATAAATCGCTGGCTACTAACACTTGACGTTTGTAAAAGCGATAAGTTCCTGGCTACAAGCATAGTGATAAATCGCTTACTACTAACGATGGAGTCGGATTAGATTTGATATATGTCTAGCTGAAAAGCATATTTATGCTTGCTTTTATTAGCAGAGCTTTTTTGACTCTATTTGTTGTCCTGGATCCGATTGGGCTAGTGCCTATATTTATTACATTGGCAGGACATCATTCTCCTAAAGTGCAAATGCGGATTATTCGCCAGGCAATTTTAGTTGCTGCTGCAATTTTATTTAGCTTTGCATTGTTTGGCAATGCCTTATTGCGTTACCTGGGTATTAGTGTCGAAGCTTTTCAGGTGTCAGCAGGTATTTTGTTGTTAAAAATTGCTGTGGATATGGTGTTTGCTCAGCGGGAACGAGAAACCAAAGCGGAGGAAGCTGAAGCTCAAGTAAGAACGGACATTAGTGTTTTTCCTTTAGGAACGCCTTTGATTGCTGGTCCTGGAGCTTTGGCTAGCATTTTGATTCTACAAAATGAGGCTACTGCTTATCCTTTGGGGACAGGGTTGATTTTGGGAATCATAGCTTTTGTATTGCTACTGCTTTATGTTTCCTTGGCGATCGCCAAGTATTTAACCTCCTGGCTCGGTCAAACTGGAATTAATGTTATTTCCCGCGTTTTAGGAATTTTGCTAGCAGCATTAGCGGTACAATATATCATCAATGGCGTCTTAGCTTTAATCAAAGCCACATTTTAGGATTTACGTAACACCGCGATCGCAATCCAGATTGTCAACCCTATGCCAGTCACCAACAAGCCCTGACTAGTAATAGTTACGAGTTCTAAATATGAATTGCTCACCAGCACCGTTTGTTGTAGAATTGCCCCAGCCACAAGCGCACCCATAGCTAAAATTGCCAGACTCAAGCGGTTCATTCCCTGTTGTTGAGCTTGTAAGAATTCTCGTTCTATTCGCCAACCTAAATTAATACCTAATTCCGAACGCTCCAGGCGATCTAGTAAAACCTCCAACCTTTGCGGAAATTGGGTTGTGAGGCGAGAAAGATACAAGCTCGATTGAGTTGCGTCTTGCAAAAGTTCAGATCCTAAAAGGCGTTGGCGAATTGCTTGTTCTACAATCGGACGAGCAACTTCAACAAAGGGAAACAACGGATCTAGTTGACGGGCGATACCTTCGACGTTGGCGATGGTTTTGACGAACAGTCCGATTGTTCCTGGCATTTGAATATTATTTTCTCGGGGAATGCGCAGAGCTTCATTGAGCAGCTGTGCTAAATTAATTTCCTCTAACGGGCGCGTGTAGAAACGTCGCAGCAGACGATCGAAGGACGATTCGATCGCTCGCAAGTCCACTTCTAATCTAGTGAATCCTAACTCCCGAATCGCTTGAGCAACAATTTTCGGGCGTTCATAGACAATACCAACTAGTAGATCGGTGAGGATACTTTGAGTGCGGGGATCGATGAGTGCAACCATACCGCAATCGAGCAATGCTAGCCGGTCTTGTTTTTCATCTCCAATATATAAAAAATTACCTGGATGCGGATCGGCATGGAAAAAGCGATCTAGATATATTTGCTGCATGACTACTTTTACTGCCAGAGCCGCCAATTGTTTTTTGCGTGATTCTGAAGAGTTAAATTTGTTTAATTTAATACCTTCTATCCATTCTAGGGTCAGAACCTTATCTGTTGTCCATTGCCAGTATACCTTAGGTACGACTACTTGTCCCCGCTGCCACAAACGGCTATTTTCCAAATTTTGCCGGAGTTTTTGAGTATTGCGGGCTTCGCGGCGAAAATCCAGTTCTCCAATAAGACTGTAGCGAAACTCTTCCACCAATCCCGGTAAATCATAAGCTTGTCCGAGGCGATCGCGGCTAAACCAGTTAGCAAGTGATTCTAAAACTTGCAAATCTCGTTCCACGATTTCCCGAATTCCAGGGCGTTGCAGTTTGATGGCAACTGTTTCTCCATTTTGGAGCGTGGCTCGATGGACTTGCGCTAAGGAACCCGCTGCGATCGCCACAGGTTCAATGCGAACAAAAGCATCTTTGAAAGATAGCCCAAAAGCAGTTTCCAAAATTGGTTCTACTTCACTCCAAGGCAAAGCAGGAACATTATTTTGCAAAGTTTCTAAAACTGTAATGTATTCAGGACCAAGCAAATCGGGACGAGTACTGAGTAGTTGTCCCAACTTCACAAAAGTTGGACCTAATTCAATCAAAATCTGCCGAAGCACCTCTGGTAAAGGTAACGAAGGTTCCTGTGGTTGGGCGTCTTTGACAATGCGACTGCGGAAATAATTCCAGCCATTACGCAAGACAACTTCAATAATTTCGGCTTGGCGTTGGCTAACTGATGGCGATTTAGCAGCAAGTAGAAACATAAACTACTTTAGTTGAATTGAGAAAATTTAGAATTTGTCTGAGTCGTGCCATCAACAAGTTGCATAAAAAATGGCCTGGGCGCAAATATTTACAGTTTTATACCATCGCCACTTAACAAGAAAATCTAAGGATTTTATGAGAAAACTTTGGTAAAAAGTATACCATTATTCAATAATGAGAATTTAACTTGCGGTAGTCTCTGGCAAGTGCACAAAGGTCTGACTACCTAAAGCGTACAATTATAATTTAGCAACTGAGTTGGTCTGGAATGGAAAAAGCACTCATTTTTTCTAAAGATTTGCATGCTTTGTTCAGAAGTATTATCTAGATCGCAACTAGGGGAAAGGGAAAACCATTGTCAATATAATTAAAAATTAAAAATAGTTTTTTTACGCCCTCTTCTTCCAGTGCAAAGGAATAATCCTTATGTCTCCTGTGGAAACACAAACTCAGCGCTCGAAAAAAAAGCCTAAACCAAAAGAGGTTGGAGGAAGTCTGCTACTGTTTTTGGTAGCTTTATTCTTATTTAACTTGTTGATTTTGCCAAGCTTGAGTCCCAAACCACCACAGGTTCCCTACAGTAAGTTTATCAAGCAAGTTGAAGCAGGAGAAGTAGAGCGAGCGCTTGTTGGTCCTAACCAAATTCAATACATACTCAAGCCAAAAGCAGGCACACAAAACCAAACGCCCCGCGTATTTGTGACGATTCCAGTAGCATTAGATTTAGACTTGCCTAAAATTTTACGAGAGCACGATGTAGAGTTTGCGGCTCTGCCTCCTAACAATACAGGCTGGGTGAGCACGCTGCTCGGTTGGGTCTTACCGCCACTAATTTTCTTTGGCATTTGGGCGTGGTTGTTCAACCGCACTCAAGGTGGAGCAGCGGCGCTGACGGTGGGTAAAAGTAAGGCACGGATTTATTCCCAAGGAAATACGGGAGTTAGCTTTGCAGATGTAGCAGGAATTGACGAAGCAAAAGCAGAACTTCAAGAAATCGTGGATTTTCTCAAAAATACCGATCGCTACGTGCGTTTGGGAGCGAAAATTCCCAAAGGAATATTATTAGTAGGAGCGCCGGGAACCGGAAAAACACTTTTAGCCAAGGCGATCGCCAACGAAGCAGGAGTTCCTTTCTTTAGCATTTCTGGTTCCGAGTTTATCGAACTGTTTGTAGGTGTAGGTGCAGCTCGAGTGCGAGACTTGTTTGAACAAGCCAAACAACAAGCACCTTGCATTGTATTCATAGATGAACTTGATGCCCTAGGCAAGTCCCGTGCTGCTGCAGGTCCTTTTCCAGTCGGAAACGATGAGCGAGAGCAAACTCTCAACCAACTTCTCACAGAAATGGATGGATTTGACGCCAATAAAGGAGTAATTATATTGGCGGCTACCAATCGCCCAGAAGTGCTAGACCCCGCTCTGCGTCGCCCCGGTCGCTTTGATCGCCAAATCGTTATCGATCGCCCGGATAAGTCAGGACGCAAAGCTATCTTAGAGATTCATGCCAAACACGTCAAATTAGCACCAGACGTAGATTTGGAAAAAATTGCCGCCCGTACTCCTGGCTTTGTAGGAGCTGACTTGGCAAATTTAGTTAATGAAGCTGCTTTGTTAGCTGCTCGTCGCCGTCACGAGGCGATAACGATGGCTGATTTTGCTGAGGCGATCGAGCGTGTTGTCGCTGGACTGGAAAAGCGATCGCGGGTACTCAACGAACTAGAAAAAAAGACTGTCGCTTACCACGAAGTAGGACATGCTATTGTTGCTACATTGATGCCCGGTGTCGGCAAGATTGAAAAAATCTCCATCGTCCCCCGGGGAGTAGGAGCATTAGGTTACACCCTGCAATTACCGGAAGAAGATCGATTCTTAATGCTGGAAAGTGAATTGCGAGGGCGCATTGCTACACTACTAGGTGGTCGAGCAGCTGAAGAACTAATTTTTAAAGAAGTATCTACCGGCGCTAGCGATGATATTCAAAAAGCTACTGATTTTGCCGAGCGCGCTGTCACTCTCTACGGAATGAGTGCTACCCTAGGACCCGTCGCCTTTGAAAAAATTCAACAGCAATTTCTAGATGGATATCCCAATCCCCGTCGAAGTGTTAGTCCAAAAACAGCAGAACAAATCGATCGCCAAGTCAAGGAAATCATTGATAGTGCTCACCAAATAGCACTGTCTGTTCTGCAAATCAATCGAGATTTGTTAGATGACACAGCTAAAATCTTATTGCAAAAGGAAATTTTAGAAGGAGATGAACTGCGATCGCGCCTAGGGCAAGTTAAGGCTCCCCCAGAACTCGATTCTTGGCTGCACACAGGTAGCCTCAATTCCCAACAACCAACCAACTCAGTTAACGAGATCTAAGAGCACCTATAGTTAGTTAGCGGTAAAGCGATTTATCCTGGTTGTGCAATCATTATAGATTACCCTAGAATAAAACCCTAGCAATGCAGATTCCAACACCCTCCGTCAGTCTCATTCGGGCTACCTCCTACGAACTCGATACTTTACAAAATTCAGTCAAAATGCTGCTGGAACCGTTCGGAGGAATGACAACATTTGTCAAACCAGGAAATCGCGTCTTGCTCAAACCTAATTTGCTTACAGCAGCACGTCCTCATAAGGAATGTACTACCCGCCCAGAATTAGTTTACGTGGTAGCAAAAATGGTAATAGAAGCTGGTGGTCAGCCTTTTTTAGGCGATAGTCCCGCTTTTGGAAGCGCTAAAGGAGTAGCTGCTGCAAATGGCTATCTACCAATTTTGACAGAACTGAACCTTCCCATTGTCGATTTCCACGGTCAGCGTTACCAAACTGTCAGTTCCGAATTTAATCATCTGCTATTGTCTAAAGAAGCAATGCAAGCAGATGTGGTGATAAACTTACCCAAGGTAAAATCTCATGTGCAACTAGTAGTCACTTTGGGAGTAAAAAACCTCTTCGGTTGCGTTCCCGGTAAAATGAAAGCCTGGTGGCACATGGAAGCAGGAAAAGATACAAACAAATTTGGAGAAATGCTGGTAGAAACCGCCAGAGCAATTAATCCCAACCTCACTATTATAGATGGCATTATCGGTCACGAAGGTAACGGACCTAGCGGCGGTGAACCACGTCAATTGGGAATTTTAGGAGCATCAGCAGATGTATTTGCCCTAGACCGAGCTATGGTAGAAATACTTAACATTTTGCCCGCTCAAGTACCTACCGTTGCTGCATCTATCCGCCTAGGAATTTGTCCAGAATCAGTAAATGCCATACACTATCCTTATTTAAATCCCCATTTGCTGCAAGTAGACGATTGGCGACTACCAGACAAGTTTGTTCCCATTGATTTTGGAGTTCCCCGCCTTATTAAGTCTACCTTTAAACACCTTTACATTAAATTTATTAAGGAACCAATCGACGCCTATATCAGCAAAGGAGCAACGGGATAAAATGTTGAGTTTAATTTTTGTCATTCCCCGTTCCCACATCTGATAAGCAAGCTTGTTAACAAGTGCAAACTCGGCTACAACAATTTACTTGACGAGCACAGTAAGCTGTAATTACCCTCCGATTGCTTAACCAGACCGCCCTAACCTACTAGCGGCGGTTTTTTTAGAGTGCTGGCTAAATGCTAACCGCAAACTAGTTTAAAGTGTTTGTTACTAACTGTAAGAACTAAAAGTGCTTACTACAAGCCAAAGAAAAGTGTTTGTTGCTTATTTTCAGCACTAAAAATGCTTACTACGAACTAAAGAAAAGTATTTGCTGCTAACTGAACTGAAATCAATTCTAAACGCGGCTGAAAATATTCTTGCTTTGTTTTGATACCATCTTAGTTAAAATATTCTTAATCTATCCCCGTATAGATTGACAAAATAAAAAATTACCGAATGAGAAATTGTTTTTGGTATAATCACTTATTTGCATTGTGAAATGGAGTGCATTGGTGTGTGCTTGCTCGGTACAGGTTGTTAGTGAAAAATCTGTAACTTAGATTCTCCGGAAGTAATTAAAAATAGTAATACAATTACTTATTAAGCTAATACAGCATTTAGGTATGTGCTAGTAAAATCAACAGGCAAGGTGTAATATTATCAATTTACCGTCAAAATAGATATAGCTTCTCGAAATCCTCAATATTTTGCCCCAAATCCCAGCAAAAGATCTTCTTGAGACTTCTTGAGAGAAACCTAGCTAGGAGGTCACCTGGTAACACGCTTATCAAGCTGAGATTGGAAAAATTAGGTATTAACGATTGCAGGTAAAAAAAAATCTGACTCTTAGCAAAACGGTTTTCCCTACTTGACTGTTAAGGAATCTATGGTTAAAAAATAGCTAAAATAATAACTAAGCTCTTTGTAAAAGAGCCGACTTTCAACCGAATGTAATGCAATTGATTTTTATGGATGCAAACAATCAGTCTGCCAATTCACCAGACTCATATTCCCATCGTTTGGCAGACATTGTGGGGACTGCGATCGCCTTATTAACCTTAACTTTACCTTTGTTTGTAATTGCCACTTTCTCTTCAACTAACATTCCGAACAACCAAGTACCCCTCGTTTATAACCTTAGGAATAGGTAAAGATTAGATTATGAATTGTCAGCAAAATTTCACAATTAGACACGGTTTTGAAGTTAGAAAAAACATTATCAGCTTCAGGAGTTGATGGACAAATGTACTTCAGCAGAAAGATATTGTTGTAGATGCATGAGCGATCGGGTCGCAGGTTTTGAAAATGTTGTTTGATTATCAGCAAGAATGAAATTCTGCCAAAAGTTTTAGGCTTTGGAATTAATCAAAAGTTGACCGTCAAAGTATGAAGGTGGTGGTGAGAAGCTACTCACCACTTTTTAATTTTTCATATTTGCCATCTGCTGGTATTTACTTACTTCCTGGTGTAATTGCTAATAAGTGGTCAGGGGCAGAAATTGAATTTTTCCGGATGTGCCCCTGTTGGCCCTAAAATTCTACAGGGGAGCCAAACAATAAGGGTCCCGTGTTTTGCCATTATCTCAGGAGTGTGATTGTGGACTTATCCCGTATTCCTGCTCAACCTAAACCGGGTTTAGTAAACGTTTTGATTGAAATTCCGGGTGGGAGTAAAAATAAATACGAATTTGACAAAGAACTACAGGCGTTTGCTTTAGATCGGGTACTTTATTCATCAGTACAATATCCATACGATTATGGTTTTGTGCCTAACACTTTAGCTGATGACGGCGATCCGTTGGATGGTATGGTGATTATGGACGAACCGACTTTTCCGGGGTGCATAATTGCCGCTAGACCAATTGGTATGCTAGAAATGATAGACAGTGGCGATCGCGATGAGAAGATTCTTTGTGTAGCTGACAAAGATCCTCGTTACACCCACGTCAAATCCATTAAAGATTTAGGCCCACACCGATTAGAAGAAATTGCTGAATTTTTCCGCACGTACAAAAATCTGGAGAAAAAGGTAACGGAAATTCTTGGTTGGCAAGATGTCGATCGGGTTATACCACTGGTGGAAAAATGTATCAAAGCCAAAAGCAAATGAGGCTAAAAGTCGAACTGAAACTATCCAAAAAGTCCCAGTAGTTTCAGTTATGTGAAGGCTAAAGGATGAAAACGCAGACGCCCCAGAAGGGTCTGCTTCCCAAAAGACAGGCTAAAAACAACTTTACAAGGTGTGAAATCTAAAGTTCGGGGTGCTTTGCTTTTATTTTCAAGGCGATGCAGGAAATTCAAGTTTATATTTCAAACATCGCTAGCAATTGTCATTGGGAAGCCACCCTGTTTTTATGGAAACGCTGTGAGTACAGGAAGTTAGCAATCGGCGGAGTCATTCTTGCTTAGACTGTGGCTTCCTAGTAAACTTTCCTAATTTGTTAATGTTTACTCTTTTGCTATCTAAACCGAGTAATGCAACGCACGCTTCTTTTGGCAAAAATTCATAACTGCACTCTCACGGGAGCTAACATCAATTACGTGGGTAGTATCAGTATAGATGAAATTCTCATGGAAAAAGCTGGCATATTGCCCTACGAACAGGTACAAGTAGTAAATATTACTAACGGTCAGCGCTTTACTACTTATGCGATACCAGCTCCAGCTTATTCAGGAGCAATTGAATTAAATGGAGCTGCGGCACGTCTGGGCATTTGTGGCGATCGCTTGATTATAATGGCTTACGGACAGTTAAATCTCGAAGAGTTAAAAAATTACTCTCCGACTGTTGTCATCGTGGACGAAAAGAACAGCGTTTTAGAAGTTCGGCGTTGCGATGACCTGCTCAGTAAGACCTAGTGGCAAATAAAGATGTCAAATTTTGAGCTGTCACAACCCCAAAATTACGTAAACGATAAGCAAACCATTCCCATTTCCAATCCCAGGAAAGAATTTGTAGTCAAATTCTGGGGTATTAGGGGTTTAATCGCCTCCTCGAGCACGAATACCAACCGTTATGGTGGTAATACAGCCTGCGTAGAAATGCAAGTGGCCGATAAAAAATTGGTTTTTGACGGAGGTACGGGTTTGCGTATCTTAGGAAAAAGCTGGCTGGAATTACAAAGGCCACTACAAGCTCATTTATTCTTCACCAACTCTCAGTCAAATCGCATTCAAGGATTTCCATTTTTCGGTCCAGCTTTTATCCCAGAAAACTGCTTTCACATTTACGGAACAGCAGCTTCCAACGGAGCTTCCATCAAGCAATGTTTGTGCGATCAAATGCTGTTACCACATTTTCCTTATCCTTTACAGGAGATGCAATCTCAATTGCATTTCCACAATTTGGTACCGGGTAAGGTTGTGAAAATAGATGATGTCACTGTTACAACAGCATTAATAAACCAAAATCAAAAATCCGTTGGTTACCGAGTCAGCTGGCAAAGTTATAATGTTGCCTACGTAACCGATTTGCACGAAAATGCAAGTCAGTTGGAAGAAGAACACATCAAACAACTTAGTGAAGGTGTGGATTTGCTAATTGCCAATTCCACTACTCCCCAAAAATTTTACAGGACTGAGAGCGATTGCCACTGGCAAGCTGCTGTGGATTTGGCTCGGACATCAGGCGCCAAGCAATTAGTAATATCCCACCATCATCCAGATGACAGCGACGATTTTCTCGATCGCATACAAATGGAGATTAAATATGCTTTTCCAAAAGCATTAATTGCTCGTGAAGGTTTAACCTTAATAGTTAATGAGTAATCAATACTCAAAAGTTAATATTTTCGGGTATTGAAGTTGAGACAGACTTTGAACTGTTTGAGTCAGTTGTTGAAGTTTTGCAGCTACCGCACCACTAACTAATAATTCTTCCGCTTTAGCTAGACTTGAATGCAGACTATTGCAAATACCGGAACGCCACAGGTAAAATCCGCCGTTCCATAATGCTGTTTGCATTAATTCAGAGGGTATACCTTGCAAAACTCCTTGCAGCTGTACTATTAGTTCTTCAGGAGCAAGCAAGGGTACATTTTTGCTGGAAAAATTATATTCCCGGGCAACTAGGTGTAATCTTTCTATGGGTATTGGGGATTGTTCATCCCTCCTTTGCGGCGCAGATAAACCAATAATTGCAGTGCGATCGCGCGGTAGGTCGCAACTACCTTCTAATCCTTTGACGGTGGTGAATTTTCTCACTCCTCGCAAGGTTAAAGCTGTTTGAAACATTGCTTCTGTGGGAGGATGGACAAATCCAGCAACAATGTGGGCATCACCAGCATAGGGACACCAAATTAATTCCATTGTGGCAAAGGGTGGGCGTTTACCTAGTTGCTCCCGATATTCCCAAATACTTTTTGTCAAGGGAAAATGGCGGGGAGTGTATATAAAACCAATTTTTGTTTGCTCGAAGACCTGCTGGATTGTTTCTAGCGGTAACCTGGTCCAATCTACTCCCAGACCCTGCCAAATTTCTATTAAAGGCAATCCGTATTTCGTAGGTAGGCGATCGCCTCCATGCATCAGCACTGGTTGACCAGCGGCGGCTAGCAATAAAGCAGTAATGGGACTAATAGGAGAGGTACGCGTTCTGCCATCATAAGGTATGCCCAAGACTATTACCGGTCGCTGACAAGCAATTGGTTGCAGCTGGGGTCCTAGTTGGTCGTAAGCATCCAACATTCCTGCTAGTTCTTCTCCTGTCGGTCGCTTGATGCGATGAGCGATTAAAAACGCTCCAATTTGGGCTGGTGTTGCTTCGCCCAACAGCATCATTCTAGTCGCTACAGCAGCTTCCCTACGGGTTAAATTTTCTCCCGTGTGGTTACCGCTACCTATTTTTTTCAGTAATTCCCGAAATATATCACTCATTACACTCAAGGGTAATTGCTCAGTGGATGGGGGATAGTAGATAGTAGTCAGTGTCCTTACTAAGGGCTAACTCTTTGCTAACAAGCCGATCGCGCCACAGAAATTTGTGGTGGTACATTTTCTCGTACTAACTGCCAAAAATGCTGAATCGGCGGTATTTGCAACCGGTCTTGAGTAGTTACCATGACAACTCGGCGAGTCAAGCTGGAGTTGTCGGCTAATCCACCATTGCTGCTACCGAGGGGACGAACTGCAAGCGTTGGGTCTTTACGTGCTTCTACTAATGCAGAATAAGGCAGTAAAGCGATCAATTCTCCCTGGCGCACCACTCCTCGGAAAGCATCTAGGGTATTAACTTCCAAAACTGCTTGCAGCGTAGCTTGCAGGCGTTCAAATCTATCTTTGACCAGGCGTTGCATTCCGTAACCATCTTTGAAAACTACTTGGGGATAGCGAATCAGATCTGACCAAGGAACGCGTTCGTATTGCGCCAGCGGGTGATTGGCTGCCATGAGAACTTCGATTGGTTCATCGTATAAAGTTTCTACTACCATTTCTTTGCCGGCGGTCAAAAAGCGATTGTTCATGACAATGGCCATGTCTACCAGTCCATCTTTGAGAACTTTTAAAGCGCGATCGCTGCCCAAGGATGTGACTCGCAGTTGTATATCTGGGTAATCGTGACAAAACTTTTGCAACACCGGTGGCAGGTAATACGCACACAACGAATGAATTACGGCTATACACAATTCAGGCTGCTTTCCCGCTACTAAGTCTGTTATTTCTTGGGTGGCTATTTGCCACTCTTGACATATTTTCCGGGCGCGGGGTAGCAACCGTTCACCGGCTAGGGTCAGTTTTGCCTGACTTGTCCTGTGAAACAGCTCCAACCCCAAATCTCCTTCTAATGCTTGGATTTGACGACTGATCGTCGATTGAGTAACACCACATTTTCTTGCTGCCCCTTGAAAGCTACCGGTTTCCGCGATCGCCAAAAAGGCTTGCAACTGCTCTAGTCGCATTTTTGTGTAGCCTGAATTACATGTACGGCTGGAATTAACTTAACGTATTTCCTGTAGCATTTTAGTAGAGTTTGTTACATCTACCTTTTTCTTGCCAGGCATGAATCTCAAATTGTGTTTTTGCTCAAAGACGGGAGTTTTGACTTGTCGTATCCTAAACAACTTTAATGCTTTCTGAACAAAATAAAAATTAACATTCAAATATTATCATTTCACAACACTATCTTTGATTTTGTTGCCTACCAGTCGGCTAAAGCAATGAAGACCGCTTGTTGCAAATCTGGTGTCAAAGCACAACTGTTTGCTAATTGCTGCAATCGCTGCTTTCCTATTTCTGGAGCCAGATTTTTGAGTGCAGCAAGGGCGTGCTGTCTTACCAGTGCATCTGTATCTGTCGCCAATTCAATTAAAGCTTCAACAGCTTCGATTTTGCCCAATTGTCCCAAAGACAGGGCGATCGCTTTTTTGACTGCTGCAAGCTCAACTGCTGGATGTTTCTGCTGCAAAACCGCCAACAATATTTCTGTGGCCCTTGAGGTTAACTGCAAATTAGTAATTCGCCCTAAAACGGTAACGATTTCTTGCCACAATTTTGTTTGGTTGACCGTATTCAGTGCTATTTGCAGATATTCCACAGCCTTGGCGCTTTCCATCCAACCCAGCGCACGAATAATCTCTAATTGCAATTTTTCTGGAGTATTGGGGTTAATTAACGCTTCTAGCAAGTACTTAGCTGCGTCGTCACCGCCAATTCGAGATAAAGCCGCTGCTGCGGCGGCGCAAACTTCAAGATTAATATCATAAAGCTTGCTGTTGAGTTTTTTCGCTAGATCTAAGCAACTGCACAGATCGAGGCGAAATCCCAAACCCAGCACTGCTTCTCGCCTTACCGAAGAAGCAACATCATCTAATGCTTTCAGCAAAACTGGTGTGACGCGGGGATCGCGAAAGCTGCTGAGAGCTTCAACAACAGCAGCGCGAACAGCTATTTGCGGGTCTTCTACCACGCTCAACAGCGGTGTGATGGTGTCTTGATGCCGAATTAAACACAGCGATCGCACAGCCCACAAGCGCGTATCTTCTTGTTGGAGCAGATCTGTGAGAACGTCGATGGCCAGCGTACCCATTTGTCCTAAAGCTGCTGAAGCTACCAGCCTCAATTCCTCATCATCTTCTGCCTTCAGAAATTCTATCAAAGCAGCTACTACCTCTTTTGTTGGAAACTGTCCTAGCAACCGTACTGCATACCAGCGCAGTTCTTCTGATGCCTCTTCGTCTTTTAAAATCTCGATTAACGGAGCGATGGCAATTTTTCCTAGATGTGCAAATACTTTTGCTATTTCCCAGCGTTGCTGAAAATCTCCTTTAGTAAGCACTGCCAGTGCCAGCTGCAACAGTTTTTCTTGATTTTCTAATCGAACTTGATTTTTGCTATTTTCTTCCCAAAGTAATTGTCGCAGATATTGAATTACCGATTGCCAATCACCTGCGTCTTGTGCTGTTTCTGCTTGCAGCAATAGTTGCTTGAAATCACTCACGGTTTCAAAAATCCCTGGAATGGAAATTCAGTGCCTTTGAGAAGGTTTATTCTGCCAAATTTGTCTATATTTATGAAATTTTGGCTTTTAACAAACCATATTCCTTTTTAGGATATCTGCAATTCCCTTTTCTCAAAAGCCCGGTGCTGAGTTTTTAGGAAATTTTATGCTAAAAATGCATCTTTTGGATGCGTTTTTTACATTTTTACTGATATTCCGTAACAATATATACGAATTTTATGTTTTTGCAACCTTAACGTAAAGGTATCTGAATAAGAACTAACAAAAGTTGCCATGAAATCAGGGGGCAAACACTAATACTACTTTTGTTCGAACCTCCAAACCTCTATCCCGAGGAGGGTAAGGAGAGCAACAGCAACTGCACGTTAGCAAATAAAAGTATCAGAAAAAAATTCTGAAAGCAGCAAATTGTAATGAGAATTAACTCATGACAGACGCAACAACGACCACCACCAGCCTGAATAAGTTTGAGAAAATAAAGGCAGAAAAAGATGGGCTTGCCGTCAAAGCTGAGATAGAAAAATTTGCCTCACTAGGTTGGGAAGCTATAGACGAAAGCGATCGCGATTATCGCCTCAAGTGGTTGGGCGTGTTCTTTCGTCCAGTAACTCCAGGCAAGTTCATGATGCGGTTGCGCATACCCAACGGAATTGTTACGCATCAACAAATGCGAGTACTAGCAGAAATAGTACAGCGTTACGGTGACGACGGCAGTGCTGACATTACAACCAGACAGAATATCCAACTGCGGGGCATTCGCATTGAAGATTTACCAGATATCTTTCAAAAATTCCGTACAGTCGGCTTAACCAGCGTGCAATCAGGAATGGACAACGTCCGCAACATTACCGGCGACCCAGTTGCAGGACTGGATGCGGAGGAATTGTTCGACACCCGCGAGTTGGTCCAACAAATTCAAGATGCAATTACCAACAAAGGCGAAGGCAATCCAGAATTTACCAATCTACCACGAAAATTTAATATAGCTATTACCGGTGGACGAGACAACTCAGTTCACGCAGAAATCAATGATTTGGCTTTTATACCCGCTTTTCGAGAAGTCAGTACGCAACAAGGTTGCCAATCCCGAAGGTTCGGCTTCAACGTTTTAGTAGGAGGATTCTTCTCCAGCAAACGCTGTGAAGCAGCCATTCCTTTGAACGCCTGGGTACCGCCAGAAGATGTAGTTGCTCTGTGTCGAGCAGTTTTAGAAGTATTTCGCGATTGCGGTTTGCGCGCCAATCGACAAAAATCCCGCCTGATGTGGCTGATCGACGAATGGGGTCTAGAAAAGTTTCGTTGCGAAGTAGAAAATCGCTTTGGCAAGCCATTGTTATCTGCTGCACCCAAAGATGAAATAGATTGGGAAAAACGCGACCACATCGGGGTATACAAACAAAAGCAACCAGGGTTAAACTATGTGGGTTTGCACGTTCCGGTCGGGCGCTTAACCGCCGAGGATATGTTTGAAATAGCACGTTTGGCAGAAGTGTACGGCAACGGGGAAATTCGGCTCACCGTGGAGCAAAACGTGATTATCCCCAATATACCTGATTCGCGTTTGGTGTTATTTTTAACAGAGCCGCTCTTAGAGAAATTTTCCATCTCCCCCAAACCATTAACGCGATCGCTCATCTCTTGCACCGGTGCACAATTTTGCAACTTCGCCCTCATCGAAACCAAACAACGTGCCCTGGCAACAATCCAAGCTCTAGAAACAGAATTAGAAGTCACACAAAAGGTACGAATCCATTGGACAGGTTGCCCTAACTCTTGCGGACAACCCCAAGTTGCAGACATCGGTCTGATGGGAACCAAAGTTCGCAAAAACGGCAAAACAGTTGAAGGAGTAGATATCTACATGGGCGGTAAAGTCGGCAAAGACGCCCGGTTAGGAACTTGCATACAAAAAGGCATACCCTGCGAAGATCTACAACCTGTGCTGCGAGATTTACTTATCCAGCACTTTCAAGCCAAGCCGAAACAAGAAGCTTTAGCCACCCATTAGCTAATTGTTAGCAGTTATTGCAATTAACGATTACCCAACAGGTAATACTCTTTTCCCTGGAACCCTCTACCTACCAACCAAAGAACCAATGACCAGTTTTTCAAGAAGAAAATTTATCATTACCACAGGAGCAGCCGCAGCAAGCTCCTTGTTAGCTCACGCTTGCTCTTCTAGGAACTCTAACTCCACAGCAGGAGGAGGTGGTGGATTGCCTCCTGCTGTACCAGCTGCTAATTCAACTGCTGTAGCTAACGCTCCCAAAGTAGAAACAACCAAAGCCAAGTTGGGATTCATTGCTCTTACCGATTCAGCTCCTGTAATTATTGCCAAAGAAAAAGGCTTCTTTGCCAAATACGGCATGACAGATGTTGAACTAAGCAAGCAAAAGTCCTGGCCTGTAACCCGCGACAATCTCAAAATCGGTTCAGATGCAGGTGGCATTGACGGTGCTCACATTCTCAGTCCCATGCCCTATCTGATGACCATTAATGATAAAGTGCCAATGTACATCTTGGCACGATTAAATACTAACGGGCAGGCAATCTCTGTTGCCAATAAACTAAAAGATTTGAAAGTTGGTTTGCAAAGCAAAGCACTCAAACAAGCCGCCGCACAAGCCAAAGCCAACAAACAAGTCATGAAAGTTGCAATCACTTTCCCCGGTGGTACTCATGATTTGTGGATGCGCTATTGGCTTGCAGCTGGCGGAATCGATCCCAATCAAGATGTGGTATTGGAACCCGTACCACCCCCACAAATGGTGGCAAACATGAAAGTCGGTACCGTTGATGCTTTTTGTGTGGGAGAACCTTGGAACGCCCAGTTAGTAAGCCAAAAATTGGGTTATACAGCTCTTGTCACCGGCGAATTGTGGAAAAACCATCCAGAAAAAGCCTTTGCTATGCGCAAAGATTGGGTTGATAAAAATCCCAACGCCGCTCAAGCACTATTGATGGCAATTATGGAAGCGCAACAATGGTGCGAGGCGAACGAAAACAAAGAAGAGATGTGTAAAATCTGTTCCGATCGCAAGTACTTTAATGTTGCTGTTGCAGATATCTTAGAGCGGGCTAAAGGCAATATAGATTACGGTGATGGACGCAAGCAACAGAACTTCCAGTACCGAATGAAGTTTTGGGCAGATAATGCTTCCTATCCTTACAAAAGCCACGATATTTGGTTTTTAACAGAAGAAATTCGCTGGGGCTATTTACCACAAGATATCAAGATTAAAGAAATAGTAGATCGGGTCAACAGAGAGGATTTGTGGAAGAAAGCCGCCAAAGCTCTCGGTGTTTCTGACTCGGAAATTCCTACCAGCACTTCCCGCGGAGTAGAGACTTTCTTTGATGGCGTCCAATTCGATCCAGAAAAACCAGAAGCATATCTAAAAAGTTTAAAAATTAAGAAAGTTTAATTATTACTTTCCAGGCTAGACACAATATGTTATAGCCAATTTTTTCGCTTTCCATAAATACCTCAAAACCCACTGGCTTGCTTGGAGAAAAAAGAATCATGGCTGCTATTATTGGAACTCGTACTGTCAAGAAAAAGAAAATTAGCAATCTCAAAAAAATCGTATCTAGAAAAATAATTCCTCCTTTAGTAGCCATAACCATTTTTCTGATAATTTGGCAATTGCTATGCTTAAACCCTAATTTCAAATTGCCAGGACCAATAGAAACAATTTCAGAAACATGGGATCCTTTTATAATTAATCCTTTTTTTGATAATGGCGAAACGGATAAAGGCTTGGGTTGGCAAATACTGAACAGCCTTGGTAGAGTTGGTACGGGCTTTTCGCTAGCAGCAATTACCGGTATAACGTTGGGGATTATTATAGGCGCTAATAAATTACTCTACAATGCCGTCGATCCTATCATCCAAGTCTTGCGGACCGTACCTCCTCTGGCATGGTTGCCAATTTCTCTAGCAGCATTTCAACAGGCTAATCCTTCCGCTATTTTCGTGATTTTCATTACCTCGATCTGGCCAATTTTAATTAACACTATTGTTGGCGTACAACAAATACCTCAAGATTATATAAATGTGGCCAGGATTTTGCGATTAAAAGGATTTAGGTATTTCTGGAAAATAGTTTTTCCCGCAACTGTTCCCTATATATTTACAGGACTGCGAATTGGCATTGGCTTATCTTGGTTAGCGATTGTAGCGGCAGAAATGCTAGTCGGTGGTATAGGAATTGGATCGTTTATTTGGGATGCCTACAATACAACGACAGAAACTAATTTGAGCGAGATTATATTGGCTCTTGTGTATGTAGGTTTAGTGGGATTACTTTTGGATAAACTAGTCGCTTTTATAGCTAGGAAAGTGGTACCTGCAGAACAAAAGTAGAAGAAGAACAATTAACAACTAACAAACATGAAAACTTTTGTTGAAGTTGACCACGTCGATCGTGTATTTGACATTCCCAATGGCGGTAAGTACATCGCCTTGAAGAATATTGAACTGAAAATCAGACAAGGAGAGTTTATTTCTTTACTCGGGCATTCTGGTTGTGGAAAATCCACCTTACTCAATATCATCGCCGGTTTAGATAAAGCAACTGTTGGCGGCGTAACTTTAGAAGGACGAGAAGTCAAGGAACCAGGACCAGACAGAATGGTAGTGTTTCAAAACTACTCGTTACTTCCCTGGTTAACGGTACGGGAAAACATAGCCTTGGCCGTAGATGAAGTTTTTAAAGATAAGCCTAAGGGTGAGCGCCGCAGCATTGTAGAAGAGCATATCGACATGGTAGGGCTGCGTCATGCAGCGAAGAAACGTCCTAGCGAATTGTCTGGCGGGATGAAACAGAGGGTGGCGATCGCTCGTGCATTGGCTATACGTCCCAAGCTGCTGCTGTTAGACGAACCCTTCGGAGCATTGGACGCTCTGACGCGGGGTAGTTTGCAAGAACAGCTGATGAAAATCTGCAACCAACACAACGTTACTTGCGTGATGGTAACCCACGATGTAGATGAAGCGCTGTTTTTGAGCGATCGCATCGTTATGCTTACCAACGGACCAGAAGCTCACATCGGACAAATTTTGGAAGTACCTATTCCTCGTCCCCGCCAGCGTTTGGAAGTAGTCAACCATCCCAGCTACTACCGCCTGCGCAACGAAATGATTTACTTCCTCAACCAGCAAAAACTTCTCAAAAAACGCAAAGCAGCACAAATTCCAGCATCAACGCTCACCGTTTCTGGAACTTTAGAAAAAATCCACTTAGAAATTGGCTTTATGCCCCTAACCGATGCTGCACCTTTGATAGTGGCAAAAGAAAAGGGCTTCTTTGCCAATTACGGACTGGAAACAGTTATCCTCAACCGCGCCGACAATTGGACAGAAATCGCCACAGGCGTGGCTGCTGGCAAGCTAGATGCTGCACAAATGCTGGCTGGTATGCCCCTTGCCCTGACTTTAGGTGCTGGTGGCAAAACACCCATTCCTGTAGTCAATGCTTTAAATCTCTCGCGCAACTCTAACGCTATTACTTTGAGTAAGAAATTGTACAGCGAAGGCGTGAGAACTCCCGAAAAGCTAAAAGCTACAATTAACGCTTATCCCGATCGCATTCTGACTTTGGGAATAGCGCATCCCACAGCGATGCAGAATTTAATTCTGCGTTACTGGCTAGCTGCTGGTGGCATAGATCCTGACAGAGATATTAGCCTGGCAGTCATACCACCAACGCAAATGGTTAAACAACTCAAAGCCGGAATCATTGACGGTTATTGTGCTGGAGAGCCTTGGAACTATCTTGCCGTGTGTGAAAACGCAGGCTTTGTAGCCGCTACCGCCTTGGAAATTTGGCCCGGACAGCCGAAAAAAGTGCTGGGAGTACGAGAAGACTGGGCTCAGAAACACCCAAAAACCTACGTTGCCTTGGTAAAAGCACTGCTAGAAGCTTGCAAATACTGCGACGATCTCCGCAATCGGGAAGAAATTGTGGAATTAATTTGCCGTCCCCAGTACCTTGATATCGATCCTGCTTGCGTCCGTCCTGGTTTTATCGCTCCCTACGACCGCGGCGATGGCATGCCACCCCAAAACTTAACAACATACCACCAGTTTTATCTCCATCAAACCAACTGTCCAAACCGTACGGAATTGCTGTGGATGGTCACCCAAATGGCACGTTGGGGCTTGGTGCCCTTTCCTAAAAATTGGGTGGAAGTGATTGAGCGAGTTTGTCGTACCGATGTATTTGGAGCCGCCGCACGCGATCTTGGTTTGCTCGATATCGAACAAGATGACCCCATTCATTTATTTGATGGTAAAGTATTTAACCCTTCTCAACCGATAGAGTATCTCCAAAGCTTGGAAATCAAACGTCAAATCCGTATTGAAGAAGTATTTATTTAGTCAGCAATTAACAACTAACAAATCATCTCATGCAAATTATCAACCAAACTCACAGCCAAACTAAAAGCAATCAACTTCAAACCCAAAAAGCAGAAAATTTTCTCGAAATCAAGGGCGTAAGCAAAATTTACCCCACTTCCGACGGTCCTTATACCGTCCTGGAGGAAGTTAACCTGCAAGTGCGGGAAGGCGAATTTGTCTGTATAATCGGACACTCTGGCTGCGGCAAATCCACACTCCTAAACATGGTATCCGGCTTGAACAAGCCCACTGAAGGTGTAATCTGCTTGCAAGGACAGCCGATCGCCGAACCAGGACCAGAACGGATGATGGTATTTCAGAATTATTGTCTGTTACCTTGGTTAAGTGTCTTTGATAATGTTTATCTGGCGGTTGATTCTGTATTTCCCAAAAAAACCCAAGCACAAAAACGAGCGATCGTCAAAGAACACCTAGCAATGGTGGGGCTTGCAGAAGCCGCTGATAAAAAACCTCATCAGATTTCTGGCGGTATGAAACAGCGAGTTGCGATCGCCCGCGCCCTCGCCATCCGCCCCCAAGTTTTGATTCTAGATGAACCCTTCGGAGCATTAGATGCCATTACCAAAGAAGAACTGCAAGAAGAACTTCTACAAATCTGGTGCAACCACCAAGTCACAGTGCTGATGATTACCCATGACATTGATGAAGCTCTTTTTCTGGCAGACACAATTGTGATGATGACCAACGGACCAGCTGCAAAAATCGGTGAAGTCTTGAAGATTCCCTTTTCTCGTCCTCGCAATCGTCGCCGTATCATGGAAGATCCCCAGTACTACGACCTGCGAAACTACGCCCTTGACTTTTTGTATCGCCGCTGCCCTCACTCGGAAGAATAGCAAACACCTCCATTTAATCAGGACGATTGCCAATGCCATCATTAGCTTAGGAAGGTTTTAATGCTCAAGGGATTACTTTCATTTCAAGGTCGTTACCGCATTTTGCATCTGACTTGGTTTGCTTTCTTTCTTACCTTTGTTTGTTGGTTTAACTTTGCTCCCTTTGCCACAACCATTGGCAAGCAACTAAATTTAACGCCTGAGCAAATTAAAACTCTGGGTATTTGCAATCTTGCCTTGACAATTCCAGCACGAATTATCATTGGCATGCTTCTGGATCGTTTTGGTCCCAAAAGAACCTATACGCTGCTGCTAATGTTTGCAGCTGTTCCCTGCTTGGCTACAGCACTATCGCAGAATTTTAGTCATCTAGTTATCAGTCGCCTGCTGATGGGAATCGTCGGTGCTGGTTTTGTTGTGGGTATCCGCATGGTATCGGAGTGGTTTCCACCCAAGGAAATTGGTATCGCCCAAGGTATTTATGGCGGTTGGGGTAACTTTGGTGCATTTGGTGCAGAGTTTACCTTACCGACAATTGCAGTTGCTGCTAGCTTTCTAACTGGCGGTGCTTCTAATTGGCGGTTTGCGATCGCCCTAACAGGTATCGTTGCAGCAATTTATGGCGTCGTCTATTACCACAGCGTTCAAGATACACCTCCTGGCAAAGTCTATAAAAGACCTAAAAAAATGGTGCCTTGGAAGTAACCAGTGTCAAAAGCTTCTGGGCAATGATTATCTCGAATTTTGGCTTAATTTTCGCCCTGGGTTTATTAGCTTGGCGCTTGGAACAAAAGAACATTCACTTTTTAACTAAAAGCCAGATGTACCTGGTTTGGTTTTTGTTAGCAGGATTATTTGCTTACCAAACCTACAAAGCTTATCAAGTTAATAAAGAACTTTTAATTGGTAAGAAAATCTACCCTCCATCCGAACGCTATCAATTTAGCCAAGTAGCCTTACTCGAATTTACTTACGTCACCAACTTCGGCTCTGAACTTGCTGCTGTTTCCATGCTACCTGCCTTCTTCGAAAAAACCTTCGGTTTAGAACATGTAGTAGCTGGAATGATTGCTGCTACCTATCCATTCTTAAATTTAATTTCTCGTCCCAGTGGTGGCTTAATTTCTGATAAATTTGGCTCCCGCAAGTGGACAATGACAATTATCAGTGCCGGAATTGGTGTTGGCTACTTGATGGCACATTTTATTAACAAAAGCTGGCCCCTACTGTTAGCAATTGCAGTCACCATGTTTGCTGCTTACTTTGCCCAAGCTGGCTGCGGCGCCACCTACAGTATCGTACCTTTAATTAAAAAGGAAGCTACTGGTCAAATTGCAGGCAATGTCGGAGCTTATGGTAATTTTGGAGGCGTTGTTTATCTGACGATTTTCAGCTTAACTGACGCGCGTACGCTCTTTTCCACAATGGGTTTAGCGGCTGTGGTTTGCGCTTTTATGTGTGCGTTCTTCCTTAAAGAACCCAAAGGTTCATTTGCATCTGCTTATGAAGATGAATCACCAGAAAGTATTCCTCAGCCTCCTGCTATCCTTGCAGAGGAATAGAACTATTAATTGCAGTCAAAATATCAACTGAAAATCACTGATTTTTTGACAGATCCAAAGCTCGCTATTCTCGTCAGTGGACTTGCCAGCATACTTTTATTTTTGTCAACAATATACAGTCCTTGAGAGAAGTCAAAAACTGGTGACAAGTTCCTTGACAAATGCAACCAAAAATCTAGATGCAATCAGCACTTAATGGAGAGATATAAAATTACATAGCAAAAAATAATATCTATAACCCGTTCTCACCAGGAAAATGTATCAATACAAACTTTTTTAGTGTCTCATTTCCTATCTAATATTTGCAAAAGTGTTTAAGTATGCCTATTAAAAAATAGACAAAATAAAGTTTTTGATGAATTGGAATTTTGAAAATTTTGCAATTGTCATTGCAACTTTTGCAACCATTCCTAAAAGAATTTAAAAATTGCCAAAGTCCGTAAACGCGGCAACACTAACTGCTATGACTGAATCTATCAAAACACTTTGTCCCTATTGCGGTGTAGGTTGTGGACTAGAAGTATCCCCACCAGCACAACCAGGAAAAGCGACACATCGAGATAGTCAAGGAAATCCTATTTGGCGAGTGCGGGGCGATAAATCTCATCCATCCAATCAAGGAATGATTTGTGTCAAAGGTGCTACGATCGCCGAATCCTTGGACAAAAACAGACTGCACTACCCAATGGTACGAGAATCATTGGATCGGGAGTTCCGACGTATCAGCTGGGATCAAGCCTTCGATATTATCAAGACCCAAATTCAAACCGTGCGTTTCACCCAAGGTCCAGAAGCCATATGCATGTATGGTTCCGGACAATTTCAGACTGAAGATTACTACATTGCCCAAAAACTTTTCAAAGGATGCTTGGGTAGCAATAATTTTGATGCTAATTCTCGCTTGTGCATGTCTAGCGCTGTCGCTGGGTACATCCAAAGCTTTGGGTCAGACGGTCCTCCCTGTTGTTACGACGACTTGGAGCTAACCGACTGTGTGTTTTTAATCGGTACTAACACAGCAGAATGTCATCCCATTATTTTCAACCGCCTGGAAAAGTACCGCAAAAAGAATCGCAAAGTCAAAATGATTGTGGTCGATCCCCGTCGCACACCTACAGCAGAAGCAGCCGATCTTCATCTGGCGATTCGCCCCGGTACGGATATCGACTTGTTAAACGGTATTGCTCATTTATTAATGCGCTGGGGCTACATTGATGCTGGTTTTATCGATGAATGTACCAGCAACTTCTCCGCTTATGCTGAGGTGATTCGGCACTATTCACAAGAAGTGGTAGCCAGAGAGTGCGGTATCAGCGTTGAAGATCTAGAAACAGCAGCTCGTTACTGGGGTGAATCAGAGCGGGTACTTTCTTTGTGGTCGATGGGAGTAAATCAGTCAACCCAAGGTACGGCCAAGGTCAGAACTATTATTAACCTGCATTTGATGACCGGACAAATTGGCAAACCGGGAGCAGGACCTTTTTCTCTCACCGGTCAACCGAACGCCATGGGAGGAAGAGAAGCCGGGGGTTTGGCACATTTGCTACCTGGTTATCGGTTAGTAAAAAATCCCCAGCATCGTGCCGAAGTAGAAGACTTTTGGGGACTGAAACGAGGACAAATTTCAGCTACCCCAGGTATGACTGCAACTGATATGATTCTCGGGTTGGAAAACGGCACTGTCGGCTTGTTGTGGATTGCTGCTACCAATCCGGCAGTAAGTATGCCAGATTTGAAACGAACTCAAGCAGCGTTAATGCGATCGCCTTTTACCATTTACCAAGACGCCTACTATCCGACAGAAACAGCTGCCTACGCTCACATGCTGCTTCCCGCCGCACAATGGAGTGAAAAAACCGGCGTGATGACCAATTCCGAACGAGTGGTCACTTTATGTCCAGCATTCCGCCAACCGCCAGGCGAAGCAAAACCCGATTGGGAAATTTTTGCCGAAGTTGGACGCAGATTAGGTTTTGTCAAAGAGTTTGATTTTACCTGTTCGGCCGAAGTTTTTGCAGAATTTGTACAGTTAACTCGCGATCGCCCTTGCGACATGACGGGATTGAGTCACCAGCTGTTACAAACACAAGGTCCTACTCAATGGCCTTATCCGCAGCAACCAGCAGAACCCGTTTACATAGACCCCGAAACAGGTGTTTTGAGTTTTGAATCTCGAGATGGAGAGGAAACTCCTTGTTTTAGGCAAAGAACCGGTAAACGCCTTTACACCTCCAGGCGCTTTCACACCCCCGACGGACGCGCTCGCTTTGCAGCATACCACTCGCAGGGACTAGCAGAACCACCAGATCCAGATTATCCTTTCGTACTTACCACCGGACGGCTTTACGGACATTGGCACACCCAAACACGTACCGGTCGAATTGAAAAAACTCGCTCCTTGCACCCCGAACCTTTTATTGAAATCCATCCCCAGGATGCTGCTACTTTGGGAATTAGTGACAACCAATTGATTGAAGTGCGATCGCGCCGTTCCCAGGCTCAGTTTCCAGCCAAAATTACTAAGGCGATCGCCCCCGGTACAGTTTTTGTTCCCATGCACTGGGGAGCGCTGTGGGCAGATAACGCCGAAGCTAATGCTCTGACCCATTCACAATCTTGTCCTGACTCTGGCCAACCAGAATTAAAAGCCTGTGCAGTACAGTTAGTACCGGTGACTGCAAAGGTAAACACGGCAGAAATTCCCCACACCTGGGTTTATCAACATACCTAACACAGACCATCACCACGAGCGATCGTGCTTTGCTTGCACTTGATGTAACTTCCTTATTGATTTAATGATAAGCTGCTAACAATACCCCCTCCCGACCGGGTCAAACTATTTTCTATGGGGTGTAGCAGATGCGACAATTTTTTAAGCAAATTAGAGAAGTCAGCAAAGATAAGAACTTTATCCACCTCATTGAAAATATAGAGGTGCTCGTCTCTAAAGTTCTCTCTCTTTTTATGGTGCTGGTCATTTTAGCAGCTATTGGAGATTTGGGCTTTTTTCTATTCCAAGAATTATTTTCTGCACCCTATGGAAAACTTAGTACTACACTTTATACAATCTTTGGTCTGTTTTTAAATATTTTAATAGCCTTAGAAATTTTAGAAAATATCACAGCTTATCTCAAAAAACATGTTTTACAAGTAGAATTAGTTATTGTCACTTCCTTAATTGCCGTAGCTCGAAAAATTATTATTCTTGACTTGAAACAAGTATCAGCTATGGATATTATCGGTTTAGGAGTAGCAATTCTTGCTTTATCAATTAGTTATTGGATTATTCGCAGTACCAATATCAGAAGTTAGTCTATATTAGTTTTTCTCGGGTTGATTTATTTTCAGTTTGCTGTTAGTTATGGCAAATTTTTTTCAATTTGAAGCCGATTTTGTTGACTCTTTACGCTGCATACCCATGCAAGTGCGTTATAAATTAGATACCTGCGGTATCAAGCTGAAGTTGTCAGATTGGAAACGCATGAGTCAACTAGAGCGACAAAATTTAGTCGCATTACCATGCACCAGCAAGTCTGAAATTCAAGCTTATCGAAATTATATCCAGGAATTAATTTTACAACGTACTGGCATGCCAGCCATAGAATTACCTGTTGAGCCTCACCCTGCATGGATGAATGTTAGCAGCGTACCAACTAGCGTTAAGGAAAAAGCCCAAGAAATAGGTGTGACAATCTCAACAGAACAATGGACAAACCTAACTCCCCTAGAACGTTTTGCTTTAATTAAACTCAGTCGTTCCGGACACGAAAATAAAAATTTTCTACCAGCTTTAAAAGAGTTTAATCTGCTTGCCAATCCCTAAAATAGAAGTAAAATTCTTGGTGGTTTGAGAAGTTAAGAAATATTGTCTCAAAAGACAAAGCCCCAAAGATGCAAAGATAATATAAATTCTGCAGCAGTAAAGCGAGGACAATAAAGATGGCAGCAAAGAAAGTTTTAATGCTGGTGGGAGACTACGTAGAAGATTACGAGGTCATGGTTCCCTTCCAAGCTCTCCAAATGGTGGGGTATACCGTTGATGCAGTTTGTCCTCACAAAAAAGCAGGCGAAAAGGTACGAACTGCAGTGCACGACTTTGAAGGAGATCAAACTTACAGCGAAAAACCCGGTCACAACTTTACCTTGAATGCCAACTGGGAAGAAGTAAAATATGACACTTATGATGCTCTGGTAGTTCCGGGAGGAAGGGCACCAGAATATATTCGTTTAAATCAAAAGGTACTAGAAATTACTCGTCATTTTGCAGCTGCCAACAAGCCGATCGCTGCTATTTGCCATGGTTTGCAGCTGTTAGCAGCAGCAGACGTACTAGCAGGTAAAACTTGTACTGGCTATCCAGCCTGTGCTCCTGAAGTACGCCGTGCTGGTGGAATCTACGTAGAAGTTCCAGTAAACGAAGCTGTAGTTGATGGCAATTTGGTGACAGCGCCCGCCTGGCCAGCTCATCCTCGTTGGTTGGCAGAATTTTTGAAATTACTGGGTACAAGGATCGAGTATCCTCAAATGGCAGCAGTCAGTTGAGCGATCGCTGGCTGAAAAATTTTAAGAACTGTATTGGTTTTAACTGGTACAGTTCTTGGTTTGAATAATTAAGAAAATTGAGAAAGGAAGAAGCACAAAAACTATAAATAAAGAAAACCGTTTTTATTTTGATTTCTTTAATTTCTATTTGTGCCACAAAGAGTAAAGCTATAGTTGTATTGAGCATGCTCTGGCCGGGATGAAACCCTACTGCCAACTATTCGACATATTTTCTTACCACCCCGCAACTCAATGACAGGCAAAAACGCAAGAGGAAATGCATTTCTGCGACTAGTGTCTGGTAATACAACAGCTTACGGGTCAGAATTCCGCTATTCGCTGTTTCCCAATAAAGAGGTAATAATTGGACGCGACCCTAGCTGTCAAGTTGTTTTGGATGCCATGATGTATCGCATGGTATCCCGTCGTCATGCGGTGGTTCGTCCTCTTTCTTCGTCCAATGATGGTGAATGCAACTGGATCGTTTGCGATCTCAATAGCGCTAACGGTACCTATCTAAACGGACAACGATTGCAAGGCTGTCAGCAATTAATACCGGGCGATCGCATTACCCTGGGCTACGACGGTCCGGAGTTTGTATTTGAATATACAGTTAGTCCTCCCCATACCGCGATCTCATCTCTTGCCGAAGCTACATCCTTACCTCCAGCAGGATACCAAGCACCCGTGCTTCCCGATTCTTCTGTGAGCTTTACGCAGCTGTTTCCAATTATTTCCACAGGTAAAGACCTCACCCGGAAAGCTTATTTAATACCAGGAATTCTTACGGTAGTTTTTGTGGTACTAATGTTCGCAACCGTAGGCGATCCGCGAGCGAATCAAGTGATTGTCGGGTCATACATAGCTTTTGCCGCCTACTATTTTATTTATCAATTGTGCGGAAAGCGCAAGCCGTGGTGGGTATTACTGGCTTCAACATTAACAACGATAATAATTTTGCTCAGTCCTCTGCTAGATTTATTTATATTTGTATTTCGCGGTATTCTGCCCGGTAGTTTACCTACAGATCGGGAATCTATTACTTTTACGGAATTACTTATTCGTTACTTTTTTGGTGCAGGTTTGATGGAGGAGTGCATTAAAGCATTACCTGTTTTTATTGCCTGCGCTATCGGTAAAGGACTGCGATCGCCTTGGCGGGAAAATATCGGCGTTTGGGAACCTCTGGATGGCATTCTCCTGGGAACCGCTTCCGCTGTCGGCTTTACTTTGTTGGAAACCCTGGGACAGTATGTACCGCAAATTACTCAAAATGTAGCCATCCAAGCAGGGGACGGCGCGGGTCAGCTGGCGGGATTGCAACTGTTAATTCCCCGGATTTTGGGTTCTGTAGCAGGACATATGGCTTACAGCGGCTACCTGGGTTATTTTATCGGATTAGCTGTTCTCAAGCCGAGAAAAAGCTGGCAAATCCTACTAGTAGGCTATCTCACCGCCGCTGGACTGCACGCTCTGTGGAACGCTACAGGAACGATCAATGGATTGTTGTTGGTAATTGTCGGTGTTTTGTCCTATGCTTTTTTGATGGCAGCAATTTTAAAAGCCAGGGCTTTATCACCGACGCGGGAGAACAATTTCGCCACTCGTTTTCTCGGACCCAAATAGATGGCAAGCAGAAATCTACCCACAAGCAAGCTAGATTTGTTCAACTCAGGCGCTCAAATGTTTTCTTTGCTCGGGAAATAGCGCTTTGCATCGAAAAATTCATACCAGCGCTACTTGCAGAAAGAGAACTACTTACCACCGGTGTTGGTTGTGTTTAGGCTTGAGTTTGAAAACTTTTGATTTCGCCAAGAGCGTAGTAGGCGATCGCCAGACTAATTCTTGCTTGCTCGATTTCTGATAAATTTGCCCATTCCCCCTCACTCACGCTTTCGAGTACAGTTTGTGCTGTTTTTTGGGGTTCGTTGCTTCGCATGGCGTAAGCATAGGGGCGCGCTAAAACAAATAAATCTTCTTCTCCCCACGTTGGAAGTAAACCTTGAACGCACTTTACTAATTGCTCGGCCATTGAGTGCTGGGAATTAACTATTTCGCTAGCTTTGTGAGCGATCGCCTGCAACCATTCTTGTGGTACCCGCGCTGCGAAAACGCTTTGCAAACTTTCTTGTAATTTTGCCACTATGTTGCTTTTTGTATCGCAATTGTAGTATGAAGCGAGAGAATTCCACAGCGTATCGAGCTGGTTGTAAAAAGCTTGGGAGCGAATAGCTAGTTCGTCTGCAAGGAGATCTTTGAGCGCCAATTCCTCCTCTCGTTGGAGAAAATATTCCTCTGACTCTTGTGCAGCTGGATTCCAAGGATAAGTAGAATCCTCTGGTTGCAGCAGAGCCTCCAAAAATTCCAGACGAATTTGAGAAGGTAAAATTTGAAAATCTTCTGGTTCGTTAGCTTTGTTAAACATGAGTTTCTCCCGAGCAATTAATTTGTGTTACTTACAGCTACAGCCGTCTATATTTAATTTCCGCACGGGAAACTTCATTTTTCTCCATTAATTCTGATAGTTTTGAGCTACGTCCTGCAGCTAGCTGTAAATAACAACTTCCCTATCTCAAAGAACTTAAGAATTCTCAATAATAAACTCCCAAGGGTGACTTTTCATACTACCAAACTTTAGTTGCATTCCCGGTTCCAAAGGCACTTCCTGGCGGTGGATTTGTTGCCAACCGTTCTGGTTCAAAATCCAGGTTGTACCGTAGGTAGACTTTTCTTGTAAATAATAGACTCGTACGGGAGTATTGCCTGTAAACGAGTTGCGACATATAATTTCCGCTTGGCGCCTGGAAACAGATGGTTCTGGAATGACAATATCATTATCTGCCGTGCGACCAATACGAGTGATACCGTTTTGCAGCACATACACAATGCCAGCTGACCTTAAAAAAGCTGTGGGAAACAAGGAAGCAAGACCGGGGATGGAAGTTTCTGGTAATTCTGTAATTCCCTCGTCGTAATTTTTAATCAATTCGCCATCAAATTCTGGATGCAGGTACAAAACCGGTAATGTCCAAGGCAGTTGATTAAATCTGTAGACTGTGAGCAGATATTGTCTTGCCTGTGCTACTGCTTGATCTATGGGCATTCGCCTTTGCAGAGCCTGGACAAAAACTTGAATAAAATTATGACATTCCTCATCAGCAATTTCATCGCGCATTCCTAAAACAGCAGGTACGCCATTGCGAATTAGTACTTCTGCCAAACTACTAGAGGGTATGGGTTGGCCTTGAATTACATCAGGTTGGGCTCCCCAACAAGCATTGAAGACAGCGAGTTTCACACCAGTACGCGCCAATACCTGAGCTAGTTCCATACCATTGAGGCGCTTGTTAGCTTGCAAACATAAAAATCCCCCATCAGGTCCTGTTAATCCGTGACCGGCATAAAAGAAAATGTTGTAAGCTTTGGTTTCTAATTCCTTTATTAACTGTTGAGGAGTTGGCTGCAATAAGGTTTTCATGCTGCAAGGCACACATCCTTGCAAATTGTTACCAACCAAAGAGTTATTGGCAAGGATTTGTTCTAGAATAGCTGCTTCTTTATCCAGCTTGAGGTTATCATCTTCTCCTAAAACAAGCAAAAATTTTAAATCTCGATCGAGTTGCAACCGCGGTAAGCGTTCAACTTCACTAATAGTACGACTAAATAGAATATTTTGGGATAGGGAAATTGCAGACTGACCTACTTCACGCTGCATAATTTCCCAAGGCAAAGCAATTAACTTCGGGTCCCGAACTTCCAATCGAAAGCGCAAGCGTGTATTTTGACCCATGGCAATGCCGCTACTGCGTTCCAAACAGCCTAAAATCGGACCGTCGAAAACCCAACGCCACAGGCTTACGCCTAAATACTGCATCAGCCGACTGCTATAATTGGTCGGCTGACCAGAAGCAGGAAACAGCAATTCCTGAGAAAGTAAGTTTTGAGCTTGAGGCTTGACGCCGGGAGAAATTTTTATGCGACTGTAGGGGGCAAACATCTGCTGCCATTCTTGCCAAGCATGAGTTAAGCCCGCATGCCAAACGCAATCATGAATGACATGACCGCTAGGATAGGGAGCTTCAAAAACGCAAATGGCATAATTTTCAGGACCGGTATTGACAAGAGGGGTGATTGCCAAGTTCAGGGATGGATTCATTACATAAAAACGTAGAATGAAAGAAAAATTTCAAATAAAAATTTGTTATTATTCTTCCAGGCCAAAAATTTTGCCTGTTTTAGCTGCTGATTTTGGCTATTACCTGTATCTATTTTATAAATTCAGGCTTTTAATAGTTTATCGACTTTTGATTCGCTGCTATCATTAGAAGTAGAATCCTATGGCAGAGCATTAGTTCTCAGGCTTAACTGTAGGGCTAGATGGCAAAAGTACTCCCTCACTAGAAGTTGTACCGGCATTATTAGCAAGACATCGGTTGGCGACTTCGGCTGTAGGGATAGACAAATACGGCAGCAATTTCAACTCAGATAACTGAATTCTAACTGTTTGTCCCTGTTTCAATAAAGGTTTTTTGTATGGATTTGTAGATGAAGAAGTTACACCTTCTCCCACAGAACAGACCTGCAAGTATATCCATGATTTATTATTTGTTTGTTCTATAGGTTGTTCGATTCGCCGCAAAACGCTACCAGCGGGAACAATCGCTGTTTTTGGAGGCGAATCAACAGTCTTAAATGATGTTTCTGCCGTGACTTGAATTACTCGAGGCAGGTCGTTGTTGTTTGTAGATGCTCCTGCTGGTAAGGAACTAGGAGGATTTTGGTTTGGAACTGGTACAGAAGGAAAATGAAAAGTTTTGTTTCCTAAAAATCCTCCTTGACGCAACAAGTAGCATACAAAACCACCGAATAGTATCACAATCACAAGAATCACTAACTGCAGTGGTACCCGGGGACGTTTACTGGGTGCTGTGTCGGGTATGACTTGAGTTTTTTGCTTGCGCTCGGCTTCTGGCGTGATTTGTTGGGTTTTGGGTAGGGAAATTGTTGCTGGCGGAATAATACTAGCAACTTCTGGCAAAACTTTTTGCAGTTTGGTTTCTGGTTCCGAGTATTTTACTTGATAGTGTACTAAAGCAACGGTAACGTTATCGTGCCCGTTTAAAGTGTTCGCAATTTCTATTAACCTGTCTGCGACGTTTTTTATATCCGTTTTTGCTTCTAAAAGTGGCAAAATTTCCGTATCCCAGTATTGTTCTACCCGGTCAAAGTCACTCAAACCATCTGAACAGAGAAGAAAAACGCAATCTTCGTCAACTATAAAACGTTCGGCTGAAGGGTGTAACGAACTGCTAGGACTCATTCCCAAAGCCTGTACTAAAGAGCCAGAAGCACCCTGTTGCAAGGCATCTCGGTAAATAGCATACCCCAGGCGAACCTCGCGGGAAGCAACGTCGTCGTCGAGGGTGACTTGATAGCAACCGTGTGGTGCGATCCAGTAAGCGCGACTGTCGCCAACATGAGCGATGTACATTTCATGGGCGATAGGTAAAGCCAGAACAAAAGTAGTTCCCATTCGCTGGCGCCCTTGTCGGCTTTCGTTGTCGTTACGCTGGCTGATTTTATCATTGGCAACGGCTGCTGCTCGTTGCAAGTCTTCCAAAAGAAGGATGGGATCTATGTGATCGTAGGGAATTTTAGTCAGTTCCTGTATTTGTTGCTGAATGGTTTCAATTGCTAAATTTGATGCCACATTTCCCCCCTCATGTCCGCCAATACCATCACAGACAATTGTCAAAGCCCAACAGTGGGGTGGTTTGCTGATCAGGCTACCGCTGGGGGGATAGCAAGCATCTTCGTTGCGCTGGCGGCTTGGACCTGTATCGCTTTTGGTGGCAATTGCCACGGTGGAAGATTGCCATCGGCCAACTTCCGCCAGTCCTTTGTCCAAAATTCTGACTAATTGCTCTGGGGTTTGTATATCTTTTATCATTAAACCGCGACAAACTTCGCTGACAAATTCTGCGATCGCTGGTTTCGTTTTCGGTAACAACTGTTGCCAAAACTCACCCAATTCAGATAATTCTGGTTTGGAATCCCCAGCTGCGCGCAATTCCAGCAATCGCACCAGCGAGCCTTCTACCCTTAACAATTCCGGAGCAAGCAAGCTACAAGCAACACCTTCACTTGCTAGAGGTTGCCACATGTGGGCTATTTGCCACAGCCAATTTAGCTGGCGCATCGATGTTGCATCTTGCCAAGCGACCAGGAGCTGCTGGCATAAATCTACTTCCAAAGGAATCGATCTATCTATTTGTAGCGGCGCTTTCTCTAACAGTAATATTTCTTCCTGTTGATGCTCTGGTTGAGAAAGGTTTAGTACTCCGTATACCTGTGGTAAGTGCAAGCGGTAGGAAATCAGTCTTAAATAGGGCCTGAGTGCCTGCAATTTTTCCGGAGCTGGTGTTTGTGGTAAATCAGCGGGTTTGGTATCTAAAAGTATGCGGCCCTTGACAATTAAATACCGGTTGTTTAGTAACTCTCCCGACCGACCAAGGCTGAAATTATCTGCTGTTACTGCCCAAAGATAGCGTTTAGGTAAAGGTGTAGAGCATCGCTGGCAGAATTTGTGGCTAAGGGGATTAATGGCCTGACAATGTTCATTTGGGCAGTAGAGCGTGGCCGCATCATTTTCCATAGTCTTCTTACCGAGAAAGCGATTGGCAATTTCTTCAAAGTTACTGGTAGTGAGCGGCACTCCAGACCGCAGATGTTTTTTGATTCGGTTTATCCAAATTTTGGCTCGTAGTTTTAATTAACAATAGGAGAAACCAAGGCGGGCTCTCCAAATGAAATCCTCAGTCCACTTACAATTTTGTAGGCTGCTCCATCATGAGAGCAATTTAACATTCAATCTGCCATCGAACCATAACGCTATCATAACCAAATGTTTAACTTTTAAGTATAGTTACTCCTTCCGAAACAGGAGATAGTGCTGTTATTTCTTTTAAGTTAAGTAGGTAGGTGTTAGTAAACTGACTAAGACAGCTAATAGCTAGTAGTAACTAATTAGCAATGTCTTATTGCCAAACCACTAAGTTTATTGCTACGCCTGCTACTTTAACTGCAAATTTAACATATCTCATCCGTGAAAGTGTAATGGAAGATCACAAAGAAAAAAAAATTCACCGCACTGCTAATCCTGGTGATGTAATTTGTGAAAAATCCCAACAACTAGCGGTTGATGCTCCTCCTAGCATTACCGGCGAGCACATCTAAGTTCCAACTTATTTTGTTGCAAAACAGCCAGATGACGAAAAAAGCCTTACACCATGTCAAAGATGCGGAAGAAATATTCAGATGTAATTCGACAAGTACGAGTGTTGACGAAGAAGGAAACTGAATGTGGTGATTGTCAAGGCGAGGGAAAATGATAGGGTGGCAAAAAGGCAAAAGGTAATTTTTGTTACGTTCGGTTTACGTCTGGGGCTAGCTTTTCACCTTAATAACTGAAACTTACCTTATGCCTCCCACAGTAAAAAAAGAAGGCACTGAAATGTAAGTAAATAAGTGTTTGAGTAACTAGAAGTTAAAAAGAAAAGCTACGGCTGAAAATAAAGTAAACAGCCACAGCAAAGATAGGTAAGAAATTAAATTTGGAATTTATTGTTTTTATTAGCTAGCCTGTTTGAATCAACTTGGCTTGTCTTCAAAAGCAACTTGGGGAAGACCTAGACTGTAGTTGGTGACACGAGCGGAGAGATTGTAGCTGATTTCCCCTTTTTGGAGAAGCGATCGCACAAAATGCTCCAACTCCGAACCAATACGGCGCAAGTTATAGTTTGTCAGGTCTGCACCGCTGTATGCTTCTACTAATTCGTCAAACTTACGATAAACCTTTTGCAAAGCATCTTCATTCCAGTTAAGTTCATTATCAGGGTCAACATCTAGTGTTAAAACTTGATTGCTTGGTACCAGATCGCCGTCTTGGTCAAGTTCAGCAGCGAAAATACGTATATGGCGAGTTGTGGACTTGAGAAGAGTAGGGTTTTCGTCCATAGGATTGTGAAAGGGGAATTACAGCAGTTTTTTGTGTAAATAGACTACAAGCAAAACTATAAAGATGCTGCGGGCAAGTTCATCATCCCTCAGAGGTTTTACTTTTTGAGGTGAGGATAGTTCTATCTTAATGCCAAGCGCGGCTCGACACAAAACGAAATCCGGCCGCTACCTTTTGCCGCAGATGTTTTTTTGAGCTTGAATCCCAGAAAATCTTTGGCTAATATGGTCGCCAAAACCTTCTCAAAATCAAGGCAATGCTTTTGTGTCAGCATGGGCGATCGCCTTTAGCGTCTGTCTATCTTCAGATCTGGCTTTTCCCACGGTTTTACCTGTACGTTTCCCTACAATCAATGGCTAGAGCGATAAACTTCCACTGATGAAAATTAGGTTGATTGATAAGTTTGACAGGCTGTTCCTCCTAGCAGCTAGAAATTCCGAAAATGCACTTTCGGGTACTTCCAAACAGGATATCCCACGCGGCTAGCTTTTATGCTTGTGCAGTAGGAGGTGTAATATAGTTTTTTGCCTACACACCAGGAATTGTTCTCATACAACTGGGTGAAAGATTAAAATCTCAACCTAGTTTTTCTCAGATGATCGGATTGCATTATCCCCATTTCTGCTTAAAATTGAAGCATTTACTAGATTGTTTGAGCATGAGGGAACTAATAATTGTAATTGCCGGTTTCTTTCTAGCGTGCTTGTTTTGTGAGCGACAACTAACTGCAGTCAGGTACTTGGCTAATTCCTAGCATTATGTCTACAATTGTCTTCCCAAAAATAAAAAATTATTTTTCTATGACTATGTCTATCTTAATTTTTCTGTCTTGTTTAAAGAAAAATTAGTACATATAGTAATTTTACGTAGGAAAGGCATAATAACGTCTAGCTTTCATTAATTTTGAAAAAATCAGCGATTCTACTTACGTAAAAATACTAAATTTTCAGTAAAATACCAAACTGTTATTGACGTGGAGATAAAGTTGATGTAAAAACCTTTAAAAAGCTAGAACAAGTTCTTACAGAAACTTTATTGTATACAATCTTAAAAACTGAATAATAGTTATGGCTTGGTTTAATTACAGCTTTGACTGTGATATCTCAACCTAGTTCATAAAACTTGACAGTGAAGGTCTAGCGAAAAAAAATAGTCAGGAGAAGCAAAATGAAATACGAATTTCGATATAAAAGAGAAAAAAGTTAGTTCAAATGTTTATCGATGTAAAAAAACATAAATAATTTTTGCTGAAAATATAGCTTCCTCACCTTGATTGCGATACACTAAAAGGAATCCTAACAACTATGAACTCTAAAGTATTACCAAGGCAGATAAATAATATTGAAGTGGGTGTTTATGAATGTGAAATACATCTTAAGTTTCGATTGATTGAAGAAAAAAGTTTATTGGGTGATCGCGAGCAATTGTTGCAAGTTTTACTAGATGCTTTGACGGAAGGTTCTGATGATTTTTTAGAAACTCTGCAAGCTTCTGTGAAAGCGCAAGAAATTTCCGAACTGAAAGCCTCGCCACAAATGCGACGCCAGTTAATGCGCCTGAGAAATTCTCACGAGACTGCTTAATAATTAAAGCTGTAATTCCGCAGTAGCGTTGTGTGTTGTCACAAGCAGAAAGCAGCCAGTTTTCTCAACATCCTAAGTTGAAGCTGGATCTGGGACAAACAGCTACTTAGAGTTCAGAAAAAGACGCAATTGTGGTTACAGCGACCTTGGCTTTGGCTATGCAAACAGGCAATTAGGTATTTGGAGATATGAGCGGGTAAAATTTTCATAAAAATAAATGAAATAATCGGAATTATCTGTAATTATTTCTAGTGGGTCTATATCTACAAATTGCAGTAACTTACCCAAAAAAGTAAAAATGTGGCTTCTCATCGTCGCAAGAAAGAATGCTGTGGTTAGAAGCCACATCAAACAAGATAAAGCTTGGTATTGTCTATTTGGCCAGACCGTGCTCGAGAGCAAAGCGAACTAACTCAGTACGGCTGTTAGTACCTGTTTTACTAAACAAACGACTAACGTACTTTTCAACATTGCGAACGCTAGTATCCAAGCGTCTGGCAATTTCTTTATTCATTAGTCCTTCTGCTACCAAATTTAAAACGCTTTGTTCTCTAGGAGTTAAATCAATTGTAAAAGGAGGTGGGGATTGGGCGATCGCGTTTTTTTGAGTCAGCAGTGCTTTGATTTGAGCGATTTGATTGGCTAAATCAGCAATATCAGGAGCTTCACCGTCTTCAGTTGTAACTTGATTTTTAGCTGCACGGCGAGCAAGTAAGTTTTCAACTATCGCTACTAATTCATCAGGGTCGAAGGGTTTAGGCAAATAAGCATCAACACCTGCTTGGTAACCTTGAATGCGATCGGTGGTCATACCTTTGGCAGTTAAAAATATCACTGGCAATGCTCGAAAACGAGGGTCTTCGCGCAGCTGCTTGAGGAACTGATAGCCATCAACCTGGGGCATCATGATATCAGAAATCACTAAGTCAGGTACATTTTTTTGTATCAATTCCCAACCCTCGCGAGCGTTACTGGCAACTTGAACGCTGAAGCCACTTTCCTGTAAATAATCTTTTACCGCTTCACGCAATCCCGGTTCGTCATCTACCAGTAACAGTTGTGCTGACATTTATAAAGTTTCCTTTCCTCAACCTTAATTACAATTTAGCGAAAATAAATGGCCTGTTGTGAATCAGAAATGGACAAAAACTATCCTTACTGACAAAAACAGTCTTCTTAAGATTATTTCACATTCTGGCAAGAAAATTATTCCCGTCTGTCAGTGCTCAAAAGCAATAGATTCAAGTTCTTAGTTTCCCAAAGGCTAAATAGTTCGCCCGTTTTCAAACTTAGTAATGAAGTTAACTCAAAAAAACACAGGTTATTTCCTTTCCAGAACCGAAGTTTTCAGCAAAGCCAGCCAACAATATTTGTTGTTAAGATATTGTAGGTCTTGTTCCATCTGTTGGCAAATATTTTCGAGCCTAGTATTTCGTTGAAAAATCCTGCATCTTTAAAAATCCAACTAATGCGATACCCAACTAGTTGCAGCTGGTGGAGATCCCGTTCAGTAAAGTCATAGTAACGGTAAGTACCGACGTGTAATACTCCGACTAGATTTTCTCCCAGTGGTACTGGTACGCCTGCAAGGGATTTGAGATTTTTCTGGCGCAGAATCGGACTGAAAATCTCTATTTTTGAGAAATCATTAACTACAATTGGAGTCATGCTAGCAGCAATTCGACCTGCAAACCCCTGTCCGATTGGAATACGAATTTGCTGTGCAATCTCTTCTTCCAGTCCAATAGTGGCGTACACAGTCAAATATTGCTGATTTTTGACAGGTATCAGAAAGGCGACCGTATCTACGGACATATATTCTTGCAGCCATTCGAGCTCTTTTTGAATAGATGCGCTCAATCTCGTTTTCGCATCTTTGGGTTTATGACCCATCAAGACTTTCCAACCCTTATAAAACCTTTGCAAACCAGTGCTGTCTGCCCAAAACATCATGCTTATCTCCCAAGAGGCGGAATTTAAAATAATAGTAACATTATTATAATGCTTTGCATTTATCACGTGTACTTATCTGGATTTCTGGTGTTCTTGAACTTCAGAAAATTGGCTAAAATTCATTGTTTAACAACGATGAGAATAATTGATAGTAATTAAGTTTCCAGTTTAGGTCTAGTTATTAAAAACTTTATAAATTTTCTGTGATTTCTTCACAAAATTAGTGTGAAATATAAAAATAATTAGCAGTAATTTATTACCGGCGAGTTTTTAATAAGAAAAATTAGATATTGGACAATTTAGCTGTAAGTAGAAAAACTAGGGAGTCAGGTGCAGGTTCGAAAATTTTTAATTTTCTAGCAATACTTAATAAATAACCAAATTGATTACAATCTCTCGATGATTTTTGCTTTTTCTGGTAACTTGGCTTTTCTTTGTCCAACAGTACGCGCTCTAGCGGTAAACAAGCCAATGGGAGTACTTAATAAGTCTACAACAGAGGCTCTGCCGGCTAAAGCTTTGATACTATCTTTTGGTAATTCTTTTAACAACCAACGTGCTAACCGATAACCGCATTCCGAAAGCGTAACTTCCCGCATTAAATCTACACCGTATAACTCATGCAGATAACGGTGAGAACGCCCGTAGCGCCGCCACTGACTTGCTAGTTGTTGGAGAGTACTGCGGTGGTGATGTTGGACAATCGCCTCCGGAGCGAATTCTAAACGCCCAATTTTTTCTTGTTGAATTCGCCAACAAATATCAGCATCACCACCAGAATCAAGATAGGGACGAAATAAACCGACTTTTTGCAACGCTTGTCGCCGAATTGCTAAATTTGCAGTTTGACCGTAGGGACAAAATTTATGGGCGAGAGCGTGTTTTTGCGATAAAGTCTGCTGACAAGCAGCAAATTGCTCAAGCAGGTTTTTCCCGGGAAGCGATACAATTTCACCGACTACGATCGCAACATCAGGGTTGATAAAAGGTGCAACTAGCATTTCTAACCAATTTGGTTGCGGATAACAGTCAGCATCGGTGAAGGCTATGATTTCGCCAGTAGCAGCACGAATACCTTTGTTGCGCGCGGCGTACGAACTTTGAATTTGGTTTTCCTTTTCCAAACGAAAAAGAAAGGGGAATTTTTCAACAGTTTTTTGCAAGATACTAAGGGTGCGATCGCTACTGTTGTTGTCTACCAGCAAGTATTCTAGTTGTTGTTTGGGATAAGTTTGAGCTAAAAGACAATTAATCAAACTCGGTAAATCCTTTTCGCCGTTATAAATAGGAATAACCAGTGATACCCTGGGTAAAAAGACATCACTGGTGTTTCCATCTATGAGTTTTTTGTTCATATGGATTCAAGCTTTGAGATTCGGAATTGGTCAAGCTAACGGTTAGTAGATTTTGGTTCACTACTAACCGTCAACTGCAACTAATGTTTAGTTTTCAGTATTCCCAATTTCCCATTCACAAGCAATCTATAATTGCAAGTCACTAGCTCGAGTGCTAACAGGTTTTTGAGAGGTTTGATTTTGCGAAGGTCGGGCAAAATAATTGCTAGAGAGAACTGCTAAAGCACGGGCGTACTGAGGATCTTTGTCAGTTCCCAGTAAATTGGGATTAGAAGCTAGCTGACGTTGTTGTTCCTCTGTCAAATCAAGTTTTATATCAGGCGAAATTCCTTTATGGTTAATATCCGTTCCTTTAGGGGTATAGTAGTGGGCAATTGTGATGGCGACGCCAGAACCATCTGCAAGTTCGTGTACTGATTGTACTAAGGCTTTGCCAAAAGTTTGACTGCCAACTACGATCGCTCGCTTGTTGTCCTTGAGAGCTCCTGTAAGGATTTCACTTGCACTTGCAGAGTTATTATCTACAAGCACAACCAAGGGACGGTTGGTCAAAGCTGTGTGGTTGGCTTTTGTTTCGTCACTTGTTCCTTTGCGGTCTACAGTGCGAACTATGGTACCGTTATCCAACCACATTCGCGCGATTTCGATGCTTGCTTGCAACAGACCGCCAGGATTCCCTCGCAAGTCTAAAACAAAGCCATTGACTTTTTTGTTGCTCAAATCTAGGATTGCTCGGCGCATTTGCTCAGAAGCGTGGGCGCTGAACTCTCGCAAGCGAATATAACCAATGCGGCGATTTCCCTCTTGTCTGAGAGCGTAACGCACTGTAGGTACTTCAATAGTTGCTCGTGTTAGTTTTAACTCAAATATATTGCGACCTTCTCTTTCTAAGCGCAAGGTCACAATTGTACCTGCTCTGCCCCGAATTAAGTTAGAAGCATCTTCTATTTTCATGTGGTGGGTAGATTTTCCATCGATCGCCAAAATTTGATCTCCAGGTTTGATTCCCGCTTTGATCGCTGGCGAGTTTTCCAACGCCTCTACAACAGTTAGTCGCTTGGTTTTTTCATTCATTTCCATGCGAATCCCAATACCTGACACTTCTCCGGATGTTTGGTTTGTCAGGGCTTCATATTGTTTGGGATCCATAAATCGAGTGTATGGATCGCCTAGCTGTTGTAAAGCTTCGCGAATGGCAGTATAAGCTTGTTCTTGAGAAGAGTATTCCTTATTCAAGAGGCTGAGTCTAATCGCCTGCCAATTTTTATTGTTAAATGAGCCGTCTACGTATTCACGGTTGACCAGTTGCCAGACTTGGTCGACTATCTGTTTGGGGCTATCTTGCAGTGCTGCACGAACAGAGCGACACCAAACTGTTCCAAATACAGACACAGTAGCTGTAGAAGCGATCGCTCCTCCAATTAAAGCTACTTGTAGCAGCGAGTACCGTCGTTTTGCAGTTTGTTTCATGTATATTAACTGGAATAATTGTGTTGTTGGCGTATCTAGCAATTAAGCCTTTCAGCTTTCTACCGTTTAGTTATAGTTTTTTTTCATCTTTAATCTTCCCTGAAATTGTCCTGGAAATACTGCCTTATTTTTTCAGAAGCCTCCTGCATCCTCAACTTGCTACCTCAATTTACGGTATTTGTATGGTGCTTTCCCAAAAGCATCACAATTGCACTAGTAATTACCTGTAATTACCTGATATTTAGTTTGGCTTTGACTAACTCAATTCTATATAGTGACAAGTTTCGGTAATTTAAATTTTATATAAACCAGTCATCAGCCGTAAAGTTTCAAGCCATCGATTTAGCTATGTCCAGATTGAAATGAGTAAAAAGAGGGGATTTTGACTACAAATAGCGGTGATTTGGTCGAGTCTTCTCCTTTGCATTTGACTAGTGTTTCTTACTATAACCTTAGTTTTAGCATCCTCCAAGCCGGCAGATGCTTGTTTGTGCTTGGTGATAGTATTTTTAGGGATATTTATGTTGCCAAATTAACAAGTAAACACTTCCAAGCCCCAGTTGTAATCGCTTGGGGTTCTCCAGTGCGCTGTATCAGGTTAATTTTGGCAATGCAGGCGGCTCCCAATAGAAATGTTGATTTGGAGAGACGTGCCCGTTTAGCTTTTGAGAATTTCTACTATGGTATATCCATTTTGCATTGTTGGCATGTGCATAAAGTCACGTTAATTACTTCTATGAGGCATCACCAACAGCTATGGGCAGAGAAAAATTCTTTTGCAGATACATGTAATTTGAATCAAAAGCAAATCTTAGCAAAATCAGAGAGTTCTGGCAATCAGTAGGAGACCACATATAACTCGAAGCTGGACTGGAACTGGGCTTAGCTAGAGATATTTTCGTCTGGATAGTTGCAAGTAAAAAAGCTTGAAAATACAGATGTGAAAGCAGTATCGTGGTTTTCGCTGCTAGCAATAGGGTAATTGAAAACGAAAAAGTAACAACTGGATTGGGAAGGAAAAATATTTACGGGTTTTCGTCGTTTATTTCATATTTAAAATTAAAAAAGTGAATTATTTTGAGGAATTCAAATAGGAAGGTTCCAAGGCATTTAGAAGGTGGCGGCAAAGAATATAATTTTTAATACAACAGCAGGTCTTCAGTACTCTGGCAGACGGTTTCAAGCTCCTGAATTGATTTATAACGATAAATTACGAGACTCTTTATTGAATCCCAGCTTTGAGAATCCTCTTCTTGTGCCAATAGACAAGCATAATCAATGCTTTATTTAAACAAGAGCATAATCTTGATTGCTTGCAAACTGGGAGGCCATGGCCATAATGGTCGCTAGAGGTACTTTGGCAAAGTATTCGCGCTGAAATTGTTCTTCACGGACAGCAGCTAAAAATTGGGCGATCGCCGTTTGTGCTAAAGCTACGTTGATCGTCCCGTGCTGGCTAAAGTGCAAGTCACGGTGGTCTTGTCGCTGAATTGCAAAACCCAGATGATTTAAGGCTTTCAAACCCCAACGCAAGCAGAGATTACCAATACCTAATTTTTCTGTTAGCTGCAGGCGAGTGACCAATTGATGAGTGCGACTGAGATATTTAGCAATTCCTACCAAAGTTAACCAAATTTCTTCAGGTGGTCGGTGTTCCGGTTGTGACCAGGCGATCGCCAAAGGTTGCTGCTGTTGAAGCGATCGCCTCAACCATACCCGCAAATCGTCCCAGCTGGTAGGACATTCTTTGAAAATCAGAACCTCACAACAGTTAGTGGGGTAAGTAGAAATATTGCGCCAGTCCCAGATTTGTATAGATTGGTGAGTTATCCTTGTACAAACTTGCCTGGGACGTACAGCAATTAATCGAATTTCATAACGTTTCTTAAAACTGTTGTAATCTAACTCTGCAATACAATCACACCGACCTGGTGGCAATTCCTCTTTATAGTGTCCCCACCATACTCCAGGAAAAGGATTTTTTGTCGATTCGTCTCGAATGTCAAACTCAGTTTTGATGTATTGTATTTTTTCGCCTCGCCAATCTTGTTGATGGCGATGCCAAGCATTTTCAAACCAGCAGTTTTCAATCAGCAACTTGGGAACGGGATTACCCATTCCGCAAGGTTCTAACAGCTTCAGTTCCAAAAATAATTCCTTTCCCAACTGTGCCACTTTTACTTTTAAATCTGCTTGGATTGTGGGTGTGAGCGTTGCACCTTTTAAAGTTTGTCGCAGTTGCTGGTTAATCGCCTCGGTAAATAAGGGAATATTCTCAACCGGTAAACTTAAGCCAGCAGCGTAAGGATGACCGCCAAAGCTATGCAAAAGATGGGCTTGGTTTTTTACCAACTGGTACAAATCAACTGAGTTGACCGAACGAGCAGAACCACGGGCGATAGCAGAAGAAAAAGGCGTGTTTGTTTCTGTACTTAACAAAATTGTTGGTTTTCCGGTTTCTTGTGCAATTTGCCCTGCGACCAAGCCCAAAACACCAACAGGCCACTGGGAATCCGCCAAGACAATAACGCTAGTGGTAGACAAGTCCATTTGGTTAAGCTTTTGCTTGACTTGTTCGGCTACTTCTTTTTGCAAACAGCGGCGCCGAGAGTTGGCTAATTCTGTGTTTTCTGCTAATTCGCAGACACGCTGGCTGTCGCGGCTAGTCAGTAATTCTACGCAGAAACTAGCATCACCTTGGATACGGCTGACAGCATTAATACGAGGTCCGAGACCAAAGGAAATATCTGTAGGGCGATCGCCGCTTTTTTGGCACAACTCTAACAGTCTCCCTATTCCCGGACGGTGCCGCAGTGATGGAGGTTGCTGAAAATCTGCTTGCAGTCGCTCAATTCCCAACTGTGCTAAGTAGCGGCAATCTCCTCTCAACTCTACTAAATCAGCAATCAATCCTATAGCTACTAAATCTAGCAATTCTTCCAAAGGTTGGCGGGGAACATTTGGCAAGGTGTGATAAAAAGCTTCCACTAATTTATAAGCTACCGCCACTCCCGAAAGATTAAACAATTGATGCTCGCAAGGCAAATAGCGGGGATTGATAATAGCAGTTACTGGCGGACGTTGCGGTGGTAGAGTATGGTGGTCTGTAACAATAATATCTATTCCTTGTTTTTGAGCATAAATAATTTCATCAATATTTGTACTACCCGTATCGCAGGTCACAATCAACGTCGAGCCTTGTTTGGCTAAATTATCGATGCCTTGACAATTCAAACCGTGAGATTCCACAAGCCGGTTGGGAATATGATAAACTAACTGCACATTCGGGGTAAAAAACTGTCCCAACCCCTCCCACAGCACAGCCGTAGAAGTAACCCCGTCAGCATCAAAGTCCCCCCAAATTGCAATTTTTTCACAAGTTTCCCATGCTCTTTGCAGGCGTTCCACCGCTAGCTGCATTTCTTGTCCAAACTCAAACGGACTAGCTGGTTGATAAACTTTGGGATTAACAAAAGTTGCTAACTGCGAAACATCTCGTATACCTCTTTGCCATAATAACTGCGCTGCGAAGCTTCCGCTAGATGTTGGCGTGTACTGCTTCACCGCTTGCACAAACCACGTTGGTGGTTGTTCTTCTGATGCAAGAATCCACTGCATATAATTAACAGCTAACAGCTAATGGTTAATGATAATAAACTATCAACTATTAACTGTTAGCTATTGGTAACTAGTTTTGTTAATCAGCAAGCTGGGATTCACTGACTAAAGCATTGAGGGCGACTTCGCCAGCAATTCCTTCTGGTTTGCGGGTACGGATAGGACGAGAACGCCTGTAACCCGCTCTTTCAGCTTTTTGACGTTCGTAATCAATTAGTCTGCCATAATGTTCGTGCCTGCTGAGATTCATAGATAGGAAAACATGTTGGCGAATATTGCCAAAACCTTTTCTAGTAAAAAATTTAACTGCCGGTATATTCTCCGGATCCGTATCTACTAACATGAATCTAGCTCCGTCTTCAATCATGCGGGAAATAACTGTATCTACCAGTTTGTCTCCGACCCCGCGTCGCTGAAATTTAGGACTGACTCCTAACCAAAGAATGTATCCGTAAGTCCAAGATGCTTTAGTAATAATGGTTCCTAAAATAAATCCTGCCAGTTGTTCGTCAATTTCGGCAACCAAGCAGTATTCTGGATCGGTGTTGTAAAGTCCGATCACCTCCCACTCATCCCAGCAACGATATAAATAGGGATATAAATCGCTGGTAAATAATTCTTCTCCCAAATGATAAACGGGGGCTATGTCGTCAATTCCTAATTCGCGGACATAAACCGCATCAAATTCTTGTGAAAGCATACTATAAAATAGGTGGTTTGTAGTTAATTAGCCATAAGCTATTTCTTTTCAAGGGATACTTCTTGAATGCTAGCGAGATTCAATAGGTTATTGTCCACCGCATTTTGGAAGGACTTTACCGCTGAGGTCATTTCGAAGTTGGTATGAGTTCGCTGACACCGCTTGGCAAACTGACAATACTGACAAGCTTTGCTACCCTCCGGTAGTTGGGGAAAATCTTCTCCACAGTAGTAAATTTCCAGCCATGCGGTTAACTTGCTCAACAGTTGCATCAGTTTGTCACCTGTTTGATGGTGTTGGGCTGTGCTATAGTTAAGCTTGATAATTTGCGGTCGCTGTTGAGACTGGATAAACCAGTAAGTCATAGAAATTTCTTCTGGCAGGTAATCGCTGGTCTCCGCTAGTACGTACGTGTATAAACGCGTTTGCCAATTTTGTTCTAGCTGACGTTGATTTGGTGGTTGGGGATAGGTTTTCCAATCGAAAATTTGGGCTTTTTGATTATCTGCAATTAATAAGTCATAGACTACCGTTAGTAAATAATTTTGAACTTGTAAACTTCGGTAATGTTCGCTTTCACGGAAAATGTAACTATCAGTAGCAGATGCTAAAATTTCTGGAGCAGCATCAGCAAAAGCTTTCATCCAAGTTTGCAATTGCGGTTCTGCTTGCAAAAAACTATCTATTGGTAAACCCATTTCTTGCTGCTGTACTAGCAGGTGAAAGCGACTCCCCAATTCTCGATATTCTTGGCGTTCTGGTTCGGTGGGAGAATGAAGTTGTTCTAGATAGGCATGTTGAAATTGACGGGGACAAATTTCTAAAAGATGAAGTTGTCCTTGGGAAAGTCGCAATAATTGAGGTTGAGTGGATAGCATACTTTGGAAATAGCAAAGTTATGAATACTGAATAACTATTACTGATCGGCTATTGTTCTTTAGTAATACATATTTGTGCGCTAGCTATCGTCGCTGGCTGTTGATGTCTTCGTTATAACTAGCAGCGACCATTGTTTCGCCTTTTGTCTTTAATTTGTTGTCAGCCAACAATTTAAAAATGGTGAGATACGCTGCCCTGGCACGATACTGGTAAAGTAGTAGCGATCGCCTTGACGCAGACAAAATTTTGCTAAAAAATACCACAATTTGCACCCAAGTTCTGATATGTTGATGATATTGTGGCGCTTCAAATCTATTATCACTTACGAATATACCATCTATGGACACCAAAAAAATTGGTTGCTGCTTTCCAGTCAATTACAGCAACCTCAGGTAGGTAGTAAGTACAAAGCATGCTAATAATTAGAGAAGCGAATCACGCCAAAATCACTTCTTACGGGGTTTCGACACTTGTTTATGAGTCGCCGCGATTTTCAGCAGTAGCTTTGCACAAAAAGTTTTCATTCCTTTCTATCCAATGGTACCAATTAACTGAATACCTCAATTAAGTCTTTCAGATGTGAACGACTGTGATTTACACTTTTGCGACTAGCTCTGGTGTCGGACGCTTGCTGTTACGAATACTTGTAATTGCTTCCGCGTAATTTTTAGCGTTGAATACTGCCGAACCAGCTACAATAGCGTTGGCTCCTGCTTCCAAAACTTGCCAGGTGTTATTGGCTTTTAGTCCACCATCAACTTCAATCCAGGGATCTAAACCGCGTTCGTCGCACATTTGACGTAACTTGCGGATTTTTGGTACTACTTCTGGAATAAAGCTTTGGCCGCCAAAACCGGGGTTAACGCTCATAATCAGTACTAAATCGCAAAGATGCAGCACGTATTCAATAAAATCAAGAGGTGTAGAGGGATTGAGTACAACACCAGCTTGCTTGCCAAGTTCCTTTATTTGACTGAGAGTGCGGTGCAAGTGGGGCGAAGCATTATGCTCGCAATGAACGGAGATAATATCTGCACCTGCTTTGGCAAAGTCGCCAACATACTTTTCTGGTTCCACAATCATCAGGTGGACATCCAGTGGTTTTTTTGTGACTGGACGAATGGCCTCCACTACCAGAGGACCTATCGTAATATTAGGTACAAAACGACCATCCATCACATCAACATGAATCCAATCTGCTCCTGCTTCGTCGACGGCGCGTACCTCTTCTCCCAGACGACTAAAATCCGCTGATAGTATAGATGGAGCAATTACAATCGGCTTTTTAGATAGGGTTTCGGTCATGGCTAGTGGATTTTCAAGCGTCCTTTTCTGCAAGTATTGTAACAAAACTTTAGTAACCTCTCACATCTTTGCTTTTGCCTTCGATCGCAGTAGCAATTAATTAATAACCGGACTATGAAAAGAAAATTAACTTGGATTGTTTGGGGACTGGGTGCTTGTTGTTTGAGCGTTCCGGTGTTTGCTTTTTCCTTAGAAACTTCTCTTGGCACTAACGGCATTGATGCTTTGAGGTTGCACAAAACTCCGTATAATTTGACAGGGCGCAAAATTGCCATCGGTCAGGTAGAAATTGGCCGTCCAGGTAAGTTTGGTATAGATAAAGCCGTCTCTAAAAATCGCTCTGTAAACATAGCGGCTGTTTTTTTACGCGACATTCCTGCCAAATCAAATACTGGTGTTGATTCTCATGCCTATAATGTTGCTGGTGTGATGGTCAGTACAGACAAGAGATTCCCCGGAATTGCTCCCCAAGCGCGACTGTATTCTTCAGCTGTTGGTTCTAATAAGTTGGGTCAGCCGGAGGAATGTTTGTCTGCACAGCATATTGCCCTGCAAAATGGAGGTGACGTTCGTGCTATTAATTTTAGCTTTGGCGAGCCTTTGAACCGCGATCCGCGTCCGGAAGCGGTTTTGGATGGCAACGCCTTGCTGACCCAATGTATTGACTGGTCCAGTCGCGTTCACAATGTTTTGTACGCAATCGCAGGCAACCAAGGAAAAGGAGGAATTCCGATTCCTACCGATAATTTTAACGGAGTTAACGTGGCTTTTTCTTCTCGCCGGGGAGGAATTTTTAATAAAGTGGATGTTTCTAACCTAGTAGCCACCAGCGAGGCGATAAGGCAACGGCTAGCCGGTAAAGAAATTAATTTAGGTCCTCGCCGTACGGTTGCTATAGTTGCTCCTGGAAGTAATATTCCTTCCCTTAATCCCGATGGCAAAGTAAATAAAGTTACCGGTACCAGTTTTGCTGCACCTCACGTTACAGGTACAGTTGCTTTATTACAAGAATTTGGCGACAGACAGTTGCGAGCTAAAAAACCAAACTGGAGTATTGCTTCTCGCCAGCATGAAGTGATGAAAGCAGTTTTGCTCAACAGTGCAGATAAAATTCAGGATCGTGGCGATGGCTTGCGCTTGGGAATGACCAGAACATTAGTTAACAAACAAAATCAAGATTGGCTATCTTCTGATGCGTATAAAGACCCAAAAATACCTTTAGACGCCCAAATGGGAGCAGGTCATTTAAATGCATTTCGTGCTTACCAGCAATTTAGCGCCGGTCAGTGGAATGCATCTCAGCCCGTACCAGCTATAGGCTGGGACTATTATACTGTCAACAGGGGAGCATCTGTAGAGTACTTGTTGACAAAACCTTTACAGCCAAATAGTTTTGTCGCTATTACCTTAGTTTGGGACAGATTAGTTGAATTGCAAGATCGAAACCAAAATAATTTGTACGACCCAGGAGAGGAATTTCGCGATCGCGGTTTGAACAATCTGGATTTATATCTTCTCAAAGTTGATGACAATAATTTAGATAACGCTATTGTTTGTCAGTCTGTGAGCGAAGTTGATAGTGTCGAGCATATTTTCTGTCCTGTACCTGCACAAGGTCAGTACAAGATCCGCGTTCAATTCCGCCAACAAGTCAACACCGCGACCCAGTCTTATGCTTTAGCATGGTGGACCGTACCGAAAAGGTAGGAATTGACCGTCAAAAATTGGGAGTCTGGGAAAAATCAGCACTCCCTGATTCATGAGAATACTGTTGCCAAAACTGTAACCACTAAATGACCGTGCCATCTAAAATGCCATAGTCAAAAATAAATTTTGGCATTGGGTGTGGTAACATGAAGCAAAAATTGAATAACGCTTGGGAAAATTTCCTACAAAGACGTTACGCAGCGCGTTTGGGCAGACGTTACGTTATGGCAGCTGCAAGCGTTGTGTTCGTGAGCATGATTGGATGTTCCCAGCTCGGTGATGGCAGTAATGCTTTTGCCCAATCTCATCCGCTTCCATCGCCATCCTCCCTGCCTGCAAAACCTATCTTGCCTAATACTAAACTAACTACTGCCAACACTCGCTTTGGTTTTAAACTTTTTTCAAGAATCTTGGCACAAGAGGGCGATAAGAACGTTTTTATTTCACCTGCTAGTATAGCGATCGCCTTAGACATGCTCTACAATGGCGCTGCCGGCAGTACGCAGCAAGCTATGGCCCGAGCACTGGAGTTAGAAGGGCTAACGTTGTCAGAAATTAACTCTTCTAACGCCTTTTTAAAAGCACTGCTAGAAAAGTCCGAACCCCAAGTCCAACTTGCTATTGCTAACTCTCTTTGGGGAAATGAAAACTTTAGTTTCAAACCTCAGTTCGTAGAAACAGCTCGGGAATTCTATCAAGCTCAAGTAAAAAATCTAAATTTTCAACAGCCAGCTGCACCCGAAATTATTAATCGTTGGGTCTATGAAAACACTCGCGGCAAAATTAATAAGATAGTTGAACAATTAAAACCAGAAGAAGTACTATTTTTAATTAACGCTATATATTTCCAAGGTAAATGGACTCACGAATTTGATAAAAAACAAACCTCACCATATCCTTTTTACTTAAAATCCGGTCAACAGAAAAAATACCCGATGATGTCACAAAAGGGTAAATATAAATATTATGAAAACGAGCAATTTCAAGCAGTTAGTTTACCTTATGGTAAAAAGGGTGATATTAGCTTATATATTTTCTTGCCAAAGTCAAATCAATCCCTCAACTCTTTTTATCAAAACTTAAATGCCGAAAATTGGCAAAAATGGATATCTCAACTGAGCGAACAAGAAGGTTTTATTCGCTTGCCTCGTTTTCGCATCGATTATGAAATTGTGCTGAATAATGCTCTCCAAGCTTTGGGTATGGGCGAAGCTTTTAGCAATCAAGCTAATTTTTCAGGGATGGGGAGAAATCTTGCTATTAGCCAGGTAAAACACAAGACTAAGGTAGAAGTCAATGAAGAAGGAACAGAAGCTACTGCTACCACCATTGTGGGGATTGTATCAAGTTCTGTTCCTTTGCACAAACCTTTCCAAATGATTGTTGATCGTCCCTTCTTCTGTGCAATTGGCGATCGCCAAACGGGAAGTATTTTATTTATGGGTTCAGTTGTAGATCCGCAGGCATGAACTGTATAGTTAGTTAACAGTTGGTTAAGCAGGGGGAGGAGACGCTTCTGGCGTAGCTGACGTCTTTACTTCTAGAGAGCGAACACCAGCAGTATCGCTCGTTTTGCGATAAGATTCCTCCGGGTATTCGGAAACTTTGTCTGTTAATTGTTCAGAAGCAATATTTTGTCCTGCTTCATTAGACACCACAGAAGAGCTGCGTAAAGCACTTAAAGCTGTTTTAATCACAACAGCAGTAGGTACTGCCACAATTACACCTAAAAGTCCGCCAATTCGTGCTCCTGTCAAAACTGAAATTAGTACCCAAACCGGGTTTAAACCAATAAAACTGCCTAAAATTCGCGGTCCGATTAAGTTTTCTAAGATTTGCTGGACGATAACGGCGGCTATTAAAACCCTGACTCCCATCCAAAAATCTTGCAGTGCTACTAAAGTTGTAGTTAAGGCAATCCCTACAGAACCACCAAAGGGAACTAATGCCATAATACCAATACTCAAACCAAATAACAGTCCAAAAGGTACCTTTAACCACAAAAAGGTTGGAATCAAGGCTGAGGCCATGCAAGTGGCTAAAATCAGCTGCGTAATGAAAAAATTTTGAAAGCTCAAGCGTACTGTTTGCGAAAACGCTTCGCGAAATTTAGCAGGAAGCCAGTCTATTAAACTTTGCCACAATTCGTCACCATGCTGCAATAGATAGAAAGTTAAAACCATTGTCAGCAGAAAATCTAACAAGCTGGTAAAGGTAACCACCGCTAGATTTAATACTTGTCCGGCGATCGCCTGCAATTGTCCCTTGACTCTATCGTTAATTTGGGCAGCTAAAGCATCAAGGTTAATTGGTAAGCCAAGATTTTCTGCTTTTTCATTCAACATCATCAATTGATAGCGTCCAGAGTCAATTAGCTCTGGTAGGCGAGCTACTAGTTGCTGAGCTTGGGTTAGAGCTAGGGGAAATAAAGTCACACCCAAAGCCAATAAAATCGATAAAGCCAGTAAAAATACTAAAATCGCAACTTGTTCTCGCTTGGCTCCTTGACGCTCCATCCAACTTACAGGATAGTTGAGCAGAAACGCTAGCACGGAGGCTCCTACTAAAATGACAATCAGCGAGTGGAAGTAATGAAAAATTACTGAAATCGCCCAGCCATTAAGTACTAGCAACGGAGCGAACAGGGCGATCGCCCCTATTTTTGCTATAGGCGTGAGTGTTTGCCACCAGTCAAAAAGCTTGCGTGTCTGCATCTGCCGATTGCGGGATACAAAGAATAAAATCTTTATTTAAAGCTTATTATCTCTAACCACTTGAGTCTTATTCATCCCTCTAATTTAGGATTGCACTAAAAACATGAAAGATTTTGAACTAACCGATTGCAGTGGAATCTCCAAAAAAACACCACGCAAGCACTCCCATGTTTTCGAAAAGCATGACCGAGAACACTCAAAAGCTTCTTCTTCCATACAATTAATTTTGTACTTAATTCCTATTATCGGCTTTTTCCCTTCTCTGTGGACTCTTTATCGTCGCCAAGGTAGTCAGGAACAACTTAGCACCTGTCGTCTGTCAATTACTTTAGCTATTTGCTGGCTGTTGGGTTACCTGTTGTTAGCTACTGGAGCTGCAAGTTTAGATTTTGCCACTATGCGCTTGCTTATCCTAAATAGTTTCTTAACCTCTGGCTATTTTTTAGTCAGTCTGTGGTTAATCTTTCTGACGGTTCGGGGTCAGTCAAGACGCCTACCAGGTTTGAACCGCTTTGCCGAGCGAATAATTGGCAAGTACTTATCTTGAATCTAACCTTAGATAGATATCTGTACGTATTTAGACTTAATTTTTTGTGGATGTTGGCGTTACCCTGGTCAAAACCTACTTAATATTGCCATACTTCATATAAAAGTCTCGAGATTGTCTTAAAAGTTAGGAGAAATTCAAGTATAAGTGTTTTAGATCACACGTAAGTGCCAAAGTTAGCCCGATAATTATAGACTTAGCTGTTATGTGTTGATGATCTGCTGACTCGAAAGCAGAATTAGCAAGGATTATTGATGTTAAGTTAATTAAGTGTGAGGAAGCCAGTGACCATTCGCAGAAGTTCGACGCCAGGAAATCCCTCTGCTAAACCCTCCAAATCCGCAGACAAAAGTATTAAAAATACCAAATCGCGACGTTGGGTATGGTTTTGGGTGGGTATGAGTGGTATTGCTATGGTGTCGGCAACCGCAGGAGCGTTATTGGCAGTATCTTTAAGTAGCAAACCCTTGATGCAAGCCAATCTGAGTCCTGACGAAGCAGCGGTTTTTGATAGCGATCGCATTTCTGGAGGTGGACTGCAATTTTCAGAACTCACCCGTCCGGTCAATATCCTTGTTATGGGTATGAGCGTACTCCCGCCAGACGTTCCCAATGCTCCTGAAGACACCAAACATCTCGGCTATCTACCTCAGTTAAATTCTTTTGACGGTCTTTCTGATGTCATGCTTTTGCTGAGGTTCGATCCAGAGAAGAAAAAATTAGTCATGCTTTCTATTCCTAGAGATACGCGTGTAGAAATAGAAGGTCACGGCATGAAAAAAATAAATGCTGCTAACGTTTACGGTGGTCCTGCTTTAACTGCAAAAACCGTTAGTAACCTCCTGGATGGGGTAGCTATAGACCGCTACGTGCGCATAAATGTTTTGGGAGTAGCTAAGTTAATTGATGCTTTGGGAGGAGTAACAGTTTACGTTCCCAAAGATATGAAGTATCAAGATGATTCCCAACACCTCTACATTAACTTAAAGAAAGGAAAGCAGCACCTTAACGGTGATAAAGCCTTGCAACTTCTGCGTTTCCGCCATGACGAAAATGGGGACATAGGCAGAATTCAGCGACAACAAATGGTCATCCGTGCTTTGATCGAACAGTCTCTCAATCCCGTGACTTTGACCCAATTGCCTAAAATCCTCAATGTTGTGAAAGAGCATATAGATACTAACCTAACTGTGGAAGAACTATTGGCATTGGTCAGTTTTGCAGTCAGAACTAATCGCTCCCAAATGCAGATGTTAATGTTACCCGGGCGATTTAGCGAAAAAAAGGAATTTGAGGCTAGCTATTGGATGCCTTATAAAAAGCGCATTAGCGCCATGATGGCTCAACACTTCGATCTCAAAACATCAACGGATTCTCTAACTCCAGCTTTTGATCCTGGCTCTTTACGAGTAGCAATTCAAGATAGCACCGGTAGCAGCGATCGCACCAATCTCCGACCTTTGATCCGAGTTCTAGAAAAAGCTGGTTATCGTAACGTCTATATCGCCAAAAGCTGGGGCGAACCTCTAGAAGTAACCCACATTGTTGCTCAGCAAGGAGATGGTGACAGTGCGGAAGTGATTCGCAACACTTTGGGTTTTGGGGAAGTACGAGTCGAAAGCACTGGTAATTTAGGTTCTGATATCAGCATCCAAGTTGGTAAAGATTGGTTGCAACAAAGAGGATTGCTGGAGGAACAATCTCAACCTTAAATTATCCTTTTTCTATTTAGTACATTCCCAAATCCAGTCTTGTAAAATTGAGTTTACTAACTCAGGAGCTTCATCTTGGGGACAGTGTCCTAGGTCTTCTAGAGGTATAAATTTTTGTACCGACGGGTAGTTAGCTAATTCTCTGCCCAATTCTACCGGTTCCCAAGGATCGGCTGTTCCCCACAAAATAATTGCCGGACATGGCAGTTGTGGTAAAAGATCCTCTGGTAAAGGACCTTGAGAATAACAAGTAAAGGCAAGAAATACAGCTGCTGCTCCCGGATCGCTAGCTGGTGTAGTCAGAATATCTACTAATTCTTCTGTTACTGCTGAAGCATTCGCATAAGCTTTCAAAAGAATCTTGCGTACAGTTTTCGGTTTGGCAATTGCAGAGAAAAAAATTTCTCCTATAGGTTTGAAAGATAAAAGGCGCTGCAGCAATGGTGCTCCCCAACGACGGTACCAAGGTAAAGTTTTGCGTTTGCGATCGTGCAGCAAGCGGAGAGAACAATTAAGCAAAGCCACTCCTAAAGCAATGTCAGGGTTACTTACTGCAGCTTGCATAGCAACAACACAACCGATGGAGTTAGCAATCAAAAAAGCTTTTTCGTTTACTACTTCACGGCAAAAATCTGCTACTTGTTGTCCCCATGTTTCGATTGTGTAGGCAATATTTTCATTTGGTTTAGGTTTAGCTGAAGCACCAAAGCCAATCAAGTCAATTGCGTAAACACGAAAATTTTCTGCTAGCACGGGAATATTTTTGCGCCAGTGCAACCACGAAGCGCCAAAACCGTGTATCAAAACAATTGCCGGACCAGCGTTCCCTTGAGAATGATAACAGATGGGAAAACCTTGCCACATCCAGGTTTTTGTTGGAGTTAACGCCGTTTTGGAAATAGAAGCAGTCATGAATGTTCCCTCCAGATTAAGCCTTGGCGCAACAAATGTTAAAATTAGCCCCACAAATAGTGTACAAGCTGAGCAGCGATCGTAGTTTGTCACGAATGCTTGCTGGCTAACATCTCGGTAACTAATGATGTCTTACCCCTTACCTCGGCTAAATTTCAGCTTGCTAGTTATGGAGTCATTGTTTTCCTGGGGTTTTTTGTCCTTCCTCAGTAAGTTCTCCTGTTTATAGTATAAAATAATATAAGTAATATCGAGAGACCTGCAGGTAAGTTCACACCCATCATTGTCATTACTTTTGAGTGGCACTTGGATACAGAACAGCTACCGCAGTTACAAATGCAGGGTTTTTGTTTTCGCGCTCTGATTGTTTTTTTGTCTAATTTAAAACTTGTATGGATGATGTTCAGTAGTTTCACAATTTACGATTGTAAAATAGATTAATAAAATCATTGAATAGAAAGTACCCTTAACAGGGTAGTTTGGAATCGGAAAATGACGCTTACTAAATGAAGAGAATGATATTTTTGTTCTTAGTTCCCAGGGGTCGGAAAAATGAATGTACTAGAAATAATTGATACTCCAGTGGGAAATTACGCACCGGATTTTGAATTGCCCGGAATTGACAAGCAAGTACACCATCTCAGGCGTTATTTAGAAAAATTCCGAGCTGTTGGCGTCATTTCCATGTCTAACCACTGTCCCTATGTAAAATTGTATTTACACAGACTGAAAAATATTCAAAGGGAATTTTACAAACAAGGTTTTACACTCATAGGCGTCAATGGCAATGATGCGAGTCAGCTAGCTATAGAAAGCTTTGAGAATATGAAAGCTTTGGCAGCAGATTGGAAGTTAAACTTCCCCTACCTTTGGGATCCAACTCAAGATGTAATTCGTAGTTTTGGAGCCAGAAAAACACCAACTGCTTTCTTAATAGATAGTAATGGCGTGTTGCGTTACAAAGGACTGATCGATGATAACCCTGAAAATCCCTCGGGTGTAAAAAGGCATTTTTTCAAAACAGCGATCGCTTGCTTGCTCCGAGGTCAAGAAATTTATCCCAAACAGACAGAAGCTGCAGGTACTGCAATAGTATGGCGTAACTAGAGACAGAGAGTCACTGTATTGTTATCTTAAATTGGAGGTAATTGCATATTTTTTCAGAAAGCGTAATTTCATGGGAACACATTACCGACGGGTTTTACTTAAATTAAGCGGTGAAGCCTTGATGGGCAACATGGGCTATGGAATTGACCCAGAAGTGGTCAAGGAAATAGCACAGGAAATCGCAGAGGTGGTAGCTACTGGTGTTCAGATCGCCATCGTCGTTGGCGGAGGCAATATATTTCGTGGCGTGAAAGCGGCGTCGGCGGGGATGGACAGGGCCACCGCTGACTACATCGGGATGATTGCTACGGTAATGAATGCCATGACGCTGCAAGATTCGCTAGAACGAATAGGAGTACAAACGCGAGTCCAAACAGCGATCGCGATGCAGGAGTTAGCTGAACCATATATTCGTCGTCGCGCCATTCGTCACCTAGAAAAAGGGCGGGTGGTTATTTTTGGTGCGGGTTCTGGTAATCCTTTTTTCACCACTGATACTACTGCTGCTTTAAGAGCTGCAGAAATTGAAGCTGATGTTATTTTCAAGGCTACCAAAGTAGATGGAATATACGATGCCGATCCTCACATCCATCCCGACGCCAAGCGCTACAATACTCTGACATACGGTCACGTTTTAGCTAAAGATCTGCGGGTAATGGACAGTACCGCGATAGCCTTATGTAAGGAGAATAATATTCCTATTCTCGTCTTTGACTTAACCGTGCGGGGTAACATCCGCCGCGCAGTCATGGGAGAATCGATCGGCACCCTTGTGGGAGGTTCTTGTGAAATTAGCTGAAGCTGAAAGTACGATGCAAAAGACTGTTGAGGCGACTCAACGAGCTTTTAACACCATCCGCACTGGTCGCGCTAACGCGAGCTTGCTGGATAAGGTGATGGTGGACTACTACGGCGTACCTACACCTCTAAAATCATTAGCAAATATCAGTACGCCGGATGCCACAACAATTCTGATTCAGCCTTACGATCGCAATACTTTGAATTTGATCGAAAAGGCAATTTCAATGTCAGATGTAGGTCTAACACCTAACAATGACGGTTCCGTAATTCGACTGAATATTCCTCCACTAACAAGCGAACGCCGCAAAGAATTAGTCAAAATTGCTGCTAAGTATGCTGAAGAAGGGCGGATTGCTATTCGTAACATCCGCCGCGATGCTCTAGACACCATTCGTAAAATGGAAAAAAACTCAGAAATTACTGAAGATGAAGCACGCGACCAGCAAGAAAAACTACAAAAATTGACTGACAAATACACTGCTAAAATCAACGAACTGCTAGCAGAAAAAGAAAAAGACATAACCACTGTCTAAATCAAGTCACCTCATTTCCAGTATAGCTGGCAACTCAGTATAATCGATTGCTGCTGAATTCGTTTGTTTTTAAACATCATATCTAGTTAAGAATGAACAGTTGGGAGTTAACAAATAAACTCTCAACTATTCATTTTTAGCTCTTTTTACAAAACATGTCATGGAATTTTTCTGATTGCTTTGACACATAAATTTGCAGTTAGGAATTTACTAAAACTTTATAAATTCTCCCCTCGACTTGGTGTAAAAGTTTGTCATGTATATAACTCAAGACTTATGGACAAAGTAGAAGCTAAGGGTAAAAATAAATTTCCATGTCAGAAAAAACAAATAGAAATAACGAAAATATATGAGAAATATTAGAAGAGCTAAAAAATAATAAAATTCAGAAAAATCATTAAAAATATCAGAAAAAAGATGCTCGGATAACAATAAAATTATTGAAACGAGTTGACATAGATGTAAAATTTTGCACGGTAGATGCCAAAATCCAAGTTGAATTTTGGTGAGGTAATCTCAGGGTAAAGTATAAAAATTAAGCAATCATCAGGAGCAAAAAATCAGCCATATGTACGACTGTATTATTGTCGGCGCCGGACCAGCTGGTGGAACAGCTGCATACCATTTAGCCAAGCGGGGACGCTGTGTATTAGTTCTGGAAAAAGAATCTTTGCCAAGATATAAACCTTGTGGTGGTGGAGTATCGCCAAGTGTGGCTCAGTGGTTTGACTTCGACTTTAGCCCAGCAATTTCTGCCAAAGCTAACACAATTCGCTGTACTTGGAAAATGGGGGATCCGGTGGAAGCTGAACTTCAAACCCCGGAACCAGTATGGATGGTACGACGAGAAGTGTTTGACCATTTTTTAATTCAGCAAGCCCAAAAACAAGGTGCACAACTAAAAGACAATACGGAAGTTACGGGGATTGAATTTCAAAGCGATCGCTGGCTAGTAAACACTGCTAATGGTTCGTTTACAGGTAAGTATTTAATTGCTGCTGATGGTGCAAAAGGGCCAATGGCAAAATGGCTGGGCTTTAAAGAACGCAAGCGCCGTTTAGCCGGGGCCTTAGAAGCTGAGGCGCCAGCTCGAGTAGAAAATGGTCACATCGCTCACTTCGAATTTGGTCTGGTCAAAAACGGTTATCTGTGGAACTTCCCGAAGGCAGACGGCTATTCTATTGGTGTTGGAACCTTCATCGGTGGCGAACCGCAAGACTTCAAGAAAATTTTAGACGAGTACGGTAATTCCTTTGGTTTAGACGTAAAAGTTTGCAAACAGTACGGTCATGCTCTTTGTCTGTGGAATGGAGAACAAAAATTGCATACCGATCGCGCTCTTTTAGCGGGGGAAGCGGCTTGTGTGGTCGATCCTTTTACTGCAGAAGGTATTCGTCCCTCGATTTTTACTGGATTAAAAGCAGCAGAAGCAATTGATCGAGCCATAGCTGGCGATATTAACGCTTTAGAAAAATACTCTCAAGCGATCGATGAAGAATGGGGCGCTGATATGGCTTGGGCACAAAAATTAGCTGGACTATTTTATCGTTTTCCTGGTATTGGTTATAAAGTTGGTGTCAAACGTCCTTCTGCACCTCAAATCATGGGTAAAATACTCTGCGGTCAATTGCGCTACAAAGATGTAGCAGATCGCGCCATCAAGCGCCTAACTCCCTTTGGTGGCTAATCATTAACGCTCTCTCCGCCAAGCTGAAGCTATGGCGGAAGATTTTTACTTCCTCAAAAACAAGCTTTTCGGTACGAGCAGTCTTTATATAAGTACCCAGATTTAACCTCGTCGTTAGATTTGTAGTCCTTTGGTAACAAACTACTTCTTTGCTTATAGGGAGTGAGCTTAGCCCTGATTATTTTTAATAATCGGTATAATCGCAAACAAAATAATAAATAATTGGCACTTGCAATAATTCTATTATGATTGTGACGTATCAGGTTCGGCTATTATATTTTTCAACGTGTGAACAGAAGGCACAAAAAACTACCTCGTCTCTCGGCCAAGAGAAGTTTCCCTGCGCTTGAAAGTGGTGGATTTAATCAAGTTTACATTTTCAGAATTTGTCTCCATAAATACCTTGCTTCTGGTCACAATTACTCAAAATTACTTAGTTATTCTGTAGCAAGATTATTGGGTATTTTACCAATTTAGAAAACCTCCCAAAAATCTCAATGGGACTTATAGTTATCTTTTAGTAATAAATTAGACTTTCAAGCCTGAGAGTAGGTATTAATTGCAATTTAGGTATCTTTTAAAGAATATTTGATAATTGCCACACTTATAAATAAATCGTAAATAAATCGTCACGAAAATGTAAATAATTTTTGAGCTTCTCCTTCTTCGCTTAAATTACCATCTGCTTGGAAATGTTACTAAGGATAGAAAATGGGTATAAACTACTTATTTTATTTGATAGAAATATGCTGATTTGTTGTGAAGAATTAAGACAGTAACAGATATAAAACATTACCCTTGTAATAGTATGTTTAAATCCATACTCTCAACGAGTTATTGTCTCTTTTTGCCTAGGGAATTCAAGTTGAACGGAGAAAAGACAGATTATGAAAGTCGCTATTCCCAAGGAAGTTTACCCGGGTGAGTGTCGTGTAGCAGGCACTCCTGAGACAGCCAAGCAACTGATGAAGCTTGGCTTCAACGTGCTTGTGGAATCTGGTGCGGGTGAAAACGCAAATTTTACAAATGACGCTTACATCCAAGCAGGATGCAGTATTGTTGCAGATGCTCCAAGTTTATGGGCGCAAGCGGATATTGTGCTTAAGGTTCGTCCACCCCAGTTGCATCCAAATTTTGGGAAACACGAAATCGAATTTTTGCAGGAGGGAAGTACGTTAATTGGCTTTATCTGGCCAGCCCAAAACCAGGATTTGCTGGAAAAATTAGCTGCATGCAAGGTGACGGTACTAGCCATGGATGCGATTCCACGCATCAGTAGGGCGCAAAAAATGGATGCCTTAAGTTCAATGGCAAATCTGGCTGGTTACCGAGCTGTTATCGAGGCCGCTAACCACTTTGGCCGCTTTTTGAACGGGCAAATTACAGCAGCGGGAAAAGTGCCGCCTGCCAAAGTTTTAGTAATCGGTGCTGGTGTTGCGGGACTGGCGGCGATCGGTACAGCAAAAAGCTTGGGTGCAATTGTTCGCGCCTTTGATACACGTCTTGTGGTGAGAGAGCAAGTAGAAAGCTTAGGGGCAGAATTTTTAAAACTGGATTTTGCAGAAGACGGTTCGGGTGAGGGCGGCTATGCCAAGGTAATGAGCGATGAATTCATCAAAGCTGAAATGGAGCTGTTTGCAGCTCAAGCTAAAGAAGTAGATATTATCATTACCACGGCACTGATTCCTGGAAAAAGAGCACCTTTACTGGTGACCCAGGAAATGGTCGAGAGTATGAAGCAAGGATCGGTGATTGTCGATTTAGCTGCAGAGCAAGGTGGTAATTGTGCTTGTACCCATCCTGATGAAGTTTATCGTTACAAAGGAGTGACAATCGTCGGTCTCACCAATCTACCCAGTCGCATGGCGCAACAGGCAAGCCAGCTTTACGGTACAAATCTTTACCATCTGTTAGCAGAAATGGGTGGAGGAAATAACTACCAAATTAATTTTGAAGACGAGGTAATTCGGGGCGCTTTGGTAGTTCACAAAGGGGAAATTACCTGGCCGCCACCCAAAGTTGTGCCCGCAGACACAAAGACAAGCAAACAAGAAGACAAGCAGAAGGAGTCTTCCGATAGTTCTAGCCCTGCTGCCAGGGAAATACCAGCAGCAGCAGTTCAGACTTCTTCTTTATCTTCGTCTGGGCAAAGTAGTAGTAGCAGCGACCTGTGGCTGCTTTTAATGGGATTAGCCTTGTTGGGAATTGGTATTAGTGCGCCTGCTTCGTTTTTGTCTCACTTGACTGTATTTGTTCTTGCTTGCTTTGTGGGCTGGCAAGTGATCTGGAATGTTAAACCTGCTTTGCACACGCCTTTGATGAGCGTCACCAATGCCATTAGCGGCATCATCATCATTGGTGGTATGCTGCAACTTTCTGGTGGGTCAAGTTTATCGGCTACCATCCTTGGTGCGATCGCTATTTTAGTCGGGACAATAAATATTTCCGGTGGTTTTTTGGTCACCCAACGCATGCTCAAGATGTTCCAAAAGTAGAAGGAAACTATGACAAATAACCTACTAACGGTTGCATATATCGGGGCTAGCGCCTTATTCATTCTCAGCTTGGGAGGATTGTCCGAGCAACAAACAGCTCGCAAAGGTAATATTTACGGTATCATCGGCATGTTGATTGCCTTTGTGGCAACTGCCCTGTCACTGGATGCAAACTCGTACGGTCTTTTAGCTTCGGTGGTTATACCAGGAGCAGCTATTGGTGCGATGGTGGCTTCTCGGGTAGCAATGACCTCAATGCCAGAACTTGTCGCTATTTTACACAGCTTTGTTGGGATGGCAGCTGTGTTGGTAGGTATTGCCAATTACCTGCAACAATCGCAGTCCTTGACCCAAGTGGAGTCCACAATCCACCAAATTGAAATTTTTGTCGGTGTTTTCATTGGTGCTGTTACTTTTACAGGTTCAGTTGTTGCCTTTGGGAAACTGCGGGGTATTATTAGCAGCAAACCTTTTCTTTTGCCAGGACGTCACTTGCTTAACCTGAGCGCGATCGCAGCTTCTGTTTGGCTTGGTTTTCTATTCTTGACCAGGGGAAATTCCACCGGATTGGAAGCCTTGTTACTAATGTGCGCGATCGCCTCGCTTTTAGGCATTAATCTTGTTATGGCAATTGGTGGCGCTGATATGCCAGTTGTCATTTCCATGCTCAACAGCTACTCTGGATGGGCAGCAGCTGCTGCTGGCTTTATGTTATCCAATGATTTGCTGATTATTACAGGTGCTTTAGTAGGTAGTAGCGGTGCTATCCTCAGCTACATCATGTGCAAAGCAATGAATCGCTCCTTCCTGAGCGTAATTCTCGGCGGTTTTGGTGGACAGACCGCTCCTGAAACTGCATTCGCTAGCGTTCGCACAGGAGGTGAAGTAGCTAAAATTACTGCTGAGGATACTGCCGAACTTCTACGCAGTGCTAAAAGTGTGATTATTGTTCCCGGTTACGGTATGGCAGTAGCTCAAGCTCAGTACGCTGTATCGGAATTAACAAAACATCTGCGTGTTCGCGGTGTCCAAGTTCGCTTTGGTATCCATCCAGTAGCCGGTCGCATGCCGGGACATATGAACGTACTTCTAGCGGAGGCAAAAGTACCCTACGATATTGTATTAGAAATGGATGAAATTAATGAGGATTTTCCGAAAACAGATGTAGTACTAGTAATTGGTGCTAACGACACTGTCAACCCCAGTGCTTTAGAAAATCCTAACAGTCCTATTGCTGGTATGCCTGTGCTGGAAGTTTGGAAAGCAAGTACCGTTGTAGTAATGAAGCGCAGCATGGCCAGTGGCTACGCCGGAGTTGAAAATCCTCTGTTCTATAAAGATAATACGCTGATGCTGTTTGGCGATGCTAAGAAAAATCTGGATGCGATCGTCGCAAAATTTGCACAGTTGAGTGAGGAAAGTGTAGATATACCTCAACCAGGAAAAGTGGTATGGTCAACTTGATTAATTGCAACAAACAAGCCTACCTTTTTTTCAAATCATCAGATTTTCACGGCTAGACAAATATAAAAAGCGCGGGGGAGTAGTAAATCTATTCCTGTTCGTAACAAGAGAAACCCGCGCTTGTCTTTTTGATGAAGTTAAAAATATCTTGGTTTGTTTTGCTAGCTTGGTCGTTGAGTCAGCTAAGTGAATGAACCACATACATCCGCTGTGCACAAGATGCATGTTTTGTTCGTTGAAGACGTACCGCAGGTAAACATTTGCACCAAGCAACTTGCTTAAAGCTTCCTTGATTCTCGCTGTGGTGCTCTTGGAGAGTGAGAGTCAAGTAGTGCTGATTTTCATACTCCAAAATTAAGCAATTGAAAGTTCTGTAGATTGGAGTTGAAGTGATTTAGAACTGATAAATTTGTTAGCTGTTGCTCCTTGGAAATAATTGTTGTTGGGGAGTATCAATGCTAGTCAAGTTGTGGTGTAGTTTTTGGAAAGACAGCACTAAAATTTCAACAATCTTATTGACTGCGTTCCCTGAAGCAATGAAAAATTCAGGATACGATCGTGTCAGCGTCTGAGCGAGCGCTCCCTAAAAGTGAATTTCTTCAAGCTTGGTTTGGAGCGCAATCCAACCATGACGTTGATTGCTAAGACCAGGCGATCGCTTTTGCTTGAGTTGCTAAGCACTAAGCAAAAATCCAAAGTTCAAAAATCAACAAATGCTAGTTTTGATAAAATCCTTCGCCAGTCTGGAAATTTTGGAAAATAATAAATTAAGTCAAAGCTTGCAACAGTAGGCAAATTTTCTGGGAAAATATGACTTATTCTTTTTTAGAACGCCTGCACAGTCCGGATCGCCCAGTTATTGTCTTTGATGGGGCGATGGGAACCAATCTGCAAAGACAAAACCTCAGCGCAGAGGATTTTGGTGGTTCTGAGTACGAAGGTTGCAACGAGTATTTAGTTCACAGCAAACCAGAAGCAGTGGCGAAGGTTCATCGCGACTTTCTCGCTGCGGGTGCTGATGTGATCGAGACCAATACTTTTGGCGGTACGTCGATTGTTTTAGCAGAATACAACTTGGCATCGCAAGCGTACTACTTGAACAAAAAAGCAGCAGAGTTAGCAAAGCAGATTGCTGCTGAATTCTCCATGCCTGAAAAACCACGGTTTGTTGGCGGATCGATGGGACCGACAACAAAATTGCCAACCTTAGGACACATCGATTTTGACACAATGAAAAACGCTTTTGCCGAACAAGCAGAAGCACTTTGGGATGGAGGCGTTGATTTATTTATTGTTGAAACTTGTCAAGATGTCTTGCAAATCAAAGCAGCACTCAACGGTATTGAAGAAGTTTTTGCTAAAAAAGGCCAGCGACGACCAGTGATGGTTTCTGTCACCATGGAAACGATGGGAACTATGCTAGTCGGTACAGAAATCAGCGCTGTCTTGACGATTTTGGAACCTTATGCCATCGATATTCTTGGTCTCAACTGCGCCACGGGACCGGATTTGATGAAGCCGCATATAAAGTATCTGTGCGAACATTCTCCTTTCGTAGTTTCCTGCATTCCCAACGCGGGTTTGCCTGAAAATGTTGGCGGACAAGCGCATTACCGTCTGACACCAATGGAACTGCGAATGGCGTTAATGCATTTTGTGGAAGATTTGGGTGTCCAAGTGATTGGGGGTTGCTGTGGGACACGTCCAGAACACATTCAACAATTAGCAGAAATCGCTTCTAGTCTGAAGCCAAAAGTCAGACAGCCTCGATTAGAACCAGCTGCAGCATCAATTTACAGTATTCAACCTTACCAACAAGATAATTCTTTTTTAATTGTGGGTGAACGATTAAACGCCAGTGGTTCGAAAAAATGTCGGGAACTGCTCAACGCCGAAGATTGGGATGGGTTGGTTTCTATTGCGCGATCGCAAGTGAAAGAAGGCGCTCATATCCTTGATGTCAACGTGGATTACGTGGGACGCGATGGCGTGCGAGACATGCGCGAACTGGTTTCTCGCTTGGTTAATAACGTGACATTACCTTTGATGCTCGACTCCACGGAATGGGAAAAAATGGAAGCGGGTTTGAAAGTCGCTGGAGGTAAGTGCATTCTCAACTCCACTAACTATGAAGATGGAGAACCGCGTTTCTTTAAGGTGTTGGAATTAGCTAAAAAATACGGTGCCGGTGTAGTAATTGGCACTATAGATGAAGCAGGTATGGCACGCACCGCAGAAAAAAAATTTCAAATCGCCCAACGTGCCTACCGCCAAGCTCTAGAATTCGGTATCCCAGCCCGTGAAATCTTCTTCGATCCGCTGGCTTTACCCATTTCTACGGGTATTGAAGAAGACCGCAGCAACGGCAAAGCAACGATAGAAGCAATCCGCCGCATTCGCCAACAATTGCCGGAATGTCATATTATTCTTGGTATTTCCAACGTTTCCTTCGGCTTGAATCCAGCTGCACGCATCGTGCTAAATTCAATGTTTTTACACGAGGCGATCGCGGCGGGAATGGATGCAGCTATTGTCAGCGCCAGTAAGATTTTACCGCTGTCGAAAATTGCACAGCATCAACAAGAAGTTTGCCGCCAGTTAATTTACGATGAACGCAAATTTGAAGGAGATGTCTGCATTTACGACCCCTTAGCAGAACTAACAAAAATGTTTGCAGGGGTAACAGCCAAACGCGACCAAGGTGTTGATGAAAATCTTCCCATTGAAGAAATTCTCAAGCGCCACATCATCGATGGCGAACGTATAGGTTTAGAAAAACACCTGGATAAAGCCCTAGAAATCTACAAACCCTTGGAAATTATTAACACTTTCCTCCTGGATGGAATGAAAGTAGTTGGTGATTTGTTCGCATCAGGACAAATGCAACTACCTTTTGTGTTGCAATCAGCAGAAACTATGAAAGCCGCAGTTGCGTACCTGGAACCGTTCATGGAAAAAACTGAAGTTGGTAATAATGCCAAAGGCACAGTGATCATTGCTACCGTCAAAGGCGATGTCCATGATATTGGCAAAAATCTCGTAGATATTATTTTGTCCAACAACGGCTACAAGGTCATAAACCTGGGAATTAAGCAACCGGTAGAAAATATCATTGAGGCATACCAAAAGCATAAAGCTGATTGTATCGCCATGAGCGGTTTGCTGGTCAAATCCACTGCCTTTATGAAAGAAAATCTGCAGGTATTTAATGAAAAGGGAATTACTGTCCCCGTAATCTTAGGCGGTGCAGCACTAACTCCCAAGTTTGTCTACGAAGATTGTCAGAAGACCTACAAAGGTAAGGTAATCTACGGCAAAGATGCTTTCTCAGACCTGCATTTTATGGATAAATTAATGCCAGCTAAGTCTGCTGGGAAATGGGACGACCTCAAAGGCTTTTTGGATGAATTTGCCGCAGATGAAAAAGAGTCGGACAATGGTCACAAAACGCCTGCAGCAGACCCAGAAATTTCTCCAGGAAAAGTTTTTGCGGAAACTAAACCACTGGATACCCGGCGTTCGGAAGCGGTGGCGGTAGATATAGAACGCCCTAAACCGCCTTTTTGGGGAACGCAACTGTTACAACCCCAGGATATTCCCCTGGAGGAAGTATTTTGGTACTTGGATATGCAAGCTTTAATTGCAGGACAGTGGCAATTTCGCAAGCCAAAGGAACAATCAAAACAAGAGTATCAAGCTTTTTTGCAGGCAAAGGTATATCCAATTTTGGAGGATTGGAAACAGCGAATTATTGAAGAAAAGTTACTTCATCCCCAAGTGATTTACGGATATTTTCCTTGTCAGTCGGAGGGTAATTCCCTCTACATTTATGAAATTGACTGCAAAGATACAAAAAACCCAAAAGAAGTAGCTAAATTCGATTTTCCCAGGCAGAAATCTTTAAAAAGGCTATGTATCGCCGATTTCTTTGCTCCAAAGGAATTGGGAATTATTGATGTCTTACCAATGCAAGCGGTAACGGTAGGACACGTAGCTACGGAGTACGCCCGTCAGTTGTTTTTGGAAAATAAATACACAGAATATCTGTATTTCCATGGTTTGGCAGTACAGATGGCAGAAGCACTGGCTGAGTGGACGCATGCGCGGATCCGACGAGAATTGGGCTTTGGTGCGGAGGAACCTGACAATATTCGGGATATCTTAGCACAACGGTATCGGGGCTCTAGATATAGCTTTGGGTACCCAGCATGTCCAAATATTCAAGATCAGTACAAACAGTTGCAGCTGTTGAGAACTGATAGAATTAATCTATATATGGACGAAAGCGAACAACTTCATCCCGAGCAATCCACAACGGCGATTATTGCCTATCATCCGGTAGCCAAGTACTTTAGTGCCTGAGTTTGCTTTCAGCTTTTTTTTGATGGCAAAACCTGCTTTGGAATTGTAAAATAACTCCTCGAGTCGGAAAAGTAAAGATCCGCGATCGCTGCTTGTAGTTAGTCAATAAAGTACTGACTGCAAGCTATTAATTCCTAACTCCAAAAGCCTAAAGCTCCATTTACATTGGAAAACAGTCAAACCTAAAATAATAATCTTTGCTCAGTCTAAACCTCACCGCATACCACTGCATTTGCACAGGATAGGTAAGTCTCAATTTCCACCCCTGGCAACCAAAATTAAGCTAATATTCAAGCAGTGCAAGCATTTTAGCCTTCTATTACCCCATGCTTGAAACTTTGCAAACTCAACTTTACCAACTAGAACAATTCGCCAATTCCCTGGTCTTTAACCAACTGACACACCTAAGTCTGTTAAGTCTTGGCATAATTTTTCTGGCTGGATTGCTCACCAGCCTCACTCCCTGCATGCTTTCCATGCTACCAATTACTATTGGCTATATCGGCGGTTATGAAGCAAAAACACGCTTGCAAGCAGCTGTACAGTCAACTTGGTTTGCTTTCGGATTGGCAACAACTCTAGCCACTTTGGGAGTCTTAGCAGCTTTAGTCGGAAAAGTCTACGGGCAAATAGGAATTGGTTTGCCTGTAATTGTTAGTATTATCGCTATTTTAATGGGATTAAATCTACTAGAAGCTTTGCCTTTGCAATTGCCTTCTATTGGAAATACAGACTGGATTTCTCAAAAATTTCCTGCAGCAATGCGAGCATATGCTCTTGGCTTGAGTTTTGGTTTGGTAGCTTCTCCCTGCAGCACACCTGTTTTGGCCAGCTTGCTAGGTTGGGTTGCCAATACACAAGACCTGATCTTAGGTCCAATTTTGCTCATTTCCTACACAGCAGGTTACGTAGCGCCCTTAATCGTAGCAGGTACATTTACTGCCTCTATTAAAAAATTATTAGAATTGCGGCGCTGGTCTGGTTGGATCAACCCAGTTAGTGGCATACTTTTGATTGGATTTGGTGTTTTTTCCCTAATTTCTCGCCTTCCCCTGCAAGGATTTTAATGAAGAACAAAATTAATTAAAGTTTACTCCTGTTCACCCTCAGGGTATGCCTGCAAATTAAGAAATTGCTGACTACCAAAGCTTTTTTAGGAAATGCAATGACTGTAAATAATACGACACAAAATACAATTTCTCAAAAACCAAATTGGCGATCAATTGCTGCTCAATCGTTACGACAGGATGTTTTACCCATACTGACAGATTTACGATTGGCGATAGTACTGCTGTTAATTATTGCATTTTTTAGTGTTAGCGGTACCGTTATCGAACAAGGTCAATCTTTAGCCTTTTATCAAAAAAATTATCCAGAACACCCCGCTGTGTTTGGTTTCCTTTCTTGGAAAGTAATTTTAACTTTGGGCTTAGACCACGTATATCGTACTTGGTGGTTTCTAGCGTTACTTGTATTTTTTGGTACTAGCTTAACTGCTTGTACGTTTACCCGTCAATTACCAGCACTAAAAGCTGCTCGTCGTTGGAAATTTTACGATCAACCCCGACAATTTACCAAGCTGGCGCTGAGTGCAGAACTTGACCGTGGTTCTTTGGATATCCTTCGTCAAGCACTACAAAACCGTCGGTATAAAGTTTTTCAAAAAAACGATAACAATAATGTTCTTTATGCACGTAAGGGAATTTTTGGACGCATCGGTCCCATTATTGTACACGTGGGTATTGTAGTAATTCTTTTAGGTTCTATCTGGGGAGCAATGACTGGGTTTGTAGCTCAAGAAATGGTTCCCAGTGGCAGTACATTTGAGATTAAAAATATTGTTGATGCTGGTCCGTGGGCAAAAACACAAATCCTCAAAGATTGGTCTTTGCGTGTCAATCGTTTTTGGATTGACTATACATCTGGTGGTAGTGTCGACCAATTTTATTCTGATTTGTCGGTTTTGAATAACCAGGGTCAGGAGGTAACTCGCAAGACTATTTTTGTTAACCAACCCCTACGTTATCATGGCGTAACTGTTTATCAAACAGATTGGGGAATCTCTGCTGTGCGGGTGCGGGTGAACAAAAGTCCTATTTTCCAACTACCAATGGCACAATTAACGACTAACGGAGGTGGACGTATTTGGGGAACCTGGATTCCAACAAAACCAGATTTAAGTGAAGGCGTTTCCCTGCTAGCAAAAGATTTGCAAGGAACGGTGTTAATCTATGATACAGCGGGGAAGTTAGTGGATACAGTGCGCAGCGGTATGTCCACACAAGTGAATAAAGTCAATTTGACTGTTTTGGATGTGATTGGTAGTACTGGCTTGCAAATCAAAGCCGATCCGGGAGTACCAATTGTGTATGCAGGTTTTTTTCTGTTAATGTTAGGTGTAGTTGCAAGTTATTTTTCCCACTCGCAAGTTTGGGCTTTGCAAAAAGACGATCGCTTATATGTAGGTGGCAAAACAAATCGCGCTCAAGTGGCGTTTGAGCAAGAAATGTTGCAAATTTTAGCTAATGTGGATAACCGACAGTACCAAGCGCTCGCTGTGTCCGCCAAAAAGAATAAACAAAAAGCTTGAGCATGCAGCGTTCTTATTTCTCGCTGAAAGCAAACAAAAACTAGACGCACTTAAAATAGGGAAATTCCCCACTTCAAGTGCGTCTTTTTGAAGAGATATACCCTACCTAGGGAGCTAAAGCGTGACCGCGCAGCAGACTGCCAATTGTCTTGGCTGTGATTTTTAGCTGAGTGATGGGATTAGCTGGTACAACCGTTTTATACAGGTAGCTATCGAAAGTTAGCCGCTGTACGTCGCGATCGGCACACATTTCCACGAATGCTTCTCGGGTGGCGTCAGAGCGATAAAATATAGTCTGCAAAAGGTCTAGCACTTTATAGGTGAGGCCGTATTTTTGATCCCAACGCTTGAGGTAGATTTTGAGTTGGTCTTCTGTGGGAATACGAGTACCACCGTTGGAGACCTCTACAATCGTTTCCGCGCACATTCGCCCCGACTTGGCAGCAAAGTAAATTCCTTCACCTGAGGATTTGGTAACGTAACCTGCTGCATCTCCTACCAAGGCAATGCGACCGACGACGCGACGAGGACGGGGATGTTCGGGAATTGGATGTGCTTCTACTTTAATAATTTCACCGCCAGCCAGTTTTTCAACTGCACGAGCACGGATACCAGCTTGTAGTTGCTTGATGCTAGCTTTGTTAACGTGCATTGTCCCGGTACCGACGGCTACGTGGTCGTATTTTGGAAAAATCCACGCGTAAAAGTCAGTAGAAACGTCGTTACCCACGTACATCTCTGCTAAATCGTTGTAATAGGACATTTTGTCTGCGGGTAGACGAATGCGCTCTTGAAAGGCGATCGCGTAATTATAATCCCCCGCTTCCATTTCTTTGGCCACACGGGAGTTTGCTCCGTCAGCACCGATAATTACATCGACCTTTATGGTTTTGGCAATTCCTTGAGCACCACCTTCACTATGGTCTGCATAATAAATGGTGTAAGGTTCGGTACTATTTTTAGGTATATCTAGTTTATGAACGGTAGCATTAATTAAATGTGCACCTGATTTTGCCGCTCGATTGCGCAGGTAACCATCTAGTACCTCACGCCGGCACATTCCTATATATTCTTCTTCTTTTTCTAAATAGATATCAACCTCTCGATTGGAGGGCGATATCATTTTCATTTTCCGTACTCGACGGTCAATAATACTCAAAGGCAGATCGAATTCACTTACCATGCATAGGGGAATGGCACCCCCACAGGGTTTGGCATTGTCTAACTTGCGTTCAAACAGGTAAGTTTCGATCCCTGCTCTCGCCAGCGTTTCTGCGGCAGATGAGCCTGCTGGACCTGACCCAACAACAGCAACCCTTATTGTCAAAGGTCTACTCCCAATCTTGACATTTACTGAGAGCATCGTACCACGGAGTTTTGGCTCCTTTCTCGTTCTTGGCCGCCGATCGCAGGGAAATGCAATATTCCTTAATATTTCGCTACTAAATACTTAAAGGGAAGGTTGGAAATTTACTCCCATAATTGAAGGTTGTACAAGCGTTTTTACTGCTGGCTGCAAATATCAAGGCACAAGTTCTAACTACAAGCTGGGGGTGATTTAATTAAAATTCAGAAGTTTGATTTATTGATTGTAGATAAATTTATATTGTAATCTTTTATGGTATAAATAAAACACTCTCACCCTATCAAATAGCCGGAGATAAATCGCAGAGGTTTGTAAAAGTGGGCATAGTCGTTGAAAACGTATCTAAAAGTTTTGGCAATTTTAAAGCAGTCGAGCGGGTGAGTCTGGAAATCAAAAGCGGCTCCCTAGTTGCTTTATTGGGGCCATCAGGTTCGGGAAAGTCCACTTTATTGCGATTAATTTCGGGTTTGGAAGTGCCAGATAGTGGCAGAATTATATTGACAGGGAAAGACGCTACCTATCAAAGGGTGCAAGAAAGAAATATTGGTTTTGTATTTCAGCATTATGCCCTGTTCAAGCACATGACCGTACGGCAAAACATTGCTTTTGGTTTAGAAATTCGCAAGGTTCCGAAAGCGAAAGTAAAAAAACGGGTAGAAGAACTCCTAGAATTAGTCCAATTAGTAGGACTGGGCGATCGCTATCCATCCCAACTTTCTGGCGGTCAGCGACAAAGAGTGGCCTTAGCAAGAGCACTAGCACCAGAACCAGAAGTGTTATTGTTAGACGAACCCTTCGGCGCCCTTGATGCTAAAGTCCGCAAAGATTTACGTGCTTGGTTGCGGCGCTTGCATGATGAAGTACACGTCACCACAGTTTTCGTCACCCACGATCAAGAAGAAGCGATGGAACTAGCTGACGAAATTGTAGTTATGAATAAAGGACGTGTAGAACAGATAGGAACGCCAGCAGAAGTTTACGATCATCCCGCCACAGCTTTTGTGATGAGTTTCATCGGTCCTGTGAACGTTCTCCCAACTTCGGCGCGAATTTTCCAAAACAGCGGATTCGATTCCGCCCACCCCGAAATGTTTTTGCGCCCGCAAGATGTCATTATAGAAACTACTCCCAACGCCACTAACGTAACAGCAAGAGTGAACCGATTGATACATTTAGGTTGGGAAATTCAAGCAGAATTAGTTTTAGATGACGGACAAGTAGTAACAGCACATTTAACACGGGAAAAATTTGAGGAATTAAAATTAGAGCCTCAGCAAAAAGTATACGTCAAGCCTAAGGATGCTAAATCTTTCCCCTTGTACTATTCAATTTAGTTAACGCTTGCCAAAAACTACTTTCTGTTACCGTCCTTGCATTTGCCTAAAAGCAGTTTTGAGTAAATATGTAAGTAATGGATAGGTTCGAGAAAGGAATAAAACACAGCAGTACCAAGATGCAGAGAGCTACTGTTTATTGGCGCTGTTTTCTTGTAACCATTCATTAGTAATCTTGACGCTCAGGATGCAAACACATGCCCACTTTTGTCAAAATCGAGGAAGGCAAAGTTGACAAATCTACTTTCGACCAGTATGTCAGTGCCCACAAAGCTTATGTGAAAGACTTGATTGCCAAAGGACACAAAGCTAAATCTGGCTACTGGACACAGCGGGGAGGCGGTATGATGATTTTCGAGGCAGCCTCCGTCGATGAAGCGAAGGCAATCGTGGCCAAAGACCCATTAGTAAAAAACAACTGCGTCAACTACAAGCTATATGAATGGCAAATTGTAGTCGAATAGCATATTTATAGTATTTAATGCTATTGTATTTAGTAGACCTGGATCTATGCGACTACAACGCCCAAACCTTGTCAGGACCGGAAGGTAGCAGCAATACGGGATGCTTGTGGTAGGCGTAGTCTCCGGGTCGCCCTACTTTAGGAGCGCAAAAGCTACAATGCCTGGTTTTGGAGATATTGTTAAAAAAGCTTTTTACCTCGGTGTTGGGTTAGCTTCTTACGCAGGGGAAAAAGCAGGTGGAACGCTAACAGAACTGCGATCGCAATTCCAAAAAATGGCTGACGAAATGGTTGCGCGGGGTGAAATGACCACAGAGGAAGCCCGTCGCTTCGTTGAAGATATGATGAAGCAAGCCCAACAGCCACCAACACCAACAACAACGACGGAAACAATAACCACCTCTGAACCACGCCGCATCGAAATTCTAGAGGAAGATGAACAACCCACAACTAAAGTTAACCAAAGCGATGATGTAGAGCAATTACGCAAACAAGTTTTGGAACTAGAACAAGAGTTGAAACGCCTGCAACGCGATCGCTAATGAGAAATTTGTAAAGGTTGGTGTGATTGCTGCAGCACTAAAATAAACCTTCAACTTGATGACGTAAAATCTTAGTTAAAACTAAATTCCTCAGGGTGGGTTTTCAGTGCTTCTAGCCAAATAACACTCGAAAAGCGCGGACACTTGGTCAGGTCAAAGAAAACACCTGTAAATCTATCTCGAAAGTGCTGGCGCAATGCCTGCTTACCCATCCAGGAAAAATGTGGATGCAGTTTGGGAAGCTAAAGCAGTAACCGAACAAAATATACCAGTGTCCCCTAGGAGTAACAGCTAGTTATGAAAAATTGGCAAAAGGATTTTTGGGAAACAGTACAAACAGTGGCTGATGAGGTAGAACGCTTCTTCCTAGGAATGGGTGAAATGGTAGACACCGTTTTTGAAATTACAGAAGAAATTACCGAGCAATTGCAAAACACAATAGCCACTGAAATTGACCAGTATTTGCAGGAGTTTTACTGGGAATTAGAAGATATGGTAGTAGACGATTTAGATCCAGCTTTTCCTTACCCAGTAGAAGCTTCAGCATCACAAAATCCTGCTTGTATTGGTTGTCGTCACTATCACGGTCAAGTTTACGGAGGTAATTTGTTAGTATGCGCAATGCATCCCTATGGATGGGATAGTGAAAACTGTCCGGATTGGGAAGCAGAAGATTTATAAAAAGTTCATACCCTTAGGACTTTTAACTATTAAGCACCTAGTAACAGCCATTTGCTTATGAGTAACTCCTCTCCCGAAACAACGTCTCAAGTTGAACAGCAAATTAAGTATGGCGAACGCAACATTGCAGAAGGAAAATTAATCACATTTCCCAATCCACGGGTAGGACGCCGCTATAATATTGATATTTGTTTACCGGAGTTTACCTGTAAGTGTCCTTTTTCTGGCTATCCTGACTTTGCCACCATTCACATCACCTACATTCCTGATGAAAAGGTAGTAGAATTAAAATCCCTCAAACTCTACATTAACAGTTACCGCGATCGCTATATTTCCCACGAAGAATCCGCCAATCAAATTTTAGATGATTTTGTTGCTGCTTGCGATCCTTTAGAAGTTACTGTCAAAGCGGATTTTGCACCCCGCGGTAACGTGCATACAATCATTGAAGTACGCCATCTCAAATCAACTTGACGTTTGTCAATTCACAAGAGGCAACAGCAGCTTCCCGCAGGGTAAGGGAACCTTTATCCCAAAAGACATAAATGTATGATAGTGTGATTAGGTTTGGTTAATTTTGAGCCAAATCATCATGACGGGTAAAACTAATGGCAGTTGCTTCAACCACGGCGACCCCCGCAACGCACTGTCTCCCCAATTTCAATACCTCCCCAAATACAAGTCAAATCAAATTATTTGTGGTCATGGCGTGACAGCGGTAGTGTGTGGCTGGACACCACGCCTGGTGGTGGCTAAGGCTTTACAAAAAGAGGATTTTGCTGCCATAGGTCAGCTATATTCACCGCGACGGGGAATTAATTTTCTAGTCCGAAATCTGCTTGCTAATCCCTACGTGCGATATCTAGTGGTTTTAAACGCAACCAGAGAGGATAAGGTATCGGGGGGGTCCAGCTGTGTTCTGGATTTTTGGCGAAACGGCTGTTATCAAGGTATTTCCGATGCTTCGAAGCCTGTGTGGGTTATTAAATCGGAAATAACGGGATACATCGATATCGAAATACCTTTGGAGGCTTTGGAAGCGCTGAGAACTGCTGTCAAGGCTTTCGAAGCCAAATCTCTAGAGGAAGCGATCGCAATCATCAAATCCCTTCCCAAGCAAGCAGAAGCCTGGAGCGTGCCACAAGAATACCCAATGAACGAATATGCCACGTCCTTGCTTCCCGCAAGGCAAATCGGACACAGCATTGAAGCACCTACGATCGCTGAGGCTTGGGTTCAGATATTGCATCGTATCCGTAGGTTTGGAAAGCTTCGCCTGAACTCCTACGGCGGGACTTGGCAAGAGTTGGTCACCCTCACAGCAATTATTACGGCGGAAACACAAAAGGAGTATTACCTGCCGGATTATCTGCCGCTGGAAAAAACTTTTATTCAAGAATATTGCGAGCATTTATTAAAGGCAGAAGGCAAACAGCAGAAGGCAGAAGGAGAAGGAGTTAAGTATACTTATGGCGATCGCCTCAGGTCCTATTTCGAAGTCGACCAGATAGAGCAAGCGATTCGAGCACTGCAAAAAAATCCCTATTCCTCGAGAATCGTGCTCAACCTTTGGGACTCCAAGTACGACCTCACAAGCAGCGAACCGCCGTGCCTGAATCATATTTGGATTGCTGTGAGTGACTCGAAGTTGATTCTTGTGGCGACGTTCCGCAGTAACGATATGTTTTCTGCCTGGCCGGCTAACGCGATGCAGCTAATCGCTCTACAGCGATACATCCAAGCTAGGGCGGTGCCACATATTCCGCTTGGATCGCTAGTTACCGTTAGCCATAGCGCTCATATATACGATGATTGCTTTGAAGCGGCGGACACAATTATCAAACAGCACTACCCTCCCAAGCAAACCTTCTGGGATCCTGCAGGTAGCTTCGTAATTAGTGTCGGTCAAGAGATTGTAGTGGAACTGATTTCTCCTGGAGCGGGCGAAGTGCTTCGGGTTTATCGCGGACGTACCGCAAAGCAGCTTTATCGTCAGATTGCAAGCGATCGCCCGGACTTAGAAACCGCGCACGCCCTCTACCTTGGCACAGAGCTACAGAAAGCGGAAATCGCTTTTACAATGCAAATTCCCTACGAACAAGATAAGCCGCTAAACCCTAGCTAAGGTCACGGCTTCGGGTTGGTCTTGGTATTTGCCTTGACGTGCCTGGTAGCTGACAGCACACTCATCGCCTTCGAAAAACAATAGCTGCACCACCCCTTCATTCGCGTAAATTCGACAATCCGCGCTAGAAGAATTAGAGAACTCCAAGGTAAGATGTCCGCGCCAAGCTGCTTCTGCTGGCGTCAGATTAGCAATAATGCCACATCGAGCATAGGTGCTCTTGCCAATGCAAAGTACAGTGATGTTTTCCGGCACCTCTAATCGCTCTAAAGCTACACCTAAACCATAGGAGTGTGCTGGCAGGATAAAGAATTCGCCGGCTTCATCCTTGTGGAGTGCTGTTGCTTCTAAATTGGCGGGATTAAAATTTTTTGGATCCACCACAGTTCCGGGAATGTGCCGGAAGATGCGAAATTCCCGGGGAGATAAGCGGATGTCGTAGCCGTAGGAAGATAAGCCAAAGGAAATTACGCCGCGAGTTTCGATGCGACGAATTAAAGTCGGTTCAAAAGGCGAAATCATGCCTTTTTGAGCTTGCTCGTAAATCCACTTGTCGTTTTTCAGCATTTGTTTAGGGTACATTCAAAAGCTTTTAAGGTTGATGACTGCGGCGGATCTCCGTAATCTGGTCTGCTATCTCCAGGATAGATTTGGGCATTTCTGGACCCGTGAGAATAATATCGACGTGAGCAGGACGTTTTGCCAGGAAAGAGAGAACTTCTGTTTCAGGAATTAAACCAAACTTAATCGCTAAGCTCAACTCATCCAAGACAACAAGAGAATACTTACCCTCAAATACGACTTTTTGTGTATGTTGCCACAATTTTTGTAGGGCTTGGGTTTCGCTCTCGTCAAGATGGGGTGTATCGATGCAACGAGGCAAGTCGCAGCGAATCCAATCTAAATTCTGTCCTAGTCGAATGGGACGTTCTTGTCCTTGGTTGATACCTCCTTTGAGGAATTGCACCACTAATACTGGCGTACCCTGACCGGCAATCCTCAGTGCTTGAGCCATGACGCTAGTAAAGAAATTACGATTTATGCTCGTGAAAACTTGTACTAATCCTTGGACTGCATACGGTAGGGCAAGGTTTAAATTTCCGCCTGGGGTTTCTAACTGGGCAACCATCATTACTTAAATAATTTATTACAATTTAAAATTCTAATTACTTAAAAACACGGAGGTACAATCGCACTATTTTGGGGAGGAAATGAAGTTCATCAAGTATCTGCTTCCTTGCTAGCTTTCCAGAAATGTTGTAAAAAAAGACACATAGATTTGGGAAATATACATTTCAGAAATGAGAGGAGGGGACTATGATATTGTGAATATCTTCTAATTGTCCGGATAGGAAATTTGCTTTTTTGTTTTGCGAAACAGAATTAGTACAGTTGTGAAATGGACAGGATGAGGAGCGAAATTTTGTGAGATTGGTGATTTTGGGAGGTTCAGGAGCTGGAAAAAGCACTCAAGCACAAAGGCTTTGCAAGCACTTCGATCTTCCTTTGATTTCGGAGCGTGAAATTTTGCGAGGGGCGATCGCGTGCTTGAGCAACAGAGGTTGGTTGGCGCGGTTCGATCTGGAAACTAAAGAGTTAGTTCCAGACCAAATGATTATAGAATTTATGCGGGCTCGGCTCAAACATGCCGATGCCAGTCGTGGTTGGGTATTGGAAGGTTATCCCCGTACTGCCGTGCAAGCAGAGGAATTGGATTTTTTGTTGGAGACTTTGGATCAGCAGTTAACGTGGGCTGTTTATTTACAAGTACCGCAAGCCGTTATGGTTAGCCGTGCTTTGGGGTGTTCTCTTCCAGACGAACAACCTGAAATTGTGCAACGCCGTGTCGAGTTATTTTACGATCGCACCATTCCTGTGTTGGAGTATTACGATCGCCGTCGCCGTCTGTTGACTGTTAATGGTGACCAGCCTCCAGAAATTGTCCAGTATAACATCGTCAACTTCCTTTCAGTCTTTTAATCTTTGTCTTCGAGCCAGGATTATACCATCATTAGTTCGAATTGCGATCGCCAAGCGTGCCGGATGGCATATCGCGCTTGATTTGCTCCTCATCATGATTGTAAAAAGAGAAATTCTGACATAGTTGTTTAAAAATGCCTAAACTGTTCACTGAAAGGATAACCTGAAGGCAGTAATATATATCAGAAATTTGAGGCTACCCCAATGGTTTGGCAGCGTCCAGACGGTCGGCAACCCTACGAACTTCGTCCCGTAAGCTTTGAGCTAAATTTTACTCGCTTTGCTCCTGGTTCCGTGTTAACGGTTTGCGGTGAGACAAAAGTCTTGTGTACCGTGAGTGTGGCGGAAGAAGTTCCCAAGTTTCTGATCGGCACTGGTAAAGGGTGGCTGACTGCTGAGTACCGAATGCTACCAAGTGCCACTCAGCAACGACAGGAGCGGGAATTTTTGAAATTGTCTGGAAGAACTCAAGAAATTCAGCGTTTGATAGGACGTAGCTTGCGGGCAGCAGTAAATTTAAATTTGCTGGGAGAACGTACGCTTACTGTGGATGCAGATGTTTTGCAAGCAGATGCTGGTACGAGAACAGCAGCAATTACGGGTGGATTTGTCGCCTTAGCAAATGCGGTTTCCAAATTGTTACAGCAGGGAGTGTTGGAGCGATCGCCCCTAAGAGCGCAAATAGCGGCTGTTTCTGTAGGCTTATTAGAAGGGGAACCATTTTTAGATTTGAACTACATCGAAGACGTAGCTGCTACTGTAGACTTTAATGTGGTAATGAACGAGCATTTAGGAATTATAGAAATTCAGGGAACTGCGGAAGAAGGCAGTTTTAGCCGCAGCCAGTTAGATCGATTGTTAAATTTTGCAGAAAAAGGAATTCAGCAATTATTAAGCGCTCAAAGACAAGCAATTAAAGATTGGGAGCAGTTATATCCAGGATAAATTCTTTGTGATTTGATACTGTTTTTTACACCAGCTTGTTTGCAGGTGTTGCCTCCTCATTTGGGGAAGTTGTCATAAAAATTTGCAAGAAACACCCAGGGTGAGATTAAAAGTTTCAAAAGCTAAACAGCAAGACACTAAGGAGTTAGATATCGTAAAACTTGGAAGCAGTTGGTGATGAAAAAGAAATGAATAAAAAAATAGAAGTTTTACCAGACACAGAAGCCTTGGTGGAGCGAGCGCTAGAGTTGCTTTTAGCGAAAATTCCAGCTGCCATTGAACAACGGGGAATATTTACCATTGCCTTATCTGGTGGTAACACGCCGAAGCCGTTGTATGAAGCGATCGCCAAACAAGATCTTCCTTGGGACAAGATACACGTGTTTTGGGGAGATGAACGTTACGTTCCTCCCACAAGTTTGGAGAGCAATTTCAACATGGCCCGTCAAGCATGGTTAGAGCGGGTAAACATACCAGCAGCTAACATTCATCCTATTCCCACAACACAAGGGGATCCCGCGGTATCTGCTGCTCAGTACGAACAACAATTGCAAGAATTTTTTCAGACTGCGCCGGGTGAATTTCCTGCTTTGGATGTAATTTTACTAGGAATGGGCGATGATGGTCATACTGCATCCTTATTTCCCCATACAGAGGCGCTCAAAGTTCGCGATCGCCTCATCACTGTGGGAAACAAAGATGGCCATCCCCGCATCACCTTTACCTATCCATTCATTAACGCCGCCAGGTGCGTAATTTTTTTGGTATCTGGCGCCAACAAGAAACCAGCTTTAGCTCAAGTCTTTGCACCAGAAGGCGACAGTGATGCTTATCCATCTCGTCTAATTCAACCTCAGGGAGAACTTTGGTGGCTGTTGGATGCAGCTGCAGGAGATGAACTCAAACAAGGATGAAATCAAACATCTAAGCTTGCCATCTTTAAGCCTTCTGTGTGCAAAAAAGTAATTGTTAAAATCGGAAGCTAGAGTTGCCGTTCTCATAGCTGGCATATTTTACTACCATACGAATATAAAGGCTTAATTCCATGATCGTCTGCCCTAACTGCAATCACCCCAACCCTGATGGCGCTATTCAATGCGAAGCCTGCTATACTCCGCTACCAGCAACTACAACCTGTCCTAACTGCGGAGCCACCGTACAAGCAGATGCTTCCTTCTGCGGACAATGTGGTTATCACCTGCGTGCTGGGAAAGCAGCGGTAGCCGCAACTGTAGCGCCTGATATTCCTCCGGTGGAAGTACAACCTTTAGTTACCCCCGAACCACTCGTTCAACCACAACCGCTATCGCTTGGCAAAACCGCCGGTCACGCTACTCCTGATTCTTCTCCTTTACCACCAACAGCAGTGGCCGTTCCCCCAGAAAGCAATCCTCCATATTCAACAGAGGAAACAAATTTGTCGCCGCCTCCAATAACTCAACCGGTGACTGAACACAAAAAAACTGCAGCACCACCTTCCCAAGGCGTACCGGCTGCAAGAACACAATTACAGCAGGTAACAGCACGCTTGATTCACGTCCAAACCAACAGAGAGGTGGAATTGCCACAGAATCTTTCTGTGATTCACATTGGCAAGCCTAACGATCGCATACCTCCAGACATAGACGTTTCCGGATTTCCCAACTCCGAAATCGTGTCGCGGGTTCATTGCGATATTCGCGTGGAGTCAGATGCTTATTATATTGAAGATGTGGGTAGTTCCAACGGCACTTATATTAACAATTTACCGTTGTTACCGGGAAATCGCCATCGCTTGAGACCAGGCGATCGCATTAGTTTGGGTAAAGGAGATTTAGTAACATTCCTATTTCAACTGTCCTGAACAGTCGGTTATATTGGGGATGGATTGATACAACCCTAGCACGTGATTACACTTATCCTCTTACAACCACTACAATCGATCCCTGCCCAAAGCTGGACTTTTGCAGACGATGAACCACTAATCCGGATTGGACGCGCTGCAGATAACCATGTTGTTCTGTACAGCGCCGTAGTCTCCCGCTACCATGTCGAAGTGCGAAGATTGGGTAAAGGTTGGGAAGTTGTAAGTTTAGGTGCCAATGGCACTTACGTAGATGGAGAGGCTATTGTGCAGCTGCCAGTAACTGATGGAGTTATTCTCCGTCTTGCCCGTTCCGGTCCACAAATTCAAATTCGCCTGAATTTGCCACCAACGGAAATTTGCTCCCCATCTAGCAGCGGTTGGGAAGAAGGAGGGTTAAACGGTAAAAAAAATTACCACCATCTCCCAGAAAGTGTCCTCAAGGAACCTCACAACTAAAATCCCAAGATCAATAGCAGAGGAAAATACATCGATGCGGGAACCAAACAAGGATTGGCAATCATTGCTTGTCACACAAGCTCCAGCCGAAATGGAGCGTATGGGATTTATCTGGTTGATAGCAGCAGCGCTGACTACCGCATTTCTATGGCAAATCCCGGTAGGAAATTATATTTTATACCCATTTACCATCCTGGCTACTTGGTTTCATGAAATGAGTCACGGCTTAATGGCGTTGTTATTGGGAGGTGATTTTCGGCAGTTACTAATTTTTCCCAATGGCTCGGGCGTAGCATTTTACAGTTATAGTAGAGGTTTTCTGTTCAGTGGTTTCGGTCGGGCTTTAATAGCAGCTGCCGGACCTATGGGACCTCCAATTGCTGGTGCAGTATTAATACTGGCTTCTCGCAACTTGACAACGGCAGTCTGGTGTCTGAGAATTTTGGGCGCTTTTTTGCTGTTGTCGGCAGTAATTTGGGTGCGATCGCTATTTGGATTAATAGCAATTTCCTTGTTAGGTCTGCTGGTTCTGGGTATTGCACTAAAAGCACCTCGCTATCTTGTGGGATTTACTACCCAATTTTTGGGCGTTCAGGCTTGTGTCAGTACTTATCACCAACTCAACTATTTATTTAGCTACAGTGCTCCTTTTTCAGGACTGTCGGACACTGCACAAATTCAACAGGAGTTATTTTTACCTTACTGGTTTTGGGGAACTTTAATGGCGCTCGCATCCATGCTCATTCTCGTACAAAGTTTGCGTATCGCCTATAGTTCTCAATGAATTCCAACTCCTTACCCTATCTGACTCGCATACCGAGTTTTTCATCCCAGTGCAATGGTTTGCTAGCTTTTGGCAAAGGAGCTTCTGCTGTTTGGTTGACCGTAATCCCGTATTTCCACTGGGGAGGACAAATAGCAATGTATCTTGCATAACCTCCAGTCCCGCCTTGAAATTTGGGAAAGCCTATTGCTACAAGAGCACCAGTTTCCGGTACTTTGTCAAGGTTGGCAACTCCCTCAGCTTGAGTATAACCATGGTGCAACAGCCAAGCTTCTCCTTCTAAGTTTGGTGTGGTGTCGGTGTCTAATGGTTCGTGACCGTGAAAGAGAATGCGTCGCTGCAGATGTAAAAATTTCAGCGCTTCTAGCTTGACTCCCGGAAATTGAGTTCTTGCAGCTAGTTGGGGATTTGGCCATTCCTTGGACCAGTCAGAACGTACAAATACAACCGAACCGGGGGGAATTTTACCGTGCTTGGCTTCCCATTCTAAAATATCTGCTACCGTTAAGTGATAACCAGGATTTTTAGCTACCTTGTCTTGAATGGGAATCACTACTAGCGGTCGAATAGTATAGGTTGCGGGTAACTCATCAATGGATGGGTAGTTGGGATCCCAATGAGCTGGTGGATCTAGCTGAGTTCCCAGCTGATCTGTAGATAAATCGTAATGGGTTGCTTCAAACCCATCTTTCTCATAAGTGTAGGGTTGACCGGTTTGAGGATTAATAGTTCTAGAAAAGGTAGATGGACCAAAACCTTTCCAAACGGGAATTTCGGGAGTAATTGTATGGGTTAGGTCAACGTATTTGGCTTTTTGTAGCGATCGCTCGTATGCTCGCCACAAGCTCAAATCCTCTACTGGTGGTTTGGCTTCTAAGCTTGAACAAATCAAGATAATCGATATTAATACACAAGCAACTATTAATAATAGTCTGAAATTACATGCAATACCTTGAGCGCTCGCTGTTATTAATTTTAAAAAATAACTAATCAATCTTAATATTATTCTTCTCATCATTTTAGCTACTTGGGGGACACCAGAGAGAATTTAGGCATTTCCCTGCAACCAATCAAAAATGCGGTCTAGTTCGTGCAAAGATACCAACCCGTATTGCCAAAGAATTATTGGTAACAAATTTGGATTTTGCTCGGGATGGCGTAATGCTAATTGCAAATCAGCTGCTGGAATGGCTAAATCGTCTTGCAAAAAATGGAGAAGTTTTGCAAGTTTATCTTCCATACTTGCCACCTCTTTTTCGGCAATATGTACTGAGATTAAGCTACAAAGTTGAACAATTTGTGGAGATTTGATGAGACTAAAGTGTCATATCGTTTCTCCCCAAAATGACTACAAATATTCTTGGCTTGTAGCAAGCACGCCTGATACTGATAACAAACTTTTAAAAACTGGTACCAGTTTCAAAAAGCGACCATAAATACCCCTAGCACAAGTAGAAGCTTTGGCAAAGACTAAAGCAAATTCAATTCCAATCAAGCTCTAGTAAGACTTCTGCAGATTTTTCGAATTCAAGTTAATAGGCATAATATCATTACAGAAACAAAGCTGGATATTAAAATTTTTATATTTTTATCGCTAGAAAATTAATCCTCTTGTTTTAAGATTGCTTTTGCTTCTAGTAGCTGCTGTTTGTGTTGTTCATCTAAAGTGGGATATTTGAGATGAAGTTCTTGGCATCGAAAGCAGATAATATCAGCAACAGCTAGGCGTGCGAACCATTTGTGGTCAGCAGGAATAATATACCAAGGTGCCCCAGCAGTACTGGTATGATTAAAAACATCTTCGTAGGCTCTTATGTACTCATCCCAGAAAGCACGTTCTTTCACGTCATCAATGGAAAATTTCCAATTTTTTTCTGGTAATTCAATTCGCTCTAAAAAACGTTTCTTTTGTTCTGATTTGGAAATAAATAGAAAAAATTTCAGCACAATGATGCCATTATTCACAAGATAGTTTTCAAAGTTGTTAATTTCCTGAAATCGTTGCTTCCAGATGTGTTCTCCCTTTAATGATTCGGGTAATCGTTGCTTTTGCAAAAGTTCTGGATGAACGCGAACTACCAAAACTTCTTCATAATACGAACGATTGAAAATACCGATCCGTCCTCTTTCTGGTAAAGATTTAGCTGCTCGCCACAAATAATCGTGAGCTAATTCTTCTGCGCTGGGTGCTTTAAAGCTAAATACCTGACATCCTTGGGGGTTGACGCCAGACATAACATGCTTGATGATACTATCTTTACCAGCTGCATCCATTCCTTGAAATATAATTAGCAAGGCATAGGTATTTTGAGCATAAAGAAGATCTTGATATTTTCTTAGCTGCTCGAGATCGATTTCTAATTTACCTTCTGCATCAACCTTACTTTGAAAAGAACCTGTATACTTGGGGTCGTAATCCCTCGTGAGGGAAATTTGCGAGCCGGGTTTGACAATTAAACGAGGGTCATTCATAGCGGCGTTTGTGGGATGGAGGAAGATTTTCGCTAGTAGGGCGCATTGCTTCTCGACCGAGAACAAACATTCCCGCTACACCCAAGCATACAAACCAGATGTATTGATACCAATATTTTCCTATTTGTTCGAGCGTACTGAGTTGGGGATGCAACGTGTAGAGGTAAAGTAACAGTACGACTATCATCAGCGCTCCAAAACCAACAAAGCTTAGTCCGACGCGAATGCGTGCAGGTCGCAGCTCCCAGTCGCTTATTTTTTCTAAGTCGATTGCTGCTAACTCTTTGAAAGAATCCTCTGCTACAGTTGAAGCTTGTTGCAAGTTTTTTGCCAATTGAGATGGTAAAAGCGGTACCAAAGTTGCTACAGTTGGACGGCGCAATAAGGCCTCTATGTCTCTGAGTAATTCGAGTAATTTAGGGGAAGCAGGTTGTTGAGAAAACTGCGGTTCTTCTGTAGCATTTTGGAAATCTACTTCCGAATCGAAATTCATGGTACGCCCCGCCACTGAACGAGTAAGTGATATACCTGTACTTCTAACACAGATTTGTGGGTGGGCGTGCAACAATTGCAAAATTGCAACTGGAGCTAGCTGACGCTACGTGTAAGCCATTTATACCAACTTTCTAATCCGGTTCCAGTTAATGCTGAAACTTGAAAAATGCAAATTTTAGGGTTGATATGACGAGCATATTCTATGCACTTTTGTACATCAAATTGCAGGTAAGGCAACAAATCAATTTTAGTAATAATCATTACTTGGCTAGTACGAAAAATATGGGGATATTTTATTGGTTTATCTTCTCCTTCTGTCACAGAAATAATCACTACTTTGATATTTTCTCCTAAATCAAACAAAGCGGGACAAACCAAATTACCAACATTTTCTATCATCACCACGGAATCAGGGAGAGGATTCAGTTTTTCCAATCCTTGCTCTATCATAGCTGCATCTAAATGGCAGCCGGCTCCTGTGTTAATTTGAATTACTGGACAACTTGTTTCTCTAATTTTTTGAGAATCGTTAGTCGTTTCTTGATCGCCTACAATAACACTAATATTTAAAGTATTTTTCAAATCCTTTATAGTACGGATTAAGAGAGTAGTTTTGCCCGCACCTGGAGAACTCATAAAATTTACAGCGAAGACATTACGCCCTTTTAACCATCCCCGATTTTGGGCTGCTATTAAGCTATTTTTGGCGAGAATATCTTCTTCTAAGGAAATAGTAGTGTTACGAGTTTTCGGAGCAACTTGGGAAAGTTCGCCATGGTTTGGGTGAGTGTGGGAGTGAGTAATAACAGTGCCATCCGGTAAAGTGTGGGTGTGAAAGTGGTGAGAGTTGTTGTTGGCATTCAAAAATACGGATTCACCTGTTTTTGGATTAACTAATTGAGTGTCATTATGATCGGAACAACCGCAATTTACACACATACTTCCTCGATTTCTATTTCCTTAATTTTGAGTTCTTCACCAGCTATGACATCTATTTGCGAGCTACCGCACTGACACCGACCAAAAGGCTTTTCTAAAGGTACTTCCAAACCGCATTCGCAACATTTTCCTAAACCGGGAGTTTCGAGAATTTCTAACTTTGCCTTTTCTAAAACAGTACCTTGCGAACAAATATCAAAACAAAATCGAATGGCATCGGGCATAATAGCTGAGAGTTTTCCTATTTGTAATAACACTCGTTGTACTTTTGCACCTTGGGCGTGTTCGGTAACAATGGCGACAATATTTTGAGTAATTCCTAGTTCGTGCATAATCGCTCGCCAAAAAATGCCAAGTGATTAACAAATTCTTGGTAGTTGATCGCCGACAAGCATATCCACTATTCGTTCCGTTCCGAAAATAGTTTTTAACAACACAATTTTTGGGGGTGAGGAAATAACTTCGCCGATAATACAAGCGTTTTTTCCAGCGGGATGAGAGCGCATGACCGAGAGAACTTTGTCAGCGTTTTCCCGTCCTACTACAACTACTAATTTACCTTCGTTGGCTAGATACAAAGGATCTAAACCTAATATTTCGCAGACACTTTTTACTTCTTCTCGAATTGGTATACATTGCTCGTAAATACGAATTGCCACATTGGAACTGAAGGCGAATTCGTTTAAAACAGTGGCTAAACCGCCGCGTGTTGCATCCCGCATAGCATGAATTTCGGGACAAACATCAAGGATTGTTTCTACTAAATTATTTAATGGCTGACAGTCACTTTCGATTTGGGTTTCTAATGCTAATTCTCCCCGGGAAATTAAAATTGCTGTACCGTGATTTCCTAATTCACCATTAACTATCACTACATCTGTAGGTTGAATGTTATAAGCAGAAATAGAAATACCTGCAGGAATAACGCCAATACCTGTCGTGTTGATAAATAATTTATCTGCTGCACCGCGATGTACTACTTTTGTGTCGCCAGTGACGATTTGTACGCCTGCTTGACGAGCAGCAGCTTGCATGCTGTTAACAATACGCCGCAGTATTTCCACTGGCAGTCCTTCTTCTAGAATCACGCTACAGGTAAGATATAATGGCTTGGCACCACTGACTGCCAGATCGTTAACAGTACCGTTAACAGCCAATTCTCCGATATCACCACCAGGAAAAAATAAAGGATCTACAACATAGGAGTCAGTAGTCAAAGCAAGTCTATCGCCTTGGGAAAGGAAACTCGCTAAATCGAAAGTTGCTTGGTCTTCTAATTGCCAAAGGATGGGATTATCAAAATTACTGACAAAAACATCAGTAATTAAATCGTGCATTGCTTTACCACCACTACCGTGTGCAAGGGTAATGTTGGTGTCGTGTAATTGAGTGCAGCGATGGCGAAGTTGTTCTTTTTTTTGCCAAAGGGAATTTAGTAAGGAATTATTCATAATCGCTCTTTCTCAGCAAGTTGCAAGCAAAATTAAGTAGCATAATTAGTTTTTTGTTTGTGAGGTAAACAAACCTACGTCGTGACCTTATTTTTGCCTGTCCGAACCAAGCGATTATATTTGTAGTAAGCTGCGCAAGCACCTTCTGAGGAAACCATACAAGTACCGATTGGTGTTTCTGGGGTGCAAGCTGTACCAAAAACTTTGCATTCCCAAGGTTTGACCAGACCTTTAAGAATATTTCCGCACTGACAGGCTTTATGATCAGCAACCAGGAGATTGGGAATGGTAAATTTATTTTCGGCATCGAATTGGGCGTATTCGGAACGAATTTTTAACCCCGAATCAGGTATTTGACCCAATCCGCGCCATGGAAAATTTTCTCGCACCTCAAAAACTTTGTTCATGGTGGCGATCGCCGTTTGGTTACCTGCTTTGTCTACCAATCGGTGGTATTGATTTTCAACTTCGCAGCGATTCTCTACTAACTGTCTTAACAGCATCCAAATTGATTGCAGGATGTCTAATGGTTCAAATCCTGAAATGACAATTGGTTTGCGGTACTGTTGACAAATTAATTGATATGGGTCGGTACCTATTACCGTACTGACATGACCGGGACCGATAAATGCATGCAATTGCAACTGAGGATGATTTAGCAGTGCTTGTAAAGCAGGAATTACGAGAATGTGATTGCAAAACACGCTGAAGTTGTTGATGTTTTCTGCTGCTGCTTCTAGGATGGTCAAAGCTGTAGCAGGAGCTGTGGTTTCGAAACCCAGAGCAAAAAACACCACTTCTTTGTCTGGGTTGGCTTTTGCAATTTTCAAACTGTCTAAAGGAGAATAAACAGTATGGATGTCTGCACCTTGGGTTTTGGCTTGTAGCAAAGTTGTCTGAGAACCGGGAACTCGCATTGCATCTCCGAAGGTTGCAAAGATGACGTTAGGGTTTTGAGAAATAGCGATCGCATCATCTAATCTACCTTTTGGCATTACGCATACTGGACAACCGGGACCGTGAATCAATTCAATTGCTTTTGGTAAGATTTCTTCGATTCCGTATTTAAAAATGGCATGGGTATGACTACCGCATACTTCCATGATTTTGATAGGTGTTTCTAACAAGTGGCAGAGTTTTTCTATTTGCCAAATTAACGCTTCTGCTTTCTGGGGATCGCGAAATTCATCAACATATTTCATTGCTTGCTAATTCTTGTAGTAAATGTAAAGTTTCTGCTGCTTCTTTTTCATTGATTCGATTCATGGCAAAACCGACATGAACTAATACCCACTCTCCTACACATGTCTCGGGAGGATGTTCATCGTTCACGATCAAACTAATATTAACTTGACGCTTCACACCACTAATTTCGACTATTGCTAATTTCTTCTCGACATCAGCTATTTTTATGATTTTGCCAGGAATACCCAAACACATTATTAATTTTCCTTCTCGCAAACAGCGATATAAATAGATATATTTATCTGAAAATTTCCCGGAAATTATCTACCTCCTTTTTCGGTGGAAATTTGCGGCTGCAATTACTGCTTGACCTAGGGACAAACCTCCGTCATTGCACGGAATTAGACTGGGTGTTAGTACATGGAAATTTAATGCTTGTAAGTAGTTTTTTAATTGTTCTAACAAGATAGAGTTTTGAAAAACTCCTCCTGTTAAAACTATTTTATTTAGTGGATAATGGCGACAAATAATATTAACCATTTTGACTATATTTTCAGCTAAACTTTGATGAAATTTAGCAGCGATCGCTGCTGAAGAAATTCCCTGTTGCAAGTCGCGGAGCAAAGCTTGCCACATCGGATAAGAATCCAGATAATAAATGTTGTCCGAAAGGCTAACATGAAAAGAATAGTTTTGTGTTTCTTGGTGATTATTCCAGCTTTTAGAATCAACTAAAGCTTCCATTTCTATTGCTGGTTGTCCTTCGTAACTGCACTCTTCTCGACAAACTCCAATAGCAGCAGCGACAGCATCAAATAAACGTCCTACTGCAGAAGTTAAGGGAGAATTAATTCCCTGGGAAATAAGCTGGTTGAGAAGTGACAATGGTTTACCTTCCAAAAATTGGATGATTTCTAATTCTCCATATTTATTTTTCAAATCCTGCCAATCAAAACCAGAAATTAATTGACTGTAAGTATTACGCCAAGGCTGTTTAATAGCTTGCTTTCCACCTAACATAGGCACAGGTTTAAAAGTAGCCAATCTCTGAAAATCATGGTAATTAACTAATAAAAATTCTCCACCCCAGAAGGTTCCATCTTCTCCGTAACCCAAGCCATCTAAAGCGATACCCAGTACAGGTGGTGAATCCAGAGGAATTCCGTTTTCCGCCATACAAGCAGCAATATGAGCATGATGGTGTTGAATGGAAAAAAACGGAATTTGATTAGTAGCTGCTAGTTGTTTGCCAAGCTTAGTTGATAAATATTCAGGGTGGCGATCGCTGGCGATCGCTTGTGGTTTATGCTCGAATAAATTTAAATATAAATTTAATGTTTCTTGATAAGCAGCAAATGCAGTTGCGTTTTCCAAATCTCCCAAATGTTGAGATAAAATTGCTTGTCCATCTCGTAACAAGCAAAAGGTATTTTTTAATTCGCCACCCATCGCTAAAACAGAAGGAGAATTGCAAAATCCAAGCGGTAAATTAATCGGTGCTGGTGCGTATCCCCTAGCACGGCGAATTGTTTGCACTCTATCCCCAATTACCCGTACTACTGAATCATCTACTCTGTTAACAATCTGCCGGTCGTGGAGAAGAAAATAATCAGCAATCTTACCTAACTTTTTCCTTGCTTCCTCATTATCAATACACTGAGGTTCATCAGCAAGATTTCCACTAGTAAGAACAATCGGACGATCCATCCGCTTGAGGATAAGGTGATGCAAAGGCATGTAGGGTAGCATAAAGCCAAGGGTGTTGTATCCAGGTGCTACCGACGGAGATAAAATTCCTGGTTCTTTTTCCCCAGCTGCTGTTTTCTTGACTTTGAGCAATACAATTGGCGCAGCAGGACTTTGTAATAATTCTGTTTCTTTCTCATCCAGAATGCAGTATCGCGCAATTATCTGTATATCCCGCGCCATTAAAGCAAATGGTTTGCGATACCGCTGCTTGCGCTGACGAAGTTTTTGCACTGCAGTTTCGTTTGTAGCATCGCAAGCAAGATGAATTCCACCAATACCTTTAATAGCTACTATTTCGCCTTTTTGTAATAATGTGCAAACAGCATCGATATCGTCCAACATAGAAAACATCGAAGCTGTAACTGGTTTGCGATCGCTGCGTTCTAATGTTGCTTTCGGGCCGCAGCTATGGCAAGCTATAGGTTGAGCGTGAAAGCGGCGATTTTCCACATCGTTATATTCTTTTGCACACTCTGTACACATAGCAAATGCAGCCATGCTCGTAAAAGAGCGATCGTAAGGAAGGGCGCGAATAATACTCAAACGAGGACCACAATGCGTACAATTGGTGAAGGGATACCGATAAAAACGACTGCAAGGGTCAAATATTTCCTCTAGACATCGCACGCAAGTAGCAGCATCAGGACTAATTTCTGTTTTGATCGCACTACTAACGCTGTCGGAAATTACAAAATCCGCAAAGAAAAATTCTCCCTTGTAAGGCTGACGTTGGATTTCATTAATTCTTGCTAAAGGGGGACATTCTTGCCGCAATCTGACAATAAATTCTTCTATAGATTTATCAGCTCCAGATGCGCGAATTACAACACCCTCACCATCATTACAAACTTCGCCCCGCAAACCACAGACCTTTGCTAAATGATAGATAAAAGGACGAAATCCTACACCTTGAACAGTACCGCGAACTCGAATTTCTTCAGCAGCCATAATTTCAGTCAAAAATGCCAGGATAAAAAATTTATTTGTCCATTTTCATCCGGTTAATTCTTCTTCAGGAAGAATGAAACTATTTTCTGGAATAGCTGTTTTATTTAATAGCAACTACTTGAGCGATTTCTGGACAGTACGCCTTGATTTTTTGTTCAATTTCTTGAGATAAAGTCCATGTCGAATCCGAACAATTAATACAAGCGCCGATTAATCTGACTTCGACAGTATCTGGTTCTTTAATTGCTACTAATTCCACATCGCCATTGTGGCTTTTCAAGTGGAAACGAACCTCGTCTAAGGCTTTTTGAATCCGTTTTTTTAAAGATGGTACAGGCAGTTTGACTAATTCATGATAAATCAATACACCATAGACTACCTCATCTTGAACTGCATGGCGCAATGCATCCATTGATTCTTGTTTTATGCTTTTCATCAAACGAATCAGTGCCTCTTTATGTAAGTCTTCAATCGCTCTTTTCAATCCTACAGCTACACATTTTTGACTCTCATCCCATTCAGATATTATCGCTTCAAATCGAGTAATTTCTCTTACTAATTCATCCAGAGTGCTCATTATTTTTGGTTACTAACAATAGTCGAATTTAGGAAATATTTACATGGAAAGACATAAAAACAAAGCCTGCCTTCTGCAACTCAAAATCCAAGGCAGACTTGATTTTTGTTGCTGCCAATATGCTTGGTCATGTGTTTTTATTCCTTTACTTCATTTTAAAATCTTTAAGTAAGAACGGCATAACAGTACCAGTTACTAAACTAGATATCACTACTGTTAACCAGAGGGGGAATTTGAAAAATAGAGGTAGAAATAGTAATAGGCAACTAATACTAATACCAATTCCGACTTGGCGCCAAAAATATTGTGGCTCCCTTATCAGTTTCCCTTTCAGAAATAACTTGGCAGAAAACCAGCCTATTTCTAACATGACATCTCCTAGAATTTGGGACAAAAACTTAGCAAAAATAAACCTATTACTATTGCTGGAAGCACGCCAGCAGGACCAAACAATCCACCAATGATAGCAGCAAATTCAGTACCTAAATCTTCACCAGCTAAGAAAATTCCCCCAACAGCACCACCAATTATAGATAATACTGTTCCTATTACTAAATAGATTAAAAACGTTACCAAATTAATTTCATTGTTGGCTAAATTTTTCAATATCTCTGTCATTTTTTGCTATCCTCATATCTTTTATTAAAAATTACCCATTCATCGCTAATTCGTAGTTAAAAATTTATCGCTTTTTCACTAAAAATACTTAGCAATAACTCCTCTAAGTGAATTCAAAATTGGAAGGATTTTTCATTCTTTATGAACATCACTATTTATCTATAGAGTATTTTTTTATATACATTTGTATTATTTGATAGAATTGTCTCAATTTGTTTTGTAATTTTCTTGGCTGAATTTATTTTTGATGTCGTGTATTTTTCTTGAGATACCAACGAAAATAAACTAATATAAAAAATCAGATACTTGCCATGATTTTATTGTTGAAATTAAAAAAAATATATATGATTTCGTGTAAATGGCTAGGCTAATTTTTATTGAAACTGATATAATATAGGTAGAAAGTAATTGATGTTGACAAACAAAAAATCAGGATTTGCGGGTGAGACTCTACAAGCTTCGTCACCCGAGTTTTGCATTGTACCCAAAACAACTACGGCTAATGACTAACATAATTTGGCTGCAAGGTGGAGCCTGTTCTGGTAACACCATGTCATTTTTAAATGCCGAAGAACCAACAGTATGTGATTTAGTTACTGATTTTGGTATTAAAATACTTTGGCATCCTTCCTTAGGACTAGAATTAGGAGATAATCTGCAAAGCTTGTTGTGGGATTGTATTCTTGGCAAAATTCCCTTAGATATTTTTGTATTTGAAGGCACGGTAGTCAATGCTCCCAACGGTACGGGGGAATGGAACCGCTTTGCCCATCGTCCGATGAAAAATTGGGTTAGCGACTTAGCGAAAGTAGCAAAATTTGTAGTTGCAGTGGGAGATTGCGCCAGTTGGGGTGGAATTCCAGCTATGGCTCCTAATCCTACTGAGTCTCAAGGATTACAATTTCTCAAACGGCAAAAAGGTGGTTTTTTAGGAGCAGATTACAGGTCTCAAGCAGGAGTACCGGTAATTAATATTCCTGGATGTCCTGCTCATCCAGATTGGATAACGCAGATATTAGTTGCGATCGCCACGGGTCGTCTGGATGATATTACGCTTGACGAATTTCATCGTCCCCAAACTTTCTTCAAGACTTTTACCCAGACTGGTTGTACACGCAACATTCACTTTGCATACAAAGCAACAACCGCCGAGTTTGGTCAGCGTAAAGGTTGTCTGTTTTATGACTTGGGTTGTCGCGGTCCCATGACCCATTCTTCCTGTAACCGGATATTGTGGAATCGCGTTTCCTCCAAGACTCGAGCTGGGATGCCTTGTTTGGGGTGTACTGAACCAGAATTTCCCTTCCACGATCTCAAACCGGGAACTGTATTTAAGACCCAAACTGTAATGGGCGTCCCCAAAGAAATACCGCCAGGAATGAAGAAGAAAGAATATGCCTTACTTACAGTTGTTGCCAAAGATGCAGCGCCAGATTGGGCAGATGAAGAGTTTTTTACAGTTTAGTGCTGCTAACTGCTATCTGCCAACAACTAACCAGTAACACAAGATTATGAGTATACAAACACTAGATATCTCGCCCGTTGGTAGAGTAGAAGGTGATTTGGATGTACGGGTGGAAATCGAAGATGGATATGTAGTCAATGCATGGACTCATGCAGAACTGTTTCGAGGATTTGAAGTTATTCTACGCGGTAAAGATTCTCAAGCTGGATTAATTGTTACACCTCGTATCTGCGGAATTTGCGGTGGTTCCCACCTAACTTGTGCATCCTGGGCCTTAGATACGGCATGGGAAACAGAAGTTCCGCGCAATGCGATTTTGGCAAGAAACCTCGGTCAACTTGTTGAAACAATTCAAAGTATACCTCGTTATTTCTACGGCTTATTTGCTATTGATTTAACTAACAAAAAATACCAGCACAGTCGCTACTACAACGAAGCTGTTCGTCGCTTTGCAGCTTTTAGTGGCAAGCATTATGAAATTGGTGTCACAATTTCAGCCAAACCTGTGGAAATTTACGCTCTTTTAGGCGGACAGTGGCCCCACTCTAGTTACATGGTTCCCGGTGGCGTTACGTGCGCTCCTACCCTTACAGATATCACTCGCGCTTGGTCAATTTTAGAATATTTCCGTAGCAATTGGCTAGAACCGATATGGTTGGGTTGTTCGCTGGAGCGCTACGAAGAAATCCAGACTTATGATGACTTCATGGTCTGGCTAGATGAAAACCGCGCTCATCGCCAGTCTGACTTAGGTTTTTATTGGCGCATGGGTTTAGACATCGGCTTGGATAAATTTGGTGGTGGAGTAGGTAAATATGTAAGTTGGGGATATTTACCTCATGAAGATAAATATCAAAAACCAACGATAGAAGGTCGAAATGCAGCCGTGATCTTCAAAAGCGGAGTGTACGATAGCTGCAGCGATACTCACACATTAATGGATCATAGTTTTGTTCGTGAAAATACTGCTCATGCGTGGTATGACGAAGGAACAGCAGACATTCATCCCTTAGATCGCACGACCAAACCCATTCTCAAAAATAATAAAGACTTCAACAAAGCTTATTCTTGGTCAACAGCAGTACGCCATGTAGACTACGGGCGTTTAGAAGCAGGTCCTCTAGCGCGACAATTAATAGCAGGTGGTAAGCATGGCGAATCTTGGCAGCACTATGATGGATTTATCTTGGATGTCTTCAAGCGTATGGGTGGTCCCAGCGTTCACCTGCGTCAGCTAGCACGAGTTCACGAACTGGTAAAACTATATCGTCAGGTCGAACGTTGTCTGCGCGAGCTAAAATTAAACGAACCTTGGTATATCAAACCGAAACAAAAAGATGGACGCGGTTGGGGTGCAACAGAAGCAGCACGAGGTTCCCTGTGTCATTGGGTAGAGTTAGTTGACGGTAAAATTAGAAACTATCAGGTTATTGCTCCTACCACTTGGAATGTGGGACCCCGCGATGCTCAACAAAAACGCGGTCCAATTGAAGAAGCTTTGATCGGTACGCCGATTACCGATCCTACCGATCCTATAGAAGTTGGTCATGTCGCAAGGTCATTTGATTCTTGTTTAGTGTGTACCGTTCACGCTCACGATGCAAAAACGGGTCAGGAATTAGCACGCTTCCGTACAGCTTAATTTTTTAGGTAAAAGTATGTCACAAGAATATCTGCTGTCCGATTGGGAATTACACAATTATTATCCTCGCTTGCCTGAGGAAGCATTGAAAGAGTTTACAGACTGGTGTATTTTTCAGCAGGCGATCGCCGCCGGGTACGAATTTACGCCAGACAATAAAAAACTAGAAGACCTAGAGGCAGCTTACTATATAGAAGAGCTTGTAGATCAATTTGTCAAAGCCACGAGAAATACCATTGAAGCTGGTTTAGCTGCTTTGCTAGCAGGAACGCAAGCTGACAAGCACGCTCTCAAAGGAATAGCGATCGTAGTTGATTTTATTTCTCTTTACGTTAGGTATCTAGTTCCAAAAGGTAAGAAAAATAGATTACTCCCTGAAGATAAATTAACCCAAGCAGCTAGGGAACAGTTCGAGCAATTGTGTGAGATTGCTAAAAAATACAACGTACAAATTCAGGCAAAAAAGTAGCGGCGGTAACAGCAAGCGTTTTGCACGGGGAAGTTACAAGGATACGATCTGCTTCCTCTTTCTCTGTTTGTTCTTCTGCTATCGTAGCAAGCATGGCGGCAGCTACCAATAATACCATCTCAACCAGTTAATGCCGGGACTGTAAAATTGTAACCGTCCAAAGCCGAGAAATTGACCGTGAGATTTTTCTCCAGCAGGGTACGCTGTAACGCCAAACAAATAAACACCACCAACCGTTGGATTTTGCACGGGTTTGAGAGCAATTGTAATTTTTTTACCTGGTGGTACTGGTGGGTCAAAGGTGAGAGAAAGGGTGCGAGATTTGCGATCGCTGGTGATATCTTTCAATTTCAACTTTTCCCCTTTTTGACTGCGCGTCCCTGTAAAGGCATAGGTATTTTTTAACTTAAACCGAACATAGTCCATTCCTTCGCGCTGATTAATCGTTACTCTTTGCAGCGCTTCACCAGCATTTTCGGGCAGGTTGATAGTGAAGTAATACGTTGCACCCCATACGTAGGTATTTTGGTAGGTAGTGGCCGCCTCTACAAGACTTGGGGGCTGGGCAAAATACACCGTGCCATCTTGCAGCTGAATTGCCTGACTTTTGCAGGCCATTGCCCAAGCTAGTACCGTACCCAATAAAACTTTAAAGCGCATGGCTTTATCCTTTGCAAGCTGATCCTAGCTACAAGCTCGCTTATTTTTTATTGCAAATATTTTTAGTTTTTTGCACTTACTAAAAAACGCCTGCGATCGCTTTTGTCTTATTTTTATTATAGCATTTCCCCAGCTTTTTTAAGTTCTCGGTCAATTTCAAATTGGGTAAATCTCATACAGCATCAGAACATGCCCCTAATCTCTGCCACTACTTGTTAAAAAGTGTTACGAAACTTTTTTCTTTGTTGTTGGTGTTCTTTACCCTTATGTAAATATTGTACCTCTTTACACAGGCAAATAATTGCTATAAATACCGATGGACAAATTTCTGTACTCTTATTTTTGGACATCGCCCGTGCGGAATGTAAATGTTAATTGAAATGTGTTGTCAAAATAGTTTGAAAAGTTAGAAACTAAGAATATCACACAAGCAATTATTCGTTCCTATGAATACTGTTTCTAACTTCGGATGGAAGCGTCCGATTTGGCAATCTATTGTCATGTTAACTTTGGGCTTTTGGCTTAGCGCTAGCCTGCTGTTAGACTGGGTAATTATGCCGAGTCTTTATTTTTCTGGCATGATGGCGCAAGCTAGCTTTACAACAGGAGCCTATGTGATTTTCTGGAACTACAATCGCATCGAATTACTGGCTGCTGCTTTAATACTCACTGGTGTATTAGCTCTCGGTAAAGACCAATCCTACTGGCGCTTTGGAAGCGTGATTTTATCGATGCTGCTGCTTGCGATCGCCTTGGTAGATACATATTTGCTAACGCCGCAAATGTCTGCAATCGGATTGCAATTAAATTTGTTTCAGACCGCACAAGTACCAGAAAATATGAATCTGTTGCATGGCGGCTATTGGCTTTTGGAAGCAATCAAGTTCGTAGCAAGTAGTGTTCTTTTAAGCTGGTATTGGCGAGAGTAGTATTTTGTAAGAATGCATGACACCGCGTCTGAGACGATCCTCATTCAGGCGCTTCACCGTGAAAAAACAGCAGACGTAGGGCGAGGATAGCGAATCCCGCAGCAGCGATCGCTTTTAAGGAGCGGGTAGGTAGTAATTCCGCCACCGCTCCTCCAGTCAATGCTCCCAAACAACTTGTCAGCAGTAGCGCTGCAGCTGTACCAAAAAATACAGCTCGGGGAGATTGACAACGACTGGAAAGCGCAACCGCAGCTAACTGGCTTTTGTCGCCTAACTCTGATAAAAAAACTGTCAAGAAACTCAATCCCAAAAGGTGCCAATCCATAATCCTGTCCTAGTTTATAAGCTACAAATCGATCTCGTTATTGGATAACGTCCCAAATTAGCATCATAGAAATCAGCAGCAACATCATTCCTGCAGCTTTGTTGACAGTTTGTGGAGAAAGGCGCTTAGCTATCCAACTACCTACAACTACACCCAATAAGCTAGTCGCGAGCAATGCTGCTCCAGAACCTAGAAATACTACCCAAGGCGAATGGGATTGTGCACTCATCAGGAGAATCGATAGTTGAGTTTTATCACCAATTTCTGCTAGAAAGACAGTGAAAAAGGTGGTTGCGAAAATAGCTACAACCGAATGCTTCTGAGAGTTATTACCATCCACCGATGATGGGGGAGCAGTTGCTGTCATGCTTGTATTCCTCTCAAGAACGCGTTCCAGTTCTACCTCAGCTGTGGTTTGAGAGGCATTTTTTAAATTCACAAAGGGCGCAGAATCAAGTTTCACAGGCAAGTAGTTTTATCTCGAGGTTGTTTTCATATTCTTTTCATTTTCTCAGATAGCCGTTACAAATTGCAACCCAAAAGTAAAAATTCCTCTTTTAGGGCTAATATTTATAACCAATGGCTTGATAAAAGCGCCGCATTTCTGGACTGGGATCGCCAAAAACCCCTTCTATCTGCTGTTGACAGCACTCAATGGCAAAATCATTCAATTGTTCTGCGCTAATCCCGTACATGTCCTTAAACACCTCTGCTTCTACACGACAAAAACGCGGACGTTGTTGGTAAATTTTACACTCACGCTTGTGGCGATCGAAATTCACGCACCACCCCCCTTCACCTACCATGCTCAAATAAAGTTCCAGTTCTTTTGGTGACAAATACTTATGTAAGTCCGGACGAAATCTGGGATCGAGATGACAGCAAGCTCCACATTGCTTGACGCATTGCCAAGTAGCCATTTTTCTAACGTTTGGTTACGATGGTTCCGAAATTGGTGGTTGGTTTTTCCAAATTAACAGTTTCAATCCTGATTTGAGTTTTATATATTGTTTGTTTTCATTTTGTTAAGTAAATTAAAATTAATAGGCGATCGCCAGATATGATCGATTCCGGATTTGAAAATTGAGCGACACATAGTTTTAAGTTAACTGGGAGGGAAAATGTTTGATGCTTTAACAAACGCTTTTACAAGCATTAATTGGGAAGTTATTTTTCAGTTGCTGTTTGTAGCACTGATCGTACTGGCTGGTCCAGCAGTGATTTTTGTACTAGCTTCTCGCGGTGGCGACCTTTAAACAAATCTAGCTTTTCACCCCTTTGAAATATAGCCCGTTGAGACGGGCTATAAAATTTACAGTTTACTTTTTGAACTGCCAGCACTTTACTCGAGACTCAAAAGCTCCTCCAGATACCTCCAAATTCCTTGTCAGTAGCAAACTCTTGTTGCAACTAGCTAGAGCACCTAGACAAAACTCTAGGCTCTGCAATTATTTCCCCCCTGATGGCACATTTAAAAATATTTTCTCCAATAATTGCTCTTAACTACAAAAATATTTCTATTTTCTTAGCGGCAAAAATTACACTTAAGTCGACCTTAATTTATGTATATTCTCCTCCCAATTTACTCCATCAAAAGGAACAATTTCAAAATTAGATATCACATCGCCATCTAAACATCGAACATTGACATCTATACAGTCAGGATGACTGCGGGGAATATAAAAACAATGAATTCCACAAATGCGGCAAAATTTGTGCTGCGCAATTTTGGTGTTGAAAGTATAGTTAGTTAGTACTTGTTCTCCCTGTAATAAGGTAAATTTGTCTTTCGGCACAATTAGATGTAAAAAACCTTTTTTTCTACAAATAGAACAATTACAATCGTCAGCTTTGTGTTTATCAACTATTACTCGAAAACGGACCGCACCACAGTGACATCCACCTTCATAAGTGACTGGTTCTTTCATATTAACAGTAATATGATACTAGTTTTAAGCTTGTAAATTTGCTTGTTCTTGCAACCATGAATCTACGGGTTGTCCATCTTTGCGCCGCAATTCTATTTCCACGATCATTACTTCTTTGGAACCCACTGGTGCAGGTTTTTGATGAAAAAAAATGTCATAATCCATGGGATTGTGACCGCGCTCTTTCAACCATTCTTGTACTTTAGTAGTGGCAAAAAAACTTTGACCTTGTTCAAACATGCGAGTAATTTGCAATTGTAGCGAATAAGGATTCAAACGACCCATTTGTTACCACCTTTGTTAAGAAAATTAAGCAATATTTGTGGATTTTACTCTAGTTTAAACTGATGAGAATTTATTTTAGGAGGGATAGTAGATTTTTCTAATTGTTTGTAGTGAGCGATTTATCGCTGAAGGTGGGGGGTGTAAAGGGCTTAAAGCCCTTATTGCGAACACTCAAGCATGAATTACTCGTCATAAGAGCCTTAAGTTAACTGTGCAAGTAATTCCGTTTTAGCTTGCTCTAGGGCCTGTGGTAATTTACTCGCATCGCGTCCACCAGCTTGGGCGAGGTTGGAACGTCCACCACCGCCACCACCGCAAATTTTGGCGATCGCACCAATAAATTTTCCGGCTTGCAAGCCTTTTTTGTTAATCTCTGGTGAGAAGGCTGCAACTAAACTAACTTTTCCACCTTCGACAACAGAACCAAGTACCACAGCTGCACCAGCACCAAGTTTTTGCTGCAAGCGTTCTGCAGCGGTTTGCAGTGAGGGGGCGTCGGCGCCTTCGATTTGGGCGACCAGAATTTTATAATCGCCTACAGTTTCAACTGTTGTCAGCAGGCTGTCAGATTTGGCGATCGCAAGTTGGGACTTGAGGGCTTCTAGTTCTTTTTGAGCGGCTTTGAGTTCATTTTGCAAAGCTGTGATTCTTTCTGGTAGTTCTTCCGGTTTGACTTTGAATCTGTCGCTCAAATCCTTGACTACTTTATCGCGAACATTTAGGTAGTCTAGCACAGCCGGACCGGAAACAGCTTCAATTCGCCTTACTCCCGAAGCAACACCAGTTTCAGAAATAATTTTGAAAACGCCAATTTCGGCGGTGTTGTTAACGTGGGTTCCGCCACACAATTCCATTGACACACCAGGAAAATCGATGACACGTACTTTTTCGCCATACTTTTCTCCAAACATGGCGATCGCGCCCTTGGCTTTTGCTTCTGCTAAAGGCATAATTTCCACGTGCGCAGGATGAGCTTCTCCAATCCAAGTATTGACTTGTTCCTCAACTTGCTGTATCTCTTCTGGCGTCAGGGGACGGGAAAAGTTGAAGTCAAAGCGCAAGCGATCGAATGCTACCAAGGAACCTGCCTGAGAGATGGAATCATCAATTATTTTCTTTAACGCCGCTTGCAGTAGGTGAGTCGCAGTATGATTTGCTTGTAGGCGACGCCTACAGGCGCGGTCTATTTGAGCAGTAACAGTGTCTCCTACTCTTAGCGTTCCTCGTTCGATGCGACCAAAGTGTACGAAAAAGTCTGATTCTTTTTTGACATCGTGAATCGTAACAACCACACCTTCACCAGAAATATAACCCTTGTCGCCAATTTGTCCTCCCGATTCTGCATAAAACGGAGTCCGATCCAGGACAATTTGCACTTCGGTTCCAAAAGTTGCTTCTTCTTGGAAAAGACCATCCACCAGTATTGCTTCGACTTTTGCGGTAGCTATTGGTTGCACGTAACCCAAAAATTCTGTGGCGTGAATGTGTTCGGCGAGTTTGTCGAGAGAACCTTGTACTGTTAAGTCAATCGTTTCGCGGGCAACTCTGGCGCGCTGTCTTTGTCTTTCCATTGCGATATTGAAACCGTCAACATCGACCGTCAGGTTGTTTTCCGCCGCTATTTCTTGGGTAAGTTCCAAGGGGAAACCGTAGGTATCAAACAAAGTAAAAGCGTCTTCGCCGCTAATTTGGTTATTTTTTTGCTGTCGCAACTCGGCAATAATTTCTGCAAGCAGTTTTTCGCCTCTTTCCAAGGTTTGTAGAAAGCGAGATTCTTCCTGGTGCAATTCTGCTTTGATGGCATTTTCCCGCAGGCACAGGTGGGGATAAGCACCTTCCGCAAGAGAAATAGCAACTTCTGCAACCTGGGTTGTAAATTCGCCGCTAATACCAATCAAGCGTCCGTGACGTACCAAACGCCGAATCAAGCGCCGCAGTACGTAACCTCTTCCCACATTAGAAGCGCGAATTTCATCGCCGATCATGTGAACTACAGCGCGAGTGTGATCGCCAATAATTTTGAGGGAAATTTGTTTTTTTTCGTCCGCTTGATAGTAGTCAATACCAGCAATTTCTGCTGCTTCTTTGATAATAGGGAAAATTAAGTCTGTTTCATAATTATTGGGAACTTTTTGGAGGATTTGCGCCATACGCTCCAAACCCATACCGGTATCGATGTTCTTACTAGCAAGGGGTGTGAGATTACCTTCTGCGTCCCGGTTGTATTCCATAAATACTAGGTTGTAGAACTCGATAAAGCGGGTGTCGTCCTCCAAATCTATATTGTCGTCGCCGCGTTCGGGATGAAAATCGTAGTATATCTCCGAACAGGGACCACAAGGACCTGTTGGCCCAGAATTCCAGAAGTTATCACTTGCACCCATGCGTTTGATTCTTTTTTCTGGAACGCCAATGCGATCTCGCCAAATAACGTAAGCTTCGTCGTCTTCTTCATAAACGCTGACCACAAGACGTTCTGGAGGCAAGTTGAACACAGTTGTGGAAATTTCCCAACCCCAAGCGATCGCTTGTTCTTTGAAATAGTCGCCAAAACTAAAGTTACCTAACATTTCAAAGAACGTATGATGCCTTTTGGTGCGTCCGACATTTTCTATGTCGTTAGTACGGATGCATTTTTGGCAAGTTGTAACGCGTTTGAATTCTGGCGTCCGCTGTCCCAAAAATATTGGTTTAAACGGTAGCATCCCCGCGATCGTCAGCAGTACGGTTGGGTCTTCTGGAACTAGGGACGCACTTGGCAAAATTTGGTGTCCCCTTTGGGCGTAAAAGTCAAGAAACAGGGTACGAATTTCATTACCGCTCTTGTAGGGGGGATTGTAAGACATGGGAGGGATGAAAGTGTAAAACCGTGAAATCACAAAACTAGGAGATAATCCTAATTCTGACATTTTGTTTGAATCTGTTGCTAGCTGCAAACCTTTTTCAAACAGTACAATCTCCTTACTCTAGCAAGATAAGGGATCCTTCTTTAATTCCATTAAGATATACTTTGACAACCATGGTACATCTTGTAGATATTGAGGTTATTCATGGCATTGAAATTGAAAGTTCCCAACATAGCTTGTTCTGGTTGTGCTGAAACGATCGCCGAATCTATCCACACTATGGAACCTGACGCGAAAGTCGAGGTAGATGTCAAAGCTAAAACTGTTACTGTAGAATCCAAGGCCTCGGAAGAGTCTATCAAACAAGCTATTGTCGCCGCTGGTTACGAAATTGAGGGCTGCCAATAAATCCCGCTCATGGCTTGGCTACTGTTAAATCTTTAACCTACCAACCTTTTCGCCCCTTGCTAAAGGGGCAATCCTGACAATAACCCAAGCGATTGGCAAAATTTCTTAATTTTTTCTTCGGGATCTTTTTTTGGCAGCCTTGCTAATATATAATATTACGTAGAAACTTGCACTACTGAAGAGTATCACATTTTCCACCTAAATAAATATTTTAAGATTAGCCCTGATCTGGGAAAGAAATCAGCCATTAGTTATTTATTGAAGACTCACCATTGAATAGTGAATTTGACAAGAAGGGCAAGTTATAAAAAATGAATTACTTTCAATTGACAGGTTAAACGTAGCAGCTAAGTACTTAGTGGTTTTTACGGATGCAATAATCAAAGATAAAATCATAATCGGCAACGAAAAATAATATTATTTAAAGTTTGCCACAAAAAACTGGAGATTAATAAAAATTGCCCGATAGAGAATAATTACAAAAACTGACTCCTGTAAATTACAGTAATAGTTGTATTTTCGGAAGGAGGATTCAGTATATTTATCGAAAACAATGGGTCTAAAGCCTCTCCCTTCTAGGGGACTTTTCCTATTTCTGTGTTCAGAATAGAATAATTTATATTAAGAGCAACAACGTAAATGCTGGTATTTGAAGCAAAACTTGAGGGCGAAAAGCATCAATACGAAAAGCTTGATGAAGCGATTCCTACTGCACGTTTTGTCCGCAACTGTTGCATCAAATACTGGATCGAGAACAAAGCAATCGGGCGATACGAACTGAGCGCTTATTGCAAAGTTCTGACTGATGAATTCTCTTGGGCGAACAAGCTCAATTCTATGGCTCGTCAGGCTTGGGCTGAACGGGCTTGGTCTGTTATTGCTCGGTTTGACGACAACTGCAAAAAGAAGGCAAAGAAAAAAGGTTTCCCACGATTTAAGAAGCATCAAACACATGGTTGTGTTGAATACAAGACTTGTGGCTGGAAGCTATCGGAGGATAGAAGAACTATAACTTTCACCGATGGGTTCAAAGCCGGAAGCTTTAAGATGTGGGCTCCTCGTAATTTGCACTTCTATCAGTTAGAGCAAATTAAGCGAGTTCGGGTTGTGGGTCGTGCCGATAGATACTATGTTCAGTTTTGCATTAACCAAGAAGGAGTAGAAAGACGAGAACCAACAGGTAAAACTATTGGTATTGATGCGGGATTGAACCACTTCTATACAGATAGTAACGGGCAAACTGTTGAGAATCCACGACATCTCAGGAAGTCCGAAAAAGCTCTGAAGCGGTTGAGCAAGAGACTTTCCAGAACTCAAAAAGGCTCGAAAAATACAGTTAAAGCAACAAACCGCTTGAGTCGAAAGCACCTGAAGGTAAGTAGGCAGCGTAAAGACTTTGCCGTGAAGTTGGCAAGGTGCCCAGTCCAGTCTAACGACTTGGTTGCCTATGAGGACTTGCAGGTGCAAAACATGGTCAGGAACAAGAAACTGGCTAAGTCTATTTCCGATGCTGCATGGTCTGTATTCCGTCAATGGTTGGCATATTTTGGCAAGGTGTTCGGAGTGTTAACGGTTGCCGTCCCACCGCACTATACCAGTACTAACTGCTCCAAGTGTGGGGGAATTGTCAAGAAGTCTTTGAGCACAAGAACTCATAAATGTCATCATTGTGGGTTGGTTTTGAACATCTTGGAACTTGCACTTCGTACCGTGGGGTACACGGGAACTCACGCCTCTGGAGACATCGACCTCTGCATTGGTGAGGAAACTCCTCAATGTAAGCCGAGTCGTGGAAAGAGGAAGCCCAAGAAGTGATTCTTGGAATCACCGTGGCTAAAGCTACAGTGAGGGTGTCAATGTTTTAGATAAGAAAGTAAAGGGCAGAAATTTAGGTATCAGAAATTTTAACTTCCGTCGCTGTAGTAACAAAGTATCACTAAAGGTATGAGAGGAGATGAAATTGGCAACTAAGTGTTAATGGGAGGACTAGATCTTAAATACATCGATAGCAGAAAAGCTAATGAAATTTGACCAGGATTATATCCTTGAAGTTAATATAGGGCAAAAAACAAAGCAATGAAAATTTCTATTCTGGTCTTTGGAAGCAAAAACCTTATCGCTACACTTCCGGATCAGATCCGCGACCCAAGTACTTTTAACCTAGAGGTTATAAATAATATTAATCAGGCAGTGTGCTACATTCAAATTACACCGCCGGATATAATTCTAATTCAAGCCAGTTGTGATGGCAGCATCCAACTGTGCAGCTGGCTGAAAGAGCAAGCAAAGCTATCTTGGATATACTGTATTTTGTTAGAGGATCGTCCCCAGCTACTTGTTGGTAAAAGTCAGTATGGCTGGGAGTGGGAATTTGATATGACAGCGATCGCTCTCAAGCAGGGAGCAGATGCTTATATTTGGTTATTGGAGGATAATACGGAGGCATCTGTCAAAAAATTAACAGTAAACCAGCGCTTACTGCTAGCGCAATTAACAGTAGGTTTGCGAAAAGCACAAAAATATCGGGATTTAATGAGAACCAACGAGCTTTTATCGGCGATCGCTCTTGCTGATTCCCTGACAGAATTGAGCAACCGCCGTGCTTTAGACTGGGAATTACCCAGGCAAATTCAAAAAGCTCGCTATTACAAGACTTCCCTGAGTTTAATAATTTTAGATGTAGATTATTTTAAAAAAGTTAACGATACCTACGGTCATTTAGTAGGCGATCGCCTTTTACAGTTACTGGCGAAGCGATTGCGGCAAAATCTGCGATACCAGGATATTCCTTTTCGTTATGGCGGAGAGGAATTTGTGATTATTCTCAGCAATACCGCTTGTGAAGAAGCACTCCTCGTAGCGCGTCGTCTCAATCGCATAGTTAGCGAAGAAGCCTTTGCCATTGACAATCAGCTTTTAATTAATGTTACTATAAGTCTGGGAATATCATGTCTGCAGCCAGAAGATGATGGCAACGGTCTGAGCTTACTAGAACGCGCCGACCGATTTTTGTTACAAGCAAAAGCAGCTGGACGGAACTGCGTAGTAGGTTGCAAAAGTGAAAACTATTTTCCCCAACAAGTTTCTCACCTGCGGGCAGTTTCTTCTTGAGCAACAGCGAGCGGCTTCCCAGAAGATATATTAGAATCAATTTTGAAGTTGAAAGTTTTTCAGTGCAGCCACGCACTCTGCCACTGAAGCTCGTTGGCGCATAGCACTTACTAATGCTTGATACGCCGACCAATTTTTTTGCAAAAGAGTTTTAGCTTGCAAAGCAAAAAAGCGCTGTTTCTGCTCGCAAGCAGACGGAGAAAAACCCATACTAGTTAAAACTGTAGCTAGCTTGCTTTTGTCATCACTGCCACCTTCTACATTTTTATATACCAAAGCTTCAGCGGCGATACCCGCCATCCAAACAGTGCAGTAGCGATCCAGCATTTGAGCACTAATAGTACCTTGTTCCAACTGCAAGGCTAACTTTTGGTCGTTAAAACTCACGCCTCCTTGTCCTGACTGTTTTTGCTTCCAAGCTTCCCAAGCACTGAGACTATAGCCAATAATAGGAATATCAAAAAGGTAGGCGACAAGAAAGTGTCCGGCTTCGTGATGGAGAACGCGTTCTCTGTGTTCGGGAGAAAAGCCTGCTATCCAATCTAAAAATAGAGTTGTACCCTTACCTTGCCAGCTTGTCGTATCAACTGTAGCTAGTCCCAATACCGCAAAGATGGTAATAGCAGTAACTGCGGGTGATAAATTCAACACCGGTCCCAGCAGGCTAGAAAAAGTCATGAGAAAAACAAAGATAGCGATTACGTTCAAAGCGGTTTTACTCATGGCTGTTGTTGCAGCTTAATATTTCTTAATTTATTATCATATTAAGCGATTGCAAGCAATTGTTGAAAGGGATAACTTTTGTTTACAGTCCTGGATCTACAGGTTCGCTTTCTAAAGCTAGAATAGCGAAAACGCATTCATGCACTAAAGCTAAAGGCGCACGGGTAACAAAACGTTGCAATGCTTCCATACCCAAAGCAAACTCTTGAATTGCCAAGGAACGCTTGCGCAATAATTTTCTTTGACGCAGGTACTGCCAATTGTGAGGTAGATCGTACTCTGGACCGTAGACAAGACGCAGATATTCCCGTCCGCGACATTTAATTGCCGGTTGTACGATACCGCTATCACCTTTGACAATAAATGGCACTGGCTTTACTACTATACCTTCTTTTCCCCGAGCAGTTAGTTGTTTCCACCAATCCACACCTGCAGCCAAATCGTCGGAATTATACAAATCTATAACCTTATATCCTGTCGCCAACAGCAGCTGGGAATCGTGGGAGGCAATATTTGCTACTTCTTGCCGGTGCCAGTAATGGTCTTTATCGGCGTGGACAGCATTTTCCGTAGCCAAGAGATGGAAAGGCACAAGTTGGAAGTCAGAAATATTACTTGTAGTTTGGTAGTAACGACGGTAGGTACTAACGTAGCGATGAGCCATTTCCACCCGTTTTTGGTAATCCTTCAGCTGTGTGTTAACATCAAAACCAAGAACGCTGGCTTTCGCGAGCAATGTGACAGCCTCGTGGAGAGCCAAACGAGAAGCAACTCCCACTGGCGCGTACAGTTTTGGCAACAGTCTTTGAGCCTTAGCAGACCAAGGCATAAGCTCGCAGTCCAAGCAAACCCAATCAGTGTCGAATCTTTTCCAAAAGCCACTGCGAGTAAGAGCAGTATTTAAGCGCATCAAAAACTGGGTTTGCAAACTCGTGTCTTCGAAAAAGCGTTGTCCTGTCCGGGTGTAGCAGATACCGATACCTTCATCGACAACAGCAAAACGTTTCTCGGCTACTGTTTGGTCGCGACAAACAATAACCACTACCTGGAAACCCATGTGCTTTTCTTCACATATAACTTCCCCTATTTTTTGACTTTGGTAGTAAGCAAAAGCCGATGAGGGATGTTCCAGATATTCTGCTTCAAAAGTGGAAGCGTCTGCAGGCGATATTGCAGGCGGTAGGTAAATTAGCCATTTAGGATTGACAGCAAAACGGCTCATCGCTTCCATCGCAGCGATCGCATTTTCTTGGCTAATGGTAATCCCAGACACAAGGCGAGTATTAATAACGCGTTTTCCCAACACATCCTCAACGTGCAACAAATCATCATCTGGCTGTTGAGCAGTCTGACTTGTATCTGGCTTGATGCTGTCCGTTTTGGAAGTGGGTCTGACAGACTCGTAGTACCTACGAAAAGCAGGAACGCTTACCAATTCCCTTTCCGGGTAACGCAAGGCTGTTAGTTTGCCGCCAAAGACACAGCCTGTATCGATATTAATGGTATTATTCAGCCATTGTGCTTCCGGAATTGGGGTATGTCCGTAGACAACCATCGCTTCGCCACGATACTGTACGGCCCAGTTATTGCGAACAGGTAAGCCAAACTCTTCAATTTCACCACCGCTCTCCCCGTAGAGCGCAAATTCCCGCACCTGCGCTGAACCCCGTCCTTGATACTCCTGCTTCATGCCAGCATGGGCAACAACTAAACGACCTGCATCCAGGATATAATGGCTGACCAAAGAATCTAAGAACTCTTTGAGTTGTTTGGTAAAGGCTGGGCGCACTTGTTCTGGCAAGGCTGCGATTTCTGCAAGGGTTTGCTCCAAACCGTGATTGACCTTAACATTTTTACCTCGTAATTTCTGCAGTAACTTGTTTTCATGATTGCCAGGAACGCACAAAGCCGTTCCTTGGAAGACCATATTGCGCACTAGCCTAACAGTATCGAGGATACGCGGACCTCTGTCTACCAAATCTCCCAAGAAAATAACTTTGCGTCCTTGAGGATGGTAGTAAGTAGGAGCATTATCCCAAAGAGAAGGAAAACAACAGGAAACAACCAAACTGCCAGAATTACGGACTTCTGCTATGCTGCTAGCTTTAATGTATCCTAGTTTTTGCAGCAGTTGTTCTAATTCATCGCAACAACCGTGAACGTCGCCGATGATATCAAAGGGACCGTGTTCGTGCTTACGGTTGTTCCAAAGGGGTTGACGTTCAATTTCTACAGCATCAACTTCTTCAGGGGAATTGAGGATATAGACATAGCGAAAGCCTTCTCTTTCCAGGCCTTTTAAAGAACGTCGCCAAAAATGGGTGTGACGGTAGACGACATGAGGACCAAACTGGCAGCCTGGGCGTTGTTGATTGCGTTGGTGACAAAGTTCCTCTGGTAGGTTGAAAGCGATCGCTACCGGGAAAAAATGATACTGTCGTGCTAGCTGAACTAATTCTTTGCGATCTGCTGGATAAACGTTAATCGCATCAACTACTGTTAGTTTTCCAATCGCCAAACGTTTAGCAACGATGTAGCGCAGCACATCCAAGGCTTCTTTGCTCGCGGACTGGTTATTTTCATCATTAGATACTAATCCGCGACAAAAATCTAAAGAAATTATCTCAAAATTTTGAAAATGTTTGCGAGCAAAAGTTGATTTACCAGCACCGGATACACCGATCAAAACAACTAAGGACAGTTCGGGAATAGTTATTTTCATAGTTAGTTGGTATTTCAAAAATGTTTTAAACCTTAAAATTGGGAAAATTTCTTGGCAAAATTTGTAGTTGCGATCGATCATCGAATAAAAATCCCCATCTGTGTTGGAGAACCTATTTGTTCTACTTCCACTTCCGCAGGTTGAAATTCGACTTTGTATCCAAAGCGCTCGGCAACTGAATTTGCCCAGATTTGAAATTCCTCTCGCGTCCATTCCCGGTGCTGAGCTGGAAATTTGATGTTATGTTCCCGATTTGGTGTAGTTAAAATAACTAATTTTGGTTGGGCTCTTTCGAAGAGTACTCGTTCAAAAGCCTTTATCTGCCATGATTCCAACTGTTCGATTACCTCAAGCACTACAGCAGCATCGTAGCCTTGGAAACGTTTATTGTCGTAAGTGAGGGGACTGTGAATCAATTGCAAACAATTCCAGCGATGGCGAGGTAAGCGCAGGCGATCCAATCGTTGTTTTGCTATTTGCAAGCAGTGGTAAGAAACATCAACGCCGGTGATTTGTTCGAAGAAACGGTCTTTAAGCAAGATTTTTAGTAAGTTTCCCTGACCGCAGCCAAAGTCAATTACCCGCTTTGCGCCCCGCTGTTTGAGAACCCTTACTACTGCGTTGAACCTTTGCTGCTGGAGACTGAGGGGAGTTTCTAATGCAGCTTCTTGCTGAGTGTATCTTTGTTGCTCCCCATAGAGATCGAGATTGTCTTGTTGAGTTAGTTGCAGCAAAGCAGCATGGGTAAGGCGACTTTGACGCTGGAGATAGCTTTTGGTAATTTCTTCCCTTGCAGGATGCTCTGCTAGCCACTTCTGAGCGTTAAGCAACAGTGTTTTGATTTTCTCTTCGCCCATCCAGTAGTGTTTATCATCATCTAAAACTGGTATGAGTACGTAGAGATGGCTGAGGAATGTGGATAGGGGTAAGGTGTGCTGTAGTTCTAGACTATAGTAATGGCTTTGTCCCCACTGGGGAAATTTTTCATCTAACAAATGACCTTGGATGCTAACAGAGTAGCCCAAGGGTTCAAATAATTGTCGTAGAAACTTTTCCCCTTCCCTACAAGGTAAAACGGGTAATTTTGCTACCAAAGGTATGGGGTGATTTCCCAATTCCGGTTTGTCTGGGCAACTACCTGCAAGGGCGGTTTCGAATACTTGAGCAATTACTATACTTAAAAGCGAGGAAGCAACGTAGGGGCGATCGCTGAGGTATTCCTTCACAGTTCCCCGTCCCCGCCCTAATTTCGCTGCATTAATCTCCAACAGCAATGCTACTGTACAGCACTGCTGACTTACTTGTGGATAAAAGACATGCACCCGCCCAAAGAAGAAGGAAAAAGACTCACAATGCTGTTGTGGATGTTTGTGCAATAATAACCCTAGCTCCGTGACCCGTTGGCACGTAGTTGTAATAGTTAGTAGCATTCACTTTTAAAACAAGAGTGTAAAGGTCCTGTGAATACTACGGTGTAAAAATATAATATTATGCAATTAACCTTGGTGATTTTTATATCTTCTTTTGTTAGAGATAGTTGACAGAAGTTTCTCAAATTTCAAATTTGACACTAACTGGTGTCTGGGTACTACCGCACAATTAATGCCAACTATATCGTTAGCTAAGGTGATAAACTCTTACAGAAAGTAGTGTCCGACCTAATTAGTATAAAAATATATTAGTATTAACACTCGCTTCTTGCTCTCGCGAAAATGATAACAAAAGCTGTGTAAGTTCCTGAAATCATGAAATAGCTAGGCGCCAAGCAGTTTTCGTTACCTTTTCTGTACCATAGCCACAGCTAAGATAAGAAAATATAAAATAATTGTTCCTTTGTAGTAATATCCATCCGTGAACACTCAAACAAGCCCGTTAGCTGCAACAGAAGCTCGCAAAGCCGACCACATTCGCATCTGCCTTCAAGAAGACGTACAATTTCAACACACTACCAATGGGTTGGAAGATTATCGCTTCATCCATTGCTGTTTACCAGAGCTGGATTTTGATGAAATTGATATCAGTACTACTTTTTTGGGCAAGTCCCTTGGCGCACCGCTGTTAATCTCTTCCATGACCGGAGGAACGCCAGAAGCAGGTATGATAAATCGCCGTCTGGCAGAAGTTGCCCAACACTATAAAATGGCTATGGGTGTTGGTTCCCAGCGCGTGGCGATAGAAAAACCTCAAGTAGCTGATACTTTTGCTGTCCGCAAGTACGCTCCAGATGTTCTGTTGTTTGCCAATTTAGGTGCTGTTCAACTCAACTATGACTATGGGTTGAATGAATGTCTGCGGGTGATCGACATTCTGGAAGCTGACGCGTTGATTTTGCACCTCAATCCCTTACAAGAGTGCATTCAACCCCGCGGCGATACAAATTTTCGGGGGCTACTTGACAAAATAGCCATGTTATGCAAAAAGCTCCCCGTGCCGGTAATTGCCAAAGAAGTTGGTAACGGTATTTCAGCACCTGTTGCAGAAAAATTGATTGCAGCTGGCGTCAAAGCTATTGATGTCGCCGGTGCAGGCGGTACTTCTTGGGCTAAGGTAGAAAGCGAGCGAGCAGACAATATTCTCCAGCGGCGTTTGGGCAAAACCTTTGCAGATTGGGGTTTACCAACGGCTGAGTGCCTAACTAGCATTCGTGCTGTGGCACCAAATATAGCATTGATCGCCTCAGGAGGATTGCGACATGGATTGGATGTGGCAAAAGCACTAGCACTGGGAGCAGATATAGCCGGTTTAGCAATGCCTTTTTTGCAAGCAGCTGCTTGCTCAGAAGCTGCTGTTTTCGATTTAGCACAAGTCCTAGTTGCCGAAATCACCACAGTTTTATTCTGTACTGGCAATGCTAACTTAGAACAGCTCAAGCGTTCGGGGAGCTTGCAACGCGTTCAAAAAGTTTGAGGCAGATGTAGATTTTGCAACCGTAATTATGAATTGATAATTGATATTTGATAACTATATGCGCAATTTTATCAAACAAACTTTAGCAAGCTTAGTTGGAAGTATCCTAGGACTTTTAATTTTCTTTGGTTTGGGAACGACAGGAGTATTAATTTTACTATTTACCGCCGCTAAAGATACGGGGCCGCAAGTGAAAAATAAGTCTGTGCTGGTTTTTGACTTATCCATGAAAATTACCGATGCACAGCCAAGTTCCGGGAAACTACTGCAAAAAGCACTTTCCAGGGATGATGAGGAACAGATGAACCTCCGCAGTGTTCTGGATTCCTTGGAAAAAGCACGAAGCGATCGCCGCATTGTCGCTATTTATTTGGATGGTAGCCGTGCTTCCGCAAACACGAACACCGGATTTGCTACCCTTAAAGAAATTCGTCAAGAATTAGAAAAACTCCGCGCCGCAGGAAAAAAAATCATAGCTTACGGTATGGACTGGGGAGAACGAGAATACTACCTGAGCTCGGTCGCTGATACAATCGTGCTCAACCCCCTTGGAGTCATGGAAATTAACGGCTTGAGCTCGCAACCGATGTTTTTAGCCAAGGCTTTGGAAAAATATGGTATTGGTGTACAAATTGTGCGAGTAGGAAAATTTAAAGGCGCTGTTGAACCCTTTGTACTGACAAAACTCAGTCCAGAAAACCGCCAACAAACTCAAAAATTATTGGATGATGTGTGGACAGAGTGGCGCAATGCTGTAGGAACAAGCCGTAAAATCTCTCCCGCTCAACTGCAAGCTCTAGCAGATAACCAAGGTTTCTTACAAGCACAACAAGCTAAAGCTAGTGGTTTAGTAGATCGCATTGGCTATTTCGATCAAGTAGCTAGCGAACTCAAACAACTAGCAGGCTTAAATAAAGACGAAAAAAGCTTTCCACAAATCAGTCTCAGTCAGTACGCCCAAGAAAACGATCGCTCAGCTGATACAAATCGCAAATCTCAAAATAAAATTGCTGTCGTCTACGCAGAAGGAGAAATAGTTGACGGACAAGGTCAGCAAGGGGAAATCGGCGGCGATCGCTATGCCAAAATCTTCCGCAAACTCAGACAGGATGAAAATGTCAAAGCGATCGTCCTGCGCATCAACAGTCCCGGTGGAAGCGCCACAGCAGCTGAAGTCATCCAGCGAGAAGTGCGCCTCACCCGCGCAGTTAAACCAGTCGTAGTATCCATGGGCGATGTTGCTGCTTCCGGTGGATACTGGATCGCCAGTGATTCTAACCGCATTTTCGCCGAACCAAATACTATTACAGGCTCCATAGGCGTGTTTGGATTGCTTTTTAATGCCCAAAAGCTAGCTAATAACAACGGTATCACGTGGGATACCGTCAAAACTGCACGCTATGCTGATAGTCAAACAGTCGCTCGCCCCAAAACCAACCGAGAACTGGCAATTTACCAACGCAGCGTTAACCAAATTTATAATATATTTCTCAATAAAGTCGCCCAAGGTCGAAAACTTCCAGAAGCAAAGGTAGCAGAAATCGCTCAAGGACGAGTTTGGTCGGGTATAGCAGCTAAACAAATTGGCTTGGTAGATGAAATCGGTGGTTTGGATGCTGCTGTAGCTTATGCTGCTCAACAAGCAAATCTAGGACAAAATTGGGAACTACAAGAATATCCTAAACTTACAATTTGGCAAGAACGCTTTCTAGAGCAAGTCATCCAAAAAGCAAAGATTGTTCTCAAACTCGACCACACCCAACTAAAAACACCCGACCCACTCACAGCTGAACTCCAAAAACTACAAGCAGAAATCGCTATTCTACAAAAGATGAACGACCCCCAAGGAATCTACGCTCGCCTACCTTTCAACCTCAAAATCGAGTAGACAAAATCAATGATCGGTTGTTTGCAGTCAGCACAAAACGTACTCTGCAAACTATATTTACACAAAAAATTATTACTATATATTACTACTAACTATTATGTAATTTTACTGTTCTCTATCCTGGTGGCTGAATATTAAGTATGACAATTCTCCTCACAGACAAAAACTGTTTCAACAAATAATCTACATGAATGTCTACAAAACAACAATAAATCAGTGTTGTCTTAATCTGTTCCTATAATTATTTGTAGTAAGGCTTTAGTTTAGCTGCTTGTTTTCATTTCCTCCACCAGAAATTTCTCTTGGGTTGTTACTGACCCAAACTCCAGACAAAGTTTTTGGATTTATCTTTTTTTTCTCACCCTCTGCAGTGTTTTTAAAAAGTACTGTAAAAGCACCTGCACCCAAACCATCTTGAGGAAACATCCGATAACAGGGTATCGTAGTCAAATGGGACTGATAAATTTTTAAGTGGTCAATTTCTACCGCTTGAAACTGAGGAAATTTTTTTAACAACCATTCGCAAACTTCTTCATTTTCCTCTGTGGAATAGGTGCAAGTCATATAAGCAAGGTAGCCTTGAGGTGATACAATCTTAGCAGAATTTGCAACAATTCTTTTTTGCCGATTGGCATTTTTATTAATGGTACTGGGATGAAAGCATCCTGGTGCTTTTTCTCCTTTAGCAAGTAGGGATTGTCCTGTGCAAGGTGCATCTACAATTACTAAATCGCTAGATAAAGGTATTTTTTCTGCCAAAATACTGGGGTCTTTGTTGAGAATAATAACAGGGCTAATATGACAACGTTTGAAATTAGAAATTAACATTCCCAAGCGTTTGGCGATCGCTTCATTACTAATGATTAATTCTGGTTTTAAAAGTTTCCACGCAAAAATACTTTTTCCTCCCGGTGCAGCACACATGTCTAAAATCAATTGTACTGGTTGAGAAATAGCTAATAATATCGAAGCTGCAAACACCGAAGAAAAATCCAAACAATAAAAATATCCTTTTTGGTGTAGAATGTGTTGACCTGGTTTTTCTTCTAGAAATAAACGATCTACAAAAGATGGTTGCCAAAGTTCTGGTGCTTGGACTGCAAAAGGAGAAGTTTCTGGTTTGGGTTGACACCAAAGAATGCAGGGAGGAAATCGCCTGGGATTAATTAAAGCATCTACAAACTTTTTTTGGGCATCTAGATTATCAAATAAACGTTGACTAAGTTTAATTAATAATTTGGAAGGAACATCCATAAATATTTGTTTTTAAAAATCTCAAAAATTTTTCAATTTTATAATTAAATAGGGATAAAGTCCTTGACCTTGTGGTCGTAGGTGACATGGATGAGTTTGTGAGCGACGCTCGTGCTCAAAGTAAATCACCAGAGTAGCGATCGCACCTTCACAAACCCAGCTGGCCTTTTTCTAGAAAGCTCCTATCTAAGGATTGAAATCATCTTGACGATGATGTTGCCATGCTACACCAAAAGCTGCCCCTGCTCCAGCCACCAGTCCCGTACTCATTCCTTGTATAGTGCTGGTAAAAGGATCTTGGGTTAAACATTCCTTTGTGATTTTACTGGCTTGCAAGCATGTAGTGCTCTGGGCCCAGCTAGTGGTACCTCCTAAAATGACACCAGTCAAACTGCAGGAGACAACGAGTAGTAAAAGACGCTTGCTTTTTCTATCCATAGATAGTTGCTAAAAACTTCCAAAACAGCAAAGACTCCTCAACTACTTTACACAACTAGCAAGCTGATGTCAGCAAAAAGGGTAGCGAATTTTTTTGACGATTATTGCATTCTATCTATAGTGCGATACTGAATTGCTTCTGCAACGTGATGGGGTTGTAGGTTTTCTTCGCCAGCTAGATCGGCTATGGTACGGGCTACTTTCAAAATACGATCGCTGGCTCTAGCTGATAATCCTAATTTTTTAATAGCGCTCTCTAGTAAATTCCTGCTAGCATCATCTAACTGGCACCATTTTTGTAAGTGGCTACTTTGCATTTGTGCATTGCAACGCAGATTTGGTTCCGATTGAAAGCGTTCTAAAGCGCGATCGCGTGCTTTTTGCACCCTTTGTCTGACTGTTGCTGATGATTCTCCTCCTTTTGGGGATTGTTGAGTTATCTCCTCCGGTTTGAGACGATTGACAGCCACTTGCAAATCAATCCGGTCCATCAACGGACCAGAAAGCTTAGCCCAGTACTGTTCTCTTTGACGGGGCGAACAGGTACATTGCTGGATAGTATCTCCATAGTAGCCGCAAGGACAAGGATTGGTACTGGCTACCAAAGTAAACCGACAAGGAAATACCACCGATTGTTTGGTGCGTGAAATAGCCACAAAGCCATCTTCTAAGGGCTGACGCAGAAATTCTAAAACATCGCGTTTAAACTCTGTAAGCTCGTCTAAAAAAAGTACACCCAGATGAGCTAAAGAAATTTCTCCAGGACGGGGAAAGCTGCCACCACCCACCAAAGAGGGACCAGAAGCGGAGTGGTGCGGACTGCGAAAAGGGCGATCGCACACCAACGAACCTCTATTTTTCAGCAAACCAGCCACGGAATAAATACGAGTTACCTCTAAAGCTTCCGAAAACGATAAAGTCGGCAGTATTCCCGGCAAGCGCTTTGCTAGCATGGTTTTACCACTTCCAGGCGGTCCGACAAAAATTAAATTGTGGCCGCCAGCAGCTGCAATTTCCAAGGCCCGGCGAGCATGAGCTTGTCCTTTCACATCCCGCAAATCTGCTCTATCTAAAGACTTAACATGCAATTTTTCTGTCGCGCCATCGAATCGCACGGGTTTGTAACGCCCTGGATTATTTAAAAAATTAGCCACCTCTAAGAGATTTTCAAAAGCATAAACAGTCAATCCTTCTACTAAAGCTGCTTCTTGAGCATTATCAGCAGGCACGACTATATTTGCAATTCCCATTTTCTCAGCAGCCGCAGCAATAGGTAATACTCCTGCTACCGCACGCAAACTACCATCTAGAGAAACTTCTCCTAAAAAAAGATAATTTTCGAGTAAATCCGCTTTAATTTGTTCGGAAGCCGCTAAAATTCCCACACTAATAGGCAGATCGAAACACGGTCCTTCCTTGCGTAGATCGGCAGGTGTCAAATTAATGACAATTTTTCGCATGGGAAAGGCAAAACCAGCATTCTTTAGCGTTGCCTTTACTCTTTCCTTTGATTCTTGCACGGTACTATCAGGAAGACCCAAAACAATAATTCCTGGTAATCCACCCGATATATCCACTTCCACGCCCACTTTGACAGCATCGATGCCTACAATTGATGCACTCCACACTCTAGCCAACATAAATATTACCTATAAAATTTCTTTAGTATCTGAAAAATAGCCATGAGTGAAACTACAGAGACGATTTTTAGCAAAATCATACGTCGAGAAGTCCCGGCGAGTATTGTCTATGAAGATGATTTGGTGCTGGCATTTAAAGACATTAACCCCCAAGCACCCGTCCACATTCTTGTTATTCCCAAAAAACCCATACCCAAATTAGATGATGCCGAACCTGAAGATAGCGCTCTACTCGGACATCTTTTATTGACCGCCAAGGAAGTGGCCCGACAAGCTGGACTGACAAATGGTTATCGTGTAGTTATCAACACTGGTGCTGATGGAGGCCAAAGTGTTCACCACTTACACCTGCACGTACTGGGAGGAAGATATATGAGCTGGCCTCCTGGTTGATATAAAATTAAGCTTTACAAAGGGGAAATTTGAATTCCCCGCTCTCCTAAAGGAGCCAGCGCCGTCACTGCCGCTGCAGGAAAAATCTTTTATTAAAAAAAATTATATTTCTTGACTTTTATTATTAAAAAAATCAATTAAAACTACTTTACAAAACTAAACTTTTTTCTTATCTGCTGCCCCTAAACTGGAGAGCGACTGAAATCTGCATTATTTTGAGAAATTTAGCAGTCAGATCGTGAGTACCGGCGCGTGTCTGTTGTTTGCAGCACCTATCTGACAACAACAGCAGACTACAGCTTTCCTCTCAGTGCTACCGCAACGGTTTCAAAGCAGGGATGGAATAGCTAATTGCTAAATTTTATCGATAAGAAGCTTTATTCAGAGGTTAGAAAAATTTATTTTCTTAACAAGATTTAAGAATATTGGGCGAAATTTTGTTAAATTTGCTAAAATTTTTTACAAAAGTTATGAAAATTTAAACAAAAAGAAATACAAAAAAAGAAAGAATTAATGTAATAACAGAATAATAAGAGCCGGAAAAATTCTCATTGAAAAAGCCATCTCCCTTCCTAGGAAATAGGATTAAGTTTATACGTGGTGTGAGGTGAAAAAAGACAAATTGAAGTTGTTAACTAGAACTTTCCGGTGATGGGGGAGAAGGCATTTGGTAAACATCCATTAAAAAGCAAATCTCTCAACCATTACATTGAGAAAAATTGCGTTCCACACTATATAAACAAAACAGCTATGACCACAACTCTAAGAAGAGGCGAAACTGGTAGCCTGTGGGATCGGTTCTGTGATTGGATTACCAGCACTAATAACAGAATATATGTAGGCTGGTTCGGTGTCCTGATGATCCCGACGCTTTTGGCAGCCACCATCTGTTTCGTTATCGCTTTTATTGCTGCACCACCAGTCGATATAGACGGTATTCGCGAGCCAGTTTCTGGTTCTTTGTTATACGGCAACAACATCATTACCGGCGCAGTTGTACCAACATCCAATGCGATTGGATTGCACTTTTACCCCATTTGGGAAGCAGCTTCTCTTGATGAATGGCTCTACAATGGCGGGCCATACGAACTTATTGTTTTTCATTTCCTCATTGGTATCTTTTGCTGGTTGGGACGGCAATGGGAGTTAAGCTACCGCTTGGGCATGCGCCCGTGGATTTGCGTAGCTTACTCTGCTCCAGTAGCGGCGGCTACTTCCGTATTCCTCATTTACCCAATTGGTCAAGGAAGTTTTTCTGACGGCATGCCCCTCGGTATTAGCGGTACATTCAACTTTATGTTGGTGTTCCAAGCCGAGCACAATATCTTAATGCACCCCTTCCACCAATTGGGAGTAGCTGGAGTATTTGGCGGTAGCTTATTCTGTGCCATGCACGGAAGCTTGGTAACTTCCTCCTTGGTACGGGAAACCACTGAAACTGAATCCCAGAACTATGGTTACAAGTTCGGTCAAGAACAGGAAACCTACAGTATAGTAGCTGCTCACGGCTACTTTGGAAGATTAATCTGGCAATACGCTAGTTTTAACAACTCTCGTTCCCTGCACTTCTTCTTGGCAGCTTGGCCTGTAGTTTGTATATGGTTTACGGCATTGGGCATCAGCACGATGGCGTTTAACTTGAATGGGTTTAACTTTAACCAGTCCATTCTCGACTCGCAAGGGCGTGTAGTAAATACTTGGGCAGATATACTCAACCGTGCCAACCTAGGTATAGAAGTAATGCATGAGCGCAATGCTCACAACTTCCCATTAGACTTGGCTGCTGGTGAAGTTTTACCTATAGCTTTACAGTCCCCTGCTATTAATGGGTAAGCACTGTAATCATAAGTCTAAAAATAACAAAAAGCGTTCTCAAGCTCGAGAGCGCTTTTTATTTGCGAAAGCGATAAATCGCTCACTACCAACAAACGATAAATCACTCGCTATTAACACTTGGTAGACTGAAATTTAGTAGTTAGTAGGATGGCAGTATATTGAACAAACATTTTTAACTGCAATTTGTAGTGTATAAAATTACTAATTTTTTTCGGTATTCCCTTTCGCTAAATCCTTCCCTGATAACTAAGTAGTGCAACTAGCTGTAATCTAATATAGTGGCGGAGCTTGCAAATTTCAGAAGTTGATATTGTTTAGAATTCGCCAAACTGGAAACTCATACACTGTTGCTGCGTTTTCTTGCGATAATTCCCAACAGGTGCAGGCACGGAAAAACAGTCGATCGAGGGGAAGTATAAATGACAATTAAGCGGTTGGGTTTAGTTTTTTTAACACTGGTAGCTATCTTTTTTTCAGGTACATCCCTATTAAACAGTTGGCAGGAGCCTCAATTCCAAAGCCGTTTAGAACTTTACCAAACAAATATTCTTCTCCAGGCTTCTGAGTGGCAACCTGCAAACGGGGAGGACAAAAACCTCCAAGTACTAAAGGAAGCAATCATAGGTGAGAAACCTCTGGAAACAGCTATCAGTCAGTATCAGCAGGCGCGGAAATCGGCGAAGATAAACCTGGAAAAGGCCAAAAATCAGCTGGCAAAGCTAAGTTCGGATGCATCTTTTAAACTCCAACCAGAAATTCCCCCTGCTAGCAACATCTCGAACTCAGCACAGCAGAAACAATTGCAGCAAGTTCTCCATCAATTGCAAAAATCTCTTGCCGAGATAGACTTGCAGTTGGGAATTTTACAAGCAAAAAAGGGAGACGTTAATGCAGCCCTTCAAACTTGGAAAAAGTTGCAGCAAAACTCTGAGATCGATTCGGAATGGCGAGAAACTGCTGCTGTACTTATTGGACTTTGGAGTAATCCTCCTCGTATTCTTCCCAATGCTGAACCATTAATTCAGGCTAAATTAAAAGCTTGGTTTAGATATACCGTTCTTACCCAACTCTATCAACTCCAGCAACGTCAATCAGCTTTAGAAAACGTTAAAGCTGAGATACAACAAGCTGCTGGCAATGCTATGTGGAAATTAGCGCTTATCGGCACTGTACCAGCATTAGGAGCTTTTATTGGTGTTGTGCTGCTCATCTTTTTGATCGCGGAGCGGGTTGTTAAAGGTAAAGCTGCTTTATTAGAGCAAAACGCTGATTTGACCTGGTCAACACCTTGGGGTGGAGAAACAATTTTGCAAGTTTTTGTTGTTGGTTTTTTCCTGATGGGACAACTGCTAGTTCCCTTGATATTATCTGTTCTGCCTATTCCCCATCCAGTCCAAAACGTACGCCTGCAAGCATTTTACGTATTCCTGAGTTATATGTTGGTAGCCTTGGGTGCGCTACTGGTGTTGTACCTATCTATCAAACGCTTTCTTCCCCTTTCACCAGAGTGGTTTCGTTTTCGCTGGCAAGATAAATGGTTTTTATGGGGATTAGGTGGCTACTGCGCGGCTTTACCGATAGTGGTAGTGGTATCTTTAATCAATCAAAAAATATGGCAAGGGCAAGGCGGTAGCAATCCTTTGTTACAATTGGCACTGGAAAGTCAAGATTCTGTAGCGTTAGGTATCTTTTTCTTAACTGCAGCGATCGCCGCTCCTTTGTTTGAAGAATTCTTATTCCGCGGCTTTTTGTTACCTTCCCTAACTCGTTACATGTCTGTTTGGCAAGCAATCTTTGCCAGTAGCTTGCTGTTTGCTGTTGCTCACCTCAGCTTGTCCGAAGTTCTGCCATTATTTGCCCTAGGAGTAGTTCTAGGAGTAGTTTACACGCGATCGCGCAATCTCCTCGCTCCCATGCTCATCCACAGTCTGTGGAACAGCGGTACTTTACTAAGTCTGTTCATCCTCGGCAGCAGTACTCAGTAAAGTGGAATTATTTTTTACCAAAACCTAACTAGCTTTACAAGATTAAGTCACAAATATAGTTGGTAGTTCACTCAGAAAAATGCTAGGTTGAAAGAAAATATGCTGCTTTTCAACTACAAGCAGTTAGCTAAGTAGATGACAATTTAATCTAATAATGCTAATACTATCTATTGTCAGTAGATAGTCAGGACAACCGTATGCAAATTCCGTTTTCACCTGATTTGATTGCGGAATAACACTACAAGTTTTCTTACTACTGTTTACTTGACAGTGGGGAAAATTCTTGAAACTTTCCATCTTTAGTTTAAGTCATTTAGTCCTACAATCCCGAGCGGGAATCTTAAAAAATCCGAAAGTGATATTGTTTGAATTGTAAAAATAATAGTATACAAAGCTGTTTCGCAAACGGGGCAGTTAGTTTCCAAACGGAAATTTCCTGCCATCTAGCAAGCTAGCTTTACTATTATTGGACTTTTTAATTTTCTGGAATTGTCATTGAAGTAAGTGGTTTGCAAGATTTATAAATCTCCACTAACTTCAATGAGAATGGCGTTACCTAGCAGATTAGGTGACGCTGCTTTTTCCTATTATTTTATCGGGAAGATCTAGACAAAATTGCCAATTAAAAAAGTTGGTAAATTTATCTTTTTGGTCTCCTAGAAAAGTTGAATTTTATTATCACCCTTGAAGGAGCTACACCTATATGGCAAATCTCAATCCCAGTCACGCTACTAAACAACTATTAGCTGGATATTGCGGCATTATCCTAGGAGCTTTCGGTATTCATAAGTTTATTCTTGGCTATGTTTCAGAAGGCTTTATCATGCTGGCAATTTCTCTGGTTGGCGGTTATTTTACCTATGGCTTTACTTTATTAATAATGCAATTAGTTGGTTTAATGGAAGGAATGATTTACTTAAACAAATCCCACGATGATTTTGTTGATACCTACTTTGTTAACAGACAAGGCTGGTTCTAAAACTACTTGCTAAAAATTTGATTGGTGACACACCTTTATAGCACTCAAACAAAAATACCTTTCCTAGCTGACTTGTTCTGGTAAAATTTTACCAACTCCGGCAGGCTGCTAGGTATTTTCATTACGTTTTGAAAAAAGAATTAGCTTTTTTAGCTTGCATTAATTAACCTTAAATATGCTAAACATTAAACATAAAAATATATCCTTGGCAATACTCGCCCTGGTGGTTTTGGTATATTTTGCCACCATATCTCATTTAGAAATTCATCCTTTTTTTAGAGGCGAAGTCGTTGTTATACCGTTGCAGTTACTTACCCTGGTCTATATTACTTATTGGCGCTGGAGTCGTAAACAATTCACCAATTTCCCACCTTAACAAAACTTCATAATTATGACATTTAGTAGTAGTCGTAAATTTCGCCTAATCTCAAAGAAGGGGTAGTATTGTCCTCAAAAGCGTTAACATTTCTTTGAAAATTTTCCATGCAACTTGTCCCGGAAACAAACCTCTCTCCAGAACCAATACCGACCACAGAAAAGATAATTCTAGATGTCGAGGGAATGAAGTGTGCTGGCTGTGTCAAGGCCGTAGAGCGACAACTGATGAAATATCCTGGGGTTAAGAATGCCAGTGTTAATTTGGCAACAGAGGTAGCAGTCGTGGAATCGGAAACAGGTGCAGTCGATCCAGAAGCGCTAGCAAAGCAATTAACAGCCGCCGGATTTCCATCCCAACCCAGGAGAACTACTAGGCAACGAGAAGTAGCGATTCACACACAATCTTCCCCAAGCCTGGAGGAACAACAGCGGCAAGCAACGCAGTCTGCACAAAGACAGTTGGTGATTGCAGTGCTGCTGCTATTTTTGTCGGGGATAGGTCATTTTGATCGCTTTGGTAGCCAGCTGCTTCCAGGTTTGCATAACATTTGGTTTCATTGCCTGCTGGCAACAGTAGCAATACTTATTCCCGGTCGCGCCATTATTGTCGACGGCTGGCTTGGTTTGCGGCAAAAAGCGCCTAACATGAATACTTTGGTAGGATTGGGAACCTTAACTGCCTACACAGCTAGCTTAGTAGCCTTGCTATTTCCTCAGCTAGGCTGGGAATGCTTTTTCGATGAGCCTGTGATGATGCTGGGCTTTATCTTGTTAGGACGGACCCTAGAAAAACAAGCAAGAAATCGTACTGCTGCTGCTTTAAAGCAATTGCTACAGCTGCAGCCACAAACAGCACGATTGCTAGCCAAATCAAAAACAACGCAGGAAACAGAAGAAATTATAGAAATTCCGGCAGACAGGGTTCAGGTGGGAGAATGGTTACAAGTTTTACCAGGGGACAAAATACCAGTTGACGGGGTGGTTGTAGACGGGCAAACAACCGTAGATGAGTCGATGCTGACTGGAGAGGCTGTACCAGTGCTCAAACAACCGGGAGATACAGTCACCGCAGGAACGATCAACCACTCAGGAGCGATCGCCATACAAGCAACCCGTACTGGTAACGATACAACTTTGGCGCAAATAGTCGCTTTGGTAGAAGCAGCACAGCTGAGGAAAGCACCTGTACAGAAATTAGCAGATACAGTAGCAGGATATTTTACCTACGGAGTATTGATAGCAGCTTTAGCAACATTTTTGTTTTGGTACTTATTCGGAAGCAGGATTTGGCCCGAAGTGCTCATCTTTGCAGGAACAAAACCAGCTCACCACTCTTCCCAGCTAATTTTTCACCTTGCCACAACTCCACCCACTCACTACTCGCCACTGTTACTGAGTTTAAAGCTAGCAATTTCAGTTATGGTTGTAGCTTGTCCCTGCGCTTTGGGACTAGCCACGCCTACAGCTATCCTTGTGGGTACAGCGATCGCCGCAGAAAGCGGTCTGTTGATCAAAGGCGGCGACATTTTGGAAAAAGCACATCAACTGGATACTGTAGTTTTTGATAAAACTGGCACCCTGACAACCGGTAATCCGACAGTAACCGATTGTCTTGTTTTAGAAAGACAACAAACAAAGGATTTGCCAGTCTCAATTTCTGATCCCCAACATTTATTGCAACTAGCCGCCGCCGTAGAAAGCGGGACTTGTCATCCCCTAGCAACAGCAATTCGTAAAGAAGCACAACTCCAGCAGCTTTTTATTCCCTTGGCCGATCGCTTTTATACCGAACCGGGACTGGGCGTTTGTGCAGTGGTGGAAGAAAATTTAGTCCTATTGGGAAATTGGGATTGGTTGCGCTGGCATCAAGTTACCATTGACGAAACCGCACAAAATACAGCTCAAGCTCTAGCAGCAGAGGGAAAAACAGTGGTAGGAGTCGCCGTTGGCGGAACCCTTGCCGGATTAATTGCCGTTCAAGATACCCCCAGACCAGATGCCAAACAAACTGTAGAAAAACTGCAGCAAATGGGTTTGCGAGTAATTCTTCTCAGCGGTGATACTCCAGCAGCAGCTACTGCTATTGCCCAACAACTGGGACTAGACCCTGCTGATGTCATGGCAAGCGTTCCTCCAGCTAAAAAAGCAGCTGTTATCCAATCTCTGCAAAACGGACAGATGCAAAAACCTGGAAACGCTTGTGGCCGCCACGTTGTTGCCATGGTGGGAGATGGTATCAATGATGCACCAGCTTTATCCCAAGCTGATATTGGTATTGCTTTACACACAGCTACAGACGTAGCCGTGGAAAGTGCTGATATTGTCTTAATGCGCAATTGTTTGACCGACGTTGTCCGAGCAATTCAATTCAGCCGCGCCACCTTCAACAAAATTCGTCAAAATCTGTTTTGGGCTTTTGCATACAACACTCTAGGAATTCCCCTTGCTGGTGGAATTTTGTTACCTAGTTTACATTTTGCCCTCAGTCCGGCCAGCGCCGCAGCTTTAATGGCTTTGAGTTCGGTATGTGTTGTTACCAATTCCCTGCTGTTGCAACGCTTTGGCGATCGCGATTAGAATATATCCCTACGGCAATCCCCAGATTACCCAACTACTTGTTGTGGCCTATCACTATGGTAAAATAAAGCTTAAAAAGTCGGCTAGATAGCCACACACAATCTACGAGCATTGGGAATATAGAATTGAAATCTTACAGTCAATCCAGATAGCCTTTAGTAAGCCCCAAGGCACCAAGTACGCTAAAATAGGATAGCATTAGGTATATTGTAAATCAACAATCCGCTTTTTTTGAGGCAGCGGAGAACTACAACAGACCTGCCAGATGCGGCAGTGGCTTCACTAAATTTAACTATCATCTGATATACGTGTCTGATGAATTATCGCACCATTGCTGTCACTCCATCGCTTTTAGAAAGGTTGAACATCCTGTTGTAGCCGCAATTACCACTCAAACATTCTCAAAAACGAATTTACGAATTTTTTGTCAGACAGCTTATGCGGTATCAAACTTTCTTTGTTTACCCAAATTATCTAAACATCCGGGCCTCTACCCAGGTAAGAATCAGAGATGCCAAGCAAGTAGGTTGAACAGCAAGCAAGATTTTACTACTTTGGCAATGCTGTTCATGGCGGTCAAAAATCATAATTTAAGTTGAGGAAAATCGCGGGCAATAACTCGAAACAGATCTTGATTAATGACGGCTCAACTAATTGTAACAATAATTTGGCAATGGCAGCAGAAAACCATGAAAGCCATCTACTTATCGTAGAAGACGATCGCGGACGCAAAGAATTTGTATTAGAACGTTCAATTTATTCTATCGGTCGAGATCGGGAATGTGATATTCGTCTGATCTCGCAATTTGTCTCGCGCCGCCACGCAACTTTACTGAAACTGCCCAGAAAAGATAATAGCAACAAGCATTACTATCGAATTATTGATGGCGATGCTAAAGGTAAGCCTAGTTCTAACGGTTTAATGATTAATGGGCGCAAAATGCAAGTTCACGATCTCAAAAATGAAGATGAAATTATTTTTGGACCTCAAGTACGTGCAATTTATTACCTGTTACAGCACGACACAACACCACCCGGACAAACGGATGCCAGTGAGTATGATATTACACTCATTAACCCCGGCATGACGGAAGATATCGAAGACTAAAGAATTTGTTAACATCCAGCACTTACTACAAGCGCTCGTAGCTATCTGCTAAACTTTCAATCAAATGCCAGTAGCGACAATTTTCTATGGCCTGCTTGACCGTTTCAAAAACTTGCCGACAGTGATTGTTCAACTGCAGTGGTAATTCTTCGTTTTTGACCACGATACTCATTCGCGTTTCTGCATCGGTTGCCGTGCTTATTTCTATAAAAACTTCCACCTTTACCATTTTCGAAAAAGGGACAGTACCAGGGATTTCACTAGCCAAAATGTAATCCCAGGTATAATACTGAACTATCAAATTACAATTTTGCAGCAATTCTACAAGTAACGCTTGCAGATCTTTTACAGAAACAGAAACAACAAAACAACACGTATAGCGAGCCATAGTAGCCCCACGCCTTCAAGACTCCGTCTGTCCTAATCATACCGAACCTGATTCCAGCCAAGGGACCATCAAGGCAGGAAACAATCCAAAGTTTTTGGATACCTGGTTGATAAAAACTTTAAAATAGGTTTGGCGGAGGTAAAAAATGAAAGTAGCAATTAGCGGAGCAACAGGATTTGTCGGCAGTCGGTTGGTAAAATACCTTCACAAACAAGGTCATCGAGTGCTGGTGTTAACTCGCAATACCACCCATGCTCAAAAGGTTTTTCCCAACAAAGCCTTCCCGAACCTAGAAATTTTCGCTTACACACCCACAGCATCTGGTGCATGGCAACAGGCGATCGCCTCTTGCGATGGAGTGGTCAACCTTGCAGGAGAACCCATCGGAGAAGGACGGTGGACACCAGCACGCAAGCAAGAAATTCTTGACAGTCGCAAGCTCAGTACCCAAAAAATCGTCGCCGCCATAGCTAGCGCCCTTCCTAAACCCAGTGTTTTAGTTAACGCTTCTGCCATCGGTTATTACGGTACCAGCGAAACCGCCACTTTCGATGAAACAAGTCCACCAGGAAACGATTTTCTGGCCCAAGTGTGTCAAGCATGGGAAGCAGAAGCTCAAAAAGTTACTGATTATAACGTTAGATTAGTAATTTTGAGATTTGGTATTGTTTTGGGTTTAGGCGGTGCTTTGGGTAAAATGATTACCCCCTTCAAGTTGTTTGCTGGCGGTCCCATAGGTAGCGGGCGTCAGTGGTTTTCCTGGATTCATATAGACGACCTGGTAAACTTAATTTACCAAGCTTTAACCAAACAGGAATTTTCGGGAGTATATAATGCTACTTCCCCCCATCCGGTGACCATGGGCCAGTTATGCCAAACCATAGGAAAAGTAATGCACCGACCGTGTTGGCTACCCGTACCAAGCTTTGTGATCGAAGCTCTTTTGGGTGAGGGAGCCATCGTAGTTTTAGAAGGTCAACGAGTCCTTCCCAAACGTACGCTCGAAAGTGGGTTTCAGTTTCAGTATCCAGATTTGCAGCCGGCATTGCAAGAAATTTTGCACTCAAGCTAATTCCATACCTCCTATTGATGAGACTGAAATTTCTGCCCCAGCCAACTAATAGCACCACTGACAATAGCACCAAAAATCAAAATACCAATTGCTGGATTGAACACGGGCTGCCAAAGCTTGTACCACAAATCCAAACCTAAAGACAGACCACTACTTTTGCCGATAAGGGCGATCGCAAACCAAGCAAAACCAAATAAAACTAAAAAAACATCAGCTACTAAAATTCGATTCAACCAATCGATAAACTTATCTTTCATTTCGATATTAATTTTACTCCTGAGTTTTCAGCTTTAACCCACCACATTGGCAGCTTTCCTTTTACCAGTGCGAGAAAAAGGCAGAAAAACTTCTGCCCTCTTTCCCTATTCAAATAGCCATTTTTTTACTTTTGCCAGGCTTTGCCAATCTGGTTTTCGACTTAGACCATCTGCAATGCTGTTTTGAACTTCCTCTCGCCATTCAGAATTGAGGGTGATTAACTGACTTGCTACTTCAATGTGTTCGCGCAAACCTTTTTGCCCTGTTTCTAACATGGCCACAGCAAGGTTGATCCTTGCTTGCGGATCTTGAGGATTTAATTTCACTGCTTTTAGGGCTGCTTTATAAGCAAAACTAGGTTTGTTATCAAGCAAATAAAGCCATGCCAAACAAGTCCATGCTGCACTGCTTCTAGGAGCGCGATCGCAAATTTCTTGAAACACAGGAATCAAAGTTTGTGCCGATTCTCCTGCTTTATATCGTTCCAAACCTGTATCAAACAGGGATTCCACAGTATTAGTCATGATTGGTGAGCATTAATCACTTATCCTTTGCCAAAAATCACAAAAGACAATTGACTATATTACACTCCAAATGACTTACCGCAGCCGCATGTTTGAGAAGCATTGGGGTTGGTAAATTGAAAACCCCCACCGATCATAGCATCGCTGTAATCGAGCGTCAGACCGTAAAGATATAATAGGCTTTTGCGATCGCAAACAATCGTGACGCCATCGTACTCGAAGACTTCATCATTAGAAGTAATTTTATTAGGATCCTCAAAATCCATCAGGTAAGACATTCCAGAGCATCCACCTTGACGGACTCCTACCCGCAAGCATAAATCTTTGCCACCTTGCTTGTCCCGCAAAAACTTCACCTGGCGGAGTGCGGCTTCGCTCAAATGAATTCCCCGTTGTGAAGGCTGGTTTGCTGCTTGTGTCATCGACTTTTTGACTCCTTTGCTTGTATAGTTAAATTTGACTTTTTTTTGAGAAAATCGGGAACTTTTCACCCAAAACTTCGTCCCCAAGTTACCCAAAAGTTAAAGTTTTTAATCCATTTTAGCGACACAGACATTCTCAGTTGCCAAATTGTAAATACTCCGTCCAAAGCAGCCAAAGATTTTTATTCTAGAATTGAGGGACTCAATTTGTTTTGGGATTTTCGGTATCTTTGGAGTTTTAGCCTTTGGCAGCCAAAAACCGCAGTCACTCTGTTCAACCAACAACTAGGGAGTTTTTATCCCGGGCTAGCCCTAACCCAAAAATGTACTTTATCAATAGCTTTTTTGGTTTACTTACTTTATGACAAGTTTTAATCGCTCTACCAGCCGTCGTTTGCAGAAATTAACTCAAATTCCTTCTGTGTGGGAGGGCGATCGCCGTCCGTTGTCATCATCACAAACCCAGCACCCAGACTCGGAGACAAAAGGCGAATGCATTCTTTGGGTAGATGGTACACAAGGTATTGTTCGAGGAATGGACGTAGTACCTCCAGAAAGCGGTCCAGAAGCAATAGTTCGCACTTTGATGCGAGCCATGGAAAATCCACACAGTCCGGCTAAACCCGGTCGCCCCCAAAGAATAGTAGTCAAAGACCGTGAAATTCAATTTTATTTACGCGGTGTATTGCAAGACTTGGATATTGCTATAGACTACTCCCCAGAATTACCTTTAATTGATGAACTATTTCGCGGTTTTTCTGAAATTCTTGACTCCCAAGTTCCTGAATTACCACCACAATACGCACAAGTCTTGCAACAGAAAGCACTAGCTATTTGGCAAGCAGCTCCCTGGGAATTGTTAGAAGAACAACAAATCTTGTCGATAGAGATAAATAAGTGGGATGTAGATAAGCTATACGTTTCCGTGATGGGAATGTTGGGGATGGAGTATGGAATATTGTTATATCGCTCCCAAGAATCTCTCAAGCGCTTTCGCGCCATCATTCTCACACAAGAGGAATCTCAAGGACATTTAGAAGAAGCTTTTCTCAAACAAGATTGTTTGTTTCTGACTTTTGAATGCGCAGACGCCAGCGAAGAACAAACAGATAAAGAATGCGAAGATTTGACCCAGCTACCACTGTCAGCAATTAAACCCAGTTTCGGTAACATTCATCCTTTAGAAGGACTGCGGTCAGTTTTGTATGACGAAGAAGCACTGGTAGTATACGTTGCCTTGGAAAGCTTGTATCGTTTTCTTCGGGATCACCGCCGTCAGTTAGAAAGTGGAAATTTTCCTTGTCTTCATCGCCGTTACCGTATCTTTTTGCCGTTATCTAACGATCAATCTACTAAATCGGTGTCAGTTAGTGTTTCCACTATGCCGCAACTAGCAGCAGAGTTAGAGGAAATGGTAGGAGAAGATGATGAGAGCGAACAACAACAGCAGTTGCAGTTGCATGGAGATTCCACGTTTAAGTCTTTGCGAGATGACTTGATACCGCAAGACTCTTTTCTCAGCTTGGGTGTGGTGTCTTGGGAGATGTTGGAGCAGTTGCATCGGAAAGTGAAATACTATAAGGCCGGAGAAATTAAACCTGTAGGTGACGGTCTGCCTGTGATTTTAATTCAAACTTCTCGACCCAAAGCGAAAACAGTAATTGAAAACATCGAAAAAGCTGGTGGAATCAAAGGGATTTGCTTTAATCCTGGCGCCGATCCTATAGGCGGCGATCGCTACGACCTTGGTTTGCTACAAACCCAAAACGGCGAATTGTTCCTTTTTGGAGAATTTTTAGACAACGATCCGATTCACGTAGAAGCCCGCAGAAAATGGAACCAACGCTGCAAACATACTAAAGGCTATTGTGGTTTAATTATAGCCAAAGGACTGACCGGTGCAGCCCGCGGTAATCCCCAGCTGCGAGATATGATGGCTTTATTTGAGACGCGATCGCTTTCACCCCAACAGTTGGGTATCGGTACTCTCCAACTTATGCCCCAACTACAATTTGAATAACCTTGCCGTTATTTTGATGAGAATAGATTGTACTGTCACGTCACAGCTAAATAACGATCGCAATATCAATTCCAAAAATTTTCTGGCGCTATGACAACACGGTGAAGAAAACTAGGTTAGTTGCTTGCTGCTGGGAAATTTGGGAAATTTGCTTTTTTCGGTTAACGCCGCGCTAATTCCGGAATCCGCCCTGTTAAGCCAATCATTAATTTCAGGATATATACCTTCAGCAAAGGAACTCGCTGCACTACCCACAAACCAAAACGGCGCAGCAGCACTACTGGTAAAAAGTTATTAGAAAACACTCGATCTAGAAAGTCAGTAAGACCCAAAACAATTAGGTTCTCCCGCTGGCGCCAGCGTTCGTAGCGTTTGAGTACTTGCAAGCAACCAATATCTTCACCAGCTTGGTTTGCTTGTCGTATTACCTGCGCCAAAGCTGCTACATCTCGAATCCCTAAATTCAAACCTTGTCCTCCAACCGGATGGCAATTGTGTGCTGCATCACCAACTAAAGCCAGTCGGTGCAAGGCGTAGCGATCGCTTTGCATTAGTTGTACCTGAAAAATAAAGCGATCGCCCAGCAGTTCCAATTTACCCATGCGATCGCCAAAACGACGGCTCAATTCCTTTAAAAATTGCTCGTCGTCCAAAGCACATAAAGCTTCGGCTTCTTTATGAGGAGCTGTCCAAACAATTCGGCAGCGATTTCCCGGTAAAGGTAGAATCGCAAATGGACCGCTAGGCCAAAATTTTTCGTAGGCAGTGTGGTCGTGAAATTTTTCTGGCTTGACAAATGCTACGATACAAGACTGCCAGTATTTCCAGCCGCGAGTTTTAATTCCTGCAGCTTCGCGGATGCGCGAGCGCGAACCATCAGCAGCTACGAGTAATTTACTCTTAAAAGTCCGCACTGGTTGTTCTGCTATTTGGATTTTGACTGTGACTGTCTCCTTTTGGTACTCGGTGCTTATCACTTTTGCCGGACAAAGATAAGTAATGTTCGGACAATTGCGAACAAATTCCTGCAAGGGGTACAACAATGCTTGATGTTCCGCTACATACCCCAAATCCTCGGTACCCGTGTCAGCTGTTGTAAATTCCACTATGCCTCGATAGTCGGCATCAGAAAGGCGAACGCGACGATAAATTTCAATTTGGGGCAATATTTTGTCCCAAACTCCAATTCCTTGGTAAATTAGCGCTGATAGCATGTGCACGGCGTAGGCCTGACCTTTTAATACTGCCGCCGATTCTGCTTTCGCCTCCACCAACAGCACGCTTAATCCTGAATCTTTCAAAGCAGAAGCTAAGGTTAAGCCAATGATTCCGCCACCGACTATTACTAGATCGTAATCGTGTCCCTGCTTGGATGTAGCTGCAACTGAGGAAAAGGATTCTAAAAGCTGCACTGACGCCATTGTTAAGAGAAATTACAACTATTTTTTATTTTGACGCGAGTGACAACTACAGAGCAAGCCGATATATAACGAAAAAAAGCTGATGGGCAAAATAACTTCTTTGACCAAAGGCATATACTGTTTTATTTGTTCTTTTCGCCATTTTCAACGCTTTCCAGTGCCTTTTCCGTACGTTCGTAAGGTTTTGTTTTTGGACGCCATTTCGGGAACAACCCAATCATAAAGTTATTCACTGCGGTTCGAGTGCGCAAGCTAGCAGTACTCAACGGTTTCGGCAAGAAACTATCCCCAAAACCTACGAATATTAACAGTAAGATGAAAAATAAGCTTGTATTTCTTTTATTGAACATAAGTTGCCGTACCAGCTAGTTTTTTGTATTTTTTGTAACATCTAATAGAAAATTTTTTCGAGTCTTAGATTGGGTTTATATTTACTATTTCAGATTCACAGACTGGGTTTAAGGTGAAAATTTATCAGTAACAATGCCGTGTATTTTATGTAAATTTTAAAGCTTACTGCTAGGACTTTGACAAGTACTACAACAGTAATTACTAAACTAAACGGTTTAGTTTGTTCCTTGCAGTTTTCCTGTCCAGGAACGGTGGCACAATACACATGTGCTAGTGTCCTCCTTAGTTAGATACAACGAGAAGAAACGGTGAAATTTTGTTTTATTTATCAGTTTTGGCAAAATAAAGGGGCAGGAGCTATAAAAAATATCAGTTTTGCATCAAATATACAGATATTTGCAAATAATCTGAGATATGAAAAAATGCATAAAGTGCGTCCCGGGTCGGAGAAGTAGTAGGAACTGGTAAAAGATGTTACAAAAGAAAGCCAGGGCCGGGGAACGGAAAAGTTCAGTTGAGAAAGTAGGATAAATTCTCCGAGGAGCAATGCAAGAGTTTTTAGCCCATGGGTTCGCAGGAACAAGCATGGATAGGGTAGCAGCAACAGCAGGTGTGTCCAAAGCAACAGTCTACAGCCATTTTACAGACAAAGAAGGATTGTTTAAGGCTTTAATTGAGCGACTGGCACGCCAAAAATTTAATTCATTGTTTAGTAGCGAACCTTTAGAAGGAGAGCCATCTGAAGTACTGCGCCAAGCGGGAAGCAAAGCATTGCAACAGATGAGCCAAGACTGGGAACATTGTGCGTTGATGCGGCTTGTAATTGGAGAGTCGGCTCGCTTCCGAAGTTGGCAAAAGTTTGTGTTCGTACAACTATAAAACCTGTGCTGGAAGCACTGACTAAATACCTAGCTTCCCATCGAGAATTGAAAATTATCGACCCAGAAGCGATCGCCAGCATTTTAGTTGGCTTGTTAATTTATTTTCACATCACTCAAGACGCGTTACATGGTATAGATGTTATACCGATGCAGGGCGATCGCATCATTAATGCAACGATCGACTTGATGATAAAGTCTCGTCGATAAACTGAACTTCTGCTTGCAGGTTGCGACGAGCGGAGAATTCAAAATTTGCGAACATCACATCAGTAAAGTAAATGCGATGCTGCTGCAAAAATTGATGCAAAAACTTTTTTCTACCGGCTAGATACACCTCATCTGGTAACCAAGCATATTCTTGACTAATTACTAAGGCGTATTGATAGTAGCGCGATCGTTTCGCACCTAAAATCGCTAAATCTGCATCCAACAATACCTGAGCATCAAAATCATCAGATTCGGCTTGATGATATTTGGTATGCAAATAAGAGTAAAGACTTTGCTAATCAAATGGTATGGAAGCGACAGTGATTTTAGGATTTCAGTGGTTTAAATAGCACTTTTTTTCTTGATTATCTTGGGGCTTGAGGGTCATAGATAACGTCATGAAACCAGGTGGCAAGTTGAACCACCGGTAAGTATTGAGCTCGGTTTTGTAAAATCTGTATTGTGTTGAGAACATGATAAATGTGTTTCAGGGTGTGATATTAGCGTCCTGGACTTGAGTAAGCAGTAACTATTTGGGCAAAAAATTTTTCGGCAAAATTTTTCTCGACTCCAAAAGCCTGGAGTAAAAGCCACCAGTTACAAAAAAATGTTTCCGTGATTTGATTTGGAGTTTGCAAAGCGAAATAATTTCTCTAGAACTAAAAAGCATTTCCATTATGCGATTGCTAACTCTAAGAACCAACCCCCTTCCTACCACTGTTGTGATATATCTCCCGCATGGAACTTTCACGGCTAAGTCAAACCCAGTCAAAGGCGATCGCGCGCTTGAATGTGAAGCAGATATAAAAAAGCCCCTGCTTTTACACAGGAGCTAGCTAGTAAAGTAATTATCAGTGATGAAAGAAGCTTGACAATTTAATCGAGGTCCTTCATGAACAATACTGGCTCGGTTTCGCGGTCTATACCTTTTTCAAAGCCAGCAGCAGCAGCGCGGGCGCGACCAGCATGCCACAAATGACCTACGAGGAAGAAAAAGGCTAAAACAAAGTGAGAAGTTGCCAACCAAGCTCGAGGATTGACGTAGTTGAAGGAGTTTGGTTCAGTTATGATACCGCCCACAGAGTTTATAGAGCCGTTGGGGGCGTGAGTCATGTACTCGGATGCGCGACGAATTTGCCAAGGTTGAACGTCGTTCTTGATTTTGTCAAGATCCAAACCATTGGGACCGCGCAGGGGCTCTAACCAGGGACCGCGGAAATCCCAGAAGCGCATGGTTTCACCACCAAAGATAATTTCCCCGGTGGGCGATCGCATCAAGTATTTACCCAAACCAGTAGGACCTTGGGCGGATGCGACGTTCGCACCCAGTTTTTGGTCGCGAACCAAGAAGACAAAAGATTGGGCTTGAGAAGCTTCAGCGTTCGTAGGACCGTAGAACTCGCTTGGGTAAGCGGTGTTGTTAAACCAAACAAAGCAAGAAGCAATAAAGCCCATCAGGGACAAAGCACCCAAGCTGTAGGAAAGATAAGCTTCCCCAGACCAGATTAAAGCACGGCGTGCCCAGCCAAAAGGCTTGGTGAGGATATGGAAAATACCACCAACGATACAAATCAGGCCTACCCAGATGTGACCGCCGATAATATCTTCCATGTTGTTTACGCCAACAATCCAGCCATCGCCACCGAAGGGAGACTTAAGCAGGTAGCCAAAAATCACCGCTGGATTCAGTGTGGGGTTGGTAATCACGCGAACATCACCGCCACCGGGCGCCCATGTGTCGTAGACACCGCCGAAGAACATTGCCTTCAGCACTAGCAAGAAGGCGCCGATTCCCAAAACAATCAGGTGGAACCCGATGATGTTGGTCATCTTGTTCTTGTCTTTCCAGTCGTAGCCAAAGAAAGAGGAGTATTCTTCTAGGACTTCAGGACCGCGGATCGCGTGGTAGAGGCCACCAAAACCCAGTACCGCGGAAGAAATCAGGTGCAGAACGCCGATAACAAAGTAGGGATAGGTGTCTATGATTTCACCACCTGGGCCAACTCCCCATCCAAGAGTTGCCAAGTGGGGCAAAAGTATACAGCCTTGCTCGTACAACGGCTTTTCAGGGACAAAGTGAGCGACCTCAAATAAGGTCATTGCACCAGCCCAGAAGACGATCAAACCTGCATGGGCAACATGAGCGCCCAACAATTTACCGGAGAGGTTGATCAGACGGGCGTTACCAGCCCACCAAGCAAATCCGGTGGAATCTTGATCGCGTCCTGCTCCTAAAACAGCAGGTCGATTAGAGAGCGTTACCACGAGGTAATACCTCCTCAGGGAATACAAATTTCTCGTGTGGTTGGTCTTGAGGAGCCATCCAGGCTCGGATCCCCTCGTTGAGCAAAATGTTTTTGGTATAGAAAGTTTCAAACTCTGGGTCTTCTGCGGCTCGCAACTCTTGGGAGATGAAGTCGTAAGCGCGCAAGTTCAGTGCCAAACCAACAATTCCCACCGCACTCATCCACAGTCCTGTCACTGGTACGAACAACATGAAGAAGTGCAACCAGCGCTTGTTGGAGAAGGCTATGCCAAATATCTGCGACCAGAAACGGTTGGCTGTCACCATCGAATAGGTTTCTTCTGCTTGGGTAGGATTGAAGGCCCGGAACGTGTTGGCTGTGTCTCCGTCTTCAAAGAGGGTGTTTTCCACTGTCGCGCCGTGAATTGCGCACAGCAGCGCTCCACCCAATACCCCTGCTACTCCCATCATGTGGAATGGGTTGAGCGTCCAGTTGTGGAACCCTTGCAAGAACAGTAAAAATCGGAAGATTGCTGCTACTCCAAAGCTGGGAGCAAAAAACCAACTCGATTGTCCCAGTGGGTACATCAAGAATACGCTTACGAATACGGCTATCGGTGCTGAAAAGGCTATGGCGTTGTAGGGACGTATTCCTACCAGGCGAGCGATTTCAAATTGCCGCAGCATGAAGCCTATTAACCCGAAGGCTCCGTGTAGAGCAATGAATGTCCACAATCCTCCTAGCTGACACCAGCGCGTAAAATCTCCTTGTGCTTCTGGACCCCACAGCAGCAATAGCGAGTGTCCCATGGCGTCTGCTGGTGTCGACACCGCTACTGTTAGGAAGTTACATCCTTCCAGGTATGATGATGCTAAGCCGTGGGTGTACCAACTGGTGACGAATGTGGTTCCTGTTAGCCATCCCCCTAGTGCTAGATAGGCGCACGGAAATAGCAACAAACCCGACCACCCTACGAATACAAAGCGATCCCGCTTTAACCAGTCGTCTACTACGTCAAACCACCCTCTTGTGGGTGCGCGTCCAACTGCTATGGTCATTGGACTAAAATCCTCTTTTTTACTAAAATTGCAACTTTTTTGAGGAATTAAGCTTTTTGGCACTGGTGCTTGCTTGATGCTGCCAATTGGCTGAGAATTTGCCGCTGAAATTTTAGTCAGCATTTTCTCTCGCTGTGCCAAAAATACCACCACAAGCTGTTACTCAACTTGCGATTGGTTAATGAATCTTAACTTATCATAACGGTTTTGTTTTATGCCTGCTTGACCTTAGTAAATCAGTCAGACAAAACAAACCTATTAAATACTATCAATATCAGAATTTTTACAATCTGACACAACTTTTCTCAGAAATCTTAAAATAAACTTGCACCAAAGGCTGATCCAGTGGCAGACTTGGAAAGAGAATTTGTCAAGCGCCAAGGTAGTTCCATGACCTCATCAACTGTAAACAAAAGCGAGCCACCTAAGGATGAAGGCTTATCTTCACAAGTATTGCACCAAAAGGTTATCGGTTCGCGCCGCTTTAGCAATTACTGGTGGGCAACTGTCATCACCTTGGGAGCTACAGGCTTTTTATTAGCCGGCATATCCAGTTATCTCAAAACCAATTTACTACTAGTTACTGACCCGACTCAATTGATATTCTTTCCCCAAGGCTTGGTTATGGGGTTGTACGGTGCAGCAGGTTTGCTTTTAGCCTTGTATTTGTGGTTGACAATTTTATGGGACTTGGGTGGCGGATACAACGAGTTTGACCGCAAAACTGGCAAAATCAAAATTTTTCGCTGGGGTTTTCCTGGTAAAAACCGTCGTATAGAAATAGAATGTAACATTCAAGATGTACAAGCTGTGCGAGCGCAAATCAAAGAAGGCTTAAATCCTCGCCGCGCACTTTACTTGCGCGTTAAAGGACGCCGTGACATTCCCTTAACCAGGGTGGGTCAACCTTTGTCTCTCAAAGAGCTAGAAACACAAGCAGCAGAGTTAGCAAGATTTTTAAAGGTACCTTTAGAGGGTCTGTAAAACTAAATTATTGTAGCAATTACAAGCTAAGAACTAAGAAGACTTGTTAACGGCTACTACCCTTTTTGATTGAGCTTACAACCAGCAATGCACTTAAAAGTTTCTCGAGTTTTGGTTACCTTTGTAATTGTTGCTGTCTTCTTGATGGGTGGGTGTTCGAGACAGCAGTCTATTTTTAATTCTGCTTCCCCCAACTCCACAGTCACAGATGTCAGCGCCAAAACAACAGCATCTGAAGCTAATAATGAGGCTATTCCCGGAATGAACAATTTACCAAGACTTGAAGGCAAAGCCACTGTGGAGATGAAAGTAAAAGGATCGCCGATTTTAATTGAAGTAGACGGTACCGATGCTCCCATAACTGCCGGTAATTTTGTAGATTTAGTCAAAAGAGGTGTGTATGATGGAGTTACTTTCCATCGAGTTATAGGTCCTCAAAGCAATCCACCCCAAGATCCTTTTGTTGTTCAAGGAGGCGATCCTCAAAGTAAGGATCCCAAAGTCCCCTTACAGTTACTGGGAACGGGTAGTTTCGTAGATCCTAAAACAGGAAGCCCCCGCTACATTCCCTTAGAAATTAAACCAAAAGGAGCAAAGGAACCGGTTTATGGGAAAACAATTACTGAACCACCGCAATTGCCTCATAAACTTGGCGTGATAGCAATGGCGCGATCGCAAGTGCCAAATTCCGCTTCCTCCCAATTTTACTTTGCCCTGGCAGACCTACCTTTTTTAGACGGTCAATATGCAGTGTTTGGCAAGGTGATTAAAGGTATGGAGGTCGTCAACAAGATTAAGCAAGGCGATCGCATAGAATCAGCAAAAGTGATCCAAGGTGCAGAAAACCTGAAAAATAGCGGACAATAAGATCTTGGTGATCCCATCTTGGTAGAGGTTGTCGTTACCGGTATCAGTCTGATTTCAAGCTTGGGTACAACCCTAGCTGATAACTGGCAAAAACTGCTAGCAGGAAAATCAGGAATTCAAATTCACCAACCATTTCCAGAACTACAACCGCGTCCCCTAGGCTTGATTGACCAGCAACCAGCACAACTAAAAAAACTAACTTCATTACTAGTTGCTGGTGCTTTGGAAGATGCTGATTTAGTTCCACCACTGAAAGATTGTGCGGTTGTGATCGGTTCTAGTCGCGCTTATCAAGCAGACTGGGAAAAAATCGCCCGACAACTCCACTACACAACAGAAGTTCTCAACCACTTTTACTGGTTGGACACTCTACCGCATATGAACGCGATTGCCGCAGCACGACAAATAGGTGCCACAGGCATTGTCTTGGCGCCCATGGCCGCTTGCGCCACTGGTATTTGGGCTCTAGCTCAAGCGACAGAACTCATTCGCAGCAAAAAATGTCAGCAAGCTCTTGCTGGCGGAGTGGAAGCAGCAATTACACCCCTTACCATCATCGGTTTTGAGCAGATGGGAGCTTTAGCAAAACTTGGAGCCTATCCCTTTGATTTGCACCGTGAAGGTCTGGTTTTGGGAGAAGGAGGAGCTTTATTTGTTTTGGAGTCAGCAGCATCAGCAAAACAGCGCCAAGCAAAAGTATACGGTAAAATACTCGGTTTTGGCTTGACAGCAGATGCATTTCATGCTAATGCCCCCCAACCAGAAGCTAAAAGCGCGATCGCTGCCATCGAGCAATGTTTAAACCGCAGTCATCTCACAGCCAAAGATATTCACTACATTCACGCCCACGGAACGGCCACCCAGATGAATGACCGCGTGGAAAGCTTGGCGATACAGCGTTTATTTCCTGAAAGCGTCCCGGTCAGTTCCACCAAAGGAGCCACAGGTCATACCCTAGGTGCGTCAGGAGCCTTGGGCGTGGCTTTTTCCCTGTTGGCACTCCAGCAGCAAATTTTACCTCCCTGTGTAGGACTAAAAGAGCCAGAGTTCAACCTGAATTTAGTTAGAGAAGCACGTCAAGCTGAAATTCACCAAGCGTTGTGCATAAGTTTCGGGTTCGGGGGACAAAATGCAATCCTATCCCTAGGGAAAGCTCCATAACTGCAGAAGCTTAAGTGCAATCGATACTAATTCCAAACCAGATCCTGAAATACCCTTGCTTTTTTAGATTTGACCCAAACAGGTTGCTGTGGTTGCAGTTGCAGCTGCTTGAACTTTTCCCGCGTTAGGTGAGCATTTACCCTTTCCCCGGACTTGAGAATCAGTTCCACCCTCACTTCCCAGCCTAAATGAATAATGCGGTCAACTTGAGCACTGACAGCATCTTCACCGCCATTATCGTTTTGAATTACAACATCGTGGGGACGTAAAAAGATTTTATCTTTAGCAGTAAGTTGATGATAATTTGGTACGATCCCAGTTAAGCCAGGTAAAACATTTACAGGACCAATAAAGCTCATTACGAATGGCGTAGCTGGATAGTCGTAAATCTCGGTGGGAGTACCTACTTGCTCCACACAGCCTTGATTCATCACAACTATTTCATCAGCAATTTCCATCGCTTCCTCTTGATCGTGAGTCACAAATACAGTCGTAACGTGGACTTCCTCATGCAGCTGGCGCAACCACATTCTCAGTTCTTTGCGAACTTTGGCGTCTAAAGCTCCAAAAGGTTCATCTAACAACAATATTTGTGGCTTAACCGCTAGGGCCCTTGCTAGTGCAACCCTTTGTCTCTGACCACCAGAAAGCTGGGAAGGATAGCGATCGCCCAAGCCTTCTAACCTGACCAACTGCAAAAGCTCTTCAATTCGCTGGTTGATTTTATTTTTGGAAATTTTGCGAATATCCAGCCCAAAAGCAACATTTTCCCGCACCGTCAAGTGTTTAAACAAAGCGTAATTTTGAAACACAAAACCTATATTTCGCTCCTGTACCGATTTGTAAGTAGCGTTTTCACCATTCAGCCAAATTTGACCTTTATCAGGAGCTTCTAACCCAGCAATTATCCGCAGCAAAGTTGATTTTCCTGACCCCGATGGACCTAACAGCGCTACCAAAGAGCCTGTTTTTACCTCCAGACTCACATTATCAACAGCATAAAAAGAGCCATATTTTTTAGTGACATTTTCCACTGCAATACCCATAGTCATCCTCTGGCAGAAACTGATATATTGAAAACTACTGTTAATCTATCGATCTATAGGACTTAAAACAGCATGTTTGTTTCTTCCCCTGCTACAAGTCACCCTGATAAAATCCTGAAGCGGCATTTTCAGCCGCGTTCTTTTCTACCGACACAGCAGAACATGCTCTGGAAAATCGAAAAAGGAATAGTGCGAAGTTTGACATGGCATGAAGACGGGACATTAGTTACTTTGGGAGTGTGGGGACCAGGAGATGTTGTTGGTAAACCTTTATCAAAAATTGAGCCATACGAAATTGAATGTTTAACCAAGGTAGAAATATCTGTTTTTGCAGCGAAGGAATGGTATCAACTTACAGATGTGCTGCTGACCCATGTTCAACAAGCAGAAGAATTAATGGTAATTCGTAGCTATAAAACTGTGGAGGTCATGTTAATTAAACTATTAGCGTGGCTGGCGAAAAAATTTGGTCGTGAAGTTGAAAACGGACATTTAATTGATTTACGACTCACCCATCAGGACATAGCAGAAATGTTGAACTCGACTCGCGTTACCATTACCCGTATTCTCATGAATTTAGAAGAACGAGGATTAATCGATCGCTTACCGTTACATCGCATCGTTTTGAAAGAAGAACAGATTTGGCATTATGAAATTTAATGGCAGATTTCTTCCTAGCAGGGTTCAACATTAATCGCCAATTAAACTACTAACAATACCAGCTATCTCCATCAGGGTTTGGCTTACCTTTGATTTTGATATTTAGGGATTCTAAGTAAGCAAGAGCTAGAGAAATTTGCGATATTGTTCCCCTCAGTTCTAAATCAAAAAAACCTTCACCGCCCGTGTTTTTTCCTAACCTAGCTCCGGTAATATTAACAGTTAAATTATACTGAGAAATAAGTTGAGAAATCACGGGTTGGTGCTGGTAAATTGGTGGAATTTGCAGGCGCAGGCGCAGGCGAGTCATGCTATTATTATTTTTTGGTTTTCGCCTACCAATAATTAAGGTTTTCATTGTCCAAAATAGTAAATTATCTCAAAATTTAAAAAAATTTTGCAAATAATTGCAGCTATCAAAAAGTTGTTTTGAGTTACCCCACAATTCCAGATCGAACCAGCCATCATCTTGTACGTGGGGTTTTAACAGCGCACCTGCGATATTAACCGTGACTCCATAGCCAGAAACTAACTGGGAAATAACAGGTTCGTGATAATAGTTCTTGGAGATAAACAATTGCAAGCGCACTTTGTTGATTTGATAGTTAGAGATTTGCGAATAAATTTGAGCTTCCCACAAACTTGTGGATGGTATTCGTTCCGTTGGGATGGAATGTTGGTTTGAAAAGGCAAAAGTGGGCAAATCTTCAGTTAGTTGGATGCTACCCGCCATTGCTACTTGCATCAAATCTACGCCCAATCCTTGCAAGTAGGAAAGACTATTGACCACTTGTTCTGGTGTTCCTAACAGTTGCAGATCAAACCAGCCGCAATTATTATCATCTGCTATCAAAGATGCTGCTTTAATATTGACAGTCAGACCATAGCGGGATATCAATCGAGAAATTACAGGTTGCCTGTAGTAGTGGTGAGGTACTCGAATACGGGTATAAACAGGGGTAATTTTCTGAGATTTTTTCAAGTTATTCATAACACCGAGTGGATGAATATGGTTGGTGGTGCAGTCGTTCCGGAACTTTCTACTAACTGCTAACAATTGCTACAAACAATAGGTGTATTCATCTCCACCTGCTGAGGAATGGTTTTACCAACTACCGACATTGGTTTCATCCCAAATTTCCAACTGCAAGTTTTGGAGATAAGTTAAGCCATGGTGAATTTGTTCGTTAGTTCCCCGTAACTCCAGGTCAAACCAACCATCACCAACTGCATTAGCACCAAGAATAGCAGCTGTAATATTTACAGTCAGGCCGCACTCGGATACTAAACTAGAAATCACGGGTTCTTGATGGTAGTTTTTTGGAATTCTGATCCGAATTCGCTTGTTGACGAGCTGATTGTTAGCAGCCATATTCACATCAACTCCCGATAGTACTATTGGATTTTCGATTTAGCACCTGTTTTCCGTTCCAAAATTTCCTTCAACACCAACGTTACTACAGCTAACAAAGCTAGAATAACAGCAGCTGAATACGCTGCTTCTGTTTCATACTGTTTATAAGCATCTTCCACAAACAAGGGTAAACTCTGGGTTTTACCGGCAATATTGCCAGATACGACCGAAACTGCACCGAATTCTCCCATTGCTCTGGCATTAGTTAAAATTAAGCCGTACAGCAAACCCCAGCGGATATTGGGTAAGGTAATGCGCCAGAATATTTGCCAACCCTTTGCACCCAAGGTTTTGGCAGCTTCTTCCTGTTCTTTGCCAAATTCTTCCAATACCGGAATAACTTCACGGGCGACAAAAGGCATGGTAACAAATGCTGTTGCAAGTACCATACCCGGAACAGCAAAGATAATTTTGATATCGTGTTGTTGCAACCACCCTCCGAACCAGCCATTGCGTCCGTACAGCAGCACGATCATCAAGCCAGCAACCACAGGAGAAATGGAAAAAGGTAAGTCAATAATGCTCAAAAGTAAAGTTCGACCGGGAAAATTGTGACGGGCGATCGCCCAAGCTGCACACAGACCAAATATGGTGTTCAAAGGTACAGCAATAGAAGCCAGCAACAGCGTCATTTTGGCTGCACTGACAAAATTTGGATGCTTGAGGTTAGAAATAAACGGACCCACTCCGTTTTTAAACGCTTGGAAGAAGACATTAATTGCTGGAATGTATAGCACCAAGGCCAAATATGCCACCGCAATTCCTATTAAAATCACAGGAACAAAACTTTTAGCTTGGGCTGGTTTTTGATTCTTTGGCTTGGTTGTAGTTGTATGAAAGTGGGGTTGGGAAAAAGATGCTTGTTCATTGAGTGTCATATCTTCTAGCCCAGTTTTGTAAGAAATTAATTCCCAGCAACATCAGTAAAGAAATTACCAGCAGTACCATACCAATTACAGTTGCACCAGAGTAGTCATACTGCTCTAAGCGTTGGAAAATCAGTACGGGTGCAATTAAATCTTTAAAAGGTGTATTGGAAGATATAATCACCGTTGAACCATACTCTCCTACAGCTCGTGAGAACCCCAAAGCTACACCCGTCAAAATAGTGGGAAACAATGGTGGTAAGAGCACTTTCCAGAAGGTTTGCCATTGAGACGCACCTAAAGACCAAGCAGCTTCTTCTATTTCCTTTTCCATTTCCTGAAGTACGGGTTGTACTGTCCGCACTACAAAAGGTAGAGAAATGAAAAGCATGGCTATTGCTACTCCCCAACGGGTAAAAGATATCTTGATGCCGAAGGGAGCAAATAAAGAACCGATCCAGCCATTTTCGCTGTAAATAGTAGCTAGTGTTAAGCCTGCTACCGCAGTTGGCAGCGCAAAAGGTAAATCCACGGTGGCATCAATTAACTTTTTGCAGGGAAAGTCATACCTTACTAAAACCCAAGCAATCAAGGTACCAAATACTCCGTTGCAGGCAGCTGCTAGCAATGATGTGACAAAAGTTACATTATAAGCTGACAGGGCGATGGGACTAGTAGCAATTTGCCAAAACTCAGCTGGAGATTTGGTAGCTGCTTTGAAGAACATGGCTGCTATGGGTAGCAGCAACATTACAGTTAAATAGCCGAAGGTAACCAGCCACGTCCAGGGAATTTGGAATAATTGCTGTAAAAATCTTTTCCACAGCGGAGTTTTTCTGGGAGTTATGTGTCGAAATGGTGAGGGAGGAGAGGATACAGTCATATTTTTCAATATTTATGAAGAAAAGGGAAACAAAAAAAGCGATATCACCAATCAGCGTTTGATTTTGGCTTGAATTTCGTCGAAAATTCCCCCATCTTCAAAGAATTTTTTCTGAACTTGACTCCAACCACCGTAGTCTTCAACTGTTCCTAAGTTACTTACCTTGGGATATTTATCAGCAAGAGTTTTGAGTTCTTTGTCTTGTGCTGCTGCTTCCTTGAGAGGTCGAAATCCTAGTTTGGCAAATTCTTTTTGCGCTTCGGGAGTGAACAAATATTTGACAAAGGCTTCTGCTACTTCCCTGGTACCGTGCTTATCCACATTCTTATCTACCACGGCGATGGGATTATCAATGGAAATATTGACGTCGGGAACTATGTATTCGACTTTCTCACCTTTTTGTTTTGCCAGAATAATTTCGTTTTCGTAGTTGATGAGAGCATCTCCTTGACCTTGCTTGGCAAATACTTCCGTGGCTTCGCGGGCATCTTTAGTTAAAATTGGTACATTACTATAAACTTTCGTAACGAATTCTCGGGCTTTATCTTCTCCTCCTCCTGTCTTAATTACCGCATTCCACAATGCCAGGAAATTCCAGCGCGCAATACCAGATGTTTTGGGATCGGCAGTAATTAATTTGACATTATCTTTAGCTAAATCTGACCAGTTCTTGATGTTTTTCGGGTTACCCGGACGAGTTACTAAAGCAGCAACAGTCTTAGAGACAATGGCATTCTCGGGAAGCTCTTTTTCCCATCCTGGCTCGATTAGTCCTGCTTTCTCTATTTTTTCTACGTCAGAACCCAGCGCTAGGTGAACTATATCTGCTTCCAGACCGTCTATAACAGCGCGGGTTTGGGAACCAGAACCTCCATAGCTTTGTTTAAATACCACATTTTGGTTGTGCTCTTTCTTCCATTTTTCTACAAATTTAGGAATAATTGCATCGTGAGCAGCTTTGGTAACGGCAAAAGAAACGAGGGTAACTTCCACATCCTGTTTGTTGTTTCCCGCTGCTACAGGACTGGCTGAAGGATTGTCGCTGGCGGAATTTCCACCATTAACACCAGAACAGGCGGCGATCGCCACACTCAAACTCATACCTACCACAACCAGCGATATAAAACCTTTGAGCGAATTTGCCCTCCGTCTTTTACTCTTGTGCAAAATTTGTTTTGATTTTGTAAAAACATGCTGCCACGAACTCATCTTTACCCCAGTATCTACAGATTATCGATCGGCTTTTAGTTATTTATATTGTCAGATATTTTACATGGGAATGGGGAAAAACGCAAGATATTAACTCCCCTTAATCAATCGGAAATATGAAGATATTTTAAATGTGGCGATAAAATTTCAGCGAGGAAACTTAATTTATAACAAAATTACCTCTAGAAATTTCCATAAGGGCAAACTGGAGAACAATCTTATTTTTGCAGTTTTTGCTATCTCTATAATCAGTCGTGTAGAAAGTAGAGTTTTTCAGCTTGTCTTTCACAGTCACGACAACTACACATCAGGGACACACACCTGTCATTTTGCTGTTGTAAAAATTGCATATACTACTACACGACGAATCTATTATCCCCGTTAGGGTGGCAAGCTCTCAGTTCAGGGAGCTTTTTTGTTGGCTGCGACAAAAACAAAGTTGGAAAGTTTTGATTGATAAATATTTAGAGTAGAAAAGTAGCTTAGCCGCCACTTACCGGGGGAATTAATACCACCTCATCGCCGTCGTGCAAAATCGTATCTGGTTCAACAAACGAAAGGTTAATTCCAAAACGGGTGAGTTCGCGCCAGCGGTCGAGTTCTGGATATTCAGCTATGAGACGATCGCGTACTGCACTAACTGGCGATGCAGCTGGAAATTCCAACACCAGTTCTGGCACTTTACAAGCTTCTTGGTAAGCGGCGAACAATTTGACGGTAACCGTGATCGTCGATGGGGACATAAACCAAAATCAGAGTAAATTGAGAGAACAAGGGAAACAGTTGACCAAGGGAACCTCTAAGAGTGAAGATAAAAAGGTTAGACATCTTGCCAAAGTACTGGGCGATTTTGAGGTTGCCTCACCTTTTTTATCTCTATTGTTGACTGAGAAACAGGAGATGAAATTTGAGGGACTGGTAAATTATAGAAGCCTGCAGGACGGGCAGGCTTTGTTTGTCTAGACGGCTACAAATCATGTCCTGGTTCGACCTAGAGAAGCCCCGAGAACTTTTGCAAGCAGTCTATATTTTCTAGGAAGCAACTTCAGTGAGGGATGGCTGTGGAGACACTTGTGGAAAAGCAGAAGCTAGGTGTAAATGTAGTTATGAAAAAAGGCGATCGCGTCCGCGTCAAAGAATCTGTAATAGTCTATCATCATCCCGAGCATCGCGGTAATGCTTTTGACCTCAAAGGCATGGAGGGAGAAGTGGTAGATATTATTACCCACTGGAACAATAGACCCGTTAGCGCCAATTTGCCAATTCTAGTGCAATTTAGTAAAAAGTTTAAAGCTCACTTTCGTGAAAATGAATTAGAAATCATTTAGAAAACTCCTGGCGGCGAAACCACTGCATAAAATTAAATTCGCCGCGCATTCTTTTTAATTGTTGCTGATGTTGTCGGGCCGTTTGGCGATACCACTGACAGTAACGTTGAAACTCCGAGCGGGCCTGAACTTCTTGATAGAATTGCCGAGTAGTTTGATAAGTAGCAAAACTTTCCGTAACTGGAGGTTGAAGGGAAGGAAGAATATATATTAAATCTTTTGACATGGTGGCTGCAAAAATTATTAAGTAAAAAATCAAAGCTAACTATTAACTTGTCATTTATTATGACGCACTCATCCGTCAAAAAAGGAAACTAGCAGTAGAAACCGTTGTTTATAACCATCCCCGCAGACGGTAAATTAAAATACCAATGTATTCTTTCACAGCAGCAGTAAAATTTTGCAAGTTATTACTATCTGGCAATAAGTTGAGAATAGCAGCTTTGGGAGTGTGAGCAAGTCCTTCAAACTCGCTTTTGGCAACTAAGTAGTCAGTGGGTGCGGGAATAGCATTAATACCTTGGCGCTTGAAGATCATAAACGAGCGTGGCATGTGTATTGCTGAAGTTACCAGTAAAATGCGGTGAATGTGATGAGACTCGAGGATTTTTCCGACATTAACTGCATTTTGGTAGGTGTTGAGGGATTGTGATTCTTGGATGATGGCTTCTGGGGGTATACCGATAGATGTGAGGATTGCAGCCATATCTTGGGATTCTGAAGAATTGGTATTATCCTGCCAATCGATGCGTCCACCGCTGACAACGATTAGGGGTGCTTTTTGTTGGCGGTAAAGTTGGGCGGCGTAAATAACGCGATCGCCGTGTTCGTTTAAATCTACAGTTGGTCGCGGTGGTAAGGCTGAGCGGGTAGCGCCTCCCAGGACAACGATAGCTTCTGCATTTGGTAGTTCTGCAAGGGGAAGGTATTGCCACTCTAGCGATCGCACCAACAAGCTTGCAATCCAAGCATTACTGCTCAGCAACAAAAAAAATAGCGCCAGTCCGACGATCGTCGCTGCCAAACGCGGATGTCTCCATAACGTTAGCAAGGCGAGCAGCAAACATATGCAGACCAGTCCCAGGGGATAAAAAAATAGTGGCAGTAGCTTAGACAGATACAAAAACATAGCAGTTAATGACTAGGGGACAGAGTAAAACTACTACCTACTAACTTTAGCTTTACCAAAACCTCGGAAAATTAAAACTACCAGAAGGACGACGGTAACGGCGAACGGGTTTTCTGGTCCGGCGAATGGTACTTGTCGTCGCTGTAGGCTTTTGTTCGGTATTTCCCGTTACGTCTTCTGATAGTTGAGTTCTGTATTCTTCCTTACTTTTCCACCAAGCTATTATCCAACCTCCGCCTATACCAGCCAAAGAGCCTAGCAAGATACTTACGGGTGCTTGATAACCTAAAAACGCAAAGCCAAGTAAGAAAAATAACCAATATTTCAACCCAGCATCAATGCCTTGAGAAGAAGCTACAGAACTATCTTTAGGAGTGCTTGCTGAAGTCATCCAGCCTATGGATAAACCACCGATAATGCCAAGGAAAATGCTTTGGGGAAGGGGATATCCAACAGCCAACAATATCAGCCCTAGAAATAACCCAACCAACAGTTGGTTCAAAAAGTGAGGCGAGATAGATAAAAAGTTACTCTTATTTTTTTCTGGTGCCATAAGAGAATTATGGGCTAAAAATTTGTAATATTTCCTTTAATTGTGCCTGCAGCGGTAGAGTAGTGTCCAAAATTTTCACTAGTGGTTTTTCTTGTTCAGTAAATTCTTGTGCTGATTTTTGTTGCAACGGTAACAAATCAACGGTAGCATCAGCAATATCGTCGCTGCGATTTTGCAACCGCTGACGTATTACTTCCAGGGGAGCTTGACAATAGAGAATGTATAGAGGAATTCCTTTTTCTGTAGCTTGAGCGATCGCTTCCGAACGTAATTGTTGGCGATCGTACTTAGCATCTAAAATGACGGTAAAACCTTCAGTTGCCAGCATGATTCCCAACTCTTGCAATCTTGTATAGGTTTGCTGCGTCATTTGGGGAGTATATAAATCATCTTCACCCCTTTGCATAAGAGGAATACCAGCCAAATGCTTGCGTACTGCATCCGAACGCAGGTGAATTGCTCCCAATTGTCGAGCTAGATATCGTGCTGTTGTGCTTTTACCAGAACCCGACAAACCAGACATCAAAATTAATCTTCCCTGACGGGGTTTGGTATATTCCCATGCTTGTTTGTAGTAACTAGCTGCAGTTTCAGCTATCTCTTGTTTGACTTGCTCTGGTACACCCGGATCGTCTAATAAAAATGAGTTTACCTTTGCTCGCACGTATGCCTGACGGCTTAAATATAAAGGTAATACCTGCAAACCCTCCCAGTCTCCTGTTTCCTCTACATAGGAATTTAAAAATGCATTAGCTAAATCTTGACGCTGTCTGGACTCGAGATCCATAACCGTAAACGCCACATCATACATAACATCCACAAAGCGAAATGATTCGTTGAACTCAATGCAATCAAACAACAAAAACCTATCTTGCCAAAGAGCAATATTTCTCAGATGCAAATCGCCGTGACATTCGCGGATAAAATCACCACTCATGCGGCTTTTAAATACTTTTGTACGTTCTCTAAAAAATTTATCCGTGTATTGCTTAGTTTCTGCAAACTGCGTCTGCGTTTGCGGTCCGCCAATATATTTTTCAGTTTGCTGGTAATTTTCGTCGAAGGCAGCTCGAATTCGAGCCACTTCTCCAAAACTACGGATGTAATCATTGGTTGCGGTTTGAGCGTGGAATTTTGCCAATTCCTTTCCCAACTGTTGTAAGTGCAACTGTTGCAACTTACCTTGGACAAACATTTCGCTCAATAGTGCTTCTTGGGGAAACTGACGCATCTTCAGCGTATATTCTACTGCCTGTTGGTTTCCTCCTAAATAATATTGGCCTGCGACCATTGTTATGGGTAATACTTCCAGATAAAGTTCCTTTGCACTCCGTTGATTCAAGCGTAACTCCTCCTCACAAAAGTGTTTGCGCTTTTGTGAGGTCGAAAAGTCCAAAAAGCCAAAATTAACAGGTTTTTTTACTTTATAAGCATAATCTCCTGTCAAAAACACATAGGAAACGTGCGTCTGTATTAATTGAATCGGTTCCTGCACTGGATGGGGATAAAATCCAGGTTGTAACATTTGTTCAACAAAGACCGGAAGCGAAACCTTTGCCATTTTTTTCCTATCCTTTACGGTTGCATCAATAAAAAACCAGGGTTTTACCCCTGGTGTTTTGTTGAGCAATTTATCACAAATTTCAAGTTGTAGCAGATTGTGATCCTGTTTCTGTATCGCTACTTTTTTGTGGAGGTAGAACCGTAACCACCGTTTGCGTTCCTTCAGTTAAGACTGTTACACCTGCTGGCAAGTTAATTTCGTTAACGTGTATGCTATCACCGATATCTAGCTTTGAAACATCCACTTCAATATGATCGGGAATGTTTTCGGGGTCACAACGTACCTCTAGTTCTGTAACTAGGGGATCTAAGATTCCACCATTTTGTTTCACACCGATCGCATCGCCGACAAAACGCAATGGTATTTCAACATCCGTGGGACCGTGACCCGCTATGGCGAAAAAGCTCAGGTGGTAAGGTGTACCCTTTGCAGGATGGGTTTGTACTTCTCGCAGTAATGTTTTGCCCTGCCAAGGTATATCGGTTACCTTTAAATTAATTAAAGTGTTGTTGACAGAAGCTTTTTTGAGCAAGCGTTCTACGACCCTAGCATCAATGCTCAAGGCAATAGATTCTGTACCGTTGTGACCGTATAAATTGCCAGGAATTTGGCCATTACGGCGCAAAGCTTTTGGCTTGCTACCTTCTGGTCGTTTTTGACATTCAACAGTAAGTTCCATACTCTAACAATTTAACATCAAAATTTCCAATTTTGTCAAAACATTCACGTTTTGGCTGTTGCAGCTAACTAGCTAGCTGCCGTTGTTAAGCGCTGAGCAAGGAAGCAGGCGTACCGTCAGGATGCAGCAAAGCGCGTTTGGGACCGTGGATGGGATCTTCGACAATGATTGTTTGATCCCGGCTTGCTCCGAGAGAAACGATCGCGATCGGAACTTCCATTAATTCTGCCAAAAATTTTAGATAGTCTAGCGCTTGTCGCGGTAAATCTTCTAGGGTACGGCAGTTTTTTGTTGACTGCTTCCATCCTGGTAAAGTTTTATAAATCGGACGACAGCGAGCGAATTTACGAGCATTTGTGGGAAAATGGTCGCAACGTTCTCCGTCAATTTCGTAGGCTACACAAACTTTGATTTCCTCTAGCTCATCTAGGACATCTAGTTTGGTAATTGCTAAACAGTCCATACCGTTTATGCGCACGGCGTAACGACCAATTACCGCATCAAACCAGCCACAACGGCGCTTGCGCCCGGTGGTTGTTCCAAATTCTGCGCCGCGCGAGCACAACAATTCTCCAATTTTTCCATCTAATTCTGTGGGGAAAGGTCCCTCACCCACGCGGGTTGTGTAAGCTTTTGCAACTCCAATAACGCGATCGATCGCGGTTGGTCCCAATCCCGTACCAACACACGCTCCTCCTGCTACCGGATTAGATGAAGTTACGTAAGGGTAAGTACCGTGATCCAAGTCTAGAAGGGTACCTTGTGCTCCTTCAAACAGGATGTTGCGCCGTCGCTGAATCGCATCGTATATTTTTAAAGAAGTATCGACTACGTGGGGTCGCAACCGTTCGGCATACCCCAGGTATTCGTCTATTACTTTTTGCGGATCTAAAGCCGGTAAGTTGTAAAGTTTTTCCAAAATGACATTTTTATAATTAATCGTCCACTCTAACTGGGTGCGCAGACCTTCTGGATCCATCAAATCTAGAATTCTGATCCCTGTCCGTTCTGATTTGTCAGCGTAGGTGGGACCGATACCGCGACCAGTGGTACCAATTTTATAACTTCCCCGCCGTTCCTCGGATGCCTGGTCTATTAAGCGATGGTAGGGCATGGTCACGTGAGCTGTTTCGGAAATGAACAGTTTTTCGGTAGAAATTCCCCATCGCTGCAGTTGTTCGAGTTCGGCAATTAATACCTGTGGATCGATTACTGTTCCGCTACCAATGATGCACTCCTTGCCTGGGTACAGAATACCAGAAGGAATCAAATGTAATTTAAAGGTCTGACCTTTGACGACAATGGTGTGTCCGGCGTTGACACCCCCTTGGTAACGTACAACAACATCTGCGGAGCGGCTGAGCAAGTCGGTGATTTTTCCTTTTCCTTCGTCGCCCCACTGGGCACCTATGACAATAACGTTAGCCAAGTTTTTATTTGTAAAGTGCTAAAGTTTTCACAAACAATGATTATGTGCATTTTTGTTTGTGTTTGTCAAGTTGGGCCAAACCAGTGTCGATTGCTGTTTTATTTGTTAGTTTTAATAATAATTAACATTTCTAGCTAATATAGATTTCTATGGCTTTGTACGCAGAATTGCACAGACACTTGGGCGGTTCGGTGGTACCGCGAGTTCTGTGGCGATATTTTGAACGTCATTGTTCTGAGTTGATTTCTCCGTTTGCTGACTATTCAGAATTTGAAGAGTTTTATACTCGTCCCCGCAATACACTCGATGAATATCTGGAGCTGCACACCTTAGTTGAAAGGGTGCAAACCGTGGAAACTTTACCTTACTTTATCTATCGCTTAGTTCGGGGTGCTTACATTTTTGAAAATTTAGCTTATTTGGAGCTGCGCTACACTCCTTACTTGCGAACGCCAGAAGATTTAAGTCAAGCACGCAGAATTGACAAAATGGCGGAAATTGTTGAAATTGTGGGTAAAGCCAGTCAAATCTCGGAATATCCCATTGTTACCAGTCAAATTCTCTGCATGCACTCCCGCTTACCCTACGAGGTCAACAGAGCAATTGTCGATCTCGCAGCACAAAACAAGCGGTATGTTTGTGCAGTAGATATTGCTGGCGGAGATAGCTATTATGGCGATCGCCTGTCAGAATGGATTGAGTTATACGAATATGCCTTATCTTTAGGAATTAATACCACAGGACATCTCTACGAAACCACTGCCGGTTGTTATCCAGAACTTTTACCTTACTTGATGCGTATCGGTCACGGGATCCAAATTCCTTTGTTGTACCCGGAATTACTCCCAGATTTGGCTCGCCGAAATCAGTGTCTGGAGGTTTGTCCCACTACATATTTAAAAACCGGTACCTTGCAGGATATACGTCAATTGAAGTTGGTTTTCGACCGTTGTTTTGATGCTGGCGTTGATATTGCCATCTGCACTGACAATGCTGGATTGCACAACGTACGTCTACCCTTTGAGTACGAAAATCTCTTAACCTACGACATTATAAATTTTGAACAACTCCAAGCTTGTCAAGATGCTGCTTTTCGCCATGCTTTTGCTTGGCCTTACACCCAGCGTCCCGCTTCTTTATTAAGCGGTTTGCTTCATCAACCTCAAGCAGCTAAGTTGATGGTTACGAAAAACTAGCAAGTTACTTTCCGCTGCTGCATCTACGCAGTCAAACAATAACTTCTGGTGGTTGCGGATAAGTATCTTTTTCCCGTCTTTTCCAAGTTGATTCGTTTCGCAAGATTACAGTTACAGACCTTTGTTTTCACCGCAGTACTGCACCCAGTGCAGTACATCAGTACTAAATTGAATTTAATTATTAAATTTCTTCTGTCGCACCTCCTACTGTTTTCCAAGCAGCAAGACCGCCTTTGAGTTCGGTGACGCTAGTAAAACCTGCCTCTTTCAATATATGGGCTGCTTGGCTGGTTTGGGCGTCATTTTCTCCGTATACGTAAATGTCTCGTTGCCAGTGGAAACTAGATTTAGCACGCTTTGCCAAATCTTCGATCGGTAATGACACAGCTCCTGTGATGTGGGCTTTGTTGTAGCTTTGGCGATCGCGTACGTCCAGGATCGTAAAACTTGGTTGACCCCATTCCAGGCGCGATTTTAAGTCATGGGCAACAGAATCAATCATATAGCCACCTCTTAATAATTTTTCCTCGGCTATTTGCTGTTTTTCGCCTCAACAGCAATCTACCAAATATCTGATTTTTATTTCTCTTTTTTTTAAAAATTTTTCAAATCTTCCGTTCATTTATTTATTTATTTAACAAGATATTAATTTATATATATTAACTTCATAAAATTTGTGAGAAAGATACAGCGATCGCTTTTTTGCCTACACTGAAGTGTATGGCATCTACGATAGAAGCTTTACCAACAGAAGTAGTACACCTGATTGCGGCTGGAGAGGTGATTGACTCTTTAGCTTCTGTGGTACGGGAATTAGCAGAAAATTCCATAGATGCAGGTGCAACCCGAATTACAATTGCGATCTGGCCCGAAAAATGGCGCGTGCGGGTAGCAGATAATGGTTGCGGGATGAAGCTCGAAGACCTGCAAAAAGCTGCATCAGCCCACAGTACGAGTAAAATTCGCATTTGTGCAGATCTATGGAAAATCAATAGCTTGGGATTTCGTGGCGAAGCGCTACACAGTTTAACAGCTCTTGCGGAGTTAGAAATTGTCAGTCGTCCCCAAGGTGTACCCGCACTAGCAGGAGACTGCGGTTGGCGAGTAGTATACGGCTATGGAGGACAAGTAATGCAGGTAGAAGCAGCGGGGATCGCTCCTGGTACCATCGTCACCGTCTCCAACTTGTTTGGTAACTGTTTGGAAAGACGTCAAGGTTTACCCTCAAAAGCACAGCAAATCAAAGCGGTACAAACTACAATCCAGCAAATTGCTTTATGCCATCCCCACATACATTGGCAAGTCTGGCAAAATGACCGAGAATGGTTTAGCATCGCACCCGCGCCGACAATGGGACAGCTGCTACCCCAGATTCTCCACCAAGTGCGAGCTACTGACTTACAACAATTGCAATTAGAAATACCAAACCCCAATGACGAGGAAGGATTGTCTAACCTTAGCAATTCCAAGCTCGAGTTGGCGATCGGATTACCCGATCGCGCTTCTCGCCATCGTCCCGATTGGTTGCGAGTCGCGGTCAACGGACGGATGGTAAAATCCTTGGAAATAGAGCAAACAATCCTGAGCGCATTTCACAAAACCTTACCGCGCGATCGCTACCCTATATGTTGCCTGCATTTGTGCATTTCTCCACAATACGTTAATTGGAACCGCAACCCCGCCAAAACAGAAATTTACCTCCACAACTTAAGCTACTGGCAACAGCAAATCACTCAAGCGATTGAAAAAGCCCTGCGCATCAATCCCACCACCATCGCACCGGCAGTTCACACCAGTCGGGTTGGTAAATTAATCAAAGCTGCGGAACAAAAAGGTAATTACAATGTCAATCCCCCACCCACCCTTGGCGAGCAAAACCAGACCCGTCACTACTTAAAAGCAGTAGGTCAAGTTAATAACACTTATATTGTCGCGGAACATCCGGGCGGACTGTGGCTAGTGGAACAACACATTGCCCACGAACGAGTTTTGTACGAACAATTGTGCGATCGCTGGCAGCTTGTGACCGTGGAACCACCAATAATTTTATATCAATTATCACAAGAACAAGTATCGCAACTGCAACGCATCGGTTTAGACATAGAACCCTTTGGCGAACAACTTTGGGCAGTCCGCAGCGTACCTGCACTCCTGCAGCAGCGAGACGATTGTGCAGATGCCATTTTAGAACTCAGCTGGGGAGGAGACTTACAAACAGCGCAAGTAGCTGTTGCTTGTCGCAGCGCCATTCGTAACGGCACACCTTTAAGCTTGCCACAAATGCAGCAATTACTCAACGATTGGCAACGCACTCGCAATCCCCATACCTGTCCCCACGGACGCCCAATTTATTTATCCCTAGAGGAATCAGCCCTAGCGCGGTTTTTCCGACGTCATTGGGTAATTGGTAAAAGTCACGGTATTTAGTTAGTTTCCTAAGAGATACTGGAGATTGATTTGAATGTTAGTTTTCGGACCTGCAACAAAAACTGCTGCATCTTGAAAGGGAGGTGGTCCGATACGGATAACAGGATTTTCAGAAAAGCCAAAACCTTCGGTAGGAATACCAAAGCTGTTGCGATTGAGCTTTCCATCTTGATTGATGTCGTGGATCGCTGCTACAGCATAGCTACCTGTTGCTAAATTTCTAAATGTTACCGTTACGGGTGTTGCGCTCGCCTTTACACACTGGGTTTTCAAAGCGCGATCGCCCTGTTCTGGAAATCCTTGCTGGTGAGAAAAAAGACTCAGACAAACTAGTCCCTTTCGATTCTTAAGTCCCTCAATAGTGACATGCAAATCACCCTGTAAAAAAGTAGCGCCAACGCTTGAGGAAAACGAAATTGCCCCCACTACAGCTAGCATTAGAGTATTGGCTAACGAATTTTGTGTCATTACTCCTATTCCCAAATAATACAAATAACTCTATCAATTTGCTGCTTGCTTTCCGGGAGGAAATTAAATACAAGCTGTATAAAAAATAAACGATCGCTGGATAAGCGCGATCGCTTTTCGCTATCAAGATGCGGTTGTCACATTGCTGTACCTACAAACTCTATCCAGCTAAAATTTCTGTCATCACCGGTTTTTGAAAAGAATAGGCGATCGCCACTTCTGCGTGTCGCAGCAGTGTTTCTTTGTCAAGAGAAGATACCAAATACTGGGGAGTTTTTGCCAACAAGCTATCTATTCGCATTCTCGCTGCTTCCACCACCGATTCCAAAAGACTACCGTTACTTAAAGAATCAACAAAATCTTGAGCGATCGCAAAGGTGCGTTCCAAAGATGATGAAGGTAAATTGCGGGAAATAATCAATAAATCGCAACCAGCGTTAAATGTCTGCGCCACAGTTCCACTGCAAGCGTACATGTCCGAGACAGCTTTCATGTCTAAATCATCAGACACTACTATGCCTTTAAACCCCAGTTCCTCTCTTAAAAGCTTGTTGAGAATTGGTCGCGAAAGCGTTGCTGGTACCTCCGGATCTAAATTCGGAAATAAAATATGGGCAGTCATAACCATCGGTATTTGCTCGTCGATGAGAACTTGGAACGGAATCAGTTCTCGAGCGCGCAATTGTTCGATGGTTAAATTCAGTGTTGGTAACTCCAGGTGAGAATCTGTATTCGTGTCTCCATGACCGGGAAAATGCTTCGCACAACCGATAATTCCTGATTCTCTCAGTCCCAAATAGTACTCCCGCGCTCCTGCTGCTGCAGTTTCGGGAGTAGTACCAAAGGCGCGAGGTCCGATAATTGGATTGTTGGGATTGGAAAAAATGTCTGCTACAGGACCCCAAGATACGTTCACTCCTAAGGATTTTAGTTCCAACGCCGCAGCTCTTGCGACTTGACGTGATTGTCCTCCTAGTAAAAAAGCATGGGGAAAGCGAGTTATAGGGAGATAGGGACGATGAACATTACCTCCTTCATGGTCGATAGTGATAAACATCGAGTCCCGTTCGGCGTACTGACGAATTTGATCGATGAGATTTTGATAAATTAGCAGCCAATCTTCATAATGGCTTCCATAACGAAAATTTTTTGCATATAAAATAATTCCTACAGGCTTTAATTCGCTCAATATACGCTTATCATCATCATTTAAAGTAGTACCAGAAATACCAACGATCAGGTGATGTCCGAATTTTTCAATTGCTTGTGCTTTTGTCATTACGCACTCCCAATGTTTTTGCTGTTAAATATCTAATATTTACGCAACTTTATATCAATATAGGTAGAGCCAACGTCAACTTTATTCAGGCGCTAACGGCGATTACCTCTGGTATGCCCGCAGTCAATGATGCTCTCAAGCAAAATCTAAATTTGGCTGCCAAAGCAATTGTTTTCACTGTCCCTACCGCTAAAACTTGAAGAATTATACTGTAAAATTCCTACACCATCTGGTAAAAAATCAATTATGTAACGAAAAGTAAAATTTGGAGAATAGCATATGAAATTTTCGAATATCTGCGCGTTTGGCAATGAAAAGACAATTCTCTGTTGCCCTTGAGTTTCACAAAAATTAACATCTCTGTCTAATTTAAATTTTTCTAAAAAAATTAATTCCGTAGAGATTTTATGCAAATATTTCCAAAGGTTATAACAAAATCATTTCCGAAATGAGTAGCTTGCATTTTTATATTGTTGATGTATTTGCGGAAACGAAGTATACGGGCAACCAGTTAGCTGTATTCACTAATGCGGCAGACCTCACATCAGAACAGATGCAACTTATAGCTAAAGAAATAAACTATTCCGAGACCACATTTTTGACCTCGCCATCACAAATTCTAGGCGGATATAACGTCAGAATTTTTACTCCCGAACAAGAACTTCCCTTTGCCGGTCATCCTACTTTAGGAACAGCTTATGTTCTGCAAAAAGAGCTGATTAAAATTCCTGTTCAGCAAATATTTTTGAATTTAAAAATTGGACAAGTCCCCGTGAATTTTGAGTATATAAACAATGTTGTAGAATCTTTGTGGATGCAGCAAAAAGCGCCCACTTTTCGTCAGATGTTGGCAGTAGAGACTGTAGGAGAAATTCTCAGAGTCGAACCAGAAGAGATAGATTCTCGTTTTCCCATTCAAGAAGTTTCCACGGGGGTGCCGTTTATTATTGTCCCTATGAAAACCCTCAAGTCTTTGCAGAAAATCAAAATTAATCAAGAGAAGTATTTTCAGCTTGTTGCTACCACAGATGCTAAAAGCATCCTGACTTTTTGTCCGGAAACTTATCATCCCTACAATCATCTTAACGTGCGCGTTTTTTGTGATTTTTTTGGTATTCCGGAAGATCCAGCAACTGGTAGTGCTAATGGATGTTTGGCAGGATATTTAGTAGAATATTGCTATTTTAACAGCCAGAAAATTAGTATACGAGTCGAACAAGGATATGAAATTAAAAGACCTTCTTTGTTATTGCTAGAGGCAGAAAAAAAAGATACAGGTGCTATAGAAGTGCGTGTGGGAGGAAAAGCAATCATGACTGCCAAGGGCGAATTTTTGTGACCGCCTTGGAGCTTGAGTGCAAGTAGCGTGGGAGTAATCGCTAAGCTTGTTTTTGGCTGAAAGTCGAAATTAATACTTTGAAATAGCCATTACTCGCCCGGGAGTGGGTACGTGGAGGCATTCCTTGACAATCGCTCTTGACCAACTGCAAATGTAACGGTTTGCAAAGTATAATGAGTACGACAAAACCGTTAAGAAATATTGAACAGAGCAGTAGGTTAAATGCGAGTAGCGATCGCGGGAGCAGGTCTGGCAGGGCTTTCCTGTGCCAAATATCTCACAGATGCAGGTCACACGCCCATCGTCTTGGAAAGCCGAGACGTCTTGGGAGGTTTAGTAGCAGCTTGGCAAGATTCAGACGGAGACTGGTACGAAACAGGTCTGCACGTCTTTTTTGGGGCTTATCCCAATATGTTGCAGCTGCTCAAAGAGCTGGGAATTGAAGACCGCCTGCAGTGGAAAAAACATACCATGATCTTCAATCAACCTGAAAAACCAGGTACTTACAGTAGATTTGATTTTCCGAATTTGCCGGCACCGTGGAATGGTATTGTGGCAATACTGCGGAACAATGACATGCTTAGTTGGGGAGAAAAAATCCAGCTAGCAAAGGGATTGGTTCCAGCAATGCTCCGTGGACAAGAGTATGTTGAGTCAACAGATCGATACACTTTTTCACAATGGCTAAAACAACAAGGCATCAGCGAGGACATACAACAAGATATTTTTATCGCCGCTTCTAAATCACTTAATTTCATTAACCCTGATGAAATTTCTGCCTTGGTGTTGCTAACAGCCTTAAGGCATTTTCTCCAAAAAAAAGATGGCTCCAAAATGGCTTTTCTAGATGGTTCCCCCACGGAGCGACTGTGTCAACCTTTGGCTGATTACATCACCGCGCGTGGCGGAGAAATACGATTAAATGCGCCTTTAAAAGAAATTTTGCTCAACGAAGACAAAACGGTAAAGGGATTTGTGATTCGGGGGTTAAATGGCGCTTTGGATGAAGTTTTAACTGCTGATGTTTATGTCTCGGCTATGCCGGTAGATGTGCTTAAAATCATGCTACCAGAGCCTTGGAAACAAGACGGGTTTTTCCAAAAGCTAGAGGGGTTAGAAGGCGTACCCGTGATAAACTTGCAGTTGTGGTTCGATCGCAAGCTTACAGACATAGACCAGTTGCTATTTTCGCGCTCGCCTCTACTCAGCGTTTACGCTGATATGAGCAATACATGCCGCGGCTATGCTAATCCCGATCGCTCGATGCTGGAATTGGTACTAGCTCCGGCCAAAGATTGGATTGCCAAATCTGAGGAGGAAATTTTGCAGGCGACCCTTGCCGAGTTGCAAAAACTCTTCCCCAGCCACTTTCAGCAAGACAATCCCGCCAAATTATTGAAATATCACGTAGTGAAAACGCCACGTTCAGTTTACAAAGCAACACCCGATCGCCAAAAGTACCGTCCTTCGCAAATAACGCCAATTAGCAACTTCTATCTCAGTGGTAGTTACACAATGCAACCTTATCTCGGTAGTATGGAAGGTGCGGTACTTTCCGGTAAGCTAACTGCACAGGCTATTTCGACAAGAAGCTGCCATGCTGGCGTCTGCACTGAAGCACACCCAGTGGCAAATTTATCACAAGAGCAAACGCAAACCCCTCAGCCTGCAACGAATGCTGCAATTGCCTGATTCCCCTCCGCGCATGAAACTGCCGGTCTCTGTGGAAGAGTCCTATCAACTTTGTCGTAAAATCACGGCAAAGTACGCCAAGACTTTTTATCTGGGTACTTTGCTGATGACTAAGGCAAAGCGTCCTGCTATTTGGGCCATTTATGCTTGGTGTCGCCGTACGGATGAACTAGTAGATGGCCCAACAGCTGCTATTACTACACCAGAAACCTTAGATAAATGGGAGCAGCAGCTAGAATCTATTTTTGCTGGATACCCCGTAGATAGTTTTGATGTTGCTTTAGTAGACACCCTGCAGCGCTTTCCAATGGACATTCAACCTTTCCGGGATATGATTGCCGGACAGCGCATGGACTTGTATTGCAGTCGCTACGAAAATTTCGAGCAATTATATCTCTACTGCTATCGTGTTGCGGGTACGGTGGGACTGATGTCAACGGCAATTATGGGAGTAGATACCCAGCAAAACACCGCCCCCTGGAATTGCCACAAGCCACCTTATATCCCCACCGAAGAAGCGATCGCCCTGGGAATAGCCAGCCAACTGACTAATATTCTTCGCGATGTGGGTGAAGATGCTCGACGAGGACGGATTTATATCCCTCAAGAGGATTTAGCACGATTTAACTACACCGAGCAAGACTTGCTCAATGGCGTCATTGACGATCGCTGGCGTAGTTTGATGCGCTTTCAAATCGCCCGCACCCGGGAATTTTACGCCCGAGCAGAAAAAGGCATTAGTTATCTATCTCCTGACGCCCGTTTGCCCGTGTGGGCGGCTCTGATGCACTACAGTAAAATTTTGGAGAAAATTGAACATAACGACTACGATGTTTTCAACCGACGCGCCTACGTACCTCAGTGGCAAAAATTAAGCAGTTTACCTTTAGCTTGGCTGCGATCGCAAGTGCTGTAGCCTCTTTTCCCAGTCCAAAAAGCGATCGAGGCAAAACTGCCTCTTTTTCAAACTGCTTCCTAGGTGTCCGGGCTAGGTACGCTATCGCAGTTGACTTACATTTAATAATTTGCTAAGATTTTAACTCATCCACCTTGGAGAGGTGGCTGAGTGGTCGAAAGCGGCAGATTGCTAATCTGTTGTACGGTTCGTAAGGCCGTACCGAGGGTTCGAATCCCTCTCTCTCCGTTTAGATATAGAGACGTGCCCGAGTTGCGTCTCTATTTTTTTCTCCTGAGAGATGCTTGCTTTTACTCCTAAAGGAGGATGTTATCATTTAGATGCTTTATCAAGTTAAGTTGGTTTAAATAATTATAGACGCATAAAGCTACTGTAAATCTCAAAATCAAGAGATTGGACTTTTTGCTGCATAGTTTGGTTTTCTCACCAACTGACTAAAGTCAGGATCTGACTTTAAAGTTTGTCAACAAAGCAAGCATAAATTAAGGATATCTGAATATGAAAAAGAATATTAGTGCTTTTACCTTAGCTGTAACTACCTTACTATCAAGTCTTTTGCTTTATGCTTGTGAAAGCACTTCCAATAACCCATCCAGCAACGGAGGTAATACTACTCCCGCGGGTTCAACAGCTACAACCATCGCTAGCGGTCAAGGATTAAAAATTGGTTCCCTGCTACCAACAACCGGTGATTTGGCTGCGATCGGACAACAAATGGTAGAATCTGTTCCTTTGCTTGTCAATACCGTTAATGCTTGCGGTGGCGTCAACGGACAACCGGTAACCCTGGTGCAAGTAGACGACCAAACTGACCCCAGATCTGGGGCTGCGGGTATGCAAAAACTGGCAACATTAGATAAAGTTGCAGGTGTAGTTGGCTCCTTTGCTAGCAGCGTCTCCAGCGCTGCTGTTTCCATTGCCGTACCTAACAAAGTAATGCTGATTTCTCCTGGAAGTACCAGTCCTGTCTTCACAGAAAAAGCTGCCAAAGGAGATTTTAAAAAAGACAATCTTAACTTTTGGGCCCGTACTGCTCCGCCAGATACTTATCAAGCACAAGCTTTAGCCCAACTAGCCAGTCAAAAAGGTTTCAAAAGAGTTGCTACAGTTGTTATTAACAACGATTACGGGGTGGGATTTGAAAAAGCTTTCGTGCAAGCCTTTGAAAAATTGGGAGGAACTGTAGTTAACAAAAACAGACCCGTTCGCTACGACCCCAAAGCTACAACTTTCGATACTGAGGCCCAAGCAACTTTTGCAGGTAAGCCGGATGCTGTATTAGGGGTATTTTACGAAGAAACCGGTAGCTTGTTTCTCAAATCTGCCTATCAGCAAGGGCTAACGAAAGGAGTGCAAATTATGCTCACCGATGGTGTCAAGTCGGATACATTTCCCGACAGAGTTGGTAAAGGCTCTGATGGTAAGTACATTGTGGCTGGAGCCATAGGAACAGTACCCGGTTCCAACGGTAAAGGACTAAAAGCCTTTACCCAACTTTGGCAATCGAAAAAAGGAACTCCTCCAGCACCATATGCTGCTCATGCTTGGGACGCTGCTGCTTTGTTGGTGCTAGCAGCACAAGCCGCTAAACAAAATACAGGCGTTGGTATTGCCAGTAAACTTCGTGAAGTTGCAGACCCCCCTGGTATAGAGGTGAGCGATGTTTGCGAAGGTTTAAAACTCCTGAAGGAAGGTAAAAAAATTAACTACCAAGGCGCTAGCGGCAACGTAGATATTGACCAAAATGGTGATGTGGTAGGTGTTTATGATGTTTGGACCGTTGGCGATGATGGTAAAATCAAAACCATCGGTCAGGTAAGCCCGAAATAAAGGCAGTGATGGCTAAAAATCAACCCGATTTCTGATTTGGTAGAAATCGGGTCGCTAAATTTCTTCTTATAGATTAAATGCTTACAAGCCTATTCCTCTAAAATTGTAACCAACCCCTATCAATAGACCCACATCTGTGCGATCGAAAAATGCTGCATTCACGGCTGCAGTTGCTGTAAATTGAGAATTCAAGGGTATATCCACACCACCAGAAATTAGAAAAGCAGCTTGAGAATCATCGCCAGTTTTAATCGCAGCACCCGCGCCAATGTATGGAGCAACAGGTAAAGGTTCACTCAAATCGCCTAACTGTTGAAAGGAAAAGTCATAACTGACGGGAATTAAAATGGTAGTGTTATCTCCCAGTATTACTGATGGGCGCACAGATAAGGCTCTTGTAAATCCTATTTTACTGAGGATCGTAAAATTGCCGTCGCCTAAAGCTGAGTCGCCACCGCTCAAACCAATATTTGCTCCTACGCCAATATAGCTTGATCCTCCACGGGTGGGGCGACCTATACCGATATCTGCTTGAGCTACTTTATTAGAAACGGTTGTCTGGGAAGTCGATACTGAGGGTGCAAAAGTAGATCCAGCTTCTGAACTAGCACCAGCAGCGATCGCCGGAAACTGTTCTGGAGCTGAAGCAGATTTGAATTTCTCTACAGAATTGGGTGTTGTCGCCGCTGGAGAAAGTTGAGTTAATTCTTGAGTACTTCCAGTATCTGCAGTTTGCGCAACAGCAGGTAAACTTGCACCCAAAACTGCTAAAGCAGTCAAACTCAGCAACCGAAAAACTTTTTGATGACCAACAATTGTATTCACGTTCACTCCTCAGAGAATATTACTTGTTGTCTTAATAAATAATCAATCTTATGATTTTTCCATTCTATTTTGCCAATATTTAATATTCAAACTCAAAAAATTAATTTTTACATCGTTAGTTTTATGGTATCGCTGAAGCTCAAATCATCAAAACTTAAAATCCATATCCTTGATTTAACGGATGACAAGTATTCCTCTACTTACCAACAGCAGCTTAATCATCAACAAGTATCCATTATTTACAGCTTGAAATTTCTTCTTTACCTACCTGGCTACTAAATGTAGTACATCGTACTTACTTGTCGGTAAATATCTCGTTTTTGGCACAAATCTTGAATGGTGTAGCGGTTGAAAACAGCCAAAGTTGCTTGACTAGCTTGCTGCCAAATTTCATAAATAACGTTCTGTTCTGGTGTGGGAGATTCGTAACGCTCTCCCTCTTTGTGCTTGTTCTCACCTTCGATGGCAATCAGTACCTCTGGTAAGGTAATTTGCCATGGTTCGCGAACTAATACGTATCCCCCCTTTGCTCCCCGCAGGCTTTGTACAATTCCTACACGTCGTAAAGTAGAGAGAATTTGTTCTAAGTAACGCTCTGGAAGTGAGTGATGAGCAGCTAAATCTCCAATTTTCAGTACCTTCCCCTTTTCATAGTTATCGGCTAATTCCATCAGTGCTAGTAGGGCGTACTCAACTCTAGAAGACAATTCCATAACAGCAAATTTACTCCACTAATTTTTTAATATACTACAGTTAATTGGTAGATTTTTAGTATAAATTAATTTGGTTTTTATAAAAAAAATGTCAAGATAGCAACTTATTGAAAACAAAAACAATGAAATAATGAAGATTTGATTGATTGTGATTAAAGTACTGTAATACTAGCGATATTTAGTAGTATTAAAAGTAAATGTCTGCTTTTTCCTCGCTATTTGCATGCATCTAGTTACTGCGATGGAAAAATAACATCTCAAATTCTCCTAGATGTAACTAACTTTGCAGGTATTATCTAGATAACTCGTCGAAGTTAAAAAGCTACATATTTTCTCCCTAGACAAGGGTAAAATTTCCCGCTAATTTACCTCAGTTCTTCAACAATGAGCTCGAATAGGAGTATGAATGAGATTAACTTTTTAACGGTTACCGAAAACAATGGGTCTAAAGCCTCCCCCTTCTAGGGGGACTTTTCCTATTTCTGTGTTCAGAATAGAATAATTTATATTAAGAGCAACAACGTAAATGCTGGTATTTGAAGCAAAACTTGAGGGCGAAAAGCATCAATACGAAAAGCTTGATGAAGCGATTCCTACTGCACGTTTTGTCCGCAACTGTTGCATCAAATACTGGATCGAGAACAAAGCAATCGGGCGATACGAACTGAGCGCTTATTGCAAAGTTCTGACTGATGAATTCTCTTGGGCGAACAAGCTCAATTCTATGGCTCGTCAGGCTTGGGCTGAACGGGCTTGGTCTGCTATTGCTCGGTTTGACGACAACTGCAAAAAGAAGGCAAAGAAAAAAGGTTTCCCACGATTTAAGAAGCATCAAACACATGGTTGTGTTGAATACAAGACTTGTGGCTGGAAGCTATCGGAGGATAGAAGAACTATAACTTTCACCGATGGATTCAAAGCCGGAAGCTTTAAGATGTGGGCTCCTCGTAATTTGCACTTCTATCAGTGAGAGCAAATTAAGCGAGTTATAGTTGATAGACTAATTTCCAACTTACTCCTACTAGGACAGTGTAAATAACCAGTCGAAGCGCTCGTTGCGGAGTAAGTAAACAAAGTTTTGCACCAATCATGACACCTGGTACGGTACCCAACCAAATTGGTAGTACCAAACTCCAGTTCACCGTTCCTAGAAGAATGTGTCCCAAGGAAGTGAATATCAATAGAATTGCTGCTTGAGCTAAATCTGTACCCACCACCTTGTGAGAGTCAAGACAGAAAAAAGCGATCAGTATCATTGCAAACATGGAGCCGGAGGAGACACTGGTCATTCCTACCATCAATCCCAAAACTGCTCCCACGCTTGCAGTTTGAAGGCGACCCCAGGGAGTTTCTAAATCAAATTTAGGTAATTCCGGTAATTGTAACTTTGGAAAAAAACTCTTGAGGAAAAGTTGTGTAATTCCAACAAAACCTACCAGCAGCAGTATCAAGCCAATCAGACGCAACAGGATATCATCATTATTATTGAAACTTTTTTCATGCTCGAGCAGATATAAAATTCCCACTCCCATTAGCGATCCGGGAACACTTCCCAAGGCTAGCCATTTGACAATTTCTAAGTCAATGGTATTCTGTTTCCAGTGTTTGTATCCACCGATGGCTTTCATCAAAGTTGCAGCTACAACATCAGAACTGATGGCGATCGCAGGCGGAACTTGGAAAACAAAAATCAACATTGGCGTAATTAAAGATGCTCCACCAATTCCTGTCAAGCCAACGATGATTCCGATCCCAAAGCTAAGAAAAACAAGTAATAGGTAGTCCATACAAAGGAAAGTGAAAATAGGATTTGCAGCAACGCTCTTACTGGAGTTGGTAATGGTAAAGGGTGGTTTTCCCTGAAAGTAGATATCTCTTCACCAACCAACTACCAATCCGAGACCGATCAAATCTTGTTTACTTCGCTTTTTGCGGTACCTTGCGATAAGTCCCTTGGTGTCTTGTGCTTTTTTGTGATTTATCGCCTCAGTTCGCAAACCAATCTTGATTACAAGGAAACTGCAGGAGTATCAAGAATCTTTAACTGTAGTAATGCCAGAATTACAAGGGTGTAGACTGTTGCAGAAGCCAGACCCATTAGTAGTTCTTTTTTGAGGTTGCGTTCTTTTGCTGCCAAAGGCAAAACATCTAGAATTCCTACTTGCATCAACAAAATTCCAGCCAGATTAGAAAGCCAATACCCAGCGATCGCACACGGTAGAAATAAATTTGCAGAAATGAAACTACAAAGATATCCGAATCCATAGGCTACCGGAAGGTTGAAAAATAAGTCATTCCACCAAGACAAAGGCGAAAGTAAATATCCTATAACCAGAAAAAAACTACCTCTGAGTTTTTTGATTGTTACCCCTATCTTGAGGTTAATTGGGACTTGTTTGAGTTTTGGTACAGGGGTAATAGCTGTCAGCATTTTTAACTCAGAGCTAGTTTGTTGTCTGTCTTCCATTGCAAATATCTAAATCTCTATACACTTTTCGTAGTTTACACGAAAAATCGCCCAGAAATCTATAGAATAAGTACTAATTTTTGATAGAGTAAGTGTTGTTTTATTTATAACGAGGAAAGAAAGAGGACACAAATGCTTGTTAAAGGAGGAGCATTTTTTCAAAAGCAACACAGAGTTTGCTTTGAAAACGCTGTCGATGTTTGAGCTTTAAAAATGGTCGGACTATTTCTACAAAAGTGCGATCGCCATTTGTTTCTTCAAAGACTGCGACTGCACGTAAAGTATCTAGTTGTAATTCCTTTGCCACCATCAATTCAGAAATGGCAGCAGCTGCAACACCGCTTTCTACTACTGCTTTGACCATTTCCCCGCTGTTGAGTACGGAAATTACATTTAATTGCAGCGGATCTATACCCCAATTTCGCAAAGCTTGCTCAAATCTTTCCTGAGTACCAGAACCAGATTCTCTCATCACCCAGTCAGTAGAAGTCAGCTCTTTTAAACTGACTTGTTTGCGCTCGTACCATGGATGACGTTTTCCCACTACTATCAGCAGGCGATCGGTTCCCACAATTTCTTCTTCTAACAAAACCTTCAGTGATGCTTGCACCTCTCCTTCTACCAAACCCAAATCAAACTGTCCCGATGCTGTACCCGCGCATATGGTTTCTGCATTGGCGAGGGTACAGTTGACAGAAATTTTTGGATATTGGTGCTGAAATTGACTAATCCTTTGGGGTAACCAGTAGTTACCAATTGTCAAACTCGCTCCTAAATTTAGTTCTCCTCGTTGCAAATCGTTCAATTCCCTTAATCCTCGTTCTGTCAAAGCTACCTGCTCGAGGATTTTCCGTGCTTCTGACTGCAGCAATTTTCCTGCTTCTGTGATTTGGATTTGGCGACCAATTCGATGGAACAATTTGACTGCATACTCCTGCTCTAGACTTTGAATTGCCGCACTCACGGCTGGCTGTGTAATATAAAGTTCCTCTGCTGCACGGGTAAAATGCAGATGTTCTGCTACAGCTAGAAAAATTCGCAACTGGTCAAGCGTCATTCCTGCCATTTCATACATCCTGAAAACTGAGACTGATAGTTAGTTGAATTTCACGCTTTGCACTTCATGTTTTTGTCAGTATTTGTTAGGAGAAGTTTAAAAATTAAGTATTTTTTATTGCATTGAATTGCCTATGAATCCATAACATTGTCTGGTCTAAACCCCACCAATTATGTGGGGTTTTCTAGAGTTTGCCGAAGTGATGATTTCCTGAGGTGGGAGTAAAAGATGTGGCTTTAATTACTTTAATTTATCTATCTAACAAAAAAGAATATTTGTCGATACAAGTCAAGTCCCGTAAAGTAAAAATTAAGCTTTGGCAGCGAACGAGCGATCGCTGGGTCAACATATTCACAGTTTCACAAACATGAACGATTTAGTCACTGCAATTCCCGTGGGAATCGCAGCTTTTATTGCCACCAATCTTGACGATCTAGTTATTCTCACCTTACTGTTTTCACAGCTCCAAGCTGGATTTCATCACTGGCGAGTTGTTGCTGGACAGTACCTAGGCTTTAGTGTGTTGGTGTTGGCAAGCTTACCCGGTTTTTTTGGAGGTCTGGTCTTACCAAAACACTGGATAGGATTGCTAGGATTAGTTCCCATCGCCATCGGTTTCAGTCGCTGGTTAAATCCACAAAGCGATTGCTCACAGGAAGTCAACGAACAACAACAGCAGTCCAACTTTCACTTTTTTAGCAGTATTTTTTCTCCTCAAACATATAGTGTGGCAGCAATCACGATCGCCAATGGCGGTGACAATATCAGTATTTACGTACCGCTATTTGCCAACAGTGACTGGGGAGGACTGTTAGTAATTGTGGCTGTATTCTTTTTGCTGGTAGGAGTTTGGTGCTACACTAGCTACAAATTAACCTACCAAACGGCGATCGCTGACTTTTTAAATCGCTACGGCAACAATCTGGTTCCATTTGTCTTGATTGGCTTAGGTATCGTGATTGTCTTGGAAAGTCAAGCTTTGACTCCTCTAGCTTTGTGCGCCAGCTGTCTGTGCTTGATGGGTATAATCAAAAAAGCCAAACCCTTGCCAGAGATAGACTCACATCTTGCACCAACCGTAGTAACCCGTAAAGGACAAATAAACTAGTACCCAACTATAACAACAGGTGAATAGAACTAATTAAATATTTTTAGTAACGAATGTAACATTAGGTTCATCATAAATACAGAGAAAAACAGATGATAGAATGCAAAAACTTGTTGACCTCAGATATAGGGATGATTGCATTTGAATCTCAAAACATGAGAGAAAAGGCGTGAAATATCGAAATTAAAGNAAGAAAAATGCTTGCCCACGCCCAAGAATTAGTTTACACCCTCAAAGAATTGATGCCGACACAGTACCAAAAAGATAACCTAGAGGCTATGCTGGCATTGTTTTTAGAAGGACAAGGACACCCATTACCTGAATACAGTCAGACAAAGTCCCCAAGTGCAATCAGCCGATTTTTAAATATCAATCCTTGGTCAACAAGGAAAATGATTCGGATAATTCGTCATCATGTATTACAAACAGTTGTCAAGTCATTGTCCTCATCTGGTAGAGGGCGTAGACCATTTTTACAAGTAATAATTGACCTAACAACTCTAGAAAAACGTGGTAAATTCAAAGACTTTAGTNATTTAATCAAAGTCTATAATGGTAANCGTGGTCTCCATTTAGTAGTAGTTTATTTGGTAATAGGAAAATGGCGTATTCCTTGGGATTTTCGGGTTTGGCCAGGTAAGGGAACTCCATCTCCCGCAAGANTTGGACTCAAAATGGTTAAACGTTTACCTCAATCTTTAACTCAACATTTCCAGACAATTATTTTAGCTGATACAGCCTTTGGCAGTGTCGAATTCCTTGAAGGTNTCCGTCGCCTTAAATATCATGCTATTACAGGCGTAGCTATTAGTCGTAAGTTATCTGATGGCAGAGTTTTACGCCATTTACATCAACAAGGACAACAAGTTATTTTAGTTGGTTTGAAATTTCCTGTTACTATATCTTGGTATTACTTGAAACGTGATAACGGTAAGTTAGAAAAACGTTTTGTTTTGTCTNCTCGACCGATTAAAGCTTCTACTCTTAAGTGGTGGGGTAAGCGTCGTTGGCAGATTGAAGGTTGGTTTAAAACTGCCAAACATCGCTTTGGTTTGCATCGTTTTGGTCAAGGTACTCTCAAGGGTATGTATCGCTGGCTAATTCTTTCTCTCACTGCTTATCTCATCGCTCATTGGAGTTATCTGCTTGACGAGGCCAGCATCCCCNCCTGATTGGGGACAAGCTGCACAAACAGCAAGAGAATCTATTTTCCCAAAACTAGTTGTGTATCTTCTTTTACTTGATATTGAACGACTAACTACCCTTGCACGTAGTTGTGGTTTTGACATTTATATTTC
>KB235926.1:1494333-1653310 GCA_000332255.1 cyanobacterium PCC 7702 | reverse complement strand
GTGTATCTTCTTTTACTTGATATTGAACGACTAACTACCCTTGCACGTAGTTGTGGTTTTGACATTTATATTTCCAGGTGCAAGATGTGAGTAGAGGAAAATTAACACCAAATTGGAAACAATGATGGAATGGATAGACTTGTGAGAGCAGTGATTGCGGGGATCGCATCCTTTGCAGCAACCAACATAGATGACATTGTCATCCTCATGCTCTGGTTCGCACAAGTCAATTCAAGCTTTCGTCGGCTTCACATTATCTTTGGTCAGTATCTTGGCTTTACAGCTTTAATTGTTGCCAGTTTACCCGGTTTTTTAGGCGGCTTATTCATCCCGAAAACATGGATAGGGTTGCTAGGTTTGGTTCCCACTGCCATAGGTATCAAGAATCTAGTCACGCGAGCAAGAAATGAAAACCAAATACAGACGGTATCGGATGAATTTTACTCCTCAACAACAAAGATATCTATATTGTCAACTCTTACCGGTATTGTTTCACCCCAAACCTATAAAGTGGCAGCAATTACCATTGCCAATGGGGGAGATAATATCGGTATTTACGTACCGTTGTTTGCCAGCAGCAATCTCACCGATTTATTAATAATTTTGGGTGTTTTCTTTGTCATGATTGGCGTTTGGTGCTGCATTGCTTACCAATTAACCCGTCATGGTGTTATCGCCACAATCTTCACCCGTTACGGTCACGCCGTTATTCCTTTTGTATTCATTGGCTTGGGAGTTTACATTTTCCTAGAAAGTGGCACCTATCAGCTACTGAAAGCCTTTTAAACTTGTTGTTCCATATCTGCAAAACATCATTACTTGCTGAAAAATTTTGCTTTGAGGAGATAGTTTATGAAAATCTTCAAAATCGCTTTAGTAATTTTGACCTTTCTAGTGAGCTTGGCGATCGCTCCACCTTCTTGGGCAGAGCAAATAAAATTGACTAAAAGCCCCGATTATACGGAAATAACTCAAGCTTTAGACCAACTGTTAAAAGCACGACAAACACCAGAAAAATCAGGTTACACATCAGAAGAAATTCAAGAAAAAATAGGTCAGTTGCGCTGGCAAAAATATATTTTAGAAACTGCTAACAATTGGGCCAGATGTCGCAACGAAACAGGACAAACCCTAGCTGTTTATGCTCATGAACCGAAACAATCTCTATTCCCAAGCTCAGAAACGAACCTCTACTTTCTCGGAAATGGTAAGATCACAGATGATGATTGGAACTGTGATGGTATTTACTTACCTAGCGGTACCAAAGTTGCTGGCTTAATTCCTGACGTTTTCCAACCACAAGAACTAACAGAACCCCTAGCACTGAAAATTGTACCCGGAACTCAGTTAGTAGTCAAAACAAACCCAGATACCGGCGCTATTGAACTCAACGTTCCTCCTTCTCGAGTATTCAAAGCAGGTGAAACTAACTGGCCAGTTCCTGATTTGGCTTTAGCAGACATTACCGCCAAAAAGCCTAACGCACCGATTGAAGATTAAACATTGTCCTGACGTTTGTAGAGACGTGAGTAACCAACTGCACCTCTACACCATCTTTCTGACCGCGGTGGATAGTAAGTAGTAGTTGAGTGACACAAATGCGCTTGCTCTTTAAAAAAACGAATCTAAAAGCACAAGCAGAAGAAGTAAAACCAAAGATCAAAAATCCCTCTCGCATTCGGGATCATTTAGCAAACGAACGTACCTATCTAGCGTGGATGCGAACAGCGATCGCCCTAATTGGTTTCGGTGTTGTTATTCTTCGCCTTCGCTATTTTCACCCACCACTTCTACCCCGAACTGGTATGAGTTGGAAATTGGGTTTACTTTTCTCCTTGATTGGTTTAATGACAGTACTACTCTCCATTCAGCATTACTTTGCTGTTCGCCATGATATAGATGAAGATACATACGAACCAGGCGATCGCTGGGTACTTTTATTTAGCATTTCTGTAATGATACTAGGAGCGGGAGTAGTCTATTTTGTCTTTTTGGATTCAATCAACCAAACAGGTTTGTTTGCGCCGGAGTGATGAATCAAGGATAAATCTATCCCGGCTCCCTTGAGAATATGGCGGTAGGAGGTAAGCTATCTAGCTAGCCAGATGCGGAAGCGTTCGCCTCCTCTATTTACTGTGACTGCAATCAAATTTCCATCAATTTACATCTTGTCTTTGCAAAAAGAAAATTTTCTGATTTTTATTATATAAATTGATAAAAAGAGGAAATAAATTTGAACGTTCTGGAATTTTCCTTACTTGTTTGGATTGGATCGTTTACTGCTGGCTTTATTGGCGCACTAACAGGGCTGGGAGGGGGAGTTGTTATTGTTCCTTTATTAACTTCGGTTTTTGATGTTGATATTCGCTACGCTGTTGGTGCTTCATTAGTCTCTGTAATTGCGACTTCCCTGGGTGCAGCATCTACCTATATCCAAAAGGGGTTCACTAATCTACGATTGGGAATGTTTTTAGAAGTGGCCACAACTGCTGGTGCCATTGTCGGAGCATTAATAGCTACTCATGTTTCTGTAAAAGCACTGACCATAGTTCTGGCAGTTGTCTTGCTTTATTCAGCCTACCTTTCACAACAACCCAAACTGGAAAACCTTGAAGGTGAATCTCCAGATTCCGTAGCAACTTATCTGCAGCTCAACGACAGTTATCCAACCCCTAACGGTCTAGTATTTTACCAAGTTCATTCCGTACTCAGGGGATTTGGCGTCATGTTGCTAGCGGGAGTGATTTCTGGATTACTTGGTATCGGTTCGGGAGCTTTTAAAGTGCTGGCGATGGATCAAGTGATGCGCGTACCTTTTAAAGTTTCCACAACCACCAGTAATTTTATGATTGGTGTCACCGCAGCAGCATCCGCTGGAGTCTATCTAGCACGAGGTTACATCGATCCGGGACTATCTATGCCGGTAATGCTGGGAGTACTTCCAGGTGCTTTTTTAGGTGCTCAAGTTTTAACTAAGGCAAAAACCCAAGTCTTAAGAATAATCTTCAGTCTTGTATTGGTGGGAATGGCTTTTAAGATGGTCTACAACAGCGTCGCTGGGGGTTTGTAAGGTGTATAAAATGTCATCAACACAGCCGGAAGTTGCTAGTTTACCTTTGCAGTCAGAACAACCAAACAGCGATCTGGCCCCATTACAAAAGCAACACGTTTCTCCTTCGCTTGCAAAGACAGAAAGTGAACAGCAACTCGAGTCTTTATTAAGCAACCTTCTCAAGTATGGAGTTTTGACAGCTAGTGCTGTGGTTTTGCTAGGGGGTATACTGTACTTAATTCGCCACGGTGCAGAACCAGTTCAATATCATGTGTTCCGTGGAGAACCATCCCAATTGTGTTCTCCTGCAGGTGTGCTCGAAGCAGTTTTATCCGGTAGTCGGCGTGGCATTATTCAGTTGGGGTTGTTGTTATTAATTGCTACTCCTGTTTTACGAGTGGTGATCTCCCTAGTTGTTTTTTTGCGATCGCGAAACTTTCATTACGTTATCGTTACTTTTTTAGTATTAACCGCCCTTATTTATAGTCTTGTAGGTGCGTATTTTTAAAAACATCATTAATTGCACTGCTCAAATCTATTTAACCTTTACAAACAACCTTTTCAAGATTGGCTAATTAAAATTGCATATTTTTGCAGAAAATTAGCTAAATAATTCCTGATTAAATCCAGACTTTCTCCAGGAAATACTACTAATAATCCAGCTGTCGCCAGACTAAAAATACCAAGAAATAAAGCTAAAATTCTTCCAAACAAACCAGGGTTAATCTCAATAAACAGGACTTTGGCGTCCCCAACAACTGCAATTATAAAAAAAACAATTGCCAAAATTAAAAATAAGGTAGCTAAAGGATAGGCAGTCATTGTTTTCCAAAAAATTCGTCATTTTTTATTTTAGCGAGCTAGAAAGGGCACGGTTGCAATTAATTTTCTTGTATGTGTATGATTGTTTCGTTTGGGGGAGAGTTTTTTAGCAATCTTCGAAGTCTGTTTGTAAATTCAGGCGATCCCACAACAACAAGTTAAGCTGTCCTTGATTTTACCAGCAGGTGTACTGCTTAATCAATTTTTCAAAAATTTATTTAACTCCAACAATTTTAAACCCTCATTCCCCATCACCGTTGGTAACTTTCCATTCCATTTTTCTATGGCCTGCTTTTGAAGAATTTCAGAAGTCAAAGTTCTGACTAATAATCCTTGTGCTTCTGCTTCACCTTTTGCTAAGTTAACCTTAGCTTCGGCTTCTTTGGCTGCTTTTATTGCTACATATTCTGCTCGTTTTGCTTCTTGTTCAGCAATTTGTTTAGCTTCTACTGCATCGCTGAATCGTTCGGAAAAATGTACGTGAACCAAGGAAATATCATCAACTGCAATATGATAATTTTTGAGTCGCGTTGTTAATAAATCATCTACGCCGGCTTTTACTTCTCCTCGCTTGGTAATAATTTCTTCCGCTGTATACTTCGCCATTACTGCTTTGAGGACTTCTTCCACAGCTGGATTGATAATTTTATCAACAACTTCCTTCTCATCACCAATTTGTTGAAAAATAGCATTTGCTTCTTCTGGCAGGATATGCCAATTCAAAGCTACATCTGTATAAACTTCTTGTAAATCTTTGGAGGAAGCCTCAGCAGAAATTTCCTGTTTTTGAACTCGAACACTTAACCGTTTGACAGAATTAACTATGGGAATCACTAGGTGCAATCCTTCTCCTAGTATTGTTTCTTGCACTTCTCCAAACTTCATTAATACTCCTCTTTCCCCAGCATTAAATACTACAAAAGGCCAGAAAATAATCACCACCAACAAAATACTTAAACTCATTTTTACAAGAATGTTGCGATTTACCCAGGATTTCATATCTTGAAATTCATAATCTTAACAAAAAATGGCATTTTCACTTTATTATCACATTCATGGATCGCATTCTTGCCTGTCTGAAAATTTCGCTAAGGAAGGTGAATTTTTCCTTACTTTAGCAGGCTTTGGCAGATAATATCATGAAAATTTGACATTGTCCTCTGGGCAGTAAAGTGGAGATAGTTGGGTGCAGGGGAAAATGATAGATATTTATACTTAGCTAAGAATCTGCGGGATTGATAAATCTCCCATAGAAAGGGAGACATTGAGTCGCCCAGATTAACAAGATTTCTCGGAAATCAGAGCTTTTAACAACAGTTATTGAGGTAGAAATAGGATGAATTAGCAGTAAATTCATCGCCTTTGTGGCCTTAAAAAATTAGTTTGGGCAGTAGTTGTTGACTTGGCAGTTTAGACAGATTAATGTGCTAATTAAAGGATGCTAAAGTACAAAATTTATCAACAGCTAAGGGTATAGTGAGATGATGATGGAATCTACACTGACTGCGTTGGAAATTTGCAGACAAGCTTGCAGCGATTGCTACAAAATCTGTATAGAAACATTAAATTACTGTAAAAATCGGGGGGGAAAATATATCGATATCACGATGGTATCTATGATGCGCGACTGTGCAGAAATGTGTATGTTGTGCATCAACACCATTGATGATGGTTCTGAGTTTATGGGGCGCATATGCGAGCTGTGTGCAGAAATGTGCGATCGCACTGCAATGATTTGCGAGGAGTTCGATAATGATGCCAAAATGCTTGAGTGTGCTGCAATTTGTCGTCAGTGCGCCCAGCATTGTCATCAAATGGGATTGCAGTCTGCTTCCTATTTCCGCAGAGCAAGTTTGATTGACAAGGAAAAACTGCTATACAGCTAGCTGCGATACAAGTAATGCGGACAAAGTTGCATTAACATTTCTTTTTCAGAAACTTTTCAAGTCCGGTACTTGTGTATTGAGGTACCCAGCCATCAGCCGAGGTAAAATAGCGCCAAGCTTTCAGATGTAAAGATGCACTCAGGCTAAACCAATGCTCGACTCCAGCAGGGATATGGATATAATCACCTGGTTGTACCTGAAGTTGTAGTTGGTCACCCCTTGGTTGCGCGAATCCAAACAGTCCTTCTCCTGCAAGCACGCACATTGCTTCTGCATCTTGATGAGTGTGGTAGCGACTGTGGGTTGCTATTAACGCATAAAGGTTTGGTAAACCTGGATGTAATACCCATAGGTCATAACTGAAATAACCAGCTTGCTGTTGGAGAAGTTCAAAATCTTGATGATGAGATTGCAAAATTTTTTGTTTGTCTTGCTGACTGAAAACATCCCGGACGAGCAAATCTGGGAAAGTAAGCGTTGTTTCTAAGTCATAGTGGTTTATTTGGATATCGAGGGTAGCAAGTTCCTGTTGAATATCGCTGAGGCGATGGAGAATTTGGCCGTTTTCAAGCTTAAGGATAGACATTCTATAGGTCTCAATTGTATACAACTAGAATCCGCTCAGAAAACTGTAGTTTGTGACATTATATATTGTGACATTAACTGTCGTCTTCTAAGTCCAACAAACCAAAATCTTTAAAAAGAGGTGTACTGAGGTAGCGTTCCCCAAAGCTGGGTTGTACCATGACAATTAAACGTCCGGCGTTTTCTGAACGCTTGGCGACCTGAATAGCTGCCCACAATGCAGCTCCTGTGGAAATTCCTGATAAAATTCCTTCTTCAGAGGCTAGTCGCCGTCCGTATTGAATGGCATCTTCATCCCTGACCTGAATAATTTCGTCAATTAGTTCCAAGCGCAGTACCGGGGGAATAAATCCAGCGCCAATACCTTGAATTTTATGTGCTCCTGGTTTGCCACCTTGAAGTACGGGACTAAAAGCAGGTTCAACAGCTATAACCTGAAATTCCGGTTTGCGGGGCTTAATTGCTTCTGCTACGCCAGTAATTGTACCGCCAGTACCAACTCCAGCAACGAGAATATCTATTTTGCCATCGGTATCTGTCCAAAGTTCTTCGCCGGTAGTGTGGCGATGGATTTGGGGATTGGCTGGGTTACGAAATTGCTGAAGCATAAAAGCGTTAGGCGTGTTAGCAACAATCTCTTCCGCACGAGCGATCGCTCCCTGCATACCTTTTACTCCTGGAGTTAGCTCTAGTTCAGCGCCATACGCTTGCAGAATTAATTGTCGTTCCAAGCTCATTGTTTCTGGCATGGTAATGATTAAACGGTAACCTCTAGCTGCTGCTACCATTGCCAAAGCGATACTGGTATTTCCAGAAGTTGGCTCCACCAAAACAGTTTCTCCTGGTCGAATCAGTCCTGCTTGTTCGGCGGCTTCAATCATGCTAATACCAATGCGGTCTTTCACGGAAGCCGAAGGGTTCATTCCCTCTAACTTCACCACAATTTGAGCTACACAGCTCTCCTGTTGGGGGATGCGGTTGAGTTGTACTAAAGGTGTTCGACCAATTAGTTCTGTAATGTCACGAGCAATCCGCATTTGAAGAATTTGCTTACACGAGCAAAAAAAGACTAAACACAATATTACAGTAAATCTATCGAATTAATGTGATATTGTAGAAAGTTGAGGGGAAGTATCTGAGATAAAAAAAGTCCGCTGTGGGCGGACTAGCTGAAAATGGAATTAAGAAATGAAACTGAGTCAATTTGTAGTTCGGACTTAGCAGTTGTGTGGCGGAAAAATTACTACCCCAAATTAGTCACCGCCTGAGCAAAAAGTTGGGAAATAAAAGGTAGGATATCACGGTTTTTAGCGTTGGCTTTGCCTTCGGTAAAGACCACCAAAAGGTAGGGACGAGAATTGGGGATTTCGATGTACGCAGCATCGTGGCGAACTTGACTGGTCCAACCAGCCTTGGACCAAATTTGTGCTGTTTGGGGAAGACCAGCGCCCAAAAAACCTGTAATTTGGTCTTCTTCAACATCCTTGGGTAAATCCTCGGGATTGAGACTGCGTTTGAGTAAAGACATCATTCCTTGCGATCGCCCGGCGGAAACTGCCACACCACCGACAATACTGTGCAACAATCTAGCAGTAGCGTTAGTTGTCAGCATATTGCGGTTTTCAAACAATTGCCCGTAAAATGCCCGTTCGCGCCCGTAGGGACCGTCACACCAAGTTTTTTGGCAAACGTTAATGGTTTCCATTTCCGGCCATCCTAAAGATTGGTAATAGCGATTGACAAGATTGCGCTGCAATTTCCACGTTTCAAAAGGCCCCGGCGGTAATTCTGGTCCTGAGGTTGTACCGGTCAACACATCTATGACCAAACTGGTAGCATCATTGCTCGAATCCACGATCATATCGCGAATTGCTCTTTCCAACTCGGTGGAGGTCTGAAGCATACCTGACTCCAACCACTCTTGTACCGCTACCAAGTAAAACAATTTGACAATACTCGCCGGGTAAATTCGCTCAACGCCTCTGTAAGTAAAACCACGTACTGGATGATTCCAAAAAACATCTGGAGTTAAAGCACCACCAGTATTTACTAGTACAGGTGGATCGTAGACAATCCAAGTAAGGGCAACTTGGTTGCGGGCTAAAGTCGGGAATTTTGCCCAAGTAACCTCTAAAATATCACTACCTAAGTGTTCCAGTTGTTCGTCTTTACTAAAGAAAACCATTGCTATCCTTGCAGAATGTCTGTTCCTTTCAAATCCAAAATCACAAATTTCGTTTCCGGTGAGTACGAGTGTCTTGCCAATCTCAACATATATGATTCTCCCCAATGTACACGCTTAGCAACACAAGCCGCAGCCGGACGGCACCTACGTATATTGTCAAACACGAACAATTTCTCCCAGGAAATATCCGTAGAAATACGTTTGTGCGAAGATGACTATCCTGGATGGCTATTGCTTTCAGACTTAGAGCAACTACAAACAGCTACCGTAGTTTATCAGCCTAAATCCTTTTCTGCCACTGAAATAAAAAAATTGCTACCAGAAGTAATTGCTTTTACCCGCAAAGCAATGCAACAGCCCAATTATTACCTTTGGGGTGGTACAGTAGGGCCAAATTATGACTGTTCTGGTTTAATGCAAGCAGCATTTTCTTCCGTGGGTATTTGGTTACCCAGGGACGCTTACCAACAGGAAGCTTTTACCCAACCAATAGCAATTTCTCAATTAGAACCAGGTGATTTGATTTTCTTCGGTACTTCTCAAAAAGCTACTCATGTGGGACTTTATTTAGGAGATGGCCGTTACATCCATAGCTCTGGGAAAGATAAAGGACGTAACGGTATTGGAATTGATATTCTCTCGGAACAAGGCGATGAGGTAAGTCAGTCATATTACCAACAGCTACGCGGTGCTGGTAGAGTGGTGAGGAGTTACGAAGGGCTTGGTCACAAAGGACACAAATAGATATGAGGAGTGGATTAATTTCTAAGGGAATAGCTGGACAATGGGAAGCAAGACCCTTACCTGTTTTCGATGTCTCGGTAGTAGTACCCGTACGCGATGAAGTGGAAAGTTTACCGTATTTGTTGGAGGCGATCGCTTCCACTTTGAAAAATCATCGCCTCAGTTACGAAATCATCTGTGTAGATGATGGTTCCACAGATGGATCGGCTCAATACCTTAAAGAACAAGCACAAATCCGCGACGATTTGAAAGCCGTAATTTTACGTCGCAACTACGGTCAAACTGCAGCAATGGCAGCTGGATTTTATTACGCCTGTGGTAAAGCGGTTGTTACCTTAGATGCTGATTTACAAAACGATCCTGCAGATATACCCCTACTGTTAGCAAAATTAGAAGAAGGCTACGATTTGGTGAGCGGTTGGCGACAAAGACGCCATGATGCAGCTCTGACGCGCTTACTTCCTTCCAAAATTGCTAACTGGCTGATTCGGCGCATCACTAGCGTCTACATTCATGACTATGGTTGTTCCCTGAAAGCCTACCGCGCTGAACTAGTAGCAGACATGAACCTCTACGGGGAACTGCACCGCTTTTTACCAGCCTTGGCTTATATCGAAGGTGCAAGAATTACAGAAATACCCGTGCGCCATCATGCTCGTCGCTTTGGTCAAAGTAAGTACGGCTTATCGCGAACTTTCCGGGTATTGATGGATTTGCTAACTATCGCCTTTATGAAAAAGTTCCTTACCCGTCCCATGCACGTTTTTGGATTATTCGGTTTAATTTCCATGCTTTCGGGAGGAGTACTGGGAATTTACTTAACTTGGGTGAAATTTGCCTTTCATGAAGATATTGGTAACCGACCCTTGCTGATTTTAGCGGTACTTCTGCTGGTAACTGGAGTACAGCTGTTTTGCTTTGGTTTGTTAGCAGAGTTACTCATGCGCACTTACCACGAGTCCCAAGGACGACCAATTTATCGGGTACGCGAGGTAGTCACTAAAAAACAACTCCAGACAAATAGCTAAATCGATTCTACAACTGCTAAAAATCAACAGCAGCAAAGGTCTAGCGGTTATCTCTTGACTGCTTTGTCCCAGTTACAATTGCATTCGTCCTAAGAAATTAATAATCGAATTTTGTCAAAAAGTTAAAATACTTAAAAAGAACTCAAGGAAATAAAAATCGTGCACTTAGTTAAAGATTTGGCTGACTCAAAGAAGGTAATGAGGAGGTTATAAAGCAAACTGAATAAGGTTTTAAGGTTTAAATGATGATAACTCGAAAAATTCATTACCCAGCTATTTGGAGAACGCTCAGTAGTAGAATTTCAATCCATGCTATCCAAATTATCCAAATATAGAATAATTCCCAATACCAGTATGTCTGTAATGCCTTTGGTAGCAGAGTTACCAGTATCGGTAATTTTGTAATTAAAATTACTTGATAGCACGGATTTGGAATTGGCCTTTCGCGATCGCAACCTACATACCAGCTTGCGTCCAAAGAGGGAACAGCAAGGTGATTGGGACACTAAAGCAGGTACGCAACATCACATAAATAACTCGAACCCAAGCAATGGAGTTTTCCAGTAGATTTTAGTATAAATAAAGACGAAAATTCCAGGGACGGGAGATGATAGTATTGACGCTGTTATTTTCTTCCCTAACTGCCGGGATTAATGCTAACTATTCCCGACCATTGCACTTTTTTGAGGTTGTCTCGACGGTAAGAAAAGAAATGCTCTGGAGTTTGATAGGTACAGTAAGGAGCGATCGCTATTTGTTCCAGACTGATACCCATTTTCTCCATCTGCAGGACATTTACTTGCCGAACGTCTATTCGTATCCGTTCGGGGTCAGGATCGGGGAGTAAAGGAGAAGTTGGTAGCTCCTGCAGTGCTTTGATAATGACGGTTTCCTCCTCATGTGGTATAATAGAAGCCCCTAATTGGGCTGCTACTTGCAGGGAAACTTGGTAAACTTCTCCGGCGATCGCAGGTCCCATAGCAATTCGCAAATCTTGGATGTTGCTACCTTGTGCTTGCAGGCGAGCTATTGCTTGCGGCACAATTTTCGCTGCTGTACCTCGCCATCCGGCGTGCAGCGCTGCCACCCGACCAGTTTTGCGATCGCCAATCAACACAGGTGTACAATCAGCCGTAGCAACCCACACAGCTTGTAAAGGTTTTTCGGTGATTAAACCATCGCCAGCTGCTAAAGCAGAATCCTCTTCTTCTTGCAGTCCAGTTTTTGAGAGGTGGTTGCAAATTTCTGATGGTGTCAGTACCGTATTGCCATGCACTTGTTTCAAGCGATATCCTATAGCATCTGGATGCAGTACCGCAGTTAACTCTTGGGGAGAACGAGGCCAAAATTTTTGGGTAAAAAAGCCGTGCGGCCAAGCTTCCAGCAGACTACAACTAAGGTAAGTCATTCCTTGCCAATTGCGCCAGTACCAAGTATGCATCTTTCACCACAATTTTCAAACAACTTCACAAGCAATCAATTCATGCTAACCTGAACAAGCAAATTTGGGTAAATCCTGTGGGATGGAATCAGCAACAGCTAGAAGCGGCCCTAAATGCAGGGCGAAAAAAGGTTTATTTACCATTTTGCCTTCACCTACTAGAGAAAGTTGTTTCCACCAACGAGACTGTTTGGCAAATGCAACAGCAAAAAGCTCAAATAGGATGTACCGTCATTGCTACCGAGCAAACTGCTGGACGGGGACAGTGGGGACGAAAATGGCTTTCTGCTAAAGGAGGATTGTATCTTTCAGTTTTGGTAGCTCCCAACATTCCAGCAAGTAACAGTTATTTGCTAACTTTTGCTAGTGCTTGGGGCATAGCTGAGAAATTGCGAGAAAGTGGTGCTAATGTAAGCATTAAATGGCCTAATGATTTGGTCATAGATCGGCAGAAGTTGGGTGGTATCTTAACGGAAACGAAGGTCAAGCAAAAAGTTGTAGTGTGGGCGGTTATCGGCGTTGGTATTAACTGGGCCAATCCAGTACCCGAAAACGGAATCAATTTGCAAACGTGGCAAGCGACAAAAGATCCCAAACCAATTTCCAGCCTGGAAATGCTTGCTGCTAAAGTTTTACTGGGAATAGAATGTGGTATGCAGTGCCTTTTGCAAGAAGGAGTCAACATATTACTAGCTCGCTATTTACGGTTGCTTGCCAATATGGGCGATCGCATTTACATAAATGATTTAGCAGGCACTATTGTCGGTGTAACATCTACTGGGGAACTTCGTGTTCGTTTGCAAACATCTGAATCTCTAGAATTAATTTCACCGGAAATTTGTCTCCGACCCGGTACAATCAGTCTGGGCTACGGCAAAACACCTGGTTAATTTTCTCACTTGTTCAAAAACTGGAACCATCTTCATCAGGCTCACCATAACACACCTTTAGAGAACAAATGAAGCAGCGTTATTCTTGTTTTCCCCACCGTTTGCACCACTTTTGGCAGCGAACTTTACCAGCCCAAAGTCTTTGTTTAGTTGGTAGTTTTAGCCTCGTCAGCAGCGGTTTGGTCCTGGCCCAAACGGAATCAGCAATAGACAATATTGTTCCCACCATCGAGAATTCCCAGCCAACAGGCGGAAATACACTCAAAAAAGAGACTGAAGAACATGCTGCTATTGCTCCACAAAACTCTACCCAGTCAGAATTTTCCCAGCGCCGTGTCAAGTTTGAGCAAAAGTTTAGAAAAACTGAGGTTTCTTCTCCTCCAACAACTCCTGCTCAAGTTGTCGTTAAAAAGGAAAAACCGCCAACGCAACCGAGCAGTTCTGCTACTACCGCTGGTCAAGTTTCTTCTCAACCTGCGGCTGCAGCTAGTCGGGTCACGGGCAAAACCAAGGACTACAATAATGCTTACATAGACCCTACTGATTACAATCCCAATGCTGCAGCTAGTTACGAAGCACCTAGCACCGTAGTGGTAATAGAACGCTCTAGTGGTTGTCGAGCTATTTTAGCACGAGGAATTCCAAGTCTCAGCTGTAGCAAAAAAACAATCACCTCCCCTTTAGTAGCAAAGGCGAAAAAAAGTACGCCTGCTTGGTTGAGTGCCAGTCAAAACACCCGATTAACAGCTGTTCCGGCACTACAGCGCTTGGCTAATAATACAAATAGCACAAACAATACACAATTAACTGCTGTGCGAGTTGTTTCCAAGCTCGTTGCCAGCGGTGAATGGCGTTCGCAAACAACAGCAGCTGTTCCTGTTGCTCGTCACTTGAGTAAAAGTGACTATAACCCAAATCGCTTTCTTCCCGGTCCCAGCGCTTTCACCCCAACAACAACAGTTAGTTCTGTTCCCATCGCTCCAAGTGGTGGTACCCTACCAGCACCGGTAACGGCTGAAAACACGGCACCCCGTCCTAGTACAGTAGCCTACAATATTCCCCTGGCAACTACATTAGCGCGTATTGCCTTTGCTGGTGTTTATGGTCGCAGTATTGCCTATAATCCCACAGGGTTAGTTTTTCCCCTGACAGTTCCCGCACCCATTACCTCCTTGTTTGGTTGGCGAATTCACCCGATTACAGGAGATCGCCGTTTCCACGCCGGGATGGACCTAGCAGCTGCAATGGGAACACCTGTTTTAGCAGCATACTCCGGTCAGGTGGAAACTGCTAGCTGGATGGGTGGTTACGGCTTAGCAGTGGTCTTGAACCATAACAGCGCCCAACAAACACTCTACGGCCACATGTCGGAAATTTTTGTTCAACCCGGCCAGTGGGTAGAAAAGGGAACTGTAATCGGACGGGTAGGTAGTACAGGAAATTCCACAGGTCCGCATCTACACTTTGAACTGCGCCAACTCACACCCCAGGGATGGGTCGCTGTTGACCCAGGCCTGCAATTACAATCTGCTCTTTCCCAGTTGGTACACGGTTTGCATACAGCTAGTACTGCTCGGGAACCAGGTAGTTAGAACAAAGGGGGAGCAGGGGAAAAATTTCCTGTTCCCCGTTTACGTATACCCATGTTCTGCAAGAAAAAGCGGTGTAATTTCCTTTTCGTCGGGAACTGTAGAAAGTTTTCGATCTTGTTTGTCCAAGGCAAGAAATTTTTCTACGTATTTACCGAGGATATCCCCTTCTAAATTTACCTTGCTACCCGGAACTAAATAGCGAAGATTGGTCTCAGCATAAGTCAGGGGAATAACTGCTACTTGAAATTGGCAAGTTTCTGGCTGGTAATCGGCTACCGTGAGACTGACGCCATTAATGGCAATACTGCCTTTGGGAACGATGTAACGAGCGATCGCTTCTGGAGCAGTGAAAGTCATTTGCCAACAACTTGCCTGCTTTTGTACTGTAAGCATCTGGCCTGTTCCATCCACATGTCCCGTGATGAAATGGCCGCCGATTTTGCTACCTACTCGTAGGGATGTTTCTAAATTAACATATCTTGGTTCCGCCGCTTCTATTCCCAAAGTGGTACGGCGCAAAGTCTCTGGTGAAGCAGTGGCGATAAAACCGTCCTTGAGAATAGTTTCCACCGTTAAGCAAACCCCATCCACCGCGACGCTATCACCTTCGGACAGGTCGTGCCAGATCGCATCAGACGTCCGACTCGTACAATTAATTTGCCAAAGATCTCCTTTTAGGGGTCTAATAGTTCCTATTGCTTGAATTATTCCTGTAAACACGGCTTTCTAGTCAATTGAATTCGATTTGTTGCCTAATTTTGACTGTAATTTAACTGGTAATTCTTCCTGCTATCCTTGTTTTTAAGGTATATTTTCTGACTCAATTTTGTATAAAGATTTCTACACATTTCCAGAAAATACAAGGCATACTTGGATCAGTACATTATAGAGGAACTAAATTGATTTAACTTACTCTGGTGTTTACAACCATTTCAGAGTTTAATAGAAGCAATTATAGACAATGGAGACTGATGTTTATTACTGTCCCAATTTTGTCGAAACAAGGGTATGATTTTTTACATATTCCCTCTAGTTCTCAAAGGATTGTAGAGGCTTAGCCAATGATTGAAATGAAAGTCGCTGGCATAGCATTAGATGCCATAACTCGCAGCCCCATAGTACTTTTAAAAGATGCTTCCGATCGTCGTGCTTTACCTATTTACATAGGTCAAGAACAGGCAAGAGCGATAATGGGTGCACTCGAAAATCAAAAACCTCCTCGACCGCTAACCCATGACCTAATTGTGAATATTCTTGAGGCATGGAATTTAACTTTAGAACGCGTTATTATTCATTCCTTACAAAAGGATACATTTTACGCAGTTTTGATTCTCAAACAAGGAGATGTCAAAAAAGAAATTGACGCTCGTCCCAGCGATGCGATCGCTGTTGCTCTCCGTACAAATACGCCGATTTGGGTAATGGAAGAGGTAATTGCTGATGCTTCAATTCCCGTAGATAGGGATGCGGATGAAGCAGAACAACAAGCATTCCGCGAATTTATATCTAACCTTCGTCCAGAAGACTTAATTAAGCGCTTTGGCAATACTGAATCTTAAGTAAGTTTTGGTTTGGGATTTTGGATGAGGCTAGTGTTTGCACTGAAATACATTTGGAAATCGAGTATCTAGTTTCAAGCCTAAGATCTTAAAATCTGGAATCTCAAAAGATGCGATACCGACGCTTTGGGAAAACCGAACTGCGTTTATCAGTGTTTTCCTTGGGAACAATGCGCTATCTAGCTTCACCAGAGAACGTATGGAAAACAATCGCAAAAGCTATAGCGCTAGGAATTAATCACATAGAAACTGCCAGGGGTTACGGTAAAAGTGAGGAGTATCTTGGCCGGGCGATCGCCTCGAGATTGTTGCCAGTAAATCGTTCGCAGTTTCACATAACTACCAAAATTCCACCCACAGCAGACGCTGACACCATGCGTCGGTATATTAACGAATCCCTCCAAAAATTGCACCTGGATTATCTTGATTGCTTGGGAATTCACGGCTTGAATACTTGGGAACATTTAGATTGGGTAAAAGCCAAAAACGGCTGCATGCAAGCAGTTGCAGAAGCAGTTGCTGATGGTCGCGTACGCCATGTAGGCTTTTCTACCCACGGCTGTTTGGACTTAATTTTGGCAGCCATAAATACAGATTTGTTTGAATTTGTCAATCTGCATTATTACTATTTTTTCCAACGCAATTTACCAGCGATTGAACTAGCAGCAAAAAAAGATATGGGGATTTTTATCATCTCTCCTGCTGATAAGGGCGGACGTCTGTACACACCACCCCAAACCTTAAGCAATTTGTGCTATCCTTTTTCACCTCTAGAGTTAAACTATCGATTTTTGCTCAGCGATCGCCGCATTACTACCCTCAGTGTTGGACCAGCAACTCCAGAGGAATTGACACAACCATTACAATTTGCAGATCGCGATGGAAAGCTAACACCTGAGGAAATAATTGTTTTAGAAAGATTAGAAAATCACCAAAACCAGATTTTAGGCGCACAGAAATGCAGTCAATGCTATAAATGCCTACCTTGCCCGGAAAATATAAATATCCCCGAAGTGTTGCGATTACGAAATTTGGCCTTGGCTTACGACCTGACTGACTACGGCAAATATCGTTACAATATGTTTGAAAATGCCGGTCACTGGTTTCCAGGTAGTAAAGCTAATCGCTGCACCGAATGCGGCGACTGCTTGCCCAGGTGTCCGCAAAAGTTAGATATTCCCAATTTACTGCAAGATACTCACCAAAGGTTAAAAGGACCAAGCAGCAAGCGATTGTGGGATAATTAAAAATTCCCACAGCTATTTTTTTCAGCAGCAATCTCAGTATTACTTGTAATACCATTGTTGGTATTCTCAAAATTGAAAATCAAACCATGGAAACCCCTACAACCAAAGTACCTCGTTGGTTTGTTCGCAGAGACATAGATGGTTTTTTTGGTCTAGCACTTGATAACTTTATTCAAATTTTATTAATTGTAAATTTGTGTCAAGGAGTACTTGGTTTTCCTGCTTCCTTAATTTACGGGCGCATTTTACCAGGAGTTGCTCTCAGTTTGATTGTGGGCAACTTTTATTATGCCAAGTTAGCAAAAGAGCAAGGAAAACAACAGCAAAGAGAGGATATTACGGCTTTACCCTACGGTATTAACACCGTCAGCCTTTTTGCTTACATATTCTTGGTGATGTTACCCGTAAAACTGGCAGCAACTACCAGCGGTGCATCCGCAGAACAAGCTGCAGAAATAGCTTGGCAAGCAGGACTGGTGGCTTGCCTGGGTTCTGGTTTGATAGAATTTGCCGGAGCTTGGATTGGCGAGCCATTGCGCCGCCTTGCTCCTCGTGCAGCACTACTTTCCACTTTGGGCGGTATTGCGATCGCTTTTATTGCTATCGGTTTCTTATTTCGCACCTTTGCCAATCCTGTAGTAGGTTTGGTGCCTCTGGGTGTAATTTTGCTAACGTATTTTGGAAAAGTGCGACTTGGCATACCTGGGGGCTTGCTGGCCGTAATTTTGGGAATTGCTTTGGCTTGGGGAACGGGTTTGCTCAGTTGGGATAGTGAGAAGTTTGTAGCCACTCTCCAACCAATCGGATTTTATCTACCAGGATTGTGGCTGGGAAAATTGTGGAGCAGTCGTTCCATCTTGGTGGAATACTTCAGCATTATTCTACCCATGGGATTGTTTAATCTGGTTGGCAGTCTCCAGAATTTAGAAAGTGCAGAAGCTGCAGGTGATAGCTACCCTGCTACTAGTTGTCTTGCCATTAACGGTATCGGTACGTTAACTGCTGCTGTTTGTGGCTCGTGTTTTCCGACTACTATTTACATCGGTCACCCGGGCTGGAAAGCGCTGGGAGCAAGAATCGGCTATTCTATCCTCAATGGCATAATTGTGGGCTTGCTTTGCCTGACGGGAACTGTAGCTGTGCTGGCTTACTTTGTCCCCATAGAAGCTGGAATGGCGATCGTGTTGTGGATTGGAATTGCGATCGTTGCCCAAAGCTTTACAGCAACTCCATCCCACCATGCACCTGCTGTCGTTGTCGGTATATTGCCAGGTATTGCTGGTTGGGGTGCTGTTATTGCTAAAAATGCACTGCGAGCAGCAGGTTTGGGAACACCGGAAAAACCTTTCACGCCAGCTTTAATACAGCAGTTTCGCTTGAGCGATACCTATATTGACGGGGCTTTTGCCCTCGAACAAGGGTTTATTTTTTCTGCCATGATTTTAGCTGGCATCACAGTTTATATTATCGAGCGCAAATTTCGTCAAGCGGCTTACTGGTCTGTAATCGCTGCTTTACTTTCCTGGGTGGGGTTAATGCACAGCTACCGTTGGACTGTTGCAGATACTGTTGTCAATTTAGGTTGGGGAACTGGAATACCTTGGGCTGTTGGCTACATTTTGCTGGCAATTCTGTTTTTCTATGTTGATCGGCAACAAAGGCACAACAGTTAATTTAACGCAAATATCACTTCTAAAAAACAGGGAAATTCTCGCAAAATAATTGTTAAGTCTTAAAATCAAGGAGCTATGCATACTCCTAGCATTGCAAACAATCCAACAAGCATGGATTGGAAAACACTGTTAACACCGAAAAGACTTGGTAAGGAAAAATTAGAAGACTTTCAATTCGGTCGTACTCCCTTTCACAGAGACTACGATCGCCTGGTATTTTCTTCTCCTTTTCGCCGCCTCAAAGATAAAACTCAAGTCTTTTCTTTACCCACAAACGATTACATTCGCACGCGTCTGATTCACAGTCTCGAGGTTTCTTGTGTGGGTAGGTCCCTAGGAAGAATGGTCGGCAGCGAAATTGTGCAAAAATATCAACTCGACCAGTACGGATTTAGTGCTTCAGATTTTGGCGATATTGTTGCTGCAGCTTGTTTAGCTCATGATATTGGTAATCCTCCCTTTGGTCATTCTGGAGAAGATGCCATCAGCACGGGATTTCAATCGTGGTACAGCAGCTACAAAACCACAGGAGGGGAAATCCTCAGCAAAATTCAACAAGCGGATTTAAATGCCTTTGAAGGAAATGCCCAAGGGTTTCGTGTTATCACAAAACTAGAAATGCCGCATCGAAAAGGAGGAATGCAACTTACTTGTCCTACTTTAGCTGCTTTTACTAAATATCCTCGCGAATCTTTAATTCCAGAACACGTACTCAACGGTTATAGCGGTATCAGCATCAAAAAATATGGTTTTTTCAAGCAGAAAAAGAATTATTTGCTGAGGTAGCACAAACGGTAGGATTAATTCGCCGCCACGATCAAACAGCATGGTGGGCTAGACATCCATTGGCATTTCTTGTCGAAGCTGCTGACGATATTTGCTACTCAATTGTGGATATAGAAGATGGCTTTCGCATGGGATATATCTCCTTTGAAGAAGCTAAAAATTTGCTCAATGAAATCGCCCAAATTGCTAATTTAGAAAAATCTATAGATACTCGGGCAGAAAAGATAAAAAGCTTGCGGGCTAAAGCTATTAATAATCTTGTCGAAGAAGCTGTTAAGACTTTTTTAGCTCGGGAACAAAGTCTACTTGATGGCAAATACGACCGAGGATTATTAACTCAAAGTATATATGCCGAATCTTTGCAAGAAATTACCCAAGTAAGTCACGCTTCTATTTTTCAACACCCTGATGTCGTTGGTATAAAAATCGCCGGATATGAAGTTTTAGGGAAATTATTTACGGAATTTCTCAATGCGATTTTATACGACAGTAAAAAAGGCAGATTGATACTGCATTTACTTCCTCAAGAATATCATCCTCACGACCATGACGATATTTATCACAAAATTCTCAAAATTACAGACTACATATCGGGCATGACTGATTCTTATGCTACTAGCGTATTTCAGCAAATTAGTGGTATTTCTCTAAGATAAAATCCAAACCTAGAACAGTACAGTGGGGCTGCTGGCAATGGAAGTTTTATGTTTTTTAATACATGAGACCTGGTAATCTTCAGCAATCAGTATAAATCTATCGCAAGGTGAATATAGCTAAAAGCGATCGCCAGTAAACTTGCGATGCAAGGTTTTTTTACATAAATTATGATGGCAGATGTTTATATTATTAACCTATTGATTGTCGGTCTCCTGTTATTATTTGTCACTTTAGCTTCCGGTTGGATTTCTCGTTTGCCTCTTTCTTTTGCTCTTATTTATTTAGTAGTTGGTATCATCCTGGGTCCCTATGGTTTTGGGCTCATTCAATTGCGTAAAAATGGAGTATTTAATGCGGAAATATTAGAGCACATCACAGAATTTGTAGTCATTGTCTCTGTATTTAGTTGTGGTTTAAAAATTGTTCGCCCTTTACGATGGCATGCTTGGGAAATAACTATAAGACTAATAGCATTTTTAATGCCGATTTCCATTTTTGGTTTAGCACTTGTCGGCAAAATATTTCTAGGTCTGTCTTGGGGAGAAGCAATTTTATTAGGAGCTATTCTTGCTCCTACCGATCCGGTGTTAGCTTCGGAAGTTCAGCTGACGGATAGAAATGACGAAGATGAATTGCGTTTTGGTTTAACTTCTGAAGGCGGTTTAAATGATGCTTTAGCTTTTCCCTTTGTTTATTTTGGACTTTATGCCATTAAAGATGATAACTGGGGTAACTGGTTTCGCTACTGGTTGGGAATTGATGTTATTTGGGCGATCGCTGCTGGTATAGGAATGGGAGTTCTCGTCGCCAAAGCAATAGTATGGATTGATAAAAAAGTGCGAAAACATCGTTGTCCTAATGAATTGATGGAGGATTTTATAGCTATAAGCACAATTTTATTAACTTATTCCCTTACCGAAATAGTTAACGGTTATGGATTTCTAGCGGTATTTGTAGCAGGGTTAGTTGTACAAAGAAGTTACCCTGACTTAGAAAAAACCTCAGCGCAGTTGGAATTTATCGAGCAAATAGAAAAGCTGTTGGAGGTAGGGACGATTTTGCTATTAGGGTCAATTTTGCTATACAAACCCATGCTTGTTTATGCTCATCCCTCGCTGTTAGTGATTGTGTTTTTGTTTGCCATCATTCGACCTGCGGGAGCCTGGCTAAGTACAATTGATAAACGTTCTCCTTCTTTGCGCCGTCGTTTTTTGCATCCGGTTACCCGTCAGCTGCTGGGTTGGTTTGGAATTCGCGGTGTTGGCTCTTTATATTACCTTGCCTACGCCTTCGGTCACGGTTTACAAGGTAAATTTGCTGAAGAAATTTCTTGGATTACTTACACTAGTGTTGTTGTCTCTGTAATTGTGCACGGAATTAGTGCCACTCCCTTGATGAATTTATACGAGCGTTATATCGCTGAGCGCAAAGATGCTCATCCTTATGCGACGATCGATGAATTTGACTAATTCTCGGCGATCGCAGTTTTCTATTCTTTACCATGGAGTGGCATTTTTGTCAATTACCTTTTATATTGCCTCGGGTTGGGAGCGACTGAATTTCCTAGCCCTACTTAGCTGTTACTTTTTCCACCAATTCTTCAGTTTTTTCTAGCAAGTTGGGCTGGGGATTTTCTTGTTTGAAAGTCTTAACATTTCTTTCGTAGGCTTTTTGGGGATTTTCAGAGTCTTCAATCGCTTGTTCGTAAGCTGCTTGTCTTTCTTCTTCTCGAATACCAGCAGCTTCGTTGTAATTGTAGGCGCGGTCTATTTTTTCTTCTGGTGTTAATAACCTTGCTGGAGATGAAGCTGCAAAACTTGGTTGAATGGTAAAAATGAAGGTGAATGTGCTCAACAACAGCATCAAAAATAAAACGGTTAAGCTGCGAATTGCTGTTTTGGCTGAAGCAACAAGATGTGTTTGCATAGAACCTTTTTGTTGGCTGTAGCTAATAGTACTAATTGAACATCCAAGATGCATCCTACTTTTTGAGCTACAGCGATTCCTTCTACCAAAGGATACATTAAGTTTGTTTTTCTACCCAACCTTGCTTGATGGTTATACCTCGACTTTGCATACTTTGGGTAAACAAATCGGTTGACAGTGCTTGTTCAACCGGCCACACTCCTGGTTTTTGCAGCTTTCCTTCTAGTAAAAATTGCACGATACTCCCGGTACCGCAGCCAGTAGCAGCAGCAGTGTTATCGTGTACTAAGGTGGAACGGTAAACAGCTTCTTTACCGTTTTTTTGTCCGGTAACTTCCGAGCGAACAGCAACTCCGATACCAGTAAAGCGATCGCTTATATCTGTCATGAAATGACTGACACGAGATAAAAATTCCACACCAGCTGGATTTTGTATCCACGATTTCGGAAAAACATGAGCTACTATCCAAGTTAGGTGATTGTAAAAATCGGGAACTGAGCCAAATTTCGTAATCACGGTTTTGACTGCTGGAAAGCTTTGAGGTAGGGTAAAAGTCTCTGGCATGTCGAACCAGTAAACTCCACAGCGCTTGTAAGGAGGGGGAAAGTCAACATCTTCCCGCTCGCTGTAAGGCTTTACTGTTTGCCATTTTCCATCTATCCAGGCCGCAAAGGGATTTTGTAAACCCAGAAAAGTTGTGCGCATCACAGTCACACCAGCTCCACCCGAACCAGCTACTAAATAACTCAAATGAATTTTTTCCAGTACATCAAATTGTTCGACATCGTGACGTACCATGCTGTTAGAAATACCGGGAAAAACGCCTGTATTTACTATGGCCGTTACACCTGCTGCAACAGCTTGTTCGCGATATTGCAAGATCTTGTTAGTAAAGGAACGGTGGTCGCTGACATCTACATAATTAACTTTTTTCTCGATACAGATTCTGAGGACATTGGCGTCCCGGTAATGAAACGGTCCCGCACAGTGAACGACGACGTTAACAGAAGCGATCGCTTGTTGCAACTTTTCTGTATCTGCCAAGTCTAAGGCTAAAAACTGCACTTGCGGACCTAAACGCAAGCGATCGCACACTCCAGGGTCAAAAGAGCGACCAGTAATAATAATTTCTGCTGGGGTGTGTTTTGCTAAATCCCGGGCGACGCTACTACCGATGCGCCCCCTTCCTCCAAGAATCAAAATCCGATCCGTCATCGTTTTAGTTTTGGGCAACAGCTGGTTTGTGACATTGATTTTTAGGCATAGTAGCTATTACTACTGGGTATAGCTGACTCATTTTCCAAGTTTCCAAGTAAAATTTTCAGCGCCATCTATTAGGTTTTCCGGATAGGGGTACAAGATTTTGCACCCCCAAACTCCACGGTCAACAGTTTTTCAGTTATTTACTTATTAATACCAAATACCGATCCCACTGTTGATTTGATTGAGTCCCGCGCATCTTTTAATGTCTGGGCTATAGGATGCTTGCTCTGTAAAAATATTCGCGCACAATTGCGTCCTGGCATTCCAGAGATAGAACCACCCGGATGAGTTCCCGCACCCGTTAAAAACAAGTTCTCAATTGGCGTTTTGTAGTTAGCTATTTCCGGTAACGGACGAAAGAACACCATCTGATCCAAAGACATGTCTATGTGGTAGTAGTTACCTTTGTACGCTCCCAGTCTTTCTGCCAGTTCTGCTGGACTTTCTACCCGACGGGCAATGATAGAATTTTTCAAATTAGGTGCATATTCTGCCAACTTATCTACCACTTTGTCAGCAACTTTATTTTTTAGCTCTTCTGTCCAGCCAGTACCGTTGAGACCTGTACCTTCTGCGCCTGCTATTTGGTAGGGAGCAAAAAATTCAATCCATACTGTGTGCTTGTCTGGAGGCGCCATAGAAGGATCTAGTACCGTTGGCACTACTACGTACATTGATGGATCGGAATCAGGAATCTCTCCCAAGGTACATTTATTGTGGGCTTGTTCTACATGGGCTACCGAATCTGCAATTAAAACGGATCCGATCAAATACTCATCTTTGTGAGCGTAACGTTCGAAACGCGGTACCTCCTCCAAAGCTAAGTCTATCTTGAGGATAGTCTCGTTATTATTAACTATGCGACGCTCCAATCTTTCACGTAAATCGGGATCGGCCGCATCAACATCGCTTTTATCTATTAGCTGCAAGAATAGTCGCTTGGCATCAATGTTAGAAATTACACCATGCTTGGCACGATATTCGTTGCCGTTCGCTAGCTGTACGCCTACAGCACGTCCTTCATCAATCAAGACTTTCTTCACCTGGCAGTCCGTAAGGATAATGCCGCCCTTACTGGTTACTAAATTGACTAAAGCTTGCACTAAAGCACCTGTACCGCCCCTAGGTCTAGCCATCCCGGGATTGTGACGCATGGCCATCATGATCGCACCAATGGCAATAGTTTTTTGCGAAGGTGGTGCGCCTAATTCGGATGCAAGTCTTGCCAAGGGTGCTTTCAGAAATTCTTCATCAAACCACTCGTTGAGAAGATCCTCAGCACTGGTGAGCATGTTGCGAATAAAGTCCAGTGTCTTGTTGGGAGAACCAATCACTGAAATTAAATCTTTTATTTTGGTGATATCGTAGTTACCCAAAATATCTAGAATTGATTTTGGTGGCGCGTTAAACATGGGAATCATTGCACCCAAGACCCGCTGCCAATATTGAGTAAATTCTGCGTATTTTTCGGCGTCGCGCTGGTTGTAACGAGCGATTTCTGCACAGGTTCTTTCCAGAGATTTATGAGCTAAAAAATACTTACCATCTGGATGAGGACAAAATACAACTGGATCGCATTCTAGGTATTTCAAGCCGTATTTTTCTAATTCTAATTCCTGAACAACCGGTCCAAGATGGATAAATTCGTGGTCAATGGCACATAAGTTAAATTTAAATCCCGGTGCTTGTTGGGGCAAACATTCTTCGGTGGTAGCCGCACCTCCAGGTACAGAACGTTTTTCTAATAATAGAACGCTATACCCTGCTTTTAGTAAATAAGCAGCACAAACCAGCCCATTGTGTCCTGCACCTATAATAATAACGTCATACTCTTGCATAGCGATAAATTTTCAAAACAAATATCTTTTTTATACTAAGGAAGCAAGAAAACTACTGCATCACTCATTGGTTATAAAAATTGCGATTTTCCCGCCATTTTCGAGACCCTTGATCTGCAGGTATTGGAGAATTATTGTCAAATTTTTGACAATTTCATAGGGCGATATCTAAAAATGCAATGACTTTTTTGTGTTAGGGCGTTCTAGTTTTGTTTATGATCAAATTTTTGATATCAATAATTGCTATCAAACTGTCTGTACTCGCTTTTATACTCCGTTGGGCAAATTGTTGCTATCAAATTTATGATATCAATTTTAAGTAGCAGCCCCTGGTAACAGATTTATTTATCTTACACAATAAGTTTATTGAATGCGTGAACGTATGACTTCTACGTAGCAGTACTAGTGTTATATTCAAATCCTAACCCTTTGTCTATGTATCTGTCTAGACATAAAGAACCGAGAAATTGATACGATCGCTGTTAGAAACTGAAGATAACTTGGCGCAAAAGATTATCAAATTTTAGAATATGCTTTTAATGAGGAGGTATTCTCGTAACAGCAAATGTTTGGGATTTTGAAAAGTTTGCTCGCGCTACAGATGCTAGGGATATTTATCTAGAAATGAGCAAATAACTGTAGGCACACTCAAGTCGTTGAGCAGCGATCGCCAGGTGACTATCGATTCAATGTGGTATCCCTAGCACCACAATTTCTAGCTTGGTTGGACTTAAAATACTATTGTCCATCCTTGCTGTTTGATATCTTCTTTAGTGTAGGAAACTCCGTCCACTTTGATATTTTCTGAATTGAGAAGGGATATAGTTCCACCTTGATTGGAAAGCTGAAAATCTTTATTAAAAGTGACTTTCACAACTCCACCAGGTTCAAGTTTCAATCGCTCTAAGCGATATTTTTGCTGCAGTTGATTGACAATTTTCCAGTTAGTCAAATCTATATTTTCTGGTGAAGAATTAATTAAAGTAACTGATTCTTTTTGTGCTGTATCGTCTCCAAAAGGATTAATCAAAGCAGCAATAATTCTCACAGGCGCTTTCATGACTGGAACACCGACTTGTGGCGGTTCAAATCCTACTCGCTTATCTATGGGATTGCCGGTGCGATCGTCTGTGTGGAAAGATTGTGATTGAAACGCAAAAAATGCTGCCACCCAAATATCTGAGAATGGCGCTGTGGATGGATAGTGAATTAATAACCCTCCGTCTTGATATACTCCGTTATCTTGAGCAAATTTACCACGGCTACCCTGGTTCATGTGTATGTTATGTACGCCTCTGTTTGGTTGAAAACCAAAGATTTTGTCTGGTTGATTTTCTGGTGGTTCGATTCCCCATGGTTCTCCAAAGGCGTAGATGCTGGCTTTGCTTGCAATTGCTCTTTGAATATATACGTCAATTAACTCGTTAAGATCGTTATTTTCTCCTGGAAGATCGTAGGGTAGGGGTCTCATTTTTTTGATGTTGAATAAATTTCCCCGAATGTAGTCCAGTGCGATTCCTCCATTTTTATCTTGAATTCTGGTAAATCCAAAGTCTAATTGCTCGAGTTTATCTGTTATATAATGTTTAAAATTATTGTCAATAAAATATAATAAGTCGTAGGGTTTTTGGATAGATTTAACATTAATTGCTAGACGATAATCAAAGCGACCGTCGCTAACATGTACTTGATAATGAGGAGAATTATCATTGAATTCTTTTTTCCCAGCGACCGCCCGACATTTCAAAACACCATAACCTTTACTTAAGCTCATGACCTTTGCTTGTACCAATTATGTTGACGGGAATTATACTTGAACTTACCTAGAATGCAGCCTCCTTTCAGAGGAAGGGTTTTTGAGTATAAAGGCTAGGTCTGAGAATTGGCGGGAACAAGGAGCGATGGCAACTCGAGCTTGCAGTCTATATAATATTAGCTATAATATTAGCAAAAACTTCATTAAACTGAAGTATCACTAAAGGTTTGACAAATACTTCAACAGTTTTATTTTTTCTGGCAAACTGCGGCTAGCCAACAGGGATAAGCGTAGGAATTGACGGTGGAGAACTTCCATCTAGGGTTAGTGTGAAATGCTTTTCTAGCTGTGATTCGAAGATTATCCATCAAACAGACCTCATCTCCAGTAGCTTCAAAAGCTAAAGTCCACCACGCCATTTCACGAATTTTTAAATGAGTTAATTCTACTCTACAACCGTTGTGAACGCTTTCATTATCACCAACAGGCTGTAGCGAACCTGTAGATGAGACTTGATAAAGTTGGGAGTAGCGAACTTTTTTTACACCCACCCAAGTAGAATGATTTGCAACCTGCTTGAGGTGAAAGCTTTCCCGTGTAGGATCGCTACAGAGCCATTTACCCCATTTTTCTAGTTTGCCCTCGACGGAATTACTAAAACAGACTACACCTAATTCTGCTTTGCGCCATTTCACTTCTAATCGTTCTTGGCGCAATTTTATACCCAAAAATTCTGATTGAGGACAGTAAAGATAGAAATCTTCTCTTACTTCTGGCGGTTGTAATGGTTGAACCAGACACTCGTGCTCAAACCAAGATTGAATTTCTGGCGGTACTTGACCAAAGTAAAACCAGCGCAGTTCGTAAGTTGTCAGCATCCGTGGGACAATGAAAAACGTGACAGCCTAAGGGAATTAAAACCAATGTGGAAAAGAATTGCAATAATTTTTTTGTTAGTATTGAGCTTTAGTCTCAACGGTTGCGAGATAGCAACTGCAGGGGGATTGAGAAGTTATGTAGACACGGCTGATGGTTATCAATTCTCCTATCCTAATGGTTGGGTAGAAGTAAAAGTTGCTAATGGTCCTGATGTTGTTTTTCATGATTTAATAGAATTTAGTGAAAACGTCTCAGTTGTGATTAGTGAGGTGCCGGAAGGTAAAACTTTGACGGATTTAGGTACTCCCACAGAAATAGGGTACAAGTTGGGAAAAAACGCCCTCGCTCCAGAAGGTTCGGGCCGCAAGGCTGAATTAGTTAATGCTGAAAAGAGAGAAGTAAACGGTAATACTTACTACAAACTAGAGTATCTGATTACTCTTCCCAACAATCAACAACGGCACAATTTAGCAAGTGTGGCAACGAGTCGGGGTAAACTTTTTACTTTCAATGCTTCTGTGCCGGAAAAACGCTGGCGGAAAGTTAAAAACTTAATTCAACAGTCTGTTGATTCTTTTTCTGTATATTAGTGAATGGTTAGAAGTAATTTTGTGAGTGGGGAATATAGGCACCTGAGCTGAATAATTATTTGCCTGTGCATTAAGTTTTAGTTGTTAGCAGTCATCAAGCCAAGTATCCTTGGTGTCGTCTTCTACTTTTTGTAGTCGCTTGTGATGGTATGGGGATAACAAAATTTGTTCTCGCCTCTGCTTCTTTAGCAAGACGTCGCTTACTGCAAGCTGCTGGTATTGAACCGATAGTGTGTCCGAGTGATTTTGATGAGTCGCGGGTGCAATTGAAGGAGGCGACCCAATTGGTGCAAACTCTAGCTCAATGCAAAGCTGAAACTGTAGCTCCTCAATTTGCTTCTGGTTTAATTATGGGCTGTGATTCGGTTTTGGCGATCGATGGTGAAATTCACGGTAAACCCAAAGATCCGCTACAGGCGCGCCAACGCTGGCAAGTGATGCAAAATCATTTTGGTGATTTATATACGGGTCATGCTTTGATCGATCGCGATCGCAATCGTACTTTGGTCAGATGTCAAGTAACGAGGGTTTACTTTGCGCCAATGAGCGATCGCGCTATTGAGGCTTATATTGCTACGGGAGAACCGCTCAAATGTGCTGGTGCTTTTGCACTGGAAGGTTACGGTGGTCTATTTGTAGAAAAAATAGAAGGTTGTCACAGTAACGTGATCGGCTTGAGTTTGCCTTTGCTGCGACAAATGTTAGCGGAACTGGGCTACGATATTACCGATTTTTGGAATAGGTGACCACAGTAGAACTGTATTTTCTTCCTAGCTGGTACTTTAGTACTGACTTGTCCGCAGTCAGTACTTTAGTATCTAGCAAGCTCGGGAATAGAAATTTGCAGTTGTTTTTTCCGTGTTTCTGATTTTCTCGCCTGCTTTCTCAAAGAATTTCTGGACTAGAAAACCAGCCGCACTGCTCCTATCACCGTATTTTTGCTTACACGCTTGTATATTTATAACTTTTAGATTAAGCTCAATCCAACGGTATAGTCATTAGGTGGTGCAATGTCTAATCCCCATACTCCTCCAAAAAAAGACCGTGCCTTGGAACAAGCCCTGACTAATAAAATTATTGATGATTATTTTGAACGTTCGGAAAGCTGGTTGCGAGCGATTTTGCGGATGTGCATCTTTTCTTTGGCGCATTTAGACGGAAAAGCGGTGTTTGTGGTGGAATGTCCTAATCAAGCAGTAGCCAAGCGCCTGAGTCGCAAAACCCATCCTTTTCGAGGAATTGTATATTTTTTAACAGACGATTGGCTCTCGGGCGATCGCTGTTTGTTTTGCTATTACCAACAAGACAAGGAAGGATCGTGGCGTTGTTTTGACACTAGCAGCAATTGTTGGACAAATTTAAGCAATCTTTCCAAACCCGCAGCTTCAACGGATGGATGAGAATTTGCAGCTATTTTTGTTGTTGGGTTAACAAACCGCTAAAGAAAGCTCCCAGAACCGTACCGGTCCATAGTCCTGCGGTGCTACCTTGCCATATTGCTTTTGGTGTTTCGAAAATCTTGCATACCTCCTGCAGACCCCAAGCTTGATTTTGACATTTTTGGCTGCGAAGATGCAGGTAAAATTGCACGCCGACATAAGCACTCAAACAGCCCGATAGCAGTGCTGAAAAGGTACAAATGAAAATTCGATTTTTAGTCATTGGCAAGCGGGTAGTAGTTGGGAATTGATTTTGAAGCAAGCGAAGATTTCAGCCTGTATTTCTCATGCCAGCAGCGATACCATTGATTGTTAGCAATGCTCCCCGCAGCAACTCGCCTTTACTGTAGCGAGAGTGAATAACTCCAGAAGTGGATATATTTTTCGACTGACGCAGGCGTTTGAGAAGAGAAATTTGAATAAATCCTAGCGGTACTATTGTGCCATTACGTAGCTGCACAGAACGTTGCAAAACAGGATCGCCATCTAAAAGTCGTTGGTGTCCGGTGATTTTGAGAACTAAATCGCGTGTCAGATAGTATTCGCTGGCAATTTGGTCAAATACCTTTTCAAAGCGGGGTTTATCTTCATAATGAGATAATTCATCGACATAGCAGCGCGCCATTTGCAGGTCTACTTTTGCCAAAGTCATTTCTACTTTGGAAATGACCATTTTGAAGAAAGGCCATTTGATATAAAAATAACGCAACAATTTTAAGTGTTCTTCTGGTTCTTCGTTGAGAAATTCTTGCACAGCTGTGCCGACACCGTACCAGGAAGGTAACAAGAATCGTGTTTGCGTCCAGCTAAATACCCAGGGAATTGCTCGCAAACTGGTTAAATCCTTTTTCCCTGAGGGACGACGTGCGGGACGAGAACTAATTTGTAGAAGGCTAATTTCTTCAATGGGAGTGACTTGGTGAAAGAAGTCGATAAAATCAGGTTGTTCGTAGATAAGAGCGCGATAATGACTGCGCGATCGCGCTGCTAGTTCTTCCATAATTTCGTTCCAGGGTTGGATGTCATCAAACCCAGTTCGCAACAAGCTAGCCTGAATAACAGCAGTGGTGATCGTTTCCAAATTGTACAAGGCTAGGTCCTGTAAAGAGTATTTAGAAGCTAAAACTTCCCCTTGTTCGGTAATTTTGATTCGCCCGTTAATACTGTGACCTGGTTGTGCCAAGATCGCTTCATACGCTGGACCGCCACCACGTCCTACCGAACCACCCCGTCCGTGGAAAATTCGCAGGTTAATACCGTAGTTTTCAGCGATTTGCTGCAGCGATTTTTGAGCTTTGTGAATTTCCCAGTTACTGCTTAAAAAACCGGAGTCTTTGTTACTGTCGGAGTACCCGAGCATGACTTCTTGCAGGTTGGGGGTTAGGGGAGAGGATGGGAAAGTTCGATCTTGGTTGGAGTCTGCTTTCTGTGATTGCGAAATGGCTGCGTATCCACCTGCTAACAAAGCGCGGTACAGGGGTAATTCAAATAATTGTTGCATGACGCTGCGCGATCGCTGCAAGTCTTCTACTGTTTCAAACAGCGGAACTACTTGAATTGTACCAATCGCGGTACCTGGGTCGTAAAGTCCTGCTTCTTTAGCCAAAAGCAATACTTCTAGCACGTCGCTTACGTGGCGGCACATGCTGATAATGTATGTTTTACAGATGTTGTAACCAAATTCTTGTTGTAGCGAGCGTATAATCCTTAAAGTTTCAACCACATCGTTGGTTTTCTCTGAAAATGGCAACTCTGCTGGAATCAGGGGACGACGGGTTTGCAATTCGCTGACTAGCCAAGCAACTTTTTGCTCTTCGCTAAGTTCGTTGTAAGGTTGTTCTAAAATACCCAGGTAGGCGAGAATTTCATTTAAAGCATCCGAATGGCGGGAGGATTCTTGTCGGATATCCAAACAAGTCAGGTTAAAACCAAAAACTTCTACCAGACAGATTAAGTTTTCTAATTCACGACAAGTTAAGCCAGTTTCGGTCAAATTTCGTTCTATTAGCCGCAGTTCGGCTAAAAATTCCTCCCCACAGCGGTAGATGGGGAGATTATCGTTTTTGATAATTTCGCGTTTGGAAAGAGCCAAATTGCGATCGCGGGTATTTTCCAGGCGCTTGAGCACGTATGACAGTTTCAGTCGGTAGGGTTCTTGGCGATAGCGCAGAGCTAATTCTTCGTATACTTCGCTTAATTGTGATTGTTCTAATTCTAAAGACTCGAGTAAATCCGGCAAAACATCACTCCAGTGTAGTGATACGCTCAGCAGGTTAATCAGCTGTTTTACTGACTGGATGTATTTTCCTAAAATGATGTTGCGCTGGTAGCAAGCTGTTTGCCAAGTAATTTCTGGCGTTACGGATGGATTACCATCTCTGTCTGCGCCGACCCAGGAACCAAATTTACAAAAGTTTTTCTTTGGTGGCTCTAGCCACGGAAAGGTTTTAGCTAAAGCGTACTTAAAATTATTGTACAGTCGGGGAATAGTATCAAATAAAACTTCTTGGAAGTAGTGCAAAGCATAGTCTACTTCATCTAGCACAGATGGTTTAAACTGGTGCAGTTCGTCAGTGCGCCACCACAGGCGAATTTCTTCTAACAGCTGCTGGCGTATTTCTGTTGCTTCCCAACTATCGCTGCCATTGCCCGTGCGCTTTTCTACTGTATCAAGTTTTTGCAATAATTTCACTACTCGCCGCTGTTTATCGCGAATTGTATGGCGAACAATTTCTGTGGGGTGAGCTGTGAACACTAATTGCACGTCTAATTGTGCGATCAGACGCTGAATCTGTTGAGGAGGAACGTTGAGCTGATATAACAGGGGAAACAAAGCCGCAAAAGTACCTTTGCGTTTTTCGTTGCAGTCAGCTTGCCAACTTTTTGTTAAAAGCTGTGCTCCGACGCTGTTGTACATCGGTTTTTCTTCTGCTGACGAGTTGGGAGAGGAAATCATGTTTGTCTGCGCCTTGTCAAGGTGCAGTAGAGTTTGTTGAGTTCCTGGTTGGATATCTACCTCGTAACGACCGACTTGCTGCCGTTGCTCGTAGTCCTGCTCTATGATGTTGATCAGCTGGAAATATAAAGCAAAAGCGCGAGCTGCCCGGATGGCTTCATTGATGTTTAGCTGCTCTATTAGCTTAAATACAGAGGAGGCTTGGTCGTTGGTTGCTTGTCCCTCTGGGGAAGACAAATCGCGTAGTTGGCGCAACAGATCCACCATTTTTTGACCGCATTCTTGACGAAGAACTGATTCCCACAACTCCTCTACTATTTGGAGACGATGGCGCAAGAATAAATCGGAGGCGGGGTAGACATTCACATCCTGAGCAAAAGAGTATAAAAGGGAACTCATATCCTCTGTACTGTTAAAACTGGTTATTTTTTATCATTTCAGGTTTTGTACTTAGCTGTCATGGAATTTGCCACAATAATTTTCGAAAAATATAGTATAATAATTTGCTTTAATTTCCTCGCTCCTCTTCGGGAAAGTCAAGAATGGGAAGGCGATCGCCGCGAAATAATTCTTCCGTAGCTTCTCCAATTGCTTGCAGATTTTGGATGACAGTTTTCTCTGCTATTAGCAGCATGAGAACAGAAGCTGTTCCCACTTGCAACAAAAACGATTGGGGGATGGAGAAGAAAAATAAATTCAGCCCAGAGTTGCTTGAGGATTCAAAGTTAACAGATGACATAGTTATTTTCTGTGGTGAGAGGATTGATGAAAAACAAGCAAAACTCGACAAATAGCTGGCTGGCAAGCTACAACTACTTTACTTTGCTACTTTGGCACAGCCGTCGGTTCACAAAAGTGTGAAAAAATTTCATACTGTCATAACAGTTTTGGTTTTGATTTACAAAATACTATCCCCTATACTAGCTCCCTGCAAAGTTAACTTCCCATGAAAACAGCATTACCAAAAAGTCAGCAGTCTTTAATACAGTGGGTAAGCCAAGCAACAGGAATTAGCACTTTAGGGGTGAAAGTCCGGTTGCGGGGAAACGATTTGTATATTCTTTGTGAAAGTCAAGAATGCCCTCAACGCTGGCGTACCCTATCTGATTTGCTACATGCTTTACAGCATACAAATTTGGATGCCCTGACAAGTAGCGAACAACCCTCAATATACCAAGTTTTCGTCTACGGTCGGAAGAAGGGTGAACATAAACCGCGGTGGTGCCATCAAGTATTTTTAAACCAGTTGGACCGACATTTGGAACAAGTAGAGCGAGCTTTGCTTGAAGATGCGGAAAAATCTCATCAAACCGGTGGGGCGCTGGTACTTTCTAACGAAAGTTTAGCACGACAGGGCAATCCAGATGCGATCGCTCGCTATCTGAGCGAAACCCTCAGTAGCTTGGGTGTGGCGGTAGAAGTAAAAGTCAAGCAGCAACAAGCAACGACTTTGCAAAATCCTATCGCCAAGAATCGGCTATGGATTTATTGTCAGTCAAGTTACATTCCCGATCCATCCCTAATTGCGGAACCAGTGGCGAAAAAATTGCGCGGTCTGCAACTTTGTGGCTATGAAGATGCAGTGCTGGCCACGACAATAACTGGCGAAACAGGTTTTGGCTGGTTGCTGCGCATTGATCTAACACCAACGGAGGTGATGCTCAAAGAATGGGCGCGCTGGGGAGATGTGCAGGCGATCGCACGATTGTTAAACGAAAAGTTATCTGATTTCCATCTTCATGTCAGCATCACTCTCAAAGAATCGACGCTACACATATTTTGCAGTTCTACTAATGTTTCTTTGACCGCACCTCAAGTACCAAACAAAGCCCTGTGCTTAAAACTAATCATGTCCGAATTGGAAATAATTGCTCCCCAGGGAATTCTTGCAGCTACGATCTACGGACACGCAACAGCTGATAAACAGCCAGATTGGATCGATTGGCGATCGCTACCCGCGACTGTACACCCGGCCTTAGCAATACCAGTACTAGAATTAGCAGCTAGCGGTGATGAACCCGCCCTTGTTTTCCTTCTCGAGCGCATGCTCAATCCTGATTTGGATCTGCGCCTGAAAACCGGCGGTATTCGCGTTCTGCTGCTCAAAAAAGGCGACTTGTTGCACGTGATGTGCGATGCACCCGTTTGTCCCACCCGCAAACGCGTAGCAGAAAAAGTAACTCGATTTCTATGGCAATTAAAAATTCCCAACCTAGGAGGGGTACGTGTATACGGGCGTCGTGCAGGAAATAAGGAACCTTTGTGGCATTACGGCGTCGATTTTGTCAACCGCCAACGTTTAGTACCGGAAGCTACCCCCGAGTTTGCCGCCACTGCTGCTTATGTTGGTGACCTGATGCCATCAGAACCCAGCGAGTCTGTGTTACGCCCTGATTTGAATACAGAGGAAGTACAAAACATTTTTGCAGAATTTGCTGCTTATTGGGGCGCAAAATTCAGACAGTGGCTTTTAGCTACGCAGTTATTGACGGAAACTAACCAACAACAACAGCTCAAGCTGGGCGCAGATGAAGCTGCAGATCGTCGAATTGCTTTAATTTGGGGTTTGTTGGGGCTATTGCTGACCATACAGGCAGATTGGATGTTGGGTGTGATTGCCGATCGCTTTGTACCTCCAACACCAAAAATTGCCAGTACTGCAGTTTCATCTTTTCCTAGTACCGTCAATTCTTTTAAACCATCGCCAAGTACAGTCTTTTTTACAAATACGTCCAAGCAAAAATCTCCTGGTACGGAAAGGATATTCAATGCTTCTGGATTTACACGTCTGGAGGATGCAAAACCAAGACAAAAGGCAACTGCAACTGCCATTTTACTAGCAGCGCGATCGGGTTTTCCAACTTTCAATGCCAGACAATTAGACGAACAACTTGCTTTGTACAGACAGCGTTTGAGCAGGACTGGTAAACCACCAGATGTATTGATTATTGGCTCTTCCCGCGCTCTTCGAGGTATAGATCCTTCTGCACTATCTAAAGCTTTAGCAACTCGCGGATATCCAAATGTCGATGTGTTTAATTTTGGTATTAATGGAGCTACAGCACAAGTTGTAGATTTTATCTTGCGCTACGTTTTGGAAGCGTCAGAATTACCAAAATTAATTCTTTGGGCAGATGGTGCACGTGCATTTAATAGCAGTAGAGAAGATATTACTTTCAATGCGATCGCTGCATCTCCTGGTTACCAAAAAGTAATGCAAAAACAGTTAGCAAAAAACTCTCATTTAGCTAACACTAATACTTCTAGCTCTTCCTTAATTCAGAAAACAGCCAAATCAAACACGGAAAGTAACACTTATAGGTTTTTCGATAATTGGTTAAACCAAGCTTTAGCTTCTTTTTCTCAAACTTATTCCAAACGCGATCAACTTAAAAATTTGCTCAATCAAAATCTGAAGTCTTTGCCCTTGATGAAAGATAAATATACCGGTAAAAAAGACTTAACAGCTACACAACAAGATGTTTTCGAACAAGCAGTGGATTTTGATGGCTTTTTACCTTTATCCATTCGTTTTCAACCTTCCACATATTACCAAAATCACCCGAAAGTCAGTGGTAACTACGATAGCGACTATGCTGATTTTCAATTAAAAGGTAAACAAGAAACTGCTTTGCAATCCCTCCTGCAATTTACAGAAGCGAGAAAAATTAATTTAGTTTTTATCAATATGCCTTTGACTGCAGAATATCTCGATCCAGTCCGTCAGAAATACGAGCAAGAATTTCAGCAGTACATGCTAAATTTGGCCAGAACTTCCAACTTGATTTACCGAGATTTTAGTCTACTGTGGCCGAAAGCCAATGACTATTTTTCTGACCCCAGTCATCTTAATCGCTACGGCGCCTACCAAGTTTCGCAAAAACTTGCCATCGATCCAATGATTCCCTGGCCTGCAAAGTAATTTATTGTAGTTAATTATTTTTCTCCAGAAGATTTGAGATGAATTTTATTTCCATTTCCTATGCACTTTTTTTGGCGATCGCGGTGGCAATTTATTGGTCTTTTGGACAACAGAAATTGCGACTGTGGACATTATTAATTGTTAGTATTGCCTTCTACGCCACTTTACATCTTCGCTACATACCTTTACTACTAGTCCTGATTTTTATTAACTTTCAGATCGGATTGGCGATCGGAGAAAATATCTCACCGGAACAAAATAACGAGAGATCTCGGTTTGTTCAAGCCGATTGGAATAGCAGGCGAATCAAATTGTTATTTTTGGGTGTAACTATAAATGTTTTGCTATTACTTAGTTTTAAATACCTATCTCCTTTATTAAACCTTATTAAAGGCAACCACTTCTCTACAGCCATTGTTGCACCGTTAGGAATTTCTTTTTTTGTATTCGAATGTATTGCTTATCTAGTCGATGTCTACAGAGGTGCGCCTGCTACCCATCAGTTTGTTAAATTTGCAGCTTATAAACTTTTCTTCCCAAAGTTAATTTCCGGACCTATCACTCGTTTTCATAATTTGGTCAATCAATTCCACAACTTACACTTACTTACTGCTGAAAATTTTTCCGAGGCTTTATGGTTAATTGCAATTGGAGCCGTTAAAAAAGGTATACTAGCAGACCACATCGGTACATACGTGGATTTATGCTTTGGCAATTTGCAGCGAGCAGGTAGTAGCGACTTGTGGCTAGCAACTTTTGCTTATGGTTTTCAACTATATCTGGATTTTAGCGGTTACGTAGATATAGCCCGCGGTAGTGCTTTGCTGTTTGGTCTGGTTTTACCAGAAAACTTTGATTTTCCCTATTTTAGTAAAAGTATTGCCGAATTTTGGCGACGTTGGCACATGACCCTGGGAGACTGGTTACGCAATTACCTGTATTTTCCTTTGGGTGGTTCTCGCAGGGGCTTGACTCGTACTTGTTTAAATTTAATGATAGTAATGCTCATTGCGGGTATTTGGCACGGAAGCACCCTAGGCTTTGTTGTTTGGGGCGCGTATCACGGTTTAGCTTTGGTAGTACATAGAGTTACCGAGGCTATAGGAGAGAACTTCAAAGGGCTAGAAAATTTTTGGCACCGGCCTTTGGGTGTATTTACTGCTTGGTTGTTAACACAATTAATGGTTTTTACTTCCTGGATTTGGTTTCGCCTTCCAAACCTGCGCGATTCCTCCTTAGTCTTCGTACACCTTTGGGGTCATACTGCAGACGACCAGTTTGTTCAAAAAGTCTATGTAGAAGCATTGCATCTTAGCCGCTATCAACTCACAGTTGTTTTAGTTGCTTTAGCGACGTGTATGGCTATTGTTTACTTTTTTAAACGTCAGCTGAAATTGCAGTTTAGCTGGCCTGTAAAGCTTTTTTTCGTTATTCCGTGCTTGTATGCTGTCTGGCTTTTAGCTCCGGAAGGCAACTTACCTTATATCTACTTCGATTTCTAGTTACTCAATCGTTGTCATAAGAAAAATCTATACATTTTTATCAACAGATTTTAATTTATTAGTTAGTAAATACTTGCAAAAAATGAAAATTTATGTAAATTTGATTAGTACAGGCTAAACATTGCCTGATACGTAGTCAAAAAATAATCGCAATTATATAACCATGACCACAACCTTACAAAGACGCACAAGCGCCGGTGTATGGGAGCGGTTCTGCGAGTGGGTGACCAGCACCGAAAACCGTCTATATATCGGTTGGTTTGGCGTGCTGATGATCCCAACCCTACTAGCAGCGACAACCTGCTTCATCATCGCTTTTATCGCCGCTCCACCAGTGGATATTGATGGAATCCGCGAACCAGTAGCAGGTTCTCTACTGTACGGCAACAACATTATCTCCGGAGCAGTAGTACCCTCTTCCAACGCCATTGGTTTGCATTTCTACCCGATTTGGGAAGCAGCCTCTCTAGATGAGTGGCTCTACAACGGCGGTCCCTACCAACTGATCATCTTCCACTTCTTGATCGGTTGCTTCTGCTATATGGGCCGTCAGTGGGAGCTATCCTACCGTCTGGGAATGCGCCCCTGGATCTGCGTAGCTTATTCTGCTCCCTTGGCTTCTGCAACAGCAGTGTTCCTGATTTACCCGTTGGGTCAAGGTTCCTTCTCTGACGGTATGCCCTTGGGTATATCTGGAACCTTCAACTTCATGTTGGTCTTCCAAGCCGAGCACAACATCTTGATGCACCCGTTCCACCAGTTGGGAGTAGCAGGNGTTTTCGGNGGTAGCTTGTTCNGNGCTATGCACGGAAGCTTGGTCACTTCTTCCTTGGTACGGGAAACCACAGAAACCGAATCTCAAAACTACGGTTACAAGTTCGGTCAAGAAGAAGAAACCTACAACATCGTTGCTGCTCACGGCTACTTCGGTCGCCTCATCTTCCAATACGCTTCTTTCAACAACAGCCGTAGCTTGCACTTCTTCCTAGCTGCTTGGCCCGTGGTTTGCATCTGGTTCACCGCTTTGGGTATCAGCACCATGGCCTTCAACCTCAACGGTTTCAACTTCAACCAGTCTGTAATTGATTCCCAAGGTCGGGTAATCAACACCTGGGCTGATATTATCAACCGTGCCAACTTGGGTATGGAAGTAATGCACGAGCGCAACGCTCACAACTTCCCTCTGGATTTAGCTAGTGTTGAAGCTGCTCCTGTTGCAATTGCCGCTCCTGCTATCAACGGTTAATCGCCAAGTTTGATTAAATCATAAAAGATAAAATAAACGCCCTCACTTAGAAGGGCGTTTTTGTTTTTAAAGTTAATTTTTCCTAGTTGCCGCTGGAGTCTGAATGCACTTTTTTAAGTTTTTTATCAAGATAATTTGCTTTTGTGTTCGGAATTTAACAATACCTACTAAAACTATTTTTTCCAACTAAGATTGGTAATCATATCGGAATATAAGAGGAATTGGATGTGAAGCATCTTTAGCAGCATGAGACTTAGTAAGATAGTTTTTTTATTGAACATCGTACCTTCTTTCTTAGCTTTTATACCTACTTCCATTGTTGCTCCCCTAGCACTATTTTTATTCGATGCTCCTGAGAGTGCAAAGAATTTGGTGAATTGGCTGTTGTTTGGTTCAATGTTAACTTTGCCAATTGTAATTGGCATAAGTTTGTTAATTAGTAGTAAGCTGTTCAAAAAACAAAAATATTGGTTGGCTGTGGCTGTAAGTTCTGTTCCTTATGTAAATATTATTCTCTTGATGATTGCCAATTCTATGTACTGAGCAAAAGTTAGGTATTTTCCTAAGAAGAAATTTTATAAGTTTTAAAATTATTAAGGATTTTTAAACAGCAAAGTCGTCACTTGCTCCAATACTTTTAATGCTTTTAGCGAACCTCGAATCAACCTGGTAGTTGCAATGGGTTGTCTGAGCATGGCTAAAGCTAAAGCTAAATTTCGTTCAAAACCATGGCGATCCAGCACAAAGTCGAGGTTGGGAATGTCGCGATCGCATTCGTCACTAACTACCCGCAACATTGCAACTGGGACTTTTGCGTGCTCAAAAAACTTTAGTATTGCAAATCCCTCCATATCCACAACATCAGCACCCAAAGTTTGCTGGAGATGACGCTTTTCAGCAGCAGAGCAAATAGGGCGATCGCAACTGAGCGCCGTTACTCTCGGAACATTTTTGCCCAAGCAGGAGTCTAGCTCGTCAGTAAAAGCGCGATCGCAGTTTTTGTAGTGCAAATCAGTAGCATTTTCACCTCGGTAAATATTATTGCGGTACAATACGAACTCGCCTACTTTGTAGCGGGAAGTCAAGCTACCGCACAAACCCATAACCAACACCCTCGCTGGAGAATGATTCAAAATATTTTGCAAGTGTTGATTTTCTGACAGAAATTTTAAGTTATTATTTATACCAACAGGAATGGGTATCGCCGCAGGTACGGAGCCAGCAATATGGTTCAAACCACGACGCACAGCTTGGTACTCCACACCTTGACAAACAAGGATTATTTGTATAAGTTTTTGCTTGTGTACTTCCTTCATTACAGATACTCGTTTTTTGTCTGTTGACGGGCAAGTGCTCAATATTAAACAATGCCTCAGGAGTAATTGAAATTACAATAAAAAAGGAAGCGACAATCTCGGTAAATGATGGTAAAGTCTAATCCTTCCCAACCCTTGCGAGAGCGCTTTAATATTTCCAAATTAGCAATTCAATATCCATGGCTAACAATAAGCTTTTGGCTAGCAGTAATGGTAGCGGGAATATTAGCATTTAGCTCCCTGAAGTATGCCTTATTTCCCGATATTACTTTTCCAGTGGTAGTAGTAAATGCTACAACTCCTTTTGCAACTGCCTTGGATACAGAAGCTAAGCTGACCCGACCTATAGAGCAGCGCCTTCAATTTTTGGAGGGATTAGATGACATCCGCTCCTCTAGTTACCCCGGTCAAACAGTTGTCAGTCTGTCGTTTGCTGTCGGAACAAACCTAGAAAAATCTACGCGCCAAGTGGAAAAGGTACTCAAACAAGTATCTCTTCCCAAGGAAGCAACTTTCAAAGTTATTCCTCTCAACTTAAACGAGTCAGCTGTTGTCAGCTATGCAATAGAAAGTTCCTCGCGCCGTTTGCAGGATTTGAGTCGCTTAACTCAAGAGCAAATTTTACCTGTGATAGCCAAGATACCAGGAGTGTTGAAGGTTACACTGCTAGGTACTTCTGGGGATTCTAGTTTTGGCAGCAGAGCAACGTTAGTGCGATTTAACGGTAGAGATGCTTTAGCTTTTGAGGTGATAAAACGCGGTGATGCTAATACTTTAGAAGTAGTAAGCGAGGTAGAGAAAAAAGTACAGCAGTTACGCTTGCAATGGCCAGATGTGAAATTGACTTTAGCTGCTACGCAGGCAGAGTACATCCGCAAGGCGACCAGCGCCACTATCGATGCTCTGATAGAAGCTATTGTCTTAGCGGTGGTGACAATCTTTCCTTTTTTATGGAACTGGCAAGCAACTTTGATTTCAGCGCTGGCAATTCCTACTTCTATTTTAGGAACATTTATTGTCATGGCCATTTTTGGCTTTAATCTAGAGACAATTACGCTTTTAGCTTTGGCTTTGGTAATTGGCAGCATTGTTGATGACGCGATCGTGGATGTGGAAAACATCATACGCCATGTGGAAAACGGAGAACATCCCCGACAAGCAGCTCTTGCAGCTACCAATGAAATTGGATTAACAGTTACTGCAGCTACTTTGACAACGGTAGCGGTGTTTCTACCAATAGGCTTGATGGGTGGAGTAATAGGTCAATTTTTCAAGCCTTTTGGTATTACAGTATCAGCCGCCATGCTAGCTTCTTTGCTAGTTGCCCGCACGTTATCGCCAGTTTTGTCTATTTATTGGTTAAAACCTGCATCTGCTCGGAGTTTTGGGCGTTCGGAAAATATATGGGTCGGCTTTAGTCGATTTTATCGAGACTTGTTGAGTTGGTCTCTCAATCATCGCAAGATAGTCACAGGCTTGGCTGTGCTGAGCTTGCTTGCAGGTATAGCCTTGATTCCCCTGGTTCCTAAGGGATTTATTCCCAAGCTGGATCGGGGCGAATTTAACATCGTTTTTACTACTTCCTTACCCGATTCCCAGGAACAACTACAGCAAGAAGTAGGAAACACGATCGCCCCCCATCATGAAAATAATGAGAATTTGAGTTCGCAATTGCTGGAATCAAAAAGCCCATCATCCTTTTCCCTGTCAGCTTCTTTGTCATCTGTTTTTCCTTCCCAATCTCCAATTGCCTATCTTTTAAATCATTCTCTAGAGGTCGCCAAGAAACTAGAACAAGCAGTAAGAAAGTCGCCAGAAGTAGAAACAGTATTTACAACTGTGGGTTCTCGTGAAGGAGAAGCAAATAAAGGCAAACTTTACATCAAACTCAAAAGCGATCGCCATATCACAACTTCAGAATTTCAACAACAGTTGCGCTCGTCTTTACCCAAACTTACTGGTGTTACCGTTAGTGTGGAAGATATTCAATTTATCGACACTGGCAATCAAAAACCACTAGAAGTTGCACTGCAAGGCAATAATCTCAATACTCTCACTCAAGCTGCTCGAGCCATTCAAGAACGCATTCACAAAGAACCTGGTTTTGCTGATGTGACCGTGACAGGAGGAGTTATAGATACACAAGACAAAGCTTTGCAAATCGAGCATTTAAACAATCAGCGAGTGGTCTATATCAGTGCAAATCTAGGCAACGCTATATCTTTGGGTGATGCTACAGATAAGTTGGTAGCTGCAGCCAAAGCTGTTCTACCTGCTGGTGTTTCTTTAGACTTGGGAGGAGATTCTGCGCGCAGTGGTCAAGTTTTCAGCAGTTTTGGCATCACTTTGATTTTATCGGCATTGTGTATTATCGGCGTACTGCTTTTGCTGTTCAAAAGTTGGGTAGATCCCTTAGTAATTGGTATTTCTTTACCTTTAGCACTAGTAGGGGCGATGCTGGCGTTAGTGGCAACAAGAAGCGATTTTGGCATGATTTCTTTGATTGGCTTTGTTTTTTTGTTGGGACTGGCTAACAAGAATGCCATTTTAATCGTGGACTGCATCAATCAACTGCGAATCGCTGGATTAAATCGCAGCGAAGCCATTCTCAAAGCCGGACCAGTACGGTTGCGACCCATTATGATGACCACTGCTGCTACAATTTTAGGAATGGTACCCATCATCTTGGGTTTGGGAGCAGGTTCTGAACTGCGATCGCCTATGGCAGTGGCTATTGCTGGTGGTTTGGTCAGCTCCACTTTGCTCAGTTTAATTGTTGTACCTGTAGTGTATACCATTATTGATGATTGGTTTCCCCGCTCGCACAAAAGGAAGAAAGTTTGATGCGCGTGTTTGTTACGGGTGGAACTGGTTTTATAGGTTCTAACTTGGTGCGGTTACTCTTGCAAGAAGGATACGCAGTTCGAGTCTTGGTACGTCCGTCTAGCCGACTCGATAATCTGGAGGGTCTGGATGTAGAGTTAGTTTCAGGCGATGTGGGCGATCCCCAGTTATGGCTGAAGATGCGGGGTTGCCAATACCTGTTTCATGTCGCTGCTCATTATTCTCTTTGGCAAGCCGAACGAGAACTTTTAATCCGCCATAATGTTTTGGGTACGCGTAATGTTTTACAAGCTGCTCGCCAAGCTGGAATTGAAAGAACTGTGTACACCAGCTCTGTTGCCGCCATTGGAGTAGCAGCAGGTAAAATCACTGATGAAACTTATCAAAGTCCTTACCAAGAACTGGTTGGCCATTACAAAAAATCTAAGTTTCTAGCAGAACAAGAGGCGATGCAAGCAGCGTGCGCAGGCCAAGATATTGTTGTGGTTAATCCTACAACCCCCATCGGTCCGTGGGATATCAAACCGACTCCCACAGGAGATACGATCTTGCGGTTTTTACGGCGGCAAATGCCTGCTTATGTGGATACAGGACTGAATTTCATCGACGTGCGGGATGTGGCGAAGGGTCATTTACTCGCTTTGCAAAAAGGTAAGTCGGGGGAAAGATACATTCTCGGAAACCAAAATCTCACTTTCAAACAACTACTGGATGAACTTGCTAAGATTACTGGTTTAGCTGCTCCACGCTGGATGGTACCTGCTTGGTTACCCCTGGGTGCTGCTTGGATTGATGAAAAAATTCTCACTTGGTTTGGAAAATCACCTTCTATTCCTTTAGATGGAGTGCGGATGGCAACACAAACTATGTACTACGACGCCTCCAAGGCTGTACGAGAATTGGGTTTACCGCAGTCTCCTATCAATCTAGCTTTGCAAGATGCTGTAGATTGGTTCTTAGCAAAAAAACTGTCAAATAACTATTTTTGATGTAAGAAAATTTGGGTTAGATAGACTTCTCCTTTGTCATTAACAGCTACACCAATGCCGGTGAGATTGTAATTACCTTTAATGTTAGGTAGATGCTCTTGACTTTTAAGCCAGCTATTAACTGCTTCTGCAGCTGGATCTACATAGCCTTTGTTCAAAGCAACGTTCTCTGCTGCACTGCTGTAGGGAATAGCGATCGCGTTGACTCGACGCAGAAATCCTTTATGGCTAAAGGGAACTTTACCGCTGGCCATATTTTGACTGTGAATCCTCGCCTGCTTGCTAATTCTTTCATCCAAGGTGAGTTTTGGTAGACCCAGAGAAATCCGATATCGGTTTATCCGCACAAATACTGATTTTTCTAAATCAGTTGTTTGAAAATTTGCAGATAGCGTCCCCCGGCAGAATAAGGTAGACTTTTTCACAGCAGTCAGACTGAGTGCGTAAGCAGCTGTCAATCCACTGGCAAGGATAAGTACGCTAAAAGTTACGCCAAAAGCGGATTTTCCAAACATGGATAATTACCTGAACGAGCGGTGACAACGCTATAATTTTATGCCAGGACATACGGATTAATACTTAAATATTTTCCGCATTTATTGTATATTTTTTTAAATAGTTCCGTGTACTTGTAATTGAGAGCAAGGAATTTTGTGGAGTTGGATTTCACCTACCGTGTTATCTGTGATAACTTCTAACTCTGCCTCCAGATCGACCTCAAACAGCACTTGTTCTCCAGGAAAAACTATTTGCTCCAGACTAGGGTTAACAACATTTGAGAGCCGAATAATTTGAATTTGACTGGTTGTGTTTTTATAAAAACACAGTATTTGACCTGCTTTGTCCAAGGTTGAAAAGTCTCGCATATCAGTTCTGCTGGCTTGTTTAACAAAGTCAAAGATAGACCTTTCCAAAGCCGTATATTCTTGAAAGCTGAGATGGTACGACTTGTGGACTTGCTTGAGAAAAGGAATCAATGCCAGAATCACAGTTTCCAGATCGGCCCTTCTTTTGGCTATCGTCAAAGCTTGAACGAAAGTGGGGTAAATTTGGCGATCGCTCAAGCCTGTTTTTTCGTCTGTTGTCCAACACTGAAATGAATATCCGCCAGACGTTGGTATCAACTCTATCAACCACCCATGGTAAAACTGCTTAAATTTCATCTGACATTATTAGTTACCTTTAAAGAGTTACCTTTAAAGACGAGCCAACTATCAACAGCTTTTGCTACGCTTTTGTGGGGGATGACAATGTCTGATACGAATCCCCTGCCTCATCTTTTCTCAGTACAAATATCGTTTTTTAAATTGGTTATTTTACATTTTACAGACTGTGCCCCCTCTAGGACGGTGGTAAGACTAAGCAAGCTGTCAACCATCCGCACTCTACAGCAGTAGCTTGTCAGAACGCAGCTATTTCAACGGATATGGCTTTTATCTTGTCTCTCCCGACTACTTTTCCCTATATAATATATCTTGCCTATGCAGAAAGTACAACTTAATTATGCATAATATACAACATACTTATGCAAAATATACAACTGAATCATGCAAAATCCGTGCAGAAATTGTGCAACTAGTAAACTCTGAAATTTTTATTTGAGGCGATAGCCAAGTCCGTGGACTGTTTCGATAAAATCTTCTGGAGTATCCAAGGATTTAAGCTTTTGCCTGAAACTTTTAACGATCTCAGTGTTTCTTCCACAGGTGAGTTATCTGCTGACCAAACCTGCTCGATAATGCTAGAACGGCTTAACACTCGTCTTGGCAACTAGCAATTCCAAAATTGCATATTCTTTAGGAGTGAGGTTCAAGGATTTGCAGTCGTGGGTAGCTTTGCGGGTACTTGGATTGAGAAGCAGGTTTCCCTAGGATAAACTCAATGTTGTTGTTGAATTTGCACGTCTGAGCAAAGCTCGGATACAAACCATCAGATCTTCGAGATCAAATAGTTTAGCTACATAATCATCCGCTCCTGCATCTAAAAGATAAAACAGCATTTAAAGTCCAAAATTCCCTAACTGCAAAAAGTATCAAAAATATCCTGCAGCTTCTTGCCGATCGATGTCAAAGCAGAATCAGAGGTTATTTAAGACTTTTTCTCCAGCAATCGCAAGCTAGTATTAGCTATGTAATTGCCATCTTTGGTCAAGCGCGGTGAGGAATTTTTCCATTGTGACCGGAATTAAACTCAAATGTTCAATTTCTCTCCTCGAATGGAATAATCCAATAGTTCCATAGGGTGAGCGATCGCTATTTTCTGACCTTGTAATCTTAAATGCTTGGCAATTTGTAGCGTACAACCCGGATTGGGCGAAACAATCAAATCAGCACCAGTCTTTAACAAATTTTGGACTTTTTGCTTTCCTAATTCCTCTGCAACTTCCGGTTGCAGCAGATTATAAACTCCGGCGCTCCCACAACATATTGCTGCGTCTGGAGGTTCTTGCAACTTTACCTTGGGAATTTGCTGTAACAGCTGTCGCGGTTGGACGCTAATTTTTTGTCCGTGCAATAAATGACAAGCATCTTGATAAACCAAGGTTAAAGGTTGTTCTCTCAAGGGTGAAAGTTTTGCAGTCAATCCCACTTTTACTAAAAATTCTTGTGCGTCTGTGACCTTAGCAGCAAATTCTTTTGCTTTGTCTCGATATTCCGGATCGTCTTCTAAAATGTGACCGTATTCTTTTAAAGTATGACCGCAACCGGCAGCGTTGATAATAATAAAATCTACACCAGTATTGGCAAAGCTATCGATCATTTGCTTGGCCAAAGCTTGAGCTTGTTTTGTTTGTCCTTGGTGTTCGGGGAGTGCTGCGCAACAACCTTGGGATTTAGGAATTATCACTTCACAACCGTTAGCAGTTAAAACTTGTACTGTAGCCTTATTAACGGATGAGAAAAACAAACGCTGTACGCATCCCAAAATTACACCTACTCGATAGCGTTTTTTCCCTTGCGCGGGAATTACCTCTGGGAAGTTATCTTGTAAGTATTTGAGGGTAATTTCTGGCAATATAGATTCCATCGCCGCCAATCGCGGAGATATTTTCTGGAGCAAACCAGTGGTTCGAAAGAATTTAGAAAAACCTAACTTTTGATAAACAAATAAAGGTACCAACAGTATTCTTAAAAGAGCTGGATTGGGGAACAAAGAAAATATTAATTGCCGGAAAAGTTTCTCAGAAAAACTGCGCGGATAATTGCGCTCGATTTGATGGCGAGTAGCAGAAATTAACTTGTCGTATTGTACTCCGGAAGGACAAGCCGTTACGCAAGCAAGACAGCCCAAACAACTATCAAAATGTTCAACGCTAGCTGCATTCAAGGCTATTTCACCTTGATTGATTGCATCCATTAGGTAGATTCGTCCTCTTGGTGAGTCCATCTCTTTACCGATAACTCGGTAACTGGGACAAGTAGAAAGACAAAATCCGCAATGCACGCAGCTTTTGAGCAATTTAGGATCGGGTGGGTGGTTAGCATCAAAGCCTTGCAAATTCTGTAAAAAAGGTGTATTGTTAGCTGAATTTGATTGGGAAAGTTGCATATAGATTTCTTTTCTCCTCTTTCCTTGGCTTTGGGGTAGGTTTTTAAATTCCACCCACAAAACGACCAGGATTTAAAATATTATTGGGATCGAACTGTGCCTTCAACCGTCGCATAATTTCTAAAGCATTGCCAGTGTAGCCCCAAACATCTAATTTTTCTTTGATTGCTGGGGGTGCTTCTAATATAGTTAAAAAACCTTTATTTGCTTCCAGCAGCGATCGCATCTGCAAAATACGTTCTACTGTTGTTTCCTTTTCCCACTGCAATATTCCCAAGCCACTAGAAAGGTGAATCACAGCCTTTTGTTCCTCCTGAGTTAAAACTTTGAAAGCGGCGCTGGGCAGTACTCCTATTTTGCAAATAATTGCACCATTGTTGGCAGCAGAATAAATTGATTTTTGCAATCTTTGCCATAAATCAACTTCTTGTGTTGCAGAATATAGAGTTGCTTGCAAACCTAACTTTTGTCCTATTTCTAAAAGACGGTTCGCTTGTTCCTTAACACTTTCGGCTATACTTTGGAAGCGAACTATTAGTCCTGGTCCTTGTCCTAACTGCAAGTTCGATACCAATGAAGCGGAAAGTAAATCAGCTTGGGTAGGTGTGAGGGCGCAATTACGCACAGCTGCTGCAGTTGGAAAAATATTTTCTGCTGTTCCAGTCAAGACCACAGTTGTGGAGCTCGGTGGTAAGGGATAAACGCGGAAAGTGACTTGAGCAATAACTCCTAAAGTTCCGTAAGAACCTGTAAATAACTTCATCAAGTCATAACCGGCGACATTTTTGACTACTCGTCCTCCCGCTTTGGCTATTTGTCCGTCAGTGCGGACAAAGCTAATACCTAAAAGTTGATCGCGTACACCACCGTAACGTTCTCGTAGGGAGTTGGTGTTAGCGGTAGCAACAATTCCGCCGATAGTTGCTGATTCTGGTGCTACTGGATCGAGGGCGAGGAATTGGTTAGATTTTGCTAAAACAGACTGGAGTTGAGAAAACTTCATTCCTGCTTCGACTGTAACGGTTAAATCGCCAATAGCGTGGTCGAGCAGTTGGTTGAGACGTTCTGTACTTACTACAACATCAATTCCCGCCATTGCTCCTCCCCAGCTGAGTTTGCTACCGCTACCGCAGATCAAAAGTCGCCAGCGATGGCAATGAGCTTGGACGATCGCTCGAGCTAGTTGTTCTGTAGTTTCGGGATAGATAATGCAACTGGGAGGGGTCTGAAAACAAGAGTTTACCTGCTGTATTGCTTTTTGCTGGCTGGGGGTGCAATTATCCCATCTGCGGACAGCATTTTCACCTATAATAGACGCCAGCTGTTCCACAGCAACACTTGCTGGCAGCTGTTTGCTAGACATTGTTTTCCGGAATATATTTGACTTTATACATAGATTTTTATTGGTTAACCTGACCTAAATTTATTGGGGATACAAACGCCGTGTTTGCTTTTTGTGTATCTGTTGCTTGCAAGTACTGTACGGCATCGTTACAGCCGTTGTACTCTGCTAGCATCAAAGCTGTGTAACCACCGTGGTTTTTCCGGTTGATATCTGCCCCTGCTTGTAATAATATTTGCATTGCTTCTAAGGAATTGCGCGATGCTGCCCACATTAAAGCTGTTGCTCCTGCCGAATCCTGGAAATTTACATCTGCACCGTTGGTAACTAACTGTTTTATCACTTCAACGTGGTTGCGTTGCGTGGCTTTGAGCAAAGCTGTTTTCCCATCATCTCCTTTACTGTTGGCATTGGCGCCGCCTGCTAACAAAACTTTTACAGTTTCGGTGTGTCCCTGCATTGCTGCTAGGGTCAAAGGCACTTCGCCGAAATTTTTGGCATTTATATCTGCTCCAAATTGTAGCAGTGTCTTGACAACTTGGCTATGTCCGTGTAGAGCAGCGACAAGTAACGGTGTATCGCCAAGATGATTTTTGATTTGGACGTTTGCACCCCGCGCCAGCAAAATTTCTGCTACATCCAGATAACCTTCTAAAGCAGCAAAATGCAAGGCGGTTTCTCCATCTTGGTCTTGAAAGTTAATGTTAGCACCTGCATCCAGCAAAGCTGAGACAATGGCGGCCTGTCCTGATGATGCTGCTGCTAATAGGGCTCGTTCGAGTTCGTTGTTTTGCAGTTTGTGATTTGCTGTTGCTGCTAATATTGTTTGTACAACTTCTAAATATCCTTGCTCAGCTGCAATTAGCAACGGCGTTTCATCTTCTCGGTCTGGAAATTTGGCGTCTGCACCAGCAGCTAGCAAAGCTTGGACGATTTTGGCGTGACCTTGTGTGACTGCCAATTTGAAAGCAGTATCGCCATCTTTGTCTTTAACATTTGCATCTGCACCGGCAGCTAATAAAGCTTGTACCACATCTAGGTGATTTTTGAGTGCTGCTGCCATTAAAGCTGTACTGCCATCTTCGTTTTTAGCATTGACATCTGCGCCTTTAGATATTAAAAGCCGTACAATGTCAAAATGATTGGCGCTGGCTGCCAGCATTAAAGCTGTCAAGCCGTAGCGTTTTCTGGGTAGATTAATATTTGCTCCCGCCTCTACAAGCGATCGGACAATTTCTGTGTAACCTAAATTGGCAGCGTACATCAAAGCTGTTGTTCCTTGGCGATCGCTAACATCAGGTTTTGCACCTGCAGCTAGCAGCGCTCTTACCTGCTTGATATCACCACTTTTGACAGCCATTAACAGCAAGGTATCGTTATCTTTTGCCATTAGTTTTATAATTTAGTAGCTTTTAGTAACGACAGAGTAGTTTGATCTGTTAGTTATTAACTACTACCTATATCTTCCCATCCCCCATCTCCGATTAGCGTTATGCTAATTTTTATGAAGATTTAATAAATGGGGCAAAGGCTATGAACTTGGAACTGTCACCGTCTGTAAAATATTGGTCGCAATTTTTGCACCCAATTCTCATGTGGGCTTTGTTGTTATTGACTATCTATGCTGCTTATTTAGGACTGCAAGTACAGCGTACCAGAAATGCTCAAGGAGAAGAAAAAAAGGAATTAATTAAACGCAGATACAACATTAGACACTACCAAATTGGTTCTATTATATTGGCTTTGATGGTAACCGGTTCTGTGGGCGGAATGGCCGTCACCTATATTAACAACGGCAAATTATTTGTTGGTCCCCATCTGTTGGTGGGACTGGGAATGACCAGTTTGGTCGCCTTATCTGCTTCTTTATCTCCTTTTATGCAAAAAGGTGCAGATTGGGCGCGCGCTACCCATATTTTGTTGAATTTTACCTTACTGGGACTTTTCATTTGGCAAGCAATAACAGGCGTGCAGATAGTGCAAAAAATTCTCAGTAACGTCTAAGAATTACTGATTAGCTATTAGCTAATTGCTAATAGCTAACTTTTATGTTGGAAATTGTTAGGAAAAGGTAGTTTTTGGGATTGGTGAAAATCTTGCTGAACTTTCCGAGTTAAGCGACGGGAGACTTGGCGAACAATTTGGTTAAGCAAGCGATCGCCCGTAGATTGAATCAAAGACTTTGGCAATCGCTCAATAAACTTAGGAAAATAAATATCCACTATTAAATTTAATTCCCACTCGACCCGCGTCACCTGTACAGGTTCCATCCCCGCTTGGGGACTGGAAATTTGCTCTACTAGTTGTAGCGAAGCTCGATAATCCACCTCATAGCCAAAAGTCCGATCCTCAGGAATGGGGATGGTACGAATGCGATAAATACCATTTTCTGGACATAAAAGCTCCAAACCTATTTTTGGCTCGATTTCATAACCAAAAGAACCAAAACGACCGATCGCTAAAGCGTAGCTATTTTCTCCCAGCGGTTCTACCTTCATCGGTTCTGCACAGCGAGAAAACCAGCTGGCGTGATTTTGAAGATACTCAGCAACCTTGTCTTTTGGTGCAAACATCTCCATGCAGTCTTGATAATAACCGCAAAATCTAGTCGCTGTCTTTGTTGTTGTTGCTGGTGGGGATGCTTGCTGTGTTGCAACTTCGTTAAGATGGGAAGTTACAGACAAAAAAGCTTCTGTCGTTGCTAATGATTGAGATTCTAAATCTTCCGAAAGCATAAATAGATTTTTCTCCAGTGGAAGTCTTAATAAATATTTCCCTTTCTCAGAAGCACGTTTAGCAATTAGATTCTATTTTGAACGAAAACTTAAAAACCGGTAGCTAAAATCACTAGATTCCTTGAATCTCTAAAATAAGAACTACATACTAGCTTTATAGGATAAGTGGATCATGAAAGCTTTTGTAGCAGGAGCAACGGGTCAAACAGGTCGCCGCATCGTCCAGGAACTAGTAGCACGCAAGATTCCCGTTCGTGCTTTGGTACGAGATATCCCAAAAGCAAGGAACATCCTTCCCGCTGAAGTTGAATTAGTACAAGGCGACGTGTTAGACCGACAAAACCTAACAGCTGCTTTGGGAGATGCAACGGTGGTTCTGTGCGCTACAGGAGCAAAACCCAGTTTCGATCCTACAGGTCCCTACAAAATCGATTATGAAGGAACCAAAAATTTAGTTGATGCTGCAAAAGCAAAAGGAATAGAACATTTTGTCTTGGTTTCTTCTTTGGCTGTTTCTAAGTTTTTTCATCCCCTGAATTTGTTTTGGCTGATTTTGTTTTGGAAAAAACAAGCAGAGGAATATTTGCAAAAAAGCGGTCTTACTTATACTATTGTTCGACCAGGTGGTTTGAGAAACGAAGATAATTCTAACCCCATCGTCATGCAAAGTGCTGATACGCTGTTTGAAGGTAGCATCCCCCGTCAAAAAGTCGCCCAGGTTTGTGTCGAGGCATTGTTCGAACCGGCAGCACGCAATAAAATTGTGGAAATTATAGCCAAACCAGATGCTACTGCTAAAAGTTTCGCACAATTGTTTGCAAGCGTTGCTTAATTACCAAACCAAGACGGAAAGAAAAATAATTAAAGAGCTGAAATTATCGAAACGAGCAACTGACCTGTGATATTTTCATGAAACAGCCAAAGTTGAGGAATTGGACTCTGAAAGAATTGCAACTCAAAGGCGTTGAAAAATTTATTGCTCCGCTAGCCGCTGTTTTAGCCTTTGTACACTTGTTTCAATGGTACATAATCGACGAGATGCGATCGCCTCCTGAACCGGTCTTTCAAGTTAAACAACCACCTTTGGTGATGAAGGGAGGCGATCCCTACATTCGTGCTTTGATGCGAACTATCTCAGCTAGCGAAGCAAATGACAACCGTCCCTATTCCATCTTGTATGGCGGTCAGCACGTTAACGATTTGCGCCGCCATCCGGAAATATGTGTGACAATTGTTACTGGCCCCAACCGGGGAAACTGTTCCACAGCTGCTGGTAGATATCAAATCATCAACACAACCTGGTATCAAATAGCTCCCAAATACCACCCGAAACCAAAGCAGTTAATGTTCTGGGTTTCTTACAGTTTTGAACCAGAATACCAAGACATTGTTATTTATCGCTGGTTGAGCGATCCTGAATTTTGGGGAGTTGATATTTCTCAACTTTTGCAGCAGGGAAAGTTGACTCAGGTTTTGCAGCGACTTTCATCTACTTGGACAAGTCTGGGATATGGAATTGAAAGTAATTCCGTCAGTCCTTACTTGCCTCAAATTTATCAGAAAATGTTACAAGAAGAATTAAAGGCAGCTGCAAAAACAAAACTGCGTATTTAAGAGCGAAATCAACCGCTATTTTTTAGCTGTTGTTCCGAGATAGAGACCATAGAAAAATTCCTAGCTCTTGGTTCCAAAATTCTCTTTGGCGATCGTTACTATCATAACTGGCTATCCAATCAAAAATTTTTTGTGCCTTGCTGAAAGCTTGCTGCTCATTCCGGTAAAATCGAGGACTAGGGCAAAAAACTTTTCCATTTACGTGTATTGCTGCGATCAACCAATAATCGCTGTATTCTCCTTCCGGAATAATTTCTAAAAATCCACCCTTATAAGGCTCGATAATTCCCCATGTCATCTATCTATGCAGTTGGATTCTCTTTTTCCGAAAAACTGCCGAATCTTTTCTGCAAATGCCATCGTTTGTTCAAAATGAACATTATGACCAGCGTTACTAATTACTTTTAGCTGACATAATTTTCCTAAACGGACCATTTCTTTGTTAATGCTGATAAATTTATCATCATATTCACCTACTAATAAAAGCAAAGGAATCGAATTATCTAGAAGGTTTTCCCATAAAGAAGGTTGGCATCCAGTACCCATAAATCGTAGAGATTTGGCTAATTCAGCTGGGTTATTTTCTAATCTTTTTTGAATTAAATTAGGAAAATCTGGATGATTTTTTATCTTACCAAAAATTGGTTGACTGTACCACTTTGACAAGAACATCATTAAATCACTTTTTTCAACTATTCTATTTAACTTTCTCGCTATTGCCTCATCAGATTTTACCCTTTCCCATCTTTCTGTTGTTGTTTTCAAACCAGGAGAACTCGACTCCAATACAACTTTGGCAAAGCGATGCGGAAAATGTAAAGCTAGATACAGCGCTAATCTACCACCCATGGAATAACCAACCAAAAAAGCTTTAGAAATTTTTAATTCATCTAACAAATTGATTAAAGACAAAGCTGTCTTCTCCATGGTGTAAAATTCATTGCCACCTAAAACCTTGGTTTTACCGTGTCCGGGAAGGTCAACGCTCAAGCAAGAAAATTGATTGTTTAGTAATTCTGTGACTGATTCGAATTCATAGCAATTACCCAGAAAACCGTGTAGAAAAACAATTAGCGGTTGATGGCAACTGCCGCGAAAACAATAATGGTATTTGTAGTTGGTCGAGGCCATTTTCCCAATATTAAACAAGCAAAAGTCCGTCGAAACGGACTGCAACAAAGATCTTCAACTTCCTTTGTTTACCCTGTTAAATTTTTACTATCTGGGCAAAGTAGTTTGTAATGAATTGCTACAATGCACGTTCAGGCTTGCTTGCAAAAAGACATGCGAATAACTAAGGCAAAAACCTATCTAGGGCAGCTTTGAGTTGCTCTATTTCCACGTCAATATTACCTTCTTTTGCAGCTCTGAGGATGCATTCGCTCAAATGTTCATCCAAAACTATTCGCGCCACTCGATCCAGAGCACCCCGTACCGCGGCAATTTGCAGCAGAACATCCGGGCAGGGGCTATTTTGCTGTACCATTGTTTTGATGCCGCGAATGTGCCCTTCGATGCGAGACAATCGGTTGACTATTCGCCGTAAAGACTCTTCGCTGTGAACGTGAGCATGAGCCAGCTTTTGGGGTTGGGAAGTAGGATCTGCATGCATGTGGTCTTCTGCATTCTTGAGGAGCAAATCTTGTTGTTCATAATCAGGCAAGGATGACTGGGGAAATTGCGATCCCGATCCGTTCATTGGTTGTTATGAAAATTCTAGTAATAGATCAGATCCTAGCCTAGAGGGAGTGCAACAGTCAGAAAACAACTAAGTTTCTCTATCTGCAGCTGGGATCTTAAGTTTGATTGTTTACCTCATTGATGGGCGAAAACCGAACATTCAAGGTGCAAATGTCCGCAATAGCTTTTGAGCCGTTTTTTTAAATAAATTTATAAGTAGGCAGATCGCGTCACATCTTCTATCAAAAGTCAACGCGCGAAACTTCCAGATGAGAGCGGGCGTCAATGCCTAGGAATTCTCATCAAACTTGCAACAATAGTCTTAGAGATGACTATCACTATTACGCAACTACTAAATTTTCATCTTTAGGTTGTGGTTATGCGATTTTCCCTACTCACTAGGTCTGTGCGTCAAGTCGCTACCCATGTGTTAGCTTTATTTTTGGGAGTTTTACTCACCGTTGGGACTTTACGCGTTTTACCTTCCCAAGCCGAACCAGCACCAAGTTCTGTAACTGACGACACCAAGCCACAACTAGTTGCTCAACGCCAATCACCAGCAGCAGCGATCGGTAATAGTAGCTTTGTGACGGCAGCTGTTAACCGGGTTGGCAAAGCAGTTGTCAGAATTGATACCGAGCGTACCATTACTCGTCGCCTTCCCGATCCGTTCTTTGACGATCCTTTTTTCCGGCGTTTTTTTGGGGATAGCTTCCAAGGACAGCTTCCCCCCGAACAAGTACGCGGTCTTGGTTCTGGTTTTATTATCGACAAAAGCGGTTTGGTTTTAACCAATGCTCACGTAGTTGATAAGGCTGATAGGGTAACAGTCCGCCTTAAAGACGGTCGCTCTTTTGAAGGTAAAGTTCAGGGCGTGGATAAGGTGACGGATCTGGCTTTGATTAAGATTAACGCCGGTAACGATTTACCAGTTGCTCCTTTGGGTTCCTCATCGAAAGTACAAGTAGGAGATTGGGCGATCGCCGTGGGTAACCCCTTAGGATTTGATAACACTGTCACCCTGGGAATTGTCAGCACCCTCAGACGTTCTAGCGCTCAAGTTGGTATTCCTGACAAACGCTTGGACTTTATTCAAACGGATGCTGCTATCAACCCGGGTAACTCTGGCGGACCTTTATTGAACGATCGAGGCGAAGTTATTGGCATTAATACAGCTATTCGTGCTGATGCAATGGGAATTGGGTTTGCCATCCCGATTGACAAAGCTAAGCAAATAGTAGCTCAACTAGAACGCGATGGCAAAGTAGCTCATCCCTACTTAGGCGTGCAAATGATAACTTTAACACCCCAATTGGCCAGACAAAACAACAGTGACCCCAACTCTCCCATCCAAGTTCCAGAAGTTAACGGAGTTTTAGTTGTAGGAGTTATACCTAACTCTCCTGCTGCCAAAGCGGGTCTTCGTCGCGGTGACGTGATCGTCCAAGTTGAAGGCAAACCTGTTACTACTGCTGAACAATTGCAAAATATTGTCGAAGAAAGTCGTGTTGGTCAGACCTTACAACTAAAAATCCAACGCGGTAACCAGACAAAGCAACTAGCAGTGCGTACGGCAGAACTGCAAAACGCTTCTTTGTAATCTCGCCTTCGGGGTAGAATTACACCTTGTTTCTCCTCCAACGGTACAAGCAGGGGCAAAAATAACCTCAAAGCCCCTACTTTCATTCTTTTTCCAGACATTTATACCATTTATTTACTGTGGGATAAAAACTGACGCAAGCTTAACAAATTTAAACTTTGTCCCAAAGCTAGCGGTAAAAGCGACACTCCTTCCAAACGAGACTGTACCCAACCTTCTCCCCAATACCATTCGTGAAAGCCGTCGATTCCCTGGCTTAAAATTAAACGCAAGCAGTTAGATTTTGCCACGTCTACTTGATGGTGGATCGTAATTGGACCCCATCGACTGGTAAATTCGAAACCTGGCTGTAGCTGTTCTGGCATTTCAGAAGGCAAACGACTGGAGACAAGCCACTTTTCCAGTTGGGCGGGACGCAAAAGACTATCGCGGATGGCAGTTTCTGAAGCTTCCAGTTCTATGCGCAGCTGACTTTTTTGAAAAGTACCCAGCATTATTCTATTTCAAATGAGAACGACTTTTTCTTGATTTTACAAAAATAGTCGGCTGTGACTGGGAGCACTACCTTGTTTGCTAGCCGTGTATTTTTTTGCGAACGATTTCTTCTCATCCTCAATAGCGGCGATCGCTATTATTAGCATCATGTGAAAAGATAAACAATAGAACACAAACAAACATATCAGCAACAGCTAGCTACTTTGAAAAGGGGTATGCAGGTAGTTGAGCAATCTTTGTCAGATGCAACAATTTTCCCCAAAGGGAGCTAGTATAAATCCACGGAAATGTCAAATATGCTTGCTCTACTGTGGGAAGATTATTGATGGGTTACGCCCAGTCAAGAATTTGATGCTGCGTTTGTTGCCATCCCATGTTCAATTTCTTAAAATCTTGGTTGAAGAATACTTTCATCACACTATTGCTGGTAGTCCTATTTTTAGGAATAAACACAGCTGGATGGACTTTTTCCAGTTACGCCGGGCTACCTGCTGGCAATGCAATTACTGATGGTAAAGCTATATTGCGCTATGCACTGCCAATAGATAACAAACCTGTACGAGAATTACAAGCAAGCTTAGAAGATATTTCTAATCAACTGCGAGCAGCTCGGCGTTGGGGTGCTGTTTCCAAAGACGTTGGCAAAGCATCGCGGATACTTAACAATCCTGCCCAGCTTTTAGCCAGTGTACCAGATGAACGCAAACCCCAAGCTGAAGCTTTGATTGCGCAATTGAAATCAAAGGTAAGCGATTTACAAAAAGCTGTTGAAGATAAAAACAGAGACTTGGTAAGGGAAAAACAAGCCGATGCTTTAGATCTGGTTGGGGACTTAGAAGAGTTAATGGTACAGGAATTTCCCTTTGAAGTTCCCAAGGAGTACAGCAATTTACCGCAATTGAAAGGACGCGCTACTGTGGAAATCAAAACCAACAAAGGTACCATTACGGTAGTTGTGGATGGTTACAATGCTCCTATTACTGCTGGAAACTTTGTTGACTTGGTACAAAGAGGTTTCTACAATGGGTTGGAATTCACCCGTGCGGAAGAATCCTACTTTCTGCAAACCGGCGATCCACCAGGTAAGGAAGTAGGTTTTATCGACCCCAAGACTGGTAAATACCGTGCTATTCCTTTGGAGTATAGAATTGTCGGCGATAAAGAACCTACCTACGGAATTACCTTAGAACAAGCCGGTCGTTACACAGATTTACCAGTTTTGCCATTTTCTGCCTATGGCACGGTGGCCATGGCTCGTCCTGAAAATGACAATAACGGCGGTTCTTCGCAATTTTTCTTCTTTCTTTACGAACCAGAACTGACACCAGCAGGACGAAACTTGTTAGATGGTCGTTACTCTGTTTTTGGCTACGTCACCGAGGGTCAGGAAGTTTTGCGAAAATTAAAGGCTGGTGACAAAATAGAATCGGCCAAAGTTGTCAAAGGAGCAGAAAATTTAGTTGAACCTCAGCAAGCGTAGTTGTTATACGCAGTGCTATTTTTGCTGAGCGATGAGTAGTTAGTGGCAAAATCAACCACTAGCTACTAATTCCTAACTTGCACTAGCAAAATTGGGGATTCTGATATTTTTGACTCGATCGTGAATAGTGAATTATCTTCCTTACGAGTTCAAGATGTGGGCGAACAGGGATTATTAAAAATATTACACGACTACTGTCCGCCAGAAATTATTGGAGATGACGCGGCGGTTATTTCTCCTCAACCAGGGCAATCTTTAGTCGTTACTACTGATGTATTAATTGATAACGTTCACTTTAGTGAAATTACTACATCAGCGGAAGATGCAGGCTGGCGAGCTGCTGCTGCTAACTTATCAGATTTAGCGGCAATGGGAGCTTCTCCGTTAGGAATTACTGTAGGACTGGGACTTCCTGGCAGTGTTTGTGTTAGTTGGGTGGAGAGATTGTATCGGGGAATAACGGATTGCCTGCAACAGTACAACACTTCTATTGTGGGCGGTGATGTAGTGCGATCGCCGGTAATCACCGTTGCTATTACTGCTATTGGTCAAGCCTATCCCCACCGTATAATTCGACGCAACCAAGCCAAAGTAGGAGATGCGATCGTAGTCACCGGTGTTCACGGTGCGTCTCGCGCTGGCTTGGAATTACTTGTACATCCCGAATTACAAACAAGTCTCAGCGAGGAAGACACAAAAGCTTTAATCCGCGCCCACCAGCGTCCCAGACCAAGGTTAGATGTATTACCAATTCTTTGGCAAATTTTGGAATCTCACGCCTTTTCTACTAAGCTTTCTCCTGTCGCCGGTATGGACAGCAGCGATGGTTTGGCGGATGCTGTCATACAAATTTGCCGTGCTAGCGGTGTTGGCGCTGTGATTGAATACACGCAAATACCTTTCCCAAAAGCTTTTCAAGGTTGGTTAACTAACGAGCAAATACTAGAATATACTCTTTACGGCGGCGAAGATTTTGAATTAGTATTGTGTTTGCCAAAGCAGTTAGCCGAGCAATTCGTGCAACAATTAGATAAAAACGCAAGGATTGTGGGAAGAATTACAGAAGGATCAACCGTACTGTTACACGACGAAAGTAAAAAAATCCTCGACAAAGTTTTAAGCCTGAATCGAGGATTTCAACATTTTGGTTAGCAGTTAATAGATAAGTAGTTGGTCCTTAAAACTACTAACCATTAAAAAACACTATTTCCACTTTTGCGCTACCAATTCTGCTAAGTCGAGAACGCGTTGGCTGTATCCCCACTCGTTGTCGTACCAAGCCATAACCTTGACCATGTCGCTGCCCATAACCATTGTCAAGCTTGCATCTACAATCGAGGAAGCATTACTACCTCGATAGTCAGAGGAGACCAGGGGTAGTTCGCTGTATTCTAAAATTCCTTTGAGATCGCCCTCAGCAGCATCTTTGAGGACTTCGTTGACTTCTTCTACAATAGTCTGCTTCTCCACCTGCACCACAAAATCCACCATGGAAACGTTGGGAGTGGGTACGCGCAAAGCCACACCATTGAGCTTTCCTTTCAATTCCGGAAGCACCAGCGCTACTGCTTTCGCTGCACCTGTAGAGGTAGGTACAATATTTAGAGCTGCAGCGCGTGCTCGGCGCGGATCTCTGTGGGAAGCGTCAAGTAAACGCTGATCGCCTGTGTAGCTGTGGGTGGTGGTCATCGTTCCTTTAATGATGCCAAATTTTTCGTGCAACACCTTGGCAATGGGAGCCAAACAGTTAGTGGTGCAGCTAGCGTTACTGATAATGTGGTGTTTGTCGTGGTCGTATTCCTGATGATTGACGCCGATGACAAAAGTACCATCTTCGTTTTTGCCAGGGGCAGTAATTAGAACCTTTTTGGCTCCAGCATTGATGTGTTTAAGCGCGCCTTCTCTGGAGGTAAACACGCCTGTAGCTTCGATGACGAGATCGATTTCCCACTCTTTCCAGGGCAAGTTTTCTGGGTTGCGATCGGATACGCATTTAACAGTCTTGCCGTTAATTATTATCGAGTTATCATCGGCGGTAATCTCAGCATTATCTAACTTCCCCAGCATCGAGTCATACTTCAGCAGGTGAGCGTTGGTTTTAGGATCTGAAGTGTCGTTAATAGCAACAATGTCGATGTTGCTATTTTCTCTACCCAACCAGCAGCGCATAAAGTTACGCCCGATGCGCCCGAAACCGTTGATAGCAACTCTAATCACAGCGTCTTGCCCTCTGTATATATGCCTAATTAAATCTTATGTTGACCCCGATCATATCGCAAAGAGGGAGTATTTATAACTATAAAACGTTAGATCCCAAAAAAAAAGTTAATTCTCCTCTCCAGAATTGGCATAGAGATTCTCAGCAGCAATATAACTTCTGACAGATTCCGGTACCAAGTAGCGAAGGGATTTGCCATGGCGACAAAATTTTCGGATCAGACTTGACGAAAGCCCAATTAAAGGGATATGCAATAATTGCCAGCGTATAACGGTTGACTGTTTAGCCAGTTGCTGCTCTACTTGCTGACAAATTAACTCACTTTGAGTTATATCCTTAGAATTGAGGATGCGGGGTGCGATTAACCAATCGCATAATTGTGCTAATTCCTGTCCGCGATACCAATTGGGTAAGGTTTGGAAAGTATCTAAACCAACTATCCAATACCAACGAGTATTGGGATAAACTTCGGATAAGTCAATCAAAGTATTGATGGCATAAGAACTTCCCGATCGCTTTTGCTCAACTAGCGAAATGCTAAAAGCTGGGTTGTCCGCAATTGCCATTTGCAGCATCGCCAAACGATGTTGGAAGGAAGCCGCTTTCTTGTGGGGAGGATTGTAAGATGGCACCCACAACACCTGTTGCAGGGATACTTGGTACAAAGCCGTTTCGGCTACAATCAGATGTCCCCAATGAACGGGATCGAAGGTGCCACCAAAAATTGCTACTTGCCGCATCCACTTACTTGTTTGGCTTGATTCAATATCCCAAGCAATTTGGTTACCAACTTTTAGTATTGTAGTTAATCTCAAAAAACAAACTAGAAGTTGTGTATCCAAATACAGCAGTTGATTTCCCGATTAGACAGAAATTTGCAGAATAAACATAATATGAGTTTAATAAGGTAAAAGCGAGGTTAAAATCATTCTGAACTACTAAAATCTGAACCTAACAATTTGCATATTATCTCAGACATGAAATTTATACAGAGGTAGTATCGGTAAAAAACAAATACCTGTTATGATACGCGTGTCATTTGTGATTATTGTGTGGTGTGGTGTAAGAGGAGTAATCAATGAAAAATTTAGTAGACTTTAGCGGTAGACCATTTCATTTTATCGGTATTGGTGGCATTGGCATGTCTGCTTTGGCCTACGTGCTTACCAAACGTCATTTACCCGTTTCTGGTTCAGATGTTCGCCCAAATCACATTACTCGCAGGTTAGAATCTATCGGAACTCATATTTTTGATAAACAACAAGCAAGTAATTTGGAATTCTTTTGCCCCAAAGCAAAGGAAGCTTCTTCACCTGCACAACTACCCCAGGTGATTTGTTCTACGGCAATTAATACAAATAATTTGGAATATAAAGCAGCATTAGAATTAGGTTGCCCGATTTTTCATCGTTCTGACGTTTTGGCAGCTTTAATTTCTCAGTATTACAGCATAGCAGTTGCTGGTACCCACGGCAAAACCACTACCAGTAGCATGATTGGCTACATGCTGCTGCAAGCCGGGCTAGACCCAACAATTTTGGTAGGTGGCGAAGTTAATGCTTGGGAAGGAAATGCGCGACTGGGACAAAGTCGCTATCTGGTAGCAGAAGCTGACGAGTCAGACGGTTCTTTGGTCAAACACGCTCCAGAAATTGGCGTTGTTACCAACATAGAACTCGATCATCCCGATCGCTACGGCAACTTAGAAGAAGTAATTGAAATTTTCCAGACCTTTGCTAAAGGTTGTAAAGTTCTCATCGGTAGCATAGATTGCGCCACAGTACGAGAGCGTTTGCAACCACATATTACCTATAGTTTGCATCCTGAAACTGGAGCTGACTATACCGTTACCAACGTAGATTATCGTGCCGACGGCACCACTGCTTTAGTATGGGAGCAGGGTAAAGCCTTGGGTGTATTAAAATTGCGCTTGCTTAGCCGTCACAATCTCAGTAATGCCCTAGCAGCAGTTGCTGTAGGTAGAGTATTAGCCTTAGAATTTGGAGAGATTGCCAAGGCGCTGGCGACATTTGAAGGTGCAAGACGTCGCTTTGAGTTGCGAGGCGAAGTAGATGGAATCGTATTTATTGATGATTACGCCCATCATCCCAGTGAGATTCGCGCCACTCTTGCAGCTGCGCGCCTGCAAGCCAGACCTAGACAAAGAATAGTAGCAATATTTCAACCCCATCGTTACAGTCGCACGTTGGCATTTTTAGAAGAATTTGCCCAATCTTTTACTCATGCTGATGTCGTGATCCTCACTGATATTTACAGCGCTGGTGAGGTAAATTTAGGACAGGTGAGCGGCGAAACTCTAGCAGCAGAAGTTGCCAAGCATCATCCGCAAGTTCACTATCAACCAACCCTCACCTCTGTGTGCGATTGTTTACAGCAGATTTTGCGCCCAGGAGACATGGCACTGTTTTTGGGAGCTGGCAATTTGAATCAAGTAATTCCAGACCTGATGGCTAAACTTCGACAGCCAGCTACCGCTATATCCTGAGGAAATAAAATTTCTTGCGGAAACGTAAACAGTTCCATCCTAGTTTCTACCTGCAAAAAGACCGTTATTTTACGGATTTAAATGTCAAATTAGACTCAATTTTGGTAATATGAAAAGCTCCCAGGCAGCCATAGATGTCTGCTATCTTTCTAGTGTAAGTGCCAATATCGAAAGTAAGGAAATATACTTGCCAAATACAGATTGCACGATTAGGTCGCAAGTCCCTCTTTCAGGATTTACCTCCTACAGAGTCGGCGGACCTGCCCAGTGGTATGTAGCTCCCCGCAATATAGAAGCGTTGCAAGCAAGTGTTAATTTTGCTAAAGAACATGATTTACCAGTAACCATACTGGGAGCAGGTTCTAACCTATTAGTTAGCGATCGCGGTATACCAGGCTTGGTAATTGCCACCCGGCACCTGCGCTACCGACACTTTGATCCAGAAACAGGACAAGTGACCCTCGCTGCAGGAGAATCAATACCTGCTCTGGCATGGGCAGCTGCAGAACTCGGCTGGCAAGGGTTAGAATGGGCCGTCGGTATCCCCGGAAGTGTGGGAGGTGCTGTAGTCATGAATGCAGGAGCACATAACAGCTGCATTGCAGATATCCTGGTCAGCGCTCAAGTACTCACACCTGACGGCAAGCTGGAGACACTAAATCGCGAACAGCTGGGCTACAGCTACCGTAGCTCCATCCTCCAAGGTAGCGATCGCATAGTCACCCAGGCCACTTTGCAATTACAACCAGGCGCCGATCCTGCACAAGTGATCGCAATCACCAAGCAGCACAAACAGCACCGACTGACAACTCAACCTTACCACTTACCAAGTTGTGGCAGCGTTTTCCGCAATCCCAAACCCTACGCCGCCGGTTGGTTAATTGAACAAACCGGTTTGAAAGGCTATCAAATCGGCAAAGCCCAAGTAGCCCAACGCCATGCTAATTTTATTGTCAACTGCGGTGGTGCCAGCGCTTGGGATATCTTTAACTTAATTCGTCACGTTCAGCAGCGAGTCCAGGAACGCTGGTCGATTGTTTTAGAACCAGAAGTGAAAATGATCGGCGAATTTTCCTTGGCATGCTAAATTAGCAAACTATTTCTTTTCAGGAGGCGCTAGCTAACTAGTAGCTGGCGCTTTTGCATGACAACAGCAGTATTTAACAAGAAAGTTAACTGCTGCAAGCTTCAAATTGCAACTATCCCCAAACTGAGGCAAATTTCTCTCCCATAAAGCAAATATTACCTATATATTTAATTGCTGTCGCTGATACAACGACCAATACAAACCTTTTTGTTGCAGCAGCTGAGAGTGAGTACCGCACTCGGCAAGGATACCTTTTTCTAACACTAAAATCAAATCTGCTCGTTTGAGAGGAGCAAAGCGATGAGCAATCAAAAACACGGTTCTTCCTTGAGAAACCTTTTGAAGATTTTCCAATACCTGTTGCTCTGTTTCACTATCCAAAGCGCTGGTAGCTTCATCTAAAACCAAAATCGGTGCTTGGCAAAGAAATAGACGTGCTAAAGCAATGCGTTGTCGCTGTCCGCCAGACAAAGCTGTACCGCGTTCGCCGACGTTGGTTTCGTACCCCTGGGGTAATTCACTGATAAAATCATGAGCAACAGCGAGTTTGGCTGCTTCTACCACTTGTTCGGCACAAATGTCCGAGTTACCAAGGGTAATATTTTCCAGAATCGAGCCATTAAATAAAAAATCTTCTTGCAAAACAACGCCAATTTGTTGTCGCAAAGAAACCAAATCGGCACTTTTAATGTCAAAACCATCTATCAAAATACGCCCCGAGTCTACTTGATAAAGGCGCTGCAAAAGTTTAGACAAGGTACTTTTACCAGAACCACTGCGTCCCACAATACCTACAAATTGCCCTGGTTGAACGTGAAAAGAAATTCCCCGCAACACAGGTTCTGTGTTTGGTCGATAGCTAAAGAAAACTTGCTCGAAGATAACTTCTCCTTTCAGAGGCGGTAAAACTAAACCAGTTCCTGCTTCAGCTTCTGGAGCTGCATTGAGAATATCGCCTATTCGGTCTACAGAAAGTAAAACTTGTTGGAAGTTTTGCCACAACTGCACCAAGCGTAGCAGCGGCGCGGTTACTCTGCTTGACAGCATTTGAAACGCTACAAGCTGACCGATAGTCAGTTTGTTTTCCATGACTAACTTAGCTCCGATCCAAAGAATTAGCAAGTTGGAAAAATTGGTGAGAAAGTCACCGATATTGCTGCTAATGTTGGAGGTGGTGGAAGCTTTGAAGCCTGTACGAACAAAACGAGCAAACAATCCCTCCCAGCGATCGCGCGCTATTGCTTCTGCTGCGTGTGCTTTGACAGAATGAATGCCAGTCACTGTTTCCACAAGAAATGATTGACTGTCTGCACTGCGGTTGAAGGTTTCGTTGAGCCAATGGCGGAGAATTGGCGTTGCTACTAATGTCAAGATGGCAAATAACGGCAATACCGCTAGCGCTGTTAGTGAAAGGGAAATACTATAGTAAAACATCAGTGCTAGGTATACCACAGCAAAGATGCTATCTAAAATTACCGTCAAAGCTGTACCTGTAAGAAATTGACGAATTTGTTCTAGCTCTTGCACGCGAGCAACTGTATCTCCTACTCGCCGCGATTCAAAATAAGCTAAAGGCAAGCGCATCAAGTGGCGAAATAACTGCGCTGATAAACTCAAATCTAAACGCCGGGCGGTATGGGTAAATATAAATAGTCGCAAAATACCGAGTACTGCTTCAAATAATGCTACCAAAAGCAGTGCCACTGCCATAACATCAAGAGTAGCCAAACTCTCCTGCACCATGGCTTTATCGATGACAACCTGGGTAAATAAAGGTGTTGCCAACCCCAAAACTTGTAACGTCAAGGACGCTAACAGTACTTCTACAAGCAATCTTCGGTACTTCCATACCGCCGGTAGGAACCAACTAAGATTAAATTTGTCTTGCTTTTGAACTAGTTCTACCTGCCACAACTGGCCGTTCCAGTACTTTTGTACCACTGACTGCGGCAAAACTTCACACTCACAAGCGGAATTGACAGGATTGGCAATTATCAGGCGATCGCCTTTGACGCCATAAGCAACTACCCAACTTTCTTGATTTCGAGTTGATTCGCCCCAAGGTAGCAAAACCGGAAATGATAACTGCTGCAAATCAGCCCAATTTACTTGCAATCGCCGCAATACTAAACCTAGCTTTTCCGCTGCTTCTACTACGTGTTTTGGGCGCTGTCCTCTCAACTGGCGCTGCACCCATTCCAATTTCACCGGATTGTTCAGCTGTTGCGCCACCATCGTTAAACAAGCAGCAGCTGTGTTGTGGCTAAAAACAAAAGGATAACTTTCTTGGTAAGGCGCTAAAGAAGTTGCCACAGCAACCGTGCTCCTATTTTTTTCTTTTAGTTCGCTTGTCAGAGTCTTTTGCTGTTGTTCTTCTTGACTGGCGATTTTTTTGTGTAGTTTGCAACTTTGCCAAAACTCCTGTATCTGTGGTGTGGAAAGTTCTACCCACACTGCTGCATGAGAGCGTACCACCACCACATCTTTACTAGCAGCTATAGCTTTATATTTCCCAAAAGAAGGTAGCTTTTGCAAACAGCCAAACCAATCGCCCGCTTCTAAAATTGCTAATACTTTACCAGTTGCTTGTTCCCGAAAGCGGACTTTCCCAGAAGCGATCGCATATTGGTAATCGGTCTCATCTTCGGACCAGATTTTTTCTCCTAAACGAAAAGACTTAATTTCTGAGTGCTGCTTCAACAAAGTTTGCTGTTGGGAATTTAACCAGCACAGCGGAGGTTGATTCCAAGCTAAAGAGGCTAGCACCCTTGCATGAAAAGATTCATCATTTCTTTGGTTTACTTCAGTTGTAGTTTGACTGTCAGCTTTTGAATTTTCTCTGCTAGCCATTTCTCAAACAACTCATTTTGTAGCGTTTGCCTTAGTTGAGTATCTTCTAGGGAAGCTGGCAAAAATTGTTCCACACGAAACAAACCATAGCGCTCTTCTAACTCCACGGGTCCTACCACCTCTCCAGGACTGGCTTTATCTACTGCTGCTCTGAGGCGATCGGGTATGCTTCCCCGACTAACTGGTCCCATCATTCCGTTCACAATTCGATCGTCTGTGAGGGAGTATTCTTTCGCTAACTGTTCAAAGCTAGCTCCTTCCTCGATCTGGGCGTGCAGTTCTTCAGCTAATTCTCGATTGTCGACTATGATTCGTGAAATGACTACGCGATCTAAGAAAATTTTCCGTTTTATAAAGTATTCTTGTAGCTTTGATTCTGTAATTGCAATTTTTAATTTTTCTAACTTGAAGCTAAAAGCAATTGTGGCATGAAATGTTTCATAATCTGTACCGTTATTTTTGAGCCATTCTTGAAAAATATTAGGATCCGTTAGTTTATTTTGGAGCCGAAAATCAATTATTGCCTGTTCTATTACTGCAGGACTGATACTAATATCTTCCCTTTTTTTTAGCTCTTGTTCAATCACGTAGTGACGTAAAATATCTCCGATAAAATGTCCTAATTTACCAGAAAATTGCAGATATTTTACTACCTTTTCTAGAGAAATAGGTTGGTCATCTACATGTAAAAATGATAAATTTTGCATACAAATAGAGAGATACACACAGTTTATTTTATCTCAAAAAATCAACTGTCTCCGGAAATACTGAAGCTAATTTTTTCGGGAAATAACTTGCCATTATTTTGGAAAAAGGGCAATTATTGGGCAACGGTAATCATCCACAACCAAGCCAATAAAATTGCTGCGCTAGCACCGATAAACGTGTTCAAAATGTTGACTAATTCATTAGTTAGCCAACTGTATTTTGATTGCATGGTTGCTCCGATCACACTTTCTAAGTTAGTAGCAATGAATGCTGCCAGCACGCACCATAGTATGCCTGATACTTTTATTAAGCCCACTGCCCAACCAACAATGGCGATCGCCACAGAAGCGACAATACCTGCTACAGTTCCCTCCAAACTTACTGCTCCTTCTGTTCCCCTTGGTACGGGCTGTAGGTTGGTAATCAGAAAAGTTCTCTGACCGTAAGCCTTACCCACTTCGCTGGCGCAGGTATCGGATAGTTTGGTACTAAAACTTGCTACATAACCCAACAATAGTAAGGATTGGATGCTAGAAACCAAAGATTGGGGAATAGAAATAATTCCTGAATTTATCATTCCTACTCCCAAAGCACATAGGGTTCCTACTAAAGCAGAACCCCAGACATTTTCTGGTCCTCTTACTCCAGAACGCTTTTCCGCAATACCTTCCGCTTCCTTTTGCGCCATACCTGCACGCGTAACCAAAGAACCGACAAGAAAATAAAACATCACAATCACATACCCTTGCCAATTTAATGTTCCCCAAATCAAAACACCCAACAACCAAGCATGAAGTAATCCGGCATTTGTGAGTAGCTTTTTAGGAGTAATCCAGGCGACAATTAACAAAATTGTATTTAGCGACACTCCTACTAAATAGGGATTAACAGGATTAATTAAAGAAAACATCTGCAATTTTTCCCAATAATTCAGTCATGCTATATACATTTTATTGTTGATATTTTCAAATTTTCAAAAAATACAATTAAGAAAATTATTTGTAAGAAATTTAGCATTTTTATATGTAATTATGGATTAATTATTTACCAAGAGCAAGAATCTACTGTTGAAAATATTTTCACTCCTGCTATTTCCACATCTTGAGAGGAGAATAAACTAATGCCCATTCCGAATTATGGGAGTAATCTATTTGATACTAAACAATTGAATGTCGTCACTTCCATCTCCTCAGTTCAGAGCCTGAATTTTCAAGAAAATGACAACTTACGCTTCCAAGGTTGTAGCAGTTTCAAAGTCAGGGAAAATCCTTTAGAACTGGAGGTTGATACACAGCGACGTAAAAATTCTAAATCAAAAACTATTACTGCTAAAGAAGGCGGAGGATACAATCCTACTTCTGGCTATGGTTTGGTAAATGCAGCAGCAGCCGTAGCTAAAGCAGTCGGTCAAAATACCTTTGCTGATGTTCCCAACCTGGGTGGAAATAACTGGGGAGCAGATTTAATCAAAGCACCAGAAGCTTGGACCAAAGGATACACCGGTCAGGGAGTAGTTGTGGCAGTTTTAGATACAGGAGTAGACTACAATCACTCTGATTTGAAAGATAATATTTGGACTAATTCTCAGGAAATAGCAGGTAACGGTCTAGATGATGATGGTGATGGCTATATAGACGACATTCACGGCTGGAACTTTGTTAACAATAACAGCGATGTTATGGACAGAAACGGCCACGGTACTCACGTTGCTGGTATTATTGCAGGAGAAAACAATGGTTTTGGCGTTACTGGCATTGCTTACAACGCCAAGATCATGCCGATAAAAGTTCTCAACGATGATGGTTCTGGTTCTTATACTTCTATAGCTAATGGTATTTACTATGCAGTAGCTCACGGAGCAAATGTCATCAACCTGAGTTTAGGGGGAGCATATCCTAACAGTACTATCGAGCAAGCTATTGAGTATGCCAGCAGTAAAAACGTCACCGTGGTCATGGCAGCTGGTAATGATGGTAAGTCTTCACCAGGATATCCTGCTCGTTACGCCGATCGCTGGGGAATTGCTGTTGGAGCTGTGGATAAGAATAAAAACATGGCTGATTTTTCCAATCGAGCTGGACAAAATCCCTTAGCTTACGTTACAGCACCGGGAGTTAAGGTTTACTCTACAATACCAGGTAATCAATACGCATCATACAGCGGCACATCCATGGCTGCTCCTTATGTTGCTGGTGTGGTTGCTTTAATGCTTAGTGCTAACCACAACTTGACAGCTCCCCAAATACGCCAGATTCTCACCCAGACAGGGGGAAATGCTACCCAAGCTGCAACTTTTACTACTTTTACTGTTGATGGCAATCCGGTGAGAGGCAATAAGGCTGCTAGCTTTAGGCATAATAATGACTGGATTGGGATTTCAAGTTTCTCAACCGCTGTTCGTAGCAGTCCGGTAAGAGACAATAAGGCTGCTAGCTTTAGCTATAATAATGACTGGATTGGGATTTCAAGTTTCTCAACCCAGGGCTTGAGCAGTAGCGATACAAGTAGTAGCCTTGGTTTCACAAATGAAAATCACCAGCGCGTGTTTTTCAATTCCCCAACATGGTCAGAATTTTGGAATGAGTACAAAAGCAATTTCACAGATAACAGTTATGTCAGTACAAAGGATGAGGATGAAACTAGCTTTGTGTTGGAAAAAGTCTAGGTGAGAAAACTGAATGCTTATATAGCTGGAGCAGGTCTACCGTAGGGAAAATGCTTCACTGAACCTGCGGGTTACCGGCTCTAAGATAAAAGTCAAAATGGACTTTTTCCTGGTGATAATTTCGCAGGTTGCAGCCATTCCAGGGGTAAATTGCACTTGTTTGCCCCTGACCGTGATAGAGTGTTTGTTGAGTTTGATTCTGGCAGGGAAAACCAAGCCTAATTCTCTATCGGCGATTGCGTTTGGGCTGACTGTTACTACTTCACCATCAACAGTGCCAAATTCTTGAAAAGGGAAAGTAGCCATTTTCACTTTTGCTTTCATTCCTGGACGAACAAAGCCAATATCGCGATTGAGGATTTTTACTTCTAAAAGCAGTTCTTCTTTATCTGGCAGAATTGATAGTAATTCTTCGCCTGCTTGTACAGGTCCTTTCGTCGCTTTTATGCCATAGACAGTACCGGAAATGGCAGCTGTAATAATTTCCTTTTGCCGCTGTTTTTGTGCTTTATCCAGCTGACCTTGCAGGTTGGTAAGTTCCTCTTGGCGTTGACGAATTTGAGTTAAGATTTCGCTTTGACGTTCAGATGCAATCCGAGCTACTTGAGTACGTGCTGCTTGATAGGCTGCTTGAGCTTGGAGAATTTCTTCGTTTTGGGCAGCAATATCTTTTTCTAGGGATGTAACTTTATCTTGTGCTTCTGTGAGCTTATTTTGGGCGTTAGTTACTTCATCATTAGCTCTAGTAATTTCCGCACGAGCGCGGTTGAGTTTCTCTAGAGCATCTAGGTAATCCAGTCGCGGTAAAGCACCGGAGTTGGTGAGGTTGCGCAGGCTTTGTTCTCTTTTTTGAGCGATCGCTTGGTTGTTTATAACTTTTTGTTGCAGTTTTCGAGCATTAGCGAGGTTGATTTTGGCATTAGAAACACCGGCAGTAGCATTATTTAAATTATCTTGCAAGCGAGTCAGGCGCACTTTTGCTTGTTCTACTACTGCTGCTTGGCGAATTGCTTCTGCTTGCGCTGCAGCTTGGCGTGCTTTATAGGCTTGCAAGCGGGAAGCCAACAGCTGATCTTGCAGTTGGGTAGCGGTGGTTGTAATTACTCCCTTGCGTTCTGCATCCAAACGCTGTAAATCTTGTTGTATCAAAGCGATCGTTTTAGCCAAGCGCGTAACATCAGCTTGTTGTAAATCTGGGTCGCGTTCAATTAAAACTTGACCTTTGTGGACGCGATCGCCTTCTTTGACTTTTACTGCCACAATAAAGCCATTACCCAAAGATGTCACCGGTCGTACTTGAGCAGAAGCAATTAACTCTCCTGATGCTGTTGCTACTTCATCTACTTCAGAAAAATGGGCCCAGCCAATTGCTCCAAAGACGATGATGCTGATTGTTCCTGCTAAAAATCTTGTGTACAGCGGCGGTAATTCTTTTACCGCTTTACCCAATTCCCAAGATAGTTGTTCGTCTGGTTGCGCAAATTGTTGTTTGGTTTGACGTGCTTGTACGGGATTTGCAAGCAAAGAAAATTTCATCATCTGGATTTGAGATTAGGTAGCAAGTGTGGGCAACAATCATTTTGGGGATGGGCTTTATTCCTCATCCCCGCTGGCTATTTAAACTGCCAAATAGCGCCGGAGGAAGTTTTCCAGCGTTTCCAACTTCCAGCCAAAAATTCCCTCTAGCCTAGCAATTTGTTCGTTCGTGCAGAAAAATTCGTTGGCAAGTAAAGTTCGAAAGGTACCTAAGTTTTTTTGCAATTGAGGATTGACAAAAGCTAAGGCACCGCGCAATCCATCGATGACAAATATTGGTAAGTTAATTATTATCGGCTCCTTGTTAAATATACGACCCAAAATTCGGGGAATATCCTCTCGCAATAAAATTTCTGGTCCCCCAACTGGTAATATTTGATTGCGAGCGCCTGCAGCTGTTACTGATTCCACTACCATCCTTGCTAGATCGTCAGTACTAACAATTGAAGTTCGGTTTTTAGGATCGCCAATTAGCAAATATATTCCCGTGTCCCGAAATCGTTCTGCTAAAGGCAGCAAATTAGATGCTAATCCAGCTGGACGTAAAATAGTGTAATTTAAGCCACTGCTTTGGAGATATCGTTCTACAGCTGCTTTTGCTTTGAACACCGGAGCGTCTTCGTACCCTCGCTCAGCTCCTAACACAGAAATAAAGACAAAATGCTGTACTTCGTTAGCTTTTGCTTGGTCAATTAGCTCGATATTAGCGCGGTAATCTAAAGCTAAAGGATTACCATCAGAACCATGAGCGCTGACAATGTACTGAACGCCTTGACAAGCTTTTTGAATATCCTTTTGTTGTTGTAAGTCACCGATGAAGATGTCAGCGCCTCGATGTTCTAACTCCCCATAGCGCGAAGTCAGGCGCACAAAAGCCCTCACGGGCGTTTCCCGTTCGCGTAGCAGTCGGACGACGCGACGACCAATTCCTCCCGTTGCTCCAGTTACTAAAAACATAAAGATTTTGGATTGAGTATGGGATATTGGATATTAGGTGCTGTTTCCTTGTATTTTAAAATTCCACAGTTACTGGTGCATGGTCGCTTGGTTGGGGTAATTTTCTGGGAGTAATATCAATGGTGCAGCTTTTTGCACGCTCGTACAAGGCTGGTGTGAGATAGTGATGGTCGATTCGCCAACCCAAGTTGCGGCGAAAGGAAGCGGCGCGATAATCCCACCAACTGTAGTGTCCGCCTTCGCTGGTGAATTTGCGAAAAGCATCGGCAAATCCTAATGCAAGAATATCTCGTAAGGCTTGACGTTCTGGTAAGGAGGCCATGATGTGGTCTTGGGTGTTTATTTTCTCGTGAATATCTTTGTCTTCTAAGGCAATGTTAAAGTCTCCAGACATGCAAATATTGGTTGTAGATGCTAAAAGAGTTTGTAAATATTGGCGCAGTACGGCTAACCACTGCAGCTTGTATTTATATTTCTCGCTTCCTACTGCTTCACCGTTGGGTACGTACAGATTAAGGATTCTGATGTTATCTATTACTCCTGTTATAACTCGCTTTTGTTGATTCCATTCTGGCGGTAGATCTGGCAAAATCGAATTAAATCCAGCAGTTACATCTTGTAAGGCTTTGAGGCTGAGCAGGGCGACACCATTATAAGATTTTTGACCAGAAACATAAATGTGATAGCCCAGCTGTTCGAAGGGCGATCGCGGAAAATGTTCGTCCGCAACTTTGGTTTCCTGCATGCACAGAACATCAACTGGATTTTTAATCAACCAATCAATAACCTGTTGCAAACGGATGCGAATGGAGTTGACATTCCAAGTAGCAATTTTCATCACTTAACAGTCTCGGGACATTTACTCACAATTGTTTTTGATGAGCAACAAGTTAGAAGGGTTTTAGAAGGTAGATAGATGGCATTTGTTCAAGGTAGCAACTAATATACTTTGCATTTCCTCAATTTATTAATGATAAGACTCAAAAGGTCTTTTTCAGCTAAATTGACTTCCTTTGCAAGGATTAATTGTGTATCGAGTTCTCTAAAAGAGCCTTAAAGCAATATGCAAAAATTGTAGTTATTCTTGTTTGGATGCTGCAGATCCTGCACAACAACGTGCAAGGAATAATTGCATAAACTTATAGCAATTAACGGCAATAAACTGATTTCTATAGCTCATAATTAAGTTGGATGTACTTATTAAATTTCCTAAATTTATTTATCAGTATTTCCATTTCCTCCTATTCTGTTGTTTTGACTGTCGTTTATCCGCATTAGAGACTTGTACTGTAATTAATTTTTCATTTTCTCCAGACCCCCAGTTTTCGAGTTCGTCGCCCTTGCAAATTCGTAATTTTGACTACAAAAACCCTGATTTTGTATGATCCCCAAGATAGATGCAACTATAAATTAGAAATTGTAATCTAAGAGTACGGTTGCTTAGCAGCTACCTAGCTGTCGGTCTGGAATGGCTGCAGGGCTATTACCGGATTCGGTTGACCGAAATTGCACCTCCAGGAGTAAGTTTGGTTGATGTAAAATGCAAGTGGATGAGTAAAAATACTAGCCTCACTTTGCTGAATGTCTACAGGTCCGCTTTTTGAGGACTGTATCACTTCTGAACCAAAACAATCTATGAAAATCGCTCAAGTAGCCCCCTTGTGGGAAAGGGTTCCGCCTCCAACCTACGGAGGAATTGAACTGGTGGTGAGTCGCCTGACCGATGAGTTAGTCCGTCGCGGTCATGACGTTACCTTGTTCGCTTCCGGGGATTCTCAAACCTTGGCTAAGTTAGAAGCAGTTTATCCGCGTGCGCTGCGCTTGGATCCCAAGGTCAAAGAGTACACGGCATACGAAATGCTCGAGCTGAGTCAAGTTTATCACCAGGCAGCGGAATTTGATTTAATACATTCCCATGTAGGAATTTCGGCTTTACCTTTGGCAAGTTTGGTGTCAACGCCTACGGTACATACCCTGCACGGTAATTTTACAGAGGACAACCGCAATATATACATCCATCACTACCAGCAACCGTACGTCAGTATCAGTAACGCCCAAAGACAAATAAAAAATCTGAATTACGTCGGCACGGTTTATAACGGGATTAGTACAGAAGATTATCCTTTTGTTGCTCAAGCCCAAGAACCACCGTACTTAGCGTTCTTAGGACGCTTTTCACCAGAAAAAGGACCGCAACATGCGATCGCCATTGCCAAAAAAACAGGTTGGCGCCTAAAAATGGCTGGGAAGGTAGATGTAGTAGATTCTAAGTTTTTCGAACAAGAAATTGCTCCCCAAATAGATGGTAAGCAAATTCAATTTCTCGGAGAGATAAATCACGCCGAGAAAACCGAATTACTAGGTAAAGCTGCAATTACCCTCTTCCCCATTACCTGGCAAGAACCTTTTGGTTTGGTGATGATCGAATCCATGGCTACTGGTACGCCAGTAATTGCGATGAATCTGGGTTCTGTTCCGGAGGTGATCGGCCAAGGGGTTACCGGCTTTGTCTGTCAAAGCTACGATGAAATGGCGGCAATGATTCCAAAAGCGTTGGAACTAAACCGTCATGATTGTCGAAGATATGTAGAAAGTAAGTTTAGCGTTACTCAGATGGTCGATGGGTACGAAGCCGTTTACGAAAAACTTATCAAAGAACGTTTTGATTTAAATGGGCGAATTCTTTCTGCAAAAATCCAGTTTTAAAGTATTTTTTCTTACTTTTTAAACCATAAATTTTGGAAGGAGGACATCAATATGAGCATGAGAAGCAACACTTGTCCTTGTTGCGGTGGTTGCCTCTTGCGTCATGTCCGTCACGGCGAAGTCTATTGGTTTTGTCTGACTTGCCGACAAGAAGTACCGCTGCTAACTACCAGTCACCTATCTAACTTGGTTGAAGGAAGAAATACAAAAGTAGGAGTGCTTTACCAGCAAAAGGTAGATTCCTAAAGTTGAAAACCCAAAATCAAGAAATTCGAGTTTTAAGCAGGTGTGGTGTCCCTTCCAGTGAGTGAGTGAAACGACCCGGTTTTGATGGCAAAGCCGGGTTTATTATTTGTTGTAAAATCAGGTGAAGCGAATTGATTGGTCAAAAGCCGTGCTAGCAGCCTTACTATACGGTCGAGAAGATTTGCGTTTGGAAAATATCCCTGACCCTACTCCTCCTGGTCCTGGAGAGGTAGTCATCGAAGTAAAAGCAGCCACAACCTGCGGTACGGATTTAAAAGTATGGCGTAGTGGCGGTCATGCCAAAATGCTTAAACCTCCTACCCTTTTTGGCCACGAAGCTGCTGGACGCATAGTGGCTGTGGGAGAAAAAGTTACCAATTGGCAAGTAGGCGATCGCGTGGTTGCAAATAATTCTGCTCCCTGCAGAAATTGTTTTTTTTGTCAGCGGCAAGAATATTCTCTGTGCTCAAATTTGACATGGAATAACGGTACTTTTGCTGAGTATTTAAAAATTCCCGCACCGATCGTCGCACAAAACCTCTTGCCGATTCCTGATAATTTATCTGACGAATTGGCGGCCATGACCGAACCATTAGCTTGCGTGCTGCATGGGATAGCTCGTTCGAATCTCAAACCCCAAGATAAGGTAGTAGTTCTGGGAGATGGGGCAATCGGGCTTATGTTTGTAGCCAAGCTAGCTTTTGATTGCTCTGTAGAAGTATTGTTATTTGGCGGTCATGACCAAAGGCTGGAAATTGGTCAAAAATTCGGTGCTGCGCAGACATTTAATTACCGACAACAACCAGATATTCCTCTGGTTGTTAAACAATTTACAAATGGTTGGGGTGCTGATGTAGTCATTGAAGCCACGGGTATACCCAAGGTTTGGGAAACTGCTATCGCTTGTGCTCGTCCTGGTGGTACTGTGAATTTATTTGGAGGTTGTCCCCGGGATACAACAATAACTGTCAATACACAACAACTGCATTACAGCGAACTCACCCTCAAGGGCGTATTTCACAATACTCCTGAATTTGTGAAGAAGGCGCTGGAACTGTTAGCCAGTCAAAAGATTCCGTTTGAGTTATTGATTAGCAAACGCTGTCCGTTGAAAGATTTAGAACAAGTATTTTGGGAAATGCAAGCGCGGCAAGTGCTCAAGGTCGCCTTGATTCCGTAATTTTACTAGTAAGAGGGTAGCCTTAAGAGGGGAAAACTAAGAATACCCCTTTGGAAAAAAAGAAAATGCTCACAAAATCTGTATTGAACTTTCTGATTCTACCCCTTTCTCTTTTTCCTTGCTTAGTTTTTTCTACTCTAGTTATTAGTCCAGTTCAAGCCTTACCAGGACAAACCACAGAAGAAGTTGGTGCTTGGATTCAAGCACATCCAACCTTGCGTCCCAGCAATAACGAGCGATTTTTTATACAAAAGAGTGACACAGCAGCTCAGCGCTTCACTTTTCAAGCATCAGTATTACCTCCTGGTAAGATCGGGTTTACTAGAGACCGCAGCCGCATTCGCAACGAGCGCCTAGCGATGTATGATGCCATCAACGGTGTAAATTTTGAGCGTTTAGAGGAATCTTTACGAATAATTTATGGCTTAGATATTTATCAGGACTTTAAAAACGCTCAGGTAGTGTACGAGTATCCAAACCAAAGCACCATTAACTCGGCGCGTTTTGCCAAAACTCCCATTCGGGAAGCTTTACGCGGACAATTGCGTTTAGGCGATCGCTATGCTTATTGGATGGAAATTGCTCAACCTAGAAACGGTAAAGCTTTCACTGGTCAAATGACTGTTTTGCTCAAGTCCGACCTTGAAAAACTGGAAGCACAATTGCAAACTCGATAATTACAAACAATTAATGTAAATTTTGCCAGCGACCGGAAAAAATACTTTCAGCTGCGATCGCTATTCTTAATAAATCTTCCTTGAGTAGGGGGGGCCATTCAACTCCTGCTTTACGCCCTCCTGCAAACAGCATTTGAGTCTTAACCGCAAGCTGGTATAAGGCATAAGCTAATTCTTTATCAATAGTCGTAGCTTCTTTAAGATTTTCGAATACCACTTTCAATGCCAATAATATGGAAGTAATTTGACCGGGAACAGGCGGTTTCCCTTGCTGCATGCGCTTTAAAAGGGTCTCTTCCGTGTTTTCCTTTGCGATGAATGTTTGGTCAATTAGAAATTTGCGAGCAGTTTCGTAATTCATGCCTTTAGATTAGCGTATATTATTGCTCACTATTTAAGTATATACACTGAATTAGAAAAGCACGCTTAGCTAGTTGCTCGCAAAATTCTAACAATCATGCTATTAGCTTGCGACTCGTATCCACCACCAAACAAGTTGAAGTGATTGAGAATGTGGTATAAATTATACAAATTCTTTCGCTTTTGGTATCCCTCATCTAAGGGAAAGACTTGATTGTACCCATGATAAAATGCCGCTGGAAAGCCACCGAAAAGTTCGGTCATGGCAATATCTACCTCTCGATCTCCAAAGTAAGTGGCGGGATCGAAAATTACCGGTTCTCCTTGGATGCTAAACCCAGCGTTTCCTCCCCACAAATCACCGTGTACCAAAGAAGGTAGTGGGTTGCGTGCTTCTAACAGTTCTGGAATTGCAGCTAGCAATTCTTCTGCTTGCGGAAAACGGCCACCCCGACGTCTGGCGAGCTGAAATTGGTAACCCAGGCGATGCTTGGTATAAAATTCTGCCCAATTGCAAGTCCAAGTGTTGATTTGGGGTGTGGAACCGATGGTATTGTTCATATGCCAACCAAATCCTTGAGAACTGGTGGCTTTATGCATTGCTGCTAAATTACGGCCCATCTGTTCCCAAGATTTGCTATCTCCCGAACCCATTTCCAACCATTCCAATACTAGGTAAGAGGAATCACCCGCACTTCCCCAACAAAGAGGTCGGGGAACGCGAATGGTATTTGTATCTAGTATTTGCTGCAGCGCTTGCGCCTCTGCCTCAAACATAGCAGTTTGGGATGCTTGGTTGAGCTTGACAAAGAAGCTTCGCTTACCATCAGCAACAGCATAACCTTGGTTGATGCATCCACCACTGACACTGCGTCGCTGTGATGAGGAGAATTTTTCACCAGTGACTTGGCTAATATGGGTTTCAATTTCAGTCCAGATCATTCCGGGAATAGTAACGGCTTGACATAAGAGCGTTTCTTGGAACTGGAAACACTCGCAATATTCTGAAGTATATCTATCTTCTGATGCAAGTAGGCTTAATTACTACAACCCAAATTGGTTAATATGGTTTGAGAACGATCGCTCCGTAAGCATCGCTTTGTAGATACTTTTGCGCTGCTACCATCAAATCAGCTGCATTTTGGGCTTGAATGTGATTTGGGTAATCAAAGGCTGGTTCGAGATTTCCTATTAATGTTTGATAGTAACCGTATAATCCCGCCCGTTCGCTTGGTGTTTCGTTACCGAAAATAAAGCGATTTGCCACGCGCTTGTGCACTCTGGCAATTTCCGCATCCTGGACGAGTTCTGTTTGCAATCTTCGAATCTGTTGAGCGATCGCTTCTTCTGTTGCAGTTACATTTTCCACTGCACAATGGGCGCAGATATAAAATATTCCTTGCTGTTTGTAAGTGATGTTGCTTACAGAAATGTGGGAAACCAATCTTTTTTCTTCTCGCAAACTTCTGACGAGTCTGGATGTTCGTCCGTGGCCTAAAATAGCTGCTAAAACATCCAAAGCATAGGTTTTCTCGAGTTCGACCAATCCTGGAACTCGCCAAACCATTACTAATCGTGCTTGTTGAAGAGTTGCGTCTGTAAATTCCTGGCGAAGAATACTTGTAAACGGAGGTTCGGGAGCAAAAGTTAAGTGTTGGTTGTTGGTTTTTGTTGGTTGGCGAGCAATGCTGCGCGCAAATTCCTCTGCAATAATTTCTATTAATTGTTCTGTGGGTAAATTACCTACAGCCACAGCTGTGAGGAACTGGGGTTGATACCAACGAGCATGAAAATCCCGCATTTGCTGCGGTTGAAGTTGGGAAATAACTTCGTTTGAACCCAGTACAGGACGTCTGTAGGGGTGCTGCAAAAATGCTATTTCCATTGCTCTGGAGAAAGTTCGCTGGCGGGGATTATCTTCAGAGCGTCTAATTTCTTCCAGGATGACAAACCGTTCCCGCTCAAAGGCATCCTCAGGGATAGTAGCATTCAATACTACATCAATTTGCAATGGAGCAAGAACGGCAAAATCTTCGGGAGCTGTTGTAATGTAATAATGGGTATAATCTTGACTTGTGGCAGCGTTGGTAACAGCACCCCGTTGTTCGACTAGATATTCAAACTCACCATTTTTTAGTCTCTCAGTGCCCTTAAAAACCATGTGTTCTAGAAAGTGGGCCATGCCGTTGATTGCATCTGCTTCTACGACTGAGCCGGCGTTAACCCACAAGCTGAGATTAACTGCTTCTACCGGCATCTGCTCGGCTACGATCGTTAAACCGTTTGGCAATTGATGGAGTTTTGGTGCGTTCAAACGAGCAAATTTCAGCAGTGTTGAGGTCATTGGTAATCGTGAGTGAGCTAGTACCTTCTATCTTACATAGGTGCTTTCTCGATATTGACGGAAATTGTTACTTATGGGGCTGTATTCCTAATTTCTGAGAAAAATATTAAAATTTTCATATAAATATTAAGAAATGTTTGGCAATTTTCATGTCCAGTCATCCTCTTGGCAACAAAAAATCCCGCATTATCGTTATTGGTGCAGGAATTGGCGGTTTGACTGCTGGAGCGTTATTGGCGCGTAGGGGACACAGCGTTTTGATTGTGGATCAAGCCTTAGTACCCGGGGGGTGTGCTTCCAGCTTTCGGCGCCAGGATTTTATTTTTGATGTGGGAGCTACTCAGGTAGCGGGTTTAGAACCAGGGGGGATTCACCATCGTATTTTTTCAGAATTAGATATAGATTTACCACAAGCCACGCTTTGCGATCCCGCTTGTGCAGTATATTTACCAGGAGAAACAACGCCTGTTAATGTTTGGTCGGAACCGCAAAAATGGCAACAAGAACGCCAAAGGCAGTTTCCCGGTAGCGAGCCTTTTTGGCAGCTAATAGCAGCATTGTTTCAAGCAAGTTGGGAATTTCAAAAACGCAACCCAGTACTACCACCGCGTCATCTTTGGGATTTTTTACAACTGATGAAAGCAATACGTCCCGATACCTTAATCACCATACCCTATACTTTACTAACAGTAGGGGATGCACTGCGTATCTATGGATTGGCTAAGGATCGGCGTTTGCGGACATTTTTAGATTTGCAACTGAAATTATATTCTCAGGTCAGTGCTCAGGAAACTGCTTTGCTTTACGCAGCGACGGCGTTGAGTATATCGCAAAAACCGCAAGGATTGTTTCATTTGCAAGGTAGCATGCAAGTACTGAGCGATCGCTTGGTACAAGCGCTCAAAAGAGATGGCGGTCAATTGCTGATGCGTCACACTGCAGAGCAAATTCAAGTCGAAAATGGGAAAGCGACTGCAGTTGTAATTCGCGATCAAAAAACAAAAAAAGTGTGGATAGAACCAGCTGACCAAGTCATTGCTAATGTTACTGTGCAAAATTTGGTACAGCTATTAGGCGATAAAGTACCGCGTGGATATAAAAGGCGCGTTCAAAAACTACCAACTCCATCCAGTGCTTTTGTGGTGTATTTGGGTGTTGACGAAAGTGCCATTCCCGCTCAATGTCCGCCTCACCTTCAGTTTCTGTACGATGCTAGCGGTCCGATTGGTGAGAATAATTCTTTGTTTGTATCCGTTAGCCGTCCCGGCGATGGTCGTGCACCTACAAAAAAAGCTACAATTATCGCATCATCTTTTGTAGATCCGCACCAGTGGTGGTGTACGGAGGATTATCAAGGTTTAAAGAAAAAATATACAGAAGATGCGATCGCCCGTCTGGCTCAATTTTTTTATTTGAAACCAGAAACTATCATCCATGTAGAAGCAGCTACACCCCGAACCTTCGCTCGTTATACAGCACGCTACCAGGGTATTGTTGGTGGGATCGGTCAAAGAATATCTACATTCGGTCCTTTTGGCTTTGCCAATCGTACACCTATCAAGCATTTGTGGTTGGTCGGCGACTCCACCCATCCGGGTGAGGGTACCGCAGGCGTTAGTTATTCAGCGCTAACCGTTGTACGGCAAATAGAAGCACAACTTTACAGCTAGCTAGCAGATAGGGCGCGATCGCTCTAGGAGTACAGGCTACATATAGCTGATTTGAGAATGGGAATGGGAAACTTTTTGAATTTCTTCTTTAATGCTATCCAGGTCAATAAAACAGTCAGCGACATTAATTAAACTTTCGCTGGTCATGGAACGCAGACTGACAACTTCTACTCTTACTCCTTTGTAGGAAACAGCATTTACAGCATAAGCCAAATCTCCATCTCCACTGACTAAAACTACAGTATCGCAGTAAGGAGCTAAAGTCATCATATCTACAGCAAGTTCTACTTCCAAATTAGCTTTTTTGGAACCATCAGGAAATTGAACTACATCTTTGGTGACAACACGATAGCCGTTGCGACGCATCCATAAAAGAAAACCCTGCTGTTTTTCATTGCTGCGATCTACCCCTGTGTAGAAGAACGCCCGCAGCAATTTACCGCCTTTTGCTAAATGGTAAAGTAGTTTCGAGTAATCAATTTCAATACCTAATTGCAAAGCAGCATAAAACAAATTGGAACCATCAATTAAAACCACTACTCGACCCCGATTGGGGACATTGCAAATCGAAGTTTCACCAGAAACATCCGGCAGTTCGATGGTGTCACCTCCAAAATTAGTTTCGAGCAGCGTTGCTTCTGGATACAATTGCTGCTGCTTCCATGCTTGATTTTGAGTGTTTTTTTTGTTAAAACTAGTAATAGCCATTATTGCCTCTAAATGGAAATACAAGAAATTTATTGAGACTGGTTACACAAAAACTGTTTTGGGTGGTGCCAAGGTGCGATTCGTTTTTTTTGACTGCTTGCTCAGGGATTATATACTAACCTGTTCGCTTCGACGAGGAAAACAGATATAATAGCAGTCCACCCTAGTTGGCAGGATTGCACGTGGTTGTTTTATAGTTCTCATATTACTGCTTCTGAATCAAAATGATGATAGCTCATAGTTAATGTCAATAACAGCCCATGCCGAATAATGCCGAATAAAAATTCCGGCCAAAAGCAGACTCTAACTTTAAGTAGCAATTAAATCCTCTTTATAACATACGCAGTCCAACTGCAAGCAAGTGTCTTTAATTTCTTAATGCTGTTATCTGCTTCTAGTTTAGCGTTGACTTGACCGGAGGATAAAAGAAGTCAGGTTATAGTTAATATTAAAAATCTTAATTTTTATATATTAACAAGTAAAATTACCTCATCAAAAAGATTTTTTGAGACTGAAATCGGCAACGCTGATAAAAATCATCAAAATTTGAAAAAAGACTGCAGCCAAAAGTATTTGCGTAGGTGGAATTTCTAGGATATTTTCAATTGCCAAGCAAAATATCCCCAGTAAAAAACTATCTTACCAAGATTTGTTCTTGTATGGTTGAGGGTGTTGGTAGCTGAAATGATGGTACCGGTTGAGGATAGAGAAACTGGCGCCAAGATCGGATTTGCTCTTGCGCTTCTGTGTAGGCTGCACTACCACGGGGAATTAATTTGGCTGTTTCGATCGCTCCAGGAATATCAGATTCGCCTTGAGTGCGTGCTATCTGTAATAGTTGCTGACTCCATTGGTCGATAGCTATATTCACATCAGCCCGTAAGGGACTGCTACGGGGAACCCGTTGTGCAAGGCGAATTGCCTGGGCGAGGGATTGGGCGTTACCACCGAGTGCGACTGCTTGTGCTTGCTTCCAGTTTTCTCTGGCGTCAATTTGTGCTTGCCAATCGTCTATTGCTGCTTGTGCTTCTTGAGAAAGTGCTCTTCCCGGTCCAATTTGTCTAGCAACGGCAATTGCTTGCGATAAATTACCGATACTAGCTAATTCCCGAGCTCGATCCAAGTAAGGTTGATCCTGAATGCGCTCGATCTTAGCCGTCCAAGCAGCAATTTTTCTTTGTGCTTCTGGGTATAATGCGCGACCCCGACGAATTTGGCTAGCTTCGGCGATCGCGGCTTGCAAAGAGTTGATATCCTCGAATAAAGCGATTTGTTCGGCGCGGTCTAAATAAGGTCTGTCTTCAATAGTTTGTATTTGAGTAACCCAGTCATTGATTTGTTGTTTTGCTTCTTTGGCTCGGGGGTTGCCATCGGGAATTTGTTGTGCTTCTCGTATGGCTGCTGTTAGGTCACTTACTGAACCGAGACTGGCTAGCGATCGCGCTTTTTCTAGCTTGGCGAGATCTTCAATTTCTAGTTGCCAGCGGGCAATCAGCTGCTGTGCTTTGCTGTAGATTGGTCTGGAGGGATCGATTTGCTGAGCTTGGGCAATTGCCGTTTCTAACCCCTCAATATTACCCAACCAAGCATTTTTTTGTGCTTCTGCCAAAGCAATAAAATCCTCGCTTTCCGATTCCAGTCCGGTAACGGGGGGAATTTTTTGGGCTATGGAAATGGCTTCGTCAGCATTGCGCTGGTCTAATTTTTGTTGTGCCAATTCCAACATTTGCCGTCCAAATTTAGGAATAGCCTCTTGAGCTTTTTGATAAAGATAACTGTTTTGGTCAATTGATTCTGCTAGCTTAATTGCCTTAAGAATATTCTCTACATTCTTGCTTTGGGCTAAATTTTCAGCTTTAGCTAGCTTGTCGGCATCTTCACGGGCGCTAGCAATGAGACGGTTGATTTCGTCATACTTAAAAGTTGCCCAATATTTATTATCTACCCGCAATAACTTGGCAGCAACCATAAATGCGTCATGCCAATGTTGCGCGCGCAGTTCTGCTTGCGCTTGTTGATAAATCTTTTCTGCTTTCGACCATATAGATTGCCACTTGGCAATTTCTTCTTCTACCAATTTGTATGCGGGTACATCTTTGGGAATTTGGCGGACTGTGGCGATCGCTTCTTCTAACGAACCTGCTTGAAAACTCTCTCCAGCCAAGCGAATAATATCTCGCGACCATTCTTCAATCAAGCGGTCTATTTCCGAGCGCAAAGGATGGCTTTGCGGTAATGGTTTAACTAGGGCGATCGCCTCTAACAAATCTTTTACCGTTTGCTTGGAAGCTGCTAGTTGAGCACAGTGCAAACGTACCGAAGCGCTCGCCAGCGGCCAAAAAATTGACGGGCAGTTGGGTGCTGCTGGTAACTTTAGCAACATTGCCATCGCTATTAATCCCACAGTTCCCGGTATTATTGTTAACAATAATGCCCAAAAAACCCAACTTTTTAACCAGCGCGGTAGCTGCTTAGAATTTCCATTAGGTGGCAAAGTCGGTTGCAAATGAAGACGATCTCCCAAAGGCATTGACTCCGAGTTGGAACCGCTAGCTGGTACGCCAGACTGAGTATTGCCATCAACTGTTGTTGGCTGGGATAATCTTGTCATCGGATGGGGCTGTTTGGCTTGACCTTGCGACCAACTTTCTGAAATATCCCGCTCTGTCATCTTCATCCACCAAAGTAATTTCACAGCGATCTGCTAGCAGTGATGACTTCTGTTGTTGCCATGGTAACCTTCAGGTTATGAAAAAGCTACCTCTTGCAGGAATTTTTCTCCCTAGATATCATTACCAATCTGGATTTTAAGTAAAAAATAATACTAACTACCCGGGAGCCGATTCCTTTTGCAGATCGTCAATCAGTTGAGCTAAATCCTCCTCAGTTGCCTGGTAAACCGTTCCGCAAAAATCGCAAGTTGCTTCTGCACCCCGGTCTTTGACTATCATATCTTGTAATTCTGTTTCTCCCAGCATTTTCAGCGCTCCCAAAACACGCTCAAAAGAACAACCACAGTAAAAGCGCAGCATTTGGGTTTCGGGAAATATAACTAGTCCCATATCCCCTAGCAAATCCCGAAGAATTTCTGTGAGAGATTTACCAGCTTGCAACAATGGCGTAAAACCCTTTAGAGCCGCAACTCGCGATTCCAAAGTTTCGATTAAAGCTTCATCTGCAGCTGCTTTAGGCAACACTTGCACCAGCAGGCCGCCGGCGGCGGTTACTCCTTTTGCACCCACAAATACACCTAAAACTACTGCTGAGGGTGTTTGTTCTGAAGTTCCGAGGTAATGGGCTACATCATCCCCGATTTCGCCAGAAATCAATTCTACTGTACTAGAGTACGGATAGCCGTAACCAACGTCGCGGACAACATAAAGATACCCGTCTCCCACTGCGCCGCCAACATTTAGCTTGCCTTTTTCATTGGGAGCTAATTCCACGGAAGGATTTTCTACAAAACCCCTCACTGTACCGTCTACCCCGGCGTCTACCAATATACCGCCTAAAGGACCATCACCTTTAACTCGAACATTAACCCGAGAACCGGCCCTCTTCATATTAGATGCCATTAGCAAGCCTGCTGCCATAGTTCGTCCTAGTGCAGCCGTTGCTACATAGGAAAGTCTGTGGCGCTGTCGTGCTTCTTCGGTTAAGCGGGTTGTAATTGCACCAACTGCACGAATTCCACCATCAGCTGCTGTGGCGCGAATTAATTGATCCGCCATGAATAACCTTACATTTCTTTACAACTTTACTTTCTCTATTCTAAGTTCATAAGTTGTGCAAGAGTGCCTAAATCGAAAAGGGGAAATATGAGGATTTCCGTACAGTCTTAGAGCAGAACAGAAGTCTCCAGGGAATTTGTGAAAAGCGTACCTGGGTAAATACACGTGTATAATTTAATTTTCATTTTCCCCGGGCATACTGCTCAAATACAGGATTCATCCAATAACAGCAAAGCAATCGCCTCTTTAGCTGTACTAATTGCTATTTTTGTGAAGGCATAAATATGCCAAAGTCAAAGAGAAGCAAAATTCATGCTTTGGGCTGTTGCTTGAAAAGATGACTACTTTTGGTAATATTGTGCCATCGTTGTTAAAATTCACAATCCAGGAGGAGTATAAATAGGTAAATTACACACCGCATCTATAATTGAATTTGTTGAATTGAAATTGTTACTCAAACCACAGGTGGACAATTAATTATGAGTAAAGGACAGGGATTTGGCTTTGGTTTAGGAAAAATGAAAGAACTAGCTGACGCCTTTAAGAAAGCGCAGCAAGTACAAGAAGGCGCAAAGCGACTTCAGGAAGAATTGGAGCAAATGGAAATCCAAGGAGAAGCAGGTGGTGGTCTCATTAAGGTGATAGTAAGTGGAAACCAAGAACCCAAACGGGTAGAAATTTCCCCAAATGCTCTCAACGAAGGAGCAGAAGTACTGTCCGATCTGGTTACCGCCGCTATGAAAGATGCCTATAACAAGTCCACTACTACTATGCGCGAACGCATGGAAGAATTGACCAGTGGATTGGAAATTCCTGGTTTTCAATAAGCTTTGAAAGTGTGACTCCTTCTTGCGCACACATTTATCTATGCCTTACAAGCTTCTTTTTGTCTGTCTGGGAAATATCTGTCGCTCGCCAGCAGCAGAAAATATCATGAATCACCTGATCCAGCAGACTGAGTGGAAAGGACGCATTCTTTGTGATTCTGCTGGTACGTCTGGCTATCACATCGGTAGTCCCCCTGACCGGCGCATGAGCATTGCAGCTGCTCAAAAACTAGGAATAAGATTGCACGGTCGCGCCCGTCAATTTCAAGCATCGGACTTTCAAGATTTTGATTTGATCTTGGCAATGGATCGGGAAAATTACCGGGATATCCTCTTTGCTGACCCTAGCGGGCAATATCACCACAAAGTGCGCTTAATGTGTGAATTTTGCTCTTGCCATACTCTCGAAGAAGTCCCGGATCCCTACTATGGCGGTGCAGAGGGATTTCATCAGGTGATCGATCTGCTTGTTGATGCTTGTGAAGGCTTGCTCAAATACGTTATTAGTCTGCAAACCTTTTTGCCAGAGCAATCTCACGGTGTTTAAGCTGGTTCGGCTGCTCAATACCGAAAGCAGTGGCTACTCTGTGAGGGTGGTCACTGCCAATCATCGCTTTTAAACAAGCCAAATAAAGGAGCAAGTATGATTCCAAAAACAAAACCGCCTATGTGAGCCCAATAAGCAACACCGCCTGACTCCACACTCATATTGGCAGTTACCTGCAGACTAGCAAAACCAGATATTACATTCTGGATAAAGAACAGCCCTATCAGTATGATAGCAGGTATTCTAATAGTGGTGACAAAAAAACCCAAGAAAACCAGGCTGAGAACTTGAGAGTGGGGAAAGCGAATTAGGTAAGCACCTAAAATTCCAGAAATAGCACCGCTTGCGCCCAGGGAAGGAATAGTAGAATTCATGTTGATAAAATACTGGCACAAAGCAGCTAAAGCACCACAACTAAGGTAAAAAATTAGATACTTGATATGACCCAAACGGTCTTCGATATTATTGCCAAAGACCCACAAAAATACCATATTTGAGATGAGGTGCCACCAACTGCCATGTAGGAATTGCGACGTAAATAACGTTGTCCATTCGCCAGCAAAATTAGCAGTTAATTGTTGGGGAATAACTGCATACTGCTGCAAAAACTCTTCCAATTGCGCATTTGACAAACTGAGTTCGTGGAAAAAAACTAAAACGTTCATTCCTATCAACCCATAAGTGAAGTATGGGGTAATTCGTGTTGGATTCTCGTCGTAAAGGGGAAACACAGATGCTTTTCCTAAATTGAGCGGTTAACTGCAATATAGCCTGTCAGACTGAAAAACGAATGATAAATCCCAGAAAGCGGCAGCAATTGGCAGATAGATGTTAGTTTTAATTGTTAGCTTGGGAACACTACCAATGGGAATTAATAATATCAATTGCTTCATGTTAGCACGGTGGCTTTGTTGAAACAAATTGATTTGACTTGCTGCTTGTGTTTTTAGCAAAGGTTGGACTAAAAAAACACAACCACAGCTAGCTGCTGTCAAAAACTGTTGGGAAAAAGACCACAAAGAAGTATCTGCAATTGAAGAAATTCCAAAACGTTATGATAACAAATGAGATACGAACGATATCCTCATGAAATTTCCTAGTTGGCAAGCGATCGCACAAACAAAATTACAACTAGCCTTGGAATAGTAAGAGCGAAGAATTTGTTACGCTCAAAAGACTGTTTTGCGGCTTGTAGTCTCAGAAAATAACAGCAATTCTTTATTTATTTTGCTTTGTCTTCTATTATTTCCATATTTACGTTTTTATCCTGATAATTTAACATGGTATTCACAGTCAAAAATTGGTTAGCACAAGCTGGCTATTGTATTGACTAAAACTCGGCAAACAATAGGAAAAAAATAGTTTTGTCAAGCCAATTTTCGACGTCAAGCTCCCAACAAGTAGAAATTTTCAAATTTCAGCCAGAATTTAGCATTAATCATGAGTTAACGATTCCAATCAGAAAACCTTCAGACGAATGACCAAAAAAATCGCAAGCACAACTGTGGAGCATGGCGAGAAATCAGCTGAGAGCAGAAATGATTGCATTCAAGCAGAAATTATTCTGCAGGAAAACACAGCGCTTTTACGCCAAGCTACAGAGAACACTCGTTTATCCGCAGTCATATTCGATAGACAAATGCGCTATCTGATTGTGAGTCGCGAATGGTTTGAAGACAACAACTTGACAAATGACATTATTGGAAGCTGTCATTATAAATTTAATTTACGGCAATCTCATTCATGCCAATGAAGACGACTCAATCAAGTTTTTATGAATATTATTTCTAATGCCATTGATGTTCTCGATGAATACAATTATCAAGTCAAATAAAAATTAGTGCAAAAATGCTTGGAAATGATTGGATTAGTATCCATATTGCTGATAATGGACCAGGGATGTGTGAAGATGTCAAGGCAAAAGTTTTTGAGTCTTTATTTACAACAAAACCTGTTGGAAAAAGAACGGGTTTGGGTTTATCTATTAGCCACTAAATTATTGTGGAAAAGCATGGTGGTAGTCTCCACTACTACTCTGCAATTGGAGAGGGAATAGAATTTATAATTAAAAATTCCGCTTAACAACAGCAATTTTCGCCAGTTGCTTAGAAAGTGATGGAGCTCATAGCAGGAAGAAAGGTTAACGCCAAGCAAGATTTACATGTATTGTTGTTCGAATTCTTGGTGTCATGTTTGGCTACCAGGGATTTGCTTTTAAAGTCAATATATGAAAATTTTGCCAAGAGGTAGGTCAAGATTTCAATTATGGCGTTTTGAGACGACTATCTTCCCACTAATTTATCCCGCAGATGCTTGATGCGATCGCGTAACTTTGCTGCTTCCTCAAATTCTAGTTTCTTCGCCGCTTCTTTCATCTGTGCTTCTAGCTGAGCAATTAACTCTGGAATGTTTTCTAACGGTAATTCATCTATATGTTCCTCGACTGTTTTCAATTCTTGAGCGTTCAACCGGCGCGACACCTCTAGAAAAGATAAAATCGCGTTACTCGATTTTTTGACAATTGGTTGCGGCGTAATTCCGTGCATTTTGTTATACGCTATTTGAATAGCGCGACGGCGTTCAGTTTCTTCGATAGCTTTGAGCATGCTATCGGTAAGGTTATCTGCGTACATAATTGCTTGTCCTCGCACGTGACGTGCTGCTCTCCCGATCGTTTGAATTAGGGAACGTTCTGCACGTAAAAAACCTTCTTTATCTGCGTCTAAAATTGCGACGAGAGAAACTTCCGGTAAGTCTAAACCTTCTCGCAGTAAGTTCACACCCACCAAAACATCAAAGTTACTATCGCGCAAATCCTGCAAAATTTCAATGCGCTCGATAGGATTAATCTCTGAGTGCAAATACCTGACTCGGATGCTATGTTCTTGCATGTACTCGGTTAAGTCTTCGGCCATACGTTTGGTTAAGGTTGTCACCAGCACTCGTTCCTGGCGATCTACCCGATCTTTGATTTCACCTAACAAATCATCAATTTGTCCTTCTGTAGGACGGACAATAATTTCTGGATCTACCACACCAGTGGGACGAATAATCTGTTCTACCACATTATCTTGAGAAACTTCTAATTCCCAATCTCCTGGAGTTGCAGAAACAAAAATACATTGGTTTACTTTTGCCCAAAATTCTTCTGCTTTTAAAGGACGGTTATCAGCTGCACTAGGAAGGCGAAATCCATGCTCAATTAATACTTTTTTTCTAGCGCGATCGCCGTTGTACATGCCGCGAATTTGCGGTACAGTTACATGAGATTCATCGATTACTAGTAGCCAATCTTTAGGAAAATAATCAACCAAACACTCTGGTGGTTCGCCTGCTTTTCTTCCTGCTAGGTGACGGGAATAGTTTTCAATGCCGTTGCAGTAACCAACTTGGCGCAGCATTTCTAAATCGTAGCGCGTCCGCTGCTCTAGACGTTGTGCTTCTAGTAATTTTCCCGCCGCTTCTAGTTCAGCTTTGCGCTCTTTTAATTCTTGAGCGATCGCCTCACAAGCTTGCTCCAAACGTTCTTCGGGAGTAACAAAGTGACGCGCAGGATAGATATTTACTGCTTGCAAACTCTGAAGAATTTCACCGGTGACGGGATCGACGTAACGAATGGCATCAATTTCATCCCCGAAGAATTCAATGCGAATGATACGATCTTCGTAGGCTGGACCAATTTCTAACACGTCGCCCCGAACGCGAAAACGTCCCCTTCCTATTTCTGTATCATTGCGGCTGTACTGTACCGATGCTAAATCTCGCAAAATCTGGCGTTGATCGACTTCCATTCCCACTTGAAAAGGAATTGCAGCTTTGAGATACTCTGCGGGAATCCCTAATCCGTAGATACAGCTTATGGAAGCGACTACAATCACATCGCGCCGTTCGAACAGCGATCGCGTTGCGGAATGACGCAGCATGTCAATTTCGTCGTTAATAGAAGCTGTTTTTTCTATATACGTGTCAGTAACGGGAATATAAGCTTCCGGTTGATAATAGTCGTAGTAACTGACAAAATATTCCACGGCGTTATTGGGAAAAAACTCCCGCAGCTCGTTACAAAGCTGTGCTGCCAGGGTTTTGTTATGTGCTAAAACCAAAGTTGGTTTGCCAACTTTCTCAATTACCGATGCGATCGTAAATGTCTTCCCGGTTCCCGTAGCTCCTAGTAATGTTTGAAAACGATTACCTGCTTGTACACTTGCTACCAGTTGAGCGATCGCCTGCGGCTGATCGCCAGTAGGACTAAAGGGAGCTTGAAGACAAAATTTTATCATACTGTTTTACTATAATTGTCCCATTCTATGGTAACTAATCTCCTTCTAGGCCGAATCCACAGCCTGACTTGCCTGGTGTGGAAAGGTTTTTCATGTCTCTTCATTTTTTGTAAAAAAGTTTCTTATTAGTAAGACTTATGTATAGCTTCTAGATAAAGTTATACATATAAAATGTTTTTTAAAGTTAAACTCTAAACATATTAGGAAAATTTTGACTTCTCAAAAATATTCTAAAAATTCCTAAATAATTTAGAGGTGTGCGATATATGACTATTAGCAGCACCGGTAAAAAAAACAATCCTAGGCAAAAGTACGCGAAGCTAAAGGGGGAAACTACTGTGGAAGTTGAAAATAACCAAGGTCAAAACTCAAATATCGAAAAAACAGGGCAACAAGAATCAGCAGGCAAACTAAGGATACGCGATAACCTTGCTGTTTCTGGTATTCGTCCGATTGCTGCTAGTGACTTGCAAGTCGCGGAAACAGTTTCTATTTCTGGTTTGCGTCCTATTTCTGCCAGCAACCTGCAGGTGGTGGATACGATCAACATTATGGGTATTCGCCCCATTACTGCAAATAACATTCAAATAGTTGATAGTATCAATATATCAGGAATTCGTCCCATTGCTGCCAGTTCGCTGGTAATTTCAGAAACCTATTCTGTGATGGGGAACCGTCCGGTAGCACCAAATGATATTGACGATTCCGAAAATTTAATGGGTTTTCTAGATTAGATAAAAAATAATACTTAACAATACACCAGCCCGGTTCGAAATCAACCGGGTTTTTTATTGCTAATTGTAATTAACAGTTGTTATTTATCTCTTTTTGCATAGATAGATAATATGTCCTCTGGTGGAAGGCTGCAGCAAAAAACATTAGCTAATCTGTAATCAGTAATTAAAAGCAAGGTTGAATTATCAACTTTGAGAATAATTTACATCAGCAAAGGAGAAAAAAATGAGCATAGAAGATAGAGCCAAAGCAGCTGCTAAAAATCTTGAAGGTAAAGCTCAAGAAGTATGGGGAAATGTAACTGGCGATCCGAAAGATAAGGCAGAAGGAAAAGCTAAGCAAGCAGAAAGTGAAGTACGCAATGTTGTAGAAGACGTCAAAGATGAAGTCAAGAAAACTCTTGACTAAACAAACTAATTTGACATAGAAGTAATTGGTGAAATCGGGTACATCACTACTAAAAAACAAGCACCACAAGTTTAGTAAACGCACCAAACTAAAGCGTGATTTCTCAAAGTCCGCGCTGGCGGAATTTATTGCTTAAAAATGAATAATAATGTTAGAGAAATTGCTTCATAATTATTGGTTCTCTCGACCTGGAAAAACTAACATATTTCCAACAGTAAATGTGAGCCTAAATCTAGAAAACAAGAAAAGAGTGGGTCTAGCGTGGCAATAATTTCTTGGAGGAAAAAGCATGAATTTAATGCAGCAAAGTCGTAAAATATTAGTAGCTTTGGTCTTGATATTAGTGTTAACTATTACTGCAGCGTGTGGTGGCGTAACTCAAGGCGATCGCACCACAACCTTGCCAGGAGTTAATCGAGATATAGCCGCACAATTAGAGCGAGGCAATACCCCACAAGGACAAAGTTTTGGCAACTGGGTTGTGCAAACATCACGGGGTTTGATCAAAGATGCTTACGTGCGCGACAACAACAAACTTGGTGTTGTGATTTCCTCACAAGTGCGCCCCAATGAAGTACGCACCTTAGCAAGATCTTTAGTCGAAGGTTTTCGTAAAAACTTTCCTAACCAAGATTTAACAGTTTTGGTATACGCACCTGACAAGCAGCTAATTTTAACAGCTCGCTACGACATCCAATCAAATCAAATTCAGTACACCTAGGTCAATTAGCTGAAAAGGAGATGAGTGTAACAATGACTAGCACTGAAGAGTACAAACGTCAAATAATGAGGGATCTAGCCCAGGGAAATACCGAATCTGTTGAGGATACCTCCACCGAAGAGTATCAAAACTTCGATGACTTTGCACAGCGGACCACGTTAGATCAACGCCGTCAAATGTTTGAGCGGTCTTTGCATCCGGAACGTATTCCTCCAAGCCAAATGGAGCCAGAATTACAAAAAGCGATCGCCAACATTAAACCAAATGAGCGAGACGATGTAGCGCGTACCTTTTTTAAGCACCTCAAGCACAAAGGACTTGACGAGCAAAAGCTTGAACGACAGCTAGGACTTTCCACCCACAATCCTAACCATATGAGTGCTGATGACGTCAGCAAACTCGCTTCTTTTGTCTACCATAACCATCCTGACATCTTTCGGGAAGTACTTGCACAACAGCCTGGTATTCTCAAGTTTATTAGCAATCCCATTTTAGGAGCAATTTTGGGTTTTGCAGCAGCTAAGTGGCTGGGTCACCGCAAGTAAGCTAAACATACCTGGGAATTTTAATTGGAAAGTGGACATTCGTTTGCTGTCCGCTTTTTTGCTATCATTACTTCTTCTTTTGAATAAGAAGACTCCCCTTGCTAGAGAGTAACTAACCGGCTATCCACTGCAGATGAGATGAGATGGTAGAAGGAAGTAAGTTTTCCATGCTTCCCAGGATGCAAACGCTTAAACTAGTATTAGCTCCTAAGTTTATTATTCATTATTTTTGCATCTGGGTATCTAAATTCATGAAAAATATTTTCCCATCCAGTTTGTTGATACTGCTTGCATTTGCTATGGTTTTTTTTTCAAGGTAGAGCCGGTTTTAGCCGGAGAATTTGCTCGCGTGCAAGCTTTTAACCTGCAAGGATGGTTGCGAAACGCCTTAGCGTGGATTCAAAGTTTGGGTGCAATAGCAGCGATCGCTTTTATTCTTCTTTACATCATTGCTACTATTGCTTTTTTACCAGGTTCTGTTCTGACTTTGGGTGCTGGCGTTATTTTTGGCGTAGTCTGGGGTTCTGTTTATGTTTTCATTGGCGCAACTTTAGGTNCTACGGCTGCTTTTATTATTGGACGTTATTTGGCACGAAAATGGGTTGTCAAGAAAATCGCAGATAACAAAGAATTTGCGGCTATAGATCGCGCTGTTGGCAGAGAAGGACTAAAAATAGTTTTTTTGACACGCTTGTCGCCTGTATTTCCTTTCAATCTATTAAACTATGCCTACGGAATTACAAGCGTTTCTCTTCCAGACTACTTGCTTGGTTGTGCAGGCATGATTCCCGGAACTATCGTGTATGTTTATATTGGTTCCCTTGCTGGCAATCTTGCCGCCATCGGCACAGATACCCAATCTGTAAATTCTACCATTCTATGGGCAATTCGGATAATTGGTTTCGTAGCAACTGTTGCTGTCAGCATTTTTGTGACTCGTATTGCTCGCAAGGCTTTAGAACAAGAGGTGAATGGTTAGTGGAGACTACTACCTACTATCTACCTACTAAAAACCAGGGAGCGACCAATGTCGAATTTTGAATTTCAAAGAGCGATCGTCCGTCCCGTGGATGAGTATAACCAAAAATTGGTTTCCCGCGTACACCCACCAGACTGGGTTAATCCTCAACCTGCGGACTGCTATGACTTGTTGGTAATTGGTGCTGGTACTGCAGGATTAGTAGTAGCTGCAGGTGCTGCGGGTTTGGATTTGGGCTTAAAGGTAGCGCTCGTAGAAAAGCATCTGTTGGGTGGAGATTGCTTGAATTTTGGTTGCGTGCCGTCAAAGACTATAATTCGATCGGCGCGTGTGGTAGGTGAAATTTGGAGGGCAAGAAACTTTGGAATTAACGCTCCTCAGTACGTTGATGTAGATTTTCCCGCCGTTATGCAAAGAATGCGGCAAATTCGAGCTAGCATTAGCTATCAAGATTCGGCAGAACGCTTGCAAAAGTTGGGTATAGATGTTTTTTTGGGTAGCGCTAAATTTGTTAACAGCAATACTGTGGAAGTTGGCGATCGCATCCTCCAGTTTCAAAAAGCGGCGATTACAACCGGTGCAACAGCTGCACGCCCTTCTATACCTGGAATTGAACAAGCGGGTTACCTAACAAACCAGACAGTTTTTTCCCTCATCCAGCGTCCGCCACGTTTAGCAGTACTCGGTGCAGGACCTGTTGGTTGTGAGTTAGCACAAGCTTTCCGGCGTTTGGGTTGTGAAGTGGTACTTTTCCATCGCCATTCTCAAATTCTCAATAAAGAAGATGCTGATGCTGCTGAAATTGTCCAAAATTTCTTTTTGAAAGAAAAAATTCGTCTTTTACTCGATTGTCAGGTACAGCGAGTGGAAAAAACAAGGGACGGCAAGACTATTTATTTTAGCTGCAATGGCAAAGAAGATTGGGTAACGGTGGATGAAATTTTAGCTGCTGCGGGACGACTACCAAATGTAGAGGGTTTGAATTTAGAGAGTGCAGACGTAGAGTATGACTGTAGCAAGGGTGTGAAGGTAAACGATTATTTGCAAACCACAAACCCCAATATTTTTGCTGCTGGTGATGTTTGCATGGATTGGAAGTTTACCCATGCTGCTGATGCAGCAGCGCGTATAGTCATTAAAAATGCACTGCTTTCTCCTTTTGGTTGGGGACGTTACAAGCTGAGCAATTTAGTAATTCCTTGGGTTACGTATACCGATCCAGAAATTGCTCGTGTGGGAATGTCTGAGCGTCAAGTACAAGAAAAAGGAATGAAGGTAAATACAATTAAAATTCCTTTTAGCAGCGTCGACCGAGCGATCGCTGACGGCGAAGAAGAAGGTTTTGTAAAGATTCTCTATAAAAAAGGAACGGATGAAATTTTAGGTGCGACTGTAGTTGCTCGTCATGCAGGTGAGATGATTTCGCAAATCACCACGGCCATGGTGAATAAAATTGGCTTGAACAAGCTTAGTAGCGTTATCCATCCCTATCCTACCCAAGCAGAAGCGATTAAAAAAGCTGCTGATGTTTACCGACGGACGCTACTAACGCCAAAAACCAAACGCTTTTTGAAATTACTAACAAGGTTATCTTAAAATCTCATCCCCGGGCTTGGATGTAATTTTTTTAAACTCCGCAATTATATTTTGGTTTATCCTATCCTGGGGGATAGGATATTTATTAGTCATCGAAATAACTTTTTGTATTGAGGAAGAAATTGTGGTTACCACGCCAGAAAAGCTAGAGAACGCCAGCGAACATTTACCAAACTCACAAAAAGTAGCCGTGTTACTAATGGGCTACGGTGAAGTCGAAAGCTACGAAGATTTTGCTAACTACAACGAACAAGCATTAAACTTGCTTACAGCTAAATTTGCACCAGTACCCAATTGGATTTATCCTCCTTTGGCCAGAATTTTGGCTTTATTCGACCGCCACGAGTGGGGACACCAGCATCATGATTTTATTTCTCCGCACAATGCTATTTTTGAAAAACAACGAGAAGGCATTGAAAAAAAATTGCAACAAATCTGGGGCGATCGCGTTCAAGTATTCAAAGCTTTTAACTTTTGCGCTCCCTTTCTCCCCAAACAAGTACTAGCAGAAATTAAAAACCAAGGCTTCAACAAACTCCTGATTTACCCGCTTTTGGTTGTTGATTCTATTTTTACTAGCGGTATAGCGATCGAACAAGTTAACAAAGCTTTATCGGAGTTGAGCGAAGGAAACAAACACTGGTTACAAGGACTGCGCTACATCCCGTCTTTTTACAACGAACCAGCCTACATCAATTTAATCGTTCGCTTAGTAGAAGAGAAAATTGCCAATCACTTAGCTGCAGCTTACCTACCAGGAGAAATTGGTATTGTATTAATGAATCACGGTTGTCCCCACAAAGCTAAAGGATTTACCTCCGGGATTACCGAAAGTCAAGCACTCTATGAATTGGTCCGCGATCGATTAATCAATCGCTATCCCCTTATTTCCGTAGGTTGGCTAAACCACGACACGCCTTTGATTGCATGGACGCAACCCAATGTGGAACAAGCAGCAAAAAACCTCATCCAATTGGGCGCTAAAGTTGTTATGTTTATGCCCATCGGTTTTGCCACGGAAAACCACGAAACTCTACTGGACGTGCATCACATTATTCATGCTCTCGAGAAAAAGCATCCCCACATTAACTACGTGCAAATGCCTTGCGTTAACGATCATCCAGAATTCTTGACCATGGCAGCTCAATGGGCCGATCCCCACATCGAAGCATTGTTAAACGAGCAACCAATGATAGTTAATCCCCAGCTAGCAGTAAAAAACCACCATCACCATCATTAACAAAAACGGGAAAAGTGGAGAAATAAGGTTTCTCCTTATTATCTCCTGTTCCTTAATTCACGCCTCGCAACTTGCGGGTATTTTCGACTAAACTCTGAGCAAATTTATCGAATCTTTGCGAAAGATTTTCATCTAACAACTTGCCCTCAGAGTCAAAAGCTTTCCATGCTTGTCCGATCGCAATTTGTTCCGGAATTACCCAAGCGTGTACCCATCGCATAATTACTCGCAAATCATTAAGGGCGTTACTGTTAGACTGTCCTCCCAAGACGCTAATCAGCCCCACAACTTTATCAGATAACTGCTCAAAACTCATCAAGTCCAAAGCATTTTTCAAAACACCGCTGACGCTGCCGTGGTACTCTGGTGTTGCTAAAACCAGCCCATCAGCACTGGTGATGGTTTCCTGTAACCGCTGCACGTCCGGGTAATCAGGGTAATTTTTCTCTCCATTGCAAAACGGTAATCGCATCTTTTGCAAATCGAGAATTTCCACTTCCGCACCTAAAGCTTCTATCCGTCGTGCTGCTGCGTGCAAAGCCATCCGACTGTAGGAGCTAGGTCTTAAACTACCGCCGATCCCAACTATTTTGACCATGACAAAATCGACTCTTCTCAAAAAGGTAGTTAGTTACACTCTCCTAACCAGGAGAGATACAAATCAAAATCGTTATGACTATGTATATTATAAAATATTAATACTTTAGATGAATGATAATTGTTTTTGCAGTTGATCTTTCCCAACCCAGAATCGCAAAGACAAAACTTGGGAATGAGTTTTTGTGGAAGTTACACTAGAGTGAGAAAAAGTGATTTCAATAGCAATAAAAACTAGCGCTCAGCTTGTGGCAAGCTAACAAAGGGTAATTATGTATGAAAAGTTTTAGGAAAAAAACACCGAGGAAACAGCAACCGAATAAGCCAACAGCTTTGACGGGAGCGCTGGTAGCCGGTTTGATAATGTTACCAGTAGGGTTGGCGGTAGTTAGTTCTCCTGCTGCTTTGGCACAAAAAGCGGAGCGTGACTCCCTCAGTTATGGTGAATTGTTTCAAAAAATTGAAAAAGGGCAAGTAAAAAGGGTAGAGTTAGACGAAAGCGAGCAGATAGCAAAAGTTTATCTCAAGGGGCAACAGCTAGATGCACAACCTCTACGAGTAAGGCTTTTAGATCAAAACCCAGAGCTGATTTCCACCCTGAAAGCGAACAAACAAGTTCAGTTCGAAGAGGTCTCCTCTGCTAATAGCAAGGCTGCTGTTGGTTTTTTAATCAACCTGATGTGGATTTTACCACTGATTGCTTTAATGTTGTTTTTCCTGCGGCGCTCTACTAATGCTTCCAGTCAAGCGATGAACTTTGGTAAATCCAGAGCTCGCTTTCAAATGGAAGCAAAAACAGGAGTAACATTTAGCGATGTAGCGGGTATTGAAGAAGCAAAAGAAGAACTGCAAGAAGTTGTCACCTTTCTCAAACAACCGGAAAAGTTTAATGCTGTTGGCGCCCGCATTCCCAAGGGAGTACTGCTAGTTGGACCACCAGGAACAGGTAAAACTTTGTTAGCAAAAGCGATCGCTGGTGAAGCTGGTGTACCCTTTTTTAGCATTTCCGGTTCAGAATTTGTGGAAATGTTTGTAGGTGTCGGCGCTTCCCGCGTGCGCGACTTATTTAAAAAAGCTAAAGAAAACGCTCCTTGTTTAGTATTTATAGACGAAATTGATGCTGTGGGAAGGCAGCGGGGTGCAGGTATTGGTGGCGGTAATGACGAGAGAGAACAAACCCTCAACCAGTTGCTGACGGAGATGGATGGTTTTGAGGGTAACACCGGTATCATTATTATTGCTGCTACCAACCGTCCGGATGTTCTAGACACAGCACTTTTGAGGCCAGGACGGTTTGACCGACAGGTAATTGTTGATGCACCCGATCGGAAAGGTCGTTTAGAAATTTTAAAAGTCCACGCTAGCAATAAAAGAATCGATCCTAGTGTTTCTTTAGAAGTTGTCGCTCGCCGCACACCAGGTTTTACAGGAGCAGACTTAGCCAACTTGCTCAATGAAGCAGCTATACTCACAGCACGCAGACGCAAGGACGCTATTACCCAAACAGAAATTGATGATGCCATCGATCGCTTGACATTTGGGTTAACCCTAAATCCACTGCTGGATAGTAAGAAAAAGCGATTGATTGCTTATCACGAGGTAGGGCATGCTTTGTTAGCTACACTATTAAAACACGCAGACCCTTTAAATAAAGTCACAATCATTCCCCGTTCTGGTGGAGTTGGAGGTTTTTCCCAACAGATCCTCAACGAAGAAATGATCGATAGCGGTCTTTACACTCGCGCTTGGCTAAAGGACAATATTACCATGCTCTTGGGAGGCAAGGCAGCAGAAACCGAAGTTTTTGGAGAGGCTGAAGTTACAGGTGGAGCTAGTAATGATTTGAAAATAGTGACCAACTTAGCTCGAAAAATGGTAACAATGTACGGAATGTCCGAGTTAGGTTTAGTAGCTTTGGAAACTCAAAATAATGATGTCTTCCTGGGTAGGGACTGGGTAACTCGCAACGAATATTCTGAAGAAATGGCAACTAAAATTGACAGACAAGTACGAGAACTTGTAATTGAGTGCTACCAACAAGCTCGTCAGATTATTCGTGAAAATAGAGTCTTGATGGACCGACTTGTAGACTTGTTGGTGGAACAGGAAACAATAGAAGGAGAACAATTCCGCCAAATTGTTGCTGAGTACACTCCATTACCAGAAAAACCTCAACTAGCCGTAGGAAGCAACAACCCTACTCTCTCCGGAAGCAAAAGTGCTTCATAAAATCTATTGCTTGTGATTTTGGGGGTGAATTTAGGCGCTGTCTAAAAACCCCCTCTACTTAATTACAACCAAATTTAGCTCTGTTTTGATCCATCTTTTAATCAGTCCCGCGATTAAACGTTGAGTGTTTGTCTGCAACAAAATAGGTGGATGTAAACGAATAGCCGTCCACAACTTTTGACGAGCTTTAATTAAGTTATCAATGCAGTTGTTATAGTTCTGCAAGTATTTTCGTGTACAATATTGATAAACCGTGGCTAGGCTTCGATTCTTGAGATATTGCCATTTGGGTGGAAGTGTTTTAAACGTTTTTTCAACAACAAAAAGACACCCTTTTTCCATCTCCTCGATCTTTGAAGATGTAGAACGTGAAGATTGACGATAAAAAACTTGGTATTTGGGAACTACGACGAATTCCCAATTAGCTGCTATGCGTAACCAATAGTCCCAGTCAGTACAACTTCCACACTTAGGATCGAAAAATCCCACAGATTTAATTGCTTGCAAGCGAATTAATGGATTGGAACCGCTAGCAATAAAGTTACTTGTTAATAAATTCGTTAAGACATGACCCTGAAAAAATATGGGATCACCCTTAGCTAACAATTTTCCCTTCTCATCGATAAAACTAGTCCAGCTATAAGCAACTCCTGCTTGGGGATTTTGCTGCAAAGCTTGTAGTTGTAACTCTAATTTATCGGATGTCCATAAGTCATCGGCATCTACAAAAGCAAGGAACTCTCCTGTAGCATGAGAAATACAACGATTTAAAGATGTGGGTAAGTCAACATGCGGATAAGAAAAAATTTTGATGCGTTCATCTTCAAGACTTTGGAGTGCTTGTAAAGTTTTATCAGTGGAACCATTGTTAATAATAATTAACTCCCAATCTCTATAGCTTTGTTTGCAAACAGATGAAACGGTTTCTAAAATTGTTTTTTCACCGTTATAGACAGTCATCACTACAGATAGTGTTGCCATAATTGAGATTTTTTAATCTGGAATTTTTGAGTTTTTATTACAAAATTAAATTGCAAGTTGGCAACAATATTATCATGATGATTATATTTTAATTAAGAAAAATCTTAATAATTTCATGACATCTTTAGATTTAAGTAGAAGAACTAAATTAAGTTAAAGTTGGCGCTTTTGAGGTTAACATTCTCTAGAAGTTCGTAGTTGGGACTTTAGTCTCTACATTCATCAGCACTAAAGTGCTTACTACTAACGAGAGGTTCGTAGTCAAAACTTTAGTCCTCAAGATTCACGTAACGAATTTTTTCTGAGTTTAGGTTGTGGTTCTTTGTATCCGATGCGCCGGGTTGTCCAGGGGTTAATTTAACCCGCACTGCTTGTAGCGAGCAAGCGTTGTCTTGGAACAAATCATTAGTCAGCAGCTTCTTGGGTTGACTAAACTAGGATTGGTGCGGGTAGTTCGATTGGTTCACCGGTTAAACTAAAGGCGCGAGCTTCGGTAATTTTAACTTTTACCAACTTGCCTTTGAGTTGGTTGATGTCGCCGGTAAAGAAGGTAAGACGGTTGGTGCGAGTACGTCCCATAACCTGAGTTTTATCTTTAGGATTTTGGTCTTCTACCAGGACTTCTTCTATGCGTCCCAGGTAACGCTGCGATCGCTCAGCTGCTTTAGTAGCTACTAGGTGATTTAGTCTTTGCAGGCGATCGCTTTTAACTTCTTCATCTATTTGGTCGCTCCACTGTGCTGCTGGTGTTCCCGGACGGGGGGAATATGCAGCAGTGTTTAGCTGATCGAAACCAATATCTTCCACCAGCTTGAGGGTATTTTGAAATTGTTGTTCTGTTTCTCCAGGAAAACCGACAATTGCATCAGCGCTAATAGCTGCATCTGGGATGTACTTGCGGATGGTATCAATTATGCGGCGATATTTTTCTTGGGTATAACCCCGCGCCATTCGCTTTAACACTTCATTATCCCCGGATTGGAAAGGAATGTGGAAGTGTTCGCATACCTTGGGTAATTCTGCACAAGCTCGAATCAGGCGCTCGGTAAAATAACGAGGATGGCTGGTTGCAAATCTAAGGCGTTCGATTCCGGGTACATCGTGAACAAAGTAAAGTAAATCTGTGAAAGTATGCTGGTGACGACCTTCTGCTGTTACTCCTGGTAAATCTCGCCCGTAGGCGTCTATATTTTGACCTAACAGGGTAATTTCTTTGTAACCTTGCCGTCCTAGTTCTTCGATTTCAGCACGAATTGCTTTTGGTGTTCGAGATTGTTCTACACCCCGTACATTTGGAACCACACAGTAGGTGCAACGTTCATTACAGCCATAAATAACATTCACCCAAGCTGTAACGGTAGAATCCCGGCGCGGTTTGGTGATATCTTCCATAATATGGATTGGCTCGGTTGCTACAACTTGGTTGCCTTCAAAAACTTGTTGTAATAAATCTTGCAACCGGTTGGCGTGTTGTGGTCCCATCACTAAATCTAATTCTGGTACTCGTCGCAACAAGGCCTCTCCTTCCTGTTGAGCAACGCAGCCGGCAACAATCAGGGTTAAATCTGGTTTTTCGTGTTTGCGTTTGGCTTGTCTACCGAGATAAGAATATACTTTTTGCTCGGCATTATCTCTAATCGTGCAGGTATTGTAAAGAATTATATCCGCTTGATTCGGATCTTCTGACCACTCAAAGCCCATATTTTCTAAAATGCCAGCCATGCGCTCGGAGTCAGCTTTGTTCATTTGGCAACCAAAGGTAGTGATGTGATAGTAGCGTCTGGCAGTTGTCATGGGCAATTAAACTTTAGCTCGAAATCATTTTCTAAGGTTTTCTTTAATTGTATTAACTCTAGTTACCAATTCACAAAACCGATCTCGGTTTCCACAGAATTTCCGTGGGGAAAATTGTTTGTGAGGAGATTAATTATTGAATTGTTCGTCTTGTTCGCTGACTTCAACTTGCTCGTTTAGCGGTTTGACTACGCGGGCGATCGCTTCTCGGACAAATGCTTTGATAAATTCGTCGCGACGGTTAAGCTGAAATTGACGCTGAACGACTTCTGTAATTCCGCCGTCGCCCCAATCTTGATTGTTGCGAAAATATTCTATAAAACTTTTACCAGCAATGCGTGTTAGATAAGCGGCTGTTACGCCTTGAACGGCTCGGCCAACAATAAAAGTACCCACGTTCAATTGTAAAGCGGCGGACAGTAACTCGATAGCGCCTTTGACAATTCCCAAACCAGCTATGGTTTTAGCCAGAGAAAGGGCTAGTTCTCGTCCTCGTTCTATATTTATATCACAACCGTAGACTCTGCCAATTTCTACTACCATTTGAGCGTTGACAGCAGCTGTTGCCAATAAATCTACCACTGGTAATGGAGTGACAGATACTACTCCCGCACCGATCCATTGAAATCGTTCTACTATTTTCTCAGCTTGACGGCGACGTTGAACATCAATGAGTTTCCGCGCTTGTTCTCCCAAGCGCAGGGATTGTAGCAGAATATTGTCTGCAACCAAATCTTCACCTTCTGCTCGCAAAATTGCCGCCATTCTGCGTACTAATGGCAGTATATCTGGCTCGGGTTGAAAAATTTCTCCATTTTCTAGTTGGACGGGTTGGGGATGAGCAGCGATCGCCACTACATCAGCGGGAGCGATAAATCCCTCTACTCGTTGTCGCAACCGAGCTAAAATTGCCTCCTTATCTTCTGGCGTATACAAATCGCTTTTATTCAAAATTAACAGAGAACGCTTACCGATGTTTGCTAGTGCTCGCAACGGTTCGTATTCTGAGCGCCGCAGGTCGTTATCTACGACAAACAGCAGCAAATTTGCTTGGGTGGCTAGTTCTCGTGCTAATTCTTCCCTGCTGGTTCCTGCTACTCCTGCTTCTAAAATTCCTGGTGTGTCGGTAATTAAAATTTTGCGTTCCAGACCTTTCAACCGCAGACAATAGGTTTCTCCTACTTGAGTTGTTCCCATTGGTGCGTCTACCTTACCAATCATGCGCCCCATAATTGCATTTACCAGGGAAGTTTTCCCAGCACTACCCGTACCAAAAACTACAACTTGAATTTCGCCGCGTTGCAAATTTGCTTCCATTTCCTGCGATTTATTCAGCAATGCTTGGCGGGTTACTTCATCTTGAATTTGCGCTACCTGTTGCCGTACAGCTTGTAAAGTTGTAGAAGCTGCTTCTGATTTAGCTGCGGGAATTTGCAGTTGTTTGCTTTTTTTGTTTCGACGTCGGGAACGCTGTTCGCCTTTGTGAACGAGCAAGAAGTAATAGATAAAAGTAGCTATTAGCAGTGTGATAAGGACAACTAGTAAAAACAGCAATAAATTTGCTAGCAGCGGAGAACTCCAGGATAATTGTCCGTAAAGCCGAACTAGAGAATCAATCAGCCACAGACTCAGTCCCAGAATAGCGATCGCTCCCACAACAAAGATAATAGTGCGCAACAGGGACATGGGTGAAAAAATTCGTGTAATTACTTACCTACATGCTTTTAATATTAATGCTTTCGGTGTTTTTCACCAGGGTAGGAAAAGTTCGGTTTTGATAGACTGAAGACGGTTTTGACACGGTTTCTTTTTGCTGGTGGGATTGTTCTTGCTAAACCTCCTGCCAGATGAAAAACTGCACCAGCCTGTTATGAGTTTCTCACTAAATTTTAAACAATTGCCACAGTATTACAATAACTTAATTCAACAAGTATTCTCCCGACTGAGCATTCAAAAAAAAATTATATGTGGATACGGCTTGGTTTTGGGCATTGGAGTTTTGGGAATAGCCATCGGGTTGGTTGTAGGCAATAATTATTTTCAACAAGCTCGAGAACAAATGACCATTGCTGATGATGAAGCGGGATTGCTAAGCAGCATGCAAGGAATTTTGCTGGAGCTTCAGTGTCGCCAACAGCAGATGATACTTTCTTCCGACCAATCTCAATCTTTCCAACAGAAAATTTCCCAATTAAAAGCTGCGGTTACTGAAGCTGAGGAAATGCTTTCCCAACTGCAAGAATTTAGTCAGACCAACGCCGAACACGACTTGCAAGCTTTCTTGACCAAGTACGAGCAGATATTAGCAGCGTATTTCCAGCAATTTAAGATTCTGTTGCAGCAAATTTCTAATACCCACTCCCAGCAAAAATTGCAACTATGGCGACAATTAATAGCATAATTTAACCAAAGTCCTGCGGCTTTGGGTTTTTATCAATTTTCTGAGGATTTAAACGATTTTGCGAAAACATTGCGTGCAGAACAAGAAAAAGCCGATCTTGCCCAAAATCAAGCCACATTATTGCAAGCCCAAATTATTATTGGCAGTATTTTACTTTCCACGGCGATCGCTGCTGTTGTTGCTATTTGTACAAGTAAAATTATCGTACGCCCGCTACAGGCACTCACCCGTTTTGCCCAAGAAGTTATTCACCAAGGTAATTTTGAACTACAAGCACCCGTGACTGCAACGGATGAAGTGGGTACTTTAGCTGTTTCTATTAATGAATTGATCCGACAAGTAAGGCATCTTTTAGCAGAACAAAAAGCTGAGGTAGAAGCACGATTGATTCAAAGTGAAAAACTCTCTAGCTTGGGAAGAATGATCGCAGGTCTTGCCCATGAAATTAACAATCCTATCAATTTTATCTATGGCAATTTGGGAAGTGCTAAAACTTATATTAATGATTTATTCGACTTAATTGAAACATACAAAGCTGAAATTCCCAAACTTCCAGCCGCGGTCAAAGCCAAAGAGGAACAAATCGAGTTAGAGTTTATCCAAGAAGATCTGCCCAAGCTGTTAAAATCCTTGGAGTTTGGCGCCGAACGCACCCGAGACATTGTCCGCAGTTTAAAAGACTTTTCTCGTTTGGATGGAAGCGAGCCTCAGTTGGTAAATTTGCACGCCTGCATTGACAGTACTTTATTAATTTTACAACATCGCCTGAAAAAAAGTATAAAAGTAATTCGTAATTACGGAGATATTCCCGCTGTTCCAGGTTACACAGGTTTACTGTATCAAGTATTCATGAATATTTTCAGTAATGCTATTGATGCACTGGAAGAAAAATCGGCAACTTCAGCACTATTTTCACCTACAATTACTATTAACACCGCACGTAATGAGGAAGGTTGGGTAACGATAAAAATCGCAGATAACGGTTCGGGTATAGCCAAAGAACATCAAGATAAAATATTTGAAACTTTTTTTACCACTAAACCGCGGGGTATCGGTACAGGCTTGGGATTGGCAATTAGTTACCAAATTATAGTGGAAAAACACGGTGGAAAATTAACTTACAATTCAGAAGTAAATTCGGGTACAGAATTTACGATCGCTTTACCAATTACCCAAAATAAATCATAATTTCCTAACTGTAACAGCCAATATTTGGCGCCAGTAACAAGGGTAAAACAAGCTTATGGGGCTTTTCGAGCAAATTATCAACGCCATTGACAATCCACAGCAGCAAGGAAATAACGAACAACTCGGGGAAATTCTCAACACCATAGAACAACTGAGCAACAATACCGGTACAAGTCGTCCCTCCACCATCCAATCAGCATTGGGAATTTTGGGAAGCTACGTGCGCTCCGCTTTACAACAAAAGCAAGCTGACAGCGGTAACGAAGAAGTTCAAGCCATAGTTAATCAATACGGTGGCGTCAATGCTAATCCCGAAGCAGTAGACACTTTGTTTTCACCCATGCTGCAACAGCAACTAGCACAAGCGATCGCCGAACGCACGGGAATCAATGCAGAGATGGTCCAACAATTATTACCGCTTTTGGTTCCTTTGGTACTGAATCTTCTACGAACGGGAACCAATGTCCAAGCTCCTCACACAGGGGAAAATCCCGTACTCAATACCTTTGTTGATGCAGATCGAGATGGCGATGTAGACTTGGCTGATGCTGTCAAAACGGCTTTTCGATTTTTAGGTCGATAATTAAAAAGTACCAATGCAAATTGACCGCAAGCAAGCAAGCTAGTGGTGGATTGGGAATTTTTATACCTGTTGGTACACTTGGCGTCTGGGCAGCTTTTTGGCAGGATGGAAATTACAAGCTGCAAAGGAAAAGCAAATTAGGTACAGACACACCAGGGTGCAAAAACTAAGAATTGATTTTGTCTTTCTTTTCATTTTTTATCTTGCCGTCAAATCATAGGAATGGCAGACATGAAAATCAACCTGGGATGGATATCAAACGATGATTTCGCTCCAAGATATGCAGGAAAGTCCCAAAACAACTCCACAACAGACACAAAACTACTGGATGCCTATTCCCAAGCTGTGATCGCTGTCGTGGAAAAAGTTAGCCCTGCGGTTGTGAATATTGATGTACAAAGATGGCTAACAGGATCGCGTCACCGCCGTTATCTATCCTTAGCTCCAGAAGTACGGGGTAATGGCTCCGGATTTATTTTCAGCAAGGATGGTTATATCCTCACTAACAGCCACGTAGTACACGAGGCCTCAAAAATTCAAGTAACTCTTTCTGATGGTCGCAGTTACGACGCTGAAATGGTAGGCGACGATCCGGACACAGATATAGCAGTAATTAGAATACGCGCATCGAATTTGGTAGCAGCGCCTTTGGGTGATTCGCAATCGTTGCGAGTCGGACAACTGGCGATCGCTATCGGTCATCCCTTGGGTTTCCAAACAACCGTCACCACTGGAGTAATTAGTGCTTTGGGACGCTCTTTCAAGTCCCGTTCTGGTAAGCTGATTGAAAATGTCATCCAAACCGATGCAGCTTTGAATCCAGGTAATTCCGGCGGACCTTTGGTAACTTCCCATGCACAAGTAATCGGTATTAATACTGCGATCGCCATGGCGGCTCAAGGTATCTGTTTTGCTATACCGATTAATACTGCTAAGATGGTGATTCCCGTTTTAATGAAACACGGTAAAGTTAGGCGCGGTTATATTGGTATTGGCGGACAAAATGTCCAAATTTCCTGGCGAATCGCGTTATTCAACGAACTAGCTGTAGATACGGGAATTTATGTAATGTACGTGGAACCGAACAGTCCCGCACAAAAAGCTGGTTTGCAACAAGGAGATGTCATCATTGCCTTCAACAGCCTGCCTGTGGGTAATATGGAACAGTTACAGAAATTTTTAACCCCCGAATCTATAGGCGTGCGATCGCAACTGACTATTTTACGCAACAACCGCAAGTTAGCAGTAACTATAGTACCGGAAGAATCGCCTCACAAAAACTACTAAAAGAAGATGTTCAACTTGTTGAATAAAAATTGGAAGAGTTTGCATTCCTAAATAAAATTATACCAGCCGTCACCCAGCAACACTGGAGGGTTGTGAAATGTTTATCACCGCGATCGCCGACTACGGTACGGGAGATCCAGCATTTATCGAAGTCGTGCAACGTTTGTTAATAGCTATTCCCCAAGCGCAAATACACGTGCTCTCGGTTCCTCCCTTCAGTACCTTAGCCACGGGTTTCTGGATTGCTCAACTCGCTTTGAATCCGGGACCTAGCGATCGCCTGATATATCATAACTGCGCACCCCGCCAAGACGACCCGGAAGCTCGTCGCGATAACGAGGGGGAAGGATTGACCTACGCTTTGCTGGGCAACGGTGTGAAAGTGGTAGGTGTCAATGCAGGTTATAATCTCTCGTTCATCAAATCCCACGCTCAGCTATTGCACAGCGTCAATGTTTCTCGTGGAGGTTCCCAATTTCGCTCGCGAGATGTTTTCCCGACGGTAGTGGCGGCGATCGCCAAACAAGATTTCAGCCTTTTGGGAGACAGCCTTCATCCGGAGCAAATTCCCGATGCTCCCCTGGATCGCATCGCCTGGATTGATGGTTACGGCAACATCAAAACCACGATTCCAGCACACACTATTAAACTACAACCTGAAACCAAAATTGTCATCAGAATCGGAGATGTTGTCAGCGATGCGGTATACTCCGATGGTAGCTTTAAAGTTCCCCAAGGAACCTTGGCTTTTGCTCCTGGTAGTTCTGGCTGGCCATGCGCTTCGGGAGGAGAACCTTTACGCTGGATGGAGCTGTTTCTGCGTGGCGGTAACGCCTGGGAAAGATTTGGCAGGCCCCGTTTAAATCAACGAATAACCCAAATAATTGCTTAATTACATGTTTTTTGTTGCATAAATTTTCCAGTTCCTAACTATTAAGAAATTAAGCCGTGCAGTTCTATCAATTTTTCAATGGTTCTGCACTAAATTCTGATTGTTCAAAGCGAATATGAAAAAATTGTTTTTCATCCCCTTTAGTGCTGTAGCAGCAGCTTCTTTGCTCGCTTATCCAGTGAATGCGTCTGTTGTGGTTAGGGAATGGTTTTTTGGGAATTGGGATTGTTTGATTGATGGTCGACCTGCCAGAATGCAGTGGTATATAGTTGACGATCCTCAAACTACTTGTCATGACAATGTTTGTTCTTCTACATCAGCCGTGCGTGTTGTTGGGCGCTTTAGCGACAGCGGCGGTCCTTGGGTTCCACTCGCAAGACAATGGTCAAGGGGAAATCAATTGGGTATTCGCTATCTAGGTAGAGAACAGGATAACTGGTATCTTAGTTACAATTCTGTGACCAGAGCGGCTCGTGGTTGGACAACGTGGCGGGGAAATCGCTACCCCTTGCAGTGTAGAAAGCGAGGTTGAGGAGTTGGGAACTGAAAATTCACTATTGAAGGAGAAGGCTTTTTGTGTCATCAAAATTGCTATTATACGGCGCTTGTTTGGCTGCCTATCTCAAATTCAAGTTAGCATCAGCAACTTGGCTGGTACTGGGGGTAGATTTTCTACGCCATCGGATCTCCCAGGGTACGATGACTACAATCGTCGAGGCTGAAAGTATAGGTGGACTTGTGCGACAAAACGGAGTGCTCGCGCCAGTAGCGATCGCTTGGAAAAGGCGGACAATTGATTACCCTAACAGCAATTATTTGTTCTCGTATTGTTCGTAGGCATTAACAATACGCTGAACTAAAGGATGGCGGACAACATCTTTATGGGTAAATTCGCAAAAGAAAATTCCTTCCACGTGTTTTAAAACTTGTAAAGCCACTGCCAAACCAGATTCTTGATGTGCTGACAAGTCGGTTTGGGTCATATCACCCGTTACCACCATCCGCGAACGAAAACCCAGGCGAGTTAAAACCATTTTCATTTGGGATGGTGTGGTGTTTTGGGCTTCGTCGACAATGACAAAGGCGTGGTTAAGGGTGCGCCCTCGCATGTAAGCTAGAGGTGCAACTTCAATCACGCCCCTTTCCATTAACGATGGAACTTTTTCGGGATCTATGAATTCATTGATGGCATCGTACAAAGGACGAAGATAGGGATTAACTTTTTGCTGCAAATCTCCTGGTAAAAAACCAAGTCTTTCTCCTGCTTCTACTGCTGGACGAGTTAAAATTAGCTTTTCAAATTCGTTAGCCAGAAGTGCTTGTACGGCTACCACAACTGCAAGGAAAGTTTTACCAGTACCAGCAGGACCGTTGCAAAAAATTAAGTCCTGTTTGCGCAGAGCTTGGATGTATTGTCTTTGGCGGAAAGTTTTGGCACGAATTTCTTCACCTCGACGAGTTTTCGCGAGAATATCTCGCTGCAAGTCTTGTAGTTCTCCTTCTCGATGGGTATCAAGGGCTTGACGGGCTGTGAGAATATCAGCGCTAGAGACAATACTACCCGTACTCCACAGTTTTTCTAGCGATCGCACCAACCGCCCAGCCAAATCAATTTGCTTTTCCGTACCAAAAATGCGTAGTTCTTGACCGCGCAGTACTATTACTGCTCCCGTTTGTTGAGAGAGTATCTTGAGATTTTCTTCTCCTTGTCCTGCTAGAGCGATCGCGCTTTTAACATTCGGCAGCTCGATTGTTAAGGACTCTGCCATAGTATTTCATTTATCAAAACTTTTTTTAATAAAATTTACATTTTTTACTTACCTGGGGATAAAAAGTAGAGGCGCGAGCAGCCTCTTTCAGGGAAGCAAAACTTCTACGTCTCTACTTTAGTGAGTTGGAAATACAACTATTTTTGCACCCGAGAGCAATGCTTTTGGCTGGTTACCTTCACCAAAAACATTGTCCTTCGCCTAGTAACGGACGCCCTTACGCGAAGCTTCTGCTTTCCGCTTCCGGCGCAGGCTGGGTTTTTCGTATCTTTCTCGGCGCTTGACTTCGGATAAAATTCCTGCTTTTTGAATTTTCTTTTTAAAACGTCTTAGTGCCGAATCGATAGACTCGTTTTCACCCAAACGGACTTCAGCCACTCCCTGGTTTCACCTCCTTACAGAGATCGTCTTTCTCTCTAAGCCATCGACTTTACTTGCTGGGCGCAAGCGATGCGTTGCTAGCTTTTGCTTGTAGCTACTGATGGTAGCGTATCAAATTTCGTCATATTTTGCTCGTTCCCGTTCACCTGCGATCTTATGCTTTTGTAAAGCATAGCCAGCGAGCAAGCGCTGAGGCGATCGCTTTCGGTTCTAACCGAGACTCTCAAAAAGAGCCTTCCAGCAGAGGCAGCTCCATTGTTACACTTTCGAGAGGAATAATGCAGTCTTTCCCCAGGTAAATGTTGGGTACGGGCTAACAAACAGCCCAAGCTGCAAAACTTTCCTCACTCTGTAAATACAGCTAGTTAACCGAAAAGGAATTACCGCTTTGGTTTCACCCCTACTTATTTTCTAGTTTAAACCTAGCGGGAACGGGATTTGACAACAGGACGCCGTTCTTTCGATTTGGGCTGCGGTAATCGTTCTTGTTTCTCTTCTTCAAAAGAAGCACCTTCCCGACCGGCTCCATTACTGCCATAGATATCTAAATATACCGAATGACCAGCAGCTTGAGCAGCAGCGGCAATGACAGTACGAATCGCTTGGATATTACGCCCTCCCCGACCAAACACTTTTCCTTTATCTGTACCTTCAAAAGCGATACGAATCCAAGCCCGCTTCTGGGTGTGATACATTTCGCAATCGACCCTCAGGGAATCGGGCGATTCCAAAAACGGCTGCAATAAAAACCGTACCAACCCAACGTAGTCAGGACTTACTGTTGGGGATTTGGTTGCAACTTTAGGAAGCGGCTTTTGCACGGACCTGTTCGAAGACATTGGCTTTTTCTAGGATGCGACGCACGGTGTCAGTCGGTTGGGCTCCTTGTTGTAATCGCCTGACGATACCGGGAACATCCAGTCGTACTTCGTCAGTTCTAGGATTGTAGTATCCCAGTTCCTCCAGGGGACGACCATCACGGCGAGCGAGACTGTTAATGGCAATTATGCGATAGCTCGCTTCCCGCTTTTTACCGAATCGCTTCAAGCGCAGTTTAATCATGGTTGAGAAATATTTCTCCTATCTCCTGTACAGTTAACAACGATTTTGCACTTTTTTCCGGGCAGTTGCCCGTCAATGATTGCTAGCTCCTCTTTTTGAGAGAATCATAGCTTGTAAATGCTAAAATGCTTATTTTAGCACTTGCCCGGGCTTAACTACTATCGCTCATTCCTTACCCAGTCCTCAGCAAAAACACGATCGATTCCAAGCTAGGGTCACAAGGTACCAAAACCTTTCTTTTTTTTATCCTTCTTGGGTTTCTTTTTCACAGCGGCGCTACCGCTGTAGCCCCGCCATCCCGGGGGAACAGAACGATTGGCACCCACAGCGTAGGGATCGCCCTCCGCACCCTTGCCAAACATACCCGCCAGACCAGGAAAGTTGCCTTTACCCATTTGCTGCATAAAAGTACGCATTCTTTGAAAGTCACTTACTAGCTTGCTCACATCTGATTCTTTGTAACCACTTCCAGCAGCAACCCTCCGCCGCCGACTGGGCGAACTTGCCAGCAAGTCTGGATTTTTGCGCTCTTGGGGGGTCATGGAGTTAATCATCGCTTCACAGCGTTTGAGCTGGATTTCACCTTTTTGCAGCTGGTCGTCTGTCAACTTGTTCATCCCGGGAATTAATTTCAAAATTCCTCCCAAAGAGCCCATGTTTTTTAGCAAACGCAGCTGTTTGAGAAAGTCGGTAAAGTCAAACTTTGCGGCCAGGATTTTTTCCTGCATTTTCTCGGCGTCAGCCAAGTCAATTTCTTCTTGGGCTTTTTCTACTAAAGTTAAAACATCACCCATGCCAAGAATTCGCGATGCCATGCGATCGGGATAAAACGGTTGCAGCGCTTCAACTTTTTCACCAACACCCACAAATTTAATAGGTGCTCCGGAAATCCGCCGTACCGATAGTGCTGCTCCCCCGCGACTATCGCCATCTAGTTTGGTGAGAATTGCACCGGTAATCCCCACTTGTTCGTGAAAAGTACGGGTAAGATTTGCTGCCTCCTGACCGGTCATCGCATCAACTACTAACAGAGTTTCGTGCGGCTGAACGGCTTCCTTGATGCGAACTAATTCTGCCATCATTTCCGCATCAATTTGTAGGCGACCGGCAGTATCAATAATCACGGTGTCCACGCCCTCTGCTCGCCCCCGCTCCACACCCTGCTTTGCAATCTCCACAGGATCGGCGTCGCTTCCCATTTCAAATACCGGTACTTCTATTTGCTTTCCCAATGTCACAAGCTGCTCGATCGCTGCCGGACGGTAAACGTCTGTTGCTACCATTAAGCAACTGCGATTTAATTTTCGCAAGTGTAACGCTAACTTAGCAGTAGCTGTGGTTTTTCCCGTACCCTGCAGCCCCGCCATCAATACAACTGTCGGTTTTTCCTTCGCCTGGGCTAATGGTACGTTTGTTTCCCCCATCACCCGTACCAACTCATCATAAACAATTTTGATGAACTGTTGGTCGGGACGTACTCCTGCGATTACCTCGGCTCCCTGCGCCTTGGCTTCTACTTCGCTAATAAATTCTTTCACCACCTGGAGATTAACATCTGCCTCTAACAAGGCGCGACGAACCTCCCGCAAAGCTTCTTGAATGTTGGAGTGGGAAATTTTATCCTGTCCCCGCAGTTTTTTCCAGGCAGCTTCTAAACGATCGGCAAGTGCGTCAAACATAATTATTTTTCAGTTAGTTAGCCGGCTAGGGTTTCTTCAAACGCCACAGCGTTTGCTAAAATTTAAGTGGCAAATTTGAGGTGCTATTTACCAGCTTAGTAGTTTTCTCGAACAACTGTGGCAACCTAATTACTACGTATCTGGAAGGTGTTGAAAAAGCAGATCAAAGAAAATTTTTAAACTATGCTCGTCTTCTCCCGGTACGGACGGGTAGAAAAGTTATTAAGATTTTGCCTGTCTTTACTCCTGAGACAAAATATACTCCACACGCAATTATTTTCTATTTTAGGGAAAATAAAGAATTATTAAGTATAAAATTATACTTTTTTTATCCACGCCTGCTTCCTGATAGTTTTTTGAAAAACTTGATATTGATATTAGTTAAACTTTCATGCTTTCTACTATTTAATAACTTTGAATAACTTTGAAATAACAAAAAATTGCTTACTCATTAATAAAATAGCTAAAATTTTCACTTTTGTCAATGTTTGATTTTTCAGCAAACCAAAGTATGATATACTATTTTGAAACTGCTAACAGAATCGTGAAAACAATTAGAAATAGCCGCATATTTTTTGTCAAAAACTTCTCTTCAAAGCTAGCCCGAGCTCGTGAATAAAGAGAATAGGTTTGAGGAAGCTATGGCAGTGATATTTTTAAGTTATTGCTTATTTTTTGCATTTTAATTTAAAATAAAATAATATTTAAAAACCAATTCAGAAAGGTAGAGCAACACACAGTTTGTAGTGAGTACTTAAGCACTAACTAATAAAAAATTTGATGTAAGCAAGAATATTCTTTAGCCAATTCTCGACCATAAGTAGTGTAGATTTAGCTAAAACCAACAGAAGTCCCACATCTGACGGAAGGCTGTTTGCAATGAATGTCGGAGTGATGACGAATTGGCTAACAACCATTCAATCTGCTATTCCTTGACGGGGTAGGGGTCGATGAGGAATCACTATTTTCTAATATTCTTGTTAATACAAGATGAGCTTTAAGGTCACTAACTGAACAACCTTTTGAGACAAAATCATTTTTCACAGTTTGACACCAGTTTTGATAAAATCACTGTATCCAAAAAGACTACATGGATTTGACGGGGAATAACATTGAGTGCTGACTGCTATTCAAGTTTCCGAAGTTTCAATCCAAAAATCACAAGCAGTCTATCCAATATCCCCAGAATGTGACTATTGTGGAAGATTGCTTGAACATACCAAAAATTGGTAAAGTTAAGGCAGTTTTTCATAGAACTATTGAGGGTAAAATCAAAACTGTCACTATCAGTAAGACAACTATAGATAAATAATACGCTTCTATCCTGGTTGAAAATAATGGAAAAATAGTCAGGGTTCCGGCGACAAAATAATAAGTATTGACCTTGGAATTAAAGATTTTGCCATCGTTTCTGATGGAGAACAAATTGTAAAGTATTCTCATCCTAAACATCTCAAACGGCATGAAAGAAATTTAGCAAGTAAGCAAAAAAGCTGGCACGCAAAATCAAGGGAAGCAAATCAAGGAACAAATTCAGAAAACTTGTAGCTAAGGTTCATGAAAAAGTATCAAATTCCCGCCAAGATTTTCTGCACAAACTAAGCAGAAAACTGGTTAACGAAAGCCAAGTTATCGTTGTAGAAAACCTCAACGTCAAGGGAACGGTACGCGTTTGCAAGCTCTCTAAATCAATATCCGATGTGGGTTGGGGAATGTTTGTTAATTTTATTGATTACAAGTTAAAAGCCAAAAACGGTCTGTTTGTGGAAATTGACAGATTTTTCCCTAGTTCAAAGACCTGCTGTTGTTGTGGACATATTGTTGATGATTTACCTCTAGATATTAGAGAGTGGGATTGTCCTCTTTGCAAGACTGATTGTGGCAGGGATGAAAATGCAAGCAAAAACATCCGAGCAGAAGGCATACGGATATTATCTATGGGCGGAGAGAACCCCGCCCTTGCCGAGTCGAGGCAACGTAAGACCAATAAGCCGCAAGGCGATCCCCAAGGTAAAAAGGCTAGTGCGGGTAGTTCACAAACTGGTAATTTGAAAAAATGCTGAGTGTGAGGATGCAATTCTAGAAAGCGGATTGGGGAAATGTTTGCTTCAGGATGCTGTTGATTCCCCAAACGACTGCAAATTTTTTTTGTCGCATGACAGAGAAAGACCAGTGGATTCATCTTGGATGATTGTCAGTCCCAAGGCTTTGTAAGCAGCAAGCATTTCCTCAGATACCGTTGGTGCAGTTACCAGATAGGTGAGTGCATGAATTGACTCTACAACATAAGGAGCAGCCGTATCTAACTTCTGTGCTGTTGCTAATCCAACCACCTCAGCAGCTGCAGCGATCATGGCTCGTTTGACATGGGCTTCGTCTAGATTTGGAACACTAATTCCCACTTCTGGATGCAGGCTGCACACCCCTAGCATACACAAATCGGCATGAATCATTCCTAATGCTTCAACTGTAGCAGCGCCAACATTGACCAAAGCTTTTTTATAAAGTTTTCCGCCTAGCATGATAACTTCGATTTGAGGGTGTTCTGCCAGGGCGACGGCAATTGTCGGGCTGTTTGTGACTACTGTTGCTTGTAAGTCTGGGGGTAGATGGCGGGCGACTTGGAGAGTTGTTGTACCTCCATCTAGAATGATTACCTGTCCTGGACAAACCAATTTGGCAGCGGCGCGGGCGATCGCTTCTTTTTCCTTTGGTGCTTGTTTTTGGCGGTCGGTGTAGCTGGCGATCGCTGGAGAAGCCAGAAGCGCTCCTCCATGAACTCGTTGTAACAGACCGGATTCAGCTAATTCTCGCAGATCCCGACGAATAGTATCTTCCGAAACCTTGAGCGTCGCACTTAATTGCGATGAAAGTACCTTTTTCTCACGGCGAAGAATGTCTAAAATCAATTGTCGTCGCTCTGCAGTGAGCATTATTGATTTTCCTGAATCTGCGCATTTCATCTTGAAATTGCACGTTTGGGAATTTATACTTATGAACGTAAGCGTGCAGGTTTTTGCGTGCTTGGGATGACCTTTACATCAATTCAAGCATATTCGTGCACGCGACAACAGGTGTGCTGTTTAAATCGGTTGTAATTCCAGGAAGAAACCATGACTGTTACTGCTAGCCAATTTCCAATAGACCTTAGTGCTTACAAACCTTTAGCTCTCGATCCGGCCAATAGTACTTTGACACAAGAGCAACGGCAACAGTTGAAAGCGAACATTCAACTTTGTCGGGATGCGATCGTTTTCTTTACGGCCACCGGAGCTGCTAAAGGATTGGGCGGTCACACAGGTGGTCCTTACGACACGGTTCCAGAAGTAACGATCCTCGACGCCTTTTTTCGGCAAGCGGCGGATAAATTTGTGCCGATTTTCTTCGATGAAGCAGGACATCGAGTTGCAACTCAGTATCTGATGGCAGTTCTGCATGGTGAATTACCAGCCGAGCAACTTTTGCACTATCGTGAAGCACACTCGCGCTTACCGGGACACCCGGAATTGAAACTCACTCCAGGAGTGAAATTTAGTTCTGGGCGACTGGGACATCTATGGCCTTACGTCAATGGCGTTGCTATAGCAAATCCAGGCAAAGTCGTTTTTTGTCTTGGTTCTGATGGCTCCCAACAAGAAGGTAACGATGCGGAAGCAGCTCGTTTGGCTGTTGCTCAGCATCTCAACGTCAAGCTAGTTATTGACGACAACGACGTGACAATAGCCGGACATCCTTCTAAATATCTACCGGGTTTTAGCGTTGCCAAAACCTTAGAGGGTCACGGTCTGAAAGTGCTGCAGGGAGACGGAGAAGACCTGGATGACTTATACAGTCGCCTTTGCGAAGCAGTAAATACTCCCGGTCCGATCGCTGTTATTAACAAACGCCCCATGTGTCCTGGAATTGAGGGCTTAGAAGGCTCTAACCACGGCCACGATGTAATTTCAGTAGATTTGGCCATTAAATATCTAGAATCTCGCGGACATACCGCTGCTGTCGAATACCTCAAGAATATCCAAAAACCAAAGCAAACTTATACTTTTATCGGCTCTGGTGACAAATGGGGCGCCAACCGCAACGAATTTGGAGAAGCAGTGGTTGCCATTCTCGGTCGCATGAGCGAAGAGGAGCGCAAGCAAAAAGTCATGGTTATTGATAGCGACCTAGAAGGTTCCTGCGGTCTGAAAAAAATTCACGATACGTACCCGGAAATATTTATTCCTTCCGGCGTTATGGAGCGGGGTAACTTTTCTGCAGCAGCTGGATTTGGCATGGAGGAAGGCAAACAAGGTATTTTTGCAACCTTCAGCGCCTTTTTAGAGATGTGTATTTCAGAAATTACCATGGCACGGCTAAACTACTCGAACGTGCTTTGTCATTTTTCCCACGCGGGTGTGGATGACATGGCTGACAATACTTGTCACTTCGGTTTGAATAACATGTTTGCCGACAATGGCTTGGAGGATGGCTATGAAACGCGATTGTATTTTCCGGCCGATGTTAATCAGATGAGAGCTTGTGTGGAAGCTGTGTTCTTCCAACCTGGACTGCGATTCATTTTCTCTACCCGCTCCAAAGTACCCAACATTCTTGACAGCAACGGTAATGACTTTTTTGGCAGCGACTATAAATTTATCCCCGGTAAAGATGAAGTTATTCGAGAAGGAAGCCAAGGTTATATTATCAGCTTTGGTGATGCCCTTTATCGCGCCCTCGACGCTATAGAGCGCCTTAAGCAAGAAGGAGTGGATGTCGGTTTGATTAATAAACCAACCCTCAACGTTGTTGATGAAGAAGCGATCGCAAAAGTTGGTCAAGCTCCCTTTGTTCTGCTGGTAGAATCCTTTAACCGTCGCACCGGATTGGGAAGTCGCTTTGGTTCTTGGTTGTTAGAGCGCGGCTTTACTCCTAAATACGCTTATCTTGGCACCCATAAGGAAGGTTGTGGTGGATTGTGGGAGCAGTATCCCCATCAGGGAATCGATCCAGCAAGCATCATCAACAAAGTCAAAGAATTACTTCGATAATCCTAACCTTTGTCAAGACGCGGCTCGCCGCGTCTTTTTTATGGTGAAATAGGTTGTCAGTAACAGCAAGCAGAGAAATTTTTGGAATTAGCGAGCCTCAAAAATAGCCTCTAGTGGATGAAAAAAACTAGCAAAGCAGTTCACAACAGAAGCAGCTAGACAAATACAAATTTGATAACACTATTTGCTGCCACGACTTTTTGCTTGATGCCTTGTAGCGATCGCGCTTCCTGCGGCAGGAAGCTAAAAATTTGCGAATAAATGGCGAATTCCTAGGGTCGGTACCCAATATTGCCGATTATTGCTTCATGCTAATATTCCTGCCCACAGATTACATCAGCAAATTTTACGCTTGCAAGTGGCAACAATGCGGCGGCGAGATTTATGTCCCACCGTTGAGCAAGCACAACAGTGGAGTCAGCAAGCAAAATTAATTAACTGTTAGTGTCTCCATTTTTGGCTAGCACGCCGTTGAGAAATATATCAGCAAGTCCTTCTGCCATTTGCTGCATTCGTTGAGGAGAAGCTTCTGGTTCCATTAACGTGTTGTGGGAAAAGCCTGCGACTGCAAACATTCCCAAGAATACCTTGGCAACCAAATTTGCATCCATTTTGCGGTAAATACCTTTATCCATTGCCGTTTGGAAGAAAGCTTCGGCCACATCTGTCATTTTGGTAATTACTTCAGACTGGATGCGATCGCGCAAATCCGGATGAAACTGGGCTTCCATGAAGCACACCCGCATCAGATCGGCATTTTTTTGCATGTTCCACATCCGGCGGCGCATTACCTGTGCTACAGCCTTGTAGCTACCCATTTCGCTTAATTCTGTGAGCAAGTCGGTAAGAATCTCCACCCATCCTTGAGTTGCTACCTCCACCAAAATTGCCTTTTTATTGGGAAAATGACGAAATAGCGTTCCTTCCGCAACGCCTGCTTCTTGTGCTAAGTCGCGGGTAGTAGTTCCATCAAATCCCTGAGAGGAAAACAATCGCCTTGCCGCCTGTAAAATACGGCTGCGCGTTTGTGCCTCTGATGGCACAGGAGAATTAAAGACACGCATAACATTTATAGTGAGATATCCGGAACAGGATTCGTAGCATTATTGTCTTACGACAAGTACAAAAAGCATAAAAAGCTTAATACAAGATTAACGCCCTACTCGATTCTTAGTCATGAAACTTTACTTTCATTTTTGCTTATGAATGAACTCTATTTTCCCTACCAATTACAAGTCAAAAAAATTACTCGTCGATTTGTTGTCACCTTGCTTTTAGCATTAACTTTGGGCTGGGGATTGCCGCAAAAATTTGTTTGGGCTAGAACTCAAACTCCGCCCCCTACCCCAAATTCTATTCAACCTTATCTGGAGCGGGTAATTAAGCAAATGACAGAGTTTCGCCTCGACAACGGTATGAAGTTTCTCGTCCTCGAGCGTCATCAGGCACCTGTTATTTCTTTTGTTACCTACGCGGATGTAGGTGGTGTCGACGAACCCGAGGGAAAAACTGGCGTAGCCCACTTTCTAGAACATTTAGCTTTTAAAGGCACAACAAGAATTGGTACAAAAGATTACAAAGTAGAAAAGCCACTGCTAGATCGCTTGGATCGGCTAGCAGACCAAATTCAAAGTGCCAAAGCTGCTGGTAAAAAAGATGAGGTTGCTCGGTTAACAGCCGAATTTGAGAAAGTAGAAGCACAAGCGGCCAAGCTTGTCAAGCCAAATGATTTCGGACGCATTGTGGAACAGGCAGGAGGTGTAGGTTTAAATGCTAATACCTCCACAGAAGCTACTCGTTATTTTTACAGTTTTCCTGCCAATAAGCTAGAGTTGTGGATGTCCCTGGAGTCAGAACGTTTCCTCGAACCGGTGTTTCGGGAGTTTTATAAAGAAAAAGATGTGATTTTGGAGGAACGGCGCCTGCGGGTAGAAAACTCACCTATTGGCATGATGATTGAAAAGTTTAACGATACAGCTTTTTCGGTGCATCCCTACAAACGTCCGGTGATTGGTTACGACGAAGATATTCGCAATTTGACAAGGGAAGATGTACAAAAGTTTTTTGACACCCACTACGTAGCAAGTAATTTAACTATTGCTGTTGTTGGAGATGTCAACCCCACACAAGTGAAGAAGCTAGCACAAATTTATTTTGGGCGCTACAAAGCCAAACCAAAACCACAACAGCAGATCCCGGTAGAACCCAAGCAGACACAAACGCGGGAAGTAACTTTAAAGTTAAAGTCTCAACCTTGGTATCTAGAAGGCTACCACCGTCCAGCAATTACCCATCCGGATAACGCAGTTTATGAAATTATCGGTAGATTGCTCAGTGACGGAAGAACGTCGCGCTTGTATAAATCTTTGGTAGAAAAGCAGCGTTTGGCTCTGTCAGCTCAGGGTTTGAGCGGATTTCCAGGAGATAAGTATCCAAATTTAATGTTATTTTATGCTTTGACTGCTCCCGGACATACAGTTGATGAAGTGGAAGTTGCTTTGCGCAACGAAATTGAAAAATTGAAGGTTGAACCTGTGTCGGTAATGGAGTTGGAGCGAGTGAAAAACCAAGCTCGAGCTGATTTGTTGCGATCGCTTGATTCCAATATGGGTATGGCACAACAGTTATTGGAATACGAAGTCAAAACTGGCTCTTGGCGAAATTTATTCAAACAATTGAATCAACTAGAAGCTGTCACCGCTGCTGATGTTCAACGAGTAGCCCTCCTCACGTTCACACCCGAAAATCGTACTATTGGCAAGCTTTTATCTTTATAGAGCTTGGGAAGCCAAGGGATATCAACAATATGAACAAGTGTAAGGTAACTGGCAAAAGGCAGATGAACGCTCACAACTTCAACTGCATAATCTCCAATGGGAAAAGATTTGTTTATGTATTAATTGCTGCTTTTGCCTTTGTCATTTTAACTTTGAATTTTTCTTGGGCCGCAACGGCAGCAAAACATTATACAGAGTTAACGTTTGCTCCCTTGCCTGAGCCCAAATTACCAAAGTACGAACGATACGTGCTTAACAACGGCATGGTAGTGTATTTGATGGAAGACCACGAACTGCCCTTGGTAAAAGGTACGGCGCTGATTCGTACCGGTGGGCGTTGGGAACCAGCAGATAAGGTTGGTTTGGCAAAATTAACAGGCGAGGTTATGCGTTCGGGTGGAACTGCAAAGCATACTGCTGACGAACTCAACCAAATGTTGGAACAGCGAGCTGCCTCCGTAGAAATAAGTATTAACGAAGTAGCAGGTAATGCTAGTTTTGATGCCCTCAAGGAAGATGTAGAAACGGTTTTGCAATTATTCGCGGAAGTTTTGCAACAACCGGTGTTTGCTGCAGACAAACTAGAATTAGCAAAGACGAAAGAACGAGGTAGAATAGCTCGCCGCAACGACGATCCAGAGGAAATTGCTCAGCGGGAATTTAAGAAATTAATTTACGGACAAGATAGTCCCTACGCTCGAACTACAGAATACGCCACACTAAACAATATTTCCCGAGAAGATTTGCTCAAGTTTAAAGAACAATTCTTTCACCCCAACAACATGATTTTGGGGATAGTAGGAGATTTCGAACCCAAGAAAATGAAAGAGTTGATCCAAGCTCGGTTTGGTGATTGGAAACCCAAACCAAATTTAATTAAACCTCAACCGCCAAAGGTAGCGCCAGCTATAAGTAGTGGTGTTTTTGTTGTCAATCAACCACAACTGACTCAAAGTAACATTCTTATCGGTCATTTGGGCGGACAGTTTAACAGTCCCGATTATCCGGTGCTGGATGTGTTAAATGGGGTATTAAATGGATTTGGCGGACGTTTGTTTAATGAAGTGCGATCGCGCCAAGGCTTAGCTTACTCGGTGTACGGTTACTGGAGTCCCCGCTATGACTACCCTGGTATGTTTATTGCTGGCGGACAAACGCGATCCGATGCAACTGTAAAGTTTGTGAAAGCACTGCAAGCAGAAATCAAGCGTTTGCAAACTCAACCAGTTTCTAGCCAAGAGTTAGCTTTTGCCAAAGAGTCTACTCTTAATTCCTTTGTGTTCAATTTTGAAGATCCCGCTCAAATCCTGCTGCGCTTGATGCGATACGAATATTACGGTTACCCGAGCGATTTTCTGTTTCGCTATCAAAAAGCTGTAGCAGCGACTACTGCAGCAGATGTGCAGCGAGTAGCACGCAAATACCTCCATCCAGAAAATTTGACGATCCTGGTAGTAGGAAATCAAGCTGCTATCAATCCACCACTAACCCAGCTAGCAACTCGGGTAATACCAATAGACGTAACCATTCCCGGTTCACCACAACCCCAAGCAAAGAATTAGCCGAGTAAATAAATGACCGCTGCTACCTTCAGGTAACAGCGGTTTGCAGTTTTTATAACTTGCCATCAAAGAAATTAAGTAGTAGTAGTAGTAGTACTGATTCTACTTTTCTTTTCTTTCAATGCGGGGTGGTTCGCGGAATGCGACTGCAAAAAAGAGAGTTCCGATAGTTAAAGTGAAAATCAAAATGTATGCCACGCTTTCCATATGCTAAGTTCCTGCTATCCCGTTTTTCGAGAGTATAATCTTTTGCAGAAAAGAATGGTCTTACTACTTTTATTATGCTATGAATTTTCAGTAGTTATAAGACCATTCTGAAATAGTTTGCTACCAAATTTTAGACAGCTTCCTTCTTGCGGGTGGTTACGTCACCAACTTTTGCAAACACACCAAACTCGACTTGTTCTTCCAAATCTGGGTCGATACCAGCAAATACATCTCGGAAAAGAGTGCGAGAACCGTGCCAGATATGACCGAAGAAGAACAACAGAGCAAATACAGCATGGGCAAAGGTAAACCAACCTCTGGGACTAGTGCGGAACACACCATCAGAGTTCAGAGTTTCCCTGTCAAATTCAAATATTTCGCCCAATTGTGCTCTACGTGCCCATTTTTTAACGTCAACGGGGTCTGTAAATGTTTGACCGTTTAAGTCACCGCCGTAGAAGGCTACTTTCACACCGGTTTGTTCGAAGCTGTATTTTGATTCTGCTCGACGGAAGGGAATATCAGCACGGACAATTCCGTCTTTATCGACCAAAATTACGGGGAAAGTTTCAAAGAAGTTGGGCATGCGGCGTACTTCCAACTCTCGCCCTTGCGCGTCTGTAAAGATGGGATGACCAACCCACGATTGAGCGATGCCATCACCTTTGTTCATTGGACCTGTACGGAACAGACCTCCTTTGGCAGGGCTATTGCCGATGTAATCGTAAAATGCCAGTTTTTCTGGAATTTGTGACCAGGCTTGTTCCAGAGTTGCGCCTTGGGCCAGGCTCGATTGCACGCGACGTTGGATTTCCTGCTTGAAGTAGTTTTGATCCCATTGATAGCGGGTAGGACCAAATAACTCAATGGGGGTGGTAGCGCTACCGTACCACATGGTGCCAGCAACAACGAAAGCTGCAAAGAATACAGCTGCTATGCTGCTAGAAAGTACAGTTTCGATGTTACCCATCCGCAGAGCTTTATAAAGCCTTTCGGGGGGTCTGACTGACAGATGGAACAAACCAGCAATAATACCAACAATACCGGCAGCTATGTGGTGAGCTACTACTCCACCGGGATTGTAGGGGTTAAAGCCATCTGGTCCCCATTCTGGCGCCACCGGTGCCACGTGGCCTGTTAAGCCGTAGGCGTCGGAAACCCACATTCCTGGTCCCCACAAGCCAGTGAGATGGAAAGCACCAAAACCAAAACAAAGCAGACCGGCTAGGAACAAGTGGATGCCAAAAATTTTTGGCAAATCGAGAGCTGGTTCGCCAGTGCGGGGATCTTGGAACAATTCCAGATCCCAGTAAACCCAGTGCCAAACTGCAGCTAAGAATAAAAGACCGGAAAGAATAATGTGAGCAGCTGCCACGCCTTCAAACGACCAAAAACCTGGGTCGTAGTTGGAAGCGCCGATAACGTTCCAGCCACCCCAAGAACCAACAACGCCCAAGCGTGCCATAAACGGTAGCACAAACATTCCCTGGCGCCACATGGGGTTGAGAACCGGGTCGCTGGGGTCATAAATAGCTAGTTCGTACAAAGCCATCGAACCAGCCCAGCCTGCTACCAAAGCTGTGTGCATCAAGTGTACAGAAATCAGCCGTCCTGGATCGTTCAGAACGACTGTGTGTACTCGGTACCAAGGTAGTCCCATCGACTACGCTCCTCCTCGAAGAGTTTGTTTACAAAACAATTTTTGACATTAGGTTACGCGCAGCAAAATTTGCTGCTGGTAAGTAGTCTGAGTTTTTTGTTATTGCCAAAGCTTGGATTTTCTCCAGCTTGGTGTGAGATTGTTTGGTAGCTTTTGCGATCGCTGCTTGCCCACTTTCAGAATTGCTCTCAAAGTTGGTGCCGATCGCTGAGCAAAAATGAGAATGCTTAAAAAAGTGTAACTATTGATGGAACAGTTTGCAAGCGTACAAACAGCTAAGGATTTGGTTCACAACGGCTAGCAACACAAAAGTTGGGTCTGCTCAAAGGACGTCAACAAGCGACTTTTTCCCTCTTACTGCACTATTAACTCTATGTTCTGAAGATAGCATCTTGCTGCTGCACTTCCCAGACGCTCGAGGACTTGTTCTGCAGTCATTAGCCGCCTCAGTATTACTTGACCGATGCCTTGGTTTGAGTTAACAGTTTGTAATGGTGCCAGTGGTTTTACCTCCACAGTGATCACCGCATCTTCGACGCGATAAAGCCACATCAATTCACCTTTTTCTACCAAACAAATATTCATTTGCTGAATATCCGGTTGACGTCGCCATGCGGTTATCTGCCAAAGTCCATCAGAAGCCCATACCCTGCCAACCGTCCATCCTTCCGATAAAAAAAAGTACTTCACACTGTTCTCTCGCTATCAAGCTGTTGTCTTGCTGTTTGATATCCCCCTCCAACCTCAGTCACTCATACTTCCACGTCAAAACTTCACTTTGGTTTTGTTAGCGATTTTGTTTGGATTAAATAAAAAGTTTAACAAAGCCTTTCCCAAAAAAATCTTCATCCAGACTGCGTTGATGTATTTCTGTAATTTTAATTTAGTTCCTATAAATTTTAAAGAATGTATTCTTTCTCATCTTTTTACTAGCTTTCTGTTTAGTATCATAAATAACACTTACCTACCTTTACTTGTCCGTAGGTAATAGTATCTTTAGCTACAAATATTTCCCCCTGCCCGCCAGGGTTTATAGTATCCTAAATAATGTGAAAACCGCCAAGCGAAAAAAGATGAAAATATCGCCGTAGCAAGCTCAGCCATCAAAAATATTAATTAAAAATATAGGGAATTTAGCTAGACGTATAGTTAAGATGAATAACTCTACCGGGTGCAAAATTTTGATATTTAAGAATAGGTTTTCCTCGCTCGCAAAAAGCTTGGGCGGAATGGGAAAATTTTTTTGTTTGTTTGGTCTGTGTTTATTTTTAGTTATTAGTTGTGGCAAGGGTTCGCAAACAACTGTCTCGACAACTAAAGTAGCTTCTGGTAATGGCGATCGCATTACCGTTGGAACCACTTTAAGACCGCGCACGCTCGATCCTGCTGATGCCTACGAGGTACAATCACTGGTATTGGTGTACAACATGAGCGATCGCCTTTACACTTACAAAAGTGGAAGTACTGAACTAAAGCCGCAGTTAGCAACAGCATTGCCAAAAGTTAGTCCGGACGGTTTAACGTACACTATTCCCATACGCCAAGGCGTAGTTTTTCACGATGGCACGCCTTTTAATGCTAAGGCAATGGAATTTAGCATTCAGCGCTTTCTACAAAACGGTGGCAAACCGTCTTTCCTGCTTAAAGATGTAGTTGACTCTGTCAAAGCTACAAGCGAACAAGAATTAACAATTAAACTAAAAAAACCATTTGCAGCGTTTCCAGCTTTGCTAGCTTTTCCTGGTGTTTGTGCAGTTTCACCTCAAGCTTACGAACTAGGAGCAGGAAAATTTCAACCGAGTAAATTTGTGGGTACCGGTCCTTATAAATTAACTCAATACGGAACTGATTTAGTAAGATTAGATGTATTTGATAAATATTGGGGTGAAAAACCACTCAACCAAGGTATTAATTGGCAAATTCTCAGCAGTCCCGCTAACTTATTTAATGCCTTTCGAACCAAAGCTGTAGATGTGGCTTACATATCTTTGGAACCAATTCAAATTAAAACTTTACAAGAAAGTGCCAAAAAAGGTGATTGGCAAGCGATCGCTGCTCAAGGTAGCGCTGTAAAATTCATGGCTTTAAACCGAAATCAAAAACCCTTGGACAATGCTGCTGTCAGACAAGCGATCGCGGCTTTGATCGATCGTTCGATTATCAATCAGCGAGTTTTGTACAATCAAGCTGAAGCACTTTACAGTATGGTTCCTACTACTTTTAATGTCTACAAACCAGTTTTCAAAGAAAAATACGGTGATGGTAACATCAACCAAGCCAAACAACTGTTAACTGCTGCTGGCTTTTCTCAAAGCAATCCTGCCAAAATACAAATTTGGCACAGTTCTACTTCTCCTACTAGTGCTTCAGCAGCACAGACCATCAAAGCAATTGCTGATAAAAACATGGAGGGAATACTACAATTCGAAATTAACCCAGTTGAAAGCGCAACCTTTTTTAAAGACATTTCCAAAGGTTTGTATCCCATATCAATATTTGATTGGTATCCAGACTTTTTAGATCCAGATAATTACATTCAACCATTTTTAGAATGTCCTAAAGGTTCACTAGCAAACGGATGTGAAGAGGGAGCAAGTAAAACCCAAGGCTCGTTTTACTACAATCCAAAAGTGAATCAATTAATTGCTCAAGAACGCCAAGAGCAAAACCCAAAAAATCGTCAGAAAATATTTACTGAGATTCAAGCTCAAGTAGCTATTGATGTACCCTATATTCCCTTGTGGCAAAGTAAAGATTATGTTTTTGCTCAAAATGGCCTCAAGGGCGTACAACTTGACCCCAGCCAGTTTTTAATCTACAAAACCATTCAAAAATAGTTAGTATGTCTCGTTATCAGGCCTTACGATATTATATTATCGTCCGCCTACTTTTAGCTCCATTAATGTTGTGGGCGATCGCCACAGTAGTTTTTCTGTTGTTGCGAGCAACTCCTGGAGACCCAGCAGATGCAATTCTCGGTGGACGCGCGCCAGAAAGCGCCAAACAAGAATGGCGAAAACAACTAGGATTAGATCTTCCCTTATGGCTTCAATACGTAAATTACATGGGAAGTCTTTTGCGTCTGGATTTGGGTAAGTCTCTTACCAGTCAAGGACAAGCTGTTTGGCAAGTAATTGTGGATTATTTCCCGGCTACAGCAGAGTTAGCAATATCTAGCATGATAGTGGCATTGGGAGTGGGGATTGGAATTGGGATTCTTTCCGCTTCTCGTCCCGGTACATTTTTGGACTGGGGAGGAAGATTATTTGGTATAGTTACTTATTCGCTGCCCATGTTTTGGGCGGGAATGATTCTGCAATTAATCTTTGCCGTACAACTTGGCTGGTTTCCTTCTTCCGGACGTTTTTCTTCTAGCTTGCCAGCTCCCGAACGCATCACCGGTTTATACACCATTGATAGCATATTAAGCGGTAATTTAGCTCAATTTTTCACAACCCTTCATTATTTAGCACTTCCCAGCATCACTTTGGGAGTTTTGCTCAGCGGTATTTTTGAGCGAATTGTGCGGGTGAATTTGAAACAAACTTTGCAAGCAGATTATGTAGAAGCAGCTAGAGCTAGAGGTATTCCCGAAAGAAAAATACTATTCTCCCATGCTTTAAAAAATGCTTTGATTCCGGTAATTACTGTTTTGGGATTAACTTTTGCTTCCTTATTGGGTGGAGCGATTTTAACAGAAGTTACATTTTCTTGGCCGGGATTGGCAAATAAACTTTATGAAGCGATTTCTTTGCGAGATTATCCTACGGTACAAGGTTTATTAGTATTTTTTGGATTTATTGTTGTCGGAGCAAGTATTGTTATTGATATTTTGAACGCTTACGTGGATCCGCGAATTAGGTATTAAGCAACGAGCGATCGCTTTGGAAACACAATTGGGGGTTGAGTTCTCAGTAAGAAGATCACAACTACAACTGGCTGTGGAATAAATGCTAATATCAACTCGAGCTTGCAATTAAAATTAAAACTCTATTGTTAATTCCCAGGTCGGGTTGGAAAAAAGCGAAAAATGGCTCGCACCCCTAGATTAACTTTTGATCGCGGTACATTAATTTTACATCCACCGCCACGTGGCAAAGGTTGGATGGATTATGCTATGTGGGATGACAGAATAGAAAAATTTCGCATACCTGCACTGCAATATCGCTGTTTGGTAGAAGCACTAGTAGCAGAAAACAGTGACTTTATAGACGAGGCTAGGGCGTTTTATCCTCTGGAGTTAGTTACTAGTTTAGAAATGCAACCCTATCCTCATCAAACAGAGGCGTTAGAAGCGTGGAAATTAGCAGGAAGACGAGGTGTTGTAGTACTTCCTACGGCGGCGGGAAAAACCTATCTGGCGCAAATGGCAATAGAAGCAACGCAGTGTACTACATTGATTGTAGTACCAACTTTGGATCTCATGCATCAGTGGTACGCACACCTACTAGCAGCTTTTCCCGACACAGAGGTAGGGTTGTTGGGAGGTGGTTCGCGAGATAAAACACCCATACTGGTAGCAACGTATGATAGTGCTGCTATTCATGCTGAAACTTTAGGAAATCAGTACGCATTCTTAATTTTTGATGAATGCCATCATTTACCTACGGATTTTCATCGGATTATTGCTGAATACGCGATCGCGCCTTATCGTTTAGGACTTTCTGCTACACCAGAACGCCAGGATGGCAAACACGCTGATTTGAACGTTTTGATCGGACCGGAAGTATATCGCAAAAAGGCTCAAGAACTAGCAGGAAAGGCACTAGCAGAACACGAAGTGGTGCAAATTAAAGTTAAATTATCGCCTCACGAGCGCCAAAAATACAATCAATTAATTCAAATTCGCAATGATTTTTTACAGCAATCAAAAATTTCTTTAGGAAGCATTCAAGGCTGGCAAAAGTTTGTGCAAATCAGCGCGCGATCGCAAGCAGGGCGCAGAGCTATGCTCTCCCACCAAAAAGCAAAAGAAATTGCTTTAGGTACAGAAGGAAAATTAAGAGTTTTGGCAGATTTACTCGCCAAACACTATCCAGAGCACATTTTAATTTTTACGGCTGATAATGCTACTGTATACCGCATTTCTCAAGAGTTTTTAATTCCAGCCATCACCCATCAAACTCCTATTAAAGAACGTCATCAAATTCTCACAAAATTCTGCCAAGGAGAGTACAAAACTTTGATTGCTTCCCATGTTTTGAATGAAGGGGTAGATGTACCGGCAGCTAGTGTAGCTATTATTTTATCTGGTACAGCCTCGACAAGGGAATATATACAAAGATTGGGAAGGATTTTAAGAAAAAACAAAGACACGAAAGCCAAAGCTATTTTATATGAAGTAGTGGCTGAAGATACTACAGAAGAAAATACTTCGGCAAGAAGAAGAGGAACAAAAACTAACGAAATTAAGAAAGAAGTAGGAAATTTACAAGTAGTTTATAGTTCTTTTAAGCAAAAAAGTTATCGTGCTGCAGAAAAATTAGAATTTAACTATACCACGGAAAACAAACTTTGTGATTAAAAGATTAGATGTAGATGTTACCCACGGATTTACTCAGCTATCGTCAAAATGGTGAGGAAATTATCCCCAAAAGGCTCAAAATTGACGAGGAAAATTTGCAATTGGCAAACAAGTTAATTAACTGTTTTCAACAAGCAGTAGGAAAAACTCAAGGTACGTTAGAGCGTCAGTTGCTAGAGTTAGAAGGAGATACTCCTGATTATCGAGTCAAACGGGGTTTAGCTTATATTCTTAAAAACAGTTTCTGCAAGTTTGAAGTGGTCAGTCCTGTTGAACCTCAAAAGTTAAGAGAAAAGGTTTTTGCTTTAGCAGCTAAATCTGTTCCCAGTAGAAAGTTAACTGCAGCTACCTTGGACAGAGTTGCTCGGGAATTAAGTCAAGAACTCGAGCGAGAAATTTTATCTGTACAAGTTCGTGAAGGATTATATGCCGATCTGGCTGAAAATAAAGTTTTAACTGCTTTTGATGCACCTACACCCGCACAATTATTGCATCGCTACAATTTATCGCAAGTACAAGGTGTTTTTTATCAAGCTAGTCAATTGGTATTAAATGCTCATCGCAATGTCCCTGGAGAGTATAAACTGTTATTTCGTTATCTGAAATTTTTTCAATTGATGGCGTACATAGAAGGAGACGCAGACCACGGATTTACAATTACGATCGATGGACCAACGAGTTTATTTTATCCTAGTACTCGTTACGGTTTGGCGATCGCTAAACTTATCCCCGCTTTGCTTCATGTCACTAAATGGAGTCTTCACGCTACCCTACAAGTTCGCGACTTTTACACCCAAACTCGAAAAATAGGACGTTTTACTCTCAATTCTGATTGCGGTCTGGTGTCTCACTACCCACCAGGAAAACCTTACGATAGCATGCTGGAAGCTTCTTTTGCTGATAAATGGACTTCCTTAAACACTCCATGGGTCTTAGAACGCGAGGTAGATCTCATTCCTATTCCTGGTAGCGTGATGATCCCCGATTTTCGATTAGTTCATCCTGATGGACGAAGCTTTTTATTAGAAATTATCGGCTATTGGCGACCGGAATATTTACAAAAAAAGTTTGCCCAGGTACGCCGCGCTCAATGTCAAAATTTGATTTTGGCTATCTCTGAACGCTTGAATTTAGATAAAGCAGGAGTGAAGATTCATGATGTCCCAGCCAAAATTGTTTGGTTCAAAGATAAATTGTTGCCAAAATCTGTATTGGAAGTTACAGATTAGGATTTTTTGAAAATTTTCTCCAACTCCAGAAAATATGCCTGCTTTTGTTACAGTCGGGCAAATGCTGTCATAGTAAAATGAAGACGACAGCATCGAAACTGCCCTCAATAATAATTGAGCTGATGACCGGTCTGGGAAATCTCTGCCAACAATCCGAATCTACCAAAATTAAATGTAATACATCGAACCTTGCTGGGCACGAGCTTGTCTTTGCTGATACAAGTCCTCAAGGGTACGCTGGCGCAAAACCTCTACTGCTGCAAAATTGACCTGCTCCCATATCTCGTGTACTAAGTTCATCTCTAATGTGGGAGGATGAGGATATTCTCTATTTTTGCGCTTACCTTCTACCGAATAAACGATATCTAGCAAAGTAATTTGCCAAGGCTCGCGCACCAAAACAAAGCCTCCTTTTGCACCGCGCTGACTCTGGACAATACCCGCACGCCGCAAACTAGTGAGAATTTGTTCCAGATAGCGCTCCGGTATCGGTTGCTTGTTAGCAATCTCGTTCATGGTCACAGGAACTTGTCGTTCTTTGCAAGCTGCTAATTCTAAAAGTGCTAGTAAGGCGTATTCGACTTTGGAAGACAAATCCAGGAGGATGTAATTTTGCTTGTTCAAGTCTGTACTCAGAATACTACGGTTAATCGATTAATTTTTCGCTTTTTACGAAAAATGAACTTTTTTATTTCTGGTAGATGTGGTAGCATCCCACTTATTACCTAAAAACCTTAAACCTATCGGCTTACCGTAGATTATCCTACATAATTTCAAGGAAAGAAAGCGGGTTTAGTTTCCAAAATTATCTTGTGTTGAACTTTTCCGTAGTTCGAGTCGAGTATGCTGCTAACTGATTTGCGAACAATCTACGAGCGCGATCCCGCAGCTCGTAACTGGTTGGAAGTTTTGTTCTGCTACCCCGGACTTCAAGCTTTGATGTTCCATCGCCTAGCACACTGGCTGTATAAAAGGGACATTCCTTTTATCCCTCGGTTAATTTCCCACATTAGCCGCTTTCTCACTGGTATCGAAATTCATCCAGGAGCAAAGATTGGTAAAGGTGTATTTATCGACCACGGTATGGGGGTGGTGATTGGAGAAACGGCCGTTGTGGGAGATTACGCTTTGATATATCAAGGTGTTACCCTTGGCGGTACTGGCAAAGAAACTGGCAAGCGTCACCCCACTTTGGGTAACAATGTAGTTGTCGGAGCAGGCGCAAAAGTATTGGGTAATATTCGAATCGGCGATAACGTTCGTATTGGAGCGGGTTCTGTGGTGCTGCGGGATGTTCCCAGCAACACTACCGTAGTCGGAATTCCCGGACGCATTACTCGTCAGGACAAGCTGAAAGCAGATGATATTTTGGCTCACAATCAACTGCGTGATGTGGAAGCTGAGGCGATCCGAGCTTTATTTGAGCGAGTTAAGGAATTAGAAAAACAACTCAAAAAGTTGGAAAATTTCTATCCATCTCATAGTGATACAAACAAAGCAATTCCATCCCACAGTGATGGAGTAATTGAAGAGTTTCTGGATGGAGCAGGAATTTAAAAGAAGCTGCAAAAGGGTATGAACAACTTTCATACTCTCAGTTTTTTTCACTTTCCTGTGCTAGCGCTGAGGAAGTTGGAATTTCTGTGTTCAACCAGTCCAGAAAGCCTTGATTTATGTTTGTGGGAGTAAGTTCTGCAATGAAATTTGTGTAGGAAATGTGTTGACTGATAACTTGCTGTATTTTTTGGCGATAACCGTCCTGGGTTTTCACGATTAGTACAACTTCTGGTTCTTCTATTATTTCTTGTTTCCAAATGTAGGCACAAGTTATGGGAAACCAATTTACACACAATGCCAGCCTTTTTTCTAGTAGCACTCGACCGATCTGAAGAGCTTCTTGTGAGGTGTTTAAAGTCACGTAGTAAAGTTTCATCTTTGTTGGCTCGCAGATAAAATACAGTAATTCTATCAATTTAGTGTATAATTATTTGGAAATAATGGGATTATACTACAGTTAATAAAAAATGGAAAGGCATTTTCTCAAACAGCGATCGCGTTTTTTGGGATGTAGGAAAAATTAAAAATGCGGTGGTGTATCGCTACAGGCGCTTGCATGCGGTGACGATGCAGGTGAACAGAAACAAAATTTTGCAAAATAAAAAGCGATCGCCGCGCTTTTGAAAATGAAAAACGTCAATACCCTAGGGAAGATGCGGATACCGCACAAGATCTAGTATCCGTTAAATCTGAAGGCAGAGACATCCTGTTGGGGAGACGGGTAATGAATTGGCAAATTGTATGGGGGTTATTGCAAGAAACATTTCATGAATGGCAAAAAGACAAAGCCTCACGCTTAGCAGCAGCATTATCTTATTACACTATTTTTTCTATTGCCCCGTTGTTAATTATCGTGATTGCGATCGCGGGAGCAGTATTTGGAGAAGCAGCAGCAACGAATGCCATTTTCAACCAACTTCGAGGTTTGATTGGTCCTGAAGGCGCCAAAGTGATTCAAGATGCAATTGCAAATGCTAGTCAACCGAAAGCGGGAACCGTCGCCTCTTTGATTAGTATTGCAGTTTTGTTTATTGGTGCTACTGGTTTGTTTGCGGAATTACAAGATGCTTTGAATACAATTTGGGATGTGCAGCCCAAACCAGGAAAAATGGTGAAAAATATGCTGCGCCAGCGTATTTTGTCTTTTGCGATGATTTTAGCTATCGGCTTTTTACTTTTGGTATCGTTGATTGTCAGTGCGATTCTATCAGCCTTGGTTAGTTACTTTCAAAATTTGCTACCAGGTATTGATTTCCTCTGGCAGATTATCAATCTTATTCTTGGTTTTATAGTAACCACGGTGCTGTTCGGATTGATTTTTAAAGTTTTGCCAGATGTAAAAATTACCTGGAAAGATGTTTTGATGGGAGCTGCAATTACCTCCTTATTATTCTCCTTTGGTAGGTATGCTTTGGGAACTTATTTAGGTAATGCTTCCTTTGGCTCTACCTACGGGGCTGCTGGTTCTATAGTCGTAATTTTAGTGTGGGTGAATTATGCTGCGCAAATCTTGTTTTTTGGAGCGGAATTTACCCAGGTTTATGCACGCAGATACGGTTCTCGCATTGTTCCAGCTGATTATGCCATGCATGTAGGCGAAAGCGATCGCCTGCAACATCCCACTTCCCCAGTCAATCAAAATTCTCTTACCAGGAAAAGTTCTTTTAATTGGATGAAGCATCTTTTTCATCGCTTTTCTGGTTCCAAACGCTCAAAAAGAACAGGAAAAAATCGCTAAACTCGTAACTACAAAATGTACAATATGACGGTTGTACTCTGTGGCGGGCCGTGATCGATCGTTACACCTTGCCTGAAATGGGCAATATTTGGACGGAAGAATACAAACTAAAAACCTGGTTAAAAGTAGAAATTGCTGTTTGTGAGGCGCAAGCAGAATTAGGTTACATTCCAGCACAAGCGGTGGAACAAATCAAAGCAAAGGCGAATTTCGATCCTCAACGAGTCTTAGAAATAGAGGCTGAAGTCCGCCACGATGTGATCGCTTTTTTAACAAACGTGAATGAATACGTGGGTGAAGCTGGGCGTTACATTCATCTAGGTTTGACTAGTTCTGACGTGCTAGATACAGCTTTAGCGCTGCAGCTGGTGGCTAGTTTAGATATTCTGTTGCAGCGCTTGCAAGACTTGATCGATGCTATTCGTCAAAAAGCTAAGGAACATCGCTACACTGTCATGATTGGCCGTTCCCACGGGATTCACGCCGAACCGATTACCTTTGGCTTTAAGTTAGCCGGATGGCTAGCAGAAGTTTTGCGTCACCAACAACGTCTCCAAAATTTGCGCCAAACTATTGCTGTGGGCAAGATTTCTGGTGCAGTGGGTACTTATGCTAACATCGAACCGCAAGTGGAGGCGATCGCCTGTAAAAAACTCGGTCTTAAACCAGATACTGCCTCCACCCAAGTTATCTCCCGCGATCTTCACGCCGATTTCGTGCAACAGCTAGCTTTAGTTGCGGCCTCTATCGAACGTTTTGCAGTTGAGATCCGCAACCTACAAAGAACTGATGTTTTGGAAGTAGAAGAATTTTTCGCTCCTGGACAAAAAGGCTCTTCCGCAATGCCACACAAGCGCAATCCCATTCGTTCGGAAAGATTAACGGGAATGGCTAGAATCATTAGAAGTCATAGCGTTGCAGCTTTAGAAAATGTTGCTCTCTGGCACGAACGAGACATTTCTCACAGTTCCGTGGAACGGGTAATTTTGCCGGATGCTTGCATTCTGTTGCATTTTATGCTAGTGGAAATGGCAGACTTAGTCAAGAACTTGCTAGTCTACCCTGAAAACATGGCACGGAATATGAATGTTTATGGTGGAGTTGTCTTTAGCCAAAGAGTACTGCTAGCTTTAGTGGAAAAGGGAATGAGCCGCGAACAAGCCTATAAAATCGTCCAGGAAAACGCTCATCGAGCTTGGAATCAGCCAGATGGCAATTTTCGCGATTTGATTGCTAAAGATCCTCGCGTCAGCGCAAAATTATCACCAGCAGAAATCGAAGCGTGTTTTGACCCGCAACGCCACTTGCAACATTTAGAAGAAGTATATCAAAGACTGGGAATTTAGGATAGAACTGCAGGGGGGAAATGTAAAAATTTATATAAGAAAAATTTTTGAGGGCAGTAAATTTAACACCTGAGGGTAAGTTAAAATCACAACCTTTAGTTCCCGTCTGCGCCTTCCGTAACATGGTTGAAATTTTAGCCGCACTTTCCGCTTCTGCAGCAGCAGGAATCAGAATCGCTTTACCCTTACTTTTTATTGGACTGTTGCAGGGTACGAATCTTTGGTCGCAACTACCAATTTTATCTCAAATTTCTTCACCGGCTTTGCTGGGTATTCTTACTAGTTGGTCGTGCGTGGAACTATTTGCTTCTAAGAAGCTGATCGGACAACGAGTGCTACAAATTTTACAGTTATTATTTTCGCCTTTAGTAGGGGCAATTATGGGATTAGCTGTAGCTTCAACAACAGCAGTTCCCAATTGGCTAATTGCTCTGATTGGAGGTTTGCTAGCTCTGGTTCTGCAGCTTGTTCAAGCTGGTTGGTTCTTTCGGTTGCGAGGTTTACCCGTGTGGGCTACTTTTATTCAAGATGCCTTGTGCGTAGCGTTAGTAGTTTTTGCGTTTGATGCTCCCCAGCAAGGAGGACTAATAGCGTTAATTCTATTGTGGTTAGCGCTTCGCAGCGGTAATTATTGGTATCGCTGGTATTGGAAAAAGCGCCACTTGTAGCGATCGCTATGCTCCTCACCTAGCTATATTTTCACAGAAGGAGATTTTGTTTTAAATTGTTGATGACAACTGCGATCGCCTTCGAACATGCGTCAATTTTTGATCGTTTTGATCGACACGGATACCGCTTCTGATGATGCTGTCGCTTTAATCATGGCACACCGCTGGCCCGGTGTCTGCGTACATGCAGTAACAATTGTTAGCGGCAATGTCTCCGTGCAACAGGGTGGTAAAAATGCACTTTATGTTCTCGAAGTCTGCAATGCTTCTACACCAGTATATATCGGCTGCTCCAAACCGATGTTGCGACCCAACAACTACGCTTATTGGTTTCATGGTGAGGATGGAATGGGTAACAAAAACTACCCAGAACCCCAGAGAAAAGCCTGTTCCACTCATGCAGTAGATGTAATTATCGACACAATCAAGACCTATCCAGGAGAAATCACCCTCGTCACCCTAGGACCGCTGACAAACATCGCCACCGCACTGCTACGTGCTCCAGAAATTGCGTCCCTGGTACAGCGTTGTGTAATTATGGGTGGTGCAGCTAACACCCTAGGTAATGTCACACCAGCAGCTGAATACAATATCTGGGTAGATCCAGAAGCTGCTAAGATAGTCTTCCACAGTGGCATGCCGATGGAGATGGTGGGCTGGGAACTAAGCCGACACGAGGCTGCTTTAACTTCCGCCGAAATACAAGCAATCGCTAACCTCGGTACGCAAACAGCACGTTTAGCAATAGAGTGCAATCAAAAATCTTTAGATGCCAGTATGAATGTTCAAGCTGCCTCTGGCCTAATGCTACCCGATCCCGTGGCAATGGCAGTCGCCCTCGAGCCAAACATTATCGAACGTCAGGGAAAATACTTCGTAGATGTGGAAATAACCAGCGAACTAACACGGGGTGCTACAGTAGTTGATGAGTTAAAAGTACTCGGCAAAACCCCAAACATGACCGTTATTTGGGCTATCGACACCTCCCGCTGGAAAGAAATTTTGTCTCATTGCTTAGCATTGTAAGTGCAAGCATATCAAAAAATCTCTCTTGGAGATACTTTATTTGAAATCATAATCCAGCTTAAATTTATAAACATACATTCAGCACCATCGCCATCATTGCTAAAACTGGAGACTGCAGAGTGCATTTTGGGCAATTAATCGGCTTTTTCGCCCTGGTTGTATCTATTTATATTCTGTGGCAAATTCGACAAATACTGCTGTTGATATTCGCAGCTGTTGTTTTGGCAACAGTATTAAATCAACTAGTACAATTTTTGCAAAAACATCGCATCAAGCGAGGTATTGCAGTTGCTATAACAGTTTGTTTTTTATTAATCATCATCGCAAGTTTTTTAATAATAATCATACCAAGCCTCCTTGCTCAATTACAGCAATTTATCAAAATAATGCCACGAGCATTAGAAAGATTGCGTTTCTGGAGTGATTGGCTGCAGAATATAATTCCAGAGCAGTTTTCAGAAAATTTTCGCGTTCTTACATTTCTAACTCAAGGTTTACAAAATTGGTTAAATCAGCTAGTCAAAAACTTATTTTCCCTAGTGAGCAGCTCGCTAAGCATGATTTTAGGATTGCTACTGTTTTTAGCATTAACAATTATGCTTTTAGCCGATCCCCTACCCTACCGACAGGGTTTTATACTACTATTTCCTGCTTTCTATCGCCGGCGAGTTGATGAAATTCTCAGCGAATGTGCAACCTCTTTAACTGGTTGGATTAAAGGTACACTCCTGACGATGTTAATCATCGCTGTTTTGAGTTATATTGGATTACTAATTTTACAAGTGCCTTTACCACTAGTTAATGCTGTTTTAGCTGGATTATTAGAATTTATACCAAATATAGGACCAACCTTGAGTGTAATTCCACCAGCTGTGTTAGCGTTAAGTGATGTACCTTGGAAAGCAGCTGCTGTTGTAGCTTTATACTTTGGAATACAACAAGTAGAAAGCCTAGTTGTAGTTCCTTGGATCATGCAAAGTCAGGTATCTTTGCTACCAGCTGTTACCTTAACAGCAGTAGTAATTTTTGGCAGCTTTTTCGGATTTTTAGGTGTATTCCTTGCAATACCTTTAGTGATTGTACTGCAAATTTGGGTCAAAGAAGTCTTAATTAAGGACGTACTCAATAATTGGCACGAAAATAAACAAGACCGCGCTAAACATACAGCAGAGGTGGAAAATCACGCCCCCCACTCATCTGTTGAAAATATGCCTGCTGAGTGATATTTTCATCCTTATAATTACATCAAAACCTTGTTAAAAGAGGGAAATTCCTCTGCAGTAAAGCGCCGTATCTAAAATAACACTGTAATTTAATTTTACCCTATCAAATAATTAAGTAGTAAGTAGCTCGACACACTCTCAAATAACTTCACTCCATTGCTAGTAGTAAGCGATTTATCAGTTCCATCACTAATATTTTAGGGTATTCTAGAATTGGTTGGTATTTAGTTGGTAGTGCCTGGGCTTGAAAACAGCAGTTTAGAAAAGTCTGCTGAATCTTCTGTATGCTGCCAATGCTAATTTTCTGGGATTACAGGTGCAGCAATTTAGGAAAGTAGAAGTTCAACTAGAACTTTTGCTTGAAAATTTTGCTAAAAATTCTCATCTTTTAATTATTGGGGTAAATCAAAGTACCTGAAATTCAGGTTTTGACATAGCAATTTCTATTGAACGCTGCAAAGATTAAAAAAAATTAAATTGCATTTTTTATCAAAAAAAAAAGTGATATCTTGGATACAGAATTGAATTTGGCAATTTTTGGAAGTAGAGTTCATAACCTACTTAGAACGTTTAAAAGTAAAAACCGTTTCTAAAACAAGGGTTTTGGCGATGGAAGAAGAAGGTTTGAGTACAAAACGGTGGTAGCTGAAAAAATGCAAATTAATTTAAAAGGCTAGGAAAAAGGGAGTTTGATTTGAGTACAAAAACACTTGCCCCTTTGTCCATAAATACTTGTACTTCCACCTGAAAATACTCGTGCCCCTACCCAAAAAAATTTTTTCAACTCTTTTAATGCTTTGAAAAGCAGAGTTTCATAATTTGAGTACAAACTTAATAAATTTAATAAATCTTATCTTGGTGTAGACGTTTAAGTCTATTTTTCCGGGCTGATATAAAACGTATATCGCCAATCACTTGATGCGCCAATCAAAAGGAGCGATAAGTGAGTGGAGGGATGAGATAGCACCATGCCCCTGTGAAATCGAAGTCGCGGCTGCAAGCGTTGTCTTCCACCCACATCTTGTGCAGACGCACCAGTCCACGAAAACTTGGGTTTATAGCCTACCCCGAACCCTGGTGGGCAAGTATAGCGCTAAAAACAGACGCGACTTCTATTCCTTGCAGATCAAATAGTAGCATTTCCATCACCAACCCCTTGCGAAGCGAAATTCAATGACACCACCTTCTATAGGAGTTGTCAACTCCCCAGTTACGGAAATTAGACCTAAAGTAAAATCTAAAGGTTGCGGTCCATGCAGCAGTGGTTCCACCGTGGAAGTGGACGAAAAACTACAACAACGTATTGCCAAGCATCCTTGCTACAACGAAGAAGCTCATCATCATTATGCTCGGATGCACGTAGCAGTAGCTCCTGCCTGTAACATTCAATGTAACTATTGCAATCGCAAATATGACTGCGCAAACGAAAGTCGCCCAGGAGTAGTTAGCGAGTTGTTAACACCGGAACAAGCAGCACATAAAGTGCTGGTCATAGCAGGTAAAATTCCCCAAATGACAGTTTTGGGAATTGCAGGTCCTGGCGATCCGCTAGCGAATCCAGAAAAGACTTTTCGTACATTTGAGTTGATAGCAAAGAAAGCACCCGACATTAAACTTTGTCTGTCGACTAACGGTTTAATGCTTTCTGAATATATCGATCGCATTAAGCAACTAAACATCGATCATGTCACCATTACCATTAATATGGTTGACCCGGAAATCGGGACAATGATTTACCCTTGGGTTCACTACAAACGCAAGCGTTATAGAGGTATCGAGGGCGTAAAAATTCTGCACGAAAAGCAGATGGAAGGATTGCAGGCCCTGCGGGAGGCAGATATTCTGTGCAAAGTTAATTCAGTAATGATTCCCGGGATTAACGACGAACACCTCGTAGAGGTAAATAAGGTGATTCGTTCTCAAGGTGCATTCCTGCACAATATTATGCCGCTGATTTCTGCTCCGGAACACGGTACCTATTTTGGACTGAACGGTCAGCGGGGACCTACTCCGCAAGAGTTGAAGGCATTACAAGACAAGTGTGCTGGAAACATGAAGATGATGCGTCACTGTCGTCAGTGTCGTGCCGATGCGGTAGGGTTGTTAGGGGAAGATCGCAGTCAAGAGTTTACTAAAGATAAGTTCTTGGAAATGTCTCCAGAGTATGACTTGCAAAAGCGTCGAGAAATTCACGCTGGTATAGAAAAGTTTAGAGAAGAACTCAAGCTTGCCAAGGAAAAAATCACAATTCACAATACTGCTACTGATACAAAAATTCTAGTTGCGGTAGCAACCAAAGGTGGTGGGTTGGTTAACCAGCACTTTGGTCACGCGAAGGAATTCCAGATTTATGAAGTAGATGGAAAACAAGTACGTTTTGTCGGCCATCGCAAAATAGACCAATACTGTCAGGGTGGCTATGGAGAAAAAGCTGCTTTGGAAAATATTATTGCAGCGATCGCTGATTGCAAAGCAGTATTAGTTGCCAAGATTGGCGAAACTCCCAAGCAAAAATTGCACGCTATTGGTATCGAAACAGTCGAGGCTTATGATCCAATAGAAAAAGTTGCCTTGGAATATTACCAACAATACCTCCAGCAAACAGTGAGTTGCTAATAGTTATTAGTTAGTAGTTATTAGATAGTTGTTGGTAATTAATCAAATTTCCACTAACCACTATCCACTAACTACTATCCGCCAACCACTATTTAGCACTCATTACTCAATTTTCAATCCTCAATTTACTCTCTTTTGTGGAGGATAATCATGGTTTACAAAATAACCAACGAGTGCATTCGCTGCAATCTTTGTCAATCCGCGTGTCCTGTGGGTGCAATCAAAATAGTTGACAATCGTCCTTGGATTGACCCGGAAATTTGTAATAACTGCTTCAATAGCATCTATACTGTACCTCAGTGTAAAGCTAGCTGTCCAACATCGAATGGCTGTGTAAAAGTGACGAACGATTACTGGGAAAACTGGTTCAACACTTATAATCGTCTGATTGCGAAATTAACTAAAAAATCGGATTATTGGGATAATTGGTACAACTTCTATTCTCAAAAATTCTCCGAACAACTACAAAAGCATCAACAACAAATGGCATAAATTTAGAAACTGGTACTTTGGTAACCGCCCCAAGGAGGTTTTGGCAACATTAGAGAAGTTAAAGGGGTTGTCTAAATTATTCAAAGTACCAGAAAGGAAATAGCAGACACCTTTGCAGGTTCTTGACTCTTGTGAGAAAACATTAGAAGCGATGCAAAAAAATTGTATTTATTTGGACAATAACGCCACCACCAAAGTAGATCCGGAAGTTGTAGAGGCAATGCTACCGTTTTTGACGGATTATTATGGCAATCCCTCTAGCATGCACAGCTTTGGCGGACAAGTAAAGAAGGTAATCAATCAAGCAAGAGAACAGGTTGCTGCTCTCCTTGGTGCAGAGGAATCGGAAATTATCTTTACCAGTGGCGGTACAGAGGGGGATAATACTGCCATTCGAGCTGCTCTTTTAGCACAACCGCAAAAGCGACACATTATTACTACCCAAGTAGAACACCCGGCGGTGCTAAATTTGTGCAAACAGCTGGAAACTCAAGGCTACAGTGTTACTTATCTCTCGGTGAATCGCCAGGGACAATTGGATCTGGATGAATTAGAAGCTTCGCTGACTGGTAATACAGCTTTGGTGTCGGTTATGTATGCGAATAACGAAACCGGCGTGGTGTTTCCGATCGAGCAAATTGGAATGCGGGTCAAAAATGTTGGCGCTCTCTTCCATGTTGATGCAGTGCAAGCAGTTGGTAAGATTCCGATGAATATGAAGACCAGCACCGTTGACATGTTGACCGTATCTGGTCATAAAATTCACGCACCCAAAGGTATTGGAGCGCTGTACGTGCGGCGCGGTGTGAGATTTCGTCCTATGCTGGTTGGTGGCGGACAGGAACGCGGACGCCGTTCGGGAACACCAAATGTACCAGGAATAGTCGGTTTGGGGAAAGCAGCAGAACTAGAATTGCTACATTTAGAACAAGCAACTGCAACAGAGGGAACCCCAAAAATTTGCGCAGCAAATTTTCGGGGACCCCGAACAGAAAAGAAACTGCGCGATCGCCTCGAACAAACCATCGTTGCAACCATTCCTGATTGTGAAATTAACGGTCATCCTACTGAAAGATTGCCCAATACTAGCAATATTGGTTTCAAATATATCGAAGGTGAAGCAATTCTCTACTTGCTCAACCAACACGGTATTTGTGCTTCCTCTGGCTCTGCTTGCAGTTCTGGTTCTTTAGAACCTTCTCACGTGTTGCGAGCGATGGGAGTTCCTTATACAAGCTTACACGGTTCAATTCGTTTTAGCCTTTCTCGCTACACAACGGATGCTGAAATTGATGCTGTGCTGGCGGTAATGCCGAGTATTGTAGAGCGTTTGCGTGTTCTTTCACCCTTTAAGAGCGATGGAGCCAGCTGGCTCGTCGAACAAGGGAACCCCAAAAATTTGCGCAGCAAATTTTCGGGGACCCCGAGCAGCAAGCATTAACTCATCGCTCTTCAACACCTTCGCCTTGCCTAGGCGAAAAAGCAATCAATCCAAAATTTCAAACCAATCAAAGGCTATGTGGGACTATACGGATAAGGTATTGGACTTGTTCTACAATCCCAAACATCAGGGAGTAATAGAAGATAAAGGTGAACCGGGAATTAAAGTTGCTGTTGGTGAGGTAGGTAGCATTGCTTGCGGAGACGCTTTGAGATTGTACTTGAAAGTAGAGGAAGATACAGAAAAAATCCTTGATGCTCGTTTTCAAACCTTTGGTTGTACCAGTGCGATCGCTTCTTCTGAGGCTTTGAGCGAACTTATTAAGGGTAAGACCTTAGATGAAGCTCTCAAAATTACAAATAAAGACATTGCCAATTATCTGGGCGGACTACCACAGGCGAAAATGCACTGCTCGGTAATGGGACAAGAGGCGCTACAGTCAGCTATTTATAATTACCGGGGTATTAAGGCAGAAGCTCACCACTCGGACGATGAAGGAACACTGGTTTGCACTTGCTTTGGTATTAGCGAATCAAAAATCCGCCGTGTGATTGTTGAAAATAATCTTACCACTGTTGAAGAAGTCACAAATTACATTAAAGCAGGTGGCGGATGCGGCTCGTGTCTGGCCAGTATCGAAGACATTATTGCATCTGTGCAAAAACAAGCTGTTACTTCTTTTATGCCATCCGGCGCGCTATGCGAACAGAGGGAACCCCGAAAATTTGCTACGCAAATTTTTGGGGACCCCGAACAGGCTTTTTCTGATACCGACAAGCAAATATCTTTAAAGAAATTGACATCAGTGCAAAAAATTGCTTTGATTCAAAAAGTGCTGGATGAAGAAGTTAGACCCGTTTTGATTGCTGACGGGGGAGATGTAGACCTGTACGACGTAGAAGGTAATTTGGTAAAGGTAGTGCTGCAAGGTGCTTGCGGTTCCTGTTCTAGCAGCGCCGCCACGCTCAAAATTGCGATTGAATCAAGATTGCGCGATCGCGTCAGTCCTGATGTGGTAGTGGAAGCAGTATAACTGCTAACTAGCAAAAATTTACCAACAACGAATGTGGGAAATATGACAGTTATTTTTGCGGTAGGGCGATCGCCACCGTAACCACCGGCGACGTTCTATCTCGGGTCACGATTAGCTGAGGGAATCCCAAGCTGACTGTATTAACGCAAAGTTCTCGAACAAATCTCACCCACCAAACCAACTTATAGCAGGAGAAAAATCAATCATGACTGAGAATATCAGACAAATCGCATTCTACGGTAAGGGCGGTATCGGCAAATCTACCACCTCTCAAAATACCCTAGCTGCCATGGCAGAAATGGGTAAGCGCATCCTAATTGTAGGTTGCGACCCCAAAGCTGACTCTACCCGTTTAATGCTGCACAGCAAAGCTCAAACTACCGTACTGCACTTAGCCGCAGAGCGAGGCGCAGTAGAAGATCTGGAATTAGAAGAAGTGATGCTTACCGGTTACCGTGGTGTCAAGTGCGTGGAATCTGGTGGACCTGAACCAGGCGTGGGTTGCGCCGGTCGGGGTATCATCACTGCCATTAATTTCTTAGAAGAAAACGGCGCTTACCAAGACCTAGACTTTGTATCCTACGACGTATTGGGCGACGTTGTTTGCGGTGGTTTTGCCATGCCGATCCGTGAAGGAAAGGCACAAGAAATCTACATCGTTACCTCTGGTGAAATGATGGCAATGTACGCTGCTAACAACATTGCTCGCGGTATTCTGAAATACGCTCACTCCGGTGGTGTACGCTTAGGTGGTTTGATTTGTAACAGCCGTAAAGTTGACCGAGAAATCGAACTGATCGAAACTCTGGCCGAAAAACTAAACACTCAAATGATTCACTTCGTACCTCGTGACAACATCGTTCAACACGCAGAATTGCGTCGCATGACTGTTAACGAGTATGCACCTGATAGCAACCAAGCTAACGAATACCGCGCGCTAGCTAAGAAGATTATCAACAACACCAAACTCACCATTCCTACTCCCCTAGAAATGGATGAACTAGAAGCACTGCTAATCGAGTACGGCATCCTCGACGACGATTCCAAACACGCAGATATCATCGGTAAGCCTGCTGAAGCTACCAGCAAGTAAAAAAAAGACATAGCAGAGACATTAGAGATATGGGGATGCACCCACTCTCCCCATTTCCCCCTCCTTGTTGTGTATCCTCACTGCTTTTCGAGTCAGCTAAGATTAATTGAGCTAAAGACTATGACACCTCCTGAAAACAACAATCTTGTAGAAGAGCATAAAGAACTAATCAAAGAAGTTCTCCAAGCTTACCCTGAAAAATCTCGCAAGAAGCGGGAAAAACACCTCAACGTCTATGAAAAAGGTAAGTCTGATTGCGGCGTTAAGTCTAATATCAAATCTGTTCCCGGTGTAATGACCGCTCGCGGTTGCGCCTACGCAGGTTCTAAAGGTGTGGTTTGGGGTCCGATTAAGGACATGATCCACGTCAGTCACGGTCCTGTTGGTTGCGGTTATTGGTCTTGGTCTGGTCGTCGTAACTACTATGTTGGCGTAACTGGCGTTGACTCCTTCGGTACAATGCACTTCACCTCCGATTTCCAAGAACGAGATATTGTTTTCGGCGGTGACAAAAAACTTGCCAAACTTATTGACGAAATCGAGGAACTATTTCCTCTCAACCGCGGTATCAGCGTTCAGTCTGAATGTCCCATCGGTCTGATTGGGGATGATATTGAAGCCGTTGCCAAAAAAAGTGCTAAAAAAATTGGTAAACCGGTTGTACCTCTACGTTGTGAAGGTTTCCGAGGTGTTTCCCAGTCTCTCGGTCACCACATTGCTAACGATGCGATCCGCGACTGGATCTTTCCTCAATTTGATAAGGCTAAAAAGGAAAGTAAACTTGACTTCGAACCAGGCCCCTACGATGTAGCACTGATTGGTGACTATAATATCGGCGGCGATGCTTGGGCAAGTCGGATGCTATTAGAAGAAATTGGCTTGCGTGTTGTTGCTCAGTGGTCCGGTGATGGTACCCTAAACGAACTAATCCAAGGTCCAGCAGCTAAGTTAGTTCTCATCCACTGCTACCGCTCGATGAACTATATCTGTCGCAGCTTGGAAGAAGCTTACGGGATGCCTTGGATGGAATTTAATTTCTTCGGACCTACTAAGATTGCTGCATCCCTGCGGGAAATTGCTGCTCGCTTTGACTCCAAAATCCAAGAAAACGCCGAAAAGGTGATCGCTAAGTATACACCTATTATGAATGCGATCGTGGAGAAGTATCGTCCTCGCCTTGAAGGCAATACAGTTATGCTGTATGTAGGCGGTCTGCGTCCCCGTCACGTTGTTCCTGCTTTCGAAGACTTGGGTATCAAAGTTATCGGTACTGGTTATGAGTTCGCTCACAACGATGACTATAAACGCACAACCCACTACATTGACAACGCCACCATTATCTACGACGACGTTACCGCCTACGAATTTGAAGAGTTTGTCAAAGCTAAAAAACCTGATTTGATCGCCTCTGGAATAAAAGAGAAGTACGTATTCCAGAAGATGGGATTACCTTTTCGTCAAATGCACTCTTGGGATTACTCCGGTCCCTATCACGGTTACGATGGCTTTGCAGTTTTCGCTCGCGACATGGATTTGGCTCTTAACAGCCCCACTTGGAGCTTAATTGGTACTCCTTGGAAAAAATCTGCAGCGAAGGCTAATGCTGCCTAATGAGGTAACCCCAAAAATTTGCGCAGCAAATTTTCGGGGACCCCGATAGGGGGAACAGATGAACAGCCTGGGGTTTACACCCCAGCTACAAGGAAAAAATGGTGAATCCTGAATGCTGGATGGAAACTTTGGTTTCATTCATTATTCATAATTTATCATTCCTAACTTCCTCTTTTTGGATTCAACCCCTGGCTTATCATCAGTATCCCCTACTCACCTTTTACGATTCAGCAAGCAATTACAGAGATACACCAATGCCACAGAATCCTGAAAAAATCGTAGACCACTTACAGTTATTTCAACAACCAGAATACCAAGAACTATTCAAGAACAAGCACGAAAAATTTGAAGGTGCACACTCACCTCAAGAAGTTGAACGAGTAGCTGAATGGACAAAAAGCTGGGAGTACCGTGAAAAGAACTTTGCTCGTGAAGCTTTAACGGTTAACCCTGCTAAAGGTTGTCAGCCCTTAGGTGCTATCTTCGCTGCTGTTGGTTTTGAAGGCACCTTACCTTTTGTTCAAGGTTCTCAAGGTTGCGTTGCTTACTTTCGTACTCACCTTAGTCGCCACTACAAGGAGCCATTCTCAGCCGTGTCTTCTTCGATGACCGAAGATGCAGCTGTGTTCGGTGGTTTGAACAATATGATTGAAGGCTTGCAAGTTTCTCACCAACTCTACAAGCCCAAGATGATTGCTGTCTGCACCACTTGTATGGCTGAAGTTATCGGTGATGATTTGGGTGCTTTTATCACCAATGCCAAGAACGCTGGTTCCATTCCCCAGGACTTCCCCGTACCTTTTGCCCACACTCCCAGCTTTGTTGGCTCCCACATCACCGGTTACGATAACATGATGAAGGGTATTCTATCTTACCTAACTGAAGGTAAGAAAAAAGATACTACTAACGGCAAGATCAACTTTATCCCCGGGTTTGATACCTACACGGGCAACAACCGTGAATTAAAGCGTATCCTGGGTTTAATGGGTATCGACTATACAATCTTAGCAGATAACAGTGACTACCTGGATTCTCCTAATACTGGTGAGTATAATATGTATCCAGGTGGCACTAAGCTGGAAGATGCAGCTGATTCTTGCAATGCAGAAGCTACCGTTGCTCTACAGCGCTATTCCACCCCGAAAACACGTGAATATATCGAAACTAAATGGAAACAGCAGGTCAAGGTCTTGCGTCCCTTTGGCGTAAAGGGAACGGATGAGTTCCTGATGACCCTGTCTGAAATGACTGGGAAGCCGATTCCCCAAGAATTGGAAGATGAGCGCGGTCGTTTGGTTGATGCCATGACCGACTCCTACGCGTGGATTCATGGCAAGAAGTTTGCTATTTACGGCGATCCAGATTTAATCTACAGTGTCACTAGCTTCTTGTTAGAATTGGGTGCTGAACCTGTACATATTCTCTGCAATAACGGTGACGAAGAATTCAAGCAAGAAATGGAACAATTACTCAGCACCAGTCCCTTCGCTCGAGAAGCAACTGTCTGGATTGGTAAAGATTTGTGGCATTTACGCAGCTTACTTTTTACTGAACCTGTAGACTTTTTCGTCGGTAATTCCTACGGTAAGTACTTGTGGCGCGATACTAAGATTCCTATGGTGCGCATTGGCTATCCCTTGTTTGATCGCCATCACCTGCACCGCTATCCTACGCTTGGCTATCAAGGCGGTCTCAATTTGCTCAACTGGATTGTTAACACCATCCTTGATGAGTTGGATCGTAGCAGCAACATTGCAGGTAAAACCGATATCTCCTTTGACTTAATTCGTTAATAAATCCCATCAACTTGCAGCGTGCCGAGTAGAAAGGACTGGGGACTGGGAAAAGCAAGGGTATTTACGTTAAGTTCTATTTTTACCAATGCCCAATCCCCTCTACCCAATCCCCAATTCCTTCTTTTTTGGAAATTGTTGTCCAAATTGTTAAAGATGGCTTCTGTAAATCATACTTCCGACTACCCTAATTTTCATCCAGCAACCTATCAAAAATCTGGTGGTTTTGATATTTTCTATCCTTTGCGCAAATTTGTGGACAGCATTCAGGTCAAAAACCGCGGTTTTGCTCATTTAATTTGCCAGCTAATTCCCTGTTGTTGTCCCTTTGAGAGGAATATCCAACTGTTTGGTCATACACTTCATATCCCGGCGCTGTGCAAATTTAATCCTTTGTATGACAATTTTGTAGCATTGCGTTTTCGTGCCTTATCTTACTTGAGCGATGAATGTGGAGAAGATGTCACGAAATACATTTGTTAGTCGTTACATATTACTCATTATTTCGTACTGAATATCGATTACTAATTAGTTAATAGTTAGTTTCAGTAAGTATTCTGCAATCAACTTCAAGTTACTGAATTCCTTATACCTGCTGCTTGAAGCTTTTTTCTCACCAACAACTTTCAGGAGCGCGCGAGGAAACAGATGATAATCACCCAAGGTAAAATTAACGACCTGCTTTTTGAGCCGGGATGCGAACACAATCATCACACGCATAAAGATAAAAAAAATAAGGTTTGTAAACAACAAGCTCAACCTGGAGCTGCTCAGGGAGGTTGTTCTTTTGACGGTGCGATGATTGCTTTGGTACCAATTACCGATGCTGCTCATTTAGTCCACGGACCGATAGCCTGTGCTGGAAATTCTTGGGGTAGTCGCGGTAGTCTTTCTTCGGGACCTCAACTTTACAAACTTGGTTTTACCACGGATCTGGGCGAAAATGACGTTATTTTTGGTGGGGAAAAAAAGCTTTACAAAGCCATTTTGGATATCCACCAACGCTATCAACCTGCGGCAATATTTGTTTATTCTACCTGTGTGACTGCATTAATTGGTGAAGACATGGATGCAGTCTGCAAAGCAGCTGCTAAGAAAATTAACATTCCCGTGATTCCAGTACATTCCCCGGGATTTGTAGGTAGTAAAAATCTTGGTAACCGCATTGCTGGTGAAGTGTTGTTAGAACATGTTGTCGGTACTGCTGAACCCGAATACACCACGCCTTATGATATCAACTTGATTGGTGAGTACAACATTGCTGGTGAAATGTGGAATGTACTGCCATTGTTTCAGAAATTAGGCATTCGTGTTTTGGCAAAAATAACAGGTGATTCTCGCTACCAAGAAATTTGTTACGCCCACAGAGCCAAGCTCAACGTTATGATTTGCTCCAAGGCCTTGATTAACGTGGCGAGAAAGATGAAGGAGCGCTACGGTATTCCTTACATAGAAGAATCTTTTTATGGTGTGGAGGACATGAACCGCTGTTTGCGGAACATTGCTGCTCATCTGGGCGATCCCAAGCTGCAGGAACGCACGGAAAAGTTGATTGCCCAACAAACTGCTGTGCTGAACGAAAAACTAGCTTTTTATCGCGATCGCCTTCAAGGAAAGCGCGTTGTTCTTTATACCGGAGGTGTGAAGAGTTGGTCAATTATTTCTGCAGCGAAAGACTTGGGAATGGAAGTTGTTGCTACTAGTACTAAAAAAAGTACGGAAGAAGATAAAGCCCGCATTAGAGAGTTACTCGGTCGAGATGGCATAACGTTGGAAAAGGGCAATCCCCAGGAAATACTACAGGTGATTCATCAAACAAAAGCTGACATGTTAATTGCTGGTGGTCGCAATCAATACACTGCTCTCAAAGCTCGGATTCCCTTTTTAGACATTAATCAAGAACGCCATCATGCTTATGCAGGTTATGTTGGGATGATAGAAATGGCACGTGAGTTAGATGAAGCACTTTACAGTCCCGTGTGGGCGCAAGTGCGCAAAGGTGCACCTTGGGATGAGGATGGGGAGACGCTGGGACACAAAGATCGGGAGAATCTTTCCAGTTCTTTTTATCCTCGCATTTCCGCATCGCCCGAAATTCGCCTTCCACTTTCTGCATCTTTTGAGGAGGAAGTTTGATGGCGACAGTAGTTGTTCCCAACAAAGCAGTTGCAGTTAATCCCCTCAAGCAGAGCCAGACTTTAGGTGCAGCTCTTGCGTTTTTGGGACTGAAAGGAATGATGCCTTTACTCCACGGTTCCCAAGGCTGTACTGCTTTCGCTAAAGTGATATTGGTGCGGCATTTTCGAGAGGCGATTCCTCTTTCTACAACGGCAATGACAGAAGTCACCACAATTTTGGGTGGTGAGGAGAATGTTGAACAGGCAATCCTAACTCTGGTGAAAAAGTCACAGCCAGAAATTATTGGTTTGTGCACGACTGGGTTGACGGAAACCAGAGGGGATGATATGGAGGGTATTCTCAGGGATTTTCGCAAGCGTCATCCAGAGTTGGATGAACTACCAATTATCTTGGTTTCCTCTCCAGATTTTAAGGGTGCATTGCAAGACGGTTTTGCTGCTGCAGTGGAAAGCACGGTGAAAGAGCTTCCTTTCCCAGGCGAGAAAAAGGCGCAGCAGATTACGATTTTGGCCAGTTCTGCTTTAACGCCGGGGGACGTACAACAGCTAAAAGAGATTGTCACCGCTTTTGGGTTGACACCGATTGTTGTACCTGACCTTTCTGCTTCCTTGGACGGTCACTTAGATGATTCCTACAGTCCGATTACAGGTGGTGGTACTACTTTGGTACAGCTGCGCAAGCTTGGGAGTTCCGCTTTTACCTTGGCGTTGGGTGAAAGTATGCGCGGCGCGGCGAAAATTTTGCAGCAGCGTTTTGGAACGCCTTTTGAGGTATTTACAGAATTGACGGGACTAGAACCAACAGACCGGTTGTTGCAATTTTTGATGGAGTTAAGCGGTACCAGCGTACCAGAGCAATATCGCCGTCAGCGTCGTCAGTTACAAGATGCCATGCTGGACACTCATTTTTATTTTGGTCGCAAACAGGTGTCTTTGGCATTGGAACCAGATTTGTTGTGGTCGACAGTTTGTTTGCTGCAATCTATGGGGGCGCAAATACAAGCAGCTGTGACGACGACGCGATCGCCTTTATTAGAGAAACTTCCTCTTGACAAAGTTGTGATCGGCGATCTTGAAGATTTTGAGCAACTAGCAGCAGGTTCGGACTTGTTAATTGGCAATTCTCACGTTGCAGCGATCGCTTCTAAACTCGGTATTCCTCTTTATCGTCAGGGAATTCCTATTTTCGATCGTTTGGGTAACGGTCAATTTACCAAAGTGGGTTACAAAGGCACAATGCAGATGTTATTTGATATTGGAAATCTCTTTTTAGAAGCAGAGGAAGTAAAAGCCAGAGATAGGAATATTCATCTTGATTGGTAATAGCAAAGTTCCCAGTTCCTAGCCGTTTGCTAATAGTTTTTCATTCTTAACCACTAGCAGTCTGCAGCTTCAAATTACTAGTATGACAATGAAAATTGCCTTCTCGACTAATGACCGAGTTCACATTAATGCTCACTTTGGTTGGGCTAAAATTATTGATGTTTATGAAGTCTCACAAGAGGGATATAAATTTCTAGAAACTCTTAGATTTGATGGCAATCTCCAGGAAGATGGAAATGAAGATAAACTAATCCCAAAACTTGAGGCGCTTGCTGATTGTACGATTGTCTATGTATCAGCAATTGGTGGAAATGCTGCTGCTAGATTAATTAAAAAAGGTATTACACCCATTAAAGTACGAACTGAACAAGAGCAAATCACAGATATTTTAGAAAATTTAGTCCTAACTTTGAAGGGGAGTCCTCCGCCTTGGTTGCGTAAAGCTCTCCAGCAAAAATCTTGCAGTTGGGAAGAGGAATTAGACGAGGAAGCAACAGTATGAGTACGACTGATAGCATTAATGGAACAGCTAACACTGAGGTTTTTCAATCGCCTTTTTTGAAAGCGATCGTACAGCAAATCCGCGGTCAAGATACTTACGGAGTTTATCGCAATTGGTCAGATGAGTTGATACTAAAACCTTTTGTCGTCACCAAACAAAAGAAACGCGAAATTTCCCTTGAAGGTGAAGTCAATCCAATTACCGTAGCAAGAATTGTAGCATTTTACCGCGCTGTAGCATCCCGAATCGAGCAAGAGACAGGTCTTTTATCACAAGTAGTTGTTGACTTAAGCTATGAAGGTTTTGGTTGGGCATTAGTTTTTTCCGGTCGTCTTTTATTAGTAGTCAAAACCTTGCGAGATGCTCACCGTTTTGGGTTTGAATCGCTAGAAAATATGGCAGAAGAAGGTGAAAAATTAGTACAAAAAGGTGTGGAATTAGCTCAGAAATTTCCCGAAGTAGGCAGACTGTAAAAGTACTAATTTTGCTTTTAAGTTTACTCGGTTAAATTATGAATGAATCGAAAGAAAAGACAGTAGCAGAATTAAAATCTCAAATCAAACGACTCAACAGCAAGGCAGGTCAAATGAAAATGGATCTGCATGATTTAGCAGAGGGATTGCCAAAAGATTATGAGAAACTGATGGAAGTTGCTGCCAAGACGTATGAAATATATCATCAACTCGAGCAATTAAAGCAACAGTTGAAACAATTGGAGTGTCATGTATGAACGAAGATTGGTCTAAGTTTCAAAAGCTCAAAGAAGCGGAGGAATATTTTGATTTTTTTCAGATACCTTATGACCAAAAAGTTATCAATGTTAACCGTTTACACATTCTCAAAAAATTCTCACAATACATACAAGAAATTGAGCACAATTATACTGACCTAAGTCCCAAAGACAAGTTAACTAAATATTGTGAGGCGCTGCAAAAGGCTTATCAGGTTTTTCTCGAATCTACGCCCTATGAACAAAAGTTGTTCAAAGTATTTAACCAGAAGCCTAAAAATGTAATTACGCTGACAGAAATCACTTCTGATTAGGAGGTAAAAAGTGATAGACCTAACGCCTACCGAGTTAGAACGTTACCGTCGCCAAATTACGCTTCCTAATTTTGGTGAGGTGGCACAAAAGCGCTTAAAGTCAGCGAGTGTTCTAGTGACAGGTGTTGGAGGATTAGGCGGTACAGCAGCGCTCTACCTGGCGGTAGCGGGCGTTGGGCGGCTGATCCTTGTCCGGGGCGGTAACCTCCGACTTGATGATATGAATCGTCAGATTTTGATGACTAACGATTGGATTGGTAAACCAAGGGTCTTCAAAGCTAAAGAAACTCTCCAGACTATCAACCCCGATGTCATGGTAGAAGCAGTTCATGAATACATTACTCCCGAGAATGTGGATGCTTTGGTGCAATCGGTAGATATGGCTTTGGACTGCGCCCATAATTTTACAGAGCGCGATTTGTTGAACGAAGCTTGCGTGCGCTGGCGCAAACCAATGGTGGAAGCAGCGATGGATGGAATGGAGGCTTATTTGACCACAATCATCCCTGGCGTGACTCCCTGTTTGTCTTGCTTGTTTCCAGAAAAGCCAGATTGGGATAAACGTGGGTTTTCAGTGTTGGGTGCTGTATCTGGAACTGTTGCTTGTCTGACGGCGCTGGAAGCAATCAAGCTAATCACTGGGTTTGGTCAACCTTTGCTGTCGCAGTTATTGACAATAGATTTGACTAGGATGGAATTTGCTAAGCGCCATTCTTACCGCGATCGCTCTTGTCCGGTTTGCGGTAATAATGCTCCTTGGAGATACCTGCAATCAAAATCTACAGTCATTAGTCACTAGTTAATGGTTAATTGCTGATAGTTAGAAAAATTAATTATTAACAATTAGCCATCTCTCCGAGAAGCCGCGCTACGCGCGTCTACAACAAATTTTGCAAACTTAGGAGGTACGATGACTGTTACTTTAACAGAAAAAGCAGAATTTCGTTTGCGAGCATTCTTGACAAGTTCTGCTAGTGATGCTGGTGATGCAACTAAAGGTATTCGTATCTCTGTTAAAGATGGCGGTTGCAGCGGTTATGAATATGCAATGGATGTCACCAGTAAACCTAAACCAGATGATTTGGTTATCCAACAAGGTAAAGTAACCATTTATGTTGATGCTGAAAGTGCACCGTTGCTAGAAGGAATTGTCATTGATTTTATTGATGGCGTGATGGAAAGCGGCTTTAAGTTTACTAACCCCAATGCAACTGAAACCTGCAGTTGTGGTAAGTCATTCAAGACAATTGACTGTTCTTTTAGGGGTGTACCTTGTAAGTAGTAAGAAATGGTTAATAGCCGATGGCAACAAACAATTAACAACCTGATTGAGGAGAACACAAACATGGCAACTTACCAAGTAAGATTAATTAACAAAAAAGAAAACCTTGATGCTACTATTGAAGTCGACGAAGACACAACCATCCTAGACGCAGCTGAAGAAAATGGAATTGAATTACCATTTTCTTGTCACTCTGGTTCTTGCTCGAGCTGTGTTGGTAAAGTAGTTGAAGGTGAAATTGACCAATCTGAACAAATCTTCCTTGATGAAGAGCAAGTTGCTAAAGGCTTTGCATTACTTTGTGTTACCTATCCTCGTTCTAATTGTACAATTAAAACCCATCAAGAACCTTATCTTGTTTAAAGTTTTCAGTTTTTTTCTTTTCTAGCTAATCTCTCATCTGGAAGTTATAGCTTTGACGCAGCTATGACTTCTTATTTATTGATTTTAGAGTCTACTAAGCATGAGAAAAAGTTTGGACATTTAAGTTTTAAAAACTAACATTTGGCAAACTTATAGTAAAGGCTTTAGCTTGGAAAACTTATGTCTTCAAATATTAAAATAAACAAATAAAAATTTATTTAAACTGCCTCAATTTGTCATAAAAATATAAAAAATCTTTTATTTTGGGGACTTTATTCTATTCTAAGTAGTAACTAATTTAGCAAATAGGTTCATCAAAAATATGCTAATTACACTAAACATACTAGCTGGAAAATCAAGAAATATTTGACACTGATTTTTGCCTATTTGTCCTCTACCTTTTAATTATTATGATAGGGAATACCGCTGCGCGCCATCATCAGAACTTTTTACAAGTCATCCAGAGTTATTATCAGCTTACAAAGCCTCGAATTATTCCCTTATTATTAATGACGACAACTGCTAGCATGTCTATTGCATCTCGGGGAAAGTTGGACTTTGCATTGCTACTGTGGACTTTAGTTGGTGGTACTTTTGCTGCTGCTAGTGCGCAGACGTTCAATTGCGTATACTCACATCTTGCACCAACCGTAGTAACCCGTAAAGGACAAATAAACTAGTACCCAACTATAACAACAGGTGAATAGAACTAATTAAATATTT
>KB235926.1:1434614-1492349 GCA_000332255.1 cyanobacterium PCC 7702 | reverse complement strand
GTTGTGTATCTTCTTTTACTTGATATTGAACGACTAACTACCCTTGCACGTAGTTGTGGTTTTGACATTTATATTTCCAGGTGCAAGATGTGAGTATACGATCGCGACATTGATGGTGAAATGGAACGCACGCGTCATCGTCCTTTACCTTCCGGTCGGGTTAAACCTGCTCATGCTTTAATATTTGCGATCGCCTTGGCTTGTATTTCTTTCACATTGCTTGCAATTTTTGTGAATTTACTCAGCGCTGTCTTAGCAATGTCTGGTATTTGGTTTTATGTAGGCGTTTATACTCATTTACTCAAACGCCATACGTCTGTCAATATTGTAATTGGTGGGGCGGCAGGAGCCATTCCCATGCTAGTTGGTTGGGCTGGAGTTACTGGTACTGTTAGCTGGACAGCGTGGCTGTTATTTACGATCGTTTTTTTGTGGACTCCTCCCCATTTTTGGGCATTGGCATTAATGATCGGGGAGGATTATGCTAAAGTTGGCGTACCGATGCTACCGGTAGTTGCTGATAGTATTACCGCCGCTCGTCAAATTTGGGTATATAGTTTATTACTTATCCCTTCTACATTTTTATTGTTACAGCCGTCCAATGGTATGGGCGTGATTTATGGCTGTAGCGCCTTTGTACTCGGGGCTATTTTTCTTCACAAAGCTTGGACGCTTTTGCAAAATCCAGAGGATAAAAAATCAGCGCGAGCGCTGTTTTTATTTTCAATTCTTTACATGATGTTACTGTGTGTGGTGATGGTGGTTGATAGTTTTCCTATTACCCATAAACTTGTTCGGGTAAATTGTAAGTTTTTTGGTTAGCAGATAGTGGCTGCATCGATTTTTTATTACCACCAACTACTAACCACCTACTCTTTTTTAATCAACGGCAACCATGACATCTGTAGCTTTAATTTACAGCATAGGCTTGTTTTCCTTCCGAAAGCTGGAGGGCCTCTGCTGAAGCTTTTGTGATAATTGAAGTTATTTCTACTCCTGGTGCTAATTCTAAAGTTACTTCTGTGTTAACGGAACCTACTACTATTTTTTTAACAGTTGCTTTAAGAGTGTTACGAGCACTGACTTTCATGACCTGATATTGTTTGATTATTTTAGCAGTGTTTATATTACCACACTCCTGTTCGCTATAAGTGAGTTTACCTGTATTTTTTTAGACTATGTTTATAATTACTCCTATCTTTTTAAGACTTTAACTTACAAATCAACATATTTTGATATGTGTAACAGCAGTAGATTTGTGCTCAAAGAGTGCTGTGAAGCAAGAATATTAGTGTAGAAATTATGAATCTCCAATTTTTCGTTGGCGAAATAAACCTGTCATCGTAATTCCAGTAATCAACAGTCCTAGTAATCCCAAACCATTGAAAAGAGGATAAATTGCTTCCAAGTGAAAAATTTCGAGAGTATGAATACTGAGGAACAAACCAGCCAAGTCGGCTTGTTTTAACCATTCATTGGCAATGGTGTAGCCTATACCTGTGATAGCAGAAAGAAATAAGGGTAGACATAAAGCGATCGCAATTTGACGATGGTATCGCCGAAAAGTACGGCTCATAAGATTATTTCCTCCATATCATTATCTGTTCGTAAAGAGTTTTATATCCTGCACGCTACCAATGGTAAACTGAGGGACCAAATAAATGATATTTGCAGAGGTTGGATAAGAGATTTACCAATTTTTTGTAACTTCAATATTTTTGCAAAATGCAGAACAACGCTTTTGGTGGGGGGTCTAAAGTACCCTGGTAGGCTGTTTCTTCAATAGATATAACTTGGAAGCGATCGCCAAAAACCTCTCTAATTTGTTCTGGTGTAAATCGATAGGGACCTCCTTCCCTTGTTTCCAAGTGACTAAAACATTTGAGAAACAGATAACCTTGAGTCACTATGAGACCATGTACGGTGTCTACATAAGTTTGTCTGCGTTCGGGGGGTAAAACATGGAAACAGCCACGGTCGAAAACAAAATCAAATTTTCCCTCAATGCGGGTATCTAGGATATCATCGGTTTGAAAAAAAATATTTAAACCTTTTGCTTGTGCTTGATTTTTAGCTTTAGCGATCGCAGTTTCAGAAATATCAGTAGCAGTTACTCGAAAACCTCTTTGGGCTAAAGCAATAGCCTGTGTACCTGGACCGGTGCCAATATCCAATATCGTTCCCCTTTCCAGCTTCAACTTCTTTAAAGCTTGCTCGAGATCTGTATCGAGAATTGGATTGTACCACGGCATCGATTCTACTTGCTGTTGTTGATACAATTTTTCCCAGTCGGGAAGGTCGGGAAATTGGCGTTGTAGTTCGTTCACAAGTCTTTAGTAAGTAGGATTATTTATTTGCAGGCCAGATATTATCAACACGCTGCTCGAGTCCTCGCAGTTGTTCGTTTAACTTTTTTTGACGTTCAATCAAAACTTGAAAGTCTACTTTTGTTGCTAAGTTCCGTCGACGAGCGCCAAGCAGTTTATTTACTTGATTTAAGCAAGCATTCATTCCGGCTGCAAATTCGTAGCGGCTAACTGGACGGGAACCGCGATATGTTCTATCAGAATATCCAGATAGACAAGAAGTTGTAGAAGTATTAGCACGCTCGTTGTTAGGGGTTTGTGACCAAGTGGCTGCTGGGTAGAAAATAATAGTCGTTGCTGCTAAGGTAGTTGCTAGTGCAGCTGGGGTAATGGTAGACATTATTAAAAAGGTTATATGTAATTTATTTTTACCTTAGCTTAGACCAGAGGTAATCGAAGATAAATCTACGTTCTTTTTTTTAGGAACTGCAGTCATAGGTATTTTCCACCATAGCTGTTTGTGGCGGCAGTGTTTTTACTCGGGTATTTTCTGAAATTAGACATAACAAGCAAGCTACAGAGCTGGTAAGGGAAGATTCTACCTTACTTTTTCTTTTTTGCAGGAGCAGTAGCGAACAGCTAGCTGATTTGATTGTGCTGTTGGGTGTACGATATCATGATAATAGAAGAAACGCTTCACAATTCTTAAAATTTATTTCAGACAATGGCCAGAGATTTACGAGGATTTATCAAACTGTTGGAAGAAAAGGGACAATTGCGAAGAATCACAGCAGTTGTCGATCCAGATTTAGAAATTGCAGAAATTTCCAACCGCATGCTGCAAAGAGGTGGTCCGGCGTTATTGTTCGAAAATGTCAAAGGTTCATCTATACCTGTAGCGATCAATTTAATGGGGACGGTGGAGAGAATTTGCTGGGCGATGAATATGCAGCATCCCCAGGAGTTGGAGGAGCTGGGAAAGAAGTTGGCGATGCTGCAACAACCAAAACCACCAAAGAAAATTTCCCAGGTCATAGATTTTGGAAAAGTACTGTTTGACGTGCTCAAAGCCAAACCAGGACGCAGTTTTTTCCCTGCTTGTCAGCAAGTAGTGATTTCAGGTGAAGAATTGGATTTGAACAAGTTACCCTTGATACGTCCTTATCCTGGAGATGCTGGCAAGATCATCACTTTAGGCTTAGTCATTACAAAGGATTGTGAAACTGGAATACCTAATGTGGGGGTGTATCGTTTGCAATTACAATCCCGAAATACAATGACCGTTCATTGGTTATCGGTAAGGGGTGGAGCAAGGCATTTACGCAAAGCAGCTGAACGCGGGAAAAATTTAGAAGTAGCGATCGCACTCGGTGTGGACCCTCTGATAATTATGGCAGCAGCAACACCGATTCCGGTAGATTTATCAGAATGGCTATTTGCAGGATTGTACGGTGGTTCTGGCGTGCAGTTAACCAAGTGCAAAACGGTAGATTTAGAAGTTCCCGCAGATTCGGAAATTATTTTGGAAGGAACGATTACTCCGAAAGAAGTCTTACCAGACGGACCTTTTGGCGACCACATGGGTTATTACGGCAATGTGGAAGATTCACCCTTAATTCGCTTTCATTGCATGACACATCGCAAAGACCCGATTTATTTAACCACATTTAGCGGGCGTCCACCAAAAGAAGAAGCAATGATAGCGATCGCTCTCAACCGCATCTACACTCCTATTTTGCGGCAACAAGTTTCAGAAATAGTCGATTTTTTCTTGCCAATGGAGGCTTTGAGCTACAAAGTGGCAATTATATCTATAGATAAAGCTTATCCCGGGCAAGCGCGACGAGCAGCTTTGGCATTCTGGAGTGCACTACCGCAGTTTACCTACACCAAATTTGTCATTGTGGTGGATAAAGACATTAATATCAGAGATCCGCGTCAGGTGGTCTGGGCAATTAGTTCTAAAGTCGATCCGGTACGGGATGTTTTTATTTTACCGAACACCCCCTTTGACAGTTTAGATTTTGCTAGCGAAAAGATTGGTTTGGGTGGACGTATGGGAATCGATGCAACTACCAAGATTCCACCAGAAATCGAACACCAATGGGGTGCACCTTTAGAATCTGACCCGCAAGTTGCGGCGATCGTAGATCGAAGATGGGTTGAGTACGGTTTGGGAGATCTGCAATTCAAACAGGTCGATCCGAATTTATTTGGCTACGACATCCACTAAAAAATATACCAGCATTATTGCTGGTTTTAAAAATACAATAGGAAAGCATCTTTGGTACTGCGGTATAAAAAGTGATTATATTTACTTAAATAATTAGCGATCGCCTCTTTGTCAAAAAAATTAGGAAGAATGCAGGCAATGTTTTTTATTTGTAAATAAAAATTTAAAATAAATACCACCTAATCTTAATTTATAATTAATCTTTATAATTTACCTTTGAGGAGTTGTCATGTACAGCTAATCCGTATTTTTAGACAAAAATGAATTATTCAAATATGAAATATTTCATCAATTTCAAATTTTTACTGCCTGATTCTATGTTTTCAATTTTACATCTTCAGCATTCGTAATTTTTGACGCTGTTAAAAATTTTTACTTGCAATACTTGATTTCCCGAGCATGACTTGGAGGTATATCAGAGGTATTCTGCCATGTTTGTGTAATTGGTGTCTGTTTAATCGGGTATGATGACTTTGTTAGCTCTGTACAAATACTTGGCTGTGGATTTGAAATTGTTGTGTGAAAAGCTACTTATTTGCCAGCAATTAACAGCCAGGTGTGATACATGCACATCACAATCAAATAGGAATCAAATCAAAAAATCAATGAAGTCTTCATGAAAATCTTGTTAAGACAATTGTTCAAAACACCATATTGTCTGTAGTAAGCTGTTAAGGTTAAGTAACTGTAAATAGATTACAAGCATAAGTTGTCAATATACGAATACATTTAGGCTATGGGTAATCACAGTGTTGCAACTTTTCAATGGAGTGAAACTCCTGTAGATTTGCGTGCCCCTACATCTGTAAAATTACGGAAAGGCTCGTGGTGGTTGCGATTAATAACCTTAGTAATTGCAGACTATTCTCTTCTCTTGCTTGCATGGAAATTAGCTGAGTTTTATACTTCTAATCACTATTTTTATTTTTTCAGGTACGGAGAAAGCAATAATTTGCAACATATACTTGCAGCTATTTCGATGCAAGTAGGATCCCTAGCTCTCCAAGGTAACTATAGATCAGGTAAAAAACGTTACGACTATTTGAATATAGCTAAATCTCTCACGTTTGCTCATGGCTTAATATTATTCGTTTGCTTTTTATACAAACCAATTATAGAAATTACACGGTCAATACTGATATCCTCCTGGTTATTAAGTATATTGAATGTTTGTGTTGGCAGGTTTCTAGTTAACATCATTCTTGAATATTTACGCCAGCAAAAGCTATTTGGTTGTTCCTATGCTTTTGTAATTTATGACACTGAGGATAAGGAAAAAGCTATTAGTTCAATTCAGAAAGAAAAACGTTATATAATCCGCGGGACTGCACCGGCGAAATGTTTGGACAGAAGCGATCGCCAGCAAACTTTAGAAAGACTCAGTCAATTAAATGTGACAGAAGTTTTTATTTCATGGGATGCCATCAAAAACAGAATGTTTGTATGCTGGCTGTTCCAAGCTTATGGAATCAGTGTCCATCTTTTTTCAATGCAGGCCAAACCTATTTATAGAACAGTCGAGTTTACAAACATAGGAGGTATGAATTACTTAACTCTTTCCTGTCCTATATTGCCGGGAACAGACTTTCTCATCAAGCGGACTATGGATTTATTGGGGGCGACATTATTTTTGACATTTTCATTTCCTATCTATATAGCGATCGCTATTGTCATAAAACTCGACTCTCCAGGTCCAGTATTCTTTAAACAAACTCGTATAGGCTTGCACGGAAAACCATTTCAATTGTGGAAATTCCGAACCATGAGAGCTGATGCTGAAAAGTTACAAAAAGAACTAGAAACTTTAAACGAAACAAAAGATGGTATTCTCTTCAAAATCAAGGACGATCCTCGCATTACCCGTGTTGGCAAATTTCTACGTCGCTACAGCTTAGATGAATTACCACAACTTTTTAACGTACTGCGCGGAGAAATGAGTCTCGTCGGTCCTCGTCCTCTACCAGTCAGAGATGTAGATAAATTCTCTGAACACCATTTTATTCGCCATGAAGTATTACCTGGTATCACTGGACTTTGGCAAGTTTCGGGTCGTTCCAATATCACTGATTTTGAACAAGTAATTAGTTTGGATCTTACTTACATTGAAAATTGGTCTCTGAAACTAGATCTAGAAATTTTATTGAAGACATTTATGGTCATACTGCAAAAACAAGGTGCATATTAAAACCAATGTATATTCTTCTTTTCGTTTACCTATTTCCTAAAAAAATAGATTCAAACAAAAAAGTTAATTATGGAACCCAGAGGAATTGAACTGATAAATCGATACAAACGTAACTATGGTATTCCTGCTCAAGCAGAAATCACGGAAGAAATGATACTTGCTCATTGGAAATTAGAGAAAAAATTGACAAAAGAACTCTTAGAATCTCAGTCCGAAAACCGATGGGAAGTATTTGAAAAAGCTTACACAACCCTTTACACCAAATTACAATGGCTGAACTTGCTTTCTGAAGAAACAACTCCACCCGAAAAAAAATACGCAAATTGGCTGGAAGCAATAGGTTCTCCGCCCCAAAAAATTTATGAAGTTGGCTCCGGACAAGGGAAAATGATTGCTTATTTAGCTAAATGCGGATTTGAGTGTAAAGCTACAGAAATTACAAAGGAAAGAGGACAAAAACATATAATTGATTCCCCAGAAAATTTATCTTGGGGTAACTCTGACGGTGTACATTTAGACCAATTTGAGCCAAATGAATTTTATGATTTAGTTGTATCTAATCAAGTTATCGAACACTTACACCCTGACGATTTAATTGTTCATTTTCAAAGTGCTTATAACATTCTTAATCAGAAGGGTAGATACATTTTCACTACTCCTCACAGTTACACAGGACCTCACGATATATCCCTAGTTTTTAAATCCGATTATCCTCAAGGTATGCATCTGAAAGAATATACGTGTAAAGAATTATATGATGCTTTAAAAATAGCCGGATATAAGGATATTTATTTTATCGTTCCAGCTAGTGTAAAAAAATTGTTATCAAATTTAGGAATTAAAAAAGAAGGACAACTAAAACAACTTGGCATTTTCTACTTGAATATGATGTTTATAGTAGAAAAATTTTTATCTTTGATTCCTAGTCAGAAAATACGTCGTGTTTTTGGTAAATCTCTGAAAAAACTATATTTATTTGCAGACAATATTTTTTTAATTGCTCAAAAATAAAATATAGTTTCAACCAGAATATAATCACACTTACTATGATTTTCAGATAATGATACCAAAAAAACTGCTAACAAATTCCCTTTCATTGTTAGTAACTCGACTCGGGCAAAGTATTACAACTTTCGTTCTATCTATAACTATAGCTCGTACTCTAGGAGCGCACGCATTAGGACAATATCTACTGGCATTCAGCTATTACTATGTTTTTATGGTAATTGTTTCCCAAGGTTTAAAAACCTTATTTACACGAGAGCTTGCTCGCAATTTAAAAGAAATTCATGTTTATTTAGTAAGTGGTATTTTTTTACAGTTGCTTTTAAGCATTGTTGGTTACGTAGCAATGGTTGTGTTGGTGTTTTTACTTCCCTATAACTCCAGCACTTCAATTATCTGCTACATCATGGGTTTAGCAATTATTCCGTTTTCTCTCTCCAATATTACGGAAGCAAGTTTCCAAGCTCAAGAAAGAATGAATCTGATTACTGTCTCTACAGTACCAGTTTACGTTTTACGTCTATTAGTAATGATCTGGTGCATGCACCTGAATTTTGGAGTAGCTTATTTAGCTGGAATATTTGTAATTTCTGAAACCCTAATTTTTTTTATTGAATGGATTTTGCTAGCCAAAATAGTTGAGCCCCAATGGCAGATAAAACAAGATTTTATATGGCATCTATTCAAGACTGCTCGGACTTTTTTAGCTATTGATGCAGTAGGAATAATTGGCAGTAAGATGGACATTCTTCTTATCTCCATACTAGGTAATGAGATGATGGTTGGTCTTTTTGGTGCAATTGTACAGCTGATGCAACCTTTCACTATGATTGTTGATAGTGTCGCTTTAGCTGCTTTTCCTGGTATGACAAAAGCAGTAGGTATGGGACGAGAAAAATTACGTCAAGCTACTGAAGATATATTAAAAATGCTTTTATGTATAGCATTTCCCTTTATAATTGGAGTGCTTTTTCTTGGAAACGATTTAATAACCTTTCTATACAAAGATAATAATTTTCATCAAGTTGATTTAGTTCTTAAGATAAGTTCATTATCACTGATTACATACTCTTTTATTAGAGTGTTCGTTTACCTGCTTTTGGCTAATGGATTGGAAAAATTTAGTCTAGTAGAGGTTGGAATTACTAATATTGTAGGAGCTATCTCGGGTGTAGTGTTGATTTCACAATACAAGCTAATGGGTGTAGCGTTTATGCAATTATTAGTATCTTTTACTGCATTTAGTATACTTACATATGCTGTATACAATTACTTGTTTTCTCTAAATATATTGAAGATAATTACCATTCCGCTGCTAGTTAGCGCTGGAATGGGACTAGTATTTTTCACACTACAAAAGATGTGTCTAAATTTGATATTAATGATGATCGTCTCGACAGGTATTTATTTTTTATTTATAAGTTGCTTGATGATTTATAAATTAGGAGGACTTCAGAATGTCTGGATAAAAATCATTGGCAAAATTCAGAAAAAATATGAAGATTAATATCTTGAAAACGACAGTCTGAATGGTTTTATATAAGCCGTTAGTTGCAAAGTTATCATAGTTTGCCAAAATGGTATGAGCAATCAAGCTAATTTACTTGTAACTAACTTTTAGAAAATATTTCATCTTTAATCATATATGCTCAAGGTTGCTTTGTTGCACTTCTGTTTTGAAGATTACACTGTTGAATTAGCCAATAGTCTAGCTAAGTATGTTGATTTAACACTAATTCAACCAGAAGCTGTCTCTGCTTTTTGCCGACATAGTCTAGCTCAAGGTATTCGTGTAATTAGTTTTAAAAAACCACGTATTCGAGATCCGCGCAACTTACTATCTATGCATACTATGATGCGTATCATTCAAAATTTGCAGCCTGATGTCCTACACGTACAGGAAACCAACGATCCTTGGTATGACTTAACGCTATTCTTAAACAAGATGCCACCATTGGTGACAACAATACATGATGTATACCGTCATCCGGGCGATCGCCACAGTGTATTTGGTTCAGAGTATAGTAAACGTATCGCTTTTTATCGCTCTCAACAGTTAATTGTTCATGCTAATTCTTTAAGACAAACTTTAATTCGAGATTTTCAAATTCCGCCACAGAAAATAAACGTCTTATCTCATGGAGAACTTGGTAGTTTCTACAAACGCTTTGCTCAAGGAAAAGTATTAGCACGAGAACCTTATACATTGCTGTTTTTTGGGAGAATATGGCCTTATAAAGGTTTAAATTATTTGTTAGATGCAATGCCATTAATTGCAGATAAAATCCCTGAAGTCAAGTTGATTATTGCTGGTAAAGGAGAAAATCTTCAGCAATACTTTCCTAAAGGTTATGATTGCAAGCAAATAGAAATTTTAAATAACTTCATTCCTTTACAAGAAGTTGCAGGATTATTTCAACGCAGCACAATTTCAGTTTTACCCTACATTGAAGCATCTCAAAGTGGTGTAGCAGCTTTATCATATGGGATGGGAACACCAATAGTTGCTTCTGATGTTGGAGGTTTAAGAGAAATCATTAAATCAGAAAAAGATGGGTTGTTAGTTCCTCCTAGGGATGTACAAGCCTTAGCCAATGCAATCATTCGTCTGTTAAGCGATCGTGATTTGCAAAAGCGCATGCAACTTGCAGCATTATCCCGATGTCAACAAGACTTAAATTGGTCAAATATTGCTGCTCAAACCGTAGAAGTATATCACAGTGCAATCAAGGTGAATAAACGATCTTCTATTAAGGTATGAAAAAGCTGTTAATTTTAGTTGAACAAGTATTTACAGTTGCAGCTTTACTGATTTATTCAGGTGCAATTTTAACCCTTGTTCTATCAGGAGGAGAACAACAAAACGAATTTGTTGAATTTGATAGTTCTTTAATTAGACTTATTTATTTATTTATCTACATAATTACCTTCTTGTTACTGATTTTACGCTGGAGGAAAACTTTTTATACTCTCAGTCAAGACAGGTGGATTTTTCCTCTTATCGTGCTAGCTGCTATTTCTATTATTTGGTCTTTCGAGCAAGCAACAACATTAAAAAATAGTTTCACTCTCATCGGTTCCAGTTTATTTGGACTTTATTTAGCCTCTCGTTATACTTTAAAACAACAATTGCAGATATTGTGTTGGACGTTTAGCATTGCTATAGTGCTGAGTTTTGCTTTCGCTATATTGTTACCCAAATATGGCATCATGGGTGGCATTCATCAAGGAAAATGGCGCGGTATATTTTTACATAAAAATGGTTTAGGAGCAGCTATGGCAAATAGCAGTATAGTTTTTTTTATTCTTGGCTATCAAGGTCAAAAATATCGTTGTTTTTTTTGGCTAGGATTAGGCTTGTCTATTCTACTTTTATTACTTTCGGCTTCCACGTCATCTTTTCTAAACTTAGTAATTTTAGTAATGGCATTTTTTATTTTCCAAACTTTTCGCTGGCCTAATAAAGTAATAATTCCAATGCTCATCATTTTGACAATTCTTGGTCAATGTTTGTATTTATTATTGAGCAGCAATGCGAATGTGTTGTTCGCTGCGCTTGGGAAAGATACAACACTGACTGGTCGTACACAGTTATGGTCGTTTGTGATGGAAATGATTTGGAAACATCCTTGGTTTGGTTATGGATACGGAGGATTTTGGCAAGGATGGAACGGTGAATCTGCTTATATTTGGCGCGCTGTTGGATGGACGCCAACTCATCCTCATAATGGTTTTCTAGCTCTATGGCTAGATTTAGGTCTTTTAGGTTTAGGACTGTTTTTTTTAGGCTTTTGGCGAAGTTACTTGCAAGCATTAACTTGGGTACGTAAAAGTAAAACAGTGGTAGATCTCTGGCCACTCTTATACATGACATATGTAGTTTTAATTAATATAGCTGAAACATCTTTGTTAAGCTCAAATAATATTACTTGGATCCTCTATGTTGCCGTATCTCTATCGGTATTTTTCAATTCTGCTCCCCAAAAGAATATCATAAATAATCTGTAATATATGCAAAAAATCAAAATTTTAATGCTAGGAGAAAGTTTGGAACGCCAAGGTGGGATAGTTTCTGTTCAAAAGCTAATACTAAAACTAGCTCCCAGTCAAATATTAATTAGCCATGTACCTACTTTACCTAATGCCTCTACCTTAGGCAAAGTACTGGTTTTTTGCCGTGCTTTAGTAATACTGTGTTGGCGACTGCTACAAAAAGAAGTTGATATTGTTCATATCCATGTTTCAGATAGAGGTAGCGCTTTCCGCCAGGGAATTACTACTATGGTCGCTTGGTTATTGCAAAGACCAGTAATTCTTCACGCTCATAGCCCTGATTTTCATTTATTTTACTCGCACCTACCACATATCATTAAAGCCGCATTAAGGTGGACATTTTGCAGATCCGCTCGTTTTATAGTCTTATCGGATAGTTGGAAAAATTTTTATATGGATAACTTTGGTTTCAAAGCAGATCAGATAGTTGTATTGCCAAATCCAGTGAAAATTCCTGGGGAAATACCACAGCGAATAAGTTCTAAAAAAGTCAAATTTTTATTTTTAGGGCGGATTGGAGAACGAAAAGGCGTATTTGATTTAATTGAAGCTTTTTCTACTTTGCTTGAACAGGAAAAACACAGTTCAGAATTAATTATAGCTGGCGACGGAGAAGTAGAAAAAGCTAGAAATATAGTCAAAAATCTTCAATTAGAACGCTACATTAATATTTTAAATTGGGTAAATGAAGAGCAACGTGATGCACTTTTAGAAAAAGCTGATGTCTTTGTCTTACCCTCTTATAACGAAGGTATGCCCATGGCACTTCTTGAAGCTATGAGTTGGGGATTACCTGTAATTACTACACCCGTGGGAGGTATACCTGAGGTTGTCATTCCCAATCATAATGGTTTACTAGTGAAACCAGGGTGTATTCAAGATTTATTGTCAGCAATGCAGTCTTTAATTATCGATCGAGAATTGAGGCGAAGATTAGGTGAAAATGCCAGAAAAAGTGTCAAATTGTTTGATGCCAAAAATTATCTGGCTTCTTTGCTTGATATTTACCGCTCGGTATTAGTCTCTAAATAGAAATGAGCGTAATTGATAATATCTACAGTAAGGATGTGGCAATGAACAATAGTTTAACAGTTAAAAATTTTCCAAGTATAAAAGTGTTAAACACAAGATTTCATAAATTAACGGTCCAGGAATTAATAAATTACATAGTAGAAGTTAGCAAGCTTGATAAAAAAACTACCATAGCCCATTTAAATGTTCGAGGTATGAACTTTGCCTATCAGCTACCTTGGTATCGTAACTTTATCAATAACGCCGATTTAGTATTTTGCGATGGATTTGGTGTATTGCTAGGAGCAAAAATTTTGGGCTACCAAATAGAACCAAGACATCGCATGACTTGTCCCGATTACATAGAAAGTTTAGCTGTAGCCTGCGAGCAACACAATGTTTCTATCTTTTTGCTTGCTGGTAAACCAGGGGTGACAGATAAAGCAATTAACAAGCTACTAGCGATCGCTCCTAATTTACGAATAGCAGGACATCATGGTCATTTTGATAAAGAAGGACCAGAGAATGAATTGGTAATTGAGAAAATTAATAAATTTAAACCAGATATTTTATACATCGGTTTTGGCATGCCATTACAGGAACGTTGGATTATAGATAACTTTAAAAAAATTGATACTCACGTTTTTTTACCATTAGGTGCCTGTCTAGACTTCTATACGGGGTTTGTATATCGCGGACCGCGTTGGTTGACAGATTGTGGCTTTGAGTGGTTAACACGATTGCTTACCGAACCTACTCGACTTTGGGAACGTTATATCTTAGGTAATCCATTATTTTTTTATCGTGTGCTCAAACAACGTATTACTCAGGGCGTGACAGAAAACCGTTCGGGAAATTTCACCTGAAAGTTTAATTATCATTGATACATCCTACCAGGTCAAACTCGAGGAAGGAAATGCATTGTTTATGAATAAAAGAGGCAAATTCATCAGCAGACGCAAGATTTTATTTGGTTTAGGGGGCTTAGCAGCAGTAGGTGCATTAGCAACAAAGCAGCTCGTACAAGCAGTTGATAATCTTAAAAAGGATTTTCAAGTAACTGGAAAGCTTTCTTTGAGTCAACGTGCTGCCAAGAAAGGACTGATTTATGGAGCTGCAAGTCGTAAAATCGATCTTTCATCTAATCCCTTATATGCTGCTGCTATAGTCCAAAATTGTAGTCTGCTAGTACCAGAATGGGAATTTAAGTGGACTGCTGGTAACGTTAGGCTTCGCCCCAGCCCAAATCGTTTTGATTTTACTGCAGCAGACTGGATGGCTAATTTTGCTGCAACTCACAATCTGCTGTTACGCGGCCATACCCTGGTATGGCATGAATCTTTACCTCCTTGGTTTCAGAAAACAGTCAACAGACAAAACGCAGAGCAAATATTAGAAAACCACATTCACGCACTTGTGAAGCGGTATGCTGGAAAAATTCATTCTTGGGATGTTGTGAATGAAATTATTCAACCAAAAGACGGTAGGCGTGACAATTTGCGAATTACTCCCTGGTTGCAGTTATTGGGACCAAACTATATTGACTTAGCTTTTCGTCTCACCGCAGCCGCAGATCCCAAAGCATTATTGGTTTATAACGAGTATGGCTTGGATTATGATAATCCTGAACAGGAAACTAAAAGAACAGCAGTACTCAAATTACTAGAGCGTTTACGGGCTAAAAGTGTACCAATTCATGCTCTTGGAATCCAAGCTCACTTATCACCAGGTGATAATAAATTTAATCCAAAAAAGCTAAGACAATTCCTGCACCATGTAGCCGGTTTAGGTTTGAAGATTTTAATTACAGAACTGGATGTGGTAGATAAAAAGCTGCCCAGAGATATTAAGGTGCGCGATCGCATCATCGCCGCAGTCTACGAAGATTACCTTTCCACCGTACTCGAGGAAAAAGCAGTCATTGCCGTGATTACTTGGGGATTAAGCGATCGCTACTCTTGGCTCAACGAATTCGAACCCAGACCAGATCGAGCGCCTGTTCGTCCCCTTCCTCTAGATGCTCAAATGCAACGCAAGCTGGCCTGGAATGCGATCGCTCGTGCTTTTGATAACGCTCCCAAACGCTAAGCCCTAAACTTGTTCTGTGTAAGCGTATAAAAATTTTAAGGTTTGGCAATCCAGATACTATTGCTAAATAATATTACTTATACCTATAGCAGCACTTAATATTCACTCCAAGCAAGTAAAATTTTATTTAATTTCAAGCAGCAAACCCCTACTTCCGCAGTTTTATGTCCAGAAGTATCCTCGACTCCAGAGAATCCATTGATTTAGATCTTGGTCGTTACTGGTTAATATTCAAGCGGCGATGGATGCTGGCAGCAGGCATTTTGCTAGCTACAGTTACTCTGAGTGCTGCGGGTATAAAATTACTTAGGCCATCCTATGAAGCGGAAGGCAAACTATTATTTAGGATGCCATCTTTTAAAGTAGTAGGGTCTAATCTTTTACCTAATAATGCGGAGGGAGGAGAACCAGGAGATTTGCGTTCTTTGGTATCTACCCAAAATCCCATCAGTACTCAAATAGAAGTAATTTCTTCTCCTGCTCTTTTACAACGGGTAATAGACGAGTTGCAACTCCACGATCCACAAGGAAAACCACTAAAAGTCGAACAGTTACAAAAATCCTTGCAGTTAAAAATCATCGGTGGTACCGATGTGCTGCGAATTGCTTATAAAAGTCCCGATCCCGTAGAAGCAGCAGCAGTAGTCAATAAAATTATGAATATTTATTTGGAGAACGATGTTCTCGCCAATCGCTTTGAGGCCCAAGCAACTCGTCAATTCATGGAAAAGCAATTACCTCAAACCCAAGCTGCTGTCCATACAGCTGAAATTGCCCTGCGCCGGTTTAAACAAAGTCACAATATAGTAGACCTCTCGCAGGAAACAAAGACTGCAGTTGAGATTATTGGCAACATCAACAACACCATTAATACTGTTAAAGCAGAACTGGAACAAGTCAACGCTCAAACAATAGCTCTTGGTCAAAAAATTGGCTTAAATTCCCAGCAAGCAATGGCTGTTAGTGCTTTGAGTCAATCACCGGCGGTACAGGGAGTTCTCACAAAACTTCAAGAAGTAGAACAACAGTTGGCGATTGAACGCAGCCGTTTTTCTGATGGTAATCCAGCAATTATCGATCTAGAACAAAAGCAAGCTAACTTACAAAACCTTCTGCAAAAACAAATTGCCCAAACAATTGGTACTCAAGTAGATGTTCCCGAAAAATTATTGCAAGTTGGAGAATTAAAACAAGATTTGATAGCAGATTATTTGCAGTCAGAAGTGCAGCGCCTGGGCTTAAATAAAAGACTTGCTTCTTTATACAATACCCGCTCTGCCTACGAACAGCGAGTCAAAATAATACCCCAGTTGGAACAAAATCAGCGAGAACTCGAGCGCAGAGTTGAAGTTGCTCAATCTACCTACCAAACTCTGTTGAAAAAAATTCAAGAATTACAAGTAGCAGAAAACAGAAATACACCCAATGCTCGAATTATTGCCAAGGCTTTAATACCAGAAAAGCCACTATTAGGACCAAAAATAATTGTTTTGTCTTTGGGTGTGATGTCCGGGCTATTTTTAGCCACCGCAACGATTATGTTTATAGAAATAAAAGATAAATCTTTAAAATCTCTGCAGGAAATCAAGGAGGTATTTGCATATACGTTACTAGGAACCATTCCCTCCTGGGATAAAAAGTCTCGTTCTCGTTGGGGAAATGCAGAATTACCAAATTTAGAAATTGCTGTTAGAGATACACCCTACTCCTTAAGTAGCGAAATGTATCGGATGATTCAGGCAAATCTGAAGTTCCTGAGCTCCGAAAGGGTATTGAAAACTATCGTGGTAACGAGTGCAGTTCCTAAAGAAGGTAAGTCCACAGTTGCAGCTAATTTAGCAGCAGCGATCGCCCAACTGGGACGCAAAGTTTTACTCATTGATGCAGACATGCGAGTTCCTTCTCAACATGAGTTTTGGAAACTCGAAAATTATCCGGGTTTGAGCGAGGTACTTGTTGGTGAAGGGCAATTTCCCCAAGTGACAAAAAAGGGAATGGATTGTCTAGATGTTTTAACTGCTGGAAGCAGACCTCCCAATCCTCTAGCCTTGCTTGATTCAGTGGCCATGGCATCACTTGTGGATTATTCTTGCAAGCATTACGACTATGTAATTTTTGATGCTCCTCCCCTGCTCATTGCCGCGGATGCTCTAACTTTAGGTCAAATCACTGATGGAATTTTATTAGTAGCCCGTCCCGGTGTTATCGATTACGACAGCGCCAACGCAGTGCAAGAGATGTTAAAGCGAGCCAATCAAAAGGTTTTAGGTTTAGTTGTGAATGGATTGATTGAGAAAAATGAATCTGGCAGATATCTCGATCGCGCCAAGCAATATTTTACTGACCAGCAGGTTGCCAAAAAATCAAAAATAGGGGCAATCTAAGGTAAGACATGACCCGCAGTGGTTGCAAACATGAGAGGAGAAGGCGAAAAAAGAGCGATCTAACATCCTGCGATCGCTCTGCTTCCACCAGTGACGCGCTTAAATTTTGGCTTCTTCTTTCACCAATTTATCCCAACCCAAATCTTTCAAATTGTGATTTCTGCGCAAAGGACGAGTCACCAATTCCAAAAGGTCGCGTGCGTTGCTAAAGCCATGAATTTGAGCAAAGGTAAACTCTACAGACCATTTGGTATTTATACCGCGCGCTTCTAAGGGGTTGGCATGAGCCATACCAGTAATTACCAGATCCGGTTGCAGCTTCTTAATTCTTTGGATTTGATTGTAATTGTCTGGCTTTTCGACAATATTCGGCATGGGAACGCCCATTTCCTGACAAGTTCTTTCTAGTAATGCAAGCTCAGCAGCTTGGTAGCGCTTGTCCATGTAGGGAATGCCTATTTCTTGAACTGTCATTCCGCAGCGTACCAGGAATCTGGCCAAACAAATCTCCAGCAAGTTATCGCCCATAAAGAAAACTGACTTTCCGCGGATGAGCTTGATGTAATCTTCTAGACTTTTCCAGATCTGAGCTTCCCGTTCATCCAAACCTTTAGGAGTAATACCGAAGACGGAGCAAATTTTCTCTATCCAAGCACGAGTACCGTCAGGACCGATGGGGAAAGGTGCACCGATAAGTTTGCACTTACGACGACGCATTAAGGTAGTGGCAGTACGGCTGAGGAAAGGATTGACACCAGCAACATAATATCCCTCTGCAATTACCGGTAGTTCTGTAAAGTGCTTGGCGGGTAACCAACCAGAAACTTTAATTCCTTGCTTTTTCAGTTCCACAGTTAACTGGGTAACCACAGGATCGGGAAGAGAACCAAACAGCACTAAAGGCGGGTGATCGACATATTCAGCTTCTTGGTGGGCTATTTCTTCTTTTTTCTTGCCAAAGTTGAGTAGCTTTTGAATGGGGTTGCGTTCATTTTTCTCCGCTTCTGCTACCAAAGTTTGCTCGGGACAACGCGCAGCCATTGCAGCTAAAACCGTGTCCTCTCCTTGCGTAAAAGCGTAATCTAAACCATTGGCACGAGCAACAACGATCGGGATACCAATTTCTGCTTCTAGCTTGGGAGCCAAGCCTTCCAAGTCCATTTTTATAATTTCAGTAGTGCAAGTGCCAATCCATACAATGACGCTGGGATTGCGATCCCGTTTGATTTGCAAGCACAGCCGCTTTAATTCCTCGTAATCGTTCAGCTGTGCTGAAATGTCTCCTTCCTCTAACTCCGCCATCGCATAACGGGGTTCGGCAAAAATCATGACCCCCATGGCATTTTGTAAAAAATAGCCACAAGTTTTAGTGCCGATGACTAAAAAAAAGCTATCTTCTATTTTTTGATACAACCACGCCACACAGCTAATCGGACAAAAAGTGTGATAATTACCTGTTTCGCAGGTAAAATTTAATGCTTCTGGTTGAGCAGCAGTCATTGTTGAAATTCTCCCCTTAATTTTTCTGGCATAGCTAACAGCTAATAGCTCACACCTAATAGCAATTAGCTATCTAGCCAACGTTACCTGTTGGGGAAGAAACGGGCAATTTCCGACTCGTCAAAAGCGTTACTTGTCAGTTCTTCCCCGATGAAAATATCCGTATTGCTTTCGCCCGTTGGCACAGCAGAAGATGATGATGTTGTTTCCTCACCCCAAACGTCGGACAAAACTTCGGTAAAATCGTTTGTCCCTGGTGCAACTGTAGCGGAAGAAATTTGGCTTCCTATTTCGTTTAGTTCGTCAAAAGAAATGTCACCAAATTCATCCTCCTCGCTGGTTTGGGATAGCTCCTCCGACTGTACTGGTTTTGCAGCTTCAGCGATCGCTGCTGCTCTTAATTCGTCTCGTACAGTAGTTGTATCGCTGACCATTAAAGTTTCTTCATGGTCGTAGGTCATTCCCAAATCCTCAGCGCTAGTAGCACTTTCCAAATCGTTGACTGGCGGAACTGTCAGTGTTTCATCATCAGTTTTGCCTGACTCGCCAGTATTTTGGCAGCTTTCCTGTTTGGGTATCAAGCAATTACCGAGACCGAGAGCATAATCTGGATCGAAATTTAAACCCAGTACCTCAATGAGAGTATCAGCATCAGGATTTAGCTTGGAAAATGGTAGCATTAATTGCGCTAACTTTGGCTCCAGCGCGTTAACTACTCCCAAGATGAGGTAAGAAGGTGGTCGCTTTCCGCCATCAGGTGTATAAACTGATTCAACTTCCATGTGCAGTTTGATCCACTCGCGATTGACTTGAAAAAAATGCAACCACTTTTGTTTCAATGACTCGGTAAAGCTGTAAAAGAAGGCCATATTGTCCCTCATCCTGAGAAAAAATGATTTATACAATCATCAAGTCTAATTCTTCTTCCGGATTAGGAACCTGTGGTTTATTCGGATTTAAGTAAAAATCGGATAACAAAGAAAACAATTCCCGGTCTTGAGCATCTTGCGGAACCACGCCTTCTGGCATAGCTAAAATTTGATCGGCTATATTTAAGTAGTAATCGCAAACATAGTTTAAACTGGGATCCTTCTGTGCCATTTCAAACAAAGTTTTACCCTTGACACGGGAAACACGAATATCTTCTATCAAAGGTAAGACTTCTAATACTGGCATTGGCACTGCTTCGACATATTTGTCGATCAAATCCCGTTTAGAGGTACGGTTACCAATTAAACCAGCCAAACGCAGCGGATGAGTTCGTGCTTTCTCGCGCACAGAAGCAGCAATGCGGTTAGCAGCAAACAAAGCATCAAAACCATTATCAGTGACGATAATGCAGTAGTCAGCATAGTTGAGAGGAGCAGCAAAACCACCGCAAACAACGTCTCCCAAAACGTCAAATAAAATTATGTCGTATTCGTCAAAGGCGTTAAGTTCTTTCAGTAATTTTACTGTCTCACCCACTACGTAACCACCACAACCAGCTCCTGCGGGAGGACCACCAGCTTCGACGCAATCCACTCCTCCATAGCCTTTATAGATGACATCTTCAGGCCAGATATCTTCATAGTGAAAGTTTTTTTCCTGAAGGGTATCGATGATCGTGGGAATCAAAAAGCCGGTCAGGGTAAAGGTACTGTCGTGTTTCGGATCGCAACCGATTTGCAGCACTTTTTTACCCCGCCTGGCAAAAGCGACAGATATATTACAGCTTGTCGTAGATTTGCCTATACCGCCTTTTCCATAAACTGCTAGTTTCACTGTTTTTGCCTCTTATGGTTTTATGTCAAACTCTCGGCTCAAACGCTGGCAATACCGCCTGATACAGGCGATGTCTGAGGTATTCGAGTGTAATTATTGTCGAAATCACAAGGAAAATAAAGGGGTCTTTGAAGGATATAAGGGTGCAATTAGCTTAATTATTGATTAAATTAGCGATTTTGTTTTTATATCTCTCTAAATAGCCTTTAATTCCGAAAAATAGGACATGAATATTTTTTTATTCAATTTTTAATATAAAATAGTTACAAAAAACAAATTAGTCCTAAAAAGACAATTTCGCCTTTACAGCCTAAAAAATTTCTCCAGGACAACTATTTGTCATTTCAAGATAGTGTCTCCCCAGCCTTGTGGATTGAACTTTGCAGCAGCATCCACCTCCAGACCGTTTTTGATGCAAATGTCCAGGTCCCCAAACTATATAAAAAATTATTACATTTACAGACTTTTCTGTTTGCCTAAAATTGAGGGAGAAACATTTACCCTGATTTAGTTAGTTTCTCAATTTCTTGTAACGAATGCCAGCCAGGGTGCCATTGGGAGCGGTCTTGCAACAATTTGGCGTTGATCCAAAAGCGGACATTGGGATCGCAAGAAGCAACCATTTCTGCATATACCCATCTCCCCTGATTTTTACGGTTAATAACTTGGAAGTGTCGCCAACCATCGATTTTATTTTGTGCTGTCCATTTAGAACCAACTAAATAGGGAAATTTCTGTTTTCTGGCCATTTTGTTTTTGGTAGCTACAAGCAAGGCGATCGCCGCAGTTTACAGGCTTTATCACTAAGTATGAACCGTTTGCAGGCCTTTTAGCACTTTCGAACTTGCTTGCCTTACTAGTATATTTGTACTATAATATTGCTTAGTGTTCGCGAAACCTGCTGAGGCGCAAAAAGGATTTTGTTTTATGAAAAAGCATTATATTCTTAGCGTTAACCCAACAGCTAAACATGAGTGGGATCGGTGTATTTTACGCGATCCTTTAACCGCCAAGCGCCCAGATCTTGGGAAATTAGTTTGCGAAGCAGTTGGTGCAAATACAGGTAATTATTTGATTAGCGTCAATATCGAAGTAGAAATTTTAGAACAAGCAGCAGTAGCTGCAGCTGAGCAATTATCTTTAAGTATTCCGCAAGCACCCTTAAGAGAAGTAGCCTAAACATTTAATTGCTGGTGGTAGTGCGATCGTTCGTTGTCAGTGTAGATAATGGTTAGTGGTCACTTGTGAGTAAGATCTCCCAGCGATGTAACTAACAAGCGATCGCTAAACTTTATATTTTATAGTGTCTCATGAATGTTGCAATCATCGGTTGTGGTTATGTAGGTTCAGCTATTGCTCAACACTGGCAACAAAAAACGGCTTTGATTGTGACTGCAACCACAACAACTCCTGAACGCATTCCCGCACTACAAGCATTAGCACAACGAGTGCTTATCGTCCAAGGAAACGATACAGAAGCACTAAAATCAATTTTAAAGAATCAAGACGCAGCACTTTTAAGCGTTGCTGCCAAACAAAGCAGTAGTTACGAAGAAACTTACTTGCAAACAGCTTACGCTTTAGTTTCCGCTTTAAAGCAAACGCCAAGCGTACAACAGCTGATATACACCAGCAGTTGTTCCGTGTATGGCGAACAACACGGTGCATTAGTAGACGAAGAAACACCAATTGCACCAACAACTGCTAATGGAAGAATTCTCGGCGAAACCGAACAAGTATTGCTTTCCGCATCCAGTGAAAACCTCCGCATTTGCATTCTCCGCTTGGGTGGAATCTACGGTCCCGGTCGGGAATTGGTGAAAATTTATCAAAGACTTGCTGGTACGACTCGTCCCGGTAGCGGTCAAGAACCAGCCAACTGGATTCATCTTGATGATATAGTTGCTGCCATCGAGTTTGCTCGCCGTCACCGCTTCCAAGGTATTTACAACCTTGTAGATGAAGACAACCTCACCAATGCTGAAGTCGCTGCGAGGGTATGTGAATTACACAATCTACCTTTGGTTGTATGGGACTCTTCCTTGAGCAGCCAGCGCCCGTATAATGCTAAAGTATCAAATCAAAAGATAAAAGATGCAGGATATCAATTCATTCATCCCTACATGCTTTTTGATTAGCAGGCGCAGACTAGGCTGGTTATCAAGACATCAACAAAAGTAAAATGACATTTTCTACTCAGTTTTACACTTGGCATAACTATCGTTGTGCTTATGAATTTCACCATCCTATCAATTCTGAATCTACAACAGTTCCTTTGGTGTTGATTCATCCTATTGGTGTTGGTTTATCGCGGCTATTTTGGCAACGTTTTTGTCGAGAATGGTACCAGCAAGGAAATAGCAATCCAATTTATAATCCCGATCTCCTAGGATGCGGTCAGAGTGATAAACCGCGTATAGCTTATACTCCCAATGACTGGGCGCAGCAATTGCTACAGTTGTTGCAGGTAGTAGTGCAAAAACCAGTAATTATTGTAGTACAAGGTGCTTTATTTACAGTTGCGATCGAATTAGTGAAAGCAGAACCAAGTTTAATCGCAGGATTGGTGCTTGCAACTCCTCCAGCTTGGTCTCTTCTTAAGAAAGAAACGCCAAAATGGCAAAAAAAAGTAATTTGGAATCTTTTAGATTCTCCTTTGGGTAATGTTTTTTATCGCTATGCTCGTACTAGGAAATTCCTGCGTGATTTTTCTACTAAACAGCTTTTTGATTCAGTCAATCAAGTTGATTGTGAGTGGTTGAACACTTTGCGCGCAGGTGCAGAAGATATGGCCAGCCGCTATGCTGTTTTTTCTTTTTTAGCTGGATTTTGGTTAAAGGATTACAGCAATGCCATTGTCTCTATTTACCAACCAACATTGGTAGTAATAGGTGAGAATATATCAAGTATTGCCCGAGAAGGCAAGAAGCTAACGACAGATGAATGGTTGGCTGAATACCTGACAGCATTACCTCAAGCTCGTGGTGAAAAAATTCCAGGGCGAAATGTTTTACCGTACGAATCTACTGCGGAATTTGTAAGTGCTATATCACCATTTATAAAAGAAATATCATCGAACAAATTTTCCTAATTTCAGGTTTCTTTAGGGTGAGTCAGAACAGTGAAGATAACTGCAGTTATCCTCACCGTATTCTCACAGGTTCAATTTTCTAGTTGAGCAATCAACGCGATTTCTACCGCCTACTACCGGTATATCAATTAAACTTCAGCACCTGCTTTTGGTTCCGCACCCATGGGCGAAACATAATCCCGGAAAAGAGTAATTTGTTGACCGAAATCTAATTGTTTAATTTGGTTCAATAATTCTTGAGCTGGAGCAGAAAGTTGGTAATTAGGAGGCATGGGAATAATTGTAGCGTTTTCCATCCCTTGGGCAAGGCGATACCAAAACAGTAGCTTGGTAGTATCGCTAAACGAACCGTATTCGCGGGTTAATCTATTATCAACTCTATTGATTAAATCTCGCTGAAATTGCAGTTGTTCTTCATGGCTTAATTCCTTTACCTGATTGAACAAACCTTCCGCAACTTCTGGGGAAACAGTGCTAGCATCGGGAGCAGCAGGAGTGATAGAATTACCGATTTCTTTGTATATGAACCAGAACAATGCTAGCTGTTCATCTACAGGTAAATTTTGAAAGGCTTCTACATGCTTGCGAATATTTGGATCGTTGGATTGAGTGTATGTCATTTTGGACTCCGATTGCTATTTGGTGAACAATACTTGCAAAGTTATCAAAAGAGAATTGCTGATTTAACCCTACTGAAGACAGATGTATATCAACCAAACAGAAGAACAATTAAAAATGTGAAGAAAGTAGGGGAAATAGGAAATATTCAAAAGTTAGCAATGGCAATTTTGTTCGTGACTAATTACCTGCAACTAGTGATTGTTATCTGCTCCCGAATCTACCTAAATTCTGAAAGGAAATATGCGCATAGATAGACGTTTAGAAGGCAAGGTAGCTATTATCACCGGTGCTGGTACTGGTATTGGAGAAGCGATCGCTCATAAATTTGCAAAAGAAGGCGCTGCGGTTGTCGTCAACGGCTTACCAGAGGACCCCATTGAGGATGTTCCCAAAAAATCAAACATTGTGATGGGAAAGCGATCGCTTACGTGGGTGGTGTCTTAACGAGTATTTTCTGCTCAGTCTCTTCGCTGCTGATAATCTTCGCTAGATCCGGGATCTAATTCCCAACACTTCTCATCGCCTTCCTTTAAAATCTCGTTTGTTCTTAAGAAGGTGGGATCGTCCATTTCCAGTCCCACAGCAGCACCAATTTCATCAACAATATCTTGATCGGGAGTGGAAACAGTACCGCCAACTGCTTCATCGCCTACATCTGCTGCTTCCAAGCTGCATCCACATTCCCACCAGTAATGGGACTAGTACGGTTGTAACGTTGCTGTTGCGAGCGCAGTTGGCGATCGCTCGCCGTATTTTTTGGCTCAATTGGAGCTGCTGAATCTTGTTCGCTTTGGGGATCAACCATAAATAGCTACCCTTTTACTTACCGCCATCAGATTTGATTTTCAAGGTTTATCTGCCTAAATATCTATCCCTTAGGACAGAAAAGTATTTCACTCTTTGGAGCGAAGAGCAAATAGTTATTTGTGCATAACCTTGAAGAGTGAATCCACGCTATAGCCACTTCATTGCAAAGTTATGAGTTATGAAATACGGGCGGAAATCATTGTTTGCCTTCACCAATCATAACTCATAACTGTTTTTTATTTAGAGGTCAAACCTGTATATCTGCAGATATATAAATTCGAAATAATGAATATTTCTCTTGATTGAAGAAGTTGCAGAAAGCCAAGTACAGAATAAATTTTGTAACTAAAAGTTCATGGTCAAGTCATATTAATTAAGTCAGAGTTGTGATGATCGTAAGCTATTTTTACTAAAATAAATATGTTTTGAAATCCCAACCTTACTTTCAAAAAAAATATATTTACTGTAGAAAGATAGTCAAAAATAGCTAGCAAAAAAGCATGGCAGTAAAAGGAAAGACAAAGTGAAATATGATGAGTTGCTCAGATACCTAGAAAGCGTTGTGCAGCTGAATTCCTGTCCAGAAGCAGAACCGGCCGGTGATGCTACTCTAGAAACAATTAGAGAACCCATCACAGGCGAGCAAGCTAATAATTTAGCTGGAAGGTATTGAACCAACGATGGGTGCCATACAAGTTTCGCAGGATGCTGTTAGTCTGCATGAGTTTGCTGATTTCCAGCATAATTTTTCCCAAGATTATGCACAATTGCTTCCTGTTTTTTCCCTTGAGGAAGCAACCGCCTAGAAATAGGGGCGAACTACCGCTCGCCCGTAGAGAAGTTATGAGTTGGGAATTAGTACAGTATGACTCATAACCAACAAGCGAGCGATCGCGCTGAAACAAGAAATATTAAGTTGTAAAGAAAGAAAAGGAAATTCAATGGCTCTTAACAACTCTGCTCGCAAAAAAGTCGCAATTCTCCTGGAAAACTACGTAGAGGATTCCGAATTTCAAGTACCGTACAACGCACTCAAACAAGCGGGAATGGAAGTAGTTGTCCTCGGTTCCCGACGCCATGAAAAATATCATGGAAAACACAACAAAGTTTCCCTGCAACCGGACGCTACAACAACAGAAGCAGTAGCTTCGGAATTCGATGCTGTGATTATCCCCGGTGGTATGGCTCCCGATCAAATGCGACGCCACCCAAGCACAGTGCGTTTTGTACAAGAAGCTAGCCAGCAAGGAAAACTAGTAGCAGCAATTTGTCACGGACCGCAACTTTTGATTGAAGGTGACTTGCTCAAAGGAAAACAAGCAACAGGCTTTATCGCTATTCGCAAAGATATAATCAATGCGGGTGCAAATTACATAGACGAACCGTTGGTAGTGGATGGAAACTTAATCACGTCCCGTCAACCGGGAGATTTGGCTATATTTACCACAGCTGTACTGAGTCGTTTGGGTTACGGTGGTAAGGAAGCTGCACTACCGGATGAAAAAGACCAAACAGCAGAATGGTGGAAACTTGCTGATGCTTGGGGTGGTTCTACCAAAAGCGATATCGTCAAAGCTCTAAACACTGCTTTAGTGGGTGAGCGCTACGCCCTAGAAGCACTAGAAGAGTACAGCGAAAAAGAATCGGACGCCGAAATTAAATCTGTTTTTCAACAGATGATACCGGTAAGGCAAAGTCATATCCAAAAACTAGAAAAGCGACTGCAGGAGTTAGGTGAAAAACCTTCCCTCGCTGCAAACCTTGCTGATAAATACGCCAAGGTAAAAGCTAACCTCACAGGTAGCGATGATATCTATCAATTGCGCAGTGCTTTGGACGATGTGCAAACTGGTGTAGGCGAAATTGGCAAATTGTGTGCAGCACTTACCGATCCGGTATCCACTAGCATTTTCACCGAAATTCACAAAGACTTGTTGACCTACGAGCAACGCTTGGGAGAATTGTACCGGATGCGAGTGGCGCCGGCAAAAGAAAAAGCTGCGACTGCGTAGGAACACTCTAACTTTGACACAATTGCATCGGAGGGAATTTATGAAAAAATTAATAGCTATGATTGCAAATCAACGCTGGTATCGGCTTTTAACCGTTGTGGTTGTGGGATTAACGGTTTTCTGGATGCAAGCTTTTGCAAATACAAGTCAAGCTTTCGCTGAGGAGACTGTAAAATCTCCCGCTGGTTACTACTACAAGGGTGCACCTTCAGAAAGAATTTCCTCTTCAGATAAGGAGATTTCCAACCAACAAAAAAGTGCTATTAATCAAGATAGAAACGAGAATCAAGCCCAAAAAAGACCAGAAGGTAGCCTTGATAACCTTGGTGGAACCGTGAAATCTCCATATGGATATTATTACAAAGGTACACCGGAGGAAAACTTTGCCAAACAAGGCGCAGAAGGTGCCAAGGACTTTTTGAAGTCAGCTAAAGAAAAAGTTGGGGAAGCAGTTGAGTCTATCACAGGTAGAACTCAACAATAAAACTTTCACTGCAAATTTATTATAAGGGTGCAAAATTTTGCACCCCGCTATTTTTAACTTTTGAGCGAAAAAGTTGCAATTCTCCTGGCCAAAGTTACAAAAAAGGGGAAAATATATGCCGGATACAACAGTTACCAAGGTAGATTCTGCCCATTCTCCCAAAGGAAAACACGGGAAAAAATCTTGCATCTGGTAAATCTGTATTCCATGCGCCTTTGGGAAGACGAACAACCCGGGGAATTGAAACAACAAACGGCTTTTGAATTTCTAAGTTGGCGAGGAAAGCTTTCCTCGCCAAATAGTGATTAGCTTTTAACTGCTAGCTTTTTTATAAACTATTCTATATTCCCAGGGTTTAACAAACTTAGTATCGCTCCAGACGCCTCGTCGTTGTTGTTTAGCTTGTAGTTCGGCTTGCTGAATTACGTCTCGACTAGGACATTTGTCTAAATAAGGGCGATACACTAGTGCCAGTCCTTCCCGCACTAACACTTCTTGGACAAAGGTACCGTCTGGTAGGCGAACTTCTGCTACTTTCCGTCCGTAGCGATCGCTATCTGTTACTGTTAGCTTGACGCGATCGCCCGCTTGCTGTACCAACTGCTGCAGTCGTTGTTGTGCTTTTATACCCCAGTAAAATTGATTGCGGTCTACAACGGCTTTACTTTCCCTTTCTTTTTGAGAATGGGGTATTTCTGGTGCATCTACACAAGCAAAGCGGACACTAAATTCATGACCTTGGGGGTCTTTTACTTTCAGGGTATCGCCGTCGCTAACTTTTTCCACTATATCACCAGAAGGAAAAAGGCGATCGCATGCGACCAAACCCAGAATCATAATGGCAGTGCAAAGACAAAGGAAAATCTTTTTAGTTAGTTTCACAACTCCGACATGTTTAAGTTTCCGGATTGATAATACCAAAATCAAGGAAGTTTGAGCGTTTTGGATAAGCTAAAGTGTCGTTCTACGTGCCATTGTCTGGCATCTTGGTATTATTTTTGCGCTTTTGATTTTGGGTCGCGAGTTTGTGAGGTGGTAGCAGTTTGGTCGAGATGAGTGTTTTTTTGCTCAGAAGAACGACTTAACAGGTAAATACATCCTACTAACAAACTACCTAAAATTGCCGAGCCACCCCTGGAGGCATTGCTATTTTTGACTGGAGAGTAAGCAGTAGAATTTGCTTGATTTTTTTCTTCAGCAGCATGGGCACAAAAAATCAAAAATAGGAGCAAGCCACTAGTAATAGCAGCAAAAATCGTCCTTAACAGAAAATAATTCTGTTTTTCAGCTTTCATAAGAATTATGATGCCAAATTTCCTAGAAATCTTGACTTATTTAAAAATATAGTTCTCCACAACAAACTTAGGCAATAGAAAATAAAGTGGCTAGCATTGAAAAAATAAAAGATTACTATAAAAAAAGAATCTAACCTCCACAAAATGAGGGTAAATCTCTGATGAACTTCCCGACTTATATCATGCACCTAGTAGGTTCGGGTGCAGTTGCATACTACTGTGCTGTACAAATTCGCGATCTCAGAACCCGTCCTAATATTCTGGCGGGGTTTCAACTTGCAGAATCCGGTTCTGTACCTTTTTTAACTAAACTAAGCGAACGCGCTGCAGCAGAAGGCGACACGTGGTTATCAGAAAAATTGACAAAACACGCCGCAGACGAAACCAGACACGGTCAAATTTTTGCTCACGCCTTGAGACAGCTAAATAAACAACTTATTGATTTTAAAAGTTTGCCTCCAGATGCAGAAGAAACTAGATCGCAAAAACAGCGCAGTCCATTTTTCGCAACCTATTACGAGGGCTACACTCAAGAACAATTAAAACCGGATGTTATAGACTGGAATGTGTTTCTCGGCAGTACCTACATCCTCGAGTTAGACGCCAGTAAAGATTTTGCTCGCATGGCAAATGTGTTACCAGATAGCGATCCTAAAGCTCGCAACCTCAAACTAGGAATGTTGAGTATTGCTAAGGATGAAACTAATCATGCTGCGTACCTGTACGAAGCGATGACCCGGCGCATGTCTGGAGATCGCGTGCAAAAATTAGTAGAGCAATGGCGCACTCGCAAGGTAAATGCTTTACTGGCTTTTGCTAGTAATCTCTTCCAGGGTAACGGACCAACCCGTTCTTTGGTAAGGGACGGCGCACCGCAAGAAAACGATCTTGAACTAACAGTTGCCTGAGCAATCTAGGAACCAAGGGTAAAAGGTAATGATTTTTGCTTTTACCTTTTACTTTCCTTCCATGCTTTGATTTGGAGACTGCAAATTTTGAGATGGTTGCTGCTGCTTTAGTAAAGAAGGTGCTGTAGCTTGGCGAAAAGCTCCGCAGTAATACATTGTCATTACTGCTTTAGTAGCCCAATGGTTGGATGGTACATCTGAAAAGGGATTGGGTAAAGTTTCAGCGTGGTTTTGAACGCAGGCATTCAGAACTCGAGCGTAGCTAGCTGGAGGCTGAATATTTGGCTTTTAGGCTTTTACGCAAACTACAAAGCTGCTGGTAGCTAATCCTATGGCGCTGCCTGCAATTTTGAGATTCATCATTACTTTCCTAAGAAAACAGCTTAGGCATTAGCGAAGATAGCAACCAAGGTTAATACTACAATCAATCCCACAATCCATAGACTTAACGCTCCCCAACTGGCAGAATCTTGTTGAATTTTCTGCCACAGTTGATTGGTTTGTGAATTATTACTGCGCATTGCCATAATATTAATAACCCTCCGATTTCTGGACACTTTTCCAGACACCTTATGCAGTTAGTTTGTATTCGTACTTTTTCTCTACCCTTAATTCTAGGAAATGGGGATCTTGAGTTTCCGGCAAAGATTGGGAGAATTGGCAAAAAGGACTAAAAGATCAATCTTTATCAAGAATGCTTTGTTAAGCGTTCTTTAACAAAATTTCTTTTCCAAATAATTTTGGGATAGTGATTGTTATTTTCTCATAAAAGTAATGATGTGTTATCAAAATTGTGAATATTCTTAATCTATTTTTTATCAGTTAATGTTTAACTGTTGCCTAAAAATTTCTTTTCCAAGTCAGAAGTTCCCACTCGTACTTTGGATGGATAGCGGGGATATAGTGAAATAAAGAACTTGTGATTTTCCGCACAAAAGATGCAGTATGGCAGAAACTTTGAAAAAACAACATTCCTACTAAAAATTACGTACGCGCTGCTCGAGTTGAGGATGTCAAAGCAAAGGGTTGTCTTTTAATTCATACAGAAAAAGAGGCGATCGCTCTCTTTAGTTCTGGTAATAGAATATACGCTCTTGACAACCGTTGCCCTCATATGGGCTTTCCTTTACACCAAGGTACGGTATTTGGATCCAGAAGATCGTCCCCACGCTCGCGCTTTCAAGTTCAGCCATCACCCGCTTCCTCTGCACCAAGTATACAAACGCTACAAAGATGGTTCCGCCAGTTTATGGAAGTGCGGGATGCCGAAGGGCAACAGCGATGCTTAGTATCGGCAATACGCAAAGGTGCCACCCGGCAACAAATAGCGGAAATGCTGTTTGCTGCTGCAACTGACTACCGTTACTTAGATGGAGTTAATGTAATTTATTTTACAAATAAAGCGCTGGAAGCTTTGGATGGTATTGACCGGCAGAATGCAGAATTAGTATTGACGAGTTTGATTCCCGAGTATACCAGCGCCGAGCGCATGGAAGAGTCTAGTTCCTGGCGGTATCCTGTGGATTTGGTTGCAATTTTACAGCGTGCCTTTGAGCAGTTACCGGCAGCGTGGGAATCCGGACAAAAACAACAAGGAAATTGGTCAGCTCGGGAAGAATTGGTAAAAGTATTGTTGGGTGAAGATGCTCAAGCGATCGCCGATTCTTTAATTGCAGCAGTACGAACTGGTTGTAGCGGACAACAGCTAGCAAGTACAGTTGCCCATGCAGCAGCGTTGCAAATTGCTCGTTTCCACACTCACAACGAATTCAGCGATACGGCTCATCATTCGTTTACCTTCGCCCATGCGGTGCAGCAAGGATTGCGGCTAGTACCTTCTTGCCAGAAGTTGTTACCAGGTGTATTCGACACTGCCATGAGCGTTTATCTCAACTAATTTTTAAACATACCAGCAGTTGCTTGATGAACTGCCGGAATCACTAAATCGACGCCAACAAGTAAACGAAGCAGGCTCCTTAGTTGCTCGCTACCTTTACAGTGGCGGCAATCCCCAGCGTTTGCTAGCGGTCGTGAGTAAATTGCTGCTGCCGGAAGACCGTAGTTTTCACGTTATTCAAGAAATAGAAGCAGCTTTTGGCCAGTACAGCTTGCTGGGTAACACCGAGGAGGGAATTCACGTCTTGGTAGCAGCTGCGCGTTACTTAGCAGCCCATTCACCAAGGACGCGATCGCAGGGGAAGCCCAAAAATTTGCGCTATTCAGCAAATTTTCGGGGACCCCGATGGCAGGAACAAACTTATCAAACAGCTGAGCGGTTGCATCGAGGCGATCGCTTGTTCGAGGAGTCATAGTTTGGGAAGGTTTTAGCCTTTGAGTTCAGATACTCTCCCACAAACTCTTCAACATTAAATAACAAGAAGTTGCTCCTGGATCTTGGTGTCCTGCACTGCGTTGTCCCAAATAGCTGGCGCGACCTTTTTTAGCCACCATTGGTACGGTATTTTTCATACCCTGTTCTGCTGCTGCTACAGCTTGTTGCACCGCTACAGGCAAAGGCTTGTTTTCTACAATGATTGCCTGCTCAAAAGCCGCTACGGCTGGAGCTAAAGCATCCACCATAGTTTTGTCGCCCGGTTGAGCTTGACCGCGTTTGCTGATACCTTCTAATCCAGCTTGCAACATTTGCAGCACATCTTGTTCCGTTAGTTCCTGCTTGTTTGCAACAGCTGTACTGGCTCGTAAAAACAAAGTTCCGTAAAGGGGACCGCTAGCACCCCCTACTGTGGAAATCAAGGTCATGCTCACCATTTTGAGGATGCTACCGATATCTTGTTGAGCAACGGTTGGTAACTCGGCCGTTACCTTTTGAAAGCCGCGAACCATATTGATACCGTGGTCAGCATCACCAATGGCTGCATCCAATTCTGTTAAATAGTCTTTATTTTCCTCAAGTACGGTTGTAAATCTCTCTAACCATTTGACTAGTTGCTGTTTGCTGATGACCATGCTTGCTGTGCTTTGCTTCCTAAGTTCAACGATGAAAGTCGGGGGCTCTGGGTTAACATCATCAAGCTGGGATAACGGCAAAATTGGTGGTTTCAGTCACAATTACTCTAGGAATGGAACATTACCGTTACCAAGGGCAATAAAGCTAGCAAAAAGCGATGACAAAAGCGCAAATTAAACAAATTAAATTCCAAGGCAGCTGCTGGTGGTTCTAAAAGAGCTTCTATTCTTTGTTGCAGGCGGTCTAGACTACTCGAACTTAAGGTAGCACAGCAAAGCAAGGGGGTAACAGCAGCTGGAGTGCTTGCTACCAACAAAATTGATTCTGCTAGGAGCAACGGGTCTACTTGTAATGCGGCGTAGGCGTCGGCGCGTAGTTCCCGCAAAGCTAAAAGTTCTTGCCATATATTTTCTGTATTCGGTAACCAAAAGCTGCAGGAACGTATCCAACCCAGCCAGAAAAACCAGAAGGTATCGCGGTAGTGGTAATGACCTTCTTCATGGACCAAGACGGTTTCTAGCTGCTGTGGTGAAAGAGTTTGTACTAATCCCTGGCTGATGACTAATTCTGGTTGCCAAAAACCAATAGAAGCTGCGAATAATGCCTTTGTATCCAGCAAGCGGACTTGTCTACCAGCAAGATTGACTGCTGGACAGTTACGGGTGGATTTTAGAGATTGCCATCCCTGCCACAGCTGCTTGATGGCTAAGATGCCGCAAAATATTAGGTAGCTTAAGGCTAGTACGTAACTAAACCAACTTGTTTGCAATCCACCCATTTGTCCTTGCGGTCCCATGCATGCTAAAGCGATCGCTGTCATGAAAATTAGCAAGGGTGGAAATAGAAATGAAAATAACGTTTTTTGCCAGCGAAGATGCCAATTGCGCTGTGACTGTTGCCAACAGTTTCTCAGGTAACAAGCAATAATAATAGCGGTGCAAATCATCAGTAGATGCATTATTTTTCCTCCCTTGCTTTTCGTGCAGCTTGAATGCGTTGGGCTATCGCTTGTATTTTTTGCGTAGCTGCTTCGTCTAGACTATCTGCAAATGCAGCCACAACATCGGGGTTTCCTACTGCTAAAAATTGCTGCAATTGTTCGTGGGCTTTGATTACCTGGGCTTGTTGCTTTGTCAGCAAAGGTCGCCAATAAAACGCCCGCCCTTTTTTGTCACATACAAGCCAACCTTTTTCTGTGAGGCGGCGCAGGACGGTGGTAACAGAAGTATAAGCTAATTCTCGGTTGGGATCTGCCAAGATGCGATCGTGGATATCTTTAACTGTAGCCGAACCCAGTTCCCAAATTAAGTTCAAAATTTCTGCTTCCAATGGACCAAGAGACAGTTGTTTGGGACGGTAATCAGGTAAAGGTGCCATATCGATGATTTTTGTTAGTGTTGAGCAGCGAGCGCTAGTGCCATTAACTTGATTTGTGACGTATGATACAGTTTTTTTGCTTTGGTAGATGAGTGGAAGATAAATGGCTAAATATAAAATAATTCTTGGTTTTGCAGGGGTTCTTTTTTCAGATTACCTTATATGGGGCTACTGTACCGGTAACTTAGTCAATACCATTGAAAGCAAACAACTGCTATTTTTTATGACATCAAGCTAGTTAGAATGTGATCTCGGCAGTATATAGTGTTCAATCAGGTATATCCAGCGCGTGAAGCTATTTGTTTATCATACTCCGGAACTAACTCCAACAGACAAAGTGCCAGAATGTGCGATCGCGGTCGATGTGTTGCGAGCTACGACTACAATGGCGACGGTACTAGCAGCTGGAGGCGAGGCGGTTCAAGTCTTTAGCGATTTAGACCAACTGATGCAAGTGAGCGAATCTTGGCCGCCTGAAAAACGGCTGCGAGCCGGAGAACGAGGTGGTGCAAAGGTTCCTGGCTTTGACATTGGCAATTCTCCTCTTGACTGTACGCCAGAGATCGTACGGGGAAGGCGCTTGTTTATTAGCACTACCAACGGTACTCGTACTTTGCAACGGGTACAGCGCGCCCAAGCTGTATTGGCTGCAGCATTTATTAATCGCAGTGCTGTTGTCAAATATCTTCTCCAGATTCAACCAGAGACTGTCTGGATTGTCGGTTCTGGTTGGGAAGGCAGTTTTTCCCTCGAAGACACTGCTTGCGCCGGTGCGATCGCCTGCGGTATTTTGCAGCAAACTCAATCTTCACCTGATGAATTAGCAGGTAACGATGAAGTTATTAACGCGATCGCTCTTTACTCCCAGTGGAAAGATAATTTATTAGGACTTTTTCACCATGCTAGTCACGGCAAACGTTTGCTGCGCTTGAACTGTCATGAAGACCTGAAATACTGTTCTCAAGCTGACATTCTAGATGTATTACCCATCCAAAAAGAACCGGGAGTTTTAAAAAATTACTATTAATTAAATCTTGTATTATTTTATTTACCCCTTTCCAAATCCTGACTGGTAAAGGGGTGGATTTAATATTATTCTACATTCACCCAAAAATCCGCCGTCTGCACTTTCCCCTGACGATTAAATTGCATCCACAATTTATACGTTCCCGGTTGAGGAAATTTCGTTATAAAATTCACTTGTCCTTCTGGAGAATCCTGGATAGCATGGGCATGAATATAATCAGATGCTGTTAAGGGAGAGGAACTTTTAATAATAACTAAATGTCCTTTTTCTCCCAAATAAAGCTGTAAGTCTTTGACCGGTTGATTGCTAGCATTTTTGTTGGTAATATCCTGGAGAGCAAATTTTAAATTAACTTGTTTGCCAGCAAAAAGAGTTGGTTGAGAAAAATATAAATTTACCTTAGTATCAGTTAATATCTTCACATTACTATATTTTGGCAACTCGGAAGGAACTGGAGTAGAGCCAGGAATTCTTACATTCATAACACTAACTTGCTCCTCCTGTGCTCCCGTTGGTTTATATTCGCTAAAAATTGTATAATTATTAGGCTCAGGAAAATTAAATGTCACTTCAAAACGCCCGTTACCTTTATATTTTGGATGCAGATGATTAAAAATTTTCAGGTCATCACTAACAATAATTACATGCATTAATTTTTCTTGAAATTGCTCGAATTGAGTGACAGATTTTCCCTGTGGGTCTTGGATATTAATCTCCAAAGCAACAGGTTGATGGGGAAGAATTTTCTCCGGAGCAGTCAACTTTGCTTGGGTAATTGTGGAGTTTTCACTGTCATGATTAACTTCATGTTCGCTGTGATGGACGTGTGGGGACGAGTGTCTTTGTTCGGAACCTTGTTGAGAACGAACAACTGAGGAACAAGCTTGAGTAAGCAGTAATACTGCTAAGAGAGCGGTTTGAGTAAAAAAATATTTCATTGCCATCCTGAGGAAATAAGCTCTATCACAGGTAAATCCTAGCCTGAAGTTGAAAACAAGACGACAACAACGATAACTCCATTGTGTGGTTGTAGTGGGAAAATCGCCAGGAAATGTGCGTCCACTAATTTCTCGATTGAGTTTCTTCCGCAAAATTGCCCAGACTGCAGTTTCAAGCCAAGCTTAAATTGTTGCACGCTGAAATACAATTACTTAAAAAACTGGTAGGATCTCATTATCTTTTTTTCGGAAAACACTGACCTTTCCGGAAGATACTTGCAAAACCTGAAAAATTGTCCAAACAAATTTTACAGTGACTGAAGATTTACACTGATGAAAGTACGCTTTTTGTTACTTAGTATTATCAGTATTTTATTTTTCTCTGCTCAAGCAAAAGCAGCTCGCTTGGAATCGTGGCGCTTCGATCCGGTACGGAATCAACTGGATTTAACTACTGATTCCGGAGTACAACCAAAAGCTTTTGTGATTAAAAATCCTACTCGACTTGTGATTGACTTCCCGGGTACTGACATCAAAAGCAACACAATTCGTCAAAATTATAACTCGGCAGTGCGAGAAATCCGTATTGGCAAAGTTGATGCCAAAACTACCAGAATCGTGATGGAATTAGCACCGGGTTACACGGTATCCACAAAACAACTGTTGATTAAGGGGGATTCTTCCTCTCACTGGATAGTAAACCTTTCATCTATTACGCGTGAGGTTGCAAATAACCCTCTAGATAATACTGCAAATGACAAAACCATTCCACAACAAATTCCCGTTCAGGTTAGCAATGATTTGACCTTTGCTGGGGTTGTTTCTTTAGGTCAACCCATATCGCAGCTCAGTTCTGAAGTGAGAAAATTGATGAGTCGCTACAAAAACCTGGATCCGGGAATGTTTTTCTTGGATTTGGAAACGGGTGATTATCTAGATATCAATGGTGAAAAAGTATTTCCTGCAGCTAGTACGATTAAGTTTCCGATTTTAGTTGCTTTATTCGAGGATATAGATTCGGGTAGGGTGAAGCTCAACGAAATCTTGGTCATGCGTCGTGACTTAATGACTGGAGGTTCGGGAATAATGCAGTATAAGCGTCCTGGAACCAAGTTTAGTCTTTGGGAAACGGCAACCAAGATGATTACCATTAGCGACAATACTGCTACCAACATGATCATCGATCGCCTGGGTGGGAAAGCAAAATTAAATCAGCGATTTCGCAGTTGGGGATTACAAAACACCGTGATTCGCAATCTGCTGGGTGACTTTAAGGGAACCAATACAACCAGTCCTAAGGATTTAGTGCGTTTATCAGCATTGATTGTTAAAAATCAGTTACTCAGCGATGCTAGTCGCTCCCGGGTTTTAGATCTGATGAGTCGGGTGGAAAATAAAAGCTTACTGCCAAGAGGTTTGGGGAAAGGAGCAATAATTTCTCATAAAACAGGAACTCTTGGTATTGTTCTTGGAGATGCAGGTATTATTCAAATGCCTACAGGTAGACGTTATTTAGCAGGAATCATGGTGCGAAGACCTTTTGGCGATCTCGCAGCCAAGTCTTTTATTAACCAAGTTTCTCACCTGGTTTACGATTATTTCCAGCAGCCAAAGCTGACCCAATTATCTCATACCACGTTGCTTCCCCAACCAAGTTCTTCATCTAACTACTAGTTAGTAAAAAACCCGCGTCCCATCAAAAGACGCGGGAACATGGCACAATTTCCCAGCTAAACTTCGCTAGTAGATCTTTATTGACTATGGACTGCATTCACGTGACGGGAATTCGCGCCTATGGCTACACCGGATATTTGCCAGAGGAACAGGTTTTGGGACAATGGTTTGAGGTAGATGTGAAGTTATGGCTGGATCTCAGCCAAGCTGCTAAAACTGATGCGATCGCAGATACTATCGATTATCGTCAAGTTATCACTTTGGTGCAACACTTAATCAAGACATCTAAATTTGCTTTAATTGAACGTTTAGCAGGTGCGATCGCCGATTCGATTTTGCAACATTGGCAGCAAATTACCCAAGTTCAAATTGTTCTGAGCAAACCAGCTGCACCCATTCCCGATTTTAGCGGCAAAATTAGCATTGAATTAACTAAAATTAAATCCCATCTTGGAACTACAAAAAGTTATTTATAGTCAAGTTCGCAGTCGTTTTTTTAGAGAAATAGTATTAGTTGATTACTACGAAATTTCTTTCATACTTAAATTTTAATTAATGTCAAATAATTACTAAAAAATTATAATTAAAGAAAAATTATTAGTAATTTCCGCAAAACAATGTTATTTTTTATATTTATTTAATTTTCTCGATTCATAACTAAATCTGTAGTCAGATTATCAGTATTATCTTATCAGGTATATAGAGGCACTAATCAGCTGCAGCGATCGCTTTTGATAGATATGTAAAGAGCGTTTAGCCCCCAGGGAGGAAATTTAATTTTATCTAGTTCCTAGTCTTGAAAAGCATGATATAAATGCTCAAATGATTGGCTTGAGGATTCAATAATATTTTAGTTAAGTAATGGGCAGCAAGTAGAGAGATTGATTATGATAAGATTACTTCCTTGCAAGCTCCAATGATGTTGGCAAAAAAATCCGAACCTAATCAACTTGGTGTTTTTGGCATGATCGCCCCGAAAATCCTAATCGTTGAGAATGAAGAAATCGTAGCTGTATACATCAAAAAAAGTCTACAGAGGTTAGGATATATTGTTTTTGATATTATGGATTCCCAAGAAGAGGCGATCAAAAAAGTAGCAGAAACTCATCCAAACTTAGTTTTGATTGATATTTGCTTGACCAAACTAATAAATAGCATGCAAGTAGCAGACATGATTCAAAAAAAATTTCAAATACCAGTTTTATATCTAGCGGACACTTCAACGTATAATATATTACATCAAACTTTTTGTAAAGAACCTTGGAATTACATCATTAAACCGTTTGCTGAAAAAGATCTGCACGTGGCCATAGAAATTGCTCTTAATCAACATAAAAACCACAAGAAATTGCTCTTAGAAAAACAAAGGCTGCTGTCAATTATTCATAGTATGAGCTGTGCAGTGGTAGTAACAGATGTTAATACTTACATCCAAATTATGAACCCAGAAGCAGAAATGCTTACAGGTTGGCAGGAACAGGAGGTTGTAGGAAAATATTTAGCAGAAGTTTTACCTTTAATAGACAAAGATACGGGAGAGAATATTAATAATTTAGTTAGGCGAGCGATTGAAACAAATACAGTCATAAAGTTACCAGAAAATTGTATTTTAATTACCAAAAATAATACAGAAGTATTAATTGGTGATAGCATTGCACCAATTCGCGATCGCTTTGATAAGGTTACAGGTGCAGTTTTAGTACTTCGGGACCTAACCCAACGCAAGCACTATGAAGCTCAACTACTTCACAACGCTTTTTACGACGGACTGACAGCACTACCCAACCGAGTTTTATTTTTGGATCGTCTCAAACAAGCCTTTGAACGTTGTAAAAGAAGGCAAAACTATCACTTTGCTGTTTTATTCTTAGATTTGGATGGCTTTAAGGGGATTAACGATCGCTTTGGACACAGCATGGGAGATGACTTTTTAGTGGCGATCGCTCGGCGCTTAGAGTCATGCTTGCGCAGTGAGGACACAGTTGCTAGATTTGGTGGCGATGAGTTTGCAGTACTGTTAGAAGACATCAAAGACGTTAGCGATGCGATCAACGTTGCCAACCGTATTCAGGAAACGTTAAGGTTACCGATTTACCTTAACGGATATCGATTGCTGACCACAGCTAGCATCGGTATTGCTTTAAGTTGCCACGGTTACGAAGATCCAAAGAACCTGTTGCGGGATGCAGATATTGCTATGTACCGCGCAAAGGAACAAGGAAAAGCAAGTTACATTATTTTTAACTATTGCCCTATTGTACCAGAAAAGTAGTTTGTTAAGGTGGAGTTTTTTAGGGCTAAAGCCCTTACTAAAAACTGGTTTTAGCAGGGCAAGGGGGATAGTGAATGGTGGTTAGTTACTGTCCTATTTCCCTTCTTAAAGCCTTTTGCCTTCTAATAACTACTTTACTCCTGGGGGTGCGAGTAGATTAATTTAAGTAAAGCAATTCTCAAATTTTGATTTTGGAACTCCACGATGGTGGAACAATTAAAGCCTCGCTATTCAGTTGCTTGGATTAACAAAATTGCTGAAGTTCCCCAAAGTGCTTGGGACGCCTTAGCACTTCCACTGCAAACTCCGTTTTTAGAGTGGGAGTGGTTGAACAATTTGGAAACTTCTGGTAGCGCCACAGCCAAAACAGGGTGGTTACCAAATCATTTGACTTTTTGGCGAAACGGAACGCTGATTGCTGCTGCTGCTTTGTACCTAAAAGGACACAGTCAAGGTGAATTTGTCTTTGACCACCAATGGGCGGATCTAGCACAGCGCCTTGGCGTGCGTTACTATCCAAAGATGTTGGGGATGACGCCATTTACTCCTGTGGAGGGATATCGATTTTTGATCGCTCCTGGTGAAGATGAAAATGAAATCACGGAAGCGATGGTACGGGAAATTGATGCTTTTTGCTACAAGCACCGCATCAGTGGCTGTCATTTTCTGTTTGTCGATCCGCAATGGCGTTTGTTTATGGAACGTCTGGGTTTTACTGCTTGGCTACACCACAGCTACATTTGGCAAAATCTAAGCTTTACAACTTTTGATGATTATTTGGCAATTTTTAATGCTAACCAGCGCCGCAATATTAAACGGGAACGCAAGGCTATAGAAAAAGCCGGTTTGCGGTTACAACCATTAACCGGGGATGAAATTGCCAAATCTTTTTTGGAGCTGATGTATGAATTTTATGCTGATACGTGTGATAAATTTGGTTGGTGGGGTAGTAAATACTTAACAAAGCGCTTTTTTGAACAATTGCACGTCCGTTATTGCCATCGCGTGTTGTTGTTCGCTGCTTATGGGGAACAAGAAAATCAGCCGCTGGGTATGTCCTTTTGTTTATATAAGGGCGATCGCTTGTACGGGCGGTATTGGGGTAGTTTTCAAGAAATAGATTGCTTGCATTTTAATGCTTGCTATTATGCTCCGATTGAGTGGGCGATCGCTAACGGTATACAGATTTTCGATCCTGGTGCTGGCGGACGTCACAAGAAACGCCGTGGTTTTCCTGCTACGCCCAATTATAGTTTGCATCGCTTTTACAATCAACGTTTGCAACAAATTTTGTATCCTTACATTTGGGAAGTGAATGAGTTGGAACAGCAAGAAATTGAGGCAATTAATGCGGAATTACCGTTTAGTAAAAGGGAGAATTGAAGCCAAACAATACTTTTGTGTGCAGTCCTTGACATTTCTACCACAAAATGTCAATACTCACTATTTCCAATTGCTTTGGTAATAATTTTTTTTGTTGCTGTATCGTTCGCTGCTGTCCATTTTTATTTTCGTTAGGAAGTAAAATAGCAGCAGCTTTTTATTAATCTCAAGCTACTGTTGACTATTGCTGTTGACGGTTTAGTACCTAACACAGCTTGTAGTGATTAGAAAGGCTATTGAGCTTACATCCCAAGAGTTAAGTTTTGTGGTTTATTTATAATAAAAAACGAAAGAAAATAAATCTTTTGATTAAGTTTTTAACAATTTAAACAAGGCTATATCCTTCATCCTTAGTACAATTTAATACATAGGAAGTGAAATGTCCAGTTGCAGTTCTGTGATACTCCCGAGCAAACCACAGACTGCAAACAACACATTGGAAGATAGGAATTACACTTGAGAAAGGGTAAAAATCCTCAAGCAACATTGGTTTTAACAGTGATTATGGGTTTGAATTGGGAAGATTTAGCAGCAATAGATGAAAAACTTTCTCAGCGCCATTTGGAACTTGACCCTGGTGGCTATTTTATTATTTATTTGGATCGGGAATCGAAATTAATTTGTGCTAAGCATTTCACGAATGTAATTGACGAGCGTGGTTTAGCTGTGGATCCGGAAACGGGGAAGGTGATCCCCGCACGCGCAAAGGTGCAACGAACTCCCACTACCCTGTTTACTGGTAAGACAGCAAAAGAACTTTGCGTACGTATTTTTGAACAAACGAAACCTTGTCCGGTAACTCAATTAGCTCACGCAGCTTATTTAGGTCGAGAATTTGTGCGTGCGGAGATAGCTTTGGTGACAGGACAAGAGTACGTCCAAGATTAATTGGAAATAAGGAGTGGGTGGTGGTTGGTTAATATCCGCAAGTCTGGTTTCAACAAAACAAAATTGACGAAGAATTCGTGGAGGCGATCGCCTGTTTTTGGTTTCACCTGCTTGTTACATGCATCTGTAATGGGAGGAGAACCCCAAAAATTTGCACAGCAAATTTTCGGGGACCCCGTTTGGGAGCTGCAAAAAGTTCCAAGGTAAAACCTTTTCCAGATTCCAGATTATGGCAATAATACAGACTGTGCTAGAAACCATCAGGAAGTGGCAAACAAAAGTTATCCCTAGTGATAAAAAGCTAACACCAGTTGATATTACCAGCGAATATCAAAATTGGCGTAATAGCTTTTTGTGGCAAAGATTGAACTTATGGTTGTGTCTCGCCCTTATCTGTGTTTTTACGTTTAGCTTGCGAGATATTTATAACTTTTTCTTTCCCCTGAAGGAATTTCAAAACTTACCAGAGGTACTCAGGACTCAGGTGCTTGTCATGGATGTTTTCATGCTGCTGAGTCTGGCTATCTGTTTAGCTTTGCGTCAAACTAAAATTGGTCGCTCGTATCCCGGGATATTATTTTTGATATCGTCTTGGTCAATCGGCCTTTTACCGCAAATTTTTACCACTTTTAAAGGTTTTGCGCTTCCCGATACTCTAGCTTGGTCACTTTTGTTTCTCAGTCAAGCGACATTCATACCAGTACGCTGGGTTCTTCATTTTTTGTCTCAGCTTGGTTTGTTGAGTTACTATTTTGGCGTCAATACAGTATTGGGACTGCAATTACCACTACCAGAGTATCCGGAAATATACAATGTTACCTTGATTTTGTATTTATTCTGGTTGTGTGCTATATGTGACATTAGTGTTTACTTGTACGATCGCCTGCAACGCTCTGAGTTTTATGCTCGTAAGGAATTAGAATTTGCTTACCAGAAACTCAGAGTTGCTGAAGCCAAATACCGCAGCATATTTGAAAATGCCATTGAAGGTATTTTCCAAAGCTCTCCCGAGGGACGCTACCTAACTGTGAATCCAGCGCTAGCACGTATTTACGGATACTCTTCACCGGAGGAGGTGATCGCAAATTTCACCGATATCGAACATCAATTGTATGTAAATCCCCGGCGACGTGGAGAGTTTGTACGTTTGATCGAGCAGTACGGTAGCATTTCCGAGTTCGAGTCCCAAATCTACCGTCGAGATGGTAGCGTGGTCTGGATTTCAGAGAAAGCGTACGCCGTGCGTGACGAAAAGGGAAAACTGCTTTACTATGAAGGGCTAATAGAAGATATAACCAAACGCAAGCAAGCAGAAGCAGCTTTGCAAGAACAATTAGATTTCTTACAAGTTCTCATTGACACCATACCTGCTCCGGTTTTCTATCAAAATACCCAAGGCTTGTACATCGGTTGTAATAAAGCTTTTGAAGAAGCTTTGGGTTTGACAAAACAACAGATTTTAGGTAAGAGTGTATATGATTTAGCTCCCACAGAACTTGCCGAGCAATACCATCAAGCAGATATTGCACTGTTTGCCCAACATGGTGTTCAGAGTTATGAAAGTTCTTTAGTCTACAAAGATGGTAAAAAGCATGATGTGATTTTTTATAAAGCAACGTTCTCAAAGGCGGATGGCGCTTTAGGTGGATTGGTGGGAGTGATTTTAGACATTAGCGATCGCAAGCGTACGGAAGAAGCGCTGAGAGTCTTTTTCCATGCAGTTTCCCACGATTTGCGCAATCCGGTGCTGGGAACGCTCATGGTACTGAAGAATTTGCTTTCGCGTTCGCAACAACAAGAAATTACCATTCCCCGCACAATTTTGGAACGGATGGTACAAAGCAGTCAACGACAATTGAACTTGATTAACTCGCTTATGGAAGCTCACGCAAGCGAAGTCAAAGGTGTTTCCCTACAACTACAACCAGTTAAACTGCACGCTGTTGTGGAAGAAGCTCTCGCGGAATTGCAACCCATAATAGCAGAAAATCAAGCAACTCTTATTAATTTAGTAAAAGAAGATTTGCCATCAGTCAATGCCGATCCCACTCAACTGTGGCGAGTGTTCTCTAATTTAATTACTAATGCGGTCAAACACAATCCCCCAGGCTTACACATTATTATCAATGCCACACAACAGAAAGATAAAATTTATTGCACTGTCTGCGATAACGGTGTCGGATTGAATTTGCAACATAGTGAAAAGCTTTTTGAGCTTTACTTTTGGGGTACTAACAACCGCAGTTCCGTCAGTTTGGGACTGGGATTGTATTTGTGTAAACGAATCATAAACGCTCACGGTGGAGAAATTGGCGTCAAAAACAACCCCACAGCAGGGGTAACGTTTTGGTTTACGTTACCTGTGCAAGGTCAAGAATAATTTCTCATTCCCGGAGGTCTTTTTGGCTAAAGGTCAGCGCTGTTTGCTTCCGGGTCGAGACTGTAATCAAGAGTATTATCTGCACAACAATCAAACACGATTGCAAACTTAGCATCAGGCCACAACTGACGCAGACGTTGCAAATGTCCTTCTGCATCAGAACGAGTACGAAATCTGGCTACCACAATCCTTTGTTGCTCTACAGACAAGCGCACTAGCGCCCAAGCATTTAAACGCTGCTTGTAAGCTAGCGCCTGATTTTTGAGTCTGGTCTCGTTGTTAGAAGTGTTTTGTGTCATGATGAAGTTATCCATAAAGTGCATCAGTCGATGGCGTTGGTGAGTCTCTTGGCGGGGATACACCAGCGCCTGCTTCGTAAAGCAACTATCTAGTTAACACGCTTGTAACGGGGATTTGCAATCCCGAAAAAGGGCAATTGAGAGAGAAACTGATGTAGCTAGCAAGCAAGATACACCCCATCTACTCAATTTGCAATTTTTAGGTAAGGTAAAACACAGCTAGCTGCAAGATGGTAAGATATGGTAGTTACTCAGCCGGCTTGATTTGTATCAAAGCACAGAATTAAAGTTAGTGCAAGGCAAATTGGCCTTTTTTTCAGATATATAAATTGACAAAGTAGGTTTTTCTTTGCAAATACCAATATCCGAGCAGCACACGAACAATGCAAACGCGTCTTATTAAGTGGCGATCGCCTATTTGGATTACTGCTCAAATTCTGTAATTTCATTACTCAGTATTTCCGTACCGTCGATGATTTCACAAGAAAAAACCGGAAATGACCGGTAGATTTTTGTTTTTTTTACAACTTGAGATGCGCAGGTGCTACAAATCGGTTGCATATGAGTTGCCATAAAGTATCGATTCGCATAATATGCGTATAGTTCTAATGTAGGGGAACAAAAAGCTAACTTCTTCAAAGATGCTGCAACTTGTTTCTAGCTCCAAAGCTTGACTGGAAAAAGGTTAAACCTAAGAAATAGGATTGTTTGAAAAACTCCTGAATATTAGGAGAATCACCAAGACGGAAACGCTATTGAAAATGATTTACAAATGAATAGAAAGATATATGTCCACAGTTTTGCAAGTCAATGAAAGGACGTTTGCTACCGATGAAGTTTTATCACTGTTAACTCAATACCAGCTGGTTCCGCAGTTGGTCAGAGAAATGGTGATTGATAAAGCGATCGCAGACATCGAGTGTACACCAGAGGAAACAAAACTTGCCTGTCAGCTATTGGCGAAGGAATATCAACTTTCCTGCGCACAAATACTGAAAGAGTGGTTGCAAAAAAATGGAATGGAATTTCAGCAGTTTGAAACTATTGCTGTGCGGCGACTCAAACTAGAAAAATTTAAACATATGAAATGGGGAAGCGATATAGAATCTTATTTTCTACAACGCAAACCCATGTTAAACAGAGTTGTTTTTTCACTGCTGAGGACTTCTAATCTAGATATAGCTCAGGAACTTTGCTTTCGCCTTCAAGAAAAAGAAGAATCTTTCGCTCAATTAGCAAGAAAATACACTGAAGGTCCAGAAGCAGAAACAGATGGTTTAGTTGGCCCTGTAGAGTTACAAACAATTTATCCAAGCTTGGCAAAAATTTTATCTTCTATCCAACCGCAGCAATTGTCACCACCAATCCAAATAGATAAGTGGATCGTCATCGTTCGTCTAGAAAAATTGTTAGTAGCTAAATTGGATCGTCCCATGCGTCAGCGACTGTTAAACGAACTTTTTCATCGTTGGTTGCAAGAGCAATTAACAGCAATCAACTGGCAAATTTTTCAAGAGTGTTAGTTGTTGTCAATTGTTTGACCTGTAATTTACCACTCGGAATTGAAAAATTAATTGGTCATGACAGATACTATTCCAAATTCCTTTCAAGAATTTCTCAGCAGTATCAATGATTTTGAAAAATTACCAACAGAAGCTATTATTGATTTATCACAACATGTTCAACCTTGGCGCTATTATATAGGTCAAAAAATTATCGGTCAAGAAAAAACCAGATAGTGTAATTATTATTTATCAAGGTAAAGGACGACTTTTGGGTTACGATCCCCGCACGAGTATACCTATTACTTTGGAATTGCTGGAACCGGGAGCAATTCTCGGTGAAATTAGTTTGTTGCGAGAGGTTGCTTGCGAAACAGCGATCGCTTCCACAGAAGTTATCTGTTTGACGATCAATGCGACGCAATACCTGCGTTTATTCACACAATACCCGGCTTTTGCTCAAACCCGCAAGCATCGCTGCCATTTCGTGGAAATTTTTGATATCTTAGCTGCGCAACCACAACTACAAGTTCAAGCAAGCGCAAACCTCAAACAGCTCGCTCAAACAGCGCTACCGCAAGCAAAGGTACATTACCTAACACCAGGAAAAACACCATCTCAGCAGTTAGATAAGGAATACCTGTGGTTTGTCAGTGGTGGTGGAACACTCACTGATTTTCCTTTCGGTTCTCGCTTGGAATTGAGCGATGCTAAAACCATGCTTGCAGTTAGCAGTCAAAACCCAGTACGTTTAATTGGTTTGCGTTCGTCAGATTTGTTAGTACCCAACAATAGCAAGCAAATACAACAACTAACCCCCCATACAAACAGATTTGACCTTCGGGAAGATTTACAAATCCCCTACGCACCAAAACTCGAAGAAATCAACCGCACTACTACCAACCAAACAAGGAAAAGTAAAAAGTACCCATTGATAAGTGCAAAGGGACAATTAAAAATCGCGATCGCTTGTTTTCAAATGCTTTGTCAGCATTTGCAAATACCGTTTAGACCAGAGGTAATTCATCGTGTTCTCACAGATCAAATCAAACATCAAGGTAGTATATCTCTTCAGCTGTGTGCTTATCTAGCAGAATTGATAGGACTGAAAGCGCAACTAACAAGTATACCCACCGTCAACATCACGCGCATTCCTACTCCAGCACTGATTAGCTACAATCAGGGTTTTGCTATTATCTATGAAGTAGGGGCAAATACCGTTGTTGCTGGAATTCCGGAAAGGGGTATCTTACATTGCCAAAAAGAAGAATTCCTTTCCCAACTAGACGTTGAAGAAGGTAGTTATCCACCGCGAATCAAAGTACTGTTACTATCTGTTACAAATATCACTCCCAAGCAGCGCTTCGGGTTCCAATCATTTCTTCCTTATTTATCGCGTTATCGCCGCGTACTTTTAGAAGTATTTGTAGCTTCTTTTTTTGTGCAATTAGCAGCACTAGCTAATCCGCTAGTTATGCAATTGATAATTGATAAGGTTATAGTTCAAAACACTATTAATACTTTACATATCTTAGGTGTATTGCTCTTAGTTATCAGCTTGTTTGAAGCTGTAATTACCACACTCAAAACTTACTTGTTTGTTGATACTACCAACCGTATCGATCTCGGTTTAGGAGCGGAAATTATCGATCATTTACTACGCTTACCCCTGTGTTATTTTGAATCTCGCTCTGTCGGCGAACTTTCTACCCGGATCAATGAATTAGAAAACATCCGCAAGTTTCTGACAGGTACTGCTTTAACAATAGGATTGGATGCCTTATTTTCGGTAATTTATATTATCGTAATGCTGATTTACAGCTGGCAACTTACTCTAGTCAGCGTTGGCATAATTCCCATATTTATAATTATAACTTTATTTGCCTCTCCTATAATTAGAAAACAATTACGTACCCAAGCAGAGCGTAACTCCAAAACCCAATCTTATTTAGTAGAAGTAATGACAGGAATCCAAACTGTAAAAGCACAAAATATTGAATTGCGAGCGCGCTTTTGTTGGCAAGAACTTTACGCTCGTTATGTTATCGCCAGTTTCCAAACAACAATCACTTCTAGTTTAGCCAATTCTACCAGTAACTTTCTCAACAAACTCAGTAGCTTGTTAATTTTATGGATAGGAGCTTATTTAGTACTCAAAGGAGAATTAAGCCTAGGAGAATTAATTGCATTTAGAATTATCTCGAGTTACGCTACTAGTCCAATACTACGGTTAGCACAACTATGGCAAAGTTTTCAAGAAACCGCCCTGTCGCTGGAGCGTTTGAGCGATATCGTCAACACACCGCAAGAAGCTGAACGCGATCGCCATAATATTTCCCTACCTGCTATTGAAGGAGCAATAAAATACGAAAATATTACTTTCCGTTTTCACCCAGGTGGACCTTTACAACTTTGCAATGTTAATCTTGATTTTCCTGCTGGTAAATTTATTGGAATTGTCGGACAAAGCGGCGCAGGTAAAAGTACTTTGATGAAATTATTAATTAGGCTGTATGAACCAGAAGCAGGTAGAATTTTAATTGATGGTTATGATATTTCTAAAGTAGAACTTTATTCTTTGCGAAGACAAATTGGTGTAGTTCCTCAAGACACACTTTTGTTTGACGGTACAGTACAAGAAAATATTGCTTTAATTCATCCTGACGCCACAACCGAGGAAATTATAGAAGCTGCAAAAATAGCAGTAGCTCACGAATTTATAATGAAATTGCCTCACGGTTACAATACTCGTGTAGGTGAAAGAGGTGCAGCGCTTTCTGGAGGACAAAGACAAAGAATAGCGATCGCGCGCTCAGTTTTGCAAAAACCAAAATTATTAGTCCTAGATGAAGCAACCAGCGCTTTAGATTATTCTACGGAAAGAGAAGTTTGTCTCAATTTAGCAAAGGCATTTCAAGGAAAAACTATCTTTTTAATCACCCATCGCCTCAACACTATTAAAAATGCAGACGTTATCGTGGTTATGGATAGTGGTAAGGTAATTGAACAAGGAACTCATGAAGAATTAATAGCTCTGAAAGGTCATTATTACTACTTGTATCAGCAACAAGAAATGAATTTTTAAAAACAAAAATAGCTAAATTATCATGAGTATTAATAATTCTCCTAACCATTCTCAAAACGGAAAACAAAAAAAACACTATTAATACCATCTGCACATTATCTTGAGCAATCAGAAATAATATTACGCCAATCACCATTTTGGTCACGTGCTATTATGCTATCTCTAATTGGGTTGGCGTCGTTTGGAATTGTATGGGCAAATTTTGCTACTATGGAACAAGTAATTCCAGCCACAGGGCAGTTAAAACCAGAAGGAACTGTCAAAGAAATTCAAGCACCAGTAAATGGAGTTGTAAAAGCCGTTTATGTAAAAGACGGACAATCAGTAAAGCTTGGAGATTTGTTGTTAGTTTTTGATACGACTGCTAATAATGCTGAATTATCATCTTTGATAAAAATCCGTGCTTCGTTATGGCAAGAAAATCAAATTTATCGCCGCTTGCTTAACCCCAATTCTAATTTGGCTACCACCGTGCAGATGATGCAGGATAAGTTACCAAAAGAAGTTGTATTTCTATTAAAAAATCGCACAGCATTAATTGCAGAAAACCAATTGTTGGAAACAGAATTTAAAAAAGAAAATCCCACCCATTTGGAAATTGATGAAAAATATCGTCTCGAGGCCGCTCAACGAGAGTCATTTTCTCGCACGCAAGCAGCAAAATTAGCAGTGGAACAAATCAAAAAACAACTTGCTCAAAATCAAGTTAAACTCAACAACGTTAAGGATAGTTTAGCTATTGAAGAACAAATTTTAAGTAAAATCAAAAAACTAGCAGAAGAAGGTGCGATCGCTCAGCTTCAATATCTGCAACAACGACAGAAAGTACAAGAAATTAAGGCACAAATAGCCCAATTCAAAGAGGAAAAAAAACGTTTACAATTCTACATCCAACAAGGACAACAACAAGTGGATAACACTATAGCTATCACCGATAAAAATATTTTAGATAAGATAGCTGAAAACAAAAAGCAGATTGCAGAAATAGACAGCCAATTTACTAAAAATCTAATAGAAAATCAAAAAAAATTAGCAGAAGTTAACAGCAAAATTTCTCAAATTAAACTCAACCTTAAATATCAAGAAGTTCGTGCACCCATAAACGGAACAGTTTTCGATTTACAAGCTAAAAACCCTGGGTTTGTGGTCAGTACTACTCAAAAGCTACTCCAAATTGTACCAAATGAAAACTATGTTGCCGAAGTTTTTATCACTAACAAAGATATTGGCTTCCTGCGTCCCGGAATGAAAGTTGATGTCCGTATCGACTCCTTCCCTTATAGCGAATTCGGTGATATCAAAGGAACAGTTTCCTGGGTAGGTTCAGATGCATTACCACCAGATAATATCCATCCGTATTATCGTTTTCCTGTTAAAGTTCGCTTAGAACGACAATCTCTAGATATTAAAGGTAAAACCCTCACACTCCATTCAGGTATGTCTGTTAGCACTAACATTAAAGTCCGCGAACAAAGAACGTTAATAAGCTTATTCACAGACCTGTTTGCAAAACAAATAGATAGCTTGAAACAGATACGTTAACTAGAGAACCTCTTGTCCAAAGATAACTTTATACCTAACTTAATCGGAGTAAAATATGGTTCTTTCCAACAGCATCACACTAGGAACACCAGGTAGTGACCTACAAATAGGGTTTCCCGCTAATTTTGAATTAATTTTTGCTCGTACTGGAAACGATTTGATTTACGGTTACGATCCTATTACTAGCAAAACTCAAAGCGTCCACGTAGATATATTATCCGGTGATGTATTTGATAGCTCGCCAGGAGAGTATACACTTCTGACTCAGAATACATTATCTATTCTCCAAGGAAACATACCAGCATCAGCGTCGATATGGAAAGACACGTTTGTCCTTGGAGATGACAATCAAGCTTACTATACCGACCAGGGTTTTTTGGGCTTATCAAAGTTTGCTATCATTTTAGATTTCGATCCCAATCGAGATACCATACGACTAAACGGTAAACCAGAAGACTACAGATTGGTAAACTTCAGACCTTTCTTAGGTTTTCTAGGTTTCCAAGGAGAAGCTATCTTTCGAGTTAAAGATGGATATCCCGATCTTATCGCCTACATTAACGAGCGTCCCAACGAAAGATTAAATTTAAACGCTTCCTATTTCCAGTATGTAAACCACGACTCAGATAACCAACCAGCAGAAAACAAAATTAAACAATTCGGAACAGAAGGTGTTGATTTTAGTACTGGTGTTGCCACAGATCCTTCCGGTAATGTCTATTTAACAGGATTTACAAGCGGTAACTTGCAGGGAACCAATCAAGGACTTTTTGATGCTTGGGTAGCAAAATATGATAGTAATGGCTATAAGTTATGGGGTAAGCAGATAGGAACGCCTGTTACAGATACAGCCTTTGCAATAGTCACAGATAATGATGGAAATTTTTACCTCACAGGAGCAACAGGAGGAAATTTATTTTCCCCTCACCAATCTGAAGGTAGTGACACTTGGATTGCTAAGTATAACAGTAATGGCGATCTAGTGTGGGGTAAGCAATTTGCAATTCCAGGAACTATTTCTACGCAATCTAGGAGCCTGACTCTGAATATAGATGAAGGAGGTAATATTTACTTATCAGGAACAGCAACAAAGGAAAATCAAAGACCAGATATATTTCCTTTACCTACTCAAGTTGATTCCTGGGTCAGTAAATTTGACCCCAATGGTAACCAGCAGTGGTTGACCCAATTCGGAAGTTTCTTTTTTGACGAAGCGTTTGGAACCGCCGTAGATAAAAACGGAAATACCTATACCACAGGATGGACTCAAGGATTAACACAACCAGCAGATCCGTCGCGAAATTTTTTAAACTACGATGGCTTCTTAACAAAGACGGATACCAACGGTAACATTCAATGGATAAAACAATTCGGAAGCAATAATAATGGCATCGAATTTCCATGGGATATAGCTACCGACAGCGAAGATAATATCTACGTTGCAGGATGGACCACAGGCTCTTTTGAACCAGGTTCTCCAAACAGCAATCAACCAGTAATCGGTAGTCAATCCTATGACCTTTGGCTTGCTAAGTATCTTCCAGACGGAACTCGACAGTGGGTGCAACAGTTCGGTACTCAAGGTGATGATGGTACCTACTTATCAAACATGAAAATTGATGCAAACAATAATATTTTCTTGATAGGCTACACTAACGGTCAGTTAGGAGAAGGTAGTCAGGATAACGCTTACAATGCTTGGGTAGGGAAGTTTGATACTAATGGTAACGAGAAGTGGATTCGACAGTTTGGAACCCCAGGAAGATTTGATAATCCTACGGGTATCACAGTTGACAATTTTGGCAATCTCTACGTTAGTGGAATTACTGATGGCTCCTTAGGAAGTGAAAACGCTGGTTCTGTAGATGCCTGGGTGGCTAAGTTGAATGCAGACACTGGAGAACTACAGCAGTTTAATTTCGATACGAACAATTCTTTGAGTACTGCTAATGCTAGCGTCACTCCCACACTCGATGTAAGTAATAATATCGTTACTAGCAAACAATCAACTAGTGATAATGGTTCTATCAATCTCACCAGTGGTATCAGCACAAATAGTAATTTATTGAATTACGAACAATTAGTTTCGAATATTACTGGAATACTTAACTTAAACGTTCAAAACTCTTTTTCCGCAGATCTAGATTCTCCATCCATAAATAATACAGTCCATCATTGTACTGTATAGCAATTCTCTATTATTCCTGAAAGGGATCTATAGTTACCGTTTGTAGCTTTAGGTCCCCATTTCAATTAACTTTACTCCTCCTTGATGGTAAATTTCTTTGCCACAGTTATTTACCTTACTATTGTTTTTTGCAGCTAAAAGATAGCGAATTCTATATTCCTTAGTAATCTGGGAAGGACAACCTTGTCTGAATAAAGCATTTTTCCATGCCAATAATTTATACCACCTCAAAACATCCCGGTCAGTACTCGGCACAAATTTATCTAAAACTAATGTTGGTCTATCATACCGTCTTTCGAATGATAAGATATTCGGATTCCAAATTAATTCAGAATCTTTCTCTAAGTCAGGGTCGATAAGAAAAATATCAGTTGGTTTGCTACTTCGAATAATTTGCTCCAGATTTAAGTTATCTTTGGGATGAAAAATTTGATGAAAATCTAATGCCTGAGCTTGTTTGTTTAAAAATTTATAAGCTGTATAACCAGATGGAGATGGCAGCAGCAAACAACTAATGATAATTAAAATAACAAAAATAATTTGTAGAGATTTGTTTGAGATTCTATTTTTAATAAATAAAGCATACAAACACAGAGTTAGAAATAAAGTAACGCTAGCAGGCCTAAAAAGATAGAACTTTCCTAAAACACCTTGTTTATCAAAAAAAGAAATCAATAAGCTAAGGAAAAAATAAATATCTAAAGTTAAAATTAGTTTGGAAAATTCTTTTTCTATTCGACTCTGAGAAGACCGATATAATAAAGCCGAAGTCGTCGTCAAACCAGATAATAAAATTATACCTGGGAACCAATACTTCACAAATACTTCTTTGCTGGCAAAAGGAGCAACATGGTGGGGTGCTCGAAAGTAGGAGTAAATCCAATTAGCAGACAAAGTTGAATGAGTAGCATTTTCAGCGTGCAGATGTCCAAACGCAATTATCAAAAAGAGTGGAGTGCAAAAAACAAAATATTTAAGAGAGTCAATTAGAGTTTGCTTGAAATTTTTTGTCCAGTAAAGTTGAGCTAAGCATGTAATTAAAAACCAAAATCCTCCGACTAAAAAATGAAAGTATGTTGCTAAGACAAGCAATAAGTAAGAATTACTAAATTTTTTTTGCAGCGAACTAGAAAAACTAAAGAACACAAAGGGATAGGCTAAGGTTTTTGGCTCAAATCCTCTAAATAACCATTCTCCTCCTAAGATGCTCTCACCTAGCCAAAAAAATGTCAAAATAATAACACAGGAAGCAGTAATGGAAAGTTTGAGATTTTTAAAGAAGAAAACAAGCGAAGTAGAATAAAGTAAAGTGACAACAATACGACCAAGGGCGTGTGTCCATTCAAATCCTATATTTTTAATACTAAAACCAGTTAAATATTCAAAAACAAATCGATGGTTGGCAGTATCTCTTAAAGCACTGATTTTAGCTATATCCTCAGAACCAAACTTTCTCCAGGCGTATCCTAAATATTGTTCTTCATTACCATTCCATAAATTGGGTGGCATCATGAGGGTAATGAGACTAAATATGAGGATAAAATGGAATATATTATTTTGGTGTTTAGATAAGAAATACTGGAATTTTGACAATTTCATGTTCCTAGTTGCCTTTGCTAATATGAGGGTGATTTTTTACCGAATTTTATTTTTACCAATTAAAAGAATTGATTTTCCAAAGCGGTATCCAAAAAGAGGATCGAGTTTTCGAGATATAGTGACCATAAATTTATCCCATATTTTTATTTGCTTTAAAGTCGGTTGACTTTGCTTTAAAATTAACTTGTTTCCTATGCTGGCTAGCAAACCAACACAATCTAAGTAGGCAATTTTGATAACTTCTATGTTAGGAGGTATAATTGCCTGAAGTGTTTGTTTGTTGTAGCGACGGTAATGACCAATAGCTGCATCAAAGGAAGTAAACAACCATTGATGAGCTGGACTTAAAATAATTAATTTCCCATTGGGTTTAAGATGTTGAGATGCTTGAATTAATTCTTCTTTATCATTATTAATATGTTCTAAAACATCGATATATACGATAGAATTAAAGAATTGATTTTTGTTTAATAAGGAAATGCTTCCATTCCAGGCACAGTAGTTGGTCATATTCAATGAACTAATAAAGTATTCTAGAATTTGAAAAAGCTTTTTGTCCGGTTCTAAACATAACCAATTACTGTATTGGCAACTACAAAACAAGCGCGTGTTGCTTCCTATTCCTGCCCCCACTTCTAAAACGTCTCCTTTGATATATTCGCTCAATAAATGTTTAATATATTTTTTCCAATTGATGGCTTGAGAAAATAATTCTAGCTCCGTACCTGTATAAGTAAATTGATTCATGATTTTAAATTCATTAAAGTATCAACGTAATCTTTGTAGTCACGTGCTGGAATAATGATAGAACTGTTACGGTTAGATAAAATAATCATGCTAAAAACTGCTCCGAGCGAAATTAGTTGTAAAAGAGATACTAGTACTAGACCTGACGTATAAGTTGCCCAACCAGGTATTGCTAAATTAGTAAATATTTTAATAATTAAGACAATGCACAATACCAATAATAAAATTACGAAGAAAATAGCAGTAACTATCAAAATTCTTGTGGCAACTATATCTCCGTACACTGCAATGGAACTTAAACCGTGAGTTATCAGTGAGACTAAGTTCATCTTTGAGTTTCCGGCTAATCGTTTTGTGCGGGGTACATTGATTTCTAAATATGGAATTCGAGAGCGATATATACCTGATGAGTAATGATTCCAAATTTCGGAAATGACTACGGCATTTTTCAATAAAGAAACCGGGATTAAGCTAAAATTACCAACACAAATTTCTCTACCTGTTAAAAGCCAATAAAGTTGTTTGTAAAGAAAATAAAAAAACTTGAAAGTAGTGCTTTCAGAACGCTTTGTACGTTTAGCAAAAATAATTTTATCTCCACCGGTTTTGTCAAAGGCATGTAAAAGACGTTTGATTTCAAAAGGATTATCTTCTCCATCACCATCCATGACCACAACGCAGTTGCAGTCTAAGTGATGGTAGAGGTAAGACAAGCCAACTGCGATCGCTCGCTGATGACCCAAATTCCGACGAAGTCGAAGAATACTGACTGCTTTAATTTGATTGTGTTTTTGATGAAGAAGTGAGTGAGGAATAGGCTTAGTAGAATAGTCATCAACAATAAGGACTTGAATACTTGTTTCTTGGGTAAATACAATTTCATTGATAAGTAGTAGTAGCTTTTCTAAAGCCTCCCAATCATTCAACACGGGAATCAAGATCGCTAGTTTTCTTTCATTTAAAAAAAACGTATTTAATGATTGATTGGGAATTGGTAGTTTGTGTCGATCCGATTGTGGTTCTAGTTGATGCAGGCGCCGTTCCATTTCTTCAATCAGGACTTTTACTGTAGTTGGGGTTTTTCTCCAATCTTCAGGAGGAATTTGATAATAATCAAAAGCTTGCTGCTTGTTCATTTTGATTACCTCCTATCGTGTTCTACTTTTTATTGAAACAGGAGAATTATTACTAACTTGATGCAAATTTGCTCGTACAAATATCACAATCAAAAATGCTCCCGCAAGCAAGGCAAAACTAGCGACTAATACAACTGCTCGCAGACCTGAAACAAACGCGTCGCCTATTGCTTGATGCAGGACAGCTCTAGAGATATGGAGTGGAAGGTGACTGGAAACTATAGTTGCACCGTGGAGGGTGCTGACAATAATTTGTTCTTGCAGCTTTGCAGGTATACCCCAAGCTGAGAGCGATCGCTCCAAATCCAGACTCAGCAGTTGTGTCAAAATCGTTCCTTGTAAGGCAATTCCCAAAACACTGCCAAGACGATTGCTAACACCGAGTACTGCAGAAGCAATTCCTGCTTTGGTAGTCGGTGCAGAACTGATACCTGCAGCTGTTAAGGGTGCTAGGGTCAAGCCACAGCCAAAGCCTGAAATTGCGAGGCTGCCTAGGAGTTTTTCATATTCCGTGCCTACACTAATTTGTATTAAAAATAACGTTGCAACACTTGCAAGCAGCAATCCGGTAGTAATGGTATAACGCCATCCTAGCCACACAGCGAACCATCCAGAAACAAGGGAGGCGACAATAAAAGCTATATTCATTGGTAGAAAACGCAAACCCGCCTCGATTGCTGAATATCCTTGCACTTGCTGTAAAAATAAGCTGAAAATAAAAAGTAAGCTGGCAACAGTAAAAAAAACTAAAATCCTGACAATATTAACTACAGTAAAAGTTGAATTTTGAAACAACTGTAGCGGTAACATGGGATGGCTGCTGTGAAATTCGACAACTAAAAATGTCAAAAGGCTAAAGATGAAAATAATTAGCTTCAAGACCATCAGCTCACATCTTGCACCAACCGTAGTAACCCGTAAAGGACAAATAAACTAGTACCCAACTATAACAACAGGTGAATAGAACTAATTAAATATTTTTA
>KB235926.1:1404550-1433050 GCA_000332255.1 cyanobacterium PCC 7702 | reverse complement strand
AGTTGTGTATCTTCTTTTACTTGATATTGAACGACTAACTACCCTTGCACGTAGTTGTGGTTTTGACATTTATATTTCCAGGTGCAAGATGTGAGCTCATTTGTTTTTGCTCCAGTTGTACCCTACGTATTAGGTCACGAATACGCTGGTTCGGTAGAAGCTTTACGTTGGCTAGCACCGCTCACCTTTCTCAAAGCCATGCATTATTTTGCCGCAGATACCTTAACAGGAGCAGGTTTTCAAGGCATGCGCAGTTTCATGCAAGTGATTGTAGCTGCATTCAACATTTTAGTAAACCTTTGGCTCATTCCTGCCTACTCGTGGAGAGGAGCAGCATGGTCTAGTCTGGCTTCAGATGCATTTCTCATGCTCGCTTTGGGAATTTTGGTCGTTTTTCTTGCTCAGCAACCACTTAAAAAATAGTTTATTTACTAGTTGTTTACGTTAATTATGCAAAAGAAATTTGTAGTATCTATACCAAGAGTAATTGAAAAAATATTTGTTGTTATCTCGCTTTTATTTTTATCAGGTGCAATTTTACCCCTTTTAGACGAAGCCGGAGAGTATATAACATCAAAGATTATTTCTCTTTTCATTCAAACAGTTATTTCATTTCTAATTGTGGTATGGTTTAGAGAAGTTTTTCACACTGCTATTCGAGAAAAGCTTTTGTGGATTTTCATCGCACTTGCTATCTTCTCAACCTTGTGGTCTCCTCTGCCATTAGCTACCTTACGTAGCAGCATATTTCTAGTAGAAATAACTTTGTTTGCAGTATACTTAGCTGCAAGATTTACCTTCAAAGAACAATTGCAATTATTAGCTTGGATGTTTGCGTGTGCAGGGTTACTCTCCATTGTAGCTGCTTTAGCATTACCAAGTTATGGAATTATGGGTATGGGCAACGCTTTGACTCCTGAGGCCACTATTCATGCAGGAACTTGGCGAGGTATATACATACACAAAAATACCTTTGGTCGCGTTATGGTTCTCAGCGCATTAGTCTTCCTAATATTTGTCAGTGGTAGTTACTTAGAACGTTGGATAGGATGGATTGGCTTAGGATTGTCAGTTAGCCTCATTGCACTTTCAACCTCGAAAACAGCTCTGGTAGTTTTGCTAGCTATTATTGCTTTATTGCCTTTATACAGAGCTTTGCGTTGGAATTACACTATAGCTTTACCATTTTTCATTACTGTAATACTTCTAGGTAGCAGTGCAGCTGTACTTCTTGTTGATAACGCAGAAAGCATTGCTAATGCTCTTGGTAGAGATCTTACCCTTACTGGTCGTACTTACATTTGGATTGCTGTTATTAATAAAATCCAAGAACATCCTTGGTTGGGTTATGGATATGATACCTTTTGGCGAGCAGGATGGAATGGAGATGCTGCAGATATTTGGTCGATTTTAAGATTTGAAGTTGCTCATTCTCACAATGGTTTTTTAGATTTGGCTCTTGACACGGGTTTGCTGGGAACGTCTATATTTATATTAAGTTTTGGCAATACTTGCATTCAAGCAATCAAATACGTACGCGCTACTAAAACTTCAGAGGGATTATTTCCAATATTATTTTTAACCTTATTACTAATAGTAAATTTAACTGAGAGTTCTTTAACTAGAATACCTATATTTTGGATTTTATATATAATAGTGATTTTCAAAACCAATAACGATTGGGAAAATGCTCTACTACTAAATAAGTTTGATTATACTATAATTACTCCAAAAAATAATTTCCAATCAAAGCGCAAAAAATTTTCTGTCAAAAAACAAGAAAATTGATTGTCATTACATCTAATCTTATTGGCTGGATATTTAGCTATCAACTCCTATTTTTTTATAGGCTTCTATAGTCTGTTGTGCCAAATTGTTCCAATTAAAATTCTCAAGAGGAGCTGGCTGGAAGCGCGGTTTCTGCAAAGCCCATTCCAACGCCGCTTCCATATGTGAAGAAATAATTTCTCCTTCGTAAGTATATACCCACTCTTGGCCAACTTGAGCTTGAAGCTCACTAAGTGCTCCTTGCAAAGGGACTAATACTGGGCAACTAAATGAAAGTGCTAGCAACGCACTGCCAGAGTTTAAAATTTCTCGATATGGTAAAACTACCAAGTCAGCAGCACGAAAGTATAGCTGTGCTTTGTCCTTAGGTATGAAATCTAAGTGCATTTTTACCCGATCGTCTAAGGTAGCTTCTGTTCGCAGATCTTGTTCTAATGCTGGAGTTCCCGGACGTCCTGCAATATAGAGGATAGTCTTTGGATCTTGAAATTCTCTAAAAGCTCGAATTAATTGGATTATATTTTTATAGGATCTTATCCTGCCAAAAAATAGTAATACTTTGGTAGAAGGAGGAATTTCCAGTAGAGCACGAGCTTGTTGAGAACTGACGATATCTGGATACTCCTCTCGGTAGTGACCGTGGGGAATGACAAATCCAGGTAGATTTTTTAACCTGGGGAAGCGCTCCTGTGCTGCTGTCATACCAACCTTGCTAAGACTGATATAACCATCCAGCCGTTGGGTAAATGCTTTCCAAAACCAAGTTTCTAGCTGAGGATAAAGATGCTCGTGAGATTTAAGGTTGTGTACTGTCCATAGAATTTTTGTACCTTTGAGACGAACCAGATCCATTAGTATTAATAAAGCTTGAATTTCGACTAATGCCTTTAAAATGTTTTGTTTATTAAGGGATGATTCAGGCCAGTGTAAATGCCAGATTTGATACTTTTTAGCCAGTAGATTTTCTATCGATGCTTCATCGACTTTTACTCCTAATTTTTCTATGTGGGAATAAAGCAGCCAATTGTAGGGATTTTCCTTGCGATTTTGAAAAGCTGGAAGAGCTATAATTCTCATTTGTCTTTGAATTTAATTGCACCATGTCTAATTAGTGCTGTTCAAATGAGAGCTTACCTAAAAATCTTAAAAAGGAACACTATCTCCTGAGTATTTACAGCTTTATGTATGCTTATCCTCATTAATTATCCTGTAGACAAAAATAATTATCCTCAGGATTATCCACCTTACTATTGTGTTCAAAAAATCTAAACTTCATAATACATACATTATTGATTTTAGAAAGCTGGCAATCATAGCAATGCTGCAAATATTTAGTCTATTTTTATGTTTGAAGTTAGCTGCTGTTGCAACAGTTTTTAAAACTAATTCTTTGCAGTAGAGGCCTTATTCTTATATTGCTTGTTAAGTATATAAAAATGCAAGTAAACAAGAGATTTAATAGGAATTTTATGTTCGATAAACCTAGCGTGGTTATCTATAGGAACTTTTTGCTTGCAGCTTCCGAAACTTTTATACGAAGTCAGACAGAAATGCTACAGCATTTTATTCCATCCTACGTAGGTTTGCGGTTTATAGCTGGCTTGGGACTTCCGAAGGAGCGAACCTTGATAGTAAATAGAGGTGGATTACTTGGCAAGATCGGGGAAGTTTCCACGAAACTGCGAGGGTTTGGACCTGCTTTTGTTCAGCAAGTAAAAAATTTGCATCCTGTACTAGTTCACGCTCATTTTGGACAGGATGGTGCGATCGCTTTGCCTTTGGTAAAAAATTTACAGGTTCCTTTGGTAGTTACCTTCCACGGACTTGATGCTACGGTTAGAAACGAGTATGCAGAACACTCTTTGACTCAACGAATGTACTTTCGTCGTAGAGAACAGTTAAAGCATGAAGCTAAATTGTTTATTGCTGTTTCAGAGTTCATCAAGTAAAAGTTAATGCAACAAGGTTTTCCACCAGAGAAAATAATTGTTCATTATATCGGTGTAGATACTGAACGATTCCAACCCGATCCAGCCTTGCAGCGCAAGCCAGTGGTTTTGTTTGTGGGGCGACTGGTGGAAAAAAAAGGATGTGAGTATTTAATTCGGGCCATGAGTGCAGTACAAGCAGCAATACCAGAAGTGGAGCTAGTGGTAATTGGGGATGGTGTGCTTCGCAGCAGTCTTGAACAGCTGGCAAAGAAATTGCTTAAGCACTATCGATTTCTGGGTGTGCAACCTCCAGAGAGCGTACGGACTTGGATGCAAACAGCCAAAATTTTTTGTGTTCCTAGTATTACAGCTCGGTCAGGGGATTCAGAAGGCTTTGGTATGGTATTTATTGAAGCCCAGGCTACGGGTTTACCAGTGGTGAGCTTTATCAGTGGTGGTATTTCCGAAGCCGTAGCTGATGGTGAAACTGGCTTGTTGGCGCCAGAAGGAGACTGGCAAAAGCTTGCCATGTATATTAGGCGCTTGCTAACGGATCGGGAACTTTGGCAAAAATTTAGTCGCAACGGTCAAGTAAGGGTACGTAACAACTTTAATTTACGCCATCAGACTCGTGTTTTGGAGAGCATTTATAACGACAAAGTTTTGCAGTCAGCGTTTATGAATTCAACTTGATTTGGAAAGCAAAAAAATCGTGGAGGTAAAACACGTGAAAATAGGATTTCTCCACAAAGTCAATACTACTCCTCCAAAAAGTGGTGGTTCAGTACATACTTATCAGGTATCTAGATACCTTGCACAACAGGGACATCAACTATACGCGTTGGATAATGAAAAAGGTTCTCAGTTTGCTCAACGTTTTCCCCGTTCTTTCCAAGGACTGAGGATTCTGATTCAGAAGGCGGATCTGCTCTACTTCCGGGTGGATGGTAGGGTTGGTTGGGAAATCACCTCCATTATTCCTGGCTTGTTTGCATCTGGTAAGCCCATTGTTTGGGAAATCAATGCAACTTTAGAGGAGCTGAAGGTTCTTCCTGGTTTCCAGCGATGGCGCGATCGCTTGGGTGCTCCTTTGAGAGAGTTAAGTGCTCGTAGGGTTAGTGCAGCCTTATGCGTGTCCAAGCCTCTTGTAAATTATGCTCGCGATCTGGGTATTGAACGAGCAATTCTTGTTCCTAATGGCTCAGACCCGGAGATGTTCCGTCCTGATTTGCACCAGCCATCTGTTTTCCCGGGTCTGGAAAACAAATTTCGCGTCCTTTGGGCAGGTTCGACCGACTACAGCTGGCATGACTTTCAGACAGTTGTTGCCTGTGCTTTGCAAATCCAATCTATCGATCCGGAAATAGGCTTTGCCATTGTCGGACAGCAACCCAATTTCACCGAACAGCAGTTTCCAAACAATATCCGTTTCTACTCACCGGTATCTTATTTAGAAGCACCGCGCTTATTTGCTTCTGCGCATGTGGGGCTATGTCTGTACCGCGAAATTAACTGGTCCAAGTATGGCTTTTTTTTCTCACCCCTGAAGCTCTTTGATTATGCAGCTTCTGGTTTACCTGTTATTTACAGTGACATCAGCGAACTTAATCGAGTGGCTGGCAGCTTTGGTCTTAGGATCGCAATAGGAGATGTGAATGGTCTCACACAAGAAATTTTACGACTCAAACAACAACCAAATCTTTATGCTCGCCTATCTCAGGAAGCTCGCCAAGCGGTTCTAGATTATTATAACTGGACTCGTGTTGGTGCTCAAACTGAAGAATTGCTTTTAGCTGTTGCAGAAGGTGCGAAATGGAAAGCGACCGGTCGTGTCGGTCGTTTTTTATTTCCAAGTCAAAGTAAATAAACAAGGTATTTTTGGTAGCTATGAAAAACTTGCTTGGAAACGCGATCACCTTCCCTAAAGTTAGCGTTGTCATACCTACTTATAATGTTCGTCGTTACATTGCTGACTGTCTTATTTCTGTGCAACGCCAATCCTTGAAGGAATTTGAAGCTGTTATTGTTGATGACGGATCCACTGATGGAACAGCGGAAATTGTCCAGTCTTGGTGCCAACAAGATCCACGCTTTAAACTTCTGCAAAAACCGAATGGCGGATTATCTTCGGCAAGAAATCATGGCATCCGTCATGCTCGTGCTAATTATATTGCTTTATTAGATGGAGATGATGCTTACGAACCAGATAAACTATCTACCCATGTAGCGTTACTGGATGCTTGCGCAGATGTAGGTGTTGTTTATAGTGCTTCCCGAGCTATTCGCGATGACGGTCGACCAACCTTTGTATGTTTGAGTGGAAAGCCAATTTATCCAGATCCATTGTTGGCTTTGCTGTGCAAGAACTTTATCGGTCATGGCTCAAACGCTGTATTCCGACGATGCATCTTTGATGAAGTGGGAGAGTTTAACGAAAATCTCAAAAGCAGCGAAGATGTAGATTTCTGGCTGAGAGTGGCAGCTTCGAGACGTTGGCGCTTCTATCGAGAGCCGCAAATTCTTTCGCTTTATCGAGTACGCCAGTCTGGACTGTCTTTCAATGTAGCACAAATGCAGCACTGCAACGAGCAAGTTATACAAGCAGCTAAAGAGCGATCGCCAAAGGAAGTTGGTCCCATGCTACATACTGCTCGTGCCTATCTGTACCGTTATCTAGCACGCCTGTCCCTCACTGCTGGTAACGTTACAGCAGCACGTCGCTTTATAAACCTTGCTTTAGCAGAAAATTGGTCTATTTTCCTGCGCGACCCCCGTTCTTTGCTGACACTGGCTGCTGTCTTCTCAGCACCAATTGCTAAACCTATTATTCGACAAGCACTTGGTTATGTAAAACATAATTAGGGCTGTATGCAAAAGATGTTTGAGTAGAGTTTTTATGGCTAAAAAGCAAGCAATCACCAGGCGACGTGCTTTGTTAGGCTTGAGTGCATTGGCGGGTATGGGAATGTTCTGTACCAAAGCTGGAGGATTTAAGCATATTAACAATCAATTTTTAGCGATCGCGTTTCAGCAGAGAAACTTTTCTGTTAGGGGTAATGCTCCTCTACGCAGTCGAGCTGCGGCAAAAGGATTAATTTACGGAGCAGCAGCATCCTACAGTAAATTATCTTCGGATAGGGAATTTGCACAGAAATTTGCACAAGAATGCGCTATTGTCGTACCAGAAGCAGAGCTGAAGTGGGATGCCCTTCGCCCCAGTCCAAGTCGTTTTGACTTTACTAAAGCCGATTGGATAGCTAAGTTTGCTCGCAGTCACCGTATGCTTTTTCGCGGTCATGTTTTAGTTTGGCACGAAGCTTTACCGAAATGGTTTGCAACTGCAGTTAACAAGCAAAACGCCGAGCGGATGTTAGTCGAGCATATCAGGACAGTTGCTGGACATTATGCTGGCAAAATTCACTCCTGGGATGTGGTCAATGAAGCAGTCCTTCCTGAAGATGGACGTTCTGATGGCTTGCGAAATTCACCGTGGCTTCAGTTTTTAGGTCCAAATTATATAGATCTTGCCTTTCGAGTTGCTGCTGAGGCAGATCCGCACGCTTTACTGGTATACAACGATTTTGGTTTAGATTATCAGTATGAGGAACCCAGAAGAGTCGCCGTGCTGAAGTTGCTGGAGCGTTTGAAGTCTGGTGGTTCGCCCGTGCAAGCTCTTGGTATTCAAGCTCATTTGTGGGGGGATAAAAATGGCACGTTGAACTTGAAAGTGCTGAGAAAATTCCTCCGCGATGTTGCAAGCATGAATCTGAAAATTCTGATCACGGAATTGGATGTTACTGACAAAAATCTTCCCTTGGATGTTTCTGTTCGCGATCGCTTAGTTGCTGCTACCTATGAAGATTACTTGGATACAGTCTTGCAAGAACCAGCAGTAATTGCAGTATTAACCTGGGGATTGAGCGATCGCTACACGTGGTTGAATTGGTCTAATTCACGTCAAAGATTGGATCGCTGGCCTGCTCGCTCTCTACCACTGGATAATGATTTCAAACGCAAGTCCGCATGGAACGCGATCGCCCGTGCTTTTGACGCGGCTCCCAAACGACCCTCAACATAAGTCCAAGCAAGTCATTTCCAATACTTATCTTGACAAACATCATTATCTATGATATCTGAAATGGGGTATTGGTACGCAACAGTTCTCCCCCTTTTCCCATCTCCCGAGTTTACAATCCCCGATGAGTTATGTCTAAAGAATTTACTGTTGGTAGTAAAGTCCGTGTCATCGCACTACCGCCCTATGTTAAAACTGCCGATCCCATGCCTATGCTACGACCTCCTGACGTTATTCGCGTAGGCGAAGAGGGCATAGTTTTGGACCGTCGTCCCGGGGGATACTGGAGTGTTCGTTTTACTAGGGGAGCTTTTTTGATGGAAAGTCAATATATTGAAAGCGCAGAAGATAAACGTTGATCCCTAATGCTGTTAAGTCTGTCTGTGTTTGCGATACTTTGTTATCCTCTCCAGGGTGAAGGGATAGCCGTTGTAGAAACTACTTCTTGCCCAAGTAATTCGATCGCCGTTCTACCGCAGTTAGGACAAGTCACAGCTATTTCTCGAATTGGAGGTACTTTATTACACTCCGATAACAATCCCTGCTGACAATAATAGCACTCATAAAACACTCGACTAATTGGCTTGTCACAATCAAGAATTCTGATATGCTGACAAGGTCGTGGTTCTAATTCTTTTTGCGCTATCGGTCTGGGTTTTTGCAATTTCGGCTTTTGCGGTTTCATTTCCATAAATTTTTACTGATAGTGGCTTTTCACACCAAAGTAAAACCACACTGTTGTAGCAGTGTGGCGAGCTTTAGTATAACGCGTGGTACTGTGAAAAACTACAATACTAAATAGCTTGATTTTAGGCTGATAGAAATATTATCTTGCCACAAAAGTAAGTGATATTTCTCGATGAAATTATGAGTGCTGCTTTTTTAGCTTAGTATTGATTTTTCTATCCTCGCTTTTTTTGTAAATTGCATACCCGGTGAAATTGGGTAGATACCCTACCTTTATTTATTTACTACTTTTGCCTGGAAATGAAATTTTTCCTGACAGAAAACTTTACTTGTGGCTAATGTGTTATCTCGATCTCTGCCTTTTTTTTGCTAAAGAATCTCTATATTTTAAGATTTTAGTTTGGAAAAACTCAGATGCGTTTTTAAGCTTAACTGCATTTTTGAGTAAAGGCGATCGCTGCAAAACTGCCAATATTAACTCTTTAAGTATTAATTAAAAAAAAGTAAATATATTCAGCCTGCCAAGAAAATTATTTTTATTTTTTCTTAATACATGCTAGTCTAGAAAGAAGAACTCTCAAAGCAAAATTTTAGTATTAAAAAAATATTAAACATTCCGAGTATTTACGAAAAAATCCCTTTCTTTTCAATTTACTATTGTCTATAATCAGTAAGTATACGCTCAACTCTTTCAGCTTGAGATATCTTTCCTCGGAGCTTGTAAGGTGAGCAAAGCGAGCAAAGATAGTCAACTTGATAGAGTTGGTACTCAGAGCCAGTCTGGTACGAGCGCTGTTCTACCGCTCTCAGAATGCCTTGTTTGTTATTTCAAGAGAGACATCCAAGCAAATGACATTTTCTGCAGAAGGAATAACACTGGCAAAAGGCGCAGTTATGGGTAATAAAAACAAGCAAAACTCCCAGCCGCCCTTAGTATTGGTGGTGGAAGATAATGACGACAATTTGCTGCTGATGAGATACGCGTTAGAATCGCTCGGCTGCAGGCTCATTTGTCAAACAGATAGCTACAAAAGCGTACTGATAGCGAAAGATTACCAACCAGACTTAATACTGTTGGATATTTTATTACCTGGAATTAACGGAATTGAAGTTTTACGTTATCTCAGAAAAGAACCGCTAACTCGCAATATCACCGTAGTCGCAGTCACAGCACTAGCAAGTCCAGAGGACAGGGAAAAAATATTAAAGGCAGGTTTTGATAATTACATTAGCAAGCCTTACATGATCGAAGACTTGGAGGCAATGGTTTATCACTACCTGGGAGATAAACTTAAGAATCACTCGGCTTATGACTTGTGTTAGGAGGCTTTTTTTCTTGTTCTGGAAAGAGAGGCGGGGTCGCGAAGAGTAGGCGCTTCTGCTAGGATAGCAATCATACCCGTACGACCTGTTTCTAAGGTAGCATCACTGAGAATCTCGACTACAGATACCTTGAGAACCTCTGCAATTAATTCCTTCAGTGGTGGTTGTATAGCTTCATCTAAATCTGAGCGGACTTGCTGGGCGAGTTCTTGTCGACCTGTTTGAACCAACAGGTGTTCCGGCTGTGTGATAGATTCTTCAATTATAATTGTCAGATTCTGCTCTGCAAGTCTGCAGGTGACCTTGCTTGGTTGATGCCCAAGTTGGTCGCGATAAAGAGCTTGGATACGCTGTTCTAATGTTCTTTCTACTTGTCCGCGAGTTGGAGTCAGAGATGTTGTCATTTTTTGTACTCTACCCAAAAATGAAAGGAATGAAAAAGGTTAAAAATTGATGCTATTTGGGTGATATTAACTAAAAATGTTGGTATAGAAAGTAGTTCACCTTCACATTCTTGATAGTAATAGCCGGAGATTTTCCCGTCACCACCCTAATGTAGTATTTCTTGTTGCAGTTATTTGTTTGGTAATTTCTTCACCTTGAGACAGAGTCTGGGAAGAGAAGTCAAACCTCCATCAATTTAAGATAAATTTAATCGTATCTGTTAGTCAAACAGTACCGCCGCTATAAAATTTTCTGCCTTGGAGAATCAAGGCAAGACAAAGTAAGTATTTGAGGCGACTTTTGTTTTCTGATATTATCTTATTGTGGCTATCCGTGTCTTAAAGCTTCCAAGCTAAACACGGAATTGTTAGGTGCCGTTTTTAGGTAGGCGCACCGTAAAGATACTGCCTTTACCTACTTCGGAGAACACGTCGATTTTCCCACCGTGAGACTCAACAATTCGCTGGGATAAATGTAGCCCCAAACCGCTACCGGCGCGTTTATTTTTACCTTGACGAAAACGTTCGAACAAGGTGGGTAAATCTTCGCTGGCAATTCCGTATCCGGTGTCTTGGACCTCTACAACTATCCATTTTTGAGGGGAACTAGAGGAGGATTCTTCAAAAAGGCGGATTTCGATGCTACCTGTATCTGTGAATTTGATAGCATTACCGACTAAATTGCTAATCACTCGGCGCAATTCCAAACGATCGCCCATGATTGTAGCAGCGTTTTCATCCTCTTGATTTAACTTAGTTGTGTCTGCTTTGAAAATTAAGTTCTTTTCATCTGCAAGTGGTTTAAGTTCCTGAACAACTTCTTCCACAACCTGCTGCAGATTGCAACTTTCAAATTGCAAGTTTTTCTTACCTGCTTCAAAGCGGTGGACTTCCAGCAAGGTATTTACCATTTCTAGCAAGTTTTGGTTGCTGCGAATCATAGCAGCGATCGCCTGTTTCATTTCTGGTGAGATCTTGCAGAAAGTTTCCTGCTGGAACAAATGCAGCATTCTGTCAGCAGCGACTAAAGGTGTGCGCAAATCGTGGGTAAGACGAGACACAAAGTCTTCTTGTTGTCGAAATAATTTTTGTTGTTCGTCAATACTGTGTTTGAGACGAAGAAGCGATCGCACTCTAGCGAGCAGCTCGTCTTGGTCAAAAGGTTTGCGGATAAAATCATCTGCTCCCGCATCCAAACCCTCAACCAAGCTCACATCATGAAACGCCGTTAGCAGCAGTATGGGAATATAAGGAAGAGCTTGATTTTTGCGAATGCGGCGCGTCACCTCGTAGCCGTCTAATCCTGGCATCATCACGTCTAGTAAAATCAGATCGGGTGGAGATTGTTCGATTTTTGCCAGCGCTGTTGCTCCGTCTGCTACCAAATCAATTTTGTACCCCTCCATTTCTAAGATAGTTTGTAGCAGAACCAAATTATCTGGAGTATCATCAACAGCAAGAATACGATCCACTTTAGAATTACTAGTTATTAACATTTTTATCAAGTTGTTTGCCAATAATTTTTAGTCTTACTTATAGTTAGTACTGCTAAATTCACCTTTGTTCTCTTTCTTTTGGTAGTCTATAAACTTCCCCTTGAGGAAAGTACGATTGTTGATTTGTTGGCGCAGACGCGCTCTTGGCGGCTTCTCGGAGAGTGGAAGTTTTCTTGGAGGATAGAGCGGCGATTTTGGACATTCCGTCAGAACCTTGCTGATGGGAGGGCGAAATTTGACGTGGTAGTTCTATACGAAATACCGAACCTGAACCCAACTGACTTTCAACAGTGATTTTACCGCCCATCATTTGTACTAGTGCATCTACCACTGGCAAACCAAGACCTGTACCAGCATATTTGCGAGTGATGCTTTGGTCAAGTTGTCGGAAAGCTTCAAAGATATATTTCACATCGGAAGCAGCAATACCAATACCCGTGTCCCAAACAGCGATTTCAATGTAATTATTCGGTAGCTCCTTAACATTGACTCCAATGCTACCGGACTCTGTGAATTTAATGGCGTTGGACAGTAGATTTGTGAGTATCTGGCGTACCCGAAAGGGATCGTTGAATACCACAGCATTTTGCAAATCGATTTGAATCTGTACTGAAAGTTTTTTGGCTTCTGCAACAGAAAGCATTTCTGCTGTGGTGACTCGAACTATTTGCGATAAATCAAATATCTCGGGATTGAGATTTAATTTACCTGCTTCTAGTCTGGAAAAATCAAGAACTTCGTTTAACAACATCAGCAGGCGCTTACCGTTGTTGAGGATGCGTTCTACCATATTCTTTTGCTGCGTCGTCAGACTACCGCATTGGGGACGCAACAATAATTGAGAAAAGCCGATAATGGCATTCATGGGAGTTCGCAACTCGTGAGATATGGTGGCTAGGAATTGTGACTTTAGCTGCGATACCTCCATGAGCTTTTGATTTTGCAGCTCGATTTGCTTTCTTTGCGCTTCTAGTTCTTGGTTTTTCTGGCTTAGCAATTCGTTGCGTTCTCGCAGTTGCTGGTTGATGCACGCTATCTGCATTTCTGCTCGATAAACTCGAATTGCATTGCGCAAAATCTGTGCTAGAATTTCTGAGGAGATTCTAGATTTAGAAATGTAGTCTGTAGCGCCTGCCTTCATTAATTCTACAGCTATTTGTTCATCTCCCCGATCTGTCAGAATTACTACAGGAACTTTAATACTAAGAGAACGAATTTCATGCAGGAAACCCAAGCCATCTTGGTCTGGGAGGCAATAATCGAGAAAAACACAGTCAAAAGTGTTGTTGCAGAGAACTGCGATCGCACTGCGACAGTTAGTTACTTCCACTAGTTCTATCGTAAAATTTGCTGCTTGGAAAGCTCGACGAACTGCCATTCGCTCGACTTCGTCATCATCCACAACTAATACTTTTAACTTTTCTTCCATCGCCTTCTACTATTGGTATTAAATACGGGTTCATGTACAGCATTTATATTTTTCAACCATTTAAAAAAATGATATAAAGATATTTTATATTGTAAATGATAGGAGCATTTTAGATAGCGATTGTGTATTATATCTCTAATTTCAACTGAATTTTCATATTATTCGTTGTTGCCTTAGATAAGGGTAAAATTTCCAGACCTTAATATCTCCATCAGTGCTGTGGTTGTTTCCCTGAGGGAAAGCTTTTACCTACTATTTTCTTTCTCCAGTACGCGTTTGCGATTCATTGCATCAACTTTGCCATCTTCCATTAGTAGTCTGTTAGTTATCTTTTCCAGCATTACCTCAGGATAGAACTAGTTAGAGCTCAAAAACTCTTTTTGACGAGAGTTTAGGCTACAGTTAATTACTAGTAACTAGGGATATAAAATTAGCAATTAATAAATTTAGTAGTTAGCCCCTATCTATGGAAGGAAGAAGCAGTAAAAAAAAATACTACTCTTCCTAGCTCAACCCCATTGTAAAATGAGTAATTGCATTAGGTCCTCAGTCATTGGTCAGAGTTACACAAAACAGTCAGGTCGAGCTTGAAAGCGTAAGATGCTTACATGACGCATCTTTAATTGGGCTTATTAAATTTGGATAATATTTCTTTACTACAATTGAGATTTTGTAAAAGTGTCGCGATTGAGAACTTTCCGACTGTCGGAGTTGAGCGATCGCTTTCACTTGCTTTAATTATCTTAAAAAATCTTGATAAAAACAAACTGAATACGTAATTTGCCTCAGTATTTCACAGTCTGGGAACTGGTCGCCATATATCATTGGCTAGATTTTTTCCTGCTAGCTTGCTAATGGAATCGGAAACGATTACTTCTATCGGTGGATGCAATTTTATAAAAATATCATCTATCTTTGGTTTTGGAAATTAAAAAATAAATGGCAAAATGTCGGTTGACGGCAGATGTGATTAGTAGAGAGTAAGGGTATCAATGAGCCAAATTAGTATTGTTTTAATTGAAGACCACGACTTGACCCGAATGGGACTTAAGGCCGCATTGCAAACAGACAACAGCATTCGAGTAGTAGGTGAAGCAGCAAATGCTACTAAGGGACTAAAGCTTCTGGAAACTTTGAAACCAGCTGTCGCCGTTGTGGACATTGGCTTACCCGACATGGATGGTATTGAACTAACTCGTAAATTTAAGCAATGGCAAGCTGAAACAGGAGACTCCTCAACAAAGATTCTCATCTTGACAATGGAGCATTCAGAAGACGCAGTACTTGCAGCTTTTGCAGCAGGTGCAGATTCCTACTACATGAAAGACACCAGTATTGATCGCCTCACAGAAGCAATTCGAGCAACTTACGAAGGAAACTCTTGGATCGATCCGGCGATCGCCAACATCGTGCTGTTACAAATGCGCAAAGCTTTACCCGATGCTCAGTCTGGCGAAAAAAGTAAAACAGTAAAAATAGATGCTCTTCCACCTGAGTACGAGCAAGTTTTAGAAACTTATCCGCTTACCCAACGGGAACTAGAAATTTTGGAGTTAATCGTTGCTGGGTGCAGTAACGGACAAATAGCAGAAAAACTTTACATTACAGTTGGAACGGTAAAAACCCACGTTCGCAATATTCTCAACAAACTCTGCGCCGACGACCGTACTCAAGCAGCTGTACGCGCTTTGCGTTCTGGATTGGTAGCGTAACTTCCAGATAGCTAATAGCTACAAAACATTTGCGTCCACACTCTCAAACAGAGAAAATTTTAGCCTAGTGCGTCTACCAATAAATTGCAAATGTTCTCCTTGGAGTCAAGCTTCTAAACCAACAACCAAAAAATCAATAACTGTCATTAATTCTCATCTAAAATCTACTCTTTATAAGAAAATCCGTCGTACAATTATCGCTAAAATTTTAGTAGATAAGCAAATTAAAAAATGATTAAAAGATTAGTCGTTTGTTCTTACTGCCACACAAATGGCTAATCTTTAGTTTTACAAAATTAGTAAAATATGGTAGAAAATAAGTTATTCCTGACTAAATTCCTCCAAGACGTGTAAGTAATTTCCTGTAAATACTTGATATTAATAATTACTTCTTAAGATAGAAGAGTAACTTACCTCAAGGTAGAATAAAATTAATAATGTAATTGTTATCTTTCTAAGAAGTAAAATAATAGTAGGAAATAACTCAGAGGAGTCACTTTATGAATATTATTGCTTGGGTGATACTAGGTCTTTTAGCAGGAGCGATCGCTAAAGCTATTTATCCTGGTCGCCAAGGAGGGGGCATGCTGGCCACCATGCTGTTGGGTATTATTGGTGCTTTTATTGGGGGAACTATTGTCAGCTTAATCAACACGGGAACACTACAAATAACAGCATCGACTCTGAGTATTCCAGGCTTGATAGTCGCAGTTATTGGTGCAATAATTGCTATTTGGATTTGGGGCTTAATCACTCGACGCAGTACAGTTTAAAACTGTTGCAGTCAATTATTGTTTTCCCCTATCCATTAAAAAACTCCACTACCAAAAATTGAGTGGAGTTTTTCAATGCGAGTCATTAATTGGGAAATAGCAGGCGTGCACTAGTAGAATTAATCTAACGATTTCTTGACATCATCTTTGATATTTTCAAATGTGTGGCGAAGTTGAGCTTCTGCTTGTTTTGCTTGGCCTTCAGCTTGATCCCTGGGATTACCCGTCACCTCGCCAACTATCTCTTGCACTTTCCCTTCAATATTTTTAGCAGTTGCTTCTATTCTTTTTTCTAAGCTCATAAATTTCCTCCCCACATTACAGGTTGTATCAATAAAATACCTTGCGGTGATTGTAAGTAACACCTATTACCAGATAGATTTAAATGATTATTAATGATAGACAAATCGCAGTTTTGAAAAATTTTTTGAAGAGTTAATAAATGCCAATTATGGGAAATTTTTATGTAGGAATTAAGTGCTAATTAGATATGATACTCCCACACTAAAATCTAAGTGAATGTGAAGATGGAAAAAATTATAGGCAGAAAGAAACAGAAAGAAAAATGTGTGGGTGAGTGAGATTAACGATATTATTAGAGGCGCTTGCGGTGGTTTTTTATTTGGCATTGCTTTTACTGTACACCATGGAAGTATGGTGGGTTGGTTCGTTAGCAAAACCACCAGTAGTAAAGTTGCGCGATCGCCTTGACATTTATCGCAGTCACCGACCCTATGAAGCTGTTTCACCTCCTTGGCTATTAGCAATTATGGCTGCATCCAGCTGGCTTTTCTGACCAGCAAAAACGCAGACAGCAACAAGGAATTTTTCAAAGACCGATCAGCAAAACCATCGCCTCCTATTTGATATCTTTAATAACAGCAGCCATGATGTTATGGTTCTTTCAAAAATTAACTTTTAGCGATCCTTGGACGATGTGGTTAGACCACACATTACTGCTTAGTTTACCTGCAACCATCGGCGGTGCAGCAGGGAGATTGCCAATATGAAAAAAGAAATAGATACTGCAGATAGGCCTTCTCAGCAGCCAAAGTGTTCCGCTGCTGAATTGGTTACTTTTGCTGCTGCTTCCTTTATCCTTACTGCGATCGCTGGTTTAGTTGGGTATGTTTGGTTCCACGAAAGCAATAAACCTCCCGTTATTTCTGTTAGTAAAAAACAAACGATTTGGGAGGTCGATGGCAAATACTAAGTTTTCTTTGAAGTTATAAACAAGGGCGGACAAACTGCTCAGTCCGTGCAAATCATAGCCCAGTTAAAAACAAGAGAGAAAGTTGAGGAAACAGGAGATTTGCAGATTGACTTTTTATCTAGCGGCGAAAAAGAAGAAGGAGTATTCGTGTTTAATCAAGATCGACACTAGAGTCAGCTCACAATCAGAGGAGTCTCTAGCTAGCAACTACCCTAGCAACGCTGCAGATGTTGTCATTAGCCACGATACTGCCAGTGACTAACGACAATAGCAAGCAACTAAGCAGTTACTTTTGCTTTAGACCAAACGCCGTTTTCATCTTCATCAAATTTCTGATGAACAGCCTCCCAAGCAGCTTGTTCCGCTTGAGATTGATCGTTTGTCTGCTCTAGCGTGGCATTATAGGTGTCAATAAACGTACGCTGAGCTTCTGGTGAAAGGTGAGAGCGTACCTCCGGTGACAGATCCTCTGGACTATTGCAGCGACCAGAGCAAGCACGGGGAAGTTTCTGTTCCAGTACGTGGATTTCTTCACCACCGTGAGCTTGAATCAGATTTTGGAATTCTTCTACCTGATTGGCGGGTACTTCTACCATTACCAAGTACTCTCCAGCTTGCAGGCGAGTTTGGTAAACAGTGGCTTTATCTTCTGGCATTCCTAAAGCCACTAACGCAGATACCAATCCTGCTCCTGCACTACCAGCGATCGCTCCGCTTGCAGCACCCAACAGCACCGCACCGATAGGACCTGCAGCAACAACCGAACCGACAAAAGGAATAAAAAGTACGCCTACACCCGTGAGCAAACCAAGCAAAGAGCCAAAGAAAGAACCAAAAATTGCTCCTTGTCTCAAACCTCCCAAAATTATATCTTTCTTGGTGATGAAACCGGCAATTCTAGTTTGGGATTGGAAGTTTCTGCCCATTACCGAAATATGGTCTCTCGGTATTCCTCGGTCCAACAACTGTTGAAGAGCACTATCAACTTGGTTCTGTTCTTTAAAAACAGCTGAGATAGTACGCTCTGCTTTGTATTCTTCAGCCATCTAGTACTCCTTTGTTTTTGCTTTTCTAAAATTGATTAAACTCCTACAGGAGTTTTCTTTTCCGTTGCTGGTTGAGAGTTGTCTCCTTCTAAAGCTTGTCCTTCAATAAAGGAGCGCAACATCCAGGCCATCTCTTCGTGTCCTTCCACCAATTCGGTTAAAAAGTCAGCCGTTCCCCGATCGTGGAATTGTTCCGCACGCCGATCAATATGCTCCCGGAGATTGCGAATAATTTGTTCGTGGTCGTCTACTAACAAGGCCGCCATTCCAATTGTTGTCGGAACCTCATCTGGTTGCTCCTTGAGCGTGCCATTTTTCAAGAAACCTTTCATCGTACCAATAGGATAACCACCCAAAGCACGAATTCTTTCTGCAATAGCATCAATGTTTTCAGTTAATTGTTCGTACTGCTCTTCCCAAATTTGATGCAAACTGTGGAATTGAGGTTCAACTACATCCCAGTGAAACTTTTTCGTTTTTACTACTAGTAGATAGGCATCTGACAAATCTTTATTTAAATTTAAAAGGTTGATTACACCTTGACGCTGCTGTTGTGTTAAATCAATATTCAGCGGACGCATTGCTTTTAATTCCTCAGCTAGCTTTATTCTTCTCTAACTTCACCGACTCCGGACGTACATAACATCAATCTCCAGAATGATTGTTTGAAATTAAGAAATTAATTTGCGTCAGCTCAAGAATTAATAAGTTTCAGTATTCTTGGGTGCTGATTTATTAACTAAAGACTTGCCTACTATCCCAATAATTAATTTTTTGAGAATGAAATTTTCAGAGCCGAGAATTTTTAAAAAATTACCCCAGCTTATTACCGGGGTAAAGGTTTTGTTAAATCTTACTTATTACCTGTGACTTTTTTCAAGAAATTACTGACTTCTTCTTCTACGGAAGTTGCCTCTTGAGAGTTTTCCGGACGATTCATTTTTTCAATATCCGCAGTACCTTGTACTTCGTTGAGTCCGCCTCCACTTGTCCGCTTTTGTGTTTCTTCCAGTCCTGGAGGTGCTTGGGTTGTCAGTTCGTCAGTTCGGCGTTGAGTTTCTAACAACTGCTCGGTACCTTTTTGAGGATTGCTTTTATAGCTTTCAATTGCCGCCGCTGGCAAAGTGCTAGATAGTAATAGCAAAGCGCATGTTACGGCCAAAACTAAAAAGCGCATCGGACGCACAACAGAACCAAACCAAGTAACAATTTTTTGCATTTAACTTCCTCCTGAGATGTTGTTTTTAATTAATTCCAACAGTAAAGTTTGATAGAAATAAAGCGTTAGAGCAGCTGTTTGTATTGCTAAATCATCATCTCAATTTTTTTGACACTAAAAAATATGAAATTTTGAAGTCAATACTACGCTTACTATTCTTTTAATGGCAAAAGACACGGACCGGAATCGACCCCCAGGCTGAACTTATATTTATTTCTGCCGCCAAAAGAATCACTCCACAGATAGATAATTTAATTAAGGCTTGTTTTGGTAGTTGTTGAAATTTACTGACAAAGAAAAAAATCTCCAGCAGGGGTTTGCTTGTTATTTTTGGAAGAGAGTTGATTGTTTACTTGCCTAGGATAGGTTTTGCATGCTTTATAAACCTGGGAAACAGGCAACACTATCGCATAATTTTTACTCGTATGACAATACTACTATAAAAGCAATCATCAGTTTATAAAAAACCTGAGTTTTAGAGCTTCCAGCAAGCGCTTGCAGTTGGCAAATATCCTTACTATCAGTCCATTTTCAGCAAATTACAAAAAGTGACTGAGTGAGAATTTTACTTTTCCGTAGGCTTTATCGTTGTTTTCCTTAATCTTCATCAAGTTATAAATCAGTTTATTAAGTTTTTGATAACACTTATGTCAGGTTGTGTGTTCCTGTCGGAGGTGGGAAATTAAATTGTGTATCCTGAAAAAAAGCAGAAAATCACTAATATGGAGGTCTGATGACTCCCACTATTATGCGTCAGCTTTGGTCTGTAGTTGAAACTACCCAAGCAAGGACGCTATTGCAATTGGATGATGCAAGCTTAGTGCAGTGGTTGGTTAAACAAACCAAAAAACAAGTTTTACTTGATTGTCAGGAAACTGATTTCCTTTGCAGCTACATTCAATCTCGGTTATCTCTGATCCGCGATCTTGCTGAGGAACGACAGTATTCATGACAACAAAAATGTTCATTCTAGTCTCGACACTGGACTATTGTTGCAAAGGAAGGTAGCCTTCAATCAAACAATCAGAACCTACCACACGGATCTCTACATCCTCCAAAGATAACGCCTCAGTCATCGCAGTTAAGCCCAACTCGCCTACAGGTGTGGGAGCATTACTCCCACCGATAATTTTGGGAGCAATGAAAGCGACAACTTTTTGCACTGCTTTGGAGGCGATCGCCCTAGCTGCTAAAGTACCGCCGCACTCCCACAAAATACTACAAAAGCCTCGTTCGTACAAATAAGTCATCGCTTGCTCTGGCGTTAGCTGGGGAAATTCTACTACTTCTACCCCTTGTTTGAGTAACGCTTCCTTAAAAGCAGGATTCGCTCCTACCTCTGTCAAAACTAAAGTCGGAGCTTCCTTGGTTTCCCATAAATGAGCTTGTTCTGGTAACTGTAGACTGCGACTCATCACCACTCGCAGGGGGTTGTGGGCTTGTTGCTGGTGACTTGTCAAACGCGGATTATCAAGTCTTACCGTATTTCCACCGACAATAACAGCATCGCAAGCAGCCCGCATTTGATGTACGATTTGGCGGGCCTCCTGATTGGTGACCCAAGTGCTATGACCACTAGTCGTAGCAATTTTACCATCCAAAGTCATAGCATATTTCAAAATACCAAACGGTCGTTTGTAAAGAATGCGATGGATAAAACCTTCGTTGAGCTTGCGACAGGCCCGTTCTTCCACGCCAACTACTACCTCTATCCCGGCAGCACGCAAGCGAGCAATACCACCACCAGCCACCAGCGGATTGGGATCGACCATACCTACAACTACTTTTGCTACCCCAGCAGCAATTAATGCTTCCGAGCAAGGGGGAGTACGCCCGTAGTGATTGCACGGCTCCAGATTAACATAAACAGTAGCTCCTCGAGCATGCAAAGCTGCTGCCTTCAAAGCAAAAACTTCTGCATGTGGCTCACCTGCACGGGGATGAAAACCTTCCCCAACAATTTTTCCATCTTTGACAACTACCGCTCCTACCAACGGATTAGGGGAAGTACGTCCCAAAGCGCGACGAGCAAGTTCTAAACACCGCTGCATCATCGCTCGGTCGAAGTCGGTTCCCACCTTTGCTTGTGGTTGTTTTGCACTGACCAAAACGGAATTGGGTAAAGTTACTGCTGCATTGGTGCGAGCAAGCGCTGGAGAATTATCCATAAACTTTGGCGATAACGGAATTGGGCAATTAGGGAATAGTTGGTTGTTAAATTAGCTATTAACTATTAACTGCTAAGCGTTCCCATCTCACTCCCATCTTTTAACTTTAGCTTTAATCCATCTTGCCAAAGTTTGCCAAATTTCCAGAAAAATTTAGCAGCCAGAATAACCAAAATCAAGTCAAACTCTTGCTTAATAGCAAGGAAGCAACGCGAAGTTAGCTGTAAGTGTTATTTCGAAAATTAGTTTAAGGCTTTTGCCGTGCTAATTGTAACTTTTGCCACCAAAGGTTGAGTGGAAAATAAACAACTGGAGCCCACAAACTACTGACAATAGCAGAGGCCAGAGCTACTTTTTGATAATAACTCCAAATGTCTGTTGGGTTGCGATCGCCTGCTAACATCAACTGACAGGCAAAAATAGTTTCAGCCAAAACAGACATCCCAAATACGATCAAGGCGATGGAAATAAAGTCTTCTTGGATAAAACGTTGTTTTTGCAACAAAGCCGTTGTCGCACCCACTATTCCCAAACCGAGAACATGAGTTGGTTCGGGAGAAGTCATTCCATCTTGAAGCAGCCCTAAAATTATACCTGCTAATGCTCCTTGAATCACTGTCCGCTTCACGCTCCAAGCTACTACCCAAATTAGAAACCAGTTAGGTCCGATACCCAACACTTCCATACCGAGAAAGCGCGTAGGTAGCATTAGCAAGCACAAAAGTACGCTTGCTAAAATCACGATTCCGTTGACTATTTGTCGCTGGTAGGGATGCCAACGCCACAGGGGTTTAATTTTAATTTGGAATATGGATTTTCGCGAGCGCCTCGATTGTAGCTTTTTTTGCCTCCTAGCGCCCCTAAAACCAATTATCTTCATTTTTCTACATGTGTGTTTGATTACTTACTACTGAGATGACGAATTCTCCAGTGCTTGGCTTTCTGGTTTTGGATACACGGTTACCCAATCCAAAGACCGTATCGCTGGAAACAGTTCTACTTTAGCCACAGATGCTGGAAGTTTCTTTAAATCCAAGGATTTGATCCGTCCTACCGGTAAACCAGACGGAAACTTTTGACTGTAAGTTGACGTCACGATTACATCTCCGGGTTTAGCATTTGGAACTTTTTCATAAAACTCCAGTACTGCTTCTGCAGAACCATCGCCGCGCAAAACTCCTTTGGCTCCAGTACGGCTAACGTTTACACCTACTTTGCTCTTCAAATCACTAATTAATAAAACGCGACTGGTATGAGGAGTAACGCTTTCCACCAAACCCACCAACCCACCTTCAGCTTTGACAATAAAACCCTCCTTGATTCCTGCTAGACTACCACGATTGAGGATTGCTTGTTGCCACCAACTATCGGCGCTGCGTCCTACCACCCGTGCGACGATGGGGCGCGATGATAAAGGCTCCTTTTCTACATACTTCAACAAATCTTTCAATTTTTTGTTTTGGCTTTCTAATTCAACGATTTGGGCTTCTAGTTCCAATACTTTGGCATTCTGCAATTGCTCTTTTGAAACTGCTCCTGGTTGCAAAAACTGAAATTGACTGGCTATTTTCTCATAAATTTCTAGTAATAATGCTCCATGAGTCTGGCGTACTAACCAAGCACTGCTGATGAGTAGAGCCACCAGCCCTACTTGCAACCCTTTGTGCTCCCACCATCTTCCACGTGTCGTAAACATATATACCCGATTGTTTCTCTTACTCAAGAGGATTGGATTCCAAACAGGATTCAATATACTGGAATTGCTTATTTTTACTACATATTGCGAGAACGGGCACTAAAAACCCGTTCCATTTGTTTGAAGTTTTCTAACACCAGACCTGTACCTAAAGCAACACAACTTAAAGGATCGGCAGCTACGTGCGTAACAATTCCAGTTTCATGACTTATTAAAGTATCTATTCCTCTGAGCAGGGCGCCACCACCAGCCAGCATAATACCCCGATCGATAATATCTGCAGCTAACTCTGGAGGCGTACGTTCTAAGGTTCTCTTAACAGCATCAATAATTACTGATAATGGTTCCGCCATGCTTTCACGAATTTCTGGTCCTTTGATAGTCACCGTTCGCGGTAAACCAGAAAGCAGGTGCAAACCCCTCACTTCCATGATCGCATCGTCATCATCGTGAGTTGGATAAGCAGAACCAATGCGAATTTTAATTTCCTCAGCAGTACGTTCTCCGATCACTAAATTATGAACTTTCTTTAGATACTGCACGATTGCTTCTGTCAATTCATCTCCAGCAACCCGTACCGATTCACTCAGCACCGTACCTTGGAGACTGAGCACCGCTACCTCCGTAGTACCGCCACCAATATCAACGATCATGTTACCCGTGGGATCGGTAACCGGTAATCCTGCTCCGATCGCCGCTGCTACAGGTTCATCAATTAAATAAACTTCTCTTGCACCTGCTTGGGTAGCAGCATCCATCACAGCTCGCCGTTCTACCCCTGTCACTCCACTAGGAATACCAATGACAATCCGCGGTAACACCAGCGACTTACCCTTATTCACACGCTGGATAAAACTTTTGAGCATGATCTCAGCTGTATCAAAATCTGCAATTACACCATCGCGCAAGGGGCGCACAGCAATTACATTTTCTGGCGTTCGACCAAGCATTTTTTTGGCTTCTTCTCCTACCGCTAGTGCAATTTTTTCGTTTTGGTCGATTGCAACTACCGAGGGTTCTTGAAGAACTATACCCTCACCCAATACATACACTAAGGTGTTAGCGGTACCGAGGTCGATACCTATATCTCGCGACAAGGAAAACTTACTGAAAAGACCCACGCGTTTTATTGCCCCCTATTTCAATTTTTGAGTGTGAGAAAGAATCGTGCAGGATTCTATTATTTTTTTTAACCTGAGTCTAGTAACACAGGTTATTTTTTCGCTTCCATTGGGAATGTTTATCCCATCTTCGGCTTATACCTTTTTATATTCCTTCAACTACAAGAATATATCCGTACAGTTTTGTATTAAAAGAGCAAATTATATCACTTTTATCCGTAATTATAATTGTTTGTTATGCAACTGTCTCCTTTCAGGTTGAGAATCGGCTATGATGAAAGTCACAGCCAATAAGTACGCCTGTACTGAAAGGAAACGCCCATGAGTATCAACATTGTCACCCTAATCGGTCGTGTAGGTACCGACCCTGATATGAAATATTTTGAATCTGGAAGTGTTAAGTGTAAATTAACACTAGCTGTCAATCGCCGCACTCGAGAAGGCGAACATACTGATTGGTTTAACTTGGAGCTGTGGGGAAAGACTGCACAAGTGGCGGGTGATTACGTGCGTAAGGGTAGACAAATAGCCGTTAAAGGTTCTTTAAAATTTGAATCTTGGAACGATCGCACCACCGGAGCAGTACGCTCGACACCGGTGATTTTAGTTGAGCAACTAGAGTTACTGGGTTCAAAGCGGGATACAGATGTAGAGACCATCGATACCAATCCCGAACATTTTTAACTAGCAAGCTAATATGCAGACAGTAGTTAGCTTGCAACAACTAACTACTAACTACCAGTTAATAACTAATTTCCAGCGTCACCGATGCTTCTACCTGTTGTTCGCCCGCTTCGACAGGAGAAGTAGAAAAATCTTGTTGTGCTAGCTTTACAGTTTCCGCACGATACAAAGGACGTGGTGGCGGTAGGCTACCCGCGGAATTGATTTGAATGCTGACCACTTCTTTAGCTTGCAATCCCAAAGCACTAAAAACTGCATTCGCCTGCTGTTGAGCTTGTAAAGTGGCTTCTTTGAGTGCTTGTTTTTGAGCTTGAGCGATCGCTTCGTCGGTAGCAACAAAGCCAATACTACTAATCTGCGTCGCACCAGTTCGGACAGCTTCATCTAATAAACTACCAGCATCAGCAGCAGCAATGCGAAAACTTACAGTGTTGCTAGCACTGTAGCCACTCAAACGCTGCACGTTATCTTTATAGCTATAAACTGGATTGAGAGTAATGCTGGTGGTTCGCAATTTCTCCACTTTACGAGTTTTAAGCAACGATACCACCGCTGATGACCTGCGGGCAACTTCCTGCTGCGCCTGTTGCGCCGTTTTTGCTTGCAGCTCCACACCCAAAACAATTTCAGCCAAAGTAGCAGGAATTGTTTCCACTTTGCGACCTGTAACTGTCAAAGTTCTCAACATTTTTTCTTTCTGTTGCGCCCAGGTAGGTTGAGCAAAATTAACACACACAAATAATACTAAAGGTATAGTTTTCCATAGGTTCCCCAAAACTAGCCGAGAACCCAAAACCGTAGTTTTATTCATTTTCAAGTTTCACTCCTCGACAAAATAATTTCCCATTGCTACTTGCTAATCTAGCAGGACTGGTTTTTAATGCGTTTTCTTCTTGACATCCGCACCTAGACTGCTATGCCATCTCAGTTTGGCATTGAAATATCAAACACCTGGAACCGTTACATTTTTAGAAACTTAGAAATTCACATCCAAACGTTTGGAGATGGTTTCATGGCGTATTGGTTGTTAAAAACCGAACCACAAGAATATTCCTACTCAGACTTGGAGCGGGATGGTAGCACGGTTTGGAATGGAGTCAAAAATAACCTAGCCCTCAAGCATCTACGCACAATGGCCGCGGGCGATTTGGTAGCAATTTATCACACAGGCAATCAACGACAAATAGTGGGGTTAGGAGAAATTATCACTCAACCTTATCCAGATCCAGCATGGAACGACCCTAAAAAAGTAGTTGTAAACGTGCGCGCACTGCAAAAATTATCCCGACCCGTTACCCTCGCTCAAATCAAGCAGGATGGCAGCTTTGCAAATTTTGACTTGCTGCGTTTACCGAGATTATCTGTAGTTCCAGTGTCAGAGTTTCACTGGCAACGCCTCCTACAATTAGCAGATGGATAGTGGAGTTTGTGGTTCATAATTCCACCTGCAGACAGCAAACACTTCACAACCAACAGCTTGTAAATTAGAAAAATGATTTCTACAGAACTAATGCAGTTTTTAGGTGCAACTAACTTTTGTTTACCCCTGCTGGCAACAACAAGCCAAAGAGCTGACAGTTCCCTGGTTGTAGCAGCAGTGCTGCTCAGCTTGGTGGTAATTTACCTCGCTAGCAAACTCGGAGGCGAATTGTCGAACCGCTTTGGTTTACCGCCGGTTTTGGGTGAACTGGTCGGTGGTGTAGTAGTAGGTATATCTGTCTTGCATCTAGTAGTTTTTCCCGAAGCAGGAGCAGATAGTTCTAGTTCTTTAATCATTTATTTTCTCAAAACCACTGCTGGTTTAAGTCCCCAAGCTGCAGACGCCGTTTTTGCAACTCAATCTGAGGTTATTTCCGTTTTAGCAGAACTGGGTGTTGTCATTTTGTTGTTTGAAATTGGTTTGGAGTCAAATTTAAAAGATTTGATGGCAGTGGGCATTCAAGCTACCGTTGTGGCAGTAGTAGGAGTTGCTGTACCCTTTAGTCTTGGTACGGCAGGATTGATGATATTGTTCGGTATTCCAGCAGTACCGGCAATTTTTGCGGGAGCAGCCCTCACTGCTACTAGTATTGGTATTACTTCTAAGGTGCTGTCGGAATTAGGACGTTTAAATTCCAAAGAAGGACAAATTATTCTTGGTGCTGCGGTTATTGATGACGTTTTAGGGATTATTGTCCTAGCAGTGGTAGCAAGTCTTGCTAAAGATGGGGCGGTAGATCTCGGTAAAGTTATTTACTTGATTGCCAGCGCCAGTGCTTTTCTAATTGGGGCGATCGCTCTGGGTAATATTTTCAATCAAACCTTTGTAGCGATCGTCAATAATTTGAAAACCCGCGGCGAACTGGTCATACCAGCATTCATTTTCGCCTTTATCATGGCCTACATTGCCGCCGCTATCCAGCTAGAAGCAATTTTAGGAGCTTTTGCTGCCGGTTTGGTTTTAGAGGAAACAGATAAGCGCAAAGAACTGCAAAAGCAAATTATCCCCATTGCTGATATGTTGGTGCCAATCTTCTTTGTTACTGTCGGCGCTAAAACTGATTTGGGTGTTTTAAACCCCGCAGTTCCTAGCAACCGAGAAGGTTTAATTATGGCAACTTTCCTGATCGCCACAGCTATTTTTGGTAAAGTTGTCACCGGTTTTACCGTGTTTGCTCAACCCGAAATCAATCGCTTGGCCATCGGTGTCGGAATGATTCCCCGCGGTGAAGTAGGATTGGTGTTTTTTGGTATAGGAGCTAACATTGGCATTCTCTCGAAACCTTTGGAAGCAGCAATTATCATGATGGTTATCCTCACAACCTTTTTAGCTCCTCCCTGGCTGCGATTTGTATTTCCCGAACCAAAAGCAGCGAACACAAACTCAAAGCAGCTACTTGCCAACAGTTCCTCCCAAACATCTATAGTCTTGGAATCCTCTCCTGCAAAAATAACAACTGCCGATGGAGAGCGGCCTTCAGAACCTAACTCCTAGAAACTCTTGAGTACAGATCCACTGTTAGGAGTATCTGTACTCAACCCTGACTAGCTTGCAAGCGGAAACTTCTATTCCTCACTCTCCGTCGCCTTGAATTGTACGTTTAGAGGAAATTATCTTCAGTAATGATGGTGTTATTCATGTAATTTTTAACTCATATTAAATTGTTTTCTCAGTTTTGATTTTGCTGGTCTTTGAGCACATAAAAAGCAAAATATACTAGTATTCTCGCAACAATCATTTGCACTACCAGGTGAAGTAATTACCAACAATCGCCAGCTGCAATAATTCCTCAAAAATGGAAGTATGTTTCGATGTTAATTGACTGCTATTACTAATTTTGATTGTTTTTTTGTAGGTGTAATCCCATGCTCGTCGACAAACAATTTATGTGCTTTGTGGCAGAATAAACAGAAAAATTTATGCTAGAATTCGACGCCATTAGCTTTAACGCAAATACGTTCCCGCAATAGCAGCAACGAAAAAAAGCAGCCATGCCAGCAACTACAACAAATTAAATTGATTCTCAAGCTAAATTGGGATGCAAATTATCCAAGAATTTACTAATTTATCCACCGCTTTGTGAATGCGACTGAGGAGAAAGCACTGTGAAACTACACTGGCTAATACCTGGTACTGTCTTATGTATCTCCCTGTTATCGTCGCCCGCTCGCGCAGCCAAACTGCAATCTTGGCATTTTGATGTCAATCGCAATCAA
>KB235926.1:1402007-1403347 GCA_000332255.1 cyanobacterium PCC 7702 | reverse complement strand
TTAATTCTGGTTATACTCTTGACCCCAAGCAAGTGAAATTTGAAGGCATAACAGCCAACCGTTGGCAAGTACAATTACCAAAACCAGAACTCGAGCAAGTCACAACTTCTCCTAGAAATATTTACACTGTTGTGACTGAACAACGAGCTCCTTTCATCCCTCCCAACAAAGAAATGGTTGTCAGCACCACCAGCAAAACAACCGAAATCGAAAATTTACAATTGACCGGAGATGGCTTTTTTGTTCGTACCAGCGGTGGGAAACCTGGAATTCAAGTTAACCGCAGCAAAGATAATAGCGATATTAACATTGATATCTCAGGAGCGATTTTATCACCCCGTCTTACCCAGCGAAATATCAATGTCAATCGCTACGGTGTGAAAAATATTCAATTGAGCGACTTGGGAACATCACCGCCTGTGGTCCGCATCACAATGCAAGTTGAGGAAAACAGTCCCGATTGGCGGGCGACAACAAGTGCTGTTGGTGGTTTGGTAATATTGCCCAATAAAAGTCCCGTGAGATTATCTAAAAATGATAGTGACCGCCTCAGCACTTTGGATCCAAATTCAACTTTCGCCTATAGAAAAACTAGCGATGTCACAACTATTCAAGCTGTAGAACTCAGTGTTACTGGTAGGCAATTAATCATCAAAGGCGATCGCAACATCTCAGCTACTGGCGGTTGGGACCGCTCCTCTGGTCTTTTTCGCATTACAATTCCTAACGCTAGACTAGCTTCGCCTGTCAAAGGTCCGGTTATGGATGCTAACAGTCCTGTTCTGCGAGTGCGTTTACAACAAAAAGATAATCGTAGTGTTGTTATCTACATTCAACCTGCGGCGGGAGTTCAAATTGGAGAAGTAAACCAAATTGGCGACCAATTTATAGCAGTTGATTTACAACGTACTAGCGCTAGACCTTCCATTGCTTTACCTCCCTTACCTCCATCTAATCCCCAAGCTCTGTCGGAAAATAATACATTACCTCCCCTACCCCGACCAAACCCCCAACCACTTTCAGCAAGTGACGCTTCCACACCCCATCCCGTACCTAGAGGACGAGTAGTTGTGGTTGTCGATCCGGGACACGGCGGTAAAGACTCAGGCGCTCCAGGACTGGGTGGTTTGCTAGAAAAAGATGTGGTACTGCCCATTGGCAAAAGAATAGCGACCATTTTAGAGCAAAATGGCATTCACGCCATCCTGACGCGAGATGCTGACTTTTTTGTCGAACTCCAAGGACGAGTAGACATGGCAGAACGGGCTGGTGCGGATGTGTTTGTGAGTATTCATGCTAACTCAGCAGGTCTAGATCGTCCGGATGTCAATGGTTTAGAA
>KB235926.1:1052996-1400495 GCA_000332255.1 cyanobacterium PCC 7702 | reverse complement strand
CCTGGCTCGCATCGTTCACAGTAGTATTCTCAGGAGTGTGAACGTCAAAGACAGAGGAGTGCGAAAAGCAAGATTCTACGTTCTTCGCAAAAGCTCCATGCCTTCAATCCTCGTGGAAACAGGTTATATGACCGGTCGAGAAGATAATCCCCGCCTTGGCAATCCAGAATATCAAAATCGCATGGCAGAAGCAATAGCACGTGGTATTATTAAATACTTGCAGTCCAGATAAAAGTTTAGTAAACACTAACTCTACTAAATCCTGTGTCTTAAATCAAAACTCTATTCAACATCTGCCTGTGATTTCATCTTCTTTTTTTGAAGGCAATTTATACGATTTTTCCCAGCAACCCCAACGTGCTCCTATTGGCATTTTTGACAGTGGTGTGGGTGGATTAACCGTACTGCGACAGCTATACCGACAGCTTCCGAACGAATCGATCATTTATTTTGGAGATACGGCTAGACTCCCCTATGGAATTCGTTCGCCAGCAGAAATTTTACAGTTTGTTCGCGAAATCCTCAGCTGGATGCAACAGCAGAAAGTCAAAATGGTAATTATGGCTTGCAACACTAGTTCTGCCTTGGCATTGGAAACTGTACGCCATGAATTTGCCATGCCTGTTCTCGGACTAATTCTACCAGGAGCAAAAGCAGCAGTTGAGCAAGGGAAGCGCATCGGTGTTATCGCCACCCCTGCCACAGCAAAAAGTAATGCTTACAAACGTGCTATTTTGGAAATAAATCCTCAAGTTCAAGTTTGGCAAGTTGGCTGTCCGGAGTTTGTACCGCTGATCGAGCAAAACCGCATTCACGATCCCTATACTATTGAAGTAGCGCGTTCCTATCTCGAGCCTTTACTAGAAAAGCAAATAGACACTTTAGTTTATGGGTGTACTCATTACCCCCATCTGTCACCGGTATTGCGAACGCTGCTTCCTTCTTCTGTCAAGCTAGTGGATCCCGCAGTACATGTAGTAGCTGCTTGCGCTCAAGAATTAGACTTACTTGGCTTAAAAAACACTCACCCTCCCTTACCCACTCGCTTTGTTGTCAGCGGTTGTCCACAACAATTTGCTCAATCTTCAAGTCAATGGTTGGGTTTTACTCCCATGGTTGAGGTAGCGTGCTTCTCCGATGCTGCTATTTCCAACAATTAACACTTGTTTTGTTCTGTTCGCTCCTCACTTTTAGTGTTTGCACACCAGCACACCAAGCTAATGTTGTGACTTTTGACAAGCTAGCCGACAGTTGACGACTGGCTTTGTCTGTGTTAGCGTAAACTACTGACTTCAGTTACCTTTGATGGTAGCGGAGCCTGCTGCGAGTGATTTTCTCTGGCCACAGAAACACTACTAGCAGATATGTTTCTTTGTCCCGCTCGCTTCGCCAATGCTAGTAACAGGTATACCGTAAACAAATATCCAGAAGCTAGAATAAAAATTATCATAGGCATCTTTCCGTAAACCATTTTTCCTACCAGCGCCTCTATGAAAATAGGAGTAAACGCACTCAAGCTAGTAAAAAGCTAGCCACACAATTGCGGAATTGGCGGCTTTTATTTTAAATATCAAACTAGCGGCAGAAATTTATATTTTCTCCGCAGATTATATTTATTCTTGGCTATCCTCTTTGCAGACAATGACTGCGACAACAGTTAAGCTACATTAGAGAAACTTTTCTGTTGCCCAAGCAGCATACCTGGTCTTCTCAAGTGAAAGCGCCTTTTCAGGGCAGGAACACTGATGCACAAAAAGCACTGAAGAGGTGTAACTACCTTGTTTCCTGTCAGGTAAACCTGTAGTTTCCTACCATCAAGTTCGCTCAGCACAGAGTCAACCAGTGAATGCGTTCACGTCTCCGGGAAGCAAAAAACTTTTAAGTGTTTTTGCTTTCCTGAGGTGAATACCGAAAAGTTTAAAATCCCTCAATTTTAGAGTAACATAACCACCCTGATTTTTCAGGCAACTTTTCTACCAAATTAGAAATTTCTGAAAATTTGCTGAGAAGATAATTTTTGCTTGCCAGTGCCGTGTAATAGATTATAAGTAAAAGTTGCAGGTTTTAGGCATTTTTCCAGTATTATTACTTAAGTATGTTTGAACTAAAGTTAAAAAAAAACATATTTTCTCAGGAAACCGTAAAAACAGCCAGCTTGACTTTTATCAAAATTTTACATGTAATTTTTTGAAGACAGGCAAAAGCTAGGACAATTAGGTAAAAAAATGAAAATCAAATTTTTTGTAGAGCTGTTCTACCAGAGACTCAATGGCATAAGAAGATTGGATCTAAAGGGATAATCGTGCATAAAAATGGAGCCCATAACGTTCCTGACGAAAATTTGGCACTAGTCCAGGGTTATCTTAAAATGATTATTAGGATATGTAAACTTTCGTAACTTAAGCTATAATCCGCCTATCCATGACCCCAGCTACCTCCCTTTTTTACCCAGTGGAAGCAGACCTGCAAATACTAGCAGATAACCTTAAACAGCTAGTTGGGAATCGTCACCCCATCCTCTATGCAGCAGCCGAACATCTATTCGGAGCTGGGGGAAAACGTATCAGACCAGCTATTGTCCTTTTGATATCACGGGCAACAATGCTGGATAAAGATATTACACCACGTCACCGCCGTTTAGCGGAAATTACAGAATTGATTCACACTGCCAGCTTAGTGCACGACGACGTTATTGACGAATCAAAAATGCGACGTGGAGTAGCCACAGTCAACAGTTTGTTTAATAATAAAATAGCTGTATTAGCAGGTGATTTTTTCTTTGCCCAAGCTTCGTGGTATTTAGCCAACTTAGACAATTTAGAAGTGGTGAAATTACTTTCAGAAGTGATCATGGATTATGCCGTTGGCGAGACCCAGCAAGCACTAAATCACTTTTGCACAAGTATTTCCATCGAAGCTTACCTAAAAAAGAGTTATTACAAAAGTGCTTCTATTATTGCCAACAGTTCTAAAGCAACTGGTGTTCTTAGCGAAGTTTCGCCAGAGGTGGCGGAACACCTGTACAATTACGGACGCCATCTAGGCTTAGCATTTCAAATTGTAGATGACATACTAGATTTTACTGGTTCGCCAGATGTGCTTGGTAAACCAGCAGGTTCCGATCTTAGAAGCGGTAATTTGACAGCTCCGGTATTATTTGCCTTAGAGGAAAAACCTTACTTGGAAGTCCTGATCGAACGAGAATTCGAGCAAGAAGGCGATTTAGAGCAAGCTTTGGCGTTGATTCACGATAGTCGAGGAATTCAGCGAGCACGAGAATTAGCAGCTCACCATGCTAAATTGGCAGTGGAGCATATTGGGGTTCTCCCACCCTCGGAATCGCGTCAAGCTTTGATAAATATGGCTGACTACGTATTGAGTCGACTTTACTAGAGATGGGGACTAGAAAAATCAGACATTAATTGCTAGTCCCTAGTTCTAGTTATTTTTTATTAGGCAATATCCGGAGGTAAGGGAGCGTGACTCGAATTTCGTTGCAGGACTTGCTTGACTAAGTTCTGCAGATCAGTGCGTTTGATTTCAACTTCACGGACCTGGGTACCAGAGGTGCGATTCCTACCAGCAAGATTAGAATTTAAAAAAACTATGCTGTCTACAGGCTCTAAAGCCAATAACTGAAACAAGATATGGGTAACAGGCATAGGGGTAGCGATGACTTGAGGGTCAAGCCCAGCACCATAAGAAGCGGGGATATCCTGTAATCTAGAAAAAGCATATACAACCTGCTTTTGTTGTTGTGGATTTCCACGGTTGCTCAAGGTAGTTAAAACCCACTCTCGGTCCAAATTTTGGAGAATATAGTAGTTAGAGTGGCCCAAATTTTGAGCGATCGCGTTGAGAGCGGGAGCAATCGCCGCAACCAGTTGAGGTGTTCTACCATCCTTTGGTGCATTTTCAATCAACAATTGAATTTGTGCTTTTAAGTCCATAATCACCTGTAAACGGCTTGTTTGGTATGAGCTTGAAATTTGTATGCTTGTGCAAACGATCAAACAATAATTGGGAACAATAAATTTAGCCACATCCTTAGGTTAGGACTGCTGTGCATTTAGTTACTCTGGCGGTATTCCTAACCGATATCCCCCAGTCATACAGGTTGTTAATGAGTATGTTAGGGTCCATTTAAACACGAGATTATGAAATCAGCCGCAACCGCAACTATTCAGGGAGAAAATTCTATTGGCGTGGAGGCGATATTTCCATTCCTATTTCAAGAACTTCAGCAGTCAACCAAAGCTTCTGAACAAAACTGTCGCGAAGTAGCGACGCGCATAGCTTGCGAGGTTTATCGCATTTGCCACGAAAGCAAACGCATTCAAGCATCCGGTTGTATAGAAAATTCAGCAATTACCCTAGCCAAACATCGCCTGCAACAGTGCTTGAGATACTATCAGTTGGGTTCCAATCGAGGCAGAATTGAATTACACAGTACTTTAAGTGCAATCATTTATCGCTACATTAACCCGCCACAAAGGCAACTTAGTTATCAAGGGCGACTGACAGTTATTGAAGATTTTCTACAAAGTTTTTATTTAGAAGCATTAAACGCTTTCCGGCGAGAGAATCAACTTGATATTAGCTATCGTCCCAAAACCCTGTTGGAGTTAGCAGAATACATGGCGTTTACCGAACGCTATGGCAAAAGGCGGATTCCCCTACCAGGACGCCAGCAGCAATTAATCATCCTACGAGCGCAAACGTTTTCGCAACAACAACCTCAGGAAACATGCGTAGACATAGAGCAAGCAGCTGAAGGTAGCGGTAACGAAGGCGATGGTTCCTGGGAAGACCCGGCTATACAGCAACTGCGAACCGCTATGGCAACACAACCAGAACCAGAAGCTCAAGAAGAGACACTACGCTCGGTGGTGATTGCAGAATTAATGAATTACCTCGAACAACGACAACAAAATGATTGTGCTGACTACTTTGCCCTGCGATTGCAAGATTTATCAGCTCAAGAAATCGAAGCAATTTTGGGCCTAACTCCCCGCCAGAGAGATTATCTCCAGCAGCGCTTTAAGTATCATTTAATTCGATTTGCTTTATTGCACCGTTGGGAATTAGTTCACGAGTGGTTGGAAGCAGATTTAAATACTAATTTGGGTTTGACTCCCCAACAATGGCAACTATATACCAAACAACTTGACGAAAAGCAGCGGTCTTTATTAGAACTAAAGCAACAGGGACAACCTGATGAAAAGATTGCTAAAATCTTGGGATTGTCTATGGCACAACTGCACAAACACTGGTTCAAAATTCTCGAGCAAGCTTGGGAAATTCGTAACTCTATAGTTTCCGTGTCCGGATCTAGTGCTTCTGTTGATGAATAGTGACTCAGAATCCTTACACCACTATTTATTACCTTGGTTGTTGCCAAATTCTGCCAACAAACAAGAAAAAGTAAGGACACCCGCTCCAGGAAAAAATCTTCTCCCCCAAGCTGCTTTTATCAGCGGGAGTTGGCATAACAGGAGCTGCAGACCTTTTAACTAGGAGAAATTCCTACTGTGCAAGAACGTTTCCAAGCTGTTCTCAAACGTCGGCTCCAATCCCAATTTGAGAGCCATCCACCTTTATTCCCCTGGGAAACACAAATAACAGACTATCCAGAGTGTGCAGACGAGCCCGTCATTGCCTTAGTTCCTACCTGGGGATGGACCAACCAACAGTTTGATCTCGATCTGCCAATGCCCTTACCGGACAGTATTTTCCGGCAATTGCTGGAAAAATGTCAAGCATTATTAACATCCCCGGCCTTGTTAGGGCCAAAATTAATTCAGGCTGTGGAAGGTTTTTTCCCAAAAGAATCCCGAATAATATTGAATGAGCTAGCGGGACTAGTACTAACAGGTGCTACTCGTAGCAAAAAACTCAAATTGCCAAGTGTGGATGGTGAGTATTCTCATTTGCAACCACGCCAACAAATGCTGCTATCTCTACTAGCAGCTAAACAACTGTTTGAAAGTCTGACTTTGTCCGTTTCTAGCAAGCAACCATTGGAAAGACAGTGGTTAACTAGGGCGGGAAGACTAAACTTGAGCGTAGAATACCACTGCCAACAGCAGGTCGGAAAACTGCGAGTTCAAGGTGAACTACCTTCTCAAGGAGTAATAAAACTTCAAGGAAAGGACTCTTTTACCTTAGCGGAAACTTCAACTTTGGGGGCCTTGAGCGTGGAATTGAACTGCGTGCAGCCTAACGAAACTTATACCCTGACAATACAGTTCAAAGATATGGACCAACAGCCACTGTTATTTGCGATTATTCCCACAGAATAACTAGTTAACAATTGCGGGCGAAACAGAATGCCATCTTGGATAAGGACTGAAACGGTTTTTTTAAAAAAGTTATTAGGGTGTCTACAGCAACAGCAATGAGAAAAAACTGGATGATGGCGAAAACTTAGTTGTATCTTACCGACATGATGTTGATTTGCTCGTACCGTCCCTTATGTGCTCATCAGTTGCTTTTTAATTACAATGTTTAACTTTTCCAGGATGGGTTCGCTTTGGCAGTTGTTAGCTTTGGGTAATCAACGGCGGTTAATAGTGCAGCGATCGCCGCTAGCAGAAGTTGAAAATTCCATCAGCTTGCGGGTACTTGTACTAGCGTTGGTAATTGTAGGAATTGTAGCAACAGATATTGCTGCTGAGACCAATTTTAGTTTTTGGGCTTTACCCGCAAGTTTGATTGGTGGAATTTGGAGTTATTATCGTCGCCACCATGCCAATATCTCGGTAAAATTCTGTATCGCCATTGGCATGCTAGCAGCGCTAGGTGCTTTTTTAGGACGATTGTTGGGAGCGGCTAATGATACGCGAGTAGTTTTGGCAGAATTATTGATTCAACTGCAATTGCTGCACAGCTTCGATCTACCTCGCCGCAAGGATTTGGGTTATTCAATTTTGATCGGATTGATTTTATTGGGTGTAGCAGCTACACTCAGTCAAACTTTAGCGTTTGCCTTTTTGCTGCTGTTGTTCCTGGCGATCGCCTTACCAACTTTAGTCCTGGATTATCGCTCCCGACTCGGTTTACTAAACACTTCCCATACTCATTCCCAGCACTCGCAACAGACAAATTTCTCGCTGTTGGGAAATTCCTCTTTTAATTACAAATTTTTGCTTTTAAATTTTTTAGTTGTCGTCGGGTTGGGATTGATAATTTTTGCTATCTTACCTCGCTTTCCCGGTTACCAGCTGCGGATGTTTCCTGTTAGTTCTGCTATTCACATCAAAGGTAATTTCACAGGAATTAATATCATCAATCCTGGATACGTACGTCAAGGCAAAAATCAAAATCAAGGCAACGGAACTGGTACAAAAACGGGTCAAGCAGGTAAATCAGGACGGGTAGATGATACTTTTTATTACGGCTTTAACAGCCAGATCGACCAAAACCTGCGGGGCGCGATGAGACCCAAGGTCGTCATGCGGGTGCGATCGCAAGCAGAGGGTTTTTGGCGAGTACTAGCATTCGACCGTTACACCGGTAGAGGGTGGGAAATTTCTCGCCGTCAGCAAGTGAAGCTGAACAAGCGATCGCCTTGGAGTTACCAAATTTTTCTCAACACACCAGCCACTATTGCTAAGACCAAGGAAGTAGTACAAACCTACACAGTGGTATCGGATTTGCCCAACTTAATTCCAGCCATGGCATTTCCTAAAGAAATTTACTTTCCCACATCGATAATTGCAGTGGATACGGAAGACGGGTTGCGATCGCCTGTAGAATTATCAGAAGGTATGACCTACACGGTTATTTCGGAAGTACCGTACCGCGAGCGCACGCTGCTGGCAAAAGCTTCCACAGCATATCCGCAAAGCATTAAAGATTACTACTTACAAATACCTCCTCAAATCACCGAAAAAGTACGCAAACACACAGAACAAATTTTAGCAAACTACAACCAGCAAAAGGTAGGTAAAACGGATAAGTCCTTAGATTCTAACTACGAAAAAGCTCTCTACCTTGCCCAGTACCTAAAGCAAAACTATAGAATTCCTGAAAATCCACTAGATCTACCTTATCTAGGAGAAAACGAAGATTTAGTAGAAGCTTTTTTGTTTAAGCACAAAGGTGGTTACCCAGACCATTTCTCGACGGTGCTGGCGGTAATGCTGCGTTCTATTGGTATTCCTGCAAGATTAGTAGCTGGATTTGCTCCTGGACAATTTAACCCATTTACAGGAATGTATGTTGTTCGCAACACTGATGCCTACGCCATGACAGAGGTATATTTTCCCAATTATGGTTGGTTCGCTTTTGATCCTATCCCCGGTCATCCTTTAATTCCTCCTTCTGTAGAAGAAATTCAAACCTTTAGCGTTCTGCGTCAGTTTTGGAATTGGGTTGCGGGATGGTTACCATCACCGGTAGTGGGCTTGCTTAACAATGTTTTTGCAGTAGTGTTTGCTGGGATTAATAAAGCTTGCTGTTGGTTGCTATCTTTATTTTTCCAAGGTTGGCTGGGTGTTTTCATCGCTTTAACTTTGGCAACAATTATCTTTTTCTTGGGTTGGCTGGGTTGGAATTGGTGGCAAAAGTGGCTCTACCACCTTGCTTTGAGGAAATTACCGCCCATGGAAGGTCTTTATCAACAAATGCTTTTGTGGTCAGCTCGAAAAGGTTTGAGCAAACATCCTGCCCAAACACCCTTTGAATACGCCAAAATTTCCTCTCAATATCACTCGCCTGAAACAGCTGCAGTTATAGATGAAATTTGCCAAGCTTACACTAGCTGGCGTTATGGCGGTCACACCCCCGACTGGCAAAGCTTACAACAGCGATGGCAAAAAGTTAACTTCCAAAATCACCAAGGAATAAGATTTAAATTGAACCACAGTTGGAGACGGTAGTACATCTTTTAGAACTTCCTGAAACTGGAGAAAATTTTAACTGAACAGATAAAGGTTGTATTATTGTCCTTGGATAGTTATCCATGGCTTCTACCAACTGAAAGGTTTCGCAGGAAAATATAAAACTAATTTCCTTTCTGGCACACAAGGCAGAAAATTTTTTATAACTTTTTTATCTTATTTGTCCTGTATCTAGAGGAAGAATTTTTCGAACCGAAAGTGAGAATCAGCTAAAAAAGCGTTTCCTATTTAAAAACAAAAGTGAGGGTGTAAATTAGACATTGTAAGTCCAATTTTTTGGGGATAACATGGGAAATAGTTATTTCTAAGCTTCTCACACCGCATTTGGTGTCAGTTTTTTATGGACATTCAGTTAATCAACATCGGTTTTGGCAATATTGTTTCTGCCAACCGAGTCGTTGCCATTGTCAGTCCAGAGTCTGCTCCGATCAAGCGGATTATTACGGATGCACGAGATCGAGGTCAGCTGATTGACGCAACCTACGGTCGTCGTACTAGAGCTGTAATTATTACTGATTCCAGCCACGTTATCCTGTCAGCGATTCAGCCGGAAACGGTAGCGAATCGTTTTGTAATCTCCCGCGATCACCATGTAGTGGATAATTGATCAAAGGTAGTTGAAAAACTTACCTTAATTTGCACCGTACCACAGGTAACATGTGAATCAGACAAGCTTTTGTCGCTCATGCTACTAGAACCGTTGGTCAATAGTCTGCTTGCCAAATTTAAAAGACTAGTGACTGATGAGTAATTTTGTTGACTTCCAAGATGAAGCGGATGATGCCAGTTTTATCTTCCCAAAGTGATACTGCTGTTCAAGAATGCCCGTCTCCCGGCAAGCTAGTCGTCTTGACGGGACCTAGTGGTGTGGGTAAAGGTACGTTGTTGCGATCGCTTCTGGAGCGTCATCCGGAAATCTATTATTCCGTATCCGCTACTACTCGCTCTCCCCGTCCTGGAGAAATAGACGGCAAAGATTATTACTTCATTAACCGCAGTCAGTTTGAACAGTTAATAGCTGCTGGCAAATTTCTAGAATGGGCGGAATTTGCTGGTAACTATTACGGTACTCCCAGGGAACCAGTCATGGACCAGATTCGTGCTGGCAAAGTGGTTGTTTTGGAAATCGAGCTACAAGGTGCACGACAAATTCGTCGTTCTTTTCCTAGTGCTCTGAGTATTTTTATTTTGCCGCCTTCCTTCCAAGAATTGGAGAAACGAATACGCAGTCGCGGACAGGATTCTCAAGAGGCGATCGCCCACCGTTTACAACGGGCCCGAGAAGAAATTAAAGCTGCCAATGAATTTGATATTCAGATCGTGAATGACGACTTGGAAACAGCTCTCAATTCTATAGAAGCAGTTGTGTTTAGTTAATAATTTTTTCTTTATTCACAAACTAAGCAGGACACAAGGAAAAAGCTATGCCTTATCTTTGTGTCCTTAATTTTTTATTAGCAGTTAGTTAGCAACCTACTAACCACCAATACCAAATCATGACATCCCAATTAACCACCAAACAGACTTTGAATTAGTTCTAAGTTACTGGTGAGGAAGTAGGCTACTACCGCACCACCTATACCTCCTATTAAGAAAGCACTAGCAAAGTTATTCCAACCTTCGCTAGATTGAAAAGCTTCTGGAGGATTAGGTGTAGCTACACTTTTGACTGGTTTGGGAGGCTTGCTGTTAGCATAAAGTGTTAAAGCACCGGTCAAAATGATAATCAAGCCTAAAGCTGAAAGCAAACCGGCTAAGTTGGCATTGACCGTGTTCCGCAGGGGACCTAACTTGGCAAAAGGACCAAAAATCCAATAACCGTGAGCCATACCAACTTCCAGACCTCGTCTGAATGTAGTAATACCAGGACGATAGGCAGGAAGGTTACCAATGAACCACTTTACTAGGGGAGAAGAATTAATGGGTGTTTCTAGGTCCCCAATTTGGGGATCGCGGTAGGCAGGAAAAACAACTTCCCTGTTTCTAGGATCGCTAGGAGAATTTTTGGATGCATCAATTGCTTGCGCCATAACTTATTCTCTCCTCAATAATCATATAATGGCAATATTTTCTATTAATAATAATCTTAGTTGAGTTAGCTTTTTCCAAGATGAAGTTTAAAAAAATTAATTTAGTAGTTATTTCCCAAATTTTTGAGATGAAAAAATATGCTCTTGGCAGCATTAATAAGCTAAATCTGAATAGGAATAGTTAGTAATTAGTGTTAGGCTTAGTTTGGAATTATTGTTATTTTTTCCGATTGTTTACTAACTACTAACTACTAACTCTATGCAGAAGGCTCCAAGGCAGAGGTTGTGAAACTTACTTTTCGTTACATACTTGTTTGGGAGAAGCTCCTGCACCATTACAAGTGATTTGCACCACTGTTCTACTTAGTAAGGGCTTTCACCCTGAAAAATCTAGTTAGTAGTGAGGGCTAAAGCCCTAAAAACCAGTTAACAATGTATTTGCCTGCCAGTTATAGGACTTCTGCTACTATATGCCCTAATTAACTTGCTACTAATTGCTGCTGCTAAATTGAAGATTGGCGAGAAATTTACGGTAGAGGGTGAAAAAGTAGGTCGGGGAAAAAGCGGTTGAATTCAATTAAAATTCCTGCTGTAATAAACAGCCAAATTGTAGTAATCACCGGTGCTGTGGTCAGAAATTTTAACAAAGGACTTTGATTATTCATGAATTATTCTCCAGACAAAAAAATTGAGAATTAACGTGGCGAAATAGTAATTTCTTCATCCTTAGCTGTTAGCTCACCAGAAAGGAATTCTTTAATAGCAGCGGCTGGCCAAGCAAAGCCGGATAGCATAATAGGCAGTGCAATGGGAAGTTCGATTTGGATTTCTTTTTGTTCCACGTTACTTCCCTGTTTCTTAATAGTTTGCAAATAGGCGCGTCCTACCCAACCGATCCAGCCAGCAATATATAGAAAGAGAATGCTGGGAATTAAAAAGTCACCTGCATGATCTAAACGACCATCAACTATCAAGTGAGGTAAGCCTTCAGGACCGCACAAAGCCTGAGAATAACGTTCGAATCGTTTCTTCCCGGACTCGGGATCGGCTGTGGTATTGCGAGCTACTTGGGCCCGTTGTTGAAAAGCAGGAGATTCACTGCAAGGTACAAGGTCAGCTCCTAAAGCTTGGGCGGGTGGAGCAAAATGAAACCAAAGAAAAATTGCTAAAATCAAAGCAAACAAGCGTTGCATGAAACTGCTTCCTTTTGCGATCTAACAAATATATTTTGTACAGAACGAAGCGGCTTGTACAATGTTTTTTTTGACAGCGCAATCAATTCATTCTAGATTCATAAAATCAAGATAAACACTGGGATTAGCTTGATTTTATGTTGATTGCATTTACGCCTGATGACCGAGCCACTTCAACTTCTATCTAACTTCAGTGAGACAATTGTATTTATTTTTGACTCACTTGTTGTTGAGTTCGGACCAGCACAAATTTAAAATTTTGCTTTTGGTCTTTTGTTAGTTAGTTTGTGGAGTAAAATCCACAATTAAAACAGGAGCAACAAGGTTTTTGACAGGATTTTATCTGGCAAATTTACCTGTATTTCCTGTTAATTTGTTGGATTTTGAGTCTAAGGCAATCATACTCTTGCCTGGGAACCCAGTAAAGTTAAAGTCAATAAAAGTTAAAGTTTCTCAAACTAGTCTTGATGAGATGTAAACACGTCATGGCAACTGTTTTAGCGATTGAAACCAGCTGTGATGAAACTGCTGTAGCAATAGTTACTAATCGTCAGGTCAAAAGCAGTATTATTGTTTCGCAGATACCAGTTCACAGCCGGTATGGAGGGGTAGTACCGGAAGTAGCTTCCAGGCGACATTTAGAAACGATCAATGAGGCGATCGCCCAAGCCACGGCTCAAGCGCAACTGGATTGGAAAGAAATAGATGGTATTGCAGCTACTTGTGCACCAGGGTTGGTGGGAGCATTGCTGGTAGGCTTAACTACTGCCAAAACTTTGGCCATGGTGTATGAAAAGCCATTTTTGGGAGTTCATCACCTAGAAGGTCACATTTATGCGACTTATTTGAGCGAGCCAACTCTACAACCTCCGTTTTTGAGTTTATTGGTTTCTGGGGGGCACACAAGCTTGATTTATGTCAGCGATTGTGGTGATTACAAAACTCTGGGCCAAACTCGCGATGATGCAGCTGGTGAAGCTTTTGATAAAGTAGCGCGTTTGTTGCACCTAGATTATCCGGGTGGACCGGCGATCGACCGTTTAGCCCAAAAAGGAAATCCGCAGGCGTTTAGCCTCCCGGAAGGAAAAGTGTCTTTATCAGGTGGTGGTTATCATCCCTACGACACGAGTTTTAGCGGCTTAAAAACTGCTATGCTGAGGTTAGTGCAGCAGTTAGAAAAAAATAAGCAACCCCTGCCGGTGGCAGATCTGGCTGCTAGTTTTCAGGATACCGTAGCCCGAGCCCTGACCAAACGAGCGATCGCCTGCGCTCTCGATTGTGGTTTGGATACAATTGCCGTAGGTGGAGGTGTAGCTGCTAACAGTGGTTTGAGAAAACACCTACAAGCAGCAGCAGCCGAGCATAACCTGCGAGTTTTATTTCCTCCCTTAAAACTTTGTACCGACAACGCCGCCATGATTGGATGTGCTGCTTGCGACCATCTCGAGCGGGGTCACACCTCCGCTTTAACGCTGAGCGTGCAATCGAGACTGGATCTGACCCAGGTGATGCAGTTGTATCAGAAAAATTAATTATCTCCAGCAAACCGTTCGCGCAGTGTCCCAGATGGCATTGCATCTGGTGCTGTGATGTTTTCTTTAACTTCTCCATCACTTTGTTGTGGTTGAGAATACTGGGCAATAATCGAGCAGATATGAGCAGCTACTACTTCTGGTTGCTCTAACATTGCTAGGTGTCCGCAATTGGGAATTTCAATCACGTTTTCACCGCAGTATTGGAACAGGCGATGAAAACTCGCCAGATGACGGACGTACTTCGGTTCCATGACTTTGTCTTTTGCACCAGCTAAAAAATAAACTGGTTGCTTGAGTTGGGATACCAGCTGGGGTAAGCGGTTGATTTCCTCTTCTGTGGTCGAGTCTAACAAAGTTCCCAAGGCTGCTTCCGGGTCAGCGACAACAAAATCAATTACTCTTTGACGAGCCCAGTGACGTTCCAAGGGTCGCGCCACACTGATTCTACTAAAGAACCAATCTATTAAAGGTAATTGGCTGAGCCAGCGAGGGCGAATTTGCAAAAATCGCGCTCCCGCGGAACGAAATTGCTCGAAGGCTTCTTTAAGATAAATTCCACCGCCAGAATTGATACAAATAACTCCTTGGACCCGAGAAGGATTATAAGCTGCTTCCCAAAGAGCGATCGTTCCACCCAAAGAGTGACCGATCAACCATGCACTGGTAATATTCAGTTGTTCCAATAAAATTGCCAAATCCCGCGCGTAGGCTGCTGGTGCATAAACAGAATCAAAAGAATTGCCAAAATTACTATTTTTGGTGGCATCCAGAGAAAAAGAAGTTCCTTGAGGTGCAAAATCGGTTTTTCCATTGGGCTGGGACTCGCCAAAACCCCTCAAATCATAAGATAAACACTGGAAATTAGCTGACAAATTAGAAATTAAAGGTCGCCAGTATCCACGGCTGTTCAACCAACCATGAATAAATACCAGCGTGTGAGGAAAGGAGGTGGGAGCGGTGAGCTCGTATGCGTGCGAAACGCCCAAGATTTCGATGGTAGCCATGCTTCTATCGTAACCTTAACAGCGGGTACGATTGAATCAGGAAAGTGAGTAGTTAATTCTATAGCAATTAACTATCGACTTGGGCTCACCTACCCAATAGCCGCTGTCGTACTCCTTCAGCAATTTTATGACCGAGATATTCTGGAATGAGACTTTCATTTGGTCCTAAAAGATAAAGTATCAAGCGCGTGCGTCCTCGCCAAACTAGCAAGTTAGCATTTACTACTAAAAGATCTTCCTGCCAAATGGCATACATGACTTTGTAAAATAACCCTGGTTGGTTATCGGCTTCAATCACCAAAGCAGGAAGATGAAACACAGGATCGACATAGAACTCGGTTTGCACTTGTTCTAAGCCACTATCGAGATTGAATTCTACTGCCAGCATTTCTTCTACCTCAAAGCGTCCTGCTAAAGCTTCTCGAATAGCACGACAGACATTTTCTGAGGTTTTTTCGCTTAATGCTTTGCTACCGCGAGATACAAGCAGTTTGATAAATACCAACATCGGTGGTCGGATCTGACCGTATAAACTTAAGCTGTGAATTGTTAGCCCGTAAGCCGCCAGTACCCCAAAAATATCGCTGAGGAGAAACGACTGATTGCGGTAAGCAAAATGTAGAGCACTTTTGCTTCCTTCTTGTTTCAACTCGATCACGGCGTGTTTGGTTTTGTAAAGACGGTAAGCTAAGCGCAAATTTTGCAGTTGAATTTCACTGCTGACAAATTGTTCGTAAAACTGAGGGAAAGCGCGGTTAAAGCGCTTTAGCAGTTCCAAGGTCGAAGATTTTAAACCATAAGCCATTGTCGGATGTAAGCCTTCGTTGCTGTCATCAAATCTAAAGTGTTTGTGAGTAAAATGTACAATTGTGTTTGGAATTGCGCTCCTGAAATTCTCCTGGACTTACCACAAAATGCTAAAGTTGAAAATGATCGGTGTGAAATCAGCGCTTGCTGAAATAACTACCATTTATAGTTCCAACAACATCTACTCAAAATCGAGCTAGCTGTGAAGGAGCAAAAATGGATGGTTCAGTAAAACGTTAATTAACACTCACTACCTCATAACAAACCAATTCAGTTATACTACCCGAACCACGCTGGCATGGGTTTTTGGAAAACTTGGTTTAGCACTTCTGAACCTGCAACGACAACAAAAACAACTTCCTGGGAAGAAGATACTGCGGAAACCGCCGGCAATTCTAGTACCGCTGGCGTTAGCGGAACTTCCTCGTCGGAAGCCCGTATTATTTTTAGTACAGAACGAGACATTGACTTATACGAACTTGAAGAACTTTGCGATGCAGTTGGCTGGTCGCGCCGTCCTTTGAGAAAAGTGAAAAAAGCTATCGAGCACAGTTTTCTCGTTGTCTCCATGTGGCAAGTACGAGGAAATAAAAGACGGCTAATCGGTTTTGCCCGTGCCACTTCAGATTATGCATTTAATGCTACTATTTGGGATGTGGTAGTTCATCCAGAGTTTCAAGGTAAAGGATTGGGTAAGGCGCTGATGAAATACGTGCTTAAAAAACTTAGGAGTGAAGAAATTAGCAACGTTACTCTCTTTGCCGATCCCCACGTTGTAGACTTCTATCGCAGTTTGGGTTTTGTGTCCGATCCAGAAGGTATCAAAGGTATGTTCTGGTATCCCCAATGACCTTCATACTCAACAGTTTTAAACATTGACCCTAGCAGTAATTGATGAAAAACCCGACTAAAACTTTGAGAACGTAGCAAAAGCTAGTTTTTTAGGCAAGCTCAAAGGTTGTAAAGTTCTTAAATCCGTAGTACAATCGAAAAAATCGGGATGTAGCGCAGCTTGGTAGCGCGCCTGCTTTGGGAGCAGGATGCCGCAGGTTCAAATCCTGTCATCCCGACTCAATCGTAGCTATTTAACTTACGTTAGTTCTAGAGCAAAACTACAGTTCTAGGACTTTTTACTTTTATTAGCAGTTTCCTCTACATTTTCTGGCTATTAAGGGTGGAACTATTTCCTGTGCTGTAGAGTCAACAAGGGCAAGTAAAAGCAATACAATTGCATTTGTTATCTCTCAGGCGGGAAGTTCTTCTTTACCTGGGAGATAAAGTCAGGCATCTATCTCAGGTTTTCAAAATAAATTAACAAGCAACAAAACGATCGACTAGCGAAGAAGATACTATAACTGAACTAGTTGGTTGCATACCAATTTTATTGTTAGCGTGACAAGATTGGAATTATCGATGCTAGGAGAAGTCATGAATTCATTGGTTCGCTGGGGTACAACTTTAGGTGTAGTGGGGAGTACTCTGTTATCAGCTATTTTGAGTGGGAACGCCCCAGTACTAGCATTATCAGATCAAAAAATCAAACAGATACTGGATCAGGTGCCGGTATTTTTAATTACGAATAGCCAAGGGTTGCCACTGAGTCGTCCTTTAGAAGGGCAAAATGCACAAAAAGGCAGTGCAGTTACAGGTGTTTACATGAGTCAGCAAGAGGCTCAGGCTTTTGTTAACCAACTGCGGAATACTCCAGAAAAAGATCCGAAAAAAGCAGAAATATTCAAAAGCCTGCAAGTAACAGCGGTACCTTTAGGAGTGATTTATCAGCAATTGCAGCAAACCAAAAACCAACCAAATCGGTTGTTGTTCGCCTTCAAACCCGTAGATCGGGAAATACAAGAAGCCATGCAGCTGTTGCGGCAAAACGGTCAAAATGTAAAACAATTTAGGAGCGTACCTATTTTTATTGTCAGATTTGCGCCAGATCAAGGCTATGTACCGATTCAGTTAGGTCCTGACAAGAAGGAATACATTCCCTTATTCACAAGCAAGCAAGATGCAGATAATCTACTCAAGCAAGTAAAGCCAAAGTTTCCCAAAGCTGATATTCAGGTAGTAGATGTTGATGGTATTATTAAAACTTTGCAGGAGAGGAACGATAAGTGGCTAGAACAGGTGATATTTTTTCCGTCTCCGGAAGCAAGACAATATATTCAATCGCTTCCAAGAAAAAACGCTTCTAGCCAAACAGCACCTGCCATTCAACCAAAAAGGTAAATAAAATGCCAGCAGCGAGCACAGCAAAGGTCAGGAAGAAAATTAGGCAAATTCATAAGTTTCAATTTCCCGATTTGGCTTTTGGAGTTCGTTATTTGATAGCTGGTAAATGTTGAGAATGGGGAAAAAGCAGCCAAAAGAAATTTCTGGTTGGCAACTTTGGCAGTGGCGCCAAACAGCTATCCAAGCAGCGATCGCTTGTGATGTCGAGGTAGCTGAAGTAGACTGGTTGCTGCAGGAGGTAGCTGGATTAGACCGTTTGGCACTGCGTTTGGAATTGTTTAAAGATTGGGCGCAAATTCAATTACAGTTACCTTTAGAAGAACTGCAGGCACTGTGGAACAAACGTTTGCAACAGCGTTTACCAGTACAATACATCACGGGAGTTACACCTTGGCGACACTTTCAAATCAAGGTAACTCCTGCAGTTCTGATTCCCAGAGCAGAAACAGAGTGCGTAATCGAATTGGCAGTAGCTGCTGCTAGTAAAAGTCAGGAAAGTTGGCGCCTGCAACAAGGACATTGGGCTGATTTAGGAACCGGTAGTGGAGCGATCGCCCTGGGATTGGCAGATGCTTTCCCAGAGGCGACAATTCACGCTGTTGACTGCTCGCCGCAAGCGCTTTTGGTGGCGCGACAAAATGCGGACAATAATGGCTTTGGCAAACGCATACACTTTTACCACGGTTATTGGTGGGAACCCCTGGCATCCTTAAAAGGACAATTCAGCGGAATGGTATCGAACCCGCCTTACATTCCCACCAGTATCCTATCTCAATTGCAACCAGAGGTGAGGGATCACGAGCCCCACTTAGCCTTGGACGGAGGCGACGATGGTCTAAATTGTATTCGCCATTTAATCGAGACTTCCCCTGCCTATTTACGATCGGGTGGGGTGTGGTTGATAGAAATGATGGCAGGACAAGCAGATGCAGTGCGAGAAATGTTACTTCGGCAAGGTAGCTATTGCAATATTGAAATTCACCCTGACCTAGCTGGAATCGAACGCTTTGCCGTTGCCTATAGACTGTGATTGAGAAATGGTAAAATATAAACTAAGCTTTGGAGTTGATGACGACGCCCAGTGACTCAAGTTAGTCTAGAAGCACTAGTAGCTGCAGCACGTAAGGGTAAAATAGTCAGTTTTCCCACAGACACAGTTCCCGCACTAGCGGTGTTACCACAGCAAGGGGAATTAATTTTCCAAGCCAAACGGCGCAGTGAGGAGAAACCTTTAATATTAATGGCAGCTACAGCAGAAGAACTTTGGCCTTTTGTTTGCGGAAAAAAAGACGAGTACGAAATTTGGCAGCAAGTTGCCCAAAAATACTGGCCGGGAGCCCTAACTTTAGTATTACCTGCTTCTGGGCTAGTACCAAAGGCTATGAATCCTCTTGATCCAACCACGATTGGTATACGCGTACCAAACTGCGCGATCGCCAGAAAAATTTTGGCACAAACAGGACCCCTAGCAACTACCAGCGCTAATCTGTCAGGTCAACAAAGCTTGCAAGAGGTAGCAGAAATTGAAGCTGTATTTCCGGAAGTGCTAGTTTTATCTGCAAGTGAATGGAATAAGCAAACACCCCCACAGGGAGTACCATCTACTGTTGCTAAATGGACTGGAAAAGATTGGCAAATTTTGCGGCAAGGTAGAGTCAAATTAGTTTCAGATCCAGCCTGTTAGTACTCTGCTTTCCGAACGTGTCAAACTTACAAAATACCTCTTTGGGACTTCCAAATTGGCAGTGGAACTTTATTTCACACCTAGGTGGTCAATTGAAGAGGCTGATATCGTATTAATAAATTAATTATGGATGGCAGTAACTGGCTGTTTTTAGGAACGGGATTGGTATTGGGATTAAGTGTTTGGGGTGTTTGGGAATTGTGGGTGCGACTTCACAAAAGCAGGACCTTATCTGATTTATCTTTAGTTTCGCCATCCCAGCAGCACAGCGCCAAAGAACTTCAGCAACAGTTGAAGCAAACCCAGCTGGCATATTATATGGCCAGAGAAATGAGCCAGTTTAAGGCGGGATTTTTAGCGCGCACTACTCACGTGTTGCGATCGCCCATCAATGGTCTAATAAATTTGCATCAGTTAATTCTCTCGAATTTATGTGAAAATCCAGAAGAAGAGCGAGAATTTATTTACCAAGCCCAGGAACGAGCGCTGAAATTACTAAAATTAATTGATGAAATTCTCAAAGTTGCCAGACTAGAACACGGCACTAACAAACTAAATATTCAATCGCGATCGCTAGCCGAACTTTTGCAGTCAGTTTATGACTCAACTTACATGCTAGCAGAAAATCGCAATTTCCCTTTCAATTTAGTACTTCCCCCTCCCGAAATCGAAGTTTTGGTAGATTTTTGCTGGTGTCGGCAAGTACTGCTATATTTAATCGAAGCTGCAATCGAGCAAATGGAGGAAGGCTCCATTGATATTTCTTCCTTGGTTTCGCCAACAAATGATGTAGTTTATATTTGGTTAGATGTACCTTCTGGCGCCATAAGTCTGAGCGAGCCAATAGATTATTTAATTGCATCCGAACATCTACTTACTACAAACGATATCCAAGACACCACATCTTTAGCAGGAATGAAGCTTTTACTGGCTCAGGTTTTACTAGAAGTAATGGCAAGTAAGTTAGAAGTTATTTCTTGTTTCCAGTCTTCAGCAACCACTGAAAAGCAACTGAGGCTACAAATTTCTCTTCCCCTCGCTACCAAGAGTGAGAAGGTACAAACTTGCTAATTTTTGTTTATCAATTCTGACAAGAATTTTTGTGCTGATTAATAATTTTTTGATGTTTCTTGAACTTGCATGGGTGAAGAAGTTAGGGAATCAAGGTGAGATTGGTTGTACAAAACCATTGTCGTAGTGGTATTTTTTTGAAAACCAATTTTCTCATAAAATTTTTGTTGATGAGTAGTCATCAGGTAAACACGTTCTACTCGATGCATGTGAGGATGACTAAGAACTGTTTCTACTAGTTTGCTTCCCAATCCGCGACCGCGATAATCAGGATGAATAACAACATCCCAGATGGTAGCTCGATAAATTCCATCAGAAGTTGCTCTGGCAAAGCCAATTATTTTTTTTCCATCCCAAACTGTAATTACGGGATCGCTGTTAGTTATGGCTAGGCGCAAATCTTCGACACTGCGTCCTCGGGCCCAAAAAGTGGAAATATTCAATAGTTCTTGGAGTTGAGGTAGGTCAATTTCTGATTTGCGATCGCTAAATAGAATATGAGCAGAATTCATAATAACCAAAATTAAGCAGTATCTTTTTTGATTGTGCTTTGCAAGATACAGCTTTATACCCTTTAATAGCAACTGCTTTTTTGAGAAAAAATTCAAGATTTAATGACAAACCCACTTCCAAAGAGGATGACTTGGTCCTTGTTGACGTATTCGCCAGACTAATTGTTCTAGGCGTTGTTTTTCCTGGTGCGGTAATCCCAATAAAATATTACGACTTTGCCAAACTAAAACCGCAACAGTCATTCCGATACAAAAAGATAAACCCAAGGTAGCCCATGGATGATCAAAAAGTCCGTATCGTAGTGCTACCCAGGTAAAATATTGTCGCCATAAAGCAATTTCTGCTCGCAAATCCCACAATGCTGCAGGAGCAATCAGCAGCCACATACAACCGACAAACAACCACCTACCCCATACAGTGAGCTGGTGTAATCTTTGTACCTGCTTGGAAAAGCATACATCGAGGTCTTCGGAGATGGGTAGTTGTTTTGGTTCATCCATAGGCGGGTAAAAAGGTATTGAAGTTGACCGAATCACTGTTCGGTAGAAGAAGCATCTACAGACTGGTTTATTGAGGTTGCGATCGCTTTACCTTTGCGTTCTCGCCACCAAGCAAGAAGAGTACTGGCGATGAATATACTCGAGTATGCCCCCATTGTAAAGCCGATAATTAAGGCTAAAGCGAAATTTTTCAGCGTTTCTCCACCAAATATAAGAATAGAAAACAATGTCAGCAAAACGGTCAGGGTGGTGTTGATCGAACGTGTCAGAGTTTGATTAACAGCGTCATCTACTACTTGGGATATTGATTGATAGGGGTTGAGGTTGAGTACTTCTCGGATGCGATCGTAAATCACTACGGTATCGTTGACGGAAAAACCTGTAATTGTCAGCAAAGCAACAACGAATAAACTGTCTACTTCTATACCCGCAACCAAACCTAAAATCGAAAAAATGCCGGTGGTAATCAAAATATCGTGAAACAGAGCAATGATTGCGAAAACGGCGTAGTCTAATTGAAAGCGAAAAGTTAAGTAAACAACGATCCCCACAAAGGAGACGATCAAAGCGATAATACCACTTCTAAAAAGTTCCCTTCCTATGGTGGGACCAACGGTGTCAATTTGGGTTTTTTGGGGGTCAAAAGAACCTATTTTTTCGCTAATGGCCTTTTGCAACTTGGTCCGCTGTTCTACATTCAGATTTTTGGTTCTAATTAATACACCGTTGTCTTTACCAGTTTCTTTGTCTGCAACGATTTGGATGCTGCTGTCACCCAGACCTTGTGCTTGTGCGACTTCTCTAACTGCATTGATGTCTATGGGTTGGTCGCAGTTATTTGGTTTGGAGCAGTCTCGTTCGAACTGCAAGCGCGTACCGCCAACAAAATCCAGACCGGGGCGCAAAGGTGCGCGAATCTCGGGATTTTGCCAGGAAACGATCATGGAGATAATTCCTGCCAGAATAATGGTACAGGACAGTCCCCACCAAAGCGATCGCGATTTGTTTACACTTAGTTTCATCGAGCCACCTCTGCCCTATTGGCGGCTGGCAGGTTAGGACAGTATAATTCCAGCTTGCGTAAGGATGGTAAGGAAATTGCTAAAAACATTAGCGTCCGACTGCAGGTAATTGCTGTGAACATGCTTACTGCTACACCTAAAGCTAACGTAACAGCAAAGCCTCTCACCAAGCCAGATCCTAACCAAAATAGGGCTGCACAGGCAATCCAGGTTGTGACGTTACTATCTAAAATACTGGAAAAAGCGCGGTAAAAACCGGATTCGACAGAACGATACAGACTTTTTCCTGCTCGCAGTTCTTCTCTTGTGCGTTCAAAAATGAGTACGTTGGCATCTACTGCCATACCAATACTAAGAATAAAACCTGCTATTCCCGGTAATGTGAGAGTAACGCCCAACAAAGCAAAACAAGCCCAAGTGAGAATGGCATAAATTACTAATGCTATATCTGCTATCAATCCTGGTAGTCTGTAGTACACTACCATGAAAATGAGTACTAAGGCCAGTCCTCCCACTCCTGCCCAAATGCTGCTTTTAATGCTATCTTGACCTAAAGTAGCACCAACTGTACGAATTTCGGCGATTTCCACAGGTACTGGTAAAGAGCCTCCCTTGAGTTTGATCGCTAATTCATTTGCTTCTTGTGCTGTAAAGCGACCGGTAATTACTGCTGCTCCCCCAGTAATACCCGTGTTTGCAAATTCCGGACCGACTACGGGATAACTGATCAATTCATTGTCTAGGAAAATGCCGATGCTGCGACCTGTACCGGCGAGATTTTTAGTTAGTTGGGCGAATAGTTCACCGCCTTTTTGATCGAAGCGAATAGCGACATTCCAATTATTGCCTTGGGTAGGTTCGGCGTAGGCATCTTTGAGGAATTTCCCGGTTAGTGGCGGGTTAGTACTTGCAAACAATTCGGCGATCGCTTCGCTATTTTTTTGCAGTGCTTGTTGATTTTTTTCAATGGCAGCTGTGTCCTTGGAGTTTTTTAGCTGCTGTTGCTTTAATTTTAGTTCGGCTCGCGATGCGTTTAAGGCAAATAACTGCGCTTCCGTACCTGGTTTCTGCTCGCGAAACTCTAATTGCGCCGTACCGCCCAAGATTCGTTCTGCTTGTTGGGGATCGTTTACTCCTGGTAGCTGTACTAGGATTTTGTCTTGTCCGACCGTTTGGATTATTGGTTCGGAGACGCCTAGACTGTTAATTCGTCCTTCTACTACTTTTTTAACAGCTTCCAATTCTCGTTCGCCAATGCGGGGAATTTCTGGCGTTGTTTTCACCTGAATTGTTAGCTGGGAACCTCCTTGTAAGTCCAATCCTAGGGATATGGGAATTGTGGCTATTACCACAATTGCGGCAATTACTAAAACTAAAATTAAGGCTAGTAGCGATCGCTGTCTTTGCATACCATCACTTGCGGCGACAAACGTTATGATAACCTCTTTGGGCTGTTAGTTGGGAGCGAGTTGGTTGGCAATGGTTAATTACTTGATAATCGATAGCAATTAACCATCAAGCAGTTATTAAACTTGCAAGGTAACCATTTTTTCTACAGCTTCGACAATTTGCTCTGGCTGGACGATCGTGAGTCTTTCTAACGTACCGTTGTAAGGTGTGGGAATATCTTGGGAAGAAAGCCGCAGCACGGGTGCGTCTAGTTCATCAAAAAAGCGATCGTTAATGGAAGCAATAATTTCTGCTCCAATGCCCCCTGTTTTCATGCATTCTTCTACAATTACGACCCGATGGGTTTTTTTCACGGATGCCCCTATTGTATCCATATCCAAAGGCTTAAGAGATATTAAATCTATCACTTCCGGGTCGTAGCCTTTTTTTTCTAAAGTTTTTACGGCTTGCAGAACGTGATGTCGCATGCGAGAGTAGGTCAAAATTGTTACATCTTTACCGCGACGTACTATCTCCGCTCGATCCAGAGGTAGTAAATATTCGTGTTCTGGAATATTTTCTTTCAAGTTGTAAAGCAGAACGTGTTCAAAAAACAACACTGGGTTATCATTACGGATAGCTGCCTTGAGCAGCCCCTTGGCGTTGTAAGGCGTGGAGCAAGCGACAATCTTTAAGCCAGGTACGGCTTGGAAGTAAGCTTCCAACCTTTGGGAATGTTCTGCTCCCAGTTGCCGTCCCACACCTCCAGGACCGCGAATTACCATGGGTATTTTGAAGTTTCCACCGGAGGTGTAGCGCAGCATTCCAGCATTGTTAGCTATTTGGTTGAAGGCAAGAAGCAAAAAGCCCATGTTCATACCTTCGATAATCGGTCGCAAACCAGTCATGGCTGCGCCTACTGCTAGGCCAGTAAAGCTGTTTTCAGCAATCGGGGTATCTAAAACTCGTAATTCGCCGTATTTTTTATATAAATCTTTGGTAACTTTGTAGGAACCACCATAGTGTCCTACATCTTCACCAAGTACAAATACGCTGGAGTCACGCGCCATTTCTTCATCAATGGCTTCTCGCAGGGCGTTGAACAATAGTGTTTCTGCCATTAGACCTCTTGTGCAATCGATGTTTTAGAATCTTATCGCGCTTGTGCTCCCAATACGGTGAGCAATCGCACTGGTTGCTTGTCAAAGACTGCTTCGTGCTGGATAAAATTCTATTTCTAAGATTAAACTAGACCCATAATATTTAAATAAGGTAGTATCAAATTATTTGTTTCTTGACCAGAAGGATTTATTGGTATAAAAATATACTCATAAAATATTCGAGGAAATCTATAATTCCATCTTCGCCGTAGGAATATCGGAGGTTGAAGTAACCTGAGTTACTTGGTTATTATCAAAGCGTGGCGGTCTTCCTGGCTTGCGCTTGTGTCTTTGATTAATTGATTTTTCACTAGCTGCAGCTAACTCTTCTGGTGTACATTTAAATAAGCGCAAAACTTCTAAATACTTTTTCGGCGTCATTGTCGGTTCAGTGCGTCCTGCTTCCCAGTTGCGGACGCTGGTTTCACTAACTGCAAGCCTGAAGGCAACTTCTGCACGACTAAGTCCCGCACGTTCTCTCAGGACTTGCATATCCATATCCTTATACTCCTTTAAATTTATGTTAAGTACATTTGATGAAGGTAGTTGACGTAAAAATGCCAACTGCAAATATATTATTAACTATATTATTTTATTAATTTCTAAGCGATCGCCGCCGTTGGGGAGAGAAAAGCCAACTTCTGTAATTTCAAAGTTTTGAAAGATTAATTTCTAACCAAACAACAATCTCACCCTCAGACACCAAAACACATCAAAATAATTTTGCGTCTTTGTACCTGAGCGCGAGATCGAGATTGACTGTTTTGAAAGTTAAGACTAAAGTTTATTGCAACCACCGTGCCACATCTTTGGCGTGATAGGTCAAAATCATGTCAGCACCGGCGCGCTTGAGGCTGGTTAAAGTTTCCATTACCACGCGCTGTTCGTCGATCCAGCCATTAAGAGCAGCTGCTTTGACCATCGAGTATTCGCCGGAAACATTGTAAGCAGCAACCGGTAAATTGCTTGCTTGCTTGACACGCCAGATAATATCCATGTAAGCTAAAGCTGGTTTCACCATGAGCATGTCAGCACCTTCAGCCACATCTAGTTCAATTTCCTTGAGGGCTTCACGGGCGTTTGCGGGGTCCATTTGATAGGTGCGGCGATCGCCAAACTGCGGCGCTGATTCTGCGGCATCTCGGAAAGGACCGTAATAAGCCGAAGCGTACTTGGCAGCGTAAGATAAGATAGGTGTATCTTGAAATCCTGCTTCATCCAAAGCAGTACGAATCGCTTGGACAAATCCATCCATCATTCCGGATGGTGCAATGATATCTGCTCCAGCTCTGGCCTGAGAAACGGCAGTTTTTTTAAGTAACTCAAGGGTGGGGTCGTTCAAAACTCTTCCTGTCAGGTCGCCTACTTGCAGGTAACCGCAATGGCCGTGGCTGGTATATTCACAAAGACAAGTATCAGCAATTACAATGAGATCGGGCAGTGCTTCTTTGACGGCGCTAGCAGCTTTTTGGACGATACCGCAATCGTGCCAAGCACCGGTAGCTTCCGGATCTTTTTCCTCTGGAATTCCAAACAAAATGATAGCAGGAATGCCTAGTTCGTAAACTTCTTTGGCTTCTGCAACAATTTTATCAACCGATAATTGGAAGACACCCGGCATAGATTTTACTTCGTTGGCAATTCCCTCTCCTGGGACAGCAAACAAAGGGTAAATTAAATCGCTTGTATTTAATACGGTTTCGCGTACCATGCGGCGCAGTTGGGGGTGGGTACGCAGGCGACGAGGACGATGTTGGGGAAACATAAATTTGTAGAAATTAAATAAAAAGGCTAATGGACAAAAGACAAACCGTCACAAATCTAGAACTAAACCTCTTTCTGCCAGGACACACTGCAAAAAGTGCTTAACTGTCCTCTTTCTGCCCTACTGCCGATGCCGTAGGGCAATTTTGTATTTTACAGCTTGCTTGCCTTTCTTGGATGAAATTACCATAATCAGAGGGGGATTTGATGAAGAAATCAGTATGAGCTTTTTCACCAAAGAACAAGTGTGAGGTCAAATAGTAATTGGGCATCAAATACATTACCCATCATTTATTTGGGATTAGCAGCGATTTGATTGTGAAAATTGGCTGGCAAGCAACGTCCGTCCTTAGAGCAGGCGGAAAATAAAAGGATAGCGAAAGGGTTTGTCTGGATTGGTAAGAACGTGGAACAGCGCCCAAATTGTTAGTCCCCAATGGAGTAAAAAGCCAATTCCTGCCAAAGGAAAAAGTAAACCAAAAGATATCGAAACTAACACACCAATAATTATTCCATAGAACCAAACATTGAAGTGGAAATTAATTGCCTCTTTGGCATTCTCTTTGACAACAGGGTCCTCTGAAATAAACAATATGAAAATTGGTAGACCAACAGAGACAAAGGTTGTACTGAAAAAAATTGCTCCGTGGGACAACGCTGATAAAAGCTTTCGCCTATCCGTGTCGTACATTCTTCTTACCTCATGCTTTGAGCTTGTAGTTATATTAAGACCCTATCACGAGCATCATTGTCTTAAGATTAAAAGACTCGCTAAAGTTGAAAAAAGTTAAGTTAAGTTAAGTTACAGTTAGAGACAATTATGTCAACCGAGCTTCAGTTAGAATTGCAACAAGCAGTGAAACGTCGTCGCAATTTTGCAATTATTTCTCACCCCGATGCCGGAAAAACCACGCTGACGGAAAAATTACTGTTATACGGAGGTGCAATTCACGAAGCTGGTGCAGTAAAAGCGCGGCGAGCACAGCGCAAAGCTACCTCCGACTGGATGGCGATGGAACAGCAGCGGGGAATTTCGATTACCTCGACGGTGTTGCAATTCGAATACCGAGGCTGCCATATTAATTTATTGGATACTCCCGGGCACCAAGACTTCAGTGAAGATACTTATAGAACTTTGGCAGCTGCAGATAACGCCGTGATGCTAATTGATGCAGCCAAAGGCTTAGAACCCCAAACGCGGAAATTATTTGAAGTGTGTAAGATGCGGGGTATTCCCATCTTTACATTTGTCAACAAACTCGATCGCCCGGGAAGAGAGCCTTTGGAACTTTTGGACGAGATCGAACAAGAATTGAAGTTGCAAACATACGCAGTTAACTGGCCAATTGGCATGGGCGATCGCTTTCAAGGTATATTTGACCGCATCAAGCAACAAATACATTTATTCGAGAGAAGCGCCCATGGAAGCAAAGAAGCACTAGATCGAGTAGTGGACTTGGGCGATCCTAAAATCGAAGAACTTCTGGAACAGGACTTATACTATCAATTAAAGAACGATTTAGAACTGTTAGAAGGAGTAGGGCCAGAACTAAATTTACAGTTGGTACATCAAGGCAAAATGACGCCAGTCTTTTTTGGTAGTGCCATGACTAATTTTGGGGTAGAGTTATTCCTAAACTACTTCCTCGAGTATGCTCTCCAGCCTGGTTCCCACAAAAGCAGCCTTGGTGAACTACCTCCAACCTATCCAGAGTTTTCTGGGTTTGTTTTCAAACTGCAAGCAAATATGGACCCCAAACATCGCGATCGCGTAGCATTTGTCCGCGTTTGTACCGGTAAATTTGAAAAAGACATGACGGTTAATCACGCCCGCACGGGTAAAATAATTCGTCTGTCTCGTCCGCAAAAACTTTTTGCTCAAGAACGGGAATCAATAGATGTAGCTTACCCGGGGGATGTGATCGGTTTGAACAATCCGGGAGTTTTTGCCATTGGCGATACTATTTACACCGGGCAAAAATTGGAATACGAGGGTATTCCTTATTTTTCCCCAGAATTGTTTGCGGTTCTGCGCAACCCCAATCCTTCCAAATTCAAGCAATTTCAAAAAGGTGTTTTGGAATTGCGTGAAGAAGGAGCTGTACAAATAATGTATTCGGTGGATGAATCCAAGCGCGATCCCATTTTGGCTGCAGTAGGTCAGTTGCAATTTGAAGTGGTGCAGTTCCGCTTGCAAAATGAATACGGAGTGGAAACCCAGCTAGAGTTATTACCTTACAGCGTTGCGCGTTGGGTCGAAGGCGGTTGGGAGACTTTGCACCAGCTCGGACGCTTGTTCAACACAACTGTAGTCAAAGACAGTATGGGACGTCCCGTTTTGTTGTTCCGCAACGAGTGGAACTGCAACCAACTGCAACAAGACCACCCCAACTTAAAATTAAGTGCAACTGCTCCAGTCATTTCCACTTCCAAACCGCTAGAAAATAATTAGTGGTTGGCGGTGGTTGTTTGCTTGGTTTTGTCTGTTTTTTTAAACCTTAGATTAATAATTGCCAAAAAGCAACAAAATATATATGACAACTGCAACAAGACTATGCCTTCACATCCAGAAGCATCTTTGAAGGCTGGTTTAACCGCCCTCAAGCAAGAAGATTACCAAAAAGCAAAAGCAATACTAGAAAAAGTCGCTACCACAGCAGGCGATCGCACGGAAGTTGTCCAAGCTCAAATTGGCTTGGTTGTAATTTATGCACGCACTGATGAACTACCAAAAGCGATCGCCTTATGTGAAGCTTTATGTGAAAACGAACATGTCCAAGTTCAACAATGGGCACAAGCAACGCTCCCAAAATTAAAAAAACTTCACAATGAGCCAGAGGTGACGGGATTTGTTACCCTTAAGGATTTACCACCTGCTCCACCTGTTACTGCTCATACATTCCCAGGGAACTTTCAGCACGACAAAGTCGAAAACGAGCAAGACACTGGAAGTTTGGCAATTCACACGCAGCAACCTACCCAGAAAGCGAACAATAATTCGCAGCTAACAACTAATGCATCGTCCCAGTCTGCTGGTGCAACCATTAATCAGGAAAAAACCAAGCCCAAGGGCATATACTGGCGGCATGCAGGACGTGCAAAAGTGTGGCAACCTTTGCCAAAGCGGGGCTTAAAGCTATTGTGGTTATTAGAAATAGGAACATTTTTAGCACTGTTTTGGGTAATCCGGACATTATTGGTGTGGTTGGTGCAATTTACCAACAACATCTTGGCCAGACTTCCCTTGGTCGAGCCAATACATGTAGACTACAGCAGTCTCAATATCTTTTTGCTAGTTTTGCTGCTGCTTTTAACTTGTTTGTCTCCCTGGCTATTGGATTGGTTGCTAACTGCATTTTACCAGCAGCGATTGTTAGACAAGGATACACTACATCGCCACAGCAAGGAAACGGTGCGGGTATTGCAACGTTATTGCCAACAACGAAGTTGGCAGATACCAAAATTACGCGTTGTAGCGATCGCTGCTCCCGTTGCTTTTACCTACGGTTATTTATCTCGCAATGCCCGCATTGTCGTTAGTCAAGGATTGCTAGAGCAACTAACTGACGAAGAAATCGCCACCATCTATGCCAGTCAATTGGGGCACATTGCCAATCGGGATTGTACGGTAATGTCGTTGGTACTGCTGGTAACAATTCCGGTTTACCTAGTTTACATGCAAATGGCTGGGTGGGGAGATAGAACTCAAAAGCAGAAGTGGCGTTTGTTTTTCGGTATTCTGGCAAGTTTGCTCTACTGTCTTTGGTGTTTGCTTGTGGGAACTGCTTTGTGGTTATCCCAACTGCGACTTTACCACAGCGATCGCACCAGTGCAGAAGTGACAGGTAATCCCAACGGACTTGTCCGTGCTTTGCTGAAAACGGCCGTTGGCATTTCCGAAGATATCCAACAGCAGCAATGTACCGATTGGAGACTAGAAAGCTTAAATATAGTCCTTCCGGTAGGCTACAAGCAGAGTTTGTATTTGGGTACCATTGCTTCCCACACCACCTTTGAATCTTTGCTGATGTGGGATTGCTTTCATCCTTACCGGCGCTGGTTTGTAATTAACAATACTCACCCTCTTTTGGGCGAGCGTCTGCAAAGGTTGTGTCAAATAGCTCGTCAGTGGCATGTAGCACCGGAATTATATCTCGAGCAACCCCCCTTTTGTACGGTCAAGCTGCAGTCTTTTTTACTACAGATCGCTCCCTTTTTGGGAATTCCCTTAGGTATCGTGGTTGCAGTTTTGATTTGGTTAGCTTGGCAAATAGCATTTGCACTGGGAATTTTAAACTTGAAGTGGATCTACGATGACTGGCATTACCTTACAGGTTGCATGGCCATTGGGTTTAGTATTGGCACAAGCGTGCGAATAAATTCTTTCTTCCCAGATATTAAAGCCACAACCGCACAAACTGAGGAAAATTTGACCAGTATATTAACCAACCCTGCTTTACTTCCCATCGATAGCATCAGCGTACGTTTAGTAGGTAAATTATTGGGTCGTCAAGGCATTAGTAACTACCTCGGACAAGATTTAATTCTGCAATCCCCAACGGGATTGATAAAGTTACATTACATTCCCGGGCTGCGAAAATCTACCCAAGCTCAAGATTTGATTGGCCGACAAGTCACCATCACGGGTTGGTTGCGTCGGGGAGCAACACCCTGGATTGATATCCAAACCCTACAAACTCAAAGCGGAAAAATCTTAAACAGCTACCATCCTATTTGGTCGCTCGTTCTAGCAGTAGCCGCTGAAGTTTGGGGAGCTTACATTCTTCTCAAAGGCTAGTTTTCCAAAGCAAACAGCGATTTGTAAACAAAGGTTGCAATTAGTGACGAAAAGTGTTACATTTATTTACATAAACTTAGCAACCAACATAACTCAGCTACTTAGCTTAGTTACCCATCTTGGCTGCCTTGCGCCAATCGATCCCCTTTTATCCTCCCAACACAGCAGCAAGTAAACCAGCCAGTGGCTGGTTTTTGTTTGCCGACGTGTCAAGCTTTAGAAAAAAAGTATTTTATGTTACGATGCTCTCATATCAATATTGGAAATGTGTGTCCTGAACTAGATACGCAAAAAATACCATGATAATGTAAGAAATGGCGTTTCATTCTCCAAAGGATATTGCAGGCATTTCCTTTCATTAGCACTCAACTGTAAAATTTATAATTTTTTAGAATAAAGGTGTTATCAGCGCAGTGTACGCTTTTGTATTAAACAAGCTTGATTCTGGTAAAAACTGTATTGTATACGTTAAAAGTTTTGAGTAAAAAAACTGGTTCGCGGCACAGTGTATGCAACAGCATCAACCAAAAGCCAAAACCAAGTTGTCATTTTTTGCCCAATAGTTTTTTCAATCCACTCTGGAGGTTTAGTTTATGTCCGTTCGCCTGTACATCGGCAACCTGCCTAAAGAAGAGATAGATCGTCAAGAACTGCAAGCAGTTTTTGCAGAGGAAGGTGATAGTGTCACCACGAAATTGATTAAAGACCGTAAAACTGGTAAATGTCGTGGCTTCGGTTTTATTACTGTAAACAACGACGAACAAGCAGACCATATTATTGAAAAGTACAACGGTCAATTGTTCAAAGACTCTGCGATCAAAATAGAAAAGGCACTCCCTCGCACTAAAGGAGAAGATAACGAGGAACAACCAGCTGCTAAAACCACGGCTAATTCTGGTAGTAACGCCAGTTCTAGTCCCAACACCAGCAAAGAAAGCAAAAAATCTAAAAAATCTCGCCGCGGTGGTGGTGGTAGCGCTAAAGAAAATACTTCCAACGAAACAGAAGCTATTCGTCCAGATCCCCGCTGGGCCTCAGAATTAGAAAAGCTAAAGCAAATGCTGGCCGCACAAACTACCAGTTAATCTGTCGGCAAAAACAGCAATTAAAAATTAAAAATTCAAAAGCAACCTTAGCAAATTGAATTTTTAATTTTTAATTATTTTTCTGGTGGTTGCCGAGCAGAAGCAAATTGCAGCTATTGTTGGTAAGCGCGATCGCAACTGTTGGTCGAATTGCAACCGCAGTAGCTAATTGAGTGTTTGCATGTGTTTGCGCCGGTCCGTTTTTAATTGTGCCAACAGTCGCGATCGCTAGCCATTACCAACACTATCATCACAGCCCCACCCAAAGGCAAAACAATACTAGTGCTACACACAAAGGCACTTCTAAAGAAACGTAAGTCTCCTCCTTACATTTTGAGAAGCAAAGTGTCAATATCGCTACGGACTTATTATTGCTAAATGCTTTTTTACTAAAAATCGCCCTTCAAATTTTTGTATATAAAAATACAAATAATTTTCCAGTGCCTATGGGAAAAAATAAAAGTCAGATTAGATACTAAGTAAAAATGACGGATAAAATTTTTTGCCGGTCCAACAGAAAATTTCTAGGAGCCATTAAAGTTTAATGAGATACATCTTAATTCTCAGACACTTGGGTAAGATTAGAAAATCTAGAGATAAAAATATTGCTTTTAAAAAGAAAATAATTTAGTAAAAATACTTAAATATTGACTTTACCTCTGGTAGTAGATGTATAAAAATGTTAGACATATTAAATTAAAATAAAGTTGCTTAAACTTTCCAGAAAATTGAGGTCGTAAAGGCAAAACAAAGTCATTATCTGCCTTAAACCTCGTTCCATTCAGAAACCAACAAACTATGAACTCCACAACCAAGCAACGCATCGCCTTGATTTCAGTCCACGGCGATCCAGCTATTGAAATAGGTAAAGAAGAAGCAGGAGGGCAAAATGTTTACGTCCGGAATGTGGGCGAAGCACTAGCCCGACTGGGATGGCAAGTTGACATGTTTACCCGCAAAGTAAGCGCACAACAGCAAACAATAGTTCAGCACAGTCCCAATTGCCGAACCATACGCTTACAAGCGGGTAGTTTGGAATACATACCCAGAGATAATCTTTTTGGAAATTTGCCAGAATTTGTGAAGAATTTTCTGGCTTTTCAAAAAGAAAACAATATCACATATCCATTAATTCACACTAACTACTGGCTCTCAAGCTGGGTAGGGATGCAATTAAAGAAAATCCAAGGCAGCAAGCAAGTTCATACATATCATTCCTTAGGAGCGGTTAAGTACAATACTGTCAAAACAATTCCTTTGATTGCCAGTACGCGCTTAGCAGTTGAAAAAGAAGTTTTGGAGACAGCGGAGCGAATCGTAGCGACAAGTCCACAAGAAAAAGAGCACATGCGATCGCTTGTCTCCACAAAAGGTCACATCGATATCATTCCCTGCGGTACTGATGTGCAGCAATTTGGTTGTATAGACCGTCAAGCTGCTAGAAAGCAATTGGGATTTGGCAGCGAAGACAAAATAGTATTGTACGTAGGACGCTTCGATCCGCGTAAAGGTATAGAAACCCTGGTGCGAGCGGTAGCTCGGTCTCAATTTCGCAATCATCCAAATATAAAGCTCATCATTGGCGGTGGTAGCGTACCAGGTCAAAGTGACGGTCTAGAACGCGAACGCATTGAAGAAATTATTGCCGAATTGGGCATGCAAGATATTACTACTCTCCCCGGTCGCCTCAGTCAGGAAATCTTGCCAAGTTACTACGCTGCTGCTGATGTTTGCGTTGTTCCCAGTCACTACGAACCTTTTGGACTAGTGGCCATTGAAGCAATGGCAAGTTATACACCAGTAGTAGCAAGCAACGTCGGCGGACTTCAGTTCACTGTCATTCCTGAAGAAACTGGTTTGCTAGCACCACCACAGGATGTGGATGCTTTTGCCAACGCTATCGACCGAATTCTCAACAATCCCCAGTGGCGAGATAAATTAGGTCAAAACGGTAGAAAACGAGTAGAAAGCAAGTTCAGCTGGGATGGCGTCGCAACTCAACTGGCTGATTTGTACACTGAGATTTTGCACTCCACAGCAGTTGAAGAAAAACAACCGCTGTTACTCAGTTCGTAACTTGCTATGGCTTTTGTTATTGCTAATGAAATAATTATGCAAAGACTAGGGAGTTAGTTTTTCAAACACAGAACCTATCAGGGATGATGTAGTCGAGAGTGGCAGTTTCAGCCACTCTCAGTTTTTTGCCCATCATGTGATCTAGCAAAGACAAAAGTACCGTACAGCATAACGTTCATATTTGTTTATATTTAAGAAGATAGGCATTTAGTGACTATCAAAGCCTTTTCATCAACGACAAATCGTTGTGCAAACATTCGACTTTACGACTCTACAAGCAGTGTGTAGCGATATTCGCGCTCATTGGTTACCATCGCGTTTGGAACAAGTTTACCAACGCGATCGCTACACTATTTCTATGGCGCTGCGTACGCTGCAAAGGCGCGGTTGGTTGGAAATTTCTTGGCATCCCCAAGCTGCTCGCCTGCACGTTGGCGATCCGCCTCCACGCACACCAGATACCTTTACCTTTAGTCAACAACTAGTTCATCAATTAGGTGGTTTGGCTTTAGTAGCAATAGAAAACCTCGCCATTTGGGAACGCGCTATTGATTTACAATTTGCCCGGCGTCCGGGAGAAGATCCCCAATATCATTTATATATTGAAATTATGGGCAAATACAGCAACGTTATTCTTACCGACGCCAACAACATCATCATCACCGCCGCCCGTCAAGTAAACCAACAAAAATCCAGCGTCCGTCCCATTCTCACCGGACAACCTTATGAAACACCACCTAGCCTGACAACTGCCATACCCAGTTTGAGCGAATCTCAACACCATTGGCAACAACAAATTAGCCTCATACCAGGGACTATTAAGCAACAATTGCTAAAAACCTATCGCGGTCTTTCTCCAGCACTCGTAGAATCAATGCTGCAGGTAGCCAAAATCGATCCGCAAACCACAACCGATCATCTTAAACCAGAAGAATGGCAAAGATTATTTACCTACTGGCAACAATGGCTGCAAGCTCTGGCCAGTGAAAAATTCCAACCAGGGTGGACTAGCTCGGGATATACCGTACTCGGTTGGAATAAAATCAAGTCTGCGAGTAATATCCAGGAATTAATCAATCGATACTATACGGATGAACTCAATCAACAGACCTTTTTGCAACTCAAACATCAACTGAGTCAGAAACTCAGTAATCTTCTCGAAAAATTGCGATTCAAAGCTGAAAATTTTCAGCAGCGCTTGCAGCAGTCCGATCGCGCCGATGAATACCGAATCAAAGCAGATTTGCTAATGGCCCATTTACAAGAGTGGAAAGCAGGGATGAAGGAAATTATCCTTGCTGATTTTGAAACTGGTCAACCAGTAAAAATCCCGCTCGAACCAGATAAAAATGCTGTGCAAAACGCTCAAAATCTCTACAAACAGCATCAAAAACTCAAACGCGCTCGCTGTGCTATCGAACCCCTCCTGGCAGACGTGAATTTAGAGATAAAGTATTTAGAACAGGTAGAAGCAGCGATCGCTCAAATCCAAGACTACCAAACACCTGAAGATTTACAAACTCTAGAAGAAATCCGCGACGAACTTATTCAGCAAGGTTACTTAGAAGATCCCGTATATCGCAGTCGCCCTAGCAGCCAAAATAGTAATAACTTTTACCGTTATCGCACCCCTAACGGCTGGGAAGTGTTAATCGGGCGTAACAACCGCCAGAATGACCAATTAACATTTCGTATTGCTGGAGATTACGATTTGTGGTTTCACGCCCAAGAAATTCCCGGTAGTCACGTACTGTTACGACTAGAACCCGGTGCTGTTCCAGAAGAAATTGATTTACAATTTACTGCTAATCTTGCTGCTTACTACAGTCGCGCTCGCCAAAGCGATCGAGTACCGGTAGTTTACACCCAGCCGAAAAATGTCTACAAACCCAAAAAAGCCAAGCCAGGAATTGCTATTTACAAACAGGAACGAATTATTTGGGGACAACCGCAATTAGTAAAAACTCAGTAACTGACATTCCTGCTTTTTGTTGCTTGTTTTTCTACTAGAAATTTGTGCTGGCTGTTACAATAATTGTTAAGAAAAATTGCCCGCTGCAGTTTGGGAACGCAAAGTCTGGGTATTTCTCTATTGAGAAGACAACGCATAAAAGAAATTTTCCATGCAAGACCAGCACTGATAGGCTGGTCTTTTTTTAGGTAGGTCAGTGTTACACTGTAGCAACTGTTTATTTGCACCCTTCCACTGAACTAGAAAGTAAAAGTAGTTCTCAACGCACCAATGACAGCATCGTCGTTATCGTTGTTGTGATCCGGCGCCGTCAACCAGATAATTCCCGGAGTAATGGTAATGTGGTCGTTGACCTGATACTGGTAGAATGCTTCTATATGATACGAAGTGTCTCTATCTTTACTAATACTGCTAATCGTTGAACCAGTAACCTTAGGCTCCATACCAACGATGATTCCTGCTAAATTACCTTTTTTACCGAGATCGGGAAACGCTAAAGTAACTGCCCAGTTCCAAATCTCAAGCGTTCCTCGATCGATTTGACCTCCTTTAGTTGAGAGATTGCGAGTATTGGTATAACCAACCCAACCACCTAAGATAAATCGATCGCTCAGTTGCCAAGATGCTTGTGCACCGTAGGAATTGCTCGACACCGGTACTTCAAGACCAGAAAAGGGAGCTAAAGCAGCTGGTAAATTGGGGTTGTTAAGTAAAGCAGAACGTAAGTTTGCTCGATTGCTACCCGTACTGCCATTAGCAGTGAAATCATTATTGTAGGCATTTATATAAGTCAAACCAAGGGTTAATTTTTCACTAGGTTTGATAGTTAACTGTGCCATCGCACCATAAGGACCATCGAACAAACCAGCTTTTTTTTCAGGAACTGCGGCATTGTTTGCTAAATAACCCAAACTCAGTTCAAAATTCTTATTGAACTCGTGTCTCAACCCCAGACCAGTACCGTTGAGTAAATAGTAAATTGGGTTGCGAGTACCAAAATGAGAAAGGGCGCCGCTACCCCCATCTCCATCTAGATAGGGATTAACTGTGTTAGTAAAATCATCCACTGCACCCGCATTAGCTTCCACTACAACAGTTGTTTTTTCTCCAAGGGGAAACTGATACAACAGTGCATCTATACCAACGCTGTTGTTGTTGTCGTCGCTGAAAGCACCGCCAGCAAATCGAAAATCTCCTTCCGGCGTAAATGTAGAGGTACCAGAAAAAGGATTAAGATTTGTAGCTTGCAGTCGAGTTCTGAGTAAATCTTTGCCTGTAAAACTGGTGTCGAGGTTCAGACGAATTCTATCGGCCAAAATCGAATTGCGAGCTATTTTTCTTCCTGTGGCGTCATCTCCTGCAGCTACTCCCGCTAATGCAAAAATTACTTCCGCATTGAGTTTGGTGGTGGTAGAAAATTGGTTGGCTTCTAGTTGAGCATTTGCTGTTTCTAATGCATCCACGCGACCGCGCACAGTCGCCAATTCTGCTGCAAATTCTTCTTGCAACCTTTGTAATGTTGCCAAATCTTCTTTCTTTACCAAATCAGCGGTAGCGGTAGCAATCAGTTCGTTGACGCGATCCAGACAAGCATTTAAACCCGCTGCAAATTCATACCGCGTCATCGCCCGATTACCGCGATAGGTACTATTCGGATATCCAGCTATGCATCCATAGCGCTCTACTAAAGATTGCAAAGCAGTAAACGCCCAGTCTGTTGGTTGTACATCTGACAGTTGGGAAACTGAAGTTACCTGCGCTTGTTGTTGAGCAGTGTCGTCAACTTCCTGTTGGGAAGTGACTGTTGTTGGCGATGGGATCGTTTCTTTTGCAATGGGTCTTTCCACCTCCTGTGCAGCTGCGGCAAAGCTAACAATGAGTATTGTGCCAAATACCGCCGGGCTAGTTAGTAGAGATTGCCAAAATTTCTGCATTTTCTTCCTCACACTTTCTATAATTCTCCTTTGTTTGTTTTTTGAAAGGAGGTTTTATTAAAAAGGATTCTCAATTAATTTACCAGCTTTGAGCAAGTTTGTTACCAAAAAAATCCTGACATCACTATTAGGCGACCAACTTTGCAGAAAAGAAGCGAGCAACTATTAGGAAAAGATGTTGTTATTTTTACCTTGCGAAGGTAGAAGGTGGAAAGAAAGAATGTAATTTTTAACATGCTTTTTAAAAATGATTATCATTCTCTAATTAGAATGATTATTATTGTATAATCAGAACAAACACATTGTCAATTCAGTTTTTGACAAATTAAACTCCTTATGATTACAGAGAAGAAAATACTCCTAAAGACCAGAAACGGGCAATTTTCCGAGTTAACAACAGTTCGAAGAAACTTTCTTTACTTGTACGAAAGGCTACAAAAAAATTGCGAACAACCTCCTTGGGGGGCGTCTTTGTGGAAAGTATGGAGTGCAGTGCAGGGATTTTTTTGTCTTTTTCAGCACAGCAATGGTTTGCTATCCTTAATGGCGTTGATAGTCTTTTTGTCTGCTACTAGTGGTTGCAGCCAAACAAACACCGATCGCGTAGAAACTAAACAACCATCACCACGAGCACAGCAGGTTTTATCTGCATCTCAAGCAGGGAAAATAAAAGTGGTGGCAACGTTTTTACCAATGTATTGGTTTAGTAAGGCAGTAGCTGGAAATGCAGCAGAGGTGGAAATATTAGTACCACCCGGTACGGAAGTGCACGAATATCAAGCCAAACCTGAAAATGTCAAAGCGATCGCTCAAGCGAATGTACTTGTCAAAAACGGCTTGGGACTGGAAGAATTTCTGGAAGAGACAGTCAAAAACGCTCGTAATCCAAAATTAATAGAAATAAACGCTAGTAAAGGTATTCAGCCTTTGCAACAGGTTTCACCGGTGGTGGAAACAAGCCAAAAACAGCACGAACACGCCACCGGAAACCCACATGTTTGGCTAGATCCTGTTTTAGCAAAACAACAAGTTATTAATATTCGAGATGGATTGATAGCAGCAGATCCTACCAATAAATCTACCTACGAAGCAAATGCAGCTACCTATATCAAGCAATTGGAAAGTTTAAATCAAGAATTTCAGCAGACTTTACAAAAATATCCTAGCTGTACCTTTGTTACCTTCCACGATGCATATCCGTACTTGGCAAAACGCTACAATCTCAAGCAAGTAGCAGTGGTAGAAATTCCCGAAGAGCAACTCACGCCTGCAGATGTGCAAAAAGCAGTTAATGCGGTGAAAAAATACAGAGTTAAAGCTTTGTTTGGTGAACCAGGAACGGATAATAAACTGCTGACAAGCCTTTCTAGAGACTTAAATTTAACTTTGCGTCCCTTAGATTCATTAGAAACCGGACCTACCGATCCACAGCATTATTTTCAGGCCATGAAAAAGAACTTACAAACCTTGGTGTCAGCTTGTAAATAAATTTTGTCAATTTTTCTCGTATTAACACTAATGACTGATAAGATTACAATTTTAAAAGTGGAAGGATTGACTGTATATCAAGGAAATTATCAAGCTATTAGAGATGTTTCTTTTGAATTATTGTCGGGAACAAACACAGCAATAGTGGGTCCTAATGGTGCTGGTAAAAGTACGTTGGTACAAGCAATTTTGGATTTAATTCCGCGCAGTTCTGGTCAAATTGAAATATTTGGTCGTCCCACTTCTAAATTAGGAAATTTACGCCATCAGTTGGGATATATACCTCAGCATTTTATCTTCGATCGCAGCTTTCCTATTTCCGTTGCTGAATTAGTAGGTTTGGGATGGAATAAGAATTATAAAGAGATACAGCGACAAAAAAAACAAGGAAAATTTTCCTGGGTTTTTGCAACTATAGCAAGGATATCGCCGCAAAATCAGGAAAAAACAGCAGCTGTAGCTGCTGCTTTGCGACGTACTGATGCTTATCATTTGCGAAATCAAGCAATAGGAACCCTCAGTGGCGGACAACTCAAGCGGGTTTTACTAGCTTATTGTTTGGTAATGCCTAGAAAGCTGTTAATATTGGATGAAGCGTTTGCCGGAGTAGACGTGCAAGGTACAGCAGATTTTTATACTTTGCTCAATGAACTGAAGCAGGAGGAAGGCTGGACGGTATTGCAAGTTTCCCATGATATTAATATGGTCAGCAACTATTGCGATCGCGTGATTTGCCTCAACCAAACTATTATTTGCACAGGAGCTCCTGCAATTGCTCTTTCAGCTGCAAATCTTTTAGCGACCTACGGACCAGGATTTAGTCGTTACCAACACCATCATTAAATCCTTAGTATGAATTTCTTTGCCGTCACCACTATCAGCGAATTAGTGGCATTGCTACAATATCCCTTTATGCAGCGGGCAATAGTTGGTGCTGTACTGATGGGAATGCTTGGTGGTTTGCTTGGTAGCTTTGTCACCTTACGCCAGTTATCTTTTTTTAGTCATGCTGTAGGTCATGCAGCCTTGGTAGGTATAACTTTGGGTGTACTGCTACAGTTAAATCCTACTTGGATGCTACTGCCTTCGAGCTTAGCTTTTGGTGTAATTGTTCTCTACTTCATTGAGAAGACTGATTTGGCCAGTGACAGCATTCTAAGTATCATCCTCTCCGGAGCATTAGCGATTGGTATTATATTAAGCAGCTTGATCCAAGGATATCGCGGCAACTTAATGGCAGTGCTGTTTGGAGATATTCTTGCTATCGACCGTAAAGACCTGATTTTAACTGTGCTGCTACTTGCAGCCAGTGCCATATTTTTATTTTCTACTTTGGGACAGCAAATCTTGTTAACTCTCAACCCAGCAGTAGCAAAAGTTCAAGGAATTGCAGTTGAGTTACATCGATATTGTTTTATTGTCTTGTTGTCACTAGCTGTGGCTGTAGCTATTAAAGCTGTTGGGGTTTTGCTTGTCAATGCATTTTTGGTCATACCCGCTTCTACTGCTAAACTTATCAGCCATCACTTTCGTCGCTTTTTACTGTTGTCGGTGCTTATCGGTTCTGCTACTAGTATCATTGGTATGATTGTCTCGGGTCTTTTTAATTTTGCTTCTGGCCCTAGTATCGTTTTAGTTCAGTTTGTGGTATTTATAGGAACTTTCGGTTGGACAAGGTTGTGGAAAAGGTGCGGCAAAAAATTTTCCTAAAAGCTTGCAATTATTAGTAAGGTTTGCTATAGTAGAAAATCGTTGAAAAGACAAACATCTGCCGGGATAGCTCAGTTGGTAGAGCAGAGGACTGAAAATCCTCGTGTCACCGGTTCAAATCCGGTTCCTGGCATACAGAATCAAACATCTTCCGTTTTTAGTGCTGTAAAGGTAATTTTATCTGCGTTAGATACTCTTGGGCGAGGTTAGTTAAATTTTGAGGGTAAATCAGGGCGCGCTGATTGACCTAATCTCAGGAGTTACTTATGAACTGTCAACCCTCCGGAGGTAAATCTTCTAAAGCTGCTATTCACAATCGTGGGAAGCATCATCATCTCTCGACAGCTTTTACAGATAAGCTTTGCAATTCCAAGTTGACGGAAATGAAGATGAAGCAAATTGAGCTGGATATTCTCTTCTAAAGCCTTTGGCAGAAAGTAGGTGCAACTATCTTCTCCTTCTCATATTTCTAAAAATGGTGGTGCTTTAGGCGTGAATCTGTCTCGGATTCGGACTACTAGTAGTTGGTTGATGGGAAGAAGAACGCCTCTGGTAGTGTTGTTCGCTAGATTTAAGTTATTGGAATGATACCTGGAAATACAAACCGAAAATGGAGACAGGCGACGCAAAGTTCATGACATCTTTCCACAACTGGTTGGATGCTCGTGTCTGGGAGTTCAGATATCTTTAGAATGATTAACCCAGATAAACTCTCCCACGGGCGACTGTATCAAAAAATTTATGAAATGTTTGCTGTTGCTGTCGAGCATGAATGCAAGGGAACAGTACATGTTGTAGGAGATGATATTTTGGGCATTACAGCCAATAGTACACAACAGTACACGAAATATCTGCAGTTTAGAGCAATTATAGACAGAAGTTGTCTACAAGAAAAGTCCTATACTCACTTACTTGGAGCGTTTTCAGATACTAAGAAACAAGCGAATACAAAAGCAAACTTTTTTGAGCGAGTGTAACCAGTTATGTTGTGTACTCTAGTATTGATCGTTGTTTTTACATGCTTGTGTTCTAATAATTTCCGCATCGCTTCTCTTAAGACAGTTAGTAAATATTGAGATTTTTTGCATGTACCACATCTACTTTGAAATCTAAATTTTTAATAATCTTTATAAGAAATAAAACCGCGTGAGGCGCTTGATTTTACGTTGATGAAGCTATATTTTCATTGACCGCAAGATGCGTTAATAAGGTTAGATTTCTGCACTTCCCACATCTCTAGGATGACGCTGATCGTGAAAAAGGATATAACGTCTAATCCAGTCAATATAAGTATTCCCTCTTTGATAAGAAGAGTACTTAAACATAATATCTTGCAACTGTTCGAGGAGTTTCTTTGGACGTTGTTCCATTGGAATTTGTGCAGAAAATTCCGTGTAATATCCTATAAATAAGGATGTTATACAGAGAATTTCTACATAACACTAAGGGATACACGAAAAAATTCCATACAATCCCCAGTCTAGGATGGTTATACGGGAAAATTTAGTATAATATCTACCCAGGGTGTGAAAAATAAATTTCCCGTATATTCGGGCAAAAGTTCCTTGTAATGTATATATTTTGTGATGCTTGATGTATTAGGATTAAGACAAAGATTATACAGAAAATTTCCGTATCTGCGTATGATAAACAGTTCGGCAAGCGGAGGGAACGTGAGGCGACCAACAGTGTTGCAAGTGCTTCCGGATCGCATCGCCGTGTCAGTTTACGCACGGTTATATTGCGGCAAGCATGATCGCTGGGCGGCACTTTACCATGATGCCGAGCTGCGCCATGCCCCCGGTGTGAGGATGGACTTGGTGCCGGGGATGTGATCTTCGACTGTATCGCCTTCACTGGCGTGTATGAACCGCGGGTCAGCCGCCGTGTCCTTGATCTGGCGAAAGTCGGGGGACTGTTCGTCGATGTCGGCGCAAATCTCGGTTACTTCGCCCTACTGTGGGCTGCAAGCAACCCATACAACCGCTGCCTCGCCTTCGAAGCCTCTCCGAGAAATGTCGAACTCCTGCGACGGAATGTTAGCCGGAACGGCTTTGAGTCTCAGATCGAGGTAATTCCCTTCGCCGCAGGGCAGGCAAAGGGCAAGCTCTGGTTTGACCCCGGCCCAGTGGGTCAGACGGGTTGGGGCGGGTTCGCACCTGTTGGACAGGGGGGTATCGAGGTCGAGGTGGTGCGCGTTGATGAGGTTGTGCCATCCGGCACGCCGGTTTTGCTCTTGAAAGTCGACATCGAGGGGGCCGACGCCTGGGCGCTCATGGGGTGTGACCTGCTGCTCCGGCAGCGGGCGATACAGGAAGTCTGGTTTGAGCAGAACAAGCCTCGCATCCGAGCCCTCGGCATTTCAGAGAACGCCGCCCAAGACTACCTGCGTTCCGTTGGCTACACCCTGCAGCCGCTGAGCGACCCGGGCGGCGAGTTGGTGGAGTGGTCTGCGGTTCCAGGCTGACATTGCGCACGTGGGACCCGCTGTGACTCTAGCCGCGAGCAGCCAGGGCTGCTGCTGGGCGCAAATGTGTGGCAGAGGTGTCCGGCGGGGTGGAGCGGCTGGTGGCGTGGGGTGCAAGCCGAATCAGGCACTGTAGCAGACATCATAGTCTCCGTATGCAGCAGTGCTGCTGAACTTAGTAGGTCGGCGTGGGAGAATTTGGAGGTGGACAAGCTGTTGCCGAAGGCGCATATCGTCTACTGCGAGTCGCGGATGCTGCTCGACCGCGGCCAGTACGAGTCGTGGCGGGACATTCAGGATGCCTACCAGGACTACAAGGCTTCGCTCGGGCCGTGGTCTGAAGCCGAGATCCTGGAGTTCCTGGAGGACGAATATGGATCCGATGACGACCGGTGGGGGTTCACCCGGCAGGCCATCGCCGAGTTCTTCCGGTCGGGGGAGCAGCTGCTGGTCAGCCAAGACGCCTAACTGCTATCGCTGGCAAAAAATTCAGACTCCTTTGCCTTGACGACCATATAGCACTTTTAAAGGGCCAAGAGTGCAAAAACTTTTTAAGGGAAGACCGTTATAAGGTAATTCTACGGTAAAAATACTACCTTTACCTAACTCGCTTTGGACTTTTAAATTACCTTGATGCGCTTGAACAATTGCCATCGCTATAGCTAGTCCCAATCCAGAACCACCACTACTACGAGAGCGATCGCCATGGACTCGATAAAAGCGATAGAATATCTGCGAAAGCTCGTGATGGGGAATACCAATACCAGTGTCTTGAACTTGAATTACAGCATAATGGTCGCTGCGGTCTAAAACAACAGTCACCTGACCGCCCCGTGGCGTATATTGAATAGCATTAACAATTAAATTAGAAACTAAACGATAAAGTTGCTCGCAATCACCTATAACATTTACAGGTTGATGAACTCGCACCGAAGATGTCAGCATCACACCTGCAGCGTTAGACATTGCTGCAAACTCCTCAATTAAGTCGTTGATAACATCATTCAAGCAGCATAACTCCGGCCGCAGCGACATCGATTGGCGGTCTAAGCGGGCTAACAGCAGCAAATCAGCAACTAATGTTGTCAATCGGTGATTCTGACGCTGTATCGACCTTAGGATATCCCGTACCTCTTGTTCATCTAACTTTGGCATCAAAAGCGCCGATTCTACTGTTGCTTCTGTTGCAGCTAAAGGTGTTCGCAACTCGTGTGCTGCATCAGCCGTAAACTGTTGAATTTGTCTGTAAGATCGGTAAATTGGTCTCATTGCTAATCCTGCTAACCACCAGCTAGCAGAACCAACCAAAGCCATTACTACTGGTAATCCCAAAGCTAAAATTAATTTCACAGCATCCAGATAACTATTGAAATCACTCAGACTTCGCCCTACTTGTATGTATCCCCAATCTCGATTATCTTGAGTGTGCAGCACAAAGGAAACTTGGTGGTAAAGCTTACCTTTGCTGTCCTTAAGAGTTTGCCATCTTTGCTTGTTAAAGTTAGAGGAAAGTCCCTCTGGAGCTAAACCTGCTATGGCAACTAAGCGTCCAGAGTTATCGAAAAAGCGTACGTAGTAAAAGCCTTGGTTAACAGCACCTAAAGTATGGCGCTGAACATGCAGCTGCTTTTTAACGCATTCATCACCAACGACGCAAATATTGGGTAAGAGCTCCTTTACAACTGGTTCTAAGCGCCCGGGTTGTTGTAGTTTGAGTTCAATACTATCGTGCAAAGTTCCTGCCACAGACTCTAGTTCTCGATCTAAAGCTACCCAATGAGCATGAGATACTGCTTTATAGACGCCAAATCCGCACAAGCTCAAGATAAAAGCCATCACTAGCGCGTACCACAGCGCTAGACGAACCCGGGTCAAATGAAACAGTTTATTTTGATTCATTGCTAAGATTGAGACGATACCCCATACCGTGTAAGGTTTCTATCGGGTTTGTACAGCCACTGTTTGTCAATTTGCGACGCAGCAAACGTACTTGCGCTGCTACTACGTTACTAACAGGTTCAGCGCTAACTTCCCAAAGCTGATTGCGAATTTGTTCCGTACTAACAATTTGATTTGGATGCCTCATAAAATATTCTAGTAGCTGAAATTCCTTGTTAGTTAGGGAAATTACTTGTTTATTTCCCTGGGGATTTTGACTGATAACGGTGCTGCTGCCGTAATCTAAAGTGAGATTGCCAACAGTTAATTCCTTAGGCTGAAAATGAGGCGATCGCCTCTGTAACGCCCGCAACCTTGCCAGTAATTCCGCCATACCAAATGGCTTCACCAAGTAATCGTCCGCACCTGCATCCAATCCTGTAACTTTATCTTCCATACTATCCTTGGCTGTTAACATCAACAAAGGTAAAGGATTGTTATTCTTGCGTAATCTTTGGCACAATTCTAAACCTGAGATTCCTGGCAGCATCCAATCGACAATAGCCAGTGTATATTGTGTCCAACTATTTTCTAAGTATGCCCAAGCCTCAATACCATCTATAACCAAATCAACTACATACTTTTGTTGAATTAAAGCTCGCTTTATAGCACTACCTAAATCTGGTTCATCTTCCACTAACAGCACCCGCATAAACAATTCATCCGTTCAAAGATTTTTAGCATGCTTTTTGAAGTCAACATAATTATACTTTCGCTCATAAAAACTGTTATTGGAAGTTTTCAGGAAATTATTTTTACCTTAATTTCGTCATCAATTTCTACTCCTCAGTTTAAATCAATTCCTGGCTCTTTCAAAGGTTTACTAAGTAGTAGCTGTTGCAGTAGCATCACTAGGATAAGCAGAATTTTAGACCATATAGAAAGTATTAAAATTACCCGGCTTTCCAGTTGCTAAATCTAAAAAAATAAAAAATTAAAATTAATAAATAGGCTAAAAACACCTATAGAAATTATTTTTATTCATTTTTTTTAGCATAATCAATTATTTTACTATTTTGTTCCTCCCCTCCCAGTTATGAGCTATGAAGATTAATCATAGGGGTGAAACTGAGCTATACCTATAGGTATGTCTGCATTAATACCGACAAATTTTGCGAATAATTCATAGGTGTAACTATTTGCAAACAATTGCCTTTGAACATGATTGATTTCAATCATAAACTTTGTATTAGAAGGAATTGGCTCAGCAAAAACAATTTTTATATTTCTATTATTAAAAGAAATTTTTGCATTAATATGTCGTCTTTTTTCATCCGTAATCTTGATATTATTGAGATCGTTACTGATGGTTATTGTCTTAGGAACATTAATACTCAGTTCGGTAAGAGCTTTACTATGTTTAGGAACGTGTAACCAAATGGTATGTCTGACAATCTGCCAACGCGTAGGTGGAAATTGCACATTTCTATCTACATGAGGAATTTTACCATCATCCGTGTAGGCACTAACACCACTGGGAGATAATAAAGCCACGCTTGAGAAAAACAAAGTAGTACTATATAGGATTAGTAATTTCTTCATAACAAACAAGGTTTCCAAGAATTTGACATTAACAAAAAAGACATAACTCGCTAACCCTCTTAATTTAGGGGTTGATGAGGGTAAATGAAATATTCTAATTATTTTTGGCAGTTTTGATCTACTGAATTGGTAAAGGAGCTATTCTCCTTCTATTTATTAGCTTGGCAATTCTTGATGAAATTAAGATGAAATTTGAAATGAAACTCTTAGATAATTTTTAAAATTTGTAAATTTATTTACTTATCTAACAAAAGTGGTAGATACTAGCAGAACTTATGAAATGAACAAGAATAACTTCCTCAATCTTGGATGCGTATGACCAAGGCAAGTTAAATGCGAGTATGTGGAAGTTTTCCTTTCCCTTACTTATTCATTATTCAGTACTAGCAAAAGGAAAGCATATTCTAGTCTTTGTTTTTTTAATAAAGTTTAAGCCTTGGAAACAAAACTAAATAAAAAACGGTTGTTTTCATTTTTAAGTTATTTCATTATAACACTCTAAAAATTTTTTAGATTCTCCTTGAGTCTCCAGCTAAATGGAAAATATAAAGTAATTTTAGGTGAGTTGGAGTTCTTCAACTACACATATAATTCCACAACAAATTAATCGATAGGTATGACACTACAATTTAAAGTTCCTAAACTAATTTGCTCTGTTTATGCCAGAAGTATCGCTGAAGCCATCAAAAAACTTGATGCTAACGCTACTGTAGATGCAAATCCAGAGACGAAATTGGTTAATGTAGAAACCGAGCGTCTAAAACAGCTATTGAGAAGGCGCTTGCATTGGCAGGTTCCAGCTACTTAATTTAAATTCATCTATATAATATTCATTATTACCTATCGGCTTGTTGTTTGCTGATAGCTGAGGTGCTGAAAAACTTGCAATACATTTTCAAACTCAGGTAGCGTTGTTGACGTCTACAAAATTTCCAAAGAAGAACCGAGGGATTTTGAGAAATACAACTACATCATAATCGGATATCCCACTTAGAATGTCGGTGAATTGCAATATGACTGGAATAATTTTTTCGGCGAGTTAGACAATATCGATTTTAGCAGCAAGAAAGTTACTTACTTTGGGGTTGGCGACCAGAATGGCTACTTTAGAAAGCAATAGGGATTTTGGAAGAAAAGATTTCTGAGTTTTGGGGCGAAACTGTTGGCTATTGGTCAGTTGAGGGCTATAACTTTACTGAATCAAAAGCAGTGCGTGACGGCAACTTTGTTGGTTTAGCGCCAGATGAAGATAACCAATCGAAATTAATACAACAACGCATCAAAACTTGAGTTGCTCAGTTAAAACAGGAATTTGCACTTTAGAAGCTTGGTAGTAGGGAAATTTATTGCTGAGCGCTCAAAAGCTTTTAACGAGTGACTTTCTCGCTGGTTTGGTAAAAATTAATTCTGTTGCCTGCTGCGAGCCTTTGAGTGCTTGTTCTTGAGCAATATAAGTAACAGGGATCCGTAAACTAAGTTAACTGAACTCGGCGTAGAGTCACCGCATTAATGGAAACAATCACGGTGGAAAGGCTCATCAACAAAGCTCCAACTGCTGGGGAAAGCAAAAACCCAAAATTATAGGCAACTCCCGCAGCTAAGGGGATAGCCACAACGTTGTATCCAGTAGCCCACAACAGATTTTGTACCATCTTAGAATAGGTAGCCTTTCCTAATTTCAGCGCCCGCGCTACATCTAAGGGATCATCCTCAATTAGCACCAAGTCAGCTGACTCAATGGCAATATTTGTTCCCGCACCAATGGCAATTCCCAAATCTGCTTCCAGTAGCGCTGGTGCATCGTTGATACCATCGCCTACAAAAGCAGTAGGTCCCTGATTTTTGAGCAATCGCACTAACTGAGCTTTATCAGAGGGCAAAACACGAGCATAGTAACGCCCTAGGTTTAATTCCTCCGCTACTGTCCGAGCTACTGCTTCGGCGTCTCCGGTAATCATCACTACTTGAACACCCTGCTGTTGTAGCTGTCGGACTGCTTCTTTGGCGCTTTCTCGCACTCGATCTGCTAATACAAATAAGGCGAGAACTCTTGTTTCGTCCATTAAAGCGATGACGCTTTTGCCCTTAGCTTCAGACTCTGCAAGACCGTTTCGCAAAGATGCGGGAAACTCAATTCCTAATTCCGCAATCCACTCTGGTCGTCCGACACGATAAATCTTCGTGTCTAGCGTACCCTCTACTCCTTTGCCTGCCTGAGCCTGAAAATTAGTTGCAGAAGATAGTTGTACGTTTTTGCGCTCAGCCTCTTCTACTATTGCCTGAGCCAATGGATGCTCTGAGAGACTTTCAAGACCAGCAGCAATGGCTAAAGCTTCTTTCTCACTCAAGCCTTCAGTATAAACTGCCTGTACCGCAAATCGTCCTTCGGTCAAAGTACCCGTTTTGTCGAAGGCAATAGTTTTGATATCTTTAGCTCGCTCGAAGGCTTCACGGTTGCGAACTAAGATCCCGTTTTTTGCTGAGATTGCCGTTGCATTGACAATTACTAACGGAATTGCCAACCCCAAAGCATGAGGGCAAGTAATTACCAACACTGTCACAGCACGATTAATGGCGAAAGTCAAGTCCTGTAAAGATAACCAAACCACAAATGTCAGCACGCTGACACCTATCGCAATCAAAGTCAACCAGTAAGCAACTTTGTCAGCCAAAACTTGGTAACCACTTCTGGAATGTTGAGCTTCTTCCACCAAACGCATAATCTGGCTGAGAGTTGTCATATCTTGCGTGCGGGTAACTTGAACTTTCAGCGCTCCCTCACCATTGACAGATCCAGCGACTACTTCGTTGCCTTCTTGTTTGGGTACTGGACGGGATTCCCCCGTGAGAAATGCTTCATTGATGCTTGATGCACCCTCTACAACCACCCCATCTATGGGGATTTGCTCCCCTGGCCGGATCAAGATGATTTCTCCTGTTTTTAGTTCGCTAACCAACACATCTTCTATGCGATCGCCTACTACTTGATGAGCTACCGAGGGAACTAATTTCGCCAAATGTGCTAACGCTTGGCTTGCTCCCTGGACTGAAGCCATTTCTATCCAGTGTCCTAGCAGCATTACATCTATTAAAGTGGCGAGTTCCCAGTAAAACGGCATTCCTGGTAAACCCAGCGTCACAGCTAGACTGTAGATAAAAGCAACGGTAATTGCTAAGGCCACTAGCGTCATCATGCCAATGCGAGAGTGCAGTTCTCGCCATCCTCCTTGGATAAACACCCAACCACCGTAAAAATAAAGAACCACTGATAGAATCGGACTGATCCAATCAGACCCAGGAAACTTTATAGCTTGGTAGTTGAACCATTCTTGAAAATGAGGATCTAAGTAGAGGATGGGAAGGGTCAGTAGCAGACTAATGAAAAAGCGCTGCTTAAACATCTCCAAGCTGTGCCCAGAGTGTTTATCATGTCCTTGATGTTCGTTATGGTTGTGAATGCTGTGGTGTTCCATTTCCAGGAACCTCCAAGGTTATATAGGTGATTGAGCCGATATGATTTTCCACAATTGCTAACGAGATTTTGAGCTTGCTGCTACTGTTTCAAAGTCAAAACACTAATCAGTACAGTTAGCGATTAAAACTAAACCGACCGTTGACCTTTTCACCTCCAATATCCGCAGTAATTCTCACTTGATACTGACCAGTAGCTTTGTCAGCCAGCACAGCCGTGTAATGTTTACCGCTAGCATCGTAGGTTAGAGGGATTGTTTTCTGCTGGCCATCGGGTAGCTGAACTTCAGCTGTAACTTTGGCGTTAGGAATTGCTTGGTGATTGTCGCCTTTTTGCAAATATAAATCCATGTGAGTTCCATTCGACTCTTTCCCAGGTATAAACTCTAAGTGATAGGCTCCTGTCTCTATAACTTGACCACCTTTAGATGTACCACGTTCATTATCTATTTTGGCAGTAGGTGAAGCTGAAGTATTAGTAGTTGATATGGGAAAGGAATTATTTATAGAAGCCGAGGGATTATTTTCTGTATTACCTGCTTGATTGCTATTACCACAAGCTCCTAAAAATAGTAATCCTGTAGTTGCTAAGACAACAAAGCTAATTTGTAATGATTTCATCTGTTTACTCCCCTTATTAATTGCGAATAATTTTAAAATGGTATAAAAATATTCTCATGAACTCGCACTTGGGGTTACTTCAATCTTTTGCATTAGCGTACTCTTTTGATTAACTAATAATTTGCCGAATTGAGAATATAAAGCTGGAATAACTAATAAAGTGAATGCTGTAGAAGTAAACAATCCCCCAAGAACAACCACTGCTAATGGCTGCAAAATCTCCTTACCAGTACCAGTGCCAATTACTAATGGCACCATTCCTAGAGCAGATGATAAAGCAGTCATTAAAATAGCAACTAATCGCTCCATAGAACCTTCAACTAAAACTTTTTGCAAAGGTATACCACTTGCTAATTTATTGTTGTAGTTATCAACTAATAGCAATCCATTGCGAGTAGCCACACCAAAGAGAGTAATAAATCCTACCATAGAAGCGACAGAAATAATAGCACCACCTAAGGCGACAGAAATCACACCACCTACTAATGCCAAAGGTAAATTAATCATAATCATGACGGTCGCTGGAATTGATTTCACAGCAAAGTAGATTAAGACCGTGATAATAATAAATGCTAAAATTCCAGCCCAAATTAAAGTTTGTGTAGCTTGTTCTTGTGCTTGAAATTGACCGCCGTATTGAATGTAATATCCAGAGGGGAGTTGTACTTGTTGCTTAACTTTACTCCGAATATCTTTAATCACAGAGCCTAAGTCCCGACCATTAACATTAGCAGAGACAACAATTAAACGAGAAACATTTTCGCGATTGATAGTATTTGGGCCTGTGCCGTATTCTACCTTTGCAACATAAGCAAGAGGAATTTTCTGCCCATTTGGGACATCAATTAGCAAATTGCTGATAGTTTCTAAATTGTTACGGGCGCTTTCTTGTAACCAAACAACAAGATCAAACACTTGTTGTTGTTCCAATACTTGAGATACAACTCGTCCATTGAGAGCAGTTTCAATTGTTTGAGCTAAATCACCCACAGCTAGACCATAACGAGAAGCTGCTGCTCTGTCAAACCTAATCTGTACTTGTTTAATTGGCACTTGGAATTCTAATTGTAAATCTACAATTCCCGGAATATTGCTTATAGCTGATTCAACTTGTTTTGCAATAGTGCGGAGTTGTTCTAAGTCGGAACCAAAGACTTTGATAGCGATCGCACTCCTAACTCCAGATAACACTTCATCCAATCGGTGGGAAATAAAACCACCAATATTAGCTGCTACCCCTGGTAGTTTGGCAAATTCTTGACGCAGCGTTTCAATAGTTGCTTTTTTGTTTTTGATCCCCTCCTGACTTAATTCCACATCCAGTTCTGCAAAGTTAACACCCCCAACATCACTATCGCCTGAAGCACGTCCTGAACGTAACTGCAAGGATGCAAATCGTTTATCATTCTTGAGAGCATCTTGAATTGCTAAATCAGCAGTATTAGTTGCCTCTAAAGATTCCCCAGGATATAAAGAAGTGGCGATAACAAGGGAACTCTCTTGAAACTCTGGTAAAAATACCCGCCCCAATGATGGTAGTATTAGCATTGCAGCAATAAAGCCAGCCACAGCTACAATCAAGATTGTCTGGGGTCGACGGATAGAAAACATCAAAGCTGGACGGTATACTTTATGAGCAAATCGCGCCACCCAAGTTTCATTATCTGGTAGACGTCTATTTACCAACAACAGCGCACATAGCGCCGGAGTTAGTGTCAGTGCCACTAATGTTGAAGCAATAATGCAAAGCAAACAAGATACACCCATTGGTGTAAAAATGCGACCTTCTACACCAGAAAGGGCAAAAATTGGTGCAAAAACAACGGCAATAATTACTGTAGAAAAAAGTACACTTACACGTACCTCTACCGAAGCATTAAACACAACTTGCAAGGGATGGATTGGTGTTCCTGCTTGCTGATTTTCTCGCAAACGGCGATATACATTTTCCATATCTACAATGGCATCATCTACCACCGAACCAATGGCGATCGCCAATCCTCCCAATGTCATCGTGTTAATCCCTTGTCCGGTCCAATTTAAAATCATCATTCCTAACAACAAAGATAAGGGAAGGGCACTCAGACTAATGATGACAGTCCGCCAATTCATCAGAAATAAAATCAGAACTACAGAAACGATGATGATGCCATCTCTGAGTGCATCCTCAACATTCTTGAGCGAAGCTTCAATAAAATTTTCTTGACGGAAAGTAACGTTTACCTTTACATCTTTGGGCAAGCTCGTTTTAATTTCTGCCATCACCGCTTCCACCGCGCGGGTAACGGTTGATGTATCGGCTTGTGGCTGTTTGTTAACAACCATAACAACTGCTTTGTTGCCATTAAAAGCAGCATCGCCACGTTTTAATTGAGCACCAATTTTGACATCAGCCACTTGACCGAGCAATATTGGCGTACCGTTAACAGTGGTAATTACTGATTGCTTTAATTCATCAATAGATTCAATCCGTCCGACTTCGCGAACCAATATTTCTTGATCTGGGTTAATTAAAAATCCCCCAGGAGCATTGACGTTAGCTTTTTGAGCAGCTTCAGTAACTTGATTTAAAGAAACATTAAAAGCTTTTAGCTTGTTAGGATCGACTAACACTTGATACTGACGTACATCGCCACCAAACACTACGATTTGAGACACGCCAGGAACAGCCAACAGACGGTTTTTGATTTGCCAGTCAACTATCCGTCGTACCTCCATCAAGGAAGTAGTTTCACAGGTGAAAGCATATTTGATGATAGCTCCCAAGGGAGAGTTGATAGGGGAGATTTGTGGGGGTTTTACCCCTTGCGGTAACTGACTTTGAGCTTGTTGCAATCGTTCTGTGACTAATTGGCGATCGCGGTAGATTTCAGTATTCCAACGGAAAATCACTTTCACAACAGATATACCGACAGCAGAGGAGGAACGTACTGTTTCTACTCCCGGAGTACCGTTAATAGCACTTTCTATCGGTCTGGTAACAAGGGATTCAACTTCCTCCGGTGCAAATCCTGGTGCTTCTGTTTGAATTTCCACTTGTGGGGGTGCAAATTCAGGAAAAACGTCTAGTGGCATTTGAGTCAGGACGCGAAATCCCCACAAACTAATAATGATGGAGGCTATAACAACAAGCCACCGTTGCGCTATGGACCACTTAACGATGGAATTGAGCATTTTTTGAGCTGTCAACAGATATTGCTTGCTGCTTACCCAGTGGAAATGAATGGCGCAATAGTTCGCCACTGTATTTAATTTCGTAGATGAAGATGAAATCAGGATGAAATTTCAAAGCACAAATATATATGTAGAAAACACTTGCACGCGATTGAGGAGAATTTATTGGAGTATGCAGTTATTTTTTATACTGCTTACTAGCCATGTTGACGGGCGCTGGTATTATAGGTGTTTCTTGTTCTGTTTCAAATAACGCCAACTCCTACTGCAAGTGAGTAAGCAACAAACAGACCTCGGCGATTGCACGCTGATATTGGTCATTGGCTGGAAGTGTTTTGGTCGCCTTGAACTTGCTAAATGTTTGTCTGACTTGGAAGCGCTAGTAGTCTTGCTGGCTATTGTGTGGTTTACCTCGGTCTCCTCATAAAAGGTGCGCACCGAGCTGGTCAACTCAAAAGTCGGAGTGAGATTAATATGCTGAAAACGATTTGTCTCGGTCTTTTTGAGAGGTATAAGCGGAACCAGTGGTGATTCCAGGACTCTTGATACTCTGTACAGACGCTGAGAAAACGAAATTATTCTTCTCGAATTTTATAGCTGCTTTTGTGAGAATTCTTGTTAAGATATATGTCAAATTAATTGTTAGTGCTGCTAAATAATAGCTATGCTAACTGTTTAGTTTTAGTCTTTCTATTTACACTTTCTATTTACACATATTTGCCGAGAGATTTTTGCTTGGCAGCCTCCAGATTTTGAAAGTTTTATTCGTTGGGCTTTTGCTAGTGAGTATGAAGCATTTCTGGCGCAATTTCCACTGGGCTTGGCAAAAGGGTATTTGGTTGCGGAAGTGGGGAATAATTCTTGTCGGGTTGGTCGGTTTGTACGGTTGCGTGGTTTCCAAGGCCCAATCTGGGAGTAACAAAAAAGCAAAAAATCAGCAGCAACCCGTACCAGTTGTGGTGGCAACGGCGATTCAGAAAAACGTACCCTTGACAGTTCAAGCAACGGGAATTGTGCAAGCATTCTCGACTGTAGCGGTCAAGTCGCAAATTGCTGGACAGCTTAGGGGTGTTTATTTTCGAGAAGGTCAACAAGTAAATAAAGGTCAGTTGCTTTTCCAAATCGATTCCCGACTTCAGCAAGCAGCTTTAATGCAGGCTGAAGCCAACCATAACAAAGCGATCGCTACTGTTAAACAAGCAGAAGCTAATTTAGCAAAAGCCATAGCCCAGGTCAACCAAGCAAAAGCCAATTTAGCTAAAGACCAAGCGCAGTTAAAGAATGCCGAAAAGCAAGCGCAACGCTACAGCACTCTTTATGCCCAAGGAGCCGTTAGTAAGGAGCAGCAAGATCAGTATATAACAGCTGCGGATGCCCAGAAAGCTACAGTAGAGGCGGATCGGCAAGCGATCGCCAACGCCATTGCAGCAGTAGAAGCTGCCAAGGCAGATCTTAATAGTAGCAAAGCAGCCCGAGATGCGGCACAAGCAGATGTTGATAATGCCAAAATCCAACTATCTTATAGTTCCATCTACTCCCCAATTACCGGACGCACGGGTAGCTTGCAGATCAATCAAGGCAACTTAATCAAAGAAAACGATACTACTCCCTTAGTAACAATTAGTCAGATTCGCCCCATATACGTGAATTTTTCCCTACCCCAGCGCTTTCTACCACAACTAAACAAATACATGGCAAAAGGAAAGCTAGAAGTTGATGCGTTCATTCCCAACGATGAGGGACCTCCAGAAAAAGGGGAAGTCGCTTTTATAGATAGTGGTGTTAACACTGCAACAGGAACTATCCAACTTAAAGGTAACTTTGCTAATAGCGATGGGCGTTTGTTGCCAGGACAGTTTGTAAAAGTGGTTCTAAAGTTGGCAGAACAACCAAAAGCCATCGTGGTACCAACACCAGCAGTGCAAACAGGTCAGCAGGGACAATTTGTATACGTTCTCAATTCCGACCAAACAGTTGACATTCGTCCAGTAGTGGTAGGTGTTGCTGTTGGCAATGAAACCGTGATCGAGCAGGGACTAAATCCTGGTGAAAAAATCGTTACCGATGGACAATTTAACCTCAGACCCAAAGCCAAAGTGCAAGTGAAACAAAAAGTAGACGCTCAAAAAACAACAACCGACAAACAACAGCCACTGGAATTATGAATATCCCAAAGTTATTTATCAGCCGACCAATAATGACCACGCTTGTAATGCTGGGCGTTATGGTATTTGGGTTAATGAGTTATCAATTGCTGCCAGTAAGTGACTTGCCTAACGTAGATTTCCCTACTATTCAGGTAACTGCCAATTTACCCGGAGCTAGTCCGGAGACAATGGCTGCTTCGGTAGCAACGCCCCTAGAACAGCAATTGTCGAGTATTGCCGGACTCGATTCCATGACCTCCGCCAGTTCTTTGGGTTCGACCCAAATTACCCTGCAGTTTAACTTGAGTCGGGATATTGATGGTGCTGCCCAGGATGTGCAATCAGCTATTTCCAAAGCGGCAAGGCAATTGCCTGCTCAGATGCCTTCTCCTCCATCCTACCGCAAAGTGAATCCAGCAGATTCACCAATCTTATATATAGTGATGAGTTCTCCCGTACTGCCACTATCAGAAATAGATAAGTACGGAGAAACGCTACTAGCCCAACGCCTGTCGATGGTGGATGGTGTAGCGCAGGTGCAAGTTTACGGTTCTCAAAAGTATGCGGTTCGCATTTACTTGGATCCGCAATCATTAAGTGCCAAAGGGCTAGGAATTGACGAGGTAGCAAATGCTATTTCTCAGGGAAATACCAACCAACCCACTGGTACTCTTTACGGAAAGCAGCAGAACTACACAATAGAAGCTAACGGCCAGCTGAACAATGCTGATGCTTTTCGCTCCTTAGTTGTTGCTACCAATAACGGAGCAACCGTGCAACTCAAAGATTTGGGACGAGTGATTGACAGTGTAGAGAATGATAAAGTTGCCAGTTGGTTTAATGGAACCCGAGCTATTGTGCTAGCTATTCAACGTCAGCCGGGAACCAATACCATACAAGTTGTAGACGCGATTAAGAAAATCTTGCCTTCCTTTCGCGAGCAAATTCCCGCGGCGATAGATATAACAATTTTGTACGATCGCTCGCAATCGATTCGCGACTCGGTCAACGATGTGAAATTTACCTTATTTCTCACCATCTGTTTGGTGGTGCTGGTGATTTTTCTGTTTCTGCGCAATCTTTCAGCAACAATCATCCCCAGTCTCGCAGTACCTTTGTCCCTGGTGGCAACCTTTGCTGTCATGAAGTTGTTAAATTATTCTCTTGACAACTTATCTTTGATGGCACTTACCCTGTCTGTGGGCTTTGTGGTAGATGATGCTGTGGTGATGTTGGAAAACATTGTCCGTCACCGAGAAATGGGGAAAAACCCCTTGCAAGCAGCGCTAGATGGCTCTGAGGAAATTGGCTTTACGATTTTGTCGATGACTGTTTCTTTGGTAGCGGTATTTATCCCTTTACTGTTTATGGGAGGGATTTTAGGAAGGCTATTTAATGAGTTTGCCGTCACTATTAGTGTTTCGATTTTAGTCTCTGGATTTATCTCCTTAAGTTTGACCCCAATGCTTTGCAGTCGCTTTCTGCAGCACGCCAGCGATCGCCACGAAAATGAAAATAACGGACTTGACTTTTCACAAGTGACTGCTCAGTTCATCGAAAACAACACGGTGCATCTTTGCGAAGACAGACATTACCCCAGCAGGCAAAAACGAACCTGGAGCATTAAAAATTGGCAGCGTCGCCTCTACAATGCTTGCGAATGGGTGTTTGACATTATGTTGCAAGCTTACGATTGGAGTCTCAAACGCGCCATGAAATACCACCGCACCACCATGATTATTTCGGTGGTAATTTTCATAGCAACAATCTATTTGTTTGCGATCGTTCCCAAAGGATTTCTTCCCAGTGATGACACCGGACAACTTTTTGTGTCCACGGAAGCAGCAGAAGATATTTCCTTTGATGAGATGGTCAAGCATCAACAGGCGATTGCAGACATTATTCGTCGCGATCCTAACGTAGAAGCTATAAATTCTAGTGTGGGTGCAGGTGGTCCCAATAACACAGCAAATGCTGGTCGAGTATTTATAAAACTCAAGCCGCGATCGCAGCGCCATAAGAGCGCAGACGAAATTGTTGAGGAACTGCGACCAAAACTTGCTACTGTACCGGGAATTCGAGCCTTTGTGCAGAATCCCCCCAGTATTCGCATTGGCGGACAACTCACAAAAGCGTTGTATCAATTTTCCCTTTCTAGCCCTAACCTGCAAGAACTTTACCAATACGCCCCCATTTTAGAAGCGAAGCTGCGTCAAATGCCAGAGCTACAGGATGTTAACAGCGATCTACAAATCAAAAATCCCCAAATTAAGGTACAAATTAACCGCGAGCAAGCTTCCATCCTCGGTTTGACAGCTAATCAAATCGAAACAGCTCTCAATAGCGCCTACGGTACCCGTCAGGTTTCTACTATCTATGCACCCGAGGGTCAGTATGAAGTTATTATGGGTGTGGATCCTAAATATCAGCTTGACCCCAATGAACTTAATTTGCTGTCTCTTCGTTCGGCTAATGGTCAGCTTGTACCCCTTAATGCTGTTGCTAGCGTTACTAAAGGTGTAGGACCTTTGAGTGTCAACCATTCCGGACAGTTGGCTGCTGTGACTGTTTCTTTTAACCTTAAACCAGGAGTATCTTTAGGTAGCGTGACCAATAAAATTGAGCAGCTTGCTCGCCAAACTTTACCAGCAAGCATCAGTACTAGCTTCCAAGGAACTGCACAAGTCTTTCAATCTTCCATTTCTAGTTTGGGGATTCTGCTTGTAATTGCAATTGCAGTTATCTACATTGTCTTGGGAATTCTCTACGAAGATTTTATCCATCCAATAACCATTCTTTCCAGTCTTCCTTCTGCGGGGTTTGGCGCCTTGGTAACTTTAATGCTGTTCGGGATCGACTTGAACGTTTATGCTTTTGTGGGCATTATCTTGCTCATTGGGATTGTCAAGAAAAATGGTATTATGATGATCGACTTTGCCATCGACGCACAGCGTCATGAAGGCAAGCAGCCTTTTGAGGCTATTTATCAGGCTAGTTTAGTGCGATTCCGCCCGATTATGATGACCACAATGGCTGCATTGATGGGCAGTTTACCCATAGCCCTTGGTTTGGGTGCTGGTTCTGAATCGCGTCGTCCTTTAGGTTTAGCTGTAGTTGGTGGTCTGTTGTTTTCCCAACTACTGACGTTATATATTACCCCTGTCTTCTATACTTATATGGAAGCTTTTCGTCGCCAGTTCCCAAAGAAAGGCAAAAGAAAGCTTTGCTTGCAAGCTTGGGGAATCTTCTACCAAAAAGCGATAAATGCCTTCGTGAAATAAAAATAAGAAATTTTACGATGGTCTCATTTGTCTCCTTCGTACTCTATCATAGCTCCCGGTAGGAATCGCAGCAATTAATTTCTGCGTGTATTCTTCTTGGGGGTGACGATAAAGATTTTCAGCTATACCTTGTTCTACGATTTGACCGCCATTCATGACCAGAATGCGATCGCTCATAAATTTCACCACGCTCAAATCATGGGAAATAAAAATATAAGTTAAACCAAATTCAGTTTGCAATTGTTTGAGCAAATTCAGTACTTGCGCTTGTACTGATACATCCAAAGCCGAAACTGATTCATCGCAGATGATAAACTTGGGATTAACAGCCAAGCAACGAGCAATACAAATCCTTTGCCGTTGACCGCCAGAAAATTGATGGGGATAGCGATTCATGGCGTCCGCACTCAAACCCACCCTCTCTAACAAATAAGCTACCCGTTCTCGCCGTTGCTGCTTTGTTCCCAACGAGTGTATAACCAAAGGTTCGGCTATTGCTTCTCCCACTTTCATGCGCGGATTAAGGGAACTGTAGGGATTTTGAAAGACAATTTGCATTTCTCGCCGTATTTTTTGCAGAGCTTCGCCTTTGAGGGTAGTAATATCTTTTCCTTCAAATAATATTTGACCGCTCATGGGTTGGAGCAGTCCCAGCAAGGTTCTACCCAGGGTAGTTTTACCACAACCCGATTCTCCCACCAATCCCAGGGTTTCTCCCCGCTTGACATCAAAAGATACACCGTTGACGGCCATATGATACCTTTTTATACCGCCCAGTATCCCTTTAATAGGAAATCCAACCTTGAGGTTGCGCACTTGCAATATGGACTGTTCTCGCTCTAGGAGTGCTAATCTTTGGGCTATTTCTTCTGGTGTCCAATCGGGAGGTTCTGTAGGTTCTTTCGCTTGCACGATCGCTTGTCCGGTGGGTAGTTCTTCCACACTCATGTAATCAGCAATTGTGAGCAGCTTGCGGGGACAGCGGTTGAGTTTAGGGCGACAAGCAATTAAACCTTTGGTGTAGGGGTGTTGGGGATGGGCAAAAATTTTGACTGCATCGTCAAATTCCACAATCTTACCTTTGTACATCACCGCAACTTTGTCTGCAACTTCTGCTATTAATCCCAAGTCGTGGGTGATGAAAATTAATGCCATGTCGCGACTGGCTTGCAATTCTCGCAACAAATCAATAATTGTTGCTTGCACGGTGACATCTAAAGCGGTAGTTGGCTCATCGGCGATTAGTATTAATGGATTGCAGGAAATTGCCATAGCGATCGTTACCCGTTGCAACTGTCCGCCAGAAAGTTCGTGGGGGTAACGCTCTAGCATTGCTTCTTTGTGTTGTTGTACCAACTTCAGCAGCTTTTGTTCGTCTTGGGTGAACTGCAAGTATTGTTGCTTGAGCTGCTCGTCAGAAGGAAGCAGTTTCACTTCCTGCAGGCGGGCGATCGCTTGTTCTCGTGCTTGTTGTTTGGAAACATTTTGATGTCTTAAAATTGCTTCCACCAGCTGAAAACCAATCGTATACACTGGATTGAGCGAACTCATCGGCTCCTGAAAAACCATAGCGATATCGCCACCCCGATACAGCTGCATTTGTTGGGGAGGTAGCTCTACTAGGTTGACAGGTTGACCGTTCTGTTGCGAATAAAACCAAATTTCTCCACCAGCAATTACACCGGGTGGCTGCAGCAATCCCATTATCGCTAATGCCGTGACTGATTTTCCACTTCCCGACTCTCCCACTATCCCTAGAGTTTCACCGCGATGCAATTGAAAGGAGATATCATCTACGGCTGTAACAATTCTGCTATCAGCAATAAATTCCACCTGCAGATTGCGAACGTCTAGGATAGTCTCTTTCATAGAAGCTGGTGTTTATCTTAAAATAAATATATACAGAATTTTGACAACTACTGTGAAACATTAAGATAAATTGTTTTGATTCTGGCACTTTTTTTAGGAAGACAGCAATACCAAACAGCTTTTACCATCAGAGTCACTAAATTTTTCTTTTGTTCCTTGTGGCTTTCAAATTGCTGTCTCCAGAAAAACCACAAGCGTTGTAGTTTAATAAAGCAGGGATATTTCTAACCACATAAAATTTGCTGGTGTTATCCACCACGCTACGCGAACAGCATGTAACTTCAGGTTACTTTCGAACTTATAAGGTGTAACGGATGATTGACTTCCTGCAGGTCTTTAGAAATCATCATCCGCTACAACTTAACTGACTGCCAAAAATTTAAGTTCTAAAAGGGAATGTCGTCTATATCTGGCTCTTCATTGGTGACAGAGGACTGAGCAGAAGCAGGATTGTAGTGTGGATTTGGCGCTATCGGTTGGGAGAAGTCTTTCAAGGATGGGGATGCAACACTAACCTTATTGGTCGCGGGATTTGGTATAGAAGGTGACGTTTCGTAATTGGGAACCGCTTTAGAAGCTGTGGTTTTTGTCGCGAATTTGGATGTCACACTAGTATTTTCACTGGAATTGAGGGGATATATTTTTTGCAAAGTTAATTCCGCGCGTTTTTCTTTGAAACCTTCTGGGCGATCGATGGTGTGCATTCCCAAACGTCCTTCTACAAGCACGCGATCGCCTACGCGATAGTTCTGCTGTACTTCTTTGGCTAAATTTCCCCAACCCACTACTCTTAAAGTTCCTGGCGGTTCGCCTTCTCGCACGGCGGAAAATTGCACCAGCATTTCTGTCAGTTCCAACCCTTCTGGTGTGTAGCGGAGTTCCGGTTCTTTGATAATTTCCGCCATTAGTATGCAGCTATTCATTACATCCTCCTGACCTCAAAAATGCTAAGTGCCGATCTTTGACTTTGAGATGGTATCCTTTCTTTAGGAAACAGGTTATGCTTTACACTTGCTAATACTGTAAATTCATCTACAATATCATCCTGCAAATTTTGTGTTGGTCTTGAGTATTCATAAATGATTTCCATGCTAAGATACCCTTGGCTTTGAAACTGTTTTAGCATAAAAGCCAAGTCAGCATATTTTTTCTTAATAGAACAAATGTATCATAAAATAGCGCTTCTGTCTCCCACCCAGATTAAGCTGTTGTCTTGACAGGAGGGGGAAAATACCACAGGCTATTATCGGCGCTGCTCAAATGGCACTACCAAGGGTAGATCGAAGGTAAGAAGGCGCTGAAGCAGCTGCTGCTGCACAAAAGATTACAACGCTGACAAGAGATTTTCTCAAAGCTTCCAGACCAGCAGCGCGAATTTCGCGCTCGCCACCTTTGGAAATGACATAGGCAATTTGTCATTGCTGACCAAGGTCTAAGATAGCTACGATGCGATCGCAACCGATACGCCCGATTCCAGCTTCTAAGTCTTCTGGTTTTTTGCAAGGTGGTGAAGCTTGGATCGATTCCAAATTAGCCAATTGAGGCAAAGGTGAATGGCGTCCATCAGCACCAACTGTCAGCTTAGCTCAATTTCATGCTAACTACTACTGTGCCACGATCGCGCACGCCGCACGTTTGCACCCATAATCAACTGAAAATTCGCGTACTTTTGAGACATACGAGCGGCGATAAACTCTAATAATCTTGCTTGTAGAAGCATGGCAATGTGAGGAAGCTGTCGCAAGCGATGGGTTTAACTCAGCTGTTCCATAATTTCCATCACTGATGAATATAATGACGTCTCCCCAAATTTTTATGTGCTTCCAGCAAGACCGTGGCAATACTCCACCACCAACAATACAACAAGTTGTGGTGCGTACGTCTACAATGTCATCAGCAAAAGTTAGCCTCTGTGTAGGAGAAGGATTGGAACGAAGATGAGGAGTCGTAAATACCATTTCCAGGATCTACTTTCTTCCAAGGTAGTGTGGTTGCAATCGCAAAGCTGTTTTTTACTTTTCGCAGTCACTACAAACGTGTATCATGGGCGCTAAAAGTTCTACATGATTTATCCTGAATTTTTGGGATAGATCGCCCTACCTTCAATCAATCAAACATCCAAAATTAAACTAAACTACTGGTGACTTTGAATAATTGTGGTAATTAACACTCGTGGCGCAGGTAATTTTAGAAAACGTATATAAGAGCTTCCCTTCTCAAAAAGGGCAAAAAGTTGCTCTACCAACCCAACTGACCTCTATATCTGAGTTAGACCAACAACAAGCAACTATTCGCAAAGGAGCGGATAGTGTTAATGTTTTGCGGCGAATTAACTTGACTGTTGCAGACGGCGAGTTTATGGTGCTGGTGGGACCTTCTGGTTGTGGAAAAAGCACCTTGTTGCGGCTAATTGCAGGATTAGAGACGATTACTGGAGGCAATATTTGGGTGGGCGATCGCCTGGTCAACGATCTTCCGCCCAAAGAACGAGATATTGCCATGGTATTTCAAAATTACGCCCTTTACCCACACATGACAGTGTACGACAATATCGCTTTTGGATTGCGACGGCGTCCGGGAGAAAAAAGCCATAAATTCTCTGTTGCGCTTGTTGAGGACGCAGTCGAAAATTTCCTGGTAGGAATAACAAAGAATCTACCAAAAGGACTGCGCTACGTTTCTGAAAAAGAACGGATCGTCTCCGAACAGGTACGCTATGTTTCCCAACTGTTGCAGATTGAAACCTTACTCGATCGCTTTCCCAAACAGCTATCCGGAGGACAAAGACAACGAGTTGCTCTCGGACGGGCGATCGCCCGCAATCCGCAAGTGTTTTTAATGGATGAACCTCTTTCTAATTTAGACGCTAAACTACGCACGGAAACTCGCGCCCAAATTGTCAAACTGCAACGCCAACTGGGAACGACAACTATTTACGTTACTCACGACCAAACAGAAGCAATGACAATGGGCGATCGCATCGCCATCCTCCACCAAGGTCAACTTCAACAGGTGGACCGACCTTTAGAACTTTATCACCGTCCAGCCAATCTTTTTGTTGCTCAATTCATTGGTTCGCCACCGATGAATTTTATTCCTGTAGAGTTTCATGCTCCCTTGCTGATCGCTAATGGCGATTTTCGTTTTACTTTGGCAGATTTTTGGGCTAGTGCTTTGCAAAAATACGACCGACGCAAGTTCCTAATTTTGGGAATTCGTCCCGAACACTTGACTTTGAGCGTTCCTGCTACTAAAAATTTGCCAGTGCAAGTGGAATTGGTAGAAAATCTTGGCAACGATTCTTTGATTCGCGTAAAGATGCTAGGATCTTACTTTCAACAATTTCCTGGTTTTGACAACTTTCTGCAGGTGCGAATTCCTGCGGACCGCTTTGTACGTACGGGCGAACAATTGTGGTTATCTTTTTCCTCTGAAAAGATTCACTTTTTTGATCCAGAAACTGAATTAGCGATATTTCCCGAAGGGTAGGAGCAATAATAATTTTTTAACTACCAAATACTTGCGGCCAAGTTGTAACTAAAAAAACGACAACTGCTGCGATCGCAAGCAAACCCTGAATTAAATTGCCGATCGCCGTACCTGCGACAATTCCCACGCCTGCTTTCATAGCCATCACAAAATCCCGTCGGTATAAAAACTCACCAATAATCGCCCCCAACAGCGGTCCCAGTAATATTCCCAATAAAGGTCCGCCCACAGGTAAAGTTGGCAACAGTCCCAAAAATCCAGCAATAAAACCAATTATTGCCCCTATCTGCCCCCACTTGCTAGCGCCTGCTTTTTTTGCACCCCAGTAACCAGCTAAAAAATCTACTCCCACGCTCAAAAGCAAAACGATCCCCGCAACCATAAGCGGTACCCCAATCGCAGCAAAGGAACCTTTGACCAATCCCCAGATGATGATGGCAATTAAAATTAAACTCGCTCCCGGAATTGCAGGAACTACAGAACCAATAATGCCTACAATCATTAAGACCACAAGCAAAAAGTAGATGATTTGCATAAGTTTTGAAAAAGAGGGATTTGACATCAATTTGATTGGCGTTCGCTGTTAGCCATTTCTTCATTGAAAGTAACAGCTAATTTATCTGCAATTGCCGCGATCCAATTTTCGTCTTGTTTAGTGTAACTGCGAGGGGCGTTTGCTCCTAATATTAAGACTCCTTGATTACCAATAGGTTGACAAATTACTCCTTGGGTATTTTCTGGTAGATAATCAAATTCTATTTTACCGGGATACACTTTTAAATCTACTAAATAAACCGCCTGTTGTTTTTCTAGTACTCTTTTTAAAATCGGCCCTGGTACTACCTCGGATTTTTGACCGAAAACGCCTCGCCGCAATAAAACTTTACCTTGGTAAAAAACTACGAGCGATCGCGTGACTGTATTGGTTAACAATAAATGGGATGCCCAAGCTAATTCTGTTTTTACCCTTGCTGGCAATTCCGGAGCAAGTACAAACCCTTGTTCTCCAATCAGTTCTACTGTCTCAGGCGATCGCGGTTGTACCTGCTGCCAAATTAAACCAGTCAAAATTAGTACCGCACTTAAAATCACACCCAGAACGTCCGCACGAGCTTGTGAATCTGTCAGATCCGGTGTTAACAAACGATTAACTAGCAAAAGTACAGCGCCCAAACCACCAACGATGATGGGTAGACGCCGCAAAACGCGATTAGGATCGGATTTTCTCATGTCTGAAATTTTTGAGTTACTGTTCTACCTGTTTCCTATCGCTATGGTTTTTTTCACTCCTCTCCCGGTTCGATAATGCGTTGAAATAAATAACCTGTACCTCTAGCTGTGAGAATTAACTCTGGATTGCTAGGGTCGTCTTCTAATTTTGCCCGCAAGCGGGAAATATGAACATCTACTACGCGGGTATCAACATGTCGTTCTGGTGTGTATCCCCACACTTCTTGCAAGATTTCTGAGCGGGAAAAAGCCTCACCAGAGCGACTTACTAATAACTCTAGCAAGCTAAATTCCATCCCGGTTAAACGAATGCGTTCGTCACCTTTGTATACTTGCCGCTTGTTGGTATCGATTTTAATATTGCCAACATGAATAACACCAGAACTGGGAATGCCGGAAGTGCCTGTTTTATCTACGCGCCGCAAAACTGAACGAATGCGGGCCTCTAATTCCTTGGGGGAAAAAGGTTTAACTACGTAATCATCAGCACCTAATTCCAAACCAGTAATGCGGTCAGCCACATCTCCCAGGGCTGTTAGCATAATAATCGGGACGTCTGATTCTTTGCGTAGTTCTTGGCAGACACCATAGCCATCCAGCTTGGGCATCATGACATCCAACACTACTAGATCGGGGTCAGTTTTGCGAAAAGTTTCTAAAGCTTCTTCCCCATCGCCAGCAGTTACCACATCGTAGCCAATCATGGAAAGGCGCGTTTCTAAAATTCGGCGAATACTAGCTTCATCGTCAACTACTAGAATTTTTTCTTTATGACTTTCCAAGTTTCTCAACGCTCCTTAACTAAAAATTTTCATGATTAAGTTTTCATACCATAATATTAAAATATCATTCCATTTATGGGTGGGAAAAAAGCTGTAACTACCATCATTATTCACTTGTAATTCGGGTCGAATAATTAAGGAAAAATAAAGATTATTGAATAAAATTTAAGAATGGCAAAGCAAAAAACTTATTACGTTTGTAACGAATGCGGTGCAGAATCTCCGCAATGGTTTGGTAAGTGTCCCGCTTGTGGTACGTATAACTCTTTGGAAGAGCAAATTGCCATTCAATCTTCCACAGATATACCGAGTCGGGGAGTAAGTGGTTGGCATTCGCAACAGAGAATCGGTAAATCAGGAAATAAACCAGCCAGACCCCGAGCAGCTTTAAAATTCGACCAAATTAGCGATCGCCAAGTGATTCGTTGGGCGTCTGGTTACGGAGAACTAGACCGGGTCTTGGGTGGCGGTGTTGTACCCGGATCGATGGTACTGATCGGAGGAGATCCGGGTATTGGTAAATCTACTTTACTACTACAAGTATCAAACCAACTAGCGCAAAAATATCGCATCTTGTATGTTTCTGGAGAGGAATCAGGACAACAGGTAAAATTGAGAGCTTCTCGTTTGGGAGTAACACCAACACTGAATTTTTTGGGTGACGATAACGGAAAAATTAAAGTTGCCGAACAATCTGGAAAGCTTAAGGAATCAGAACTGAAGAATCCAGATTTGTACGTATTGCCGGAAACAGATTTAGAAGAAATTTTAAAAGAAATAGATTCTCTCAAACCCCATTTAACGGTAATTGATAGCATTCAAACAGTGTTCTTTCCAGCACTAGCTTCTGCACCTGGTTCGGTGGCGCAGGTACGCGAATGTACTGCTGCTTTGATGAAGGTGGCAAAGCACGAAGACATCACTATGCTAATCGTAGGGCACGTAACAAAAGAAGGAGCAATCGCAGGACCAAAAGTTTTAGAACACCTAGTAGATACAGTACTTTATTTTGAAGGCGATCGCTTTGCCTCCCACCGCCTGTTGCGAACGGTTAAAAATCGATTTGGCGCCACTCACGAAATCGGCATTTTTGAGATGGTGGAAAACGGGTTGCGAGAAGTTCCCAATCCCTCGGAATTGTTTTTGGGGAATCGCGACGATCCTGCTCCCGGGACGGCAATTGTAGTTGCTTGCGAAGGCACGCGCCCCATCGTTGTAGAATTACAGGCATTGGTAAGTCCCAGCAGTTATCCTTCTCCCCGTCGTTCCGCGACAGGCGTTGACTACAACCGTCTGGTACAAATTCTCGCCGTTTTAGAAAAACGAGTCGGAATTCCCATGTCCAAGCTAGATTCTTACGTTGCTTCCGCTGGAGGACTAAATGTGGAAGAACCAGCAGTCGACTTGGGGGTAGCGATTGCTGTTGTGGCCAGTTTCCGCGATCGCATTGTAGATCCCTCCACCGTGCTGATTGGCGAAGTAGGGTTAGGCGGACAAGTACGTGCTGTATCGCAAATGGAACTGCGGCTTAAAGAAGCAGCAAAACTAGGATTCAAAAGAGCGATCGTACCGAAAGGTCAAAAATTTCCCGACCTGAGTATTGAAATTCTACCAGTAGCAAAAGTTATAGATGCAATTATTGCCGCCATACCCCAACACGTACTAGAAGATAGAGATTTAGAACCTGACGACGATTAAAACTCTTGGTCCTCAAAAACAAAAAGAACAATTAGTGACATTGATTACACAATATCCTTGCGCTTTTGCAACCACAGCGCCACCAGCAGATAAACAAAACTGTGTATGCCCAAAACTCCCCAATTTAAACCTAAATTATGCCAGTTTGACTCGTAAACAGCAGAACTTTTAAAAATATTATCAAAAGATGGCAAACCTGGAGTTTTGTCAGGCACCATGGCATTAACATTAACTAAAGTTCCGTATGCTCCAATAGACCATCTACTAATTGTCAGCCATCCCAGTTTGGCTGCTAAACCTTTCATTTCAAATAAGACCCCCGAAAGAATGATTTGGGGAATCATAATTAAAGGAAGAATGCTATTTGCTTCGTTTTCGCTTTTGACGAAAGCGGAAATCATTAAACTCAAGCTAGTACTGGCTAATAATGTCAGAAATGTGGTAATTGCTAAACCTAAATGCCAAGGTAATAAATTAGATTCTGGTGATTGAAAACCAAATAAAATTGCTACAACAATTAATAAAGTTTGCAGCAGCGCTAAACCAGAACGAATTAAAATTTTAGAACCTAAATAAGGAAACAAGCCTAAATTAATCAGTCGTTCTCGTGCATAAATGGCTGCTTCCTTGATAATTTCGCGCACAGAACTAGAAAGACCTACCCAAATGCCAATACAGCTAAAGATGAACAATACTTTGAGTGCTAAAGGTCCTTGGGTAATATCTGGAGGTTGAAGTCTTTTGAGAGGCGTCTCATCTTTTAAAATCCACGCCGTCAGGGCGATGGCTATTGGTCCCGATACCAATGAAAAAATGATGCTGGCGCGATCGCGCAGTACTAATTGCAAATACCGCCGACTCAACAACCACAATTGTTTGAGCGGAGATATACCTGTGTGGATGCGAGGATCTACTTTGGAAGTGCGATCCTTACCAGCTTTTAATCGCGATTGAATATAAGTTTTGTATTCTGGTGACTGCAGATATTTGCGTGACCAATAGTCAACTGTGGCCGCAACATCTTTTCCGTTGACTCCCTGGTCCAGTTTGATGTAGATATCTGAAAAATACTTTAAATCCTCCCCTGGCATTTCAAAAAAGCGCAGAGCTGACCGGGGCGGACCGTAATAGCACAGTTTACCACCTCTACCTAGAAAGGCAATGCGATCGCACACTTCAATATTTGCTGTCGCGTGGGTAACTAGCACTACTGTCCGTCCTTGAGCAGCTAGCTCCCGCAACAAGTGCATCATCTCTTTATCCAAACCTGGATCGAGACCAGAAGTTGGCTCATCTAAAAAGAACAATTTCGGATCGGCTAGCAATTCTACACCGATGCTGACACGCTTGCGTTGTCCTCCACTGAGATGGCGAATAAAGTTTGTTCTCACATGGGTGAGTTTTATTTGTTCTAAAGTTGTATCAACTACCCGCTCGACGTTTGTATCCGGTGGAAGCCGCAGTTTGCAAGCATAAGCTAAAACTTCTTCTACTCTTAGGTCTGGATGTACAATATCATCCTGGGGCACATAACCAATTTGCGAGCGATACACTGGCCAATTTTGCCGTAAATTGTCTCCGTTTAGGTAGATTGTACCGGAAGATACCGGTTCAATTCCCAGTAAAGATTTCATTAAGGTAGATTTCCCAGCACCACTACCACCTACTAAGGCCACTAACTGACCCGGTTCAATGACCAAGCAGATATCGTTGAGAATAACTTTTTCTTGCCCTTGTTTGTCTTTGACCGTGCGCTGCAAGTGATGGACGTCTAAGCGAATTTGACTGCCAGTATTTAATAATTCTAGGTAATCGGTGCGATACAGCAAGCTAAAAGGCCCGATTTGAATTTTGCTTCCATCATCCAGACGGACGCGTTTAAAGACTCGCTCACCGTTGACAAAAGTACCGTTTGTGCTTAAGTCTTGCAGAATGTGTCCTCCCTGTCCATCTGGATAAATGGTGGCGTGTAAGCGAGATACTGTTGGCGCATCTAACTGCATGGAACAGTAGCGATCCCGTCTGGGAGCACGTCCTAGTTGTACTGGCCATTCTTTCAGACCTTTTAGCACCAGACGACGATTGCTGGTAACAACTGCAAAAGCTTCTACAGGACGAAAGTAAGCAAGTTGAATGCGGTTGTAAGGAGATTGTCCAATTTCTAGTTTGACGCCATTTTTTAAGAGATAGCCTTTAGTCGTATCGATTCGAGTTTGATTAACAAAAATCCCGTTCCGACTGGGAAAATTACCATCACCGTCAAAAATACGATAGTCTTCGCCTTCTTTTTTGAAGACTGCTTGCTTTCTGGAAAAAACTTCCCAATCTAAGGGTACTTCTAAATCTGCCCAATCGCGATCGCGACCCAACCGATGTTCGTCTTTTTGTAGCTCGAACCGCAGAATTTGACCTTGATTATTTAGTTCCAAAAATGGTTTAGGACTAACAAGTGTGGCTTGCTCGTAACTCCCTGCCATGAGATTAATTGACCTAATTATTAAAATTCAAGTCCCGCCCGTAAGCTACAATACTAGCTGCTGAATTTACGGATATTTTTGCCCAATTACAATTGCAACTGTTTCTCTTGTCTCACAAGTATTTCTAAACACGGATGTTAATTGCAACTACCGCTTATTTTTATTATTTTCCTTCTTTAAGCCATAAATTCTCAAATCTAGAGATAATCAAAGTAAGATGACATTATCATAATTATTCCTCGTTCTGGGTAATCTTTAATTATCTATAACAATTTAGTTATGAAAATTATTATTCTGCCACGTTTTTTTCTGTCGGTAGCACTAGTATTAATTGCATTGGCAACAACAGGATGCAATTCCAAACAAACAAATCATATCCCTAACAAACTCACCATAGGTCTGGTCAGCTACGGTGAAGGCAAAGTTTCTCTAGAAAAATACGAGCGCTTCAAAAATTATATCGGATTAAAAACTCAGTCCATAGTAGAACTAGAACCAGCATATAACGAATTGCAAGCAATTGCTCAAATCCAACGCCAAAGATGGGATATCGTATTTGCAACTCCTGGTTTGGCAGCGATCGCGATCGGCAAAGAACTTTACATTCCTTTGTTTTCTATGGAGGGAGCTGGTAGCAGACAACACTCTTTACTAATTGTGCGAGATGATAAACCTTTGCAAAAAATCTCAGATTTAGCTAACAAGACCATAGCCTTAGGAGAAACGGGCTCGGCTGCAGGTTATTATGTTCCTTTATACGACCTTTACGGCTTGACCCTGGCCCGAATTCGTCAAGCTCCTACACCGGAAATGGTTCTAGAGTGGGTTGACAAAAACATTGTCGATGCTGGTGCTATTTCTGACCAAGATTTCGAAATTTATCGGCGAAATTTTACCACTAAGTTTAGAATTTTACACACCAGTCGGTGGATTCCCCCTGGAGTTGTTTTACTTGCACCAACGATAGAACGCAACCAACAGCAGCAGATTCAAAAAGCTATGAACGATGCGCCCGCTGATATTGCTGCTGACGCCGGTTATGTTCCAACTGCCAAAATACCTAATTATCAGGAATTTATTAAAATAGTCGAAAAAGTTAGACCCTTGGAGGCTAGGGTAAAGCAAAGACCTGCAACTCTCCTACTTGAAGGTTCCCCTCAGCAAAAGTAAAGTTAAGGAGCAGCTATTTTTAATAAAATTAAATAAATTCTTGGCATATTTTTTGAAAAGTAACCCGATGAAATATATAGTTCCATAAACTCTAAAAGCAAATTAACTTTTCTTCAACCTAACAAAATATGTATAAAACTTAAGTCTTTAGCAACCTTAGGAGCATAAAACCCTAAATTTTTATCTATATAAGTAGAGCTAGGAGTGTTATGATATGTCTCAATCCCCCCTGATTAAATCAGAGATACCTTCAGGAACCATAATTGATAATCGTTATATTATCCAACAGTTGCTAGGACAAGGAGGCTTGGGTCGAACTTACCTGGCCTTGGATACTCGTCGCTTCAACGAACCTTGTGTCCTCAAGGAATTTGCTCCCCTCGGTACTGGAGAAGGGGGTTTAGAGAAATGTCGCAATTTATTTAAAAGAGAAGCGAAAATACTTCACCAGCTAGAACATCCGCAAATACCCCGCTTTTTAGCCTGCTTTGAGGGAGACGGACGACTTTTTTTAGTACAAGAGTACGTTAACGGTAAAACCTACTCTACCCTCCTGCGAGAACGCCAAAACCAAGGACGTAATTTTTCTGAAGAGGAAGTAATTTGGTGGTTAAAAAGTTTGCTACCTGTTTTGGAGTATATTCACCAGCATCATATTATCCATCGAGATATTTCTCCCGATAATATCATGCTACCAGAAGGCAAGTCTTTACCTGTACTGATTGATTTTGGAGTTGGAAAGCAAATTGCCGACCTCAATGAAACTACAAATTTCAACCAAGCTACCTTCGTCGGCAAAATGTCTTTAGTGGGAAAAGTGGGATATGCTCCTCGCGAACAGATTAGCTTGGGACTGTGTTCTCCTAGCAGCGATCTTTATGCTTTGGGAGTCACAGCGGTTGTCCTGCTTACAGGTAGAGATCCCTCCTTTCTAATGGATCAGTACAGTTTGGAATGGAAATGGCGTTTCTATACTTATGTCAGCGACGGTTTTGCCGAAATACTTAATAAAATGCTAGCGGATACGCCCAAGCAAAGATATCAAACATCTCGAGAAGTTCTGGCAGATCTCGAGCGTCTTGGCCGTCCTCAAACTATACAGCAAGCAACCTTGTTTGATATTCCTGCTCCTGGCTTGACTTCTGAATCAGAACCAACTTTGATTGTATCCCATACTAACAAGCTATCTCCAACAACAACTACGCTCTCAGCTTCTGCTCCCCAAACTTTTCACCAACAAATTTCCCCAACTTTCCAAAATCAAAAAACTTCCAAAACTCAACAAAATACTTCACTGAATGCAGCTTTTATCCAGCGTTGTCGTCAAACTTTAGCTTATTATATCGGACCCATTGCCAATTTAGTTGTGGAGGACATGCTGACCGAGCATTCGCAGGTAACTCCTTACCAATTTGTAGAACTTTTGGCGGCGGAAATTCCTGAAACTGAGATGGCCCTTGAATTTACCAGACGAATGTTTTCCTAAATAAAAATATTTAAACTCCTGTATCATGGGTATTACCATAAGGGCGTTTTAGCCGTTTCATAGCCATTTCTAAACTTAACTTCATGCGCTTAAAGGCTTTAGCAAGGTTACCAATTTCATCATTAGATAATTGCTCAAATTCAACATCCATGTGTCCGGTGCTAACTTCTTCTGCTACGCGAGTTATGCGTTTGAGAGGACGCACTACCTGTCGATTTAAAAAGACATTAACTAAAAAGATAACAATGACAAAAACAACAGACACTAATCCGACAATAAAAACAGAAGATTGATTGGCTTTTTGGATCACTTTCGTAGCTGGTACGGTAATGATCTGAGCACCAATTATTTCCCCTAGTTTCCAGTTAAATCCACCAGCTGTACCGTAGCGAGCAATCATACTTTTAGGCGCTCTTTCAGGTGTGTCGTGACATTCCAAGCACTTTTGTTCCGAGACTATTAAAGGACGAGCTGTATAGAAAACATCTCCACCTGGTAGCGTTCGAAATCCGCTCAGTTGTTTTAATTTATTGTCTTTTCTAAATCTCTCGATAATTTGTGTTTCAAAATTATCGGCTTTATCTCTCAGATTGGTTGGATTCAGGGTTGCTTCTTTGTAAAAAAAGTCTCGATAGCCAGTTTTGTTTCGCAAATTCTCAAAAACTTCTCTAGCCGAATATCCAGGTACGCTTTGCGGTAAAAATTCAGTATTTAATTTATCGACTAGTACTGGATTAACTTGACTACTTGTATATTGGCGAACAGAAATCATGGTTTCCATCAGCATAAAAGCTGTAGAGGTAATTTCTTCTTTGGCATTTTGTCTGAGTAGGTAAGATAAAGCTAGACCACTCAAGCTCAAACCCACTATTAAAATTACCAGTAGTAGAATTGTAAATTTTTGTCTCAACTGCAAGTTCTGTAACATAATCAAAGCCCGCTGAAAAATGCTAAAAAATTTTGCCTATAACGTTATTTTTATCAAGAAGTTTCAAATAATATCTCTGCCTCTCAAAACAGAGAGATTTTTTACACTTTTTTTGATACTTGTAAGTATAGTACATGCAAAAACAGGCGATCGCATGCGGTCTTGAATATTATTTGGAAATTAAATTTAATTTCACTTAAGTTAATTTTTGCGAACCGCAAGTATCGTGTAGTAAATCTATACAAGCTTGCCAGCAATGATTTCAGAAAATACAGGCAAGGTAGAGGAACAAAATTGGTAATGTAGTCTTCCCCCACAAAAAAACTCCCTCGAAAGCTTTCAAAACTCTATTTCTATTGCTGATTTGAATACCGCACCCTGAAAGTAGCATCCTTGCTGCTGCATCTTTTTCAGAAGTTAATTAAGAATTTTTAATAAAGTGTCTAGTTTTGATATTTTTTTCCAAGCTTAACCTGACTATATCTGTTGCCAGAAATGGAAGAATTTTTATGCTATACTTGTTACGCCAGTTTATGAGTTTATTGTCACTAAATTTATTTTCCCTTTTTCAACAAAAAGTCTTCAGCAGAGATTGGAAGTTGAGAAATTACTTGAGCACGTAACGAAGCTATATCTATTCAAAGGGAGAGGCGATTTCAGGATGATGCCATAGAATCGCCTTCAAACTATATTGGGCTGTCATGTCAAAATAAATAGTAGAATCTAATTGCAATACTAATGGTCTGGCATCCGGGACAGCGGTTATTTGGGGGACGCTTTATTATCGAAAGAAAACTAGGTGAAGGTGGAATTGGTATCACTTATCTCGCCAAAAATGAACATGGTGAGTTACGGGTAATAAAAACCTTAAAAGAGGAAATCCTTAACAACCCCGCCTGGAGACCCCACCGAGATAAATTAAGGCTAAACTTTCGAGATGAAGCTGTAAGGTTGGCTGTATGTCGCCACCCCCACATAGTACAAATAGAGAATATCTTCGATGAAGGAACTATGCCCTGCATGGTAATGGAGTATATCGAAGGTGAGGACTTGGGAAGGCGTCTGCAACGGGTAGGAGTATTGGCAGAATCAGAAGCACTGCTGTACATTCGGCAAATTGGCCAGGCCGTGGCGATAGTTCACCGTAAAGGCTTGCTACACAGGGATATCAAGCCACGCAACATCATGGTCCGATCTGGGAAATCAGAAGCAGTCCTAATAGACTTCGGTATTGCCAGAGAATTTATTCCTAATGTTATTCAAAAGCATACAGTTTATCGCACTCCTGGTTATGCTCCCCCTGAACAGTATGAATTGGAAGCACTCCGAGGAGAATACATTGATATTTACGGTCTAGCTGCTACTTTATACACCTTGGTAACTGGAGTAGTACCAACCAGTGCGGATGAAAGACGTCAAAACATTCCTCTAGAATCCCCAAAATATTTTAACCCCAACCTCAGTAGCAAGACCGCTCATGCGATTTTGCGGGGAATGGAATTTCAGCCCAAATATCGTCCCCAGACCGTACAAGAATGGCTGAATTTACTAGATTCGGACTTTGAGGAAAATTTAATTCTCCCACCCCCCACAAAAATCATAACTACTAACAATGTTTTTACAGGGCAAACACAATGGCAGTGTACCCATACCCTCAAAGGTCATACTAGCATGGTTCAGGCTATTGCCATCAGCTCTGACGGACAAATAATAGCTAGCGTTAGCAGTGACAACAGTATTAAACTTTGGCAACTAAGTACAGGGAAACTACTGCGCACGCTTGGTCGTTGGTTCTCCGGTCATTCCAGCATGGTTCAAGCTGTTTGCTTCAGCGCTGACGGGGAACTTCTTGCTAGCGGTAGTTGGGATGAAACTATTAAATTGTGGCTTGTCAGTTCTGGTAAAGAAGTCTGCACTTTTAAGGGTCACACCAACTGCGTGAATTCTGTGGTTTTTAATCCAGACGGACAGTTAATTGCTAGTGCTAGCGCTGACTGCAGCATGAAAATATGGCAGGTAGTTTCCGGAAGAGAAATTCGAACTTTAACAGGTCACACTGATTCTGTGTGTGCTGTTGCTTGGAGTCCGGATGGGGAAACTTTAGCTAGTGGTAGTGCTGACTATACCATTAAACTTTGGCATGCAACTACAGGCAGAGAAATTCGTACTCTTGTGGGTCATTCCTTTTTTGTCAACGCCGTCGCCTTTAGTCCAGACGGAGAATTTCTCGCCAGCGGCAGCGGTGATTGTACTATCAAATTGTGGCAGGTAAATACAGGCAAAGAAATTCGTACCTTCACCGGACATTTTAACTCGGTATGGTCAGTTGCTTTTAGTCCAGACGGTCAACTGCTAGCTAGTGGTAGTTGGGATCAAACTATTAAAATTTGGCATGTCAATACAGGTAGAAATATTTCTACTCTTACAGGGCATTCTAATTACGTCAGAGCAGTTGCCTTTAGTCCTGATGGAAAAACCCTGGTGAGCGGAAGCGATGACGACACGGTAAAAATTTGGCGATCGCAAGCATAATTGCCCAATTATTTCTTCAGTTCGACTGGCCCAGTCGAACGCGGCTAAGTTTATAGCCTCTTGTATAATTGGGAAAACAACAAACTTGAATAAAAATAAAAATATTTTTTATGGGCTTTGGTATTGGCGATTTATTTTGGATCTTTTTGCTTTTGTCGTCACTGCAACCTATTTGGCAGAAACGTCAAATCGAGTATCGTCGCTTCCGCACTATCCAAGAATTTCAACAGCAGCGCAAAAGCCGAGTTATTTTACTCATTCACCGCCAAGAGTCTATAAGTCTGCTGGGAATACCCATATCGCGCTACATTACCATAGAAGACTCCGAGCAGATTCTGCGAGCTATTCGCCTTACTCCCCCGGAAATCCCCATTGATTTAATTTTGCATACTCCTGGTGGTTTAGTCTTGGCAACCGAGCAAATTGCCAGAGCATTAATTCGTCATCCCTCCAAAGTAACAGTATTCGTACCCCACTACGCCATGAGTGGCGGTACGATGCTTGCCCTTGCTGCCGATGAAATAATTATGGACGCTAATGCAGTTTTAGGACCAGTCGATCCTCAACTGGGGAACTTTCCCGCTGCTAGCGTTCTCAAAGTGCTAGAGGACAAGCCCATAGCTGAAATCGATGACCAAACTCTAATCATGGCCGATCTGGCACGCAAAGCTATTCAGCAGGTACAGCGTTTCGTCCGGACTTTGCTTAAAGATAGCATACCCAAACAGAAAGTCAAGCCAGAAAATATTGAAAATATCGTTGATGCTTTGACCACTGGACGAGTTACCCACGACTATCCTATTACCGTGGAGGAAGCAACAGAAATGGGCTTACCTGTAACGGTAGGACTACCTCGCATTGTTTACGAACTCATGGAGTTGTATCCCCAACCGCAAGGTGGACGTCCTACCGTGCAGTACATTCCCATGCCTTATGACGATCGCCGTCCGCTTTTACCGATTCCCAAGGGAAGACCGTTAGAAGAACCAGAGCAGAAAATGTAACAGACAGAAAAGAAAGTTCCCCACGCCAGAGTGTTTCATAAAGTTTACTTGAGAGCATCTACTAGAGCACGGGGTATTCACTTCCTTGTACCTTTTCTAGGTTCCCTACACCCCACTGTGCAAGCGTGTAGGAAATAGGAAAAAGTATAAAATTTAACAACTAACTACCGCACTATAACCGTATTGGCACTTAAGGAGTTTTTGTCGGTGTTGCTGTTGATGTTGGTGTTGGAGAAGTCTTAGGGGTAGTTGTTGTTCTTGGTGTTGGAGACTTTTTAGGGGTAGTTGTTGTTCTTGGTGTTGGCGATGCTGTCGGTGTTGGTGTCGATGTAGGAGTAGGTGCAGGCTGTTTCAAGATTTCCTTTGCTTCTTTATCAAGCCTTTGGCGTAAGGCTAAATCAGCTATTCCTGTTTCTTTGAGTCCTACTTTTTTCTGATATTGTCTTACAGCCGCTTCCGTTTGCGGTCCGTAGTATTGATTTTTAGGAAGGGGAGTAGCGGGTTTAAGTACTAGATTCAAGTTTGCCTGTAAAATTTCCACAATGTTCGCTGCGAAATCTTGGGTTTTTGGTCCTGCAACACCATCAGCAGGCTGGATTTTGTACCCCTTTTGAAATTCCTGAATAGCTTTTTTAGCATCTGCAGCTGTCAGAGGCGCATCTGATACTTGAATGTTATAGCCCAGTCCGTGCAACAACGCACGAAATTGCCGGGGAGTATAGTTACGTTGGCGCACAGCCATAGCAGAGTCAGCGATCGCTACACTTGCTGCCATCAGACAGACAACGGCTATGCTCGCGCTTGATTTTCCAAACCCACACCACATAAGTTAAACTCCTTTTGGTGAATTTTGCAAAACATGAACGTAAACAGATGCTTTGTAAATTTATTTCACATCTGTTTCCTTGATTATTAATGATTTTGATTCATTTTGCCCATATCAGTTAAAATTAGTTAGTTTTTCAGTTTCGACTTCTCCATTTATCCATACTAAGTAGTAATTTTTATACCAACCTGAGTAAATACTATCAATATATGTAACTGATTACTTGGCTAAAAATTTTGCCAGCGAAAAATAAATGGTTGAACAAAAATTACCCCGGCGGCCTTACTACTTGTGGATAGAACGGTTAATGGCAATTATTGCCACCATAAATTTAGGACTAGTTTTGTTTAATTTGAGTTACATTCCTTGGCGTGATTTCTACTTGCGTTATCTTCCAGAGATTGTTCGCATCTACGATCCTGTTAAAGGTATTGAACCCCACAGAGAAACGGAAAGATACCTCCAAACTGTGGAGCAACTGCAACAGGTGGTAAGCAAGAACGGACTGGAGTCACCGCTAGCAAATGCCAAACTGGAGAAACTGGCTCAACTGAGCATCGAGATGATTAATAACGATCCGTTTGCGGCAGCGGGGAAAAGCGGTACTTTGGAAAAAATCAAAAACAAAATGCGCGATCGCCTCCAGCAAGAATCTGCCAAACAAGCCTTTGCTACTTTCTGGAGTCAGAAGTATTTATTACAACACGGCTGGCTTCGAGAAATTAATTTTTTTAATCAACAAATTCGACCTTTAATAGCTAGTAACTACTTTCGACAAATCGGAGAAAACGGCCAGCCTATCGATCGTTTTTGGATGATTGATTTACCGTTTGTATTAGTATTTGCTGTAGAATTTTTTGCTAACACCTATTATGTAAAAAGACGCTATCATACTTTTAGCTGGTTAAATGCTATTCTCTGGCGCTGGTACAATTTATTGTTATTGCTACCATTTTGGCGATGGTTGCGGGTTATACCGGTAACTATTCGTCTCGACAAAGCAAAACTATTAAATTTGCAGCCGCTCAGACAACAAATTCATTTGGGTGTAATCGTAAGTTTCGCAGAAGAAATTACAGAAATCGTTATTGTCAGGGTAATTAACCAGCTGCAAAATTCGATACAAACTGGTGAAATAACTAGCTGGCTTTTCAAAAAAGAAAGCTTGCGTCCCTACATAGATATTAATAATACTAATGAAATCGAAGCGATCTCGACCATCTTGACAGAAACTATTATCTATAAGGTCTTACCGACAATCAAGCCAGAGGTAACCGCAATTTTACGCTACAACATTTCTGAAGCATTAAACAATGCTCCCGTCTCCCGTACCTTGCAACAAATTCCCGGTGTCACGCGCATAGAAACCCAACTGAGCGAGCAACTAGCAATTCAAATTGCCACTAATCTTTACAATGCTTTAGTCAGCGTTGTCGAAGACCCCATCGCCGCCAAGCTCTGGAATCAACTAATCCAAAGCTTTTGCCAAACCTTGGGAACGGAAATACAAAAACAACAAGTACTTTCACAATTACAAAGCTTGCTTGTAGATTTTTTAGAGGAAATCAAGATTAACTACGTGCAAAGGCTGTCTCAGGAAGATTTTGAAAAAATTGTAGAGCAGACCAGGCAGCTACGAGGCATGTACGTGCCTGCTGCTACTAAACGGCAGATCGATAGCAAACAATCCTCTTAAAGTTGTTATTGATGTGCGCGCAGAAATTTCTATCTGGAGATAGAGAAAAAAGAAATTATTTCTTACTTTGTTTCCTTGCTAAAATGCGCTACAATCGAATTGGAAGCAAATCAACATTGATTTGCCACAAGACTTCTTGGAAGATATCCCTATCGCAGGAAGTGGGTAGTGACCCACTTTTTTTGTTGGAGTCGTCACATGGCTCATCCCTTAGTCTCACAAATTCTAGATTTAGCTGCACCGGTAGCAGAAGAACTAGGATTGGAAGTGGTTGGAGTAGTCTTCCACACCAACCAACGTCCGCCAGTTTTGCGAGTAGATATCCGCAATCCTCACCAGGAAACTGGTTTAGATGATTGCGAGCGGATGAGTCGCGCTTTAGAAGTTATCTTAGACAAGGCGGAAATTATTGTAGATGCCTATATCTTGGAAGTGTCCAGTCCCGGCATCTCCCGGCAACTAACTACAGACCGAGAGTATATTTCCTTTAAAGGGTTTCCCGTGATCGTTTCTACTTTTCCACCCTACGAAGGACAGCAAGAGTGGACTGGCCAGTTAATTCGGCGAGATGAGACATCTGTTTACCTCAACCAAAAAGGCCGCGCGATCGCCATACCCCGCGTTCAAATTACCAAAGTGCGGCTGGATGAGCGTCGATAAACAAACAAGGACTAAAGCTTAGGGGCTAGAAGTTAGGGACTACAGGTAAGGAACTAGAGACTAGAACAAGCAGAAAAGACAACACCCAACTGCTTTTTTCTAGTCCCCAGTCCCAAATCCCTTTCTTTTTAGTCCCTTATCCCTATTTTTTCAGGAGATCGCTTATGTCAATGGTAAGTTTACCAGGATTAAAAGAGTTAATTGAAAGTATAAGTCGGGAGCGTAATTTACCTAAAACTGCAGTACAAGCAGCCATAAGAGAAGCACTGCTAAAAGGATACGAACGTTATCGTCGAGCCCAAAACCTAGACAGAAAACATTTTGACGACGATTACTTCGATAATTTTGACGTGCAACTAGATATAGAAGAAGAAGGCTTTCGCATCGTTTCTACCAAAACTATAGTTGAAAAAGTTACCAACAGTGACCATGAAATAGCCCTCCAACAAGTTCAAGAAATGGGAGGAGAAGAAGCACAACTAGGACAGGAAGTAGTACTGGATGTCACCCCAGACCAAGGAGAGTTTGGGCGAATGGCTGCAATGCAAACCAAACAAGTCTTGGCACAAAAACTGCGGGATCAGCAACGCCAGCTAATTCAAGAAGAATTCCAAGACTTAGAAGGTACCGTATTACAAGCAAGAGTACTGCGGTTTGAACGGCAATCTGTAATCATGGCTGTAAGCAGTGGCTTTGGTCAACCCGAGGTAGAAGCCGAACTACCGAAACGCGAACAGCTACCCAACGATAATTACCGCATCGGCGCTACGTTTAAAGTTTATTTGAAAAAAGTCTCTCAAGGGCAACAACGGGGACCGCAATTATTGGTATCGCGTGCAGATGCTGGCTTGGTAGTTTATTTATTTGCCAACGAAGTACCGGAAATAGAGGACGAAGTCGTGCGAATTGTCGCAGTGGCGCGGGAAGCTAACCCCCCATCCCGTCACGTCGGACCTCGAACTAAAATTGCCGTAGATACCCTCGATCGAGATGTAGATCCGGTAGGTGCTTGTATAGGAGCCAGGGGATCGCGAATTCAAGTAGTAGTCAATGAATTGCGAGGTGAAAAAATCGACGTGATTCGCTGGTCGCCAGACCCTGCTACCTACATTGCTAACGCCCTCAGTCCAGCACGAGTAGATGAAGTGCGCCTCATGGATCCAGAAACAAGACAAACCCACGTACTTGTAGCAGAAGATCAGCTGAGTTTAGCAATTGGTAAAGAAGGACAAAATGTACGTTTGGCTGCTCGCTTAACCGGTTGGAAAATTGATATCAAAGATAAGGCTAAGTACGATTACGCAGCTGAAGACGCTAAATTTGCCGAAGCAAGAGCAAAATACAGACCGGAAGAGGTAGATGAAGAAGTAGAAGATGATGTAGAAGAGGACCTAAAGAAGGAGGAATTAAAGTATAAAAATCGAGAAGAAGAACAATACGCTCCCGAACAGGAGTAGTTCCAAAAAGTATACAGAATTTTTAATAGCTCCAAAGCTCTGCTAACAAACATCTCAGCTTATGGAACCTAACTATCGGCGTTGTCTGAGTTGTCGTCAGGTAGGTCCGAAAAAACAGTTTTGGCGGATTGTCCGCCTGTTTCCCTCTGGGCAGGTACAATTAGATGAGGGTATGGGGCGTTCAGCCTATATTTGCCCGAATCCAAACTGCCTGAGTACAGCTCAGAAAAAAAATAGACTCGGACGAGCGCTGCGTGCTTCCGTACCAGAGGCACTGTATCAAACATTATGGCAGCGTTTAGCCTCGTCAAACGAGATCCAAAAAACAAATTAACTTCACACAGCTTTTGCACCGTGTCGATAGCTAGCTGTTTGGCAAGCACCATCGGTCACATGTGTATTATGCTAGGAAATAGTGCCAAAATAGTAAAAGGGTGTCTGGCAAATCGCTCTTATATACCATAAGAAGCGAAGCAACACTCAAAACAAGATTTACGCTCAATGTGTTGTGGAAGAGTCAGAATCAGCAAAACAAAAATCCCAAAAATTGCAATCTGGTAGCGCCCACGCGCAGTCAGGCGTCAACCAAAAACCTTGGTGGCGATGCCAGCATTAAACCGAAACATCTCTCTTTCCTGATTGGAGGCACCGGCAAAAAAACGGCAACCCAAACACAGTAATCATAAGGATGGAGATGTCGCACCTGCTGGCACCCATCCGTTAAAACTGTAAATTATAGGGGAAGAGTGGATGAACAACGGTAAAGTTAGAATTTACGAATTATCAAAGGAATTGAATTTGGATAACAAAGAGCTATTAGCAATTTGCGACCAGCTCAATATTGCGGTCAAAAGCCATAGCAGCACAATTACAGAATCGGAAGCGGAACGAATACGTTCCCAGGCAGAAAAACTGGCAGCAACACAGGTGATGCCGAAAAAAGATCATCACGGTGCAACCAGTCAAAAACAAAATACACTACAAACAAATTCGCGCCATCGTCCTGCTGCATCCCAGAAACAAGAATTGCTAGAAATTCGCAAACCAATACCACCGAAAAATACTGCCGCCAACGTCACGGAAGCGTCGGCTGCTACCGATAGTCAATCAAGTTCTTCTGAGCTTAATCCTCCACCTTCCAGACCCTTCGCTTCTTCGAATTCTGTCTCACCCATGAAGCCGACGGCACCAATTCGACCTGTACCCCGGAATCAGTCTGAGACTGCACAACCAAACAAAGCCGCGACATCTTCTTTAGAAGACGCAAAACAAACGCCCAACCCAACCCAGCCAGTGGAAAAAATGGCAGCGGAAAAACCAGAAGCAGCGACCAGCAGCAGTCCTGCACCTCAAAAACCAAAATTGGAAAAACCCCAAAAACCACAACTGGCAACTCCACCCGCCAGACCTACGGCGGAGAAACCCGAACCAGCTAGCCAACAACCAACTCCACCAGAAAAACCGATCCTCAAGCGCGATCGCGAACAAGCAAAAGGCAAGGGAAAAGCTCAAACACCAAGCAACGCCGAAGCTGGAAAAACCCAACAGCCGTCCAAACCAACACGTCCGACTTCTCCTTTAGCTCCACCCAAGTCCGAGCACAAAGGACACAAACCCGCTTCTTTGCAAGCAGAAGGTCAAAAAAGTAAAGCACCAGCACGTCCCGTTCCACCACCAACGGTACCGACAGCATCGAAACCGACACCAGCAAGTCCGCTCAAACCACAGATAACAGAAGAGCCAGAAGAGCAAGAGGAACTAGAATTAGCCGAAGCGATCGAACTCAGGCGTCCGGTTCTGCCCCGGCAAACTAAAGCCGCTAAAAAGTGGGAAGAAGAAGAACTTGACGAAGTCAAAGAGTCAGGAAAAAGTGGCAAGGGTGGCGGTAAAGGCAAACGCCTCAAACCTATTATCGATGACTTTGAGGATGAAGATTTCCTTGATGATGAACTGGACATACCAGAATCTGTAGTTCAAGTTAGCAACGCCATTGTCCGTCCGCCTAAACCCAAGACCGCGAAACCACCACAACCTGTTACCTCCACCCCAGCAGCTAAACCCAAAAAATCAACCGCAACAACTCGCGAACAACAACGTCGTCCCCAAGAACAAAAGCGCGAGCGTCCGGAAAAGCTTATTGTCACGGGTACTATGACCGTGCAAGAGTTAGCTGATGCCTTGGCAATTGCTGACACAGAAATTGTGAAAATTCTCTTCCTCAAAGGCATGGCAGTGAGTATCACTCAAACCCTAGATCTACCCACCATCAGCTTTGTGGCAAAAGAACTAGGAGTAGAAATAGAAACCCAACAGCCAGAAGCAGAAGCTCGCAAAGTCACAGAAATGCTAGATGTGGCAGATCTGGAAAACCTACAGCGACGCCCGCCAGTAGTAACGATTATGGGTCACGTAGACCACGGCAAAACAACCTTGCTCGACTCGATCCGCAACACCAAAGTGGCAGCTGGAGAAGCAGGAGGTATAACTCAACACATTGGTGCTTACCACGTAGACGTGGAGCACGACGGCAAAGTCCAGCAAGTGGTATTTTTAGACACGCCCGGTCACGAAGCATTCACTGCCATGCGGGCACGGGGAGCACGAGTAACGGATATTGCTGTTTTAGTCGTAGCCGCCGATGATGGCGTGCGCCCTCAAACAGTAGAAGCTATCAGCCATGCTAAAGCCGCCGGAGTACCAATTGTTGTCGCCATCAACAAAATCGATAAAGAAGGCGCCCAACCAGAACGAGTCAAGCAAGAGTTGACCCAGTACGGTCTGACCCCAGAAGAATGGGGTGGCGATACAATTATGGTTCCTGTAAGCGCCATCAAAGGTGAAAATCTGGATACCCTGCTAGAAATGATTTTGTTGGTAGCAGAAGTAGAAGAACTGTATGCCAACCCAGATCGTCCAGCCAAGGGAACAGTGATAGAAGCTCACCTTGATAAAGCAAAGGGCCCGGTTGCTACCTTGCTAGTACAAAACGGTACCCTGCGTGTCGGCGATATCCTGGTAGCTGGCTCAGTATTTGGCAGAGTCCGAGCCATGGTGGACGACAGAGGAGCCAGAGTAGAAGCAGCCTCTCCCTCCTTTGCAGTCGAAGTCCTGGGTCTAAATGACGTACCAGCAGCTGGAGATGAATTTGAAGTCTTCCAAAATGAAAAAGAAGCACGAGCACTAGCTAACGAACGTGCCGAGAAACAACGCCAGTCTCGTCTCATGCAAGGACGGGTAACCCTGGCCGCCATCTCAGCTCAGGCTCAAGAAGGAGAACTCAAAGAACTCAACTTAATTTTGAAGGCAGATGTCCAAGGTTCAGTGGAAGCCATTGTCGGAGCCCTCAAGCAAATTCCCCAAAACGAAGTGCAAATCCGCTTGCTGCTAGCCGCAGCAGGAGAAATTACCCAAACAGATATAGACCTGGCTGCTGCCAGTGGAGCAGTGATTATTGGCTTCAACACCACTTATGCTAGTGGAGCCAGACAAGCCGCTGACGAAGCTGGAGTCGACGTGCGTGAATACAACATCATTTACAAACTTCTAGAAGATATCCAAGGCGCCTTAGAAGGTCTTCTGGAACCAGAATTGGTCGAAGAACCTCTGGGACAAGCAGAAGTGCGTGCTGTATTCCCTGTCGGTCGCGGCTCTGTTGCGGGCTGCTACGTACAATCAGGTAAGTTGGTTCGTAACTGCAAACTGCGAGTCCGTCGCGGTGGTAAAGTTATCTACGAAGGCATCCTGGATTCACTCAAGCGGATGAAGGAGGACGTACGGGAAGTTAATGCCGGTTATGAATGCGGCGTAGGTGTAGATAAATACAGCGACTGGTCAGAAGGCGACATTATCGAAGCTTATCAGATGGTGACCAAGCGGCGCACCCTCTCGGCTGCTAAAACAAGTAAATAGTACGGGGCCACAAAGAGCGGAAAAACAAGCAATCCAATCCCCCGCCTTTGTGCTCTCGGGAGAAACATACCGCGCTTTTTGGTTGCAAAGGAAACAAAATCTTCTGCCAGAAAGTAGTACATTGGAAACAAACTCACAAAATTTTACAAATCAAAAGGTGCGGGTTGTCAAATCTTGCCTTAGTTCTTTTTACCTCCAAGAGCGCACACCCGCTCCAAATACTTATCCCCACTCTATGAGGGTAAGTCCACACAAAAGCTCCACCAACTATACTAAAGAACTATGGCTCGAACTCAAACTTCTAGCGATCGCCCTTTTTCCGAGCGTGCCAAAATTTGGAATAGCCTCAAATGCGCCATCGCCGCCAGTTCTGGTTTCCAGCGCTGGTTGCTAGAACGCGACATTCAATTTCAAAAGCTTAGCCTGGAACAACAAGTCCAGCGGTATTTGCGGGAAACTTTAGAAAATTTAGCCTGTTGAAACAATCAGCCAAGCAGCAAACCTCCTACCTTGACCGTAGATCCTTACTCTCTGCCAGTCTTTGCAAGCACTATTGTTCTTGAATTGGTAAATTCAACCAATGACTTAATTGATTAGCCAGCCATTCGATTTCCAATTCAGATTCCACAAAAGGAGCACCTCTACCGGCAATTTGATACTCATTTACTCCCGCCCACAAGCTCAGCTGGGCGGGAAAAGTTCTTGGTGTGTAGACCAGCTTGGTAATTTCCGAAGTTGGTATTTGCGGAAACCGCCGCCATTTCCAACCCAAAATTTCAGAACTAAAGGTGACTGAAAAGCGATCGAGGTGCAATCGCGTACGTTTGCATACGGAAGAAACAATCAAATACACCATTTGCAAACCAGCACCCCAAAAAGGTAAAGAGAACAAAACAAAAGGAATATTAGCAGGAAAGGGAGCAGCCAAAGCATTAATTGTCCAAAACAAAATAAATGAATTCCAGGCGATCGCAAACAAAACCATGAACACCGTTGAACCTTTAATTCCTGAGGGTGGAATCAAAATTTCTAAGGTATCCGCAGTTTTAGTCAACATGATTTTGCTACCAAGTGGTTTGGTAACACTCAAAGCTGGGAAATACTTTGCTTGCGGTTTCTCTAAAGCTTCTAGAGCCTTAACAGCAGAAGGTAAACGCCGCTCAAGGTTAGGTTCGGTCATCCACTTTAGCCAGTGACTAAAGGCAAAACTGAGATTTGCCGCTTGCTCGAATTGAATGCGAAAATCCTTTTGGGGTAAATCTGCCGGATGGGTTCCCGTGACCAAGTAAATTAAAGTTGCGCCCAAACTGTATAAATCAGAAGCAGGTACCGCACGCCCCCCAAATTGTTCAGGTGGCATATATCCGTAAGTTCCTACCACCGTCACTGTTTTGCCTTCCTGTGCAGCCACAGTCTGTACTGAGCCAAAATCTACCAAATAAACTTCTCCCGCACTACAATTAAAGCGATCGCTCCACAAAATATTGCTAGGCTTAATATCACGGTGAATCACAGGAGGATTTTGCTTGTGCAGGTAAATGAGAATTTCTAAAACAGCTTTGGCGATTTGTTTGACTTGTGCTTCCGTAAAAGTACGTCCAGCTTGCAAACACTGTTCTAGAGATAAAGCTCGAATATAAGTCTGCACCAAAGCAAAACCTTTAAAATTTGGACTATTGACCTGAAAATAATCTAAGTAGCGTGGAATCGAGGGATGGGACAAAGATTTTAAAGTCTCGGCTTCCCGCTCAAACAACTTCAGATCGTCCCATTCAAAGTCACTGTTGAAAGATAGTAACTTGACTACAACCAATTCACCCGTGAGGCGATCGCAAGCAAGCAGCGTTCGTCTTCCAGCTTTTTTACCCAACTGCTGCCGTACTTCGTAGCGTGAAGCAAAGCAATCGCCTAAGATGTGACTAGTCATAGTAATTGAATATAAAGCTACTTTCAAGCCATCCTTTCTTTACTATAACTGTATACACCTATATGCCTTCTCCACTCTGGCCCTACATCAGTCCCGGGATTCCCGATGATTTATTCGAGCACCTACCAGGAATTCCCCTCAGTCAAAGAGAAATTCGACTGCTACTGATCGCTCAATTACGCCTTCTACCCAACACAGTGCTGTGGGACATTGGCGCAGGTACGGGTACTATTCCTGTAGAAGTTGGCCTGCTTTGTCCCCAAGGGCGAATTATAGCCGTGGAAAGAGATGAAGAAGTCGCTAACTTAATCCGTCGCAATTGCGATCGCTTTGAAGTCAAAAACGTAGAAGTTATCGAAGGTAGTGCTCCTGACTGCTTGCACGATCTCAAAGAAACGCCCCAACGTGTCTGTTTTGAAGGTGGACGCCCAATTCCAGAGATTTTGCAAACAGTTTGGCATTATTTGCCCTCATCGGGTAGAGTTGTCGCCACAGCTGCTAATCTAGAAAGTCTATATTCTATTTCTCAAAGTTTTGCGCAGTTGCAAGCCAGAAACATAGAAGTAGTGCAATCTGCAGTCAACCGCTTGGAAACACGGGGTTTTTCTCAAACCTTCGTCGCTGTAGATCCAATTTTTATCGTTAGTGGCGAAAAACTAGACTGAAACTCAACACAATCCTATTAGGACTAGCGGTCTTTTTGCCATTGTCAAGACGACCCTGAGTCCTTCATTCCCTCGTCCCCAATACTCAGTTATATGCCTTGGTCTCGAATTGTCAGCGGAATTATTGCTATCACCGTTGCACTTTTGGCAACAGTTTTAGGTGGATGGTATTTTACCGTCGTATTTGCCGTCATTATTTTTTTAGGTCAAAACGAATACTTTAATTTGGTCAGAGCCAAAGGTATAGCTCCTGCTGCCAAAACTACCATCGTCGTTAGTCAAATTCTGTTGGCAATCTGTACGCTAGACGGCAATTTAGCAGATGCTGTTATGCCTGTAGCAGGTACATTCATTTGCTTTTATCTGCTGTTTCAACCTAAAATGGCAACGATCGCCGATATTTCCGCTTCGATTTTAGGCCTGTTTTATACTGGCTATTTACCAAGTTACTGGGTACGGTTACGGGCAATAAATAATACTGCCTTGAGCAACCTGCCTTTAGGTGGTTATTGGCCTGCCACTTGGACAAATTTTCTCGAACACAAACACACAACTTCTTTCCCGGATGGCTTGACAGCTACATTGCTGACTTTTACTTGTATATGGGGAGCTGATATCGGTGCTTATGTCGTTGGCAAATTCTTTGGCAAAACTCCCTTATCAGATATCAGTCCCAAAAAAACCGTTGAAGGCGCCGTTTTTGGTGTCATTGCCAGTATCATTATTGCTTTGGCCGGAGCGTACTACTTTCACTGGCCCAAATATCCCATCACCGGTTTGACTTTAGGTTTACTAATTGGCATTGCTAGCCTTTTAGGCGATCTGACCGAATCCATGCTGAAGCGAGATGCAGGAGTCAAAGATTCAGGACAATTAATTCCCGGCCACGGTGGTATTTTAGACCGCACTGATAGTTATATTTTTACTGCTCCTTTAGTGTACTATTTCGTTACTCTCCTGCTACCACTACTAAGTTAACAAACAATTTCTTATACGTTTAAATCTCCTGCTAGATCGCCATTGTTTTCTATACAACCTCAAAAAATTTTAAAAAAACCTGTATATTTTTATGTTTAATTTTTGTTTCTAAGGATTAACATTTATACGGCCGCGACAGATAACTTTTCCTGGAACTAATTGTAGTTGTTTAATATCAACTTCCGATCCCAAGCTAAGAGTGTGCCTGTTTTCACTCTCTTGTGCAACTGGTCGATTCTCATCGTTATTGAGTAGCGTTATTTGTAACTCATTATTGTTGAGTAATTTTAAGCCTACACAAATTTTTATCCATGGGGAATCAATTGGCCAAGAAGGAGAAAAATAAAGGGTAAATTGACCGTCACCAAGCAGAATTTTTTGCCAGACAATGGATTGGGATGAAGAGCGCTGTTCTGGTAAAAGTGTATCCAGAAGCTCGTTTAAAGCCGATGTTAATAAAGCAGATGACAAAGAAGCATTGAGATCGTCCTGCTCTACGGTAATTTTCCCAGTTACCGGTACTGTTTCTAACAGTTGTAGCGGTTGACCCTTAAGTATGGAGGCGATATTTATGCGGATATTTTCAGCTTCGAGCTGAATTTGTCTCAAATGAAAGTTTTTGTAAACCGCATGACTAGCATAAATAGCTACCCAGGGAATATAACCCGAAAGGATTTGGCGATCGCTTGCTTTCATCTCCACTTTCAACTGAGAAATTTGGCTGACTTGCGATCTCAACCACACCTGTAGTGCTGTTTTCAGTACATTTGTCAAAATCCGAAGTTTTTTATCGGCATTTGGCGTTTCTAATTTGTTGTCTGACATCCAGGTTACTCGCTATGATCTATGTTTATTACAAATCTACAAGAAATTAAACAAAAATTAAATGTATCATCCGTACAATCACCCACCAACTGTAAAGATTAAGATTTAACTGTCTGAGCATCAATTTTGAAATCAGCAATTTCCACATGGAGACTAGGTTACAAAAAATTCTATCTCAATGGGGTATTGCCTCCCGTCGCCAAGCGGAAGCAATGATTGAGCGATCGCGCGTGCGGGTGAACGGAATCATTGCGCACTTGGGACAAAAAATCGACCCCCAAAAAGATACGGTCACAGTTGACGGCCAGCTAGTATCACCAGCACAGCGGCCGCATTTAGTGTATATTTTATTACACAAACCAGCGGGTGTAGTATCTACTTGCTACGATCCCCAGGGTAGAAAGACAGTTTTAGATCTGCTACCAGGCCATTTGCGTTTTCGTCAAGGCATTCACCCTGTTGGTCGCTTGGACGCCGATTCCACAGGAGCACTCATCCTGACAAACGATGGAGATCTGACATTCAAACTCACCCATCCACGTCACAGCATACCCAAAACTTACCGCGTAGTGGTAAAAGGACATCCATCCGAAGCAGTGGTGCAAATGTGGAGTCAGGGTGTGATCCTGGACGGAAGAAAAACACGGCCAGCACAAGTACGAATCATAGAAAAATTTGCTGACTCTACCTGTTTAGAAATCATTTTGCAGGAGGGAAGAAACCGCCAAATTCGCCGTGTCGCCCAAATTTTGGGCAATCCAGTTCTGAAACTGCACCGCACCGCCATTGGACCAATTCAATTACAACTACCTAGAGAAGGGTATTTGTCAGAGGGTAAATATCGCTATCTCAAAGCAAGCGAAATTCAATTTTTACAAAAAATTTAAACGAGTTTCCATTTCAAGATTTAGCTAGGTTAAAGGAGCGTGAAGGTAGATGAAGTGGTTGGTAAAGGAGAACAAGCATCAATCAACATATTCGCTCGAGCAGCATCAAGCCGAAACATTAGCGGCCATAGGAACGCACTTAAGCAACTTGCGTCGTGAAAAAGGCCTGTCACTAGAGGAAATGGTCATCCTCACTAAAGTTCCCCGGCGTCTGTTACAGGCTATAGAAGAAGGTGACATGCAACAGCTGCCAGAACCAGTTTACATTCAGGGATTAATTCGTCAATACGCCGACGCCCTCGGTCTCAAGGGTATAGAATTTGCCAGTCAATTTCCTGTCGGTATAAATAAAATCACTATTCAACCGATTACAAAAACGACACTACTCAGTCAATTACGTCCTATTCATCTTTACCTAATTTATATATTTGTGATTTTATGTGCCGCTATTGGTTTATCTGAGTTGTTAAAAACCGACACCTTCAAAACAGCAAGTACAGATCTGACCCAGGAACAACCACAAACTACTTCCCACGTCCAAAAAAATCTCCAACCCGTCAGCGAAACCACAACTACCAGCCAAGGTCAACAGGTACAAATTGGTATCACCTTAACCAAGAAATCTTGGATCCAGGTTATAGTTGATGGCAAAATCGAGTATGAAGGCGAATTGCCCCAGGGATTTAGTCGCACTTGGAAAGCCCAAGAAATGCTTACAGTCAAAACTAATGATGCTGGAGGCGTATTGGTAAGCATCAATCATCAAAAAGCCAAGCAGTTGGGAGAACCTGGCAAACAAAAACAAGTAACAATTGCTGCTAACACAAGGCCCTAAATGAGTTGCCACTAGTAAACAATAAGGTTATGAATTATAAGTGTTAAGTGCATCGACAACTCAACACTTATAATTCAAAACTTATAGTTTTGGTTGGCAAACGCGTCCGTACAGGGTAGTTAAAGTTTTCAACTTCTTGGCTAATTCCTCACTCAAAGCTTGGGCCTTATAGCGCCATTCCCAATTTCCCTCTGCTTTGCTTGGAAAATTCATACGTGCTTCAGTTCCCAGACCCAAAAGATCTTGTAAAGGAATAATTGCTAGATTAGCAACAGAACTCAAAGCTAGGCGAATGAAATCCCAATGAATACCGTCCGGACTAAAGGAGCCTAAATAAAGCAGCAGGTTTTGCTTTTCCCAATCCGACGCTTGATGGAACCAGCCTACAGTTGTGTCATTATCGTGGGTGCCTGTGTAAACCACCGCATTGCGTTGATAATTAAACGGTAAATAGGGATTGTTAGCATCGGAACCAAAGGCAAATTGCAGTACTTTCATTCCCGGGAATTCAAACTTATCACGTAATGCTTCTACTTCTGGAGTGATCGTACCTAAATCCTCAGCCAGTACGGGTAACTTACCTAGCTTTCGTTTGATTGTCTCAAATAACTGTTCTCCAGGTGCTTTGATCCACTTACCGTTGATGGCTGTTTTTTCTCCTTTAGGAACAGCCCAAAAAGCCTCAAATCCTCGGAAGTGATCGATACGGATAATATCTACGTAATCCAGCATTGCCTCAAAACGCTGCACCCACCAGTTAAAGTCTTGCTTTTGCAATGTTTCCCAATCATAAACTGGGTTTCCCCATAACTGACCGGTGGAGCTAAAGTAATCTGGTGGAACTCCTGCCATCAACTTTGCCTCACCTGTTTGTTTGTCCAAGCAGAAAATTTCTGGGTGCGCCCAGACATCAGCGCTGTCGTGGGCAACATAAATCGGGATGTCACCAATGATGTAGATACCTCGTTCGTTAGCGTATTGCTTTAACTCCGACCACTGGCGAAAAAATTCATACTGCGTAAATTTATGATAAAAAATGGCACCACCTAACAACAGTCGCGCCGCGTCCATGGCCTCCGGTTTGCGCCTGGCTATTTCTGGTTCCCAAGTATACCAATTAGGGCTTTCCTGCGCGTCCTTGAGAGCCATAAATAAAGCATAATCATCTAGCCAGTATGCTTTAGTTTGGCAAAAATCGGCGAAAGCACGCTCTTGTTCTGGCGTGGCATGGGCTTTAAAATTGGCGCAGCTTTTTTTTAAAAGGGGAATTTTGCTGGCTATGACTTGCTGGTAATCTACCTTTTCCACGGGAAATAGGGGTAAATTAGCAAAATCCTCTTCCTGCAACAACCCTTCATCCCGTAACTTTTCTGGGCTGATGAGCATGGGGTTTCCGGCCATAGCTGAGTAGGACATGTAAGGAGAATTACCGTAACCAGTAGGTCCTAGAGGTAAAACTTGCCAGTAGCGCTGGCCACTTTCTTGTAGAAAATCAATAAAGCGATAAGCTTCCTTTCCCAAATCTCCAATTCCAAATTGACTGGGAAAACAGGTGGGATGAAGCAAAATGCCACTAGCTCTCAAAAGATGCATAACTAACTTGAACTATAGGAAGAAGATTTTCCAATGAATTTACCACGGAACAGCAAGTGGTCTGCTTTCAGCTAACTGAATGACCGGACTTAATGCCAAAATAGTTTTTTATGAGTCATCAAAATCCTGTTCCGACTGTTGATATCATTATCGAATTGGTTGATCGTCCTCATCGACCAATAGTGTTAATTAAAAGACGCAATCCACCCTTGGGTTGGGCAATTCCCGGTGGTTTTGTCGATTATGGAGAAACTGTAGAAGCAGCAGCCCAAAGAGAAGCTTTAGAAGAAACTGGTTTGCAAGTAGAGTTGATCGAACAATTCCACGTGTATTCTAATCCCCGTCGCGATCGCCGCCAGCATACTATTAGTGTTGTTTTTTTAGCTACAGCCAAAGGAGATGTTCAAGCTGCAGATGACGCCATGGAAATTGGAATCTTTGAACCTTGGCGCCTACCAGAGCAGTTATGTTTTGACCACCAGCAAATTCTCCACGATTATTGGCGATACCGACATTACCAAATACGCCCAAGGTTAAATGAGTAAAAACAAAGTAGCAAAAGGAAAAATAGCACGTGAATAAAAAAATAATTAACACTGAACAAGCACCGGCACCAGTAGGACCGTACAATCAAGCTGTGATTGCTTCTGGTCAGTTGATATTTGTAGCTGGACAAATTCCCCTCGATTCCCGCACGGGTACTGTTGTCGGTACTGGAGATGTAACAAAGCAAACACAACAGGTAATGGCAAACCTGGAAGCAATTTTAACTGCTGCGGGAGCAAAGTGGGAAGATGTAGTCAAAACTACTGTCTTCTTAGCTGATATGAATGATTTTGCTGCCATGAATGCTGTTTATGCCAAATATTTTGACCAAGCTACAGCACCAGCGCGGGTTTGCGTGCAAGTGTCGCGCCTGCCATTGGATGTATTGGTAGAAATTGATTGTATTGCGGTGGTCGGTAAGCAGTAGAAAGCACACAACGAAAACTGGAGTCTTGCTAGGAAGAGCAGACACCCTTTATCTTATCTTCATAATTTCCTCAGAGAAAATTTCGTTTAGCGATCGCCTTTTTGTTTCTTTGGGAACACTCTATTCAAGAGTGGTACAAGGAGTATTAAAAGTGACAGGAAATTATGTAAATTCCACAAATTTTCATCCCGAGGGAGAAGTGGCCTTGCAAGCTTTCAGTACACTCCAGGAAAAGCTGCCTCCCTTGAAAGCAACTACAGAATCTGAGTATAAAGACTTACCAAAGCCTGCCAACCCAAGTCAGCATCTGGTCAGTCAAGCTGTAGAAGTGGCGATGCTCAACTCTCATCCGGTATCTAGCAGCAACTCGCTTCACAAACGCCAAACCCTGCAACAAATTCTCCAGCAACGCCAACAATTAACTTTTGTCGGACGAGAAGAACAAATAGCTCGCTTTCGCCAAAATTTAGAGTTACCATTTTTAGATTGCCAATATCGGTTTATTTTCAACGTTTTCGGTCCGGGTGGTGTAGGAAAAACCTTGTTGTTGCGTCAATTTTGCCAAATCGCCGCCAATGCCAAATTTCTTAGCGTTTATACAAACGAATTAGAAACCAGCATTCCAGCAGTTATGGCATGTTTGGCACGACAGCTAGAACAACAAGGTTACAGACTAAATACGTTCACTGAAAGTTACCACGTTTATCAGCAAAAGCAACAACAATTAGCCGCAGCTGGCGATCTTCCCCAAGGTTTTTCAGCTTTTTTACCAGATGTAACAGCTGCAGCAAATGTTTGTTTGCAGCTACAAATTCCTGGTACGGCAGTGGTTTTAGAATACACAGATAAAGAAACGGAAGCAACCCAAACACAACGGGTGTCCTACCTCAACAAAAAAATCCATAACAAAGAGGAACTGCGCTTGTTGCAAGAACCCGTAGCAGTCTTGACGCCTCTATTTTTACAGGATTTGTGGCAGATAGCGGAAAATACTAATATTGCTTTATTTTTTGATACCTACGATCGCACGGAGACATTTTTAGACCCTTGGTTGAGAGAAATTTTAGATGGTCGTTACGGTGATGTACCGCCAAATATATTACTAGTGATTGCCGGCCGGCAAAAGTTGCACCAAGACAGTTGGACACGCTACGAAAATTCCATAGAATATCTGCATTTAGAACCTTTTACAGAAAGGGAAGCCAAACAATACCTTTGTCACAAAGGCATCCACGACAGCCAAACCATAGATGCGATCGTGCGCTTGTCGGAAGGCTTACCTGTATTGCTGGCAACTTTAGCTGCAGAAACTCCCCAGGATGTTAGCCAAGTTGTAGACACGCGTAGCGCGGCTTCTCGTAGAGATGACACTAACGCTTTGGTAATAGAACGCTTTTTGAAATCGCTAAAACAGCCCAAGCAACGACAAGGCGTACTCAGTGCTGCTATACCCCGATACCTTCACCGAGAAATTCTCGCACAACTGCGTGGCGAACAAGAAGCAGATGAACTGCTAGAGTGGCTCAAGCAAATGCCATTCGTGACAGCAGTTTACCCTCATGGATGGGCGTACCACGAAACTATCAAAACCCTAATTTTACGTTATCAGCGGCTTTCTAGCCCACAAACTTGGACCCAGTTGCACGAGAAATTAGCAGCCTACTACGATTCTCTGGCCAACCAGCTGCAATTAGATGAACGGCAAAAATGGTGCCATCCCATTTGGCAAAGCCACAAACTGAATGCCTTGTATCACCGTTTGTGCCAATCTACACAAAAGAACCTGCCTTTGGCTTGCAATGAATTTTTGTTAGCCTTGCAAAATCAATACGAATTTGCCTGCAGTTGGGCAGAAATCATCCTACAAGCAGGTAAAGACACTGACGCTGTGGAAGTTCAGCGTTGGGGCGAAAAGTTGCTGCAGGGGCTAAAAGCCTTAAAGAAACAAGATTACGAAGTAACTGCAAAAATGCTGACCGCCTTGATCGAACAAGGAAAACTAGACGCCAAGTGGCGAGCTGTTGCTTTGAGTTTCCGAGGTGCAATTTATTATCAAAATAAAAATTATGAAGAAGCACTCAAGGATTTGAAACAAGCTGCAACCACTGTCGAGACCACCTTGACCTTGGCAAACCTAGTACGAGGTTCTATCTACATTGAACAAAGGCGTTACTCAGAAGCCATTAAAAACTTTGACCAGCTTGTTGCAGCTGACCCCCTCAACGTTCGGGCGATCGCACAGCGAGGTTATACCTATTACTTGATGAAACAGTACCAACAGGCAATTCAAGACTTCGATCGCGCTATTGCTGTTGACCCAAACGACACCTGGGCGAGAATGCAACGAGGATACAATAATATCTTGCTGCAACGCTACGAAGAAGCGATCCAAGATTTGGATTGCCTGCTAGCAATCAACTCAAACAACCTTGGCGCTGTAGTGCTGCGAGGTATTGCCTACTACTTACTCGCACGCTACTCACAGGCAGTTTCTGATTTCAATTGCTTCCTCAGCTTACAGCCAAACCACATCAAATTGCTTCTGCTGCGAGGTGCAGCTTATTACCTACTCCAGCGGTACAGTGAAGCAACGGAAGACTTTAGTTGCGTGCTCAAACAAAACCCAGATCAAATCCAAGCACTCGTACTGCGAGCCGCAACATACCAATTAATGGAGTGTTACGTAGAAGCTATTCTTGATTTTGACCGCGCTATCGAACTAGAACCGACACACCAATGGGCGATCGCCCTGCGAGGTCAAACCTATCGCCAAATACAAGACTACACCAAAGCACTTCAAGATTTTGACCGCGCCATAGATTTGGATGCTAATGACATTCAAACTATTATCAACCGCGGTGAAACTTATCAATTAATGGGCAATTATGAAAAAGCCCTCAAAGACTTTCACCGCGCTATCGCCCTTAACCCCAATCATAGTGGGGCAATTACCAGTCGGGGTGAAATTCACCAACTGATGAAACTCTACCAACAAGCTCTCCAAGATTTTGACCGCGCCATTGAACTTGACCCCAATTACACTCGAGCTATTATCTGTCGCGGTGAAACTTACCAGTTAATGGGACGCTACGAGCAAGCTCTGCAAGACTTCAACGCCGCTATGAAAATTAAATCCCAAGACCCTTGGTTGCTAGTCTGTCGCGGTGAAACTTATCAGTTAATGGGACGCTATGACGAAGCCCTCAAAGATTTCAACCACGCCCTCAGCCTCGATCCGAATTATACTCGGGCAATGACCTGTCGGGGCGAAACTTATCAGTTAATGGAACATTATGACCAAGCCCTTCAAGACCTCCACCGCGCTATTGAACTTGATCCCACCAACGATAGAGCCTTTGCAGCTCGCGGCTACACCCACTGGTGCGCGAACAGTTACCAACAAGCTCTGAAAGACTTTGAACGCGCTTTGGAACTAAACCCCGGCAACGATAGAGCGTGGGTTGGCCGCGGTTATACCTACCGAGCGATGAATCGCCATACAGCAGCTTTGAAAGACTTTGAGCGCGCTCTGGAAATCAATGGTAACAATGGCTGGGCGTTAACTGGTCGGGGTAGTACTTTTTGCCGAATGGAGCGTTACGCAGAAGCTCTCAAAGACTTCGATCGCGCTTTGGAACTCAGTAGCAAACAACATTACGAATGGGCGCTAGCTGGTCGGGGCTATACTTATTTACTCCTCAAACGCTATAAGGAAGCTTTGACAGATCTCCATCGCGCTGTAGAACTGAATGGCAATAATGACTGGTATCTGTATTTACGTGCTTTAGCCTTCCAAACTCTCAATCAAGCAACTGAAGCCAGAACAGACTTGGCCTTGGCAATTAAACTTGCTAAACAGCGTTATCAAAACAATCCTCAAAATTGGCGCAATACTTTCAATTTGGCCCTTTATTATTTGGCAGTTCAGTATTACCCCACCGTGGAAAATTTATATCGCTATGCCATCTCTAAGGGTGCTTCTTTAGAAGACATCCGCGAAGCCATCCACGACTTGGATGATTTTTTGACTATTTTCCCGGAACATCTCCAGGCTAAATTTATGCGCCAACTGTTGCAGTCTGCTTTTAATTAAGGCCACACAAATATTTAAGAAGCGATCGCTGCTTCTTTCGTTCCGTATACACAAAACGCGATCGCTCCTAGTTACTCCTCAGTTAGCTGGAGTAAATACCAACCCAGATTATATTGGCCGCGACTCCACCAACGTTCGCACTGCCAGCCCCCTCATACCCCCCAACTCCCCTGTTTCCATCATCTTGACTTTTACTCTCAAAACCTCTAAATTTCTTTTATAATTGAAATTTGTTTGCAAAATTACTGAGAATAATTCCCAGTGGAGATTTAAGAATGAGTGCTAAAAGGAATTTACTAAGTGCTAGTGTCGCCTTTGTGGCACTGGCAAGTTTTTCTATCAGCACGTTGGGAGCAGTAAAAGCCATAGCAGCTCCTATTCCCAAGCAAAACAGGCAGACTTTACTTGCGCAACAACAAAAAAGCTTAACAATAATTTTTCCTACTCGTTCAGATACCACAGATTTGCAAAATAAAGCTAATGCGGTGGCAGCATTCTTATCTAAAGAATTAGGAATACCAGTAAAAGCACAAATAGGAGATGATACCGCAGCTGTAGAAGCCTTAAGAGCAAACCGCGCTCAGGTAGCTTTCTTGAGCAGCCGTCCCGCCTTAAAAGCACAACAGTTGGCAAATGCTCGCTTGTATCTTGCAGAAGTACGTCCTAATTATTCGGGAAGATACACCTACAACTCAGTACTTGTGGTTCCCAAAAACAGCCCTCTCAAAACCCTACCCACAGCCAAAGCCACAATAGAACAATTGCGCGGCAAAAAAATAGTTTTTACTTCTCCAACCTCTGGTTCGGGATTCATTATTCCAGTTAGCCAAATGGTGAAGTTGGGACTTGTTCCCAATCGCGATCGCCTTGACAATTTCTTTGGACAAATCAGCTACGGTGGAAATTACAGCAAAGCATTGCAAGCAGTAGTACGCGGCCAAGCAGATGTAGCAGCAGTCTCAGAATACGCCCTCAACCCTCCTTACATCACACCAGCAGAAAAAAGTCAGTTGCGAGTTTTGTATAAAATTCCCGGCGTACCCGCTCACGGAGTCGCCATTGACGACAGCGTACCTCCCGCCGTGCGAGAAAAACTTATCAACGCCCTACTGAAATTAAATAAACCCGAAAACAACCAATTGTTACGAAATTTGTATAACTCGACAGAATTAGTTAGAGTCGATCACGATCGCCATCTAGCACTCATGCGCGATGCACTCAAGTTATCTGGAATTGAACCTTAACCAAGGAAAAACTCGCGCTGATTGATGCCCTATTTTCACACCACCTTCCCCCTCACCCAAAAGCTATGGGCCCGATTATAGAGTGTAGAGATATAGAAACGCCGTATTCTCCAAACCTGCATCGCCCTATTATTAACAAAGTGAATTTCCAGATCTACCCTGGTGAGTTTGTGGTTGTATTAGGGCTAAATGGCGCTGGGAAATCGACGCTGCTGCGATCGCTAGTGGGATTGATTCCACTGCAGCGGGGAAGCATTTACATCAACGGTATTGCGCTTGCTCCCCGCACCCTACCACAAATTCGACGCCGCATCGGCATGCTTTTTCAAGGAGGAGGACTAATTCCCCAACTAGCGGCTATTGAGAATGTCTTGTGCGGACGCCTCGGTTCGAGAACAACTTGGGAAACACTGTTTGGATTTCCGAAAAGCGATCGCCTCAAAGCATTAGAAATCTTAGAAAATCTTGGTTTGAAAGAACAAGCTGAACAAAAAACAGCTTCCCTCTCCGGAGGACAGCAGCAACGAGTAGCAATCGCCCGAGCTTTAATGCAATCTCCCCAGATACTCCTAGCTGATGAACCAATAGCAGGTTTGGATGTCATGGCTTGCAAACAAGTTATGGAAATTTTATCACAACTACATTCCCAGCAAGGCATGACAATCGTGACAGTATTGCATGATTTAGCAATAGCAACTGCTTACGCCCAACGAGCGATCGTTCTTGAAACTGGACGCATCATCTACGATGGTCCGTGCAAAAATTTACAACTTCAATTTCCCCAAGCGCTAAATGTCTCACCAACTCCCCAGTAATTGTTTGTTTTCCGCTTCTTTAGATCATGCGCTCAAAATTAAAACTGAAAAACTTCAAATTTCTGCAACGTTATACCTGGGCTTATTCCCCAGTTACATTTTTTTTGATATTTTTGGTGTACGCCTGGGCACTGCAAGGCCTGCAAGTTGACTTTAAACTTCTCAAAAATAGCTGGCCCTACATTATAGATTTTGTTACCAGGTTATTTCCACCCAATTTAGAAGTTTTAGACATAGCAATTAAAGCGCTGATCGAAACAGTGCAGATGTCTTTGTGGGGAACCACTCTAGGGGCAATTTTTTCTTTACCAATAGCTATTGCTAGCGCTCGCAACATCGCTCCCCTCTGGTTGCAATGGTTGGCAAATTTGCTACAAAACGCTGTTCGTTCCGTCCCCTCGATTATTTTAGGCTTAATTTTCGTGGCCGCCACAGGTTTAGGTGCTCCAGCCGGTACGCTGGCTTTAAGTATATACACTATTGGCTACTTAGCTAAATTTTACCAACAGGCTATAGAAGCTGTCGATCCTCGCTCCATAGAATTTTTGCAAATCGCCGGAGCATCTCGATTACAAATAGCTCAATACGGAATTTTACCCCAGGTTCTGCCACTAGGATTAGGCTATACCCTGTGGATGTTCGAGTATAACATTCGTGCTGCTTCGGTCTTGGGTGTGGTTGGAGCGGGAGGAATTGGTTTTCAGTTGAAAAGCTACATAGATGGTTTTGAATATACCAAAGCAACAACTATGATGCTGGTGCTGTTAATAGTTGTTACCATCATAGATGCTTTTAGCAGCCAATTACGCAAGCGCCTTGATTCTATGTAATTAGACTGATACTGAAAAATTGCTACCCCACCGCAACCTTACCATGCCAGGAGTTGTCAATCTGCCAGCAGTCGTGGGTATGTGGAGAAACTTTTGCCACTTCAATATAGATATAATTGAGTTTTATTCAAAAAGCTTCAAAAAGCCTAAGCTTTTTTTGGAAGCTTAGGGGACACAAAGTGAATGGATAATAAATTAATGATACTAACCCTTACCAAGTTAAGTGAAGTCGAGGATAAATTTTGATGCCGCAATTGTCGAAATTTCGCCCATTAGTTAATATTGATACTCTTATTCATAAGAATAAAGCATGTCAGCAATCCATTAAGACCTAAAAGGCAATCTTTCACTGCGAGTATTGAGATGTACTGGCAACAGGTGCGAGCATCGGTTGTAAACTGTCCTGTTTGGAACTAACGGCAACATCAGCAAAATGTTTTGCTATCAACGCAGGCACTTGTGTAGCTTGAATGCCAGTGTAGCGGCTTTTATCCGGCATAACGACGTTGGGTCCGGCTTTACAGTTTTTCATGCAACCAGTAGCTTTGATAGTTACTTGCTCAGCTAGACCGCGTTCGCTCAAAACTTGCTTTAAAGCTTGACATACACGGTCACCACCACGTTTGATGCAGTCAGATTTTTGACAGACCAGAATAGTTGCTTTTGCTAACGGGCGCTCAACCTCAGCAACAGAAGATGTGCACGAATTTTCTGTTTTTGCCCTTTGAGCTTGTATTTGTTGTGTTCCCCACTCTCTTCGTGCTGCCATAACTTGTTGAGCTTTCAGTTTCACTTCACCACTTTTGCGATCGCGCTTCTTCTCACCCACCACTCGCAACCAAGTTCCAGGAGGTAGACGCCAGTCAAACATCGCTCGCAGGTGCTTGGCCAGCTTTACATAACACTCGCCTTCAGAAGTAGCCAAAAGCAGACCTTTGAGCTTATAGCCATCTTTAATCACAAAATCGATAAATCTTCCCTCAAGACAAAATTCTGACTTTTCGCTGCTATAAGAATTACTCATCGTATAAAACCTTGGGTTTTGTTTTTTGACAAACAATCTCGAAAAATAACTAAGTCAAGTCCGCAATCAGGGCCTTAAGTCCTGAAAATTAAAAAGCTCATAGTGAGGGCTAAAAGCCCTGAACGTTGAAAGCGATACATTTGTATCCAGACTCTTAGCGATATTGCCAACACTGTTCCAAACTCCAAAGCAATTCTTGACGAGAGGCCATGAATTGTCGCATCACACTCCACAGTTGAATGGCCGCAACAACGTTATCTATTTGGACTGTTAGTGGCTGGTTTGCCTCACACCAACAAGGAATATCTAGTTCTTGCAGGCGTTGGTAGACTCGCCAGCGGTCAGCCCAATTCACCTGTATAACGTGCTTTGCTTCTAATTCTGAGCTAAAAGACTTCAAGATTTCCACCCTCAAACTGCTAAAAGTCCCGGTAAGTTACGTTGTGGCTTGTTGACAAGTTTGATTTTGCAGAGCACAGCTCCTTAGATTCAGGATAACCTAAGTGCAAACTTTTCTCATTAGTTTTTGAAAAAAATCTCAGTCGTCTACCTGCAGCTAAGGAGTGGAAAGAGAAACTGGTTGCTGATACCTAGTAACTACCTGCACTATGTCCCTTTATTCCTGAGGAACGCATAGAAAACTGTATATAAATAACAGAGAACAGAAGGGGTGTTAATAATGTTAAGAAAATCTAGATGATATTTATCATCATTAAGTCACTGAAGTAGAGGTTTTATTACTTCTAAAAAATCAAACTTTCATTACTATTGCCTGGTCTTGATTTCGTTTTTTAAAATGTTAATATGTAGAGACCAAGCGGTTAGAAAAGCATAACTGCTTCTAAGCGAGGAGAACCATGTCTGACACACAAACTTTATTACAAAACTTTGGTCAAGTTTATGACAATCCCGTACTGCTGGACCGCAGTGTAACTACGCCAGTTTGTGAAGGCTTAAATGTCGCTTTAGCTAGTTTCCAGGCACTGTACTTGCAGTACCAAAAACATCATTTTGTTGTAGCAGGTGCAGAATTTTACTCGTTGCACGAGTTCTTTCAAGAAAGTTACGAAGAAGTTCAAGAACACGTCCACGAAATTGGAGAGCGTTTGAACGGACTGGGCGGCGTACCAGCAGCTAGTTTCGGGAAATTAGCCGAATTGTGCTGCTTTGAGCCAGAAGCGGATGGTGTTTTTTCTTGCCGGCAAATGATAGAAAATGACCTCAAAGCAGAACAAGCAATTATTAAACTGATTCGCTCTCAAGCGTCTCAGGCTGAGAGTCTAGGCGATCGCGCTACCCGTTATCTCTACGAAAAAATTCTGCTGAAAACAGAAGAACGCGCTTACCATTTAGCTCACTTCCTTGCTAAGGACAGCTTAACTTTGGGCTTTGTTCAGCGTATTCAAAACTAACATTCTCATAGCTGTGCAACCATCTATTTGAAAGAGAAGGAAAAGTTAAAAGTTTTAGTTTTGAGAACTACTAACAAAAGGCAGAGAGAGGAACAGAAGGATACTTTTATCTCTCTGCTTTTTTAATTTTTGTATACAAAAACATTTGATTTGCTTTTAAAGCTCCTTCCTATTGCAAGCAGCAGACAACTGTTTTCACTAAATTTACTCAATTCTTGATAAAAATCATCAATAAAATATCAAAGTTAACATAAAAAGCTGATAAATTACTTCATAATGATACATATAATTTTAAACATGCTTCTCCAGAAAAGAAAATTTCCATAAATATAAACTCATAGATTCTCTCTAATGTTCTAGTGTTAAAAGCAGGGAAGAGAAGAAATACAATAAACTGGTGAAAGGTGCTTATCGTTGCCCGGGTTTGATTAACTAACCTAAAAGAGTTGATAAAAAACAGCATTAATGGTGGGTAAAGGCCTTTAAAATAATCAGGATTTGTATTCTTGTCACTAGAAAGCAACAACTATGCCCCGCCGGAGTGATATCAGCAAAATTCTTTTATTAGGATCGGGTCCGATTGTGATCGGTCAAGCTTGCGAGTTTGATTATTCTGGTACCCAAGCTTGCAAAGCATTACGAGAAGAAGGTTACAAAGTGGTATTGGTTAACTCCAATCCCGCGACAATCATGACCGATCCAGAAACAGCCGATCGCACTTATATAGAACCTCTAACGCCAGAACTGGTGGAGAAAGTTATTGTTAAAGAACGCCCCGATGCTTTATTACCAACCATGGGAGGACAAACAGCCCTCAATATTGCCGTGGCTTTAGCGAAAAATGGTGTCCTAGAACAATACAATGTGGAGTTAATCGGTGCCAAATTACCAGCAATTGAGAAAGCCGAAGATAGAAAGTTATTTAACCAAGCCATGGCCAAAATTGGCGTCAAGGTGTGTCCCAGCGGTACAGCTTCCTCACTAGACCAAGCCAAGGCGATCGCCCGTCAAATTGCCACCTATCCTTTAATTATCCGTCCTGCCTTTACCTTGGGCGGTACTGGTGGTGGAATTGCCTATAACGAAGAAGAATTTGCAGAAATGGCTCAAACTGGTTTGGATGCTTCGCCAGTATCGCAAATTCTTATCGACCAGTCCCTGCTTGGCTGGAAAGAATACGAATTAGAAGTCATGCGCGACTTGGCAGATAATGTAGTGATTATTTGCTCGATTGAAAACCTTGATCCCATGGGAATCCACACCGGGGATTCCATTACCGTTGCACCGGCGCAAACCCTTACTGATAAAGAATATCAGCGCTTGCGGGACATGGCAATTAAAATTATCCGCGAAATCGGGGTAGAAACTGGCGGTTCGAACATTCAGTTTGCTGTCAACCCGGTAAATGGGGATGTAGTTGTGATTGAGATGAATCCCCGTGTTTCTCGCAGTTCGGCTTTGGCATCCAAAGCTACTGGCTTTCCCATTGCGAAGATAGCAGCCAAGTTAGCCGTAGGCTATACTTTGGACGAAATTAAAAATGACATCACAAAGAAAACACCCGCTTCCTTCGAACCCACGCTCGATTATGTAGTCACCAAAGTGCCTCGCTTTGCCTTTGAAAAATTTCCTGGTGCAGAACCGGTGCTGACAACACAAATGAAATCGGTAGGGGAAGCAATGGCCATAGGACGCACGTTCAACGAATCCTTCCAAAAAGCACTGCGTTCCTTGGAAACCGGACGAGCTGGTTGGGGATGCGATATTAAAGAAAAACTTCCCAGTGGTGAACAAATCCGCGCCCAACTGCGCACGCCAAATCCAGAACGGATTTTTGCTGTACGTCATGCTATGCAGTTAGGGTTGAGCATTGAAGAAATCTACGAACTAACTGGTATCGATCCCTGGTTCCTCGAGAAAATGCAGGAACTTCTGGAAATAGAAAAATTCCTCAAGCGCACGCCCTTGCGAACATTGACAAAAGAACAAATGTATGCTGTCAAGCGGCAAGGATTTAGCGATCGCCAGATAGCCTATGCCACCAAAACTAGCGAAGATGAAGTCCGAGAATACCGCAAACAACTAGGCGTTATCCCGGTTTACAAAACAGTAGATACCTGCGCGGCTGAGTTTGAAGCCTTTACTCCCTACTACTATTCCACCTACGAAGAAGAAACAGAGATCTTGCCCACGGATAAGCCCAAAGTCATGATTTTGGGTGGCGGTCCCAACCGTATCGGTCAGGGAATTGAATTTGACTATTGTTGCTGTCATGCTGCTTTTGCCCTGAAGAAAGCAGGCTACGAAACCATTATGGTCAATTCCAACCCGGAAACGGTGTCAACAGATTATGACACCAGCGATCGCCTTTATTTCGAGCCGCTGACAAAAGAAGACGTGCTCAACATCATCGAAGCAGAAAACCCTGTGGGCATCATCGTGCAGTTTGGGGGACAAACACCATTAAAGCTAGCTGTACCCATCGAGCAATACTTAAATTCCCCAGCTGCCAAACAGGCAAATATCATCACTCGCATTTGGGGAACCTCTCCCGATTCTATTGATGTTGCCGAAGACAGAGAGCGATTTGAGAAAGTTCTTCAGCAATTAAATATCGCCCAACCCCCGAACGGTATTGCCCGCACCTACGAAGATGCCCTTCGAAACGCTAAGCACATCGGTTACCCTGTAGTCGTACGCCCCAGTTACGTATTGGGAGGACGGGCAATGGAAATTGTCTACTCCGATACAGAATTAGAGCGCTACATGACCTTTGCAGTCCAGGTCGAACCAGAACATCCCATCCTGATTGATAAATTTTTGGAAAATGCCATTGAAGTAGATGTGGATGCGATCGCCGACCGCACGGGACGTGTAGTAATTGGTGGTATAATGGAACACATCGAACAAGCAGGCATTCACTCCGGAGACTCGGCTTGTTCTTTACCTACTATTTCCTTATCTGCAGCAGTTCTCAATCAAATTCGCCACTGGACAGTCCAACTAGCACAAGCACTCCAAGTAGTAGGACTGATAAATATTCAATTTGCCGTTGTTGGTACTCAAAGCTACTCTCCCCAAGTCTACGTTTTAGAAGCCAATCCCCGCGCCTCTCGCACCGTACCCTTTGTTTCCAAAGCTATTTGCGTACCCTTGGCAAAACTAGCATCATTGATTATGGCTGGCAAAACTTTAGAAGAGTTAGGCTTTACCCAGGAAATTATTCCGTCTCACATTGCTGTTAAAGAAGCAGTGTTGCCATTCAATAAATTCCCCGGTACCGATACTATTCTTGGTCCGGAAATGCGCTCCACTGGTGAAGTTATGGGTATAGACAGCGACTTTGGACGAGCCTTTGCCAAAGCAGAACTAGGCGCCGGCGAACGCTTACCCTTAAGCGGTACGGTATTCATATCAATGAACGATCGCGACAAAGCTGCAGCAGTACCCGTAGTCAAAGAATTTTTAGATTTAGGCTTCAATGTTGTCGCCACCGAAGGTACCCGCCGCGTTCTCCAACAACACGGTCTGAAAGTAGACTTAGTGCTAAAACTCCACGAAGGTCGCCCTCACGTTCTAGACGCCATCAAAAATCGCAAAATTCAACTTATCGTTAATACTCCCTCCGGAGAAGAAGCCCAAAGCGATGCCAGACTTATCCGCCGTACAGCCTTAGCCTACAAAATCCCCATCATCACTACCATCGCCGGAGCAAAAGCCACTGTCGCCGCCATCCGTTCCTTGCAAAATACTACTTTAGACGTCAAAGCCATCCAAGAATACTGCACCGCTGATTAAGTAAAAGCCTTCCAGACAAAAACAGGGGAGACAGGGAAAACTCCCCCTGCAAAGAAATTTGAGACAAAGTTGCTTCTTTGCTCTGTTGCTGCCACTTTTTTCCCATCCCCAACTCTCCGTATTAACGCTCTGCCTGAGGAAAAATTTAACCGGTGCTTTCAAAAGATTCTTATCTTTTTTGTTGAGTTTTATTAATAAAAATTAGAGAATTTTCTCCCCACTGCTAGAGTTATGGAATAAGGATATAAATATTTTCACCGACAAAGGGATTATAGCAAACTGGAAAAATAAAAATTTCTACTCGCTGGGTGGTGAAAAATTATCATAAATGTTACACTTGTTTACAGTATTATCGCTCGAGACATGTTCGACAAGCTACTGTTTATCTAACTATAGGTACTTGCGCCAAGAAAAAACAAATGTAACTTTTAACAGTTAAAAGCAAATTCAATGAAACTGTTAGGAAGCGCTCTCGTCTACCAAGTGCGTCAGTTTTACATCAAAAAGCTTCCCAGCCTGACTGGGTAGGCACCCACGGACATCTAAGTCAGTTAATTTACCCCAGTGTCAAACGCAAAATTACCAAAGAGTAATGCCATGAAGACCGCTCAGACAGCTACAGACCTTGTGCGGACTTATCTGCGTGAGATTGGCCGCGTGCCACTCCTAACCCACGAAGAAGAAATTTTTTATGGCAAACAGGTGCAAAGGGCCACAGCTCTTTACGAAGTAAGGGAATCGCTTGCTACCCAGTTAGGCCGCCAACCAACTTTAGAAGAGTGGGCAAAACACACTAAACTAGAGCCAGCAGAATTAGACGAAGCGATCGCCGAAGGTGAAAATGCCAAGCGCAAAATGGTTGAAGCTAACCTGCGATTGGTAGTTTCTGTGGCGAAAAAATACATCAAGCGCAACGTCGATCTGCTCGACCTAATTCAAGAAGGTAGCATTGGCATGCAGCGGGGAGTAGAAAAATTTGACCCCACTAAAGGCTATAGATTCTCCACCTACGCCTACTGGTGGATACGGCAAGCCATCACCCGCGCGATCGCCGAAAAAGGACGCACAATTCGCCTGCCAATTCATATCACTGAAAAACTCAACAAGATCAAAAAAGCACAACGTCAACTATCGCAAAAGTTAGGACGCGCTGCCACTATCTCGGAAATAGCCCAAGAACTAGAATTAACTCCCAAGCAAGTCCGAGAATACTTGGAACAAGCACGCGTTCCTTTATCCCTAGATATCCGTTTGGGAGATAACTACGACACCGAACTTGGCGAAATGCTAGAAGACACAGCAGCATCTCCAGAAGAATTTGTCGCCCAGTCTTCTCTATCCACAGATATACAGCATTTAATGGCACAACTAACACCACAACAACGGGAAGTAATATCCCTACGTTTTGGCTTAACCGACGGAAAAGCACTAACTCTGGCTAAAATCGGCGAGCTTCTAAACATTAGCCGCGAACGAGTCAGACAAATCGAACGAGAAGCCTTAAGCAAGCTTCGCAAATCAAAAACAGATATAGGCGAATATTTAGCAAGTTAGCGGCTAAAGCATAAGCTTGTTTTGTTGCCACCAAGGAAAGTGATACTTTCCGCTTCCTCTGGTACGGTTACACCGACTGCCAATAGCAAATAAGCTTGTTAAATTAGTTTGCAGGAATATATAAGTTGCTAACTAAAAGTCAGAAGGCAGCAGCATAGGAGTAAAGGAGGAAAAAGGTGAGTAACCCTTCTCATCGAATTTCAGAATTCTTCAACAGTGACTCCGAAACAGCAAACCCTTTATGGCAATACCTTAAATCCCTCAGTCCAGAAACCATCAACCAACTTTCCAAACCCAGTTCTCCGGAAGTTTTCCAGGTCATGGAACGTAACATCGTAGGCTTACTGGGAAATTTACCTTCCGAACATTTTGGTGTTTCCATCACTACTAGTCGGGAAAATCTCGGTCGCTTACTAGCATCAGCTATGCTCGGTGGCTACTTCTTGCGCAACGCCGAACAAAGAATGAACTTTGAATTAGCACTGCAAGGTACAGAAAATAATACCTTGGAAAAGGAGTAGGAAGTTTTCGTAGAAAGTTATATGCGCATGCTAATGCAAGCTGCAGAACATACACTTATATTCTTTGATTTTGCATACAATCCTCTACATAGGGATACTCGCTTCCCTATGTCAAATTATTTCTAAATTCAGCTATTTTCTGACTTAAATTTGTTTGTATAAGGTAAATATAAATAAATAAGAAAATTTCAAAAAATGCCCCATCCAGGCTCGGCAATTTTTCTGCCGAGTTTTTATTTGCAATCATCCCACTGCAGATAGAGTGTCACAGTCATAATTTATAATTTCTTTTGCATGATTTAAATTCTACTCATGGATGAAACTGCTATTTTCCCACCTCATAAAATTATTGGTGTCGCTGTCATTTGGAATGACCAAGGACAAATCTTAATTGCTCGCCGTCGTCCAGAAGGACCAATGGGGGGATTGTGGGAATTTCCTGGAGGTAAAATCGAACCTGGTGAAACCATCGAAGAATGTATTAAGCGAGAAATTTCCGAAGAATTGGGAATAGAAATTGAAGTAGGCGAACACCTGATTGCGGTTGACCATACCTATACCCACCTTAGAGTCACTCTCAGAGTCCATCATTGCCGTTGTCTTCAAGGTATTCCACAACCGATAGAATGCGATGAAGTTCGCTGGGTCAGTTTGCACGAACTAGAGCAATTTGCTTTCCCAAAAGCGAATGCTAATATCATTAAGGCCTTGCAAAAAGCTTGTGAGGTTTAATTTGGCTAGCCTTCGCTCGTTGCCTAAGTCGGGTAGACTGGCAAAGTAAAGTGAAACCAAGCTCCCCCGCTAGGAGTAGAATCGACCCAAATTTGACCGTAGTGAGCACGAACGATGCGCTGACACAAACACAAACCTATGCCGTAACCCTCTGTAGCTTCATCGCGTTCTAAACGAAAGTGGTTTTCAAATATTTGTTCGCGATTTTCTTCAGGAATGCCAGGTCCTGTATCGGCAATACTGAACTGAACTTTTTGTGTGGTACGGTGCAATCCGGATATACTAATCGTACCACCCTCAGGGGTGTATTTAATCGCATTATCCAGCAGATTCATTAAAACTTGGCGGATGCGTTCTGGGTCGGCGTAAACAAAAGGTAAATCTTGAGGAATGTCTTTTTCTATCTTTAAAGATTTTGCCGTGTAGCGATCGCGCAATTCCTCTAGTATTTCCAAGCAGAGTTTTCCCAAATCCGTTTTTTGTGGTTGAATGGGAAGTTCTTTTTCGTTGTTACGACGTACCTGCAGCAAATCTGTTATCAAGCGATCGATAATGCGGGTTTGATTGCGTGCTTGTTTGAACAGATGAGAGGCGATCGCTGGTGTCAGGCGCTCGAATTCTCCTTTGTCTTGGTTGTAATTCGATTGCAGCGTATCCAAAGCTATGGCAACTGCAGTCAGAGGATTCCGCAGATCGTGCGCTAACATTGCTATTACCCGGTCCTTGAACTGCAATTGTTCTTCTAATTGCTCCTTTTCTTTTCTCAGGTGAAAAATTTCATCTGATAGGCGAATTAGTTCCGCAGAAACAGCCACTGAAGCAATAGAGTTTGGAGATGATGGTAGCAAGCGTCCGCCTTCATCCGTATTTTCCTGTAATTCATTATGTAATTTTACATAAGCGTCTACGGATGCTTGCCAGCGCGGCCAGCAGTTTTTGAGTTGGGCGACTATATTACTACCAGCAAGGATGTGTCTTGGTTCTGGGTGAATTTTAATTAAAGCTGGTGTCGCTACCAGTTTAAAATGTTCCGCCAAATATGGTTGTTGTCCAACATCAATAATTTGAAGTTCAAACTTGTAGTCAGCCTGCAATTCCTTTAAATAAGCACGAATTCGCTGCACTTGTTGCCGGGATTTTGGTCGCCCATCGACAAAAAGTAACAACTGTAGTGGAGCCTGAGAATAAATAGGCTGATCCTGGGAAGCTTGCATGTAATCGTGTTTTAGCACTGGTAATAATACCGACGACGCTACAGGTGAGAGTAAATTTAGACTGGCGTTTGTCGATGCAGTAATTTTGGTTTTTTTAATTTAATTTCTATTTTAGATTTTTCCTACGCCTATCCTATACAGGTTTTTAACAACAGATATATGTTTAGTTGAATCTTTTGCTCTCCTTTTTGTTTAGTTTCTGCCATTGGTAGAACCTTTGCTAGCAAATTTCAGTTGCCATCTTCACGTCAAGAGTGGTCTTCCTCAAAATTGCTGAAAATTTTTGATACTAACTTTAACTCCACTGCTTCTACAAAAGCACTTTTCCAAAAGGTGCTATCAGCAGTACCTAGACCTGGAAGGTTTTCCTTTTGCCTCCCACAAAGGTATAACTGCCAGAAAAGTTAAAAATTGTAAACGCCCGAGAAGACTTCTCGTTAGTCGTCAGGGTTTGAGAGTCAAAGTATCAAGATAGCCCCTAGCAAGGTAAAAATCAGCATTCAAACTTGATTTAGCCGCTAAAAATTTGTTTAGCAGGGAAATGATACCACTTAAATGTCCTAAGGTGAAGACGCTGCCGCTTTACCGCTAGCGCTTGTTAATTAATATACAGTGAAATGTTATCATGGTGATGGGAATTTTCTATTTTGTTTCAAACTTCATATGGCAAACTTGATTTGGGAAAATACGCTAGGGTAGGAATTGACACCTGATTTGTGATTTGCCGTGCTGCAGTTAAAACGTTCAGCTCATGTCTTTGTTGGTTTGGCAGTTTTACTCACCTCAGTGACAGGCTGTTCTAACAGTAAGATAGCCAAAAATCTCGAGCAGTCTTTGGCTGCAGACCAAAGACTCAAAGATAATCCTGTCATTTTTGGTGGCAAGCAAACAGGCGATCGCCAAAATCAACAAACTCAATCAACAGCGCAATTGCCAGCTGATTTTCCCAAAGAAATCCCTCTTTATCCCAACGCTCAATTAAAAGAAGTCACTGCTCAAAGCAATACGGAAAACCGCATCTCCACGCGCTGGTATAGTTCTGACCCGAGCAATCTCATTGCCAACTATTATCGCAACCAATTTCAGACAAATAACTGGCAGATTTTACAACAATCAGGGGAAGATTTGGGAGACTCCCTGGAAGCACGACACAACGACCTGCTTGTAAAAGTTACCATTCAACCCCAATCTGTAACCAACGCTTCCCCTAATCAACCCCAAACAGCCACCGAAATACTAATAGAATACCAACGAGACTCGACAACCACAGCACAAGCGAAGGAAAATACTAATTCCGCACCACAACCTAGCACGCCAGAAACAACCAACAACAATACAACCACACCCCCAACTAGTGCACAGGAATTTAGTGACTTAAAACTGGTAGCGCAACCCCTGCGCAAATATATTCAAGATTTAGCTGCTCTAGGCGTTTTATCTGCGCCATCAAATGGCAATAAAAGTAATGACCCCACAACAAACAACTTTGCACCCGATCGCATCATTACCCGTCGCGAATATGCTCGTTGGCTAGTCGCTGTTAATAATGCCATGCATGCTAACAATCCCTCCAAGCAAATCCGTTTGGCTTCAGAAAGCGCCCAACCAGCTTTTAGCGATGTACCGAAAACAGACCCTGATTTTCCAATTATTCAAGGATTAGCCGAAGCTGGTTTGATTAAAAGCCCCTTGTCTGGTGATTCTACCCAAGTTTTGTTTCGTCCTGACGCACCCTTAACACGAGAAGAGTTAATTTTGTGGAAGATTCCTTTAGATACTCACCGAGCTTTGCCTGCTGCTAATTTAGAAGCAGTAAAACAAACCTGGGGTTTTCAAGATGCAGCAAAAATCGATCCCAAAGCTCTACCAGCTGTACTAGCAGATTTTCAAAATGGAGAACAATCAAATATTCGGCGGGTATTTGGCTACACAACGCTCTTTCAACCAAAAAAAACCGTGACCCGTGCTGAAGCTGCTGCCGTTTTATGGTATTTTGGTACTGCCAGCGAGGGAATTTCAGCTGTTGATGCTTTGAAATTAAAGCGATCGCCCGAATCAACTTCACAACCGCAATCAAACCCAGGGTGACGGCGCCACAAACAGTCCTTACTCGAGCAAATCCGGTTCTTGACGCACAATCATCTCATACAACGGTTGAAAACTAAACCAACCCATATAATGAGAACCAACTTGGCTTCGGGCTAGACTTGCAAATTCGTGGTTGATGGGAATCGGTTTCCCCGCAGCCTCTGCTAGTAATTGAGCTTGACAAGAATGCTCCATTGTGATGAACCACCATGCAGCTTCATCAACCGAGTGACCTACCGTCAGCAAGCCGTGGTTTTTGAGAATAACAGCTTTATTGTTACCTAAAGCTTGGGCAATACGCTTGCCTTGTTCTGGTTCCAAAACTACACCTGTATAATCGTCAAACAAGCTGTGGTCTTGGTAAAAACAACAAGCATCTTGGGTAAGAGGATCCAGCAGGCGACCTAGACTAGACCAGCTTTTGCCGTAAACAGAGTGAGCATGAGCTGCTGCTACTACATCCGGACGCGCTGCGTGTATTTGGGAATGAATGGCAAAAGCTGCTTGATTGATAGGGCGATCGCCCTCTAGTACCTCACCCTTGCAGTTCACCAAAATTAAATCACTCACCCGAATTAAGCTAAAGTGCATTCCAAAAGAGTTCACCCAAAAACAATCGGGGTACTCTGGATCTCTAGCTGTGATATGTCCTGCTACACCTTCATCAAAGCCAAAGCGAGAAAATAACCGAAATGCAGCTGCAAGACGTTGCTTGCGATGCAGGCGTTCTTCTGTAGGTGAACTAAAGCTGGGAGGTTCGGGAAGATTAGACTTGAGAACAGATACAGCTTGCATGAGAAGACTTCCATTGTGAAAGATATTTTTGACCCATGACTACCTTCTTTCATACCATTTCTGCCAGCAAAGCAAAACAAAATTCTCTCACACCCCCTAGCAATACCCAAGGAAGTAACAATCTATTTCACTGTCTCAAGTTAACATCGGTAATTTTCTACAATAAACCCAGAATCGTTGCTAAAAGATATCAGCAAGCCCATGCCCACAACTGTTGCCGACGTGATGAGCCGAAACCCAATTGTTGTCCAGCCTTCTACTCCTCTTCAACAAGCTATCCAAATTTTGGCAGAACGACGCATCACCGGGCTACCTGTTGTAGATGATACCGGTAAATTAGTAGGCATTATCTCGGAAACGGATTTGATGTGGCAAGAAACTGGCGTGACGCCTCCAGCATATATTATGTTTTTAGATAGCATCATTTACTTAAAGAATCCTGCCGCCTACGAGCGCGATCTTCACAAAGCATTGGGGCAAACTGTAGGCGAAGTCATGAGCAAAAATCCCATCACTATCTCCCCTGATAAAACTGTCAAAGAAGCTGCCAAAATCCTTAACGAGCGTAAAGTTCATCGCTTGCCAGTGGTTGACGGTCAAGGTCAGGTAATTGGTATTCTCACCCGTGGTGATATTATTCGCGCTATGGCAGCAGGTCAAGAATAGTCAGAACTTAAAAATTACTAGCTCTTTGCCAATATCTTTTGAAAGCAAGCAGATAGTAAAATTTTACCATCCTATGACAGCTAGCTGTTGTTTATTTCCCTTTGCCAAGACCGCCTTTCGTTTTTACCACACCCAGTTTACCGCTGATAAAAAAAGAGAGATAAATAAATGACCGTTACTCCTGAATCCGTAAGACAATTGCTCAGTTCCGAAGATTTGGGCTCGCGTTTGCGAGCGTTAAATCAAATTCGCCAACTCGAACCAAAGGTTGGTTTTGAATTAATTCAAAGCGCCATTAATGATAGTAATTCCCGAGTGAGATACTCCGCAGTCAGTCAGTTTGATACCTTAGGCAAACAAAACCTAGAGCTATCTTTAAATGTGTTGCGCGATCGCTTGCTCAACGACCCCGAACCTGACGTGCAAGCTGCAGCAGCAGACAGCTTGGGTGCTCTTAAGCTCAAGGACGCTTTTGAAGATTTGCAAACACTCTACCAAACAACTAACGAGTGGATCGTCAAATTTAGTATCATCGCGGCCTTGGGAGAACTGGGCGATCCACGCTCCTTCGATTTGCTCGCTGCAGCACTTGCTTGTGATAACGAACTGATACAAACTGCTGCTATTAGCTCCTTTGGCGAACTGGGAGATAGGCGAGCGATTCCCCTTTTAACTCCCTACGCTCAAAACCCAGACTGGCAACTACGCTACAGAGTAGCCCAAGCTCTTGCTCGTTTGGACGGTGAAGAAGCTAAAACCATACTGGCAACCTTAGCAAAAGATGAAGTAGAAGTTGTTGCCAATGAAGCTAAAAAAGCTTTACACTCACTCTAAAGCTCAAAGGCTACCATAGTCTCAATTTTACTTTAGCGGACGGATAATTGGCTTTGAAGTTGACTCCCTAGGCTGAAAGATAGCAGCAAATGCTTGCTCTAAAGTTTCTGCCATGACAATTCGGTTTTCGTAAGCAACGATCGCTCTCACAAAAGTAGGCAAACTGTTTTTTTCCGCTTCTAGGTATAATGGTTCGACGTACAAAAGCGAATTTTCGATTGGAATTACTAAAAGATTGCCTTGAATTGCTCGCGAACCTTCCCGATTCCACAGGGAAATTTGCTGAGAAATCACCGGATCTTGGTTGATTAAAGCTTCGATTTGTTCAGTTCCGTAAACTAGCTGCTGCTTGGGAAACTCGTACAGTAATAACTTACCGTAATTTTCTCCGTCAGAACGAGCTGCTAACCAAGCAATTAAATTTGCACGCTGTACAGGTTTAAACGGAAGTAGGAGAATAAATTCTTCTGCTTGTGCCTGCGGCAATTTCATAATCAAGTAGTAGGGTTCTACTCGCCGCTGTTCTCTTCCGTAAATTTCTGTGGGTATCTCCCATAAATCTTCTCGGTTGTAAAATACCTGAGGATCGCTCATGTGATACGCCAGCAACCGTTCTGATTGCACGTTGAATAAATCCACTGGATAACGAATGTGACTGCGCAGCGAAACAGGCATTTTTTCCAACGGTTTGAACATTTGCGGAAACACTTTCCCCAAAGTTGCAATCGCGGGATCGCTGTTGTCAGCAACATAAAAATCCACGCTGCCATTGTAGGCATCGACCACAACTTTGACAGAGTTACGAATATAATTAAAATCATGTTTGCCCGGATCGGAATAGGGATAGCGATCGCTTGTAGTATAGGCGTCAATTATCCAGTAAAGAGTTGTCGGCTCTCCAGCCAGATTTTTACCTCCCGCACTGGCAGCAACTAAGTAAGGATCGCTGTCAAAACGTAGAAAAGGTGCGATCGCTTCTACCCTTTGGCGAATGTTACGACGAAATAATAACTTTGTTTCGGAAGTGAAATTGCGCGTCAACAGCATCTGCCAATCTTTAAGATACTCTGCAAACAACAAGCGCCGCCACATTGGCGCCAGCAAAATTCCCCCTTTGCCATCGTAAACGTTATAGACATTTTCGTTTCCCCTAGGATAGTCTAATTCGGGAGTTCGTGTTCCCGTCATCACGTAAGTATCAGTAATTTCGCCGTAATAAATTCGTGGTTTGCCAATGGGAATGCTGGCGCGAATTTCCTCGGTTGTAATCTGCAATGAACTTTGATTGTTTCTATCCTCAACTCCAATATCTTTGACGTAATAATAAGGCAAACCCCCAGGAGCAACTAAATTAACGGGACTAAGTGTAAATCCGTAACCATGAGTATAAACAAGATGTTCATTGATCCATGTTTTTGCTTGTTGGGGAACACCGTTGTAATCCAGTTCTCGAGCTGCAACGATCGTTTGTTGGTATTCTGTTTTTTGGGTTTTTAAATCCCGCACCAGCGTGTAGCGGTCGATGTCAGCACCGGGAAATTTGTAGTAAGGTCGAATTTGTTGCAGTTGGCGATTGGTTTCTAGCAAGGGACGGGTGTCCCACAGACGAATATTGCGAATGGTGCGATCGTTGTTTTTTATGTCAACAGCTGTTAATTTTCCTTGAGGATCGAAGGTTTCTGCATCAATAGTGTTTAATTGAAATGCTTGGCGAGTTAAAGCTATGGTACGAGCAATATAAGGTTTTTCTCGAGCTAATTCGTTAGGTTGAACAACTAAGCGCTGCACTACAGAAGGTAAGATTTCCCCAGAAATTCCTGCTACTACCAAGTACAAAACCAGCAAATAAACTGGTTGGCGGGGAAATGGAATCGGTCTCAATCTAGCCTTTTTGACTTTGGACAAGGCTACAATTCGCCACAGCAGGTAAACAGCGATCGCCACTGCTAAAAAACTCAGCCCGGTGTAAATTGGCAGTTGTACTTTGACCTCTTTGTAGCTAGCACCGTAGTTAAAGCCGTTAGTAGAATACAACAGCTCATAACGCTGCAGCCAATAATGCCAAGCTACCGCTAGCATCAGCAAACTGGTTAAAGTGTTCAGATGAAGTCGTTGCGGAATTGAAAATCCCGGAAACCATCCCTCACTCAAACTATTAGGCGAATGCAGGTAAATCAGTGCTACGGAGCAAAATCCGTATAAAAAAATTCCCAAAAACCAAAATTCTAATAATTCCCAAAGCGGCAGAGCAAAGATATAAAAACTTATATCTCGATGAAAAAGTGGGTCCGTGCTTTTAAAGCTAGTAGCGTGAAAATACTGTAAAAAAACAATCCAACGTGCCGATAATAACAAACCAAGTTCAAAGCTCAAAAGCAAGGCGATCGCCCGCAAAAAAAACTGATGATGAATCAAAATTGCAACTGTCAGTAAAACCAGCATACCCAGCTGCAAGCTGGGAATAGATATTTTCTGGAACTGTAATTGCCAAGCAATGCTGGGAAGTTTAAAGACTTTTTGAGTGTAGTAAATGAAAATTGACCCTGCTAAAGCACTCAATCCCAATATCGCTGGAATTAAAAAGCGCAGTGTTAAGACTGAATTGGCAATATTACTTCGGAGATATGCGCTGCTACTACTGCTGTGCAATTGATAATTTTGGGGATGTTTGAGCCGATTTGCCACTGCAAAATTACCCAGCAAAAAGCTCGCAGAACCGAAAAAGGCGATCGCCCCCAGTCCTAACTTAGTAACTAAACGCAGCAAAAATTCTCGTAAATATCCAACTTCATCAAACCACAATAATTCTGCTGTCAGGCGTGAAGCCAATTCCAAAATCAGCCACAAACCCAACAGCACTGAGGTAACTGGAAAAATTCGCTTCATATTGGAAACGGGAAACGGACAAGGGAAAGTCAATTTTTATCCAGAATCTAGTTTCCTATTCCCTCACTGTCGCTCTTAACTAAACTGCGAGCCTACATCTAGGTTAAACAACATTTGTAAAGCTTGCATGCAGCTGCGTCTTGCCTCCACATCTTGTTGGGCTCGCAGTTGTACCATCGGTTCGTGTAAAATTTTATTAACTATTCCGCGAGTTAAGGCTTCAATCACTTCTTGATGTTTTTCAGCAAATTCCGAACCCAATCGAGATAAGGCTTTTTCTAATTCTTGTTCTCGAATGGTTTCGATTTTATTGCGCAAGCAACTAATGGTGGAGATAGTTTCTAGCGATCGCCACCAACCATCAAAAGCTTCTAATTCTTCCTCTAAAATTACCTCTGCTTCCCGAGCCATTTGGCGGCGAGTTTCGTGATTTTGGGCGACAACTGCTTTGAGATCGTCCACGTTAAACGCTTGCACGTTTGCCAATTTATTGACATCAGCATCAACGTTGCGCGGTACAGAAATATCAATTAACATCAAAGCCCGCTTCGGCTCTAAAATCATTTCTAATTTGGCACGATCCAAAAGAGGCTCAGAAGCAGACGTACTTGTAAATACTAAATCGCTTTCGGCAATTACTGTCATCAGCCGGGAAAGAGGATGAGTTTGAATCTTAAGCTCCGGGAATTGCTGAGCTAATTCTTCTGCTCGTCCTAAAGAGCGATTTAAAATAGAGATTTTCTCAGCACCTTTAGAAATCAAGTGTTGTACCAACAACCGCGACATTTTCCCAGCGCCAAGAATAGCCACTCGACAAGCTGCTAAATTTTCCAGTTTCATGTGCGCCAATTCTACCGCCGCAGAACTGATAGAAACCGCACCCGTACCAATGCTAGTTTCGGTACGCACTCGCTTGCCGGCTGTTATAGCTTGTTTGAATAATCGATTTAAAATTGTTTTTATACCGTTGTATTGCTGTCCTAGTTTGTGAGTATTTTTTACCTGGGCGAGAATTTGCCCTTCTCCCAGTACCAAGCTGTCTAAACCAGCAGCTACCCGCAGCAAATGCATTACTGCATCTTGATGCAGCAATATAAATAAGTGTCGTCGCAGCGACACCATAGGTATTTTACTGCGTTCTGAGAGAAATTGAGATACTTCTCCGACGCCCTGTTCGGTTTGTTCAGTAACAATGTAGATTTCTAAACGGTTGCAGGTACTNATTTTACTGCGTTCTGAGAGAAATTGAGATACTTCTCCGACGCCCTGTTCGGTTTGTTCAGTAACAATGTAGATTTCTAAACGGTTGCAGGTACTGAGGATAGCGACTTCTTCCAGATGGGGATACTCGCGCAACTGGGCGATCGCGCTTTCAGTTTGTGGTTCTGGAATGCTCAACTTTTCCCGGACTTCTACTGGGGCTGTTTTATGGCTTAACCCCACCACTGCTATATTCATCTGCTAAATCTAAGTTACTAATAATATCGTTGTTAATGGGGGAATCAGAAAGAAATGGCTTTCAGCAAGCAGCAGATAGCAGCCAAGGTTTTCTGAGCAAGAAATTATCTAACTACTGCCTGCCAACTAATAACCATTATCCCTTTCCCATCCCCTATAATTAATGCAGTTGCAGTGATTTTGGTGATTTGTCGAACATGTGAATTGTATCGACAAAGCGAACAGTTCTTGATTGGTTAGAAATTACTAAAGTTTGAGTTCTTGCTCCTCCCTTAAAAAAGCGCACGCCTTGAATTAAATTACCAGAAGTAATACCGCAAGCAGCAAACAAAACAGTTTGACCGGATGCTAATTCACTAGCGTCGTAAACTTTGTCGGGATCTTCGATTCCCATAGATTTTAAACGCTCAATATTAGCTTCTTTGCTTTCGCCAATCAGACCTGTTTTGACAATTTCAGGATCGTAAACAAGCTGACCTTGAAAGTGACCGCCCAAGGCCCGCATGGCTGCAGCGGAAATTACCCCTTCTGGAGCTGCACCAATTCCCATCAAACAGTGAATGTTAGTACCAGCAAAACCACAAGATAGTGCGGCGCTGACGTCACCGTCGGAAATCAATTGAACTCTAGCTCCTGCTTCTCGGATTTCCTTGATCAAGTCGTTGTGGCGTTCCCGCTTCATTACCACCACAACCAGGTCTTCTACAGCTAAATCCAAACATTCGGCAAGAATCTTTAAATTTTCGGTAGCAGACTTGTTGATGTCAACCTTACCTTTGGCTGCTGGGGGAGCTGCTAGCTTTTTCATGTAGAAATCGGGAGCAGCAAACAAACCACCTTTTTCTGAAATTGCCAAAACGGACATAGCACCGGGTTGTCCGTATGCTACTAGGTTTGTGCCTTCGCAGGGGTCGACAGCGATATCAATTTCGATCAATTCTTCTGGGTTGCAAAACTCCTTCGCATCCGGACGGCTACAGATACCCACTTCTTCTCCTATGTAAAGCATGGGAGCATCATCGCGTTCGCCTTCGCCAATAACAATGCGACCGCGCATGTAAATTTTATTCATTCGTTCCCGCATGGCTTCTACAGCCACTTGATCGGCAATATTTTTTTCGCCCTTACCCATCCAACGAGCAGAAGCGATCGCAGCTTGCTCGACTACCTCAATAATCTCTAACCCAAGAGTATTTTCCACAGAGTCTGCCCTCTCGATAGCTTATTTTGCGACTTGCCGTACAGCTATTTCAGTTTTCCAGTCTACCAAAGGGCGGATACCAGTTTCTAGTTTTTCCCAGAAGCTCAAAAGGAGGATAATATCGTGTAGGTGCTATGGAAACAGGTACTTTCTATCTCAATTCCAGATAAATTACAAAATTATACGACATGCAAATCTGCTGCACTGGAAAGGACAATCTAACTGTCTATTTTGGCCACGAAAATCCATTTCTGCATGCATGTCAAACCGCTGTGGCGGTGCAAAGGCGATAGTTTAGATTTTATTAATTGTCATCCGGTGGCAGACTATTTTCTCACTCCAGAATTCAGCAATCATGTTAACTGAGTACTCAGAATACACCATACACAAATACTGGATGCACCGCGCCTTAGAATTAGCAAAAATAGCAGGGGATGAAGGCGATGTACCTGTAGGTGCTGTGATTGTTGATGCTTCGGGGAAGGCGATCGCCCAAGGCCAAAACAGAAAAGAACGCGACCAAGATCCCACCGCTCATGCGGAAATTCTAGCTATCAAAGCAGCTGCTAGCAAGTTAAAAACTTGGCGTCTCAACCAATGTACCCTCTACGTCACCCTCGAACCTTGTCCGATGTGTGCGGGTGCAATTATCCAAGCTCGCATCGGAGTTTTAGTTTATGGGTTGGACGATCCCAAAACCGGCGCTGTTCGCACTGTTGCCAATATTCCCGACAGTGCAGCTTCCAACCACCGCTTGCGTGTCATCGCAGGTATTCAAGAATCAGCTTGCCGCCAGCAGCTGCAAAGCTGGTTTGCCAATCTGCGACACTCCCCAGATTAACGGACAGAGGTAAAACTGTCCATCGCAGAGAACACAATCAAGGAGAGAGAATCTACGGTGTATTTAACTTACATTCATTTACCCTACCAATCAGTAGCCACCATCATGATCAAACTTCAGCCACCCGACAGAAGCTTTTTTAGCTATGAAATGTCAGGTAGCAGCCCGGCATTAGCAAAGGTAGCTTCTACAACCTCACGGGTCTCTCCCTGGTTAACTCCTTTGGCCTATTTTGTAGGGTACCATTTTTTACCATTATTTTTTGGACGCATTGAAATTACCGGTAAAGAAAATATTCCGAAAACCGGTCCAGTTATCTTTGCTCCTACCCATCGTTCCCGTTGGGATGCACTGCTGGTACCTTACGCGGTCGGACGCTGGGTAACAGGGCGAGATTTGCGATACATGGTTACCATTACTGAATGTCAAGGATTACAAGGTTGGTTTGTCCGCCGCATGGGAGGATTTCCCGTGGATACCCGACATCCATCTGTTACCAGTTTGCGCCACGGAGTTGAAATCCTTCAGCACCAACAAGCTTTAGTCATTTTCCCCGAAGGCGGCATTTTTCGCGATGGTAAGGTTCACCCTTTAAAACCTGGAATTGCTCGCCTAGCCTTGAGTGCAGAATCGAATTACCCCAAACTAAACGTCAAAATTGTCCCCATAAGTATTAACTATAGCGATCCTTACCCTAGTTGGGGCACTCGTGTTAGCATTCACATCGGTTTACCCATTTCGGTAGCAGATTATGAAAGTGGCAATCTCAAACAAGATGCCAAACGTCTCACAGCTGACCTTGCCACAGCACTTCAACAATTAAACCAGGTAAAATCAGCACCCACCACTCATGAATTTGCCGAAATGCCTAACTCTTGAACGATCGGTAGTAGAACGATATTCTTTTCCATCCTTCTTGTGCAGTTGGTGCTTTGCTGAGCATACACTCACTGGCCAACAAGTGCGATTTTTTCATAAGGTAAAGGCAAAAATTACCAAAAGCGATCGCTCGGTTTTGTTAAATTCACCTGGAGCTATCTCTTCAAACCACTGGCAAGTACCTTTGGGAACACGACCGGATTAATTTGCGATCTAAATCAAAGAAATTTCAGCACAAACCTTATTTGGTTCCAGCCAGAAATAGAGTTAAGATACCCAAAGTTTTCCCCATCTTTCGTTTTAGTTTTTGCATAAAAAATTTATCCCATGAAGTCGGCAGCCCCTATACCCTCGATTCCCTTTTATTTTTTTTCTATCATCGCAGCCCTAAGCCTGCTATTACCAGCTTACGCTCAAAAAAGAGTATTAACAAATACTCCCAACCAAGCCCAGCCTATTGACCCCAACAATCCCAACAATCTCCGTCCCGCTGTCCAAAATAACAGCATTTTAAGCTTGGAAGGAGGAAAACGTCTGATGGCAGAAGCTAGCCAAGCTATCAATTCCCAAAACTACGACTTGGCTGTGAAAAAACTTCAAGAAGCACGATTAGTTTTTAATCAACTGTCTAATTTTTATCAAGACCTCAACTCTAGCTTTTCTGGAATTGACAATCGAGTTGCAGATGCTCAACGAAAAAAAGCCCTTGAAAGCGCTCAAATGCGTGATGAAGCAACTTACCAGCTAGCACTCGTACATCGAGCCCAAAATAAACCAGAACTAGCAGTACCGTTACTGGTTCAAATTATCAAAAGCCAAAATCCCACTCGAGATTTAGGAAAGAAAGCCTACCAGCAGTTATTAGAACTGGGCTTTGTCGATGCTCCTTTCCCCCGGGGCGGAAATAGCGCTTCCTCCTCCCAAAAATAATACTCGCGATCGCAATAACCGCCATGAAAGCCGATTCTGGCGTGCCTGGTGGTACGATGAAATTAGGCACCTTCACAACAAGCGATCGCTTATACTTTCCCAGTGGCTCGACTTTGCCTAAGTTCTCCATTGGCATGCACTAGCTTCATCATTATCGATAATAGATAAAGAAGTTTTTTAGGAATTGCGATGATTAGCCCGCAACAGATTGAAACAATGATCAAGGCGGAATTACCAGACGCCCAAATTCACATCCAAGACCTAACCGGTGGTGGTGACCATTATCAAGTAACTGTTGTTTCATCGCAGTTTGCAGGTAAAGGACTGGTGCAACAACACCAATTGGTTTATCGGGCGCTGCAACAAGCTATGTCTTGTGAAGCAATCCATGCTTTGGCGCTAAAAACCTATACTCCAGAAGCATGGCAAAACACTCAATAGTCAAAAATTTTGCGAATATGTACTATGGATTCATGGCTGATGAACTATAACTAATTCAGGAAAAACAAAAGACTATGACTCCAGAACTAAAGCAGCGCATTGACAATCTCATCAAAGAAAACAAAATTATAGTTTTCATGAAGGGAACTAAGTTAATGCCCATGTGCGGCTTCTCCAATAATGTTGTTCAGATTTTGAATACCCTGGGAGTTCCCTTTGAAACAGTCAACGTTTTAGATGATTATGAAATTCGTCAGGGAATAAAAGAATATTCCAACTGGCCGACCATTCCCCAAGTGTATATCAACGGCCAGTTTGTTGGAGGTTCAGATATTATGATCGAACTTTACCAAAAAGGCGAGCTGCAACAGATGGTAGAAGTGGCTTTGGCTTCTTAAATTCGTCACCGAGAGTGCAAATCAATTTGCGATTTTACTTGGTGGATGATGGTAAGCATCACCCACCCTTGTTTTTGGTTATCAATAAGTAAGGATTTCTCGTTTCCCTTAATTTCAGCGGTTGACTCAGACCTATATTGTGTTATAATGGCCTGCGTCAATTCCTAATAAGTAGGAATAACTAGAGGACAAGTCATTTGTAGAAATCTGGCTCGGGTTCCGGCTGGTTCATAGTAAAGTTAGACACATCGTACAAGTAGCGAGTTGCTTCCTCCTCTAGGCGATGGATCAAATACGGTTCAATAGCGTTACTATTGCGTAGGGCGGCCAGATAGCCATCCAAATACATCCGCATATCATCAGTGCGATAACCGCGATTCCACAACTCGACGAAGGCGTCGGTTAATCTTTGGTAATAGCGGATGGTTTGCGTGTCTTGGAGCATAGCTGCTATAAAATCTCTTTGGAATGAGAATTGTAAATTATTCAAGTTTAAAAGTGAAGTATCACTTTCAGTTTGACATCAATTTAAAATCCTTATCATCTGCTGTGGGAAATAAGAAGCCACTGGCAGTTAGAACCTAACTAAATCTATCCTAAATGAGAAAAGTGGAAATTCAACTTTGCTAGATATGCTTTCCGATATTTTGAAGAATAAGGTATTTTCCTGGTAGGGAAAAGCAAGTTATAAGCCCGCCTCTTAGAATAAAAAATTTTCAAGAATAATAACAAAAATTTAAGAAAATCACTAATTCTGCTTCAGATAAGGCTTTGGGGTAAATGTCAGACTAGCTGGGACAGAAAAAATTTTTCAGTTCATGTCTGTTGAGGTAACAAGGATTACAAAACCTCAGATAGAGGCTTTGTTACTTTGAAAGGCATGCACGCTAAGGGGTCTTGCCACCGTGGGTTCGGTTTGTATTGAAATCGTTGAGGGAAATCCCCATCTTAGGTCGTTGCTTGGCTGGCATTTGCAACAACTGGACTATCGGGTGCATCAAGCTGCAAGTATCTATCAGGCAAGGGAAGTTTTTTTAAGCCATCAACCAACACTGGTGATCTTAGATGCTGACTTGCCTGATGGGGATGGCATTGAGTTTTGTCGTTGGTTACATCGTCAGCAGCAGCCTTTAATCTTAATGCTATCTGCCCGCAGTACGGAAGCTGATATTGTTGCTGGCTTGAAGGCGGGGGCGGATGACTACCTGTGTAAACCTTTTGGAATGCAGGAGTTTTTGGCAAGGGTAGAAGCACTAATTCGCCGCAAGCGTACGCCTGTAGCTCCAGCTTATTTGGATTACGGTACGTTGCAAATCGATCTCGTGCAACGGCGCGTGCGTTTTCAAGGAGAGTTTATCGATTTAACACCCCAAGAATTTAGCTTGTTGTACGTTTTGGCGCAAGCTGGAGGGGTGCCTTTGAGCAGATCGGAATTGCTGCGTCGTGCTTGGCCTGATGTTATCGATAATCCTCGCACTATTGACACTCACGTTTTATCGTTGCGGAAAAAAATAGAACTAGATCCGCGACAACCCAGTTTAATTCAAACTATTCGGAACGTGGGGTATCGTTTCAACATAGAAATTTTAAATACAAACAACAGTAATATGGTACACTCTCAAAAGAAGTTAACGACTGAAAGATTTAGCAATCCTCATTACTTTAGCTCTAAAAGATAAAGCTTAGTGTGATTTCCAGATAGTGTTTGGGAGTTGTTTTTTGTGAGCCACCGTTATTCACTAACGCCTTCCCATTCTTGAGCAACTTGCGTTTTGGCTTGGATCAAACTTTCTCGCAATTGGTTCCAATCCACATCACAAACGCTTTGATTTAGCAGCAAGCGTCCTTGCACTAGGTATAAAAGCCGCGTGCAAAAAATTTGACCTATTTCTAGTTGGTTATTTACCATCAAAATAGTCGTGTTATGGTTTTGAGCCAATTGGGTGAGGACTGTAAGAACACGGGAAGTTGCACTGGCATCTAGGGCGAAGGTAGGTTCGTCTAAGAGTAATATTTGTGGTTGGATAACTAGGGCGCGGGCGATCGCTACCAGCTGGCGCTGTCCTGCAGAAAGTTGTACTTCTGTTCGTTCTAACCAACTATCGGGAATGTGTAGCTGTTCTATCCAATTGCTAATTCTTTGCTGAATCGTCTGTTTGGGTAAACGGCGCAGCGTTAACGGATATGCTAGCGCTTGCTTCACGGTCATTCCCAATAACTTTGCTTCCTGAGGTACGAGCGCGATTCTAGCACGCAGCTGCAGCACGGGAATTTGATGGTATTCCTGATTATCTAGGTAAATTTTACCACTTGTCGGTTCGCTCAGACGGTTAAGAAGGCGCAACAAAGAAGTTTTTCCCGCTCCTGAAGGTCCAACAATCACCACGCGATCGCCCTCGCAAACTTCAAAAGAAATATCTTGCAATATCGGGTATCCCTGTCCAGCACCTGACAAGTTCGTATACAAATTAACTTTTTCTAATCGCAGTTTGGCTGGGGCGAAAGTTTCCAAGTTCAACCTAAAGGCAATAACTACATTCCTGGCAAAATTTCTTTAAGTTTGTGTCAAGGCGGTGGTGATAGTCCAGCCATCTACCAGCAAAAGTAGAAGCGTGAATATCAGTAAAATTAAATACATCCAAGGTTGGGCGAGAGGATAAACACTAGCTGTGTCAATACCGGTTTTTTCCTGCACTAATTTTACCAATCGGGAAAAACCTGCCACGCGCATAGGCAGTAAATACGCCTTTCCCTCTTGTGTGAGAAAGTAATAAACTAACCCTCCCTGTCCGGTGGTACGAGCTTTTAATTGTTTTACTTCTGACCAAGATAACGACCAACCTCGACGCAAAAAGCGCGGTACCCAGCGAGGATAAACTACCTGAATACCTTGGTCATCCACGAGCACGCGTTCTGCTAGCACTGCATACAAGCAAACCAAGCCAATACTAATTCCTAGCCAAAGCAACACTGGAGATATAGGAGGTCTGTTCCCCATCTGAAGCAAAAAAGGTAAAGGTGCTGTTAGGGCTAAATACAAACTCAAAAGTGTAATCCGAATTAAAGGAGAGAGGCGAAAAATTGTCGGTGAGGAATTAACTGGGTCTGCTGTCACGGCTTGTTCACAATTACTGCTCACTTCCACTATATACTAGCTAGAACTCTAGCAAGCTGGAAATGGAACTGCTGGGTCAACCGAGTTTGGAATTGTCCCTGGTTGACATGTTATTTGCTCGGCTACTAGGGTAGGTATTTTTGGACTACACTCCAACCAGTGAGGGAAACCCAAACAAAAGCAACAAATAAGGCTATATTAGTGCCAATGTGCACAGACCTTGCCCAGTATTGTCCGACAGGAATTTGTACAGCAGTACCCGCAGAAAGTAAAACTAACGCTACAGTTACCAATCCAGCCCACAAATGTTGGGATTGTCCTAAACGACCAAAGTGACCGTAAGTGCCGATAATACCAATAAGTAGTAAAAGCAGCACTAAACTAACCATGCAAACGCCGATAATGTAGTGGAGAGAGCGCAACCAGTGAGGTTCTGCTTGTCGTAAGGTTCTAGCACGAAACATCCAAATACCCATAACAGCCAGCAAAGCATAGGCTAATAGGGATAAACCCATCGACCACGCTGCTATTCTCCACAACCACAGGAAAGACGGTAGATTCAAGGTAATTGACTTTGGACTCGGGTAGATTCTATTTATGACTAAAAAATAATATCCCTGATTATAGATGATTTTTTTCTAGCGTACAAAACAAAAAAGGGTTGCGTGAAATTGCAACCCCAACAGAAAGCAAATTTTTCTAATCATCTAATCAATAGATGCAAAACCAACAATTGTTAAAGGTTTGGTTGTATCTCCAATTTTTGTCTTAATTGCATTTACAATCGATTTCTTTTTGATAGGGTTTTCTACTGTTTCGGGTTCTGTTTCTAATTCATTGCTGGTTATTTCGTTGATCGCTAGGCGATCGCACGGAATTTTATCCGATAGAATAGCACTTGCCATCATGCCTGTATGAATTTCGAGCTGAGCTTCTTTTGGCGCTTCAAAAACTAGTCTTTGTCCGGGAAAAACAACCCTTTCGAAGTACCAGTTAGGAATATTTGAGATGCGAGCCACCTGGATTTTGCTCGTGGCATTAACGTAACAGCAGAGAATCTTTTTCGATTGCTCCGATGGTAAAGGGTCTAATATTTGAGCCATAACTGCTGAGGAGCTTGACGCCACAATTTTATCTTACATAAGCCAAGCTAACACCAGTCGATCCCCGCCTGCTGTAACCCCGACTACCAACTCAAATTTTCTATGCCATTTCTATCTATAGATAGGTTTAAGTTATGAATTTTTCAGAGAATTTTCTGCCTGGGGCGTAACTGTAACATTAATTATGGATCAAAACCAAGCAGCAGTCTGCCAAAAGACTTACACTTTTGAGAATCGGTTTTGCTTGGATCCAAAAATGTAATTGTTGTTGGCGATCGCTTCCGCCATCGACTCAATGTTGTTATCGTAAAAATAGAAGTTTATTTTTTAGAAAATCTTAATTAATGCCATACCTTCTACAGCACCAAACAATCTTAGCCATTGCCACTACCAAAGGTAACAAAAGTAAATAGCTTTACTATTCGTCCTCCCAGTCAACTACGATCCTGATATAGGGAAAAAACCAAACTATCAAAGTAAGCTTAGCTTTAGTTACCCCGAAAAAATGGCAAGATGGAAGTTAAAACATCCTTAATGGAAAACCGAATTCTCTACGTTCGCCTTCCGTGTAACCCCATCTTTCCGATTGGGGTTGTTTATCTAAGCGATTGCGTTCACAAACTGTTTCCTGAGGTCAAACAGCGCATATTCGATCTGGGGACAGTACCGCCTTTAGACTATGCCAAGGCTTTAGATCGGTGTATAGATGAATTTCAGCCGACACTGCTGGTGTTTTCTTGGCGAGATATTCAAATATACGCACCAGTGGGTGGACGTGGTGGCAATCCACTACAATACGCCTTCGAATTCTACTATGCCAAAAATCCTTTCGTGAAACTCAAAGGCGCCTTGGGTAGCTTGCGGGTTCTAGTAGCTTACTACACCGAACTGTGGCGCAACCTAGGATTAATCAAACGCGGACTCAAGCGCGCCCGCAGACATAACTCTAACGTGCGTTTAATTGTCGGCGGCGGAGCGGTGAGCGTATTTTACGAACAATTAGGCAAAAGTTTGCCCAAGGGAACTATTGTTTCTGTGGGCGAAGGCGAAACCTTGCTTTCTAAACTTTTAAAAAAAGAAGAATTTCGCAACGAACGCTGCTACGTAGTAGGAGAAACTCAACCCCGTCCGCGCTTGATTCACCAACAACCCACACCGTTTGAAAAAACTGCTTGTAACTACGACTACATCGAAACGATTTGGCCAGAGTTCAAGTATTACCTGCAAGATGGAGACTTCTACATCGGCGTGCAAACCAAACGCGGTTGTCCTCACAATTGCTGTTATTGCGTTTACACCGTGGTTGAAGGCAAACAGGTACGTATCAATCCCGCCGATGAGGTAGTTGCAGAAATGCGGCAATTGTACAACCGCGGCGTTCGCAATTTTTGGTTTACCGATGCTCAGTTTATTCCAGCTCGCAAATTTATCGGTAGCGCTGTCGAACTTTTACAAAAAATCCTTGACTCTGGGATGGAAGATATTCACTGGGCAGCATACATCAGAGCAGACAACCTTACACCTCAGTTGTGCGAGTTGATGGTGAAAACCGGAATGAACTACTTCGAAATCGGTATCACCAGCGGTTCGCAAGAACTAGTGCGCAAAATGCGGATGGGATACAATCTCCGCACTGTTTTGCAAAACTGTCGGGATTTAAAAGCAGCTGGATTTAACGACTTGGTTTCTGTTAATTACTCTTTTAATGTTATCGACGAAACCCTAGAAACAATTCGTCAAACGATCGCCTACCACCGCGAACTCGAACGCATTTTTGGCGCCGACAAAGTGGAACCCGCCATTTTCTTCATCGGACTGCAACCCCACACTCATCTAGAAGAATATGCCTTCAAAAAAGGTATTCTCAAACCGGGGTACAATCCTATGAGCTTAATGCCGTGGACCGCCAAAAAATTATTGTGGAATCCCGAACCCCTCGGTTCCTTTTTTGGCGAGGTTTGCTTGCAAGCTTGGCGACAAAATCCCAACGACTTTGGTCGGGAAGTTATGAACATTTTAGAACAAAGGTTAGGTCGAGCTGATTTGGAAGCAGCACTTTCGGCACCTGTTGAGCCCGCAAACAAGCAGTTAGCAGCTATTTGTTAAATAGGGAGCGATCGCCTTGGGGAGTTATTTCTTTGATGCGATCGCTCCTTCTGACAAATCAAAAAATCCAAATCTTATCAACTGCCAAATTCTTTTTACCTACTTTTTTAGGATTCTGCGTGTTTTTTTAATTTAACTGATGTTAAAAGACTCTCTTCTCGAACAATTACAACTTGCCCATCGCAATACTAACAGACCGATTCGATTTGGGGTTTACTATAAAAATACTTTGATAGCTCTGTGCCACGCCCTAGAAGACCAAATCCTACAAGATGTAAGCTCACCATTGGTCATTACCGCCTTTCAACAAGGAAAATGGTATCTGCAAGAAGCAGAAAGATACGCAGACATTGCCAAAAAATCCCGCCAAATAGCCATTATGGCCGCACCAGATACTGGTTGGACACAGCATCCCACCAGTCTTTTACCCAACGTCAACTTAGTACCCCTAGATCCTGACGATCCGGTAGCACAAGAATGGCATTTAATTATTTTGTCCCCCGAATACACAGCCATGGTAATTTGTCAAGAGCTATCAGAAGCTGATTATGGTATTTCTGGAAGACCAGGAACGGATTTAGAACGAAAATTTTACGGGTTGTGGACATTCGAGCCAGAGTTGGTGAAAGAAACAGCACAATTGGCGATCGCTCGCATTCAGCGTTACAACCCCCAACTAGCAGCACAACTTTTAGCCGCTCAGCAAGCGATCCAACCCAAGCTTGCTACACCGGAATTTTTAAGCACGGTAGTCTCCCGCGTTGTAGATTATCTGCAAACAAAACAAATCAATATTCCTGTCCCCACCACAACACGCTACCAAGCCCTAGAAAGAAATTTAGTTTCCAACGAAATTCAAGCTTTTTTGCGGATGGCACAAATTATGGACGCTGCTGATACAACCAACCCCACCGCAGCAGCAGAAGTTGTGGTTTTGGCAGAAACAATAGCACAGCTTTTAGATCTTCCTGCATGGCAAATGAAAAGATTGCGTCTTGCCAGTTTGCTACACCGGATAGATCCTTTGCAACGAGTAGAAAGCGTGCTTGCTTCCTCGACATCTCATCGCTACCGCGAAGATGCACCCAGCTGTCCCCTCACCTGTCCTCTCATACCAGGAGTACAGGTACTGCGAACCATGCCAAAACTGCGAGCAGTAGCACAAATTATCACCCATCAAAGCGAGTGGTGGGATGGTAGCGGCGAGCCAGCAGGATTGGCTGGAGATGAAATTCCCCTCGAATCGAGAATCTTAGCCCTAGTCGCCTATTTTCAGTCCTGCGTGAATCAGAAAAAAAATTCTCGCCTCAGTCAGCAAGAGATACTTTCTCAAGCTTTAGAAGAATGCAGGCAACAACAAGCCCGTCGCTTCGATCCGAAATTGGTAGATACCTTAGCACTTTTAGTTATGGGTTTGCAACAAGGACTAGAATTACCCCAAATCACACCCAAAGTCAGTACTGGTATGTGGCTGCTCGATCCTCGATTGGATAGCGAAGGCAAAACTGATACAAATGCCAAGAAAAACCTGTATACGGGATAATTAAATTATTTGGGTTGGTTGTTGTTATTGTCCTCCCCAAACACCTCCTTGTGGGAAAAAGTTCCAAACTAAATACATCCAGACACACTAAGCAGGTGGAGACTGACAAATTCCTCCGCTTTAGTTTTGTGAATAAGTTTTGATTTTTTGCTCAAGAAAAGATTTTTGAGAAACTTTATGAATTTAGAAGCTATTAAATCAGGAAATCTCAAGCACTTACCAGGAACAGTCTTAGAAGATGAGGATTTGTCGAATCTAGATTTAAAGTGCATCAATCTTGCTGGCGCCACTCTTGTTGGTACTAACTTTACTGGTTCCAAACTGGAAGGAGGACATTTAGAAGGTGCGAACTTGATGGGAGCGAATCTACAAGCAGCTGATTTAAGAGCAAACTTAATGGGAGCAAATTTAATGCAAGCAGATTTAACAGCTGCTGACTTGCGCGGTAGTAATTTGCGGGGTGCAAATTTAATGGGAGCAAGACTCACTGAAGCATCACTGACTGGTGCTTTCTTAAGTGGCGCAAATCTGATGAATGTCAATTTGCAAGGTGCTGATTTGCGGAATGCTGACTTGCGTGGAGCAAATCTCAGCGGCGCCAATCTCAAAGGTGCAGACTTAAGTCGTGCAGATTTACAAGGTGCTTTCTTGAGTGAAACAAACTTGGAAGAAGCTGACTTGTACGGTGCAAATCTTGCTGGTGCAAGTTTAACAGGTGCAAATTTGCTTTGTGCGGAGTTAGAAGGTGCAAACTTAAATGGTGTTAATGTTGAAAGAGCATGTTTGCTCGGTACGTTAGCAGAGAAAATGAATTCAAGCCAAGGCTCGCACTAAAAACGCGATCGCCCGCTTGTGTTCGGTATCCCCAATCCCAACACCACCAAAAATGCCAAACCCATCAGTCCAGCTAAGGGATTATTATTCACCCCGGTTACCCAATCTGGAACTCGACCGGAGTATTTCACCAACTGTCCGACGTTAATAATGTACCAACCCCAAATCAATCCTGCATGCATGCCAATTGCTAAACCCAATCGTCCTCGCTTGCAGCGCTTTGCTCGTACTAGTAGTACTCCCAAAAGTAATAATCCCAAAAACTGCGGCAGTGTGCGAATCACCTCTGACCAAGGCTTTATAAAATGGGCCGCAGCAAAAATTATCGCCACCGTCCAAAGTACTGTTGAGGGATGGTAATCTCGTTGCAACTCATCGTACATCCATCCCCGAAAAAATAACTCCTCGGCAAAAGCTGTACCTAAAGCAGTAATTATCCCTTCTAAAATAATTCTCAATAAAAAAGAATCACTTTTGTGCCATACTAACCAACCTAGCCATCCTTCTAAAATAAACAAAATCAGAATACTCAAAAATCCAATTGCCAAACCCTTGAGCAGCTCTACTCCATTTTGGCGCGTTGTTTCCAATCCATAGTGGTGAAATATTCGTGGTTGCTGATGAATGTATTTTCCCCAGAAGGGAAGAAACATCAAAAATTCCACAGCCAGCCACATCATTGTGAAAATAGTAACTTGATTATCGTTTTTTATCAGCAGATATATGGGTATAGTTACAGGCAACCATAACAACAATAAAACTAAAATAAAGCAACCCAGCCGTACCGGTACAGGAAGCTGGGCAATGGTAGCAAAGTGTATTTTCATGCATTCAGGTCCGAGCTAGCCGCTAATGGTAGTTAACAATTAGCAACGCCTACTCTTCTGGCTCGATCGTGCTGGTCAAGCCATGATTTTTCAGAGTTTCGCAATAAAATTCCGCGTGTTCTTGCGCACAGGTAATAACCAAAGCTATGCCATTGGTGTGGGCTTCCATCATAATGCTGACAGCCTGAGGTTGGGTCAAACTCGGCACGGTAGTCAATAAAACTTGCACCACGTACTCCATAGAGTTGTAGTCATCGTTATGGAGCAAAACACGATATCGAGGCGCTAGTTTACTGGATGTAGAACGCTTCTCTAAGGTTTCGAGTGACACGGTTGTTTGCTCTGTTAGTGTTTACTACAACAAAGGTTTTATTCAGTTGCTTTACTATTATGTATAGCATTGAAAGCGGATATCGGAGCACTAACAATAATTGCAGCTAGCCAGCTAACTGCAAAACTCCGAAGCTATAGTTTCGCTCTAGTTTTAGTCTACTGTCTTTTTGGGTCACTAATCTCACTCCTAGCTAGTTATGCTTAGCCTTTAGAATTAAAAAGTAGCAATTTCCAGTAATTGCACCGCTAAAGCCCTGTACCTATGGAAATAACCCCCCATTTTCAACCAGGACAAATAGTGTATTTGGAACATGGCGATCGCAGACTCTATGCAGAAGTAATTCAAGTTGTGCTTCCCCGTCAATTATGTTGGGTACGTCCTTTGCTATTAGTAATCTACTCCTTGGAAGCTCCCTTAACAAATGACCTGCGAGAATCATCTGACTTGCTTTGGCCTTTGAGTTTATTTCAGCCAGCTTTAGACACGGAAGTTATTTCTATTCTAAGTGAGGTTTTGACCAAACAAGCTAAATCTGAAATAGACACAATTGTTGCTAAACAGCGACTCCACGAATTTGTTGACAAACTATGGCAAGCTTACAAAGACGAAGCCAAAAACTAGTACTTTTGATGGTTTGTGTGGTAAACCGCAGTTGCAATCACAACTAACCAAACAGTTGCTTTCTAGTTATAAAGTTGCGTCTTTGGCTAGTTAAGATTAATTTTTACCGCTTGCTTGCTCAAGCATAATGGTCGGGTCTTAACTTTTTCAAATATAATTTCTGATACAGATAGCTGTGAAAGTCTCTGTTTTCAAAGACTGGGAACTAGTTGAATCCGACCTGCATCCATTTCTGCCATTAATAGTTCTAGAGCTTCGTAATCAACATCAGAAATATAACCCATTGCTGTTAGTTCTGAGTTGATTTCATTTTCTATTTCCGGAGTTAATTTTTTAATAAAAAGAGCTTTTTCTACTAATTGACGAATAGCGTGCTTTGTTTTCATAAGTAATATACCAACTAAATTGTATAGTTATTATCCCAGTGATATTTAGGTATAAAAGGTGATTCCTTACGGAGATAAATGTGATCTAAATCACATTTATTGGTAGCTTTGACCATAATTATCTCAAGCATGTGTTAAAAGTAAAGTTAAATCTCATAAAGATTTAAGCTTACCTTCCTGCTAGCAGGCATGACGTAGGAGTAATAATCCAGAAACCTTTAGCATCGCAAACTATTATTGAGCTAAATCAAGAATAAAAAGTATATTTAAATACACAATTGTAGGATTGAGAAAATCTTTAAATACAGACGTGAGAGCAATAAAGATTCCGCTAAGAGACTTAATACAAATGGTCGATGTCCGGAGGAAGAGTTTATGTTCAAATACATCTATCTTCAAAAATCTCAAATTTTATAGGTTTTAACAATGCAGGCAGTTCTTAAAAATCCCAAAATAAGAGTTATTCGTCCTCAAGGAAGTATAAATGCTGCTAACGCCTTGGAATTGGAGCGTGACCTGAGCGCAGCATTAGCACACAATGAAACGAATTTATTGATAGTCTCCTTAGAGAAAGTAGAATCATTGGACAGCGCTGGTTTAATGGCATTAATATCTGCGCTGAAGCTGGCCCAGAGTATAGGAAAAAGATTTCACCTTTGTTGTGTTTCCCCATCTATTAGAATTATTTTTGAACTTACCCAACTGGATAGAGTATTTGAGATATTAGAAACGGAAGCAGTTTTGACAGTTAGTGCTGGTGACAAAAGCAAAAGTAGTTTGGAGGTGAGCTAATCGTTTGATGTGTTGGTATTCTGAACATCCCCGATCGATGCTAAGGTTGGAGGTGAATAGCAAAAATTTCAAATAGCTAGAAGAATCACACAGTGGCTGTTGCAGTAGAACAATTAATCACACCAGATATATCAAAACCAGCTCGTTACTTGGGTAACGAGCTGCTAGCAGTGCGTAAAGCATGGGAAACAGCGGTAGTACGTTGGGTGTTAACCTACCCAGAGGTATACGAAGTTGGTGCCTCTAACTTGGGGCATATAATCCTCTACAATATTCTGAATGTCCAGCCGCGGCAGCTATGCGATCGCGCCTATTTACCCGGTCCAGATCTAGCAGCCAAACTAAGGGCAACCAAAACACCATTATTTGCTGTAGAATCAAAGCGATCGCTGACAGAATTTGATATCCTAGGCTTTAGCCTCAGTTACGAACTCGGGGCAACCAATATCTTAGAGATGTTGGATTTAGCCAATATTCCCCTCACATGGCAAGAACGATTAACAGGAAATTACCCTTTGATTTTTGCCGGAGGGCAAACGGCCACATCTAACCCCGAACCCTACGCTGACTTTTTTGACTTTTTTGCTTTGGGTGATGGTGAAGAACTTTTACCAGAAATTGGTTTAGTTCTCGAAGAAGGCAAACAAGCTGGAATAAGTCGCCAAGAACTATTGCTAGACTTAGCTCAAATACCAGGCGTATACGTTCCTCAGTTTTACGAAGTCGCCGCAGACGGTTCGGTACATCCCAAGCGTGAGGATGTGCCAAAGCGTATTCTTCGCCGAGTTGCTACGCCTATTCCAGCCTATTCCACAGGTCCAGTTCCCTACATTCAAACCGTACACGATCGCCTGACAATTGAAATTCGGCGCGGTTGTACTCGCGGTTGTCGCTTTTGTCAACCAGGAATGTTGACAAGACCAGCGCGGGATGTAGAACCGGAAAAAGTGGTAGCAATGATTGAAAAGGGAATGCAAAAGACCGGGTACAACGAATTTTCCCTATTATCCCTAAGTTGTTCTGATTATTTATCCTTGCCAGCAGTGGGAGTAGAAATCAAAAATCGCCTGAAAAATGAAAATATTACCTTGTCTTTGCCCAGTCAACGAGTAGATAGATTTGATGAAAATATCGCCAACATCCTTGGTGGCGTACGCCAAAGCGGCTTGACTTTTGCGCCCGAAGCTGGTAATCAGCGGATGCGGGACATTATTAATAAGGGCTTAACAAACGAAGAACTGTTGCGGGGTATAAAAACAGCCTGGGAACAAGGTTGGGATAAAATTAAGCTATACTTTATGATCGGCTTGCCAGGGGAAACCGACGCCGATGTCATAGGAATTGCGGAAACAGTAGCTTGGCTGCAGCGCGAGTGCCGTGGGAAAAACAGAAAGCCTATTGCGTTTAACATTACAATTTCTAACTTTACGCCCAAACCCCACACTCCCTTTCAATGGCACTCGGTTTCCACAGCCGAATTGGAACGCAAGCAAAAATTGCTGCAGCAGGAATTTCGCCGTCTCAAGAAAGTGAAAGTAAATTTCACTGACGTTCGCATCTCGGCCATGGAGGATTTTATCGGACGAGGCGATCGCACTGTTGGTCGAGTTTTACGCCGAGCTTGGGAACTAGGAGCAGGGATGGATTCCTGGTACGACAGCATTGAACGCGCATACCATGCTTGGGGACAAGCGATCGCCGAAGCTGGATTGACTTGGAAATACCGTCAAATCGAAAACGGTGAAGGAAATTTGTTCTCAGCAAACGAAAACAACAGTGCTGTTTTTGACCGACCCCTACCTTGGGATCATTTAGACACCGGCATTGACAAACAATGGCTCAAACAAGACTTCCAGCGTGCCCTTGCTGCTGCTACTATTCCCGACTGCTCCTTTGACGGTTGTTCTCATTGCGGCGTTTGCGGTCCTGACTTTGGTCACAATGTCGTCATTCCACCTCCTCCCATACCGGAATATACTGGACATTTTGTAGCCAACACCACCAAAGCGCAGCGATTGCGAGTATGGTTCGGCAAGCAAGGTGATATGGCATTAGTTAGTCACCTAGATTTAATACGCTTGTTCGACCGTGCTATCCGCCGTGCGAAATTGCCCGTCGCTTTTACAGGTGGATATCATCCCACACCCCGCATTTGTGTAGCTTGGGCTTTGCCTTTAGGAGCTACCAGCAGCGGTGAAATTGTCGATTTCGAGTTAACTGAGTTTGTTGAGGTTGATACCTTCCGAGAAAAATTAACACAAGTGCTGCCAAAGGAAATTCCCGTATACAAAGTAGCACAGCTAGATTTGAAAGCTCCTGCTGCTACCCAACAATTAGACGCTGCCGAATATTTGCTCACCGTAGATTCTTGCCCCCAGGCTACACGCTGGCAATGGCAAGAGTGGATTGATACAATTAACAACAAAAGCGAGATCTGGTGGGAGCAAACAACAAATTCTTCAGGTCAAACCCAGCTGGTAAACTTGCGCGAGCGCTTATGGGAATTAGAATTGATGCCAAATAGCTCCCATCCAGCTTCGACAGCAATTATCTTGCGTTATCTAGGAAGTTGTCGTCATGATGGTACTCTGTTGCGTCCGGAACAAATCCTGTTTATGCTAGAGAAGATAGCAGGCATAGAATTTCAACTGCTACACATCCACCGCAATCGTCTTGTTTTGCGGAACTAACTCCACGAGGGTAACTCGCCAGCCAGTCACCCCTCTGGTTCTACATAATTAGGAATTGATTTTTGACAAGGTTGCGTTAGAATGAGATGAAGAGAAATTTTCTGGCGCTGCATTGAGTTACCTGATTCACAACCCTGAAACCCAGGGTTTGAAAGCAAAGATTTAGAGAGCAACATCTAGAATTTCATTCCAGACCAGCACAGGCAGATTCAAGAAGACTCTCTGTAGATAGCTAAACTTTCTTGTGAATCAGTAACTAATAACAAGCGATCTAGGCTTCTCTAACTTTATGATTCTTAAAAAACATTGAAGAGTCCGATTCCCAGAGGAAGAGGACTTTGGGCCAAAAATTCACCGCACCACAGGTGATTTAATTGCTGAAGTAATATGCAGCCGTTAAGGTGGAACAATCAGGCGTGTAAACGCAATTACAGTCTTAATAGCTCTTTTAGTTTGGGCTTGAGTTCGCAGTTTTTACTACCAGCAGCGCCTTTTTGGTCTTGCAGGGGCAAAAGAAACAAAAAACCCCCAAGTCTTTTTGTGCTGCCGATTTTTGAGGAAATTGAATGCCAAAACAAATTATTATCGCCGAACAGCATCAAATAGCTGCAGTTTTTTCTGAAGATCAAATACAAGAACTTGTTGTTGCTACGGGTCATCACCAAATTGGTGATATCTACTTAGGAGTAGTAGAAAATGTATTACCCGGGATAGACGCGGCTTTCGTAAATATCGGCGACCCGGAGCGCAACGGTTTCATTCATGTTACCGATTTAGGACCTTTACGACTCAAACGTACATCAGCAGCAATTACAGAATTGCTAGCACCACAGCAAAAAGTCTTGGTGCAAGTGATGAAAGAACCAACCGGTAGCAAAGGGCCGAGGCTGACGGGTAATATTACTTTACCCGGTCGCTACGTAGTCCTCATGCCTTACGGGCGGGGTGTAAATTTATCCCGTCGGATCAAAAATGAAAATGAGCGCAATCGCCTGCGAGCATTGGCAATTTTGATCAAACCAGCAGGAATGGGCTTGTTAGTTCGCACTGAAGCAGAAGGAAAGCCAGAAGAAGCAATTATTGAAGATTTAGAATCCCTGCAGAGGCAATGGGAACTAATTCAGCAGGAAGCCCAATCAACGCGCGCACCTGCATTGCTCAACCGAGATGATGATTTTATCCAGCGCGTACTGCGGGATATGTACGGTGCAGACGTAAACCGGATCGTCGTAGACTCCAGTACCGGCTTAAAACGGGTAAAACAGTATTTGCAAAACTGGAGTGGCGGACAGATACCGCAAGGATTATTAATAGACCTTCATCGCGATCGCACCCCCATTCTAGAATACTTCCGAGTTAACGCCGCCATCAAAGAAGCACTCAAACCCAGAGTAGATTTGCCCTCTGGTGGCTACATTATCATTCAACCCACCGAGGCACTAACGGTAATAGATGTCAACTCCGGTTCCTTTACACGCTCTGCAACAGCCAGGGAAACCGTACTGTGGACGAATTGCGAAGCTGCCACAGAAATTGCTCGCCAGCTACGCTTGCGCAATATCGCAGGGGTAATTGTTGTCGATTTCATCGATATGGAATCGCGACGCGACCAATTACACGTTCTCGAACACTTTAACAAAGCTCTCAAAGCTGACAAAGCTCGTCCCCAAATAGCCCAATTAACTGAATTGGGATTGGTAGAACTGACTCGCAAACGCCAAGGACAAAACATTTACGAATTATTTAGCGAAACTTGTCCTACCTGTGGCGGTTTGGGACACACCGTTCGCTTACCGGGAGAGACCGAAAGTCGCTCCCTGGTAACAACACCAGCAGATTTATCGGAACGCTATCAAGCTGCACCTGCTGTACCGAATAAGGAACCTCGTTTGTCACCCATTCCCCGTCAGCCGGAATTGCGAGAAACCTACGATGGATTTAGCGAAGGGTACGAGCACGATAGCGACCTAGGTGCTCTTAATTTAGTCAACCATCCCAGCTATCAAGAAATTGGCGATAGTAAAAGGCGTCGTCGCCGTCGCTTGGGATTGAATGGAGGTAATAATGGCAAAGATGAACCGGCGGTAAACCGCAATCAGCTGGCGTTAGTTAATGAGCCAGACATGGACATGGATGCGGAAGCAGAACTAACAGAAACTGCAGATCTGTCTGCAACTAACCTTAGCAAAGCAACTTGGGGTGACAGAAGCGAACGCAATAAAGTTCCTCGAGTCGAATTTGTCAAACCGGTAGTAGAACCGCCGGAAATTGTATCTGTAGAAATGACTCCATCGGAACAGGATGTTTATGCTTTAATGGGAGTTTCTCCTTTGGTGAAGTTAAATCGGGAGGTAAAAAACCCCAAGTCCGTAATTATTAATGTCACCCTACCCGGCCAATCTTCTACTACACCAGTAGAATCAAGTTCCCAAGCAAGCAGTACCAAAACCAGCGGTACAGCTGTTCCTCCAGACCAAGAGTCGCAAACTTTAACAGAGTCATATTCCTCAAAAGATGCTGCACTTGCTTGTGAAACTGAAGCAAACTCAGCAGATAAGCGTCGTCGTCGTCGCCGTTCTCGTGCTTTGGAGCCAGAAGATACATCCACCCTAGAAACTTAAAATTTATGGTTCGGACAAAGCCAAGGATTGTAACTGAGGATTTTCAACAATCCAACGTCATCCGGCAAGCTATGGGAACAGAAAAACTGCACTGGCTAGAATTTTCCACCTTTTTAGATATTCCTGGATTAATAGCAGGTGTAGATGAAGTTGGTCGGGGATGTTTGTTTGGACCTGTGGTAGCAGCAGCTGCCGTTTTGTCAAAGAATGCTCTACCAATACTGGTAGCATCGAAAATTAAAGACAGTAAAAAGCTGTCTGTTGCCAAAAGGTGCAAGCTCGCACAACAAATTCGTGCTTTGGCAGTAGATTGGAGAATTGGTTTTGCTTCTGTTGCGGAAATTGACCGAATAAATATATCGCAAGCAACACTTTTAGCAATGAAACGAGCTGTTTCCAAGCTAAAGGTGCAACCTGCTGTTTGCTTAATTGATGGCAATCAATTGATTCCAGATTTGCGGTTACCGCAGCAAAACATTATCAAAGGAGATGAGCGATCGCTCCACATTGCTGCTGCAAGCATTCTCGCCAAAGTTTGGCGAGATGAACTACTAATACGCTTGGCCTCCAAGTATCCTAGGTATGATTTAGAACATAACAAAGGTTACGGAAGTCAAAAACACCTGCTAGCGTTACAAAAATACGGTTCCTCGCCCTTACATCGCCAATCTTTTCGTCCTTGCCAAGTTAACGTTCTTAAAAATGAATTCGGTAACCATGAAATCACCTAAACCTGTGGAATCAATCTTGCTTGTTGAGTCTGCGTAACTACCCAGCAACGATAATCGCTTAATAACTGCTTTAACAAACGTTGCTTCATTCTTAACAGTACGCTCCTCAATAAACTATTACCCGCAGCTTCTAAAATTGGCTTGGGAGTTAAGGAAAATGGCGGTGGTAGTTCCACCAACACTTCTAAATCAGCTTTACCCTGCAAACCATCACCAGTACTAAACTGGTGTGGTGACAAATATCCTTGCAAATTTAGCTGAAAGTGCTGGTTAACATAATCCACACCAAGTATTTGGCAACCTAGCGATCGCAGATAAATGGTGCCATTTGATTGTGCCCATACTTTCATGTCCACAATAGGTTGAATGTTCAGGGACATAAAAGTTACAGGACGCATTTGCAAACGAAAAACTTCGTCCGTTAGTATTTGCATGCAGCTAGGTTCAACCAATGCATTCACAAGACGTTGGGGTTGGCGTAAGTAGTGCTGGATGGGTACAGGTTGTTCCAGGATGGCAATTTCTACCGATTGAGAGGCAGTAAACTTAATAGTCATGCCTTGAGGAAATTAATTTCTTATAATTCTATTACTTTTTAATTTCCGCAATTTCATGTACAAAGTTAAGTTTAAAAAACGCAATTTCATTAAAAACTATATTTAAAACTATATTTATTTATAGTTATCTGTAAGGAAGTAGTGATGTAAATTTAAAATCTTCTACGCCTGCTCGGGCAAAGGCATCGCTAAGGCAAATCAAACCAGCAGTTACTGAATAAATGCCATGAATTTATCAATCGCACATCTCGGACCTCCCGGTACTTACGCAGAGCAAGCGGCTGTTTTGTATGGAAGTTGGTTAACTAAAATCAAGGGATTGGAAACAACTTTATTTCCTTATCCCAGCATTTTTCAAACCCTGCGAGCAGTTACGCAAGGTCAAGTACAGATAGCCGTTGTACCGATAGAAAATTCTATTGAAGGTAGTGTCACAATGACTATGGACGCGTTATGGCAACTTGATACTTTGCAAATCGAGTTGGCTTTGATTATGCCTGTAGCTCATGTCTTAATTTCCCGTGCCCAAAGCTTAGAGAAAATTAAAACAGTTTATTCCCATCCCCAAGCTTTAGCCCAGTGTCAAGGATGGTTAGAAAAGTTCCTCCCTAGTGTAGAGCTAGTTCCTACCAATTCTACGACCGAAGCTTTACAGGAGTTGAAACGGAAAATAACAGCGGCTGCTATTTCTTCCAGCCGCGCTGCCCGAATATACAACTTGCCCGTCCTCGTTAGCAGCATTAATGATTATCCTGAGAATTTTACTCGCTTTTGGATCGTGAGTCAAGGTAATATACCGATTATCAAGCAAGTATCTTCTCTCAAGACTAGTCACACTTCCCTTGCTTTTAGTCTACCTGCTAACGTACCCGGAGCTTTAGTTAAGCCACTACAGATATTTGCCCAGCTAGGCATTAACCTCAGTCGGATCGAGTCCCGTCCTACCAAGCGATCGCTAGGAGAATACTTATTCTTTATTGATGCAGAAGCAGATGTGCGAGAAGCAAGAATGCAATCTGCATTACAACAATTAACTGCTCACACGGAAATATTAAAAATTTTTGGCAGCTATAACGTTTTCCCAGTTAGCGTTCTTGAGGAAGAAATTAACGGTTAGTTGTTAAGCACTTACAGCTTTTGATTAAAAGCATCTTTGAGAACTGTTCGAGCGGCTAAATGATTGCGAGTGGAAGTTAAGATTTCTGCTTCTCGTTCCAAACGAGCAACAGTATCTTGCATTTCTAACAATACTTGTTGTTCAGAAGCAACTCCGTAAAGTTTGCTTGCTACCCAATAAGACAGTTCCACAGGCAAATCAGGTAAATCTTCTAAAAGCTCGATATTTTGTTCGGTTAACTTTGCTGACAAACGCACAACATCTTGCAGTAATTGTTCTACTTCTGCTGCCAAAGGACGCAAATCTTTAGCGGGTGGGTGGTCTTCGATCCACTCAACCAAACCTACAAGGTAGGGTTTTTCGCGAACGTATTCCAGAACGCGAAATCTTTGTTGTCCGAGAGTTACCATTTTCATGCGGTCATCGGGTAAGCGTTGATAATGAATGATTTCTGCACAACAACCCACTTTTGCAATTGTACCTTTGGCCCGATCAACCATTAAAACTCCGAACCTGCGATCGCTTTCCAAAATCGTGTTCATCATGATTCGGTAGCGAAATTCAAAAATGTGCAGGGGTAATGGTCTTGTCGGAAACAAAACCACTTCCGGTAAGGGAAACAAGGGTAGTTCGCGAACGGCAATTTTGGAAGAGGATGTCATTTTTACCTTGGTATAAATTTAATCTCTACTAAAATTTATATTTTGTGTAATTCTCTGTCTTTGCCGTATTCTGTCTACATTCTATCATTATGTTTTGTACCTAAATAAAAAAGCCCTGAAAGAAATCTCCTCGGGCTGGGGTAAACATTCACACATTTTTATTAGTAGTTAGCGGTTAGCAAAGAAAAAAAACTAACTACTAACCACTGACGAGCTTATAATTTGACTTCAATATCTACACCAGAAGGTAAATCGAGTTTCATCAAAGCATCGATAGTTTTAGAAGAGGGCTGGTAGATATCAATAATGCGGCGATGGGTGCGGGTTTCGAAATGTTCCCGCGAATCCTTATCTACATGCGGAGAACGCAACACGCAGTAAATCCGACGTTTGGTGGGTAAAGGAATAGGACCGACCGCTGTGGCATTGGTACGATTTGCTGTGTCCACAATCTTTTCGCAAGATGTATCCAGCAAGCGACGGTCAAAAGCTTGCAAGCGAATTCTAATTTTTTGCTGCTGTAAGGTTGCCATGTTTAATTGTCCTGGTTCTGATTAGTATTTGTAAACTGAGGAGAAAAAGACTGAAGAATTAATTGTCAGCTAGCTACCTAGCTAGCTTACACGCAGTCGGAATGCGGCTTTATTTGGTGAGTTTGCCTACAAAAGCCATCCTATAGTCCATGGGACTAATTAAAGGTTATTTTCGCGATGGGGATTTGGTATTGTTGGTCTTTTTAAGAGCAAAAACCTAAACCCTATCCCTAATTTTTCGTTCCTTGCTTCCGATGGAAGCGAAAGAGCAGAGAGGTATTATACCATCTCTGCTCCCTACTTAGTTAAGTTGGACAGATGCTACTTAATAATTTTGGAAACCACGCCAGCACCGATGGTGCGACCGCCTTCACGAATAGCAAAGCGCATTCCTTGCTCGATCGCAATCGGGCTGATCAGTTCCACTGTCATTTTAATGCGGTCTCCAGGCATAACCATTTCCGCTGCACTACCGTCATCCGATGTAAAAGATTTAATAGTGCCGGTAACATCGGTTGTCCGGACGTAAAATTGGGGGCGGTAGCCAGCAAAGAAGGGTGTTTTTCGACCGCCTTCCTTTTCCGTCAGAACGTAAACTTCGCCTTCAAATTCGGTATGGGGAGTAATCGAACCAGGTTTAGCGATGACCATACCTCGTTCGACCTCAGTTTTTTGAATTCCTCGCAAAAGTATACCAGCATTATCTCCAGCTATACCTTCATCGAGGCTCTTCTTGAACATTTCGATACCGGTAACTGTGGTAGAACGAGTGGGTTTAATACCTACTAATTCTACCGTGTCACCAATTTTAACTTTACCCCGTTCGATACGTCCCGTGGCTACCGTACCACGACCTGTAATCGAGAACACGTCTTCTACAGCCATCAGGAAAGGTTTATCCACATCCCGCTCGGGGGTAGGAATGTAGGAGTCAACGGCATCCATGAGGGCATAGATTTTATCCACCCATTCATCTTCACCCCGTTGGGTTTTGGGATTGCTAGTCATTCTTTCCAGTGCTTTCAAAGCAGAACCTGGAATAATGGGAATTTCGTCGCCAGGAAAATCGTAGCTAGAAAGTAATTCCCGGACTTCCAACTCCACTAATTCTAGCAACTCCTCATCGTCCACCATGTCTTGTTTGTTCAAAAAGACAACTAGGTTTGGAACGCCTACTTGTCGTGCGAGCAAGATGTGTTCTCGGGTTTGAGGCATAGGGCCGTCTGCAGCAGACACTACAAGAATAGCACCGTCCATTTGGGCTGCGCCTGTAATCATGTTTTTAACATAATCGGCGTGTCCCGGACAGTCTACGTGGGCGTAGTGCCGTTTGTCGGTCTCATACTCCACGTGAGCGGTATTGATGGTAATACCCCGTGCTTTTTCTTCTGGAGCAGCATCAATTTCGTCATATTTTTTGGCTTGAGCTTGACCTAAAGCTGCCAAGGTCATGGTGATAGCTGCCGTTAACGTGGTTTTACCGTGGTCAACGTGGCCAATGGTACCGATATTAACGTGGGGTTTTTTCCTTTCAAACTTTGCGCGTGCCATGAACGATCGTTTCCTTTACTAGTTATGCGTTCCCTTTGCTTTTAGCTATGATTGCCTCAGCCACGTTGCGAGGCACTTCTTCATAGTGGCTAAACTCCATTGAGAAGATACCACGACCCTGGGTCTTGGACCGAATGTCAGTGGCATAGCCAAACATTTCTGCTAGTGGAACTTTAGCAGTTACTTTGGCGATTCCCTGCTCGGAACTCATTCCCTCAATTTGTCCGCGACGAGAATTGAGGTCACCCATGACATCTCCAAGGAAGTTTTCGGGAACTTCAACCTCAACTTTCATCATAGGCTCTAACAGAACTGGATTTGCTTTCATTGCTGCTTCTTTGAGTGCCATCGAACCAGCAATTTTAAAAGCCATTTCTGAAGAGTCTACGTCGTGGTAGGAGCCATCTACTAGCGTAGCTTTGATATCGATGAGCGGATATCCAGCTAACACACCAGATTCGCAGGTTTCTTTGATTCCCTGCTCCACAGGCGGGATGTACTCTTTGGGTACTACGCCGCCAACAATTTTAGAGACGAATTCAAAGCCACTTCCTGGTTCTCCCGGTTCCAAGTCAATTACAACGTGACCGTACTGGCCTTTACCACCGCTTTGACGGATAAATTTGCCCTCTACTCTGCTTACAGGTTTGCGAATAGTTTCGCGGTAAGCTACTTGCGGTGCGCCGACGTTTGCTTCTACCTTAAACTCTCGCAACATTCGGTCGATGAGAATTTCCAGGTGTAGCTCTCCCATCCCTGCAATTATGGTTTGGTTTGTCTCCGGATTGACGCTGACACGGAAAGTTGGGTCTTCTTCAGCAAGGGCCTGCAGAGCTTTGGACAGTTTGTCCATGTCGTTTTTGGTTTTTGGTTCCACTGCTACCGAGATTACCGGTTCTGGAATGTACAGGGATTCTAAAATTACCGGCGACTCTTCGTTGCAAAGGGTGTCACCTGTTAGGGTTTCTTTCAATCCCACTGCTGCTCCCAAATCGCCCGCTCTCAGTTCATCTACGTCGATTCTTTCATCTGCTCTCAAAACTACCAGGCGAGAGATACGTTCTTTTTTGTTCTTGGTGGCGTTGAGAACGTAACTGCCCTTTTTCAACACCCCAGAATAAACGCGAATGAAGGTGAGGCGGCCGAAAGGATCGGCCATAATTTTAAATGCTAAAGCTGAAAGTGGTTCTTCGTCGCTGGCGCGCCGTTCAACGGTTTCTCCGTTCGGTAAGGTTCCTTGTATTGGCGGTATATCTATTGGCGCTGGCAAGTAATCTACCACTGCATCCAACAACTTTTGTACGCCTTTGTTTTTGAAGGCGGAACCGCAAAGCATGGGTACGATGGTACCTGCGATCGTTCCTTTGCGCAGCGCTGTTTGGATTTCTTGTTCGGTAATTTCCTCGCCCTCGAAGTACTTGGTCATCAGGTCATCGTCGGTTTCCGCTACCGCCTCGATCAGTTTGGTGCGGTACTCCTGAGCTAAATCTTGGATCTGTGCGGGAATATCGACTTCTTGAATATCGGTTCCTTGATCGTTGTTGTAGATGAAGGCCCGCATCTTCACCAAGTCCACCAGACCTTTAAAATCATTTTCACTACCAATGGGCAGCTGGATGGGAACAGCATTGGCCCGCAGGCGATCGCGCACCTGTTCGTAAACTTTGTAGAAGTTCGCACCCGTGCGATCCATCTTGTTTACAAAAATGATACGCGGAACTTTGTAGCGGTCTGCTTGACGCCACACTGTTTCTGTTTGCGGTTGTACACCACCTACAGAGCACAAAACTGTGATCACGCCATCCAACACCCGCATCGAACGTTCAACTTCTATTGTGAAGTCTACGTGACCGGGAGTATCGATAATGTTTATTTGATGGTCTCTCCAATTAGTGCTGATCGCTGCAGCAGTAATTGTAATTCCCCGCTCTCGCTCCTGTTCCATCCAGTCAGTGACAGCGGTGCCTTCGTGAACTTCACCTATTTTATGAATTATGCCAGAGTAAAATAAGATTCTCTCTGTTGTTGTTGTCTTGCCCGCATCTATATGGGCCGCAATACCAATATTGCGTACTCTCTCTAGCGGGATCGTACGTGCCACAGCTGCCTCCTATACTTTTCGCCTCATGATATCTTGTATATTACACTTTGTTAAGATTTTATCTTTTTCGGTAAACCGTCTTTTTTTTTGTCAATTACACGATATATCATCCTCGCTATCCACGGGCGATATATCGCGGTTCAATCTAGTAACGATAGTGTGCAAAGGCTTTGTTTGCTTCTGCCATCCGGTGCGTTTCCTCACGCTTGCGAATTGCATTTCCAGTTTCGTTGGCAGCATCCATTAATTCTTGAGCCAGTTTGCTAGCCATGGTTCGCCCCGACCTTTGTCGAGAAAACTGTACCAGCCAACGCAGTGCCAAGCTCGTACCGCGTTCCGAACGTACTTCCATTGGTACTTGATAGGTAGCACCACCTACTCGCCGAGCTTTTACTTCTACCAAAGGCGTTGTGTTGCGCACTGCTTTTTCAAAAGTTTCCAATGGATCGTTTCCTGTTTTTTGCTCGATAGTCTTCAAGGCCTCATAAACAATTCGTCCTGCTAGTGATTTTTTGCCGTGACGCATGACGCGACGGATCATCATGCTCACCAAACGACTGTTATAAACCGGATCGGGCGGAACAGGGCGCTTTTGAACAACACCACGACGAGACATACTTCAACCTTAATGAGAATTTAGCTACTGGATTATGATATGGTATTGGCACAGCTTCTTGACTACAGGTTGTAGCGATGCTGACCTATTTACTTGCTGTCCCGGCTAGAACATGCAAGGCGACAATATTATATACTTTAACCTTAATAGTTAATTTCAAATGCTGCTGTCGCTAACCGCATTCCCGAACTTTCCTGCACTCACAGCCACCTACGGTATACAGTCAAGAAGTGATGTTTTCAAATTTGTGATGACAATTGCAAACAGGCGCTAGCAGCAAAAAAGCGGATCGTTGAGCTGTTGACCAGCGCGATTAATCGAAATCCAAACGATTAATCGCGTTAGTTCTATTGTTTGGGACGCTTGGTTCCATACTTGGAACGACCTTGCTTGCGATCTTTGACTCCAGCGGTATCTAGCGTACCGCGAATAATGTGGTATCTCACACCTGGCAAGTCTTTCACCCGGCCGCCACGAATCATCACCACGGAGTGCTCTTGCAAGTTGTGACCAATTCCAGGAATGTAAGCTGTCACTTCAAATCCCGAGGTTAGTCTTACCCTTGCTACTTTACGCAGAGCGGAGTTGGGTTTTTTTGGTGTGGTCGTGTAAACTCTGGTACAAACGCCCCGGCGTTGCGGGCATCCTTTCAGAGCTGGAGACTTTGTTTTTTGACGCGCTTGTTCGCGTTCTTTACGTATTAGCTGCTGTATTGTGGGCATGAGTTACAGCGCCTGAAGCTGCTTTTAGTCTAACTTTTAACAACAAATCATAATTATATCTTTTTTTATGATTTTCTGTCAAATTTTTTGAGGGAGAGCAAGTTTGTGAGTTGCTAACTGTCAGCATCTAAGTTTGAAACCAGGGAAAAAGAATTTCCGCAGCCACAGCTGGTTTCGGCTTGGGGATTATGAAAGCGAAAGCTACCGCCGATAAGATCCTCTGAATAGTCTAATGTTAAGCCTTTTGTATATCTATAACTTTCAGGATCTATAGTAACTGCTATTCCGTGACACTCAAAGGTGCGATCGCCACTGTTGACCGTTTCATCAAAGGACATATCATAGTACCACCCACAACAACCACCAGGTTTAACTGTTAATCGAAACAAAAAATTAGACTTTTGCTTGGCTTGCAATCTTTTAATTTCAGTTGCGGCTGCTTTGGTTAGATAAATCATGGAATTGGTCAGCAACAAATTAAAGACCTCATCTTACAATCTTACAGACAAGGTCAAACGTTTTTCTATTACCACGGCTTGCTTACCAGTGTTCCTAAATTTATAGGATTTAGAGGCAAACAAACTAGGTTTTGAAAGCTATGTGCTGTTATCTTAATCCTTCATTTTCAGTACGGGCATAGTCGTCCTGGAAACGGATAATATCATCTTCACCTAAGTATTCTCCGTTTTGTACTTCAATTAATACTAATGGAATTACCCCAGGATTTTCTAGACGATGGGGCGTGCATTGGGGCACGTATGTGGATTGATTATTGCTTAGCAGTACTTCTTTATCACCACAAATTACTTTAGCTGTTCCAGATACTACTATCCAATGTTCGCTGCGGTGGTGGTGCATTTGCAAACTCAGACGATGTCCAGGTTTAACTTCAATGCGCTTGATTTTGTATCCGCGCCCTTCTTCCAAGACTGTAAAAGAACCCCAAGGGCGCAACTCGGTAGCAGCAACACCTCTAGGAGCGATGCTTGCGGGCAAGTTGAGTGGGTTAGTATGTGTTGTGTCTTGAGATTGAGCCATAGTATTTTGAGACATAGCAGATTTTAGGTGCTCGAAAACCAATGACAAAATGAATGCGGCGCCGGGTTGCAACTTAAAAACCAACAGTGCATTCCATCTTTGTCAAGATAGCAAAATCCCAGGTCAGAGTGTCAAATATAACTGCTTGTACTACTGTATCTATAACAAGTCTTTATCGAGGAAAATAAAACCTTTTACGAAGCTTTATAAAAAAATCTTTGCGCCAGTTTTTTTCCACAGTTGCTAGCTGCAAGGTAGCTAGCCTGCTTTTGTATTTTTTATTGTATTGCGCCCTTGACTTGTGTGCTTTTCATCTGTGGCGAAGTTCTATAAAAATACCGATTCCGTTGTGAACGCTAGCTGCAGTATAAGGTGGGCGATCAAGAAGTTGTCCTCCCAAATAAAGACCGGTGGAGCTACCACCGTCCAAATTCAATGCATCCACACATCCTATTTGCTGCATGATTTGTGCGTGTTCTGCTAAGGTAGGACCAGGACCGCTAACACGGTTGTGAACCGCAGCGACAATAAGATTACCTGTTGCAGTGGTACAGATACCGCTACGAACAGCTTTTTGGGTAATAAAGGCATTGCTAAAATTTTCGCCTTTAGCATCAAGAACAATGTGGCGATTTTTCAGCAGTAGCGGTCCTGCTCCTAAAATGTTAGGAAAGCGGCTAAATGCAGTTGGAAAAACAGAACTTTCAATGTGAATTGCCGAGCCTACAGGTAATGTTTGTGCACTGTTAATGCTATCGCCGCGAAAAACAAGCAGATATCCATCTGGGGGGATAGGAATATCAGTTTGACTTGCTTTGAGAACAGGTAACAGATTTGTGAGTTGATTTTTGCGCACAACAAGGATAATTTCGTTGTCGCTCAAAGGAGTATAGTTAGCTCCCCAGGCAGGAGTGTAACGAGCAATACCATTTTGAATATAGCCGCTGTTGAGAGCTAAAATTGGCAATCGCTGATTATTAGCACCGATTAAGGTTTCTTGGAAACTCAGGCGACCCAGATAAAATTGTCCGGAATCATTCCAGGCTATTGCTCCTCGATTTAAAATCGGGCTGGATAACCACTGATTGTCCCTACGAATTGCGCCCAAGGGTAATTTATTATTGCGGTTAAAGTAACCACCGTTAATTGCTGCTACCGCTGAGTATTTTTGTGCTGTTTGCATCAAAGGAGCGGTTCCAACAAGAGTGTTGGGGTTTGCGAGCACGGGTCTGAGTTTTAATCCTGCTGTGCGGGGATTTACTTCTAGCCAAACGACGGGAAAGCGTTCTCGATCTAGATTGACAAATTGCTGTCGCCAGCGCAATCCTGGCGCCCAGTTAATAGAACGTTGCAAAAATGCATCAGGTCGAATGTCGATAATCAGACGATTGGGGTTAGGTAAAGTGCTTACCGAAAAAGCCAAACCTAAAGGAAGGGAAAGACGAATGATTGTTTGGTTGTTAACTACCTGTAATTGCTGGATTTGTGGTGTGGAGGTTGGTGCTTGGGGAAAACCAAAAGTTGGGGGAGAATCTTTTTCAGTTGCTTGTGCTTGTTGCTGAAATTCATCGGTAGCAGAAGTAGGGACAGAGGATGCAGGTGAACTGTAACGTTGGACTAGAAGTGGATCGGCGATGCTATCTAAAGTAATAATCCACTCTTTGGTGGTGGGAAAAGAAGGTTTGACGATGAGGCTATTAGGATCGTCAGGTAAAGGTTGATTGGTTGGAACTGATGGTTGTTGGGTAATTTGCCATGTGGCGGGGCGATCCAAATTGATGGTGATACGCTCTCCAAAGGATTGCTTGACTTGAGTGATATTTGTTAGTTTGGCTCTTGGCGTGGAAATAACCAAAGTGTTACCTTGAGGTTGTATTTGCCATCCAAAGATGGAAGCAAAACGGGAAATATCTAGATAGCGGTATCCTCCTGCTAACAAGGTAGTTAAAATTAGTGGTTTAGTAATAGAAGAGTACCATTGGATGGGCTGCCTATTGGGATCGCTGCTATCTAACAAATCTAGACCCAGAAATTGTCTGAGCGCTGCGTCACTTAAATGAGTGGTGACCTGGCCTTTTAAAGTACGTTGTTGCAACCACGCTCCTGGTAGAATTCGACCGTTGAGAGAAATTTGGTTACCATAGGATATTACTGTTGCTCCTTTTGTGAGAGCGAAAGGTGCAGGTGGTCTGAGGTTGGAGTTTGGTATTTGTTTGCTAGTAGTTGAAGATGGGGTAAGTGTGGTTTGGAATATAGATTTTGCAGACAATGGGTTGGAGACAGCTTGCTTTGAGGAAGAAATATGCGCGATCGCCTCACGACCTTGCTCCACAGCACTATTTTTCCCGCAGTGTTTCCTTACTCTCAAATGACTGCAATTTCCATGGGGTTTGGATGGAGGCTTTATGCTCGCCATTGCCCCCAAAGCAGTAGCTGTTAAAAACACTACTGTCATAACCGCTGGCGACAAAAACTCCTCCGCCAACTTCCTACTGTTGTTTTTTCCCGTATAAATGCGGGATTGCCCACCAGACTTCGATTTTTTGGCCATAATTTGCCTAAGTATTTTTCATTACTGTCGAATCTTCCAGATATTAACAAAATTTCTAAATATCAAAAAACAATGACCAGAGTTACCAACACTAACGTGATAATGTGTATATTGGGTTGCTATCTCTTGTTGAACCCAACAAGTAATGCTACCACGACGAAAGACCGCCGTTGAGTACGCTCAAGGACACTGGCGTTACAAAATTAACGCAGCAGTTTCTCCTTGACACCAGCTAAAGTTCAGGCGAAATCTACCATACCAATAATTAAGCTACTAAGATAAAGTTGAAACAGTAGCAAATCAATGACAAAAACAGTCAGTAAAAACTTAGAAAACAAGACAGAGAAGTTTCTAGGAATTGTCAAATGGGCATATAGTGTAATACGCTGATTTTGGCGTGTAATTGGGATAATTTTAGTTTTCTATACTAAACAGAAGTTTGAAATAAGAGTTTTGTTTCCGTGAAAGCAGCATTTGATTTGAGTGTGGAAAAAGGGAATTGAGAAACTACGTCGAGAAGATGTACACATAAAGAACTGTTGCAGCAATGACAAACAGTTAGCTGTCAAGGGAAAATACAGAAAAAATAGCAAGAGCTAATTTTAACACGGACGCGGCAAAATTAAGTCCGAAGTTAAAATTTTTTTTCCCTAAAATTCAGTTATTGTGTATTTTTCAACTTATCCATTTAGAAATTTCTCACTATGTAGTAGCAAAAATATTTACTCAAGAAAACAGGGTACTCTATGAATAAAAAACCGATGTATCAAAACCAGAAAATGAGATGGAATGACAATTCTTCCAGTGATACATATCAAGGACAAAGGTGGCTGACAGAAGAAAAAGATGCTTGTGGCGTAGGTTTTATTGCTCATCGTCAGAATCATGCCAGTCACGAAATTATACTCAAAGCCCTAGCAGCGTTGTCATGTTTGGAGCATCGAGGTGGTTGTAGTGCAGACCGAGATTCTGGTGACGGAGCAGGAATTTTAACCGCTATTCCGTGGGAGTTATTTCAGCAAGATTTTGCCCGGCAGGGAATACAACTTCCTATTAACAGCAACCTTGCTGTAGGGATGATATTTTTACCGCCAAATCCTCAAGCAGCGCAACAAGCAAAAGCAATCATCGAACAAGTAGCAGCAGAAGAAAAATTAACAGTACTGGGTTGGCGAGCAGTACCGATACAGCCAGAAGTATTGGGAGTACAAGCCAGAGAAAACCAACCGCAAATAGAACAAATTTTTGTTGCTTCGCAGGATAAAAGCGGTGAGGATCTGGAGCGACAGCTTTATATTACTCGCCGTCGCATTTCCAAAGCAATTGGCAGTTTGAACAGCGATACTTGGCAACAGTTGTATGTTTGTTCTTTGTCTAGCCGCACAATAGTTTACAAAGGAATGGTGCGCTCAGCAGTATTGGCAGAATTTTATCAGGATTTAAAAAATCCAGCTTATAAAAGTGCCTTTGCTGTATATCATCGGCGCTTTAGTACCAATACCATGCCTAAATGGCCCTTGGCGCAGCCAATGCGCCTTTTGGGACATAACGGCGAAATAAATACCTTGTTGGGTAACATTAATTGGATGACAGCTCGAGAGGCAAGTTTAGAACATCCTGTTTGGGGCGATCGCATCCAAGAATTGAAGCCTTTTGTCCACCTCGACAACAGCGACTCCGCCACTTTAGATAACGTACTTGAGTTACTGGTACGCTCTGGACGCAGTCCCTTGGAAGCTTTAATGATTATGGTTCCAGAAGCTTACCAAAACCAGCCACAGCTGCGGGATTATCCAGAAATCATTGATTTCTACGAATATTACAGCGCCTTGCAAGAAGCATGGGATGGACCAGCACTTTTGGTATTTAGCGACGGTCTCAAAGTAGGAGCAACATTAGACCGCAACGGTTTAAGACCCGCTCGTTACTGCATCACTAAAGATGATTACATCGTTGTTGCTTCCGAAGCAGGCGTAGTGAAGTTTCCCGAAGCCAATATTCTCGAAAAAGGTAGGTTGGGACCAGGACAAGCGATCGCCGTAGATTTAGAAACTCACGAGATATTAAAAAATTGGCAGATCAAGCAGCGGATCGCCAAACGCTATCCCTACGGAGAGTGGTTGCAGCAGTATCGCTTGGATTTGAATGCATTGGTTGGAAATCAAAACAAACATCATGCAACTAAAACCAACGGCAAAATTACCCATATCCTGGAAAACGACAGCTACCGCCTTGCAACCAGCAACATTGACAGACAAACTTTACTGCAACAGCAAGTTGCTTTTGGCTACACCACAGAAGATGTGGAAATGGTGATTCAGCCAATGGCCGCAGAAGGAAAAGAGCCAACTTTCTGCATGGGCGATGATATTCCCCTAGCAGTTTTGTCAGAAAAACCCCACTTGCTGTATGACTATTTCAAACAGCGCTTTGCTCAGGTGACAAACCCAGCAATTGACCCTTTGCGGGAAAAATTAGTCATGTCTTTGCAAGTAGAACTGGGTGAAAAAGGCAACTTGTTAGATGTCAAGCCAGAGTATGCGCGCAGATTGAAATTAGATTCCCCGGTACTAACAGAAATAGAACTAGAAGCCATCAAAACATCTGGGTTTGCAACGGCAAAACTGCCAACACTATTTGAAATTGCAGCTGGTCCGGAAGGACTGCTTCTAGCGGTGCGCAAATTGCAAGCCATGGCAGCTGAATCGGTGCGAGCTGGCGCTAAGATTCTAATTCTGAGCGATCGCGCCGGTATCAGCGCAGAATACAGCTACATTCCTCCCTTACTAGCAGTGGGTGCAGTACACCATTACCTGATTCAGGAAGGACTGCGAACGAAAGCTTCTATTGTGGTCGATACTGCTCAATGCTGGAGCACCCACCACTTTGCTTGTTTAATTGGCTACGGAGCTGCAGCCGTTTGTCCTTACATGGCCTTAGAAACAGTGCGCGATTGGTGGTCAGACCCCAAGACGCAGCAATTTATGGAAAGAGGGAAAATACCAGCCCTGTCGTTAGCACAAGCCATCAACAACTACTGTCAAGCAGTAGAAGCTGGTTTGCTGAAAATTCTTTCCAAAATGGGAATTTCTCTGCTATCAAGCTACCAAGCAGCACAAATTTTTGAAGCGATCGGAATTGGCCAGGACTTGTTGGAGTTGGGATTTTGCGGTACAACTTCTCGGATTGGAGGCTTGAGCGTCAGGGAATTGGCGCAAGAAGTATTGTGCTTCCACAGCAAAGCTTTTCCGGAACTCAGCATCAAAAAGCTAGAAAATTTGGGCTTCATACAGTATCGTCCCGGTGGCGAGTACCACATGAACAGCCCCGAACTAGCCAAAGCACTACACAAAGCAGTTGACGGCAAAAACTACGACCACTACGAAGTTTACAAAAAGTACCTGCAAGATAGACCCGTAACTGCTTTGCGAGATTTACTGGACTTCCAAAGCGATCGCCCCAGCATTCCTCAAGAGCAAGTCGAGCCGAACAGCGAAATTGTGAAGCGATTCTGCACCGGCGGTATGTCCTTAGGCGCCCTATCGCGGGAAGCCCACGAAGTTCTTGCCATCGCCATGAACCGCATTGGCGGTAAATCCAACTCTGGTGAAGGCGGCGAAGATCCAATTCGTTTTCAGATCCTCAATGATGTGGACGAAAACGGCCACTCGCCTACCTTACCCCATCTCAAAGGATTGCGAAACGGCGATACAGCCTGCAGCGCTATCAAGCAAGTTGCCTCAGGACGCTTTGGTGTCACACCCGAGTACCTCCAAAGCGCCAAACAAATAGAAATTAAAATCGCTCAAGGAGCAAAACCAGGAGAAGGGGGACAACTACCAGGCAAAAAAGTCAGTCCCTACATTGCGATGTTGCGGCGCTCTAAGCCTGGTGTTACCTTAATTTCACCACCACCCCACCACGATATCTATTCTATTGAAGACCTGGCCCAGCTGATTTTTGACCTGCACCAAATTAACCCGAAAGCACAAGTATCGGTAAAGCTTGTTGCCGAAATCGGTATAGGTACGATCGCTGCCGGCGTAGCCAAAGCCAACGCTGATATCATCCAAATTTCCGGACACGATGGTGGTACGGGAGCCTCGCCTTTAAGTTCGATCAAGCATGCAGGTTCTCCGTGGGAACTGGGATTAACTGAAGTGCATCGCGTTCTGATGGAAAACAGCCTGCGCGATCGGGTGATTTTACGCGTCGACGGCGGAATTAAAAGCGGTTGGGACGTACTGATGGGCGCTCTTATGGGAGCAGAGGAATTTGGCTTTGGTTCCATTGCCATGATTGCTGAAGGCTGTATTATGGCCCGGATCTGCCACACCAATAATTGTCCGGTAGGTGTCGCCTCCCAAAAAGAAGATCTGCGCAAGCGGTTCCCGGGTATGCCAGAACATGTTGTCAATTTCTTCTATTTTGTAGCAGAAGAAGTACGCAGTTTGCTGGCTCGTTTAGGTTACCGCTCGCTGCAAGAAGTAATTGGACGAGCTGACTTGCTAAAAGTACGCCCAGATGTAAAACTAACCAAAACCCAATCGTTAAACCTCGACTGCATACTTGGACTACCAGATACTAGAAAAAATCGCAGTTGGTTGCTTCATGAAGAAGTTCACAGCAATGGCGCTGTTTTGGATGACCAACTACTAGCAGATCCCGACATCAAAGCAGCGATCGCCAACCAATCAACCGTAACCAAAACCTTAACGGTCGTTAATACAGATAGAACAATCGGTGCCCGCATTGCAGGAGCGATCGCTCAAGCATACGGCGACAATGGCTTTGAAGGACAAATCAATCTCAACTTCAAAGGAACTGTAGGTCAAAGCTTTGGTGCTTTTAACCTTTCTGGGATGATTCTTACTCTCGAAGGAGAAGCAAATGACTACGTCGGTAAAGGTATGAATGGTGGTGAAATTATCATTAAACCACCCGCAGACGCTACCTACGATCCCTCACAAAACGTGATTGTTGGCAATACCTGTCTTTACGGTGCCACCGGTGGAATGTTATTTGCTTGCGGTCTAGCAGGAGAACGCTTTGCTGTACGAAATTCCCAAGCAATGGCAGTAATTGAAGGAGCAGGCGATCATTGCTGCGAGTACATGACTGGTGGCGTAGTGGTCGTTCTTGGCAAAGTAGGACGTAATGTCGGCGCTGGGATGACTGGCGGATTAGCTTACTTTTTAGATGAAGATGGTACTTTTCCAGAATTTGTTAACCAGGAAATTGTCAAAATTCAACGAGTAGTAACGGCTGCCGGTGAAAAGCAACTGAAAGATTTAATTACAGCTCATGCTCAACGCACCGGTTCGGCAAAAGCAAAGATGATTTTGGAAAACTGGGAACACTTTTTACCTAAGTTCTGGCAATTAGTACCACCCTCTGAAGCTAATTCACAAGAAGCTAATTCCCAACAACAAAAACAGCTCAGCCCAGTTTAATCCATGGGAAACATAAAAAATGCAGAAGGAGTTGTCTTTCTGCATTTTATTAATTACTAATGACTTGTTACCTTCTCCTTTTTATTGGCAATTAACTTTTCGTCTTTCACCTGCAGTTCTAGAAGTTCTGGAATAGTCACAAACCGATAGCCTTGCTGTCTTAATTTACTAATAATTTGGGGTAAAGCTGCCACAGTGTGGGAACGATTGCCACCACCATCATGCATTAACACAATACCACCAGGTCTTGACTCTTTTAAAACTCTATTGAGCAAAACAGATGGAGAAGGACGCCTGTAGTCTACAGAGTCAGCCGACCACATAATAATGGCGTACTTTTTATTTCTAGCATAGGCAGCTACTCCATTGTGCATAATTCCACCAGGAGGCCGAAACAAATTTGTTTTCACTCCTGTAGTTTGAAAAATGAGATCTGAAGTATGGTCGATTTCATAAGCAGCTGCCTGCTGATTCATAAAATGATACCAGTGATGCCAAGTATGGTTGGCAATAACATGACCTTCGTTGACAATTCGTTTACCTAAGTTGGGGAAATTCTTTAAGTTTTGTCCAATGACAAAAAATGTCGCTTTTATATTATTTCGTCTGAGGATATCAAGCACCTGCGCCGTACTGTTGGGCCAAGGACCATCATCAAAAGTCAAAGCAATGACTTTATCCTTTGGAGCTAGTCGCGCTTCACTGATAGTTGCTCCTTGAAAACGTGCTGGGATCGAATAGGAAATTCCACCCTTTACTTGTGCTTGTTGTTGCCAGCTGGAAAGCATGGCCGTTCTTATGTTATTAAGGCGCTGTTGAGTTCCTCCTTTGATTTCAATATATTTAATATTGATTGCATTTTTTGTCTGAGCATTATAACTATTGAAAGTCATTGGTACGAACAAGCCAAGGCTCACACTTCCGCCTAAAGCCATTAATGCAAATAATATTCCTTGCGGCCAGACAAACGACTTGTTGTTTTCCACGTCCTAGCTCCTTGGCAAATTCAAGCCTCTTTCACCCTACTGACGGTAATTTACCGCACAGTTTTTTAGATAAGCAATTAAATAATATTTAGATAAAAATTGACTCTTGTTATTTGGGCAAATGCCACTATAGATTACAAAAATACTGGCGTTCGCCAATATAAATTTTACAGCTTTAACAGCAGCTGAAATTATCTTCCTTAAACATCATATCAACTAGTTAAGTAATAGATACACCACATAATTTTTATACTTAAAAAACTCCACTTGTTTTTATTTCAAAATATAAATTCTCCATCCGGCAATAGCCTACAAGCAATATTCTACTGCCTAACTAGCCCCTGACTTGAAAAAAAAAGGTTAAATTCCTAACTTGCTCTTGCCATATCGCTGCTATGAAAAAGCTAGACGCCCATCAGCCAAAATAGTTTCTGAAGGTATGCTGAAATTCTCAGAAACTATTTGCTTTTGAGCAAACTTTGAATGGTTGGTTAATTTATCCACTCTTTCAGTGTTTATACCATGGTTATCTTGATTCAAGCAATTTATTTTGCAAACAAAAGTAGTCTTTTATACATATAAGCGAATTTTAGCAAGTTATTTAGAAAAAAGCGATCGCACCCCACGCAGACATGTAAATTTTTGCAAAGCAGCGCAAATATCATCGTATAGCTTTTGTTTTGTAGAGTAAAAATTATTTTCCCTCTACCCTATCCAGACATCCTGAGCAAAGTTAATTGCCAGTTTCGCCAGTAAAATGGAAAACAAGCCCAAACTCAGGTAACCCCAGCGTGGGTAACTTGCCAGTGCCACAGCTATACCAATACTTAAAGGTATAATACCGTAAGCCAACCGGCTCAGAGATAATACACTACCCGAAACTAGTAGCAAAGCGATACCACAAAAGCCGTAAAAACTTGTAACATAACTGCATTTTTGGCGCGATCGCCACAGGAAATAACCACCTCCCAAAACCATACCCACATTCAGTAAGTCATTGATAAATTGATTGTCAGCCAGTATCAAAGAAAATGTGACGCCAAGGTAAAAAAAGTATGCCATCCTCCTAGAACAAAATTTTTGACAACTGAACCACATACTGCAGCCGACACCGGCAATAATCACAAACAACAACAAATGCAGTAGATTTTTTAGCTGAATATCTTGCCAATTTGACGCCCCCGTTGTTATTTCTAATAACATACTCCACCAAGAAAGCCAATCAAATCCAAATGAAGGACGCCATCCTTTCTGAGCATGGATAAAAGCGATGGGGTCGCCGAAATAAATTGCGCAATACAAGCTGAACAAAAGCAGACCGCTAGCTGTACCCAAACAAGTAAGGTAAGCGATGGGTGGACGGCGTTCTTTCCAGCTTGCCAATAAAAAAGCTACGATTAGTGCTATTCCCGTAGGACGCGTTGCTGTTGCCATTGCACCCCAAAAAGCTGTCTGGCCATATCGCTTGCGATCGAAGGACTGCAAAGCAGCTGTACTCAAAAATAAATATAACCCCTCAGTATAGATTACGGTTCCAAACAAAGATAGGGGACACCAAGCCACAACCATAATTGCCCAGCGTGCAACTTTTGTGCCAAGTTGCTCTAAAATCCAAAAGTACAAACAGTAAAGTGCCCCTAAAAATGCCAAATTATTGACCAAGGTACCGGCAATTTCAAATGGCAAACCTGCAAGCATCAAACCCCGAATAATTAAGGGAAATAGGGGAAAGAAAGCTAGATTGTGCTGCTGACCGTCGTTGACAAATTCGTAACCAGAAGTGGCGATACTGCGATAGTGTACGCTGTCCCAAGCATCAAATACTCCCCAACCAAAACTACGTACAACCCCCTCCGAAGTGGAAGGAATATTTGGCGCAACTACGAGCATAGCAGTCCAAACAAACAATCGGCTCGCAAACCAAATTACCGCTGGAAACAGGTGTTCGTCTTTCCATAAAACTTTAACCATAGGCCAGAGGCTTTTTCAAACTCCTTTATACATCCTCCCGACCTACAATGCAAAAAGGTAAAAGCAAAATTTTATACATATTGTTTGGAAATTAGGATTTCACCGGTAAATTCAAAATCAACATTAACTGTTGTATTTCATTGAATATATATTTTTTGGAACTTTTTTGAACATCCCTGTTCAAGAACAACTTTAGCTTCAATACCTTTCTATCCGGTATCCTGACATAAATAGCTCTGTTTTGTGATTGGTAATGAAATTATCATATAAAATTGAGAAACAAAATGGTATCCTTCTGTTTGCTATCAATGCAAGCATATAGTATTTTTTCGGTCTTTTCAATCGAGCTGCCTTCTAGTTACCGCGAAAGGATAAAACATAATCTTCCTAGGTACCTTTTTCGTTCGTGTAAGTTTTTAAGTAATTCTTATTTACATAAGCCATAAATTCACGATTAGGATTTGCTCGGGACGATCTGTTTTTAAAACAGAAAGCATGTATTTAGTCGTCAATTGTCCAGAATTTATCCTGTTATATGAAATAACTGCAATTTCTAGAGGAACGTACAAGCCAGCATAAAAAGAATAAATTGGATGATTGGTACACATCCATTTAGTAGAGTATTTATATTTTCCAACCAATTGGATAATCTCCATACTTCTGGGAACACTTCCTTCCCAATTGGTAGGAGTTAAAATTATTAGTGTTGTTAAAATTATTCTAGATGAGCACTAACAGTTTTGTAAAAACAAGATGTTAAAACGGCTAAAAAAAATAATTATTAACGACCGAGCTGCCAAAATCGAGTTTCCAAATATTTTTAACCAGGAGAAAAAAACACAGTGAAAAGTGGTGGTTGATCGTTAGGACAGACACAAACAGCTTGCAGCGCTAACAACTAGTAAACACTGGGGTAAATTTTGTAGAATAAAGCTAAAAAATACGCTGACCAGGAGCATGGTTACCTAGATGATGAAAGCCTAAAAAAGAAGAAATAGCTGGCTGGCGTTGGCTGAGCAGTTAGACTACCTGATCGTAAATTCCTAAATCCAGAGATCCCGATTGAAAAAGTAGGTGGCGTGTACTGCTGCAAGCAAATAATAACAATGCACTGATTCCGATCGTCCAGCTAACAGTGCCAGAGTGAAAAAATAGTTTTATCACCCGAAATATAAACAGAAAAATAATTACGAGCACTTATTTTATCTTTCTATTTTCTTTTAGTAAGAAAGGCGCAAAGAGAGGAAATTTTCAATTAGCTTTTCAGTTTTTTTACAAATAAATAAACATTATCCCGCTGGTAACTGAGTTGAAACATTTCTGCGTGATAAAGTTTATTAACTAAAGCACTGGCAAATTCTTGGTTGCTGAGCCAACCTGGGTGACTGACATTTAAGAGAATGTATTCAAATTTAGTTAAATCTGCTACTGGTGATTGAGAGTTAGTGAATTCCACGAGGGGGCGATGGGTTAAGTGGGGGGCAATCTCAGCAGTTGTATAAACTCCTCCTTGAGTGGAAATCTGGGCGATCGCTTCTCGTGTCGCTTGCCAAGTATCTAACGAATCTAGATAAATCGTCCAGAAGTAACCGTATTTTCCTAAAGCTAAGAAAGCTACCAAAGACCAGAGTATAATCCGCCGCGGTTTTTTCATCCAACTGCAACCAGCAGCATAACTTTGAATTACAGCTACCAACAAAAAAGGTAGGATTGGTAAAGAGTATTGATGGACTAAATTTCTTTGCTCAGGAGCGCGGGCAAGAATATTTAGCATCAATGCAGGTATAGTGCTAACCAAAGGTGAGAGATGACGGGGTGAAATTCCCCACACAAGCGGTGTTGTTAATAAAGCTAGATATTCTAAAGTATTGGGAGAAAAGATTTTTCTCAGTACTAAGTTAGGTTGGAATAAGAGATTTTGAGCGATTTGTTGGAAAGAATTGCCAAAATCACCGTAGCGCCAAAGGTGACGCGTTACCGATGCTGCTTCGCCTCCAAAAAAAGGGATAATTACTTTGGAAGCGATCGTAAACCAAACCAAAGCGCAGACAAGGGCGATGGCGCCACACAACCGTCTTTTCTCAAAAAAGAGCAGCCATAACCCCATTGCTGCAACTGTCAGAGATAAAACCGCTTTACATCCCAATACTAAGAAAATGCTCAAACAAAACCAGCCGGTCTTGTCCGAGCGAGCAGCTAAAATTGCTCCCAACAATGCAGGTAAGGCTATAACCTCTGGGTGAAAGTCATACAGATTGATGTTAAATACCAGCGGATATAACAAGTAGACCAGTGCTGCTGCGATCGCAGGTCTTGCCATTAGTCCAGCTTGACGGGCTATACTGCTAGCCAATAGCCCACCTGATGCCAAAGCACTAGCCTGCACGGCAAACAACCAATAAACACTGGGGTAAATTTTATAAAGCAAGGCTAGGGGATACAGGACTATGGCGGCATGATCCCCCAGAATATGAAATCCTAGTAGGGAAGAAACTGGAGATTGTCCTTGACTGATCAAATAAATTGCTTGATCGAAAATTCCTAAATCCCAAGCGGATGATTGAAACAGTTCGTGTCTCAAACTGCTGCATGCAAAAAAAATCAAGGCACTTATGCTAATTATCCAACCAACGGTGCTGATCGAAAGCAGTTGTTTTTTCACCCTCAGGTACAATAACTTTTAATTTTTTACCTATCCTACCCACAATTGTTGAGCGAATCTGACAGAGAAACTAGCAAGTACAATGGCAAAGAAGCATAAAGTTATATATCCCCAGCGAGGATGACTAGATAGCAGTACACCCAAGCCAATACTGAAGGATACAATGCCGTAGGCAATTCGGCTTAGCGACCAAGTTCCACCCGAAGCAAGAATTAATCCCAAACCGCAAAAACCATAAACAACCGTAACTACAGGTAGTTGTTTGCGTAAATACCACAACAAGCAAGCACTACCCAAAACAGATACTGTATTGATTAAGGGATCGCCTGCGAGTATCCACAAACAAAAACCTAAAGCAGCAAAGCCAAAGTCTACCTTGACAGGATCTAACCTGTGACGGTAGCGCCACAGTAAGTAGCCCAAAATAATAATGCTTGCGAAGAGCAAAGGATGTGAGGGATCGTGGATTTTGCCATGTTTCCAATTGCTTGTACCAGCTGCTATTTGCACGAGCATTTTCCACCAAGAAAGCCAATCAAATCCTAAGGTTGCTCGCCATCCTTGCTGGGCGTGAACAAACGCTAAAGGATCGTTAAATTCCAAGGCACAATAGATGCTAAACAGTATCAGTCCGGTTGAGGTGGCCAAACCAGCTGCGTAAGCAACAGGCGATCGCTTTTCTCTCCATGCAGCAATCAAAAATGTTGGAATCAGTGCTATCCCTGTTGGACGTGTTGCTGTTGCCATGGCGCCACAAAGAGCTGTCCAGCTATACTTTCCTTCTTCAAAAGCGCATAAAGCCATTGTACTTAAAAGTAAGTACAATCCTTCGGTATAAATGACTGTTGCAAACAAAGATGGCGGACACCAGGTAATAACAGCGGTTACCCAGCGTGCGGCTTTTGTACCGCAGGATTCTTTCATCCAAAAAAATACGCAATAAACCGCTACTAGAAATGCTGCATTGTTTACCAATACTCCTGCCACTTCAAAGGGTAGGCCCAGACTCATCAATCCCCGCACTATCAAAGGAAAAAAGGGAAAAAAGGCAATATTATGTCCCTTACCGTCACTGACGTATTCATAACCAAAATTGGCAATGTTACGGTAATGAATACTATCCCAGGCTTGAAATATCTCCCAGCTAAATGTAGCAGCTTTGCCCCCTGGTGGCATACCCAACAAGGGAGCAAGCAATAACATGGCACTCCAAATCACCATTCTGCTGGCAAGCCACATCATACCTGGAAATATTAAATCTTTTTTCCATAAAAAGTCTCTACTCGCTAACTGTTTTGGCACCATAAATTAGTGATTTGGAAAAATTGCTGTTAGAAATTAAATGGAATTTAACTACTGTGATTTGAGAGTCCCAAGCAATTTATAGTGGAGTTGTCTGTCAATCCTTAAACAATTGTGAAAGCGATTACTCTTGTTGGTTCTACCGGTTCGATTGGTACTCAAACTTTAGATATAGTCGCTCAGTACCCAGATCGGTTTCGGATTGTGGGATTAGCGACCGGAAACAATGTAGAATTGTTGGCTTCTCAAATTCGACAGTTTCGACCAACCATAGCAGCAATTTGCTCTGAAGAGAAATTGCCATTACTCCAGGAGTTAATTGCTCAGGTCGATCCCCAACCTATTTTACTGGCTGGCGAAGCAGGAGTCATAGAGGTTGCCCGCTACGGTGATGCCCAAACTGTTGTCACTGGTATTGTCGGTTGTGCGGGTTTGTTACCCACCATCGCTGCTATTGAAGCTGGTAAAGACATCGCCTTAGCTAACAAAGAAACTCTTATTGCTGGAGGTCCCGTTGTTCTACCGCTGGTCGAGAAGCACAAAATCAAACTTTTACCTGCTGATTCCGAACACTCCGCCATCTTTCAGTGTCTGCAAGGAGTACCGAAGGGAGGTTTGCGGCGCATTTTACTCACCGCTTCTGGAGGTGCTTTCCGAGATTGGCCGGTAGAAAAATTAGCACAAGCAACCGTAGCAGACGCCCTCAAACATCCGAACTGGTTGATGGGACGCAAAATTACTGTTGATTCTGCTACTTTGATGAATAAGGGATTGGAAGTAATTGAAGCTCATTTTCTGTTCGGGTTAGACTACGACGATATTGAAATTGTTATCCATCCCCAGAGCATAATTCACTCTTTGATCGAGCTGCAAGATACTTCGGTTCTAGCCCAACTTGGCTGGCCAGATATGCGCTTACCCCTACTTTATGCTTTGTCCTGGCCCGATCGCATCCACACCAACTGGGAACGGTTAGATTTGGTGAAAGTAGCAAATCTCACATTTCAAGCACCAGATCACCAAAAGTACCCTTGCATGCAACTAGCTTACGCTGCTGGTAAAGCTGGTGGCTGCATGCCAGCTGTATTAAATGCAGCTAACGAACAAGCTGTAGCTTTGTTTTTGGATGAGAAAATTAGCTACCTTGATATTGCTCGGTGCATCGAGCAGGTATGCGATCGCTTTTCAACTCACAACCGCTCAAATCCTTCTTTAGAAGATATTTTGGCTGCGGATCAATGGGCTAGACAACAAGTCCTGCTAGTCACCGAAAATTTAGACTCTTATTCCCGTACCATTTCTTTACGATAACAAGCTTAAATCAATCGGCGTTCAGACCCTCGCTGAACGCTTTGTTTTCTATGGCTTGTAGCGAGCGCAAAAACTTCTCTCCAGACTATTAGCTTTTNCTGTTAAACACCCTCGCTTTGTACTGGCTAGGTTCGAAATTTGCAGTGATGTCCCATTGATTTCAAATCAAGCAAAAAAGCGATCGCATCTGCTGTCGCCGACAACTAACTGTATTTTTATTAGTAAAAATAGATACAAACATCGCTGCAGTTCGATTTTTCTTCTCCGATTGCGATTAACAGCCAGTCCTTACCAAAAAGCAAACTTGCTCTGAGTGCTTTGTTTGACACTTGCCTGCGGTATTCACGCTGACGGGTGTTAACTAAAGCCTGATATCCCAACGGTCAGCATATTCCATCAGCACCCGGTATGGCTTCTGTAGCTGTAGGCTTGAGCGTACAAAGTCCAACCCTTTCGCGCCACTGCTGTTTCTGCAACGCTCGTTAGTTGACGTACCAGCTAGCTGCACCCATAGTTGCAGACGGACGCGGTAATTGGGGAAAATTGCTTCCCTGTTGGTTCCAATTTACCAGCAAATGGTCGAGCCAAGATTTATTAGTACGCGACTGCTGCGCCGATGCACGCAAAACAATTGATAACGGCACAAAAGATAACAGCGCTATAACCAAACTTATACTAACCGCACCGCACCTCACGTTCATTCTTCTATGGTAGAATTGATTGATTTTAGTAAGGATCCGGAGAATTGTTAGTTAAACGAAATGATGCTCGCAATAGCTTTTAAAAAATACCCGAAGCATGTATGTAATTATTCTATATTTCGGAAATTACATAGTTGATAATTACGCTCAGTAACAGTCCGCAGATAAACCTCCCAACCAAATTTTTGGTGTGGTGAATTATCTGGCATTAACTACAAGTTGATAAGCGGATGAAAACAAAATGAATTCTTAGTTGCAAGCCAACCCAACAAGGACTGTTTTTTAGGAGCTTATAGCTTATGCTGGTTGCACTAATTATAGCTTGGATAGTATTTACTGTATTAGTTAAGGTCATTAAAACAAGTGTAAAAAATGCATTGATAATTGCTGCGGTTATTGTTTTGTTAAAGGTTGGTTATGGCATCGGTCCTCAAGATATTTGGAATCACATAGTAAAGTTGACTCACAATCTCAGGCGATGAACTAGGTATGGTTTTTTGTAGTGAGTTTAAGTCCTCACTACAAGCCAAGAATATTTACGCTCCTGCATGGGGAGAAAGGGTATTACTTATTCAAAGATGCTGAAATCTTTGCCAACACATCCTGAACGTTGGCTGGTAACTGACGCAGAATTTTACCTCTTTCCCGATCCACTGCTACTAATGTTACTTTAGCTGTTACGTATAAATCTTGTCTGTCTGGAGAGTCAATTACGTATTCCCAATCAATACGAACACCACTAGCTTCTAGCATACGGGTTCTGACTACCGCCACCATCCCTAGGTGAATAGAGCGATGATATCGCACTGACAATTCTACAACTGGTAAATCGCAACCTAAAGCGACGAGATCGGCATATTCTACGCCAATGGAACGTAAGCATTCTACCCGTGCTTCTTCCATCCAAGCTATATAAGTACCGTGCCAAACTACGCCCAGATAGTCAGTGTGATGGGGTTGTGCTCTTACTGGGTATTCAAACCAATACTCAGATGTGCTACTAGATTGGTTGGTAATAGCACTTGTCGGTAGTTGGTTATTATTTTGTTTTTCTTCAGACATTTTCAATTCTACGCAGCAACTATATAGGTGTTCCACAACTTAAATAGCATAAAAAGCAGCTACCTTCGGCAAATATTTTTCTCTGGCAACTAGCAAATTAATGTGGAGATTTGTGGCGATATTGTTACTGCTACCGTACTAGGTTTTTAGCAATGGAAATAGTAGTTCTAGTGCGTAAACTGCTTTATTGATTACGTAATAACTCTGGCAAGTTATATCAACAATAGAGTGAGAAAGTCTGCTCGCAGGTTGAAGCTGCAGACACAAAAAATTTCTACTTTTTGGAACTTAAGATTTAGTTTGCGATCCTGACAAAGCATGCTGCCAGATAGCAGCTTTTTCTGGACGAAAAATAGATGAAAAATAGATGCTTTATATTTCTGGTCGGGGTTGGGACCAGTTCTCGCTTAGCAGTCAACAGTTTTGTACTATCGACCTTGAACTATACAGTTGAAACTGACTCCCAATTCCCAATTTGCCATTTGAACATTGCTTTTTTCACACTACCCTACTTAATCACATTACTTGGTAGCACTGAATGAGGTTTTTTACCTATTGGAACCTGGGTAGGGTACTTGACGATGTTGGCCAGTTCTTGTAGTTGACTGACCGCTTCTGCACCTTCTAACTTCATTAGTTCGCGATCGTCCCGCATTTCAGTCCAAGTAATTCCGTAGTCGGATACTAAAAACCGAATCAGGTGGTTCTCTCCCAAGCTGACCATGAATGAAGCGCTGTTCATTTGATCGCCACATGTATAGCAAGACGCGGGATAGCCGCGCCGTTCGAGTACAGTAGCCAGAGCTTGCAGGTTCATTACCAAGTCCTGGACAAATTGTCGGTGTTGTTGCGCTAATCTTAAAAACACTATTTTCCTCCTACCACCACGGTCATGCGATCCCTTTTATATTTTCTTTAGATTTTCTCATTAACTGGTATTGTAAGCTATTTATTACAATTGCCAGACACGGATTTAGATAAAGTCTCTGTATAGAACTACCTAGCTTAGGGTAGTTGATTGCGGCTACAGGTGCCGTATCAAAATATTCAATTCCTGAGAACAAAATATCAGACAGAACTGCCAAGCTTAATATTCTCTTCATACACTTCTGTCAGGGCAGACGATTTCGGAAAAAGACCCGCTACAAGACTAACTCATAATTAGCACAAGTCAACTATTGAAAAGCTATGTATTGCATCGTAATTGCTAGTCTACAGGCAAGACTCTTATATTTAATGTCTTTGGCGTTCACTCCCTGCTTAATATTGGTGATTTGCAAATATAGTTAGGCGGTCTTGCTTGGAGTACTTGATTTTAGATTACCTAGATTCAGAGAATGTGGTAGATGCTTTGGCGCTCTGAGATTGGTAGTGGTTTAGCAAATAGTCGACAGTGATTTGCCTGTACAATACCTTTACTTCATCCACGATCCCAGGTGTAAAACCCAAATTGTTTGACTTATCCCTGACAATATAACTAAACCCTATCAAAAAATGTTGCCATTTAGGCAGTATTTTTCATTAAAAAAAGACTGGAAAAAAGTAACTAATTACACTTTAAAAATAGAAAATAAGAATTGTAAAGTGGCTGCAATAAAATTGAAATTATATGAAAGAGTGTTAATGATTAATATAATTTATCTCAGTAGCAATTAAAATTTCAAGACAGCCTTGGTAATGAAGCTGTCTTATTTGACACCATAAACCATAATTAGTGCTGCGGCAGAGGCATGAGGAGTTTGGCATTGTTTTGCTGTTATCAGCAATGTCAGTAATTTAGACTACTTGCCACCAGCCGAAAGCAGGGCCGATAAAACGGATTGCTATCCAAGCGACAACCATAATACCGATACCAATCCAGGTACCGCGAGTCGTCCATTTCATAAATAATTCCGACTGGGATTTCGTAATTGGAATCCAAGGTAGAATGCGAGAATCTTTTTGCTTGCTGTATTTTTCACCTAGTGCGGCTTTACGACGTTTTGCTTCACCCATATGCTTCACCTGTGCTAGAAAATGTAAAATTTTGAAATCTGAGAGATTACGTTTTTATTTTTTCATGGGCAGGGTAGAGTAGCTGTTTGTAAATTATGGTTAACTATGGGGAATTATCCTCATTGGTTTGAGAAAAGAGACTGGGTTCGAGATAGTTAATGCGTGCTAGGGGACTGAGGGCTGCTAAAACTTGGGCGCCGTAGCTACGATTGAGGACGCGACTGTCGAGTAAAGCTACGATACCTTGATTTTCTCTAGCAGGAGCGATCGCCCGTTGTAATTCGTTCAAAGCAGTGGGTAGGAGAAATAAACGGAACCAGTCTTGATGCGATCGCTTGTAGTAAGCAACTTTGCCAGCGATGAGGGGATTTTCTAACGACGGCAACGGTAAAGTAGCAATAATAATTAGCTGTGGAGCAGGCAAACGCCCTTGATGCTCTCGCCAAAATTCCCAGCCAGCAATTAAAATGCCATTTTCGTCCAAACAAGTTTTTTCTACTTGCACCCGCGAACCAAACTCAGAAGCCAGAATTGTTCCTACTTGAGATTTAAGCGGTACATCTCCCACCAAAACCACCGTTAAACCTGGCGATGTTGCGCTCAGACATACTAAAGTGCGGACTTTGTGAATAAAAGCAGCTTGAAATTCTGGTGTATTGGGCAAAGGTAACTGATAGGGAACGTACAGCTGTATTGCCTCTGTTTGGCTATCTGAGAACTTCAGACAAGTTAACTCGCCCAATCCAAAGCGCTGGCGGAAAATTGGCGCTTCTGTTTCTGCTTCTAAGGTACTGCCAATTAACACCACAGGTTGTCGCTGCCAAATAGGCGAAAGAATTTTTGCGATTTCAACAGGAGCGCAGTGTAAAGAAAACAATCCCTGACGGCGGTTTATGGTACACCACAACAAAGTTGTTTGAAAACAGGAATTTTGGTTTACCTGTTGAAATTGCTGCCAAAATTGTTGCCAAGCCTCAGGTAAGCTGGCTGACTCTACAGACGAATAAAGCTGGTTGAGAACATCTATTTCTGCTTGGGAGATGAGATAGCATTCGTAGGGATTGGGGGGGTGTTGAAATAGCTGGTGAGTTAGTTTGATTCGCGTGTGGCGAATTGTCTCAGCTTGGTTTGGACAAGCAAGCACCAGACTATCCCAATCGTAGGGTTTCAAGGTTAGGGTCAGCTGTTGGCATACCCAATCTTCTAAATCATCTACGCCGTCTATAATTGTGGGAATGCCATCGGGGAATCCACCTTTTCCTTTTAGCTGTGCTGTCAACCAAGCCTGAGGAGAAACCAGCAGCAGTCCTTGAAACTCACCGCCGGGCCAGGTGTCATTGATTCTGATTGCTTTGTTTCGCTGCAGCCACTGTTGAAGACGGGGAATTTCTACTTTTGTAAGACGCTGCTGCACGGCTTCTGGGGCAACAATAATCACGGGGCCTTGCCACATCAGAGCCGAAGCTACGAAGCTAGTACGATAGCGTCCTTGGTAGCCGCAAACTGCACCAACTTGAATGAGGGCGCTGCGTTTCAACCGCAAGGCGCGCGCTACCAAACGTGCCATCGTTAAGTGATGGGGCCAACAAGGAAAACCCGCCTGCGATCGCAGGAAGTTATGTAATGATAAGTGAACTTCTGCCTCAATCACACGCTTTCATTCCATACAAAGTGACTTTAGTTTGCGATCGCCCCATGGTTAATTTTGTCAGGCGTCAGTTACTAGTTGATAGCTTTTATTTTATAGAGACACACCATGTTTCGCCTGTACATTAGTGGTTAGTTGTTCATTTGTTGATCATTGTCCTAACCTCCTACTATACGAACAAACAGGTTATTTCTAAGAATAAGCAATTTACTTTTTATTTTGAATTATGCCAACCTATACAGGAATTTCCAGTGAAGCTTTCAGACATCCTCTAGACCAGCAGGCCGAACAAGCCTTGCGCAGTTTGCCGGGATTTGACTTGATTGCCCGTAAATTTGTGAAATTTGTTTACGAACGCCCCCAATTTGTTTATCTTATGGGCAATACCATTGAAGTTGGACCTCGCCAATATTCCACTGTTTACCAAATTTTTCGGGAATGCGTGCGCGATTTGGATATTTATCCAGAACCAGCACTGTTTGTTTCCCAAAATCCTCTTGCCAACAGTTACGCTCAGGGTCAAGAACATCCTTACATAGTTATAAATACAGGAATTTTAGATTTGCTTAACGAAGCTGAGATCAAGGCGGTGCTAGCCCACGAACTAGGACATATTAAATGCGGTCATACTATTTTAATTCAAATGGCTATGTGGGCGATGAGTGCTGCTTCTACCTTAGGTGAATTAACCTTCGGTATAGGCAACTTCGTCAGCAGTGCCTTGATTTATGCTTTTTTTGAATGGCGACGCAAGGCGGAGTTATCTGCAGATCGCGCTGCTTTGCTAGTGATGGATGATTTAAATATTGTGATGTCATCTATGATGAAGGTTTCTGGTGGCAGCGTCAAATACGCTCATGAATGCAGTTTGCAAGAATTTATCCGTCAGTCAGAAAACTATCAGGCTTTAGATGAAGATGGACTCAATCAGATATATAAATTTTTGCTCTACAACGGTGCTCAAGGTATGCTCCTGAGCCATCCTTTTGCTGTGGAACGCCTGCATTTTTTGCGGGAATGGGCTACCTCACAAGAGTACGAACAAATCAAGAAAGGAAATTATCGGCGATCGCCTGCATCTGGAGCGATTGATGTCGATGTCAAGGCGCAGGCTGAACAAAATCCGGAAGCAGAAAAGTTAAAGCAAAAAATAGAAGAATTGCAAAGGGAAATTAATAAAATCAAAAGGTCGGATTAAATAAGGCATTTATTACGCTTGTCTTTTGAGATAACAGAAAGTTTTCCACATTCGCCAGTGGCGGATTAATAAAGTTTGCTCTCTCGGGAGAGGACTTACTTCTGCCTTGGAGCCTTCTTGCCTTCTAAACCTCTTCTGGGACCTTTCTTCTGGTAATGTGAGACAATCAAGTTTTTGGAAGCAAAATAAATCCAGAATTTAACTTTTGTATCTGATTAAGGTAGTGTTAAATATGGCTGGCAAAGTTACTAATTTTATATCTGTTTTAGCTGTGATTGTGGTTTTTTGTGTTTTTTTGTGCTCGGAAACTTTAGCAGCACCAGCTAAATTTGATCCTACCCCAACTACAATTATTGCTTTCGCAACTAATGCCGGTGAAATTGATTTTACTCCTCAGGTACGCCAACAACTTCAGGCTGTACGTCAACGTCGAAACAAGGAAATCGAGAAAGTTCTCAAGTCTTCTCAAATTGCCGAACTTACTCAAAATTTGCGGTCTGGAGATAATTTCTATCAGGCTTTAGAAAAACTGAAATTGCAAGGAGAACAAAAAGAGTTGGTAGAGGCGATCGCAAAAATCAGTGATTTGAAAATCAAAGGAATTATATCTCGCTATTCACTACAAACACCACAAAAATAATCTTTCTGTTTGCAAGCCAAATCTACAAAAAGCGCCCTCCTCTACAGGAAGGCGCCGAGCATGCAAGCTAAGACTTTGACTTTTTTTGACCCTAATTGTCAGGAACGATTCAGTTTGGGTTAGTGGTTTTTCTTCCTATTTAGTGATGCTAAAATAGCGTTTTTCTGTAACTATGTGTAACTAAATATATTAAGCTTACTCTTGTAATCTGTAAAGTACTTTATCTGCATATCTATAATTTAGACCAAGCAAAGTTGAAAAAATCTGAAATTCAGAATTCTTCACCTCAACCACTCATAAACAGTATTCCTATGACTAACGGTGATTTAGGTTTAGTAACTTACAGTCCAGCTTACACGCTTGTTCCTACTTACGAATGTTTTAATCGTTGTAGTTATTGTAACTTTCGGGCAGATCCCGGTCAAAGTCCTTGGCTAACGATAGCATCAGCGAAAAACATTCTTGAACAAATTAGACATCGGAACGTATGTGAAATTTTAATACTCAGCGGTGAAGTACATCCTTACTCATCCCAGCGTCAGGCTTGGTTAACACGGATTTATCAGTTGTGCGAATTAGCACTATCACTGGGGTTTTTACCGCATACAAACGCAGGACCGTTAAGTATTGCGGAAATGCAAAAGCTCAAGAATGTAAACGTTTCCATGGGATTGATGCTCGAGCAATTAACTCCAAAATTACTGGAAACCGTGCACAGACATGCACCGAGTAAAATACCACAACTAAGGCTGCAACAATTAGAATGGGCTGGGGAATTACGAATTCCGTTTACCACGGGTTTGCTGTTAGGGATCGGGGAAACTGAAGATGATAGGTGGGAAACATTAGCAGCGATCGCCACTCTCCACCAGCGTTACCACCACATCCAAGAAGTTATTCTTCAACCCTACAGTCCGGGAACTCGGCAAAGTTCTTACGCAGCACCATTTCCTTGGGAGCAACTACCAGAAATCATTTTTCAGGCACGTCAAATTTTACCTTCAGATATTACTATTCAAATACCACCAAATTTAGTGAAAGACGAGGGCTGGTTAATTGCTTGCATACAAGCAGGAGCAAGGGATTTAGGTGGAATTGCACCCAAAGATGAAGTCAATCCTGACTATCCTCATCTTTGCGAGCATCAACTCAGAGAAATTTTACAGCCTGCAGGATGGAATCTAGTGCCGAGATTGCCTGTTTATCCACAATTTGATAGCTGGTTGTCACCACAGCTGCAAACGGCGGTAAAGCGGTGGCGAGAAACTTTTACTCCTATTTCCCGCAAACCGACGCAAGTATGAGACGCCCCAAGCATCCCAACATTATGGTGCTGCGATCCCCAATGCAAACATTTTTGTGCAAATATTTATGAATTCATTTTTTCAATATAAAGCATGCAGTTAGACACCACAATTGTTCAGAAGTATCTTCTACTCTAAGTAAGAGTTCTGACAGCAAATCAGTATTGTAAAATATAAGAAGTAGGATTCGAGGGACCAGCATACTGGTCGAAAATGCCTATAGAGACTATCTTTGGTAATCTTCAGGGTTTAAAGCCTAGCCAGCTCAAGCAGCTACAGCGGCTGTACCACCAGCGTCTTCCGGGCGATCGCATCACAACGCCCGAGTTTGCCCAGCGTCTGGCAGCCATCAGTACTGAGATCAACCAGCCTGTATGTGCCTACCTCAATCGTCGCGGACAAGTAATTCGCGTCGGGGTAGGCACTGTGCGGCAGACACAAATCCCACCCTTAGAATTGCCCCGTTACGGAGCGGAACGATTAAGCGGTATCCGTTGCATTGCCACTCAAAGCAAGCCAGAACCGCCGAACGAAGCGACACTGACAGCAATGGTACTGCAACGCCTCGATGCTTTGGTGATGTTAAACGTGACAGGGACGGGATTTCAAAAGCGGGGTGGAGGAGTAACAGGTTATGTCAAAGAAGCTTTTTTGGCACACCTGATACCGAGACAATCTCGCACTTTGCTAACCGGTGCAACCGTGTTGAAGAAAGATGCCATCCGGTACGCTACGCAAACAGCGAGTAACTTCATATCCTGCTGGAACGTGTCGCCGCCGCTGAGCTTGGACGCATTGACACAACAGGACTTTACGCAGCTAATAGAAGGACTGGAAGAAGAATTTCGTCGGGAGTTTGTGGCCCAAGAAGTCGACCGCGATCGCGATCGCGTGTTGATTATCGGGTTAATGACCGAGGAAATGACAGCCCAACAATTCCAAGACAGCCTCGCAGAACTGGCAAGGTTAGTAGATACCGCCGGTGGAGAGGTATTACAGACACTTTGGCAAAAGCGATCGCGCATCCATCCCCAAACTGTAGTCGGAGAAGGTAAAGTACAAGAAATTGCCCTTACCGCCCAAACCTTAGGAGCAAATCTTATCGTCTTTGACCGCGACCTTTCACCCTCCCAAGTCCGCAACTTAGAAACCCAAATAGGTGTCCGAGTCGTTGACCGCACCGAAGTAATTTTGGACATCTTCGCCCAACGCGCCCAATCCCGTGCTGGTAAGCTGCAGGTAGAGCTGGCACAGCTAGAATACATGCTACCGCGACTAGCCGGTAGAGGTCAGGCCATGTCCCGACTTGGTGGTGGTATCGGTACTCGCGGTCCCGGTGAAACCAAATTGGAAACGGAACGACGTGCTATTGAGCGTCGTATTTCTCGCTTGCAGCAACAAGTAAACCAGCTACAAGCTCATCGAGAACGCTTGCGCCAAAGACGACAACACCAAGAAATTCCCTCAGTGGCAATTGTTGGTTACACTAATGCTGGCAAGTCAACGTTGCTAAACGCCCTCACCAATGCAGAAATTTATACAGCTGACCAGCTATTTGCCACCCTCGACCCCACCACGCGGCGCTTGGTAGTTCCCCAAGCTCTAACGGGTCAACCCCAGGAAATCCTGCTAACGGACACGGTAGGCTTCATCCACGAACTACCCGCATCGCTGATGGATGCCTTCCGCGCTACTTTAGAGGAAGTCACAGAAGCTGATGCCCTACTGCATCTGGTAGATTTATCCCACCCAGCATGGTTGAACCACATTCGTGCGGTGAGAGAAATTTTAGCTCAGATGCCAGTTACTCCAGGTCCGGCGTTAGTCGTGTTTAATAAAATCGACCGAGTAGATAGCCATACTCTCGCCCAAGCACAGGAAGAGTTTCCTTTAGCAGCGTTTATTTCTGCCAGCGAGCGTTTGGGATTAGAAACGTTGCGTCAGCGTCTCGGTCAGCTAGTGCACTACGCTATGGCTTCTCAATAAAACAATAAACTTGGAAAGCAAACTTGGACTTGGAAATTAATGACAAACTGTTACGTAGTTCCTAAAACGTGATTTTTTAGCAACTTTGGCACAAGACCTTGCACCCAAGCAGTTCAGGAAAACAAATCAGCGCGGGGTTTAAATGTCTCCAGCTGGCGAATTTTTTCGTACAATTCTCGTTCCTCTGGACTAATGTTTTTGGGAGCGACTATTTGAATTTCTACTAGCTGATCGCCCCGTTTGCCTTTGTCGGTGGGGTAGCCTTTTCCGGCCAGACGCAATCTTTGTCCAGACCTGACTCCAGGAGGAATCGTCATTTTGACCAAGCCATCTAGAGTAGGCGCTTCTACCTGTCCCCCCAGCACTGCTTCGCTGGGAGTAATTGGAATTTGACAGTGAACGTCCGCGCCTTCGATTTTAAAAATGGGATGGGGTTCCACGGTAATTTTTAAGTATAAATCACCGCCATTAATACCTTGATTTCGCAGTCTGATGGTTTGACCGGTGACCATACCCGGAGGCATATTTACCTCTAGCGATCGCCCGTCTTCTAAGCGAATTCTTTCTAATCCACCTTGGTAAGCCTTTTCCAAAGGTAAGGACAATCTTGCTTCTATGTCTCGGCGACTGGGACGCTGACTGGGATTGTATGCAACTTTTGTTCTTGGCGTACGAAATGGATCGGTACTGCTAGTAGCAGCGGAACCGTTTCTGCTCGTTTTGATACCGATGACTTCATTGATAAAGCTTGTAAAATCAGGATAGTTACCAGGATTGATATCAGCAGGACCGTTGGAACGGTTATCTATTCCCCAAGCTTTTCCTTTTTGAGTTTGTTTGCCACCAAAGCCTTTTTGGTTCCAGTAACGACTAAACTCGTCGTACTTGGCTCGCTTTTCGGCATCGGAAAGCACTTCGTAAGCTTCGCCAATGTCTTTGAATTTTTCCTCGGCGGCTTTGTTTCCAGGGTTTAAATCTGGATGGTATTGTCGTGCTAAGCGTCGGTAATTCTTTTTAATTTCTTCATTAGTAGCATCTTTGGGTACTCCCAAAATTTCGTAGTAATCACGAAAATTCCGCAAATTCTGCATAATTTGTTTAACTTTCGATTTAATATTTGATAACTTTTCTAATAACTAACTACCGTCTGAGCATCTTTAGCTACAGAATTTCTTGTTTCATAGCAGCAGACACTTTTTCCAGAAGAGCTGGAATTTTTAGCAGCTAAAAGACTGCTTTGCGGCCAGCACAAAATTTTTAAAGCCACTCATCGTCTTCGTCCCAATTATCCTGGTAACTAGGACGATTTCGGCGGGAAGAACCACCTTCACCAAAAGAAGAACGACCCCCTACATCGTAGTCTCGACCATAATTTTTGTTGTAGTCTCTGTCGTAGTAACCGCTGCGAGACTTGTTTTTGGAAGACTCACGTTCTTTATCACCACCACTAAACAAATCGCGAATGGCACCAAACAAGTCATCATCTTCTTCGTCAGCAAAATACTGGCGGACTTCCCGATTGAGATCGTACAAAGCATCTTGCAAGTCCGCATAGGCTTGGTCAATACCGCGATCGTCATTTTGCTGCAGGTATTCACGCAGCTCTCGGCAAATATTTTCAATTTGTTGGCGCCGACTCCGGGCAAAACCCATACCAAATTCCAGCGCCACTTCTCTAAGCTGTCTTTCTGCCTGTAAGATCAAAGCTTCTGAACGAGTACGCTTCTCTACTTTTTCTTTGCGTTGTCTGTCTTGGTCTGCGTACTTCTGTGCATCCCGAATTGCTTGTTGAATTTCCGCCTCGCTTAAGGTAGAAGCTCCCTGAATCGTAATACTTTGCTCTCTACCTGTGGTTCTGTCCAAGGCCGTTACCTGTAAAATACCGTTAGCATCAATATCAAACGATACTTGAATTTGCGGTACACCTCGAGGAGCAGGAGGAATACCGTACAGCTTAAAACGTCCTAAAGACTTGTTATCTGCCGCCATTTCCCGTTCGCCCTGGACTACGTGAATTTCCACGGTGTTTTGGTTATTTTCTGATGTCGAAAAAATGTCCGATCGCCGTACGGGAATTGTGGTGTTGCGGGGAATTAGTACTTTTCTAACGCCACCGATGGTTTCCAATCCCAAGGAAAGGGGCGTAACATCTAACAAAAGAACATCTTTGAGTTCGCCCGCCAAAATACCTGCTTGAATAGCAGCACCAATTGCCACAACTTCATCAGGATTGACATTTTGGTTGGGTTCTTTGCCGATCGCTGCTCGTACTAGTTGCTGTACCATTGGCATGCGGGTACTGCCACCAACAAGAACGACTTCATCAATGTCTGCAGGAGTTAAACCAGCATCTTTGAGTGCTCGTTTTAAAGGTATACGTAACCGCCCTAACAAATCATCGCATAACCCTTCAAATTGAGAACGCGTTAAACGAGTTTCTAGGTGTACGGGTCCTTCTTCTGTAGCAGCAATAAAAGGTAAGTTGATGTCCGTAACGCTAACGGAAGACAGTTCTATTTTTGCTTTTTCAGCAGCTTCTAGCAAACGTTGCAAAGATTGTCGTTCGCGTCTTAAATCTATTCCTTCTTGTTCTAAGAATTTTTCTGCTAGCCAATCGACAATTTTTTTATCGAATTCGTTTCCTCCTAGCTGCGTGTCGCCGCTTGTAGATTTGACTTCAAATACACCATCCCCAACTTCCAAAATCGACACGTCAAATGTACCGCCACCCAAATCAAATACCAGTACGGTTTGGCTACTACCGCGATCCAAACCATAAGCTAATGCAGCTGCTGTTGGTTCGTTGAGAATTCGCAATACTTCTAGCCCAGCAATTCTGCCAGCATCCCGCGTTGCTTGACGCTGGGAATCGTTAAAATATGCCGGGACGGTAATTACTGCTCCTGTCACTGGTTCTCCTAAATACTTACTGGCATCTTCTGCCAATTTCTTGAGAACCATTGCCGAAATTTCTTCCGGAGCAAATTCTTTATTTAAGCGCGGACATACTATTTTAATGTTACCAGCTTCGTCCTTACGAATTGTGTAAGGTACTCGCTTCGATTCCGGACTGAGTTCTGCATATTTGCGGCCGATGAAGCGTTTGACTGCAAAAAAGGTATTTTGGGGATTGAGGACGGTTTGTCGCCGCGCCATTTGTCCGACCAAACGTTCGCCGTCTTTACTAAAGCCAACTACGGAGGGAGTGGTACGCATTCCTTCTGCATTGGCAATAACCACCGGCTTACCTCCCTCCATAACGGCGACTACAGAGTTAGTTGTACCCAAGTCGATGCCGACTACCTTGCCCATGCGTTGCTGTTCTCCTAGCGTGTCTTATAAATTAAATTATTTTTTAGATTAGAACTAATGCTTGATTTATTGTATCTTGCACTTGACAAATACACGGTGAAGCAATGTTAGCTGTTAGGATATTGTGAATCTCAAAAAGCAACTACAAACTCATCTGACTCAAGTAGCCCGCGATCGCGACCCTTACATGGCAACTGCAGGACATTTTTTTGTCCAAGAATACATTCGCGCCTTCTTTGCGCAATGGGGAAGTGTGGATATCCACACTTTCTATGTAGGTGGTAAAGCTTGCAAAAATATCATTCTCAATTTACCCGCTCAGTCCCAGAAACAATATTTACCTTTAATTTTAATCGGTGCTCATTATGATGCCGTACCAGGAACACCAGGTGCTGATGATAATGCTAGCGGGGTGGCGGTACTGTTGGAACTGGCAAGAATGTTCGCTGCAGAACCAATAAAATATCCTGCCCAACTGGTAGCTTTCGATATGGAAGAATACGGTTTGTTAGGTAGCACTGAATATGTTGCCAAGTTACAGCAACAAGACAAAGCGCTGCGTTTGATGATTTCGCTGGAAATGTTGGGTTACTGCGATCCTAAACCTGGTTCTCAGGCTTATCCATTTCCCCTACAGTATATATATCCCGATCGCGGCAATTTTATTGGTTTAATCGGAAATTGGCGAACTTTACGGGATTTAATTTGTATTAGTCGCAGCATTCGAAAAGCCGGTATACCCAGTCAATGGCTGCCAGTACCAAATAAAGGCTTTGTAATTCCCCAAACACGACTGAGCGATCACGCACCTTTTTGGGATGCTGGCTATCCAGCAATCATGGTGACAGATACAGCCTTTATGCGCAATCCCCACTATCACAAATCTAGCGATACAGTTGCAACTTTGGATTTAGATTTTCTCACCGGTGTTTGTGTAGGTTTAGAAATGGGAATTCGGCGCCTATAAAAATAGTTTTTAGTAGAATTTTCATTACTAATATTAATTATCATAAATAGTGTTCTCTTGATTCCTACTGGCTTTTTACTCTTTTTTTGGTACTTTTACTGAAAAGTATTATTTATATTTAATGAATTTCAGTAAAAATTTTTTGGTATTTTTTATTCTACTTTAATATTCAAATTTGTGGATTTTGGTATGTAGGTTTTGTAAATAATTAAAATTTGAAGAAAGTCATTGTTACTAGATATCTATTTGTGAATTTAAAATAGTCAAAGAAATCAGGTAAGGATAATTGCTTGATAACAGATAGTACCCATAATACATACTCCCATTCCTTACTACTGTACCTTTTGTACAAGTATCGATGCAGTAACCATTATTCATTCTTTGACTTTATTTGCCCATAACTCTTATTTCCCAGACCATGTTTCTAATTTTACTTACCCAGCTGCTTTCCGGTTGATTTGGTGAGAAATAATTTTTATTAAGAATATCCTTTACCACTGGGCATTTAATTCTCGTGCCATTAAATTGATTATTATATATACTGAGAAACTATCTTTACAGGAATAGGTTAGCTGTGCGCGAGGATTTAAAAGGCCTAGAAATTAGTCGCAAGGAACTTCAAATGTTGACTAATTTACCTGTTAATCACGAACTTATAAATATTCTCCATCCTCTGCAGAAATTCCTGAGGAATTGGTTGGTACAAATTCAAGGTTCTGAAGGCGTTACCGTTCTTGTTTTAGGCTTGACCGTTATAGTTTTAGCCTATATTGTTTTCGATGCCATCATGAGTATAACTTTCGCTACCTCCCTCCACTTACCTTCGTGGTTATTATTACTAATATTTGCCTTAGTATGTGGTTTAATTGCCCAAGTATCCCTGTACTTAATTTGGAAGCACAAATTGAAGATTGTCAAAGAGAATATGACTCCTTGTTTGCAGATTCTCTTAAATGAGGTCGAAAGATATAATGCTATTATCCAAGCTATAGATATTAACGATCAAATAGAGGCAGCTGGAAATATCGGAGTGGAAATCAAAGAAAGAAGGAAAGTTATCGAAGCACTAAAATTAACAAGAAAAGATTTAGTTCGAGCGTTGAAAACAGAAAGAATTTTCCGGGAAAATAAAAAATTTATTATGAAAAATACCGACTTATTTTCAAATAATTTAGCATCTTTAACAGCTATGCAGGTTGCCGAACAAGCGAGCGAGCATGGCAAATTGTTAAATGAAGCTTTAAAGATTGCGCTGGATGTTCAACAGGAGATGAGACGGTTAGAAAATCAACGTTAAAATCAGAATTTTTTTATATGTTTTTACGTTATTTTGGGGAATAAATTTATCTCTGAATTCAAGGAGAAGTTGGTGTAATTTTTAGCTAGCTGTGTTTTTCTGAATCTGCGTACTGCTTCCTCTGGAAAGGAAACTGCTTGAGATTTTTAGAATTCCCTATTCTAATTTCCTGTTCGTCTTGTTGTTGCTTGTAGATGGAATTGAAGAACCTTAGATCGTTAGGGAGCATCTATGATAGAAGATGGCGATCGCGGTAGCGGTAGATAGATAAATTTAGTCGCTATAGACACACCTAGCACCGCATCCGAACATCCATAACAGTCTGGCCATTGCTTGAGTGCACGCCTACATCCTACAAGGATAAGCATCGGAAATTATGGTCTGGTGTCTGTATCTGTGTCAAGATTTTAATTTCCAATCCTTATTCCCAAGTAAATGTACTCAAAAAGCAGTGGAATTGATTTTGGCATTTTGGCAACTTTCTGGCTGGAAGTAAAAGTACTATAAACGAATAATCCGTTCTTGCACAGAATGTAGAGAATTTTAATTATTTTCCCCTGCTTAACCCCAGGGGTCTTTTATTGGGTGTTGGGGAAACGGAGAATCACTGCACGGGAAAACCAGTCCAGTCTGTCGATCCCCTGAATTTGGCATTTTGGCAAGTTTAGGAATTCGAGAGTAGATATCTTAGGTAAATCAAGTGCAAGAGTGTCAAAATAACTATTTTCCCCGGCTTTGGGTCGGGGATTTTCATTTCAGATTGCCTGAGGAGAGTAAATCAAGTTATGCTTGGGTTTTCGTCCCGAGCGATAGCCCTTTTTAGGGAGCATTATGTAGTTGTTTAGTGAACAATATCACATTTTAGTACGCTCTTGTATACGCATTTGTTGACTTGCGCCAAGAATTTTTGACGTGAAATTTACTGCTATCCAGCGTCCGTCGTGCGGTTTAATAGTTAATGGTATAAGTGTTGAGATTTATTAAGTTGAGATGATGAAATTGTGGCGAGTATTAACTTGCTTGATTTTAGCTAGTGCGTTGCTGTTATATTCTTTGCCAGCAGCAGCAGCAAAATCTTCTAGCATTAATCGTGTCGCAGGTTATAAAGAAATCACTAATCAGGATTTTTCTGGTCAGAGTTTGATTGCTCAGGACTTTTCCAAAGTCAAGCTGGAGAAAGTTAATTTTAGTAACGCCGATTTGCGGGGTGTCGTTTTTAATGGTGCATTATTGCAGGATACAAATTTGCATGGAGCAGATTTCACAAATGGTATAGCCTACCTGGTCGATTTTCGAAATACGGATTTAAGTGATGCAATTTTTACAGATGCCATGATGTTGTATTCTACTTTTGAAAATGTTGACATTACAGGTGCAGACTTTACCAATGCTGTTTTAGACGGTCTAGAAGTGAAAAAATTGTGTGTTAAGGCTAGTGGCGTTAATTCTAAAACTGGTGTGTCTACTCGCGAGTCTTTGGGTTGTAGTGAATAGGTATGAGTAAATTTATTTTTCACCAGCAGTAACTGTTTGTCGAATAGGACTGCTGTTAATTCCATACCGCAGCTAGCTGTGGCGGTTAGGTGCTTGTTCGCAGAGGTTGAGGCAATGAATTTTGGAGCGATCGCTATTGTACCACCACACGCCGGCGCCTCTGCTCCCAACGTGCGGGCAGTAGCTTCGGTGATTTTGTCTAAAGCAGTGTGCAAATCTCCTTCTACCAAAGTTTTATTTTTTGCTAGAGCAGTACCCGATTTTGTTGTTTCAAGGGACTGTAGCCATAGCGCAAAATTCAGTTAGCAACAACTGTGCCGTTCAATGATATTACTAAAAGTGCAAATTACCTGCTTAGTATTGTCCAAAGCTTGCGTGTTGAGCAGCAACCAAATATGTTCATCGCTGTGAGGACGACAAATACCCAAAATGAGATTTTCTTGGGTAGAAAGTAGCAGTTCGGTATTGTTAATTTTATATTATCTGCTTGGATAACCTGCTAGGAAAGACCAAAAGCAGTAGTTCTCATTGACTCTCACTGGACTGAAGCCACGGTTATTCAAACTGTTGCTACAGGTTTTCGAAGAGCGCTTTGGCATTCTCGTTCGCCTTTGTACCGGATGCCATAAGGGTAGATCGTGCTGCTTCCCCTACTAGGTATTGTTCAACGCGCTGTGGCTATTCCTACTCTTGTTGAACAAATTCAACCATGTAGGCTAAAGCCTGCACAACAGGGTTTTCAGCATATCCTTTGTATTTTTGGGATGGGGCAAGTTTTTCTGGCAAGAGCAATAGTAAAATGTATAAAAAAGTTACTGAACAAAGGGCATAAATAGCAATTATTTTGCCTGCGCAAAAGCGCGGATTTTTAGTATGTTTTTTGTAGCATAGATTATTTATAATACTAATTTCACCGTAATAATACGGCTATAACTCAGACTAGTAAACGCAACTGCGAACCTTGTTGGGTTTTGCTAACTTCAATACGAGCAGCAAAGGCTTCTTTGAGATGAGGTATGTGGGTAACAGTGAGGATGCAGGCAAAATCGGAGGCGATGGCGTTAATTGCAGCGATCAAGCGATCGCACCCTTCGCGATCTTGGGTACCGAAACCTTCATCCACGATCAACATCTGCAGAGCTGCTCCTGCTCGCTGTGCTAACAATTTTGCCAAGGCTAGGCGAATGGCAAAGTTAATTCTAAACGCTTCTCCTCCAGAATACGTTTCATAAGCTCGCGTACCTCTGGCGTCAGCAATTAAAATATCTAAGGTGTCAATGAGCTTGCTGTTTTTCTTGCCTGCCTTGCCGTTACGCCCGGCTTTTTGAGTGACAAATTGTACGTGCAGTTGATTGGCGCTTAGTCGTGAAAGTAATTGATTTGTCTCTGCTTCGAGTTGGGGCAAGACATTTTCAATCATCAGTGTTTGGATGCCGTTTTTACCAAAGGCTTGGGCTAATTCCTGATAAGTGCGACATTGGTGCTTGACTTGTTGCAGTTGTTGTTGTTGTTGTTCGTACTGGTTTTGAAACACTTCTAGTTGATGCGCCATTTGCTCCAGACGCCCGAGCTGAGCAAATTGTTCGTCCAACTGACGTCTGCGAATTGCTAGTTGCTGCTCTAAAGTTTGAATTTGGGCGATGGGGTTGGTGGTTTGTTCGAGTTGCTCTCTAAGACTGTCGATTTTCTGCTGCAGTCTTTGTCGTTCTGTCTGTCGTGCTTGCAAAGATATTTCTAATTCTTGCATTTTGGTTTGAAGTTGCGGATATTGCTGTTGGGCGGCTAGTAGTTGTTGATAGCGTAATTCCCAAGTTTGGAGTTTGCGCAGGGAGGCTCTAAGGTTGTTGTGCTGTTGCGTGTCGTAGCCCAGTTCGCTAATGTAGCTATCAATAGCGGCAATTTCTCTGGCAAGCTCAGAGTTTGTGGCCTCTTGCTGGATTTTGATTTGCAGTTGTGCTATTTGTGCTTCTAATTCTGGTTGGCGTGCTGCTATTTGCTTTTTGAGGTTGACAGCTTCTTTGATATGTGATTGCTTGATTTCTGCCCAACGCCACCGTTCTACTTCGCTGCGGGCGAGAGCATGGTCTTGTTCGTTGTAATTGAGTTGTTTGAGATGTTGTTCTATTTGTTCAAGTTCTGCGAGTTTGTCAGGGGCGTAATCGCCAAATTGTAGCGATCGCTGCAGTTGTTGCTTTTCTGTAACAATTTGTTGTAGCTGTTGTTCTATGTCCGTTGTTGCTTGTAATTGTGCTGCCAATTTTCCTCTCTGCTCGCGTAATCCGTCATAAGGTAGTAATAGCTGGCGTATTTCTTGATATTCTTGCCTGAGTACTTGAATTTCTCTATCTGAAGTAGCCATTTGTTCGCGCACTACCCACAGCTGCCCTTCTACGTCTTTGTACTCGCTTTTGGTTTTGTTGACGACGCGATTCCAGTGATGTTCGTCTAAAGGACGTTCGCACAACGGACACACAGCATTAGGAGTCTGAAGCATTTGCAATTTCTGCTCTAGTTCTCCCAAAAGTCTTTCATAATCTCGTTGGTGGGCTTGCAATCTTTCCATAAAGTGACGCTTTTCCTGTCCTTTTTCCTGGACTCGTTGCAGATATACCCGTTTTTTATCCAACTCCTCAATCTGCATTTCCACTTCTATCACTGTTTGTCGCAGTTGCGGTTGGCGTCTTTGCTGACCGTGCAATTGATTTTCTGTAGTTTCTAGTTGTTCTAACCGCGCTACCAACCCAGCACGAACTCGTTCTATTTGGCTTTGTAATGCAACTTTTTGTTGTAGTAGGGGAGCTACTTGCATTTGTAGCTGGTCTAGTTCAGAAAGACGTTGGCGTGCTGCTTTCAGTTGTGTCAAGGCTGCTTCTATCTCTGCTGATTTGCTTAAGGTTTGTTCAATTTCTTGCTGTCGTTGTTGCAAACCTTCTAGTTGCACTTGCGCTTTTTGTATTTGCTGTTGTATTTCTTGAATTTGGTTGCTCAGTTGTTGTTGTTTTTGTTGACGAGTTGCAACAGCGCTGGTGTATTCCTCGAATTTGGCGCTCATTGCTTCTTCTTGAGATTGCAGATTTTGATACTGGGCGTATCCTGCTTTGATTTCAGGGGCTTGAGTTAATAGTTCTTCTAAAATCGCTAGTTGGTGTTTGAGATTAACTTGTTCTTGTTGGAGGCGATCGCAATCTTCAGTTAGGTTTTGGTATTGTTGTCGCAGCAGATGTAGCTCCTGTTCCCAATGTTGGCGTTGGTGCTGGACAACTTGCAAGCTCTGCAATTGAATTTGTTCGAAAGCTTGTACCTGTTGCAGTTGAGCTAGCTGCTTTTCTAATTCTGCTCGTTTTTGGGCGATCGCTTCTTTTTGTTGCAGCTGGGATTTGAGCGACTCTATAGAACGCTCTAGCTCTTCTGCTCGTGCTTTCAACTGGCGCGATATTTCTTTTGCCCGTTCTTCTAATTCATCGTATTGGTTCAGCTTTAACAACTCTGCTAATATTTCTTTGCGTTCGCTGGGACGCTTGAGCATAAATTCATCTGCACGACCTTGACGCAGGTAAGCAGAATTAATAAAAGTATCGTAATCCAATTTGATATGTTGTAATATTAATTCCTGCGTTGCTCTTATGCCTTTACCTGTTAGAGAACGAAATCCATTTGGGGTTTCAATTTGAAATTCTAAAGCACTGCTACCGTTGCGCGTTCTGGTACGAATAACTCGATAAGTTTGTTGCTCGCTTGTTTTGAAAGTGAAATCTACCCGTACTTCTGTTTCGCCAGTGTAGATAATGTCATCTTCACAAATGGCTCTGCTTTGTCCCCAAATTGCCCAGGTAATAGCTTCTAACAAAGAAGATTTACCTGCACCATTGGCTCCACAAATACAAGCAGTATGCAATCCGCGAAAATCTAAAGTTGTATGGCGGTAACTCAAAAAGTTTTTCAGGATCAGTTTGACTGGAATCATCTAGACTAAAAAACACACATTTTTTGATCAAAAGCAGCAGAAGCACTCTTTTGTTAGTCTAACCAGCTAAAATCAATGTTTCTAGTCTTGAATACTCCATTTTTACAATTGTTAACATTAGCAGGAAGATTTTTTTCTGTTAAGTTATCCTTTTTTACCGAAGTCAGATAAAAATTCCACTCCTCTTTGTAGAAGTTATCTTTATATAGGAGCTATGCTTGTTGACTTTTCCGCCAAAGGTACTGCTAAATAAGATAAACAGCACCCTCTTAAATTCTCAAGTGAAGTTTTTTAATGGCAAAATCGAAACAATTTTTTTACACTCAAGGTAGAACAAAGGAGCAATGGAAGCAGACAAAGATGAATTTTGACGATGAGGACTGAAAGAAAAATTGAGCAGAGGAAAAATTTAACTGGGGAGAATTCTCCGTGCTTTTTGAAGGCGTTCAGGAATTAATTGTGCAATCAAACAACCGTCCGGTAGATTCACCGCCGAAAACATAGATTTTCATGTTACTAATTACTCGAGCGTGGTTGTCGTTTCCTATTGCCAGCGCAGTAGGTGGAATATACTTAACAAATTCCGCATCTGCAGACCAAAAAGAAACAATATCAGTAAAATAACGTCCCTATAGAGTACAAAGATACAAAAGGACTTGGTATGAATCGCTTTCTATACTGGAAATCTGGAACTGCTACCTTTATGGCCGTGACTATTACCGCAGGTACGCTCGCATCTGTGGGGTTTCCTCCTGTAAAAGCTGGCGCCCAAACGCCGGATTTGTTTAATCGCAATCGGGTGATAACTCAATACAGAACAGTTTCCATTCCTCGGGGAGTGAGGATTCCCGTCACTTATGACAAAAACAAAATTCTCGTCACTCCTGATGAAACTTCATCTTTAAAATTGAAGGTAGCAAGGAATATCGTAGACAGAAACGGCAATCTCTTGATTCCGGAAGGAACCGAAATTGAAGGACAGTTGGAACCAGCAACCGATAGATACGGTGAAAAAGGTTCTCGCTATGTAGCTAAACAGCTAGTTTTTAGTGACGGTAGACGCCAATCTATTGATGCAACTTCTCGAGTAGTTACTAGAAAAGAAACTATTAAAAAAGGACCGAGTACTGGGACAATACTAACAGATGCAGCTATTGGTGCAGGTGCTGCTAGCGTTATTTCATTGATTACAGGAAACCGCAAAATCGAAGTCCTAGAACCGGTAGCTGGTGGTGCTGCTGGCGCTTTAGCAAGTATCTTATTGCGCAAAAAACAAGTGGAAGTTGTTTCTATCGATCCTAAACGAGATTTGGACTTAACTCTTGAATCTGATTTGCTGCTATCGCGTTACTATAATTAAGCGTGTCGAAGTTTCGGTCTTGATTTGACGGCGATCGCCTTTTTCATTTCAGCTAGGATTGGGAATCGCATGTTGTGCTTGCTTTTCCTTAGCGAGCGGTAACCAAATAATAAAAGTAGTTCCTGGTGCTTTTGGCGAGGAAATTGGTGAGGGAACTGCAGGACTGAAGACTTCAATTTTTCCCTGCATTTGTTCTACCAACTGTTTGGCTATCGCCAATCCCAATCCCGTACCAGGAATTTCAGTTTGAGCTTGAACACCCCGGTAGTGACGTTCGCCAAGATGTTTTAAATCTTCGGGTGGAATACCGGGACCAGTATCGGTAATAGCAATTCCCTGGAAATTATCTTTTTGTTTTCCTACCTGAATGAAAATTTTACCACCCGCAGGAGTGTATTTCAAAGCATTATCGATAATATTACTTAAAACTTCCCTTAGGGCTTTGTGATTTGCGCATACTGGTGGTAAATTCGGCTCGATGTCAGTTATTAATTCCAGGTTTCGCTCTTGTGCTATTGCTTGAGCAGAAACAAGCAAAGCTTGCAGAACTTCAGCTAGATAACAATCTGTTTTTTTCTCTCCGGTTCCCGGTAATAATAGTGCGGGTTGGTTATCTTTTTCTACAGTTGCTTCTACAACTACTTCCTGTGATGGTGGTAATTTCAGGGGTTCTAAGTCTGTGGCTGTTAGATCGATTACCTCATCGAATTTTTTCAGCAATTCTTGCAGGCGATCGCTTTCTCTGACAATACTTTCTGCTACTTCTCGGTTAGTATCTCCCGGTCGTAATCGTTTCATTAGCAGTTTTCCAAAAGTTCGCAACGCTGTTAATGGATTGCGAAACTGGTGCAATAAATTATCTAGCAAATCCTGCTGCTTTTCTTGCAGCATTTGTTGTTGATGTAACTGTACCTCCAACCATCTTCGCCGCCGATCTAAAATACAAGCTATGGTCAGAGTTTGTGCTATCCGCTCTATTTGGCTTCGCTCTTGTTCGTTCCACGCTCTATCTTCTCTGGTTGTCACCAGCAACCCCACCATCATATCCTCGCAAATAAGAGGTACAAATATTTGCTCGCCACTTTGCAGGCTTTGTTGGGGAGTATTTTGTACATTTGCATCTTCCCGAGAAGATGCTTCTGCTGCTGTTAATAGCTTGTGATTGTATTTTGGTAAGGCAAAAATGCTCAGCCCTTGTCTTCCCAAAGCCGTTTCTGGATAAACTACCACAGGAATTAATTTCGCCTCGTTTGTAGGAGCTTGCGCCAATTCTCTTGTTAAATACACAATGCTCAAGGATGCTCCTAGTCCTTGGACTAACAGCCTCATTTGCTCCCGACACAGAGCAACAAACTCGGAACTGGCAGACATTAACATTTTTTTTCAGCTAGCTGTTGGTTAAAATGAAAATTTCAGAAAATCTGACAAAAACATCAAAGCTTTCTTCTTTAAAAAGCATAACGAAATCATTTTTGTTCGGCGTCGCTCTGGGGCATTATATCCTTCTCTATTTTCTTATTTACCTTCATTCCAGCAAAATATGCTTGTTGTATCAAAAGTTTAAAAACTGTTGATCTTTTCAACTAGAACTTTTATAATTACGACGGATTTTGTAGCTATAACTACAATATTTAGCTTGCAAAGAGGAGGAAAATAGGTTGGCAAGGAGACGGAAGCGCAAAAGCCGTCGTCGCCAAGAAGGGCGGCGCATTCTGGAGCATGTGCCTCAATATAGCATTGAAAGTGGCGAAGATAAACCCGTGACAGCAGCCAGAAAGTTTATTCAGGCCGAAGGCATAACCCCGCCAGCTTTACTGCTTGTAAAGCGTAACGAACACACTACAGACAGGTATTTCTGGGCAGAAAAGGGACTTTTTGGTGCTCAGTATGTAGAAGAGAACCATTTCCTATTCCCCAGTCTGAGAACATTGGAAAATTCTCCCGGACAAGATTCTTTGGCTGCAGTTCATCGGTAACATATCAAGCGTGGATAGGTAAGTGTAGCTTTTGACAATAATTAACTGGCAAATTGCTAGAGAGAGGCAATAACTTAACTATTTTTTTAGTTTTTAGCGAATTTGCCGGTAAGGGTAGCCGTCAAGACTTGGGCAATCAAATTCCGTTTGATTGGCAGTGGGAAAATGTTACGAGGAAGAAGAAAGAAAAAGCTCCTTTCCAAGCCGAAAGTCCACGACCAGTGGGCGTTCACAAGGAGGACCTGTTAAGGAGCGAGCGTTTCTTTATTCTTCAAAATTTGTCAAAAGTCTACACGTGCGAAATTCGAAATAAACATCGAGCACAAAAAATTTATTCACAAAGCTTTAAATTCAAAGCCCTCTGCAGCTCTATCAGTTCATCGCGATGGGCAACAACTGTGATTCGACTTGGGAAGTGTAACTCGCTGTTGGTAGGTTCCACCTTCAGCGATACCTTCTCAAGTTTTCCAGCTTTTTCCCAGTAGAATAGTCCAGATAAAGGTGATAGCAGAACTGTTCCTACAAAGGCCAAACTGAGGGTAGGAAAAAGCAGTGACAAAACAAGTGACAAGCAAAGCAGGCCAGCAGCTGTTAGCAGTGTCAAAAACACAGCTAAAAACCAACTGGGGCGAACATAGCCTTCAAAAATCACTTGATTTTTTTCTGGGTCTACCGCTGCCACTCGGTAAGACCGCCTTTGAAAATACTCTCTTAATAAAGGTATGAGAGTAGCTTCATCTTGTTCAGATACCAGTTGCGCTACTTGCGTACGGTCTTTAGTGGAGGCTCGAATAAAGAAAAACAGCCCGACCGATAACAACAAGGTTAGCAGTAACGTGGATGGCAGAATTGCAGTATCCATAGATCTATTTTCTACTGGGAGATGGAGAGTTTATTTATTTTAATTATTCGTGAATTTGCCCCTCCTGTCTGCATACTGTTCCCATAAACGAGCCAGCTTTTGAGCTTGTGGAAGCCATTCTGAAGAAACTTGGTACATTCGCCGAGGGCGTCCGCGTCCTTCCAGTTTCTTCCAATATCCTGCGATCGCCTTGTTATCTTCGAGAAACTTAATTGCACTATACAGCACTGTATCCGAAAGCCGATAAGTAGGGTATTCGGTTTCTAATCGTTGAATCAACTCGGTTCCGTAGGATTCCCCTTGCAGTAAAATGTACAAAATATAACAAACTGATAGTTCCTGGCAAAGGTAGGTTGGCGGAGGATTTTCAAAGAACTGATATATATCCTCTAGTTTCATGGTTAGTAAAGAATGACCGGAAAAATACTTAAAGGTTAAGTCTAATATCCCAATAGGGAGTATATAGTGCTACCTTCTTTTTGGTTAAGTATATAACTTAGGTTAGATTTGCAAAGCGCAAACAGGAAACATTAACCCAAGCTGGTTAATTACGGAAACGGCACTTCTAAGGACGGAATAAACTTCCGGTAACAGCGCCGTGTGAATGCGCCAGCTTTTCTGTGGAGGTACAAGTAGATGCACCCCTACCCTAAGCCTGAGGTAGTGCGAGGAGGAGCTACCAGACAACAGCTCGAGCACCATCTCGGTGTCGAGTGATGCCAAGCGTGTAAGGAATGCTTAAGCATAAAATGTTGCTTAGCAATAATAAAGGTAACATGAAAATTTTTCTGTAAAACTTAATAAACACTTTTTTTACAAGGTTTATCACCGTGGAAATCTACAATGGTGATACCGAATGTCAAATGTAGTTTCGAATGCTTGCAGCTAGCTGCCGGCACACTTACATATGCATGGCGTTACTAATTTTTATACATAGAATCAGCCAATAGAAGTCGCAGAATTTGTTTTTTTGAGCAGCTTACTTAGATTACTCTGATAGGTGTGATAGTAAACTCATCTTGCGCCAGCAAATTGAGGTGCCATAGTATGTCTGTAGACTCCCAATCGTCTTCCTCTCGACGCCGAGCCATTGCGCAAGCGTTTCGTCTCACTGGTTGGATTAGTTTTTGGATTCAATTAGTACTAGGTGTTGTTTCTGCAATAATTGTGCTGCTATTTGCTGTCTTCAGTCAAAGACCTGGTAGTCCCAGCAATAATCCAGGAAATGGATTAGGTGTGTTTTTAGCAGTTTGTGGACTGATTACCTTGGGTGGAGGTATTTATTTAGCTTTTCGTTACGTCCAAATTGGTAGAAAACTATTATCCTCCAATCCTAGCAACCATCCTAGCAAATTGGAAACAATACAAGTTTTGCGGTTAGGGCTAATAGTAAATTTAGTAGGAATGTTATTAACTCTTTTAGGAGCGCAGGCGATCGTTGGGACTCTGGTAGCAAGGTCTATTTCTCCCCAAGCAATTACCACCCAATTGTTCGATCCCAACCGAATTATCAGCGGTCTAGATATGTTGGTGGTACAAGCAAATACCAACACAGTTTCAGCTCATTTTGCAGGACTGGTAGGATCGATTTGGTTGCTCAATCGCGTGACTCGCTAAATGGTGTAGAAAAGCAGGCACTTGTTGCTAGGCTGTGGATATTTTTCCTCACTAACAAATCTCTGCCAGAAGAAGAATTTTCACTTCGCAACTGCGACAGTCACTGAGCGGTAACCGTACTAGCTAGTTGTAAAGTAATGAGCGAGTAACGTTTTCAAAAGAAATGAGCAATTTGCTTGACCTGACCTTACTGACAAGGCAAAATCTTGGGAGTGAAACAGACTAAGATAATTTTCAACAAACATTACTTTTGCAGTCATTAACCAACCAAAATTACAATATTCTCTAGTGTGGTGATAAAGATAGTAGGCTCAAAACTGAGAAAAATCTGTGCTGGATATCAAATTAATACGGGAAAATCCACAATTGGTTCAGGAAAGGCTGAATACTCGCGGTGTTAACTACGACATTCAGCCGATTGTAGAGTTGAGCAAGCAACAACTGGAATTAGAAGGAAAGCGCAGTCAACTGCAAGCGCGCAGTAACGAAATCGGTAAACTAGTAGGGCAAAAAATCAAATCGGGTGTAAATCCTCAAGCTCCAGAAATTCAAGCTTTGCGGGAAGAAGGTAATCGTATTAAAACAACATTAAGCGAACTAGAACCGCAGGAAAAGGAAATAGTTGCCAAAATTGAAGAACTTGTACTTGCACTTCCCAACCTTCCCAGCGACTCTACACCCATTGGTAAAAGTGAAGAAGATAACGTTGAAGTGCGGCGGTGGGGTGATGAGTACATTCCCAACAATCCAAATATTCTTCCCCACTGGGAAATTGGCGAAAAGTTAGGAATTCTCAACTTCGAACGAGCTGTAAAAGTTGCTCAAAGTCGTTTTGTAACCCTAATTGGCGCTGGTGCGGCTTTAGAGAGAGCATTAATTCAGTTTATGCTCGCTCGCCAAATTGCAGCTGGCTATGTGGAGGTCATTCCCCCATTTCTCATCAACACTACCTCTCTGACGGCAACTGGACAATTGCCTAAATTTGCTGAAGAAAGCTTTAAATGCGCTCAAGATGACTTGTGGCTTGCTCCGACAGCAGAAGTACCCGTTACTAACCTTTATCGGGGGGAAATTCTTGCTGCTGAAGATTTGCCTATCTATCACTGCGCCTATACTCCCTGTTTTCGCCGCGAAGCTGGGAGCTACGGACGGGATATGCGCGGGTTAATTAGGCTGCATCAATTCAACAAAGTGGAATTAGTAAAATTTGTTCATCCCAGTACTTCCTTTGATGAGCTGGAAACTTTGGTGGGGGATGCAGAAGCGATTTTACAAGCGCTAAAGTTACCCTACCGAGTTGTAGAATTGTGTACTGGAGACTTGGGGTTTGCTGCTGCTAAAACCTATGATTTAGAAGTTTGGCTGCCATCTTCTGGCAAATACAGAGAAATTTCTAGTTGTTCCAATTTTGTCGATTTTCAAGCACGCCGCGGTGATATTCGTTTTAAGTCAGCTGGAAAGAAAGGAACGCAGTTTGTGCATACTCTCAACGGTTCCGGTTTGGCCATAGGGCGAACCATGGCGGCGATTTTGGAAAATTACCAGCAGCCAGACGGAACCATATCCCTACCCGAGGTTTTGCAACCTTATCTGGGACGTGAAGTTTTGTAAAAAAAAGCGGTATTTTTGAGTTTGCGCGCCCGGGGTTGTTCCACAGCGGCGATGAAGAACCCTGTATGTACGATATGGTAAAGTGCCTGTGTACTGTTTTGCCAACCAACAGCAGACAGTGACTCATTCTAAAATAGAAGTAAGTATAGCGAAATCAGTTCACAAATCTTCTTTATCTATGTCAGTTTTTGCGGCGATCGCAGTTTTAGCTGTTCTTATCCTGGTACACGAACTGGGACATTTCATTGCAGCAAGAGCTCAAGGTATTCACGTTAATCGTTTTTCTCTGGGATTTGGTCCGATTTTGTGGAAGTACCAAGGGCAAAAAACCGAGTATGCTGTCCGAGCATTTCCCTTAGGAGGTTTTGTTGGCTTTCCCGACGACGATCCGGATAGCGATATTCCACCTAACGATCCGAATTTGCTGCGCAACCGCCCGATTTTAGATCGAGCGATCGTCATCAGCGCTGGAGTGATAGCAAATTTAATTTTTGCTTACTTTCTGTTAGTTGCTCAAGTCAACTTAGTTGGTATTTCCCAAGCAACTCAACCAGGAGTTTTGATCAAACAACTAGCGCCGGAAGTAAGCACCGTTGCATTGGATGCTGGCCTCAAACCGGGAGACGTAGTTATAGCAGCCAATAACAAAAAATTTGGTACGTCGTTGCAAGAAATAGAGGCTTTAAGAGAAATAATTAAAACGAATGCCGGTAAGCCGATTGAACTTCAAGTTATCCGCGATCGCCAACAGCTATCTGTAACCGTTACTCCGGAAGCAAAACCCACTGGAGGAAGCATTGGTGTGGGACTTGCTCCCAACGGGAGTATTGTTCGTCGCCGCGTCACCAATTTGATGCAAGCTTTGAAACTTGGTGCTCAAGAATTTCAGCGCATTATCGCGATGACATTTCAAGGTTTCAAACAACTTGTTACCAACTTTGGCGAAACAGCCAGTCAAGTAGCTGGACCTGTTAAAATCGTGGAGATTGGCGCTAACATTGCTCACAACGACACGGGTAGTTTGTTATACTTTGCTGCTTTAATTAGCATCAACCTAGCCATAATCAATATTTTGCCTTTGCCAGCATTGGATGGAGGACAACTCGCTTTCCTTATCATTGAAGCATTGCGCGGCAGACCTTTACCCACTCGCTTTCAAGAAGGTGTGATGCAAACTGGCTTAATGCTACTTCTAGGTTTGGGTATTTTTCTGATCGTAAAGGAAACTTCCCAACTGGAATGGGTGCAAAAATTATTCCAATAGGCTTTCTAGATAGCCGAAGCAGCCTTTGCTGTGCTAACGGTTGTATTCTAGCCCACCGAGGTGGGCTATGTTTATTTGCTAATTCCGTTGGGTAAAATACACTAGTGAAAAATACTCGACAATTACCATCTCTAAAACAACGAGCACTAGAAATACTAATTCGACTTCAGCGACTTTACCCTCATGCTACTTGCTCTTTACATTATTCCACACCGCTGCAATTGCTAGTAGCGACAATTCTTTCCGCTCAATGTACTGATGAACGAGTTAATCGAGTCACACCAGTTTTGTTCAGTCGCTTTCCCGATGCACGCAGCTTGGCTAATGCTGATTTGACAGAGTTAGAAAACTTAGTACGCTCCACTGGTTTTTATCGCCATAAGGCAAAAAATATTCAAGCAGCTTGTCGGATGATTATCACCGACTTTAACGGAGAAGTTCCCCAACAAATGGAACAGCTTTTGCAGCTTCCCGGAGTAGCACGCAAAACAGCAAATGTAGTTCTTGCTCATGCTTTTGGTATTAATGCTGGAGTTACCGTTGACACTCACGTCAAGCGTTTGAGTCAACGCTTGGGTTTAACCAAACACACAGATCCTATTCGTATTGAACGAGATTTAATGCAGTTAGTGCCACAACCGGATTGGGAAAATTGGTCAATTCGCCTAATATATCACGGCCGTGCTGTTTGCAAAGCGCGCAATCCGGCCTGTAAAGCATGTCAGCTAGCCGATATTTGTCCGTCCGCAATCGTTCCTGGCTAAAGTTCCTCCTATTGTTCGCTGCGTTAGGTAGGGCAAAACAAGGAAAATATTTACAAACAAATTACCCCTTTTTCCGTGATTGGAAAAGGGGTAGACTAAGGCTCGGGCAGAGAATTTTAGCCACACTTTTGAGCCTAGTAAATTTGTCCTTCTCGACTTAATCTTTCATCATACTTGGCGATCGCCCAGATGGCGTGAATGCTTCCAGGAAGCCAGCCTAAAAGAGTAAGCAAAATGTTAATTACCAAAGTTGTGCTAAGCCCATATGTTAGGAAAACACCAACGGGAGGTAAGAAGAAACCCAAAAGATAGCGGACTAATTTCATAGTGTTTTTACTGCTTTTTCTCTAAATTTCTGTAGTGCTGTTTTTCATTTTCGAAAATTAACCGAATCAATAACTCCTTCCCAGGAATTATTTTGATTTTTTTTTACAGGCGATCGCCTGTGTCCTTTTATTTCACCTGTACTGCTATTTAGTTAACATTTACCTAGAAGGTAATTCGGCTTTTTTTGTTTCTTCACTGCCCTTTAAAAGATTCTTCTGTGCAAAGTAGCTGTTGATGAAAGTGCTAGCCAGAGAAAGAACCACAGGACCAACAATAAACGCCACGAGTCCGTGGGCGCTAAATCCAGGAACTAAAGCAGCTGCTAAAAAGAAGCAAATGCCGTTAACAACCAGTGAAAAAGCTCCAAAAGATATGAAATTCAGCGGTAAGGATAAAGCAGATAAAACTGGTTTGACAGAACCGTTAACTGCACCAATAACTACCGCTGCAATTAAAGCAGCTGGAAAGTTAGCAATATTCACACCAGGAACAACTAAATCAACAATTAGCAAGCTTAAAGCTGTAGCCAAGGCAGCTAATAAATTTCCCGTCATCGTTTTCACCTAAAAAACAGAAACATATTGGTTTCAAACTTCTAACAAATCATCTTCAAATATTTTCACAGTCATAAACATCATTACCAAGGTAGATTTTGTTTATGCCGTTGGGTCAATAGTTGCGATGCTACAGAGATTAGTAGGCTGGAAAGTAGGTAGTAGATAGGAAAATAAAGTTTTTATTACTTACCAAAATTTTGGAAAGTTAATTTTACATTTGTTTATGTCCTGGGGCGGATTTGCTTAATCTGAATTTTAGAAATTTTTAGGATTTGCGATTCCCCTATAATAACTTAAAGTACCTGAAAAACGTTCAGGAGAAAAACTTAACAAAGCCAGAGCACTAAAATGTCGATGTTACCAGAGGACTCGATTTTTAATTTTTCTTAATAATTTTAATTTTTGATGATTTCAACGGCTATGTTCACTCTTTTTATGTAGCAGCAAGTAGCTTTCGATTTTTTTGTAGCTCTACCCCGTGTTTTCTACATGGGGTAGAGCTTGCCCAAATGCCGTTACAGAAAAGCGATCGCCGCTAGAAGCTCATTATTTATTATTATTCCTTTAGTATCCTTAATAACATTCAGCCAAGAGAAAACTTGCAAGTAGCAATTACAGAACATTCCCATGCGAAAAATAACAACAAAATCCACATGTGAAGTATAAAGTCAGGTGTAATAGCTATGAATGCGCAAGAACATCAGTTAAGGGAAAAACCGCAACAACAAAAAATCAATTTACGAGATTGGTCATGGGAGTTTTGGCTTGCTTTACCGCTGTACCCCTATCGTTGGCGCCGCACACTTTGCCGAGAAATAATCAAGGATAGGATCTGGACATTTGAACAACTTCACGGTTTTCTTTATGCGGTGGTGCCGATCCGAATGACAATCATAAAGCTAGAAAGTGGTGGCTTATTCGTGTACGCACCGGTTGCTCCCACACTTGAATGCGTGCAAATGGTTAACGAGTTGGTGGCAAAGCACGGTGACGTTAAGTATATTATCTTACCAACTAGCTCTGGTCTGGAACACAAAGTCTTCGCCGGTCCTTTTGCAAGATACTTTCCCCAAGCACAAGTTTTTGTTGCTCCCCATCAATGGAGTTTTCCGTTCAATGTACCGTTGAGTTGGCTTGGTTTTCCTCAAAAACGGACTCAAGAGATTCCAGCAGATGCAACTACTGTTGCTTTGTTTGGTGAGGAGTTTGACTGTGCAGTATTGGATATTGATTTGAGGCGGGGTTTTTTCACAGAAGTTGCGGTTTTCCACAAGCGATCGCGTACTTTGCTTCTGACTGATTCTATACTGTCCGTGCCAGAAGAACCACCGGCGATCGTACAACTAGACCCTTATCCTTTATTGTTTCATGCCAGAGATAATGCCGCTGAGGCGATCGCAGACAATCAAGAAAACCGCCGCAAAGGATGGAAACGCATTTCATTGTTTGCAATTTACTTTCGTCCGAGTGCGGTAAAGACGAAGAATTTAGCACGAGTACTCAAGGATGCTTTCAAAGCACCAGAGCGATCGAAAAAAGCTTACTTCGGTATATATCCGTTTCAATGGCAAGAAAACTGGGAACAGTCTTTTGATGCTCTGCGCTCAAACGGGCGCCCATTTGTAGCACCGATATTGCAAACCTTGATATTCCCCCAAGCACCTGCACAAGTACTCCGCTGGGCTGATAAAATCGCAACTTGGGATTTTCAACAGATAATTTCTTGTCACTTCGACTCGCCCATTGCAGCTACTCCCCATCAATTTCGGCAAGCATTTTCCTTTTTGGAAAAAAATTCTTCCCAAACTCAAGATTCATCATTGAGTCAATTCTTTCCAGAAGAAGACTTGCAATTTATTAAACAGCTGGAAGCAAAGCTTATTAAATGGGGAATTGCTACACCCCCAAAACAAAAAGTTTGAAGGGATGAGAAGAAGCCCCCGCTGTCCACCTTGCTTGGTAATATCAGCGTGGGGAGATTCACAACAGATAATTCTTCCGATGCTCGCAACAAATTCTGCAGTTAACTGAAGAGATTTGCACTTGGTCTGAAGAACTATGAGAAACAATACAGGTAGAGAATTGTGTTTTTCTCCTCACCGCCTAGGAATTTGCAAACCGCGACGTTCGAGAATTTGCCTGACTTCTGGACTGGGAGTATAGCTATAGCCATAGGAAGAGCGTTCCGAGTCGTCGAGAATTTGAGGCGTGAGCAACACAATCACTTCATTGCGCTGATTCGCCTTATTTGTCCTTCTAAATAGCGAACCAATTAGAGGAATATCACCCAAGATGGGAATTTTAGAGACAGTGGTGCGGTCAGAGTCTTGAATGATACCGCTGAGAATCAGTGTTTGACCATCGCGCAGTCGAATCAAACCAGAATTCAAAGAGCGTTCGGACACCAAGAATATTTGTTGGCTGCTACCCGAGCCTAAATTAATGGTAGCAGGAGCTTGAGGTGCTTTAACGGTGGGAGCTACAGAAAGAGACACAAAACCATTATCGTCAATGCTATCAACTTTGACAGCCAAGGTCAGACCAACTTCTTCTTTTTCTGCCGTGACTACTTCCGTAGAAGTGCCATCACCACGAGTGATTTGTCGCTTCAGGTTTCCTACCACCTCTTGAGTGAGGTTGACGTTAGCCGTTTGACCTTCCTGCACTATCAAAGTCGGGTCTGTGAGGATCTTGGCATTACCGCTTTGTACTTGAGATTGCAAACTCAACAGAAAACGTTTCGGAAATTGGAATAAGGAAGGAAGAGCAGATGTTACTGTCCCGAAAGAACCTGGAGTGACGCTAATGGTACCGTCTGCAGCAATAGTAACAATGTTATTTGTACCGCGCTGGATATCCGTGATACCCGGTTTGAGAGGGTTACTGGAAGCTGGCGATATTGGTTGGTAGGTTGTGGTGTTACTATTGGGTAGAGTCACCGTCGAACCAGGTGGAACTGTAATTCCACCCGAGGTAATTGGTCTGGAAGATTGATTCACTATCGTTGTACCCGGACCTCCGCCCGGAATTACAAGTTGATTGTTTGCGTCCAAAAAGGGAGTACCTTTAATGGGATTATCAATCACGGGTGGATTAGTCACACTGCTGGCTAATTCAGAAGCAGTAGGTGGTCTAGAACCACCAAAGTTTAAAGCCGCTGCGCCACCGTCGTTGACAAAGAAATTCTTACCAATACCAAAGGAAAAGCTGGTGTTAAAGTCCTTGGTATTTAAAAGATTGACATCAATAATCTTGACATTGATGGCCACTTGTCGACGGCGAATATCAAGCTGAGTAAGTTGAGCGATCGCGATATCAACTAACTTTGCTGGACCCACCAAAGTTAGAGAATTAGTACGTTGATCTCCCGATGCTTGTAATCCCCGCAGTAAAGGTGTTGAATCCTTGTATTCGGTACGCAGAGTTTCTACTTTCAGTTCCGTAGTTGTTTGAGTTTGGGTCACCGCAGTATTGGCTGCACCACCTACCGGTACAGCATTAACGCTAGTAACTAATCTTTCCCTGGTAATGGCGCTTTCAGCTCCTAGAGAAACCAAGAAACTAAGAGCAGTATCTACCTTAACCTGATTGAGGCGAATGTTGCGCATGACTATATCGCGGCTACTGTTGGGTAGTTTTGTTCCCACAAAAATAGTACGTCCGCTACGATTAGCCTCTAAACCACTCAAGCGCAAAACGTAATTAAATACATCTTGTACTGGCTCGTTTTCTATATCTATAGAAATTGTTGGTCCTTCATTGACACTAGCCCCTCCTCCTTGCTGTCCTTGTGTGGATGACGTCGATCCTACATATGCCAAATTTAAACCAGCCGCACGAGCCAAAAGTGACAAAACTTCCCGTACTGGAGCATCTCGCAATACCAGGCGAGGAACGCGTTCTTGAGTTCCCAAATCAACAATACTTGGAGAAGCATCCATATTAGAGATAGCAATATCTCCCACTGGCGGAGCAACTGCTCTTGGTAAAAATGGCGGAGCTGGAACCGGTGGTTGACCCGGCTTGGCTGGTTGGGCAGGTGTATTATCGATACTGACTTGGGGTTTGGGAGCTATGGAAGCAGGAGGAGTAGAAGTGTTCGGCGCCTCTCCCAAGACTGGTGCTGGCGTTGTTGAAGCACCTCCTGTTGCTGTTGTAAAGCTAAGAGTAATTCCGTTTGTTCCTCGCTTTACAGGTTGACTGCTAGGGGTACCATTATTTCCTGTGATGACTAATCTGATACTGTTAGCGTCCAAGGGATTTATTTCTACCGAGGCAATTCCTGGAGCAGGATTTGCTTGGCGAAAATTATTACCTTGCGCTAAGCGCAGTTGGGAATTAGTAATGTCTGCAACTAATGAATTGCCCCTTTTTGTAGTAAAAACTTGGGGACGAGAGCTGGAAGAAGTTGTTAGAATGACTTGGATTCCACCATCAACTGGTTTTAATTGTACATTTGTAACTTGAGCAACTTGTGCTTTTACTGATTGAGCGGTTAAAAAAACTATTGCAGTAGCACCTAATATTAATCCGTTACCGTGAAGTTGTTTCACAGTTCATTCCTCACAAAACACCAAATTTTCAAAAAAGTGTGCAATTTTTTACTATCAAAGTCTGGAAAGAAATTTCCGACTAAGAAGCTTATCCCTGTCAAGACAGGTCTGAATCATTGCTGAATTAATCCTTCAGTTTTTTGCAATTAATTGGAAAACCAGGAAATATATTTACTAATTATTTTTGTGCCGATTAATCGGCTTGATTAATTCTATATTTCCCGGAATTTTTATCTATATAACACTCCCAAATCTGAGGAATTGAAATGTTTGAGAAATCATGGGAGCATGAAAATTTAGTGTGTTTGCAAGAATTATCAAACATCATTTTTACTCCCCGTTACTTCTTGTTGGGATCTGCTTTAGCAGCAAGTTGTGCAGCTTCTTCTGGACTTAGGGGAATCAATGCTTGCAATTGGAAAGATGTAGAAATAGGTTCTGGACCAATTCTACGTACTACTTTGTCTTTTTCAGAAGTGGCAGAAATGGGCTCTGGAGCTAAGCTAGATTGATAATCTTTAACTATGAGTAACGGCTGCAAACGTTCTATGTTACGGATAATTGATTGTGTTTGTTCGTAGGTTCCGATAATTTCTATGCTAACGCTAGCACGTTTTAGTTTCCCGTTGACTCCCGGTCCTAAAGAATTATCAGTGATTGGTTCAGGTTTGCTAGCAGCTGGGGTAAATTTTCTGAGTTTGGCTTTAACAGCATTGAAAGGAAGTTTACCGTTACTAGCTTCTATCAAACGATTCAAGTCTATTAGCAATGTATCCAGCGTCTTCTCGTTAGCAAATAATGCTAATACTTGATTTTGTTGCTGTTTTGCTTGTGCTTGCTCCTGTTTTACCTTGTCGATTTGTTGGATATCAATTTTCTTTTGATTGATTTGCCCTTGTAGTTCATTCTGTTTTGATTGTTGCTGTTGAAAGGATTCCCAAGCTGGCATTACTAAATTCAACACTATAAAAATTGCTCCAGCAATTCCCAATATTCCCACAACAATGCCGGTAATTTTGGGTGTAAAGGTGATGCCAAAGACAACGGGGAAGTTCGATGTTTCTTCGTCTAATTCTCCGCTGTCAATAAATTTTAAATCTTCACTCAGCGTCATCTTTGAATGACTCCTGTTTGTTGCAGATTGCGAATGCGCGTTACTAGTCCCACCGTGCCTTTTTGTTCCAATTCCCGAATTAATTCAGAAGCAGGAACGTCGCTCATGGTGGATTGAATTGTGTATTTGATCATTTGTTGGGGTTTGATGGATGCACTTTTAAGTTCCGAGGGTGTAACCGGTGCATCTACTAATTCGGCTGAAATAATTTTGGCTTCGCTAGCCTTAAAGAAAGGAGATTGCTGCAGAAGCAGCAAGAAATCGTTGACGTCATTAAAGGAGCGAGCAAGACCGCTAATTTCTATTCCTGCAGCAGGGTTTGGCGGAGTTTTTCCGTCTGCAGCTACAGCAGGTGAAAATTGCCTGATGTTTTGTATTTGTACGGTTGCTGGAATGCGATCGCGCAAATCCTGCAACATTGCAGACCAAGGACGAATTTGATCGAATATAGAAACTAAAGCCTGGGTTTCTGCTTTGATTTGATTGATTTCAGCACGAATTTTCTTAATGCTTCCTATTTGTGCTTCTAAACTTTTGTTTTCCTGTTCTAACTGGACTATCTGCTGTGCTAGTTCAGTATTTTTGAGTTGCAAAAACCACCAAACAACTCCAGAAAGCAGCGGTAAGCCCGCACCAAATACCAATCCTATATAAACAGGAGTTAAATTTCTGGTAGGAAGCTTTACCTTTGCTTTTTTTTCAACATTTTTTTGATAACCTGGGCGGTCTCTGAGAAAGTTGATTTCTAGACTGTACATACTGTTATACCTCCCGCATTCCAAGACCAAGGACAATTCCTAACCCAGGACGCAAAACTGGGGGATATTTTTCTTCGTCAACTTGTAGTGACAAGGAACCTATAGGGTCTATTTGAGAAGTTGGTAAACTCAAACGTTGCGTCAAAAATTCATCTAGCTGGGTTAGTCCACCTCCTACTCCTGCTAAAAAAATCTGCGCTACTTCCAGATTTTCACTTTGATTGAGATAGAAATCGATCGAGCGGCGCAATTCGTCGGTGAGTTCTCCTATGACTCGCATCATCGCTGCTAATCCAGGATTAACCTGGGTTACGCCTGTTTTCTCTCCATCCATGGGATGTAAAGAAACGGTCATTCCTCTTAACAATTCCATGTCTCGCGATGCAGGTAAACTCATTGCTTTTGCAAGTGCTGTCTGCATTTGGTAGGTGCCAATTGGCACAGTACGGGAAAATTGGGGTACTCCGTTAACAATAATGGCGATTTCTGTACTGTCGAATTCTATATCAACCAGTACCACTGCTTCCTGCGGACCGAATTGTCGCAATTGCTCGCGAATTGTCCGAATCAAGGCAAAACTTTTAATCTCTAAAACATCGATTTGCAATCCTGCCTGTTCGAATGTTTTTATGTAGGTGTCGGTTATTTCTTTGCGAGTAGCAACAAGAAGTACCTGTACCTTTTCAATGCCATCTTCATCTACAAAATACCCAAGTTTTTGATAATCTACATCCGCTTCTTCACGGGGGTAGGGTAAATACAAACCTGCTTCATGGTTTAAAACCATCTCCCGCAGTTCTTTATCATCTAATTCTGCTGGTATGGGTATGAGACGTACAATTGAATCTCGTCCTGCTACAGCAGTTGCAACTTTAGAAGCTTTGATTTTACTTTCTAAAAGTGCCTGCTGAATAATTTTTGCCATTTCTGGAGGATCGGCTATTTGACCATCGACAAAAATACCTTCTGGAACCGGTACCGATGCTAAGGCGTCTAGTTTTAGACCTTGGCGTTGCTTGCGTAAACGAGCTACATTCACGCATTGTGGTGCAAGTTCGATACCAACTCCTTTATTAGATTTGCCAAAAAGACTCGTGAAACTTTTAACCACAGTTTTGCCCGCATGAATGTTAAATTCAAAAATTTAAATGTTACTAAGTTTGTGTTTTCTGGCTGCTTAGTTGGCTTTAGCCTATAATTTCGAAAATTCTACATCAGCTTTCACCTCACTCGAATTCAAAAAAACACGATGATACAATTTCGAAAATTCAAACAATTAATTATCTGGATGCTACTCGGCTTGTTAACAAGTTGGATTGTTAGCTGCAGCACGAATAACGTTAGTACAACTACAAAACAGGTTCCTCCAAAAGCAGCAACAATTGAGTTTTGGACTATGCAACTTAAACCTCAATTTACTGACTACTTCCAAAACCTGATTGGCAATTTTGAGTCCCAGAATTTAGGTGTAAAGGTTAACTGGGTAGATATACCTTGGGCGGAAATGGAAAATAAAATTTTAACAGCTGTTTCCGCAAAAACGCCACCTGATGTTGTTAACTTAAATCCAGATTTTGCATCGCAATTAGCAGGTCGAAATGCCTGGTTGGATTTAGATGCAAAGATTCCAAATGATGTTCGTTCCTCCTATCTAGCGAATATATGGAAAGCTAGTACGATCTCTGGTAAGAGTTTTGGGATACCCTGGTATCTCACCACACGACTAACTATTTATAACACTGATTTATTAAAACAGGCAGGTATAAATAAAGTACCCGGTACTTACACTGAATTAGCAGAAGCAGCGCAAAAAATTAAAGAGAAAACTGGCAAGTATGCATTTTTTATTACTTTCGTTCCGCAAGATTCCGGAGAAGTTTTAGAGTCTTTTGTGCAGATGGGAGTGACCTTAGTAAATTCCGAAGGTAAAGCTGCTTTTAATTCACCAGAGGGTAAAGCAGCATTTCAGTATTGGGTAGATCTGTATAAAAAAGGATTGCTTCCCAAAGAAGTATTAACGCAGGGACACCGTCATGCAATTGAACTGTATCAAGCTGGAGAAACCGCTATATTAGAATCCGGTCCGGAATTTTTGAAGCAAATTAGTAAAAACGCACCGGCGATCGCTAAATCTTCTGACGTTGCACCTCAAATTACTGGTAAAACAGGCAAAAAAAATGTGGCTGTTATGAACATTGTTATTCCCCGCGATACTAAACACCCTGATACTGCCGTGAAATTTGCTTTGTTTGTTACCAATGACGAAAACCAGCTAGCTTTTGCCAAACAAGCGAATGTCTTGCCGTCTACAATTAAGGCACTATCTGATAGTTACTTTCAGGATCTACCAGCCAATGCTTCCACGATAGATAAAGCGCGGGTCATTAGCGCCAGTCAATTACAACAAGCAGAAGTACTAACTCCGACTCTGAAAAATTTCAATATTTTGCAAAAGGCAATTTATGAGAATTTGCAAGCAGCTATGCTGGGTGAAAAAACCGTAGAGCAAGCTGTAGAAGATGCAGCGCGAGAGTGGAACAATACAACAAGTTAGTTAGTTTTTGTGGGAGTAGTAACTGGTCAACATTTACAATTTACCCATTACTTAACTCCCCTTTCTCAAGACAAAGCCACGCTTAAGATAATTAGAGTTTATTTAACTGTATCGAGCAACTTTATGGCTGGGTGGAAGAAATACTTTTATTTAGCAATCTCTTGTGCAACGTACCTCAGGCTAAGCTTTCTATTTGATTGATTCTTGTACTTTCTAAAAAATGCCCTACTAAATAAAGCGAACCACACAAAACGACTAAATTCTCCGTGAAGCTAAAAGCTGCTTCTAACCCTGAGAATAAATCTGGATAAGGACTGCAAAAACTTAAATCAGGACAAATTTGTTTTGCTATTACAGCTAATTCCTCAGGACAAGCTGAACTGCGATCTGGTACGGGTACTAAATACAATCGGTCGTTTGCTCGCAATAAAGCTTTAAAAATATCACTGTGGTCTTTTGTGGAAAGTATTCCCATTACCCAACTAACCGCGGGAATATCTAGGGTATTTACGTAATCCCGTAAAACTTTGGCTGCGGCGGAATTATGGGCGCCATCAAGCAATAATTTATGGTTTTTCCACCTTGTCCATTGCATTCGCCCCGGCCACTTAGTTTTTGCCATGCCGTTAGTAATAGCTGCTGGAGGAATCTGCCAGCCTTTTGTTTGCAAAATTTCTACAGCTGCTAAAGCCAATGCGGAATTGGTTAATTGAATTTGTCCTTGTAGGGATAAGGGATACTTAATCGTGCGGTTTGGATTTATAATTGATTTATATTCTGCCCATCCTGTGGCAATTTGACGTGCGCTTGCAGGCCGAAAAGCAGGGCATTGCAGTTCTACAAGACGCGATCGCACAACTTTTTCGGCATCTGGCAGTAAAGGTCCAACGACAGCAGGACATCCTGGTTTGAGAATGCCAGCTTTTTCTCTGGCAATATCGGCAATGGTAGGTCCAAGATTTTGCCAATGTTCGCGGCTAATGGATGTGATGATGGTGACTGCAGGGCGATCGCAAACGTTTGTAGCATCCAATCGTCCCCCCAATCCAACTTCTATGACCGCTATGTCTACTTGTTGCTGGGCGAAATACAACCAAGCTGCTGCCGTAATTATTTCAAATTGAGTTGGTGGCTCATCAATAGGAGCGATCGCCGCTTGAACTTGTAGTAGCAACTGATAAAAATCTTCTGGGGAAATAGGCTCTTGGTTGAGGCAGATACGCTCTGTCCAATCGACTAAGTGAGGAGATGTATAGCGTCCGGTACGATAACCTGCCTGTGTGAGTACTGAAGAAAGATAGGCGCAAACAGAACCTTTACCGTTGCTACCGGCAACATGGACAATGGGAACTTGGTGATGGGGGTTACCGAGATTTGCCAATAATTTTTGGATGCGTTCCAGTCCGAGATTAACACCAAAGCGTTGAAAGGGTTTGAGTAAGGAGTCGATAGCCATAAGTAGGTAGTTAGGATATAGTAGTCGGTTGTTAGTTGTTACAACTAGCTACTAACCACTAATGAGTCAAAAATAAAACCAACTGTCTCTAGTCTAGAGAAACAGTCGGTTTTTTTGGCGAAACGATGCAGGGTGCGGTTTAGGCTTCTTTATTTAAAAAGTTTTGCAATTGATTTAAAGCAGCGGCACCAATATTAAAAATTGCCCAACCGGCGGCAATGGCGATCGGCGCCAATACTATAAACAAACGCATATCTAAGTCCATATCTAGAACCTCTCTGTTAAATAGAGCTTAAACTTTTATCAACTGTTCTCATTTTTATTTTTAGCCCAAGTGGGCAACTTTTCTCAATCAATTATGTAAAGAATATTTACAAATCTGTCAGGATTCTTACCTGCCCAGTTGGTTGTTCTCCTCCTTTTTCTCCTTGTTCAAGAGGGGGGGATAAAACCCATATCCGTTTCCTTACCAGCATGAAACAGTGCTAATTTTTTGTAACGTTCGGCGTGTTCGAGCAGTTGTGCAACTTCGGTGTCTGTAACTTGGCGTATTACTTTTCCAGGTACGCCAACAACGAGGGATTTGGGTGGAACATCTTTATTGACTACTGCGCCAGCGCCGATAATGCTACCAGCACCAATTCGCACTCCATTTAAAATTACTGCGCCAATGCCGATTAAGCTACCTCTTTCGACGTAGGCAGAATGAACCACAGCACGATGTCCGACAGTAATGCGATCTTCTAGTATGGTGGGCTGACCTGGATCTCCATGGAGAATGGCTCCATCTTGAATATTTGTACATTCACCAATTTCAATGCGTTCTATATCTGCTCTAACAACTGCTCCATACCAAATACTTACTCCTGTTGCTATACGCACTGCTCCCAGTACTACAGCATTGGGAGCGATAAAAGCAGCTTGAGAAATGTCCGCACAAGACCAGTAGAAAGCGTTTGACACGATAGAATATGAATTATGAATATGGTACTCAGGAACACTGGAGAAATTCCAACCTTGAAAACTGGTTACAAAACCAGAATATCACGGCACCAAGACCGTTCACTGAGGCACAGCAGTAAGTTAGGTACCCCAATCATGTGGCGCACAAGTGTAAAAAATACCAACGTCACTACTGAAGACAACAATATTCTTCGTGTACGCACTTCATGATGAATCCAGGCTTGCAGTACCCAATATTTGGTCCCGAAATTCAGTGTCCTCACTGTCGCCAGACAATTCCGGCACTGACACTAACAGATACCTATTTGTGTCCCCGTCACGGGGCGTTTGAGGCTAATCCCAAAACTGGAGAGTTAATACATTTACAGTCTGGGCGTCATTGGCGCAGGTGGAATGGAGAATGGTACAGGCAACATACCCATCCCGATGGCATTCGTTTTGAAATTCACGAAGCGCTCGACAAACTATACACTCAGGGTTATCGAGCCACACGAGTGATTATTGCTCGCCGCTATCAAGAATTGATGAGCGGTTACCTAGAGCGCAGCACTCCTTGGCGAGGAGGACAGTCGGAAGCAACTTCTGGCGCCCGTTTGTACGGTTTACCAGTGGAGTTTAGTCCCGATCCCTCAGAAGAACCTTGTTGGGAAGTGATTAATTTCGATCTGGACAAGGAACCCGGTGTACCGGTACGCTACCCTTATTTTAGATTGTTTGAGTAAACCAGGGTAGTTGGACTGGGGATTCACAATCGAGTAGTGAAAATATGAAAAATAAGAATTTCCTGTTCTTTCTCTAGTCGAGAGCTTTTGATTTGTGAGTCTATATTTTTACTAATCAGTCTCCAGTCGCCTATTTATATGCATCATGCCTCGATTCGAACCGCCAATATTCATCGGGCGATCGCCTTCTACGAACAGCTGGGGTTTACAGTGTGCGAACGCTTCACTACAGGTTATACTCTTGCTTGTTGGATGGAAGGACTAGGCGGCAGAATTGAACTTATCCAAATACCTGAACCAAAGCCAGCTCCAGATGCGTTTGCTGACGAACACTATGTAGGATACTATCACTTGTCTTTCGATTTGACTGAACTGGTCAGTGATTTACCTAGCTGGTTAACAAGTTTAAAAGAGCGCTTTGTGTTGGCTGCACAAAGTCAACCAGAACAATTGCAACCGCTAAAGGTACTTTTAGAACCGACACAGCAGCAGATAGGCGATCGCATTTACGAAGTTACTTTTATTGCTGACGCTGATGGCTTACCGTTAGAATTTATTCGGGTGTTAACAAAACTTCGCCAGTAAGTTTCCAAAAAAATCCGTCAAGAATCGCCGTCCTTGGAGGGCGGTGAGAATGTCAACCAGTAGCTGGGTCATCAGTTAAGGTAAAAAAAGTTAATAGCTAACGGCTCGTGGCTAATGGTACAAACAAAAATTAGCTATTAATTTCTCGAGACAAAGGACTATGATCGGCTTGGTTGCAAAAGCTTTCTTGCGGGTTTGGCAATGCAGGTGTCTAACGGCAATATTGCTGGTTTGTTTTTGGGCGACCGCTCCTAGTTTGGCACTGGCGGCTGGTACTACCGGGGATTTCCTGAAACAGGAGCCAATAAAAGTTACAGTCAGCCTCAGCAATGCAGCTAATGAATTCAAGTTTGAGCCCAATCAGTTACAATTTGTAGCTGGTAAACGCTACACGCTGCAGTTAGTAAATCCCAGTACTCAAAAGCACTATTTTACTGCCAAAGATTTTGCTGATAACATTTGGACACAAAAAGTGGAAGCAGGCAAGGTAGAAGTCAAAGGAGCCATCCGCGAAATGGAGCTGAAACCAAAAGCTGAGGCTGAATGGGCGTTTATAGCGATTAAACCTGGAAAATACAGTTTGCGCTGTCCTATACCAGGACATGCAGAAGCAGGTATGACTGGAAGTATCGTCATTACTTCTTCTAGCGAGTAAGCAAAAAATATTGAATGGTAATGGCGAAAATACGGAATTATTTTCGTTTGTTGCGTTTTAATTCTATCCCTTGGCAAACAAAAGGTTAACTAAAAATAAGTTAATCTAAATATTATCCAGTGCTTGTTAGTTCTACTTTTGGATGCAAGTAAACACCACTATTAGTCTCTTTAATTATTCCCAGCCAGAAACAATTAACGGCAATGTATCTCTCCCGCTTGGTATAGAAAAACATTAACATATAGGCAGCAAGGCGCAAATAATCACCAATTCTCATGAACATTTTCAGTAACCTGCTATCTCAACCAACTCGCAATAGCCGCTCTCCAAAGCAGCGCCGGGGAATTGAAATTAAATCGCCCCGGGAAATAGAGGTTATGCGACAATCGGCAAGGATTGTAGCGATCGTGCTCAAAGAAATTTCTCAACTGGTTCAACCAGGAATGACTACGGCGGACTTGGATGCTCATGCAGAAAAACGTATCCGGGAAATGGGAGCAATACCAAGTTTTAAAGGATACCATGGTTTTCCCGGTTCTATTTGCGCCAGTATCAACAACGAAGTTGTACATGGTATTCCCAATCCCAAAAAAGTTATTCGTGCTGGAGATGTTTTAAAAGTAGATACGGGTGCTTGTTACGAAGGTTTTCACGGTGATTCTTGCATCACTATTGCTGTAGGTGAAGTTGTTCCCGAAGCAGCTAGACTGATTCGTGTTGCAGAAGAAGCACTTTACAAAGGTATCGAACAGGTAAAAGCAGGAAATTATTTGATGGATATTGCTGGGGCAATTGAAGACCACGTCAAAGCCAATCGCTTTAGTGTGGTAGAAGATTTTACCGGTCACGGTGTCGGTCGCAACCTGCATGAAGAACCTTCTGTTTTCAATTTTCGCACTCGCGAACTGCCAAATGTGAAATTGCGTGCAGGAATGACGTTGGCGATCGAGCCGATTCTCAATGCTGGTTCCAAGCATACGCGGATTTTATCTGATCGCTGGACAGCCGTTACTGTGGACAATTCTTTGTCAGCTCAGTTTGAGCATACTGTATTGGTAACAGAAACTGGTTACGAGATTTTAACGGATCGCAATTTGGTGTGAATAACGACAAACTTTCAGCCTAGGTAAAACGCTGTATTGAGGCGTTATTACCTTTTTATTGGTTACAACAGTACAAAAAACTTTCAACAAAAAGTTGCATTTCTTAAAATAATTGTTATATTAATTAACAAAGCTAGCAAAAGTTAGCGAATTCAGACTGGAGACACCTATGCAAGACACCAATAAGATTAGCACTGCCGTCACAGACGATCGCAATGCTTGGCGTTGGGGATTCACCCCGCAAGCAGAAATCTGGAATGGTCGTTTGGCCATGATTGGCTTTTTAGCTGCTGCTTTAATTGAACTATTTTCTGGTCAAGGATTTTTACACTTTTGGGGCATTCTCTAAATATTAGATTAAATCAGGATACAACCTGGGAGTGATAATGCACTCTCGGGTTTTTTATACAGTTTGTATTGGGAAGGAGCGTAGCAGTTAGTTGCTTTGCTCCTTTCTTTAGCAATTCCCAGACCAGACGGCTACTTTAGCGGATATATTCCTTTAAAACGCTGTTGCGATTGGGATGGCGTAATTTGCGAAGTGCTTTTGCTTCGATTTGACGAATGCGTTCGCGGGTGACGTTGAAAATCTGTCCTATTTCTTCTAGCGTCTTCATGCGACCGTCATCCAAACCGTAACGCAACCGCAGCACGTCTCGTTCGCGGGGACTAAGACTGTCAAGAACTTTTTCTAAATCTTCTCGCAGCAGGTTTTTGGAAACTTGATCTTCTGGAGTTTCACCGTCAGACTCAATAAAATCGCCCAAGCGGGAATCTTCTTCTTTGCCGATGGGCGTTTCCAAGGAAATTGGTAATTGAGCTGATTTAGCGATAAATCTCAGTTTTTCAATGGTCATTTCCATTCTGGTGGCAATTTCTTCCTCTGTGGGTTTGCGGCCCATTTCTTGAGAAAGAAGCTTAGTTGTCTTCTTGATGCGAGAAATGGTTTCGTAAAGGTGAACGGGGAGGCGGATGGTGCGGGACTGATCGGCGATCGCCCTGGTAATTGCCTGGCGAATCCACCACGTAGCGTAGGTAGAAAACTTATAACCTTTTTCGTGATCGAATTTTTCGGCAGCGCGAATCAAACCGAGACTTCCTTCTTGAATTAAATCCTGGAAGGACAAGCCGCGGTTCATGTACTTTTTGGCAATGGAAACTACAAGCCGCAGGTTAGACTGAACCATTTTGTCTTTCGCCCGACGCCCAACATGCAGGCGGTGGCGAAATTGGGGTAGTGGCATGTTTGCTGCTTCTGCCCATTCCGAGTATTGGGGTTCGCGTTCCAACTGCTGTTGCAGGCGATCGCGTACTCGCTCTAATTCCAATAAGTCTGCAATCTTCCGGGCCAGTTCGATTTCTTCATCCGCCCGCAGAAGACGAATTCGACCAATTTCCTGCAAGTAAAGGCGAATCGAATCCTCGGTGTAGTGCTTTTTCTTGCTTTGTGACCGACGACGCGATTTTGCGGCTTTTCCAGACTTAGCGTCGTCCTCATCAGACTGAGGTTCTAAAAATTCTTCATCTAGCTCGCCTTCATCGTTTATAAGCAAGTCCTCTTCTACATCATCATCCAGTAAGAGTTCTTCTAACAGTTCAGGCTGATTCATCTCAATTTCTAGGTCAGGCTGATAAATGTTGTCGAGTACGTTGTTAGCCTGGTTCATGCCGCGTTCCTCATGCTCCTTGCAGAATCAATTCATCAAGATATTATTACTGCTCTTTCTAGGTGAGCTATTTGCCTTTTTCTTAACAGGCTTTTTAGCTAATTTAGCTAATTCCGGAAGTTTTACCATCTTGTTGCCAGGACACCAAGTTTAGATCTCTGGTCAAATACCCTAGGAGTAACTACTTGCTGAGAAAAAAGCATTTTGATTTATTTCCCGCTGTTGTAGCTAGTTGTATCCACGAAGGTAAATTCCTCATCTTATGTCAATGTCAATTGTTGTATTTCAACACAATTTTTGGCTGATTTGTCTAAACAAGAGTGTTCTTGCTAAAAAAAATTACCATTCCATAAGAATAATTCTGACTGTGGGAAGATTTTTTGTGTGAAGACTGTTCCGATTGTATCCTGTTTCACAAAAGTTGTACTGTTTTTATGTGGTGTCCATAGGTTTGTGAGAGCGGGTAAAAGTCCTTGTCCAAAAAAACCACTGAAAATGATATTCATACACTGGAATTTTTGCCCGTTTTTTGTCTTTTTTGCCACATCGTTCTTCCGGAATGTTTTCAGTCAACTTACTGGTGTGGAAATCCATGTACCTTGACAACATTGTAATAGAGGAAATTTTCCGTTAGCTGCATTCAAAAGCTATGACGTAGTCATTTTTACATTTATTTCATAAATTCCAGACCAACATTTACTTTTTTTTCATCTTTGTTTGTCATTCCCAAGTACTTTCATATTATTTTGAGCTGGAGCAGCGTAGATAATTAATAAAATTAAATTCTTCCATCTCCAAGTTATGGTGTTGCCATAGAGGTACTCTAGCTCAAAAAGCCGATCGCCTTAACTGGGATGTAAAGGCTTTGGCAACAGCGACCAAAAGACTAAGGTCTGAAAACTACAAGCTGTGCTGCTGAAAATTCAGCCCTTTGTCACTTGACAAACTCTATTTAATTGTATAATCGCTATTTTAATCAATTTCACCAAGATTTAACAGCCAAGATTATTGATGTTAGCCTACCGAAAGCAAAATTGCATCGAAAAAATGCAAAATATACACTTGTTTCCGCCAGGATTCAGATAAATAAGTTTTATACAAGGCGAGAATGTCGGGGTGGAAAAATAGTATAAAAAGTTACATTAAAGACAGAAAGGGACAGGCGGATAACAAGCTCAAGGCAGAGTACTACAAGGTAAACGAGAATATTACTGCTGACTGCAAGGAGTGGATTTTTTATTTACCCAATCAGGTCCTGAGTTTTGGATTTTTCTAGTTTTTTCTAGGAAAGTTTATAGATATCTTTCCAGCGAGTGAGTCTCTTTGCCAAGATATTGTTAAAAATATAGCAATAAATGCCCAGACCATCGGTGGTGAGGGTGGAAATAAAGTGATTTTTAATACATTAAATCGTCCAAATTGTCTTTCTTTTTTTGATAAGAAATTATAAATGTATCCAAAAAGTCTATTTGTCAGATAATGTTGAATTTTTGTCTTGAAATTTTACAAAAACATTCTTGTTGAAAACGGTTGGTAATGGGCAATCAATTTTTATCAAATACCCATTACCTGGCGAGTAGGAAGTGAGTAGCTTTATATTTAGATATCTAGCTCTGTCAAATCCAGTTTAGAACCGTAGGTTTCGATGAATTCACGGCGGGGTGCGACTCGATCGCCCATTAAAATTGTAAAAATGCGATCGGCTTCAGCAGCGTCCTCAATTTCCACCTGTTTGAGAGTGCGGGTAGCTGGGTTCATGGTAGTTTCCCACAGTTGTTCTGGCATCATTTCACCCAGGCCTTTAAAACGTTGAATAGTATAGTTGGCATTTTCGGGAAACTCGTGTTTGATGAGGTTATCTTTTTCCCGATCGCTATAGCAATAGTAATGATTCCGTCCTCGCTCTATTTTGTATAATGGCGGGCAAGCTATGTAGATGTAGCCTTGTTCAATGAGGGCTCGTTGGTAACGATAAAAGAAAGTTAACAATAAAGTGCGAATGTGGGCGCCGTCGACATCAGCATCGGTCATGATCACAATGCGGTGATAGCGCAGCTGGGAAGGGTCGAATTCTTCACCCTTGACACCCAAACCTAAGGCGGCGATGAGAGCTTGGATTTCATTATTTTTATAGATTTTAGCGTCGTCAGTTTTTTCGATGTTGAGAATTTTCCCACGCAGGGGAAGAATAGCTTGGAAGCGGCGATCGCGTCCTTGTTTTGCACTTCCACCAGCGGAATCGCCTTCAACAAGGAAAATTTCCGACTCTCTGGGATCTCTAGAGCTACAATCTGCTAATTTCCCCGGTAGCGGCGAGGATTCCAACACTGATTTGCGGCGTACCAACTCTCGTGCGTGTCGAGCTGCTTCTGCAGCTTTGAAAGCTTGGATGGCTTTATCTAAAATAGCGTCGGCGACAGCAGGGTGAAATTCCAGGTATTCGGTGAGAGCTTCTCCTACCAAAGAATCAACAATTCCTCGCACTTCGGTATTGCCAAGTTTAGTCTTAGTTTGTCCTTCAAATTCTGGTTCTGGAACTTTCACAGAAATAACGCCAGTTAAACCTTCCCGGACATGTTCGCCAGCGAGATTGGGGTCATTGTCTTTAAGTTTGTTGCGCTTGCGGGCAATAGCGTTTAAAGTACGGGTTAGAACTGCCTTTAAACCTTCTAGGTGCGTACCTCCGTCTACCGTGCGAATATTATTAGCAAAACCTAGTAAATTATCTGTATACGCATCAGCACACCACTGCAAAGATACTTCTACATGAACGTTGTTGCGTTCTCCCTGTACGTAAATAATTTCTTCGTGTAGTGGTTGCTTATCTGCATTCATGTAAGCAACATATTCCCGAATTCCGCCTTTATACTCGTAGGTTTCAACTTTGGGTCGGTCGCTTTTTAGTAATTCCAGACGGTGGTCGGTAAAGGTGATTTTGACACCAGCATTAAGATAGGCTAATTCTCGCAGGCGACTTGCTATGGTTGTGTAATCAAATTCGGTAACAGTGGTGAAGATTTCCGGATCTGGTTTGAAACTGACAGAAGTACCGGTTCGATTTTCTTTGTCTGGCTTGACGATTAATTCAGTGACGGGAACACCTCGTTGGTAGCGTTGGGTATGGACTTTTTTATCTCGCCACACTTTGACTTCAACCCACTCCGACAAGGCGTTAACAACAGAAATGCCAACTCCGTGCAATCCTCCCGAAACTTTGTAACCGCCGCCACCAAATTTTCCACCGGCGTGCAGTACGGTTAGCACAGTTTCCAATGCCGATTTTCCTGTTTGTGGATGAATATCGGTGGGAATGCCGCGACCATTATCTGTTACAGTCACAGAACCATCGGCGTTGAGTTCCACTTCTACATGGGTACAGTATCCCGCCAAGGCCTCATCAATCGAGTTATCCACAACCTCGTACACCAAATGGTGAAGTCCTCGAGGACCAGTGGAACCGATATACATCCCCGGTCGTTTGCGGACGGGTTCCAGACCTTCCAGAACTTGAATCTGTTCGGCACTGTAACTGCTCGTCATGAAAATTCTCCTGATAGGTGGGGTAAAATCGCCTAAAAGCGAAAAAGTTTAAAACACTCCAAAATTTTAACACAAAAGCCTTACAGGCGACTTGAGAGCAGTTTGATGATAAATTCAAACAGGGGTTCAACCCCCGCCTGGAAGTGTCTGAACCCAAGCGATCGCATCTTTAGTATCTGCTGACTCAACTGATGACTAAGTTAATAGTAATTTGTGGGGCAACAGCAACGGGTAAGTCCAGTTTGGCATTAACTTTAGCAAGGCAATTGGGTAGTGTCATTCTCAGTGCAGACTCTCGTCAAGTATACCGGGAGTTTGATATCGGTACAGCTAAACCAACCGCCGCTGAACAAAAATTAGTACCCCATTATCTCATTGATATATGCGACCCAACGGAAACTATGACGGTAGCAGATTATCAAGAACGGGCGCAAGCTTTGATCTTGGGAGGCATTCAGCTAGATAGCAGAAACTCGCTGTCCCCTTGTCCCCCTCTTTTTTTAGTAGGTGGTACTGGTTTGTACATTCGCTCCATTGTCCGGGGAATGAAAATTCCTAGAGTAGCACCGCAACCAAAATTGCGATCGCAGCTGGAATCTCTTTCTCAAGTTGAGCTTTATGCCATGCTACAACAAGTTGACCCTATTGCTGCTGAAAAAATTCATTGGCGCGATACCGTTCGAACTATAAGAGCGTTAGAGGTATTTTACGTTACCGGTCGTCCCATTTCCGAGCAACAAGGAGAAAATCCTCCCCATTATCCTATTTTGCAAATAGGTTTAGATTGTGACCTTGCTCATCTTACCGATCGCATAGCGATGCGTACCGAGCAAATGATCGCAGCTGGTTTGATCGATGAGGTTGAGTATCTTTGCCAAAAATACGGTACAGATTTACCCTTGCTAAACACTTTGGGATATCAGCAGATCAAGCAATATTTGGCTGGAAATATTTCTTTAGAGCAAGCAAAAGAATTAATTATTTTGTACACGCGTCAATTTGCCAAGCGACAACGTACTTGGTTTCACGCTTCTTCCGAAATTGAGTGGTTTGATGTACAATCCTCCCATACTTTCGAGCGAATATGGCAGCGAATTCAGAAGTTTCTTGGCAATTGCTGAAAAGCAGGTTAAATTAAGGTGGAATTAAATTTCTTTTTGTCTAGTCATACTAATTTATGAATATTCAAGATTGGTTTTTCCCCACAATTACCAATTGTGTCAATTTTTTCTGCTTTTTGGTCACGGCTTTTGTTATTATCAAAAAAATTGGCCGGTCTCGTTTTCTATCCAACTTCTTGAGAATATTTAACCTCCAAATTAAGAATCACCTTGATTATCCAGTCTTTTCTTACTATTATTGGCACAAACAAAGCCAATTTGAGATACTGCCTTCTTCGGAATCAGAAATCATCATGTTGGGGGACAGCATTACCGATGAAGGAGAATGGACAGAGTTATTCCGAAATCTTAATATCAAGAATCGGGGAATTTCTGGAGATACAACAATAGGAATTTTAAATCGACTTCACACCATTATAGCATCCCATCCAAAACAGATATTTATAATGATAGGTATAAATGATTTGTTAGGTAATAAAAATGCCCAAAAAGTTTTAGATAACTATCAAATAATCTTACAGAAATTAAAAGAGAATACGCCAAGTACACAAGTTTTTATTCAAAGCGTTTTACCTGTAAATAATCAGGTTTATCTCTATTGGCAAGACAATAATAACATTATCAAATTGAATTCTGGCTTGCAAGAGTTAGCCCAGAAATATAATTATCAATACATCGATCTATTTTCTCACTTTTGTGATACAGAGAATCAATTGGATGTTCGATACACAAAAGATGGCTTGCATTTAAACGGTCAAGGTTACTTAGTTTGGAAGTCAGTTATTGAAAGATACGTAGCTGTTTCTGAAACTTTTATGCACTGGCGCGTTGTCTTTTGTTTCTAAAATTAACCTATAGCTAGCTGTAAGTTATGAGTTCGAAGCAGGGCTGCTAGGTATTATCCTAAAAATATAGAGGCGATCGCAACGAATACGGTCATTCAAATATTGCCATATTTTTTTCAACCCATGCTCAGCCAAGATCAACAACAACACAACTGGAAACCTATTGTTCGAGAATTCGAAGCTATAGTTGGTAAAAATAATGTAATCCAACGTCGGGAAGAACTAATTGTCTATGAATGCGATGGACTAACCAGCTATCGCCAGCGCCCAGCAGTGGTGGTACTACCCAGAACTACAGAACAAGTAGCGGCGATCGTAAAGATATGCAACAAATACTGCGTTCCCTTTATTGCTCGCGGTTCTGGTACTGGCTTATCGGGTGGTGCTTTGCCCGTGGTAAATAGTGTTTTAATAGTTACTTCTTTAATGCGTAAAATACTGAAAGTGGACTTAGAAAATCAGCGCGTTATCGTTCAACCAGGAGTTATTAATAGCTGGGTAACACAAGCTGTAAGTGGTGCTGGATTTTACTATGCTCCCGATCCTTCCAGCCAAATTATTTGTTCTATTGGTGGTAACGTTGCGGAAAACTCTGGTGGAGTACACTGTCTGAAGTACGGCGTGACTACGAACCACGTTTTAGGATTAAAAATAGTCACCCCAGATGGCTCGGTTGTAGATTTAGGGGGAGAAATTTCGGAAACGCCTGGATATGACTTAACAGGTGTATTTGTTGGTTCCGAAGGTACATTGGGTATTGCTACAGAAATTACGCTGAGAATTCTTAAAGCTGCAGAATCGGTCTGCGTTTTGCTGGCAGATTTTACTAGCATTGAAGCTGCAGGAGCTAGTGTTTCTGATATTATCAGTGCGGGAATTATTCCTGGCGGCATGGAAATCATGGATAATCTGAGCATTAACGCAGTAGAGGACGTTACAGCGTTAAATGTTTATCCTCGAGATGCGGCTGCAATTTTATTAATAGAAATCGACGGTTTAGAAGTAGAAGTGGCCGCAAATAAACAAAGAGTAGTAGAAATTTGCAAGCAAAACGGTGCGCGGAACGTAACTTCTGCAAGCGATCCCGAACAACGGTTGAAATTGTGGAAAGGACGCAAAGCTGCGTTTGCTGCTGCTGGCTATTTAAGTCCAGATTATTACGTCCAAGATGGAGTAATTCCTCGTACTCAATTACCTTATGTATTGCGAGAAATAGAGGCGTTGAGTCAAAAATACGGCTACCGTATTGCCAATGTTTTTCATGCTGGCGATGGCAATCTTCATCCATTAATTCTCTATGATAATTCTGTAGCTGGGGCATTAGAAAAAGTGGAAGAATTAGGTGGAGAAATTCTCAAATTATGTGTAAAAGTTGGTGGTAGTATTTCCGGCGAGCATGGCATTGGTGCAGATAAAAAATGTTACATGTCGGAAATGTTTACAGCAGCTGATTTAGAAACAATGCAATGGGTACGACAAGTTTTTAATCCTAAAGGTTTAGCAAATCCAGAAAAGATTTTTCCCACTTTGCGCACTTGCGGTGAAACAGCAAAGGCTATGAGTGAAGTTAAAAAAAAGTTTGCTGGAATGGAAAAAGTAGAGCTTTTTTAATCTGTGGAAGTATGCGCTGTTGAGCGTCAATCAAAAAGCATGGGTAAAAATCCCTATCAAAACCTGAGTCTAGATTTGAATTCTGGCAAAAACATCTATCCAAAGAAGAAATTTATAAATTTGATTTTGGAGACACCTCACACTCCAAGCAGATTTTTTTTAAAAAAAGATAAAACTTGTTAAAAAATGCCCCGATAGGGCATTGCCGGCGAAAAAATAAGTTGATTTACTCAAAAGGAAGTAGCTATAAAATTTTTTTATTTGCGATCTGGAAATGAAAAAGACTTCTGCATTGCTATTGGTACTGAACTTCACGCTGGTAGCTTGCAGTACGACCCAGAACACAGCAGTATCTCCCAGTCCTTCCGAAAGTGCCGCTGCTGTCAAAACCGTACAAAATAAAACTCAAAAAAAACCCTTAGTTGTAACAACGGTAGCTCCACTAACCAACATTGTTAGTAATATAGCGGGCGCTCGCGCAGAAGTTAAAGGTATTATTCCTGAAGGTACCGACTCTCATACTTTCGAACCGCGTCCGAGCGACGCCGATGTGCTGTCCAAAGCTGACTTGATTATTCTCAACGGCTTGCATTTGGAAACGCCAACGGCAAAATTGGCAAAAGCTTCCAAATCAAAAGAAGCTAAAATTTACGAACTTGGCAGCCACACGATTTCACAAGACCAGTGGTTGTTCGACTTTAGCTTTCCCAAAGAAAAGGGAGACCCTAACCCGCACTTGTGGGTAAATCCCAAGTACGCTAAAGTTTATGCGAGACTGGCAGCTCAACAACTAACAGCTTTAGATCCTGCAGGTAAGGATTACTATGCGACAAATTTGAAAAACTACGAAAAACGCCTGGACGATTTAGATCGGGTAACACGGGAAGTCGTCAAGAGTATTCCTCCTCAAAACCGCAAACTTTTAACGTACCACGACTCCTGGGCATATTGGGCGCGGGAATATGGTTTTGAGGTGATTGGTGCCATCCAACCTTCAGATTTCAAGGAACCTTCAGCCCAAGATGTGGCAAAACTCATCGATCAAATTCGCAAAACAGGCGTTCCGGCGATTTTTGGCTCGGAAGTATACCCCAGTAAGGTAGAAGAACAAATTGCTCGCGAAGCCAAGGTGAAAACAGCTAATACCGCAGATGATGAGTTACCCGGTCAGGGATCGGCTAATGCCATGGAAAATACCAATCCCGAGCACACATACATTGGCATGATGGCAAACAATCTGCGGATTATTGCTTCTGGTTTGGGGGGTAATCCCAAGTTGGTTGACAGTCTCAACACTGCTAATGTTGTGGGACCAACAGCAACCGCCGCAACTACGAAAACAAAGTAGCAGGGGCGCCCGATTTCATGGAACCGATACTCGAGCTGAGAAACCTTACTTGCGGCTATCAAGAGCAGCTAGTGTTTGCGGGGGTGAATTTAAAGCTTTATCCGGGTCAACTTTCTGGTTTGGTCGGGCCTTCTGGTTGTGGTAAAACTACTTTAATCAAGGCTATTTTAGGCTTGGTTGCTCCTTGGGCTGGGGAAATTTGGTTCCGAGGAAAGCGACTCAAGCCAAAAGTTGCACCACCAAAGGTAGGTTACGTACCCCAAGTGGAAACAGTGGATTGGACTTTTCCAGTCACAGCAATGGAAGTGGTGATGATGGGGCGTTACCAAAAACAGAAATTCTTTCCCTGGCCGTTGCCAAGCGATCGCAGAATTGCCCTGGATTTTTTGGAACGGGTTGGGGTAGCTGATATTGCTCACAAACCCATTGGTGAGCTATCTGGTGGACAACAACAACGAGTTTTCATCGCCCGTGCTTTAGCTGGAGAACCAGAACTGGTACTTTTAGACGAACCCACAAGCAGTTCTGACTTGCACGTCCAGCACGAATTGTTACATCTTTTAGCCGATCTGAACCAGCAAGGTTTGACAATTTTGCTTTCTACCCACGACCTTAATTCCGTAGCGAGTCATCTTCCTTGGGTTATATGTTTTAACCATGGTTTGGTCGCTCAAGGTCAACCTATTGATGTTTTTACTTCTGCAAACTTGGAAAAAACATTTGGTGGAGAAATGGTTGTTTTCCAATACCAAGACCGCATTTTAATTGCCAGTGGCGATACTTCCCTGCGCCACCAAATGCATAATAACTTGCCTCAAATATTAAAGAATTCTAATCACAAAGCTAGCAGTTGACGAGTTATGGATTTTATTGTCGCACCGTTTCGCTACGAATTTTTTACTCGTGCCGTTTTAGTGGGAATGATGGCAGGATTGTTGTGTGGCGTTATGGGAGTTTATATTACTACTCGTCGTATGAGCTATATTGCCCACGGTCTGTCCCATGCTATTTTAGGGGGAGCTGTCCTTAGCTACGTGCTGGGTTTAAATTTTTACATCGGCTCTGGGGTTTGGGGTTTTGCAGCAGCTTTGTTAATCCAGTATTTGACGGGACGAAAAATTTATTCTGATGCGGCCATCGGTATTGTCACGACGGCTAGTTTTGCTTTGGGGGTAGCAGTAATTAGTACTTACCGTCGCTTTAGCCAAAACTTTGAAGCTGCTTTGTTCGGTAATGTATTGGGCGTTTCACCCAGCGATTTTTGGGTGGTTGTGGTAGTAACCGTAGTGCTTTTAAGTTTGATATTTATTTTTTATCGTCCTCTACTTTTCTGGTGTTTTGACCGGGAAGTTGCGCAGGTTCACGGAGTACCTGTGATAGCAATGGATACTTTGTTTGCTTTAATGCTGGCAACCTTATTAGTAGCAACTCTAAAAGTATTGGGGGTAACTTTGATTATCTCTGCAGTGGTGATTCCTGCTTCTATAGCTAGATTGCTCAGCGATCGCTTTGGTCAGATCGTAATTATTTCTGGTATTTTGGGAACTGCGATCGCATTCGCGGGTATTTACTTGAGCTATTACTTAGATATAGCTTCCGGAGCAAGCGTGGTACTGCTGTCAACAATTTTATTTGCCTGTGTTTTGCTTGCCAAAAGATTTCAAAGTTCTCGCCAACGCCGTCTTTTACCTCTATTGACAAAACACTGGTAATCACAGTTTGCAAACTGCCGCCTTGTCAGACAAGATAATTACTGCTACCCAAATTTAATTTCCAAAGACCTGAACTATCAAAAACCATGACAGCAACAGCCGGTAAATCATTCAACCTCCAGGCTTTTATTGATGCTCTCTCAGAAATTGAAATTATTACCGATCCGAATCAATTAGTAAAGTTATCTCAAGATTACCACAGCTTTAGCCCGGTTCTGGTTCCAAAATTAACTGGAAAAGTCGCGGATGTCGCCCTGCGTCCTGCTAGCGAACAGGAGGTATTGAAAATTGCCAAAGCTTGCGTCCAGTACCGCATTCCCCTTACGGTTCGGGGTGCGGGAACGGGAAATTACGGACAATGCGTACCGCTGTGCGGTGGTGCGATCGTAGATATGACAAAGATGGATAAAATTCACTGGGTCAGGTCTGCAGCAGCGCGAGTGCAAGCAGGAGTAAGATTGGCAGCATTGGATAAAAAAGCACGGGAAGTTGGTTGGGAAATGCGGATGGTACCTTCTACCTACCGTACAGCAACAATAGCAGGATTTGTAGCTGGTGGTAGTGGAGGAATAGGGTCAATACAATACGGGTTGTTAGGCGATCGCGGGAATCTCCTCGGACTGCAAGTTGTCACCTTAGAAGACGAACCACGCACGCTGGAACTGCGCGGCGATGATGTGCAGAAGGTTAACCACGCTTGGGGGATTAATGGTATCATCACCGAAGTGGAAATTCCCCTCGCACCAGCTTATGCGTGGGTAGAGGTAATTGTTACCTTCCCAGAATTTATGGCGGCGGCAAAATTCGGACAAGCTCTTGCGGATGCTGATGGCATGATCAAAAAAGAAATTGGTGTTTTTGCATCTCCCATCCCTCAATATTTCCATCCTTTGCAATCATATATTCCCCGCAATACTCATGCTGCTTTATTAATGATTGCAGAAAATAGTTTGGAACTGTTGCCTGGCTTGGTGCGACAATACAATGGTCAGATTACCTATCAAAAACACGCCCAGGAAAGTGGCAAAAGCGTAAATTTATTAGAATTTACTTGGAATCATACCACTTTACACGCTCGTGCGGTTGATACCTCCATCACGTACCTGCAAAGTATTTTCCCTGCTGATAAAAGCCTTGAACTCGTGGAGCGCATGTATCGCCTTTACGGGGAGGAGGTGATGATGCATTTGGAATTTATCCGGGTTAACGGTACAGCTGTACCTGCGGCGTTACAACTCCTACGCTACAGTTGTGAAGAACGCCTCCAGGAAATTATCCGCGCTCATGAAGAACAAGGTGTTTTTATTGCCAATCCCCACACTTACATTATTGAAGACGGTGGTCGAAAACTTATAGATCCAGAACAGTTAAAATTCAAGGAAATGGTCGATCCCTACGGTTTGATGAATCCTGGCAAAAGCAAAGCGTTAAAGAATTTTGCTCCTAGCTAACATCTGTGTAGCAAACTTGTACGGTATCTCCCAAATTCACCTGCAACTGAGCTTGAGCATTACCGCTATTAATGGCTATTTCTACCCAACCGTGACTACCCACAAGGGCGATCGCCTGTTTGGTTGCAACGTCTCCATAAGTGTTGCGTCCGTTAATGATTTGTTCGCCTATGCGGACGTTCCAACTTTTGTTTTGCACGTAACTTCCAGGAATGTTGGTCACAAGGTTGCCAAAGCGATCTATGTATTGAATGGAACCTGTAATACTGTTGCTTTGGAAAGAAATTTTGCCTATTTCTAGCTCAATTAAAGTTTTGGGGTCAATTTCTTGTCCTAGTTGCTGGAGGGGGACACCACTAGCAATATGCGCTGCAACCGGTGCAAAAATATCTCTACCGTGAAAAGTACTGCTGGGTTGAGGAGTGCGCCAATATTGACGGTTTGTTAGTTCTACTGCTGTGATGGCGGGAGTTTGACTCAATACTCCGCTGAAGATACCATTATCCGGTCCTACTAAAAATCCATTGTCGAATTCGATGGCGATCGCTCTTCTTTTTCCTCCCACACCTGGATCTACCACTGCCAGGTGCACCGTTCCCACCGGAAAATAAGCATAGGCATCCATCAAACAAAATCTTGCTGCTGCGATATCTTGTGGTGGGATCTCGTGGGTTAAGTCTACCATCACCAGCTTGGGGTTGATCTGGGCAATAACTCCTTTCATTATCCCCACATACACGTCGCGAGCGCCAAAGTCGCTGAGCAAAGTCAAAAGTGGTTGTCGCTCCATTTGATTTTCAACTCATGCTCGAAGATGATTATATGATTAAGTTTATTTTTTCTGTAGCATATATAACGAAAAATTTGATATGTTAGGATTGCAAGACAAAAATGCCAAGATTATAAAGAGGTAATGCTTATGACAACTAGATTAGAAGCTGCACAAAGAGCACGACAAATTCACAGAGAGAATATCCAAAGAAGTTTGCAGCATCGTTTAGAAGTTGCCAGAACCAGAGGCGACGAAAAGCTAATTCGCCAATTAGAAGAAGAGATGAAATATTTCAGCTAGATAAAAATTTTTTTTCTTATTTCTGTTGTGTTTTAATTCGCCTGCACAGCAGGCTTTTTTTGTTTGGAAAAAAGCTGTGACTGTAATAGCTGTATTCTAGCTTCTTTTTACTTTGATTTTTTATGCCATTTTCCGTCCTCGCCTTTTTCATAATCTCGCTTGACGGCGCTGCAAGCAACGCGAAAAGGAGTTTCTTCCGAACCATATTCTTTTTTGGCATTATTAAAAGCAGCGAGAAAAATTTCTTGAGCGTGTTTGGGAAGGTGTGTTTTTACTGAATCCGGTAGATCGTCAATAGTTTGATAAGGCATAACGGGCGAAATCTCAAGGAAAAGATGCCAACGACAAAAACGGTTGCCTTTGCAGCTAGCTACAGCAACCTCATTTTTACTAACACCAAGCCATCATTTCTATGGTGAGAAAATAGATTTTTAGATAAATCAAACTCAGGATAGATAAAGCTTCCGCAGCTTCCATTGCTGGTGCTCTCCACTGCACAGCAATGAGCTTGTAAGTTAGCAAAAGATATTTTGGAGAAATATTTTGCACAGTTAATTTGGTTGATTAATCAACAATGCTACTGGAAATTGTTGCAAAATATCCCGTACCCAAAGGGTATCTTCACCTTGTACTTGTTGTCCGGCGATCGCATCTTGCCAAACTGCACCAGAACCAGCAGGGGGAACAATACGGGTTTCTTGCCAAACTTTTTCACCGAGGGGATATTCTCCTTCTTTGATTAAAGAGGTGAAAAAGCGGGGAGCGATCGCCATAATTTTCTTATCTCCCAACTCTCTGGTAAATCCCACGATATGACTTTTTAAGCTACCAGCAACAGTTAGTTTCGAGTATACTCCCCGTTGGAATAAATCCAGGTGTTGGTTGCGTGCTTGCAAAAGCTGATAAATCAAAAACAGCTTAATTCGTCCATCTTCTGGGTTTTGCTGCAGTTGGGCAAGCAAACTTGGCAAATCGGTCTCGATTTGAGTTTTAATATCTTGCAGATACTCTTGCCGAATTTGGTAGTCTACCGGACGCCGATTATCTGGATCTACTAAACTTAAATCCCAAAGTTCTGTTCCTTGGTAAGTATCGGGAACTCCAGGTGCGGTGAACTTTAGCAGTGTCTGAGAAAGAGAATTAAAAACGCCATAGAACTGGACTTTCCGTTGTAAGGGACGGAAAGCTTCTAAAAATGGATTGTCTGTGTCATTTTTGAGTACACATTGGGCAAATTCAGTAAAGGCATTTTCGTAATCGCTATCGGGTTTGAGCCACGCGGTATGGACTTTTGCTTCGCGAATAGCTTTAATAATATACTGTTGCATCCGCTCTACAAATTGGGGATACTCTTCATCTCGAAAAGGAAAAGAACCTATTAGCGTTTGATAGAAAAAGTACTCGTCGTTTGCTGTCGGTACATCTCGTCCGTCAACGGACACTTTTTGCGCTGCATTGATTTCTCGCCACTGTTGCAAATTTTTCTCCCACTCCTCGGGAATTTCTGAAAGAACATTCAGTCTGGCCCTAACATCTTCTCCTCGTTTTGTGTCATGAGTAGAAGTAGTGTTTTCATAGCGTGCGGCCACGATGCAAAGCGATTTTGATTGAAGGTATGGAACTCTTCTAAAGAAATGCCAAAGTTACCGGGATGAGAACCGACTTCATTTAAACAAAGCAACCTATTATACACATACATAACAGTGTCTTCCACACCTTTTGCCATTAGCGGTCCGGTCATTTGCTGCAACCGCATAACAAAATGCAACCATTGTTCTTTGTCTTCTTCCTTTAGGGAGTTATCAAAATCTAAATGAAGAAACTTTTCGATAAAATTCAGCTCGTTGAGGAAGTTGGGGATATTTTGTTTGGCGCGGTCTAGGACCTGCTGAATGTATTCCTTATCTGCTTTGCTAGCTCCCAGACTGCTGATGTAGGTGCGGTAAACGGGGAAAACGGCTAAAATTTCTACTAAAGCGGCTTTGAGACCGTACATGGTGAAATCGCTGGCGTAGCGATAGCGTACGGAAATTTGTTTGAGCAGGTGGGCTAAATTATCGATATCTCCTGCCAAGTCTTTATTAATAATCAGTCGTTTTTTCTGGTCAATTAGATCTTCGCAGGAAACTTGTTTGCCAATAAAGCGATGGTAAATGTCATTAAATTCTTGTTCGCTAGATTGCAGACAAAAAATTCCGTTTACTTGGTTGAGAAAGTCGTATCCTGTTGTTCCTTGAATTGGCCAGGTGATGGGTAATTCTTCTTTAGGTTCTAAGATTTTTTCGACTACCAAATAAACGTCGGGAGCATGTTCTCGCAAAAGAAGAAGATATTTGGCCGGATCGTACAGTCCGTCTATGTGGTCGATTCTTAAGCCGTTAAATTTTTCCTCTTTAACTAATGCCAAAATTAAAGAATGGGTTTGATCGAAAACTTTCTCTTCTTCTATGCGAAGACAAATTAGTTCATTGACGGTAAAGAAGCGTCTGTAATTAAGTTCTTCGTTTCCTACTTTCCAGTAAGAAAGGCGGAAAAATTGTTCGGAAAGCAAGCTTTCTAATAAATTAAAGCTTTCAGGTTGTCCTGGTTCTCCGTTAAAGATGCGGATATTTTCTTCAATAAATTTTCTGACATGGGGACTATCATTCCACAGTTCCCACAACATTCTTTTGATAATTGCGATTTGGTCGTAGCGTTCTCTACCTTCTTCTCCAGACGGAGTGTACTTCAACATGTAAAGAACGCTGAGAAGTTTCATGAAATCTGGGTGGTCTCTACCTAATTTTTCCCGCAGACGTCCCAGGTCGTAGGTTAAAACTTGATAGTAAGATTCGATGCGGATGGGAAATTTAAGCGAGTAATAGTTAATGGTTAAGCCACTTTCGTCGTATTGGAGTTGCAGTTCGCCGCTTTCTAAGCAATCTCCACAAAATTTTCCTAAAAAAGGTGCTAGGACTTTACCTCGATTTTCTGGGTAGTGATGGTTCCAGGTAATGTCAAAGAAGTCTCGATATTGGGAGTCAAAACCATTTTCTAGAACGTCTACAAGCATTTGGTTTTGACTGTCAAAAGCCATGTGGTTGGGTACGATGTCTTGTATCCATCCGATGCGCAGTTGGTTGAGTTGTTGGATTAATTCTTCAAATTGTTCTCTTCCTCCTAGTTCTGGGTTGATTTCGTTGCAGTTGACGGTATCATAGCCGTGGGTACTACCTTTTCTGGCGGTGAGAATGGGAGAGGCGTAGATATGAGAAATTCCCAGTTGTGCTAGGTAAGAAGCGATCGCACCAGCGTGGGCAAAACCAAATTTTGGGGTAAACTGGATTCGATAAGTTGCTGTCGGTATCTGCATCATCGCCGTGAATATAAGGATGGACGACAAGTTTTTTCAATCTGGATGGTGGAATTTTTAGTCGCTGCTGTAAACAACAACGCTGTGGGGATTTAGTACTATTGTTTTTTGTGCTGGAGCTGCAAGTTTATCTGGTAAGGGGGAACCGTTACCTCCCCATGTTGATGCAGCAGAGTCAAGAAGTTGTTTCCAGCTTCCCGGGGGAAGGGTGGCTGCAATTTCTTCTGGTTCTGGGCTAAAGTTAAGCCAGGCGAGGATTTGATTGTTTTGACACCAGCGTTGTAGTTGCAAAACTTTTTCTGTTTTGATTACTGCTGCTTTGAGGTGATTGCGATCTAAGTTAGTCAAGGCGGGAATTTCTCGTCTTAGCTGAAGTAGTTTTTGATAGAACGACCACAGTTGTTGGTGTTTACCTTGGTGACGCATTTCCCAATGCAAGCGGGAGCGTTCGAATGTTTCTACAGCTTGCGGGTCTGGAGTTTGTTGGTTGCTGTCTGCAAAAAAAGCGGAAAATTCTGCTTTTCTTCCTTCTCGTACTCCCTGGATGATATTGGGGTCGCTGTGGCTGACAAAGTAGAGAAATGGAGCGGTTTCGCCGTATTCTTCGCCCATAAATAATAAAGGTATGTAGGGAGAAAGCAGTACAGCTGCTGCTGTTAATTTCAGCGCCTCGAAGGAAATTAAGGAGGAGGTGCGATCGCCTAGCATCCGATTTCCTACTTGATCGTGATTTTGCGAACACACCACGAATTGGTAAGAAGGACGGTCGCTGGGATCTGACCCATGATAGCGGCGACGGTGGGGAGAGTAATCCCAAGCATAAACAAAGCTGTGGCGGTAGGCTTTAGCTAATTGTTCCAAGCTACCGAAGTCTTGGTAGTATCCTCGAGTTTCTTTTGTCAGTACTGTGTGCAAGGCGTGGTGAAAATCGTCGCTCCATTGAGCATCGATACCGTAGCCACCTAGTTTTTGAGGACGGATAACGCGGGGATCGTTTAAATCGCTTTCTGCGATCAGGTAGCGTTTGCGTCCTTGTTGTTGGGAAAATTGGGCAACGGCGCCGGCTATTTCTGCCAAAATATGCTTGGCGCCAAAATCATAGATGGCGTGGATTGCATCTAGACGCAGGGCGTCTATGTGGTAGTTTTTCAGCCAGTAGAGAGCATTTTCGATAAAGTAATTGCGCACGCCGTCGCTGTAGGCGGCATCAAAATTAACTGCACTACCCCAGGGTGTTTTGTAGCGATCGGTAAAGTAGGTACCAAATCCCCACAAATAGTTGCCTTCCGGACCCAGATGGTTGTAGACAACGTCTAGGATCACCGCCATTCCTTGTTGGTGACATGCGTCCACTAGTTGTTTCAAGCTGTTGACTCCACCGTAGGAATTTTGTACTGCGAAGGGAAAGGTACCGTCGTAACCCCAGTTGCGTTCGCCCGGGAATTGTGCGACGGGCATGATTTCAATGGTGTTAACGCCTAATTCTAACAGTTCGGGGATGCGGGGTATTATGGCTGTAAAGGTACCTTCTTTAGTAAAAGTTCCCACGTGCAATTCGTAGATGACCATTTTTTCCAGGGGAATTCCTTGCCATTGGTCGTCGTTCCAGCTAAAAGTTTTGTGAGCGATGACTTGGGAAGGACCGTGAACACCTTGGGGTTGAAAATGGGAGGCGGGGTCGGCGCGGTCGGTTTGGCCTTCTAGCAGGTAATAGTAGAGGCTATCGGGAGGGACGTTATTGACTGTAGCGTGCCAGTAGCCTTGTTCGTCTTTTTGCAGGGGGATGATTTTTTCTTCAGGAGCGATTAGGTGGACTGCAGCTTCTCCCACTAAAGGGGCCCAAAGAGTAAATTGGCAGCAAAAGGAGTCGCGTTCGCGCAGCGTACCGGATGGCATATCGCCTAAGTATTGAGAACCGATGTGCATTGTGTTGTAATTGTCAGTGGTGTAGTTGTTTGCTAGCTTAATTAATCTTCATCTTCCCGGGAAATTCTTCCCATTCTTTGCACTACGACAAGCGATCGCCCATCTACTTGCACGGGTTTGTTGCTGGCGTAGCGTTTGCCGCGCTGGACAAAGCGGGGTTTAGTGGTGTCGATAATCGTCAGCCACTCCCAGTCTTGCAGATTTTTGGGTATATAAAATTCCAGCATTTCGTAGTGGCCGTTAAAGAACAGCAGAAAGCTTTCGTCAATTATGCGCTCGCCTCGCGGTCCTGGTGAGGCTATTTCTTCGCCATTGAGAAAAATACCGATGGCTTTGATGTAGCCAATGTTCCACTGTTCTTCTGTCATCTCGCCACCATCGGGGTTAAACCAGGCAATATCGTTTACTCCGGAACCGTGAATGGCTCGACCTTGGAACCATTTGCGCCGGCGAAATACTGGATGTTTGCGACGAAAGTCGATGAGTTGGCGGGTAAAGTCCAACAAAGCTTCATTTTCTTCTTGCAAATCCCAATTGAGCCAGGAAATTTCGTTATCTTGGCAGTAGGGGTTGTTATTGCCGCGTTGCGATCGCCCCATTTCATCGCCCATTACTAGCATGGGTACGCCTTGGGATAACATCAGCGTGGCTAAAAAGTTTCGCAGTTGCTTTCTACGCAGGCGCAGTACCTGGGGATCCTCTGTGTCGCCTTCTACACCACAGTTCCAGGAGCGGTTGTGACTTTCTCCGTCTCGGTTGTCTTCTCCGTTAGCTTCGTTGTGTTTTTCGTTGTAGCTGACGAGATCGTACAATGTAAAACCATCATGGGCAGTAATAAAATTGATGCTGGCACTGGGGTTGCGCCCGTTGCATTGATATAAATCCGAACTACCGGTAAAGCGATAGGCAAATTCTGCCATGCGGCTGTCTTCTCCGCGCCAGAAATCTCGCACCGTGTCTCGATACTTACCATTCCATTCCGACCACAGCAAAGGAAATTCTCCGACTTGGTAGCCACCTTCGCCTACATCCCAAGGTTCGGCAATTAATTTCACATCTGCTAACACTGGATCTTGATGAATGATATCAAAGAAAGCAGCAAGGCGGTCAACGGCGTAGAGTTCCCGCGCTAAGGCTGAAGCCAAGTCAAAGCGAAAACCATCTACGTGGCATTCCAACACCCAGTAACGCAGGCTGTCCATAATCAGCTTCAATACTTGGGGATGACGTACGTTGAGAGAATTACCGCAACCTGTAAAATCCATGTAGTAGCGGCAATTACCATCGACCAAACGATAGTAAGCTGCGTTGTCAATACCGCGCAAGGACAAAGTTGGACCCATGTGATTGCCTTCGCCCGTATGGTTGTAGACCACATCCAGGATGACCTCGATTCCTGCTCTGTGCAGGGCTTTGACCATTTTCTTAAATTCTGTTACTTGCTGTCCCAGGCTACCGCTGGCGCTGTAACCAGAGTAGGGAGCCATATAGTTGATAGAGTCATAACCCCAGTAATTTTTAAGACCCTTCTCTACCAAATGACCCGGATATGCCAAAAAATGATGTATTGGCATTAGTTCTACTGCTGTCACGCCCAAGGATTGAAGGTGGAAAATTGCTGCGGGATGGGCAAGTCCGGCGTAGGTACCCCGCAGTCGGGGGGGAATTTCCGGGTGCAATTTTGTAAATCCTTTGACATGGGTCTCGTAAATGACCGTTTCGTGCCAAGGTATTTGTAACAGTTCATCTCCTTCCCAATCAAAAGTTTGATCGATAACGACTGATTTGGGAACCAAATGGGCGTCATCGAGGTCAGAAAATCCTAGGTCTTCATTGGGATCGCCCCAGCGGTAACCGAAGATTTCTTCACCGAAGCGAACGTCACCGTCGATCGCTTTGGCGTAGGGATCGATAAGTAGTTTGTGGGGATTAAAGCGATGTCCTTGCTCGGGAGCAAAGGGGCCGTGTACTCGAAAACCGTAACGCTGACCGGGACCTATAGCCGGGATATAACCATGCCAGGTGAAGTTAGTTTTTTCTTTGAGTTCGAGTCGGGTTTCGCGTCCTTTTTGGTCAAACAGGCATAATTCAACTGCTGTAGCGTTTTCTGAGAATAAGGCAAAGTTAGTACCTTTGCCATCCCAGGTTGCTCCCAGCGGATAGGGTCTACCAGGCCAAACAGATAGGTACATAAGCCAACTTCCTGTTGCAGAGTTCTAAGGCAGTAGAATGGAGCAAGTCCGGTGCTCGAGTACAAGGTCTGCTCGCCTCAGTTGAGGTCGGGACAACACTCCAAATCCTACGGCAATGACAAAATTTTGTAACTCAGTCTGTTGACAGAATTTTTCTACGGAAGAATTGGTATAACTGAAAACTGCTGCGGCTAGGTTTAGCTATCTATTTGTAGCAATTCTAGAAGGCGTTGGAGGGGAATTTCTATCCAATGCAAACGATTTTTGAGTTCATAATCTAATTTGAGAATCGCCTGTTCTAACAAAAAGGCATCGAGAAGTATTTGCAGCTCCCAAGGATGTTTTGGTAAAAAAGCTGCTTGACTAGAAGTGGTCAAATAGGACTGCAAGAAAGCTATGCTAGACCAGCAAAAGAAAAACTGTTGCCAGTGCTCTACTGTTGGTAATTCGTCGGGGCGAATTATACCGCTTTCTTTTTCATTTTGTACAGCAACGCGGCTGGCGTAGTAGAAAGAATCCAGCATCGAGGCGACATCGCGCAGGGGCGATCGCTTGATGCGGCGTTCGCTCAAAGGACGTTTGGGATCGCCTTCAAAGTCGATAATGATAAAGTCTTTGCCTGTGAACAGCACTTCTTCTAAAGAGTAGTTACCGTGGCAGCGAGTGCGCATGGCGGTAATTTTTTGATTTAAAATCTGCTGGAAGCGCCCTAACAACAAATCTCGCTGGTTGAGTACCAGTTTGGCTAGAGGTTGTACTTGTGCAGATAGTTCTGGGAAAATTTTGTTGAGCCGCAACAGAGTTTGCCCTGCTTGGTTGCGCATGTTTTGATATATAGAGCGCTGGTAGAAAGAAGAGAAAGGTTCAGGAGCAAACACAACATCTTCGTTGTCGGATGCAAGTCCGATGTGCATTTGAGCTGTACGCTGTCCCAACAATTCCGCCGCGCGGAGGTAGTTACCCATCAATTCTTGTGCCATTTGTGGAATAGGGATTTCTAGCGCTGCTCGTAGGTCACGGGGAGGAATTTCTATTGCGGCGATATCTAACTGTTTTGGCAGTACTTGTTCAAAAAAATCGCGCCAGCAGTCTAAAGTGTAAGACCAGGCGTCTCTACTTTCAGCAATGTAGGTGCGCAAAATACCTAAGGTAATTGGTTCAGCTCCTTTGCTGCGATATTCTAAAGCTCCCAGTACGGGGGCGAGGTTGTCTGAGTGCGGTACACCTTTTTGGGCGGAAGTTTTAGTCAGAAAACGACCGATTTCCAAATCCGGGTTAATACCTGGTTCGAGTTTGCGGAATAGTTTGCAGAAGAAGCGATCGCCGTAAATAATCCCTGTATTGGTGTGCTCTCCCTTTAATAAATGCGGTTCTAAGTTCGCATTTTTTTCCGGGTTGGCGATATCGCCCAAAATCTCTGGAAAATCTTCTGTACTCGTTGCTACCAATTCTCCCTTCATGCCTTTGAAAATGCGGCGATGGACGATCGCCTGTAGGGGAATATTTAGGAATTCTTTATCTGCAACCGCAGCAAACAATACCCCTGTTTCATTTTTTCCTTGGATGTAGATCTGGGCAACAACGTGTTCGGTGTTGCTGCGGAAGCGATCGCCACCCAGACCGTCCGCTTCATAAGCTAGCATCAAAAGATAAGTTTGCGGATCGCCTTCTGTAAAATCCAACTGTACTAGCACAAAATAAGTTTCAGTTTCCTTTGCCAAAGAAACGGGAATTGCTTCTTTGATATGAGCTCCTTGAATTACCCGTGTTTTGCTGTCAAACCAACTACAGCTGCACAAAAAATCTGGTAGCGTTGCTTCTAGGGCTGTTCTGGCTTCGTTTTTGCTAAAAATGTTCTGCCATTTTTCAGTTACTGCTAATTTAGGAATTTGGTTGGGATTTCTCGCCGGAGAAAAAGTATAGCTGCTGGGTTGCAATTGCAAGGTGAACCAATAGAAAGAGTGCGGCCCCAAGCTGAGGAAGTAGGGAGATTCACTAATTGTCGGAAAAGCTGTGCGGCCAAAAATTTCTACCGGAACCAATCCTTGGAATGCAGATAAATCCAGCTCTACTGTTTGCACAAAACGCGACAAATTTGCTACTACTAAAATGCGTTCATCTTCGTAGGTGCGGGTAAAGGCGAGCACTTTGCGGTTATCTGGGTATAAAAATTCAAATGTCCCGCGTCCTAAGGCTTGGTGACGCCTTCTAATTGCAATGAGTCGTTTCATCCACCACCATAGAGAATTAGGGTTTGCCCTTTGGGCTTCAACATTGATTGCTTCGTAGTGGTATTCTGGGTCTAAAATTACTGGCAAAAATAATTTTTGGGGATTGGCGCTGCTAAAACCTGCGTTTCTGTCGGGACTCCACTGCATGGGAGTGCGCACCCCGTTGCGATCGCCCAAATATATATTGTCCCCCATACCAATTTCGTCGCCGTAGTACAGCACGGGCGTTCCTGGTAGAGACATGAGTAAGGCGTTCATCAACTCTATTTTGCGTCGGTTGTTACCCATCAACGGCGCTAAACGACGACGAATACCCAAATTTATCCGGGCTTGCGGGTCTTGGGCATAAACTTTATACATGTAATCCCGGTCTTCATCGCTGACCATTTCCAAAGTCAGTTCATCATGATTGCGTAAAAACAAAGCCCACTGGCAGTTATCGGGAATCGGCGGTGTCTGCTGCAAAATATCAATTATGGGGAAACTATCTTCCATGTGTACTGCCATATACAAACGCGGCATCAGGGGAAAGTGAAAATCCATGTGACACTCATCTCCTTCCCCGTAATACTGCACCGCATCTTCCGGCCACTGATTGGCTTCTGCTAGCAACATCCGGTTCGGAAATTTTTGGTCGATGTGCTGGCGCAATTTCTTTAAAAAGGCGTGGGTTTCTGGCAAGTTTTCGCAGTTGGTTCCTTCGCGTTCGTAAAGATAGGGTACTGCATCCAAACGCAGTCCATCCACACCCAAACCTAACCAAAAATCTACAACATCAAACAGTGCCTGCTGTAGTTCTGGATGCTCAAAGTTCAAATCTGGTTGGTGAGAGTAAAAGCGATGCCAGTAATAAGCTTTGGCTACTGGATCCCACGACCAGTTAGAGGATTCAAAATCCTTAAAAATAATGCGCGCCTCTTGGTATTTTTCTGGTGTATCGCTCCAGACGTAAAAATTTCTTTCTTTACTTGCTGCTGGAGCGCGGCGGGCGCGTTGAAACCAAGGGTGTTGGTCGGAGGTATGGTTGATGATTAATTCAATAATGACACGAATACCGCGTTCGTGAGCGGCAGTCAAAAAATCCTTAAAGTCTTCTAAAGTTCCGTAGATGGGATTAACGTTGGTGTAGTCGGAAATATCATAGCCATCGTCGCGCAGTGGGGAGGGAAAAAAGGGTAGCAGCCAAATTGCGGTTATTCCCAAATCCTGCAGGTAATCTAACTTTTGTGTTAAACCGCGAAAGTCGCCTATGCCATCACCGTCACTATCAGCAAAAGCACGTACAGGCACTTCGTAAATAACTACATCTTTGAACCAAAGTGGATCGTCTTTTAATAACGGATGTTGCATAGTATATGCCGCTTATTACCCTCTGAGTTTGAAATTGTCGGACTTTGCTGTCACTATGCTAATTATTTTTTTGATTTGAGGAAATCATAACTGCAACTACCCGTACAAACCTTCTTTCCAAAGAGAGGCAAAAAGAGCACCAAAATTTTGCAAATATTAAGGAAAATGCCTATCAGTAATGTTTCATGAGTTTTTCCAGAGCTAGTGGAATTTTGTTACATCCGACTTCTCTTCCCAGTCAGTTTGGAATTGGGGATTTAGGCAAAACAGCTTATGAGTTTGTGGATTTTTTGGACAAAAGCGGTCAAAAACTGTGGCAAGTGTTGCCTTTGGGACCTACGGGCTATGAACACTCGCCTTATATCATGAATTTTAGTACTTTCGCAGGTAATCCCCTGTTGATTAGTCTGGAGGAGTTGGTGTCCGAGGGTTTGCTATCCCAAGAGGAACTGACACCTTTAGCGGATAGCAAGAATAACGATCGCGCTCGGGTGAACTTTGATGCAGTTATTCCTCACAAGACAAAATTTTTACGTCTTGCTTTCCAACGTTTTCTGCGTTCCTTAAACAAACAATCAGAGTTTGAGCAATTTTGTGAGGAAAAATCAGCTTGGCTGGAGGATTATGCTTTATTTATGGCGCTTTTGCAGGCTCATGGCGGCAAAGGATGGCATACTTGGGAACAGGCAATCGCCCGTCGTCAAAATAGTGCTTTACAAATGGCAGCCGAACAGTTGAAACAAGAGGTATTATACCACAAATTTTTGCAATTTCAATTTTTTCGTCAGTGGTCAAAGTTACGTGCCTACGCCAATGACAGAAACATTAAGATTATAGGCGATATCTCGATTTACGTCTGTCACAACAGTGCAGACGTGTGGGCTACTCCGGAAATATTTCAACTCGATCCCCAAACTTTAGAACCTGCTTATGTAGCTGGAGTTCCGCCAGATTACTTTAGTGTTACGGGTCAGCTGTGGGGAAATCCAGTTTACGATTGGGAAAAGTTGCAGCAAACAAATTTTGCGTGGTGGATCGAGCGATTTCGAGCGACACTGCAGTACGTAGACATTGTCAGAATTGACCACTTCCGGGGATTTGAAGCTTACTGGCGGGTACCTGCGACGGAAGAAACTGCTATTAATGGCGAGTGGGTAAAAGCACCGGGAGTAGAATTTTTTGAAACCCTCGGTCAAACTTTGGGTAGTCTACCCGTAATGGCAGAGGATTTGGGAGTAATTACACCAGAAGTGGAGCAGTTGCGCGATCGCTTTAATTTTCCGGGAATGCGAATTTTGCAGTTTGCTTTTAGCAGCGATTCTGACAATCCTTACCTACCGCACCATTACATTCAAAATTGCGTAGTTTACCCGGGTACCCACGACAACGATACCACTATTGGCTGGTGGCAGCAGGCAACAGCTGGTGAAAAGCAGATGGTGGCAAAATACTTGGGTTATGGTTCTCCAGAGGAAATCAAGGAGATAAACTGGGTATTTATCCGCATGGCTTTGGCTTCGGTTGCTTCTTTGGCGATTATTCCCCTGCAAGATGTTTTGGGTCTGGATAGCAGCGCCAGAATGAACGATCCCAGGGTGAACGCCGGGAACTGGCGCTGGCGTTACACCAATTCTCAACAGCTAACGCCGCAATTGAGCCAGCGGTTGTTAGAAATGACGCAGCTGTACAGTCGATAGAGCTTAGTGGTTGTCGTCCCTTTTGTTTAGCCTCCTACTGCTTCTTTGGCAGCGTAAAGAACTTCGGCGGTAATATCTTTAATACCTCGTTCCCGAGCAAATTTCTCGGTGTTGCGCTTGACTTTTCCACGCACAAAACCGGGAATTTTATTTAATTCTGCCAAGCCATCTTTAGTCCAGTTCAAGTCCGATGCGGCGGAAATACCTTTGGTAATTGCTTCTTTAGTATCGTGTCCGCCAAATATTTCTAGGAGGTGGTCTTCCATTCCCAAGGTAAAAGTATTGTAAATCAAATCAGTAATTTGGTTAGTGCCTTCGTAGCCTAGGAATGGTTTGTAGCTAATGGGGAAGTTTTGAATGTGAATGGGTGCGGCGATGACACCGCAGGGAATGTTCAAGCGCTTACCAACGTGGCGTTCCATTTGGGTACCGAAAATCGCCGCGGGTTCGACGCGAGCGATCGCATCTCCAATTTCACCGTGGTCTTCCGTGACGATTGTCTCGTCGCAGTATTCGCTGACTTGTTGTTTAAACCAGTCTGCATCGTATTTGCAGTAAGTTCCAGCCCAGACAACGTGAATGCCCATTTCTCGTGCCAAAATTTTAGTCATGGCGGCGGCGTGGGTGCAATCTCCAAAGACCACAGCTTTTTTACCGGTCAGGTTTTGACAGTCGATGGAACGGGAGAACCAAGCAGCTTGGGAGACGTGCAGGGTTTGCTGTTGGATAAACTCTTCGTAGTCTGCGTTTATCCCTTGCTGGTTAATTACTTGTTGAATTTTGCGGATGCAGCGAGCAGTTTCCACGACACCCATGGGAGTAATATCTATGTAGGGTGTGCCAAATTCTTGCTCGAGGTAGCGAGCAGTCATTAAACCGAGTTCGCGGTAAGGTACGAGGTTAAACCAAGCACGAGGCAGATTTTTTAAGTCGTGGACGCAGGCGCCCTCGGGAATTACGGCATTAACTTCAATGCCTAACTGTGCCATTAATTTCTTTAACTCGGTGCAGTCGTGCTGGTTGTGGAAGCCAAGGGTGGAAATACCGATAATATTTACAGAGGGTTTAGCTGTTTTCTGTTGTGGTAGTTCGTTTTTTTTGCGGGCTTTTTCGATGTAGTACTGAACAATTTGATGCAGGGTGCGATCGGCTGCTTGCAGCTCGTTGACGCGGTAGTGATTGACGTCTGCTAGCAGCACGTCTGCTTTGGCTTCCATTTTTGCCCGCTCTACAAAGTTTTGCAAATCTTCTTGCAAAATGCTGGAGGTGCAGGTAGGAGTAAGCACAATTAAATCGGGAGTTTCTTCTTTGTCTTTGCGGGTAATGTTGTCCACCACTTTTTCTTGAGAACCGCGCGCCAAAACGTTGCGATCGACGATACTGGCTGTTACGGGGGTAAAGTTCCGTTCCCGCTCTAGCATGGAACGCATGACGTTGAAGTAGTCATCTCCCAAGGGTGCGTGCATGATGGCATGAACGTTTTGAAAAGAACTGGCGATCCGCAAAGTACCTATGTGGGCCGGACCTGCATACATCCAGTAAGCCAATTTCATTCGCTGTTCTCCCTTTGATCACACGAAGTATGTCCGAATCTTAGGTGGACAATGATTGCTTGATTGTGAAATCGTTTTTGATTTTCTCAAAAGTTGTAATGGGGAAGAAGTAGGGGGTTGGTTGCTCTCAAGTCTTTTGTCGATGGCGCAAATGCTCTTGGGTGTTGGAATTGAGCCTTTGGTAACAACCACATTCCTGGTGTGGGGGCGATATTAAACTTAATGTATTGGTAAAATTCTTCAAAAACAGTCGCAGCGGAAATAGCTCTGCTTTCTTTAGGCAGAAACCAAGCGACGTAAAGATTCAGCTCGGCGTTTAGCCGTGGAGTTTTTTGGATCGTATTTCAGTGCTTCTTCGTAACTTTGCAGTGCTTGGGCGTTTAGTTTTTTCTTTTCGTAGGCGTGACCGAGATTGTTTAGTGCTGTGACATAATCGGGTTTGTTTTTTAGGGCTTCTTTGTAGTTACGAATTGCTAAGTCGTATTGCTGTTGTGCAAAGTAAACGTAACCGAGTCCGTTGTAAATAGGAGCAATATTTTTTTCTCCCTCTTGTTCGGCAGCTTTGAGAGCTTTTTGAAAAAGGGTTATTGCTTGGGAGTAAATTTTTTTTTCAGTATAAATGCTACCTAATTCGTAGTACTCTTGAGCTGTGCCTTGTTCTTTTGTTAATTTTTTTTGCAGACGTGCAAAAGAACTTTCGAGTTTGCGAGTTTTCCAAATCTGACGAAAAATATTGATGGCGATAAATAAAAGCAAGCCTACGAGAATTGAGAGATATATAATTGCTAAGTTGCTATCCATTGCCTTGAGAAAAAATCTTTTCTGGAATTTATTATCGGGAAAACAGCTAACTATTGACTAATGTTTAACTGTGAAGACGGCAAACCCCAGTATTGGATGCGTTGTTGCAGCCAACCTTGTTGGAGGTAGCGGGCGATCGCGTTATTTATCCGGCGCCGTAGTGGCTCGTACTGCAATCCTTTTGGCATAACTACAGATAAAGGTTCGGTTGATAGTCTTAACGCCAGCAGTCGATACTGGGGGTATTGTTGCACCCAACCAGTCAGGACGCTGCTGTCTGCAGCAAAGGCGATCGCAGCTTTGCTTTCTAGGAGCGATCGCGCTTGTTGATAGGAATCTACCCCCACCAATTTTGCTTGTGGTAGGTAATACCTGACTGTGGCAATGGTGCTGGAGTGGTTGAGAACGGCTATTTTTTTTTGTCCTAAGTCAGTTAACTTTTGCACGGAACTGTCTTTAGTAATTAATCTCGTGCCGTCAAAATAGTAAGGAATACTAAAACTTACTAAGCGAGCGCGCGGTTCTGTGGCTGTGACTCGGGCGATGGCAAGGTCAACTTTGTGGTCTAATACTTGCGGGAGGCGATCGCGATTGGCTACGGGTTGCAATTTGATAGCTTCCGGTGACCCTAGCAGCTCGGTTGCCAAGGCTTTTGCTAAATCGATTTCTAAACCCTGGAGCTTACCGCTAGCGTCTGTAAATCCCAGGGGAGGCAAATTATCTTTAACTGCAACTATTAAATAGCCCCGCCGCTGAATTTCTGATAGTTCTGCGGCAGTCGTGATGTTAGTAGTATCAGAATAACCAGGCAAAAGCCAAAAGGCAAATGCCATAATGAGGACAAGTATTTGAGTGCGGATACGTGGCATTTTTTAAACACCGGGCGATGGAGGATCGCGGTTGTACAAACTCAGAGCGGGCGATGCAAGCACTAATGATAGCTTGTACAGCAGCCTTTGTTTGTATGGTAATCAAGTTGCGTCTGTATCCATCTCAAGGTGTTGCGGTAGTATTTTGTCAATTTAGGCTTGGACTTGGCTGGCTAGTGCGGCGATTTTGCTAAAGCCGTCTGGATCGAGGACTGCTAGTTGAGCCAACATTTTGCGGTTGAGTTGGACGTTGGCTTTTTTGAGATTGCCGAGAAATTGGCTGTAACTCATACCATGCTGGCGTACGGCGGCGTTGATGCGTACGATCCACAGGCGGCGAAAGTCACGTTTGCGTCTTTTGCGATCGCGATAGGCGTACCGCAGTGCTTTCATGACTTGTTGGTTTGCAATTCGAAACAGCTTCGAGTGAGCGCCGCGATACCCTTTAGCGAGTTTGAGAATTTTCTTGCGGCGTTTGCGAGCAACGTTACCGCGTTTTACCCTTGTCATAGACTGACTTTTCCTCGAGATGAACGACTTATAAATATGGAAGCATTAAACGCACGTTTTTTTCATCGCGCTCATCCACAATTACCATATGGGAAAGAGCACGCTTTCTTTTGGCACTTTTGTGTTCGAGCAGGTGATTTCTGAAAGCTTTGCGACGCATAATTTTGCCGCTACCGGTGGCGCGGAATCTTTTTGCTGCTGCTTTCCTTGTCTTTAGTTTGGGCATGGGAAACTTGTCAAACGACACAATCTAATATATTACTACGTTTTTTGGATTTGTGGAGCAATGGCAGGGCTAACGCAAACAGCTACAGCACGCATTCGGGGAATCGCTGCTTTAGTGCTGAAAAAACAGGACAAGGTGGTTGTGGTTGCAAATTTTCTGGTTTAGCCCAACTAAAGGGTGCTTTTTGGGCCGCAGATATCCATAACAAACGTTTGGCTCTGGTGATGGCGACGTAAAGCAAGCGATATTCTTCGGCTGTTTTGAGATATTTTGCTTGTTCCCAAGCTTGATAAATATCCGGTAATGGAGATTGTCCGTGGAGGTTGGCGCGAATTTGGGCGCGAGCAATTTCTGACAAGGTAAAGTTACCCAAAAATCGAGCTTGGGGAGGAAGCCAAAATTTGCCGGGTATGATGTTTTCGTGCAGAAAAGGGATGAATACGCACTCCCAATCCAGTCCTTTTGCTTTGTGCATGGTAATAATGGTTAGTTGGGCGCAACGGGTGTACCTGGCCTGTAAATCTTCAGTTTCTACAGGTTCAAAGCGTTCGGAGCTGACAATTTCGTTTAGTATATCCAGCATTGTTCCCATAGAAGTATTACCACCTATTTGCTGGTTAACTCTTTCTGCAAGTTTGTCAGCTGTTGCTAGTTCTGCTTGGTCGTAATTTAAAGTCAAGGCGAAAAAGGGAATTAATTGATACAAAGGTAGTTCCAAGCGAGCGCGAAGTAAACTGCGACACAAACGTGCAGCTTTTTGGACTGGTTCTGGTGGAGATGCGCACAAAGGGCTGGGATACAAAAAATTTTCTGGCGCAAAAGCCAGGGCGTTAAGATCTTGGGTGGGAATTAATTGTCGTTCGACGAAGACTTCTAAAACTGCTTTGAGATAATCTGGAGAATGGGGGCGATCGCAAAATTGCAGCAAGGTCAAAATTTCTTGCGGTACGTGGGAGTGGCGATCGCGCTCTCCAACATCGTAAAGGGTAATTTGCTGCTGTTTGCAAATAGGTGACAATTTTTCTGCCAACCACCGACCTTGGCGATTTTCCCGTACTAAAATGGCTGCACTGATTTTGGTTGGATCTTGAGCAAATAACTGAACAATTCTTTGCGAAAGCAGCTCGACGGTGTGATAAATGTCATCAGGCGTGCGTATTTCCAGTCCCCGTCCTTCTGGTTGGGGATTCGCATCTGTTTGCGGATCGTCAAAGCTGACTGGGTGTATTTTTTGGGGACGAAAGGGAGAAGGAAAGGAATTGACTTGTGTTGCATTTGCTCGTGTTTTTGCGTTTACCCATTCCAGTACAAAGTTGGCAGCGTCAATGATAATTTTGGTACTGCGACCGGCTCGATCCATCGTTGCCAATCGGTTTTGAGTTTTGCAATCTTCACAAAATTGGCGAAAATAAATCGGGTCGGCGGGGGTAAAAGTAGAGTTAATTGCTTGATTGGGATCGCCAACACGGATAAGATTTGGCGGTTGATGAGGATTGGTGGAATCGCTGGCGAGAATTTTTAATAACTTGGTTTGCAAAGGGCTAGAATCTTGGGCTTCGTCTTCAAAAACTGCAAAAACTTGATTTTGTTCTATTTGCCGCGCGCTGGGGTTTTCCAGAACTCGCAGTGCAGCTAAAATCATATCGTCATAGTCAATCAAATCACGCGAGCGCATCAAGTTTTGATATTGCTCGTACAATCCAGCTGCCATGCTTAAAATACCGTAGTCGTCTCGGGTCTGCTCGCTCAATCGTTGCAAATCCTCTGGAAACAAGCCAGAACTTTTTGCTTCGTGAATGACTGTTGTTGCTAATTCTGGTAATACTTCTGTGCGCAGTACAGATTGACGGCGCAATCTTTCTGTTTCTTCTCCGTCAAATTGTATACCTTCTATCAGACGCCCGTAATGCTGTGGATGTTTGTATATCCATTGTTCCACGGTATTGCGCAGTACTCGATGGCTGGTAGTAGGAGTAATCAGTGTCACATCATCCCAGGGCAACCCCGATAGTTCGGGATGACGACTGGCTATATTCAAGGCCAATCCGTGCAAGGTGTAGACTGCAAAGCCAATTGGAGGTAAAGATAATTCTTTAAGATATTTACAGATTTTGGCTTTAATATTAGCAGCTGCAGAGCGAGTAAAGGTGACAACTACTAATTGACGTTCCAAAAAGCGCGATGCAGAACTTTGGTGTTGACGGGCGATCGTGATGGCAACAGCTGCGGCCATTCCTGTGGATTTCCCAGCACCGGGAACTGCACAGACCGCTAGCTGTCCTGATTCCCAATCAGCCATTTGTTGCTGACCGGGACGCAGTTGGTTGCGGATGTTCAATATAGCTTTTTCCCTAAAGGAATATAAATCAGATGCAGGTTCTTGTTGAACAACGGAAGGTTCTTGAGACACTGGATATGTATCTGTCAAATAGTATCTTATAAAATTTTAGATTTTAGTAGATACTAACAACTAAAAATGATTAATCCCAGACTGATTCGACATTATCTAGGTTTGTTTGCAATCTTAGCACTTGGTACAGTTTTGCGCTTTGCCAATTTAGACTTAAAACCTTTATGGATGGATGAGGTCATCACTGCTCTTTTTAGTTTGGGTAAAGGTTACCACGATTTGCCTTTAGATGTGGTCTTACCTGCAGAAAAATTACAGGATATTTTTACTTATCAACCTGGTCAAAGCTGTTTTCAAATTGCCCAAAATCTTATTGACCAGTCTACCCATCCACCGTTGTTTTTTTGCTGGATGTATAGTTGGTTGGGGTGGATGAGGGGGGAAAATTGGATCGTAAAATTGCGATCGCTACCTGCTATGTTAGGTGTGCTTGCGATCGCTGCTATTTATGGCGTCAATCGTCTTGCTTTTTCAAAAACTTCTGGACTTGTCGCAGCAACGCTAATGGCTGTTTCACCTTTTGCTGTTTACCTTTCCCAAGAAGCAAGACATTACACCTTACCAATGTTATTGATAACTTTATCCTTATTGGAACTAATACAAATTCAAAAAGATATTGGGATGGAACAACAACCCAAATATACAACTTGGTTCCTTTGGATAATTATTAATATTATTGGTTTCTACGTCCATTATTTTTTTATGTTTGCTTTTTGTGCCGAAGCATTAACCTTATTTATCTACTTATATTTATTCTCAAAAAATCTTAACAATTACCGAAAAATTTGGCGATTATTGACCTTATCTATAACTGCAGTTATACTAAGTTTTTTACCCTGGCTGCCAATAATCTTTCAAGAATACAATCGTCCGGAAACCAACTGGATCGAGCCTCCGAATTTGCTTGCTCCTTTTTATCAAACCTTGATGAACTTAATCTTAATGTCAATTGCTTTTCCCGTTGAAAAACAACCATATCACATTGCAATTTTATCTGGTCTTTTGATGCTTGTTTTTGCCATTTGGCTCGGTTGGAAAGTTTGCAAGGGATTGAAGCATCTCGGGAGCAATGCAGCAACTTATTTAGCTACTTTTACCCTTTTTAGTTTTGTGACGGGGGTTTTATTAGAATTTTTGGCGATCGCTTATTTTTTGAGAAAAGATATTACTGCCGTTCCTCGCTATGCTTTTGTATACTATCCTGGTATTTGTGCTCTCATTGCTGCTAGTCTAACAGAAATTAAAAGTTCAAAATTGCAATTTTCCATTTTTACTGTTTTTCTGGTTGGTTTGGTTAGCTGCTTTTTTGTTGTTTATAATTTAGCTTTTCTCAAACCGTTCGCACCAGAACAAGTTGCTCAAACAATGAACCAAGAACCTTCCACACCTATAATGCTTGTTGTTGGTTATGGAAATTATCAAGATGTTGCATTGGGATTGAGTTTTGCTTTAGCTTTAGAAAAACTTAGGAATGGAAAAGAGATATCTACCAATGTTGCTTTTTTAAAAAAATCACCTGATTTTCAATCTGTCTGGAACAAACTTTCCCAACTATCTGAACTAACTTCATCCCAGTTCAATTTATGGGTTGTTGCTCCTGGAATTAAACGTCGCGATTATCCCCAGCAGGTGGTAGTTTCCCAGAGAAATCATTGCATAATAGATAGCAAACAACACTATCGTATTGGCGTTCCCTATCAACTTTATCGCTGCAAATCACTATTGTAATTCTGTAGTCAGTCTTGCTCCTCGACAATTACAACGTTTTTGTGGGAGTTGTGGTGTTGACCCGACGACGATACCACCACATTACAAGACCAGTAACAAACAAAATTGAAGTTGCTAAACCAACGAACACGTAGAGAATACGGCTAGCAAGTCCCCAGAAGGTGCCAAAATGTAAAGGAGAAAAAGAGGTGATAATGCGATCGCCCAAAGCTAAAGAACGACTATCAAACACTCGTAAAACTTCACCGGTGTACATATCTAAAGAAATCTCGCTTTCACCAAGGTGAGAAGTTTCGTGAGCTTGTTTTTTCCCTACTCTAATAACTCCTTCTGACCCATCGGGAATTCCAATGTAAGTTGTTTTGGTATTCGGTAAAGCTGCATCTGCCTTCTTCAAGATTTGCGATAATGGTAACGGCGAACGACCGGGGATTGGTTTAGAAGCTAGTTCCGGTGGTTTGGGAGTAAAGGTAACTGCATAAATAGCTGCAACGGATTGCTCGTAGAAATTCAAGCAAAAACCTGTGATGCTAGTTAAACATAAAAAAGCAAAAACTATTATTCCTATAACTTTGTGAATGTCAAAATTCACTCGCTTGGGATGAGCATTCCACTTGATTTTAAATCCAGCAATCAATTTTCTCCAACCCGGCCACAATATTACTCCTGTAATAGTAAGGATAAACAACAACAAACCAGTAATTCCAATCAAAATCAAACCAGGTTGACCCGCTAAAAGTTGATAGTGCAATCTTAAGGTCACCTGCATAATATTAAAATCTTCCTTTAACCAACCCATTACCTTACCCGTGTAAGGATTAATGAACATCTGGGTCATTTTGTCCTTGGAGTCCCACAGCCGCACGTGATAAAAAGAGGTGGGATCTTTTGGGAGGATGATGGAACCTATCTTCAGATCAGGTTGGGGAGCGATCGCTTTCTTGATAATTTCCATCACCACATCAATCGATATGAACTCTTTCCCAGGAACAACATGACCAAATTTTTGCGTAACGATAGAATGTTCTATTTCTGGTTTAAATACCAACAGACTACCAGTTAAACCTATCAAAACTACAATTAACCCCACTACCAAGCCAATATATCGATGAATATAAAATGCAATGTCGTGGAGTTTTTTCCTATTCATGACAAACGCTAATACCTATCAAAATTAAGTTAGTAGTGAGGGTTAAAAGCCCTAGAAGTTAGAAGTAAGAGGCTAGTAAGAGCTTTAGCTGTTGTCATTCACAGATGAATACCAATGAAATCCCCACAGCAAACAGGCAATATGTCTGCTCGTAATGCATAAGATTTCTATTGATTTTATCCTCTTGCTAGGCTTGACAAGGTCTACAAGTAGCTGAGGTGATGCCAAACGTGTATCTGTGTGCTCCTCCTGTCAAAATGATAAAAATATGCAACAACAAGGGTATTATACCCCAGGTTTAATGAGAATAGAAGATTGCTATTGGAAATCAAATAGAGCAATTCTGTATGAGAAATTATCAGCGTTTGCAAGGGTCACGAAACTGTTGTCTGGTTCCCATCACCTGAATCACCCCTACGCCGTATCTTGCGAACTTTCACCGGACAATTGTTCCATTTTCTTGCGTAAACTCAGCGGTCTCATATCAGTCCACACTTGCTTAATGTATTCTAGACATTCCGATTTCAGTCCGCTTTTTCCTGCATCTCTCCAACCAAGAGGATTTTCTCGTTCTGCAGGCCATATAGAATATTGTTCTTCATCATTGATTACTACTTTATAGGTTGTAGTGTCTTCTGAATTTGCTGGAGTCATCTTTATCTATGTATTCCTCGTAACTAACTAAAATTTAAGCAGAAACGCAGGAAGGTAGAAAACCTCCAAACCTAAGTTTTTCTATACTATCCTTAACAGCTTGAATAATGTAGTTGATGTCTTCATCTGTATGAGCTGTAGATAAATAACCGCTTACACCTAAAAGGTGAACTCCACGAGCAAGGAGATGATATTTTAATAAATTCATGGCTAGTGCATGAGAATTTCCTGCAGTGATTTCTAAAGATGCAGAACCAAAGAGCGAGCCAAAGTTTGCCATTCGTAATGGTAAATTTTCTGCAGCAAAATAATTATTCAAAGTATTAATAAACTGTGCGGTACGTTCATTCAATTTCTGATACAATGACGGCCCTTGGGTTTGCAAATATTTCAAAACAGCTTTGGCAGCAGCGATCGCTAGTGGATGCTTGCAAAAAGTACCTGCAAAAAATGTTTTTTTCGTCCGCGGATAAGAATCGTCGCCGTAATTCCACACACCGCCATCAATTGCATCCATATATTTACTTTTACCAGCAATTACTCCAATAGGCATGCCACCGCCAACGATTTTTCCATAGGTGGCGATATCCGCTTGCAAACCAAAATAAGCTTGAGCGCCACCAGGATGAATGCGAAAACCTGTAACTAATTCATCAAAAATTAAAGCAATGTCAGCTACTTGCGTTAATTTCCGTAAGCGATGTAGAAAATCCTTTGGCTGTAAAGCTGGTCTGCTGGTTTGTACGGGAACTACCAACACTGCTGCTAATTCTTGTTGATGCATTTTAATGATTTCTAATGATTCTATATTGCCATAATCTAACACTAAAACATCCTTAACAAAATTTGGCAATACTCCAGGTGCTAATGGTACTGCAGCATGATTATTTTCTGCTTGATTTGCTTTCACTAAAGTACCATCAAAATGACCGTGATAGGAACCAGAAAATACAGCAATTTTATTGCGTCCCGTAACAGCGCGAGCAATGCGGATAGCAGTCATTACAGCTTCTGTACCTGTATTGCTAAAACAAACCCGTTCCATTCCAGTCAGTTGAGAAATCAACTCAGCTACTTCACCAACAAGTTCTGATTGGGGACCAATTTGAATACCTTTATCCAGTTGATTTATTAAAGCTTCTTTAACGAAAGACGGGTTATGACCAAAAAGATTGATACCCAATCCCATCATCACATCTATATATTCATTTCCATCTACATCCCAGATTTTAGAACCTAGAGAGCGATTAGCGACAATGGGATAATACATCTCCTTAAAGAGTAAATTAAACTCTCCTAAATTTTTATCATCAGACAAAACAGAACGATAAGTTTGCGAAATTTTTTTTGATGTTTTGGTTCGCGCATTGTAGTGATTAATAAAGTCTTGCAAATATTTTTCTTGCTGGTTAGTAAGTCCTGCGGTGGAACTCTGAGAAAATGTTAAATTTTGTAAGTTCATGGGATTTTTTTCAATAATTTGTATTTGTCATTAAGCATGTATTGATTTGTAGCAAAGAAAATAAGTACTGTCGGAATTCGGTGATATTCCTAAGTTATAACAAGCATCATAACTAGTAACATCGCTAAGTAGAAATAATTTATTTTTTGAAATACCATTTTTCTACAAGAACTTTATCAAAATGTTGCCAACTGTCAAATAAATTTGACCGATTTGATTTTCCGGATCGCAAATAATTGTGGTAGCCCATAGGAGCAAGAACATCTCATTATAGAAGGAAATTATTGTCAGAACTTAAATTCGATAAAAAACCTTTGTTGCCTAAATAGTCAAAATAAACCTTGAGTAATTGACCATCTATTGAAGGACAAGTAATCGAAGTATTTAACAAGCCCTTGATAACATTTTGATTATCAAGTTGTAATAATCCCGAATTGTGTTGTGGAAATTCTGGGAAAAATGGTACCAATGAATATAAAGGATGCTCTAAATATCCTTGAGTAATTTTGAGTAATTTTTCCCGCCAATGCCTGTAGGGAATTTGCTCAATTCTATAACCTAGAGAGCGAATATATTCGATTAACGTATGAGAGTGAAGAGTTTGGGAATGTACTAAATGAAATGTTTTACCTAGAGATTCTTCTTGCTGGGATAAATAAACTATTGCTTTACTAACATAATCTACCGGGACTATGTTTTCTCTGATATCCACATCTGGTACACTTTTTAATTGCACGCAACTTATTATCAGTTTGTAGAGGAAGTCGTTACTGTTAAAAACACCAGTTTGACTGTGTCCAGATATGCGTGATGGTCTGTAGATACAGACAGGGATTCCTCTTTGAGCAGCTGTTTGTACTAATTTTTCAGCAATCCATTTAGTTTGACAATATCCATTGTTAGGAAATTCGTTTTCATCGAGATTATCCTGTTCTCGAACTAATTTGACGCCAGATTCAACTTTTGAACCTACAACACCAGAACTAGAAATAAAATGTACTGGCTTGGTTTTAGTTTGACTGGCCAATCGCAGGATCTCTTGTGTACCTAGGACGTTTGCAGGTTTGAGAATAAAATAGGGATAAATGTGATTTACCCAAGCACCATTATGGTAAATAACGTCAATAGTGCTAGCTAATTGATGAAATGTTTCAGATTTTAAATTTAGAAGCGGCTTGGTTAAATCGCCAAGGATGGGAATGATTCTAGAGCTAAAATTTTCATTCCAAATTTGATAAGATTGGAGAGAGGTTTTTAGCTTGCTCCAGGCGTCTTCAAGACTGGAAGAGCGTACTAAACAATAGATATTTGCCTTGGTTATTTGCAAAAGTTCTGCTAGTAAAAATGCTCCGAGAAAGCCTGTGGGTCCTGTTAAGAGAATTGCCTTTGGCTTGGAAATAAACTGACCGAGGTTTGGAGGAAAAATTATAGGGTCTAAAGCACTTTCAGATTTGATATTTAAAGTTTGGCAAGGAACTTCTAATTGACCAAATTGGACAATTTTTTGTGCTAAACCTGCTACGGTAGGTTTTTCTAAAAAACTACCTAAAGAAATATCTAAATTAAAAGCTTCTTTAACTTTGAAAAGTAGCTGAGTTGTTAACAGAGAATGTCCGCCCAATTCAAAAAAGTTGTCGTTGATACCAACTTTGTCAACCTTTAAAACTTCAGCCCAAATTTGAGCTAAAATTTCTTCTACAGGAGTGCGAGGAGGAACAAATGTTTCTAAAAAATCTGAGGCAAATTGTTCTGGTGCGGGTAGTGCTTTTCTATCAACTTTACCGTTAGGATTTAGAGGTAATTCTTTGAGGAAGACGATCGCTGATGGAACCATAAATTCTGGTAGTCTCTCTGTGAGAAAGTTGCGCAGTTCGTTAGCTGTAATGGCTGATTTGAGTTGGGGAACTACATAAGCAACTAAGCGTTTTTGTCCTGGTGCATCTTCACGAGCGATCGCCACTGTTTCTTGCACTTGAGAATGTTGATTTAGTAAAGCTTCAATTTCACCTAATTCAATACGGAAACCACGAATTTTGACTTGGTTGTCAATACGTCCTAAAAACTCAATGTTACCATCTGGAAGATATCGCCCTAAATCACCAGTTTTATACAAACGCATTCCTGGTTTTTGACTAAAGGGATGAGGAATGAATTTTTCGGAGGTGATTTCAGGTTGATTGAAATAACCTCTAGCTAATCCTTCACCACCAATATAAATTTCACCGGGAACGCCAACGGGAACTGGATGTAAGTCAGAGTCTAGTATGTATATCTGCGTATTTGCTATAGGGTTACCAATAGGAACTCGTGTTTTGGTCTTTTGAGAATAGCAATGACATACACTACTCCAAACGGTTGCTTCTGTTGGTCCGTACTCGTTAAATAAAGACGTTTCTGGGTATAATTGAGAATGATATTGTACCAATTGTGGCGGACAAGCTTCACCGGCAACTATAACAGTACGTAAGGAATTTAACTGTTCTGGTTTTGCCTGTTGTAAAATCAGGGCATACAGAGACGGAAGACTTAATAAATGGGAAACGCGATTTTGAGAAATTAATTCTACAAGTTTAGGTACTTCCCGTTGTGCACCTTCTTCTGGTAAGTGTAGGGTTCCGCCGCTACAAAGAGTCCAAAAAATACCTGCAATTGAACTATCAAAAGCAAAGGATGATAGTAACAAGAAGTTGCTTACAGATTCTCGATAGTAGAGAATGCGTGCGTTAGTGGAATGAACTAAGTTGCAATGGGCGATCGCCACTCCTTTAGGCTTACCCGTAGAACCAGAAGTGTAAATAACGTAAGCTAAATTTTCAGGAGTTGTTGTGAGGAGGGGATTTTCCTGACTTTGTAGCGCTATGGTTTTCCAGTCTGTATCCAAGCAGATTGTTTGTGCGTTGTACTCAGGTAAGCTTTGCAGTAGATGTTGCTGAGTTAACAATACAGATAATTGAATGTCTTCTAAGATCAAAGCTAAACGTTCTCGGGGATAGTGCGGATCGAGAGGAACATAAGCACCACCCGCTTTGAGAATACCCAAGATACCAACGAGCATTTCTGAAGAACGTTCAACATAAATTCCCACTAATGTTTCTGCACCTACGCCCAAATTTTGCAAGTAATGAGCTAATTGGTTGGCGCGTGCATTCAGTTCTGCATAGGTAAGTTGCTGACCGTTAAATACAACAGCAATATTATTTGGCGTTCGTTCTGCTTGTTCTGCAAAGCTGAGGTGAATACACTGATTTTGTGGAAAATTAACTTCAGTTTGATTAAACTCAAATAAAAGTTGGTGTCGAGCGCGATCGCTCAAAATATTGAGCTTACCTATTATTTCCTGGGGATTATTAACAACACTGACTAGCAACTGATGGAACTGCTCTGCTATGAGTTCCATGCTTTCGACCTGGAATAAATTAGAATCGTAATAAAATTTGTAATGGAAAGATTCGGCTAGTTGTTGACAGGAAAGTTGAATTTGAAAGCGCTCGAGACAACTGAACTGCTCCAGCATAGTAAATTTTAAATTTTCCGCATAACAAATGCCAGCTTTCTGTTCCCAATCAAAGCCGAATGGTAAATAAGTTAATTTGGTACTAGAATTATCGATTTGTTCCCAACTAAAGCATTCTTGCCATTTATTTATTTCTTGTATAGATTTATTAACTTGTTGACAAATTTCAACAAAAGTTAAATTTGCTTCTAAATGGCAAGTTAGTGGTAGATATTTGGCAAATAAACCCAAGGCATTTTTTAGTTCATCATATTTTCTTCCATCTACACCTACACCCACAACAATTTCCGATTGCTGGAGCGATCGCCACAGCCAAATCTGCCAACAAGTAAGAAAAAATACAGCACTACAACTATTATATTGTTTAGATATACTTTCTATTTTTCGCCCCACATCATTCTCAATTAAAAACTCAATAACTTTTGGTTCAAATTCTTTGTAGTTGGGATTATCAATTTCATAAGGTAACTGAAAAACATCAATAATAGATAAATTTTTCTGTAACCAGTATTTCCTACCTATTTCAGTTTCTTCTGCTACTAATATTTGGTTATGCCATTCAGAAAAATCAGCATATTGTAGTGTTCCTTCCGATAATTCATCGTCAAGCTTACCCGAGTAAGCACTAGCAATTTCTGCCATGAAATTATGCAGACTAACAGCATCGCCGCAAATGGCAGGGAAACTAACATATAAAAGATGCTCCTGCTGGGAAAGAGAAATTAAAGCAGTTTGTAAAACCAAACCCTTTTCTAATTCAAAAGGAAGACATTTTAAATCCTCAATAATTGTCTGTAATTTAGCCTTTTGCTTTTCAGCGCTGCAATCACTCAAATCGTACCTTGGAGCTAAAGTTACTTGGTTATTGGTAATTACCTGTACAGGAATAGTCATCCCTGGAAGACAACAAAAACAAGTGCGGAGTATTTCATGGCGAGCAACAACAGTTTGTAAAGCTAATTGCAAGCGTTCTAGATCCAAATTGCCTGTGATTGAAATTACGCAATCACTGCGATATACAGAATTACGAGTACATTGCTGTAAGGACCATAAATGTTCTTGCTGTGGTGAAAGTCGGAATCCTTCTCTAATTGCTGCTTGTATATCCATACCTGTTTGCTTCTACGTCCTAATGTTCGTTAATAACTTTTTTGTTTTCATGTGACAGTGCAGCTAGCTAGCTGAAAGAGTATAGGGTTCAGCCATTCCCACTAAAATTTTTCTCGGTGGAACAAAGGAATTGCGAGCATGTATAGCTAACATATTATCGAGCATCAAAACATCTCCTTTTTCCCAGGTAAAGCTGACCATCTGCTGTTGATAAACTTGACGCAAATGCTCTAAAACTTCCGGCTCAATGGGTGAACCATCACCGTAATATGTATTTGTTGGTAAATCCTTTTCTGCAAAATTAGATAATAGATAATTACGAATTTTTGCTTCTAATGTAGAGACATGAAAAAAAGTGGCGTGGTTAAACCAAACCATTTCCCCGGTTAGGGGATGTTTAATAATAGCTGGTCCCACCTGACGAGTTCTTAATTTATCTCCTTCTTTCCATTCAAAATCAATTCCATTTTTACGACAATATTCTTCTACTTCGGCTTTATCTGTGCTTTGAAAAACAGTTTGCCAAGGTAAGCCAAATCCGTCACCAAAGTTGCGCACGTACATAACTTTTTTGGCAACGAATCCTTCTCTTACTTGAGGGTCAATACGAGCGAGAACTTGACGACAATTACCAATTGGTGTTTCTCCTCCTTGTGCTGGTGGAACCAGACAAAAGAAAAATATTTTTAAAGGAAAGGTAGGAGAATAAGCGTGTTCGTTATGAGGAAATATACTTTGGTCCGCTGGATAATCAGTAGATGTGTAAATTCTACCAGCTACTTGCGTACGCGGTGATGCCCGATAGCGATATTCCAATGCTTCTTTACAAATAGCAGCAATAATTTGCTCAAATTCTTCTGTTGACGTAACGTGGAAACCCCGAAACAAAATTGCTGCATGTTTTAGTAATTCTGCTTGTAAAAATTCTCGATTATTTTTAGCCCAAGTTGTTAAATCTACTCCTTTAACCGCTGGTTTGATCACTAAAGGAAAGTTAGGACTGTCGGGAAAATATTCTGTTTTAATTAATTTAATCTCATCAAGATTAACTGCTTTGCGTTTGATTTTGCCTAACTTGCATAAACTATTTGTTTGATTGTCCAGCATTGCTTGTATCCTGTAAAATACCTTATCACACTGACTTACGTCTAATCTGGCTTAACTTTTGTTGTAAAGAATTTTCATATTTTTTTTCTTGAGTGAGTCTGTCTTGTTTTTCTAATTGCATTAATATTTCTTGAATTTGATTAATTTTTATAGTCGGATATAGAACAACATGATTTAAAATTTTTTCAAAATATTTGAGCATTTTACTAATAGTTTTAGCTGCAAATAAATCGTTGCTATATTTCAACAATCCCACAAAATTATGTTCTGTCTCCCTAATTTCAAAAAGTAAATCAAAAGTAGCAGTTTTGGTTTCAGTTTCTAAAGTTTGGAAATTCAAACCGGGAATGTTTAAAGCAGTTGTAGGAGTATTTTGGAATATTAATTTTACCTGGAATAAGGGTGTTGTTTGTAAATTACGTTCTGGATTGATAGCTTCTACAAGTTTGTCAAACGGTAAATCTTGATAAGTATAAGCAGTTAAGTTAACTGCTCTAACTCTTTCTAGCAATTCTTGAAAACTAGGATTACCTTCCAAGTTGATGCGCAACACCAATTGATTCACAAAAAATCCTATTAAACCTTCTGTTTCTCCTTGGTTGCGGTTAGCAACATCTGTACCGATCGCTATGTCATCTTGCTTGCTGTAGTAATGCATTAGAATGGCAAATGCTGCTTGCAAGATCATAAAAAACGTTACACCCTGTTGGTTACTCAGGATTTTTATTTGCTGAGATAATGTGGGAGAGATTGTGAAAGGTTGCGCTGAACCTCGATACGTGGGTATTGGGGGTCGAGGATAGTCTGTTGGTAATTTGAGAGTTGGTAAATTTTGAAGTTGCTGCTTCCAGTAAGCAAGTAGTTTGTCTAGAAATTCCCCTTGCAACCACTGACGTTGCCAAATAGCGAAATCAGCGTATTGAATAGGTAGTTGTGGTAGTGAGGAAGGTTTGCAAAGAGAATTTGCTTGATACAGCGATGCTAATTCTTGAATTAATACACCCATAGACCAACCGTCAGAAATTATGTGGTGCATGGTGAATAACAGCACATATTCATTTTCCTCTAGATGTAAAAGCGTTACTCTCAACAGTGGGTCTGTATCTAAACGAAATGGCTTTTCAGTTTCCTGGTTAACTAAATTTTGAACTGTTTGTTCTCTTACAGCTTTTGATAGCTGGCGCAGATCTATAACAGGCAATTCTAAATTTAGAGATGGAGCAATAACTTGAATTGGTTGTCCGCGTTCTAAAACGAAATTGGTTCGTAGAATTTCGTGACGGCGAATAATTTCGTTCAGACTTTGTTCTAAGGCTGGAACATTAAGCGAACCAATAATACGCACAGCGTTACACATGTTATATGCAGTATTATTAGGTTCTAATTGGTAGAAATACCATAACCTTTGTTGAGCATAGGAAAGGGGAATTTTGTCGGTTCTCGAAATTACTTGTATACGAGGTAATTTAACTGAACAATCTGCCTTGGTAAATTTTTCAATTTCTGCGGCTAATTTTGCTATTGTTGGTGATTCAAATACACAGCGTAAGGGTAATTCAATTTGAAAAACTTTGCGGATTTGAGAAATCACGCGAGTAGCTACAAGAGAGTGACCACCTAATTCAAAAAAATTATCGTGAATACCAATTGGTTTAATTGCTAAAATTTCTGACCAAATTCCGGCCAAAATTTCTTGAATGGGAGTCAAAGTGAGGTAGTTATTTTCTTCTAACTGTTGTCTTGTGGGTGCAGGCAAAGCAAGACGGTTTACCTTACCGTTAAAAGTTAAAGGCAGAGAATCTAAAATTACAAAAGCACCGGGTATCATATGCTCAGGTAGCTTGTGACGCAAATGTTGACGCAGTTCATCGCTGGCAACATTTTCAGCAGCTACATAAGCAACTAAACACTGATTTCCAGGTATATCTTCCCGCATCATTACCACACATTGACTTACCGCTGGATGCTGTTCTAATACTGCTTCAATTTCACCTAATTCAATTCGGAAACCCCGGAGTTTTACTTGATAGTCAATACGTCCTAAGTATTCAATATTTCCGTCAGGAAGATAACGGGCTAAATCACCAGTTTTATAAAGACGTACTCCTGGTATCTTGCTAAAGGGATCTGGAATAAACTTCTGTGCTGTTAGTTGTGGATTGTTTAAATAACCCCTACCTACTCCTATTCCACCGATGTACAATTCACCAGGAACGCCGATGGGAACAGGGTTTAAATACCGATCGAGCAGATAAATTTGGGTATTGGCGATCGGACGACCAATGGGAGGAGCAGCAGTAGAGAAGGGATGATTCTCGCATTTGCAAAAGGTAACATCTATAGCTGCTTCTGTGGGACCGTAAAAGTTGAACAAGGGAGCGTTTAAACGGGAAAAGTAACGTTTTTGTAGTTCCAACGTTAAAGCTTCACCACTGCAAATAACTCGTCTAAGAGATTTACAAGTTTCAACGTCTGGATGTTGCAAAAAAACTTGCAGCATTGATGGTACAAAATGCACGGTGGTAATTTGCTGCTGGACGATCAGTTTCACCAGATAATTTGGGTCTCGATGTCCGTTAGGTTCTGCTAGTACCAAAGATGCACCTACCATCAGCGGTAAGAAAATTTCCCACACTGAAACATCAAAGCTGAAGGGAGTTTTTTGCAAAACTTTGTCCGCTGGTGTTAATTGACAATAATCTTGCATCCACAGCAAGCGGTTACAAACTGCTTGATGGGTATTCATCGCTCCCTTGGGTTGACCTGTGGAACCAGAGGTGTAGATAACATAAGCAAGATTTTCGGAACTAATGCTGCAAACAGGGTTGTCTACTGCTTCTGCAGCTATTAATTCCCAGTTAGTGTCTAAGCAAATAACTTTTGCTTTGCAAGCAGGTAGACTCGCGAGTAAATGTTTTTGGGTTAGCAAGATTTTTAATTGAGAGTTTTCTTGCATCCAGGCCAATCTTTGTTGAGGATAGCTGGGGTCTAGGGGTATGTAAGCGCCACCTGCTTTGAGAATTCCTAAAAGTCCGATTGCCATTTCCAGCGATCGCTCTACACAAATTCCTACGAATTCCTCTGGTTTTACTCCCTGTTTTTGCAGGTAGCGAGCTAGTTGATTGGCTTTAGCATTGAGTTGTTTGTAGGTTAAGTATTCATTTTTACACACCACTGCTACAGCTTCTGGCGTTTTTTGTACCTGAGCTGCAAATAGTTGATGTATGCATTGCTTTTGCGGATACTCTACTTGTGTTTTGTTCCACTCTACTAACAGTTGTTGTTCCTCGTTAGGAGTTAATAATGGTAATTCACTCAGACGTTGTTGGGGATTAGTAACTATCGCCTCTAACAATACCTGAAAATGACCCAACATGCGGGTAATTCTATCGTCGTTGAATATATCTGTGTTGTATTCTAAGTCTCCCTTTAAACTTGTCTGTGTTTCTGAAATCGAAAGTGTTAAATCAAAATTAGTCGTCTTTTTTTGTATTTTTAATGGTTCTATGGTTAACTCTGGCAAACGGAGTACTTCTGTGGAAGCATTTTGAAGAACAAACATCACCTGAAACAAAGGATTGTGGCTTAAATTTCGTCCTGGCTGTAATTCTTCTACTAATTTTTCAAAGGGTAAATCTTGATGAGCGTAAGCACCTAATGTTACTTCACGCACCTGCTGTAACAATTCTCGGAAGCTGGGATTATTAGCAAGGTTTGTCCGCAGCACTAAAGTATTAACAAAAAAGCCGATTAATCCTTCTGTTTCCGAGCGATTTCGGTTAGCAATGGGAGTACCAACAATGATGTCTTCCTGATGGGTGTAGCGATACAGCAATATTTTAAATGCTGCCAGCAGAGTCATGAATAAAGTAACTTTTTCTTGCTGTGAGAATGCTACTAATTTTTGAGTTAGTTCAGGAGATATTTGAAAAATTTGTGCTGCGCCTTTTGGGTGAGATGAAATTGCCGGTCGAGGGCGATCGCTTGGTAATTCTAAAATTGGTAAACTATCACCCAAACGCTGTTTCCAGTAATCAAGTAGATTTTGCAGCACTTCGCCTTGCAGGCGCTTTCTTTCCCAGATAGTAAAGTCAGCATACTGAAGTGGTAATTCCGGAAGCAAAGAAGGTTGACCTTGACAAAAGGCTGTGTAAAGTGCTGTCAGTTCTTTAATTAATATTCCTGTAGACCAACCATCAGAAATAATATGATGCACGGTCAACAACACTACATGGTTTGTTTCTGATAATCGAAACAACTTCGCTCGTATTAAGGGTCCCTTTGCTAGATCAAAAGGTTTTTGTGCTTCTAAAGCAGCCAAATTTAAAACTTCTTGTTGTTTTTGCTCTGGTGGAAGTATCTGCAAATCTACGACTGGTAAAGTAAAATTTTCCGCTTTACCAATTACTTGTATTGGTTCGCCATCGACAACAGTAAATGTAGTTCTCAATACTTCATGTCGTCTGATAATTTCACGAATACTTTCAGACAGAGCAGTAATATTTAATTTCCCTGTTATTTTTACTGCCGCAGGTATGTTATAAGCACTGCTATTCGGTTCTAATTGATTGAGAAACCAAAGCCGCTGCTGGGAAAAAGAAAGAGGTATATTTCCTGGCCGCAACCCAGGTTGAATCGGTTCCGAACCAGTTTTTAAAGCTTGATTGGCTTGCCTGATAAAAGCTAAAATCTCTGCTTGACGTGCTGCTAATTCTGCTTTGATATCTGGCGTGAGAGCTTCTTTTGGCGCACTACAACGCAGGCGTCCATTTTCAATCCACAGTTTAATATCTCGGCTGCAAAGGAAAGACAAAAATTCCTGGGTTTTCATAGTTCTATTTCCTCTCTGTCTTCTCCTGTTTGCAAAGAAACAGCCTGCAATTGTTGTACTGTCAGAATTCCCTCTAGCTGTTCCACCAGGCTTTTAACTGTGGGATTTTCAAAAAGGGTGCGCAAAGGTAAATCAATTTTGAAGGCTTCGCGCAATCGAGAAATGACTTGCGTGGCCAACAGCGAATGTCCCCCCAAATCAAAAAAGTTGTCATTAATTCCTACTTGTTTTTGCTTGAAAACATCAGCCCAAATATTAGTCACTATCTGTTCCGCAGACGTGTGGGGTGGAACAAAGCTGATTTCCAGCTCGCTAGATATATTCGGTGCAGGTAAGGCGTTACGGTCTACCTTACCGCTGGGAGTCAAAGGAAGTGACTCCACGACTACAAAAGTTGAAGGTAACATGTATTCTGGTAATCTTTCCTTCAAAAACTGACGCAGCTGATTTGAAGTGTCATTTTTTTTCTGGTAGTCAGTTAGCACTATATAAGCTACCAAGCGCTTGTCACCAGGGGTATCTTCCCGCACTACAACAACATTTTCTTTTACTAACGCATGCTGGAGCAGCAATTCTTCAATTTCTCCCAGTTCGATACGGAAACCGCGAATTTTAAAGAGGCGATCGCTGCGTCCGAAAAATTCAATGTTACCGTCTGGTAACCACCTTCCTAAATCACCTGTTTTGTAAATAAAGTCTGTATCCGTTCCAGGTAAAGGCTTAACAGTATCAGTAAATGGGTTAGGTACAAAACTACGCTGCGTACTTGCTTCGTTCTTCCAATATCCCTGTCCAACTCCAAATCCCGATACGCAAATCTCTCCTACTGCTCCAATTGGTAACAGTTGCATTCGAGCATCAAGTATATACAAATTTAAGTTAGCTAAAGGTTTACCAATAGGAACGGTACGCTGGTTTGGCGCTAGAGGTTTGTCGATAATAAATTGGGTGATATCATCAGCTGCTTCAGTAGGTCCGTAAGCATTAACTACCTTGATTTCAGGATAAACTGCCAACCACCGATTCACCAGTTCTACCGATACTGATTCTCCTGTGACCATCATCCACTTCAAATCGGGTAACAATCTTTCCTCAACCCCTAACTGGTAAATATAATCTAATAAACCTGTCACTATCACTGGAACCAGCTCGATTATTGTAATCTTTCTTTGTTTGATAACTTGAAATAATGTCTCAGGATTACAAACAGTTTCAGTGGTAGCTACAACAGTTTTTCCCCCTATCAAAATAGGAGCTAAAAATTGCCAGACAGAAATGTCTGATGATGCAGGAGCAGTTTGGAGAAATATCAAATCTTCACTCAATTCTAAAGCCTGAAATTGAGCATAAATATGGTTGATCGCACTACCATGCCTAATAATTGCTCCTTTGGGTAATCCGGTAGAACCAGAAGTATAAATCATGTAAGCTGGAGCAGTTCCTCGAACATAACTGTGGAGATTATCTTTTGGTAAATTTTTCCAATCGCTGTAGCTATAAACAGAAATATTTAACTCTAAATCACTTGCTTCATCATCTAAAAAAATCAAATGTTTTAATTGCTGACAATTTTCCAAACTAGCGACCAAGATGTTTTTGCAGGATGAATCGGTCAACAGCGTTTTTGCTTCGCTGTTCGAAAGCATGTATTTTACTCTTTCTGGAGGATAAGTAATATCAACAGGTACGTACACTCCACCTGCTTTTAAAATTGCAAGTATGCCAACTAAAAAATTAACATCCCGCTGTTTAAGAATAGCTATAAGCTCTCCCGACTTGATTTCTAATTTTTGTATTAATCTCGCTACTTGGTTTGCTCGTTCGTTTAGTTGCTGATAAGTTAACTGTACTTTGTCATCAACTACTGCAATTTTGTTTGGTGTTCTTTTTACTTGCTCTTCAAACAACTGATGAAGAGTTTTTTCTATAGGAAATGTCTGACTGTTATTGTTAAAATTTTTTAAAATTTGATATTTGTCTTCCCTGGTCAAACAAGAAATATCTGCAATGGGTGTATCCAATTTTTGCAAAAAATTTTCCAGCAAGGCAAGGTAATATTTAACGAACAGTTGGACGCTTTCTTCTTTAAAAAGTGATGGATTGTATTTAATTTGACCTACAAGAGAATTGTTGACAACTTCAAATTCCAAATTTATATCGTTTTTTAAGTCGTTCATCTGGTGAACATTATGAATATTTTTTAATAAAAAGACGATATCAAAAATTGGACAACGATTGAGAGTTTCTGGTAATTTTAATAATTTTACTAATTCCTCAAAGGGATAGTTTTGATGGCTGTAGGCGCCTATGACTGTATTTTTTACTTGCAATAGCAAATCTTTACAACTCAGTTGATTGATCAACTGAGACCTCAAGGGAACAATTTTATTCGTTACTTGTTCCCAATTATCCTGGTGTTTGTAAGTAGGAGAGCCTATAATAATATCACTGTTGCCTGTATATTTTTGCAATAATATTTTTAATGCCGTTAAAAGTATTATATATATTGACAGATAAGACCCTTGGGCTAATTGAATAACTCTTTGAGATAAATGATTAGGTAAGATAAATAGGATATTTTTATTTTTACCAGTATAAATTCTTGCTCTTGTGAAATCAACGAGCAAGTTTGTTTCTGGTAGTTCTCCTGATAATTTGTTAAGCCAATATATTTTATCAAAAAATGCTTTTTCTGAAAAAAATGCCAGATGGGATTTTTGTAAATTAACCATGATTTTATCCGCAAATATATGTGTATTTTCGAGAGCAATTGATGAAACTACTGATTGAAAATTTCTTCAAAAGCTTGCTTGATTATCGAGCATCCTTTTTGGAGAATCGGAACCTCGATCGTCAAAGGTGGTAAGATTTTTATAACAGTATCATTTCTACCTACACGTTCGACTATTAATCCTAGCTCAAAACAACGCGAGGTTATTTGTTTGGCAAAAACACTACCGCCACAATCAGCAACATCAATTCCCCAGATCATACCCAGACCGCGTACTTTGATTTTTTCGCTAATTGATGCTATTTCCTCGTTCAGAAAATTTCTTAATAAAAATTCCTTGATTTTCACATCCTGTTCGAGATTATTAATTTGTCTATATTCTAGAGCGGCTGTTCCGGCTACAAATGCTAATTGATTTCCTCTAAAAGTACCGGTATGTTCGCCAGGTTCCCAGATATCTAAATCAGGATTAATTAATAATAGCGACATGGGAAAGCCGTAACCGCTTATTGATTTGGAAAGTACTACCATATCAGGAACAATACCAGCTCTTTCAAAAGAAAAGAAAGGTCCGGTTCTACCGCAACCAACTTGTATGTCGTCACAAATCAATAAAATTTCGTGCTGATGACATAAATTTCTCAGTCTTTGTATCCAATTAACTGGTGCTACAACAATTCCTCCTTCAGCTTGTACGGTTTCGAAGATAATTGCGGCTGGTTTTTCAATACCTGAATTGCAGTCCTTGAGGACAAAATCAATAAATTCTATCGTGTCAAATTGTTCCATAAATCCATAGGGATAAGGCATAAATGTTACGTTATTTAATGTACCGATCGCTCCTGCTTTTACTCCTAAATTACCGCTGATAGATAAACTACCTAATGTCATGCCGTGATAAGCACCCATAAAGGAAAATATTCCGGGTCTTTTTGTTACTTTCCTAGCTAATTTTAAAGCGGCTTCTACAGCGTTGGTACCCGTGGGACCGCAAAAATGTATTTTATAATTTAGTTGTTTTGATTTGATAACTAATTCATTAAAGGTTGCCAAAAATTTTTCTTTGGCAGATGTATATAAATCTAAACCATGGGCAACTCCGTCGGTGTCTAAATAAGACATGACTTTTTGTTTAATAAAGTCATTATTGTGACCGTAATTTAAAGCACCAGCGCCGGCTAAAAAATCTATGTATTCCTTTCCTGATTGGGAATATAAAATAGAACCTTTAGCTCGCAAAAATATATCTGGAAAATTTCGACAATAGCTCCTGACGTTGGATTCATGCTTTTCGGAAGCAGTATTGATATTTAAGTCTTGTTTTTGAGAAACATCCATAGGTTTGCATCCATGTGTAAAGAGGAGAGGGTGGTGGTTAAGCAATTTTCTATTTGGAAAAGTTAAATGTTGCTTCTTTTTCTAGAAGTGAGGTAATTTTTTGTTCTCGTTCTGTAAGCAACTCTAATTCACCAAGACATGAATCAGGATTAGTGGCTATATTTTGTAGCAAGATACGAAAATGGGTTAAAATGCCATTAATTGTGGCTGTGTCGATGCGATTAAAGTCGTAGTTGATGCCAATTATTAAAGGAGAACCAGGAATAACAACAACGGTGAGGGGATAGTTAATTTTGTAAAAATTACTCCAATCTGGAACTTGGATACTTCGTTTTCCATTCTTTAAACTTTCTGGTGTTGGTAAGTTTTCAAAGACGACGATGCTATCAAACAAAGGTAAACCTCTTGGTATTTGACTCCAAGCTTGAATATCGACGAGAGAGCTGTATTCGTACTGACACATTTCGATTAATTGAGCTTGAAGTTGCTTGAACCAATTTAGCAAGGGTTGTTGAGGATCTACCTTGACGCGTACGGGTAAGGTATTTACCAGCATTCCGACAATTGATTCTGCTTTTGCAAGTTCTGGGGGACGACCTGAAACCGTGCACCCGTAAACTACTTCTTCTTGACCGCTGTAACGACTGAGAAGAAAAGCCCAAGCTCCTTGAATAATAGTATTGAGGGTGATTTGATGTTGTTTGGCGATCGCCACAAGTGCTGCTGTTGTTTGTGTTGACAGCGTTATTTGCTGGTCGTCGTATCTTTGTTGTTGCTTGGACAAATTATCAACGTATAAGTTAGTTAGGGGAGTAGGTGCTGTGATACTGCCTAGCAATCGCCGCCAAAAAACTTCAGCTTGAGATGTATTTTGCTGTTGTAGCCATTCGATGTAATTGTAAAAGGGAGTGCTGGGTGCTAAGCAGGCATCTTGACCTTGACAAAGTGCTTCATAAAATCGCACCACTTCGTCCAAGATCAACGGAACTGACCATCCATCAGCGATAATAAAATGTCTGCTCCAAACAAACTCATAATAATCCTCGTCAAAGCGAAACAGCGTCAAGCGCATCAAAGGTAATTGCGATAAATCAAAGTTAACGGCGCGATCGTTTGCCAAAAACGACTTCAGTATAGATTGCCGTTGATTTGCATCTGTACCTCGCCAGTCTTGCTGTTGTATGCGAATTTTTACTTGCTTGTGTACCGCTTGTAATGGTTGGTCTAGATCTTGCCAATGAAAGCTGGTGCGTAAAATGGTGTGTCGTTCTATTACTTTTTGCCAAGCTTGTTCAAAAGCATCAACGTTGAGTTGTCCGTGCAAAGCAAACCGAGTTTGGAAAAAATAAAGTCCCACTTCCGGAGCATACAAACTGTGGAAGAGAATTCCTTTTTGTATGGGTGTCAGTTCGTAAACATCTTCGATATTTTCCTGCAACGCTGCAGGTAACTTTTTTTGCAACTCAACAAAACTTCGGGTGATGCCATCTAGTACGCTTCCCGATCGGAAGTTTATTTGCGCTCCTGCGGAGGAAATACTGGCAACAGCGGCTAGTCCAGCTACAGTAGGATTTTCAAATAGCTGCTTTGGCGTTATTTGTATACCAGCTTGGTTGGCCCTGGCGGCGATTTGAATTGTCATAATTGAATCTCCGCCCAATTCAAAGAAATTGTCATGGATCCCAACTTGGTCGATTTGCAGTACCTGCGACCATATTTTGGCAATTGTTTCTTCTACAAAACTGCGGGGTGGCGCAAATGTTTCTGCTAGTTCTGGTCTGGTTTGTGATGTCATCCGCCACGCTTCGCGAACAAGATCTGGTAATGCTTGACGGTCAACTTTTCCGTTGGCTGTTAAAGGTAGTTCCTTGAGCGGTACAAAAGCCGAGGGTATCATATACTCCGGCAGTTTCTGCTTGAGAAAATTGCGCAGTTCGCTGACAACAAACGTACGCTGGTGAGGAACAAAATAAGCAATTAAGCGCTTGTTTCCCCATCGATCTTCCTGCGCTAGAACCACTGTTTCCCGAACAACAGGATGTTGCTGTACAACCGACTCGATTTCGCCGAGTTCAATGCGAAAACCGCGAATTTTGACCTGCTGGTCGATTCGTCCTAAAAACTCGATATTGCCATCCGGAAGATAACGAGCTAAATCTCCTGTTTTGTATAACCTTGCACCTGATTTCTGACTAAAGGGATGGTTAATAAATTTTTGTTTTGTTAATTCTGGTTGGTTGAGATAACCTCGTGCTAAGTTATCGCCTCCAATATACAGTTCACCTGCTACACCTATTGGTACGGGTTGCAGCTCTTCGTCGAGAATATAAATTTGAACTTTGCTTAGCGGGCGACCTAGAGGTACTGTTTCGCATTGTTCTGGGGTGAATTCAGTACCGAGGACGTAAGTTAGGACGCCAACAGTAGCTTCTGTTGGTCCGTAGTGGTTCCAAATTTCGCACTTTGGCGCATACTGCTGAAGTTTTTCAACTAACTTCCAAGACAGTACCTCACCGCCTAAAATCAGGTATCTGTTGGGTAAAATCTTTTCTGGTTGGGAAGCGTTCAACAAAGCATTTAAGTGAGAAGGTACAATTTTGAGACAGTCAATCGAGTGGCGATCGCAATAATCTACCAATGCTTCCGGATTAGTGGCTCGTTCTTGGGAAATTACATGCAGACATCCCCCCGTACACAAAGTCGGAAAGATAGCGGTGTTACCTAAATCTGCTGCAATGGTAGAAACAGTGGCGAAACTTGCAGCTTCTGGCAGTTTTAATTTCGCTAAAATCCCATACACGTAGTTGAGAAGTTGTCGATGCTCAACAGCAACGCCTTTTGGTTTACCTGTAGAACCGGATGTGAACAATACGTAGACGAGATTCTCGATTTTAGCGCTGTGAGTGGGATTTTTCTCTGGGTACTGAGCGATTGTATCCCAGTCCGTATCTAGGCAAACTACTCGAGCAACATCATTTAATACAGCATCAGCTAACGAACGTTGCGTTAATAATATCGCTGCTTGAGCGTCTTGCAATCGCAACAGTAAGTTTTGTTTTGGTAATGTCGGGTCTAACGGTAGATAAGCTCCTCCTGCTTTCAGGATTGCAAGCATCCCAACGATCGTATCTGTAGAGCGCTCTAACCACAATCCAACTACAACTTCCGGTTTTACTCCTAGGGTTTGCAAATAGTGAGCTAGTTAATTAGCTTTACTATTGAGATGAGCATACGTTAGCTGCTCGTTTTCGCAGACAACTGCAATTTGCTGTGGGGTTTTGGCAGCTTGTTCGGAAAATATTTCGTGAATGCACTTAACTGGTATGTTTTCTGCACGTGTTTGGTTAAAATCAAAAAGAAGTTGCTTGCGATCGCGTTGTGGGAGAATCTCAAGACGAGAAATGCTAGTCTGCGGTAAGGTAAGTGCACTGTTTACCAAAGTCTGAAACTGTGCGGTTAAACGCTGAATTGCCTCGGACGAGAAATAATTGATATCGTAATAAAATTCGGCAATTAAACAGCGATCGCTAAGCGAATTTGTAGGAGTATCGTTGCAAGTGATGCCATTCGACACCCTATGCAAACAGCTAAGTTTAATTTTAAAGGGTTCAATACAGCTGTAGAGTTTGTCAAGGGTAAAGCAGACACCAGCATTAGAATATTTTTCTGGTAATTGCTCCCACTCAAAACCAACAGGAAAAGCAAGAATATTATCTTCTTCTATTGCTTCCGGTACAAAATAATCTTGCCATTCACTAGCAGTTTCTAAGGTCTTGGCAACTAGTTCTAATACTTCGGTAAAGCACAAGTTAGGTGTCAGCTTGATTTTAATCGGTAGCCAAGTTGCTAATAAGCCAAGTATGTCATGTAGTTCTTCACAATCACGGCGATCGCTTGCAGTCCCAATCACAATTTCTGACTTTCTGGTTAACCGCCATATTAATATTTGCCAACAACTCAGCAGGATAATTTCAAGTTTTGTATCGTACTTGTCTTGAAAAGAGTATATTTTTTCTACTAATTCTTGGTCCCAAATTAACTGATAACTGTCAATTAGAAATGGCTTGTTGTTTACTTTTCGTTCATTGGGTAATTGCAAGGATGATAAAGAGTTAATTTTTTGTTGTTGCCAATACTTTTGAGCTAAATATGCATCTTCCTCTGCAATTAATTGATTTTGCCATTCCGAAAATTGTGCATACTGTATATATTCTCTATCAAATGTCTTACCTTGACAGCACTGCTCGTAAGCTTCAGCAATTTGATTGACTAAATTTTTGATAGTTCTAGCATCAGCACATATGGCTGGAAGAGAGATAATTAAAATATGCTCCTGCTGGGAGAGCTTGATTAAATATAAGCACAAAAATGTATCTGTAATTAAATTTTGATATATTTGCCTACTTTCCCAGAATAATTCTTTAATTTTTACCTGGATTTCTTCGGAAGAAGCATTACTTAAATCCAGATATTCCCAAGCAAATGAACTCCTATTTTTCACCACCATAACTGGAGTTTTGATACCTGGCAGGGTAGAAAAACTTGTTCTGAGAATATCATGACGAGCAACAATTTGTTCAATAGCCTTCTGCAGAATTTCCGGCTGGAGACTACCAGTAATGAAAATACTACATTGAGTGCAAAAAGTAGAGTTATTTTGTTGTAATTGCCACAACCGCTTTTGTTGAGGAGCAAGTTGAAATCCAGTAATTGCTTGAGTTTGCATAGCTTGAAAAATACCTATTTTTTAATGTTATTACCATCAGTTATCTCTCCCATAGCGACGACGATTTTTCGCTGTCCGCTGTAGGGATTTCTACCGTGAGCAACTAGCATATTATCTAGCATGAGAATGTCACCTTTTTGCCAAGAAAAGCTAGTTTTTGATTGTTCGTAAATTGCATTAATTTCCGCAATTTCTTCTTCTAAAATCGGCATTCCATCTCCAAAATAAACATTGCGAGGTAACTTGGATTCTCCAAACATCGCTAATAAAGATTCCCTAACTTCAGTATCTAAATAGGAAACATGATGCAATTGAATTTGGTTAAAAAATACAGGCTCTCCAGTTTTAGGATGTGTTACTACAGCTGGACGAATTTGGCGAGTTAATAATCCATTATTATCATACCATTCAAATTCAATTCCGGCTTTATGGCAGTAATTTTCTACTTCGTTTTTATCTGTGGTTTGAAAGAAATGCTGCCAACTAACATCTAAACCTTCGGCAAAATTTCTCACATAGATTAGCTGTTTTGTAGCCAATTTTTCTCGCAGTTGAGGACTAAGCAACTGATAGGCTTTTCGACAATCAACGATGGGAGTTTCTCCACCTTGAACAGCAGGTTGAACGCAGTAAAACCAAATTTTCAAGGGAAAACAATGCAAATGAGAACTTTCGTTGTGGAAAAGTATAGCTTTATCTGCTGGATAAGGAGTGGAACCATAAACTTTATCACCTTCATCTGTGCGAGGTAAATCGCCATATTCAGCAAATAAATTCGGACAAATTGTTTCGGCAAATTTTTCAAAATCTCTAATCGATTTCACTGGAAAATTTCTAAATAAAATTGCTCCGTGTTTTAGTAATTATGTTTCGATATATGCTTGATTATTATCAGTCCAAGATATTAAATCTATTTCTGCACTATTAGGCTGAATTACAAGGGGTATTTGTTCTTCTCCTGGAAAATAAGTCGTTTTTACTAATTGTTCTACAGACAAATTAATAGCTTTAGGAGTAATATTAATTAATCTCTGTTTTTTTGTAATTTTACGTTCTTGTTGCTGCATAGTTTGTTGTTGCTTTTCTGCTGCTGTAAGCATTTCTAATTTATTGATACGGTTTTGAGGCTGGTGGAGAATGCTGTTAATTAAATTTTGCCAATGATTTGTCAAGCTGGCTATGGTATCTGCAGCAAATAAATCAGCGTTGTATTGCCATTTTCCTTCTATTCCTCGGTTGGTTTCTACAAGAAATAAAGCTAAATCGAATCTGGTTGTTTTGCTTTCTATTTCTATTAATTGCAAAGTCAGTCCTGGTAATTCTAAGGTAGAATTCGGTGTATTTTGCAGGACAAACAAAACCTGAAATAATGGAACTGTATTGCTTAAATGGCGCTCAGGTTGTAACTCCCTCACTAATTCGTCAAAGGGTAAATCTTGGTGAGCATAAGCAGCTAAGGTTTGAGTGCGAACGCGTTGCAATAACTCCAGGAAGGTAGGATTTCCGCTCAAGTCAGTGCGCAAGACTAATAAGTTTATAAAGAAACCAATTAAAGGCTCAATTTCGGCCCGATTGCGGTTGGCAATATCAGTACCGACAACAATATCATCTTGATTGGTATAGCGTTGCAGTAAAATTTTAAAACTAGCTAGTAATGTCATGAATAAGGTGACACCTGCTTCCTGAGAAAGCGATCGCAGCTGTTGAAGCACTGACACCGGTATCAAGAATGCATGACTAGCACCCCGGTTAGTTTTGACTTCCGCGCGGGGACAAATTGTGGGTAGTTGCAATACAGGTAAGTTAGCTAATTGCTGCTTCCAATAACTAAGCAAAACTTCTCGCCTTTTACCTTGTAGGTGTTGGCGCTGCCAAATTGCAAAGTCTGCATACTGGATGGATAATGCTCCTAAAAAAGGAGGTTGCCCTATCACAAAAGCAGTGTACAGTGTTGCTAATTCTCGAATTAATATATCTATTGACCAACCGTCAAAAATTATGTGGTGGATAGTAAACAGTAAGATGCATTCTTGTTCCCCTAAATACAAGAGTTTACATCTTAGCAAAGGCGCTTGAGTAAAATCAAAGGCAGTTTCAAATTCTTCGGTACTAAAATACTGAATTTTTTCTTCTTGTTCAGCTTTGGGTAAATCCTGCAAGTTCACCACGGGTATCTTTAGTTGCACTTGAGGAATTGTTTTTTGTAAAGGTTGTCCGTCTACCGAAATAAATGCAGTGCGTAAAACTTCATGACGACGGATAATCTCGTTAATACTTTCTTCTAGCACCTCTACGTTCAATTCACCTCGAAAATGAACCGCTGCAGGCATATTGTAAATACTGGTACCAGGATTGAGCTGCTCAAGTAACCACAATCTAGCTTGAGCAAATGATAAAGGTAAATTTCCGTCACGGGAAACAGGTGTAATTGCACAGATATCTTGGCTACTTGTTTGCTCAATCTCCCTAGCTAGTTCGCTAATAGTAGGAAATTCAAATAAACGCTGAAGCGGTACATCCAACCCAAAGGTTTTGCGCACGCGAGAAATAACCTGAGTGGCTAACAAAGAATGACCACCTAGTTCAAAAAAGTTATCGTGAATACCTATTTCTTTGATACCTAAAATCTCTGACCAAATACCGGCAAGTATTTCTTCCACAGGAGTGCAAAAAACTCCCGAGTCAGACTTAGGTATTGACTGCGTTAGGTCTGGTGCTGGCAGTGCCAAACGATCTATCTTACCGTTAGGTGTCAAAGGCAACTCCTCTAGAATCATAAAAGCTGCTGGTACCATGTAGCTTGGCAGCTTTGACTCTAAAAAACGCCGCAGTTCAGGAACAGAGAACGTTTGACCTGGTTGAACAGTCACATAAGCAACTAAGCTTTTATTTCCAGTTTCATTTTCCCAAACCACTACTACACTTGTACTTATTGATGGGTATTGGTTTATGACTGTTTCTATTTCTCCCAGTTCAATCCGAAAACCGCGAATCTTAACCTGATAATCGATGCGCCCTAAAAACTCAATATTTCCATCCGGTAACCACCTTCCCAAATCTCCAGTCTTATAGATAAAGTCTGTATTCGTTCCTGGTAAAGGTTTTGCATTCGTGATAAATCGGTTAGGAATAAAGCTTGACTTAGTACTTGCTTCATTTTTCCAATACCCCATACCTACTCCAAATCCCGATACGCAAATTTCTCCAGGAACACCGACCGGTAATAATTGCATTTGCGAGTCAAGAATATAGATATTTAAGTTAGCTAAAGGTTTACCAATAGGAACGGTACGTTGGTGTGGCGGTAAAGGCTTGTCTATAATAAACTCAGTAATATCATCAGCTGCTTCCGTCGGTCCGTAAGCATTAACCACCTTAATTGAGGGATATAATTGCAACCATTGATTCACAACTGTTACCGGTACAGATTCCCCGGTTACCATCATCCACTTCAAACTGGGTAGCAATCTTTCGCGCTCTGATAAGCTGCAAATGTATTCTAATAAACCTAAGATAACAACTGGTACTAGTTCAACTATAGTTATATTTTCTTCTTGAATAATTTTGAATAATTTTTCCGGTTCGCAAACTGTTTGCGTATCTACTACGACCGTCTTGCCACCAATAATAATAGGTGCTAAAAATTGCCAGACAGAAATATCTGAAGAAGCAGGAGCGCTTTGTAAAAAAGTTAAATTTTGCTCTAATTCTAGGGCATCAAATTGTGCATAAATATGGTTAATTGCTCCAATATGTCTAATAATTGCTCCCTTTGGTAAGCCGGTGGAACCAGAAGTATAAATCATATAAGCTGGAGCAAGGGGTGTATTATTTATGCCTAAATTTTCTTTTGGTAATTTATCAAAGTCTAGCTGCTCGTATATTTGTATGCCAGCTATAGCAGGAAGTGGATAATGAGAAGATTTTATATCTAAAAATATGATATATTTTAAGTGAGGACAATCTTTAAGTAAACTTATATTTTTCCAATGAGAATCTGTTAAGAGAAATTTTACTTCACTATTATTCACCATGTAATTAATTCTATCTAGTGGGTAGGTACTATCAATAGGAACATAGACTCCACCTACTTTGAAAATAGCAATTATAGCTATTAAGAAATTGATATCTCTTTGCTTGCAAATGCCTATAAATTCTCCTTTTTTCGCTCCTAGTGCGATTAATAATCTTGCGAGTTGATTAGCTCGTTGGTTTAGTTCTCTATAGGTTAATTTTTGATGATTATACACAACCGCTACAGCATCAGGAGTCTTTGCTACCTGCGCTTCAAATAATTGGTGAATGCATTGCTCTAGAGGATAATTAACTTGAGTATTATTCCATTCCACTAATAATTGATGTTGTTCGTTTGCTGTTAATAAGGGCAACTCTAACAGGCGCTGTTCGGGATTAGTGACAATTCCTTCTAATAATGTCTGAAAATGCCCTTGTAACCTTGTGATATCATCAGATTCAAATAAATTGTTGTTATATTCCCACAAGCAGAGCAGACAATTATTTTTTTCAGTTATATCTAGGCTGAAATCAAAGCCAGATGTTTCTGTATCTATATTTTCTTGCTTGATACTCAACCCGGTTAATTTTAATTCCTCCTGCGGCGCATTCTGAAGTGCAAACATCACTTGAAATACAGGTGTATGACTGAGGTGACGCTGGGGTTGCAATTCCTCTACTAATAATTCAAAGGGTAAATCTTGATGTGTATACGCGCCTAAAGTTACTTCTCTAACTTGTTTAAGTAAGTTAATAAAGCTACAATCTCCCTGCAGTCGAGTTCGCAGTACTATTGTGTTAACAAAAAAGCCAATTAATTCCTCAATTTCCCTGCGATTACGGTTAGCAATTGGAGAACCAACTAAAATATCTTCCTGTCCGGTGTAGCGGTAAAGCAAAGTTTGAAACGCTGCTAATAATGTCATAAATAATGTGACATTTTGCTTTTGACTTAAAGCTTTTAGCTTGGCGGTCAAAGAGGAAGAAAGTGTAAACTGCTGGGTTTTACCTTCAAAAGTTTGGTATTTAGAGCGGGGTTTAGCAATTGGTAATTCTAATATTGGCAAGTCACCGTCAAGTTGCTGTTTCCAGTATTGCATTTGAGAAGCAAAGACTTCTTTTTGCAACCACGTTCTTTGCCAAACTGCAAAATCTGCATACTGAATAGGTAAACTAGGTAATTCGCAGGGTTTACCTGTGGAGAAAGATTCATAAAAAGCAGCTAATTCCCGAATAATTACTCCTGTTGACCAACCATCAGCTACTACGTGGTGTATCGTGAACAATAAAATATATTCTTGTTCTTTCAGCTGCAACAGTAAAACATTTAATAATGGTGCAGTCGTTAAATCAAAAGAATATTGTGCTTGAGTTTTCGCGTAACGCTGGATTTCTCCTGCTTGCTGTTCTGGAGAAAAACTTCGCAAATCAACCACAGGTAATTTAATAGTTACTTCTGGTAAAATTACCTGCACGGGTTTTCCATCTTGGCTTTGAAATACTGTGCGCAATACTTCATGACGGCGGATAATTTCGTTGAAGCTTTTTTCCAATGCTGCAACTTTCAATTCACCTTGCAGTCTCACAGACCTAGAAAGGTTGTAAACGGGACTGTTTGGCTCTAATTGATTGAAAAACCATAATCTTTGTTGAGCAAAGGATAGTGGTAAATAATCATCGCGTGTGGTTTTTTCAATAGGTACAGCTGCAAGTTTTTGTCCCTTTTTAAGTGCAGTTTCTACACGCTGCGCTAGTTTAGCTACTGTTGGTGATTCAAACAAACTGCGTAGTGGTAAATCAACCTGAAAGACTTCTCGGATTTGGGAAATTACTTGGGTGGCTAACAGAGAATGTCCGCCTAATTCAAAGAAATTTTCTTCAATTCCTACTTGTTTAACAGCAAGAATTTTCATCCATATTCCCGCCAAGACTTCTTCTACAGGGGTACGCGGTGCAGTAATAGCGCCTTTTATCTGCTGCGATAATTCTTCTGGTGCAGGTAATGCTTGACGGTCTACCTTACCATTTAAAGTTAGAGGTAAAGCTTCTAAAATGGTAAAGCTAGAGGGCAGCATATAATCAGGTAAGTTATCCCGCAAAAAGTTATTTAGCTCGCCAAAACTTAAGGTTTCTGATAATTTTTTCAGAACTAAATAAGCTGCTAATCGTCGATCGCCGTTTTCATTTTCTCGCGCTATTACGACTGCTTGTTTGATTTGCGGGTGCTGAATTAATATCGCTTCTATTTCTGCTGGTTCAATTCGGAAACCGCGAATCTTAACTTGATCGTCGCTACGTCCAATAAATTCAATTGTACCATCGGGTAAGTAACGTCCTGTATCGCCAGTTTTATAAAGTCTTGCACCTGGGCGATCGCTAAAAGGATGGGGAATAAATTTCTCAGCTGTTAGTTCGGGATATTGCATGTAGCATCTAGCTAACCCTGCACCACCTATATATATTTCACCTTTAATTCCTATGGGAGTTAACTGTAATTTATCGTCTAGAATATAGACTTGCGTGTTAGTAAGTGGTTTGCCAAGAGGAACTATTTTAGTATGGAAATTTACTTCCGTGAGGGAATAAGTGAGTACGCCAACCGTACTTTCCGTTGGTCCGTAGTGGTTGAATATCTGACAATTAGGTGCATATTGGCGGATTTGTTCAATTAACTCCCAATTAGCAGCTTCACCACCTAAGATTAGTCGTTGACGAGGCAGGATATATTCAGGTGTAGGAGATAGTAGAAGAGAGCTAAGGTGAGAAGGAACGATTTTGAGGCAATCTATAGGATATTTGCGACAATACTGTGCAAATGCAACCGGATCGGTTGCGCGATCGTAGGAGATGATATGCAGGCACCCTCCCGTACAAAGAGCGGGAAACACAACAGTATTGCCTAAATCTGCAGCTAGGGTAGAAACTAATGCAAAATTATAACCAGAATGAGTAGGTAAGTTTAACCTATCAATAATACTGTAGACGTAATTAAGAATTTGTTGATGTTCGATGGCAACACCTTTGGGTTTACCTGTAGAACCAGAGGTAAATAGTATATAAGCTAAATGATTGTTGTTGACATTGCTGCTAGGATTAATATCGCTTTCCTGAGAAATGATTTCCCATTTTGTATCTAAATTAATGACTGGCAGTTTTTCTTGATTTACTATATTTATCCATTGATTTACTAGGCGATTATTGGTAATCAAAAAGGAGGCTTGGATATCTTGGAAGCGTGATACTAAATTTTTGACTGGAATTCCTGGATCTAAGGGTACGTATGCTCCACCAGCCTTGAGAACCCCTAGAATACTAACAATCGTGTCAGTAGAATTCTCTAGACAAATTGCTACTTTAATCTCTGGTTTTACTCCTTGTTTTTGTAAATAGTGAGCTAATTGATTTGCCTTGTGATTGAGTTGTTTATATGTTATTTTTTCGCACTGACAGGAGTTCTCGAAAATTACGGCAATTTTCTGAGGATTTGTTTGGGCTTGGGCTTCAAATATTTGGTGAATTAACAGATGATTTGGGTATTTTTTTTTTTAGTTTTATTGTTCTCAAAAAGTAGCTGTTTTTTCTATATCGGTCAGAATCTCTAACTTTGATATTGGTACTTCCGGGTGAGCGATCGCACTCAATAATAGATTTTGAAATTGTCTAGATAAAATTTTTATATATTCACAATTAAATAAGCTGGAATCATAATAAAATTCTGCGAGTAATTGCTGACCTTGATGCTGGCATGTCAGTTTAATTTTAAATTTATCTATACAGGATTGTTGTCGAGCAACTGAAAATTTTATATCAGCAACTCGATACTCAGCTGCGGCTTCTAAAAATTCAAAGCATACGGGAAAAAAGTGATAATGATATTTGAGATCTTCTCTGTCTTCCCAATTTTCCCAAGTAAAATAATTCTGGTATTTTTGGATTTCCTCTAGACGATTTTCAGATAAAATTTCCGAAAATCTCCGTTCTCCCTCGAGTTTAATATTCAAGGGTAAATATTTAGCAAACAAGCCTATAGCATCTTTCAATTCTTGGTAATTACGTCCGTCACAGTTGATTCCCACAATCACATTTGATTGTTGAGTAATCCGCCAGATTAAAATCTGCCAGCAAACTAGTAAAACTTGCAATAACGAACTATTATATTGCTGAGCTAATATTTCTAGCTGTGTGAGTAATTCCGAAGTAATAGCAATCGCTTCTCTTTGGGGTTGGAATGTTGATTGCAAGGTGATTTGTTGTTCCCAAGGTAACTTGAAATTTGTCAGTGCAGCAAGATTTTGCTTTCGCCAATAATCTCTTCCTGCTTCTGTATCTTCTCCCTCTAGCAGTTCATTTTGCCATTCAGCTAAATCTGCATATTGTAATGGTTCGTTGTCTGGTTCTCTTCCTTGAAGACAAGCTGCATAAGATCGGCTGATTTCTCGCACTAAAATATTTAGCGATGCTGCGTCCGCACAAAGAGAAGGTAAGCAGATTGCGAGAATATACTTTGCCGACGATAAAGTGATTATAGATAATTGCAACTGACAACCATATTGAAAATCAAATGGCTGTTGGTTCAATTTTTGCAAGAGACTATTTAATAATTCTTCTTGTTGGTGATGACTATAGCTGCTCAAGTCATAGTTTTCACCCCAAGTAATATTGTTATTTGTAATTACTTGTAAGGGTATAGACATTTCTGGTAAGCAACGAAAGTTAGTACGGAGTATTTCATGGCGATTGACAACTTGTTCTAAAGCTTGCTTCAAAATCTCGATATCTATAACACCCTCAATTAAAACAGCACATTGGCAACGATAGGGAAGGCTATTAACTTGTTGTAATTGCCACAAATGTCTTTGCTGAGGCGAAAGGCGAAAACCTTGCATTTCTTCCAACATGAATAATTCTCCACACTTAGCACTAAATCTCTGAAATACTGAATACTTCCGACATACCAACTACTACTTTTCTTGTTCCTATAAATGGCTGTCTTCCGTGTGCTGTCAGCATGTTATCGAGCATTAAAATATCTCCAATTTGCCAGGGAAAAATGACAGTTTCTTGTTGATAGACAGCGCGAATTGCATCTAAAACTTCAGTTTCAATTGGTGAACCATCACCGTAATAGGTATTGTGTGGTAAATCTGCTTCCGAGAATTCTGCTAATAATGCATTGCGAATTTTAGTATCTAAAGTGGTGATATGAAAGAAAACAGCATGATTGAACCAAACAGCTTCACCTGTTTTGGGATGTGTAGTAACTGCTTGTCTTCGAGTGCGAGTTCGCAAGCGATTTCCTGGTTTCCACTCAAATTCAATATTATTGCTATGGCAAAATTGTTCTACTTCTGCTGGGTTTGTGGTTTGAAATACTGTTTGCCAAGGTAAACCGAAACCGTCACCGAAATTACGGACGTACATTACCCCTTTTTCAGTGAAGCGATCGCGAATTTTTGGGTCAATCTTTTGCAATAATTTTCGCGTGTCAGCAATGGGAGTTTCTCCCCCTTGCTGTGCTGCTTTGACACAGTAAAAGAAAATTTTTAAAGGCCAGCTGGCAGCATAGGAGTTTTCACTATGCAAAAAGATACTTTGATCGGCAGGATAGTCAGTAGATGTGTAGATTTTACCTTGAACTGTACTGCGAGGAGAAGAGCGATCGCGGTATTCTATTAAATCTCCTGAAACAATCTGGATAAAATTTTCAAATTCCGCAATCTCTTTGATTTGAAAGTTACGAAATAATATACCTCCATGCTGCAGCAAAATTCTATTAATTAATTCTTGATTATTTGCTACCCATGTTAATAAATTAATCCCTTCCAAAACAGGTTGACATAACACAGGCAAATTACTCTCACCTAAAAGAGGTTTTAATTTCACTAATTCTGTCTGCAATAGATTAATACCTTGCCGTCTTTTTCTGTTGATTTTTTTTGATAAATTTGCAGCTGCCATTATTCCAGATACAAAATAACTATGATTACAGCCTAAATCTTGGCTCGCTTATTCTTGAAAAATACACTTTTTATAGTCATTTTTATTAATAGCATACAGTACAGCTTCTTGATTGTTTTCTTCATAAATTACTTTGGCTTGAAGTTTTAACCCTGCTTTTTCCATAACTCGTATCGAAGGCAAATTTTTAGCAAAAGCAACGGCAACTACCCGCTCAACTCCCTCAGAAAAACCTTTTTTAATTAATGCTTTTGATCCTTCTGTTGCATAACCTTTACCCCAAGCAGCTTTGCGCAGGCGATAACCTAGCTCAATATCATTAGGATTAACAAACTGAGGATTGTAATAGGAAGCGTCAATAATAGGTTTAAAAAGAAACCAACCAATAAACGCTTGACTTGATTTTTCTATTGCTGCCCAGTATCCATAATTTTTATATTTTTCATAATCTTGAAAAATTTCAGGTAAAATTTCTGTTATTACAACTGAGTATGGAGTTGGCTGACCTAAATTTGTTGTCCATTTGACCACTTCTGGTTCACTATCTAATTCAAATAAATCGTCCGCATCAGCTGCTGTGAATTTACGCAAAATCAAACGTTCGGTTTCTAAGAAAATCTCCATACTAGCCTCAAAGCGGTTGAGAAATCACTTTGCGCTTTATTAATTTGAGTTTTTGTCGAGAGGTGTTTTCTAATTCTCTTTCTTGGATTAGTTCTTTTTCTCGTTCGGCTGCCATCAAAATTTTCTGTAGCTGTTCTAATTTTGTGTTTGGATTTTCGACAACATGACGTAAAAGAATTTCAAAACTATGGTTCATCTTGGTAATAGTTGCGGCATCAAACAAATCTGTTTTATACTCCATTGAACCTTGAAAACCTTCTGCAATTTTCCAAATGCTAAATTTCAAATCAAACTTAGAAGTACCCAGATCTACCTCTTGAGGATGCATGGTCAAGTTGCTAACTTCCATAGCTGGTATTGGTGCATTTTGCAAAATAAACATTACTTGAAACAAGGGGTTATAGCTAAGACTGCGTTCTGGTTGCAACTCTTCCACTAGTTTTTCAAAAGGTAAATCTTGATGGGCGTAAGCTTCCAAAGCGTTAGTACGCAAGCGTTGCAGCACTTCTCGAAAACTGGGATTTCCCCTCAAGTCTGTGCGCAAAACTAAAGTGTTGATAAAAAAGCCAATTAAGTATTTTGTTTCTTGCCAATTACGACCAACAACAGGACAACCAACTAATATATCTTCTTGCTGAGAGTAACAGTAAAGCAATATTTTAAACACTGCCAGAAGTGTCATGAATAAAGTTACGCCTTCTTGTTGGTTTAAGCTTTTTACTGCTTCCTTAATTTTTCCTTTAATTGTGAAAAATTCTTTTTTACCTCTAAAGTTTTGAATTTCTGGTCTAGGTCTATCAGTGGGAAGTTGAAGTAAAGGCGGACTATTACTTAGTTTCCGTTTCCAATAATCTAACTGCGGTTGGAGAACATCTGTTTGCAGCCATTGTCTTTGCCAATATGCATAGTCTGCATATTGGATAGTTAATTCGGGTAGTGGTGAAGGTTTACCGATGGAAAAGGCGTTGTAAATTGTCGCTAGTTCTTGAATGAGCACTCCTAGCGACCAACCATCAGAAATTATATGATGGGTGCTAACAAGCAGCAGATGTTCATCTTCTCGGAGACAAAATAGATGTGCTCTTAATAATGGTAGTTGGGAAAGGTCAAACGGTTGTTGGCTGACTTGGAGAATTAGATTTTGAAGCTCGGAATCAGAATATGGCTGATTTGTCAAATCCAGAATGGACAATTTCAGTTCTAGACTTGCGCAGATCGCCTGAACCGGTGTTCCGTTTATGTCAGGAAAAGTTGTTCGCAAGCTTTCGTGACGTTTGATAATTTCGTTTAAGCTTTGTTCGAGGATAATTACATTGAGTTTGCCAGTTAGTTGAATAGCGATCGCCACATTATAGAAAGGATTACCCGGTTCTAGTCGCTGTAGAAACCACAAACGCTCTTGCGCCAAGCACAGAGGTAATTGGCAACAACTGCGCGGAACAGGTTTAAGCTGTCGAGTTGTCAACGTTTTTTTTGTAGCTGATATCTGTTCAGCAACCTGAGCAATACTAGCTTCAAATAAATCTACAGCTGAAATCGAAATCCCCAGTTCTTCCTGAATGTGATTTTTTAAATCAAAAGCTTGTAAAGAATCAATACCTAAATTACTCAGCGAATTTTGAACATTCACCTGCTCCAAAGGTACTGATAATACTTGAGCTACTAACTGTTGCAAGTAAGATTGTAGATCGTCAGTTTTCTGTCTTCCTGACTTGGCACTGTCAAAAATACTGCTTTTGATAACATTGAGAGTGCCTGCAAGAAATTCTGCTTTGGTAGCGCGACGTTGTATTTTCCCACTAGAAGTTTTTGGAATGCTTCCAGGTTTAATCAAAACTACTGCATAAACTTGCACCTCAAATCCTTGAGAAACTGCTTGGCGAATAGCAGCTGTCACTTCCTCTAGATTCGGTTTGGCGCGGAATTCCAGCTCCTGCACCACTACCAACTTTTCTTCGTTCTCTACCTCAATTGCAAATGCAGCATTACTACCCAAACGTAAAGCTGGATGAGAGCGTTCTGCAATGAATTCAATGTCTTGCGGATAAAGGTTGCGACCCCGAATAATAATTAAATCTTTGGCTCGACCGGTAATAAAGACTTCTCCGTTATCTAGAAACCCCAAATCACCCGTGCGAAGGAAGGGTCCTTCTTTTGTATCTTGCAAAAAAGCATGGAAAGTTTGTTCTGTTTCTTGTGGGCGATTCCAATAACCTTCTCCCACACTCGGTCCAGATACCCAAATTTCGCCTACTTCTTTTGCTTGACAGCGAGTTAAAGTTTCTGGATTAACAATAACAATCTGTTGCTGCGGTACGCTTCGACCACAACCAACTAGTGCGATCGCATTGTTTTCAAAAGCATTCGTTTCGATCACATGATTGTTTTCTAGTGCTATTTTTTGTAATTTTTTTTGTCGTTGGTAAAGCAGCTTTGATACCGCCAGAAATCATCAGGGTAGCTTCCGCCATTCCGTAGCACGGATAAAAGGCTTCTGGACGAAAACCACATTCTGCAAAAGTAGCTGCAAAACGCTTTAAGGTTTCTAGGCGAATTGGTTCTGCGCCGTTGAAAGCCACGCTCCAACTGCTTAAATCTAGAGTTGAACGTTGTTGTGGGGTAATTTTCTCAATACACAGTTCGTATGCAAAATTAGGAGCACCACTAGTAGTTCCCCTATAATGGGATATAGCTTGTAACCAACGGTAAGGACGTTGCAGGAAAGCAGCTGGCGGCATCATAATGCAAGGAAAACCAACATATAAAGGTTGTAGTACACCGCCGATTAGCCCCATGTCATGATAGACAGGTAACCAACTAACGAACTTACTACTACAAGAATGTTCCATGTACTGGCGCGTCACTTCAGCATTGTGTAGTAAGTTTTTGTGAGTGAGCATGACACCCTTAGGTGTACCGGTGGAACCAGAAGTGTATTGCAAAAGTGCAATAGTATCTGGATTGATGGAAGGCTGTTGCCACGCTTGTTCTATACCTGCTGTGAGATTGTCGGTAGTTAGCCAGTGAATGTTCTCAAAAGCGAATTTCTCGGCAAGCAAAGACTGTAGTTGAGGTAAGGTGCTACTAGAGGTCAAAATTACAGCTGCTTGCGCGTCTTTGAGAATTGCCAAGATTCTGGGGGTATTGCGTTCGTTGCGTGGAGGATAGGCTGGAATTGCTATTACTCCTGCATACAGACAACCAAAAAAAGCCCCAAGGTAGTCAACTCCTGCAGGGTACAGCAGCAAAGCTCTTTCGCCAGTTAAATTTAAGGCTTGAAGTTGAGATGCGATCGCTCTGCTGCAGCGATCTAACTGTTCGTAGGTTATGGTCACAAATTCCCTTTCGCCATCTAGCAAGAAGGTAAAAGCTTCTTTGCTCTTTTGTTTGCTACTTCTACAACGCAGCAGTTCCACAACGGTAGAAAAATGTTGCTCGACTACTTCTTGGAAATCATTAACGCATTCAGTCATCGCACTTTCAAAACTGTGATGCACGAATAAATTCTCGGACTTCAAGCCCTAGAATTTTCCTAGCTTTCTTGCTACTAAATTGCAATTACTTTTAATAGAGTAAAGCAACTCAGCTCAGATAGCAAGCAAATTTAATTAATAAGTTTTGTCAATTTTTTTGTTTGCTTCAGGTCAAAAACTCGATATGGTGTAAAGTTGTTTTGGCTATGGTATAAGAGCTGTACACGCCAATTACTAAGTTTTGTTACAGACTTGTTCCCCACCAAAGATTATGATAATGTTTCCTAATAGTTGAAAATTATCTGCAAGAATTATGCAAATAATTTTTGAAAATTGTTGAAAATAGTGGCAAGTATTGTTGAGAAAATATTGCCTCAGAATATAAGACGCGATGTAGTATTGTTGAGCATCGGGGTGTAACTAGCAGTTGTAGTCAAAGGCTTTTAAGGAGCAGCAATCATAATGAAGTTCGGATCCATGGGTGAGATACGTTCGCTAGGATTGGCATTACTGGTAATTAGCGCTTCGGTACAACCAGCCTATCCAGGGACGCAGCAAACAAAAACCTCCCATCCCAACCATCATCAATCTTACTCGACCAGCGCCGCACAATTGCTTGTACAAGGTATGACAGTTCAGTTGCTAAAGTAACAGCAGTTAAAATCAACACTACAGATAAAGGAATTGAAGTTATTTTGGAAAGTGCAAATTCAGAAGCACTCCAAGTAGTCAATAACTCTCAAGGCAACAGTTACATAGCAGATATACCTAATGCAGTGCTAGCCTTACCAGAAGGTAAACCTTTTAACTTCACTAATCCTGCACCGGGAATTGCATCTGTTAGCGTTACTCAAGCAAATGCCAACACCATTAGGATCACAGTCACAGGTGAAGGAGGTTTACCGAATACAGAATTATTTGATAGTGATGAAGGTTTAGTTTTTGCAGTTACACCAGTTGCATCTACAACACAGCAACAACAGCAACCCAGTGAAACCACACCCGAAGAACCGAAAGCTGACAGCGATGAACCAATTGAATTGGTAGTGACGGGTGAACAAGACACATATCTTGTCGAAGAATCATCAACTGCAACAAAAGTAGAAGTACCAATTCGTGACATACCTGCGTCTGTACAGGTCATTCCCGAAGAAGTAATTGAAGACCGCCAAGTTATCAGACTTAACGAACTTGCAGACAACGTTAGTGGTGTACGTCCTCAAGAGACTTATGGTGGACTTTCATCTCAAGGCTACTTCATTCGCGGTTTTCCCACAGAATTCCAGACTTTGCGTAATGGCTTTAGAGATTTTGGTTTCGTCAGTCCGCGCGATGTTGCCAATATCGAAAGAGTAGAATTTCTCAAAGGACCGGCATCTATTTTGTATGGCAGCATCATCAGTCCTGGTGGTGTTGTCAATACAATTAACAAACAGCCTTTACCCAACCCGTTTTATCAAATTAATGGCACTATTGGTAACTATGACTTTTACCGCACATCTGTTGATTTGACCGGACCAATTTTAGAAAATCGTTCTGCTCTTTATCGCTTGAATGCAGCTTACGAAAACACTGGTAGCTTTCGCGATTTTGTCGAAAAAGAAAGTACCTTTATTGCTCCCACAATTACTGTCAAAGCTGGAGAAAATACTAATCTTACTTTTGGCTACGAATACCAAAAATTTGATTATACTTTTGACCGGGGTTTTCCTAATAATAACAAAGTAGTTTTCGATCTTCCCATCAGCCGCTTTTTAGGTGAACCCGATCTCAATCAAGCTGAATACACATCTAATAATTTCACCTACGTTCTGGAAAGCAGATTTGGCTATAAAAATAGTTGGAAATTCCGTCAAGGTCTGAACATACTTAGCGTTAAAGGCAATGCAGGAGCCGTTCAACCTGATGCTATCAACGAAGATGGTCGGACAGTAGCGCGTAGATACCGATTCAGTGAAGATCGGCAGCAAAACATTTCCTTTCTAAATGAACTCAGCGGTAAATTTAATACCGGGTCAATTCGTCACAATATTCTGCTCGGACTGGAATTATCTAATTACAGACTGCAGTATGATTTTTTAGGCGGACCAATTGCTGATTTAGATATTTTTAATCCCGTGTACGGTGCACGTCCAGAATCTGTAGAACGATTATTTTTTGAGAAATATGGAGGAGATACCATCGCGTTTTATTTTCAAGACTTAGTGGAAATAACACCCAACTTAAAATTGTTAGCTGGTGGACGTTTTGACTGGGTGGATTCTTTTTATAGAGACTTAGTCTCTGGCATCAACTACAATGAAACCTCAGATTATAAATTTTCTCCTCGAATTGGGATAGTTTATCAACCTACTAATTCCACCTCTATTTATGCCAGTTGGACAAATTCCTTCAATCCCCTTATTTTTGCAAGAAATCGCAATAACGAACCATTTAAACCAGAAACAGCAGAGCAATTTGAAGTTGGCATTAAACAAGAATTTTTCAATAATCGACTGTCAGCAACTTTAGCTTATTTTGACATTACTAAGAAAAATGCTTTGACTGTGGATCCTGTCGATCCTAACTTTTCTGTGCAAACGGGTGAACAAAAAAGCCGTGGAATTGAGCTAGACATAGTTGGAGAAATTATTCCTGGTTGGAAAATAATTGGTACGTATGCTTATACGGATGCCTTTATCAGCGAAGATAATGACCCAACATTGGTTGATAACAGGTTAGTTGGTGTACCTTACAACAGTGCTAGTATTTGGACTACCTATGAATTTCAAAAAGGTAGTTTGCAAGGTTTAGGACTGGGATTAGGACTGGTATATGTAAGCGATCGCGAGTCTAACGTACCCAATAACAATGTCAAAATTCCTTTTTGAGAACCGATGCTAGTATTTTCTACAGGCGGGAAAATTGGCGAGCTGCTCTTAACTTTAAAAACCTATTTGATACTAAATATTATGAGTCTCAAGGGTTTTTCATCGTTCCAGCTGCACCGTTTACTGTTTTGGGAACTATTTCTTTTGAATTTTAATTGGGAAATTAATTAAAAAAAACTGCACGAGCGGGTCGATCCCGGCCCGCTATTTCTTTCGAAAAATCATCAAAAAATAACTCTCCAGATTTTCGGGCGCTAATCAAAGAATATGCACACAGAAAATGAATCCACCAATCTGCGTAATTTTATTATTATTTGGATTGGTCAAATGATATCAGCAATGGGCAGTAATATGACCAGCTTTGCTGTGAGTATTTGGATTTGGGAAATTACAGATCGCGCTAGTTCACTGACGATGTTGAGTTTTTTTTCTTTGTTACCTGCTATGGCGATCGCTTTAATTAGCGGGATCGTAGTTGACCGTTGCAACCGCAAATTGCTCATGCTGTTGGGTGATACGGTTTCTGTGGTTGCAACTATTGTTATCGTCTTTCTGTATTTAACCAACAACTTACAAATTTGGCATATTTATATTACCGCTGCCGTCAGCAGAGCATTCAATGAATTGCAATCGCTTGCTTACTCTGCTTCTTTGGGACTGATGGTACCGAAGAAACACTATTCCCGTGCTAGCAGTTTAGATTTTTTCTCCCATTATGGTTCTCAGATTCTGGCCCCAGCTTTTGCAGGTTACCTTTACCATATTATTGGTTTGGTTGGCATTGCCTGGATTGATATGGTGACTTTTGCTTGTGCAATTACAGCTGTAGTTTTGGTCAAAATTCCCCAACCGGTAACAGCGCAATTGCAAAAGCAGCATTTCCAAAAAATTGCTTATGAATTCATAGTTGGTTGGCATTACATATACACGCACAAAAGCTTGTTAGCTTTATTAATTACCGGGGTAGTGTTTTGGTTTTTCCATGACCTTGGCGGTTCCCTTTACACGCCAATGATTATGTCACGCTCTGGAAACGATACTTTGTTGTTGGGTAGTTTGTCTTCAGCTGCAGGTTTAGGTGGTGCGCTGGGAGCATTAGTTGTTAGTACCTGGGGAGGACCAAGACGTCACATCCAGGGTTTTTTGTGGGGTATTGTTGGTGCTGGTATTAGTAAAACTTTTTTTGGACTGGCAAATACAAATCTCATGTGGATTGGTGCTCAATTTTGCTCATCTTTTCATTTTCCCTTAAATGGAAGTTCAGAAAATGCTATTTGGTTAACAAAGGTTCCCACTTGTTTCCAAGGGCGGGTTTTGGCAGCACGATCGCTACTTTTACAGTTATTTTCAGCAATAGCATATTTAATTGCCGGTCCTGTAGCTGATAAAATCTTTGAGCCAGCCATGAAACCACACGGTCAGCTCGCGTGGCTTTTCGGGAGCATCTTTGGCGTTGATAAAGGTGCTGGTTGGCGCATGCTGTATGTCATGTGTTCTTTATGCATGTTGCTGGTTGGCGTATTTGGATTTCACGTTCGCTTATTACAAGATATAGATAAACAGCAGTAAACTTGCTTTTGTTGCTACCTGCTAGAAACTACTTTCTACTTACAAAAGTTGGCGTTCCTCTAAATGAGCTATGATTTCTTGTCGAGTTCGCCACACCGAACGCAACTGCTGGCGCATAAAAAATTGCAGTTGGTCTCCAATATGGCGTGAATGAGGTTGAGTAGCATTACCGTAGCTGGTTAGAGCCAATGCTTTCACCGGTTGGGAAAATTCAATAGCAGCAACGTAGGAGTCACCGGCGACTGCTTGAAAACGCCCATCATTTGTGGGAGCGAAATTCACGACGCGGAAGATACCTTTATCTCCTTCACCCCCATTAGCGGGTAGGTCTACATTTCTAGAGCGTAAGCGGAAGACATCACCCCAAGCTATATCTAATTTTCCATAGGCTTTTTCTACTTTCTTGGCCGCATCTACTAGTGCTTTGACAGCATTTTTGGGGTCAGCCAAACCCTTGGGTGTCGTATAGGGAGAATTTTCGTTCCAAGGAGTTGCGAATACCTTATCAATATCTATATTGTTAACCCAGAAACTGAACAGTACAGCGCCGCGACTATTAGCATCTGCTTTCCGGTCCCAATTAGCCAGGACATTAACGGCGTGACGCACTAATGGATCTTGTTGCTGTTTAGCTGCGGCGATTAAATCGTCTAGAATGCGCTCTGCTAGTTCCATTTGTGTGGAGTGCTTGTAAGCAATCATTTCCTGGAAAGAAATGCTGTTATCTGCAGCTAGCATTTTGGCGGAGCGCTGCGCTCGCAAGGACATCGGTCCCCGTGGTGCCATATAGGAGGGATAATTATCTGCTTTGATAGGAGATGGAAAAGTAGTGGTCCAAGGTGGGTCATTGGCGTTTTGTAACCAGCCACTGGGTGGATCAATTACTTTAGGTAAATCTTGATAGGGGTGAATTTTAGTCCACAAAGTTTTGGATGTGTCGCCAGGAATGATACTTGCTTGCCAGTAGGCAAAATCTCCTTGTTGGTGCACCGGAACCAGACCGTTAAACAGGTGCATGATGTGTCCTTCCCGGTCGGCGTACATGATAGTAAACATTGGCAGTTGCAAGCGTTGCAGTATCTTTTGAAATTGTCTGAAATTTTTGGCTTTTGCCATATCCCACCACTGTTCCAAAACGCCGGGACGATCCAGACCGACCACGCGCAGCGCTACTGCTTTACCGTCTTGGCGCGTAATTACCGGGCCGTGAACAGATCTTTTGACTGAAAATATCTGCTGTTGTACCGAGCCATTTTTTTTGCTTGACTTTGAGTATGAAGTTTGATGTTTCGAAGGGGCGAATCTGACCGTCAAACAGATAGCCATCTTTTTGCAATTTTAGTTCGTAGGCGTCCCAGCCATCGTGGGTATTAACAGTGTGGGTCCAGCCTAAGTTATCGTTGAAGGCGATCGCCAATACTGGAATGCCTACCAATGTTGCTCCATAAGCATCAATTCCTGGAGCAACAATTTGCGCTTCGTACCACAAAAACATATTTTGCCAAGGCAAATGCGGATTAGCCAACAGCATTGCTTTCCCACTGGCGGAGCGTTTGGGAGCGATCGCCCAACCATTGGATGCTGTAGCTGGCTTGAAAGTAATATTTGCTACATTCTCTGGATTGACTATAAAAGTAAAAAGCAATACCCGTTGCAGGTGGCTGAAGATATCTTCTCCAGTAACAGGTAAAACTACTTCTACTTCATCATCAATTAAGTCAGGATGTTCTTTGGCATAAGCATTAATTCCTTTGACAAAAGCGTCCACGTAACTGCGAAAAACCTGGCTTTGGGCTTGGTACCAAGCGCTGGCGTTTTTGGGTACGTTCATTGTTAATACCCATTTGTCTGAATCTAGATATTCTTCTCCCCAGTATTGTGCAGCTTTTCCCCGCGCTTGTCCGTAGAGCCGCAACAACAAGTTACCGTGACTTTGCATTTGCGCCCAACCAAAAGCTCGGAAGGCATCTTGGGGATGAGCTCCGTAAATGTGGGGTATACCGTAGATATCCCAGAGAATTTCCGTTGGTTTGGCTACATAACTTATACCTTGGTTACTCAGTAGCAATGCCACGCCTATACTGAGTAAAAATACTAAAAATCTTTTTTGCCAGATCCCAAATATTCCCAGCTTGGTTGTAGTTGTCAAAGGCATTATTTCTTCTTTTAAAAAGCAAAAGTTGCGATCGCCTGCATTATCTCTCGAGAGGATGCGCAGCTAGCTTTGCTGCAAGTTTTTGCTTAGGGACAATTAATTAAATTACCGTTATCTTAGCAACGAGCGATCGCCCTTAAAGTAATCCCCAATACTTCCCTACTCTATTCGAGATTTGCCACTACCTTCCGGCTTGATCGCTTGCTGTCACACCAGCACCATACTGTTTGCTGATTTGCATCTGTTAGCCCTTAGATCCTTTAGTAGATGAGATTTGTTTGCAATAAACAATAAAATAAAAGAAAATCCCTTGTCAAGCTTTTGATTTTCAAGGGCAAAGTTTTTACCTGCGCTCGTTTTTATCTGCAGAAGCCTTTGTTGCTAAAATTAGCAATCAATTCTGCTCTCCATGTAAATATTAGAATACTATCTCCCTACCCAAGCAGATCTCATCTTTCTCTACCCCATCCCAATTAATACAGCTTAGGTCTGTATGGCGTAAATTAGTTCTTGACAAAACGGTTTTCGCCATTTTGGAGTTATAAAAGTCCACATTGCTCAAATTTGCACCTGCTAGGTTTGCTTTGCTTAAATTTGCACCTGCTAAATTCGCACCAGTCAAGTCAGCATAACGCAAATCTGCACCTTCGAGATTTGTATCGCTCAAATCTGCATGGCGAAGATCTGCTAGGCGTAGATCTGCTTCTGTCAAAATAGCTTTATGCAAATCCGCTTTGCTTAAATTGGCGCGAATTAAACAAGCTTTACTCAAACAAGCCCAAATCAAAAGGGCCTCCCTCAAATCAGTTCTCCACAAAATTGCTTGCTCTAACGTTGCTTCGCTGAGATTAGCTCGATACAAACAAGCTCCAGATAAATTCGCCCTGGTTAAGTTTGCTTGACCGAGGTTAATACCGCTTAAGTGAAATTCGCTTAAGTTTACCTGTCGCAAACTTACCTGCAAAAAATCTCTGTTACCCGCACTGTAGTGTTTGAGAATGTGATCGACATTCATGATTGCAATTGGCGTCACACACCATCAAGATATGTAAAGTTATGTAAATAAATATAACAAAAATTAAGAAAAGAATGTCATCCACAGTTGTATTGTTTGTCTTGTAATGACTAGAGAGCGATCGCTGCCCGGCGGCGAAATTTTGTCTGCCTTGTGTAGATGTGCTGTATACTCACAACAAGCTACATCTGGCAGTATCTCTAGAACCACATCAGAGATGACCCGTTCTCCTGATTCCCACCGTCGCTCTCAACCTAGAGCCAGCAGACGTTTGTGGCTTCTGTTGATTAGCCGCACCAGCATGGCTGTGGGTTTGATATTGCTTGCTGGTATTGTCGGAGCTAGCGTGTGGGTTTGGATTTACATTCACAAAAATTTGGCGCCATTAGTGCAGAAGAATCTGCAGCAACTTCTAGGGCGACCCGTACAAGTAGGTAAAGTCCAAGATGTCTCCTTTAACAGTTTGCGCTTTGGTGCTTCATCCGTACCTCCTACAGCCACAGATCCAGATAATTTACGGGTAAAAGCTGTACAAGTGCAGTTTGACCTTTGGGAACTACTGCGCCACCGTACCCTCAAGCTCAATGTCACATTATTTGAAGCCCACGTATATATTGCCCAAGACAGTGAAGGTCGCTGGGTAACAACGGTAATTAAAACCAGACCGCAACCGCAAGAAGGTTTAATCAAGACCGAGTTGGAATCAATTCGAGTTGACAGTGCAAACGTATTGCTGTTTCCTTATTCTCAACCTAAAAAACCGAAAGCTTTTGTAGGTATAACACAAGTTAACGGCATTGCTCAGATTCTACAACCAAACCAACAAATTAACTTTACCCTCAGCGGTCAGCCTAACAGAGGTGGAAATCTACGAATTTCTGGACAATCTACTTCCTCTGGGAAAAAAACCAATCTTCGCATCAGCGCTTCTAGTTTGCTTGCTTCCGATATAACTCGGTTATTAGAGTTACCAATCGACTTGCAAGGCGGTCGCCTCAGCGCCGATTTGACAGTTCAATTGCAACCAACTCAGCCCAGGTTTGCCGTTTTTGGAACTGTGGGACTAAATCAAGTCACGGCAAAAATTGGCAGTCTTCCTAAGAAGTTTAGCAAGACCGTCGGTAATTTGGAATTTCAAGGTCAAGCGATCGCCCTAGAAAACTTTAGTACCATTTATGGCAGTATTCCGCTGCAAGCTCGAGGAACCCTAAATACTCAAACTGGTTTTAACATAGCAGCTCAGATCAAAGCAACTGCTATTAAAAACCTTCTGGAGACAGTTGATGTTAACTTACCTGTTTCCACTTCTGGAAGCGTACAAGCCGATCTTCGCTTGCAAGGAAAGCTGCAACAGCCAATATTAACAGGAACCATCAGCACTGTCAAAGAACCTGCGCGCATTGACCGCCTTGCCTTTAGCAACATTAGCACTCAGGTGCGGCTTAATGCTTCTGAAGTTGTTTTTGCCAACATCCAAGCTACTCCTGTCATCGGTGGTCAAATTACCGGTAGCGGTCGCGTGGAATTAGGAGCCAGAAATCAGCAGATTGCTGTTAACTTGCAAGGACGAAATTTGCCGGGAGATGCGATCGCCAAAACATATAACATTTCTCCCACCTTTACAATTGGTAGTGTCTCGGCAAACACTCAAATTTCCGGTACCCGCAACAATCTCCAAACCGCAGTTCAGCTGCAAGCACCTGCTGCTACCTATTCTGGTCAAGTGGAAGTGGCAATCGCCAACAAGGGAACAATTCAGCTCCAAAATGGTATTTTGCAAGTGGCAGGAGGTACAATTCAAGCTCGAGGCACACTTGCTCAAGGAAACTGGCAAGCATTTATTGATGCCAATCAATTACAATTGAGCCGTTTTCCCCAAATACCACCTCAGTATCGAGGAATTCTCCAGGGGGAGTTTGCTTTATCGGGAACGACCAAATCTTTCCAACTTGCAGTGATCGCAGGTTCAGGACAAGCATCCATCAAACTTGCCCAAGGCACTGTTAAACTCAATAATATTCGTCTCGATAACGGCAATTGGCAAGCAGTAGTTAATGCCTCCCAAATTCCACTGACTAAATTAGCACAGAATTTACCACCAGCAAAGATTATTAGCTCTAACTTAATCGCGTCGGGAACTACTGAATCTTTGTCGCTTGCCAGAATTCAAGTCGCAGGACAAGCAAGTGTGCGCTTGGCTGGCGGTACGGTAAATCTAAAAGACATTCGCTTGAGTAACGGTCAGTGGCAAACTGCAGCCAACATTTCCCAACTTCAACTTTCCCAGCTCGCGCCGCAGCTGCGGGGACAGCTCAACGGCAAAGTGCGCGCAGCTGGAAATACCGCATCTTTTCAACTAGCAGATTTGCAAGCAGAAGGGGAAATACGTCTTTCCCAAGGTCTGGCCCAGCTGCAACAACCATTAATCGCCCAATTTCAGTGGAACGGCCAGAAGCTGCAACTGTCCGCCAGTACGCCACAATTAACGGCGGTGGGAACTGTAACAGTTCAAACTCAGGAAACACCGCAAATTGCAGAATTCAACTTGAATGTACGAGCGCGAGATTACAATTTGCAAAATCTCCCCTTTACTCTTCCCGGCAACGTTGCAGTTACAGGTTTAGTTGATTTTACCGGACAGCTAAAAGGTACTCCAACTACTCCTGTTGTCTCTGGAAATATTCGCTTGCAAAACCTGAAGGTAAACAAAGTGGCATTTTCTCCGCTACTAACAGGTCAAGTAAACTCTCAACCGGGACAAGGAACACAACTTCAGTTGACCGGTAAGCAAGACAAAATTTTTCTCACCCTCGCTTCCGACAACCGTCCCACTTCATTTTTTATCCAGCGAAATCAAGCTGTAGCTACGGGAACAACCAAAGGAGAAAATCTTTTTGTTAACGTCCGAGATTTTCCTGTGGCTTTGCTAGAAAAATTCATTCTCCCCAGCGCACGCTTGAGACCAGTAAGCGGAAGTGTATCTGCATTTGCAGTAGTTAATTTAGCTCAAAAGACACTAAAAGCAGATGTGGCGATCGCGCAACCGAGAATCGGTACGGTTGTCGCCGATGCATTTCAAGGACGCATCAGTTTTGCTAACGGTACTTTGACTTTACAGCAAGGTCAAATACGACAAGACCAAAGTCTGTACTTGCTCAGCGGCGAATTACCAACCAGCGGCGATCGCCCGCTACAAATTCAACTTAGCTTTGAGCAAGCAAGAATTGAAAAAATTCTGCAAGTAGCTAGTATCTTTGGTCCTCCCCAGCTAAAAACATTCTTGCAATCTCCAGATGTAGCTGGTGCGCAAGCACTGCAAACCCAAAGCATCGGTCTCCCAAATGCACCTTTGCTGACTCAATTGAGCTTTTACTCCCGAATTCAACAACAAATTGCCCAACAGCGCCAACAACAGCAACGACAACAAAGAATACCAACACTCTTAGAGTTAACTGGTAAAGTGAGCGGCAACGTTGCCATTAGCGGCTCTTGGCAACAGGGATTAAACGTTGGCTTTAATCTTATAGGTTTTAATTGGCAGTGGGGGGATGAATACAAAATTGCTCGAGTTACAGCAACAGGTAACTATACCAACCAAGTCTTGAGCGTACAATCCCTACAGGTAACTATAAACGGATCGCTTTTAGCCTTTCAAGGACAGCTTGGCAAAAATCAAATTTCCGGACAAGGACTTGTACAAGCACTTCCTATTGCTAAAATCAAACCTTTTTTACCCCAGCTACCCGTGGAGGTTACAGGTACGCTCAACACCCTTGTTACCCTGGAAGGAAGCCTGAACAATCCCAGTGCTGTTGGGAAAATTACCCTCGTCAACGCCACCGTCAACCAACAACCTGTAGATGCAGCACGGGTTGACTTTAACTACAATAGCGCTCGCCTCAATTTTGACAGCACGATTTCCCTTGCACAAACAGGCACGCAACCAGTCAAAATTGCAGGTAGCATACCCTTGGCATTACCTTTTGCCGCAGTTAAACCTGATACTAACCAAATTAATATCCAAGCAAAAATACAAAATCAAGGTCTAGCAGCAGTAAATGCCTTTACCAAGCAATTTCGTTGGATTAGCGGTAGCGGACAAGTAAATGTCAAAATTCAAGGTACGTTAAACCAACCAACAATTCACGGTATCGCCACTATTGCCAAGGCAACTTTACAGGTCCAAAATCTCCCCAAACCCCTGACAAATGTTACCGGAACAATACGCTGGGAGGGCGATCGCATTATCGTCAACAAACTTCAAGGAGAATACAGCCAAGGACAAATTTATGCACAAGGAATTTTACCAATTTTTGCCAGCACCGCTGCTCAACAACAAGCAGCAGCAAATCCCCTCACTATTTCCTCCCAAAATCTACAGCTCGTTCTTCCAGGATTGTATCAAGGTCAACTCAGTGGCAATATCATCATCACGGGCACTAGCATTACTCCCCAAATAGGCGGAAACATCCGCCTCAGTAACGGCGAAATTTCCCTCGGACAAACAACTGCAACTGCAACCAAAAAACAAACCCCCACTGTTACAATCCCCACAGCAACACCACCTCCACCAACTTACCCAAGCAGCACAACTTCTTTTAGCCCACCCCTGCAGTTTGCTTCTTTACGGGTAGTCCTAGCAAATAACGTTAGCGTTACCCAAAAGCCATTATTTAGCTTTGTTTCAAGAGGTAATATTACCCTCAACGGCACCTTGGCTAATCCCCGCCCGCAAGGAAAAATTCGTCTCCGACGCGGACAAGTTAATTTGTTTGTCACCCAATTTGCTTTAGCCCGCGGATACCAACAGACTGCCACCTTTACTCCCAATCTTGGACTCGATCCGATTCTAAATGTCCGGCTAGTGACTTTTGTTCCTGAAGTTAGTCGCAGCCAATTATTGCCAACTACACCTACATCCAGCGAAATTAATGATATTTCTGCTATCAATTACGGCACCCTAAACACCGTCCGCATTCAAGCCACGATCCAAGGAAGAGCCAGTGAATTATCTCAAAACCTACAGCTGACTAGCGAACCTGCTCGCAGCGAAGCAGAAATTATTGCTTTACTTGGAGGTTCTTTCCTTAATGTTTTAGGCCAATCTAACACAAGCTTGAGTATCTTTACCCTCGCTGGTTCCCCATTCTTTACAGGACTGCAAGGAACTATTAGCCAATTCGGCGAAGCGATTGGTTTAAGAGACCTGCGCATCTTTCCTACCATTATCACTGATTCTTCCTCTACTTCCTCCGTACTCGGCTTAGCAGCAGAAGCAGTAGTTGGAGTTTCCAGAAATCTTTCTGGTTCCATATCAGGAGTCTTTGCCACTAACGAACCTTTGCGTTACAACATCATTTATCGCGTTAACAACCAAATCCTTTTGCGAGGCTCTACTAATTTATCTGATGAAAGCCGAATCCTAATTGAATATGAAAAAAGATTTTAACAATATTTTTTAATAAACAAACTGCTGCCAGCAAAAGAGCAACTAGCAGTAAAAATCTAACAGTTATGCTGCTTTTGATATTAGTAGGCTCGATGAGCAAGCTGGTAGTATAAGAAAATCGCAATAATTGCACCGATAACAGCTACTACCAAACCGGGAATACTCAAAGCGCTGAGGTGATTGTAAAAGTCCCGGTTTGCAGTAAAGTGAGCAAGGTTCCGCCAATAAAGGCACCAATAATTCCCAACACTATCGTACTCAAAATGCCGCCGGCTTGAGTCCCCGGATACATAGCTTTGGCAATAGCACCTGCTAGCAAACCCAATACAACCCAAGCAAGAAGATTCATGATTTGACTCCTTTTTATGTGTGTAAATTAGTTCTGTGATAGTTTGAATGTGAAACTATGAAATCTTTATTGATGGAGTTTAGGTGTCCGCCAACTCCAACCGCCACATCAGGATTACTTTACCTCTCGTTGTTTTTGCTAAACTAAAGCCAGCAAAATTCTACAATTATCTACAGTCACTGTTTCTCAAGCACTGTTGGTAGTTGATACACTGCTCCGACTTTCATAAGGTACTATCTACAACTGCAGCAGTATGAAGATTCTTTCAGTGCCTTTATTTCTACTTCTAAGTTACAAGTTAAAGTAACTTTGCTTAACCATCTACAGTTAGATAACCGCTCTTTCAATGGTTACAATTTCCAAAATTTCAGACCTCCACCCTGACACGTAATTGTCACGACACAGCTATAATCAAAATTCTCTGTCAATAGAATTGACAAACTTAAAATTTCATTCTGTTTCTTTCTTCCAAGACTGCAAACTCTACATTGTTCTTCTTTTAAGAATTGCTATCCCACTATGATTTTGGCAAAAGTTACGGGAAGTATGTAACTGTAATCTAGTCTTTTTTGGTCAATCGAACACAATGTTCAATTTTTCACGTCAAGTTCTGGGTGCACTTTTAATTGTTTTTTTTAGCATTTTCGAAGTAGGCCGGCTGCAATATTCATATCTGCAGCAAATTATTTCTAAACAACAAACCGCTAATGTCAAAAATTTAGAAAAACAAATTCAAACCGAAAAACTTCGCCTGAACTTGCTTCAAAAAATGCCTAGTTTTGGCTATGCTAACTTAATAGCAGATTGGATCTATCTTAATTTTTTACAATACTTTGGTGATGACGAAGCCCGCGCTCAAACCGGTTACAGCTTAAGCCCCGAATATTTTGAAGTAATTTTGGCACGCGATCCGCGCTTTTTACAAGCTTATTTGGGACTTTCCATCAGTACATCCATGTATGCTGCTATGCCAGAACGATCTGTAGCATTAATGGAGAAAAATTTGAAATTTTTATCTGCTAAAGTTCCCCATAAAGCTTATTATGTATGGCGTTATAAAGGTATTGATGAATTGTTATTTTTGGGTAATTCTCAAGCTTCAGAGCAGTCTTTTACAACAGCAGCTGAGTGGGCTAGTGAATATACAGATGAGGAAAGCAAACAAGTTGCTTACGTTTCCGCTCGCACTGCAAAATTTTTACAGCGCAATCCCAACAGCAAGCACGCTCAAATTTCTACCTGGACGATGGTTTTAAACAATCCAGTAGATGAAAAAACTCGCCAAAGAGCAATTAGGGAAATAGAAGCTTTGGGAGGTAAAATTATTAAAAATAGTGACGGCACTATCAGAATTAAATTACCTGAAAAAGATTGAGCCTGAGTGGTGTGAAATTGATTTAGTTTTTATTAAAAAGTTATTTTACTCAACTAAGGAGGTTTGGCTATTTACTGGTACAATGGTAGATTACTTGTATCTCAAACTATAGAATTAGCAATCGACGATCCGGGGTTGATTTATGGAGCAACGGTGTTTACAACCATACGGGTTTACAATAACTCTCTCAGCCATAGATTAACCAATTGGCAGGCACACTACCATCGCTTGCGTTCGAGTTTACAAAATTTTGGCTGGAAGGTACCAGATGAAGGCAGATTGCGTCAAGGTGTAGAATTAATGCTGACGCGTTTTCCTGTCTTGAGAATTACGATTTTTCCTGACGGACGAGAATGGATAACTGGTAGATTTTTACCAGAAAATTTATCCGAAAAACAAAAACACGGTATATCAGCTTGTGTAGTGACACCAGAATTATCTCGCAGCTTGCCCGCTCACAAAACAGGAAATTATCTCAGCGCGTGGTTAGCTAAAAGCAATGCCATTCAGTTAAATACTGAAGAAGCAATATTGGTGGATACAAAGGGAAACTGGTTAGAAACCACCACGGGCAATCTTTGGGGATGGCAAAATGGATGCTGGTGGACACCTCCCACAACAGCGGGAATTTTACCAGGAATCACGCGCTTGCAGCTGGTGGACTGGTTGAAACAAAAGCAACTGCAGGTGCGAGAAGAACCCTGGACGCCAGACTTGGTTAAGGGATTTGAAGCGATCGCTACCAGCAACAGCGTAGTGGAAATTGTTCCCATCCACACTGTCATCCAACCCAACGGACAGCTACAATATAATCCCTACCACCAAAATTTTCTACAAATGCGAGGGTTTTTTTGCGAGCATGACAGATGTTAATTCTAATAAAGCTTAAAATAAGTTAACATATTTCTTAAAATGCCCTCGCACAAATAATGTATTAGGAGGACTGACCTCGGTGAATAATAAACGATGGAGAAATGCGGGGCTGTACGCACTGCTTTTTATAGTTGTTATTGCTTTAGGAACAGCCTTTTTTGAAAAGCAACCCCAAAGCAGAGAAACATGGCGATACAGTCAATTTATTCAAGAAGTTGAAAAAGGAAGAGTAGAAAAAGTCAGCCTCAGCTCCGACCGCTCTACGGCGATTGTTACTCCCAAGTACGAACCAAATAAAAAGCTGGTTACTTTAGTTAACGATCCCGACCTTATCAATACCCTCACCAAAAACAACGTCGACATTACTGTTTTACCCCAAACTGACGAAGGCTTTTGGTTTAAAGCACTTAGCAGTTTATTTTTCCCTGTATTACTTTTGGTCGGACTGTTCTTCTTGCTGCGTCGTGCTCAAAACGGTCCGGGTAGCCAAGCCATGAACTTTGGTAAATCTAGAGCCAGAGTACAAATGGAACCCCAGACCCAAGTCACCTTTGGAGATGTTGCCGGTATCGATCAAGCTAAGTTGGAACTCAATGAAGTTGTAGACTTTTTGAAAAATGCCGATCGCTTTAAAGCCGTAGGAGCCAAAATTCCCAAAGGTGTATTACTAGTGGGACCTCCAGGAACCGGTAAAACCTTGCTAGCTCGTGCAGTTGCAGGCGAAGCAGGTGTACCCTTCTTCTCCATCTCTGGATCCGAATTCGTAGAAATGTTCGTAGGTGTGGGTGCATCTCGCGTCCGCGACCTATTCGAACAAGCAAAAGCTAATGCACCTTGCATCGTCTTCATAGACGAAATTGACGCCGTAGGTCGTCAGCGCGGTGCTGGTTTAGGTGGCGGTAACGATGAGCGGGAACAAACCCTCAACCAGCTGCTTACGGAAATGGACGGCTTTGAAGGTAACACAGGCATAATTATCATTGCTGCTACCAACCGTCCCGATGTTTTAGACGCAGCTTTATTGCGTCCTGGCCGCTTTGACCGTCAAGTTGTTGTAGACCGTCCCGACTACTCAGGACGTGTCGAAATTCTCAAAGTTCACGCTCGCGGTAAAACCCTGGCAAAAGACGTTGACTTGGAACGAATTGCTCGCCGCACTCCCGGATTTACCGGTGCTGATTTGTCCAACCTGCTCAATGAAGCTGCTATTTTAGCTGCACGCCGGAATTTGACCGAAATCTCCATGGACGAGATTAACGACGCTATTGATCGCGTCCTTGCGGGTCCAGAGAAAAAAGATCGAGTCATGAGCGAAAAGCGCAAGCAACTAGTAGCTTATCATGAAGCCGGTCACGCTTTAGTCGGCGCTTTAATGCCAGACTACGATCCAGTACAAAAAATTAGCATTATTCCTCGCGGTCGAGCCGGTGGCTTAACTTGGTTTACCCCTAGTGAAGACCGAATGGACAGCGGACTGTATAGCCGCTCCTATCTAGAAAACCAAATGGCGGTAGCATTGGGCGGTCGTATCGCGGAAGAATTAATCTTTGGCGAAGAAGAAGTGACTACCGGTGCGTCTAACGACCTGCAACAAGTAGCACGCGTCGCCCGACAAATGGTGACCCGATACGGTATGAGCGAAAAATTAGGCCCTGTGGCTCTTGGCCGCCAGCAAGGCAATATGTTCCTAGGTCGCGATATCATGGCAGAACGTGATTTCTCTGAAGAAACCGCCGCTGCTATTGACGAAGAAGTGCGGAAATTAGTAGATGCTGCTTATAAACGCGCTAAACAAGTTCTGACAGAGAACCGCCACATACTTGATCAACTAGCGCAGCTGTTGATGGAAAAGGAAACAGTAGATGCCGAAGAGTTGCAAGAACTGCTGGAAAATAATGATGTTAAAACAGCTGCTTTTGCGTAATTGGTTTTAAAAGTTTATCAATGCGGGGTAATTCTGGTTTTTGCAGAGCTACCCCGATTTTGATGAACTCCATCCCCAACGACCAAAATAATTTCTGATAAATGCACTGTGGCCGGCGATCGCTGCACAATAGGTATTCTCGGTAGAGAAAAATCTATATTTTACAATCTTTTAAGCTTTATTTCGCGGCTTTAAAAACAGCCACCCGACAAAAAAAGTAGACGCTGTAAATAATTGCGTCAGATCTAGCGCTGAAAGGTAACCGTCCCAAAAGGAAGCAATACTTCGATCGGTAATGCCAAATAGCCAAGATAAAATACCAAACAGCCAAATCCCGTTCTTCAGACTTCCTAAAAATTCCTGAGAGTCTGATGCTTGTTGGTTATTCATGTCTTTCTACTCCGGTGGTCAGAAATTTCGCGAGCGGTAGCAAGAATCTTACTAGCAGACTACAAGCCTGTATTGCTTCCAGCCCTTTTCTATTAAAATGTATATAATTATAATTATATTAATAAATATTTATATGCAAATTGACAAAAGTACCTTGAGTACATTTACAATGCTTTGGCTAAAAAGAATGATTTTGCTATCCTAAACATGCAATCGCCAGCGGATTGTGACAAAACTAACTGTTTTATTAAAATCTTGTTAAATGCTCTTAAACATGAAAAAGCTATATTTCTCGAAGGCGCTACATGCTTATTGGCTTCCGTAAGGAAAATATAGACAATTGCATAGCAAAAGCGGGAATAATTTAAATAAATTCTAAATTTGAAAGTGGCTTGCGTAATTTAGATAATTTCATCTGTAGCAGCAAAAAAAGGCAAAGTAATTCAAGCAAAGAGTCGATGAGCGTAATTAGCCAGCGCCGCATAGTGATCGGAGACGTGCACGGTCACTATCAAGGTTTAATGAGATTGTTGGAAGCGATCGCTCCTACATCAGACGATCGAGTGTATTTTCTAGGAGACTTAATCGATCGCGGACCCCAAAGCGCCCAGGTAGTAGATTTTGTTAAAGAAAGTCCCTATCAATGTTTGCTAGGGAATCACGAACAAATGCTGCTCAATATATTTACAAAACGCATCCCTACCCCCACCGTACAAGCATGGCTTTACAGTGGAGGACAAGCAACAGTTGCCAGTTACCAAGAAGCTACCATCCCCCACGAGCATTTGGAATGGTTCAGCACTCTGCCTGCATACTTAGATTTAGGAGACATTTGGTTGGTTCATGCTGGTGTCGACCCCTTTATTCCCTTAACCGAACAAACCGCCGCTCAACTGTGCTGGGTACGAGACGAATTTCACAAAATCGAGAAGCCTTATTTTCCCGATAAGTTAATCATTACCGGTCATACGATTACTTTCACCTTACCTGGTGTCTCCCCGGGAAAACTTGCTCAAGGACAAGGATGGATTGACATTGATACTGGCGCTTATCACCCCCGCAGTGGGTGGTTAACAGGACTAGATGTTACCAACCACTTGGTCTATCAAGTTAATGTTTTTAAGAACTGTGTCCGCATCCTACCCTTACAAGAAGCAGTCACAACTATCAAGCCAGAGCAAATTCAATTTGGCGATCGCAAAAGGTGTTTAGTTTAGTTGCTGCCACAGACACAATCCTACTGTAGGTCAAGAACGCAACAATGTGCGGATATTAGCTTGATACGCCGCGGAATCCAAACCTTCCCTATTATTGCTGGGTTGAGCTTGAATAGCGCGTTTGAGAGCATCAATGCGATCGCTGGTGGCAGGATGAGTGCTTAAAAATGTTGGTACAGAGCTTTTGTTTAGCAATTTTTCCATAAAAGAAACCATAGCTGATTGGGCGTAACCAGCCCGCGTTAAAGTTTTTAGTCCTCGGCGATCGGCGTCGAATTCATTTTGACGACTGCGGGGTAAGTTGCGTGCTAGTTGTACTCCTATTTGCACTGCAGCACTACGATCTAACCCTGCTGCTGTTAACAGTCCGTTATCAATTGCTTTTTGCCGCATTTGCTTGATCAGGTGCTTTCCTGCGATATGACCGATTTCATGGGCGATAACGCTTGCTAGTTCTGCTTCATTGTCCGCAGCTTGCAACAAACCGGTGTTAATGTATACATAGCCTCCCAAAGTCGCAAAGGCATTAATGCTGTCATTTTCAACTACCTGAAAAGTATAGTGCAAACGCGGGCGATCGCTATTTGCCGCCAAGCGCCGACCGATTTGTTCTACATAATGATTAATCTCGGGATTTCGATACAGGCGAATATCACTTCTTAATAATTCTTGGTTGATTTGCTTACCAATATCAACTTCTTGGCGATCGGATATATTAGAAAGCTGAAGAACTTGAACTCCCTGCAAAAGAAGGGGTAACCAATCAAAAGCTTGGGAGGGTAAAATTGTCCCCAAACAAATACTCAACGTCACCAGTACCGAAACTAAAGGATAAAACCAGCGACGCCGAACCACATTTTTATTTAAAGACAAGTTTTTCCAATTCATATCGCTTTGGTTTGGCAAATATTTAGGAAGAACGACAAATCATAGGACGGATTTAGGAGGCAATAAGTTGCATTTTTAACTAATGACACATACTTCAATCGTTTTGCTAAAGTATGAGTTTGTTTTCAGAAAATTTTTGGGCAACAGTAACTCCCAACAACGATCGTGGTAAACTGTCGCATGATTCAAAAAATCCTCAAAACTAGGAGGCCGCATCAGCAAAAGCATCAGGATAATGTCAAAATTAGTACTTTCATTTTTTGATTAGTGCCCGTACAGCTGAAAAAATACACTCAAACTAGAGCATGCTGTTACAATTACTGTTTTCCTTTTGATCTGCAAAAACTTAATTATGGCTATTTTAGATTCCAAAGGTCGCCTGTTCGGCAAATTCAATATCCTTGATATAGGAGCGGCGCTGATAATTTTACTAGTGATATTTGGTATCTTTTTGTTTCCAGGAACAACCGGTTCAATAGCTCAAATAGGCGTCATTGTTAAACCAGTGGAAATAGACTTACTAGTGCGCGGTTTAAATGTGCGCGATCCCCAAAAGTTATTTGAACAAGGATTAACTAAAGGCGGTAAAACTAATGTTATTATCCGCAACGAACCTCACGGTAGCATCAACGTCAAGTCTGTACGCATATTACCTAGAACTGTATTGGTGACTCAACCGGACGGTTCCCTAAAAGAGTTACCCGATATCAAGTCCAATAGTTTTAGTACAGATATGCTGGTGACTTTAGATGGTAAAGCTCAAATTACCAATAACGGTCCAGTTCTCGGTCCTAGCAAACTCAAAATTGGAGTACCTATTGAGTTAGATGGATTTAACTACAACTTCAACGCCACCGTGATTGACGTGCGAATTAAGGACAAGTCATAGGTTGAGTTTATTTTTGTCGTTGCTGGTATTTTTCAGGATCCAACTTGGGCAAAAATCCATTGCAAGTAGGGTTCGTAACCGCAAGCAATGGGTAAAGCAATGATTTCCGGTACTTGGTAGGAGTGAATCTCACGAATCTTAGCCTCCAAGACTGGAAATACCTTCAAATCTGTTTTCATCAATAATTGCCATTCCTGATGGTTGTGTAGTTTTCCTTCCCAGCGATAAATAGACTGAATCGGGAAAATGTTTACGCAAGCAGCAAGTTTAGCTTCTACAACAACGCCAGCAATTTCCTCCGCTTGTTGTTGAGAAGCAGCAGTTACCAAAACCACACCACAAATACTAGAGTTAGTCATAGCTCGCTGAGATTCCGAAATTTCAGGTGAGTAAGTTGGATGTAAAAATGACGGGTTTGTAGTAGCGCTACAGCACTACTACGAACTTTACAATTACCTTTAGTAGTTTATAGTCGTACAAACACCGGCTATTACACAGACGACAAGGAATATACCTGACCGTCAATTAACAGCCTGGTAATACCTTTAGCTTGTAATTGATAGCGAGCTTTGTGCAGCATTCTGCTATCGGGAATTTTAATAACGCGATCGCGTTTCGTAGAAAAACGTTTTGCTACTCGGTGATTATCAAACACCGGTAAAGTTCTTTCCTGAGTTTCCGGACTGGGAATGTGTCCCAAGTCCCCAAAGTCCCTCAAGGGTCTGGTGATTAACTCCGAGGCGCGGTCTATGACTAGGTAGCAAGTTTTTGGTAAATTAGCTGCTGATAGGGGCAAAACCCGTACAGAGGAATCACCGGTTCTTGCTTTGGTCACCAAGCGCGGTGCTTCCACAAAATCTTCTTCCTCGAAGTCTTCTTCCTCGTCGTAGTCTTCTTCGTCTAAATCCTCTAAATCCTCTCCTTCGTCTAGCAAGTCCTCACCCAAAATTTCAGCAAGCACCTGAGCGTTGTTGTTGGGATGCCTTTCCTCGACGAGCGGACCGGGAATGCCTGTAACTTCCTCCTTTTTAGGTAAAAGTTCTAACTGTTCTCCTACGGAAGGAGGTGGAGTGGATTCCTCCACTTTTGCTGAAGAACGCCGTCTGATTCTTCTGTTGGTCAAGGTTGGTGATTCAGCTGCAGCAAAAGTGACTGCTTGTTCTTCGACTTTTTGTTGTTGTAGCTTTTGCTCAGCTTCTGATTTTTCCTGCTGCAAAAACAAAGGTGGGTTGTCATAACTGACCTGTGCTCTTCCCTCAGGGGTTCTAGCAGCACGCTTCAAAGAAACAAGGTGTTCATAGTCCGCTTCTGGTAAAGTGCTTTTGAGGAAACGACTGATAGTCGAATTGCTAACACCATACCGTTCTGCTAATGTCGAGGTCGTTTCAGCAGTTTGACTATATAATTTCAGGATTTCTTCCTTATCAGAATCTGTTAGTTTTCTCACTGTAGACACCAAGCAAACACTTTTCTAAGCACGTTTTTTTCCCCGTTCTCGACGGGAACGATTTAATGATGCATCGTATTCTAAGGCTGCACCCATACCGAATAACACTCCGCTCCACACCCAGAATACTTCTAATATGTCTCCGCTTTGATAGTTTGGAATCCAATTTGTGGCGTACTTGAACCACATGTCTGCAATGTAGAGTGAAAATGCAGCAGCTGCAATCATACGCCAAGAAAGAGAAACTCGTCCGCCCCAAAAAGCTAGCAGTAGGGTAGTAGCAATAATTAACAGTAGCACGTCACTCACAACGTAAAACCAATTCAACGCAGAAGCCACCACCTCCAGATGAGGGGGATATTGCTCTGGGACGGCACCTTGTGGTTGATTAGAAATCAACCATGCTAAAGTACTGCCCAAAACTCCTATTGCTAATACTATTATCCATTGTGATATTTCCACGTGCAATCGCTTCGAAGCCACTGCTAAAATCATGCCCCAGCCCAGCAATAGATATGTTATTACAAAAAATACATCACCTATGGAAGGAAAAGGTTCTTCTTTTAGGACTATTTCTGTGTAGCCAAAAAATATTCCTCCCAAAAAATAAGAAAGCATACCAATACCTATACACAGCCAAACGTTGCGACCGCTGACTATTTGCTGGCTGCGCCAATTCCTCAAGCATAAGATACCAGCCCACAAGTAAGCCAAGGCCTCAAAAATATTTGTACCGATCAGATACCACTCGGCACGGCTTTCTGTGCCATTGGCGTTCGGAGTTTTGGCACTGAACAATAAAAAGTACAGCAATGCCAAAATTGCCCAACCTACTCCTGTTAATATCACATTCTGGGTAGAGAATAAAGATTTAGAACCTTGAGACTTGTCGTAAGTACTGCTCATAATGTATTCACTGCGTCAATGTCGGCTGACAGTGTTTGGCTAGTAGGAACTCGAGACAACAGCCCCATCAACCAGATGAAGTGCTGACTTTATTGTATAAAGTTCTACTCACAACACTGAACACATACTAATGCCACAGTTTACTCAGTGGAGATTGATTTAGCCAACTGAGGAATAGCGATCGTTCTTTTTCAGGCATATCTTGTAACTTATCCGCCACGGAATGAGCAAAATTAGTATTGCCAAAATAATCTTTTCCCAGTCGATGCAGTTCCTGTAAAAAAGTAATCACGTGGTGTTCTTGCCAACTTGGAATTTGACCGCGCAGGGGATTAGTCTCTAGCAACTTTTTAAGTTCTTCTTGTGAAGATAGTTGGGGAATTTGCCACTGCTGCAGTACGGTCGCAATTTCTTTTTGAAACAACGCCGCTTGTCTTGTACCTAAAAAGTCTTCTATATCCGCATGCACAGCTTGTAGTAGCAAAATACTCGCTTGAGTAAAAACACTTAATCTATTCGGGTTATCCGTATCTTCGCTGGGTTGCTCCAAACGGATTTTCCCCCAAACGCTAAAACGCTCTGGTTCCTCTAGCAAGACACAGGCTTTACCTTGATTGTCGGTTAATTCTCGCCACAAGGCTCTTGCTTGTTCTTCTTGATTAGCTTTGAAAACGCTAATTAATCTAAAGGTTTGCCCCTGATAATAGAGAACCGGAATCTGCTGGTCCCGTTTTGGGTGCTGAATAGTCGATATTTCAACATCCTGTTTTTTAAGAATAAACATGACACTGGCAAATAACTCCTCACGGGGGGGCATGAATTAAATTAATATGGCAGATATCATAACTCTATTAGCTTCAGCTGCGCCTGTGGTATTGTGCCAAAACTTTCGTCACAGACGAAAAAAGCAAAAACACCGAGGCAAACCCGCAAAATCAAGAGATTTTTTGAGTGCACACCAAATACATTGGTGAGTGGAATTTTAGCTTTGGAAAACTCCATTCGCAATTTGAGATTGCATTATATTTATGGGATGGATAAAATGATCAGAAGTTAACTAAAACACAACCTGCTGGTATTGGGAGCGCGTAGCTCAGCTGGATAGAGCAACTGCCTTCTAAGCAGTCGGTCGCAGGTTCGAGTCCTGCCGCGCTCGTTTCAAAAATTAACAGCTAGCTTTGATCTTGCTAATTTCAAAGCCAAGCCTATAATGGGATAGATTTTGGTGAGCTGCGTTGGCAAACAAATACTTCCAGCACAAAGAAAAACTTGGTTTTTTAGCGATCGCCTCTATTATGGCGGGTTGTAGTGTCAAACATAACACTTTTACACAAACACCACACCGACTGCTCCTGCAGCAACCAGTCGCAACACCAAACCCAACATTAGCAGTTCCAGCTCAGTTTCAAGGGAAAATAATTTACCGCATTCAACCAAGAAACAACGAAAAAGTTATAGCCCTGACAATAGATGACGGACCCTGGCCAAAAACAACCTTGCAAATGCTCCGTATCCTCCAAGAAAATCATGTTAAGGCAACATTTTTTTTGGTAGGACAAGCCCTCAAACAACATCCCGAAATTGCCAAACAAGAAGTTGCTCAAGGACATGCGATCGGTAACCATACCTGGCATCATTGGTATCGGCAAATGGATGAAGCTACGGTGAAAAATGAAATTGAACGCACCACCGACTTAATCTATCAGATAACGAAAGTGAAAACTTTTTTGTTTCGCCCTCCTGGAGGTTTTTTAAACAATGGACTTGCTGCATATGCCAAAAGCCATAACTATACTGTCATCATGTGGTCGCTCACATCTGCGGATACCGACCGCCACGCTAAACCTCAGGCCTTTGTCAATAACGTTCTCAAAGGTGCAAAACCAGGAGCAATCATCTTAATGCACGATGGTGGTGGCGATCGCCAAAGAACCGTACAAGCTTTACCAGAAATTATTAGCAAACTCAAACAGCAAGGCTACCGATTTGTAACAATTCCAGAACTTTTGCAAATGAAAGCGAAAGGGTAGACATTATTGTCTACCCCACTGTATTATTCACTCATGGCGGAGGCATAACTTTTAGCTGCTAACCAAAGCTGGTACAGGTGGAATTCGCTACCAGCGCTCATGGTTGTGACAAATACTCCTGTTGCATCTTCTGAACTGTTTGCAAGCCAAGATCCCCGCAAAGTCACCTCCACACAATCAGCATCACAAGCACAAAAAGTAATTATTTCTCTTTCATTCCACTGCAGTTTGTCCTTGAATTGTTCTAGTCCTGGTAAGTTAACAGGAAGCAAAAAAGAAGCCGTACTTGGTTCTACGTATAGACTCTGACCGACTTGCAATGCCAAAATCACTCGTTGCGCTACCCATTCCTCTAGGGATTGAGTCAGACACTCCAGGTGAAAACTTGTTTCAGTATAAGTTAGTTTTAGCATTCTTCATGCTCTCATGGTATTCCAGGTTATTTACCCATCCATCCAAAACTGCTTTGCAAAAGCGATCGCCTAGTTGGATTGGTGCTTTCAGTGCGAGTTGCACTCTCGCTTGCTGTTTGACTGTCGATTGCAAAACCCCCACTTCTTTGTATCTTGGAAGCGGGGGTTAGAAATAGCATTTGAAAGTCTTTTATTCCTGTATCAGTACAGCTTTTTGGTGTCTGTACCTCCCCCTTTTTTGTCTATTTGTGATGTTTGCTTAAACACGCTAATCCTGACGTATCTCAAATCATGATTCCCCTGTGTGAATCGGTCCTGCTTTCGGCTTTTGTACCCCACGAATAAATCCTTCAATTCCATAGCGGTCAATTCCCAATCTGGTTGGGATTTTTCAGCGCCTAAGGAAGTAGAAATGGGGTAAACAGATTTCACAGAAAATTTCACCTATTGAACATTCCTTTAAACATACTACACTTGTATTACTATCCTGTCTATAGTTTCCAGGAGAAAACTCATGCATGCGATTGCTCGTACACCAACCACCGATATGGAAGTTACTAGTATCCGTCTCGAGCGAGAATTGAAAGATAAATTGAAACAACTGGCGGGAAACCAGGGATATCAAGCCCTGATCCGCGATATTCTTTGGAATTATGTCCAGCAAAAATCAGGAGAGTGGAAACCCCGATTTTCCAAAGCTGACATCCGAGCTAGCATTAGCGCCACTGCTCACCAGGAAGAACGCTGCGTCATCACGGGTCGACTTATTCTACCCCAACAACCGATGCTTTTAGGATTGACAAAGACCGGGGATATGGTTCCTCTGAGCATCGAAAGCTTGGCTGGATAAATCCACACCTCCATGAATGCAGTTCGGTGAGGTTGTACAGGGCGATCGCCGAGCTGCATTCTCATTACATAGGTTTAATCAAATTGAATGCTAAAATTAATTAAAATAACTTATCAAATTTTCTTTTCTATCTTGTCCGCTATCTACCCTGAAACCACTTAACTGCTGGATGTGTAAAATTAAACTAGAGTAGCGGGAGAAGGTATGATTTTTAATTATTTTTATACTTTATTTTCCCAAAGCGAAAATTTTTCTAAAATCTTTATCTTGTAAACTTTGTATATTCTATATTTCCCTTTCATATTTAATCGGAAGGATTTTTTTAGCAAAAAAAATTACATTTTTTCTTAATTTTTTTAAGTATTAACTCGTAAAAAAATAGTGGTAGTTTTGTCACAAATCCAGAGAAATTACTGTTTGTGTATAGTTCCAAACAAGATATTCTGAGGTCTAAGTTATCAAATTAACTGAGTAATTAATAACCAGCTATTATCTAGCTTCGGCATCTTAGTAGGCTTTATGTATTCTATTACTCAAAAATTTTTATATGGAGAACTGGCCATCTGAAATAGAAAGGGGCTATAACAAGTGAGAGAAACTCCGGAAATTTCAAGACATCCAAACTCAGCAGCATCTTAAAAGTTATACGGACACAATTTCAGCATATGGCAGGAGGTTAAATACAAAGAGAATGGCACTCACATCCAACAGCGTACTAGAAACAGCAAATAATTTGTCATCATCTCCACAATGCTTGCACGAAGTAGAGCGACTCACACAATATCCGGTCAAACTGATGCAATATGAGGAAGAATTAGCACTACAACTAACACAAAAGATCAATCAAATCATTGTCAACCACTCGACCGCAGCAGCTATGCTGCAAGATATTGCCCAAGTATTGGGAATCACGTTCAAGGTAGATTGCTGCTGTTTGGTAACGGTTTCAGACGAGGAATTTAGCGAAGAAATTGCCGCTAATTGGTGTGCTGAAAAATTTCTCAGTTCCCAAAGCTCTAAGGAAATATTCTCAACGCAGCAGTTGGATTTACCAGTGGTGCAGTGCGCTTGCGAACCCACCATTGAAGATATTTCCACAATTAAAAATAGTTTAGCTGTCGGGTGTCAGTGTTTGCCTGTAGCAATTAAAGCTGTTTTAGCCATTCCCACTCGACTTGGTAACAAAAACAACGGTGTCATTAACCTGATCAAATCCCAACCATACAATTGGAGCGATGGGGAAAAACATTTGCTCAAAGCAATAGAGGCGGTTTGCGCCATCGCCTTTGCTCAAGTTGCGCAAGCACGGTTAATTGCCTTACAACAGCAGTACCTACAACTTCACGCCCAGCATCAAAACCTGATTAAACAGCTGACGATCCTCAACCGCAGCAACTTAGAGCTCAATCAAATGCTTCAGTTAACACTTGCTGCCACAGCAGAAGCTTTGCAGGTAGATCGAGGTTTGCTCATACTTTTAAAATACAGCGATCCCTTACTGAGAACTTTACCCAGAAAACAAATCCCCAAAGCTAAAGCCACTGTGGTGGGCGAATGGATCAGAAAATCAGCAAATTCTCAGCTTCAACAATCACAAAGTCAAGATACTTCCTTTTGGCTTTCAGAGTGCAATTTATGCCAGCGTGCCTTCCACGATTATGGTAAACCAATAATTCTCAGTGCAGATACTCAGCATCGGGATGTTTTTCCAGCTGCACCGGTCTTCGCTTTGAAGGACCTACCCGCAGCGTTGGTAATGCCTTTGGAAAGTCAAGGCAAAATTCTGGGGTTTTTGGTACTGCAGCAAGCAAAACCCCGTCACTGGCAAGCAGCAGAATTAAATATGGTGGAAATGGTCTGCGCTCAAGCAAGTAATGCTATAATCCAAAATCAAACTTTACGACGGGTGCAGACACTGGTAGACGAACGCACAGCCCAGCTGCAACGCAGTTTGGACGTGCAAGCGAAATTATACGAAAAACAAAGACGACATGTAGAGCAACTGCGAGAACTCAACCAACTCAAAGACGAATTTTTAAGTAACATGAGCGATCGCCTGCGCTATCCCCTCACAAACATGCGCATGGCCCTACGCATTTTACGTCAACCAGGAATAACACCAGAGCGGCAAGCCAAATATCTAGATATCCTAGAACAAGAGTGTAGCAAAGAAATAAACTTAATTAATGACTTGCTAACACTGCAAAAACTAGAGACCCATCACGAGCGTCCCCAGTACGAAACTATTGATTTGAATGCAAGAATTCAAGATTTGGCTGCATCTTTTCAAAAAAAATTTCTCGAGCAGGGGTTGAGCATCAATCTCGATTTACCAAATCAGCCATTAAAGCTACAAACCGAACTAGAAAGTTTTGACCGCATCTTGCAAGAATTATTAACTAACGCTGGAAAATTTTCCGAACGAGACACCACCGTTCAACTTCAAGCCCGTCACCAAATCATCGAGCACATCGATCGAGTTATTATAAAAGTAACTAACACAGGCATGGGCATCTCACAAGAAGAAGCCTCCTACATATTTGATAAATTCCGTCGTGGGAAAGGACGATGGACTCCAGGTACTGGCCTGGGACTTGCCCTTGTCAAGTCTCTAGTGCAGCATTTAAATGGGGAAATTGCAGTCGAAAGCACGCCTGTTGAGGATAGCAACCTCAGCAGAATATCCTTTACCCTCAGTTTGCCTCAATTTGCCACTGAAAGTAAACCATATTCTGAAAGTGACTGAAGAACAATACACCCCAGAACAACTGGATGCGATCGCCGCTGATGAATCAGATTTACCAGATAATTCCGAACTGGAAGCTGTAGCGGTACAAATTGAGAAAATAGCACAGCGACAGCGCCAAATTACTGCTCAAATCCAAATTTCCCAATCAGTGGTAAAAGTGTGGAAGGTACTGACAGATTATGAAGCGTTAGCCGATTTCATTCCCAACTTAGCTGAAAGTCGCCTGCTCAAACATCCCGATGGCGGTATCCGTTTGGAGCAGGTTGGTCAGGAGCGTTTTTTACGCTTTAATTTTTCAGCCCGTGTCGTTCTCGATTTGGAAGAAAACTTTCCCAAGGAAATTACTTTTCGGATGGTAGAGGGTGATTTCAAGGACTTTTCTGGAAGTTGGGATTTGGAACCTTTTTGTTGCGGCCAACAAATGGGAACTAATCTTCGCTATACGCTTAGGGTATGGCCGAAACCTACCATGCCTGTGGCAATTATTGAACGTCGCCTGGCAAAGGATCTAAAGTTAAATTTGCTGGCAATTCGCCAACGCGCAGAGGCGTTGTCAACTTAAGCGAGGGGAAAGTTAACCAAAATTAGCTCAACTAGTTATAATGCCAGTATTTATAAGCACTGTATGCCATGGTGACAACTCCCGTGATAATGGCAGATTCATCAACTTCAAATTGAGGATGGTGCAGCGGGTAATTGATGACCCGGTCTTGAAAACCTACACCTAAACGAAACATGGAACCAGGAGCTTTTTCTAAATAAACAGAAAAATCTTCTGCTCCCAGGGAAGGTTCTGGTAGAACTTGCACGCGATCGCTTCCCCAAGCTTCTTCCGCTGCTGATTGTAATAACTGCGTCAAAGAATAATCGTTCTGCACGCTGGGTACACCCTGACGATAATTCACCTCAAACCTAGCGCCGTAGGAATTGCAAATGCTGGCGACTATTTTTTCAATCCAGTACGGTAAACTAGCACGCGTTTCTGGATGGAGCGATCGCACTGTTCCCAACAACTGCACTTGGTCAGCAATCACGTTTGGCGCCCTACCTCCGTTGATTTGCCCTATACTTAGTACCACTGGACGCAAAGGATTTTGCGTGCGGCTAATTGCCTGTTGCAGTGCTGTCACTACCTGCGCGGCGATCCAGATCGCATCAATAGCTTCGTGAGGACGAGCACCGTGTCCCGACTCACCGACAATGGTGATTTCCAAATCGTCAGCTGCTGCTGTCAGGGCGCCATAACGCACACCTATGGAACCTGCGGGGATAGAAGGAAAAACATGAACACCCAGCACCGCAGTGACTCGATCCATTGCTCCGTCTGCTACCATCCAGCTTGCTCCTTGAGCGATTTCCTCTGCTGGCTGAAATAAAAAACGCACATTTCCCGGTAACTCTTGCGCAATTTGAGATAATACCATGGCTGTCCCCAAACCCACTGTGGTGTGTACGTCGTGACCGCAAGCGTGCATCAAACCCGGAACGCGAGAAGCAAACTCTAAACCAGTGCGTTCTTGAATTGGTAAAGCATCCATATCGGCGCGAATTGCTAAAATGCGATCGTCTTGACCGTTACCTTGCAACTCTCCCAGCACGCCCGTTTTACCTACTCCCTCTCGTACCTGCAGACCACAGGAAGACAACACCCCAGCTACAAACGCTGCTGTTTGGTACTCCTGACCGCTCGCTTCTGGATAGGAATGAATATGACGGCGAATTTCTATTAAACGAGGAGCTAATGTTATTGCTATATCTTTAATTTGGCTGAGCATTTTACAATTGATTAAGGCACTTTGTCTTTATAATAAAGAAGTGTTAAGCAAAAAATCACTCTGAACCCACTCTAGCAGGTCTTAATAACCCTAACTGTTGGTGGTGACTAAAAACAGCAAGGGTTGTATTTTGACGGTTGAGCCCCCACAGGGAAAATGTTAGTTATTGTTACTAAGCAAAAACAAGTCTGTGAAGTCTTTTCTTTCCTGCTTTGCCTGATTCTTGTGATAAATTTAATTCCGACAGTAACAACAATCTATACCAAAATTTGTATTGATGAGGAAAATTTAAACTAATAGCTTTGAGTAAAGATAAAAGATGAAGCTGCCATAAATAAACTGTAAAAATACGGTGTATAAAGCTATTTTAGTTGCAAAAGATCTAAAAATCAAAATAGAAATTATACGGAAACTCTATAGAAAACTAAGTATGAGCTCCCCCAGTTTGGAAGATATTAATTTTCTATTTATTTTTATTGATTTTATTTACGCCAGCCCAACAAACGCAGACCAGGCAAAATCAAATAATAAGTTACGCCCAGCCAAAAGCTAATAAAAATACCAATAAAACTAAAAAAAGCAATTTTTAGCCACAATTGTTGCCAATCGTTAGTAGGACGAAATAAATCAAACAAATTTGATGGAAATTCGAAACTGACTACAGCTGCAAACGGCATAGCGCTACCAAAGGCAGCAATAGTAGCATAAACTATCTGATGGCTGCGGAAGTCTAATCCCAAGGTGAATAGAAAAACAACGACTAAAATTACTCCCACTAGCCCCTCAGCCATGTCTTTTGGTGCAAGCAGTTGCAAAATAAACCAACCAAATGCATAGCTGGTTATACCCATCAGGGATGCTACTATAAATCGCCGTCGTTGTCCGTAACTTCCAGCTACTGTTAGTCCCCACGCAGTTCCCAAGCCAGCACCAGAAAAGACAAGAATTTCTGGCCCCGGTACCGGCTGGGTCTTTGCCAGCAACCCAGTTAGTTGACGGGATATAACTTCGCCAAGTTCAATTCCCCAGCCTGTATGATAGGCTAAAAAATAACCGACGACCGTACCTATACCAGCACCGCCACAAGTTAAAAGCATTGTCCAAAAGGTACGCAAACAGGCTCCCAAAAACTGGGCGATCGCGTAAAATATGAAAGCGACAATTTTTCTGAAACTTTGAGCACAACTAATTCGCGCTGCTTGAGAAGTTTTTGCCAATTTCCAAAAAAATATCTGCGCCCGAGCTGCTAAAGAGGGGCGAGCTGGACTGCTAGATAGGTTTCGGGAAATCTGCGCCAAACGTTTTTGAATCACAACTGCGTTTGCAGGACGAGCTTGTACTTCCTCCTTAACCATTTCATCCAACAGATCTGCTAACTGGGGATTGATGTTTACCTGCTTACGCCAGCTAAATTCTCCAGTCAGGGGATCTTCTAAATCTACCGGATGTTTACCGGTTAACAACTCTATCATTGTCCGACCGAGAGCATAAAAATCAGCCGCAGGTCCGATGTTGCTACCGATAATTTGTTCTGGAGGAGCGTAACCAGAAGAAAACAACTTTGTAGAACGCGGTGGCGAACCACTGCTGGTGCGATCGCATCGCTTTGCTCCACCAAAGTCGATAAGTACCAACTGCTGAGCTTGTCCCAATGAGTAATTGCGCAGCATCAAGTTAGAGGGTTTGATATCGCGATGGATAATCTTGTTTTGGTGCAAATGCCGTAAGATGTCTACAGCCTGAATCAACCAGTTCAATACTAGTTCTTGGGGGCATCCTTGGGGATAATCTGTTTGTAAGATTTTTTCTAGGGTCTCCCCGTTGATTTTTTCCATGACCAAACAAGATAAATTCCACTGACGCCGAGAGTCAACCCAACGATGCTGAAAATAACCATCCACATCAACTTTGGGAACTCCTGGATGTCGCAAGCACCTCATCAAAGCTGCTTCTTGAGCAAATAATTCTTGCGCTTTGGGTGAATCTTCCACCAGTACCTTTAACACCTTTTCTGTTTGTGTCTTGCGGTCCCAAACAGTGTAAATTTGGGCAAAACCTCCTGCTCCCAAACGGGTGATGGGGACGTAGCGGTCTATCAGCAGGGGTGCGCCACAGCTATTGCAAAATTTATTTCCCCAAGGTTGGGGATAAGGACGCTGACAGTTAGGATTTATGCAGTGAACCGCACTTTTGTTGGACACAACTGCTAATATACAAAGGCTGAGTTGATTGTACACAAATAGAGAAAGGTCGGTAGCTATTAACAACCAAATTCGTCCCGGCCAGTAGCAAAAGCGTACTCTGAAAAATAGGTAAAATCGCTATTGTTGCTGTTAGTCTCTTCGTCTAGGACTTTTACAACTTTATTATAAATTTCTTCTGCTTGTTGGGGAGAATCGCCAATGCTGGTTAATCCTAGTTTGCCAAACTGGGAAAGACAACCCATTAAATGAAATACTGTTCCTGTTTCAGTACCGGTGTCGAAATGCAAGCGATGCAGGGCAATAATATCCATTAAATCGTTGGGTAAAAGTCCTTGGTAGTGTTGTTTGTGCAGGTTGTCGGTAGCTATGTAATATTTCGGACGTCCTTGTTGGGAGTAAAATAAACCGGTGGAAAGGTCGTAGCGTCCGTTGGTCAATAATTTCAAAGTCATAAAAGGATGGGTGGTACCGCCTTTGCGCAGATTAATTTCAATCCCCTGCATCTCCCACTCTCCATTGTCTCCAACCACGGCGATAAAATCGACTCCAAATCTTTCTAGAGCACCTTTTTGGGCCAGTTTTTTGCCAACTTTTAAACCTAGATGCTGCAGTTGCAGGCGATAAGCTTCGTCTGCTGGAAAACGACAGCCAAGATAAATTTGTCCGTCTGGACCTCCGAGAATTTGGTCGTGGGTAGAGAGAATTTCCACTTCTCCTAAAGGCGTGATGCGTCCTTGGACGCTGGGCGATCGCTTCACTTTTCCTTCTACAAACGCCTCGACAATTCCTCCTATCTCGCTGATGCGTTGGGAAAAGTTCTCCCAGGTTTCTTGCTTGGCCTGAAAACGCATCTTGGCAAAGCTATCTTTAATTGCTGCTACTGTTTGGCGATGGGAAGCATTTCCGGGTGCAGCATGTGCGATCGCTGTTAAATCCAAAAGCGCGTTTCCTTCTCCAGAAATGCCTTCGTTGAGCTTGACCACTATTTTTTTTAATTGCGGCTGACGTCCCCATAGATCGGCAGCTGCTTGTGCTAAATCGTCTGTATCCCATAACCTTTCGCTACCGTCTGGAAAGGGAACTCCACTTTCTGCAAAAATTTGTCGACTCCCGCTTTTAGTTCCCCAAATCTGTAATTTGGGATCGGCAGCATATAGGGGTACGCCTAGTTTTAAGGATAGTTCTGCTTCTAAATCTGTGGCATTATAGCATATCATAAATGATTTGTCAAGACGCAAAGCTTGACGAATGCGATGGAGCAAGCGAGGGCGTTCTAAAATTTTTTGACTGAGGGGTTTGAGGGAAGAATCATAGGTAGAAAGAAGGAGCAAGCGATTGCGCGCATGAGAAAAGGGAATTCCCGGTAAAAGTTGTAAATAATAGTCAACAATACTGGGATGAAGCGGTACAGAAGTAATATAAATAAGGCGATTGCGGGGATTCCACAGCCGAATTAAGGAAAATAGCAAGCGTTCTTCGTAATGTTCGTAACCTTCAATTTTTGTGAGTTCTCGTTGGTCAATACTCAGGGAAGGAACCACTAAAATATCGACATCGCTATTGTTAGAGTCTTCTATACTTTGCCAGCGATCGCGCAAAGTTGACTGCAAAAGCCGAAACTGGTCAGCCTGTTCTCCACGAACAACTTCATTTACCATTTGCATATACTACCCCTGCTTTGCTCCCGAGAAGAATTTTCTTAATTTCAGATATATACCAATAAGTAAATAAATAATCAGATGTTGATAATATGCAACACTATTTTGACTGAAATTGTTGGCAATTCATTAACATCTGCTCTTCCTAAAGGAAGAAACATACACACAAATTTCAGGCCAATAATTTCTTTCTCACCTTACGGGTCAGGAAGTGAATTTTATTGCCTTACACTTACGGAAGATAACAGTAAGTTGTTACGGCTTAAGCCTTCTGCTTGCCAAGATGATGTATCATTTGCTCATAAAAATTCTTCCTAACAAGCATTCTCAGTCACAAACGCAATCAAAAGGAATTATTCCAACGCTTGTTGCTGAAACACGCAAATATTCCAAATTATCTCTCTAGGTAGCAGCAAATTGCTTATAGCTTTCTAGAAACAATAGGCTTCTGCATTTTAACTGAAGTATCAAAATTGATTGTCTAAAAACTTAGTGAAAAATTTAAATTCTGAACCAGAACACGCTTAACAAGCATTCTGAGGTAAAAATTGCTCTTGATATTCAACAAGCTTGCTGAAGTTAGCAACCGCCGTAGCATTTTCCATTGGGGTGAAACAACCACAAAATAGCGAAACTAAACCAATATCTGGTGTAATAGTTTGTATCAAAAGTATCTAAATGGCATCATGAAGTTGATTTTTGTGCCATCTGGAGAAAAATCAACCTTGGGGTAGAAGACCTTGATTTTATTACTTTTGTCTGATGTCTTGGCATCTAGAAGACAACAATTCTAACTTTTTTTACCTTTCATTAGGTGGATGAGTACAGCTACAATGGCTGCTAATCTAGCAAGGGAAACCTTACATATAACGATTGCAAACATGCCATCTCAAACACCATTACGTGGTAGGGAACTAGTCGATTGCGCCAGAGCAAATGCCAAGCAAGGAATCGAAACTGCTGCTTACCAATGTGGTTATGGTGATGATTTGAATACCTTTGCACAACAGCTGCGCCTTGCTTGCGAACAAATGAATTTACAAGTAAAAGAGTTAAGCGAGCTCATTGCTGACCAAGACCTACTCCTAAATGCGGGAACCGGCGAAATTATTGCTCCAGACACAACATCACAATTGTAGAAAAGCAAGACTTGTACTGTTGTTGCGGTGCAGTAAGGGGTATTTTTACCTCTAACAGTAGGTCTTCACTATTTTTCTAGCATTTTATTCAAAACATTACGCGCGATCGCCTGGGCGTTGCTATTTAAAACACGGGGGCGCAGCTGCGGTGCATTGTAATCATCTAACCCCCAGCTCCACTGCATAGAACCAGTAGCAAAGACTATGGCGCGGGAAGCTGTGGTGTAGAGGGTCATGTCGGCGTATCGAATCCTACGTCCGTGGCGATAGGGCGAGTGGGCAATGCGAATCGTATCGACGGGGGCGTTACCAAACATGCGATCCACCTCGTAGCCCAAAAGTCCTGCTAAACGCATACCATTTCCAAATTTGCGACCAAACCAGCTAAACAACGGTCCGGTACTGGTTTGGTGAAACTGTGTATTCGCAAGCAACCAATCTGGTGCTGTTTGAGCGAGAACTATATCGGCGTTGACCTGGAAGGTCTCGTACATAACTCCAATCAACGCATCCTCTGGCAGATCTACAGGTTTTCGGCGCCAAAGAGTTGTGATGAGATAATCATTGGTGGGATCTGCGTCTCTGGCGTAGGGATCTAAAGCAGCGTTTTCTTTGTAAGCAACGATAGTGCGGTTAGGATCTTTGGTTATTTGACTTGGTTCAAAGCGAATTTGCCAATAGCAGGTATTAGCAGAAAAAAAACCAAGGCTAACACCAGCATCTCTAGCAGCTTGAACATTTTGCCGCATTTGCCAAGACCAATATTCATCGTGTCCTACGGAAAGAAATGCTTTGTGCAATAACAGCATCGGTTTACCGGTGTAGGAATTGAAATGATTTTCGTGGGTATCAACGTCTGTGCAATAGGTGACATCGTAACCTTCTCGTTCTAACCACCGCACCATGTTGTATTCCCACCCAGCACTGTAGGTTCTTCTTTTCGGTTGAAAGTTGGTTAAAAATTCACCTGCACCTACACCTTTTGCAGCAGCGCGGTTGGGACTAGCAGCGTAAGGACGATTAAAAGAAACTTTATATGCTTGTTTTCCACGACTATTCCAGCGATAAAGGGACATGCCGCCCCAGTTGTTATATGCTTGATAGGTGGTAACGCTCGATTGAAAGAGTATATCGGAAGCACGGGTATCATCACGGACAACAAAAATGATATAGCTTTGCTTGCCACTGATGCCAGCAGTTAGTTTTGCTAAGTAAACACCACTAGCCCAAAGGGTGGGATCTTCTTGAGAATAGGGAATCTTCAAAGTATACGGATCTATCCAGTTGCATTCGATCAAACCAGTGGCGTTATCGATAATTGGGGGTGGTTGTTTGACCGCTTGGCGCAGGATCGCGGGAGCCATTTTTCGACCTCCAGCACCTCCGTACCAACCCATGCGGAAAATTTCAATCGTGTAGCTTGGTTCTTTTGTGTTGACAAAAAACTTGATTTCTTCACCGCGATTAACGCTTGTGAGGGAAGCATAACCTTCTATTTCCCGTCGGGTCGCGGGGTTGGTTAGCTGCCAATTGTTTGTTCCGGGTTTTATATTTTCAATAATTATGGGATTGTTTTTCTTCACTGTAATTGCTGGTGTTACATCTGCAGCTTGATTGCTACCAGAAAAACCAATCAAAGTTAAGACAGCAATTAAAATTGCCAGTAAAAGTGCTTTAAAAGTTATAGTTATTTGTTTTTTAAACTTCATAGCAGCCACATTCTTTACTTATGCAAATTTTTAGTTCTGGAGATTTCAGTTTAATAGAATTTTCGTATCAGCGCTTACTATGTAAAGATTCAGGAAATAATGAGTATAATTGTTTGCCCTGGTATTCACGAACCAAAGTTAACTGAGAATTTTGTTTCTGCTTGGAGAGAGTTATTTGTTCTTTATTTTCCGGCTACTAGTTCAGTAAATGTACTGATTTTACCCACAGCAGGTTTTTCTTGCTTGTCTGGATTGCACATTCTGCAGTTTCTTCAAGCTCACTTGCAAAACAATCTGCGATCGCCCTTGACATTCATTAGTTTTAGTGCTGGTGTAGTTGGGGCGATCGCAGCTGCACATTTGTGGCAAATGTTCGCAGGCGAAGTGAAAGCTTTTATTGCTATAGATGGATGGGGAGTACCTTTGTGGGCAAATTTTCCTATCCACAGGATGAGCCACGATTATTTCACCCACTGGAGTTCTAAAACTCTTGGTTGCGGGCAAAATAACTTTTATGCAGATCCCGCTGTAACTCATTTGGATATGTGGCGATCGCCACAGACTGTAATGGGTTGGTGGGTAGACTCACCTACTGAAGGACAATCGCAGTTACAAAAGCGCCTAAGTGCAGCAGAATTTTTATGTATGCTTTTAATGCGCTATGAAAACAACTAATCCGGAAAACCCAGGTGTAAAACAGGAGGAATAAAAATGTGATGGAGGGGTCGGAATACATGGTCTTTACAGATCCTCCATCTCGCCTAATTTTGCCTGCTGTATTTTCCTGTTCCCATACCTTAGCTCTAATGTTTCCAACCGAACCTGCTGCTGTCAATAATGGATTTGGTGTTCTGCTCAAAAACCGTAGCTTTATGCTGCTGTGGATAGGACAGTTACTATCCCAGCTAGCGGACAAAGTCTTCTTTGTCTTAACGGTTGCTTTATTGGAAAATTACCCTCCTCCTACTGGTTTGGCAGAAAATTCGATGTACTCCACTTTAATGGTGGCTTTTACCATACCAGCCATTTTGTTCGGTTCTGCTGGAGGCGTATTTGTCGATCGCTTACCCAAAAAGCTGATTATGGTCGGTTCAGATGTGGTACGCGGTCTGCTGACAGTGGCAATTCCTTTTTTACCCAGGAAGTTTTTGATTTTATTGATACTTACTTTTGCCGTTTCCACGGTCACGCAATTTTTTGCACCAGCTGAGCAAGCATCCATTCCCCTTTTGGTACAACGAGAGAATTTACTAGCGGCTAACGCTTTGTTTAGCAGTACAATGATGGGTGCTTTGATTGTTGGCTTTGCCATTGGCGAACCAATATTAAGCTGGGCCAAAGATTTACTCGGACCACAATACGGTCAAGAACTGGTAGTTGCAATGCTATACCTGCTATCTGCGGGTGTGATGCAGCCAATTCAGTTTCAAGAAAGTATAGCTGAAACTGACAGACCAACCATTAATCCTTGGGCAGACTTAAAACAAGGCTTGCGCTATCTTCAGAAAAATCGTTTAGTACTAAATGCCATGCTGCAATTGGTGACTTTGTATTGTGTATTTGCAGCTTTAACAGTACTGGCAATTCGATTAGCAGCGGAATATGGCTTAAAAGAAAAACAATTTGGCTTTTTTTTAGCAGCTGCAGGAGTAGGAATGGTAATGGGAGCAGCTATTTTAGGTCATTGGGGTGATAAATTGCATCGCCAACCCTTACCTTTGATCGGATTCTTAATAATGGCAGTGGTTTTAGGAGTATTTACTTTTACCAACAAATTAGCAGTAGCATTGGTCCTTTGTGCTTTTTTAGGCATAGGCGCAGCTTTTATTGGGGTACCAATGCAAACTTTGATTCAACAGCAAACCCCGCCTTCGATGCACGGTAAGGTGTTTGGATTTCAAAATCATGCTGTCAATATTGCTCTTTCCGCACCCTTGGCAATTACAGGTCCTATTACTGATGTTTTAGGTTTGCGCAACGTGTTAGTGGGAATGAGCGTCATCGTTGCTGTGATTGGTGTTTGGGCTTGGCAACACACGCGCCGAGTTTTGCAAACGTGGTAATTGAATCAGGTAAAAACACAGAAAAATACAAGACTAAATGTTTAGAAAAACTTTAGAGTTTGGGAATTATGTCAACAACAGAGAATAATTTCAAGTAATAATGAAAGTTTTCAATTAAAATGAAATTTTAACTACAGAAAATCAGCTTGATCTTAGCTAATACGTGAGGTTTAACTGTGCGTCCACGAAGTGTCTCCGCAGGAGAATCGCCTTCCCCCATCGGGGCTTCACAAATTGAGAATCACATCCAGTCCGGTGTCTCTCTATCGCCAGCTCCAACGCCCAAAAGGCGTGTATCTGGTGGATTTGCACTGCTTGATAGCCTCAAGCGCCACGGGGTGGAATACATTTTTGGCTACCCCGGCGGCGCCATTTTACCTATTTATGATGAACTTTATTTTGAACAAGCTACAGGTGGTATTAAACATATCTTAGTAAGACACGAACAAGGGGCAGCTCACGCTGCTGACGGTTACGCCCGTGCTACAGGTAAAGTCGGAGTGTGCTTCGGAACTTCCGGTCCAGGAGCAACTAACTTGGTAACAGGCATTGCCACTGCTTACATGGACTCGATTCCGATGATAATTGTCACCGGACAAGTACCACGCAAAATGATCGGCACGGACGCATTTCAAGAAACTGATATATACGGAATTACGCTGCCAATTACCAAGCACTCCTACTTGGTACGCGAAGCCAAGGACATGCCACGAATTGTAGCCGAGGCATTTCATATTGCTAGCACAGGCAGACCAGGACCTGTTTTAATAGATGTGCCCAAAGACGTAGCTTTTGAAGAATTTGACTATATTCCTGTAGAACCAGGTTCGGTGAAATTACCGGGATATCGCCCCACCGTCAAGGGAAATCCACGTCAAATAAACGCCGCCATCCAGCTAATTTGCTCTAGCCGTCGTCCGTTGCTGTATGTAGGTGGAGGAGCGATCGCCTCCGGAGCTTGCCAGGAACTTCAAGAATTGGCTGAGTTATTTCATATTCCCGTCACGACTACTTTAATGGGCTTGGGTGCCTTTGATGAAAATCATCCCCTGTCTTTGAAAATGTTGGGGATGCACGGTACCGCCTACGCCAACTTTGCTGTCACCAACTGCGATTTGCTCATTTGCGTAGGTGCGAGATTCGACGACCGCGTTACCGGTAAACTGGATGAATTCGCTTCCCGTGCTAAGGTCATTCACATCGACATCGATCCTGCAGAAGTAGGCAAAAACCGCGTTCCCGACGTACCCATCGTTGGAGATGTCAAAAACGTTTTGACCGATATTTTGCGGCGATGTCGTGAATTAAATATCAAAAGCAATCCCCAACAGACCGAAGAATGGTTGAGATTAATCGCTCGCTGGAAGGAAGACTATCCCCTGGTCGTACCTCATTACCCCGATAGTATGTCACCGCAAGAGGTGATCGTCGAAATTGGTCGGCAAGCACCCACGGCAATTTACACCACTGACGTCGGCCAACATCAAATGTGGGCAGCTCAATTCCTAAAAACTGGACCGCGGCGCTGGATTTCTAGCGGTGGTCTGGGAACGATGGGCTTTGGCTTACCCGCCGCCATTGGTGCTAAGGTAGCATTTCCCCAACAACAAGTGATCTGTATTAGCGGTGATGCCAGCTTTCAAATGTGCTTGCAAGAATTGGGCACAATAGCACAATACGGTATAAATGTCAAGACTGTAATCATAAATAATGGCTGGCAAGGAATGGTGCGCCAGTGGCAACAAGCTTTCCATGGCGAGCGCTACTCCTGCTCGAATATGGAAGTAGGAATGCCAGATGTGGAGTTGCTGTGCAAAGCCTATGGTATTAAGGGCATAGTCATCCACAACCGAGAAGAATTACCCGGGGCGATCGCCGAAATGTTAGCCCATCCAGGTCCCGTGGTCATCGATGCTCATGTTACTAAAGATGAAAACTGCTACCCAATGGTAGCTCCAGGAAAGAGTAACGCTCAGATGATAGGTCTACCCAAACCAGCTCCCAAGGACGAAACACAGCCAGTGTATTGCGCTCACTGCGGTACCAAAAATGCTCCCAATTATAACTTCTGCCCGGAGTGCGGAACCAAGTTGTAAAGAAAAAGCACAGCAATACTAAATTAAAAAGGGTGGGCGTTGTTTGTCCGCCCTATCTTTTTGCTTTTTACCCTTAGGAAGTTATACCCTTTTGTTTCTAGCTTGTGGTGAGTACTTAATCACTCACTACAAACTCCGTGTTTACTTTGTTTATAGTCTCATCTATCAAAATGTATTTTCCACCATACGATCCACCCTTGTTGTTGCAAAATGGTGTCGCAATCACTATCTACACTTCTTTGTGGGGCTCGCTCAACTGGAAAAAGTCTACCAAATTACCAGAACCACCTTATCAAGAGCAAATTTTTCTTGGCGCGCAAAACGTACCAATTTTTGGCTGGGTAGCTATACCTAAAAATGCTCATAGCACGATTATAGGCACCTACGGCATCACGGGAGACTTAGAAAACCAGTGGTTTCTCAGACTGTTGGGACGTAAAGCCTACGCCCTGGGGTACGCTGTAGTATTATTTGATTGGCGCGCCCACGGCAAAACAGCTGGCTTGTCGCCAACAATGACCAGCGATGGATTGTACGAAAAAGAAGATTTTATCCGCATAGCCGCTACCGCCGCTACTATGGGATGTCCGCGAAAATTCTGGTTTACAGGATATTCTTTAGGTGGACAGTTAGCATTATGGGCAACCAAAGCAGCAACAGCACTGTCTCCAGACCTCGAAAGTATAGGAATTTCAGAAGATGAAATTGAAGGTGCAGCAGTAATTTGTCCTAATCTCGATTCGCGACGCTCCCTAAGTTATTTAGTCAGCTACCCTGCAGGTAGATATTTCGAAGCTAGAATTACCCAAAGTCTCAAGCAATTAGCTTGGCGAATTCATGACGCCCATCCAGGAAGTCTCGACCCCCAAGCGATTAAACGAGCAAATAGCATTTGGGATTTTGACCGAGAATTGGTGATCGAACGACTGGGTTTTTCCTCGGTGGAAGCTTATTATGAAGCTACCAGTGCTTTGCCATTATTAACAAGCCTTTCAAAACCCACCTTGATTATCTACGCACAAGACGATCCCTTCTTTGAGCCAGCGATCGCCACTGAATTGCCAGCAATTTGTACTCACAATCCCAAAATAGATTTACTACTGACCCGTCACGGTGGCCATGTTGGCTACTTGAGTAGCAAAAAGTGTCAAAGTCAAGCCCAAGACCCAGACCAATGGTGGGCTTGGAACCGTATTTTACAATGGCTGGAGTGCAAGCGAAAAGATTATCAATAAAAATTGCCTATATGTTAAAAGTAAACACGCGGTTTGTAGTTACTTACCAAAAGCTCCGAACAATTTGTCATTTGTAGAAACGGTCTTAGCTGGTCTTTATTTATTTCTTACCGAACAAAGTCGATAAATTACTAGTGATTTTTTCAAGTTTTTTAGGAATTTTATGCCCCGCAGCGTGTAATAATCTACAAATGAAGGTAATACTAGTGTTAATTCTCTCTAACGAGAGTAAAACGCAGCCGATGAAAATCAAAACAAAATGCTTGAAGCAAGTTAATGCTTTGAGTTTAGAATTGATTGCTATCTCGCAAAGGTATAATTAACGCTGATTATCTTGCCTGTAGGTACATCATACCGGACGAAGTATACCCAAATAACAACTAGCGGGTTAATTCGCCCGCCCAAACAAATAAAGTTTAATTCTGAATGGAAAAGCACAGTCAATGGGCAATTGCTGCAACATTCCTCCAGAAAATTTCTAATTGCATTTTGTTAATATGCAATATCAAGGTTTAAGTTTGATAGATTTTCAAAGTTTGCTGGAAATTCGTCCAATTCTAAAAGAGAATAACTCCCAAAAAGCGTGGATAGCAAATTTGCTATAACGTCTTTGCTATGTGATGTACAAGTGCTGTTTCCAAGTTAACTCAAGTTATTTGTCATTGCTGCAGGAGACCCTGGTGAACAAGCTTTTGCGATTCAAATCTTTATTTTTTATCTTGATTACCCTTTGCTTGGTGGTAGTATGGGAAGTATTGTTGGGAAAACCAAGTGTATCCCAAACTCTGCCCCAAGCGCAAGCTCAGATTGCAGGTCCTGAGATTAATGGTACCCTTTTCCTCAAACAGCAAGATGATGGTTCGGTCAGGATTTGGGGTCAAATCCAAGGTAATCCGCAGATTTTAACTCCTGGTTTGCACGGACTCCACATTCATTCTGCGGGTGTATGCGAACCTGATGCTAGTCCTGCTTTTAGTAGCGCTGGTGGACATTACGATCCCGGTCCTTATGGGAATGAAACTCCGGTAGAAAACAACCATCCCTACCATCTCGGTGATTTGCCGAATCTGGTTGTGAATGACGTAGGTTATGCCGTTTATAATGTTGTCACCAGTCGAATTAGCCTCGGCAAAAGTCCGGTGAGCGTGTTTGATGAAAATGGAAGTGCAATTATCGTCCACCGTTTTCCAGACCAACAAAAAGCCGGCGGAACAGGGACAGAAACTGGCGGACCAAGGTTAGCTTGCGGAGTTGTAACTAGTTTATAACATTTGGCGATCGCCCCTGGCATTTACCTTTTGTTAGCAACGTTTTATACAGTTTGAAAGGACACTGCTGAAATTGGCCACTATTTTGGTAGCGTCCTTCTTTTGACTGTGGGATGAATTTGTGTATACTTGAGGAATGCCATTGCCTTTTGACAAAAACTTTACATAAAAAAATTATAAGTTCAGTAAATGCCTGCAAGAATTTCTACTGGTTTACTGCTGCTGTTTTTAAGTTGGCACTTAGGTATTAATTATCGCCCAGCAACAGCCAAAACACTGACACCAGGGGCACAGACAAGAACTTTGGCTACAGCGTGCGCTTCTCAACTCAACTTTGCTATAGACAAAGTCATTAATCGTCCCCAATTCTACCGCAGTCGTTGGGGAATTTTGATCCAAAAGTTGCAAACTCAGCAAACACTTTACAATCGGGATGGAGAAAAATTCTTTATTCCTGCTTCTAATACCAAATTGCTGACTACAGCTGCTGCATTAAAACAATTAGGTGCAAATTATCGTATTCGCACTTCTGTGTATCGCAACAGCGATGGCGTGTTCCGTGTCGTAGGTAGAGGAGATCCCACCTTAACTGACGAGCAATTGATAGAATTAGCCAGACAGTTAAAACAAAAGGGTATCACTAAAATTAAACACTTGATACTTGATGATAGCTATATTCAAGGAGATATTATCAATCCTAGCTGGCAGTGGGAAGATTTGCTTTCTGGTGATGGTACACCTGTAAACAATCTTATTGTGGATCGAAATTCCTTTAGTTTGATTTTATCACCGCAAACTGTTGGTAAACCACTGAAATTAATTTGGTTAAATTCAGAAGAAAAAAAACAGTGGCAAGTAATTAATCAATCGATTACTGTAGGAAAAAATGAGCCAAGTTTTTTGAATATTAGTCGGGATTTGCAGGCATCAACACTGCAAATTCAAGGTCAATTACCTGCAGGTTATCAATCACAATTTGTCACTTTACCTGTAGTAGCACCAGCGGAGTATTTTTGGCGGCGTTTTCGCAGTGTTTTAGCAGCAGAAAAAATTAGCGTTCAACAAACCTCAATTGCTACTAGCAGTGGGAAAAATGAAGTAGAAGTAGCCGCAGTAAATTCTCCTTTCTTGTCAGAAATGGTAATAATGACAAACCAAAATAGCGATAATTTTTTGGCAGAAGCATTGCTAAGGACATTAGCTATTAAAAAACCAGCCCCAAACAACCAAAATACAGCTGCTACGGGGTTAGAAGTTTTGAAAACAACTTTAACTTCACTGGGAGTGGAAGTAGGAAGTTACGTTGTAGTAGATGGTTCGGGTTTATCGCGAAAAAATTTAATTACTCCCCAAGCTTTGGTGCAAACCTTGAAGGCTATGACTAAGTCACCGCAAGCTGAGGTTTTTCGTGCTTCTTTACCTGTAGCGGGTAGAAGTGGAAGTTTAAAAAAACGTTTTCAGAACACGCCCGCAGTGGGAACAGTCCAAGCAAAAACAGGAACTTTGGGCGGTGTGTTTGCTCTTTCGGGTTATGTCAATCCACCCCATTACGATTCGCTAGTGTTTAGTATTATGGTAAATCAAACTGAGCAACCTGCTAGTGTGGTACGGCAAGCAATAGATGAAATTGTGGTAGTGCTGGCACAATTACAGCGTTGTTAAGTTAGCCGCTTTTTTTGAAGATGCATTGGTGATTTTTCAAAAAGGGCGATCGCCAGATATCAAGCACAGAACTACAGTTAGCAGTAAGCTGGTTTACGGTGATTGTAACGATTAAGCATGGCAACTATTAACAACAACTATCTCAAGCTCAAAGCTGGCTATCTGTTTCCAGAAATAGCTCGCCGAGTTAGCGCTTTTGCCCAGGCGAATCCAGATGCTAATATTATACGTTTGGGTATTGGAGATGTAACCGAGCCATTACCGGAAGCTTGTCGGACGGCGATGATTAAAGCTGTGGAAGAAATGGGCGATCGCGCCACTTTCAAAGGTTACGGTCCCGAGCAAGGGTACAGCTGGTTGCGTGAGAAAATCGCCAAATACGACTTTCAAGCACGGGGATGTGAAGTTGAGGCTTCAGAAATATTTGTATCCGATGGCTCTAAGTGCGATACGGGAAACATTTTAGAAATTTTTGGACCCGACAACGTTATTGCCGTTACGGATCCCGTTTATCCGGTATATGTAGATACTAATGTTATGGCAGGAAATACGGGTCCTGCTAACAACAAAGGCGAATACGAAGGTTTAGTATATTTGCCTATCACAGCAGAAAATAACTTTACTGCTACAATTCCCTCGCAAAAGGTCGATTTAATTTACCTGTGTTTTCCCAACAACCCTACAGGCGCCGTTGCTACCAAGGAACACCTCAAGAGTTGGGTGGATTATGCCATAGCTAATGGCTCGATCATTTTCTTTGATGCTGCTTATGAAAGCTTTATCAGCGATCCGTCCATTCCCCATTCCATTTACGAAATAGAAGGAGCAAGAAACTGCGCCATCGAGTTTCGTTCTTTCTCTAAAAATGCTGGATTTACCGGTACTCGCTGCGCCTTTACAGTTGTACCAAAAAGCCTCACCGCTAAAGCTGCTGATGGTTCTGATGTGGAAGTTTGGAAGTTGTGGAACCGTCGCCAATCTACCAAGTTCAACGGTGTTTCCTACATTGTTCAGCGCGGAGCAGAAGCTGTTTATTCCGAAACGGGACAAACACAAATAAAAGCCTTGGTTAGCTTCTATTTGGAAAATGCCCGAATTATTCGCGAAAAACTAGCAGCAGCAGGATTAGCAGTGTATGGAGGCGTTAATGCACCTTACGTTTGGGTAAAAACCCCTCATGGACTTTCTAGTTGGGATTTCTTCGACCAATTGCTGCATCAGTGCAACGTTGTGGGTACGCCAGGCTCTGGCTTTGGTGCAGCTGGTGAGGGATATTTCCGTATTTCCGCGTTTAATAGTCGAGAAAACGTGGAAGAAGCAATGAAGCGGATTACTGACAAATTAGAAGTATAAAGCCAGACTTGGGGGACGATAAAGCCCTGCTAGTTCATCACCACAAAAATAACAACGGTGGGGGCGATCGCGCTTAATGGTAGTAGGCACAAAATGTGCTTACTACAAGCCCGAAATAAAAAATACATTATCCTTTCCAGCATCCCGTTACTATTACTGAGGGTAATGATAATTTGTGGATGCATAATATACTTATTTGATACCATGCTTGTTAATGAATTACTGTAATTTTCTCAAGGAAAGCTACTTACCGCGAGGAGTAATACTGTTATTTTTGCTACTATTATTTTTCCAAACAGCAGTTCCGGGCTATCTCGCCGGACACTGGCAATGGCAACAACCCCCCTCCGTTGCCAATCTAGGAAAACTGAGACAGCTACGTCAAACAGGATTAACTGTTAGTGGTTGGCAAACTCTTGAACAAAGCCAGCAGCAAATCGGCGAACACAAATGGTCATTTCAGCTGCTGCAAAAACAAGGCACTGATACCAAAGCCATCCTACTTTTACTACCACAAACTGCCTCTAAAAACCAGCCCCAGGCAGAGTGGACAGAGATTAACAGTTGGGGAAAATTTCAGTGGGAGCAGTGGAACGTAGCTCAAAATCGCTGGGCAGAATTTACAGTCAAGCAAGTTCAGAAAAATGGTCTAACTAGAAAAACTAAGGTAACGGCGAGATTTTTTCGCGCTGCCACCAACAAGCAAACTTTTGCCGTTCTACAATGGTATGCTTGGCAAAATGGTGGTCATCCATCACCTTTGCAGTGGTTATTGGCAGATCGGACCGCGCAATTACACAGGCAACGCGCAGCTTGGGTAGCTGTTAGTATTTTCATGCCAATGGAGCCTTTTGGAAATATCGAGACAGTTCGGACTGAGATGCAGTCGATGGGTAAAACAGTCCAAGCTGCTTTAATGGCAAATATTTTCCCAGAAAGTTCCTGATTTACGTATTCTTAGTATAAAAATTTTCCACATTCGATCTGGCATTTATTATATTAAAAGGTTAAAATTACGTCTCCTAGCTCCTAGTCGTGATATGCGTGCCTTCAGCACCCTGTATTTTTTTAGTCTTCCGCTCGGTGTTTTCTTTGCCAGTTTTGTTCAACCTGTGGTTGCTTTACCCTCTCCGTCTCCAGCGCCACTTCCTGCTTCTCCAGCAAGCATTGAGTTTACATCTTCGGGTGTGAATGGTGATGGAACATTACCCCAGTTCAACCGCTACATTTTAGGACCGGGAGATTTAATTAGCATCCAAGTTCAAAGTTCTCCAGGTCAATATCGTTTAGGACCAAAGGACGTTATTAGCGTTGCAGTACAACGTTTTCCAGATTTAAGCTTTCAAGCAACCATTAATCCAGAAGGAAATATCACTGTTCCTTTGTTGGGAACGGTATCGCTGCAAGATTTGACTTTACAACAAGCACAAACTAAAATTCGCTCTTTACTAAATGTTTATGTAGTAGAGCCAATTGTCACCTTATCGCTAATTTCCCAACGCCCGGATTTAAATTTTTCAGTGACAATTAATCCAGAAGGTAACGTTGTTTTGCCACAAGTGGGAACAGTTTCCCTCAAAGGCTTAAGCTTGGAAGAAGCTCAAGAAAAACTTCGCTTGCTATTCCATCGATTCACGGTCGATCCAGTTGTAAACCTATCGCTGACTTCACCCCGACCAGTACAAATCACGATCAGCGGTGAAGTATTGCGACCTGGTATTTATCCCATGACTTCGCCCACTCCTCGTATTGCTGATGCTTTGTTTTTAGCAGGCGGTTCTACAATGATGGCAGACCTGCGACAAGTACAGGTGCGACGACATTTGATAGATGGTTCTGTCGTTACCCAAGCTATAGATTTATACGCTCCTTTACAAAATGGAAGCGCCGTACCTAACTTGCGCTTGCAAGATGGAGATGCGATTGTTGTCCCGCGTCGCGAATTAATTCATGACGATAACTATGACCGCAATCTGGTAGCTCGCTCATCCCTTGCTCAACCGCAGATCAAAATTCGCGTGCTAAACTATGCTGCTGGCGGACTTGTAACGCAAACACTACCCAACGGTAGTAGCTTTGTTGATGCCTTAGCAGGAATTAATCCTGATACTGCCAATTTACGGGAAATTGCTTTGGTTCGCTTCGATCCGGAAAGAGGTAGACCTATTACCCAAAGACTGGATGGTAAAAAGGCTTTATCTGGAGATGCATCTCAAAACGTGCCGCTTCAAGATAATGATGTTATTGTTATTGGTCGCAATCTTGTCGGTAGAATTACCAATTTAGTATCTACCATTACACGACCTTTCTTTGATATTCAAAGCTTTATCCGCTTTTTTGAAACTTTCGGTCTAAGTGGAAAGTAGGGGAAGAGTCGGGGTTGGTTGAGTAATAAATAACCAACGACCCATCGCTAAATTTATGACCAATAACTAATAACTGCTAGGTATGACTCCACCAATTGTTAAGCGTTATCTGATTGCTTTTGATAAGTACAAGTGGATTGGATTAACCAGTTTTGCTTTAGTTGTAGCTGGTTCGACAGTGGTAGCTATGCAACCTGAACCACCTGCTAATTACGTAGCAGAAGGTGCATTGACTTACGTTAGTCCACCTGTTTTTTTTTCTACGACTGGTAGCGAGATTCTGCAACAAGGTCAGGAGCTTTCCCAAGAAGTGTTGTTATCTGACCAGATCATTGAAGCTGTAGCAGCAAAAATCAACGTCCCACCCCAAAAAATAGGTCAGAACATCGCTTTGAATTTGCCTAAAAAAAGTAAGACGGGGGTGTTGGAATCGACACTGATTGAGTTGAAATACAAAGATTCCGATCGCAAGCGTGCTCAACAAACATTGCAATTATTGATGGAAGCAATGGTTCAGTTGAGCGGCCAGATCAATGCTGGCAAATTAAATGCAATTATTAAAAAAATCAATGAACGTTTACCTGCTACCAAACGAGAACTGCAAGCTGCTGAGAAGAAACTGGAACAGTACGATCGCACCCAAGGTCCGGCGATTTTGGCTGCGGAAAATAGCAGTTTGTTAACCGGAATTACTAACAATCAAAACCAGCAGCGACAAATTCAACTAACCCTTTCCGGAATCGATGCGCAGATTCGCAGTTTGCAAGCAAAGTTAGGTTTAACTGTCAGCCAAGCGTATGTTTCTTCTGCTTTGAGTGCCGATCCTATTATTGCTAACTTACGAGCACAAATTTACCAAGTTGAAACTCAAATCGCAGTTCTCAAAAAAGACCTTCGTCCCCGACACCCGACTATGATTCAATTGCGGCGTCAAAAGGAAGCTTACGAACAATTGTTGCAACAACGTGCTGCGGAAGTTATTGGTGGGGATGGTGCAGCTGCTCCTTGGAATCGCACAGTTGCGGATATTCGCTCTCAAAGTAACTTGGATCCCTCCCGACAGGCGCTAGCAAACCAATTGGTAGCTTTACAAACTCAGCGCGAAACCCTGCAACAACAATTAATTTCCTTAGCACGAGAGGAAGCACGACTGCGACGCGAGTATTCTTTGATACCCAATAAGCAATTAGAGCGATCGCGCTTAGAACAACAAGTAGCACTCAAGAAAGCTATCTACGATAAAATGCAAGCCAAGCTTACAGATGCTAAAACTGCAGAAGCAGAAACTGTCAGCAGTATCAGTATTGCAAGAGTACCTTCTGTAAAGCCTATTGTCAAACCCACTAAAAGCGCGATAGCTACCCTTGGTGTGGGCGGAATTCTGGGACTGATAGTTGGCGGTGGGGTAATATTTTTGTTGGGATCTTTGGAAGGTACGTTAAAAACCAAGGAAGATATCCGCGATCGCCTCAAGCAACGAGAAGTTAATTTATTGGCAGAATTACCTTTGATGGCGTCTGAGAATTTGCTACCCCGCGATCTATCGTTGATACTTTCCTTAGATTCTCCCTATTTAGATTTTTATGAGAAGTTCCGCAGCAATTTGCGTCGCATCGGTGGTCAAGATTTAAAGGTAGTATTAATAGTTAGCACCGCTAGCTGTGAAGGCAAAACAGTCAGTGCTTTTAATTTAGGCATAGCTTCTGCTCGCGCCGGAAAGCGAACTTTAATTGTCGAAACAGATTTGCGATCGCCTTCTTGCTGTCCATCTTTACAAGTTACTCTCAATCCAGATGTCAATCTCGAACCCCTGCGCTATTACGCTAGCTTGAACGAATGCATTCACTTGGTTCCTAAGGTTGAAAATTTATACATTATTCCCAGTCCTGGACCTGTACGTCGACCTACTGCTGTACTCGAATCGAGCGAATTGCGGCGTTTAATTGCCGATGCTCGCGAACGCTACGATCTTGTGATTTTAGACACAAGTTCCTTACAAGTATCAAAGGATGCTTTGTTAGTGCAACCCTACAGTGATGGTATAGTACTGGTAACTAGACCAAATTACACGCAAGAAAACATTCTTAATGAAGTCATAGATGAACTGGTAGAGTCTGAATTAGGACTGGTAGGAGCTATTATCAATGCTGCTGATATCATAGTTAATTTTCAGCCTGCAGTTGCCAAGCAGAGAAACCAAAACTATCCAAGACACGCGTCCAACAAGTGTTTTTTCTAGAGAAAGATGCTTGTAGCAAGTATGTGGCTGCTCACTAGGAACTATGTTTGGCTCTACTTTTGACAATTGGTATTGGTTTGCTGTTTTTTGAAAAAAGAGTGTTCAACCTGGAGCTTGGGTTTTTCTTTTTTGGGTGGAACTACTTCAAATTCAAAGGTAGCAACGTGGCGATCGCCAATGTAAACTTGCATGATGTACTTACCAACGGGATCTCCAGAAGCGATCGTCCAAGAGTTGGCGATCACACCGTCTTTGGGGAAATCTTTACGTTTGATCTCGACAAAGGTTCCATCTGCTGATAATGAAAAGTTTTCAGCATTTGTTGTACCCCAGGTTTGTGGTGGTTTCGGTAGTTTCAGTATTTCTCGCCACGTCACTTCACTGTTATAATCGTGCAGTTGAAGGCGCCAGCCATAGATAACACCCTCTTGAAGCGGCACTTTTCTTGTGGGAATTAAGGTCAAGTTGCCATTCTTTTCTTTTCTAAAAACCCCAAATTCTACTTTCGTAACAGTAACTTGTTGTGAAATATTTGTTGGCGAAGATAATGTAGTTTTATCTAACCCTTTTTCAGCAACATTCACTGCTGGTACAGCTATGACTGTAGACGGTAACCAAGAAAAAAGTAATACAAGACCCTGAGTCCCAACTTTCAATACCATAGTTATTCGGACATAAAATTGATATTTATTGAGGTATTAATAAAAATATTTTGCAGATAAATTTCTCACAGTTTTCCTGTATAAAATAATTTTCTAATATGAATATAATTTTTGTAAAAATTCTCCGGTTTAATTAGTTAAATAAGTGAAATTAATTAATTTACCTTCTTCTCTAGCTTAGTAGAAATTACTGATGATCTTAAATCCTGCCCAGTAGTAAGGATGATTGTAAATCTTTTGCTCTGCTGCTATTTGACTACTCCTGTACAATTCTGCTTTTAAATGTGCTCTTATTCTTAATTCTTCTGCGGGTAATCGTTCGAGTATATCTTCATACCATTTTGTCAATTGTCCAGCGGTTAGCTTTCTCAACCATGTAATTGCTTCTGCAAAAGCAGTAACTATCGGTTTATTTAGCTTTATTCTTCGGTAAAATTCAATCATGAACAAAGTATTTACGGCTGGGTCAGTTGTCCACAAATTCTCTACCACACAGGCAACTCCCAAATTAATCAACGCATTACTTATACCGATATATTCGGTAGTGATACTTGGGGAATTTGCTATGAAATTTTCACTGGAAAGGACAATTAGTTTGTAGTGGCTTAAGAAATTTTGACTAATTTCTTCTAGGGTGAATTTCTCTGATTCTGCTAATATTAGTTCTGATTGATTTGGTGATAACAAATTTTCTGTTACTTGTCCGATAAAATGAAGTATGTTGTATTTGTGCAGGACATTTTTAACCTGCTGTTTGCTAGCCTGTAAATCGATAAGGCGTTGACAGTTTTCGAATAACTGACTAATCAATTCAGCTTCAATTGTGGCAAATTTTTGTCTGGCATATCCTATGCTATTTGGTTGTTCGATACTTAATAATAAGTGCTTGTCTGTTTGTGATTGCAGTTTTGATTTTAAAGATATGCCAATTTGGGCGGTTGGTAAGTAAGTGATTGTGAAATTTGGACTGGAAGAATTTGGAGATTCTTCCTCACAAGCAAGATAGAAAAGAGCGTGAAGAGGAAGTCTGTGCAGCTGCTGGTGGGGAATTAAAATCAGTTGGGTAATCTCTTCAAGTTCTTGTACAAGTGCGGAAATGTTGAGGATGTTTTTGAGTTGCACAAGAAACTTGCGTTCGAGATCTAAACGCCAGGAGTGTTTGCTTTGTTCTGGTTGAGAAAGATTTTGGTATGCTTGGTATTGTTGATTCCATTCTTCTATCCATTTTTCAAACTCAATTAAGCGTGCTACTGCTTCCGGTACGGGTAATTCATCAATAGAGTCATAATTGAGAACGGGCGTAAAAATGGGTATGGGTTCGGGAGAATTGTATTTAATGACAAAAGTACGTAGGGTGCAAGGAGTAATATGCCAATAAACGATCGCAGTTGTGGGGTTGAGTAGTTGGTGAACTTCCGCAAAGGTGGGTGAATAAATTTCCTCTGTCCAACCAAACAAAAGCCAGTGGAAACAAGCATTTTTACCTTGTTCGATGATTTCCCAAGCTAAAGCTAAATCTCCGTACAATATGGCAATATCAACTGTTAATTGTGCTATGCCTGCAAATTTTAAAGCTAGTTGTTTTTTGCTTTCATCGCTGCGATCGCTTTGATTTAACAAGTTTTGCAACGCCGAAATGGCGCGTTGTTGGTACGCTTGTGCAGCTGCTTTTTCTCCCAAAACGACCAGAGTTTTGATCAGATTTTGCAGAACCTCTAAATGTAACAGGGGAAATGCTTCTGCAGCGATCGTCACAAGTGCTTCTTCGTATGCATTTACAGCTTGTAGCCAATAATGGCGGGGNGGAAAATGCTTTTTACCTTGGTCGTAGTGAGCATTACCGATAGCAAGATGCAATCTACCCCAACCTTCTGGATGAGTTTGAGGGCTAAGATAGCTCAATCCTTGTTGAAAACTTGCTAATTTTCCCTGGTAACCGCGCTCGTTGAGAGCAGGATTGAGGACAGTGATGCTATTGCGAGCGGATGGTTGTACAATTGCTTCCAAACTAACTGCACTATAAGCAGCATTGCCTCGACCCAACCAAGCTTCCCAATAATCTGGTTGCAGTATCAAAGCGCGATCGTAGGAAGCGATCGCTTCTTCAAATCGCCCCAGATGAAACTGGGCGACACCAAGGTTGTACCAAGCAAAATAAAAGTCGGGTTTAATTTCTATAGCTTGAGAGTAACAACGGATAGCTTCTTCTCGATGTCCGAGACGATCAAAAGCAACGCCGCGGTTAAACCAGGTGAGATAGAAATGGTTGTTGATCGCGATTGCTTTATCCCAACAGACGATCGCATCTTCCCAATACCCTAAATGTGCCAATACTACTCCTTGGTCAACCCAAGCATCGTGGAAGTTTGGATCGAGTTGGGTAACGCGTTCGTAAGCTGTAAGCGCCTCTTCCCATCGACCTAATTTTTCCATTTCGTTTCCAAGACTGTACCAAGCTTGGTGAAATTCAGGATTAATTTTCGTGGCTTGGTGGTAATTAGCTATTGCATCTTCCCGAAAACCTATATTTGCTAATGCTAATCCTCGGCGATACCAAGCTAGGTCAAAATCAGGGTTGAGTTCGATCGCTTTGTCATAGGAGGCGACCGCGTCATAATTGAGTTCGGTTTCAGCTAAAGCTACACCTAGTAAATACCAACTTTGGAAGTCTTGGGGTTCTAATTGCAGTGCTTGTTCAAAACAGGCAATCGCTTGCTGTGGATATCCTAATTTTAACTGTACTAAACCTTGTCCGAACCAAGCTTGTTGGTAATCGGCTTTTAATTCTAAAGCTGTGCTAAAGCAAGCAGACGCTTCGTTAAAGTGCTCTAATTCGCTCAATGCGGCACCTTTGTGATACCATCCTTTGTAAAAATCGGGTTTGAGTTCAACAACTTTGTCGAAAGAGGCGATCGCTTCTGCAAAATTTCCCAAATAAAATAATGTCAAGCCTCGATTAAACCAATATTCGCAGACATCGGGTTGCAATTGTAGGGCTTTGTCGTAGCATGCTAGTGCTTTTGATAAATTGCCAATCTTGGCTTGCTGTAATCCTTGATAAAAATATGTTTCTGCTTCTTGTAGAGATGGTATTTTTACTGATGTTTTCTGTGTTTGTTTTTTCCAATCTTCCTCCTGGGAACTGGTAGTTGTGAAAGTTGTATATACTACATTTCCATCCTCCTGTTTCCACCAAGGGTGGTCGTTAGTCGTTACTGGGGATGGCGAAGTGTTAATTCTCGATTGGGAAGTTGCTTGGGAAAGGTCTTGAGCTAGCTGCGTGTTTGCTGGTGGAACAGAAATAGAGATAGCTGTTGGAGTTGCAAGTTCTTTGTCAGTTTGCCAATATCCTTTCCCTAAGTTGCGTGTTAATAAACGTATTCCCAAGTCATAAGAAAGGTCTCCAATGCTTCCAATGCCTAACTCTCCCAGCTGTACCATTTTTTCTGCTAGTTGGTGATTAACAGCAGGTGAAGTTAGTAACTTTTCGCCAAAGTCTAAAAGCCATGTTATCCAGCGATCGCTACTGACACGATGCTCGATCCGCTGCAGGTATTTGATCGCCCATTGTTTACCCCGTCCCTGATACACGCCTTCCAACAGTTGGGTGAACAAATATTCCAAATCCGCATTGGTCAGTTCCGGTGGCTGTTTGACCACCCGGTCTTTAACAGTTTTCTTTCTGTAGGAGGATTTTACAAACCTTTTCAGCCATCGGACTAGCCACTTGAGCATTGGGAGAACTCTTGGATATTTTCCTGTAGATTTGAGATATTTAAAAAACTTAACTACGCAAATACCGATGTGATGCATCAAAGGCAATTACTAGCTTTTTCGGCACATACGTACGGTTATTATTTAATTTGATGGTCAATTATATAACATACATTGCGCGATCGGGTTTCCAGAATCGCGGACTGCAATGAACGTAGTTCGTATCTTGGCCAGCAAAGATTAAACGCCGTTCCTTGAGCAAGTTCACCCCAAAAGACGCAAACGAGCGCCCCAAAAAGCACCTACGTAAAGTTTTTTAGATTTTGTCAGCTAACTTTTGTTGCTAAAGTCGAAAATTCTTGAACTGTAATTGGCTTTACCCGGTCTAATCTTGGTCTGTATCTGAATTTGATTGATTTGCAGTCTGAAATTGATTAATCAATGCTTGAACGATCGCTTGCGGATCGTTTGTTTCTATTCCCAGTTGTTGAGCAATCATTTGGCGCAGGTTTTCATCCTGTTGCATCAACACTAGTAATTCATCCAGGGTTACAGTTTGGAACTCTGTTTCTGGAAGGTTTTCCGTTTCGTTGACTTGTTGGGAGTCTTGGAAGCTTTTTGTTTGTGCCTGTAGCGATTCATTTTGTAAATTTAGGAAATCTATAGGTTCGAGATCGGGACCTTCGTAATCCCACACAGGCTCTTGTTGGTTGCGCACTAACAACTGCATGCCGATCTCGTAAGCCACGTCTCCTATTTCGCCAACCTCCAATTCACCCAACTGTACCAGGCGAGAAGCTAATTCGTTATTGGGCGTGGGTGATGCTAGCAATCTTTCACCAAAACCTCGCAACCACTCTACCCAACGTTCTGTAGAAACGCGATCTTCTATATTGTGCAGCCATTTTTGCACCCAATGCTGTCCTCGTGCTTGGTGGACTCCTTCCAACAACTCGGTGAAGAGAAACTCCAAATCCGTATCGGTTAGGGGTGGAGGCGGTGTTACCTTGCAAACATCACCTTTGAACTTGACCGGAGCTTGTTTTTTACCAAACAAGCTTTGAAATAACCTTTTTAGCCACCGAATGAGCCGCTTGAGCATCTCCTCCCCCACCCTTGAGTGTCAGTTATCATAAGATTGTAGCGATCGCCAGTACCCTTAAACTTTCTCAATTCCATAAAAACTATTAAAAAATACTACTTGGTCAATCCAAGCTTCAAAGTAGGGCACACAAGAGCGCAAATAAACCAGCTAACCTTAAAGCCTCCTATTCCCCACTTTAGCGAAAACCACCAATATTACCTTTTACTGTTTGTACAAATAGCACTTTCACAACAGATTTGACAGGCGACAGCTAACAAATCTAGGTACTGGATAAGCTTTCAACTGTTATATCTAAATATCATCTGTGAAATCGAGTTGCAGATAACACCAAGCACAGACACCATTACAGTTTAAAGTTTTACTTTCAAATCTTTAAATGCCTGCTTTTGCAAGCTAAGAGCTATCGAAAAAACATAGCTATTCCAAAATCAACCAATATGGAACGGCATTGTCTACGCTTCAAGTTTTAAAAATCACCGCTTTACCAGTACTAATAACTATCTGCATCGCTCTAGGAATAACTCTCAAAATCTAATTCCGCTACCCAAAATGTTATAAGCTGAGTTTTAAGAACGCTATTTTTTTATTTCTTTAAGGTGTCTTTTATGCTGTTGCGTGCACTGAGAGTGATTTTATTTTTTTCCTGCACACTTGGAGTATTAATGTGGGGATTTACTCCTTCTGCCGTAGCATTGACACAAATTAAACTATTTGATCTTTCTTATAAAGATTGTCCACCAGAACTAGCAAAGGGAGCAGTTACTAGCGGTACTACTATGGCAGCAAACTGTTTTATTGTCACTGGTAAAGCTGAAAATTCAACCAACAAAACAGTCTACGATGCAGATATATTTGGACGTATCTACGATGCCAATAATGACTTGGTGATGCAAAATCGCACCCGTCTCGGTTCAATAGCAGAAGTACCGCCGGGTATTAGTAATTTTGAATTGAGAATTTCCGTCCCCGCTAATCAACCTACTCCTCTCAAGCTCAAGCAATTCAAAGCAGCTGGATTTAGTGCTCAAGTACGTAAGTAATCAGGATATTTTACCTGGATGTGGCGAAGTCCAGCCCAATATCACCCAAAATTGTAGAAATGGGGAACAGCTCTAAGTGAGCTTCCCATCACCTAATCCTTGGATGCAACTGGTGGTAAGAACTTAGTGCTGCATGTGACTGGTAATGCAGCAGTACTGAGCTCCGAAATTTTTTCAACCAAAGAATTAAGACCGATCTCGACTGCAAACAATCTTTACAAATACTGATCGGGTTCGGGCTAATTTCCTGAAAGTATACCTAATATCCTAGAGAAAAAGTATGTTGAGTACTCAGTTCACTAGCTATTTGTTCGTCCCAGTCAATTTTATCTCCGTCAATAAGTAATATTTATATCTTTGCATAACTCGGGGACGGAGAGGTGAAAAGACGATATCACAGGCTAAAAAGGTAAATTTATAAAAAAAGCAAATTCTGTAAAAAAAAGAACATATAAGCATGGAAAAATAGTAAAAGAAACACAGGTAAAATCCCAAATAAAAGTAATTATTATTTTTTCAATAAAAATGTTGACAAGAGCAAAAAAAATAGCTAATCTAGGAAAAGTGTGAGGCGAAAGCCGAACCACCGAACCATGAAAAAAGCATAGTTGGAAAGGGAGACGGCAGGGAGAGAAGTTGTCGTCAAAAGAGGAATAAATTAAAGAAAGCCAGAAGAGACG
>KB235926.1:779415-1048294 GCA_000332255.1 cyanobacterium PCC 7702 | reverse complement strand
GAACCCTTCCCGAACTCAGTAGTGAAACGCTGCTGCGGCGACGATAGTTTGGGGGCCACCCCAAGTCAAAATAGCTCGGTGCCAGGTTTATTTTTCTTCCCTCCTGCAATCTCTGGCAGGAGGTTTTGGTGTAGGACTTGTAAAGCCTCAAACATCCTATGAAATACACTTTAATCTAGCTCTCGCCGTCCCTCAAGTGCTCGTGCTAGAGTTAGTTCGTCAGCATATTCCAGATCTCCACCTACCGGTAGGCCAAAGGCAATTCGCGTTACCTTTGTAAATGGTTTGAGCAATTGACCGAGATAAAGCGTAGTGGTTTCTCCCTCTACGCTTGGGCTGATTGCTAAAATCACTTCTTGCGGTTTTTGTTTACTTACCCTCTGTATTAAAGCTTGCACGGTCAGCTGTTCTGGTCCTATACCATCTATTGGAGAAATAACTCCGCCAAGGACGTGATACTTACCTTTATATTCTCTGGTTTTTTCTAAGGCGATTAAATCTCGAGAGTCTGCTACTACACAAATAGTACTGCTATCTCGGTCCGGGTTGCGACAGATTTCACATATAGGTTCGGCAGAAAGATGAAAGCACTCTTTACACAAGCCTATTTGTTTTTTTGCTTCCATTATGGCTTGTGCTAAAGCTATTACTTCTGTTTCCGGACGTTTCAGCAGGTGCAGCGCTAATCTCTGGGCGGTTTTGGGACCTACTCCTGGTAAGCGTTGCAATTGCTCGATTAAGTTAGCAAGGGGACGTGCGTAAACCGTGATTTTCTCTCCAGTGGTGTATCTTAACTATAATGACATTGTTATGGAAATTTGGGTAAATAATTCCATTATTTTGTGGTGTTTGCAGGCGATCGCAGGTAATCATTTAAACTTGAGTGGCAACAAATTTTGGCATGTTAAGTTTTAAGCGCTTAAACATTGCTTTTCGTGCTTGCATTGCCAAGCTATCATCTAGAGTTGGAAGTACGATCGCTTGTTGATACTTGAGCCGCAATGCAGTTTGAATTAACCAATCTGCAACAAAAGGGTTTTTTGGCAATAGCGGACCGTGGGAATAAGTGGCAATAGCATTTTGGTAAAATGCTCCTTCTGTTCCATCTTCACCGTTGTTACCCAAACCATAAACCACACGTCCTAATGGTTCCACTTTTCCCAGCTTTGTGCGTCCACCGTGATTTTCAAATCCAATTAAATAAGGTGTGGTACCGCCTAACATTTCTCTTAAATCCTGTACCAAACGAGTTGCGGTAACTTCTACAACTAAGTTGCCGATGCAGCGCCGTACATTTTCTCCTGGATGTACCGATACCATATCTAATATCCCCAAGCCTTGGATGCGTTGTCCAAAAGCGGGTTCGTAATAATGTCCTAACAATTGGGGAGAACCACAGGTAAATACTCCTGGAGTACCATTTTCTATTTTTTCCCGGATGGCTTCAGCTTTTGCTCCTTGCAAGTCACGCATGACTATTTCCTGTTGGCGATCTTGCGCACCACCACCCACTATTAAGTCTACCGAACGAATGTCATCTGCCGTAGCATTTTGATCTAGAGGTATTACTTTGACATTGTATCCCCGCCACTGACAGCGGCGTTCTAAGACGATGACATTACCGCGATCGCCATAAGTGCTCATCAACGTCGGATACAGCCAACCAATAGTCAATTCCAATTCTTGAGAACTCATAAATTTAGCACCTCCTCACTTCCCCTATTTATGGTCGAATAACCCTATGCATATCCAGAACTGGTGGAGCGATTTCAGTTTGGGTAAGCATATCGTGAATTTGTCCTCTATGGTGTGTCTGGTGATTAAAAAAATGAGCCAACAATAGGTTAACTGGATCAGTATAAAGCTTACCTTGATTATTCACGTAGCTAATTGTTTTAGTCAAAAAATCCTCATTTAACCCAGAGATGAAAGCTTCAATTCGTTCATCTTCCAAGGTACGGACTTGCCGTAACTCCTCAAAGTCATCATAGAGGATAGCATCAAGCCCCGTTGATGGAACTTCTTTGCCTCCAAACCTCGCCATCCAAATGCGATCGCCCACCATAATATGATTGAGCGTTCCATGAATGCTTTTGAAAAATGCAGGTCTAACTCGCTTCCGTTCTACATCTCCAAGCTGCAAACAAACTTCATAAAGCCTGCTATTTGCCAGAGTGTTGTAACGTGCAAGCATCTGGAAATGTTGTATGAGCATAAACCTATTGAATTCCTAACTCTTAACTTCTTTAAAGAATCTTCCTCCCCGTCAGCACCTCTCTTACTTCCAGCATTGCTGAATAGGTAGGTAAAATGTGTAAAGTTTCATTGTCTGGTGTGTGTTCTAAAGCTGTGGTTATCGCCTGACGCAAATCTTCTTCAACAATCAAATTCAAATGGCTCAGATCTTCACTTTTGGCACTGTAACGGAGACGTAACGCCATATCATAGACGCGATCGCCACTAACGACTAAAGTTCCACCTCGTTCTACCAATTTTTCCGTATCTACATCCCAAATCCATGACACATCTGTACCATCAGGGGTACGGTCATTTAAGACTAACAAGGTAGTTTTATCAGTGCTTTGAGTAACCACTCGAATAGTTTCGTTAATACCCACAGGATTTTTAGATAATAAAATTCGTACCTGTTTGCCATGAATCTGCAATTTTTCTGCACGACCAAACGCTGGTTGAAAGCTGGGTATAGTTTCGCGGATAGTAGCTTCATCAATTCCGAGTCCCATAGCAGCAGTAGCAGCTGCTAAAGTATTGTATTTGTTATACAAACCAATGAGAATTTGCGGCCAGTGACGGCTATTAAGGATTGGTTCGCTTCTGGTAAAACCACAACTGCGACAGTTATACTCACCCATATGGGATAAATAGATACCTTTGTAATTTAAGGCATGTCCGCACCGAGGACAGTAGATAGAATCGACAGCATGGGGAATTTGTTCCAGATAATGCTGCGGTTCATTTAATCCAAAGAATAAAACTTGCTGCTGAGATAATTGCTGTCCGAGATAACAAATAGTTGGATCGTCGGCATTGGCAACTATGATAGTTTTAGGAGGTAAAGTGGCGATCGCCCGTTGCCAGCGTTTGCTAATAGTATCTACTTCTCCGTACCTATCTAGTTGATCGCGAAATAAATTCAAACAAAGAATTAACCTGGGTTGAATCACTGCCAGTACTCGTGGCAAAATATTTTCATCTACTTCTAAGATGGCATAATCTACATCTAGCTTTCCTAGTAAGTCAGTACTTTCCATTAACGCCGCAATCAAGCCGTTTTCTAGGTTCGCCCCTGTAGAATTGTGGGCAACACGGTATCCTTTACGTTGGAGTATCTCTCGTAAAAACAACGATGTAGTAGTTTTACCATTAGTTCCAGCAACAAGAATCACTCCGTTTTTAACTTGCTGAGTTAACAATTGCAACAGGTGGGGTTCTATACGGGAAGCGATGAAACCAGGTAATACGGAAGCTGCACCCAAACGCAGCGATCGCACTATCAAAGTTACGCTTTTGGCCACCAAAACCGCTAAACAAAGTCGCAGTTGCTCTACAAATTGAATTTTTTTTCCCACGTCCGTACCCTAGTCTTCTAGTAGTTGCTACTTTCAAACTAACAACTAGCAATTTAATTTTGTGAGTTTAGCTAATCCTTCCTAAAAAAGCTAGTCACAATTTCACGCCTTTTTTCGGACTGGTTTTATTTTCTGGGGTCGACATTTTTTAGAGATAATCCCCTTCCAAAGGCGTTATCTTAAAAATTGGTGGCAAGCGCACTCAAATTCCAAAATTTTCAGTTCAAAGGTTGCTGGCAATGAAATCTATCAAGTTGCAATTTTTACCTAGTTTATCAAAACATTGGCGACGCTTTTTATTCTTATGCTTGCTACTTGTGTACCTGTTCATCCTTTCGGCTACACCAGCAAATGCTAGTCTTAAAGATGACAGATATGATGGAAATATATTCGTAGTTTACGCGGGCAACGGTTCGTTGGTTCCTCCTAAAGCTACCTTAGCAAAGGCTTTGGCAGAGCACAAACCGGCGTTGTTAGTGTTTTATGTGGACGACAGTAGCGATTGCAAGCAGTACGCGATCGTTGTATCCAAACTACAGGCTTTTTACGGTGGAGTAGCAGAAATTATTCCTGTTAGTGTAGATACTATTTCACCCAAACAAAGTTATGCTCCCACGGAAGCGGGATACTACTACTCGGGTAGCGTTCCCCAAGTTGTAGTGTTTGATCGCTCAGGACAGGTAGTCTTGAACCAGAATGGTCAAGTACCCTTTGAAACCATAGATGACACTTTGCGGCAAGTGTTTGATTTTTTACCAAGAACTGTTTCCGTGGAATTGAAGCGACGTTCCTTTAATGAATTAAATAGTGAATTAACAAAATAAATATCGGGGAGGTTTTAGTACAACTTGATACTAAATTTTAATAAATCTTAGGGATAATATCCAAACAAGCACGGAAAGGAGATAAATAACTAAGGGCCAAGGAATAACCAATGACCAGTAACTAATGACTAGTTAGAGTGTGTTCTGATGTCAAAGGTTTATACTACAGAGGAGCTCATCAAGATTTTGGCAGTTGAGCGTCAAGCATGCTTAAAAGGCGATCGCCTCAAGTTAGAGATCGCAGTCTCTGGCAATCCTGTAATTGACCAATTTATCAGAACTGATGGGCTGCAAAAGTTTAGTGCCTATCAAGATTTTAAAGCCGCCATCCACGAATATCAAAAAAAATTCCAGGTTTCTGGCATTATCTGGCGACAGATAGTAGTTAAAGGTAAAACTCTGCGCTATCCAGAAGTCGATTCTCAGTTAATTGCTTTATCAAGCGATCTAGACATCTTAAAAGCTGCAAAAAATTCGATTTTAGAATTTTGGAACGAGGTTACCGTGGAAATGGATCTATATTTAAGCGTTAATCACGGTAAACAATACCAAAAAATTCTCAAAGTAGATGTTGATAGGATTGCCAAAAGAACAGAATGGGCCAGCTTGTGTTCTTTTGAAAAATCTCACTTTTTAGAAATAATTCTACAGCTGGGTTGGGGCCAACCAGAAGCAGCTTGTTATAAAAGAGGCTTTCCAGCGTCCGGAAGTGAATTCATTCATGCTGTCAATCCCGGTAACTATCCTATCGGGTAACTATACAATGTTTTTCAAAACAGCTTGGCAAAGTAGTCCTCTTGTGGAAGACCCATGCAGGAAAAGTTGGGATTTTAGGGAGACAAGGAACAGTTTCCGTAAACTCCTTATTTCCCCTTTTCCCATCCAAAGCTTATTTTCTAGCCAATCCCCATACTTGTAGAGAAATAAATTTTGGATATTTAACAGAGATTATCCCCGATTTTTAATTAACATTACTTGCACGATTTCAGTAGCAATATCAGTGCTGATGTCTAAAGCTTGACACAGATCGTTCATAAAGATCCGTTCTTCTTGAGTGAAGTTTCCCTCCGCTAAAACCAAATCAGCAGTTACCGCAAAAACTGCTTCCCGCAATTCGTAAGGTAAAGATTTCTTCGCAGCATTGAATAAAGCGTCGATACCCTCACGTCTGATAATTACTAAAAGTTTGTCTAGCATTTGGCTTATCATCTCGCGAGAATAGCTTTTGAACAACTTCATTCGGGATAGTGTGGATAAGATAGCATTTTCCTCCTGTTCAGAAAGATAGCCATCCCAAGTAGTAGTTGCAGTCAAGGTAATAGCAGCAAAAGCTTCTGCAAGACTAAGCCCGTCATCAAGTAAGCTTTGTATGCCAGGCATTTTGTCGAGTGAATCCATTGTCGTTTGCTCCGTTACTAATTTCTCCGCTGCGGTACAAATACTGAAGATTTCTTTTTTGTTGGTAAAATTTGTAACGCATAACTTCTTTCAGTATTTAGTGTTCCCAGGTTTAATGCCTAGCAAACAGAAGCACTCAATGGTTTTCGACAAAAAGTGACAATTTTAGCTTGACATTCAAGAAACTACTTGGAAGAGGCTTGGCGATCGCTCGTTCTTTCCATGGTTTCAATAACTGCTAAACCAATACCAGAGGCTACGATAAGTAAAATCACAGAGACCAAAAAGGTGTTGACAAGAATCCGGAGAACTTCGTCGAAGAAAATGTAGGTGGTCATAGCTTGCTCTTATGAACTCAATGTTGCTAGTACTATTTATTTCTCCACTAGTAGGTGGTCGATTTTCTCTCTGGAAAGTACCAGCATTTGCATCTTAACAAAACTTTAGGTCTTTCGCGAGGTAACAAGAACTTTTTCTTTTGAAAGATTAGACAAACTTTTGCCAATATTTGATTAAGTTATACACTGACGTTAGAGTAATGCTACGAATTTAGCTACCCAACAATTACGCAATTTATTTTTGTGTTCGCTAGCAAACTTAAGTATATGTAGCTAGGGGAAAACAAGAGATTTTTTTGCTGCTATCTTAGTTTCTTACTTGTCCATTCCCTAGTCAAAGTTAATTTTCATGACTTAGGAAATTTTTTGTTGATTTTGCTGTGGGTTTTACTGGGTCTGGAATCAACCAGGTAGCTGCTGTAATTTTCAAATGTAAAAAAGTATAAAAAATTGCAGCCAGTGGAATTAAATCAAACAGCGTTCGATAGTTGCCACCACTGATTGTGACAGTGCTGTTAAATCGTAACCTCCTTCTAATCCAAACAGAATTTTTCGGGTTATTCCCAGACAATAATCCGTAAATAAACCGTAATCTTGGGGTTGCAAATTTATCCTTGCCAACGGATCGGCTGCATTGGCGTCGTAACCAGCACTTACAATCAACAAATCTGGCTGAAAGTCTGATAAAAAGGGTACTACTTTTTTTTCAAACAGTGGTTGGTATACACTCAGATCGCTACCGGGGGGTATGGGTAAATTTAAGACGTTATTGTGAAATCCTGTTTCCGAAGCTTTGCCAGTACCGGGATAACAAGGATACTGATGCAGGGAACAATAGGCGATTTGGGGATTAGTCTCGACTATGGCTTGGGTTCCGTTACCGTGATGAACATCCCAGTCTAGGATAGCAACACGGTTAATTCCTGGTTGTTTGAGGGCATATAAAGCAGCGATCGCTGCATTAGCAAATAAACAAAACCCCATGCCATCATTTTTTTCTGCATGGTGTCCTGGCGGACGAGCCAACACAAAAGCCGGGTTACCGGTCTCTAGGACTGCATCCACTCCATCCAACCACGCGCTTACCGCTAGTAATGCTACATCGTAGCTGCGGGGAGAAATGGCTGTATCCGTATCTATGTAGCCCCCACCGCTACGAGCAATTTCCCGAACTTTGTCAATGTAATCTTGGGTGTGTACTTCTAAAAGTAATGGCATTAGGTGACGCCTGTCAACTGGTGTGGGCGATCGCCATTCTATTTCAGAAGCAAACGTTGCTGCTTTTAAGGCGGTAGTAATTGCAATTAAGCGTTCTGGCTTTTCTGGATGCAGGTATCCGGTCTTGTGCTCCAGAAATTCATCGCTGTAGATTACTGGTAGCATCTTCTCTATCTCGCAAATACATAAGTTGTATCTAACTGTTATTTTGCACCGGCTGGCTTTGCGTTGTTGCTAGGTCTACAAAACTAAATCTCCACGATTTCCAGAATTTTAGTTTTTCTTGTTCTTAACTATATTGCAGTTTTTGCTATTTAATAATTTTTATTGATGATTTTTACTTATATATCTTGCCTAATAAAACAATCTTTTAATATAACTTTATTTTCCCAAATACTTCTCTACCAAAATTGATTTTTAGCTGTAATTCATATTCATATTTATACTAAATTTTACAAAAAAATTAACACAGTCGACATATTAAATCTTTGCAATTTCTAGAAGATTATTTACACAATATTCATGAATTATCAGTATATCTTAGGAAATGAAACGTTAAATTTCAGCAAACTGGTTGGTTGGAAATTTATCATCAAATTGCTTTTATGCCAAGCAGATACCGGACATCGAGCGTCCATCGCTTCTTGCAAGTGTTATTTTTGTTTATTTTTACTTGTAATTTATGCGTGATGCATTTACCACTAAGCCTTTGGCAAGTAAGAGCTAAAGCAGTAGCTACAGCTACCAGTATACCTCAAAGTTCTGCCAATTCTGGTTTTTCAGTCTCTACCAATACTGGAAAACTACTCCAGCAAGGTCTGAAAAAATACAAAGCAGGAGATTTAAAAGGGGCGATTCAAGACTGGAAAATAGCGTTAAGGCAATCTCAAGGTGATGGCAATCATGCTAGTACAGCGTTATTAATTGATTATTTAGCACTAGCATATCAGCAAATGGGTCAAACCAAAGTAGCAATTGAGTATTGGCATCAAGCGCTCGCTTTTTACCAGCAAGTAAATGATATTTTGAATGTAGGACACGTACTGGTAAAACAAGCTCAAGCATACAACAATTTGGGAAAAACAAACAAGGCAATTATAATTTCTGAAAATGCTTTGCAGATTGCCCGCACTTACAATAATGATTTATTAAAGCTGACTGCTTTGGTAACTAAAGGAGAAGCTTACAGACTGCAAGGTAATTACAAGCGAGCTATTTTCTGTTTTAAATCCAGTCTCGAAATCGCTCAGGAATTTCCACATTCAGGCTATTATGATTTGGCTATAAAAAAAATAGCAAGTACTTATATTAGTTTAAGTCAAATTAATTATAATCTTGCCAATTCTGCTTTGGAAGCAGGTGATAGTGACGAAGCTAGAATTTTCAACAGGCAGGCATTTGAATACGATCTAAAAGCTTTAAAATATTTACAAAAAAGTTTGAATATTGCTCGTCAGTATCAAGATAAAATCAGCGAAATAAATTTGCTTGTTGATTCCATTCTACCTACCTATCGCGTCAAGGAATTCCAACTAGCTAGGGCCAAATTGCAACTAGCCACATCTTTATTAGCAAACTTACCAAATTCCCAGCAGAAAGTTTATGCTGCAATTAAACTAGCTCAAATTATACAATCTTTACCTGGTGGCGAAATTTTATCTTTAGCTGCATGTTCTCGGAATCAAGAAGATCCTAAAGTTATGGATTTACTGAATAAAGCTGTATCCATAGCTGCAAGTTTGCATGCAAAGCGAGCTTTATCTTTTGCTTTAGGTTATCTCGGTCATGTTTATGAATGTCAGCACAATTATCAGCAAGCGTTAACTTTCACTCGTCAAGCGCAACAAGCAGTTGCAGGGGAATTAAACGCTGAAGATAGCTTGTATTTATGGCAATGGCAGACTGGAAGAATATTAAAAGCGCAAAATTTGTTACTTGAGGCGATCGCTGCTTACAACCAAGCTATTGCAACCTTCTCTACGAGAAGCCGCCCAAAGGGTGTCTACAGACAAATCCGCGACCAAGCGATCGCAGATTTTGAGGTGCAAATCGATCGCTACGAAACAGTAAAACAAATGTATCGAGAGTTAATTGCAATTAAGTTAAGTTTAGAGGATCTTAACTCGGTTCTGACCACTATCGATGCTTTGAAAATAACAGAGCTGAGCAACTATTTCGAGCAAGATCCCGAGGTCCAAATAATTTATCAACCGAAGGTGGATTTACTGAAAACTCCCCCAAACACAGCCATGTTTTGGTCAATTATCCAGCCAGAGCGTACGGCAATTATAGTTTCTCTTCCGAATGGTGAAGTTAAGTTTAAGTGGATCCAGCTAGACAGTAAAAGTATAAAGCAGGAGATCAACGCTTTTCGAATCGGACTGGAAAAGCGCAGTGACATAATTTACAATCACAGCCAAGCTCAGAAGCTGTACAACTGGATTGTTCGTCCTTTTGAGAAAGATTTGCAACTATTGCAGGTAGAAACATTAGTTTTTATTCCAGACGGACTTTTTCACAGCATACCAATGGCGGCGCTTTCTGACGGTAAACAATTCTTAATCCAGAAGTACGCGCTCTCCTCGATCGCCAGCGTTAGTTTGACAAATACACTTCCAACCCAACCGGAAAAATTACGAGCGCTAGTTGTGGGGTTAACAAAAAATGCAGTAGTAGATGGTCAGCAATATCAAGCTTTAGCGAGTGTCAAAGAGGAAATTAATCAAGTCACAACTTTAATTCCAGGTAGCAAGCAGTTGTTGGACGAAAATTTTACGCGCGATCGCCTACAAGCAGAAATTCACAAAGCAATTTATCCCATTATTCACATTGCCACCCACGGTGAATATAACCTTGTTTCTGAAGATACTTTCCTCATCACAGGTAACAATGAAAAGCTTGCCATTACCGATCTATACGCTATGATTCACAATGCAGCCGTCAGCAGTAACACGGTAGAATTGCTAGTGCTGAGTGCTTGCGAGACAGCAAGGGGAGATGACCGTACAGGTCTGAGTTTAACTAACATAGCGGTACTGGCTGGTGTGAAAAGTACTTTAGCTTCTTTGTGGTCTGTTAACGATGCTGCCACAGCGAAATTAGTTACTCAATTTTACAAATACTGGCACAACGAGAGATTTAGCAAAGCCCGGGCTCTACAAAAAGCGCAGCAAGAATTAATAGCCTTAGGAAAAAAATATGCCCATCCCTACTACTGGGCGCCGTTTATTCTTTCTGGTAATTGGCTGTGAACTCTGCCCAAACCCACTACGCTGAGATTACTGACTTTCACTCTATCCTTGGTCTTACCTCCCCTGCTATAGCATTACCGCAGCCTAGGGTAAATTCCAAGAAATTCCCTGCTGGGGTAGTTTTTCTAGACTCGCAAGATCTTGTAGCAAACTTGCCGCGACTAAACCTAATTTTCCTTGGTTATTACCAGCTAAAGCTTCACCTAGAGCATCATACCAGATTCCTGCTTCTGCATAAAGTTTCGCTCTTTGCAAGCGGTCCTGTTGGTGAGAAAGCATATTTTTCAACCTTGCCGGTATTGCCACGGTTTCGATTTCTGCTGCAGCAACTAAATTGTGGGAGGGACGGTTGCGGTTACATAAAACTTCTACTTGCCATAGATATCTTTGACCAATGGTTAAACCTGGCTTTTGCAACGGTAAACTGATTTTTGTAATTCCAGGAAAACTGTATAATTCCAGCCTATAAACTAAGTTCAGCTGCTCGTTTGGCTCGAGTTTATAGATTGTAAATTCTACAGGTAGCTTTTGACGGCTTGCTACATACCAAGCGAAAGTAGGATGGGATGAAGTAGTTTGTCCAACATGGACGCTGGGTGCGAGTAAAGCTAAAGAAGAATTACCAAAAGAATCACATCTTCCCCTAATTCCTGAGGAGTCTGTATAGCCCTTTGGTGCTTTTTGATCGCTGGGTGGTCGATATGTAGCTAGGGCGTTCTGAGTTAAGAAAAGTGTTGTTGTCAAAGCAAAAATTGCTAAAACTGCAGAATGAAAAGTTTTGTGCAAGAGCCACCTATTGCTAATCATCATCATTGTTTCCTCTCTGGCATTGCACTAGAAAATTATCAATAAAAGTTGATTAATTCATCTTCTTTTAGTACTCGAGCAGAACAGAAACTGACTAGAACTTTTTTAATAACATGAGTTTTTTGTAACTAATAAATTTTTTGCCTGTGAAAAGTCCAGATTCTACTCTGCAAGAGCAGCAATAAAAAGTAAAAGGAACTATTTATCATTATTATATTACTAAAAATAACCACTTTTTTTTTATTTTAGTTATTCCTCCACTCTCAAGATACATTAATTTTTACAGATTTTTTAATATCTATTACTTGAACAGTTTTGGGATTTTTACAGTATAAAAACTTAAATACTACTGCTAATATATAAAAAATTATACTTGAAATTTGAAGATAAAAAGTTTAAAATACGAATTTTAAGTGCTGTTTGTGATATTTACCCAAGTATAAAAATTATGATTATTTTTGACTGCACTTCATTGTTTATTTAAAGTTTTTCCATCGGAATTCACTATATTTTCATCTTTTTTCTGGAAAAAATTAAAAAATGTAAAAATTTCAGCACAGAAAAATAGGTTAAATAATTATTAAAATTCTACTTATAAAATCTGCCTCAAATTTACAAAAAACATCTCCAAAACCATAACTTTGTTGCCGGCCACGATAATTCACACAATGTACCCCGAGGAGAAAGGGGTAAGCGGGTAAATTTTCCTTTTAATTGTCGAGCCAAGTTTCTAAATTGCTGCGTTCCCCGACCTTCTTTATAAGAAATAATTCCCAAGCCATCGTCAACTATTTTGAGGGTGTACCATCCTTCATTTTTAGTACAACTAACTTCTAAACGAGTTACACCTGTAGCATGCTTTCCCACATTGCACAAAGCTTCTTCTAAAAATCGACACAGTCCCCGCTTGTGGTCGATATTCAAATAGCCTTCTTCTATGGGGTCGAAAGTGACAATTTTTACTTTTAAAGTACTAAAGCAAGGAAATTCCCGCTCTAGTGTATGGTTGTAAACTTGATAAAGAACAGTGTGAATAGGATCTTGCAAATTTAGAGACAAACCATTTCCTAAATAAAGACTTCTATCTTGAGATAGAGGTTCTCGTTGTAAAAAATCGTATATGCCTCGTAGTTCGTAGTTTAATTTCTCCAGTTCTTTTTCCAATGTTACTAGCAATTCTTCTGGGGGTGAATCTTTTTCTCGCACGCGCTTGAGAGTTTTTGCAAGAGTTTGTAGAGGTCCGTTGTGAATAGTTTCGAAGGTACGCTCGATCACTGCTTGACGAGCTTCAATTCGAGAACGCAATGCTTGATCGTATTGATACAAAGCAGTTAGTGCAATACCGTTCAAATTTAAAACTAGTATTGCTGGTAGAAATGGGACCCACCAACCTCCCCACACTAAAAGCAGGTAACTAGTAACAATTAAACTTATACTGGCAATAGCAACAGCCAGCAGGTTTACATATGGAGACTTAGTCAGTTTAGCTAAAGCGATTCCCAGTATACCCCAGCCAAATATCCAGAGATATTCCCAGCCTTCTGCCCAGGAATTTAACAACGGTCTGGAATCAAGTACAGCACTAATAATTTGAGAAGTGGCGTGCGCTTGAACTTCTACACCGTAGATGCGTCCGCTGGCAGGCTTAGCTGAGGCAACGCCAGAAGTAGTGATAAAATCTTTAATGCTAGAAGCCGTAGTTCCGATAATAACAATGCGATCGCGTATCCACTCAGGTCGGAAATTTCCGTTTTTAATATCATTTAAAGATATAATTCTAAATCTTTCTGTACCGTTGCGAAAGTTGAGCATTACCTGTACTCCACCAGCATCGGCTCTGACGTATCCTCCAAAATTAGGAGAAAACCTAGGTATCTCGGTATTCCCAAATCTCATGGTTTCTGGATCGCGAATACCGTTTTCCAAGCTAAAACCTTCAGCAGCTAAGTAAATTTTTGCTAGACATAAAGACAAAGAATATTTATAACCTTGGGGTGTTGGTGTTGCTAGCAAGCTGCGTCGCAGTTTTCCATCGCTATCTATAATTTGGTCTGTAAAACAAACTTGCTCAGAAGGTAGGGTTGGAGGAGCAGCAATTTGCTCGGGTAATACTTTTTCGATGGCGATTAAATTTTTGAGCTTTTGAAATGCAGCAACAAGTTTTGCATGACCGGGTTCTATGGGTAAGTCTCTGACAAGATCTAGACCGATGACTCTCGGTTGAAAAGAATGCAATTTCTCTAACAATGCTGCTATTTCTTCGTCTGGTATGGGGTATTTTCCAATACTGCGGATGTCTTTTTCATTAATTCCGACGATCGTGATGCGTTCGTCAATGGGTTCTGTAGGGCGCAAACGCAGAAAGTTATCGAAGGCTAGCCATTCTAATGATTGCATGGAACCAACAAGACGAGCGATCGCCACCAGAGCAATCACCACGATTCCTGGTAACAAACCTACCCGCCAAATAGCTAGTTCTTCTTTGATTCCTTCCCAAGACTTACGCATATTTTTTGTCTCCAGTCATCTGTCAAAAGTTCAATGATTAGTAATTGCTTCAACCAATTACCAACGACCGATGACTGTTGACTAGTCGATTAATCCTTCTTCTTTTGCTCGCATTTGCGTTTGAATGCGCATATTTTTTCCTTCTTCAGGGTAAACGTCTAAAGCATCTTGTAACTTGCTCCAGTAATGACGCACCATACGTTCGCCAACACACATCCTTTCGGCGATCGCCTTGTCTGTTAATCCTTCTTCAAATGCAAGAGTTAGCACCCTTAACCACTCTGGTTTTACCTCTAATCCAGAATGAATTCCTTTAATATCTTTTGTATGAGTTAGTCCCTGTAAAGCCCAGTCTACCCTGGTTAACATTTCTTGACTGGAAAGACTTTTATCTGCTACTGTAAAGCCTCCCTTATGAGCATCAATATCTGGTCTAATTCTTACTAACGTTCTGACATGGGCGCTTTGAACTACGATGTTGAGGTTTGGGTAATTTTGCATCAAAGTTCTCAGTAGTTTCACTCCTGTCTCTGGTCGCGCTCTTTTTCCCAAACTTTCGGGAAGAGAAAGATCCATGACCACAAGATCCGGTTGCATGCTTGATACTCGCTCCAAGGCTTGCTGGGCAGTCAAAGCTGTGATAAATTCAGCATCTGGATATTTGTTTCGCAACACGTCAATTGTTCCGCCCAAAACTGACTCGTGATCGTCAATAACGAGAATTTTTAACAAAGCTGTTGCAGAGAAAACTTGTCTCATAGTTAACACCCCCACTATGAGTAGACCCCTTGTGTTTGATGTGTTTTGTTTCTTAATTTACACCAATAAAATCACGGATATATATGAAAAATTTACCAAGAAAAGCAGCAATTTAAGCTTAGATTTTGACTGCGACAAACACACTTGCCGGATGTTAAAAATTTAAAACTTTCGCAAAGATAATCTAATTCTGGTAGATTCGTATAGAATAAGAGAGTAGATACATCAGGGTAAGTAATTTGCACTAACAAACGTCCCAAATTTGCTTGTTGTTCTAATCTGATCTCAACTGAAATCGGCACGAGAATTTCAGGGAGACTAATCTGTAGTAACTCTTCCAAAGCCCTTAAAACGATCAAGCTGCGCTCTGGTGGTTCATGTCGCCAGGAATTGGGCAAATCAATCCGAAAATAAAAGTGGGAATGGGATGTCAGCCAAGGCTCTAATACAGATTGGATAGCAAAAGGTAAGCTATCTTGCAAGTATACCGGAAATAGGCGATCGCTGAGTCGAGCCAGTGAGTGATGGAAATGATCGATTTTTCTTAAGCATTCTTGAGTTTTGTTAAGGGATAATTCTAAATTATCTGTTGGTAAAAACTCTAAGCTGCGACGAATCGTAAACGACTCTTGCAGTAAATCATCTCGGATCTTTTCTGCTTCTAACAAGATTTTTAAAGACTGTCTACAAGACCACCATTTCAATGCTTGTTGCGCCTTATAATAAGATTTAACAAACAAAATCAGTGTAATAATGTAGACTATTAAAACTAGAATTTGTATAGCTAATTGGTAGTTCACAGCACATTGGAATCTCAAATATTTTCCTAATCCAAGAAGGTAACACTAAGTAGAATACGGCATGATGGTGCCAAAGAAATCGTAGAAAATAGACAATATAATTGCCACAATAGGATATCTCGATCACAGAAAACTGCATAACTGATAACTAAAATTGAGTATTTTTTTCACAGCCAGAGTGAAATTTCCCAACCAACCCAAGTGAACTAGTAATTATAAATCAGTAATTAACCTGGCCTTTCTAAGTATAAATTGTAGTGCGGTTTCTTGTTTGGAAATAATGTCAGCCGTAGCATTCATACCGACTTGGATGTTACAGAGACGGTGATTATTTCCAAACTGTAGCTTTTCTGGCTGGATTATAGCTTCAAAGTAACCAGCACTGGAAGTAGCCGAAGTGGCGAGGGTGCTAGCAGCTGCTGTGTTTGGAACTCCAGATGCGATCGCGTCTGGAGAAATGGCGGTAACTACACCTTTAAGAGTACCGTAATCCGGGTAAGGACAGGCATCAATTCGCAGTTGCACCTTTTGACCAATTTCAACTTTTTTAATTTCCGCAGCAGGAACCATCGCCTTAACAACTAAAGGCGCATGTTGAGGTACTATTTCTGCAATCGGTTGGGAAGGATTTACTACTTGACCGGCGTTGCGGATATAAAGCTTGAGGATCGTGCCATCACTGGTAGCACGAATAATACTACTCTTCATTTTAATAATATTTTTTTGCAGCTCGTTTTGATATTGTAGAATCTGATTGCGCATTTCAATTTGGCGCTGAATCAAAGCATTTTTCTCTTTGAGAAAAGCAGCAATGTTTGATTCGCCTTTAGCGCTTTCTTGAGCAATTCTTTCTTTGGCGATCGCCACTATTGCTGGACTGGGATTAATCGCAGCTTTAGCAGTCAAAATATTAGCACGAGCAATATCAACCGCTTTTTGTTCAGCTTCAACTTGTAATTCTGCTTGCTTGACAGCTAATTTTCTCTGCTCATAGTCGCGCTTACCAATTGCTCCGTACTGCACCAATTCTTGGAAGCGATCGCGATCTTGTATAGCAAACTCTAAGTCCGCCTTCGCCTTTTGTAAACCAGCGATCGCTTTTTGTAAATTCGCTTGTGCTGCTAACAAATCACTTTCAGCTTTCACCTGCTGATCTGCATACTCTCTTTCATTGCGCATCAACTCCGCTTTTGCAGCAAAAATCGTCCGCTCTGTAAGCTTTTTATCAGCATTAATTTGATTATCTAAAGCTTGAATTTGAGCTGCAATCTGAGCTAGCTGTAACCTACTTTCTTCGATACTGCTTTGCAGCTGGCTGTTTTTAATGTATATTTCTGTATCGTCCAAACGAGCAATAATATCTCCCTGCTTAACAGTCTGATTTTCTTTCACGTATATTCCTTTAACGGTTCCCTCTATTTCCGGTTGTACCACTCGGATATCTCCCGCAGGACGCACCAGTGCAGGAGCTTTTACAGTTACGTTGTACTTAATATAAGAAGCCAGAGCAATTCCAATACCAACGTTAGTAACGAGAAACATCCCTGCTAGGGATGTCCAGCGACTTACAGGAGGTAGGAATTCATCAGTGCTCACCGAGGGAAGCAGTTTTTGATTGTGAGTGAAGAGCATAATTTAATTAGTTTCCTTTAGCTATTTTTCTGGTTTCAAGGAATTAAAAAATCTAAATGATCTCCTGGTAGAGAACTTAACTCCTCCACAGAACCTTGAAGTTTTAACTTACCCTGCTCTAAAAAAACTATCCAATCAGCACGACTAATTACTCGAGGACGGTGACTAATCAAAATCGTCGTTTTTCCACGACGATGCTGTAATAATCTATCTAAAACTTGCGCTTCACTCACCGGATCGAGACCAGCAGTAGATTCATCTAAAATTAAGACCGGTGGATCCGTTGCTATAGCTCGCGCTATCGCTAATCGCTGACGTTGTCCACCAGAAATATTAGCTCCAAATTCTCCTAAAACTGTTTGGTATTTATCCGGAAGCTTACTTATAAATTCGTCAGCTTCTGCAATTTGGCAAGCTTTGACTATTTGCTCAAACGAGATGTGCGGTGCTCCCAAACGAAAATTTTCAATAATTGAACGACTCCAAAAGTGAGCTTCCTGAGGAACAAGAACTATTTGTTGGCGCAAACAATCAAGAGCAAGGTCGTCTAAATTATAAAGCCCAATGCGAATATTTCCAGACTGCAGCGGATACAAACCCGCAAGTAACTTCGCCAAACTACTTTTTCCACAACCAGATTTACCAATCAAAGCAACAACTTTGCCACCGGGAATTGTTAAGGAAAAATCTTGCAGTAAATCTAGTCTACCCGCATAGTGAAAACTAATATTAGTACAAATAATATCTGCATCTCCAGGAATTTTGGCAAACTGTTTTTTCCCGTTATTATCATCTTCGGGAGTAGAATCTATCACTTCCGTCAGACGTTGAATAGCAGTTTTGGCGCGGGTATACTCATCAACAAAGCTAATAACGCCACTAATCAAGGCAAGGAAATTGCCATTCATGGCATTAAACGCCAGTAATTGTCCAATACTGAGATTTTCCTCCGGTCTAATAACTAAATAACCACCAAACCACAACAACACTACACTACCAATGGCAGCTATCAAACCAGAAAACGTAACATTGACAATAGCAATTTGAATAGTGTTCAACGTGAGAGTAGCTAGATGACCGAATCGGCTTTGAAATTCATCCCAAAACTGAGGTTCAGCCGTGGTAGTTTTAAGTGTTAAAGCTCCTTTAAACGTTTCTACTAAAACACCTTGAGCTTCTGCTTCCTGAACTAATAATTCTCGGGTTTTCAAGCGCAAAGTAGGTTGAAATAAAATTGTAGATACGGTCATGACCACAGCAATAACCATAGCTACTGCAGTTAGTTTCCAACTATAAAACAGCATGAAACATAAAGAAACTAATGCAATAAAAAACTGGCTGGGCAAACCAATAATAACTTGAGAAACTAACTGATTAATTTGGTCAATATCCCGCAGGCGGCTGACAATTTCTCCACTGCGACGTGCTTCGTAATAAGAAAGAGGTAATCGCAGAATTTGTCGCCCAAATTCTAGGACTAAACCTAATTGCAGTCGTTGGGCAAAGTGAGCAATTAAATTCGACTGTACAAAAGATAAACTTTTAGAAATAAAATGCATTACTACTACAGCTATTGCTACAGTAGTTAACAGTCTCGTATCTCCCCGAACCAGTACATCATCGGTGAGAATTTGCAGTAAAAAAGGGGACGCTAACGACAGTATCCCCAAAATTAAGTTTAATGGAATTGCTTGCGCCAAAATACCGCGCCAAATCCAAACTCGTTTCAAAAAGCGCCAAAAGCCACCAACTTCGTCATCCTTTTGGGCAAAAAAGCGAATTGGGTCTGGCTGCAATAACAGCATTAACCAATCATTCCAATTATCCGCTAATTCTTTTTTAGTCAGATAACGAATGCCTACAGCAGGATCTGCAATTACACACTTTTTACCTTTCTTTCCGTATAAAACTACCCAGTGATTTCCCCGCCAGTGAATAATTGCTGGTAGAGGTGCTTCGTTGATGCGGTTTAAAAGCTCTGGTGAAGTTTTCACTGGACGGGCGTTAAATCCTAGTGCTTCTGCCCCTCGTTTTAGCCCTAGTAAAGTAGTCCCAAACTGGCCAGTACCTACTACTTCACGAATATGATTGAGAGTGAAAGTACGCCCGTAATATTTAGCAATAGAAGCAATACAAGCAGCGCCGCAGTCCTCTTCACTATGCTGTTTGACAACTTTATACTTCATTGGTATCTCATCCAAGGTACTGGAAGCTAGAACTCACCAGAGTTCTTTCTCAATCTATACTTTTGGAGTCTAACTTACATAAACAGATACAAAAGCAATTTGTAGATCATGTTTAAAGGACTGTAACCATATCGACGCATTCTACTTATAGTGTTTCCACCAAACAGATTACTCAAATCAAAGCCAAAAGTGAGTTGGGAGAAACTATAGCCAGTTTGTTGCTTTAATGAAGCACTAGTGCTACCGTTAGAAACACTTTCTTCGTTAATTGCAAAAGTATTTATCGCCGTTTTTTGAATGAAAAAATTGTATCCCCCCACAACAGCTTCTTGTTCCTGCTCAGATAACTCCAAAAACAATTTTGGCTCTAAGGATTGAGAATTTGAGAATGGAGTTTTGGAAACTGACATTATTTATACCTCAAAATTACTACCACACTATATAATACACAGCTGTTGTAGATAATTGAGCACCAAAATAATTCTTTTTACATTCAAAAATTTTGAGATTGTTAGAAGGCACTTTTTACAAGTCTAAGTAAACTCTTTGCCTCCCGTATTTCTCCACTTGCTTTTGTAATACTTTGTTCTGGACTTTCTTCAGCTGCCGTACTTCCTTGATTTGCAAATGGATTGAACGGTAAGTTAGTCGGAAACGTTGGTAGCTGTGGTGTTGAAACACCACCTGATATAGTTTCAGCAGACTCGTCTTTTAGTTCTTCTAATGTCAAAAAAGAATCTTGTAGTTTCATTTTTCTATTGTCGCGCTCTGCAGGTAATTAATTTGGTAAAGACTCCAGAGTATAAGACTCTGGAATCTGTTTACACTACTAAACTCGATTGATTCATCAACCCATTCGCTGTACTCAGATGAAGTTTAGTTGAAGTCCAAATCTAGATATTGTTGAGCAGAGGTGAGAAGGAATGCGGTTGACAATCTCTTAGTTATAAAAGAGCCGTTGGGACCAGAAGCGATTGTCTTGTTAAGATTAACTAATTGTAACTCGTATTTGGTGACGTCATACTCGCTAGCGCCAATGAGTTGACCGCCACCAGAGGTCATTTCTTGCTGTTCTTCTGATAACTCTAAAAACAGTCCAGTTTCCATTTGTCACCTGATTTATAAACTGCAAAAATTAGTTAGGAGAAATCCAGAGACCCTACTTCCGTATCAGTCCCTAGAATCTTTTTAGTAGAAAGTAGAAATTTGTACTACCGGGTTTAATTAAATTTCAGATACAGCCATTGATCGGCAGATGTGTATACGAATGCAGTTGCTAAGTTGCTAACAACTGCAGAACCTCCCGGACCAGAAGCAATAGCCTTGTTGAGACTTACTAGTTGATACTCAAACTTAGTAGCGTCATACTCGCTAGCGCTAATGAGTTGACCGCCACCAGAGGTCAGTTCTTGTTGTTCTTCAGATAGATCTGTAAACAAATTAAATTCCATGGTTGACTCCTTTGTCTGACGTGAATTCAAGTTGACTAAGCTTTTATTATTGCCACTTTGATTTAGCTTGCTCAACTTGTTGCTTGATTTCTACGATATACGGTAGACAATATTTCTCGCATTAACAATTTCTGCCAACTTTATTGCCTGCTTGAGAAAATATCATTGCAGGTTTAAGGTATTAGTATTTCCGAAAAATACATTCAAAAATCTTCCTTTAGGAGGATTGTATCAAATGGCAATTTCAGCTTAGAAACTAAATGCAATTAAAGTTTGTAGTGAATACTTTCCTGATTGTACAGTGCTGAAGGTAGTATTTAAAAACCTAACCTATACACTATTACACAGCAAAAATTTTTCCACACCCATAAAGCAAAGACGCCGAGAAAAATTATGTTCTGGCGTCTGGAGATAAAACCTAATTCACACTATCTACTTGGATGAGCTGTTATTATCTAAAAGTCGATCGCGAATGGACTTCAATTTTTGTTGGCTGTTAACAGGACTGCGTGGAAGTGGTAGTTCTGTATTGGGCCAGGTTGGTAAATCATTGCAGGGACAAAGCTCGGGTGGCATTCCTAAACTTTTTACTGGTATTGGCATACAGCAGCGCGCGCAGGTGTGCATTTCCCAGGCGGGTGTTAATAATTCGGCTATGGTTTCTTGGGTACCTTCTAAATAGCAGTTACCTGCTTGGGGTGAGGTAACTTTTTGCCAGCATTCTTCAAATTCTTCGCTGTAACGATCGCCTGCTATTACTGATTTCGGCCGCAAGGTATCTTTACCGTTACCGATAACCACCCTTTTGCCTAGTTGAAACCAATAGGCTAGATATTTTTTTACTTCTTGTCGGGATGCCATAATTCTAATCCTAAATTTTTAATTTCTAATTTGGAACTGGCAAATTTGGAATAAAAAATAAAGAATGGTTGTTGATTCACCCTTGGCGGCATTATCTTGCCTTTTGATTTCCCATCGGCAGTGGAGTACCAATAACGCGAAGATTAAGTGCGTGACCGCCGGTAACCAGATAAACAGCTTCGGCAATTACACCTAATTGGCGTACTAAACTTCCCAAGCGATCGCGGAAAGTTCGACCTTCAGGATAAGCTGGTACTACACCCCATCCTGTTTCTTCCGCTACAAAAATCATATCTGCTTTTGCCAATTTCACTGTTTCTAATAAATTGTGCACGGTGCTTTCCCAGGTTGATTCTTCCAGAGACAGTAAATTAGCTACCCAACTACCCAAAGAATCTATCAACAGACAAGTATTTGCTTTGCTTTTGGCAAGGGTAGCAGCTAATTCTACAGGTACTTCCAATGTTACCCAATCTTGGGGACGGCGTTTTTGGTGTTGTTCGATGCGTTGCAGCCACTCGCGATCGCTAGAATTGAAAGTTGCTGTTGCTACATAAATTATTGTTTTTTGTGACTGCATCGCTATTATTTCCGCCCATTCACTTTTACCAGAACGTGCAGGACCCGTAACTAGAATAACTTTACTCAATGCGATTTCCTTAGTATCTTTTAATTAACTAGGGTTGCAATTTGTCATTCAGAATCTTTCCATTTCACTGATGGGATTTTTGACAGCGAACAAATATAACTAGATACAATTAATACTCAACCATAGTTGAGGAACTGACAAATTTAGTCAAAAATCCAAAACATCTGATTCAGCACTATTAAACACCAAAACTTACAACCTAGGCTAGAGATTTTTATGAAAGCAAGTTTGAAGCGTATTGAAGCAACTCTGCACGACCTGGACAATCGCCACACCACTGAGTCAGGAAATACGGCCAAGCGACCTTTATCTTTTCGGATCAGTGTTGGAACTGCACAACAACCAGCAAAAGAAAATCCACCCCACCATCAGCTTCAACAGCAATCTCCCCAAGAAAATTCTCAGTTTTGCCAAACTCCAGTACAAACTTTTTCAGGTGGCCAAATGCCAGTCCTACCTAAATTTAAAACTCCCAGCTTCAGTAATCATCGCCATGCAGCCAATCCGGCCTTGGCTGCGAATCTGTTGCAAGAAATACAGGAAATTGTCGCTCGCTGGCAAGCAGAGTTACAGACAATTGTGCGGCAAATACAAGATGTTTATTTGGAAGGACCAATTATCAACGGTTGGTTAGAGTCCCGCACTCCTGAAGGGAAAAAAGTACAAACTGCTACCTTCCGCCATGCGGAAGTTGACCGTCTTATGGATTATGTAGAGGAAATTTGTGCTCAACAAAAAAAAGTATCTTCTCAATCGCCCCGCACCAGCTACCATTTGTGTGGTTTAGATGCTTCTGGTACCCTGTGGTCCTGTCCTTGTCCTCCAGAACAAGTTGCCAGTGTTAGCATGGCAATTGCTAGGTATCATAAATTGCGCCAACTTTTAGGACGCAAACAAAACATAGAAGCTCGGCTGACAAAGCTTGCAGAAAGTCTTGTGGTTGTACGCAGCAGTATTTCAGACCAGTAAACCCAAGGAATATCTCCGAAGAAATTCGGTTGGCAATGTCGAGTTTTTGGTATAGATTATTGCCAAAAGTAGTGGATTTTGTCATTAGTTGGCAACAAACTCAACCGTTTTCTTGTTCGTAAGAATTGCTGAAAAAGAGTAACTAGCTAAAACAACAAATGACAATTTCTACCCACTCGTGACGATCGCTTGTTGTCTATGCCAGAAACGACAATTTCTGCCATTATCTGTACTCACAATCGAGATAGCTATTTAGGTACAGCTATAGATAGTCTTTTGTACCAAGAATTTGCCATGGACTTTGATGTGATAGTTGTAGATAATGGTTCGAGCGATCGCACTCGTTCGGTTGTAGAACAAAGAGCCAACCATCCTCGCCTTAGATACGTATTCGAACCGACTATCGGCCTATCCGTAGCTCGCAATACCGGTGCTCGTGTTGCCAAAGGCGAGATTTTAGCATACCTTGATGATGATGCCATAGCTTGCAAATCCTGGCTGCAAACGCTGTACCTTGCCTATCAAAATCATCCCAAACTAGCGATCGCTGGCGGGAAAGTGAGCTTGTTATGGCCCGAACACACCCAACCACCACCTTGGTTATCCCCGGGTTTAGCAGTTAATCTGGGTGCTTATGATTTGGGTGACACTATCGTCTACATAGACAAGCCAAGTTTAACTCCCAGAGGCTTAAACTATTCTCTCAGACGCAGCTTTCTAGAAGAAATTGGCGGTTTTCATCCTTATTTAGGTCGCATCGGCACAAAACTATTATCCAACGAAGAACTGCACATTACTGAAATCGCTCTGCAAAAAGGTTGGCAAGTTGCCTACCTTCCCTCTGCCCACGTGTTTCATCATGTTGCTCCCGAACGTCTCAAACCCTCTTGGTTTTTAAATCGGGGTTGGTGGCAAGGAATTAGCGAGTGTTATCGGGAAAAAATCGCTGGCTCTACAACTACTGTAGAACAATTGCGTCGTGGTAGCGAACGATTTTTGCGTGGTTTATATCAAGCTTTACAACATATTTCCGATCCTGCAGAGCGATTTGACAAACTCGTATACGCCTACGGTCAAATAGGGTATTTAAATGCTGCTATTCAGGGTTTGAAAATAACAAGATAACTATCAAAGTTATGATATTATGTCACTATCTAAAATACCAGTTTCTGTCTTAGTTCCGGCTAAAAACGAAGAAGCAAACTTACCCGATTGTCTAGCCAGTTTGCACAGTGCTGACGAAATATTTGTCGTAGATTCCCAAAGCACCGATAAAAGCGTAGAAATTGCCCTCACTTACGGCGCTAAAGTTGTACAATTTTATTTTAACGGACACTGGCCCAAAAAGAAAAATTGGTCGTTAGAAAATCTACCCTTCCAAAATGAATGGGTATTAATTGTTGATTGCGACGAACGCATTAGCCCCCAACTGTGGGAAGAAATTGCTCAGGCAATTCAAAATCCAGAATACAATGGTTACTATCTCAACCGTCGTGTATTTTTCTTAGGGAAATGGATTCGCCACGGTGGTAAGTATCCTGACTGGAATTTGCGTTTATTTAAGCATAAAAAAGGTCGTTACGAAAACCTCAAGACAGAAGATATCCCTAACACCGGCGATAACGAAGTTCACGAACACGTAGTTTTAGAGGGAAAGGTAGGGTATTTAAAAAACGACATCATCCACCAAGACTTCCGCGATCTTTATCACTGGCTGGAAAGACACAACCGTTATTCTAACTGGGAAGCGCGCGTGTACTTAAATCTACTTACAAATCAAGATGATGGCGGTACCATCGGCGCTAATTTGTTTGGAGATGCAGTGCAACGCAAGCGCTTTTTCAAAAAAATTTGGGTGCGATTGCCATTTAAACCATTTTTGCGATTCGTACTATTCTACATAATCCAAGGTGGTTTTTTAGATGGCAGAGCAGGTTATATATATGCAAGACTTTTAAGTCAATACGAATATCAAATTGGTGTCAAACTTTACGAATTACGTCAGTGCGGCGGTAAGCTCAATCCCAAATCAACCTTAAGTGTGAGTTAAAACAGGGGAAACACCAGGGAAACAGTAATGACTAGCGAACAACCTTTGATAGATTTACGCAAATATGACCAATCCTGGTTTGACCGGGGCCGTCCGGGCTGGTATATTTTGTTGTGGTGGTTTGTGCAGGCGATCGCCTTTCCTCTGACTCTTCATCCTTTCAATAATTTGCGCTGTACCTTACTGCGCTTATTTGGTGCTCGTATCGGCAAAGGAGTTATCATTAGACCTACTGCTCGTTTTACCTATCCCTGGAAAATTACCATCGGCGACTACAGTTGGATAGGAGATGATGTGGTACTGTACAGTCTGGACGAAATCTATATAGGACAACACTGCGTGATTTCCCAAAAAAGTTATTTATGTACTGGTAGTCACGACCTCTACGATCCAGCTTTCGGTTTGACAACAGCAAGCATCCATATCGATAACGGAGTGTGGATTGCAGCAGATTGCTTCATTGCACCAGGAGTGAAAATTGGAGCAAATGCTGTTATTGGTGCACGCAGCAGTGTTTTTAATGATATACCCTCCGGACAAATTTGTTGGGGAACGCCGTGTCGACCCTTGAATAAATCCAGAGAAATTGAACGCAATAGATGATAGCTAGCTCTTAAGTACACTCCAGAACTTTTGTTCCTACTGAGAAAAATAACCGTATATTTACTGTTTTCACAAGCTCGCGGTTCTTATAAAAAGAAGAACATAATACAGTAAGAGCGTTAGCCTGATCGAAAAGGAGGGTGTTTGCACTCCCTCCTAATTCCTTTTATAGCAGCAGAGAGAATTTTTGAAAGGTTTACTCGAAAAGAGAATATCAAAAACCGTAGTTGAGGATGTTTGCAGCAGATTCAAAATCTGCAATTTAGGACTCGTCAAGGTGAAAAATTGCAGTCCATAATATACAAGCTCAATCACAGTTTTTGACGGTCAAAATTACTACGCTTTTGGTAGCGTCGATTGTAGCGACGGTCGTTGGTGTAAGCGCTCAAACCACCTAGTTAACTTTGGGTATCGTAACTGCCAATTCTTGCCAAATCTGAAAGTGTAGTATCCTAATCCTGAGACTGCTGCTACATCCACTGCCGTAAACTGGTCATTAAGAAGATAGCTGCTAAAGTCCAATTTATTTTCCAAGACAAAAAGCAATCGGTCAATTTCTTGTTGGTAGTAAGCTTGTAGTTGCTCGTCTGCTTTGGGAGCTTTACCAGTCTCGTACCACAATGCAACCACCCGGTCGATCAGGGAATCCGCTAATTCCTCTCCTTGGCGACAGCGCAGCTTTTCGAGGCGATCGCGGGGATAAAAAGGTGGGTGTGGGTAGGTTTCGTCCAGATATTCGACAATCAGTGTGGAATCCCAAAATGTCAGTCCGTTTTCGTCTACCAAGACGGGAATTTTGCCAATGGGATTTAGACTTAAAAATTCTGGCGATTTTCGCTTGATATCCGTTTCTACTAACTCGCAGGGAAGTTGTTTTTCTGCCAAAACAATACGAACCTTGCGGGCGTAGGGCGAGCGCTGGGTATAGTATAGTTTTCTTGTCATAGTTACTATTAGTTTGCGCTGCTAGGGCGATCGCATCACCACACGATCAATTTACTACTGAATGCGCGCATTTAGATCGCACTTATTCCAGCAACGCTATTCCCTAGCGCTCCTTTACTTGTAAAAAACAACTTGTGCGTGGAGGAAATCCACGCCATGCTTTATTATGTGTGACTTGATTGCAAATTTAGTCAGCTAGCTGCAGGTTCTAACAATTTAATGTTAGAGAAAATAAATTCTTGAATTGATAATTTTCCTTGGGTTTCCGTGCGAATTACCCGTCTTTTGAGAATATAATAGCCACCTACTTTTTCGTACTCATCTAAGAATTCACTTCTACCGCCTTTTTGCTCGCCAGTTTTGGGATCCTGATATACGGAGTCGTAGGTGTGAGAAAGATATCCTTCCTCCGTATCATGGGTAGTAAAGGTATTAATGGTGACAACAACACCGTGAATGTGGCGATGAACCAAGCTGACTATATTATTGCGAACTTTGTATTTATCGCCTTCAGACTTACCGCCAACAATAATTTCCACTGCACCTGTCTCGTCAGTAGTACCATAACTAAACGTATTGGCACCATGAGTTTCTTCAAAGCTGCGACGAATGCGATGAATGGCTATTTCCCAAGCTTGGTTGTGAATCGCTTGCTTTGCCTGTTCATCTTCTACCTCAAAAACTTCTGCTTTGAGATCGGCATTAATGCGTAGTTTACCTGTAAATACTTTTTCGTTAAGTTTGTAGGTGACATCTGCAGTATAGCCAGGAAAATTACGATCCCAAGTGTAACGGTTCTCGTAAGCAGCCCGGAAAAGTTCTTGGGCAGAAACTTGTGTTGCAGTCACGCTTTTCTCCTAAATATTTGTCAATTATGCTATCTTTCTAGATTTATTGCTATTAGTTAGCATAGAGGTAATTGTGAAGTTCTGCCTAGTCCCCAATCGGGTACACCTTTGAGTGCGCTGTATGAGTCGTTCTCTTCATGCTTTGTTTGATGCGATCGCCAATGCCCAAAACGAGCAACAACTGTACCTAGCTCTCACAAATACAGTGGGCGAGCATTTTGGCGTGGAACGTTGGGGTTTGTATTTGCTAGAAGACTTGCCAACAAGGGATATTAGCGTGCAAACCATTCCTCAAGTTTGTCTGCAAGGTAACCCCGTGGGGCGCTACGTGGTAGAACGCCACGCTCCCGCTCACGAACAATTGATACTCGCTCCTGAAGACTGGAAAGAAATTTGTCCGCGCCACGATCACGCTCACGTAATGAGCGGTCCTGTAATCTGCAACGGTCGTGTAGTGGGAACGCTAAATCTAGCCCGTGCTTGCGGTAGTCCTGCTTTTGATGCTAACGATCTGGCAGATCTGAGCGCTTTATGCTTGCATTTATCTGCAAAAATTGCTACCTTAAGAGCAAAACCAAAAACATTTCACTCTCCGTTAGTTAGCCGCCTAACTCCACGAGAGTTAGAAATAGCTGAATTGGTAGCGCAAGGGTTAACCAACCCAGAGATAGGAAAAAAACTTTTCATTACTCAAAATTCCGTCAAGCAAGCTTTAAAACGGATGTTTCGCAAATTAGAAGTTTCCGCCCGTGCTGAGATGGTAGCAAAACTGCAACAAAAAGTAGCTTGAGAAGCCACAGGCCAAATCTACTGGCGATTCTATTAACAGGAGTTGAGAACAGAATTTGCACCCGGCATGAGAAAGATTTGAAGCATTAGTCTTCAGGATTTGCAATTCCACCATCCTGGGTTGGCTGAGTTTGGTCAGTGATAGCATCCGTTGTCGAGCAGCGCAAAAGTGGTTTGCTACCAACAACAACAAACTCCGTTTCTCTGGAAGACTTGTGATTCTCCCATCGATCCAAAACATCTTTGATCAAAACTTCTTGGACCCAAATTTTGGCTACAACTGTCAACGGTAGCGCTAGTAATAAACCTAAAGGACCAAAAAAAGTGAGGAAAAATAGTTGGGAAATTAACGTAATTGCTGGTAGCAGGGACACTTGATGTGCCATAACAATTGGTGTGAGGAAATTACCCTCTGTTTGTTGGATGATAAAGTAAAGACCCAAAACAGCCAGGGATTTCCAAGGAGTATCCAAAAGCGCGATCGCCATGGCTGGAACTACACTAACGGTAGGTCCGAGATTGGGTATTAAATTCATAAATCCCGCCAGGACTCCCAACGCCAAAGCTGAAGGTATCCGCAGCACGAATAAGCCGATCGTACTCATGGTTCCTACAAAAGTCATAGCGATCGCAGCACCTATGACCCATCCTTCCAAGGAAACTTCACACAGATCTAAAATTCCATCTACCCTGCGTCGGTAAAACGAAGGAAACAAGCGTATGAATAACTTGCGGTAGGCGATGGGATTGGCTAAAAACATTCCCGTCAGCACCAATACCAGTAAAATTTTCAAAATAATTTCTAATGAGCTAGAAACAATAGCAAAAGAACTTCCTAATAAACGATTGATTAAAGGTTGTGCTTGTTTGCTCAAACTATTTATATCGGGAATGTAGGGAGCAAGTTGACCGGGAATGCGAGTTTCTAGCTGATCTAGCCAGCTATTTAAAAGTTGAAAACCTTTGGGAACTCGATAAGTTAATTCGTGGAATTGCTGCACAAACGGCGGTACAATCAAGCAAAAAAAACCCGCGATCGCAGCGAGAAAAATACCTACAGATAAAGATACGGCAAATCCTCTACTCATTCCCGAGCGTTGGAAACGTCTTACCAAACGATTTAAAGTTGTAGCTAAGACAACTGCAGCAAATATCAATAACAGTACTTCACGTATTTGCCACAAAATATACAAACAGACAATTAACGCTATCAAGCCAATCCACTGACCTAGATTCACATCCTATCTCCTGGCAGTTAAAAAACTGCTTGTTGTTTGCACACCAGCTAAGTTAGCTGATTTTAGCAATTTTTCTTAGTTTTGTTTGCTCTCCATAACAAAGCGATCGCCAAGCATGCAGTCGGTGAAAATACTATAATCAAGACATTTGTCGTTGTTTGGGCAATAGGTAGGTAAGGACCCGCGTATTTAATCAAAACAGAAATAACGGCAGACAGTAAAAATACTTCCAAAACAAATCCCAGTTGGCTTTTCATCACAGTACGGCAATTCCTATTTTTGTGGAGGGTATCTACGAAAGCAAATTGTAACGCCCAATCTTTACAATAAACTCAAGCAGAACTAAAAACACAACCGGTTCCTCAACTCAATTGGGAATCTAAGCTTCTATTAGCGTCCTGCTCGTACACCGCCATGATCTATTTACCAGTCTCGCTGCTGCTATTTATCCTGCTACTGCTGCTTATACCCTTTTTGTGGTTGAGCGTAGCAGTAGATATAGTAGAAATAGCAGTAGCCAAGTTGGGCTTTTCTCCCAACGTCGCCCTTATACTACTGACATTAGTAATTTTAGGCAGCACTATCAATATTCCCATCTACCGTACTCAATCCACCGTTGCCGTTGCAGATGACTTTATCGATCTATGGCTGAGAGAATTTTGGGGAATTCCGCTGCGAAAAGTCCAGCACTCTACCGTAATTGCTCTCAACGTTGGCGGTGGTTTAATTCCTGTGGTATTGGCGCTGTATCAATTTACTCAAGGAAATGCCGTTGCAATTTTATTAGTTACTGCCATTGTTACAGTTGTTAGCTACTATGCATCGCGAGTAGTACCGGGAATAGGTATTCAAATGAATCCCTTGCTTGCACCCTTAACAGCTGCGCTATCTGCAACTTTATTGGCGCCGTCCCATGCTGCTCCAGTTGCCTTTGCTGGCGGTATTCTTGGAACTTTAATCGGTGCAGACTTGTTACACCTTAAGGATATTCAAGCCAAAAGTTCAGGAGTCTTGAGTATCGGAGGTGCTGGCGTATTTGACGGTATTGCTTTGTGTGGTTTATTTGCACTGTTATTAAGTTGATAGTGGTTAGGAGGAAATAACTAACTACTAACCAAAAATAAAAACTTCTGCCTTGGAGACGAAATTAAAAATGCCTGTAGAAACTAATAACAAAAATCAATTCAAACCACCAAAACTACGCCAGTTTGGCGGTAGCTTGCTAATTTTTTTCACTTTGCTTTTACTGCTTAACTTTATTGTTCCCAGCTTTTTGGGACCAAGATTGCCACAAGTTCCCTACAGCGACTTTATCGCCCAAGTGCAAGCAGGTAAAGTTGATCGCGCCATTGTGGGAAGCGATCGCATCGAATACACCGTTAAAACCCAAACCCCCGACGGTCAAACTATAGAACAGATTTTCCAGACGACACCAGTAGCAGTGGATCTGGATTTACCCAAAATCCTGCGCGAGCACAATGTGAAATTTGCTGCACCACCACCAAACCAAAACGGTTGGATCGGTACTCTGCTAAGCTGGGTTGTACCGCCTTTGATCTTCTTTGGGATTTGGGGATTTTTACTCAACCGGGGTGGTGGTGGCCCTGCAGCATTAACTGTGGGCAAAAGTAAAGCTCGCATCTACTCGGAAGGTAGTACTGGTGTCAAATTTAGTGACGTAGCTGGTGTCGATGAAGCAAAAGCAGAGCTGGAAGAAATTGTCGACTTTCTCAAAAATGCTCCTAAATACACTCGTTTAGGCGCCAAAATTCCCAAAGGAGTTTTGCTGGTAGGTCCTCCGGGAACAGGTAAAACCTTACTAGCAAAAGCGATCGCTGGCGAAGCTGGCGTTCCCTTCTTCAGCATCTCCGGTTCGGAATTTATCGAATTATTTGTAGGTGTAGGCGCTGCACGCGTTCGTGACTTGTTTGAACAAGCCAAACAACAAGCTCCCTGTATCGTCTTTATTGACGAATTAGATGCGTTGGGTAAATCTCGCGGCGGTCCGGGACCAATCATAGGGGGTAATGACGAACGAGAACAAACCCTCAACCAATTACTGACGGAAATGGATGGGTTTGATGCCAATACGGGTGTAATTATCATTGCAGCCACTAACCGTCCAGAAATTCTAGACCCAGCATTACGCCGTCCTGGACGCTTTGACCGTCAAGTTGTGGTGGATCGTCCCGATAAATCCGGTAGAGAAGCAATTCTCAAAGTTCACGCCCGCAACGTTAAACTCGCAGAAGATGTTGATTTGGGGGTAATAGCCGCTCGTACACCCGGTTTTGCTGGCGCCGATTTAGCTAACCTGGTCAACGAAGCTGCACTGCTAGCAGCGCGACAAAACCGTCAAGCAGTAACAATGGCTGATTTTAATGAAGCCATCGAGCGCGTGGTCGCTGGTTTGGAAAAACGCTCTCGCGTGTTGAATGAAATAGAGAAAAAGACTGTCGCCTATCATGAAGTTGGTCACGCCATCGTCGGTGCTTTAATGCCTGGTGCTGGCAAAGTAGAAAAAATCTCCGTGGTTCCCAGAGGCGTGGGTGCTTTGGGTTATACCATCCAAATGCCCGAAGAAGACCGCTTTTTGATGATAGAAGACGAAATTCGCGGTCGCATTGCTACCTTGTTAGGCGGACGTTCTGCAGAAGAAATTGTTTTTGGTCGGGTTTCTACCGGTGCTAGCGACGATATCCAAAAAGCTACTGACTTAGCCGAACGCTACGTCACCCTTTACGGAATGAGCGATCGCCTCGGACCTGTAGCATTTGAGAAAATTCAACAACAATTTCTCGAAGGCTACACCAACCCGCGTCGAGCCATTAGTCCAAAAGTTGCTGAGGAAATCGACCGTGAGGTCAAGCAAATAGTTGATGATGCTCACCACATTGCCTTGACAATTCTGCACGATAACCGCGACTTGTTGGAGGAAATCGCCCAAGAACTGTTGCAAAAAGAAATCCTAGAAGGTCCCCAGTTGCGGGAAAAACTCAACCAAGCCAAAGCACCTGCTGAATTAGAAGAATGGTTGCGCACGGGAAAATTATCGCCAGATAAACCTTTGATGCAGACATTGCTGGTTTAACGGTCAGTATAGATCGGTGCAACCAAACGATCGCTCTCTCTGGGCGATCGTTTTTTTACTGTTTCCAAAGATATAAAAAAATATTATTTCGTGTCAATTTTTTGTGAAACAGGCTGTATAACCTGGAAAAGCCAACCAGAATTTTCTCAGTATTAATACTGAGTTGACAAAAAGTCGGGAAATTCACTTTCCCCCTACACAAAAATCAGAAACAGGAGTATTTTTTGTGATGAAGTTAGCGAACAAGACCAGCGCTGTTGTCAAAAATTTCTCTATTCTAGCTGCAACAGCAACAGCCCTAACTCTAGGAGCACTCCACCGCGCCCAAGCTGCAGCGGTCACCTTTGAAGGCAATCTTTCTTTCGGTAGTACCCGAACTGGCATAGTTCCAGGAGGAGACAATACGGGAAACCCCTCTGCCTGGAGATTCTGGAGTTTTTCAGGTCAAGCAGGCGATCGCGCCACGGTTACGCTCAGAAGAACCGTAGACGCCCTCGACCCAGTTTTTGGTGTATGGTTTGGAACTGAAACAGATACCGATAACTACACTGACATCTTTTCAGATGGCGCTACCACTCCCCTAGTTGCCTATGGAGATGACGAACTACCACCAGCCACGCCAAACGGATTGTGGGGCGACTCCCAAGCAACCTTTACTCTACCAAATTCCGGTCTTTACACTATTGCTGTTGCTTCCTACGCATCGGAATCTACAGGCGACGAGCCCCTCGGATACAAGATATCTCTCCAAAACAGCGAAAACGTACCCGAACCTCTCACCATAGCAGGTACCTTGCTAGCTGGCGGTATTGGTGTTGTCCTCAAAAAGAAAAAATCCCAAACAACTGCAAATCCAGAAGGCTAACGCAAAAGGTCAAACACGATTGCACTTAGCTCACTAGCTACCTGCAGAAAGCTCCTAAAAAAGGGATGGCTCCTAACTATTTCCATCAAAACTGGAGCAAATTCTGGGAGTGTCCCTTATGCTTTCTGCTATCTGCATTCTTCCATTCCACTGCGCTGCCAAATTTTAATCGTCTTATCCAAACTTCCGCTCACCAACATTTCCCCACAAGCAGTAAACGCTACAGCCGTTACCGTATGCGCGTGACCCGTGAACCTACCTAGAAGTTCACCAGTGGGAAGATACCACAACTTAATAGTTTTATCTGCACTACCGCTAGCAATTGTTTGTCCGTCAGGACTGAGGGTAATAGCACATACTTCACCCCTATGTCCTTCTAAAGTACTTTGACCATCTGGACTGAAGGCTAAAGCATTAATTTCATCTACCAAACCCGACAGCATCCAAGGATGTTCTGATAATGTGCATATCAACTCTCCTTTATGTAAATCCCATAGCTTTGTTTCTCCACGACTACCGCTTGCTAGCAAAGCTGAGGTTCGACCGTTGCGATTTTCCAGACAAAAGGCCAGACAGTTAATTCCTTTTGTGTGTCCTTTCAAAGTTTGCCAGCACTCCCAGTCTCCTATTATCTTTTTGAGGGGATGCTCCGGCGGTACGGTTTGAGTATTTTCTGCTACTGTAACTTCGTCCCAAGGTGGTTGATTGCCCTTGGTAATTGCTGTTTCTAAATACCAGCTTAATCCTCCTGCATACAATAACTGACTAGGAGTAACGTCAATTTTTGGCTCACCCAATTCCATTTGATTTGGAGTTAGAAAACCGGCTACTATAGCTTGTTTTTCATAACCTCTTTTGCCATTAATCGGATACAACAAACATAAAAATATAAATAATTGATAAATTTTGCCATCTTCTGGAGTCACGGACCATTTAATTTTGTCTTTTTTGAGACTGTTAAAACTCTCTTTATCCGCTACGCAAACAAGAATTTTAACTTGGGGATACTCTGGTAAAAAGTAAGAAAATTTACTTTCACGTTGCAAATTGCCTTCATCATCTAAAAGCATATTTTTTACTGGGTCTTGTGGCAATTTTTTGATAATTTTGCCCAGAAGTTGAGCAATAACTTGTTCAACAATCTGCTCTCGCAAAATATAATTCTGTGCTTGCTGCTGGAAGTAAGTTGGAAAAGGTACAGACCACTCAGGAAATTCAGGATAATCGGGTGGTGTAGGAGGCGGATTTTTAGCTAAAATCTCTCCTTGGCGACAAGCAGTTGCTAACAGTTTTTCCAACGCTTCACCCCAAAAATTGATGATTTCAGCGTGACATCCTTTAGCCTGACTTTCTAACAAGGAAACCTCAGGCGTTCTTGTTTTTTTCAGCCGTAGAAGGAAATCAGCTTGCTGAGTTTTGAGTAAGCTTGTCCAATCCATTGAAAACCTCGCAACGGTACTGCGACTCGATCGTAGAGGCGATCGCTTGTGGCCCGGTCAAAAAGTGTTAGACTGTCATGAATTTGAGCTAAGAGTACATCAAGTACGTTCTTGCGGGACGCCATAGCATACTTAAATTAGCTATACCAAAGTCACCGCTCAAGTTTATTAACCTGAGTTAATAAGCACTAAGTAATGTTAGCAGCTAAATAACGTGTTCTTGATCCCAAGTCGCAAGAACAAGACGCGAGTTTTCCAACGCAGGATTTGCACAAAGCAGCATGAAGATGATGGCAGTTCATTTTATTGAACTTCAGTAAAAAAAAAATACTGTCTCTGAAAAAGCAGTTCTTCCCGAAAAACAAAGAGAGTGAAATAAACGGTACGCTTTTGGAAAGCTACAAAACCAACTTATAGCTGACTGGGTTTTCTCGTTTTGGAGTTGAATGTTTCTAATTTCTGCGGTGGTGGACTTGAGCAGTATATGCCATTAATTTGTAGAAGAAACCGTCAATTTTTGGTTCGGTTAAGCTCACTGGTTGAAACTCAAGAAATTGGTAGATTTTGTAATGATAGTCTTGCAAAAATTTGCTTGTGGTACCGTGAACAATATATTTAGTCACAGCAGCAACAGCCCTGATTCTTTTGGTAACGAAGTTTTAAGCAACAACTTGCTTTGGCAATACGTTAAATCCATGAGTCCGGAAACAGTTGCTCAACTGTCAAAGCCGACTTCTAAGGAAGTATTGCAAGCAATTGAACAGACAATTGTTAGTATGTTGGGAGGCTTGCCTTCCGAAAGCTTTAATGTGCTAATTACTACTAGCAGGGACAATTTGGGAAGACTGTTAGCCTCGGCAATGATGAACGGTTACCTACTGCGCAATATCGAGCAGCGCATGGAGTTGGAAAAGTCTTTGCAACTATTGGAAACGGATTCCTCAGACTGAGAAGGCAAAAAATTACGGAAGTTTTTGACTGGGATTGCCTACAATAAAAAAGGTGGGTATTGCCTGCTCGATCGCAAGTTGGTATCTTGGTGCAGATACTAGTATCCTCTTTACACAGCAAATGAATTCCTTTAGAAACCAAGTTTATTCCGTAATTTGGCACGATAATGCCGTTTTACTGCTCGACCAAACCCGCATACCAAATGAGTATACGTTTGTAGAGATCAGTCGCAGCGAAGACATGGCAGTGGCAATTAAAACAATGATTGTTCGAGGTGCTCCAGCTATTGGCGTTGCTGCTGCCTATGGAATTTATCTTGGAGCGAGGGAAATTAGCACAGATAACCGTGATGAATTTCTCAGCCATTTGGAGAAAGTAGCGCAGATGCTACGCTCTACTCGCCCGACAGCAGTAAACTTGTTTTGGGCAATATCACGGATGATGAAAGTAGCCTACGAGACTTTGGGTACGGTAGAAGAAATCAGAACGGCTCTTTTTCAAACTGCTCAAGCAATTAATGCAGAAGATTTACAAACTTGTCAAGCAATAGGCGATCGCGGTTTAAAGGCACTGCCTTCCCATCCAGAAAAACTGACGCTGCTTACCCACTGTAATGCCGGAGCACTGGCAACAGCAGGTTACGGCACCGCTTTGGGTGTGGTGCGTTCCGCTTGGCAACACGGACGATTGGCAAGATTGTTTGCAGACGAAACTCGCCCCAGACTGCAAGGTGCAAGACTTACTGCTTGGGAATGCGTGCAAGAAGGCATTCCTGTAACTGTAATTACTGATAGTATGGCAGCCCATTGCATGAAGCAGGGTTTGATCCACGCAGTTGTTGTGGGTGCCGACAGAATTGCTGCCAATGGAGATACAGCAAATAAAATAGGTACGTATAGTTTAGCACTAGTGTCTAAGGCACACAACATTCCTTTTTTTGTAGCCGCACCCCTGTCTACAATTGATTTCTCTTTGGCTGACGGCAGTCAAATTCCCATAGAAGAACGGGATCCTGCTGAGATATACCAAATTGGCGATACTATCTTGACACCAGCAGGTGCAGAATTTTACAATCCGGCTTTTGATATTACTCCAGCAGAATTAATTACGGCGATTATTACAGAAAAAGGTGTATTTACTCCTGGGGAATTGAAGCACCTACAAGAAAAACAAACGGTGTGAGCAGAAAAATTGGGCTCGGTAAGGTGCTTGCTAACTTCAGTATCTACGGTAGGTGCGATCGCGTTATACAATACAAATGTGCAAAAGAGGAAAAAAACTTATCGCCAGCTTTGTGTGCCGCCAATTACGGTAACAAGAGGAGACGATGACCCACAACGGACGACCAGACAAACTTGACCGAATTGAGCGGATGCTGCAAATGCACGCGGAAATACTAAATCAGCTGTCTCCACTACTAACTCAGGTTGCGCAGATAGCCACCAGTACCGTTGAAAGTGTCAGCCGACATGACGAAATACTTTCTCGCCTTGCAGAACAATCTCTTTACAACGCCACTGCGGTTCACAAACTACAGCAATGTCTGGAGCAACTGACAGAAATTGTTAAAACTTCTACTACTCAAAGCGTGCAGATTGCCAACGAAAACAATCAATACCTTCACCACAACTGGGATCGTTTGAGCGACCGAAGTAGTAATTTTCAAGCTCGAGAATAATCCGCCACACTTTGTGTGATTCGTGATTATCTACGGTACACTTTGCGAAAGTCCTGCACTGAAACATCATCCACAAACGAGTCAGTGTAGTGACAACTAGCATAGGTATAATCAACGCCAGTTTTAGAAAATATTTTCCACCACTGCCAAAGCTTTTCTGGAACGTGCAAAGATAATCTTTTTTGTTGTTTATAACAACCAATGGTCCTCACCAAATCTAGTTGACAGCGCATTTTATGGTGCACAAGCTTTTCTAGTTTTGGATCTTTTACCCAATCTGTTAGTAATTGATAGACATTTTCATGACAGTGAGATAACCGTAAAGGAATATCCGCCAGATAATATAAAAATGTTGATGGTAAAGGACTTTAGCTGTGTACGGTAAAAATGACGCCAACATCGAACTTTAAGCTCAGCCATTTGATAATTGGTATTGGAGATGAGTGAACAAAGGCTGAATTGGCTATTTATTTACTTATTAACCCTTGATGCTTTTTTTGCTGAGGATTGTTGTCCCTCTTCTGCAGTGAATCGCCTTTCTATCCACTGAAATACTCTCAGTTACTGATTAGATAAAATTCACCTGCTGAGTGGTTTCGATCCCCGTCGTTTTGATGATGCAGTACAGACACGTTTAGCTTTGCTGTTAAGAAAATGCTGCTTGCAACTGGCTAATTAGCTTGGTGGTGGATATAGTCTATTACCGGTGTTTTTATCAAACACAAATAATTTACTTAAATCTAATCCCAGCAACAGGCGATCGCCTGGGTAGGGAAGCACGCCTGCATTTGTTTGTAAATTTACCGTAATTCCAGAATCTGGCAAAGCGGCGCGAATCAAAGTTTCCTTTCCCAGGGGTTCCACCACTTTCACTTCCACTACCAGCTGTGCTGTTTCTTGTGTTTGCGTGCTTTGGGTTATTTGTGGTTCGCCAGCTATGTAAATGTGTTCCGGACGGATACCCAAATCCACTGCTTGTCCTTCTCGTGCTTGCAATTTATATTTTATGCTTGCGGTGGCTGGTATAATTTGACCGGTGACATCAAAGCCTGCGGCAGTGTATCTGGCTGGTAAGACATTCATGGGTGGACTACCGAGAAAAGTAGCTACCATACGGTTAGCAGGCTTGGCGTAAATGCTTAGCGGTTCGCCAATTTGTTGAATGCGTCCTTTTTCCAGGACTACAATTTTATCAGCCAAAGTCATGGCTTCTACTTGGTCGTGGGTGACGTAGATGGTGGTAATACCAAGATTGTGATGTAGTTGTTTGAGTTCAGCTCGCGTGTCGTCTCGCAATTGAGCGTCTAAGTTGGACAAAGGTTCGTCGAGGAGAAAAACTTGTGGTTGTCGGGCGATCGCTCTTCCCAATGCTACTCGTTGTTGCTGTCCGCCGGAAAGCTGTTTTGGTTTGCGTTCTAACAGGTGTTCGATTGAAAGCGATCGCGCTACAGTTAAAATTCGTTCTTTAATAATTTTGGGATCGACTTTGCGCATTCGTAACCCAAAGGCGATATTTTCTGCTACCGTCATGTGGGGATACAAAGCGTAATTTTGAAATACCATAGCTACGTCTCGTTTTCTGGCCGGGACATCGTTCATCAACTCATTCCCTATGTAGATCTGACCGGAAGTTGCAGTTTCTAAACCAGCTATGGTGCGCAAGATTGTGGACTTACCGCATCCAGACGGTCCTACCAATACCCAAAATTCACCGTCGGGGATCTCAAAGCTAATATCTTCTATGGCGGTAACATTATGAAATTTGCGCTTGATATTTTCTAAACGAACGCTAGCCATTGTTCGATGTGGAAGTTGTGATTTGAGATGGGTGAGAGCGATCGCGTTTTTTCCCTGTGGAATTCTTCTGCATTCTCAAGTAATTCACCCGGCAATTTTTTACTAATATACCAGTAAAAACAAAATCCTAACTACTGTTTCATTTTGTTGAGTAGCGGTGAAAATAGGTTGGGGTTGATAGCTTTGCATTCTTTGGTTTTTCCCAACTGGATTTGATGGTGTAGAATTTGGCATTTAGGATTTGTAATTACCTGGATTGATATTTGTTTGAAAATTCTGAGAGATTCTTGTTTGGGGCTTGTTGCTTGTTATTTTGACCAAGCTGGATGAGCGAATAAAGAGGCTATTACTCGCACGCCTCGCAATTGATTGGAAAGGGGTAAGTGTCCTTTGGGAGCAGTTAAATCCCAGATAAATTCATGGGGATAGCGTGTCCAATTGTAGCCTTTTTTCCAACCGATTTTTATCCATAGATTTTCCCAATTTTTACCTAAAGCTAACCAAATTTCTCGTTGTACCGAAAAGCCAAATTTGCCTTCGGAGTGGAGCAACCACAGGTTGTTTATAGTCTGTAAATCCGTAATGGGGAAGTTATCTACTTCAGTGAAATACAGCCATTTGCGTTTGACTGCGTTAGCACCTGCAAGTTCGCACATTTTTTGTAAAGTCATGCGATCGGCCCCTTGAAAATCTTGAGTGACGAGTAACTTTTGCAAGGGACTGTAATCAATACCGCATTCTGATTTCAGAGGTACGACGCCTTCAGGAAAATGGATTTGCAAGAATTCTCGAACTTGAGGTGAATCAGAATTGTACAAAATTTGGTATGCTTTGCCATCAATCCAAGTTGGAGTACAGTTGCGACGTTGTAGCAAAAATTCCATGAGAATATCTAATCCTTTACTTTCCAATGCAGCTAGCTGCGGGATCAACTGTTGTTGGACTTGGGTTGACCCAGCCATTAACTGACGGCGCAGGGATTCGATGTCAAAAGAAGAGCCTGATACAATCATTGGTTCTGTCATGCCATTACTTTTGCAAATGCGAGCGGTGAACAACTATTTACGGACAATGCTGATAGCGTAGAGTAGTTTACAGGAAATTGCCCGCAAAACCTACCCTTTTATATTTATGCTTTCACCGATGGAAATGGGGCGATCGCTTTTAGCGTCTGTGGAGTTAAAAAACTCTGGCATTTTCTGTGTCTTACTTTTGGCTGTGGTTTAGCGCTAGCTAGTAGCAGTATTCTCCCATGCGGAACTGTTGCTTGTTGTTTGTGACTGTAATCTTGTTGTATATAGTTCTTCATCGCTGGTGTTTGCTGTCTGTTTTCAGAGTATACCAATTGCACTTCCAAGCGATAAGATAGCATCCAGAGACTCTGCTAACTCCTGAACAAAAACTCTGTCTTCTAACCTTTATTAAAACAGGACAGGACAAAATTTGTTAGCCTTCCAAGCAAGACGGCTAGTTGGTTAGTAGTTGCAAGCTGGAGGTAATAGGAGTTATTTGTGCTACTAACCGCCATTAACTTATATTGTCGCTGCGTTACGATCAGGAGTGTGCAAATGTACGAAAAAATCACCCCCCCCTCCACTGGAGCAAAAATCACTTTTCAAAACGGTGAACCAGTTGTTCCCGACAATCCGATTATTCCCTTTATTCGCGGCGACGGTACAGGTATAGATATCTGGCCTGCTACGCAAAGAGTGCTCGATGCTGCTGTGGAAACAGCATACGGGGGTAAGCGAAAAATTAGCTGGTTCAAGGTTTACGCTGGAGACGAAGCCTGCGAAGTATACGGTACGTATCAGTATTTACCCGAGGATACCCTGACAGCGATTAAAGAGTATGGTGTCGCCATCAAAGGACCCTTAACAACTCCCGTCGGTGGTGGCATTCGTTCGCTGAATGTAGCGTTGCGTCAAATTTTTGACCTTTATGCCTGCGTGCGTCCCTGTCGCTACTATGCAGGAACGCCTTCTCCCCACAAAAGTCCAGAAAAACTTGATGTGATCGTTTATCGAGAAAATACGGAAGACATTTATTTAGGAATTGAATGGCGACAAGGTAGTGAAATAGGCGATCGCCTGATTGAGTATCTCAATAAAGAACTTATTCCTGCAACGCCAGAACACGGTAAAAAGCGAATTCCCCAGGACTCTGGTATTGGTATTAAACCTATTAGCAGAACTGGTTCCCAGCGTTTGGTACGGCGCGCGATCAAACATGCTTTGCAACTACCCAAACACAAGCAGTTGGTAACTTTAGTCCACAAGGGCAACATTATGAAGTATACCGAAGGTGCTTTTCGTGATTGGGGTTACGAATTGGCAACCACCGAGTTTCGCGCTTGCTGCGTCACCGAACGGGAATCTTGGATTTTGAGCAATAAAGAAAATAAACCCGACCTCACTCCCGAAGAAAATGCCAGAGCGATCGAGCCCGGGTTTGATGCTTTCACTGAAGAGAAAAAAGCTCAAATTGTCAAGGAGGTAGAAACAGTTCTTAACTCGATTTGGTCTAGCCACGGAAATGGAAAGTGGAAAGACAAGGTAATGGTCAACGATCGCATCGCCGACAGCATTTTCCAACAAATCCAAACTAGACCGGATGAATATTCTATTTTAGCAACCATGAACTTGAATGGCGATTATCTGTCGGATGCAGCAGCTGCGATTGTGGGCGGACTGGGAATGGGACCGGGAGCAAATATCGGTGATGAATGTGCTATCTTTGAAGCAACCCACGGTACCGCACCCAAATATGCAGGACTAGATCGAGTCAACCCCGGTTCGTTAATTTTATCCGGGGTGATGATGTTAGAGTATCTCGGATGGCAACAAGCCGCAGACTTGATCAAAAAAGGTTTGGGAGATGCGATCGCCAACCGTCAAGTTACCTACGACTTAGCACGGCTAATGGAACCACCTGTTGCACCTTTAAAGTGCTCTGAATTTGCACAAGCAATTATCAAGCACTTTAGTAGTTAAAATTAAAGCCCTCAGACTAGAAGTCTGAGGTCTCCAGGAAAATTTATGGCAGAAATTTATCTGATGTTTTTGTTTACTGCATCAGCTGCTTCTTTTGCACCTTGCTTGATACTATCAATCGGATTGGGATTGCCGGTTGTTTCTTCAGCAGTCTGTTTCAGATAGCTACCACCACCTTTGGTGTTTTCCTTGATATTTTCAATTCCTCTTTGGGTGGCGCCAGCAAAATCTTCAGCAGTTTCTTGAACTTTTTCTCCTAAGTCTGCGGCTTTCTGTTGAATATTTTTACCTAATTTTCCTGCATCTGCACCAACTCGACCTACAGCTTCTGCTGGATTGCTTGTTTGCTTGGTTGCTTGCTTTTGTGCAGCATTTTCCTTGAGAAACTCAGCTTGTGTTTTTGCTTGGCTTGCTGCTTCTTTGGATCTGGGGTCTACATCAGTAAAGTTATTCATTCCCCCTTCTGGAGGATTCAGAATATTCTCACCTTTGGGAACGTACACTTCCGCATTCGGTCTCACAGCAGGTTGGGAAGACTGACGCGGCGATACAGCATTTGCACCGGTACAAGCTTGAGTAAAAAATAGTAAAATCCCCGCCATAAAAACAGTTAAAATCTGGCGCAGATTAATTTTCTGAATCCAAGCAATTACTTTGTTCATACTACAACTCCTTGCAGTTATTCAATCCGATCTAAATTTTAAGCAATACCCAACCCAAAATTTTGCTGTTCCTTGAGATTTGGAAGGGATTACAAACTCTCTTCTACTTAAGAGAGAAAATTTATTTTATCTGTGTCTGGAGTGAAATTTTTATTATTCCGGTCTGGTAGTCGCTGCGTCTGTTTTTTCTTTCAAAAATCCTGATGCTTCTTCTACTGCTTCTTTAACAGTCTCGAGTCTTGCTTTGACTCTTTCCCCAACATTGGGTTCGTACTGAATTTGTCCACCCGGTTGTTCCCTTTGAAAATCTTTTTCAGTTTTGAGTGGAAATTCTCCTTCCTTATAGACTCTTCCTTCAGGACTTTCTGCACCTGGATAAAGCAGTTCCTCGCTATTAAAGCCGCTAGCAACCAATCCTTGCAAGTTAAGTGGAACACTAGCTTGCTTTTGTCCGGATTGGGACATTTTTAGGTTTGTATACTTATCTCCACCATTTTTGTAGGGATTATTTTGACCACCAGCTTGCACTGCTGGATTATCAAGATTTGCTGCATGAGAGTAGGGACTACCACAAGCAGTGCTAACTACCAATAATAACCCAATCACAAAGGTAGTTAAAATTTGGTGCCATTGCCATTTTTTTAACAAAGTAGTTAAACTATTCACTAAGTCCTCCCTTTGATTCCAAACAATATTGGTCGCTGAGATTTACTCTTCACTCAGCTACTTTTTATTGCGGGATTTTTATCATCAATCGCCTTTTAAGAGTACGCAGTCAAAAGGTATCCTTTCCTCTAGCCGAAGTCACATTCTTTTTCATAAAAGTTTGTTCTTTTTCTCTGACTTAGGAAAGATATAAGTTTCGATAATTACAAACTTGAAAATTTCCTGCCGTATTTGATTGAGGCGACCAAGCACAATGAAAGCAAAATCTTCCTACAACACTTCTTATGAATTTCAACAAATCAATTCGAGTCAGTACTAATGGAAAGAAAGCTTAATTTCTAGTTCTGAATATTTCTGAAAAAACCGATTGTGTTCTAAGTACAGCCGGGGCTATCCTCAAGATAGTTGCTGTATCTGAATCATCATACCATAAATGCTCAAAAATTTTTCACGCTGGCTAGTTTTAGGTGGAACACTATTTTTTTTAGCCACAGCTTTCAAAAACAATTGGCAAGAAATTTCCGTTATGGAAATTGATACACTAGGGTGGGGAATAATAGCGATCGCCACAGGTATAACTTTACTAGCACATACGTGGGCTGGTTGGATATGGACTTGGATTCTCAAAGATTTGAATCAATCGGTAGACTCTTTTGATTTCATCTATGTTTACTTAAAAACTAATATTGCCAAGTATTTACCCGGTAATGTTTGGCATTATTATGGGCGAATTCTCGCTGCAAAAACTGCAAATGTTCCTACTAGTGCAGCTACTATGAGCGTGTTGCTAGAACCGTTACTCATGGTAGCAGCAGCTTTAATAATTGTCTTCCTAGGCAGTTTTTCGCTTGCAAATCATACTAGCTTGGTTTTGCGAACAGCACAAATACTTAGCTTAGTTTTAGTACTTTGTGCAATCCATCCTCGCTTTTTAAATCCCTTAATTAACTTGCTACGTCGTTGGAAAGCTAAAAAATATGAGGATACTACTACTAATGTCTCTTTGAGAATGAAAAGCTATCCCCTGCGACCTTTGTTAGGAGAATTAGGTTTTTTGGGATTGCGCGCCATAGGATTTATTTTAACAGTACATGTATTGGAGCCATTACGTTGGAGTCAAATTCCTTTGTTGTTGGTGGGTTTTAGTTTGGCTTGGTTGCTGGGATTGGTTGTTCCAGGAGCACCGGGAGGTTTAGGTGTTTTTGAAACTACAGCGATCGCTTTTTTGCAAAATTATTTTCCAGCGGCGGTAGTAATTAGCGCCACAGCAGTGTATCGCTTGGTCAGTATTCTAGCTGAAACCAGTGGTGCAGCTTTGGCCTTTTTAGGCGAACGCTTCTCCAGAAGCTGGCGATAAACCCATTCTCAATTACCAACCATTTTACTTTGTCTTTTTTTCCTCTGCTTTTGACTGAGAAAATACCTGGTAATTATCTGGGTTAAATTCTCCTTCGGCAACTGACTTGTCTTCTTCAAGATTAATCAAGTTATATTCCACATTTTCGGCATAAATTGTAAATGCGATCTGAAAAATTTCTAAAAAATTGATTAGCCACTTACACTCTTGTTCCGAATAGTTTTCATAGTAATGAATTAAACTTGCAATGCGAGCTTCTAGATGACTACGGGAGTTGGGAGAAATAAGAATTATTTTCAAAAGTACAATGGCTAAAGTGAGAGGATGTCCCTGAACAATCAATAAAATTAATAAAGGTGAAGGCTCGCGTGTCTTATCTATTATCAAGTAATCGATTACTCGATTGCAAGTCCTCAAACACAAGTCTCGATTAATAATCTCTTCATCATATTTTGATTTCCAAGGCAATAGTTTCTCTGATAAATTTTGCTGTAAAATATTGACAATTTCTGGTTGAGAAATTGAGTATATTAAGTATTTAATCAAACTGATTTTAAATTTTAAAAAGGTTTGATTTTGGATTTGTTTTTTAAAAATATTAGCAATATTTTTATAACTAAATCCTCCTTTTTTAACAACAATTGTCTTGATTAAACGCAGGACATCATCTCCTAACGTACTAGGGTTTTTATAGCGCGTCTGGCTAGAAGTATTCAATTGTGAATGAGCAATATACATTGCTAGTTCAAATTTAAATTTATTTTTGAGTTTTCGGTAAGCTTTTCGAGCTGCTTCTTGCTGTTCTTGAGAATTTTTATTGTCTACAGCTTGAGCTGCGAGTAAATAAGTAGCATAACGATTGATCCAGGGAAGTGAAGCTCTATTTTCACTGCGAATGGCAAATAATTTTAGCTCTTGAAAATCTGGACTAGTGAGAAAGTTTTTTAGCCAAATTTGGAAATTATTTTTAATTTTATTTGTAGCGAGATGGCGATGGTGATAATCAACTAATATTTCTACTAACTGTTGGATGTATTGATATTTTCTACTATTTTCCCAATTGATAACCAAAATATAACAACAACGTTTGAAAGTATGATGAAAATCTTGCTCGTTATCAATGAAATTTCTAAGCTGATAAATTACTGAAGTAGCATCTAAATTTATAGCATCCAAGTGGTCTAGAAACAAACGCTTAAATTCCCGCAAAACATCTTCTGGAGACCATTTTTTGATGATTTCCAGCAAAAAAGAGTAAATCTTGTCTTGTACGACCTGTATATCTAAATTTTTGCTTTCATTACTTGGAAAACTGTCAGCCGTCATTCTGTTAGTTGTCAAGTGAGAATAGAGGTATAAAGAAGCCACACTCAAGATGTCCCCAGGATGACTTTTTGGGGTAGAATGCAAAGAAAGAGAAAAACAAGAAAATCAAAAATTAATTGCTTCATCACAACGACTTTGACAGACTGCTAATTTCGAAAACAGGAGAGTAACATTTTTACAGCTTAGCTTTGCTAGGCAAGAGTATCAATCTACTCTGGGATAATTAAACTTTTTCTTTACAAAAATCGGTATACGGATGCAGGATGTATATTCTGCAACCGTAGTAAACAAATCTTAAATTAGCAAAAATTTGCCAAAAAGGCACCATTTGGATTGTAAAGGTTATGCTGAATCTAGGTGGTAAGGGGCATACCCAAATTGCTTTGACTTGATTGTGCGGTAGCAGAACTACCAAGATATTCCAGCACAAAGAGGTAAACGCAAGGTGTTAAGGACGCTTTTGGTTATTGCAGTTGGTTTTTTACCGTCTTTATTGTCTCTGTGGTTAATGCGGAAAACGCAGTCGAGAACGCGCTTGCTGTTCAGACGCGCTGTAATGAGCATACCGAGGGAACAAATTCGTATTTCTACCATTACAGAAGCTAGCGATCGCTATTACTTAGAAGGAGTGGGTTACTTAATCGGCGATATTAGCTGCAAATACAATGCTCGTTCTGGTTACCTGCGCTGCGCTGTCAACCCCAGCGGACCGTGTGAAAATTGCCGTTACTTTGAACCGAAGGAGTTTGGAAGTAATGCAAACAAATATTAATAGTTTTGAGTTTTTCCGAAAGTTTGCAACGCACTAACAGCTCCAAGGTCTTTGAGCGGTCCAATGGCGATTGCTTGATGGATAAACTTCTACTTTTTGCAAACCTACCTGAGAAATCAACTGTTTAACTTCGTCTAAAGTTAATGCAGCCTGGAGAGAATTGCGAAATAATTTTTTCTGGTGTTCGTTGTATTCTTTACCGATACTTTCAACTAAAGCATTCAGGATTTCTTCATCCCCAGGTCGAAATAAATCGCGAAGAAAAATAGCGCCGTTTGGTTTTAGAACGCGTTTAATTTCAGAAAAAAAAGACGCGGGATCGGGTAAATGGTGGACGAGGCTATTAGACACAACCATATCAAACTTTTCATCTTCGTAGGGCAGGCATTTAGCATCAACTAATTGCAAGTGTATTCGGGATTGCAAATTAGCTTGCTGAATGTGTTGAGAAGCTATTTGCAACATACTTTTTGCTAGATCGATGGCGATAATTTGCCATTGTGGTTGCATTTGACACATCAAGACGGGAATGCGACCGGGACCAGTACCAGCATCTAATACTAAAGCTTTTTCTGCAGGACCAAGGGCGATTGCTTGTTTTGCAAAATCAGTATTTACCTCAGTTAAGTCCATCGCATCATAATCGGTGGCCTCTAAGGGAGTGTCCATCACTTCCGGTTCTAAAACTCTTTTCATTGTTCGCTCCTCATGTTTTCCTCAAACATGCTTTTTTGAATACATGAAAGATAAATGCAACTTTTAGGGAAGACTAAACATATATCACCAAAAGAAATTAAGAAAATTAGAAAGTTAACTGAAACCCAAATAAAAACGGTACGATTATTGATAATTTTAATCAATGTTTACTAACAGCACTCCCGATCCGCAGCAGCGCCAAGAGTATATTTTGCAAGCGTCTAGGCTATTGCACCAAGGAGTTGAACAGCAACAAGCAGGTGAATTATCTGCTGCCGTCAAATCTCTAGAGCAGTCATTAGCATTATTTCAGATTGGGGGAGATTGTCAAAGACAAGCCCAAGTACTTTGTTATTTAGCATCGCTTGCTTATACTGTCGGAGACTACGTCAATGCAGTTTCCTACTCCCAGCAATGTTTATCTTTAGTCAAAGACAGACAAGATTTACAGCTGCAAGCGCTGTCCCACTTGGGAAATGCTTATCGCCATCTAGAAGAATACAATCAAGCTATAGAATCTTTACAAGCATGCTTGCAAATTGCCCAACAATTGCAAGACAAGCGAAGTCAAATAGCTGCGCTCAACAATTTGGGATTGGTTTATAAAGCTTTGCACGATCTACCCCGAACGCTCGAACTGCAGCAGCAAAGTTTAGAAATTATACGACAACTGCAAGACTGCTGGGGTGAAGAACAGGTACTGAAAAATCTGGGCAATTCTTGTTACGCTTTGGGATATTATGCCAAAGCGATCGATTACTACCAGCAGTGTCTAACAAAAGTACGTTCGCGCCATTGCATTCGCACTGCTATACAGCTGCTCAAAAATTTAGCTAATGCTTGCCATGCTATGGGAGAATACAGCCAAGCGATCGCCTATCACGAGCAACGTTTGCAGCTAGCGCGGCAAATTCAAGATTGGTATGCTCAACAACAGTGTTTGAGAAGTTTGGCAGTTGCTTGGGAAACTTTGGGAGATTACGCTCAAGCGATCGTTTACTACGAACAGCTTTTGCAATTAGCAAGAAGTCTTAACCACCGTCGCAGTGAAGAACAAACCCTTACCAGTCTAAAAATTGCTTGCTACGCCGCCGGAGATTGCGTCAAGGCCATGGAATACCAACAGCAGTTAGCAAAACTTCTTTGACGGCGAAAATGAAGGAACAATCAAATCTATGTCCATATAGCATGCACCAAGAAGCAAGCATTAATTAGAAGCTATCTTGCCTCACCGCTTCCAAGGAGCAGAAAAGAACTTTCGACCAGCACTGGGCAAATATCACCCCTAGCAGACGAATTTTAACATACTTCCTGTTAAGCTTAGCATTTAACTTTACAATTTATAAATCCTATTTCACATTTAGCATTTCAACTTTCATGTTATGAGTAGCGAACATCAACTCAGTCTTTTTGAAGATTCTTGCAACGAGCACAAAGAACTGATTCCAAAAGACAGCAAAATTCCTATTCCTGCCGGTACCTATGCCAATATGACTGAACTGGCCCGGCATTGCAATCAATGTCATCGCTGCGAATTAGCAAATACTCGTACTCATGCTGTGGTTGGTAGAGGTAACCTCAAAGCACCCATTATGGTTATTGGAGAAGCGCCGGGACAAAACGAAGACGAAACCGGATTACCATTTGTGGGGCGAGCAGGACAGCTTCTAGAAAAAATTTTGGCATCTGTTAAGCTGGATATAGAAAAAGATGTATACATTTGCAACGTTATCAAATGCCGGCCACCCCAGAATCGAGTTCCCACAAACGAAGAAATCGAAGCTTGTAAACCTTATCTGTTAGAACAAATTCGCTTGGTTGCTCCAAAGATTATTCTTTTGACGGGTGCAACAGCAGTTAAGGGTTTACTGGGCGATAAGCGAGGAATTACCAAAATTCGCGGTACTTGGGTAGAGTGGCAAGAATGCTTGTGCATGCCTATTTTTCATCCCTCTTACCTGCTGCGCAATCCTTCTCGAGAAGTCGGCAGTCCCAAATGGCTAATGTGGCAGGATATTCGCGCCGTACGTGCCAAGTACGATGAAATATGTCAAAGTAGTTCGTAAAATTAATGCCATTCAGCACGCTACGCGAACGGCGTTATCGGTAACGTCCAGTCAAACACTACTGTTGGTTGGACAACAGCAGTGCATTCCCAAGCTATACCAAAGCGGCGACTTTTTCCACCAAACCGGCAAATAACTTCAAGCCATCAGTATTACCGAGCATGGCATCTGCTGCTCTTTCTGGATGCGGCATCATTCCTAGTACGTTGCCTGCGTGATTGCAAATTCCGGCAATGTTTTTCACAGAGCCATTGGGATTTTCTGCGTGGTAACGAAACACAATTTGACCGTTATCTTCTAATTTTGCTAAGGTAGCTTTATCTGCGTAATATCGTCCTTCTCCGTGGGCAATGGGCAAGGTGATAATTTCACCAGGAGAATAAGCTTGCGTCCAAGGTAGATCGTTGCGCTCGACGACCAAAGAAACGCGATCGCAGATAAAGTGCAAATCTCGATTTCTGACCAACACTCCCGGTAGGAGTCCTGCTTCCGTTAAAATTTGAAAGCCATTACAAATACCCAGAACAAATTTGCCCTTTTGAGCGTGTGCGAGCACCTGCTGCATTACCGGTGAGAACCGGGCGATCGCACCGCAACGCAAATAATCTCCGTAGCTAAAACCGCCAGGGAGAATGATAACATCCAAATCGGCAATATCCGTTTCTTGGTGCCATACCATGCGAGTTGGCTGTCCCAGCAAATCTCTGGTGACGTAAGCAACATCGCGATCGCAGTTAGAACCGGGAAAAACAATTACACCAAATTTCATCTTCAGTTAACAGTTAATAGTTAGTGGTCGGTGACAAAACCCTCTCCTTTAATAAACTCCTGTCTGCGATTCTACTTCTATCAATTCAAAGCGATAATTTTCAATGACTGGATTTGCTAGCATTTGGTCACACATTCGATCTAAATCTTTTCGAGCTGAAGTTTCATCTGGCGAGATGACATTCAACTCGATGTATTTGCCAATGCGCACTTGTTCTACGTTATTGTATCCCAATTGTTTTAATCCAGATTGTACTGCGACTCCCGCAGGATCTAAAACAGAGGGACGAAGGGTAACAAAAATTTTGGCTCGATATTTCCTTTGCACGGAGCTTTTCCTAAATACTGCGATCGCTATACTATATCTTTCTGTTGCAGCTAAGCGACAATAAAATCAAAAAGCTGTTGGCTTGCTAGCTGTTAGTTGCCAAAATACCCATTTTCAACAAAACTGGCTTTGGTCTGAAATTGCCATGAAATCCGCCCACACCCGCTCCCAAGAACGTATTCTTAACCTTCTCAAAACCCTCAAACAAGGCATTTCCGCCCAAGATATTTACGTAGAATTACGCAATCGCAACCAAAGCATGGGTTTAGCAACTGTTTATCGTTCTTTGGAAGCCTTAAAGCTAGAAGGCTTGGTGCAAGTGCGGACTCTAGGAAACGGTGAAGCTCTCTACAGTTTAGTGCAACAAGACAAACACCACCTCACCTGTTTGCAATGCGGTACCTCCATTACCATCGATCAGTGTCCGGTTCGCGAACTCGAAGCTCAATTACAAGCTACCCACAATTTTAAAATTTTTTACCATACCTTGGAGTTTTTTGGTTTGTGCAGTCAGTGTCAGCAAGCGACCCAACAAACTCCTCATTTGCAGTAGTTAAGCAAGTAAAAAGATCACCAACTCCTTTAACCAAGACGGTAGTCACTTTCTGGTAAGTGTTGGCTGTCGGAAATTTTTTGAGACTCCATAGAAACATCGGAGACAATAGAACGTATACCTTCCCAAGTGGCAGGAATAGTGCGCGGGTCCATAAACATTACTTTACTGCTATCGCTCTTGCCAATGGTTGCACCCATATCCAAATAACCCAAAGCAAGTAATACTTCTAATGCTTTCTGAGCGGTGGGGTTACCTTTGACTTTTTGCGCGATTAACTCTGCAGACTCCGCAATAGCTTGCGCTTTGAGAACTTGCTGCTGGCGTTCAGCTTGAGCTTTCAGCACCAGTGCCTTTTGTTGGGCTTCTGCTTCTAAAATTACTGCTTTTTGCCGTGCTTCTGCTTCTAAAACTTGCGCTTCCGCCTTTCCTCTGGCGCTGTTAATAGCAGATTCTCGTTCTCCTTCCGACGTTAAAATTGCTGCTCGCTTGCGCCGTTCTGCGGACATTTGCAATTCCATCGATTGCTGTACTTCCTGGGATGGAATAATATCCCGCAATTCTACCCGTGTTACCTTTACCCCCCAAGGATCCGTGGCAATATCTAAATCTCGCAACAAAAGTTCGTTTATTTCCGAGCGAGCTGTAAACGTTTCATCTAATTCCAGCTTGCCCATTTCCGCACGAATTTGCGTCATGACTAAATTTACCATTGCCGCTTGCAAATTTTCCACTTTGTAGTAAGCTTTCTCCATATCTACGATGCGCCAGTAAACTACCGCATCAACTGTGATTTTGACATTGTCGCGGGTGATGCATTGCTGGGCAGGAATGTCTAAAACTTTCTCGCGGATAGTTTCGCGAAAGACAACTCGATCGATAAACGGAACAACGAAGTTTAGTCCCGGTTCTAATTTTTTCTCAAAGCTACCCAAGCGTTCTACTAAAGCTTCGTTTCCTTGATTGACTACTTTCACAGAACTAGCTAAGGCGGAACCACCCAGTACTAAAGCGACTAAAAATAAAATATTTTCCATTGTTCGTCTCCTATAAGTTACTGTTTGGGGATAGGTGTTTATTGCTCCTCGGGAAGTTATCGAACAGAAGAGTATTCTGGCATGACAATTAAGGTAGTACCTTCACGCCCAACTACATAAACTCGTTGATGGGGGGCGATCGCTAAATGTTCGTCAAAACATCGTGCTTGCCAAGAGTTACCTTCGTACAATACCCGTCCTGTTTTTCCTACCGGAATTTCCGTTAGCGTTTCGGCAAAAACTGTATCCGCAATTTTTGATTTACTCCTTTTTTTGGCGAGCAACCGACGACAAAGTCCCGTGAAAATTATCGAAAGCAACAGCCAAACTGCTACCTGCAGCCATAACTTTCCTAAAATCCCCACTGACAGGAACGCCACTATCAAAGCGCTAATTCCCATCATCAAAGCAACAAAAGCTGTGGGTATAAATAGTTCTATCAAACACAGAGTTATTCCCAATCCGAGCCAGATTATGGTAGAACTGGATATCACTGTTAAAGTATAAATTGGCATACTGCCATCCCAAATATTACTTAAATATTTTTCCGAAAATTATGGTGTTATGTGATAGCTATACCCATGTTTCTCAAATAGAAAGCTAAAATTTTGACATCAGCTTTGGTGAATTTCTATATCCCGGGCAAACTCAAAAATTTGTAAATTCAGTTTAATCCAACCTTTGAGTCTTTGACAGCAAGATGTAATCGAACTTCACCAACCAATTCGTTCTCGTTTCTACACCTGCATGAATTCTACCCCGCAGTTAATTTCCTGTCCAAATCCTGTGTACGATAACCCCGTTAATCCTGTGGAGCATTGTCAAACTCCACTAATCAAACGTTATGTTTGGGCGGTTGGAGATGTAGGCAAAATTTCCCCAGAAAAAAAGGTGGGCGATCGCTACCAGGTGATTGCAGCGCAAATTTGGCTGGACACCCAACCAGGAAAGTTACCAGATCTACCAGAAAAAATACCAGAGGAAACTATCCCCTACCTGCGTTTGTATCCACAGCGATTGCACCTACCACAAGTCCACGGATTTGTTCGTTCCCCAAAATTACAAACAAGTGATATTCTCTTGCTAGAGAACATACCAGTAGACGAAACAGGAAATCTCTATCCTGCGATCGCCCAATCATGGCCGCAAGCAACGCCAACCAGACAAATCTACTGGTTGTGGCAAATTCTCCAACTGTGGACTCCTTTATCAGAATTGGGAGTTGCAACCAGTTTGCTCAAACCAGACAATATACGAGTGCAAGGTTGGTGCGTGCGATTGTTACAGTTGCTGCGCTCAGAAAAAGCACAAGAACCTAGCCTCCAGGATCTGGCTCAATGCTGGCAACCCTGGATAAGTGTTGCCAAAACCCAAGTAGCCGCTACCTTGCAGAAAATTGTCCAGCAAATGAGTAACCCCGAAGCTGATATTGCGGCTATTTCTGCTCAAATCAATGCTTTGTTGCTAGCATCTGCTGCCCAATTACCCTTAACCTTAAAAATGGCAGGTGCAACTGACATAGGTTCGGAACAGCTCAGCCACAACGAAGATGCTTGTTTTCCCACTGCCAATGATGCAATAGACGATCCCCTACTACTGCAAGCGGCGATTATTTGTGACGGTATCGGCGGACATGAGGGTGGCGAAGTCGCAAGTTTTTTAGCAATGCAATCTTTAAAGTTGCAAATCCGCGCTTTAGTGCAAGATGTAGCCGCACAACCGGAAATTGTACCTCCCGAGGTGTTATACAAGCAATTTCAGGCCTGTTTGCGAGTTGCAAATAACATAATTTGCAATGGCAATAACGAACAAAAACGTACAGGTACTCAACGCATGGCTACAACTGTTGTTGCGGCCGTGCAAATACAACAAAATATTCCCCCCATCGCTGACTTGCACCCACAAAAGACTCGCGAATTCTACATAGCTAGTGTCGGTGATAGCCGTGCTTATTGGATCGCAGCCAATTACTGTTTGCTGCTGACGGTTGATGATGATGTGGTCAAAAGAGAACTAAGCAATGCTCGCAGTTTTTATCACCAAGCACGACAGCGCCCGGATGCAACTGCTTTGACCCAAGCACTAGGTACAAAAGATGGAGAGTTTCTTCTTCCTTTTATTCAGCGCTTGCTGGTGGAAGAAGATGGTATATTGCTATTATGCTCTGATGGCTTTAGTGACAACAATTTCGTAGAACAGTCTTGGCGAGATTATGCCTTACCAGTTTTAACAGGAAAAGTATATTTGGAAGATGCTCTCTACTCCTGGATGAAATTGGCTGAGGAGAAAAACGGTCACGACAACATTTCCCTGGTTCTGATTCATTGTCGTGTTTCCTCAAATGAACTTGTTTTGGCTACTGGTGAGCGCTCGCAACAATCAGAAACCCCGCAAACACAAACACTTGCAGAAAGCTCACAACCACCTTTGGATTTAGACCTTTCCCCTGCCGCCAGCAAATCTGAGACTTTCCCTGCTACGGTAACTACAAGCGTTATTAACAACAAACCTCATCAATCCCCACCCAAATTTAGACTCACAACCTTGTTGACTGTATTGCTGGCAAGTATAACGCTAGTGCTGTTAGCTTTATTACAATTTTCACCGCAAGGATTTCAGCACCTTTGTCAAAAAATTCCTTTGCTCCCACGGCAAGTTTGTCTCCATAAAAAGTAACTTTTTTTACTAATTATTTCCGGATAATTCCACAAAGAAATGTTGCAAAATCAGCGTGTTTTTTGCTAGTTTAAATAATCATATCCGTACAATTGCCAAGGTCCCGATTTGGCAACTTCAAGTAGGCGCAAAAGTCCTTTCGATTCTAAGCTCAGAATCGCTCGCCAATTTATATTCTAAATTTTTACCGCTGCTGCAAACAATCTTTGCAAGCATTCGAACAAATCTTCATATGGGATTTATATAAATATTAAGATATAAATAATTTTTTATATGAATTAACCTATAAATAAATCAAATCAAAAATATATTACTATGAATTATCCAGCAGAGATATATACGTACGTAAATCCGATCATTGTTTAACATTTAACCTCACAACCACCGTGGAAGAACTTCTGGAAGCTGTAGAAAGAATTTTCCAACATAAACCTCTCAGCTCCATTCAGTGGTTTGTGCTTCATCAATCACTATTGGGCAAAACCTACGGTGCAATCGCTAAGGTATAGGGCTTATCGTATCGACTATATAAAAGAATTTGACTCTCAGCTAGCTGTGGCAAGACCTTTCCGAGAGTAACCAAAAAACCTGCACATAGTCTTAAGCAAAAAACTTCAAGACAGTACCCATCTATCTCCAAGAGAATATCCGATTATGGAGCGCAATTTAGAAAATGAATTTCCACCAGACCTAGCCTTCTTAGCAAGTAAAATCGACTTTTCCAGCGGTCCCATACCACTGGATTCTCCTTTTTATATCAACCGTCCTCCCCTAGAAGAAATTGTATATAACGAAATTATGCAGCCTGGTTGTTTGCTGCGGATTAAAGCACCCAAAAAAATGGGAAAAAGTTTGCTGCTCAACCGATTAAACCCAACCAGTCTACCTTCAAGGTAGGTGTAACAGTCTCGATTCCACCTTTTACCCTAGAACAAGTACAAAATTTAGCACAATGTTACGGAATCGATGGAATCTGGGATCGAAAAGGAGTGCAAAACTTGCTTGCTTGCAAGCAATGATAGGAGGACATCCCTATCTAGCAAATCTAGCACTTTACCATTTGCGTCGGGGAAAAATCCTGTCTTCAAGCTGAACAGCAATTACTCGCAGCGATGTAACAAATCGTCACCGCTCATCAAAAAGTACAACTAGAGGCGATCGTTGCTTACAAACTTGAAAGCATGGGATTGGTAAAACTAGATGGCGAATGAACTCGCACAAGCTGTGAGTTGTATCGTCTTAATTTTCAACAGCAGCTTGGAAACCAACATCTCGTTAATACTTCCCAAAAACTCTTAGGTAAACAACAAAAAGAATACTTGCTAACTTCATAAAACCAAATCCAGAAAGTAACATTGTGGCCACAAATAAACTGTCTATATTTTATTATTAATTATCTTTTTTCTTGGTGTAGCTATTAAAATTTACTATTTTTTTAAACTCTCCAAAACACTCTCCTGAAACTCAGCGTTTTTTAGATGCTAATTCTGTATGGATATATGCAATTGCTATCAGTCATGAGGGACAAACAATTGCTAGCGGTGGTTATGACAACAGTATAAAAATTTCCAACTTGAACATTGTCAATTTCAAACCAGGAAAGCCAGGGGGAAGCGGCAATTTTGCTCCTACATGCGTCATTGCAAATAATTCTCCGGGACGGGGTTGGTTTGCAAGCAGTCTGCTCCGGAACTGCACGGGTACTGCTATCGGAGCGAGCTGACGAATTACCTTGTGACCCAAATCACCCTGAAGAAGCCACGATCGCCTACGATAACGATTACGACAACGATGATGTTCTTGGCTTTTGGTCCGGTGTTGGCTTTTTTGCTATTCGGGTGCTTGCCAATGATTGGTATTTGCTGTCAGTGGAGGAGAAAGTAGTAGATTTCCACTTTATTTATAAGCATGTCTTGGCTTACTAAGATCTGTGCTTTAGTTTTATGAAAGCAGAAGTTTTTAGCCTGGGCGATCGCTGCAAAGCTGAAAACACCAACTCAACCAACTAACTGAGGGATGCGATTAACTTCACTACTCGTTCTTTAATTTGATCTCGAATCTGACGAAAGGTCTCTATTGATTTCCCTTGGGGATCTTCTATCTGCCAATCTTCAAATACTTCTGTTGTTAGCCAGACTGCTGGTAGATTAACTCCACAACCACACAAAGAAATAACAACATCGTATTCCTGGGGATGAAAATTACTTAACGGCTTAGAAGTTTGCTGGCTGATATCTATTCCAATTTCTGACATTACTTGCACAGCCATCGGATCTACTTGCTCTGTTTCCAAACCAGCGCTGGTTACAGCAATTTTTTCTTTGCCTAGTGTACGAGCAAATCCTTCTGCCATTTGGGAGCGTCGGGAATTCTTTTGACAAACAAACATGACTTTTTTCATAACTTTATACCTATTATTTACTTTGCTGTTGTGGAACTGTTAATCAGACTTTTTTTGACCAAGAAGCTAACAGCAATTAGTATTTTTTATTCTCTACTTTCCATCTCTACTTTTGAGTAAAAACGGGCGCCGTTTTTGGCATGCTAGTAGTCAAATTCAAAGTCTAGTTTGACACGATCTCTACGAGAAGCCGCGCTACGCACGTCTACCGCGCCTTATATTTTCACTGATTTAATTCCTTTACGTTCTCAAGTCTTGAAATTTGTTGGAAAGGAGACTGTATACTATCACTGCTACTTGCGCTCCTAATATGGGTGCAACCCAATAAATCCAGTGATGTTGCCAAATTCCTCCTACCAATGCTGGACCTAAGGAACGTGCTGGATTCATACTTGCACCGGTAATTGGTCCCATGAATGCAGCTTCTAAACCGACAGTCAAACCAATTGCCAGACCTGCAAAGCCAAGGTGAGCGCGGCGATCCAGTCCGGAACCAAAAATTACAAACATCAAAATGAAACTGAGAATAGTTTCTAAAAGCAAAGATTGCAACCAGTTACCGTTGTATGGTAGGGTCGCTCCTAAATTTGCAACTTTTCCCAGACTGAGCGATAACAAGCTCGATGCAGCGATCGCTCCTAGCAATTGCGCCAAAATGTATGGCAATACTAAATTTTTGGGAAATATGCCACTTGTCCAAAATGCCAAGGTTACCGCTGGATTGAAGTGGGCTTTGCTAATATGCCCGATAGAATAAATCAAGGCAGCTACTACTGCACCGAATACAAAACTAATTCCTACATGAGTAACAGCTCCTTTAGTAACTTCGTTCACCATTACTGCACCTGTACCTGCAAACACTAAAATAAAGGTGCCAATTGCTTCTGCTAGTTCTTCTTGCCAAGAGGGTAGTAGAAGTTTTTTCAAACCCAGGTGCATGACTGTGCCACACCAATGCCTTATATTTCAAAAAAAATTGATATGAATTATTCTATAATATTTCAATAAAAATTGATAGATGGGGTAAGTCATCAGGAATAATTTTTATTTCCTAATCCAGATCCAATCATCTTGTACTTGTGCGATCGCGCCACCAGGAAAGGGATCGGTTTGGGAGCGGTTGGGTGCTGTAATTAGAGCGGTGAGTTTTTCAATTTGTTCAAAATTGGGAGCATCTGGAAGTAGGTTTTGTAGCAGTTGTCGCATGACGCGACGTTGGAGAGCAACTGGTGCTTGTTGCAGTATGCGGCGATTGAGTTTGAGGGGAAGACAGCAAGATTGTCCTGTGGTTTTGTCTTGTTTGCTCAATGCTTCTTGTTTTAATTGCTGGGCGGCTTTTTCCAGATACTCGACTTCTGCTTGCAGCAGTTCTGCGGTTTGGGCTAAAACCGATTCAATTTGTGGATTGAAATGCTGGCGCAAATAGGGTATTAGTTCTTGGCGAATGCGATTGCGGGCGTACTTCCAATCTTGATTAGTGGAATCTTGCCAAATTGGTAATTGATTTTGCTGACAAAATATTTCTGTTTCTGTGCGGGTTAATTCCAACAAAGGACGGACAAGCAGAATGTCATCGACCAGCAAACGTCGCCAACTCAAAGCTTGCAAGCCATCAGCGCCGCTACCGCGAATTAAGTTATAAAGTAGGGTCTCGGCGCGATCGCTAGCTGTATGGCCTGTGACGATGCAGTTGTAGTTGTGCTGCTTGGCGATGGCGCCCAAAGCTTGATAGCGCCAGTTACGTGCAGCTGCTTCACTTTTTAAAGGCTGGGCGGCTACTTCTAAATAAAAGGGGAGGTTCCACTTTTGAGCTATGTTTGCAACGTGTTGAGCATTGAAATGCGAATCAGGACGCCAGCGGTGATCGCAGTGAGCTACACCTAAATTCCATCCCCATTTGGGCTGTAAATCTAACAGTAATTTCATTAAGCACAGGGAATCTTGTCCGCCAGAGACCGCAACTAACAGATGCTGGTGACGTTCAAACAAGTGGCGCCAGCGGATAGTGCGATGGATTTTTGCATGTACAGCAGTCCATACCATTTGAGGTTTGAGGTTAATTTCGAGTTTGCTGGCTATCTTATTAGGGATGGGGGTAAGGTTTCTAAAAGAACCATCCATAAGAATGTAAACCCTTACCCAACAGATTTACTCCCAAATAGCAAATCCAGACGACAACAAAACCGCTAGCTGCTAAAATTGCTGGACGACGTCCTTGCCAACCGCGGGTAATGCGGGCGTGGAGGTATGCTGCAAAAACTAACCAAGTGATTAACGCCCAGGTTTCTTTGGGATCCCAACTCCAGTATGAACCCCAAGCTTCGTTAGCCCAAACAGCACCAGCAATGATACCGATTGTTAGTAAAGGAAATCCCAGTCCAATGACTCGATAGCTGATATTGTCTAGAGTTTCGGCCAGACTCAGGCGTTGGGGTGAAAGAGGTTCGTCAGCAGATGTGAGGTTTTGCGGTGAAGTTTTTTGTTCGCTGGTACCAACAGAAGCGGTTACCAAATCTAAAACTGCTGTTGTTTTTCCGTTAGTATTGCTTTCATAACGTTTAAAGCCGTTGTTTTCCGCTGCTGTTTTGGAGGTTTGAGTAGTTAGTGGAGTGGGTTTTTGCAAGCGGAAACCGTTACTGCGATAGCCACCTGTACCGACGGAACTACCTTGGAGTTGGATATCTTGTCCGCGAGTAACCACCAAAAAAGCGATCGCTAACAGCGAGCCTACCATTAAAGCTGCATAACTCAACATCATAACGCTGACGTGCATCATCAGCCAATTCGATTTCAATGCAGGTACTAATGGTTCGGCTAGTTGCATTTGTGCAGGCAATGTCAGGGTAGCAAAAGCGGTTACACCCATCGCCACGGGAGCGGTGACAACTCCGACCAAACGACTGCGACTGCTGTTTTCTGCGATCAGATGGATAGTGGTTATTCCCCAAGCTAGAAACAACAGAGATTCATACAAATTGCTCAAAGGAAAGTAACCTGCTTCTAGCCATCGTGCTCCTAATAAGGTTGCTATACACAAGTTGGCGATCGCCATTCCTGCTGTTCCTAAAGTTGGTAAAAAGGGTAAGTTTTCGAAAGCTGCTCCACACCAATAAACCAACATCGTCACAAACAAGACTGCAAACGAGGTATTGTCTAGCAAGTTCTGGAGTTCAACCAGATTCATAATGATTTTCTCCCCCGCGGATGGAATAAAAAGAGTTTTTTCTGACAGTTTCGATCCTAATCTGTTTCGGGCTAATGGTGGTTTTCCAAGGAAGGTGGTGTTGCAAAGGAGGTAGAATTAAATGTTGGGCTTGGTAGGGGAGCAACTCGGTCACCTTTTTTGAGTTCGAGAAAAATTTCGTAACGATTGCTGTGACTGTCCTTGACTGCGGTTGCCATCCCTATGGAGTTTGTTGCTGCTATTAGTGCTTGTTGATTTGGTAGTAGAGCTGGTAGAGGAAAATTCTTCGCTGCATGTTCTAGATCCAAGAAAAATTGACTGTTTGTAGCAGTTAACCCTAAAGGAACTGTTTTTTGAAATACAGGACTTGCAGCGAGTGGGTTTTTAGGTCTGGGAATAATTTTATCGGCAATGGGAGCACCTACCGACAAAAAAGCAACGTTTCCGTCCAACCACCCGTGGGTAGCGGTTAGGGTACCCAAAGGTCCAATCCAATTTACAACAGGTTTTCCAGCAACTATCGTCTGTTGGATCTGGAATTGGTATTGATTTTTCATGACTTCATCTAGTTGTTTGAAGGCACCTTCTGCGCGAGGGCGATCGCTTGTTTCTACCATAAACAATAAAGAAGCACGAAAGTTATCGGCCCAGCTGGTGGGATTGTTAGGAATTACTGCTACGGAGAATTCTCCGTCCATCCAGCTGAGCAAGTCTCGCTCTAAATCCAGATTGGTCAGAGATTTTACCCCTTTTTGCAATTGTTCCGGAGCAATTGGCGCAAGCGGATTTCCTTGAGATGTGGCAACATATTCTGTCCACACGCGCTGCAGGTTAACACCAGAAACCATCATTAATGTTTCCGACGGAACTCGGTTTTGCATCCTTGCAGCTGTGTTTTCGACTGCTAAGACCCGCCTGCTGTTGGGATTGAGCCAGGAAATACCCTTAATGCGTATTCCTTGGGATTCTAGGGTTACTGTCCCTGCTAGACCTTGGTTGTTTTGTAACTGTGTTAAAACTTGGGCGGGTAAATGTCGGTTTCCAGAAGCAGCGGCTATTTTGGCAGAGTCAGGTACATTGATGTAAAATTGAGCAAAGGGCTGTTGCGAACTGGTAATTTTGGATACGTTCTCGGCAAAACCGGCACTGTTGGCTAGGGATGTTCTATTTTTATAAGCTTGTATAACTCGTTCTGTTGTTTTAGGATTATCCGTAATAACTAAAAAACGCCGATCTATTAGTGCTGCTGAAAAATTTTCTCCGTATGGAGAATTAGCTTCTTTAATCGCAATGCCCTCATAGGTGCGGTCAACCCATTTTCCTTGTTTGAGGGATTTTGGTTGTGCAAGGATTTTTTGAGCTTTTTGTTGGTCGGCAATGGGCAATACTATCACTAATGACTGCTGCTTGCTAGCAGTATTTTCATTGCTGGTGAGGCTTTTAGGTGCTTCTTTGCTTGCTTGGGGAGCAACAATTGCAATTGTTACTTGCTTTCCCACCCAAGGGCTGATATCTTTTTGAAAGTCGTAACCGTTGTTGGTTAGCAGGCGATCGCGCCATTGCACCAGGTTTTTATCTAGTTCTGCTTGAGTTTCTTTGGTACCAAATTCTCGCAATTTTTGCCACTGTCCGGGATCGGTAGTCAGAGAAACTGCAAACAAGGCATCTTGAGGAATTATATTTGCACCTATCGGCAATTCTCTAGAAAATATCTGTCCTTGAGCAAATAACCAATATGCTGCTATCATTCCACCGCCGATTAACAATCCAGCGGATGAAAGGGTGAGTACTGCAGATGGTTTATTTTTCTTCTTCATTGACGAAATAGACACAACAGGCAGCGCCATTGGTAAAATACCTCTTCATAATGAATTTGTTACTTGCTTTGTTGCCGAAGTAAACTCGCAGGTTTCTCCCTAAGGGGCGTGAGGAATTGTATTTTATTGACTGTTGAGCAATTATGCTTCGGCTACAAAATACCATTTCTTTTTGAAATTTTGGGGAACTACCTTTACCTAAGATCGATAAAAGCTGCTTGCTTTCATCAATCCTGTTGATTTTTTTACTGTTTTGTTTCCCGTCTCATACTGCGCTAATTTTTAGCTAAATTTCTACTGCACAAGTCACAAGAAATTGTCCGAAATTACCCTATTATATATAGGCTCACAAGTTCCAGGCCTTAGGTATAGAATTAATACTATTTTCTTGGCAAGTAGCTAAATTTACCATTTTCTGGCGAGCAAACAACTATTTATATAATTTATTCAATATTCAATAACTGACAAAGTGAAATTCTCTGTGGTTTTCTGAAAAAGCGGCAAAGACTTGATTATTAAATAGCAATTTTTATTGGCAGCTAGTGTTAATAAATGCAACAAAAAATCAAGCCTGCGGTCAAATAGATGACAAAGCGACCACCCAAGGGGCGATCGCCCTGCCTACAAGTATTTTTACAGTCAAGAAAACACTGAAAACACTTTAAGCAGATTGGGTTGGTCCCAAATATTTTGTTAAATAAGGTGAAAAAACTTCATAAATTAAAGTTAAGGGTTTTCCATGATGCCAAAACAAGTAATGGCGTCCCCAAAAGGGCCCTTTTTGAGCAAAACCATACTCTAATTGGTTGCACTGACCGTAGTAAATTCCTTGAATGTCTCGATACAACTCGGTGCGCAGACGAGCCAAGCTAGCCCAGATAGGCAATGAACGGTTTTGCAAATACTCGTCTACGTGAGAAGCTTCCCACCAGGAAGTAGCGTACGCCAATCTCTGACCAGAAGCAGTACGCAGCCAGACTTGTCGCCGCAACCGCGGTCCCGGTACAACTTCAATCAGATCGGGAGCGCTATCCAAGTCCATGCCAATGAACGACATGTCGATAACATCCACTTCTGTAGGCTCGCCCGTTAGCAATTGCAAGTGTCTGGTGGGAGAACCGTCTCCTAAAAGTAGCAGTTGCCAGGCTGGCGCTAGTTGAGCGTGAGGCAAACCTTGTTGAATGACTTCCTCCCCACCTTGCCAGAGGGGAGTAAGGCGATGCCACCGTGCTGGCAGTGTTAAATTGTCTTTGGCTGTAAAAGTAGCAGTTGTCAAGGTCTTTTACAAATCTTTACCTACTTTCCTACTTCTATCAAAGCACATAAAACTGTAAAAATTACCCTGCCTAGGCAAATATATAGAGAAATTGCCAAATATCTGGACTCAACATTTATAGAGTGCGGATGGCGAGACTCGAACTCGCATGGCAAAGCCACACGCCCCTCAAACGTGCGCGTATACCAATTCCGCCACATCCGCAAGCTTTCACCGACTATTAAATATAGCACAAAAAAATATCTATAGTGGAGTAATACTTAGATATTTCGAAAATTTCACCGTTCACATGGGCAAAATTCTTCCACGGTTACTCGCACAAGAAGTGATATTAAAAAGGAGTATGGCGAGATGGTGCAGACAGAAAAAGACTTGCCCTAGAGTCTTTTGGCTGCTGTGCTGTCCGATAGAAGTTGGCGCTTTCCTCATCTGGAGCGACAAACAAAAACGGGCACTGCAGTAATAAGTGCTGGTAGCCTGGTGAAAACTCGTAAAAGCAGTCAAGTCCGAGCTTTGGGCTGGGTTATCTCCTGTCATAATGTAAAATCAGGCGAAAGCAGTGTTTCAAAAGTGTCAGGAGAGATTGTCAATTTACTAAACTGATATCGAAGCAAGAAGATGAAGTTTGACAAGATACTAATTGCTAATCGGGGAGAAATTGCGCTTCGCATTCTCCGGGCCTGTGAAGAAATGGGAATTGCGACTGTAGCAGTACACTCTACCGTTGACCGCAACGCGCTGCACGTTCAACTTGCTGATGAAACGGTTTGCATTGGCGATCCTGCCAGTAGTAAAAGTTATTTGAATATTCCTAACATTATTGCTGCGGCTTTGACGCGCAATGCTAGCGCCATTCATCCCGGATACGGATTTTTGGCGGAAAATGCTAGGTTTGCGGAAATTTGTGCCGATCATCACATTGCTTTTATCGGTCCTTCTCCGGAAGCGATCCGGTTGATGGGCGATAAATCCACGGCTAAAGAGACGATGCAAAAAGCAGGAATACCAACCATACCAGGAAGTGAAGGCTTGGTGGAATCAGAAAAAGAAGGATTGGCGATCGCAAGAAAAATCGGCTATCCCATTATGATTAAAGCCACCGCTGGCGGTGGTGGACGGGGAATGCGCTTGGTGCGTTCGGAAAACGAATTCGTGAAATTATTTCAAGCTGCTCAGGGCGAAGCTCACGCCGCCTTTGGAAATTCTGGAGTATATTTGGAAAAATATATCGAACGTCCTCGCCATATAGAATTTCAAATTTTGGCGGATAACTACGGTAACGTTATCCACTTGGGCGAACGGGATTGTTCGATTCAACGCCGCAATCAAAAGCTGTTGGAAGAAGCTCCCAGTCCTGCTGTCGATTCCGTGTTGCGAGAAAAAATGGGACAAGCAGCTGTCAAAGCAGCTCAGTTTATCAACTACACGGGAGCAGGAACTATTGAGTTTCTTCTAGATAAGTCTGGGAATTTTTACTTTATGGAAATGAATACCCGCATTCAAGTCGAACATCCCGTTACTGAAATGATTACAGGGGTAGACTTGGTGGTAGAGCAAATCCGCATTGCTCAGGGAGAAAGATTAAAGCTGACTCAAGACCAGGTAGTTTTGCGAGGACATGCAATTGAATGTCGCATCAACGCCGAAGATCCCGAGCGTGACTTTCGTCCGTGTCCTGGTAGAATCAGCGGTTACCTTCCACCTGGAGGTCCCGGAGTTCGAATAGATTCCCACGTCTACACTGATTATCAAATTCCCCCGTATTATGATTCTTTGATTGGTAAGTTAATTGTTTGGGGACCGGATCGCCCTACAGCTATTACCCGCATGAAACGAGCGCTGCGAGAGTGTGCGATTACCGGATTGCCTACCACTATTAGCTTTCATCAAAAAATTATGGAAAATCCCCAATTTTGGCAAGGAAATGTCTATACTAATTTCGTCCAAGAACTGCTTTTAGCTAGCTAAAGCCAGGAATTCCCGGGAGCTAGTGTAGCCTATCGGTTAACCTAGGTACTAACCACTCCCAAAACTCCTGATTTACCTAGACATCATCGTTAGCAGTCCTTGCTGGCCGAGAAAAATTTCTCTGAGCAAGCTGCAAATTCCAACCCAAACAATCGGTGTAATGTCGACTCCTCCCAAGGGCGGTATTAACTTTCGCGTTGGTGCCAAAAACGGTTCCGTAGGCCAGGCCACTAAATTCAAGGGAAAGCGATTGAGATCGACTTGGGGATACCAAGTTAAAACAATCCGGAAAATAAACAAAAGTGTCAGCGTTCCCAAAACTAGACTGAGAATCCAAACAGTGAGGTTAATAGCTGTCATTGTTCGAGCTTGTTACTCTGGAATGAAAAAGAAAAACCAAAGCCAAAAATTTAAGCTTTGTAAAGCTATTTTTTATGATTTTAGCTAAATGGGTGGCCAGCAAGTTTATTTGTGGAAAATTATTGCTAGTGACCAACTGTTGGAGTTAAGTAGGTGAGCGCAATTGCAGTTTGACAAAAACAACATCATGGCTCGACTAACATTAGAAGATATGTGTATTGTGCACGGTTGTGCTCGCAGGGTGTAAGAGACTATTAAAATGAGGATGAAGAGTGTAAAAAAAGGTTGAAAACTATGACGCCTTCTTTAGCAAATTTTCTTTGGAGCTTGGTTTGGGGTACTGTTATAGTTGTTATTCCCGTGACCGTAGCTTTGATTTTTGTTAGCCAAAAAGATAAGATTCAGCGTTCTTCATAATCTCGCGGAAGTCAATTTGACTCTCCAAACTGCCTGCAAGTCAGTTCGTTGCTGGTGGTGCTGATATTTTTGATGCTAAGCTGGCAAAGAATGACTTTTGAAGTTTGGATGGTAATGTAGAGACGCGATCCCAGTTGCGCGGACAGAGCAATACCCAATTTCTGCACGGCGCTACTATCTTTCTTGCGTCTCTACAATACATTTATGTCTTGTTAGAGTAGAGATTTAAATTCTGACTGGATAAGATAGATTTTAAAATTGGGAAAACAGAAATGATAACTTTTTGGCTGAACTCAGCCAGCGTTCTGGCTCAAGTAAACTTTGGAGCAAACTCAGCCAGCATTTTGGGAATCTTCTTGGCTGTAGCTGGAGCAGCACTGTATTTTTTGCGTACGGTACGTCCAGAACTATCCCGAGATCAAGATATCTTTTTTGCAGCTGTAGGTTTGCTGTGCGGCTTTATCCTTATTTTTCAGGGATGGCGACTAGACCCAATTCTGCAATTCGGTCAATTACTTTTAGTGGGATCGACGGTGTTTTTTGCGATCGAGAGTATTCGTCTGCGAGGAATAGCTACTCAACAAGCCAAGCGCAATACTCCAATAGTAGACGATGAACGAGAAGTAAGCGAAAGTTACCAGTACACCCGCAGAAAATCTCCTTATCAAGCTCAAGTGGACGCGCAGTTAGATCCGCTACCTTACGACGACGAATACGAGGAAGAACGTCCTCGTCCCCGGATTCGCGGTAGTGGAGACAACCGCTCCTCTCGTAATTCTTACTACGAGGAAGAACCTCCACGTCGCCCAGAAAGTCGCAATCTCAGCGACAAACCAGAACGCCGCCGTAGCGCTACACGTCCGACAAGCCGTATTTCAGACAGGTTAGAAGAAGATGACTGGGACAGTTCTTCTTCCAGCAGAATTACAGAAGATTGGGATAGTCCCGCTAGCGAAGAAAAAAGACCTCCTCGGCGCAGCAATAACAGCTCCTCTTATTTGGAAGAGCAAAGTGACGAAGTTATAGAGACCACATCCAGACCGACGAGAAGGCGTCGCCCATCAACCAGTTCTGAACCCCGAGGAGAGCGTTCAGACGATGATGTCATTCCCACCGACTATGTAGAGTACAGACCGATGAAAAACTCCCCAAACGAGTCAGATAATTCGGTCAAGTTTGACGATGTATAAATTTACTACGGTGGAGGCTACGAAATTCAAAACTCCCAGTACTAAGTAAAAAAAAATTAGATCGTAAGCATTGGCTCCAAGCACAAGTTTATTGGAGTCTAATTTTTGCGTTGGCGAATTGGGGTGGGTGGTGGAATCCCAGTATTAATCCTGACGGGCGCTGTTTAGAGTGGCTAATTAACACCTAGAGTCATCGAGGAAAGTTCGGGGAAAGCATTGAACCTACCCCGAGTCTGCAGTGAAATTCGGTTCCCTGGTGCCCTTATATTTTAATTTTTTGCGTTTTCTTCCCTAACTGCCGCAATTAAAGCTTTGATCTCCTTTGTACCTTCAGAAGGCTCAAACGAGAAGGGGAATTTGTTTTTAGCTAGCATTCGCAAACCAAGGGGTACGATCGCCAGCAATCCTTTTAGGTCTCTAAAGTAGTTAGCAACCACTTGTAACACAAATTGAGGTTCGTTAATCCAACCTCCTTGTTCCACCATCTTTACCAATCCTTTGCGGTGGCGTAAGGGGACGCTGTCGGGTACTTGTTTGTGAGCGAGAATTTCTTGTTTGATCTTAGTAATTTGATCTAAGGGAGCGACACCCATTGGACAAACAAAATTGCAGTACCAACAACGGGTGCAACCCCAAACTCCTTTAGTCCCTTCGTTGTATTTTTGCAGGCGATTTTCTGTGTCGCTATCGCGGGAGTCTGCTATCATCCGGTAAGCTTTGGCAAGGGCGTGGGGACCAACAAAATCGCGATTAACTTCAAAACCGTTGCACTCGGAGAAGCAAGCTCCACACATAATACAATTGCTAGTTTGTTCGAGACGCGATCGCTGTTGTGGTGTTTGTAAAAATTCTTTTTCTGGTACTTTTTGAGCTGCTGTATTTACATAGGGAGCGATAGCCTCTAGGTTGTTCCAAAAATCCTTCATATCCACCACTAAATCCTTAATTACAGGCATGTTTCCGAGGGGAGCAATGGTGATTTCTGGAATCGTCTTGACGCTGTTTACAGCTGCGATCTGTTTGGCTATTGCAATTTCACTACTGACATTTTCCTTGCAAGCTAAAGCCGAACGTCCGTTGATTCGCATGGCGCAGCTACCGCAAATTGTATTGCGACAATTTTTCCGAAATGCTAAAGTTCCATCTTGTTCCCACTTAATACGATTGAGGCAATCGAGAATAGTATTGCCTGGTTCTACCTGCAGACGGTAAGTCTGCACCACAGGAGAAGAATTGTGTTGTTGTCGGGTCACCTTAAAAAGTACTTCCATCGCTATTAACCTATGTCTTGAAACCAATACATCTACCCTGCAAAATAATTCCTATAGCCAGATTGCTTGCTCTCTAAGTTAGACTCTTGTCGCCCTTGCTTCCAAAGTAGCTGTTAATATGCTGATAATTTTGTTTGGAGATCGACATTAAAAACTTAGTTGTAGAAGCCCTCGATGGGTTTGGCCACAGCTTTGTCAACCGTCACACCTATTACCTATAGGATATAACTGTACGTTGATGCTAACAAAAGTAAACCTGTCTCGGGAAAAATCTTCCCATCCCCTGCCAAGGGCATTATTTTGAATATATAGAATTGTTAAAGCTTTCGATCGAAATCTTGAGAAATGAATGAGCAGCACAATAGTATGATAGATTTTTGCCTGTTGGCAATCAAAACACTTGAGAACGCAACTGAGCTGCCAAAACTGCTCGTCTGAATTGGATGAATTTTTATAAAATCCTTGTCCCAATACTTAGCAACGGTAATAAAGCGGGAGGAAAATCCTCACCGCTTTTTGCTTTTCCAAGGTCGGGTATTAAAATATTAAAGTGTAGCAGTAAAATTAATTCAAACTTAAACAATAAGTTTGCTATTATTATTGCATGTTATTATTTAATATAAAATTACGAAGCAACAAAACCAGTAGAAATAGCCGTACGAGTACGGCGAAAGCAGCTTTGTTTCTTCGGAGTGTAGAGAGACAAAATGTTTCGTCTCTCTTAGCAGGATAAAAAAGTGTATGTCTGGAACCTAATGTCAATAACTATGCTGTTCTAAGCTTGAGAGTATGCATAGAGAAAACCTGAGGACTAAAGGTTAACAAACAAAGGCAAGCACTGAAATAAAAAGCCTGTTAGTGTACAGTTCTGCGGCTAAATTATAGTAGTGGGACGTATCGGCTTTGCAAAGTTTGCTGACAATGAACCGTCACAGTAGTGCCAAACAAGAAAAATGCTTTATTTTCGATGGCAAATGATGGTTAAAAATGCCGTAAAATCACTGAAATTAATACCTGTGACAGTCATGGTCTCTAATGAATGGCGCCTAACCACAAAAGAGGTTAATTCTCTGTGAACAACAGGAATTTTACCTGGCATGTTAGTCAACAACTAGCATTGTAAAAATGTCGAAAAGCCAAATAATTGGCAACAGACACTATCTTTGAAAATTTGGAGAGAGTAAGGATAATTTGAGCGTAATGACTGAAACTGCAACCGCACCATTAACTGGAAAAGCACTGCTTGCTAAAGTCAAAGAACTTTCCCATTTACCGCGACGAGAAAGAGCGAAGCAGTGTGGCTACTACACAGTTACAAAAAATAACCAGGTTCGTGTTAATTTGACCGATTTTTATGATGCTTTGCTATCAGCAAGGGGAATTCCCTTAAGTCCGGAAACACCCAAAGATGGCCGCGGTCGCGAACCTACTTATCGGGTTAGTGTCCATCAAAACGGTCAAATTGTTATCGGTGCAACATATACGAAAGCAATGGGATTAAAGCCTGGTGATGAATTTGAAATTAAGCTGGGATACAAGCATATTCACTTAATTCAGGTGGACACAGATAAAAAAGGAACTCAAGCGGATTTAGAAGCTGACTCTGAAGATGAAGACTTAGAAGAAGAGGAGTAAATTTTTCTAATAGTGAGGATAAGTTAAAGTTAATGCTAGAAAACTTATCCCTAAAGCCAACTTTATTGGCTGCTTTAGTTTATAAAATTTCTTGCTCCTGAAAAATACGATTAGACCTCTTGCCAAAAAGACTGCTTTTGAGAGAGGGTGGAAGAAGAAAGGGAGAAAAGCTAACAACAAAAGCAATTGTTGGTGGTGCTGAAGGAGCGATCGCACCGCTACACCGCAGAAAACTTGCTGGGAAGATAAAAAGCTTTTCTCTCTGCAAGCAAAAATTACAATGACAAGAAGTCTGTCGTGTTTTTATCTATTTCTTCGATTACCTCATTGAAATTGGGAAACCTACCAGGACTGTTTACAGTCATGGTTTTTTTCATAATATGGGTAGGATGCTGGTTACCAATAGCAGCATTAATAGTTGTAACTAGAAACTGGCGACCCCACCAACCTTTACAACCACAACAAAAGCTGTTTTTATTAATACCGCTATACCTATTAGCACCGTTAATTTTTTGGGTAGTTACTGCGCTCACCAACACATCTTTTTCAGATTACGGTGTTCTTAGCAATATTTCTATACTAGGTTCTTTTGCCCTGGGTTTAAGCTTGGCACTGCTAAGTTTGGCGTTGATGTTTTTTTCGCAGTTATGGTTGGGTTGGTGCAAATTTAATAAGTGTAATATCAAGCAAATATTATCCCTTTTGCTACCTACATTTTTGGTGGCGGTAGTAGTAGGTGGAGTGGAAGAATTAGTGTTTCGAGGTTTTGTCTTCACGCAACTACAGCGGGATTATTCCCTAGGGACAGCAGCAGCGATTTGTAGCTTGATATTTGCCATACTGCATCTGGTATGGGAACAAAGAGAAACTGCACCTCAACTACCCGGATTGTGGTTAATGGGAATGGTGCTGGTACTAGCAAGATTTGCTGACAATGGAAACTTAGGCTTAGCTTGGGGATTGCACGCGGGTTGGGTGTGGGCGATCGCCACCTTAGATACGGCGCAACTAATTGATTATAGCGGGCAAGTTTCCCCATGGTTAACAGGTAAGAATCAAAAACCCTTAGCTGGGGTGGTGGGAATTTTGTGTTTGCTGCTAACCGGGGTTATTTTGCTTCAGGCGATCGCCTTTTTTCCAACACTCCGTTCTTAGCAGGTATAGTTTAGTTTGCTTGCTTCCTTTAACAATCTACTGAGCAAGACCGCACAAAATCAACTGTGGGGCTTATCTAGGTGCGGTGAGAATTTTGCTGCTATGCTTGATTTTAGTATCCATCAGCCGCAGATAAGATAAAAGTATAAATTTAAACAAAACCCTCCTTTCATCATCCTTTCATCAAGATATGAGTTTTAGAGCCTGGGTTAATAGATTGCTAATTATTTTTCTGACGCTTATTACCTTTGTATTTATCCTTGTAGGTAAAAAACTCAAACTACAAACAGACAGCAACAGCACGCCGAATTTCATTCCCACAGACGCGCGCCAAGCGCGACTTCTCGTTAGAGAAGCTGGTATTTGGAGTCCAACAAATGTCAAGTTGCAAGCGGTGAAACAAACAGAAAAACTTCAGTCTTTTAAGGAAAAACCGCCATTAAGAAACAATCAAGCAGCTAAAGTACCAGACTTGCCTCTGCCTTCTTTTCGACTTACCAAAGCTTTTAAAGAATACAGAAGACCCGCAGATGATATTGCCTTAGCAGATCCCAGTAATTATGGAGAGCGTTACACCACAGATATCAATGGCGTACCCGTTCACAATCAAGCCATTATAGTATTGCATGAAACGGGGGATTCTGCATCTAGTGCCATTAGTACTTTTCAAACGCCCCATGAAAATAGCGACGAGCAAGTTAGCTATCATGCCATTATCAAGTTAGATGGGACAGTTGTTTATACAGTCCCGCCGCAAAAGCGAGCTTTTGGTGCAGCCAATTCTGTTTTCTATGGACCGAATGGTCCAGAAACAGTGCAAACTAATCCCAATTTACCACCATCTGTGAATAATTTTGCCTATCACGTGTCTTTGGAAACACCACCAGAAGGTCGTAATGAAAAACCAATTCATGTTGGATATACTGATGCCCAGTATCGTTCTCTGGCTTGGTTAATAGCTCAAAGTCAAGTTCCAGAGGCGCGGATTACTACCCACAAAGCGGTAGATAGGTCTGGTCAAAAAAATGACCCCAGGAGCTTTGATTTTGAGAAATTTTTACTTTTATTACGTCTTTTTCGCCAGCCGGTTGCAGTCAACTAGCTACTTGCTGAAGCTGTAAATAGTTTGGGTTTTGAGCTTTTGGTAACAAATAGACGAAGGTAAGGTTCCTGGGGGGAATGTTTGTCGGTCTAATTGTACTTGTAAGTTGCTGAGGGGATCTACGCCGGGGGAGATGAGAAATTCCAGCTTTTGAACGTAAGGTAAAATGACGAGGTTGTCGAGAATTTTACCAATCGCCTCAACGTAGGGATGACCTTGTTGCGTGTACCAATCGTGAGTTGCCAATCGTGGTTGATCGAATCCTAAGTGTACGGTGAGGGATGGTTTATCAAACAAGGCGATCGCTAAAGGACGTGCTTCTTCCTGTAGTAGTAATTCCTGGCTTTTTGCTAGGTGGCGCAATTTTTCCAAGCGTTCGTAGCGTTCGGTAACTGCTTGCGGGTCATCTTGCCAGTGGATGGCGACTGTGACCAGATAAGTCTGCAACAGCATGTGACCCAGCTTTTTCGCTTTTGTGGCTAGATAGTTGGAATTGTAATTATTCGCTTCAATTAACAATGGTACCCGGTCTACCACTTCCATGTTATAGCCTTTAACACCGGCAATTTTGCGGGGATTGTTTGTAATCAAGCGAATTTTGTGTACGCCCAGGTCCATGAGGATTTGAGCGCCCATACCGTAGTCTCGCAAATCTGCAGGGAATCCCAAGCGTTCGTTTGCTTCTACAGTATCCAATCCCATATCTTGTAAAGAATAGGCTTTGAGTTTGTTAATCAGTCCTATTCCCCGTCCTTCTTGGCGCAGGTAGACGACTACGCCTTCGCCTGCATTTTCTATCATTTTCAAAGCTGCTTGCAGTTGCATCCGACAATCACAGCGCAGAGAACCTAAGGCGTCACCTGTCAAGCATTCCGAGTGCATGCGCACCATGATCGGTCGCTCGCCAAATTGGGAGGGATCGCCTTTGACTATAGCGACGTGTTCGGAATTATCTAAAGTATGGCGATAGGCGTAGATTTTGAAATGGCCGAACTGGGTGGGGAGATCGGCGACGGTTTCGCGGATGACCAGGCGATCGTGTCGCAAACGGTAGCTAATTAAGTCGGCGATGCTGATGATTTTGAGGTTGTAATGTTTGGCGTACTCGATTAGCTGCGGTAAGCGCGCCATGGAACCATCGGGGTTTTGGATTTCGCAAATTACTCCTGCGGGGTACAATCCAGCAAGTCGGGCTAAATCTACTGCTGCTTCTGTATGTCCTGCTCGTTTGAGCACTCCTCCTTCCTTGGCTCGAATCGGGAAGATGTGACCGGGACGGCGCAAATCCGAGGCTTTTGTGGTGGGGTTAATGGCCACTTGGATAGTGCGAGCTCGGTCTTCTGCAGAAATACCCGTGGTTACACCTAGGTGGGGGGCAGCGTCGATACTGACAGTAAAGGCAGTTTGGTTTGTATCTTTGATGTTGCTTACCATCAATGGTAAGTCTAATTCGTCCAAGCGATCGCCTGTCATTGCCAGACAAATCAACCCCCGCGCTTTTACAGCCATAAAATTGATTATATCTGGGGTAGCAAATTGGGCGGCACAAATTAAGTCGCCTTCATTCTCTCGATTTTCATCATCTACTACCACAATGATGCGACCAGCTTTTAACTCTGCTAAAGCGGTGTCGATCGAATCAAATTCAAAGGCTTGGGTTGAAGTAGTCTTGGATGGAGACACAGATTTTAGCTACTCAAGGTAAATTTTTTTTACAAAATTTCTGTTTTGATTTTACCTTTTTTATAAGGCTTGGGGTGGTGAAAAGGGGCCAGCCAAATACTTTAGGATAGATTTTCTGGTTCGGATTCTTTGACGGTAACCACCAAACAATCGAGTTTCTGGGTGTAACTACTTTGCAAAACTGGTTGCTGTTGTTTGGTAGTTGTTTGTTCTGATATGACGTTCTTGCTTGCACCTCCTCCTGCTAGGGTATCGCGCTGGTTGATGAGGTAGATGCTAATTAAAGTTAAGCCAACTCCCAGCCATTGTAGGGGACTGAGCACTTCTTTGAGCAACAAGCTGCTAAATAATAAAGCAAATACCGGCGTTAGGAAGGTGAGGGAACTAAGGCTGGTCAGATTGCCACTGGAAGCAAAATAGAAAAACAATCCGTAGGCGATCGCGCTACCAAAGACTGTAGCGTATGCTAAAGCTATTCCATCTGCTGCTGTTAAATGCGATAATTGCTGCGATTCTGTTACCGAGGAAATTGCCCATAAAGGCAAACCACCTAATATCATATGCCAACCAGTGGCTGTGACAGGATCGGCGTGGCGACTCACAAATCGAATTAAAACCGTTCCCACGGCCATGCTGAAAGCAGCTAACAGCATTAACCATTCGCCGCTTTGAAACAAAGAGTCGAGGATGCGCGGGATAGTAAAAGCAGCGTCTTGCAACTGCTGTTGCCAATCCACTGGTGAAATAATGGCATGATGGGAAAAAATACTTACAATCCACTCATCGGGTAAGCCAATTAAACTAATACCCATAAAGCCTAATAAAAGTCCTAGCCATCCCCACAAGCCTATGTTTTCTTGAAACAGCCAAGAAGACATCAAGGCCACGGCTAACGGTTGGGAATCTATCATTACCGAACCCAATCCTGCGCCTGTTCTTACCAATCCTTCCGCTAAAAAACCTTGAAAGAAAGTGCCATCTACCATAGCAAATAAAGCTATCCACAACCAGGCTAACAGACTTTTGGGTTGGGGTCTGCCCATGAATGCTGCTGCTATCAAAATCAGTACCCCGGCTGGTAAGATTCGCACTCCCGCCATGAATAATGGTGTTGTGTGGGAAATAACTCCCTTCATCGCCACCATAGCTGTACCCCACAGGAAAAAGGGTGCGATTAAAAGTAGGGGAGCAAGGGGTAGTCTAGATGCACTGATTTTCAGCTGCATGGATAGGAGTCGCGCCTTTTTTTCACAACTGCAAAAATGCTTTACCTAATTTTACCTAAACATTGCGTTTTGTAAAGCAAATAATGCTTAGTTGCGATAACCAACGACAGGCGATTCCAAAGTTGCTATTAATTTTACATTGAATTCTGCCTCAAACACTGCTTTTTTGTAATCTAAACTCCACAGTTCCAAGCTACAGTCATCATCAGGGCGAGACGGGTAAATTCGCATTTTTAATTGTCGCGATAGGGGATCGAATTCACATTGCAATTCCGTTATTGCTCCAATTTGTCGTCGGTCTAGAGCCACTGCCAGTCTTAAGATCGCACTTAATTGGCTGACAATTTGCCGGTGCTCTTTGTGCACGAGATTGCGGAAATTTTCGTGTTTTTTCTTGGGTGGTGATTTGCGATGATAGCGTGCTATGTTGGCAATAATTTCTATTTCAGTTTCGGTATAACCGAGTAATTCGCCATTGCGAATGAGATAGTAAGAGTGTTTGTGGTGAGAGTCGTGGCTGACATAGTGACCGCAGTTGTGTAATATGGCAGCAGCCCATAACAGTTGCCTTTCTTCTGCTTTCCAGTTGTGGAGAATGCCTTGGGTTTGGTCAAATATACTCAAAGCAAATCCAGCGACGCGATCGCTGTGTTCCCAGTTGACGTGGTATTTTTTAGCACTCTTGATTACGCTGCGCTGCCGCACCGAACTTTGGTAGCGCCAGCGGTCTTCTATCAAGCCATGGGTGAGCATCCAGTCTACAATTACTCCTTCTCGCAGAGAACGCTCGCACACCACCAGGGATTCTACTCCCAACAGGGTCATGGCTTCCTGTAATATTACTGCTCCTGCCAGTATAACTTCAGACCTTTTTTCTGGCATGCCAGGTATTGCCGCCCGTTCGGAATTCGTCATTTTCCGTAGGCGATTTACCCACTCTCGCAAATCTTTAAGACTGAATTGATAGCCGTTGAGGGTATTGGGAACAAAACCTAATTTTTCTCGAGCGTGGATTGTCGCCATCGTTTCGATGGTACCGGAAGTTCCCACCAAACGAGGATGTTCGCCGAAGCGTAGGTTTGCCAATATTTCTTCTACGGAACGTTCCAGTATTCCGCGCGCGTATGCTTGCAAGTATTGAAATTCAGCGTTACTAATCGGGTCGGTAGTAATCAGTTCGTTAGTCAGTCGAACTGCACCAATTTTTGTGCTGGTTAAAGCTCGCTCTTGATAACTATCACCTAAAATTAACTCTGTGGAACCACCACCAATATCGATGATGACGTGGGGTTGGTTGTTGAACTCCATTCCAGAGAGCACACCCAAGTAAATTCGCCGTGCTTCTTCTTGTCCAGAAATTAAGTCAACATTCAAACCCAGCTCGACTTCTAGCTTTTGTAAAAAATCCTTGCCATTGGGAGCTTCTCGAACAGCGCTAGTTGCCACAGCAATGATTGTTTCGGCGTTGAGAGTTTTGGCTATTTCTTGAAAGCGCCGCAAAGTAGCGATCGCTTTTTCCATTACTTCTGGTTTTAAGCATCCAGTAACTAAATCGCGATCGCCTAGTCTTACTGTTTCTTTTTCTCTGCCAATAATAGTAAATGCTGGCAGCATTGGTTCAATCCGCACAATTACCATGTGCAGAGAATTTGTTCCCAAATCAATAGCAGCGATGATTCGCTGTTGCTTTTCTGTTGGAGCTGAGACACTCCCCCAGTTAGTAGAAACTACGTTCACCATCTATGTTGTTCTCTCTGTTTAGGATGGTAGGAGCCGATAACGTCGTTCGCATAGCGTGTCGGATAGCATTGCTATGCGTTCGGCAGACGAAATCACATAGCGCTATTTGTGGATAGTTCACCCGGCTGCAACAGCAACTGAAAAGATTAGTAATACTGATTTCAAGTTGCCACTGGAGATTTTGCTTTTATAAATATCAAATAACAAATATCAAATAAAATTATTCTAGATTATGTAAAGTTGTATGAACGGCAAAGTTTATTTCCAGTCCCGGCATTTTTAGTTTCTCATCTGAATGAAATTGCTATGGTAACTATGCCAGAATCAAAACAGGAACCGACGTGGCTTGCGATCGTCAAGCTTTTGCGATGGCACAAACCAGAAGGACGATTGATATTAATGATTCCTGCACTGTGGGCTGTATTTTTAGCAGCAGATGGAAAACCACCTTTAGCGTTGGTGGGAGCAATTGTGGTGGGAACTCTAGCTATCAGTGCAGCTGGCTGTGTAGTAAACGATTTGTGGGATAAAGATATAGACTCGCAAGTGGAAAGAACCCGCGATCGCCCCCTTGCTTCCCGCACCCTTTCGATCAAAGTTGGTATCGTTGTTGCGCTTGTTTCTTTTGCATGTGCCGCAGTTATTGCTTTTTATCTTAACCCACTATCGTTTTGGTTGTCTGTGGCAGCAGTTCCCCTCATTTTGCTTTATCCAGCCGCCAAACGTGTCTTTCCTATACCGCAGCTGGTACTTTCCATTGCTTGGGGTTTTGCAGTGTTGATCGGTTGGAGTGCTGTAACGCACAACCTTTCCTTCCCAACTTGGCTGTTGTGGAGCGCAACGATATTTTGGACGTTGGGATTTGATACCATTTATGCCATGAGCGATCGCGCTGACGACAAGCGTATAGGTATTAATTCCAGTGCTCTATTTTTTGGTGATTACGCTTTTGTCGCTGTGGGCATTTTCTTTACCGGTACAGTTTTTTTTCTAGCTTGGCTGGGAGTTGCCCTACAGCTTCAGCCAGCCTTCTGGTTCACTTTAGCACTTGCTTTTGTTGGTTGGCTGTGGCAATTTCTAAGCTTAATGTCAAAAGACTTACCTAATTACGTATATGAAAAATTCTTCCGACAAAATGTCTGGATTGGTTTTATTGTTCTTGTGGGAATGATTCTCGGCTAAGTTTAACTTAAACATGCTTGAGCGAAAGACTTGGATGCTGCTGTCCCTCTGGCACGGTTGCTATGTATTCTAGCATTCGAGCTTGCAGTTTTTGATATTGCTGCTTGAGGAGATTTTTACTCAGCTGCAAAGATGATGAACTCAGTAGAGTCTGACTTTGCTCTACCCAATTTTTTAATATTTGCCGCTGTTCTAAGGCAATATAACTACTTTGCACGTTAACGCAAAAATGAGGCGCTTCTAGTGTAAAGAAAACTAAAGGATAGCGTTCGTTTTCGGCTAAATGACTTACCAAGCGACGCTTTTGAGGATTTTGCATATTCAGGTAACAAGGTAGCCACTTCGGACCAAATTCTCGATGGTAAAGCAAAGTAACCCACAATAGCGTTGGATGCGGCGATGGAACAAAAATAAACTGGTTGCAACGCATTGAGGAAGTATACTTGCTAATGTCTTGTAAAGACATCATTAATAAAAGTGCCGTTACACAGCCATGGTTCCCGATGTCTAAAAGCTGGGGAAAAACTATCTCTTGAATCGGCTTATTTTCAGGCCAAGTTAATTTTTGACATGCTTGTTGTATTGGCAAAGCCAGTCCAGAATAGGAACCGGAAGATACATGAGGAGAAGTTGTTATTTCCTGTCGGGAAAAAGTTGAGTCAGGTTGGGAAACAGACGTTGTCTCCAGTGTTAAACTTTCTAAAACTTTCAGGACTTCACCTAAATTTTGAGGGCGATCGCCAGCTGATTTTGCCAAACAAGCCATGATTAAATCATTAAGCTTCTCAGGCAATTTTAAATAGGGATTGACATCAGCTATCTTCCGTGGTGATTGAAAGTGATGAGCTTTGTACCAAGCACCAAAAAAATCCGTTTCTGGTTTCCAAGGCTTTTGATTGGTGAGCATTTCATACATCATCACTCCCAAGCTATAAATATCAGAACGCTCGTCTAATTCACTTCCGTCTAATTGTTCCGGAGAACAATAAGGTAAGGTACCGTGAAAAGTCCTGCTTCCACCCGTTGTTGTTTTCGTTGTTAAAAATTTCGCAATTCCAAAATCTAAAATTTTTACTAACTGACCAAGTATAGGATCGGGAATAACTAATATATTGGCTGGCTTAATATCTCTATGTATGAGCGGATAAACCTTACCGTCCATATTAATACCTTGATGAGCACACTGCAATCCCAGACAAATTTGACGGCAAATAGCAACAAACATTGGCAAAGGAGTAGGAATCAAGTCTTTCAAACTTTTGCCGCACAGATACTCCATTACGTAGAAAGGCTTGCCTTTTTCGCTCACACCGTAATCTGTTACCCTCACTATGTGCAAGCTCTGTTGGCTCAAAGCTGCACAAATCCGAGCTTCACGAGCAAAATCCTCTTGCATTTTGTCTCCTAAAACAGTTTGAGACAAAAACTTGATAGCAACTGGTATTCCTCCTAACAACATATCATCTGCTAAAAAAACCTCTCCCATGCCTCCTCTACCAATTATTTTTTTTAATTGATAACGATTGGCAATTAATTTCGGAGCGGTTGTAGAGTCAAATGAATTAATATTCATTATTACAACCTCAGCCACAAAAAAATAGTCGCGTCATCTCTGTTCTCATGTCGCTATTTCTCACTGAAAAATTAAGTATGAGGAGAATTATTTGGTAAAAAGTCTAGAAATAATTCCACTAACTTCGAAAACCAAGTTGCTTTGACCGTCAATCCATCTTGTTTTTGTTGTTCGGCTAGATTTTGAACAATTTCTAATTTCATATTCTCATATTCTGACTTCAATATAGCTTTGCTTTCGCTCAAGGAAATAGCTTTGTCTGGTAAATGATAACTCATTTCTAAAAACTCCGATAATTGCTGGCGCTGAACCGGAGTTAACGTCAAAGTAACTACCTTGGCACAATTAATCGGTTCTTCTAAAGCAAAAAATAACAAATGATAATAACCAATTTCTGCTAAAAGATGTAAGATTTTTTGTCCTTGATTATCTTTAATATCTAAAAAATAAGACAACCATCTTGTGATTTTAATTTCTTCGTCTGTTAACATAGTTATCCACAGGACCACTGGATATAGATTTTTTTGAAAAATAAATTCTATACAAGTATTCTTGTCCAAAAAACTGGTTATTTCTTTTTGAGGCAACATTGCCCAAAAAGTAGGTACAGTTCCTTGTTGGGTATAAAGCAAATGTGGAAAACAAATAGCAGCTACAGGTTTATTTTTTGGCCAAGTCTTTTGCAAACAAAGCTTTTCAGACAAGGAGGTTATAGGTACTAACTGTACCTGTTCGGGAACACGACCAGAAATATTAATAGTGGTGGTATCTTTATTATGTTGACGCTGAATATGCTCTAAAGTTTCCAAGATTTGATTAACATTTTGGGGACGGTCGCTGACTTCTTTAGCTAAACAATCATTTACCAATTTTTTTAATTCCTGAGGTATTTTAATCTGGGGAGCAACTTCTTCAAGTGCAGGTGGTCTTTCAAATCGATGAGCTTGATACCAATCGCCAAAGGAATGACTTTTAATTTGGAATGGATGTTTACCTGTTAGCATTTCAAACATTAGTACTCCCAAGCTATAAATATCAGAGCGCACATCCAATAATTTCCGCCCTTCCATGTGCTCGGGAGAACAGTAAGGTAAACTACCTATAAAGGACTTTGTGAGTGTCATTCCAGAGCGCTCAGTTAAAAACTTAGCAATACCAAAATCTAAAATTTTTACAATTTTTTCTTTTTTGACATCTTCACTAATGAATATATTTTCTGGTTTAATGTCTCGATGAATAACTGGATATACTTCTCCCTTGATATTGACACCTTGGTGAGCACACTGTAAACCCAAACAAATTTGATGACAATAATTTAAGAAAATAGATAAATCTAATGGCTTGACTTTGAGAATATTTTTAAGATTTTTTCCCTGCAGATATTCCATTACATAAAAAGGAATTTTCCCCTCTGTTACGCCGTAACTAAATACTCGAACTATATGTATACTTTTACGACCTAATTGCGCACCAATAAAAACTTCTCTGGCAAATCTTTGCAACATTTGTTGATTTACCAAATTTAAAGACAAAATTTTTACTGCCACCGCCATGCCACCTTTGACAGAATCTTCTGCTAGGTATACTTTACCCATTCCTCCTTTGCCAATGACGTCTTTAATTAAGTAGCGATTATTGAGAAGTTTACCAACGTAATTGTCTAATTCTTCTTCTTTTTGCAGCTCGTTCTGATTAGTATCACGTTCTGACATAAAAACTTTTCATCTCCCCACAGGAACAAAAATTTTTTAAATTTTTCATACTTGATTTTAACTACTAGCAACAAACAGAAAGGATTTTAAGCCTTATTTAACATATTTGCGAATTAATAAGTATGAGAAATTGTACGGAAACTCCACAATGAATATATGAATTTTGTTTTTAGTTCCGTAGATATACTAGGCTGTCAAAAATAAATATAAAAATAAAATTAATTTTTATGTTATGGATTTACGGAAATTAATTAGCGTTCTCCGTCGAAAATGAGATGGCGCAATAACCTCAAAAATGGTGATTCTTTTTTCAGTTGAAAGGCTAATATCTGCGTACGTTGAAGAAAGTTGAAATTATTATCACTAATGAGGATTAACGAGCGGTATCCGCCAGGTAATTTAGAACCTAAAGTTACACCTTCGATATTATCCAACAATATATTCAATTTTCCCAAATCCAATAGCAAGCTTTTTTAACTGGTTTGATATTTGGAAAATTTGCTGCTAAAAGACTGTGAATATGGTGGATATCGGTTGCTCCTTTTAAAGAAAATTGAAACAGAGCTGCCTGAAACTTCAAGCCAGTAAAATACCGTTCCAAGCTGAGAAAGTGTCCTTGATTATCTAGAGCTAATAAATCAGCTAAGCCGCTGATAAATTTGTGGGAAATATTAAAAAATAAACTGGAAGCAACCGGTTCGGTAAAGTAAAGAAATTCTTTTTCTGGCTGATGGGTATGTAAATTGTATTGTTCGATTCGACAAGGAGTATTAGTATTTGGCGCGGCAGCAGAACCATCTTGAATTAAAGCATTTTCCGTAGCAGTGAACAAATATTTTTGATTCGGTGTAATTGTCAAACTTTCTAAAGCTAAATTGTTGCGGATACCTTGCTGACCATTTGCAACTGGTAAAAATTTATCAGGAATAGGTAAAGTTGTAACTTCTTTTCCCGAAGCTAAAGAAAACTCTTTTATAAAAGGACTAATAGCTTGATTGGCGTTACCTTCAGAAGAAATAAAGACAGTTGCTTTGTTAGTGACAGCGATACCTTCAGGGTCGATACTACCAGGGGGAAAGTTTTGACCAGTTTCACTGCTTAAAAAAGTCACAGCAACAGGGATAACTCCACCGTTGTGAAGCGAACCTTTGCTTAAGTCTATTTTCAGGGTGTAAATACGAGCAGCTGTTTTGTTGCTGCGGTCGTCAGATACGGCGTAATAAAGGTCGTTTTGTTCATCGTAAGTAATTCCAGATAATCCTCCTACCTCGGTATTTTGAAACAACAAGCCTGTTGGCAAGGTAGCAGAACCGATAAAATCTATGCTTGTTATCTCAGCAGAATTGAAGTTTGCATAGATCAAAAAAAAGACGCTGAAAAAGAGAATTAATATAAATAGATAAGGTTGAAAAATTGCTAGCTTTTTATGAGAAAGCACATCAAATAGAAATATTTAATTATTTATACATTATTTATACAGCCAATAATATCTATCCTGAAAAAAATTAACAAGCCAATCTTTGACGCTGCGGGTGGCGCGACAATCATCTTCGTTGTAACGCTGTATGACTTCTAGCAAACTGCGATCGCCTGTTTTCAACCAACGATCGTACCAGTAAATACACCTAGCACCGCTTGCTTGCGGATCGCGCCATTCAAAACCCAACCAACGGGCGATAGTTTTTAAAGCGTAGCTTTCTACTGGTAAAGCTACACTGCGGGTTAATTTTTCATACACATCGACAAATCTATTGAGTATGGGTTGCACGCCAACTTCGGGAGTATGGTAAAGTTTTGCCAGTCGCTTTACCGCATCAGCTTCGTAAGCACAAAAATGATATATAGGCGCCTCTGGATATTGCCACACCAAGTCCAGAAATTGCTGCCAAATTAATTCTTCATCCTCTGGCTTGTGTGCCAGTAGGGAATAAAATTTTTCTTTGTTAGTTTGCTTGTCGACAACCAAAACTCCTAATAAGTAATCTAAGTTTAAATCTGGTTGGGCTTCAATATCAAAATAAAGTTCTACAGAATTTGCAAATTTCATTTCCTGATTGATAGCGCTTTTTGATGAAAATTCCTTAGTACTTAGAACTGGTGGTAATTTTTGTTGCTTTTTTGTCAACGATGCAGTGTTTGCTGTTCCAGTTTCTAAACCATGAGGAATAACTGGTACGCTTGTTAAGACAATGGGGCGATTTTCCAGGATAGATTGAGCCTGTAGCACGAGTTTGTAGGCTACTTCCCTATCAAAACCAGGAAGATTTTCTAGCGTGGCTGGACTTGTTTGCGACAGTGATTCTACTGTAGTAATATTTAATGCTTTCAGTTGAGTGTAGCGAACGGGTGTAATTCCTGGTAGAAGAGAAAGATGTTTTTGGGATTGAGCGATCGCATAACAGCTGCTATACCAATGGCAAAGATTGCAGCGTTGACGACTAATAAATAGTTCTGGTGCTGTCAGCTGTTCTAGGGATTGAATAAATTCCTGGAGAATATCCTGCAAATGCGGTTGCCATTTTGTCAAGTCCACGCAATAGTGCTGTTGTTTACCGCGCAAAATTAGCCAAGCTGTTTGTGGTTGTGCTTGCTGTACTATCGCCAATACTTGGGCGTGAAATGTGGCTAAAACTTGATATTCTTGCTTGGGACGCTTTCCTAGTTCAATGCTGACCGGAACATAGATCCAATCTCCAAAACAAGATTGTCCTGGTTGCTTGATGAGTAAATCCGGACAGCTAACTAAGGTATACTTTTGAGCTTCTGTTAAAGAAGGGGAGACAGACAAATGCCTGTAAAAAGATGCAGATAGGGTTTTTAATAATTCTCCATCATCTTCCAAATTTACCAGTTGCTCGCTGCTTTTTATCTGGCCGGTATCTGCAAGCGAGGAAACCTCTGCAACGCACAAATGCTTTGAGTTTTCGTTTTCTAAAAGATCCAGGTATTTAGCTAGCAGCACACCTTGGTGAATGCACTCTACTCCTTGCTGCATCAGCTCTATAGTACCTGCGCTTCCTTTTTGCCAATCTCCCAGTTGATAGTTTGGTCTGCTATAGTTCCATTGTGCCAAAACTGTTCTCTGGTAACTTATTTTGTCTTGTTGCAGTTTCAACAGCAAATCGTTGGTAGCATCTATTTCGCTGCACTTACCGTGGATATCTAAGTAAGGTCGGCGTTTGCAGCGTTGAAATTGCAGCAGGTGTTCAGCATTTATTAACATTACTTTAAGCTAACAAGAATTAGCTCGTTGTGGAAGTAAGCCAAATAACTAAACTTACTGTTAATAAAGGTACACTGTTTGCGGACTGGTGAAAAATCAGCTAAACTCTATTCCTAAAATCGATCAACGTCTGCAAGTAAGCATCTGGCATCCCCACATCAAAACTCTTTCCCTTGACAATATATCCTGTTATTCCCTCTAATTGACGCAATTGTTCCAAACACGTTGTTAATTGAAATTCTCCGCGTTCTCGCAAGTTGTTATTAATATTGCTTTCCAGAAAATCAAAAATTTTGGGTGTAAGTACGTATAATCCAAACATACATAAAAAATAGTCTTTTTTGATGCCTTCTACACGTAGGCGCTGACGTGCGTACTCAATAGTAGGTTTTTCGTAGATTTGTGTCAAAGACAATATAGAATTTTTCTTTTGCCATACTCCTTTGACGCAGCCAGCCTTAGAGATGATTTCTGCTGGCATTTTTGTCAAACCAACAACGCTATGATTAACTTGTTTATATATTTCTAATAGTTGACCGGCACAAGATGTTTCGATTTGGGATGAGTAAATATGGTCGCCGAGCATTAGTAAAAATGGCTCGTTGTTTATCCATTCTTTGGCACAATACACGGCATGACCGTAGCCTTGTTGTTCTTTTTGAATCAGAAATTTAATTTTGTCACCCATGTCTACCAGATATTTGCTGTATTTTTGATTTTCGGGTGAGAGTTTCTCAAAAAGGTCTGCTTTGGGTGGAAATTTAAATAAGTCTGTAAAAGTCCTTTTATCTTCTGGTTGTACAATAATTCCAATTTCTTCAATCCCAGCATTGATAGCTTCTTCGACTATTAATTGAATTACAGGTTTAGCTCTGCCATCTTTATCTAGAATTGGAAACAGTTCTTTTTTAACAACTTTAGTTGCCGGGAATAACCGAGTTCCAAAACCCGCAGCAGGTATAACAGCTTTTTTAACTTGTTTTGTTTGCATAAATCGTCAATTAGAGACATTGCATTTTGGGAAAATCTTGTTTGATGATTTCAAGAACTTTTTGTTGAGATTCCTTGTCCTTGACAAGAAATTGTGCAGTTTCATCTCCTTGGGAGCCAACACCTTTCCCACTCCAAACATAAGGTTAAATTGGTTGATGATTCAACAGTTGGTGCAGGGCGGGTGCTGTTAGATGCCGATCAAATTCTTCCTGTGCTTGCTTAATCAAAATGCCGATTTGTTGGGCTTGGCCTTTTTCTATGGCACGAATAGCAGCTTGAGTAATTTGATAGTCAATAAAGCCGAGATATTTTTGAACATTTGCTTGTACTTGATTGTAGGCAAAAGGATAACACTCGTTCAGGGCCTTGAGAATTTTTTGAGTATTTTTCCTAGCTCCCAGATCTACTATGACAAAAAATAAATCCTTGGGAACACTCAGTTCAATGATATCAGTGCGATCGCCATCAAAAATCACAGTGATGGAACGATTACCGTAAGCACAAGCTTGATCCATCCGTCCGCAGGGAGAAGGGGTAGCAATTTCTGCTAGATAGGCAATTTCCATCTCTTCGCGACATTTGGAGGTTATACACTTGGTTAAATGCCCTTGCCACCAAACACAAATAGCCGCGCTCGATGACAAACCTTTTTGAATTGGTAAATCTGTATAGTAATTGTCAATTTCTGGTCGGCCCACACCTCGGTCTGCTCTGACAAGAAATTGGTAAGCAATACCGGCAGCATAACTGAAAAATCTGCCGCTTTCAGCTTCCAGCAATAAAGCTTGTTTTTCCATCTGTACGGTTAAGGTTCTGCGGTTACCGTCGCTCAAGCAGGCGTGCAGAATCAGTAGATTGGGGCTTGACTTTTGGATGCAGCCCCTGATTTGTACCTACCAACAGCGCTCAACCAACTTCTAGTTCTGAGTTGAGGGTGCGATAAGCCCAATCACTATGTTCGCCAAACAAACACAAACGCCCGGGAACGAAAATTTTCATATATGTCTTTTATCTTACCTTTGATAAACTCACATTCTTAGTGATAAATTGCTAGAAACAATGGCATACTATTATACATTATCGTTCTCAGGATTGAGATGAAACCTTTAGAAAAAGCACTTTTGTCATAGTAACTTGTTGCTTTGTTATACTAGTGTCAGTTGAAAAACTGTCACTCACCCAAGTCCTCGTTGTATCCAAGAAAAGATATCCTAGAATTTGTGCAAGGAGTAATACCACTTCACCATATGTTTGCCACAGCTTATTTTCGCAGTAGCCTAGGAGTTAAGGTTTATTGCGAACATTGAATGTTGCATCAAAAAAGTGAATTGGTAGGTATTGATATTAAATGCGCTTGAGAGGTGCAAAGCTCTTAAGCGCATTTACGTAATTAGCGTTTCATCGGAAATAACATCTCAATTAGCCAAAACAAAGTTAATCAACTTGCCCGGTACCACGATCACCTTTTTAACTTGCTTGCCTTCTATGTAACGTCGAGCAACATCTGATTCGCGAGCGTACTTTTCTAACTCAAATTTGTCAGCCTGAGCTGGAACTTGAACGGTACCGCGGGTTTTGCCCATAATTTGAATTACTAGGGTGATTTCATCAGCAACTAATGCTGCTGGATCGTAATGGGGCCAAGATTCGGTATGCACTGAGTTGGTGTTCCCCAACAAATGCCACAATTCCTCGGCGATATGGGGTGCAAAAGGTGCCAGCAAAACGACTAAGGTTCGAATACCCTCTGCATATACAGGCGAATTTTTACAGGTAGCGTCAGCAAGCACGTTACTTAATTTCATCAATTCCGCAATGGCGGTATTAAATTGATACTCGTCTTCTACGTCTTCGCTAACTTCTTTGATAGCAGAGTGAATTGCCCGTCGCAAGTCTTTTTCTGCTTTAGTCAATTCATTTGTGCTAGGGCGAGCGATCGCTCCACCACCAACCTCAACAAAATCATTTACCAAACGCCAAACTCGGTTCAAAAAACGAAACTGACCTTCTACATCTGCTTCATCCCACTCTAAGTCTTTTTCTGGTGGCGCTTTAAACAGGATAAACATCCGAGCCGTATCCACACCGTATTTTGCTATGACATCTTCCGGCGCTACACCATTTCCCTTGGATTTAGACATGGTGGCGTAAACCAGTTCTAACGGCTCACCTGTCTTGGGATCGCGCGGATTGTTGGGATCGACAAGGTTGGCGGGAATCCATTTATCTTGACCAGATTTATTGGGATTTACGTAAGTTAAACCCAATACCATACCTTGGGTGAGCAGGCGTTGGAAGGGTTCATCAAAATTTAACAAGCCTCGATCTCGCAATACTTTTGTAAAGAAGCGCGAATACAGCAGGTGCAAAATTGCGTGTTCAATTCCACCTACGTATTGATCTACAGGCATCCAGTCGTTAACTTTGGCAGGGTCGAAAATTTGCTGTTCGTTCCTAGCATCCGGATAACGCAAGAAATACCAAGATGAATCAATAAAAGTATCCATCGTGTCCGTTTCCCGCTTGGCAGGCGCTCCACAACTCGGGCAAGGTACATTTACCCAGCTTTCCAAGTTAGCCAGGGGCGAACCACCCCGTCCGGTAATTTCCACATCTTCCGGTAATTTCACAGGCAAATCTTTCTCGGGAACTGGCACGATTTTGCAGTTGGGACAGTGGATGATGGGAATAGGTGTTCCCCAGTAACGCTGCCGCGAAATTAACCAGTCTCGCAAGCGATATTGTACTCTTTCTTTGCCAAAGCCTTGCTTTTCAGCATATTCTACGATCGCTTTTTTGCCTTCTGTAGAATTCATACCGCTAAACGGACCAGAATTTATCATTATACCTGGTTCGGTGTATGCCTGTTCTAGGTCAGAAGGCATTGCTTCTGCTTCTTTTGATGGTGCAATTACTACCTTAATTGGCAAATTTTGTTCTTTGGCAAATTTGAAATCTCGCGGATCGTGGGCTGGTACCCCCATTACCGCGCCAGTTCCGTACTCATAAATTACATAGTCAGCTATCCAGATGGGAATTTCTTCTTGTGTAAACGGATTTATAGCTTTACCACCTGTGGGGATACCCCGCTTGGGCTTATCTTCGGCGGTGCGTTCCAACTCGCTTTCGTTGGTAATTTCTTTGACAAATGCTTCTACCGTTGCTTGCTGTTCGGGTGCAGTTACAAGCTTGGTTAAGGGGTGTTCTGGCGCCAACACAACGTAGGTAGCACCGTAGACCGTGTCCGGACGTGTGGTATAAACGCCTATTTTTTCTTCTCTACCAACAATGGGAAATTCTAAATACGCACCTATGGATTTGCCAATCCAGTTCGCTTGCATTAATTTCACGCGTTCTGGCCAGCCTGTTAATTTGTCCAAGTCATTTAATAATTCTTCGGCATAGTCGGTGATCTTTAAAAACCACTGTCGCAGTAATTTCCGTTCCACTTTGGCTCCACTGCGCCAAGAACGTCCTTCACTGTCAACTTGCTCGTTTGCCAATACAGTTTGATCGACGGGATCCCAGTTTACTGCTGCTTCTTTTTGGTAAGCTAACCCTGCTTGGTAAAACTGCAAAAAAATCCACTGCGTCCATTTATAATAATCTGGAGAACAAGTAGCTATTTCGCAGTTCCAGTCAATCGAAAAACCCAGACGTTTCAATTGCTGGCGCATCTGGTCGATATTTTGATATGTCCATTTTGCAGGCGGTATACCCCGGTCAATGGCAGCGTTTTCTGCTGGTAAGCCAAAGGCGTCCCAACCCATCGGATGCAGTACCCGATACCCTTGCATTCGCTTGAGGCGGGCAATCACATCGGTAATGGTGTAATTGCGAACGTGACCCATATGCAAACTGCCCGATGGATAGGGAAACATAGATAGGGCATAATATTTAGGCTGAGTGCTATCTGTGGGAGTTAGATCTAAGCCTTGTTCAGCCCATTTTTTTTGCCATTTTTCCTCAATGGTTGCTGGGTTATATCGGGAATCCACTAAAAATTCTCCTACTGGATCTGTTATCTTGTCTGCCTCCATATTTTAGATGGTAGGCAAAGTAATTAAGTTGGGATAAAAAAGCAATGACTGATTTTAATGAAAGTTTTTCTCCGTCACTGCGAGTTTTTGTCTACGGTACCCTCAAACCAGGTGAAGTTAATTACCAAAGATATTGTGATGGTAAAGTAGTAAAAGCTACTAAAGCTTTCACGTACGGTCAATTGTTTGCTTTACCAGAAGGCTACCCGGCAATGACGCCAGGTCCTCATCCTGTTTACGGGTACTTGTTAGAATTTTCCTGTGTTGATGTTCTTACTGATTTGGACGAACTTGAAGATTACGACCCTACTAGAGCTAGCAGTGAAAATTTATATTGTCGGCAAGAGGTAGAAATTTACGATCTGCAAGGGCGATCGCTGGGTCGAGCTTGGGCATACTTTATGACACCAGCTTTGGTTGATAAGTCGGGAGGAATTCTTGTCCCCAATGGCTGGTGGACTGGTGATAAGTAATAAAGACTCTCTTTGACAAGTGTCCCGTTATTACTTTTTATATTTATAGTTACGAATTTTGAAAATATATATACTATAATTCTTAATTTCCCTTCCGAAGCCGACAGAGGACTTACTCTTTCCTTCTACCGTCGAGCCTTTAGTGATAATCGTTTTCCAAGTTCCACGATTTCAGTTGCTTTTGTGGCTCAATGGCAGGTGATTGCGGAGATGATTCTGCTGCTTTCGGAATAGCCATGATCGGGTTGTTGATGGCAAGCATTAATGGTGCGGCCGCAACCGGCTCGGATTTTACCTGTGTCTGTTCTGTTGATTGTTTTTGGGCTAATTTTGGTGTTATTTCACTATTTGGAAGCAGGCTAGATACTGCGGCGATGACGGTAGCAGCTACAGCAGTACCTCCGCACATCCAAGCTAGGCGGCGGCGACGCAGACGAGCCATCACTTGTTGAACCGTTTGTTCTAATGGCTGCTGCGACTGTGGTACAGGCATGGTTCGCAGACCCTGGCGCAGCTTGAGCAATCTTGCATACAAACGTTGTACGAATGGATCTTGCTCCAGCCATTGTTCGACTTGTTTGCGTTCTGCTGCTGTTACCTCTCCATCGAGGTAAGCACTCAATAACTCGAAGCGATCGCGCTTCACCATATCCATAGCACCCGTTGAATCATTGGTATGGTTTCCCTTCCCCTCTGAAAAATCAGAGAATTGCAGGTGGGAATAACCTTGAAAGGGATAATCAGTAGTCATCTTAACATTATTACCAATTCAGGCACGGGTTGACACAGGCAGCTTGTTAAAATTAATCATACTTTCTCCTGCTGGCAAAGGAATTCTGTATTTTTTTACAAGCCCTTAGTAAATTATAACATCGTCCTTTTTCCCGAGAATTAAGTAAGATTTAGGCATCCAGATAATTTTGTAACTGGGCTTGCAACCTGGATCTAGCTCTGGCGATTCTCGACTTTACTGTTCCCAAAGAAACTCCGGTAATTTCGGCTATTTCCTCGTATGCCATGCCTTCAATTTCTCGAAGAACAATGGTTGTGCGAAATACTTCTGGTAAATCGGCGATCGCTTCCCTTAATTGTTCGTAAAATTCTCTAGTTGTCAATTCTTCCTCCGGTCCGGGAGTATCTCCAGCAATTTCCCAATCCATCTCGCCGTCATCTACAGAACGGGGAGCATCCAACGACACGGGAGTAACGACCCGTTTGCGTTTGCGTAACTCGTCGTAAAACAAGTTAGTGGCAATGCGACTCAGCCAGCCCCGAAATTTTGATGGTTCTTGCAATCGCTTGATATTTCGATATACTCTTATCCAAACTTCTTGAGCTAGATCTGCCCGATCGGGCCAATCTGGTGCTAGATGGTATAAAACCCTATCTACTTGGGATTGATAGCGACGCAGCAGCTCCGCGAAAGCAGCACGATCGGGACGCAGTCCTGCTTGACAGCGCAAAATCAGGTCGTGGTTGGAGAGTTTGTCAACTTGCACCGATGCTTCCAGAAGTGTGGCATCAACCGTTGACCAGGATACAGTAATCGATTGACTCATAGATCGTACCGGGTTTAAATCATCCCTATCTATTAGACCTACTGATCTGCACGAAGTTCCTTGTCTCAGTGACGGATTTATGACTGGAACACTGTACACCTGTCATAACGCGCCGATAGGTAGCTTACGTAAAATCACTTAGGCTTTCAGTAGCCTAAGTCCCTATTTGTCTGAAAATTTCCAATTGGCTTGATTGTCATCAATTCATCACATTCCTTCTCCAGAGACTGCATTAGCTGTAAAAATCTTAATTTTCAAATTTTCACAGGCGAATCATCACATGTGGTTGAAACTAATTATCAGCTTTGCTGAAGTCAATAGCAATAATAGTTGCACCCCGCTTTTGGTTGCAATTAAGACCGTTATTTTGTCGGTAACCTTACCAAAATAGTTGGTGTTGGTTCTTGTGGTTGCTGAGGATTAGCACCAGCATGGGATTGATTAGGTACGCGAACTTGCAAAAACAAATTCAAGGAGAATGTAATTGCGATCGCTAGTAATAATTTTTCCAACATGGTCTTTCTCCCACCCACACCGCTATATTGATTGACTGCTACACCTGTTGGTTTCCTGAAAGTGAGTTTTTTAACTTAGTTTTTCAGATTCAAAAATGGCAGAATTTGTATAGCCCTAGTTTGCCCGCGAGTATCAAAAAATAGATGATGAAACCAATAAAAGTTTGTAAATTTTTGGTAATCGCGACATCGCCAAAAAAGGTTTAGCAGTCCGTGATTAAGTGTAAATACACTACAGACACACCTATTTCCTAATGTAGAGTATGTTAGGAACAACATATTGGCACATATTGGCACAAAAAGAGGGCTTGGTCAAAAGGGTAGATGGGAGAGAAATAAAGATGGTGATGGCAAGAAATGAGTATGTAGCGCGTGTAGCAATGCTGCTTTGTTTTGGTACGGCAATTCTGTCGCTGGTCGTTCACTGGCATCTATCCGCTTCGACAACGCCTGTCGAAAGTTCCGCAATTCAAACACAAGGTGCAGCTACCGCAGCAGATACAACAAGTCTTAGAAAGCTAGGAGTGTCGGGACCTTTACAGCTGCTGTGGGCAAAAGTTTCCACTCCCAAAACTCTCCCATTCTCTGCACCTGCTCAGCAAACAAAAGTAGTAGTTGATTTAAGCGATCGCCGTGTTTACGTTTACCGCTTTGGTCAAGTGATCGCTAGCTATCCCACAGGTATTGGTAAAAAAGGTTGGGAAACACCTACAGGTACTTTCCAGGTTACTCAAAAGCAACTTCATCCAGCCTGGCGCCATCCTATCACTGGTAAAGTATTTCCTGCAGGGGCCGACAGTCCCCTTGGAGACCGATGGATAGGTTTTTGGTCAGACGGGCGCAATCAAATTGGTTTCCACGGCACCCCAGATGACGAACTAGTCGGTAGCGCTGTTTCTCATGGCTGTTTGCGCATGCGCAATCCCGATGTTCGCCTGTTGTACGAGCAGGTGAGTTTGGGAACACCGGTAGAAGTAAGGCATTAATTAATTGGTAGTTGTGAGCTAGCAAGGAATCCGAAACCCACAACCACAAACTGCTTAGTTGTCTGAGGAGTGGGATTTTTGCTCAAAATTGGGCGCGTAGACTTGAAGTAAGTTACTGACTTGACGCAGGATCTCGTTGCCAGTGTTTTTACCCAAAGCTTGTCGTTCTGGAAAGAAATTAGGTCGGTCTAGGTAGCGAGCGATCGCTTCATTAACTTGTTGAGCGATCAGTTCCTCAAGTTCTGCTTTGGCACGCTGACGTTGATAGTTAGCACCCTCTTCTGTGGTCGCGTACAAGGGAGGTAGGCGATTGAGAGCATAAGCAGCAATATCTCCAACATCTAGAGAACTTTCACTGGTAGCTTCAATTTCTGCCACACGAGCGATCGCCTCGGTAAGAACCAGTTCTTCCATCACGTTGATAAATTGTTTGCGTGGTACCGCCACCACTTCACCGGTTAACAATGCTCCCATCAAGCGATCTAACGCCATATACTCTTCAATAGAGAGTTCGCTAGCATTGTCACAAATGCGCCCGACTTCTGCTTCCATGGCTGGTGTCAAATAACCATCCTGGAGAGCTTGTTCCACAATTTTTTCTATACTCATAACGCTCATTTTCTCTAAGCCATCTAAGCAAGGTAGGGACGGTACCGCTCTAATTTATTCTGCCCAATTACAAGCAGAATATAAACAAAAATTTACTACTTGTATTCTTGATATCGCCAGGGTACGGGATCGACGGATTGACCGTTGACATATAAACCCCAGTGGAGGTGGGGACCTGTGGAAGCACCAGTAGAACCTACTGCACCAATTACTTGACCGGGTCTAACGATGTCGCCTTCTTTGACGTTAATGCGACTCAGATGCATAAAAATACTAGTCACTCCTTGACCGTGGTCAATGCCAACAACGTTACCATGAACTCGGAATCCTTGGGATACTTTTCCTACCAAAGCAACTCTTCCTGCAGCAGGAGCAACTACAGGCGAACCTTCTGGAGAAGCGTAGTCAATACCCCGATGGTAGTAATCTTTAGCAAACTTGCCATTATAGTAGCGGCGTACGCCGTAAACAGTTGTAATCCTACCAGCATTGGGTTTGAGAAAAATGCCCTGCCAATACTTTTTCGGTGTTTGCAAAGCTTTAAACTCTGCCACGCGCCTGAGTTCGTATTCTGTAGCTTCTACTCCTGCAGCCTTTGGGGGTAAAGTAATGCGTTGGACGGGAAAGTTGCGATCGCGCACCCACACTGTCAACTTCCGTACCTGACCTTCTCCTGTAATCTGAATTGTTCTGGTTCCAGGTTTTTCTAGCGGTGTTGTGGGAATAAAAGCCCGATACTGATTAGGAGCGATTTCAAAAGCTGGATAGGTTTTATTGCCAACGGTAACCTTAGGATTGCTATCAGCTTTAGGATTGTCTAAATTAATAAAAACCGACAGCGTGTCCCCTAACTTGGGATGAGACGGATTTACTTTTACCTGTAAAGCAAAAGCTGCAGGTATTGCTAAAACTGCGGGCAAAGTAGCAATCATTGCCGCCACAACAGCAATTTTGGTAGAAAGTTTAATTCTCAGACCAGACATGATTATCGATACTCTAACTGTACTGTTGAGAAACAGACTAGGGCAGTAAAGGTTAGTTCCCTCAAAACAGAAGGTACAAAGCTGTTATAAGCTTTACAGAGAAGCTCTCCACCGCTATATAAAAATTTGTATGCTGAGGTTAATAGGTCTTAATGGTTCTTTGAAAAACTTGTGCAAGAAGATTTTAGGTTAATAGTTGACTTGGTATCAGTTCTCGCCGTCGCAGCCTGTGGAGGGCTGTTAGCAGCACTGTTACGACAACCTGTTTTACTTGGGTATTTAATCGGCGGTATGGCGATTGGTCCTGCTGGCTTGGGACTGATAAAAGAATTAGTTCAAGTAGAGACTTTAGCTCAGTTTGGCGTCGCCTTTTTATTATTTGCTTTGGGAGTGGAATTTTCCTTTGCACAGCTTCAAAAAGTGCAGGCGATCGCCCTTGGCGGTGGAAGTCTGCAGATTGCCCTAACGATTTTGGTTACCGTTTTAGTTTGCGGAGTCACGGGAGCTTGGGGAGCCTTACCAGCTAAAGGTGTATTTTTGGGAGCGATTTTATCTTTGTCTTCCACGGCGGTAGTACTCAAGTGTTTGATGGAGCGCAACGAAACGGAAACGCCCCACGGACAGGTAATGTTGGGTATTCTGGTAGTGCAGGATTTAGCCTTGGGACTGATGCTGGCGGTACTACCGGCTTTACACCAACCTGGAGAATCAATTGGAATCGCAGTCCTTACAGCTTTAGCTCGACTTGGTTTGTTTGCTGCAGGTGCAGTCATCGCCGGAAAGTGGCTAATTCCACCTTTGTTGCGACTGCTAGCTCGTACTGAAAGCCGAGAACTATTTTTATTAGGAGTAGTAGCGCTGTGCTTGGGAATAGCCCTGCTAACAGAATATTTGGGACTGTCCATTGAAATGGGAGCGTTTGTCGCCGGTTTGATGATTTCGGAAGTGGAATATGCCGATCAAACTCTTACTTACGTCGAACCTCTGCGAGACATTTTTGCTAGTTTGTTTTTTGCTTCCGTTGGCATGTTAATTGACCCCCTGTTTTTGTGGAATCACCTGGAATTAATTTTGGGCTTGGTGGCATTGGTATTTATTGGCAAATTCTCCATAGTCGCACCTTTGGTGAGATTGTTCGGCTATTCAGTCAAAACGGCGTTAATAGCTGGCTTTGGTCTTGCTCAAATTGGAGAATTTTCCTTTGTGCTTGCTAGTGAAGGACAAGCACTAGGACTGGTTTCCCGACAAATTTATTTGATGATTTTAGGAACAACAGCCGTCACCTTAGTATTTACTCCTTTTGTACTGCGCTTGGTACCGATAGTGTTCAACTGGGCAGAATCCATTCCCTGGCTCAAACCTTATATTGGTGGAGAAGATAAGCCACTAGCAGTCGCAGAGGAATTACCGGTCAAAGACCACGTGGTGGTCTGCGGCTATGGGCGAGTAGGTCAAAACTTGGTGAAATTGCTACAGCAGCACAACTTGCCTGTAGTAGTTATAGATCAATCTGAAAGTCGAATTCAACAATTACGGGAAGCTGGAGTACCGTATGTTTACGGAAATTGCGCCAGTTTTTATGTTCTGGACACTGCTGGTGTCCACCAAGCCAAAGGTATGGCGATCGCCATTCCCGATCCCATGAGCATTCGTCTTTGCCTCAAACGTGCCTTAGAATTATCTCCCGATTTGGATATAGTTGTTCGCGCTACTAACGATAAAAATATTGAGATCCTTTACCAGCTGGGAGCACGGGAAGTTGTGCAACCAGAGTTTGAAGCTAGCTTGGAAATGGCAACTTATATCTTAACGGTTTTGGGATTGCCAACTGCGACAGTACAGCGGGAAATGCAGCAAATCCGCAATCGCCATTATCTCGATTTGCGACCAGAACAATCAGCTTCTCAAGTTTCCCGCCACCTGCGCCAAGCTACTCAAGATTTGAACAGTCGCTGGTATCCCCTACCAGATGGTTCGCCCTTAATCGGGATGAGTTTAGAAGAGGCGGATATGCGTTACTTAACAGGGGTCAGCTTAATGGCCATTCGCCGTCAAAATGGCGAAGAAATAGATTATCCTCATACCGACACTAAGTTAGAACAGGGCGATCGCTTGTTAGTGGTAGGATCTGATGACGAACTGGCAGCTTTGAACGAATTTGCCCTGGGTAGAGCCGCAGTTCCCACAGATAATAGTGCTTGTCAGTGGATAACACTCAATAATGATTGCCCGGTGCTTGGTAAACGTCTGGAGGATTTGGAGATCCTGCAAAAATTGGCAGTACAGGTACAGGCGATCCGCCGAGATGGCAAATTTATCCGTTCCCCAGATCGCCAGACGAGTTTACAAGCTCGCGACCAATTGCTTTTGTGTGGTAGCTTGCAAAGTTTGGAGCAATTAGAAAATTTCCTGGTTCCCAAAACAGAACAGTCGCCGTCCTTTCCCACTACCATTAAAGCTGGGGAAGAATAAAGATAAAAGAAAGCCTCGGCTGCTTTTAGCCTTTCGGTTTAATGTAGGCGATCGCCTGCTTCCACACTATCGTCTGTTGGTTGTTTTCGTCTACCAGACAAATACTGTGATGATCCTGCCAAATAACTTTTCCTGTCAATATTTCGTTCGTTATAAGTTTAATGTCTATAGGCGATGCTTGTTTAATCAGGTTCTGTATTTGCCTGTTACTAGGTAGTGAAGTGTCAAATTCCGCGATCATAGTCATTAGTAATTAACCATCGGTCATTAGTCATTTATCCGTGACTAGTGACATGCAAGAAAATACAAATATAATTCACCACTTGGCAAAATGGCAATCGAATTTACTAAGTATCACGGTTTGGGCAATGATTTTATCCTGATTGACAATCGCTTGTCATCTACGCCCCTGCTCAGTCCCAAGCAAGCACAAACTTTGTGCGATCGCCACTTTGGTATCGGCGCTGATGGTGTAATTTTTGTCCTACCCGGAGTCAACGGTACGGACTACAGCATGCGAATTTTTAATTCCGACGGTTCGGAACCAGAAATGTGCGGTAATGGAATTCGCTGTCTGGCTGCTTTTTTGGCAGAATTAGAAGGCGATTTTCGCCACAAATATCGCATCCACACTTTGGCTGGTACGATCGTGCCGGAATTGATGCCTGATGGTCAAGTGAAGGTGGATATGGGTATTCCTTTGTTACTCGCCGGTGAAATACCCACAACTTTGTGTCCAGCTGGTGAAAAAGTCATTAATCGCCCGCTGGAAGTAGCAGGAAAAGTTTGGGAGGTTACTTGCGTGAGTATGGGTAACCCCCACTGCGTTACTTTTGTAGAAGATGTCGCAGCAATTCCTTTAGAAACTATCGGTCCTTTGTTCGAGCATCACCCTGTTTTTCCCCAACGCACCAACACTGAATTCATTCAAACAGTACGCCGAGATTATTTGAAAATGCGAGTCTGGGAGCGAGGTGCTGGTGTTACCCTTGCTTGCGGTACTGGAGCGTGTGCGTCCGTGGTGGCTGGAGTTTTAACGGGAAGGTGCGATCGCGCTGCTACTGTAGAACTTCCTGGAGGCTGTTTGCGCATCGAATGGTCTAACGCAGACCGGCGAGTTTACATGACCGGACCTGCAAAAAAAGTTTTTCAGGGAAAATATCAACTGTCCTAACACTTTCCAAATCGACGTCGGTGCTGGTCTTGATTCTCCCACTACCCCTTTCCCATCTTACCGCCATCTGTATTTGCTGCCAGAAATCATCAATTTCAGATGTTTTCACAAGGTACGTTGGGAAAGCCATCCGCTCTGAAAAAAATACACCCACCAATTTCAAAATCACCCCTTTGCCATCAATACCGCTCACGAAGTGTTGTCTTGTCAGCATCTTTCTCAGTAATTCCAGGCGTTTTGTCTTTAACTAACGGTTTTTTCGTAGCGGCCGTAGCCGCATATTAACTGGATTTTTAGCAAACAAAGAAAAACTTTTTACAGTCACTTCCTAAAACGAATATATTAGCGTTGAGATATTTAGTCAAATTTAAAACATTATTAAAGGATAAAAAGTCCCCAAAATCGCTTTTTTAAGTGAAATTACGTATAAATTTTTTCTAAATAAATTACGATGAACAAAAAAGCCTTTTTGTTCGTAAATTTACTTAAATGACGGTGCAAATAACTCAGAAATAACCTTTTTATTCACCCAACAGGGTGAATGCCTAACACCAAAGACCTTCTACCCTTAAAGCAGAAGCACCTTTAATTTTAATTTCCCTGGCAAACGTGCTTATCATCAATTGCCCAAAAGATCGAAGCATGGACGAAATTGCGAACACCCCACACCCATTGAATTCTCAAGCATGGTCGCCGCGAGAAAAAATAGCTGCTTGCATACCAGGGATAGTATTTCAATTTTTACAGCGGCAAGATGGCTTTCAAAGCTTACTTTATATTAGTTCTGGCTGCAAACAGTTGTGCGAGTTAGAACCACAAGTCGTACAAAAAGATTTTCGGATACTTTACAAACTTCTTCATCCAGAGGATGCAAAAGCATTTATAGAATCGGTCGCTCGTGCGCGGGTCAGTGCACAAACCTGGCGTTGGGAAGGTCGGATAATTACTTTTAGCGGTCAACTCAAGTGGATTGAAGGTTGTTCCCATCCTGAAAAACAAGCAAATGGAGACATTATTTGGGAAGGGGTGTTGATAGATATTACAGATCGAAAAATAGCCCAGCAAAAATGGCAAGAAACCGAGCTGTGCTATCGAGCAATTTTAGATGCTATTCCCGATTTAGTATTGCGCATCAGTTGCAGCGGAGAGTATTTAGACTGCAAAGGTAATACTGCAGCAGAAGTAATTGGCAAAAATGTACAAGATTTGTTACCCTCTGATGTAGCTTCTATTTACCAAGAGGCGATCGCGGAAACTTTAGCAAGCGGGAAGTTACAAACGCGTGAATACCAACTGTTAACGCCTTCAGGAATAAAAAATTATCAAGCGCGCTTAATCAAAAGTGGAAAAGACGAAGTACTTGTAATTGTCCGGGACATTACTGAATGGAAACAAACAAAATTAGCGCTGCAAACTCTGGACCAAAGGGGAACCCCAAAAATTTGCGCTATTCAGCAAATTTTCGGGGACCCCGACCAAAAATTTGCTTTAGCTTTTCGTTGCAGTCCCAATCCCATTACGATCAGTACTCTGCAAGAAGGACGCTACATAGATGTTAACGACAGCTTTGTCCAGCTCAGCGGTTACGAACGTTGGGAAGCAGTAGGTCGTACTGCTTTGGAATTAAATATTTGGGCCAACCCTAGCGATCGCATCAAATTTTTACAAAATTTACAGCGGCAAGGAGCTATTCGCAATCAGGAATTTGCCTTTCGCAAAAAATCCGGACAGATAATTTTAGTGCAAGTTTCTGCCGAGATTATACATCTAGATGGTACTCCTTGCCTGCTTGCCGTCAGTCAAGACATCACAGAACGCAAACAAACAGAACTTGCTTTGCGCAAGTCGGAGGAAAAGTTTTCCAAAGCTTTTTATTCTAGTTTGATCGCAATTGCTATTCTCAGGCTAAAAGACGGATGCTACCTTGATGTTAACGATGCTTTCGTGCAAATGACTGGTTTTAGTCGAGAGGAAGTCATCGGTCGCAGTTCCAAGCAGTTAAATATTTGGATGCATCCTGCGCACGGGGACACCATCACAAAGAAGTTGCAACAACAAGGATCCATTCGCAATCTGGAAACGGTATTTTTTACCAAATCCGGTCAAGCATTAGTGGTGCTATTTTCTGCCGAGAGTATCACCATTGCTGGTCAGGCGTCCATGTTGTGGGTTGTTTATGACATTACCGAACGCAAGCGCGCAGAAAAATTACTGCGTTTGTCAGCAGGACGCGATCGCTTGTTAGCACAAACATTAGTACAAATTAGGAACTCGCTGGATCTTGAGCAAATTCTGCAAACTACTGTTAATGAAGTCCGCCAATTTTTGCAAGTAGATAGGGTATTTATTATCGTCAACACCTGCAATACTCGATTTAGAATTGTTGCAGAATCAACAGATCCCAAGTATCCCGCAATTGTTGGCTGCAAGAACAACTTCCATCGAGGAGATTGGCAACAATTGCAAACGCTGCTGCTGAGCGAGCAAGTGCGCGTAATTGAAGATATTACGCAAATACAGCCATCTCCCCAAATTGCAGCAGTTTGGGAAAAATTTCAAACCAAAGCTATCTTAGCTGTACCAATCATGGTTGGCAAAGAATTGTTTGGGGCATTAATTGCTAATTCTTGCAGCAAACCACGTACTTGGCAAGCAATGGACATAGATTTGCTGCAGCAGTTATCCCAACAGTTGGGTATTGCTATCCAACAAGCTCGACTTTACAAACAATTAGCACAGCTCAACGCCAATCTAGAACGTCAGGTACAACAGCGCACTACGCAATTACAGCAAAAAATCCAACAATTGCAAGAAATTCATCAAATTAAAGACGTTGTGCTGCATACAATTTCTCACGATTTGCGCACTTGCGTGGTGGGTAATTTGATGGTGTTGCAAAATCTGCTCAAAAATCAGGAAATAAACAGTCAATCAAAAGATGCGCAGTCTTTGGTCGCAACCGATGGGATACAAAATCTGGAGGAAATAAGCGGCGTGCTTCCTTGCTCTTATCCTTTAGTTTCTACTTCCTACAGTTTTGCCACAACTGCAGCTGGAAATAGCTGTTGCGCGTCTTCGTCTTTGATTTGCGTACCTCGTTCTACAATCGAGCGAATGATTCAGGGTAACGATCGCCAGCTGCGAATGATTGATTCTCTACTAGAAATTCATTCTAGCAAGACCCAGGGAGTGATTTTAAACAAAGAGGTAATTCCATTTCACACCCTTGCAGAGGCTATTTTCAAAGATATAGAGCCAATGTTAAAGCACAATCAAGCCTGTTGTCACAAGTCGCTTCCTCAAGATTTCCCGCTAGTTTTTGCCGATCCGATCCAATTGCAGAAAGTATTTGTTAATTTAGTGACGCACAGCTTGCAAAAAAATCCACCAGGATTAAAACTAAAAATTTCTGCCCAAGTGGAAGCACAAATGATTCGCTTTACGATTCAAGATAATGGTGTTCCCTTAAACAAGCTAGAGTGCGATCGCTTTTTCGAACTGCAAATCCAAAAGCCACAAGCTCGTTGTTCTGCAGATACTAGTTTGCAAATGTATATTTGCAAGCAAATTATTAAAGCTCACGGTGGCGAGATTGGTGTTATCAGCAACCGCAAGCAGGGAGTAACTTTTTGGTTCACCCTTCCTTTAGCAATTCCATCTCTGGCGGAGCGCAAAAATTATTAGCAGTTAGTAGATAGTAATTATTTTTCCTACCTACTAACCTTTCGCCATTAACTATTAGAAGATGGTTGGTTGATTTGGTAAATATAGTAAGTTGCCATGGGAATAATGGTAGCAGCAATTAAAAGTCCCACTACCCAGGCAACAGCATTGCCTGTATCTGTTTTTTCTCCTTTTTTAAAGGTGCTTTCTACCTGCAGGTTGTCAACTACTTTGGGTGGACCAGGGTCGGGTTGACCGGAAAGTACAGCTACCAGGCGATCGCTTGCATCTAAAAAGGCTTGATTGTATTTGTCTCCTTGGCGCAAAGGAAAGGTTAGTGTTTCATTAGCTACGCTTTGAGCTATTTCCTCCGGCATTGTAGACTTGACGCGATCGCCGCTGATGATGGCGGTACCGTTGGTGACGGTATCGATGGTCAGCAAGACTTGATTAGCTTGTGCTTCTTTTGTGGGAAACCATTTTGCAAATAATGCTTTGGCAAAACTTTGCGGGGTTTCGCCGTAATCTAGGCGACGAACCGTTACAATTCTCACTTCATATCCAGTTTTTTTTGCTAATTCTTCAAAGGTACTGCTGAGCTTGGCTTCGTTAATACGGCTAATTACGTCAGCTTGATCGACAACCCAGGTATCAGGCGTCAGAGCGGGGATGTCGTACACACCTGTAGCTTTAGCAGCAGGTGTAGCAACTAGTGAAGAGGCTAGAACAATTACCGTCAATGGCAATATCAGCCACTGTAGGTATTTTTTCTGGTTTAATACTTGGCTGAGGAGCTGTTTCATTGGAATTGATAGCAAAAGACAGACTTCCACCCAAAATACTACACAAATACTGGCAATGCTTTCTAGCGATCGCCTGTTGCTGTTGATATCGGATAGCTTGCAGTTGGCAATTCGCTGCTGTTTTTAGCTATTTGTTTGAGAGGAATTTCCAACCAAAACTGAGTACCTTTGCCTATTTCCGAGCTGCATTCAATGCTGCCGCCGTGTTTTTTGACTATAATCTGGTAGCTAATAGCAAGTCCCAGTCCCATACCTTTACCTATTGGTTTGGTAGTAAAAAATGGATCGAAAATTCTTTTTTTTACCTGTTCGGACATTCCCGGTCCGTTGTCAGCTATGCAAACCACAGCGCGCTTACCATCCTCGCTCAATCTGGTAGAAATTCGAATTTGTAAAGTATATTTTGGCAGCGATGCTTTTTCCCTATCAGCATAGTAGGCAAGTTCGTCGATGGCATTGGCCAAAATATTCATAAACACTTGGTTGATTTCCCCGGCATAGCATTCGACCAATGGTAAATTGCCATAATCTTTAATTACCTCAATGCCGGGAAACTCCCCAGTAGGCTGACAGCGATGTTGTAAAAGTAACAAGGCGTTGTCGATGCCTTCGTGCAAGTCCACAAGCTTAATACCAGCTTGATCCAGACGAGAAAAATTGCGCAGGGACACAACAATAGCTCGGATCCGCTCTGCTCCCACTTGCATGGATGACAGTATTTTTGGTAGGTCTTCACTGAGAAAATCTAAATCTATGGCGTTGGCTTTAGCGTCAATTTCTTCGTTGGCTTGAGGATAATACAATCTGTACAGCTGCAAAAGTTCCAACAGTTGCTGGGTGTAGTTAATCGCATGAGCGAGGTTTCCGTAAATAAAGTTAACGGGATTGTTAATTTCGTGAGCTATACCTGCTACCAACTGTCCCAAACTGGACATTTTTTCCGTATGGATCAGTTGTGTTTGTGTTTGTTGTAACTGCTGGAGAGCGCTTTCTAATTGTGCGGCTTTAGCCATGGCCTGTGCTTGGGCAGCACAACTTTGCTCGTATAGCTGCGCTTGTTGAATGGCGATCGCCGCCTGATCTGCTAACTGTTGCAATAAGTCTATTTCATCATCGTGCCAATTTCTGGGAGCACTGCAGTTGTGAGCAATTAGCAATCCCCAAAGTTGGGTGCTTGTCTTGATGGGAACGATCAAGCAAGCTTGTACTTGCATGCTTTGCAAAAATTCTTGATGACAGGGACTCAAAGAAGTAGCAAAAACATTGTTAATTGCTCTTACTCTGCCGCGAAAATAAAGCAGGGTATATTCATCAGGAAAACATTCCGGTGGAGCTTTCATTCCCAACACGGATTTCCAGTTACCCTTAACTTCTTCAAAAATAACTTGACCTTCGCTATTGCTCAAAAACTGATAAATTATTACTCGGTCTGCTTGGAGCAATTTTCTCACTTCGATGACGATAGTTTGCAAGATTGTCTGCAAAGAAAGCGTGCTGTGAATTTGGTCTGTAATTTGCTTGAGTAAGGTAGAAAATTGCAATGACTTTTGCAGCTGAGCCGTTTGTTCTTCTACTTTACGTTTTAAGTTGAGGTTTAATTGTTGTACCTGCAAGCGCATGCTTGTCACTTTTTGATACATCAACTGCTGCTGCACAGCCATAGAAAAGTGATGGTATAAAGTTTCGGCAAGGGAAATTTCTTGTGGTTTCCACTGCGGTGCTTGTCCTTTTTTGTGTTCTCGCCACGTTGTAAAAGAAAACTGGGGTAGACGTTGCTGATGATTTTTTTTACTACATCCAGCCCATACAATTTCGGTATCGAATTCCTTACGAAAAATGCTTAAACAACCGAGAAATTTTTGGCGGTAATACAGGGGAATCACTAGCAGCGCGCGGATGCGAGTTGATTGAAACAAACAAGCTAAAACTTTTAATTGCGGTTGTTTGTAGAGGTCTTGAACTGCTAGGACCTGACCGTGCTCGGACTGGGCTATCCAATTTTGCCAGCCAGAGTGTTCTTCTATGACTTGGTTTTCTGATTCTGGTGGCGATACTGGCTGTACACCGCAAGTGTACAATTCGTTTGTTACCCGGATATAAAGTCTACCACCAACTGCACCGAAGGCCGCAACAGTTTCTGCTAATGCTTGCGAAAATTGAATTTCAGGAACTGTGTTCAATAACAAACTAACGCGATTGACTATAGCTTCTCGTTGTTCCTCGGCGCGGGTTTGAACGAGTAAATTATTAACACTGACTGCTAAAGATAACTGCTCAGCTACTTGCTGTACGGTGCGAATTTCCCGTTTCAAAAATGTTCGCGGTTTACTGTGGTGGGAGACAAGCAATCCCCACAACTGCGGCAGTGTTAATTCCTCTTTTTGGTCGTAATTTAAAATTGGTACTACTAAGGAAGACTGCACGCCCATGGCTTTTAAGTATTCCAGATGACAAGGATCTACCCGTCTGTATTGGAAATACTCGCTGGCGATCGCTTCTTTTTCTCCCCTATGAAATGACTGCAGCCAGGATAATCCTATTCGTCCGGTTGATACATCTACAATAGTGCGTTGCCGCGCCCACAGATACATCTGTCTGGCTTCGTTTGGAATGTTATCTGCGGGAAAGTGCAGCCCTAATAAAGATGGTAAGTTTTGTTCGTGTATCGATTCTGCAATGACTTCGCCGCTGCCATCGGTCTCAAATCGATACACTTTGACACGATCCGTACCTAAGTAGTTACGCAGCTGCACAACCGTGTCTTCTAATATATCCTGTAGTTGGAGCGATCGCCTGATGCTGCTTGTAATGCGCTGCAGAAAACCTGTATGGTCAAATGTTGGCTGTAAATGGCTCTGAGTATAGGTCATTTGTTATCTTTATGTTATTTTTAATTCCAAAATTCTTCCAACTTCTTCCCAACACTGCTTCTCAAGGCAAAAGTTAATTGGAGGTTAAAAGCTGGATGTATTTAATTTTATACATTTAATTGTCAAATTAATTTCCGAAATTAGAAGTTTATCAAAATTTTAGTTAATTTTACGTAAAAAATAAATATAATACATATTACTAGTACGTAACTCTTTTTCAGTATTTTCAAGTAAATAAGGTCAGAAGTAAAATTTGCTTTGGGGAATAACAGCATTCCCCGGAATAAAAGTTTGATGACACAAATACAAAAATTCCTAGTTGCGAATTAATCGCAAACCGCCGAAAGCAAAGGTAAAGCGCGGATTTGTTCTCGAATGCTCATGAGGATTTTACCTAGGTGATTGAGACCGCTTCCGTCTGCTCCACAACCCCAAAAATAATCGGTGGGAGAGTTTTCTACAATCAAGCGATCGCCGGTGTCCAAAAGAATTTTTCTAATCTCGGTGTGGGTGAGAAACTTTTTAAGTACAGCTTCTCGCATGATTTCGATTTTCACCTGTTCCCAATCAGAACGAACTTGGCGAGTGTGACAGCGTCCCAGCGCAGCAGCTTCTTCAGGTGTTTTGGCCGCATGGATGACGGGTATTACTGTCGCATCCGGACTACCAACAAATTTTTGAGCTTGATAATAATGCTCTACCGTTGGCCAATAAACCCCCTGCATTTCGATTCCGTGAGGAGAAAAATTCGAAAAACAACCGTAAGGCTCGTAAGCTTTGTAAAAGTAAATAGTCATTTAAAATTACTCTTTTATAGTTCAGTTTCTATCATGCCTGCAGATCCCCGCAGACAAACATCCAACTTCAGTGACAATTTAGCAAAAGTTGGACCAAAAAGGTGGAACTGAGCTGTCCAGAAGCTGAAAAGATCGCTACCACCAACAGCAAGACGACTGCGCTGCCAAAGTATACGTGCAGGAGCGGAAACTCAAAAGTATTTAGATAGAAACTTTTTGCTTGCAGTTAGCAATCAGCTAGCTTTTTGTTGCTATATAGTATAATGCTAATTACGAAATATACTAATATCTTTTTTGAAAGTAGCTACTAAATTCAAAACACAATTGTTCAATTGTTGCGCAGTTTAAAAAGTAAAACCCTGAATTAAGAAGAAGTGCTTGCTGAATCTATTTTCTCATGGATTTTTAATGTCAAAATAAATACATAATTGCATCCGTACGGCGCCAGCAATTGTTATTTGGAAAAAGCGCTAGGTTTAGAAAAAGCGCTAATAAATTTAGAAACTTTGTTAGCCGTGAGGTAATGCATATTAGGAACTGGCAAGCAAGTAAAGAAGTTAGTTGCAAAAACAACCAAAGAATGTTCGGAGGTTAGAGAGGTATTCTCGCCAATACCACTACGAATCAATTTTTGACTACAAAGATAGTTATGAACACGGGTATTTAAGAACTAATCTTGATGACAGCGAAAAAACGTATTTTAGTTATTGAGGATGAAATAGATATATGTACTGTCCTGAAAGTGGGTTTGCAAAGTCTTGCCAAATGGGACGTATTTACCATTCAATCTGCTCAAGAAGGATTGTTGTTAGCTAACGCCATATCTTTTGACGTGATTTTACTAGATTTAATTATGCCAGAATTAGATGGAATGACGGTATTTAGAGAGCTGAAGAAAAATCCTCTCACCAGAGAAATTCCAGTGATTTTTATCACTGCTAGAACTGATAAAAGAACTTTAAATCTATTAAATAGAGAAAATATTGCTGGAGTGATTTTTAAACCCTTTGAAATTCAAACAGTGATTGCCTATGTAAATAGAATATTAGAAAATTCCTAGCTCAGCTTTTTCGAAGGAACAACTGCAATTACAGAGGCTTGAAGTTTTGGCATATCATATGGGGAATACAGAAGAAATTATAACTTTATGAGCACAAGTACCTTTGAAAAAAGTAGTTGGAACTGGCAAATTTACCGATTTCAGCAGCAAGTGGAAGAATGGTTGGAATACAAGTGGTACAGCTTGTTTTCAACCCCGAAGAAATCGCCTTCTTACGAATGGATAATAGCTCCTTGGTTAACATTTCTGTTGAAGTTAGTGTTTTGGCTGTTAGTAGGTTTATTTTTGGGTTGGGTAATTTGGAAGTTGTGGCGAGAATTGAGTCCTTATTTTTACTCTTGGTTAGCTGGAGGTAGCAATTATATTGATCCTGGTACAAAAGTCCCGGAAAAACAAATATCAGCAGTACAATTGTGGAAGCGATCGCAACAGCTGTACCTGCAAGGAAACTACCAACAAGCTTGTCGCCATCTGTATTTGGCGATGCTGCAGCATTTGCACGAGCAAGGAATTCTTCCCCAAAACGCCAGTCGCACCGATGGTGAATATTTGCAATTACTGCGAGCATCTGCTATTCAGATTCAGCCTTATGAAACTTTGATTCTTACCCACGAGCAATTATGTTTCGGTAATGCAGATATAGACCGGGAAAATTACGAGCAATGCAGTCAAGCATATAAAGAAATAGCTAATAGTTAACTGGTTATCTTTCACCTTGTTGATATGAAATTCTCAAACCGCCTTGTTCGGTTAGGTACGATCGCTTTCGCAGTCATTATTTTACTTATCTTGCTCGTTGCTAGTGGTGGTAGCAAAATCAATAGTGGTTCTACCTACAGCCGCGCTCCTGACGGCTACGGTGCTTGGTATACTTTTATGCAAGAACGCCGAATTGCGATCGAACGCTGGGAAAAGCCTTTCAAGCAACTAACAACAATCCAAAAACATCCTGTGACCCTGGTACGAATTTACGGTCAATTGAGGGAGCCATTTCTCTTGTCTCCAGAAAAAGAATGGGTAAAAGCTGGTAATACTTTAGTCATTTTGGGCGTGCCTCAACCGGTAACTGCAGCTGCATTCAGCAGCATGCAAAAATCACCCCAAGGTAATGTCAAAATCGACACACGAAGGCGGAAGAGAACGGAAACACAGGACAAAGTATCTTTGGGCGATCGTTTTGGTGCTGTAGTCTGGGAACAAAAGCACGGTCAAGGAAAAATAATTTTTTCTACTACTCCTTATATAGCTGCCAATGCTTATCAAGATTACCTTAGTAATTTTCAGTATTTGAGTGATTTAGTTAATCAAAAAGGCCACTTGTTATTTGTGGATGAGTATATTCACGGTTACAAAGATGCACAGGTGAGAAAAAGTGAAGGGAAAGGAAACCTATTCAGCTATTTTTCTACTACTTGGCTGTTGCCAGTCTTCATACAAACAAGCATCTTGCTGCTAGCATTAATTTGGTCCCACAATCGCCGCTTTGGCAATTTAGTAACTTTAGACACCTCGGAGTTGGATAACAGCACAGCCTACATTCAAGCACTGGCGGGAGTATTGCAAAAAGCTAAATCCACCGATTTTGTCGTGGAGATGGTAGGTAAAGAAGAACAACTGCAACTGCAAAAAGCTCTGGGACTGGGGCGAGAATTGGTGGACCATCAAACTTTAGTTTCTGTTTGGCAACAACAAACAGGTACTAGGGGAACAGAATTAGAAGCGGTATTGCGAATACAAGCTCAAAAACGTCGCCTGAGCGAACGAGAGTTGATAAGCTGGTTGCAAAAATGGCGCATGCTTCGAGCAACAGGGTATCTACAAAAAAATTAAAGTCATCTCCTTTCTCCCTGCACTACGATCGTCCTAAGATTAGTATAAATGAAAACATGAATGACGTCCGTTCTGTCTTCCATGACCTCAGTCAAGCACTCAATCGAGTTATTTTCGGTCAATCTATCCTCATACAACAGCTACTGATGGCGCTGTTAGTAGGTGGACATGTGATTTTGGAAGGGGTGCCAGGAACTGGTAAAACACTATTGGTAAAAGTGCTAGCACAATTAATGCAAGCAGAGTTTCGCCGCATTCAACTAACGCCGGATGTTTTACCTGCAGATATTACAGGTACAAATATTTTTGATTTGAACTCCCGTAATTTTATTTTGAAAAAGGGGCCGGTATTTACGGAAGTGCTGCTAGCAGACGAAATTAATCGCACACCTCCCAAAACCCAAGCAGCGTTATTAGAAGCGATGGAAGAAATGCAGGTAACTTTGGATGGTGAAAGTTTGCCTTTACCAGAGTTATTTTGGGTGATTGCCACGCAAAATCCTCTAGAATTTGAAGGTACCTATCCCCTTCCAGAAGCACAGTTAGACCGGTTTTTATTCAAGTTGGTGGTAGATTACCCCGACGAAGCATCAGAAAAGCGAATGTTATTAAATCGTCAAGCGGGGTTTGGAGCGCGGCGTGCAGATATTGCAGCTTTAAGACCAGTGGCAACAGTAGCAGATATTTTGCAGGGGCGCCAAGAAGTGAAAAAAGTAAAAGTGTCGGAAGCAATCGTGGATTACCTGTTGAGATTGGTAAGAATATCGCGACAGTATCCGGATTTAGCATTGGGTGCTTCGCCTCGCGCTGCTAGTGCGTGGTTAGTTACATCCCAAGCAGCAGCATTTCTAGCAGGACGGGATTTTGTTACACCCGATGATATCAAAGCGACCGCAACGCCCTTATTGCGCCATCGCTTGTTGTTAAAACCGGAAGCTTTGCTGGATAATTTGCAAATTGAGGCTGTGATTGCTTCGATATTGAAGAAAGTACCAGTACCAAGATGAAAAGTTATCTGCCTAAATTTCATGAAATATAGAAATGGTTCCTTCTATCCGAGTTTATTTGTTGTTGGTTGCGGCGATCGCCATTGCTGCTTGCAGCACCGTTTGGTTTGGCGTTATTGCAAGTATTATTATCACTTTGCTGTTTGATGCTGCAGTTGTGACGCTGATGGTTATCGATGGTTTGGGAGTTCGGGGCGATCGCGTTCGAGTCGTGCGGGAATTACTGCCGCGCATGTCCGCAGGACGAGATAATTTAGTACTAGTGCGAGTTACCTCGGGAAAAACAAAAGCGGTAGTTGCCATTTGCGATCGCTACCCAAGTGAGTTTGGCGTATCTCAAGCTGTGCTGCGCGCCAAAATTGCCGCCCACAGCAGCCAAGAATTAACTTATACTGTTTTCCCATCCCGACGGGGAGAGTTTGCGTGGGGAGACATTCAAGTACGACAACTAGGTGCTTGGGGATTAGCTTGGGATGATTGGAACGTACCCCAAAGTTTAAAAGTTTGGGTTTATCCAGACTTGATGGGGTTGCGAGCGCTATCTGTGCGTTTAACAGTGCAATCATCCGGTTCGATACGGCAATTTCGTCCTTCGGGTATCGGTACTGAGTTTAGCGAACTGCGAAATTACCGCACTGGAGATGATTGGCGCTGGATTGATTGGAAAGCAACTGCACGTCGCCTGGGAGTTTCTCACAACACCCCCCCTTTAGTCAGGGTGCTAGAACCGGAACAAGAGCAAACTTTAGTCATTTTGCTAGACCGCGGACGGTTGATGACGGCAAAAGTGAATAATTTACAGCGGTTTGACTGGGGTTTAAATGCAACTTTGGCTTTAGCTTTGGCTGCTTTGCACCGCGGCGATCGTGTTGGCGTTGGGGTTTTCGACCGACAAATGCATGCATGGATTGCTCCAGAACGGGGACAACAGCATTTAGGTAGCTTAATTGACCGTCTTGCTCCCGTGCAACCGGTACTGCTGGAATCTGATTATCTGGGTGCGGTTACTCATGTACTCCAGCAGCAAAGTCGCAGAGCACTAATAGTCCTGATTACTGATATCATTGACACCACTGCTTCTTGCGAACTGTTGGCTGCATTTTCCAGACTCACGCCCCGCTATTTGCCATTTGTCGTTACCTTGCGCGATCCGCAAGTAGATTTTCTCGCCCACACTCCTGCATCTGCAGATATTAGCGCCGCTTATATCCGTGCGGTGGCCTTGGATTTGTTAGCACAACGACAGCTAGTATTTACCCAGCTGCAGCAAAAAGGTGTGTTGGTATTAGATGCACCCGCCAATCAGATTAGCGAACAGTTAGTGGAGAAATATTTACAACTGAAGGTGCGATGCCAGCTGTAGGTTGAGAGCGTAAAGTCAAAAAAACCCCGCTATCGGGTTGCTGTAGCGAGGTTAATTAAGAATATATCTGGAAATTTAGGGCAGCCATTCCAAAACAGCTTCTTCTTTGGTATTGGTATGGCGAGATGGTGTTTCGCGAGTAAACTTCATGTGAATTGAGCGTGTTTGCTCACCGTCAGCAGCAACAGCCATAATCGGATAGTCAATTAAGCCGTCTTGGAAGGACATCTGGAAACGGAAGGTACCGTCTGGATTCAACTTAATCGGACGACCGCCAATGGTGACCGTAGCGTCTGGTTCGGTTGCACCGTAAACTATCAACTCAGCATCGGCAATTAACCAGAACTTGCGCGGACGTACGGGTACGGCGGAAGCAGAAAAGCCAACGCCAGACATCATGCCAACGCCAGACATGGTTAAACCAGATACGGTCGGAACGGCCCACATTCCCACGCCAGATGGAAAGACGTAGGAACTGATGGCTTGCTCGGGAAGGACCGATCCGGGAACGTGCTGCATGGAGCCGAACAGCGAACCAGCAACTCGCATTGCTTCCGCAGACTCTGCCATGCCAAATATGCGATCGTAAATAGCATTACTAGCAGCGGCGGTAGCAGCAGCTTTTTTGGCAGGGGGAACCAGTTCGTAAAAGGTTTTACCGCGCAGATCTTCTTCGAAGTTAACGGTAACAAAAACGTCTTCTATCCAGTCAGAGGGATAAACAGGAGGAACATGTACCGCTGCGGAACGGGCTAATACTAACCAGCGACCGTCAGCACAACGGTAACCAATCTCAATCGTGTAGTCGCGATCGCTGACTGGAATCGGTAAATACCATTCCCTTGCCAGTTCGTCGCAAGGATATTCTTGGATGCTGTGGGGACTTTGGTAATCTAAGTTAATGTCGGTTACGTCGTAGATTCGCAGCGCTAGCTGTTGCCCTCCTTGACGGCGCAGTTCTTCTTTGTGTTCGTTGGGAACATCCCAATAGGTATAAGCCCACTGGGGATCTCGAGGCATTAAAACAATGCGACTTTCCCCGTAACCGGCGGGCAATTCCTCTAGTCCCCGATCGACATCTGCAAGCGTACCACCATAACGGTCTTCCTGACCTAATTCAAATTTTGCTGCTTCCACGGTTTCCTGTGCCTCCATTATGCGAGATTGGCTGAGAGAAACTTTACTGCGCTCTACTTCTTGAATAGCTGCCAGCAATTGCGATTTGCGCATTCTACTGTAGCGAGAGATGCCATATTCACTGGCTACTCTCCGTAATTGCCGCAATGTCATCTCTTCTAGCGGTGGGCGTTCTTTTGCCATGAATTTGGCCTCCAGTCGTTTGTAAGGTAAATAATATACCTTTTGTTAAAAGCGATCGATTCAATCCGATCCACCCTAGCTGTTTGATTTTTGACTTCAATTTGCGATCGCTCCCTTGCCATTTTTGGTTGTTGGGAGTGAAATAAACCCTTTTGTTAAAAAATACTAACCGTCCCACTACCACCGGGATCAAGGGGGTAGAAAACCTATTTTTCCCATACCTACGGAGTTATAAGACCTTTGGGGATCGAAATATCAAGGAATCATGACATTTTGGGGAGCAATATCAAGAAATCGTGACATAAGTTTCTGAGAAAAATTTTACAGGTAACGGGTAAGTTGAACGCGATATCTATCTTTTTTAGTCACAGCAATTTCTCCGACCTGTAAGCGTCCTTTACCGCGAATAGCTATCAAGTCACCGGTTTTGACCAAAGAACTAGGTTGGGTAACTTCCTTCCAGTTAACGCGGACATCACCTGCAGCAATGAGTTCCACCATCTGGTTGCGGGATATACCGAATCCTGCAGAGGCGATCGCGTCTAACCGCAAAGAAGCTTCCACGGAGGTCAATTCTTTTTTCTTTGGTTCGCGCACTTTTAACTGATTCAAGTCAATACGCTCGGTTTTGACAGGAACCGATCGTACCTGCTTGAGGTTAGCTTCTAAAAACTCAACTAATTCGGGTACAACAATCGCCTGCGCTCCTCGTTCGCCCAGGACAATAATATCGCCGACTTTTTCACGGACAATACCAGTTCCCAAAATAGCGCCTAAAAAGTCGCGGTGAGTGGCCGGATCGAACAGAAAATTACCGGCGATATCCAGCGCTGCTACGCTCACTTGCGACCTATCCAAGGAAAGTTCGCTACGAGCGATGGCCATTCTTTGGCGTTCTGCTTGTGGATATCCTCCCCAACTTAGTAACTGTACCTCTGTTAATCGAGCAAATACCTGTTGAATTTCTTCCCACTCAGGAGGAGACAAAAAATCAGTCAAAATCACCTCCCAAGTTTTCATCGCCTGCTGTGCGCGATCGATAGCACGAGCTACAGCTTCTCGATTTTCAACACCCTTTAAAAGTTCTTCCCTTGGTAGCATTTAGCTGTAAACTCTTTACTGTTATTGATAATTTTGTTGTATGTTTTCTGGCTCAAACTGACGCAAAATGCCACTTGCCTGACGCATCAAAGTTTCAGAACCTTGAACTACTATTAAGTATTTCCCTTCCCGCAAGCGATTGCGGTACACCAAAGCATCATTGCTACCAGCAATTAAACCAACTCCACCACCAACAAACAAACTCCCCAACGCACCGCTAGCAGCTGCAAGCAAACCCCCGATCAGGTGATTTCCAATTTTACCAGCCCAAGCAAAGGTATCCAATCCAGTAATCATGCTAAAAGTGGTTCCTGCAAAAAATCCAAAGGGTATTAGCCACAAAGCCATTAACCTAGCTCGTCTTTTAGCCGCTTTTGCAGGGGCGAGCAACTCCAATTCCTCAACGGATTTATAACCCTTGCCCACAATTGTAGCTTTGATATTTTCTTTTTCCAATGCTAGGGAAGCTGCTTCTGCTTGCATGCGGTCTGATAATACGGCAACCAAGTAACTCATTGCAAATCTGGATATAACTTGGAATTAATTGAGAGTAAGTAGGATGGCCTAAAACCTCTTTCTTCCTGCCTTTTTGCAACGATAAATTTTAACACCGACCTACCTACCAGTACTAAAATTATCGTTTACTCCAGCAGCACATCCAGTGGTTGGCAAAAATTGTGTATACCTTGTTTGCAAACATACATTAAAACAGGTGTTGCTAAAATTTTGGGAAATGTGGGCATAGTTTTTAAATATTCCATCACTGGTAAAACCGAACCTTTTAGTAAGTCATCACGAAATCGGTCTTCGCAAATTACAGCTCGCCACCTTCTTGCTAATGCATCCAACCATTCTGAATTCGCTCTTTCTGGTTCTTGACCAGCTCGAATTGCTAGTGTCATGGCTGCATCTTCCAAATCACCCTCGCAATCTTCAATCACATTCAGTGCTTCCATTGCTTTGGGATCGTTTATCAATTGCGAACGGAAAATTTCGATTTCTTGTGCTGTCACTTTAGTCATGAGTATAGTTCTCAGACAAAAATTGGCTATTCAGTTATGTTATTCTAATTTTGACAACTATAAAGATTGCTTTCATTATCTGTTTCATCATTTTTGTTTCCGCGCCGTCATAAAAAAACGGAAGTACAAAACCAAAAATGTGATACTTCCGTTTTCTTTGTTTTAACGTAATGCTCTGGTACTGACAGCTTGTTGTAAACTAACCAAAGCACGGTTGTAATCCAAAATAGCGGCAACGCGATTGCCTTCAGCCGTTGTTAAATCAGTTTCCGCAGCAATAACATCGGTTTGGGTTCCAACACCAGCTTGAAAGCGCAAACGAGCTAAACGAAGAGATTCTCTTGCTTGTTCGAGAGCAGCATTGGCTGTTTGTACGTTTTCCAAGTTAGCTTGCAAATTAGAATAAGCTTGTTCTACCTGAAAGCGAATTTGTTCCCGTTGCTGACTAAATTGAGTTTCCGCAATTCGGATATTAGCTCTTTCCTGAGCTGCTCTAGCTTTAGCTGCTCCTCCGTCAAATAAAGTCAGATTCGCCTGAAGTCCGATGGAATAGCCATCGGTGACGCTGATACTGTCATTGAACTGATCTAGCAGGTTATAGCTAGCAACTATACTCAGCTGCGGTCCCAAATCAGAAAGCGCCAAACGTCGCCTTTGTTCGCTAATGTTGCGTTGTGCTAAAAACTGTTGCAGCTCGGGACGATTTTGAAAGGCTAAAATTATACTTTGTTCTAATGTTTGATTCCAAAGTCCTGCCAATGCCACCGGATCTGCGGCACTAATGCTGATCGATCCTGGTATACTTAAAAGAGTTCCCAGTCGAGCACTCACAATTCTTTGCTGGGAAAGGGCTCTGACAAGGTTTTGTTGGGAATTTGCTAAATTAACCTGAGCTCGCAAAACGTCGAAGCGCGTACCCACGCCAGCTCGCTCTAAGGCTTGTGCATCCCGCAAACTAGCTTCTGCATTCTTTACCGCCGCCTGTTGAATGCGCACGTTTTCATCTGCTTGTTGCAAATCGTAGTAGCTGGTGGAAACATTAAGGCGAATTTGCTCGGACAAACGCTCTATATCTAATTGCTGAAAACGCACTTGTTCTTCTGCAGCACGGATACTTGCTAGCCGCCTGCCGGAAGTATAAAGACTGTAACTTAGTTGTGCCGCACCAGTAAAGGCAGTAGAAGCTTGATCTTGAGATGGAGAGCGAAGCTCTGGTGGTAAACCAGCTTCTGCACGCTTTTGCCGTTCAGTTGCTAGCTGGGCGCTAGCTGATTGTTGGCGAGCAATTTGAGCATTTAATCCCAGATTTGGAAATAAAGCAGCTTGTGCTTCTCGCAAAGCTGATTGAGCGCGTTCTAACTGCAATAACGCCACTTGAAGATCTCTATTATTGCGCCGTGCTAATTCTATAGCCTGTTGTAAGGTGATTGGTTGGGTTCCCTTTATCCTTACTTCCTCGGGTTTGGTTGGAAACTGCAAGGGATTGGGATTGGGGTTGAGATAACCGGGTGGCGGCGTGGAAGTTCTACTGGGTAAAGGAGTAGCTGCTTGCGATACCAGTTGGTTGAGATAATTTGTTTGGGGACAACTGCTGTTAGAAAAGGTTACAGTTTGCTGTTGACAGTTGTCTGCCTTTAACATTTTGGCAGTTCCAAAATGGCGAGGATTTTTTTGTAAAAAATTTGATAAGTTAACAATGGTCTCTTTCTGGGTGTCAGCAATAGAAGTAGTAACGGATGCTAGGGGCGATCGCTGTTGCTTGGAAACATATGTACTGACAGATGTTTGGATTTGACTGGGTCGATTGTCAGTCTGCAAGTTAATGTACTTTTGTTTTTCTTTGTTGGTAACAGCTGCACCGTACGCAAAATTCAAGCTTCCCCAATTTTTTTTCTGCAGCAGCTGGCTTGGTATACCAGTTTTTCCGGTTACTGCTGCGTTAGTATCGTTACCGAACCATGGCTGGAGGCTGTCTTCCCCAGTAGCAAAAAGTGGTATGTTTAGATTCTGGACTTTTTCACCAACTGTGGTGAAAGTGGAAACACCAGATGGAACAAACTGCTGTACCCCGTCTGATTTGGCAGTATAAGCCCACGCGGGTTGAGTTGTTAATACAGCTACTGTTACGCCAGGTAAGAAACTATAAAAGATTTGCTGTTTTTTCACCGCATCCCCTCACACGAAAATAAAGCGGCTTCAAACCGTTTACCACCAAAGAACTATAGCACCATCTAACTGGAAGATCCGGAACTATCCTTGTCTTGAAAACTCTTAACAATACGAGACAGTTCGGCTTTCTCATCGATATTAACGCGGGTAGGCGCTCCACTGACAATTCTTTCGTAATTGCGGAAAGAATCTTTAATTTCTGGTCCATCAGCCGTAATATTGTACTCGCGAATACCCTTATCATGCCAAGAGCCCCGCATTTTAAATACATTGATTGCTCGCGCCATTTCCCCACGAATTTCTACATACTGCAACATCAAAATCGTATCGGTAATAGTAGAAATGTGAGAGTCGGTAATCGAATGCGACCCCATAAACTGGTCGGTGGTATTGGTGAAAAAACCTGTAATTTCTTCTTGCTTGGCGTAACCTGTAACACCAATTACAAATTGTCTAAATGCATTATTGCTCACACCTCTTGCCAAGGCAGAAAGAGAATCAATCGCAATTCGAGATGGCTTAAATTCAGCAATCTCTGACTTAATAATTTGCAGGTGGTCTTCTAAACCAGTTGATTCAGGATACGTACAAATAATTTTCAGCAAACCTTGACGCTCTAGTTCCTCAAAGTCAATTCCCCAAGAGTAAGCATTGCGCGATAGCTGAGCGCGGGATTCCTCATAAGCAAAAAGTATAGCTCGTTCGCCGTTAGCACAGCCATTTTGAATAAATTTGCTCACCAACAGTGTTTTTCCTGTACCTGTAGCTCCCGTTGCCAAAATAATCGAATCTTTGAAAAAACCACCGCCGCACATTTCATCTAGCGTTTTTACACCAGAAGATACCCGCACGTTTGAAGATCTTTGAGTCAAGCGCATTGCTCCCAACGGAAAAATGTTTATTCCCTGGTTTGTAATCGTGAAGGGGTACTCGCCTTTCATGTGCGTTGTACCCCGCAGTTTGAGGATTTCTATAGTACGGCGACGACGCTCTCCTTCCAAAACATTGCGAACAATGACTACGTTATCGGAAACAAATTCTTCTACGCCAAAACAGGCAACAGGACCGTACTCTTCCGTGCGTTCTGTTGTAATAATAGTCGTGACGTTTAACTGTTTGAGTCGCCCTACCAAACGAAATATTTCTCGTCGCACAACTGATACGGCTTCATACTGTTGAAATACTGCTGTAATCGAATCTATGGAAACTCGTTTTGCCTTGTATTTGCGAATTGCGTATTGCAAGCGCTCAATTAGTGCCGAAAGATCGAAGTTACCAACGATATCTTGTCCTTCTGGGTCGGGAGATGCATCTAAGATAAACAACTTGCCTTCGTCCATCAGTCGCTGCAAATCCCAACCAAAAATATAAGCATTTTTAATAATATCACTGGGGGATTCTTCAAAGGTAACAAAAACTCCTGGTTCATCGAAATACGAGATACCGTTGTAAAGAAACTGGAGAGAAAATAAAGTTTTGCCTGTTCCAGAGGTACCGCTGACCAAGGTTGTTCTTCTTACAGGTAATCCGCCATGACTGATATCGTCAAAGCCTTCGATCATTGTGCGAATTTTCTCTACACCCTTAAATGATGGTGAATTATTTTTCTTGGCTTGGTCGTTTTCTCTCATTGCTGTATACTTTTACAAATGGGAATTCAACCCTAAGTTTATATTATTAATAAAATTGGAACTCTGATTTTAGCTTTTTATATAGCCTATTCTGGAAATTCCTCATCTTCACTCAATTCTTCATACAGCAAGTCTAAGCCAATCAAAACTCTTTCTCTATCCGACAAATCCCCGATAATTTTCCGAACCGGTGGCGGCAAAATTTTTGATAATGTCGGTGTGGCTAAGATTTTATCTTCCTCAGCTAATTGCGGGTTTTTCAGTACGTCTATAACCTTCAAGGCATAAACGCCTTGAAATTCCTGCTCTAATATTTTCTTGAGTGTTTTCAGCGCCCGTACTGAGTTGGCAGTGTTCCCTGCTACATAAAGCTTGAGGACGTAAGTTTTTCTCACTTGATCTTGATTCATATTGGTACAGGCTGAAGATAATTTTGCAACAACAGCATATTAACAACAATCCTGTCAAAAAAAGAGTGTTAACTAACAATATTAAATTTTTTGTTTTTCTGCAGAAAAGAAACACTCCTACTTAGGAAGCGATCGCCTATATGCTTCACACAAATGGGCAAGGATATCGATTAATGTTAAACGATAGTCAAGCAGCACTTCTTCACTGCGTCCTTCTAATTTTAATTGTGTAGAAAATTCGTCGATTAACTCCATATGAATTTCTAGAATTTGAGCCACAGAAATATTGGCGCGAAAGGCTGCATTGATAAATTTATCAATCTTAGCTTGCAAATTCTTATCGTTATTAAAATAATTTATGAGAATTTCACGGTATTCTAATTTGAGTTGCCCTAGAAATGACTTGTGGTCAGCTTTGGTCATTTTTTAAAATTTCTTAATCGGCAAATTTAATTACATAAATCACGCTAATTATTGACTAATTTTTCTTTTATTTAACTAGCAACCACTGCAAATCTTGTTGTGGCAGCAACATAATCGCTCGCAAAATTCTGCTAACTAACTGTGCGTTGATGTTTTCTGAACTTTTCCCAAATTCAAGGCAACGGCTTAGTTTTGATTGCTAAATTAGATTAGCCCTAACAATCTTGATGGAGAAGACCTTACATTATTTTAAATTAAGTACATCTACCTCCTTTACAAATAGTGACTCAAAATACTAAAACTTAGTATGCCCAGTTAATTCGAACACTGTTTTCGTGGCAGAAAGTTACCGCTGTTGCTAAGTAAAGTTCATTTAAAGCACTGAGTTGATTAAAAAAATGTTAATTAAATATTAACAAATATAACAGTGCCGTGCAATGCGAGCATTTAACTAATCTAGAAGGAGGTCTGGGCTACAAAAAACCTTCGCGCCAGGGGTAATTAAGTATCTAGGGTGGTTAGCACATTCCTGCGGGTTGGGAATGTGAATTTTTCATTTGCTCCTTGATAAGATACTTAAACGAAGTTAAAAGTTTGTCGCGTTCTAAATCATTATAATTCCTAAAGGTTCTAAAACGAATCTTTAGAGCCATAATTGGTTTAGCTGTTGTTATCTTAAAAATCAAGAGTTTGAGGACCAGAAAAATATCTGGTGACCGAGAGACTCTGATGGTGGTAACAGCAAATGTTTGTTGTCAGCTAACTGCCTTGGCGACAAAACCATAGTACCTGCTAGAAAATTTACCCTACCAGTACGGCGATTAGCCTGGAAAAGTTTGAAACGGTAATCCCAATACCGTTTCTGGGAAAAAGCTTCTGGTGGTAACCAGGGGGTTTATGGGGGAAACCGCTTTTGCTCAAGGTTTAGCTGCAATGAAAATCACCTAGCTCCTCGTCCAAGGATGATAGGTAGAGGGATGATGAAAACAATCACCGCATTGGTGCTTGGTGATGCTGGCTCCTTCCATAGGAAGAACGATCCTTGAAGCCTTATGTCGATGTTAAAGTACCCGCTTTATGAATTTATGACCACCGCGCCCAGCTGTGTAGAAACGACTACTGTGAAAAGGGCGCTGGAGATTTTTGAGCAGGGGCAGTACGATCGCTTGGTAGTTTTGAATGAGGGGCAATGTCCCATAGGGTTACTTTACTCTGCTCGTTTGCTAACAAAATTTTTGACAGCAAAGCAAGTAGATGAGAATTCCTGCAGAGCTTTGGATTTGCAACAACCACTTTCAGCTTGGCGACAAAGCTTAATTGAACCAATTCAAATCTTACCAGGAACTTGGAGTTTAGAACAATTAAACTGGTTTTTGCGATCGCAGCCCAACCAAAACCATACTCAATTAGATTGGGCACTAATTGACTCGGCTGGCAAGTTCTTGGGAATAATTGATGGTTGGCGCTTGGTACAATTTTTGACCGAGCAACAAGCCCAAACTTCACCAGATAACAGCAAGCATTTTCACGCGCACCAAGAAGCAGATTGTATCGCCGCTACCAAAGTTAAATCTCGTCGCCGCAAGCAAGTCTTCTCGCAAACTTCCTTGCAGCAAGTTAAATCCACAACCCAGTTCCAAGCACCGCCATACCAGCCACTGGTAAAGTTACTAGAAATATTACCCTGGCCTTTGATGTTGCTGACTAATGGCGGTGAAATAGTAACTCAAAATCCAGCTTGGTGGCAACTACTAGAGGCATCAAAAGACCCGGAAGGTATAAGAAAACAAGTAGAAGCAATACTAACTCTCAAAGCAGGGAAAAAACAATTCCTAGAACCAGACAAAGTAACCGCACAGCCATCTTCCAAAGCAAACCACTGCTTTTTAGATAGCCAGCAAGGTCACTGCACCTGCGTTGTTCCAGCCCAAGACGGTCAAGAACGAGTTTGGCAATTTACTAAAATTCCTTTAGAGATTCCCGAGACAGATACTATTTCTAAATCGCAATTGTGGCTGATATTAGCAACAGATGTAACCGAACAGCAACAATTAAGCAAAGAGCTAGCAGCAAAAAACGCCGACTTAATTCAACTAAATCGCTTAAAAGATGAATTTCTCGCTTGTATTAGCCACGAACTGAAAACTCCTCTTACAGCTGTTTTGGGACTGTCGCGGTTGCTAGCAGATCAGCAACTAGGAAAACTCAACGAACGACAAGCTCGCTATGCAGGACTCATTCATCAAAGCGGACGTCACTTAATGAGTGTAGTCAATGATATTTTGGATTTGACGCGCATGGAAAGCGGGCAAATGGAGCTGATGCTAGCTAATGTCAAAATTCGCACCGTATGCGAACGCGCCATAGCGGAAGCCAAAGCCATACACGTTCAAAACCGCAGAAACACATTTTCTTGTGCAACCCCAATGTCCCCAGCAAAAGAACACCAATTTTCCCTGGTGATCGAACCAGGTTTAGAGGACATAATTGCAGACGAATTTCGCCTCCGCCAGATGTTGGTACACCTGATTTCGAACGCTTTGAAATTCACAGAAACAGGCGGTGAGATAGGAGTGCGGGTCAATCGTTGGGAAGGTTGGATCGCCTTTACAGTTTGGGATACAGGAATTGGCATCCCCGAACACCAGCAGCATTTAATCTTTCAAAAATTCCAACAATTAGAAAATCCCTTGACCCGTAAATTTGAAGGTACGGGTTTGGGATTGGTACTAACAAGAGCTCTTGCTCGTCTGCACGGTGGAGATGTCAGCTTTTTATCTCGAGAAGGACAAGGTAGTCAATTTACTTTGCTACTACCGCCAACTCCTCCCCAACGAATATTAGGGACGGAAGAAAACAAGGAAATGGGTGCAAACAGCAATTGTTACCCTTACCCTGGAACAACTCCACTTGCTGCTTGTAGTTCCCAGGAGCTAGTTTCTAATTCTTCTTCCCCTGCTTATCGCAACAATTTAGTTTTGGTTGTAGAAGCAGTCGCCCGATACATTGAAGATTTAACAGAAATGCTCACAGGCTTGGGCTATCGGGTAGTGATCGCTCGCTCGGGATGTGAAGCAGTAGAAAAAGCTCGTCGCCTGCAACCAAAAGCAATATTCCTGAATCCGCTGCTACCTTTGCTTTCAGGCTGGGATGTGCTCACCTTGCTCAAATCTGACCCTGCTACCCGCAGTATTCCCGTGATCGTAACGGCGACCGGAGCTGAAAAAGAACAAGCGATCGCCCATTGTGCTGATGGCTTTCTTAGCTTGCCCGTACAAGAGGAAATCCTAGCACCAATACTAGAAAATTTGTGCCATACACCCGAAAAAAAACAACAAACCGTCACGAATGAAACTTTTTTCCCTCACACATCACCGTTGCGAATTCTCAGATTGATAAATTCTGAAACAGATTTATTGGATTACCACAGATTTTTACAGCAGCACCGAGTCATAGAAGTCAATGATATAGAACAGGCAGAAATTTTGGCCAGGGTTTGGCAATTTGATGTTGTTTTACTAGATGTACAAATGCCAGCAGCAGAAACTTACCTGCAACAAATCAAAGCTAATCCCCGTTTGGCATCCCTACCGCTTGTCACTCGTGATGTAGCAACTACCCAAGCAGCATCGCAAATACCCGGATTGTCTGTGTTTCCTTGCTTGACTAAACACAACGCAGATCCTGCTAATAACGATAAAAAAACACATGCTTTGTTATCTGTACTGCAAATAGCAGCAGGTATGTGCTGTCCTCCCTGCGTTTTGGTAGTGGATTTGGCAACGTTGCCTGACCTAGCAGAAAGCAGGCGCAAAACAGCACAGCGCTGTCGTCCTGTTAAGGATTGTTCCTTGAGTAATTTAGCTTTAGAACAAAAAGCTTCTGTTTTAAAATCCCCAACGCTATCTGGTGGTTCGGAGTGGTTCCAAGCTTTGATTCAGTACCTGCAAACAGCTGGACTAAAAGCTACCATGAGTCGGTCTTGGACAGAACTGCTGCAACAACTGCGCCACGAAAGCGTGGATTTACTGCTCATTTGTTTGGGAGAAACCAAGCTCCGAAAAGAAGTGTTATCAGCATTACAAACCTTGGAACAGCTACCTTTTAAGCTACCACCGGTTTTAGTCCTCGACCGGCGATTGCATTCTGATGTTTCTTGTAAAGGCGTACCGGATAAAATGCTGGGTGCGATCGCTTGCCAAATTTTACCTCGTTCAACCTCTATGGAAGATTTACTAAAGCACATCCATCAAGCTTTAACTGCAAAAACTCAGCAATTAGTCTAAATGAACAAGCTACTAAGGGGAACCCCAAAAATTTGCGCTCTTCAGCAAATTTTTGGGGACCCTATTTCCACCACTCACTGTTCGCCACTCACGGTTTGGCCGATTTTTTCATGCTTATCATGGAACTGGGCACTTCCAAATTGTCCGGAGATACCATGGCAAAGCACCTGCTGCAAGGGTTAAATAGTTGGTTGGGGCGAGATAAAATTGTTAGCAAACTAGTAATTTTTGCAGATTTTATTGTTATTTCTCTGTGTTTTGGTTTATTTTGCGTGATGCTGCTGCGGTTAGCAGATATGTTTTCCTCCCTTTTACATCCACTAGATCTGCGCCAAGTCACATCTGATATTTTGTTTATCTTAATTTTGGTAGAACTGTTTCGCCTGTTAATTGATTACTTGCAACAACAGCGCATCTCGGTAGTAGCAGCAGTAGAAATCACCATTGTTTCCGCTTTGCGAGAAGTCATCCTACGCGGCGTACTCGAAATTCCTCGCGACCAAATCTTTGCCATATCCGTATTTTTAGTAGTTTTAGGAGCAATTCTTATTGCTATTCCTTGGATGTCCCACTTTTTTGAGCAGTTGAAAGTCTCCCATTCTGAAATTTCACAACCACCTGCACAAGAAATTTCTTTAACTACCAAGTAAAATTAAAAACTAAACGTTCGTAGGGCTTGATCTCTCCAGCTTCCTAAGTACACGCGCCAGCTAAAATTACCAAGTATTACACAACTGAAAATGAAAATTCCAGCAATAATTACCGCCATGAAATCAATTAAGCCTAAGATAAAAAATAGGAGTGAAAAGCAACTATCTTAACTTGCAAAAAGCTCGGGGAATCTGGCTGTTGTAAATGCTTATTTTCTGCTCGTAATTCCTAACTTTCGCCAAACAGGAGAATAAAAAATGAAAATTGCCTTTGCAACAACTGACCGAGTCAACGTTAATGCTCACTTTGGTTGGGCACAAGAAATAGATGTATATGAAATTTCCGAATCTGGGTACAAGTTTATCGAAACTCTTAACTTTGCAGTGCCATCCCAAAAATTAGAAACAGAACCAGATAAAAATCAAGGTGGTCGTCAAAAAAGTAACTGTAAAAAAAATGCAGCAGCATCTGCCAAAGAAGAAAGTAAAACTAACAACAATAAAGATAATGAAAGTGACGACAAAGTAGCAGCAAAAATAGAAGCATTAGCTGACTGTGCGATTCTTTATGTGGCATCTATTGGGGGTATTCCTGCTGCTAAATTAATTAAAAAAGGCGTAATGCCAGTACGACCGCATTCAGAGCAAGAAGACATAAAGTTTATTCTCAATAAGCTAGTAAAAACTTTGAAAGGAAATCCACCTCCTTGGTTGCGTAAAGCTTTACAAAAAAACAACCACAATCCAGAGCAGTTGGAAATCATGAGTGCAGACAGTACAAACGAAACAATGAGGTAAACTTTTCTTTTGACCACAGTGAAAATATTACCTGTTCCTTAGCAGTTCTGGGTTTGGGAGTTTGAATCTGCGTTGGGGGTTGCTGCTTTATTTCCTTTTTTGCAGACAAACATGCGCTAGGCTAGGCATAGCCACCATAAAAAGACGAAAGTCTTGAGGAAAATGCTATGGCTACTACTGTATCTGCACCTAACTTTATAGAGTCACTGCTTGGTCAAGAAGCAGAAGAACTGCTCACCTACAAAGCAAAAGTTCCCAAAGACCTATTGCACTTACCAGGCCCGGACTTTGTGGATCGAGTGTGGGTCAACAGCGATCGCAATCCCCAAGTTTTGCGTAATCTCCAACTGCTTTACTCCACCGGTAGGCTGGCCCACACTGGCTATCTTTCCATTTTGCCAGTAGACCAAGGCATTGAGCATTCAGCAGGTGCTTCTTTTGCGCCCAATCCTATTTACTTCGATCCGGAAAATATTGTTCGTTTGGCGATCGCAGCAGGATGTAACGCTGTGGCTACAACTTTAGGGGTATTGGGAGCGGTTTCACGCAAGTACGCTCACAAAATACCGTTTATTGTCAAACTCAATCACAACGAACTACTGACCTATCCCAACCAATTCGACCAAATTATGTTCGCCTCCGTCGAACAAGCTTGGAATTTGGGTGCGATCGCCGTTGGGGCCACGATTTATTTTGGCTCAGAACAATCTTCACGACAAATTCAGGAAGTCAGTCAAGCATTTAAACGCGCCCATGAATTGGGAATGGTAACAATTCTGTGGTGCTATCTGCGCAACAGCGCTTTCAAGCAAGATAAAGACTATCATCTTGCCGCCGATTTGACAGGACAGGCGAATCATTTGGGCGTGACCATCGAAGCTGATATTGTTAAGCAAAAACTACCAGAAAATAATAACGGTTATGGCGCAGTAGCACAAGCAACTGGTAAGAGTTACGGAAAAACCGACAAGCGAGTATATACAGAGTTAACAACCGATCATCCCATAGATTTGACCCGCTATCAAGTTATAAATTGTTACTGCGGACGCGTGGGATTGATTAATTCTGGTGGTGCTTCTGGTCAAAATGACTTTGCTGAAGCTGTTCGCACTGCAGTAATTAACAAACGCGCTGGTGGTACAGGATTAATTTCTGGACGCAAAACCTTCCAGCGTCCCTTCGAAGAAGGTGTGAAACTGTTTCACGCCATTCAAGATGTTTATCTGTCAAAAGATGTAACCATTGCTTAAGCTCAATTTCTAGGAGGGTCTTACCCTCCTGGAGGTACTCCCAACTAACGACGAACACAGACAACATAACCATTCCAAGTAGAACTGCATGTTGTTTGCGACCCTAGCATTTTTGAGCTATTACCACATGAGGGGCAACAGCCTTCAATTCATCAAATCATGACAAAGGAGAAAATTCTTGACCAAGATTGTGAGATATTCTGGAATAGTTATGGCAATAAATCTTGTCTTTCCATAGCTTGTGGGGAAGTAACTCCCTAGGAGTGAATTTATTCTACACCTATTTACGGAATCATTTTGGTAGCGATGAAGCTGGCAGCGAGAGTAAGTCAAGTGACACCTTCTATAACCTTAGCAATTGCAGCTAAAGCTAAGGCCATGAAAGCAGAAGGAATAGATGTTTGTAGTTTTAGTGCTGGCGAACCAGATTTTGACACTCCAGTTCACATCAAAGCTGCGGCCAAAAAAGCTTTGCAGGAGGGGAAAACCAAGTACGGGCCAGCTTCTGGAGAACCAAAACTTAGAGAAGCGATCGCAAAAAAGCTCAGAACCGATAACGGTTTAGATTACAAAGCAGAAAATGTGATCGTTACTAATGGCGGCAAACATTCCTTGTTTAATTTAATGCTAGCAGTAATTGAACCAGGAGATGAAGTCATTATTCCCGCTCCCTATTGGTTAAGTTATCCAGAAATGGTGACCCTTGCCGGCGGCATTTCTGTGATTGTTCCTACATCTGCCTCTACAGGGTATAAAATTACTCCTGAACAATTGCAAAAAGCAATTACCCCAAAAACAAAGCTATTTATTCTCAACTCGCCATCCAATCCTACAGGAATGGTATACACGCCAGAAGAAATCAAGGCACTGGCAAAAGTAGTAGTAGAAGCAGATATATTTGTCGTTTCTGACGAAATTTACGAAAAAATTGTCTACGACGGTGCACAGCAGCTAAGCATTGCTTCTTTAGGAGAAGAAATATTTAACCGCACCATTATCAGCAACGGTTTTGCCAAAGCTTACTCGATGACCGGATGGCGAATTGGTTATTTAGCAGGACCAGTTGATATTATCAAAGCCACAATCACCATCCAAAGCCACAGTACCTCAAATGTATGTACCTTTGCTCAGTACGGCGCGATCGCTGCATTAGAAGAATCCCAGGAGTGTGTGGAACAAATGCGCCAAGCTTTTGCCCAACGTCGCCAACTCATGCTAGAAAGACTTAACGCCATACCTGGACTGAGTTGTCCCAAACCAGATGGTGCATTTTACCTATTTCCTGATATTAGCAAAACCGGACTGAAATCTCTAGAATTTTGCGATGCCTTGTTGCAAGAACAGCAAGTAGCGGTAATTCCCGGCGTTGCTTTTGGTGCAGATGACAACATTCGCCTTTCCTACGCCACCGATATGGCAACTATCGAAAAAGGAATGGATAGGTTAGAAAAGTTTGTCAAGTCGCGGATTTAGCAACAAAATTCCTAGTCTCGCCAGCACTCTTTACCTTCCACCTTGGAAAGATCTTGTTTTACAAGCGCAAATCCATAGCAATGCGATGAGCGCAAGCAATTCCAGAAAAAGCTACTGCATTTAATCCCTGACCGGGAAAGGTGCTATCTCCGACACAATACAGTCCTGCAATAGCAGTTCTATTCAAAGGCATTGCTAGCAAACCCGGCAACTTGCGTCGGGGAATTGGTCCGTAAGTACCGTCTTCCCGCCCTAAAAAACGCCGGTGCGTGCGTGGTGTTCCTACCTCCAGATAATCTAAACCTGCATCCAAACCCGGGAAAATTTTTTCCAGGCGATCTATGATTTGCCAAGCCATTTCTTCTTTTTTTGCTTGGTAATCCTTCACGGAAAGTCCTTGCCAATCTGCAAACCACTGCGGCGTAAACACATGCATGACATGGTATCCCACAGGCGCCAAATCCCGGTCAAGCAGCGTTGGGATAGATACAAAAATAGTACCCCCGGGAATTGTCATTTTTTCCCAGTCCTCCAGCAGAATATGATGGCATTCTGTAGTTGAAGGCAAAACTGATGCTTGGACACCCATGTGCAAACTTAAAAAACTGGGTGATTTTTGATAATTTTTTTGCCACTTTTTCTCATTAAGCAGTATTTCCTCTAAGGAAATTAATTTGGCAAACGTGTCCCAACGTGTAGCATTGGAAACTATAAACTTGGCACGGTAAATTTGACCGTTAGCCATCTTGACACCGATAGCTCGAGCATTTTTGACGAGAATTTGCGTAACTCGAGATTGGTACTTAATTTGACCTCCAGCTGCCAAAAGCCCTTCTACAAGCTTTTCGGCAATTTGTCCAACACCACCTTTGGGATAGTTGACTCCACCATAGTGCCTGTCAGAGAATACCATCCCTGCATTGATCGCAGGCGTCCTATCTGCTGGTACTGCTGAGTAACAATAGCACTCCATGTCGATAAACCGCAGCAGCACGGGATCTTTGATATATCGCCGTGCAATATCTCCAGCATTTTGCGGTAAATACTTTAGCAACCCAAAACTTGCCAAAGGATGCTGAAAAAAAACCCGCATCAGATAGCGAGGTTCTTCTAGAGATAACAAATCAATGCTATTTAGGCAATGAAAAATTTTCCAGCATTCATCATAAAAACGACGAATACCCTTAGCTTCGTGGGGAAAACAGGCAATCAGATTTTCTAGAAATTGTTCGTAATCGCGACTAACTTTGAGATCGAGATTGTTGGGTAGATGATAATGAACCTGGACAAAATCGGGAATCACTTCTAAAGTAACATTCACCGCATCCAAGGCTCGCCTGAGCAAATTAGTAGTACCGTGCTGTCCAAATCCGAAAACCATCGAAGCACCAACATCAAAGCGATAGCCTTGTCTTTCAAAGTAACCGGCGCTTCCACCCGGAAGCAAATAGCGTTCTAAAACCAGTACACTAGCTCCTTTGGCTGCTAGTTGAGTCGCTGTTACCAAACCGCCGATCCCGGAACCAATAACAATCACATCATAGTCAACACTAGAAGTCATACAGTCAGTCACGTCTAAAAATAATATCTTCTCAAAAAAAAGAGGGACGAGCCTGCAATGCTGGCTAATCCCGTCTGCCGATCCTTAAAGAGAGGAGAACACTGACTGTTAATATAACTTTGATTGAGAATAACTGTCAACGTTTAATGAAAAAAATTTGCAATAATTTCGGAAGGTGAATTCTTCACTAATACTCGGACTTTAGAAAGAATATTATGATGTTTCAGTTGTTATAAGATAAGCAAAAGCTTACTTTCACTCTATGACGCCACAATTGCGTGTCTATGTTCCACCTCATCCCCTCATCAAGCACTGGCTAGCAGTAGCTCGCGATGCAGCTACACCTTCAGTGTTGTTTCGCACTGCTATGACCGAATTGGGACGCTGGCTAACCTATGAAGCAGCGCGAGAGTGGTTGCCAACTCAACAAACAACAGTAGAAACTCCTTTAGGTTCTTGTCCAGCAACATTAATTGACCCAGAGATACCGGTGGCTGTAGTGCCAATTCTGCGAGCAGGATTAGGATTGTTAGAGGGAGCACAAACCTTGCTACCCTTAGCATCTATTTACCATTTGGGCTTAGAACGAGACGAAAAAACGCTACAACCCCATTGTTATTTAAATAAATTGCCAGAAAAATTTCTTCCCCAAACGCGGGTCTTAGTTACTGACCCGATGTTAGCAACGGGAGGATCGATGCTCAAAGCATTGGCTGAATTGACACAGCGGGGTGCAGATACAAGCCTGATCCGAATTGTATGCGTAGTAGCAGCTCATCCAGCTTTGCAAAAATTGAATGCTGCTTATCCAGGTCTAATAGTTTACGCTGCTACCATAGATGAGGAAGTTAACAGCCAGGGATTTATTGTCCCGGGTTTGGGAGATGCAGGCGATCGCACCTTTGGAACTTAAGTTAGTATGCAGCTAGAACAAAACAGTAACTCAATCACCCAAACCTGCAGCGTTTTTTATTGGCGGTAAATTATGAGTCAGCGTGATGGATTTGCAAGCGGTTTTTTTCTCGGAGCTATTTTTGGTAGCGTAGTAGGTGGCATTTTGGGCGCAGTGGTCGCTTCTAGGGGCGAAAGCGAACTAGACCCAGAACAACAAGAGCGTCAAATTCCGCCCGATTCCACCTTAGAAGCGAAAAAAGCATCCTGGAGACGGCGACAAATCAAAGCTTCAGAAGCAGAAGGTATGGAAATGGAAATGGCCCGGCGATCGCTAGAAGATAAAATCGCCCAGTTGAATGCAACAATCGATGAAGTCCGACAACAACTGGGTAATGTCAACAACAATAGTGGTCAAGGAATTAATGAAAAACCCCTGACAAAAGAAACTTAAAGCACTTATAAGCAAACACAGCTATCATTAGGGAAAACTCAAAAAATACCCTCATACACCCCAACACAAGCCTACCTTAAAATCAAAATATCAAGCCGCAATTTACACCTACTTACGAAAGGAAACTAACCTATCCATGGATTTATTGATCGCTACCCTGGCTACTTTCATCAATATCTACAGTACCCTACTAATCATTAGAGTACTGTTAACTTGGTTTCCCAATATCAATTGGTACAACCAACCATTTGCCGCTTTAAGCCAGATCACCGACCCCTACTTGAATATATTCCGCAATCTCATTCCCCCATTGGGTGGGATAGATTTTTCTCCTATACTGGCGTTTCTGTTACTGAGCTTTATTAGTTCTTTGCTTCCCTATCTCAGACTCGTACCAATTACTGGCTAAATTCAAGCTTCACAATTTTATCAACCGGCTGTTGTAGAGACCTCAAAAACAAAAGTCTCTACAATTAATTTTCCCAGTACAATTAATAACACCACACAGTAAGTACACAAATTCATCTATAGTTCTAGATGTAGCCAATCAAATAACCCTAAAGCAGCTACTGTTCACACATAATGGGCAAACGATACCCAACATCCTCGCCACCACCATTGGCAACAAGGGAAACCAAATTACCAGTGCGCCAGGCAACGATCTGTTTGCTTTTTCTGTGGGAGCAACAGATTACCTGGATCGCCCTACAGGCTTTAGTAGTGGACGCACCCATATTCTAAAGGAATCTAAATAATTTCACCCAGACGTTTTGCCCTTAATTTACTCCAAACCCGAGGTATCTGCTTCGGGAGTAGCCATTTACTCTTGCTTTCCTGGAATGGAGTGGACAGCTTTTAACGGTGCAGGTGCGATCGCCTTGCTGTGAAGTGCCACCAATATCTGCGAATATGTATCGGGTAAAGAAAGAGCTTTTTTATCCAGGATTTACTCACCGGAACAGTAGAAGAATTAGGTGAGTCTGGACAAGATCATCGCTACGGATTCGGAGGTATAGATGTGTTGCGGGCAATTGGCTTTGCCAAAGAAAAAGGTATTAACCGTGTACCATAGAATTACATTACAACAATGAAATCACATTTGTGGTTTCTGAAAAATAAGAGGTTTTAAGAGTTTTGCTTGGTAGTATTTGAGGATTTTCCCAGACCAAGTAGTAGCTATTCAAACTACCAGATCTGACCTGATAGGAATTTCTCCAATTGTCGCATGTAAATTCTTCCTGCTTTTTGGGTGTAAGTAAAATGATGTTGTGTCTAACAACATATGTTCCCATTTCTTGCCGTACCACGAGTTTACAGCAGCCAAAGGGCATCGCCGCGTCAATAACGAAACGCATAGAATACGTGCCATCGGCTGCAAATTGGTATATAAAATTACTAGCCTTAGTAGTGCTCCATCCCTGGAAGGGAATATTCCAGAGTGCATTTTTCTGTACTGCCTCAGAAATTACCGTATATTTACTAGTGCTTTTTATAGTAATGCAATTTAGATAATTCCATAATGCACGGATTTTGACTAGTAATTTATGCATATACTTTGTCTACCTTGCGTTTCATTCAGCTTGCAGTCAGTGTTTCAGCCAACAAACAGAGACAAAAAAGTACTCGAGCACAAAAGAAGAACTTCAGATGACAGCGAGCACTCTTGGTGCTGACTACAACTTAGCAGTCCAGTTTTCAGCAAACAAACAAAAGAAAATACGCAGGCGCAAAAATTCAGTTGCTAGTGCGGAATTTGTATTTCTTTCATAAACCGAGTAAAAAAGGTTAAATAAAATGGCTCGTTTAAATCTGCGTCATTCTCAGAATGTTAACGGCGACTTTTACGTAGATACCACATGCATTGATTGCGATACTTGTCGTTGGATGGCTCCAGAGGTATTTACTGACACTGGCGATCAATCTGTAGTTTATAACCAACCAGCTAATGAACAAGAGAGATTAAAAGCACTACAAGCACTTTTATCTTGTCCTACCAGTTCCATTGGTACGGTGAACAAACCTCAAGACCTGAAAATTGCTCAGTCAAGTTTTCCTATTCTCATCGAGGATAATGTTTACGATTGTGGTTACCACTCAGAAAAATCCTATGGTGGAACCGCTTACTTTATTCAATTACCGCAAGGTAACGTTTTGGTGGATTCTCCTCGTTTTGCGCCGCCTTTAGTGAAGCGTTTGGAACAGATGGGGGGAATACGCTACATGTTTTTGACTCATCGAGATGATGTGGCAGATCACCGAAAGTATGCTCAACATTTTGGATGTCAGCGCATCCTCCACCAAGAAGATATTACTGCTGATACTCGGGATGTAGAAATTCCATTGGCGGGTTCGGAACCAATACAGTTATCTCGCGATTTATTCATCATTCCGGTTCCCGGTCACACAAAAGGACACATGGTGTTGCTATACAAAAACAAGTTTTTATTTGCTGGCGATCATCTAGCTTGGAGCCAAGAACTTCAGCATTTATATGCTTTCCGCAATTATTGCTGGTACTGTTGGTCAGAACTAATCCAGTCCATGCGTAAATTAGCTAATTACACTTTTGAGTGGGTTTTACCGGGCCATGGAAGAAGATATCATGCTGATGCGGAAACCATGCGCCAGCAGATGCAAAAGTGCATTCAGTGGATGGAAGTTAATTAACGGCGAGTTGCACTGGAAAATAACGTGCGAATCTCAATTCCCACACCCCACGCACTGACAAGAAAACCAGTGGCCATCAGCCACTGGTGAGAGTGCACATCTACTGACCTAACTCAACAGGGTGTTGTTGAGCTAAGACTAACAATTTCAGAAAATTATTATTTGATAAAGTCATATGCAGCTTTGATACAACGCTCAAAAGCAATCGAAGCGCGGCTTTGTTAGGGAAATAAAAGCCAGCGGTTGTCCTATCCACTGGCGAAATTGTAGTAGGCAATAGTCTTAGGAGTATGAGAAGTAACCAAACTAAGGTTTTCACAAATGTGATGTTCTGTAAAGATAAATGCAACTTTGATGCAAAAACGAACTACCAACTAAGCTTTTAGAAACATTCGTAGCTTGCAGCAAGTACTTAAGTACTCACTACAAACTATGTGTTCGCCCGACAGAAGACTCAAAGAGGTAGTAGTAATGCATAGGAATGATAAATTAGGTGGTGTCATTCAATACAAAAGGTATGCACTGTTCTAAATGTAACTCGAACAACACAGTCAAAAATGAACATACTCACCACAGAAAACAACAGTTCAAATGCCAAGGCGGCGATCGCCCGCATCAGTGGAGTTTCACAAAGTTAGCTTCAATACTAGGTAAATCAGAAATACTACCAAATTCCTAAATTTGTGGAAGTGGGTAAAAAACCAGGTAGGCTAATTCTCTCAATCGATCAGATGTGGCCATGTGTCGGCTTAAAAGCTAATAAACATTAAGATAAGAAATGTATCCAAAATCAATGACTGCGCTATCCTTTCCTACCCCGCTTGAGGGTAGGGACCTGAGTGCTAATTGTTCAACTTGCCACCAACTGCGATCGTGTATGTTGCCACAATTGATGCAAACGATTTGCTGGCATATTGAGATACAAAATATCTCCGGCGCTGAGGGTTGTTTCTAGTAAATCCCAGCCGTGAATAGTTTGGTTATTTGTTTCAATGTATAAAGGTACAAAGTTAGCAGACATGGCTGCATCTCTGACGCGTTGGCCGCAAAAGGGATGAGAAGGTGTAATTAATGTTGCAAAAGCAACCCACAGGCTATCTGCGGTAATGCCACTACCAAGAATGCGTCCGCCTAAAGCAGCAGCAGCAAAAGCTGGAGCTGCTAGTTCCGCTGGACTCAAAACTGTCTCAAAGTCAAACACCTGTTGCGCCATGCGGGCAAAATCCGGATCTGCGTAATGGACAATAACCGGTACTTTTGGCGTTAAAGCTTTGGCTTTCAGGGCGATTTCCATGTTTGTGGCATCATCGTTGGTAACCGCAATTAATGCTGCTGCGTTTTCTAAATTGCTCGCTTGCAAAATTGCTGCAAAGCTACCATCTCCGTGCATGATGGGAATACCCAGTCCGCGAGCTGTATTAACGAATCTATTGTTAGGGTCGCGTTCGATTACTATCACATCGTGTCCGCTGGCATGGAGTTGTTGGACAATTTTTATACCAATTCCTCCCAAACCGCAGACAATATAGTGATTGCGTTGGGGAACGCGTGCTGCATCTAGAAATTGCTTGAAATGGCTTCCTAAAACAAAATCATTCAGCAGTGCATAAAAAAGACCGATCACTGCCGCGCCAATTAGCATCATCAATACGGTGAATAATTTAATACTGGTGGAAGCATGTTCCACAACTTTGTCATTGCCACCAGCTCCTGTAATCATACCGACGGCAAAGTATAAAGCATCAATGACAGAAACAGCTGTATCGGCGGAAGTGTAGGTGAGCGTGGCGATCGCGATAATAACCAACAGCACTACCGACATAGCCACAACTGCTTGCGCATGGGTTTGAAAATGCCGCAAACTAGTCAGAATTTTCACAAGCCTACTCAAAAGCGTGGATTTGCGGGAACAGCGGATGCGGGGTTGAGTACCGACAATCAAGCGATCGCCCACCTGTAACTTTTGTCCCGACACTAAAGCTGAAACCAAATCTATCTCCCCTTCTGCCGGCAAATAGTAAATCAGCATCCGCGTTCGTTGTGGCTCCGGCACGCTATCGCGAACATCCCACAATTCGCTGAGTTTTTTACCCAGCCAGGGGTGATTTTCATCTATATACTCTTCTTGAATAGGCCAGGTTTGCTGAAACAGCTTAATTTGTCCTATAGCTTGACTTCCCAAAGCTGCAAACGTAAATACCGGTGCTGCTAAACCCGCAACACTCATACTCAAGTGTTCTGGCAAAGCATGATCCAAACGCTCTCCCAAACTAGTGTTAAAAAAGCGGTTAATAATTCGAATGCGAGGATTGAGTACCCGCGCTTGCATCATAATTCGCAAATTGAGTGCATCGTCGCCTCCAGCAATGACTAAAGTATGCGCCTGCTGAATGCCAGCTGCTTTTAAAGTGCTAGCCGCATGCAGTTCGCCGACAATTACATCTCCTGCTCGTTCGCCTGGAATAGCTTGATAATGAATGCCAACCACCAAGGCTCCCTGCTGTCTGAGCAAACGAAAGACTTTATATCCCGTGCGTCCCAAACCACAAACAATTATGCGAGGTTTCATGAATTGGCAGCATGACGTGCAATAAAAAGCTACGCTGTGAAAGGAAATATTTTAAATTCTGGCCTAGTTGTGCAGCGTGCAACTGTAGCTGACAACACGATAGTTATTTCCCAACGGCTTTCAAGCCGAATATTTTCCTTGTGTTGGACTTGCCCCAGATACCCGCTTGTTCGTGCCTGCAGCTTTTTGCCTGGATGCCAATTATTTTTATCAGCCTGACCAGAGATTTATAGTGGCTCGTTCAGTGCTACTCTTGAAAATGACATTGCTTAATTTTAAGCCTTCTACGACCCTATCTGACAATATAGCTTCAATCACTAGACTCAGCATGGTCACCACTGCAGAAACAACAAAAATTGGTTACATAACCCAAATCATCGGTCCGGTTGTAGATGTCAAATTCCCCAGCGGGAAAATGCCATCTATATACAACGCTTTGAAAATTACAGGCACTAACGAAGCTGGCCAGGAAGTCTCAGTTACTTGCGAAGTACAGCAGCTGCTAGGTGACAACCAGGTGCGTTCTGTTGCCATGAGTTCCACTGATGGCTTGGTACGTGGCATGGAAGTCGTCGATACAGGCGCTCCCATTAGCGTACCTGTGGGCAAAGTTACGCTGGGTCGGATTTTTAACGTCCTTGGCGAACCGGTAGACAATAAAGGTCCTGTCAATGCTGAGGAAAAATTTCCCATCCACCGCCCTGCTCCCAAACTCACAGAACTAGAAACCAAGCCTTCTGTATTTGAGACTGGTATTAAAGTTGTTGACTTGCTAACTCCCTATCGCCGTGGTGGTAAAATCGGCCTTTTTGGCGGTGCTGGTGTGGGCAAGACCGTGATCATGATGGAGCTAATCAACAACATCGCTACGGAACACGGTGGGGTGTCCGTTTTTGCCGGAGTGGGCGAGCGCACCCGCGAAGGTAATGACCTTTACAACGAAATGATCGAATCAGGAGTCATCAATAAGGACAACCTTAACGAATCCAAAATCGCTCTCGTTTACGGCCAAATGAACGAACCACCCGGCGCGAGAATGCGTGTCGGGCTGTCCGGCTTGACCATGGCAGAATATTTCCGTGATGTCAACAAGCAAGATGTGCTTTTGTTTATCGATAACATCTTCCGCTTCGTGCAAGCCGGTTCGGAAGTGTCTGCATTGTTGGGACGGATGCCTTCTGCGGTAGGATACCAGCCGACTTTGGGTACAGATGTTGGTGAACTGCAAGAGCGCATCACCTCGACGAATGAGGGTTCCATCACCTCAATTCAAGCTGTGTACGTACCTGCGGACGACTTGACCGACCCTGCTCCGGCAACTACTTTCGCTCACTTAGACGGAACAACTGTGCTTTCCCGCGGTTTGGCAGCTAAGGGAATTTATCCTGCTGTCGATCCCTTGGCTTCCACTTCCACAATGTTACAGCCGAGCATTGTTGGCGAGGAACACTACAATACAGCCCGCGCTGTACAAGCAACTCTGCAGCGTTACAAAGAACTGCAAGATATTATTGCAATTCTGGGTTTGGACGAACTGTCTGAAGAAGACCGCCTAACTGTAGCTCGAGCACGTAAAATCGAGCGTTTCTTGTCCCAACCCTTCTTTGTAGCAGAAGTGTTCACCGGTTCTCCCGGTAAATACGTCAAGTTGGAAGACACCATCAAAGGCTTCAAGATGATTCTGTCTGGCGAATTAGATGATCTACCAGAGCAGGCTTTCTACATGGTCGGCGGAATCGAAGAAGCGATCGCAAAAGCGGAAAAACTCAAAAAATAATTAGTTAATAGTTAGTGGTTAGTAGTTATTAACTATTGCTACTAACCATTAATAGCTCACAACAGACACTTGCCACTCTATGACATTAATTGTTCGTGTAATTTCCCCAGACAAAACTATCTGGGATGCTGCGGCGGAAGAAGTTATCTTACCCAGTACCACCGGCCAGCTGGGTATCCTCAGTGGACACGCACCACTGTTAACGGCTTTAGATACAGGCGTAATGCGAGTACGCCCCAGTAAAAATCAACAGTGGATTCCTATCGCCTTATTTGGCGGTTTTGCCGAGGTGGAAAAAAATGAAGTCACCATTCTTGTCAACGGTGCAGAACGGGGTGACTCCATTGACCTGGAAAAAGCCCGCGCCGATTACAACGAAGCTCAAACTCGCCTCAATCAGGTAGAACAAGGCGATCGCCAAGGTCAAATTCAAGCCACCCAAGCTTACAAACGCGCCCGCGCTCGCTTTCAAGCTGCTGGCGGAATGGTATAGTTCCCGATCCGGTTTCTCGAGGAAACCGGATTCCATCACTTAGGTGAAAAGTACTTTAAATAAAGTCTAAAATTTCTCAAAATTGCCAAAATCTTAAGAAATCAGAGGAAGTCTTGGTGAAGTTTTACACTAAATCATCGAGTTATCCAAAAGGGTAAAACCATGAGCGGCTTACCATCTTCCTCAAGCAAGCTGAAACGAAATAAAATATTCCCTTTAGCAGTATCTACACTCACAACTTTGGCACTAGCTGGTAGCATTAACCATGCCCGTGCTAATACCCTCCCATCACCCCACCTGCAACCACCTCCACCAACCATTGCCCAAACTCCTATTAATACAACTAAAATTCAAACCGCATCGATGACATTATGGGGATTAATCCCCGTTGTGCTTGTCGGTGGTTTAATTATTCTTCTGCCCTTATTTTTCGGCGGACTTGTTGTCATTGGTGAGCGAGAAGTAGGAATTGTAATCAAAAAGTTTGTCGTTTCCGGACGCGGACTTCCTGCTGGACGCTTCATTGCCCTAAATGGTGAAGCTGGTTTGCAAGCTGATACCTTGGCTCCTGGCTGGCACTGGGGCTACTGGCCTTGGCAATACTCGGTCAAAAAAGAGCCAGTAGTTGTTATTCCTCAAGGTGAAATTGCTTTAATAGTAGCTTCAAGGTGAAATTGCTTTAATAGTAGCTGAAGACGGCGCACCGATTCCACCAGAACGAATTTTAGGCAGGGTTGTAGAATGTAACAATTTCCAAGATGCCCGGAAATTCCTTACCAACGGTGGAGAAAAAGGGCGACAAATGGGTTTTCTCACTGCTGGTACTTACCGTATCAACACTGCTTTGTTTAAGGTGATTACTGTCGCCAACGCCGCCAAACAAGGCATGGATCCACAACAATTGCGAGTTTACTACGTTGCTCCCGATAAAGTTGGTATTGTCACAACCTTAGACGGTCTTCCCATTCCCAGCGGCGAAATAGCCGGTCCCGTCGTTCCCGGACACGACAATTTTCAGAACGGTCAAAGATTTATCGATGGCGGTGGATATCGAGGCCTGCAAGAACAAATCTTACTTTCTGGCTCTTGGAACTTGAATCCTTGGTTTGTGCAAGTCGAACAAGTACCCATGACAGAAATACCCATCGGCTATGTAGGTGTGGTAATTTCTTTTGTTGGTAAAGCTTCTGAAGATGTTAGCGGCGCAGCCTTTACCCACGGTAATCTGGTCAATTCCGGACATAAGGGAGTGTGGATTGAGCCTTTGTATCCAGGAAAACACCCCATCAATACTCGCGTGATGAAAATTGAATTGGTACCGACTACCAACATAGTTCTAAATTGGTCCGGTCGCACCGAACGCCACAACTACGACGCCAAACTTGGCTCTTTAACAGTGCGTTCAAAAGATGGATTTGCTTTTGATTTGGAAGTTGCCCAAGTTATTCACGTCGGTGCTTTGGATGCTCCCAAAGTTATTTCCCGGGTTGGTTCTATGCAAAATTTAGTAGATCACGTATTAGAACCAGCTGTCGGCAATTATTTCCGCAACTCAGCTCAGGACTATACCGTACTCGACTTTTTAAGTGCCCGCAGCGAACGACAAGTAGAAGCTGCCGAATATATTAAAACAGCATTGCGAGCTTATGACGTGCAGGCAATTGACACTTTAATTGGTGATATTCAACCGCCAGCTGCACTGATGCAGACGCAAACAGAGCGGAAAATTGCTGAAGAACAACGCAAAACCTTTGAGGTGCAGCAGCAAGCACAAACCCAAAGACAACAGCTGGTACGGGAGACAGCATTGGCTGATATTCAGCAAGATATGGTGAAGTCAGAACAGGGTGTGGTAATTGCAGAACTCAAAGCCAAAGCTGATATTCAGCAAGAAGTAGTGCGCTCCGAACAAGGTGTGAAAATTGCCGAACTCAAGGCTAGTGCCAAAATTAAAGAAATCACCGGTGAAGCCGAAGCAATTCGCCTGCAAGCAAATGCACAAGCCGATTCTTTACGGCTAAAAAGTCTGGCGGAAGCAGAAGCTATTCGCGCTAAAGGTAAGGCAAAAGCAGAAGCTTATCGTGCTGGTGTAGAAGCCTTGGGCGTGCAAGGATATACTGCAATACAGTTAATGCAGATTATCGGCGATCGCAAGTGCGCCTGATTCCAGATATGTTCGTCGGTGGCAATAATGGCACTACTAATGGCTTGGTGGATGGACTGCTTTCACTGATTTTGTGGAATCAAACAGCCCACCCACAGCAAGTCAGCTCGTCTCCTCCCCTGCAGTCAAAATCAACAGTTACCGAACCACAAACTACTTCTTCATTGGAGTTGCTATCGGATGACGGCGCTTCGGAAACTAGTAAATAGCTACCTGCTCGTCGTCGCTCGCTGTTAATTTTAATCAAATCTACTCATGTCGATTTACCTCAGACAGCGTTACCGCCTGCTTAAAAAAATTGGCAAAGGGGGATTTTGTCAAACTTTTATAGCAAAAGATGAAGGTAAATTTCCCCCTGCTATTTGTGTAGTGCAAAAATTACAGCAACAAACAGCAGCAGTTTGTTTGCAGAAACTAAAGTTGCTGGAAGAATTGGGAAAGCACCCGCAAATTCCTGCTTTGCTGACATACTTTGCAGAAAATCAAGACTTTTATTTGGTGCAAGAGTACATCGAGGGTAAAAATTTAGCTACCTTGGTGGAAGAACAGGGAACTTTCAGCGAAACTCAAATTTGGCGACTTTTAGAAAGTTTGTTGCCCGTTATTAAGTTCGTTAGCGATCGCCACATTATCCATCAAGATATTAAACCAGAAAATATTATCCTCAGAGCTTCTAGTGCTGCTAACTTTTCCTCTGGAAGTGGAGATTTTGTTTTGGTGGATTTTGGCGCCACTATATTTTTGAGCAAAACAACCTATCCGGCTGCTGAAAAAAGTATAGGTAGTCCAGAATACGCTGCTTTCGAACAAGTACAAGGTCAACCCATATTCGCTAGTGACCTTTATAGCTTGGGTGTAACTTGTATTTACTTACTAACTCAGATTTCTCCCTTTGATTTATTTGATACTGTTAGTAACTCCTGGGTATGGCGACAGTACCTCATCACTGACATTAGCGAACGTTTAGGTAAAATTCTTGACAAAATGATAGAAAAGGTGGCAAGCGATCGCTTTCAGTCTGCAGACCAAGTTATGCAAGCAATGGGAATTTCATCCCACATTCCCAATCCTCTACCCCGAATTCCAAACGGGCAATGTTTGTATACCCTAGCTACGTACCCCGGTCTCTCTAGCAGTGTCAATTCTATAGCTGTTAGTGCTATCTGTGACGGTGACAACCAACAACAGCCTGTGGAGATATTAGCCAGCGCTCATGACGACAAAACTGTGAAATTGTGGAATTTAAATACCAGAAAATTAATCTATACCTTAGCCAAACACGACCGAGCCGTGAATTCGGTTGCTTTTAGTCCTGATGGAAAAATCTTAGCAACAGCTAGCGATGATAAAACAATTAAATTATGGAACGCAAACACGTGGGAGCAAACACATACTCTCACCGGACACATTAATAGCGTCAAATCATTAGCTTTCAGTCCTTATCTAGGAAAAAACCGCAATTTGTTCTTATTAGCTAGTGGTAGTTGGGATAAAACAGTCAAACTCTGGAATGTTAAAACGGGTGAGGAAATTTGTACGCTGCTCGGACATCAATTACAGGTGAGTACAGTGGCTTTTAGTCCTAATGTCGGGGATAACGGGTGTTGGTGCATTCTTGCCAGCGCTAGCTACGATCGAACCGTGCGAGTGTGGGATCTTTCTTCCCTGGTGGCAGAGATTTCTCATTCCTTGCCTGCTCGTAATAATGATAAACTTAAAAACTGCCCAAATATTTGTTTTTTTCAACATACATGGGCAGTTCTTACGGTAGCCTTCAGTCCCGATGGTAAAATTTTGGCGACTGGTAGCGATGATAACACTATCAAATTGTGGGATGTGAACACCGGTCAGTTAATTCGCACGCTACGAGGTCATTCTTGGTCAGTGCTGGCGGTAACTTTTGATGTCAGTGGCGAAGCACTGCTCAGTGCAAGTAGAGATAACACGATCAAAGTGTGGAGAGTCAGCACTGGAGAAGAAATTGCTACTCTCACAGGTCACGTGGATTCCGTCTCTGCCGTTGCGGTTAGCCCTGGTGCACAACTGATTGCTAGTGGCAGCAGGGACAAAACAATTAAGCTTTGGAAACACAACAGCTAGCTGGTCTACCTGGCAATAATTAGCCTAGGCGCTACCTGTAAAAGCGACATCAGGAAACTTTTGTTGAGCTTCAGACATGGGACGATTTCTACCTTCCTCTTGCCAGTAGTTAATAACTTCGGTAGCTTTATTGAGTATCTCTACTCTGTCTGCTTCACTGATCCAGTGTTTTGACTCTAATTCTTTTTTTAATTCTTCCCAGGCATCATTTCTAGGCCAGAAAAAGTACTTAGTCAAAGGACTAGTTCCTTTGCCTACTACCTGATCGACCGCCAAAGCGACGTTATCTTCTAACCACAAAATTTTCAAAATAAACTTGGACAATGGCACCTCCGGGGATTTCCGGGCAAAATTTAATTAATCACAGCGATCGATTATTTTAACGCAATCAAGGTCAGCTGACCAAGTTTGAGGATAGGTAGTTCCATGTCAAGATAAATAATGTTTTGTTGAAAATAAAAAGCAGGCTTGATGTTTGCCCAACAGCAATGACTAAAACATGATGTATTTGAAATACTAACTAGCTAAGTTTAGCAAAAACTTATGAATAATAATTTCTACCATCGAGGTTTAGAAAAAGCTAAACAAAAAGATTACGCTGGAGCAATTGAGGAATTCACTCGCGCTATCGAGCAAGATCCTTATTTTGCAGAAGCTTACTTGCGAAGAGGTTTGGCACGCTATGACTCGGGAGATATTCTCAATGCTATTTCTGATTACACTGAAGCTTTACAGCTCAATCCCGAAAGCACGCGGGCTTATTATTGTCGTGCTTTGGCACGAGTTGCATTGAAGAATCTGCCGGGAGCCCTTGCGGATGTCGAGCAAGCTATTCGTTTCGACTGTAATTATGCTTCCGCTTATAATTTACGGGGAATCATACATCGCAAACAGGGGTATATTCAAGATGCGATCGCTAACTTTAAAAAAGCTGCACAGTTATATTTACAACAAAAAGATAAAGAGAACTGCCGCCTTTGTCTGGAAAAAATTAAGGAACTACAACCAAAAGAAAAATCTATTGTGGTACAACAGGTAAACTCTCAAGCACCAGTTATTCCTTCACCGCAAGAATATTTTACTCAGTTGTTGGCAAAGGCAGAAAAAGGAGACATCCGTCAAGCATTGGAGGATTTAAACTGGGCTTTGCAAGTTGACCCCCACGATGCTCAAGCCTATTGCTTGAGGGGAGTAATTTACTGCAAACAAGAAAATTATCGACAGGCGATCGCTGACTTTAACCAAGCGCTGCGATTGAATTTCCAAGATCCGATTGTTTATCGCAATCGAGGTAAAGCCCGCTTTCATTTAGGAGATCACCAAGGAGCGATCGCTGATTTTAACCAAGCATTGCAAATCCAACCCCAAGATGCACTGCTTTACATCGCCAGAGGAAATACTTATCGAGCAATGGGTAATCATCTTGCAGCTATTGCTGATTATACCCACGCTTTGCAAATTAATCCCGATGATGCCCAAGCTTACTACTATCGCGCTATTGCTTACTCTTACCTCGAACAAATGCAAAACGCCATTGCCGATTATCAGCGCGCAGCGAGTATCTTTTGTGAAAAAGAAGATTGGGAAAATTACCAACAAGTTCTCTATAACCTTAAAAAAATCCAGTCTCGTGGTTGGAACAACTCACCATCACGGTATGATATACTACATCAACGCCTGTTAAGATTGGTAGGAGGATACTGGGAAATTGCTCAACGATTGCTTGAGCAAGCAAAGAAATATTATCCCGGTATGTCTGAAGAATGGTACATGGAAAAAGTAATTGACGATTTAGAAAGCGATCGCGGTAAATAAAAACCCCAAAGCTAAAGACAGCACAAGAAGTTCGCAGTCTGGAGTTTACCCCAGAAAATAAAAAGCTTGTAGTATGGGCTTTAGCTGTTAACACCCGTGTGAAAAAATCGCTGACCTAGATATTCACGGGGCTTTTTGCCTTCTAAAAGCCTTTGGAGCCTTGCTCATAGTCAATGCTGCTCCCATAACTTTTTCAATTACTTTTTGGGTATTCAACATTAGCTTGATTAAAATCATCTAATGTAGAAAGCAGATGGCTGCAGGTTCAAAAACTGTGTTCGTCTGCTTTTTAGAACTTGTCATAAGTCTTCAATTTGACTAGCAAAATTTGCCAGCTAAGTCTAAACGGTTTGTGGAATTTTGTATATGACGACACAAAAACTACCCGTACCAGAAGTTTACCAAGGTCAGTTTGGAGAATTTACTATTACCTCTGGCGATCGTCTTGGTGTGATTATCTACCGTAGTGGCTTAATGGTAGCTGCTATTTGCTTTGCCACAGGCAGTGCTTTAGTCTTATCAAACCCTAGCTCCAATACTTTCTATTTACTCACTTTTTTGTATGCTTGCTTCAGCCTTGCCCTTGGTGTTAGTTTATGGACAATCCATATTTACATGGTAGAACTGCACCGAATTTTGCAAGCATTTTGGGCTATTGGTAGCATTTTCTCGATTATAGTAGCCTTATCTAGCAGCGAACCATTAGTTGTTACTGTTTACACCCACCCCTTGACTTTGCTTGGGGTTGGTTTTACCTTTGCGGCTTTGACGGGTATTTACTTCAAAGAAGCTTTTTGCTTCCATCGTTTAGAAACTAAGATCCTGACTCCTATTGTACCGTTACTATTACTGGGACACTTAGTAGGAATTTTGCCGATAGAGTGGGAAAAAATTCTATTAGGGACGTGGGCAATTTTATTCCTTGTTTTTGCTGTACGCAAAGCAGTGCAAGCCATTCCTCCAGATATTGGGGATAAGTCTGTATTTCAATATCTCAAAGAAAAACGTTCCGCCAAAATTTGATGCATGTGAGTATTTATTTTACTATTAGGTGGCAAGAAAAATTCAGCGCGCTCGTAAAAAAGCTTGCATCTGAAGGAAACAATTTGTCCTGGCATATTGTCCCCGAATTCAACAAGCGTGCTTGATTTGGGAATAATTAACCCAGAAGCAATGAGGATGGGGAATTGGTAGAACGTGCATATTGGCTAGCTTGGTCGCAGATATCTGGAATTGGTCCGGTATTGCTGCAACGATTACAACAGCATTTTGGTACGCTACAAGCTGCTTGGGAAGCTTCTGGTGCAGAGTTAGAAACTGTAGAGGGTTTTGGTTTGCAGACATTGGCGAAAGTGCTGAAACAGCGATCGCAGCTTCATCCCGAACAACTACTAGTCCAACACCAACAACAAAATCCCAATTTTTGGACACCAGCAGATCCAGAATATCCCCGCCTACTACTAGAAATTTCTAGTCCTCCAGCTGTTTTGTACTATCGGGGAACTGTGAAAATGCCAGAGAATCTCGGACAAATACCCCTGGTTGCAATTGTTGGTACGCGACAACCTTCTGACTATGGTGTCCGCTGGACTCGCCAGATCGGTACAACCCTAGCCAAAAATGGCTTTACAGTCGTTTCTGGTTTAGCGGAGGGAATTGACAGTGAAACTCACGCTGCTGTCATCAAAGCTGGAGGACGTACCATAGCAGTTTTAGGTACAGGTGTGGATGTTGTCTATCCAGCCCAGAATCGGGAATTGTACAAGCAGATTTTAGCTGCTGGTTTAGTTTTGAGCGAGTATCCTGACAAAACACCCCCCGATCGCAGTCATTTTCCCCGTCGCAACCGAATTATTGCTGGCTTGTGTCGTGCTGTACTAGTGATGGAAGCGCCGATCAAATCTGGTGCTTTGATCACAGCTAACTATGCCAACGAATTTGGTAGAGATGTTTATGTACTACCGGGAAGATTAGACGATTATCCTTCACAAGGGTGTTTAAAGTTACTTAGCCAAGGCGCTGCTCCCATTCTCAAGGAGTTGGACGAACTGCTCAAAACGTTAGGAGCAATACCACAGATAGATTGCGGCCAAACGTTGCACCAAGCGCAGCAATTGATGTTACCCGAGCTGTCACCACAGCAGCAAAAGGTAATGGATCTAATTGGGTCAGAGTTTTTGTCCTTGGATGTGATTGTCCAACAAACGGGTATGAGCGCAGCTGAAGTTTCTAGCACTTTGTTGCAGTTAGAATTGATGGGTTTGGTTTCCCAACTGCCAGGGATGATGTATAAGCGCAGTTAATAACGTTCTTTGCTATACTCAGTAGCTTGGCCAATTTTACGTATCGGGTGAAGCGATGCTGATTCCTTTGCCAAACCTGTTTTATTTTATTGTTGCGATTCTCCATACGCCATACCATTTGCTTGTGCGTAACGATGCATAAATCGCATAAACCTGTTCCAACATTCATCCTGTTCGATTTCAAATTTACATTCGACACGCTGTAATTCGTCACCTTCTGCACCCCCGAACACGAATTGTACAGAAGAGGGAGTAATATTAATTTCGCCTTCTTCATCAGTTAAGCGCATGTAATTTAAGGATTGTTTTGTGAAGCTATTTAATCCTTCGATAGCTTTTAATTGCTCAAAAATCATTAATACGATGCGCTTTCCAGTTCTGTTACGTCGCAGACTGACATTGCTCAATTCTTCATCAATACCAGCAAAAAATTGGATCGAGGGTGTAGTGGATGTCATTGGCTAAGAAAAATTATAAATTTCCAAATTTGAAAACAGCTATTAGTAAAAAGTAAAAATTACCTTTGATAAGGAGGATAATAGTATTGGGGAGGATTGATAAATAGTGGAGGCTGAGAGTTGGTGGGTAGGGGTGGATTCATCATTGGGGGTTGGTAACCGCCTGTAGGTAGGGTACTCGTTGGTGCAAAAGAAGGAGTGATAAAGGGAGATTGAGAATTGCCTGGAGGTAGATTATTGGGTGTAGTAGGTGATGTGGAAGCAGTTTGGTTTAATTGTCGGTAAGCAGCACCGGAAATAGAGCTTATTAGTTTCTCTGCACGAGGATCGTTGTTAGGGCGTTTCACCATAACCGCAACTACGTAGCGTTTGTTAGTGGGAAGGTCAACTAAACCTACATCTGCAAGCATGGTACCAATGTCGCCAGTTTTGTGGGCAATTGTTGCGCCTTCTCCCAGACCAGTTGGCAAAAGGTGGTTTCTGACTGTTTTGCGCATGATATCAAGGATGCGATCGCGCGATGCCATGCTTACTAAATTGCCTTGATTGACCATGGCCATCAAATTGCCTAATTCTTTGGGACTGGTGGTATTAGTACCTTGTAAATCAGGAAGTTGGTTGCGAATGGTTGTCGTTGTCAAACCCCAGCTGCGGAAACGCTGATTTAAAGCGTCAATACCACCCATGCGTGCTATCAGCATATTGGTTGCTGTATTGTCGCTAATTGTTATCATTTTCGTTGCTACTTCTAGCGTTGTGAACTTGGTTCCCACTGGTTTGAATTGCATATCTCCAGAACCACCCACAACCATTGTCTTTTGCATGGTCAATGGTTCATCCAAACGAATTTTGCCGCTGTCTACATCTTGAAAAAAAGCAATTAGAATCGGAATTTTAATGGTACTGGCGGCGGGAAAACTAGAGGAGGCGTTTATGTCCACGTAACCACCATTGTCCAAATCTACGATAAAAACTCCTGGCGTCAGGTTTGGGTTGTTAGCTACTAAATCTTGCACCGCAGTTTTGAGGGGGATAATTTCCTGGGATAAGGATAAGCCAGAAGTTGGTGTTGTGGAAATCAAATGGGGCTGGGTTTGCGGTTGTCTTTGATTGTTGTTTGATGATGAATCTGTAGTTGTTATGCGACTGGCAGGGTCTAAGACTGACAATACTGTTCCGACGATCGCCCCGATCCCAATTCCCACAATTAATAACCGCAATACGTATAAAATAGTTCTTGCCATGGGTTTTAACCGTGTTTTTCGGGATAAACGCTTGCGAACCCTTACAGTTGTTACTTTGACGTTGTTAGGTTGGGGAGGAAGTATTTTCTTTTGAGCTTTAGAAGTAGGTTTCGTGGGTGGTGGTAGTATCGTTTCTGGTTTTTTTCTAGCTGCAGCAGTAATTGCAGGGCGCACTAGCATTGCTTTACCCGGAAAGCCCAGCTGCTGCTGACTAGATGTTTTTATTGGTTTTTGTCCTAATTTTGGGGCTTTGGGGGGATATTGGCGCTGTTGTCTTGAGGACTGACGCTGCGATAAACCTGCAAAGAAGGTTCTGGTTTCCATACAATTTTTTTCTTAAGTATACAATCTTGTCTCTGACAAGGTTAGTTTTGTATAAATCATTATCTAAAGTCTTAAGGAATAATCCCGACTTGCTCTTCTCAAATTACAATTTTTGCGCTCTCGCTTCCTCCTTGATATTACTGATATTATGGTACTTATTAATACTTATAATTAACTTCTGTATTTTTTCTGCTGTAGGTAGGATTTTGTGTTTAGTTTAAGTCATGGTTAATAGGTTTGGCAGAAAAATTGTATCAATTGTGAAGGAGAAACTAAAACTAAAAATGTTAGCGATCGCTTTTGTTTTTTAGTGCCCATTCTACTTGTCGTAAAATACCTCGCAACATGGCAACTTCTTGAGTCCGCAGTTGAGCACGGTTATACAATTGCCGAAATTTTTCCATACGGCTAGCTACTGTATGGGGATAAAGAAACCCTATCTTCAGCAGTAGGGATTCCAGTTGTTGGTAGTATGCTTCCACCACATCCAAAGGTGCAACTTCGGAATCACCAGTTGCTTGCTCAGATGTCAAGGTAATCGTACAAAAAGAGTCGCTGTTGTGAAACTTTTGTTGGATTTGCGTAGCGTCGGGTTTCCCGTGTTGCGCTAATTCGTAACAGCAAATAGCAACAGCAGTAGCCAAATTTAAGGATGGATAAGCACAAGAAGTGGAAATGCGAACAAAGCGCTGGGCATAATTTAATTCTTGATTAGTTAATCCTCGGTCTTCTCTACCAAAAATCAGCGCTGCAGGTTGTCCTATTTCTTCCAACAACCAGGGTAATGCTGCACGGGGATTTTCCAAAGGTGCCTTCCAGTGATGAGCAATACCAGTAGTAGCGATCGCCCTTCTGCATCCTTGCAACGCTTCTGGTAGCGTGGCCACAGACACTGCTGATTGCAAAATGTCCCAAGCATGCACTGCCATTTGCTTTGCTTCTGCACCAAGGGGATCGCATTGGGGGTTTACCAGTACCAGTTGATGAAATCCAAAATTCTTCATTGCTCGCGCCACAGACCCGACGTTTAAGGGGCCAGCTGGTTCTACCAAAACAATTTTTACCTCAGCTATTGTCATTTTTCGTTTCTCCAATTTATGCCTTATTTTCACAAACAATACCCGTCTGTTGACATAGCAGCGGTTCACCTTACGAATGATGGAAGTTACTTTCAAAACAGGCAAAACTAATGTTAGGTACAAAACTGAGTAAGGCAGGAGGAGTAACAATGGTTACCAAACAACATTGACGCGCTGCAGGCTTATTTTCTAGCCTTAACAATGCTGAAGATGCCGTTACCGAACTTAAAGAGCAGGCTTTCTTTAGTTGTAAAAGACACCAATCGCACTAGTGATATTACTGAAATAATGTTGGCAATTAAGCTGATGAAGCTGCTGCTGGAGCAGTTACAGGTGGGATTTTAGGAGGTATTACCGGCCTGTTTGTCGGTTTGGGTACCTTAGCTATTCCAGGCGTGGGTACTATTTTACTTGCAGGAGAGTTAGCTACAACTTTAGCTACAACTGCTGCTGGCGCTGGTATCGGTGCTGTTGTGGGCTGTTTGCTGGCAGCTAGCTAGCTAGCTAGCTAGCTAGCTTTGGTCGGTTTGGGAATTCCTGAAGAACAAGCTAGAGTTTATAGCGATCGCATCTCTAGCGGCGATTATTTACTAATAGTGGAAGGTACGGATGAAGAAATCCCACACGCCGAAAGCATTCTCACAAATCGAGGAATTAAGGAGTTTAGTGTCTGCAGTGCTCCCGGAGTCAGCACTACTGCTACCTCTTCTCCCCTCGACTCCACCGTTAGCGATCCAAAGGTGATTGTTGTCGACCGTCGAGATGAAAATACTTAATTTACTTAACTACTAATACCTGGTTTGATAACTGAATTATTGAGCTTGGCAAAATTCCTGCCACTCCTTGCACCCTTTAACGATTTTAAGTAACGAATACAAAAGGTCTAATTCACTCCCGCCCTCTTTTTTTCCTATTCCGAAAATTAATTATTATTACTGCCCTGTTGCCCTGAGCGAAAAGTCATTAACTAGGACAAGGCGGCAAATATTTCTAATTTTAATTTTATCTCTATATACTAAAAATTAAAATATAAAAAATTATGCAAAACTTGAATTTGCATTAATAATAATGTGTCAAATCCACTCAAATCTGATAACATCAAAATCACCTTGATGAGACGACTAAATGTTTTCTGGGAAAGCTGCTTGAGTTTAGGTCAAGAGATAGCTTCTTTCCAGAATACAGCTAGCTGTAATCATCGGTAATTTCATAATAGTTAAATGAGGTCTTCTCATTCGCTCGCATAGGTGTATTTTCTACAACATCTATAGGACTTTTGTTAATCTTTTTTTTAAAATTTGCTCCTCAACACCAAATTCGAAACTAAATCTACATCAATTTTTCAAAGTTTTTCAAAGTTCTAACCAGGAGAGAGGAATGAAAAAGCTAATTGTCTTTTTGATGAGTGGTATTTTGTTAGCTGGTACAGTTGCTTGTCAACAAGAAGCTGCTAAAACTGGTCCAGAAACTCCTGGCGCTGCAAATGAGAATACTAAAGCGCCAGTAAAAGAAGCTAGTCAAACCAGTCAAACTTCCAATAAAGCTGTCACAACTTCTAAATCATCTGCAAATGATCTTATATCTGCCGTCAGCAAACACCTGAAGGAAAAATTACCGGGTAGCAAGTTAGAAGTTGAAGGACAAGATGGTGCTATAACCGTAAAAGGAACAGTTCCTTCGCCAGCAGAACTTAAAAAAGTTGTACCCTTGGCTAAGGAAGTTAAGGGTGTCAAGACTGTAAAGGTAGAAGCAAAAGTTGAGCCGACAAAAAAGGCTAACAACTAAGCTTTTATAAGCTATTTGAAAAAAAATCAATAAATTTTCCTACACCTCCCCGTGGTGGGGGGTTGTTTTTTTATTGGCTTGAAAGGAGAAATTATCTTTTATGCCATGAAGGGATTGTATTAGTTTTTCTAGATGTACTTTTTGATGAGTTGCCATCACAGATAGCCGTATTCTACTTGTGGGGACAGTAGGGGGACGAATTGCAGGAGCAAAAATACCAGCAGATTTGAGTTTTTGTCCTACGTTGAGGACTTCTTTGGCGTCAGCAAACTGAAGACATAAAATTGGCGATTCGGAAGGTAGTAATTTTAGTTCCGGGCAATATTGTTGGATACTTTTTTTCAAGTAATTTACATTTTCCCACAGTTGCTGACGACGGTGGGGTTCTTTCCGAACAATATTGATTGCGGCTAATGCTGCTGCTGTGTCAGCTGGTGAAAGGGCGGTGGTATAGATCCAAGTGGGAGCGCGGTTGCGTAAAAAATCTATCAAAGCGGTACTTCCTGCTACATATCCACCCAAGCTACCCAAGGCTTTACTGAGGGTACCAATTTGGATCAGCCGTCTTCCCGTACATCCAAAATGTTCGACACATCCAGCACCGGTTTGTCCTAGCACGCCAGTGGCGTGGGCCTCATCGACTAACAGCATGCAACTAAAAGCTTCAGCTAGATCTAACAGTGCTGGTAAAGGACACAAATCACCATCCATACTGAAGACGCTATCGGTAATTATCAAACAGCGTCGATAGTTGTGTCGCTGTCGTTGCAATTCATTTTTTAATGTTGGCAGGTGACAGTGGGGGTATTCAATTATGGTTGCTCCACTGAGAATGGCGCCATTTTTTAAGCTGGAATGGTTATATCGATCGGCTAAAATTAAATCTCGCTTGCCTGCTAATGCAGTGATTGTTCCTAAATTAGCCAAGTAGCCGGAACTGAAGACGAGTGCGTCTTCTGTTTGTTTGAAAGAGGCGATCGCCAATTCCAATTGTCTGTGTAATTCTCGATGTCCGCTGAGCAATCGCGAACCAGTACTACCGGTGCCAAATTCTTGGATAGCAGTAGTTGCTGCAGCTATTAAGCGCTCGTCTCCAGCTAATCCCAAATAATCATTACTAGCAAAATTAATTACCTCTTGCCCTTCTAAAAGCACGGTTGGTCCGGGATGGCCGTTAATTGTTTGTACAGAACGATACCAGTTACAGGCTTCAATGGTAGCTAGGGATTGTTCTATCCAAGCGTAAGGGTCGGCGGCCATGTTTTAGTAGGGAGAGGAAATCGATGGTAATTATTGAGTGTATTCGCTACTGCTCAGGTGAGCGATCGCTTGTTTGATCCAGTCTTCTACGTAGGCGTCTTTGGGCAGTCCGATATCTTCGCTGACCACGTGCAAAGCATGAGTTACTTCACTGGGAGTATATCCCAATGCCAAAAGAGTCATTTGTACTTCCTCTAGAATACCAGGTGCAGGTCCACCTGTGGCTACGAAAAAGCCGGCTGTTTTGCGCCATTCTATTAATTTGCTTTTTAATTCTAGGCAAATGCGTTCAGCAATTTTCTTACCCACACCGGGGGCTTGAATCAGCAATTGAACGTTACCGGTAATAATTGTTTGGACTAATTCTGGGAGTTCCAGAGTGTCCAACAAAGCGATCGCACTAGCAGCACCAACTCCACTCACACTGAGCAAATGACGAAATAAATCTCGTTCTCCTGGCGAAGCAAAACCGTACAGGAGCGGTACTTCCTCTCGAATCTGATAATGGGTAAATACTTGCACTTCGCCTCCCGACTCAGGTAACTGTTGAGCAAAGCGTGCTGGAACTTGCAGATCGTATCCTATACCGTTAACTTCCAGGGTGAGAATATAGCGATTACCGCCATGTTTTTGAATACCTGCGACAATGCCTTTGAGATAGCTAATCATTCTATCAGTCCAAAATATTGTAAACCTTCCAGAATTCCACCAGCATAGAAATTTTTTGCCAAGTAACGGTGGTCAGCAGGATGTCGAGCGTGCCACTCTAGTAACTCGGGGCGAGCATTTCCAACAATGATTCCTCGTTGTTCGTTACTTCCTGTGGCGAATAAAGCGATGTCGTTTCCAGAATCACCGCAGACAACCGTTTTTTGGGCAACGAATTGCCATTTTTGGCGGAGAAATTGTACTGCCTGACCTTTATCGCTTCTGTCAGGCACAATGTCAAGGTCTATACCGCTACTATAGATTAACTTTATATTCAAACCAGATTGCAGCAATTCTGATTTCAATAATGGTAAAACAAAGACGGCAGCTTCTTGAGTCAGGAAAAAACTTACCTTGAAAGGACGCTGTTCTGAATTAGGTTGTAGTTGTAATTGCGGAAATTTATCTGTAATAGATAATACCAAATTCCTGTCCCATCCTTCTGAAAGTTTTTCTGCCCAAGTTGGATCAAAACTGTCATTACCGTTTATATATATTTCTGTTCCCACGGCTAAAATCAGGGCGTCAGGCTCTAAAAGATTTTTTTCTGCTTGAAGTTGTTGGTAAAGAATTGGCGATCGCCCAGTTGCATACACGATTTTCGTACCATATTGTTGACGGTGTTGGTGCAGGCGATCGTTCAACTCTACCAGGGCTTGATCATCACCTACGAGGGTATTATCTAGGTCAGTTACAAACAGAAATTTAGCCACAGCAACCTCTTTTGTTAGCTCTACGATCAAAAAGTCTATGCTGTAACGGCCCTTATCTCATCTGCTTTCAGCAACAACAACTACTACTGGTCACTCAAAGTCTCAATCAGCAAATCTACCTGCTTTTTTTGCTGTTGCAAGAAATTTTCACACTCACGCAAATCTTCTACTGCTTGTACAAATTGCTCAAAAACTTCTGCCAGTTCTAAATCACCCGCTTCAATACGAGCGATAATTCTTTCTATTTCGGCAACTTTAGCTTCGTAATTCCAAGCTTTCATAAATTTAGAATTAAAACAATCAAAATGTTTTACCGTACAGATGTTGGCGTTCCTAGGAATAATGCGTTGTTTCTATAACTTTTACCCTTACCTTGCCATTACCGAACTGAATCCACAACTTTTGTCCTACAGCTAACTCAGATCCATGGCGAACAATTGTCCCGTTTTCTTGTCTGACGACTGCGTAACCCCGTTGTAAAACAGCTTTGGGGTCGAGAGTTACCAACTTTTGTCGCAACATCTGTAAACACTGATTCGCATGCTGCAATTTGCTGTTTGTAACTTGTAGCAATCGTCGGCGTTTCCAGCTTAGCAGCTAGCTGTATTTGGTGCTGAATTTGGCTATCTAACCGCAAGCGCTGCAGGCGATTTCGCAGCATTTGCAGTTGATTCTCTGCAGTTTCTAATTTGTCATACATTAATTTTTGCAGCTGGACAGTTCGCTGCCGATGGCGATCGTAAAGTTCTGCAAGCGCCGGAACAACTCGTTCTGCTGCTGCTGTAGGAGTATGTACCCTTTCATCTGCAGCTAAGTCTACCAAAAATTGATCTTTTTGACGTCCGATACCGGTAATCACGGGAATCGAGCAATCAGCAACAGCTCGCACGACTCCCTCATCGTTAAAGCAAGCTAATTCCTCAACTGCTACACCTCCACGGGAAAGAATTAGCACCTGAGCGCGCCGATCTCGTTCTACCCGTTGAATTGCTTTGACAATAGACTCGGGTGCTTGCTTTCCTTGGACTGTAGCAGGTGAAAACAGAACGTGTAAACCTGGGTATCTATGCTTGAGAGTTTTTTGGATATCTCCCCAAGCAGCGGCGGTGGGTGAGGTAACAACGGCGATCGTTTGGGGATGGCGAGGAAGCGATCGCTTTTTTTCTGGTGCAAATAAACCTTCTGCTTCTAAGCGGTGGCGCAATTGTTGGTAGCGTAGTGCTTGCAATCCCGCACCAGCAGGTAAAGCTTGCCAAACCGAAAGCTGGTACTCTCCTGGCTGCGGATAAATCCGCATGCTGCCTAAAATAATTAGTTGCTCGCCTACTATTGGCAACTGCATTAGTTTGGGTAGTTGGCTGTTCCATACTACGCACTTGATTTCAGCTGCTGCTTGTGGATCTTGGAATGTAAAAAATAAACCACTACGGTGCTGATTGGCGCTAGAAATTTCTCCTCTGACCCAAATTTGCCGCAGTTGTCCATCCTGCTCTAGCAAAAAGCGGAGGTATTCAGTTAACTCAGCAACTGAAACTACTGAATCAGAAATCAAAAATTCAGCAAACTCGGTATTCATTCTCAACGCGCAGGTAGGGTATTTTAACCGGGCCAGCTTCTAGTCCTAAGCTGAAGAAGTTGCATAATTTCCATCATAAATACTGCAGTACAGGCAATTTTTGCAAAAGATAATATTTGAGTCATAAAATCTATGTGTAGCAATGCTAACCAGGGTTTTGGCGACAATTTGAGTAGAGTATAATCCAAAAGTATCTCAAAAACAGCAATCCCAAAAGTCCGATCGCAATCTTGTCAAGACCGCGCTAGACTATGTAGCGATTAGCGGCAGGAAAATGTCAAAATAGTATATCTGTTCTATTAAAATTTCCCCGTCTCAACTCCCTAAATCTTATAAATAGAGGTAGGAATGGCTGTTAACACTGATAACCCTGGCAAGCAAAAAGCGCTCAACATGGTACTAAACCAAATTGAGCGCACCTTTGGAAAAGGAACAATCATGCGTTTGGGCGATGCCACTCGCATGCGGGTAGAAACTATTCCCAGTGGAGCACTCACCCTGGATTTGGCATTAGGCGGTGGTTTGCCCAAAGGACGAGTAATTGAGATTTATGGTCCGGAAAGTTCTGGAAAAACCACACTTGCACTACATGCGGTTGCAGAAGTGCAAAAAAGTGGCGGCATTGCTGCCTATGTAGATGCTGAACACGCCTTAGACCCTACCTACGCAGCTGCTTTGGGTGTAGATATCGAAAATTTACTAGTTTCCCAACCAGATACAGGAGAAGCAGCTTTAGAAATAGTCGATCAACTTGTCCGCTCTGCAGCAGTTGACATTGTAGTCGTTGATTCCGTAGCAGCACTAGTTCCCCGCGCCGAAATTGAAGGGGAAATGGGCGATGCTCACGTTGGTCTTCAAGCGAGATTAATGAGCCAGGCTCTACGTAAAATTACTGGTAATATAGGCAAATCTGGTTGCACGGTTATCTTCCTCAACCAATTGCGACAAAAAATCGGCGTTACCTACGGTAACCCAGAAACAACCACTGGTGGTAATGCTTTGAAATACTACGCTTCCGTACGCCTGGATATTCGCCGAATTCAAACCCTCAAAAAAGGCTCAGAAGAATTTGGCAACCGTGTTAAAGTGAAAGTTGCTAAAAATAAAGTTGCACCGCCTTTTAGAGTTGCGGAATTTGACATTATTTTTGGCAAGGGAATTTCTACTTTGGGCTGTCTTGTGGATTTGGCAGAAGAAACTGGCGTACTTACTCGTAAAGGAGCTTGGTATAGCTACAACGGCGATAACATCTCCCAAGGTCGAGACAATGCTATTAAATATTTAGAAGAAAAAGCCGAATTTGCGGAACTAATTAAGCAACAGGTCAAGGAAAAACTGGAAAAAGGAGCTGTTGTTTCTGCTAATTCTGTTAGAAAAACTAGTGAGGAAGAAGAACAAGAGGAAGATATTGAGAATTATCCTTCCGAAGAATAAAACCCAAGACAATTGCTTATACTAACTTGCATTTAGATAGCGAGCTTAATCTGCTGTATTTGAATGCAGTTTTGTTTGCAGCTGTTGTCTGCGGCGGAAAAAATCATCTAAAATTTCTGATCGCAGCCGTTTACTTAACTGCAACTCTAGTGCAGAAATTACTGTTTGTTTGTCGGTTCTCAAATTCATTTGTTGAAGGGGATTCAAGATATCAACCAAGGATGTTTGCATCGCACGACACTCAACTTGTGCAGTGTCGTGCATTTGCTTGTTTTCTTTTTTCGTTGCTAAATGCGCCGGAGGTAAAACTTGAGGAGGACCAAGATTCGTAAAAAACGAAAAAGTAATGCTACCCAAGCGAATTCGATCGCCGTCTTGCAATCTTTTCGGCTTGTAGACCGGTTCGCCGTTAAGATAAGTACCATTGGTACTGTTAAAATCAATCAAGTAAAAACCTTGTTCCGGAAGACTGTCGATGTATTGAATTGCTGCATGGCGACGAGATACATATCGGTCGGAGATGTAAATGGCGCAACGGCGATCGCGGCCAATTGTCCAGATTTGCTGTGGTTGTGTGAAACTTTGCGTCTTACCTGCACACAAATTCGTAATTATATAAATAACAGAATCTTCCACTTTTCCCAGCAAGTAAAGTTGTCGCCCACCTAAAAAAGACGGCTGAGAAAAATTTTCTAACTGGAGAATTTCGTGGAAAAGACTGCTGTGGTGCTCGTACAATCTCAGAAATAGTTGATACAAACCTAGCCGCTTTTGTAACTCTTGTTCTAGACAATCAGCCATACAATAAAAATATTCATTTTTCTGTCAAAAATAATTCGAGATTGAAATATTGCGGCGATGAAGCTCTGCTATTTTTAGGTTATAACTTTCCTGTCAACAGTAGTAACCGCAATCCTACCGAATCTGGGTAAAATTTTTAGAAAAATTTTAGAATTTTAATTTTATCTCGATTCCAAGCCTTATAAAAAGCCTCGCTTGCCATTAGGACGTACTGTCATCCAATTCATCTTAGCTAATGCTAATTGCTCGTCAGAAATTTTGGCACCGGTAAGATTAGCACCACATAAGTTAGCTCCTCGAAGATTGGCATTTTGAAGATAAGCATAGCTAAGGTCTGCTCCGCGCAGATCTGCTCCTTCTAAATCAGCATTATTTAGAAAAGCTTTGCTTAAATTAGCATCCCTGAGATTAGCTCGATTAAGACAAGCTTGTCCCAGATCGCTGTTGTAGAGATTTGCTCCTTGGAGATTGGCTCTTTGCAGCTGAGAAGAATGAAAGTTTGTCTCTGGTAAATTTGCACCTTGCAAGTCGATTAAACTTAAATCATGCAGGACAAAATCTCGTCTTCCTTTGAGATAAGCTGTGAGCAAACTTTGGTTATCTAACTGACGCATCTGTTTCGACTTGTGCTGTTGCAAATTAGCGCATTTACTAACCAAAGTTGTATTTTTTTTGGGAAGAGCCTGTAATGGCTTTTGCGCTGGCACGATACCAGTACCTTCTGATGTCTTTGCTCGTCTGGCACGAATTGCTGCTGCTACCTGTGCTATGCTTAGTCCAGAAATGTTACCGCCAGAGTTGCCATTATCTTCCCAGCGTTGATTTGCTCGCTCTTTTCCACTAGAAGGTTGAATGATTAAATTTTTGGATAAACTTTCCAGGTATGGTTCCAGGTTCAGTGCTCTGAGTACATCGTTAGCTGTTTGGTAGCGATTGCGTACTGACACCTCCATCATTTTCCGCAGCACGTCTATAAGGTGGTCGCTCGCTTGCACGTGAGACTCCCACATCAATTCGCCCGTGCTTGGATTGTATTCTAAATCTTTGGGAGATTTGCCAGTGAGCAGGTAAACGCACGTTACTCCTAAAGCGTAAATATCACTTGCATACACTGGACGCATAGCCATTTGTTCCGGAGGGGCAAATCCAGGAGTACCGATCGCGTATGCAGTTAATGCTGTGTGTTCTGAGACATTGATTGTTGCTTGAGTAACTTGATTTTTGACAGCGCCAAAATCTATAAGTACTAATCTGTTGTCTTGCTCGCGACGAATAATGTTGGCTGGTTTGATATCTCGATGTATGACTTGACACTCGTGTATGTATTGTAGCAATGGTAGGATTTCGCTTAAAAACTGCTTTATTCCCGCTTCGCTAAAAACGCCATTCTGTTTTACTAGCTGCTGTAAAGTCGAGCCACTGATGTATTCCTGAACTAGGTAAAATTGTTCGTGTTCTTCAAAATAATCTAGCAATCGGGGTACTTGGGGGTGGTTGCCAATTTTACCCAAAGTTACAGCTTCTCGCTCAAACAGTTCCCGTGCCATTCGCAAAACCTGGGGTGTGTTTCCCGATGGGCGCAATTGCTTAATTACACAACTTGGTTCACCTGGTAAAGCTTCATCAACAGCGAGAAAAGTAGCCCCAAAACCACCTTGACCTAATGCTTTGTGCACTCGATAGCGATCGCGCAACAGCAGTGGTGAACCACAAAACTGACACCTATGGCCGTAAGCTATATTTTCTGGATTGGGGCAGTTAGGATTTAAGCAGTAGCTCATCACTGTCAACTCGCTACACAAAAAATTACAGGTATCTCTACACCCTAACCTAATTATTTCTATCCCAAGTTACTTTTGCCAGGTAATTTTTGCTGGTGATCTTTTAAAGACTTGCTAAAGATAAACTGTGCTATCAAAACCCAATAGTAAATCCACGTATGAGAAATTTTTCAAATAAATATTTCTGCTTTTTAGCTACGAAATTTTGATTTTTTCAAAAAGCGATCGCTAGCACTTAATAAATAAAAATATCCTTTCTCCATACCTATTTTCCCCATGCTCCACAAGCAAATTTTGCTTGTATGTTGTTTTGGGAATATACTAGGATTTTTTCATTTTCTGAAATTTTTAACCCCGCTCTACTGTTCCAGGAACGGGGTTGATTGCAGCTTACAAATTAGATATCACATCTTTTGCTGCTTCTAGGGTACGGTCAATATCTTCTTCGGTATGAGCTAGACTAGTAAATCCGGCTTCAAACTGAGACGGTGCCAAGTAGATACCACGCTCTAGCATACCCCGATGAAAGCGAGCAAATTTCGCTAAATCTGATTTTTTCGCATCTTCGTAGTTGTGGACGGGGCCGGATGTAAAGAATAGACCGAACATACCTCCAATATGACCGCCACAAGCAGCGTGACCGGTTTGCTGGGCAATTTCTAACAAACCATCTGCTAATTTCTTCGTAATTCGATCTAGATACTCGTATGTACCGGGTCTTTGCAGTAACTCTAGAGTTTTAATTCCTGCAGTCATTGCCAAAGGATTACCAGAAAGAGTTCCTGCTTGGTACATCGGACCTGCAGGAGCAACCATAGACATAATTTCCCGACGACCGCCGTAGGCTCCTACAGGTAAGCCACCGCCGATAATTTTACCTAGGGTTGTTAAATCTGGCGTGACGCCGAATTTTTCTTGAGCGCCACCGTAAGCTACGCGGAAGCCTGTCATGACTTCATCAAATACCAATAAAGCTCCGTGTTCGTGGGTAAGTTCCCGCAACCCTTCTAAAAAGCCAGCATCGGGAGGAATAAAACCAGCATTTCCCACCACAGGTTCCAGAATCACCCCTGCGATTTGATCGCGGTTTTGTTCAAACAAGGTTTTGACTGCTTCTAAATCATTAAGAGGTGCAGTTAAGGTGTTACTTGTTACTGATTTGGGAACTCCAGGAGAATCGGGTAGACCAAGGGTAGCTACACCGGAACCTGCTTTTACCAAAAACATATCTGCATGTCCGTGGTAGCAGCCCTCAAATTTGATCACTTTATCGCGTCCGGTAAAAGCTCTCATTAGTCTCAGTACTGCCATACAAGCTTCGGTACCGGAATTGACAAATCTTACCATTTCGATACTTGGGACGGCATCAATGACCATTTGAGCCAGGATATTTTCCTGGATGCTGGGCGCGCCAAAACTAGTACCTTTTTCCAAAGCTTCTTGCAAAGCTGCTATCACCTCGGGATGAGCGTGACCGCAAATGGCTGGTCCCCAGGTATTTACGTAGTCTATGTATTGATTGCCATCTACATCCCAAATATACGCTCCTTTGACGCGATCGAAGACGATGGGTTGTCCTCCTACAGATTTGAAGGCGCGGACTGGGGAACTTACCCCTCCTGGCATGAGGTTTTGAGCAGCGGCAAAGATTTCTTGTGATTTTTTTGTTGTTTTAATCGTTGTATTTACCAAGGTTCTCTCCTAAAAAGTGGCAAATAAAAAGCTCTATCCGAGGATGAAAGTCAAGTCTTCTCAGAATTTATATCGTAATGAAATTGCTAGTCCTATAAAAATTACAATACGTTATACAAGTCCTAGGAAGACTTGCCTCCTGTTGAAATTCGCCCTTGCCAAGCCAAGACGGACCAAGACAGGTTGCTGTTCGGTTATTGATTGGTATGGAGTTGGGGCTGCTTTCGGTGCTGTGAAAATGCAGGTTATTATGCATAAAAGTTAAATTAAGTTCTGGAAAAAAATTAGTTTGGCAGTTAAAAAATTAGTGTACCAATTTCTCTACAGACAATGGTATGGTGAACCCATAAACCATTCTCGCTATTTTGCAAGCAGCTGGTATGTTTTTTTCTAGTACTAATCCACAACAGCCCCCAATCCCTGTGGATCGAATTCGTTACGACGAACGCGGTTTGGTTCCAGCAATTATCCAAGACTATTTGGATGGCGCTGTTTTGATGATGGCGTGGATGAATCGAGAGTCGCTACAAAAGACTTTGGAAACGGGAGAAACTTGGTTTTGGAGTCGTTCCCGTCAAGAATTATGGCACAAAGGCCAGACTTCCGGTCACGTTCAAAAGGTGCGCAGCCTTCGTTATGACTGCGATAGCGACGCGCTGCTGATCGGAGTTGAACAGGTGGGAGATATTGCTTGTCATACTGGTGAACGCAGCTGTTTTCACCGGGTAGATGGAAAAGTTGCGCCTCCACCCGGCGATACTTTATCGCAATTGTTTCAAGTAATTTGCGATCGCCGCCATCGCCCCCAGGAAAATTCCTATACTTGTGAATTATTTGCCGGTGGTGATAACAGAATTTTAAAAAAGCTTGGGGAAGAATGTGCAGAAGTGGTGATGGCCTGTAAAGACAACGATGCTGAGGCGATCGCTTCGGAAGTAGCTGACTTGCTTTATCACACCCTTGTTGCTCTTGCTTACCACCAAGTGGATTTGAAATCTGTGTATCGTACCTTACAGCAACGCCGTCACTAGTCCTGTTGCTTGCTGCTATTGCCTTGCTTGGCTCCCTCTTAACCAGGGAGCTATCGTTTTGAAATGGCTTATTTTCTTGTTGAAGATAAATTCCAAATCTTTTTGTAATTCTTATTATTATCCAAAATTTTCCTCATTGATTCCACAACATTTCCACAAACTTTTTGAGAGTTTTCCACAGCCATCCGACGCTATCACAACCTCTTGCTGTGTTGCTGAGGATTTTCTGCTCGTGGCAAACAGCAATTTCCAGGACTGAGTTTTGATTAAGTTATGTTACAAAAAGGTTCTCAAATCCTTGTGCTTTCGTAAATATGTATTTTGCAGAAATTTTGTCTTAACATTTCGCAGCATTGACAACACCCCCTGGTTTTGACCACAATTATGCGACTTGCCTTTGTAGTCTCATTGGGGATGATGTTCCTGTTTGGATCGCCTATTTTCCCCGTGGCTTTGACTGCAAGCAGAATCTAACTATTAGCAGGTTCTCAAAGAGGACAATCTCATGAAAACAACTGTTAGCATCTTCACAGAAATCCCCGAGCCCCTACACGAATCCCTGAAAATTTATTTAGAAAAGCATCCCGATTGGGACCAAAATCGAGTTTTGACGGCTGCACTGTCATTATTTTTACTTCAAAATGGAGATAGCGATCGCCGGATAGCTCGTGTATACTTAGAAACCTTATTTCACAACTACTAAGTAAATGGACAACAGGGAATTTTGCCCGTTGCCAGTATCTCACTTGGTAGCGTTGTTTTTTTTAATACTCTTTACTGGGTACGGCAGTACTGTACCCGGGAACCAGTTTTCATGGTCAACAGCTACAAGTATGGCTCAGCAATACAGAAGAAAAATGAGATAGTAAATACCTTTTTCGTGTCTACAACTAATTTTTATATAATATCCGCGGTGAGGCATCGATTTGGGCACCGCCGGGCTGACGGTCAAGTATTATTATGGTTTTTCGGAGTGCTGGGGTTGAGCAGCAGGACACTCGAACTTGTAACCTACACCACGAACGGTTTGAATTAAAGCTGGCTGACTAGCGTCTGTTTCAATTTTTTTACGAATTTGACCTATGTGTACGTCTACAACTCTTTGATCGCCGACGTATTCATAATCCCAGACTTCCTGAATTAATTCTGCTCGACGCCAAACTCTACCCGGATGGCTGGCTAAAAAATGTAACAAGTCAAATTCTAAGGCCGTCAAGGGTACTGGTTGGTTGTTGAGCGTTACCTCTCGCCTCACAGGATCGATCATCAGCTTTTCAAATACCAGGCGTTTTTGTTCTGCTGGGGTAACAAGGCGTTGACGTCGCAAAATTGCTGCCACTCTAACTTCCAATTCTGCCAGACCGAATGGTTTTGTAAGGTAATCGTCAGCACCTTTTGAAAAGCCGCGAATTTTGTCAGCTTCGTCTGTACGGCTAGTCAGCATGAGAACAAAAACGCCATTACGACTTTGCATTTCTTGGCAGAGGTTAAATCCGATGACATCTGGTAAGTTAACGTCCAAAATTACCAAATCCGGATTAAATTGCTCAAATAAAGCTAAGGCCGTTTTTCCATCTTCAGCGGCCTCTACCTGATAATTATGCTTGAGCAGAAAGCGTTGGATTAAATTCCGAACAGCAGGGTCGTCATCAACTACAAGAATCTTGGCAGGAGCCATGACCATCACTTTGCACAAAATCTATAAAGGATCAAGATGCGGGTGGCGTTATAAACGCAGTTTCCGCTGAAAAAGCAATTAAAATTTACAAGGTTTAGGTATAAAATTCCTGATTATCTAAATACTAATTTAGTTTAATCAGGTTTTTAGGCAACTAGAGCGCATTTATTTTAATATAACGGTACTGGCAGCGATTTCGGTAGAGTAATTGCTAAGTCTGACTACGCCACTTAAAGTTAAATCAACTAGGAGAATTTCGCAATACCTAACTAATTTAGTAATTTAGTAATGAAACGCTGGTGTTAAATCTATCTGCGTCACAATAGAATAAGGGATTTTCAAGTTCATTAAATAAAACTGTTATCTAAGGTAGAGTTGATTGCCAAAATCTCAAAAAAACATTTTTTTCATAAAAAAGCCTTTTAGGTATTTTTAACTCAAATTCTACAATAAAGCCCTAAATAGAGAACGACATGGGGGTGTACACGGAGTTCTGGCAATATGTTAAAGTGTCTATAGTTAAAACTACCATGTTTCTTCTACTAACCCATGCTACTATTCAGGTGAAGATGTAGCATTGGATTAAAGTTCCTGTTTAACACAAAACTTAAAGTTATTATTCTGGCAACAAAAAACTGCTGCCGACTGAGGCTAGATTTAATAGATTCCCATGAGCGAGCAAAATCCCTACGAAAAACTTGGGGTATCAGAAGACGTTAGTTTCGATGAAATCCAGAATGTTCGCAATCGCCTCCTACAGCAATACAGTGGCGATGCCAAGCGTTTAGAAATGATTGAAGCTGCCTACGATGCGATTTTAATGGATCGCCTGCGGCTGCGCCAAGAAGGTAAAATCAAGGTTCCCGAACGCATCCGGTTTCCAGAGCGTCTAGTACAAACATCTGTACCCCAAGGTCCAGCTCCTCGCCAGCAATCGCCGGCGTGGCTGCAAAAAATATTGGATCGACCAACACCAGCAGAGGTGCTATTAACCGGCGCTTGGTACTTGGGTCTGAGTGCTATTAGCACGTTTTACCCAACAGGGGAAGACCAAGTTTTACAGCTGGCACTGGTGGTGGGAGTGGGTATCAGTATATACTTTATTAACCGTAAGGAAGCTAGATTTGGCCGGGCAGTTATATTTACCTTGAGTGGCTTGATCGTAGGTTTGATTGCTGGAGGATTGCTGGCGAATTGGGCTGTACCTTTAATAGGACAATTTGTTCACCTGACGCCAAATCAGTTTTCTACTGCAGTTACATTCGTATTGTTGTGGTTAATAAGTAGTTTTTTGAGGTAAGCCCTTTTTGGTGTTGACAGTTGTTTGCGCTCTCCAACAAACAACTACCAACCAAGGGGCAACAAGTGCAAATTTACCGATAAACCAATTCTACAGGCGCTGCGGATTTTTCTAAAATCAAATCAACGGCGGCGGTGAGGTTTGTGACGATGAAGTCGGGCTGATAAAGCTCTAATTGGGATCGCTCGCGTATACCGCATTCTACCGCGATCGCTTTGACACCGTGTTTTTTGGCAGCAACGATATCTGCTTCAGTATCTCCGATCATCCACGTGTCGGTTGCTGGGGGAAGCTCTTTTAAGGCTCGTGCCATTAATAATGGCTTATCATCTATATCCCGAGTTTTCAAGTAATCATTACTTAGGCAGTAACAGCGATTTTCGGGGAAAAATCTGCCTAGGTCGAATTTTTTGAAGGCGAAATCCAGTTCCCAAACGCGGCGCATGGTCATGACTGCTAAATCCCAGCCAGCGTGTTGAATTTTTAACAGTGCATCCACTGCACCAAAAGCAAGGCGATCGTAGTGAAAATAAGGTTCCGTATGTACTGTTTGGTGTCGGAGCAAGGAAAATTCCTGTGCTTGGACTTCATCCAAACCAGAAATTATAGCGATTTGTTTTTCGCTGACCCGCGATCGTTTCATTTGCCAAAATTCTGTTCGAGAAAGCTGTCGTACCTTTTGCTGAGGACGTCGGATTTTATTTAAACAAAATTGATAAACACGGTAGTAGCGTTCGGAAACATCTATAATCGGACCGTCAAAATCTGTTATTATTCTTATCATTTTTGCAAAAATGTAATATTTATTTACAGGTTATTTCCAGGCTAGCTTAGGTATTGCTGGGTATAGGTTTTGAATATTTAATGAATGAATTTTGGATTACTAATATGTTTTCTAGCTTGTGAAAAAAGTCCGCTTTGCTAGCGCACCGGGGAGTTTTTCGCCTATGACTTTCTCGCAGACCTACTCAAGTGCGATCGCCAATGACATTCTTTGACCAAACTCAAATTCGTAAGCCTGTAAAATTGAGTACCTAAAATTTCGATAGGAAGGTTTTCTAAATAAGTTATTTCCGTTAGTGGATAACGATATCAGATTAATATTTTTCTAAGTTTTCCCGCAATATGAATTGCGTCGATGGATTTCCTTCGAGCCAAGAAACATGGGCAGTACAGGACTCGAACCTGTGACATCCTGCTTGTAAGGCAGGCGCTCTACCAACTGAGCTAACCGCCCATCACACACAAGAATTTAGTATAGCAAAATTTTTCGGTTTGCGCTAGGATTTTGGCAAAATTGTCTGAAAAAATTTTGAAACATTTTCGATGCCCTCTGGTCGAACGCACGATCGCATTACTTTATGGGCTTTACCGTGGGTAACTGGTTTTGCTTTTGTCCAAACTCGCAATGCTAACCTAACTTTGCTAGTGGCGGGTGGATTTATTTTCGGCGGACTGATGTTTGGTCCTGACTTGGATATTTACTCGCGCCAGTATAAACGCTGGGGTTTATTGCGGTGGATTTGGATTCCTTATCAAAAAAGTCTGCGACATCGATCTTTTTTATCTCACGGCCCAATTATCGGTACAAGCTTGCGAGTGCTTTATCTCGGTTCTATTGCTGTCACAGTAGTGCTGTTTAGCGTTGTCGTGGGAGAAAAATTGGGAAACAAAAGCTGGAGTTGGCGAATTTTTTGCCAAACATGGGGGCGATCGCTGCTTGCTTACCAGCGGGAAATTATAGCAGTGTTTTGGGGTTTGGAACTAGCAGCCATGACCCATTATCTAAGCGATTGGAGTGGTTCTACATACAAGCGTTTGCGTTCCTCAGGCATTCGAGGTTTGCTAATGCATGGGAAAATAAACAAACGTCAAGCGATCGCTCAGCGTCGCCGTCGGTTGAGAGCAAAGACCAACGCCAACCGGAGAAAGCAACGATCGTAGTTTGTCGACCAAAACGAAGTTTTTGAGTTATTTATTATGGAACTTTACTCCAGCGAGAATCACGCCGAAACTCTAGCGGCTTTACAAAAACTAATTAATGTAGTAGCAAAATTGCGATCGCCTCAGGGAGGTTGTCCTTGGGATTTGGCGCAAACTCCCCAAACTCTTACACCCTACATTATCGAAGAAGCCTACGAAGTGGTAGATGCGATCAACACAGGAGAGCAACAGGCAATTGCTGAAGAATTGGGGGATCTGCTTTTACAAGTTGTTTTACAAGCGCAAATCGCCAAGGAGTACGGACAATTTTCCCTTCAGGAAGTTGCAGAAGGTATTTGTCAGAAGCTAATTCGTCGTCATCCCCATGTCTTTGGTGAAGTTTCCGTTGAAAGCGTGGAACAGGTACGAAAAAACTGGGAAGAAATTAAAGCAGCAGAAAAAGGACAATCTCCTTTAGAAAGTCAAAAACTGAGCACCAAACTCAGCAATTATGTTCGTAAGCTTCCTCCTTTGTTAGCAACTATGAAAATTTCCCACAAAGCAGCTGCTGTCGGATTGGAATGGCAAAATATCGAGGAAGTGTGGCAAAAGTTTTATGAGGAATTGCAGGAGTTCCAACAAGCACTAACCCAGGAAACACCAGAACAACAACAAGCCGAATTAGGAGATTTACTATTTTCTATTCTCCAGCTAGCTCGGTGGTATAATCTCGATCCCAGTGAAGCTCTGCGGGGAACAAATCAACGCTTTATTCAAAGGATACAAAAAATGGAAGCGTTTGCCGATCGCCCTTTTTCTGATTACACTTTAGAAGAATTGGAAGCTTTGTGGCAGCAAGCAAAAGCTCAACTTGCCGAAAAAAGTTAGTATTTATTGGATAGATTGCTTGCTGGAAGTGGCAGTTAATTTCACGGCCGCAATCAAGTAAAGTAGAATAACTATATTTGTACTGGCAAAAACTAGCAAAATACTTGCCAGTTAATTCTAGAAATTAAAATTTGAAATTAGACCAGTTTTTTGCTTCAAACCGATGAGTATTTCTCAACAAAATTCTTCTCATTTATTAGAAATAGCGAAAAAAACTCGACTGGGAGCACTCAAATTAGCAGTTCTTTCAACCACAGCCAAAAATGAAGCTATAGAAGCGATCGCACAAGCTTTAGAATCAGCACAAGAGGAAATTTTGCAAGCCAATGCTGTGGATTGTCAAGTAGCAGCCAAACAAGAAATTCCCAAAGCACTTTACAAGCGTTTGCAGTTAGATGAATATAAGTTCCGAGATGCGATCGCTGGAGTCAAAGACGTTGGGAAACTTCCCGATCCTGTGGGTGCAGTACAACTTCACCGGGAGTTGGATACAGGTTTAATTCTCAAGCGGATCACTTGTCCTTTAGGAGTTTTAGGTGTCATTTTCGAAGCACGTCCAGAAGCTGCTATTCAAATTGTTTCTTTGGCAATCAAGTCAGGTAACGGCGTGATTCTCAAAGGTGGTCAAGAAGCTATTCGTTCTTGTGAAGCTATAGTTAAAGCCATTAAGCAGGGATTATCTCAAACCGCCGTTCCCCCCGATGCAGTACAGTTATTAACCACAAGAGAGGAAATTATAGAACTTTTGAAATTAGACAAATATGTAGATTTAATTATTCCGAGAGGTTCTAATTCTTTTGTGAAATTCGTACAGGAAAATACCCGTATTCCCGTCCTCGGTCACGCAGACGGTATTTGTCATCTGTACATAGATAAAGCTGCGGATATGGAAAAAGCAGTGGCGATTACAGTTGATGCCAAAGTTCAATATCCGGCCGCTTGTAATGCCATAGAAACTTTATTAGTTCATGGAGAAATAGCTGCAATTTTTTTACCGAAAATCGCTGAGTCTTTACAAGCACAAAAGGTGAAATTAAAAGGAGATAAACGTACGCAAGAGATTTTAAAAAATATTGAACCAGCAACAGAAAAAGACTGGGAAACAGAATACAGCGATTTGATTTTGGCAATTAAGATAGTTGATTCTTTAGAAGAAGCGATCGCCCACATTAACCATTACGGTTCTAAGCATACCGACGCGATCGTGACCGAAGATGAAGAAGTGGCTAAAACTTTTATGGCGCTGGTAAATGCAGCAGGAGTTTATCAAAATTGTTCTACTCGCTTTGCGGATGGTTTTCGCTATGGTTTTGGCGCCGAAGTTGGAATTAGCACCCAGCAACTTCCTCCTCGCGGACCTGTTGGTTTAGAAGGTTTGGTAACCTATAAGTACCAATTAACTGGTAACGGTCACGTTGTTGCGTCTTATACGGGTGCGAATGCTAAATCTTTTACTCATAGAGACTTGGCTTTATAAAGTTATTTGTTTTCGTCAGCTAGCGCTATGAAACTAACTACAAACTAATGCTTTCAGGAGAGCTTGAAGTTTTAATTGAACTTCCAGTAGTTCTTTTTCGGGATCGGAGCCTGCTACAATACCAGCACCGGCGTAAAGTCTGGCGCGATCGCCGTCGAGTAGTGCAGAACGAATTCCGACAATAAATTCGCAATTACCGTTTGCATCTACCCATCCCAAAGGTGCTGCATACAAACCCCTCTCAAAGCTTTCGTAACGCCGAATTTCATCGCAAGCTAAATCTGGCGTGGTACCTGCTACTGCGGGTGTAGGATGCAGTTGTGAAACTATTTGCAAAGGATGGACGTGATCGGGAACGATAGCGCTAATTGGTGTCCACAAATGCTGAATGTTGGATAGCTGTCGCAAGCGGGGTGGTGACACCCGGGGTAACAAACCGATTTGGGAAAGACGTTGGGTAATAAAATCGATAACTAGCAAGTGTTCGTGTCTTTCTTTTTCACTATTTAGCAAGCGATCGGCGTTGATAGCATCTTCAGCAGGTGTTGTTCCTCGCGGTGCACTTCCTGCTAAAGCATCGGTGACTAACTGTTGTTTGTGAATACTAATTAAACGTTCCGGACTAGCACCGATAAAGTTTTGTCCCTGACCGTTACTTGTGGAAAAAATATAGCAATTTGGATGCAGTTGGCGCAAATTGTTTAAAGAACTGAACAAGTCAAAAGGAGTGCTCCCTCGCACATCCAGTATATCTGCTAAAACTATTTTACTAATACGCTCGGACTGAATTGTTTTTAAAGCTGATAAAACAGAGTGTTTAAATCGTTCTGGATGAAAGATAAATTTTTTACTAAATTGAGCTTCTCGCTTGTTTACCACCTGGCAATGAAATTTTAAAGCGCGGATTGTTTCTATTTTTTGGCAGAGAATGTCCCAAATGACGTTGATATTGATTTCGGCGTTAACAACGGTGTTAAATACTAAGATACAGTCTTCACCTTTCACAGCTACTTGCCAGCGCGGAAGAAAAACTGTTGCAGCTGGAAAGGGATAATTTTCTCGACAATTTCGCTCAAAAAAACCAAAACTACAAAAAAATATAGGTTGAAAAAAAGGTTCTTCTCTGCTGAGAAAATTAATGATGTTACTGAAAGAATCTTTAATGAATTCTTCCGAGCGAAGAAAGCGATCGCTACCTTCTATTTGCAATTTTGCTACTGCATCAATGGCTGCTATTGCCTCCTTTTTGCTTTTGTTCTCCCAATAAAAGTTCAGTTGATGCGGTAGCGTTAATTTTTCCAGTATTACCAGCGGATCGACAAAGTCTATTTTCAGTGAAATACTAGCTATTTGATTGCATTTATTTTTGATACTTTTTTGCCGAACAGCTACAAGGAATTTGTACAAGTCTTTGTTAGGTACAAAGAAGTCTGCGCTACATGGTGAGACTGTCATCACTAGTAGTTTAGTAAATTTTTGTGAATCGATCTTTATATAGAATGAGAATTCGTGGTCGTATTTCTACTAGGTAACACAAAGGGTCACAGTTTCACTAGCGTCAGGGGGTTCACAAATGTGTAGTGGTTCTAAGCTCCAGGAGAAGGGTAAAGCTGTAAACACCTGGAAATATGCCAAATGCAAACACAAACAACCAAAGTTAGCTGCAAAAGACGTAGATATAGAAGTCGACCCGCTGCTTTGCAGGTCTTTGGTTTTACCGTCCCTAGCTGCTTGCTCAGGTATCCTCCCTTGTATTTCCACCCAAAAACCTCTTGCCAATTTCAAAATTTATTGATATGTACTTAAAAGCGTAAAATTATTTCATAGCCGAAAATAATTTCATCTTAAGTTTTAAATGTCAGCAAACTTAATTAATCTCACTAATCCCCATCTCAAAAATCGCCAGTTATGGATGGCAGCGATCAAACCCCCGATGTACAGTGTTGCTATTATGCCTGTTTGGGTCGGAACGGCAATAGCATTTGCAGAAACAAAAGTTATAAATAAAGCAATTTTTTTGACTTTTTTAGTGGCAGCGATATTAATTTTAGCCTGGGAAAATTTGAGTAATGATGTTTTTGATTCGGAAACAGGAATTGATAAAAACAAACATCATTCTCTAGTGAATTTAACAGGTAACAAGTTATTAATATTTTGGTTGGGAAATTTGTTTTTATGTTTGGGATTGTTGGCAGTAGCAGCGATCGCTTGGTGGCAACAGGATATTACCGTAGTAGGATTAGTAGTGACTGGCTGCATTTTGGGGTACCTGTACCAAGGACCTCCCTTTCGTTGGGGCTATCAAGGAGTGGGAGAAATCCTTTGTTTTTTCGCCTTTGGACCGCTAGCAGTCTCGGCAGTATATTACAGTCAAACTCAAAGCTGGTCAATAGTAAGTTTAGCAGCTTCCATCGTTGTTGGCATCGCCACAAGCTTAATTTTGTATTGTTCCCACTTTCACCAAGTGGAAGATGACTTAGCAGCAGGGAAGCGATCGCCAATCGTGCGCTTGGGAACGCAAGCAGGAGCAAAACTTTTAAACTTGTTTGCAGCTAGTATCTACGTCTTGACGTTTTTGTTGGTGCTGGGGGGAATTTTCCCTGCATGGACGTTGTTAAGCTGGCTAAGTTTACCCTTTGCCATCAAATTATGCCGTCACGTCCAAGAAAATCACCAGCAACCAGACAAGGTCAGCAACTGTAAATTTATTGCTGTGGCCGTGCATTTTTGGTGTTGCTTGCTGTTTGGTGTCGGATTTTTACTGTAAAAATGCGCTGTCAATTCGACTTTCGTCCCTATCGAAGGAAATTTCTGCGTGCAGTGATCACCAGTCATGGTATTTGGGATACCCGTGAAGGCATTATCCTTCGCCTCAGCGATGAAACCGGAAAAATTGGCTGGGGAGAAATTGCTCCCATTAGCTGGTTTGGTTCTGAAACCTTGGAACAAGCCTTAACGTTTTGTCAACAGCTACCAAAAGAAATTACACCAAAGATTATTTTTTCTATTCCCGACACCTTACCAGCGTCACAATTCGGGTTTGAGTCAGCGTTTGAGCAACTGTCCCCAAACAGAATAAATTCCGCCTTTTGTTTTGCCTGCAGTGGTTTGTTACCGGCAGGAGAATCGGTTTTGGAAGCGTGGCAAAGCCTTTGGCATCAGGGTTATTCTACCATGAAATGGAAAATTGGTGTTTATCCCACCGATTTGGAACTGGAAATCTTGAGATTACTAGTGCAAAAGTTGCCAGCTTCCACAAAATTGCGTTTAGATGCTAACGGCAAACTCAGCTACAAACAAGCTCAGTTGTGGCTTGCAACTTGCGACGAATTAAATACCAGTCAGGAATTAACGGCGGAAGTTGAATTTATGGAACAACCCCTAGCGGTGGAGGAGTTTGCGGCCATGTTGGAATTGAGCGGTCTTTATCAAACAGCGATCGCTCTGGACGAATCTGTAGCTACCCTCAAGCAACTCGAAAACTGCTTTCAACAAGGTTGGCGGGGAATTTTTATCATCAAACCAGCGATCGCTGGTTCTCCTTTTTACCTGCGGCAATTTTGCCGACAGCATAACATCGATGCTGTTTTTTCATCTGTCTTTGAAACTGACATTGGTAGAAAAGCAGCACTGCAATTAGCAGCAGAATTATCTCCAGCAAACCCTCGAGCGTTAGGTTTTGGTGTCAATCATTACTTTGATGCAGACAACGAGTCCGCGTGGCTAGAAAATCTATGGTAGAAATGTTCCCCCATATTCTCCAACAGCTTTGTTCACTTCCTCAGGACTGGCTAATTTGCGAAATGCCATCCGGTGCACTACACAAACACAACCATCATTTTTTAGAGTTAACAGAGAAATTTTATTCACAATTAACTGCATTTGCGCCTCGGTCAACACCACCCAAAATCATCCTCGCCGAACGCGAACCAGTACGATTTTTAGCTGGTTTTCTTGCTGCTTGTGCAACTAATAGTTCAGTATTTCTTTGTAATCCTAATTGGGTCGACCGGGAATGGCAACAAGTTTTTGAACTCGTACAGCCAGATATTATTTGGGGAATGGAAAAACAACAGTTCCAAAATGCCAAAAAGCTAGAAAATTTCCACCCTTTCCCCTGCTTTTCCGCTATCATGATTCCTACTGGCGGTTCTTCTGGAAAAATTAAATTTGCAGTTCATTCTTGGGAAACACTCACAGCATCAGTACGGGGATTTCAAGAATATTTTCAACTACAGCAAGTTAATTCCTTTTGTGTATTACCGTTATATCACGTTAGCGGTTTGATGCAATTTCTGCGCTGCTTTATCACTGGCGGTCAACTTGTTATTTACCCTTGGAAAAAACTAGAAAGTGGCGATGTAATTAATATCCAAACATCGAATTTTTTTCTTTCTCTTGTACCTACCCAGTTACAGCGTCTGCTTGCTAATTTTGATGTTACTTCCTGGCTGGCTGGATTTCAAACTGTTCTTTTAGGAGGTGCACCCGCGGCTAAGGAATTGTTAGAAAAAGCAAGACATCACCGCATTCCCTTAGCTATAACTTATGGTATGACAGAAACTGCTTCTCAAATTGCTACTCTCAAACCGGATGATTTTCTTAACGGTAAAGATAATTGCGGTCGAATTCTTCCTCATGCCTATATTACCATTGGCAACGAACAAGGTGAAGTTTTGCCGGCAAATGAATGCGGCAATATTACCATTGCAGCGAAATCTTTGGCTTTTGGTTATTATCCCTTTCAGACAGCTGGTGGCAAAGCAGAAGCTGGAAATTTTTATTTTAACTTTTCTTCAGTTCGCCTTTTTCACACAGATGATATAGGTTTTTTAGATGAGGAAGGTTACTTGCACGTAGTTGGACGCAGCAGTGACAAAATTATCACAGGTGGTGAAAATATCTATCCATTAGAAATTGAGTCAGCAATTCGAGCAACTGCAACGGTAATTGATGTTTGCGTACTTGGAATCCCGGACAAACGTTGGGGACAGGCAATAGCAGCTATTTATATTCCTAAAAATGCAGATATTTTTCCTCTAGAAATACAAAGTTTGCTACAAGATAAACTCAGCAAAATCAAAATTCCTAAATACTGGATTCCTGTACAGACTTTACCTCGCAATTCTCAAGGTAAAATTAACCGTCTGCAGCTTCAACAATTAGCTCAAGAATACTTACAACAATATTGAATGTTGATTTTCCTTGGGGTGAATTTTCTGCAACCATTTGTTCATTGTATCTGGTAACTCTTTTTTAACTCTGCTGTGGGGATCGATACAAACATGTTTGGTTACTGCTTGAGAAACTATGACATTGGCTACTGTAATTTGGTAATTAATTTCAAATTTACTAGCATCTAGTTTTTGCGGCTTTATATTAATAATCAACTTATCACCGCAAAAAATTGGTCGCAGGAAATCTACACTAGCATGAACGATGGGAAAAGCTACAGAGGAATTGCTAAAAAATTCTTTGAGATTTATACCTGATGCTTCTAAAGATTCTTCATAAGCTTCGTGACAAATTCCCAAAACATTGGCAAAATAAACTACACCAGCAGCATCGGTGTCCTGGAAACGAACGGTGCGATGATAGGTAAAAGACATCGAATTAAAAATCGAGCAGATTTGGGGCTTTAAGTTAAAGGATAATATATATCCTCAGAACAAGGATTAAGATAGGGACGCCGCCAATCAATTCCGAAATCAGCAAAATGTTTACAAATCATTTCCATCCGCTCTCGAGGAGAATTTTTTCCTTTTTGCCAAGCTTCTAGTAAAGCATTGGCAACAATTTGACAGCGGTTCATGCCAAAATTTTCCTGAGCAACGAATTTTCGCTCCGGTTCTTCAGCAAAACTCACTCCAGGTGCTAAAAACTTGGTAAACAAGGGAATTTCCTGGCGAAAGTGGGATTTGTGTTGGGTGTAGATGCTTTGCAAGACTTCTCGAACTAGGGGATAATCGTTGCGTTCAAAATAAAGTACTCCGGAGTCGTAGCGTCCGTAAGCAGAGTAATTGTATGGAACTTGAAAGCTAAAAGGAATGGCAGCAGCATTCAATTCCACCGTCAAACTTTCCATCAGAGCGATCGCGCCTGCAGCAGTTAAATTTAAGTAGATTCGCCCTTTTCCCAAATCAGCATCTAGATTTGCTTGCAGTTTGTGTCCGACGTTACCAACTGCTACATAGCAACCGTTTCGCAATCGATTTTTCGGCATCCAAATGTCGATCTTGTCTCCTGGCTGGGCAGATTGCAGGTGGCGAAGTTGGTTGCCTGGGGAGAAGGCAACATTTTCTACGTGCATTGTCAAGCCGCCTTTGGTTACCGCTAGACTACCGTCAGGTTCCCGGCGCAATACCTGCCAATTCTGGTCAAAGTAACCGATGCCATAATTACTGTTGTGCAGCTTTTGGTACAATTGCTTGTCAATTCCTAAAACAGAATTGTTTGCTATGGATTCGTGGGGTAAAAAACTTGCAGGAGATGTCATTCGACATGCTTCGCGAACGGCATTTAATGCCAAAATCCTTTGTAATGCGCCGTTGTAATAGATACCGTAAATGAAATTTCTTAGCAGCAAAGTGAGATATTTCTGCTGTAGTGGTGCGGGATTTTTCTGAAATCTCTCTGCTAGCTGATTTGGTAGGGCAAAGGGTTGATAGTTGGGATGATAAATGCAAAAGTTAGACTCTATTTGGATGTTACTGGCAATGTCGAGTAGATGGCGATCGCAAGAATCTAGCATGATTGTGACTGTGACAGTTTCACAAAGTGCGTAGAAAAAGATGAAACTACTCTTTTATACTCCAGACCTCCGACTCGATTCCAAGCCCTGAATACTTTTCTTAACACCCGCGCAAATAAGTTTTACTCTGGTATAGGCGAACCAGATTTTGCTTGTTGGCGAAGTTGGTAAAAGTTTCTCCCAGCAGTTGCGATTTAGATATTCCCAGAACTGTCGATATTGATTCTTGGGAGTTAGTAAGTAGAGCTTTAGCAACTTGAAAGATGCAAATGCTGCTGTTGTCAAAGTGTTTGCGGTATTGAATGGATTGTTGCATCTGATGGAGCAAAACCAAACCCGCAAATTGAACTACTTGCTCGATTAAATCGCGACGATACTCTAAAATCATGGGAAAAGCAACCAGGTAAGCTTGCACAAGGGCGAGTATGGATGGTTGCAGCGTTTCTAGAGGTACAGCTGCTAATTGCAGAGATTCTTCTAACTCCATCGCCGGATCTCTAACCAGACTTTCTAGCCACATTCTCAAATAACTGGCGACAACTGTTCCCAAATCAAAGGCGGGTTCTCCCCACGCACAAGCTTCCCAGTCTATTAGCCGCACCAGGCAGTTATCTAGCTGGTTCCACCTTGAATGGACTAAAATGTTTTCTAACTTCAAGTCATTGTGAGTTAGGCAGCAAGGTTCCCATAATGTTGCTAATTTTGCGATCGCTGCTTCTACACTTTCGTAGCGCTGATAAAGAATGTAAAATTGCAGTGCTTCGCTGGCAATCTCACCAAAAGTATCTGGACTGATAGATTCTATCCCTTGTGCTGGATTGTAAAATTGATAGCGAAATTGTCCTTGGGGAGCAGCTGCGATAAAATCCCGATACTCGCGACGGTTAAATGTAGCGCGATGCAGTACTCCCAAGCTAGTACCGATGGCAGCTGCTATTTCGCAAGGATAAATATTGTATGTTTGATAAAATTTCCCCAGTTCTAGATACTCCCCAAGGTAGTTGCGCACAAGGATGGAATTTTCCTCATCAAAATGCACAACTAATGAAGCAATTTCTGCTATGTTTCCTAAGACTGGAAATTTTTGTAACATTTGAGAAAATAGCCATTCCTGGAAAAATTCCTGGGGAATACCCCTAGCGCTAATGTTTTTTTCTTGTTTCACTAGCAACACGTGCTTTGCCGTATTTTCTCCTGGGCGATACTCTTGGAAAGTTGTTACCAGCAAATTCACGTTCTTGCCGCTTGTTACTGGTAATTCCTCAACTGCTACGTTATCTTCCAGGCTACACACACCTAATTTCCGCAGGTACTGGATAACGTTGTGAGAAGACAGTGTAAATGTCATGTATATTTCCTAGGTCGTAAAATTACTTAGAAAATCAATAATGTTGTTATTAGCCTGACCTTAACGCAGAGCTAAGGTGCACAAACTTGTAGGTATCATTAATGCTTGGTACATTCTATTAATATCCTATACCCTTTAGAAATACTTGCCAAAATGGCAATCAAGCCTTTACTGTTACTTTAAAAATTTTTCTCATATATGTTCAAATCTTTAAATTCTTGAGTAGAATTATTGAGGTATCTAAGTAATTCAGTATTTGTCACTCGCTGCTTAGTTTTGTGAAGTGCTTTGACAAGATGCTAGACAAAGTATCTCGGCTGGTGATTACAAATTTTTCTATAATTTTTGGCGATCGCTAGCGATTTGGAGAACACAGCAAGCTGAAAATTGTCAATTATCCGCCAAAAAATTCGGGTATAACTATTGCTGCGCAAGGATTGCACCCCTTTTTTACTTTCCGTCTCCAAGGTGGTAACAAAGGTGACTTTTACTAAGTCTCATTGCCAAGAATAATTCTTCACCGCCTCCATAAACAGTAGTTAAATGCAAAAATAATGGCACAAAGCAGCTCGCTTGATACTCAGCATTTTTCTACACAAAAATATTAATTACTAACAATAAATTTTAGTATGGTAGCGATCGCTGATATGAACTTGCTCCTAAGAATTTTGAGATTTGGTGAGAGAAAAAAAGTTTGAAAATATCGTTGTTTTCTCAAATGAAACTGGACAAAAAGTAGATTGGTTCCGGGTTAATGGTATTAAATATAACATATTACCTGCCACCAAGCAGCTCAATTTTTTTGTAAAAAGGTTAAAATATGGTATATATGTACTAAACCGTTGGGGATGGAGTTCTACAACACTATTTTTTCGCCGCAAGTGCGTGTACCATAACTGCTAGGGCGAGCATTCCCAAAACAGTCATCAATCCCGCAGGTAGAAATTTACGAGTTTTAGCAAGTCTGAAGGCGAAAAAGACTAATAACCCAGCGGTAACAGCTGCTGCGAGCAGCAAACCCCAAGTTTGTCCTTGCAACTGCATTACCGCTGCGAAGATAAGTAATAAGCCACAGAAACTACCACTGACAAGGGAGATCTTGCTATTAGCACGAATGTAACCAACAATACCACCAATAATTGCGATCGTGCCGTAGGCAAGGGCGGCAAGAATATCTACAGTCATTAGTTAAAACCCATGCTGTCGCTAGAGAATATACCATAGCAATTTAGCTAAATAACTCTGATGGACAGTCAAGCGATCGCAAAAGTTCAATTTCTGCAGCGTCAAGCAGCATCTTTGTTGCTGTTTCAATCTGTCTTGCAAACAGATGTGGGAGTAGCGTTCCTGGAACTGTTACAGGCCATACGTTACACTGAAGCAGATGCAAAAAATTGCTTGCAAGCATACGGTAATTACTTTAGATGCTTGGCGGCGAAAAATCAAAATTGGGAGGAATATTTAATTACACAAATTCTTAGAGATGAAAATCCGTTTACAAAGCTTGCTCAACAGCAACCATTCCATCGCTTACCTCCAGCTTTAGTAGCAGCAGCTAAACATGACCTACAACTGTTGCAGCACCTGCATGATTGCAGCAGCGCCTATTTGAGTGAATGGGTGCAATCTGTAGCTCATTTACCTGTTTCGCCAGTAGTGTGGTACCTGCAGCAACCTTCAACAAAAGGGACAATTCACGAGTTGGATTTAATTGAGAAACTACAAAACTTAGAAAACTGGGGTGATGCTGTACAACAGTTAGCAGCTTACTATCACCAATTTGGTACGGGTTTGTTTGCGGAGTATAAAGCTTTGCGGTGGCAAGGGGGGAAATTTGTAGGTATATCCCACTTCGATGCGGTAAAATTGAACGAATTAGCAGGCTACGAATCGCAAAAAGCAACGCTGTTAAAAAATACAGAGTTTTTACTGTCAGGACAGATGGCTTTGCACGTATTACTTTACGGTAGTCGCGGTTCGGGGAAATCTTCTCTTGTCAAAGCTTTGTTAAACGAGTATGGCGAGCGCAACTTGCGCTTGCTAGAAGTTGCCAAATCACAACTACAGGACTTACCCACCATTGTAGAACAGTTGCGAGGAGTACCTCAAAAATTTATTATCTTTGTTGATGACCTGTCCTTTGAAGAAGATGACGATGCCTTCAAGGCACTGAAAGTAGTTTTAGAAGGTAATTTAACTGCACGTCCGCAAAACGTTGTGGTTTATGCTACTTCTAATCGCCGTCACCTGGTGCGGGAATTTTTTACCGATCGCCCTGCTGGTAGGGAGCAACAGGAAGTTCATGCTTGGGACACCATGCAGGAAAAGCTTTCCTTTAGCGATCGCTTTGGTTTAACATTGACCTTTGAGCCTATCGATCAAAAAACTTATTTAACCATTATCCATCATCTAGCAAATTTAGCTGGAATTAATCTTCCTCCACAAGATTTAGAACATCAAGCTTTACAATGGGCTACCCGTCACAACGGTCGTTCTGGTAGAACAGCACGGCAATTTATTGATTTCTTAAAAGCAGATTTGATACTGTTTGGTTCGCAAAATCATCCGCTTGCAAACTAGCCATACAGATGATCTGTTCGTACAATGTTTGACAAAATTCTCTCTCTCAAACATCTGCATTTAGTTTATTAACTCTAGCTACTACTGTGCTCTGGAAACAATTAAAAGATAATTTTTTTGACACTTCGTTACTTGATGCAATCAAATGTAAAATCTGAACCCAATCCCTGCCTTTTACTTCAAACTATGCTCAAAACAAGTAATATACAATCAGCAATGGTCAGCAATCGATTTCTTCTTGGCATAGTTGCCTTTGGCATTAGTTTTGGTCTTAGTCTAGCTTTAACCTGGAATTTTGGCAAAGCCTTGATTATCGGTTTGATTACTTTGACCGTGACCTACGCAGCACTTTTTGTAGAACAAAAACAAAGAAATTACGAAATGCTTGCTAAACGGGATTCTCTGCACAGGCGCATCCGAGAACTGGAAGGATTAAAATCGCGCATGCTTGCAGAAATCAAACACTTAGAGTCGCACCATGCTTTATTGTATCAAGAGTCAAATAATTTGCAAAATCAAGTAATAGAACGTCGTCATCAAAGAGATGTTCTCAATCGAGAGTTAAGTAGTTTTATTGTTGAAAAAAAACAATTAGAAGCTCAAATTAATTATTTGCAAAATGAAATTAATAATTTAGAATCAACTCAAGCCGAACTCAACAAATCTCTTTCTGCTATTCAAGCGGACAAACGTCGTTGTGAATTAAATTTAAACGTATCCAAAGCGGAAATTAATCAGTTACAAACTCAAATTTCGGAACTGCAACAACAAAAGCAAGAATTGGAAAGTAATATCACTTTACTAGAAAGGCTTAAGCCGCAACTTGAGGAAAAACTTTACCAAATGAGAATTGATATTCAACAGATGGAAGCAGAAGAAAAAAGACACCATCAGATTCTATCAACTCAAAATTTAGAAAAACAAACTCTAGAAGCAAATTTAGATGAGCTGCGACAGCAAATAGCACAGCAGCAACTGGAATTACAACAATTACAGGAACAAGTAAGCTTACTACAAGATGAACGAGACAATTTACAAAGCCAAGTTTGGGAATTACTACAACAAACACAAGTTCTAGACAGCAACAATTTCCTGCAGCCAGAACAGGAAAAAGATGCAGATTCGTTTCCTTTCTCCGAATTAGTAGAGCCACTAGAAGATACGAATAGTACAACAGAAATTGCCGAAATATTGCCGGAGGATTGGGTAAAATTTGTAGAACAACTACCAAATCCTGAAATGCAAGTTCTCAAAGCAATTCTAGAGCAAGAAAACCCCTATACTGTTATTAAAAAGATTGCCGAAGATAACATAACCATGCCAAATTTGTTAATAGATTCGCTCAACGAGCGAGCGAATAATATCCTGGGTGAATTAATTGTCGATCCGGGTTTGGAACGTCCAGAAATTTACCCAGAGCATGCAAGCAACCTCAAACGAGCGATCGCCCTATATGAAGACAGCATCACCAGACAAACTTCCTCCCCTTGAAATGCTTTCAAGTATGTTGTAAATACCAATTTTGTAGCACTATCCGGTGGATTTCTCGCCAAGGAATATCATGTTTTTTTGCTAATTCAGCACAGTCTTCGTACTCTGGCTGTACGTTATTTATAACTTTGCGATCTGCTTGTTTTGTCCATGCTACCTTAACACGCACCGCCCCATACTCTGTTTCTACCGATTGTATTTCTCGCTCTAAAATTACCCGTTGTTGAGTCAAGCGTCGAATTCCTAAAGTAGTAGTTTCGCGAAATAAAACAGCTTCACACTTCGATAAATTTTCTGGATGACAAATCACGGTAAGCAAAATTCCCGGACGAGATTTTTTCATTCCGATGGATTGAGTAAAAACATCCACCGCTCCAGCAGCAAATAAGGCATCCGATACATAAGCGATCGCCTGCGGACTTAAATCATCAATTTGAGTTTCCAATACTGATATGGTTTCTAGTGGCAAACTGCTAGTAGCGACAGCTGAAACAATTGATGAATCTGCTATCATCTGTGGTGGTTGCTTTGTTGTTTCGCCCAGCCACAGACGTAAAATATTAGCAAGTGGTAAATGCCAGCAACCCGCTCCCAACCCAACTTTTTGCAGCGTCATAGGTGGTGGCGGACCAAAGTTTACAGCTAAGGTTGTGGCGATCGCAGCACCGGTAGGCGTGACCAGTTCCCGTTCGATACCGTTGCTGTAAACCGGACAGTTGCGCATTTCCCATAATTTCAACACTGCTGGTACCGGTACAGCTATTTGCCCGTGGGCCGCATGTACCGTTCCTCCACCGGTGGGAAATGGCGAGCAATAAAGCCAGGGAAACCCTTGTTCGTTGGTGTCAATACCCAACCAATCTAAGCCCAGGCAAGTGCCAACAATATCTACAATAGCATCTGTGGCGCCCACCTCGTGAAAGTGAACTTCATCTGGGGAAATACCATGCACCGCTCCTTCTGCAATTGCTAGTCGTCTAAATACTGCCAAGCTCCAAGCTTGTGCTTTTGCTGGTAATTTAGCTTTGAGAATTATTTGTTCAATTTCCCTTAGGTAACGGTAGTGATGGTAGTGGTGACCCTCAGAGCGATCGCTGTTGTGCAATGACTCTACATGAACTTTTGTCGCCTGCTGACCATTACGTTGTACAAGTTCCACCCATAACTTATACTCATCCTCAATTCCCAAACTATTTAGTTTTTCAATCAGATATTCCACGGGAACGCCCAAACTAACCAGCGCTCCCAAACACATATCACCAGAAATACCCGTCGGACATTGAATATAAGCAAGTTTAATCATAAAAATATGTTTTGTTAGTAGTGAGTAGTTAGTAATTTTTCTTTTCCATTGTCCACATCCTTTCTGTTGAAAATACTATCCACTATCTACTACCCACACCAAACCCATGGCAAAAGTTTTTTCCATTCATCCTGATAATCCCCAAACTCGCCACATAGAAGAAATCAAGACGGCGCTCTTGCATGGTGCGGTTATGCTTTATCCTACCGATACAGTTTATGCCATAGGCTGCGATCTCAACGCCAAATCTGCAGTAGAACGAGTACGAAAAATCAAACAGCTAGCTAATGATAAACCACTGACTTTCCTTTGTCCCTCACTTTCCAACATAGCAACCTACGCCATTGTCAGCGATAGCGCCTATCGCATTGTCAAGCACCTTATTCCAGGACCCTACACTTTTTTGTTACCTGCTACCAAGTTGGTACCGCGTTTGGTACAAAATCCAAAACGAAAAACTACTGGCATTAGAGTACCAGATCATAAGGTGTGCTTGGCACTGTTAAAGTCCCTGGGAAATCCAATTATTTCTACTTCAGCTCATTTACCACCAGATGAAACAGACGAGCAACCCGCACAACAATTGCAACCAGAATTAATAATGTCGCGAATGGAGCTATTTGACCGTTTGGACAAATTAGTTGACATCATAGTAGATACTGGTGAAGAACCAACTTATGAAGTGTCTACAATTTTAGACTTGACCGGAGAAGAACCAGTAATACTCAGAAAAGGTTTAGGTTGGCAAAAAGCAGCTGCGTGGATATAAAAGTAAAATCCCTGTTCGCCAAACAAGCAGGGAAAACAACCTTCTCATCTCTACTTAAAATTCTTTTCCAAAGCCAAGTAGATGAGTAAGTTAAAGGTGAATTTCTTTGAACTTCCACACATTCGTGAAAACCTTATTCTCAATAAATTTATATCGATTTCAAAAGGTTGATTGTTTGGAAAAACAAACATCTTTAGTAAGAGGTAATTAGTAATTCTCCAATGAAACCGCGTTTTTTGGGATTGCAATTAATCGAGCGTGCTGCTTTGATGGGATGGATCCTAAAACCTATTTCTGTATATATTTTTCTAATAAAATCACAATCAGAATTACACACCATCACTCGCACACCACGACTTGCTAATTCAGCACATGCATCTCTTAGACGTTCCTGATCTTTTTGATGAAAAGAATTACAACTATAAGCTGTAAAATAACTAGTATTGCTGAGGGGATAATAAGGCGGGTCAAAAAAAACGAAATCATCCCTACCTGTGGCATATTCCAGCACGTTCACAAAATCTGCTTGAAAGCATTTCGAGTTAGCAAGAGCAGCTGAACACGAACGCAGCAAATCTTCCTGGCAAATTTTGGGGTGAGAGTACCTTCCCAGGGGAACATTAAATATCCCTTTTGAATTTACCCGATAAAGACCGTTAAAACAAGTTCTGTTTAGATAAATAAGGCGAGCGGCTTTTTCTATATCAGATTCACCAATCCTCGCTCTCATGCGATAATAATATTCTCGATTGTGCTGACGTTCGTGCTCTCTAAGCAAAATAATTAAGTCTTCAACTTTTTCCTTAACACAACGATATGTAATAATTAGTTCTTCGTTAATGTCTGTTAAAATAGCTTTGGTGGGACGGAGATATTGAAGGTAGAAAAAAATGGCACCTCCACCCAAAAATGGCTCGTAATAATTTTTGTAATCCTTAGGAAAATAAGGAAGATATTGGGGAATTAATTTACTTTTACCTCCAGCCCATTTTAAAAATGGACGCGGCACAGCGAACCTGGGTAACTGACTTAACATTTAACTAAAATTAAGCTAATAAATATACGTACGAAAACGAGTGAAAAACATTTTATATCAATTTCTTATTAAGCTCCTCAAATTAGATTACAATAGCATTAATCAAAGATTACCATATTGTCAATTACCAGGTAGTTAAAAAGCAAATGTTAGATGGATTTTGGGATAACGTCTTTCGCTACCAACGCTACTTCATTACCACTCTTTTAGGTGCTTTGTTAAGCTTGTTTGCTCCCCTAGCACCACTGTTGAAACGTCCGGTTACCTCGATCGCCCTGGTGGGATTATTTGCAGGCTTCATAACCTTTGTTGTTCTCACTCTGCGCGCCATGCTGGGATTGAATACAATATAAGGTTGTTTGCCCAAAACGGCAATCAAAGTCAGCAAAAGGTGCGTTCCAGCCCCCAGCCACGGTTATAATGCACTATACTGCCAACCTAGTAAACACGGGTTAAACTTCAAAAATCTCCAGGCTACTAGCTGTAGCAAAGTGTCAAGCAATCAAACCTCTATCAGGAGGCATAGTTTTTATGGCTACCAATCGCCGCGTTTCTCGGGTTGCGGAATTGATTAAACGGGAAGTTAGCCAAATGTTAATCAACGGTATTAAAGATGACCGTGTGGGAACTGGCATGGTCAGTATTACTGATGTGGATGTTTCTGGTGATTTGCAACATGCCAAAATATACGTGTCAATTTATGGCACCGAAGAAGCGAAAACAGAAACAATGGCAGGTTTAAAGTCGGCGACGGGTTACGTCCGCAGCGAACTTGGAGCACGAATACGCCTGCGTCGCACACCAGAGGTGGTGTTTATCCAAGATCGTTCTTTAGAACGCGGTAGTAAAGTACTGTCGCTGCTAAACCAAATTAAGCAAGAGCGGAAACCAGAAAATTTAGATGAGAAGCAAGACGAGGAATGAAATAGGCTAACAATTAGCTCAAGCACCATCCCAAGGACGCGATCGCCTCGCGTCTTTTTATATTTGCTTGTGAAAATCTTTAACTAAAATTTACATAAATGTTGCAAAACTTCATCATTATCCGCCGCATCCATCAACTATTCTGATGCTTGAGATTATTACTAAACATACTAGTAATTTTACGGTTACCAAAGAAAAACAGATAGATAACGGTATTCAACCTAAGACTGAAAGCTTATTGAAGAAATTGTTAACAAATCAATTTCTAGCGATCTGGGCAGTGTATCGTAGCGTCTGGATCTGGCAGTAGTTTATACTCAGTTTGCGGGGAGAATCTTGGGAAAGTACTTTCTAATTCTGTTCTTTGCAAATTTATCAAAGGTAATCAACACCTTTCCTACCTGCGAAACCGAAACCAAAATGTTATGATAATTTGACAAATTTAACATTTATTTACATAAATGGCGGGTACATAGCGTCAAAATGAAAATAGTTCCGTATAGCAAATTACAAATTGTCAGCGATAGTTTCTGTCCCTTTTGGGAACGTGAGTTACGTATATTGTGAGCAAAGATCATGAGTGTGAATACAGTGCCTTCTATTAACTACTACTCTTTGGACGTAATTCAAGATGAAGCACGACGATTAGTACAAAAGGGAGTGGTCAGCAGACAACAACCAATATACACACTATGCCAATACATACCAGCGCGGGAATGGGTATGCGTGGAATGCGAATTAGAAAAATGTGACTTCCTGCTGCGCGATCGCATTGGCGATCTGATTGGTCGGGAAGAATGGGAAAACGATTAATAAATTAACAATTTTAGTTTTTGGATTGGGAGTACATATATATTGACAATAGAAGGCTCGATACCCAATCCCGTGGAGTTCTCTACTATTTAGGGCTATCAGGCGTGTTATAGTTTTTGTTGTACTTAATTTTTAAATCTGAGCCAGCACAAGGGTTGGAATTCCGTCATTCTTTGAGCAGACTTGGTAATTTTGCCGGAGTAGTTTCTTTTGGTAACTGCTCCGGTAACTTTTAATAGCAGCTTGCTAAAATCATCCTGCTTGCTCTAGGTATAAGTTGACATCTTCAATAATACGAGTCAGTTCCGCTTCTGTACTCAAGCGAATATGAGTATCGCGAACCGTCAGCAGCACTTTAGCAGCGAAGGGACTAGGCCAGATATTGGGATTACAAAAAATCTCTAAATATACTTCTTGTGCATGTTGATACTCCACTGGAGGTTGGGGACTGACTTTACCACTACCGGAACTGGTTTTAGCCGCAACAGCTTTGAGACTGTTCATTAATTGTTCGAGTATTGCTTTTAATTGTTGTGCTGCTTGGGGTGAAAAACTAAAGGAGACAGAACCTTCTACTAAATTTAAGGTCAGGTTATTTTCAGACATGGTTGACGTGTCAAAACATTTTGGTACAAATACTATTTTCCCGGCAAGAGGTTACTGCAGTCTATGTCTGTCGTGCCAGTTACGGGAAAGTAATAAAAAGTCTTACTAGCAAACGATAATAAATGTTTGGTCTGAAAAATATATACATCCTTATTTCCTTGATTTGTAGCTGCTATTTTTAAAATTTTTTTTTAATAAAACCAGCTGAAATTTTTAGTTTATAGCTAAATAAAATCTAGACAACGTAATAATTATATACATTCAATCAATGTGTTTAGTTCTACACTGAGAACTCAGAGATAATGTTTAAAAAAAATACTTATGACTTTAGATAATCGTGTCAAAGTTAGAAAGGTTTTAATAATTACTTTACTCCTGAATATATTTGTAATGCTATTGAAAGTAGTTGTAGGTAAATTAACAGGTTCTCTGAGTTTGTTAGCGGATGCTTTGCACAGCGTTACAGATAGCGCCAACAACATTTTAGGATTAATCGCTAATCGCTTTTCTTCACCCCATCCCGATCGCGAACATCCTTACGGACATCTAAAATACGAAGCAGTAAGTGCTTTAGGAATTTCTGCTTTTTTAGGTATAGCTTGCTTTGAAATTCTTCAAGGAGCTATAGAGCGAATTTTCAAGGGTGGCGAACCGGTGAAAATATCATCACCGCAATTGTGGATATTATTGCTCGTACTGGGTGTAAATATATTTGTTGCTTTTTACGAAAGGTACGTAGGAAAGCAGGTAGGTAGTGCCATTTTGATTGCTGACGCCCAGCATACAATGAGCGACATCTGGGTGACAATTGCTGTAATTGGTGGTTTGATTGGCGTGTGGTTGGGTTATCAGTGGTTGGATATAGTGTTGGCTTTTCCTGTCGCTTTGTTGGTATTTTGGAGTGGATGGACAGTTTTAAAAGAAAATTTACCTTGGCTTGTAGATGAAATGGCGATCGCTCCAGAAGTTATTCACGCGATCGCTATGTCTGTACCTGGAGTTTTGAACTGTCACGATATCGCCTCTCGTGGTGTTGTTGGTCGCCAAGTTTTCATTGAGATGCATTTAGTAGTAGATGCTCCAGATGTGGAAACCGCTCATCGCATCACCGAGGAAGTTGAAATGCGTTTAGAAGAACGCTTCAGTCCCGTACGAGTTTTAATTCATGTGGAACCACCACAATATCAGTCCCAACGCATTAGCTTTGGAGATAGAGTTTCTACCTGAAGTTAGACCCCAATTACCATTACAGATAGAGCGGAGACTTCAACGCAATTTGTATCCTGAAAGCATAACAAAACGCACTGACAGGAAGTTTTACCGTTGTGTTCCTTTACTGCTTCTTGAAGGAGAGCGACGTCAAAGAAGCAGACAGTGCTAAATAACAAATACGACTAGATGGTTGTGGAGTTTCTGTCGCTTCCTCCACTTTATCACTCATCTGCGGGAGACTAAACTCTCCATCAGAACGGTCGGAGATAGTGAACATCTAGTCTTTATATTTTCCAGTACCGATGCTGTTTAAGCTTGACCAAAACCGAGTACACTAGCTATAGCTGCTATTAAATCCTCTGGATCTACTGGTTTGGTTACATGAGCTTGAAAGCCAGCTTCCAAAGCAAGGACACGATCCTCGCTACCAGCACAGGCGGTCAGGGCCACAGATGGAACGGTTGCTACTTTTTCTACTTCTACGGCACGTACCCTTCTTATCAAGGTATAACCGTCTTCACCTGGCATGGCAATATCACATACTAATACATCTGGTTGCAACTGCAGCAGTACTTCTAATGCTTCGCTAGCTGAACTAGCTGTGGTGATACAAGCTCCATCTGCTTCCAAGACAGTAGATATGTAAATGCGACTGTCTTCATCGTCGTCCACCACCAGGATTTTTAAGCCAGCAAGAGAAACAGGAGGTTGAGTAACGTCTCCATCGACATTAGAAAAGACAGAAAAATCCCTCATGACTTCTTGCTTGTTCTCAGTTTTTTAAGTAATTCTACTGCGTCGCAGTTACTTTCTATGAGGCAAGCTTTAGTTTGGTAGACAACTCTCCCACAAATTATGGATGGTAGTATTTTCAGACATTAGACTTACAATACCAAACTTTCTTACCAGGAAAGCAAATGCACCTTCAAATTCTCAATAAAATTTTGTAAAAATATTCAAAATTATTAACACTTCCAAGCCAAACAATTTTGTCTGTTTAGCTTTCTCAAACGTGAATACCAGTAAAAATAGCAAACTACCTCAATTAGATTGGACAACTGTAGAGCAACAGCCAATTCATAATCCTGGCTCGATTCAACCCCATGGAGTTCTTTTGACACTCAAGGAACCAGAGTTAATTATTACGCAAATTAGTGAAAATAGCCTGCATTTTTTAGGATTTTCCCCCACAAGAATTGCTGCATCAGTCCCTCAGTAAATTGCTAGATCGCGAGCAATTCGAATTTTTGAGAGATTGCCTGCACTCAGAAGTCATAGAAATTGCTAATCCTATCCAGTTCCACATCAAATCTTGCCAAAATTTTTCTTATCGAGCAGTATTAATCCTAGAATTAGAGCCAACTTTCCCTGACAAAACTCATGTTTATTACAAGTTTTATAACTTAGTTAAGGATGCTTTCAATTAACTGCAATCCGCCAAAAATACTGAAGGAACTAGTAAAATTATTGCTAGCGGTTTAATTTCGCTTTCAATTTCTAAAAGCAATAACAACTATGTTTTGTGGTTTCGTCCACAGGTTGTACAAACTGTCAATTGCAATCGATAGAATTGACCGAGGATAATATAGTTCTTCCAGATGTATCTGCGGGCGATCGCAATTCCACTACAGACTTTTTTTTTGAGAGTTAATAGCTAATTGTGCTATTAGCTATTAACCATTTTTTTACTCCCACTCAATGGTTCCGGGTGGTTTGGAGGTAATGTCGTACACTACGCGATTGACACCTTTGACTTCATTGACAATGCGGTTGGAAATCACTTCTAATACATCGTAAGGTACCTTTGCCCAGTCAGCAGTCATGCCATCTTCGCTGCTGACAATACGTAAAACTATGGGGTAAGCGTAGGTACGGCGATCGCCCATCACGCCTACACTCTTGATCGGCAACAATACGGCAAAAGCTTGCCAATACTGGTGGTATAGACCGCGCTGGTTAATTTCTTGGCGCACGATCAAATCAGCATCTCGCAAAATCTTTAATTTTTCTGGGGTAATTTCTCCCAAAATCCTAATTGCCAAACCGGGACCGGGGAAGGGATGGCGCTGCACTATTTCTTCTGGTAAACCTATAGAACGTCCGACTTTGCGAACTTCATCCTTAAAAAGTTTTCGCAGTGGTTCTACTAGTTTGAATCGCAAGTCTTTAGGTAAACCCCCTACATTGTGATGGCTTTTGATTTTTACTGCTACCCGTTCCCCTGTTTGTGGATCGACGTTGGTATCAGCAGATTCAATTACATCTGGATACAGGGTTCCCTGAGCTAGATAGTCAAAGGGTCCCAGTCTTTTGGATTCCTCCTCAAATACACGTATGAACTCGTGTCCTATAATACGTCTTTTCTCCTCTGGGTCGGTGACGCCCTTGAGAGCAGCTAAAAAGCGATCGCGAGCGTTGACGTATACTACGGGAATGTGAAATTGCTCTTGGAACAGCTTTAACAACCGTTCTGGCTCATACTTGCGCATAAAGCCTTGGTCGATAAAGACGCAGGTGAGCTGGTCGCCGATCGCTTTGTGCAGTAAAAAGGCCAGCGTTGAAGAATCGACTCCTCCAGAGAGGGCTAGCAGTACTCGCTTGTTCCCCACTTTAGCGCGAATTTCGCGAATTGCTTCTTCTACAAAAGCAGCTGTTGTCCAAGTCGGTTCGCATTCGCAAATGTGGTAGACAAAATTGCGCAGTAATGCTAAACCCCCGACGGAATGCACCACTTCTGGATGGAACTGAACGCCGTAAAGTTTTCGTTTGTGGTCTGCGATGGCTGCACAAGGAGTATTTTCTGTGTGTGCTAACAATTCGAATCCGGGTGGCATCTGTGTGACCGAGTCTCCGTGACTCATCCACATTGTCGTACCATCTTCAACGTTGGTGAGTAAGTCTGTGGGATCGTCTATGTACAGTGATGCCTTACCGTATTCACCTCGTTCTGCTCTTGCTACTTTTCCACCCAGTTGCTGCACCATCAGCTGCATTCCGTAGCAAACACCCAAAATGGGAATTCCCAAATGCCAAATTTCTGGATCGCATTGGGGAGCATCGCGATCGTAAACTGAATTGGGGCCGCCAGAAAGGATAATTCCTTTTGGGTTAAGTCTCCTTAACTGTTCTGCTGTTGTTCGATAGGAAAGAACTTCTGAATAAACTTGGGTTTCTCTGATTCTGCGAGCTATTAGTTCTGAATACTGAGAACCAAAATCGAGAATCACAATCATCTGGCGATTGATTTCCAGAGATTCTGTTGTTTGAGCCTGTTGTTGTGTTGGTAGGGTCACCGCTGTGTTCATGACGGAGAGTGTGTGGATGAAATTAACGAAAGAAGATCGTGCTTTATGGTAGAGTCAATACCATTTCTGTTTTTCTCAGGCTTGCTGTGAGGTTAGAAAATGCCCGTACAAACGCAACTTAAAAATGGTATTAAAAAGAAATAAATACCCTAGAGTGACGATGGAAAAATTTATTTATGCTAGTTTGTTATGATTATTCATAATAACTTAACATAATTTTGCGATTTGCGAACAAGCAGTTTTGGTTTTTACCATAATTTCAATTACTTCTTCATCAAAAACCGCAAATAAGAGGAAGGAACGATCAAAAGGCTATCATTTCCCGCCTCTTTTGCTTGTGCTGCTTGCAATCGAGCTTGCTGTCTCTAGATAAATCCAATTCGCTCTAGCGGCCAGAAGCGAAACACTGCTCGACCAATGATATTTTTTCTAGGTAAAAAGCCCCAGTAACGAGAGTCGTTGCTATCGTTGCGGTTGTCCCCCATGACAAAAAATTCATTTTCAGGAACTACTACTGGTGGAAATGGTTGATTTGGTGGTTCGGCAATATAGTTTTCTTGCAGGGGTTGTCCGTTGATATAAACTTTACCTGCTTGGATAGTAACAATTTGACCTGGTTCACCAATAATGCGCTTGATAAAAGCTTGGTCTTTTGGATATCCCCGTCGTTGCAGTTCCTCAGGAGGTTGAAAAACAACGATATCACCCAAGCGGGGAGGATGGAAATAGTAAGAAACTTTTTCTACTACTAAGCGATCGCCTGTATGTAAAGTTGGCACCATTGAATCTGAGGGAATGTAGCGAGGTTCGGCAACAAAAGTGCGGATCAAAAATGCCAAAATCAAAGCCACCACTACTAAAGTTAAGTTTTCCCGCCAATTTTGCCATCCCTGTGGGGAAGCAGAAGCTTGTTTGGCATCACTTTTGTGAGGGGTCATAGAAGTTTTGCAGCGGTTAAGATTGAGGAAAACACATACCTTGATTATTTTGACGCTAAAAGCCTATTTGCAAGCAAGTTAGATTTGCACTTTTGGCAGGACTAAAACTTTAGCATTGAAAAGTCCTGCTGGTAAAGGCACGTGAGAAGTGAGAATTAGCGCTCCTTGTTCCTGGATAAAGTTACTTAGGACATTAAGCATTAAAGACAAAGAGTAGGGGTCTTGTCCTACCACGATCTCATCTAGCAAGCAAATTTTTGGTTGTCTGGCCAAGACAGCGCCTAGCGCTAACCGTCTTTTTTGTCCCTGAGAAAGTGCTTGGGGATGATCTTGAGCGCGATCGCTTAAATTTAGCTGTTCTAAGAGTAAATCAGCAACTGCTTTTTTGACTCCCGGTTGTTGAATTTCTGCTCGCACGCTATCTGCAAATAGTTGGTGATTAGGATTTTGAAGCACAAAACCCACGTCTTTAGCAATTTGCACCACGCTTTTTTGGCTTGCATCTGCACCCAAAATCTCCAATTTTCCTGTTGCTGACTTCAGCAGACCGCATAAAAGTTTCAAAAGTGTCGTCTTTCCGCAACCGTTGTCTCCTTTGAGGAGGATAGTTTCCCCTGCTGTTAGTTGCAAATCCGGAAAAGGAGGATATCCACCCCAACTAAGTCCAAAAGCGCGCAGCACAATGGGGGGGTTGTGATGGCAGGAGGAACAAGCAAACTCAGAAACAGTAGGAAAAATCTCTATTTTATTGTTGTTTACCGCTTCTGTGAGTTTACCATGGTGGAAGTAGTAGGAGCGATCGCATATCTTTTTTACTACCTCTGTGCGATGTTCGATAATAATTACAGACTGACCTTTTTGTGCCCTGGACTTCAATAGTTGCAGCAACAGCTCCACCCCTTGTGCATCCAGGTAAGCTAAAGGTTCATCCAACAGCATCACCGGTTGTCCAATTGCTAAAAGACAAGCAATCAACAGGCGTTGTTTTTGACCTGCTGACAGTTGGCGGATGAACCAATTTCGTTGTCCTTGCAAACCGAATTCTTCCAAGACGGTTTCGGTTATTTGCCAAATTTGTTGTGGCGCTACATTCCAGTTTTCTAATCCGAATACCAATTCTTCCCAAACTCGCTCTGTAAAAATTTGCGTTTCTACATTTTGTAGCAATATGCAAAAATATCGCGCTCGCTGTCTAACTGACCACTCGCTGATATCAATTCCTTGGTAAAGTATCTTACCGTATAATTTCCCTCCTACGTGATTGGGCGCAATTCCCGCCAAACAGTTTAATAAGGTACTTTTACCACTTCCTGTGGCTCCCGCAATTAAAACGATCTCGCCTGGATACAAGCTCAAATTGACATTGGCGATGGTCGCCCAGCTTTTTCCTGGATGGATGTATGTTAAATCCAATACTTCAAGTACTGGTTGGTGAGGTGCCATGCGTTTTTTAAACTACCCATTCCAGATATCCCGCCACCGCGGCGATCGCAACCGCGCTGATGGCAAAAATTGTATCTTTTGATTGCCATTGTAATGGTTGGCTATTACTGCGCCCAGCTTGGGGATCGTAACCTCTTGTTTCTAAACCTACAGTGACATCATCTGCGTAGGCAACAATTCGAAAAATCAAAGGCATCAGCAAGCCAGAAAACCATTGCTGGGGTTGATTTGCTATGTTTACGCCTCGCAACCAATTAGCTTCAACAATTCGCTGGGCTTCTTGTTGTATGATAGGCAAAAATCTCCACATCAGCATCAGACTTAAAACGATAAAACTGGGTAAGCGTGCAGCTTGAATTGCTTTGAGCAAATGAAATGGCGAAGTGGTACCGGCTAAAAGCGGTGTTGGTAGCAAAATGGCGATTAAGCGCAGGGTACTGACAAAAGAGGTGTGAAAACCCCTTAGCCAGGCGGAAACAGTCATGAATACAACTAAGGCGATCGCCAAAGATGCGAAAATTCTCAGATTTATGCGCACGCAAATAAAAAGTAATGCCAGTAAGGTAATTGCTAAAACGCTAATGGCTCTGATATCGTGCAAAACCACGGCTAGACCTACGCTGGCAATACAAACAATAATTTTGAGAAGGGGATTGATCTGAGTCAGGAAACCGCGCTTCCTCATAACGATTTTTTGTATGCTTCAGATATCCACATCCATTTTTCCTGCTCTTTGCAATTGCTTGATTGCTAACTCTCCCAACCACCAACCAACAACACCAGCTACACCTGCTAATACCGTCAGCAGAATCAAAACTGCAGGTTGGGTAACAATTTTCACAAACGGTTCTCCTTTGGAAGTTTTGATTAAATAAGCTGCAAGTAATATACCACCTAAGTTAGCACTGGCAAAAAAAAGAATATTTCCCCACAAACGGTTGATTTTGCGTCGATAATTTCCCAAAAAGAACATTACTAATTCTGTTATGAAAACTGTTAGACCTAGATACAAGGTAATAATTGGGGAAATCAACCCTAACAGTACCGCCAAAGGAAGAATCATCAAAGCTACACTACCGCGACGCTGTAAACGCGCCATCCCTAAAGTCAGAAAAATTCCTCCCAAAGGCGCCCAAAATAATAGTTGTAGTCCAGGAGGTGCAAAGGGACCAACAATAAACACAGCAATTACCATGCCTATTGTCATGAAAGCAGCAAATACGTAATCTCTTAAACGCCAAGGACTTCTCATACTTACATAGAGTTGATTTACATATACAACCATGCTTGTTAAAGGCGAATATTAAAAATTTGCACGGGTCCGATAATTATCAAATATATGGATAGCGGCTATGTAACAGCTATAATTCCATTTCTATTTACATTCACCTCAAAGTTAGTAGCTTGTTAGCCAAGCACGATTGTTAAAGTAAGTATAGCTAAATTAATAACAGAGAATTTTCTAAATTAGCTGACCTCAGGTGATGCTGCTTTACACGTCGCGGGTCTTTAAAAAGTTATAAATAGCCAATGCAATAGCCAAAACTAAGGCAATATGAATGAGATTTCCGGCGATGTGAAGTACGAGCCCCAATACCCAAAAGGCAAATAGCAAAACTACGAGGCTCCAAAGCAATCCAAACATAAGTTGTTATTAGTGTTTGTAGAAGTTAAAAACGAGACAAGACAAACGTACATTGCGAATCTATCCCCATTTATTTATTAGGGTAGTGATAAAGGTACAAAAAAATAATTTCGAAACAAATTTTTAATTCCCCAGCTATCGAATCCGAAGATATCAAAATAAAAAACGGTAAAGGAGTTTTACCCTCTACCGCTTTTGAATTTTAAATTGAAAATCTCAAATTTACTCAACACCTGGAGTCATTAATTCCCGACGCTGTTCGGGTCTTACCGTGACATTACCGTTTTCATCCACATCCACAATAGCGGTATCGCCTTCCTTGACGCGACCGGAGAGAATTTCTTCCGCCAAGCTATCTTCTAGCAAGCGCATAATAGCTCGACGCAAAGGTCTCGCACCGTAACTGGGGTTGTAACCTTCTTGCAGCAGGCGTTCCTTGAAGCGATCGGTCACTTCCAAAGAAATTCCTTTTTCAGTGAGACGACCGAATACTTCTTTGAGCATGATATCGGCTATTTGCATTACCTCTTCCTTGGTCAATTGACGGAAGACGATAATTTCGTCCAGACGGTTGAGAAATTCGGGACGGAAGTATTGTTTTAGTTCTTCGTTGACTAAAGACTTAATGCGGTTGTACTGCTGTTCGCTTTGATCTTCAGCAAATTCAAAGCCGATACCGCCGCCACCTTTTTCAATCACCTTGGAACCGATGTTGGAAGTTAATATCAGCAAGGTATTCTTGAAGTCTACCGTGCGACCTTTGGCATCAGTTAGGCGACCGTCTTCGAGGATTTGCAGTAGCATGTTGAAGACATCGGGGTGTGCTTTTTCTATTTCATCGAACAGCACCACCGTGTAAGGACGCCGACGTACAGCTTCGGTAAGTTGACCGCCTTCGTTGTAACCGACGTATCCTGGAGGTGAACCAATTAATTTAGAGACTGTGTGACGCTCCATGTACTCGGACATATCCAGGCGGATCATTGCTTCTTCAGAACCGAAGAAGTAAGAAGCCAATGCTTTGGCTAACTCGGTTTTACCTACACCGGTAGGTCCAGAGAAGACAAAGCTGGCAATGGGTCGGTTGGGGTTTTTCAAGCCGACACGAGCGCGACGAATCGCTCGCGAAACTGCTCTGACAGCATCTTCCTGACCGATGAGACGCTGGTGCAAGGTTTCTTCCATGTGCAGCAGTTTTTCAGATTCGGACTCGGTGAGCTTGTTGACCGGTACCCCAGTCCAGGAAGCGACAATGTGAGCTATGTCTTCTTCGGTAACAACTGGTTCGTCGCCATCACTGCGACCACCGTTGGACTTGCTTTGAGCGATCGCCCGGATTTCAGCTTTGATTTCCATTTCTCGATCGCGTAGCTCTCCCGCTCGGTCAAAGTCTTGGGCCCGAACTGCGTCGTCTTTTTCCTTTAAAATTTGCCGCAGCTGTTTGTCTAATTCTTTGGCTGCGGGTGGTAGTTGGGAGTTGATCAGGCGTACCCGACTTCCTGCTTCATCTATTAAGTCTATGGCTTTATCGGGTAGATAGCGATCGCTGATATAACGGTCGGATAATTTTGCTGCTGCTATTAAAGCTTCGTCGGAAATTTTCAGTTTGTGGTGTTGCTCGTAGCGATCGCGCAGACCGCGCAAAATCTCTATGGTTTCCTCTACTGTTGGTTCTCCAACCATTACTGGCTGGAAGCGGCGTTCTAATGCTGCATCTCGCTCTATGTGTTTGCGGTATTCGTCTAGGGTTGTGGCGCCGATGCACTGCAGTTCTCCTCTGGCCAAGGCTGGTTTGAGGATGTTTGCTGCATCTATTGCTCCTTCTGCTGCACCTGCACCTATTAAGGTGTGTACCTCATCTATGACTAAAATTACATTTCCTGCCTGACGAATTTCATCCATGATTTTCTTCAGGCGTTCTTCAAATTCACCTCGATATTTTGTTCCTGCTACGAGCAAGCCAATATCTAAAGTTACTACGCGCTTGTCTTCCAGTATATCGGGAACGTCTTTGTTCGCTATTCGCTGTGCTAGACCTTCTGCGATCGCTGTTTTCCCGACCCCTGGCTCTCCAATTAGCACGGGGTTGTTTTTTGTCCGGCGTCCTAGAATTTGAATCACCCGCTCGATTTCTTTGGCTCGTCCCACCACTGGATCGAGCTTGCCATCCAATGCCATTTGGGTTAAATTCGAGCCAAATTCGTCTAGAGTTGGAGTCTTGTTACCGCGAGGTTGCCCACCAGCGCTTACCTCCGCTGTTTCTCCCAACATCCGGATGACTTGAGTCCTCACCTTAGAGAGATCCACGCCCAGGTTTTCTAGTACCCTGGCTGCCACACCTTCCCCTTCTCGGATCAGGCCCAACAGCAGATGCTCGGTACCGATATAGTTATGCCCTAATTGGCGCGCTTCTTCCAAGGATAGTTCCAGAACTCGCTTTGCCCGTGGCGTAAACGGAATTTCCACAGCTACAAAGCCTGAACCCCGGCCTATGATTTTTTCTACTTCAATCCGAGCGTCTTTGAGATTGACGCCCATAGATTTCAGCACCTTGGCCGCCACTCCGGTACCTTCTCCAATCAGACCCAGGAGGATCTGCTCGGTACCCACAAAATTGTGTCCCAGGCGGCGTGCCTCTTCCTGGGCTAGCATGATTACCTTAATGGCTTTTTCTGTGAAGCGTTCAAACATGGCATTGTTTCCCATCACCTGCGTCGTGCCGGTACGCTGATTTTAGCACAGCAAAACCGATTGAATGTCTGTATAAAGAAATAGACATTCAAACTTCTCTATACCCAGGTTTTTGGGAGCTGTTATTTTCTCAACTGTGTACTGAGGAGGTTAAATTTTTCGTCTCTACAAGATTGACTAGAAAGCGAAATTCTGAATCTGGGGGTTCGGAAAATCAATCCCAAAAAAACATACTTATCATAATCCTTTGCATTTGTCAACGACCATTTATGCTTGATTATCTTTTTTTATCAAAAAACCGAGAACGCGAATCAAACTATGATGGAAATTACGGCACGGGCATGGTTCTACAATTAATAGTAACTAATTCCTATTGACTTTGGCTGAAAGTAGGGACGAAAGGAATTGGGACTAGATATTGACTAAACTCCAACAAAAATTATTGAGGCGATCACAAACAAGGGCGTGTAATTGCACCAGAATTTGCTGAAATTTGGGAGATTGCATCTTTTCCAGCCACAAAATCAGCGCATCTTCATTGTTGTCTTTGTAGTAGCGTCGTCGCCGTCCAGCAGTTTTGAAACCAAATTTTTGGTACAGAGAAATCGCAGCTTGGTTAGAAACCCTCACTTCCAGAGTAGCTCGTTCGCTTCCCCGCTCCCAAGCTGTCTTCAACAAAGAGTACAGCATAGCCTGTCCCAATCCTTGGCGTTGGTAGCGGGGATGAACCGCCAAAATAGTGATGTGGGCTTCCTCTAAAATAGACCAAAAGCAACCCATGGCTACCAATTTCACAGGCAACAAAGGAGAATGTAAACCGAGTAAAACGCTGTTTGCGCTATCTAACTCTCTTTGATAGGATTCCAGTGTCCAAAGGCCCCCAAAACAGGCTCGATCCAGTTCCAAAATAGAACTTAAATCTGCTTGGGTTAGTAATTTCAGTTCTAACGGAAATTTGCTCACGCTTTTTGGTTCGGTCTTGTGATTCGTTAAAAACTTCCCTACAGAAATACTCAAGGGTAATGGTAACTCGGCTGCAATTGTTCAGAGTTGTTGTAATGGCAAAACGAAAGCAGGGGCGAAAAAGCACGTTATTCGGTAAACTGAGAATCACAAGACCAGCTTAAGCTTGTAAATAACAAGGACAACTCTAATTTTAGCTATGGTATCGACTCAGCCTGCTGGAGTTCAGCTTTCTGGTAGCCAGTATCTATCCCAAACAAGCACTAACCAAGGAAATATATCGCCCAATCAAGGGCTTTTACCGCTGAGTGCCAAAATTAATGCTCGAGACCACTTAGAAATAGGGGGTTGCGATGTCATAACTTTAGTGCAGCAGTTTGGCTCTCCATTATATATTTTAGACGAAGAAACCCTGCGAACAGCTTGCCGGCAGTACCGGGAGAGTTTCCAGCGTTACTACAAAGGTGAATCTCAGGTACTGTACGCCTCCAAAGCATGGAGTTGCTTGGCAGTCTGCGCGATCGCCGCCTCAGAAGGTTTGGGAATTGATGTTGTCTCGGGAGGAGAACTTTATACCGCCCTAAACGCAGGCGTGAGTCCAAACAAAATTTACTTCCACGGAAACAATAAATCCCTAGAAGAATTAATTTTGGCGATTCGTTGTGGTTGCACGCTTGTAGTAGATAACTGGTATGAATTGCATACTCTGGTAGAGTTAGCAAAAGATGTAGGGAATATTTGCGATCGATTCCCCGACTTTCAAGCTGTAGGTCTCGAACAGTCTTTTTCCGGGATCCGAATTTTGCTGCGATTAACTCCAGGAATAGAATGTCATACTCACGAATATATTCGCACCGGACACCTAGACAGTAAATTTGGTTTCGATCCCGGCGATTTAGATGAATTGTTTACCTTTGTCAGCAAACAATCAGCTCTCAATTGCGTGGGTTTGCATGCTCATATCGGTTCTCAGATATTTGAACGCCAACCCCATCAAGATTTAGCCGCAGTAATGGTGCAGTGGTTGAGCAAGGCCGCCACATACGGATTGTCGCTAACAGAGTTAAATGTCGGCGGTGGTCTGGGAATTAAGTATACAGAATCAGACGATCCCCCCAGTATCGAGGAATGGGTAAAGCCAATTTGCGAAGTTATTCAATCTGCTTGTAGCCAAGAAAACTTGCCATTGCCAAAATTACTGTGCGAACCAGGGCGATCGCTAGTTGCTACTGCTTGTGTCACCGCTTATACCATTGGCTCCTCCAAAGCGATCCCCAATCTTCGTACCTATATCGCTGTAGACGGCGGTATGTCCGACAATCCCCGTCCCATTACCTACCAATCAGTGTATCGCGCCGCAGTTGCCAATAAAATGTCGGCTCCTGCCACACAAACAGTCACAATTGCTGGTAAGCATTGTGAATCGGGAGATATTCTGATTAAAAATGCTCAACTACCTCAAACTGAACCAGGTGATATTCTCGTAGTCATGGCAACTGGTGCTTACAATTACAGTATGGCATCTAATTACAATCGCCTGCCCCGCCCGGCAGCTGTTGTAGTAGCCAATGGCGAAGCAAATTTAATTTTGCAGCGCGAAACCTACGAAGACTTAATTCGACAAGATTGCCTACCGGAACGATTAAAGAAGTATGAAGGATAAAGCTTAAACCATGAAAAAAACATGAAGGACAAAGGATGTAAATTTCCTACTTTGTACTTCATACTCCATACTTTATACTTCATACTTCATACTTCCTACTTTCACGCCAGATGTCATGGGAGATTTGTGGAAGCAATGGCTGAGCAACCAGGGATGGTCAAGGCCCTTGCTGCTTGAGACTCTGGATATTGTGCTGGTACTGGCGCTGACTTACATGATACTAGTGATTATCAGTGAGCGCCGGACACTTTGGATGGTGCGAGGGTTTATCATTCTCATGCTGGCCTCAGCAATCAGTGGCAAATTGCAACTGCAACTACTAAATTTTGTGCTAGAAAAATTGGTGATCGGCTGCGCTGTAGCAATGGCGGTTGCTCTGCAGTCAGAATTTCGCCGATTTCTGGAACAATTGGGACGCGGAGAGTTTTGGCAGTTGTTTCAACCATCTCGTTTGGCTGTTCCCAAATCTGATAGTGTGATTGATGAAATTGTCGAAGCAGTTAGAGAATTATCGAAAAATCGGATTGGTGCACTACTGATTTTGGAAACCTCTGGTCCAATCGACGAACGAGATTTTTCTGTGCCGGGAGTAAAGCTCAATGCTGAAGTCTCCAAGGAACTGATTCAGACAATTTTTCAACCAAAAACTCTTTTACACGATGGTGCTATATTGATACGAGGTTCGCGCATAGTAGCAGCTGGTATTATTTTACCGCTTTCAGGACGCACGGCTTCGCGTCAGCTAGGAACGCGTCATCGAGCCGCCATGGGAATCACCGAGCGGGTGGAAAATTGTATTTGTGTCGTTGTATCTGAAGAAACAGGTTCTATTTCCCTGGCAGAAAGGGGAATCCTAAACAGACCGCTGACAATCGCAAAGCTCAAAGAGTCCCTGGAAGCGAGATTTTCGCCAACTGTAGACCGGGAAGCGGTTGCTCCTGGTTTACTCAGTTTGGGTCGTCAACTTCGCACTCAGGTATTAGCATTGCTTTCACGTTTACTTGGACTACCATCGACCGCTTCGCGAGACAAAAAATGACTGCACAACAAACTCCACTGGAATATTTGCCCCCTGACTTAAATCGAGAACTGCTACCCAAGCACGTAGCAGTGATCATGGATGGTAACGGTCGGTGGGCAAAGCGTCAAGGACTACCCCGCATTATGGGTCACAAACGCGGAGTAGATGCTTTGAAGGATCTGCTTCGTTGTTGCAAAGATTGGGGAATTCAAGCACTAACAGCCTACGCTTTCTCGACCGAAAATTGGGGAAGACCCCAGGAAGAAGTAGATTTTTTGATGACTTTGTTCCAGCGAGTTTTGCGCCAGGAACTCCGAAAAATGGTCGAGGAAAACGTGCAAATTAGATTTGTGGGTAATTTGACTAGCCTACCACCAGCGTTACAAGCAGAAATTTGTCGCTCTGTGGAAGAAACTAAAGACAATCGTGGCATTCGCTTTACCGTCGCTACTAACTACGGAGGTAGACAAGAAATAGTCCAAGCTTGCAGGGCGATCGCTCATAAAGTCCAACAAGGATTGCTTCAACCAGATGAAATTGATGAAGCAACTTTCGAACGCCATCTTTACACCAGTGGAATTTGCGATCCCGATTTGTTGATTCGCACTAGTGGCGAAATGCGAGTCTCAAATTTCCTTCTCTGGCAAATTGCTTACTCGGAAATTTACATCACCGACACTCTTTGGCCTGATTTCGATCGCAGTGAATTTCACCGTGCTTTGTGCGCTTACCAACAGCGAGAACGGCGTTTTGGCAAAGTATAAGCTGAAGTAGGATGCTAATAAATTCGGTATTTTTACTATTTACCTGTATTTATTCTTACAATATTCCCTTGCCACTCTCCGACCTTCCTTAAGGTCCAGAAAACACCGCCTGTTCAATATCTCGCCTACTCAAAGAATATTTAAATGCACGTTGGATATCTTGGCCGTTTTCCCCAGCTTTGATATACCTAACTATGATTTGCTCGATATCCAGCCACAGTTCGGCCTTCCAAGTCGGTCGCTGCACGTACCAGCAGTGCAACTGGTTTCGATCTTGTTGACAGCCTTGTTCTCTTAACCACTGCTCGATTTCAGGAAGTGGATGGTTGTATAGTGGTGTATCAGCAGGAGGAAGCGACATAATCAAGCCAAAATTGAGCTTTTGTCGATTATTATTTACTTCTTTTCCAGTTTAGCAGTAAAGCAACTGCAGCTAAAGCAGTTATTTCTTTATTGCTGGCTGAATTTAGTTTCTCCCTTGTATTCTGACGGATAGTAAGGTTGAGAAAGTTTAGTTTTAACTTGCTGCTGTACAACAACAGAAGTTGGTTGTACCAGTTGGGTTTGGAAAGCAGCTTCCCCCCGAATTAACCCAATGGCGATCGCAAGCAACAAACAACCCACGAATGTCAGGCCAAGAATAAACAAAGCAAAAACTTCACCTGCTGAAAGTGGGCGATCGCGATCGTCAAGATAAGCTGATTTAGACCAGTCATAGGAATGATAAGCAGGACGATTCAGATCCGGAAGCGGTTGAATAACTCCAAAACGAGAATAACCTATTTTCAGGTCATAGCTTAACCGCCGTTCCGGATTGCTCAAGGTAGCATAAGCTTCATTCAGTTGCTGGAATTTTGCAGTGGCTACGGAGATCGGTAAATTTGTAGTGTCGGGATGATAGCGTTTGCTCAATTCCCGATAAGCACGACGGATTTCAATTGGTGATGCAGAGGGATGCAGTCCTAGCACAGTGTAATAGGTGGGTTTGCTGCTTTGTGACATTGCCCCGTTGTGATTCACCTTGTAACATTAACATTTTAATATTTTAACTTTTCAAGGGCTTGCGATAAGCCATCAGTCCTGTGTCCTACCTGTCAGGAAGGCGTGGGGATACATGGACTTTACCAGACAAATTTTATCCGGGTATTTGCTAGTTAATTGTTAATTACTTTATCACCATTTTTATATTTACCCTTGCTTTGCCTGTACTGCCCCTGCATTTTCCCTCGATGGTAAAGTTTAATTATATCTTCACTTGCTATATTACCCTGCCTTTGAACGTCCAAGAAAATTAAATTTTTCCACGTCTCTTCAAGAAAGCTTTCTGATTTTTTATTAGGTGATTGAATTATTTTTCCATCAATTCTTTTGCTTGCAAAAACAGCAGACACGAGCAACACTCTTAACTAAGTGTGATTTCTAGGAAATTAATATTATTTTTTTAACGCTACATTTTGAAGATTATTTTAATTAGTGATAAATCTACGGAATTTGCTATTCCGTAATTATTTACGTACAACTATTGAAATTAAATTTTTAACTAAGGAGATAGACAATTATTTTTGTCTATGTCAAATTGTACTAGTGAATGACAAAAAAGTATTGAAACTTAAACATCTTTAAATGCAATTAATTAACAAGCAAAGGAGTTGAAATCAGTGTCTCAAAATATTTCTAAACAAGCAGTCAGGTATCTGATTTGTGGTTTTTCATCATTAGTAATATTTTTGCCTGGACTAATCCCCAAAGCTCATGCAGGTTCCATAGCTTTCTCAGCAACAGGAACCAATCCAGTATCAGGTGGAACTACAAACGCTTTGGGAGCATCAGTGTTGTTTGATGACTCCCTAAATCCGGGTAAGTTAACAGTTGTTCTTACCAATACCGGACCGGGTGCTTCAGTACCTTCTGATGTCCTAACTGCAGTTTTCTGGGACTATAATGATTCTTTTTTGAACTTATCCCTATCTTCAGCTACAGCTGGGACCGTCATCGGTGCAAACTCTGGAAGTAACGTTAATCTCAGATCGGTGGGAGGAAGAGTGGAATGGGGTTTTGCATCCACCACCTCTAGTACGGGACTTGGTGGAGCTACTGGTGTAAGTGCACCGGTAACCCAGCACTACGGTCTTGGTACAGCTGGTTTTGGCATAACACCTGGTTTTGGTCTTTCTGGCGGGCAACAATTCAATTACGGTATTATTACTGGTTATGACAATCCCAATCCAGCAGTTAGTGGAGGAACTTTTGTAAAGAATTCTGCCACATTTGTTTTATCAGGACTACCAACTAACTTTGATATCAACAAAATTGGAAATGTTCGTTTCCAGTACGGCACTTCTTTAAACGAGCCTAGCACTTATTATGTTTCTCCACCACCTCCTCCTCAAAAAGTTCCTGAACCAGCTACCACTGCTGCTTTAGGAGTTTTTGCTGCAGTTAGTTTGAGACTGATGAAAAAAAACAAATAAAAGTAAATTGCTATTTGGGCGGCACAATCATAAACGAAGGCTTAAAGGTGCTACTACGCTTTTAAGCCAGTTTTATTTTATACTATTTTTCATTGACTAGATTGGTTTGATTGCCTGAATTTTAGCTAAATAAATTTCCCTCTCTTTTATAGATGATTGTGAATTAGTTTTCTTTTTCGAACAGAGGTGCACCAAATTTAGCACCTTTTTTGCTATTACAAGAATTGCCGAGAGTTTGTTGTATCCTGGTAATTTTCCGACTGCTTGCAGAAAGCTAAAGTGTTATTCTAGGCAACCCGGACGCAGCCAAACAACTTAGCTAAACTTTGCTAGTGTTAGTCTGTTTACTAAAATCTATACTTACATCTAGCTTTTATGTTCATTACTTTAATTAGTCTGCTAAAGTAAATATAAAATATATTACACTATCTAAAATTGTTAATGCCCTAGAAGGGGTATCTAGTTGTAGATACGGTCAATCTGGATACTCCAACCCTGATGGGAAACGATTGCTAAGGAGTGCTAGTTACTTCGTGTCTTCTGTTGGTGGTGTAACGGTTGAAGTTCTTAAAAGCCACTCAATCAATACTAAATAAAGCCGTTGTTCTAAGACGGGGTTTTAAACCCATTGTTTTTGAAGTAATTTATGAAAGTATTTGGTGGAGAGGGCTTTTGGTGTCACTTTAGTTGGTGGCTATTTTGCTTGTGTGGAAAGCAAAGAGAAAAGCGAATTTCCCATAGTTAAGAATTAAATTCTAAAATTAAGAATTATTACAGCAAGTAGAGGAAGTCATGGCTGCCAAAGTAGAAATTTACACTTGGAGTGCTTGCCCCTTTTGTATCCGTGCTAAAAGCTTGTTAAAGAAAAAGGGAGTGGAATTCATTGAATACAATATAGATGGAGACGAAAAAGCCCGGCAAAAAATGGCTCAAAGGTCGAATGGAAGGCGTTCTTTGCCGCAAATATTTATCAATGATGTTCACATTGGTGGTTGTGACGATATCTATGCCTTGGACGCCCAGGGGAAGTTAGATCGGTTGCTTGCTTCTAGCAGCGGCGTTTAGGAGTGGGAAGGTAGGGCGGATTTTTCAGAAAAGCGATCGCCAACAAACTAATTCCCCAGGGGATAATGAAAAGTGACTTTGGAATTACCTGGCAGTTGAGGCATAAAGGGTGAAACTGGCTTTTATTATCGATCCCATTCCAACGCTCGATCCGTGTCACGATACTAGTGTTGCTTTAATGGAAGCAGCGCAGCTTGAGGGACATGAAGTTTGGATAACTCAAGCTAATTTGTTAAGTGTAGTAGAAGGAAAAGCTTGGGCTATCTTAGAACGCGTGCAAATTGTACCTGTAGAGTTGGTAGGGGAACGCTGGGTAGCGGCGAATCCTTGGTACAAGTTGAGCGATCGCACTTTCTGTTGTCTGGAAACCATGGACGTCGTGTTTTTGCGGACAGATCCACCAGTCACAACTTCCTATCTCTACGCCACCTATATCCTGGACTACATCGATCCCAGCAAAACCTTGGTGATTAACAATCCCAGTGGTATACGGGCGGCTAACGAAAAAATGTATGCCCTGCAGTTTCGTAACCTGATTCCAGAAACTATTGTTACTGCAGATAAACATATCATCCGACAATTTGTGGAAGCCAAGGGAACAGCGGTTCTCAAACCTTTAGGTAACAAAGCTGGTGAAGGAATTCTGATTTTACAATCAGGCGATCGCAATTTTAACTCCCTCATCGAACTGAGTACTTTTCAGGGAAAATTGCCGGTAATGGTGCAAAAATTCATACCAGAAGCCAAGGAAGGAGATAAGCGGATAATTCTACTCAACGGAGAACCTATCGGTGCTGTCAACCGTCTTTCTGCCGCCGGCGAGTTTCGCAACAACATGGCTGCTGGTGGTACTGTTGCTAAAACTGAAATCACTGCTAGAGAATATGAAATTTGCTCTCAAATAGCCGCAACTCTACTTAAGGATGGATTGATTTTTGTAGGTATAGATGTTATAGGTGGCTATCTGACAGAAGTGAACGTTACAAGTCCTACTGGAATTCGCGAAATTGACCGACTAGAAGGTATCCGCCTTAGTCCTCAAGTTATTCGGCGGATTGAGCAATTTTTCTTTCCATAGGATTGTGTGTAAGGCACTACTAAACTTCCGGCGCCGACACCAGATTTTGTTCTGTGGTCAAAGCTTGGACGCTCACTCTAACACCACCTTGGCAAAAGGACTTGCCTGGTGAAATTTTGATAACACTTTCACTGGTGATAACAGCAGTATTTCAAACCCAATCCCACACAGCCAGACTTTGTTATTTTGACTGCTCCAGGAGTAGGAAAATTGCCAAATCCTCAAAGACAGACAATATAGAACTCCACTTTTTTCAGTCAAACAACAAGAGCATAACAACTCGCCTTCCTAGTCAGGGACAATTTCCCTACCCCGTCATACTTTTGACAGCAAACTAACTGACAAGTCCGAATCGGGAGACTTGAATCTGTTGAGAACGGTTCTGTCACACATTGGCAATTTTGGGGATGGCAACTTAATTGCTTACCCCTGCCTTTAGTAGAACAATTGTGTTTTCATGAGACAACCATAAACCAGCTAATTAATAGCTATTAATAGATTAATTGCGTGGTGGTCGCCGATTCCTGAGAAATTCAGGAATATCCAAGATCGATTTTTCTTTTGGTTCTGGAACTTGTGTGGGAGGATTGACAACTGGAGGTTGTTGTAGTGCAGCAGGACGTCTTGGTTGCGGAGGTACTACCCGTCCCTGAGTAACGCTTGGTTGCTGCGCGGTTTGGACTTCACCCGTAAATCCGGTAGCAATTACAGTTAGTCTGACTTCGCCTTGCAACCTATCATCAATCACTGCACCAAAGATAATATTGGCGTTTGGATCTACAACTTCGTAGATTGTTTCTGCTGCAGCGTTGACTTCGTGAAGGGTGAGGTCACTGCCGCCTGTAATATTAAAAACAACGCCCCTGGCTCCTTCAATAGAACTTTCCAGTAGGGGTGAAGAAATAGCAGCGATCGCTGCTTCTCTTGCTCTCGATTTTCCAGAGCCAATACCGATCCCCATCAAAGCAGACCCCGCATCCGCCATCACTGCTCGTACGTCTGCAAAGTCAACATTAATCAAACCAGGAATTGTGATGATATCAGAAATACCCTGCACGCCTTGTCGCAACACATCATCTGCGTAACGAAAAGCTTCTTGCATCGGTGTTTGCTCTGGGATCACTTCTAAAAGCTTGTTATTAGGGATGATAATTAAAGTGTCTACCCTGCTTTTGAGCGCTTCAATTCCTTGCTCTGCTTGACTGGTACGACGGCGACCTTCGAAAACAAACGGACGCGTTACTACACCCACAGTAAGAGCACCCATTTCTTTTGCTACTTCCGCCACAATAGGAGCTGCACCGGTACCAGTCCCACCCCCCATACCAGCGGTAATAAACACTAAATCCGCACCTTCTAAAGCCGTCGCAATCTCATCCCGTGATTCCTCCGCAGCCTTTTGACCAATAGCTGGATTCCCACCCGCTCCCAAACCGCGGGTCAACTTTTGTCCGATTTGCAACCGACACGGAGCTGATGTTAAAGTCAAAGCTTGGGCATCGGTATTAATTGACCAAAACTCGACTCCACTGACATCAGATGCGATCATGCGATTAACCGCATTACTACCGCCACCACCAACACCAATTACTTTAATGTTGGCAACTCGACCGGGAACAATGTCACCAATTCGAGTTTCTTCACTGGGAATCTTTTTGCTGTCATGATTCTGTCCAAAGTTCAACCCAGAGTGATTAAAGGGATTGGTAGAGTTGACAGCCAAAGAGAAAGCAGACTGTCCTGGAGATTGAGAGTTTTTATAGATAAGCCTTTGGTTGTTATCAAGTGTCATTGGATTCACAAAGATAGATAAACGACTTTTTAAGGTGTTGTTCACCTAAGAGTCAACTATAGTTTGGAGCTGCCACGATCGTGGCGTTGTTTTTTCTTGTTCTCGCTTATTCCAACCCTTTCAGGATTAGAAGCGCGAAAATTTGTGACGAGAACGGCGAGCGAGCCTCCTTTTTGTCCAGTTAATTCTAGAGAAGTATACCCACATTTGCCCAAAATTGACTTGTATAACTTTCCCTGGACAATAATATATTCACTGCTTTTTGGCTGATTTTGCTCGGTATTGCCTTGGTAATTACAATAACCTCTTTCTTTTACTACTGCTAACTTCCATGGCTCATTAATTCTACAGTCGTTGCTTTTGTTTTTTTCTTTACTCACAATAATTACTAGCGATATTTGTATAAAATCTGAAAATATTTTTTAACCAAGAATAATTCCAAGTAGCATTTTTTTCTTGCTGCCAATATACTCGTTTTTCTTTATACACTCTTTTGCCTAAAAAAGTAGTAATACAGACAAAAACTAACTGTATTGCTTGTAAAGACACGTTAAGATATCCTTTGTCTGTCTTAATGATACGTTCAATACGATCTATCATTGCGGATGACTGCAACTTGAAGGTATAGAAATTCTGGCAAAATTCCTTTCAATATGTTAATTGCCGCTCGCCTGGGGCGACAAATTCTAGAATGGCTAAGTCTTCAACACCCGAGTTACTTACTGTTTAATTTGCTTTTACCAAAGCGCAACTTCACCTAGAAAAATTGCAGACGTTTAGGTTAGTTTCTTCTACTTTGCAAGGTAAGGAGATTTTACCCTATGCAAAACCATCTCGACAAGTTCAGAAGCTGCACTGCACCTGCACGATACTTGTTTCCGCAAAAACAAAGCAGCTAAGAATGCAAGCATTCACGTTCTTTCTATCACACGTTGTGCAAGCGCTGTGAAAATCGAGCTGTCTAAACTTAATTTTTACCATAATTAGAACTAACGCTTAATTTTGCATTTACAAAAGCGAAAACAATAAAACATATGTATTCAGCATAAAACTGAAGATACTAATTTTTCTAAGGTATTTTAGAACTTATTTCCCCAGTTTTTGGGATCATTTGTACTAGTGGATGGTCGGGATTTTTTAGGTCTATGTACTCTATTTGACTGGGATTGATTTGCGAAGGTAAGTGACGCATTTGGGCTAGTAGTTTTATTTGTTCGGGTAACTGAGAGCTTGGAACGCCCAAGTGCACCTTACCTACTTCTGTTTTCAGTATTAAATTTGTCGGGTCTTGCCAATCAATTTCCATCACCTTAACGGTAGATTGACTTACGAGCTTATATACCTCAGACCAATAGGGACGATACTGTTGCGGTAAACCAATTACTTTTAAGCTCGGTAACTTCATCGTGGCATGAAGTGAAGTAAATTTCTCCAAGGGTATCCATACTCCGTTAGCGTCCAGTAAGCCCACAGATACTTTTTTGTTTGTACTGTTAGTGTTGATTTGTTCTGGACTGGTTTGAGCAACTGCTACGGGTACTCTTTCTTGAACTTGCAGTATCAATCCAGGAGGGAAAAGGCGACGGGTAACGATCGCTTGTGCAATTATAGGTTGTTTTTGTAACGAACGGGCAACTCGAGATGGTTCAATCCGCCACAAAGACTGGGGATAGGATAAACCGAGCAAAGAGCGAATAGCATCATCGGAAAAAAGATGATTTCCTAAGACTGCTATATCTTTAGGATTTTTAAGAACCCAAATTGGTTGAAGAGTCACCCACAACAAACCACCTGCTAAACAACTGACGCTCAGGGTTTGCCAAAGAGTCTGAAAAATTTTCAGGCGCCGCTTTTGACGTAATTTCTTGCGTCTTCGTGCTAGAACATTACTCCCAATCGGGACTATACTGGCCATTTTGACTCCTTCCGCGTTTTTGGTTCAGCTTGCAGTTGCTTTAATGTAGTAACACTTTACAGCAATCGCACAATTACTATTCAAGTTTGCGGTACTCAAGGGTGAGACTGTAGTCTTGACAAAACAGCTATCTCTACGAGCATACGTAATTTCTGAGTATTTAAAATTACAGATCATTGCTGGAAATTATACACTTCAAAAAAAGAATTCCGTGCAGATATTTAGAAATTTTTGGAGTCGAGGGTTCTCAAACGGTTATCAATACTTAGTTCTATTGATAACGCAACACATTTGTCAGGAAGTTGGGAAAACCTTGGTGAAGGCGCTGCTACTACCGAATACTGATTATCAGCTAGCCAAAAAACCAAAGAGCAATGAAGAATTATTCCACAACCCTATCATGACCCCATTCCCTTTTTTGCTCAACTTCTTGTGGTAGATTTGCTAAAAATTCTTGTAGTCTCATCCGTTCAATATAAGGCCAGCCACCTTCAGACTCGATATCTCTCAAAAGAGAGTAAAGGGCCTGACGATTGTTGGGCAAACTATCTTGAAAAACTCCATCCCTAATCTCTCGGTGCAATTGCTCTAGCTGCCGCAGCAAGGCTAAAAGAGCTATAGGATCTCCTTGACAGCAAGCTGTGGCGTTACGTACTTCTTTTGCAATATCTTGCAGTTTTTGAGAGAATTTCTCCGATTCAAAGATTCTACCGTTTTTCATGCCACTTTTGTAAACGAGCTCAAATTAAATGTAACGGAGATTTTTTATTTTCTTTTGTTCGTTAGAGAACGTATTTGGAATAGGTTAATGGCAGTACAAAAAAGCACTTGTTGCTTGCACCTTAACAGAGAATCTAGAGAAAATCGACTTTGACAAAAAGCGATCGACTTGTATGCTACTACTTTTTGCATGTGCTGAAAATGTCTTTGACGATGCTGTGCTTGGCTATTTCCTTAGACTTTAGGATATAAATATTGACCCATGACAACAAAACTATCCGTGGCTGAACAAGAAGAAAACACCCTTTCCCTCCAGCAAACTCCTTTGCACTTTCTAACCAGAGAACTCAAAGCACGGTTTGTCAGCTTTGGCGGTTGGGAAATGCCCTTACAATTTAGCAGCATCACCACCGAACACGAAGCTGTCAGAAAAGCAGCTGGAATCTTTGATATTTCCCACATGGGTAAATTTACTTTTCAAGGCAAGAATTTAATATCCAAGCTTCAGTATTTGGTTCCTTCTGACTTGAGCAGGTTACAACCGGGCCAAGCCCAGTACACTGTATTGTTAAATCCAGAAGGTGGTATTATTGACGACATTATTTTCTATTACCAGGGTGAGACTTTCCCTGACGAACAACAAGGAGTGATGATAGTCAATGCCGCAAACACAAGTAAAGATAAAACATGGTTACTGCAGCATATTGATGCTGAGGAATTCCATTTTCAGGACCTTTCCAGAGACAAAATTTTAATTGCCGTGCAAGGACCCAAAGCATTGGAATATCTTCAGCCATTTGTGCAAGCAGACTTATCTCCAGTCAAATCCTTCGGTCATCTAGAAGCATCTGTATTAGGTCAAAAAGCTTTTATTGCTCGCACTGGCTACACTGGAGAAGACGGATTTGAGCTGATGCTACAGCTGCAAGAGGGCATAAAATTATGGCGCAGTCTCGTGGATGCTGGCGTTGTTCCCTGCGGACTGGGTGCCAGAGATACCCTACGACTAGAAGCAGCAATGGCACTTTACGGTGAGGATATCGATGATACTACCACGCCTTTAGAAGCTGGTTTGGGCTGGCTAGTACATCTTGATACTAAAGGTGATTTTATCGGACGTGCCGTGCTGGAACGGCAGAAAACTTTTGGAGTGCAGCGCCGACTCGTAGGTTTGCGAATGCAAGGACGCAACATTGCCCGTCACGGCTATCAAGTATTATCTGCAGGTCAAGTAGTAGGAAAAGTTACCAGTGGTACTTTATCTCCTACTCTTGGTTATCCAATCGCCTTAGCTTATGTTTCCACTTCAGTAGCGACTATCGGCCAAGAGCTAGAAGTGGAAATTCGCGGTAAAAACTATCCGGCGGTAGTTGTTAAGAAACCTTTTTACCGTTCCCAAACGCGTGTGGCAAGCAGACAATAATGCCTTGATCGCTAGTATTAATTTTTGTGATTGTGGAAGAGGAAGTGATATGTCTTTGGAATATCCTGGAGATTTAAAGTACCTAGATACCCACGAATACGTACGATTAGAGGGGGAAATAGCTACAGTTGGCATTACAGCTTTTGCTGTCGAGCAGTTGGGAGATATTGTCTTTTTAGAACTGCCAGAAATTGGTGATGCCGTTACTAAAGGAGAAACTTTTGGCACCATTGAGTCTGTGAAAGCAGTTGAAGATTTAAACTCGCCAATTACTGGTACAGTTATAGATCGCAATGAAGCTTTGCTAGATTCTCCCGAACAAATTGCAGAAGATCCCTACGGTGAAGGATGGTTAATTAAAGTACGAGTTAACGATCCCAGTGAAATTGACGATGCTTTAACCGCAGACGAGTATAGCGTCCAAGTAGAAGGATAGCCGTAAAAAAATTCAGTAAAAAAGGGGGAGTAAAAAACTTACCAACTACTCCCTTTATAATTTTTCCAGAAAATTCCATCAATTTTACATAAACCGAGAGTTTTGCTCCGCGCCTCCCATATACTTATTGCAAAATATGAAATAGTAACGTCTGGAGAAGCTGTTTGTGGTAATATCTGCTCCTCGTCCTCAGTCAGGCGCTCAACAAACGCCGGGCGAAGATAATCACAGCTATAGTGATTTTCAGCAACGACACATTGGTCCTAATGCGGATGAAATCCAGCAAATGCTTGCGGTAGTGGGAATTTCTTCCCTGGATCGCCTCATCGAACAAACTCTACCGCACTCGATTCGAATTTCTCGTCCCTTAAATTTGCCAGAACCACTCAGCGAGTACGAAGCACTGGCAAAGTTAAAAAAAATAGCTAGCAAAAATCAAATTTTTCGTTCCTTTATCGGTATGGGATATTACAACAGTATTACCCCGCCTGTGATTGGACGTAACATCCTTGAAAATCCTGGTTGGTATACTGCCTATACTCCCTATCAACCGGAAATAGCCCAAGGGCGACTAGAAGCACTATTAAATTTCCAAACAATGATTATCGACCTGACAGGTTTGGAAATTGCCAACGCTTCCTTGCTAGATGAAGCTACAGCTGCAGCTGAGGCGATGAGCATGAGCTATGGCGTTTGCAAAAATAAGGCTAATAGCTATTTTGTATCCCAAGATTGCCATCCCCAAACTATTGATGTTTTGCAAACACGCGCCAAACCCCTAGGGATAAACATCATAGTTGGCGACCATCAAACTTTTGATTTTTCCGAACCAATTTTTGGAGCAATTGTACAATATCCTGCTAGTGATGGCACAATTTACGACTACCGCGCTTTTGTAGAAAAAGCCCATGCTGTGGGAGCATTGGTAACGGTAGCAGCAGACCCCTTAAGCCTAACGGTGTTAGTTCCTCCCGGGGAATTTGGCGCTGATATTGCCGTTGGTAGCACTCAACGCTTCGGTATTCCCTTGGGGTATGGTGGACCCCACGCCGCATACTTTGCAACCAAAGAAGAATACAAGCGACAAGTTCCGGGGCGAATTGTAGGTGTGTCCAAAGATTCCCAAGGGAAAAAAGCCTTGCGCTTGGCTTTGCAAACCCGCGAACAGCATATTCGCCGCGAAAAAGCTACCAGTAATATTTGTACGGCACAGGTATTGCTGGCAGTCATGGCAAGCATGTATGCTGTTTATCACGGGCCGCAGGGATTGAAAAAAATTGCCGAGCAGGTTCACGCCCTAACTGCTACCTTGGCAAAAGGACTCAAGCTTTTGGGTTATAACATTGCTTCAGAGTATTTCTTCGATACCTTGCGGGTAGAATTGGGCAAGCAAAGTTTAGAAGAAATTCTGACAGCCTGCGAACAAAAGAAAATTAACTTGCGAATTTTTGATAAATCTGCTGTAGGTATTTCACTGGACGAAACAACAACAATTGCGGATATACGAGATCTGCTCGCAATTTTTGCCGGAAAGGAGGAGCTACCTTTTAATTTAGAAGAATTATCCTCCAGCAACAGCTCCCATCTATTGCTCAAGCGCACCAGCAGCTATCTCGCCCATCCTGTTTTCAACCGCTATCACTCGGAAACAGAGTTATTGCGCTACTTACACAGACTCGAGAGCAAGGATTTGTCGCTGACTACATCGATGATTCCTTTGGGGTCGTGTACGATGAAATTAAATGCGACGGCGGAGATGATACCGTTAAGTTGGGCAGAGTTTGCCAATATTCATCCCTTTGCTCCCCAGTCACAAACTCAAGGTTATCAAATTTTATTTCAACAATTAGAGACGTGGTTAGCTGAAATTACTGGGTTTGCTGGTATTTCTTTGCAACCTAATGCTGGTTCTCAAGGCGAGTATGCTGGACTTTTAGTTATTCGTCGATATCACGAAAGTCGTGGGGAGGGACACCGCAAGGTTTGTTTAATTCCCACATCCGCCCACGGAACAAACCCCGCTAGTGCGGTGATGTGTGGGATGAAGGTGGTTGCTGTTGCCTGTGACGATCAAGGTAATATTGATGTTGAGGATCTCAAAGCTAAGGCTCAAAAGCACAGTCAAGAACTTGCGGCTTTGATGGTAACTTATCCCTCGACCCACGGTGTCTTTGAAGAGCACATTCGGGAAATTTGCACTATTGTTCACGACCATGGCGGACAAGTTTACATGGACGGCGCAAATATGAACGCCCAGGTGGGACTTTGCAGACCGGGAGATATGGGTGCAGATGTTTGTCACTTGAACTTGCACAAGACTTTTTGCATTCCCCACGGTGGTGGTGGTCCCGGTATGGGTCCGATAGGTGTGGCAGCTCATTTAGTAGAATTTTTACCCGGACATGCTGTGGTGACAATGCCAAAGTCCAATCCGAAAGCGATTGGTGCTGTTTCTGCTGCACCTTGGGGTAGCGCCAGCATTTTGGTCATTTCTTGGATGTACATTGTGATGATGGGTACGACGGGTTTGACCCAAGCAACAAAAGTAGCGATTCTCAACGCCAATTACATTGCTAAACGCCTGGAGGCATACTATCCCGTTTTGTACCGCGGCAAAAATGGTTTTGTTGCCCATGAGTGTATATTAGATTTGCGATCGCTGAAAAAATCTGCCGGGATCGAAGTTGATGATATTGCCAAGCGCCTGATGGATTACGGTTTCCACGCACCGACGGTTTCCTGGCCGGTGGCGGGTACAATCATGGTCGAGCCAACCGAAAGCGAATCGAAACAAGAACTAGATCGTTTTTGCGAGGCGATGATCGCTATTCGGCAAGAAATTGCTGAAATTGAATCTGGAAAGGCAGATCTTCAAGATAATGTCCTGAAAAATGCACCCCATACGGCTGAAAGTTTAATTGTGGGCGAGTGGAATCATCCTTACTCTCGCGAACAAGCTGCTTATCCCGCACCTTGGACGCGGGAATATAAATTCTGGCCTGCTGTTGGTCGTATCGATGCGGCTTTCGGCGATCGCAATTTTGTTTGTTCGTGCTTGCCAATGGATGCTTATTTGTAAAGTTATCAAAATTTTGCCTCACCCTGGTAGGGTGGGGCTAACTAAAATTACACTAATTACACTGTTACCTGTGCTTGCTTGACCTTGACTATTGTTTGTTCAGTTTCATCCAAACTGACCGCTACCGGGTGAACGTTCCAGATATCTCGGGCGTATTCCCTAATGGTGCGGTCTGAGGAAAAGTAGCCAACACGAGCAGTGTTTAAAATTGACATCTCGATCCACTTTTGTCGTTGGCTGTATACCTGACTAACTTTTTGTTGACACTCAATGTAAGATTGGTAGTCTGCAAACAACATAAAGTCGTCACTGTTTTTGAGAGCATCTACCAAAGGCTGAAACAAGTTCGCATCGCCGCCAAAATACCCGCAAGCAATTTGATCGATGGCTTGTTTGAGTTCAAAATTGCTATTGTAATATTCCCAGGGTTTGTAACCTTTTGCCTTGAGTTGAGCAACTTCCTCCGCTGTTAAGCCAAATACAAAAAAGTTTTCCGCACCAACGCGATCGCGGATTTCGATATTTGCCCCGTCTAATGTACCAATTGTTACAGCTCCGTTCATGGCAAATTTCATGTTACTAGTACCTGAAGCCTCCTTGCCAGCAGTGGAAATTTGCTCGGAAACGTCGGCAGCTGGGTAAATTCGCTGTGCTAGGGAAACGTTGTAGTTGGGTAAAAACACTACTTTTAACTTGGAACCGACATCTGCATCTTTATTAACAACATCAGCTACGCAATTAATTAACTTTATCATCAGCTTTGCCATCCAATAACCTGGTGCTGCTTTGCCAGCGAAAATGAAAGTTCGCGGTACTATATCCAAGTTGGGATTTTGCTTAATGCGGTTGTAAAGAGTAATAATGTGCAGTACGTTCAAGTGTTGTCGTTTGTACTCGTGCAATCGCTTTACCTGAACGTCAAACAGAGAATTGCAATTTACTTGTGTACCTGTGGTTTGCAAAATGTACTCTGCTAAATCTTGCTTGTTTTCATGTTTAATTTGCCACCAGGCTTGGCGGAATTCGGCATTGTTAACAAACGCTTCCAGCTGCTTTAGTTCTTCTAAATTTTTAATCCAACCTTTACCAATTTTATTAGTTATCAACAGTGCTAATTTGGGATTGGAAAGTAAAATCCAACGCCGGGGTGTTACTCCGTTGGTTTTGTTGCTGAATTTTTCTGGAAATAGCTCGTAAAAATCCCGAAATAGATTGTGTTTCAACAGCTCGGTATGAAGGGCGGCGACGCCGTTAATAGCGTGACTTCCTACGCAAGCTAGATTTGCCATGCGCACTTTTTTCTCAGCGCCTTCTTCAATTAGCGAAAGTCGAGCTACGCGTTCGTCGTCTCCTGGGTATTGCAGACGGACTTGCTCGAGAAATCTTCTGTTAATTTCAAAAATTATCTGCAAATGTCTGGGTAATAAACTACCAAACATTCCCAGACTCCAACGTTCTAAAGCCTCTGGCAAAAGGGTATGATTGGTGTATCCAAAAGAATTTTGAGTAATTTCCCAAGCTTTGTCCCAGTCTAATTGATGAACATCTACCAACAACCGCATTAATTCCGCAATACCGATGGCAGGATGGGTGTCGTTAATTTGGATTGCTACTTTGTTTGCAAACTCCTCGAAGCGATCGTGTTTTTCCAAATAGTGGCGAATAATATCCTGCAGCGAACAAGAAACGAAAAAGTATTGCTGCTGCAAGCGCAGTTCTCTACCTTGGTAATTTTGGTCGTTCGGATAAAGAACTTTGGTAATATTTTCTGAAAAAACTTTATCTGCGACAGCGCGGGTAAAATCACCACTATTGAAAATTTGCAAGTTGAACTCTTCGCTGGCTTTGGCGCTCCACAAGCGTAGAGTGTTAACTGTGTTGGTATTGTAACCCGACATGGGAATATCGTAGGGTGTTCCTAATACCGTTCGTTCTGGAATCCAACGTACTTGATAGCGCCCGTTTTCGTCGATATAGGACTCGGTGTGTCCGCCAAATTTGACTTCAACATTATAATCGGGACGGGGAATTTCCCAAGGATTGCCAAAGCGCAACCAACGATCCGGACGTTCCACCTGCCAACCATTTTGAATGACTTGCTCAAAAATGCCAAATTCGTAGCGAATTCCGTAACCAATGGCGGGTATTTCCAGAGTCGAAAGGGAATCTAAAAAACAGGCGGCTAATCTTCCCAAACCACCGTTACCCAGTCCCGGTTCGTGTTCTTGTTCTTGTAAATCGTATAGGTCAAAACCAAGTTCTTGAAGAATTTGGCGAGCTTTTTCGTAAAGCCCTACGTTAATCAAATTTTTACCTAACTGTCGCCCGATCAGATACTCAGCAGATAGGTAGCACAAAACTTTCGCATCTTTGCGAAAATGAGTTTGTTCGACAGTTTTCAACCAACGCTGCAGAAGGCGATCGCGTATGGTGTACGCTAAAGCCATATAATAATCGTATGCTGTCGCCCTGTCTTTATCCTTGGCTTGAATGTAGTAAAGATTGTCTAACAAAGCACGTTTGAGCGTAACTACATCCATGCCCGTACGATCGTCTTCCACCTGAATTTTAACTTGTTCTGTCCGCCGGTGATGTTGTTTGAAATGGGGAGTGCGATCGCCGTTGTTCTTAAGGTGCTTTTGATTCATACTATCGTCACCGAAAAGCTTTCCTCGGATTTAAGCTAATCAAAAATAAAAAAACCTCAGCCTTAAGTTTCATATTTTTCTTTCCTCCTATAATTAAACTCATCTTAACTACTCAAAAATCAACCAGTAATTAACCGCCAGAGCTTTGTCGAACTAATGCCTCTAATTCTTCCCGTAATGGTAGAGGTTGATATCCCAATGCAAACGCTTTGGAGCTATCTAAAGAAACATCAATCGGTCTGGGTGCAGCCATTTTTACATCTTCTTGTCGACAAGCTTTTAGTCCCGCTGCAGGTAGTTGAAATACTTCAATAAGCAGACGCCCAAATTCATAACGAGAAATTCTTTCTTTTCCTCCTAAGTGAATTAATCCATTAACTTTTTCTAATGCTAATAACAATCCCTTGGCTGCGGTTGTACCACTGACAGGTGTGCGAAATTCGTCTACAAATAAATTCAATTCTTTTCCTTGTTGCAGAGTTTGAATAAATGGCTGTATAAAACTGCTGGCGGTAGGTGTTGCTGCTCCAAACATTAATGGCATTCGACACACCGCCGTTTGGGGATATTCTTCTAACATTTTCTGTTCGGCCATGACTTTGTGCTCACCATATATATTGATAGGGCATACAGGATCTATTTCTTTATAGGGAGCGTTTAAACCGTCAAAAACTAAGTCAGTGGAAGTAAAAACACAAGGAATTAAATTATCTGCACACAGCCCGGCTATATTGCTAGGAACATTAACATTAATTGTATAGGATTCTTGGGGATTATTTTGACAATAATTTGGTTGTGATAGTGCAGCTGTATGAATTACCGCTTCTGGCTTGATTTCATTAAATACTTGCTTCAGTTCCGAAAAATTTACCAAGTCTACTTTCAGCATTTTGACATTGGAAATTTCTAGAGTATGATAAAAATACGTTCCGTACACTTCCCAATTTCGGTTTGCTAATTGACAAATGTGCCAGCCTAAAAAGCCGCTAGCTCCAGTGACTAATAGTTTTTTCATATAGAATATTTTTCTAAAAAAATTTAAGTTTTATATAATTTATTTTATAGTAATTACCTGATGAAATCCTTGAATTTGGATAGGAAAAATACAGTTGGGTTTTTCACCCTCATCTACAAGCTTTTAGGGCTTAAATCCCTGACTACGAACTTAAACTTAAGGTGAAAAAGATGAGTGATAAACTTTATTTTCCTTCTTATTATTGTTGTTTGAGAATTGGCAAATTTTTAGAATTGAAGTGAGGGTTAGAAAGTGAAAGTATTATTTTGACGTTACCTGCAGTAAGGCTTGAAATTTTTTGTTGTCACGTACTTTATGAAAATCTGGATCGGTTCTTGCTATCTTTGCGTATTTATCAGGATTAAATTTGATTGCTTTTTCCAGGTTTTCAATAGTTAACTTTATATTATTTTGCAAAGCATAGGTACAAGCTTTATTGTAGTATGCAAGATGTTTGTTAGGTTTAATAGCGATCGCTTTATCGTAAGATGCTATTGCTTCTTGGTAGCGTTGTAATTTTGTGAGTGCAATGCCTCGGTTAATCCAAGCTTCATACTTATTGGGCTTAATAGCGATCGCTTTATCGTAAGATGCTATTGCTTCTTGGTAGCGTCGCATTTTGCTTAGGATGTTTCCTCGATTGTACCAGGCTTCATCTCTATTTGGTTTAATAGCGATCGCTTTTTCGTATGATACTAAAGCTTCTTGATAGCGTTGTAAAGCTGTTAAAGCATTACCCCGATTAATCCAACCTTCTGCTAGTTGAGGTTTGATGCTTACTGCTTTATTAAAATTTCTTATAGCTTCTTCGTAACGATGGGAATTTAAAAAAATATTACCTTGATGAAAAAAATATTCTGCTTTTTTGGTTATTTGTGCTTCGGAAATGAACTGGGCTACGTTGATTTCCTGTACTACTTGCTTGCTATCTTTAGCAGCTGAATTTGCCACGTTGCCGCATCCTGATATTAGGAAACTAAGGCAACTAGAGGCAACCAATAAACGCCAATAGACCATGTTTTGCAACACTCGCTATTTCAAGCTTTTTTTTATTTTTAAGTATTGTAAAACAATCTTCTATTTTTTATCAATTAGTTTGGTTGAGTTAGAATTTTTCTAAATATTTTTCCGAGGATGCATTATATCATAATAAGTCAGTTATAAAAATTTTTACTTGTAATTGTTTTCAACAAGTGTATAAATAAAATAAAAAAAAGATAGAAATTTAATAATAAGATGTAATTTCAGGTGACACAGATGCTTGTCGAGACTTGGTAGGAGCCAGCTATTGGTACTTCCGGAAAATGAATTTAGGAAATTTCTACCTTTTATAACTTGGGACAGCTAATATAAACAGCTAGCTAGCTATCGATCCGAAAGTGCTGGTGACAAAATACAGTCATGTCCATTGATTCCAATTCTTCGCAAGTTCCAAACCCGGATGCTGTTTCTAAGGAGAGCTTACAGCCAGATGACTTTGAGCAAACACCTGCAGACGGTCTAACTGCAAACGAACTGACCATGCAACAGACGTTAGCGGCGATCGCTTCTTTGCAGTCTCCGCAAAACACTGCTGCTCTACAACAAGCACGCTCTACTACGGGGAAGCATCGTTTGGGTCAAGTTGTAAGCGTCAAACCCAGAGCATTGTTGTTGATTCTGGTGGCGATCGCGACAATTTTTACAGGAATAGCCATCGACAATTGGCTCGTCGGTATTGTGGGAACATTGGTAGCTTTGCTGCTATCTGTAGCCATAATTTTGCCTTGGTGGCAAGAAGTTGTAGATGAGTGGTTTGCTCCTCAAGAAAGAGCTTTAGTAGTTGCTTTTTTGGGAGTATTAGCTACGATCGTTGGCTTGGTGAGATTCACCGGGGTAGGCGATCGTCTCCTGGCGATCGGACGCACGGTTAACTGGGAAGCTTCGGGAACGCTAGCGGAGTGGTTTGGTGCTTTAGGACAAATTCTAATTGCGATCGTCGCCGTGTATATAGCTTGGCGCCAGTATATTATTTCCAAGGACTTGACAATTCAGCAAAACTTGCTGACAGTGCAACAAAACATTATTACCCAGCAGCAAACCATTGATTCCTATTTTCAAGGAATTTCTGACTTAGTACTGGATGAAGAGGGATTATTAGAAGATTGGCCTCAAGAAAGGCTACTTGCAGAAGGTCGTACGGCTGCGATTTTAAGCAGTGTAGATGGTAGTGGCAAAGCAAAAATACTGCGCTTTTTATCTCGTTCTAAATTGCTGACACCCCTAAAACGCGATCGCCTCCTTGGTCGAGCTATTCTGGATGGTGCTGGGGGTTATTGTGAAGATCGGATTAATGGAGTCCGTGTAATTGATTTAGGGGTAATGCTTGCAGGTGCAGACCTTTCCGGTACAGATTTGCGTTGGACGGACTTGAGTGAAGCTAATCTTGTCCGCACCAATTTTAGCAATGCTGATTTAGTAAAAGCGAATCTTTCCCGTGCAATTTTGTATGACGCTAATCTCAGCGGTGCTGACCTCCATGGCGTTCTCCTGTTTTACGGAAGTCTAGAAACAGCCTCACCTCGCAGTCGCAAGCATCCACCAAACTATGAAACAGGCGAACATACCGGTGCGGTAGTAGAAAATGCGGACTTTACTAACGTCCAGCGCCTGTCAGAAGCTAATCGCTATTACTGCTGTGCTTGGGGTGGTGAAAAAACCAGAAGCACGATTCCTGGCGGTTGTGAAGGTATTCCCAATAAATTAGGAAAATAGCTAGCCCTTGGAATCGCTCGTAGTGAGGGCTTTAGCCCTTAATCTCCGAGGATGAAGCGATAAATCGCTTACTACTAAAGCCTACAACAGCGAGTATTAGGTTTCCTCTTCTGGTAGGGTCAGGATTTCTACGCCATCTTCTGTTACAGCTACAGTATGTTCGAATTGGGCCGAAAGTTTGCGATCGCGCGTTACAGCTGTCCATCCATCAGCTAGAATTTCTACTTCCCAAGTTCCTTCATTAATCATGGGCTCAATAGTAAATACCATACCGGGTCTGAGCATTCTACCTTTGCCACGGGTGCCGTAATGAGGTATGTCTGGTGCGGTATGGAAAACGTTGCTGATTCCGTGTCCTACAAAGTCTCTCACTACTGAGAAACCTTGTGCTTCAGCGTATTCTTGTATGGCAGCACCAATATCTCCGATACGTGCTCCGGGTTTAACTTGGGCGATACCTCTTGTGCAACATTCTTTTGTTACTTCCACAAGTTTTTTTGCTATTGGAGAGGGAGTACCAACGAAGAAGGTTTTGGATGTATCGCCGTGGTAGCCGTCTACAATCAAGGTGACGTCGATATTAATAATGTCGCCATCTTTGAGGATTTGCTTGGCGCTGGGAATACCGTGACAAACTACCTCATTGACACTGGTACAAATTGACTTGGGATAGCCTTTATAGCCTAGAGGTGCGCTTTTAGCTCCATGGGCTTGTGTCCACCGTTCTGCTTCATTATTTAGCTCCAAGGTGCTGACTCCTGGCTTTACCATCGGTTCGAGGTGTTGTAATAATTTAGCTGCCAGGCGTCCGGCTTTGCGCATTTTTTCTAGTTCTCTTTTAGATAATATAACAATCGTTTGTTGCTTATTCATGAAATCTTTTCTGGAAAATCAGCTACGTGTTTTCGCAAAAGATATACAAATGCAAATTTTCATGCTTACTTACACTCGAGTTTTTGCGCTTTGCGGTTTCAGTCGATCAAATTTCTTGCAAACTATAGTGGCTTTTGCTGAAGTAATTTTACCACTGCTAGTATTGTAGCTAGCTTGGCAATATCATCTGCGGGTAAGTGCTAATCTTCAACTACTACGGTTAGTCCTGTTTCTGCGGAACGCCTTGCTGCATCTCCTACCTTGAGGGTGTACAAGCTTTCTTCTGGGGTAACGTATAGGGGACTACCGTGAAAAAGATGGTCCAATACTATAGCTGTGTCTTTGGCGAATAATCCCTGACGACTACCAATTTCTATTGGTGTGGTTTCTCCTTTTCCTTTGACGAAAATTGCTGTGTCGCCATTGAACAACAATCCGCCACCGTCGCCATAAACTTCGAACTTGCGTTCTGCTTGCCAAAGGGTTTCGCCTTTTGCATAAATTACTTGTGCTAGCAGTCCGCTGTGGAAGGATAGTTGGGCTACGCACAAACAACTTTGATAATAATCTGTTTCTGTTGCCCAAAAGCGGTTGTGACAGTTTACAGTCAAAACTTTACCGAATAAATCGACAAGACGGTGTAGTCGTGAAAGTGCTCCCAAAAGCGGAAATCCAAAGTAGTCGTGGTTGTAAGTCCATTTCCGGGGTGCGGGGTTCTCGGGTTTGATGGTGTTGTAGCGAACGTAAAATATATTACCTACTTTGGAGAGGTGTTGCTTGAGGGCTTGATGCCATCCTCCTAAAAGCTCTATGTGTTCTACGTGCAGGAGTTTATTTTGGGTTTTTGCCAAGCTCACCAGTTCTTCTGCTTCCGCTACTTCTAGCGATAAAGGATACTCCATTATTACGTGTTTACCACGAGACAAGGCAGCTTTGGCGATCGCGCCGTGATCTCGGTTAATAGTGCAAATCGCGACCAGGTCTACATCATCTTTTGCTACTAGTTCTTGCCAAGAGGAAAATACTACCGGACAGTGGAAATTCCTAGCAAAGGCTTCGGTTTTTTCCTGAGTATGACCAGCAACGCCGACTAAATCTACCCGTCCGTCACGCCGCAGCGCATCTGCTCTTTGCTTTGCTACATACCCAGTACCGACCAAACCTACCCGCAGTTTTGCCTTTTCCATTGTTACTTACCCTATATTAAAGCTGGTTGTCTTGTTGTTAAGCTTGAGTCTGTAGCTAAATTGATAGAGGTCTCAAACCTCCCATAGATGCGTAGCCAAAAAGAGTTTGTTGATATTAACTATTTTAGGAGTATCTATAAATTTATCTAATACACTTGCCAAAACTGAGATTTTAATATAAGAAAAATTTATAGATATGACCCAACTAAATTTCATTACTAATCGCGGTCAATTTCCAGTTACATCTTTTTATTTTTCCCGTAGTATCAAAAGTGAAGCAAAATTTAGCAGGCGGCTAATCCCACGAGATCGGCCGTGGTGTTTGCTTTAGGATAACTTATACTGCCGTTTGAGAAAGAGAGGATTACTGCATGGCAACCTATAAAGTTACACTTATTAACGAAGCTGAAGGTCTAAACAAAACAATTGAAGTTCCAGATGATCAGTACATTTTAGATGCGGCTGAAGAAGCTGGTATAGACTTACCGTATTCTTGTCGTGCTGGTGCTTGCTCTACCTGTGCTGGTAAACTCATATCCGGTACTGTCGATCAAAGCGATCAGTCATTTTTAGACGACGATCAAATTGAAGCTGGATACGTTCTCACCTGCGTTGCTTACCCAACTTCCGATTGCGTCATCGAAACACACAAAGAAGAAGAGCTTTACTAAAAATTTCCGCACCTTACACACCTATCTCTGACGTGGAGATAGTTCAGACAAAAAAGCAGCGCACAGTTAGAGAAATTTCTTCCTCGTTTGTGTCTGCTTTCAAAACTAATTTGTAGAACGTCTAATTTATATCATAGGCAGGAGCGCAGCTATTTGTGTTCCTGCTTTATCGCTCTGGTTGACAGCGGAAGTGCTGTTGAGAAATAAGGGCGTTGCATGCAATTATCCGTCAAGTTCAATTTTTGTGCGCCAGCTTAATGTGATTGTTGAAAGCTTGAATTTGAGTACCGGGATAGTAAAACTGCAGTATCTTTTGAGTAGACCAACCTAACTTAGCTAAATTTTGTGCGCCGGTTTGACTTAAACCAACTCCATGTCCGAGTCCACCACCTACAAAAGCGTATCCCCACAGTCCTGGTTTGTCCTTCTTGACAGGTTCTAGGTAAAATAGGGTGCTCACAGGAGCGAAAAAGGCGCTGCGAACTTCGTCTTTGTGTAAATAAAATGTCCCGATGTCAGTGTTAACTGCTAGTTTGAGAATGCGTCCGCTCCGACTGCGCTCAACTATCTTCATCTGTTTGATAACTTTAAATTTGGCGTAGGGACTGTTTTTGACTTTGAGAAATTTCTGCAACCCTTTGGCTATCTCTTCTAGACTGCTTTCCCTGCGCCAGCGAAAAGTGTCCCACTCACTTTCGTTAAATCCTTTGCGCAGCTTGATAAACTGCTTAAAGTTATTTTCGTCTGCTAGATTTTGCTTGTTCAGGTTCCAAAGTCGATCGGGAGCATCTACTATTGGTTGTAGGTAAGGGCGGTCTTGTCCATTCCAAACGTCGCTGTATGCAGCTGTAACTCCGCCTGTTGTCGAAGAATAAAGAGCATCTACTAGCTGATTTTTGTAAGTTAACACCATGTTTTCAGTGGCTGCGATCGCCCGGTCTGTTTGGGGTGTTACTCCTGTCAAACCATAATAAACTTGGCAGTGAGTATCTGCACACAATTGGTAATTATCGATGGCAAATCTCTGCAGGTTTTGCAGGGCGTAGGTGCGGGCGATAATTGCTTGTGCTTCTAATGCTGCTGGTGGAACTTTTGTACCAATCTCGTGCGGTACTACTCCACGCAAATAAGTTTCTAAGGGAACTTTGTTGACGAGAGTAAAACTTCCGTAGGCATTCGGTTGCAATTGCATGCGTCCGGCATACAAACTAGTATTCTCTAAGTTATTACCTGTTTTGACTCGAATTAAATTTTTGTTACTGCTAATTTCCAGGCGATCGCGACTATAAACTTTCCCATTGACTTTCCAGGTGACTTTCGCTATCTGTCGCCGAATTTTTATATCCACGTATGCCACTTTATTACCAGCAGCTTGGATGCTTTTTAATAACAACCTACGCAGTAAAGGAGTGTTGTAAACGTCTCGTTTTGCCCATACTTGCCAACGCTCTGGTTGGGCTATTTCTACTTCTATTCCTTGAGCACGCCATTTCTTCGCTTCGTCTTCTGCTGTTTCGTAACTGCGATAGGTCCCTAGCACTACTTGTTCCTCTAGTGCTGGTTGTGCTAAAGATTGCATCGTCACTTCCAGCTTGACAGGATTATCGGTCACTAAGGTTTGCTGCTGATTTCCCTCTGCAAATACCAGTCGCAAGCGATCGCCTTTCACGGGTTCTAATTGCAGCTTTTGTTGAGGACGATCCCCAAATCGCTGCACTATTCCAACTTGTAGTTCCACATCTTTGGTGGTTTTGTCGGAATAGGATACGACTGTCAGTCCTAACAAACAAAAGGCTGTTAGTGCAGTGTAGGAACAACGCCAGAGCGAGATTTTCATAGTAATTCACTTGATTCGGCTGGCAAAAACAAGTACCGTTTCGGTTCGACCACAAATTTTCTTTGTAGTGTAATTCCTTTGCGGCGATAGTTTGCCAATGATTCTTGCAACATCATAATCCTTTACAATTAGATTAGTTGCAATTTAAAGTCATAACGATTATGATTAAAGAGAAACTAGCAAAAAGGAAACAGCTCATGGTGAGAGTGCAAGAAATTCCTATCAACCAAATCAAACGTCCTCTACCGCGCCAAAACGATCCCAAAAAAGTGGAAATGTTAATGGAATCGATTCGCCAGATCGGACAGCAACAACCCATAGAAGTTCTGGAAGTGGACGGACAGTATTACGGATTTTCCGGATGTCACCGTTATGAAGCTTGCCAGCGTTTGGGGAAACAAACAATCCTAGCTCGAGTCCGCAAAGCTCCTAAAAGCGTGTTGAGCAAGCACTTGGCGTAAGAAAGTAGCTGGTTGTGACCGTTAATTAATTTCAAACAAGACTGAAGACTTATGCAAACTCAAACATCTTTACCCATCGATATTGGAATCGACGAAGCTAGCAGAGCAAAAATTGCTCAAGGGTTATCTCGTTTATTAGCTGACACCTACACCCTGTATCTCAAAACTCATAGCTTTCACTGGAATGTCACCGGACCGATGTTTCAAACCTTACATTTGATGTTCGAGCAACAGTATACAGAGCTAGCTTTGGCAGTAGATTTAATAGCCGAACGTATTAGAGCTCTTGGTTATCCAGCACCCGGGACTTACAGTGAATTCGTCCAACTCAGTTCTATTCCCGAAACTCCTGGAGTTCCGAAAGCAACAGAAATGATTCGTCTTTTGGTGGAAGGACAGGAAGCTGTGGTGCGAACTGCACGTTCTATTTTTCCCATCGTAGAACAAGTAAACGACGAACCCACTGCCGACTTATTAACTCAGCGGATGCAAGTACACGAAAAAACTGCTTGGATGTTGAGAAGTTTGCTGGAAGAATAAAAATAGCTAATGGTTAGTAGCTAGTCCCGCCATTTAGCAAATATGTCCAAAAACGATTTCACTTTCAAGTTACAAGATTTGATGCAACAAGCAGGTGTTTCCAGCTTGAGGGCACTCAGTCGTACTGCTGGCGTTTCCGAGCGTCAGATTTTGCGGTTGCGACGGTTGGGAGTAGAACAGATTCGGGTAGATGTAGCGCTGAAGTTAGCGCGCGCCCTGCGGATATCACCGCAGGCATTTGTAGCAACTTTTTCTTCTCAACCGTCAGTACCAGAGCGAGTTGCATCTGAGCCAGAATTGTTATCACAAATAATAAATTTAAAAAAAGAGTGCGATCGCTTGCAACTTTTGCTTTCCGAGCAGCAATCTCTTTTGCAACAACAGTTTCAGCAATCAAGTTTGCAACTGCTGGAATCTTTACTATTACAATTTCCCACCGCTGCATGCAAAGCACGGGAAAATCCCCAGCTACCCGCTATCAATATACTTCCCTTGGTGGAAAAACCTCTGGAAAAACTTTTACAACAATGGGGAGTAGAAGCGATCGCACCGGTAGGAGCAGAATTACCCTACGATCCTCGATTTCACCAGTTAATGGACGGAAATGCTCAAACAGGAGAAATTGTCAAAGTGCGCTACACTGGTTACCGTCAAGGAGACAAGCTACTTTATAAAGCCAAGGTGAGTCCTTGTAGAAATTAAAATCTGGATATATTTTTGACAATACTTTGTAATCGAGAATCGATAAATTCCTTGTCCTGACGGCTTTTTATTACTCGCGCAGGTACGCCCGCAGCAACAGACAAGGGAGGGATGTTTTTTGTCACCACCGCTCCTGCACCGACAACGCTACCTTTACCAATGGTAACTCCATCCAATACTTTCACTCCCGAACCTAGCCAACAGTCGTCTTCGATGACGATTCCTTGGCACGTTACGCCCTGGGATGTTATTAGCTGAGTTGGATCTGAATAAATATGATTCTTAGCGAATATGCCTGAATGTGCTGCTATCAAACAATCTTTACCGATTTTAATATCTCCAGGACCGGCAATACACACGTAAGGACCAATAAAAGTACGTTTATCTATATAAATAGAAGTGTTGACCAATGCTCTGATGTCTACTCCATAATCAATTACAACTTCATCTGCAAGGTGGATTTTGTTGTTTTGATGTCCGCTGGCATTAATATTAACTCCTCGAAAAATTGCCACTTTGTCTCCTAGTTCAATGCAACTAGGTGCTACGAATTCTACGCCGTACTGAATAAAAACTGACTTGCCCATTGTGGCAAATAGCTGCCGATACAGTAAATTTCGCATTTGAATACCAATGCTTGTAGGCAAACCTTTTAATAAGTTCAATACAATTGTTTCTTGAATTTTTGCCACTGGTAAGGATGATTTCGGCTATTCATATTTGTTATGACTGTTGCTTTTAGTTAACAATTGTTGACAATTCTTCCGAAAAACGAGAATTAATCGCCGAATTTATCAGACCAAGAAAATGAAGTGACGAAAACCAACAAGCTTCCAATTCTGCAAAGATAGGAAAAGCGATCGCGCAATATCAAACTCACCGAATCAGGTTATTGAGAATTAGGAGTAATTCCAGGGTTGTCTGATTCACCAACAAATTTACTACCGCATCACATTACATCTCTGGTTAGGGGGGAGTTTCTCCAACTTCCGCCATTACATTGAAATCCACCATCGGAGCAAACAAGTATATACTCCCCCGGTCGCTGTAACGGCTTTTTAGCAGCCTATTTGTAGAGTTTGCTGCTGTTGCGCTCATCATGTGCAAATTACATATTAACGGTAGCTTTTTTATACCTGACAAAAGTCTATCATTACCGTCAAAGAGAAAGATATACAAATTTTGTTAAGAAATGGTAATTTTTTTGAGAAAAAATTTAAATTTTTAAAGTTACAGTTCCTTTCTGCTCAATTTAAAGTTAAACATAATACACTTAAAACAGCAAAAATACTGGCATAAAAACAGTATGATAAATAATTTAAAATTTTCTAGTTTTATATAATGATAAATTTAGAAAATATTGAGAAAATTAAAATTAGTTAAATACCATGGATTCTTTAGTAAAAATTATTCAACCAAGTGGAATTTTAGACTCTAAAAAATCCCAAGAATTTCGAGCCAAAATTGCTGAAATATTAAAAACGGAAGTCAAAATAGTCTTAGTTGACTTGCAAGATGTGACATTTATGGATAGCTCTGGTCTGGGTGCTTTAGTACTAGCTTTTAAAACTTTGCAAGCCGCCGAGAAAAAATTGGTTATTTGTTCTATAAACGAGCAGATAAAGATATTATTTGAATTAACTGGTATGGATCAAATATTTGAAATTTTTCCCAATCAAGATGAATTTCAAAAAGCTGTTGTCTCCAATCAGAAACAAATCTTTGACAGGGGGCAGTAGAAATTAATTAAACTTCAATTGTAGTATGGATAAATCATCATCAAAACTGCCTTGGGATTTTAAAGCTACGAGCTGGTTGACGATCTGTTCGAGGTGGTGATTGCTGTTAACAACCATTTTGACAAAATTATCTAAACCCCAAAGTTTTCCGTCAGATTGAGTGATTTCGTAGGCACCATCACTAAAAATGTAGAGAGTGCTATCTTCTTCAATATGGCAAAGTTCATCAACATAGCTAATTTTGGGAAACATTCCGATCGGAATACCGGGAGTTCTTAGCAACTTGACTTCGCTAATATTTGTGGATTTGACTGTAATTAATATTGCTGGTGGATGTCCGGCGGTAGAATATATTAATTGACGTTGAACGCAGTTGTAAACACCGTACCAAATAGTAAAGTATTTGTCATTTTGATAATTAATTTGGAAAGTATCGTTTAATGCTTTGAGTACTTCGCTGGGTTTATAGTAGTTTAAGTTTTTCAAAGCCCGGGAGCGTAACAAATTCAGTACAGAAATTGAAGGAAGAGTAGCTCGCAGTCCGTGTCCAGCAGTGTCTAACAGATAGATTGCCAGATATTCGGAATCAAGCCAGTAGTAATCAAAACAATCTCCACCGAGTTGGCGGGAAGGAATGAAGCGAAAATCGATTCTTAAAGGTTCTGTCATCGGTGAAGGTAGAAGCGATCGCACGTATTCTGCTGCTTCCTCTAATTCAGCTTCTAAAATTTGCTTTTGGATTTGCAGGTCTCGACTTAACTGGTGGAGGCGCAATCCAGCTCTAACTCGGGCTTGCAATTCGTTCTGTTCTATGGGTTTGGTGATAAAATCATCAGCACCTGCATCTAGTCCCTTGACGCGATCGGCAACTGAATCTAAAGATGTTAGTAGGATAAAAAAGGTAGTAGACAATTCTGGAATTGCCTTGATGTGCCGGCAAACTTCTAAGCCGTTCATTCCTCCTGGCATGATCCAATCGCAAATTATCAATGCTGGATGGCAAGCTAAAGCTTGTTTAATTCCTTCCTCACCGCTGTTGGCACTAACTACCTCATAACCCTGTTTTTCCAGCATTCTTTTGAGTAAAATTTGTACCGCAGGGTCATCATCAATGACTAGGATTTGAAACATAAAAGATAGTTGTGCTTTTAATTATGAACGCTTAGCTGCTCAAGCAAAGAAATCATCGCACGCTAGATTCCCATAGGTAATTTTAATAGTTTGTTGGGAATATTTTGACTTTCAATCGTATCAAGTGTTAGGGGAAAAAGTTAGTTAGAAGAAGATAAGGGGTTGAGCCAAAACAAGATAGTGCGTTGAAGCTGGTAAAAATCCCGGTACATTTCTTGTTTAAACCATTGTCCGACAGCATCAAAGGGGTTAAATTCATTTCCTGGTTGCCATTTGACGTCTTGGGTGAGGGGAGTAAGGTGGTTTCCTGGAAGGGTTTTTGCTGTGACCATTGTTGGAAAGCGTTTTTGTAGCAGTTCGGTTAAAGCTGGGGACTGATCGATACTGTCGTTGGTAAATCTGATAATCAGATTGCGGCGGACTTTGTAGCGTTCTTGAACGAGTTTGATAGTTTCTTGGGGGGAAGGAATAAATTCGAGCCCAAAATTGTAATAGAACTGAAAACTGTAATTGAATTGTTCCAGGAAAGGAATAGCATCGCGGGCCGCATAATTGTTGAAGGAAATAAGAATGTTACCGGCGCGTTCTACTGGAAACAGACTACCTATAAGTAAGTGGAGCTTGCACCCCATGCTGTGTCCGATTCCGTAAATAGGTAGATAGCCTTTGCTCAATACTCCTGCGTCTTCTAAGCGTACGAGAGCGCGTTCGAAATTGACCAGGACTCGTTCGGCGATCGCTTGATGATCGAAAGTATTGACAAATGGGGTCGCTACAACGATAAAGCCTTTTTCTGCTGTGTTTTCTAGTAACAGACGATAGGTAATGTGGGGTGCAGTGGCTACAAATGCACCTCCAAGAAAATGAATTATACCGATGGGTCTTCGGGGAATGAGCACCCAGTTCCCAGAAATTTCTTTCCAGTTCATCCGACGAGCGATCGCTTGTTGGGATTTTCAAACAGGTTTTGTACTTAACCCGATGTTAGCTAAACAGATGAGGTTTTGACCGTAGTGCTCCACTTACTGGAAGTGGAGCTTTTTTACCTTTGTTCCAGAAGTTGTTGTGCTCTGGTGAGAATGGCGCCTGTGATTTTTCTACGCTTTCAATTCCGCCTTGACTGTAGCATAAGCCCAATCCAGCCAAGGTAGCAAAGCTTCAATATCGCTTGTTTCGACTGTTGCACCACCCCAAATTCTAATTCCTGGAGGTGCGGCTCTGTAAGCAGCGATATCGTAAGCTACTTGCTCTTTTTCCAAGAGTTTAGCTAGTTTTTTTGCACACTGTCCTTGCTGTTCGGGGTTGAGTTCAGTAAACCAGGCATCTACAATCTTCAGACAAATAGAGGTACAAGAACGAGTTTCTGGCTTTTGGGCTAAGAAATCCGCCCAATCGCTCTGCTCTACCCAGCGAGTAATAGCTGCGAGGTTGGCTTGACTGCGACTGATCAAACCAGGAAGTCCACCAATAGTTTCTGCCCATTTTAGTCCGTCTAGTGCATCTTCTACGCACAGCATTGATGGCGTGTTGATGGTGTCTCCCTGAAAAATTCCTTCTATTAATTTGCCTTTTTGCGTGAGGCGAAATACTTTGGGTAGAGGGCGTGGCGGTTTGTAAGTTTCCAAACGTTCCACCGCACGGGGTGAAAGGATTATCACACCGTGTTGAGCTTCTCCACCCAAGACTTTTTGCCAAGAATAGGTGACTGCATCTAACTTTTCCCAAGGTATATCCATGGCAAAAACTGCTGAGGTAGCGTCGCAAATTGTCAATCCTGCGCGATCGCTTGCAATCCAATCACCATTGGGAACGCATACCCCGGAAGTTGTTCCGTTCCACAAAAATACTACATCGCGGCTAAAATCCACTTCCCTTAAATCTGGTAAGCTTCCGTAAGGTGCTTTCAAAATCCGAGTATCGGGTAACTGAAGTTCGTCCACCACGTCCTTTACCCATTCTTGACCAAAGCTTTCCCATGCCAAAATATCTACGGGAAGTTTTCCGAGCATTGACCACAGAGCCATTTCCACCGCACCTGTATCGGAAGCGGGAACGATACCCAAGCGGTAATCTCCAGGTACACCCAAAATTTTCTTGGATCGGTCTATTACTTCTTTGAGCTTGGCTTTGCCATCTTCGGAACGGTGAGAGCGCCCTACACAAGCATCTTCTAGAGCAGCAACAGACCAACCAGGACGCTTAGCACATGGACCGGAAGAAAAATGCGGACGATGGGGCTTAGTAGTTGGAGGAGTAATAGGTGCTGACATAAGTTCAAGTTATCACAAACGAGGGACAATAAACCCGGTTCCTTAAGGAACCGGGTCTTTACAGATTCAATGCAAAATTAGCGCGCCAATTAAGTACACGTTATGTTTCCAAGAAAATCTTAGCATTTGTATCATTGAGAAAAATTTCATGAAGTCAGATCTCTAATGGAACTGGCAACGCTTGCTGCTGCTGACCTCATGTTTGTGGTAGAAAATAGGAAAATGATATTTTTATCCCGTAAATTTACCCCATCTTTCATGAGATAATAAAAACAGGTTTTATCGATGGTAAAATTGCCAGCTTCTTTGCTAAGAAATTCTTTACTCTAGTTTTTCTAAGGTATCGCGCACTTCTACTAGGTGATTGTTGAATACTTCTAAAGCTGCATCTAAAACCTTAAAAATAGCTGGGTCTTTTATAGAGTAGAAGACGTAGTTTCCCTGTTTGCGGCTTGTTACTAGATTACGACTACGCAGTACTGCTAATTGCTGAGACACCGAAGAAGCCTCTAACTCCAGCCATTCAGCAATATAGTTGACGCTTTGCTCTCCTTTTCTCAAAGTGTCTAAGATTTGAATTCGCACTGGGTTAGACAAGACTTTAAAAAGATCCGCTTTAAAATAACTTGCTTTAAATACCATCTTAAGTATTTTTGTATCTGCAAATCTCTTCAGTTACTTTAACATTTTTCTCGAGCTTAGACCTAAAAACTACTTTTACTCATAATGTCTTTCTGACCGATATTAGATCTTCTCACTTGCTGAATAATAACATAAATGTTAAAGTGTCTGCAAAGTTTTGAATATATAAATATGCTGATATATAAAAATCTTGACTACCCCAGGACAGGATGAAAAAACTCAGCCATTGAGAGTGGGACATTAGCTCGCTCTGGTCCAACTACCGGATGCAGCACTGAGAATCTTTGAGTGCGCGTCATCAATAAACTATGTGGGAGAGTGAAAACGGACTGTATGATAATCTTTAATACCCTTGAACAACCGCAGCTTTTGCGTCTGAATCGCTGGTTAAACAGACTGCGCGGCGATGTGACCGGAGGGCTGACAGCAGCAGTGGTAGCATTACCTTTAGCTTTAGCTTTTGCAGTGGCAAGTGGAGTAGAACCAAAAGCAGGACTTTACACTGCTATTGTTGCAGGAATTGTAGCGGCAATCTTTGGCGGTTCTCCAGTACAGATTACAGGACCAACGGGTGCAATGGCCGTTATCTTGGTGGGAATTGTCGCTAAGTATGGCATTGAAAAAGTTTGGATTGCTGGGGTAATGGCTGGCATTATTCAGGTAGCTTTGGGTATTGCCAAGCTTGGACGGCTAGTAAAGTTTATTCCCTATCCGGTGACAGCAGGTTTTACTAATGGTATTGCTGTCATTATTTTTTGCGGTCAAATGAATAATTTCCTTGGTTTACAACTACCGCGCAGCGAACATTTTCTGTCGGGACTTTGGCAAACTCTAACTCACATACAAGCTTTAAATTGGGCAGCTATTATGCTAGCGATGGTTGTAATTGCTACCAAATTGTTTTGGCCCAGAATTAATACAACAATTCCAGGTTCTTTAGTGGGTTTGGTGCTAGCAACAGCAATAGCTGCTTATTTTCATCTCGACGTACCTACAATTGGCAACATTCCCCAATCTTTACCGAAGCTCCAAGCTATTCCCCACTGGTATGATTTTAGTCTGGTGCGAGAGTTAATTAATCCGGCTTTGGCTTTAGCAGCACTGGGAAGTATAGAATCATTGCTATCAGCAGTAGTGGCTGATGGTATGACCGTCAGCGAGAAACATAATAGCGATCGCGAATTAATTGGTCAAGGGTTGGCAAATATCGTTGTTCCCTTTTTTGGTGGTATTCCAGCTACAGGAGCGATCGCTCGTACTGCTGTTAATGTTCGTTCTGGCGGTAAAACCCGATTATCGGGGGTAATTCACGGTATTACCTTAGCTGTTATCGTCTTAACTTTAGCACCTTTGGCCGCACATATTCCTTTAGCTGCGCTGGCTGGAATTTTAATGGTGGTTAGCGTGCGGATGATTGAGTGGGAGGCTATTGGCTTACTAGCACGCGCTACCTACTCGGATTTTGCTGTCATGATTCTAACTTGGTCGCTAACAATCCTGCTGGACTTAGTTGTGGCTGTGGAAGTGGGATTGATTGCTGCTGGAGTTTTGTTCATTAAACGCATGAGCGATTTGAGCCTTGCTAAAATACCCGAAGCAGAAGTATTTCCACCTGGCGCTCCTCTGGAATTAGGCAAAGAAATTGCTGTTTATCGGGTAGATGGACCTTTATTTTTTGGTGCTGCAGAAAGATTTGTTACTTTCCTGCGAGAAGAACCGCAAGTCAAGTATTTAATTTTACGGATGCGCTTCGTGCCAAACATGGATACAACTGGATTAGTTGCTTTGGAGGATATTTACCACGACTTGAAACGACGTAATTGCCGCTTAATTCTCACAGGTTTGCAACCCCAAGTCAAACAGCTATTAGAACGTTCCGGATTCTTAAAAACCATTGGATCATCAAATTGCTTTGAAACAACGACAGAAGCTATTTGTTCTCTGACCCCCGAAGTTGAAGGTTGTTCTCAACCTGTCCAGACTAATTTTCAATTTCAAGAGTTAATGGAATTGAAGGATTGATGTAATTACAAGCCAAGCTGATAACCTCAGCTTTTTACCCAGGGTGTGTGATTAACTTAAAAAAATGAGAATTAAACTGCTTTCATCACCACCCTTGCTTGCACTTTCATCACAAATTATAAAGGAGCAATATTCTGATTTAATTTAATAAAATGACAGATGGTCTCAAAGCCATGAATTTGTTTATGGAGACAAATTCCGAGGGTTAAATCCTCTCTGGCGCCAAGAAACAAGCGAACCAATTGTCTTGTGCAAGTAAAAATTTCTAACCAGCTGCAAATCATGCTCAAGACTGCAGAGACCCGCTGTCGGTACTGAGTACACAACTATCTGATGCTTTCAGCCAAAATCTACTAATCCTAAGTCAAAACCAAGATAGTTGAAAAGAAGTTAGTACAATGGTGGAAAAATCATCAAAAATTTTCACTTGACAAATTTATATTTATTGAAGCAATAAGATAACTCATATAAAATCATGAACCAGGTAGATTACCTTCGCATTAGTTTAATCGATCGCTGTAATTTCCGCTGTCAATACTGTATGCCACAAGGGGCAGACCTTGAATACATTCTCAAGCAAAATATATTAACTGATGAGGAACTGCTCGCCTTAATACAAGAGGTTTTTATCCCCTTGGGATTTACTAAATTTCGTTTGACTGGAGGAGAACCGCTATTACGTCCGCGTGTGGTAGATTTGGTCAGGGCGATCGCTTCTTTTCCGCAAACTCAAGATCTCTCGATGACGACTAACGGCTTTTTACTTGCTTCCATGGCTCAAGACCTCTACAATGCTGGCTTGCGGCGCATTAACATCAGTCTGGATTCTCTCAATCCCGATACCTTTGACCACATTATCGGTAACAGTCGCGGGCGATCGCGCTGGTTAGATGTCTGGAATGGTATTCAAACAGCTGCTCGTGTTGGCTTTGATCCCCTAAAATTAAACGTGGTTGTGATTCCTGGTGTCAACGACGGTGAAGTTTTAGATTTGGCAGCCTTAACCATTGACCAGCAATGGCACGTCCGGTTCATTGAATTTATGCCGATTGGCAATGCTCAATTGTTTGGCGATCGCGGTTGGATTTCTTCAGCCGAATTACGCCAGCGCATTCGCGAGCATTGGGGGTTGACAGAAGCTCAAGTACGTGGTAACGGACCGGCAGATGTATTTCAAATTCCAGGAGCTAAGGGAACGCTAGGATTTATCAGCCAAATGTCCGAGTGTTTTTGCGATCGCTGCAATCGCATACGCCTTTCAGCTGATGGTTGGTTGCGCCCCTGCTTGTTAAACGAAACCGGACAAATAGACCTTAAAACCGCTCTCCGTACTGGAATCCAAACCACAGAAATACAAAAACAAGTGCGGGAATTGCTCGCCATCAAACCAGAAATTAATTTTAAACAGCGTTTTTCCGGCACCAAAACAGGCGTTTATACTCGTACCATGTCCCAAATTGGCGGTTAATAGCTAATAGCTAATAGTTAAGTTCTATTAGCTATTAGCCACCTATCGATATGACTATGCTTGTCGCGAGTAGTACTCAACCACAAGCAGTTCGTTAATATTCAACGCTACCCATTCCCGCTCAACCACACCATTTACTTTGCCAACTAAAGCATTTTTGTCAAACTCCAGGTGACTGGGAAGATTTGCCAAACCGGGATATTGCAAGTTAGCTTCAACTAACTTTCTAGATTTTTCTTTGTCTCTAACTCCGATAACTTCTCCGGGACGACACTCATAACTGGGAATGTTCACGACGCGACCGTTCACGGTCACGTGACCGTGACTGACCAACTGGCGCGCCGCCGGAATCGTGGGAGCCATACCCAAGCGAAAAACAGTATTATCCAGCCGCATTTCTAGCAACTGCAGCAGTACTTGACCGGTAGAACCAGTAACTCGTCTGGCTTTGCGCACGTAGCGCAGCAGTTGCCTTTCTGTCAAGCCGTAATTGTAGCGAAGTTTTTGTTTTTCTTCGAGACGTATTGCATACTCAGAACGCTTCTTTCGGTTTTGACCGTGCTGTCCGGGGGGATAGGAGCGTCTGGCACTTTTGCGAGTTAATCCTGGCAATTCACCCAGGCGACGTACAATTCTAAGACGTGGTCCTCTGTATCGGGACATGAGTTTCCTTGATTAATCCTGATTCAAATGTTGCCAAATTTTCTACATTAACACACTATTTGACGAAATTATCCAGATATCCGTCAAACTTGCTTTTGTCTTCAGCAATAGTTGGACCGCTGAGTTTTTTTCAACGGTAGTTTCTACAACGGAGGAAACCCTTCAAAGTTTTACTGGGTAACTAACTGCCTCCCCAATCCACTGCTGGCTGAGTGTTAACAAAGTGCTTTACCGTACTGTTTTCATCTCAAGTATGAGTTTTGCAGTACCTGCGCACCTTAGCAATTGCAAGCAGCAAAATTTGCAACTTTTGCCACTGTTAATAATATATTGTACATTGACTGCAATTGGCGCTTTGGCAAATTTTTCAGTTTGCTGTAGAAATAATATTTGTTTTAATAGCAGCAGTTCAAGCCAACTTTTAAGATGAAATAGCATAACTTGGGTGATTGGAGCAGAACGGAAATGCCAAAAACAAAAAACAGCCCCAAAGTAGACATTTGCAGGGCGACAACACCAATATTGACTGTACTGGGATGGTTGGCAGTGGCCCTTCCCACTCTGGCTTACTCCGATTATTATGGAGGAAGTCCCTACGATTACCGTATTTGCACAGCTGAACTTTTAAGGGCAGGGATCGCCGTACAACCAGCATCCCAAGCTTGTGCAGAAGCTTTGTATCCCAAAGACTTATCTGCTTGCGTCAGTAAAATTGGGCAACAAACAAAAATTGCCCCTGCGGATGCACTTCCTCGTTGCAGCAAAGCCAGACGCCCTGAGGATTTGCGCCGATGTGTAGTTGCTCTCAGTCAAAATACCCAGCAGACGGTTGACCCAACGGTATTAGATTACTGCAGCCGGAGTTTGTTGCCAGTACGCTTTGCTCAATGTGTAGTGGGTTTGCGCACTGCAGCTAATTTAGCTCCTTCCCAAGCTTTGGATAATTGTATTGATGCTAGCGACTTTAGCGTGACTGGCTTTTCACCATTGCCGTCTTTTATCCCTGCAAATACCACAACGCCTTTTCAACCAACTTTTGAAACAACGCCAACTCCAGCGAATCCCAATATATCTCCACTCCCAGAGCCAAATACTAGGTAAGGTAAAGGGGAATTTTAACAAGGATACGGTTTTTAGCGCCTTCCCCAACAGCACGAGGAGAAAGCGCTAAGTTTTTTTATTTGATTGTTAATCTTCTTTTTTGCCAACAACCATTTGCAAGATTGTTGGTACTCCACCGTCTTTGTGATACTTGTCTGCCCATGCGCGGATAATTTCATCTAGTTCTTCCATGGCCTGCTCTACCTTTTCTGGCGGGATATCTAGTTCTTCTAATACCCGCATGGTGTTGGGTCTTTTTTGCGCCCAATCTCGCATCATTCGGAAGTAGCGAGCTGTATCTTCTACCATGATGTAGGTACGCTCTTGGGCGTCGACTGGAGCATAAAAAGGACGGGTCAGGGCGTAGAAAGGCATTCCCCAAGGAGAGTCTATGCGCGTTACCGTACCAGAATAAAGCAAGCGGCGCTTGATGTGCTCCGCTAAAGCTTCACTCAAAGGCATTTGGTGTTCTTTTGGCAAATCTTCCTGAGATCGCTTGTGCAGAAATTCTATTAACTCTAAAAACTCAAATGAAGTTATTAACTGAGCATCAGGAAGGTTGGGCGGTAATTTTTGCTCGATTTGTCTTTTTTCCTCACTAGTCAAGCTAGTACCGGGAACGCGGGAGCGCCCTGGACGCCAGGGATATTTTTCCATCCACACGTAAGGAAATTGAATTAGATAGCGTGGTTCTTGAGAACCGAGAGTTTTTAATAGTTTTCCCTCGGTCAGCGCCTGTCTTACTTCCTCAACAATCGCTTTTACCCGCTTTGGTTCCAAGTGATGTAAATGTCCTGTCATTCGCAGGTTTTGTCCCTGCTCTAAATAAGTCATGTATATGGCACACTTGGCTGCGGTTGCAGCTGCATCCAAAAATGCCCCATGCCTGTGCCCGCTCGTCCGCATGGCACTAAAGGCCAGATAAAGCATGATCTGATCCATCGCGCTAGGGCCGAGGCGTTTGATCAGATCTACATCGTTACTCATATTACAGACAATTGATTAGCACGTTTACAGTTCTCAGTCAACAGAAATTGCGTAGTATACACCCCACTGCCAGCAATTACTTTATTTAGATGATCTATTATGCTTTAACTTTGGTAATTCTTGGTAGTCATAATAGTTATTTCCAGAATATTTTCTGGCAATTTGGCAGAAATGTCTACGTTTTTTCAAATTATTTCACCACAATTTTTGCCAGTTATTTAAACATAAATATGTATTTCAAGGCTGATTTTCGCCCGAAGCTTTTTGTCAAAAATTCATAGCAATTTCCAAGTATTAATTCTTCCATGTCTGAACACGAAGATGTCCGAGCGGTTCAAAGGCAAAGGATTTCCCTCGGTAAGGAAAGAAGTCGTTGTCATCAATCTCTACCACCTTCAGACAGGATAACTATCCTGAGGAAAAGTCCACTTCCTCAAATTCCAGTGATAATTCCAAGCTAAAAACCTTTTATTTTGTAAGAAGATTTCCGTTTATTTTACCAATGACAAAGGCATCTATAATGTAAAAACCTTTACAAAAATGCCGTTCTGGTGAAAACTTCCTTTTTGTTTGGGCAATGTTTTACTGCTCTTTGGTAAATTTATTTTTGGTAATTTTGGTTTTTGTTCAAATTATGATTCGCTAGGTTGTTTGAGATGCTTTCATGAAATTTCGCATTTTTTCATAACTGAAAGCAATTGCACCGCCGGTAACTAACAAAACTCCGAAAATTTGTACAATTTGCAAACTTTCTTGAATAATTAACCCAGCTAAAATCACAGTTAAAACAGGAACAGTGGCACCAAAAACTGCTGCATGGGAAGCTCCTAGTTTGCGAATGCTGATATGATTGAACAAATAGCCAAACAGGGTAAATACACCCAAAATAAAAGCGCTTAGTATTAATTCTAAAAAGTTACTAGACTGGAGTTGCAGGCCGCCATTTATTGGTAGAGAAAGCAACAAGCCAAGCAAGGACAACCCCAACATAGTAGCGAAGTTAATCAAGGTAAAAGAAACAGGATGCAGTTTTGCTGCGCAGATACGCGTCAAAATCACGTAGATTGCAAAAGCTATTCCGGAAGCGATCGCTGTAGTGCTACCGAAGGTAACTACTTTTGCGGGAAAAGTGGAAGATCCAGCTAATACCAATACCTGACCGCCAAGAATGCAGGCGATCGCACTTTTGCGGAACAAACCAGGGCGATCGCGGAATAAAAACCACGCTAGCAGTCCGCTGATTGCTGGATAGATAAATAAAAGCGCGATCGCCATTCCTGTTGCTATTTGACTAATGGCAATATAAATCAATACCTGAGATAAAAATAAAAAACATCCACTCACTATTGATAGCAACAACACCCGTTTTGATCTGTCATTAGCAGTGTTGGGCTTTTTTGACGCTGACCCCCCTACCAAGTCTTGCAAATCTTCCCATACTTGCGGGTGCAATATAGGAGCAAATACCAGTATCATCGGTACCACTACCAACATTCTCAGCATTAAAATTAACAATATATTTCCCAATGATGGCGGTAGTAGTTGTTCTGCTTCAAACGCTCCCAAAATTTCAATGCCTGGAGCGAAAATCACTTTAATCGCTATGTTATAAAGTGATGACACCAGTGTTGATAGCAGCAGCAAGCAAATTCCTGTTGCTGACACCAACGTTATCTTTGTTAGTCTTGAAGGTAATGGTTGTTTTACTGCTGACGGTTGTGAAAATTGTTTCAGAAGTTTTTGACGTGGAGCAGGAAGAGCCGGTGCTAGTTCTGACGATAAGCTTGTTTGTATAACTGTAGGTTCTGCAGTATCTAATTGCAATTTCGTGACAGATTCCAAGCTATCCTGTTGCTGTTGCTTTGCAAGTTTGCAAGTGAGGGATTCTTCTTGTGGTGTGGTTTTTTCCAGTTCTCCACGCAGACGGTTAACCAATTGTGTCAATATCTCTTCCCCTTGTTTTTGTTGCGTCGACATCTGAGCTAGCTGTTGGGAAAGAGTGCTTTGATAATTTTTCAATTCTTGTTGCAGAGCGTGAAAAGTAATGGTGAGACTATCATCCAAGCTATCAAGAATTTGATTGGCATTTTTTGCGAGCGCAGATTTGCTGCTATCAGCTTGTTTGCTTGCTTCCATTGCTTCAGTTACGAGACTTTCCAGGGAAGATTGCAGTTGTGAGGAAATGTGACTGGCCAAAACTTGAGCTAGTTGACGCAACAATCCTTGTATTTCACTAATTTGGCGACTTTGGAGCAAGTCTTCTTTTTGTTGTTGCAAGCGTTTTACTTCCTCACTCAAGCGCATTTTTTCCGCTTGTAGTTGTTTGAGTTCGTCCTGTAAAGACTTGAGCACCGTTTGCTGAATAATTTGCAATTCTTCTACTATGGTCTGTAAAGCAGCGTCTGCTTGTTGGAATGAATTACCTTGTGTTGGTAGGTTCTCCGATTGCTTTTCAAATCGCCTCATTTGTTTTCTACCTCTGTGACCTGTTGACGGTCAAATTGCTTTTTTGTTAACTTTCGCTGTTATTATTGCTGTTTTCTGTATTGTGTCAGATAATTCATTGTCTGGAAATAAGCTACTGTTCTGTATTATTTTTACGATAAAAAATATCACGTTCATCAATACTTTTTTGACTTACATGTCAAGTTTTAAAGATAGAAAGCAACTTAGGCGCTACTTTCTAAAACTCTGTTGCGGATGGATTTTCGCCTTCAAAAAGGGTTTTTATTTCTGGAACTAATAAATTGCCAATAGAGTGTAATTTCTGATACAGAAAAAATCCAACAACAACTACCGGAGAAAGGAAAAGTAATATAAATGCTACGTATTAGCATGAGGAAAAAACAAGTTCGTTTTAGTAATAACTGAAGTCTGGGTTTAGAATTTAGCGTTGGCAGATTCAAAGATGCTGAAAATAAAGGCAGATACTCCGGCGCTGAAAGGAACTGTGATAATCCAAGCGCTAGCAATATTTTGCAGCGTTTTTACTTGCACTGACCGGGGTTTTTGTGCCAGTCCAATACCAACTACACTACCGACAAGAGCGTGAGAAGTAGAAACGGGCAAGCCGAGCCGAGAAGCGAGTAAAATAGTGGTAGCGGTGGCGAGTTCGGCACAAAATCCACTGCTTGGTTGTAGGGGAATAATATTTTCGCCAATGGTGGTAATGACTTTTTTGCCCCAAACAGCTAAGCCGGTAACGATACCAGCACCACCCAAAATTAAAATCCAGACGGGAATAGTTATGTCGTTGGTAGGAACTTGACCTGTGGTGTGAATGTAGGCGATCGTGGCCAAGGGAGCTACGCAGTTACCGACATCATTGGAACCGTGAGCAAAAGAAACAAAGCAAGCACTTAAAAATTGGAATTTACCGAACAGCTGTTCCACAATATTGTTAGCGCTAAGCGGTGTTGTTGCTAGCGCTGCTTTGTCATCTAGCTGTCGCCACCCATAAAAGCTCAATCCAACCGCTCCCATTCCTGCGATTAAAAGCAATAGGTCGTGAGCGGGTATTTTGATACCAAATTTTTCCTCAAAAAAACTCGCAACTAGAGAAGTGATTGCTGGTAGGACGATAAAGCCAAATATTGCCAACAAAATTGTACTCAACCAAGGTATCCATTCATTTAATTGTTTTAATTGTTGCGGTTGTTCTAAAATCCACCACTTGATCTGAGTATAAAATAAAGCAGCAATGGCACCGCTGGCTAGCGGCGTGACGATCCAGGCGAGAGTAATGATAGCAATGGATGTCCAGTCAATGGCATTGATTCCCCCGGCTACCCAACTAAATCCAGCGATCGCGCCTACAACTGCGTGAGAAGAAGATACAGGTAAACCCCACCAGGTGGCAATTTGCAGCCAGATACCGCAGCTGAGCAGTACCGTGACCATACCGATAACTAATATCTGCGGTGTTTGAGCAAACAAACTGGGATTGGCGATTTTCGTTGCCAGAGTTTCCGTCACTTTACGTCCAAATAAGACAGCACCTGTAAATTCTAAGACACCAGCTACCATCAATGCCTGTTTGAGGGTAACAGCCTTGGAACCAACAGAAGTTCCCATGGCGTTGGCAACATCATTTGCACCTAAGTTAAAGGCAAAGTAAAAAGCAAGTAAGGAAATTATGGTAATGAACATTTATGGATAAATCAAAATTTTATAAGTTTGCGGTGTAGGTGCGATCGCCTGTTCTACGGCTTGAGATAGATCTTTTAATGGATAGCGATCGCTAATTAAAGCTTGAACGTCGATACGGCGATGGAAAATAATATCTGCTGACAAATTTTGCCAGCGGTAAGAAGAACTGTAGCTTCCCATTAAATCAATTTCCCGACGATAAAGAACATTCGGATTGAGGGGAATTTCCACTTCATCGGGAAACTCGGCGAAAAACAGAATTTTACCGCCTTTGCGGGTGCATTCTAGAGCTTGAAAGAAAGCTTTTTCGCTGGGGACAGCAAGTAGGGTAACATCTACACCCATACCATCGGTCAGGACTTTAATGTTATTTGCCAAGTTAGCGTCACGGGCCTCAAAAGCAGCTTCTGCACCTACAGCTAAAGCTTTGTCAATGCGGGAGGGTAGTAAATCGGTGGCGAAAGCTCTAGCTCCAAAATACTTCACCAGCATTACAAACATTAATCCGATCGGTCCTGCTCCAGCAATCAAAACTGTTTGTCCGGGAGTTATTTGGGCTTTTTTGACCGCCTTCAGACAGCAATTGGTTGGTTCGACAAAGCTTGCTTCTTCAAAACTAATGTTGTCGGGGATGGGAATTAATCCGCCATTTTGAACAATGTGACCGGGGACCTTGACGTACTCTGCAAAGCCGCCTCCACTGGGTGTAAATCCTGCTGTCGTGCAAATATTTTTATAGGTATCGCACATGGAAAAATTATCATTTAGGCAGTAGTTGCAGCGCATGCAAGGAATGTGGTGCATTACCGCCACCCTTTGACCTAGTTGCCAATTTTTTACCTGCGAACCTACTGCTGCAATGGTTCCTGCTGTTTCGTGACCGAAAATGCGGGGTGGCTCGTACAAAGGATAGCGAATTTTTTTGATATCCGACTGACACAACCCCACTACCTTGACTTTCACCAGTACTTCGTCTGCTTCTAGTGTTGGTTCGGGGATATCTTCGTAAGAAAGTTGATTGACGCCTCTAAATACCTGTGCTTTCACCTTGATTTTTTACCGCTCAACGATTATAGATTTAACACTAGGGGCAGTATTTGGGCTACGGATGACAAAATTTTTATTGTTGCTGCAGAGGAATTTCAGCTGCCTTGTAGTGCTGCTCGCACTAAAATCACTGTTTGTTGGCTGGAGCGGGAAATGGCTGCAGGGATGTTACCGTGTATAACTTGCTGCAACAAACTTTCTCGAGATGCTCCCACAACGATCGCGTCGCTGTGGTTTTGCTGGGCGTGCTCTAACACCGTCTCTGGGATAGAATTTCCAAACAGTGGCGTCACCGTCACCGAGCCATGGAAGTGTTGTTCTAGAAAACGAGCAGCTTTTTGAAGATATGTTGTATCTGGTTGGGTTTGACTGGGATCGAATACCTGACACACATTTATCGTTGGCTTTTGACTTAGAGAACAAGCGAGTGCTGGAAGTAAGGCGATCGCCTGCTGGGAATTAGGACCACCTGCTACGGGTACCAACCAGCGCTGGAAGCTAGTTTCATCTTTTAGTTTCACCAATACTACTTCGGAGGCAGCTTGTCTGATGACCGCATCTACCACTCGACTGAAAACTCGTCCTGGTGTGGTCGTGCTTCCTTTCCAACCCATGAGCACTAAATTAATATGACGGTCTTTGATAGTTTGCAAAATTGCTTGTGGTAGCTGGTGAGCTACTTGAATTTGAACGTGAACTGGTACATTCCAGGCTCGTCCCAGGCGCGTGGCTTGACGCAAAAGACGTTGACCTACCCTTGTGCTGACAGGAGCTTCTCTGAGAGATTGGTGGCGGGGTACAACAATCACGTGCAAGCATTCGATTTCATACTGGCGATAGCGGGCGATCGCTATAGCTATTTTCAACAGAGTTTGTGCGGTTTTCGGGTTAGACAAAGGTACCAATAATCTTCCCTGTCCTGTTTCTGGAGAGCGCAGGCGGTAAATTACCTCAGAAGGTTCTGCTTTGGGAGATGCTAAATCTTCTTCTGCATTTAGATAACTAGCTTGAACGCGAATAATGTCGCTGCGGGTGATAATACCTACCAAGCGCCGTCCCTCCACCACCGGTAAACAGCTGAAGTTGTGGCGATCGAGCAAGTGAAGGACGTGAGCTAGAGTATCTCGAGGATAGACGGTCACAGGTTCTGGAGTCATTGCTTCTGCTACCAACCGATCGCCGCTCAAACCCCTTTGGGACAAATTGAAAATATCTTTTTGGGTCAATATTCCTACTAACTTATTACCATCCAAGACTGGAAAACTGCGGTGGGAAGACTCAGAAAAGGCTTGCAATGCTTCTTCCAACCTCATCTGACTGGAGAGGGTTTCAACGCAGCGCTGCATTACATCTGCTGCTGTCAGTTCCGTCCAAGCTTGTTGGAAAGAGGTAGGCGCTGGAGAAATATGAATGCCTTTAAACTCTAACAACTTATCGTACAAAGACCCCGCCTCTAGGGCTTCTGCTACTAAATAAGCACTTACTGAGACAATCATCAACGGTAAGACTAAATTAAAGTCAGTAGTCATTTCAAACACGATAATCACTGCGGTGATGGGAACTCGCGCCACTCCGCAAAAAAACGCTCCCATCCCTACCCGTGCGTAGGTTGTTGCCAAACTCAACCCCAACAAATGATGTTCCCAGACACCTACTAAATAGCCTAAAGCTGCTCCCAGTGCTAAAGTTGGAACCAGTAACCCCGCCGGCGCACCAGAACCATAGGTAACGACGATCAGCAAAAACTGGACCGCAAATACCAATGCTACTAATTGCCAGTGGGCTTGCTGTGTTAATAAAATTTCTCGCAATCCTGCATTGTCTCGAAAAATGGGAGGAAGAATCACAAGCACCAAGCCGGTCATCAGTCCCGCCAACCCAATTCGCCAACGCAAACTTACTTTGACAAACCGTCGATAAAATGTAAGGCTGGCAAGGATACCCCGATTAAACAACACGCCTGCTAATCCTGCCAATATACCCAAAAGTATATAAAAGGGAATTTCCGGAGCAGAAAAGCTTGTGTTGGGCGTTACTAAATGCAAATCCAAATCCAAACTGTGAGTTCCCCACATGCGAGCAACCACTGCTGCAATAAAAGAAGCTAGAATTGCCGTACCTAAAGTGATCCCTGAAAAATCCTGCAGCAGTTCTTCTACGACAAATAACACTCCGGCTATGGGAGCATCAAAAGCAGCCGCTAATCCTGCACCTGCTCCGGCTGCTATTAACTGGCGGCGATGCTCAGGTGAGGTGGGAAAGTAGCGACTGAACTGATTGGCCAGAGCAGCTCCTATCTGGACTGTTGGACCTTCCCGCCCCAAGGGCATTCCAGCTGCCAACACTAACGTAGCAGCTGCTAATTTTACCAGTGCAATCCGCAAATTCAGGGGCAGGGGTACTCGTGCTAGGACTGCCTTTACTTCTGACATGCCACTACCAGCAGCGGCGGGAGCGATCCGCTCTACCAGCCAACCTGCAGCAAATCCTCCTACCAGTCCAAATATCGGCAGCACATAGCAAGCAGGAAATAAATAAGATGCGTGCTGTCGCCATCCACCCAACCATCCTACACTTTGCCCTAACAGCACTGCAGCTAATCCCGAGACCAGACCGATCAAGCAAGCTGCGAAAATAGCAAGGCGTTTGGGCCGCAGGGTCATTCGCAAAAGACGATTCCAAACATTTCGGACAGTAGTAGCAGGTAGCATCCTGAGTTGGAACTTCAACAGCAATGAGAATTTCCTTATTAAATCACGATCGCCACGGCAGAAAGACATTTTTCATTTTTGATTGTGGATGTCGCTGCCAAAATACAACTGTGTTGCAATCCTGTGACGCTTGGGGTTTGTGTTTTAATAATGCAACGCTACAAACATCCTGTAGATTTTTATGAGCGAGCAAACGTACACGGTTGACGTCTTAGTTGTTGGTGGTGGAACTGGAGGAGCCTCAGCTGCAATCCAAGCTGCACGATCTGGAGCAAAAACTATGCTGGTCAGCGAATTTCCGTGGCTGGGAGGAATGCTGACTTCTGCGGGAGTGTCTGCGCCTGATGGTAATGAGTTAGAAGCTTTTCAAACCGGATTGTGGGGTGAGTTCTTACAACAGCTGCAGCAGCGACAACCAGAAGGATTGGACAACTGTTGGGTTAGCTTTTTTAGTTACCATCCCCGTGTTGGCGCTGAGATTTTTGCGAATTGGGTACGGCAGCTGCCAAATCTTGATTGGATTTGGGGACAGTTACCCTTAGAAGTTAGGCGTCAAGGAAATCGCGTTACTGCCGTTCGATTTGCAAATTTTACTGTTTATGCCAAGATTATTCTTGATGGAACGGAGTTGGGAGATTTGTTGGCTTTAGCTGAGGTTTCTTTCCGTTGGGGCTGGGAGTTGCAGTCGCAATGGCAAGAGCCTAGCGCTCCCGTTACTTTTAATTCTCTCACAGCTAAATATCCCGTACAAGCGCCGACTTGGGTAGTGGTGATGCAGGAACACGGCGCTACAAAAGGTATGGCGCCAGAAATCAAGGCTGCACCTGATTACGATCCTTCCTTGTTTGCTGGTGCTTGGGATAACTACGGTGCAGAGGCATTTTTGAACTACGGGCGATTGCCGGGGGGGCTGTTTATGATTAATTGGCCGTTTAATGGCAATGATTATGGTCAACAATTAACACGGCTGATTGAATCAAAGGCTGCATGGCGGGAATTTCAATTAGAATGCCGCTATCACAGCCAAAATTTTGCCCGTTTTATTCAAACTCAATGCGATCGTCCCTTGGGTTTGGCTCATAATGTTTTTCCCCTATGTTGGGAGGAAACCGGCGCTTTTGCCCTTCATCCCTATTATCGAGAAAGTCGTCGCTTAGTCGGGCTCACAACTGTCACGGAATGGGATATTTTACCAATGACAAGCGGTAGGGTGGCAGTCCTTCCGGAAGATGCGATCGCTATTGGCAACTATGTCAACGACCATCATTATCCGGGTGTGAAGTTTGAGTTGCAACCAAAATCTCTTCGTTGGGGAGGACGCCAAACGGGTACTCCTTTTGCAATTCCCTATCGCTGTCTGGTTCCAGCAGATACAGATGGTTTGTTGGTATGTGAGAAAAACATTTCCGTCTCCCACATTGCTAACGGTGCTACTCGATTGCAACCTGTGGTGATGAACATCGGCCAAGCCGCCGGAATGGCTGCTGCTATTTGCGCCCAGCTGGATTGTCAACCAAGGGATTTACCTGTAAAGATTCTTCAAAAAGCTTTGCTGCAACAGCAGCGATCGCCGGCGGCAATTGTACCTTTGTTTAACTTACCACCGGATCGTCCTGATTGGTTGTACTGGCAACTGTATTATTTGGAACGTCCGGATACCTACCCTGCTACTGGGGATTGTCCTGGAGTGCTATCTTTTTCACACAAGACACAATTGCGGCACAACCTGCAGTGTTTTTCGGGGATCTTACACGTATTGGCACCACAAAATTACAACTTTACTATCCTCGAACCAGCTTTATACAAAGGACAAACTTGGCAGTTGGTAACTTTGCGAGCGCATGTCAACGAACAACTACAAAATTATCTTGCCGACAAGCAAAGTCTCAAGTTGTGGGGACGACTCAATCATGCTGGTAACTGGTTAATCGCAGAATCTCTCGATGCCTAAACCAGGAAACAAAGAAGACGCGGAGCAATTGTCCGCGCCTTTTCTTTTGCCTGCATGCAGAAAACTTTTTGTTATCTACTGTGCTGCAGTTGCTTTTTGACGGTTGTAGTCCTTAGCTTTTAAGCCATTGAAAAACATGGGTACAAACTTTTCGATAAAAGCTTGGGGATCCCGCTGCCAAACTCTTTGAGCAGCTTGTATTCTGGTAAATTGCAGTTCTGGTGCTAGCAAGGTTTGAGGCAAGCGTTCTATAAAATATTGAGGACGCTGCCAAAGTGGCATTGTGTTTGTTACTTCTACTAACTTAGCTAGTCGTCGCAGTTCTGCTCCTAGGGTAATATCCATTCCCGCTTCAAAGGCTGCTTGCTCTATGGCGGTATACTTACGTTTGGCTTGCTCGACTTTTTGTCGGTGTTCCGGACTTTTATCTGCTAGCTGCGCTAACCAGCGATTTCCCCAGCGCACGTGTCCTGCTTCTTCGGGCAAAATTTTTTCTATGGTCTGGCAGATCTCAACATTCTCCTGGGTTTGCGGTGCTCTTTTGAGGGCGTAAATATGAGCGGAGAAATACTCGCAACCCCGTTTTTCCGTAACGTTGATTGCAGCTAGAGCAGATATTAAAAAATCGTCCAGGTCTTTGGCAGGATCTTTTTGTTCGCTATCCAGCAACCTTTCAAATTCATCGATATACGAATTTCCGGGAGGATTGCCAACGTTGGCTTTCAACTTTAGCAATAAATCGGTTAGCCACATGGCGTGGCGAGCTTCGTCGCTAACGTGGCGCGATAAGTCCCGTACTAACTCGGGTGACCTCCCGTCTAATTTTTCAATTAATTCTGTGAGGTCTTTGCAGCTGCGTTGCTCGCTGTAGCGGTAACGGTTGAGAGTGACCAAATGAAGTTCGCGATCGCTTATCACTCCCTTGAGGATATCCCTCGCACTCCAAGAGTTCTGAAATTTTCGCGGGTAAGCAACAGTCATCTTTCTTTATGAACTTTTATAAACTTTACTTTCGGATCTTAACGCAGGAAAAATTTCCCGTCTTCACAAAAAACTCAAGATTTTCACTTCTTCATACCATTCATTCCTTTTTATCTTTCAATTTGCAATCTTAATTGTTTTGACCTCCAGGTCATTCACCATAAGAAAGATTTTTTACTTGGCAGTGTCAAGCAAAAAGGAAAGTTACCAATTTCCCCTACACCAGGCTTTTATGAATTTTTGTTAAAGTATAAATTTTCGTAACTTACGATACAGAATTTTTTGGTATTATTGAAGAGAGGGGTAAAGAAAATTCAAAATCACAGGGAGGACTTGAGGTTATGTCTACTGAACAAAAAGCTCGTGCCTTAATGATGCGTCACTATCAGCTCATTAAGAATCGCCAACAATCCATGTTGGAACGTACGGGGGAGGAGTTGGGTCTTCCCGGAGAATTTTCTCATTACTGGAATCCGATTCAAGGCAAAATAGATCCTAACGCTCGCATGACTTACGATCGCAGCAATGCTGCCATGAGCTAAACTATTTGCACTTATTCACCCAAATATATGTTGATTGGGAGTTGGTAGTAAGCACGCTTTGTGCTTACTACTATTTTTTTTTGGGATCGACTTACCCAACATTCATCTCGTACCTTGGTTTGGGAAGTATAAAGTACTGTTTGTCAGTTTCAGGTAAACAGGATTGATAAGATTGGGCAACAACGACGCGATCGCGTCCTGCCTTTTTAGCATGGTATAGTGCTGTATCAGCGGCTTCAATTACTGCTGCACCTGTGGAGCCATGTTCTGGAAACATTGCTATTCCTACTGACAAAGTAATGTTGCCAAGTTTTTGACGTTGGTGGTATACATCCAAGTGCTTGATACCTTGCCGTATTCGTTCCGCTCTTTCTTGACACACTTCACAGGAAGCTTCTGGCAAAATCAATAATAATTCTTCTCCTCCATAACGACAGGCAATATCAGCTTTGCGAATGTGCTTTCTTAAAAAAACACCGAGTTCCCGCAATACCGTATCACCTGCTTCGTGACCGTAGGTATCGTTGAAGTGCTTAAAGTGATCCACGTCAATCATAATAATTCCTACAGTTTGCTGATTGCGTTCGGCTCTACTAATTTCTCGTTCCAGAGATTCTTCTAGGTAGCGGCGATTAAATAAACCTGTGAGGGGATCGCGGATGCTTTGTTGCTGCAATGCTTCGTTTAGCCTGAGATTCGCCAAAGCAAGAGCAATGCGTTCGGCGACTGCGGAAGCTAATCTTTGCTTGGCAGCTGTTAGGTGTCCTTTGTGATGGGAATGCAAATGCAACATGCCCAAAGCTTCTCCTTGCGCTACCATTGGTACGCAAAGAGCTTCTCCCGGTAGAGAGTGTTCCTCAATGTGAGAACAGTACAATCCATGGGAATCGGCGGTGACCAGATGCGATCGCCCTCTTCGCAGCGCCCAGCATTGCTTGGGAGCAAATACTTTCTTGCAAGCAAAATTTGAGTTACCCCAAATAGTAACAGCTTCCACTAAGTGTTTTGATGCGCTGATGATAAACACTCCTCCCGAAGTATCCGGAAATAAGGGTTGCACTAACTGAGCAATAACTTTATATGCTTCTTCTACTGTCAGACAAGCTTGCAAAATATCGCTCATTTCTCCGAGCAAGGCAATTTCCCGGTTGCGTTTTTCCAGTTCTTGTACCCAACCAGTCAGTTGTTCGTTTGCTTGCTGCAAGGCCAATTCTACTTGCTTGCGTTCGGTGATGTTGCGGTTGACTGCAACTGTTGCCCTCAGCTGACCGTGTTCGTTGTACAAAGGTAGGATCACTGATTCGCAAATTCTTTCTGTACCGTTTTTGCAAACAAAGTTAATTTCTCCGCTCCAGCGACCAACACCGAGCAAATCCTCGAATATTTTCTGACTTAAGGCTGCAGACTTTTGGGGACTGTACAGAATTTCCAATTTTTTGCCCAGTATCTCTGTTTTGGTGTAACCAAACATTTTTTCAGCGGCGGCATTCCAGTCTAGGATATAACTTGAGAAGTCAGTGACAATAACTCCATCAGAGATATTTTCAACAATGCAAGCTTGTTGTTGTAAAGTTTTTTCTATTTGCTTGCGCTCGGTGAGGTCTTGAATTTGCACTAGCCAGTACAATGGTTGACCTTGAGCATTGCGCACCAGGGATGCACTCCAGAGAATCCATACGACATTGCCGAATTTGTGCACGTACCGCTTTTGTACGTGGTAATAGCGAATCTCCCCGTGTAGTAGCTGCGACATGCAGTCGATATCGATATCGCGATCGTCTGGATGGGTAATGTCTTGGCAGGTCATGGATAATAATTCTTGTTCTGAATAACCGACTATTTCGCACAAAGAACGATTGACCTGAAGCCAACTACCGTTTAATCCCACTAATGCCATACCGGTCGTTGTGTAGTGAAAAGCATTGTGGAAGCACTGTTTGCTTTCGTGTAATGCTTCTTGAGTTAAATGCTGTTCGGTTATTTTTAGTTCCAGTTTTTGGGTGGCTTTTTTTAGTTCTGTGAAGCTGGGAGTGGCGATAATTTCAGGAAGCGATCGCATCAACAATACTGCCATTGCTAGTGAGGCAAAAGCAGCGATCGCTTTTACAAACCCCAACAGCCAAAAAATCGGACGCCATAACGTCCAAATTGCCATCCAGTGAATTGTACCGCCAGTGACAATTAATACCGCTATTAACCTAAATATCCAATTTAAGGGAAAATCCTGCCACTTACGAATAAAATATATTAATACTACGGGAATTAAATAATAAGCAACAGCGAGCGCACAGTCAGATAATATATCTAGCCACAACAATTCTGGCTGACATTGATAACAATGTCCGTATTGCTGATACACTAAACGCACCTTTAGGATAATTAATACGTAAAAACTCGGGAAAGAAAGAACTTTCTAGGGATGAATGCGTAAATTTTATACCTAGTATATGTACACAAAGGAAATTTTAACTTTTTCTTTAGGGAGAATGTAGTACGTAAAACTCCAGAAATGAAACTTTGGTAATGATAGCAAGCCAAAATTGAGATTTCACCCACAGTTTGCGGTCATCTCTAGTTCCAAACCAGGATCCAACCATGAATCAGGAACAACTGACAACGATAGAAGGTTTGTACGAAGTGTGTATCGGCGTTCCAGAGGCAATTTCTGCTATTCAGTATTGGGAGCAATTTGGATATCGCATCGGACAACAAGGAGAGTTACCAGCGACCAAGGCCAAAAAGTTGTACGGTGTAGATTCGTCTTTACGTTCTATTCGCCTTTACCACCAAGATGCAGATCATGGTTTGGTTCGGTTGATGGTTTGGCAAAATCCCCTGAATAATGGTTTGGGGATGGGAACGATGAAAGTAAGGGGAAATCGTTGGGCAACAACATTAACAACTGACGTCCTCAATATCTTAAATCATGCTGAAGAAGCAAAAGCTGCTGGTTGGGCGATCGCCTACACTTATCCGCGTTGGGAAGTAATTTACAACAAACACAAAAAAGGTCTTCCCTTTTGCGAACCCGCGATCGGAGTTCGGGAAATGCTGTTATTACAACCGCTAACCAGACAAGTTCTTTTTCAAAGGTTTGGCTATACACTCCCCGAGTACGGAAAAATTAATAGTAATTCTCTGCTGAAAACTAGTCAGTTTACCCATATGGGAATGGTCGTTCAGGATGATAGCAAAGAAACTTTACAGTTTTATGACCAAGTTTTAGGTTTGTTGCGGGTGCGCGATGATGTAGAAACTAGCTACGAATCTTCTTTTGCAGCTCGAGAGATTTTCCATCTTCAACCTGGTGAAAAGTTTTTTGTCACCGCTTTCGACGATCCCCGCTCTTCTCAAACTGATTTGACAGCAGCTCGCAGTGGCAGACTTTATATCGTCCGCTTTCCTGATTCTATTAATATAGAATCGCGATTTGAATTGGCACGTCCAGGTAGTTTGGGAATGTGTTTGTACACTTACCGAGTACGGGAATTAGAACGATTTTGCGATCGCATTATCGCTAGTCGCGTGCAAAAATTTACCACACTTGTGGAAAATGAGTTTGGAGAACTTTGTTTTTCCTTTGTTGCCCCAGATGGCTACTTCTGGACTTTGATTGGATATTAAAATATTATAAGGCAGAGGCTATTTTCAAAACAACTTTGATTGCTGTTGATCTCGGACTTCAATCTAATTATTTTTCGCACTTATTAAGCGATTTCTCGCGATTTATTATTGTTAATAAATTTTACTCATTCATGTTGCGATATGTAGCAACTGCTGAAGGCGATATGCGATTGAGATAGCGGAAAATCCAGTATTTAAAAATCGTATCCAAAATCACTGGAAAAGTAGCAATAAATAAAAAGATGAAATCGTGATTTGCAGGTAATCCCCAATGACGCGATATACCTTCGAGAAGTACTTCCCAGCCATGAGGAGAGTGAAATCCTACAAACATATCGGTAAATAAGATGATAATAAACGCTTTGGCACTATCACTCAAACCATAAACAATATTATCTAAAAATTCTTTGAGAACGACAATTTCTTTTTTACTTGCCAGTAAAAAACAGATAACAGCAACCACAGAAAAGACGTCTGCAAAAACATTTTTAACTGCATTAGTGCTGACATGGCGATATTCTTCCGCAATTTCCAGTGCTTTTTTTCTAACCTGTTCTTCTATGCTGGCCTGAGAATGTTCGACATCACTCAATAAATTTTGAAATTTAATTTTTTCTTCAAATCTTTGCAGGTCAGACAGTGCTTCTTCTTCCATTTCGTAATTAAGGAATATTGCTGCTTGCTCCGAACTTCTCAAATGGTTGACAACTGGACCGACAACAAAAGCTTTTGAAAGTTGATGGGTAAGAGTTGGTATGATTATTAATAAAAGTAAAAATCTTACAGAGATTATTGTTCGCCTTTGAGCTTTGCGAAAACTTTGCACAACATCCTGTTCAGATTTCGGGTCTAATTCAACTTGCAGGCGATTAATGGTATTGAAAATCGAACGGGGTAGTACACCAGTTGTATTTGTCTTTCCTCGCGATCGCTCTTGGAGGTTATTTTCTGAGCTTTTTCTTAACTCCTTTGGTTGTGGCGACTGGGGAACGACTACTTGTGCTGGTAAATCTAAAGTTTGGCTAACTGGTTGTTGAGATATGAGATCTTCATCGGGTATGGTATATTTTTCTGTGACTTCATCTATAAATCGCAGTTTTTCTAAAACTACAGAAGGAGTGAGATGCTCTATACCTAGCCGTCTGAACGCTTTTTGATGAGATTCGTTTAAAAAAAAGCGGCTAGCTTTAAACTCTGTCAATCTCATCCTGATGATTCTTAATTGTTTTTGCAGCTCTGATTCAAAATAATCCATGACGTTACTGCTGTGCGGTGCTAGGTCAGAGCCTATTTTGTTACCATGAAAATACTCGTTTTCTAGTTTTTGAATTTCACAAGCAGCATTATAAGCTTCATTTAATGCCCGTTCTGGTGTTTGTAAATACCACCTGTAAGCTGCTAGTAGGAAAGAGTAAATTTTTTGACCTAAACCAGTATTATTCATCGGAGGCAATTATCCAGCCTTGATTCCTGTTTTAACCTTTATTTAATGTACGAAGTATCTTAACAAATTCCGAAGGAGACGTGGTGTTTTCTCATTCTATTTGGATTGTTGGTTGTAGTAGTAGTGGCAAAACTGCTCGTTTAATCGAACAGTTTAAAAGCTGGATGGAAGATGAAAATTCTGAACACAGGACATTTTATACTCAAAAGACCAGACAAAAAACTAACGCTGCTATTCCCAAAAGCTTGCATATCAATCAAACAGAACCATCCGTTTTAATTTTGGCTGCCAATGACGATAATCGTCGAGAATTAGCAGATAGAATTGTTACTGCTACTGCTGGAAAATATCCAGTACGCTGCAAAACTCCTTTGGGTTTTTTTCAGGATGAAATAATTCTATTTTGGCCCTTAATTGTTTGTTCGTTAAATCTTAAAGCTCAGTTCCCGGTGAGGTTACGTCCAGAAACAGAGCAGGAATTAGCTACTAAACTTTGGCGACCGCATTTGGATGAGGAAATTTTACGTTCTGCAGGTTTGAACGAGTACCGTTTGGTACGCCGGATTCTGGACATATTTCAATTAGCAGCTTACAGCTGTACGCCTGTAGAGGAAATCGGTCACGTTTTGACAACAGCTTTTTTGGAACCAGAATTTTTAGTATCTTTGCTTTTAGATTGGCGTAATTGGTGTTTGGAGCGAGGATTGCTGACCTATGCAATTATTACAGATCTCTACAGCCAGCGTTTGTTAATCAATCCAGATTACCAGCAGCGACTGACAAAGCGTTATCGGAGGATTTTAGCAGATGACGTGCAAGATTACCCTGCCGTTGCGTGTCATTTGTTCGAGTTGTTATTGCAAAACAAAGCAGTGGGAGCATTTACCTATAATCCCGACGGTGTAGTGCGTTTGGGATTGGGAGCAGATCCTGGCTATATGGAAAAAACTCTTGCACCGCGCTGTCGAGTCGAGACTTTGGTTGAACCACCGCCGCACAGATTGGCAGGGCAATTAGTAGGGCCAGTGGTGAAATTATTAACAGAACCTGCGCTGATTGTAAGTTTACCACAGACAGTGCAATCAATCCAAACTACTTCTCGTGCTCAACTGTTGCGACAAACTGCGGAAGTAATTGTCAGAGCTATTAAAAATGGGGAAGTGGAACCAGAACAAGTAGCAGTAATTGCGCCTGGTTTAGATGCGATCGCTCGCTATACTTTCGTAGAGATCTTGACGAAGCAAAAAATCATGGTAGAGCTGCTCAACGACCAGCGTCCGCTCATTAGTTTCCCTACCATCCGCGCTTTACTAACTTTAATGGCCTTGGTTTACCCTGGTTTGGGACGTTTGCTGGATCGAGATGCAGTAGCGGAGATGCTGGTGGTGTTAAGTCGTGGTTATATTGATACTGACAAAGCAAAAGAAGTTATTTCCCCAACCTATTCCCACATCGATCCGGTGCGTGCTGGCTTGATTGCAGATTATTGCTTTCAACCCCATCCCGAGCATCCGAATTTATTACCTGTAACAACCTTCGACCGTTGGGACCGACTTGGTTATGCAGCAACTGCAGCCTATAATGAAATATTGCAGTGGTTGGAACAGCAGCGATCGCAGCAGGAATTGCGCCTTATTCCCAGTCCCGTCTCTTTATTAGACCGCGCAATTCAACACTTTTTATGGAATGGTAGCAATCTCCCTTACGAGCAACTGGCAGCTTTGCGGGAATTGTTAGAAACTGCTCAACACTACTGGGAAATTGATAGCAGGTTGCAACAAACGGCTGTTTTTGCTGACTCACAAATACAACAAGTGCAAAATGCAGCTATTTCTTCTTGGCAAAAAACTATTGCCGGATTTATCCAGCTGTTGCGACGCGGTACTATCACCGCCAATCCCTACCCCGTACGCCCTATCGGTCCTGCAGCCAAAGCTGTAACTTTTGCTACTATTTTCCAATATCGTTCCAGTCGTCGTTCTCACCGTTGGCATTTTTGGTTGGATGCGGGTTCTCCACTTTGGGCCAAAGGTGGAGCTGCTACTTTGTTTGGGGCACCGTTGTTTCTTCAAGAAAGGTTAGGAAAACCCTGGACTGCAGAAGATGAAAAATTAGCAGAAGAACAAAGGTTAAGAAGAATTATAGCAGATTTGCTTTCCCGTGTTTCTGAAAGAATTTACCTGTGTCACAGCGATTTAGCTGTCAACGGACAAGAACAACTAGGTCCGCTGTTACCTTTGATTCACCAAGTTAGTTTCAGACAGTAAAGAAGGCACAATTATAGGTACGTTCACCTTCTGGTACCTCCTGGTGCGAAAAAACCGTACACAACAGGGAGCAAAATTTCTACCTTCAAAATCTGTGTTACGGTCGATAGAATCGAAGTGCGGCTTAAGTAATGCTGTTAGTTAAAAGTCACGTCATCCTCAAAACAGCATTATCAGGAGAGCAACAAATATGAAAAATCAACTCAAGACCGCCGCTTTACTAGCTTTACTAAGTGGCCTTCTAATTTCTATTAGTTATTGGATAATTGGTGGTTCCACAGGGGTGATAGTGGGAATCGCCTTAGCCGCCATTACCAATTTGTTTTCTTGGTATCAATCGGACAAAATTGCCCTAGCAGCTTATGGCGCCCAACCCATATCACCGCAACAAGCGCCGGGACTTTATGAAATGGTGGAAAGATTGTGCCAAAAAGCCAATCTGCCCATGCCAAGATTATACATAGTACCGACTCAATCTCCTAACGCTTTCGCTACAGGACGGGATCCCGAACACGCTGCTGTTGCCGTGACGGAAGGAATATTGAATTTATTGCCAGAGGACGAACTAGAGGCCGTAATCGCGCACGAACTAAGCCACATTGCCAATCGCGACACTCTTACGCAAGCAGTTGCAGCCACGATCGCCGGAGCTATTTCATTTTTGGCTCAGTTAGTTAGTTACAGCATGTGGTACACGCCGTACTCTCGGGATGAGCGTAACGCTCCCAATCCTTTGGGCGTGCTGTTAACGGTGATACTAGCCCCCATTGCAGCAACAATTATTCAACTGGCAATATCGCGGACGCGGGAATTTGCAGCCGATGCTGGCTCTGCTAAATTGACGGGTAATCCTCGAGCTTTGGCCCGGGCGCTGCAGCGCTTAGAAGCAGCAGCTCAAAGCATACCCCTACACGCTAATCCAGCTTTTGAACCGCTGTTGATTACAAATCCGTTTTCCGGACAGTTTTTGAGCAACTTGTTTTCCAGCCATCCTTCTACAGAAGCACGAGTAGAAGCACTCTTAAAGCTAGAACAACAGCTACCTATAAGGCAAAGGGCGTGAAAAACCAATTTCATAACTAGCAGACCGGGAGGTTTAACCATGACTTACACTAATCCCAATCAAGAAGAAAACTTAGTCGTCGTTCAGGTTAGTTCTCAAACCAATGAAATGGTTGAAAAGGAAATGGCCGGCGAAACCGACGATATCAAATATGAAACCAAAGCACTAATTGAGGCCCTCAAAAGACGCGCTCAAGCAGAAGCTGAATCAGCAGGAACCCTGACCCGGGAAACTTATTTAAATGCTGTTCGTCGAGCACGCCAAGCTATTGAAAGCGAAAAACTCATCGAGCGCGATCGCATTGAAAATTCGTGGATAGCATTGCAGCAAGAAGCCGAGAAAAATTGGCACCTATTGATGAAAGGACTGACGGAATTTACCGCTCGCTGTCAAAATGCTGCTAAAGCTGCTTGGGAAGCTTTTAACGCTCCTACTTCTCAGTCCTAAAAGATTGGGGATTGGGCAAAGGGGTATTGACAATTTTCTGTTTTTGATATTAACCCCTAATTCCCAGTCCCTATTTCATTTTTTTATTTAACTGAAATTACTAGAATTGCAAGTGATGCTAGATAATTAGAAAGTTTGATATTTACTGAAGTTTCTCTAGCTTTGTAATTCAGAACTAACAACTATGCGAACTGACTATTGCGGCGAACTCCGAAAAGAACATATTGGAGCCACTGTCACCTTGTACGGATGGGTAGACCGTCGCCGCGATCATGGAGGTGTGATCTTTTTAGATTTACGCGATCGCTCTGGGATTGTCCAAATTGTCAGCGATCCGCAACGCACCCCAGATTCCTACCACCAGGCAAATACCCTACGCAATGAATACGTTATCAAAGTAACTGGCAAGGTTTCGCAGCGTCCATCAGAATCTCTCAATCCCCGCATTCCCACAGGCGAAATCGAAATCTACGCCGAGCAAATTGAATTGCTCAACGCCGTCCGCAAGCAATTACCCTTCCAAGTTTCTACCGCTGAAACAGACCCGGTCAGAGAAGATTTACGCCTGAAGTATCGTTATTTAGATTTGCGACGGGAACGCATGGCGCATAACTTGCAACTACGCCATCAAGTTGTCAAAGCTATGCGTCGCTACCTAGAGGATGTGGAAGGTTTTATTGAAGTCGAGACTCCCGTGCTGACCCGTTCCACTCCTGAAGGTGCGCGCGATTACTTGGTTCCCAGTCGCGTTAATCCCGGCGAGTGGTTTGCTTTACCGCAATCGCCGCAACTGTTCAAGCAATTGTTGATGGTGTCCGGTTTCGATCGATACTATCAAATTGCCCGCTGTTTTCGCGATGAAGATTTGCGCGCTGATAGACAACCGGAATTCACCCAGCTGGACATGGAAATGAGTTTCATGTCCCAAGAACAAATTATCGAATTAAATGAAAAATTAATTCACCATATTTTCAAAACCGTAAAAGGTATAGAACTAGAACTTCCCTTTCCCCGTCTTACCTATGCACAAGCGATGGAACGCTACGGTTGTGATAAACCCGATACTCGCTATGGTCTAGAATTAGTTAATGTCTCGGATGTGGTGAAGGATTGCGGCTTCAAAGTTTTTCGCGATGCGATCGCTGACGGAGGAATTGTTAAAATACTGCCCGTTCCCAATGGCGATGTCATTTCTAATGTTCGCATCAAACCAGGTGGCGATATTTTCAAAGAAGCTAGCGAAGCTGGTGCTAAAGGTTTGGCTTACATCCGCGTCCGAGATGATGGGGAAATCGATACCATCGGCGCTATCAAAGATAACCTTACTCCAGACCAAAAACAAGAAATTTTACGCCGCAGCGATGCTAAACCTGGCCATTTGTTATTGTTCGGTGCTGGTGATGTCGCTACTGTCAATAAGACTTTAGATAGATTGCGGCAATTGATGGCTAGGGAGTTCGGATTAATCGATCCAAATAAGATAAACTTACTTTGGATTACCGATTTTCCCATGTTTGAGTGGAACGCGGAACAAAAGCGTTTGGAAGCTTTGCATCACCCTTTTACCGCACCTCATCCCGAAGATTTGAAGGATTTAAAGACTGCTCGCGCCCAAGCGTATGACTTGGTGTTCAATGGTTTTGAAGTTGGTGGTGGAAGTTTGCGAATTTATCAACGGGAAATTCAAGAACAAGTGTTTGAAGTGATCGGGTTATCTCCAGAGGAAGCACAAAAAAAATTTGGTTTTCTCCTAGAAGCTTTTGACTATGGAACTCCACCCCATGGTGGAATAGCTTACGGTCTAGACCGATTGGTAATGCTGCTAGCTAATGAAGAATCGATTCGAGATGTTATTGCTTTTCCAAAGACGCAACAAGCTCGCTGTTTAATGACGGATGCACCTTCAACGGTAGATGCAAAGCAGTTGAAGGAGCTGCACGTTGCTTCTACCTATAAGCCAAAATCAGAGAAAAGTCATTAGGTTGCAGATTATTTTTTCATTCCTCCCTACCCCGGGTCGAATACAACTAACAGCTTCTTGAAGCATACCCTGTGCACACAAGCGTATATTAACGAAAGTTTGCAGTTGCGATCGCTCACTACTAACATCTAGTTTGTAGTTTGGGCTTTTAGCCCTCTGTACCCCTATCAAAGCGATAAATCAACGACTACGAACACGGCGATCGCTGGACTGCGAACACCCAGACAAGCTTGATATTTAATGATTTTAATGATGTCTACTTCATTAAAATTTTTGTTTATATATTTTATGTTGTAAATTCTACAACATAATTTAATATTAATTAAAGCAGTTTTTTCTGTAAAAATTGGTCTTTCTAGCCAAATCAAACGAAAATATTGCAATTTTTTGGGATTAATCTCTCCAGATAAAATATAGTACTATTACTGAATTCTGATGCTCTCAGGCATGTAAATTAGTACTGTCTCAAAAAATACCGGGCTTTTTGTGTCAGAAAAATGATAAGGATTTTATAAAATAAAAAATTCATTTCTGAGCATTTTTTGGCAAAATTAATAGAGTTCTCGCTTGATAGAGGGCATTCAATCTGCTAGCAGGTAAAGCTAATGCTCTTCGGCACTATTCTCCGTAATCGCTACAAAATTCTAAACAAGTTGGGAAGCGGTGGATTTAGTGACACCTATGTTGCTGAAGATATGGACTTACCCAACCATCCTAAGTGTGTTGTGAAGCATCTTGTGACTCGAAATTCCACTCCGGAAGTATTGGAGATTGCCAAAAGACTATTTAACCAGGAAGCAGAAGTTTTGTATCGTTTAGGCAAGCATCACGACCAAATCCCCCAACTGCTAGCCCATTTTGAAGAAAATGGTGAATTTTATCTTGTTCAAGAATATATAGACGGACATGATTTAACCTCGGAAATTGTTCCAGGTAAACAACTGAGCGAAGCTGAAGTAATTAAACTTTTACAGGAAATCCTGGAAGTTTTAGCGGTTGTCCACGAGCACAATGTTATCCACCGGGATATCAAGCTACAGAACATCATGCGTCGCAAAGACGGCAAAATTGTCCTCATTGATTTTGGTTCGGTCAAGGAAATTAAAAATCTAGCCACTAGTTCTCAAGGAGAAGTAACTTCTACTATCGTTATTGGTACTCCTGGTTACATACCCAACGAACAAGCGAACGGAAACCCGAGGTTGTGCAGTGATATTTATGCTGTGGGAATGCTTGCAATTCAGGCTCTCACAGGCGTTGTACCGCGGAAATTACCCATTGATTCTACCACAGGAGAAGTTATTTGGCGTCACTTGGTGGATGTGAGCGATCAATTAGCAAACGTCCTGACCAAAATGGTGCACTATAACTTTAGCAAGCGCTATCAAACAGCGGCAGAAGCGTTAGCAGCACTACGATGTATAATACCACCAACAACAATAGGACAACCGCCTCCTTTACGCGAAAAAGAAGCTTTCCAGACGCGATCGCCCGATTTGTCAACTCCCTTGGTTATCCCGATTCTTGGGTTGTTTAGTTTAATAGTAGTTGGGTTTGGTGTCGCAATTTTTGGAGGACAATTTTTTCAATTTAGTTTGAGAGAAAATAAACCAACTAATACTATAAAACCTAATGCGACAAAAGCCAAAACTACTAAATTTAAAATTTCATCACCGACACCAATTCCTTCTCGTAAAAGCCGTGACTTTAATAATCTGCCATCAAGACCTTTGCAGCAAGATCGTTTCGATCAAACTCAAATAGAACCGTCTGTGACTAAAATCGAAAATAAACTTAAACCATCTGCAACTGCGCTTGAGAACAAGATTAAGCCATCTCCTTTTGCAACTAAAAAACAAACTCATCCACTTACTTCCATACTAGAAGACGATACTCAGCCATCTACTCCCCCTGTTGGGGATAGTATTAAGCCGTGTACTCCTGCGATTGAGGATGATAGCAAATCATGTCCTTCTGAAAACGAGGAGACTACCAAACCCCCTACATCGGTAAGTAAGGATGGTAAGAGTCAAATGATGATGGTGACACCTACACCGATAATGGAGCAAAAAAACAATCAGTTAATAGTACCCGCTACACCGATAATTGAGGGGAAAAACAATCAGTTAATAGTACCCGCTACGCCATTGAAAAATTAGCTTGGTATATCTTTGCTTGCGTCAGCTACACTACCTGAGGATATAGAAACCAAGACACTTTAGCCGTCCTGCATCCGAAGCAGTAAAGCTAGGGATTTGATACTCAGTATCTTCTTAAAGGAATTCTCAAAGAAAAAAATTAAGGCGATCGCTGAATCAAAATTACAACTTTCTTCGTCCTTACAACTAACAACTTTGCTTTCTTAATCTTTGGAGACACAACAGTTTATGAGCTTGCAACCCTTAAAGCGGATTTTTTTAAGCAGTATCGGTTTATTCCTTTTGTTCAGTAATTCTCCTAGTTGGGCACAAACTAGATCTTCTGATGATGTTGTAGTACCAACGATACCAGGAGAGAGCACCTCAACAACAACCAACACCTCGACAACAACAACTGCAACTAGTAACTCGTCAACCGTCACTGACACTGGAACGCGGTTTAGCTGTCAGAACTACAACGGTCAATATACCGTGATGTATCAACCTGAAAGCCAACCAGGACGATATTTTCCCTGGGCGACTCCCCGCGCTTTGGGTGGTGGATGGGATGCCTACAAACGCTGCGTAACAATAGCTGAGCGCTTGGAAACCTATCGTCCGGATGGATTAACGGAACTGCGTACGTCTACGCAAAATGGATACAATATTTTATGTGTAACTACGGAAGCTAACCCTGCTTGTCGTATTGTACTAACGGTACCTCCAGAAAAAGATCCTTATGCTGTACGTAACAGTGTTTTCCAAAACCTGATTGCTGCTGATAGCGGACAGCAAACTATAGCTGTTAACACCTATACTAGTCGCAATAACAGTAGCGGTATAGAACAAATATACAACTTGGGCAGAACTTTGTTGGGTAGTGGCAATAGCAATAAAGTTACCAGCACATCTGGCGATCCCATCAATCTCAAACCTTTTCTAGACCGCAAAGATGGTGGCGATGGTAGCAAACTTAAAAATGGCGTAGCACTTCGCCCTCAAGTTTCAACCCAAAGACCCACGTATTCTCACTATCGTTTAAATCCCAACAAATTCCGCTAACTAAATCTGTGAAAAAAGTTGGAAGTCACAACTTTAGCTGTGCCAAAAATCTGTACGCTTAATTATTTCTATCTGAATTATACGCCCAGCTGATAGGGAAACTCAATTCCTAGCTAGGCGTAATTTTTTTCAGCAGACATTCCGCGATCGCGTGAATTATTTGCCAAATTATCTTCGTTCTTAACCTTGTACTAGCTAACTCTTAATGTTGTTGGGGTATTTTGATTTTCTGGATGCAAATTATACCAACAAAGCATACAACATTCTTTTAAACTGCCTGGTATGGTAGT
>KB235926.1:706795-777989 GCA_000332255.1 cyanobacterium PCC 7702 | reverse complement strand
TAGTGAAATCAACTTGTTACTTTTTTATGGTAATTGGCGTAATCATCAAGATGGTAAGTTCTAGCGCAATCCCTGATGGTCAAGAGCGGTTAGTCAAAAAGACTGGATTGTTATCAACGGTGACTTTCGCAGCTAGCTGCGGCGACCTCATCAATGGTATTGGTTTAGTTCCCGTAGCAGCAGTAGACTGGGAAGTGGATAGAAAACCGCAGGACTCGAATGGCGATACTACCCCAGGTAGTTCCACTTCCCTGCTTAAAGATGCTCCTTGTGCTGGCTTGCTAGTAGATCCGTATACTTTCCGCCATAAAGGTCTTTTCTCTACATTTGACGACAAAGCCGATCCCCAAGCAGAACTGGAGCAATGTATCCATTTGGGGGTGGATGGTTATTTTACCGACTTTGCTTTTTGCCAAGGCTTTGAGGGTATAGCAATTAGTCCGGATGGACAAACTCTGTATCTGTTGCTAAAGGGTATGGTCTTTAGGGATCCTGCCACTTCGCTGCGAATCTACCAATTTGATGTACAATTAAAACAATATAAGGGATTATTTGGCTATTACCGCTTGGAAGATCCGGACCACGCCATCGGTGACTTTACTACTGTCAACCAAAACGAATATCTGGTCATCGAGCGAGACAACAATCAAGGTAGTGCAGCCAAGTTCAAGAAAATCTTTAAAGTCGACCTGTCGCAAAAAGATGCTGATGGCTTTGTGGCTAAGGAAGAGGTCGTTGATTTGTTGCACTTGGATGGAGATAGTAACAACAAGCTCACTTTCCCCTTCCAAACCATCGAAGATATACTGGTGTTCGATGCAAAAACACTCCTAGTTGCCAACGAGAACAACCATCCCTTGGCGATAGTACGATCGCCCGCCGTTGACAACAAAGAGTTTCTCATTTTAGAGTTAGACGAGCCACTGCCATTAGCCCTTAACTAACTAGTAATTGCTCTGTTTCCCCTACTTGTCGCTGACTGCACTGTTGCTTGCGATCGCTAAGAATTTTATCTATAGTCTTTCGATAAGAGTCTGCAAATTTTTCCCTAGTATGGTTAGCCCTTGCAAACTCCCAAGCATTTCTCGCCATTGTCTTTAACTTCCAAGCAGGAAGACTAGCAATTAGCTGCAGGGAATTCTTGATTTCTGCAATGGAAGATTCTTTCAACACAATTCCGTAATCTTCACGCACATCCACGCTTGCTTCGTAACTGACAATTGGAATTAGACCAGCATGCATGCAAGTGATGACGCAACCACCACCTCCTTCGGAACACGAGGGATAAATAATTCCCACACAACTGTTAGCAATTTCTAGAAACTTGGAACTGTTAGTATCAATCCATCCCCAGGTGTGAATGTTTGGAGTGTTATAAAGCTCGTCATAAAAAGCTTTCTCAAAATCCTTTTCCTGAGCGATCGGTCCGCAAATAGTTAAATGATAATCCGGCATTTCTACAAAAGCATCTAAAACTAAGTCCAACCCTTTATGAACTAAACCACGACTTCCAAACCATAGAAAACGTCGACGACAAACTTCAAAATCTTTTTCTTCCGACCATGGATAAAGTTTCGTTGTCGAAATTGGAACCCGATAAATCGGTTTGTTCGCAAACCTAAATGTATTAATAGTAAATTCATTTCCCAAAACTACTGCACAATCAGCATGCTCAATGGCATAATTAATCACCTCAAACCTTTTTGGACTTAAGGTAATACCCTTCCTTTGCTGTAGTGCTAGCAACCTTTTAAATTCAGCCGTGTTGTGAAACAAAATATGAGCTGTATCGCTATGTAATATTTTAATACAATCTTTGTTCAGTAACGGTGCAAGCCGTTCCATTTGAAAACGAATATCAATAAAAAAGACGTATTCTTTTTCAGGAACGAACTTGTGATTGTGGAATTGAATCACATCCACACTATAACCTAACTCTAAAAAGGTTCGCGCAATTTGTCTACATTCCCAATACCAAGTATGATCGCTAGGAAGAGCTTCATCAGGTTTTAAAAAAAAATGGTTCGATTCGGTACGAAAGCAGTACATTTCCTCGAGAAGGTCGCTCTGGTTTTAAGCAAACTACCCGAAAACATTTCATGTATTCGATACGTGCTGTTACCTTTTTTGGCAGATCCCAGATTGACTTACTCACACTGGCAAAAATTTTAGCTGTCATTTGAACTCCAACGAGCATTAATATGGGTCAGTAAAATCCTAAAATTATAAAGAAAAGTTATCAACAAAGAATTGAAAAGGTAGTAGGAAACACGTGAACTATCTGCAAAAAACAGTCTCCGGTTCTACGACAGAATTGTGAAATGACAATGACGCAGATACATCCAGGTAGTAGCTTATCTTTTTCTACCTCATACCTACATATCTCTAAATTTCCACTAAAAAGTCTTTCCTTTTTAAAAAAGGTTAAACTATGAACTGAGTATTTAAAGTAATCGTACAGTTAATAACTTCTAGTTATCAAATTATGATTGCTGCGGTACAAAAGTAACTTTCCAAGCACAGCTACTCACTAAACTCAGGTAAGAAATCATGGTAGTTGTCGCAAAAACAGGCCAGCGTCTGATGGCTCCCAAAACTACTTTCCAATTATTTTGTTGCATGAAGTGTCTGAGAATTAACTTTCTGCAAAATTTTTCACTGTATCCTATTTCCATTAATTTGGTATAAATCAGAGGCAATTCATAATAATGTCTCTTGAACCATTCCTTTGGCTCAGTTTTGTAAAACATCGGAGAAGCATATTCAATATAAGTTTCTTTGGTTATCTTCACACTCCCTTGAGTAGCGCAAAACGCAGTCCAATATATTTGTCCTTCAGCATTATCATAACTGCCTGGCCAAGTTTTTAAAGCTAGTTGAATCGCTTCCGTTTTATATATATTTCCACTCATTAATCCCAAAATACAACCTGCTGCTAAACAGTTTTCAATTACCTTTTTACCATCTGTTCTTACTTCTTCATTGTTAATATCAAATACCCGTTCTATAACTATCTCTTTTGTAGGGATAGAACGAACGGAAAAGTTAAGAGACAACAATGATAAATCTGGATATTTTTTGAGATTTTCTACTACAAATCCTAAGGTTCTTGTTTGGATAATATCATCATCAGCAATTACCCAGACATATTTAGTTTTTGCTGTTTCTAGGCAAAGAGCAAAATTTTTCATCAAACCAATATTTTGGCTGTTTATGTTATAGTAAAATGTGGTATTTTCTAATTTTTTTTTGCCAGTAATGCACCACCTTTCGAGTATCGTCATTAGAACAATTATCAGATACTAAAACTTCACATTCAGGCTCAAAACCTTGAATGGCTTGAGCTAACCAAGCTAGCTGGTTGTTCAACAAGCTAGAACGATTAAATGTAGGAATTGCAATGGTAATTAATTTCTTCATCTTTAATCTAAGGTTTGGTACAAAAAATAAATGTATGCTTCCATTGATCGCCCACTACATACCGAGAACCGGATAAAGGAGCAAAAAAATATGGGCTAAATTTTTTGAAATTATGACATTCTTCTGTAACTGGAAAAGGTGTTAGCTCAGGAATATCATTCCAACCAAAAACTAAGACACCACCTGGACGCAAACATTTAAAACATTGATTGAACGCTTCTTCCGTGGCATCTCTACTATTTAATCCGTGTCCAAAAACACCAGTAAATATTATTAAATCAAAATAACCATCAACAAAATAATTGCTTAAATTTTCAATGGCATCTACAATGTGCTTTTTAGCACCGTATTTTCTTTTCTCTGGTTGAATTTCTATTGTCCAATAGTCTTTTTTTCGAAAATATTTTTGATAGGGCTTTGTATACCAATCACACCCAACAAACAAGATTTTGTCAAATTCGTCCAGTTTGGCAAAATAGGGAATAATTACAGACTCTAAAATTCGACGGTCTGGTAAATTTAAATGTAGATCAAAGCCGTGAAGTCGATGGGTCGCTGTGATAAAAAGGAGTTTTTGAATTTGGCGAACCAAAAAAGGAGGAAGTAAATCCTTGACAAAGGATTTGGCTAATATAAATGCTTTCATAAAAATATAACTTGAATTATTGTGCTTACACCATAGCCTTGCAACCAGGCTGATAAACTCCTGCTGTAGAAAAATACTGTTAGAGCCAGCTCCTTCCTTAACATCATAACAGAGCTTTCATTCATAAAGCAGTAGTTGTTAATAAGATTTTTGCTAGCAAAAAATAATTTGGATAGAAAATCCTATTGGATAGAAAATCCTAAAGGTGCCAATTCTGTTTGTTTATATACAAACTTCCAGGATATCAAAAGCAATAAATACATCTTTTTTTGAACCAAAGCAACAGAAGTTTATTGCTAGTCTGGTGTAAAAGAATAATAATTTATACTTTTAATTAACTGCGATCGCGAGCAATGTTTAGTTTTCAAAAATACTTTTTAGACCTGTTTTACAAATTAAAAGTATCAATTAATACAAATTGCTCTCTTCTTAAGCTTTTGTTTACCAGAAATCCTCAGCTATACAATATCTACATCTTATCTACACATTTATTTTACAAATTTTAAGAGTAAATTGATCTAAGAATAAGTGATAGGCAGTTTGCCAAAGTTAAAAAAAGATGTAGGTTCATAGTTGGTGAATTGGTTAGTCACATTTATTGCGACTGTGAACCTATCGCTTGCCCTGGCGAAAATGAATTTTATTTTTTAAGGGAGGAATTAAAAATACTATAGTAAATCTCATATTCAAAAACTTATTAAATCATTATCTTGACCAAATATGAATGGGGAAAAGAAGTTACTAACGATTGCTATTCCTACCTACAATCGTGCTGATTTGCTTGACAATCAACTAGCTTGGCTGGCTCGCTCTATCAAAGGTTTTGAATCGGAATGCGAAATTTTTATATCTGATAATTGTTCAACAGATAATACTCAGGATATTATTAAAAAATGGCAAAAGCAACTTGATAACCTTAACTTTAAATCTCATTTACACTCCCAAAATATTGGTTTAATCCCTAATATTTTTCATTGTTTAAAGTCTGCCCAAACCAAATACGTCTGGGCTATTGGTGATGATGATGCGATTGAGGATAGAACAGTTGCATACATAATTGATAAGCTCAAAAACATTGCAGATTTATCGCTATTATTCCTTAATTTTTCTGGTCGTAATAAAGTTACGGGTGAGCCTGTTCATCCACCAAATATAGTTGGTAATCGTTGGTTTGATGTTAATAGTGAAGACTATCACAGTGATGGAAAAGCTATATTTGAGCATTGCTTTTCCAAAAGTGTGGGAGCAGTTATATTTCTTACTGCTTCTGTCTATCGAACCGATTTAGTGCAACATGCTCTCCAAATCTGGCCAGAAGCTGAAAAGAATTGGATATCTTTAGCATATTTAGCAGGCTACTGTGCCGCCAATGGTAAGGTGCATGTGACGAAAGAAACTTATGTAGAATGTATTGTTGGTGTAAGTTATTGGCAGAAAGATCCTCAGTCAGCTTTGTTCATGCAATACAAGCATATACCTGAAGTTTTGATCAAATTAGAGGAAAACGGTTATTCTAAGAGGTTTTGCAGACAGATGATTTTAAAGAACTTTCAACAAGCTAACTTGAGGGTAATGTTGGGTGCGTTGAGAAGATGGCCTTTATTAACGCTGAGGACTGTTGTTCCTTTTTTAGCTTTGGTAAGTTTGTCTGGATTAAACGTGATGGGTGCTTTGGAATTTCAAGCAGTAAGAGAGAGCCACCTATTGAGAGAAAACGAAAGGGTGAAACTTCGTTAGCTAGGAATTTCAGGGGTTTTGACTTTTTGTTGTAACGTTATTATGTGGATTGACACAAATATTATATGCTTAATATTATTGCCAGCAAGTTATTTGAATTAAAGTCTGAGTGCAACTATAGGATAGCGCTTTGGAAACACGCGCGGAGGTTACCTGCATTGGAAGAGCGCGATCGCCTTATTGTTGACACTTTAAAACAAGAAGGAGTTTACGTCACTTCTATTACAGAACTGGGATTAGATTCTACTACCGAGCTTCTGAAAGCAGCACGAGTCCAACTATCTCGAATGTCAGCTGCAGATAACACTCCCGTAGGTGAAAAGCTACCACAAATTTACACAGTTACGGATGTAGGAGAATTTTCTCAGTGGGGAAGGGAAAAAAGACTTCTTGCCATTGTAGAAAATTATATCGGACTTCCCATTGCCTTTCACGGCGTACATCTGCGCAGAGACTTTCCCAACACAAATCAATTTGGAACCCTTCTTTGGCACAAAGATTCAGAAGACCGACGAATTATTAAAATTATAGTTTATTTAACTGATGTGGAAGCACATCACGGTCCTTTTGAATACGTACCCTTGTCTTTAACTTCCTTGTTTAGTTTTAACTATTACCGAATTTACCACAAGCTTTGGCAGTCTGGTTATTTAGGAATTAAGGACGAGCAATTAAAGGAAGTTATCCCTAAAAAATATTGGAAATCGTGCACGGGGCCAGCAGGAACGGTAATTTTTGTAGATACAAAGAGTGTTTTGCACCATGGAACTCTCCGCACGCAACAAAGAGACACACTCTTTTTTGTTTATACTGCTAATCCTCCAAAACGACCTGAACTTTGTACCCAGTACTGGGACGACACTTTTCCCAAACCCCAGCTGAATACAGAAGCTGTAGTTGCTTGCAAAGATGACTTTTGTCATGGATAGTTGGTGACTTTGGTACGATGTTCTGCTTACTGAGGATTTCTACGATTAGTTAATAACAGTACTAAGAGAAAAAACGAGCGACTTTTGTATTTGTGGCTACCAAATCCTAGCTCCTTTTCAATCCTTGCAGAATCAATTTGGTAGCCTTTTTTTATGGGACTAATTATACAGTTCTAGTAAAATAATTGGGCATTGTAGCAAGAGGTGAGGTGATAATGACTAAAGTTCAAATTGGTATTATTGGTGGTAGCGGCTTGTATAAAATGGACGCCCTCAAAGATGTAGAAGAGTTGCAAGTTACCACTCCCTTTGGTTTGCCATCGGATGCTCTTATTTTAGGTACTTTGTCAGGAACACGGGTAGCTTTTTTACCACGTCACGGTCGCCATCACACGCTTTTACCTTCAGAATTGCCGTTTCGAGCTAATATCTATGCGATGAAGCAATTGGGTGTAGAGTATTTAATTTCAGCAAGTGCAGTTGGTTCTCTAAAGCAAGAGGTTAAACCTCTAGATATGGTAGTTCCCGATCAGTTTATTGATAGAACTAAAAACCGGATTTCTACCTTTTTTGGGGAAGGAATTGTTGCACACGTTGCTTTTGGCGAACCCATTTGTCAAAATTTAGCAGCTACTTTAGCAGATGCGATCGCTGCTTTGCATTTACCAGATGTGACCTTGCATCGCGGTGGTACTTACGTATGCATTGAAGGACCAGCATTTTCCACAAAAGCAGAATCCAATCTTTACCGCAGCTGGGGTGCAACAACAGTCGGGATGACCAATTTACCAGAAGCAAAGCTAGCACGGGAAGCAGAAATTGCCTATGCAACTTTAGCATTAGTAACCGACTACGACTGCTGGCATCCAGAACATGATAGCGTCACAGTAGAAATGGTAGTAAGTAATTTACAGCGTAATGCTGCTAATGCCCAAAAAGTGATTCAAGAAACCGTTCGTCGTTTAAGTGAAAATCCACCACCGAGCGCAGCTCACTCTGCATTAAAGCATGCAATTTTAACTCCCCTGGAGAAAGTTCCCCTTTCAACCAAGAAGAAGTTGGCGCTGTTACTCGATAAGTATAGCTAACTGCCTGCCTTTTCAATTAAATATCAAGGATAACTGTAGCTGTCCAACCGTCTTTGGTTTTTTCTAATTGGAAACGGTGCAAAGTCACAGCTTTGACATCTACTCGCTGTTGGTGGCGATCGCGGTCTAATTTTTCTCCTTGAGTTCGAGCGGTAAGGAAGTATTGACCGTCTTTCTCCTCTATTTCCACTTGTTGGGGTCGCAACAAAAGTTGTTCGCTGTCTTTATAGTAAATCAGCTCCTGCAAAAAATTAAATAATAATAGATCCAACGCTTCATTTTGCAAATGAAAAATTTTTGTTTGTTTAGGTTCTATCACATCTAAATTTTCAATCATAGTGTTGATGGTCGCATCGCCTGCTGCTTGGAAAAGCTCTGGTAAATCTTTGCCAGTAGCGCGAAAGGCAATATCAGCAGTAGCAATATCTTCTAGAAATTCGTAAGGCATGGATTAGAAAAAATATCGAGTATAAATGGGTAGAAAAACGCTATTTTTAACTGCTTTCTGCTAGCTCGCATTTTTGCAAGCGTTCTCGAATTTCAGCTTTGATTTCACTCAAATATTTGCCGATAAAAACTAATTCTGTTGCTTGTTGTTGTTCAAATGGCTCTAATTCCCAACGTCCAGCCACAAAATTAAATAGATAAACACCGTCTGGGAAGCGAACAAATCCTTTTGCTCGGTAAATATCTGTTTCCAAAGAATCTACAAATTCCTCAAAACACTGACGGTTAAAAATTGCCGCTGACTGGTAACTAAACGATTCAAATTCCGGTTGGTGAACGTGGTTTGGTGGTGCTTGCAGTCGTTCTCGACCAATTCCAAATAATAAATCCGGGTCTACCCGACACCTGATGGTATGTAAAATTACTGCAATTTCATTAACAGAACGTAATTTTTTTTCTATAGCTAGCAACTCGCTTTCTGAGACTAAATCAACCTTGTTTAACAGAATTATATCTGCGGCTTCAATTTGCAGGCGAGTGGTATGTCCTAAAGAGGGATATTTGACCGCAGCATCGGCGTCAATTACTGTCACAACTCCATCTAGTCGCACCTTGGTCAAGCTCTCTTGAATATCAAAAACAAGAGCATCTGGCTCTGCAACTCCTGTGGTTTCGACAACAATTAAATCTGGGTTAACAGTATCGATGATTTCGTTCACAGCAGCTTCAAATTCGCCGAGCAGGGAACAGCAGACGCAACCGCCACCTAAAGAAGCCATTTGCACATTTTTCCCTTGAATGACCTTGGCATCGATAGCAATTTCGCCAAATTCATTCATAACAATGGCGATTTTTTGGGATAAAGTTTCTAGAAGGTGGTGCAGTAGGGTGGTTTTCCCACTTCCTAGCGGTCCTGTGATTACCGTTAATGGTGTGCGTACTGCCATAGGCGTGCAAAATCTGAAATTTTCCTATCCCTTAATATTTCCGATGGGAACAAAACGTACTACCCGTTTGCTAATTCCTGCTAATTCCGCAGCTTCGATCACATCATCGATATTTTTGTAAGCTCCACCAGCTTCTTCTGCTAGTCCTGAGTAAGAAGTACTGCGGACGTAAATTCCGCGACTTTCCAGTTCTTTTTGGAGTTTGTCGCCACGATAAATTTTTCTGGCTTTTGCTCGACTCATGGTTCGTCCACTACCGTGAGCAGTGCTAAAAAATGTTTGTTCTCCACTGGGTACGCCTACTAATAAATAAGAACCTGTTTCCATACTGCCACCAATAATTACTGGCTGGCCTGTATGCTTGTATTTTTCAGGTAAATCTCCCATTTGAGGAGCAAACGCACGGGTAGCACCTTTACGATGAACAAGTAGCGATCGCTCTTTTCCATCAATAATGTGGCGCTCTAATTTAGCAGTGTTATGAGCTACATCATACACCACGTGCAATCCCAAATCTTCTGCCGAACGTCCAAGAATTTCTGAAAAAACTTCTCGGATGCGATGTAAAATTACTTGACGGTTGGCAAACGACATGTTGATGCCGCATTTCATAGCTGCAAAATAGGCTTGACCTTCTGGAGAATCAAAAGGCGCACAGGCTAATTCTCGGTCAAGAATTTTGATCCCATACTTACTTTCCATCACTTTCAGGAAGATTTGTAAATAATCGGTGGCTACCTGATGACCAAAACCTCGACTACCGCAATGGAACATCACTACTACTTGGTTGGGAATAGTAATTCCAAAATTTTTAGCTAATTCCCAATCAAAAATATTTTTTGGTTTTGCAACTTGAATTTCTAGGTAGTGATTACCAGAACCTAGGGTACCAATTTGGTTGAAACCTCTATCAATAGCTTTTTCACTGATTTGGGAAGAATCAGCACCTGCAATGCAACCGTTTTCTTCACAATATTCTAAATCTTCTTCCCAACCGTAGCCATTACGGATACACCAGTGCGCTCCTTGTTCGACTACTTTGCGAAATTCATTGCGTGAAAGCTTTACAAAGCCAGTGCTCCCTACCCCAGCTGGAACTCTTTCGTAAAGTCTATCTACCAACTTTTTGATGTAGGGCTTGATCTCATCGTAGGTCAGATTGGTAACTACCAAGCGCATTCCGCAATTAATGTCGAAACCGATACCACCAGGGGAAATCACACCTCCTTGCTCCACATCCATCGCTGCTACGCCACCAATGGGAAAACCATAGCCAAAGTGTCCATCAGGCATGCATAAAGCATACTTGGTTATCCCTGGAAGGGTAGCTACATTTGTTACCTGCTCGTATACCGCTTCGTCTAATTCCTGAATTATTTTTTCTGTTCCGTAAATCCGAGCGGGAACGCGCATCCCTTGTTTGTAGTCAGTAGGGATTTCCCAAATAGTGTCAGAAATTTTTTTTAATTTTTCTATCATTGCCATACACTTACCACTCCCACACTAGTTTGGATGCTTGTTGATTGTAAAAAATTATTGCCACACAATTTTATTGTTTTGTGATGGGAGTCTCAAAATTTGTTCGGTAACTTCAAGATAAATTTTCTACTTAATGGCAATTTCTGTCTGGAGAAATGCCTAAAGCGGGTAGATAATAGTTGGTTGGTCACGTCACCTTACTACTAGCGTAATACTTTTTTGCTTGGGGGGTGAGGGGTGTGATTGTTGTTTGGGGAATAAAGTCCTTACTGCAAGCCTGTACTACTAAGGTTATATTTTTTTGATGACTTTGTTAATCCCGGAGCAGTTCTGGTGCAACTAATCCTTTTTGAATAGCTAGTACTGCTGCTTGGGTGCGATCGCGCACTTCTAATTTTTGTAAAATGGCGTGAACGTGAACTCGTACCGTACCGGGAGTAATATAAAGGATAGAAGCAATTTCTTGATTGTTTTTACCTGCGGCTACCAGTGCTAAAATTTCCTGTTCCCGCTTTGTGAGGGGACTTTCTAGCTGAGAAGGAGCTGTTTTGACGGGCGATGGAAAGCGTTGTTTTTCCTCTTCGAAGGCTGCTTTAATTTCAGTTGTTGCAGTTTGATCCCACCAGGAAGCACCTGCTGCTACTGAACGCAATGCTAGTATCAAAGACTCGGAAGGAACACCTTTGAGACAGTAACCCTGTGCTCCTGCTTGAATCAAGCGTGCGATCAACGGTTTTTCGGAACGAGACGTTAAAACTAAGACTGGTAGGTGAGGATGTTGCTGCTTTATTTTTTTACAAGCTTCAATTCCACCTATTCCTGGTAAACCAATATCCAGCAAAACTAAATCTGGTGAATAACAATAGGCAAACTCCACAGCTTGTTCGCCATCTTCTGCTTCTGCTACGATTTCGATATCCGGTTCCTGTTGCAGTCGTATTCGCAACCCCAGGCGGAACAATTCATCATCTTCTACGAGTAATATCTTCAGCACGGGTGTAAGCTGCTACGGCCCTTCCTCAAAATTGGTGCAAGCTTCAATTAGAATGTTTACCAGTAACAATTTTACCAACAAGATGACTCTAGGGCGGGGAATTAGTTTTATCCGAATCTAGAAAATGAAATGGTAAAACAGGTAGCTGGAAAGCAAAAACAGCACCGTGAGGAGAGCGATTTTCTGCCCAAATTTTTCCTCCGTGTGCTTCTATGATTTGACGACTCAAGTACAGTCCTAAACCAGAACCTTTGGCTTGGCGATCGCTGTGTCCTTGGTAAAATCTTTTGAACAAATTTGGTGCTTCTTGCGGTTGAATACCTGGTCCGGAATCTATAATTTTGGCCGTGTGGCAAGATGAACCTGCTTCCAGCACGACCTCCACTTTTCCACCCCTGGGAGAATGATTAATTGCATTAGTCAGTAAATTGACAAATACTCGTTGTAATTGAAAAGCATCACCGTATACCCAAAGATATTTGCGCCAGTCGGATTCTCCATGGTCGAAAGTAATGTGGACGCTACGGCTACATGCTAATTGTGCCAGGGTCGCCGCTACCTCTTCCGCAATTTCCACTAAGTTAACAGGTTTTTTATTTAACTTTAATCCTTCGACATCGTTACGGTAAACGTCTAGGACGGTTTCTACCAGTTGCAAACTGTTTTGATGACTGTGAATTATGGTAGCCAAAACTTTCTTTTGCTCTGGAAGCAGGTGACCAAAATTTTCTCGCTCCAGAGCCTGTAGAGTCTCGATTGCTCCTAAAAGAGGGGTTTTTAAGTCATGGGTGAGAGTGGAAACAAAATCCTCTCGCATACTGGCTAATTTTTGCTGAGCTTGAAATTTTGCTTGTTGTTGTGAGAGTGCTTGTTGATATAAACGATTGCGATCGCTCAACACTCCCGTTACCACCAGCGCCAAAATCGCAATTAATCGACTAGCAACTGTAGAGACCCTGACTGCATAGGAACCTGGAACTTCAATGTTGAGAATGGTTAAAATACTAGCAACTACAGTTGCTTGCAGCGTTACTATCCTCGGAAGGCGTGCACTTGCTAGCAAAATCGGACCAATATACAAATAACCAAATACATAATCTGGTGGAGTCATAAACTCCAACAGCGCTATCACTGCAAACAGTCCAATAACTAACCAGAATGTTCTCAAACGCGTGTCGCTCTTAAAAATAGCAAGTTTGAGGTTTAACATCTATCTGGAAAACTCACAAATAAGCAGTAATTTGATTGATTATAATCCCTCAATTCTTGGATACTTAAATTCAATTTTTATGTAAAATAAAATATTAACTTAATTTTTCAGCATTTTTCTATACTTCCAGATATAGATATCCTAAACGCTTGTATTAATATCCATGTTATAAATTTCAATTTCTACCTTGAATTTTGACAAAGAAAGTTTCATTATTAACATGGAAAGCGTCTTGAGAAAGAAACATTGAGGAGATATAAGTAAAAAATTAAAACTAACAAATGGCTAGGAAAGAGAAAAATAACTTCGATCCACTTATATTTGGGAGTTTAACTAACTCATGCTACAAGGATGGATACAAATTGCCTTAACACTAATAATCATCATAGCAATTACCCCTTTTTTTGGAAGATATATGGCACGTGTCTTCCAAGAAGAACAGACTTTTCTCGATTCGATTTTGAACCCAGTTGAGCGAGTGCTTTACTTTTTGATTGGCGTTCAAACTAAAGAAAATATGACGGGTTGGCAATATGGACGAGCAATTTTGTACAGCAATGCAGTGATGGGATTACTAATTTTTTTGATTCTCCTGAATCAAGGATGGTTACCGCTAAATCCTACCAAATTAGGTCCACCCACTTGGGACACAGCGTTGCACACAACCATTTCTTTTATCACCAATACCAACCAGCAGCACTACTCTGGTGAAACTACTATGAGTTACGCCAGTCAAATGTGGGGACTGGGGTATCACATGTTTACCTCAGCTGCAACAGGCTTAGCAGTGGGAATCGCGTTTATACGGGGGTTAACGGGAAGACCCTTGGGTAACTTCTACGTAGATTTAGTTCGCTCGATCACGCGAATTTTATTGCCAATTAGTATTGTGGGTGCGATCGCTCTGATGGCTGCTGGCGTTCCGGAAACTCTAGCAGGGCCAGTTGTAATCCCCACTTTAGAAAATCCTAACATCAGTCAAGCGATCGCCCGGGGTCCGGTGGCTCACTTTGAAATTATCAAACAGCTAGGAGAAAACGGAGGTGGCTTTTTCGGCGTTAATTCCGCCCACCCATTTGAAAATCCCAACGGATTTTCTAACTTAATTGAGATTGTCGCCATGATTTCCATTCCCAGTGCTCTGATTTACACCTATGGTTTGTTTGCTAACAATCCAAAACAAGCCTGGTTAGTCTACGGTATGATTTTTGTCATATTCATAGGATTTATTATTGTCGCTGCCATTGGGGAATATAACGGCAACCCGGCTGTAAATAATCTTTTCAACACTCAGCAACCGAACCTAGAAGGTAAAGAAGTTCGATTTGGGTGGGCGCAAACATCACTATTTGCTGTTACGACAACCGGGACAATGTGCGGCGCCGTGAATGCAATGCACGATTCTTTAATGCCAAACGCACTTTTTATAGCTCTTTCCAATATGTTTTTACAAATTATCTGGGGAGGTCAAGGAACGGGAACGGCTTACCTTTTCGCCTACCTGATTTTAGCGGTATTTGTCACAGGATTGATGGTAGGGAGGACACCAGAATTTTTGGGGCGCAAAATAGAAAAACGCGAGGTAGTACTTGCGAGTTTTTCACTTTTNCTAGTTCACCCCATCTCCATTCTCATTCCAGCGGGTATCGCCCTAGTATTTCCCGAGCAATTGGCAGGAATTAGCAATCCAGGCTTTCACGGATTTTCTCAGGTAATTTACGAATACGCTTCCGCAGCTGCAAACAACGGTTCTGGTTTAGCAGGTTTGGGTACTTCTCAACCCGCACCAACTGCCCTGTGGTGGAACTTAAGCTGTTTATTTCCATTGTTAATGGGAAGATATGTACCTATTATTGCTCTGCTGTTATTGGCAGATAGCATGTCCCGCAAGCAAACAGTTCCCTTTACAACTGGAACCCTACGTACTGACACTGGGTTATTTACAGGCGTAACCGCAGGAGTAATTTTAATTCTAGGTGCGCTTACCTTCTTCCCCGTACTAGCATTTGGACCAATTGGTGAAGCCTTCCAAATAGCTAAAGGCACTGGTATCGGTACTGGTTAGTCGCTCCTACTCTCTAGACAGTAAACAATCAACAATCAACTACATCTATGGGATTTATTGCTGAATCATCTTCTTCACCCCGTCCACCCCGCCTACCCCACGGAACCCGTGATTCGCGCAAGCACACTCCCAAACCAGATATGCGGGGATTGTATCAAAGGGCAATTAAAGAGTCATTTGTAAAACTTCATCCTCGCACTGCTGTGAAAAACCCAGTGATGTTTGTCGTCTGGGTAGGGACAATTGTTACTTTCTTGATGACCCTCAATCCCAATTTATTTGGGACAATTCAGGCGGATGTGAACCAACAGCGCCTGTTAAACGGGTTGATTACATTAATTCTATTCTTCACGGTTTTGTTTGCCAACTTTGCCGAAGCAGTAGCAGAGGGACGCGGTAAAGCCCAGGCGGATTCACTGCGAGCAACGCGATCGGATACTATCGCTCGCAAGATTCTACCTGACGGTTCTATTACAGAAATTAGTTCCACCCAATTACGGCGAGGCGACTTGGTAAAAGTTATTGCTGGTGACACCATACCTGCAGATGGAGAAGTGATTGAAGGTATCGGTTCGGTGGACGAATCAGCCATTACTGGAGAATCTGCTCCCGTACTCAAGCAACCAGGTACGGATATTGCTAGTTCGGTAACAGGAGGTACACGACTGCTCTCAGACGAATTAAAGATTCGCATTACTGCCGATCCGGGTCAGGGTTTTATAGACCGTATGATCGCCTTGGTAGAAGGAGCAGAACGTACCAAAACTCCTAACGAAATTGCTTTAACGGTCTTGCTAGCAGTACTAACCCAAGTATTTTTGATCGTCGTGGCAACAATTCCTCCTTTTGCTGATTATATCGCTAAGTTTATCAGCACCATCTACGGTGCAGAAGCGGGAAATAGTTTGCGTGCTGGCGCTAGCGTTGCCATTTTGATTTCGCTTTTAGTAGCATTGATTCCTACTACTATTGGCGGTTTGCTCAGCGCCATTGGTATTGCTGGTATGGATAGGGTTGCTCAATTTAATGTGATTGCAACTTCTGGGCGAGCAGTGGAAGCCTGCGGTGACATCAACACCCTAGTACTGGATAAAACAGGAACTATCACCTTGGGGAACCGCATGGCTGATGAGTTTATTCCCGTTAACGGTCATTCTCTAGAGGAAGTAGCACGTATTTCCCTGATAGCTAGCTTGTTTGACGATACACCAGAAGGCAGGTCAATTGTCAAACTGGCGCAAAAGCTTGGTGTTAGCGCGGACATAGATATAGATAAAGCCGAGGGTGTGGAGTTTTCAGCCAAAACCCGCATGAGTGGTACGAATTTACCAAATGGTAAACAAGTTCGTAAAGGAGCAGTAGATGCAATTAAAGGATTTGTTCGCTCTCGGGGAGGGCGTATTCCCCCAGAATTAGATGCAGCCTACGAGCGAGTTTCCCGGTTAGGAGGTACACCCCTTGCTGTCTGTGAAAATGATGATATTTATGGCGTTATATATCTTAAGGACATTGTGAAACCAGGCTTGCGAGAGCGATTCGATCAACTTCGCCGCATGGGTGTACGCACGATTATGCTTACAGGTGACAACCGCATTACTGCTGCAGTCATCGCTCAAGAAGCGGGAGTTGATGATTTTATTGCAGAAGCAACACCAGAAGACAAAATAGAAGTAATTCGTTCCGAGCAATCCCAAGGCAAACTGGTAGCAATGACTGGGGACGGTACCAATGACGCCCCTGCATTGGCTCAAGCCAACGTAGGTTTGGCGATGAACTCTGGTACGCAAGCTGCCAAAGAAGCAGCCAACATGGTAGATTTAGACTCTGACCCCACAAAGCTAATTGACTTGGTGACTATTGGCAAACAGTTATTGATTACTCGTGGGGCGTTGACAACCTTTTCTATTGCCAACGATATCGCCAAGTATTTCGCCATCATTCCCACTATCTTTGCAGCCGCTGGAATTGGGGCACTGAATATTATGGGTCTAAAGAGCGCCCAATCTGCTATTCTTTCAGCTTTAATTTACAATGCTTTAATTATTCCAGCACTTATTCCCCTTGCCCTCAAAGGCGTAAAATTCCTTCCCCTAAGTGCAGATCAGCTGCTGCGAAGGAATATCCTCATTTTTGGTGTGGGTGGCGTGATTGCTCCCTTCATTGCTATCAAATTGATTGATATTGTTTTACCCTTGTCTTAAACCATTCAGCTTGAGAACCAACTATGAAATATTTTTACGGACAAACAATCCCAGCAATTGAACAAATAACCGAAATTTGGTTGACATGGCGCAAACAAAAGCTACCGCTGTATTTGTTTTTGGCGATGTGCTTTAACGTGGCGATCGCACCGATAGTTTATGCAGCCACAAACGAGCAATTGTCTCGCACTCAAGCTTGGGCGTTAGGACTTTTAGGACTGGTGACAGTGGGTCTTTCTATATATCTGTTTTTCGTCATGTTTGTACCGGAGAAATTTTAAATGGGTTTTAAACGTGAAATCAGCAGGGCTATTCGTTCTACATTGGTACTGTGGTTAATCGGAGCTATTATCTATCCATTTGCAACGATCGTGTTGGGACAGATTGTGTTTCCATTTCAGGCAAATGGAAGTCTGATCAAAAATGCCCAAGGTAATGTTGTTGGTTCTGTGTTAATCGGTCAACCTTTCACTAGCGATCGCTATTTCAATAGTCGTCCCAGCGCTAATAACTACAGCAGTGCAGATCCCAAAAAAGATGAAGCAGGAGTGCTCAAAACTGGGACATCGGGCGGAAGTAACCTAGCTGCCAGCAATCCAGATTTACTCAAACGTATCAAAGGTGACTTGAATCGCCTCCAGACTGCGGGCGTGCAACCAACAGCTGATTTAGTATATGCTTCCGGTTCTGGTCTCGATCCCCACATTACTTTAGAAGCTGCAAGAGCGCAAATTTCCCGAGTAGCAAAGGCGCGCGGATTGCAACCGCAACAATTGGAAGCCTTGATTGCTCAAAACACCGATGGTCGCTTTTTGGGTATCTTTGGTGAGCCTGGAGTTAACGTTTTGAAGTTGAATCTAGCTTTAGATCGTCTTCAACCTGCACAAGGACAAAAGTAATTCTACTGCCTGTTTGGGACGCAGCGAAGAATGCAAACAGCAAAAGTAGAACCAGGAGTTACTCAATGTTGCATCCTTATCCATTTTTGTTCCATCTTTTATTTGCATGGCTATTCAAGGTAAGCACAAGATCTTCTCGAGACATAGTTTGCGGTGTTGTTAAAACCCGCAGGATGTCAGATAAAGCCCAAAAACTTAGGCCTTTGGGAAAATCGGATTTTTAAAAAGTGCGATATGCCATCCGACAACTAGCTAGCTAGCTTTGCGATGTGCCATCCGGCACGCTTCGCGAACGCCTCAACAGAAATATACCACTGGATTGCCCAGCCGGACGTTGTGCCATCCGGCACGCTTCGCGAACACGAACAAGTACTAGTAGTCTGCCATAAAGATTTTGACGGGCCAGGGGAGTTCGTATTAAGCACGCTTCGTGCTGGAATGAAGGCTAAAGTCCTCACTACATACCTCTCGAGCAATCAATTTCATGAACTACTAGTGCAATTTCATTTGTGCAAGTGGAGCGGACAGCTGACCAATTTCATGCATGAATGCATTCTGTTTGTCTGCAATCTAACTCATCCATTAAATTCAGTATTTGCCAGCAACTTTGCCCTAGCTTTCTAGCAGAGTTCTTACAAGTCAACGGTCATTGGTATACCTAAACTTTGGTGATACGCAAATTTTATTAATTTATACAAACTTATAACTTCTTCTACTCTTGAGGATTTAAGAATGGCAACCTTTTTTTTCATTTCTCAACAAGTTGCTTCCAATCTTCCTTCCCGAATTGCACCTGCTCAATACAAATCCTCTATTCACTCAGGTATTATTGGTCTGTGTATTACAGGTGCGATCGCTGTGAGCGTGCTTCTTTTGTTAGGATTTAAGAAGTATCAGCAGTATCGCTATCAACAACAAGTTAAAATTCTGGAGCGACAATGGCAGCAACCTCTGCAAGTTGCATGGCAACAAAGAAAAAAAGTAGCCACCACCCGATCGCCCGATCAAATTCCCTGCCGAAGTTGTCTGTTTTTCCATGAAAATCACTATCTTAAATGTGCCGTCCATCCTAAAACTGTCTTAACCCAACAGTCGATTAACTGCCAAGATTATATATCCAATGAAGAAACTTACTTTGGTTAATGGAATCTAACATCTCTCAATCGTAAGACTTGCATTTTATCCCTAACCGAATAAAGCCGTAAAAGGGGAATAAGGAGTACAAAAATCTAACAGTAGATAAATGGGAGAAGCCTTAAGTACAGATTAGTTTAATTACATAGACAGCTTCAAAAATTCGCAAGCTCGAGGGTAACCTTGAGAATTGGTAGTGCAATCGCCTCATTCAAGGTACAAATGATAGTTGCAGTATTTGCTACACCTACAATCTTTTGTGAGACAGCTATACTTTTTTCGTGAATTTTGGCAACACAAGCTTAATTTGTGCTTGTTTGCCATTCTCGTTGTAAACGACTCAAAAAAGCACGCAGGCGATCGCTTTGGGGATTGGTAAGAACTTCATGAGCGGGACCTTGTTCAGCGATCGTGCCTTTATCCATGAAGATTACCCGATTGGCGACTTCACGAGCAAATTGCATCTCATGAGTGACAACCACCATTGTCATTCCTTCTGCTGCTAGTTGCTGCATAACTTGCAAAACTTCCCCCACAAGTTCGGGATCCAAAGCACTGGTAGGTTCATCAAAGAGCATGATTTGGGGATTCATGCATAAACTGCGGGCGATTGCTACCCGTTGTTTTTGTCCTCCGGAAAGCTGCTGTGGATATGCTGATGCTTTATCAAAAAGTCCCACTTTTTCCAGGTAAAATCCTGCCAGCTGGATACTTTCTTTACGAGTTTTCCCTAGCACTTGACAAGGAGCTAGTATCAAATTCTCTAATACTGTTAAGTGGGGAAACAAATTGAACTGCTGAAATACCATACCCACTTGAGTTCGCAATTGTCGCAATTTTTTCCGCTCCAAATCAGGATGGGATAAATCGATACCATTGACTGTTAAACGTCCGCCACTAATTGTTTCTAAGTAATTAAAACAGCGCAGCAGAGTACTCTTACCACATCCAGAGGGACCAATAATCGCCACTACTTCTTGGCGGTATACCTCACCGCTGATTCCTTTGAGAACTTGCAAACAGCCAAAGCTTTTTTCCAGATTTTCAAATATGATGGCCGGTGTAGAGTTATTCATTACGGGAGAAGGAAAAAGATTAACGCAATTTATGCATTACAATTGATTTTAATTTAGCTCCGGCATGAGTATGGTTGGTAATTTTGAAGCTAACTGGATTTCCAAACCGCAGCAGAGGCAGAAAACGTAGAATAAAGATAATGTTAAATATGGCTGGGTTGGGTATCTTACAGCGATGGCGCTTGCATTTGATAATTTGTCTAAGTTGTCTGTTATTGGTTGGTGGTTGCAGTTCCAACTGGAGTGAAACTGGTGCAGGTAAAATTTTCAAAATAGGAACAGAGCCAGCATATCCACCGATGGAATTTCAAGGACCAGGGGGTGAGTTGCAAGGTTTTGATATTGATTTGATGAAAGCAATCGCAACCGCAGCTGGTTTTCAGGTGAATTTCCAAAGTTTACCTTTTGACGGACTGATTCCGGCGTTGCAAGCAAAAACCATAGATGCAGCAATTAGTTCTATAACTATTACACAAGACCGAGCTAAAACTGTTTCCTTTTCCCGCCCTTATTTTAAATCGGGATTGGCTGTTGCTGTTCGCAAGGACAATAAAGATATTACAAATTTTGACAGCCTCAAAAATAAAAAGATTGCAGTTCAAATTGGTACTACTGGTGCTGAAAAAGCCAAAAGCATTCCTGGGGCGCAAGTTCGCAGTTTTGATTCTACGCCTTTAGCCTTACAAGAATTAGTCAATGGTAACGCAGATGCGGCGATTGGAGATGCACCTGTAATTTTGTATGCAATTAATACAGGAAACTTACCAGCAGTTAAAATTATCTCTCAATTGCTAACGCAGGAGTACTTTGGTATTGCCACAAGCAAGAATTCCCCGAATTTAACCTTAATTAACCAAGGCTTAACAAAGGTATTGCAAAATGGAATCTACACCCAAATTTATCAAAAGTGGTTCCAAACCACACCTCCACAACTACCAGAGAAATTACCATTTACAACTGCAACTGCAACTGGGATATCTGCACTGCTTACTTGTGCAAGCGTGATTTTACAGTCTCTGCCAATTTTGTTGCAAGGAGCTTTGATAACGTTGCTGTTGACGATATTCTCTATCACAATTGGTTTGGTAGGAGGTTCTTTAATTGGGATTTTGCGTCTTTCCCGAATTGAAATCGTACGTTGGTTAACCAGAGCTTATGTAGATTTTTTGAGGGGAACACCCTTGCTGGTGCAAATTTTTATGATTTATTTTGGCATACCTGCCATAGCGCAGGAATTAGGTTTTACTTTCAGCTTTAATCAGTTTGCAGCTGCAGTTATAGCATTGAGTTTAAACAGTGCTGCTTACATTGCAGAAATTGTTCGTGCTGGTATTGAATCTATAGAACCGGGACAAACGGAAGCTGCGCAGTCGCTGGGTTTAGATGCAGTGCAAACAATGCGTTATGTCATATTTCCCCAAGCTTTGCAACGCATGTTACCGCCATTGGGAAATGAATTTATTAGTTTGCTCAAAGATACTAGTTTAGTTGCAGTTATCGGTTTTGAAGAATTGTTCCGCAAGGGACAGCTAATTGTTTCACAAAACTACCGCGCCTTTGAGATTTATGCAGCTGTAGCCTTAGTTTACTTATGCTTGACACTAATTTCTTCGCACTTTTTTAGCAAGTTAGAGATATGGATGAATCCCGTCAAGCGATCGCGCCAAGCTAAACCATAAAATCTTCTTGTGCATCCCCTGCATGCACTAGCTAGTATTGTAGTGCGAAAAACAAACAGGAGCGAGTTGCATGAACCGTTGTTTGTTAGTTACTGGTGGTGCGGGTTTTATTGGCTCAAATTTTGTGCATTACTGGTGTCAGCACTATCCCGAGAACCGAGTAGTGGTTTTGGATGCTTTGACTTATGCAGGAAATCGGGCGAATTTAGCAAAGTTGGAGGAGCGAGAAAATTTCCGCTTTGTTCGGGGAGATATATGCGATCGCTCTTTAGTCGAGCAACTACTACAATCAGAAAATATCGATACCATCGCCCATTTTGCTGCTGAATCTCATGTGGATAGATCGATTTTGGAACCCGGTGCTTTTGTCAAAACAAATGTAGTTGGTACTTACACTCTCCTAGAAGCTTTTCGCCAACACTGGCAAATCAATTCTAAACCTGCTCATTATCGTTTTTTGCACGTTTCTACCGATGAGGTTTACGGTAGTCTTGGTCCTGATGACCCTGCTTTCAGCGAAACTACCCCCTACGCTCCCAACAGTCCCTACTCTGCTTCCAAAGCTGGTAGCGATCACCTAGTTCGCGCTTATTATCATACTTACAAACTTCCCACAATTATCACTAATTGCTCTAATAACTACGGTCCTTACCAATTTCCAGAAAAGCTCATTCCCTTGACGTGTATTAACATTTTAATGGGCAAGCCATTACCAGTATACGGCGATGGTAAAAACGTTCGAGATTGGCTTTATGTAGGTGACCACTGCAGTGCTTTGGATGCAGTAATTCATCGGGGTATACCAGGTGAAACTTACAATATCGGTGGTAATAATGAAGTGGAAAATATTAACCTGGTGCGAATGATATGCCAATTGATGGATGAATTAGCACCTTCTAATTTACCAGTACGTCCTGCCGAAAATTTGATTACCTTTGTTAAGGATAGACCGGGACACGATCGCAGATACGCCATTAATGCCACTAAAATTAAAACACAGCTTGGCTGGACACCTTCGGTAACACTCTCAGAAGGTTTGCGCCTCACCGCCAAGTGGTACCTTAACCATCACCGGTGGTGGCAACCCCTGCTATCACCAGATTATCAAGATTATTACCAGAAGAACTATATTTTCAGCTAACACTTATATGACATCTTGCTCAAGCAAGTTTGCACTTTATTCGTAGTAAACGCCCTTGATATCCCGGGTGGGGAGCGATAAATCGCTGACTACTAACTTCAGCGAACAAATGGCTTAATTGCTGTTACGAATACCTTTGTTCCTGCATCAGTTTGATGTCAGTGTCATCACAGTTTGCGTACACCATACAATTTCTTCCTTGTGCTTTTGCTTGATAGAGTACTCGGTCAGCGGTAGCAATTAAGGTTGCAGGAGAAGATTGATAGTCGGGAGTGACAGTTGCTACTCCCAGACTGAGGGTAACGAATTCACTAACCGGAGAATTGGGATGAGGTAGTTGTAAGGCGCTAATATTCTTCTGGATTGTTTTTGCTACTGCGATCGCTCCTGCAACGTTTGTATTTGGTAAAATTACTGCAAATTCTTCTCCCCCATAGCGAGCTACCAGGTCAGCTGAGCGTTTGACAGCTTGAGAAATCGCTTTGGCTACGTGTATGAGTGCTTCATCTCCTGCCAAGTGACCGTGGGTATCGTTGTAAAGTTTAAAGCAATCAACATCGCATAATATTAAAGAAAGAGGAGCTTGCTCCCGTGCCAGTCGTTGCCATTCTACTTGCAACCTTTCATCAAAGCAGGGGCGATTTGCTACTTGGGTAAGACCGTCTAAAGAGGCGAGGCGTTGTAGTTCTTGATTGGCTTTTTGTAACTGCTGGTACAGTTGTGATTGCTGAATGGCGATCGCTGCTTGACATGCTAGCTGGTAGAACAAGTTAATCTCCGATTGTTGCCATTGTCTGGTGCTGCGACATTGGTGAGCAATTAAAAGTCCCCACAAGCGTTCTTGCTGTAAGATGGGTACGATCAGATTGGCCCGGATTTGTAGACTCCGCAGCAGTTCTACATGACACGCGGACAGTCCTGCGCTTTCAATATCTGCGATCGCTTTGGCGTTACCTTGCTGGTAGTAAGCCGCTCGGTTAGATTGAAAGCAGGTGTCCATAACGTGAAATCCCAAAATGGACATGCATCCAGGGGCTAGGGATTCTACTGCGACTAAACCGCTCCAGTCCGGTTCAAAGCGATAAATTACTACTCGGTCGACGTCAAACAGCTGTCGCACTTCAAATGCTGTGGTTTGTAGAATTTCTTCTAAATCCAATGATTGGCGAATGCGCTGGGTTACGGTGGCGACGATGCGTTCGTATTCGCTTTGATACTGGACACGCTGCTCGAGTAACTGGTAATATGTTGGTGACGCTCCTATTTGAGGAGTTACTGTCACCAGTTCCGGACTGGGTTTGGCAATTAAATAGCCTTGAGCAAAATTTGCACCTCGTTGTTGCAACCAGTTCAGTTCTTCAATGCACTCAATTCCTTCTGCAACTGTTTTGATTTCTAACTTTTGAGCAATTTCTAAAAGTTTTTCAGTAATTGAGGCTTTGTAATGGTCTTTATGCACGTCTCGGATCAATCCCATATCTAATTTCACAAAGTCCGGACGCAGCTGGTGCAGCAAGTTCAATCCAGAATAGCCAGAACCAAGGTCGTCGAGGGCTACTAAAAAACCTGCATCTCGGTAACATTTCAGTACTCCGTTGAGATGGTCTATATCCTGAGCGTTATCTGATTCTATCACTTCAAAAATTACCTGTTCGTGGGAAATTCCGGCGCGGTCGATCGCTTCTACAGTGCTGCGCAAGCAAGAAACGGGATCGTAAAGTGCTGTGGGTGCAAAATTGATAAAGATATGGCTGCTGACTTTATAATTACTGAAGTGAGCGATCGCGCTGAGGCGAGCTATTCGGTCTAGTTGTGGTAGTAGTCCTATTTCGATGGCTAATTCGATAATCGGTCCTGGTAGCACTAAATTGCCTTGTTTGTCTAGGCCTCGCAACAAAGATTCGTATCCGTAAATCTGGGATGTGTCTCGAATAGAGACAATCGGTTGAAAAAAAGTAGTGAATCTTTGTGTTTCCAGCATTTCAATTAGCCAGTCAGACTGACTGAACTTAATAAAACGTTGCAACGAAGCAATATCACTAAAGTCTTGTAGTTGTGGTTGTAATGCACCTCGAATAAAAAGAACTTGTGTTTCTTTTAATTCTCTGGGTGTTAGTTGTTGAGCTAGGTTGCGAGCAAATTCTTGAGCCTGTCCGAGTTTACAATTTAAACTCAAACCCAGTCGCTCGTGCATCAGTTCATATTCAACAGCGTACCGCTGCAAATAAGAAGTAGTTTTTTTGAGGGTGTGGAGAACGGGAAACCAAATCAAGAGTCTACCTGCTTCCTCAGTGCAGCAACGTTTGATGTGGCAACAAACACAAGTTTTGGAAATAGGAGGTATTTCGCTCATAGGCAACCATTTGGCTCAATCTCTTTACTTCCAGTATTCCCATTCGTATTTTTGGAAGAGGTAGACTGGACTGGGGATATGTGAAGATTTGACGAATTTGATCGATCCAGATATTCTAACTTGCTTTGGTAAGATTATTGCTCGGAACTTTTGGTTTCGGGTGTAGCAGTTGCAGGTATGAAATTGGATAAGGGTTGGTTTGTTGCCGCGATCGCAGTAGGATTAGTGTTGTTGGTAACGGAGACACTTGCTTGTCCTGTTGACCCAGCAGTTGCTGAGAAAGCAAGATTAGGTGTGGGTTGCGATATGCCATCCGGTACGCTTCGCGAACGCCCTAAGGAATCTGTAGAAGTGGTGCTGGTGGTGTTTGCAACAGTATCAAGTGCTGTTTGCAAAGCGCTTTGTGGTGGTTGGGTCAAAGCAGGTAATAAAGGCGGACTTTGATTTATAGCGCGATCGCCGGACCAATTTTTCATTTGCAATAAATTTTCTGCTTGTAGTACGAACGGATTTTTTTCTGGAGCAACGCCTCCAAAAGGAATAGCTGAATTCGAGCCTAAATTGGAATTAGTATTGCCAAGTTCCTCCGATCTACCTTTGTTATCTATTCTGCTACTTTTGTTGGCAAAGGTATCTGCAGTTGAAGTTTTATCTGTATGTTCGAAGTCATAAAACAATACTGGCAAGTTATCAATATCTGCAGCGATCGCTCGGTCTTCTAAGGAAAGAGAGGAATCGGCGCTTTTTTGTTCCTGTTTTGGTTGCGAACGAAAAAAGTCTGGGTGTGTCCGGTCTTCTCCGATCGCAAACCCTACTACAGATAAAAAAATTGCTGTTCCCCAAAAGCTAGGTCGAGCCAAATTCCACAATTTTGGTTGGAGGTTGTGTAAATAAGGAGGAAGGAAAGGACGATGTGACATATATAACCATTATTCCCGGCATGCTTCCGGAACGAAAAGACACAGGAGACTTAGTTTTTATACTTAACTATCTGTTGTAATTTTAACTTTTCTTTTCCCTACAGGCGGAGACTGGAAATATTAATTTGCTACTCGCCTCAACAAAAATATACCTATTCCCAAAAACACAAAGTTAGGCAACCAAGCTCCTAGAAATGGAGACAGGATTTCTGCTTGTGCTAGGGCGCCGGTAATAAAGTAGAATAAATAGTATGTAAATATAATAATGACGCTAACTCCAAAGCTAGTAGCTCGTCCGGTGCGCTGGGGTATGGTTCCCATGGCGGAACCGACTAAACCAAAAACCACGCAGACAAAGGGTAAGGAGATTTTTTGCTGAATCCGCACTTCCAGTTTGCGAATTTTCTGCTCGTCACCACCTAGACGTTCTAGTTCCAATTGTTCTAGTGACTGAGCAATGTTCATTTCCCCGTAGTCACGACTTCTTTGCGCCATATCCAAAGCTGTGCGGGGTAGTTGCAGCTGTTGTTTTTCAAAACGTAAAATGTTGCGATAAGAGCGATCGGGGGCAACTAAATAGATAGTACCGTTGTAAAAGTCCCAGACGTTTTGAGATGGATTCCATTGAGCTGATTCTGCCACAACAATTTGGTTGAGACCTTTTTGAGAACGGTCGATAATAGTCAAGCCTTTCATCAATTTACCATCAAATTTATCGGCATAAAACAAGCGTGACAAAATCTTTTCTTTGCTACCATCCTTTTGCTCTATGTAGCGATATTCAGGATAAAAAATGTTTTCCTGTTTGAATGTTGGTTTATCAGACTTGAAAGCTCTGTCTAGAGTCACGGATGCTTGGTAATTGGCTGCTGGTGCAATTTGTTCGTTAAAAATAAATGTCATTCCCGTGACTAAAAAGCTCATTACTACAGCAGTTAGAACCATGCGATAAACGCTGACTCCACAACCGCGCAAAGCGATCAACTCGCTTTCACTAGACAGGCGACTGTAAGTCATTAGTGTAGATAGCAGCGTGGCCATGGGAAAGGCCAGAACGATAAAATTGGGGAATTTTAATAAGAAAACTTTGAAAGCAACACCTATTGGCAGTCCTGATTCTACTATTTTCCTGACCAAGTCAAATACCGAGTCGATGGTGACGCCAATAGATGAAAAAGCTCCAACGCCAAACAAAAAAGTTGGCAGTAATTCGCTGGCTAAGTAGCGATCCATAATTGAAAATGGCAGCAGCGAATTCAGAGTATAGAACGATTTGTACGCAGCCATGAGTTACTTCTTGCCATTAATCATAGGTCAGTGTTTGTGTTATTAACCAAAAAATTTTCTAAACTCGGAAATTATCGCCCAAGTAGTATTGGCGCACCAGGGGATTGTTATAGAGTTCTTTCGTATTACCAGAAGCGAGGATTTGTCCTTCGCGCATGATGTAGGAACGATCTGTGATTGCAAGAGTTTCGCGCACGTTGTGGTCTGTGATTAAAATTCCCATATGGCGATCGCGCAATCGTTCGATTAAATCTTGAATTTCTGAAACTGCAATAGGATCTACTCCTGCAAATGGTTCGTCCAAAAGTAAAAATTTTGGTCCTTCCCTACCCGCTGCTAATGCTCTTGCTAATTCTGTTCTGCGTCGTTCACCTCCCGACAGTTGAATTCCTTTACTTTTAGCCAATTTTTCCAAACCAAATTCTCGCAATAAGGTTTCTAGTCGTTTTGACCATTCCCAACGCGGTACATTAGTTTGCTCTAGAACTAAAAGAATGTTATCCCGTACTGATAATTGACGAAAAACACTAGCTTCCTGTGCTAAATAACCAATACCTAGTCGCGCCCTTTTGTGCATTGGTAAATTTGTAATATCTTTTCGATCTAACCACACGGTTCCCCGATCTGGTTTTTCTAAACCTGTGGCAATGTAGAAAGTTGTGGTTTTTCCAGCTCCGTTGGGACCGAGCAGACCGACAATTTCTCCTTGCGCAACCGACAAGTTAACGCGATTGACAACTGTACGTTTACCGTAGGTTTTATGAATATTTTCTAAGACTATTTTCACTTTTTGCACCCTTTGTTGGATGTACTCTGTGCGTTTTTATTAGTTCTTAGTGGCTAGATGATTTTTATATCCACTCTTAACCACTAATTAATAAAAACCAAGAGGCACTAGTAAGATATATCAGTGTCATTCTCAATTAGAGCGCTGAAAAGTTCCTGGTTGGGGAGCAGCTGGTGCTGTTGCTTGATTAAGTTGATTGTCGTTGATAATGTATACCGATTCTACCTGGCGACCGCTTTTGGGTTGAGCGACAAATCGCCCTTCGTCTATGAGGTAGGTGACGGTTTCACCCCGGATGCTATTTCCTCCCTGTTGCAAGATATATACGTTACCGCTCAAAACTATGCGGCGTTCTTTACTGAAGTATTGAGCTTGAGCAGCTGTTGCTTGAATTTGGCGAGCTGGATAGAGCAGCTGTACGTTACCGCGAGCTGTTACTACTTGAGTTTTGGCGTTATACTCTTGCACATCAGAACGAATAGTCAAGGGACGATTTTGACTGGAGTTTTGTGCAGTGGCGCTTGGCAATAATTGCTGACCGGGGGGAGAAAAGGCGATCGCTCCTACGAAAGTAGCTGGGAGCATCACTGTCCATCCCAGGCGACGTATCCAAATTGGCACAGATAATAGTTGATAAAAAGGCTTCATAGCAATTATCAAATTTAACAAGATTTTAGTTTGTATTTTAAATATTTCCAGTAACTGTTCCAGACACAAGGTTTCCAAGCTGGATTTTTTCAGCGTACCTACTTACGGAAAGTATTGACGCTTGAGTTAGTCGTAGGTTTCACAACCCTGGCAAAAAGTGCGAAAGTCGTAGTAGGTGAAATACTATGTTGTGGTGTTAGCAATCCTTAGTTGGGAGGCGTTGCCGTGCACTTTTTATCCAGATAATCTTATCTGTTGCTAACTTCACTTTCAGTATAGAAGTTTTTATATTATTTCTCCGCTTTGCTTACTCGTGTACCCGCTGAATTTTAGGAAGGGACAAGTTTCGATCTTTTTCCCCATGATTTGGTTGTGCTTTTTGCAATCTTTTCAATAATTCGTTGCTTTGATGCAATAATCGATCTACATCAATACCGCGGAAAACTGGTGCGTAACGTCGCAAGCGATTATTACCTTCTCCTAGTAAGATTGTCGCACCTCGCCAGTTACGGTTATCCAAATGATACAATGCTACGGCAATTTGTAAAATTCCTTGATAGAATGTTTTTTCTGGCTCTGTTGCTTCTATCCACAGAGCTTCTAGTGTATCGTGACAGGCATAAAATTCCCCAGCGTTGAATTGATCTATGGCTTGCCAAAATTGCTGAGGTAGAGTTTGGCTCATAACAATCCTTGCTTGGCCGAGGCCAGTTGCACGCAGGTGAGGCGCAAGCCAAAAGCTTGCAGCCAGCCTTGCGTTTCTTATACCATACTATCTCGTACTTGTTTAATAGTTTCTAAGGAAATTTCTTGTTTATCACCAGCAAATTCGTTATCTGGAGTTAAAAATAGCATGCAGTGGCACTCTTTGCGCTCCCGCATCGGTACGCAGGGACAGTTCCAAAAAGCAGCGTTCACTTCAGCTTCTTTGTCTTCGTAGTGACGACAGGGACATAAAGGAGCTCCGAGTTCATCTTTGTGCTTGGCAAGTCCTTCAATTACCACTGCGGTGACAGAAAGATCGGAACAAAAGTAGGTTCCGGTGCGTTTGGCATACTGTTCGGAAAAATGCCGCATCGCTTCTAAACTTTTTTCGCTGGATTTTGTGTTTTCCTCGTGTGAGATCATAGGGCCGGCTACTCATAATTTACACACTTCTTTGCATTGTACCGCAGCCTTACCAAGCTATGACCAAATGGGGGCGATCGCCGATTTGACAGTAACTGCCAAGCTAACTATACACTACATTGGCACGAATTGAGTTGTTAAAGTTTGTTGTAGCTGCGACTGCAGTGGTTGATGTGGCTGCAGTACAACTCCCCGTTGATTTTGATTTACTATTACTTTTTCTGAGGAAGCTTTTGTACTTGGCCACAATACCCATCGACTACCTTGAGGAAGAAAGGCCAGCGTTAGGGGATTCTCGGTCAGCCAAATTAAAGGATAGCGTTGAGGGCATTCATTTGTGATATCTTCGTTGGCATTGGTTTTTGCTAAGGTCTCCAAAACTGCACGCTGACCTCTGACTAAACCTGTGGATGCTGTCCACAGTTGTACTTGTATCTGTTGCCGTTGTGCGTAAAAATATAGGGAAGCAGCGGTAATTACTGCCTGTTCGAAATTTTCTTCTTGCCAACTGGCCGCACTGTCAAGGGCGATAATCGTATCTTGACCACCGCTCATCATTTCTAACTCTCGCAACCGCAACTGTCCATAACGGGCGCTGGTACGCCAGTGAATCAAGCGTATGGGATCGCCCAGGCGATAAGGACGTAGCGATCGCACCAGTGCTTCGTTTGCTGTTTGTAAAGGTCTACTGCAGGAAAGGTCGGCTCTGAGGCTATTTTCCCGACCAATTTCGTCGATGAGAGGGCAATCTGTCAACGGTAGCACTACAGGATAAACAACTGCTGTAGCTGTACAGTGATGTTGGCGACGACACCAGAACAATCCCAAAGGCGCACCGCTAGCAAGTTCCACTGTTTGCCAACGGTACACTCCCCGGCGTACGGTTGGTTGATAGTATATCCAATGGTAACTTTTTTGGGCTGGAATAATTTCTATTGCTTGTTTTTGCGGTTTACCTAACACAAAAGATAGTAAATCTGTAATTTGCAGTAGTATTACATCTTGCTTTTTAGGATTGATAATTTCTATTTGTACCGTCAAATCGTCTCCGGCGATAACTGGTTCGATGGGATGGCGTTTCACAATTAAACCTTGGAGCGATCGTGGCGGTAAAATTGCTGCTACACTCAGTAAAGCAAAACCAACACCACTGAGAACGTACAGCCAGCCAGCCATCGTATTTATACCAGCACCAAAAAAACACACAGCAACTCCCACCAACACCCAGCCACTGTATGCAGGAGTACTAGCATGAATTTCTAACCAGGTGGTTATGCGCTTAATCATTGTAAATATTTAACTTACTACTTATGACGAACGGAGAACGATTTGCCGACATCCCTATCTTCAGTATCTCCGCTTAATAATAGTCAAAATTATAACACTATATCTGGAATTCTACGCGAAACAGTTCGCAATCAGCACTTTAGTGCTAAACACTTTACAGCGAGCGAGCAATGAATCCTCGACTGCGACCTTTTGATAGCGATGCATCCCATTTTTAACTGCTAATTAACCTCGATAATTTCTGTGTACTCAAACTCATTAGGACTTTGCTTTACCAAAGGATATCTATCTTTCGCTAACTCGAGATAATCTTGCTCGCAGTCAGGTTTGGAGGAATAGTAAGTTAGCACGTATTGCTTACCAATTTTGTTGGCTATCTCTGCTTCTACTTCACCTCGCCACTGGGTTTTGGTTACCATCACAACTAGTTGGTTTGCTAATTTAGGAATTATTTTGGCAATTTGTCGCCGATATTGTTCGTCTAGACTACCAAAAGGTGAATCCATCACTATCGGGAAGGTGCTGCTATCGGGAATCATCAAAATATTCTTGCGATCGCTCCACTCTCGAACTTTATCGATAATGCTAGCAATAAAAGATAAACTGAGAATTTGATTTTCGCCTGTAGAAGCAGCAACAGGTGATTCTATACCTGTGGTATTTTCAACCAAGGTTAGTTCGTACTTATCACTAATTTTGGGAATATAAGGTGTAAATGAAATTTCTGCGAATATCTCTTGTATCCGCTTTTCTAGTTGCAGGCGAAATTGCTTTTGTTGTCGATTTCTAACTTCTGCTAACCTGTCCATTGCATCTTGGGTTGCAAGTATGCGGCGCTGTGCAAGTGCTTGTTTTTCTTCATTTAGTTTCTGTTTAGCAATCTGCTTGTTTAAATTTTCCAATTCTGTTTTCAAATGTGAGTTTCGCTGCTCGTTTCTACCTCGATCCAAAGTTAATTCTGTAATTTTCTCCTCTATTTCATCCAAACGTTTTTGCAAGCTGCTAATTTCTTCATTAGCATCGGTTCGCAATCTGTATTGAATGTCATCTATCTCTGTCTCAATTTGACTAATTGTTTGTCTCAGTTCGTGAATTTTTGCTTGTTCCCTATCAACTTCTCCCCAAAAATTTGTCGCTCGCTTGTCAATTTCATCTACTTGAGCACTCATACGAATTGCTGTTTCTTCTACTACTGAAGAACCTACTTTTTGCAATAATTTTTTGATATTTTCCCAGGATTCTTTCCCCTCCTGTAATTCCGTACCGCAGATGCAACGTTGGGATTGTAATAAATCACTGATAAATTCTTTAGAAATTCCGTAGTATAGTTGCCCTGTTTGCTTCAAATCATTGAGAATTTTTCTAAAATCTGTTGTAATTTCTGAAAGTAATATTGTATAGCCGCGTGAGGAAATTATTTTTTTCAATGTTTCTTTTGCCTGTTTGAGATTATCTTGGCAGGATTTTTTTTGTTTTTCTAGATTCTGTCGTTTTTCTTCTAATTCCTTAGCAGCACTGAGCTCTTGCAAACGTTGGCTTGTTTCTTTTTTTAAAGTTTGTTGATGCTCTAGTTCTTGACTGATTTCTTGCTGTCGCTTCTGAAGATACTCAATATCATTTTCAATTTTTATCTGCTGTTCTAGAAGCTGTTTTACTTCAGAATTGCCAATCAGCTTCAACTCATTTTCTAAACTTTTCTTTGCTTCTTTTAAATGGTTAATAGAACGGTTTATTACCTCTACACCCAAGAATATTTTTGTAGCTTCTGCTATTTCTGTTTTCTTATCAGAACGAACAATTGCTTCGATACGTTCGCCATCAAAGAAAAAGTATTGGTGTAAACTGGCGGGTAAAATTTGATTAATTATATCTTCCGGCTTTTGATCTGGTAAATGCCATTTACCATCATCTCCTGCAAACTGCAAATATAATTTTGTTTCTCCAGTAGTAACGTCATCTTCATTTTTATAAACTCTAAATTCGCGTTTTAATCGGTATCGTATATTGTCGTGCTCCCAAGCTATCTCTACCCAACATTCTACTGGTTGTCCGATTTTTGCTTCTGCTAGAGCGCGTTTGTTTACTAGTTGTTCAGTGGCGGAAAAAGCAGCAGTAAATTTCTCATACAGCACCCACGTAAAGGCGTTGAGGAGACTGGTTTTACCCGCACCGTTGTTACCATAAATAATTGTCGTGTTGCGATCGCTAGCGTGAGCTAAGGCTATTTCTGGTGTTTTTCCATAAAAAGAGCGAAAGTTGCAAAGCTTAATCGCAGTCAGCTTCATTGTACTGCTTCCTTCACAATCCTCAAAATATCATCGTTGATGTGGCTATTTATTTTTTTATCTAGCCTCATTTTTTCTAATTTGCATACTCGTTCTATAATTTGCCGTACTTCTGGTGGAGCAGTAAGTATCGGTTCTTGGACGTTATCATTCATTTTTTATTGATTTTTCTACTTGATTTTGGTAGCGTTCGCTAACTATAAATTAATTACTTTTGATGATATTATATATTTAATCACAGATGCTTAGAAATGCAAACGATAATGTCATTAAATATCTAATAACCCATATCGCTTTTGTAAATCAAGCAACTTGATTCTTGCTTCACCAACATTGTCAGCCAAATCGGCAAATTCTACAAAACGCCGCAATTCTTTTTTTAACAAATTACGTTCTACTTCTAAAGTTTTTCTATCTAAACGGGGGGGTAAAACAATCATGTCAAAGATCGTGGCGCGTTCTTTACCTGGATGGGGACGCAAAACTCGTCCGCGTCGCTGAATAAATTGGCGAGGATTACCAGAGCTTGCTAAGATGACAGCTGTTTGAATTGACGGGATATCTACACCTTCATCCAAGCAGCGAATTGCTACCAACCCTTGCAGTTCACCACTTTCAAATTGACGGCGCAAAACTTCCCGTTCTTGTAGGGATGTTTGGGCTGTATAGGTGCTTATTCTGTAATTTAATTCTACTCCTAAAATTTTGGCAACAGCTTTGAGTTGATGCAAGCTAGAGCGCTGTCCTGCTTGGTAAGCACCGTCGCTACAATAAAAAAGTGTATGAGTTGTGTGGCGACGATTTGCCATTAATTTTCGCAAGGCGTTTAATTTATTTTCTGCTGCTCCCACCAACCTTGCTCTTTGCATTAATAAAGGCTTTAAGTCTTCGCAATTTTCCCAATCACTTTCTTCTAAGTTTTCTTGCTCTCGATACAGCAGCTGACGTCCAATTTTTTGAGTTAATTTGGCATAAGCAAGACTTTCAGTTTCGGTTAGTTCTACTAAAATTGGGTAGTAAAGATAATGAACCAAGGCCCCTTGAGCGATCGCATCTTTTAAAGTTAATTCTGGTGGCAGAACCGGACCGAAGTAATTATATAATGATTGAGTTCCTGCTTCGTCAAAATATCTTTCTGGTGTGGCAGATAATGCCAGTCGCAAACCAATGTTGCGCGGTAAACTTTCTTCTAACTTTGGTGCACCTAAATTATGAGCTTCATCACCAATAATTAAAGTTTTTTCCGGAAAAAATTTCAGTTGAGATTGGAATTTTTCACTAATTAAAGTAGAGTTGGTAGTGATAACTGTCAAAAATGGTTGTGAACGAGAAACGACATGATAAAGTTGGTTGGAAAGTTGGCTTTGCCAGGTGCGAAAATTGTCAAAAGCTAACAGGGGTTGCAAATTAAATTTTTCACATTCTCGCGCCCACTGAGTGACAAGATGGCGGTAGGGACACACGACTAGTAAAGCTTGCAATTGAATTTTCTGATACAATTGGCAGGTTATCGAGAGTGCCGTAATTGTCTTGCCGCTACCTGTTGCCATTTTCAAAGTACCTCTACCGTTGTTGGCAAACCAATTTTCAATCGCTTGGCGCTGATACGGTCGCAGATATAGGGATTTTGGCATCTGCGGACATCCCGGTAGTGGTTCGTTGGTTTGATAGCTCCCTTTACTCTCACCTGCGCGTGCTAAGAGGTAGTAGCGTTGTGGGAGCTTCTCGCTAGCAGCAACTTGCTTTTGGAGACTAGGTAGTTGTTGAACTCTATACTCGGTAAGATGCATTCTGGTGGATCTTAACAGGGATTGGTGAGTGGGGAATGGAATAAGAGTTGGAAAGGAAAAGACAACAGCAGTAGGTTTAGTTTCACCAATATCCCTTCTTTTCTTGGCTCGAATGTTTCCCCACTCTTAGCTCTACTCCCCATTCTCCATTCCCTAGTTGTAACTGCGCCAGACAGCAATCAGGGAACCTTGTACTTGTACTTGGGTGGCGGGTACTTCGATGGGGTCGTAATTGGGGTTAGCAGGTTTGAGAGTAACGCGATCGCCTTGACGATAAAATCGTTTTAATGTTGTACCGTATCCATCAACTCTGGCAGCAACAATTGTGCCATTTTTGAGATGATCTGGTTCCGGTACCGGACGCAACAACACTAAATCTCCATCGACAATATAATCCTCGATCATGCTGTCGCCTGCTACCCGCAATGCATAGGTTTGGGAAGGAAGGGAAAAGTTTGAAAAGTCCAGATGTTCGACGGTATCGCTAAATGGTTCTATTAAGCCGCCGGCAGCTATTGTACCCAAAATTGGTATGCCTTGTTTTAAGGAACGCAATATTCTAATCGTGCGCGCTTTCCCTTCACTCCATTCGATATACCCCTTAGCTCGTAAATGTTCCAATCGACTTTGAATTGGCGCTGGCGATTTTAAATTCATCGCTTGCATCATCTGGCGAATGGAAGGTGAGTGTTGATGTTCTCGTATATATTCTGCCAACCATTCGTAAAGTTCTCTTTGTGCTTCTGTTAGTTTTTCCATATCTTTAGTAGGGAAATAAATATAAATGTCCCTAGAACATTAGTACTACAAAAATTTCCCTATGGAAAGTAGAAATTTAAAAGTTATAAAAAAATTCTTTTGAATAAATATGAATAAATAAAATAATCCCGGGTGAGGCGTACGCATGCAAGTTTTATTCTGCTCCTAAAATGCTAGCGAGTAATGCTTTTTGAACGTGCATGCGATTTTCTGCTTGGTCCCAAACACGGGAGTGGGAACCTTCAATAACATCGTCAGTAATTTCTTCTCCACGATGGGCTGGTAGACAGTGTAAAACAATCGCTTCTGGGTCGGCAAGGCTCAACAAGTGCTCGTTGATTTGATAGGGTTGAAAAATTGGCATGCGATCGCTTGCTTGTGCTTCTTGCCCCATACTTGCCCAAACGTCAGTATAAAGTATGTTGGCACCCTTAGTTGCTATTTCTGGATCGCCGGTGATGAGAATTTGGGTTCGATCGTCAGCGAGTGCTTGCGCTTTGGCAATAATTGCTGCGTTTGGTTCAAATCCTTTGGGTGTAGCAATTCTGATATTCATTCCCACTAAAGCACAACCCAGTAGCAGGGAGTTAGCAACGTTATTTCCATCGCCAACATAACTCAAAGTTAATTTCGCCAAACTGCCAAAGTTTTCTTGAATTGTCAATAAATCTGCTAACACTTGACAAGGATGCTCCAAATCGGTAAGAGCATTTATTACGGGAATTTTGGCATAATTGGCAAAAATTTCTAATTCTTCCTGGGCGAAAGTGCGAATTGCTAAAATATCCAAGTATCTATCCAAAACCCTTGCTGTGTCTTGTACAGGTTCACCACGACTAACTTGGGTAACATGAGGATTCAGATCTATTACCTGTCCCCCTAGTTGGTACATCGCTACGGAAAAACTTACCCGCGTTCGAGTCGAAGCTTTGGAAAACAGTAGCCCCAATACTTTATTACACCGCAATTCTAACTGTCGAGATTTTAACTGAGTTGCCATTTGCAGGAGTTGTTCAACCTCCTGAGAATTAAGATCCGCCAGACTTAATAAATCTCGTCCGCTCAACGCTGCCATGCTTCTAATTGGTAAATAAAAGTGATATCTTTAGTTTTTAGCGTTTTAGTAGTGAGCAATTCATTGCTCAAAAAGCGATCGCTTTTTGAAGGTGATAGTCCTGACAAGGAAGTGTAGATAACTTACCCCACAAAAAGTAACTTTTGCAACCTTCAGATCGAGAATAAAATTAATAAATGATAAAAATCATCTTTTTTTTGCATTTTTAGCTACAGCTTGGGAAATCAACAATTCCAAAATCATCAACACTTCTGGAGTTTATATATTTTTGCTCTTTGTTGTTTACAATCACCTCGCTCGTGTTATAATTATTTTTCAGTGCGATATTTCCGGAACAATTCTTAACTTCTGCCAGCATAGCACAGCGGTAGTGCATCCGACTTGTAATCGGAAGGTCGTCGGTTCAAATCCGACTGCTGGCTTGAAACCGACAAATTACTTGTCCTCGAAAAGCATGCTTCTTTCCTGCTATAAATATACCTAAATATGCTTAAATATGCTTATGTATATCCAATATTTAGGACAGTTACAGAATATAGGAACTACAAAGAGCAAATACTTAAGCCAGACCCAGCTAGCTAGCTAGCTGTGTGTTCAACTCACTTTTTGCCATGCCAATTTTGCTGCACCTAACATACCGGCGCAATTGCCCAACTCAGCTCTCAACAGTTTTAAACCAACACGAGATGTTGGCTTGACTCGCTTCTCAATTTCTGCTTGTGCTGTTGGTAAAAAAAATTCAGCGCTAGCACTAACACCGCCGCCAATAACGATCGCCTCTGGTGTTAAAACATAAATCAAGCTGGTCAAACCAATACCCAAATCTCTACCGTATTCTTGCCAAAATGCTATTGCTTGAGGGTCTCCTGCTTTAGCTAGAGCAAAAAGTTGTGCAGGTTCTTTACCGGTACGGCGGCGAATTGCTGTTGCTGAGATATATTGTTCTAAAGAGCCTTGATTACCGCTATTACACGTTGGACCCTCGGGGTTGAATGTAATTAAACCTAACTCTGATGCTGCTCCGTAATGTCCCACAAATAATTTTCCATCCAGAATAATTGCGCCGCCTACACCCGTTCCTAAAGTTAACATGATAAAATTTTGAAAATGGCGGCCAGCCCCTAACCAAGCTTCTCCCAAACCTGCACAATTAGCATCATTGGCGACAACCGTTGGTTTGCCAATTTTTGCTTCCAAAGCATCAGCAAGGGGGACGTCATTCCATCCTGGTAGATTAATAGCCAGTTTAGCAATACGTCCAGCTAGATCTGGAGGACCAGGTGTCCCCACACCAATAGCAAGAGCTTGATTTGTCGGATCGAGCTGGGCGATCGCATCCACCATCGCTACTATCACTGCTTCTGGAGTCGCAGGTTGGGGAGTTGCTACAGTTAAAGACTTTCGGCAAGTGCCATCTACTGTAAAGCGCCCCAACTTTATCGCTGTTCCCCCCAAGTCAATACCAATTACTTCTGGTGTCACCAAACTTGTCTCATTAGTAACGTTTAAAATTTCACTGCGCTACAGTTCTTGTCCTTTTTTTTGCTCAACTAGCTTTGATTCTATCCCTTTTAACCTCATTGCTTTCACCGGAAATATGCACTACATAATTTGCTGTATATGTACGTAAATTTGCTGGCGTCTGCCAAGATGGTACTGGCGTACCTCGTAAAATGCCTGCAAGGGCAATAGAAAGCATAAAACCACCAGCAGCAGCAACAACTAAGGAAAGATTATCTCTCACACAATCGTCTTTAGTAAGCGACAACAACTAATAGACTAGCAAATCAAATTCTGAAGAACTAGGATGCAATTATGGTTCCTACTCAAAGTTTAGCCCTGAAAGCAAATTCATAAGTTAGGGCAAAAGCAGACTCTCAACAGCAATCAATTGCTCATTACAAAAATAGCAAGATCGCTAACTACACCTACTTACTCAATAGCCCTTTCTTGTGTTTGTACCTGAGTATTGTGCAATGAAAATAGCCAGTTCAAAGAAATTTCTTCTAAGTTATTTGCGAATTCTATTTTCTCGCCGCAGGCGTGGATTGACAAATTCATTTAATCCTTCACCGAGCAGGGATAATCCCACTACCATCGATGTCATTGCTAATCCAGGAAACAGCGTAGTCCACCAAATACCAGTAGATAGTGCTGGTAAGGCTTGTTTTAAATCATGTCCCCATTCTGGTACTTCTTCTGGAAGTCCTAACCCCAAAAAGCCCAAACCACCTAAAATGAGAATGGCATCGGCAGCGTTAAGGGTAAAAAGTACGGGTACGCTTTGAATAACGTTAAAAAATAAATAACGAGAAAGTACTTGCCAAGTATTAGCGCCGATCGCTTGTGCTGCTTCAATGTAAACTTCTGTTTTAACGCTAACAGTGTGATTGCGCACTACTCGGTAGTATTGAGGAACGTAGGCAATGCTAATGGCGATCGCAGCATTTAATATTCCCCGTCCCACTACAAACGCCAAGGTCACTGAAAGCAGTAAGCCCGGTAAGGTGTAAATGCTATCCATTAAAAACAGCAGTACCTTATCTAATCTACCACCTACGTAGCCACTGACCATTCCCAATGGTACACCAATCACCATACTCATAGCTGTTGCTAGCAAGACAACTTGCAGGGCAGCTTTTGCACCTAATATCGTACGCGAAAATACGTCATAACCCAAGCTATCGGTACCGAACCAATGCCGAGCTGAAGGTGGCTGCAATGGTAAATTACTTAACAATTCTATTGGGTTTTGCAACCATCCCCAATTCACAAATAAAGGAGCGAACAATGCTAGAAATATAAAAAAAAGGGTGATGGCTAACCCCGCAAGCATTAATTTTTGAGAAAGGGTAGGACTTTTAGTAAAAATTAAAAATCTTTTTGACAGTTGGGGTTTGATCAGGCTCATTACACTCAAAGGCAGCTAAAAGTTATTAAGTAATGAATTCTGAGTTTTCGGAGACATTTTGTCAACTTCAAACTCAAAACTCACTACTGCTACTACTATGACAAATAGCTTTCTATTAATTGACGGTATTCGCTCTTAGGTTTCACGCCTTTAATCTCTTTTAACAGTTCTTTATTTTTGAAAAATTGAACTGTTGGTGTCCCTGTAATACCTGCATTCTCAGCAATATCTCGGTCTTGGTCGATATCTATTTCTACAAAGTGGATTTTGCCGTCAAATTCATCCACTACCTTATCTAGTATCGGCTTGAGAGTATGGCAAGGACCACATCCAGGAGCAACATACTTAACAACCAACAAGCGATCGCTTTCGTGGAAAAGCTTTCTCAAAGCATAAGCTCCTTGATGGCGCGTCTTGTTAATGTCAAACTCCGTTTCAGAAGAAGTGCTTTTCTCCTTCAACTGCGACTGCAACTCGTTATCTGGAGTTTGCAAAACCTGATGGAACTCTTGAATCAAACCATTCCTGGATAACCAACGTTCTGCTGACATCGCAGCCATGCAGCCGCTTCCAGCAGCGGTAATTGCTTGACGATACTCGCGATCTTGCACGTCACCCGCGGCAAAAACACCCTCTACGCTAGTTTCAGGAGAACCAGGTTTGGTAACTACATAACCCAGTTCGTCTAATTCTATCTGTCCCTTAAATAAAGAAGTGTTAGGAGTGTGTCCAATCGCATAAAACAGTCCCTTCACCCGCAACTCACCTTCTTCACCTGTTTTATTGTTGCGGATTTTCACTCCTTCCATTTGCCCGTTACCAAAAACGTCCACAGGTTCAGTATTCCAGTAGACGTGGATTTTGGAATTACTGAAAACCCTGTCTTGCATAGCTTTGGAAGCTCGCATTTTATCAGAACGTACCAGTAAATTCACTTTCGACCCATACTTGGTCAGGTAAATCGCTTCTTCTGCTGCAGAATCACCACCACCTACCACAGCCAATTCCGCACCGTGAAAAATCGGCGTCGCGCCATCGCAAATCGCACAAGCAGAAATTCCCCGACTCCAAAACCTATCCTCAGATGGTAGCCCCAACCGTTTTGCTGTTGCACCCGTGGCAATAATTAAACTGTGGGTCTTAAATTCCCTTTCCTGGGAGCGAACTGTAAATGGACGTTCCCTTAAGTTAACCTCCACAACGTCTTCTGTGTAAAGTTCTGCACCCCAACGTTCCGCCTGAGCTTTCATCCGATCAATTAATTCCGGACCTGTAATTCCTTGTGGAAACCCAGGAAAATTCTCCACTTCAGTCGTTGTCATCAGCTGTCCGCCAGGTAAACCCCCAGCTTGAAAACCCTCAAACACAACTGGTTTCAGATTGGCTCGCCCCGCATAAATGGCTGCTGTATACCCAGCTGGACCAGAACCTATAATGACCACATTTTCTACAGTCGGGTTGGTCATGGTAACTTATCCAAACTCATAACGACTACGCTTAATATAGCATAAACTATACTGGCAACAGGACTAGCAACTGTACGCTCAACTTGATAAATTCTGCTGTGTCCTTTGCTTTCTAGCTTACATCTGCCGTTCTTTATTTTGTAATTTCATACTCAAACGCGTGGATGAAGCTAGCAATCATTCCATATTATAAACGCGAGTTTGATAGCGAAAACAAATATCCTATAAAAATACTTAGGGTATATCATTAAAAAAAATATGCTTTTCAGTCAAGAGACAGAATTAACCGATTGTTCCTTGCAAAAGAAGCGATCGCTGAATTTTTGGTAGCAAAAGAGCAACATTTGTGGCGCAGGTCATAAAAATGGCCTTAGCCCTTAGCCCTCATTCAAAACCTTAATTTATCTTTGTTGTCTCATTTAATTATCCAAAATGAGCCAAACATCATATAAACTTGCGAATATGTGAATACTCAAGCCACAAAAGACTTCTACACATTAAACAAGAAAATCACTAGCCCAAATCAAGCATCAGAATTACTAGAAAAATTTGCCAGCCATTGGATAGTTCTCCCTATTCAAGAACCTATGAGATAAATCTCCTTTTGATAAATTGATAAATTGATAAATATCGTGACTTGAAAACCTGCTGAAGAATAACAAACCTTATTTTTAGATAGTGCCACAACAACTACTAAGTTATAAATTTTGAATAATTATGCGAGCTTAAAAATTAAAGTTCAATTAAAGTTCGTAGTTAGGGCTTTAACCCTCATTCACCGAGGGTGAAGCGATAAATCCGTCACTACTAACAAGTTCGAAGAGCTTTAGCCCTTCATAAACTAGTCGACTTGCGAATAATTCACAACGAGCAATCTTAAATACAAAACGTTTATAACGTTATCTCCTTATCCAGTCCCGTCGATTCAAGAGTTATTCCAGTCTTCTTTCTACCCTTCACTCAACATCAAAGAAAAGTTTTTGGAGTGGTGATATGAAATTTATCCGATGTGGGTAAGTTACATTTAGAACTCAATAAGCAATCACCACCCCAAGGAGTTACATAAATTATGAAAACCGAATTTCAAGCTAAATTTTTGCAGACCATTCTCCAAAAAAAGAAGGATGATGAAGGTTTCACACTCATTGAATTATTAGTAGTAATCATCATCATCGGTATTCTCTCTGCAATTGCTTTGCCTTCTTTCTTAAACCAAGCCAACAAAGCCAAACAATCTGAAGCCAAGACTTATGTAGGTTCCATGAACCGCGCTCAGCAGGCTTATTATTTGGAAAATAACGAATTTGCAAATCAAAATAATTTTGGCAATTTAGGTCTTGGTATTGCCACACAAACCGTAAATTACAGATACGCGATTAGAGGCGGTGGTCCAAGTTCCAGTACTGTCACTAACCAAGCACAACTAGTAAAGACAAACGCTCCCCTCAAAGCATACATTGGTGGTGTAGGTGTAGCCACACAAACTACGACAAGTGAAGCCACGACCATTGCCGTATTGTGTGAAGCTCAAAATCCTGGAGTTAATGGTGGTCCAGATGGTACAGATGGTGCTGGATTCACTAATGGAACGCCCAGCTGCCCAACTAATTACGTCAGTTTAGCTAAATAATAAAAGGGAGTTAGAACCTTTTTTTATAACAATTTATATGAGCCAGGTGGGTAGAAAACTCTGCCCACTTTATTTCAGTTGGAGGAACATTTATGGTTACTGATATAAAAATTAATTGGCAGCAGCAAGCCGAACAATACTTGATTCAAGGTCATTACTCACAAGCAGCAAATCTCTATGAAAAAGCAATAGCGCAAGAACCGGATGTAACTTCCTATTATTGCCATTTAGGATTACTCTTGCTTCTACAAGGACAAGAAGCAGAAGCGCAAATGACTTGGATGCTGCCAATTACTGAAGCAGAGGAAGAAAAATTACAGGAGTATACAAATGAATTACTAAAAGTTTTAGAAAAAGAAGCAGAAAGACGGGAAACACTAGGAGAATATTCTCTAGCTTGGACAATTCGTCAGCATATGCGTGAGATTAATCCTAGTGATATTAATAACTTACTTCGCATCCTCATACTTTCTATCAAACTAGAAAATTATGAGTTCATGGATGAATTACATAAATATCGATTAATAGAAATTTTAACTAATCAGGAAACGTTCAAAATTAATGATGACCTACTAATACGATTTTTAGAGAAAATTTTAAATCTTTTTCCCTTACATCCAACAACTTTAAAGTTAGTAGAAGCTTCTTTACCTCACTTACCCGATTACAATAAATTTTTATGTATTTTACTACCAGCTGCTATGAAAATCTGTCATACTCTCCGACAACCTTTATTAGCAGCATCTTTTCTGAAACTATATTTGCAGTTAGAACCAGACAATGTAGAAGTTTTGCGACATCTAGCAATTTTTTATCAAGATGCTCACTATTATTCTCAGGGAATAGAAACGGCTAAGTTATGTTGTTCACTCTCTGAAGGTTTAGCTGATAAAATTTTTGCACTTCATTTACTCTTAAGGGGTTTAATGTCAGCAGGAGGATATTGGCAAGAGATATGTGAAAATTGTCAAAACTTAGAAGCTACATTTGAACAATTTATCCAAGCTCAGCCAATTGCTTTAGAAGAGGGAAGAATTCTACGATTACTTACACCATCTTTCGCCATACCTCATATTAAAGATGATCCTGCTAGTTTTAGATTAATTCATAATCAAGTAGCTGAAATTTTTAATAATGATGTTAGAGCTTTAGCTCAATCACAAGAAAAGAACTATTGTCGAAAGATTACTACTAATAAGAAAGTAAAAATTGGTTATGTATCGTACGCTTTCAGAAGTCATTCGGTTGGTTGGCTAGCTCGTTGGGTATTTAAACATCATAATCGAGAAAAGTTTGATATTTATACATATTTTGTCAACTACCAACTAGTAAATGATTTTCTTCAAGATTGGTATGCGCGACAGGGTGGAAATGTTCGTAAACTAGGTATGAATGGCTGGGAAATAGCAGAGCAGATATATCAAGATGAAATTGATATTTTGATTGATCTGGATAGTATTACTTTAGATATTACCAGTGAAGTAATGGCACTAAAGCCAGCACCAATTCAAGTCACTTGGTTGGGTTGGGATGCATCTGGTATACCTGCAATTGATTACTTTATTGCCGATCCTTATGTTTTGCCGGATAATGCACAAGATTACTACACGGAGAAAATTTGGAGATTACCCCATACTTATATCGCCGTTGATGGATTTGAGGTTGCTGTACCGACATTACGCCGAGATGAATTAGATATTCCTGGTGATGCAGTGGTGTATCTTAGCGCTCAAAGAGGCTATAAGCGTCATCCGGAAACAACAAAATGGCAAATGAAAATACTTAAAGAAGTTCCTAACAGCTATTTCCTCATCAAAGGATTAGCTGAGAGAGAATCAATTAAACGCTTCTTCTATCAAATTGCTGAAGAAGAAGGTGTGGATTGCTCGAGATTACGATTTTTACCCCAGGATCCTTCGGAAGCTATCCATAGGGCTAATTTAGCCATTGCTGATGTAGTTTTAGATACTTATCCATATAATGGTGCCACGACTACCTTAGAAACATTGTGGATGGGTATTCCTTTGGTAACCAGAGTTGGTGAGCAATTTGTAGCGCGTAACAGCTATGCCATGATGGTAAATGCAGGTATTACGGAAGGTATTGCTTGGACAGATGAGGAATATATTGAGTGGGGTGTGCGTTTGGGGAAAGATACTGCTTTAAGACAGCAAATTTCTTGGAAACTAAGACAATCAAAGCAAACAGCACCATTGTGGAATGGAAAGCAATTTACTCTTGAGATGGAGAAAGCTTACGAACAAATGTGGCAAATATATTTAGAAAAAAGTTCGTAGTCAGGACTTTAGTCCTGTAGTTTGAAAGCATGCTTTGTGCTTACTACGAACTTATATGAGTGACAATCGGGAGATTACAAGCGATCGCTTCTAGCTTGGTATTACCTCCTGGATTCATTTGGTTGTCAAAAATATTCCAGAAATAACTTAATTAGTTATCACCGTTTGTTCTTTCATAAAACCTTCGCAATCAGTTAATAAATTGCCATTTTGCTCACAAATCTTTTCTAGTTCGTATGCAGGAATATTTGCTGCTTTTATTCTTGTTAATGCTTGTTGATTTTCCGGCTCTAAAATAATTCTGGCTGTAATTTTAGATAGCAAAGCTTGCCACTGTATTTCGCTTAAATTTCTGACAAAGGAGATTTGTAATTCTTCATTAACTTCTAAATCATCTCCCATTAATAAGTTCATGCTAATAGCAGATAATAATAGTTCGGCATAATTTTCGTCTGTATTACTGGCTTCTATCAATAAAGTAATGTGCTGACTGTGAAGATAAGATGCAAGTTTTTTAATTACTTGTTCTAATTCCAAACTTAGTGATTCTTCTGGCTGACTCCAATCGGGAAAGATGATAAAGTTAATTTCTCTGAGGTATAAACTTTGGCTGAGAGTGTCTACAATATAATTGATGTACAATTGTTTGAATACATTTTCAACTTTAGCTGAGTAGGAACGACTATCTAAAAAACTAGGATTGCTCTGCATTTTTTCCTGAATTTGCAACCTTTTTTGGTGGCGCAACTCTGGATTTTTCCCGAGAGCGATCGCAAGCTGTATGTAAGACTCTTCACTATTGGCAACTAAATCAGGAATATTTAGTGATTGTACCATTGCTGCACCCATTGCAGAACGGAAACTATTTCCTTTTCTAACTATTACTGGCAAATTAACTTGTAGTGGTTCTACTAGCGAAGTTGTTCCTGCAAATGGATATGAATCGAGATAGATATCAGCTATTTTGAAGTATTCTTGGACTTCCTCTCTATCTGGTACTGGTTGAGGATCCAAAACGATTAGACGATTAATGTCTATTCCATGTTTTGAAAACATAGAATTAAGGTGATTAATAAAAGCTTGTTTTGGGTAAGCATCTGACCAATTAGGTCCAAATGGCAAAAGTACTAAAACTGAATTTGGTACTGCTGCAATAATTTTTGCCCATGTATTAATTAGTTCTGGGATAATTTTGAAGAAATTCGCACCAGAAACAAAAACAACAGCATCTTTAGAGATTCCTAGACTTTCTCGCTTAATTTTAACAAGATTTTTTCCTTGTTCAGGACCATAACTGAAACAATGAGCACTTCCTTCTAGTTTTATTAACTTTTCTCGATACTGTTCTTGTGCAGTTTCTGATGGATCGGTTAGTGTACCAGAAATGTAATAATCTATATGTCGCATTCCAGTAGTGACAACTGAACCTCCGCTGGTGATTTGTATTCTGGCTAATCTGTGCATAGATAAAAGACAGATTTGATTAGTTACAGCTGTCACGTTGCTAGAAATGAATAATATATCTAAATCATCAGCACGAATAGTCTTTACCTGCTCTGATAAATCTTGTGGGAGTAACTTAAAGGAGTTTGCACAACTTTGGCAATAATACTCGAGTTGATGATTGGTTTGACTAAGAGAATATAAAATGACATCAAAATCTCTACTCAAGTATTCATATACAGGAAGTGAAGCAAAAGTTTCAGCGGATGGAGTATAACTAGCTGCAAGAATTCCAAGTTTAATTTTTTTTCTATTGACAGGTTTATAGTCAAATTCAAAATCTATTTCATAATTTTTTATTTGCAGAACATGTTCTAAAATATCTGCTCGTTTAACATATATATCTCTAAGGTTTTCTCCATTAAAATATAATGGAATAAAATTTGCTAGACTAATAAATTGATCTGCCACTTTCCGCCATAGTTCTGAATTCTTATTATTAATGATGGAATTGTGCAGATAATTTATAAATTGCTGCATATAGCAATAGTACTTATCAGCTTCTCCTACTTGACTGAAGTAAGGAGATGCTAGCATATATTGTAAATAATCATTAAGCAACCACTGAGGGATGTGTTCAATCTTATAATACAAAGGTAAATAATGAGCAGAACAGTAAAGCATAAAGGTTAGTAAGTAATTAATCCCTTCTGTCTGCCCAGATTTTTCTAAAATATTTAGTGATACTTTTTCTACAATTTTCTTTTCTGAATCTGTTAAAATTTCATTTTTTATACTACTATTAAATAGTCTTTTAATTACCCTATGTAATTCCTCATGATATAGACTTTCAAGTTCATTAACTGATAAGCACAGTAACTGTTGAGCGATTTCATTGCGAAGTTGGCGAATATTAGCTAAACAAGCACGGTTACTAGGATATTGTTCGTATTGTTCGATATAAGTTAAAAACTTAATTAAAAGTTCATTAATGTCATTTTTAATAAAATTTTCCAAGGTAATTGTTTTTAATTTTTCTGAATTTGCAATTTGCGTTTCTGACTTAACTGCACTTAACTCGGCTTTAACGTGAATGACATTATCTGGTGATTCTTCGTGCTCAAGTTTCAAAATTTTGAATGCACCTTTAAAACCATATCTCCTACAAAGTTCAAGGTACTGAGGAAAATCAACACAATAATATAAAAAAGAATTAATATTCCAAAAACTAGTATGTGTAGGATCTTGGAAAGCTCCTCTACCGTCAGTTGAAGGTACACGAATATCAACCTTAGCACCTGGCTTACAAATTCTCCAGATTTCATTCATAGTGTGAATTTTATCTGGTAAATGTTCAATGATATCATGTGCTCTTATTTCATCTATGGTATTGTCTTCAAATGGGAATTTTTTATTTAAATCGGCAACAATATCTACGCCCAATCCGGGATATATATCCACTCCAATAAAATTATCTGGTTTATTTACTCCACATCCTAAATCTACACGCATTATCTTTGAATTCATTTTGTTAGTGTTTTCGTTGTTAGTGTGTTCGAAGTATTTTTTTGGGAGGCAATTATCTATTGCTTGAAAATTGCTAGTTATTGATAAATCAGGTAAACTGGCGCTGATATATAATGGTCGTGTTTTATTCCCATATTCACTGAAATTCTTACTTACGATTCCCTTAACAATGTTTTTTTGAAGTTCTAAATCTTTAAAATTACGATATTCTTTGTATTTAACCTCTTCTATACCATCACTAGCACGCCAATTTATACCATCTATAATCGGAGCTTTTCCTGCAGGTAAATGAATACCGATTTCTTCATCTTCCATATAGGCATTTAGGAATCCTGCTAATTTTACTCTGAAACAATAATCAACATCTTCAAATCCGTAGAGTCCATAATCTTCGCACCAATAACCTAAAATATCTCGTGTACGCTTAGGAATTAAAAAGCAAGCACCTCCAATATTTCCCTCTTCTTTAATTCGGATTCGATAATTTTTAAAAACTTGCAGTGGATAGCTTATTGGTTCAAAATTATAGCCGAGCACTCCTATTTCTGGTATGGCATCGATAACAGATACTAGTGCAGAAAGCCAATTATTTTTTTGAATAACAATGTCGTTATCATATTTTAAATAATAAAGTGCTTTTGGCTCTTGTAACCAAGCTATATTTGAAGCTTTAGCAACACCAATGTTTTGTTCTAACAAGATGAGATTTTTTATTATTTCTTTTTCTAAAAGTTTCTTAAGGTATTCTTGAGTTCCATCTTGACTGCCGTTATCGACAACAGTAATAACATAAGGAAAACTTGTATACTTGACAATAGAAGAAATTGCTTGCTTGGTAAATTCTAAGCGATTATAAGTAACTATACTTATATTAACATAGCGACCGGTTAGCATTTTTATACCTCAAAAAATTGTGTTCATTTAATAACAACAAGAACAATTAAGCATTTATCCACTTATCTTCAAATATTTTTTGATTTTCTATCATTAGGTTCATTATTTTGTTATCTGAATATATTGATTTAAATGTAGTACTTGCTAAGTGCCATACATATACATCTAAAGCAATATATAGTTTTAAACCTGCAGACACTATTCTTTGACAATAGTCATCATCTTCATACAGTCCCAGTCCGTATCTTTCATCCAAGTATCCTATTCTTTCGAAAGTTCTGCGACTCATAACAACAGAAAAAAAAGCAAGTGAAGTATTAACCTCTGTTGCTTGATTTTGAAAACGCTGATATAAAAAATTATTAATATCTGCATGAGATGATCTACAAAGGTCTATTCTACTTATTTCTTTGTCTAACCAAGACCAGCGAGATTTAAGAATTTCAATTCCTTGTTTACCTCCTCCTTCAGAAGCAATAGGAGAGATAATTCCAACATTGGGAAGATTATCGAGATGTTTTATTAATCTTTCAAAACAATTTTCAAATACTAAGGTATCATTATTTTGAAAACAAATATATTCAGCTGTGCTTAACTTTAAGCCTTGGTTAATTGCTTTTACGAAGCCTAAATTCTGATGATTCCTAATAATTAAATGATTTATATCTTGTAGAGATATAAGTACGTTGTTAAATTCGCTAGCTTCACTACCGTTATCAATATATATTATGTTAAAAGGAATTTTTGTGGTATTCTTTATACTTTTGATGAGAGCACAAGTAAAATATGAATTATTAACTGCTGGAATTAAAATATCTATTTTGACTGACATAATTTATACGCTGTGTTATTGTGAAATTTATAGCTGAACTGAACCTAACGAAACTTTTCTTGCTTATTTGCGTTATTGCCTGTGTTCCTAGAGTTTTCTACCTGTTTTTTTAGTTGTTCCAATTGGATTTTGTAGTCTTCTCTTTCAGGATATAGTTTCACCAATTTTTCCAAAGGAGCGATCGCAGCCTTGGCATCCTGCAGCTGCAGGCGTATTTTTACCAACCCCTCTAAAGCCACTTTATTTTCTGGTTCTCGTTGTAACACTGACTCAAATCCCTGTGCTTGTTGTTGCAAAGAAGGTCTTGCAGACACTACTTGAGGTGGCGATGGATTTTTAATTGCTTCTACCACTGCAGAAACAGCTGCAAATCCTGTGGAGCCTACAAAAGATACGATAGATATCCAAGTTAGCAATTTTTTGCGCCGCTCTAGTTGTTTGCGGCGAGCGATCATATATTCTTCTCCAGAGCCAGCCATGTTGTCGTGATGTTGTGGTAAATACTTAAGAACAACAATCCTCCTGTTATAAAATTACCCAAATTCATCACGCAATTATCATCTTTCTTTCTCGTGCAGTCAATAATTTTAGTAAAAATAACTACTTACTCCCATTGTTGCATTTGCTCGTTGAGATTGCTAAGTAAAGAAATTAATCGGGAGCGGTGCATTTCAAAACTAGCAGCAATAGAAATGAGTACAATACCCGTTACCAGACCCACAATCCATTTGAAAAATGGGTAGTCCAAGCTTGTAACAACTAACTGATAAAAGGTAGTGAGAACAAAGCTGATGGTGCCAACATACAGAAAAGCCCGCACCCGCAAACTTAATCCCGCAAAAATAGCAATTAAGCTGAATATTGCTGGTATTAGAGCTGTATCTTGATGAAATAAAATTGCGTAGCCACAAATAAGACCACTGCTTAGTAACCGCCAATAATGACGGTTTGTTTTCATTGCTGGTAATTTTAATTGCGGATCGAATTGGGGAATATACAGAAGCGAAAGACCGATCGCACTTACGTACCACAAAGTTGCAGTGAAACCCAATTTCTCAAAGTAGCGGAAAATTGCCCAATCAATTAACGCCACACTGATGTAGGTAAGGCGGAATCGATTGCTGACTTTTGCTAAGAACAGGTAAAACGCAGCAGTAACCAGCAAGCTTACAGGAGAAACCAGCAGTCTGGTTTGCCACAAAACTATCAATGGTAGGATATGTGCAGTGCGTTGCCAGGGGCGTTTCGACCAACCCCAACTTTCCCAAGGTAAAGTGTAGAAAAAATAGGCGATCGCACAGGCGATCGCACCATTCCAAGGTGCAAGTACTGGTGCAAACAACTGTCCTGCTGGTGTGGCGCGCCAATAAACCCCGGTTGCAGCAAGTTCAAACAAGCCAAGGTATACCCAGATTTCTTTGGCTATTTGGCTATTTTTGCTGTTGACATCTCTTCCTTGAAAAATGGCGTAGCGAATCAAAAATACGCTGGTTCCCAAACCGACAAGGCGATTGGTTGCGATTGCTGCTGCAGTAGCTGCTATTAATAATAAACTACTTCCAGCCCAGTGCAGATGGGTAACTGCTTTTAGTTCGTTAGTGCTCAAACGCAAGTAGCTATTTAGCCAAGGTGAGAAAATGCGATAGCCATACATAATGCTTGCACCCAACGCAGACATGGCAATCAAGCGATCGCCCCACGCTTGTTGGGAAGATTGTAACAGTTGAGCCAGTAAAAGTTCGCTAAAAAGCGATATGCCCGTAATTCCCAGGTAAACTAGGAATTTAAATTCCTGGCGGCGTCGTCCAACACCAACTGCTATTACAGCTACCCCCAAACCACCCAAACTTGTCCACGGGGTAAAGCTTTGCAACTGCAGTAGCAAACTCAAGCCCCCATAGATTAATGGTAGAATGTGAAAGCTACCGGGAAGGTTGGCGAAACCGTGTCGCCTTTGCCACCAGTCACCAAGAAGCTGGACGCTCAACCCCAAGCCAATGTTGGCAATGGCGATGCAGACAAGGGAATGTTCGCTAAAACTAACTAATTCGGCAGTTAATAATTCTAAACACCAACCGATGCCATAAAAGGCAAGATTTGTTGGTTTTTGCCAACTGCGCAGAGCGTAGACACCCGTAGCGTGGCTTCTCATAGAGATCGCTGCTAAAGTTATCGCACTGGCAATTAAATATAGAAATTCTGGAGTTGCCAACTGCAAATAAACTAAGGCACAATGCCATGTTAAACTCAATAACTCTGCACTGCACAAGGCCATCGCCCACGTATCTACTGCATTTGCATAGGAGGTACGTATTAATTCCCGATTTGTTTTTAACAGTACTTTGTGAATTAGCCACAAACCAAAAATGAGTGTAGCTCCAACTACAAACCACCCCTGTAAAGAAAGTCGCCCAAAAACAGCTGAACCCTCCCACAGCAACGCAGCAAAAGAAGCGATCGCAAAACCAACGGTAATTACTGCATATAGTTTGTGTCTTAAATAAGCTGTATTGACAAACATTACAGCTGCGGCAACTGTCAAACCAATTAATCTTGTTTGCGGCAGTGGTAAAGTCAGTATTTGAGCCAGTCCTAATGCCAAAACGCTGTAGACACCCGTAGCGTGGCTTCTCGTAGAGTACTTGCTACTGGTGGTGCGTTTTTCTCTACAGCTAAAGCGACTGGCAATTGCTGTCAGTGTTAGGGGAACGCTCAACCAAATTAACCCCCAATTATTGTTATGTCCTTCGTTTCGCCACAAAAGCAAAAAACTCACGGTGGCTAGTCCGAAACCGATGTGCCAAGCGCTACGTTTCCAAAGGCTATCACCAATGCTAAACAGCCATTCTGTTAGTGTTGCGATTAATAAAATTGTTGCCCAGTAAGGACGGGGAAGGTTTGGAAATAACCAGTCAACTAGGGAGCAAAAAGTCAGTATACCTGTAATGTGGGTTAGGTATATTAATACGGAAAAGGATTCTCCCTGTTTTCCTGCTGTTTTCAGCAAGCGATGCTGGGTAATTGTTGCTAAAGTTGCTGTGGAAAAGAATAAACACAGCGATCGCAGCAGCGGATTAACAAGGGCGATCGCAGTTAATACAAAGATAAAGCCGCAAGTTAGCTGTTCGCCAAACCGAGCTAATTCCTCTTTACCAACACGACGCAGTTTTTGCGTTATTTTCACTATCAAAAGGGTGTAGGGAAATAAAGCAACAGTTGCTAACACCCAAGATTGATTTTGAGCGTGGGTTAGTTCAATAGCAGTGGCTATTATCCATTGTTGCAATTTAGAAGGTACTAAACACCAACCCAACCACACGGTTTGTAAACCAATAAAAAAAATGGCTGCAAAATCAACTTTCAGGTTGTAATGTTGCAAGCGAGTGCTGAAAAACCACAAGCTCAAGCCACTCACACCTATTGCTTGCCAAGGATAAGTCGCTACCGAAACCAACCAGCCAAAAAATAGTAAAATACAGCCTAGAAGTTGCCAGGGTACAAATGACCTGCTGATAGAAGAGTTTTCCCTTGCTTGTTGTGTATCTCTACGAGAAGACGGAAAGAGTGCGTCTACAGTTTTAACTCTTGATAGGGTTAACCAAGTTACCAGCCAACCGCAAATACCAATAGCCAACCCTAACTGCGTGATGTCTGTGCGGACAATAAAAATTCCTCTGATGAATAATCCGAGCAAGGTATAAATCACCACTAGGGTCAATAGGTTTGTTTCCCTAAGCAAACGAGTTTGGGAAACTACAACAAAAGTGGTTCCTCCCACTGCTAAATAAATAGCAATTAAAGGAAAATGCGGTATTTTCCAACCCCAGTGCAGGTAGTTCAAACCTAAAATATTCAGTGCCAGTATGTTATTTACAGGTGCATCTGCAGTTAATAACCGACTTTTAATAGTTGCAATTGTAATTGCAGTCAGGGAAAAAGAAGCGATCGCGGCCACGATCCAGTTCAAGCCGCCATCGTACCACAAGCGGAAGCTATCTATTGCCCAAAAGTTGATTGGTACCAACAAAAGTCCAACCATCAGCAATGTCTGCGCTGTTAGTCTGAGATTGCTTTGCTTGCTCGTCCAAAAACTCAATCCCCAGAAACTTATAGTATAAGCAAACAAAATACCATACTGTCCCGCTGCTGAAAATCGGTCCCACTGACTCGCAGCAAGTACTCCTGAAGATAGTACAACTAAAAATACACCCAAAAATAGCAGCCACCTTAAACTCAATTCCGACCGCAATGACTGTAGTATTTCTGCAACAAAATTGGGTTTAGCCAATTCTGGCAAGGGTTTATCTTTCCCAGAGTCAGAAATGATAGTTGCTTTCTCTATTTGAGGTTCAATAGTACGTTCCCACACCACCCTACAACTAAGAAACTCTTGACATAGTTGCCTGACTTGCGCATCAGATATTAATCCCAACTGCAGCCAGATATCAAGTCCTTGTAACAACTGCGCATGGTATGATGGTAAGCTCACTTCTATTTTGATTGAACGCTCAAGTGGCGATGACATAATTATCAGCCCTAAACTGAGATACTTAAAATTATCATTTTCCTCCAGTATCTTTATCACTTGATATGTGCCACTTATGCTGCTGATAGCTATTAATTTTTGTTTATATCTAAATTTTTATTCAGATTGATAATGAAGAATAGTTCTTACTGAAAGATACATCAAAATCAACAGAGGAACGACCAAAATAACTACTAAATACCAAGGAATACCCGCATAAATCAATGAGTTATACCACACGTTAATCGTACTGCTGGCATACTCATTTGCTTCGGAATAAGTCTGTTTGATAGTGATGATTGGTGCATGAGTTATCACTCGCACAATATTGCCAAATGCACCCTTGAGCATATCCACAGGCTGACTGTTCCAAAAACCCCAAACAAAGATATCATCGCGCAACAAACCACGTTCGTAGGCATACATCATTCGGAAATGCCAATTAGAAATAATAGAAGATAGTGCCAAAATAAATCCAAAGCTAGCAAGGATTATGCCAGAAATCCTTAGTGCTGTTTTTCTCCAAACATATTCTACATTCACAGCAAAAGGCAAAAACATAAATGGTAAGATGCTCGTAAAGTGACGGGGACCCCAACCCCAAGCACCATACCAACTTCTTAACTTAGCATGAAGTAAAAACCACAACAGAGTCAAAGTTAATACGTATATAGCTTCTTTTTTATGCTCTTGATAAAACTTTTTAAATAAGATAACGGACAAAATCAGTAAAGGAGCATAAATAAACAGACTTTTTCCCGGACTGATAAGTAGACCAGCAAGCCCTAGAAGAATATTACCATCCAGGGCATTATTTTCTGCATAAACAGCTGTTTGTACGGGAGATTTATAAAAAATTCCGGTTCTTAAATAATTATACCAAGATTGCCAAATAAAGAAAGGTATAAGGGTAAATATTGCTAACGATAATTCCCACAAACGTCTTCCTAAAGATGAACGATAAAGACTTACTAAATAAATAAAGGTTGCTATAATCGCCAAAATCATCGAGATTCTGGTAATAAAAGCTAATCCCAAACACAGAAAACAGCTAATTAAAAATACTAAACGATTTGTTTGTCGATATCTTAATAGTAAAAAGAAAGAAGATGTTAACAATGTAGTACATAAAACTCCATCAAAAAGATTTCGAGTATAAGTCCAGAAAAAGGTAGTTAAACTTAAAAAAATAGTGGCGATAAAACTAGGTCTTATTAATTTCGAAAATCCCAGCCGTAATGTGGCAAAGAAAATAGTAGCGGTGAGCGCAGAATAAACACCTGCCTGAAAAGATAGGATAAATTGTTGAACTTTCTCTATAATTTTTTGGCTAACAAATCGAGAAAGAAAATTTTCTAAAAATACGTTCAGCAATGCCGTTGGCAGCATCAAAATTGTGTTGCCAATTTCGTGTCCTGCATAAATTCTGCCATTGGGTGCGAGTTGAAAAACACCATCTTGAGGAGTATCAAAACCTAACTGACCGTGCTTAATAATTTGTAGTGCCACTCGATAATGAAACAGTCCTTCTGAGTTATCAGCACCGCTGTTACTTAAAGCAAATAAAGTCCAGAAAAAAATAAATACACTCCAATAAATTTTTGCCATTTCCTCTTTAGTAAAAAGTTAAAGATTAAATTAAATATATTCGACATGAACTGGCGTACCAGGAGGAAACGCTGACCCGAGTCGGATGTTAACTTTGTCACCAAAGATTTTCACCTGCATTTGCTGGCCATCCCACAGCCAATCTATTTTCCCGTTGGGTAAGGGCAATTTCTGTACGCTCATGGGATATTTGAGCCAACTTTGAGGAATACCAGCACCGATCGCTACTGTTGGTTTTTCTGCTGCACCATCGGTGTATGCAAGCATATCTAATTGCAACAACAACATTTCGCTAGCGCTCCAGTAATGGGGTGTGACGTTTTGGGGTTTTACCCACCCCCGCACTTGTTCCCAACGCCTGAAACTATTTTCTTCGCCATTTCCTTCCCACCAGGTATACAGTCCGGGAGATGCTTGGTGGTTCCAAAACCAACGCAACGTTGTCCACACGCGGTCTAGTTGGTTGACAAACAGCCATTGATGTGCTTCTGCAATATCAAAATAGGTCCATTCAGGATAGTGGCGAAATCCACCTTGGCGATCGCGACGCTGTTGCCACCGTACGTGCAGAGCTTGAGCAAATACATCTTTTTGACGAACAGCTATCCATGTTGGCCAAAGACCGCTGATATAAGTTCGATCGTTTTCTAACTTTGGGGTTTGAAAAGCTTTTTCCCAAGCTTGTTGTAGTTTCGCTGCTGCATCGCGCCACTGTCGAGCAGTAGCTGGTTGTTTGACTCTATCTGCTACTGCTGCAGCACAGAGCAATCCGCGATAGCTAACGGCATTTATATATAGTACGGGACGCTGCCAATCCATCCGACCTACTATCAGACCGTTTTTTGCGGGTTCTGCAACTAAAGTTAGTTCGGGGTTTTTCTCGTACTGCGGTACTATTGGACCGTTCGTCGGTTGGTAGATTGGTTGCTTGGTTTGCAGCATTTTCAAGATGATATCTACTTTGCGGCGTACGTGAGGCCATATTTGTTGGTCGTATGCAGGTTCTTTTAGGCGCACCGCTACTTCTTCTAGCGCCCAAATTGACAGTCCGGGTCCATCAGCTTCGGGTCCGAAACCGCCAAAGAAATCGTGTTGTGCAAAGTCGGTGGATAGTTCCTTGGCTACCTGTAATTGTCCAGCGCGCGCTAAAGCCACAATTTGGTAAGCACCATCGCGCAACCATGCTGAGGGGTAGTTGATTGGTTCGCCAGGACGAGTTTGTTTGTTGACTAAACCCATCATTAGGTGAGCAACTTGCGCGTTTAAGCTGTTGGTGAATTGCTTGTCGGGAAGGTTGAGTTCGATGGCAGCTTGGGTTTGGGTAAAGTTTATGCTGTTTTGGGAACTAGCATTGGTGCAATCTTGAATGATTGCATTCCACGTGTTACCTTGACTTAGCTCTAAACGAGCATACCCCCAGCCATTTTTACCTTCCCACTTGGTTATTTGAGATTTTTCGTTGCTCCAACCTGGGTGTGTTTCTTCGCCCAAGTACACTTTGGCTGGAGGAGGATTCACAGCTATGCAAAAGCGATGGTTTATTAACAACTTGTTGCCATCCCAATTTAATGAGTTAATTGGCCCGCCTGCAGGTCCTGGACTGCGAATTACAAGTATTGGCTTGAGATGAGTATTTGCTTGAGTTTTCAGATTTAGCTGCCAATCTTTTGATTTTGTGGCAGACCATAGTGTTTGATAATATTTTGTTTGGGTAAGAATACCGGGTATTGTGCGATCGCCATCCCAGCTTAGGTGTTGTTCTATTTCATTAATGGGGATGTTATCGCTGGTAGCTTGAAGTTTACCTGCTTGATCGGTTAACCAAACAGAAACACCAAAACTACCTACCCCCGGACTAAAACTACCGCCAGGTTCGTGATAAGCTTTTTCCGCTTCCGAGCTTCCTGGTGTAGCAAGTACTACGTGACCGATACCGCGAGGCCAGGGATCTTGGGGACGCAGTTCCATTTGACCCAGAACTTGGTAGCGCTGGGGTGCTTGGTGCTCGACAAAAGCTCTTGCTTTTTGAAATTGAATACTGTTGTTCGCTCCTGCTGTTAGTGCTAGCATCCCTGCTAATACCAGGGCGATCGTCCGAGCACGGGTAAATGTACTAAATGCTGCCAAGACAACTAATAGCGGAGCGAAATGCAACGAGTAAAGAAATGTTTCTTCTCCGTATACAGAATGTAGTGCTAAGTTTCCCAGCAATGTTAATCCTAAAACGATACGGAGTTTAGGGTGCTCTTTGGTGGAGAAAAAGCCCCACAACCCCAAACTTAAAAGTGCTGTCCATAAAAGCACTGCAAATTTACCCCATAAACTTCCCGATCCTGGAAGGGAAAGTTGGGTTTCCATGATTGGCCAGTGTGGCGGACTGTATTTATCAGCATCTATGTTGATAGCTGGCATGACTATTGTATGAAAGACAAAAGATTTGAATATATGCCACACACCGCCAGATTTCGCTAAAAAAGTGTATTTTTGCTCTTCGCGATCGCCAAGAAAAAATTCCGCACTGGGAAAGATTATCTTTTGTATTGTCCACAAAACAACTACGAGACACAAGGCATTGGCTGTAATCTGCAATGCTTGCTTTTTGCAATAATTAACAATCGTTGCCAAAATTCCAGTCATCCAGTTGGTTGTGGTCATGCTTAATGTCGCGGCGCTGGTCAGTACACACCATACAGGCGATAACCTCCGATATTGGCTAATAGCAACGAAGCACAGTCCTAGAAGAATGCTTACCGAACCAAACGAGTAGGTCTCTGGTACGACAAACCAAAATATCGCTGCTGCAGTTGTCGCTGCTAGTATACTGAAGACTATTGCGTCCGTGCGGCGACAACCTATTAATCTCAAAAGAATGAAAAGTGTTGCCATCCAGATAGCAGCTACGCCAGCAATAACCATCCTCACTGCTGTCAGTGGTTCAATATGAAAACCTTTGGTAAGTATAAATACTGGTGGAAATGCAATTAGGGAAAATAAGGGATGTACTTTGGTACGGTAGTGGTTGCTTTTGCGAGCAGTCATGTTACTAAAGACCCGTGGTGCATCGCTTTCAAACCACACATCAAAAGCTCGTTCATCAACTATTACACGGTTAATTAATTGTTCGCCCCAAAATGTTGCTAAAGCAGCGACAATTGCTAAGATGAGTGCAATAAGTATATCACTCCAACGTTGCTGTATTTGATTAGCAATTTGAACTGATATTTGATTGAATAAATTACTGATAATTCTAGATATTTTTTTTAATCTATTTATAGATGTATTCATATTATCATAAATAAACCAAGATATGAAATTGGCTTGTTGTGCTAAATTACCAGTGTCTTAACTCACCAACAATAATTTTGAAATTAAACTTTTTTCCCGAAAGCAATGGCCCAAATACCACTAACTAGCAAACCCATTCCCAACCATTGAGTAGTTGATACTCTCTCTTTGAGAATGGCAGAACCTACTATCATTGTGGCAATAATCGTTAAGCCAATTACAATTGGATATATTAAAGATAAGTTCAATTTACTTAAGACTAAAATGTAGAATATTGTACTCAAACCGTAGAGAAAAATTCCTCCTACGATGTATAAATTTATAGCATCTTGTCCTGCCCCCAGCTTTAAAAGTGTTTGAGCAGTCGTATTGAAAGTTACTGTAACTAAAACTAACAAAGTCACGAAAAGCTGGCTGTCCACGCTTGGAAATCACCTCTCAATCTTTGATTATTTGTTAGTAAAAAGAAGAATCGAATTCCCAAAGTTTGCTTTTCTCTGGATAAGGAAATTGCACCCATTTCCCTCCTATTTTTTCCCACCATCGCAGTGGATGGGGAAGAGTTGCTACTTGAATGCTGCAACATTTTGATAACCACGCTCCTAAAATATCAGTGTGTAAACCATCGCCAATGACCACTACTTGCTGAGGTTGTAGCTGCATGTGAGCGATCGCTTTGCGAAACGCTGCAGGAAATGGCTTTTTGGCTGGATTAATGGCTGGAATATCCAGGCGATCGCACCAATATTGCACTCGATATCGACGTTTCCCATTTGAGAGAATAAAAAATTTTAATCCCGCTAATTTTGCTTTTTGGATCCAATCTTCTGCACCTGGAGACAAATAGCGATCGTCTTCAGACACAATTGTGTTGTCCAAATCCAAAATCACTCCTTTAATACCACAGCTTTTGAGCCAATCAATTTCAACATCAGCAAGGGTATAAGCTCGTCGCGGTAATCTATAGAGGTTGCCTTTATTACCTGGTTGGTTAGCTCCCTGAAGCAGCAAGCGCAGATGATCGGCAAAAAACCTGAACATTTTGAACAACAAAGTCTTTGGTTTGAACATCTAAAAATCTCTCGAGTACGAGAATTTACTCTATCCATCCTTGGTGTTTCAGCCAAAGAATTACAAAACAGGCGATCGCCCAACCAATCACCGTCAGACGAATTGGCAAATCTTTTAACAAAACCTCTTCCGGACGTTCGCTGCGTCCTCCTTGTTCAATATGGTTGTTTGCATCTGTGGCTATTTCTTGGGGATCGCTCAGTAACTGATAGCGAAAAATGCCGTACAACACAAACGGTAAAGTCAATAACATCCACGAAGTTGCAGCACCGCGCACCACTGGACCAGAACTCCAAAGTGCATAGGTAACAACCGTTCCTGTTGTAACCACGTTTTCCATGCGATGAAGTAATGGTAAGGAGTAACGCTGCAGTACAGAACGAAGTTTAGCACCCTTGATTTGAGCTAGTCGCAATTCTGCTTTGCGTTTTTCAATCGCTAAGAATAAAGCTAACATGGCTGTACAAAGCTCAAACCATGGCGATAAGACAATTCCGGTAGCAGCAGCACCTCCATAAGCTCGCAACACAAATCCCGTCGCGATCGCACCTATATCTAAAATTACCATCCGCTTTAATCGCAAGTTATAAGCAACTTGCAAAATTCCATAAGCGGTGATGGTTTTTCCTAGCTCTGCGCACTGCAACCAAGCAACGATCGCACCACCACCTAACAATACTATTGCCATCGTCCAAGCCACTGGAATACTAATTAGTCCCGCAGCGATCGGACGCTGACATTTCACTGGATGCTGGCGATCCGATTCCACATCCACAATGTCGTTTATTAAGTAAAAACCACTAGAAACACAACAAAATAAAATAAATGCTAATAAACTACTTAGAATCGTTTGAAAATTTATACTAAAAGCAAATAATGGTGCAGCAAATACAACAAGATTTTTTGTCCATTGTCTAGGTCGCAGAGCAGATAAGTAAGGCACTTTTACACGCGCGGGGGCTAATCTTTGCTTCCCACAAGAGAGCTTTTTAGCAGCTTCATCGCCTTCCTGCTTTGTAAAAAAATATATTTTTGTGATACAGTTTATACTATTATTTCCTTGGAAATTAAAATTCATTTTTACCCAATTTTTTACACAAATTTTAAATATTATCTTCGCAATTTACTCTTTCTTTATATTCAAGACCGCATATATACGTCTTCGTTAACCGCTACGTATACATAAGCTCCTTAACAAGGAAATACTCTCGCTACTGCTTGCTACCCATTCCCAGTCCTCATTTTTAGTTAGCACTTTAAGTCCCGATCACCAACCAGGGATTTTCCCTCACGACACGCCGGAATGCTACACTTAAACTTGACAGTAGTATGCTCTTTATCCTTTGCTGCCATTAGGTGTTGAGCACTTTTGCTTTTTCAGAGTTTTAGAGCTTTGAGCGATGCCGGGCAGTAGGAATTAACAAAACCCTGCTTGCCCTAAACCTTTGATGCCATTAGGCGTTGAGCAAGTAAAAAAAAATACTTGACATAAGTAATCTAATCATGCTAAAAGGTTTTTATTGAGATGTTTTAATTGTTAAGAGTAAAAAATTAAACCCATAAGACACTGCTTTTCTTGCACCTCAGATCGCCATAAGGTTTTGAGAATTTGAATTATTAACTTAAATTAGGAGGATTGCTTGATAGCATCCATAAATGCTTCCGCGACTGGTGATACAGATAGCGGACTAGGGGATTTTGTTGAACTTTCCTTTCCAGTTCAAGGCAAATATGCACCAGCAGATCACAATTACGGTCTTTTTGCAGCGCTTGTTCGCATTAATCCAGAAATACGTCAACAAAAAGCACTCAGCATTTTGACAATTCCTGGTTTGGCTGATAAAAAAGGCAAAATTCTGATCACAGAAAATTCTTGTTTGCGAATTCGTGTACCGATTATCCAAATCCCGTTAGTTTATAAATTAGCCGGAAAAAGAATTTGCTTGGGAATACATGAAATTCAAATCGGTATTCCCAAAATATTTACACTGAAGCCAGCAAAGACGCTAAGAGCAAGAATTGTTGTCATCAAGGGATATAGCGAACCAGAATCTTTTTTAACAGCAGTACAGCGTCAACTTGATAATTTAGAAATTTCTGCTAAAGTTTCCATTCCCACAAACAAAAATGGGGAACTTATTCGGAAAACACTGAAAGTCAAAAGATATACGATTGTTGGCTTCACAACAGAAGTTTCGGACTTAAGCGAGGATAATTCTTTAAAATTACAGCAGTGGGGAATTGGTGGCAAAAGACATCTAGGTTGTGGATATTTTCTACCTTATAAGAGAGGTAGGAATGTTTAAGGTGTTGTTGGCTAAATAAGAGAGGTAGGAATGTTTAAGGTGTTGTTGGCTAAATCCTTACCACCACAACAGAAGAAAGACGATAGAGCGCTAGGCTTTGCAAAGTATACAGGGCATATTAGCTTTGTAATGCAAGCAGCTGATGTTTTAGTCGATAGCTTAGGTGAGTCCATTCTCCAGCAATTAGGGATAAAACATATTGGTTTAGATCACTTTGCACAGACAGTAAGATTAGGAGCGTATTTGCACGATTGGGGTAAAGCAAATCAACATTTTCAGGAGATGGTTTACCTAAAAACTCTTGAAAATTCACCAGATTCAAACCACCAAGAAATTAAAAAGCAGATTATAGAACTTTACAAGCAGCATTCAAACAGACAAATGCTGCGTCATGAAATCATTAGCGGTATTTTGGCACTGCAAGTACCTACCTTTAGGAAATGGTTAGAACAATGCCGAAATGCAAACTTGATGGTTGCTGTTTGGGCAGCAATGGGACATCATCTCAAAATAGGGATAAATCAGAATAATCAACCTGCGGAATTTATAGCCGAAATTCCTGATGGTACTGGAGATAAATTAAAAATTTATACCCATCATCCAGATTTTCAAGCAGTCTTGAAAATGGGTAATCAAGAATTAGGATTACCTGAAACATTGCCCAATCTACCTGAAGAAACTTGGTTAAAGTCTAAACTAGAAAGAGCTTTAAAAGAGCTACTGCAAGAATTTATTCAGTTTGAATCCCAACTAGATTTGGAACAGCAAAAATTAATTGCTGCAGTCAAAGCAACGGTAATTGCAGCTGATTTAGCTGGTTCTACTTTACCTTTAGCTGAAGAAGACTTTCGCGAATGGATCAAACAAGTATTATCATTACAACTTTGCCAGGAAGATATCCAAAAATTAGTTAATCAACGTTTAGGAGGTAAAAAATTACGTCCATTTCAGGAGCTAATCGCTCAATCCCATCGCCGGGTCACTCTTGTCAAAGCAGGTTGTGGAACAGGTAAAACGATTGGTGCTTACGCCTGGGCGCAAAAATGGGCAGTAGGGCGAAAATTATTTTTTTGCTATCCAACTACAGGTACGGCTTCCCAAGGATATATTGACTACGCAGATGGTACAGAAATCGAAGCAACTTTAATGCATTCGCGTGCTGATTTGGATCGGGAGTTGCTATTTTCTGGGGAATCAGATGATTCTGAGGGGATCGATGCTCGACTGATGGCTTTTCAGGCATGGCGGAAGAAACTGATTATCTGTACAGTAGATTCAGTATTGGGCTTAATTCAAAACAATCGCAGACCACTTTATTCTTGGCCTGCGATCGCTCAATCAGCTTTTGTTTTTGATGAAATTCATGCCTATGACACACGTCTTTTTGGGGCGCTATTGAAATTTATCAAAGTGTTTCGTAGTGCGCCTATTCTCTTAATGAGCGCCAGCTTTACTCCCGAACAGTTACAAGCTATTCGTCAAGTACTTGCGGAAGATGGGGAAGAATTAGACGAACCCATCAAAGGGCCAAAAGAACTGGAAGAACTCAAGCGTTATGAAATCAAATATGTCCCGCAACTGAATGAGCGAGAAATCTGGCAACCTATTATAGAAACTCTCAAAAATAAGCAAAAAGTTTTATGGGTGACCAATTCCGTCAAAACCTGCATTGAAATCTATTATGCAGCTAAAAATAAGCTTGCTGAAAGCTTACCAGAATTAGATCTTAAACCATTAATCTATCACAGTCGTTTTCGTTACAAAGATAGACTCAAAAAGCATAAAGCTGTAGTTGAAGCCTTTGGCAAAGATGAACCAGTCTTGGCTATTACCACGCAAGTTTGTGAAATGTCGTTGGATTTAAGTGCTGATTTATTGATATCTGCAATGGCTCCCGCAGCATCTTTAATTCAACGCTTGGGAAGACTGAACCGTAGAATGGCTACACAGGAACAAGGAACAAAATTGGCAATAATTTATCCTTGGGATAACGAACAACCCTACGAACAAAAAGAGCTTTCTACAGGAGAACAATTAGTTCGGAAATTTTCTAGTAAAACAGATATTTCTCAACGAGATTTAGCTGAATTTGCTGCTCGTCTTAATTATGGAAAAATTGAGCAAATTAGATCAAGTTGGTTAGAAGATAACTGGTGTAGTCGCCCAGATTTTCTCCGTAAAGGAGGATACACAATTACCGTTTTATTGGGTGAAGATATGGAATTAATTAACGATATTGTTAAACAAAAAACACAAGAATTATCCAGACAAGGTAAAAATGAATCCTGGATGAAATTGTTCAAACAGGAAGCACAAGCTTGGTCAGTACCTATCCGAATTAAATCAGATTATTGGAAATGGCAACGTAAGGGATTCTATTTCGTTACTCCCATCGGCACAATTAACTACAGTGAAGAAGTAGGGGCACAGCAGTGAAATTAGAATTAGATTTAGGTAATCCTAGTTTTACCTCATTGCATCGTGCGGGTTTAGCTGGGTTATGGATGACTTTAAAGCAATTAGAAACAGAAACAATATCTCCCCCCCAGAGTCTCAATTGGCAGCTTTCTAACCGAAGAGTCATTTTAAATTGGCAAGGTAGTGATTTAAAAATTCTGGAATGGCTATCAAAAGAATCATTCCAAACAAATGATGGACTAATTTCCCTTCGTGGTTTAGATTCAAAAACTATGCGTAGGGATGCTCAGGTGATTGTACACAAGGGAATTCTTGGTACTTTTTTACAGCATTACAGGACCCGTAAATCAATTGGGACAAAAACAGAATCTCTATCACTAGGTGAAGAAGAAAAAGAAATTCAGGTTTCATATGAGGCCTTAGAAAGTTATGCTCATCAAACTTTTGCCAGTAAGCTTTGTGACAAAAACGAACAATTACTGAAAAAACCCATTAGTGTGGCTGGGTGGTTAAATCCTGGTGCAGTGGTACGTCATGTTGCTTTCAGTTCTGATACTTCTTTTGAAGAACTTCCAGAAAACGCATTTGTTCTGTTATTCGCTCCCGTCGCTTGTTATTACTACATTCTTCGCTCCGGGTTACGAGATAAACGAGCCCAATATGCATTGGTTATTCCAGAGATTACAGATTTAGAAAAATATGCCCGATACCGTCAACATCAACACCTGAGACATGCCACTTATAAAGATTTCCATGCTTCTGGTTTAGGTGATGCTGGATTACGATTTTTGACATTGGAGACAACTGTAAATATTACTCAAACTTTTGGTATACCTCGTTGTCAAGTTTTAACATTGGGAACTGTTGCATGGTCAACTAACCAAAAAACTCGGACAGATATATATCCAGTAGAAGCCAGTGACAATATTTGTCACAATTATCAAGTTTGTAAGAATTGTTTGCCAGATAAATTAATTAAGCCACATAGATCAATTAATAGTAGTTTTGTAGTAACCAGTTTTGCTAGGGAATTAATTGCTGAAAACTTAATAAGAAATCGACCTTGGTATTCAGGAATTTCTGAAAAAGTGAACAGTAACGAGTTGTTCAAGAAATTGTATTACGAAAGAGGAGGATTATATCAAGTGATTCAGACAGTTCAATCAGATGAACGCGAAAAACTATTTGTTAAAGCTTGTCATGAAGCAATTAAGTTTACATACGGACAAATTTCTGAACAAGCAAAGAAACGGGGAGAAGTTCCAAACTTCGACCGGGAAACAGTACGCATTCGAACTGGATTAGGCCGGTGTAAAAATTCGGATACATTTCGAGAATTTATGACTGATTTTTGGTCACGAGCAGGAAAAATCCCCACTTTACAGGAGCATTGGGAAGAGTTAATGGAGTTTGTCATGGGTGAGAATAATTGGAAAAAATCGAGAGATTTAGCTTTGTTGGCATTAGCTAGCTATAAAGGCAAAGGTATTTCTGATGAAGATGATGCTGATGAAGATAACTTAGATGGAGAAAATATGATAGATGTTTTTAACAGTTTAGACCATTCAAATTTCTAAAAAGATTTGTAATTAACTTTTGAGGAGATTCCAAAAATGTCATTTCATTTATTTGGCAATGTATTAACTGGATATGGAACTGCTGCCAACAATCGTGGCGAAAATGAAGGTAATATTACTACTCTGCAAAAAATTTTGTGGAAAAGAGAAGTACATACAACAGTTTCAGCTGAGGCAATTCGTTGGGCATTACGTTATTACTGGCAAACTTCTGGTAATGGTTACCAAGTCAATCGTCGTTGGGATGACGATATTAACGATAATATTTGGCAGAACGAAAAGTTTGATGACACAAATTTTATTGATGATGATGTGTTAGGTTTTATGCGTGCAGAGGGCGCAAAAAAGGAAGCCTCAGAGGAAGCATCAGAGGAAGTCTCAGAGGAAGCCTCAAGTAAAACCAAACAAAAAGGAAAAAAAGCACTCAAAGGAACATCAACAGCAAAACGAGGAGTTTTAGAAGTAACTCGTGCTGTTTCTACAACACCTTTTAGTGGTGATTTAACCTTCAATGCTACTAGTGGTAAAAAAGGACGGACTTCACTTTATGGAACAGAAGTTCATGCGACTCGTTATCAATACGGATTTGCACTAACTTCAGAACGTTTGAAAGATAAATCTCGTATTTTTCCAGTTCTAGATGGGTTGAGTTCTTTGGGTGAAGTAGCAGGTAATCACTCTCGTTTTCTCTACGATTTTTCGCCAGAGAGTATGGTTTTGCGATGGACTCATGATTTTTCACCTCGCATTCTTTACTGTTTTGAAGAGAACAACAGACAAATATCAATTAGGGAATTGGTAAGAAAAGTCAAAAATCAGGATATTGAACCGCAGGAGTTGTGGATAGCAGGTGCAATTACAGAATCTGAAGAAGTGGAAGAATTGAAAAAGTTGGGAGTCAATGTTTTTTCAGGCATTAAATTAGCTGTGCAAAGTATCAAACAAGTTATTGCTAGGGACTTACAAATCTCTTTTCCTGGACAACCGGAGTTGATTCGATGACGACACAACCTCAAAAAATCTTGGCTTTGGAAGTAGAAGTTCCCATTGCTAGCTTTCGTCAATCTCATGCGAGGGAATATGCTGAAACTTATCCAGTACCCCCACCATCCACTGTTTATGGAATGCTGCTTTCAATAGTGGGGGAAATGGATAGATACAAGCATTGTGGAACTCGTTTAGCGATCGCTTTAGTTTCCCAACCCAAGAAATCCACCGTTATCCGCACATTTCGCCGCTTTAAGAAAAAAGATATCCACGATCCAAGCAACGCCAGACCAGATTATCAGGAACTGTTGACTGATGTTAGATTTATTACTTGGGTTGATGCTGGCTCAGATAATTCGCAACTAACGCTACCAGAACGCTTACAGATAGCATTTGCCAACCCTGCTTCTATTTCTCGCTTTGGCGGTCTTTGTCTGGGAGAAAGCCGAGATTTGGTAAATAATGTCAGCTTGCTACCCGAAAATTACCAAGGTAGTTATCATCTGCGGTGGTTGGTACAAAACGAAGACGGATTGTTGACTTTACCCTATTGGGTAGATCATGTTGGTTCTCAAGCAACTCGTTGGCACAGATACGTGCTACTTGAATTTTCGCCTGTGTATCCTCCCCCCGAAAAAGCGTGGACGCAAATTCAGACAACCTAAAAAAAAGGTTTACCTCGGATGCCGCTAGGCGTTAAGCATTTACAACTAGTTTGCAAGCATCCTACATGCAAATTTTAGAACGCCTAGAAGTTAGTAATACCAATACCATTCGTGTATCCGCTCTCCATGCTCTTGCCTATTGCCCCCGCCTGTTCTACCTAGAAGAAGTAGAAGAACTTTACACCCAAGATGCAGCTGTGTTTGCTGGACGCAGGCTACACGCTCAACTTGAAAAGCAAGAAGACGAAGAATGGGAGGAACTATTTCTTGAAAGCGAAGAACTGGGATTGCGCGGTAAACTTGATGCTCTGCGTACCCGCGATGGACAAATAATTCCCTACGAACACAAACGCGGTCGCGCTCACCGAGACGAAAACAGGCAACCCCAAGCTTGGGAGAGCGATCGCCTGCAAATTCTTGCTTACGCTTGTCTTTTAGAATCAGCACTGGGAATCACAGTCAAAGAGGGTCGGATTCGCTACCATGCTGACAACGTACTAGTTCATGTACCATTAGATGATGCAGGACGGACAACAGTTAAAGAAGCCATTGAGCAAGCTCGCATCCTCAAACAATCTACCCACAGACCACCAGTAACTGATAACGAACGATTGTGCGCTCGTTGTTCTCTGGCTCCTGTCTGTTTGCCAGAAGAAGCTCGACTTACTCACGATCGAGATTGGCAACCGATTCGTTTATTTCCTGAAGATGATGAACGGCAAGTAGTCCATATTTTAGAACCTGGAGCTTGTGTTGGTAGATCGGGAGAACAAATCAAAATTACCCGCCGCGATCAACCTGTAGAAAAAGTTTCCGCTCGTCAAATCGGACAGCTAGTACTCCACAGTTTTTCGCAAATTTCTACTCAAGCACTACATCTTTGTGCTGAGCAGGATATTGGAGTCCATTTCATTTCTGGCGGGGGACGATACCTTGGTAGTTTTGATACCAGACAAGGTAGCGTTCAACGCCGTATCCGTCAGTATGCTGCTCTGAGCAATCCTGATACTTGCCTAGAGTTAGCCCGTAAACTAGTGATTTGTCGCGGTCAGGGACAGCGTAAGTTTTTAATGCGGGGTACTAGAGGTAAAACTAAAGTACCAGAGATTTTGGAACAAGCGATCGCTCAAATGAAAGCTGTACTCAAACAAGTTCCCCAAGCAAAATCTTTGGAATCCTTATTAGGATTGGAAGGAAATCTTGCCGCCTTGTATTTTGGTGCGCTGCCGTGTTTGATTTCTAAAGAAGTTACAACTGAATTGCACTTTCATGGTAGAAATCGCCGTCCGCCACTAGACAGATTCAATGCGATGCTGGGTTTCGGTTATGCCTTGCTACTCAAAGATGTCATGAACGCCATCTTAACTGTGGGCTTGGAACCTGCCTTAGGTTTTTATCACCAACCGCGATCGCAAGCAGCACCCCTTGCTCTAGACCTACTGGAAATATTTCGAGTTCCATTGGTAGATATGATCGTTATGGCTTCAGTTAATCGAGGTCAATGGGATGCCAAAGAAGATTTTCAAGTCAGGGGACAACAAGTTTGGCTCAGTGAAACTGGTAAGCGTAAGTTTGTTGAATTGTATGAACGCCGCAAACAGGAAAGTTGGAAACATCCAGTCACTGGTTATTCCCTAACCTATCGACGTTTGTTTGAACTAGAGGTGCGGTTACTAGAAAAAGAATGGATGGGTGAGGGTGGTTTGTTTGGTCATCTCATACTAAGGTAAAAAGCAACAATGGCAGAAACTAAGAATTGCTACCTCATTTGTTATGATATTCGCGATCCCAAACGCTGGCGTCAAGCATATAACTTACTTTCAGGTTATGGAGAAAGAATGCAATACTCTATTTTTCGTTGTTGGCTAAGTATGCGATCGCGCGAGAAGTTGCGTTGGGAATTGCAGGAAATTTTAGCACAGGAAGATAGCCTGCTTCTAATTCGTTTGTCTGACCGGTGCGTTGCTGAAATACCAACCTATAACAATCCTGGTGCTTGGTCATCTCAATGTGAATCATATCGGGTTATCTAATGCAAGTATCTTTGATTGTGAGATTCTCGAACACGAGAATATAAACACAAAATCCCTATTATTTCTTTCTTTCCGACCTTTACTGGTATACAGTAGGTGCTTGCATAATCTTATTTGGGTTCGAAAACCAGACAATTCAAGGATTGTTAAAGCATTAACCTCCTTTTTAGGAAAATTTCAGCTCAAAATTCCCGTGTTCTCTTGCCTTTCCCGACATATGCTTGTAAGATAAACCTAAAGTATTTATCTAGCATAGGTCTTTGTGATCGCACTGCCCAAACCTTTGATGCCATTAGGCGTTGAGCACG
>KB235926.1:611546-704357 GCA_000332255.1 cyanobacterium PCC 7702 | reverse complement strand
ATAAAATCGCCTGCCCAAACCTTTGATGCCATTAGGCGTTTTAGTTGAAAATTAAGAATTACTTAAAAAATATATTAATGCCCTTACCCGCTCGCATTAACAGCTGCCGTCATAAATTACAAACATCGAGCCATTGGGCGCGATCGCACTATATCAGAGATTGTATGGGCAAGAGGCAGGAGAGAAAAGTCTGCCCAAAGCTTCCACTAGAGACCACTATCTTAATAGTTGTACTTTTTGCTGTTGATAACGCTCCTTAAACCGCTTTTGCTGTGTTTTATGTTCCACAATGGGAGCAGGATAATCAATGGCTTGAAGTTCCCAAGATGGGATTTTACCAGTAATTAAATATTCTGTATCTACAGAGCGTAATTCAGGAATCCATTGTCGAATATATTCAGCATCTGGATCAAATTTTTGTGCTTGAGTGGCAGGATTGAAAATACGCACAGGCTTGGGATCCATTCCACTAGAAGCACTCCACTGCCAACCACCATTATTAGCAGATAAGTCTCCATCAATAAGTTTCTGCATAAAGTACTTTTCTCCCCACTGGGGATTAATAAGCAAATCTTTAGTTAAAAAATTGGCGACAATCATTCGACAGCGGTTATGCATCCAGCCAATAGTATTTAACTGGCGCATTGCTGCATCTACGATGGGATAGCCAGTTTTTCCTTCACACCAAGCTTGAAAATATTCTGTATTATTTTCCCAAGGAAAGTTTTTAAATGTGTCGCGATAAGCACCCTCTGCTAGTTCTGGGAAGTGATACATGGCGTGTTGATAAAACTCCCGCCAAGCTAATTCTTGTTGCCAGGCGCGGATACTGGCTTCTGCTTCCAAACTGCAGCTGTTTTCCAAGGCTTGTTGGGTAGCCTTCCAAACAGTGCGAATACCGATCGCACCAAATTTCAAGGCTGCACTTAACCTAGATGTACCATCTGTGGCTGGAAAGTTCCGCTGTTGTTGATATTCCTCAATGGCGTGGGTACAAAATTCCTTTAAACGTTTTTGTGCTGCGATTTCTCCTGGAGCGATGATTAGTTCTCCATCCCAGACAAATCCTAATTCTTTGGCTGAAGGTAATTCTATTACTCCAGCGGTTTTTGCTTTTTCTTTTTCTACTTCTGTTAATCCCTGTGCATGTGCGAAAGTTTCTACAGGTGTTGGTTTTGGTTTGTTACTCCAATTTTTCCAAAAAGGAGTGTAAACAGTGTAAGGTTGATTGGAGCCAGTGCAGATATCTTCTGGAGCATGCAGCAGCTGATCCCAGTTTTTCGGGAGAAATTCAATTCCTTTTTCTTTTAACCCCTCGATGACAGCGCGATCGCGTTTTTGGGAATAAGGTTCTACATCCCAATTCCAAAATACGGCTTTCGCCTTTAATGCCAAAGCTAGTCTTGGTATTGCTTGCACGGGATCGTCATGAAGTATTAATAACTGACTCCCAGCTTGAGTATATCTTTCTTGAAGTGCCTGCAAACAACCAATCATATAAGTCACTCGCACGCTCGCAATATCATCTGGTTTGAGAATATTCGGATCGAGACAAAATACGCCCACTACTTTTGTACTTTGCTGTCGCGCCGCAGCAAGACCTGTATTGTCAGAAATCCTTAAGTCGCGGCGATGCCAAAACAAAATTAAGTCAGACATTTATTCTTTCTTTTTAGTTCACTTGTACTAGATTAAGACTAATGGTAGCAATTAGCGTCTGTCTGTCGGAAAATCTTATGTCACAGGTTATATAACCATTTGTTGTATAAATTCTTATTTACTAAAATTTATACAATTCAAGGTAAAGTCTTTAGGGTATCTAAGTTTTATTACAAAATTTTTGTTAAAAGCACGCTTTGTGCTTACTACGTAAAATCCCCAGAAACAGGGGAGTGTCTTTGCTTTTGAATTTTGCTGTTATTTAAACCTCTTGCTTTTTGCTTTCGTATATGCGAAATTCTGATTTAGGTAATTTAAATACGGTATATCGATAGATAAATAGTACTTTTTCGGTAAGAGGCTTCTGCAATTAAACAGATGCTAGGTTGTTTGCGTTGTAGACGCGCCCGCATTTTCTATGATGTTCGGGCTTTGTGTTTCTGCTTGTTATGAGTTTTACCTTAATTCAGGAGAAACTATTATGGAACTGAATTCCTACGATAAAAATCGAAAATACTTATTTGGTAGTCGTCGCTCATTTTTAGGTCACGCTGGAATTTTTACTGCTGCTAGTGTCGTTACGGGAGTAGTGGGTTCATCTTTCTCTTCGAGCAGCAGAAGAAATATTGTCCAAGCAAAAGAAGTTTTGCGAGCACAGGAGATTGCTAGCAGGCAGTTCAACTATATCAGGTTTCGTCAGAAAGCCTTTCAAGTACGTGTGGAAGCAGCGCAAGTCAATTTACAAATAGAAATTCCACCCCATCCAACTAACGGTGATGAGGAACGCTACCCCAATAGAATTGCTACGGATACTAGGGGATTACCCCATAACCAACGAGGTGAGGTCGATCTCAAAGCTTACGATTCTTTAATTCGAGCACTGACAACGCTTAATCCCAATGACTTTGAAAATATCATCTTGGGCGGTACCAGAAAACTGGTCAATCCTCAAGGGCCATTAGCAATTAGTCTGGAAGGAATCAATGCATCTCAGATAGCGGTTCCACCACCACCGCCTTTAGATAGTGCAGCTCGAGCAGCAGAAGCTGTGGAACTTTATTGGCAAGCTTTACTGCGGGACGTACCTTTTCACAGATTCCAGGATGACCCGAATGTTTCTGCGGCGATCGCAGAACTGAATAATCTTTCGGCATTTTACGGGCCCAAACAAAATGGTGTTGTTACTCCTCAAACTCTGTTTCGCGGTAGCGTCACCTATGTCGATCCCAACGATCCTTCCGGTCGGACAGCAAAACACGTGATTCCCCCAGGAGTTACAGATGGTCCTCACATTTCCCAGTTTTTATTACAGGAAATTCCTTATAACACCCAATTTATTTCGCCCCTGATTCGCACTGCTCTAGCTGGCAAGCAAAATGACTTCCTCACCAACTACGAAGAATGGTTACTCATTCAAAACGGTGGCAATTCTGGTAAATCAATCCAGTACGATCCAAAACGCCGTTACATATTCACTATTCGCGATTTGGGCGAGTTAGCACATATTGGTGGGGCTTTGTTCTTTGGAGCCTTCTTGATCCTAACTGGTGGTATTAATGCACCCTTGAATCCGGGGAATCCTTATCTCAACTCGAAAACCCAACAAGGTTCTGCTGCAACTTTTGCACCAGCTCATTTTCAAGCCTTGCTTTTGTTAGCTCCCTCGCGAGCAATCAGAGCCTCCTACTGGCAAAAGTATTACGTACACCGTACTCTCCGACCAGAAGCATACGGCGGATTGATCCACAACAATCTTGTCAATAAAACTGAATATCCGATTAATTCCGAAGTCTTGAATTCTACAGCCTTAGCTCGTACTTTTAGTACTTTTGGTACTTATTTACTGCCTCAAGCCTATCCAGAAGCTGCTCCATTTCATTCCTCCTATACTGGTGGTGCAGCTGCTATTGCTGGCGTTCAAGCTACTTTGTTAAAAGCATTCTTTGATGAAAATTTTGTCATTCCCAATCCGGTGGAACCAGATCCCAACGATCCTACGAAAGTTATTCCCTACAGCGGTCCTCCACTCACAGTCGGTGGTGAATTGAACAAACTAGCAACTAACTACGCTATTGGTCGCGGTCATGGTGGTATTCACTGGCGTTCGGATGGTGCTGCTGCTCTAGCTTTGGGAGAGGAGGTTGCTATCAGCATCCTCAGAGATGAAAGGCTAGGATATAACGAAAGATTCAATGGTTTTACATTCACCAAGTTTGACGGTACAAAGATTACTGTCTAAGACTTAACTGACTCAAAGCGGTAATCGAATTAGATTACCGTGTTTTCACTGGCATAATTAAAATTTAGTGACTGTGATATTAATACTTGAATCTAGTTGTTTGGGAGGTTTAAAATAATCGATGGACTGGGTATCTTCAAAGGTAGGATTATTTTTTTCCTTTTCGCATTCTTTTAAAATCCGAGCTGGATCTTTGATTAATTCAATTATATTTTGACATTCTCGCTGACGTATTACCGAAATTGAAAGCCCAGGTGTTTGTAGGTGATTTTTTCGATTAAAAATACCCCAATTACTGTTAATTGTGGCTGGTTTGGTTGTTAAAAAAGTAGCGCGATCGCCAGAAACTTCCCAAGGTATAACATTTGTGGATTGAGCAGATGCCTTTATCCCACTCAATGTACAAATTATAACTACCAAAGGCAAAAGCCAGGATTTCATCAGTTGAATCTCTCAAACTCTATTGCATACTGCCATCTATTTTGGCTTCTAAAACTTGCAATCGCATCCGCACAACCATGTGCATACCAATTGCAATTTCAGTTTCTACAATACACCTAATAATTAGATAACCATAAATTAAGATTAACGTATACTTTGCTTACTAAACACTTGTCTTGTCCTTGCGGTTATGCAATCATATCTAATAATACACCTATAAATCTATCAATAAACCGTATTTTACTCTTTCTCCTGCAGGCGAGAGCGGGTGTGCGAGCAGGTGACTCGTTTACTGTTATTTGACAAAAATTTATGGTTGCAACGGTTAGCTCTTACTCTTTCAATATTTTTCGCCGCTTGAGCTTGGTTTTAGTACCAGGATTGTTCACCTTAGCAACTTCCTTGACGTTGATCAGTTGTACGCAAAAAAGTCAAAAAGTAGAGAATCAATCTTTTGGTGGCAACGTTGTTGCAAACACCAATATACCTGGAATTAAAACGAAAGTATTGCGCATGGGGTATCAGCAAGCAGGCGATTTGGTTAGAATCACGCGAGTACTTGAAAAACGACTAGAACCCTTGGGTATCAAGGTGGAGTGGGCGCAATTTGCCCAAGGTCCGCAGTTGATGGAAGCCATGAATGTCGGCAAAATCGATTTAGGTTCTGTGGGGGAAACTCCTCCTATTTTCGCCCAAGCTGCTGGAGCTCAGATTGCTTATATTGTTGGTCGACGCAGAACAGAAAAGACTGGTAAGGGAAGTGCGATCGTTGTTCCACCAAATTCTCCCATTAAGACGGTCAAGGATATTAAAGGACAAAAAGTTGTCTTCCAAAAAGCTTCTGCATCTCACTATTTTATTCTTAGAGCCTTGGAAGATGCAGGATTGAAATACAGCGATATTCAAGTTTTGAGCATACCTAATGTAGAAGCTGCGAGTGCATTTTTAGAAGGAAAAATACCTGTTTGGGTAACTAGCGATCCCCATTTAGCTAGGGCTGAAAAATTAGGTAAAGCGAAAATTATCAGAACTGCTCAAGGATTGGATTCACCTAGTGGATACTATATTGCCACCAAACAGTTTGCCATTGATAATCCTGGGTTAGTGCGCATCGTCATCGAAGAGATTGATAAAATTGAGCGCTGGGCTGAAGCGCATCCCAAGGAAACTGCAAAGTTAATAGTACCCTATCAGAAACTTCCTGCAGATGTGATGGACCTGGTTATTAGTCGCCGCAGTTATGGATTGAGAGCTATTTCTCCTGAATTGATCCAACAGCAACAGCGAATTGCAGATTATTTTTATAAAAATGGTTTGCTTCCCAAACCTATCAATGTTCGCGAAGCGATGCTGACACCCGAACAATACGCAGCAATTACTCCCCCAACAATCAGTCAAAAATAGCGCAGGGTTTGGGTGCGATTCAATCACTTTGAAACTTGAGGAGTTTGATTTTATGCCACTGACAACTTCAACAATGCTGCCATTAGGTACTTTGGTACCGGATTTTCATCTTCCGGATGTGGTTACGGGTCAAACGATTTCCCTTTCCGACCTTGCTAGTAAAGAATTGGCGAAACTTGGTCAGGATTGTAGCGATCGCGATATTGGTATTATCGCCATTAGTGCTAAAGACGCCAATGCCTGTCCCGAGGACGGACCGGAGTCACTTCGAGTTTTTGCACAAGAATTAAGCCTGTCCTTTCCTTTGCTTTATGACGAAAACCAACAGACACCTAAAGACTTTTTTGCTGCTTGTACTCCAGACTTTTTTCTGTTTGATGCCAATCGAAAACTTGTCTGTTGCGGACAATTAGACGACAGTCGTCCTAGCGTTGCTTGGAACCAGAAACCTAGTATCGGTTGCAACATCAAATGGAAGCCAGAAAATGAACCTGTATACTACAAAAGTTCTACAGGTGGTGTCCGGTAATTAATCTCAGGTTTTTGGGTACAGTATTCAACCTTACCACAACTTAGCAGCTAATTTCTCCTGTCACTTTTACTGGTTCTTGGCCAAACTTCATTAATTCATAAAGGTCTGAGGCATATAAATCTTCATGACCTGGTTCGTCTGTTTCGCTTGTTGCTACAATCGGATCGCCGTAAGCTTTAGTTTTACCTACTAATAAAAGCTTTTTACCTGCACATTCTCCAATCAATTTAAACTGATGGTCGGGGAAAAAATCTACATCAGTAAAGAAAGCACGATTTGTAATTGGCATTTTCCCTCCTAAACTTAATTATTAATTATGCAATAGGCTGCTTGTCAAAAACTTTACCTGTGGCAATGGGAATTCAATTGTTTCATGGTCCTAGCCTTTGTAGTTTTGTAGCGGTTGTTGAGGTGGGTTAGCTAGGAGACCGCAAGGTACTCCTTCCAATGCCGACGGAGTTAGCTGACGGGCTAAGACTGGAAGGTGTCTTTCCCTGTGCGGGATTCGCCCCTGGGGATTGGTTCCTCCGCTTCTGTTCCAGCTTTGTGTTTTTTGACTTTAGTGGTGTCTGCTGCTGGATTGAATTAGGCTATGAATACCCACTTACACTAATAAACATATCTCCAGGCGTTGAAACAGTCAATAAGTTACCATTCTATTCTTTGTTTAATTTCCTAACATTTGCAATTTGTGTAAAGTTGCATAAAGCCCACCTTGTTGGAGCAGCTGTTCGTGGCTTCCCTGTTCGATGAGTTCACCGCGTTTGAGTACGAAAATGCGATCTACGTTGCGGATCGTGGAGAGGCGGTGAGCGATAATAATTGCGGTGCGTCCCACCAATAGTTTGTTTAAAGCTTCTTGAATCAAGGCTTCTGTTCCGACATCCAAATTAGCGGTGGCTTCATCGAGGATGAGAATTTGGGGATTACGAATGGCAGCGCGGGCGAAGGCTAAAAGTTGTTTTTGACCGCTAGAAAGATTAGTACCTCGTTCTCGTAGTTGGGTGTCGTATTTTTCGGGAAGTTTTTCGATAAACTGGGCGATGTTGGTTTTTTCGGCTGCTTGTTGAATTTCTGCAAAGGTGTATCCATCTCCCAAGCTAATGTTGCTTTTGACATCGCCAGCAAACAAAAAAGCTTCCTGTAGGATTACTGCCATATATCGCCGCAATTGTGCTTGGGGTAATTCTCGGATATCTATACCATCAATGAGAATGCGTCCTTTGTTGGGTTCGTACAGGCGACACAAAAGGCGAATAATTGTACTTTTTCCAGCGCCGGTGGGGCCTACTAACGCTACTTTTTCGCCTGGATGAATGGTAAAGTCTAAATCTTTGATGACATATTCACCATCATTTTTATAGGAGAACCATACATGTTCGAATTTAATTTCTCCTGACTGGGGGTGGGAATTTTCGCCAGCGGAGTTAAGATTTTCTGCTATTTCATCGATGTACCCAAATCGAGAATCGAAAATTGAGATTCTGGGGTGGGAGCGATCGCGTATTTCTATTGGTTCCTCTAAAATATCGGTGACGCGTTCTATGGCTGTAAAACCTGCTTGAATGACTGTAAATTTTTCTGCGAACTGCTGTAGGGGTTGGAACAATCGCTCTGCATATAAAATAAACGCAGATAAAGTTCCAAAAGTCAAGCTTTTTTGCAAAAGTAAATAACCGCCAGTCAAAAGAACGCCAGCAACAGCAACTAAGGAAACCCATTCTAGAGTGGCAGAAACAGCAGATTCGTGAAAGATGGTTTTATCTATTTGTTTGATATAGTTTCGGTTGGTTTGGCGAAACAGCTCGGCATTAAATTTTTCTCTTCGAAATAACTGCACCACATTGATGCCAACAATATTTTCTTGCAACTGGGAGTTGAGTGCTGAAAGTTCCTCTCTAGCTTTATAATTGGCTTGGCGATACTGCTGCTGAAAGTAAATAATTAATGCTGATACTGGTAGTAGAATTACAAGTAGCAACAAAGCCAGCTGCCATTGGATAGAAAACATAAAGCCGAGAATCACCAGGATGGAAAACAGATCTGAGACAATGCCAATGGCTCCGGTGGAAAATACATCTCCCAATACTTCCACATCACTGGTGAGCCTGGTAATTAATTTACCTACGGGTGTGCGGTCAAAAAAACGTATGGCCAAAGATGTCACATGATTGAATAATTCTTGGCGAATTTCAGCGGTAATTTTTTGTCCTACTTTTTGTACCAAGTAGCCTTGAACCCCGGTCAAAAGCAGCCGTACCGTTACCGTGAAGATTAACAATATTTCCAAAACTTGCAAACCCTGCCAAAAGGAAAAACGGCGGAGAAACTCGTAAGTACTTGGTTCTTTGCGAATTAAGGAAATAACTTGTCCGACCAGAAACGGTTGCAGGGCGTTAGCCACAGACATGGGTACAAGTAGTAATATGGCCAGCGCCAGTAATTTTTGGTGACGGCGGGCGTAGGGTGCTAAACGTAAAAATAACCGCCAGTCATTTTCGCGCCGACGGTACCCTAAGCGGGACGGTGTTTGTGGGTTGGAGATGCTAGGCATAAAAAAATTATATTAATTTTTACAATTTCAAAAAAATAAATTGTCTGATTTGCAACCGAAGGATAAATAGCGATCCTTGTCTAGAAAAACAGGTTTTCCACCTTGGTTGAGAGATTCTGTGATGGCGGCGAGAATTTGCACTAATTGTGTTGCTATCCAACCAGATGAAACCAAGCAAGGGGTATTGTTACGGACGCAGTCTACAAAGCGATCGCAAACTCGTTTTAAAGGTTCAGTTGTTGCTATTGGTAATATTTGTTGTTTTTGCTTTGTAGGAACAAATTGGTTTCCTTGTACTTCGAATTCACCGTGCAGTAGAGTTAAAGGTGATGTTGGTGACATTTCATCGAAAACTAAGCTGCCACGAGTGCCTACCACTGTCAAACGTCGTTGCTTGTCAGGGTTGAGCCAGCACAAGTGAATGTAAGCTTGGAAACCGTCGCAGTAAGTTAAAGTTACCCATACTAAATCAAATTGGGGTAAGCAAGGAAGATGTTTTGCTTTTGTTTGCAGCCACGCTCTACCTGTTGCTTGGACGCTTACAGGTATCTGTCCCAACCAGCTGTTGAAGATAGCAAGATCGTGAACGGCTAAATCCCAAAGTACGTCTACATCTTGACGAACCGGCCCTAAATGGGTACGACAAGCATAGCCGTAGCGCAAATCACCAAGTTTTCCTGTTCTTACTATAGCTTGCCCTTGTTCCACTGCTGGGTGAAATAAATAGGTGTGGTCTACTACGAGCTGGCGTTTTTGTTTTTGTGCGAGTTGACACAATTTCCAGCATTGTTGGGGATTGAGAGTTAAGGGTTTTTCTGCTAAAACGTGGTATCCCCAATTCAAGGCGTCAGCAATCAAAGAGTAATGGGTATGTGCTGGGGTAGCAATGACTACGGCTTCCAGATTTTTTACTTGCTTTAATCTTTGCCACTGAGTTGTCAGCAATACACTTTCATCCAATTGATACTGTCGTTTGACAGTTTGTAAAGTGTCTGCGTTTAAATCTACTAAAGCTACTATTTTTACTTGCGAATGCCCTAAAAAATTTCGCAGCAAATTTACACCCCACCGTCCGATTCCGACGATAGCCAGTTGAATTCGATCGGTCATTAGTTCCAAATCTAGCAAGTATAGTTTTCGTCACTAATGCGAACGTGAATCAGGAATTAATGACGAAGGAATACTAACTGATTATCAGCTTGTTCACTCTCCCGTGAGTTCAGTATTTTCTTGGTTGTCTAAAGTTAAAAAAGCAACTTTTGCCGCGGCTTGTTCGGCAGCTTTGATAGAGCGTCCCTTTCCTTCACCAAGTTTTTGTCCATGCAACCAAACTTCTGCAAGGAAACGTTCTTGATGAGTTTGTGGTTGACTGATTTCTACAACTTTATATTCGGGTAAAACTTTAAAGTTGGCTTGGGTCCATTCTTGCAAAGCAGCTTTGTAGTTGAGTTTGGCTGGATCGAGGCGAATTTCTGCTGCTAATTGTTTGAAGTGAGGATCTAACCACGGACGAATTAAATCTAAGTTATTAGTACTGAGGTAAAGTGCTCCTAAAACTGCTTCAAAGGCATCTGCTAGGCGTGATTGTTGACCAGCTTTGTCAAAGGTGGCACTACCGGCTACAAGCAAGTATAGTTCTAATCCGTAAGAACGAGCTAGCTGGGCAAGCACGCGATCGCTTACGAGTACAGAACGAATTGCTGCATATTCTCCCACCGAACAATGGGGATAATTCTCCCACAAGACAATTGCTGCCACCAAACGCACTACTGCATCTCCTACAAACTCTAGATGTTCGTAATTTGCTGACTCGGAAACAGTGGGATGAGTCAGGGCTAAATCTAGCAATTGCCATTTGATCGGTGCTTTGGTTGGCAAACCTAATTTTTTGACTAAGTTTTCAAGTTGTCTTTGACGGCGGGGATAAGCTAGAGTCATTAGTTCTTAGTCAACAGTTAGGAATGATTGGTCAGTTGCCATTCATTACATAAAAGGCGAACGGTAAGCCAAATTACGCCCAAAGTTTCTATCATATCAGTTTATTGACAATTTATTTGGCTTATGTGCGTGCGACTGACTGGAAATATTAATAGTGAGGAAGAGAGTTGGACATAAGCCGGGTTCTGTTCTCTTTGTGCAAGAGGGCGGTTATCTATCTGGGACGTTTGTTACCAAACGCCTCTAGCGGCTATGTTTGTGCGGAACCGGTAAAAGACCAACCGTGGTTCCTTTGCCTTGCTCCCAACCGGGGTTTACCGAGCCAGCGCCTCTCGACGCTGCTGGTGCGCTCTTACCGCACCTTTGCACCCTTACCTGTGATGGATGCTTTTTTACATCCATCCATCGGCGGTATGTTTCTGTGGCACTTTCCTCGCGATCGCTCGCACTGGGCGTTACCCAGCAGGTTTGGTCTTTCGGGAGCCCGGACTTTCCTCAAACCAGCTTGTTATAAGACTGGTCTGCAACCGCCGGCGCCAACTCTCTTCTTATATCTAGTTTAGTCTCGCAAAGCAGTATCAACATTTATCGTTTTTTATTCCAAGGAAGAGCATACCACCAAGGTAGTTTTCTAATAGTGAAAGGACAGTTGACAATACACATGGGAGGTTTATCTTCACCTGGAACCAAACCGACACGCAGCTCGGATATCCTCAGTACTAGTTGTAGTGAAAATTTTAATTCTATTTTCCCGCTCATAAAGTTTTTGAATAAAGCTTTTTGTCCTTTTTCCAAAGCGCTGATATTAATTAAAGGCGTGTTGACTTTGTAGGTTCCGCTGCTACTATCCAGTTGGAAAACGTCTTCTGCTGTGACCGCCACTGAAAGAGTTTTATTTGGGGCTATGAGACTGGGACTTTGGGGGACGGCTAAATCGCGAGTTAAGTCTGGTGATTTGCGAATGACTCGTCGAGATTGTTTATTGTAATCAACAACTAAAGAGCAATTGTCCCAATCAACATATATGGCTAAATTTTGTGATTTATTTTCTATACTTATAGATAATTCTTTTAATTCGTTTAGATCATAGGAAGGATTGAGTTTAAAGGAAATTCCAATATCATTTTGGAGATTTTTTTCCCGGAGCTGTTCTTCAACTGCTGTTCGCTCAAAATTAAATTTTATTTTATCATCAATCGAATCAATCATGCGATTGAAAGTATAACTAATGCCAATAATATATAGTGTTAAAATTATTAAGTTACTGCCATTGTCCCTTGTTACCATTTATATATGCTCCAGAATTAAACTAATCATCGAGAGTGGAAGTATGTTCCAACCAACCTTTTTGCCAGAAAAAGAATAATAAACCGGCAGCAATTACTGCCATAACTGTTAAACAAGCTGGATAACCCCAATACCAATTCAACTCTGGCATATTCCAGGGTGATTTTTCTGTATTGAAGTTCATGCCATAAATACCAGCAATAAATGTTAGAGGAATAAAAATAGAGGAAATAACGGTTAGTAATTTCATAACTTCATTCATTTTGTTGCTCATGGCGGAAAGATATACATCCATCAAACCAGATGCCAATTCTCGATAGGTTTCCACCATATCCATAACTTGGACTGCATGATCGTAACAATCGCGCAGATAAATTCGTACCTCCTCGCTAATTAATTTGTTTTCACCTTGGATGAGGGAATGAATTGCATTGCGTTCTGGCCAGATAGCGCGACGCAATTGCAGTAATTCTCGCCGGACTTGATATATTTTTAGGAGAGTTCTGCGGGTAGGTTTAAGTATTACTTCTTCCTCCAAGTTTTCAATCAATTCGCCGTAATCTTCTAAGACAGGGAAAAAACCGTCAATAATGGCATCTAACAGAGTATAAGCTAAATAGTCTGGCCCATGTTTGCGAATAGTTCCCTTGTTTTTGAAAATGCGCGATCGCACTGCTTCAAAGCAATCTCGTTTTGGTTCTTCTTGCACTGTAAGCAAATAATGTTTTCCCAGTACTAAACTAACTTGCTCGCTATGAAAACCATGGTTTTTTTCTTTTGGTATGACCATGCGAGTAATAATTACTAATTGGTCTTCATAATCTTCTACTTTGGGACGTTCTGGGACATTGACTATGTCTTCTAATACTAAAGGATGTAAATTAAAAACTTTACCCAGTCTTTGCAAAATATCTTCACTACCCAAACCGGAGACATCGACCCAGGATACTGATTCGGTGTCTAAATAAGCAGCGCACTCTTCTGGAGTTGCAAGTTGTCTGCGGATGGCATTATTTTGGTCGTAGTCTATTAACTCTATTACCGGAGGTGGTGCATCTGCGTTTACGATCAAAGTACCTGGTAGAGTTCCGGGATGATGGTAAAAGTCTTCTGTATCTGACTGTGGCTTAATGACTGTTGAAGACATGCGACGCGTTTTGTTGAACATGCATTTGTACCTGGGGTTTACAAGTAATTCGTTTGCCTTAACTTTTTTAGATCAAAGCATGCTCGCTAAAATGAAACAACCTTTGGTATGATATTTTTTTGCCGGCGGTGGTAAGAAATAATTTATACTTACTTTTGCTTTAGTATTAGCGCCTTAGCGGTTATCAAATCATCTTCAGGATAAATTCTTTTGTAACTATATACATAGCTACAGCAATAATCAGAAAACCAAAACCAATTTCTAGGTGCTTGGGTTGGGTGAATTTTGTGATGTACGCACCAGTGATGGTGCCGGCGCTAGCAGCTACAGTTAAAAGTATGATTAAATTCAAATCTACAGAAACGTTACCAAAGTAACCGGCAAAACCGGTGACTGATTTGAAGGCAATAATTAGCAGTGATGTACCTACAGCTTGTTTTATAGGTGTTTGGCCTAATAAAACTAAAGTGGGAATAATCAAAAAACCGCCTCCAATGCCAACGAATCCGGTTAAAATGCCAACTCCCAATCCTTCTGTTGGTATGATTAACCATCGATAATTGTTGTGGCGATCGCTAGGATCTAATTCCTGACCGTGGTTGCGCATCATAAAGATAGCAGCTGCTATCATAACGCTCTTCAAAGCAAATAATTGCAATTGGGATGAAATAATAGGAAGGGACGCAATTCGTGCACCTAGATAGGTACCCAACATAGCAGTAGGAGAAAATAAAACAGCGGTTTGGAAATTGATGTTGCCTTGTTGCCAGTGAGGAATAACGCCGATTAAACTTACCACTCCTACTATTAATAGACTCATCGCTATAGCCGATTTGGGCGGTACATCTAAGATGTAAATTAAAATTGCTACTGCTAAAACCGAGCCGCCGCTTCCAATTAATCCCAAGCTAATACCAATACAAATTGCTAGAAAGTTTCCCCAAATTAAATCCATAATTTGACCTAGATCTTCAGCGAGAAATTAATTCGGTAAATTAAAAAGTAGTGAGTTGGTCGGACATGAATAAAAGGATACTTGAAAAAAACGGCGAATATAATTTACTGCTACACGAGCAGGAAAAATTAAGAGTTTGAGAATTTGGCGTTTCGCCGCCAGAGTGGGGTAGGGCTGGTAATAATTTAGACTGAAGTGTTAGGATTTTGAAGCTCGAGGAATGAATATTAATGTCAGATTTACCATTTGACCGAGAAAAAGCGAAGCTAGCAGCGCTGGCCCAGTATCAGATATTTGATACAGAACCGGAAGCAGCTTTCGATCATCTTGTGGAACTAGGGGCTATTGTTTGCGGTACGCCCATAGCTTGTATTAATTTTTTAGATGAAAAGCGTCAATGGTTAAAGGCAAAAATTGGTTGGGATTTTGCAGAATTACCGCACGAGATCGGAGTGTGTCCCGTTTGCATTCAGCAGAATGGTGTTTTCATTGTTCCTGACTTATTAGCAGATCCGCGGTGGTCAAAAAATTTAATAGTGACCTCTCCTTTTGACGTGCGATTTTATGCTGGTGTACCGTTATTTGGGTTCGAGGGACAGGCGATCGCCACTTTCTGCGTTATGGATCGGCAACCCCGACAGCTAAGTGCACAGCAGATAGCAGCTTTGCAAATTTTGGGGAAGCAGGTGATGCAGCTTTTGGAAATGCGGCGTGTCATGAGTAGGGAACAACGACTGTGGCTGGCTTTGAAAGCTTGCAATACGGGTATTTGGGACTGGGATGTCTTGACAAACCAAATTAGTTGGTCTGAAAATAGCCAAGACTTATTTGGTGGGACTTCCGAGTCATTTGACAATACCTGGGAAGCTTTTTTAGCTTTGATTTATCCCGAAGATCGAAAGCGAGTTGCGGACGCACTGGATTGTTGTTTGAAGCAGAAAACAGACCTTGAGGTGGAATTTCGCATTGTTTGGCACCATCGCAGCATTCACTGGTTGGTGTTGCAAGGAAAAGTATTTGATGACAGCAGCGCCAGACCGGTTCGTATTACCGGGATTGTTCAAGACATTAGCGATCGCAAGCAAGCACAACTAGCGTTGCACCACAGTGAGGAAAGATTGCAGTTAGTGATTGATGCTATCGACGATGCGATTTGGGATTGGGATATTGTTTCTGATAAATGCTTTTGCTCGCAACGGTTTTACCAATTTCTCAGTTTGCCACCACAAGAAGAACAAAATTATTTTTATGAATTTTTCTTGCAACTAATCCACCCTCAAGACCAAAAACAATTCGCAAAGTTGCTGTCTCAACATTTAGAACTCAACCAACCTTGTCAAATGGAATTGCGTTTGGGTCGGGGTGATGGTACTTACAATTGGTTTTTACTGAGAGGAAAGGCCATTCGGGATACTTGGGGACGTCCGATTCGCATGTTGGGAAGCTTGAGCGATATTGGCGAGCGCAAACAAGCTGAGGAAGAATTAAGGCAACAAAACCAGCGATCGCAACTGTTGGCGGAAATTACCTTGAAGATCCGTCAATCATTGCGAACTGAAGAAATTCTCCAAACTACAGTTACAGAAATTCAAAAATTACTTTCTGCAGATCGAGTATTAATTTTTCAATTGTGGAATGACGGTTCGGGAACGGTGGTTCAGGAGGCTGTAGTACCGGGGTGTAGTTCTATTTTGGCACAAAAGCTGTTTGAGCCTTGTTTTCATCAAGACTATCAACAAGCATACCGCCAAGGAAGAATTCACGTTATTTCCGACCTTGCCACGGCGAACATCCATCCTTGTCACAGGGAATTTTTGGAAAAATTAAGTGTAAAAGCACACATAGTTGTGCCAATTATTTTGAGAGATGCTCTTTGGGGTTTGCTCATTGCCCAGCAGTGTTTGTATCCGCGAAACTGGAGTTATTTTGAAATAGACTTGTTGCAACAGCTGGCAAATCAAATTGGCATTGCTTTGTCTCAAGCCCAACTTTTAGAACAAGAAATGCGCCAGCGAGAAGAATTAGCTCGTTCTAACATAGAGTTGGAACAGTTTGCCTATGTTGCTTCCCACGATTTACAGGAACCATTGCGGATGGTGATAAGTTATCTGCAATTGTTGGAGAAAAAATACAAAAGCCAGCTTGATCGCAAGGCAGATGAATTTATTGCTTATGCTGTAGACGGTGCAAGTCGGATGCAAATTCTGATTAATGACTTGTTGCGCTTTTCCCGGGTGAGCACTCGAGCTCAACCTTTTGAAACTGTTGATTGTAATATTGTTTTGCAGCGAGCGATCGCCAATCTCAAAATAGCCATAGCTGAAAGCGGTGCAGTTATCACCAAAAGTGAATCTTTGCCCCAAGTTATCGGCGATGCCACACAACTTACTCAGCTATTTCAAAATTTGATTAGTAATGCGATTAAATTTCGCTGTGGCGAGCTCGCTTTGCACATTGAGATTGGAGTCAGGTGGGTAGAGACTAGAGGACAAAAGACGCTAGAAGGTAGAAGGAACGTCAGTGATTTAACTGGTAGCATTTGTTCTATTTTTCACCCAGAATGGTTGTTTTGGGTACGGGATAATGGTATTGGTATCGAGCCGCAGTATCGCGATCGCATTTTTGTTATCTTTCAGCGTTTGCATGCTCGAGGGAAGTACGCCGGTACTGGTATTGGCTTGGCTATTTGTAAGAAAATTGTTGAACGCCACGGCGGGCGTATCTGGGTAGAGTCGCAACTTGGGCAAGGTGCCACCTTTTACTTCACGATTCCAGATAAAATCAGTACGCCGTCATAAATATTTTCTGTTATCATGCCTATTGAGATTTTGTTAATAGAAGACAATCCTGGTGATGTAGAATTAACCAAAATAGCTTTGGAAGATAGCAAAATCTCCGTTAACTTGAGTGTGGTTGAGGATGGCGTAGAAGCGATCGCTTTTTTGCGCAAACAAGATAGCTATGCCAATGCTCCCCATCCTGACATTATTTTGCTGGACTTGAACTTGCCTAAAAAAGACGGTATTGAGGTTCTCTCAGAAATTAAAGCCGATGAATTTCTCCGGCGTATTCCTGTAGTAGTTTTAACAACTTCTCAGGCGGAGGAAGACGTTCTCAAAGCCTATAATCTTGCTGCTAATTGCTACATTAACAAGCCCGTTGACTTCGATCAGTTTGTTAAAATTGTACAATCCATAGAAAATTTCTGGTTTACCATTGTCAAACTGCCACCGGAAGGAAGAATAAAAGAGGAACAGCGGCAAGGAAATGACCAGACAAGGAAATAAAAATAATACACTACCATGGCAGAACAACCGATTCAGGTTTTATTGGTTGAAGACAATCCCGCAGATGTTCGTTTGTGGCAAGAGCTGCTGTGGGATGTCACTTCTGCGCAGTTTCAATTAATACCTGTCGAAAGACTGGACGAGGCAATGGAGATGCTCAAGCAACAACGTTTTGATGTAATTTTGTTGGATCTCTCCTTGCCAGATAGCCAGGGGTTGGAAACTTTTGTCAAAATGCACTTACAAGCGCCGGCTATACCGATTATCGTTCTGACGGGTTTAGACGATGAAAGTTTGGCTACCAAAGCTGTTCAGGAGGGAGCGCAAGATTATCTAGTCAAAGGCCAGGTTAACGGAGACTTGCTGGTGCGCTGCATGCGCTACGCCATTGAGCGACAAAGAGCAGAGGAAGCACTGCGCCAAAGTGAGGAGAGATTTCGAGTTGCTCTCAAAAATTCTCCCATTATTGTTTCTACTCAGGACAAAGAACTAATTTATACCTGGGTTTACAACAGCTCGCCGGGATTGACAAAAGAAGACAGGGAAATAGTAGGCAAGCGAGACTTGGATCTGCTGAATTGGGAAGAAGGGCAACGTTTGACAGATATAAAAAAACGGGTGCTTTTAACTGGTGCGGGGACTCGAGAGGAAGTATCGATAACCACAGTACAAGGGCGCCGCTATTACGACTTGACGGTAGAACCACTGCGCAACGAGGCGCAAGAAGTGGTGGGAATTACCTGTGCCAGTATTGATATTAGCGATCGCAAACTTGCGGAAGAAAAAATTCGCGAACAAGCAGCATTGCTGGATGTGACCGCAGATGCAATTTTTGTGCGAGATTTGGAAAACAGAATTATCTTCTGGAACAAAGGATCTGAAAATTTATACGGTTGGCGTTCGGAAGAAGTTTACGGTCAAGACGCCACGCAACTTCTGTATAAAGATGAACCTCTATCAGAAGTAGGAACAGCAATGCTAACGGTAATGAGTAAAGGTCAGTGGCAAGGCGAGTTAACTAAAGTGACTAAAAGTGGTAAAGAAGTGTTAGTTGCTAGCCGATGGACTTTGGTATGTAATGAAGACCACTCTCCCAAATCTATTCTTACCGTCGATACCGACATTACCGAGAAAAAACAGCTCGAAACACAAGTATTTCGCACCCAACGCTTAGAAAGTATTGGTACCCTTGCTAGCGGTATTGCCCACGACCTCAACAATATTCTCACACCAATTTTGGCTGTAGCTCAACTGCTACCGCTCAAATTCCCGGACTTGGACTCGGAACACCAACACCTGCTGGAAATCCTAGAAGATAGTGCAAGACGCGGAGCAGATCTAGTTAAGCAGGTTTTGTCTTTTGCGCGGGGAGTGGAAGGTAAGCGCATGACTTTGCAACCCAAGCATTTGATTAAGGAAGTGGTGAAAATTGTCAAACAAACCTTCCCAAAATCGATTGAAGTTTTTATGGATGTACCAAAAGATCTGTGGACCGTTTGTGGAGACAGCACGCAACTGCACCAAGTGTTGATGAATCTTTGTGTTAATGCTCGCGATGCTATGCCTTGTGGTGGTTGTTTGACCATTTCTGCGGAAAATTTGGCGGTTGATGAAAATTATGCTCGCATGCATTTAGAAGCTAAAGTTGGTCCTTATACAGTGATTGCTGTGACCGATACTGGCGTTGGTATTGCGCCGGAAATTTTAGAGAGAATTTTCGAGCCGTTTTTTACTACAAAAGAACTTGGTAAAGGTACGGGTTTGGGACTTTCTACGGCGATTGGCATTGTCAAAAGTCACGGTGGATTTGTGAACGTCTATAGTGAGGTTGGGCGCGGTACTAGCTTTAAGGTGTATTTACCAGCGGTACAGGAAACAGAAGTACAGTTAACCCAAGAGTTGGAACCGCTCATCGGTAAGGGAGAATTAATTTTGGTTGTGGATGATGAACCTGGAATTCAGGAGATTACTAAGACTTCGCTGGAGGCTTATAATTACAAAACGCTAATAGCAGGTGATGGCATTGAGGCGATCGCGCTCTACGCCCAAAATCGACATCAAATTAGTGCTGTACTTATGGATATGATGCTGCCATCACTGGATGGTATCACCGCTATTCGTACCTTGCAAAAAATCGATCCCAAAGTCAAAATCATTGCTACTAGCGGTTTGATGTCTAGCAGTAAATTAGCAGAAGCATCTGATGCTGGTGCTAAAGTTTTTCTAGCCAAACCTTACACCGTCAAGGAATTATTGTTGACCTTACAAAAGCTGCTTGACCTTTCTGCTTGATTGTTCAGAAACAATTACAATGAACTTAGCGCGTTCTTGGTTTGGAAAGTGTCTGATTCTGTGTCCATCGGCGATCGCTATCTGGCTTTGATCGATGAAATTATCGCTCTTATTCTCAAAGGCAAGGTTAGTTCCGCCGACCAGGTCTATCAAATGTTGCTTAACCAAGTAACGCCGGAAACGGGAGAAATTTTTGAGCTGGTGTTGAGCGATCGCCTTGACACTATCCAGCAGCAAGCAGACACCGAACCAGACGAGCTCAAAAAAGCAAAAGCCAGCCGCACTCTCAAGGCAATGCAGACTATCCAAAATCAATGGCGGCGCCTGCAACAGCAAAACCAAGCTGCACAAGCAACTGTTACTGCTATTCAAGAAATTACAAAAGCTCCTGCTACACAACGCTTGGCGGCTTTTTTGCGCAACATCGATCCTAACCACAAACATCCCTTACACGCACAACAGCTGCAACAACTATCAAAATCTTTACAGCAATTTGCCCAAGCAGATGAAGAGTTTCAGGAAATCGCCACCGGTATCAATCGCGGTCTGGTTGCTTGGCAACAACTGCAAACTTGTTTGGTTAGCTGGATGTACGAACAAAGTCCCAATTCCTTGGGATTTGGCGGTGTATCAGAAAAAAGGGAGCCTTGGGTAACTTGGGCCAAGCATACAAACAACGAGTTTTGCCAAGCTTTGCTTCACACTTTGGCAATGGAAAAATCGATGGCAGAATTTGTCCAACAGCAGCCCGGTTTTCACCTCAGTGACTGGGTGGAGCTAACATTAATTCTACAATACTTGCAACAAGGGTTAGTTTGCTGGTTTGACCAACAACCATACAACGTCAAAGCCGGCTCCAAGCTATCTATTTCTACTTTTTTGACTTTTGCGGTGATTTGGAGCCAACTGGCTAATGCTTTTGGTTTGGGTACTGTTTACGGAGACGCAGCCGCGCAGGTAATGTTACAAATATTACGAAGTTTTTCTAAAAAACAGTATTTTCCCTTATATGGCGGTATTTTTGCTTCCTTTGCTGGTAATTATCTGGCAGATGCACTAAATTACCTGGACGAACCGCTGCGCCAGGCGGAAGGAACGCAAGAAAAAGCACGAATACTGACTATTTTGGGTTATTCTCAACGAGCACTGGGACAGTACGAACGCTCGATTGATTTTCATCAGCAAGCGTTGGAAATGGCACGCCGTGCAGGCGATCGCGCTTGTGAAATTGCCAATCTCAACCATCTTAGCCGTACCTGCGTTGCCCAACACAACTACGCTCGAGCGATCGATTACAGTCAAAGGGCGTTAATTCTCAGCAGACAATGGGGTAATAGCACCGCACAAGCTTACGCCTTGGCAAATCTGGGCTACAGCGAAGTGATGCAGGCCCAGCAGCTGCAACAATTAGAACCAGAAACCTACGAAACGGCAATTAATTATTTGCAACAAGGCTTGCGACTTTTAGAACAACTTGGCGACGTGCAAGGTAAAGCCTTATGCTTGAGTAGTTTGGGTATTGCTTACACCGTGATTAAACAACCAGAAAAGGCGATTGCCTACTTAGAAGAAGGTTTTAAAGCAGCGCAAGTTGCTGGGGATTTGTATTTGCAAGGGCTAAATTTAGCAACTTTAGGTGAAGCAAATTATTACCTGGCTAATTTTGAAAGAGCAATTTACACCGGTGTTTTGGGAATGTATCTGTTGAACCAAATTACTTCCCAACAATGGCGCCAAGTTGCCCAATTGCTGACTGTATTGCAAGGACAATTAGGTGCGGATGCTTTTGAAAAAACGTTGCAGAAAAATCGTCAGCGAATTATTTCTATAATTGGTGTGGATGGATACGATTATATTTTGCAATTGTTAGTAGAATACAGACAGGATCTGTAGGCGTGGCTTGTTTCGATTCATTCCCTTTTTCTTGGAGAAGCACTAGCGAGAAAACTAGAAAATGCAAACAGCATCCATCCTAAACAAATGTGTTTTCGGGTTTGCCAATCGTAGTCATGCTTGAGCGCAAGCGGTTGTGTGCGAGTTTCCCAGAGCTGGACTCCCCAACATCCCAAGCTTCCGATTCCAAAAATAGCAGTACTCAGGATAGAGAAAATTGCAATTGTTTTCAAAATGCGCTCGGCAAAAGCTTGCTGTCTTTGCAAACGCTTGATGGCGCGACGATGCCAGATAATAGCTAACGCTTCTGCACGGCTTGCATTCTCCTTTTGTGGGTGAGTAAAATAGCGGGCAGTCTGCTTATCATACCTCATTGCTAGTCACTTTTGTGATGCTGTTTTAGATTTGGTATATAGATATGGTAGATTTCTGTGGTCACCAAGACTATATACTGCAAGAGGTAATTAGGTTTACTGCCGTTGGCGAAGTAATGGCTAAGAAGATGAAACTAAGGCTCTTACCTTGGCGGCGGAATCTTGTTGCAATGCTACTGCTGTTATGACTTGGGCTTGTGACATGGTAAAGCGGGCGATCGCCTGTTTGAATCCTGGAATCGCTGCTGGTGTCAGGCTGACTTCATCTAATCCCAACCCTAGTATAATTGGGGCTGCTAAGGGATCGGCGGCAATTTCACCGCACAGTCCTACCCAAATGCCGGCAGCACGGGCAGCTTGGATTGTTTGCTGCATCATTCGCAACACGGCTGGATGCAAGGCGTCAGCCAAACTTGCCACTTGGGGGTTGGTACGGTCTGCGGCCATCACGTACTGGCTGAGATCGTTGCTACCAATACTGAAAAAGTCTACTTCTGTGGCTAGTTGGTCGGCAATGGCAACTGCGGACGGTACTTCGATGGTGATGCCTATTTGTATTTTTTCATCGAAGCAGATTCCCGCTTGACGCAGTTGGGTTTGTGCTTGAGCCAGGATGGCTTTGGCGGCCTGGATTTCTGCCACGGTAGCAATCATGGGAAACATAATTTTCACTTGATGTCCGCTACTGGCTCTTAAAATTGCTCGCAACTGGGTTTGTAAAATTTGCGGGCGATCTAAGCACAAACGAATACCCCGCCAACCCAGGAAAGGATTGCTTTCTGTTTGCATGTCTAAATAGGGAAGGGGTTTGTCTCCGCCGACATCAAGGGTACGAATGATTAAAGGATGCCTACCTAAGGTTTGAGCGATCGCCTGATAAACTGCTAGTTGTTCTTCTTCGGAAGGAATGCTGGTTCGGTGGAGATACAAAAATTCTGTGCGCAGCAGTCCCACACCTTCTGCACCGACGCTGAGAGCTTGTTGTGCGTCTTCTAGGCTAGCAATGTTTGCCAGTACGCGAATGGGGTGGGTGTTGGTTGCTGTTTGTTGCTGGGTGAGTTGGCGAGCATTTTGCTTGGCTTGCAGTGCTGCTATTGTCTGTGGTTCTGGTTCTATCCACACTTGGCCTGTCTCGCCATCCATTGCGAGCAGCGTTCCGTCTGCAATCTGCAATATTTCTGATGGTAGACCTGCTATGGCGGGAATGCCTAAGGAACGAGCAACGATAGCACTGTGAGCTGTGGCGCTACCAGCAGTTGTACAAATGCCTAAAACTTTTGTTCGGTCTAAACTAGCGGTGTCCGAGGGAGTAAGGTCTTTGGCGATTATGATTGCTGGTGTGGGTATATCTACGGTTGTGATGGTACTACCCGATAAAATTCGCAAGACTCTTTGTCCTACGTCTTTGACATCTGCTACTCGTTCTTGCAAATAGGGATCTTCGAGACGGTGATAGTTGCTTGCTATTTCCTCAATTACTGCTTGCCAAGCTGCTTCTGCATTCAGGTGTAGTGTTAAAATTCTTTCCCGCACGGTTTCCAGTAGCACCGGATCTTCAAGAAAAAGTAAGTGAGCATCGAAAATGGCAGCTTCGGCATCATCGATTTGAATGGCACAGTGAGCTAGCAGTGCCTGAATTTCCTGCCGTGCCACTTGCAGGGCTGTTTGTAGTCTTTGCCACTCCTGTTCGGGATTTTCTACGTGATATTCATGAAGACGAAGGGGTGCGGCGTGATGCCAAACAACTGTTGTTTTTTTCCACTGCAGGCTAGGCGCGATCGCAACTCCCGCGGAAGCAGCAATTCCTTGCAGGCAAGAAGAAGAATTAGAAACAGTGATGTTTTGTGCTGGTTGGGGTAAAGGCAGGAGGAGCGTGTGAGATGTCGGGTTGGTATCATTTTCACCAAAATTACTTTCTACTAATGCTTGCAGTGCGGCTAAAGCTTGGTCGGCGTCGTTGCCTCCTGTGGCAGTGATGGCAATTTCGTGTCCCTGACGAATTCCTAGCATCGTCACCTGGTAAATGCTGTCAGCACGCACAAAGTTGCTACCTTTGGTGAGATTGCGTACCTTGATTTGGGATTGAAATTGTGTAGCGCAGGCGACAAACTTTGCTGCTGGACGAGCATGCAACCCCAATTTATTGCGGACAGTTAATTTAATTTCTTTGCTTGCTGTTTGGGCGTTGGTTTGTAATTGTTCTTGAGTGCTGGCAATATCTATTTGAGTTGTTTTTGATAGTAATGCTTCTTGTGCTTCTGCAATTATTCCCCGTATATCTTTGCCAGCTGCTGCTGCTACTGCTGCGGCGATCGCGCCTTCTACTAAAGGTGCTGCACACAGGTGCACTTTTTTTTGCTGTTCTGGGGGTAGAAATTCTCGGGCCATTTCTGCGCTCAGCAAGGCACTACCCAAATCCATCAATACCAACACGCCTTCTTCGCTGTAAACGGAGGCGATCGCTTGGTAAACTTCCATAGCATTTGTACCGAGCGGGTTTTGCGGATCGTCGGTTCCGGCGGCAACGGCCAGGGGAATTTTGCCCTGAACCATTGGCTCTACCAGCTCTCGCACTCCTTCTGCTAGCCGTTTGCTGTGAGAAACAATGACAATTCCAACCACGGCAATACCATTAACTTTTTTGAATCACAACCAGGGGTGCCAGCAAGGGCAAGGTACGACTTGTACTGCCTGTTGACAATCTCCATTTTAACGGTACCCATCCAGATGTCTGCAATCGACCATTTCCTTGACCTATCTGGTTATAATGTCTTTATTTTGACAAGCAATCCACTAGTATTGAGGTTGCATCCATTTTAGTATCATTTGTTTCCACGCCAGACAAACATGTAGAGCCCTTAGATTTGGATGACGAAAATGGTTTTGGTGAACTTACTTAAGTTGATTTTGCCGCGCCTGCCCGTAGATAAGGGCCATTCCTTGAGGTTCGTGAATGTATTTACCACTGCCTAAGGGTTTATAAGTCTCGTTGTACAGACACAAACTCTGTGGGTGTTTCCTGACAAACTGCATCATTTGGCGGTGAGGTTCGCTTTGAAAGAACTTTTTGAGGCTGTTTTCTTCAGACCAATAACTGACCACGATCGCTTCCTTGAGACTACAAATACCTGCTTTCGCTTGCACACAGCCTTTTGCTTCCACGGTTGCTCTCCTGAGCAAGCGCAAGTTTCTCCACATCCACCACCATCCCCGGCGATCGCGAGCTAATAAGCCGTTCACAAAAATCACTGCAGCTGGATTTTCCGGTATTTCTAGTTGGTACAGCTGATAACTCATACCTTCATCGTATCCTTCTTTTATGTTGACACCGTTAACATCCAGTCTAATTCTCCAAGTTGACAATGTCAACATAAACAATTATTCTAAAAGTCTATGACCGCAGATAAAGATAGCTATCATCACGGGGACTTGCGTCCAGCTTTAATTAAGGCCGCAATAGAATTGATTGCAGAAAAAGACGTTAGTAGCTTGTCGTTGCGGGAAGTTGCTCGGCGAGTGGGAGTATCCCATGCTGCTCCCTACCGGCACTTTGCTGACAAACAAGCATTGCTGGCGGCGGTAGCGCAAGAGGGATTTCAGGGATTGACAAATGCTCTCAATGCTGCTAAACAGGAAGCTCCCAAGCATCCGTGGCAGCAACTGGAGACCAGTGGAGTGGCGTACGTGCAATATGCGATCGCCCATCCATCGCACTATCGAGTCATGTTCGGCTCCTATCGGAGCAACAAGCGCGACGTTTATCCTTGTGTTGTTGCTGCTAGTCAGCAAGCTTTTGCAATTTTGGTCAATATTATTACAGAAGGGCAAATGCAAGGTGCGATTCGCCCTGGCGAACCAAAACAATTGGCCTGGGTGGCATGGTCGCTCGTGCACGGATTGGCGATGCTAATAATTGACGGTCAACTTCCTTTGTCCGATCCTGCCGATATTGCATCTGTTGCCCATTTGACGACCAAAATTCTGACGGAAGGACTGAAGGCAAAAAGTTTATAAGTCTTGGGCATCATAAATTTGCTGGCTAAACAACTGAAAATCCTGCTCGCATTGATGAAGTGCTTCTACCGCCTTTTGGTAGCTCGGTGCATCAAAAAAATCGCGCTCGCGAATTTTAGCTAACCAAGATCGCAATTTTGCCAGTTCAGTTTCATTCTCATCCAATTCCGCAAAATTGAAATTTTTCTGTTTGCGTTCGTGCTCTAATTCCTTATGAAAATCTTGGCAGCGTCCTAGAAATTCACCATACTCATCCTCGGCTTGCTTGCGAAATCGTTCTACCAGCATCTGATTTTGTTTGTTGTCTTCTATGCACACTGTGAGTAAATCGGCTTCTCCCCCACCCTCAAGAATTTCTGATTTTAACTTTTCTAGCTGCTGCTGTAAGTTGTCTCGCTGAGGTATTACACCGACTGACTGTTGCAAATACAGCCCGCCCCAACCTTTCAACTTTCGCCACACATATACTCTTAAAGTTGAAGGCTGGGAAGGAACGCGGTAAATTAGCAGGCTCCAGTATTGATTACACATCCCTTCATTGTAACAAGTGTTGCATTTAGAGGTAGAATCTGTCAAATTCAAATAAAACACCTGTTGCATTAAAGAGGAAAAATTTGTGGTCATTGTTTGGGGAGTACTTATTCTGGTGGGAGTAGGATTGATTGTTTGGGGATCTGAAACCTTTGCCGAACATCTAGGAGCTGCAGCGATACGTTTGGGAGTAAGTTCATTTGCTTTAGCGTTGCTTTTAGCTGGAGCAGAACCGGAAGAATTGGCGACGGGGGTTACCGCATCCTTGAGGGGTGTACCGGCGATCGCCTTTGGAGATTTGATTGGAGCTAATATTACCATTTGTCTGGTGGCATTAGGAGTTGGCGCATTGGTAACTCCTTTACCATTTGGTAGGCGGGTGATGCGTTACGCGTTATTTGGCTTGCCGATGAGCATAATAGCAAGTGGGTTGATTTGGGATGGAAAAGTTAATCGATGGCAAGGATTGCTGCTTGTCAGCATGTATATTCTATACATTGCCGTGATTTGGTGGGTGGAGCGCCAACCTCCATCTTTAGGCGAAACTAAAGAATTAACAGAAGCTCACGAGAAGTTAGACAAGCAGCAAGCTCAAGGAATTAATCACCGCATCGGAAAAGACTTGCTACTGGTTTTGGTTGGGTTAGCAGCGATCGTTATCGGTTCTGTGCTTTTGGTTGAGTCAGTACGTCAGATTGCCCAAGTTGAGGAAACTCAAACAAAATTGGGACTGACATTGCTGGGTTTTGCAACTTCCTTTGAATTAATAACCCTCGCCTGGTCAATGGCGCGACGTGGTGCTACGGAAGCAACGGTTGCAGGAGTCGTAGGTTCGTTTACCTACAACATGACTATGGGTCTGGGAACTGCTGCTTTTGTTCGACCTCTGCGTATTTTAGATGCACAACTGCTCCATTTTCCCATTCTTGTGATGCTGGCATCTTTAACGCTGGCGATCGCCCTTGCTTGGAAACAAGGATATCTTGGCAAAACTGCAGGTAAAATTCTGATCGCGGCTTATTTACTGTTTATCTTTGCTTGTCTAAACCTAAACTATTAATAACGAAGGATAAAAAACAAATGGCACCAACTCTAAAAGAATTTTTGACAGCTTGTGAATCTCTGGGAACGCTGCGCATCATCGTTACTAGCGCCGCAGCAGTTTTAGAAGTGCGGGGGAAACTACAAAAGCTATTTTACGCACAATTGCCTCAAGGTAAATATGCAAATATGCATGCGGAAGGTTTTGAATTTCATTTGAATATGGATTTGATTGCACAAGTGAAATTTGAAACGGGTCAAGCCAAGCGAGGTAACTTTACTACCTATGCTATCCGCTTTTTAGATGATATGCAAAAGCCAGCATTAAGCTTGTTCTTACAATGGGGTAAACCTGGTGAATACGAACCAGGACAAGTAGAAGCTTGGTTTGCTTTGCAAAAGCAGTATGGAGAAGTTTGGCGACCCGCACCGTTGTTAAATCTTGGTAATGATTAACTTCTAAATTGCCGTGCTTAGAATTATTTGCAGTTTGTGCTTAATTTGCCTATTTTTGCTGTGGGGTAAACAAATAGCCTGTGCGGGAGAATTAGCGGAGCGTTTAGAGAATTTTCCTGCATGGCAAAAAATTACTTTTGTTCGACCAGCAGTGGGAGATTTAACTTATCCTGATTGGATGCTAGGAGATTGGCTGGTAAAAAGTACGCTTGTAGATTTAGTTGCACCTTTGGCTCCTGAAATTGTGACACCGGGATTTGAAGGTAATCGCCAATATCTCCAGGTTCCTGTGACATTTTCGGTTCGATTCGTGCAAAACAACAAAGCTGGCAAATCAACAATAGTGGCAGATAGGCTATTTAATAGCTTAAATTTAGCACGAGCTTATTTGGGCGATGCTGCTGTATTGGCGGTGAAGATAGATCCCCATTCCCCCAATCGTCAAATTACGTTTTTGGCTGGCGATCGCCAACTTGTTTCTATTGTTTCCGCTCGCGCTACCGAGACTACAGTTGACGGTAGATTTATCGCTACAGAAGTTTTTCAACAGTTATTTAAAGGTGGCAGATATCCCTACTTTAACTTTGTAGAATCTACAACTGCTTACCGCAAATTACCAACTTCGCATCCGACCGTGGAAGCACAGCAAGTCACTGCAGTCTACCTTTCACCTCAAGACCCAAATTATTTTCAAGCTCGTTCTCGCCCGGTCGCATTGTATCGCTATCATCTGGAATTTTTTCGATAGTTAAATTTTTTACCCAAAATTCTCCGCTATTTCGGCAAAAAACTTTATTGGCAAGATAATATTTTACTCATACAATCGTGAACAGGCTTGATTGCATCCAGCACGAGCCTAAAAAAATCTTTATTCATCTTTTAACTAACCAAGGTTGAATTACGATTGTCAAATTACCAATGATAGTTAACAGAACAAATGATATCACTTGGCAGGCACGTCGCGGTAGCGTTGCTGCCATTATTCAAATCTTGAATGAAAGATTAGCCCGTTCTGGTGTGAGGACTAGAGCTGTGTTTGAAGATGGTGTTTTGCAACTTCTTTGTGAAGCCCAGACTATAGATCAACTAGAACGAACTACTTTAGTAAATCAAGTGCGGGAAATTCTAGAGTCCATTGCACCTCGCAATATTCGCACAGTTAAAATCAACAGTCGTATCGTGCGCGAACAGCAATTGTTATGGCTAGATGAAATTAACCGCGATCCAGAAAATCAGCTTTTGTGGTCTGAGAAGATTATATTAAAACAACCTAGCCTTTTGCACCAATTGCTGAAAGATTTTCAAGACAAAAAAATAGAATTAGCCAAAAATCGTCCGATATTAATTAATAACAATTATTACCACAAATCAGCTGAAAAAAGATTTTTTCCCCCTCTGAGTTTGGGCTTGTTTTTACTTTTAACAATCTCGGCTGGTTACGTTTTTATTTACCCAAGATTTTCCTGGCATCAAGTATTACCGAAAAAACAAGGTTCTTCGCAAGCTATATCTCCTAAAGTATTACCAAAAAAACAATATTCTTCGCAAGCTATATCTCCTAGTTCTAATTTGCTAAAAGACGATATCTTTTTAGAAGCTGTACGAATTGCTAATCAAGCTGCTGCTGCTGGAAAAACAGCTAAAAGTGCAACTCAATGGTTAGAAATAGCTGCAAACTGGCAAAGAGCTTCAGATTTGATGAGTCAAGTATCGCCTCAAAATATTCGTTACAAAGAAGCTCAAATTCGGACTAAGTTGTATCAACAGTATAGCAAGGCGGCGCAACAAGAAGCGGAAAAGAGTAAATTCTAGAGGATGCGGTATTAAAAAAACTGAAAGCCGAATAGGGTTTTTTAAACCAAAGTTTGGGAGATACAAAAATTTACCCTATTTTTTTTATTTTTATAAAAATATTCGTCTCTTTCTTTTGAGATAGATAATATTTCTTCTTTTGACAGATACAGATTATGTCCGTTGAGCGAGGAATTATCAATCAATAAATGAGTAAATAATTAGGCAGGTAGCTGCAATATTTTTGCACATAAAAGTAATTTTGGAAACAGTAGGTCAGGTATGGTTGTAAACATAAACAGACGCGCGGTGGGGTTTTTTCCAGTCGCCGCGATGCAGAAGCAGCTCTACAAGAATTGAGAGATACTGGTTTTCCCATGGACAGAGTATCTGTAGTGCTGCGCAACGCAGAGGGGGAAGATGAAATTGCTGGAGCTGAAGTAACAGAGCGTATTGGCAATAAAGCTGATGAAAGTAGTGCTGTAGGAGCTGCTTCTGGGGGAGTTTTAGGGGGATTAACCGGTTTGTTGATTGGTCTGGGTACTTTAGCTATTCCTGGAATCGGACCGATCATGCTCGCTGGAGCAGCTGCAACGGCTTTAGCTACAACTTTAGCAGGAGCTGGAATTTGGAGCAGTAGCTGGTGGTTTCCTGGGAGCTTTGATTGGTTTGGGAATTCCCGAAGAGCGAGCGAGAATTTACAACGAAAGGGTAAGGCGAGGACACTACTTGGTTATGGTAGATGGTACCGAGACGGAAATTGCCACAGCAGAAGAAATTCTCAGACGTCGAGGAATTGAAGAGTTAGATGTTTACGATGCACCAAGTCGCGGCGATGGTATTGCTACCAGATACGCCATCGGTTATTTCTCCCGCTGGGAGGATGTACAAGCAGCAATTGCTCAGCTGCGAGCAAATGGTTTTCCTCTCAACCAGATTTGTTTGATTCACAGGTCTTCTGCTGATGTACGACAAAAAGTGTTTCCTGGTGTGATTGTAGGCGATCGCCTGGAGGATTTGAACTTAGGGTTGCAACAGCATCGTTTCCACTTCTACAACGAACGCATCCACCACGGCGATTATGTGGTAGCTGTCAGAGGTAAAGACGCAGATATCGACCGTGCTGCTGCAATTTTGAGCGGTCACGGAATTCAAGGTTGGGAAGTTTACGATCCAATAGCAGTGTCAACGTCAACATCCCACACAACAAAAACAGCTGTAGGTGCGTTTTCTCATCGTCGAGGTGTAGAAGCAGCGCTGAGCGAACTGCGGGATGCGGGTTTTCCGATGGACCAAGTTTCTTTAATTGGCAAGCATGGTAATGATAGCGACCAGATTGCTGGTGTAGATAGAAATGTGGGTGTTGGCAATCAAGCGGATGAAGGTGCAAAAGCTGGAGCGGTAACAGGTGCAGCGCTAGGCGGTTTAGGAGGTTTGTTGGTTGGTTTGGGAACTTTAGCTATTCCAGGAGTAGGACCGGTAATAGCAGGTGGTGCTATAGCTACTGCTTTGGCAACAACCGTTACCGGTGGTGCAGCTGGTGCAGCTGCTGGAAGTTTAGTCGGAGCGCTGGTCGGTTTGGGTATTCCCGAAAATCGAGCGCGAGTTTACAGCGATCGCTTCCACAAAGGCGATTATTTAGTTGCGGTCAATGGTACCGATGAGCAAATTCGTCGTGCAGAAGCTATTTTGAAGCGCTGGGGTATTGAAGATTTCGATATTTTTGACGCTCGGGTACGTCAGGTCACTCAAGAAGACGCCAAGGTCACCATTGTCGATCGTCGAAACGAAACTATCTAATTACAAACATTTCAGTTCCACGTGAGTACAAATGATGCGACCGATGAAAAAGTTATCTTTCTTGTTGATTAGCAGTCTTTTAGTCTTGACTGCTGCTTGTACCAATAATCCTTCCAGAACCAGCGAGACAGCACCTAATAATGCCAATGTAGCTAATACTGAAGTACCTAGTGCTGGAGAAACCAAAGCTGCGCAACAAGATGCTCAAAGCGAATTGCGCAGAAGACAGCTCAATCAGGATATTCGCGCTCGCGAACAGCGTAATGATGCACTTAATAGCGGTAGCAGTGCAAATAGAGCGCAGGGCGATATTGCCAGCGAAGTGCGTTCGAAACTAGAGGCGAATATTCCCAGAAGTAGTTTAACAGTTGCAGCTACTAAAGATGGTACCGTTACTGTTGGAGGAACCGTGACCAATCAGCAGGAGCTAAATAAGATTGCTCCTTTGGCTAAGGAAATCAAGGGTGTTAAAAATGTGGTTGTCAAAGCTACAGTAGCTCAACCAACGCCACGCTGACTTAGTTGAGTGCAACCGGTCAAGTAGAAACTTCTGCTTGACTGTTGAATTACCCTAGGATTTCAAGAACTATGCATTGGCAACAAGCTTTGATAAATATCACGGCAACGGCTGTTGACGATACGTTGATTGATTGGCGATCTGAAAATATAATCAAGGTGTCTTCATTTGTTATTGTTATTGCTGTATCAACAGCTGTAGGTATTATTAGCAGTAAAGTGGAACATGCTGTTATTTTTGCTTTGATTTGCAGTGTGATAGCTGTGGCTTTTTTTCTTGTTTCCTAGAGCGATCGCGCTCAGAGTGCGAGCAAGCGCTTAGTCCTGCAGTAATCCGATTTCTTGCAATCCTTGACGCAATCGTCGTGCTTCTTCGGGGTTGTGTTTTTCATGCAAGGCGATCGCTTGGCGAAAGGCTAATAAACTGTCCTGTTGGCGACCAACTTTTAGCAGTACTACTCCTAAGTTTTGATAAGCTTCTGCGTTGTTTGGGTTCAAGGCTATTGCTTTTTGGTACGATGCGATCGCTTCTGTTAATAGACCCATTGCTTTGAGAGTCATGCCTAGATTGTAATGTCCTGTGGCAAAATTCGGATCTATTTTCAAAGCTGTTTCGTAACACGTCTTTGCGCCTTTGAGATCGCCACTGTCTTTGAGCAAATTACCCAGATTGTTGTATGCTCCTAGTTTCAGCAGCGGGTAAATGGGTAATTTAATGGCAGCTTGATAGTAAATAATAGCCTGTTTGGGATTTTGCAAACGACTGTAGGCAATGCCTAAGTGATAGTAAAGTTCGTATAAGATTTCGTAGTTTTGTTGAGCAGCTGCAACTCCTTTGGTTAGTAAGTCCACTCCTTCGGTTATCTTTCCAATTTCTACGTATAGAGCACCTAACTTACTGCAAACGTAGGGATCGCCGGGATGAGCTGCGAGAAATTCTTCCATTGCCTTTTGGGCTTTGGCGTATTTGTTGTTTTGGGTGATAATATCTTTTTGATAGCCGTAGTGCAGGATTGCCGTACCTGATAGATAACCTACTTGCCAGTGGGGTTCTTGGCGGAGAATTTCGCTGATGCTATCATCTACTAGGGCGTGGTATGGGCGGGAAAAGCAAATTTGGGGATGGTTGCGAAACAGGCGAGACACCATGGAGTAGGGAGATTGCGCCGCACCTACTTCTTGTCGAACCAGGTTGATGAGCAGATATTCGTCTAGTGTGTTAATTGCTTGTTTTAACTGAGGTACTATTTTCTGCGTCAGGGTTTCATCAGCATCTAAAACCAGGATCCACTCCCCGGTAACGTATTTTAAAGCTGCATTTCTGGCAGCACTAAAGTCATTGCACCATTGAAAATGGTATACTCGCGCTCCAAATTTCTGAGCTATGTAAGGGGTGCGATCGCGGGAACCGGTATCTACAACTACCATTTCATCTACCACATTTTTGACGCTGCTCAAACATTTGGGTAATGTTCGTTCTTCATCTTTAACAATCATGCACAAACTTAGTTTCATAGCGATCGCGGGAGATAGCTTGGGTAGATTCCTGAGATTTATAGCATTACAGCCAAGCGAATGCTACAATTTACAGTTACTGCTGCGAAGATTGCTTTTTGTCCCTAACGGGCGAGGAGGGATTCGAACCCCCGACACCGTGGTCCGTAGCCACGTGCTCTAGTCCACTGAGCTACACGCCCTTATCGATCACGAGACTCTATCTTAACACATCATTACCCAATGACACAAGAAAATTCTCAATTTTCATTTCCCCTCTCTCATTTAGATAGTGAGGGACAAGCGCAAATGGTGGACGTATCTGCAAAAGTACCAACTCTCCGGGAAGCGGTAGCTGCTGGTAGGGTGCGCATGTTACCAGAAACCTTTGCAGCTATTCAAGCTGGAAATACTCCTAAAGGTGACGTTCTGGCAACTGCAAGACTAGCAGGAATTATGGCGGCTAAACAAACGGCTAATTTAATTCCTCTTTGCCATTCTTTACCGCTACAGAAAATAGAAGTGCTTGTCCTACCCGATCCTTTACTTCCCGGTTACCAAATTCAAGCGACAGTGAAAACTAAGGCTGAAACTGGTGTAGAAATGGAAGCTTTAACCGCTGTGGCTGTGGCAGCTTTAACTTTATACGATATGGCCAAAGCTTTGCAAAAGTCAATGCAAATTGAATGCATTCAATTGATAAGCAAAACTGGGGGAAAATCAGGAGACTATTTTTGCACCTAGGATCTGGCGCTTAATAGCAATTTTCGCGTCACAGATTGGGGTATGTAACTTAATATTAATGCTATTAGGGTTCTGAGGTTAAATTTTTGTTGACTGAAGGTATGCAAAAGCAGCGATCGCGCTTTTAGTACCTGTTCGGTTTTGAGCAGTCCGATTCCCAAAGTTGTGCGTGCATGCAACCACTTTTTTCGGAAATAGTCGCGGTATTGCTGCAAGTGTTCGTCTTCCATAAACTGCCGAAAACAAAATATACTTGCCTTTGCTCCTCTGATTTTAGCTTGAGCGTCTTGACTGCCAATAATCATTGTTTCAGCAAGTGGATGTACTCGATATTTACTCAGTCTTTGCGGATAATAGTACGCGCCACCACCAGTTTGACAAGCAAGATAAGTCAAGTATAAATCCCAAAAGGGTCCGGCTTGAGGTGGAAAATTTTTCCAATCGATAGCATCTTTGCGAATCACGGCCGCCACTGCGCTTGGTATCGCTTGATACACCAAACCGATTTTATAAAAAGGTTGATATATTCCTTGTTTTAACTTGTTTCGCTTCCAAAGGCGACTGCATTGTTCTGTTGCTTTCAAATCGATGTTGCCATTGCTATCTATAATGTAATGGTCGCTGAAAGCCAAAACTAATTCTGGATTAGCATCAAGGTGGGGAACAAGTTTTTCTAAAAAATCCTCGTTCCAGATATCATCGTCGTTCAAACTGGCAATGTATTTTCCGCGTCCTTCATTAACAGCAGCGATAATATTTTGAGCTACTCCTAAATTTTTAGCATTTCGTCGAAATCGAATTCGCGGATCTTGAAAAGATGCAACAATTGCTTGAGGATTTTCACTGCTGCAATCATCAGTCACGATAATTTCAATATTTTTATAGGTTTGATTGAGGGCACTTGCTATTGCTTCTTTAAGATATTTTGAGCGATTGTAAATCGGTACAATCACGCTAACTAATGAGTTGTGTGGATTGATGTCTGGTTGCATATTCTTCAGTTGTATGCATAGATACAGCTCGAGCAGAAAGTCTTTTCAAACATAACATAAATTATGGGAATAAAAAGTTAGTTGTCAAACAATATGCAAAGGATGTGCAACGGTATACTGCTAGCCAAACTCAAGCAAAAAGCTAGTGGAAAATCCCACTAGCAAAAATTAGAGGCAATTGCATTAATAAAATTGAGAATTTCAAAAACAAAGTTTTTTGTCAAGCCTTATGCAACGGTAAATGAAGTTATTCTACTACATAGTTTCATGTCCAAATCAATGCTCTTACTCTCAATATCAGGACAAAGTTTCTGATAAAATTATTATCATTTTCTTATTTATTTTTTGTATACTTACCCTAATTTATTTCGCTATTTACGTAACGGAAAGAAACATTTTCATACCAATTTATAGTTGCTCTGGTGTTGGAAGCAATAGTTGCTGTAGGTCTAATTTATTTAATAGCAATAGGAAAACCAGGGTTTACACTTTCTGGTTCTAATCTGCTGGCGACAAATGGTTTTGGCGTGCATTCTCCTGAAGGTTATTCTTTGACTGCTTGCTTGGTTGCAGAGGTTGCGCTAATTTTTGTTTTTGTGATTGTGATTTTAGGTTCCACCGATGGTCGTGCTCCCAAGGATTTTGCACTCCTGGCTATTGGTTTAGCGCTCGCCCTCGTTCATTTGATTAGCACTCCCATTACCAACTTGTCTGTTAATCCTGCTCGCAGTACTGGTCCTTGCTGCGGTAGAATTATTTCGGCAAGTGTGGTTGCTTTGGGTTGTTTTATACGCGAGTTCTGGGTGAATCGGGAGAGCAAGTTGTGGGTAGACAGAGTTACAGCTAAAACGACCACTCTCTAATGCTAAAATACGGTACCGGTTAAATTTAAAAGGGCAAACCGGTACTAACTTGCAATTGTTACCCTTATTTGCAAAGATTATGACACATGCAGTCGATATGCGTGCAAAATAATTTCTAGTTACAAAACCATTGTAAATATTTTATGTCTATAGTAACTATAGAATCAATTCTAAAAGAAAAACGTTTATTTCCCCCTAGTTCGGAATTTTCCCAATCTGCCCATATTAAAAGCTGGGATGACTATCAGCTCCTGTACAAGCAAGCGGAAGCAGATCCGGAAAATTTCTGGGCGCAAATGGCACAACAACACCTGCATTGGTTCCAAAAGTGGGATAAGGTGTTAGATTGGCAGCCTCCTTTTGCAAAGTGGTTTGTCAATGGTAAGGTTAATGTCTCCTACAATTGTTTGGATCGCCATTTATCTACGTGGCGAAAAAATAAGGCTGCTATTATTTGGGAAGGAGAACCGGGCGACAGTCGCACTCTTACCTACGCGCAACTGCATCGGGAAGTTTGTCAATTTGCTAATGCGCTCAAGCAACTAGGAGTGAAAAAGGGCGATCGCGTTGGGATTTACATGCCGATGATTCCGGAAGCGGCTGTTGCCATGCTAGCCTGTGCTAGAATTGGTGCACCCCACAGTGTTGTCTTTGGCGGCTTTAGCGCTGAAGCTTTGCGAGATAGGTTGATCGATGCTCAAGCCAAATTAGTTGTTACCGCCGACGGTGGTTGGCGCAAAGATGCGATCGTTCCTCTCAAACAACAGGTAGACAAAGCTTTAGCAGATGGTGCAGTTCCCAGCGTGGAAAATGTTTTGGTTGTCCGGCGTAGCGGGGAACATATTCCTATGCAACCAGGACGGGACTTTTGGTGGCACGATCTGCAAAAGCAAGTTTCTGCAGATTGTCCTGCTGAAGTGATGGACAGCGAAGACATGCTATTTATACTGTATACTTCTGGCAGTACTGGTAAGCCCAAAGGTGTTGTCCACACTACTGGTGGTTATAACTTATACACTCACCTCACTACGAAATGGATTTTTGACCTCCAGGATACAGATATATATTGGTGTACAGCTGATGTCGGTTGGATCACGGGACACAGCTACATCGTCTACGGTCCTCTTTCCAACGGTGCAACCATTGTTATGTATGAAGGTGCACCCCGTCCTTCCAATCCCGGTTGTTTCTGGGATGTAATTGAAAAATACGGTGTGACGATTTTTTATACTGCCCCGACGGCGATTCGTGCTTTTATTAAAATGGGCGAACACCATCCCCGAGCCCGAAATCTTTCTTCTTTACGATTGCTAGGTACTGTGGGCGAACCAATTAACCCGGAAGCCTGGATGTGGTATTACAAGGTTATCGGTAACGAGCGCTGTCCTATTGTTGATACTTGGTGGCAAACGGAAACTGGCGGAATCATGATTACGCCGCTACCAGGAGCAATTCCCGCCAAACCTGGTTCTGCTACTGTTCCCTTCCCTGGGATATTAGCTGATGTAGTGGATGCAGAAGGTAATAGTGTTAGCCGTAACGAGGGTGGTTATCTGGTTGTTCGGTATCCCTGGCCTGGAATGATGCGAACAATCTACGGAGATCCAGAACGTTTTCGCCGCACTTACTGGGAACACATTCCCCCTAAAAACGGGCAATATGTTTACTTTGCTGGTGATGGGGCCAAAAGAGATGAAGACAATTATTTTTGGGTGATGGGACGGGTTGATGATGTGATTAATGTTGCCGGACACCGTCTGGGAACAATGGAAATAGAATCAGCCTTGGTTTCCCACCCAGCAGTAGCTGAAGCAGCTGTGGTCGGTAAACCGGATGAAATCAAAGGAGAAGATATTGTTGCTTTTGTGACCTTAGAAAGCAGTCACGCTCCCAGTGAAGAATTAAGGGAAGAGTTGAAGCAGCATGTGGTCAGGGAAATTGGCGCCATCGCTCGTCCTGGTGAAATTCGTTTCACTGATGCTTTACCAAAGACGCGATCGGGTAAAATTATGCGGCGATTGCTGCGAAATTTAGCTGCAGGACAAGAAGTTTCAGGTGATACTTCTACTTTAGAAGACCGGGGCGTGTTGGATAAGCTGCGGACAGAAGCTTGACTCGAGGAAAGCTTTTTTCTATATTTGGGAAAAATTGCTTGCAGCGAGGAGTGTTGTTTGGCGATGAAACTAAACAATCGTCTTCAGTTAGCATTTTTCCAGGCTGCTGGTTATTTGATAGTGGGTATGTTGATTGCAACCAGCACGTCTGTATCGGTTTTGGCAAATTTAGCGGGCCAGCTTTCAGAAGACCAACCATCGCTGCGATCGCAGCTGGTGCAAACCGCAAATAACCTACTCAATCAAGGCGACCTCCCAGGTGCAGAAAAGAGTCTGCGTCAGTTAATCAAAAATTACCCTCAAGATGCTTTCGGACATTACCAGCTTGGAAACGTGCTGTTTCGTCAGGGTAAAAATGAAGATGCTATCGCCCAATACCGCCAAGCAATTCGTCTCAATTCTAAATACGCTGTCGCATATAATGCCATTGGAGTTGTACTGGCAAGTCAAAAGCGATGGGATGAGGCGATCGCACAGTACAATCGCGCACTCAGAATCAATGCTAATTATGGAGATGCACTGACAAATTTAGCTCAAGCTCTGTGGGAAAAAGGTCAAAAAAATGAAGCGATCGCTTCCTTGGAAAAAGCCTTGCAAGTATTTCAAGCCCAGGACAGACCTGAAAGGGTAGAACAAATTAAAAAGATTTTACAACAGATCAAAGGTGACGAAGAACCCCACGTCTCGTAAAGTTTTCTGATTATTTGGTTATATAACTAATTATTAATTAAAACATCCAGACATCTAAACATCTAAACATTTAAATGTTCAAACATCTACCTCCAGGAGAAAAATGATTATTACCGTAGCAGCTTTTAAAGGCGGGGTAGGTAAATCTACAACTGCACTTCACTTAGCTACATACCTTCAAAGCAAAGCTGACACCCTTTTAGTAGACGGAGATTTGAATCGCAGTGCTTTAGACTGGTCAAATCGAGGTAAACTACCGTTCAAGGTGGTAGATGAAAAGCAAGGAGTACAGCTAGCAAGATTTTACGAACATATAGTGATTGATACGCCAGCTAAGCCGCAAGTAGAGGAGTTAAAAACTCTGGCGAAGGGATGTGATTTGTTGGTGGTACCTACAACTCCCGACGCGATCGCCTTAGCTGCAACGGTGCAAATGGTTGACATCTTGCAAAAATTGCAAACAAATTATCGAATTTTGCTAACTATTATTCCTCCCCATCCTAATAAAGCTGGAGAAGATGCTAAAACAGCTTTAGAGAAAGCGGGATTACCTCTGTTCCAGACAGGAATTCGGCGATTAGCTGTATTCCAACGAGCAGCGTTAGAAGGGGTACCGGTGAATGCGCTCAAAGATCCTTACGCACGTATTGCATGGCGGTGTTACGTCCGAGTTGGAGAGGAGATATTACCATGAGTAGCAAGAAAAAAGGTAGCCGTTTTGAGGAGTTAATTGATGCTGCTCGCAGTCGTCAACAAAGGGACAACCTGCAGCTAAGGGTAGAGAAAACTTCTCGGCTTGCTAAGAGTACGGATCCTAATTACATTCGTACCACAATTTATCTGCCCAAGCAACTGCATCGCCAACTGAAAGCAGCAGCAGCTAACGAACAGCGACAAATGAGCGATATTTTAATAGAGTTGCTGGAGCGATGGTTGGATACTGCTAGCAACTAATAATTTTTACTTAGTTGAGGTGACTTTATTGACTGAGAAGAAATCTGGTAGTTACGATCCTCGTAAGGCTGAATGGGACGGTATTTCCATCGAGCGGTGGGAACCGTCGCAGTGGAAGCAGTGGAAACCCAAACACGCTCTTAATGACGAGTTTGTCAAGACGGAGCGGGAGTATTTGAGAATCAAGCACGCGATCGCCCAAGCTAACACCGCTTTAAGTTTAGATAAAGTCAAGATCAAATTGAAGCTTACCAGTGCAAACTCTATTGGTTTGCAAGGAACTTTCCCCTGTAAACCTGGCGATGTGGGTAAAAATGGTAGTTCTCGCAAACAGTATACTTTGTCGTTAGGTTTTGTTGCTACTGATGTGGGTATAAAAGCAGCGATCGCCAAAGCGCGGGAATTAGATTTGCTGTTAGTTACCAAACAGTTTCAGTGGACACCGCAATTGTTAGGCAAACAAACACAAAAACTGAACTTACCGCCTCAGGAGAAAAAAGTCAAACTGATTGCGGAGTTAATTGCACAGTACGAGCAGGAATTTTGGAAAACCCATGTCAAAAACCGACAGGGAATTCGCACTTGGGAAACTCATTATCTGAGACGTCTGAAAAAACTTCCGCTCGATCGCCCTTTATCGACAGAAAGTTTAGAAATTGCACTGCAAAAAACTAAGCCCCACACTGTATCTCGATTTTATCTAGTTTGGCAGCTGCGCAAGTTTTGTAAATTTTGTGGATTTGATGGCTTGAAAATTATAAATTCTTATGCTACCCCTCTTCCTGCTCCTTCTGTTCGCAAAATTCCCAGCGACGACGAAATTTTGCAGGGCTTTACAAAGATAGGAGCTCCTCTATCGCAGTATGCTAGTAAGGAAAATCTTACCCTCCCCGCACAATGGCAATGGGCGTACGGAATGCTAGCTACTTATGGTTTGAGACCCCATGAGTTGTTTGCTATAGATTTACAAGCTTTTACGGATGCAGCTAATACTTTTCATTTAGTTACCCTTAATCCTAGTTTGACTGCTGGTACTAAGACTGGCGAACGCAATTGTGGTATTCCACCACTACATCCTCATTGGGTAGATTTATTTGATTTAAAAAATGTCAAAGTTCCTGTTTTGGGTGGAAAATTAAGTAATAAGACGGCCAAGCTTTATATCAAGTTTCGCACCAGCGGTATTGGTTTTAGACCTTATGATTTGCGTCATGCTTATGCTGTGCGCGGTCATCGCTTGCAAATTCCGATTAAAACCATGGCTGATTATATGGGACATTCGGTACAAGAGCATACAAAAACTTATCAACGATGGATGAGTGAGGATGCAAATCTGGAAATATATAAAGAGGTTGTAATTCAAAGACGAGGCGCAACTAAGGAAGCACTGCAAGAAAGAATCAAGGAATTGCAAGCGGAGAATTTTGCTTTAAAAGCAGAAAACGAAACTTTAAAGAAAATATTAATTCAACACCGATTAGGGGAATTGCTCAAGTAATTTTTATTAAAGCTAAATGGGATGATAGTTGTTCAACTCTGCTAGTAGGGAATTCTGGAAATTGTAAACTATTCTATACTTTTTGCGCCTCAGCAGGCAACGCTATGACTGGTGATGTGATTTGTGTGGACAAAAGTACTTATGATTCCTTACAACAGCAACTTCAGCAACTGCAACAATCGCTACAATTTCTCCAATTGGTTATAGATAGCATTCCGCAGCTAATTTTTTGGAAAGACACTAATTTGGTCTATCTCGGTTGCAACAGTCAATTTGCTCGTGCTGTGGGTGCAAATTGTACATCAGAAATTATTGGTAAGACTGACGAGGAGTTACCTGTAACGGATGAACTGTTGGATTTGTATCAAAAATGCGATCGCGCTGTTTTAGAATCGGGGGAACCACAACTACGCGTGGTGGAAACTTTCCAAACATCAGATGGAAAGCAGGTCTGGACCCAGACAAATAAAATTCCCTTACAAAATGCAGAGGGGAAGATAGTGGGTGTTCTTGGTACTGTTGAATACATTACCGAGCAAAAACAACAACAACAAGCACTGCAGGAAAGCGAACGGCGATTGCAAAGCGCGATCGCTGCTGCACCGATTATTGTATATGTTCTTGACAATAAGGGTCGCTTTCTTTTATCTGAGGGTAAGGGTTTAGCGTCTCTGGGATTGAAACCGGGAGAAATTGTTGGTTTATCTGTTTATGATTTGTACCGGGATGTTCCGGAAATTCTTTTTATGGTCGAACGAGCGTTAGCTGGAGAAGTGACTAGCAGCTGCGTTGAAGTTGGGGGTATTGTTTTTGAAAGTCGTTACAATCCTATTCGCAACGACAAGGGTGAAATTACAGGTTTGATTGGTGTATCGGTGGATATTACCGAGCGCCAGCGGACAGAAGAAGCTTTGCGTCGCAGTAATGCTTTGTTGCAGGCTCAACAAGAAGCTGCTATTGATGGTATTTTAATTATTAATGAAAATCGTCAAGTTGCCTCCTACAATCAGCGTTTTGTTGAGTTGTGGCAAATTCCTCCAGGAATTATTCAAACGGGTGATGACAAAAAGTTGTTGCAGTGGGTGTTTGAGCAACTAGAAGATCCAGAGGAATTTTTGGCAAAGGTAGAATATCTGTACGAGCATCCCGAGGAAACTAGTCATGAGGAAATTGCTTTGAAGGGAGGACGGGTATTCGAGCGTTATTGTGCAGCGGTGCGATCGCCTTTAGGAAATTATTTTGGTCGGATTTGGTATTTTCGAGACATCAGCGATCGCAAACAAGCAGAAATTAAGCTTCAGCAACAGGCAGAGGATTTGGAAAACGCGCTGCGCAAGTTACAACAAACTCAAGCCCAACTTTTACAAAGTGAAAAAATGTCTAGTCTTGGTCAAATGGTAGCAGGTATTGCCCATGAAATCAATAATCCTATCAACTTTATTCATGGCAATCTCGTACCTGCGGCTGAATACATTCAAGACTTATTAAGATTGGTGGAACTTTATCAACAAAACTATCCCCATCCTGTTCCAGTAATTCAAGAGGAAATTCTTGCTATTGATCTTGATTTTCTCAAGTCAGACTTGGTGAAACTGCTTCAATCGATGCGAGTGGGAACAGAACGCATTCGAGAAATCGTTTTGTCGTTGCGAAATTTTTCCCGCTTGGATGAAGCTGAGTTAAAACAGGTGGATGTTCATGAAGGTCTTGACAGTACTTTGATGATTCTGGAGCATCGCTGCAAGGCTAAAAGCGATCGCTCAGAAATTAAGATAATTAGGGAGTATGGCAAACTTCCTTTGATTGAATGCTATCCTGGTCAACTGAACCAGGTCTTTATGAATATCCTTACTAATGGGATTGACGCTTTAGAAGAAAAAGCCAAAAAGGGAAATTCTTCTTTGAAGAATTTGGAAATTCGCATTCGTACTCAAGTTATTGATAACAATTGGATTGCCATTACGATTGCAGATACAGGTTCTGGAATTCCTCAACACAAGTTGGCAAAAATTTTCGATCCCTTTTTTACCACAAAAGATGTGGGTAAAGGTACAGGGTTAGGTCTTTCTATTAGCTATCAGATTGTTGTCGAAAGACATCGGGGCAAATTATATTGTCACTCTACACCGGGAGAAGGAACAGAGTTCGTCATTGAAATTCCCGTGTTCCAATCTCAGCTGATTTAGGATTAACCGATAAAAAGGACCCTGATTAAGTATGGAGGACCCCAAGCTGGGTTAGAAGTACTGTGCATTCACCAAGTGCTGTAGATGCACAGCAGCTTCTCGTAGAGTGAAACCGCGCTCACGCACGTCTACGAAGCAATCAGGGAGGGATAGTGACTTAGTTAGTGAATTATCGCTTGGCGTGTAATTTCAAGGCTAAAGTCCTGACTAAGAACTTTTATTACTTAGCTTTATTTTACTTCCAAAGATTTTTTCATAACTTCAATACAAATATCAGCAAGCGGATGGCTCAAAATTGCTCTTACTGCTTCTATTGCTGCGGCGATCAGGATTGTTGATAGTCTAGATTTGAACGTAGGTGATTTTTGTGTTGCTGTGGAACTAGGTTGCTTCATCTGTCTTGTTCGGTGGGAGTGCTTTCTACTGTTTCTCAAAAAAATAGCCTGTATCCTTGTTTGTAGGATAAGAGCGAGTATATTCTTGAAGCTGCAACCAAATTATCAAAACAGCTAACAGTTATCAGTTACCAGCGTACTACTTTGGTTGTTTTCGTCTGAAGGTAAGGGTGATTGCTCCTTTTCCTGCTGCTTTGGCGCCACTACCAATTAACTTTACTTGTCCTTCGGCGCTGATTTCTATTGATAGTTCTATTTCATCAAGCTGGATTCCACAGGTAAATTGTGCTTGTTGTTCGGCGCTGTTAAACACGTTTGCTATTACTTGCAAAAAATGAGACATTTCTTGCTCTAATTTTTGGGCGCTAACTTTAACAGCGCTGTCTATGCTTTTAGTTGTGGTGTTTTCTTTGAGTTGGTCTCTCCAGTTTTCTGTTGTGGCAGTTGTGCTTTTAGCACCATCCGGGATAGATATTTGTGGGGTATTGTCGGTGACAATCCAAATGGTGTCTGAGGGTGTTTCTGACATAATAAACTTTAACTCAAAGTACGTGTACATCTGCCATTACCACAAGTCAATATTTTTGTCAAGATAAATAGAGGAAAAATCTGTTGAAAAACGGTATCGAAAAGTAAGAAAAAAGTAAGAAATGAATTGGTATTGGAAAGCTAAAAACAATACAGGAAGGAGAATGCAGATGGTAAGACCGCGCAGGTCCCTTGCTCAACATTGGCTCAAATCTGAAAAAGCTCTCAAGGAAATTCAACAAGCAGCAAAACTAAAACCAGACGATCGCATCCTGGAAATCGGACCCGGTACCGGAATTTTGACTCGTCATTTATTACCACAAGTACAATCTATAATCGCAGTCGAAATAGACGCCGATTTATGCAAATACTTGAGAAAAGAATTTGCCAAAGCAGAAAATTTCTTTCTATTACAAGGGGATTTTTTACAGCTGGATTTACCTTTGCTATTCCAGGAAAACTCCCTCTACCCCAACAAAGTAGTTGCTAATATTCCTTACAACATCACCGGACCAATCCTAGAAAAACTACTGGGTACAATCGCTCACCCAAACTTGCAACCCTACGAATTAATTGTCCTGCTCCTACAAAAAGAAGTAGCGCAAAGATTAGTAGCCAAACCAAGCTCAAAAGCATTCGGAGCGTTATCCGTACGGGTGCAGTATTTAGCAGAATGTGAGTTAATTAGTATAGTTCCTGCAACTGCCTTTGAACCACCACCAAAAGTAGATTCCGCAATAGTACGTTTAACCAAACGCCAAATCCAACCAGCACCCCAAAATCCCCAAAAATTAGAAACCTTGATTGAATTAGGATTTGCAGCCAAGCGTAAAATGTTACGAAATAACCTGCAAAGCTTAGTAGAACGCGATCGCACAAGCCAATTACTGGAACAATTAAAAATAAATCCCCAAGCTCGTGCTGAAGACCTTAGCGTTAGCCAGTGGATCGCTTTATGTAATAGCTTGGTGGACTTTCCCACTACTGTGGAGATAAACGGCGAACTTGGTTAGCACAACCCCCCACTACCCTACCTACCACCCACTATCCACTCAAATATGCACTCCTACAATCTCATTGCCCCCGCCAAAATTAACTTATACTTAGAAATCATCGGCGATCGCCCTGATAACTTTCACGAGTTAGCAATGATACTTCAAAGTATCGACCTTGCCGACCGTGTCGAAATTCGCTGCTCCAAGCAAACTCAAGATATCCGCCTTCATTGCCAGCACCCCCAAGTCCCCACCGATAAAAGTAATTTAGCTTACCGCGCCGCCGAATTAATGGCAACACAATTTCCCGATGCTCACGCCAAATACGGCGGTGTAGACATCACCATCACCAAAAACATACCAGTAGCAGCTGGATTAGCAGGAGGTTCGACCAACGCCGCCGCAGTTTTGGTAGGAATCGACTTACTGTGGAAACTAGGACTAACTCAATCAGAATTACAAGAACTAGGAGCTATTTTAGGTTCAGACGTACCATTTTGCATAGGCGGTGGCACCGCGATCGCCACAGGTAGAGGCGAACAACTTTCTCCCCTACCCAGCTTACAAGATATGTATATCGTATTGGCAAAATATCGCCACCTAGAAATTTCCACTGCTTGGGCGTACAATACCTATCGCGCCTCCTACGGCAATTCCTACATCCGCCATCAAGACAACTTGGTAGAACGTGCTTTAGCAGTACATTCAGGCGAAATGGTAAAAGCTATCGTTCGCCAGGACATAACAAAAATCGCCCAAAAACTTCACAACGATTTAGAAAAAGTAGTTCTACCAGCTTACCCCCAAGTAGCCGAACTGCGGGAAATACTTGCCAAACAAGAAGGTGTTTTGGGAACAATGATGTCCGGTTCCGGACCGACGGTATTCGCCATCTGCGACTGCAAACAAAGAGCACAGCAAGTAAAACTAAATATAAGAACAGCAATACCAGATGAAGATTTAGAATTATTCGTAGCTCAATCCCTCCCACACGGCATTCAAATATCATGAACGAACCAAACCTCACGCCACAAACCCCAACTCAAACAACTCCCCTACGCTGCATAACAGGTGCACTCTTCTCAGGAGCACTGGCGTACGCAGCATGCTCTCTCACAAGCGCCATCGCCACAACCTACGCCACCAAACCAATTCATTCCCACAACTGGATCGTGTTGAACATTACTTCCGCCGTTCGTACCCTAGTCGTAGGTGTCACCGCTTTCGCCTCTGCAGTTTTTGCCATAGCAACTGTTGGGTTAGTAGCTTTGGCTGTTCAACTTTTGTTTCAGCAGCTAGCTAAACGTTGAGCAGAATTCATATCTCTATGGTTATATAACAATAAGCAAGAAAGTTTAGCGAGATTCTATTGGTATCACCCGAGCCATGACCCTTAACTTATTCAACTTGAAAACCAAGCGCTGAGCTTGTTGTTTGTATAACGGGTTAGGTAGCACAGCCGGTAAATTTTTCATTAATTGCCTAGCTGTACTGATATTACAGCCAGAAATCACACTAATTTCATTAGCACCGTCAAAAATGGCATCATTGGTAAAAGCCTTTTCAACCAACACCTGCCAATTGCGGGGAGCCAACTGGCCACGTTCAATGCACTGTAGACTAGAAGTAGTAGCCAGAACAACCAAGCGATCGCCAACAGCAACAGTAGTTTCGTAAGCAGGCATCAACTTAGGAGGAGACTTGGAAGCCTTTTGGTAAAGAATGGGAACAGCACCATAGCCATAAGCAACATCGCTCAACATCAAACCATTTAAAGTATCCCCATCCTCCACCGCGTACTCTACCAGCTGAATAGTTTGATTGTTCAGGTGAAACAAACCGAGAATATTTTCTCCAAAAGCAGCAGCAGCAAAAACTTCCGCCGACAAAGCAGACGTACACAGCACCTGGGCGTAGGAAAACAACTGCGCAATTCGCTCGCTAAACTGACGGTTATAGGTACGTATAACCAAACCGGTATCGGGATTGAAACTATGAGCCATCAAACTAATTTCCAGATTCTCCATTTCATCATCTGTTACCACCACCACGCTTTTAGCACGAGCAATATTCACCTTTGTTAAAGCAGCTGCAAAATTGTCAACAACCACCGGTATTTTGGGAGAGATATTGGTATCCACTGCTGTAGGGGTAACTGCAATCAAAGGTTGTTTGAGTTCTAGCAAAAGAGTTGCAATTTGCCGACCGACCCGATTCAATCCTATCAAGACAACGTGATCTTGCCGGGGTTTTGGTGTGCGAGCACCAGGAAGGAGAAACTGAAATTTTGAACTGAGAAGTTTCTCGGTCAGCAAAGCATACAACACCCCCACAAAAGCCGTACCTGCTAACGTTAACCCCAAACTTAACAACCGCAACCATCCTGGCATATACTGAGCTGGCTCGGGCTGGGTTTTGAATTTTACACTACCGAATAAATCACCATATCCTCCCAAAAGCAAGACTGCCGTGGCATAAAATGCCTCCACCATGGTAGAAGTTGGATAGTTGAGAGTATAAAGAATTGTTCCGCCACACCACAAAAAAATCACTGTCATACCGCAAATAATTGCCACCCGCACGGTGCGTCCATTCCACCGTAGGTAATCGCCAATCTGCTTGAGACCCTTCCATGACAAACTGGGAATAAATTCTTGCCACAATTGCTGCAAGATGCTCCTGGACTGAATTGCCGAACGTTGTTCCAAAGGAAACAAATCTGCAACCTCGATATAAACGATCGTGTCTCCCGAGCGCAAAGTTGTTTCGCCTTCCCACTCATAAAATTGCAACGGCAATTTTGAGGAAGGAGTAGCATAATTTAATACGCGGCGAAAAGAAGTATTGAGTTGGTGTAACTGCCATTTATTGCACCAAAAATCATCGTTTTTAATTTGATGCTTGACTACTCGCAGTTTACGTCCCTCCAGGTGAAAGTATCCCAAATTTTCATTACCAAGAGCAGCAAACGCAAAAGCAGAAGCAGTTAGTTGAGTTGGTTCAAAAGCAACGAAATTACCGAGGTTTTCACTTAAAAGTTTATTAAGATTTTGTTTATCTGACCGTACAACCAAACGCACTTGAGGATTTAAAAGTCGTGCTGCAAAAGCGGCTTCTATGTTCACCCCTTCATCACTGGTAACCAAAAGTACAGCTCGGCACTGGCGGATGCCAGCCTGTTCTAGAATATTCGCCTGGCAGCAATCTCCAATCAGGAATTCTTCTAGCAATTCTTGTAAATTTGATACTTCCCAGCTAGAAGGTGGTACCAAATCAATGGCACTAACAATAGCACCATACTCCTTTAAAACAGCAACGCACTGCTGACCCAAACTTCCCAATCCGCAAACTAAAAATCGATGTAACTTTGTTTGGGAGGAATGAAGAGATTGGTGGGTATTCTCCATACCACGCGCCAGAAATAGGTAAATATGATTATACTTTTTGACCGGCAAGATTCCTAACCCCCAAAAAGCCTCCTATTTTGGATAAGTCCTGGACTTTTACCCCACCAAACTCTGCCAAATTGGCAAATTCTAGCAAACTACTCCTGTTGCTCTGTCTTTTGCTTTGTAGATGGAATTAAACAGATCCTAGAGGGAGCATCTTGTGATTAGGACAACGAAAATTATTAGAATCCAACTTGCAAGTATCGGTCAAACTCACTCAGATGATCGCGGTAGTGGCAGGTAAGCATAACAAATGTGAGGTTTAGAAACGATGTTGATAAGAAAAATTTGTAATTACTTTCGTAAGTAAAAAAACATCACAAACCACTATATATTTCCTCCTATTGGCACCAATCACAATACTTGTGGTACTGACCCACCCAACATTGCACAAAAGTAGCTACGCAGAAGGAGGTAATCCCAGGAATTTCCATGTAATGTTGTATTGACCAAAAAGGAAATGGGAAAATGACATTACAAAGTGTAATTCTAGATATAGATGTAACGCTGATTCTCAGTAACGATGCCCATGCTTGCGCCTGGGTGGAAGCTTTTGAGAAAGAAATTTGGCCGCGAAATCGCGTTCGAGGAAGTTAGACCTTTAATCGGTATGGGAGGCGATCGCATCATTCCTAAACTAGTACTGGAACTTTCCAGCGAAGAAGGAGAAGGAAAAAATCGCCGACTACCGTCAAGAAATTTTTCTCCACAAATTACGCACCAACTTTAACACTCACCAAGGGCGCGCGACAGCTGCTGCTAAAGTTGCAACAGGAAGGATTACGCCTGGTTGTAGCCACTTCAGCCAAAAGCCAAGAATTATTCGCCTTGCTCGAGGTCATCAAAATAGAAGATTTACTGGCCCAAACAACAACCTCCGCTGCAGATATAGTCAGAGCTACCCCTGCCAAATTGCAGTTACAACCAAACGAAGCGATCGTGCTCGGCGATACTCCCTACGAGATCGAATCAGCAAACGCAGCGCGAGTAGATGTCATCGCCTTTCACTGCGGAGGTTTTGACGATACCTAAGTTGCAGGAGCAATAGCTATTTATCAAGATCCGGCGGATTTGCTCGCGCAGTACGAGCATTCCCCCATGGCCAAAAAAGCGACGACTAGGAACTAACCCCAATCATCGCCGTAAACTTCTCAACACCACAAGCAAAATTCTTATATAGCGCCAGGACCTCTACCCCGCTGGTCGCTGTCCATCGTTAATTGGCCTTCCTTATCTTCATTCACTTGTTTTAGCTCCTCGATACGCTGTGCAGCGTCTTCCTGTGCTTGCTGTTGCGCATCCCCTGGTACTTCGTAGTACATTTCCGGTTCGATGGCATAGTTGTTTAACAAACCTTCTTTATCCACCGTGTAACCCCCTGTGGTGTGAACACTTTCCCCAGGATGAGTTTGGTCGTCCGTACTAGCACTTGCTTCCCTTTCCTCTGTAGGAAGTGTTTTATACAGTTCGCCTTCCCTTTCTTTCCGAGCAGCAGTTTCAGCCGGAATTATATGTCTGTCGTACTGATCTATTTTGGCACGCTCAGAGCTATCTATTGCTTTGTTAAAATTTTCATTAGTCATTATTTTTCTTCTCCTAACAATCTATCCTGCTCGATCCAAATTTGCGATCTAGACTATGATTTTTAACAACCATAAATTTACTATCTCAAGGAGTGTTTTAACTAGCAAGAAGAGGAATTTAATCTATCCTTTGATATACTCTGGGCATTGACTATAAGATATCTATATCAAATAAATCCAAGAGTTTAAATTATTTTATTATATAAAAATTTAGGTCAAGTATAAGCTAGTATACCTGACCCAGAAAGCTATATTTAGATTTGAATTTGCTATTAACCTAAGAACTGTTTTTTAATTAAATCTATTTCTGCAGCTAATTCTTCTCTAGTTGAAGTTCTAAGCAGATAACGAAAAGAAAACCAACTTGAGTAACTAATACCAATCAACTCAAATAAAGGCTGCGCCAAGGGAATATCGTTAATTGCACTCAAGATTGCCAAAATTACCTTCACCAAAACAAATGTTAAGAAAACCCAACCTAAGGCAATTAAAGGTTGTTTGTAGGCGTTAGAAAATTTTTCCAAATTTTCCGGAAACTGCTCCCCAAATTTTGTAATTGCTTTGCTAATCTCTTGCCATTGATTTTGAGCAGGTTGGGCAGGTATTAATTTGGGTAGGTTTTGGGTATCTGTGCCTGGAATCGCAGCCAATTGCTTGCTAGGAGAAGCGATATCGTCGTACTGCAATTGTTTGGTTTCCATGCCATATCTCCTTATATCTATACTACAGGCTAAACTAACACAAATCTTTGTTGAAGATTATTTGTGTTTGGTGGTAAATACTGTGGTGAACATCATTAATATTCCGCTGACAACAATCACAATTGCGACTCCCCCGGCTACCAAGTCTAAAAAATTACTATTGTCCATAATATTTAACCGTAATTTAATATTTAGAAATCCACTCCTCGCTTTAGCTGTACACCTTGATTGGCATAGTGCTTGTGGCAGTAAACTTCAGAATGAACACTCGCCAAATCAAAGTATGCAGGTTGGTTTTGACAACGCCCGGTAATAATAATTTCAGTATGAGGAGGTTTACGCAGCAAAGTTTGCACAATTGGTTCCACAGGAAGCAGTTCCAAATCCACGGTGGGATTGAGCTCGTCAAGGATAATCGTTTTATAAATTCCAGAAGCGATCGCAGTTTTGGCAATTTCCCAACCCCTTTCCGCTTCTACATAATCTAATTCTTGTCGGGAATTACGCCAGACGATCGCATCTCGACCGCAGCGTTGGTGATCCACCACATCCGGATAAGACTGCTGCAAAGCAGCAAGAGCTGCATCTTCTGTATAACCAGTACCACCCTTGAGCCATTGCATAATTAACACGCGCGTAGAACCGGGATGATTGATTCCCCTTCCAATTGCTTGCAAAGCTTTACCCAAAGCACTGGTAGATTTACCTTTCCCGGAGCCAGTGTAAATTTCAATACCTTCTATTCCCTGTGCTTTGGCAACAGGGTGATGGTGGGGTTTCATTTCCGAGTGCAAATCTGCAATATCAAGTAACTTTTGTGGTGTTCCACGTCCAGTAGCAATAATTTCTAACTCTGGCGGTTTGGATTTGAGCGTTTGCACTACCTCATCCACCGGTAGCAACCCCAAATCTAAAACAGGATTAATTTCATCCAAAACAACAACCGAGTATAAACCAGAAGCGATCGCACCCTTAGCCACATCCCAACCCCGCGCCGCCTCAACTCTATCAAAAGGGGTAATTTCGTGGGGCCCAAAAAAATCCGCTCTTCCAGTGCGAACTTGATCAATTAAATGTGGAAATCCTCGCTGCAAAGCTGCGATCGCCCCATCTTCATCATAATCCCGTTCCGGTCCCTTTAAAAACCTTAGCAGCAAGACACGGTTGGAATTATTCGGTGTATTTATCCCCAAACCTATAGAACGCAAAACCACTCCCAAAGCTGCTTGGGATTTACCTTTACCAGCACCGTCGTAAACGTGAATTTGTCCTGTTACCCTTTGCGGACGTACCTGCGCTGTACGGATACCGATGTCGTTTTTGAGCATCTGACTACAAGCTGTAACGTAGCAGTCTTTAATCTTACCCAAGTCTTGTCATAACTGCTAGAGAGAGGAAAGTCCAGATTTTCACAAATCTAGCCTTGTATCTTCCCCAAACCCCAAAATTGTCCTGCTTGCGGCTATACTTTCTTCAGTCGCATCTAGAAACCTATTTGGTCATGTTTGACTATGCTATGATTCCTGAAATTATTCCCCTCGGTGCCATTTTATTTAATTTTTTATTCATCCTGATAGCCATTCCCCTAGAAGCATACATCTTGAATAAACGACTCAAATTTGACAAAAGAACTTCAACTTTCTATGCTATCTCCATTAATTTACTGTCTAACGCCATAGGTTGGATAGTATTTTTTCTCTTAGAACCACTACTAGCAATACCCCTCAAATCAGAATTAATTAGTTACATTTTCTTCGCTCACTTTCTCTCAACTAAAATCCAGATGTTAATGATTTTAACTGCTTTTATAATTTTCTTTGGTACTTTTTTACTAAAAGTATTGTTCTTGAGACTTTTATTACTTTCACTGACAGATTTTCAAAAGTCTGAGCCTGCCAGTACTTCCCAACGCTTCAACTTACGTCGTAGCCAGAAATTAAAATTGCAAAATACTAATCTGGCTACCACTGTTTTAATAGCTAATGCCCTCAGCTACAGCGCTATTGCTATGATTTTATTTTTGATTCCCAAACAGCTCTAAGAGGTGCGATAATGCAAGTTTTGAAAGATATATTCGGATTATTTAATATCTTTGAAGATATTTATGCAAGAATCAAAAAAATCTTAGTACCTCCCAAAGCTTACTCCTGGCAAACATTAATTTATTTGAGCGTTTTTTCTTTATTAATGTCATGGCTATCTAACGGTTTTGTCAGGGATGCTATCGCCTTTTGCGGCTGGCTGTTTCTGATAGCAGGTACCGCTTGGTATACCACCGACAATCCCTTGCTTGTTCCCGGTACCAACATGCCAGTTGGAGCATTAATAACTGGATTTTTAATTAGTACTTTTGCCTTTCGACATCAAGAAAATATTATTACCACAAATACAATTGTTTTCTGGCCGACAATTTCCGCATTAATTACTGCCATTCCAGAATTTTTTGAAGGAACGGGAACAGACGTCAACCCACAAATACCCAAATTAGAAGACCGTCAAAAAATTATTATTTTAATTGCTAGTAGTTTGGTAATTAGTTGTTGTTTACAATTCACATTCGTTGTCAACAAATGGTACCAAGAATATCCCAGTTTGCGTTTAGACAAAATTCCACGCACCTTTGTTATGAAAATAGTACCTTCAACCAAAGTTCCCAGAAACGGAATTGTGATTTTAGAAAAACTCGAACCGAGAATAGAGCAACAAATTCTGGACAGGCCTTGGTCAGAAGTAGAGCAATGGCTACTAGACGCCAAACAAAGAGTTGCAAACCTAGGTAGACAAGTTATAGAAACTAACTTGCGCGAATATGAAGAAAAATCTTTATGGCAAGTTGAACCGCGTATATATAATCTCAAGTCAGGCTATAAGTTAGATTTATTAAGTATCTGGACTGGTCCTTCTTTGAGCGGACGTGGATATTACTTCCAAAAATCATGTCGGATTGACCCCATCGCCAAATCCACAAACGACAAATCAGTCATTGCAGAAATTGATTGCGGAAGAATTAGCAAACCGATTTTAGGACCGCCACCATCTGCACAGTAAACACTATTGACCAATAACTTAGGAGTAATTACAAATGATTACAGACAATTGACTTATAACTAAACAGCAATGAACTTTGGCAGAATTTTTGTATTAGCAACAAACGCGTTTCGCGAAGTAATGCGCGATCGCCTTTTATATATCATTGGCTTTTACATCCTCATACTCGCTGCTGCTTTTGCTCTGCTTCCCGAAATCGCCGCCACAACAGAAAGTAAAATATTTCTAGATTTTGGCTTGGCGACAATCAACCTTCTCGGTTTAATAGTAGTAGTGTTTGTTGGTACAGGACTGATTAACAAAGAAATTGAAAAGCGTACGGTTTTGGTGTTATTGGCCAAACCTATCAGTCACAGTGAATTTATTGTTGGAAAATACCTAGGATTATTAACAGTATCAGCCGTTCTCATCACCACAATGACAGCAATTTACTTGCTGTTTTTACAATTGGGTAAAATTGATTATTCGCTTGCAAGTATTTTAATTGCTGTATTTTTCCAATTTCTACAATTGTCCTTAATCGCCGCCATTGCTATTACTGCAGGTGCGTTTACTAGTTCCTTATTAGCAACAGCTTTAACCTTGTTTATTTACCTCATGGGAAATATTACTCAAAATTTACTACAACTTGGTCGCCTGGGAAACAATCCCAACATAGAGCGCCTTACTCAAGCTTTGTATCTTATTTTGCCCAATTTATCCCGATTAGATCTCAAAAACGACGCTGTATACGGATTAGAGGCTCTACCCAGTTCAACTGCACTTATTGCCAATACTGTTTACGGCTTGGTTTATAGCGTTATGTTAGTAGCGATCGCTGTATTTATTTTCTCCCAACGAGAGTTTTAATAGCGCTCAAAACCCAGAGTAATAGCTAATAGATTGGAAACTATTAGCTAGGCTCTGTTGATAAATTGAACCATCAGGCATAATAGTTTCGTACAATTTGACATTACTAAGATTAGTCCTCTCCACAATTGCTTCACTCAAATTTGCCGCCATTAAATTTGCCCACCTTAAATCTGCACTTGTTAAATCTGCTTGATTGAAATTTGCTTCTATTAACATCGCCCCGCATAACTTGGTACCTGTCAGATTTGCTTTTACTAAGTTAGCTTCAATCAGTGATGCTTCGATTAATATGGCTGCACTCAAGTCTGCTTGTTGGAAATCAACATTACAAAGACATGCACCCCAGAGATTGCTTTGATTTAATTTTACTTCCCGTAACAAAGCACCGCATAAATTTGCTTGTCTTAGATCAGCTTGGCTCAAATTCGCTTGACATAAATTTGCCTCACTGAGATTTGCACCAGTCAGAATAGCCCCACTTAAATTAGCACCGCATAAACAAGCGCCAACAAAGTTTATTCCACTCAAATCAACTTCCTTTAAGTCAATACCACTTAAATCACATCCACTAAAATCTCTATCCTCAAAATTTTCATTTATCATTTGACTGAGAAAACTTTTGTGCTGGCGTGCATAATTTTTCATCACACTTACCTCTATATCTAAAATTGTAAATTTTTTTAACTTTTACTCCGATCGTCTCTGTATTTCGAGATTACACTCCCGCAACTAAACAATTGGGCAGCTAGAAGAGAAAATTGCAGAAACAATTTGTAATAAATCGTGAATGCCTTGAAAATTCGTTAAGAAAGCAGCTTTTTCTGTCAAAAGGTCTTGATAAACATCAGGAAAAATTGATAACGCAGAAACTTTATTTTTCTATCTGCAAATCCAGACCTAAGGCGTGCGCATCGGTAAAGGCTTCCAATTAGAATAATTGCCCAAGTGACTCCAGTACGCCATGTATCCGGTAAAGGCAAAAATAAAAGCCGCAGCAATCAAAACGATCGCGCCCAACAAGCGCCAAACACGATTTGTTTTCAAAAAAAGTGTCGGTGTGGCCAAAACTCCAGCCAACCCAGTTAAAATAAACCCAATTCCTGTCTGCAAGGGCTGTCGCGTCAATCCTAAATTCAATATGCGTACGCCAATGACGATCGCCACAAGTCCTGCAAAAAAACCATAAACAGCCACTGTTAGCAAGTCCCAACCAAAAGCTAACGCAAAAGAAGCACCCAGGAACAAAACACCAAATAAAACAGTTGTTTCACCGTAGGCAATATTGAAACTACCAGTTAAAGGCCAGGTAAAAATCACGTGTAAACCTGTAACAAGGGCGATCGCCCCCGTTATCCCAAATCCAGGAATCCAAAGTTTTTGATTCGCACGATCTATACCGTAATATACGTAGCCAGCAAGCAGAAATAAACCAGCTACTAAATTAATTAACATCAAAGTAATGTAGTTAATAAACATTGCCCTGCTATATTGGTGCGGAATTATTTACTCTGTTCTCCAAGTTTGTAATTGCAAATAAACCAATACCAGTGTCACGGCGAGCAAAACTGTTGCTGCTGCGGCGGCGTAGCCAAAATCAAACTGACCGAAAGCCTCTTGGTAAATGTAGTAGACTAACAAATTTGTAGAATTTAAAGGACCACCACCAGTAATTACATACACTTGCTCAAAACTACGCAAAGTAAAAATCATAGTGGTGACAAAAGCAAAAATAATGGTAGATTGCAATCCAGGTAAGGTGATATACCAAAATTTTTGCCAAGCATTTGCACCATCAAGTTCGGCAGCTTCGTAGCGACTAGCAGGAATAGTTTGCAATCCTGCCAAAAACACCACCATGTTAAAGCCTAATTGTTTCCAAATACTCAAGATAATTAAAACAGGCATGGCCCAAACAGTGCTGCTTAACCAAGGAATTGGCTCTATTCCAATAGCATCCAACAGCTGGTTGATGGGACCGTTGTTTTGAAACAGCCAGCGAAATCCCAAACCAGCAGCCACCATTGAAATAATTGAAGGTAAAAAATAGGCACTTCGCAACAGTTGGGTCAATATCAAAGCCCGATTTAACAATACAGCTAATCCCAGGGGAATAACCAAACTGGGAATAACCGTAGCCACGGTAAAGTAAATTGTATTAAAAATAACTTGCCAAAAATCGGAAGTGAAAAGCAAGCGCCAGTAGTTTTTTAAACCTACCCAGTGTATACCTCTGGAGGTAAAAATATCAGTTGTAAAGCTAAGGTAAAACAAATAGGCTATCGGCCAAAGCACAAAAATACCCAAAAATATCATTGCTGGTGCCAAAAATAACCAAGCTGCCACCGTATCGCTGTCGAGAAATCGATTGCTGAAAAAGTAAGAAGTTTTCATAAATTAAGTGCAACGATACTGAATATTGCCGTTTTGGGAAAATGCTAATTTTTCTCAATATAGCAATCGAAATTACATTTTGAGAAAATAGATAAGCTTGATATCAAAACGAGCAGTGACACGATTCGAATTTATAAATTTGCTAGGGCGAATGATTTAGAATTGCCATGTCTTACCACCAACTATCTCAAGATATGAATACCTGTTCCATGCTCGATATTTCCACTGCTTATCTAATTTCTCCTCCTATTGCCAAGGAGCAATTTTCCCAAGGTGCACCCGTAAAATTAGGAATCTTGGCTTCTGGAAATGGTAGCAATTTTGAAGCGATCGCACAAGCGATCGCATCCCGGCAACTTCACGCCCAAATTCAAGTTTTAATTTACAATCAACCACAAGCCTATGCCGCCGTTCGCGCCGCAAATCACCGTATTCCCTCTGTACTTCTCAATCATCGCCACTACAGCAATCGTGAAGATTTAGACCGGCAAATTGTGCAGACCCTGCATCAATACGATGTAGATTTGGTAGTTATGGCCGGTTGGATGCGAATTGTCACGCAAGTATTAATTGATGCGTTTCCCAATAAAATTATCAACATTCATCCCAGTTTGCTACCGAGTTTTAAAGGAATGCACGCCGTAGAACAAGCTTTAACCGCTGGCGTGAAAATAACTGGCTGTACCGCGCATTTGGTATCCCTAGAAATGGACAGCGGTCCCATTTTGATTCAAGCAGCAGTTCCCGTCATGCCTGACGATACACCACAAAAGCTCCACTCCAGAATTCAACTACAGGAACATCGCATCTTACCGCAGGCGATCGCCTTGACAGCACGTCTTAATGGCTTACCTTCCACAAATAGCTAGAAAGAATGTTTGTCAGTACGTGAGCAACAATCGGTACTAACAAATTATTGCTCCAAACAGCGCTGTATCCCAATATAAATCCTACGATCGTCGCCCAAACTACGTAAGGCCACTGCTGCACGCCACTCAAGTGCAAAACCCCAAAACAGAGACTGGAGAAAAAAACAGCTAAATGATCCAATCCAAAAGCCGGTAGCATTACACCTCGAAATAACAATTCTTCACTCAACCCTGGTAACAATCCCAGCCAAATCAAGTCTGGTAGAGTCAAGGGTTTGAGTATGAGTTCCAAGTAAAAATTAGCACTTTGGCGATAGGGAGGGCAGTATTGATAGGCTAAACCACTCAAACCTGTGATGGTCAAACCTAAACCAATTCCCAACAGTAAAGCTTTCATCTCCCATTGCCAAGACATAAGGTAAAAATTGCCAAAATACAACCACACTTTGGCAATGAGCCACAAAATCATAGCAGTCACTCCCATCGCCACCAGAACTTGGGTGCGCGTCATGTACGGAATTTTTGGTTCTTGTTTTTGCTGTTGAGTCACGGGAGTAACGCTAATTATTCAAACACTTTAAAGAGGATATCTCAGGGGTAACAGCAAGAGGATCTATGCCTGCTTTGCGAGCAACCAATACACCCACTGCCTCTAAATACGAGTTTACCTGTATTGATTTTATACCTAACGAGCAAGCAGGAACTTGTATGCGAGTATAGTTTTCTTTAACGGCAACGATCGCACAACATCCCTGCTTTTGACTTAAACTTAATAAAGCACTGCTGCCGCAAGCATTTGCCGGTACGATCGCCACATCAACTTCATCTACCCAAATGTCTTGCTCTGAAGATACTTGGCGAGCTTGTCCTACAACAAATTGCGGTGCACGACTCAAACCTACCAGCACACTGGGTAAAAAAGTATAGCCCAATTCCTCTGCTGCACAGCGAGGAGATAAATTTCCATCTTCAGCTAACGTCGCCTTGAAGGCGGGAGCGTGGGCGCAAGGAAGGTGAAATTCACGCACTACCAAATGGCTGATCACAGCTTCTGCTCCTGCAATTGGGTCGACTCCCTTACCGCAGCGATAGTTTTGTTCTGCCTGTGCATCGATCTCATCGGGAAAACGCGCCACGACGGCGATCGCTTCTGCTTTTGCTTTTGTCACGAGCACTTGTGCTGCTCGCAGCAAGCTATCTGGGTTACCGATGGTTCCCCAGCTGCTACCAGAGACGCTTGTACGTAATTCTACGTTCAAAGGAGTATCTGTTATAACGTATTCGGTCAGAGACAATCCCAGGGTGGCTCGAGCGGCATCTGCTGCCTGCAACTGTCGCCACCGCAATTCCGGCTCGATTCCCCGGTCTAAAATCAAACCCACACGATTTTGGTGTACGGGACGCAATCCCCACGCTCCAGCAGCAAATTTGTCCAATCCATAACCTTCTACATACAAAGTATTGGGCAAATTCCAATACAAGCTTGCACCATTGAGAACGTTGGGATGGGTAATTAAACGATCGCAAACCTGAGCGATCGCTCTGGCAACAGGTAATGCATCGCCTGCATAACCACCAATTGCCGCCCCAATGCCGGTAGGTACGATCAAAATAGCAGTATACGGACGCAAATTCACAACTTGCTCGGCTCCTGCACTACCAGCGAGATTAATTTCTAGTAACCACAGCTTCGACAGTTACTTTTTGTCGTTCGGCATCCACACTGGTAATAGCCCAACGAAGCGGTTCTCCCTGTTTTTTCAATTCTGCTTCTATTGCCTTGTGCAGCTGGTCAGGAGTTTCTTGTAAATTAATTTCTGCCGTAATAAAATGAGTAGTCACAATCAAAATTGCTCCCCAAAATTCTAAAATAACTTAATAGTTGACACTTAGCAGTCAAAAAACTAAAAAACTGAAAAAATTATTATTGGTCTTTGCCAAATTGTAGCTGATAAACAACTTCTTCTTTTTCTGTGACTATTTTTAAATCCGAACGCGGATAAGCTACACAAAGCAAGACATAGCCTTTTTTTTGTAACTCGGGACTAACGCCCATACCATCACTTTGATCTACACTTCCTGCTAAAATTTGACCGGCACAAGTTGTGCAAACACCAGCATGACAAGAACTCGGCAAGCCCAAACCGGCTGCATCCGCAACTGATAATATAGTTTCATCTTCCGGAACTTGTAAAGTATGAATTTTACCTTGATGGTGAAGTTCAACAGTGTAAGTTTTCGGCATAATACAAAATTACTGACAAATTGAGTACTTTATATTAAAAAGTAGGTGACCGTTTCCATCAGCTAGCTGAGAAAATTTTTGCACAGAAAATACATGTAATAGCAGCTATACAGGGATAATTATAAATCTTTGTCACAAGACAAACTCAAACTAAATAAATTTTCCCTGTCCGGCACACCTGAAAAATTTTATCAGGTCAAGCAAGCAAAACAAAGAAAAGTAATAATCACTAGAAAAAATTTTACCGAAGCAGAGGAAAAGTAAAATGCTGGAATCATATCGCCAACACGTAGCCGAACGCGCAGCCTTAGGAATTCCCCCACTACCGTTAGATGCCAAACAAACATCCGAACTATGCCAGCTACTGAAAAATCCACCAGTGGGTGAAGAAGAAACATTATTGCATTTATTGCGCGATCGCGTACCGCCCGGAGTCGATCCAGCAGCTTACGTCAAAGCTGGATTTCTCACCGCCATAGCCAAAAAAGAAATTACTAGTCCCCTAATATCACCCATAGAAGCAGTCGAATTGCTAGGCACAATGGTAGGCGGTTACAACGTTCAATCCTTGATAGAATTACTGCAAACTCCCACCACACCCGTATCGGATTCTTCCGAAACACCCTTAGTCATGGGAGGACAAGGTAAAGAACCAATAGCAGCCCACGCCGCCAACGCCCTCAGCCACACCCTGCTCGTATACGATGCCTTCTACGATATCTTAGAGTTATCCAAAAATAATCCCTACGCCAAACGAGTAATAGACTCCTGGGCAGCAGCTGAATGGTTTACCCTTCGCCCCAAGCTACCAGAATTTATCAACGTCATCGTTTTTAAAGTCAAAGGCGAAACCAACACCGACGATTTATCTCCCGCCACCCACGCCACCACCCGCCCCGATATTCCTTTACACGCCTTGGCAATGCTGGAATATCGAATGCCAGGTGCACTCTCAACCATAGCCGAATTAAAGAAAAAAGGATACCCAGTTGCCTACGTGGGAGACGTAGTCGGTACGGGTTCCTCCCGCAAATCAGCTATCAACTCCCTGCTGTGGCACATTGGCAATGACATTCCCCACGTTCCCAACAAGCGATCGGGAGGATATATCTTAGGCAGTACGATCGCCCCCATTTTCTTCAACACTGCAGAAGACGCCGGCGCTTTCCCCATCCAATGCGATGTCAGCCAGATGGAAACCGGTATGGTCATAACCATCTACCCCTACAAAGGAGAAATCACCAACTCTGCAGGCGAAGTTATTTCCACCTTCAACCTCAAACCAGACACCATCCTTGATGAAGTACGCGCCGGCGGACGCATCCCCCTACTCATCGGACGCACCCTCACCGACAAAACTCGACAAGCACTAGGCTTAAAACCCAGCCCAGTCTTCACCCGTCCCCAACAACCAGCAGATACGGGTAAAGGTTACACCCTAGGACAAAAAATCGTAGGTAAAGCCTGCGGCGTCGCCGGCGTGCGTCCCGGTACCTACTGCGAACCAATCGTCACCACCGTTGGTTCCCAAGATACCACCGGACCCATGACGCGAGACGAACTCAAAGAACTAGCCTGTCTCGGCTTTTCAGCCGATCTGGTCATGCAAAGTTTCTGCCACACCGCAGCTTATCCCAAACCAGTGGACATCAAAGTTCACCACGAGCTCCCCGACTTTTTCGCCTCTCGCGGCGGCGTAGTATTGCGTCCCGGCGATGGTATCATCCACTCCTGGCTAAACCGCATGCTGCTACCAGATACCGTCGGAACAGGTGGCGACTCCCACACCCGCTTCCCCTTAGGAATTTCCTTCCCTGCTGGTTCCGGACTGGTCGCCTTTGCAGCTGCCTTGGGTGTTATGCCCTTGGACATGCCAGAATCAGTTTTAGTACGCTTCCAAGGGGAACTACAACCCGGTGTTACCCTGCGGGATATCGTCAACGCTATCCCCTACGTAGCCATACAAAAAGGTTTGCTCACCGTCGAAAAGCAAAACAAGAAAAATGTCTTCGCCGGGCGAATCATGGAAATAGAAGGCTTGCCAAATTTAAAAGTCGAGCAAGCTTTTGAACTGACCGACGCTACAGCAGAACGTTCCTGTGCTGGCTGCACAATTAAATTGAGTACAGAAACAGTTTCTGAGTATCTTCGCTCCAACATCGCCTTGTTAAAAAACATGGTAGCAAGGGGTTATCAAGACGCCCGCACTATCATGCGTCGCGTCGCCAAAATGGAACAATGGCTAGCAAATCCAGTATTGATGACCGCAGACGCAGATGCAGAATACGCCGAAATCATTGAAATCGATTTGAATCAAATCAAAGAACCAATCGTTGCCGCACCCAATGACCCCGATAACGTGAAATTATTATCAGAAGTTGCCAACGATAAAATTGATGAAGTATTCATCGGTTCTTGCATGACGAATATCGGCCACTATCGCGCCACTGCCAAAGTACTAGAAGGTGCAGGCGCAGTCAAAACCCGCCTGTGGATCTGTCCCCCAACTCGCATGGACGAGCATCAATTAAAAGAAGAAGGCGTGTACGCTATTTTTGGTGCAGCTGGTGCACGTACAGAAATACCCGGATGCAGTTTGTGCATGGGCAACCAAGCGCGAGTTGCTGATGGCGCCACAGTCTTCTCAACATCAACGCGCAACTTCAACAACCGCATGGGTAAAGATGCAAGAGTTTATCTTGGTTCGGCAGAATTAGCAGCAGTTTGCGCCTTGCTGGGAAGAATTCCCACAGTCCAAGAATACATGGATATTGTCGCCAAAAAAATTCATCCCTTTGCTGGCCAGCTGTATCAGTACTTGAACTTTGACCGCATTCCCGGTTTTGAGGATGGAAACTTGGGTGCGTTGACTCAAATGTCTCAAATAGAAAATAGATCGGGTATTTCCACTGCCATCAAGTAGGTAAAATACAGCATTTAGAGAAGGGCTTTTGCCCTCTCTGTTTAACAAAATTACTGTATATTTTTACTTCGCCAACGGATACTTTCAATAGTATAAAAAATAGCAGTTATTGCCAAAAGAATTAAGTTAAATTGTACCAACTCCTTATTGTACCATCGCTCTTGAAATAGCAAAATCAAGCCAGAAATCAAAAAACCTGAGATTAACGCTATATCTTCACGCCGAAATAATTGCGGACGCACAACAGGCAAAGCGCATAAATAAATAGCTGCCAACATCAAGATAATACCAACAAGATTGAGCGGATTGTTAAACATGGTAATGTTAATAGTTAACTTTTTATTTATGGAATCCACGCCAGCGAATGCATTCAGCAATTGCAAAAATAGCTGTCCCCGCTAGCAAAAATTGACTGACGGGAATTTCTTGAGTGCGGTAAGGCTCGTATTCTTGAAAGAAAAGCAGTATGCCGCAAAGACAAAATACTACCGCAAAAACCGTATCATAATCTTTTGTTAATCTAGGATAGGAAGAACGAAGAAAAAATAAACCAGCTCCTAAACTTGCAAGACCAGTACCCAGTAAAATTATCCAGGTAGCTGCTTTGAACAAAAGTATTCCCACCGCCCCTACAAAAGGCAAATATTTAGCAACAGAGAAGGTTTTATCTAGCCAAGCTGGTAATGTAGTTTCAGATACTTGGGAAACAGGCAAGTGAGTATTCCCAGCTTGGGGTGTTGTCGATTGGAAGCTCCTAAAAGAAGCAGACGGTAGGGTTGGTGGTAGCGGATAATATAACTGCTGCAGCTTTTGCAATACTTCCGCAGCTTCTTGATAGCGATCGCGGTAGTGATAGCGCACCATCTTCTGCACAATTGCTGCTAGTTCAGGAGAAACCCGCGCTTGTTGTTGCCAAATAACTTCTCCAGTCAAAGGATTTTCCTGTAGTTGAGTTGGTAACATTCCTGTCAGCGCTTGTATCGCTATCATCCCCAAAGCATAAATATCACTATTTGGACGCGGCTTGCCTTGAGCCTGTTCCGCACTCATGTAACCAGGAGTACCAATGGCAACAGTAGCAGCCATCTGACTGGGAGAAGCTGCTAACTGGGAACGTATTTGCTTAACAGCACCAAAGTCAATCAAAACTAATTTCCCGTCCGCATCACGTCTAATTAAATTGTCTGGTTTGATATCGCGATGAATAACACCGTAGCTGTGAATAAATTCTAAAATCCCCAAAACATCGTACAACATCTGCGCAACTTGGCTCTCTAGCCAAGGCTGACCAATTCGCATCTCCGCACTCAGCGGATGTCCGACAATCAGCTCTTGCACCAAGCAAAATTCTTCATTTTCCTCAAAATAAGCTAACAAACGCGGAATTTGGTCGTGATTGCCCAATTTTTCCAGTATTTCTGCTTCCGAGTTAAACAAACGCCTAGCAGTTTGCAAATAATACGGATCGGAACTCCCAGGTTTAAGTAACTTCAGAACGCACCTAGGATTTCCAGGTCGGCGAATGTCTTCAGCGATATAGGTTTCACCAAATCCTCCCGCACTGAGAACTTGGATAACTCTGTAACGACCGTCTAGTAGCTTTCCTAACATCTTAGGTTTGTTGCGAGTGTTTTTATCATCTTGCCACAGGATGATAAAACCTTTGCTAGCGACAGTGTGTTAGCAATTTATTTAGTTATTGTGAACCTGATAAACAAATTAAGCAACTAAAGGCTGGTAAAGTATGCTGCAGTTTCAACCTCCAGGTTTTGGGCATAAAGTCATTAACACCTCCCTCGGGTTGATGGTTTACTATACCCAAACAACTAAACCTTGGTGTATTACTGAAAACTTACCACCCTTAATTTTCCTCCATTGTTTCGGTGGCGGCTCTTCTGCCTACGAATGGTCTAAAGTTTATCCTGCTTTTGCCAGTAGTTATCGCATTTTAGCGCCAGACTTAATCGGTTGGGGAGACTCTGCTCACCCGGTACGAGACTACCAAATTAGCGATTATTTAACCACGATCGCAGAATTTATCAGGCACACTTGTTCTCTACCAGCAACAGTGGTAGCATCTTCACTAACAGCAGCTTTCATCGTCCGCCTTGCCATCAGCCACCCATTTCTATTCCAATCTTTGTTTCTCATCTGTCCCTCTGGATTTGATGACTTCGGACAAGGTGTGGGACGCAGACTTCCGCTGCAATTGATAAAAATGCCGCTGTTAGATAATTTAATTTACACTCTGGGCGCAGAAAACGAACTTGCCGTCAGAAACTTTTTACAAAATTTTCTCTTTGCCAAACCAGAGCGAGTTTCTCCCGAGATCGTAGAAGCCTATTTGTTTTCTGCCCAACAACCAAACGCTAAATTTGCAGCCTTAGCATTTTTACGGGGTGACCTTTATTTTGATTTAAGCTTGTATATTCAACAACTAACTGTACCGACAGTGATATTGTGGGGCGAGAAGGCACAATTTACTAACCTTAAGTTAGGAAGGCGCTTAGCAAAATTAAATCCCACTTTGATTCGTAATTTTCATGTAGTTCCAGATACAGGAGTGCTACCACATCTAGAAAGACCAGAAGCAACGATCGCTTTCCTAGCACATTACCTGTAAAATCCACAGTTAACAACGGCATTATCGGAATCAAAAGCAGTTTTTTTAACTTGTCGTTTCGGTAAAGTCACAGTAACTTTAGTTCCTTGTCCAACTTGGCTTTCCAAAGCAATACTACCACCATGCAATTCCACACAAGCTTTGGCGATCGCAAGACCCAAACCCTTTCCGGGAATAGTGTCAACATTGCTTCCCCGACTAAAGGATTGAAACAAGTTTTCGCGGTCTTGAAGCGGTACGCCAATACCCTCGTCTTTAACGTAAAAAATCACCTTTGATTTTTTTCCAATCAAGTGGAACTCTACGTTACCTCCTTGCGGTGAGTATTTAATAGCATTAGACATCAAATTAGTAAAAATCAACCGCAACAGTCCTCGGTCGCCCCAGAAACCATGGTAATTACCTGTTTTCTTAAAAATTAATTCGTGGCGAGCGCTCGCTGTTTGACGTTGTTCTTCGATCAAAGTAGAGAAAAATTGCAGCAAATCCAACGGTGTAGGATTAAACTTGGCCTTGTCCAATTCTAATTGGTCAAAAGTAAGCATATCGTCTACCAATTTAGATAGATGGCGTGTCTTATCCTCGATAATCTCTAGTAAGCGTTGTTGTTTAGATTCATTCAAGCGATTTCCATTTTGCTTGAGCGTGGAAGCTGCAGCCAAGATAGAAGCTAGTGGAGTTCGATATTCGTGAGAAATAGTAGTGATAATTTGAGACTTTAACCTATTAAGTTGCTTTTCTTTCACAAGTGCTGCTTGAGTCTTAGCTAGCAGTTCCGCTTGTTGGATGGCGATCGCCATTTGTACGGACACTTGATAAAGAATATCCAGCTCGTCATCTTCTTGCCAACTAGGTTGCTTTCCCGAAAATTGCTCAGCAATCAAAAAACCCCACGGTTTAGAATTTGGCTGTTCGTCGTGATTCGCGTTTATAGTAATGGGAACTATTTGAGTAGCAGTGACGTTGAAAGTAACTCCGCAAATCCGGGCCATGGTAGCCTGACATAAAGGACAAATTTTTCTTTCTGCTTGCAACTGCTGCTTGCAGGTGGCAACTGCACAACCTTTGAGCAAAAGCCGATCTAACTCTTGCAAGCAACTATTTTCTATCCCGCTATCATCTTGTTTACTGCAAACAAACGACGACTGTGAAGAAGCGATCGCCCGAACACCCTTGTTGGGAATAAGCTGATATACCATCACGCGATCGCATTTCAATAACTGCTGCACCTCCGTCACCGCCGTGTGTAAAATTTGCTCTAAATCCAGAGATTGACGAATTCGCAAAGCAGTCATGGCAATTAAGCGCTGCCTTTCCTGAGTCTTGTATAATTTTCTTTGCAAGTACGATTGCTTGATGGTATTGCGAACTGCTAGCTGCAGTACCTGTTGTGTTAAATGTTGCTTGACTAAATAATTCTGGACGCCCTTTTTCATTGCTTGCACGGCTATTTCCTCATCGCCACGCCCCGTGAGCATAATCGTGGGGATAGTCTCCAATTTTTGCTGCTGCAGGCGATCGAGAAATTCCAACCCGCTCATGTCAGGAAGACAAAAATCCAGCAGTATCAAATTGCATTGCTTGCTTTGGCACAAAACAAGTCCATCCTCTCCACAATCTGCTTCTAAAATTTGATAAGACTGGTGAGGATCTTTCAATAGATATCGAGAATAGATCTTCCGATCTGCTGCACTATCATCAATGATGAGTATCGTCCAGGCATCCGGCATAAGATTTTTATTATTGTTATAAAAGCTCTTTCCTTTAGATTGTCATAAATAGCAACATTCTGAAGAAAATCTAAATAAAATATAGAATTTGCCGGCAGACACATAGATCGAAAAAAAGCGATCGCCTGCACAAGTACAAACCCTTTATCCGGGAGGAACATTCGCTTGTAACCAGTAGTCTACAAAAGCTTGAACTGTCTTGCGAAGTTCTTGAGCATCCATCGGCTTGATTAAATAGCCATTAGCACCTTTTTCATAGCAGAATTTCACATCTTTGGGATTCGAGGATGTAGTAAAGACAACAATGGGAATTTCCTTAAAACTGCTATCTTGCTTTAACCGCTCTAAAACGTCACGACCATCAATTCCTGGTAAATTGAGATCCAGCAAAATTACACAAGGCCGTGGCGCCAAATCAGAATTTTGGTAGCTTCCCTCTTGATGCAAAAAGTCAAAAACTTCATCTCCACTACTGCAGCGGTAAATCGGGTTCTGGACAGCCATGCGCCGCATCAAGCGTTGTAATACCTTAAAATCCTCATTGCTGTCCTCAACAACAAGCAGTGAATCTTTAAGTTTTGTTGCCATCAGTTGTCTTCTATTTTAAATTTTTATAATTAAAAAGTTTTTTTATATATCTTAAACTACCCTAGGGTGAAGTAGAAAGTAGAACCTTCACCAACAACAGACTCTACCCAAATCCGGCCACCGTGACGCTCCACAATTTTCTTGGCAATAGCTAGCCCCGCGCCAGTACCTCCACCGTACTTTTGTTGGGAGTGAAGTCGCTTGAAAAGCTTGAAAATAGTTTCTAAGTGATGTTGTTGAATACCAATACCGTTATCCTTGACGTAGAAAGTAACGGGTGGCATTCCTTCTTCACCTTCTCGGTCCAGATAACCAATCTCAACCCACTTTTGTGCTTTATCGTTGTACTTTAATGCATTAGTAATCAGGTTAGCAAATACTTCGCCAACAAGAACCGGATCGCAGCGAACAGTTGGCAAAAATCTAGGAATACGAATCTCAAAATTAACTTGCTGGTAACTAGCGTTCAAAACTTCTATAACTTGCTGGAGCAATTGATTCAAATCCGTAGCTTGCAGATGTAACTCCGCTTTTCCTAACTGCGACAATCGCAGTAAAGTGTTAATCAGAGTTTCCATCTGCACCGATAAAGATAAGATAGTCTGTATGTAGTCAATGCGATCTTCATCCACCAGGCTAGCGTAGTCTTCCAGCAAAATGGTCGAGTAATTATAAATACCCCGTAAAGGTTCCTTCAGGTCGTGAGAAGCAGCATAAGCAAAGGATGCTAGCTCTTGATTGCTGAGCTCTAAATCTTGATTGAGCTTTCGTATTTCTTCTGCTTTTTGCAGTACGATACCAACAATTGCATTCTTCAAAGCACAGGCGCTATCTATCTCCGGTGCTAGCCATGGAAGTGAGGTATAGCGAACAATTTCTTCCCACTTGGCAAAAGATTGACGCGGGCAAATGCTAACACTGCCATCTGCTGCTATTTTGATAGATTCGTAAGGATTTCCTGCCCAATCCACCGTCTGCAGAACTTCAGGACGAAACCAGAGAATATAATACCGCTTGATTTGAGAAATTTGTAGTAATAACAGACCGCAAGCTGTATCCTTAAATGTTTTAGCCTTTGGATAAAGCTTTGGTAGGGAATCGGTGTAGAATAAGTTGTCTTTAACTCGAGAGTGCGCCCAATCGATCAATTCTTCAACTTCTTCAAGTGTAGGCGTTGCTCCCACCAAGGTAATTTCACCGTCCAAGCAAACAGCTGCACCTAATGCTCCCACAAGCTCCAGCAAGCGGGGTTCCGGTTGGATAAGTGCATCTATAAAGTTTTGGGCTTGGGAAATAGATTCTATAATTTCAGAACGCAACGACTCTAGCTTGACTTTGTAATCTACTTCCTCTTGAATCACCTTATTGGCTAGCTCTGAGGATACGAATTGTCCCAACAATTCGCAAGCGCCGCGCAGCTCGATACTGATATTTTTCGGTGTGCGATGATGGCAAGAAATTAATCCCCACAGCTCATCATTTTTGATGAGTGAAATCACCACTATAGCCGCCGTACCCATATTCTGATGAAACTCAACACAGCAGGGATGAATGCTTCTGAGGACAGACAAACTTAAATCTAATTGATGGGAAGAGGTTTGGGAATTGTCCATTGCAATCAATTCGCTGGCTGCAGCTTGCAAATTGGGAACGACTCTTACTAAACTGCGTCTGTACAGTTCTCTAGCTGCTTGTGGAATATCCGTTGCCGGATAGTGGAGACCGAGATATGAAGGAGATAATTCTTTTTGTTTCGCCTCAGCAATGACTTCTCCTGCTCCCTGGGCGTCAAATTGATAAACCATTACCCGATCGAAATTTGTGATTTTTCTTACTTCCCGAGCTGCTAGCTGCAAAAATTCTTTGAGGGTAGAGGTGCGTTTGAGTTTAGCGATCGCTTCCCGCACCATATTAGCTAGCTCCAAAAAATTGACCTGCGCTTCACATACTGCTGGTTCTAGTTCTAGAATCACCGTATCAGCTATTCGATGCACAAAACCGTCAAAACACTCTTCCCTTTCCCTACCGCGCCAATACAGTTTGATATAATTAACACCCTCTGACTCCGACAGTGAGTAATGTTGGATAAGTTCTAATTGCGCCTTGTCAAGGAAGGAACTCAAAAGTTGGCCGAGCAAATCCTTCGCCTTGATACCCAAGTAATTTTCAGTATTATTACTAACTTGTAGTATGCGAAATTCCGAAGGGCTAAGGGCCAGTAAGACACCATGAGGCTGAATCGAACCAGGAGAATGGATAAATTCGTAATCGTGAATAGTTAGAAACAACTCCCAAAAGTTTGAGAACCAAAGTTACAAACAAAAAAGAATTTTAATTATTATATTAAACTTTTTGAAGATTTTTGCTGGCAATTGAAACTATCGCTGAAAAGGTACTCTGATAAGTGCATAGGCACCACTAGTTGCCAAACTTTGATAATCAGATGGCTGCAAACCCATCTCCACAAACTTTTTGGGCTGAGCCAAAACTAACACAGAACTGGCTTGTCCTTTTTGAGGAGCATCTTTTCTAAGGTAAATTCCCGCTACCGCGCTCGATTTGATGAAATTAACGGGACGGCGAGTGTAAAAAACAACACTTGGCTTTTTAAAACCAACCATCACCAACTCTTCCTTTGGTTTTTGGACTTGCACCGCGATCGCTGACAACTCTCGTAAAGGAAGCTGACGCTGAGTGTCAATCAAAAATAACGCAGGAGTCAAAACAAAAATCATAAACAAGGCAAACCCTAACAAATTCACTGCCATCAAAGCAAGCAAACGACGACGCACAAGCAACACTGCCAAGATTGCCGCACACGCTAACCAAATAACGGCTGCCAAAACCGATAAACCAGACTGTTGCAAAATTTGTCGAAATTCAGGTGCAGCCGGGTCGTATCCTATTAATCGGGGAGCGTAGAACAGTGCTATCCCTGCAGCCAAGACCAATACCACATTCAACCAGCCACTCCACTTTAATGGCAGTAAAAAAGAGGAGGACAATCGAGTTTTATCTTTCTGGGGAAAAACATCGCTCCACAACAGTGCCACAAGAATAGCCGCTGCTGGCATGAGTGGCAAGACATAGCTTGGAAGTTTAGTAACAGCAATGGTAAAAAAGCCAAAAACACCCGCAAACCAAAAAAAGGCAAACAAACCCAGTTGTTGCGATCGCGCTTTTAGGCCCCAATACTTGCGCTGCCAAAATTTCAGTCGTGCTATGGCCAGTGGCAAATAAGCAGAGTAAGGAGCAAAACCCAATAATACTACTAAAAAATAAAAGTACCACGGAGCTTTGTGACCGTTAACAACTTCTGTAAACCGCTCTAGGTTGTGGTAGCCAAAAAAAGAATTAATATAACTCCAACCGTTGCGCCAAATCACCAACACATACCAAGGCAACGCTAAGCCAAAAACAATCAGCACCCCAGAAGCCAGACGCATTTCCCGCATTACCTGGGACAACTTGCCCAAGTACAGCAAAAAAGCAGCAATAATTAACCCTGGTAAAACAATTCCCACCGGACCTTTTGTGAGGGTAGCACCGGCCACGAGGACGTAAAAAGCTACATACCAACCACTAGGAAAAACAGATAAAAACTGCCTTCTGGCTTCTGGTTTTTCTTCAGAACTTGCATATCCCAAAAAAAAGCACAACAATGCTGATGCCATACAGCCTGTTAAAAGCATGTCTGAGACACCCGTTCTTCCCCAGACAACCATCTCGGGAGCAAGTCCCGTAACAGCTGCTGACAAACAAGCAGTTAACCAGCGTCTGTGAGGGCGAAAAACTTGCTCTAAAGCATCTTCCTTGCCCAAGTGCCATTGTACGGTGTAAAAAACTAAGCTCATCACCCCCACAGCTGCGATTGCGGACGGAAGACGTACCGCCCACTCATTCACACCCAAAATGGCATAGGCGATCGCTTGACACCAATAAATCAAAGCAGGTTTGTCAAAACGAGTTTCACCATTAAAAAATGGTGTGATCCAATCGCCAGTTAAGTACATTTGTCGGGAAGCTTCCGCAAACAGTGGCTCTGTTTCATCGATCAAGCCAACATCCCCCAAATGCCAAAAGAAAGCTATCCAACCAACTACAGCTAACCATAAAATTGACAAGCTTCCAGCAAGGACCGGACGCTTACCAATATTGCCAAATAACTGGCTCCAAACACGAATACTCATCAGTCAACAGTCAACGGTCAATAGTTAATAGTTAATTGATAACAGCTATTAGTCAATAGTCGTTAATAGTTGACTTTTTGTTCTAACTGCTGGCCATTAACTATTAACTACTCACCGCCAAACTCCTGACTAAGGACTCAAAATTAATTCCCATTCTCGCTTTTGTGGATTCCACACAGGAGCGCCGGTCTCCCCAACCACGTACGGTCCCCAGTAGCGACGAGAACCATCCTGTGCAAAAGCAACTAAAATATCTCCTTTCTCTAGCTTTAAGTTCTCGTTCGGTAAGGATAAGACCAGTCCCTTCTCGCTACCTTCTCCAGGAGCAAAGTCCCAATGGGCTGGCAGATTATAATTAGTCTTGCCAGAAGAACTTTTCACTCCCGATCGCCGTGCTAGCAAAGCTAGGCGTACTGGCTGGTCGGTTTGATTGCTCACTCGTAAAGTTCCTTGACCTCCCGCTTTTGCTTTTTTGCTGGTTGAACCTTGATAATACGCAAACAAAAACTTTTTGTTGACTGCGGACAAGGCAGTGCTGTAAGTAGAAGCCATGGCACTTTCAGCCTCTATGGGACCGCTGGCGTGGGAAGATGTTCCTGGATGAGCGGGATCCTCCTCAAATGAGACTTTTACCTCATAACATCCTGCAGCTAGCAATAGCAATCCCAAAGATGCAGCTGCCAACACAGCGCGACAATATACTGGTAATTTCATAACTATTTACAAATAAACAATAAAGGTATTTTTATTTAGAATCATTGAAAAACTAGCCGATTATCTAAAATCGATAATCAAACTAGCTAAGCGATCGCAGACTCTCCTAGAATTACAGGTGATGCGTGTAATCGATGTCCTATTGAGCATCAATGCTTAAAGGCACTTGCGTCCCTGGTACTTGCTCAAGACAATGAGAGTGTAAATTTGCAATTTACACCCAAACCTAAGAGAACCCCCAACCTTATCTTTTTTACAATTCGTACAAGTTTATCTTAACCCTATAATATCTTTAGCACAGAGTAATTTTATCAGATCTTGACTAAAACTTGGAAACTCGCCCAAAGCAACCACTGTCCCAGCTAGCTTTTAGCGTTCGTGCATGCAAAACACTCGTCTTAACAACTTGTTTAATGTTATTGCTGAGAACTTGCGAATCTGGTTTATCAATCCTTGGCGGCGAATAACAGTAATTATAATTAGTTTTTTATTCGGTTTTTTTGTAGGCTCAGCAATAGCTACTACCTCCGGACAGACAGCAGAATGGGACACTGTTGCAGCTGCTATTGTGGTAATTGTGACGGAAATTGCAAGCAGATTGTTTTACAGTCGCGACTCTTTAGCACGCCAAGCTTTGTGGCTGCAGGCAACTAACTACCTCAAAATTGGTATTACCTACAGTCTGTTTTTAGAAGCTTTCAAGCTAGGATCCTGATGGCACATGCTAACTATACGAGCAGTTGCGAAGCTTTTGGGCTAACGGCGAAAATTATAGAAGAAATTATACCAAGGCAAGCTTGTTCTCCCCAAGAAGTATTTCAGAAGTTGGAAGAGGATGTGAGGGATTTTTGTCAATCTCAACTGGGATTGCAAAGCAGTAATATCTCGGAGATGCTAGAGAAATTATGGCTACCTTTGGCAATGAGACTAGCATGGCATCGACAACAAACTTCGCGTCCTTTTATACAAGGGATATTGGGAGGACAAGGAACAGGAAAAACAACGACCTGCAAGGCAGTCTGTTCAATTTTGCAAAATTTGGGATACCACAGTCTGAATTTGTCTTTGGATGATTTGTACAAAACCTACAGCGATCGCCTGCAGTTGCAACAGCAAGATCCCCGTTTGATTTGGCGCGGCCCACCAGGAACCCACGATGTAGAACTAGGTATCACCATCCTGGATAAAATCCGTCACCAGGAATTTCCAGTAGCTGTTCCCCGTTTTGATAAATCAGCATACAATGGCGCTGGCGAGCGCACAACTCCAGAAATCGTCTCCCAGGTGGATATTCTACTTTTTGAAGGTTGGTTTGTAGGTGTACGACCAATAGATCCGCTCACCTTTGAAAACGCACCACCACCAATTGTCACTGCAGCGGATAAAGCTTTTGCCCGAGATATGAACCAAAAACTACATGACTACCTACCGCTGTGGCAAAAACTAGATTCCTTAATTTTGTTTTACCCCCAAGATTATCACCTTTGCCTGAAATGGCGCCAACAAGCAGAAAAACAAGCGATCGCCGCTGGGAAAGCCGGAATGACAGATACACAAATCGAGCAATTTGTCAAATATTTTTGGCTTTCTCTGCACCCAGAATTATTTATCAAGCCATTAGCCACATCTCCAGAATTAGTCGATTTAGTTGTAGAGATTAATTCTGACCATAGCATTGGCAAAGTTTATCAACCAAAGAATGATTGTTGACTTCATGATAAAATAGTCCCCTTGGCTTTTAAAGCATGCCTAGATATGGTTCAGTACACTCTTCCTCAAAGCCCAGAAATTATTATCACCGTTCCTGGTAAAGATTCAGCTAAAGCCCGCGAAAAAGCAATGGATCGGCTGATGCAACTTATGGAAGAAGGTAAGTTACCCACACAATTAGAGGACGGATTTGGCCCTCAACAACTAATTGAGGTCAAGGAAGTACCGATGGACACAAGCACTGAAGAAGATGAAATTACACAAGCTGTCCAGATTTTAAGTAATCTAGCTACTCTCAAGCTCAAAGTTCAAGAATCCCGTCTGGAAGCATTGGAAATTCGCAAACAAGTTGATATCCTCTTTTCTGAAAAGGCAGTCACGGAAGAAGAAATTACTCGCCTCAAGGAAGGTTTTAAAGTACTCAAAAATTTCGCCCAGGCAAACTTACGCTATCAAGAAGCAAAAACTAAAGCAGAAGAAGCTCGCCGCATCCTCGACCGGGCTCTAAAATCACCCGAAAAGTAATGTTGTGTTTGCCAAGGAATTTGTAAGTTAACGATGTACTTACCAATTTTTACTGGGGCGCTAGGATTCGAACCTAGGAATGGCGGGACCAAAACCCGCTGCCTTACCGCTTGGCTACGCCCCAACGCGCACGATGTCACCTTTGATAATATAGCAGCTATTGCTGGGGTAATGTCAAGTACTTCTTAGGTATTTTCATTTCCACAAACAGTAGCAAGCAATCCCGACAAAAAATATCGGATATATTTGACTGGTATTTTTACTCGTGCTAGCATCAAGCGACAGATGACGGACATCCAGGGAGAGCTAGTTCATGACTCAGGCAATCAATACCCAAACCAAAGCAGCCGCTTTTCAAGCCCTCAAGTGTAAAGAGTGCGGTCAAGAATACGAACTCCAAGCAAGCCACGTATGCGAGCTATGCTTTGGTCCGCTGGAAGTAATCTACGACTACAACGCCCTTCGCCACAGCGTTACCCGGGAAACGATCCAAGCAGGACCCCATTCCATGTGGCGCTATCAAAAATTCTTGCCTGTACACAGCGAAAATCCCATTGATGTGGGAACTGGTATGACTCCTTTGGTACGTTCTCAACGCTTAGCTCGCCGCTTGGGTCTAAACAAGCTTTACATAAAAAATGATGCCGTCAACATGCCCACCCTCAGCTTTAAAGATAGGGTAGTATCGGTTGCCCTGACTAGAGCACGGGAATTGGGTTTTACCACAGTTTCTTGTGCGAGCACGGGCAACTTGGCCAATTCTACCGCCGCCATTGCTGCCCACGCCGGATTAGACTGTTGTGTATTTATTCCTGCCGACTTGGAAGCCGGTAAGATACTGGGTAGCTTGATCTACAGCCCGACCTTAATGGCGGTAAAAGGCAACTACGATCAAGTGAACCGCCTTTGTTCAGAAGTTGCCAACACCCACGGTTGGGGTTTTGTCAATATCAATTTGCGTCCGTACTACTCTGAAGGTTCTAAAACCCTGGGTTTTGAAGTTGCCGAACAATTGGGCTGGCAGCTACCCGACCATATTATTGCGCCTTTGGCATCAGGTTCGCTCTTTACAAAAATCTATAAAGGCTTCAACGAATTTATAGAAGTCGGTTTAGTGGAAGGCAAGCAAGTGAAATTCAGCGGCGCTCAAGCGGAAGGTTGCTCGCCCATAGCCCAAGCATACAAAGAAGGACGTGACTTTATTAAGCCAGTCAAGCCCAACACCATAGCCAAATCCATTGCCATTGGTAATCCAGCAGATGGTATTTACGCTGTAGAAATAGCCAAGAAAACAGGTGGTAGCATTGAATCAGTAACAGACGCTGAAATCATAGAAGGCATCAAGTTGCTAGCAGAAACCGAAGGTATTTTCACCGAAACAGCTGGTGGTACAACCATAGCCGTGTTAAAGAAATTGATAGAAGCTGGCAAAATAGATCCAGAGGAAACGACAGTGGTCTATATCACCGGCAATGGCTTGAAAACTCAAGAAGCAGTGCACGGTTATATTGGAGAACCTCTAACCATAGAAGCTAGACTTGATAGTTTTGAGCAAGCCCTAGAACGTTCTCGCACCTTAGAACGTCTAGAATGGCAACAAGTACTCGTCTAATTAACGTAACAACCCACAACTAATTGAATAATTGAGGATTTATGGCTGTAAAAGTTTTAGTTCCTACTGCTTTGCAGAAATTCACCAACAACCAAGCGGCTTTAGAATGTCATGGCAGTACAATTGCAGAACTGTTGGATTGTTTGGAAAAAGAATGTCCCGGAATCAAATCCCGCCTGTGTGATGAAGCAGGACAACCGCGACGGTTTTTAAATTTGTACGTCAACAGCGAAGATATTCGCTTTTTAGAAGGAACAGCAACACCTTTAAAAGATGGTGACGAAGTCAGTATTGTCCCCGCAGTCGCCGGTGGTTAATCGCAGGAAAATACAGGCAAATATCGTCAAGGGAAAGCGATCGCTCCTCCAGCTAGACAAAGGATTGACCAGAGAATGGCACAACAAAACAATCACGAGCAAGCAAAAGAGGCGACTCCTACCGTCGCTGAAGAACATACTTACAGCACCGACTCACCAGAAGCGACAGACATTCCTAATTCCAACGCGCTAGATCCCAAAGTCGCCAATCCACAAACAAACCCCAATACTGCTAAAACTACAGCGCCCAAGCAAGAAAAACCTGTCTCGCAAGCAAAAGCAGTAAAAAAAGAAAAAGCACCAGGAGTTGAAGATAAGCCATTTGCAGATTTCATTCAGCAAGACTACTTGCCAGCTTTACAAAAGGCGATCGCTGCTAAAGGCGTGAAAGATTTACAGCTGTCTTTCGTCAAGCAGAAAATTCCCGTGCGAGGGATGGAACAACTGGGCGAATGCTGGCAAATTGTCGGTGACTTTGCAGACGGCGTGCGTCACTTTCGCCTGTATTTCCCCGACGAAAATATTCAAGGCAAAAAAGCATTTTCCTGTTACGAAGGAAAACAACCCAGCGTTTTAGAATCATTCTTAATCGACGAGCGTAAAGTTACCCTAGAGTTATTAATATGGGGATTGTTACAGCGCTTGGACGCCCAAAAGTGGCTGGGAAGAAACTAGCCCAGTTCGTGGAAATAGTAGGTAACAGCTCCGGTAATGGGGTCGTTATCTATCCTCACATAACCGCTTTTGACCATCTCCCGCAGCGCAGTTTCTACTTCGCTAAAGCTAGCTCCAGTTGCTTTCACACCCTGGGTAACAGTCAGCATGCCACCCCTACTTTCTGCCGCTTCGATCAATTTGACTAGGAGTTGGTTACCTTGAGGATGGTATACTTGTGAAGCAACAATTGTTTGTGGTGAAGGTACACCCAAAGGAGACAAACCTGCTTTTAACTTTAGTTGCAGTTCGTGCTCTTCTACCATCTTGGGAATAAAAAAAAGATCTACAAACTGACCTACACCAAATACACCGTAGGTTACCAGCCACAACAAACCTGTTCCTATTTTGCCATTATACAAACGGTGCAATCCACCCAAGCCGAAAAACCAAGCTGCATTCAAGATGTAGGAAACAAGCAGGCGCTCTTGATGTTCTTTGTCGGAATCTTTTTCTGCTTTCATCTTGTTTTCAACCCCAGCAGTTACTGCTAGAACTTGTAGAAACAGTTTTTTTATTAGCTTTTTTCATTTACAGATAATCCTAAGATAACTAACTTCTAGTGAATTTTGAGGTTCTCAACTTGTCAAAAATAAATCTTAAGAGACAACTAATTTTTTACCCGCACAGGTAGCTGCAATAGCAAAATTTCCAAAAGTTAGGTAAAATTAAAGCCATGAAAAAACTAGGTATCAGTCTCTATTTTCTCAAAAGTACCGATACTTAGTTAGGAATTTCTTGGTTAAGAAAAACAACAAAATTACAAATTACATTTCTCGCTGGTATTTTTCCAGCATATCTACCAAATTGACCTGACATTGCAAGGGTAGCAAATCAATTAGGGGAATTTCCCTTCTTCCACCGCCTACTTTCACTGGGATAGATTGCAGTACTTGGATAACATCCTCTTCTTCTACAGATTTACCCGCAGAAATTAAAGGGTAGACTTGCTCTGCAACAACTTTATGCAACTTGGCATCGGCAAGATAAAGATGCCATTTAGCAATATCAATGTAAATATTTTCACCGATCTCGGCCGCTAACTTTTCCAGTAGTTCTGAGGTGTTAGTTTTAGCCATAACAATGCCCCTATCAACAGGAGTAACTTCCCAACTAATATTTATTATCGCTCAACTAACCAGCAAACTCTGCTCGCTGCCAGTTCAAGAAGATTTGGGAGGTATGGGAGAATAGTCTGCGATCGCAAAAATATAAATTAGATGTCCCAACAACACAGTTAACCAAGCTGCTGTCAACCAGGGTAACCATTCCCAACTAACTTGGAGAAGGTTATGAAAAAACCACAAACCCGAGTTAAAAGCTGCAAATATTGCCACATGTACGGCAAAATTCATGCGATCGTCTAGTTTGCGATAAGCAGGATCGTTACGATCTGGTTTGCGAGGCCAGCGAGGAGGCATAAGTAATTTCCAGGATAGTTTGATAATATTGCTTTCTGACTTAATTTTAAAATTTTTTGTGTCTGATAGCTGCCTGGTTCATACTCGCAGCCGGAATTAACTCGTGGTTGAAAGTTTATACAATAGATACAATGCCTTTCTCTTTCTTGTAGGGTTCGCGCTTTAGGTGGTTAATATCCCTCTTAGAGATGATTTTGATAAAAATTCGAAAAATTTAGCCGCTGTCTGTCAAGTCTTTATAAAGAGAAGTTCTTCATTTATCAGAAATTTATGAAAAAAATTACCAGTTCGTTTTAAATTCTTTGTGAAGAGAAGTAATCTTTCGATCTCGGACAATCTACAAGTATTATTAATAGACTTAAATGCTCGTCTCCCAATCAAATTTTTCATTTGATGTGAAGGAAATTGGGCGGGACCCATCCTAATTTCTGGACGTAAACAAAACTGTACTAGATAAAAAGTTACATCTCAAGCAGGGTTGCACGCCTTTTCTTTTTGCAGGTTTCCCGCGTAACTTAACAATCACTTCTTATTAGTTCCTCATGTTTGCAGATCTGTATGCTCTGAGTTTATATACTTTTTTAACAATTGCTACCAATATAATTGCTTTGATTGTACGTACTTATATGCGCAAATTACAAAACAATTTTGATAGTGAACCTCCCTCCCTGAGTATCTACGAAATGGCGTACTTGGCAAACGGACAAATACGAGCCATCGATACAGCGATCGCTAAGTTGGTAGAACGCGGATATTTACTACCAGATCCAAAAACACGCTCCTTAAAATTGCAAACCGCTCTTCCTAAGGATTGCGATCCTTTAGAAAAGTCTATTTTGCTTTTGGCCAAGTTTAACGGTAGCCTAAGTCAAATGAGAGCATCTGTTACACATGCTACATTTCCCATGTACAAACGTTTGGTGGATCTTGGCCTGCTCGTACCTCCAGAACAAGCTCAAAACATACAACTTTTATCCGCATTACCGGTGTTGACCGTTTTGTTAGCAGGTATGGGGATGACGCTGTGGCGAATTTCCCAAAACCAAGCAGTGGGGTTGTTAATATTGTTGTGCGCCATTGCTGCAATTAGCAGTTGTAGTTTTTTATTTATACCAGTGCGGCGAAGTTGGTACGGCGATCGCATCCTCAAGCATCTTCGTGCTCACTGCCTTCACCTTCCACCAACAACGACCGTTAAAGAGATGGTCGAGCCTCAACTAATTATGACATTTGCCCTTTTTGGTGCAAAAGTTTTGGGCAATACTTCTTTAAATAACTTTCGGGAGGTACTGACTCCCCATTTCCATTGTGCTACCGTCTTATTTTAGATTTACCGATTCAGGTAAAAAAGCTGACAATTTCAGATTTTCTTCTTCAACAGGAAAGCAGCTGCTGCGGGGATATAAATGTTAGGATCTGGTAGTAGCTGCTCGCTGTTATTTTTACTGCTAATGGAGAAAAGATTAGACCAAGCCCTTTCGATTGAAATAGCCGCTCGCATTAACAGCAAGGCTAAAAAGCCGTTTGATAACGCTTACAAAGCAGCGTTAGTCACCCAGGGAGCTATTTACGTTCAGGGCTTTTTGGTGGTGAAAAGGGCGCCCTACCAACCCAGGGAACACAGTTGGATTGAGTTAGGCGATCGTATTGTCGATCCCAGCTGGCCCTATTTCAATAAAAATACGGAAGAGTTTTGGTATTTTCCTGCACATTATCTAACAGTAAAAAAATTGAGAGCGATCGTCGAAGAATCGAAGGAAGATTATCCAGAAGATAATCCTCTGCCGGTATACGGCGATGCACCTTACGAATACTACGGAGATCTAATGTTAGGTGGTAAAGACTACCTGCAAGCCTATCAAGCAGCTAAGGCTAAATGCATAGAACTCAACCGCAAAATAGCAGAGAACAATTAGCTTGACAGCAGAAAGGAAAATCAATTAGATTTGCCATCACTACCAAAATACTCTCGATAACTGCAGATCTTATCTCCACGCACATCAAAGGAAACCGCAACTCGATTTTTGTAAGGTTGTCCGAATAAAAGTCCCTCGTCTCGAAATTCAAATACCACCGTGGTTTCATTACTGGTAACGCGATCTGGAGGAAACAACTTTAACCCCGGACTAAAAGCTTGTGAAACATATTGAAAAAACTCTCGTGCTCGTTGCTTACCAACATTCAACCCGTGGAATTTTCCCGTTGGGAACCAAAAAGTAAAGTCTTCTGTAAGTAAATCTAAAAATGAATGCCATTCACCGGTAGCCAAACCATGCTGAAAAAATTCAAATGCCTGGTAAGCTACTTTCAAAGTGTGTTCTGAGTTTTGTATCATTGCCATTACCAAAATCAAAAAGGTACTAGAAGCAATTGTGATATTTTTTGCATTTTTGTGCTCTTGAAAATAAAAAAGGCAGGCAGATAGCCCACCTTTAACAAAGATATTCGTGAACTGTTAACCCAACAGCTTCCTAGCCCTAGCTAAGACATTGTCGACAGTAAAGCCAAACTTTTCCATACAAACACCGCCCGGAGCGGAAGCGCCAAAGCGACCATCAATACTGATGGTATCGCCTTCTGTACCCACATACTTATGCCAGCCGAAACTAGTACCAGCTTCCACTGCCAAGCGCTTGGTAACAGCTTTTGGCAAAATAGACTCCCTATAAGCTGCATCCTGGGCCTCAAATAGTTCCCAGGAGGGTAATGAAACAACGCGGACTTTTTTACCTTCGGCTATGAGTTTCTCAGCTGCAGCGATGCACAAACCCAATTCCGAACCAGTACCGATCAAAATCAAATCCGGCGTACCTTCAGAATCGACTACCGTGTAGCCGCCCTTAGTCACGCCTTCTATCGACGTACCTGCTAAGTTGGGAACGTTTTGACGGGTAAACGCCAGTAGAGTGGGATGGTGTTGCTTGGCTCTTTCAACAGCTACTTTATAAGCACCAGAAGTTTCATTTCCATCTGCGGGGCGAATCACTGTCAGCTTGGGAATGGCTCGCAGGGAAGCTAAAGTTTCAATCGGTTGGTGCGTTGGTCCATCTTCACCTTGTCCGATGGAATCGTGGGTCATCACCCAAATTACACCAGCATTAGAAAGAGCGGACAAGCGGATAGCAGGACGCATGTAGTCTGTAAAGACCAAAAAGGTAGCGCCGTAGGGAATTAATCCAGAACGATGCAGCGCTATACCATTACAAATGGCGCCCATAGCATGTTCCCGCACTCCAAAGTGGATGTTGGGATTTTGGTACTGTCCTTTTTGAAAATCGCCTTTCCCTTTGAGTTCAGTGAGGTTGGAATGGGTCAGGTCTGCTGAACCACCTATTAGCTCTGGTAAAACAGCTGCCAATTTATTGAGACAAATTTCCGAGTGTTTGCGAGTGGCTACTCCTTTGTCTTGGGGAGTGTAGGTGGGAAGAACTTTATCCCAACCTTCCGGTAGTTTACCGCTTAGGTAACGTTCAAATTCCGCAGCTAGTTCGGGATATTTGGCTTTATAAGCTTCAAAAGCTTTATTCCATTCTGCTTCGTAAGCTGCACCGCGTTCAATTGCTTTGTGGGTATGCTTGAGAACATCTTCTGGAACAACGAAAGGTTCATATTGCCAATTCAGGTTGTGGCGGGTTAAAGCTACTTCCTCACTACCCAAAGCAGCACCGTGAACTCCAGCCGTGTTTGCTTTGTTGGGAGAACCGTAACCGATGGTGGTCGTTACTTTAATCAAAGTAGGCTTGTCGGTAACTGCTTTTGCCTGTGCGATCGCTTTGGCAATTCCTTCTAAATCCGTGTTGCCATCTTCAACGTGCAATACGTGCCAACCGTAAGCTTCGAAACGTTTGGAAACGTCTTCAGTAAAGGCAATATCGGTGGAACCATCAATAGAAATGTGATTGTCGTCGTACAAAGCAATTAGCTTACCCAATCCCAAGTGTCCTGCCAGGGAACAGGCTTCACCAGATACACCTTCCATGTTGCAACCATCACCCAGAATTACGTAGGTGTAATGGTCAACAATTTTGGCATCGGGTTTGTTGAACTTTGCGGCTAGATGTGCTTCTGCTATGGCCAAGCCGACTCCGTTTGCAATTCCTTGACCCAAGGGACCGGTGGTAACTTCCACACCAGGAGTCATAAAATTTTCTGGGTGTCCTGGAGTTTTTGATTCCCACTGACGGAATTGCTTGATATCCTCAATGGTGACGCTTTCGTAACCATACAGGTAAAGCAGGGCATACTGCAACATTGAGCCGTGCCCGGCAGACAGGACAAAGCGATCGCGATTAAACCAGTTGGGATTCTTGGGGTTAAACCGTAAAAAGCGATCCCAGAGTACAAATGCCATTGGTGCTGCGCCCATCGGCAGTCCTGGGTGACCAGACTTTGCCTTTTCTACGGCATCAATTGCCAAGAAGCGAATCGAGTTAATACAAAGTTCTTCAAGGGTTTGGGTTGCAACAGCCATAATAAAATTGTTGTTAACGACGGGTTAGCACTCTTTGTTGCTTCTGTGTTGAGATCTGAAAAATTTCCCACAACAGCAATATCTCCATCATCCCATTGGAGCTTGTTGCCAAACAAGCCGTAGTCAAGGAGATTTTTGATTTGCAATTGGGATTATTCTGCCGCAGGATTGCCCCAAGTATCAGTTGCCAAAGGGACTTATTTATGCAGTCAAGCTGTAGTCCCAGAAACTACTTTGGCAAAATCGTTTCTTTCTAATTCTAGACGTATCTTTGAAAAACAAGCGTGACATTATGACCGCCAAAACCGAAAGAATTGGACAATGCCACATCTATACGTGCAGGGCGACTAACATTGGCAACGTAATCTAAATCGCACTCGGGGTCAGGATTTTCCAAATTAATTGTTGGCGGAATGCATTGGTTGGCGATCGCCAGTACCGTTGCTACCGCTTCGATTCCGCCAGAACCACCCAACAAGTGACCGGTCATGGATTTAGTAGAACTAATAGCCACCTTATAGGCATGTTCGCCCAGGGCTTTTTTGACAGCAGCAGTTTCAGTAACGTCATTAGCAGGGGTGCTAGTGCCGTGAGCGTTAATGTAATTTACTTGCTCTGGGGCAACTCCTGCATCCTTGAGCGCCAGCTGCATTGCTCTTGCTGCTCCTTCTCCACCAGGAGCTGGGGAAGTGATGTGGTAAGCATCACACGTCATTGCATAGCCGACAATTTCTGCGTAGATCCTAGCACCGCGAACAAGGGCGTGCTCTAGCTCTTCCAGGATTAAAATCCCCGCTCCTTCACCCATCACAAATCCATCGCGATCGCGGTCGAAAGGACGGCAAGCTCGAGTCGGGTCTTCGTTGCGAGTTGAAAGGGCCTTGCAAGCGGCAAATCCAGCCACAGATAAAGGTGTAATAGCTGCCTCAGTTCCCCCACAAATCATAGCTTGGGCGTAGCCGCGTTGAATCAAGCGAAAAGCATCCCCAATGGCGTTGGAACCAGCAGCACAAGCAGTAACGGCGCAGGAGTTCGGTCCCTTAGCACCGGTATGAATTGCTGTTAACCCTGCCGCCATATTAGCAATCATCATTGGAATCATAAAGGGGCTGCAACGATCCGGACCCCGATGCAAATAGATAGTTTGCTGGTCTTCCATCACCTTAATGCCACCAACACCCGAACCGACGATCACGCCCACTTGTTCTGCATTCAGGTCATTGATGACAAACTGCGCATCTGCTAAAGCTTGTTTGGCTGCAGAAACAGCAAACTGTGTAAAGCGATCCATGCGCTTGGCTTCTTTACGGTCTAAATAATCTTGCGGATCGTAGTTTTTTACCTCACCAGCAATGCGGCAATCGTGGCGAGAAGCATCAAACAAAGTAATTTCGCCAATGCCATTACGCCCGCTTACCAATCCTTGCCAATACTCAGTTGGTGTATTACCAATTGGTGTAATCGCGCCAACACCAGTGACAACAACGCGCTTCGGTATAAAATCAGTCATGACTTTGTTACAGGTGGCTTGTGATGCAGGCAGAACAAGGGGACTCAAAGCCCCCTAACACAGCAACTGGGATAGGGGTGAAGGGAAAGACAACAAAACTTGGGGTCAACCCCATACCCAATATCCAGTATCCATTCCCAACTCTAGGCAGATGCGGCAACTTTATCGTTGATGTAGTCAACTGCCTCTTGTACCGTAGTAATCTTTTCCGCGGCTTCATCAGGAATCTCGATATCAAACTCTTCTTCCAAAGCCATCACTAACTCCACAGTATCAAGAGAATCAGCTCCCAAATCGTTGGCAAAGCTGGCTTGCGGCGTTACTTTTTCTGGCTCGACAGTTAATTGTTCGGCAACGATTTTCCTGACTTTGTCGAAAATTTCCTCTTTGTTCATAGACTTTAATTCCTAAATCAGTTGCTACAATCTGCTCTTTATGGATAACATCTTTTTGAGCATATTCATCTTATCGGAAAGCGCGATCGCCCGTACACTCCTGGTGAGGTTTCTTTCTAGCAAATCTCTCCTCAATTCCTAACAGAAACGGGGCAATTAGCTAGCTAGCTACAACAGTAATCAGTTACAGCAGAAAGTACTTTGCGATCGCATCAACGGTTCCAACATTTTTGTTTTGCAATTTTTACTAAAATTTTCTTAAGAACAAACTCCTGTTTCTCGCTCGCTCCTATTGTCATCAACACCCAATCAGGCATCATAAAAAGTTATTGTAGAGGTTGATGACCTCTAAAGATCAATCTCTATGCTATCCCATACGTTAAAATACGCTTACTATCCTGGTTGCGTTGCGCAAGGAGCTTGCCGGGAACTTCATCAATCAACCCTCGCCCTCACAAAAGCATTGGGCATCGAACTGATCGAACTCAAAAAAGCAGCTTGCTGTGGTTCCGGCACGTTTAAGGAAGATTCCCAACTTTTGGAAGATACAGTCAACGCTCGAAATATTGCTTTAGCAGAACAATTAAATTTACCTTTACTAACTCATTGCAGCACTTGTCAAGGCGTCATCGGTCATGTTAACGAACATTTAAAAGAATGTCAGAAAACAAACCCTGCTTATGTAGAAAAAATTAATAGCTTGCTCCAAAAAGAAGGCTGTTTGCCTTATCAAGGAACAGTGGAAATCAAACATATCCTTTACGCCTTAATCAAGGATTATGGTTTAGCAGCGATCGCACAGCGGGTCACCCGAAAATTAACTGGGTTGAAGTGTGCTGCTTTTTACGGCTGCTACCTGCTTCGCGCTCAAAAATCCCTCGCTGATGACGATCCCCTGCATCCAGAAGGAATGGAAAATGTATTTCGAGCTTTGGGAGCAACACCAATTTATTACAGGGGAAGGACGCAATGTTGCGGCTGGCCGATTTCCAGCTACGCTAGCACCCCATCTTTCCGAATGGCAGGAACGCACCTGCAAGAAGCTTTAGAAGCTGGTGCAGATTGTATGGTAACTCCTTGTCCGTTATGTCACCTTAACCTGGATTCTCGCCAGCCAGAAGTGGAAAAAGCGATCGGGCGCAAACTTGGTTTACCAGTGTTACACCTACCTCAGTTAATTGCCTTAGCAATCGGAATCAGTCCCAAACAATTAGGCTTAGAAAGACACATTGTTTCCACCCAGCCGGTATTGCAGAAACTAGGAATCGCAGTTAGTTGATAATGGCGTTTGAAAACAGCAACGCTAATTTTTATTGCGGCACTGTCGGCACCGTCACATTAGAAGTAGGAGAGGGGGTGTCGGCTTTTGTTGTTGATTCCCTGGTGGGTAAGGGTGTAAAAGTTGGCTTGGGTACAGCTTGCAAGCTTGGTAATACAGATGCTGGTGTTGGTACCGGCGTCAAGGTAGGGGTTGGTGTAGTTTCTAGAGTTGGAGGTTCCAAGACAGGAGCTGGTGTTGGCGTGAAAGTAGCAGCAGGAGTAGCTGTTGTCGACGGTGTAGAAGTAAAAGTAGGTAGCGTTATTGGTACAGATGAGTAGGTTGGTCGAGGTGTAGAGCTAGCTTTAGGGATAAGTCGCGGACTGATTCCTGCTTCTGTGGGAAATATAGGTTTCAACACCGGCTCGATAGTAGGTTTAACTTCAGGTAAAGGTAAGGGCTTGACAGTAGATACAGAATTAGGCTTGGTAACTCGCAAATTGGGTTTGCTAAAAGGTGATTTTTTCTGAGTTATTCCCAAATGAGATTTGCTAGGAATTGATGGTTTAACAGTTGTCTTTGATTCGCTAAAGAAATATTTTGTATATTTTGCCAGCAGGGAAGTAAAACGATACCAATTAAATAAAACTAGTAACCCAGCAGAAGTTAAAATAACAACAGCAATAATCCTTTGAGACGAAAGCCAAAAAATTCGACGATAGGGCTTGTATAAAGGTGAAGTATTGTTTGTGACTACAGCTATCCTAGTTAAAGGTGGCAGCAAAGCAGGCAATTGTTTATCCTTGTCCCGATCTTGTCCGGAATTTTTTGGAGTTTGGAAATTGCAAGCCAGTAAATTAACGTTGTGGCGAGTTGCTGCTATCGCTAGCTTGTCATCCAGCGCGACTCGCAATTCTAGTGCTTTAGTCAGATAATAGCCGGCAGCGCTATTTTCTTGCAAGCAAAGGGCGCGAGTACCTAACTGATGCAGTATCCAAGCTTCGGAAGTTTTATCCTTTTGAGCTTGAGATGCTTGCAGTCCCCATTGTAAAATTTGTTCCCATAAACCCCATCGTCGGCTAAAAGCTAGCGATCCTTCTACTGCCTTCACCAAAAATAACACATCCTGCCAGCGACAAGCTGCAAGTGCTACCTTTAAGACTTGCACGAGGGCATCAATTTCTGAATCTGGAATTGTTGTTTGCTTGTGATGTTTTTTAACCCAATTGGTAAAGTAATTAATAATATCTTCTAAAGGTGCTGTTAACTGCCAGGCTGGGGGCAAGGCTTCTGCAACGATCGCATTGAGATAGTAGCGAGTTCCTTTTTGCTGGACAAGATAAAGCTGACACAAATTTTCCAGCATGCTAAGAGTTTTGGGTAGCTGGGTAATAACGACAATTTGCTCGGCTGATAATCCAACATTACCCATCACAACTAGCAAATCCAAGATATTTTTTTGCCTTTGTGGCAGTGAATGCAGTATTTGTTGAATTAGATATTTACCAGTATCAACGGTTGGTAGTTGAGCGACAAAATTAGCAAGCGATCGCCCATCTTCCACCACACAGGCGATCGCCAAGCGCAGGTACGCCGGATGTCCCTGCAAAATTTTACACAGGGATATCAGCGCCGATTGCTCTTCAATTGTCAGCGGACCCTGCAGTTGTTCTTCCGCTAAAACCAGCGCCTCTTGAAAAGAAACTCCGTCTAGAGTTAGGGAACGTCCCTGGGTTTGTAGGCGCCTTCTGGTTTTGGAAGCAAAAACAAAAGTACATTTACTTGCAGCATCTGTTAATGCTGTTACTTCCTCTGGTGAAAGTTCGTCTTCATCCAACACCACCAGCGCTTGCTTGTCCTGAATTTGTTGGCGAATTTGGTTGGTTGTTGGTTTATAGGGAATATCACTTTCATAAAAAGCTTCCCATAGAGACTGAAGTAAATCACTCGTATCTGGAAAAATCGGCGATAAATATATCACTCCATCAGGAAAAGCACGGGTAGCTTGCAACTGCTGTGCTAAATAAACTAGGAGTTCACTGTTTGCAAAACCTACTGGCGTGCACAACTCCACTGATTGTCCCGATTGTAAACAAGCGATCGCTTCTGGAAGTAATTTGCGATCTTCCCATCCCTGTTGATGGGGAGGATTGCGCGTAAATGTGGGTGTGGGAGATTCTCGCCAATTGGGTTGTTCTTGTGCAGCAACTAAGGAAGCGATCGCACCATAACTCGAACCAATCTTGAGCGTATAATTTCCTGCTACCAGCTTCCCAAAGCTTTCTGACTCAATCTTCTCCAGCAGGCTATTATTGTGCAGTACGGTTTTTTTTACAGTCATGAGATGACCTTTTCCCTACATTTACTGCGATTTTTTCATGATGATTGATATCGATTCTACATGCATTTTTCCGGAAGTAAATATCTCTAGTATTTATACTGAAATCTATTAATTTCAGAGTCAAAAATTTTATTAAAAAAATAGTAAAATATTAGACAAAATAAAAAGTGGGCAGTGCCCACTTCGGTTGATTTTTAAACTATAAAATTAACACGGTGCGGAGATATTTTGTCACATCTAATCGACAGTAGTGGTGTAAAGTATCACTAGCTGCTTCCGCAAGTTCAAACAACTTGCACAGACTGGGAGCCGGGGAGGGTTGTCTTGCTGTCTTCTAAGTTAATTTTTACCACCCTATTTTTAGCTTCTTCTACCTTAGGTAAGGTTAAGGTCAAAATACCATTTTTGAACTCAGCCTTGACCTGGTCGTTTTTGACGGGAACAGGTAAGGGGATTGTGCGTTGGAATTTACCGTAGCGGAACTCAGAACGGAAATATCCGCGGTCTTCAGTTCTGCTTTCGTGGCGAGTTTCACCAGCGATGGACACCGCTTCTTTGGATACTTGAACATCCAAATCTTTACCTTCTATACCTGGAATTTCAGCCCGCAAAATTAGATTGTCATCGGTGTCTTCTAATTCAATTGCAGGCGTCCAAGTAGTTGTGAAATCGCGGTTAAAACTAGCCAGTTCGTCAAACATCCGATCCATTTGGCGACGGATATTTTCCATTTCTTGGAACGGTTGCCAACGTACGAGTGCCATAACTGTTGTAACCTCCTTGAAATTAGAACTGGATTAAGTTTTGATTTAGAAATTATCTGGCAGTTGCCAGCTAACAATTTTTCACAGCCTTTGTCTTTATATTGGCTAAAAGCACAAACAAAATTGGTGAGGGAAACCCTACTCATTTAGTAGTAGTTTCCCAAGCAAGGAAAAGTTAGTACTTAACAGTTAGCTCCTAACGGACTAGCTGGTAAAAAATCAAACCAAAGCAATTGCCCTTCTCAATTTCCTGATTTAGAAGTTATTTGTCGTCGTAATTGTTTCCAAGACTGATAAATTTCTGGCAAGCGAGTCAAAATAGCAGATACTTTTAGAAATTGTTTGTGGGGTATAGCAGGAATTCCAGAGACAATTTCTCCTGGTGGAACATCATTGTGAATTCCTGCTTTTGCAGAGGCGATCGCACCATCACCTATTTTCACTTGATTGGCAATTCCGGACTGTCCAGCCAAAATCACGCGATTGCCAACTTTTACTCCCCCAGCCATTCCAGATTGACCAGCCAGCGCACAACCAACACCTATTTGGCAGCCATGACCGATTTGCACTAAATTATCAATAATTGTATGGCGACCGATTCGTGTTTCTCCTACAGCAGGACGGTCAACAGCACTATTACAGCCAATAACAACATTATCTTCTAAAACGGTATAACCCGATTGTTCCATTTTCAGCCATCCATCAGCAGTAGGGACAAAGCCAAAGCCTTCCGCGCCGATGACAGCACCACTGTGAATTTCACAATCTGCGCCAATGAAGGTGCGCTCGTGGATAGTACAGTTAGCGTGTAAAAGCGTGCGATCGCCTATTTTCACATCAGGATAAATCACTACATTGGCGTGAATGCATGCTTGGTTACCAATCTCTACTCCTTGATGAATGACCGCATGAGGACCTATATAAACTTCATTGCCAATTTTGGCAGTCGGATGAATAACCGCAGTCGGATGAATTTCCGGAGCGGGACGCCAAGGTTGGTAAAATAATTTCAGTACTTTTGCAAACAAAAACTTGGGCTCGGGGGTAGCAATCCAAGCAATACCACGTTTTTGTGCTTGTGTCTGCAATGCTTCGTCTTGAGGCAAAATTAAAGCACTGGCATTTGTCTTAGCTACAAAAGCAGCAAATTTTGCTCCTTCAACATAACTGAGAGTACCGCTTGTCGCTTCATCAACTGAGGAAAGTGCGACTATCTCGGGGTCGCAGTCTTTGTTGATGCTAAGGCTATTAATAGCAGCAATGTCACCAAGTTTTTCCAAAATTTGGCTAAATTTCATTTTTGTTGAGAAGTCCTTTGTCGAATCAAATGGATTATAAATCTATTTTTAGAAATAAAAATTACTACTTATATTCCCCTTGGTTATGGAATTTATTAATACTTAATAGCTACAAAGTCTGTCTGAAAATGGAAAAGAAGGCTATCCGATGGTAAAAGTTTGAAAACATAGTGGCAGTTACCTTTGCAGAAGAAGCAAAAAACTGGATTCGAACACCTTGTACAGAAATATGATTCGACTCGAATTATCGCCAAAAGTTCTCTTTTTTGGACAAATATCGATGAATATTTTTGATGACAAAAAACTTTGTAGGAATTGTTGGTACAAGTACCTTCATTAGTTTTCCAGTACTAGCACAAACTAACTTAAATTCTTCCCCACCAGCTCCTGCTGCACCTGGAGCTACTACCACTAAACCAAGCACTTCATTGACTGCGTTAGATCAACAATTCATCACCAAAGCAGCACAAAGCAATTTGACTGAAATTCAAACAAGTCAACTAGCACTCCAGCGCTCAAAAAACGAAGCTAGCTGCGAGAAATGCGGATTGCCAAAAGATATTGGTCCGGATAATAAAACTTTGTTAACAAAATTAACAAAGGCCACCGGCAATAATTTCGCTCACGCTTACATGCAGGGACAGGTGCAAAGACCTGTCCGAAAACTCCAAAGCCAGCGTGTTCAAAGCTTTGAGGCAAAACTTTGATATTTTTGCAAAAACGCAGTTATGAAGGTTTGAGATAGTTAGTGATAGTTTAGAGGCATAAAAATAGACTCCTAATTTTTCAAAGCTAGTAATAATTATTAGTAGCTAATTTGGTAGAACTAAACTGCCAATCCTAAGCCTAACTAAACCACAAACTGTTAAAATAATTTGCTCATAAATATCAGTTTTTAAGCGAAATCTTTGTGAGGCTATGCGAAATATTTTTAACAAGCGAATCAAATGCTCAATAAATATCCG
>KB235926.1:604215-611449 GCA_000332255.1 cyanobacterium PCC 7702 | reverse complement strand
TACTTGAAATGTCGGCATTTGTCTTAAATAAAACAAGCACAAACATACTTGCTCATTCATTGACAACTTGGTTGGACGACCTCCTCCAGGTGCATTAATTCTAATTTTCTGGCTTGACTGTTTAGCTTTGATATCTTGGTGTCGTTTTCGGGCGCAATTTAATAGTGATTGTAGCTGTTCGTAACTAATCCCTAAAATTTGTTTTGTTCGGTGTGGATATTTCTCGATATAATCAAAAACCATAGTTAGCTGGGAAAAACAGTAGACACTCAATTTAACGTTTTACCATTTTTCTTTTCCTAAGTTAATATTTCGGACAAGTCTCAAGGTCACCAAAAAACCCTAGCTGAGTATCAAAAGTATTTGCAAAATGGACAATATCCAAACTTAAAAGCGTTTGCCCGTCAAGTGGCACCTACAGTCGGGAATCACTTACAGCTAGCTCAGAGAATAATAGCACAGCAATAGCAGTTGCCAAATTAATTGTGCTTCAGAAGTTCTTGCTATTCCTTCAATAGCAAATAATACAAACTTCCGTTACCACCTGTAATGCCAGCACGAGCACCTGCTAGTTGTCCGGTTCCCATAAAGTAATCCACCCGTCCCGGTCCTTTGATAGCGCTACCTGTATCTTGGTCCAATACAAAGCGGCTAACTCGGCGAAAAGCTAATTTTCCCTTTTTAACGGGATAGGGAAAGACAGCATTAATCACTGCTAAAGCTCCTGGGGGCATAATAGATTTATCTGTGGCAATGGAACGCTCTGGTGTCACGGGTACACCGATACTACCACTAGCAGAACTGCCATGAGTTTCTTGGAAAAAGACAAAGCGTTCCCAGCGAGGTAGGTAATTATTTAATTCTTGAGGATGTCGGCGAAAGTACTGAATTACTTTGGGTAGGGTCAAACCCTCTAAGGGAAGTTTTCCGTCTTTTGCTAATTCTTTACCGATACTAGTCCAGGGGTAGTCAGTTCCTCCCGCATAGCTAACAGAGGTTCTGGTTCCATCTGTTAATTGCAGCTGGGCCGATCCTTGAATGTGTATTAAATATGCATCCAGGCGATCGCGCAGCCAAAACAACTCTAACCCGTGTAACGGACTTTTGTCGCCCAACAAACCATCTTTTCCTTCTAGGTCTATGCGTTTGGGATGGGGTTTGGCCCATCGTTCAAAGTCCGTCGGCAGACGATAAATAGGATATTTGTATACTGAAGTGCGAACGCGACTGGCTGGATGTACAGGCTCGTAATAAGCGGTAAACTTGACAGTACCTTTGCCGTCATTACCGACTGATTTGTAAAAAATAAATTCTCGACGCACAGCTGCTTGTAGTTGTGCTGGTGACTTGCAGCTGATGACCAATTGTCGGAAACGCTGCAGGCTGCGACGAACCCGATCCAGAGAAATTTCTGGTATCGGATAATTTTGGTAGGCTGCGATCGCCTTATCTGTACCTAAAAAACGCAAGCTATTGTCAATGGCTGCTAATAAAGCCTCCCGATCGCCTCGTTTACCTGACTCACCCCAAATTTGTTCATCCCAACCCAAGCACTGTTTGCGAGGGGTACAGTTAGTTCCGAGAGCGATCGCCTGTAGTGGGGGACTGCTCGGAGGTACGCTCGGTACCGGTAGTGGTATCGGCTGAGAATTGTTTGGTAATGCAGGTGGTGGTATAATCGGGACCCCAGCCCAAACAAAGCCCGCAAACTCTGCCAGAGAAATTCCCAGACCCAAAGAAAGCAAAGCAAGCATTTTTCTCATTATCAACCTACGTAAATCTTTCCACGCTAGAGGTAAATATAGGTTCTACCCGGATGGCAACAATCCGTGAAGGACGCACCACCATGTACTCACCTTGAATATTTTTGATTGGCACGTTGATAAAGTCGTTAGAATCTGATTTCGGTGTCAGCGAACCGCTGTACCACTTCTGAAATTCTTGAAATGTCGGAAAACGGACTTCTTCCCGGTGACCGCTTTCCATCAAAAGGTAGACTGCGTATTCATGGGGAGTTCTACTCATAATCTTGGCATCATTAAACACATCCAACTCATTGTGCACTACCTGTTGCATGAATGGAAAGAGGATAAAACTCCTAAATTGAAATCCTAATGGTTATTGCCTTGCTATGACGTTCGTTTTCCTGACAATAGTTCCCGTTCTGGAGATTTTTTACCAGCTGAAGGCACTGAAATCTCAAGTCAACAAAATATTTTCAAAACTTTAAATATGATATTTTCACTTCAAAATATCTATAATATCAGATAAAATTAATATTAATTAACAGCAAAAAGTAAAGTTTAGTTTCAAATAAATTTCTTCCAGCATTCATTATGTTAATCTGATAATCGAAGCTTAGAAAGCTTCCCTGGCAGATTGAACAGCTAGTGAAAAAGAAAAGAGGTAAAACCGCTGTTGAAACAACGTCTGTCTCGCCAAAAAAAGCGCAACATCCAACTCGAAAGATGATATTTCCTCATAGTGGTGAAGAGGGGGCGCTGTGACTGAAGGTATCGTTACTTAAAGGCGATCCTTTTCAGTACATCCCTGGCTAGGATGAAAAAGGGGAGGAAATTACTCGTCTTTACGTGGCTTGGGTGTTGCTGTTTTATTTCTGCTCAGCTGAGTGTAAGCTAATACAAAACGGAAGATTGCGAGACAGTGAAAATAGCCTCCTATGTCGATAATTGCTCTCAGGGCATGGTATATAGAGAAATACGAGCCGCTCCCACAGTTGGAAAAACGCCCGCCAGATATTCGTCTGAGTAAAAAAAGTTTGTTGAAATCAGGATTGAGGGCGGACTTTTTAGAAGACAGCGAGGAAATTAAAAAGTCCATTTGGTTTGGGCGCTATCTAGAAGGAGAAAATGTTGAATTTTATATAGAAGGAAGCGGTGGCTACTGCATAGCTAATATTGACTTAATCAGCCATGAAATTTATTTCACTAAACAATCCCTGCTGGTGCAGTTAGAACCGATAATTTTTTTCAGTTCGCAAAGAGAATATCCGCAAGCAAGCGATACTTTACGCGAAGCACTGCTTAACAGTTTAGAAAAATTGAACTTGCGATCGCGCTTACCTCTGAAATTAGTAGAATCTTATCGTTCCAAAGATGAACCCCTGCGACTGGGAAATGGAATAATACGAAAAATTCGTAAGAGTTTGCTATTTATTGCAGATGCTACACCTGTCGCTGTTGTGAATAGTAAACAAGCAGTGTCAGCAATTCCCAGTCCTGCCGTGTGTATTGAAATTGGTTATGCTATCAGCAGCAAGCGTAGCGAGCAAATTTTACTAGCACAAATGCAGCGTCCCGAAATGTCAGGACAGTTTTCTTTCGACTTGCCACCCAGCCAAACTTTACTATTTCAAAACAGTAAAGAAATAAGTAAAATATTACCACAAACAATAGAAATTACTTTGACGCGCTGGAAATTATTTGTTTAAGTTGTGCAGAAAAATATGTATAAAGGTAGATTGAAAAGTGGCTTTGTGTAATCTTAAGATACGTTGGTAATCTCCTGCTGTTAAAAATGTAAGCAAATCAAGAAATCTCTGTAAATATTTAAATCCGGAAAAAGAAAACATTCGTCGTGATAGTAACTGTACTTCCACTTTCATCAGCCCTAAACTAGGGGAAAGCAAACGACAAAACTTAGTTGCGCAGCGTTAGTCTACAGCAAAAAGGGATTTGGGTTGGCGGTTAACAACATGCCAGATATTTTTGCTATCTATGATGCTCAAAGACGTTTTCAGTTTGTCAGCACAGCGGCCTTAGAGCTATTGGGAAAATCTCCAGCACAAATGCTCAAACGCACGGATGAGGAGATTTTTCCTCCCCAGGTGACCCAAGCTTATCTAGGAACCTTAGTCCGAGCAATAGAAACAGGGACGATCCAGACAACTGAAGCTGAAATACCTTCTGTTGCTGGTGGCATATTGTTGGTATCGATCAAATATGTACCGATACCAGACGAACAGGGAAGAACAAAGCAAACCTTAGCATTTTTTGAGAAGATGGCAGTTGGCAGGCAAGCAGAATTAGATCTTTGCCAACAACAAAAATGGCTAGAACAATTACTGAACTTAATGCCAACGCCACTGCTGTTAATCGAACCTGAAACGGCGCGAGTAACCTTTGCCAACAAAGCAGCTGACGAAGTAGCTGGAGGTAAATTTCCTCAAGCAAGTTCCATAGCAGATTATTCTACTCTGTACTACTCCACAGACGCTGCAGGAAATACCATTCCCGAGGAACAAGCACCAGGAATCAGAGTGGCGCGGGGCGAACGTTTGGATGGAGTAGAGTTAGATTGGCATTCACCTGCCGGTATCCGTTCTTTACTTGTATATGCAGATACTTTACCAGCCATGCACGGTCATCCGGCTACCTGCGTACTCACATTTCAGGATATCACCAATCTCAAGCGTGTCGAAAAAGCTTTGTCCTTGGGTTATAAACGGCTGCAGTTATTGTTTGGCGCGGCCAGTGATTTATTATCGAGCCAAGAACCGATAAAGTTAATTGAAAGTTTATTTCAAAAACTCTCAGAGCAGATTGGCTTAGACGCTTACTTGAACTATATAGTCCAGGAAAATTCTCACCAGCTGCACCTAGCCTCTTGGTACGGTATAGATAACGAAACGGCTGAAAAATTAAAGCACTTGGAGATCGGACAAGGGTTGTGTGGTAGCGTAGCCCAACAGCGTCGTCCCCTGACGAGGGAAAATGTCCAGCAATCCAGCGATCCAAAAACGGAATTTCTGCGTGCCATCGGTGCTACAGCTTATTACGGTTATCCGTTAGTTGCAAGGGGACAGTTATTGGGTACTTTATGCTTTATCAGCCGCAGTCGCTGGAAGTTTACTCAAAATGAAATGGGGATGATGCAAGCGCTTTGCGACCAAATTGCCATCGCCATGGAAAGGGCGAGTTTGATTGCTTCGTTGCAGCAGCAAACAGAGCAATTGCAACAAGCAAACCGCATGAAAGATGAATTTTTGGCAGTACTGTCCCACGAATTGCGATCGCCCCTCAACGCCATCCTCGGTTGGACCCAACTATTACGCTCTCGCCAGCTCGAGGAAACTCAAATTCACAAAGCTCTGGAGACCATAGAACGCAATGCTAAGACGCAAACACAACTAATCGAAGACTTGCTGGATATTTCGCGTATAGTTAGGGGTAAATTACGGCTAAACGTGCGCATTTGTAATTTAATTGCGATTATAGAAGCGGCAATAGATACTATCAGCTTAGCAGCACAGGCCAAGGAGATTCAAATTCAGACTGCCTTAGATCCCGCCGCGGCAGTGATTTTTGGAGATGCAGAGCGCCTGCAGCAAGTAGTTTGGAATTTATTATCTAATGCTGTTAAATTTACACCTAGTGGTGGGAGGGTGGAAATTAAACTCGAAAAAAAAGAACATCAGCCCAAAAGTAGGGAAGAATGCTTGGTGACACAAACTCATCGCCTTCAATCCGCTGGCGATTTCTCCTGGGATGCAACTAGCTTTTGCGGATCTTCCTACGCTCAAATTACAGTTACGGATACAGGAATAGGTATAACTCCCGAGTTTCTCCCCTATGTGTTCGATCGCTTTCGTCAAGCAGATAGTTCCACCACCAGAACCCACGGCGGACTGGGACTGGGATTAGCGATCGTGCGCCATTTAGTAGAAATGCACGGCGGTACCGTCCAGGTCGACAGTCCCGGAAAAGAGCAAGGCACAACTTTTACCGTCAACCTACCACTACTGGTCAAAGAAAAAAGCAAAAGTGACAAAAATTCATTTCCTTCCTCTAGCTGTACTACTTGTGTTCCCGTCCTCCTAGACCGGGTACGGGTACTAGTGGTTGATGACGAAGTTGATACGCGGGAATTTATCACCACAATACTGCAGCAATATCAAGCTGAAGTTCGAGCAGTAGCGTCTGCACAAGAAGCACTAGCAACAATTGCACACTGGAAACCGGATGTTTTAGTCAGCGATATAGGGATGCCAGAACAAGACGGTTATGCTTTGCTGCACCAGTTGCGATCGCGATCGCCAGAACAAGGAGGCAAAATTCCCGCAGCAGCATTAACAGCATACACCAAGGCTGAGGATCGCCGTCTGGCCATCCAAGCAGGTTTTCAATTACACATCCCCAAACCTGTGGATCCCTTCGAGTTAGTCACGGTGATAGCAAGCTTAGCAGGGCGTAATGGGCGGGGACATGAAAAACCAGATCAATAAATCACCAGGGCGCAGGAGCATTTCCCGTGTCGCGATCGCAACTGTCTACCATTGTACTCGCCCACAGGTCATTTCCTTTGGCTCTGGTGGCTGTAGAGCGAAAAGCTCCGCTCTGTTGAAAGTAAAAAGTAAAGGGTGTGGACATATTATCTGATTTACTGTTTGCGCATAGTAGCCAAGCAAACAATTTTCTGTAGTATTTTGCTACAAACACAAACAAACTTTACCTCTACCAAGGAATTAACTGTCTGTCCCGGAAAAATCCCCCATCGGACCACCATCGGGAAAAGTTGCCAACCAAACAATAGTATCAACTCCTTACTCGAGAGTTCGCGGCGCGTTAGGACCATCCATATCAGTTTTCACCCAACTAGGACAGACGGAATTTACTAATATGTTCGTACCTTGTAGTTCACTGGCAAAATTAGCATCAAAGCATTTAAGGCAACTTTAGAAATGGGATATCCAGTATAACTACCCTCGATATAACTTAACTATCCCATTCCAGAAAAAACATTGACTATCCGTCCATAATTTTGTTTCTTCATCAAAGTAACTAATGCTTGAGTTACTCGCAAAGGACCGTAAACATTAGTTTCTATTGTTTGTTGTAATGTCTCTATTTTGGCATCAAAAACACTGTTGTAACCGGATTTTTCATATCATATATAAATATATACCTGCGTTGTTCACCAATACATCCACATGCCCAAATTCACGATTGATAAATTCAGGTAATTTTTGGGTACTTTCATCATTGCGAACATCAAGAGACTTGTCCGAAATATTAACTTAGGAAAAGAAAAATGGTAAAACGTTAAATTGAGTGTCTACTGTTTTTCCCAGCTAACTATGGTTTTTGATTATATCGAGAAATATCCACACCGAACAAAANAAATTTTAGGGATTAGTTACGAACAGCTACAATCACTATTAAATTGCGCCCGAAAACGACACCAAGATATCAAAGCTAAACAGTCAAGCCAGAAA
>KB235926.1:381192-603474 GCA_000332255.1 cyanobacterium PCC 7702 | reverse complement strand
GGATATTTATTGAGCATTTGATTCGCTTGTTAAAAATATTTCGCATAGCCTCACAAAGATTTCGCTTAAAAACTGATATTTATGAGCAAATTATTTTAACAGTTTGTGGTTTAGTTAGGCTTAGGATTGGCAGTTTAGTTCTACCAAATTAGCTACTAATAATTATTACTAGCTTTGAAAAATTAGGAGTCTATTTTTATGCCTCTAAACTATCACTAACTATCTCAAACCTTCATAACTGCGTTTTTGCAAAAATATCAAAGTTTTGCCTCAAAGCTTTGAACACGCTGGCTTTGGAGTTTTCGGACAGGTCTCGTGTATTTTCAATTTCATCCAATGCACCGTTAGTCAAGTACAAAATCGCCGCTTCGTTAATTTCGCGGGTAGTGCGGTGGTTAACACGCAATACTCCTGTGCGTCCAACAAATTTCAAGTCTTGGCTAACGTCAGTCCATCGGAAGCTACTACCATATATGGATTGATTAGCATCGGCGGTAATAAACAGACGGTTAGGGTAACGGCAAAGCCGGGTGAGGATACGCAAAGTGTTGGGGTCTAAATCTTGGGCTTCATCAATCACTACCGCATCATAAATTGGCGGGTTATCCATCTCCTGCAATGTTGACAAAGCACGGGTACGGAGTTGCTGCCAAGTTTCGAGTTCTTGTTTTTCTAGCAGCTGGTAGAATTGTTGACGCAGATGCCAGATTGCTTGACGTTGTGTTTTATTAAGAGAAATTGTTCTACCGTTTCGTGGTGTTGCTTGGTAAGCATCGAGGGTTTTGAGTTCGCGTGCTTCGATAACTGTACCGATTTCATCAATTAAATAATCGATGCTTAGGCGTTTTAACGTTTGTTCTTGGGCTTGACGTTGTAGTAGATTGCCTTCGAGAGAATCAATAGTATTATTTAACGCCTGCTTCATGGTTCTTCGCAGAACTTCACCAGAAGCAATATTGGGTTTTCCGGTGCTTTGGGAAATTATTGAAGCTATTATGGCATCGGCAGTTTTTACCTCAACATACCGGATGTCTTCGCCTAAGAGACTTGCTAAAAGTTGTTGAGAAAACGCAACTAGCGCATTTGTATAGGTTGTGAATAATATCTTGGGTTTTTCGACCCCGTTGGCTTGAAGTGTTTCTAGTAACGCACGAACACGGTAAAGTGCGACGGTACTTTTACCTGTACCGGGGCCACCTTTTAATAACACCTGTCCGCAATTATCCGCCGCGCCACCATCAACCGTTCATCGGCATCCTTGGGAATTACACACTCCTCTGGACGCGACTTAGATAAAGTTCCCTCCGGTGCTGTCACCACTTTACCAGGATTCGCCTTTTCCGCATTTTCCCACGCCTCAACCAACCGTTCCGCCAAATAGCGACAAGTCTGCACCAAAAACGCACCCGAACCCATCGCCATATCGCAGATTTTCAGCTTCAATAAATCTGCTGCTGACTTGAGTTTCCACTGTTCTTTCGGCTTACCCTCAGCCACACCCTCATACACCAACGGTTCCAAGGTGTACTGCACAATTTCTTCCGTCAAACTGCGCGGCGTGTAGTGTGTCCCTGTCTCCCGCCTGTCGCTTCCCTGCGTCACATACACGCTTCCCGTGGGAATCACCACCGGATAACCTAAAGTATCTAATCTTACTAACCCAGCAAAAGGCAACACCCGGTTAAATAATTCCTGGTCATTGTTACAAGCCGTTAACAAACGTTGTTCTTCATGGGGTGTCAACTCCTGCTGTAACGCTTTCTGCAAAGCTGACTGCGATCGCCCTGTTTCCGCCTTCAAAAATTTAACTAATTCCCCATTCTCTATCCCTTCCAACCTTGCCAAAGCAACTTCCGGTTCTTGATACCGTGTTCCCATTAAACCCAAAACAGGCGAAGTTGCCTTGACTGCTGTATGGTCGAGTAAACCTTCATAAACATGACCAATTTGTTCAATATCTAATGCCCGGAAAGATAGCCTACGTGGTTCTACAGCACCAGCCACCTTCAGCTGTAATACTTGCAAAGCTTCCAACAGGTGCAGCACAATCCGGTTATTTACTGGAATCGGGTCGGCGGGAGTTGCTTCCCAGCTTGTCCCCGTCATTCGACCTTCTAAAAATGGGAACCTGTCAGGGTCAAACAAACTACCACCATAGGCGGGAAGCTGCAAAGTATCATGCTGAACACCGCCATAAACTGCCCGAAATGTCGCCAACAGCCGACACCAAGCATCATAACGCCGTTCTAAAACTTCCTCACCTTCTTTATCAGCCCGTTGCTGCAACTGTTCCCGCAGCGTCGAAACAGCATAATACTGGTCGTAAAGCGGGTCGCCCAGTAGCAACAAACCCCGTTCCTCCGCCGAAAACAAAAACACCAGCCGCATCATCACTGTCAACGCAGCTTCGTACAGTTGGGTTTCCGAAATACCTTGCAGGAGAGTGCGGTTTCTATCTTGGTCAATGCGGTCTAACGCCTCTACCAACACCTCTACTGCTTTGCGGACTTGATAGCCAAGTTGGTCGGTAACTTCTTGCTGGTCGGTAACACTTTCTTTTAGCAAAGTCTCCAAGGTTTGGGAGTCATCCACCCCAAAAAAGCGTTGTACACCCAGCAAACTCCGAAACGCCCGCAGCGTAATGTGTTCTTCCAGCCACAGCACCCCATACCAGGAAATAAAACCAGTCGTTTCCCCCCGTGGCGCGTTTACCAGCAGCCAATGTTCTCCATTCGTCACCAACCCCAACCGCACATTACAGGCGTGCAGCAACTCCATCATCCGCGTTGCTGGGCTGGCTTTCCATCGACGGTCTTTCAGGGGTTTTTCTAAATCTTGCTCAGGCGGTACAATTTGTACCAGCAACCGAGGTGTCCCTGCGTCTGGTGTTCCCGTAGGATTTACTACCACCCAGTCAGGACGTAAGGTTTCCCCATGTTCTGCAATAGTCGCAGCCAGCCCCGTAGAAATGCGCTGCCCTGATAGCAACACCTCATCTGTAAATTCCAAAGTCTGCCGCAGCACAAAATCCACCCAAGCCCGATGAATCGCTGAGTCAGGACGTGCGCCTAATTGGTTATCCTGCCATTCCTCGCAAGCCAACCGCAGTAGTTTCAAGTGTTCTGGATCGTGAGCATCCAATCCATTAGGAAATGCTTTTACCAGTACGGGTAAACTAAGAAATGGGCCAGAAGCTTCAACTAAAGATAACCATTCGGCGTGATGACGGGCGGTAGACATGGGGAATTGGTAATGGGTAATGGGGAATAGGGTTTAGTTTTTAAACTGAAAATTTACCTAAATAGATTTATTTGTGAGGTCGGAAAATAGAATAATTCAAAAATTTAACACACCAATTATTGAACTGTTCCCATAAGTCATCATCGTCTTCTAAATACACGAGAATATAATCTGCTTTTGATATCTTTAATCTTTTGATCATTTCTTCTGGAGTAACAACTTCGTAATCTTCCATACTAGCGCAACAGAAACAATCTCCAGGTTCAGGAATTTCAAAGGCTTCGTAGCTAGGAGGTAAATCCACTCCTGGATTTTCTACCGTTCCAGGATAACCTCTATCTTCCCATTCTTGTGCTGTTTTATCTGATGATGAGAAAGTTACGTATCTACATTGACACGCTTCATAAGCGACAGACATTAAAGCTAAATCCTCATCCTCTGTTTCAACATAAACAGGAAGATAAGCTAAATTCTCATCTTCATCCGCTTCTAAAAATTTTTCATCGTCTTCATCGTTTTCATCATCTTTATTCGTTTCTAAAAACTCTTCATTTTCTTCATCGTCTTCATTTCCATATTCATAATCATCTTCATAGTCGGAATAAAATTCTTGTCCGGCTTTGTAAGGTACTAAAACAACAAGTCCTTTTGTACTCATATTTTTAATTTTTTAATATTATTAGTTAGTAACTTGATATGGACTAGAATTATTTATCTATTTAAATCATAAGAATATCAGGGGTATTCAATTAACAATGGTCTTTCAGGAATAAAGCGAGGATTATAGTACGACTTTTTACCTAAACCTTTTAAAGAGCCAATTTTTTTAGGAGAAGTTAGTGGTTTCAAATCTTGCACTTCCCAAAAACTAGCCCAAGTGGGCTTATCACTAGCAGTAGATGGTGGACGAAACCTAGCGTTACCAGGATACCTACCATTACGAGAATTTACATGACCGATGTATAAAGCTTTCCAAGACACTTCTGAGTCCAAAGGTTGATCTGTATCTGAGTGAGAAGCATAAATTAATACTTCGACACTTTTATCCCCCCGTAACTCATCAACTTTCCGAAATAACTCAAAATCCATACTACCAAAAGCCGTTTTAACCGCTTCATTACCTAGTTCACGTTCTAATTGAGTTATTGTCTCCATTGCTGAAAGCAAGTGCATTTCTGGAACAGGTGCAAGAATTGCAAACGAATGTGTTTTGGCCATATTCGCACAAAATTACTTTGTAATTATATTTACAATTATACTCACCGTGCTAACTTTTGAGGAATTAGGTAAGTAACCGCCAAAGGAAACAATCTTGGTGTTGGGTTAGCAAACCTCGCTTGGATTGCAGCCACCTCACGCTCAATTTCTGCGGGTATTTGTTCAACTCTGGCTTTAAGGCTGTTAATATTACGCTCGAACTGTTCTTTTTCTGTGGTGTTAAACAGTTCCAACTGCTTAAACTCAGGTTCATCCAATTCATTAAGGATGCTTTGGCGCAGTTCCGTCAAAATCGCCGTAATATCAGCTGCCTCTTTTGCAGCGCGATCGCCTAAATCTCGTTGTAAACTTTTACTACGGTCTTGCATCCGCGCCTCCAAAGCTTGCATTAAAGCCGATGCGTGGCTATCCCATAACTGGGCTAATCTCTGCGTGATATTCTCCGGTGCTAATTCTGGTAAGGCACTTGCTAAAGCTTCTTGAATTTTCATTACACCCAAACGGCTAAATTTTCCTTCTTTGAGCAACCCACCCGCCGTAATTACTTCCTCATGTAATCGTTGCTGGTCACTACCTAAAATCACCAATCGACCGTAAGCTATAACTGCTGGTGTATCCAACACTGAATTTGGAACTAAACGCGCTGTTACCCGGTGCAAAGCTTTTCTACCTTCTTTTGACCAAACTTCAGCACGTAACAAGCGCAAGCACATCTGCACCAAACGATGATTTAAGTGTGCTAACACTACATCATCTCTACCATGTGCTAATTCCGGGTCAAAAACAATCGGACGAATTTTTTTAGTGTGGGGATGGGCTAAACCTTCGCTGCAAACTGCCCAACTACTTTTTAATGGTGGTAGGTAAAATACTTGTCCATTTACTCCCTCTACCTCGGTAGCAATCAAAGCTGGTTGTTGGGCTAATTCCAAACCAATTTTGACTACCGCCTCAATATTATCTGGTGTCAGCCGCAAATGCTGGCGCGTTTCATCTAGCTGTTCCCTGAGTTTCTCAATTTGCTCCCGCACCTGACGCTCAAACTTTAACATCCGCCGTACAACTTCAGATTCCCTTTCTGCGACTGAAGTATCCAAAACGCTGCGATACCCCATCATCGCTTCTTCCACCTGCGCCGCAATCACTGGCCCCACCTTACCTAAATCTTCGCGGATGTTGTTAATTTTCAACGCCGCCCGCATGAGAAATTCTAAATCCCCTTCCAACTCCCCAGGACGTAGACCAGTCGTTGCATTATGCTGATAATCTTTACCCACAAAGTGGTAAACCCTCACTTCTTTAGCTTTTTGCCCGTGACGATCAATTCGTCCGTTACGCTGTTCCATGCGGTTCGGGTTCCAAGGAATTTCGTAGTGAATGAGGCGTGAACAGAAATTCTGCAAATCCAAACCCTCACTCGCTGCATCCGTCGCCAGCAAAATTCGGACTGGGGAAATATCAGGGGATGCTTGAAACGCTGCTTTTACCTGCTCTCGGTCTTCTGACTTCATTCCGCCGTAAAGCGTCATTAGGCGATCGCCATCTACTAACCCTTCTGTGGCAAATAAGTTATATAACCATTTCTGTGTAGCTCGATATTCTGTAAAAATTATTACTCTTTCGTTAGACCATTTACCACCTAGTTTAATGTAGGTATTAATCCAATTCAGTAATTCTCTAGCTTTGGTATCTAAAGTATTTGATGTTGTCTCTGCCCATTCTCGCATCTGCCGCAGCAAGGTCTGTTCTTCTGCACTCAGTTCTCTAAATAACCGAGTGGTATTAGTAATTGCCTCATCTGCCGATTCTTCATAAACCTCATCATCTGCAAAATCTTCTTCAATTTGTGCTAACTGGCGGCGTAAAATTCCTTCGGTTGGTCGAGATAAACTGCTAGAACTGCGGCGACGGGCATTTTGTAGAGATTCTTCATGCTGGGCGAGAGTGAGAGCGAAGGCTTGAGGAGAGGAAAACAGCCGCTTTTTTAACAGTTTCAGCACAAATTCAGTAGCATATTTTTCTGTATTATCTTTTACCCCCTTGCAGCGCAATTCGGTATAACGCTTGAGAGCAGCGTGTGCTTGGCGTTCGGCTGCGGGATAATCTACAGGAATCGCTTCTAATAAACGCTGTGGAAATAAGTCAGAACCGTCCCAACCTTTGATCTCCGATTTGAGACGGCGAACCATGATTACTTGTAACTGCTTACGGTCTGGTGCTACTCCCCGTGCAAAGCGTTGGCTATCCAGTAATTCCAACAGTGCAGTAAAACTTTCGGGATAGCCGTTATGTGGTGTCGCTGTCAAAAATAACTTGTGTTCAAAATGCGGCACTAAAAACCGAATAGCAGCCGTTCTCAAGGAATCCACAGCATAGTTCCCGCCACCAGAGGGAGCAACATTATGTGCTTCATCCACAATCAGCAAATCAAATCGCCGGGGATACATTGGTTCGCCTTCTGCGGGTAAGATTTCGCGCAATAAGCGCAGAGGGCGATCGCGTTTGAGAAAATCTACCGAAGTAATCAACCGGGGAAAATGTTGCCAGGGGTTGACGTGGATTCCCCGCTTCCGCCGCAGTTCCTTCATTAAGGCACTATCCACGACGCGGAAATCCAAACCAAACTTATCGCGCATTTGGTCTCGCCACTGAATTTGCAGTGAAGATGGACATACTATCAAAATGCGCCGACAGCGATGACGGATAATTAATTCTTGAGCAACTAACCCCGCCTCAATGGTTTTACCCAATCCGACATCATCTGCAATCAGCAAATTAACGCGAGGCATTTGAATTGCTCGCACTACTGGGTCAAGCTGATAATCTTCAATATCAATGCCACTGCGAAAGGGGGATTGTAAAGTACGAATATCAGCTGTTGATGCTGCCCCCCAGCGCACGGCATCGAGAAATGCATCTAACCTTGCAGGTGGGTCAAATCCTGTGGGTTTGGGCAACTCCATCTTTTCATAAACTACTGCCCCAGGCTCCAATTCCCAAATTACTTGTAATTCTTCTCCCAAACCATCATCTTCAACAGAGGATAGACTAACCAAATGCTGGGTCTTTTCCACTGCACTCAGCATTGGATTGGTGGGTAAAGTCGTATTACGCACATCCGTAACAACGAACTGCCGGGAGCGAACGTTAACCAGTTGACCTTGTTCTGGGATAGCTCTGACTATGGCCATAGTTTGGGGAGCGAGGAATTAGGTAAGGAGGAATAGGTAATTACCAATCACCAGTTCCCGAAGACAGCTTTATATTGTTACTATTGTTACTGCTATTTTCTAATACAGTCAAAATTCTCTGTGATGTATTCTCAAAATAGTGTTGCAAAGCATCTGCTATGGAAACACACGCAGTAAATCAAAATGTGGAATTTACGTTAGATTTTTTACTTAGTGGGGCTATGTGTAAGTTTGCGTAGGTGCAGCCTGTTGTAGGCATCACCTGCATAAGTCAGTCAGGAGGGCAAAATCTAATCTCGCCGTTATGCACGGAGAATGACCAACGTCTTTAGCTTATTTGTTCCAGTTGAGATGTTTTCCTCTAGCAAGCAAAAAATAATGAGTATCACTGCTATGGCAGTCAAAGCTAATTGCATTTATTATAGTAGCGTAAGTCTTGTTTTACACAAATTAAGTTGAGACCACTTAAGTAGAATAAAACTTATCAATTGAGTAAATAAACCAGAAGATAATAATGTTGCACACGACATCACAATCCAATTCAAATCATAAAGAAAATTTAAATAATGCCACCTCATCAGAATTTTCTCAAATAATAAAAAGTCTCAACCCTAAACACCCAGCACTTAATCGCGTTCGAGCTAAACTGCTAGCCGTTGAAAAAATTGAAACTGCTATTACTAGCTATGATCGGATGCATCATCGTCATAATCGCTCTTAGCTCTTTGTAAACACTAATGCAGAGTAATCCTCGTCTCACTTGTTTTTTAGTCAAAATCGCTTCACGCTGTAATCTTGCATGTGACTACTGTTATATGTATCGTCATGCAGATCAGAGTTGGCGACTTCGACCTTCGATTATGTCGGAGAAACACCGCCAACTACTTGCTAAGCGTATTGCAGAATATGTTCAAAGTGAGAATATAGAGGAAATTGCTGTTGTGTTTCATGGTGGCGAGCCACTTTTAGCTGGTGCTGAGCGGATTGTCGAGACAGTTAGTTGGATTCGCTCAGAGGTAACACCCTTCTGCAAAGTGAGCTTTTCGCTTCAGACAAATGGTGTGTTGCTTAATGAAGCATCTCTTAACGTTTTTGCAGCAGAGGATATCGGTGTCTCCCTAAGTCTTGATGGGCCAGAAAAAGTAAACGATTTACACCGACTCGATCATAAAGGTAAGTCATCATTTAGAGCAGTTGAAGCAGCATTAAACCGTTTAAAAGATTATTCTCAAATTTATGCTGGGCTAATTGCTGTCATTGATCCAGCAGTGTCGCCACAGGAATTATTAGAATTTTTTAATGCCCACCAGCCTCCCCGTCTTGATTTTCTTTTGCCTGATGCGAACTACCTGCGATTACCTCCAGGACGAAATGAAATTCCTGAACTATACGTATCGTGGTTAATTCAAGCTTTTGACCTTTGGTTTGATAAATATCCTCATCTACCAATAAGAAGTTTTGATGCTATCTTAAATGCCTTGGCCGGGCTACCCAGTGAAACTGATGCACTAGGGTTGGGTGATATCAGCCTTTTAACAATAGAAACCGATGGAACATATCATGATTTAGATGTATTAAAAATTACAATAGAAGGAGCTACAGCATTAGGGATTGGATTAGAAACAGCTTCTATTGCTGATGCTGCCGCTTTGCCCCAACTTCAAGAACATAGGAAGCTGTTGCGTCGAGAGAATTTGGCTTCAACATGTCAAAAGTGTTCTGTTGTAGAAATTTGTGGGGGAGGCTCAGTACCTCATCGATACGGATCAGATGGTTTTTTACATCAAACTGTATACTGTCGTGAAATGTTTGCACTCATTACTCACGCCCGTAATCGATTAATGCAACAGTTGGATGATGAAATTGAGAAACAGCAGCTTAACCGCCAAACTAAAGGGATTGCTTTTATTGATATTGCTGCGTTTGAATCACCTTTAACATCAAGTGCTAGTATTCAACAACTTCTCGAACACTGGGCGGCCGATGCTCGAAAGGAATTTGAAAAAGCACTGATGGCTGTTCTTGAAAAGGAGCCAGGGAAACGGGATATTATTAATCAATTTCAGACTTGTCCGCCTGAAATTTTGAACAAACTGGTACTTCGTCCGTCTGTGGTTTTATGGACTACCGTGATGCTACAAGCATCTAATGGTATTACAATACATTCTATTGATGGTGAATTAATTGCACCAGACATCAACTACCTTGAGGAGCTTGCGGAATCGCTGAAATCCCCAAATGAAGGCGTACCCTATATTAATAGGGATGATCTCTGGCTACGACTCCCATTTGGTCAACGAATATTATTTGAAAGCGATGAAGTTGGAAACATTGGCACAACTATTGTGCATGAAAGTCTAAAATTGATCGAATCTTGGCGGCCAGCCTTATTGTCAGAAATTATAACAATCAGTCCAGAGATTCAATTTATTAAAGACCCAACAGCCCATCCAGACAAAGTAGTGTCATTTAGTGATAATTCTGTTCCGGGTGCGCTTTATGTGTCAATCAGGCAAGGCAGCAGATATATTGACCAATACGACCTTGCAGATTCTTTAATCCACGAGCATCGGCATCAAAAGCTCTACTTATTACAACGCTCCATTCCTCTTATCGAAATTGATGCACCACTTGTACCTTCTCCGTGGCGGGAAGATTTAAGACCTCCCAGTGGTTTATTACATGCAATTTTTGTGTTCACACATTTGTTGGAGTTTTGGGCTTATTTGTCTAGAGAAGGACAAGATCAAATAAAAGTCCGTGCTAAAAATCAAGTTGAAACAATACGCACACGTCTTTTAGTAGCAATACCCACACTCAAGCGCACTCATTTAACCACAGCAGGTAGAGAGATGGTTGAGCAATTAGAAGAACTTACAACTAATATGGGAGCTATTAAAGTGTGAAATTCATAACACTGATCTTTGATTTCAAAACTCTCCTAGTTACTCCTTTGTCATGGACAGATAATAATGTCACGAGGAAAAGAACCATACTTATCGCGTACCATTAACAAACTACTTTTGAGACTTTTTAATGATAGTTGTCCCACACCATCTATTACCTGATGATCAACAAGCTCGCGCTGAGCTTCTTCGTAGTTATTTCCCAAATCAAATTGTTACGAGTACTTTAACTGATGAAGGTTGGTCGATTACTCTTAAATGGCCCACTACTGCTGAATTTTATGTTGATCCAAACCTGACAAAGGGATTGCATTGGTGGTCACAAAATGTAGACGTGGAAGATATTCCTTTTTCTGTAAGGCAAGAGCGGCAATGGCAATTATCGCTGAATGATTCATGGACACTATTTTCATGGAGTCGTTGGCTAACTGTGTGTGCCGCTAATAATGCGTTACCGACAGATGTGGTACTGCTTCATGTAGATGATCATGACGATCTTATGAGTCCCCGACTGTGGTTCAACCCAGGTGGGTGGAACGATGTTGTTACTCAGCAATGTGTAGACTTATTGATGCCAGAAACAGTTTCTGCTGCAATTAACAGTGGAGCAATTGGGATTGGAAGTTTTATTGTTCCCCTGCTTTACCAAATTCCTCGGCTGCATATTCGTCATTTATGTGCTACAGGATATAGCTCTAGTCGTTGTGGTATGTATCGTCTTGAACGAGCCACTAAAGTTGATGAATTGTTAAATCCAAATATGTTGAGACCATCTGTACGTTTAGAAGGTATGTTGGAGCCAATTAACGATAACCTTGGCAACTTGAGTACATATTCTGTAAGTGCCAAACCAGAAGACTGGTTGCATAGCTTGCCTAATGTACCCACTCTGTTACATATTGACTTAGATTACTTTAACAATCGTTTTAATGGTGATTCAGATTGGGAACTGCATAGCTCTCGTCACGATCCTGCTATCCACAAAATATTAAAGGACATCGATTCGGTTTTTGATGCCTTATATTTGCAAGGAGTTCTTGAGCGAATTGTAAATGTAACAGTAGCTTTATCACCTGGATTTTTTCCAGCAGAGTTTTGGTCGAAAGCAACAGAGCGGATTAATTATCATATTGACAAGTTAGGGATAAATTCTGCTGCTTAAACTTTCAAAGTTAAACTATTAATGGCAACTCAAAAGCGTTCGGCAAAACGAAAACCTCACAATTCAGTGTCTAAAAAGCAACAAGAGCCAGTTCATCCAGAAGATATTCACCTAGTGCAAGGAAAAGGTAGCAAAGGTCGTGGGGGAGATCCTGGAGGAGCGTACTGGCATATCAATGTTATTGACCAACGTGTTGGCTATGTTTACATAAATATCATAGATGAAGCACCTTTTGGTCGCCATGCTTCGCTACAAATTAAAGTAAACGCACAACATCAAGGACGACACATCGGACGTGTTGCATATCGGAAAGCCTGTGAACAGAGTGAACATAATGAAGTGATTGCTCATATGCGGAAGTCTAATATAGCTTCCCGACGGGCAGCAGAGGCGGCTGACTTTCAAGTTGTTGAGGATACAAGTATCCCACAACTAGCTATGATTTGGCGACGTGAACCTAAACATGACTATGCTTCAAGCACTACGCTCATTTCCTAAAGAAGTATTACCTGCCTCAGCAACTGTTGACTTTCTGCATTTTGTCGTATGTAATAAACCTGCCGTTAGAGTAAGGGTGCAACAGGCGATCGGTTTGACAAAACTGGCTACTTGGTGTGAACAATACAGCTTTGCCTTTCAAGTGGATGATGAAGGCTATGTTTGCGTAGCACGTGACATACATTTGGCAAACATGATCCTTTCTGTTGATCGAAGCCTAGAGCCTCATGAATCAAGGCTTGGAAAGCTTCTGGGTTATCCTGCTTGTTGCTGTAATTTTGTATCCGTAATTGGTGAGGCAAATATTGATACTATTGCAGCAGAAGTTGCTACGTGGTTATTTGTTGGGCGTTTCCGTTTGATTAACCCGAGCGGCTATTTAGATGGAAAGTCATTAATTTGTCATCTACCTTGTTCTGCAAAATGTTTAGCGTCACTAAGAATAGCTGAACAAGCTTTGAGTTTCATACAAGCTAATCATGATGAAGCAATTATTTCTCCTTGGTTATTCTGGTTAAAAACTAATTTGGATTAACCTGAAAGCTGATTGGCAAAGTAAATTTTAAGTACCTAATTGCTTGATTATAAAACGAAGCAAAGAACCATAAATCATCACTTCACTCACCTCTGAAACTTTCATTTAATCAAGGTTTAAAGCTTTCTTTTCTAAGAAAAACTAAAATTCATAGCCAAAAACTAAAACTGTAAAGTTGCGGATGCTTTCAAGGGGATGGTAGACCGCATCCAAACCTTCCGCTTGTAGTTTTTCGGTGGCAGTTGACCTTTATTTCGATCGCGATTGGTGATAATTACTTTATATCCTTTTCGAGGTAATTGGCGAGAACTCTCAAGTCCCAACCCCGGATTTGCACCCGTTTCCACTACTATTTTTGGTGTTTTCATGTGCTTTATCCACCTGCTTAATTTTGTTCTGGAGCTAATAACTAAATGTTAAGTTAGCCCCAGGTTTGGAGTTGGCGATTTCTCGCCTGCAGAGGACATTTTGCCTCAAAAAAGCTAATCACCAGAGCTTTGAGTTTGGGTGGTGGAATTTTTCAGTTCTGATTTGGCAAACTTCCCTGGATACATCTTGTGAAAATAAGCTTCCAATACCTCCAAGACCATAGGTCCACAAACCGTACCGCCGTTATCCCCAGAATTTTCTCCAAAGGCTACAACGACAATTTCTGGCTTATTACTAGGAGCATAAGCACCAAACCAAGTATGGTTGGGACGACCCACACCTGCTTCTGCTGTACCGCTTTTTCCAGAGGTAGGAGGAATCGATGGCACATTTAAACGTTTACCCGTACCCTCGGTAATTACCTTGCGCAGTCCGTCACGAAGAACTGCAATGGTTGAGGGTTTCATGTTCAAGGATACGCGCCAGTTTTTTGCTTCTTCGTGGTCTTTGAGCAGGTGGGGTTTAACACGAAAACCACCATTGGCGGGTACAGCAAACATGATTGCTGATTGCAATGGAGTAACTTGCAATGCACCTTGACCAATTGACATGTTAATCGTGTCACCAACAGTCCAAGGCATTTTCCAAACTTTTTGTTTCCAAGTTTCATCAGGAACTAAACCTTTTGATTCTTCTGAGGCTAGTTCAATGCCAGTTTTTTGACCAAAGCCATATTTACGAGTCCAGGCAATCAAGGTAGGACCACCAACTTTTCTACCGACTTGGTAAAAAAAAGTGTTACTGCTCATGGCGATCGCTCCCGGAAAACCTAAAGGTCCAAATCCAGCATGATTCCACTCCCCAAAAGTAACGCCACCAATATTCAAAGAACCGTAAGTTTGTAAAATTGTGTTGGGAGAAAATTTTCCTGATTCCAGTCCTGCTGTTGTAGTAATAATTTTGAAAGTACTGGCGGGTGGAAAGGCGTTTAAAGCACGATTGACTAAGGGATGATCCTTACCTTGCAAACTCTGCCAATCTTGTTGACTGAGTTTTTGTTTGGAGAAAATATTGGGATCGAAACTGGGATGGGACACCATAGCCAACACCGCACCGTTGTTGGGATCTAAGGCCACGATCGCACCTTTGCGATTGCCCAAGGCTTTTTCTGCAGCCAATTGCACGTCCAAATCTATAGTTAAGTGTAAGTCATTACCAGCTTTTGCCTGTTTTTCTCCCAAAATCTTTTGCGGGCGCCCTGCACTATCTACTTCTACCTGCTGACCCCCCCATTCACCCCTGAGTATACTTTCGTACGCCTTTTCCACGCCCATCTGACCGAGCACGTCTCCCAGTCGATAGCCATCCTTTTTCTTTTCTTGAAGTTGCTGGGGAGTCAGTTCTCGAGTATATCCTAGTACGTGAGCTAATTTCCGGCCGTAAGGATAGTAGCGTACTGCTTCCGTATGAATTTCCACACCTTGTAGCTCGCTATCATACTCTTTTAATGCCGTAATTTGTGCTTCGTTGAGATCGCGAGCAATACGCACCAAAGAAGTGGAAGCTGGACCAGCCTCTTCTAGCTTTTGTTCGATATCCTGTAGGGGAATTTTGAGAATTTGCGATAAGCGAGGACCGACAACAGACCAAGACGGCTTGGTATGGGCCATAGGCCACAAATACACCGAATGAGGATAGCGAGTGGAAGCTAATAATTTCCCGTTGCGATCGAAAATATTACCTCGTTCTGGTTGTTTGGGAATCATGCGAATTCGGTTCGCTTCTGCTCGTGCTTTAAATTTCGATCCTTCCAAGATTTGCAAGTATGCCAAACGAGCTACAATCCCAACTACCATGACCAAGGTAAATACAATTAAAAATGCAGATTGGTGATTTCGACCAACAGTGCGAGTATCTTTTTTTACTAGATAATTGGGTAATTTTAATAAAGACATAGGAAAAACAAGGAATTTTCGACAATTTTACATGTATAAAAATAAACTATATGGGGGAGCGGCATTTAGGGTACAAAATCTCCCAAAAAAAAGTATACTCCTGAGCGAGGATAGTGGCGTGACCAGATAGAATGTATCCAAGTCTAAACTGCATTTTTTTTGAAATTGGAAATGAAATCAGGATGCTTTGTAAATTTAGACACAACTCCCTGTTATGAAGATAAGGTGAAAAACGAACTCGAGAATCACAATTACACTCTTTATTAACACATATGAGCTTCTGCCCTCAGGACTATGAACTCTAGTTTGACGTCAAATCAAGGGGAAGTGACAGATTCTAATACCCTTGATGTTGAACTGCGTAATGTCTTCAAATTTTTTAATCAAGAACCAGCGGTACATGGAATTGACTTGGATGTCAAAAAAGGAGAATTTTTCAGCATCCTTGGACCGTCAGGTTGTGGAAAAACAACAACGTTGCGTTTAATAGGTGGATTTGAAAAGGCTGACGCTGGTAAGGTTTTAATTCAAGGTCAATTGATGACCAACGTTCCTCCTTACCGTCGACCAGTCAATACCGTATTTCAAAGCTACGCACTGTTTAGCCATCTGAATGTATGGGATAACATCGCCTTCGGACTGCAGTTCAAAAAATTAACCAAAGCTCAAATAGAAAGCAAAGTCAAAGACGCTTTGAAACTAGTGAAAATGGAAGGATTGGGATCCCGCTTTCCCAGTCAACTTTCCGGAGGTCAACAACAACGGGTGGCCTTAGCGCGAGCAATAGTCAATCGTCCCGCAGTACTGTTATTAGACGAACCTTTAGGATCTCTGGATTTGAAACTGCGCAAACAAATGCAGGTAGAACTATCTCATTTACACAAACAGCTGCGTTTGACCTTCATTATGGTCACCCATGACCAACAAGAAGCTTTATCTTTGAGCGATCGCATTGCTGTGATGAATCACGGTAAAATCGAACAAGTTGGCACACCCAGGGAAATTTACGAAAAACCCCGGTCAGCGTTTGTTGCCGATTTTATCGGTGATACGAATTTGCTAGCAGGTGAAATCATAGAAGTATACCCCTCCAAGTTGCAGGTTTTGACGAAAACAGGGCTGAAAATCACTGTCTCTCGCACCGCTGATACAATTGCAGAAGTATCGCAACCAGTAGCAGTCAGCATTCGTCCGGAAAAGATTCAAATTTCACTTTACAAACCCAGTTCGCCAATTAACAACTTTGAGGGACGACTAGTAAACGTTATGTATTTGGGAACCCATATTAATTATGTAGTCGAACTGCAACCGGGCGTACAAATTACTGTAATACAACCCAACACCTTGGGTTCCTTGCCAACTTCAGACACACCCATTTACATTTGGTGGCACGAAACAGATTGTTTGGCAATTAGTCAACAGTAACGAACTTGACTAATGACTGGTAAATTAATGAGCAACAGGCGACGATTCTTACAAAGTGCAATAGCATTTTCTAGCCTATCTTTAACAGTAGGAGGAGGCTGTGGTTGGAAACTCGCTGATGTTCGAGCTTCCTCTAGCACTGGTGGAACTTCGCGAGATCAACTTGATATCTACACTTGGACGCAATACATAAACCCGGAATTATTAAAAACTTTTACCGCCCAAACAGGAATAAAAGTTGTTGCTAGTTTTTACGATTCCAACGAAGTTATGTTGGCTAGGCTGCAAGCAGGAGGAGGAGGCTCTTACAGTATTGTCTACCCTTCTGACTACATGGTGCAGAAAATGGTGGCAAAGGGATTAGTTACCCGACTAAACCATCAGCGTTTGGTAGGATTAGAAAATTTATTTCCCCGATTTCAAAATCCTACATACGATCCTGATAATAGCTACAGCATTCCCTACAGCTGGGGAACAACGGGTTTAATTTATAATTCCGAAATTCTCAAAAATCCACCCCAGGATTGGGAATATCTGTGGCAAAACAAAGAACTGCTCTACAAACGCATGACTTTGCTCAATGACGTGCGAGAAGTCATGGGTGCAGCATTACGAATGCTGGGTTATTCCTATAACTCAAAGAACGAAGCAGAAATCAAACAAGCTTATGAAAAATTGAAAGAGCTCAAAGGTGCGATCGCCGCCTTTGAAACTGATGCTTGGCGCAATCAAATAGTTGCAGGCGATTTAATTTTGGCAATGTGCTATTCCTCCGATGGAGTAAAAATCAGCCAAGAAAATCCCAAATTAAAGTATGTGATACCTAAAAGTGGTTCTTCTTTGTGGACTGATACAGTAGTTATTCTCCAAACAGCACCCAATCCTGAGGGAGCTTATTCTTGGCTCAACTTTATACTACAACCAGAAGTAGCAGCAAAAACAAGTCAAGTTCTAACCATAGCTACTCCCAACCGCGCCGCCTATGAGCAATTACCCAAAAAAATTCAAACAAATACGGAACTTTTTCCTCCAGAAAATTTGCTACAAAAGTGCGAAAGCATCGCTCCTTTGGGTACAACCGAAGAAATTTACAATCGCTACTGGACAGAACTAACTAGTAGCTAAAAAAGATTTGTGGAAATTATGTCTATACAAATTCCTCGTTCGCAAACAAGTTCCCCAGACGAATCTTCAGTGGTGTCACCAAGGCGTTATTCTCTGTTGGATTTGTTACAACCGCTGTTATTGCTAGCACCAGCAGGAATTTGGTTGTTATTGCTATTGGTGTTGCCAACACTGCTGATTGTGGAATTAAGTTTGGTACCTGGAATTCGACCGGGAGATGTGGTAATACCCAGGGGAATTGATAATTATATCCGGATCTTAGACCCCTTGTACCTGCGAGTTTTAGGGCGATCGCTCTTCTTTGCTGTTAGTACGACAATAATTTGTCTACTTCTCGGCTTTCCCATCGCCTATTGGCTGGCTCAAATGGCTCCCAAGCGTTGGCAAAATTTACTCCTCATCGCCTTTGTATTGCCATTGTGGACTTCTTCTTTGCTGCGCTGTTACGCTTGGATTACAATTCTCCGTCCTACAGGTCTGCTGAATACAGTTTTAACTAGCTTGGGACTTCCCTCTTTAGATGTGCTTAACAGCACTTTTGCTGTCATAATTGGCATGACTTATAGCTTGCTGCCCTACATGGTTTTAATTTTATATGCTTCTTTAGAAAAGTTAGACAGACGTTTACTAGAAGCAGCAGCTGACTTGGGCGCCCACCCAGCTCAAGCTTTTTGGAAAGTCACCGTACCTCAAACCTTTACCGCCATTGCTGTAGGTTCCTTTTTGGTATTTATTAGTGGCTTGGGAGATTTTATTAACCCAGAATTACTTGGCGGCGCTTCCAGCATGACTGTAGCGCGATTAATCTATAACCAATTTCTCGGCGCAACCCAAAATTGGGGATTCGGTTCTGCTCTAAGTACAATCCTGATTTTGGCAGTCAGCATTGCGATCGCGCTAATAATTAAATTCGGTGGTGCAACACCCACCAGATAGATATATTATCTAGAATTTAAAAATTAAATATCCCTTTTAACAAATTTATATTTTCATTACAAGCATAAACTTTTAGATGCCTTTTCCTGGTCTGGAAAGAGTTTCTGCTATTTTTTTGCCAGCAGATATTTAAAACTTCATAAGTACTATCTAAGGTAGAGTCTAACTTTTATTCGAGTAACTATTTTTCTTACTCTTGAGGGGATACAAAAACACTAAATATTTGGCATTGTAAAATCAAAGGCCCAAGCCGTGATTCCCTGACATTCCAAGCAACTGAAACTAATGTACTCTATAATTTGTCTCCCTCAAAACCAAAATAATTTTAAATTTTCCTATTTTCAAAAAAGTTTTAGCTTCCTAGGTAGTATTTTTGTTCTAGTATGCCAGAAACTGTTTTCCTCTGTTGATTTCCGGATGAAAGTAATTGCCCAAACCAAGGCAAGTTAAAAATTAAATTTCCATAAATTTCTAGCCCCACACCCAAATACTATCGATCCCCAATTTCAGAAATTCAAATTAAAAACATTTATACAATCACAGGAGGTTAGCGTGAATGCATACAAGTTTAGACAACAAGTCGAAAGAGTCCATCAACAGGCCAGCGAACTAAATATACAAGCTAATTCTTCGCCTTTATCCCCACCAACACCTTTACAAGAGTCTCTCAAAAGACTAAATACAGCATTAGAAGAACTACGCATAGCAGAAGAGGAACTACGCCAACAGAATGAAGAACTAGTAGCCATTCGCCAAGCTCTAGAAGCAGAGCGCCAGCGTTACCAACAGTTGTTTGATTTTGCGCCAGATGCTTACTTGGTAACCGATATCGACGGCAAAATTCTAGAAGCTAACCGTGCTGCTGCCAATTTGCTAAAAATATCACAAAATTCCCTTGTGGGAAAACTGCTTGCTCAGTTTATTCCCGAAAACGAGCGTCGGAATTTTACTAATCAATTATTGCGACTGCAAAATATAGAAAAAATTCAAGATTGGGAAATCCGCATGCAAACACGAGAAAACCTGATCTTTGAAGCTGCAATTAGCATTGCTACCATCCGTGACAGTACGGGAAAACCCAAAGGTTGGCGTTGGTTGGTGCGAGATATTACCACTCGCAAGCAAGTAGAACAGAAAATTCGCACCATGCAACTTCAAAACTTACAACTACAAGAAGCAGCAAAGCTAAAGTCCCACTTTTTGGCGATGATGTCTCACGAACTCCGCACGCCTATGAATGCTATACTGGGTTTTTCCCAATTGCTGCTGCGTCCGCAATACGATCGCTTTTCTCCTCAAACCAGGAACATGGTAGAACGTATTGTCAGTAGCGCCAAACACTTACTAGCGCTAATAGAAGATATTCTTGACTTCTCCAAGCTAGAAGTTGGTAGGTTGCAGTTAAAACCAGAGGAATTGAATTTAGAGGAACTGATCGTTAAGGTAACAGAAGAGCTGCACTGTTTGGCGGAGCAAAAAAAGCTAGCTTTAAACGTGAGCGTCCAGCTGGAAAATCCTATCATTATCAATGACAGCACCCGCGTTCAACAAATTTTGGTCAATTTACTTTCTAACGCCATTAAGTTTACTGATATAGGTAGTGTCACTGTAGAAGCGCGGGAAGTAACGGTAGACAAAATAGTATTGATAGTTCAAGATACAGGAATAGGTATTGCAGAAACAGACTTGCAACAAATTTTTCAGGAGTTTCGACAAATAGACCAAGTTCTTTCCCGCAAACACAGCGGTACGGGTTTGGGTTTATCTATAGTTGAGAAGTTAGTGCATTTGATGAAGGGAACTATCACCGTTAATAGCAAGGTGGGTGAAGGTTCTACTTTTTGTGTAGAGTTGCCAAGAACAATACAGGGAAAATAGGCAAGAGCCTGAAACTATCAGTATAGAAATTTACTTTAAAATTGTCCTTGGTTACCAATTCCCAACTGTTTTTTGCTGTGTTTTAATTGCTTCCAAAGGGCGCAAATTTGCTTGTAAGCTTCTTCGGGAGAAAGTTTACCAGCAGTTTCTAAAGCGCTGATATAACCCACCTTGTTAGCAAATTCTTGCAAATTGGCGTTAAAGGCTAGGTACTCTGGTCTAAATTTGCCGTGATAGCGACTTTGTGCGTAAATAAAGTTATTTTTTACTTCCTGAGTTGACTTTACCATCTTTAGCTACAAAGTATTAATTCCTTATATTAGAACAAGAATTATTTGTTTTTGTCCATGATTCTTTTTACAGAAAATTACTCTATCTTTGGTTAGATTTATTATTTATAGGCGGTGAAATTATACTGTTTGATACTGGTTCCAATCTGCAGGCTCGGATCCTTTTGCAAGCAAAGGTATTGTAGTTTCTTCCTGCGGAGGAAGAGATGACTTTACTATTTATCTATAATCAAAGATTATATTTATTAATTTAGGAAAAATGTGTATTCAAGATCTGCTAGTTTGTTTAGAACTATTTCTAGATAACTTGAAAGCAAAAACACCAGCGGAGTGTTTTTCCAAATCTCCATGTAACTGTCCCCATCCGGGGAAAGAACCTCAGTGCGAAGATTGTGAACACTTAGAAGCTTGTCTTTCTCGCTTTCATCCTTCCGAATCCCAAAATGCTTATAAAACTCTTAACTATAATTAAGTAGCTTGAGATCGTTTAAACTTTGTTTTGGAAAGTTAAGCGTTCCGATGGTTAAGGAGTGCTGTTTTTTTGTTCAGAAATTGAAAGGATATAAGTATGGTTTCCTGCAGATAATTCTCCTACGTAAATCGAGTAAACTCCTTTTGTCCAAAAACCCGACATTTCTGGTTTTCCTCCCGACTCCGCTAGTACGCAAAAGCGTCCTCCCGGACCATCAATTAAAAGAGTTGGCTGTCCGCTACCTTCCACCCTTAATTTTAAGTATGACATTGATTCTGTTAGCTGAAGAACTTGATTTGGTAGCTTACTGATGTTACCGCAATTGCTGGAGTTTTGGCCTCCAGATTGACCTGTGAGAATTAGGGGATCTGGTTGAAAATGAGGAGCAATTTTGACAACTTCTGTTAGTGCGGGCTCGGGAAAGCTGCAAATGGAACTTGCTGCTAAGATGAAGAAAATAGAAGTAAATTTAGCCAAAAATCGCAGCTTCATAAAGTTAACATTACTTTTGATTTTTTCAAACTGGCAATCATGCTTATAGGGCTTAGATTCCTAATTGGAAGACGATAGCAAAGCAACTTAGTTCCGCAAATAGATGTATAAAATTTGATTTTTTGTATAAATATCTCCAGGAAATCACATAAAGATTGAGAATTTAGCGATCGCTGACTGGCAAGCAAAGACTTTCGCTAAAATCACTAAGACAACTACTTATTTGCTAAGGTCAAAACAGATGAATCCTCAACCTGAAGAAGACTTGCAACAACGCCTGCAAAAATTAGAAGCAGAAATTAATTCCTCTTCTAGAAGAAAATATCAGCCCGATGCAACACAAGTGTCTTTCTCAGAGCAAATTGCAACTTGGTTCAACTCCCTATCGGGGACGGGAAAGCTTGTAGCCGCAAGCGTAGGGATATTATTAGGTATTGCTCTGCTGCAAGCTGCGCTTAAATTTGTGGCTTCAGCCATTAGTTTGGCACTTTTGGCAGGGCTAGTGTACTTTGGATACAAAATAATCGTCTCCAGTAGCAGACAAGGAAAATAAGAGTATATTTAAACACGCAGTGTCTGCGTAAAAATATATATAAGGAAAATAGGCAATGGCAAGCCCAATTGTGAGGAGAAATAGAAATCAATCTAATTCCAGCCAGTCAAACAAGGAACAAGGGAAAAGGAAAATCTCGCGCTTTACCACAAGGCGTCTAGCAGCTTGGGCAGCAGAAGTGACATTAGTAGTTGTTAGTGGATTGGTGCCTTTTAGTATAGGTGCTTACCTTAATTCTAGAACTGATATGAATCGAGTACCGCTGAATCCACTGCTGGTCGTTACAGAAAGAGAAATTGCCCGTCCTTTGGCTTTACCAGTTAGCTATGGCACTAGGAATGTAGCCTGGCCGACAAATTTTCTGTGGACAGTAGCAATACTAGCTCCCCTAGCAGTTTCCGGTTGGCAGCTGCATCTGCTGGCAAAAACAGGCAGTACAATTCCCAAACGTAATTTCGGTATTCGAGTTATCGACGAGAAAGGCAATCCCCCTGGAATCGTAGCTGTGTTGGTGCGAGAAGGAATTGGTCGTTGGGGAATTTCCTTATCTGCAGCCTACCTGCTTTGGCGCCACAGCTTTTTGTTTCCTAGTGTAGGTGCGTTTACAGTTTTGACCGGATTAGTGTTGCTAGCAGAAGCAACTGGCTTTTTGTCTTGGCGGCAAGGAGGCCGCGCCCTGCACGATACAATTGCAGGCACATATACTATAGATGCTACCAAAGCGTTTACACCAGGACAACAGACAAACTGGACACAAGACGCGGATGAAGATGCAGCGATCGCATCGGTGGTGATCACCCCAGAAACAGCTAGACCCAATACCGCAAATGCATGGTGGGCAAAGTTGCAACGCAACCCAAGCGTAAAATTATTGGCGATCGCCTGCGGCAGCATGGTTGGTGTATTGGTAACCATAGTCGCCACTCAGATCTACATTCAAACTCAACAAAATCGCCGGGCGATACAACAGCGGCACAGCCAACAGTTTCTGGCGATCGTCAATCAATTAAATCCCAGCTCCCATGCCAGCGTTGAAGAACGCCGCAGTGCCATAATGGCTATGGGCACCATCCAAGATCCACAAGCGATTCAATTTCTGGTGGACTTATTGGCCAAAGAAACTGACCCTGCCATTGTGGAAACTATTCAGCAAGCTTTAGCTAACATCGGTCCGGCAGCTATTCCCGATTTAAAACGCATGAACCAATCTCTTGCTGCCGATTTAGAATCTGCAGGCAACAATCCATCCTCGGACTATCAAGGGCGGCAACAGCGCTTACAAGCAAACCAGCAAACGATTAATAAAATACTGGCACTGCACGGTGCCAAAAGCGACGATATTGACCTTAGCCGTGCAGTCTTATTCCAAAGAGGCTCTGGAGATACTCCCTTATTTAACTTAGTACTAGACAAAATTGACTTATCTGGAGTGAATTTCAAAGGCGCCGACCTATCCTATGCTAGTTTGAAAGGAAGCAGTTTTCGGGGAGTAGGTGAAGACGGACGCTGGGATACCTTTGACGATCGCATAGCAGATTTAAGTGGTGCTCAAATTAAAAAAGCCAATCTCAGCGAAGCAAATCTCAGTCGTGTTTTGATGGTTCGTACAGATTTCAGTCGCGCTAACCTCAACAAAGCGAATTTATCCAACGCCCGTTTGGTGGGTGCAAATTTAAGCAGCGCCCAGTTAGTAGGAGCCGATCTGCGCGGAGCTGTTTTAGAAAATGCTAGCCTGACCGGAGCCGATCTGGGAGAAGCAAAATTAAACGACGCCGATTTATATGCTGCTCGCTTGGGTCGGGTTGTCGCCATAGGTACGCAATTGTCTTTTGCTAACTTAAGTAAAACAGACTGGCAAGCAGCCGATTTATCAGGAGCAGATTTGGATCGAGCCGATCTTAGCCATGCTAATTTAAGCGCCGCTCGCCTTACAAACGCGAATTTGCGTTCTGCTAACCTCGAGCAAGCTAATCTCCGCAACGCTGACCTCAGTCTTGCAGATTTACGCGATGCGAATTTAACAGGTGCTGATTTTCAAGGAGCAATTCTCTCTCCAAGCAAACAAGATCCCGCAGACCAATTTGTCCAAACTCCAGCTTTTGGTTCCCAATCTGCTGTTGTTAAGGGAGTTGATTTTAGCCAAGTGAAAAATTTAGATACCAAACAATTAGCTTATATTTGTACCCAGGGAGGAATTCATCCCCGTTGTCCCTAAGCTCGTGGGGATGAGCAAAGCTCGTGGGGATGAGCAATACCAAATCCCCTTAGCTACTGGCAAAAAAGCAGCAAGCTAGGGGGTGTTGTATTTATATTCAGTACAAGCAATGGTACAGGAAATCAGACCAAACGAACCGCAATACATTTGTGTTGTACCAATTGACAGCATTACAAATAACAAAGATGAAGAAATAATTGCATTTGGTGTATCTGTTGAAGACGCAAAAAATCAAGCCGGGCAACTATTAGCAAGCAATTATCAATGCAGGGAGTTCCAAATCAAAAAATTGCTCGAGCAGGCTAGGATTGAACCCATAAGTCAGTGGTGTGCTCCCCAAACACCTCAAAATCCCCACGACCCCAAAACTTAAAATGGTAGTTTTTATTGTCCGTAGAAAGGAAAATCAGCAGTAATGGGCGATTGCCAACCAAACTCCACCTTACCTGCTGCCAATCTTAATGTCTACATCCAGGGCGCAGGTTTTCCAATTCTTTGCTTGCACGGCCATCCTGGTTCTGGAAGCAGCCTTTGTGTGTTTACCGATCATCTTTGCAAACGCTTTCAAACTATCGCCCCCGATTTGCGCGGATACGGAAAAAGTCGCTTTCAGGGTGATTTTGAGATGTCCGATCATCTCACAGACCTAGAAGCGCTTCTGGATCGCTTTCAGATTCATAAATGTTTGATATTAGGATGGTCGCTAGGTGGTATCTTAGCAATAGAACTAGCGCTGCGACTGCCAAAGCGGGTCACGGGTTTAATTTTAGTAGCAACAGCTGCTAAGCCCCGCAGCAATCATCCACCCATACGTTGGCAAGATAACCTTTACACCGGCATCGCTTCCGGATTAAATTGGCTCAAGCCAGGTTGGAAATGGAACATTGAGACCTTTGGCAAGCGATCGCTTTTTCGCTACTTGCTTAAACAACATACCCCTTTATCCTATAGCTACCTAGCTAAAAATGCTATTCCCGCCTACCTCCAAACCTCACCAGCTGCCACTCGCGCCCTTGCTAAAGCCATGAAAGCAGGATATGACCGACTAGACGCTCTTAGCCAGATCCAGTGTCCTGCTTTAGTACTTGCTGGCGCCGAAGACCGCCACATCACAGTTGATTCTAGCTTAGAAACAGCTCAAAACCTCAAGAATTGCCAATGGCAGTACTACGCCAACACCGCCCATCTCTTTCCCTGGGAAATTCCCGAGCGAGTCTTGAGCGATATTGACCGTTGGTTGCAGGCGCACCCACAAGTAATTAGCCTGTAAATTACATTTGACCGCTAAAGACAGGCCTTACTTTACGGTCAATTCTTTCCCCCAAATCTTCAGCAATAGTCAGATTCTCCGGCTTGCAGCGTTTAACCTTTACAATTATTCCTTGCGCCCCTTCTTGCTCTAAATCCTCTACATAGCCTTTAATTGCTGTTTTGGCATCGCTAGAGCTTAAAAACGGGCCAAAATAATAGGTGCAGCGGGGATTTTGCGTGACAACCTCTACCCACCAAGCAAGACCAAAGTATTGGAATGCGTTAATCAATAGCTCCTTAAAGTCATTCAAAAGATTTTTCATAGTTTTCGGTGATTTCAAAACGTGGTACTCGGGTTGTTAAAGGTTTACTGCTAATTTTCTTTTACATTTCTTTATACTCTGTTATTCTTGTTTTTTCCAAGTAGTTTTTTGTAGTTTATCCAAATACAGTGTATTTATCCATCTTTGGCGATAAATTTCATACAGTGCCATACCCGCTGCCACGGAAGCATTCAAGCTAGGAGTCTTTCCTTGTAAAGGAATAGACACCAACACGTCACAGTAGCGCTGTGTCAGTAAACTCAGACCTTCACCTTCTGACCCTACTACCAAAACCACAGCACCGCTAAAATCCACTGTATGTATCGGTTTGCCGATGTTGGCAGCAGTACCGTAAATCCAAAAGCCTGCGGCTTTGAGATCTTCTAAAGCTCGGTGCAAATTGACAACTCTAGCAACAGGAAAGTTTTCTAAAGCACCTGCTGCTACCTTCATCACCGTAGAAGTGATCCCGGTGGCTCGACGTTGCGGGATCGTTAACCCCTGAGCGCCAATCGCCTCAGCTGTACGAATAATTGCTCCTAAATTATGGGGATCGGTAATTCCGTCAGCAGCAACAATTACTGGTTCAGTTACTGTTTTTGCTCGTGCGATTAGGTCTTGTAAATCAACATACTCATAAGGAGAAATTTGTGCTGCTACTCCTTGGTGGTTAGCTTGTTCGGTGATTTGATCCAAGCGCTTGGAATCAACCTCATCGATAATTGTGCCTTTTTCCTTGGCTTGTAAAATCAAAGAATGAAAACGAGAATCGTAGCGCAGTCGGGGAGTAATCCAAATGCGGTTCAAACGGCGCCGGCCTTCCAGGGCACTCAAAACAGAATGGCGTCCATAGATAATATCGCTATCTGTATCCAAGGATTGCCTTTTTGCTGGTCGTTCGTCTTTTACTTTCAAAGAACCAACAGTTCTAGAAACGACTCGTTTCCCCTTTGACTTCAAGGTTTGCCCACGATTCGTTTCGCCAAAAGAATTGTGAATTATCTTTTTTGTGTTGTTTGCCATAAAATTCCAGCGTTCAGCTTAAGGGTGGGCATACCTGATCAACTCAATCTTCTCAATGTAGCAAACCAAAATAAGGTAGCTGCGGCTACTGTTCTAAATTAAGTTTTTGTAATAGTTCGGCCAGGCGTTGGCAATCGGTAAGGTAAAGGTAGCCAATTAAAGTTTCAAAACTTGTTGCCTGTTGATAAATTTTGGGATCGACTCTTTTCGGACCTCCGCTGGCGGCGTTTCGACCGCGTCGAACAATTTCTAATTCCTTTTGTTGTAAATGCGGCGCAAGGGTTTGCAAATGTAGGGCCTGCTTTTCCGCTCTCACTTGTGCCACTACCAAACGGTGGTGAATCTCGCTCCGCTTTGGAGGTGATGAATAATACATTCTAACATACAATTCATAAATTGCATCTCCTAAGTAAGCTAAAGTAGTAGGAGAAAGCCGTTGCCATTGTGTCTGAGAAAGTTTTGGAAACAAAGAATTTACACTTGCCTGCAGTAGCTGACACCAACACAAAGAGTCTGTCTCCAAAGGTTGCTGTTGCTGGTGTAAAGGTTTTTCCTCCTTTGCTGTCACAACTCGATCGTTCCTCGCAAGCTAAATTTGGGAGGCTTTATTCTCGGCATTTTCATTGTGGCACAAGTCTTTTTTGCCAAGCAGGAACTTTATTTCCTCACATACATGTGTCTTTGTGCCAGAGTATTTTTCCATAGGATAAGATGAAGTCCGCGGCTAGGGAGCATGTAATTTTAATTTTTTATACTTTTTTTGGGATTGCTCGTTATTCCCCGGCTTGATAAAAATTAAGCTATCCAATATTTGAATCTGGATAGCTAATTTCCACTCTCAGTCAAGCAATCAAGACTGCTTGATATTTTCCAGAGCCGCTTCAACAGATGGTTGCAGGGAGAGAAACTTCTCTAAGCGAACAAGCTTGACCGTTTGAGTGACACGGGCATTGGTAACAATTTGCAAAGTACCGTTTAAATTCTGTGCTTGCTTGGCTAGCTGCACCAAAGCACCCAAGCCAGAACTATCAACAAAGTCGATTTGGGACAGATCCAGAATAATGTGCTTGGGCCCCTCCTCTAGCTTAGCTCCAAGTACTTTGCGAAATGTGGGCTCGGAAAAAGCGTCTAACAAACCTGTGAGGCGGAATAGCTGACAGTTATCCCGTACTTCACGAGTACCTCTCAGGCTCACGGTTAGATTTAGTGGTTCAGCAATAATTCCCTCCTCATGGTTAAGATGAACGCTCAAGTATAGATGGTTTTTGTGGAAGTTGTCTACATTGGGAATTAGGTATAGGGTTTCGGGTCTTAGGATTTCTTTAATTTTAGTCACCATTACACCCGTTAGTTCCCCACTTTTGCGTTCCCAATCTCGCACTTTCTCCACTTTTACTTTACTTTTACTTTACTTCAGCCGCTTTTGGTTGACGCGCTGCTCGCATAGCTTGCACAAATTTTTCAAACAAATAATCGGCATCGTGGGGACCGGGAGAAGCTTCTGGGTGATACTGCACTGAAAATACAGGTAGAGCTTTGTGACGTACACCAGCAATCGTGCGATCGTTCAAGTTGAGATGGCTAATTTCTACAACTTGATGGGGTAACGTATTGGGATCGATGGCAAAACTGTGGTTTTGGCTGGTAATTTCCACTTTTTGCTGCAAACCTGCTGGCTGGTTCAAACCGCGATGCCCAAATTTAAGTTTAAACGTTTCTGCTCCCAAGGCATGTCCCAAGATCTGATGTCCCATACAAATGCCAAACATTGGTTTTTGAGCTGACAGCAAGGCCTTGGTGGTTTCTATACCTTCGGTAACGGCTGCTGGATCGCCAGGACCGTTGGAAAGGAAGATACCGTCGGGATTGTATTTGAGAATTTCTTCTGCTGGAGTGTGGGCGGGAACAACAATAACCCGACAGTTGTAACTTGCCAGGCGACGCAAAATATTGCGCTTGATACCGAAGTCGACAGCGACAACGGTCAATGTTTCTCCAGAATTTCTTCTGGTGGCATCAGGATTAAATTCCCATACAGAATCAGTCGGTTCTGACCACTCGTAAACCTTTGGCGTGGTAACTTCGCAGACAAGATTTAATCCGCTCATGCTCGGAGCTGCCAGTACCCGTTCTAACAGTTCGGCTTCATCGATAATTTCCGTAGAAATACCGCCGTTCATAGCTCCGTAGTTGCGAATTTTCCGCGTCAGAGCCCTGGTATCAATGCCGTAGACAGCAGGAATTTGGTGCTGTTTGAGATAATCGGGCAAAGATTGCCGACAGCGCCAATTACTGGGACGGTAACAGATATTTCGCGCGATCGCTCCTCGCACCTGCGGTCGTTCTGATTCTTCATCTTCGGGATTAACACCGGTATTGCCCAATTCAGGATAAGTAAAAACTACTATTTGACCGTAATAACTAGGATCGGTCAGTACTTCTTGATATCCGGTCATGCCAGTATTAAACACCACTTCCCCAACCACAGTGCCAGTGGCGCCAAAAGACCAACCGCGATAACTACTTCCATCAGCAAGGACAACCAAAGCAGGTGTTGCGTCGAGCAAAAGGGGCATAAGCAATTATTTTTCCAACCATGACAAGCAGTAATTTGCCATTACCAAAGTATCAGCTGAACTTAAAGACAATTTAGATTTTTTGCTACCAAATTTCGCCATTGTTCCACTTTGACTTGACAAAACTAGACTGCGAATGATAATTATGCCATGAATTGAGGAAATTCCCAACTCAGCAACAAGCAGCTTGTTAGTTAATTTTTGTCATTGATTATACGTTAATAAAACATTAAGCATGGAAATGCTCATGAATCATGCATAAAGTTATGTATTACTCTATGACACAGCAGAAATTTTCTAAACAGTTAATATTACCTTGCCAGGGAGAAAAATGCGATTGCTTGTTTGAATTGCTAGCTGTAATTGCGATACAATGACTGCATGCACCGAAAAAAACGACAGTCCCCAGGGCGGAGTACACTTTGGCACGGGCGTGTCTATCTAACGACAGCAACGCCAAGAAACAGCACCTATCAAAGCAATAAATATAGCTGAAAATTCTTTTCCGGAGTGTCGTGAGTGTGAGGGTAATAGTACGAGAATAGTTTTGTTGACAACAGCTTGCAGGCAACAGGAATTACCCCTGTGCAGCTTCAGGCTGGCAAAATGTTCGAAAATAAATATTGTTCTTGAAGTTAGCAGACAAGGCAACTACAAGGCAGCTTCTTGCAAGCTTGCAATATAAAAAGAATTATGCTTCGGTCTTCTTTATCTCCAGCAGCGCTAATTTTTCTTTATAGTACAATAGTAGCTTTAGCTGTTGCCTGTCGCGAAAACAAACAGACTGTTGCGACAGCTTACAAGCAGCAACAGTCCCAACCATTACCATCCCAAACAACACAGCCAAATGCCACAACTTCCCCAGTCACTGCAACTGCTGATGTTGCTGCAGCCAGCGCATTTGAATTGGGATTGGACAAAGCTGCTAGCGCCTACAGTATCAGTCAGTCTGCTCAGTCTGTAGAAGATTGGAAGTTAGTAGCAAGTCAATACCAGGAGGCGATCGCCCTATTGAAGCAAATAGAGCGCCCCAGTCCCTACTTTGCCATGGCCCAAAGCAAAATACGAGAATACCAGCGCTTGCTCAAACAAGCGCGACAGCAAGCTTTACCCGCTGCTTTGATTGCACCACCAGCAAAACCACCAAAAGTCATAGTTTCTATTCCCACACCGAGGACGACTCCCAACCTTTCCCAACCGCCCCTAGCTACAGTACAAGAAAAAGAAACCTATTCGCCAACACCCTCAGATTCACCAAACAACCGACAAGTATTAGTTGTCCCTACAATAGATCCAAAACCAACAGTATTTGTGGCTCCAATTAAACGCAGAATCGGAGGTACGCCCGTTATTGACGTTACCTTTAACGGCAACAAGCAATTTGAAATGATATTGGATACAGGAGCAAGCGGAACCGTAATTACCCAAGCGATGGCGGATGCCCTTGGTATCATACCAGTAGCAAAGGCAAAAGCAAACACCGCCAGCGCCAAAGCGGTGGAATTTCCAGTTGGTTACGTAGATTCGATGGAAGCTGCTGGCATAGTAGTCAGAAAAGTTGGAGTGGCGATCGCTGGGTCAGAACTGGAAACCGGACTGTTGGGACACGACTTTTTCGGCGACTACGAAATCACGATCAAGCGTGACGCCATCGAATTTCGCCCTCCATCTCACCATCAGCAACTCAATTCCTCAGAAACTGAATTAACTGCTCCAACTTTACCCAAGCAGCACCACTTTCAAGAATATCCTTAGCCATTTTTATACCTTGCAGGTGATCCAAAAACGGTACAGCACCACCCACTTGCAACGCCAAAGCAGCATTTAACGCTACCACATCCCGTTGCTCCACCGTTCCCTTACCTTGCAGCACTGCTTTGAGGATCTCAGCATTTTCCCGCACGTCACCACCCTGAATAGCTGTGACAGGAGCAGCAGTTAAACCCAGTTGTTGGGGATCCACAGCAGTTAGCTGTACTTCTCCTGCCGATAACACAGCTAAGTCAGTAAGATCCCCCAATCCAGCTTCGTCCAATTTTTCTCGTCCGTGCAGAACAATCCCCCTTTGCGTACCCAGTTGCTGTAAAGCTTCGGCGATCGTTAACAGTAGCTTCGAATCGAAAACTCCGATCACCTGTCCCGTCGGACGCCAGGGATTTACCAAAGGTCCTAATAAATTAAATACCGTTCGTACCTTCAGAGTTTTGCGCAAGGAGGCCACTGCTTTGAGGGCGGGATGCCAACCAGGAGCAAACAAAAAAGTAATTCCCACCTCAGCTAGCGCTGCTTCTACCTTTTGGCGACAAGAATGCAAATTAACACCCAAAAACTCTAACACATCTGCACTACCAACACGACTGGATGCCGAACGATTGCCATGCTTGGCAACCGGAATGCCACAGGCAGCAGCAACAAAAGCCACAGCCGTGGAAATATTAAAAGTTGAGGCTCCATCTCCCCCTGTACCACAAGTGTCAATCAAGGGACGCAAACCAGAGACTGAAGAAAATTCTTCCTCCCTTGCCACAGACTGAGATTGCAAAACCTGGGCCATCCCCGCTAATTCTTCCGCGGTTACTCCTTTACAGTGCAATGCTGCTAAAATCGCTCCTGACAATTCTGGAGGAATCGCTTCATCAAGCCATCCTTGCATCAATTCTGCTGCTTGAACACGGGACAAGGATTGGCGATCTAGTAATTGTTGCAGCAAGATTGACCAGTTTGGCCAGGATTGTGAAATACATGAAGAATTCATAAGATAACTGATACTACCATTTTTAGACAGGCCTTTTTGTTTCAAAGACAAAAGTTGAAGGTCACCAATCACAACTTTAGGACCTACCTTTTGAAATCATTAGACACTGTTTTCGGCATCTTCTCAAGATTTACTTCCAACTTCGCATAAATCAATTAATACTACTTTTTTGCTAAGGAAATTTTAGGAAATTACAGTGATTTTACTCTAGTCAATGTATGTTAAATAATATACAAATATAAAAATATATCAGTATGCAGAAATAATTGCCAGCGAACGCATCAAGTCAGATGGGATTGATACCGAGCAAGGGTACCGCTAGAAATACAGAAAAAGCTTTATGTGTAAAATTTCATCAAACAGGCAGGTCAAAGTGTTTTTCAAAAAACTGCAAGATCGGACTTTTCCTGGCAGCTTCGCTAACAATACTGAAAATAGCGATCTTTTCTCCCAAACAGCAGCAAGTGAAGAACTGCTTTACATGGTGACAGACACAGCTCCTGTAATGATTTGGATGGCTGGATGCGATGCGCTTTGCCATTACTTTAACTCGGTTTGGCTAGAATTTACCGGGCGATCGCACTTGCAAGAAGCAGGTAACGGATGGATAGAAGGAGTACATCCAGAAGATAGACAACAAATTTACGATAGCCATTTAAATGGCTTGCAAAAGCAGCAAAAGTTTCAAAGACAATATCGCCTGCGTCGCGCAGATGGAGAATATCGATGGATTTTGGATACAGCAGCACCGCAATTTACTGCTGACGGTAGTTTTTTTGGCTACATCGGCTATGCACTAGACATCACCGATATCAAACTTCCAACTACTACAGAACAAGCGCCATGGAAACCGCTGGATGCAGTGTTAACAGGATTGCAAAATGGCAATCTTGCCAAGTTAAATCTTACAGAACGCCAACAGGTGCAAGAGGCACTCAAAGCAAGCTACAATCTTTTACATTCGGTTATCGATAGCATTCCAGATATCATCTGCGTCAAAGATATTCAAGGGCGCTACGTCTTAATTAACTCTAGTTGCGCCAGCGTTTTCAAAAAACCAATCACAGAAATTATCGGCAAAGATGATACGGCGTTTCTACCAACAGCAGTATTTGCAAACAAACAAATAGATTCAAGAGTCATCGCCACAGGAACTGCTGAAACCTTCGAAGAATTGTTACCACAAGACGGAGTTTCTTGCACTTACCTGACAACTAAAAGTCCCTGGCGCGACACCCAGGGCAATATAATCGGTGTAATTACCATTAGCCGCAACATTAGCGATCGCAAACGTAGCGAAGAATCCCTACAAGCATTAGTAGCAGGAACAGCATCAGTTACCGGCGAAGAATTTTTTCCAGCTTTAGTACGTCATTTAGCCAACGCTTTGGGAGTTGACTACGCTTTAGTTGCTGAAAAAATTAATCAAAATTCTGACACAGTGGTATCATTAGCCTTCTGGGAAATAGACAAACTAGGAAAAAACTTTGAGTACAACTTAGCTAACACTCCTTGCGAACTTGTTTACCAAAATGAAGTACGTTGCTTTACCCACAACTTACAGAAATTATTTCCTCAAAACCAAAGCGCAATTTCTTTAAATCTAGAAAGTTACTTAGGAACCCCTATTTTAGATATCTCCGGTAATGTTATCGGACATTTATGCGTATTTGATACTAAACCCATCTTACAACCAGAGCACGCCCAAGCAATTTTAAAAATCTTTGCAGCCCGAGCAACAGCAGAATTGCAACGCCAGCATGTGGAATCTGCACTGCGTCAATCGGAAAGACAGTTTCGAGAACTTGCTCGCAAAGAATCACTTCTGAATCATCTTTCCAGTCAAATTCGAGCTTCATTAGATATTAGTACGATTCTAGAAACAGTAGTTACGGAAATTCGCAATTTATTGCAAATTGATTTGTGTTTTTTTACTTGGTATCGTTCTGAAACTGAATCTCCCTACTGGGAGATTGTTCAAGAAGCAAAAGACCCTGCTGCTCCAAGTTTGCTGGGGTTAATATCAACCACTGAAGAAATAGGACCAATAGCACAAAAAGTTCTTTACAGAGAAATCATTAGATTAGAAGATGTACAAGCTACACCCGATCCCCTGTCACGAAACTTCTTCATGAGTTTGGGTTTGACAGCCATACTAGTATTGCCCATTCACACTCAATCTGGAGAAATAGGTGCTTTGTCTTGCAATTACTTTGGTGGCTCTCGCCACTGGCTGGATAGTGAAGTAGAATTGCTATTGGCAGTTGCCGATCAAGTTGCGATCGCCATCGATCAAGCAGAACTCTACAAACAAAGCAAAGCTGCAGCTCAAACAGCTCAAGAAAAAGCCCAGCAATTAGAAGAAACTTTAAGGGAACTGCAAGCTACCCAGACTCAATTAATTCAAACTGAAAAAATGTCGAGCTTGGGACAGCTGGTCGCTGGCGTAGCTCACGAAATTAATAACCCAGTCAATTTTATCCACGGAAATATTAATTACATAAGTGAATACATGCAAGGTCTGCTGCGCTTAGTAGAACTTTACCAACAATACTATCCTACCCCAGTAGCAGAAATTCAAAAGGAAATTGAGGCGATTGATTTAGAGTTTCTCAGCCAAGATTTACCCAAAATTCTTGCTTCTATGAAAATCGGAACCGATCGCATTCGCCAAATTGTCCTGTCTTTACGCAACTTTTCTCGCTTAGACGAAGCGGATATGAAGGAAGTTGATATTCATCAAGGAATTGATAATACTTTACTTCTGCTACAAAATCGTCTCAAAGCTACAGCAGAGCACCCAGAAATTCAGATCTTAAAAGAATACGGCCAGCTCCCACCTGTGGAGTGTTATGTCGGTCAGCTCAATCAAGTGTTTATGAATTTATTAGCTAATGCCATCGATGCATTAGAAGAAGAATTTGGAACTAAAAACTCGGACAATATAAACCCTATTTCCCATACCCAAAACCCACTTCCGCAAATTCGCATTCGCACCGAACAGCAAGGAAATCTTGTTTTTATCCGCATAACTGATAATGGTCCTGGAATGAAAGAAGAAGTGCGACAAAAGTTATTCGATCCCTTTTTCACCACCAAGCCTGTAGGTAAAGGTACAGGCATGGGTTTGTCAATCAGCTACAAAATTATTGTAGAAAAGCATCAAGGTCAACTTCAGTGTATTTCAGCACCGGGTAAAGGAGCTGAGTTTATAATTGCTATTCCCGTGCGGCAACCAAAATGCTAACACTTGCGTAAATTCTACAGTTAGTTGTGTTCGCTCCAACTTTTCCAAACGGGAAGTTATCATGAATTATGAACAGTAAAATTGTTCTGTGGCAAATCAAAGTATATTTAAGAACTTAATTTTCCCAAAAAAGCTTGTTTTTTAATTGTGAAACTTAAGTAAATTTAACCAAATTTTAGTCATAAATTATCTAATTACCTGTTAATCTATTATTAGTTCACTTTTTGCTGCAACATTTGAACCCTCCAGAGTCTTGTTATTTGAAAGATTTTGGAGGGATTCTTTGCAGAGGTTGTACCTTTGCTATTTGCAAATAAGCTTCCTTAGGATTTAATCAATAAGGGGTGTAATTAGCCTGTGGAGTGCGATCGCAAACAAATTCCCAGACAAAGCAGCTGTGTCATAGAAACCGCCAAGTCCTACTTGCTCAACCAAGTAGCACCTAAAGCTAACGACATCGACACGAACTTTCAGTCCTTAAAGGATGCACTGCGAGGTTTGGGAGAATTAGGTTTACTCGCTTTACGCCTTCCGCAAGATTGGGGTGGGAAACAGGTCAGCGAAACAACCTTTGGTGAATTTCAAGAACTAGTAGCTCGCTATTCTGGCGCTTTAGCTTTTTTGCAAACTCAACATCAAAGCGCTGCTGGAATGCTTGCTAACAGCACTAATTCCGATCTTCAACAAACCTATTTACCCTACATGGCAAAAGGCGAAGTGTTAGTAGGCGTTGGCTTTTCCCAACTGCGACGGGAAGGAGAACCCCTAACTGCAGCCGTACCAGTATTGGGAGGATATCAAATAGATGGCATCGTACCCTGGGTAACAGGATGGAATATATTTCAAGATTTTATTGTCGCTGCTACATTACCTGACGGTCAAGTTGTTTTCGGAATTGTACCCTTTCAGGAAACCGAACAAGAGTCGGGGGGGAAAATAGAGTTTACCTTACCAGCGCAGCTGGCAGCAATGACATCAACCAACACTGTCAGTGCGACTTTAAAGCGCTACTTCTTACCCCAAAAGCAGGTAGTAGCGGTAAAAGCTGCAGACTGGATTCATGAAAATGATAAAAATAAAGTGCTGCGCCCTACCTTTTTGCTTACGGGTTGTGCTTTAGCTGCTTTGGATATTATTGAATCTGCCACAAACACAAAATCCCTGCCTTTTATAGACAAAGCTTTTGTATCTCTGCAACAAGAACTGAGCAATTGCCGCGCCGCCATTCGCAAAGCACAAGAATATTCCGAGGTGGAGCTGGAAAAAAAATTACAACTGCGAGCCTGGGCTATTGATTTAGCAACCCGCATAGCTTGTGCAGCAGTCACCGTTTCCGGCGGCACTGCTAATTACATGCATCATCCGGCACAGCGAGTATATCGGGAATTACTAGTATTTACGGTCACGGGTCAAACTAGTGCTGTTATGGAAGCGACTTTAGAGAGATTAACGGGCAGGTTTTTCCCGTCCTCAGCAATTGCACCCCAAAGTATTACCTACTCCCAAGTTGTTCACTTGAGTCACGTTATTAATCCTAATATTCCCCGGTGGCAGGATGACCCAGCTGTAGAATTTGAGACTGTAGCACAAATAGAAAAAGATGGTTATTACCTGCGACGTTTTTCCCTTGGAGAACATACTGCTACCCATATTAACGCTCCCAAGAGTTTCCACAATGTTGGCATAGGAATTGACCAATATCCAGCTACATCCTTGGTCGTACCTGCAGTAGTGATTAACATCCAACAGCAAGCAGCAGCACATCCAGACTACGCCCTGGCGATCGCAGATATTTTGGCATGGGAAAAGCAACATGGAGAAATTCCCGCCGGCAGTGTCGTAATACTTTATACAGGTTGGCAAGCCAAATGGAGCGATCGCGCTGCCTTTTTCAACCAGGATTCCCAAGGAGGTATGCATTTTCCTGGGTTTGGCAAAGACGCCATTCAGTTTCTCCTCCAGGAACGTCAAATAGCCGGAGTCGGCATTGATACCCACGGTATAGACCCGGGACAGGATACAACTTTTGCCGCCAATCGGCTGGTATTAGAAAAACCACGCATAGTCTTGGAGAACCTGACAAATTTAGATCTACTACCTCCCAAAAAAGTTACTCTGGCGATCGGAATTTTAAGACTGCAAGATGGTTCCGGCTCTCCAGCAGGAGTAATGGCATTTTTTTAACTTGACGGTCACCAAGAAAGCAAGCCACAATTGCTAAGATGAGTACAAAAGTTCCAGCGCCTCAATCACAGCGCTGAGTGTTATGACTACTCCACTTATTTGTAACAATTATATAAACGGTCAATGGAAAAGTGCAGCAACAGCTATCCTAGAAAGTCGCAACCCCGCCAACAAGGATGAAGTTGTGGCTACCTTTGTCCGTTCTACAACCGCTGACGTGGATGCAGCAGTAGCCGCCGCCCGCCAAGCCTATCGCAGTTGGCGACTCGTTCCTGCCCCCGCTAGAGCAGAATATATATTGAAAGTTGGGGAACTGCTCGGTCAACACAAAGAAGAACTAGCGCAATTAATTAGTAGGGAAATGGGCAAGCCCCTGCTAGAAGCAAGGGGAGACGTACAAGAAGGAATAGACTGCGCCTTCTACAGTGCTGGAGAAGGACGGCGGTTGTTTGGACAAACCGTACCGTCAGAAATGCCCAACAAATTCGCAATGACAGTACGCATGCCAATAGGCGTTTGCGCCTTGATTACTCCGTGGAACTTTCCCGTGGCAATTCCCTGCTGGAAAATTATGCCCGCTTTGGTGTGCGGTAACACCGTTATCCTCAAACCCGCAGAAGACTCCTCCGCCTGTGCAACCAAACTTGTCGAAATTTTTGCCCAAGCAGGTCTACCGCCAGGAGTCGTTAACCTAGTGCACGGAATAGGTGAAGAAGTCGGGAAAGCCTTGGTAGAACATCCTAATGTAGATTTGGTGTCCTTTACAGGTTCCTCCGAAACCGGAGCACAAGTGGGCGCTATCTGCGGCCGCACTTACAAACGGACCTGTCTGGAAATGGGCGGCAAAAACGCCCAAATCGTTATGGAAGATGCAGACTTGCAACTGGCTGTTGACGGTGCAGTTTGGGGAGCTTTCGGTACCGCCGGTCAACGCTGCACAGCCACCAGTCGCCTGCTTTTGCATCGAGAAATCAAGGAAAAATTTACGGCGATGCTAAAAGAACGTACCAGTAAATTGCGCTTGGGTGCAGGTACCGATCCCCATACCGACGTCGGACCCATCGTCAACGAAAGACAACTACAACGAGTCAAACGATACGTTGAAATTGCTCGCCAAGAAGGAGCAACAGTATTAATCGGTGGAGAAATAGCTGGTGAGGAACAACTGCAAAATGGTTACTTCTTCCAACCAACAATTCTCGATCGCGTCAAACCGAAAATGCGGGTTGCTCAGGAAGAAATATTCGGACCAGTGGTAGCGTTAATAGAAGTAAATTCCTTTGAAGAAGCTATAGCTGTCTTGAATGACACCAACTACGGCCTTTCTTCCTCGATCTATACCCGCGACATCAACCGCGCTTTTGCTGCCATACGCGATATCGAAGCGGGAATTACTTACATCAACGGTCCCACCATCGGAGCAGAAGTACATTTACCCTTTGGCGGAGTCAAGCACACCGGTAACGGACACCGAGAAGCAGGAACTACTGCCTTAGATATTTTCACGGAATGGAAAACTGTGTACGTAGACTTTTCTGGCAGTCTGCAGCGTGCCCAAATTGACAATCGCGGATAGTTAAACTAACTGTAGAAATTCAACAGCTAACTAGCGGATGGGATAAGAATTTCTCTCTGATGGTGTTACACCCTGGCTGGGGGTGATTGCAATCACAAGTGAAATAGAAGCAATTGTTACTGCCAGCGCTAGCCAGAAAGCGTTGAATTTGAAGTGATTATTTATTTAAGTAATTCTACAAGACTATGTTAAGCATTTCTGTAAATAAATATTTACCAACATCGCCCCGTCTGGTAACTTCCCTACCCGGACCGCGGGCAAGAGATATTATAGAACGCGATCGCGCTGTCACTTCTCCTTCCTATACCCGCGACTATCCCTTAGTAGCAGCTCGTGGCGAAGGTTGTATGGTCGAAGATGTAGATGGCAACGTCTTTTTAGACATGACCGCAGGAATTGCAGTTACCGCCACAGGACACGCCCATCCAGAAGTTGTACAAGCAATTCAAACACAAGCTGCCAAGCTCCTGCACATGTCAGGTACTGATTTTTACTACCAACCAATGGTAGAATTGGCGGAAAAATTAGCCGCTCGCGCTCCTTTTCCACCCGTTGCAGGCACTTTTCCTGCAAGAGTGTTCTTTACCAACTCCGGTGCGGAATCTAATGAAGGTGCAATCAAATTGGCAAGATACTATACCAGACGCTCTCTGATTGTTGCCTTTTTAGGAGCATTCCACGGCCGTACCTACGGCGCGATGTCTTTGACTGGTTCCAAAGCAGTACAAAGAGCGGGATTTGGCCCTCTTGTTCCAGGAATAACCCACATTACCTACGGAACTCATGCCAGTTTAGATTATCTCGAAAAACATCTTTTTACCGCTACACTACCACCGCAAGAAGTAGCAGCAATAGTTGTAGAACCAATTCAAGGAGAAGGCGGCTACATCGTACCCGAAGATGGTTTTTTAGAACGCATTCGTCAAATATGCGATCGCCACGGCATTCTTATGGTTGTTGATGAAGTACAATCAGGTATGGGACGCACGGGGCGTTTGTTTGCAATCGAACATTGGAATGTAATGCCCGACATCATTACCACAGCTAAAGGAATTGCTAGTGGTTTACCTTTAGGAGCTATTCTCTCCCGTCCCCAAATTATGACCTGGTCCCCAGGCTCCCACGCTACAACCTTCGGCGGCAATCCCGTTGCCTGTGCAGCTTCTATTGCTACCTTACACCTGCTGGAAAATGGCTTGATGGCTAATGCATCCCGTATGGGAGAACAATTGCAAGCAGGCTTGACCCAGCTGCATCACTCATTTCCCACAATTTCCCTACCGCGCGGCAAAGGCTTGATGGTAGCGGTAGACTTATTGGACGATGAAGGTAATCCCGATCCAAAATTACGCGATCGCGTCATCCAAGAAGCATTCTTACGCGGTCTGTTATTGCTCGGTTGCGGAAAAGCAGCGATTCGCTTTTGTCCGCCTTTGGTTATAGACAGCAATCAAATTCAGATAGCTCTGAGCATACTCAAGGAAATTTTCCTAAATTGAGATTAAAATTCCAGCTAATAGCGCTCGGACACCCAAGCGCTGCTAAAAGTTCAATCCAGAATCACCTGACGTATCTGGGTAACAACCTGGAGCTGCTCGTCACCTAAAAGCTGCACTTGAGTCAACAATTCAGTCATAAGTTGCAACTTTTGCCGCAGTTGCTCGAGAAAATCTGCAATTGGCTGTAACATCTGCTCGTACAAATTAACTCGAGCAGAAAATTCTACAGTTGCAGTCCGCAAGGATAGCAAATCTTGTTCCATCGCGTCCAGTTCCTGGCGCTTGCTCTTTTGCTGGTCCGCCTGCTGTTGTATAATTTCTTGCGTCTTTTCCACCGATACCTGCATCTGCTCTATTTCTCGTTCCAAATTTTGCAGTGCTTCCGAATGTCTTTGTCGCTGCTTTTCCATCTGTAGCAGTATAGGACTCAAATCTAATTTCTCTTCCTGGAAATAAGCACAAAGCTGCTCTTGTCGGCGTAGCAGCACTGCTTTATGTTGCTTGAGAAGTCCCTGACATTCAAGCAAATGACGACGTTGTCCCACCAGTGTTTCATTTAGCATTTGATAGTGGTCTTTTTCGTCTGCCAATTCAGTTTCTAATTTACTTCTTTCGGGTTCAGACGCCCGCTCAATCTTTTTTTGTAATTCTTCTATAGTTTCTAGCTTATCTTTTAATTCTTGTTCCTGTTCTTTGACAAAACTTATATCTATATTTAGTTTTCCCTGTAAGTCCTGCACAATTTTTTGCAATTCTTCCAAAGGCATTTTTTCTAAGGCAATTTCATCCACTGGTTGGCTGGTAAATCCATCCCCAGACATCGCGGCCAAAAATTGTATCTGCTGATATAAATCTTCTTGCTGTCGCAATTGCTTTTTCAGTTGAAAAGCATACTCTTGTTTAGCACTGAGAGTAACTATATTTGCTTTCAACTGTGCTGTTTGTTCTTCTAGAGAATGTTGAGCTTGTTGCCAATCATTTTGACGCTCAGAGAAAATTTTTGACAAGCGATCTAGTTCTGCTTGCTGCTGGTCAACCACTGTTTTCTGCTGCTCGAACTGCTGATAGTAGAAGCTGACAACAGCTTGTTGCTTTTCCAACATTTCCAATGCTGCTTGCAGGTGTTCTTGCATCACCGGTACACGGGGAGTAACACGATCGCAAAAACGATCTAGTAAGTCGTTGAGCGTTCTAGTTTGCTCCTCAGACAGTACCTTTTTCTGCAGTAGTTGAGCTTGACATTCCTCTAAGCGACGCTGCTCACCCTGCAAATGCTCCCAAGCTTCTTGTAGTTGCTGGCGGTTGCGTTCAATTTCTGCTCGCAACTTTTCTATTTCTCCACGAGAAGTTTCAACTGCTTGTTTTTCTTGCTGCAAACGTTGAAACTCATTTTCCATATTTTCTAACTGTTCCAAACGCGTTTCTATTTCCTGTTCGCGGCGATTCAGTTCATGCGCTTGATAGGTCAGCGATTGTTTCCAGTGGTCAATCTCTTCTTCCTTGACCTTGAATTTTTCCAACTGGCGGGAAAAATTCTGCAAAATGTTTACCAACGGCCGTCCCGCCTCTTGAATCCGCTGTATTTGACGCTGAGGACTCAGTTCCACCAGTATCAGCGCGCCATCGTTATATTTACTGGCTTCCTCAGCAGAGATTATATCTTCTGATACGATACTCCAACTCTGGTCCGTCCGCTGACAAGCTAACAGTTTCAGTTCTGTTTTGCCAGCACCAGTAAGTAAACTGCCTTTTTGTTTTTGTACTTCTGCTAAATACAGCACACCTTTAATCCTTTTGATGGACTTAATACTAGTGTTGTTAACTATACGTGGATAATTGGGGAGCCTGCCTTGTTCAGACTACCAAGGAAACAAGACAGGTAAAATATAACAGACGAGAGTTTTACGCCTGAAACCACTTTATTGCTTCCTAAATATTTTCTCCTGTTAATAGTTATATTGGCTACCGTGTTATCACTCAGTTGTTCTCGAAATATTACGGTAGTAAAAAGAGTATAAAGTATGTTGTATTAATTAGTAAGGAAGAGCTAGTATAAAAATTTTCTCTCACCCTTCATCCCTTTATTAAAAGCATAAAACATCGATGCAGGGAAATTTAAATGAAATTGATATTCACAGTATTTTTCAATTGATCGAGCTAGGACAGCGTACGGGGCTTTTATTCGTAGAAGCCGACAGCAATCACCACAGCTATTTCAGACCGGGTTGGGATGGAGTTGACTACTATGCTTGCAGTCACAGCGATCGCCCATCGTGGTACGTATTTTTTCTCAACGGTCAAATTATTTATGCAGCTAGCGGTGATAACAGTTTATCGCGTCTCAACGATTATTTGCATCAATATCAAGTTCAAGTACAACTAGAGCAACACCAATTAGACTGCTTAAAAACTTTTAATACCCTAGAATACGCTTCCTTGTGGAAACTACTGGAAGAAAATGTAATAAATACTACACAAGTCCGCAGTATTATTCGTAGCTTGGTGTACGAGACTCTTTTCGATCTGCTGAACTTGCAGCAGGGTAGCTTTATTTTTGAAGTTGGCTCAGCACTAGTTCCCCAGCTAACTACCTTAGAAATTGCCCCTGCCCTTTCCCACGCCATCAAGCAAGTAAAAAATTGGAAACTTTTATACCCTTATATTCAGTCACCCGAGCAAATTCCCGTAGTTACTAACATAGCGAATCTACGCTCTTGGCTACCGGAAGTAACTGTAAATAAGTTACAACACTGGGCAGATGGTAAAACGAGCCTGCGTCGGTTGGCTCGTTACCTCCATCGAGATATTGTCACAGTAGCAAAAGCCATACATCCCTATGTTCAGCAAGGATGGGTGCAGCTAGTAGATGCATCTAAATTACTGACAGATAAACCGCCAAGTCCACAACAAAGTCGAAAGCAATGCGTATTGTGTATTGATGATGCGATCGCTATCTGTAGTGCTGTACAACAAACTTTACAAGCCCAAGGCTATGAAGCGATCGCTTTGAGCAATCCTTTAGAAGCACTCGGTTTAATTTTTCAACTCAAACCCGATCTGATTTTTTGCGATCTGGTGATGCCAGAATTAGATGGCTATGAAATTTGTGCGATGTTACGGCATTCTAGAGCTTTTCGACTGGTACCAATTGTGATACTGACTGCCAAGGAAGAATTTTTAGACCGAGTCAGGGCAACAATAGTAGGAGCGACCGATTACTTAACCAAGCCATTTGGGAATAATGAATTAGTGATCCTGGTGGAGAAATATCTTAATTACCCGAGACTTTGAGTAACAAAAGAGACATAGCACTTGTGGATTCAGTCAAACATGGAGTAAAAAATATTATCACAGAATTTAGGATATACAATTTCCGATGTATGTATAAATTTTACAAATTATATATATTCGGTAATTCAGGAAATGTTCCCAACAGGAACGTTGACATCAAAAAGATAAGGCATGTATGAGTACAGTTCTAATTGTGGAAGACAGTATTGCCCAAAGAGAAATGATTACAGACCTACTAAAAGCAAGTGGCTTAACGGTTACCCATGCCAGCGATGGAGTAGAAGCCTTGGAAGCAATTCAAAACGCTCCCCCCGATCTAGTGGTATTAGATATCGTTATGCCCCGCATGAACGGCTACGAAGTGTGTCGCAGATTAAAGTCCGATCCGAAAACCCAAAATGTTCCTGTAGTCATGTGTTCTTCTAAGGGTGAAGAATTCGATCGCTACTGGGGAATGAAACAAGGTGCAGATGCTTACATAGCCAAACCATTCCAACCAACAGAACTGGTGGGAACCGTCAAACAACTGCTGCGAGGATAAGGATGATTACAAAATGGTGAGCAAACCAGACTTTTTAGGAGGCAGCGGACAAGACCACTTTCGTCCGGAATTACAAGTAGAAAGTCCTGAAGGTGAGTTGTACCTGCGGTTTTTCATACCTTCGCATCAGGAGTTTGCACTACTGGCCACTGGCATCCGGGAGGTAATTGAACTCAGTCCTGATAAAATTACCCCGATCCCGAATGCTTCTCCCATTCTTTTGGGTACTTTAAATTTACGAGGTCGAGTCATTTGGGTAGCTGACTTGGGTCAATTTCTAGGAGAAACAACAGCATTAGACACCGATCGCGCCGAAATTCCAGTGATAGCGATCGAAGAACAAGACACAATTGTAGGCTTAGCAGTAGAAGAAATCGGCGGCATGCACTGGCTGGACATGCAGCATCTAATGGCACCAACTAACGTGCCTGATACTATGGCTCCTTTTCTACGAGGAGAGTGGATATTAGATGCTCAAAAAAAACATTGCTTGCGACTTCTAGATCAAACAGCAATTTTACGAAGTGCGCGCTGGGCGGGATGAAATAGGGAGGCAAAGAGTAAATGGCAGCAAGTGTAGATGATTACGCACAGGCATATCAAAAGGCTCTAACAGCCTACGCGCAACAAAATTACGAACAAGCAGCTGTCCTCATTGATGAGGTAGTGCAAAATTTACCACACGATCCCAACACGCATTTGCTCAGAGGACATATTTATTATGTTTTGCAGCACTACGATGTAGCAAAAGTAGAATATCAAAAGGTCTTGGAATTAACTAAAGATCCAGAAATAGTCGGTTTTGCCAAAAATGGATTGGATAATATTAATCAATACCAACAACAAATAAATGATAATTCTCAGCCAATTCTTTCTTCTTTAGAAGATGAACAAAAATTTCCGGAAATATCGCCAGAAGACTCCCTTGATAGCAACCCATTTGAAATTCCTTTAGAGGTTAGAGACTGGGAGCCAGCATCAGGTAATTATTCCCAAAATTACGACGACAATCCTTTGATTTTAAGTTCCCAAGAAACAGAAGATTACCAAGGAAAAAATATTTTACAAAAGCCAACTCCAGTAGAGTCATCGACACCTTTAGAAGAGGTATCGTTGCCACCAAAAGCAGAAAAACCCAAAAATTTAGATGCTTCTGGAACATTGGTAAAGCCAATTGACTCCCATCAAAAATTGACAATAAATCGTTTTGAAGATGAAACTTTGCTTGTACAAGAGTCGAGAATTAACGAGGAATTGTTAGGAACAAATAATTGTAAAAACGAGCACGATCAAAAGCTTTCGTCGCCAAATTCTCTCCCCAAAAACTTGTCTTTAGAAGAAGAAAAATCTCCACAAAATCCTGCTTACTTAAACCGAGGTAGTAGTCTTGTTGAAGAAGATGACAGTTTCGATCTAGAGGCATTTGAATCGGCTTTTGGCTCGGAAAATTTTTCCGATGCTGAAGATACAAACAGTACGACAAATGGCAAAACAGTCCGGGGAAGCAACATAGAGTTTTTAGATGACTTTGATGAATTTGACGATCTAGGTGATATTCAAGCAGAATTTGACTTTGCAGCAGATTCCAATTTGAGTGACTCCCAGTCGGATTCTGGAGCGCTCGCACCACAAAGCAAGCACAGCAGCAAAGGTATTGAAAACCTCCACAGCATTCAAAGAAAAGAAAAAACAGGCGGTCTTTTAGAAAAAGAGCGGGAAGATGAACTGTTTAGTATCACCGGTTCCCAGGAAGCAGTACCAATTTTTACCCCAGAGGATGTTGTTAACATTGAACCCCAACCCAGTGTTGAACAAGGCTTGTTAGCCCCCCTTGAAAATGCTCCACTTGCAACCAAGCAATGGATAATTGGTGGAACCGCCGGTTTAGTTTCGGCTTTGGTTATAGCTGCTGTTACCTTCACCGCCACAACAATTTCTCCACCACAACAACGGGTATCAATACGAAATACAGGTTGGATAATGGCGTTAGCCGCAGGAATTGCCAGTTGTACAACCACGGGCTTGATGGGCACTCTCAGTATCAAGCAGTTACGCCGCAGCGTCAAAGATTTGCAAACACAATTTGATGCCGTCCGGCAAGGAAATCTCAACGTTAAAGCCACCATTTATTCCCAAGATGAATTGGGACAGTTAGCCGCAGGTTTCAACGAAATGACTCGTGTGATTCTCGCAACCACAAATGAAGCGACACGCAAAGCTCAAGAACAAGAGGAAGCAAAAGAAAACCTGCAACGTCAAGTGATTCGCTTGTTGGATGATGTAGAAGGAGCTGCTAGAGGAGATTTGACCGTACAAGCTGAAGTTACCGCCGACGTGTTAGGAGCAGTTGCTGATGCTTTTAACCTAACAATTCAAAACCTGCGCGATATCGTACAGCAGGTCAAAGTAGCAGCACGGGAAGTTACCAAGGGAGCTACCAACTCCGAAACCTTTGCCAGAGCATTATCTAGCGATGCTTTGCGGCAAGCAGAAGAGTTGGCAGCAACATTAAATTCCGTACAGGTAATGACCGATTCTATTCAAAGGGTAGCAGAAGCAGCACGAGAAGCTGAAGCCGTTGCCCGGGACGCTAGTGCAATTGCCCTCAAAGGTGGTGAAGCTGTGGAAAATACTGTGGCTGGTATTTTAGAAATTAGGGAAACTGTTGCTGAAACCACCCGCAAAGTAAAACGCCTAGCAGAATCCTCCCAAGAAATTTCAAAAATTGTAGCCTTAATTTCCCAGATCGCCTCTAGAACCAACTTGTTAGCACTCAACGCCAGTATAGAAGCAGCTAGAGCAGGAGAAGCCGGTAGAGGGTTTGCAACTGTGGCAGATGAAGTGCGCCAGCTGGCAGACAAATCGGCTAAATCACTCAAAGAAATAGAAGAAATTGTCCGCCAAATCCAGAGCGAGACAAGCTCGGTAATGACAGCAATGGAGGAGGGAACACAACAGGTAATCCAAGGTACCATCCTGGCAGAAGAAGCCAAGCGATCGCTAGAAAATATCATTCAAGTAGCCAACCGCATCGATATTCTCGTGCGCTCCATTACCGCAGATACGGTAGAACAAACGGAAACCTCCCGTGCTGTAGCTCAAGTAATGCAATCAGTAGAATTGACAGCTCAAGAAACTTCCCAAGAAGCACAAAGAGTGTCCGGTGCTTTACAACACCTGGTAAGTGTTTCCCGAGACTTAATCTCGTCCGTAGAACGTTTCCGAGTCGAAGCTTCTGAAACTAGGTAAAGGATGGAAAGTAATAAATCCTTCATCCTTTAGCCTTTGTCTTTTTGTTTTTATCCTTAGATTCTGTTTGTTAATTGTTTATCCTTCATCCTTATTCTATGCTGCCAGAACAACAACAGCGCATTTTAGGTTACTTTATTGAGGAAGCAAAAGATCACCTCAATACTATCGAACAGGGATTGCTGAACCTTCAAAGTACCGTCAAAGACTCGGAAATGCTCAACGAAATCTTCCGAGCAGCTCACTCCATTAAAGGAGGAGCAGCAATGCTCGGTCTTAGTAGCATTCAACTAACTGCTCACCGCTTGGAAGACTGCTTCAAAGTCTTGAAAGAGCATTCTGTACAGGTAGATCAAAAGCTTGAGTCTTTGTTTCTTGAGGTATCTGATACCCTCAAAGCGCTGTTGGATAATTTACAAGGACCGTTTGGCTTAACAGAAGAGATCGCCAATCAAATCATGTCAAAAGCCGAACCGGTTTTTCAATGCTTACACGAACATCTCAACTTACTCGTTCAACAAGAAAGTAGTACAGTAAAAACCATAGGTGGCGATAATTGGCAAAAGCGCCAAAATCAAGTTATGCAAATCTTGCGGGAAATGTTGCACCTGTTCAAGCAGTCAGCAACTCCCGAAATACGGCAAAATCTTCAGAACTGCTGTCAGCAATTAGCCCAAATTGGTATAGACTTAAACAGTCCATCTTGGTCTAATTTATGTCAATCGGCAGCTAGAGCGATCGCTGCTGAAGAAAATACTTTCCTCACCTTAGCAAAAATCGTCATCACAGATATCAAAAAAGCTCTCGAATTAGCTGTTGCAGGTAAAGAATCTGAAATTACCATCACCGCGCAACTACAAGCGTTAATTCCTCCTCAAAAATTTGATTTTGTTGATGAGCGAACTAAAGAATCTGCTCCTTTAGCGGTCTTTTCCAGTAATGTTGAGACCACTAATACTGAGAATTTGGATTTCACAACTGCTCGCTCGCTCCCATCTGCAAATGTGCAAGCAGAAAATGTAATTACAACAAACCTGGGTGCGAACCAATTAAGCATCGAGACAGAGGATTTACTTGAATTTACTGCCGATCCGCAGCCAATAGATTCAGAATTACAAGAGCTAGAAGAGGAAGCTCCAATACTTGGTAGTTTTGATACTAATGCTCACGGACCGGAGGTAGGAGTAGCTGAACTGAGTACTCTTGCTCAATTATTCGAAAGCGACACTCCTGAGTTCAACGAAACTTGGGATATTGAAGAGGAAGTTATTGAATCTGCTCCTAGCAGTAACGAGACGGAAACTGACAATAACGAAAGCGAAACGGAAGATATTAGTGATGATTTTGTAGAATTGTTGTCTTTGGAAGGAAAAACAAGCATCAGTAATCCTCAGGCAACAACTGTAAATGAAGACTTAACCCTTGTAAATTTATTTGGGAATGATTTTTTAGAAGTAGAAAATTTAGAGTCGCAACATCAACAATCTAGTCAAATTATCCCAGGCATAGATGTAGCTTTACCAGAACCACCTGTTGCTCACCAGTTCGACTCTATAGACAATCCCACCCCTAGTCATCTTTGCACAAACGAGCCACAAGGCAATTTGGATGATTTATTTGCAGTCACTGAGAATCAAGATTCTCTAATAATTTTGCCTTCAGCGCAAGCAGATTGGAATTTAGATGATTTATTAGCACAGATAGAAGCCAATAGCAATTCGAATTTCGAAACCAATCAAGGATCTGAAGTTGATGATTTTTTTGATACGGTGTCAGCAACAGAAGCTACACAAGAAGATTTGAGCTTGTGGACACCGCAAGAAGATGTGGAAATTTCTGTAGGTGGAGATGATATTATTGGCGATCGCCAACAGTTGCTACCCACACCCACGATAGATTTAGAGTTGGAAGATTTAAATGTAGATTTTTCCCCTCCGCAGCAGCAGTCAGATTTGATGAAGCAGTACGGTCTAGAGGGTCCCTCTCAGGAGGAACTCCTACCGTTACTGTCAACCCCTGCAAAAGATGATTCGCTGGCAATATCAATAAGCGATCGCCCCTGCAGTAATGATAACTCCAACATCTCTGCAGATGCAGTGATTTTGACAAATACCCCAGAATCTCCCACAGAAATTCAAACTTTCCAACAACTAGAAACTCTTGAATTAACTCCAGAATTTACTAACTCCTCTACAGAAACTTTACAACAAGCTTTCCTTAAAGAGGATAATGATGAACATCTGATTATTACAGAGTTACCACCGCCTGAATTAAAGCCTGTAGAAGTTGACAGCACAAATACTTCTGTTGTTCCGACAGACCAATTAACTCAAGAACCCTTTTCTACGATTATTCAATCCGACATCAATTCTCATGCTTGTGAATCTCAAACATCACAAACACGTGTAGAGACCATAGGAGATATTGAAACTAGCATTGGTTTGGTTGATATATGGCAATCAACTGAAGCAGAACTTTTTGAAAATTTAAAAGAAGTTGATATTGCTGAAGCACAAACAGCACAAAACAAACACGAACCCTTAACAACAGAAATAGAAGATACTGCATTTTTGGAGCTTAGAAACGATACTCTGGCAGAAATTAATCCCACCACTGAGTTCGGCGAATTAGTCAAACAAGAAGTTGTTAAAAATACTGATCGGGAGGTAACTGCAGAACCAGAATTTGCACAACTGGAGGATCTGTTAAAAGAAGAAGTAAGTAAAGCTCAGGAGATTTCGGAATCAGAATTTGCACAACTGGAGGATCTGTTAAAAGAAGAAGTAAGTAAAGCTCAGGAGATTTCGGAATCAGAATTTGCACAACTGGAGGATCTGTTAAAAGAAGAAGTAAGTAAAGCTCAGGAGATTTCGGAATCAGAATTTGCACAACTGGAGGATCTGTTAAAAGAAGAAGTAAGTAAAGCTCAGGAGATTTCGGAATCAGAATTTGCACAACTGGAGGATCTGTTAAAAGAAGAAGTAAGTAAAGCTCAGGAGATTTCGGAATCAGAATTTGCACAACTGGAGGATCTGTTAAAAGAAGAAGTAAGTAAAGCTCAGGAGATTTCGGAATCAGAATTTGCACAACTGGGACAGATGCTTGCTGTCAATCAAAACGAACAAGATGTATCAGTCGCCCAGTCTGCTGCTGCTAATTTTTCACCAGTTTCTAATAAACCTGTTACCTCTCCAGACATAGATAATGAATTTAGAGATTTAGAGGGGATGGTAGGGGGAACTATAACATCTAGTACAGTCAATTTTAGAGGTGGACATAACTCTAGTTGGAGTACCTCTAGATTTGAAGAATTAATGAAGGTTCCAGTTAAACACCTCGATAATCTGAGCAATTTGGTAGGGGAGTTGGTAGTTAACCGCAATAAATTAGAGCAAGATCAAGAACGTCTGCGTCAGTCATTGGATAACCTGCTCAATCAGGTGCACCAACTTTCAGATGTGGGAGCAAAAATGCAGGAATTGTATGAGCGATCGCTATTGGAAGCTTCCTTATTAGCTAGCCGTAAGAACAGTGGTTTTGCTTCCACAAACACAGACAGAGGCTTTAGCGAATTGGAAATGGATCGCTTTACGCCTTTTCATATCCTCACTCAAGAAATAATTGAATTAATTGTACGAGTACGGGAATCAGCAAGCGACATTGATTTTATTACCGAAGAAACCGAACGGGTTGCGCGCCAATTTCGACAAGTAACAAGCCAATTGCAAGATGGGCTGACAAAAGCGCGAATGGAGCCTTTTTCTCAGGCTACTGACCTACTACCGCGGGGTGTGCGCGACAATTCACTCAAATATGGCAAGCAAGTGGAACTAGTCGTTCAAGGTCGAGACACCTTGATTGACAAGATGATTTTACAGCATCTCAAGACACCGCTAACACATTTGCTGAATAACGCTATTGCCCACGGCATTGAAACTCCTAGCGAAAGACAAGCAAAAGGAAAGCCACCTGTAGGAACTATAACTCTTAATGCTTTTCACCAAGGGAACCAAACAGTAATTTCAGTGAGCGATGATGGTGCGGGTATTGATATAGAAGCAGTCAAAGCAAAAGCAATGAAAGTAGGTCTAATAACTCCAGCCCAAGCCCAAATGATGTCTCCGATAGAAGTTTACGACCTACTTTTTCAGCCTGGTTTTAGCACTAAAGACCAAGCCGATGATTTAGCGGGTCGGGGCGTTGGTTTGGATGTTGTTCGCACCAAGATCAGTGAAATCAGGGGAACAATTACAGTCGATTCAACCCTAGGTAAGGGAACTACCTTTACAATTCGTTTACCACTGACGTTGAGTATTTGCAAAGCTCTCTGCTGCGTTTCCGAGCGGGCGAGAATTGCGTTTCCCATGGACAGTATAGAAGATGCACCAGACTTACCAGTAAAAAATATCCAACAAACTGCTGATGGTCAAAAATTTATTTTATGGCGCGATCGCTTATTACCATTCAAGCCCTTGAAAGAGCTTTTAACTTACAATCGCCAACTCAGTCGCGGCAACGTGTATGGTGGTAATCGAGATGATGATAAGATCTCGGTCATTGTTGTGCGATCGGCAACCACAATGGTAGCTTTACAGGTAGATCTTGTCCTCAGCGAGCAAGAAATTGTCATCAAACAATTTGAAGGACCTGCACCCAAACCTGTGGGTGTGGCTGGTGCTACCGTATTGGGCGATGGTCGGATCATGCCTATTGCGGACGTGCTGGAAATTATCGACATCTTCCAAGGACGGACATCCAAACAAAGCGCTGTTAGTATTTTGAATCAAAAAGGAATTCCTGGCCAAATCCAAACACTAGCTACAAAAATTGACCCAACGGTGTTAATTGTAGATGACTCCATTACTGTCAGAGAACTGTTGTCGCTAACCTTTAGCAAGGCGGGTTATCGGGTAGAACAAGCTCGTGACGGTCAGGAAGCGTGGGATAAGCTTCGCTCTGGTCTACCTTGCGATCTGGTCTTTTGTGACATTGAAATGCCTCGTTGCGACGGTTTAGAATTGCTTTCTCGGATTCGAAAAGACCCCAATCTCAATTATTTGCCTATTGCCATGCTCACCTCCCGGGGTGCGGATAAACACCGACAAATGGCTATTTCTCTAGGAGCAAGCGGTTACTTTACCAAACCCTATTTGGAAGAAGCTTTGCTGGAGGCGGCATCGCGGATGCTCAAAGGTGAAAAACTAATTAATACTGCTAGCACTAATGCCTAAGTTCTATGTTTCAGGTATCCGTGCATGCAGACAGAAACGAGCACAGTTTTTATCGCTCAGCGCTCGTTATTGTCAGGATGATACGTAAATTTTCTGAGAAATTTGGGTCTAAATTGATTTAGATAAAACTTGCTTGAGTGCTGTTACGAGTTTATCCACGTTTTCTTTGCGGCTGTTGAAACCCATCAATCCGATTCGCCAGACTTTACCTGCTAGTTCACCCAGTCCACTTCCAATTTCAATTCCGTGTTCCAATAGCAGTTGTCGCGCGATCGCTTTACCGTCTATTCCTTCGGGAATGCGAACTGTGGTCAGGGTTGGTAGGCGATACTCTCGTTCTACGTGTAAGGTTAGTCCTAAGTCTTGCAATTGTTGCCAAAGATACTCTGCATTTTGGCGATGGCGCTGCCAAGAGTTTTCTATACCTTCTTGGGAAAGCAAGCGCAGTGCTTCCCGCAATGCATAATACATATTAATTGGTGCTGTGTGGTGATAAACGCGATCGCTACCCCAGTATTTGCTCAACAATGTCATATCTAAATAAAAGTTAGTTACTTTGGTTTGCCGCTGTTGCAATTTCTTCCAAGCACGGGGACTTATGGTCAAAGGGGAAGCACCAGGTGGACAGCTCAAACCCTTCTGACTGCAACTATAAGCTAGGTCGACATCCCACTCATCCAAAAATATGGGAACACCACCCAAACTAGTCACAGTGTCAATTAACAGCAAACAATCGAATTCACGACACAGCTGGCCAACTCCTTCTAAAGGTTGACAAGCTCCTGAGGATGTTTCTGCATGCACTAAAGCTAGGATCGCCGGACGATGAGTTTTGAGAGCAGTTTGCAGCTCTTCTAGCGAAAAAACTTGTCCCCAGGGTTTTGTAATTATCCGCACGTCTGCGCCGTATCGTTCCGCCATATCGACCAGACGGTTCCCAAAGTAACCAATTACACCAACTAACACCACATCACCTGGTTCCGTAACATTGGCAATTGTTGCTTCCATTGCAGATGTTCCCGTACCGCTGACCGCAATGGTAAAGGGGTTTTCTGTTTGCCATGCATAACGTAGCAGTGATTGAATCTCATCCATAACTGTAAAAAATGTTGGATCCAGGTGTCCCACTGGAGGAGTATTCATTGCTTGTAGAACTGCAGGATGAGCATTTGAGGGACCAGGTCCCAACAACAAGCGAGAGGGTATGGACAGAGGTTGAAGTTGCAATCTTTGGTTTTCACGAACGGACATTATTGGTGTCATATTTTTAAAATCTAGATAGTACTTTACTTAACGCATCATACCTTTGCAGGGGAAAAAGCCGTAGTTGTTGATTTTTGTTTTTGCACAAAAAACCACGGTTTACGGCACTAAATGATATATCCGACTAGCTTTATCTGAAGGAGTGTGCAAATTTTCTGTGCAAGTCTTTTGGAAACAGGGCGGTTATGTTTTTAGTTGATATCCAACTTTTGCCCCAACAATAAAACTTTATACTTTAATACTCTAGATAACTTTCACCACCAAGAACGTCTAAGACATCAGATTGCACGTGCAACTTTATTTTAGCGTTTCATTAGTGCAAATGGCGCGGAATATCTTGGATTTAGTTTAATTTTGCCAAATACGTTTTTCCACGCTTGCTAAGGTCGCCAAGGAATTGGCAACCGATCAGAGTAAGGTAGGAGTCGTAAAAATGCCGGAAAATTACACACCAGGTTATGGTACCGATGCTACAAACTTTATGCTGTATTTCAGGCTGCTTTCTTTGTTCCCTAACTGCGGACACTAATGTATTTACTAGATTGCGGTTGTGGTCGTGGTACAATTACCCTAGGTTTGGCAGGTGCGATATTCCTTCGGAGTCACTTCGTGAATGCTGCTGTGTTGTGACAGTAATTGACCAAGCAGTCTCGCAAATCGAGCTAGGGAGAATTAATAATATTAACATTAGTGCTAATATTTACACCCTACGTGTTTGCTCATGCTATTTTCGAGCATCTGCAAAAACCAGTACTAGCCCTGTAAAAAACGAAACAAGTTGTCAAAGCTAAAGGCTTCATCGAAGTCTGCAGTCCAGATTGGGAAGGATTTTTGATTGCACCGACAACCCCAGTTTTACAGCAGGCGATCGCCTATTACCAGTTTCTCCAACGGCCAAATGATGGTAATCCTTGTATAGGGGGAGATTTACACGCTTTGCCACTGCTAATTATGAATGCTATAAACCCTTAAGTTTAATTAGCGAATATTTTAGGTTTAAGAGTAGAAGTCTCAGCAAAGATAGAGCAAGCGATAAGAAAAAAGATGGATCGACAAAGAAGTATCGCTCACAGCTATGAGCGCAAGTTTACGCAAGTTTATGAAAATGCAACCAGCACGGAGATGGATTTTTGGTAGTTGCTCAAAAACCATAATCTATGGCTTGCGTAAAATATTTAGCTAGTGTCAATCTCAGGTTTTATTTCTAATTGCGCTTCCTTTAGGAAATACCGACAAGCAGGTGCTTGAAAGCACTTAAGTTCTAATTTGAGAAGGTATAAAATTTTTTAAAAGTAATCAAGAAATTTGTTGTTAACTGACACGAGCTTTACTTAAAAATGAAATACTATATTCAGATTTATGCAATCCAAATTGCGCAATTTATCTGGAAATAAATGTTTTCTTGGAATTAAATTTTAAGTAGGGTTCTTAAGACTCAAAATCAAAATCCTAATCGAAAATTACGGAATTCGTAATTTGGGAGGAAATCATGCCTAATTTGCTTGAATTTAAGATTTATCAGCTGGAATCTATGGGTTTGTGCCAAGAACTGAACAATGAAGAGAGCGAAAAAGTCGCAGGTGGAAATTCCATTTCTCCATTTTGGATAGACTATTTTTTACCATTTTTTTATTTTGAGTATTTAGGCTCGCCATCTTCAGGACAAACGACAACAAAAGGTGACGGTCAAGCGCAAACTACTGTCGAAGAAGGTGATGGCTGGAAATCGACCAAGACTATAATTTACAAAGAAAAATATTACCGTTCCTAGCTTGATGAGGGCTGCTTTTAGCGGTGGTGGCTAGAAAAAACAAGAAGGTGTAGTGTCAGGGGATGTTTGTAAAGTTTCATTTGTGACAAATAGAAGAAGAGAACGTTTTAGCTACTACATTGCTTGTCCGAGCAAACATCCTCTTAACTAAATTTACTAAATTACTAAATATAAAAATTAAATATAATAAAAATTAAATATAAAAATAAAAAACCCCGTGGGGGGTTTGGAGTTGGTTAGGAATTAGCAATTAAAGAATATACAATAATCCGAACAGAATAATCCAAATCACATCTACAAAATGCCAGTAAAGTTCTGCGGCTTCTATGCCAAAGTGCTTTTCTTTAGTGTAATGACCGGGTTTGAGCGATCGCACCAACACAGCTAAGATTGCTAAAACACCGATAGTAACGTGCAGGCCGTGGAATCCTGTCAAAACGTAAAATGCACTGGCGAACAAGTTGGTAGTCAAGCCAAATTCCAGGTGGTAGTATTCATACAACTGCCCTGCTAAGAAAACGATCCCCATCACGGCAGTAATAGCGAACCACATTTGCATACCCCGCACATTATTCTTTTTAATAGCGGCGTCAGCATTGTGGATTACAAAACTGCTGGCGATCAAATTAATAGTATTAACTCCAGGAAGCAACAACTCTAGTTCGGGGGTTCCTTCTGGAGGCCAAACAGGAAAAGTAGCGCGGAAAGCCAGATAAGCACCGAACAACCCCATAAAAATCATTCCTTCGGCGACGAGGAACATAATTAGTCCAAACAGACGAAAATCCGGATGTTCTTCGTAATGAGCGGCTTCCGCTTTGTGATGGTAATTTAGCTCTGTTTTTGCTGGGTCAATTGTTTGACTTTGCATGAATCTTCAAAAATATAAGGTGTGAAGTTATCAATGAGCAAGTATCTTGCCTGTATTAACGTTCATCAGTTTCAGCAGCAATAGCTGGATATGGTTCGTCAGGATTGGCGCGTAGAACTGAATTTGTACTAGCAGATAAAACCGGTTCGGTGTCAGAGAGGGGAACACCTTCGCTAGTATTTTCTAAGCCGTAGTCGTAGGGGCCTGTGGCTAGTATGGGAGGTTTGTGAAAGTTTTCAATTGCTGGTGGGGAAGCAGTCATCCATTCTAGGGTCAGTGCTTTCCAGGGATTGTTACCAGCTTTTGGTCCGTACATCCAGCTCCAAATCACGTTAATGATGAACGGGAGTGTGGAAACTGCGAGTAGGTAAGCACCGTAGGTGCAGATTTCGTTGAGGAAAGCAAATTTGGGATCGTACTGGGCAATGCGGCGGTTCATACCCATCATTCCCAACTTGTGCATGGGTAAAAAGGTCAAGTTTAAACCGATGATGGTAAGGGCGAAGTGAACCTGTCCCCAGAAATTATTAAGCATTCGTCCCGTCATTTTGGGGAACCAGTGATAGAAGGCAGCATAAATACCTAAGACGCTACCACCAAAGAGAACGTAGTGCAAGTGCGCCACTACGAAATAGGTATCGTGGACGTGGATATCAAAGGGTACGGCTGCCAGCATCACACCGCTGATGCCACCTATGACAAAAGTACCAACAAAACCGATTGCAAACAACAGAGCCGGGCGTTCTAGGTGAAGTTTTCCTCCCCACAAAGTTGCCAGCCAGCTGAAAATTTTAATTCCCGTGGGTACGGCGATGATCATGGTAGTGATCATAAAGAACATTCGCAACCAGCCGGGGATACCACTGGTGAACATGTGGTGGGCCCAAACGATCAAGCCTAAAAAGCTAATTGCCAAAGAGGAATAGGCGATCGCTTTATAACCAAAAATTGGTTTGCGGGAATGAACCGGGATCACCTCTGAAATTACCCCAAAAAAGGGCAAAATCATGATGTAAACAGCCGGGTGAGAATAAAACCAGAACATGTGCTGGTAGACTACGGGGTCACCGCCGCCAGTCGGGTTAAAAAAGGTTGTGCCGGCAAACAAGTCAAAGGCAAGTAGAATCAAGCCTGCAGCCAGTACTGGCGTAGAGATGAGGACCAGTGCTGAAGTTGCAAACATTGCCCAGCAAAATAAAGGCAATTGATGGAACCCCAAGCCCGGGGTACGCATTTTTATAAGGGTAACAAGGAAATTGATTGCTCCTAGGATAGATGACGTACCCAAAAGCAGGATACTCATAATCCAAATTCCCTCACCCACTTGGCCGGTTAGCAAACTCAGGGGAGGGTAAGAAGTCCAACCAGCGTCTGGTGCGTCTCCCACAAGCAAGCTGGCGATCAACATCAAACCAGCCGGGGGAATAATCCAAAAGGCCAGGGCGTTCAGGCGGGGAAACGCCATATCTTTTGCCCCGATCATCAGTGGAAGCACGTAGTTAGCGAATCCAGCACCAGCTGGCACAATCCACAAAAAAATCATGATTGTGGCATGCAGCGTAAACAAGCTGTTGTAGACTTCAGGAGTCACAAAGTCTACTTCTGGGGTTCGCAGTTCCGTGCGTACCAGGTCAGCCATAACGCCGCCAATGCAGTAGAAAATAAACGTGGTGACCAGGTATTGAATGCCGATAACTTTATGGTCGGTGTTAAAAGTAAAGTATTCCCACCACTTTCTGACTCCTGGTTCGTCAATTTCGGCAGCAATATTAGCCTTTTGTTGTATTTGTGCTTGTACCATAATCAGTTCTTGTGTTGATTTCTAGCTACTGCTAGTTGTGAATTTGGTGTAGTGTTTCTGGTGTAATTCCCATGTCACGGCTATAAGGTGCAAGAAATTCAGTTGAAGTTAATTCGGGAGGAGAAGAAGGATTAGCAGCGATCGCCTGGTCTAGCGTTTGGGTAGTTGCGACTTGCTGCTGTTGCATCCACGCTGCAAATGCTTCTGGTTTTTCGACGACCACCTGTGTTCTCATGGCACCGTGGTAGGGACCGCAAAGCTCTGCGCAGATGAGGGCGTAGGTACCTTCTTTGCTGGGAGTGAAGCTAATTTCGGTTTGTCTGCCAGGGATCGCATCTTGCTTGAGGCGAAATTCTGGTACCCAGAAAGCATGGATAACGTCGTTGGCTGTGATGTTAATTCGCACTTGCTGACCTACAGGAAGGTGTAGTTCACCAGTAGTCACACCTGTCTCTGGGTAGGTAAAAATCCATGCATACTGAAGACCCGTAACGTTGACTTGGAGTGCGGGTGGTTTACTTTGCTTTTCAATAGTTGGGCCGATAGTGGGAGAGACAATTCCTGCGCCGGGAGCGTTTTGCTTTTGGGGAATTTGGTCAGCATTGCGGACTGCTGCGGTAGCCGGATCCTGCTCTTGTTGGGTAAGGCTGGATTGTGCAGTTGCTGGTGTAGTACTTAAAGTAGCCGCAAAAGCTGCTCCTGGCATTTTCATTGCTTGTGGACTGACGGGGGCTTGGTGGATGGCATGAGGATTAAAGCCGCCCATTTCATTGTATACATCAAAACTGTACACGGAAATACCAATAACGATAATTGCCGGGATCGCCGTCCAGAGAATTTCCAACGGGACGTTACCGTGAATCGGCGGACCGTCCTTATCGTCATCGCGGCGTCGGCGATATCTAACGACAGAGTATATCAAAACGCCTTCGACAATTAAAAAGATGCCCGTAGATATGGTCATCATCGTGTTGAACAGACCATCTACCAAAGAAGCTTCTTCGGAGGCTTCCGCGGGGAGAAGATTGTGATTTTGACCGTACCAGAGGCTGACTAATGTCAGTAGGATGCCAATGAGTAATGTCCAGATGGAACTTGGAATTTTCACGGTTGATACAGTTGATGACTTTACTACGTGGAACAGAACAGCTCACTTACTACGGTAGTCTAGGCTGCCGAACATTTGCTGCCAGAAGGTGAAATTATTATTAATTTTTAAGCAGTTGTTTCTAACATCAATCCAACTTAGATAGATGCAACGTGGCAAGATTTGGTAATTCACTGACAATTGGAAAAATCTCTAAAGCTTGAAGTTAGAGCTGGCAAAGGTATTTCAAAGTATAAATGAGAGCCGATCTGCAACTCAAGTTTATATAAGCTAGGGTGGAAAAGGAAGTTCACAAGTTCAACCTTAGAAAATTGCTAGCTCGCCAAAAGCAGGCAAAAGGTATCTTTCATGAGCGAGTTTGTCCTAGAACAACAAAATGCAACAAAGGTAATTACAAGCCAACCAAAAGACCGAATTCGTCGCTTGGTGTGGAGAATAAGTGCAGCCACTTTAATTTTGATGGCAATTGGCAGTGCCACACGGGTGATGAATGCAGGACTAGCTTGTCCAGACTGGCCTTTGTGCTATGGAAAACTATTGCCAACTAAGCAAATGAATTTCCAAGTTTTTTTAGAGTGGTTTCATCGCTTAGATGCAGCATTAATTGGTTTGAGCGCGATCGCTGTGGTGGGGATGTGTTGGTGGTATCGTCGCTGTTTACCGGCCTGGCTACCTTGGGCATCGACATTTGCCTTGTTTTTAATTGTCTTCCAAGGTATACTGGGCGGACTGACGGTCACTCAACTTTTGCGGTTTGATATCGTTACTGCTCATCTGGGAACGGCATTGTTATTCTTCTCAACTTTATTGGTAATTGGTACGGCACTAACTCCTTACCAAGGTACCGGAACTGTGGGTAAGTTACCGTGGCTAGGCTTAGCAGCGACGGTTTTGGTGTACGTACAAAGCTTGCTCGGTGCTTTAGTTGGTTCTCGCTGGGCATTACATCAATGCTTTGCCGGCTACCAACTTTGCGATGTTATGTATGCGCATATTTTTGGCTTGCTCCCGCCGGTGGTGGCAATATTGGCAGTGGCGATCGTGGCTTGGCGAACTCCAGCTTTACATCCGGCTTTACGAAAACTGGCCAGTATGGCTGCTGGGCTGCTGGTGTTGCAAGTTATATTGGGATTTGCAACTTTCCGATTACACCTGCAACTAGAGCTACTGACAGTTTCCCATCAAGCAGTAGGAGCAGCTTTGCTAGGGACTTTAGTAGTTTTTACAGTTCTCTCGCTGCGTGACTGGGCGAGTAATCGGGAACCCAAGACTGACAAGATTGCTGCTAAAGCTGGTGCGATCGCTAAATCTATCGTAGAACTTCGTTTCTGATTCCGACTCCAGAAAGTTGAAATGCCGCTCGCGGCAGCTTATACGTTGTTAACACAAAAGGAAATATTGCCAAAATGATTGAGACTAATGTCTCGAAGCAGCGCGAAACATTTCTGCAAATTCTTCTGAGCTATTTTCAGTTAACCAAGCCCAGGATCATCCCGCTGTTGTTAATCACTACAGCTGGAAGTATGTGGATTGCAGCCAAAGGACAGGTAGACCCAATACTGCTGCTTGCGACTTTAACTGGCGGCACCCTGGCTGCTGCTAGCGCCCAGGCGATCAACTGCGTCTACGATCGCGATATTGATTGGGAAATGGAGCGCACCCGCCACCGTCCCATTCCTTCTGGCAGAATACACTCACGGGACGCTCTGATTTTTGCCTTTGCTATGGCTGTCGCTGCTTTTGCCATACTGAGTATATTTGCTAACTTACTGGCAGCTCTGCTGGCAATGTGTGGCATTGGGTTTTACGTTTTAATTTATACACATTTTCTGAAGCGCCACAGCAGTCAAAATATCGTCATAGGAGGTGCAGCAGGAGCAATACCCACATTAGTTGGCTGGACAGCTGTAACGGGACATCTAAGCTTGACAGCATGGTTACTATTTAGCATCGTTTTCCTATGGACACCGCCTCACTTTTGGTCGCTGGCGCTGCTGATTAAGGATGATTACGCCAAAGTAGGCGTGCCAATGCTACCAGTAATTGCGGGAAATCAAGAAACGGCGCGACAAATTTGGTACTATACCTTATTAACCGTGGCAGCAACACTGTTACTGGTTTATCCGTTGCGACAAAGTGGCACAGTCTACGCAGCGATCGCCATTTATTTAGGAGGAGTATTTATTCACAAAGCTTGGCAACTGCTGCAAAATCCGCAAGAACGCAATCTGGCCAGAGGATTATTTCTCTTTTCAATTTCCTACATGATGCTGTTATGTCTGGGCATGGTAGTCGACAGTCTCCCTGTTATCCATAACGCCAGCAATTTTGTTATCACCCAACTGCATCTTCTCAACTAACTACTACAAAACAGTTGCTTTTTTCCTACTAACCCATCAATAGCAACCGGGTTTGCAAACAGCCCGGTTTTGATTTAGGACTTTTACAATAAATAGAGACTAAAAAAATCATAAAACCTGCCAACATTCACCATGACAGCCATCCAAACAACAGTGGTTCTGGCAATGACAGCAGATGGAAAAATCAGTGCTGTCGATCCCAGAGCTCCTCGAGATTCAGACCGAGCTGACAAAGCACACTTAGAGTATCAAGTCTCCCTTGCAGATTTAATTCTAGTAGGAGCTGGAACGATTCGGGCAGAGGGAACAACATTTGTTATTACCAACCCAGAATTGCTAGCCGCACGTCAGATACGGGGACAGTCTCCCCAGCCAATTACCTGCGTGGTTTCGCGCTCGCTAGAACTATCTTTAGATTTGCCTTTTTTCCAACAGGATGTCGAGCGATGGATATTTACGACTAGAACAGCTTTGCAGGAAAGTTCCCACACCGAAGCTTTAGAGAAAGTGGCAAATTTAATCACCCTTGGCGATACAGACCTAGAATGGGATCGGGGTTATAGCATCATGGCAGAACGGGGGATCCGCAAGGTAGTGGCTTTGGGAGGTGGCTCCTTAACAGCTTCTTTAGTGGGAGCAAAACGAATTGATGATTGGTGGTTGACAATTTGGCCTGTAATTTATGGAGGAGAAAAGGCACCTACTCCAGTAGAAGGAGAGGGTTTTATTCCCCGTAGTGCTCCCCACCTGCAGCTAGTCGAAACTCGTCAAGTTAACAGCGAATTGTTTTTACACTATCGTACTCTCTACTAAGTCAACCGTACGGCGACACTACCTGCATGGGCGGGTAATCCTTCTGCTTGTGCTAGAGCGATCGCTGCCTCACCTATACTTTGCAATGCTTGTTTGTCACATTGCAAATAGGTAATTCTTTTGAGAAAATCATAAACACTTAAGCCAGAAGCAAACCGAGCAGAACGTGCAGTAGGCAAAACATGGTTGGGACCACCAACGTAATCACCGATCGCTTCTGGAGTGTGGCGTCCTAAAAACAAGCTACCAGCGCATTTGATCTGGTGGGCAAAAAGCTGCGCCTGCTCTACACACAATTCCACATGCTCTGGTGCTAACTGATTCAGCAAGGGAATGCTTTCATCTAAATTACGAACAATAATCACCGCTCCGTGCTTGTTCCAACTGCTAGCTGCTACTTCTTTAGTAGGTAAATAACTGAGAATTTTCTCAACAGCAGCGATCGCTTCCTCGGCAAAACTTTCTGAATCGGTAATTAATATTGATTGAGCGCTGGGATCGTGTTCTGCTTGTGACAGCAAATCCCAAGCAATCCAGTCTGGATTGTTCTGGCTGTCGGCTACTACCAAAATCTCCGACGGTCCAGCGATACTATCAATTCCAACCCTACCAAATACTTGTCGCTTTGCTTCTGCAACATAAGCATTGCCAGGACCAACAATTTTGTCAACAGGAGGGATACTTTCTGTTCCGCAGGCTAATGCTGCTATTGCTTGCGCCCCGCCAATACTGTATATTTCAGTAACTCCTGCTATTTGCGCTGCTACCAAAACTGCAGGATTTATCTCACCACGGGGCATGGGTACAGTCATCACTATTCGCTCCACTCCAGCAATTTTTGCAGGTAGTGCGTTCATCAACACAGAACTAGGATAGCTCGCCCTTCCCCCAGGTACGTAAATTCCCACTTTCGACAACGCCACCCAATTTAATCCCAAATTCACTCCCAAAGCATCGGTATAAGCTATATTTTGCGGTAGCTGTTTTTCATGAAAAGCAGTGATGCGCTTGGCGGCAATTTGCAAGGCTGTTTTCACATCTTCGGAACATTGAGCTGCACGCTCGGCAATAAAAGTCTCGCTAAGGCGCAAAGACTGGGGTTCGTAATGGTCAAAACGACTAGTATATTCTTTTAGTGCTATATCACCACGCGTTTTGACGTCAGCAATAATTTCTCGTACTGTTCCGCTGACATCAACCATTGCTTCCCTTCGCTCGTTCACAAGTGCTTGAAATTTAGTAGAAAAATCTTGGTCAGTGTTCTTCAGTATTTGCATGGGCAGTTTTCTCAAGTATGGGGGTTTTATTAGTTTAAAAGGTTGTGTCGCCAAAATAGAGCAAGCATTACTAGCGTGTCCTTGACTAACTAAGCTCAAAGCAACTAAGGGCTAACGAGCAGTAGCTTGGAAAAAGAGATATACTTTTTTGACTTTATTTTCCGCGGCCCGGATAATTTCAGTTTTGAAAATAACCTAATTTAAAATTTATTCAGTAATTATACTGACTAAACTTTCAACTCGGACAAAATTCCGTGAAAATCTCATGTTTCTGCAAAGTTATCTTGTTCTAATCTCTCCTGTGTAAAAAAATCTCAGTCAGAAATATTTTCAAAAAGCATCCTTTATGCAACTGCATATCATTCTCGGTCCTACCAGCGTGGGTAAAACAGCGCATTCGATCGCACTAGCCAAACAAACCAAAGCTCCAGTAATTGTACTAGATCGCATACAAATTTATGAGGAACTTGCTACCGGTAGCGGCAGACCCGCAGTTGAAGAACTTGATGGAACAACCCGATTGTATCTGGAAAAGCGCCGGGTAGCAGATGGAGAATTAAGTGCACAAGAAGCTTTTTCAAAAACAATACGGCTGCTTGAGGTTTTGTTTCTCAAACATAAGCTGCTAATTTTGGAGGGAGGCTCGATTTCACTGTGTCAGTATTTATTTAAAAGTGGTATCTTATATAACTACCAAACCACAATACAGTACTTGAGTGTTGGTAACGAAGTTAGCTATTACCGTTGTCTGTGGAACCGCATGCATAATGCGCTTGTATCTCGCTTAGGACAACGATCTTTGGTAGAAGAGCTAGACAGGGTTTGGAGGCAGCAGCACGAGTTAGCATTTGTACGAACTATTCTTGGTTATAATATCCTTGCAGATTGGTGCGAGCAATTTGGGCAACCACCCTGTCAAACGTGGAATACAATTCAAGAAGATGATTCTCTTTATGCTCAGCTAACTGACCAGATGTTTTCAGCTTACCTAAAATATTCGCGGCACCAGCAACAAGTTTTTCAGAAGCTGATTTCCGAGTACCAGCAAAAACAAAGACAAAAAGACGAAAATACTTTTGTATTGCACAATCGGTTGCATAAAATACAGCTGAAATGAGCTGGCGAAATTAATAAAGAATTCACAATCTTCCACAGCATAAGTCTGGAGAGGAAGGAGATTTGACAGCTAGTACAAATCCACCAACAATACTGTAGCGTCTAAAAGTGCGGCTGTGTACCATAGGTATCACTATGTAGCATCAAAGTTAGCCGTGAAGAATGAAGCGGAAAACCTCATCAGTATCAGGAGTCTCAACAGATACATTCCTGGGTGCGAGAGAACGGAAGCGGTGCTGCGCGCAAGCGAAGCCAAATTTCGAGCTTTGATTCAGAATAGCTCTGATATTATTGGTATTTTGGAAGCAGATGGAACGATTCGCTACGAAAGTCCATCAGTAGAAAGAATTTTGGGATATAAGCCAGAGGAACTTCTCGGTAAGAATGCTTTTGAATTTATTCATCCGGAGGACATTGCCAAAATTTCTGAAAGCTTTAAGTACCTTGTTCAAAACTTAGGCGCTACTGTACGAGTAGAGTCTCGTTTTCGACACAAAAATGGCTCCTGGTGTTTTTTGGAATCAACTGGAAGTAACCTTCTTGCTGAGCCTTTTATTAGAGGTATAGTTATTAATTCTCGCGACATTAGCGATCGCAAATTTGCTGAAGAAAAATTAATTTATGATGCTCTCCACGATGTTTTGACGGGACTTCCAAACAGAGCTTTGTTCACCGATCGCCTCAGACGCGCGAGCGAGTATGCAAAGCGACATTCCAATTATCTATTTGCCGTTCTTTTTTTAGATCTGGATCGCTTTAAATTTATCAACGACAGTCTTGGACATACATACGGTGACCAGCTATTGCTTGCTATTGCTCAAAGACTCAAGGAATGCTTGCGTCCTACAGATTTAGCTGCAAGACTGGGAGGCGACGAATTTACAGTTCTGCTTGAAGGTATTAAAGATGTCAGCGATACGGTACGCGTGGCGGAGCGCATCCAACAGGAACTGGCGTTTCCAATAGCTATAGGTGAACAAGAAATAATTACTACAGTCAGTATTGGCATTGCCTTAAGTACTACAGGTTACAAGCAGCCAGAAGATCTGTTGCGTAATGCTGATATTGCCATGTACCGAGCCAAAGCCCGCGGTAAAGCACGTTACGAAATATTTGACACCAACATGCATGCTCAGATAGTGGAACGCCTGCAACTAGAAAGAGATCTGCGCCGAGCTATCGAACGTCGGGAATTACGAGTTTACTACCAACCTATTGTGTACTTAAATACAGGCAATCTAGCGGCTTTGGAAGCACTAGTGCGGTGGCAACATCCACAAGAGGGTCTTATTTTTCCAGAAAAGTTCATGCCAATAGCCCAAGAAATCGGGTTAAGCATGTCTATTGACGAGTGGGTGCTGCAGGAAGCATGTCGCCAGCTTCAGATGTGGCAAAAAAAATGTAAATTAAAAGCAAAGACCCCAACTTTAACGATCAACGTGAATTTGTGTGGCTGTTGGTTCAAGCAGCAAAAGCTACAACGATACATACATCAGATATTGCAAGAAACGGAACTGCAACCGCACAGTTTAAAGCTGGAAATTACAGAAGACATAATCATGGAGAATGACTCGGAAGTTAGCTTTATGCTCAACCAGTTGCGAGATTTAGGAATAAAGTTAGCAATTGATGACTTTGGCACCGGTTATTCTTCCTTAGCTCGCCTGCATCGTTTTCCGATTACGGAGTTAAAAATAGACCGCTCTTTTGTCAGCGGCAGCGACGTTGAGAAGGGAAATTTAGATATTATCGAGACAATAGCCATCTTAGCGAAAAAGTTGGGTATGGAAGTGACAGCTGAAGGAATAGAAACGGCACAGCAACTTCAAAAGCTCCGAGAATTGAAATGTGAATACGGCCAGGGTTACTTTTTCTCGAAGCCTTTGGAGAGCAAGGCGATAGAAGCATTAATTATGGCTGATTCAGTTTGGTTGTAGACTAGCTGCTAGTTCTTGTAAAACTACACTTCCGTCTCGAAATATTGACCAACCATCACCCACCAGTACTGCTTCAATTTCCTTTATTTTTGCCAACCTTTGAACAGAAGCAACAGCCTGGGCTCGATCGAAAAGTTTGCTATCGGGCAGAATCGTCAGGGTACCTGCCTTGGGCGCTCGTATGAGGTCGCCTGTAATGAGGGTGGTTTTTTCTAAAAGTAGTGCCAATTCTCCTGGAGTTTTGGAACCTTGTAATTCCAGAACTTGTAAACCTTGTACTAACTCATCGCCATCAGCAAGCCAGCGATCGCATTTGATTGGAAAGTTATCTTTTTCTGCTATTGGTCCTGCTATTTTGGCGCCAAAAGAATTAGCGATTTGCTTAGCAGCACGTACATGATCTGAATTTGTGATCGCAATCCAACTAGCCCCTCCCAAAGAACTAAGGTGTTTCCAGTCATGGCTTGATATATTTACCGGATCTATGAGGATATTGCCTTGGGGACGAATCCAAGCGATACTGTTAAAGTCTATGTTCCGTTCTTCGTCGAAATTCGACCATCCATATAAGTCATAACGGTGTAGTAATTTCATAGCAAAGATATTTTGAAATTGCTTTGTTGCCAGCATACACTGCCATGGCATGTATGGGATATCAAGCTAATTTGGAAAAGTACCGCGATCGCATATTCTAGTACAAACTCCCCGGCGGTGGATAGGGAGGCAAATCAACAAGAATGCGCTAACCCAAAGCTGTTGGACACACTGTCGCCATAATTTTGTCATATCCACGTCAATACAATATGTGATGCTTAACTTCAAATTCTCAAAAATACAGTCATTAGCAAACATCCTTTTATAACCCTAGTTTAACCAAGCACGTAGAGATCAAAAAATCTAGCTATTTTTAACTCTATTTTGACATTGATTTTCCCTATCAATTCCAATATTCATGTTATTTACCCTTTGGAAATTCAACCACAAACATTCTTACCTGGGAATAACATTGACACTGGCCGGAATTTTTTTTGCCTTCATGCAAATTTTTGCTTTGCATCGCTTTTACAGTTTTTACGCTTCCTACGACCAAGCCCTTTTCGATCAACTTTTCTGGAATACTATACACGGACATTGGTTTCAAGGCTCTCTTTCATCAGGTCAATCAAGTGCATATATTCAAGATGGTCAAGTAGAAACTGTATTCTACTGTCATCTTGGACAACATTTTGTCATTGATTTTTTGCTGTGGATACCCATATATGCTTTATTTCCCAACGGTGCAACTCTTGTTATTCTACAAGTTACTTTAATCACTGCTGCAGGTTTGGTCCTCTACGCTCTAGCGCGTCATTACCTTCCTGCTTTGCAAGCTGTTTTCATCACTGCTAGTTATTACGGAGCTAATGCAGTAATTGGACCAACCTTTGCTAATTTTTATGAAAATTGTCAGGTTCCTTTATTTGTATTTAGTTTACTCTTCGCTTTGGCAAAACAACAATGGAAATTGTTTTGGCTGTTTGCAGTTTTAACATTAGGAATTCGGGAAGATACAGGAATTATTCTTTTCGGTATCGGTCTTTATATGATCTGGAATCGTCACTATTTACGTTTAGGTGTGGCTTTATGTCTAGTTAGCTTTGCTTATGTCACCTTTGTGACTAACGTAATTATGCCACTATTTTCTGATGATAATTCCCGACTTTACCTAACTGCATATTTTCAGAAATTTGTTCCCGGAAATAAAAGTCCTACTTCTCTGGAACTTTTAAAAGGTATTTTAACCCATCCTCAAGAACTTTTTGAAAGTTTATTTATTCCCCTTGACAGACGGGTTAGATACTTATTACTGCAGTGGTTACCCTTGGCGTTTGTATCTGCAAGATCGCCAGCAGCTTGGATAACAACTGCTCCTCCTTTGCTGGTGCTTTTATTACAAGGTAGAAAAGAAGCTCTTGGCTTAAATGTTCGCTACGCTTTAACTATAGTTCCAGGCTTGTTTTACGGTGCAATTCTTTGGTGGTCTCAGCATCAAAATCAGTTCCGACCACGGTTTTGTTTGTGGTGGAAAAGATGTATTGTACTTTCAATTGTTTTGACAATTATTTCTAGCCCCAATGCAGCTTTTTACTTTTTAATTCCAGAATCATTTCATCCTTGGGTTTACATTCCTCTTTGGCGTCAATGGGAACACGTGGGACACATTCGTGCATTAATGAAGTATATTCCCGATGATGCAACTGTTTCGACAAATACTCACATACTTCCTCATTTGGCGACACGGCGAGGAATTATTCGTTTGCCAGCGGTACAATTGCAAATTGATTCCAAAGAAATTGTTGACGTTGATTACGTATTTTCAGATTTGTGGAGACTGCAACAGCATCAAGCAGCTTTTAAGGGTAACCGAAAACAACTGCAGGAGTTTGCAAGTTTAATTGAGCAGCTTTTGGCTCAAGGAAGCTATGGACTTGTAAGCGTCCAGAATGGAGTTGTTTTGCTACAAAAAAAAGTTACTTCTCAAACTGAAGCTGTCAAATCTTGGTTACAATTGTTGCAAGAAATTCGAAAAGTATCTACTAGTTCTCAATCAAGATTTGCACATTTTTATATGGCTTTATCTTTCTTCAGGTATATTAATTTTGTGTGAATAAAATGGCTCAGGTATCGGTTATCCTGCCTGTTTATAATGAAGCTAAATGTATAGAAAAAACTTTGTCATCTGTATTGTTATTTTCTCAGGAAAAGCCCAATTATGATTTTATTTTTGTCAATGATGGTTCTACAGATAAGACGAAAGATATTTTAGAAAGAAATTTAGCTTTAAAAAAAGCTAGTAATGTTAATTTAATTTCTTATGAGCTGAATCAAGGTAAAGGATATGCAGTAAAATTAGGTGTTAGTTATGCCCAGGGAGATTATATTTGCTATATAGATAGTGATTTGGCTTATGCTTTAGAACATCTAGAGTTAGTAATAGAAAAATTAGAATGTTTTGATATGGTTATTTGGTTGTAGAAGTTTGGCAGCAAATCATTTCCAGACTTCTAGAAGTGTAAGAATGATAGCCGGTAAAATCTTTAATATTCTTTCCAGATATATTCTGGATTTACCGTTTACTGATATGCAAGCAGGTATCAAGGGATTTAAAAATAACGTAGCCAAAGAATTGTTTCAGCGTCAGCAAATAACAGGTTTTTCTTTTGATGTGGAACTTGTATACATAGCTTACAGAAAAGGATATGATATTGGAGAAATACCTGCTGTGGTTTCAGAGCAACATCAAAACAAAATTTCTAAGGTAAATTTGCTGACAGATTCTGTAGTAATGTTTTTAGATTTATTGCGAATAAAATATAATGATAAAATAGGTAGATATAAGTGACTGCCAAAACTCTAAGCTTCACAACAAAAGCTAGAAGACTGCTTGAAAAGACAGTCTGAGAAGGCGATCGCTCACTTCGTACTTGGTTTGAGTATATCGGTAAATGTTGGCTACGGTAACCAAGGTAAAAATACTCAATTACTATCCTTTTCCAGGGAATTGACTGTAGTCTATTTTACCTATAAATAGGAAGTAAAGATTTAAGAATAAATTTATATTTCCTGGAAAATATGTAGATAGAATTTGTTTTTAATGTGAGGAAAAGGTGGCTTCCACCAGCTGTTACTCGCAATTACATAAAAGCCACTGCCAATAAGCATCCTGACTGTTTCTAGATCTAGAAATATGGGGGAGATCTTCGTATCGAGAGATATATAACTTTAGATTGGCTTAGTATTTTTTCAAGTTTTGATATTTTTCGAAAAATATCAGAAAATATATCTATAGTTAGATGACAGGAATAAAATTAGTATCTAGTCACGGCTTCTTGTCTAGCCTCGATCCAGGTTAGACAATGTGTAGAAGGTAGTGAAGAACTGAATTTAGTCCTTGAGCTTAGTGTTGCATCCAGATACCAGCCAGCCCCCAAGTATAGGTTTTCTGACTCATGCTAGATTTGTCCGTTCACAGTTCCTGCAAAAACCAGCAACTAATTGACTCTACTGATTGGAACATTATAGAGACACAGTTTGACCCAAGCAGGTTACACCACCAAGAAACAGTATTTACCCTGGGTAACGGCTATATAGGAACCAGGGGTACTTTTGAAGAAGGCTATCCTCACGATTGTGCAGCCACTTTAATTCATGGGGTTTATGACGATGTTGCCATTGCCACTACAGAACTGGTTAACAGTCCTAACTGGCTACCTCTAGTGGTAAAAGTAGGAGGAGAACGCTTTAGCATCGACACTGGCAAAATCCTCAGCTACGAACGCCGTTTGGATATGCGTTTGGGCATACTGAGTCGAGAAGTGCGGTGGTGTACTCCAGCAGGTCACATTGTAGAATTTCATTTTGAAAGGTTTGCTAGTTTGGCCAATCAACATTTTTTAGCAATCAGGTGTCAGGTGAGGTCTGTAGACTTCGAGGGTGAAATCGAAGTAGAAGCTGGATTTGACTCCCAACCGTGCACTCGAAGTGTCAAGCATTGGAAAACCTTGAAACAAGGTGGCTTGGACAACCTGATTTGGTTGCACAATCAAACTCTTCATTCTGCCATTGAAGTTGGCATGGCAGCTAAATTAATAGTAGAAGGTGAAGAAGTAGCACCGGTGCGCGTGCATCAACTAGGCGATTGCACTCCGGCGTTGGTGACAAGCTTGGCAATCAAACCAGGAGAAGTTGTTACCTTCGAGAAAATTGTTACCCTGTACACTTCGCGAGAAACATCCACTCCTGCAGAAGCAGCATTAATTCGACTGGTAGGCGCACCCAGTTATTCAACGTTGCTAGCGGCGCACATTGCGGCGTGGGATCGGGTTTGGCAAGACAGCGATGTGGTTGTAGAAGGCGATCGCCTGGCGCAGCTGAGTATCCGCCACAATATTTTTCAGTTGCTTGCAGCTGCACCCCGCAATGATGACAAAGTTAGCATTCCTCCCAAAACGCTTTCCGGTTTTGCCTATAGCGGGCATATTTTTTGGGACACAGAAATTTTCATCTTGCCATTATTGATCCACACCCAGCCATTATTGGCGCGTAATTTGCTGACCTACCGCTACCACACTTTGCAAGGAGCGCGACGCAAAGCTAAACAAATGGGTTACAAAGGAGCGATGTACGCTTGGGAAAGCGCTACCACTGGAGATGAAGTCACTCCCCGTTGGGTAGTGGGTGCCAACGGCGAACCAGTGCGAATTTGGTGCGGCGACATAGAGGTGCACATCAACACTGATATAGCTTATGCTGCTTGGCACTATTGGCAAACCACAGGTGATGATGAGTGGATGCGCGACTTTGGCGCCGAAATCATTTTAGATACAGCCGTGTTTTGGGAAAGTCGGGTAGAGTGGAACCAACAGCGCCAGTGTTATGACATTCGCGATGTCATCGGTCCGGATGAAAATCACGATCGCGTAGACAACAATGCTTTTACTAATTTTATGGTGCAGTGGCAGTTGCAAACAGCTTTGGCATTGTGGGACTGGCTGGTAAAGTGCTATCCGCAAGCCTCGACCCAGCTGGCAGAAAAACTCTGCTTGCAACCGCAGCAATTTCAACTGTGGGCTGATATTGCCAATCGAATTTACATCAATCACGATGCCACTAGTGGTTTGATCGAGCAGTTTGAGGGCTTTTTTGACTTAGAAGATGTAAATTTGGCCGACTACGAACCGCGTACGAAATCAATGCAAGGTTTGCTGGGAATAGAGGCTACCAGTCGAAAGCAGATTCTCAAGCAGCCAGATGTACTGATGCTAATGTACTTGCTGCGCGATCGCTTTGAGTATAAAACCTTAAAAGCCAACTGGGATTATTACACTCCTCGTACCGATCACACCTATGGTTCTTCTCTCGGTCCTGCCATTCACGCCATTCTTGCTTGCGATCTCAACCAGCCAGAAGAAGCCTACACCCACTTTATGCGAGCGGCAATGGTAGATTTAGCAGATGTGCGCCATAACGCCCACGAGGGTATTCACGCCGCCAGCGCTGGGGGAGTATGGCAAGCAGTTATCTTTGGGTTTGCTGGCGTACGGATGACAGCCTTTGGTCCCATAGCCTGTCCCAATCTTCCTCCCCATTGGCGACGCTTAAAGTTTCGCCTGCAATGGCGCCATCAATGGCACGAATTTGATTTGACTGCTTAAAACAGTATCAAGGGAGAATGCGGTAACGCCTGCTAACTAGCTTCGTGTTATCGCATCCTCATGCGATCGATCAAAACCAACCTTCTTGTTCTAAGGTTTCAACCAGCTGCAATCCCCGAGGATCGCCTACTCCCAAAATGGCAGTTTTCGCATCTTCCCGAACTCCTAAATCTTCGTCTTCGGCGAAGGCTTGAATCAAAGCATCAATGGCAGTAGCGTAGACGACGTTAGAAGGTAGTTCACGGCATAGTTGTCCGATGGCCCAAGCGCTGTTGCTGCGCACTGCGGCGATGGGGTCTTGCACTAAAGCTTCAATTAGGGGTGGAATGGCCCCAACAACTGCTTCGTAACCCACTTGTACCATTCGTGCTAGGGAACTAGCAGCCCACAAACGCACGGCGGGAATATCGGTTCTGAGGGCATCTGCTAGGGGTGCCAAACAGCGGCGATCACGACAGTTACCCAAAGCCCAAACCACACCCTTGCGCACGTATCCGTTCCAGTCTTGTTGCAACCGGGCAATTAATGGTTCTACTGCATCGGGACTGGGGTTGCGTCCGAGACCGTAGGCTGCACTGACCCGCACTAAAGGGCAGGTATCTGTTAGCAAGCGAATCAAATGGGGAATAGCACGGGTATCTTCTATATCACAGAAAGCGCGCGCTGCCAGCATTCTCTGCTGGGGTTGGGGATGCTCTAACAGCAGTAACATTTCCTCTGGATCGGGTTTTGGCACTTCTGACTGTGCAGTCGGCAGTTCCATGCGATCTAGAGGACTTTCTAATTCTGCTTCTGCTTCTAGTAGGCTAAGGTCGTCTTCGTCGTACATACATCATAAAGTACCATTACCTGCTACCACTTACCAGACAATTTCGGTTTGGAATTTCTGTTAAATTTTTATCCTCCATTACTTGCGGGCGCTTGAAAACAACTAGGTTTGTGGATACAGGGGTTTCAACATCCAAAAAGATTGGGTACGGTAACCCAACTGATGGTATAGATGCAAGGCTGCTTGGTTGGATGAGAAAACTTGCAACCCTATTTGGCGATCGCCTCTTTTTAAAGCCCATTGTTCCGCATGCTGCATCAAAGCCCTGCCAATACCTTTGCGTCGATGTTCCGGTACCACGTAGAGCAAGAAAATATGAGCGTGGCGATCGCCGCTGACTTGGTCAATCGCATTTCCCATCCACAGACAAGCAACCGCAGCACTGAAACGGTGGTAATCTAAATTACTAATTTCTTCCCTTTTTTCCTCTACCCACCAGAAAGGAGTTTGAGCAGAGAAATATTTTTCCACCGTACGTTCCAGATGAGAAAAGTCCTGGTGCGGGAACGCATCTTGGTAACTTTGGCGCAAAAACTTTACCAGCATTGCCCGCTCGCCACTAACGCCGCGCCTGATGCTATATCCGGGTACGAGCTCTTCTGCAGTCGTATTTGCACTCACCGCTATTGTCGCTGAAGGTATAGTAAGGAAAGATTTTGGTTTGCTTGGGTTTTTATGTTGGCATCTTCTATTGGTGCGGGCGCTGCCATATCTGCAGGTAAAAAGATGCGGGCGCTCACTGCTACTAAAGCCAATAAAAATATCAGTACCACCAGTAGTGGGGCGATGTATTGACGAAATATAGCCATGTTTGGTGCTAGGAAAGCTTTTTACAAATAGCGAAAGTAAACTTGACTGGAATCTATTTTAGCGAAAAGAACGAACTGCTAAGGCACGCACAGTAACAAACAGAAGTTTAAACTTTTGTTTGCCCGAGAACTTCTGTGTATTTCTCACTAACTGCGGCGATCGCTGTTCCTCAAAAACCGAATAAATTTTAATATTGTGTTGCAGCTGGCTTTACATAGTGCCAGTATTTTTATATACAATGACTGCAGAACAAACCCAGCCGCTATCGGAATTAATAATTTTTATCAAAAAGATTCTGCTAAAAATTTTAACCAATAATAATTGTAGACTTGTAACTTCTAGGAGATGACAGTGAATTCCTTTAACGAGGCTCAACAAGAGCAGCTCAAGGAAATAGGAGCATACTTGCGACAAGTACGACTGGAGAAGTCCCTGCGCATCGAACAAATCACCGTAAAAACACTGATTAGGCAAGTTTTCTTAGAAGCTTTGGAAGAAGGGCGATACGAGGATTTACCAGAGCCTGTTTTTGTGCAAGGCTTCATCCGGCGCTACGCAGATGCTCTAGGACTAGATGGTACTGCTTTAGCCAAAAAATTTGCCATTAATTTTTTCCTTTTCGACTCTGAAAACGAAAACCACAAACCAAAGCAGCAATCAAACATCCATATTCCTCTTGCTGTTCCCTACGCAGTTTTGTTAGTAGTTGCTTCCTTGACGCTATTTTTTAAACTCAGTCCGCAAAACTCCGCCAACTCAGCGGCTAAAAGCAAAAGTCAATCAACTGCTCCTGCACAAAAAACATTACAAACCTCCCCTTCCGAGGTGCAAGTATTTCCCGTCCAGGTCACCGTCGAACTTCAAGATCACTCTTGGTTGCGAGTCAAGGTAGATGGAAAAACAGCGTTTGAAGGAACCTTAAACAAAGGAGACAAAAAAACCTGGACAGCAAAAAAGCAGCTAACCATACTTTCTGGAAATGCTGGAGCTGTCCTAGTTTCTACGAATAACAAGGAACAAAAACCGCTAGGAGTTGCGGGTCGGGTCAAGCAAGTAACATTTACTCCCGAGTCCATCAGCAGTCAATAATCTTCTTATTGAAATCTTCTATTCGATTTTGGGTTTTTGCAAGTGCCATGAAGTTGATTGCTCGTAGGCGTATGCAACTTGAAATAACTGGTCTTCTCGCAGCGCCTTTCCAATTAACTGCAAACCAATTGGTAAACCATTGTCATCAAAGCCACACGGAACGCTGATACCAGGTAAACCAGCAAGATTCACGGGAATAGTCATTAAGTCAACTAAATACATGCTTAAGGGGTCAGAAGTTTTTTCTCCAGCTTTAAATGCTGTAGTAGGAGCTGTTGGACAAGCAAGAACGTCTACTTGTTCGAAAGCTTTTTCGAAATCCTCCTTAATTAAAGTGCGTACTTTTTGTGCTTTGAGATAATAAGCATCGTAGTAACCAGCAGATAAAGCGTAGGTTCCAAGCATAATTCGGCGTTTGACTTCTGCACCAAAACCAGTAGCGCGAGTACGGGTGTACATTTCGACCAAGTTATCCGCATCCGCAGCACGATAACCGTACTTGACACCATCATAGCGAGCAAGATTTGCCGAAGCTTCAGAAGGAGCTATGATGTAGTAGCTGGGTAAACCGTAGCGAAAGCGAGGACAGGAAACGACATGAATTTCTGCGCCCAAAGCTTGCAGCTGCTCTAGTGCTTTTGCGATCGCCTGTTCCACTTGCGAGTCTAAACCTTCGCCAAAAGTTTCTTTAATTACACCAATTTTTAGTTGTCCGCGCGGTTTGAGATCTGGTTTGAGAGCAGCTGTATAATCGGGAATGGCAACTTTTAAACTCGTGGAGTCTTTGGGGTCATATCCCGCGATCGCGCCAAGCAGAATCGCTGCGTCTTCCACCGTACGCCCGAAAGACCCTATTTGGTCCAAAGAAGAAGCAAACGCCACCAAACCATAACGAGAAACCAAGCCATAAGTTGGCTTTATTCCCACCACGCCACAAAAAGATGCTGGTTGGCGAATCGAACCACCAGTATCGGAACCTAGGGAGACCACGCATTCTTCTGCTGCTACTGCTGCTGCTGAACCACCAGAAGAACCACCTGCAACTCTCGACAAATCCCAAGGATTTCTTGTCATACCAAAGGCGGAGGTTTCTGTAGAACCGCCCATAGCAAATTCATCTAAATTAGTCTTACCAACAATTACTGCACCAGCTGCCAGTAGTTTTTCCGTTACCGTTGATTCATAGGGCGGTATAAAGTTTTCTAACATGCGAGATGCACAGGTGGTGCGAATTCCTTTAGTACATATATTGTCTTTAACGCCGATGGGAATACCTGCTAAAAGCCCTATTTCTTCTTTGGCTGCGATTTTAGCATCCACGGCACGCGCCTGCTCTAATGCCCTGTCAGCAGTCACCGACAAAAAACTGTGCAGTTTTGGCTCTAGCGCTTGAATGCGGTCTAAAGCTTCTTGAGTAATTTCGACAGCAGAACGCTCTTTGCTGACTAAGTGTTTGTGCAACTCGCGGATGGATGCCATGATTGCTTCCTTTGTAACTCAAGTCCTTGATTTTAATACAGTTTGATAGATTCTACTCAATTCCTTTTCTTTTGTAGCGTACAAACAGCCTTGAGTAAGGACAGCTTGCAGTCTTGGTGAACTACCCAAACCCCCTACCCTGAGAATTGAGCTTGTGTATTCAAAAAAGAGTACCAAAGATGAGACTTTCGCCTCATCCTCACCTTGCCAGAGTACAGTTGGGGACTTGGGCAGAACTACTGTTAATATGTATTACACAATCAGCAAGTCTATAAACCGACAAAGCTTTTTTGGCAAGAGTTAACCCATGGTTAAAATCAGTACAAAGAAATCTCTGGGTAAACAAAAGGTATATGACATCGGAGTGGTACGCGACCACAATTTCATCATCAAAAATGGTTTTGTAGCTTCTAATTGCTTTAATAAATCACATTCTACAGCTTATGGTTATGTTACATATCAAACCGCCTATTTAAAAGCTAATTATCCGTTAGAGTACATGGCGGCGCTGTTAACAGCTAACAGCGATGATACAGAAAAAGTACAGAAGTATATTGCTACCTGTACAAATATGGGAATTCAAATAGACCCGCCAGATATTAACCGTTCTGGTATTGATTTTACTCCCTTAGACGGCAAGATTTTGTTTGGACTGTCAGCTGTACGAAATGTCGGACAAAATGCGATCGCCTCAATTTTAGAAGCAAGACAAACTGGAGGTGAGTTCAAATCCTTGGCAGATTTTTGCGATCGCATTGATTTAAGTGCTGTTAACCGCCGTACTCTCCAATCGTTAATTTATTGCGGTGCTTTCGATAAACTCGAGCCCAACCGCAACCAGTTAATCCATGATTTAGATTTAGTATACGACTGGGCCCAATCCCGCGCCAAAGATAAAGCTGCTGGTCAAGGAAACCTTTTTGACTTACTCGGCAGTAGCGGATTTTCTCAGAAAAATTATATCTCCCAAAATAGTTTTGATACCGCTCCTAAAGCCAAAGCCGTACCTGACTTTCCTCCCCAAGAAAAATTGCGGATGGAAAAAGAATTGTTAGGTTTTTATATTTCGGACCATCCGCTCAAATCTCTACGCACATCTGCCAAAATTTTATCTCCTATCAACCTCGCACAACTAGGCGAGCAACAAGAAGATACTGTTGTATGTGCAGTTGTAATTCTCAATAATGTCAAAAAAGTGATCACTAAAAAAGGAGATCCCATGGCAATTCTACAAATAGAAGATTTAACTGCACAATCAGAAGCTGTTGTTTTTCCGAAAAGTTATGAACGTGTGAATTCACTTTTACAAGTTGATACGAGATTAATAATTTGGGGTAAAGTAGACCGCCGAGAAGAACAAACTAAATTTATTCTCGAAGATGCAGAACCAGTAGAAAAAGTGCAATTGGTAATGATAGAGCTAAATCCCCAACAAGCAGCTGCTATTGAAGAACAACATCGTTTGCGCACAATCTTACAAGAACAATCTGGCGATAGGGAAAAAGCAAAGGTACCCGTTATTGGAGTAGTGCAAGCTGGAAATTCTCGTCGTCTGGTTCGTTTCGGACGACAATTCTGGGTACAAAATTCTATCAGCACTGTTCAAGCTCTGCAAAATGCCCAATTCACAGCTACTGTACAACCACTTATTAGTAGTTAGATTTAGGTAAAAAATAACACTTTATATATTCTAACCCTAACTCTATTTTTATTGATTTTTAGCATTTTTTCTCTTTTTATGCCTCAGTAAAATTTCTCAGGATATTCGGAGATAGTTAGTTTTTTTGGTTACTTATGCGGTGGGAGTCTTCATGGAGAAAATGATATTTTTTTGTCATGAGGATAAATGCAGTAACCAAGGTAAGGAACAAATACTTAATGTTTGCAGATGGACTAGGTCAATTTGTGACATACTGCAAAAAAATTCAGCCTGAAACTCAACAAGACATTAAACGGTTTTTTGAGGGGGTTGTTGGCTTTCCTTATGACAAGGAATTGTTATTGCAAGCATATTTATTTTTAAATATCCAAGACCTATTTCCAACCTGCGCTGAATTGCTTTTATTTGAAAAATCTCCCATTGCTGATTATACAGATTTGGGAAAGTGTGATTTCGTCTATCTCACATATAAAAATAAGTTATTTTTAATCGAAACAAAATTTATTGATACTAAAGCCACGGGAGCAACGGAAAGAAAGAGAAGAAACAAACATAGAAATAAAGTATTCGAACAAGTCATCACTTTAAAAAGTCGTTTTAGTCAATATTGGAATATCAAGTTAGAAGATTTAGAGTGTGGTGTTTTTACTACAGACCCAGAAATTGATTGGCGGGGAAATGATGTTAATGTCGTCACGCGATGGGTATCTATTGAAAAGCTAGAACAATGGCGGCAAAATTATCAAAAAATCAATGAAATTAGTGAGTAGATAAATGCTTGCTGGCCACAGTGTTAGTAGTAGGCGATTTGTCACCTGACCACACGTGACGAAAGGGCTTAAAGTCTTTACTACGAGCGAGTGTTAATTATTGAGTGCGATAAGAAAGTAATTATATTGTGTTACTAATTAATAAAAAGGCTGTTTGAAATAAACCTACAACGAAACCTAAAATACCACCTAATGTCACGATAGCTTGCAGTTCATTTTTAACAATGCCTTCAATAGCTGCTTCTAATTGAGCGGGTGAAGTAGATTTAACTCTATCAATAATTACCTGATCAATGGACAAAATTGGGATGACGTGAGTGACGATAGCTTCTAAATCTTTTTCTAGATAACGCTCTAGAATTAAAGCCAGTTCTTGGCTAACGACTTCTAAAGAAGCACTGACTACAGAGGAATTGCTAAGACGGTTAACTAACAAGACAGCTATATTATGCCAGTCCACTGAATCTGTTAATCCTTGTAGAAATTCGCTACCGTTAGTTTGTAGGTATTGGCGGACAATTTCGCGCGTTGTCTTTCGCAATTGGCGGACAGTACCTATGGGTAAATTTTGTAAACTCAGATTTTGCAATACTTCTTTGAGGCGATCGCGCACTTGCAAATCCTGAATCCATTCTTGCAAGCGTTCGTTGGTTGCTTCTTTTTCGTCCAAACAATAGGTTCGCAACCGAGTCAGGGCGTTGCGCAAGCCAAATAAATTTGCTACTACCCAGTAGGTACCGCTGGTTTTTTCGCGAAAGTTTTCATCGATAGTTTGAATGGTGCGATCGCTGAGAAAATCAATGATAGCTTGTCTGAGCGTGTTTGGTGGCAACAAAACTTGCAACAGCCAATCAGCAAGGCGAGAAGCTTGTTCTTCACTGAGTTGAAATTCCAACAAAATCTGATCAAAAATTTGATTGATTTGGGCTTCCAAAAAGTCTTCGCGTCGTGCCAGTACTTTCAGCAAACGCGGTAAAGACTCCCCTAGCAGGTCCCGCAAAATTCCTGCTACAATTTTAGCCGTTTTCTGCTGTTTATCTGCTTTAATGTTGTCGATTGCCATTTTCAGCAACCAGAGGATTGCTGATTGCACGCGTTGTGTTTCTAAAAGTCGCCGCGCCAGATTTTGCAGTTCTTCTGGTGTTAGCAGCGATCCCATAATGGTATCTGAGATATTTTTGGCTAAGCGTTCCTGGTTGCGAGGAATAAGTCCGGGTGTGAATGGAACTCTTCGTCCGGCGATGTAGATTGCTTTGTAAGGGCGAAACAACATTTTGATGGCTATATCGTTGGTGAAATAGCCGATGATTCCACCCAAAACAGGAGGGGATAAATATAACCAAAGATGAGACCAATCCACGGAATTTTGGATTTTGGAGTTGAATATTGGATTTTCAGGTAGGGATTGGGAACAATCGAGTTGTTAGTTGACTTAGTAGTAACTACTAATTATTTCCCAATTTTTATTCGTATATCTAAAATTTGCTGACTACCAGCACTCCCATCATACCGTTCGCAATGGGGTAGTGTGTGGCAGTTGCAAAACCGACTTGAAGAGCTATTTTTACTTGCTGTTTACCTGTGGGGAAGCGGTCTAAGCTTGGACTGATATAAGCGTATTCTTCCTTGAAACCCATCCGAGAGGCAATGGGAACAACAAGACAATCAAGATACCACTGCTGAAATGTCCTTAGCATCGAATCAGCGGGACGGTGGAAATCTAAAATTGCCGCCTTGGCACCTTTTTTGAGAACGCGGTGCAATTCTTTTAAGCATTGGGGGATGTCTTTGACGTTTCGCAAGCCATAACCCATTGTTGCAGCGTCAAATTGGTTATCCTCAAAAGGTAGATTTAATACGTCGGCTTGTAAGAAAGCGATCGCGCAATAGGGGTAGTGGGTTTGAGAACGTTTTTTGGCAATTTCCAATTGTGCGGGCGAAAAATCTACTCCATAAACTTTTCCGCTAGGTTTGACGCGTCGTGCTAATCGAAAAGCGAGATCGCCGCTACCGCAACATAAATCCACACAAGTGTCTCCTGGTTTAGCTTGGCTCCATTTGACCGTCATTTCTTTCCAAATTCGGTGTTGTCCCAAGCTCAAGCAATCGTTCAACTGGTCGTAAACAGGGGCGATACGGTCGAAAATATTGCGAATTTCATCAGCCATCGGTCAATAGTCAAATAGTTGGTAAAGAAGAAAAAGCCGGTTATTTCAGGCTTGATACAGTCAACTACTATAGACTATTGACGACAGAGAGTGGTTTAGGAAGTGTGGACTGGTTGTTGGTAACGAATTGCACTTAGCACCAGCCCTACTAGTTGTGCGGATAGATGAATGAGTTTGAGTTCATCTTCTCGCAAAGCGCGGGGTTTTTGCCATTGTAGGGACAATACGGCTAAAACTTTACCTGCAGAAGTAATGGGGATAATCAAATGCGCCTCTACACCGGTGTCTGAGTAGTGACTAATGCCAGCTAGTTTATCGTCTTGGGGTACGTTAACCGAGACTTGCATTTCTTTGGTGGCGATCGCTTCGCTGGTTAGCGGATCGCGAGCTAGCCAATTTTCGAGAGAATCTGTATGGCTGTAGCAACCTTGGGTTTCTATGAGGCGATTGTTGTCGACAAGCTGCAAAATCGCTCCATCAACAGCAAAACTTTCACCAAAAGCCCTGGCAATGGAGTTCAGAGTAGTTTCTAAATTAGAAGTATCTTGAGCAACTTCTACTAAAACAGATAGTAAAGCCATTTGGGCATTAGCGCGGCATAATTCTTCTGTGCGCTGTTTGAGCAGGTCGTAGGTTTCTGCTGCTCTTTGAACTACTGCTTTGAGTTCTCCTGGATCCCAAGGTTTGGTGATATACTTATAAACTTGTCCGGCATTTATTGCTTCTACCAAGTCTTCTATATCGGTAAAGCCTGTAAGGATAATTCTGACTGTGTTTGGAAACTGGGGTACTGTTTTGCTGAGAAACTCAGTTCCCTTCATTTCTGGCATTCTTTGATCGGAGATGATTACAGCCACTTCTCCTTCTGAGGCTAATATTTTTAAGGCATTTATACCACTATCTGCTTTGAGGACGTTAAAATCTCGTCGGAAGGTACGATACAGCAGATCTAAGTTATCTGGTTCGTCATCAACCACTAATATTTTTTGTTTTTTAGGTTTATCCAAAGTCATCAATTGGCGACGCACTTTATCGAATTCGGAAACGGGATTATCCATAAGATAATTTTGGCAAGCATTCACAATTGCGTTACATTCTATACAATGCCCGTGATATGTGTCCATTTGGACAAGGGATTTTTATCAGGGTAATTACTTAACTAAAGGAATACAATGTCCTTTTTTATTCATAACTCAGAATTTAATTTCCTGCTACAGATAGCAACTGCTTCTCGGAAGAGACTCAAAGACCTAAAATAGATTTTTGGTATCAGCGTGTTGTTAAATTTTGCCGACTGCTCATGACTGACCTAGGACCCCACGGTGAGAATTCTAAAGACGATCCAGCCCCCCAGTTGCTGCAAAAACTGCGACAAAAGCAAGGTAACTGGGTAGAATGGGGCCAAGCTTGTGCCTACTTGCAAAAAACTGGTTACAATCCGCAAGCAATTTTTGAAGCTACAGGTTTTGAGCCGTCACTACAAAATCAAATTATTGTCGGCGCCCAGGTGTATAGTTCTTTAGAAAAGGAAGGAGCATCACCACAGGTACTCTCTTATTATTCCCAACGAGGAAGTGATGTGTTGTACGAATTGCGCTTGCTCACTCAAGCAGAAAGAGCTGCAGCTGCAACACTAACTTGGGAACACAAACTGGATGCAATGGAGGCGCGAGAAGTAGCAAAAGCAATAAAGGAATTTTCTCGTTTGCGCGAGCTACCACAGGGATTTTCCCAACATGCGGGCGATGCAGTAGCCTATCAGTATTGGAAACTTGCTCGTCAGCATTCGGATTTGCAAGTGCGATCGCGTTTGATCGGCAAAGGTTTAAAATTCGCCCACACGCAAACAGCCAGGCAACAAATAGAACATTTATTAACGGATTTTACTGTTGTACCCAAAAAACAAGCTCCAACTTTACCCTTTTACAGACCGGAATCTGCTGAAGAAATGCCCCGCGTGATTCCAGTAGTAGGGGAGTTGCCACTAAAACCCCAAGATTTGCAAGCAGTTCCCCTGGTAGAAGAAACCGGGCCGTTTCGCATGGTGAAATTTGCTGGAGAACAAGCGTGGGTTCCCTTACCAGGTTGGCAGTTAGTATTGAGTGCAGAAGATCCGGTAGCAATTTTGTGCAGTAGCGATCGCCTACCAAACCAAACCCAAAACACCGCAGAACCAGTCATGGTAGTGATCGACCGCGCTCAAAGAAAATGGGACTCCATCAGCTATTTTGTAGTAGATAACTGCGGAGAATTAGATTTTCAGTGGTTCGAAACTGAACCAGAACAACCACTACTAGGACGAATTATTGTCGTAGTACGAGCCAGGAAGATTTTAGATGAGGAAATGACCAAGGATGCTTGGCAAATTGAGGAGTAAGTACTGGCAGTAACAGAAAAACATACATGCTTTTACCTCCCCCGGCTGATGAAAAATATACATGCTTAAATCTAGGTTGGTGAGGTCTTGGTTACTGCTAACCATACTGCTCATCAGGACTACAAAAATATGCCAGAATTTACCGGAGAACTACCTGTCCGCGAACCAGCATGGAATCTTATCCCTTCTGTTGAAAATATCCAGCGCCATCCGCGGGGAGTAGATTTTCAATGCGGTGTTTGTTACCTTTACTTGCGCGTTCTAGCTCCCAACTTGGTGCGAGTGCGCTTTTCACCCACAGGAGAGTTTAGACCCAGACGCTCTTGGGCCGTTACCGTCGCAGATGAAGAATGGCCACCCGCAGTCGCTTTTGAGGTGCAGCAAACGGAAAAAGAAGTAATTATTGAAACTGAAAAAATAAGGATCCAGGTAGAACGCCATCCCTCCTCCTGTCGAGTCAAGTTTTTCGACCGAGAAAATCGCCCTTTTGCTCACGATACTGGTTTGGGAATCGGTTGGCGACAATTGGGAGCGGGTAAGTCCCAAGTTGCGTGTTGGAAGCGCATGGAAGCTGAGGAAAAATTCTACGGCTTTGGCGAACGTCCGGGATTGCTCGAGCAAAAAGGCAAACGCCTGACCAATTGGACGACGGATAGCCTGGATTACACAATGCTGACAGATGCAATGTACTTGGCTGTTCCGTTTTTCCTGGCCCTGCGGACGCAGGTAGGCTATGGTTTATTTTTTAACACCACATTTTGGAGTCGCTTTGATGTTGGTGCTGAACAACCAGATGTTTTGCGGATGGAAACTATGGGAGGCGAACTGGACTACTACCTGATTTACGGTCCCGAACCCGCTGAGATCCTCCGCACTTACACGCAATTAACAGGACGAATAACGCTACCACCGCGATGGGCGCTGGGTTACCACCAATGTCGCTGGAGTTACGATTCAGAAACACAGGTGCGACAATTAGTGTATCAGTTACGTCACCGCCGCATTCCCTGTGATGTTATCCACCTAGATATTGACTACATGTTTGGCTTCCGGGTATTTACCTGGAATCCCAAGCGATTTCCAGATCCGAAAAAATTGCTCGACGATCTGGAACGGGAAGGATTTAAAGTCGTTACTATTGTCGACCCGGGGGTAAAATTTGAACCGCAAGCAGATTACTCTGTTTACGACCAAGGAATAGAAAAGGATTATTTTCTTCGTACAGCAGACGGTAAGATTTTTCACGGTTATGTCTGGCCAGGACGCGCTGTGTTCCCTGATTTTCTTCGTCCGGAGGTGCGCCAGTGGTGGGGAGAATTGCACCGCAACCTGACTGCAATGGGCGTTGCTGGTATCTGGAATGATATGAACGAACCAGCAATGAACGATCGCCCCTTTGGAGACGAGGGAGGAAAAAAAATTTTCTTACCCATGGATGCACCCGCAGGTCCTGCTGACGAGCGCACAACCTACGCCGAAATCCACAATTTGTACGGAATGATGATGGCTCGTGCTTGTTACGAGGGATTAGAAAAACTGCGGAAGCGATCGCGTTCTTTTGTCCTGACGCGATCGGGGTACGCTGGTGTACAAAAATGGTCGGCGGTATGGACAGGAGACAATCACTCTTTGTGGGAATATTTGGAAATGTCTTTGCCCATGCTTTGCAATCTGGGTTTATCCGGCATAGCCTTTGTCGGAGCTGATATCGGCGGATTCGCTGGTGATGCAACTCCAGAATTGTTTGCCCGCTGGATGCAGGTGGGAATTTTGTATCCTTTCATGCGTGCCCATTCAATGATTAATACCAAGCGTCACGAACCTTGGGAATTTGGACCTCGAGTCGAAGCAATCTGCCGTCAATACATTGAATGGCGTTACCGCCTCCTACCTTACATTTACACCCTGTTTTGGGAAGCAGCAACCACGGGGACACCCATTCTTCGACCTTTATTTTATCACTATCCCCGCGATCGCAAAACCTATGAAATCTACGATCAGGTACTTTTAGGCCCGTCGTTGATGGCAGCACCCGTTTACCGACCGGGAACAAATAAGCGTATGGTCTACCTTCCAGAAGGAACCTGGTACGATTGGTGGACTGGAGAATGCTACCCGGGTTCGACTTATATCCTTGCAGATGCACCTTTAGAAAAAATGCCGATGTACCTGCGCGCGGGAGGAGTTCTTCCTTTGGCACCGGTGATGCAATACACAGGCGAGTTACCCGTAAAGGAACTGAGACTGCGAGTTGCTCCTGGTACAGGTAAGTGGACGTTATACGAAGATGACGGAGAAACCTTAGAATATCGCCAAGGTATGTGGGCAACCACAACTTACCGGGTATATTTGCAAGGTAAGCAGGTTGTTGTGGAAATTCAAGCGCGACAAGGACAGTGGACTCCCCATCCCCGCACCGTTACAGTTGAGGTGATGGGCTTGGGAGAACAAGAATTTGCAGATGATGGTGCTTTCCGTCGTTTAGTCTTTAGCTAACGCTTCCTGTTAATAGTAGTAGCCTCTTGGATGGTCACGGGAGGCAATTTTTCTACTGTGTGCAACTGTTGCGATCGCCCTGCTATTAAATTTTGACTCAACCAAATCAAGCTTCCACTAAATATAGCAATTACCCCAATTAAAATACCAGTTAATAATTTCACTTGAGAGCGAAGAATTTTTATTTCTCTAGTCTTGTATTCCAATTCTGCAACAGTGTTACCAGGCGGAAGTTGATTTTCCATCACCACTTGTGCTGGCGCAATTACCGCTTTTTTAAAACTAACTTGCTCGTACAACCACCTAGTAATTAATAAAGGACAATTTCTTTTAAACCAACGCCAGGCGAAAACTCTAAACGCTGGTTTCGACATAATGGCAATCCATCTCAGGACTTTTTTTAAACTACGAGAGCGAAATATTCCATCAATCAAATTTAGAGAACCCACATCATAAAGACGGTCTAGGATAAACTTGACTGTAACTTCTTCTCGCTGCGCTAAATTTTCGAGTAATAGAAGAACTTCTGACATCAGTTCTTCTTCTTTACTATCTGTCGAAACTTTTGTGAAATTATCTGATATTTTTACTGGAGTAGCCATAGATATTACTTTGGCAGGGATTGACAATTTTCTGGAAAAATCTTTTCGGTCTGGAAATCATGGTAGATGTGTCAAAGTTTTTGTCCCAACAAGCATATATGCAAAGCCAAACGATAGTTAAATGTTCTCGTTGCCAAAAGACCTAATTATATATTCTAAAAGTACTTGTTTGAAAATTTATTCCCCTGTAGAGAGATTTAAACATTAATCAGCCAAAAGTTTGCCTGGCAAATATTAAGGTAAATTAATTACCACGGCAGACGACTACCGTCCCAGGAAAAAAATTGTCCGCTGTCGTGGGGTTGTAGCTTTTCTATCACCGTTAGCAGTTGAGTCACCGTTCGTTCTACGGAAAACAATTTTTCCTGAGGTACATTTTTTTGAAAGGGTTGGGAAAGACGAGTGTCAGTGGTACCGGGATGCAGTGTCACAACCACTGTATTAGGACTGCTTCTGCCATATTCTATGGCTACATTGCGCATAAGCATGTTCAGTGCAGCTTTGGAAGCGCGGTAGCCATACCACCCACCCAGTTGGTTGTCGCCAATACTGCCAAGTTTAGCAGAGATACTAGCAAAAATACTTTTGTCAGGATGTCGAAACAATGGCAATAGGTGTTTAGCCAGCAGTACAGCGCCTATACTATTAACTTGAAAATAGCGCAGCAAATGTTCAGGATTTACTTGTCTGAGGCTTTTTTCTGGTTGTAAGCTTCCTTCGTGCAAAATTCCCACACAATTAATTACTAAATGCAATTTATCTATCTGTACGGACAGTTGTTCTACACAAGTGGAAATTTGTTTTTCTTCAGTTACATCCATCGCCAAACAAATTAATTTTTGCGGATATTCATCGGCTAGTTTAATTAACTCAGAAGCCGACTGGGGATGGCGATAGGTTGCATAAATACGAGCAGTATTTTCCCGAGGCAACAATTTTTTCACAAAACCTAAGCCAATTCCTTGGCTAGCGCCTACAATTAAGATATTGTTCACCTGTTTGAGAACGGACATGAAGCTTTTGCCAGTAAAAAATTTAGAAGTTAAGGCACAAGATACTCTACCAAAAATGAAAATATCAATACTTTTTCAATCATACTACAAATAAAGCGATCGCTCTGCACAAGGTAATAAATAACCGGATTTCAAGACCAGATTTAAACCATTTACCACCGAAATATAAAATCTAGGCATTTAGAACACTTTCAAAACCTTACTTGCCCCTTTTTACTGCATTATACGTCAGTGCCACCTATAATTTCCATTCTACATGGGCGTGAGAAGTTAATCTGAAATTAGAAGCTAAATCCTGAAAAGTTTGCTTTTTTGGGAAATACGTTTCTCAGCAATTGAAAATGATTATTGCTTTGGAAATTATATTATTAACGCTGATACTTGGCTCATATGTTCTAGAGTGGGATACCGGTCGAGAAAGCTTGAAGCAGGTGTTTGCCCGAGAGTTGCGCTGGGGGCGCACTATCCGTTACAATCGTGGCACGCAGTACTATAGCATGGTTTTCTGCTACGGCAGCGTCTATTGTATTTTGCTGTTGTTAATCTCGGGGCTTGCTGATTGGGCAGTAATTGCATAGTTGACAACAATTATCATTCGTTACATGCAAGTACTGGTAAGTATTTTCAGCATGAACTGTCCCAAACTGTTACGTTGGCTTTGGATCGTCCCGCTACGAGATCCGCTCAGGTTTATTATTTGGATAATGGGTGGATTTGGACAGCGTGTTTATTGGCAAGGAAGGTATTTGCGGATAGAAGGTGATGGTGTCATTTCTTTGTGGGAGCAATAAGCTGATTCACCCTCATAGCTTCCTATTCACCTAAAGTGCGATCTTAAATTTCCAGAAACATTATACTTATCCTTTCCCAAAAAATCCTTAATTTTCCTTGCCAACCAGCCAGAGGTTCACAATCTTTTTGTTGGGATTTTACTAATAAACGATTTTGCCAGTAATAATCCTGACCAATTAATAAAAAACGGCAAAAAAGTGAGATAGTCCTGATGGTGGAGCGTGGGTTGCTCTAGCTTGTGGTTGTCTCCAAATTGTATAGCTCAAGGAGTGTAAATTGTGAGCATGAATTACACAATTACCTCGATAGAGAACTAGTTCGGTGGGAATGGGGTATTGTAGGAGAAATTGGCGGCGAAAAGCAACGTTATTGAGAAGTATTGGGAAGTTGGTTTAAGGATTTTGTGCTTGGAATATTGGGAGAAGATATAAGTTAAAGCCATAGCTGTACCGTAGATTCCCTGAGTTAAGGTTGTTGTTTCTCCGGCTACGATTTGTATTTCATCATTTTGTGTAAAAGGAAGAAGGAGATTTCTAAGCCAGTTGCTTTCATAGATGCAGTCAGAGTCGCAGTAGACTACTATTTCATCTGTAACTGTATTTGCTCCTGGCATTTTTGCTTGATAATATCCAATTTTGGATGGGGATTGATAAACTTTGAGCCAGGGATATTTTTGACATAATAGTTTCAGCTTCTGAGGAGGAACATCACCGCTATCTATCAACAAAACTTGATTAGGTTGAATAGGCGAGAGGTCTTGATTTTCTAAAGAATTGAGAGACTGAGATAGTTTTTTTGATATCAGCATTAGCCAAGTTTTCCGTTTCCAAGACAATCGAAAAACTGGGTAATTTGGTTTTGAGGTGGAAATATTTCGGCGTATTCCATTCCCATTGGAGAAGGTTGAATTAAAAAGTTGGCAGAAGTCGCGAAGAGCGCGCGTCTACGAGTTCGGCGATTACTTGCTGTAGTATTTTGAGACAGGGGTTGCGTCCATAAAGTTCGGGAATATCGCTTACCTCGCAGCGGTAAGGACAACCGCTAGAAAACTGAATATTGGCGAGGAAATATTGATTGAGATCTAGTAAGTGATAGGCTGGGATAGGAAACTCGCTTAAAGGTAAGCGTTGTTTGCTTTGAAAGCGAATTTGCTGTTGGGGACGTGCTGTGTGGCAATCTAAATACTCGATGGTGCGATCGGTTGCATCTCCCAACTCACCCAAATGCAAAATATCAAACTCGGGATAATGTTGTGGACAAGCGGAAACTGAAGGACCACCTAAAACAGTAATTTTGCCTTCTGCATGAGCAAGTAGATTAATTTCATTAATCTGCGGTCGTTGGATGTGCATTCCGCTGACAATTACTGCATCTCTACGAGAAGCAGTGCTCTTGAGCGCGTCTACAGATTCACGCCGATCCCGTTTCTCCCCAAAAGAGTGTTAACAGTGATTAGTTATCTGTTATTAGTTATCAGTTGACTGATGGCGAAACTTTGGTAACTGTTTGCTAACTTTAACTATCTATGTAGCACTATCTATGTAGCAAAATCAGTTGTGATTGCAACTACCTACTGTGAGATCTTCTCTTTTGCTTGCCAAGATACAAATTATTTACCAATACAAAACCGACTGAAGATTTGCTCGAGTAAGGATTCTGTTACTTCTTCTCCCGTAATCTCTCCGAAAGCGCGAATTGCATCCCGCAAGTCGATGGTCCAAAAGTCAAGGGGTAGCTGTTGGGAAATTGTTGCTTGCACTTGTTCTAGGGATGTTTTCGCTTTGATTAAAGCTGCTGCTTGTCTTTGATTAATAGCTAAATCTATATCAGCAGCTTGAACTTGTCCGATACGGACGGTTTGTAAAATTGCTGTTTCTAAACTATCTATACCTTGATTTTGGGCGGCGGCTGTTTTGACAACTTGATGAATTTCTGATGGATACTTAACTGTTTGTGCTGGCGCCAGGTCTATTTTGTTAATCACCAAAATTAACGGTCGATGCTTGACTTGGGCATAAATCTTTTCGTCTTCTGCTGTCCAACCAGCAGTAGCATCAACGGTCAACAACACCAAATCAGCAGCAGTAGCAGCGCGGCGCGATCGCTCGACGCCAATTTTTTCTACTTGGTCGTCAGTTTCGCGAATACCAGCAGTATCAAGTACTTGCACTGGTATTCCACCTACTACTAGCTGGGATTCGACCACATCGCGGGTTGTACCGGGCAAGTCGGTGACAATGGCGCGATCGCTTTTACTCCACGCATTCAACAAACTTGATTTGCCAACGTTCGGACGTCCGACGATAGCTACTTTTAATCCGCTGCGCAACAGTTCGCCGCGATCGGCGGTTGCCAATATTTGGTTAACTTGGGCAGAAATTTTGGCAATTTCTGAAATAATAGTTTTATCATCCAGCGGCGGCAAGTCTTCCTCAAAATCGATTCGCGCCTCGATTTCTGCCAAAATATTCAAACATTGAGTGCGCAACTGCCTAATGGGATGAGCTAATTTACCTTGCAAGCCAGCCAAAGCGTACGCCTGTGCTTGAGGCGATCGAGCTCCTACCAAATCAGCAATGCTTTCGGCTTGGGTCAAATCAAGCCTACCATTTAAAAATGCCCGTAAAGTAAATTCTCCTGGCTGAGCAAGCCTGGCACCGTTTTCCAAACACAGCTGCAGTACCTGTTGCACCACCATGATTCCTCCGTGACAATGAAATTCAACTACATCTTCACGGGTGTAGGAACGGGGCGCTTTCATGATTAAAAGTAGGGCTTCGTCTACCAGTTGCTGGGTTTGGGGATGGCGGATATAACCGTAGAGAATGCGATGGCTTTCCCATGCTTGATGTCCAGGTGCGTGGAAAAGAGTTTTGGCAATGGATATTGCTTGAGAACCAGATAGGCGTACGATTCCCACACTACCTTGTTGGGGAACAACAGCAGTGGCGATCGCGGCGATGGTTCCAGTACTAACAGAGATTTCCGACATGAGCGCCCTGGAAAAAATTAGGAATATAACTTTTTGCTTAGTAAATTGAATTCCACAAGCGGTAACATTTATCTTAAGAAAAGTAATTTTACTTGCTCGTGAAAACAATCACAAACAAGGAGGTCTGCGCGATGAACGTTAATCCTACAATCAATTGTAAAGAAGTTTGTGTAAACGGCTGCATTTTAGGCGATAAATGTCCCAATATTGAATTTAGAGAAGCCGCATGCAAGTTTATTCAGGAAACTTCTTTGGATAAAATGCTGGAAATAGCTGAAGAAGCAAGAATCAGAAAATTGATGCAACCACCTCAATGGATTTTTCCTGAAGAGCATTAATGCCAAAGCATTTTCGCCGCTGGGGCAAAAATTTCTTTAACAACTCAATACTAAATATCTAATCCTACAACGGCAAGCTGATATCTATGCTCTACAGTGAATTGGTAATCTACCTCTTGTTTAGCTTGAGCAGGAATAGTAATATTCCATTCTAATTTTCCCATTTCCCCTACGGAAATTTGCGGGTGAGTGCGAGTCAGGCGAACTTTAACTTGTTCACTACGACTGATTGGTATTTGTTCTATTAATTTGAGATTGATTTGTTTAGCAAGTAAATTAGTAATTAAGAGTCGATATGTATAGACAATTCTAGCATTATTACCAATTAACTTTTTATCAACTTGACGTTCAATCAAATCGCGCTCTATTTTTATTTTTTCCTCTATACCTGCATATACTTGAAATTCTTGACCTGGTGCGATATTTTCTAACTGTACTGTTCCAACAAAAATATTATCATCGTGCTTGTGTCTTTTCACTTAAGCTTTGTATAAAATGAGACTGCAATGCCAGGGCATCTATTTGTGCTTGCAGGTACTTCCATTGTGCTTGTAACTGCTCAATTTGCTGCGTGAGTTCGGTAACTTTTGCTGCGACGGGTTCGGTAGAGAAAAGGCGATCGCATTTGGCTTCTAGCAGACTTACTGGGATCTCACCTTTACCGCTAACTCGGATGGACTCTGTTTCTATGGTATCTGGCAGTGGCGCAAGTATTAATTCTACTTCTTGTCCTGTTAAAGACACTACACTCTGTCGCGTCACTAAAGCTTCACTAAAGCTTTGTCCGGGTACACGATTACAGCTACGATCTTTTTAATAATTCGCAGCTTTATTGTTCATGTGTAACACTTTATAAATCAACCATCAACTTATAGCTTTATTTTTATTCTCCCTTTCTACAGGCAAGGTAAAGTAAAAAGTTGCTCCCCGATCTACCGCTGCTTCCGCCCAAATTTGTCCTCCGTGTTTTTGAACGATCCGCTGTACGGAAGCAAGTCCTACACCTGTACCGGGAAATTCTGCTTGAGAGTGCATGCGCTGGAAGGGACGAAATAGTTTTTTTGCGTAAATGATGTTAAAACCTGCACCGTTATCTCTAACGTAAAATTTGGGGGAGCCACCAGACTCTAAAATAGCGCCAAACTCGATTTTTGCCACTTCACGCTTAGAGGTATATTTCCAGGCGTTAGATAACAAGTTTTCCAGCATGACGCGCAACAAAATCGGATCGCCACACACCTTTAATCCTTCTTGGATGGTGGTTTCTACTTGGCGATGGGGTTCGTTGGCTTTGAGGTTGATTAAAATTTCTTGAGCCATATTACTGAGATTAACTGTTTGCAGTTGGAGTTCGGTTTGGGAGAGTTTGTGCAAAGACAGCATCTGCTCGATTTGAGCGTTCATGCGTTCGCCAGCGGCGCGCAAGCGATGCAGGAAAAGTTTTGCTCGCTCGTCTAGTTTTTGACCGTATTCGCTTAGCAAAATAGAACTGTAACCATCGATAGCGCTCAGTGGCGCTTGCAAATCGTGGGAAAGTGTGTAGGCGAAAGCTTCCAATTCTCGGTTAGCTGCTTCTAGTTGCGCGGTGCGCTCGCGTACTCTTTGTTCCAGTTCGTTGTAAAGTTGAACGTTCTCCATAGCCACGGAAGTGGTGTCTGCTAACGCCTGAATCAGTCCAACTTCTTCTGGGGTAGCCAAATGAGGTGAAGCCCAATAGTTACCGATAGCACCAATTGGTGCTTCTTTGCGAATTGGAACCATTACTAAACTTTTAATAAAAGTGGGTTTGTAAGCTTCGTAGGGAATTCGCTCATCGCCGTACACATCTTCTATAATTACCTGCTGCTTGTGCTGCATGCACCAACCACCGATGCATACATCAATGGGAAATCGCCGTCCTTTCCACAACGGTTGGATCGCATTTTCATCGGCGTAGAAACACATGTCTCCCTCACGCAGCACAAAGGTAGCTCCATCAGCACCGGTCAGTTCTCTTGCAGCTATGCGTACAATGGCTGTGATTTCGTCTAAGCTGCGTGCTAAAGAAAGTTCCTGAACTACCTTCACCAATCTTTGCATAGCTTGGTTGTAGCGTTGCAGCTGACTGGTGCAAAGGGATGGAGTTGCGATCGCTGTAACTGCACGGCGAATAGTAGGTACAAGTCGCCACAACTGATTTTTGCTTACATAGTCTGTCACACCTTCATTTAACAAATAAGTAGAGATTTCTTCTGGATTCGTACTCCCAGAAACAAAAATGAAGGGTATATCAGGACGTTTTTTTTTGGCTGTTGTCAGGGCCACTTCTCCGGAAAACCCAGGAATGCTGCTATCAGACAAAATTAGATCAAAACTATTTGTATCAATAGCATCAAGATATTCAAAACCGGAATCAACTACAGTTGTTTCGCACTCCAAACCGCCCTTAGCTAACGTCCGCTGAACCAGTTCGGCGTCTGTGGGATTATCTTCGAGATAAAGAATACGCAATTTTTTCATGACTATTTTCTTTCTGCTATAAAATATTTTTATAAGTCAATTTCTTATATTATTCAATAATAGATTATTCCAGTTTTGTTTGTGTCTCTACTAATTTTGACTAACTTTGATAAATACTCATCTTTTCTGCTTTTTATTACCAAACATCAAAATATTGTTTTTCTTGTTTTTTATATTTTTTATATATTTGTTTTTCTTTAGTTTACTACATTAGTAGAGATAAAAATTTGGCTTACTTGTACTAAAAATTAATATTTTGATGCGAATATCTATTTTTTTAAGCAGAAAATTGCAACTTTCAAGAAATCAAAACTACGATAACAGTCGTGCTTTCACTTTTTTCAACTATTGTGTTGATGGTTTTCCCAATTTGCATAAGCAGTTTGCTTGGCAATTTGCTTGGCAGCGTCCATCAGATATTCAAAATAAGTACGGGCAACTATAGATAATTGCTTTCCGGCTGGGTAGACCATGTACCAATCTCGTTTAATAGGAAAGTGTTCTACATCTAAAATAGTTAAATCTCCTGTATCTGGTAACAAGGTGTGGCAAGATAAGACAGAAATTCCCAAGCCACCTGCTATAGCCTGCTTAATAGCTTCATTGCTTCCCAATTCTAACTTGACTTTTACTTTGATTCCATGTTGATCGAACAAGCTCTGCACGGCTCGCCGCGTTCCCGAGCCAGGTTCTCGCATAATAAATGGTTCTTCGGCAAGGCGTTGTAGGGGGATATTTTTTTCACCTGCCAAGATATGATTGATGGGTGCCAAAACCACGAGGGGATTTTCAAGGAATTGCTGATAATTTACGTCTAAATGCTCTGGAACTTGACTCATGATATACAAGTCGTCCATGTTGTTTGTCATGCGTTCCAGAATGCCTTCGTGATTTGTAACTTGTAGGGAGATTTCAATGCCTGGATAAAGCTGGCAGAACGGTCCTAACAAACGCGGTATAAAGTATTTTGCTGTGGTGATCACTGCCAGGCGCAACTGGCCTTGTTTTAGCCCTTTTAAATCTGCTACTTTCATTTCAAATTGCGCTATAGTGTCAAAAATTTGCCGACAAGTAGCATACAATTCTCGTCCTGCTTCTGTGAGATACAAACGCTTGCCAACCTGCTCAAACAGTGGCAATCCTACTGATTTGGTCAGTTGTTTGATCTGCATGGAAACGGTGGGTTGGGTCAGAAAAAGTTCTTCAGCAGCACGAGTAAAACTACCGTGTCGGGCCGCGGCCTCAAACACTTTTAACTGGTGCAGTGTTGCTTGGTTCAAGGTAACGCTCCTGTGTGATGGCAACTTACTGGGATATAGTCTTGAGTGTTCTGTCTGTTTGCGTCAAACCCCTTTTTTCTCTTGACAAGTTCTAAGTTTTGAGTGAGCACCTGTTAAGATCAGCCTGCATTTTCCCAAATTAATGCAGTGGAGAGCCAAAGGAGGGGGCAGCACTAAGAACTACTCTAAATCTAGTATCACAAAATACTTGTCACTCCTGTAGACAAATTTTTGCAAAAGTTACGAATTAAGAGTATAAGTATTATTCTATGGGTTTCATTGGTGAATAGGTATTTTATTTATAGAGACGACAAGCTATTATCAGAACAACAAGCAAAGCGTAAGATGCCTTCCAACCAACGTTGCACACCTGAAAGGCATTTTTTGGGGATATCAGCTAACGTCATGCTAACCTCGCGAGCCACTGGGTGTGTACAACGTTTTTCCCGGCGGCTAATTTTAGGACTCTTCTGTGACTTTTGTGGGTAACATGGATAGGTCTGGCAATTCGATTAATTCTGTTTCCAGGACTGGTTGTTTGAGGTTGATCGGTACCTTTAAAGGTTGACGTTTTTCAATCCAACAACTAGCGACTGGCAAGGTTTGCTCTAATTCATCCAGCGGTCTGGGAATAACCATGACAGCGTTTAATTCTCCAATGCGTTCTGCCTCGTACATTCCTGCTTCCACTGCCACTGCAACATTTGCTACGGAACCGCGAATAATGGCCGTACACAATCCAGCGCCGATTTTTTCATACGCTGCTAGCTGGACATCAGCAGCTTTGAGCATGGCGTCGGCAGCTCCTACCATAGCTGGAAAACCCCGTGTTTCCACTAAACCGACTGCTTGGTTGCTTAAGCGACTGTGGCTGCTATTTTCAGCAAGGTTGCTGAGGCGGCTAGTAATGGGAAGTACGGCGTCGAGATTGGGGAAAGGGCGGGGAATTACCAAGCTAGAAACGTACTGGTCGAATTGCTTGGCAGTTTGCTCACCAGCTTCTACGGCAAGGCGGACATCAGCGATCGCTCCGCGAACAATCGCAGTACAGTGACCGCTGCCAATTTTTTCGTATCCGATCAGGTGAACTCCCGCCGATTTGAGCATCATATCTGCCGTACCAACTATTGCTGGAAAGCTGCGGGTGGAGACTAGTCCCAAAGCGCTATCCTTGAAGTTATCTCGACGATAGGCTTGTTGATGGTATGCGTCCATGTAAATTCTCCGGGATTGTCAAAGGAAGAATAGAAAGAAGGATGAAGTCTTAAGGAAAAAAATACTTCATACTTCCTGGTTACTGCTTCCTACTATAGGTGACAACTTACAATTAACATTTATTCGGACTGCTCGTCAGAGTTTGGTTGATTCAAGGATTGCCTGTGGGGAAACAGCGTAATTAGTAGCTTTTGGATGCTTTGTTGTCCGTAGATGTGAGTACCGATGGAAGTGGATTCAGTGACAGGTTCTTGTTTGTACTGGTCTTGGGGAGGCTGTTGGGCGATCGCTTCCGAACTGGGTTGAGTAAAGGCGGGATTGGAAGCGTTATGTTTTCCATCCCTAGTATTTCCCCCATTGTTGGCGTTCCAGATTCCACTTGCAGAGGTAGGATTGTTGCCAGCAGATGCTGGTGGTTTTGGACTGTGGGGAACACCAGTCGAGTCAAGAAGAACTTGGCGACTAGTGTCTCCCAAAATGGAACCAGGAGGAACTACTTGTCCCGGTGCTACAGAACAGTTAAAAATAGTTGTCGCCGAACCAATACAAGCGTTGGCGCCAATTTTGCCTTGACCGATCATCAGCAAACCGGCTCCTAGGTTTGCTCCCGATTCTACTTCTAAGGTTCCTTCATGGACCTTGAGGATAGACCCCATACCAATACAAACCCCTGAACCAATAATAATTTTGCTATTTGGAGCCGCTTGGAGGATGGTCCCGGGCGCAATAACCGCACTGGGATGAACGATCACCTCGCCACTGATGTAAACATCGAAGTTATGACCCAGGCGCAGTGGCGGCAAAGACATGGAAATTTTAACCTCAGAAGCCGGAATAAATGTCAGCAATGTGACAGCTAAAAGGTCACAGGCTACCCTGTTTCCTTGTTACGGACGTTGAATAATTGTTTCTAATACCCGACGCTTCGCTTTGGGGTCGATGCCGATCAGGCGTACGTACTCGCCTTTATACTCAGCGAGGAATGCTTCCAAAGCGGCGATCGCTTCTTTGATGTTATTAGCTTGGATTTGACCGCAGCTACTCCAAGAACCGGTTCGGAAGCGTCGTTGGTCTACGTGCTCGGCACTAATTTTATATCCGCCAGCCAAAAGTTGCTGCAGCTGTTCTACTACTTCAGAACTTAATTTCGTGCTCACAGCTGCACCAGTTGTTCTCGAGCTAGAAGCACCTGCACCACCAAAGGAGGATTTCTCATTCCCAGATACAGAAACCGGACCGTTGGGACGTTGGATAATGGTTTCCAGCACGCGGCGCTTCGCTTTCGGATCGATTCCAATCAAGCGGACGTACTCACCTTGATGGTTATTCATACAATCTTCTAGCGCAGCTACTACCTCATTGGTAGAATTTGCATCGATTGGTTTGCAGCTTTGCCAGGAACCGGTGCGGAATCGCCGCTCGTCTACGTGTTCCGTACCAATTTTGTAACCGCTTGCCAGTAACTGACGAATTTGCTCTATTGTCTCGTTACTGAGTTTACTGCTACCATTGCTGTTGTAGCTGCTGCTTGCATAACCGGAACTGCTGGTAGAAGGAGCTTTAAAGGTCGCAGGTGCTTTGACTGTACCATCAGGGCGTTGAATAATTGTCTCCAGTACGCGTCGTTTGCTTTTATCAATGCCAAACAGACGAACATACTCACCAGCATGCTCTGCCAAGCAACCTTCCAGTGCTGAAATTGCTTCACCTAAGGATCTAGCTTCGATCGGCTTGCAACTTGTCCAAGAACCTGTACGGAACCGTCGTGCGTCCACGTGTTCTGTACCGATTTTATATCCTTGCTCTAACAGATAGCGCAATTGCTCTACTGTTTCCGCACTCAAGCTACTGCTAGACACCTCACTGCTCCTTTGCGATCCATTAATACCATTATTTTGATAAGATTGCTCTAATTCATCACGAATGGTTCTAATACATTTGCTGTCGGCAGCGCACAAGTAGCCTGCTCGCAGTGCTTGATTGATACCAACTACGTGATGAGCAAATTGCATATCTTCTGCTTGCACGTCTGGCAAGCGATCCGCTTGCTGCTGGGTAGTAATAATTGCTCCTGAAGGTACATATTTACCAGGAGGAATTTCCACATCTTGAATTAAAGCGTGCATCATGACGATGCATCCTGCTCCCACCCTGGCATTAAATACCGTAGAACGAAAACCGATAAAACAGTTATCGCCCACATAAGACGGACCGTGAATTAAAGCCATGTGAGTGATGCAGGCATTTTTCCCAATCCACACCGAGTATTGTTTTTGGTCATCGCCAATAACGCGACCCTTCTCCAAACCGTGAATTACTACACCATCTTGGATATTGGTGTTTTCACCAATATAAAAAGGTGTTCCCTCATCAGCCCGAATAGAAGTACCGGGTGCAACTATCACATTTGCCTCTATCCGTACATCTCCAATAATATTGGAAAAAGAATGTACAAAGGCTGACGGATGGATAGTTGGTTGAGCTAAATTCTTTGACCACGGGGTTGGGGGAGCCGCCTCCGCGATATTGCGGACTGCCATTGCGAGATTCCTCCTCAGAACTATTCATCGCTAATTGTTAATCGGCATTAGCTATCAGCTATTAACCATTAACAAATTTCTATCAAACTTGATTTTTTTTGCTATAAATTAGGCGATCTTCAACATAAATCGTGTCTATAATCGCCACTACTGCTGCATCTACCGGACGCTGCTCGTTACCAAGAATTTGACGAGCAGCACTGCCGCGACTGACAAGAACCCATTCATCCACTCCCGCACCCACACTATCAGCAGCTACCTCGTATTCCGGTAGAAGGCCTCCTTGTTCATCTACCAATTGCAGCAACAGTAGTTTGACACCTCTAAGACTTGGCTCTTTTTGAGTGCTAACTACTGTGCCGCGTACTTTAGCGATTCGCATTGTACTTTACGGTCTTCTGCCAAAAGGACGAATCGCGTTCACGTTTTCGCGGAACTGTTCTACGTCTTCGGTATAGCGAATCGGCAGAACGTATTCTAGATTTTCGTGAGGACGGGCAATAATATGAGTAGACAGCACCAGTCCGCCATTAACTCGCTTGACTGATTCAATTCCCGCCGCGACCGAAGCCTGCACTTCTGAGACATCTCCCCGCACGATCACGGTAACGCGGCCGCTACCGATTTTCTCGTAACCAACCAAGGTGACGCGAGCGGCTTTCACCATTGCATCAGCAGCTTCCACCACCGCGGGAAAGCCAAGCGTTTCTACCATTCCTACTGCAATTGACATATTTTTTTATTCCGTAAGAAGCTTCCAACCAACAAATTGACGAACACAAGCAAAGTTAGCTACAAGAAGGCAACCCCGTTATTTGAAACGTGTTTGATGTTGCCTGAGCTTGCCTAGGTACGAAACTGTTCCACAGCTTCGGTATAGCGAATGGGCAAGACGTATTCTAAGTTCTCGTGAGGACGAGCAATAATGTGAGTAGATACCACTTCACCACCGTTTACTCTTCTGGCTGCTTCTACTCCCGCTGCTACTGAAGCTTGCACTTCGGAAACGTCTCCTCGAACGATAACTGTCACCCTAGCACTGCCAATTTTTTCGTAGCCGACCAAGGTAACGCGAGCAGCTTTCACCATAGCATCAGCAGCTTCCACCACCGCGGGAAAACCTTTTGTTTCAATCATTCCAACTGCAATAGGCATCGCAGAACTCCTAAACCGTAAATGCGATTAGTACTTTTTCCTAGAAATTTTTTGACGGGGATGCTCATCTTGAGCTAATTTACTGTTCTCAAATTAAGCATAGGAAAGCTTGGCGCCCCTGACAATATAAATTAGTATAATAGTTTATAATTAAATACTTTAAAAAAACTTAATATTTTTTTATAGGTACATCTTGCTCTACTTTTCTTCATGGATTCCTAGAGTAGCTACTTCTGTTTTATAATTTCTTTATTACATTAGGCTGACACAAGTTCATACAGAAACAAATTCTTTAGCGACGGGAAGCAGCAAGCTCTGTAGCAGTGATAGGTTAGTACTTCCCCCATAATCTTCATTGGTGCAGAATATTTCTTGGGAAGTAGTATAAGTTTTTATTATAATAAACATTAATAGCTGTTTTCGCAATCATAAATTTAAGCCAACCAACGGAGGTTAGCATAGAAACAGCAAAGCATGATTTGGGGAGAAAATGACAGTTTTCTCTATCTTCAAATCATACTAATTACTACAAATTTAAATTTATTTAATGTTGATTTAATAAGAAAAATAATTACCAACCGACACATCAAGGGAAAATTAAATGAATCAATTTCTGTTCTCAACAACTTGGTGGATACCGTTTTATAGCTTATTAGGGTCTTTGCTGACTTTGCCTTGGGCAACGGGTATAATCCGGCGTACAGGGCCAAGGCCAGCAGCTTATGTCAACATACTGACAACAATTCTAGGTTTTGTTCACAGTTTATTAGTCTTTAAAGACATTTGGGATAGAGAACCAGAAAATTTTGTCATTACGTGGTTTAGTGCTGCGGATTTGCAGATAGATTTTGCTTTAGAAATTTCACCAATCAGTGTAGGAGCAACAGTTTTAATAGCAGGATTAAGTTTACTAGCACAAATTTATGCTTTAGGATATATGGAAAAGGATTGGGCATTAGCCCGGTTCTTTGGCTTGATGGGATTTTTTGAAGCAGCACTTAGTGGTTTAGCTATCAGCGACTCGTTATTTTTGAGCTATTCTTTATTAGAGATGCTGACGCTTTCCACTTACTTGCTGGTGGGATTTTGGTATGCTCAACCATTGGTAGTGACAGCAGCGCGAGATGCTTTTTTGACCAAGCGCGTGGGAGATTTGCTGCTGTTGATGGGAGTAGTAACTCTTTCCACTAAAGCAGGTAGTTTGACCTTTTCTGATTTGTATGAATGGGCACAAACAGCGCAACTGAGTCCTTTAACAGCAAATTTGCTAGGATTAGCCCTAATAGCGGGTCCGGCGGGAAAATGCGCTCAATTTCCCTTACATTTGTGGTTGGATGAGGCAATGGAAGGACCCAACCCAGCTTCTGTGTTGCGAAACTCAATGGTAGTAGCTGGGGGGGCATACGTTTTGTATAAAATGCAACCAATTTTAGCTCTATCGCCGTTGGCATTGCAAGCCTTGATAATTATGGGAACTTTAACGGCGATCGGCGCTTCTTTGGTATCTATTGCTCAAACCGATATCAAGCGTGCTTTATCTCATTCCACAAGTGCATACTTGGGGTTGGTGTTTTTGGCGGTGGGCTTGCAGCAAGGAGGAGTAGCTTTGATTTTGCTGTTTACCCATGCCATTGCCAAAGCGCTGCTATTTATGAGTGCTGGTTCAGTAATTTACACCACCACTACCCAGGATTTAACGGAAATGGGTGGTTTGTGGTCGCGCATGCCAGCGACTACTTCTGCTTTTGTTGTCGGTGCTGCAGGAATGGTTTCCCTGCTACCTTTAGGAAGCTTTTGGGCCATGCTTTCTTGGTCTGACGGTTTAGTGGTGTTGACTCCTTGGGTGTTGTGGGTGTTGGTGCTGGTTAACGGTTTAACAGCATTGAATTTAACGCGGGTATTTCGGTTAGTATTTTGGGGTGAGCCACAGCAAAAGACCCGTCGCGCCCCAGAAGTTCAGGCTTTTATGGCATTTCCAATGGTATGCCTGATAGTAGTGAATTTGTTAGTACCCGTGATGTTACAGCAGTGGTATTTGCTGCCAACTTGGGAGAGCATTAATTGGTTTGTGGTATCAATTTTAGTTTTGTCTACTTTATCAGGAGTAGCCATCGGCTCGACAATATATTTACACAAAGCTTGGTCGCGTTCCAGAATTTTGGCTTGGAGATTTGTGCAAGATTTGTTGGGATATGACTTTTACATTGACCAAGTTTATCGAGTGACGGTGGTCAAGGCAGTAGCGCTGCTGTCTAGAGTTTCAGCTTGGAGCGATCGCTATTTGGTAGACGGCTTAGTGAACTTGGTCGGATTTGCAACCATGTTTGGCGGACAAAGCCTGAAGTATAGTATTTCCGGTCAATCTCAAGGATATGTCTTGACTATCCTCATCGGTATCAGCATCCTTGGTTTCTTCATTAGTTGGTCATTAGGTTTGCTGGCAAATTTACCTTTTTAGTTATTTTCTACTTGCTAAGCGTCGTTCTTGCCCCAGTTTTTCATACCTAATTTTTAGTTACTATGCTCAGTGCTTTGATTTTGCTACCTTTGTTAGGCGCGGTAACAATTAATTTTTTGCCCTTGGGCAGAACTAAACTTCCACTCTCCGAGAAGCCGCGGTCGCGTAGCGTGCCGGATGGCATTAGAGCGCGTCTACGCCGCGTGGCTTTCGTATTTGCAAGCCTTACTTTCTTGTGGGCGATTATTTTAACCAGTAGGTTTGACGTCACAGTAGCAAACCAACAATTTAGCGAATTCCTGCCTTGGATAGATGCTTTGGGTCTAAGTTATAACCTGGGAGTAGATGGTTTGTCTTTGCCCTTAGTACTTTTAAACGGGCTTTTAACTTGCATTGCCATCTACAGCAGCGACGAAGATCTGCAACGGCCGCGATTTTACTATTCTTTGATACTACTGTTAAACGCCGCGGTAACCGGAGCATTTTTAGCCCAGGATTTGCTGCTATTTTTCCTATTTTACGAACTGGAACTAATTCCCCTATATTTACTGATTGCCATTTGGGGCGGTCAAAAGCGGGGTTACGCGGCGACGAAATTTTTAATATACACTGCTGTTTCTGGAATTTTGATTTTGGCAAGTTTTCTTGGGTTGGTATGGCTGAGCGGTGCTCCCAGCTTTGCACTCAAGACCTTGGATACATCTGCTGTACCTTTAGCAACCCAAATTTTGCTGCTGGTAGGAATTTTAATTGGTTTTGGCATTAAAATTCCTTTGGTCCCCTTCCACACATGGCTACCAGATGCTCACGTGGAAGCTTCTACACCGATTTCGGTACTTTTAGCGGGAGTATTGCTGAAGCTAGGAACTTACGGTTTAATTCGCTTTGGTTTGTACTTGTTACCGCAAGCCTGGACTTATGTTGCTCCGTTTTTAGCAATTTGGGCTGTAGTAAGCGTACTTTACGGAGCATCTTGTGCTATAGCTCAAAAAGACATGAAAAAAATGGTGGCATACAGTTCCATCGGGCACATGGGTTACGTGCTGCTAGCTGCAGCAGCGGCCACTCCTTTGAGCATTTTGGCAACTGTGATGCAAATGCTCAGCCACGGTTTGATTTCGGCGCTGCTATTTTTGTTAGTAGGAGTTGTGTATAAAAAAGCTGGAAGTCGTGATTTAGACGTGCTCGGGGGACTGTTTAACCCAGAGCGAGGAATGCCTGTAATTGGCAGCTTGATGGTAGTGGGTGTAATGGCCAGTGCTGGCATTCCAGGGATGTTTGGATTTATTGCGGAATTTATGGTTTTTCGCAGCAGTTTTGCAGTCTTTCCCGTCCAAACTTTGTTATGCATGATTGGTACGGGTTTAACAGCTGTTTACTTCTTAATTTTGATGAATCGTGCCTTTTTCGGGCGCTTGTCAGCCCAGGTGACGAATTTACCACGGGTTTACTGGAGCGATCGCGCTGCAGCGATCGTTTTAGCGGTGCTGATTGTAGTTCTTGGTATCCAGCCTAGGTGGTTAGTACATTGGACAGAAGCAACAACTACCACCATGGTCTTAAATGCTTCCAACGGGATCGCCAACACTTCTTTCGTCAAGACAAAAGGTCAAAATTAAAATTCTTCTTACTATACACATCCGTTCCTTGTGGAGAATAAAAATGGTAACAGCTCAACCCAAACCTACCAATCACCCCTTGGCTGAGTATATCCATCGTCTTGAATCAGGAGGAACCCTAGTTCCCAACACCCCAGAAAACTTGTTAGAAGTAGTAGGTATCTTGAAAAGCTACGGCGTAGTTTTAGATGCCTATTCCAAAAACCTGATTTACATTGCCGAGCATCAATTTTTAGTATTATTTCCGTTTTTTAAATACTTTAATGGAGAAATAAACTTCCGAAAACTACTGCGCCACTGGTTTCACGATCGCATCAATTTTGAGTATGCCGAGTATTGCATGAAAGCAATGTTTTGGCATGGGGGTGGAGGTCTCGATAAATATCTGGACACGCCAGAATTTCAACAAAGAGCCCAAGCTGTTATTCAAGCAAAATTTAAAAACAATCCGATTATGAGGGGAATTAATCAACTTTTTCCCGATTTTTTAATCGAACAGCTGCGAGTTTCCGCTTGCTACAGCGGACTGGGACAATTCTGGCGAGTAATGGCTGATATATTTTTAAATTTATCAGACCGTTACGAACAAGGTGAAATCAAATCCATTCCCCAGGTTGTAGATCACATCAAAGCAGGTTTAGTGGCAAATGCCAACAAGCCAATTACCTATGCGGTGAAAATTCGAGGTCAAGTTTACGAGATTATTCCGGCCAGTGTTGGTTTAACCTTCCTTGCAGATACGGCAGTTCCCTATGTAGAAGCAGTTTTCTTTCGCGGAACACCTTTTCCCGGTACTGTTTCCTTCAACGCTCAAGCTTATCAAGTACCGCCGGATCAAGCGAGATTTCAGTATGGTGCTTTGTATGCCGATCCCTTACCAATTGGCGGTGCAGGTATTCCTCCTACTTTATTAATGCAAGACATGCGTCATTTTCTACCGGAGTATTTGCATGAAATTTATCGTCGCGGTCCTCGAGGAGAAGATGATTTGCGAGTGCAAATTTGCATGAGTTTCCAAAAGTCGATGTTCTGCGTGACCACAGCTGCCATTTTAGGTTTAATGCCTTATCCTGCAGATACTAAAAATCCAGAGGAGCAAAGGCTGAATCGAGTTTATCTCCAAAAGTGGATGGATAGGCTGATACCTTCGAGACTACAGGAGGTTAATAGTTAGCATGTCCAGAAGAAAGTTGAAAAATGGCATCAGTTACTTTCTTTTGGCAGTTCGACGACAGTAATAATTTTTTCATCTCGATGAAGTTGAACGAGATTTTCACCAGCGCTATCCCTGTTTAAGGTTGGTACCGCGTCTACACAAAGGCGCAGACCTCTTTGATTGTTGGTTACCAGCGCTACTTCAGTACCTGGTTTTGCTAAAACCATTCCAGCCAGGCAGTCGTCTTCTTTGGTAAATTTTAATGCTTGAGTACCGATATCTCCCCGGTTAGCCAACCGTAAAGTTTTAGCGACAAAGCGTTTAGCGTATCCTAATTGCGTCACGAGCAAGAGATTTTCTTCAGTATTAAGAGTGACGCAACCAACCATAATTTCCTGGTGGCGCAGGCGTAAAGCTTGCAGACCCGTAGCAGTGCGACCTACTACTGGTAACTGTTGTTCGTTGACTTCAAAGCGCAACAGTCGTCCACCAGAGCTAGCTACAATTAATTGTTGACCAGGGGAAGCCAAAAGATTTAGTAACACTTCATCGTCATCTTTGAGTTTAAAAATTGTGATACCACGACGGCTAAGATTGGTAAATTCCATTAAGGACAGGCGTTTAATTCGTCCTTGCTTGCTTAGGAGAATCAAATCGGTGCGGGGATCTTCTGGAAGTAAAAAGCGACCTATAGCAGTTTCTGCTGCTTCTTGAGCAGTATTGCTCAGCAGGCTAATCAGTGGTGTTCCCCGTGGCGATCGTCCGGTAGTAGGAGGGATATCTGCGACTTTGACAGGATATACCTTACCACTACTGGTAAGCACCAACAATTCTTTTTCCGTATCTGTGAGTGCAGTTTGAACGATAAAGTCATTATCGCTTAGACCGCTATCAGTCTTTGATTTTTTGCCGTTGGGTTGGGTGCGGCGCACGTAACCTCGTTGAGTAAATTCTAAAAGCACTTTTTCTGGAGGCGCCTTAGGTCTGAGATTAGAAATTGAAGTTTTTGGAGTTTCTTGCTGTTTATTTGGGGCAGAAGCCGTTTCCTTTTGTATGTTTTCAGGAGCTGCTATTATTTTGGTGCGGCGTTCGTCACCGTACTTGCGCTTTTGGTTGCGCAGGTCTTTTTTTAAGGCTTTTAGTAATTCTTGGCGATCGCTGAGCAGGCGTTGCAAGTTGGCAATTTGCTGTTGCAGCTGCTGGTACTCTTGCTGTAGGTTTTGTTGTTCTAAATTTGTTAGGCGGCGTAGTGGCATAGCCAGGATAGCATCTGCTTGTACTTCGCTTAAATGCAAACGACTTTGCAAGTTAATTTTGGCACCTGCGGCATCTGCTGCTTGCCGTAAAATTGCAATGACCTGCTCTAGATGAGATAAAGCTTTCAACAAGCCTTCTAGCAAGTGCAAACGATTTTCCGCCTTACCTAATTCATGGGTGTATCGGCGCAAAAGAGTTTGTTCTCGGAAATTTAAGAATTGTTGCAGTAGTTCGCGCAAAGTCAGCTGGCGCGGTTGTCCGTCTACTAATGCCAGAAGAATGGCTCCAAAATTGGTTTGTAAAGCAGTTTGGTGATAGAGTTGTTCGAGAACTTCTTGGGGGTTGATATCACGTTTGAGTTCTATCACCACGCGCATTCCACAGCGATCGCTTTCATCTCGAATATCGGCTATTCCCTGCAAGCGACCTTGGTTTACCAGCTCTGCTACTTTCTCAATCCAGGCTGCTTTATTAACTTGGAAAGGCAATTCCGTGACTACAATTGCGGTGCGTCGCTTGTTGTTATTCTTTCCGCTTGCAACTTCTTCTACTTGCGCGACTCCCCGCAGAACGATACTACCTTTTCCTGTGGTGTAAGCTTCGCGAATTCCGGCATTGCCGACTATTTCACCGCCTGTGGGAAAATCAGGTCCTGGTATCAACGCCATTAATTTTTCATCTGACAAGTCGGGGTTGTCGATTAAAGCAATTAAGCCATCTACAACTTCTTTGAGATTGTGGGGTGGAATGTTTGTTGCCATTCCCACAGCAATACCCGCGCTTCCGTTGAGCAACAAAAATGGCAGCTGTGCTGGCAAAACGGTAGGTTCTTGTTGAGAATTATCAAAATTGCCGATAAATTCTACCGTTTCGGCACCGATTTCCGCCAGCATTGCTTCCTGAGTAATGGGTGCAAGGCGCGTTTCCGTATAGCGCATTGCTGCTGGGGGGTCGTTATCCACACTACCAAAATTGCCATGTCCTGCTAGTAAGGGATAACGGCTGGAAAATTCCTGCACCAGTCGGACCAAAGCATCGTAAACTGCTTGGTCGCCGTGGGGGTGATATTTACCCAGCACGTCTCCCACAACGCGGGCGCACTTGCGATAGGGGCGATCGGGTGTCAGACCCAGCTCGTGCATCGCGTACAAAATCCGCCGGTGTACTGGTTTTAAACCATCGCGCACATCCGGTAATGCTCGCCCGACAATTACACTCATGGCATATTCAAGGTAGGACCTTTGCATTTCAGCATGCAAGGCTGTGGATATGACCTGTCCCGTACAGAGAAGGTTTAACTGTTTTGCCATGAGTTTTTCCCTAAAATTTCACTCTACAAAATTTGTCGTTCGTTGTTGAACGCTACAGCAACCACAGCATAGCGGATAAAATGCCTTTCCTTACAAAATCTTGATAGTCACGGGATAAAAAGCAATAGTATTATCCTTGATGTCGGGGATAGACATCGACGATCTCGAAGGAGGCACACTTTAACATTAGAATGACTCGGGTGTTTATCCCCTTCACACCTACAAGTCAAGTTCTCATGAAAACTGTTTTGATTGTCGAAGACGATCTCATTAATGCTCGCGTTTTTTCCAAAATTTTGACCAAGCGTGGTGGTCTAGAAGTAAAACATACTGAAAATGTGGAAGAGGTAATGAGAATTGCCCAAGCAAGGGAAGCAGACATTATTTTAATGGATGTTTCTCTTTCTAGAAGTGTTTATCAAGGTAAGTCAGTGGACGGTATCAAGATTACACAAATGTTGAAATCCGATCCTCAAACTGCTTCCTTACCAATTATTCTCGTGACAGCACACGCCATGGAGGGCGATCGCGAGAATTTTCTTAAACAAAGCGGTGCTGATGGCTACATCTCCAAGCCCGTCATCGACCACCAACAGTTTGTTGACCAGATCGTGGCATTATTGCCTAAAGACTCCTAGAGATAGTTCAGCTCCCTACTTTGGCGCGGGCGCCTGCTCAAAACGCCGGCTTACCGCTTCTGCAGTCAGAATAATATATATGTACTATTAGAAAGGATATTTGAGCAAAAGGCAATGGCAATTAAGAGCGTAGTCTCAAAGTCTTGCTTTAGCGAGTAGGTTGTGATGGTGCAGAAGGAGCAGATCTGCTTGCTCCTCGCTGCTGCAGAGTTGCTTGAATGCGGGGTAATTGCAGGAATTTTTTGGTATCGGCCAGCAAACGTTCGCCCCAGAGATTTTGTTTGAGAAAGTCTAGATCGGCGTAGCGATCGTCGATGCGAAGGGCGGTTTCGCCCAGGGCTAGACCTTGTTGTTGCTGACCTTGAGCGTACAGCGCCACCGCTAAAGCCAACAAAGGCTCTGCTGCTTGTTTTTCAATAGCGATCGCCGCTTGCCATTGTTTAATTGCTCCTGCAACGTCACCTTGTTCGTACTTGATCAAACCAATATTATTAATGGCAGGCCAGAATTTTTTATTTTGGGAAACTGCTTTATTGTACTGGGCAATAGCATCTGGTAATCGCTTCAACATGTAGTAGGTATTGCCCAAATCAAACAGTCCTTCTGGGTCATTTGGTTTTAACTTTAAACCCTCTTGGAAGTAGGTAACGGCAGTTGGGTAATTTTGCTGTTGGAAATAAGCCGAACCCAAAGCAAACAATACATCGCCATTTTTGGGATTGAGAGATTGTGCCTTTTTCAAGGCAGTGATGGCATTATTTATATCTTTGGTCTGCAAATACAATCCGCCTAAAAGAAACCAAACTTTATCACTTTTAGGGGCTAGTTGTGCAGCCAACCGTGCTCTTGGCATCGCCATTTCATACTGTTGAAACTGTGCTAGCTGTGCTGCTTCTTGTGCTAAACTCAACCCCTGTTGCTCTAATTTAGCTGCATCTAGTTGTACTGTATGAGGTACCAATGCCTGTGCGTGGGTAGCTTGGGGGAGACTCCAAAAACCACAGGCAATAACAAGACAAATCAAACCAATTCGTTTCGGCACACTACCGCCTCTTGACCACAAATTCAATCACCTTTCAGCTAGCTTAAACGATCTGGGCTGGGATGGAAAAGAAAATAATTACCATTATTTCTCAAGTGTTAGTAAACTCACCCATTGAGGTGAGGTGAGTTTCTAGTTGGAAAAGCTACTATGAAAAAAATTAAGAAAATATAAGTTGAGTCTATATGGCTTTTTCCACTAGGGATTGATGACATGTATTTTTTTACACTAATAGAAAGAAAATTTACGTAAGTAAACTGGGTTTGTTTCCCCAAGCAAATAATTATCCCAGACTGCTGTTATGGCTAAATATATAGAAATTCCCATAATTGGTAAAGTTAAGCATCCCTACCGCTGGCTAGTCGGGCTGGTGGCGGTCGGTGCTTTGATCCTAGGCACGGGCACAATTTATACAATGGTTTGGTCTAGGAGAGCAAGCAAAGAAGATATTGCAGCGTTGACCATTCCTGTGGAAGCAAAAAACATCACCTTGCGAATTACTGCCAGTGGCAAAGTAGTACCGGTTCAGAGTGTAAACATTAGTCCCAAACAGCCTGGAATTGTCGCCAAGTTAAAAGTTGAACAAGGCGATCGCGTCCAAAAAGGACAAATTATTGCGGTGATGGATAGTGCAAACATTCAGGCAGAAATTCAGCAGTACCGGGCTAATTTAGAACAAGCCCGAGCGCAACTTGCAGAAGCACAAGCTGGTAGTCGTCCCCAAGAAATTGCCCAAGCTCGAGCACGACTGGCGCAAGCGCAAGCGGAACTTGCACAAGCTCAAGCGGGAAGTCGCGTGGAAGAAATTGCCAAAGCTCAAGCGCAGGTAAATCAATACCAAGCTCAATTGCAACAAGCCAAATCCCGCTTGGAATTGGCGACAGTTCGGGTTCAGCGCAGACAATACGCCGCATCCCAAGGTGCGGTATCTCGCGATTATTTCGACGAAGCTTTGACAGAACAACGCAACGCTAAAGACAACCTCGAACAAGTTCAAGCCAGCTTGGAAGCTGCCAAACAAGAACTAGCAAGATTGCGTAACGGTTCTCGTCCAGAAGAAATTGCCCAACGAAAAGCAGCTGTTGCACAAGCGCAAGCGGCATTGAAACTTTTACAAAGCGGTACTCGTTCAGAAGTTATTGCTCAACGCCAAGCAGCAGTAGCAGCGGCGCAAGCACAGTTAAAAGCAGCACAGGTAAGATTGCAAGATACTATTATTCGCGCTCCTTTTGCAGGAATTATTACGCAGAAATATGCTAGCGACGGTGCCTACGTAGCACCCACTACTTCCGCTTCTTCCAGCGCCTCTGCAACTTCTAGTTCTATTGTCGCCTTGGCAAAGGGATTAGAAGTACTAGCTCAAGTTCCAGAAGCGGATATTGGTAGAATCAAAAAGGGACAACAGGTAGAAATTACCACGGATGCCTATCCCGATCGCGTGTTTAAAGGACATGTGCGTTTGATTGCTCCAGAAGCAGTGAAGGAAGAGGGAGTTACCTTGTTTCAGGTGCGAGTAGCTATAGATACCGGTCAGCAAGAACTGCGTTCTGGTTTGAATTTGGATTTAACTTTTTTGGGAGACAAAGTTACTAATGCTTTGTTAGTACCAACGGTGGCTATTGTAACTGAAAAAGGAAATACTGGAGTTTTGGTTCCCGATGCCAACAACAAACCTCAGTTTCGCTCGGTGACTATAGGAGCGCAAGTCAAAGACCAAACTCAAATTTTGGAAGGATTAAAAGCAGGCGATCGCGTTTTTCTCAACCCGCCTCCAGATTACAAGCAAAAACAAGCACAATCGCCAAAATGAACTTACTGGAAAGTCTGCAAATGGCAGGGAAAACCCTGCTAGCAAATAAGTTACGCAGTGCCCTGACCATGCTGGGTATTATCATCGGTAATGCTTCGGTAATTGCCATGCTTGGCGTTGGAGAAGCAGGCCAAAAATTTGTCAACAAGCAGCTGGAGTCCCTGGGACCGAATGTATTATTTATACTGCCTGGAAATAGAGAAACACAGCGCATTTCTTTTGAGGTACCAAAAACCCTAGTTCTGGCGGACGCCCAAGCAATTGCCGCTCAAGTACCAACAGTGGTGGGAGTTGCTCCAGAATTGAATACAAGGCAAGTAGTCACATACCGCAACCGCAATACAAATGCCAGTATTATTGGTACAACCCCCAGTTTTCCCAAAGTCAGAGAATTTGAAGTTGCCAAAGGGCGATTTTTTACAGATATAGATATCAAGCGGAACAATCAAGTAACCGTCCTAGGAGCAGACTTGGCAGAAAGATTGTTTGGTACCCAAAATCCAATTGGGGAACAACTGCGGATTAAAAATAGCAGCTTTCAAATTATTGGAGTGTTAGAAGCAAAAGGCTCTAGCCTGGGTGCAAATTATGACGAAGCAGCCCTAATCCCGCTCACAACCTCAGCCAATCGCCTGGTGGGACGCAACTCCCCCTACGGCATTGCCTTAGATTATATAGTTGCTTCGGCACGCAATTCTCAAAGTGTAGATGCCGCAGAGTTCCAAATTACCAATTTGCTGCGCTTGCGACACAAAATCACTGGAGAAGACGATTTTAGCATTCGTTCTCAAAAAGATGCCTTGCAAATTGTCGGTCAAATCACTGGCGCCCTGACAATTATGCTGGCGGCGATCGCTGCCATTTCTTTAATTGTAGGCGGCATTGGCATTATGAATATCATGCTGGTCTCGGTGACCGAACGCACCCAGGAAATTGGATTGCGAAAAGCCATAGGCGCCACCGAGCGAGATATCCTGCTACAGTTTGTGATTGAAGCAATAATTCTTTCAGCTGCGGGCGGTTTGATCGGTACAGTCATCGGCAGTGGCGGTATATTATTAGTAGGAGCTTTGACACCATTAAAAACAGAAATTTCTCCTCTGGCCGTTGCTATAACTGTTACTACATCTGGTAGCATAGGCTTATTTTTTGGCGTTCTTCCCGCTCGTCGGGCCGCTAAACTGGACCCGATTGTAGCTTTGAGAACTACATAGCTACAAGCTCGTACAAGAGGTTCAGCTAGCGTTATGAAAACCCCATCACTAAAGGAAAGTTTATCATCCACCCTGGAAACACGAGAAATTATTCGCTTAGAAAATGTCTTTAAAATTTACGGTAGTGGTGAAACAGAAGTACAAGCACTTGCTGGCGTTAACCTGGTGATAAAAAAGGGTGAGTATTGCTCGATTATGGGAGCATCTGGTTCTGGGAAATCTACAGCCATGAATATTATTGGCTGTTTGGATCGTCCAACATCGGGGCGTTATTACTTAGATAACGTGGATGTGGCGAAATTGGACGATACTGAATTAGCCCACATCCGCAATCAAAAAATTGGCTTTGTCTTTCAGCAGTTTCACCTTTTACCCCAGCTGACGGCGTTAGAGAACGTGATGTTACCAATGGTTTATGCTGGTGTTAAACCTAAAGAAAGACACTACAGAGCAACTGAAGCGTTAAAGCGGGTAGGTTTAGAAAAGCGCCTCCACAACAAACCCAATCAACTTTCGGGAGGACAGCAACAACGGGTGGCGATCGCCCGTGCTATTGTTAACCGTCCGATTTTGCTTTTAGCAGATGAACCCACCGGAGCTCTCGATTCCCGCACTACCCAGGAAGTATTAAATATCTTTAGCGAATTAAACGCTACTGGCATTACGGTGGTGATGGTCACTCACGAACCTGATGTTGCTCGCCAAACTCAACGCATTATTTACTTCCGTGACGGTAAAGTCATATACTCCCATTTGACTGCAGACCAGTTGCTGGAGTTGGGAAGCAGATAGTTGCGTACTTTTCCACCTACAAGTAACAAAACTAAACAAAAAGAATCGCCCTCCCCTAGAAAGAGTTTTGCAAATTTCGCATTCGTGCTTTTATCTATCTGCTAATAGAGGTGAACAATGTATCTGAGGGTATGGGGGTATCCAGAACCTAGGACTTGATTTTGGTAGAATCTCGGCAGTGAGTGTAGAAAAATTACTAGGGGGATTGATTATGCCAGAAGAAATTAAGCCTAAATATTTCTGAAGTTGCCAGCAAAAATGCAAAACTAGCAGCTGAAAGCATCGCCAACGGTGAAGAAAAGGCGCCAAATGTCGATCTGGAAGCAGATTACCAAGCTGCACAACAATACAGTCAACGAAAGGCGAGCGCTGAGCCCGAAGGTACAAAGGAAACTGCACCTAGAAGTAAACCAACTTCAGCCCAACCAACTGGAAATCCTGAAGATTATCAACAAATGGCCGGGTAAGTAGGACATTCGGAACCCGCTGTCAGCAAAGTTACCGATGATTTAGCAGAACAAGCTATAGACCGGGGAACATCAAAGTAAATTTCATTTTTGTTTTTGCTCGATTAACAGCTGTTAATCGCTTCTAGAAGTTCGCTGGGATGATGAACCAAAAAACAGGGATTTTGTTTAGCTAAGACTTCTGGCGAATTAAATCCCCAGGTCACTGCTATAACTTTAATATTAGCTTTTTTTGATGCTTCTATGTCTCTGGTTTCATCTCCAATGTAGATAACTTCTTCTGGCTTGATTTGTTTTTGGCGAAGCACGCTGTTAATAATTGTTGTTTTTCCAAAAATTGTCACCCCGGAATGGATAAATTCAAACAAGTGATACAGGTCGTTGATTTGAAGAAACTCCGTAACATTTTCCTGGGAATTAGAGGTAATAATTCCTAAGCGGTGACCTTCGGTTTTAAGTACTGTTAGCGCATCTCTAATGCCCGGAATTGGCTTTAATTCCGGTATTTTATTTTTTAATTCGCCTTTAACTCTTTTGGCTAAAAAAGGAATTCTAAAAAGAGAAACACCTGAGTACTTGATAATTTCTCTTGAGGTCAAATTTCTCAGCAAAGCTAATTCCTGGGGATCAATCTGTGCATAACCAAATTCTTTGGCTAAGCGGTTAGCAATATTTACAAGGGCGTCTACTGTGTCGGCAATTGTACCATCAAAGTCAAAAATAATAACTTTCTGAATCATTCTTGTAGTAAGTGGAATGCGTTTAGATTAGCACGGGCATTCCGTCGTAACATCTCTGGTTTAATCCGCCGCAGCGCCGAAGCTGGAAATCTTTCATCCCATTCCCGATCTGAGATTTGCGCTAATTCTATCAGTTTGGGTGCGATATTTCCAGGATAGGGTTTAAATTCTGGCACGTCAGTGGTGCGAGCAAAACGCTGGTTCCAAGGACAAACATCCTGACAAATGTCGCAACCAGCAACCCAACCTTGCAAATGGGGTGCGATCGCCTCTGGCAAATTTTCCTGGCGATTTTCAATTGTGTGGTAGGCAATGCAACGATTGGCATCTACTACAAACGGTTGGGCGATCGCACCTGTGGGACACGCTTGCAAGCAGCGAGTGCAGCTACCGCAGTGTTCTGTATGGGGAGTATCTGGTTGTAATTCCAGATTTGTCAATACTTCTCCCAGAAACACCCAAGAACCGTATTCGCGAGTGATGACATTACTGTTTTTGGCAATCCAGCCAATACCAGCTCGCTGCGCCCATACTTTGTCTTGCACCGGACCTGTATCCACATAATAACGGGTTTGGATATTTTCGCCTTGTTGTTGCAACCAACAGCAAAGGGCTTTCAATTTTTTTTGCATGACTTTATGGTAGTCCCGTCCCCAGGCATAACGGGAAATTTTGGCATATTCCTTACCTTCGGGACGTTGATGGGGCGTGTAGTAATTGAGAGCAACACAAACGAGCGATCGCACTTCTCTCATCACCAGGCGAATGTCCTGACGCTTGGGCGAACTCATCCATTCCATATCGGCGTGATAGCCCAACGCCAGCCATGCTTGCAGCCGCTGCTTCTCCGTATTATCCCCATCTTCCACAGCAGCTATTCCTACTTTATGAAACCCCAATTCCAAGGCTTTCTTTTTTACTTCAACACTTCTTGTTCCCGAAATTTGATTCATTTATCTTATGGAAAGTTAGCCAAAAAAGTGGCATGTAAATTATACCTTATCCAGGCTATGCATACCTTTGCTATTTTTTACAACGATTATTTGTAAATTTTATTTGCAATTTGTAAATAAATGATTCAATATATAAAGCGGGAGTGAAAAAATCCCTCAGTAACCCCCAGCGTACTCACTTATCGACTGTGGAGGCAAATATGGCATTCACTGCTGATTCAACTCAAAGGATTTTTGCTTACAGCACTCAACCGACTGACGCGGTTGCATCTACTGTAGCCTTATTCAATAGCTTGAGCGTAGATGACCAGCTGGCAGTGCTTTGGTATGCTTATACCGAGATGGGACGTTCCATTACACCTGCTGCTACAGGCGCTGCTCGCTTGCAATTAGCTGAAGGTCTATTAAATCAAATTAAGCAAATGTCTCATGCAGAGCAGTTACAGGTAATGCGCGACCTGGCTGCGAAGAGAAATACACCCATTTCTCGCTCTTACGGTGTTTTAAGTCCTAACACTAAACTAGCTTTTTGGTATGAATTATCTGAATTAATGGTAAAGGGATTTGTTGTACCAATGCCAGCGAACTATCAACTTTCTCGTGATGGCGCTCAGGTGTTGGAAACACTCAAGCAACTTGATTTTGGTCAACAAATTACTGTTCTTCGTAAAGTTGTTACTGATATGGGAGTAGACCCTCTAGCAGATTAAGCAGATTAATTTTGTTGTCAAATCCTAAATTTATTGAATATATGAGGTTGCTCTTTATATCCCCGTTACCTACGGGAACGCATATAAAGAGCATTTTTTAGTTGCGTGTTGGTAGTAGACATCTAGCAAACCACACAGGACTGGGTTCCTTCTCTGTTGTGCTTTGTGTCTTTTGCCTTTTAGGAAAATACATCTTCAGTAGCAAGTTTCTCAGCTGCTATTGCGTGTAAGTTTATGGAAATAAATCATCTGGAGTTAGGATTATGCTTTCGTCACGGTCTTCAAAATCTGTAGATGATGTGGAAGATTTAGTGATTGAGGGAATTAGCGAACCGGCTATATTGCAGTATTTTCAAACCTTGAACGCAGGGGAATTTGATGCTACTGCTGCTTTATTTGCAGATAATGGCGTTATGCATGCACCCTTTGAGTCTGGTATTGCGGGTAGGTCTGCGATCGCTGCTTACCTCAAGCAAGAAGCTCAGGGTATCAAAGCTTTTCCCCGCCAAGGAATAGCTGAAGCTTTAGAAAATGGCCAAACTCAATTTCAAGTCACGGGTAAAGCACAAACCTCTTGGTGCGGGGTCAATGTTTTGTGGGAGTTTCTTCTCAATCAAGAAAAACAAATTCTGGATGTTAAAATCAAGCTTCTAGCTTCGCCACAAGAATTACTGAATTTGCGACGCTAATAGCAAGTGCTACCCATGCAATTTGTATTGTTTTGAGTAGCGCCGAAGCGCTACTTAATTTCTAGGGATATCTGTAATTCTTGAGAATTTAGTAATTAATAAAAAAACTTTCTCTGGTGGCAAATATTTTAAGTATTTATACTTTTTCCCATGGTGAAATTATCAAGACATCATCAAATTTTGGCTTTATTATCACTGCCAATTAAAACTATAATTAAATTTATTCCCAAGAAAATACTTCTCTAGAAACTAGATGGGAGAGTAAGTGATGACTCAAGAATTCTCCACAAAGTGGTGGGCTGCTTTTTCGTGTCTTGCCTTTATAGAAGGCATTTTATTGGTGATGTTATTTTCTGGTCGCGGTTCTGTATTAATAATAGCAGCATTGATTTTTATTGCTTTATTAATGTTTTTTCTTCCGCGAGCGGATGATGTAATTGCGCTAACCTTAGACCGGGATAAGATCGAAAATAAAATCAATTCTCTCAACAAAAAAATGACTACCACCAAGAACAGGGTGGATAGATTATATATCTTATCCATGCCAGAATCTATGTATAAAACTCTGCAAAAAATTAACTCTGGTGATTATGGTAATTATGATTTATCGGCGAAATTAGAAAGGGAATTATATTTTTTACGAGATCTAGGTTATATAGATGAGATAGAGGAAATTCGCGACATACCCTATAAAGGAAATAACCTTTGCAATTACGTGAAAATTACAGCAGCAGGTAAGCAGTTTCTCGAGCTGCGTAAGAGTATAGAGGAAGAAAACAGCAAGAAGAAAGATTAAGAATTGACTGCGGCTAACAGTTTAAATTTAATTATCGCTACTTCCACAAACAAGGTTGATATCACTCGCGCCAGGGTGAAATTACTTATAAGTAAGTTGTATTAGTATTAATAATCACAATACAATTTTATTACTGGAACGACAAAAAGGACACAAAAACTAGCCAGAACTATAACCGTAGTATCACTGGTCACCGAAAAAGAAAAGCGAATTGCAAGCGTTAAAATAACTTCTATAAAAAACGAGTAGAGGCATGTTAACTTGTAAAATCCATTGTCTCCTCTCTCGGTCTTACCAATGCATTTGTACTATCTAGAACCCCAACATTTTGCAGAAATTGTCAATGGTAGCGGTATAGATAAGCACATAGCTCAACTCAACTTTATTTCTCTTTCAGCTGCAAGCGTTTACGATTATTTGTTCATTTCTGAGCGCTTACCGCGTACCAACACTGGAATGGTCAAGAGTAGTTGGCTCCATCGTTACACTGCTATTACTTGTGGTGGTTGGTGGTGTTCTGGATTAGATCCCTTAAATGACTGGAAACAGATGGAGTGGGGATGTTTTAAGCCAGACCGACCACGATTACATCCTCAAAAAGGTAAGTTCATCAAATACGAACATCCTCCTTGCACGCCAACCCGAATATTTTGTCTGCGAGTACCTTTGAGTGTTTGGCAGCAAGTTGCCCGGCGTTACAATCAAGCTATGCCTGAGAATATCAGTATAGCCGAAAATGGCGAAGCTGTGGGCTTTTGGCAATGGGTAATGGAAGGGAAAATACCGGTGATTGTTTGCGAGGGTGCAAAAAAAGCTGCTGCGCTTTTAACCCAGGGATATGCAGCTATTGGTATTCCTGGAATTACCAGCGGTTATCGGGTTACGAAAGATAAATTTGGTAAAGCGATCGCTCGTCAGCTCTTACCTGACTTAGCTGCGTTTGCGATCGCTAAGCGCACGTTTTACATTTGCTTTGACTTTGAAACTCAACCCCAGAAAATTGCAGCAGTAAACAACGCTATCTCTCAACTCGGTTTTTTATTTCAGGCGAAAAATTGTTGCGTGCAAGTTATCGAACTTCCGGGGATGGAAAAAGGAGTTGATGAGTTTATTGTTGCTAAAGGAGCGATCGCTTTTGAAAAAATTTACCGCCAAAGTCTGGATTTAGAAGTTTATCTTGCTCACACCAAACCCCACAGTAAATTAACTATCACTCCTGCAGTTACCCTCAACTGTCGCTACTTAGAAGAAATAAATTTTCCCCCCTCTGGACTGGTGGGAATTAAATCAGCCAAAGGAACGGGTAAAACCACAGCATTACAAGCGCTTGTCAAGCAGGCTAAAAGCAGAAATCAACCAGTTCTGTTAATTACTCACAGAATCCAACTCGGACGATTTCTGTGTGAAAAAATCGGTATTCCGTGGGGACTTGGCAAAGAAGATGGAGAAAATGAAAAATCAGCTTCAGAGGAGATTTCTCAATTAATATCCCCGTTTGTGTCTATCTGCGGTTCTTCTTTCTCTGTCAATTCCTTGGGATTGTGTGTGGATTCTCTTTGGAAACTTGATCCTCAAAAATGGCAAAAAGCAATAGTTATTTTAGATGAAGTGGAACAATCTTTATGGCATTTACTCAATAGCAGCACTTGTCAAGAAAAACGCATCAAAATCTTAAAAATTTTTCAGCAACTTATTTCTCAAGTTATAACTACGGGTGGGTTAGTCATTGCTCAAGATGCCGATTTATCAGATGTATCTTTGGAATATTTACAAGCATTAGCAGGTATAAAATTAACTCCTTGGATAATTGTAAATATTTGGAAACCCCAGGAAGGTTGGGACGTGACTTTTTATGATTCTCCCAATCCAACTCCCCTCATTCACCAGTTAGAATTAGATTTACTTGCCGGAAAGAAATGCTACGTTACGACTGACAGTCGTTCTGGACGCTACAGTTGTGAAACTATAGCAAGTTATCTGCAAGAGCGTTTACAAAGATTGCAAAACCAATTTCCTAAAACTTTGTTAATTACTAGCCTCACAACCAATACCCCGGGACATGAAGCAGCTAATTTTATAGCAGCTATTAATCAAAAAGTAACTGCATATGATGCTGTTTTCGTCACTCCTAGTTTGGGAACGGGAATTAGTATTGATGTTCAACATTTTGATTGTGTTTACGGAATTTTTCAAGGAGTGATTCCTGATTCAGAAGCACGACAAGCATTAGCAAGAGTGCGCGATAACGTACCGCGAATAGTTTGGTGTGCTAAACGCGGTATCGGTTTAATTGGCTCTGGTAGTACCAATTATCGCTTGCTATCTTATTGGTACCAAGAAAATCAAAAAGAAAATTTATCTCTCCTCAGTCCCCTCTATGATATAGATGTTGATTTCCCCTCAGTTTACGATCCAGTGCATTTGCGAACTTGGGCAAAATTAGCAGCAAGGGTGAACGCTTCCATTAACTTGTACCGCGAATCGATGCAAGATGGCTTAATTAATGATGGTCATAAAATTCAAATACGCAGTCACGCAGCTCACAACAATATCATTAGAGATTTACGCCTTGCTTTTTTAGCAACAGACCCCAAGGATTTAGCAACTCAAAGAAGGCTGATTAGAGAAATTATTAAAGTGCAAAAAGATTGGTGTCAAAAGCGTAAAAAAGCTAAGGAAATTAAACGCAAGTTTAGAGAAATTAAACAAAAAAACCAACTTTTAGCGGCGAATGCTGTTGCTAGTGCTGAAGATATTAGTTACTTAGAATACGAACGTTTACTGGCAAAAAATGTCCTTACAAACCAGGAGCGCGATAGAATTCACAAATATACTCTGCAACAAAAATACGGAGTTCAAGTAACTCCAGAACTAAAATTGCGGGATGATAAAGGTTATTACGAGCAATTATTAACTCATTATTACCTTACTCATGAAAGCGAATATTTTCGAAGCAGAGACAGGCAACAATTATATGAACAGTTAATAGGAGGTGAAGGAAAAGTTTTTCTACCAGATTTAAAAAATTATACGTTGAAAATAGAAGTATTAAAAGCTTTAGGAGTATTAAATTTTTTGGGTAGAGAGCGAAAATTCAATGAAAACGACCCAGATTTAATGTTATTAAAAAATACTGTAGTATATTACAGCAAACCTATCCAAAGAATACTTGGCATAAATTTAGTTAGGAAAAATGAAAATATTTCTGCTGTGAATATACTGGGTCGCTTGTTAAAATTACTGGGATTGAAATTGAAAAAAGTAGATGAATATTATCAAATCGATTCCAAAAAGTTGGAGGACGGAAGAGAAAAAATATTTGCCGTTTGGCGACAAAGAGATGAATTGATGTTAACTAATAACAAAAGCTTGGGATTGCATATTATGCATGGTGCGGAAGTAGCGGTGCGTGAAAATAAATTTTTAGTTTCTAGTTTTCAAAACAGTTAGGAAGTATAGCCTTGCGTACAAGAATCAAAAAATGTAGAAAGGCTGCTAGTTTGATTGTTACTCTACTTTTAGAGCTACAAGGAAAATTGACTAATGTTAAAAGTATTTGCTGACAGGGGTGGTACGTTTACAGATATTGTTGTTGTTACTGATGAGCAAGCAATTATAGAGAGACTCGCAAAACATCAAGAACGTTTTTTAATTGTTCCTCTTCCCCAAAAGCAATGGATTGTAATTTACAAACTGCTTTCGGAAAATCCTGAGCAATACCAAGATGCAGTAATTCAAGGGATTCGTGATGTGATGGGAATTCCTCCCCACGATCCCCTTCCGGAAAAAGCCATAGAAGTGGTAAAAATGGGGACAACAGTAGCCACAAATGCGCTGTTAGAAAGAAAAGGCGATCGCGTAGTTCTTGCGATCACCAAAGGATTTAAAGATGCATTGCGAATTGGCTATCAAAATCGTCCTGACATTTTTGCTCGACAAATTGTTTTACCGACGATGCTTTACGAAGAAGTAATCGAGGTTAACGAACGCTACGATGCAAAAGGTAACGAATTAACTGCGGTGAACCTCGAGCAAGTCAAAAAAGACTTACAAACAGCTTACGACAAGGGAATTCGCAGTTGCGCGATCGTGTTCGTGCATGGCGATCGCTATCCCCGTCACGAACAACAAGTCGCCGAAATCGCTCAGGAAATTGGGTTTACGCAGATATCCGTATCCCACCAAGTCAGTCCTTTGATGAAATTGATCGGTCGAGGTGACACAACAGTTGTGGATGCATATTTAACTCCTATTTTGCGTCGCTACGTCAATCAAGTAGCAGCGCAATTACCTGGAGTGAAATTAATGTTTATGAAGTCCGATGGAGGTTTAGTTGCAGCAGAAAAATTTCAAGGGAAAGATAGTATTTTGAGCGGTCCTGCTGGAGGGATAGTTGGCGCAGTACAAACTAGCAAAAGAGCAGGTTTTGATTTAGCGATCACCTTTGATATGGGTGGAACAAGCACCGATGTCGCTCACTTTCAAGGAGAGTACGAACGACAGCTAGAATCAGAAATCGCGCTGGTGCGGATGCGAGTTCCCGTGTTAGCAATTAATACTATTGCTGCTGGGGGTGGTTCCATTTTATTTTTCGATGGTTCTCGCTATCGGGTGGGGCCGGAATCTGCTGGTTCAAATCCCGGTCCTGCTTGTTATCGCCGTGGAGGTCCTTTAGCCGTGACAGATGCAAATGTCATGTTAGGGAAAATTCATCCCCAATATTTTCCCCGTGTCTTTGGTCCTGAGGGAAATTTACCTATAGATAAAGATATTGTGGTGGAAAAATTTACCCATTTAGCCCAGGATATTAAAAACGCCACAGGTCACACCCGCACTCCCGAACAAGTAGCTGCTGGATTCATAGCGATCGCTGTAGAAAACATGGCCAATGCAATTAAAAAAATTAGTCTGCAAAGGGGTTACGATGTCACAAAATACACTCTTTGTTGTTTTGGCGGTGCAAGCGCCCAAGTTGCTTGTTTAATCGCTGACACCTTAGGAATGAAAAGGATATTTTTGCATCCTTACGCTGGAGTTCTTTCAGCATATGGTATGGGATTAGCCGATCTTCGAGCTATTCGGGAAAAAGGAGTGGAAAAGCCTTTAACAAAAGCATTAATTCCGCAACTGTTACAGTTAATAGAAACACTAGAAACCCAAGCAAAAACTGAATTACTCTCGGAGCAAGTTGAAGTAACTAGGAAAGAAGAAGTAGTTAAAAAAGTTAATTTAAAATATGAAGGAACTAATTCTACCTTAACTGTTAATTTTGCCTCAGACGTCGCATTAATGCAACAAGAATTTGAGATAGAACATAAGTCTCGCTATGGTTTCATTCCAGGAGAAAAAAACTTAATTGTCGAATCTGTCTCGGTGGAAGTAATTCAAAAAATGGATACTCCCGAAGAACCTCTTATTACTCGTACTCGTTCTGTGAATGAACCTCCTTTGTCTGTGGAAACAGTTAGAATGTTTACTGCTGAAAAATGGTACGATACTCCCATATATCGACGGGAAGATTTACAACCAGAAGATACTATTAGCGGTCCTGCAATTATTGTTGAGAAAATCAGCACAATTGTTGTCGAACCTAATTGGGAAGCTAGGTTAACCGAGCGCAATCATTTAATTTTGCAACGCAGCGATTAGAAGTATTTTCGTCTCGAGATTAAATGCTGGTAGTGCTTTGGTACTTATTAATTATAGAGAGTGTAGATACCACAGCTTATTACCTAAAGAATTAAATTTTTAGTAAACGCTTAATTGCCAGAGGTGTTTATAAAAAATGTCTGCTCAAAGTCAATGCGATCCCGTTCGTCTGGAAATTTTCAAAAATCTCTACCAATTTATTGCCGAGCAAATGGGAATTGTCCTGCAAAACACAGCCGCATCAGTAAATATTAAAGAACGTTTGGATTTCTCCTGTGCTATTTTTGATGCTTGTGGATTACTAGTAGCTAACGCTCCCCACATTCCCGTACATTTAGGCTCCATGAGCGAAAGTGTTCGCAGTTTAATTAATGATAAAGCTGATACTTTTCAAGTTGGTAATGTTTATCTTTCTAATAATCCCTATAATGGCGGAACTCATCTCCCAGATGTCACGATAATTACCCCTGTTTTTGATGAAGGGGAAAAAGAAATTATTTTCTACGTAGCTTCCCGCGGACACCAAGCTGATATTGGCGGGATTACTCCTGGTTCTATGCCTCCTCACAGTACTACAATAGTAGAAGAAGGAATTCTGTTTGATAATTTTCTCTTAGTAGAACAAGGTAAATTTCGGGAAAAACAACTGCGAGAAATACTCCTCAACCATCCCTATCCAGCTCGCAATCCCGGGCAAAATATTGCTGATTTTCAAGCACAAATTGCTGCTAATGAAAAAGGAGTGCAAGAACTGCGGAAAATGGTTTCTCAGTATGGGCTGGAAACAGTCCAAGCTTATATGAAATTTGTGCAAGACAATGCCGAAGAATCAGTAAGAAAAGCTATTGATGTTCTCAAAGACGGCTTTTTTATTTATGAAATGGATGACGGTGCACGCATTCAAGTCAAAATCACAATTAATCGAGAACATCGCAGTGCTACTATTGACTTTACAGGTACTTCCGCGCAATTAAATACTAACTTTAATGCTCCCAAAGCTGTTACCCAAGCAGCAGTTTTGTATGTTTTTCGGACTTTGGTTAACGATAGTATTCCTCTGAATGCTGGTTGTCTCAAACCTCTAGAAATTATTATTCCCGAAGGCTGCATGCTCAACCCAACTTATCCAGCAGCAGTGGTAGCTGGAAACGTAGAAACATCCCAAACGATTGTCGATGCTTTGTACGGTGCTTTGGGTGTTATGGCTGCTTCTCAGGGAACGATGAATAATTTTACTTTTGGTAACGAGCGCTATCAATATTACGAAACTATCTGCGGTGGTTCTGGAGCAGGAGCTGACTTTGATGGTACTGATGCAGTGCATACCCACATGACTAACTCTCGCCTCACCGATCCGGAAGTTTTAGAGACCCGTTATCCCGTTTTGTTGGAAAGCTTTAGCATTCGTCCCAATAGCGGGGGTAAAGGAAAACATTCGGGTGGAAATGGGGTGCTCCGACGCATCCGATTTCTAGAACCCATGACGGCGAGTATTCTTTCTAACCGTCGGTTGGTTCCTCCCTTTGGACTAAATGGAGGGGAAGCTGGACTTGTAGGACGCAATTGGGTGGAACGTCGGGATGGGAGCCAAGAAATTTTAGGTAGTACAGCAACCGTGCAAATGCAACCTGGAGATGTGTTTGCGATCGCCACTCCTGGGGGAGGAGGATTTGGTGCTAGATAATAAGAAAATTATTAATGGTTGATAGTTGCTGTTTTTGTGCTTGCAGTGTTGTTTCCTCTTCCCCAAGGTGTTTATCTTTCTATTTGCTCGATTTCTTTGGGAACTCCAGCAGTCAACACCTCGTGGCTTGTTGATGTTACCAATACATCATCTTCAATGCGAATGCCAATACCAACCCAACGCGGATCGATCTCTGGTTGGTCTTCTGCAGGTTTGGTATCTGGAACGATATACAATCCTGGTTCTACTGTTAGCACTTGACCTGGTTGCAAAATTTGCGGGTTTTCACCGTGCTGGTAAACTCCAACATCGTGAACGTCTAAACCCAGCCAATGTCCGGTGCGGTGCATGTAGAATGGTTTGTATTTTTCTTGTTCGATCAAACGATCTATTTCGCCTTTGAGGATACCGAGTTCTAGCAATCCTTCTGTTAGCACGCGTACGGCAGTCTCGTGAATTAAATTATAAGGATTGCCTGGTTGCACTTTGGCGATCGCTTGTTTTTGTGCAGCCAAAACAATTTCATACAACGCTTTTTGTTCGGGAGTAAATTTTCCGCCGACTGGAAATGTGCGTGTAATATCGGAGTTGTAATAATTGTAAGCACATCCAGCATCAATCAGCAGTAATTCCCCATCCTGCATTTGCCGATTGTTTTCAGTGTAGTGCAGGATGCAGGCATTAGCACCGGAAGCGACAATGGAAGGATAGGCAGGTCCCATTGCACCCCGCTTTCTAAAGATGTATTCTATTTCTGCCTGCACTTGGTACTCGTAAAGTCCTGGTGCAGTAATTTTCATGGCGTGATTGTGTGCTTCCACAGCAATATTAGCAGCCTGGCGCATCAATTCTAATTCTGCTTGGCTTTTGTGCAGTCGCATGCTGTGGAGAATAGGACCGGTGTCTTCTATAGCAATAGGTCCCGTACCTCGTTTGGGATAGGTCTGGATCAATCTTTGCCAAATTGCCAGAATTTTTTCGTTCAAAGCGCGATCGCGTCCGAAGTGATAGTAGATGCGATCTGATTTTTCCAAATACTGCGGTAACTTTTCATCCAGTTCGGCGATCGGGTAAGCTTCATCCGCACCGTATATTTCTTTAGCTGCTTCTGTTCCACACCGGTAACCGCTCCAAATTTCCTTTTCTCTGTCCTTGGGTTGTACAAACAATACAAACCGATGTTCTGGATGGTGCGGCGATAAAACAGCTACTGCTTGCGGTTCATTAAACCCGGTTAAATAAAAGAAGTCGCTATCTTGACGAAAATTATACTCGACGTCATTATGCATTACTGCCGTTGGCGCGCTGCAAAAAATAGCTGTACCCTGGCCAATTTTCGACATTAATGCTTCTCGACGCTGCCGATACTCTGTTTGCATAATCATCTATTTTCTCAAAAAATTTTCTTTGCTTGCTCGCCCCATTTTTTGTATTTTACAGTACAAATACTTTTTTGGCGCTTTGCTGGGCATTTATAACCTGCACTTGTGCAATTTTTATTCCGCACGCTACATTTGACAGTCACAGATATGCTAGAAGCTTATTTAACTTGAGAAATAGATATAAAAACTGTTGCATCTTTTTGAATGTTTTTCTAGGCAACAGTTCTGATTTTTAAAAAGTAAGATTTCATACTTTTTGGAAAATTATAATTACAATTTTACGGAATACAGTTATCTAAAAAACAGCCTTTTATTCGAGGTTTTTAAAATTTATTAAAAAAATATTAAAAAGAGAAATTTGTTATTAAATAACACTTGAATTAAAAACAAAAAAATAGTTAAAAGGTTTATTACCACTTGTCACAAACACACGCCATGTTGAGTTCATCTCCTACACAAAAAGCTACGCTGAATACAGATATTCCCAGTACAGTTTCAATTTCAACAGTTCCTCAGGAGTTACAAACTCAGTCATACTATAGTTCCTCTGCTTCTTCAGAGGCGCTTGCTGATGTTCCTAAAAATCCCAATCCTGCGTTGACCAGTGCAGCGATTTTCCCCGATTTTAACGGTGATGGTAAAACTGACAAAATCTGGCGTAACTCTCAAAATGGTCAGATAGCTATTTGGTTGATGAATGGCAAACAAAATCCAACTGGAGATTTTGTTAAGGACGGTAATGGCAATAACATCACAATGGGGCAAGATTGGGACCTCAAGATTGGTGATTTCAATGGCGATAATAAGACTGATTTACTTTGGCACAACAATGCTACAGGGGCGAACCAAATTTGGTTGATGAATGGTACGCAAATTGCCTCCAAAGCAGATTTACCAGCAACTAATGGTTGGACGCCATTGATTGCAGATTTTAACGGCGATCGCAAAACCGACATTCTTTGGCGAAATACAACCACAGGCGAGAACGCTATTTGGCAAATGAATGGTACGCAAATTAGCTCGGCTGATTTTCTACCAAAATTAGATAAAAACTGGACTGCTTCCATTGTTGATGTTAACGGCGATGGTAAGACAGATATTTTCTGGCGCAATTCCACAACGGGTGAAAACGCTGTTTGGCAGATGGATGGTAAGAATATTAGCAGTGGGAAGTTTCTCCCCACCCTTGATAGTAATTGGGAAGCTACACCCGGGTATTTCAACCGCGATTTACAAACCGACATTCTTTGGTACAACAAAACAACAGGTGAGACGAAATTATGGACAATGAATGGCACAACCGTTGCTAGCGATACTCCCTTGGGGAAAGTAGAGGGGGGTTATAAACCTTTAATTGGCGATTTTAACGGCGATGGTCAGACCGATGTTCTGTGGTACAACCAGCAAACAGGCAAAGGTAAAGTGTGGGTAGTAGATAATGCTAAGGTAGTTGGTGAAATTGCTGCTGATGCACCTAGCCCAAGCTGGACACCTACTCTTGGTGATTATGATGGTGATGGCAAGACTGATATGTTCTGGCGCGATTCCCAAACAGGTCAGAATGCCATTGTGATTATGAACGGTACTACAAATCCCCAACCTTCGCTTTTGCCTTCAGTGGGTAGCGAATGGTACGACGCTACAACTCCCAAAAAGGCATAAAACAGTAATATCGCAAGCAAACAGTTCCAAAGCGGGTGCTTGGCTAGAAGACGGCGGTACTATCCCAGCACGCAAGTGCATCTACTACCCGCTTGTTTTCTAAGGAAATAATAAATATAGTTTATTATTTTCACAAACAATTCAGCAAAGATTAGATGTTAATTTTTAACAAAAAAATAATTCCAACCAAGCTAAAAAGTTTATGAATACAAATTAGTATTAAACATTATGCTTGCCGCTGATAATTCTACGAGTTTATCTGCCAATACTGTGGCATCAAAATATGCTCCTGTCTCTACAAATATTTTTGAGAACGGGATTTATTCAAATCCTGATTTGAACCTTGGACACTCCTCACAACCACTACCAGACTCCGAGCAAGCTTTCATAGCAAAAAATGCTAACCCCAATCCTAGGTTTAGCAATGCAGCGCTGGTTCCTGATTTTAACGGTGATGGAAAAGCCGACAAATTTTGGCGTAATTCCCAAACAGGTGAAACTGCTATTTGGTTGATGGATGGTACAAAGCCCACAGGAGCTTTCCTACCAAAAGTTGATAGTTCTTGGGATTTTGCCTATGCCGATTTCAATCGTGATGGTAAAACAGATTTGTTCTGGCGCAATAAAAATAGCGGTGACAACGTTATTTGGTTAATGGATGGTACAAATATTACCTCTGCAGTTACTTTACCAGGAGTAAATCCAGCGTGGACTTTTGCTATTGCTGATTTTAATGGAGATGGTAGAAGCGATGTTTTTTGGCACAATCCTCAAACAGGTGAAAACGCTACTTGGTTGATGGATGGTACCAAAATTACTACTGCGGCTTTTCTACCAAAAACTGACTCTCGTTGGGATTTTACTATCGTCGATTTTAATGGTGACGGTAAAAACGACATCTTTTGGCGCAACAGCGTCACAGGGGAAAACAAAATTTGGTTTATGAACGGTACGGACACCTCAGAGTACGGTCTACCCAAACTAGCGGGTCCGTGGAATGCGATCGCTGGTGATTTCAACGGGGATGGTAAAACCGACCTGCTTTGGCACAATAACCAAACAGATGAAAACCTTGTTTGGCTAATGAACGGTATTTTTATTAGTTCTGGTTCTTTACCAAAACTCGATTCCTCTTGGAAAGCATCTGTTGGAGATTTCAACGGCGATGGAAGAACAGATATTTTTTGGCATAACGAGAAAACCGGTGAAAACAGAGCTTGGCTGATGGATGGTACATCTGTTGGTACAGAAGCTTTTCTACCTGCAAGCAGTCCGTCTTGGAAAGCAAGCGTTGGGGATTTTGATAACGATGGTAAGACCGATATTTTCTGGCGCGACGAGCAAACAGGAGAAAACACGATTTGGTTGCTCAACGGTACCACTGCCAACCCTGTTAATATACAAAAAGTTCCTAGCGAATGGAAGGCTTATTAGTAAATCTTAGAATTTGTGGAAAATTAGTTGCTATCTGGAGCGATCGCTGTTTAGCCAGCGTTTCTTTTTTTTCAGGCTAGAAGCTAGCGATCGCTAGCATAGTGACAGGCTGCTTTGTTTTGTTGCAACTCTTAATGTTTTATCTTTCCGTTGTTACGCTACACCTTGGTAGACTGATTTTTAATACACAAATGCATTATTCTGGTCTGTTGCGCCACTTGAAAGCAAATAAGCTTTCCAGGGCATTCAACAATCAAAAGACATTTATGGCAATCACGACATGGTAGATTCCCTAAAAAAACCAGGTTTTGAACAATTGCGCCCAGGAATTAAAGTTCCGGCAAAAGAAACCCTGTTAACACCCCGTTTTTACACAACTGACTTTGACGCGATGGCGCGGATGGATATCTCCGCCAATGAGGAAGAGTTAAGAGCTATCCTAGAAGAATTTCGTGCTGATTACAACCGCCATCACTTTGTTCGGGATGCGGAGTTTGAACAATCCTGGGATCACATTGACGGGGAAACTCGCCGATTATTTATTGAATTTCTAGAGCGTTCTTGTACGGCTGAATTTTCTGGATTTTTGCTGTATAAGGAACTCAGTCGCCGTCTCAAAGACAAAAACCCAGTATTGGCAGAATGCTTTGCTTTAATGTCTCGAGATGAAGCTCGCCATGCTGGCTTTTTAAACAAAGCGATGGCAGATTTTAACTTGTCGCTGGACTTGGGTTTTTTGACTAAGAGCAAAAAATACACCTATTTTCAGCCAAAATTTATTTTCTACGCTACTTACCTTTCGGAAAAAATAGGTTATTGGCGTTATATCACTATCTACCGTCACTTGGAAGCGCATCCAGAACACAGAATTTATCCTATCTTCCGCTGGTTTGAAAACTGGTGTCAAGATGAAAATCGCCACGGAGATTTCTTCGATGCGGTGATGAGATCCCAACCGCAAATGCTCAATGACTGGAAAGCACGACTGTGGTGTCGTTTCTTTTTGCTGTCAGTGTTTGCAACCATGTATCTTAACGACATTCAACGTCATGGCTTTTACGCTTCTATTGGATTGGATGCGCGGGAATACGATAAATACGTGATTGAAAAGACTAACGAAACTGCTGGACGTGTTTTCCCGGTCATACTGAATGTTAAGCATCCAGAGTTTTATCAGCGACTGGAAGTTTGTGTGAAGAACAACGAGAAGTTAACAGCGATAGCCAATTCCGGTACTCCCAAATTGCTGCAATTCTTCCAAAAACTACCCTACTACATTTCCAACGCTTGGCAGATGCTGCGGCTGTACTCGATCAAACCTATTGATGTTACTGCTACCCAAGGTCAGGTACGCTAATTTCTCGGGCTTTCTGCTAAAAATTAAGTGGTTCTGCTGAATGCAGGGCCACTTTTTTTACGAAGTGCCAATATCTGTAGCAGGACAGCAAGGATGAAAGGTAAACTCTTTATTTTCTGCTTGGGATTGGGTGTGAGTTTGCTTTTAACTTGTGTTTCCAGTCGTTGTGAAACTCCAACTTCCCAAGCTCAAGACTTAGATATAAGCCCGGAAATTATCAAAAACAGTCCTGTTTTGCGACGCTGGCGGCGTCGAGTACCAAACGTACTGGAAGATATACGTAGCGAACCTAGTTTTCGCACCAGAATCAGGTTGGGTTATTCTTACTTTTCTAGCAGTAACAACACGGGAGGAATAAATTTTGGCATTGAGGATGTGTTTATCGGTCGCAGCAACTTTACCATCAGCGCTCAATATCAAACAGCGTTTGACGGAAAACGTCAAACGTACGGGACAGATTTGTACTGTTATTTGCGTCCTCTTGGTAGCTATATTAACTTAGCTCCCCTGGTAGGATATCGGTATTTACAGACCCACGACTACTCGACCAAGGGAGTAAATGTGGGTGTGAAACTGCTGTTAGTATTGTCTCGCGGTGGCGGTGCGGATATTGCCGTCACCCAAAGTTGGGTTTCCCCTGGTAGTAACGAAGAAGTCGGTTTGACGACAGTATCCTTAGGCTACGCCATCACTCCTCACCTACGTTTATCTACTGATATTGAGCAGCAGAATTCTCGAGAAAATAAAGATAGCCGGATGGGTATAGTATTAGAATGGATGCCGTAGAAAGTCCAAGCGATCTCTTAGGCTTTGTAACGTTTGAGGTTTTTGACCGGTGGACCGTGCAAAACTTTACCGTCACAGCTAAAACGTCCTCCGTGACAGGGACAATCCCAGCTTTTTTCGGCACTGTTCCAATTCACAATGCAGCCTAAATGGGTACAGGTTGCTGATACTGCATGAATTTGTCCTTGCTCGTCTCGGTAAGCAGCAATTTTGTGACCGTTGATAGTGAGTAACTTTCCTTCTTCACGCTCAACGTCAGCAAAAGAAGAATTCTCCAGTCCCTTGAGGCGATCGCCTACCCAGTGAAATCCCACTTCTAAATTATTTTTCAAAGATTCCACCGTCACAAAGGGAGTTGCACGGGTGGAGTCGTAAAGTTTGAGCCAAGGATTATCAATTCCCAAAATTAAATCTGAAAGCAACATTCCCGCTAGCGTTCCTTTGCTCATACCCCAGAGACTGAAACCCGTTGCTACATACAGATGATTGCTAAAAGGTGCAACCTTACCAATATAGGGTAACTGGTCGAAAGAGACCATGTCCTGGGTGGACCAACGATACTCAAACTCCTCCACTCCAAAACGAGAACGTACGTAAGCTTCTAACTTTAGGTAGCGCTCCTGTGTATCGGTAACGGTACCAACTTTATGTCCCCCACCACCCACTAATAGCAGCAATCCTCCATCAGGAGCAGGGGTTGTGCGAATTGAGTAATAATCGTTACTAGTACCTATGTACATTCCCTGAGGAGCTTTTGCCCGATCGATGCGAGCAGCAACGATATACGAACGTTTGGCGTAATTTTTGGCAAAAAACAGTCCCTGATCCAAAATGGGAGCGTTAGTAGCGATAATTACGTCTCTGGCCCTGACAATTCCTGTTGCTGTTACTACCCGAGAGGGATTTCCTTCTTCGACGTTGAGAACGCGGGTGTTCTCGAACACATAACTACCATTTCCTGCAATTAATTTTGCCAAATGAAGTAAATACTTACGAGCATGAAATTGAGCTTGATTGTCAAATTTTACCGCTCCAGCAATTGCAAATGGCAATGAAGTTTCTGTGACAAAAGAAGCAGGTAATCCTAACTTGACTGCTGCTTCTACTTCTGAGTGTATATCGTTTAAAGTTTCTGTTGTTTCTGCAAATGTATAAGCACTAGTTCGACTAAAATCACAGTCTATTTTTTCTTCTTCTACAAATTTTGCTACTCTTTCAATTGCAGTTTGATTGGAATTTGCATAAATCCGTGCTCTTTCTTCACCAACTGATTTGATTAACTGAGCATAAACGAGCTGGTGAAGTGAGGTTACTTTAGCGGTTGTATGTCCGCTGACACCTGTGGCAATTTGGTCAGCCTCTAATAAGGCTACATTTTTACCAGCACGTTTGAGAAGTATGCCAGCAGTAATTCCGGCAATTCCTCCTCCAACAATTGCTACGTCAACTAATGTATCATTCGTTAGAGATGGAAAATTTGGTGCGTGAGAAGTTGAAGCAATCCAATAAGAAATTGCTTTTCCAGCAAGTTGAGACATAGTTTTTTGGGCAGCGATGCAATCACTAATTTTTATACTCTGAATAGCTAAAAAATTGCATCCATCAAGAGTTGAACAGAAGAAGATTTATTTTTTCTACCGTCAGATATATACAAAATAAATTTTATTTAGTAAGGAGGCTGTTTTCCTTTTTTGTAGTTAGCAAAAATAGTTGCCAGCTCTCCTTCTCTAACAAAAAAAACAAGGCGATCGCCACGGTAATGCATTTGAACTGTACGTTAATTTTTGTATAAATACATACAATCTACCACCGCGTTGGCGGAAATTCTAGTATAGAATTTTACTAAAATTACCTGTTTTCATGGTCAAGCAGAAAAATCAATTCAGTCATCTCACAGCCATAGAAAGAGTTTACCTTTCAGCACCAGCACAGTTTTTGTTGGATAAAAAACTGCTCCAAGGTAAAATACTAGACTTTGGTTGCGGCTTTGGTAATGATGTTAAATTATTACGGCAAAAAGGATTTGATATTACAGGTTACGATCCTTACTATTTCCCGCAATACCCTCAAGGTAAATTTGACACAATTATTTGCTTTTATGTTTTAAATGTTTTATTTCCTCAAGAACAAGCAAATGTACTCATGGAAGTATCCCATTTATTAAAATTAGGAGGAAAGGCTTATTATGCAGTCAGAAGAGATATCAAAAGAGAAGGTTTTCGGGAACATTACATACACAAAAAGCCTACCTATCAGTGCATTGTTAAACTTCCTTTTCCGTCAATTTACTTAGACGAATATTGCGAAATTTACGAATACATACACTATAATTTCCAAAGAAATTCTACCAATAATTGTATCTTTTGCAATCCACATAAAAATATAAACATCCTGACTGAATCAGCGACAGCATATGCTATATTTGACGGCTATCCAGTTAGTAAAGGTCACGTTTTAGTGATTCCCAAACGTCATGTTAGCAATTATTTTCAGCTACCGTTTAAGGAGCAATCTGCTTGTTGGTTGATGGTAAATAAAGTACAGGAAATTCTTCAGAAAGAATTTCAACCTGATGGTTTTAACGTAGGGATGAACGTTAATAAAGAAGCTGGTCAAAATGTGATGCATGCCAGCATTCATATTATTCCTCGCTATAAAGGTGATGCTGTTGGTAGTAAAGGTGGAATAAGGTGCGTGATTCCAAAAAGGGATAGAAATTTATCTGTGCGTGGATGCGATCGCTTTGCTTGAGCTGGCAAAACAAAAGTTACTCTCGATCTAAGCGCAGCACCGCCATAAATGCTTCTTGGGGTACATCCACCGTACCCACTGCTTTCATCCGCTTTTTACCTCTAGCTTGCTTTTGCAAAAGTTTCTTTTTACGAGTAATATCTCCACCGTAGCACTTAGCGAGTACGTCTTTGCGCAGTGCAGGAATGTGTTCGCTGGCGATAACTCTACTACCGATCGCAGCTTGAATGGGTACTTTAAATTGGTGGCGAGGAATTAATTCCTTGAGCTTCTCAACCATGGAACGTCCTACATTGTAAGCTTTATCGCGGTGAACGATCATTGCTAAAGAGTCTACTGGATCGCCGTTAATTAAAATATCTAACTTCACCAGAGGATTTTCGCGATAGCCTATAAGGTGATATTCCATGCTGGCATAACCCCGCGATCGCGACTTCATTTGATCGAAAAAGTCAGTGACAACTTCTGCTAGGGGTAACTCGTAGGTGAGGGTAGTACGTCCTTGGGTGAGATACTTCATGTCTTTAAAGATACCGCGTCGGTTTTGTGCCAGCTCCATCAACGTACCGACATAGGTTTCTGGCGTAATCATTTCCACCTGAACGTACGGTTCCTCAATTTTTTGCCGTTCGTTGGGGGAGGGTAAACGACTGGGATTATCGATATAAAGTACCTCACCTTTATTAGTAGTGACGCGGTACACTACCGACGGAGCGGTGATAATTAACTCCAGGTTGTATTCCCGTTCCAAACGTTCTTGCACAATTTCCATGTGCAGCAATCCTAAAAAACCGCAGCGGAAGCCAAATCCCATCGCACTTGAGGTTTCCGGTTCGTAATGCAGTGCTGCGTCGTTGAGTTTGAGCTTTTCTAAAGCTTCGCGCAAGTCCTCAAAGCAATCGGCGTCAATGGGGAACATGCCGCAGAATACCATGGGGTTGGCTTCTTTGTAGCCTGGTAGAGGTTGAGTGGCTTTAGCATTTGAAAGGGTAATGGTGTCGCCTACCCTAGCATCAGCTACAGCTTTAATTGCTGCTGACAAATAGCCTACCTCTCCAGCGTGCAATTGTTCCACCGGCTTTTGGTTCGGAGCAAGCACGCCTAATTCGTCAATTTCGTATTCTTTACCAGAAGCCATCAAATAGATGCGATCGCCTTTGCGTACAGTTCCGTCCATGACCCGAAAATAGACAACAACTCCCCGGTAGCTATCGTAGTAGCTATCAAAAATTAAGGCTCGCAAAGGTTCGTCAACCGTACCTCGAGGTGGTGGGATGCGCTCGACAATTGCTTCTAAAATTTCATCAATGCCGATTCCTTCTTTGGCGGAAGCAAGAATGGCACCGCTACAATCTAAACCGATAATTTCCTCGATTTCCGAGATTACCCTGTCCGGCTCTGCTCCTGGTAAATCAATTTTATTTAAAATAGGGATTATTTCTAAATTATGCTCTAGTGCTAAATAGACATTAGCCAAAGTTTGCGCTTCTACTCCTTGGGAAGCATCTACTACCAACAGTGCTCCTTCGCAAGCGGCAAGGCTGCGAGATACTTCATAAGAAAAATCTACATGTCCGGGAGTATCAATTAAATTAAGTACATAGGACTGGCCGTCTTTAGCCGTGTAGTTCATCCGGGCTGTTTGTAGTTTGATGGTAATACCACGCTCCCGCTCCAAATCCATGTTATCGAGAAACTGTTCCTTCATCTGCCGCTCGTCCACAGTACCTGTAGCTTGCAGCAGGCGATCGGCAAGGGTAGATTTGCCGTGATCTATGTGAGCAATAATACAAAAATTTCGAATCCGATCTGCAGGAACGTCAGTCATGATACTTTTTGCTTTAACAGCAACCAAAGTTAAAACAGCAATATACTTAACGTATTTTAATGCTTTCTTCGCTCAGACGCTGCTATTGATATTGGGAACGGCTAGTAGGTATTGAATATGGGCAACTCAAGGAAAATAAAAAACCAGGGTCAATATTTCCCGTTGCAAACGAACTTTCAAAAATATAAAGCTCTATCTATGAAGTCTAGTATTGGTCAGCTGGGAGCGTACAATAATCTTCTAGAACTGCAAAATGCAGATCTCCAAAAGGCAAATCCTCGCCAGCAGCAATGGCTCAAGGCTGATACAAAAAAGTCTTTGACAAATGAATTCTAGAGTATATCAACTATGAATATGAAAGATAAAGCTACCGATGCGGAACAAAGATTAACCGATAAGGTAGAAATCGCAATTCGCCTAGACTCCGAGTTATTAGAGCAAATTCATCACCTCACTAACGATCCGAGTAAAGTAATTGAGGTAGCAATCCGCCAGTGGTTGCGAGGAGAAATACCCAGAGACGACGAACTAACCCGCACTCCCAGGCGCACCCAAGTACCCCCTCGGGGTGAATGGAACGACTAGAACAACAGCACATCTTGTCAAGGAGGATTAAAATATTGTAAATTTTTTTAATTGCTTTTGACAGTGACAAAATACTAATTCAACGTGCTCAAGGTGTAAAAATTTATGCCAAACTGGAAGCAGCTATAGAGAATGTTTTGGGTTGCCATTTGTCTATCCAACTCGAGTCATGAGTATCACCGCTAATTCCCAATTGCCAAATATTGCGTCTGAAAATCAAGAAGCTATTACCAGTCACGCTAATGGCTCGTGGGCAAATTTAGGAGCTGAGTTGGTGTACGTACAGGATGGTGCTGGACGTTACCTCTCTTTTTATTGGCAACACAGTCAGAAGTTTTGTTTAGAACCTCAACATCTCGTTGCAAATACGGAAGGGGAGGTAATTTTTGGTCCAGTAGATCGGGTAGCTTACTTAGAAAGATTGCAGCGGATTCTCAAAACATTGGTACCCGAAAAATGCCAGTGCTGGTTTAGCTATAAAAAGCAGTTAATACAATTTGAATTAACGCTCAGCCCGATTTTGCCACCTTTAGGTAGCGTGGCAAATACTGTTTTCGTGATGGGAAGACTGCTAAAAGCCACGGTCAACAAAGCGGAAATAAAAAAAGCAGCACCACCGCCAATAGAATTAGAACTGGCTTTACGTTCGCAGCAGCACCAACAGCTAGTAACTAAAATCACTAGAAATATTCGCCGTACCCTAGAGTTAGATATAATCTGGCAACAAACAGTTGATAGTTTGGGAGAAGCCCTGCAATTAAAGCGCTGTATTATCTGTCCTTATCAACCGCCGAGTGAAGTTTTAAAGGTAATAGCAGAATATCGACAAAAACAAGTCAATTCCGTGCTGGGTTTGGAAATTAATCTGGCTTGCGAACCAGCATTTGCACAAGCTTTGGCAACTTTAGAACCAATCGTGGTTGATAATCCCCAAAACCCCCTGTTTGAACAAAAGAAAATGTTGGTGGTAGCAACTTGCAACCAAGACCAACCTAACGGATTGATAGCCGCAACCCTGGGTGATGATTGTGAAGAAATCACCACAGCCGATCTAGAATTGGCAAAAGAAGTTGCAGACCAACTCGGTACGGCGATCGCCCACGCCACCCTCTACAAAGAATTAGAAGCAGCTCGCCAACAAGCAGAAGAAGCATCTCGACTCAAAAGTCAATTTCTCGCAAATGTTTCCCACGAAATCAGAACTCCCCTTAACGGTATGATCGGCTTCTTAAAGCTCATTTTGGACGGGATGACCGACGATCCAGAAGAACAAAAGCAGTTTATTGTCGAAGCTTACAAATCGTCCCTGCACCTGCACGAAATCATAAACGACATCCTGGACTTTGCCAAAATTGAAGCTGGCAAAATGGAAATGGAGCTCAGAGCAATGAGTTTGCAAGAACTTTTCAGCGATGTGGGAAACTTTATGCGCTTGCAAGCAGAACAAAGAAAACTCAGCTTTCGCATGCAATTACCCGAAACATCTGACGAAATTCTCGTCTACGGCGACTACCAACGCCTCAAACAAGTTATGCTCAACTTAGTCGGCAACGCCATCAAGTTCACCCACGAAGGCGGTGTGACCGTCAACGCCGATATAGTTCGCAAAAAGGTGAACTTTCAAGGACAAGAATTCCCCGGAATGGTAAGAGTGCGCGTAGCAGATACCGGAATAGGCGTTTCTTTAGATAAGCAAGACAAATTGTTTCAATTATTTTCCCAAGTTGATGGTTCGCGCACCCGCCAGTACGGTGGTACGGGTTTGGGACTGGTCATATCGCAAAAATTGGTAGAAGCAATGGGAGGAGAAGTGCATTTTTACAGTTTAGGCGAAGGATTGGGTTCCACGGTCACCTTCACCGTACCCCTTTATCAACAACCTTTGACAATTTCCTCTCCCGAAAACAACAATCAACAGCGATCGATCGATTAGTATTGCTGCAATCAGACGGATTAACTTCCTGGGTAGATTAAACTGAAAAAGGTGAACTCAACGTGGTTGTATGACAACTGTAAAAACTGCCCGCGAGTTATTCCAAACCGCCTACGCAAATTGTTACACCTGGGACGACAACTTCCCCGGCTATAGCGCAAGCGTACAGGTAATTCAAGGAACAGAAATTTACCAGGGAGGAATTTGCATCCACCGCAACATGAACATAGAAGTAACCGGATTGAAAAACGAACAGGTCGAGCAAGGCATTTATACTCAACTGCAAGATGTTGTTAGCCATCGCAAACCTGCTCCCTTTGAAGATAGTTATGGTAATTACGAGTTTATTCAAAAAGACACAGACGATACAGGCGCCGTAGAGATTTTAGTCAGGAGTGATTCTATAGACTCGTATTATAAAATCCGAGGCAAGCAATTTTGTCAAGTACGTCGGGAAATCGGTCGCATGAGTTTTGTCATCAACACTTACACCAACTTAGATACAGGTTCTGGTTATCTTGCTACCTCCTACGATGCCATTTTCCGCAACATGGAAACTAACGAAATCAAAAGCATGCTCAAATTTGAAGATACCTACGAAAAAATCGGCTCCTATTACATTCTCACCAGACAAATAGTGCAAGATTGCCAAGCTCAAGACAACACAAAAACTGAATTTAATTATTTAAATATCAAATTAATCGAACCTGCTGCTATATAATATTTAAGCTTTAGTCCTTTGTCACCTCTCGGCGATCGCTAATAATTAATGACAAAAGACTGCCTCTGGAAAGTTACGATCTAGCAGTAAATAGGTCTAGGATGTAGTTAAAACAAACATTGAAAAAAATTATTTGACTCCAAAGAGGTCTGAAGCTATGGAACTTACAGTTGAAAATGTAGAATCTGTCCTAGATGAAATGCGTCCTTACCTAATGTCTGATGGAGGTAACGTAGAACTTGTAGAACTTGATGGCCCCATTGTCAGACTGCGCTTGCAGGGTGCTTGCGGTTCTTGTCCAAGTTCCACCATGACACTGAAAATGGGTATCGAACGCCGCTTGAAGGATATGATTCCTGAAATTGCAGAAGTTGAACAAGTATTTTAGGAAGTAGGGATAGGGGAAAATGAAGAGGACAAGGGAAGTATTCTGGTAGGAGACAAATCAATAATATCGCTACGCGTGCTTTTGACCTTGTCTCCTCATCCCTAACCCTCTAACCCTTAACCCTTAGCCCTTCACGCTTATGTCTCATCCGCTGTACGTTGCTTTTATCTGGCATCAACACCAGCCACTGTACAAATCCTGCAGTGGCATTTCCTCTTTATCTGTTCAGTATCGCCTGCCTTGGGTGCGCTTGCACGGTACTAAAGATTATTTGGATCTGGTACTCCTTTTAGAAAGGTATCCAAAGTTACATCAAACTGTGAATTTAGTACCGTCGCTAATTTTACAGTTAGAAGATTACATAGCAGGTACAGCCTTTGACCCTTATTTAGAAGTCACCCTCACCCCTTGTCAACAGCTAACTCAATCACAACGAGAATTTATTATCCAACACTTTTTCGATGCCAATCACCATACTTTGATCGATCCCCATCCCCGTTACCGGGAATTGTATTACCAAAGACAGGAAAAAGGACAAGCTTGGTGTTTGGCAAATTGGCAAGAAAATGACTATGGGGATTTATTAGCTTGGCACAATTTGGCTTGGATTGACCCACTGTTTTGGGACGATCCTCAAATTAATGCCTGGTTAAAGCAACAACGCAATTTTACTTTAAGCGATCGCCAGCGCATCTACTCCAAACAACGAGAAATCCTCAGCCGCATTCTTCCCCAACATCGGAAGATGCAACAAAGCGGACAATTAGAAGTGACAACCTCACCCTACACCCACCCCATTTTGCCCTTACTGGCCGATACGAACTCCGGCAGAGTAGCTGTACCAAATATGACTTTACCAGAACGGAGATTTCAGTGGCCAGAAGATATTTCCCGACATTTACGCAAAGCATGGAATCTTTATACAGATAGATTTGGACAAGAACCACGTGGATTGTGGCCATCCGAACAGTCCGTCAGTCCGGAGATAATACCGTATATAATAAAACAAGGTTTCCAGTGGATTTGCTCGGATGAAGCCGTACTGGGTTGGACGCTAAAACACTTTTTCCACCGCGATGCCGTCGGCAATGTCCAACAACCAGAGCTGTTATACCGACCGTATCGCCTAGAAACGCCAGCAGGAGATTTGGCAATTGTCTTTCGCGATCACAGATTGTCCGATTTAATAGGCTTTACCTATGGTTCCATGCCACCCAAACAAGCCGCAACAGACTTGGTCGGACACTTGCAAGCGATCGCCAAAATGCAAAGAGACCGCCAAAACTCTGAGCCGTGGTTGGTAACCATCGCCTTAGATGGAGAAAATTGCTGGGAATTTTACCAGCAAGACGGTAAACCCTTTTTGGAAACTTTGTACGCAACCCTAGAACGAGAACCCCACCTCAAACTAGTAACTGTTTCTGAATTTATCACCCAATTTCCACCCACAGCAATAATACCCCAAGCACAATTGCACAGCGGTTCTTGGGTAGATGGTAGTTTCACCACCTGGATCGGCGATCCCGTCAAAAATCGCGCCTGGGACTACCTAGCACAAGCAAGAGAAGTATTGGCAAATCACCCCGAGGCCACAGAAGAAAATAACCCAGCAGCTTGGGAAGCATTATACGCAGCAGAAGGTTCTGACTGGTTTTGGTGGTTCGGTGAAGGACATTCCTCCAACCAAGACGCAATCTTTGACCAATTATTTCGCGAACACTTGTGCCAAGTTTATAAAGCCCTCAATGAACCCATACCCTCCTATCTGCAACGCCCCTTAGAAGTTCATGAACCACGCTCTAGCCACCGTCCCCAAAGCTTTATTCATCCAGTCATAGATGGGAAAGGAGACGAACAAGACTGGGATAAAGCTGGACGTATTGAAATAGGTGGTGCTCGAGGAACAATGCACAGCAGCACCCCCATCCAACGTCTGTGGTACGGAGCAGATCACCTCAATTTTTATCTACGCGTAGACTTGCAAGCAGGAGTCCAACCAGGACAAGATTTACCACCAGAATTACATTTGCTGTGGTTTTACCCTGGCAAAACAATGTACAATAGCCCCGCACCCCTAGCCGAAGTACCAGATGTAGAACCAGTTAATTACCTGTTCCACCACCACTTAGAAATTAACTTGCTAACTCAATCAATTCAGTTTCGTGAAGCTAGCGAGCACTATCAGTGGCAACCCCGCACCAGTCGCGCTCAAGTAGCGCTGGATCGCTGTTTGGAAATTGCCGTACCTTGGGCAGATTTACAAGTTCCGCCAGACTATTCTCTACGCTTGATCCTCATGCTTGCCGATGAAGGACGCTTCTGCAGTTACTTGCCCGAAAATACTTTAATTCCAATTGAAGTTCCTTAGAGCTTATAGTCCTCTACCAACAATTTCATCCTCAGCAAAGTAATTTTACTAGCAGAAAAAAATATTTGTGGTTACATTAAAAACATGATAAAAGTACCATTCCATCTCAACTAGCACCATTGCTCGATGAACTGCTCTGCCAATCCCCAAACACTGAGTGCTCGCAGAAACCTTTCTCATCTGTGCGGAACCCAAATACTATTTCGCGATCGCTACAAAATTCTGCGGATTCTGGGTAGAGGCGGTTTTGGTGTAACCTTTTTAGCCAAAGATACAGCACTCCCAACTCATCCTACCTGTGTCATCAAACAGCTTTGTCCCAAAGTAACTCATCCCCAAAGCTGGGAACGAGCTCGCATCCGTTTTCAAAAAGAAGCAAAAATCCTCGCTCAGCTTGGCAGTCATTCCCAAATTCCCATGCTTTTAAACTATTTCGAAAGTCAAGGGGAATTTTACTTAGTTCAAGAATACATACCAGGACTAAATTTAGCTCAGGAAGTAAAGCAAAACGGCCCAAAAACAGAATCTGATGTCAAACGGTTTTTGCAAGAATTGTTACCAGTGTTGCGCTACGTCCACAAAAACCGCGTTATCCATCGGGATATTAAACCCCACAACCTATTACGGTGTAAGGATGATGGACGATTAGTACTCATCGATTTCGGTGCAGTCAAAGAGGAATTGTACCACTTGAGTACAAATTCTCACCATCAAAGTGCCAACACCAATTTTGTAGGAACCATCGGATTTGCACCACCAGAACAACTTTGCCTGCGTCCGGTGTATGCTAGCGATATCTACGCTGTCGGCATCAGTTGCTTGTATCTACTTACTGGTAAATCACCTGTAGAATTTGACCGCGATCCCAATACCGGTGAAATTAATTGGCAAAAGCAAGTGAATCTCAGCCGACATTTTGCCCAAATATTATCTAAAATGCTCAAAATTTGCCTAAAAGAGCGTTTTCAATCAGTTGACGACGTTATTTGGGCTTTGAGCATGGAATCGTATCTACCTACTTTGACTAACTGTTTGAGCACCCAGCAACTTGCAGGTAGTCCTAAAGTTACCGAACAACAACCCAGGGATGAGTATTTACCACCTTTAGCCAGGACAGCTAAAAAAATCCAACAATGGCAAGCTAAGTTAAAGAAGCACTGCCAACTCAAAGTATATGATGTGTCGCATTAACAATTCATAACTACTTCCACTACCAGCAATCTATCTCCAGAAGCATTTTGACTATCTTGGACTATAAGTAACAGATAAAAACGTTTTTCTTCATACCAATTAGCCTAGTATTCTTAGCTAATTAAATTTCATCTTATAGTTCTATAAATGACACAATCGCTGTTATACAACTAACAAAATTTTCAATGGAATTTTATTATCATGCAGGAAATACTCAATTAAATAAAGAAATTTTTTGGGGCTAATTTAGTATAGTTTTTGCAGTATTCCTTTTTTTTGATAATGATCTGCTGCCTAAATCCTGATTGCCCGCATCCTCTTAATTCTGATGACAAGGAGTTTTGTCAAACTTGCAACACTCCATTGGTGACACTGCTACGAAATCGCTTTCGCATCATCCGCGTACTTTCAGATGAAGGTGGGTTTGGTAGAACATATTTAGCAGAGGATTTAGACAAACTCAACGAGCGTTGTGTTATCAAACAACTGGCACCGAAATTTCAAGATAGTTGGGCACTATCGAAAGCAATGGATCTGTTTCATAAAGAAGCACAACGGCTGCAACAATTGGGAGAAAATCCTCATATACCAACATTATTAGCATACTTTGAAGAAAATAATTATTTGTATTTAGTACAGCAATTTATTGATGGCCAGAACTTGTTGAAAGAACTTCAGCAAAAAAAGAGTTATTCTCCCAAAGAAATTCGAGATATTTTGCTGGATTTGTTGCCAGTTCTCAAATTTATTCACGAGCGAGGAGTTATTCATCGCGACATCAAACCCCAAAATATTATTCGGCGTAAAAGTGATGGGCGCCTGTGTTTAATTGATTTCGGTTCTTCTAAACAGCTAACAGCAAAAGTGCAGATACAAATGGGTACTTCCATTGGTTCCCACGGTTATTCTGCCATTGAACAAATCAGGGATGGAAAAGCTTATCCAGCCAGTGATTTATTTAGTTTGGGAGCTACGTGTTTTCATTTACTTACTGGGATTTCTCCTTTTAAATTATGGACAGAAAATGGTTATGCCTGGGTTCAAGATTGGCGACAATATTTGAAAAATCCAATTAATGATGATTTGGCTGAGGTAATTGATAAACTTTTAAAAAAAGATGTTAGACAGCGTTATCAGTCAGCGGAGCAAGTACTGAAAGACTTATTTGACAAACAAAAATTATCACCTGGAGAGCAAAAAACAAATTTGTCTGTAATACTACCACTACCTCAGCCAACACATCTGTCAAGAAAATATACGTTACTGAGAAATTTATTCTTATTTTGTTCTGTTGTGCTGCTATTATTATTGGGAAATTTTTTTTATCGACAATCTCGCTGGCTCCAGCTTTCCATTTCCTCTAACTTTGAGCAATCGAAAAATAACTCTGCTCCCAAATATTCTCCAGTTTCTGCGGGGAATTTTTATTTGGCTTACACTTTCAAATTACCTGACGAACCAGTTTTAGCCGTTGCTACCACTCCAGATGGCAAAACCATAGTGACTAGCAGCAGTAACACTATGAAAATGTGGAGTTTGACAACGAGTCAAGAAATTTGTACTCTCAAAGGACATACTAATCGGGTTAATTTGATTGCCATTACTCCAGACGGACAAACACTCATAAGCAGTAGCGAAGACAAAACTGTCAAAGTCTGGAATCTTGCAAGAGGACAAGAAATTCGCACTTTAGAAGGGAATTTTAAGTCTGTAAATAACCTTGCTATCAGCCCGGATGGCAAAACTTTAGCTATTAGCGATGATAATAAAATTCAATTGTGGAATCTAATTACAGGCGAACTAATTCACACCTTGGTCACTGACTATTCCTCGGGGACGAGAAAAGTTCCTTTAGCCTATAGTCCAGACGGACAAGTTCTTGTCAGCAGCGATCGCAACAAGACTATAAAAGTGTGGAATGTAGCAAAAGGAAAAATAATTCGCACTTGGAAAGAAAATTCCCAAGCGGCGACATCCTTGGCGATCGCCGATGATGGTAAAACCTTAATTGCTGGTAGCTATGACAAGAGAATTACACTTTGGAATCTAGATACAGGAGAAAAAATTCATACTCTTGCAGGTCACGCTGGTAAGATAAATGTCATTACCACAACTCCAGACGGACACATCCTTGCTAGTGGTAGCAGTGACAAGACTATTAAATTGTGGAACCTCAAGACAAAAACAGAAATTCGCACACTCACCGGACACAGTGGTGCAGTTGAATCTCTAGCCTTCAGCCAAGATGGTAAAATCCTTGTCAGTGTTGGCGTTGACAAAACTATCAAAATTTGGCGTCAATAAGGCAGCAGACTCCGAAATTCTATCATTTTGACGGGTAAATAAAGTTATTCAAAAGATTACAATAAATAGACTCTCAAGTTTGTCCGTCAAACTTTTATTTGGAATGGCGAATGGCGCAACTGGGGAATCTACTATGCGTTTAAAAATAAGCAATTCAACACTGAAAGTATGGGAAGCTGCGACGCTAGCTCTTTTGGGATTAGTGGGATTAGGGACATTTGTGTTTTGGAATTTTTCCCCAGCTTCCATCAATTCATCCTCTCAAAGGAAGCATGCTGCAAGCTCAACCCAAGCGAATTTGAATGCTGCTTTGACTTTGAAAGGACACTCTCGGCCTGTTTGGGTTGTAGCAATAGACCCAGATGGTAAAACTCTTGCTTCTGCTAGTACAGATAACACTATCATACTGTGGAATTTGTCAACAGGAGAACAACTACATACCCTCAGAGGTCATTCTCAATGGATTAATTCTATTGCTATCAGCCCTGACGGTAAAACCCTTGCTTCTGCTAGCGCCGACAATACCATCAAACTTTGGGATGTAACAATGGGAAAATTGCTGCGCACCCTCAGGGGACACCGGGCCTCTGTTCAGTCTGTAGCTTTCAGTCCCGATAATAGCACTTTGGTCAGTGGTAGTTGGGACCAAAGTATTAAACTTTGGAATTTAGCGACTGGAAAACAAATCCGTACTCTTAAAGGCGATTGTGATGTAGTAGATGCGATCGCTATCAGTCCAGATGGCAAACTTCTTGCTAGCAGCAACTATTTTAACAACAGCATTATGTTGTGGGATTTGGTAACGGGCAAACAAACCCGTAGCTTGAGGGGACACAGCCAAACTATTAATTCTTTAGCTTTTAGTCCCAATGGCAAGCTTTTAGCTAGCGGAAGTTGGGACAAGACAATTAAAATCTGGGATGTAGCAGCAGCAAAGGAAATCCACACCCTTATCGGTCATGGCGATCGCATCGGGTCTGTTAGTTTCAGTCCGGACGGAAACATCCTTGCTAGCGGAAGTTGGGACAAAACTATTAAGATGTGGGACGTGTCCGCAGGAACAGAAATTCGCACTCTCAAAGGACACAACGACAAAGTTTGGTCTGTGGCCTTTACTCCTGATGGCTATAATTTAGCAAGCGGCAGTTTCGACCAGACGGTCAAGATTTGGCGGATATCAACAAATTTATCGCCCTTGAGGTAATTGCTAGTCTACCTGCAGAACAACCAGTGTCATATCATCGGTGTTTTGCCTGTCGGCACCGATGAATTGTTGCACTCGCTCAAACAGGTAATCTAGAATTTCCTGAGGACCGTGGCAATATCGACAAGCTAAGCTAAATTCGTGAACTAAATTTTCTTCATCGTAGCGATCGCCACTGGCACTAGCTGCATCGGTTAAACCATCGGTGTAATAAATAATTGTATCTCCCCGTTCCAATTGCACCTGAGCATCTTCATACTGACTGTTGGCATCCAAGCCAATCAACATGCCCAAAGTATCCAAACGTGTGATAGTTTTGGTTGCAGCATGCCACCATAAAGGAGGATTGTGGGCTGCATTGCTGTAAGACAAGGTGCGAGTCAAGGGATCGTATTGCGAGTAAAACAAAGTCACAAAGCGGTTTGAATTTTCTAAATCTGCATACATTACTCGATTCAAGTTTTGCAGAATTTGGGCTGGAGAATTGCTGTGCAAAACTTCTCCCCGCAGCATTCCTCGCATCATTGTCATGATCAATCCTGCGGGAACTCCTTTACCCATAACATCGCCAATTACTAAGGCCCAACTGCTGGCTTTTTGTTCTGCATCGCTACCAGGCTGAAAAATCAAATTTTGATTGGTAGGAATAAAGTCGTAGTAGTCTCCGCCTACTCGGTTGGCTGGTTTGCAACGTGCAGCAAGGCTGACACCTGGAATAGTAGGACATTGACGAGGTAAAAGTCGCCTTTGAATCTCAGCACCAATTTCTAATTCTTGATCGAGGCGTTCTTTTTTGCGTAATTCTACCGCCAGCTCGTCGTTTTCGATCGCTACTGCTGTTTGATCTGCGACAAGACGAACTAACTTTTGTCTGGTTTCTGTCCAAGCATATTCCGGATCGCGACTCAAAACATAAAGCCAACCTCTTTCTACATGCTTGACTAAAATTGCCGTGCCAAAAATTTGCATGTCTGGTCCCAAATAGCGGTGCATCTGGTCATCCAAAATACCCGTGGTAGTGGTTGGGGGAGATGTATTTGGCACGTGAATAATTTGACTGCTAGCAGTCTCCAGCGCCTTACGAATGTTTTTTCTTTGGCGACTGTCTTGCCAGTGGAGTTGTTCGAGTCTGATTTGGCCGTTTGGCTTGTACAAAAACAACGCACTACCGTCTGCGTCTGTGACTCGTGTTGCCATTAACGGTATCAACTCCAAAAACTGGTTCAAATTGTTGAAACTTCTAAGGGCAAAACCCAGAGAACTGAGTAGATCTTGGATTTTGTTCTGCTCGCGATGCAACCTTGCCACAAGCTCCTTGAGCGCCACAACTGGAGTAACATCGGTTGCGGCACTAGTATGACTTTCAGTAGGTTCAGAAGGCAGTTGAGGCACAGGCACGGATTTTATTGCATTCAGTAGCAAGTTATAGTGAACAAATGCGGTTGCTTGCAAACAGCTAAACCATATTTAGACAAGAACTTACAATTTAGCAAGAGTATAATAACGTATTGTTTAAACTTTAGAAGTATTTCATTATTATTGTGGAAAGCAGTATTCTCAGTTGATAGTTTTCAGCAATTTTCACTAAATACATTAAAGCCAATTATTCTTTCATAGATTTATCACCGTGTCATACATCTTTAGATAGAAAAAGTTGTAAGATTAGATACTTTTACTTTTTGGGAATTTCTGAAAAGGAAAGAGAGATTTTTATAAATTCCAATTATACAATTAAAAAATAATCTCTTTGCCAAAACTTAGTTTTAAGTATTTTCGCAAAGCATAATTGCCCGCATATCTGGAAAAGTACTTTCCAACAATTAATTGCAATTAACTAAACAAAGGGGAGCTTGGGTGTTTGGGAAAGAGAAACTAACTTAGGACTTACACTTTTTCCAGTATTTTAAGTAAAGTTTACCTGCACAATACTAAAACAGTAAGTCCTAAATCAAGCTAGCTTGCAAAGAAGAATAGAATCAAAACTATAGAACTAGCCACTTAATAGTGCTTCGACAAACTCGTAGCTGGAAAAAGGACGCAGGTCTTCTATACCTTCGCCAGCACCAAGAAAGCGGATCGGCAAGCCTAACTGTTGCACGACAGCAAGAGCAACGCCTCCTTTGGCAGTGCTATCTAGTTTGGTTAAAACAACGCCGGTCAGATTGGCGGCTTGACAAAAAACTTCAGCTTGCCGCAATCCATTTTGTCCTAAAGTGGCGTCTAATACTAATAGTGATTCTACTTTGGCGTTTGGGGCTTTTTTTTCGATCACGCGACGGATTTTACTGAGTTCCTCCATGAGGTTTTTCTTATTTTGCAGTCTTCCGGCGGTGTCTATCAACAGTAATTCTGTTTTTCGTGCTATTGCTGCTGCGATCGCATCGTACACAACTGCCGCTGGATCAGTGTTTTTACCGGGATTAGCAATTACTTCGACACCACTGCGCCTACCCCAAATTTTCAGTTGTTCTACAGCGGCGGCGCGGAAAGTATCTGCTGCGGCAATCAAGCACTGATAGCCGGATTTATTTGCTAAGTGAGCAATTTTACCAATAGTCGTGGTTTTCCCAACTCCGTTGACTCCCGCAATCAACCAAATATTCAAAGTGTCTTTTTCCGGCGCAAACGAGAAATTTTGAGATTTGTGTAGCGGTTGGTCGAGTATATCTCGAAGGATTTTTTTCAGGTAAGCGATCGCTTGTTCTGGCGGTAAGGCTTCTTCCCGCAATTTTTTCTGCAAAGCGTTAATAATATACTCTGTAGCTTCTACACCCACATCAGCTTGTAGCAGCAAAGCTTCGATTTCCGAGACTGCATCTGGATTGAGGGGTCCTTGACCGACAATGGCCTTGAGTTGATTAACAATATTGCGGCGAGTTTTGTCCAGACCCTGGCGTAGTCTTTTGAGCCAGGAAATTTCCTCAATCGAAATATCTTCTGCGCGCCGACCCTGTGCTGCTAGAACTTCTGCAGACCACAAAAATCCTTCGTCAAAAGCTAGTTCGGGGATTTCTTGTGGTAGGGTCGTGGTTGTTGCAGTAGCTTCTCGCGGTGCTGGTTGCGGTTCAGTAACTTCTATAGCAGTTGCTAGGAGCCTTTCCTGTTTTGCCTGCCGTTCCGCTGCTGCCCGTTCTAAAAGTGATAAGCTAGCAGGTGCTGTTGTGTCTGGTTCGGTAACAGTTGGCGCTTCCTGTTGGTCATTGCTGGCTTTTTCTATGTCTTCTTCTTTAGAACCAGACTGTTGTGCTATTGTTTCTTGCTCAACAGTAACGGTACTTTCTGAAGACTGGGATTGTTGCTTTTGCTGAATGTTTTGGTAAGCAGCTTTAGCATATGCTAATAGGTCTAACGCCGTTGTTTGTTCTGTGTTCGGAGTTGGTGTTTGATTGGCGACTGTTTCCGGGGTTGATTTTTTAGACTCAGTTTCTCCCTGTTTTTGTGGAGAGGTTGTTTCAGAGGAATCGTGATATTGACGACGGAACCAATTGAAAACCATTTGCAGCTGGTTATTTTAGTTGTTGTGAGCTATTTCCACACTATCAACTTAATATCTTAAGCAGTGATACGGAAAATAAAGTTTTGACTTTTGTTTGTTTTTCGTCTGGGAATTTTCCCCAGGCTAAACTGTTTGTTTTTGTTCTGTAACTCGGCGTAAAACACCGTTAATAAACCGATGGCCTTCTTCTCCACTGTAGCGTTTGGCTAGTTCTACAGCTTCATCAATTGCCACTTTGTCAGGAACGTTTAAATACAGCATTTCTGCTACAGCGATGCGCAAAATATCGCGGTCGATTTGTGCTAGGCGAGTAACTTGCCAATCAATTAATGCTGTGCTTATTTGTCGATCTATGTTATCTCGCTCTTCGTTTATAGTTCTGACAATTTCAATAGCATATCTGCTCACTTCCCGGTCTTGATTTGCTAGTTGAATTAATTCCGGGAATTCAACAGCTGCACTTAATTGGTTAATCGCCATTTGAGTGTAAGAGATTGCTTCTTTGACCATGGCTCTGGCAGAGTTGAGATCGATAGCGCGAATTTCGCTACTTAAAAGGCGATCGCTGCTGCGTTGCAGTTCTGCAGCTGCATTGTCTAGAGTATCTTGCACTTCCGATCTCAAAGTACGTACGGCCGCCAACACTAATTTTGGTAGTTGTTCCTCGGTCAATTTTTTGGGGTTGGCTGGTAGTTGAGAGAGGCTCAAAAGTGCCAGCTCTCGAGCAATTTGACGAGGTTTCCTGGGTCGCATATAGTTGTAAGTAAAAGTTTGTCAGAAGAATTAGTTTGCCGATAGCATACACAATAAGGATGCAGTCGGCACAGATAGCTCGTAAGCTTGTGCATTCGCTGGTGAAATGACAATTTAGATTTTAAGTATCTTCCACGGAAAAAACCTGCCGGTTTGGTTCTAAAGGTGGCACTTCTAAATCGCAATCATCGGTGATGACAACAGGTAGTGGTGTGTTGGGGGCAACGATGCCACCAGAAACTATGATTTTAAAGGCATCTTCTATCGACATGGACAGATTGATGACTTCATCCTCTGGAACTACAGCATACCATCCGGTTGTAGGATTAGGAGTTGTGGGAATAAAAATACTCAGTACGGGACGAGACATGCGAGCTTGGATATCGCTGCTAACAACGCCAGTTACAAAAGCGATCGCCCACATTCCCTTGCGGGGATACTCTACTAAAATAACACGGCGAAATTTACCATTAGTATCTTTTAGCAATGTTTCCAAAAGCTGCTTGAGGGTTTTGTAAACCTGTCCCGCTAAAGGAATCGCCTGCAGAAGTTGCTCACCCACATCCAGTAACCACCGCCCTACAATATTCCTAGCCATTAAGCCAATCAAAAGAATACTCAAAAGGGGTACCGTCAACCCTACTAACAAATTGAGCAGATTAACTAAAATAGGGTGCATCCCATCAAAGGGATTCAATTGTTTGGGAATGCGGGTAAGAAAATTAACGACCCAACTAGCAATGGTAATTGTTAGCCAAATAGTAGTTGCTAAGGGAATCACCACCAACAAACCAGCAATAAGGTCGTTTTTTAAGTCCTGCTTCCAGCGATGGCTCACTAAAATTTGCTTCTCCTTTTTTAGATGGATGGAATTTCTGTTATTAGTGCTCATAAAAACAGTTTTCTCCGTTGGCGAAGACGTGCTCGATGTATAAAAAGCCGCCAATTAATGTTCTAAATAACAAACAGTTTCTCTGCTGTTGCCAAAAAACTTGTCGCCAGAGCAAGTAGCTACGAGCGACGAGGAAATATCCGCTGGTCAACAGGGTGTTACTTTAGTTAGAACGACCTATAAAGTTGCAAGTGTTAAGGGTCTTTCCTATGTTAGCGCCTACAAACTAGCAGCAGCCCACGACATTCTCTTGACGGTCTCAATGAGATAAATCATTCCCCGGATAGAGGACAAAAGCAAAACAACTGCAGCCTCTGTTGGAAGAGTAAAGTTGAGCGAGGAAAATTTTAGTAAAGCTCTTTTCCAGACGGAACTGCTGTATGTACACTTTGTCCAGACATATGCTTCATTTCCCACATTTTCAGTAAAATCAGATATTCATAGAAAGACTGCAGTATACACCAAGCCAATCCAGCCTGTCCATCCCAGCAACCACCCAGGATAAAATACATGTACAAAAAACGTAATAAAGGCCTGGCAGGTAAGCGCAACGATAAATCTTTCAGAGCACGGCGTCGTTCTACCTCTGAACTACCAAAAAACAAACTTTGCCAGCGAACGGTTCCGTTTTCTAGCTGATAAAGGGTTTCTTTCGCTTCATCTGTAGAGTAGCGATTGTGCTTTTCTATCCAACGGTTCAAACCTTTGCTACAAGTGTAGTGGGGATAAGTTTCTTTTAAAAAGCCTGTGGCTCCATCACAAACTTCTCGTTCTGCATGACCGTAATCAGTAAACCAAACTTTACCGTAGCGTAAAAGACGCAGTTGGTAACGGGGATACTGAGTACTGTGGCGAATCCACTTATTCATGAAAATGACACGTTCCGCAACATAGTAACCAACATATTTGGGATTTTGAATTGCTTGTTGACATTCAGCAAATAATTGTGGTGTCATGCGTTCGTCCGCTTCCAAAATGTATGCCCATTCGTGTTTGGGAGGTATATTTTCTAACATCCAATTTCGCTGGCGACCATGACTTTCAAAAGTATGTTGAGCAATACGGACAGGATAGCGACGAGCAATTTCAACAGTGCGATCGCTACTGTAAGAGTCCACGACAATAATGTCATCTGCTGACAAAGCCGATTCAATACAAGCAGCAATATCCAGTTCTTCGTTATAAGTTAATATGTAAATGGAAAACATATTTGCTAATTTTTTTTGAGTTGGCGATCGCTATCTCCCAAATTAGTAAAAGTGGCAGTATGAGATTTCATAAATTCTTTTCTCCCTCCTACTGCCTGGATAGCAATTTTTAAATTAGCGCCGGATGGTTTGACGTACGCTATCTTTGCCAGCTCCCATATTTTTTAATCCCGTCCAACCAATAATAATGTATCCAACAGATAACAATAAACTGTTAATTCCAATCCGAGTTCCAGACCTCCAAGCTTCTTCTCTGGCTTGTTTTTCAGCTTCTTCTCTTTGAGAGCGAATTTTACTTAATTCTTGATTGGCTATGGTTTGAGGATCGGTTTGTTGGGTGATGATTTTTTCCAGCTCTTTGGGATTAGCTTTAAATTTTTTCAGTAATTCTTTTTCAGCTTGTGGACGTTGAGGATCCTGTATTATCTGCTGATATTTCTTTTCATCTTTGATGATTTCAGAAATGGCTTTGGCTTGATTTTTTTGAGTTTCAATAAAAACTTTAAATTGCTCGCTGTTGATTTGGGCTTGCAAGCGATTTTCCAGCTGTTCTGCACTTTGGTTGATTTGCTCTACCCTTTTGGTTTTCGCTTGGTTGACATTATTAACGTGCACGGGAAAAAGTAACAAAAAAACTAAGCCCAAAAAACAAGATAATATCAGTGCTGGAAATCTAATGTCAATACCAGAGTGGCGATCGCTATTATCGGTACTTTCAATCCAGTATCCTGCAAACAACATGCCCAAGCCAACCATTGGTACAATTCCCCGGTCCACTAGTGCTGTGGCTATGTTAATTTGCCATCCTCGATTGGTCGGTTGGAAAGGAAACAACAAAATTAGAATATCTATTAGAAAAGACAAAACGATCACAAACCCAACCACCTTTAGTGTCCGGACAGTGGTAATGGTGGCTAAACGATTATTCATAATTATCATCTTGTAGCTAACTAAGAGTGATTGAATATTCTATGTCAACCCAGTCCAATATTTACTTTGTGGGCGACTTATTATTAAAAACTTAAAGTATACCTCGACATTGATAAGTAAATATTTTGGCATTACTTTATTGATATATGACCGTAACATTTATATTTTTTGGTGTCTTCCGAAGAATCCGCATGAAAATCTCATCAGCAAACAAAATAATCATCTAATCAATTACTAAATGCGCTTCCCAATTACATAAATCCTCCGGACGGTCAATATCGGCCAAAACTGGCAAGGAAACCATTGATAAATTAAGCTTATGGGCAATTTCCACCGTTTGTGAAAATACTCGGTTTGTTCCCCAGTCTATGTTAGTGAATAATTCCGGTCTTAGATAGCGTAAACCAATTAAATAATAACCACCATCCCTTGCCGGGCCAAGCACGAGTTCGCAGTGCTCGAGCTCCTCAAAAGCGAGAGCGAGAATTTCAGCATTAAGAGCAGGACAATCAGTACCGATAATCACTGCATATTCTGCTTGACTTTCAAAAGCATGGAAAAGCGATCGCTCCATCCGCTGTCCCAAATCTCCTTCATCTTGGGGTTGATAAATCAACTGTGCTCCTAACCAATCCTGCATTAATTGATAATTACCACCTGCAAACCACACCTCCCAAGAAATAGGAATCACTTTTTGTAATTGTTTCACCTGGACTAAGGTATGTTCGGTCATTTGACGGTGCAACCTAGCAGCACCTTCACTTCCCAAAGCAGGTATCAATCTAGTTTTTGTTTTACCTGGTTCTGGATAGCGAGTAAAGATAATTAAGTGCTTTTTTGCTACTTTTGGCAAATTAGACACGCGATTGTAGGATCTTGCTCAATAACAGTATTTATCGCTTTCATTGGCTCGAGTACGATCTTTTCCCGTTCGCATCGCCCCTAAAATGGTAGAAACATAAACACAACGTCTAGTTTTACCACCATTTTTACTGTACAGCGTTATCTGTCCTAAAGCTTGTAAGGATGTATGGGTACATTCATCCCCAACGTTATATACAGGACAGCCTTGGTAATTAAATATTACTCGCCAAACTTGCTGTGAAGAGTGCTTTTGTAAAGTCGTCTCGTATTTATTTTTGTTATTGCGCTCTCGATCTAGACGAATACTTCGATCCAGATCCTGCCATATAACAGCGTCTGGAATAAATTTGCTCGCTTCTGCCTGATGAGTTGCCCACTGCAGTATACCATTATATTCTCTCAAGCTAAACTGCCAGGTCAATTTTTCCTTTTTCGCTTGGCTTTGGGCTTGACGCAGAGCACGGTAAATTTCATCTTGAGCAGCATTGAGACGGTAAAGGTCTACAAAAGCTAAAAAGCTAGGAACAGCTATGGCGCTCAATACACCTATAGCGACAATTGTTACTAATAGTTCTAACAAACTAAAGCCGCTGCTAGAGCAAGTTTTAATTACAGAAGAATTCCATTTCACATACACGGTCGTGACACCTAAAGCGTTTCAGTTGGCGTGTTAGTAACTTTTTGAAGCTGCTGCTGTTTTTATACTCGTTAATAATGACATTGCCATGCTACTAGGTAAAATTAAAATAATCATGATTTTAAATAGTAGTTTGAAGGTAAAGTAAGTACGTTGAAAGCGATATCGATCATTAATAAAAAATTTCCATAAAAATATAGCACCCAAAAAGCCTTTTTGCCGATGCAATGGTGCTTGCAGAGATTTACAGACAAGATATTTATAAATGTTTGCCACACTTTGACTGTAAGTGTCTGGAAAAACTGGTTTTCTTTGTTGACATGCTTTTTCCAAAACTTGCAAGCAAGCTTGTTCTTGTCTTAGTAAATGGGAAGAAAGGGAATTAGCGCTAACTCTGTAAAAAATTTGCACAGCTGGTACGGCCACAAAATGATAACGAGCAGCTAAGCGCAACCACATATCCCAATCTTGACCAGCAGGTAAGGATTCGTCAAATCCGCCTAATTCGCTGAATGCTTCCCTTCTAATTAAAGGATTAGACCCGTTTTCTAAGAAATTAGCAATCAGTAACTGTTCGTATACATCTCCATTAGCAGTAATGTGCGTACCCGCACACAAAAAGCGATCGCTCTCGTCAATGTAATCTGTCCAGCTATAAGCAACCATAGCTGTAGGAGTACGCTGTAAGGCCTCCAACTGACACTTCAACTTATCCAAAGTCCAAAGATCGTCCGCATCTAAAAAACTCACAAATTCTCCAACTGCATGAGAAAATCCCCGATTCCGACTCAGACTTCCACCACCATGAGGATATGAAAATATTTTCAGTCTCGAGTCATTAAATTGTGAAACAATATCTAAGGTTGAATCTTGCGAATCGTCATTAATTACAATAACTTCCAAATCAGTAAAATTTTGTCCTAAAACAGAATTGATTGTTTTTTGAATCGTCTTTTCGCTATTGTAAGCAGGTATAATTACAGAAATAGCAGGCATACAAGTTTACCCACCCAGGGAAATTTAATATTGGTGATTGCATAATAGAATGGACTCAAAAAACTACCCCAATAAAACTCCATTTCAAAGAGGAAAATAAGGTCATTTTTCCAGGGACTTTTATAAACAAGGAAATGCTGCAACAAGCGTCGCAAATTTCCTAACGAAGTTCTTAAAAAGACTAGAGGTTTTTGCCATTTTTTGGCATTAATCATACGCAAATGACAAATACACAAACCACAGCCACGCGCTAAAGTTAGCAAATAGCTTTTTTCTAGCCGCGAAGCAGGTATTTGATGATAAGTATGCATTAATGGGTTATACCAAATTTCCCAGTTTGCCTTATACATGTACAGCAGTGGCTCATAATCATCTCCTTGCACCAACAAACCAGGTAGTTTTCCTACTAAAGCAGGTTTTTGAGGTACATTTTCACTCCACGCCCGTTTACGTACTACAAGTGCTGCCGCAGGAGGTAACCTTAAATTAACAGGATCGAATAAATGTGGTTCTGAACCATGTTCCCGGATGGCCAAAAAAGCTTGAATTTTCTCAAAGTTTTCTGGCGGCTCTACTTCAAACTCGCCGTGAATTTGTCCGCTCCAAGCACCAGCTAAAGGATGTTTTTTACCAAATTCTACTGCTTCTTTCAGCCAAGAAAGTGCAGGGAAATTATCATCATCTAAAAATCCAATTAACTCTCCTTTTGCTTCCCGTACAGCTCGCCATCTTGCAAAAGCAGCTCCTTGTTGGGTTTCTAAAAAATACCTCAAAGTTACTTGATTTTGCCATTTACTTTGATAATGAGTAACAATTTCACATGTATTGTCTGTACTATTGTTATCAATAATAATAATTTCCCAACGCAGATGCTCTACTCCTGTTTGTTTCCAGAGTTGCTCTAGAAGTTTAGGTAGATAATTAGCTCTGTTATATGTTGGTATAGCTACAGTAATATCTAATTTTTGATTTTCCGTCTTATTCATAGAATTTATTTCTGTTTAAATATCCGTGCTGCCAAAGATAAAAATAGCTAATCATACTACCAATGAACAGCTCCATTTCACAAGTAGCGACTAAATCATTTTTTAATCGCCATCTATATTTAAATAGATGAAAGAGTATTTTTCTGATGTCATTGATGAGATAAGCTAAAAATGCCAAAGGTCTAAGCCACGGTTTGATAATTAACATCCGGGTAACATAGCGACTAAGACCAATACCTCTAAAAAACGGAATTAAATATTCTTTTTGCAAACGCCAACTAGGAATTTCATGATAAATTTCCATGTCTGGGTTGTACCAAATTTCCCATCCAGCTTTTTGGATATAAGACAATACTTCTATATCCTCACCAGTAAGCATGTTACCTTGAATTCTACCTGTAAGGATACAATGTTCGGGTACGCATTCTATCCAAGCTTGTTTACGAACAACAAGACCTGCAGAAGGAGGTAATATTTTTTTTTGGGGTTGATAAACTAAAGGCAAGTTTCCTCGCTCTGCAATAGCCAAAAACGGAGCTATACGCTGAAAATTTTTTGGAGGTTCTACTTCCCAGAGGGGATGAATTTGACTGCCATAAGCACCTGCTTTTGGATGTGCTTGTCCAAAGGCGTAAGCTTTTGCAACCCAATCGCCAAGAGGATAGTTATCATCGTCTAAAAAACCGACGAATTTACCCTTTGCTTCCTCAATTGCTCGCTGACGTGCGTATCCTGCTCCTTGTTTAGATTCTAAAAAGTACTTTAAAGGATAGGTGCGTTGCCAATTTTTTTGATAGTTTTTAACCACTTCCTGTGTACGATCGGTGCTGTTATTATCTATAACAATTATTTCCCAAGTAAAATCTTCGGTATGAATTTGATTGTGGAGGCATTCTAACAATTTTGAAAGGTGCTTGGCACCGTTATAAGTTGGAATGGCGACGGTAAAGTCAAGGCAATCAGTCATGAATGTTGATGATTATCTATATTGTTTTTTAGTAATTAGAAAACGCGTATAATAGTAAAAAACTGCTCCTTATGTTTATAATTTTGCTATTAAGAAGCAGTTATTCGTACCGTATTTTTACTGTTTTTATTTGATTTTTTAGCAAATACAAAAATAGCTTAATTGCACTGGTTATCTTTAGCAGTTACCATCGCTCCCAACAAAGTTCTCACAATAACGCAGCGCTTAACAGCACTGGGTTGGGTTGTACTTCCTGATTGGGGTATAGCTACTACAATTTTTAGACCAGGTGGATTACCAAAATTAGCATTGGGTAAAGTTCCCATTTGGTCAAAAGTGATTGTTGCTGGTGTGGTTGAATTGTATGTTACGGAAGTACCAGCGGTATTTTGGGAAGTGAGATTTGTACCTAATAAAATTTGACTTGATTGGATTTGTAAATCTCCGCCAAGATTGCGCCAGTTGGAAGGTGTAGAACCTGTATAAACTGCAACTTGAGGAATATTGCTATTAGTTGCAAAACTGACGCTATAGTTAAGTTTGGTTCGTTTTGCTTCTCGTTGAGCCTCCTGTAGAGCACCTAAAATTATGTCATTAGCTTTATTGAGTCGCTGACGGTTGGTAAATGCAAGCCAACTAGGAGCTGCGATCGCTGCCAAAACTCCTATCAAAAGAACCACCACTAGCAATTCCAACAAAGTAAAACCGCTATTATTTCTCGTTTTATTTCTGCAACTAGCGCGCAATTTCAGACTTACCTTTTTCATATTCTTTTTCACCATCTCATTTCGTAAACAAGAATCCCCGTCCTTGTACCCTTATGCTTGCAGTTGGAAAATAAGTCTTTGATTGGTCCCGGTAATTGAGATTATCTTTTTGTAAGCGAGCTAGAGCATTACCTCTTAAAAAGACTTGTACTGCTGTGTTAGCTGTGTCGACGCAGCCATAAAAGCTAGTCATTCTACCTGTTTCTAAAGTATTAAAACTGTCTGGCGTTACCTTGGACCAGGTAATGGGAGGACTGGTGGAGTTAGGAGGACATGTTGCTGCAGGTGCTCCAGTGGTGGTTTGATCTATGAAATCAACAAGAACTATGGGAGTATTAGTGTAATCTACGCTAGGATTTTTCTTCCAATTATTCATTTTGTCCCTGAGGCTGCCTGTTGTATCGAGGTTAAATAAGGCAAAACCCGGATCGGGACACTTATCGCTACTAATGTATCTAGCAGTGTATCCAGTACAAGTTACACCGCCTCCGCTGGTATCTACTACTCCATCCTTAATTTGCCATCTGGCAATGCGAGCTGCTGGAGACCAAGTAGAGCCGGGGGTAGGATCTTTTATTAGATAATAGGCAACTAAGGAATAAACAAAGGTATCATCCTTACCAGTAGTTGTGATTGGAATCGCCTTGTTTACAAATTCTCGCTTCCAAAAGACAAGAACAGGAACTCTATCTGTTGCTGTGGGGTCAGGAAGCTGAGACCTAATTGCGTTGATACCATCAGCATCATAGATATAAATTGCTTGCTGTAAATCACGCTCGATGAAATCAAGTGCTGTTTGAATTTCTTGCTCAGAAGTGGCTTTAGCTTGTTCGCGCCGATCTGTATCCAGCATGTTAAGGGTGAATCCTAGCAAAGGTGCGATCGCAAGAACCGCTATAATTAAACCCACTAGTAGTTCAATTAAGGTAAAACCGTGAATTGACTGAGCAAATTTGGCATGTTTTATCTGAATTTTAAGAATAAATTTCAGTAAATTCTTCATACTGTAGTTTTCTTGTGAGTGACAGAAATACAGCCATCGAACAAGATGCATGCTTGCAGTCAGACTAAACTGCATTTTTTGCAATTGATACCTTGCACCAACAAAATCTAGCTAGGAGTTTGCAGATTAGTTGGGATATTGCAGTTTTTTAACCCCCTGGTAAAGGGGGTATTGACGAAGTAAGGTTAATTGCAGGTACCGCTAGCAGAACCTAGACGCTGACATAATGCGTTAAAGGAAGTAGCTTTAGAAGCTATGTCAGTAGTCATTTCCACCAGTGGTGCTTGCCGATTGCCCAAGCTACCCGTGTAAGAATTTTGCATTTTCTTGTTAACGCTATCACTAGCGGTAAGAGGCTTGGAAAAGTCAACATCTGAGCGATAAATGCGAATTCCCAAACGATAGCCATCGTTTGTTCCGGTGGTTTGGACAAATCGACGAGCTTGAATGTAAAACAAATTGCTAGTGCAGTCTGGAGGAACAATACTGCCATCCTTGTTGTAGCAATATAAACCAGTTGATGCCGTGGGAACGGGCATGTTTGTGGGGTTGATCAAATATTCTTCTGGTTGACTGGTAATGCTTCGAGATGGACCGGTGGTTGGAAGTGTAGTAGTAAATGGTACTGTAATCGCTCCGGTTCTGACACCATCTATGTAGGTTCTTGCAGCTTGAGTTGCCAATTCTACACGTCTTGACTGCACTCGAGTTGCAGTGGATAAGGCAATGACCGGTGCGATCGCTGCTAGTAAAATAGCAACTACAAGTATTGCCACAAGCGACTCAATAATCGTAAAACCAGACTCGCTAGACGAACAATTTTGGGGTTTTTGTTTGTACTCAAACATTGCTATTCACCAGTTTTTCAAATTCCTATGATTGACAGCTAGAAGGACGTTGACTTGCATCAATTGCATAAGGAGTACCAGTTGTATTTTTCTTAGCGCACAGCAAAGTTTTCACCCATGGGTCATCTCTACCAACTTCCCGGAAGAACTCATCTGGTAAATCGTCTGGTATTGTCACCATTTTTTGGGCAAATAAGTCAGGTGACTGCGACAAAAGTCCTACATCATAACCCCACTGGCGTGTAGGAGCAAGATAAAACGGCGTTCTGCTGTCATTACCTTGAATGCTGTATTTAAAATAGTCGGACTGAGACAATATCGATGTGTAAAATGGTGCAGTAGCGTAGGCGCTTCTTTTGACTTGGATAAACGAACCACTAATCCGAGCTTTAATAGCATTGTTTGTTGTTCCAGTCGGGTTCCAGTTTTCTAAAAAGCGCACAAAGTTGTGTAAACCACCGTTATCTTCCGTTGTACGACCTGGAGTATCCCCAGCTGCTGCAATTAAGTTAAAAGTAGTTTCGGTAGCGATCTGCAACCAATTATTGTGTCTTCCAGGAACAATCTTATCTGTGTTTTCCGGGTCACTAGGAGTAGCAAAGGGTTGGTTAATTTGTAAAACAGGTTCAAATCGAATAATTTGACCCCTGCTGCTAATCACAGGCTTCAACCACGGCATAAAAGTATAACCTGCACTCGGTGGTGGAGACATTAAATTTGTGCCGACTGTGGATCTTGTTGAACCCAAGCGAAATGCTTGAACCTTACCATTTGTATCAACTCCTAAAATTTGCAGGGGAGTAATTAATTGACCAGTGTTGGTATCTCGCAAAAGAGCAAGTCTGCGAGCAGCATTGTTAGGAAAGCACTTGGGATTACCTTGATCGAATTCCTCTGGTTTATCAAAGATATATCCAGTTTTTAATCGGGAATTGTTTGGGTCTCCATTTTTACCAATAATTTGACCGTTCCAATAGGTATTTCCCGCTCCACCTCCACAAGCTGTCTGAATCGTCCACACAGTCTTCTCTTTGGTAGGATCGCTACAATCCGCTGGGTTAGTGGCAGTGCAAACTTCTGTTAAATAGGCACCAGGCGGTATCTGTAGTGCAATGGGTGTGACAAAGTTATTGAGATAAGAGCTACCCTGGAAGCCAGATATGCTTGGCTCAAGGTCTTTAGGTGTTTGTGGATTACTAGAATCAAACCACTGAGCTTGTGGAACGTAGCTATTGTATTGCGAGAAGCCGGGTGGTACGGGTGACGGACCATTGTAACTCCAGTCATAGTCTCCCTCATTGCGGAAACCCTCTCTAAAGTTATTAGAAAGTAAGGTAATAGAATCTGCTAGTACAGCTGCAGGCCGCCATTCATCACCAGTAGTACAATTTGGCAATCTCGGATCTTTTGGACGACAGGCAAAATTTGGATTGCGTGTATCTTTAGTCCGAGTGTAGAAGTTGCTCCAATCGTCTGCTAGTGGTGTTGTAAACTCTTGTTGGGTATGAAGATTGAAGTCTCCTTTGACATATACAGGCAAATTTGTGGCTAAAATCAACCCTTTCTCTGCATCTCGATAATTCAGTTCTCGCCAAATTTTTGCACCATTGACGAGCATGATAGCGTTAGGACGGCGAGTTGCGTCGAGTTTGTAGTCCACCGGACTTTCTGTCTTTTCTGCCTGAGATGGGTTATTCTTATCAGCTGCTGCACTTAAATCTGGCAGGGCATCGTTGCGAGTAGCATAGATAATGCCGCTGTTAGGCAATAGGTATTCCTGTGCTGGAGTTGCTCCTCCAATCTTGGTTGTACGTAGGGCGTTTATATCCAATACAGTGGCCCGAATTTCCAGAGGCTGTCTATCTTTTTTGGGAAGATCGTAATCGGTTGTTGTATTGTTGGTCTGAATCGCCTTAACCTGTCTTGCATCTAAAAGGGCTGTCTCTCTAATAGCGCCGTGAGGAATCGGAGGAGTGCTGGCAACTGAAATACTTCCATCTAGAATTTGCAGAGCACAAATTTGAGCGTCAATAGCAGATTGTTCAGCAAGGGTGCGGTTAGCAGCTGTTTTCGCTAAAGCTCGTGCCAGCAGTCCATCATCTATCAAACGTCCGTTTGGATATTTTAATTGAGATTGGTACTGTAGCACCGCCTGATAATCGCTTGCAGATTTGGTAGGTGGTCCATAGACTATACCGTTATTGGATAAACCACCGCTAGCATTATTCCAAGGAAGTGCAGGTAAATTTTTCGCCGTAGTACTGTTAGTCGGGACATAAAAGCTGCTGACACAGGCCAATGGTGTTGGATTAGCCTGGTTGTAACCAGCAGATTTATAGTGATACACAGCTGTGGCCCGCATCCGTAGATATGGAGTCTTGGTAGGGTCAGTAATCTCAGACCATTTATATTTGATAGAGGAGTACTTAAACCCGTTTGTGTCCAAGTAATCGTACATCCAGTAGGGCGCAATAGTCTTGTATGTTGGTGCTCCAGCCTGAGGTACTGGCATCATATCTGACCAAATTTCTTTGCTAACTGAGGAAAAATCAGTAGATGCGCCTGTAAAACCATCAGGTAGATATATCCCAGCGCCAGTTATCACTCGCAAACCACCAACAGGCTCTTGGGGACTGGTTGGTACTTTAGCAGCTGCTAGTTCCCAATCCTTATCTCGCTCCGTAGATCCCAAATCGGCTAATGTCTCAATGCGAGAGCGACGAGTGCGAGTTTTGTCCTTTGGGTCATCCCACACAATATCTCTAATATTTTGAGTGTCCTGGGGACTAGGACCGACAAACTGATTTTTATTTTTGTCCCACCAAAGTTGAGGTAGATTGTGACCAATTACAACTCTGTCACCAAGGTATTGTTCTTCACCGTTAAAAGTATTTTGCAGTTTTGTTGGTTCGGTAGCACCGGGTATAAGCTTGTTAGAACCGTTAAAGTTGAGTGTGAGATTAGTATAATTAATTCCTGTTTTGCCATCAGCAGGATCGGTGGGATAGATCCACGCATCTGGTGGACGCAGAGTGTCACCGCTTCCTTGAAGCACCTGATTTTCCTTACTTCCTCCCACTTTGTAATCGCCAAGAGCATCGCCACCAAAGGGTACTTCTTTATAAGGTACGCGGCGGGTACGCTTTCTAAAGTAAAGTTCTAACTGTTGTCTGCGAAAGGTATCAATTTCTGCTGGAGTGTAACTTGGTAAACCAAGTTTATCTTTTTGCTGTTGAATGCCATTTTTTACCTCCGAGGGATCGGTGCTTGGATCGTTAGCCATTTGGGCGCTAACTAAGCGATTGATCCGCTGCACGTAAGCAAGGCTGTTGTAGGCAATTAAATTAGCCTCACCTGGTGCTGGTTTGGTTGATTTGGCAAAATCGACAGTAAAAGGGTCCCTAGTTTTTCCCCTGTATAAATCAACTCTGGTGACCTGTCTTGCATCAGTTGTATCGGTGATACCTCCAGCAGCTAAATTGCCACCAACGACAACTTTGGCGTTTTCAGGATCGTAGAAACAGGATGCTTTGCTGCTGACTTGATATAACCTGATATTGTTAGCTGGTGAACCGGTCAGAAAGTTGCTGTTAGTAAAAATTCGCCCATTCAGTTTAAAGGCGGGACCTGGGCTTAAATATATATCGTCTTCATAGAGAACAGCGTTGTTGACAAGAGGAAGTTGGACGCGGTCTTGTTGGAACTCTAAAGCAGAAAAGCCTTTATTACCCTTGCGAGATTCATAATTGCCATTGGGCGGATTGGTGATGGGAACGGTTGCCGTGTATACAAAAAAGGCCTTTTTTAATTTATTGCCCACTTTAAACCAGCCAGAGCTACCTACCAAGGTGGCGCTGGTCCCTAGGGTATCTCCACAATCGCTACTTATGCTACCAGTGGTCATGGGTGGAGTTCTTGCCTCTAGGGTATTTCGAGCTCGAGTGTATTGACCGTTACTGATAGGAGGGTTTTTAAAGTAAATTCCATAGAGGGTGTAACTATCAAATTTACCGTTGTTGTCTGTATCGACCGGATACATCCACGCTGTTGCTGACTCCTCTGTTCCTTCAACTAATTTCAGTTGAGTTTCATCACCAAAGGTGTATTCATTGATGTTGGTTGTTAAAGTAGTGTATAAAGCGTCATCTGTCGGCGTACCTCTTGGTAACCGTCCGTCTTGAAATAGTTTGTTTATTTTTGCTCTTGCACGATCTATAGCTGGAGTTGCAGCACTGAGAACCGCTTCATTAACTCGGACGTTGGAAGCATTTTTGGCTCGGTCAAAGGATCTAAGTAAAATCGCAGTTGTCAGCAATACGATTACTATCGATACCATTGCCACTGTTGGCAATACAAAACCAGCATTATTTGTTGCTCTTTTTCGTCTTTGAGGGGTAAAGGTGCAACGCAAAAACCAAATAATTTGTCTTCTAATTCCAGATAAAAACTTCTGGTAAAAGTGTTTGTAAAGTTTTTTTATTGCCTTGACTCGTTGACTTTTACGAGACATAGCTGTTGTCCTATTGAAGATTGTGATGGAAGTTTTGAATTTGTCCTTCGGACAAATAAGATTTTGTTAGTCGAGTAAACTTATGATGCCCATTTCTAAAAAAAAAGATATCAATTTGTTTGCAGTGAGTACTTAAGTGCTGAATACGAAAATTTAAACACTGAAGTATTGACTGCGAACTTGAGCTTGTAGTAAGGATTTTAGTCCTTGACAATCTCTGCACTAAAGTCTAACTACGAACACTTGTAGTTAACAGTAAAAAAGAACCCCGACTTTTTATAGAAGTCGGGGATTTGTTTTGTTTGTAGAAGCTGCTTAGTATTGATTGAGATTAATTCCAGCTTCTTTTGCCATTGCTTGCAGTCCTTTTTTTTGAATGGTTTTGATGGCTTTGGTAGAGAGTTTGAGTCTGACCCAGCGATTGCCTTCTGGCCACCAAATGCGCTTGTTTTGTAAGTTCACGTGTTGTAAGCGCTTGGTGCGACGGTGAGAGTGGGAAATGGCAAAGGCGTTGTTTGCTTTTTTGCCAGTTAGTTGGCAGCGGCGAGACATTGTTCAATTCTCCGATTTAATTGCACACAGTTTTTTATTGTATTCTTTTACTGCATCAATGGTGTCAAAGGGGATACTGGGGAGGATGTAGGTCGTTGCTAATAGCTATTTAGTAGCTTTTTCCGTCAGCTGAGTCAGTACTTGGTTAGAACGTTCAACGAAAGCTTTCATTCCTTCTGCGTCGAATCCTTTTTGAGACATTAACGCCAAGTCGTAGATGTGGTTGCAAATCATATTGACCAACTCAGTTGTGGGCGATTGACCATCTGTTTGAATAATACTACCTTGGCTGAGGTTTGCTAGATTTTGAATCAAGGGGTGAGCGGTATTTATTAGCAGTATGTGCTCTTCGGGGAATTCAGCTGTTTGCTGTTGCATCAAAGCGTTCATTTCCCGCAGACGACGCAAGATTTCTGGTAGCAGTACTACTGCTGGTGGTGTTCCGAGGGGATTGTCAGATTTTAAAGCTTCGGTGCGGATGTTGACTTTAGGTTTGTTGAGAGCTTTTTCGAAGAGTTCTTTGATCAGTTCGCTACGGGTTTTATTGGTTTTCGGATCGACGATTTCTCCAGCTTTGTCTTTATCGAGTAGGGTTTGATCCAAGTCGGAGTCTACTCGTGTAAATTTGACGTTTGTGTGTTCTCGTTCTAAAAAGTTGATAAAGTGGGTGTCGATGAAGGAGTCCATAAATAGGACTTCCAAGCCTTGTTTTTTATGTAATTCTACATAAGTGGCTTGGGCGCTTTCGTCGGTGCAGTAGAAAACTCGGTTTTGGTGGCGTTCTTTGTTGCGTTCTAAGTACTGTTTGAGGGTTGTATATTGATATTTGAGATTTTCCTGTTCTTCGTTTGTGTCTTGTTGCCAAACGTCTTTTTCTTCGGATTGAATTTGTGTTGTGGGGGTTTCGGACGTGCTTTGTTCTGGTAGCTTTGCAGTGGTGCGAAAGATAATGAAGTCTTCTACTTGTTTTTTAAATTTTTCATCATTCATGACCCCGAATTTGACAAAGGTACCGAGGTCTTTCCAGGTGTTGATGTATTGTTCGCGGTTATCGCGATAAAGTTCTTTGAGGCGATCGCCTACTTTTTTAGCTATGTAATCTCCGATTTTTCGAACCGTGCGATCGGTTTGCAAAGCACTGCGCGATACGTTGAGGGGAATATCGGTGCTATCAATCACACCCCGCATGGGAAGGAGAAATTGTGGAATTATTTCTTCACAGTGGTCGCTGACGAAAACTTGATTGCAGAAGAGTTTGATTTGTCCTTTGGTAACATCTACATCTGGCTTTAATTTCGGGAAATACAAAATACCGTTAATAATAAAAGGATAATCCGTATTGAGATGTACCCATAAAATGGGTTCTTCTTGGAAAGGATACAGGTAGCGGTAAAATTCTAAATAATCTTCTTTGGTGAGATTACTGGGAGACTCGCGCCAGGGTGCTTTTTGTCTGTTTAACACCTCGCCATCGAGTTTTATTGGCACTGGCATAAAGTCGCAATAGGTCTTGACAAGATTCTTGATTCGTGCTGGCTCGAGATACTCCAGTTCTTCTTCCATCAAATGCAGAGTGACTGTGGTACCGCGAGTCGTGCGCGATGAATCTTTAAGGGTGAACTCGGGAGAACCATCACAGCTCCAATGGACTGCTTGTGCTCCTTCTTTATAGGACAGGGTATCAATTTCGACTTGTTTGGCGACCATAAAGGAGGAGTAAAAGCCCAGACCAAAGTGACCGATTATTGGTTGTTCCGAGGCATTTTTATACTTGCGAATAAATTCTTCTGCACTGGAAAAAGCCACTTGGTTGATATATTTTTTGACCTCATCTGCTGTCATACCGATGCCATTATCGGTAATGGAGAGAGTCTTCTTATTTTTATCGATAGAAATTTGAATTTCTGGTTCGCCGATCTCGCCAGAATACTCTCCTGCGCGGGATACCATTTTTAATTTTTGGATTGCGTCTACGGCGTTCGATATCAATTCCCGCAGGAAAATTTCGTGGTTGGAGTATAGAGACTTTTTGATGATTGGAAAAATATTCTCAGTATGAATAGTAATTGTGCCTTGTTCTAGCATATTTACCCATGAAGTTTTGATTTGATTGCATGAATAATTCTGAGGATCAATTTTCCGCGATCCTTGATAGTTATGGGTATGGGTTGCCTCTAAATTTTATTCGGATTTCCCTACTCTCAGGGGCAAGGAATTTTTGTGTCTTTGATGACTTCGGTATAAATTTCTGCTAATTCCTTAGCTTGCACGTTAACGGTGCGAACATCTTTGACTCCCTGGGAAAGTTGTTGCAGCAGGTGACGATCGCGCGCCAAAAGCTGCAGTGCTTCGCTCCAAGCTTGGATGTCATTAGCTGGAACCAACCATCCATCAATTCCGTGTTTGACTAATTCTGCAATACCTCCGACATTGGAACCAATCACGGGAAGCGATCGTGCGTGCGCTTCCAAGACAACGAGGGGTCCTGTTTCCAAACCTTGGGAGGGTACGGCTAACAGATCGTAGTTAGTTAATACTGTTGGTAGTTCTTCTCTTGTCAGTTCTTTTGCCAAACGAATGCGACTGTCTTTTCCTATTAATTCTATTATTTGTTTGCGATATGCTTCATGTTGAAATATACCGTGGATGACAAGTTCCACCTTAGTGGTGGGGGGTAAATTTTTCACTGCCTCTATTAAAACATGAAGTCCCTTGAATGCTTCTAAGCGACCCAAGAATACAACTTTCAAGGGTTCTTGCTGTGATTTTAGCTGTAGTTGTTTTCTGGGAGAACAAGTAAGAATACCAGCGCGGCAAAGAATTATTTTTTCTTTTGGGATGCCATTGATGAGCAGAGCTTGATACAGCCAATCACAGACTGCAATAATGCGATCGGCGAACTTTGCCATGCTTAGCAAGCTGGATTGACGAGCACGTACGTAACCAGGTACAAACAACGGACGAAAGTAAGCTCCTGGGTTTTTTTGTGCTTGGGAGCAGGGAAGGTATACGCTTGCAGGTAGTTGCAGGCGACTGACCACAGACATGGGTATTCGACTCAACATTTTAACTGCCAAAGCAGGTAATTTTTGAGTAAGGCGATCGCAGCAATAGCTACAGCGTACAACATCGATTTTGCCATCACAGGGTTGTTGTCCTTCGAACATCAAAGTAGTTCGCTGACAGATGGGTATAGCAGAGTGTACGGTCACTACTGTTGCCATACCCAATTTTTTTGCCAAACGCAAATGCGGTAGACCGCAAATTACTTCCCAATGGTGCTGGTGGTAGATATCAGCTTTTTGAGCGGACAACCAACGAGCAAAATAAGCAAATCCTGGATGAGGAAATTGTCCGTGGTTGGGTTGTGGCCGGGGTACGGGACTGACAGGATAGCGATATACTTCTACACCGTTATGCTGATAGCAATTCTCCACGGTGGAATTACTTTTCGCCGCAGCTATTTTGACTTCTACCTGATGCGATCGCAGTTCTGGTATTAGTTCGCTGAGGTTTACTTGGATACCTCCACATTTATCTGGAAAATAGCGAGCAAGGCATTGGATTGTTTTCATGGCACGAGCGAGAGTTTCCAATTATACTTATTCTTCCCCTTGGCAGCTAGGTTCCAGACTTGAACTCCTGGGGGGTTTGTGGAGTTACAGGTTCCACGCCAGAATCTTTTCCACCAGCGCGGGAGAGATGGAAATTTCTTTTACCAGTTGGCAACGATCGCGATAGGGTCGCCAATTTTAGCAAAGGAGAATGTCAAGATTCGCGAGATGCTTCTAGTACGTAGGTGAGGTTTGGGGATGGGGCGACTGCAAGGACTTTTTTCTTGCTAAAGATAAGTCCTTTTTCGCCTTTATCGATGACGATCGTGTCACCAGCGCTGAAGGTCGTCTCTAGGATTTTGGTTGCGAGCGCGTTTTCTACTTCTCTTTGAATAGCTCGTTTGAGCGGACGTGCGCCGTAGACTGGGTCGTAACCGATTTCAACCAGGTAATCACAAGCACTTGCAGATATTTCCAAAGAGATTTTTTGTTCTGCCAGTAGATTTTCTACCCGTTTGAGCTGAATGCGAACAATTTGCCGCAGTTCGCTGCGACTGAGAGCATGGAAAATAATTAAATCGTCAACGCGGTTGAGAAATTCGGGGCGGAAGTGCGATCGCAAAGCATCCATAACTCGGTTCCGCATTTTCTCGTACTGGGAGTCATCACCAGAAATATCTAAAATATACTCGCTACCGATATTGCTGGTCATGACAATAACGGTATTGCGAAAATCAACTGTTCTACCTTGAGAATCTGTAATTCTACCGTCTTCTAACACCTGCAACAAAATGTTGAACACGTCTGGATGAGCTTTTTCGACTTCATCCAACAGCACTACCGAGTAGGGACGGCGGCGAACAGCTTCTGTGAGTTGACCGCCTTCTTCATAACCCACGTATCCTGGAGGCGCTCCTATCAAGCGAGAGACCGAGTGTTTTTCCATATACTCGGACATGTCCAAACGTACCAAAGCGTCATCCGAGTCAAAGAGAAATTGCGCTAGGGCGCGAGCAAGTTCAGTTTTTCCAACTCCCGTTGGTCCCATAAACAGAAATGAACCGATGGGACGGTTGGGGTCTTTCATTCCCGCACGGGCGCGACGAATAGCGGCCGCAACTGCTGCTACTGCTTCTTGCTGGCCGACAACTCGTTCGTGCAGGTGCTTTTCCAGCTGTAGAAGTTTTTGCCGTTCGGACTCTAACAGGCGATTGACTGGAATTTTTGTCCATTTAGCGACAATTTCGGCGATGTCGGCTTCTGTCACTTGTTCGCGCAACAAAGTTTTGCCTTGGGCTTGAATTTTCAATAGTTCGGCTTCTTTGGCTTCCCGTTCCCGCTGCAGTCCCTCTAATTTGCCATACTTTAACTGAGCAGCTTTGTTAAGATCGTAGGCTCGTTCTGCTTGTTCAATTTGCACTCGCAGTTTTTCTTCTTCTTGTTTTAAAGCACTGATTGCCTCTAATAGTAGCTTTTCCGTTTGCCACTGTCCGTTTAATTCTTGTTGTTTTTTTGTTAAGTTACTAATTTCTCGTTCAATGCGCTGCAAGCGTTCTTGAGTTTGGATGGTGGCTTTTTCTTCTCCGGCTAAAGACAACTTTTCCATTTCCAGCTGCATCAAGCGGCGGTCGATCGCTTCTAATTCTGCTGGTTTGGATGTGATTTCCATTTTCAGTTGCGCTGCTGCTTCATCAACCAGGTCAATGGCTTTATCTGGTAAAAAGCGATCGTTGATGTATCGTGCAGAGAGGGTAGCAGCTGCTACTAAGGCACTATCGGAAATTTTCACGTTGTGGTGAACTTCATAGCGTTCTTTTAATCCCCGGAGAATAGAAATTGTATTTTCCACACTGGGTTGGTCTACGTACACTTGCTGAAAACGCCTTTCTAGGGCGGCATCTTTTTCGATGTATTTGCGGTATTCGTCGAGGGTAGTTGCTCCGATACAGCGGAGTTCTCCCCGCGCTAGCATGGGTTTGAGTAAATTGCTTGCATCCATTGCTCCTTGCTGTCCGGAACCGGCGCCAACAACAGTATGCAATTCGTCTATAAACAAAACTATTTGACCGTTCGATTCAATCACTTCCCTGAGAACAGATTTTAAGCGGTCTTCAAATTCACCTCGATATTTGGCACCAGCAATTAAACTTCCCATATCCAGGGCGATGAGTTGGCGGTTTTTCAAAGATTCTGGAACATCGCCGTTGACGATCCGCTGGGCTAAACCCTCGGCGATCGCTGTTTTACCCACCCCGGGTTCGCCGATCAAAACTGGGTTGTTCTTGCTGCGACGAGACAATACCTGAATCACTCGTCGAATTTCCTCATCTCGCCCAATCACCGGATCTAGCTTGCCTGCTTTTGCTTGCTCGGTCAAGTCTCTTCCAAATTTTTGTAAAGCTTCGTAACGAGACTCGGGATTTTGGTCTGTAACTTTTTGGCTACCGCGAATTGCTTTAATTGCAGCCTCCAGCTTGGCTGTATCCAAGTTAAAATTTTTCAGCAACCGCTTTCCGATGCGTTCGTCCTCTGCAAAGCCTAACAATAGGTGCTCTACTGAAATGTAGGAATCTTTCATTCGCACTCTGGCCGCTTCGGATAAATCTAACATTGTATCTAGATGGCGACCGAGATAAAGTTGATCGCTTCTAGCAACTTTAGGTTGGCGACGAATAAACTCTTCGAGTTGTTGCTGAAGGCGATTGACATCCACACCCGCGCGGTTGAGGATGCGCGCTGCTAAACCATTTTCTTGCTGTAATAAGGCAATGATTAAATGTTCAACTTCTAATTGTTGTTGTTGATAAGCACGTACTATATCCTGGGATTTGACAATTCCTTCCCAAGCTTTATCTGTAAATTTATCCGGATCTGTAGGCTGCATCTTGACAATTTTTGATTTGGAATTTTAGATTTTAAACTACTAATGTATGTCCTAAGTATTTATCCAATCATCATCTGCCTGCATCTGCTTGTATCTACAGTTGCAATTTGAGATGAGGTGGTTGATAGTTAGTGGATAAGAGAAAATAACTAATTCCCATTCCCCAATTTAAAATGAAAACACACTTCTGAGAGTGGTTTGCCAAATAGTACCCTTGGAATTGTCATTATTGGGATTGGCGACTAAAGAAAGTACGGGAGTAATGCTCAGGTTATCGCTCAGCAGCAGATTGTAAAATGCTTCCAAGTTAGTTTGGGTAGCGTTACCCACACCAGCACTAAGGAATGGTTGACCAACAGCAACGCCCGCAACAGTACCGGGAAGCAGAAGATTGCGAAAACCGAAACCAACAGCCCAACTAACAGGATGTAAATCTAATTCTTTGTTAACAGCGGTGTTGTATCCATTATAGCTGCCAAACCCAAGGCGACCGAAGATACCTGTGTTGTTATTAATAGCGTATTCGGTATTAATACCGAAGGCGTTAATAGTTGTATTGTTAATCAAAGCATTTGTATATTGCAGTCTGAATGCGATCCGCTCGCTGGGCGAATATTCGATTTCTACGCTTGTTTGGTAGCGATCGCCAAATAAACCGCCGACTGTGGTATTGGCGTTTGCTTGATTAGCATCTGCTGCAATGTAGAGCGATCGCAATGTCCATTTTCCACCACCAGGATTCCACAGCAAAGCAGCTCCTGCACCACCGTTGCGATCGATTTGGTTTTGAACAATCAGGGGATTGCGCAAAAAAAAGCCAGAACTAAAATCTACTGCTTCGTTGTCAGCGTATCTGTTGCGATCGATGAAATCTCGTGGCAACATTTTGGCACCGACGGTTAACGCCAGATCTGGCCAAGGGCGAAAAGTGTAGTACAAGCGTCTGAGTTGGAAATCAAAATTCACTCCTACGTAATCCAGTCCCCCACCATTGACAAGCAGACCAGTTGTTCCAAATAGATTGGACTTTTGTTTTTGTGCTAAATCAATGGCATCACCACCATTATTACCAGATTCTAATTGGGTAACTAAGAAATCTTTTTGGTTGAAGCTGGTAGAAAAAGTTAACCGCGAACGGGAAATAACAGTTTTACCTGCGTCGGTACCGTCACTCAAAGCAATAATTTGTTCTCCCTGGAGCTTGGTTGTGGTAGAAAATTGATTTGCTTGTAGTTGCGTAACGCCTGTTTCAGTGTTTCCAACTCGTTGCTGTAAATCTTCTAAAGCTGACTTATACTCTTTTTGCAGTCGTTGCAACACGATAGCATCTTGTTGAGTATATTGCTGGTTGCTGTCTTTGACAATCGACTGTTCTAATTTTTTAAGGGTAGCTGCAAGCACTGCAGCAAATTCGTAGCGGCTAAGGGGACGATTAAGAGCAAAAGTGCCATTCGTGTTACCTACTATAACACCGTAACGTTTGACAAGCAATCGCAATGCCTGATAAGCCCAGTCTGTTGGTTCTACATCAGATAACTCGAAAACCGCAGGTTGTGCTGTCAACCGATGAGAATCGATGTTAAAATCATCAGATTCCTTTGATAATGACAGATCACACTCATAAGCTAATGCCATTCGGCACGCTGTGCGATCGGTTTTTGACGACGACTGCTTTTGAGCAAGCAAAGAATTAGCTGCTGCAGGTAGGGGAATAAGGCTGAAAATGCTCCAGCTAAGTAAAATCGAAAGTAATATTTTTAACAATAAACTTTTTTGTCCCAGGCATTGCTTCACGCTCAATCAATAATTCTCCTTGCCGTCTTTTCTCCAACTTTACTGAGTGACACAATTCGATTCTGTTTCTTTTTTGACATTAGAGCCTTGAGTGCCCAGGTGAATTAGTTCTACTTTATATCCATCCGGATCTTCTACAAAAGCGATGACAGTAGAACCGTGTTTCATCGGTCCTGGCTCGCGCACTACCTTAGCACCAAGTTTTTTTATGCGATCGCAGGTAGCGTAAATATCATCAACTCCAATGGCAATGTGACCGTAGGCATTTCCCAGCTCATACTTTTCTACACCCCAGTTATACGTTAATTCTAGGACAGTATGGTCACTTTCATCACCATAACCCACAAAAGCCAGGGTAAATTTCCCCTCGGGATAATCTTTTTGTCGCAGCAGTTTCATTCCCAGAACATCGCAGTAAAATCTCAAAGATTCTTCGAGATTACCAACCCGCAGCATCGTGTGCAGTAGGCGCATAGCAGTCTCCAGATTTTTAACTACCAATTGTTGATTTTAAATTGGATCTGAAAAACAGACAAAGAAAGTCTCCACACCAACACCTTTGACAGTCAGCGATTTATCGTTTTTAGGTGTTAGTGGTAAGTGATTTATTACTTGATCTTCGGTGAATAAGGGCTAAAGCTCTGACTACGAACTTGGCTTCCCTTTGATTAGCAGACAGTTTATCGCCTTAGTTCCTCAGGCTAGGCAATTTTATAGCATGAACTCCATTGCATTTGAGAGCCAAAACCTATATTACTCCAGTTCTAATCGCCCTCGATAACCAGTGATAATTCGACTACCATCTTTAAAAATATGAATTTCTATTTGGTCGCTAGTCCAGGTAATATGTTCTTGCAAGGCGGGATTGAAAACGTGAACTCGTTGATTACTAGAAGAAACAGGAGAATCAGGAGAATTTAAAGCTAGGGATTGAATGTAGGGACCATCAATGAGAATATCCAATTGATTCAGTAAATCTTGACTGCCAGCTGGAGCAGAATCGGATTGTAATTCCTCCAAAGTAAAACCGCTAAAAGACATTACATTTAGCCCAGCTGCTTTAACTTTAGCAGCTAAAACAGCGAGTGCAGCAGCTTGCCAAAAAGGTTCACCACCAGAAAAAGTCACTCCTTGGTTGCGAGGATTACTGAGGATTTTTTCGGCAAGAGTGTCAACTGAGACTAGTTGGTTGATGGCAAACGACCAAGACTCTTTATTAAAGCAACCACGACACTGGCGCAAACATCCCTGTACCCAAACTACAGCACGACGTCCGGGACCGTTTACCTCAGATTCATCAACATACCCCATAATGTTGAGATAGTCAGGGGGAATCTGTATTAATTCCATGCGTAAGTTACCGTTGTTTTGAACCATACTTTTTGTCTGTATTGACCAGCCTGTTTTTTTTAGTTCAATTTCCAGTTCTGCTGGGGAGCCTCTTACCACACTTTAGAATTTATCAAGGTGCTTCGACCTTCATCTGTGGTTTCCCAGACAAAAACCCAGAACCAAAATCTTCCTTAATCTCTGTTTGGATTGTCCCCTCAAAAGCCTATGCTAGATTGTCGGGTCAGCAACCGAAATGTTTGTGTAAAAAGCCTTTGGCTTTGCTACGCGAACAGCACACCAAAGCAGTGAGAAAACGTTCACAAAAAGGACAAAGGATTGATGATGAATACAGCCATTGAAGCAATTACCGCCCGGGAAATTCTGGACTCACGGGGTAGACCAACAATAGAAGCACAAGTGCGTGTATCAAACGGTGCTGTGGGGTTAGCGCAAGTTCCTAGCGGTGCGTCTACTGGTACTTTTGAGGCGCACGAGCTGCGAGATAACGATCAAAGTCGGTATGGGGGTAAAGGAGTACTGAAGGCGGTACAAAACGTCAAGGAGGTCATTGCTCCCAAGTTGTTACGAATGGATGTTCTGAATCAAGAACTGCTAGATCGTACTATGATTGCCTTGGATGGTTCTGCAAACAAATCCAATTTGGGTGCTAATGCCATTTTGGCAGTTTCTTTAGCTGCGGCCAAGGCTGGAGCTGAATCTTTGGGTATTCCCTTGTATCGCTATTTGGGTAGCCCTTTAGCTAATTTACTACCCGTACCGTTGATGAACGTGATCAATGGTGGTGCTCATGCGGCAAACAATGTGGATTTCCAAGAGTTTATGATTGTTCCTGTGGGGGCGCCTTCTTTTCGGGAGGCTTTGCGTTGGGGTGCGGAAGTATTTGCTACCTTGAGCAAAGTTTTGGATGAGAAGGGTTTGCTTACTGGTGTAGGGGATGAAGGTGGTTTTGCTCCTAATCTGGAATCGAATCAGGTAGCTTTGGAATTGCTGGTGACTGCAATTGAGAAAGCTGGATACACGCCTGGAGAGCAAGTGGCTTTGGCTTTAGATGTGGCTGCTAGCGAGTTTTATAAAGACGGACAGTATGTCTACGATGGGAAACCTCATTCTCCAGGAGAGTTGATTGATTATTTGGCGCAGTTAGTTGAGCAATATCCGATTGTTTCCATAGAGGACGGGTTGCACGAGGAAGACTGGCAAAACTGGCACTTATTAACTCAAAAGTTAGGTTCCCGCGTACAATTAGTGGGAGATGATTTGTTTGTAACTAATGCTACTCGTTTGCAAAAGGGAATTGAGTTAAAAGCAGGCAATGCGATTTTAATTAAACTGAATCAAATTGGGTCGCTAACAGAAACTTTAGCAACTATAGATCTAGCTGCTCGCCATGGTTTTCGTTCAGCGATCAGTCATCGTTCTGGCGAAACAGAAGATACTACCATTGCGGATCTAGCCGTAGCAACTCGTGCTGGTCAAATCAAAACAGGTTCTTTGTGTCGTAGCGAGCGAGTCGCAAAATACAATCGTTTGCTGCGGATTGAAGACGAATTAGGCGATCGCGCTGTTTATGCTGGGGCGGTGGGGCTAGGGCCAAAGTAAAGGACTTTTGTACTGGTAGCCAAAGCATAAAAAGGTATGGGCCACAAGAAAAATTTCTCTTACCCATACCCGCGCTTGCATTCCCGCTTTTGCTTGTTGTTAGGGATAAAATCCTAACTTTGGCAAGCCTAAGGTTTCATCCCAACCCATCATGATGTTCATGCACTGGATCGCCTGACCGGCTTGTCCTTTGATTAAGTTGTCGATCGCTGACATGACAATTACGCGACTGGTACGCGGGTCAACTTCTATACCTATGTAACACAGGTTGCTGCCGCAAGCCCATTTGGTTTGAGGGTAAATACCGGGATCGCAAATTTTTACCCAAGGGGAGTTACGGTAAAAGGCTCTGTAAATAGTTATTAAATCATCTCTCACTAAACCGGGATCTCTTAAGGTGGCGTATACGGTAGCTAAAATACCTCGTACCATGGGAACTAGGTGAGGTGTGAATTGTACGGTGACTTCACGACCTGCAAGCTCGCTACAAATTTGTTCGATTTCTGGTGTGTGGCGATGGCGGGCTACACCATAAGCTGCTAGAGAATTATCTGCTTCAGCCAACAGCATGTTGATTTTGGCTTCTCGTCCTCCGCCAGAGGTGCCAGATTTGGCGTCTATAATGGCGGTGTCAGGGACGATCAATCCTTGCTTGAGGAGGGGAGAAAGTGCTAGGAGGCTAGCGGTAGGATAACAGCCAGGACAACCAACTAACTGAGCTTCGGCGATGCGATCGCGAAACATCTCTGGTAGTCCATAAACTGCTGTAGCAGCAATAGCAGTATCTTGTCGCTCCTTCCCATACCAAGCCGTGTAAGTGGCGAGGTTGCTAAAGCGGTAGTCAGCACTTAAATCAAGGACTTTACATCCTTTTTCCAGCAATTTCGGAGCGAGTTGGCAAGCCAAACCGTTAGGTACAGACAGAAAAACTATTTCGGCGCGGTGAGCAATAATTTCTGGATCTACTGTTTCTACCGAGAGGTTGACTGCATGAGCCAGATGGGGGTAAATATCTGCAAATGGCTTACCAGCGCTACTATCACCACCTAAATAAACTAGCTCTATTTGTGGATGATCCATCAGTAAACGTACCAACTGTACTCCGCCATAGCCTGACGCGCCAACAATCCCAACGGGTACGCGTCTCAAATTGCCCATGATAATAAAATCCTTATCCGCTTTGTGGTTAATTTGTTGTTAGATATTAAAAATCGGCAAATAGCAAAAAGCTATTAGCTTTTAGCATATGACGGTTAAAGATTTAATGCTAACCGTTACTCGTCGATTGTAGAAGTTTTGTTGTGTTTGAGTGCTAAAACCCAATTTTGGCGGTAGAAATTTTAGCTAAGCCATCTTAAACAAAATCAAAAGAGTGTTTCAAGCTTACGCCATTGGTCTTGTGAACTTTTGCTTTTCCTGAAAGCAGTTTTGAGTTTGTAGGAAAACAACCAGTATAAAAATAATCTCGCATAGCCGCTTGAGAAAGTACCGAAGCGTTAATTAGATGTGTAATAATAAACATAAAAAATTTTTCTCCATCCCAGTTAACATGTAGTTCTGTGGGAAGTTATCGTGGTATCGGTAAATTCCAGGCCATTTTCGCCCAAACTTGCTATATGAGGTTATGCCCTTACCCAATTACTTTAGTTATCTTTTTTGCTTGCCTAGGTTGGGACTGCAGTCCCGGTCAAAGGGTGACGCAAATAGAACCTGGGCGCAAGGAACCTGTTCTAAAATTAAGTAGTATGGAAAATAACCCAAAGGCACTGCCAAGATACGTGAGATGGCACTTCAGTCTAGGTTTGACATCTACTGATTTTAGTAAACAACTGCAAACAGAAATAGGTAAAAAGCCTATTTTTGCCAGTGTAGCTTCCCAGTCCCAGCTCGATAGCAAGCATGGACAATCTAGCAAGTATGATTTTTGGTGGTGGTTGCTAGTGGCGATCGCTGCCTTGGGAATTTTTGGTACGCTTTTATATCTGGTGAAATGGTTGGGAAAACTCAAAACAACTTCTCTTGCCAATTCTGATACTTGTTGCCAAAACACAGAAATGAAAATCGCTGCGGATGTTTCCAACCCCGATCCAACTCACACGCCACAACCCCAAAAATTACTGCCACCAGAAACCACTTCTCGCCTTGCCAAAGTTAGTATTGTGGAAGAATTAATTAAGGACTTAGCCAGTCCCGATCCTATCAAGCGTTCTCAGGCAATTTGGGATTTGGGACAACAAGGAGATTCGCGAGCAATTCAACCTTTGGTAGATCTAATGGTAGAAGCAGATTCGCAGCAACGCAGTTTAATTTTGGCAGCCTTGGCAGAAATTGGCACGCGTACGCTCAAACCAATGAGCCGCGCTTTAGCCGTGTCCCTGCAAGATGAAAGTCCGCAAGTACGGCAAAATGCGATTCGCGACCTGACTCGCATTTATGATGCGATCGCTCAAATCAGTCAAATGTTATGTCATGCGGTACAAGATTCGGATGCACAAGTGCAAGCAACAGCACGATACGCCTTAGCGCAAATGCATCGCATTCGCAGCTTGTCTTCTCCAGAAAATTTCCCGGAAACCTCATCCAGTGAATATCAAAAATGACAATTTCCCAGTTTGCACCTAACTTAAAAATAACTCTTTAATTCCTGCACTACCAATTTCTACAGCCAAAGCCGCTAGCAGAAAACCTAAAAGTTGAGTAATAATTACTTCACCTTCTGCACCGATCCACCCATCTATCAAGTTTGCTTGTCGCAAAATTAACCAACTGACAAACATAGCGGCTATAATTCCCACAACTACACTCAAGTGCGAACTTGGAGATTCTGACATTAATAACATCACCGATGTCAGGGTACCAGGACCAGCCAGCAGCGGTAGGGCTAAAGGGGTAATTGCTACATCCCGTTGTTGATCGATGGCTGGAGTATCTAATTCTCCTTGTAGCATTTGTAGGGAAATTAGTAACAACAGCAGTCCTCCCGCCACTCGTAAAGAACCCATACTCACATCTAAGTAACTTAAAATAAACTGGCCAGCCCAAGCAAATAGTAAAAGCACTACAATTGCCACTAGGATGGCTTTATCTATAACTTTATTTCTTTGTTGCGGCTCCATACCTTTGGTGAGAACCAAAAGAATTGGTATGTTACCGACTGCATCGGCAAGTACAAACACAGCAACAAAAGTTTTAATAAGAATGGATGTGTCCACAGCAAATAAATTCTAGTCAGGGTTTTGTAACAACTTAACGTGAAATTTGGCCGGTTTTTTAGCAGCCATAGGAAGATAGAGAAAGTTATGAAACTAGTTCAGGCCAACACGTTTGTGGCGACTGGCCATGTACCTAACAGGAGAACAACTGAAGTTACCTAAACAAACATTTTAAAGATAATCTTTGTTTTGTTTACCGCCTATGAAACCTTATTTAGCTGCCGCTATTCAAATGACAAGCGTACCAGATCTGGAAAAAAACTTGGCACAAGCAGAGGAATTAATTGATTTAGCTGCGTGTCAGGGTGCAGAATTAGTGGGCTTGCCAGAAAATTTTGCCTTTATGGGAGAAGAAAAGGAAAAACTTGCTCAAGCAGAGGCGATCGCCCAGGAAACGGAAAAATTTTTGCTGAAAATGGCGCAGCGTTTTCAGATTACCATCCTCGGCGGCGGTTTTCCGGTTCCAGTAGAAGGTGGGAACAAAGTCTACAATACGGCTTTACTCATAGACCCCAACGGTCAAGAATTGTTGCGCTATCACAAGGTACACCTATTTGATGTTAATGTTCCCGATGGCAATACCTACAGAGAATCCATCACTGTTATGGCTGGCAAAGCTCTACCCTCTGTGTATATGAGTGAAAAGTTGGGTAACATTGGTGTTTCCGTTTGCTATGATGTTCGCTTTCCAGAAATTTATCGTTACATGTCAGCCAAGGGAGCAGATATTTTTTTTGTTCCCGCCGCTTTCACCGCCTTTACAGGAAAAGATCACTGGCAAATACTGCTACAAGCACGCGCTATTGAAAATACCTGCTATGTGATTGCACCAGCACAAACCGGATGGAACTACGATCGCCGTCAAACCCACGGACACGCCATGATTGTCGATCCTTGGGGAGTGGTTTTAGCTGATGCTGGTGAGAAACCAGGGGTGGCGATCGCTGAAATTAATCCTTCGCGCCTAGAACAGGTTCGCCGTCAAATGCCGTCTTTGCAACATCGAGTTTTTCTCTAAGACCGACAGTACAACCAATACCTCAAATTGTAAATTTGGCTTTTTCTATTCACAATACAAAATATCGAAACTCAGTTTTACCTGCCAGTAGGTGTCAAAAGTTGAACCAGCAAATGTGGAAATTTAGCTCGACAGCGCTTATCTCTCTATTACTCTGTTACGGTTGCAGTACAAACAATACAGCACAGCAAACAACTACTCCTGCTGCTAATTCCCCGGCGTTAGTCGGTTCCCAGTCTGCATCCGGTGCCAATGTTATTCAAGTTACTGCCAAGGAAATGGAATTTCAGCTATCAAAATCAACGGTTCCAGCAGGAGATGTGGAATTCCGCGTTACCAATAAAGGAAGGCTTGCTCACGAAATGGTAGTTATTAAAACAGACCTTTCCATAGATAAGTTACCCCTTAAGGGACAACGACTTGATGAAGATAAAGCTGGTAAAAAAATTGGCGAGATAGAAGACGATCAACTTAAAAGTGGTGCTAGTAAAACACTAAAAGTGAATTTAACTCCTGGTAAATATTTAATAGTTTGCAATTTACCAGGACACTTTCAAGCAGGAATGAAAACAGTACTTACAGTTACCAAATAAACAACCGGGGGCATAAATGCTTCCCGGTAGTACACAATCTAGAAAAATGAGTAATTAAGCGTGGGGAACGTTCTTGGCAGGGCAATTAATTGTTTCTGGTGAGTTTTTCCCTGGAAAGTCCCTGTTTTCCCCACCTTAAAGAACAACGGTTTTCTTGGTAGTAGCTCTCAGCTCGCCCTTAGCATACTTAGCAGCAAAATCTTCCAAAGAAAGTTGCTTGATCTTGCTAGCATTACCGGCAGTGCCGAATTGCTGGTAGCGTTCAGCACAAACTTTCTGCATATACTTAATGGAAGGCTTGAGGAAGTGACGGGGGTCGAATTCCTTGGGGTTAGTTGCCAAAGCTTCCCGGACAGCAGCAGTGATTGCCAAACGATTATCAGTGTCGATATTTACCTTACGCACGCCACTCTTAATACCTTTTTGAATTTCTTCTATGGGTACACCATAGGTTTCGGGAATAGCACCGCCGTACTGGTTGATCAGGGCAATCAAATCTTCGGGTACGGAGGAGGAACCGTGCATTACTAAATGGGTGTTGGGTAAGCGACGGTGAATTTCTTCAATGCGGCTAATCGCCAGAATTTCTCCAGTGGGTTTGCGGCTAAACTTGTAAGCACCGTGGCTGGTACCGATAGCAACAGCCAAAGCATCGACTTGAGTTTGCTCTACAAAGTCTACAGCTTGATCTGGGTCTGTTAGCAGCTGGTCGTGGGAAAGCTTTCCTTCAAAACCGTGACCATCTTCTTTATCACCCATGCCAGTTTCCAGAGAACCCAAGCAACCGAGTTCGCCTTCGACGCTGACACCCACTGCGTGAGCTACTTTCACGACTTCGCGGGTAACGTTGACATTGTATTCGTAGCTAGCGGGGGTTTTAGCATCAGCTTCCAGCGAACCATCCATCATCACGCTGGTAAAGCCGTGCCTAATGGCAGAATAGCATGTGGCAGGCTCATTACCATGGTCTTGATGCATGGCAATGGGAATGTGGGGATAGGTTTCCACTGCTGCCAAAATCAGGTGACGCAGGAAGTTTTCGCCAGCGTACTTGCGAGCACCACGAGAAGCTTGCAAAATTACGGGGCTATCTGTTTCATGGGCAGCTTGCATAATAGCCTGAATCTGCTCCATGTTGTTGACGTTGAAAGCGGGAATGCCGTAATCGTTCTCTGCCGCGTGATCTAACAGCAGCCGCATTGGCACGAGCGCCATAGATAGTCCTCCTATTTGTGGTTGTCAGCTAGTCGATTTGATATACAGCGCAAACAAAATATTACGCCAATCTTAAGATGATTGTGAGCTTATAGGAAATTATAACTAGTGTTGGGTGTTTATGTTTAAAAAGTTTACGCCATTAATAAATATCTTCTTAATTAGCCTTAAACTACTGTAGGATTAGCTACTTCCTAGCTGAATATTTGAATATTTCTATGGGTCGCCTGGGATTCGAACCCAGAACTAATCGGTTAAAAGCCGAGTACTCTACCATTGAGTTAGCGACCCGTTGCTACTCAAATTAATTGGCAACCCCATAAATCTATCACAGCCACATGTTGCTTGGCAAGCAGATTTAGAAAAAATTTACCCTCAAGCGAAAAGTAGCTGCATGCCCGGTCCTGGGTGCGAGTACTGTTAAATATTCGCCTGTGTTGATAGCGTTGCGGGGAGCACTCCAAGGTTCCAGGCAATAAAATTCCTTGCCTTTGACAGTCCAAAATACTAAAGTAGAGAAGAAATTATCAAACTCTAAAGTCAATTTCAAATTGCGGCTGTGGTCGGTAACAGTTGCCGATGTAGATTGAAGTTGTTTAAATGCTACGTCAAGTTCATCGCGATGAAAATCAAAACTACCGTCGAATACATGTACTTCCTTAGTTTGTTGCTGTTGATATTCTCTGCAGGGAATATCAAATTTTAATTGAGTTTTATCGCGAGTTAAAAAGTAAGGATGAAACCCAACAGAAAACGGCATGGGTGTTGATGAACTATTATAAAATTGTTGCCGAATTTCTAGGGTATTGCCTTGAATTTGATAACAGAAACTCAAGTGAAAATTAAACGGATATACTGCCTGTGTTTGCTCGTTGTCGTGTAAATGAAGTTTGAGAAAAGCTTTATTTTCTTCCGCAACGACCTGCTCTACTTGCCAAGGTAGATCGCGAGCAAAGCCGTGTTGTTTGAGAGTATACTGTCTGCCGTTATATTTGTAGGTGTTATCTGGTAAATTGCCACAAATAGGAAACAGTATTGGAATTCCACCTCTGATAGTTAATTGTGGATTAGCAAAGCGTTCTTTATCTAGATAGAGAATGTCTTGCTGTTGGATGCGCCAGCGAGTGATGATTCCGCCGCGTTCGGGTACAACTTCTATTTCGGAGCGGGCGGCGCGATCGCGCAATATAAAGGTTAAAAATTTTCTTTGTTGTTGTAATATTTCAAACACAACTTTCTTCCCAATTAACGAAAGTCTTACAGGTGCACCGGAAAAGCTCGCAGTAAAAAAATAGCGCCACGCCTCTTTTGGAAGCGGCGCTAACCCACCAGCTCGAGCGACTAACACTTTGTTTACTCGTCTTCAGCAAACACAAAGCGATACAATTCGCTGGGATCGGGTTCGGGGCTAGCTTCTGCAAACTTCACTGCTTGTTCGATTTCTTGCTGGATTTGGCGATCGATCTCCTTTAATTCTTCATTTGTGGCCAAATTTTGTTCTGCTAGATAAGCTGCAAATTTTTTAATGGGATCGCGAGCAAACCAAAATTCTTTTTCGGCTTTGCTGCGCAGTTCGTCTGGATCTGCCAAAGAGTGACCTCGAAAGCGGTAGGTCAGTGCTTCAATTAGTGTTGGTCCTTCGCCAGCACGAGCGCGAGCTACAGCTGCTCGAGCTGCTGCACGCACGGCCATCACATCCATGCCGTCTACTTCTACGCCTACCATATTAAAAGCACTGGCTTTTTTATAAATTTCTGGGTTGGAAGTTGCTCGTTCGTGAGCCATGCCAATAGCCCACTTGTTATTTTCGACTACGAAAATAATCGGCAGTTTCCACAGGGCTGCCATGTTTAAAGTTTCAAAAAATTGACCGTTGTTGCAAGCGCCATCCCCAAAAAAACAAGCTGTGACTTGATCGGCAGTTGTATCGCCTAAAACTTCGCGGCGGTATTTAGTTTGAAAAGCAGCTCCAGCTGCGACGGGAATTCCTTCTGCAACGAAGGCGTAGCCACCTAGCAAACGGTGTTCGGCGGAAAAAAGATGCATGGAACCGCCACGACCTTTGCTGCAACCGGTAGCTTTACCGAATAATTCTGCCATGACTTGTTTGGCGGGTACTCCGGCGCTGAGGGCGTGAACGTGGTCGCGGTAGGTGCTGCAAACAAAATCTTCACCAGGTCGCATCGCCCCTTGAATAACACCGGTAGAAACGGCTTCTTGACCGTTATAAAGGTGGACAAAACCGAACATTTTGCCCCTGTAGTACATTTCAGCGCACTTGTCTTCAAAGGTGCGCCCCAGTACCATATCTCTGTACAACCGCAGTCCTTCTTCTTTGTCTATTTGTGCGGTAGTGACATCAAATGGGGGTAAAGTGCGTTCTTGAACCATCGTTTTTGATTATCTCCGTATTAATACATAAAAAAGTCAGCGGACAAGGTGGTAAGTTGCGTTGGTACAAACACTAAACAAGTTAAGTTATTGACTGCATGCGATCGCATTCTCAAACTTAACAATACCCATCAGAATACCTTGCTTTCTGCATATTCATTAACAGTAAAAAAAATAATCTCTTGAGCTCATCTTTTTTAATAACTAATTGTCTTAACATTTTAGTTATGTTATACTTCGGCGAGCTAGCAAGCAGCAGGGAATCTATACAAAAAAGTGCTGATGTGAGCAGATGCTAAAACAATTATCTTTACTTGAGTTGCAGTTGCGGTCAAGCCGGAGATTGCAGTCAACATATTTGTTGGCAAAACGTGCTTGTTATTGGCGCCATAGAAACTGGAGAAGTAGAGATAAACTTATTGCCAAACACACTTGTAGTGTAAAACCGATCGGTTATCATTATGGCACGGTTTTACACTCCTGGTATGCTCTGGGAGAATTATTTCGATGGCGCTGCAGAGGAAGTTAGGCTGTGCGAATTCCGCTAGATTATTACCGAATTTTAGGACTACCTTTGGCGGCAAGTGAAGAACAACTGCGGCAGGCGTACAGCGATCGCCGACAGCAGCTGCCACGTCGAGAGTATTCTCAAGCAGCAATTGAGTCTCGCAAAAAACTAATAGAGCGAGCATTCGCAGTTTTATCAGACCCAAAACAGCGCCAAGCCTACGATCGATTGTATTTTGTCCAGGCCTGCGGTTCCAATGGGGATTACCACCCAACTAACGGTGTAGTAGTGGAAAACCAGGCTTTGAGCAGCAACGGCGATGGTGACTCTTCCCAGCTTGGCATTGAAATTAACCAAGAAGAATTTATTGGTGCTCTACTACTACTGCAAGAGTTGGGAGAATACGAACTAGTGCTGAAATTAGGCCATCCCTACCTGCTAAATAAAAATGGTAACTCTGCTTCAGCAAGCGCCACTTGTGAAACCGAAATGTCTGCTCAAATTTCTACTGAAAGAGGAGATGTGATTCTGACGGTTGCTCTTGCCTGTTTGGAAATTGGTAGAGAACAATGGCAACAAGGTCACTACGAAAATGCAGCAGTTTCTCTAGAAACTGGCGAGCAACTATTAGCCCAAGAAGATTTGTTTCCCAACGTCAGGGGAGAAATTCAATCGGACATATACAGACTGCGCCCGTATAGAATTTTAGAGTTACTGGCACTACCGCCAGAAAAAGTAGCAGAACGCCGCCAAGGACTGCAATTGTTGCAAGAAATTTTGGACGAGCGTGGTGGTGTAGACGGTACAGGAGACGACCAAAGCGGTTTAAGCGTAGATGATTTTTTGCGATTCATCCAGCAATTGCGCAAACATCTTACCGTTGCGGAGCAGCATAAGTTATTTGAAGCAGAAAGCAAGCGCCCTTCCGCTGTGGCTACGTACCTGGCTGTTTACGCTTTGATCGCACGGGGATTTAGCCAGCGCCAACCGGCTTGGATCCAGCATGCCAAGCAGATGTTGGCAATATTGAGCAAGCGTCAAGATGTGCATCTGGAACAGTCGCTGTGCGCCTTATTTTTAGGACAAACAGAAGAAGCAAGCCGTGCTTTAGAGCTGAGTCAGGAATACGAAGCCTTAGCTTTTATTCGAGAAAATTCTTGCAACTGTCCTGATTTATTGCCAGGATTGTGTTTATATGCCGAGCATTGGTTGCAAAACCAAGTGTTTCCTCACTTTCGTGACTTAGTGCAAAAGCAAGCTTCTCTGAAAGAATATTTTGCCGATTCCCGTGTACAGCTGTATTTAGAACAACTACCCACACAAGCACAAACAAATAGCAAAGAAATTGCCAGCAATCCTCAGCCTTCCCAGACCAAGACAAATTTTGCCAGCACTGAAAGCCATAACGTCCATACAGCTAGAAAGGTCGGCGATCGCAACGCCCAAACAACTGCTTCGCTTTTGTCAAACCACCACAAGCCCAGTAGCGTAGAATATTCTTCGCAGAGATTTGCTGCAGCATCTACTCTTAACACAGCAGAAACTGCCAGCAAAGGTGCTAACTATTATCCAAAGACTACACCTCCACCCCGACAAAGGCAACCTCAAAGCCAGCGCCAACGCACTTTCTCTAGTAGTTCAAGAGGGCATGGGGTTGAACCGCGTCCTGCTAGTCGCAGGCGGCGTTCTTCCTTTACTTTGAGAGCAAAAACACGGCTGGTATGGGTCGTATTAGTTGGTTTGGCGGGAGGAGTAGGAGGAGTACTGCTTTTGTGGTTCAGCCTTTCAGGAATTTTGGGATGGCTTAGCCATCGCTTTTGGCCCGCACCCGCTTTGCAAGGAGAACAATTGGCCTTGCAGCTAAACGAACCTCCTTTACCCATTCCAGATGCCAACACCGGTCAATTACCAGAAGAACCTTTAACACCAGCCACAGCAAAACAAGTGATTCAAACTTGGCTAGAAACCAAAGCCTTGGCTCTCGGACCCAATCATGAAATAGAACGGCTAGAAGCTATTTTAGTAGGTCCGGCTTTGTCTCAATGGCAATTAGTTGCCAAGCAGGAGCAAGCGGAAAATCGCTATCGCAAGTACGAACACAATCTCAAGATAGAATCTTTAGAGACCAGTTCTCTGAATAGCGATCGCGCTACTGTTTTAGCATCGGTTGCAGAAGCTGCCAGTTTTTATGAAAAAGGTCAGCTCAACCAACGCAAGTCTTATAATGAAACGGTGCGAGTCAGGTATAGTTTGATTCGCCAAGACCGAAAATGGCGCATCCGGGAAATGTTGGTGGTAGGTAAAGTGAGTCGATTCCTTCCGTAGCGGTCGCCTTGGTGGCGGTATGCACGCCCAACGGATGCAAGATTGGCCTTGAGCAGTTGGTTCTAGGATTCTCTTCCAGAAGCCCAAGTATCGCGCCATTTCACCGTACCTTCACTAGCAATCACCCAACGCCGAGCAACAAGATTTTCCCGCAAAGGCGAACGTCCTTCTCGCCACATGGCATACTTATAATTGATCAACTTGCCAACGCTTTCATGAAAAGGAATTTCGCCAAACCAAGTATTGGAGTTAATGTATTCTAGAGGATAGGCTCGATCGATGTCCCAGTTACCTAGTTCGGGACAATCTCCTATAACGACAATGGTTTCCCCAGGTTGAGTATGAACGCCATTTAATTGTACTCGGACAATGGTTTGGGCTTTGATGCGTTCTCCAACATGGCTGATGGCGATCGCTTCTTTGGCAGCAAGTTCAAGATGATAAATTTTTCCATCTCGCACTTCAAACTTGCGTCCCGTTAACAAACAGGTATGTTCTCTATCTGGTAATTCTGTGTCTACCACCTCTAGGGTGACAGCATCACCTCTGTTTAAAGCCACAAAACAGCGAGAATCACGATAGCGACGCACGTAGCAGTAAACATCGGGGGTAATGTGTTTTTGCCACTGACTACCCATGGAAACGGCGGGATTAAGACGGCGCAATCCTGAAAGTTTGCGAATGTCCCGATAAATGGGAGTATCTGTGTCCCAACTGTCCATCATCGGGCGATTGTACGGGTCGTTGTTACCGTAGATATTGTTATCGCCGTTAGTGTCGTTGTGCAGATATTGTTCCGTGCCGTAAAATAAACAGGGAATACCGCGAGTTGTCATCAACAAAATTACTGCCAACCGCAAAAGCTCGCGATCGGGATTGAGTGTTAAAAAGCGGTGCATGTCGTGGTTATCGATAAATGTAATTAATTCTGTTGCACCGTTGTAGCGATAGTCTTCGTCCAGGACGTTCTGAATTAGGTAGAAACCTTTGGCGTCATTGGTTGCTAAAGCTTGTCTAATAGCCATGCACAATCCAAAGTCGAGAATGGTCATGCCAGAATTGTTCGCAAATTCTACAGAGCGATCGTCTGCAGGACTGCTATAAATCCATTCCCCAAAGATGAAAACATCTGGCTTGTGTTTGTACATTTCGGCTGTAAACTCTTGCCAAAACCAAATTGGCATGTGCTTTACCGTATCTACCCGCAATGCATCAACACCCCGATCCAACCACTGCTTGATTGCAGATTTAATATAGTTACGATAGTGAATGTTATTTTCGTTAAACGTAGCTAATCCTGATAGTTCGCAATTTTGAACTTGCCATTCATCTTCCCAATCTGTGACTTCACCGTAGTGGTGATACCAATGGTCTTTGTCATCATTGAAATCTGCAACTTTCACTCCATCATCGTACAATTCACCTTTGCATCCGCCTGTATCCGGACTGCTGTGATTGCAGACAATATCTAGCACCAGCTTCATTTTGCGCTTGTGCAATTCCTCTACCAAACGGTCAAAAACTGTGTTTCTCGTTTCTTGAGTTTTATTGAGAGAAGGATTGTCATCAGCAGCAATAAAACGAGGGTTGAGACGCTTAAAATCCTTTGTCCAATAACCGTGAATAGCAGCACTTTGAATAAATAATTCTTCCACCTGCTCAAACAAGGGGGTCAGCCAAATCGCTGTCACTCCCATATTTTTTAAATAGTCTAGTTTGTCAATGACTCCCTGCAGGTCGCCACCCCAATATTTTCCCCAATCCTCCCGAGTTGGATCGTAAAGTTCGGGATTGGGACCTTCATTGTTATTTGGGTCACCATCAAAAAAGCGATCTACCACAAGAAAATATATTGTTTCTTGACGAAATTCAATATCCCTAGTGTAAAGGAATTCTAAATCAATATCTGTATCTACTTTGGGAGATTGAATAATTGCTTCTACTTCTGCTGCTGAGTTTTCTACTTTGTATTGAGCGTTTGAAGATTGGGAGGGAGGGTTTGCTACCATAGTAAATTAATAAATCAAAAAATAACAGGCACCAAAACGCAAGCTAACCTAAATTAGCTTATTTTATTACAAGCTTTTATCCTTCGATAGTATCTATTTATTTTTAATCGAATTAAATCTATCTTGAGTTAGTTTTTCTAATGTTCACTACAGAAGGATAGAAAATTAAATATATCTTATAGTAAAATGGGAGGTTCATGTATTGATGCTAAGATAAACAGACAGTTGCAAATGCCACATTTTCTGCTTTTTCAGATAAAATTTGTCTGTTGTTTTCATGGATTTAGAGGATCAAAATGTTGCTAGTACATAGTCCCATTATCGCCTTTACTATTCTTCTGTTAGTTATCTTAACGATACCACCTGTTTTTGAGAGATTGAGACTGCCTGGATTAGTAGGTTTGTTGTTAGCAGGTGTAGTGTTGGGTGAAAATGGGCTAAAACTTCTTAATCCCGAATCTGAAACAATCAAGTTGCTTTCAGATATTGGCAAAGTATATTTAATGTTTGTGGCGGGTTTAGAAATTGATTTAGAGCAATTTCGCCAAACAAAAAATCGTTCTATAGGATTTGGAATACTGACTTTTGCAGCACCGCTAATTACCGGAACTTGGATTGGAAAATTATTTAATTATAGTTGGAACTCCTCCTTTTTAATTGGTTCTTTGTTCGCTTCCCATACTCTTTTGGCCTATCCTATAGTCAGTCGTTTGGGAGTAGTAAAAAATGAAGCCGTTACCGTGACAATTGGTGCCACAATTTTCACGGATACAGGCGCTTTATTAGTACTAGCAATTTGTGTGGGGATTCATATTGGTAAATTTACCGCTTTAAGTTTCATTAAACTTTTAAGTGGATTAGCCATTTACTCAGTTATGATTTTATTTGGCTTTGATTGGGCAGGAAAAGAATTTTTTCGACGCTCTGGAGACGAGCAAAGTAAACAATTTTTATTTATTTTATTGGCATTGTTTGTCGCATCTGTAGGGGCGCAGGTAGTTGGAGTAGAAAAAATTGTTGGTGCTTTTTTAGCAGGTTTAGCTGTTAATGATGTCTTGGGACGCAGTCCGGTCAAAGAAAAAGTTGAATTTGTGGGTAGCGTTCTATTTATTCCTTGTTTTTTTATAGATATGGGTTTACTGATTGACATTCCAGCTTTTGTAAAAACAATCAGTTCAATTTGGCTGACTTTAGCAATTGTCGGGGGATTAATTAGCAGCAAATTCTTAGCAGCATTTCTAGCCAAATTGTTGTATCGTTATAACACGGCAGAAATGCTAACCATGTGGTCGCTGTCATTACCACAAGTAGCAGCGACATTGGCAGCAACTTTAGTAGCCTACGAAACATTAAATCTTGCTAGAGAACGATTAATTGATGAGGGTGTTCTCAACAGTGTTATAGTACTAATGCTGGTGACGGCAATTATTGGTCCAACGATTACAGCACGGTTTGCAAGTTTGTTGGTCATTCCGCAAGTAAATACAACTACAGATAAACTTTCAACTTGGTGGGGAGAAAATGATAGGGAAGCAAAACCAGAAACACACAACCACCGATTTACCGTAGTAGTTCCGATTTACAATCCTCAAACTCAGCGCTATCTAATTGAAATGGCAGCACTGCTAGCACGTCATGAATCTGGAACAATTGTGCCATTGGCGATCGCTGTCGGTCGAGTTCATATGGACGATCCGCGATTAAATGCAGAACTAAAGGAATGTCAGCTACGATTGCAAGGTGCTGTAGAAATCAGTCAAGAATTTGAGGTGGAAGCTTCACCAGCGATTCGTATAGATGATGATGTCGCTTTAGGAATCAGTCGCACCAGTCGGGAAAAAAATGCTACTGTTGTGGTCATGGGTTGGTCCCGTACTACGGGTTTGCGCGCCCGCTTATTTGGTAATGTAATTGATAGCGTTTTTTGGTCTTCTCACTGTCCGGTTATAGTAACGCGCTTATTGAATAGTCCAACAACAATCCAGCACATTCTTGTCCCAGTTGGCGATCTTACATTACAAACCATTAGAGCGATCAGATTTGCCCAAATTTTAGCTGATGTTAACCAAGCAGAAGTTGTTTTGCTACACGTGTGCGATCGCCGAACACCGCGCGAGCAAGTTGCGATCTTTGAGTCCCAGCTTTTTGAGATTGCTTCTTTTCGCAACTTGCAGCTCAATACCAATATCCGAACAATTGCTGCTGACGATGTTGCCAAAATAATTATTAGAGAAGCCAAAGCTTTTGATATAGTTATTTTACGTTCGACTCGCTATCGTACTGCTGGTGGATTAGCAGTTAGTGAAGTCACAACCGAGGTGATCGGGGAACTAAATTGTTCCATGGTATTGCTGGGAGAACCCCACTCTTAATCAGTAGTTGAAAAAAGCAATTAATTACCAGTATTTTTAAAAATTTTTCTATTTTTCTTGGGCAGCTCAAACTTAATTGACGTGGGCGAACATGGCTTATTTTTTGTTAAAAATAACACTAAAATCTATTCCGACATACAGGCTAAGATCCTGCTTTGACAACGATAGAGCCAGAATTACTATCTAGTATTACATCGGAATCAGATTCAGGGATATAGACTATTTTGAGATTATTGTTAACAGTTCCTTGTAAATAAATTTCGCCTGGCAATTCTCCACCCAAATCTAGAAATCCAAACATTTCTTTTTTGACGGTGTTAAAGTTGAATCGAAAATAATTATTTGTTGATTTGCCATTAATAACGTTATTGTAAGTAGCGAGCAAGTGATTAGAATTATCAAAAAAAGAGATCTGCAATGACTGCAAAACTTTAGTAGTCCCAAACCCCTTTTCTGAAAACATTACTGGAGCTGTATTTTCATCGTAACTAAATGAACCAATCGCTGAATAATTATCGTTACCGTTCCAGCTAAAATTCAATGTCATTGCTTGAACGGAAGTAATTTCCATCAGCGCGATCGCCAAAGCTATCCCTACGACGAAAGCTATGGTTGTAATCTCTTTTTTCACGCCTTTTATCTCTCACTGGGCGAGAAAATATTTTACTGTCAAAATAGTGGCAAAATAAACTGCTTTTGGGGCACAACATAAAGGTAACTAAGTTTTCCAGACAATTTAATAAATTTTGTTTATTAAATTAAATAAAAAAACTGTTTGCTGTTTGTGATACGAAGTTTTAAGGTAAAGTTAGCTACTTAATATATTTTTTACAAACTTAGCCAGGACAGATGATGAACAGCGATCGGATAGACAAGAGAAATTTCCTCTACCCTAGTTATCGATACCGAGGTCAATTTTCTTTGCCAAACCTGATGTTTAGTGCCAATCTTCAGGAATTTTCTCAACGAGTCTGCTACATTTGCAACATACAGACTCGGGGAAAACTTTCTCCCCAACAAGCTTGGGAGCAAATTGAGGAAATTTGGCAGCAATTTCAACGCAGTTCTAGTAATTTAGGTCTTGAAAAAGATGCAATTCAATAAAGGTGAAAACTTATGGAAAATTTTTATGCTATGGCACAATTCGTTGGTGAAACAACTGATGTTACTTGTTGGCTAAGCAGAGCTGGACTAAAATTCGAAGATCTAGGTAACGATCCTGCAAGCAAAGCAATCCGCAAGCAGTGGCGAGAGTATCAAGCTGCGGTGCAGAGATGTTGTGCTGCTACAGGTCTTGTACCAGAGCAGATCCAATTGAGTGGTGTATATGCCAAACTGAGAGTACCTCAGATAAATTATGAAGCTACAAACCTCAAGGAGTGGATTTTACGGCTTGATTAATTTTGTGCCAAATTAAGCCAATAACAATCAATCCCAAACCTACTTGCCAAATTGAAGACTCTACCCAAAAAGCCAAAAACAAGCAAGACAAAAGACCAAAAATTCCCACCCACGCAGGATAAAGTCGCTGTTGAGAACTAAGTTGCAAAGCCGCAAGGTTGGTAATTGCGTAGTAAATTAAAACACTAAAGGCACTAAAAGACCAAGTTGTTTTGACATTCCCCAATAGAACTAGTAGCGCGATCGCAACTCCGGTAACTATAACAGACCAGTAGGGAGTAGTTTGTTCTCGGTTGAGATAACAGAGAAATTTGGGAGCATCATGACGGCGTCCCATAGCTAACAACACTCGCGATAAGCCCAGAATTAAATTTAACAGCACGCCCAACATTGCCGTCATAGCACCGACTGCTAAGACAAAAGCACCACTCGTACCAGCAACAGTGCGAACTACGACTTCCAAAGGTGCTGCTTTTGTTTGTTGGGTAGCGTTAGCTAAAGTATCTACCCCCACAGCCCCAATACTAACTGCTGCCACTGCCATATAAAGCAACATTGTTATCAAAAGACAAATTATCATTGCTTTGGGAATTGTTTCTCTTGGCGATCGCGCTTCCTCTCCTAAAGTGGCGATGCGACCGTAACCTGTATAAGCCACAAACATCAGGGCGCTAGCATGAAGTATGCTTGCAGGAGAATTTTTGAAAAAAGGCGTGAAGTTTTCTATCCCTGCTTGAACAGCACGGGGAAGACAGACCAAAATCAAAAATCCCAAAGATAACAGCGTTACTGAAACGATGGCACTGTTGGCAAAATGAGAGCGACGAATACCACTCAAAACAATTAACGTCACCGCCATCACAGCTAAAATGGCTGTGGGAACAACCCAGCTAGAACCAACTCCCAATAAATTTAGCAAATACGCAGCAAAACCCAAAGCCGCAGTTGCTGCAGAAGCAGTTTTGGCTACTAAAAACATCCAACCAGCCGTAAAACCAAAGGCGGGAGTAAGATACCTATATCCGTATTCATAAGTACCACCACTCATGGGATGATTGGCTGCTAATTGAGCGCTGCTTAGCCCATTACAAGTAGCAACAATAGCCCCAATTGCAACTGCTACAATCACAGCAGGTCCTGCTATCCCAGCCGCAATACCAATACTTACAAATACACCTGTACCAATAATTGAACCAAGTCCCATCAAGGTAGCACCAAAAACCCCTAGCTCTCGCTTCAACTGGGGTTGTGGGTTGGTTGCAACCATTTCTCATCTCCCTATTTTAATTGCGAAATTATTAACTATCCTAAAAGATATTCAATTTTTCCCTGCTATGTAAGCTCAAAACTCTCAACATTGCATCGAAAATTCCCACTTTCGACAAATAAAACAACAACGAACTTGTACCAAACCATCGTTCGCAGTTCGTAGTTGAGGATTTATCGCTTACCTCTTCCCTTGTATCAACAATTCCTGACATGAGTATTTGTGAAAAATTAACATTTGTCTAAGACATGGTTAATTAGTAGTAAAAATACTTGACATCAAAAAAGAATTTGATAGGATACCTATTCATTAGCAAAGCATGAGGATTAGAAATCGGAAATGCGATCGCTAATCGCTAGTTCAATTAACTAATCAATTGATGCATCCTGGAAAAATATTTACATTAATTGCCGGAAAGTTGGAAAATTCTTGGCAATTAGTCCAAGCAGAAATTTTGTTTCGTTGGTTTTTACCCGCTAAAAGTCAGCTCTTACCAATAAGTAGAGAATCAACAATGATATTTGCTCCTCATCAAGACGATGAGACCCTTGGCTGTGGCGGATTGATTGCTCTCAAACGTCAACTTGGAATTCCAGTCAAAGTTGTTTTTTTAACAGATGGACATAAATCCAATATTCAAATTTCCCGAGAAGAAATTACTCAAATTCGTAAACAAGAAGCTAGCAAGGCACTAAATATATTAGGAGTTAGTTCCTCAGAAGATATATTTTTTTTAGACCTACCAGATGGGGAGTTACAGGACGTTTCTAACGAGCAACGATTAAATATCATTAATCAATTAGTTCAACTACTACAATCTTTTCAACCAGGGGAAATTTACGTTCCTCATCAAAAAGATCGCCATTGCGATCACGAAGCTGCTTATGATTTGGTTTGTGCTGCAGTCAAGGAAACTAAAATTCCAGGTCAGGTCTTTCAATATCCAGTCTGGTTGTTTTGGAAAATGCCATCACTTTTGCAACTAGACTTAAAGAATTTAGGTCAATCTTATAAATTAGATATTAAATCTGTACTGGAGAAAAAGCAAAGAGCCATTCGAGTTTATGACTCTCAACTGAGCAACCTTCCTCGCAGTTTCAGAAGAAGGTTTTTCATGCCTTGGGAGATATTTTTTCAACAACAAAATTGATATTTTTACCCGGCTAGTGCTAATATTATAGCCGGGAATCATCTACAATCTTCAAGCCAGATAAAAACAGAGGCAATCTTTTTTAAACTTCGACTTTGACACCCCGCCAAAAGGCGATATAACCTTCTATGTGCTTAGCTTTTTCCTTAGTGGTGGGATAGTACCAAGCAGCATCCTTGTTAATTTGTCCGTCTACTTCGATATGGTAGTAGCTGGCGGTACCCTTCCAGGGACAGCTGGTGTGAGTATCGCTTTCTTTAAAGTATTGTTTGTGAATAGAGTCGGGGGGAAAGTAATGATTACCTTCCACAACTATTGTGTTATCGCTTTCAGCTAAAACAGCACCATTCCAAATCGCTTTCGGCATAAGAGGGTATGTGAGTAAAGTTTACACATAACATTGTGACATCTGCACACCTAGCTAGCTAGCTGCTTATACTGATTTGCATGTTGCTCAGACGGGGATGATGAACTTCTGCATAGAATGGGTTATCTTCATAACTACTTATGCAGAACGCGTTTAACAATAGCGATCGCCATGTCTGAATTTTCCCATCTAGAAAAAGCGCTCAAATATTACTTCGGTTACGATAAATTTCGTCCCGGACAACAAGAAATTATCGAAAATGCGCTTTCTAATCGGGATTTACTGATTGTCATGCCTACGGGTGGAGGCAAGTCATTGTGCTTTCAGCTACCAGCAATACTGAAAAAAGGCGTAACTGTAGTAGTGTCACCTTTAATTGCCTTAATGCAAGATCAAGTGGAAGCACTGCAAAAAAACGGTATAGCAGCGACATTTCTCAACAGCAGTCTCAACTTTTATCAAATGCGATCGCGGGAACAATATACTTTAGCTGGGAAAGTAAAATTACTCTACGTTGCTCCGGAACGCCTGCTCAGTGAGAAATTTTTGCCATTTCTGGATTTAGTACACCATCAAGTTGGTATTTCTGCGGTCGTGATTGATGAAGCCCATTGTGTTTCGGAGTGGGGACACGATTTTCGCCCAGAATACCGCCAGCTGATTTTACTACGAAAACGTTACCCTGGTGTTCCGGTTTGGGCATTTACCGCTACAGCAACTGCTCGCGTGCGTATCGATATTATCCAACAATTAGGGTTAAAAGAACCGAGCATTCATATTGCCAGCTTCAACCGTCAAAATCTTTACTACGAGGTTCAGGTCAAGCAGAAAAATGCCTATATTCAACTGCTAAAGTTAATTCGCGAAACAGAAGGTTCTGGAATCGTGTATTGCTTGACGCGCAAAAGAGTTGACGAAATCACCCTTAAACTTCAGCACGATCGAGTATCAGCGCTACCGTACCATGCAGGTTTAACAGATGAAGAACGCAGTCAAAATCAAACCCGATTTCTGCGCGATGACGCGCGCGTGATGGTAGCAACGATTGCTTTTGGAATGGGAATTAACAAACCAGACGTGCGCTTTGTGATTCACTTCGATATTCCCCGTAACATAGAAAGTTATTACCAAGAATCGGGTAGGGCGGGTAGAGATGGAGAAGCTTCGCGCTGCACGCTTTTTTATAGCTACGGTGATGTGAAAACAATCGAGTATTTAATTAATCAAAAAAGCGATCCGCAAGAACAATTAATTGCCAAACACCAACTGCGACAGATGATAGATTATGCAGAAGCTACAGACTGTCGCCGGAAAATTCAAATTGGTTATTTTGGCGAATATTTTCCGGGAAATTGCGGCAATTGCGATAATTGTCTTTATCCCAAACCGGTGCAAGATTTCACGGTGGAGGCGATGAAGTTTTTATCTTGTGTGGCGCGTTGTCAACAAAAATTCGGCATGAATCACATTATAGATGTGTTGCGGGGAGCTAAAACTGAGAAAATAACTCAATACAAACACGACCAGCTTTCTACCTACGGTATCGGCAAAGATAGAAGTGTTGAGGAATGGCGTTTGCTAGGACGTTGTTTGCTGCATCAAGGTTTGCTAGAACAAACTAGTGATGGTTACGCAGTCTTGAAACTCAATTCTTTGAGCTGGGAAGTAATGCGGCGCCAGCGTCAAGTGTTTATAGCTGTTCCCGTCGCCGAAAAAATGAGTTGGAACCAGAACACTAGTAAAGCTATGGAAGCACAGATGCTATTCCAGAGGTTGCGATCGCTGCGCAAAAAAATAGCTGACGAGCAATCCGTACCGCCTTACGTTATTTTTGCTGACTCTACCTTAAGGTTAATGGCGCAAGTCAAACCACAAACGAAACAAGAATTGGAGAAACTTTCTGGTATCGGTAGTCATAAACTTGCTCTTTACGGGGAACAATTCCTTGCAGAAATTCGTAACTCTTGTCAAGAATCTAGTGTTAGCCAACAGCAACAACCTTTCTCAGCTGCTGACGCGCCTTCAACTACAGAATTGCAAACTCTTCAACTGTACCAGCAAGGTCTAAGCATTGCAGAAATTGCCAAAAAACGTCGTCTTAGTCCAACAAGGATTGTCCGTCACCTTTGTGACTTAATGGAAAAAAACCAATCAATTGACATAAATCCTTTAGTTTCTTCCCCAAAGCAACAAAAAATTTGGCAAGTTTTCGATGTTTTGGGAGATATTTCTTTAGCTGTTATTAAAGAATATCTAGGTGAAGATTATAGCTTTGACGAAATTCGTTTAGTTAGAGGTAAATGGCGACAACAAAAACGCAAATAAAAGGCAGAAAGGTTGCCCTTCTGCCCTTTTTTTTCACGAATGGTTAGATTAAAGATAACTGGGTACTTCTTTGTTAGCATCTTGTGGCTCTGAGACAATTGTTGAAGTAGCAGTAAGTTTTGTTTTTGCTGTCAAAATTATTGACAGAAGTTTAGGGAAGGTAAAACAAATCAAAGTGCTGACTAGTGTAAGAAGCAAACTATCTATTAAACCCATATATCAACTTCCCTCCCACAATTGTATCTAATTTGCTATTTTGAAACAAAAGACTTCATTAAAGCAAATTCTCTGATTTTGAATTTCTTTTGAATTGTATAAGTTACTTTTAATCTTTGACTTTCTCTTTCTCTCAGCGAGGGCGGAAAGGATTGTCAAATCAAGGAAAATAACTCCGTTGTGTTAACAATCCTCCAACCTCGGGAAGAACTATATGAGAAAACTTATGGCTGTAAAAAATAGGAATCTATGGTAATAACCCCAGAAAAAATTTATGTACTTCATAACCTTTACTCAATGAAAGTTAATATCTTCAAAACGTGATAGAGAAACAGGTCTGAAGTACGCACTTAGGTGGGCGCTCATCTAGTTAATTTGGAGAGCATCTACCGCAAAAATGGGGACTGAATTTGCATGCGGGGCTCCCTGTTAAGGCGTAGGATGTACAGTAAGGAAAGGTTGTAATACCATATCTTGTTTTTTGCCAGGTGGAAGTAGCCTGGAATTTTTGAGTTTTTTGGGTGCTGAAGTTAACAATGACACTTAAAAGTTTAGGAAAGATCGCACAGGCAACGGTGCTAAAGATTGTGAGTAATGTTGCGTCTATCCAATGCATAGGTAATCACCTCTTTTGATTTCCAGGCGTCTGCTTGGCATCAATTATTATCTATACTACTTGATTATATTATATATTTATTCATATGTATACCCCTAGTTGTGCAAATTTATTTAGATTTATTTAGACACAAGGAATGGCATTTATTTTAGTTGTTTATCTTAGCTGTGCAACATAAATTTCAAATACTTAGGATACGGTGTGATGTTACGAACTGCTGTTGAAAATCCTTTTCTTACCGACATTAGTGAACGAGAACGCGAAGCAATCAAGGGTTTAGCCGATTACTCCAGCGTGGGTTCGTTACCGGAAATATGGCCTTTAGCTGCACGGCGATTTGGTAATATTGTTGCCTTACGGGATCCTCATGCGAAACCAGAGGTAGTTTTGACTTATACGCAGTTATGTCAGCAAATTCAACAATTTGCGGCGGGGTTGCAGACATTGGAAGTCAAACAGGGCGATCGCGTTTCCCTGATTGCAGATAACAGTCCGCGTTGGTTTATTGCCGATCAAGGTATTATGACCGCTGGGGGGGTAAATGCAGTGCGCAGCTCCCAAGCAGAACTAGAAGAATTAATATACATATTGGCAAACAGTGGCAGCACAATTTTAGTGGCTGAAGATTTAAAGACGTTTTACAGACTGCAAAAGCGACTTGAGGCTCTACCAATTCGGTTGGTAATCTTGCTTTCAGACGAAACGCCGCCAGCAGCAGAAACTTTCCAGATTTATTCTTTTGCACAATTAATGGAAATCGGCCAAAAGAATACCCTTCAAGCGGTCAAGCAAACCCGCGACCAACTAGCAACGTTAATTTATACTTCTGGAACTACGGGGAAGCCCAAAGGCGTAATGCTCAGTCACGGTAACTTATTGCATCAAGTTACTACTTTAGGAGTAGTAGTGCAACCACAACCGGGAGACATTGTTTTGAGTATTCTCCCTATTTGGCACAGCTACGAACGCACTGCTGAATATTTCTTACTTTCCTTGGGTTGTACGCAAGTTTACAGCAACCTGCGTTCCATCAAGCGGGACTTAAAAGAATTTAAACCTCATTACATGGTTGCCGTACCGCGTCTTTTAGAATCTATTTATGAAGGAGTGCAAAAACAGTTTCACGAGCAACCAGCTTCTCGACAACACCTGATTAATTTTTGTTTGAGAGTGAGCGAGAAATACATTCAAGCGCGGCGAACGGCTGAGGGTTTGAATTTACTCAATCTCAATCCTTCCTGGAGCGAACGTTTGGCGGCTTTAATACAAGCTGCAGCTTTAAAACCATTACACAGCTTAGCACAGCGGTTAGTTTACAGCAAAGTTAGGGAAGCAACAGGAGGAAGAATCAAGCAAACGATCAGCGGAGGTGGTGCTCTTCCCAAGCATATCGATGACTTTTTTGAGATTATTGGAGTTGAGATTTTAGTTGGATACGGGTTGACAGAAACTTCGCCGGTGACCCATGCGCGACGGTATTGGCGAAATTTGCGCGGTTCAGCAGGACAACCCATACCAGCTACACAAGTCAAAATCGTCGATCCTGAAACTCGCAAACCACTACCGGTTGGTAAACAAGGGTTGGTTTTGTTACGAGGACCGCAAATTATGCAAGGTTACTACCAAAATCCAGAAGCGACAGCGAAAGCTATCGATTCTGAAGGTTGGTTTGACAGCGGTGATTTAGGTTGGGTAACACCGGAAAACGACTTGATTTTGACCGGACGAGCCAAAGATACAATTGTATTGAGAAATGGGGAGAATATAGAGCCGCAACCGATTGAAGATGCTTGTTTGCGATCGCCCTACATCGAGCAGATCGTGCTTGTCGGACAAGACCAAAAAAGTCTGGGCGCTTTAATTGTCCCTAATCTGCAAGCTTTGCAAAAATGGGCGGAAAGTCAAAATCTGCAATTGTGTATAGAAGATAAAAATGTGACTTCAAGTACCGGTCAAACAATAAATTTGGAGAGTAAAATAATCCAGGATTTATTTCGGCAAGAATTGAATCGGGAAGTGCAAAATCGTCCTGGTTATCGACCTGACGATCGCATCGGTCCGTTCAAACTGATCTTAGAGCCGTTTTCCATTGAAAATGGCATGATGACACAAAAGCTGAGCATCAAGCGTCACGTCGTTTTGGAACGCTATCGCGATCTCATTAACGCTATGTTTGCCCAATAAGTCCATTACCAACTCTAAAGTTAACCTTGACTTTTTTATGGATGTTTCCAAACCTCAACTGCTCTTAAAACGCATTGTCAACGTCAAAGCCATTGTCACTCCTTTGTGGAAAGAGGATGTGCAACAGCAACTGCAAGCGCAAATCAATCAAATCGATCAGCAACTGCAACAGTTGGACATCCAGGGACAGCGGGCGATAGCAGAAATTCAAAAACAAAGCCTGCAACCGCCAGGTCCTCAAACTCTCCAACAAATCGAGAATATTCAATACCAGGTAAATCAAAAGAAAAGCGAACTTTTAGAACAGAAAAACCAAAGTCTGCAAAATCTCCAGCAGGTACAGCTTTTGGAGTTAGACCAAGAAGTGAATCAATTTCAAATGGAAGGCTTTTTCCGCATCGAACCCGGGGATAACTTAATTAGCAAATTGCAAATCGAGATCGTGCTGCGTGATGGTATTGTCGAAGAAATTCGCGGCGATATTTGAACTCGATTTTACAGTTAACAAATAAAAACTCCTCACACCACTTTTTGGTCACTCCTCACTATTTTCGACTTTTACTGGCACACAGCGATTGCTAATTTTTTCTCCCTCGGATTTGAAGAGCATTGTTTTTGGGAACCAGCCCAAACAATTTGCCACAAGGGTGGCGAACTAGCAAGCAGCGATCGCCCAAAACTCGTCAATTCCACTCGGTACTTCACAGCGTTTTTTCCATTCTTTTTGTCCCTATTCTCAGTAATAGTCACCAAAGCTTGGCTGGGTTGGGGATAAAACACCTCTACCTTGCGAATTCCTGACGGCGATGCTCCGCTATCAAAAGCATCAAGAGCAACAGCAGCGGGATCGCTACCTAAAAGAGATGAATTGAGCTGTTCTAAAGGTATTGTTTTATATTTAGCCCGTTCTGGATTTACCGCCAGTTCTTGGGCGGAAACAGCCGCAGAAAAGTGCTGTCTTTGCCCATTTCCAGAAGTTAATACGGTTTGCTGGCGATTAGCTATGTAAACTCCAGCCGCAGTGGCAAAGATACTGAGTACCAGAATGACCAAAATCTTCAACTTTGCCGACATAAAAATTACAAAACGCTTTCCAAGGATTTAGCGAACGATTTGAATTTTAAATGGTGGGATCGCCCGATTTCTTCTTACTTTTGAGTAATATTTCTATCACACCAGCAGTCGAGCAAGTACAAATTCATAGACCCGAGAGTCTGGAGAATAGTTCCTCTGGCCTTGGCTCAAGCTACAATTCGATCTGACAAAAGCTGTTAAAATCCATAAAATTATCGATTCGCCAAACCCCCTATGAGCATTCTAGAAATATTCATGCCGGCGCTAAGTTCCACCATGACTGAAGGCAAAATCGTATCCTGGGTAAAATCCCCAGGCGACAAAGTGGAAAAAGGCGAAACTGTGGTGGTTGTCGAGTCGGACAAGGCAGATATGGATGTGGAATCCTTTTACGAAGGATATCTAGCTCACATCCTGGTTCCAGCTGGTGAAACCGCCCCTGTGGGAGCTGCGATCGCTCTTTTAGCAGAAACGGAAGCTGAAATTGAAACAGCCAAGTCTATGGCCCAAAATCAAGGTACTGCTAGCACTACGATTGCTGCCAAATCCCCAACGACAACAGCTGCCGTTGTTGGACAAACAGCAGATACAACTACCGCAGCAGCTCAAAACGGCTCAACCAAAAACTCTGGCAGAATTGTGGCTTCACCGCGCGCCCGCAAACTCGCCAAGGAATTAAAAGTTGACTTGGCTAGCATCTCTGGTAGCGGACCCTACGGTCGCATTATCGCCGAAGATGTAGAAGCAGCGAGCGGCAAAGCTAGCACCAAAGTTGCTCCCGCTACTCCCGTTGCACCAGCAGTACCTTCTTTTGCCCAACCCACACCTGCTCCCGCGCCAACCACAACTGCAGTTCCCGGGCAAGTTGTACCTTTGACGACCCTGCAAAACGCCGTAGCGCGGAATATGGTCGCCAGCCTCTCGGTACCTGTCATTCACGTCGGCTACAATATCACTACTGATGCCCTAGACCAACTTTACAAGCAAATTAAGTCCAAAGGCGTAACGATGACAGCGTTACTGGCAAAAGCAGTAGCTGTAACGTTGCAAAAACATCCTCTTATTAACTCCAATTACTCTGACCAAGGTATTGTCTATCCTTCTAGCATTAATATTGCCATAGCCGTGGCTATGGATGATGGAGGATTGATCACCCCAGTTCTACAAAATGCCGATCAATTAGATATATACTCTCTTTCCCGCAGTTGGAAATCTTTGGTTGAACGCGCCAGGACTAAAAAATTACAACCAGAAGAGTACAGTACTGGCACATTTACAATATCGAATTTGGGGATGTTTGGCGTGGATAGATTTGACGCAATTTTACCACCGGGACAAGGTTCGATTTTGGCGGTGGGAGCATCCCGTCCCCAAGTGGTAGCAACAGCCGATGGTATGCTTGGTATCAAACAACAAATGCAGGTGAATATTACCTGCGATCACCGTATCATTTACGGTGCCCAAGCGGCAGCATTTCTCCAAGATTTGGCAAAGTTAATTGAAACTAACCCTCAATCTTTAACAATGTAACTTCCGCATTCTTGCTGCAGAAAATAACTTGAAACTTGGAGTTTGATACTCCAGGTTTTTTGTTTCTTGATATAACTCCTCAAATCTGAAATGTTTAAAAATTATGGTTCTAAAAGTTTTTCCCGAGTACATAAAGCTTATTAAAATATTTCAGCTGGAATTAGACACATATTTTCTCACGGTCATCTCTGCGCCTACAGCAATCGCATTCATCCTAAAAATGTCTATTCTATCTGTCGATTAGTTTCTAATTTTCTAATTGATTTTATGGATATAGAAGAGAATCTTTCCTAGTACGGTAGGATGCAGTAATTAACTATTTTGATATTGTAGCCAGTTTGTTCATCAAGGGTGCGGAGAAAAGTAAAGGCATCTGTTATACTAATTCTGTTGTGGTGTAAATTATACATTCATCATCCAGATGTCCTCGTATAGTTTGACCTTGGAAATCAGCAATAGCAATGTGAAGGTGCACGGTGAACGCTCGCAATTGTACCGTTGAGGGAAACAATTTCAAAATTATCGTTTAGCAGCGTACTGGTTTGTTGGCAAAGCGAAATTTAGCTTGCTTGAGGCTACCAACCGCGCTTAAGATAAAGCCTGCCAAAATATTGTGTGGAGTGCAAATCGCTGTAAACTTTTCTTTAAATCTTGCTTGGGTCGAAGTCTAATAGCAACAACTTTCATGGTAATTGCAAAAGTAAAATTCTAGTAAATAAGGTAGCCCCGGAGTGCCAATTTCGAGGCTACAACATGCAATTAATTTTCGAAACTGCTAAGTGTTATTCATTCTTTAATTTCTCTGTGGAAGTGTCCTGAAAAAATTTCATGCGGATGAATTTGGTTTGTTGACCATCAGCAGCGGTAGCTTTCATAGCGTATTCGATGGAGTTGTTTGTAAAAGGTATGCGCAGGTGAAAAGTACCGTCTGATTTGAGTTTGATGGGGTGGCCGCCGATATCTATGCTGGAACCAGGTTCGGTTGCTCCGTGAACGATCAATTCTACATCGGCGATGAACCAGAAATTTTTCTCTGGACGACTAAAGATGCGAACAATGGCGGAACGAGCAAGTGATAACCAGTGATTTTCATCAGTTAGGTAGCCAAGTTCTGCCATATAATCGCGATCGCTGGCGGGAATGGCCACGTAGCGATCGCTGATTGTTTCTTCACAGTCGTATTGCTGGACAACAACAGGGGTTTGATAACTCAAATCAACGCCAGTAACATCATAAAGTCGCAGGGCAAACTGAGAACCTCCTTGTTGTTTGAGATTTTGCTTAGCTTGTTCGGAAATTCGCCAAGACACATAAGCCCATTTGGGAGTTCGCATTTGGAGGACAATACTATTGTCTCCATCTAAATGTTGCGATGGTACAATGGGTTCGCTGCTGCTTGTTTGCAAATCGACACTTGGATTTTGATTTTCGTCTATTCCATAGATAACAGCCCAAGGGCCGATGCTCGAATCTGTTTTTGAATTAATGTCTGTGTCTTCTAAAGTATTCGAGCTGGAAGTAGATACATTTTGAGATGATTGCTGTGGCGATTCCAGCTCCGAAATATCTGGTAGTTCTGGAACGCAAGTGTTGACAGCAGCTGATGGTTCTAACTCAGATGTAGAAATAGGAACTTCCGAGGTTGATTCTTCCTCTGTAGATGTATCTTCCCAAACATCTGGTAAGGGAGGATATTCAGTTTTGGCAACAACTTCAGAAGAATGAGATTGCTGGTGGACAAAGTTAGTAGATTCTACAGAAGGTGGTTGCTGCTCTAGAGCAAGTGAAACTTCCGGAATATCGGGTGCTTGTTGGCGAATGTCAGAATCGGTAGATTCTACAGAAGGTGGTTGCTGCTCTAGAGCAAGTGAAACTTCCGGAATATCGGGTGCTTGTTGGCGAATGTCAGAATCGGTAGATTCTACAGAAGGTGGTTGCTGCTCTAGAGCAAGTGAAACTTCCGGAATATCGGGTGCTTGTTGGCGAATGTCAGAATCGGTAGATTCTACAGAAGGTGGTTGCTGCTCTAGAGCAAGTGAAACTTCCGGAATATCGGGTGCTTGTTGGCGAATGTCAGAATCGGTAGATTCTACAGAAGGTGGTTGCTGCTCTAGAGCAAGTGAAACTTCCGGAATATCGGGTGCTTGTTGGCGAATGTCAGAATCGGTAGATTCTACAGAAGGTGGTTGCTGCTCTAGAGCAAGTGAAACTTCCGGAATATCGGGTGCTTGTGAGGAAGATATATCTTCCCAAACATCTGGAAGTGCGGGATACAGGTCTTGTGTAGTGTTGTGGACTGCAGTTTTTAGCTGTTCGCTTTCTGTTGTTGGGACTAAAGGAGTATCTGGTAAAGGTGTGTAGGATTTGTTGACCACTGCTACCGGTGCTTCTAAATCTAGGGCGGTGTTCTCAGTGAATGTGTCTGCTGTTTGTGATGATTTTAATGGAAGTGGCGATCCTGTTGTGGGAGCAGTACTTTTACCGTAACTGTGGTTTTGTGTTATTTGATAGTTATTGTCAACATTTGTCTCTGCAGGAGAAGCAACTTTGACCACCTCTTTGGTGGGATCTGCTTGTGAGTCAGAAGTAACTTTGTCTTGTTTTTGAGTTTTTGGTTTTCTTCGCAACAACCACAGTATTAATCCTCCCGTACCCAAAGCAGGTAATGCTAGCCAAAGGGCTTTTTGGTTTTGGTCAATTTGACTGTTTTCAGCAACAGAAGTCGCTATCTTAGTTGTGGTTTCTTGAGTTTCAGTTGCGGAAGTAGTTGTGGTTGGTATTTCCTGTTTGGGACTGGGTGGAGTGGTGGTATTGTTTGCTATTGGTGTCGTCGCGGGAGAGGTGGTTGGGGTTGCAAGGAAGGGTTGGGGTTGGGAGAGGCTATTTGCGATCGCTTCTGCTTGTGCAGTCATGGCGGCCTCTACAGCTTGTTTTCCGGGTGTATTTGTAACAAAGCCCAAAAATCTGCTCGTGTTCGGGCTGGGATTTTTTCTGTATGCGTATACCAAAGGTTGCGAAAACGGATACCTGGGATCGTCGGGTAAAGTGTTATGTATTTTCAGAATTCGCACGCCTTTTAGTTTTGATACCTGATTGGCTAAAGCATAACTGATACCGTCTTTACCTAATTGTTTGACAACTTCGGCGGTGTTATCCTCGCTTAAGCGGATAGCGTTGGTACCGGTTTCAAATTTAGCTCGTTCAAAGGCTGGGTAGGTGCGAAAAGTTTCTCGAGATTCGCTGCTCAGCGGGCGGTCTATGAACCGAATCTTACCTGCAGTGCGTCCTAGTTGTGACCAATCTGTGATTTGACCGCGGAAAATTCTGGCAAATTGGCGACTGGTCAAGCTTCCTTGGAAGGGGTTTTCAGCACCGACGAAGATTGCTATTTTTTCTCGTCGCAACCGCACTTGTTCCAACCCTTTAACTTTTTCTTCTGGGGTCAGACCGCGACCGATCGCTGCTATATCGATTTGTCCTGCGAGCAAAGCTTTGAGTGCAGCCTCCGTACCATTAGTAGCTATTTTTACTCGTGCTCCCGCAAATTGTTTCTCAAACCTTTCTTTTATGGCTTGATTAATTGCGCTCATGCTGCTCGAACCATCGATGCGTATCACTATGTCGCTTGGTACTGTTTGCGGTAATGGGAAGGATACAGCGTTACGAGCAGGAGATTGAGCTGGTGCTGATTCTGACAGTACCAAATTTACTGCTATGGGGCTTGCAGCTAATGCCAGCAATAATGCCAGGCTAACTATGGAACTTTCTTTTTTGTCTTTTTGCCACATAATATCTTTTAATTTTGAGGTAGAAAACGGCTATTTTTTCCTGGGAGACGCGCTAATTATACATCCGTGTTATTTTTTTGGCTGCAAAACACTTGTATTTAAATATACTTTTAGCTCCGGGAGGGGGACTCCACAGGGGAGAAAACCACAAGGCGCTACCTCCTCTACGGGCTATGATGTCTATTTTGGTTGATTTATGGTACTTGACAAAAAGATACTTAACTGCTTTTGAGAAAGCATTAAAATTACATAAGGATAACACTAAATATTTTTTTAAAAAACTAAAAATATAAAAATATATAAAATTTTATTGATTGTAAAAATTTTTCCAGTCGTGAATCGTTCCCCCTGACCTTGTCAAGTAAAGGGAAAGTAATAAGGGTTGCCAAGACGTCCTTAAGTAACAGAGCGGGGAAAATTAATTGGAAGCTAAAGGTCTATTTGCCACCTCACCCAAGCCTATAGCTTGGAGCAAATTTGTCCATTCTTTCTCAAAGATTTCATTTTGGGGAGATTTCTGGCGTAGTTCTGCTAGAGTAGTCAGGGCATCGTGCCAAAATCCGTTACTGGCATAAATAGCAACTTGCTGCAGTGGCTGTGCTTTTTGCAACTCTCCTACCAAAGCTGCATCAGGATTTTTACGTATAATGACTCCTTCTACGAAAATGGGGACTGATTGTTTTTGGGGATCGCAGTAAACGTTAAGGAACCAACGGTATTTTTTACCTACTTGCAAGGGAGGAATGTTGTGAGGTAGGGAAACACCGATCGTGCTTGGCTTTGTTGGTAAAGCGATCGCACTGGTGTAGATCGGGTCTTTCGATTCATCATCTAGGACTGTAAACTCCGCTTGTATAGAGGAGTTTTTGGTGTAGGGTAGATAAAACCATAATTTCGGGTATTCCCTTGCAGTCAATCCCCAAACATTCCTAACTGATGACGAGTCTAGAGTAGAAGGAACCAAAGCAGTTAAGGGCGGTGTTACATTTGGACACTGTCCTCTTGTTGCTCCACCATATCGGCGACCTCCGGGAGCGGAACCTGGAGGTAGTTGGGGTAAAACTACGGAGGTGCGTTTATCCCTAGAAGAAGGAGTGGTTTTTGGAGTTAGTTTAGTTGCTGCTAGTAAGGAAGAGGGTGCTGCAACCAAACCCGCAGTAATAAACAAACCGGCGCTGCTAAAAGTAGCTGCGAACCCCAGTATGAGCAACGATAAACCAAATTTCATAAATTTTCCTCAGTGTAAATAATTTCAGATTTAGTCAATTACAATTACGAGGACAGGGGAAGTTGCTATATTCTTAAGAGTTTTACGAAACGGAATAACTGGAAAAATAGTGGCAAAGTAGTACTCAGGCTACTTTAAAAGTAGGTAATTCCTGCTGTTGTGGAATTGTTTGCTTGTGAAGAATTTTTGCCTAAGAATTTGGAGTTGAGAATTGCGGTGATGCCAATACTTCCTGTTAACGTCAATACTGGTGGTACAAGTGGCACCCAGTAACCTTGAAGAAAAAAAACCAGGCAGAAAATATAAAGTATTGCTAACGATGCAGTGACGATAACAGCCAATCCCAGCAAGGAGTGTCGTGTTTTTTGCCAAACCAGCAGTGTTGCTACCGCTGCTCCTCCAGTTAGAGACCAAATACATATCCACCCAGTTTCCACCCAGGGGTACCAGGTTACAAGCAGCGGACGTTTATCGAGTACAGCACTAAGAATCTGGCTGAGGGCGTGAGCTTGTACCAGCACTCCTGGTATTTGCTTATCTAACTCAGTTCCGTAAGGTGTAGCCCAATAATCTGGAAAATCGCCTTTGGCAACAACACCGATGAGAACGATTCGGTTTTTAATGGCATTTGGGTTTATGGATGCTGATAAAAATTGTGTCAGGGTAACTTGTTCAGCAACTTGTTTGCTGGAGCGATAGTTTAGGAGTATTTGACCGCCGTTGGCGTCGATTCCTTGGTAGGGACCTGTTCGCGATCGCAAGCGTTGTAAAATGACCTGCTGCAGTTGTAAATCTCCTTGGGGCGTGAATTTTGCTTTCATTCCTAAAGCTTCTAAGTAGCGGGCTGCTAACTGCAAGCTAAAGGCATAGTTTGCAGGACAGGGGGATGCTGTCTCTTGGTTCATAAATAGTAGGTGTCGTCGCACTACTCCATCTGGGTCATGGATAAAGTCGCTAAAACCCAAATTTGCTTGGGGAATTTCTGGTGGTGGCTCGATGCCATTAGTATTGATTGATGCATCGCTACCTTTACAAATACCTACTAAGTTAGGAGTTTGTCGCAGGCGATTGATTAAATCTGGAGATTCTGCTGGAAAATCGCGGTAAATATCCAAACCAATGACTCGGGGTTGGTATTGTTGAAGTTTTTGCAACAGTAGGTTTAGGGATTTGTCAGAAAGGGATGTACCCTTTAATTGTTCGCCTTTACGACGTTGGGCTGCAATATCAGCGTCATCAATGGTTATTAACAGCAGGCGGGGATCGACTCCTTCATCGACGAACAGAGAGCGCGATCGCACCATAGCGTCGAAGGCTTGTAATTCCCAATTTTGTAGTAGCCCTAAAAATCTCATTCCTGTGACTGCTGCGGTCAATACCGTGCTAACAAGCAGTATTTGCAGGCATTGACGCACAAGTTGGCGGCTTTTACCAGCAGAAATTGCTGGTGTGATTGCGGTTTGCTTGGTTGTTTTGCTAGTTTTTCTGCCTGTAATGTCTTCCCAGGTCGGTGGTTGTTCGGCAAGATTTTGGTAAATTACTGGTAGCCAGGTGGCACAGGGAAATCGATCCTCCAATCCTTGTAATTTTTCTCTTGCTTCCCGCACTGCTACATAAAAACCTTCACCAGCAGCAAATCCCTCTAGAAAATACTTTAAAAACTCTTGCGCCACCACATCGGGGACGGGTTCGCGCATTACTATCATTTGGGGTATGTGGAGATCGGCTAGTTGTTGTGCTAGTCCCAAGCCATCACAGGAGTTGAATATTGCAAGTTGCAAGCCTCGTTCTACTGCTTTTCTGAGGGCGTATTTTAATTCTTCAACACTTAGGCTATCTGTTTGATTGAGATAAATCCGCCCGCTGTTGTGATTTTCCAGGCTGTAACTATGACCGGCAAAAAAAAGAATATCCCAGTTTTTCTGCCATAGCAAGTCATTTAATTGTTTGCGTTGTGGCTCTACCAAAAAAGTGACTTCTGCCGTGCTCAAAGCTTCTAATAAAGCTTTATCTGCCTGGGTGTTTATTCCTTGACTATTGCCAATTAAAGCTAAAATGTTTACTTTACTATTCAGTGTTTTTTTGGAAATAACGCGCTCGTATTTCAGAGGTGCTAGGGCGATTTCTGCTCTTGGGTAGCGTTGCAGTACGTCCCACAAATGCCAGGGAAGGCGCTGGAGATCGCGGTCGTCTGTTTGCAGTATAACTCGTATTTCTTCCTGCGGAGACAGTTGTTCTAGCCATTTTTCCCGTACGGAACGAAACTCACAAGCTAGCAGCCAATTGTTGAGATGCGATCGCAGAACGTGGGCTGTTTGGTCGCAGTCTTGAACTATGGATACGTTTGTTACCTGGACTTGCTCTGCAGACAGGCGATAACGACTTCCCACCTTCAAATAACTGGACTGCCAATCTTTATACTTTTGTAATAATTCCTTGGCCTGGGGAAGCCTACCTGCAATTTCTGCTGAAGGTAGCTCGCCTTCGGTGCTAATTTGCAGCGTGACGGCAAATCCTTGATTCCAACAACCGTCTGAAAATTTCAGAACAACTAACTTACCCATAGTTAATGAAAGTGTGAGGTTGCGATCGCGAAGCGTGCCAGATGGTACAAGGTGTTATGTAGTTTTAGTTTTTTACTAACTTAATATATAAAAATTATCAAAAAAACTCCTAGAAACATTAATTACTAGTGGTGACAAGAGTGCTATGAGCCTAAATGACAAAATTTTCCGTAACATTGGCATCGTTAAGTGCTACTTTTACACTAAAGCGCTCTGCGGGTTCTCCCCGAAACTGCAATTGAATGTAGTTATCGGCGCTTCTAGCCTGGGCCTCTAAAAAAATAGCTCCTGACTGCTCTAAAACGATTAATTTTACACCTGGTGGCAGATAATTTTCACCCCTAGCAGGATGCAATTGCAGACGAACGCCAGTTTGTTGCTGAGCTTGGGGATAGATTTCCACAATTAACATCACCAATTGGTTTGCAATTTGAATTCCCAAGTCAATTAATTTTCCCCGCTTCACAGATGGCTGTTGTTGAGCGGGGAGGTTGTTGTTTTTCTCGACGCCACTTCTGAAAGCAAATTGCGGTTGTTGCGAAAATGATTCGAGTTTTTCCCACCCAGCGGTAAAGATACCCGCAAACCACTGACTCAAATTCACTACTTCTGGAACAACTTGCGACTGGATAACTGGTGACAAGCGATCGAGTAAAGCTTCTAGAGGTTGTAGTTCAGTTAAAGGTAATTGTTCGCAAGCAACACTCGGAACAAACCCCAGCAATTTTGCTGATGAGTGCAGCTCATCTAGTTGTACGATCACATAACCGATGCGCTCTTCCCAAGTTTCTGGAGGAAAGTAACAAAATTTTTCGCCCGGGCGCACAGCTCGACACTCCAAGCGCCCTTTACCTGGTATTTCTATGTCAGCTACATCAGCACACATGCGGATAACGGGATTCCAACTATTACTAGTTTTCAAATCGCTAGGAATGCTCATCATTTGTAAATAGTCCTTGACTACTAATACGCAAAGGGTATTGATGCGAACTCGTTCAGCGCTTTCTGATGTTGGCTGTTGATGGGCAAATTGCTCAGCTATTTTACGAGCTGGTTGGGTGATAGGCAAAGTTAAAGCCAAATCTTCTAGCTCAAAAGTAGTCATGGTTTATTTTCCAGAGATGAATGCTGCTGTGTAGATATCGCGGCCAGTGATTGAATTTACGCAGGAAAAAAAGGAGTTTAATCTTCGTAATATTAGTTGTAATATTAGGGAGCAAAGCAAAAATTATAACCAATTGCCGATCAGCACGTAAGCAGACCAAAAACCAGGTGCATTGTAGTTGGGATGTTTGAGCAACTGCAGTTGTGCGCGGCGTACAGCTTCTGCTTTGGTAATCTGGGAATTTTTTAGTTCTCGATAAAAAGCTCCGACAAATTCAGCTGTAGATTCGTCGTCAATTTGCCACAGGGAAGCTAAGGTGCTGCGCGCACCTGCGCGTACAGCTGCTCCGGCTAAACCCAGTGCTGCATGCTTGTCGCCAGCAGCTGTTTGGCAAGCACTCAATACCAGTAGTTGCACTGCTTTGGTTGAAATTTCATCTTGACTGCGAAGGATTTGATCGAAGTCGTTAACGTTAATCGGACCGTCAGCAGCTAAGATAAAGGTTTCTTCGGCGCGGGAGCTAAATTGGCCGTGGGTTGCCAGGTGCACTATGTTAAAAGAAGCAGAGTTGACTTTTTTCTTGAGTGCTTTTTTGGTGAATTCCCCGTCCAAAAGGTCGGTGGTAGGTATACCAGTTTCAGCAATATTTTTAATTTCGGTGGCGATCGCTGCTAAAGGTGAAAATTCCTGAGAATAGGTTGGTGGTGGTTTAGTTAAACCTGCAACTAAGACATGAAGCTGCTTGTGTTGTAGCGGTTTGGGATCGAGAAGCTGTAAACCAGGACTGACGGCTGTGGCATATTTCTCTATTAAGTAGTGTTTGCCGTCGTACAAAGAAGACATTGGTAAGTCGCGCAACACTTCATCTGGTATAAACACTAAAGTATTGACACCACTTGCCGATAATTTTGCTTCTATAGGTGCGATTAGCCATTGATAAATTTTTTGTGACTGGATTCTTGCTGCTTTGATAGCAGCTGGATTGACAAGATTTTGCCGCAGTTGCGTGACTGTTGTTTCTACTTCTGCTTGAGAAATGTCAGTATAGTAATGCTGGAGCGGTTGTTTGGGAATTTTGACAATTACGTGCAACTGTTGGGGAAGAACAATCGGGTACAATATGGCAGCGGTAGGATTTTCTCGATCCACAATTCGATCCAGCAATACTCGCCGACCTTGCAAACAAGCCTGGCGAAAGAAATTGTCTAATTCTGCTAATTGCAGTGCTTCAATTTGCTGGCGTGCTCTTTCTAAAATTTTTTCGCTTGGTTGTTTTTGTTGCCATTGAAGTAGTAATTGTACTGATTGTCGATAAACTGGTTCGATATTGTCCCGAAAGTTAAATTGTACGTTTTGGTTAACTGCAACCAAGTCGTTGCGAAGGGACTGGAGAATTTGTACGGCGGCGTCGTAGGTGGCGATCGCTCCTTGTAAATCTCCCTGGGCTTTTAGTATCCTTCCTAACTGCCATTGCCATCGATAGGCAATGTCGGGTGCATTGTGGGCTTGTGCTAAAATTAGAGCTTGCTGGGTAAGGTTTTGCGCTTCTGCTAACTGCCCGGTTTGTTCGTACAAACTTCCCAAACTTCCTAAGGCGTATGCTTGGGAGTGCTTGTCGTCGATGTCGCGAGCTTGTTGGAAGGCAATAGTCAGAAGTTGAGCGCTAGCTTTGGAAAAAGTAGGATTCATTCGCCCCAGAGTTTGCGCAAAGTTAATACGGGCGTAGATACTAGCACGGCTAGGAGGTAAGTGCTCGAGCAGGGATTGTATTTGTGGTAATAAAGTTTCAGCCTGGCTGGATTTTCCTTGTTCCACAAGCAAGCTAAGGCAATTAAGTTGTGCTTGCAGTTGCAATAGCGGTGAGGAAGTTTGTTTAATTGCTTGTTGATAAAATTCGAGCGCTTGAGGAATTTGCTGTTGTTTGCGGGCGTTATTTCCCAAACTGAAAAGACTAGCGGCGATTTGTTGGGAGGATTGCAGGCGCTTTGCCACTTCCCAACTTTGCAGCAAAAAAGTGCGGGACTGTTCTAAGTCCCCCAGTAACTGAAAAACATCCCCAAGCGATCGCAATGTTACTGCTTTTTCTACAGAATCTGGTTGAGATGACAATGTCTGCTGAACTTGCAAAAGTGTTGCTTCCGCACGACGGAAAAATCCGCTCTCGATTAGTGCTTGCGCTTGATTGAGCTGCGATTGCGCTACGCCGTTGCGATCGCCTAATTTTTTATAAATGACGGCGGAATTATTCCAAGTTTTCCAAGCTTTTTCTGCTTGTCCGGTTGCAAGTTGCAAACGTCCCAAAATATCTAAAGACCGAGCTAAAAGTGGTAAGTCGTGAATTTTCAACTTGGCATGGGAAAATGGAGAAGTTTGTCCCTCAGTTTCTTGGAGCTGATAACCAAGGATATTTAAACTTTCTGCCATCGTCTGCTTAGCTCGTTCCCAAGCACCAAGTTGTTGATAAGTCAAAGAAAGGTTACTTAGAGCTATCACCAATTTTTTTGCATCTTTTTGCTTTTGATATTCTTGAACTGCTTGTTGCAATACTTGTGCTGCTTGCGCAAATCTTCCAGCTTCGTAGTAGGCTTTTCCTTGTTGTAGTAAAGAAGTGGAAGAAAAAAGGAAATTGGGAACTGGCTTTCCTAAACTTGGTGATACACTCGTGCCCAACAATGCAGTTACCAACAGCAACAGTAAAAAATACTGAACGAAAAAGTAGGAGAAAAATTTTCCTAGCTTGCAGCTTTTTGCTTTCAGTCTTAGTCGGTTTTTTCGTTTTTTTTGTCCGAAAAATTGGCAACCACGGAAAAGTAAAATTTTTTTTCCTATCATGAACCTTACCCGCAGCAATTGATGAGGTTATTCATTGCAGGTTATCAAGCAAAAATTTATCTTCCCATCAATCAATTAAACCAGCCTCTCTGGCGCGGATTTGTGTTATTATCCTTATATTTTTACCTTGATTTTTTAATTCTTGACAATCTATACCCAAAACATCCTGCAGTCTATCCCAATAGTGACGTACCATCCGCTCGGATACGCTAATTTTTTGGGCGATCGCTTTGTCTTGCAATCCTTCTTGAAAAGCAAGAGTTAAAAGCTTTACCAACTCTGGTTTCAGCTCTAATCGCGAATAAATAGGTTGAATATCTTTGACATGAGTCAACCCCTGCAACGCCCAACTAACCCTTGTCAGCATTTCCCAACTACAAAGGCTTTTCTCAGCAACTGTAAAGCCTCCTTTATGATTATCTATCTCTGTTTTTATCTGTACCAGTTTTCTAACGTGTTCGCTGTGAATAACAATGTTCAATTTGGGATATCTATTTAGTAAATGTCTCAGTAATTCTATACCTGTTGTTGTTTGCGCTATGACATTTTGTTTCTCCGGAATTAAAATATCCATTACTACTAAAGCTGGCTGCAATGCTGAGATTCGCTCGCTAACTTTTTCCGCTGTTTTGCTAGTAATAATTTCTGCATTGGGATACTGAGATTGCAACAATTTTAGTGTTCCACTCAAACAAATTTCATGACCATCAATTACAAAAAATTTTTGCGGTGCTAAAAGTAAATTTTTATTCATGCTTGCTTCTCACACCTCAATACTTACATCAGAATTCGCTCCAGCTTTTATGTTCAGTTCGATACAGTTTCTGTATATAGATTATTTGCCCGACATCAACAACTATGTTGGCACTTTCTCTTCCTCTGAATTTCAAAGAATGTAAATGTATTCCTGTGATGAATTCGCTTTTGTTTGGAACAATTATGCAAAATTTTACAAAACTTTACTTGCTGGTATCACCGAACAGTTAATATCAAGCAGTTAGACTTCTAAAATATAGCAAGTACCTCGTAGTTTGCTAAGCCAAGTTTAGAAAACGAGGTTTATCAATTCTACTCTTCCCCGTAGACGTGCTATGTATTATTTAATACTTAATTCTGGCTGAGTATAAAATCTCCCTATATAAAGCAAGATTTTTTATAAAAATTTCATAATTTGTAACTGCAGAGAAATGATGAAGCAGCTATTAATATCTACCACTAGGCACGAAAAACACATCTATTGTTTCACCTACTGCCAAACCAAATGCAGCAACCAAGCTTAACAACAATAGTGCATCTCTTTTACTAAAGCCTGCAAAGCGTAGTTCTATTTCGGCTAAGATTGAACTTGCCAATGGCACAAGAATAAATGTAATAAAAAGTGACCAAGCTGCTATTAAAGCAACTGATGCACTTAAACACAAAACCACTATTAAAAATTGAGAACCACATCTAATTAGTTGCTCTAACCAAGATAAGCTCTGTCCGATAAGAGTAATTACCAAACCTGCTACTAATATTCCCACCACCCAAATGATATGGTGAACAGATAAATACCATCCTAAAAAAGTGTAGGACAGCCAAAGTAATACTAAAGGCGTCCAAGGAAAATGGTTAAAGATCTCAACATTCATAACCCAACTGTTAACCTTACTTTTAAATTTTAAATACGATTTTAAATATGCATTTGTTATGGTGCATGCTTCAAGAGAGAGATAAAAGCTGAGTTTGAAACTTTGAGCACTTTGTATAAGATATAAGTTGCTGAACAAATTAAGTTATATAAACATATTCATCATACTTGTTAACCTTTCTAAATCTACTTGGATGTTGCCATCTTCTTTGCGGAATTGAAAGTTATCAGGATTAGTTAAACAACCGTATTGAAACCCTAAACTTTTACCCAGATTTGCGAAGACAAGATTGGGAGGCGTTACACCGCAGATTTCAATAACTTTTGCGTTTGTGCTGAATATCATGTTGGTCAGACCGGCGCCATGGGGTGCAATAATAAATTTTGCTTGCGAAAACAAATTGATTTGGTCAGCTAAAGTGAGATCTTCTAGCGTATATCTTCGGAAATTATACTTTTGCAAGCATGTATTCAATTCCGCTTCATTGAGTATTTGTCTACCTACTGCTTTGTGACGAGAAATATATATATAAGGATGTACATCGTTACTGGAATTGCAATTTTCCCAAACATATTGCTTAATTTTTTGTGCTACCCACAAACAAGCTTGAGGAGAATCATAGCCGTTGTATATACCTTCCGTTTTATATTGCTTTCTAAAACTAGGTACAATTAATTTCCGGACTAAAGTTTTTTGGCTATTCCACAAGATTAAATCTTCTTGTTTATATCCTAAATACCTAAGTGATTCTATCTGCCATTTAGTAGGATGGGTAGGAATAATGAGGGGAACCTTTAAACCAGTCTTATTTTCGTAGTATCGTACTCCTTCCAGTTTCGTCAGCGTATCTACAATCCAATGAAAGTAATTATTATTCCAAGAATTGATCAGAGAACATGCAATAGGTAATTCTTGAGACGCTGGAGATACGTAGTATGATGTCAACACTCTTAAAGAAAGACTATCTGCTGTATGAAATGCAATATTATCAATGTAATAAGGAAAACTAGTTTCTCTAATAAATTCTCCTTGTGGGGTTAAGCCAATAGCATATTTGCCTACTAAGTAGATGTTGTTTAATTCAAAAATATAGGGACTGGGTATGGTATATTCTTGAGCTTGCAATTCTTCTTGGAGATGGGAGGGCATATCTTGTAAATAATATGCATTACTTACAGATATATGTTCTACCGGGCCGTATTGATAATAATGTTGCGATTTTCTGACTAAATCGTGGCAATTTAATTCCTGGAGTAATTGAGATTCTAGTAGTATTTTTATAAATGGTTGACGAATTTTTCCCTTGATACCACTTCTGTAAATAAAACGGCTTAATTCTCGCAGAAATTTAATTTTTCTGAGTTGTTTTTTAAACATAATTACAATCTTGATTATGCCAGTGGTTAGAAATTTACTATAGGTTTGGGAGTGGAGAAGTGCTACAAGTGTTGGAGTCGCGTAGAAATTGCTGTTTTAGTATAGTTTTTAGGGGCAAAACCTTATTAATTATAAACTTAAGGATTCCACGAGCAAAATTCTTCGCTATATCAACCTGCTTTTTGCGTTTTTATCCCTCAATTTCAACTGGACACAGTACTAGAGCGTTCTTGCAAAATACGACGTCTTTGGGTAGCTCCCGTACTTTTCAAAGCAATATGCTCAATGGAACTGTAAAGAAACGGAGGCAACAGCACAAGCAAATAAGCAGCAGCTAAAGTTAGTAAGGTACGGCGCGGTTCTTCAAACAGAATGCGCCAGTTTGTCACCAAAGCTTGATTGACCATTTTGACAGCCATAAGACTTGTCCGAAATATTAACTTAGGAAAAGAAAAATGGTAAAACGTTAAATTGAGTGTCTACTGTTTTTCCCAGCTAACTATGGTTTTTGATTATATCGAGAAATATCCACACCGAACAAAACAAATTTTAGGGATTAGTTACGAACAGCTACAATCACTATTAAATTGCGCCCGAAAACGACACCAAGATATCAAAGCTAAACAGTCAAGCCAGAAAATTAGAATTAATGCACCTGGAGGAGGTCGTCCAACCAAGTTGTCAATGAATGA
>KB235926.1:359119-378974 GCA_000332255.1 cyanobacterium PCC 7702 | reverse complement strand
ATCTCAAACCTTCATAACTGCGTTTTTGCAAAAATATCAAAGTTTTGCCTCAAAGCTTTGAACACGCTGGCTTTGGAGTTTTCGGACAGGTCTATAGAACCGTCTTGCAAACGTACCGCCCTCCGAGCTAAATACCGCAACATGTATGCTCTGGCCAGCGGTTCCCAGCGATTAACAACCTCCGGAGCGTAAGAGCGTGTTTTTTCAATTACTTTTTCCCAAAAGTAAAACTGTTTGAGCATGTTTGATGAAAGTCCGCCAGAATTTACACGGTACAAAGTCAGAGCTTCAGGAATACCCTCCATTTCCCAATTTGTTTGAATTGCTATGCGAATCCAGCATTCGATGTCCTCGCACTGGCGAAAGTTTTCATCAAAATAAAAGTCTTCAACACAACCGTAAAGATTATCCTGGAATTTAATAGCTTCAAATACTTCCCTACGAATTACCGGAGCTGAACCATTGCCAACAGGATTGCGGCATAGTAAGTGTGGTACAGTGATGCCTTTGAGCTTAGGCATTTGATAGGTACCCAAAGGTTGTCCCGCTTCATTTATAAACGCAGAACGACTAAAGCTAATACCAACTGTTGGAGATTTTTCTAAGTGAGCAACATGTTTCTCTAATTTCTCAGGTAACCACAGATCATCTCCATCTAAAAAAGCTAAATACTCACCCTGAGCATTACGAATACCAGTGTTTCTCGCTCCAGCAAGTCCCCTGTTTGCTTGACGGATAATTTTAATTCTCGGGTCTGTGAATTGTTCGCAAATGGCGATACTTTGGTCAGGAGAAGCATCATCAATAATCAAAAGCTCGAAGTTTTTATAAGTTTGATCCAGAACAGATTGGACTGTAGTAGCTATGTACTTCTCGACTCCATAAACTGGAATAATTACGGAAACTTTTTTCATCTTTTCAGACTGAACTTCAACTACAGTCGCGACTCAGATTGTATTGTTAGTACAGTAAATTTCGATCTGGCTGCAGAAATACTATCCCCAGGCTAAGATCGCACCTCGTCCTGATAGTATCCAATAAAGTGCAAAAATTATCCGCCTGACTATCCATTAAGTAGTAGTAATTAGGAAGGCAATTAAGGACTCAGGCCAAGCGCTTGCATAGTTTCCCTATCGTACAGGTCTAACTCAAACCACTGTCCCCAGCCTATACCGTAGGATTCAAGAATTTGTCTTACATCTAGTAAATAGCGAAGCATGGAAGCTTTGGGTACACCTGTCCAGGGTATAACTCCAAATTCATTGCAAATAACAGGAACACCATTTGATTTTGCCCAATTGGCAACTGGTGACAACTCTTTTAATAATTTCGCTTTATTCCACCGTTCCTTACCGTAATATTCTACTACCGATTTAGCTTCCAAGTCTTTGATTTTTTTGAGTACAGGTGCAACAACTTGGGGAGTGGAAGGATAGGGAATTCCCTTGATATGTTTCAAAACGCTCCATCCCCAAGTAGCTCCTTGATGGGTAAAGACCATGGGAGTATAAAAGTGGAAATTGTACACCACATTTTTATCTTTAACAATTTCAGTTTTCAGGAGTGCTTGGGTATTATTCCAGTCATTTTTAGAGACTCTCAGATTAGAACTAGCAATAATGGTATGATTTGGAGCCCAAGAGCGAATTGCTTGGATCAGTTCTACTTGGATGGTATTCCAAATCTCAGGTGTTTCTGCTGAAGGTTCGTTTAGAACTTCCAAAAACACTTTTTCAGGATCTGTCTTACTTAAGTGATGAGCAAAAGCTTTCCAAAAAGCTACAAATTTTGCCACCACCGCAGGATCTGCATACAATTCTGAGGGAGCATCGAAAGGACACAGGCAAATTCCCAGTCCCATTTTCAGGTGCATCTGAATAATTTTATCCAAAACCGGAAGATAATCTTCCTTTAATACGCTTGGGTTTTGGTCGTTCAAAAAATTGACTAAAACTAATGGTAGTCTAGTATAAGTCAAACCCAGACTTTTGTACCGCCACAAAGTTGCTTTTAGCTTGGAACCGTCCTTAAATTTGCTTTCTTGCCAGCGTCCGAGATTAAAACCCTTTGATAGAGTTTTTAGGCGATTGGCTTTGACCGTAGACTTAACAACTTTAACCGTAGATTTAGGCTCGTTCGTGGCCTTAACCAGACTGTACATGGAAACTGTCAGTCCTGAACATAAGGATAAAAGTCCCAAGCGGATAAATTGAGATCTTTTTAAATTAGTTAAACCAGGCATAGTAGATTTTTCTACTAAAATATTTCACAATTACTTGAAAGTTGCCAGTCTTATCCTTGAACCCAAAATTTTATAATTATATCTAAGTTAAGAACCTCCATTTTCTCTTAAAATCTCTAAATTTAGAAGAGGTTTTACATCTAAATCAGATCCTTGGTAGTCTTGACTAACCAATCCATAAAAAGTAAATTTTTTCTGGATTTGTATGAATTTATTTTTCATTTCAATAGAGTTTATACAGGTAGAAATAACTACTTGGAAAAAACATAATTTGTTACCCACACTGTAAAGACAGGTAAACAAATTAGATGCACTAATAAAACGGATGTGGCTACTCCAACTGCTTCCCACTGAACGCCAACTAGCAATGCACAAGCAAACAGAAAAGTAAACATAACATTCCAACGCAAATCTATATCAGGTTTTCCGATAGCTACCAATAACTGTGAACCAGCCTCTGCGAAAGGTCTTGGTATTGCTGATAGACAAATCAGTATTAAAATTGGAATAGCTGTTATCCATTTTTGACCAAAAATAATTGGTACATATAACGGTGCTAAGCTACTCTGAAAAATTACCCAGGGAACAATGATAAAGGTAATAGTTTTCAAACTACTCAAATAAGCCTTCTGTAACTGAAATTTCTGGGAGCGTGCCCCACACAAATGAGGTAATATAGGTGATGTAACAGCGTTAATAATACTGAGACTAATTCCCAAACCAGCGTTAAAACCGAAGAAGTACATTCCCAGTTCTTTAACTCCCAAAAAACGACCAACTATTAAATAATCCAAGTTGTTTCTGAGAGTCCTTAACAAATTTATTCCTAGAAAATTTTTACCAAAATCAAATATTTCGTGCCAATGTTTAGTGGTGAATTTTTTAGTTGGTCGCCAAGGATGATAAATTAAACATATCAAAACTCCCAGGGGAGCCACTAGAACCCAAGGAAGAACAATTGCCCACATTCCCAAACCAAAAACAGCTAGAATGGCAGACAATAGATAGCTTCCCGAAGTATATATAGTGTTATGCAATGCTATAATTTTTAATCTGTTTTCTCTTAAAATTAGACTGTATTGAATGTTAGAAATAGGAAAAATCAAATACGGAATTGCAGATACACAAATAGGCAGAATAACTTGACTATTACCATAAAACCAAGAAATAGGAAAAGCGGCAATAATTTGTGTCAAAAATACTGCTGGGAAAATAATCCAATTTAACCAATAAGCAGATTGACAAATTTCCTCTAATTCTTTTTGGTCTGCTTGAATAATCTTTGCACTGATGCCTAATTCCATAAACACCCGTGCAAATTCGTTAACTGTCATCACAATAGCTACTAAACCATAATCATAGGAGTTTAAAAAACGTGCTAAAACTATTGTTACTCCCAAACGAAAAATGCGAGGAATTAGTTCTGCCAAACCCATCCAACCAATATTGCGAATGAATTGGTCAGATAATTTTTGACGAATAAAATTAATAGGTAATTTTTGTTTTAATTTGTTAATTAGCATTTTTTGTGGGAAGTTAAATTGAAAATTTTTACTCGAAAATATTCACCTTACTAGACTTTTTTTAGCCTAGCAAGGAAATATAAAGTTATAAATTATCAGTTTTTCTAGTTTATAGCTTTCGTTAAAACGTAAGTTTTATGACTGTTAATGCTAAAATGTTGAGGTTGTAAAGAAATTCCCATTATGACTAGACCTGGCCAGTAGAGATAGGCTAGCATTTCCAAATTTTCCCCAAACATAAACACAATTAAAACTAAGCTAATGCTGAGACCAACTGCTGCAGTTTTATTTTTTTGAGCTTTAATTAATAGGTCTATAAAGCTGTAGAGCATGGGAATAGCAAACGCTATAAATCCGACAGCACCTTTGACAAATAAAAGACTAGCTATGGTACTGTGGGTGCCGATCATCATATTTTCTACTAATTTCGGTCCGCGTTCTACTATTCCGTGTCCCCAAATGGGAGCTTCGCGCCAACGTTGGAGGGCTATTTCCCATAAAGCTGCTCGCACTCGGGTAGAACTTGCTCGAGAAGATTTGACTTGCTCTGAGAAAGTAGCGATTACCTGAAGAATTGTGGGAGCAACAATACCGGTTACTGTGGAAGCAAAACCCATTAATATTAAAAACACGGGGCGAGAAAGATTTTTGATTGTCCAGGTGGCGAGCAAAACAATTGGCAGACAAAGCAAGGCCAATCGCGATTGGGACATCAGGCACATGATGATGCTGCCAACGATACCACACCAGCGCCATTTATTGTTCTTTTCTTGTAGAGACAGTAAAAAATAGATATCAGCAACAAATCCTAAAGCAGGAGCCCAGGGTGTGAAAAGACTCCAGCGAGGTAGATTGTTACCTGGATCGATACCGTACAGGGAGACTTGAAAAAATTCTGGACCGGGTCCACCGACTATTTTCAGTGGTGAAGTATATAGCGTAGCTGGTAGGTGCTGCATATAGGCGAAGATGCAGATGGGTGCATAAAGCAAACTTTGCAAACAGACTATACAAGTAGCTCGATAGAGTAATTGGGGACGAATTGGCAAGCAGCCAATCAAGGGGAATATAGCCATTAAAGCCCAGCCTTTTGCCCAGCCTATAGAAGATTTGATGATTTCTGCGGTACCCAAATTAAAATCCAAATGTCCCGCGATCAGGGCTACTTCTTCAATTATCATTCCGGCGATCCACAGCCAAATGGCTAAAGGAATAACAATTTTTTCTGCTTCTGGGGTTGTTTCATTTTGCTGCCATAATTTTTTGATGAAGTAGAACAAAAGTATCCATGCTATGGCCGGACCTAGGATATAAAGACCTCCAAGGAAGTAAAAGGCGTAGGTACCGATGATGGAGTACCAAATTACCTGCTCGGGGAAGTTTTGAGGCTTCATTTATGTTCGTGGATCTGCTGTAAAAATTTACTGCTTAACCTTCGCTGAGATATCGGCGTTGGGATTTGCGATCGCGCAACCAAAGCAATACTATACCGCTAGTTGCAAACAGAGAGCCAAAGGCTGCGCCCAAGAAAGCGTAGATTTTTTTCGGTTGACTGGGATGCTCGGGTAAGGTTGGTTCTGTCACTATCTGAATGAGTGGATAGGAGCCAAAAGCATTGGACTTACCAAGGTCTAGTTTGGTCAAAGTCGAAGAAAATAATGCTTCTGCAACCTGTAAATCTCGTTTGAGAGCGTCCAAGTAAGATTCTTGCTGTGCTAGTTTTTTAAGTCTGTTTTCCAGTGCGGAGATTTGTCGGTCTATTGTTTGAGCTTGAGCTGCAAGTCCTTTTTGTTCTGATTGAACTGTTACTATTTGTTGAAAAAGATTTTCCCTAGCTACACCGTTATTGGTGTTAGTAGTGTTCAGACTTAACTGCTTGAGTGCTTCCAGGTCTACCGGACGTCCGATTATACTTGTCGCCCGAGCGACCATAGCTTTGGCAGCAGCGTCTCGCTTAGCTTTTTCTGCAATGACGCTGGGATGGTCTGGTAAAAATTTTGATTCTAAAACAACTAAATTAGCGCTGGCTTCGCTATAGTTTTTTAAATTTTGTTGAAATACTGGATCTGTTTGCAGACCAAAAGCATCTGTAGCTTGTTGGGAAGATACTTTCAGATTGGCTGATAGTTGTTTGAGACGAGCATTAGCTTGTTGCTGCTGAGCTAGTATTTCAGCTCGCTGTCTGCGTAGCTGCTCGATATTAGCTGTAAGATCGCTGATTTGAGCTTCCGAGTTTAAACCGGAACGAGCTTTGTATTCGGAAAGACGCTTTTGAGCAATTTCCAATTTTTTTTGCGAAGAAGTCAGAGCTGCTTGGGAACTTATTTCTCTTTGAATTACCTCTTGAGACCTGAGCTGGTTCAATCTTGTTTCAAAGGCTTTGTAGAAAGCTAGGGATTTTTTTTGAGCTTCCTCGGGAGTTGCACCGCTAAATTCTACACTCATTACCGTAGTATTTGGTATTACCTTGAATCGCGGGCGCCCGAACTCTTCCAAGGACATGTTGAGTTGGGATGCTGCTGCTTTGAGTACGTTCTCGCTCTCAGCAATAAATTTGTAATTTTCTCTTGGGTCCATAGAGGCACTAGCTGCGTACGGAGATGAACTCTCGTAGTAAGCTTGACCAATATTTGGTATGCTCAAGCTCGCGTTTGAGCCTTCTCCTGGCAGACTCATGGCTGAATAACTAGTGTAGGTTGGTGGTGTGAGCTTGAGATACAGCAAGGCAGATACCCACAGGGCTAGATTCGTAGCTATGCCTAGAAGTAAGTAATTTTGCCAACGCCCTTGGTTCGTTATTGATTTGCCAGGGTATGCAGAGACCTCTATATACTTAGTCATTCAAAATCCTTGATAAAGTCGGTAACTGGCGGAGTTCTAGAGCCTAAGTGCTGTTGTGCTATTGCCTCGATCTAATACTATACTTCCAAACTTATGCTTTGGTGACTTGAACATTTTTATTTTCTTCGAGTCTCCTTGAAATTATTGAACTCTGGTATTTACAAACAACACTATCTGAAGGTCACGATCGCTTGCACGCAGACATCGTCCTCAAAGGATAGAAAAAATATCCACTTGGCTATCCATTTAGATATTCTGGAAGGAAAATTTGCTGGAGAGCGCAAAACTACTCAGCTAAAGTTAATGGTCATTTCAGCCAGAAAATCTCTTTTGAGATTAGGAAACCATATTTTCCCCCACAAATAGATGAAATTTCAAAAATATTTAAAGTATATTGATAACATTTAAAGATTACTTAAAGCGCTTTTTACCAAAGAGTCAAATATGACAGGATTTACACTTGATATATCTTTGCAAAAAATAAGAATTGATGTTTGACAAAATCCGCAACAAGGTACTGGGTTTGTTTTCCGAGTCTGGTTATTGGTGGTCGCGGGTTGCACATGCCAAAAAACTACCTGAAGTTTCTGCCAGCGATCGCAGCATTATTAACGGGCTAAAAAAAGAAGGTGCCTACATCACCAGCTTAGAAGAATTGGGATTATCCTCCACACCTTTTTTGCTGCAAGCTTCTAGGAAATGTCTGCAGCTGATGACAGCAGCTGGTTGGTCAGTACAGACGGAACCACAAATTTGTACAGTCACAGACATGCTAGAATTCTCCAGTTGGGGAAAAGAAAATCGCCTGCTGAAGATAGCAGAAAACTACCTGGGATTGCCAGTCAAGTTTCAAGGCGTGCACCTGCGCAGAGACTTCCCCAGTAGCAAACAGTGCGGAATTCAAAGATGGCATTGGGATATAGAAGATCGTCGTGTAGTAAAGATTATTGTCTACTTAAACGATGTAGACGAAAAAACAGGTCCGTTTGAGTATATTCCCAGGAACTTGACCTCTGGCTGGTCTTGGCGAAGGTGGCAAATTACTCGTGCTGCAAAAAGACCAGGCGTGTTTGGCATTGCAGATGAGGAATTAACATCCATAATTCCCAAATCAGCTTGGAGGAAGTGCATTGGACCTGCGGGTACAGTGATATTTGTCGACACAGCCAGCGTTCTGCATCACGGTACATTGCGCACTAAAGAACGTTCTGCCTTGTTTTTTGTTTATACTGCTGCCATTCCCAAGCGCCCGGAAGAATGCGAGCAATACAGCGATCTCACTTACCAGCGTCCGGATCGTTTAGTGGCTGAACCCATAGTGAACATTTGCAAGCCAACAGTTTAGCCAACACTCGCCCAAAGCACTTGGTGCAACGAATTAATTGTCATGTCATTCTATCAAGCCAGCTATCAGGAGAAAAATATATCTATGCCCAAAGTTTCTGTGGTCATCACAGCCTACAATGCAATGGCTTATTTGCCACAAACAATGGAATCTGTACTATGGCAAAGTTTTACTGACTTTGAAGTAGTACTGGTTAACAATGGCAGTACAGATAATATCGTAGAATGGGTTGCTCAGTTAAAAGACCCGCGCATCAAGTTGATTTCTCAAGAAAATCGGGGAATTCCCAGAGGATGGAATCGGGGAATTGCTCATGCTCAAGGCGAGTACATCACTTTTTTAGATGCTGATGATTTGTGGGATCCTACCAAGCTGGAAAAACAGGTAAAGATTTTAGATGAAAATCCAGAGGTAGGTTTGGTTTACAACTGGGTAATTTTAATTGACGAGTACTCTCAAAATATGGGGGGATTAATTCGCAGGCACTCAATTGTCAAGTGCGATGCAGAAGGTGATGTGCGCAAATCATTACTAGAACAGGATATCATCGGCTGTGGCAGCTCGGCAATGGTCCGTCGTGCCTGTTTTGAAGAAGTAGGACTGTTCGATCCCAGTTTTACCATTGCTGCAGACTGAGATATGTGGGTTCGCATCGGTTTGCGCTACCCCTTTAAGGTGATTAAAGAGCCACTCACTTACTACCGCAAGCATTCTCGGAGCATGACTTCTAATTGGCAAGCTGCACTGCAAGATTGTGGTGTTGCCATCGAAAAAATATTTTCCTACGTTTCACCGGAACTGCAATACCTAAAGGCTCGCAGTTATGGTCGACTTTACTTCTATCATGCTCGACAACGAGTCCAAAGCCCAGCCAGAGATTATCAGGAAGCGAGTCTTTTATATAGAAGAGCAATTTGCCATTATCCCCAGCTCGCTTATTGTTGGCAATCGCTACGGTTGAACGTGACGATCGCTTTGTTAAAGTTACTTGGTGCCGAGCGATACAATAAACTTCAGCAGTTTTTGCGTTCTAACTTGAGAATGTTCGGTCACTATTTTCAGTCTCGACCTTTGGGAAATTCAACTTCTTCTTGTTTAGATGCGATCGCACAATCCAAATAAGCTATCCAAAGCCAACCACTTTACTAACTTGCCACTACTTGGGGTTGTAATTGCAATTCCAAACGCTCCCCGGGTTGTGGTTCGATTACCTGCGTCGTCAAATGATGCTTCTGCAGTGAGGACCGAAATTCCGCAACAGTTCCTTGCTGACGAAGGAATTTTGTCAACAATCCCTCAAATTTCACATCTTTTCCAACTGCTGTAGGTAGCATAACCTGGGGTAGCAACCACTTTGCTACTTCCAGGGCAGATTTTCTACCTTTAATAATTGGTCCAACCAAGGGTAAAGTCAAATCGACAACAGGCGTGATGACTACATCTACCCGAGAAGCAGCATTTTTCAGGGAGGGATGATGGTAACCGTGGGGTTCGTAGTAGATGCTCAAGCTAGTTTCCAACTCTTTGAGCAGATAACCGTTCTCTACTAAAGCAGGACCGATGGGAGAACCGGGAACAGCCTTGATTTCTACGCTGCTGTTGAGGATAAAGCTTTCACCGTGAGCAACTGCTGTGACGTTGGTGTAGCCTAATTGCCGAACTACCTTGGCAGCATTAACAGAGGCTACAACTGGAATATTGCGATGCAGCTGTTTGAGGGTTGGTGGATGAGCGTGGTCCTCCAATCCTTGAGACAGCAAAATTAGGTCAAGATTTTCTGGTATGGGATGTTGCTGAGTTCGGTAACCTTTGAAAAGCCAATCCAAATTACTAAAGGTTAAGCAATTAACTAGCCAAGGATCGACAAGTATGCGTTGTCTTCCGATTTCCACCAGCCAACTATTGCTGTCCAAGTACGTTAAATACATAACGTTTGCTAAGATAACATCTTTTTTATTTTGACATGTAGAAATATTTTCCATCACTGGATACGGTACCTTATTTAATGCGTCTGCCAACAATTTTGTACTAAAAGGGATTGACAACAATAGAGAAATATAAACCGTTTTCCTGCCATGAGTCTTTTTCTTCAGAAATACTAACCAGGGGAATACCCCAGTCGAAGCGAGCGTTAAGGTGGTCTTTGATCTGCAAGCGCAGTCCTAACCCCACGGACGCTAAAGTATTGGTATTTAACTTGAATTTCGAACCAGAACGATTCCAAGCATTACCAAAATCAATAAAGGGAGTTAGTTGTAAAACAGAGTTGCGTTTCCCAAGACGAACAAGGGGAATGCGTACTTCCGCGGAAGCAAAAATGCCATTGTCTGCAAGCAAGGCGTCTTGACGGTAACCCCGAACGCTATCTTGTCCTCCCAAACTAAATTGTTCAAAGGGTACGAGGGGTCGGTCTGCCAATTGTATATCACCCCGCAACAATAACAGCGTATCTGGAGCTAGCAAACGCGCCCACTGCAGTTGTCCTCTCCAACTAACAAAACGACCATCGGGAGGATTTGCATTAATAGTAGGATTCCACAGATCCACTCCCGCGCTGAATGCAGAACGCACGGTAAATACTTGCTTGCTATTGCTGCTAGTCCATTCTTGAAACAAGCGCACCATTGTGACAGTGGTTCTTCCTTGCTTGTCTGCTCCCGAACCTGGAAAAGGAAGTTCTCCATTTAAAAAACTGGCTTGGCTTTGCTGGTGTGTTAGCGTTAAACCCAAGGCAAATTCCCGATTTGGTTTTTGTATAATTGGTTGGCGGAATGTCAGTTCGTAGTAGTTGTAGCTGGACTGAATGTCGAGAATGTTGAAGGGTTTTTCTATAACATGAGAATGGGATGTACTGTAGTTAAAAAATAAGGTACCGTTACGGGCATTGATGGGTAAAGAGTAGGAAAAATCAAAGGCATTGCTACCATCAGTATTACTGTAGGTTGCGATCGCGCGATCGCCCCAGCCAGTGACATTACCTTCTTCTAGTTGTATTTGACGGCGAAAACTACCAACCGCCGGCGATCGCCCGTTATCTGAAATCACCTGCACCTTAAAAGTGTCCGCTTCCACTATTTGCACCTCTAACACGCTTTGTCCCGGACTAACACCAGCAGATAATTCTGCTTTGATATTTTTTATCAGGGGATTGAGCTGTAATAGTTGCAATGCTTCCAGCAAGCGCTGGCGGCGAAGCGGCTTTTTTGTAGCAATAGCAACTCGACTGCGTATGTAATCCGGATGGATCCTGCGGGTACCTGTAACTTTTATCTGTTCCAATCCTCCCTCAACTACTCTGATTTCTATCACCCCATTTTGGAGTTTTTGGGGTGGGATGTAAGCTCCAGAAGTAATGTATCCATTTTTCACATACAAATTAGTAATTTTCGACCGCAGTTCGAATAGTTCTGTTAAAGTCAGAGGACGGTTAGTATAGGGTTTGGTAATTTTGGCAAAATCTTGCGCACTAAAGACAGTGCTACCCGTCACTAAAAATTTTTTTATCGTAATCGTTCGGGGTATTTTTTCTTGCAAAGGTACTGTTGGTGGTAGGGGTTGTAGGAACTCAGTTGTGGTAGTTTGTCCCTGCGGCGATCGCTTTTTGGGAACAACTTGTCCTTGCACTGGCAGGGAAATGAAAATACTAATAATGAAAACCAAATGCCAATAAACCTTTTTCTGAAAGTTATATTTATAAAACATGACAATGATAATTAAAAAAAAGGAATGAAAACAGATTTATAAAAAAAGATATGTTATTGTTCTTGGCTATACTTTCGCTGGCGGAATATCGCTATTTTGTGCACTCCAACTTACACCGTTGCTCCCCCCTGTCAGAAAGCGGTAATGACCCTGAAAAAAAAAGCAACTAAATTTTAGTTGCTCAACTACGGAAGTATTTATCCCGTTCCACATTCGGAATATATTGACACAATCGAGCTTGGTTAAGCAATACCCAACACTTTACGCAAGACAACTTGGTCTTTTGATTTGGCCTTGAGGCGACCTTTTTCAATATCGCGAATCCAACTTTGGCTTTTACCTGCTAGCTTTGCTAATTCTCTTTGGGAAAGATTGAGATTCTTTCGCGCTCGTAAAATTTGTTCGCCGATCAAATCGCCTGTAGTTTTTGACTTTCTAATGCCATCCGAAACGCTACGCGAACGGTTTTTTACACTTCGCTGTGGTTTTTTTTCAAAATCCGTTGCAGATTGCTCCCAATCTGAAGGTAAATCGAAGGATAAAATGCGGGCGTTCATCAACAGATTCCATTTACCGCGAGGACCTACATCTGTCAAACGGGAGCTGCTACCAGCGTCATTCATCCAAAATTCTAAAGCTTCATCTGGATCTTCGGGAACATCGACTAACTTGGCCCACAAAGGTTGGATGGCGGGTGGATAAGTAACAGGGTCAAAAAAGGGCTTTATTCCGTAATGATTGAGAACTTCTAAATCGTGTTCAAAAGTCCGCAGCAATCGCTTGCGTTCCTCTCGTTGCTTAAAGGCTAGGGCTATTTTTTCTTCACCGTAGGCAACACGCATTAAGGTGGGAACAGTGATGCGTTGTTCTTTACCCATTTTAGTTTTAAACAACAACCACAACATCAATCGCGCTGCACCCTCGTGCTGCTGCCAAATACTCATAATGGTGGTTAATAAGGATTTTGGCAAACTACCGTATTGATAAAATGCCGTTTTTTCTTTACATCCCTGTTTGTTCAGAAAGTGTTGTGCCCAAAGACCAGCTTTAACTTTGAAGGTTAAACCAACAAGATACTTGCAGCCAAGAGTGTCTTCTTGAAAATGGTGCTGAATAGTTAGCAACTCCCACAAATGACTTTCTTTAACGGAAAAACTTTTGATTTGGCCTTGTTGCGGCCAGTCAACGGAAACAATTAGCGAGCAAGCTTGCTGTACCAAGTTCTTGATCAAGGCCAGCTTCACAGCTTTACTGAGGTCTTTGCGTTTGTCTAACCCTAAATATTTTTCTAGTTGGCGCTCATCAATTGTAAATTCCTGCTCCCAAGGTCGATCCAAGGTTGTAGCATAAGCTGCAAAAATTAAATGAACGCACGCAGATCTGATATCTAGCGCTTCAATAACAGTTAAATCGTCCGGACGCGATTTTTTTGGTGCTTGGGGTGATACCAAAATATGAAAGGCGATCGCTCCTTTACCCTGATACACTTGACGGCGATAACATAAATTTCCCCGTTCGTCTGTGTCCCAAGGTAACGTCCTACCTTGGGCTAGGACATTGCAAGCTTCCCAAATGACAATTGCTGATGCAAAGGGATTGTTCTTTCCGTTGCAAAACAAATCTGGACTGGTCAGTTCTTTTGCAGAGATTTTGCATCTTCCTCTTTTCGCTTGCAAAGGAATCGGAAAATTACTAGGACAGGCTACTACACATTGAGGTTCCGAATAATGACCTTTGCAGTTGTTACAAAGATATGGATCGATCCAGTATTCATCGTTCTCGATTTTGATAGCACCAGTAGGACATTGAGGACGGCAACGATCGCATCCTACGCAACTGTGATTAGGAATTGTATAAGGCATAAGGCTATTGCCACTATATTTGTTGAGATGTTTGGCTCAAGTTTCCCCTTGTTTTGTTCTTACTCACTGCTCACAACCACATTCTTTCCTTGGCAGCAATCAAATTATTGCTGTACTAACTACCCACATCTATACAGCTTTTAACCAGATTAGGTCTGGAAATCTTGATTATTTATAAATTTCATAAATTTTGCACAAAATGTGTTCATTGCAAGCTAAAGACTATTACTTCATTTTTCTGCTGACGTGATTATAGTTTTTATCTTCAGAAAAAAGCTGACTGAATTTTTTCTTATTACTAATATTTTGTTGCCCATTTGGTGGTTGTTTGAAAAATATTAATACTATTAATATTTAACAAAAATTAAAATTCTGTCAATTGATTTACATTTTGATGATTCTCCCAGGCATTCCTAACTAAAGTTTAGCAGTGGCAAATTATACTAATACTGAAAAATTGGTTGATAAATCTTATTAGTAAATAATTTCAATTTTTCTAGAAAAGTAGAGAATTATCAGAAAACAAAAACTGAAATTAAAAACCAATATTATGTTAGCATGAGCATAAAGCGCAAACATACTTGTACAAAACTAAAGGTGCTTTCATGGCAGTATTAACAGGATTAACACTTGGTGGTAAAACTTGGATACCGAAATTTATTCAATCGATAGACCAAGACAAATGTATTGGTTGTGGCAGATGCTTTAAAATATGCGGTCATAATGTACTGGAACTAAAAGCAATGAATGAAGAAGGGGAATTTGTGGATAATGAAGATGACGATGAAATCGAAAAGAAGGTGATGACTATAGCGCACCCAGAAAACTGCATTGGCTGTGAAGCTTGTGCCAGAATTTGTTCAAAAAACTGCTACACACATGCTGCCTTCAATAACTAGAAATTGGGGTGGGAAAAAGCTGTTTATTGTTCTCAAAAATACCAGGTGTCCAGAAGAGTAATAAAAGTAGCAAGTCAAAAAGAGGGGAAGACTGGAAATTGGTGACAATTTCACAAAAAGTTCGCTGCCAACAAAAACGTCAATTCCAAATTGTCAGCAATTAACAAAAATAACCTTGCTACAATTCGCTTCAAATTCTTCTCGAACACCACAGTAAAAGCGGAATGATGGAAAATTCCAGAAAGAATAGATGGGGGAAAAGAGAAATTAAAATATGCTTAAATTCCCCCTGATTCTTTATAAAAAACATCGACAATAAAACTATTGGATAACCTTATTCCGCGTCAGAAAACTGTAAGAACTGCTAAATTTTTACCACAGACAACCCCAGCAATTCTGTTTGTGAAAGTAAGGCACGTATACTGCTTGATAATTGGCGAGAATCACACCTTGAAAACGTGTTAAAAAGCAGGTATGTATGCAACAAATTCCTATTTCCCTGTTAACTTTAGTTGCTGGAATTTTAATCACGCTTTTCAGCATTTGGTTTGGTCAAAATCACGGTCTACTACCGGAACAAGCATCTGTGCAAGCGCCTTTAGTAGACGGTTTTTTTAATATTATGGTGACGATTGCTACTGCATTATTTGTAGTAGTAGAAGGAACAATTGTGATTTTTTTGTGGAAGTTTCGTTACCGAAAAGGTGATGAGGGAGATGGGTTACCAATAGAGGGTAACTTACCTTTAGAAGTTTTTTGGACAGCAATTCCAAGTATCATCGTCATTTGCTTGGGAATCTACAGTGTAGACGTCTTTGCACGCATGGGGGGACTAGACGTTCACAACCATACTTCGTCTCACGTCGCTCAAGTAGCACAAACCACCTTGGTATCATCGCCTTTGGACGCATCAAAGACAGAGAACAAGTCGCTAATCGGTATTGGTGCAGCAAGCGATCGCCCAAACAAACCCGTCGATTTAACTGTGGATGTCACGGGAATGCAGTTTGCTTGGATTTTCAACTATCCCGACAGTGGTGTCACTGCTGGTGAGTTGCATGTTCCCGTTGGTGCAGAGGTGCAATTAAATCTGAGCGCCAAAGATGTGATTCACTCGTTTTGGGTACCGCAATTTCGCTTAAAACAAGATGCAATTCCTGGTGTACCAACACAGTTGCGATTTGTTGCCACCAAAGTTGGTACGTATCCAATCATTTGTACAGAATTGTGTGGTGGATATCACGGTTCTATGCGATCGCAAGTCATAGTTCACACTCTTGACGAGTTTGAAAGCTGGTTAGAACAAAACCGAGTTGCACAACAAAAACCCGAACAAGTTGTAGCAGTCACTCCTGCAGAATTATCTTCCCACAGCCAAAAAATGTAAGAACCCTCTCACCAGTCCTAATTGCTTATGACCCTCGAAATTCCTCGAAATTCCTCGCTACCAGAAACCGAAAGCACCAGCGCAATAGTTTCCGAAAGTACCCACCATCCTCAAAAGTGGAAATGGTACGACTACTTTAGATTCAATGTTGACCACAAAGTCATCGGTATCCAATACTTAGTAACGGCATTCTTGTTCTATCTCATTGGTGGACTGATGGCGGTTGCTATGCGTGTAGAGCTAGCAACACCAAACGCTGACTTACTAGATCCCAATCTTTACAACGCCTTCATGACAAACCACGGAACGATCATGATTTTCTTTTGGGTCGTTCCTAGCGCAATTGGCGGATTTGGCAACTTTCTCGTACCCTTGATGGTGGGTGCGAGGGATATGGCTTTTCCAAAATTGAACGCGATCGCTTTTTGGCTAAATCCACCCGCAGGATTGCTGCTGTTAGCAAGTTTCTTGTTTGGGGGTGGTTCCCAGTCAGGTTGGACAGCCTATCCACCCTTGAGTCTGGTGACTGCTTCAGTGGCTCAAACACTTTGGATCCTCGCCATCGTTTTGGTTGGAACCTCCTCGATTTTAGGTTCCCTAAACTTCATTATCACCATCTTGTTCATGAAAGTTCCCAGCATGAAGTGGGATCAAATTCCCCTGTTTTGCTGGGCTATTTTGGCAACTTCGGTTTTAGCACTTTTATCTACCCCAGTGCTAGCAGCAGGATTGATACTACTGCTGTTTGACCTCAACTTCGGTACCTCTTTCTTTAAACCAGACGCAGGCGGTAACGTTGTCCTTTACCAACACCTGTTCTGGTTTTATTCCCATCCGGCAGTATATCTGATGATTCTGCCTATTTTCGGTATCATGTCCGAAGTTATTCCCGTTCATGCTCGCAAACCGATCTTTGGATACAAAGCGATCGCCTATTCCAGCTTGGCTATTTGCTTTGTAGGTTTGTTTGTCTGGGTACACCACATGTTCACTAGCGGTACGCCCGGTTGGATGCGCATGTTTTTCACCATCTCTACCTTGCTGGTCGCCGTTCCCACCGGTGTCAAAATTTTTGGTTGGGTTGCTACCCTCTGGGGCGGAAAAATCCGCTTTACCAGCGCCATGTTATTTGCCATCGGCTTTTTGATGATGTTTGTCTTAGGCGGTATCGGTGGTGTAACTTTAGGAACTGCACCCTTTGATGTTCACGTTCACGATACCTACTACGTTGTCGCTCACTTCCACTACGTGTTGTTCGGTGGATCTGTATTCGGTATCTATGCAGGAATTTACCACTGGTTCCCCAAGATCGCCGGACGAATGATGAACGAAACCCTTGGCCGCATTCACTTTCTCCTCACCTTCATCGGTACGAATCTAACTTTCCTACCAATGCATGAATTAGGATTGCAAGGAATGCCTCGCCGCGTCGCCATGTACGATCCCCAATTTACCTCTCTCAACGAAATTTGCACCCTTGGCGCCATTGTTTTGGCCATCTCTGTCATTCCCTTTACCATCAACGTTGTCTGGAGCTGGATTGCCGGTGGCAAAGCAGGTGCTAACCCTTGGAATGCCAAGACTTTAGAATGGACCACTACTTCTCCACCTTTAATTGAAAACTGGGAAGTTTTACCCGTGGTGACCCACGGTCCCTACGACTACGGCGTCGGCGTCACTCACAACATCCCTTAATTTCTAGTTGTGTTCCTTTGTGGTTTTTGCACAAACTACAAAGGAAGCAAAGTGCCCAAAAAACAAAAAGAAAATTGATGGTACTGATATGGCTGTTGCAACCCATCACGAGGAATATCCAGATTTACGAGTCAAAGGTCTTTTGGCGTTCCTTGTATCTGAATCCTTGATGTTCGGAGGCTTTTTTGCCACCTACTTGTTCTTCCGAGCAACTTACGAAGTTTGGCCCCCACAGGGAACGGAAGTAGAGTTGTTTGTACCGACGATTAATACTATTATTCTGCTTTCTAGTAGTTTTGTCATTCACTTTGGTGATGTGGCTATCAAAAAGAATAATGTTCGAGGCATGCGGATGTGGTACACCCTCACCGCTATCATGGGTACAATCTTCCTGCTCGGTCAAGCTTATGAGTACGTGACTTTGGGATACGGCTTGACTGCTAATGTGTTTTCTAACTGTTTTTATTTGATGACCGGATTCCATGGCTTGCACGTGTTTGTGGGATTACTGTTAATTTTAGGTGTTTTGTGGCGATCGCGCCGTCCTGGCCATTACTCAGCTGCTAAACATACTGGCATTGCAATGGCAGAAATTTACTGGCACTTTGTAGATGTTATCTGGATTATCCTGTTCGTGTTGTTATACGTTCTCACGAAATTTTAGGTAATCAAAACCCATGACTGGAATTAGGGATTTACTCCACGCTGACCCCTGATTACCAGTTTTCCTATTCGGATCTTTATGAGATGTTTTGATACACCCACCAGAAAAAATATGCAAGGTCAAAATTGGTTTGTTGGGAAGGATGGAAAATATCAAGTTTCTCCACCAACCAAGATTTGGAATTTGTTAAGGGATAATTATCGTCTTTATCGATTTTTAACTGAGTTAGAAGACCTTCTCAATAATGTAGAAGATGAAATCAGCTGCTTACCAGAAATTCAAATGCTGGTCAGACGACTTATTGTTAATTCTTACTGGGTGCAAAGCCAATATCTAGAACCTTGTCCAAAAACTGGTACTTCAGTTTTACTTCTTTATGAAGAACTTGGTTTCCCATTTACAGTACAAACAGTTACTTTGGCACCGGGAACAAAATCAAATATCCACAACCACGGTACTTGGGGAGTAGTAGCTGTACTGAAAGGTCAAGAAAAACACACTTTTTGGCGACAAACTTTTCACCCCCAATTACCAGCTCAAATTGAAAAAACAGGCGAATTAATTTTATTTCCAGGTGATATTATTTGCTTCACTTCTGATGCCATTCATAGTGTAGAAGCATTAGCAAATGAAGTAACTGTTACTTTTAATCTCTATGGAGAAACCGATCCTCAACGAAGATTTGAGTATGATTTGTACACCCATACTACTAAAAATTATTAATTAAAAAATCATTTATTTTTATATTAAAATTTAATTAGGCTATACCAAAAGGGGCTTATTTAAGATTAAAAATCATCAGGAGTTACGGCAATGGTCAGAGTGATTTTTTATGAAAAACCAGGCTGTAAAAATAATACTAAACAAAAAACCCTACTAACAGCTGCAGGTCATGAAGTCATTGCGTACAACTTACTCACAGAACCTTGGACAGTAGAACGTTTACGCTCTTTTTTTGGCGATCGCCCTGTCTGTGAATGGTTTAACCGCGCTGCTTCCCGAGTACAATCAGGTGAGATTGTTCCAGAAAAAGTTGATGCTGAAACTGCTTTGCTGCTCATGCTCAAAGACCCGTTACTAATTCGTCGTCCTTTGATGGAAATAGGCGATCGCCGCGAAGTAGGTTTTGATACTGAAAAAATAGATGCTTGGATTGGTCTCAAACCTAAAGATCCAACTTTAAGGGAAATTACTCAAAAACTGTTCGAACAAGATTTGCAAAGCTGCGCGCACAAACACGAACACAAACACCATCACTAAAATTGCACAAGTTGGGTTGAGAAACAAAACCCAACCTTTTTTAAGTAATTACACTTAAATAATCAAAAGTTAGTATTTATATTTACATATAAAAAGCAAGAAAGACGTGGGAATAACGGAGGACTGTTGCCACATTATTTGTATAAACTATATAAAAATCCTCAGAAAATGCACGAATGCGATGGTTGTTTAGCACATTCTGCAAATTATTTCCACAGCCATAACTGAAATTTGCGATCGATACAAATAACTACTTTGATACTAATTTGCATTGTAAATTAATCAAGTTGAATGTTCAAAAAACTTCAAAGCTTGGAGATTTTAATGCTACGCAACTTTGTTCTCATATGCCTAGTGTTCGTCACAACTGTAGCATATCCGCTCAAGGTAATAGCCCAAGACAGCAATTCTACCGAAAGCTCAAAGCTGACAATT
>KB235926.1:273801-357699 GCA_000332255.1 cyanobacterium PCC 7702 | reverse complement strand
ATTGAAGACTTTATTGAATTAGGAGCCAAACCCCTCAAAAGCACGGATGCTAACAAAATCACCGGTGCTAATATAGACGAATCGAAAGTGTCTAAGATTATCTATGTATCTAAGAGCACTTGGAATGCATCCGATGATAACGATGGAAGCGAAGACAAGCCACTTTTGACAATTGCTGCAGCTTTGCAGAAAGCAAAAGAGTATCTGTCTTTAGGAATCTCGACCAAGATAGCATTAAGTCCCGATGTCTACCGTGAAGGTTCATTAAAAGTAGATTACCGCTTTCCCAAGGTGCCAGAGAAAGTAGTGTTAGTAATTGAAGGACAGGGAACTAAACCGACAACCATCAGGGGTTCCGATCTGGTACCGCTTTCTGATGGACACCCGTAGCCAGAACCGATAAAGGTACAATATACCGCATGCCTTGGAATTATGATTTTGGTAATAAAGGCGGACCCTACGGTAAATATGGACCCAAAAACGTCGCCGCGCATCGAAGGGAACTTTTATTTGTAAATGGTAGACTGCAGCAGCAGGTGTTACTGGAGAAATATAACTACACTTACCCTGATAGTTTTCGAGGTACTGGAAGTTACGAATATTTAGATTTTGTCACTCCTGAAAGTGCACTTCGTTATCCCGGAAGTTTTGGTGTCGCCGAACGCTATGAAAACGGGAACTATCTCTACTTTCTTCCCGATAGCAACGTTAATTTCAAAAGTGCAACCATTGAGATAGGAGTGCATCCCTTCTTGATGCGATTTTACCAAGTGCATGATATTGTCCTGCGAAATATCGCTTTCCAACACTCAGTAGGTGCGCTGGGAGAAACTGCTGGGGTGATATTTGGCGAGGAGTGGAACAACCAACGGGGGATGATTAACCGAAATATCCTCATCGATCGATGTCGTTTTGAGTGGAATAATTACCAGGGTCTTTATCTGTATAAGACTGAAAACGTAACTGTAAAAAACAGCACCTTTAACTACAATGGCTTTATGGGCGTATCATCTGACAACATGGTGAACGGCTTGTGGATTGGGAATAGTACGAATTTTAACAACTGGCGCGGTCATCTTTCTGACTGGAGAGGTTGGGCTATCGCTGCTTCTAAACACCACCACGCTCGAGATGTGTTGCTTGCAAACCAACAGGCGATCGGGAATCTGACAGGAGGAATGTGGTTCGACCACGAAAATCAGAACATAATTATAGATGACTTTGTGGCAGTGAAAAACTCTTTGGGATTATTTTTAGAGGTCTCACCAGGTCCGTTCCTCCTCAAGAATTCCTTCATTTCTAACTCTACCCAAGATGCAGGGATTAATCTCAGCAATGCTCAAAACGTGACGATTCAAGACTCGGTGATTGCTAATAACTTCCACCAGTTGTCTGCTGTCGGAGCACGGCGATATTACTCCAATTCCACAGCTTATCATCTAGGAGAAGTACAACAGATCGCTAACGTTCCTGTAGGACTGGGACCGCTGAAAATCGTAAATTCCCTGTTGTCCTCCTTAGCAACAAACCAAAAGTTATTTTTTGCAAACACTGGAAACAATAAGATGTACGCCTCGGTCTTCCAGAATCATTATCAATCAAATAATAACACCTATTGGGCACCACAACCCAAGTCGTTCTTGCTAGAACCAGACTATCCTTCTACCTCTGGTGCAATGGTCGCCGATCTCAAAGGATGGAATTCTTATACAGGTGACACAGCCCAGTGGAAACAACCAAATTTTTATTCGCCTGCAAGCTACGATTATACTCTCTCTAATATAGAAGTACGCTCCTATTCTCTCCCTGAAGAATTAGCAGCAAAACTTGAAAATTTTGAGAATCTTGTCAGTCAATTGACCCGAAAATGAAAATAAATACCCTCTATTATTGAGTGACTACCCTAATAAGTTTCCAATCCCTAAACCGTCAACGTTGACATTCAATTTAAGATTTTTTGAGAAATTTATAACCAGTGTACTAAATGTGAGATAATCTCCTCTGAGTGTCTAAGGTGAAAAGCTCACCTTTTTTGTAGGTGAGCACACTAAGTGAATGGGTACTACTTTCCCTTATCACCTACCAACTAATTGACCTGATTTTGCATCAAAAGCAAGGAAAAGGTTGGAGGTGTTTTTCTTGCTAACAATACTAATCAAGTTTCTTGTGCTAAGCTCTACTATTGCTTGAGGAAAAGGATGTTGACAAGGGAAGATAAAGAATTTAAGGTGGAACTTATCTTACTATTAACTTAAACCACTGGTGCTGTTAATAACATTTTTCGCTTCCAATACAGCTGCTACCCGCAAAATCAAAGCTTCACGATACGGTGCAGCTACTAATTGTACCCCTAAAGGTAAAGCATTTGCACGTTGAACCGGTACAGATAAAACAGGTAAGCCAATGAACGATAAAGGTTGAGTAAACCATCCTAAATGGGGACGAACAGCAACTTCTTGTCCATCTACAATCATTGTTTGCTGTCCGATGGTAGGAGCAGAAACAGGGGTTGTGGGAGCAAGAATAACATCAACTTGTTCAAAAATTTCCCGAACTTGATGGCGATACCAGCTTCGAAATCGCTGTGCTTGAACGTACCAACTACTGGGAATTAACGCACCTGCAAAAAAGCGATCGCGCGTAGCTGGATCGAAATCTTGAGGACGCTGGCGCAATTTATCTAAATGCAGATTTGCTGCTTCACAAGCGGTAATGATAAATGCTGCTGCACGAGCTCGCTCGACTTCGGGTATGGTAACGTATTGTTTAACATCCAAAGCATTGGCAACTTTTTGCACTGCTTGCAAAACTTCCGGATTTGCTTTTTGGCAAAAATAATCGCCTGCGATCGCAATTCGCAAACCGTCGATACCCTGATGTATTTGTGAAAAACAAAATTCTGGAGGACGCTGGGTACAAACAGGATCCCGTTCGTCATTTCCTTGGAGGACATCAAAAGCAACAGCAATGTCCGATACAGAACGCGCAAAAGGACCGATGTGGTCAAGACTGCTGGAAAATAAAGCTGCACCAGCACGGGACAACCTTCCATAGGTTGGTTTGAAACCAAAAACGCCGCACAAAGCTGCTGGTACGCGGATGGAACCATTTGTATCAGAACCAAGGGTCAAGGGTACCAACCCAGCTGCTACTGCTGCTGCAGAACCACCCGAGGAACCACCAGCAATTCGGTTAAGATCGTGAGGGTTGCGAGTGGGACCGTAGTGAAAATTTTCCGTTACGAACCCGTAGGCGTATTCATCCATATTCAAGGTACCCAGGAGAATACCACCTGCTTGTTTTAACCGCGCTACTGCGGTTGCATCTTCAGTAGCTGGAGGATTTTCAGCGTTGATTAAAGCACCTGCTAAGGTTGTTAGACCTGCGACATCAAAAAGATTTTTGACTGCAAAGGGAACACCAGCAAGCACACCGGGGTTTTTACCTTCAGCAATTTCTCGGTCGATTTTTGCTGCATCTGCTAAAGCTGTTTCAAAGGTAACAACAGTAAAACAATTTAGTTCCGGATCCCGCAGTGCAATGCGTTCTAAAGCAGCTTGCGTCACTTTTGTGGCGCTGACTTTACCTTTTCGCACTGCTGTTGCAATTGATATAGCATCTGAAAAATTTAGATTCATGGTTCAAAAATGGGAGCTGCTTCTATTTGTGCACCTAGGGGAAAGGAATTTACAAGTTCAGCGATCGCGCATAGGGTCTCAAAATTTGCTACTACTCCATCTAGATATTCATCTTTTAATTGTAAGTCCAACAATAATGCCATTTGTTGAACGTATTTTTTGGCATCGAATTTTTGAGTTTTCATTTATCTCCTCTACTTTTCAGATAAAATTTGATAAATTTCATCTAGTATTGGATCTGGTTCTGTTTTTTCCTCAGGGTAAAATTCCAAATCTACTTCGTTCCAACTAGAATCGATACTTGATATATGCACGTCTATTTTTAGTTTTCCTTGTTGCCAACCTTGACTGCCAATTTTGAGGACGTGACTTTTAATATCATAACTATATCGAATTTCTTTGAGCTGAAATTGATGTTCGTTTAAGGGGATGGTTCGAAATAAATCGAGCAGAGAAACACCAGGCTCAAGACTGTTTTTTTCAGAAATTCGCCGCTGTAATTTTTGTTTAACATACGTGGCAATTAAATCTTTTAATCTACTAACTTTAAATGTATCTTTTCCCAACAGAACAACATCATCACAATCGAGTGGTATCAATTTATTATTCATATTTTGACAACACAATCAGCAGCATTCACATCATAATTTAAGCTCCAGGACAAGAGTGCCAATCTAGTAACAATCATGCCAGAGAATGCAATCTCTAAAACTGTCAGTAATGGTAAACTCGAAGTTCTGGCGATCGCGACAAGGCAGCAAATCTCCTTTTAGTACGGAGAACCGAAAGTTATTGTTCGGGAAGCCACACAATCAGGTGACTTGCTGTTTTGGAAATTCCTTCGCTAAATTAGCACTCAGATATTGAGAGTGCTAATCAATATCTCTGAGGCAGGTAAGTCAACAAGCTCTAATGCTTGTTCCACCAATTTCTCAACCAGCAACCTCAAGCAGGTAAGGTTGTTTCCTCCCCAAGGAAGTGAGAAAAGTTTAGGTTGTGTCATTCAATCTAACTGCAAGCTCGATGAGATTAATTCACTTGAAACTCAGATTGTTATAGAGGTGATGAATCTATGATGATCCGACGTTGGCAACCTTTTGACACAATGGAAACCCTTCGTCGTCAAATAGATCGAGTATTTGATGAGTTCAAGGAATTAAGCGGCGAGCGCTCTCAAACTTGGGTACCGGCAATTGAGTTGCAAGATACCCCAGAAAATCTGATTTTACGTGCTTTACTGCCTGGTGTTGCTCGCAACGATGTCGAGATCCACATCAGTCGCGACAGTGTCTCGATAGCAGGCGAGCGCCGCTATCCAACTGGAGGCGAAGATCAAGGCTACTTCTGCTGTGAATTTCCCTATGGTAGGTTCCAGCGGATCGTATCCCTGCCTTTACCGGTAGAGCACGAACACGCCAAAGCAGAGTTTTGTGATGGTATCCTGACTTTAACTTTGCCCAAGTCGGAGGAGTATCGCCGTCAGGTAGTAAAAATCAACCTAGACGACACGGTGGAAGCAGCTAGCAAGACAGAGACTGCTAGCTAACAAAGACAAAGCCAGATTTCTACAAACAACAAGCACTTAGGGATTGGGGATAAAACAGGGAGGGAGGACCGATAGTTGCCACCCTCTTTCCAATCCCCAATCAAAAAGTGCGATCGCGTAGCGTGCCAGATGGCATCTCGCAATCAGTACTTGTGAAAATCTTACATTTATTAACTAGGTCGGGAGAGCATAAAATGGCAACCGTTTCTTTGAACGTTTCTACCGTCAAACCCCTTGGCGATCGCGTATTCGTGAAGGTACACGAAGCTGAAGAAAAAACCGCTGGGGGAATTTTACTGCCAGATACAGCGAAAGAGAAACCCCAAGTTGGAGAAGTTATTGCCGTTGGCCCCGGAAAATACAACGATGACGGTTCCCGTCAAAAAATGGAAGTCAAAGTTGGAGATAAAGTACTTTACTCCAAGTACGCCGGAACGGACATCAAGCTTGGTACAGAAGACTACGTTCTGTTATCAGAAAAAGACATATTAGCGACCCTTGCTTAACAAACAAGACACAAACGAATAAGGAAACCCCATTCTACAAATATAAATAGTCTTCAGTTCATAACTTCTGGAGGAAATTCATGGCTAAGCAGATCGTTTATAACGAAGACGCCCGTCGTGCATTGGAAAAAGGAATAGATATCCTGGCTGAAGCTGTAGCTGTTACCCTTGGTCCGAAAGGACGCAACGTAGTTCTAGAAAAAAAATATGGAGCACCTCAGATCGTTAATGATGGCGTAACCATTGCCAAAGAAATTGAACTGGAAGACCATATTGAAAATACTGGCGTGTCTTTGATTCGCCAAGCAGCTTCTAAAACCAACGATACCGCAGGAGATGGTACAACGACAGCAACAGTTCTAGCCCATGCCATGGTCAAGGAAGGATTGCGTAACGTTGCTGCAGGTGCCAATCCTATTGCTTTGAAGCGGGGAATTGACAAAGCTACCCACTACTTGCTCGACCGCATAGCCGAACACGCAAGACCTGTTAATGACTCGAAGGCGATCGCTCAAGTTGCTGCTATTTCTGCTGGTAATGACGAAGAAGTAGGTAAGATGATCGCCGAGGCCATGGAAAAAGTCGGCAAAGAAGGAGTGATTTCCTTAGAGGAAGGAAAATCCATGACCACCGAACTGGAAATCACCGAGGGTATGCGCTTTGATAAAGGCTACATCTCTCCTTACTTTGTCACTGATACCGAGCGCATGGAAACCTCTTTGGAGGAACCCTACATTCTGCTGACCGATAAAAAGATTACTTTGGTACAAGACCTAGTACCCGTACTCGAGCAAGTAGCACGCAGTGGCAAACCTCTTTTAATTATTGCTGAAGATATTGAAAAAGAAGCCCTGGCGACGTTGGTAGTGAATAAGATGCGGGGCGTGCTGAATGTAGCCGCAGTCAAAGCTCCTGGCTTTGGCGATCGCCGCAAAGCTATGCTCGAAGATATAGCAATTCTCACTGGCGGTCAGGTGATCAGCGAAGACACGGGTCTGAAACTAGAAAATGTTAAACTAGAGATGCTCGGTAAAGCCCGTCGCGTCACCGTTGCTAAAGAGCACACCACCATTGTCGCCGAGGGGAATGAAAAAGCCGTTAAGGCTCGTTGCGAACAAATCCGCCGTCAAATTGAGGAAACCGAGTCCTCCTACGATAAGGAAAAACTGCAAGAGCGCCTGGCTAAATTAGCTGGCGGTGTAGCTGTAATTAAGGTGGGTGCAGCAACAGAAACAGAAATGAAAGATAAAAAGCTGCGCCTAGAAGATGCTATTAACGCCACCAAAGCAGCTGTAGAAGAAGGTATTGTTCCCGGTGGTGGTACAACATTGATTCACCTAGCGCCACAATTGGAAAAATGGGCAGCTGAGAATTTACAAGGTGAAGAATTTACCGGTGCAATGATTGTCAATCGCGCCCTTTACGCTCCACTCATCCGCATTGCAGAAAATGCTGGTCAAAACGGTGCGATTATCGCAGAGCGAGTCAAGGAGAAAGAATTCAACATTGGTTACGACGCAGCCAAAGATACCTTTGTCGATATGCTTGAAGCTGGTATCGTCGATCCCGCCAAAGTTACTCGCGCTGCTGTACAAAATGCTGCTTCTATCGCTGGTATGGTTCTAACTACAGAATGCATTGTAGCCGACAAACCAGAGCCGCCAAAGGCTAAATCGCCCGCATCTGCTGGAATGGGTGGCGGAGATTTTGACTACTAATTCCAGTTTGGGTTATTTAAAAATGAATCATTGCCGTTCGCTAATTGCAAACCGAACGGCTTTTTCTTTTGTGTTCTCCTACAACTATTCTGACTTTGATGGTAAAGGTGGACGCACGCACAGATAAATTAATGGTCCGAATAAGGGAATCAGCGCTACTAACCAAAACAGCAGGGGATTTTGCAAACCCCGACGTGCCATATCATCTTTGAGCACTACGGGAAACAAAAGGCAAAGCAAGCAAAAATCCCAGCTCATAACGTGGATAAAGCGGCTAGTTTGCCATTGCTGCACAAAATCGGCCCAATCTCCTTGTCCTAATCCGTAAGCAACTAAAATAAGAGTAACTGCAGTTAGGACAATACCGGTGGCGCGGGAATCCACTAGCTGGATCCAGATATTCTTTTCTCCCCAAAATTGCGTGTTTGGTTCTCTGAGCGCCAGGTAGGGTAACAAAGCAAAGGCACCAACTCCAAAAGATGCCATAACAAATGGCCAGGCAGGGATTTTTTGGCTCCTACCTTCAATCAATATTACCGCACCGTAAATAGCCGGCCACACACCCATGAGACAAAAAAGGCTAAGGATGAGGGGATTGATACCTTCCCACTGGCCTAGGGAGAGATTTTTGATTAACTCGAATGTACCGGGTTGAGTGGGAGGAGCAAAAACAAAGGCATAGGCGCTCAGTCCCAGCCAAATTAACCAAAATATAATTTTCTGCTGCATGAATAATTATTTTACTCAGAGTAGCAAAATAAATAATTCATGCTTGGGTGATATTTATTTGTACTAACTAAAGGCTTCTGATAGATAATCAGCAGCGGCGGCGACAACAGCGATCGCTCCTTCGTAATCCAGACGCGTTGGTCCCAACACTCCTATACTTCCCACTGGTACCGAACCGCGGCGGTAGGTAGCAGAAATTAAACTGCAGGTACGCATCGGTTCTAGGGGATTTTCTGAGCCAATGCGAACCGTGACCCGTGATTTTCCGCCTTCATCTACCTCTGGCTCGTCGAATATTAACGGCAAAAGCTGTTGTTGTTCTTCTTCTAACAGGTGGATAATTGTTTGCACTTGCTGCAGTTGGGAAAACTCTGGTTGGCGCAAAACTTCCGAAACACCCCGAACCATTATTTGTGTAGAATTTGGTATGGAGTTGCGACGGCTCAATTCTGCCAGTGATTCTTTTAGGTATTCACTGTAGTGCTGAAACTCTCGATCTAGCTGACTCCAGTCTAGGTTCGCTATCTCTGCCAAACTACGTCCTCGTAAATGGCTGTTTAAAAAATTAGAAACAATTTGCAGCTCGCGGGTGATGACTTCTGGGTCGAGTTGTGCTTCTTTTCGTTCTGGTGGTAAGTCGATTAACGCTGAATGGGTTTCGTAGCCATCTGTGACCGCAATCAGCATTATCTTTCCCGAGTCAATGTGCAGCAGTTGTATGTGTCGCAGTTGGGAAGTTACGTTCTGCGGCATAGTAATTAAGGCAATGCAACCGCTCAAGGTTGCCAAGATTTGAGCTGCTCCCTGCAACAGAGCTTCCAAACTCCAATCTTCCCACTTGAGGCGATTTTGCAAAGCATCTTCTACTTGTCGTGCGGCAACATCGGATGGCGTAATCAGCTTATCAACATAAATGCGATAGCCAAAGTCAGAGGGAACCCTACCAGCGGAAGTATGCGGTTGGTAAAGTAGCCCAGCTTTTTCCAACATACCCATGACGTTACGAATCGTCGCCGAGCTCATACCCAAGTTGTATTCTTCAACTAAAGCTTTGGAACCAACAGGTTCCGCCGTGGCTATGTAATGACGTACGGTTGCCCAAAGTATGTGTTGTTGTCGATTGGTCAGCTGGACTGTCATAGTCTGATGTTTATCAAAACCAAATTTAAATTAATTTTCAAAGTGAATTGTCAAAAGCAATTAATAATAGTTAAGCAGGATATTAACTTCAAGACGTATCTAGAAATACTTAAAAACAAATTTACTGTTTTTAGTGTCCTTTTCCCAAATCTTAGCTAGTATTTGCTCTGGCAGCGACAATTTCAGGAAAAGGCGATCGCCGACTACAAATTCAGTCCTGTTTGTAGAAGTTTGCTTTGTTGGTCTTGTCAGTTTTTTGGATTTTAGATATAAACACTAGGCGGACTGTTCCGACCACTCAAAAATCTCTCGGTGATTTCGCCTTCCACCCTGACTTAAGTATTGTCTTGAATTCAGAATAGCAAAATAAAGCTAATATCGTCATTCCTAATTAATACTGAGGAATAGAAGGATCGATCCGGCTAGAGTAAGCATCAATACCGCCGGCAATGTTTTTAACATTTGTAAATCCTTGCGCTACCAACCACTGACACATCTGGGCAGAACGAATGCCATGATGGCACAAAACTAGGGTTTCAGCATGGGGATCGAAGCGATGGAGAATGTCATCAGCCCAGTCAACAAATTGGCTCAGAGGAAGATTGACAAAGCCTTTGATAGAAGCGATCGCTACTTCTTGAGGTTCGCGCACGTCTAACAGTTGCAGGTTTGACTGTTGTGTTAATAAGCGCTTTTGAAGTTCCTCTACACTAATTTCCCTAATAGGCTGACTACTAAAAAGACCAGTCATTAAACTATTGTCAAAAACTCTAGAGGTGGTAAATTGTGGATATCATTTATGTTGGCACAAATTTTTTGGAATTAGTATCGGCAAAAAGCTATAAAAATCTCCTGTCAGGGGCAAAAATAACTCCACCAGCGCTAACTAGCCTACTTTAGCTTCCCAACAGCAAGTCACAGCAAGTTACGCCCTACAATTCCAAAGTCAAGATATTTGCTTGATTTCTTAAGGTAAGCTAAGTTTTGGCAGTAAAAACGCCTTTGTTGTAGGAGAAGGCGGTTTAATATTCTTGGGTGTAGGTATCACCGCTGGGTGGTTGATGTGAAAAAATTATGAAGCAGCGTTTATTTTTTCGTTTGTTAGCAGCTGGTTTGTTCATGCTGCTGTTAGCTGGCTGTACCGATTCTTTTCAGTCCAATTTTGTTGCTGGCGGAACAACTAAAGAGCCTGAAGCAACAATTTTTATCTCTAAACAAGCACCAGTGATGGTGTCAATTTTGGTAAATCCCGAGCAACTAGAGTCTTCTTGGGGACTGGGCGGAGAAATTTCTAAGCTCAAAAGCAGCTTGTTCGCTGACACAGGTATAGATTACAAGCAAGATATTCAACCATGGTTGGGAAACGAAATTACTTTGGCTGTCACAAGTTCAGATATCGATCGCGATCCGAACAACGGACGCCAACCAGGGTACTTAATGGCCATAGCAACTAAAACACCATCAAAAAGCCGCGAGTTCGTAGATTTATTCTTTTCCAAGCGAGCAAAAGCAACTGGCTCCAGCTTGGCTGTGGAAGAATATGAAGGCGTGAAACTGATTTCAGACTATTCTCAAACAGATAAAGTTCTATCTGGTGCTGTGGTAGGCGATCGCTTTGTTTTATTTGCCAACGATCCGAAAGTATTGCGAGAAGCGATTAATAACGTTCAAGCTGCACAATTAAACTTGACTAGCTCCAGCCAATACCAGCAAGCTGTTAAACAAGTACCTCAAAAAGCATTTGCACTGGCTTTTCTCAACCTTCCTGCCGTGGCACAATGGCAAGGATGGAAACTGCCAGAAACAGCAACCTTCAACAGCGAAGTTATCTCCCTGGTTCTACCCAATCGCAAACAATTACAAGTAGAAACGATTTTTCTGGCAGAAAAACAGACTTTACCGACTTCGGAAGTATCATCTCCATCTCAGGAAGCATTGCAATATATTCCCACTTCCGCAGGGCTAGTAGTTTCCGGAGCAAATTTGAGTAATTTAGATCGCAGCAACTTAGCTTTACTCTGGGAACAAATAGCAACTTCTATATCATCTGGTTCTGGTGAAGAAAAACTGTCTGAATTATTGCAGCCTTTAGTGGATTTACAACAACGCTGGGATATCAATCTCAAAGAAGATATCTTTAGCTGGGTGCAAGGAGAATACGCTATCGGATTGATACCTCGTCCCCAAAATACAAATCCCGATTGGATTTTTGTAGTAGAAAAATCGCCAGCAACGCCAGCAGCAATTTCCCGTTTGGATGCGATTGCCACCTCAAAGGGACTGTCGCTCAATAGCTTTGATTTAGATAAGCAAAAAATCTCGGCCTGGACTTTTCTCAAAGCTACCAAAGTTGCTGACGCTTCCGCTAAACCAACGTATACCCTAGAAACCGAGGTTTATGGAGTGCACACTACTCAAGGAAATTATGAAATTTTTGCCTCTAATCTTGGTACAATTGAGGAAGTCCTTGCTCGCAACAACAACTCCTTCGCTCAAAATCGCACTTTTCAAGATAATATTGCTCCAATTCCCCAACCAAACCAAGGTTACGTCTATCTCGATTGGGTAAACGGTGGAGAACTTGTTAAAAGTCAGCTACCAATTCTCAAACTTTTAGAAATAGTAGCAAAACCCTTTTTCCAGAAGTTGCGATCGCTAACGCTAAGCAGTTACGGTAGCGATAGTGAATTGCTCAAAATTGGCATGTTCTTGCAGTTTGATGGCTTTTAATACCTCAGTACTCATAAGGGGGAGAAAACTGTCTTTTTTCCCCTTACTGTTTACCTAATTTCTATTAGTCGCAATTTCGAGGTAGTTAATTTTTAAAATGATTTGAATAATAGCTAAATCTTGCTTTTTTAGCAGAAGCTAAACCTTTTTGATTAGAAAAAGAAACAAAAAATTAACCATCGACTAATAGAGCATAAAATAGCCAATTGTCCAAAATTTCTCATTCTAGCCATGATTGGAACTAGTCAATAAATAACTTCCACCTTTCTGATGTAGATATACTCATACTCAAAGAGCTATTGAAAAAATTGCTTATGTTTGAAATCCTTCCAAATGGTTACAGAAACTAATAGAACTATTGAAAGGTTTGATAAAATCATAACTACTATTGTAAGCGTTGAGCTATTAGCATAGCAGCCATGCAAGCAACAATAGAACAATTACGGTGCATCTCAATCTTCACATCATTAGACAATGCACAATTAAATAACTTACAGTCTCATGCGGTCGTTAAGGCTTATGCCAAAGGGAAAGCCATCATGCAAGAAGGCGATCGCCTTTCTCCCAGTCTCTATGCTCTTGTCTGTGGTTTGATTCGTATCAGCAAAATGGCAGCAAGTGGAAAAGAAACGATTTTGCGTACGCTCAAAGCTGGTGAAATCTTTGCAGCACCTGCTTTATTAGGTGATGGTATTGCTCCTGCGACAGTGACAGCAGAAGTCGATTGCCAAGTAGTTATAGTGGATCGAGAAGCTTTACTCAATACGATTCAAGAAGCTCCAGAAATTGCCTTGAAAATCCTTAACGTGTTTAATCAACGCCTACAACAGCTACACAACACAGTGCATGGACTGATGTCAGAACAGGCGATCGCTCGTCTGGTTCGCTATATTCAATATTGTGCTCGCGAGTATGGCACGGAAGCGACTCAGCAGGGTCATTGCTTGCGATTACGGCTTCCTTACTATCAAATAGCTCGTAGCATTGGTATCACCTATGAAGAATGTGTGCGTTTGTTCAAGCAACTTTTGCCATGGGTATCTTACAGTCGGGGTGGAAAAATAACAGTGCAAGATTGGGATGGGTTGGAAGCGATCGCCTCTGGTAGCGTTAATAAATAAATAATTGCTTTAGCAATTAAAGATGGGGTGGTAAAACAGACACGCTAGCAATCGTCCCGAATAGAAGCGCTGAGATCGTTTCTAACATGGCAACATATTTAATTTGAGTCGTGCAGTACCATTCTCGCCCAAGTACGACCAATCCAAACTTCAAAACAGCAACAATAAAGGCACAAGCAGTAACTCGGGAGAGCCAACCAACATTCCAAAGTACCACAATCATGAGAGTGGCGATCGCATGGTACACCAGTCCTGGAATTGGGGAATGGGTTTTGGATTTACGCAATTTGACGGTAAATATGGCACTAGAGAAGAATAGCGTATTCAGTATCCAAAGTCCGATGGCTGTTTTTGATATTGTACCAGTGGTGGCAGCATAGGCAAACGGAGCACAAAGGCATATAGCCGTAAAGGTAATCAACTCGTTGACAATTGACTTTTGCTGTCGATGGAAAACAGAAATTGCATCTATACAGAAAGCAAGAATCGCTCCTGCATAAATCCACAGTAATATTGGGTAAAACACAGCAATACCAACAGCGATCGCCAACGCCACGGTTGAATACAATCCAGCCCAAATTAAAAAACGAGGCTTAAGGCTTTTGTGTTGTTTAATCTGGAGAATTAGGGGATGTTCTGCTTGAAAGCTGCAGAAGGCACTGATGAAAGCCAAAGTTGTTGCCAGTGTCCAGTTTTGGGCAGCTGCCACACCTGTAAGGAAGGATACTAACAACACAACATAGACACCGTGCTCAGGTGAAAAGGTAGGACGATACCAAGCCTGTGGATTTGATGTTTTACGTTTACTGGCTGTTGATGGTAGGATTTCTGAATTAAGCGTCGATTGGCTCATACTTGTGTTGTGATAGTTTCTTGACGAGCAAAATTAGCCTTTTTGGCAAGTAAATTCATATCTGGGAGTTATTCAGAGAGCGTTAGTAAAAATGCCAAGTTTTCTTGAGCTTTTAAGGCATGAGGGGCATGCTTGGGGATGAAAACAAAGATACCAGGAGTCAAAGAAATCTCACTTCCCTTCAATGTGAGTATACCGCGTCCTTCAATGACATTAATGGTGGCATTGCGTGCAGACGCGTGCTCGGAAATTTCAGTACCACCAGCCAGACAAAAGAGTGTGTATTGACAGCATTTATCTTTGAATAAAACTTTACTTAATACACCAGCTTCTGGATAATCAATCACATCGTGCAATTGAATCGTTGATGATTCAGATGAGACTAAAGTAACAGACATAACTGCCTCCCTCAAAGGCGTTGAGCACATATAATGATATACCCTAAATCCTGTTTGTACTGATTAAAGACCTGGCGCATTTGCAAAATCCGTTGCCGTAAAAGTGGCTTGGTGATAATGTTCCACAATACTAAAGCTGTACCAATAATGCCTTCATCATGCAGTATTTGCTGGATATTCAAAAGTCCCATTATCCCAGTTTGATGCTGTTGTACCTTTAGCCCGGCTGTTTCAAAGGCAGCAATCCAGTTGGATTTTGAGTATGGTGCGGCATTGACGCGAATCACCTGTGACAATACCTGATGAATCTCACTTTCATTGTTTTGCGCTAATAGTTCGTGAGAAAGAAACTTGCCACCAGGTTTGAGGCGAGCGCGCACTCCTCGCAAAATCTTGGCTTTACCTGATGGTGATTGCATTGTCAGAATAGCTTCTGCAAGCACATAGTCGAACTGTTTTCCCAGCCGATCTATATCAAAGATATCGCCCTCAATAATTTCGATGCGATCGGTCAATCCCGCGGCAGCAACGTTAGTACGAGCGCGAGCAACACTGTCAGGATTTTTCTCGATTGCAACCACGTAAAGGTCATAGCGTTTTGCTAGAGCGATGGCGCTATCCCCAAAGCTAGCTGCTAATTCTAAAACAGTTTCACCCGGTTTAAAATCCGCCCATTGAAATAATTTCTCCGTTGCAGCTCGTCCACCTGGGCGGAGAATTCGCTTGCCAGCCGCAGCCAGAACTTGATGTCCAGGAGCAGTTTGCAGATTGAGAGTAGGGTTTCGCATCAACTCAACCTCTGAACTCATTTCTTCTGTTATTACAGTGGCACAACAGCTGGGGTTTTTCTATGAGCTACCTCATATTTGGTAAGCAGGTGTAATGAAATAAAAAACAAAGCCAACGCGCTTGTCGGCTTCCTAGTAGCAAAACCCTTTTTCCACAGTTATGGTAGCAATTTTGATGGCTTTTAATACCTCAGTACTCACAAGGGGGAGAAAACTGTCTTTTTCCCTTAGTATTTATTATTTGCAGCTAGCAGGCGATCGCAGTTATGGTGGCGTTTTACATTCGTCAGTTGTAGCAATTGTGTCTGGCGAATGGTTATAAACATGAACTTTTACCTTGACCCCAATCTCTTTGTTGACCAGAACGTGAACTTTAATTTTCAAAGCATTTTTGACTGTAACTTTAACTTTGACTTCAACTGTGCTGTCGACATTGACAATAACTTTGACCTTGACCACATTTTCTTGTTTTGGAATTGTCTTTATCAAAGTGCCACAGATTCCCACTAGGAACAGTGGCTAGACATACAATCACGGCTGAAAGCTCACCCGCTACCTCTAAACTTTTCTAAAATTTTGTATTTTTTAATACTTTTTGCTAGAAAGCTTTTTGATATTTCTAAAGCAGAGCACTAAAAAAATGCCCGTGTCAAAATAGGAAAGTTACACCTACAAAAGTCACGCGCAAACAGGTTGATACTCAAAGGTATTTCCTAGTTGCGTGCTTGCAAAGTAATGACGCGGTCAAGCTCTCAAATTGCACAAACAATCACCCAAAAATTACTTAGCAATCGGGTAAATACAAATAGCTTCTAGGGTTCCGGTTTAACAGGATGTAAAGTTAAATGACTGGTCCAAGAGAAGCACCCAGTTAAACAAAAACTGGCCACACGGCGGGAAAAAAGCCCGGGAGATCGATAGCAGATATACGTGCTGTTATGACCCCGGGCTTATAGTTTTTGGCTTGTAAATTTTGAAAATTCTTTTCCCGAAAATGACTGAGCAATCTTCTTATAACTCCAATTCTCATTTTCAACCGCCTTATACCCAAGCAAAGCGAGCATTGGAAAAAGAAGCGAATTTACCGCTTACAGGTTGGGAGGAGGAAGTTTCTAAAGGATTAGAATTAGGACTAGAAGCAGCAGAAAGTATACGCGATCGCTCGATTCCCACTTTTTCTCGCGGTGAACTTCCTCACTTTGCAGGGATTAATACTTTTTTAAAAGCACCTTATTTAGAAGATGTACGCAAAGTTGGTGAATATGACGTTGCGATCGTCGGCGTACCTCACGACAGCGGGACTACCTATCGACCAGGAACCCGCTTTGGACCTCAAGGCATCCGCCGCATTTCTGCATTATACACTCCTTATAACTTTGAATTGGGAGTGGATTTGCGCGAACAAATTACTATTTGTGATGTCGGTGATATTTTCACCATTCCCGCCAATAATGAAAAATCCTTCGATCAAATTTCGAAAGGAATTGCCCACATTTTTAGTTCCGGTGCGTTTCCCATTATCTTGGGAGGCGATCACTCCATTGGTTTTCCCACAGTTCGGGGAATTTGTCGCCATCTAGGTGACAAAAAAATGGGAATTATTCACTTCGATCGCCACGTCGATACCCAAGAAACAGACTTGGATGAAAGAATGCACACCTGTCCCTGGTTCCACGCCACAAATATCAAAAATGCTCCTGCAAAAAACTTAGTGCAATTGGGGATTGGTGGTTGGCAAGTACCGCGTCAAGGTGTCAAAATTTGTCGCGAAAGAGCCACAAACATCCTCACAGTTACCGATATCACAGAAATGGGGTTAGATGCAGCTGTCAATTTTGCTTTAGAAAGAGCACTAGACGGTACGGACTGCGTTTATATCAGCTTTGATATTGACTGCATAGATGCTGGCTTTGTTCCTGGAACTGGTTGGCCAGAACCGGGCGGATTGTTACCGCGGGAAGCATTGTATTTATTGGGTAAAATTGTCCAAAATGCACTGGTGTGCGGGCTAGAAGTGGTAGAAGTATCGCCGCCCTACGATATTAGCGATATTACCTCATTAATGGCAACGCGAGTGATTTGCGATACAATGGCACATTTAGTTGTATCTGGACAGTTACCGCGCAAACAAAAACCTGCATATATTCACCCAGAAGCCAAGGCACACTTAATTGAAGAATGGAGGTGAATTGTGCACGAAACAGACATGACAAAAGCGCTAATTTACACAGTCAAAAATTGGTGGAAATCTCAACCAAAACAGCCTCGCATTTCCCAAATTCATTTAATCGTTGGTAAGTTTACTTGTGTTGAACCTGCGAGTTTGCAATTTGCTTTTGAAGTTCAAACACGCAACACCTTTTTAGAAGGAGTAAAACTAGTAATTCAAGAAACCCCGCTAATTGCTTTTTGTCATCGTTGCCAACAAGAATATTTCCCACAAATTGGTTTGCAATATGCCTGTCCTGATTGCCATTCTCCCATGGATGATATTCGCTCAGGTAGGGAATTAAAAATTGACAAAATTGAGTACGGTTATGCATCAAACCTTTAACGCTGCATTAGGAATTAACCTGCTTTATGCCAATCAACAATGTGCTGACCACAACCGCTCCCATTTTGACGAATGGGGAATTACTTGTTTCAATATCATGAGCAGTCCGGGTGCTGGCAAAACAGCACTACTAGAACGCACTCTAGCCAGTTTGAGCGACGAGTTAAAAATTGCTGTGATTGAAGGAGATATGACAACAAATTTAGACGCCGAACGCCTGCAGAAATATGGTGTTCCTGTGATAGCAATTAATACGGGACGTTCTTGTCATTTGGATGCCAAAATGGTAGCGGGTGGAATTCATCAATTGGCACAGGAATACAATGCTGCTGATTTTGATTTAGTGTTGGTAGAAAATGTTGGCAATTTAGTCTGTCCAGCCGAATTTGAAGTGGGAGAACACGCTAAAGTGGCGTTATTAAGCGTGACTGAAGGCGAAGATAAACCGCTGAAATATCCAATTATGTTTCAAGAAGCAGATTGTCTTTTAATTACCAAAATTGATTTGGCTCCTTATTTAGATATTGATGTTAGCCAGATCGCAGCAAATGTTTGGCAAATGAATCCTGATGTGGCAATTATCCCTGTCTCTGCAAAAACTGGTGAGGGATTGGAAGCTTGGTTTGATTGGGTGCGACGCTGCTTTGCAGCTGCTACGCGATCGCAAACTTCACAACACCGGTAGTAGTGATGATAGGTTGAGGAGCTTGGTATTTAACCTCAGAAAACCCAACATGACTGCATGCTTCCATCAATGCACAAGTCAGTAGTGAGGTAAGATGAGAATTCGCAATTTACTATCTTTATTCACAGTCTTTTTACTCAGTCTTGTTATTGCTGTTAGTTGTACGCCATCTCCGCAAACCTCTACATCCAACAACTCCACAGCAATTAAACTAGGTTTTAGTGCTTGGCCTGGTTGGTTTCCTTGGCAAGTAGCTCAAGAACAAAATTTATTTGCTGCTAATAAAGTTAACGTAGATTTAAAGTGGTTTGATGGCTATTTAGATTCCATTAATGCTTTAAGAGCAGGACAACTAAATGCAAATACTCAAACTCTAAATGATACCATCAGCTCCGTCGCTGCCGGTTCCGATCAAGTTATCGTTTTAGTTAACGATAATTCCACTGGCAATGACAAAATAATTGTCCGAGAAGGAATTAATAGCATTGCTGATTTAAAAGGGAAAAAAGTTGCTGCTGAAGAAGGAACTGTTGACCATTTTCTTTTATTGCTGGGTTTAAAAAAAGCAGGTTTATCTCCAGCAGATATTCAATTTCAACCTTTAGAAACAGGCGCAGCGGCAGCAGCATTTGTTGCTGGTCAAGTAGATGCTGTTGGTGTTTTTGCTCCTTTTACTACCAAAGCTTTATCGCGTCCTGGTAGTAAAGAATTATTTAGTTCCAAAGACTTTCCCGGTGCAATTCCCGACCATTTAGTAGTGACTCGCCAATTAATTAACGAGCGTCCCCAAGATGTGCAATCTTTAGTGAATACTTGGTTTGCTACTTTAGATTTTATCAAGACAAATCCAGAAAAAGCTTATGAAATTATGGCCAAAAAAGCTGGAGTTTCAGTGGCGGAATATAAAGCTTACGACGCAGGTACTAAAATCTTTTCTTTACAGGAAAATTTGCAAGCGTTTCGCCCCGGTAACAACATGACATCTTTGAGGTATGCTGCTGGAGAAATCAGTAAATTTCTGGTGGAAAGTGGTTTGATTAAACAAGCTCCTAATATTGACAAAATCTTTGACGATCGCTTTGTAAAAGCCTGCGCCGAGCAACGAAAATCATGAACCGATACGCTGAAAATTTGCCAGCCATGAATTCCAGGCAACCCCAGAAAACTTTACGACAAACAATTTTTTGGCGAATTGGTGAGGAGATTCCCAAAAAACTAGCTTGGACTTTAATGTTTCTGTCCATAGCTGTTCCCATTATTCTGTGGTGGATTGTTTCCAATACTGGATTAATTCCACCTTTGTTTCTGCCAACTCCAATTCAAGTTTGGAATGCATTTCAAAGGCTTTTGCAAACAGGAGATTTACAAAAAGATATTGCTTACAGTTTATTTAGGGTAATAACTGGTTTTTTGCTAGCAGCAATTATTTCGATTCCCTTGGGAACTTTAATGGGAAGTTTCGCCAGCATTCGAGCACTACTAGAGCCAATTATTGGCATTGTTCGGTATATGCCTGCTCCAGCTTTTATCCCCTTGTTAATTTTATATTTTGGTCTGGGGGAAACTCCCAAAATCATGCTGATTTTTATCGGCACGCTGTTTTTTAACACCTTAATGGTTATGGACGCAGTTAAGTTTGTTCCTAAAGAATTACTGGAAACTACTTATACTTTAGGTGGGGTAAGAAAACAAGTTTTGCTGCAAGTTATTTTCCCATTTATTTTGCCAAATATTATCGATGCTTGTCGCGTTAACATGGCAGCATCTTGGAATTTAGTAATTGTTTCAGAATTAGTAGCGGCGACAGAAGGTCTGGGGCGAAGAATTAGCGTTGCTCAAAGATATCTTAAAACCGATGAAATTTTTGCAGGTTTAATTGTTATTGGTTTGATTGGCTTAATAATTGACATTTTGTTTCGATTGTTACTGCGTGTTACTTGTAAATGGGCTAGTGATTAGGGGAAAAGGGGGAATCATATAAATTATGCATTTAGAAGTTAACCAGCTTCACAAGCAGTTTCATACCAGACGGGGTTCTTTGACTGCTCTTAAAAACATCAACTTGCATGTAGAAGAGGGAGAGTTTGTCTGTGCGGTGGGAGCAAGTGGTTCTGGTAAGTCAACTTTGCTGCGGTTGATCGCGGGATTGGATACTCCGACTGCAGGAGAGATTTTGGTTGATAAAGTGCGTGTAACGGGACCAGGACCCGATCGCGGTATGGTATTTCAAAGTTACACCCTTTATCCGTGGATGAATGTTGCAGAAAACGTGGAATTTGGTTTGAAGTTACAGGGTGTACCCAAACAAAGACGACGACAACAAGCAGCTTATTATTTAGAAGTAGTTGGGTTGTCGGGGTTTGCAAAAGCGCTTCCAAAGGAACTATCGGGTGGAATGAAGCAACGGGTGGCGATCGCTCGTGCTTTAGCATCCCAACCCAAAATTCTCCTTATGGATGAACCTTTTGGTGCGTTAGACGTTCAGACCAAGGAAACAATGCAGCAATTTTTGCTGGAAATTTGGCGCAGTACCAACACTACTATTTTTCTGATTACTCACGATGTTGAGGAAGCAATTTTTCTTTCTCAACGCATATATGTGTTAAGTTCCAGACCGGGTACGATCAAACAGGAATTGCAAATTCAACTACCAAGGGAAGCTCATCCTCACGTCAAACGTCACCCTGTTTTTCAACAATACAAGGATAAGGTTATGGAGCTGTTGCGTGAAGATGGATACCAATCCAAAAGTTGGGAAGAACTACCCTTAGCAATTTGACACCATTGCAGATTTTCTCAAGCAGAACGAAAAAGCACCCATCCCGGTATGATTTGGTCATCGATTTTGGCGTATACTCGCAAACACGCAGACACTTCTCCCGGTACAGCGCCTGTATCTAGCTGCAAATCGTCCTTTGAGAAAGCATACACATCTGCATAAGTTCCCCATAAAGGGCGGATCTGCACGTAGTGACCAGCATTACGAGCTGCTTCCACTGCTAAATCAAGAGTGCGACGTGCTTGTTGTTGCAACTTTCCCCACCAAGAAAAGCGATCGCTCTGTTGGCAGGTAAATTAAGGAATGGATTGCTTCATCTAAATCTAGTCTGGCATGTACAGCTGTTACCGCATCGGCGCTGACAGCAGTAGCAAGGACGCGGTGAAACCGGTCTAAAAGTGCGCTAGTATACTTTACCGATTCTAAATTTAAAGACCTAATGCCGAAACAATCCACACTTTTCAAAGTATGATGTAAATTCACATCCATTTCGATAAATTTTAGACAAACGGATACAATCCCCGCCCAAATATCTAATTCTGTACCGGTCCTTTGCATCTGCAGTCGTGGATCGAAATTAACTTGAGTTGATAAACACAACCCACTAGCTTTGATATCACCTTGCAAACCACAGTAAACATGCTCGTGACGATAAAAGGGAAGTTGTTTCACTAACATGCAATCTTCCCAAGCACCCAGTTCACTAACTTGGGCTAAGATACGCTTTTGCTGCAAGCAAGCTATTTTGTCTGGAAGTCGCAACAGCAGGCGTTGCATTTCGTTCCACAAATCACTGTCGTTACTGCTGCAAAATTGGTATTCACCGATACAGTAAGACAATTCCTGCTCGGCAAGCAAACTTTCAGCCACAAGTTGAAGTTTCATGTTGCTGGCCGCTTCTGGTGGAACTGGCTCAAAAACATCATCCCACAGGGAAGTTAAGTTTGATTCCTTTGGTTGTAAAAGTTCATCCAGTTTTGCAGAAGTTCGCGACAAATGGCGCTACCAGGATCGGTTGTAGCTTGTTTGAGCGCTTCCTGTAATTGCCTTCCCAGTCCGTACAAACCCAAACGCAGTACCCAAGCTAGCTGGGAGTTTTCAATCTTTAATAAATTGCTCAGGTGCTGCATTTTACCTCCGTTTTCAATTTTGATTTCCAATAGCTAACAGTTGTTGTCTGCAAAAGGTAGGAACTACTAACTAAAAAAAACTGAGGTTGTCTTGTGGGCAAACTCTAAATTATTTTAACTACAAATAAAGTTGGGTCAGCATTTTTGCTTGTTCTTGTAGTTGCTGGCTATGGTGGGCGATCGCTACTAAGCCAGTATATGAGATAATCTGCACAGCTTGCTCTAGTCATAAAAATTGACAGAAAAAATTATCTTGGGAAAGTCGATATAATTGAGCGGACAAATATACTCAAAATGTAGTGTTTGATAGCATTAATGGCATGGGTTGGATACCACTAAAAGAACGAATTCACCAAATCCCTCTCATTCTGGCAGGACCAATTTTACGACGTACCGAACCTAATGCTGTTACTGTTTGGATAGCTTTAAAACAAAGCCGCATCGTCACATTAGTTATCTTTGACACTAACAAAAAAGTATTAATTACAGGTAGGAAAAAAACAATACAACTCGGTACTAATTTACATGTTGTTGCCGTTACTGCTAGAGCTGCTCAAGCTGTACTTTCCCATGGAGAAATTTATCTTTATAATTTAGCTTTTGCTTCTGGAGAAACACTAACCAAAGCAGGAGTTTTAAATCTAGAAGGCACAATAGCAGACATTACATATCCTCAATACGAATTGCCCAGTTTTGCTATGATGCCGAATAATTTCCAAGATTTACACATTATTCACGGTTCCTGTCGCAAACCCCACGGCGAAAGTATGGACGCGCTAGCTGCAGCTGACAAAATGATTGCACAAGCGCTAGCAAAAGATCCGAAAAAACGACCGCACCAGCTGTTTCTCACCGGCGATCAAATTTACGTAGATGATGTGGCAGATGCGTTATTGTTTATGCTTTTGGATGCCAGCCAAACACTTTTGGGATGGTCAGAAGTACTACCAGTTGTTACCGATCCGGAAAAATTACATCCTGGTAAACGAAATTATTTAGCAACGCGTATTGCAGGTTTAACAGCAAGTATTAATAAAATTAACAGAATTTCTCGTACTGCTAAAAGTCATTTATTTACATTTGGTGAATTTTGTACGATGTATTTATTTGCCTGGTCTGATATTTTATGGCCACAACTGCAAGAGTTGCCATCCTTTGCAGATGTTAATCCCAATTCACCAAAATTTGCAGCAGGTCGAGCTTTGTTTGAAAAAGAATTGCAGCATTTACAAAATTTTCGCCAAACTCTCAAAAATACTAGGCGAGCTTTGGCTAATGTTTCTACTTACATGATATTTGACGACCATGAAATTACAGATGATTGGTATTTGAATGTAACTTGGTGCGATCGCGTCCTTAGCAAACCTCTTGGCAGACGAGTTATACAAAATGGTCTCGCAGCTTACGCCATCTACCAAGCCTGGGGAAATACGCCAGACTACTTTGAAGATGGTAAACCAGGTGCGGCATTACTCCAAGCTGTGGCAGAATGGACAGTTGCAGGCGGTCAAAATACCCAATCGGAACAGAAAATAACACGCTTGCTCAACATACCATTTCCTGAAGACATTCGCCATAGCAATCCCCGGCAAGTACCCCACCCCTGTGATTCCCTGCGGTGGCATTATACCGTCAGAGGACCAGGATACGAAGTTTTAGTACTCGATACGCGTACTTGGCGAGCATTTCCAGGCCAAGATTTCGATTTTCCTGCGCTTTTGAGCGAGGAAGGCTGTAGGGAACAAATTTCCTCAGTAGTTCATTCCCAAGATACACAAGTGACTTTAGTAATTTCACCTACTCCTGTAATTGGGGTGCCATTTTTAGAAAGTATACAAAAAGCTACTAAAGCTTGTGCACAAAAACTTGGCAGTACTGCTTGGGGTTTCGATCCAGAAGCTTGGAGTTTAGAACCGACAGCTTGGGAAAGATTGCTGTCTGCTTTAGCATCACGAATTTCACCGCCAAAACAAGGGCGGGTAATTATATTATCCGGTGACGTGCACTACAGTTTTGCAGCTCGCTTGCAATACGCAGCCACACGTCCTTTCCAACAGTTAGAAAATAGCAACACAGAATTAATTGTTGTCCAATTTACCAGCAGTTCTTTGAAAAATGAAGTCAGCGGCGCCAGTGGTAGTCATTCATTACATCAAAAAGGTTTTTCTCCAATTCGAGCAGTTAATTATCTACCAACAGCAGAAATTCTAGGATGGAACAATCCACAAGAAAAGGGAATAGAAGTTGGTGTTATATATACTTTTGCTGACGAAATACTGCTTGCTATTCCCTTAAAGATTAAAGGTAACCCTGCCAAGCTAGATTTAGTTAGAGAACGCAGCTGGCACAGAATATTAGAAATTACTAAAAAACCTGATTGGTGGTATCGAATTGATTTTATTTTAGGGAAAGACGAATCGGTTGGTAAAATACAAAGTTTGGATAACATTAACTCATCCAGCTTGGAAAACAAGCAGTCGCAGTCCGTAATTGCTCCCTTACCAGGAGAAGACCGCAACTTAGCTTTGCAAAAATATTTAGCAATGGCAAAAAATGGCAGCAATAATTGCGCTCATTTGCAAAATGGTAGGGAAATTGTAGGTGTTAATAACATAGGAGAAATTACTTTTGAGTCTATAGATGGCAAACAAATAGCTGTACAAACTCTTTGGTGGCAAATGGAAAGTCGGGAAAAAGATAAACTTTTAGAACCTTTTCCCTTGACCAGGTATGAAGTCTGGCTCGAATTTGAAGCTCCAGAGCATCCGATGGCTGAGGTTTTGCAAGAAGTAACAACGGCTTCAAACTCTTAATGGTGTTTTTTGAGGACAAGAAGTTGGTAAAGTCAATTACATTTTCCTGCCACGGGTGCCGTAACTCAACAGTCTTTCAATAGCAACAAGACGATTTTCCCAAACTTTGACTTGATAAGGATTATCTAAAGCTTGCGGACGCATCCAAATTCGAAATTGAGACTGAAGGCGAGTCAAAGCAGCTTTTGCAGCTATCAAGTTACTGGTGTTGGGTTTGCGGGCAAGTTGCTCGAGAGCATCTTGCACCACTTGTGCTTGAGCATCAAAATCAGATGTCACCATAGCTGGTAATCGCCAGCGACGATTTTGTTTGACAAAGTTCCATTCTCCTAGTAAAGCAGCGTAACGAGCAGCAGCAGCTTGAAAAGGCTGGCGTAAAGGATTTGGTTGTTTTGGCATTCCTTGAGTGCGGCTGAACATTTTTTGGATATCGCTGTGAAAATGTTCCGCAGCAAATAAAGCGTAACCGTTAATTGGCAAGTCGCGAACCAATTGAATTTGGTCGAATACCCCTACAGTTGGTAAAAAAAGGAGACGAATTCCTGGAATGATAAGGGCAGAACCCAATTTTGTGGAAGCAATCCAAGGTTGCGCCAGTTGTTCAAAGCTAAAAGTGTCTCGGGCGTAAGTCATGGGGATGATTAAATCTACATCACCGCGCCTTGCCCAAACTTCCCAGTGCTGCTGAATTTTGCGGATTCTTTCCTGTTGTGGAAGAGGAAACACTGCTGCTGAGAAAATCAAGTCTGGTCGCTTTGAGCGCAATTTTTGCGATACTTGAGCGACAAAGTTATTAATTTGTTCGGTGCGAAATTCTGTCCATTTTTGCCACAATTGTTGTTGACTGGGAGAAATATTCACCGGGTCGACACCAGTCAGTTGTTGAAATTGCTTTCTGGCAGCTTGTCCGTAACCGTAAGTTTTGAGAGTAGCTTCGTCTTGAAAAGGATAGCGGATGTAGTCTAGCTGCAAGCCATCTACTGGGTAGCGGGTGACAATTTCCTCAAACAGTTGCAGCAAGTACTGCTGCACTTGAGGATTGGCTGGATCCAAAAAGGGTTTTCCCTGACCGAGAGGAATCATTTGACCGCGGTTATCATACCCCGCCCAATCGGGATGAACGGCTAGTATTGGTCCTGGATAATCAGGGTCGAGGTTGAGAATTTGATTATGACGTCGATTACCAGCTGCAAAAGTCCAAACCCAAGCGTGTAATTCCATTCCTCGCTCGCGGGCCAATTTTACTGCTGCTGCTAGCGGGTCCCAACCGCGAATTAATGGGTTTTGCTGTGGTGCAACTTGACTGGGATAAACAGTGTAGCCGGCGTTAACTGTTTCAAAAAATACCGTGTTGATTCCTGCTTGCGCCAGGCGATCGAAAATTTCAGCCAATCCCCGCTCGTTTTGAGAGCGGACAATTGTTCCTCGGTCTAGCCAGATGGCTCGGATTTCTGGTTGAGCCAATTTTCGATCCAGGGGAAATAACTGTAACAAAGATGCTTTTGCTTGCAGCCAATAAGAGCGAGCTTGAGCATATTGTTTGTCTGCAATGAGTTTGGGTAAGCTTTTAGCTATTTCTCGTGCTTGAGCCAAAAGCTGTTGGGTGTTGGGAAGTGCAATACCAGGTTGGGCGGAAGCTAACTGCGCCTGTTGCTGTACCTTTGAAAGTTGCAGGTTACCGTTAAAAACAGCAGCGGCCAGCAGGGCGCTTTCTACTCTTCCGATGAGATTTTCCAGCTGTTGTTGCAGGGCGATCGCCTCACCGGGACTGATGGGTGCGTCAGCGTTGGGTGCGATATTTAAACGCATTCCTGCTTCCAGCTGGTCGATCGCTTCCTCTGCAGGTGGCGATGGGGAATTATAAGACTGCTGTGTTGCTAAAGCTGAGCTGGAGGAGGCGGAATTTTCCTGTTGTTGTTCCTGTTTTTCCATCGCAGCTGTCAAAGTGGTATAGCAGCTGGGAGAACCTCCTGGTACAAAAGAAAGCGAGGTATCTGTGTAACGTTTGAGCGCAGCCATTAGCCAAGCAGTATCCAGCTGCGGTGGAGAAACGGTATCTATTCCCCAGCGCCAACCTAAAAAGGTAGAGCGTTCTGTTGTCACAACTGCTGCGGGACGCTCTTGGATATTCCAAATAGCTGCTACCTGCGCGACTGCAGTGTTGGGAATTACAACACCGCCGTGGACTTTACCAGACAAGTTGTTTTGACTTATCCATCCTGGTGTTTTGATTGACGCAAGTTGCAGCGTTTGCGGCGCCTCCAGGCTAAATCCCCAGTAAGCTCCAAGGAGAGTTTGCAGTAATTGACGTACTCCCGGTACTGACAAACTGCCTATCGGACCACTGGCAATCAAGCGCCCGCCTTTGCTCATCCATTCTTCTAAGGCGATCGCAACTGTTGGTGTTACACTCTCTACGTTCGGTAGAAATATTACCGGGCGATCGCCTAAATCTGCGGCGCTTTTAATTTTATCCAAAGAGACTATACAATACTTTATTCCTGTTGCTTGCAAACGATTTGTAATTTCCTGCCATTGATTGGCATTTTCTTGAGTATAAACAACACTTAATACCGGTTTGGAAACAGAAGTTACGGCTTTGGCAGGCAAAATACCGAACGTGCAATGCAATAAAAGGTTAATTTTTAAAACTAAAAATACTCTCTTTTGCCTTTTCTTTTTTTTTCTGACTTCAGTTGCAATTTTCACTCTCCACTCCTCAGTTCCATATCAGACTGCTAACTCAAATCTTTACTCAGATTGAGATTGAGCTAGAAGTTTCCAGGGTACTATATGCAGTGCTCCGCTGTTTGGGGAGCTTTTTAGTTAAATAAAATGCCCTAGATTCGGGATATTACTTTAGCGTTAGCCCAAAGGTTGAATGCAGGTTTTGATTAATTCTTCTACTCCTGCTACTACGAAAATTTGGGTTTTTAACTTTCGAGCCAATTCTTCAACACTTATATCATCTAAAAACACCGATTCGCCATGTTTGAGCATGATACTTGGCAACAAAATTCCGTTATCTAAATTTTGCCCTTGTAAATTTAAAAGTAAATCGTGACCGGTTAATAAACCTGTAACAGTGATATTTTGACCCCAATAATGGCTGTTTAAAGCATGCATTTCTACCTGTAGTCCTGCTACAGAATTCAAACGCTCGAGGATGGGTTGAAATGCTTTTTCAACGGCGTTGCCAACTATCCAATGCCATTTGCGTGGCGATTTCAATTTTGGTGGTAATAATTCTGCTGCTGCTTGGCTAAATTTTTTCAGAAACAAGCGAATGGAACCCACACCATTATCTATTTGCGGATAATCTTCATATTCTTCTTCAGGCGGTAATTCTTCACCAGCAATTAAAAACCATTCATCAGCTAACCAAGCAAAGGTGGTATGAAATTTTCGACGAAATTCTTGCTGCAGCGATCGCACTTGCGCGATGGTTTCTGTGGCTTTTTCTGGAGTTACCGGGATGAGTTCATCTTGCTGGGGACGAAACTTGGTCAATCCCACCGGTACTACAGCAACAGAAGCAACTGCAGGTACCTTACCAGTATGAAATGATGCTAAATCTCGCAAAGTTCGTTCTAGATGTTCGCCATCATTTATACCGGGACACACTACCACTTGGGCGTGAATTTGCAACCTTTTTTTTTGAAACCATTGCAGTTGTTGCAAAATTTGTCCGGCGCGAGGATTTTTCAGCAGTCTAATTCTAACTTCTGGCTCGGTGGCATGAACAGAAACATATAAAGGAGACAAGCGCATTTTGTCAATTCGCTGCCATTCCCGTTCTGGTAAATTAGTTAAAGTCAGGTAAGAGCCGTACAAAAAACTCAGGCGATAATCATCGTCTTTGAGATACAAACTGGAACGTTTTCCTGGTGGCTGTTGGTCAATGAAGCAAAATGGACAATGATTGTTACACTGTATTAAATTATCAAATACTGCTGTTTCAAATTCCAGCCCCAAGTCTCGATCGCAGTCTTTTTCGATTTCGACGTGATGAATTTTGCCAGTGGCGTCTAAGACTTCTATTTTTAATATTTCATCGGCGCATAAAAATTGATAATCAATTAAATCCCGGGGACGCGTACCGTTAATGCTGACTATCGCATCCCCAACTTCAAAACCTACTTCTGCGGCAATGGAATCAGGTAATATTTTAGTAATTACAGCCGGACGAATATTAGCCATTTGTCAAGAGTCACAAATCGTGAAGTCATTAGTTACAAGTTGGAAATAACTAATGACTGGGGACTATTAACTATTTTTAAACACTCCAGTACCAATGGCCGCCAGTATTGCTATGCCAAATGCTAACCGATACCAAATAAATATCCAGGTGCTTTGAGTTTTCAGAAAACGTAGCAAACCAACAATTGCTAAATACGAAAAAACGGTGGCTGAAATAATTCCTGCAACAAGGGGAGCAATTCCCGTGTCTCCTAACCCTGCTTGCAATACATCTTTAAATTCGACCAATCCCGCAAGGGTGATAGCTGGAATACCCAATAAAAAGGAATAACGTGCAGCAGTTTCCCTTTGCAATCCCATCAACAGTCCTGCTGTCAGGGTAGAACCAGAACGAGAAACTCCGGGAATTAATGCTAAAGATTGGGCCAAACCCATTAAGATTCCATCTTTGATTTGCAAGCGTTCAAAGTCCCGTCGTCGCTTTCCCAGTATTTCTGCTAGTCCCAAAAGTAAGGACATAACAATGGAAGCTGTGGCAATCGCACCTAAACTGCGCAGGATGGAGTTATCAAAATCTGGCAGAAATTTTTTGATTAACAATCCAAAAACCACAATCGGAATTGTTCCCAAAATAATTCCCCAGCACATGCGCAAGTCGTAATCGGCGTAATCTTTATTGGCGATCGCTCGTAATGCTCCTGTTACCAATCGCCTTAGGTCTTCCCAGAAATACCACAATACTGCTGCGATACTCCCTAGCTGAATCACAGCAGTAAATGCTACCCCCGGGTCGCCCCAACCCAACACCACTGGAACTACTTTTAAATGTGCTGTGCTGCTGATGGGTAAAAATTCTGTCACTCCTTGTACAAAGCCTAACACCAAGGCCTGAAAGATATTCATTGCTTGCACTTTATCAGTTGTAGCTACTGACTCGGTGCTAGAAGTTTGCATTGGGTGGACTGCAGCTGCTACCAAGGCGAATACTGCACTTAACAGTGTGAATAATCGATGTTTTGCTAAAGCCATTTTTTTGACAGCACTTAAACTTCTATCCATCTTAAGTTTTCCATTCCTGACTTTTGCCACATCTCGGTCAGGATGGCAACAGTTATAAGGAAAAGAAAATTTAGGTAGAATATATATGCCCCTGGGGGGGATATATATTGTGATATATTAAATAAGATGAATTTAAGTAAAATATATTAAAAACATTGATTAATAACAACACCCTGTCTTCAGACACTACTGTTCATCCGAGCAAGACCGAGCTGTTCTTTTTTCCTTTGTCTGTATTTATATCCGTTTCCCAGAGCTGGCTGGTGTTTGCAGCTGCGGGATTTTTAGTGTCCGTACCGGTATTTCTGGAAGCGCCCTTAGTGCGATCGCAACCGTGGTTGAGTTTGTTGTTAACAGCCGCATGGTTTGGGTTGAGCTTCTTATTAATGTCACGTTCTGTAACATATTTATGGGGCGATTTAATGTATGGATTTAGTTGGAGTTGGTTTGCAGGTTCCATTTACTGGGGTTGGTTGCGTTGGGAACCGCTGTGGCATTTGCCGGTAGAATCTATTGGTTTACCCTTTGCTGTCTGGTGCCTGCGTCGCCATTGGGGTAAAGTAGGTAACTGGTTTTACCTGGGTTCTTTCCTAGGCACGGTATTAACGGACATGTATCTTTATCTAGTAGATTTAGTACCCTACTGGCGACAGGTTATGCAGTCCGAACCAGAGGGCGTATCAGTAATTTTACAAACTGCGGCAGCGCAGGTCCAAACTCCCTGGGGGGTGGGCTGGGCATTAATTTTAGCCTTAATTTTAATAATGCTGGGAACTTTACCTTTACGCTGCCGCCAGAGACACTGGTACGCTTTTAGTGGAGCAGTGTTGAGTACAATTTTCGTAGATAGCTTGTTTTGGCTAGCCGCGGTTTTAGCTTGACTTTCCGAAAAAGCGCGATCGCAGCTTGTTACTCATCACTACCCTGACTGGGAGCAGCAGGTGCTGTTACAGAAGGTGCAGACCGCAGGCGACTGTTGCGTAAAGCATTGCGCAATCTCTCTGCACTGCTATTGTTAGACTCTGGTTGCTCCCGTCGGCGTCGCCCTCGATTGGAGGTTGCTTGCGATGTTTTGGCTGAATTGCTTTCTACGCTATTTTTTCGGTTGCGGCGTAAAGACTCTACCAAAGAGCGGCGACGGGATACAGTTTCCTCGGTTTGAGTTTGTGACTGACGGCTAAAACTAGACTGGGTGCTTCTAGAAGTTGCTGTTTGTTGTGATGGTGTCTCTACTAAACGCCGCCTTCTTCTGCGAGAAGAAGTAGGAACATCTGTATTATTACCTGATGTGGCTTGCAAACGCTGTCTGAAACTAGAAATTTGCTCTGCTGTGTTCATTCGAGCAGCAACTGGTTGTTCGTTTCTTTGTTGTTCCCTTTCTCTTGCTCTTTTGCGTTCTTGAACTTCACGGTAGCGCCGCGAACCTTTGATGGCATATTCCGTGGCGATCGCAACTCCTTGTCTACCTCCTTCTGAGGGTTTTAATTTCCATTCCCGCGCTTGTCTTAGGTGTGCTTCGTCCAACTCGCGATTCCCGCTCGACCTGAGTAGCCGCACATTAGTTACATTACCATCTTTATCAGTATCAACAGCTACCTCCACCCTACCCTCTATACCTTTGCGCCGAGCTTGTTCTGGATATCTCGCATCGCATTGACGACAAGCCGCGCGACCGCTATTTTTCCTAGAACCAGGAATAGAGGAGGGCGGCGAAACGGGAACGGAAATTTTGGGAGTTGTGGACGCTGTGGCTATTATTCCGCTACCAGTTCCGCTACCAGTTCCGCTACCAGTTCCGCTACCAGTTCCGCTACCAGTTCCGCTACCAGTTCCNTTCCGCTACCAGTTCCGCTACCAGTTCCGCTACCAGTTCCGCTACCAGTTCCGCTACCAGTTCCGCTACCAGTTCCACCTCTGCTAACAAGGCCAGCACCCGTACCGGTAAGAATTCCATTACCAGTTCCCGTTTCACCAACCTGTGAGATGGAACTACCACTACCTCCACCACCACCCGAGGGTTGTGAATTTTCCCTCGAATGGGTTGGGAGTGCGTTGCTTGTTCGGGAAGAAGAATTTTGAGGTACCGATTTTTGTGCTGTTTGCTTGAAACCTGTATTTGGCGAGGGTGCAGCTGCTATTAGTTTCACTTTTGCAACTGGTTGCTGGAAAGTTCGAGTCTCGATTGGTTCTGGTTTGACTAGTTGTGGAGTCGATCTGCGCACAGGGGTTGCGGTGGTTTCGCGTTTTGGTTGGACAGGCGTTTCCACACGTGGTTTTACTGCTAAAGAAGGTTGTGGTTCAGGTTTTACTACCGAAATTTTTGCTTTTTTGACAGACTCTGGTTGTGGTTTTCGTGTTTCTGGTGTCTCAGGCTCAACGAAAGTCAACTCGATGGGTTCTTCTTCTAATTTGGGAGTTCTAGCCAATAAATTCACAGCACCGGAGGCTAAGACGCCAATATGTAGCACTAGTGAACCCATGATGCTCAAAGCCAAAAAATACCTCAGAGCCTTAGCTTCTTTCTCTCGTTGCAATCCGGCAACACTAGAAACACTCATACCTTTGTTGCTATCTATTATCACTTCTGTCAGATTAAAATGCTTGGAAACCAAAGTCAAGCCACAATTGATTAAGGTTTTAGTTGAGAAGGTGCAAAACTCTCATGCTGCAAAAGAAAAATAAATCAATACCAATAACGGTAAAAAATCTAAATTTTAATATAAATTTATCATCAGCGCCAGGAAAAACTTGACAATAAATTTCATTTGTTCTAATCTTTTTTGAGAAAATCTATCATTTGATTGATGGAAACAGGTAGCCCTAACTTTAGGATTTGGAACTGGTTTAGGAACAATACATGATTAGCAGACTTTTTGCAGCAGGTGGCGTAGTGATGTGGCCTCTGCTGGCTTTTTCAGTGTTAGCGGTCGCTTTGATTATCGAGCGTATTCGTTTTTGGTATCGCATCACTCACCGTCAAAATCGCGTGGTCAAAGACGTTTTAAACTTATATCGTTTGGATAACCTAGTTGGAGCTTTCGACCAACTAAAAAAGAATGCAGATCTGCCCATTGCCCGCATTTTTTTGGCAGCTTTAGAATTAGAACATCCAACGCCAGAGGAATTTCGTTTAGCTTTGGAAAGTGAAGCTCAAGCGGAAATACCTTCTTTAAAGAGATTTAGCAATATCTTTGACACGATCGTATCTCTGGCTCCTCTACTAGGTTTGTTGGGAACTGTTTTAGGTTTAATTACTTCCTTTGCGTCTCTGAATCTCGGTGACGTAGGAGGTACGAAAACGGTGGGTGTAACTGCTGGTATCAGTGAAGCTTTAGTTTCCACTGCTTCGGGATTAGTGGTAGCAATATTTACATTATTATTTGCCAATACCTTCCGGGGATTGTATCAGCGACAAATGGCATTAATTCAAGAATATGCGGGACAGTTGGAACTACTATACCGTCGTCGTTACGAGCGAGGAGAGATGATTTATGCGTCTACAAGATGAACCAGATTTACCACCGCAGATTAACATCGTGCCGATGATTGATGTTATATTTGCGATTTTGACGTTTTTTATCATGTCAACCTTGTTTTTAACGCGAAGCGAGGGATTGCCAGTAAATTTACCAAAGGCAACAACATCTCAACGCTCTCAAGTTCCCGCCAAAATCACCATCACTGTTGATGAAAAGGGACAAATTAGTCTGAATCGCCAACCGACAACTATTGATGCACTGACGCAGCAAGTGCGCAATCTAGTTGGCTACAATCCAGAAGCGTTGGTGATTATCAACGCCGATGAAAAAGTACAGCACGGTCAAGTAGTGGCAATTATGGATCGGGTACGACAAGTTCAAGGCGCAAAGCTGGCGATCGCTACCCAAAAACCGTAATAACAAACGTAGGAGGATCAGTCAGCACAAGCTTGAAACTAGCTCCAGTCAGTATTGTTTCTAGAACAATTCTGACCTCCTGGAGAAGCAATAAAAATTCACCAGAAAAATTTTTGCGAAAAAATCTAGACTAAATTTGGTGATGGTAAATATTGTGGATATTAATACACTGTATATTAGTTTTTAATGACTGCTGTGTTGATAAAGCTGTGGCCTTAACCAAAGAATGAAAGTCTAATCCTCCAGGGTGTGGCTCCTGCTGCTGTGTTAGGGTAAGATAGCTTGAGAAGAAACAAACGACCATACAAAAAGTCACTAGCTTCCAAAGCTAAGGTTGACTTTCTCACTTACGCCCTACCCTTGTTCCCTGGAAACCTAAATTCCCAAGTTAACGGCTACAGCTAGCTGGAAGTCCTTAATTTCGCTTTGATGAAAGAGGTAGAAAAATCGTGAGAGGATTGGTGCGTTTATTAACGGTCTTTAGTTTATTGTTATTAGGATGCTTAGGATGGTTGAGTACTCCTCAGGTAGCAAAAGCAGCTACCCTGAGCAGTCTTACCTTACCATCAATTTCTGTTTTAGCGGTTGAGGAAACTAAAAGCCTCAGAAACCCTGCAGACGCTAAGCTGGCACAGGTATACGGAAAAAAAATCGATTTGAATAACACTAATGTGAGAGCTTTTCAGAAATACCCAGGATTGTATCCTACTTTAGCAGGCAAAATCATTCAAAATGCTCCTTACGAAAAAGTAGAAGATGTCCTGAAAATTAAAGGACTGACCGAACGTCAAAAACGAATTCTAGAAGCTAATCTGGATAATTTTACCGTTAATCCGGTAGAAACTGTATATACCGAGGGATTTGACCGCTATAACAACGGAATTTACAGATAACTACCTTTGCAGTTAACTTCTCAAACAGCAACTCACTCCCTGAGCTAGGGAGTGGGTAATTTATTCACGAACACTCAAGAAGTGGACCCTGGGATGGTAAAAGAAGTTAGAGGAGAAATTTGTAGTGGGAGTAAACCGCAGCTTGACCGCAATAGTGATGATTTTCATCTAATAAATTCCAAATCGTACCATCCTCTATATAAAAGGGCCTACCGGTACTGGTGATGCGGACACCAGAAAATTTACTAAAGCCTTTAGCAGCTGTCTCGGCTAAGAGTTTGTTGCGCTCTGAGTGTACTATATTTTGAGCTGTTTTTTTTGAGGGCATGCGGGTAAACTCTTCCCATGAAAGTTCCCATAGTTCTAAAGCCTTGCGATTACCATAATTAAAAATAGGATCGGGTTCGGTACCGTGGGAAACCAGAACAAAAGGAGCTTCAAAAACAGCTTGAGCTATTTTTTCTGGAGAACCGCTGACATCTAACAAACAACGCTGGAACCAATACTGAAAACTATTCATTAAGCGCAGGGTGTGGTGAATCACAAATTCTTGCTTCCAAGGAAACTGAAGATTATCGCTCATGAAGAAGTGAAAGTAAGGCATTGATATCTTAGTATCAGAGCAAGTTGAATTGCTCAACAGCGATCGCCGTTTTTAGGTTACAGCTCATTTTTCGGCGAGGTACCTTTTCATAAAAAAAATTAAAGCAATGAACCAAACTATATTTCATCTTGCCTTTCCAGTGAGCGACATCGCCCGAGCTAAAGTCTACTACGTTGATGGTTTAGGCTGCATTCCCGGTCGCGAGAATCACCACGCTCTGGTTCTCAATCTTTATGGTCATCAACTGGTTGCTCACCTAACCAAAGAACCGCTAACACCCCAACGCGGTATTTATCCTAGACATTTTGGATTAATTTTTACCTCAGAAGCAGACTGGAAATATTTACTCACCAGAGCACAGCAACAGCAATTACTTTTTCGAGAAAAACCCAAGCATCGTTTTGTGAACTCTCCCTTAGAACACCGCACCTTCTTTTTAGAAGACCCGTTTTACAATTTGATGGAGTTTAAGTATTATTTTCATCCGGAGGCTATTTTTGGCAGTGCCGAATACGCAGAAATTGGCGATACCCACTCACAATAGCCGTTGATAAAATGCCTGCACAAAAGGCTTGCTCACCATTTGCAAAAAATAACTTCAAATCTCTAATTTTTGGCACTGTCTTACGTATGTTGAAAGTATACGTTAACTTTTGTTAAAGCAGGTTTGAGAATATTGCTCTTAGATCCAGAAAAATTTAATAATTTACTTAAGTATTAACAATATTCCAAGCACTTAAGATAGAAAGTTGATAGGATTTGTTCTTAGTAGTGACGAGTACGATCGTCACTGTAAAGTCATGAGGATCCGTCATCAAGACCGGTGAGTGCAAACAAAGGTTAACTAATACAGTATCTGGAGATAGATGTAATAAATTTTCCTAATTTTTAATGAATTTAGTCATTTTTCAGTTATAAAAGACAGGAGCAATTGTAATGTTTGGCTTTATCAAAAACTTAATCTCTGGAATCATGAAATTCATCACTGGGCTTTTTCCTTTCAAAAAGAAAAGTAACGGCTATTATTTAGAGCTGAAGGAAGACGCTGACACTGCAGCTACAGAGAAAGTCGCCCAAACAGCCAAAGCTGCTGTAGATAAAGTAGCTCAGACAGCTAAAGCCGCTGCAGAAAAAATCACTGCTACCACTGAAGCTGATGCGGATAAAGCTATAGAAAATGGTAAGCAATCAACACAATCAGTTGCAGCTATGCAAGAAGCAAAAAATGGCACCAAAGCTCCTCCTGCCAGACCAGCGGAAGTTGAGATGGTACAAACTGCGTCGGGTGTAAGAGTCGAACCCAAGTCTGAAAAAGAATCGGCAAAAGCAGCCAAAATAATCAAGGAACAGCCAAAAGAAACAACCTTTGCACCCAAGTATTTATTAGTACCCAACACTGCTAACGGTCGTCGGCGTCCGGGAGCAAATATGAATTCTTATTTGGAAATGGCGCGTCAGGTGAAAACTCCAAAGACAGGTAGATAAATTTCGCCGCGAGCAGAATATTTAGTGTGGATTGTGTCTCTAGCTAGTGTTCTGCTTGCGTGGAAGATAGGGAAAGAAAAATTAGTCCGCTATACAGTTGAAAAGCTGGATCCCAATTTGTTTTTTCCCTGCGCAAAAGATAAATGTGAGGCTGAATTTGATCTAGGACTTCTGTTTGTTCGAGAGCTGTTTCTGCAAAGGGGGTGAAGTCTGACCAGATCTTAATTTCAGGTAGTTTCTGGTCAATCAAGGCGAGTAAATTACTCCAATTTTTGGCAATAGTGCTTTTTTCGCTAGCACAGGAACCTAATTCTATACCTTGTTGAAATTGATAGCCGCAATCGTAAAGTCTTAGAATACACTGTTTTCCAGGAAGGTGAAGGTCGCAAAATTGCAAGTAATCTTGAGTTTGGGTTTTTCGTTTTAATTTTCCGCGAACATCGCGGTCTACAACTTCTTCAAAGATGGGTAATAGTCCTTGCACTCGTCCTTTAACTTCTGACCAATCAAAATAGAGATAACCAAGTTCTTTGGCTTGATTTTGACAAACAACTGCAGCCTTGGGGTAAAATTGTGTGAAATAACAAACTTGGAAGACCTGAATTTTTTCCAGAGCTGCTAATGTAGCCCAAAAACAAGCAACACCAGCTTTTCGGAGCTGTTGGCCATAAAATTTTAACTCTGCAAGGGCGCCGCTGCGGAATAATCGCCAACCACGACTGGGTAATAGCAATCGAGCGCTATAGGTATCCATTTGCATAATTCGGGCTAATTTTTGTGCTGCTTGAGTTTTAAATTCTTTGCTTACGGGTTCCAGAACCAATACAGCAAACTCAGCGCGATCGCCCTCCTTTGATGCTTCCATAATTGCGCGTTTTCTTTGTTGTTGCTCCAATTCCTGCAAGCGCTGCAAAGCTTGTCTGGCTTGGGTAATAATTTTAACATTAGTAGTATTCTGCAGCAGTTGGCGATAGACTTTTTCTGCTTGTTCGTATTTTCCCCAAACTTCGTGTAACCGTCCTAGATAAAATTGTACCCACGGGTTTTCCGGTGATTGTTTTAAAAGTTGTTTGAGTAGTTTAGCTGCAGTACGGTAATCTTTGCGTTCGAAAGCAGCAGCAACGGGTTCAATCATATATTCTGTTTTTTATACTATTTTTCTGGGATGGAATAATATTATTTTATACTTCATAATTTGCGGCAATTAACGATAAAGCGACTATGGGGGCGGTCACTGCTGCGAGTATGCGCTTTCCGAGAGAAACAACCTCAAATCCAGCATTAACTGCAGCCTCAATTTCTGCTTCTGTCCATCCTCCCTCCGGACCAGTAGCGATCGCGATCTCGGATGTTTTTGCATCTTTGCAGATTACCTGGTAAAGGTGAGGATAATCGCCCCTTGCTTCGCAGATGTAACGTTGGCTAGCCGTAGTAGATGCAATAGCACAACTAAAAGTCACAGGTTCTAAAATGGTAGGAACGATGGCACGCTCTGATTGTTCCGCAGCTTCTTTGGCTATCCGTCGCCAACGTTCTAGTTTTTGGGGACTGGGATGAAGCAAACAGCGAGTACTAAGCACCGGAGCAATACAGGCTACACCTAATTCAGTACAAATCCGGACCGTATCCTCAAAAGCATTGCCTTTGGGTAAGGCTGCAATCAAAGTAACGGCTGCAGGTAACTCGGTATCGACACAAAGGACTTCTAAAATCTCTGCACCTGTTGTTGTTAGCTGCGCCAACCACCACTGACCCATCCCGTCCATAGCGATAAAGCGATCGCCCGACTGCAAGCGCAAGACCCTGTACAGATAATGCTTTTGTGCGGGTGTCAGTACAAGCTGTTGTTGTTGGAGTTGGGAAGAGGCGATCGCGATTCTTTGTAATTGCCGCATATAAAAATTATGCCAAGCCAGAACTAGGATAAGCACGAGCTTGATGAGTCTCGACTTCTTTATTAACAGCTGCACGATAGGTATCAACAGCATGGTTTGGTAAAACATCACCATACTGCGCTAAAAAAGACCATTCCTGTCCGACGTGAGAATATATATCGTTTCGAAAGATCGTCGGGGGTGAGAGGGGAATGGAATCTGCTAAATTTACAATGCGATAGCTGTTAGGAACTAATTGACTGTGTACGCGAGCAAAGCTTGGATTTCCAACCCGCGGTCCAGCGTAGGCGTACAATCGAATTTGCTTTTGCAGCTTGGGAACTGAAACTGCAAGATCGATCGCTGCAAGGGTAGCTAAAGCAGCTCCCAGACTGTGTCCTGATATATAACAAGGTATGGATGGATTTAACTGACGGGCAATTTCGCGAGTTTGTGGAGCCAAATCTTTATAAAGATTGGCAAAACCAGAGTGAATTTTACTATCAGCAAAATCTTCATAATTTTTCTGAAAAAGAAAGATATTTCCCAGCCACTCGGTGGTTCTTTGAGTACCGCGAAAAACAATAATATTGGCAGTTTTGGAGATAAGAACAAAGCCAAAGTAAACCGGAATGATTTGCTTTAGTTTCACCGCTTGTTTGACAGTGTGACCAATGGCTTCTTGTGCAGTATCTAAATTATTTTCAACCGGGTCTTGAGTAGTATTATTTGCAGAATGGGTTGGTACATCAACTTCAATGGTTTCTGAGCTTTGTACATCTTCCAAACCCTTTAATGATGCGATCTGAGTATAGCCGTCTAAATCAGAAGTATATGCAGGTAGGAATTTTATCAAGCCGTTAAAGGAGGGATCTACCTTACCCGATAGATATTGTTGAGTTCCCAGCTTGCTACATTGAATCAAAAGCTTAGATATGCTACGATCGTAGGGGATTTGAGGCGGCGTCAGTTTTAAAGATGCTTGAATTGCTATTGTTTGGTTGATTTTTTTTCGCATCAGCTGCCAATGTTTCTTTTAATATATCTTGCACCTTTAGTTGCGATTGTTGTCGAGCTAATGCCTCTAAACGACTTTGTGTCTGAAGTCGTTGGTAATTGCGAAAAATAGTTGCTGCTACTCCCGATCCTAAGCCTGCAAGTAGAATTTGCCTGCGTCCTAACTTCATGTTTGCCTTCCTTACCGACCGCTTGCATAAAATTGGTTTATTACCTGTCCTAGCGTCCAAGTTAGAGTAAACAAAGCTGCGCAAATTCCAAATCCAGACAAAAGTGGTGCAAACAGTCCCAAACAAAAAACCGTTACCCAAGCCATAAAAGCGAGTGCAAAAGCTCCTACAATACCAAAAAGTTTTCCAGCGATCGCCAAAGCGTCTTGACCTTTAGCATACCCCCAGGAAGAACCTATATCACAAATCATTTTCCATATCAAAAGCCCAGCCACCAGCAGTGTCAGCGTTAAAGTACCGCGAATGGGATTTAGCCCGAGCAATGCTGCTGCTATAGCATAATCCAAAATCAGATTGCGCATTTGGCGGTGGCGTTGAATCAGAAATAGTGGTGTTGCAAATTCCTCAGAGTTTTGCGGTTTTGTGGACATGTGCAATGTGCGATATAGTTTATGGATTTATTTTTTGTCTGAAAATCACTTGTACCACATCTTCAAAAAGTGTAATTGACGGGCATAGAGGTCGCTGCGGTGACGAGACTTAGGTATAATTTATAACATAAAGTTTGCCAGCAGCTGCAACAGATTAGAATTGTAGAACAGCAGATACCAGCAAGCTCTATCAATGTTGCCAACCCAGGATTTAAATATCATAGAGACGGTGCGCCTCGAGCCGCCGCGATCGCTCAAACAAGAACTTCCGATGACGCCGCAGTCAAACCGTACTGTTGTCGAAGGTCGGATGGCGGTGCAACAGATTTTGCGCCATGAAGACTCTCGCCTGTTAGTCGTGGTAGGACCGTGTTCGATCCATGACGTTCAAGGAGCTTTAGAGTACGCGGAAAAACTAGTTCGTCTGCGGGAAGAACTCAGCGATCGCCTATACATTATCATGCGCGTCTACTTTGAAAAACCACGCACTACCATCGGCTGGAAGGGCTTGATTAACGATCCCTACCTGGATGGCACCTACAATATCGAAATCGGACTCAAAAAAGCGCGACGTTTGTTACTCGACATCACCCAAATGGGACTACCTGCAGCGACAGAATTTCTCGATCCGATCGTACCGCAATACATCGCTGACTTAGTAAGCTGGGCAGCGATCGGAGCCCGCACCACCGAATCACAAACCCACCGGGAAATGGCTAGCGGTCTTTCCATGCCTGTAGGCTTTAAAAATGCCACCGATGGTAGTTTGCAAATTGCTTTGGATGCAATGCAAGCAGCACGCACACCCCACAGTTTTTTAGGCATCGACCAAGATGGCTTCACGTCCATTGTACGCACAAAAGGTAACCAATACGGACATATAGTTTTGCGGGGCGGACGCACCCGTCCCAACTACGATGCCCAAAGCATTGCCGAAGCCGTAGCAGCACTGAAAAACGCCGGACAAAACCCAGCAATTATGGTAGATTGCAGTCACGCCAACTCTAGCAAACAGTACGCCCAACAACGAGAAGTGGCGTGCAACGTTATTGCCCAACGCATCGCAGGTAACTCCGCCCTCATTGGCTTGATGCTCGAAAGCTACCTGTTTGAAGGAAATCAACTACTACCAGCAAACCCCGCCGATTTAAAGTATGGCATTAGCATTACAGACGGATGTGTAAGTTGGGATACTACCGAGCGGATTTTGCGCCACGCTCACCAGCAGCTATCGGCAACTGCAACCACACAATAACCGTACATATCTAGCTACCCTAGTTTGGCGACCCCACCACCACCATCCCCTTTTCAATCTCGGCAATTAAGTTGCTGAGATTATCCACATTCAAACGATAACTCAAAGGATGGGCAATCAATCGCGCCGTACTTTCGTATAGCGTTTCAATCTCCACCAAACCATTTTCCCGCAACGTCCGCCCAGTAGAAACCAAATCAACAATAGCTTCTGACATTCCCGTAATTGGTCCTAACTCCACAGAGCCGTACAGGGGTACAATTTCCACAGGTAGATCCAAACTATGGAAGTATTCGCGCGCACAATTGATATACTTGGAAGCAACTCTACTATGTGCGGGTAAATCCAAAGGCGAGCGGTAAGGACTTGATTGCTTGACAGCCACCGACATGCGACAGTAACCAAACCGCAAATCCATTAACTGCGCTACCTGTGGTTTTTTCTCCCGCAGCACGTCATAACCAACAATACCCAGTTGCGCTTGACCGTACTCTACATAAACCGGAACATCCTGGGCCCGTACCAGGAGTGCTCTGGCTCTTTCAGCAGTATCTGCAATTTGCAATTGTCGATTGCTAGAGTCTAAAAAAGCACTAAAATCCAACCCCACAGTTTGTAGCAAACGAATACTCGGTTTGAGAAGTTCTCCTTTTGGCAGTGCAACAGTAAGCATATAACAATCTTCTATTTTCGACTTTAGATTGTAGATGAAAGAGCTATTTTTATGGTCAAATTACAGAAAATAGACAACAAATCAAAACCCGGCTGGCAAAAAACCCAGGGAAATCAAATTTTTATATTCTTGTCAATTGCCGATTTGAATAGGTACTTTCAAATCTTTCTTGCAAAAAACTCCAGCAAGTTATGAACATCTTGCTAGTTGACGATGAAACCGAACTTACCGACCCTTTGAGTCGAGTGCTCGCTCGTGAAGGCTACAAAGTCGACACCGCTTATGATGGAACGAATGGTCGCCTGTTAGCAAAAACAGGCAATTACGATCTGCTCATCTTAGACTGGATGTTACCGGGAAAAACCGGACTAGAAATTTGTCAGGAATTGCGCGGCCAAGGTGTTTCTACCCCCGTACTGTTTCTTACCGCCAAAGACACTTTAGATGATCGAGTAGAAGGTTTAGATGCAGGTGCAGATGATTATTTGGTTAAACCTTTTGAGTTGCGAGAATTACTAGCAAGAGTTCGTGCTTTATTACGACGTTCTACTTCCCAAGCACGCGGTAATCAAATAAATCGCTTGATAGTAGGCAATTTAGAACTTGATTGCGAAAACCAACTAGCCTACCGTCAAGGACGAGTAATTGAACTGTCGGAAAAAGAAAGCCAATTACTGCAATACTTTATGCAAAACACTGGCAAGCTGCTCACTCACACGCAGATTATGCACTCTTTGTGGAAAGATGGCGAGCAACCCAGCAGTAACGTTACTGCTGCATTAGTACGACTGTTGCGTCGCAAGATAGAATTTCCTGGAGAAACCCAACTCATTCACAGCGTTTATGGTAAGGGATATCGCTTTGGTGCTGGAGAGTCTGGTTGAGGTGAAAGCCACAACTGATGCGGCTAAATTCGACAACTAACTTTTTTTAATGAAATTATTGATTTGATTTTGAATTTTTTCTCGCAATGCTTGCGCTTGCTGATAAGCTTCTACCCGTCCTTGTTCTGAAGGTGCTGTTTCTAAGGGCTCGATCAAATAACGCAAGCGACTTTTCATCGCCCAAACACCCATAGAAGGAAAAAGAATAAAGATTGGCATTAAAGGTGATAAAGGTAAAAATGGTAATTTGAACAACTGTTGCAATTTTTGCAAATTAATAGTCCAGGGATGCAAATTTTCATTGCCAAGGCAAATAACAGGTAAAATCGGAATCTGAAAACGCTGGCTCAACTGAATAAAGCTGATATCAAATTTTTGCAGTTGATAGCGCTTTCTCCAACCCTTTCTAGGTCCGCGCAATCCCTCCGGCGCGTATAGAATTATTTTACGCTCTTGTACAGCAGCAGCAAAATTATGCCGGTCTGCTCTCACGCCACCTAAAACATTTGACCATCCAGGTGGTAACCACCATCTCATCCAAGGGTGGTCAAACAGTGGTGAACCAGCTAAAGGTTGTACTGTCCATCCCCGTTGTTTTGCTAATAAGTAACCCAAGGCAATGAAATCCCAAGGAAAACACATTCCTGCATGATTCATGGCCACGATCGCCGGTCCTGTTAGCGGCAAGTTTTCAATTTTGTGTATTTCTGCACGAAAATAACATTCCACGATTGGAGCCAGAATTTCTTCTCGAAAAGCTTGTTGATACTTGGGATCAAATTCTCTATTTACATACCTTGGTGAACGAAATCCCAAACGCGACCAACGAAGTAACAGTGCTAAATAAAAACCACCAGGAATTAAAAATAAAATATATTCCAACCAATTCCAACCTTCGGGATCTGAATGATAATGCTGCCAGTGGCGATTGAATAAAATCAACCAGCCTGGAGGATACCACAGGCAAAACCAATCAAACCAGCTAAATTTATAGCCTTTAACCCTTCTTTCTTTCAGAGGGTGATTTACTAAGGTCTCCGAATTAGGATTTATCACCACTTAAATATAATTTCAAATCATAGAAGGTATCTAAATATCATAATTTATTTTTCTTAGAAATGTCATCTTTCTCCAGACATAAAATTAATACTTTTATCCTTACTAGGACTAGAGAAGGATTTGTTTTTTTGATAAATCCACCCTATCTTTATCTAGATAAATCCGATGATAAGGAGTAGAAAATGTGAGATTTTCTTGATGAAAATCAGGGAATAATCTTTCTATAAAAATGGCAAAGATTGTTTTTTTCTGGTTTTTAAAGCAAAAATATTATAGTTTTTCCACAATTAATTACTAAAAATTTAGGACGATTATCATCATTTTTTTATTGACAAAAACCGTAATATTTATAATAAACATTTAAACAGTTAATTAAGATGAAAAATAACAAAAGATAAAAACTAAATTGATGAGGTTCCACAAAAAACTTATAACAATAGTAGGTTACAATCTCTGGCAAGAATTTACTGCTTTGCAACGTCAAATTAACCATTTGTTTGAGGAAGATTTCGTATTAGGACCTCAACTGGTGTGGGAAACTGCGAGTAATCTAAAAATTCCAGCTGTGGAATTATCTCAAACAGATGAAGCAATTTATCTGAAACTAGCAATTCCTGGTATAGAAGCCAAAGATCTTGATATTCAAGTTACCGAGCAAGCAGTTTACGTGAGCGGGGAGCGGAAATCAAAAACTAAAACTGCACAAAAAAGCTTGACAAGAAGCGAATTTCACTACGGAAAATACCAGCGTGTAATTCCTCTTTCTGCACGAATTCAGAACACCAAAGTTACCGCAGAATACAAGGACGGAATTTTAAAATTGACACTGCCAAAAACAGAAATAGAAAAGAACAAAGTAGTCAAAGTTAATCTAGAGCAACAAGCAGCTGCTTGAGTGCAGTAATTGTCTAGTCTTAGCTGCAGCGAGCGTTACACGCTAAAAATGTAACAGGGCTTTCGCCAAGCAGCTGGGGAAGAAAGCAAAAACAAATGAAAACAAATAAACTACTAACAACAGTTAGAGGTAGCACTTATGGCGTTAAGATAGAGTGTAGCTTGTTTGAACGAGGGTACAAAAAGCGTGCTGTCTACACTCATTGCTGACTTTCGCATAATATTTGAACGCGATCCAGCTGCCCGTAACTGGTTGGAAGTATTATTCTGTTACCCCGGTTTGCAAGCTCTACTATTCCACCGGTTGGCTCACTGGCTTTACAACATAGGCATTCCCTTTATTCCTCGTTTGATTTCTCATATCGCTCGCTTCTTAACCGGAATTGAAATTCACCCTGGCGCTCAGATTGGTAAAAGCGTATTTATTGACCACGGAATGGGAGTAGTGATCGGGGAAACAGCGATCGTCGGAGACTACGCCTTGATTTATCAGGGTGTCACCCTCGGTGGTACTGGTAAAGAAAGTGGAAAGCGACACCCCACTCTGGGTGAAAACGTAGTTGTCGGTGCGGGAGCAAAAGTACTGGGTAACATTCACATTGGCAATAACGTACGCATCGGTGCTGGTTCGGTAGTTTTGAGGGACGTACCTTCCAATTGCACCGTGGTGGGTGTACCCGGTCGCATCATCTATCGCTCTGGAGTGCGGGTTGCTCCCCTCGAACACAATAACTTGCCAGATTCAGAAGCAGAAGTAATTCGTGCTTTAGTTGACCGCATTGAATTGCTAGAACAGCAAATGCAGGCATTACAAGAAATTCAATCTGGTCGGGAAACACCAGTGTTGTTAGGGACGTTGGCTGGTAACAACGGTAACCCTTCTCAACCGGCTCCCCACTGTCACATTAAAGATAAGGTGATTCAAGAGTTTTTAGACGGGGCTGGAATTTAATATTATCTGCTGGTCTTGTAACCTATGGATTGATAGCTTTCACAGACCATTCCTGATGGTCATAGCTGTAAAGCCAGCGATTTTGGGGTTCTCCCTGCAATTCTAAGTGCTCCACCTCTACAGGAGCAAGCAGCAGCAGGCAAAAATTGGCCAAAGGCTCAATAGAATTTGGTGGTGGTGGTGCAAAGGCATCTTGGTTGTTTGTTCTTGGTTTACCAGGATCTGGCCAAGCAAACTGCAAACGCGCTGCATCGCTTAGTTGTTGCCATGTAGCATAACGGGCTTTTTGTAGTATTGGCTGAGAATTATCATTTCCAACCAAAATAAGACGACCGTGAATGCGAAATTGTTCGCGCGTGCGGGGAAAGTACCAGCAAGCTTCTGCCCAAGGTTTTTGTAGTATTTGCTCGACTTTTTCGCTACGAGCATCTGTGATAAATTTCAGTTGGTCGGTATCTTCTAAAAATCCGCGAAATACTACGGTACGGTTAGCTGGACGACCATTTGTCCGTACTGTGGCAAGCTGTAGGTAGCGGGCGTAAATCAAGCTACGATTTTGATGGAGAGCACGAGCGATCGCGCTGCGCCAAGGAGCAACAGACATTCGTTAAAGTCCCAAAAATTCACGCATGTACTGGTTCACTAACTCTGGTTTTTCCTGCTGTACCCAATGACTGCAGTTGGAAATATATCTGATTCGGAAATCCCTAACATAAGCTTCCGTACCGTAACTTAATTCTTTCCCAAGGGCGCTATCGTTTTCTCCCCAAATCATTAATGTTGGTACTTCTAATATGCCCCAACTAGAATTAAATAAATTCTGTTGAAAAATATTGCGGTAATAGTTTAACATTGCTGTTAAAGCACCCGGTTTAGCTGCAGCATGTTTATAAGCATTTATATCCGCCGCAGTGAAAGCACTTTTGTCAACAGCCATACCTTGAAAAGCATTTTCCAAAAGCTGATAGTCTGAGAATTCTATCAGAAATTCTGGCAGCCACGGCAGTTGAAATAAAAATATATAAAAGCTCTTGAGCAATTGCTGGGGAGTACGCATACCTTGACTAAATTTAGCAGGATGGGGAATATTAAGAACAATTAATTTCTCTAGCATTTGCGGATAGGTATAAGCAAAATACCAGGCGATCGCACCTCCCCAATCATGTCCGACTAAAACACATTTTTCATGTCCCAATCCCCTAATTACCCCCTCCACATCTTTAATAAATTCATCCATCACGTAAGCTGATTGCTCTTTTGGTTTATCGCTGTCGTTATAGCCACGCAAATCAACAGCTACCACCTGAAAATATTTAGCGAATTCGGGAATTTGGTAGCGCCACGAATACCAAAATTCAGGAAAGCCATGCAACATCAGCATTAATGGTCCTTCCCCTTCAGTGACGTAATGTAATTTCACTTTGTTCGCTATTACATAACCATGCTTCCAAGTTTCTTGTTGCATATACATACATTCCAGCTTAAAAATAATTGCCAGCTTCAAGTAATTAATAATACTTCAAATTTGCATTGTCGAAAAATATTTTTTGTTCAACTGAGCAAGAAGATTAAACATTTTCAAAACCTTTCTAAAATCTTGCTCTTCCATTTTTGTGCTAATTATTGATTTTTCTGCTGGCTATTTCGGAAACTGAAATGAGACAATAATAAATATTCCTAATAGTTGAAAAAATATGGTATTAATAGAAACGCGGGGCGTCTGGCTTACGACCACAGACAGCGAAGTGCTCCACTCTCAACAAAATATCGCACAAGCAATGGAATTCCTTGCCACTACAGGATTTAATGTTGTCTTCCCCGTAGTTTGGCGCAGGGGAACTACACTTTATCCCAGTCAGATCGTATATCAAATTTTTGGTTTGGCAATAGACCCGTTATTTACCGGACGCGATCCTTTAGCGGAAATTATTAGCGAAGCACGCAGACTAGATATAAAAATTATACCCTGGTTTGAATATGGATTTGCCAGTTCCTACAAAATGAATGGCGGACATATTTTAGCAAAAAAACCAGAATGGGCTGCTCGCGATCGCTATGGAAACTTATTAGAAAAAAATGGCTTTGAGTGGATGAACTCCCTTGATTTTGAAGTTCAGAATTTCATGCTCAACCTTGTAATAGAAGTTGTGAAAAACTACGATGTTGATGGTATTCAAGGAGACGATCGCTTACCTGCATTACCCTGTGAAGGTGGTTACGATCGCAAAACCACAGAACGTTACCGTCAGCAATTTGGTGAAAATCCGCCACAAAATCCCAAACATCCGCAATGGTTGCAGTGGCGTGCTGATATTCTCACAGATTTTTTGTCCCGTCTGTACCGAGCAACAAAAGCTGTTAATCCCAACTTATTAGTATCAATGGCTCCTCATCTCCCCGATTGGGGATATCAAGCATATCTACAAGATTCTCGAACTTGGTTGAAACAAGGATTAGTAGATATGTACCAACCACAAATTTACCGTCGCGACTTTCTTAGCTATAAAAGCGAGCTTGACAAAATCTTCAGTGAGCAGTTATTTGCTAGGATGGTGTCCAAAACAGCACCAGGAGTTTTGCTGAAAATCGGCTCCTGGTGCATCGATCCAAAATACTTGTTAAAAGTGATTAAATACAATCGTGCTTGTGGTCTTTTGGGAGAAGTATTTTTCTTCTATGAAGGTTTACAAGAAGATAACAATACCTTAGCACGGGTGTTGCGCACACAAGTTTATACCCAGCCAGCGACTTTTCCTTCTGTTGCAGATTTGCAGCAAATTAAGACAGCTAAAATAACCCCTGATTCTATTTGGCAACGCGGACTGAGATTTTTCACAAACCTTAAATAAAATCTCACTTGATTTGGAGTTGGTAGCAGTGGCAAAGCATTCAGCTAAACTTATCCAAATTCTAGTAGTTTTGTGAATTAAAGTACTACAAGTGAATATTCATAACATCTCTTGAAGAGTTTATGCGAATTTATACGTAAAATAGCTAGAGCGCAGCAGCAATAAAAGTCAAAAAAAGTACTTAAAATGCTACTATAGCAATGGCGTTGCTGAGAAAAACAATCTGATTTTTAACTTTAATTTGCTTGAAATTCCAGTATTGACCGAAGGGCACCATAACTATATTCTAAAAAAATAAGGTTTGGAGTGCGATCGCTATAGCATAACACCTTTCCTAGAAGAGTTGTTAGTAATTATTGCTAATTTCATATCCCTAGTTCGGAGCTGGGATGCCTGCATATAGCTTTAATTTCACTAAAAATTTACAAATCTAATCAAGTAAGAGAATTAATTCTTTACATATTATTCAGTAAAAATATTTAATATCAATTTGATATAGACAATTTCCTCACAATAGTATGCAGCTTTATACATTCTTGGAAATTGAAAGAATTCAACAAGACATTCCTTATTTGATCGAAATTATGGAGTGGGTTAAAAACTTTTTAGCCAAACCCCACCCAGATTTAGGTAGAAATGGTCCTGTATGTCCTTTTGTTCCTCAATCAATAAAATTAAACAGCATTCAGATGGCAGTTATTCGTGCCAAAAATTTGGAACCTCAGAAAATTGAAGATATCGTGAAGAACTATCGAGACATCTTTTTGCAAATGGAACCAAGGGACAGAAAAGCAGGTATCAACAAAGCTTTCTTACTCATATTTCCCGATCTCGACCCAGACCAAGCTTCCACGCTTATCGATGGCGTGCAAAAAAAACTCAAACCTTTCTTTGTAGAAGAAGGATTAATGATTGGGGAATTTCACAAACGCACAGAAACCAGAGGACTGCACAACCAAAACTTTTATCCTCTTCGCAGTCCAATTCCCCTTTTAGCTATACGCTTCATGGTGGAAGGCGATTTACCTTTTCTCACCAACGCAGACAACCCCAATTTAAGGATCAAATATATAGAAGCTTACTTGCGGCATTTTGAAAAAGAAAGCAAAGATGAAACCAAGTTAAAGACAGCATATCAAGAATTAGCCTTAGCAAAAGAGAAGGTCTTCCAAGAAAATGTCAATAATTTCACCTATAAAATGATATGGAAAATGAAATTTTCTAATCCTTTTGCACACCATCATAATTAATAGCTGACTGCTGTCATTATAATTGACTGGTAATTAAGTATTTATTTAAATTTTATTTCTATGGAAAATCAAATATTCCAAAATTTATATAGCAATTACAAAAATGCATTTGAAAACATTGCTATAGCCCAGGAAACGAATAACGGCAAAACAAACAACATCACCGATTTATGCATTCATCAAATATTTGAAGCACAGGTAGAAAAATCTCCTGACGCTACAGCAGTTATATTTCTGGATCCACCCACACAACTAACCTACAGACAGCTCAACCAACGAGCAAACCAGCTAGCACACTACCTACGTAATTTAGGAGTCGGTCCTGAGGTATTAGTTGGTATTCACATGGAGCGCTCCTTGGAAATGATAATAGCATTACTGGGAGTGCTCAAGGCTGGTGGAGCATACGTACCCCTAGATCCAGCTTATCCTCCAGAAAGATTAGCCTTCATTTTAGAAGACACGAAAACAGCAGTAATGCTCACCCAGGAAAAATTGCTGGATAAACTATCAATTTATGGAGCGCAGGTAGTTTGTTTGGACTCACAGTGGGAACTGATTGCTCGCTACAGTCAACAAAATCCTGTCAATCAGACAACACCGGAGAACTTAATCTACGTTATTTACACATCTGGTTCCACAGGAAAACCCAAGGGTGTAATGATTCCCCATAGCGGTATCAGCAATCAACTACACTGGCGACAAACAGCCTTTGGGTTAAGCAATGCAGATAAAGTTTTGCAAACCATATCTTTTAGCTTCGATCCCTCTGTTTGGCAGATATTTTGGCCATTGTGCTTTGGAGCAAGGTTAATATTACCCCGTCCAGACGGACATCAAGACAGTGCTTACTTAGTTCAGACAATTATAGAACAGCAAATCACTATCTTGGCCACGGTACCCTCTATGCTGCGCCTGCTATTAGAGGAGAAAGGAATAGAGAAATGTCAGTTTCTCAAACACGTTACCTGCGGTGGCGAACCTTTGCCAATCGAACTAGTGGAACGCTTTTTTGTTCGCCTGAACTTAGATAATGTTCTGCATAATTGCTATGGTCCTACAGAAGCTTCCATCGATGCCAGCTTTTGGACATGCCAGCGCCATACTAATTATGTTACTGCTGCGATCGGTCGCCCCATTACCAACGCCGAAATTTATATTCTAGATTGTGATTTACAACCTGTACCTGTGGGAGAGCCTGGCGAAATACACATTGGCGGTGCTGGTTTAGCACGAGGTTATCTCAACCGTCCCGAATTAACAGCACAAAAGTTTATTCCCCATCCTTTTGATTCATCGAAACGCCTTTACAAAACAGGGGACCTAGGGCGTTACTTGAGCGACGGAAATATAGAATTCCTCGGTCGCCTCGATCGCCAAGTCAAGATTCGCGGTTTTCGGATCGAGTTGGAAGAAATCGAAGCAAAGCTAATGCTGCATCCTGGCGTAGAAGCAAGTATAGTTGTAGCCCGCGAAGATACACCAAACAGCAAACAGTTAGTTGCCTATGTAGTTCCAAAAGACAAACAAACACTTACCCACACCGAATTGCGGGACTTTTTAAAGCAAAGATTGGCAGATTATATGGTACCATCAGCATTTGTCATGCTCGATTTTCTGCCGCTGACACCCAACGGAAAGGTAGATCGTCGCGCCCTACCAGCACCCCCTGTACCCAGCCGTCTCCAACAAACAGCGGACTTTTTGGGAGCAAGAGACAAGGTGGAACTCAAGTTGATTCAGATTTGGAAAGAATGTTTGAACATCGACTCCCTCGGCGTCACAGATAATTTCTTCGATTTGGGGGGACATTCGCTGGTTGCTTTGCGTTTGTTAGCACTAATACAGCAGACATTTGGCAAAAGACTTCCTCTGTCAACTTTTTTGCAAGCACCAACCGTAGAACAACTAGCCAAGATTCTCCAGCAAGAAGAATGCAAAGATTTGTGGAAACCGCTAGTTGCAGTGCAACCAAAAGGAGAAAAACCACCGCTGTTTTGCATACATGCTGCAGACGGTAACGTTATAGTCTTTCACAACCTAGCTCCTTACTTAGATGCAGACCAACCAATTTATGCACTGCAACCCCATGGATTGGATGGGAAAAAGCCTTTTCACCAGAAAATAGAAGACATGGCATCAGATTACATTCAAGAAATTTGTAGCGTTCAACCAGAGGGACCTTATTTACTAGCTGGATATTCCGCTGGAGGTGTAATTGCTTTTGAAATGGCGCAGCAGCTGGTTGCTCAAGGTAAAAAGGTAGCTATGCTAGCACTGTTTGATACTTGTAATCCGATTTATTTCCACAAGCTGTCATTTCGTCAATGGATTTCTCGCCATTGGAATAACTTTTCCCGATTAGAATTCAAAGACAAGCTGAACTACCTGCTTTCGGGAATTCAGCAGCGTCTCAACAGAATTAACGAAAAATTTAAACAGAATAATGCTGAAGAAAAAATGCTGTATCCTTCTGTATCCTTGGAAGAAGATCCAAGTTTGATGGAGGCTGTTTTGTTTGCAAATCAGCAACAAGCTGTCAAAAATTACTATCCAAAGGTATATCCGGGTAAAGTAATCCTTTTTCGAAGCCAACAGCAATCTTGGTGGCTTGTGGGAGACTTTGAACTAGGTTGGAAGGGGCTGGCGGAATTAGAAATTCACGCCATTCCAGGCGATCACCATAATATAGTTAGGGCCAATGTAGAATTTCTTGGGAAGAAGTTAAGGGATTGTTTGAGAAGGGTGCATAATGAAACAGCAATTATTTCCTAGGAAATGGTCTAGGATTGAAATTTTAGGTAGTGTTTTTTAGGTATTTTAATAACTATTTCTTTAAGGTAAAAAAAGAATGTGCTGTCCTCGCCTACTTCTGATTCTACCCACACTTTGCCGCCATACATCTCTACAATTTTTTCACTAAAGCTAGTCCAATTCCAGTACTGTCTGCATCTGGATTGTGAGAGATTTTTTGGAACATTTGAAAGATTCTGGTAAAGTGTTGCTTTTCAATGCCGGAACCGTTGTCAGATAAACTTATTTGCCAATAATTATCACTTTCTGTACAAGCAACGACAATTTTCCCCTGGGGTTTATCAATAAATTTAATGGCATTACTCAATAAATTTTGAAAAACTTGTTGGATTTGAGTTTTATCACCATTAACTACAGGTAAGCGATTAGCTATTTCTATTTGGATATTTTCTAGAGGTTGAAAAAGTTCGATTGTTTCCGTGACTATTTCATTTAAATCTATTTTTTGGAGTCTGTCTTGCAGACGTGCTACTTTGGAATACTGCAAAATAGCTTCTATTAAATTATATAGCTTGTTGACTCGAGAAATTAATTTATCAATTAATTCTTTTCCATTGTTGTCTAAGCGACCGGCGTAATAGGTAACTTATCCCTCGTAGTGGTGCTTTTAAATCATGGGAGACAATATAAGCAAAATCACTTAATTGTTGATTAGCACTTTCTACTTCTTGTAATAAGAGTGCCATTTTTTCTTGTGACTGTTGACGTTGAAAAACTTCTTGCTGGAGTTTTTCGTTAATTGTTTCCAGTTCAATCGTACGCTTATTTACCAGTTCTTCAAGGTGTCCTTTGTATTGACGCAACTGGTACTCTACCCGCTTGCGTTCTGTAGTTTCTTGCTCTAAAGCTTGATTTGCTGCTTCCAATTGTCCGGGACTTGGAAGTGTAAGTGCTTGAGGAACTAAAGGTATCAGCGTAGAAGCAGTATAATCAGGGTACCAAACGTCCATACTTCCATAATAGTTGTGCCACAGGAAGCAAGAAATATCCCAAATAAGAGAAAGACACTCTTAAAAAGAAGTTTTTGTCGTTTCTGAACCAAGTATAAAATTGTTAAGGAAATTGAATAGCAAGAAAGGGTGATCAGAGAGTCTGCTAATGTATGTTATGTAATCTTAACTAACTCTAAGTGCCATAGATAGCAATATCCACGAGGAAAAAAGTTTCCTGCAAATAAAAAATTATAAACTAAGTCCACTGTTAAATCTCCCATGTATAGGGATTCATACCCATACAAAAATCTTTAGATAGTAGCAAGAATTTGTTGTATGTCGAAATGTGCTAAAAACTAGAGATACTTTAGAATTGTTGCTTTGCTGATGGCAGCTTTGAGACTATTAATTGAGGAATGGTAGACGATTCCATTGTAATTTTTAAAAGCAAGCGATCGCCTGCTGTGTCATCCGCCTTAATTATTTTTTGCACGACCAGCTAGCTGTAATGTTGGAAAATAGCAACTACTACTGTGACTACCATGCTTGCACTCAGCAGAGCGATGAGCTTGTCAGTACAAAGATAAAATTCATTATTGAGTTAAGTTCGGTAGGATAGTATAGCCTAGGCAATAGCCGAAGAAGCGCTTTGTGTCTTAGTCTTGCGTATACCTTACGTCCATGACAGCAACCATCGACTTTCTCATCAGTCTCAATCCCAGTCAACGCCGAGCAGTTGAACATTTTTGCGGTCCGTTGTTAGTTGTTGCTGGTGCTGGTTCGGGTAAAACACGAGCACTAACTTATCGTATTGCTAATTTAATTTTGCAACATCGCGTTGCCCCCGAAAATATTTTTGCGGTTACTTTTACTAACAAAGCCGCACGGGAAATGAAAGAACGTATTCAAAAAATATTTACTGAACACTTGGCGATCGCAGAATTTGGCGAGCGTTTTGAGTTGTTACCAGAATACGAGCAAATGCAGCTCAAGTCAAGAGTTTGGCGTACTTATATTAAAGATTTGTGGTGCGGTACTTTCCATAGTTTATTTACTCGTATTCTCCGCTTTGATATTGAAAAATACCAAGACAAAAAAGGACGTCGCTGGCAGCGAAATTTTTCTATATTTGATGAATCAGACGCCCAAACTTTAGTCAAAGAAATTGTCACAAAAAAACTTAATCTCGACGAGAGAAAATTTGAAACTCGTTACGTACGCTATGCTATTAGTAATGCTAAAAATCAGGGACTATCACCTCAAGATTTAGAAGAAGAGCAACCTAATTATCGCGGACGTGTAATTGCAGAAGTTTATAGTTACTATCAAGATAAATTAGCAGAAAATAATGCCCTTGATTTTGATGACTTGATTTTAATGCCTGTGAAATTATTTCAGCAAAACGAACAAGTATTAGCTTACTGGCACAATAAGTTTCGTCATATTTTAGTAGATGAATATCAAGATACCAATCGCACGCAATATGAATTGCTCCGCCTGTTGGTAACGGGTGGTGAAACAAAAAAAAGTAATTGGCAATGGCGCGATCGCTCGATATTTGTCGTCGGTGATGCCGACCAATCAATATATTCGTTTCGCATGGCTGACTTCACGATCCTACTCGACTTTCAGCAAGACTTTGGCGATGGTTTACCAGATGAAGATACCCGCACCATGGTAAAATTAGAAGAGAACTATCGCTCCTGCGAAAATATTCTGCAAGCAGCAAACCAACTAATAGAAAATAATACTCAACGCATCGATAAAATCCTCAGAGCCACACGCGGTGCTGGCGAACAGATTTTTTTCTACAAAGCAGATGATGAAATTGCGGAAGCAGAATTTGTCATCAATCAAATTCGCACCTTAAAACAGCAAAATCCAGAGTTAAACTGGGATAGTTTTGCTATACTTTATCGTACTAATGCCCAATCTCGACCCTTTGAGGATATTTTAGTCCGCTATCAAATTCCCTACACGGTAGTGGGAGGCTTAAAGTTTTACGATCGCAAAGAGATCAAAGACATATTGGCTTATTTAAGAATAATAGCTAACCCTGCAGATACAATTAGTTTATTACGAGTTATCAATACCCCTCGTCGCGGAATTGGTAAAGCCACAATAGACGCGTTAACAAACGCTGCACAACAACTGGGTACAACTTTGTGGGAAATACTCAGCGATGAAACATCAGTAAACACACTAGCCGGACGTTCTGCCAAGGCTGTAAATAACTTTACCCAAATGATTAGCAGCTGGCAAGAACAAGTAGAAATACTACCAGTTTCTGAACTTTTGCAACAAGTGTTAGAAGACTCTGGATACGTGCAAGATTTAACGAACCAGGGAACCGATGAAGCTGAAGATAGACTGCAGAACATCCAGGAGTTGTTCAACGCAGTACAGCAATTTCAAGAAGAAAACGAAGAAGTCACTTTAGGAGCTTTCCTTTCCAGTACTGCTATTAGTTCTGATTTGGATAACTTAAAAGAGGGAGAAACAGGCGTTTCCCTGATGACTTTACACGCTTCCAAGGGATTAGAATTTCCCGTAGTATTTCTAGTGGGTTTAGAACAAGGACTATTTCCTAACTACCGTTCTTTGAACGATCCCAAGCTATTAGAAGAAGAACGTCGTCTTTGCTACGTAGGCATTACTCGCGCTCAAGAAAGGTTATTTTTATCTCATGCTCGCGAACGCCGCTTGTACGGAAACAGGGAACCCGCCATGCGATCGCAGTTCCTCGACGAATTACCAGAAGAATTATTAGCAATTCATCACCCTAGCAAGCTGACTTATACCAAAGGCGTTAGTAACAAAACTTTTCAACCTCTAACCACAGGAAAACCAAGCAGTGCAGAAAATTGGCAAGTAGGCGATCGCGTCTTTCATCAAAAATTTGGTGAAGGAAAAGTTACCCATGTTTTTGGTTCTGGAAGAAAAATTTCCTTGGCGATTAAATTCGATCATCTGGGACAAAAAATTATTGATCCTTTAGTTGCTCAATTACAAAAAATTGAGTGATACTTTGAGATAATTTGTTTACTGCTTTTGGTTCGAGTGCTACGGACTAAAACCCTGAATACAAACTTGTTAGTAGTAAGCGATTTCTCGCTTATCTAATTTTATCTAGTTCTTTTTTACTTAATTAAACTGATTTTAATGTAATCACACCTCTATCAAAAACGCGGTTATCGGTACCAATAGCCTTAATTTCTATTTGCTCTGGGTACACTTCATAAGTTGCAAAACTCAGTTTCTCAGCTGAGTACTCCGTCCACTCATTTTTTCCTACAGGGCGAGTACCTGCACCGCCACCGCAAATTAAATAAGTTGTGCCATTAATGGAACGAGTACGTTCATAATGATGTTCGTGACCGTTGATGTAAAGTTGAACGTTATATTTTTGAAATAGGGGAGTAAAAGTTCTAATAAAATCTGGATTACTACCATAAATACCCGAGGCATAAATTGGATGGTGACCAAAGACGATTTTCCAGGGAGCATTACTGCGGCTGAGTTCTTTTTCTAACCAAATTAACTGATTTTTCCAATCGGCATTGCTATTAGTATCTAAAGCAAAAAATTGCACTTGATTGCGGCGAAAAGTGTAGTAGCGTCCTTTCATATTAAAGCCAGGATATTTGACTTGTAAATCACCGTTACCAGTGCGAATATCGTGATTTCCCAAAACAGCATGAAACTTAACGCCTCGTTTGAGTAAAAAAGCGTAGGGACGCTCAAATACAGCATTAATTTTCTCGATTTCGCCGTTGTTGTAAATGTTATCGCCAGCTAAAACTACTAAATTGTAGGGATTTTGGCTGTAATAATTCGCCATTGCTCTAGCAACAGCGTACTGTCCTTTTGCACCCGTACCTGTATCAGCAACAGAAACAAAGCGCAGTAACAAGTCTTTTTTGGAAGTTGCAGCTACTGCTTTTTGTATGTCATCAGTATTTTGACTAGCATAACGGCTAATGATACCTAAAAATCCTGCACCAACAGCACTGAGGCTGCTTAAAAATAAAAATTGACGGCGTTTGAGCTTCATAAGTTGTGTCCAAAATCAATAATTAGATAAGTTTAGCCGAAGCAACAAAGTGATACATTAAGGCAAGGGGGTGGAAGTAGGAATTGAACATGCATGTTTTTGATGAGTTGCTCTGGGTGAAAGTTCCATGTCACAAGACAATCAAAATTCCCAATCATCTTCTTCCCCCTCCCGCGATGAAAATCAATCTTGCCCAAGACAATATCAAAAAGTTCAACCTTTTTGGAAGGCCAAAACTATCCAAATTCTCAAAGGTGCGATCGCCCTTTTAGAAACCACCGTTGAAAAGCTGGAAACAGAAAGTTCTACCACTGCAGAGAAAACCCCCAGTTTTTTACAACCACTGCAATCGGGGTGGGGAGGACTGCTAACTAAAATTCGCTCTGTACTACCGGGTAATTGGAATGCGAAGTTATCTGACACTGGTTTAATAGTACTAATTGTTGCGATCGCTGTGATTTTAGTTTGGATAATCTCAAATATCCTTACTGCTAAACCTACGCCAGTAGCAACAGTTCCCCCTACTCCCCAAGGAACACCTTCACCAGCTATAACAGCTCCACTAAAATCACTACCCTTAGGGGAAGAAACCACATCACCAACACCACAACCAGAACCACAAGTTACTTCCACACCAACACCTACACTCGAGCTCACACCAGAACAAAAATTGATTGCGGTGATTGAAAATCAGATAGTGCAAAAGAGCGATCGCCTTGCCCCCGGACTGATAAAATCAATCATCGCTAATTTCCTTACTAGCACTCTCACGATTAAAATTAGCGATGATTGGTACACCCTCGAAGAATCACAACAAAACAACCTAGGTGCCCAGATTTTACAGCATTCTCAGGAATTAGGTTTTACCCATTTAGAAATCATCGATTCTCAAAACAAGCTAGTAGCGCGTAACCCCGTCATCGGAAATGAAATGGTAATTTTTAGACGCAGATAATTTCCAAAATTCCTTTGCAGTAAGCACAAGAATACACAAACACCTAGTTCGCAGCAACCACTTTAGTGCTGTGGTTAACTCCTAACTTGGCGAATATGGTTGTATCGGTATCCACACAGTAAAAATGGAGCCAACGCCCACTGTAGATTCTACTTCAATTCGACCTCGATGTAATTCGACCAGTTGTTTAGTTAACGCTAAACCTAGACCTGTACCTTCGTAGCGACGACGGTAGGGTGTATCGAGTTGGTGAAATTTTTCAAACAATAGTGGCAATTGTTCTTCAGGGATGCCAATACCAGTATCTTCTACTTGAAAGATGGCAGTTTTGTCTTCTCGCCAAAGACGTAAAGTAACCGTACCACCTTCTGGTGTGAATTTGATGGCATTGGTTAACAAATTCCACAAAATTTTTTCTACTCGTTTTCCATCAGCAGTAAAGCGATCGCACTGGCGATCTAGGAGTACATCTAGTTTCAGAGCAACTTTTTGGCTATTAGCCTTTTCTAAGAGCGATGCTACTGTATCTTCTGCGATCCGGGCTAAGGAAAATTCTGTAATATTTAAAACTGCTTTGCCCGCTTCAATCTGTGATAACTCCAGAATATCATTAATCATTTCCAACAAATGTTCTCCGCTATCGTGTATGGTTTGGAGATAATCCCGCTGTCGCTCGTTCAACTCTCCAAAGGACCAGCGGAGTAAAGTAGAAGACATACCAATTACGTAAGTCAAAGGAGTGAGCAATTCATGGCTGATGGTAGCAAGAAACTCACTTCGGAGGCGATTGGCGGCCTGAGCAGCGACTAAAGCATCGTGTAGGGCGACCGTGCGCTCCATAACTCGTTGTTCTAGAGTTTGTTTTTCCTGAGTTAGCGATCGCGTTAACTCAGATTGGTGAATAGCGATGGCCAGTTGTTCAGCAACAGAAGTCAGCAAGCTTTTTTCACTCTCAGTCCATGTATGGGGACCGCTGCAGTGATGAGCAATCAAAAGTCCCCACAATTTGTCCTCGAATGCGATCGGAGCTACAAACTTCGCCCGTACTTGCATCTTCCGTAAAAACTTTAAGAAACATTCTTCCAAGGCGTAGGTTTTTTCAACATCATCCACAGCTAAGGTAAAGCCTTGGCAATATTTTTTCCAAAAGGAACTATTCAGTTTAAAGCAACTATCTTGTTGACAATTTAATACCGAAGAAATACTATCGCTAGCACGGGATTCGTAAATGACGTAACCAGAGTACAACTGAAATAAATGCTCACATTTATAAACATCAAAGCTAAAAGAATTTTGCTCTCCAACTTTGGGTGTGAAAAAATCATCAAGACGTTTTTCTGGAGAACCTAAACTTCCGCCAGCAGACCCTGTTTGTAAAATTTGATAATAATTGTTGTTTGTAGGGTTTGCTACACCGAAAATAGAATTGTTTTGCGAAGTAGCCAACAAAAAAGAAGAATGGGCTTCCTCGCCAGAATGGGGAGGCAATTTGCAGATTATTAACCGGTCTAATTCTAAAAACTTTCGTACTTGTTCGATGGCTGTTACCAAAATTACCGAAATATCTAAACTTTGCCGAATTTGGGTTGTGACCCGATTCAACAACCTCTCTTGGGCAAGCTGTTTTTTCAAGGCATCTTCTACGGGTTGACATACAGAAACAGCAAAAGGAGAAGAAGCCGACGGTGGTGTTGTTTCCCTAGGAGATTGTGGTAAAAGATGCTCTAACAACAACAATGTAAACTGGCTTTGGAGCTTGGCATCGTTGGGAGCCAGTAAATGTCGATAACGTTCAATATTGTGGTACGTTTGAGAATTGTCGGCAAACAAGTTCCTCAGTTGAATGAGAAAAGAGGCGATCGCTTCTGTATCAAAAGTGAATTCCACATTCCACAAATCCTGAAATGGAATGTGCCCGGAAAAAGCGGGGAAATCAGCAGTTTCTTTGTGTGGTAAATTTTCTTTGGGTAACTGTTGCTGGATAAGATGAGTTGCTGTGGTATCTTCCCAAGCGGTATCTACGTCCTTTTTTGGATAACCCACTATCAAGGCGCTAAATCCCTGACAGATAACAACTGCAAATCTCTGTCTTTGCCATTCTTCAGGAATGCAAATTTGTGCTAGAACAGCCTCTGTCAGTACCAAAGCTCCATTTCCTACTGTTTGAGCCATCCGCTCCAACAATTGCGCGAGCTGATTAAATACATGTAAAGGCAAAATTCGAGAAAAGCTCAAATCAGGAGAATTCAGCATTTTCAACAAGGGGCTGAAGCCGATATTATCAAAAATTTGTCAACGTACTCTAAACAACAGTTTAAGATCGTAATAAAGATTATGCATCGTATTAATGCCAGTGCGGGAGGATGGAATTCCCAATCAGAAGACTTCAGATTTTTAGAACAAACTCCAGCTCCTTTGGTATTTCTTACTGCTGCCGATACTGACATTCAAACTTTAGCAGCTGCAGTTTCTAACTTACCTGCAACCTTTCCTGCTATTAGAGTTGCTAACTTGCTCAACTTACAGCATCAAATAGAAATTGATACTTATGCCGAGCAAGTTTTGCAGTTTGCCCAGGTAATTATTCTCCGCCTTTTGGGAGGACGTTCTTACTGGGCTTACGGATTAGAAGTAGTGCAGGAAATAGTCCAAAGTCAAGGTACAACTTTAATTGTAATGCCGGGAGACGATGCTTTAGACCCGTATTTAATCTCCCTATCCACGTTACCTTTAAGTGTGGTTCATAAAATCTGGCGCTACTTTAATGAGGGTGGCGTGAAAAATATCGTTAACGCTCTGAAATTTATTGCCGATTCCTGTCAGTTCGGTAATTTTAACCCACCACCTCCCCAGCCAATTCCCCGTGCAGGATTGTACCGCCTCCAGTCAGGCGATCGTTTGCTTTGTTCTTCTAATAATTCTAGTCTTGCCAAAGTTGGCATTGTTTTTTACCGCGCCCATTATCTAGCAGGAAATACCAAAGTTATTGATGCTTTGTGCGAAGCGTTGGTAAAGCAAAATTTACAACCCGTACCGGTTTTTGTTTCTTCGTTGCGCGAACCTGATGTCCAAGAGAAATTAAGCGAGTTTTTTCAACCGCAAGACTCGGAACAAATTGCTTTAGTGCTAAATACAACCAGCTTTTCTTTTGCCAATTTAGCAACAGAAATACCCCAAATCGATTTGTGGAGAAAGTTAGACGTACCAGTGTTGCAGGTAATTCTCAGTAGCGGTTCGGTGCAGCAATGGCAATCTCAGTCTCAAGGACTTTCACCCCGAGACATAGCCATCAATGTAGCGCTACCAGAAGTTGACGGACGTATTATCAGCCGGGCCATTTCTTTTAAGGCTGTGCAAGCTCGCCATCCGCAATTAGAAACAGATGTAGTTTTCTATGAACCTGCAAGCTCCCGCATTGAATTTGTCGCCAAATTAGCAGCTAATTGGGTACGCCTGCGCCTTAAGCTACCCCAACAGCGTCGTCTGGCTTTGATTTTGGCAAATTACCCCAGCCGCGACGGACGTTTGGGCAATGGTGTAGGATTGGATACTCCTGCTAGTTGTATAGAAATTCTGAAATCTCTGCAAAAAGCGGGGTATTTGGTCGAGAATATACCTAGTAATGGTGATGAATTAATACAGCTTCTTACCACCGGAGTCACAAACGATCCTGAAGGCAAGCAATGGCGTCAAGTGCGACAAAGTGTTTCCTGGCAAGAGTACGGAAAATATTTTGCTGGTTTGCCAGAAGTTGTGCAGCAGGGTATCTGCAAGCGATGGGGAAGCGTTTGGGAAACGAACTGCAAAGATTCTGTTTCCCAGTGTTTTCCTATTCCCGGCATTCAACTTGGTAATATTTTTGTGGGAATTCAGCCAGCGCGGGGTTATGACACAGATCCCAGTCTAAATTACCATGCACCAGATTTAGAGCCAACTCACGCTTATCTGGCTTTTTACTATTGGATAAGGGAGTGTTTTGGAGCAGATGCAGTCATTCATGTTGGCAAACATGGAAATTTAGAATGGTTACCGGGAAAAAGTGTCGCACTATCTGATGATTGCTATCCAGAAGTGGTTTTGGGAGCTGTTCCCCATTTTTACCCGTTTATTGTCAATGACCCTGGCGAAGGTTCGCAAGCCAAACGTCGTACCCAAGCAGCGATCGTAGATCACCTCACACCACCACTCTCCAGAGCAGAACTTTACGGTGATTTGCAACAGCTAGAAAATTTAATTGATGAGTATTACGAAGCAGAAAGTTTAGATCCTAAAAGGTTGCCTGAGATTTGCGATCGCATACAACAACTAGTACTCAAAGAAAATCTGGCTTCGGATTTGAAATTGGTAAATGCTAAAGAACTAGCCATTAACAAAATAGACGGTTATCTTTGCGAACTCAAAGAAGCTCAAATCCGCGATGGGTTGCATATTCTGGGAAAATGTCCGACCGAACGACAATTGCGAGATTTAATCGTGGCGATCGCTCGTCATCCCAATCGCCATCACATCGGACTTACTCGCGCGATCGCTCAAGATTTAGGCTTAGATTTCGATCCCCTCACAGAAGATTTCACCACCCAACTTTCAAATTGCTCCCGGGAAATTTTACAAGCAAAATTTCAGCGCCTTTGTCGCACCGTTGGTGACGCCGTTGAAGTTCTGGAAACACGCGCCGCTCAGCTGGTAGAACATCTATTGTCTTTTTCTATAACCCCAGAACCATCCCTGAGCTTACCTTTGTATTGTTCCCTAAATTGGATAAGTTCGCAGCTGGTTCCTGCATTGCAGCAAACTCACCTGGAAATCACCCACTTGTTGCACGGATTGGATGGAGGCTACATTCCCAGCGCTCCTGCTGGCGCTCCGACGCGAGGGCGTCCGGAAGTTTTACCCACAGGTAACAATTTTTATTCTGTTGATATTCGTTCCCTGCCGACTGAAATAGCTTGGGATGTTGGTAGAAAAGCAGCTGAGACTTTGATTGAATCTTACGTACAGGAGAATGGTGAGTATCCTAGAACAGTGAGTTTAAGTGTCTGGGGAACGGCCACAATGCGGACTGGAGGTGATGATATCGCCCAAGCTCTGGCGTTAATAGGCGTACAACCGGTTTGGGACGGAAAAGCACGACGAGTAATAGATTTTGAAATTTTGCCGCTTTCAGTGTTGGGACGCCCCCGTATCGATGTGACTTTGCGAATTTCTGGTTTTTTCCGAGATGCTTTCCCGAATTTGATCGATCTATTTCAGCAAGCAGTAGCAGCAGTAGCAGCATTAGAGGAACCGCCAGAACAAAACCCTCTAGCAGCACAAATTCGCCAAGAAACAGATTTTTGGACCAGACAAGGTTTGAGTTTGACCGAAGCACAAGCGCGATCGCAATATCGCATCTTCGGTTCCAAACCAGGGGCCTACGGTGCTGGACTGCAAGGCTTGATCGAATCCCAAAACTGGACAGACGACCAAGATTTAGCACGCGCCTACATTAACTGGAGTTGCTACGCCTACACGGGAAAAGGAGAAGCTCGCTCCGCACCAGAAGCTTTTGAGCAACGCTTGGCACAAATGCAAATCGTACTCCACAATCAAGACAACCGCGAACACGATTTACTCGATTCTGACAATTATTACCAATTTCAAGGAGGCTTAACAGCAGCAATACGCTGCCTACAAGGAAAAAATCCCCACACATATTTTGGTGATAATTCTGTTGCCGCTAAACCACGAGTTCGCCAACTCAAAGAAGAAATTGCCAGGGTGTATCGTTCTCGTGTTGTCAACCCCAAGTGGATAGCTGGAGTAATGCGCCACGGGTATAAAGGCGCCTCAGAAATGGCAGCAACAGTAGATTATTTGTTCGCATACGATGCGACAACTCAATGTGTAGAAGATTACATGTACCAAGGCATAGCCCAGGCGTATTTATTTGACCCGATTGTCAGCGAATTCATACATAACAAAAACCCCTATGCTTTGCGTGATATTGCGGAAAGATTATTGGAAGCACACAAGCGCAATTTCTGGCAGGATGTCAGTATACAAACCTTGGAAAATTTGAGAAACTTAGTACATAAAGCTGAAGCAACAATCGAACAAAAATCAGTTGTGTAATAAAAATCTATGGACAGTCTTGCATATTTACACGTAGCTTTCGCCTACGAAGAAGCCTTACCCGAGGAATTGGTGAATTTCAATTCTTGGTTGCAGAACGCTACAGCACCAAACTGGAAGCGTCTTTCCGGCAAAGCTTGGAAGTATATGCTACCTTTAGTCCTCAGCGTGTATGCTCTCAGTACTTTTAGTAGCGCTTTTGCACTCGAAAGAGGCGATCGCGGTCCTTCTGTCCGCTACTTGCAACAGCGTTTAAAAAATGCAGGCTTTTACCAAGCTCCCGTCACACAGGTATATGACTTTAATACCGAGGCCGCCGTCCGCAATTTCCAAAAAGCAGCTGGACTAGAGGTAAACGGTATCGCCGGACCAACCACCCTACAAAAACTGGCAAGCTGGAATAAAAATACTAAAAAAGCTCAAAGCACAAAAACTAGCACCACAATTGCTCAAACTCAAAAACTCAAGACCGCAAGCACCCAAACTAAAATAGCCAAAGCCAGCAGTGCAAATCAAAAATTAAATACTGTTAATGCTACAGCCGAAAAGCGCCGCCATCCCAACTTGTTACAAAAAGGTGACGAAGGCGAAGATGTCAGAATCTTGCAAGAACGTTTGCGAGTAGCAGGTTTTTATTACGGAAAATCCACAGGAATATTCGGTCCCATTACCGAAGACGCTGTGAAGCGATTTCAGCTAGCTTATAAATTAGAACCGGACGGAATTGTAGGGCCTGCAACTTTGAAAAAATTACCGCCGGTAGGTATTGGTGATGGAGAAGAAACTCCTAAACCCCTCAAACAAAGAGATAATCTCAGTGAAGGCGATCGCGGTGAAGCAGTCAGGGTTCTTCAACAACAACTAATCCAGGCCGGTTATTTAAAAGGAGAACCAAACGGCTACTACGGTCCCTACACTGCAGATGCAGTCCGGCGCTTTCAAGCGGATAACTACCTAGCAGTAACTGGAATCGCAGGTCCAACGACGCGAGCCAAACTTTACAAAGCAGTAAAAACTGCCACTAAAAGTGACTTTGATGTCTTGGAAATCCAAAGACGACTGCGAGAACAAGGTTTTTATAAAGGTGCTCTCAACGGTGTCATGGGAGAAGAAACCAAACGAGCCATTCAACTAGCTCAAGAGTTCTATGGTATAGATGCGAACGATGTTAAAAGTGGAAGCTTCTAACACCGAAAAGCTCTCTCCCGTTTCTGCCCGCTCAAACTGCTCAAAAACTTTTCTGTATACTCTTTATCAGCAGTTACGGCCTCTATCATCTGCATGCAAGTGCTACAAAGGCATTAGCGATCGCTGGCACTTCGGACAAATGGCATGAATTGATAGTTGGCAATCAAGCAAGTGATAACCTTCTTTTTGAGCAGTTTTCGCACCAATTTTTAAAATCGAATCGTTTTTGAATTCGATGGTAGTGTTGCATCTTATACAAATTAAATGATGGTGATGGTGGGGATAGGGTTGGTTCAATTCGTAATGTTTGTGACCTTCTCCCAACTCTAATTCCCGCAGTATCCCCATTCGTGCCATTAACTTTAAGGTCCGATAAATTGTTGACAGGCTAATTCCTTCTCCTTTAGCTTCGAGTTTGTGATACAAATCCTCAGCACTGAGATGTTCTCCTTGCGGAAGTTCCTGAAAAATGTGTAGAATTGTTTCTCGTTGGGGTGTTAAACGCCAACCTCGTTCGTTTAGTTCTGCCTTGAGTGAAGAAGCGCTATAGATAGTCATACTAATTTTTCTCAACAAACCCTGTCAGCTGAGAATATAGCAAAACTTCAGAGCAATTTGCAACAAGTAATGCTTATTGAAAATGATTGTTAGTGCCACAACCGAGGCAGGGAAATTATAGATTAACAAGAGATTAAGATGCGATCCCCTTGCTCAAAATGTCTTGAGAAAAGACAGTTTCGAGTTGCCGCTTTCTTTAAATGCAAAAAATTTGCTATAGCCGTTGAGAAACTTTGGGAATGGGGATCGGAGCAATTAATTTATAGCCAGATGTCCATAGTCAACAATCTATAGTTGGGGATTTGTTCGCTATTGACCATTGACTATTGACTGCTCGCTAACTCAGAGATTCCAAATAGTCGCGGATCAGATTGCGTCGCTTAGGTTGGCGTAACTTTTGCAAAGCTTTTGATTCGATTTGGCGGACGCGTTCCCGCGATAAATCAAGAGCGCGTCCGATTTCTGCTAGTGAGTAGGGATGGCCGTCAGCCAAGCCAAATCGCATCAAAATTACATCTCGTTCGCGACTGGTTAAATCTGCCAAAAGGTGCTGCAAATCTTTTTGCAAAGATTCTCGCATTAACAAATCCTCTGGCGTTACACCATCGGTTTCCAGCAATTCACCCAATTCAGTATCTTTATCCTTGCCAACTTTAGTTTCCAAGGACACAGAACGAGGAACTCTCAACAACACTTCCCGAACTTGGGCTGGTGTCATTTCTAATTCCTGTGCCAAATCTTCTAAAGTAGGAGTGCGACCTTTTTCTTGAGCAATTTTACGCTGAGCTTTTTTAATTTTGTTCAGCTTTTCGGTAATGTGAACTGGAAGGCGAATCGTGCGGCTAGAAGTAGCGATCGCCCGTGTAATTCCTTGACGAATCCACCAATAAGCATAAGTACTGAAGCGGTAGCCCTTAGTAGGATCGAACTTCTCCACCGCTCGCTCCAACCCCAAAGTACCCTCCTGGACTAAATCCAACAATTCCAAACCGCGATTTTGATACTTCTTAGCAACCGATACGACCAGGCGAAGATTAGCCTTAATCATGTGCTCTTTAGACTGGAGTCCATCATTTTGAATTTTCTCCAGTTCTTCCACAGTTAACTTGGCCACTTCAGCCCAGCGTCTTTTTCCTTGTCCTAAAATTTGCTTGAGTTCAAATACGTCCATACCAGCAGCACGGGCCCACCGTTCCATCGAAGGACGATGTCCCAACTCTGATGCTAAACGTTCCTGAATTTCTATGACTCGCAAATACGGCCCGACCACTTCATCTCCTTGCTTGGCAGCGTTAGACAGTATTGTTCGCAACCGCAAGTAGCGCTGAACTTTCTGAGCTTCTGCAACTTCTTCATCCCGTCCTAGCAGTCGAACCCGACCAATTTCCTGAAGATATAGACGCACCAAGTCTGTACTGCGACGGTTAATGTTGGAAGCGAAACTAGCAGGATCGCTAGAAACCATCTCCAACTCTTCCAGATCGTCTATCTGCAGTTCACTCTCATCCATAGTGATATCTGGGTCAAACATCTGGCGTGACTGTTGGCTTTCGTAGGCGGCGTCTGCGTAAAAAGATGTTGCTGGCATAAGGATCGTCTCTATGGCTCCAGGTAACAATAGATTGCGGTCAGCTAATCAACTGTTGCTATTGTTCCCCTGATTTACGAAGAACTAACATTGTTTGGAATAACCTTGAGGTTTTTTTCACAACTAAATATGTGTTATTGCCTACATAAAATCCTAGTATTGACAATGACTTTTCTCCTCAAATTGGAATTGGGAATAATTATGCTTGTGATTTTTATGACATTATTTCCCTAGATATTAGCGATACACCAATGGCTGACAAGCATGCTCATATCTACATAGTTGTAAGCGTAATTTCCTGAAGGTTTGAACAATTTTTCGTCAGGGTTTGTTGGTATTTTGCACAGTAGAAAATCGTTATCGGTCACAATCCTAAAAATCGAGTCCTGCGAAAATACTCATGGCGCGCAAAGCAGTTACGCCCTAAAAGTTAATAAGTTTATTAGTTGTTTTTCGTACAACCACTTCCATCACCAAGCAGTCGTACCCATAACTGCAGCCAAGGGCCCGGTTTCTGTTTCTAGAAAATGTGGTTCTTATTTATACCAAAATATTCACTACAAACAGCGTAGTGATTACCTCCGTCTAATTGCGCCGGGATGGAAATTCCTGTGGCAACCGGGCCAAAGATAACAAAAATTTATGTACAGGAGGGAATTTTCTTCCGGTATGATTTCATCGCCATAGGGCAAACACTTTTAGAGTTCCATGACATCATAATTCAGATCAAGAATCATTGTTAATAGATATGCAACAAACTGCTAGCAAATAGGTAAGCGATCAGCAACATACATACAACAAAGTTGGCAACACCAGCTTGAAATCAAAAGAGAAATTCCACCAGGCCAGTAGTAACTGCGACTGCATTTGGATTTTGCATTCCCATGGAATTGAGAATACTTAAATTAGGTGATATTCCGACTTTCTATCTCGCAGCATCAGTTCTTCTAGCGCCTGTCGAGGAGTAACTTCACCCTGGAGCAAACGATAGACCTGTTCGGCGATCGGCGTAGAAATATTTTGCTGTTTGGCTCGTTGCATTAAAACATTAGTCGTATTAATACCCTCAGCTGTTCCTTGCAAGCGGGCAAGAATTTCTGTTAATGTTTTGCCACAGGCTAGTTGATAGCCAACTTGGTAATTTCGGCTCAAGGGACTGTTACAAGTAGCAAGTAAATCGCCCAAACCAGATAAACCGTAAAAAGTTTCCTGCTTTGCACCCCAAGACACGCCGATACGAACTATTTCTATTAAACCGCGGGTAATTAAAGCAGCTTTAGCATTAGTTCCCAGATGCAAACCATCGCAGACACCTGCAGCGATCGCGATCACATTTTTGAGTGTTCCCCCTAGTTCTACTCCCAAAGTATCGGCGTTGGTGTAAACTCGGAAATTCCTAGAAGAAAATACTAACTGTATTTCCTCAGCAGCAGCGATTGCGCTGCTAGCAACGACCGTTGCAGCTGGTAATCCCTGTTGAATTTCTACAGATAAATTCGGACCGGAAAGCACCACCACAGGATGGTGGGGAAAAGTTTCTTGCCATATTTGGGAAGGCGTACAGGTAGTTTTGGGATCTAAACCCTTGGTCGCCGTCACAAAAATTACTTTTGGAGAAACAGGTAAAAACTTTAACTGAGAGACAATATCCCTAACACCGGAAATCGAAACGGCTGAGATAACAATATCAGCTCCTTCTAATACCTCCGCCAGAGCTTGGGAACCGCGACGCGACCAAAGACATACTTTATGATTGTTTTTTGATACCAAAGTTGCTAAAGCAGTTCCCCAAGCACCTGCACCCAGAACAGCTACCGATTTGCTATTAGTCATCAGTCACTAGCTCAAGCGTTAGTAGTTAATGGTTCTCTGCGGTTTTGTGGAGCGGGGATAACGTTGCATTAGTTCCCTCACCTGTTCCGCACGGTAGGAGCTTCTAGTCAAGGGAGAACAAACAACTTGTAAAAATCCTAATTCTTCTGCAAATGCTTTCCAAGCAGCAAATTGCTCGGGATGGATGAATTTATCTACTGGCAGATGTTTTGGACTGGGTTGAAGATACTGGCCAACAGTCAAAATATCACAATCGACCGCTCGCAAATCTCGCATCACTTGACGAATTTCTGCATCGGTTTCGCCCAATCCGACCATGATACCAGATTTTGTATACGTCTGCGGTTGCATTTGGCGAGAACGCCTCAGTAATTCCAGCGTGCGATCGTAATTTCCTTGGGGACGAACGCGGCGATACAAGCGCGGAACTGTTTCTGTATTGTGATTGAGCACTTCTGGTCCTGCTTGCAAAATTAATTCCAGCGCTTCCCAATTACCGCACAAATCAGGAATTAAAACTTCAATAGTAGTTTGGGGCCAGCTAGTGCGAATTTCTTCTATACAGCGGACAAACTGAGATGCACCTCCATCCGGCAAATCATCGCGGTTAACAGAAGTGATCACCACGTGGTTCAGTTGCATGCGGCGAACTGCTTGTGCCAAACGTGCAGGTTCCGTTGGATCTAAAGGTTTGGGTTTTTTCTCAAAGTCAATATCGCAGTAGGGACAGGCGCGGGTACAAGCTGGACCCATAATCAAAAAAGTTGCCGTACCAGCATGAAAGCACTCACCAATATTCGGACAGGAGGCTTCCTCACAAACTGTATTCAGGGCTAAATCCCGCAAAATTTCCTTAACGCGACCCACGCGCTGCCATTGGGGCGCTTTTACCCGCAACCAATCTGGTTTGACAGTCACAATTTGCTTTCACCACTTTCATTTAGTTATCAAAGTTAATGGTAGCAAGTTCCCATCAAAACCAGCATACCTTCTGTATTTGTCAGTTGCCCCGATTTGTAATTTCCTTTTGCTTGTGATATTCTCAATTTGTATTGGCATGACTGTGCCGGGATGTAGCGCAGCTTGGTAGCGCACTTCGTTCGGGACGAAGGGGCCGCTGGTTCGAATCCAGTCATCCCGATGGTAACATTCCTAAGCCACCAGTACTGCTTCCCCAAGCTTGTACAACTTTTGTGCATACTCAGTCCAAATTCCTTGTCCCCAATAGCGGAAACAACTTGTTTGTAACAGTAAGTTATACAGTAGAGCTTGTTGGTAATCTGGTCGCTTTGTCACTGATGGGTCTTGTTGTACCAAACGATCGTATTTTTCGTGGAAGGCAGCGCTGAGCTTGTCAATCGGATCTAAGACATTTTCATAGCCTTGCACCCAGCTCAGATGATTTGTCCAGGAAGCACCGTCCATGTGGAATTGATTGTCATTAGCTTTAAGGAAAGCGATCGCTTTTTCTACAGCTTCTGGTGTGGGACACTTTGGATCTACTCGCTGCCATATTCTGTGTTGGTAAATTGCTTGGCAACTCGGATAATCCTCAGGATTAACGCCAGCTGCTTCTATTAGTTCCAAATATTCTGTACCGTTAAGTGCTACCACGCCAGAATAATTCTCACCGCGATCGCGGATTTCGCGATACACCCGAAATAAATCCCGGGGATATTCATTCATCATCACGCCGCCATTTTCCCCATCCGCAATTTGGGTAACTAATGAAGGAACCGTCACGTTGCCGATTTGCTGCTTACCCCTACTGTTTGCCTCGAAATAAGGTTGCATCTGCGCCACTAATTTTGTATCCGAACCTTGAGTTTTAATTAATGCAGTAATGCTAATAGTTTCACCGCGAGAATTTCGAGCAATCAAACGATTGGGAATATATTTATCCTCTTGGCGTAAAGGAGAACCATCAAGGCGTTCTACAGAATGTTCTTGTACCATCACCCAGCGGTAACCGCATTCTTTCAATGCTTTTACAGATGCAAACAACTTATCGGGATGATTGGGTAGGTGCATTTCTGGTAAAGAAAAGCCTTTGACACGCATAAGGGCATCGTAACCAAAAATTGCCGCAAAATGGTGTTGCCAAGCTTGAATATGCAGTTTTATATCGGGAATAGGTGTAGAAGGAACAACTGCATGACTCCACATCGTTCCCAACCATTCTACGTAGGGTTGATAATTGCGATCGCAGGTTATGCGTTTGAGATTGTTTAAAATATCATCTCGTCCCATTTGGCGCAGTCCCCACAGTAAATTTCCGGAATAGTCGAGCATAATTCGCGGATTGCAACCTTCGGAAATTAATTGGGGAAGAAATTCTCCCATCCGACCGTAGCACCAAGCAAAGGTGGCTGCATTGTGGTTATCCCCTAGGTAAGGATGTTCAAACATATACTGAAGATTGTTAATCAGCTGCTCGTTCCTACCTGCAGGAATTGTCGGTTGATGCATGTGGAGAGCGCAAGCAAACCCCGCTGCAATATTTTTCCATTGCAGATTAGTAGTATTTAAAAATACTGGATGTTGCTGTTGCACTACCGATTGAATTTCTGCTTCCCAACCACAAATATTTGGCAATCCTGACCTTAATTCTTCCAATACAGGTAGTTTGGGTAACGGTACTTTTGCAGTCATGGAAATTTCCTACAAGCAAGCGATCGCCTTTATTTTGACTCAAGTAGCGCGATCGCCAAAATCGGCTTAGCAAAGCTTTTATGTGTAGTTTGCCTCTTTTCTTAGAAAATTAAGTTATACCAATTATCATTTCCTATTTGTGATGGCCATCCGAGTTTACGGTATACCCAATTGCGGAACCTGTAAAAAAGCTTTGCAGTGGCTGCAAGACAACGGTATCGATTATGAGTTTATCAACACCAAAGAAAATCCACCTACCCGAAAGATGATTCAAACCTGGGTAAAGTCTCTAGGTTCCCAGCCGATGCGAAACACCTCTGGTCAATCCTATCGTGCTTTGGGTGAAAAAAAGAAAACTTGGACCGATGAACAGTGGATTGAAGCGTTTGCCCAAGATGTGATGCTTCTCAAACGTCCCCTTTTTGTCAGGGATGACACCGCAGTACTGGTTGGTTTCAACCACAAAGAGGAAGTGCTCCGAGAAAAGTTAGGTATCTAGTCAACGTACGCCTGACAGTATCACCCCAGTACTCTCTTGTCAATGAGTATATCTTTCATATAATGAATGAGAATGTCTAAAAATAAAGTTTTATTAAGCGAGGACTGGGAATGTACATTGTACAAATTGCCTCGGAGTGTGCTCCTGTAATCAAGGCTGGAGGTTTAGGCGATGTTGTTTACGGACTCAGCCGAGAATTAGAGATCAGAGGGCATTGTGTCGAGATTATTTTACCAAAGTACGATTGCATGCGTTATGACCATATTTGGGGACTTCACGATGCCTATCTTAACTTGTGGGTACCTTGGTATGGTGGTGCCATTCACTGTTCTGTATACTGCGGTTGGGTACACGGAAGGCTGTGTTTCTTCATTGAACCGCACTCGCGAGATAATTTCTTCCATCGCGGTTGCTATTATGGTTGCGATGATGATAACATGCGCTTTGCTTTTTTCAGTAAAGCGGCATTGGAATTTTTACTCCAAAGCAACAAGCGTCCTGATGTTATCCATTGCCATGACTGGCAAACAGGTTTAGTTGCACCCCTGCTGTTCGAAATTTATAAATATCATGGCATGGAACATCAGCGGGTTTGCTACACAATCCACAACTTTAAGCATCAGGGAATAGCTGGTGTTGATATTCTTTGGGCTACCGGTCTCAATCGAGAAGCTTATTATTTTCAATACGACAAGCTGCGCGACAACTTTAACCCCTTTGCCTTAAACTTGATGAAAGGAGGCATTGTTTACTCGAATGCTGTCACCACGGTCTCACCAAACCACGCCTGGGAAGCTCGTTGCACGGACGTTGGATGTGGTTTGGGTCACACCTTATATTTGTACCAAGACAAATTCCGGGGAATTCTCAACGGTATAGACTATGATTTTTGGAATCCCGAAATCGATCGCTATATTCCTTGTAACTACACCAAAGAAAACTTTGAAGATAAAGCCAAAAATAAAAAAGCTTTAAGAGAAAGATTACTGCTGCAGGACGTTGATAAACCCATTGTTGCTTACATCGGTCGCTTAGATCGTCAAAAAGGTGTTCATCTTGTTCACCACGCCATTTATTATGCCTTAGAAAGAAAAGCGCAATTCGTCTTGTTAGGTTCCGCGACAGAACCAGAAATCAATGCTCATTTCCAACACGAAAAACGCTTTTTGAACGATAACCCCGACGTGCATATAGAACTTGGCTTTAATGAAGAATTATCCCACCTGATTTATGCAGGAGCGGATATGATCGTGGTTCCAAGTAATTACGAACCTTGCGGATTAACTCAAATGATCGGTTTGAAGTACGGAACTGTACCGATTGTACGGGGTGTAGGCGGACTGGTAAATACGGTTTTCGATCGCGACTACGATCGCAGCGTTCCTCCGCACAAACGCAACGGATATGTATTTTACGATACTGACCATCAAGCAATAGAATCTGCCATGGATAGGGCGATTGGCTTGTGGCACTACTTCCCGGAAAAATTTCGCCAATTGGCAATTCAAGGTATGGAATACGACTACTCCTGGAATCACCCCGGGGAAGAATACCTAAAAATTTACGATTGGATCCGGTACAAATGGTAAAGCTATAGGTATGCAGTTCTAAAAAGAGGCGATATGCCATCCGGTACGCTCTGCGATCGCGCCTTTGAGTTCTGTAGTAGTACCGCGATCGCCCTTTCTTAAAAACCGTACTTTTTCAGGTCAAAGTGCTGTTTCTCCCAGCAAGAAACTTTTAATTTCAGTAGATAACCCGGGCTCTTAAATGCCTTGTAGAATTTTTTAACTCCCCAGGCAGGATTCGAACCTGCGACCAATCGGTTAACAGCCGACCGCTCTACCACTGAGCTACTGAGGAATGCCGCGTTCTTTATAATAGTCCTAACTAATAGAAAATAGCAAGTATTTTTGGAAATTTTTTTGCAGATAACAGTTTGGATATTTTATATCCCCAGTACTAAATAGCTCTGAATCTAACCAGAGGCGGAATAAAAATTTATTTCTATTTGTAATTCCCTACAATCCCATTCTGAGCTCAGCCAAACGCTGTCTAGCTTTAGCATCAATGGAATTAGCCAAAAATCTAGCATGAGATTTTTTTCGTTGTTGGTACTTTTGCCGTACCCGACACACGGTAGCTTGCACGTCGTAGCACAGTTGCTGCGCTGACATCCATTCTGCTCCGTATCCTTGCACTACCAACTGCTGTGCTCGGTCTGAGGTAGCAACGATAACTCGAGAACACGAAGATGAAGCGATCCCAGAACACAAAGTTGCACAGGCTTTTTCTATGTAAGTGTCTGCCGTCTGCCCAAAGTCTGTATAATACACTGATAGATATTCTGTAATAATTTCTTTGTGACCGCAGCAGTTTTGATATTGGGCATCAAAAATAACTTGCGTATCGTAACCCATATAAGCGCTGTAGCTGGTTAGGGTTTCTATTAGCTGCCAGCGTGCTGCTTCTAAACCAGCGCGATCGCGGGTTTTTTTTAGACAAGACCAAGCTCCAATTATATTATAGCCGTCTACAAGTAAAACGGCTGTGGGTAAGGAACGGGACATGATTTGAAATCACTATTCTCTAGAGTTAACAAAATTCATTCATAACTTTTATAGTAATTCAATCCCTACTTGTAACACTATGTTACAAAAGAAAAAAAGCAATAGCTTTACAAAAACATCGCCTGAAATCGAAAGGGAACTTTAAGTATTAGCCAGTCGAGGAAAATTGCTTGGCCAGGGAAGTTGCAAAAGAGGGTTTGAAATTCAAAGTTCGCTGTCTAGCTGCATTAAACGTTCTTTTAGGCGTTGAGCTTCTCCCCGATCTACCAATGAGCCTCGTTCTAATAAAAAAGCACCATCACAGAAATTTAATTCGTCTAGGCGATGAGTGACCCAAAGGGCTGTAAGACCGCGGCTTTTGACGAGTTTGCGCACACCAGCTACTAATTCTAGCTGGCTGTCTGGGTCGAGCAAGGCAGTCGGTTCATCCAATAACAAAACCGCACAGCGACGGGCCAAAGCACCGGCGATCGCTACCCGCTGTTTTTGTCCTCCGCTCAAGGCATAAATAGGGCGTCTTTGCAATCCCAACAGATTAACAGCTGCTAGCGCTTCTTCCACCCTAGCTTTGACTGCGGCTGGTGGTAACTTTTCTTCTACCAATCCAAAAGCCACATCCCCACCTACAGTGGGCATTACTAATTGATGATCGGGATTTTGGAAGACAAAGCCAACAGGATGCAAAATTCTGATTTCGCCAGATTCAGGAGCCAGCAATCCAGCCAGCAATCTCAAAAGTGTGGATTTCCCGCTACCGTTGGTACCCAACAGCATCCAAAATTCTCCCTTGGGTACCTCCAAAGAGCAAGATTTAATTACTTTTTCTCCCGATGGCCAGCTGAAATTTAAATCCTTGACTAAAATACCCAGTTCCCTCATTTTCTATACTGCCAACACCTTATTCAGAAGCTATGGCAAAGAAACCGGGCGGTCTCCCGCTACCGGTAGCTACCCCGTCTTTATGTACTAGTTGCACTCCCGAGATTTCGCTGGTACGAACGGCGACTTTTTTTTCTGCTTTCCCCTCACACTTTAGTTCCACAATCTCTGGCGTGCCAGATCTCATAGCGGTCACAATCAGCTGGTAAACAGCCTCGGCATCCTCAGCAGTCTTGCGTTGTATAGATATGGGAAAAGCGGTATTTTTGACAGTTAAATCAATAGTAAACATTTAACCTTATTTCATCTTACTTCAGGTCTAATTTTAGCGTCAGCAAGCAAAACCTTTGCAATTGTGTGTGGGGATAGGGGAGTGCAAAGCGCAAAACAAAAAATTTTTTTGATTGACATTTCTTCTAATGAAGTTAAGTTAAAAAAGGACTGGAAAAATCAGTGAAAACCATTTAACATAATGAGAGTAGGTAAAAAATTGTAAATAGAATTGACAATCCAGCTTACTTTCTGCGTATAGGCAGCCAAAAAAAGGCTGCTCATATACAGAAGCAAAAACCTGTACTTATAAAATTCGGAGATTTCTTCCAATGACCATAGCAGTTGGACGCGCACCCACAAGAGGGTGGTTTGACGTAGTAGACGACTGGTTAAAGCGGGATCGCTTTGTATTCGTAGGGTGGTCGGGTTTGTTGCTATTTCCGTGCGCCTATCTAGCACTAGGGGGATGGCTAACAGGAACCACATTCGTCACCAGTTGGTACACCCACGGCTTAGCATCATCATACCTGGAAGGATGTAACTTCCTAACAGTAGCGGTGTCGACACCAGCAGACGCCATGGGACACTCGCTATTGCTGCTGTGGGGTCCAGAAGCACAAGGAGATTTTACGCGCTGGTGTCAGCTAGGAGGATTGTGGACATTCATTGCTCTACACGGAGCCTTCGGGTTAATAGGCTTCATGCTGCGGCAATTTGAAATCGCTCGCCTGGTAGGAATACGTCCCTACAACGCCATAGCCTTTTCAGCACCGATAGCCGTATTCGTAAGCGTATTCTTGATGTACCCACTGGGACAATCGAGTTGGTTTTTTGCTCCCAGCTTTGGAGTAGCAGCAATCTTCCGATTTTTACTGTTCTTGCAAGGGTTCCACAACTGGACGCTCAACCCATTCCACATGATGGGAGTAGCAGGGGTATTGGGTGGAGCGCTGCTGTGCGCAATTCACGGCGCGACAGTGGAAAACACCCTCTTTGAAGACGGAGACACAGCCAACACGTTCCGGGCCTTCAATCCTACCCAAGCAGAAGAAACCTATTCGATGGTGACAGCCAACCGTTTCTGGTCGCAGATATTTGGCATAGCCTTCTCCAACAAGCGCTGGTTGCACTTCTTCATGTTGTTCGTACCAGTGACAGGACTGTGGATGAGTGCGGTGGGAATTGTTGGTTTGGCACTGAACTTGCGCGCTTACGACTTCATCTCCCAAGAGTTGCGAGCCGCAGAAGACCCAGAGTTTGAAACTTTCTATACCAAAAACATTTTGCTCAACGAGGGGATCCGAGCCTGGATGGCTCCTCAAGACCAACCACACGAGAAATTTGTATTCCCTGAGGAGGTATTACCTCGTGGTAACGCTCTGTAATTAACAGCTGCTTTTCATAATTTCTCAAAGGGCCTCGAGATTTACTCGGGGCCTTATTTTTTTGCTTGGCTGCAGTCTGAAATCACCAGACTCTAAAAACTTTGATTGTTGTTAAGTTAGAGAACTAACAAAAAGATAGCAAGATTATGAACGGAAAACTCGTAACTACTTTTTTGTGGATTTTTTTTATTATTATTTATCCTATTCCCCTTTGCTTCTCTTGCTATGTTAATGTTGCTGTTGTTGGTGACAGGATTTATATTTTTAGGAGTAAATCTACTGCAAGCGATTTTGGGAAATAAACCGAAAACTCCGTAATTTTAAGCTGCAGGTGAAAGCTATGGACAGAGGTTAAAAGGTATTATTTTCATTTGGGGAGACCAAGACTTAAAAATAAAACCGGATGACTGTAGCCTCCGGTTTCGTTGCGGTTTTAAACTCCTGCAACTTAATTTTCGAAAACTGTTAAAAAAGGCACTTATTACACTCGTCTCAATTAATCGATCCTTGTCCAAAAAACTTTGGAGGATTGGCGAGAGTATACACTTGCGTTTCGTTGGCGATCGCTCGACGCAGGTGTAAAGGAAGGTTCAGCATACCCAAAAGAGTGACTCCATCCAGCATCCGAAATCCACCAGTTGTTTTTTCTTGCAAAAGCTGGTCTATTTTTTCTGGGTCGGGTCGGGTATCAATTTGCTGTTGGGAAGCTAAGATAAAACCCCAGGGTCTACCGTAAGTACAGGTAGAGCTACTGTAGGACTGCACGTTAGGAAAAACTTTACTCAAGGTCTTGACCAAGCGAGCGTGGAGAACTAATTCTCCTGGCGATACAGGTCCAGCTTGAACTACAAAAAAACCTTGCTGCGACAACACCCTGCTGACTTTCTCAAAATACTCTTTCGTAAATAGCTGAAAAGATGGTCCGGACTCGATCGGATCGGAAAGGTCAGAGATAATCACATCCCATTTTTCATCGGTAGTATCCAAAAAGTTAAGCGCATCTGCAATAATTACCTGCAAGCGCGGATTGGCAAAGGCATTTTGATGCATTTCGCTCAGGTGTTGCTTGCAAGCTTCTACCACCTCACTATCGATGTCAATCATCACCACCTTTTCTACAGTTTGCCATCGCAGGACTTCTCTGGCTGTAGCTCCTTCGCCACCACCGAGAATTAATACCTGGCGCGGTGCGCCGTGGAAAATCATCGCCGGGTGAACCAATGGCTCGTGGTACAAAAATTCATCACCGGTGCAGGATTGCCATTTTCCATCTAGAATTAGGGCTTTACCGTAAGTTCCGGTTTCGACAATGTACATTTCCTGATACGCGGTTTTCTTATAAACGAGTATTTCTGTGATTCCATGAGCATAAATATCCCAAGGAGTGATGTACTCGTTCATCCACAGATCTGCACCCACATCGCTACCTGGCATAGAATTACTCTCTCTAGTTTCTCAAAAACTGCAAATGAATCGTTTTGTTGGTAATTTTTGAGCTTGACAGGCCATTGCTATTCCCATTTTGAGCTGGCAAAGGAATGTCTACAAGCATAAACCTGCCTTGACCTGTTTGAAGATCAAGGCAAGCAGCTATTATGAGTGCATTCCTACAACCCAGGCAGTTGCTAGGAAAGCTTCACCCTATCAACCTACCAAAAAATCACGTGTTTATCAGCAGAGCTTCTTCCAACTGTTTTATGGTTGGTTGAACAGTTGGTGAGAATTTACCTCGAGGAAGGGTCATGAGTACATGCTTGCTAGCTTGGAAAGCCTTGATAAGGTATTCACAAGCTTTTTCCGGTTTTGCATGTTCGCCGCACGTAAACACATCCACTGCTATGTAACCTATTTCTGGCCAAGTATGAATCGAGATATGAGACTCGGCTAACAGTGCCAGTGCAGTTACTCCGTAGGGTTCAAACTGATACGATATCTCTTTTAGTAGAGTAGACTTTGCTGTTTTAGCAGCTGTTTGTAAAGCCTCTCTAATGAACCCAACATCATTGAGTAAACTTGTTGGACAGTTATAAAGTTCAAGAATGCAGTGTTTGCCAACCGGAACCGAAGAAAATTCTTCGGGAGGGTAAGATTGCTTTTCCAATTCTTTCACCTTTACATCAACTACAGAAAAATCAACCCCCAGAATTAATTGGGCTACTTCGCACTGGAAGTAAGCCACGACAAATTAGAATTTTTATGCTTTTCGCACAGACTTCTAATTATCACACAAATAAAGCGATTTTAATGAGTGTGATTGATAAAGAATTGGTGTTCAATCTTTCACTATTTTGGCATGCTATATTAAAAATTTTTCCGCGTGCACTCGTTGGTAATTTGAAAAATATACCTACAGTGTGGAAGTTGGCTGTGGTGTTGGTGTGGGTTTGGCTGTAAGTGTAACAGCAGGCGTAGAAGTGTCGCTGGAAGTGGGCGTAGGGGAGGGTGTGGGAGTAGGATTTAACACCTTCAAGGTCAGGCGGTATTCTAATGGCACCGATGCTCGCGACACTAGAACAAATTCATAAAATCCGCTTTCTGGTAGTTTTTCTGACACAAAGCGTTTTTGAGAATCTTCTAAAAATCGGTATTTCCCGCTAGGGGAATAAACAGACCATAAAATTTTAGAATCGGCTTCTAGTTTTGCTTCCATAAGCTGCTCTTGGCTGAGTTTGGCGATAAAAACTTTGCCGTCAGAACCTGCAAGGGTCCCGTTGATTGTTTTACTGACTGCACCAGGATCGAAGACAATTTCTTCCAGCGCACTTTTAGCAAGAATGGCGTTGAATTTATCAGCTGCAAAAGCATGCCATACTTGTCCGATGGGCTGGTTAATAAAATTTTTACCCTCTTGTTCTGGAAATTGCTGAAAAAAAGCTGCATCTGCTAGATCGTACAAAGCACGACTGGAGACGTGAAGGTTGTTGACGTCAACCTTCCAGCGATCGCGATCGGCGCCGCTGTAAGTTCCCAGACGCTGACGTGCTTGGGAACTAAGCTTGCTTAGTTTTTGTAGAACTCGGGCAGCTATGTTATCCCATTGTTGCCGTAATTGGGCATCGGCGGCATCATCTGTGAGGCTGCGTTTTTGGAGACTGGGATTTTGCTCCCAAAAAATTTGGTCTACCAAGCTAACATAAAAGTTTTTATCTATTCCCAAGCGTTGGCGGCGTTCTTGTAATTTTTGTTTGCGTGCTTGTTCTTCTGGTGAATATTTGCTCAAAGGTTGGATGGGTTGTTTGCTGGAGCTAGAGATAGGTGTTGGTTGCGGTGTAGAAGGATTTCTATCTTTTTCTGAGTTTCCATCTTTCTGTGGAGATGAAATTAAATTGCTTACTCCCCAAAAGCTTACACCAGAAGCGCCTGTAAACAGTAACAGCACAAGAATAATTTTTCCTGATGTCCACCAAGGTTTAGAGGAGGAAATCGCAGATGTAAAAACTGTTTGCGGTAGCCTGTTGGGGGTATTAGGAGCAACACTTTGGGTAGGAGCTGTAGCTTCTTGTGTTTCTGGAATACTAGCAGCAGGAGCAGGACGTTGGGTTGCAGGATAGTCACCAGCAGGAAAAGTAAGTGCTTGCAAAACTTGACGAGCGCTTTGGTAGCGTTCTGTTGGAGATGGAGACAGCATTTTATCTAGTACTAATCCGAAAGCAGGACTGAGAGTAATTTCTCGTCGCCAGCGCCAAGTTAGGGTATTACTGTCAATTAGTTCTGATGGTTGTTTACCTGTGAGTAAAACTAATGCTGTCGCTGCTAAAGCATACAGGTCGCTGTGAGGTTCTACTAATCCCCTTTGCATTTGTTCTGGGGGAGCATATCCAAATTTACCTAGTATAGTAGGTGGTGGTGTGGCAGGACTGGCAGTGTTTTGATAGTATTGGTAGGCAACGGTAGCTGCTACTTGCTTGACGCCACCGAAATCAATTAATACTGGTAGCTGGTCAATTTGACGCAAAATTAAATTATCTGGAGAAATATCTCGATGTATTACTCCCAACGAATGAATGTATTCCAATACAGGTAAAACTTGTTGCAGCAGCTGACGTACTTCTGCTTCTGTAAAGCGCAAACCTTGTTTGAGACGAGTCTCTAATAAAGAACGATAGGTTTGTCCTTCGACGTAATCTTGTACCAAGAATAAGTATTCTTTATCATTAAAACGACTGCGGAACAATTCGCGAAAACGGGGAATTTGGGGGTGTTGTAATTTGTAGAGAACAGTTGCTTCTCGTTCGAATAGTTCTTCTGCTTTTTGCAACACGTAAGCTGTTTGAACTTGGGGAGAGAATTCTTTGAGAACGCACAGTTCTCGAAAGCGGTTGACATCTTCAGCCAAATAAGTGCGTCCGAATCCTCCTTGTCCGAGTTGACGTACAATTAAATAGCGATCGCCTAAAATTAGTCCTGGCTGAATTCCCTGACTGATGGCAGCTATATCTAGCTTTTCACCACAATAAACACAAAAGCGACTACCAAAAGGATTTTCATGTCCTCGGGAACAATAAACCGAATTCATAGTGATATCAATAAATTATTACTAATAGTTAACGGCCAATTGTTATTAATCACAGACTGTTAACTATTAATTAGCAGATTCTAGTTTACTAACTCGTTCGGCTGCGATCGCATACCAAATTTGACCAAGAGTTTTTGGATCGGGTTTTTCATTCCCGCGCCGCTGTTTGGGAAATAATCGGTCAAATTCTCGATTAGACTTGTCCGAAATATTAACTTAGGAAAAGAAAAATGGTAAAACGTTAAATTGAGTGTCTACTGTTTTTCCCAGCTAACTATGGTTTTTGATTATATCGAGAAATATCCACACCGAACAAAACAAATTTTAGGGATTAGTTACGAACAGCTACAATCACTATTAAATTGCGCCCGAAAACGACACCAAGATATCAAAGCTAAACAGTCAAGCCAGAAAATTAGAATTAATGCACCTGGAGGAGGTCGTCCAACCAAGTTGTCAATGAATGAGCAAGTATGTTTGTGCTTGTTTTATTTAAGACAAATGCCGACATTTCAAGT
>KB235926.1:216001-272652 GCA_000332255.1 cyanobacterium PCC 7702 | reverse complement strand
GCTTGTTAAAAATATTTCGCATAGCCTCACAAAGATTTCGCTTAAAAACTGATATTTATGAGCAAATTATTTTAACAGTTTGTGGTTTAGTTAGGCTTAGGATTGGCAGTTTAGTTCTACCAAATTAGCTACTAATAATTATTACTAGCTTTGAAAAATTAGGAGTCTATTTTTATGCCTCTAAACTATCACTAACTATCTCAAACCTTCATAACTGCGTTTTTGCAAAAATATCAAAGTTTTGCCTCAAAGCTTTGAACACGCTGGCTTTGGAGTTTTCGGACAGGTCTATTGGTTTGGGTATTGAGCTGTTCTATTGTATAATTTCCAAATTCTCCTGCTGCAGCTCGCCTTTTCCAAATTTCGTAATCTTTTTCGCTATAGCTTCCCAGTCTCTGACGCACGGCTGTACTGAGATGGGCTTGGTGTATTTTATTTAACAATTCTTCGGCAATGCGGAACCATTCTTGGCGTAAAGCTGTATCTTGGGAATCAGAAGAGAGAGAACGTCCGTTAAGTTCGGGATGTCTGCCGTAAAAAATTTTATCTACTGTCTGAATAAAAAAACCTTCCGGTATTTGCAGTTGTTGGCGACGAGTGAGAATTTGATCGCTGCGGTTGGGAGAATTAGAACCACCAGGTAATTTTGGCAATGAAACACTGGGAATAGAAATTGAGGATATACCCTTAAGCAGTGCATTGACAAGAGTCCAAGAACCGACAAAAGTTAAGGCTACAACAGTCGTTCCTAGCAAACTAATGGCAAAAGGACGCAACCAAGCGGGTAAAGGAAGATTTTGGGCGATCGCTTTTGTTTGACTGTGGAATTTACTAGCAATGGTTTGGATGTGATTTCTCCCCGGTGCAACCACCATCGTTCGCATTTTGGTGATGTGGGGGTTGGGGGTCATCTGAGAGGAAACAGAAGCATTTAAATCCTTTAAAACTTGTTCTGCAGTTTGATAGCGATCGCTTGGTTTATAGGCGAGCATTTTTTTTAAGATTGCTTGCACGGAAGCGCTAGCTTTGATTTCCTTTCCCCAACGCCAACTTCCTTGATAGGAGTCGTATAGTTGTTGTGGTTCCTTACCCGTAAGCAATACAAGCGCCGTTACAGCTAAAGAGTACAGATCGCTACTAGGGAAAGCTTGTCCCTGACGCAGTTGCTCTTCTGGAGCATAACCTTTTTTACCCAATAAAGTGACAATTCCACCTAATTTCGTTGCCCAAAAACCTGCAGAAGCTGGTAGTTGCTTAACACCGCCAAAATCGATTAGTACTGGTAAATTATCGGCACGTCGCCAGATGATGTTATCAGGAGAGATGTCGCGGTGAACCACGTTTTGAGAATGGATATAAGACAAAACAGGTAAAATTTTTTGCAGCAGTGCTATTACCTCTTGCTCGCTAAAGCTTTGTCCTTGGGAAAGACGTCGTTCTAGCAATTCGAAATAGTTGTCACCTTCCACATAATCTTGCACCAAAAAGAAAAAATCTTTAATACCGATTTTGGCTTGCACTGAAGCGTGAAAGCGTGGAATTTGGGGATGCTGGAGTTTTTTGAGGACACTTGCTTCTCGCTCAAACAACTCTTTTGCTTTTTTTAAGTCCTGCTTTTGTTCTACCTGAGGTGCAAATTCCTTCAGCACGCATTTTTGATGCGATTTGATATCTTCTACTAGATAAGTGCGTCCAAAACCTCCTTGTCCCAGCAGTCTGATGATACGATAGCGTTGAGCAATTATTTCTCCTTGATGAACGGGTAAAGATTCACCACACTGGTTACAAAAGCGATTGCTCCCTGGATTGGCGTGTTTTTTACTGCAATAGACTTGCATGGTGCTGAAGGAAACAGAAAGTATTTTTTAAATAGCTACAATTTTGTCAGCCGTAATTACAGAAATTTAACTTTATTCTTTCACAACAACAGGCTAGGAAAACTGATAATTAGGGATGGTAAGAAAGATTAGTCTTCCGTACCCAATGCCAGTATGCTAATTTTTGTACTCCCAAGTTTATGAAGTTTGAATCGCAACGACAACGTGCAGTTAATGCATTTACAACTTTTTTAAACACCTCCTTAGACGAGCTATTGCAAGAACATCTGCAAACCCCAGCAGAAGCAGCAGTTTTGTTATTATTTCGTGATGTTGTTAATAGTGTACCTGCATACAAAAATTTTGTAGCAGAACATGCGATCGCTTTGGATGCGATCCAAAAGTTTGAGGATTTTCAGACATTACCGCTGCTGACTAAGGAAAACTACTTACTGCGTTACCCACTGGCAAGTTTGTGTCGTTACGGACAATTGGAAAAGTGTGACACGATCGCTGTTTCTTCTGGTTCCACGGGAAAACCAACATTTTGGCCCCGTTTTTTTTACAGACGAATTGCACATTACAACACGCTTCGAGCAGATATTTTACGATAGCTTTGCTGCCGACACCAGACGTACCCTCGCTGTTATTTGCTTCACCTTGGGAACTTGGGTAGGAGGAATATTCACCACAAATTGCTGTCGCTATCTTGCTAGCAAAGGTTATCCCGTGACTGTTATCACTCCAGGTAACAACAAACAAGAAATTCTCCGTATAGTACGGGAACTCGGTACAGCTTTTGACCAAGTTGTCTTGCTAGGATATCCCCCATTTCTTAAAGATGTAATTGATACAGGTATCACAACAGGTATAGAATGGCAGCGGTATCAAATAAAACTGGTAACGGCGGGAGAAGTTTTTAGCGAAGAGTGGCGAACTCTTATTGGTGAAAGAGTAGGTTTCCAACACCCTTGTTTTGACAGTGCGTCTCTCTACGGTACAGCAGATGCTGGCGTGTTGGGAAATGAAACCGCGCTAAGCATCTGCATTCGTCGTTTTTTGGCAGCTCATCCAGATGCAGCACGGACTTTATTTGGAGAATCCCGTTTACCCACCCTCCTGCAATACGATCCCCTTAGCCGCTTTTTTGAAGTTAAAGAAAACACATTGATATTTTCTGGAGATAATGGTATTCCCTTAGTACGCTATAACATTTTAGATACTGGCGGAATAATTTCCTACGATGCCATGCTGCAATTTTTAGCACAATGGGGTTTCGATCCCCTTGCAGAATTACGCAGCTACAGTAACAGAGGAATTCGCCAGTTACCTTTTGTTTTCGTTTTCGGACGTTCTCATTTTACAGTTTCTTATTTTGGTGCCAATATCTATCCAGAAAATATCAGCGTTGGATTAGAACAACCCGAAATTAGAGATTGGGTGACCGGAAAGTTCGTAATGCAAGTCAAAGAAGATGCAGATCGAAATAAATTTTTATCTATAGTTGTGGAATTAGCACCGAAACAAGAAGCTAGCGAAGACAAAAGACAAGCTATAGCATCTTCAATACTCAGTCAATTGTTACGTCTTAACAGTGAATTTGCTCACTATGTTCCCTCTCAATACCAAACACCATTAGTATTTTTAGCTCCCACTGGCGATCCAGAATATTTTCCCGTCGGAGTAAAACACCGCTATACGCGTCAGTAAAAAGTACGACTACAAATTCCTCTAGCTTAATGAGGCCGTTTCTGCTTGCTGTGATTTGCTGTTGAATGCGTGGGGCAAAACCGCAAGTACCAGTTAATACATGTGAGTTTTATTTGTCAACACTGCTGGCGGGTACTTTTGCAACACCTGCTTCAAATATTGTCCGGTGTAAGACTGAGGATTTTCTGCTACCTCTTCCGGCGTACCTACGGCGATTACTTCTCCACCTTTATCGCCACCTTCTGGTCCCAAATCTATTACCCAATCAGCACAGCGAATCACATCTAAATTGTGTTCGATTACCAAAACAGAATTGCCTTTATCTACCAATCTTTGCAGTATATCTAGCAATTTATGAACATCATAAAAAGATAAACCTGTTGTGGGTTCATCAATTAAATAAAGAGTTTTTCCTGTGGCGCGGCGAGATAATTCTGTGGCTAGTTTTACTCGCTGTGCTTCTCCACCAGATAGGGTGGTTGCGGGTTGTCCCAAGTGAATGTAACCCAACCCGACATCTACTAAAGTTTGCAAACGAGTAACGGCTTTGGGAATATGTTGGAACAATTCCAAAGCTTCCTCAACAGTCATGTTGAGAACATCAGCGATCGATTTACCTTTATATTTCACCTGCAAAGTTTCGCGGTTATATCTTGCACCTTTACAGACTTCGCACTGTACGTAAACGTTGGGGAGAAAATTCATTTCAATAACATTTACTCCTTGTCCGCTACAGGCTTCGCAGCGTCCGCCTTTGACGTTGAAAGAAAATTGTCCGGGTTTGTAACCCCTGGCTTTTGCTTCAATGGTTGTAGAAAATACATCGCGAATGACGTCGAAAACACCTGTGTAGGTTGCTGGGTTTGAGCGGGGTGTCCTACCGATGGGGGATTGATCGATGACAATTGCTTTATCGATGGCATTTAGTCCTTTAATTCCATCTATTTCTTTAGGAAAAGGAACCTTTTTAAAAAGGTGGTGTTGCAGTGCTGGATAAAGTAATTCATTAATGAGGGTAGATTTACCGGAACCAGAAACACCGGTGACAGCGACAAGTTTGCCTAGGGGTATTTCTACATCTATATTCTTCAAATTATTGCGACGGGCATTTTTAATAATTAAACTCAAGCCATTTCCTTCTCTTCTGCTTGCGGGAGTTGGAATGACACGTTTTCCGGATAGGTATGCACCTGTTAGGGATGCTTCAGCTTCTAGTAAAGCTTGCAAATCTCCTTGAGCGATGATATTTCCGCCGTGAATACCTGCACCGGGGCCAATATCAACTATATGATCGGCAGCGCGAATGGTTTCTTCATCGTGCTCGACTACAATTAAGGTATTGCCGAGATCGCGCAGCTTAATTAAAGTTTGAAGCAAGCGTCCGTTATCTCGTTGGTGCAATCCAATACTTGGTTCGTCTAAAACGTATAGAACTCCAGTCAAACCAGAGCCAATTTGGGTTGCAAGGCGAATGCGCTGTGCTTCACCGCCTGAAAGCGTCATCGCCGGACGATTTAGGGTCAAATAGTCTAATCCTACATCTAATAAAAATTGCAGTCTTGTTTTGATCTCTCTTAGAACTAAATCAGCAATTTGATAAGCGCGATCGCTTAACTTTAAATTATCGATTCTTGCGCGGCATTCGGCGATGGATACTGCTGTTAAATCTAAAATTCGATACTGTCCCAATCGTACCGCCAAGGCTTCTGGTTTTAATCTTTTTCCATCGCATACCGGACAGGGTTGGTCGATCAGGTACTGCTCTAACTTTTGCTTGATCGGTTCTGAACCACCTTCGTATTGCCTTTGTAAAATTGGGATTACTCCTTGAAACTGTCTTTGTGTTCTTTGGGGGTTTGTATTTGCTTTTTCTTGTTCTCCGTGCAAAATCAGTTCCTGCTGCTTTGTTGTTAGTTGATTCCAAGGTGTCTGCAATTCAAATCCATAAGCTTGTCCCAAATTGTAAAGTAATTCTAAATAATACGAATTCTCCTTTTCTGACCAAGGGGCGATCGCTGCATACACGGGTGCTTGAGGATCGGGTACTATCAGTTCTACAGAAAATCTTCTCAAAGAGCCGATTCCGTGACAGTGGGGACAAGCACCGTAAGGAGAATTAAACGAGAACAATCGCGGCGATAACTCTTCCATCACTGCACCGTGTTCCGGACAAGCAAAATTTTCAGAAAATATTAATTCTTGTTCTTGAGCAGTTGATTGGTTGCTGTCTGGGGTTGGTGTCAATGAAACTACTGCTATTCCTTCCGATAACTGCAAGCAAGTGGCGAGGGAATCGAACAAGCGTTCTTGAATTCCGTCTTTTTTGACCAGACGGTCTACAATTACTTCAATCGTGTGGTTAACATTTTTATCTAACTCAATGGCGTCTGATAGTTCCCGCACCTCTCCATCGATACGGGCGCGGACAAAGCCACCAGCAGCGAGACTGGATAATAGTTTTTTATGAGTTCCTTTTTTGCCTCTCACCACGGGTGCGAGAATTTGAAAGCGGGTACGATCGCCAAGTTCCATGATGCGATCTACCATTTCATCGATGGTTTGTGGAGAAATGCAGCGATCGCAAATAGGACAGTGGGGTTCGCCTGCTCGTCCGAACAGCAAGCGCAGATAGTCGTAAATTTCGGTTACTGTTCCTACCGTAGAACGGGGATTGTGGGAAGTTGACTTTTGGTCAATGGAAATTGCTGGACTCAACCCTTCTATCGAGTCTACATCTGGTTTGTCCATTTGACCTAAAAATTGTCGTGCGTAAGCACTGAGAGATTCTACATAGCGGCGCTGTCCCTCAGCAAAGATAGTATCAAAAGCTAAAGAAGACTTACCAGAGCCAGAAACACCCGTGAACACAATCAGGCGATCGCGCGGTAAATCTAAGTTAATGTTTTTGAGGTTATGCTGTCTTGCTCCGCGAATGCGAATTGTATTTTGGTTGTTGTGATGGCAAGAGGAAAAATGGCCATTTCTAGATGCAGCTAACTTAGTTTCTGACATATTGGCAAGCTTATTCTTGTAAGGCAGCGCGCCACAGTCCTTAATCATACTATTCTTGTTTTGGTAGAACAACAGTACTGTTATAGGTGTTAATTGCACAGCTAGCCGAGCTGAGATTGGGTTGGGGGGGGAGCGATCGCTTTTGGTGGCAATTTTTGTCCGAGTTTGGTCTGATTTACTTATTCCTGGCGATCGCTTCCACAACCGCACTGTGAAGATTTTCAAATTTTAGTAAATCTTGATAGTAGTAAAATTACGGAAATAACTGCGGCGTTATTCTGATAAACAAATCACATTTATCGGAATAAGTTTATGGGAATAGCAGTGGTAATAGTAACGCTGTTAACTTTATTTGTTAGTATAGCCTCACCTGGAAACACAAACAAACCGACGCCAAAAAAACAAAGTACGCAAACAACTGCCATATCCGTTCCCGAACCGATGACCGTTGCTGGTACAGTAGTTGCTGGTGCGATCGGTTTGTCGGTGAAACTCAAACAAAAATCTCGCCAATAGACCGCTAAAAAACAGGATGGACTGAGGATACACCAAGACCGTCAATATCCAAAGCCAAGGTTTTCTAGAAACTTGCTAACCACTTTAAAATTTCAGTATTAACTACCTGCGGTACTTCGTCGTGGGGACAATGTCCAGCATTGGGAATAGGAACAATTTTGAGATTTTCTTTTGCTTGATAAGCATCTTCGTAAATCTTTGCTCCTGCAATGGGTGTCCAAGGATCGTCAGCACCCCAAATTAGCAATAAAGGACATTGAACTTTAGGCAGTATTTCCGCAGGAGTGGGACCCGGAGCTGCTGTGAGAATAGATGCGAACACTTTTTGTGCTCCCGGATCGCACGAGGGAGTATAAAGCATATCTATTAATTCATCTGTTACAGCTTGACGGTGGCGATAAATTTGATAGAGAGTGCGGCGAATCTGATGCTTTTGGCGAATGCGGTTGAAAATGAAAGTCCCGGTGAGGGGATGACTAACTAGCTTGTTAAAAGCTTTCATTACCAATCGCAGCGACAAGTTCAATTCCTGCGGACGATGGTTTAATCCTCCCGCAGGATTAATCAACACTGCACCGGCAGCAATTTCTGGATAGTCTGCTGCTACAATCAAGCTTAAAAGAGCGCCAATAGAGTTACCTATAAATATTGCAGGTTCACAGACGTGTTCTAAAAAGAAATCTTTCAGCAATTCTACCCACACGTGTACACTGTAATCAATCGGTGCCTTCTCAGAACCACCAAAACCTAAAAGGTCGAGAGCAAATACGCGATAGCCAGCATCAGCTAAGACAGGGATATTTTTTCGCCAGTGTCCGATACAAGCGCCAAAACCATGTACTAAAACCAAAGGTTTGCCAGTACCGGTGACGGCGTACTGAATTTTGTAGCCTCGCCAAGTCCAAAAAAGTTTTGCAAACGTATCTGGTGTTGGTAACTGTTGGTTAGTTGTAGTCATTATTAAGTTTAGTAAAGCACTTATTTACATGGTAAACAGATACAACGAGCGATCGCTGCAAATATTCTCAAAAAACAAATAAGTATTATATTTTACATATTAAATCAACATAATTACTTAAAAAATGGCGATCTTTCTAGATGTTAAGCTTTAGTTAAGTATTAAAAATTATGTTATTAGCATCCGTACTGCGGGATTAATTAAGTAGGAGTGAATCCAAACCTGTTTAATTTTTAGCCAGGGGAAAAATTGTGATATGAAATACAAAAATCCCAGAAACCTTGCCTGTCTAAGTCAAGTAGTTTTGACTGCTGTTTGCGTGACAGTAATGTCGCCAATTACTTCTGCGTTAGCAGAATACAAACTCACCAATCACCCAAGTCAACCGCTGTTACTAGCGGATAATGAAAACAACGATACACAAGCAGCAGTAGCAGTATTGCCAGAGTCGGTCAAAAATGCCATTTGGCAAGATATTCTAGAGCGCACAAATATAGAAACTTCTGCATTGCGCATTGTGAAAGCAGAAAGAGTTACTTGGCCAAATAGCTGTTTGGGTTTAAAAGGAAATGAGATTTGCTCTGCAGCTTTAGTACCTGGTTGGCAAGTTGTGGTTGCTTCTCAAAGCCAAATGTGGGTATATCGCACCGATAGCGATGGAATGCTAGCCAAGTTGGATGAACAATCAACCCAAATAGTCAACGCAACGATGGCAAAAGTACAATCTGCAACTCGGCTAAGTAGCAGTCGCACGGTGATGCAGCGCCAAACTGTAACTGTACAACAGCGCAGTACCTACAGAAGAAGTGCTGTTGGTGCTGCAAGGATAGAGCGGACTACCCAGATGAGTGGGGCTGATGGTATGGTAGCAATCGGTAAAAAACCTGGTTTTACCCTTGCTATCTTGCAACCATCCGGCGGCATTTCAGAAGTAATTACTCGTATTTCTGTGAAGGCGAAGCGTGGCCAGGGCTATCTGAAAGAAAGGTTTTTGGGAGATTACAAATACAAGATCAAACACAAAGCAAAATTTATCAAAGGTTTAAAAGCGGGCGATCGCATTGTTGTGCGCTTGTACGATTTGCAAAACCGCTTTATTGGTTACAGTGAATTTGAATGCCTGTCGGGAAATACGATAGTTAACTTAATTTTGCCGGCAAATGCTGCAGAATATAAAGTCATTCGCACAGTTTATGGTCTTGATACCAACTTAGATGGCCGTATTGACTCGGGTGCTACTACCTACGACTACTTTACTCAAGTTAACGGTCAGCGCGTTACCTTCCTTTCGAGTAGTGTTCTTCGAGAAATTAAATTCAGCCAATTTCAAGTGCAAGGTTTACCAGCAGTAGCTGCAAGCAGTGTTTATCCTACCTCCTTTACTAAAGGAGAGTTTTCCCTAATCGATCGCTCTATCAGCATTAACAGCACCGATCTTGCACCAGCTTTGCAAGCTAGTCCCGGTAGTTTGGTATCAATAACTGAAATTAACGATGACGATAGCTCTACCTACGATGTCGGTCAATTAATGATGAATTATCGAGAAGTAGGTGTAGCTCGGGATATCAGGGTGAAATTTTCCGACGTGTATGACAATCACTGGGCTAAAGATTTTATTGCTGAATTGGCAGCATTACAAATTATTGAAGGTTTTCCCGATGGAAGTTTCCGTCCTGACGAGCAACTAACTCGTGCTCAATTTGCGGCTATGATCGCTCAGTCAGGCCTTTAAGAAAATAAAAGTACGTCCGGCAATGGCATTTAGGGATGTTTCTACAGCTTTTTGGGCTTACAATGCCATTCAACAGGCTTATCAAATGGGCTTTTTCAAAACTTTTAGCAATGAGTTTCGTCCCAACGCCAGTATGTCTCGCTTGGAAGTATTGCTCGGCTTTGCTGAGGGACTAGATTACAATGTTAGTGGTTCCCCAGACGCGATTTTAGCAGCGTATACCGATGCCGGGATGATTCGCAATGATGTCCGCAATGCGATCGCTGCGCTCACAGAACGAGGAATTGTTGTCAACTATCCCGATGTAGAAACACTCAATCCGGAAAAAGTTGCAACCAGAGCTGAAGTTTGTGCTTTATTGTATAAAGCCTTGGTCAGCATGGGCGAAGTTCCGGATATCTTCTCCCAGTACGCTGTCAGACAGACGCAACAAGCACAGTTTCATCAAAGCTCGCAAATAGAAGAGTCTAATTCTACACAAGTAGAAAGGGCAAGGATTCGTCGCCATTGTAACCAAGGTATCGGTAACGGTGCAGAAGGTTGCGATCCTGGTAATTCTCATCCCCACGGCGGTAGTAACGATGAAGGAGGACGTACCCCGGGGGGTAAAAGATAATATCTAATTGAATTTTGTTAGGGTGGGTAATTCCACCCTGAGCTCGAGCAGCTACATCCAAACACCACATTATTACTAATTACATCTGCAAATTTCCAAACAGAAGTTTTACATTAATTTATGTTTGCCTGCTTTGAGCTTCAAAATGGACTTACCGCTGGTTTATCATCCAGATTACACCGTTTCCTTGCCCCAAGGGCATCGCTTTCCCATGCCCAAATTTCGAAAACTTTACGAACTGCTGTTAGCTGAAGAAGTCGCTTATTCTCATCAATTTCATACTCCCCAACTTCTCCAAGCAGAGTTAATAGAGTTAGTTCACACTCCCCAGTACGTGCAAGCATATTGCCAAGGAACCCTCGACCCCAAAGCACAGCGGCGGATTGGTTTACCTTGGAGTCCGGCGTTAGTAAACCGCACCCGTGTAGCAGTGGGTGGTACGATACTCACAGCCCAACTAGCACTCAATTGTGGCTTAGCTTGCAACACAGCTGGCGGTACGCATCATGCTTTTCCCAATTATGGTTCTGGCTTTTGTATTTTCAACGATATCGCTATTGCCTGTCGTGTCTTGCAAAAACTCGGATTAGTTGAAAAAATTCTTATAGTAGATTTGGATGTTCATCAAGGGGACGGCACTGCTTTTATTTTCCAAGATGACAGCAGTGTTTTTACCTTTTCTATGCACTGCGAAGTAAATTTTCCCAGTACCAAACAACAAAGTGATTTAGATGTTGCTCTTCCTGTGGGGATGGAAGATGATGCCTATTTACAAATTTTGGCAAATTACCTCCCTGATTTGTTGGCTGCTGTCAGGCCAGATTTAGTTTTCTACGACGCAGGTGTCGATCCTCACATCAGCGATCGCCTGGGGAAATTAGCTCTTACCGATACTGGCATTTATCGCCGGGAAATGCAAGTTCTCAGTACCTGCGTAGCAGCTGGCTTTCCTGTCGCCTGCGTTATTGGTGGTGGTTATGCTGATGACCTTGATGCCCTAGTTTACCGTCACTCTCTTCTCCACCGAGCCGCTAGCGAAATTTATCGACAGTTTCGATTGTGAAGCAGAAAGTCGTCTCCTACCCTACGGAAAGCTGCTGCGCCTCTACGATACAATTTAGAAATGAGGAGAGCCAAGGAGAAATTAACAAAGTGCTGTTGAAAGGTTTTGAGATAGAAATGTATACTGGCACGCCTAACGGTGATATTGTTGGTCTCTCCGACAAAATTACTGCGTCTTTAGATGGGTACGTGCGGGAACCAGATAGCAGAAATGTGGAATACACAACCGCACCCATGAGCAGCTACGAAGACTTGTTGTGTGCTTTGTTGCGTCCCCGTCTGAAATTACGGGAATATCTCAAACACTTAGGCAATTATACCTTGATTCCAGGCAGTACCTTGTCTTTGGGAGGAAGCGATCGCTTTTTTCGCTCCGATCCTACAAATCCCTATCATGACTTTATAGAGCGAACCTACGGCACTAGGGTAGTTACTGCCAGCGTTCATATCAATGTTGGCATCAGTGACCCGGAATTATTAATGCGGGCGTGCAGGTTGATACGAGTAGAAGCACCATTATTTCTGGCTTTGAGTGCCTCTTCCCCTTTTTTGGATGGAAAAGCAACCGGCTACCATTCTACCCGCTGGCACATTTTCCCCCACACGCCTGCTAGTGTTCCCTTATTTGTTAGCCACGCCCATCATATTGAGTGGGTGGAACAACAACTAGCAGCAGGAACAATGCAAAACGTGCGCCATTTGTGGAGTTCGGTGCGACCAAACGGCGATCGCCGTCCTTACGACCTCAATCGCCTGGAATTGCGAATTTGCGATTTAGTCACAGATCCTGTGGCTTTGTTAGCAATTACCGCCTTGCTAGAAGCCCGTATTTTGCAATTAATAGAAAGTCCCGAGCTCGATCCGTTAACTCAAAGTACTTTCTGCGCCGAGGAACTCATCGCTCTCACCACAGCTAACGAAATTGCAGCCGCTACCTCTAGCCTTGATTCCCAGTTAATACACTGGCAAGATGGCAGAAAGATCTTGGCCCGAGACTGGATAGACGAACTGTATCAGCAAGTTTGGCCGCTAGCCAAGCGCTACGGTTTCAACTGCTTTCTTTCCCCTTTACAAAAAATTCTCTGTGAAGGCAATGAAGCTCAACAATGGCTGCAACTACATGCAGTTGGTTTCAGCGTTCGCGATACCATTATTCAAGCTATTAGTGCTGTTCAAAAGCGAGAAGTAGAACTAGAAGAAAAGTTGTGCTCTTCTTTAGTAGCATAGTCCATCTCAACTATCATAACTTAATTTGTAAAACCGAAAGTATTTTTACTCTCTCTTGTGGGAGAGAATAATCTAATTTGTTTTAAATTTCTAATAGATTGTGGTAATTTAGTAGTTATTAAAAAAAACTATAGCAACCTCCTGACTGGAAGAGAAGGTTGAAACAATTTATACATTCATTGTCAAGAGACGGTAAAGTGGCTGCAAATGCCTCAAGTAGTTTTAATCCATCCCCAAATACCCCCCAATACAGGTAATATAGCTCGTACCTGCGCTGCCACAGGTACAGAATTACATTTGGTGGGTCCGCTGGGATTTGAAATCAGCGATCGCTATCTCAAAAGAGCTGGCTTGGATTACTGGCCTTACGTGAAGCTGCACTATCACCAAAATTTAGAAGCTTTTAAAACCCTACATCAGCAACGCGGAGGAAGATGGTTGGGATTTAGCGTCAACGGTAGTTTTAACTATACAAACTTCGAATTTCAAGACAGTGACTGGTTGTTATTTGGTAGCGAAACCACAGGTTTGCCCTCAGCCGTTCTGTCTGCTTGCGATGCAACCCTTTATATTCCCATGAGCCAACCTCAGGTGCGCAGCCTAAATCTCTCTGTCAGTGTTGCAGTGGGCTTGTTTGAAGCTTATCGTCAATTAGGCAACCTCCAAAAAGCGCTTAATTAAGCATATTCACTAATTTTTTTATTTTTTTTGTTTTATTTATTACTAGAAAACACGTAAGAGATGATTAAAATTCTTGTTAAGAACCACACGTAATTTAAAAATTTTTGGCAAAATGTAGTTAAAAATACTTAGAATACTGGCGAGATAGTATAAGAAATTTGTATATAAGAAATTAGGTTAAGGGTACAACAAACGATAGATTTTCTTGAATTGGATTTTTCCCCAAAAGGGAACAAAAAACTTGAAATTTTGTCAGATCAAGCATTTGGAGAAGGTACAGGCTGTTGGCTAGGTCTTAGGAGTACAAAAGTGCCTGAAAGTTTGTACGGTTGTCTTTTGGGGAATAATCAACTTAAAGTCTCCTGTTGGGAAGGCGGACCAGGCAAAAAATCCTTAAGCAGAGCAAACAAAGGTAAAGCCATCCAAGAAATTCCTCCTTGCCACAGAAGTATTTACGGGCTAAAAAAAACAGGTGAGGCATGTTCCTCAACTTTGTTTTTTGCAGCGGAACTTAAGTCTAACAAACAACTGACCAGAGATTGTTGAAGGTTGTGAGGATCGACAAGACAAGTGAAGGGTAAAAATTAATTTTTACAAAATTTAAAAAAATTAAACTTGTCTAAATCAGAGAAGCAAGTTAATCTTGCCTAAGTATCTCTGAAAAGTGTGATCTAGATCTACAGTTGCATACGATCCAGATCATCAGTGACTAGTACCCGACCAAAATGATCGAGGTCAGTTAAGCGCTAGTGTTCATAGGAGGTCGTCTTTGAAACGAGCATTGAAAAACAAAAAAAAGGCTGTGCTAAAAAACACCCAAAGCAAGGATGTCTCGGTGGAACAGCACAACGCAGTTAATCCACGAATTCACCATCGGGTACCAACAAAAGCTGCCATGATTGGTCTGGCAATTTCCATGGGAGCAACCAGCCTTTTGGTGACTCGACAAAGCGATCGAGCCCTTGCAGCAGAACCCGTAGGTAACCAAAATACAACCTCAACAATTCCTGCTGCTGCTGACACAGACCAGTTGAAATTAGCTCCCACCCACTATTGGCATGCCAAAGCTGTTTCTACAACAAGCCAGCCAGAAAATCCTGTCTTGATGGAACCAACAGCAACTTCACAAGTACCCGGGTTTGGAGGACAATGGCAGCCTGTACGAGCTACAATACCTGTACCAGTACCGAGCACTCCTCCATTAGTCAACAAATACAGCATTTCCTCAGCAACTACTAACCTACAAAAAGTCACAAAGCAGGAAGAAAAGGAGCCAAGATTTGCCAAAAACGACACCACTGCTGAGAATCAGACTACATTTACACCAGTTTCGTCTCAATCTCTAAATACAACCAACACTGTTAGCAGTGAAGTTAAAGCTCAACTTAAAGCACAACAGGAATACGCTCTCAACCGTTTACAGGAAAAATCCGATCGCTTAAGAGCTAGTTTGTTAGAATTGCGCTCTCGCAAAGTTCAAGGATTGTCACAAATTACTGAAAATACATCTTTTTTACAGAAAGTAGCTGAAGAAAGCCCGCAAGTAACTGCAACTAGCAGTCTGACACAGCAGTCGGAAAAACAAACTGATAGCAGCAAAGCCAACTTGATTTCTAGGCTAAAAGGAAAAACAACAGCCAAGGAATCTACCTCAGTAACAGTACCAACGACAGCAGTTGCGCCGACAACGCCTGTAACTCAGTCGACAGCAGTTGCACCGACAACGCCTGTAACTCAACCCACGCTGGCTGTACCAGCGTCTGCAGAAAACTCAACCACAATCGATTACCGGGTTAAGCCAGGCGACACGCTAGCAGCGATCGCAAGAGCATACGGTACTTCCATCTCAGAATTAGTTAAAGTCAATCGTCTTGCCAATCCCAACCAACTGCAAATCGCACAAAAGTTGGTAATTCCCACAGCCAAAGTAAGCAGTACTTCTAACTCCTTACCTGCAGCAAGTGATTCTCCAGTTGCCAACTTAAGCAATACTACCAAAATTAACAATAACAACAGTAACGATTTAGCCATTGCTAGTAAGAGCATTTCTCTAGTTAACACCTCACTGCAGACAAATAACCAGACTACAGTCAACACAAAGCAAACTTCCATAAACTGGGTAGTTGCCAGCAACACCAACAGCACAGAAGGTATAGGTGGTGATAGTCCAATACCCAAAGCAGTTATCGAAACACACCTGGCCAAGCAACAGAATAATATTATTAAAACAAAAACGACCAACAACAATCAAAGTCTGCGCAGCTTACAAGAGGAAATAGAAAAATTGCGGGCAAAATACCGTGCCCAACAATCTGGGAATCCTGTGGTGGTGGAAAAGACCAACAACAATAGTAATGTGGCAATTCCAATTACTGTCCCGGAACCAGCCAAAGTACCTGTACCAACTCCGGTTAGCGACCCGAAGCCAATGGCAGTGCCAATTCCCGTTCCTCAACCACTCACCTCTAGATACACTAATCAACCTGTCAAACCAAATTTCCGCGCTACCCGACCGAAAAACGAACCAGTTAATCCTGAGTTCCAGGTTAACCGAAATACTAAGGTGGCAACACCACCCATGGATATAGATACCTCTCAATCTTTTGGTATCAAACGAGGAAGCCAAGTTTCTCCAGAATTACCACCGTTAGCGGCAGTTGACACGTATTTGCCCAAACCAATCGAGGAAATTACACCGACATCCACAGGTTACATTTGGCCGGCTAAAGGTGTTCTCACCTCAGGATTTGGCATGCGCTGGGGACGAATGCACAAAGGTATCGATATCGCTAACGGAACTGGTACGCCAATTTATGCATCAGCTGACGGTGTTGTAGAAAAAGCAGGATGGAATTCAGGTGGCTATGGTAACCTTGTGGATATTCGCCATCCTGATGGCAGCCTGACTCGCTACGCTCACAACAGCAAAATCCTAGTACGACCCGGCCAGTTCGTGCATCAAGGTGATACTATTGCTTTGATGGGTAGTACGGGCTTTAGTACCGGTCCCCACAGCCATTTTGAAATCCACCCCCCGGGTAAGGGAGCAGTGAACCCAATAGCTTTCTTACCACAGCAGGCGCGCTTGTAATTTGTCACTACCTGCTACGAAATGGTTCCTTTGCTTGTGAGGGAGATAAACTCCCTCTTTTGTTTTTCTCAATTCCTCGTCGCTAGTAGTTTACTATAATCAAACTTGTATGTTATATTTAAAAATTAGTGAGAAAAGTTCGGCTCAGTAGCTCAGTCGGTTAGAGCGGGGGACTCATAAGCCCTAGGTCGTGTGTTCGAATCACACCTGAGCCAGAAAAATAAAAGTTGCTAATATAATAAACCAAAAATAACACCCCACCCTGCAATGGATGGAGTACTAGCAACCCAAATTCAAGCATTTTACCGGCGACTGCTAGCAATTTTCTTTTCTAAAACAGCAATTCGCTCTCGTGCTCCCGGGTGATCGCTTAAAAATGTTGGTACAGAGGGCTGGTTAAGCAATTTTCTTAAGAAAGCAGGCATGGCCTTGGGATCGTACCCTGCTCGTGTTATGTACTCTAACCCCTTTGCATCGGCATTAAATTCAGCTTCACGACTGTTGGGTAAATCGACAGCAACTTTGTAAGCTAGGGCTGCTAACTGACTGCGACTTAAGCCAGCAAGTGAAACTACACCTTGAACAAGTTGCGTTTGTCTGAGTTTGTTAACTAAGTCATTATTACAAATATGACCGATTTCATGTCCTAATACGGCAGCAAGCTGGTCTTCATTATCCACCGCTTGTAATAAACCCGTATTTACGTAGACATAACCTCCTGTAGTCGAAAAGGCATTAATACTTTTATCTTGAACTACATAGAATTTAAAAGGAATTTGAGAACAATCGCTGGCTGAGGCTACCCGCTGACCCACCCTAGTTACGTAAGCATTGCTGCTGACTTTGTAGTGATTGCGCACTTGCTCGTCTATCTCGCGACCTAAGGCAATCTTATCTTTTGTTGACAAATTATAAAGCTCGAAATAACGAATCCCGGGAATGATTAAGTCTTGCAATGGGATAGCACTAGCTGGTCTGGGAGCAGATACTCCTACGCTGATAACTATTCCCACACCAAGAGTAAAAGAAAGAGTTTTATTTAATTTCTGAGGGAAACGGAAATTCATGATATTCAAAGTTAAAAGAAACACTAATAAAGTAATGGCGATTTTCGCAGCAATTAAAATGCCCCATCTCCTCTATATTTCTTATTTCTACCCTCTTGGTTGTTCGTCCCCTACAATGAGCGTTTCCCCATCGTTAAAATCAATTATCCAAATTCTTGCTTTCCTTCTTATTATAAGATAAGTTTCTGTGTCAGGATTATTCAATACCAAAGCTTCATTCTCGGGATGGAGTTTTAGCTAAAGCTTAGGTGATCGTCAAGATAAAAAATGAATATTTACGGTTGCTAGTTGAGATAAAATTAGCTAAATACAGACTGCAATAGAAAATTTTTATATCCCAAGTAGAAGACTTTTAAACCAAGATATCTGTAGTTATTTTTGCTAAAGTGGTGTCACCCAATAGCTGGCTCCCCTGACAACTTTATTTTGCAATCCTAACTCAGCCAATTTATCAAGGAGTTCACCCAGGTAAGTCCAATGAGGTATGTCGTCTTCTACAGTCTGAAACCAGCCATTTTGATATAAAGCCTGTTTTTGTTTTGCGTTTGTTACCTGTAAATCAATGGCCAATCCCCAAAGATGTTGTGATGCTCCTGGAGGTGCTACTATGCCAAGAATTTTTGTTTCCTTTCCTTCTTTGATTTTTTCCAAAGTTTTATTATGAGCGTATTTTCTCCAGAATCTTAAATTAGTAGCAAAATCGCGAGTACAATCACTAGCACCGTAACCAGATTTCAAAGCGATCGCCACTTGTGCTTTAGCCCGATTGAAAGCATTTGCTGCTGCTTTTTGTAAATAACAGTCATTAGTATTATTTACTTTCCCCATTGTTAGGGTAGCTTGAAAAGCTTTTACTTCCTTGTCGTCAGCAAAAACAATCTTTGGTGGTAGTTTAATTTCTGGATTGGGATTGATGAAGGCAGCACCGTATGCACGCAGTAAAATGTATTCGTAATTGCCTGCAGGTGGCACGATTGGTAACTTGCTTTGAATTGCTGCCAGAAAACGCTCTTTGGCAGACAAATTCAAGTTGGCAGTGAGTGAGGAGATATTCAACTTGGTTAGATTTGTGCAAAATCCGACTAGATGTTCGGGCTTAACTGCAGAACCAGCAATCCAGCAATTTTTCATTGGCTGGCGATCTTGGCTTTGGAGATAGCGGGGATTTCCAGTACTTGCTACTAAAGTAAAAACAATCAAGGCAACAAGAGCAAGGAAAATACTTTTTTTTCTGATTAATTTCACAAGCAATAAAATTAAAAATAAATTTAGATAAGCCTATTATAAACATCGAGATCAAAGTTGTTAATAATTGATAATTATTTAGGGAAGATTAGACAATTATTACTCAGCAAAAATTATCAAATTACTATACCGATTCATTGTGCAAGGATATCTATCGGTTAAGATTGATAATACCTATTAATTTGCTGTTCTCTTTTTATGACCATGCACAAGTCTGTTATCTTTCAGGATGCCTTTGATGTCATCGTTGTTGGTGCAGGTCACTCCGGCTGTGAAGCAGCCCTTGCTAGCGCACGCCTTGGTTGTCGCACCCTGCTGCTGACACTGAATTTGGATAAAATTGCTTGGCAACCTTGCAATCCAGCAGTGGGTGGTCCCGCTAAATCTCAACTGACCCATGAGGTAGATGCACTGGGTGGAGAAATTGGTAAGATGGCGGACCGCACCTACCTACAAAAGCGAGTTCTCAACTCTTCCCGAGGACCTGCGGTTTGGGCTTTACGAGCTCAAACTGATAAGCGGGAATATGCAGCGGTAATGAAAAGTATTGTTGAAAATCAAGAAAATTTGATCCTTCGCGAAGGTATGGTTACAGACTTGGTGTTGGGTGCTAACGACGAAGTCGTCGGCGTCCAGACCTACTTTGGCGTAGCGTTTCAGTGTAAAGCTGTAATTCTGACAACTGGTACATTTTTGGGAGGACGGATTTGGGTTGGGAACAAATCAATGGCAGCGGGACGTGCGGGGGAATTTGCTGCTGAAGGTTTAACAGAAACTTTAAATCGCTTGGGATTTGAAACAGGACGTTTAAAAACTGGAACTCCAGCACGGGTAGACAAGCGGTCTGTAGATTACAGCAAAATGGAAATTCAACCGGGAGATACGGAGGTTCGTTGGTTTAGTTTCGATCCACAAGTATGGGTAGAAAGAGAACAAATACCCTGCTACATGACTCGTACAACAGCAGAAACCCATCGCTTAATTCGGGAAAATTTGCATCTATCTCCCGTGTACGGTGGTTGGGTAGAGGCCAAAGGGCCGCGTTACTGCCCTAGTATAGAAGACAAAATTGTGCGCTTTGCCGATAAGGAAAGTCACCAAATTTTTATTGAACCGGAAGGTAGAGATATACCAGAACTTTATATTCAAGGATTTTCTACAGGGTTACCAGAAGACCTGCAGTTAGCAATGCTGCGGAGTCTTCCTGGTTTAGAAAATTGCGTAATGTTGCGTCCTGCCTACGCTGTCGAGTACGATTATTTACCAGCAATTCAGTGTTATCCCACACTGATGACCAAGAAAATAGAAGGGCTTTTCTGTGCTGGACAAATTAACGGTACGACTGGTTACGAAGAAGCGGCAGCTCAAGGTATTGTAGCAGGAATTAATGCCACGCGGTTTGTGCGGGGACAGGGTATGATCGTTTTCCCACGTGAGGAGAGTTATATCGGTACCTTGATAGATGATTTGTGTACGAAAGATTTGCGAGAACCTTACCGGATGCTGACAAGTAGGTCGGAGTATCGCTTAATTTTGCGTTCTGACAATGCTGACCAACGCCTCACACCCTTGGGAAGGGAAATTGGCTTGATTGACGATCGCCGTTGGGAGTTATTTGTTCGCAAACAAGCTAATATCGCCGCAGAAAAAGAAAGGTTGCACGCCACACGGTTCAAGGAACACGATGAAGTTGGCAAAGCGATCGCCCAAGCTACAGGACAAGCAATAAAAGGTTCGATCTCCCTCGCTGATTTACTGCGGCGTCCTGGATTTCATTACGTAGACCTGGATCGCTACGGACTGGGAAATCCTCATCTCGAACGTGCAGAAAAAGAAGGCGCAGAAATTGACATTAAGTACTCTGGTTATCTTGCCAGACAGCAAAATCAAATTGAACAAATTGCTCGGCAAGCAAACCGTCCCTTGCCTGCGGATTTAGATTATGCATCAATTGATACTTTATCTCAGGAAGCACGGGAAAAGCTTGCCAAGGTCAAACCGCTTACAATCGGTCAAGCAGCACGTATTGGTGGTGTTAATCCAGCCGACATTAATGCTTTATTAATTTATTTAGAATCCCGTAAAATCAAGACAGGTACTGAGTTTCCAGCTTTGACTGCCAACCAATCTTCATAAAGCAAGAGTATAGTAGTAGAGGGTATCTGGGATAAAAAAGTATTATTTATGACTTAAGTATGTACGGATAAAGTCAATATATTCCAGATACCAATCACAATTTCATACCAAAAGATAAATCATTTACTCGTGTTGGGCGAGTTGATGAATTTTTCATCTCCACGCGTATGAACAGGGGTAACAAATTATTGTGCTCCAAGAAGCCACAACTGGAAATTGATATGTCTTTAGAAACCAGCACTCACCTGATGATTCCAGAACCAGCTGAGGAATCGATCGCCACTGAACCCTGGGCGATGGAAACTTACGCCGATGGTTTAATTGATGACCTGTTTGCCGAAATAGACTCGATTTTAGAGGGTAGCAAAAAGTTACCTTCGCAACCGCAGCAGCAGGACAGTGACTGGAAGCCAAACAACACCTCGCAACTAGAACTGCTACCTTCTGCATCCAACCATTTACAGAGGACAGGACAGTTTGCTTTACCAGAAGATCGGCGCTCTGGGAATAATCAGCTTAGTACATTTATAATCAACAATAACGGTCAATTAACGAGGAAACCTTCTCAAAAACCGCAGCGATTAAGCAAACTTCTAAAGTTAGCAGCAATTTTGGGGTTGGCGATCGCTGGCAGTGTTTGGATACTCAAGGGTGGTCTTTTTGACCATTTAGCATCAAAATCTTTTCAGCAGGCTTTAGAAATACCCCAGCCACAGGTACAAACAAAACAAGATGTAGAAGCAGATTTTGCCAATTACATGTTGGAAGCACTTAACATCATAGAACAAAAAGGTGCAAGCAAATATCTTCCAACTGCTAACTTGGCACTCATGTCCAGGGCAACAACTAATCGCACGGCTCTTGCTTACGTTAGAAACGAAGGACGTACAGGAGGCAATAATCTACCACCTGTGTTGACCGCTAACAACACATCTCCCATCCCCAGTTCCTCTACGAACGTTGTAGAGCGAATTTATATTCCCGTTTATCAACCACCATTACCCATGCGGTACATACCTTCACCAATTCCTAGCATTCCCACAACCTTACCACCACTGCCATCTACTGCCAAGCAAGCAACAGCAACCGGATCCCAACCAGCATTAATAAAATCTTTGCACAACACTGGTGGCAAACCAGGTAAACCTACGGATTTACTCGCAAAGATTAGCTCAAAGCTCAAGCCCATAGACGTGAAGCCTCAAGCAATATCCGTGCAGCAAGCACCCCAACTACTAGCACCCCCAAAACTACCTACACCAACAGCACCACAACCAGAACCTATACCAACACCACAAAAAGCAGTATCCGCCTTATCCTCTGCCAATAGCCCTTCCTATACTTTAGAGGGATTGCTGGAGTTAGGAGACAAGTCTGCTGCTTTATTTAAAATTAATGGTGTCACTCGCCGCGTTAATATAGGCGAAAGTATTGGCTCCAGCGGTTGGACATTAGTAGATGTTGCTAACGGAGAAGCAATTATCCGCCGCAACGGTGAAGTGCGATCAATTTTCGCAGGACAGAAATTCTAGAGCTTTTTTCCTAAAAAGTGCAAAACTCCTTTTTGTACAGCTGTTGACAGCTAACAATCACCTACGGGTTTACCGAGTAATGCGGAGAATTTTGTCCTTTTGTGGAGGACACTCCCCCCTACCGTCACAGTTACTAGTGGTAACGTACAACTGACCGTCTGGTCCCATCGCTACTTCTCTAAGTCTTCCCAGTTGATTCTGAAAATACACCTCATGCAGTCGCACGCGACGGGGATTTGCTAAATCGAAAACAACTCGATGCAGGTGTCTAGAACCAAGAGTACCAACTATCAAATTTCCCTTCCATTCTAGAATAGTATTTCCTGTATAAATTGCTGCCCCACCAGGAGGAACAGCCTGCTTCCAACTCAGGGAAGGAGTAACCATACCTTTTCGCGATTCGCAACCATAAATTACAGGCCAGCCAAGATTGTCACCTACTTTAGCAATACTTACTTTGTCATGACCCGTTCTTCCCAGTTCTCCACTAGGTCCGTGATCGGTTACCCACAGTGTAGACTTATTCAACCAGTCAAATCCTTGAGTGTTGCGAATACCTGTAACAAAAACAGGGTTGTTTGGAAACGGATTATCCTGCGGTACCTGTCCGTCTGGTGTCAAGCGCAAAATCTTGCCAGCTAAACTGTTAATATCTTGAGAAGAGTTTGGCTTTCGCCCATCACCAGTACCAATGTAAAGCATTCCATCGGGACCAAAACGCAAACGACCTCCATCATGGTAAACAGCAGCCGGTATATCATCGATAATAATTCGGTCTGGTGACGCCTTCCGTCTGTCTGAAGATAACCGCCAACGCTCAACGCGATTGACTCGGGAGCCGTTTTTATCAGCTGTATAGTACAGGTAAAAAAATCGATTTTGAGCAAAGTCAGGATGAACAGCAATTCCTAACAATCCACCTTCTCCAGATTTCGCCACTTTTACAGAAGCTACAACCGTATTTTGTAACTTACCATTTTGAACTAGTCGCACCCTACCCGGTCGTTCGGTGACTAGTATATCTCCTCTAGATAGAAAAGCTATTCCCCAGGGAACTTCTAAACCGCTCGCCACCTCTTCTATTCGTACCTTCACTTTTCCTTGAGGACCAAAGCCATCTTTTACAAAGGTACAAGCTTGATTCTCGACAGCAGATACTTTATGTATCTACCGCAGGTGATGCGGTTTGATTTTGATTATTGTAGCTGTTTAGTGGTACATTTGTGCTTTTACAGGCAGCAAGCCCTATCAAGCCGACCCATAAAAGCTGTTTTAATGTCGAGTGTGTTAAATAGTTCATAATTTACCTAAAGCCGATTTTTGATTCGACTTCACACTTATTCGGCATTCTTGTCTCTGAAATAATTCTAGGAAGCTACTACTGTCTTATTTTCTCTAATTTCAGAAGATAAAACAAAATTAGTAGTCAAAGCTAAATCCCCTTGAAACCTACAAATACGAGCGAGGAATTGCTTACTACTAAAGGTGATAAATCGCCTACTACTAGCAGTTTGTACTTAGGACTGCAAGACCATCCCACAAAAAGCGATCGCTCGTAATGGCGATAAATCGCCTACTACTAACCAGTTTCAGCGATGAATACTTCTATTTTGATTCTTTCTAAAACTAAATATCGTACTTGAGTGAAGTCAACTGGAGAGAAATTTGCTGTAGGAATCATAAAAAAGGAGATTTAGTTTCATGTATCTAAAATCTTAATTAATTTTTAGGAAACAATCAGAATTTTAGATACATTTTGTTATTTAGTAGACGTTAATACTGAATCTTAATAATTAATTCGGTTAAACTGCCGAATTGTTAGTGCGATCGCTACGCTATCGTTCTTAAAATACTACTGTTTCACCTACTTGCAGATTTAGCTAATGTTAGAAATCAACTAGTTTGAAAGTTCATCTTCCTACCCAAGATAGAGACACTTATGACAGATTTCTACGTAAACTAAGTTTGCATCTCTTAAAATAGTTTAGTAGACAAGCGTAGATTCCGCAGGACTGCTACTAATCAAATAAGTAAACCTATACTTAAACACATTTGCTCATGCATAACTTGTCAGCGCGGCAAAATTTTTATCAAGAAATCCAGCGGCCTGATAAGCATATAGATTTGGCAAGGGCAGCTTTATACATAGCTCAAGAAGAATATCCTAGCCTTGACGTAGAAAAATATCTTAACGCTTTTAACGCGATGGCGGCAGAATTAGAAGAGCGCTTACCACCACAAAGGTATCCACTGCGGATAGTCCAAAGCATTAATAAATATCTTTACGAGGATTTGGGATTTACTGGCAATCAAAAAGACTATTACGATCCCCGCAATAGCTTTTTAAATGATGTTATCGACCGTCGTTTAGGAATTCCTATTTCTTTAGCACTAGTGTACGTAGAAGTTGCTCGGCGAATAGATTTTCCTATGGTAGGAATAGGTATGCCAGGACATTTTCTTATCCGTCCGGATATTCCAGAAATGGACATCTATATTGATGCTTTCAATCACGGGGAAATTATGTTTCCTCAAGATTGTCAGGAAAAGTTAACTCAAATATATCAATATCCAGTACCAATACGACCAGAATTTTTAGCAGAAGTAACAAAGAAACAATTTTTAGCAAGAATGCTGACTAATCTCAAATATATCTACTTGAGCCGACAGGATCTGGAAAAAGCTTTGGCAGTAGTAGAGAGGATTTTGCTACTATTTCCCAATTCTGGTTTGGAACTGCGCGATCGCGGTCTTTTGTGCTATCAACTCGGTCGCTTTTCCCAAGCTGCAAACGACTTAGAAACCTATCTGGAAATTACTCCACAAGCTCACGACGCTTATATCATTAAAAGACTGTTGACAAAACTTGGCAGATATTAACCCTGGAATTACGCGTTCTTTTCACAATTGTTGTTGAATCTCTTCCGCAACAAGTTTCAGACGACGCAGCTGAGCTTGCATATCTTCTTTTGTCCAGCGCTCGGCAAAAGTTTTAAAACCCCAATTTACTATGGGGTTGGGTACTTCAAATTCAAAGCGATTTAGCAAACGCGTTCCCTTACCTATCGGTTGACACTCCCAGCGATCGCGTCCTTGAAAAAAACCTGTAAACTCCCAAACTACTAATCCCGGTTGTTTTTCTACAATGGTACTGTTGAGCGTTGGCTGAAGTATGGGTAATTGAATCACAAAGCGGCTTTTACTACCAATATCTGTACTCCATTCTCCTACAGGCTCACAACGTAGTGCTGGGTTAAGCCAGCGGTGCATTAAAACGCGATCGGTAATACACTTCTCTACCACCGTCGCTGGAGCGTTAATATCGATCGATTGTTCAAAAACTTGCATAACAGATACTTTACATGTTACGAGCTGAGCGCTTAAGTAGATTTACCTAAATAAAACTTCAAATCAGAGCAATTGTTCCCCATTAGTGATTTATCCCTTCGTCCAAAGATCTTAAGGGTGTTTAGCCCATAGAAGCAAACTTTAATTTTATTTAAGTTCCTCTACTTCTTCTGTACCCTTGAGAATAAACCAAAATCAAGGTTTACTGGAGATTTAGTCGAAGAACTATTTTCTGTTCAAGAATGTTTGGGAGATGACGAGCGCATCACCTATATTACCACTACTGCAAATATAGTTTTAATTTTGACATTTATTTTCTCAGTATTATTATTTTTTCTGGGAAAGATATTTTGCCAATTTGTATTTCCTCAGAATCGGCAGAAAAACTATATTAAGTATAATTTTTCACTATTGCCTTTGATGTAAATTCTAAAAACGTATTTCCAGGTAAAATCTCACCTAATAGCAGAGACTAATAAAACTTTTTGATAAAAAATCACAAATTATGTTGTGGATAATTACACTATTTTAAGTTTATTAAAAATAGTCAATGGAAGGAAAATAACGTGATAGTTTTTGGAATTTAAAATTTCTGCGATCGCCTGCAGTAAAAATATCTGAGAAAACAAGAAAAATTATCATAAGATTGAGGGAAATCAAATGCTTCCAGAAGTAACCAAACCGCCCATGAAAGCCATTTCTAAACCATAAACTGATGGTAAGTAAGCTTGAAACGCAATCATAGGTTTACATGCTTATCTAACGGTGCTTGTTGCTATGAACTAGAAAATAGGATCAGTACTCATATTGGTGATATGTGGAAAGACAATTTTCCGGCAGCAGACGTGCATTCTTATTCCTGAATTTACCACGATTGGACGCCACAACAATGCCAGTTGTTAACGAAAAAAAGCTTTGAAAGTTTAGAACCTAGTGGGCGTTTAATAATTCATGAATGGTTGTTTAACGACGATCGCACACAGCCATTTTCTACAGCAGCCTATAATTTGATTATACTTTTGTGGTGTGCTGGCGGACAGCAATATTCTGGTTCAGAACTGTCTAACATGCTTGCAGAAGTTGGTTTTGTTGACGTTGAAGTTATACCAACTTTTGGCTATTGGAGCATAGTAACCAGCAAAAAGCCGAATTGAAGAAAGGAAAAAGACAAATGAGTGACGACGAGCGAGTAGTAAAGTTTTAGCTGCAAGCAGTTGCATTACCTGTAGGGAGAGTACTAGTTTTTTTGCTAGCTAAAGCTGCTTTTTTTGCTTCTGAATATTTTCGAGCGCACTTCTTCCTTAATCCGGTTCAGGATCGAATTTTCATCTAAATTTGCCAAAATTTTATTAACGACTGCTTTTGGTCCTTCTGGTCCCCAAGTTGCTCCATTAGCTAAATAAACTTTGGTAACCTGGCCGATTCCATAGGAAGAAACGCCTGCTACTCCCGCTTGCGTTAAAGCTACCGAGAGGTAGGGAGCAAGGGACATACCGCCGGTCGCTGGTGCGGACATTCCCAGTAAAGTTTTCAGAGAACTTAGCCCGAAATTTGCTAGCAGTTCGCTGGCGCCGATTCCACCCATACTCAAGGCGATGTTTTGGAGTAATTTCACAGCTGCGTTTTCAGTCATGGGAATACCGTAGAGTTTAGATAAACCCAAAATCATAACTACATCGATTACTGCACCGCTGAGAATATCAACTACTGTCAGAGGATTGAGGGCGATCGCTACTGCTTTGGTCATCACCGCCTTCCAAATTAACTGATTAGCAGCGTTTTCCCGAATCATCAGTTTGCGTTGCACCAATTGCTCGTTGACGTTATCGGCATAAAGCATGGTATTTAAAGCCACTAGGGCTTTACCTTCACGGTGTAGGATCTCCAAAATTTTGAGCTTCAATTCTGCGATTTTGGCCTTTCCTTGATGCATTTGCAAACCTCTAGTTCCGTCAGGACGGTGTACGACTGTTTTGACTAGCGGTGATGCAGCTGCCATAACAATTTCATCAGGAGAAAGTAACTCTTTTACTCGTTCGTCCCGAATTTTTTGATAAATAGCCATGCGATCGGCTTGTGGATACTGGTCAATTTTGTTAAATACGAGCAGTATTGGTTTCCCTGCTTCTCGCAGTTGGGAAAGAGCTTCGTATTCAACTTTTGTCATGTCACCGGCGATGACGAACAAAATTAAATCTGCTTGTTTTGCTACCTGTTCGGCTAATGCAGCGCGAGTTTCACCGTTTACTTCATCCAAACCGGGAGTGTCGATTAATTCTACCTGCGACTGACCAGATGCTGCAGGGAGAGTCACCCTGAAGGCGCATTCTGTTTCTCCTACAACCTCTTGAGTTATACTCCAATTTACTCTTTGGGCGGTGCGGGTAACACCATGCAAGGGTCCTGTTTCAAACACGCTTTGTCCGACTAAAGCATTTAGTAAAGAAGACTTTCCCCGCCCTACCATTCCAAAGGCAGCAATTTGTATTACCATGCGGTCTAACTTTGCCAACATAGTTTCTAAATCGGCAATTTCCATTTCCAATCCCGCTTCTTCTTCAGGAGTGAGATCGAGGTTGTCTAGCAAATTCCGCAATGCAGTTTGCGCCTGTTTGTAGTTTAGTTCTGCCTGAATATCTTCAAAGCTAAAAATAGCATTATCTAATTCTGCTTCCCAGTTGAGGGAATTTTCATCTGCTGCTGGGTTTGCGTCACTGGAATGAGGATCGGGTAGGGGCAAAGTTGAAGTCATAACAGTTTTAATTTTAGCTTTGAACGTGATTTATAAATTTGAGATGACTGTTCTTTTCAATCCTAGTAATTTTTAGCAACGAATTAGCTATAAAAGAGAAAGGGGAAATAAGCACCAGCTACAAACAAGTGTACAAAATGTTTTAGAGTGAAAAATGCATGAAGTTGTAGTGTTGACATCACAAAATCGCCTGTGCGGAAAATAGTAATTGCCGGAAACTGGAAAATGTTCAAAACTCAGGCAGAATCCCAAGAGTTTTTAAAAGGATTTCTGCCCAGTTTGGAGGAAACCCCCCAAGATCGAGAAGTAGTATTGTGCGTTCCTTTTACTGACTTAAATATTTTGTCGAAAAGTTTACATGGTAGTCGGGTACAGTTGGGGGCGCAAAACGTTCACTGGGAAGATAGTGGAGCTTATACTGGGGAAATTTCTGGACCGATGTTGCGGGAAATTGGTGTGCGTTATGTCATTGTCGGTCACAGCGAAAGACGACAATATTTTGGAGAAACGGATCAAACCGTGAATTGGCGTCTCAAAGGTGCTCAAAAAAACGGTCTGGTTCCGATTTTGTGCATAGGTGAAAGCAAACAACAAAGAGATGCGGGAGAAACGGAAGCACTGATTATCAGTCAGTTGGAAAAAGGGCTGGTAGGTGTAGATCAAAGTAATTTGATCATAGCCTACGAACCAATTTGGGCGATCGGTACCGGCGATACTTGTGAAGCTTCTGAAGCGAATCGAGTCATCGGTTTAATTCGCAGTCAACTCAAAAATCCTGCTGTAACAATTCAATATGGTGGTTCGGTCAAGCCAAATAACATTGATGAAATTATGGCTCAACCAGAAATTGATGGCGTTTTGGTGGGAGGAGCAAGTCTTGAACCTGCTAGTTTTGCTCGGATTGTAAATTATCGCTAAATTGGCAAACAACCATGAAGACACAAAGACGCCGTTTGTTACTTGTGATTTTGATGTTTCCCTTGAGTCTGAGTGTCTTTGTGGTTTTTTTCAAGCTTGTGGTTTCCTAGTTATGTCAAAGTCAAGCAATTTAAAAATTCGCGATCGCACTTTTGAATGGGGAAAGCGAACTTATTTAATGGGCATTTTAAACGTTACACCCGATAGTTTTAGTGACGGTGGCGATTTTTATTCTACTGCGGCTGCCGTGGACCAGGCACGAGCGCTACAAGCTGCCGGTGCAGATATTATCGATCTTGGCGGTCAATCAACGCGACCGGGAGCCAAACAAATCACTGTTACCGAAGAACTTGACCGCGTTTTGCCAGTGTTGCAATCCATACGTCCTGAAATAGCCGTACCTATCTCCATAGACACAACGCGGACAGAAGTGGCAAAGGCTGCTATTCAAGCAGGCGCGGACATAATTAATGATATATCTGCAGGCACGTTTGAACCTGAAATGTTGCCCGCTGTAGCAAAATTGGGCGTACCGATTATTTTAATGCATATTCGCGGTAACCCGCAAACAATGCAAAGCATGACTGTTTATCAAAATTTAATGCAGGAAATCTCTAGTTTTTTATCTGAGCGAATTGCAGCCGCTGTGGCAGCAGGTATCGATCCAGATAAAATCATTATCGATCCTGGAATTGGTTTTGCCAAAAATTACGAGCAGAATTTAGAAATTTTGCGTTGCCTATCACAATTGCGCCCACTCAATTGTCCCATTTTAGTCGGACCATCCCGTAAAAGTTTTCTCGGTCACATTTTAAATCAACCAGATCCAAAAGCACGAATATGGGGAACGGCAGCAGCTTGTTGTGCTGCTATTATGCAAGGAGCTGATATCCTCCGAGTCCACGATGTTCCGCAAATGCGAGACGCGTGCTTGGTTGCAGATGCAATTTGGCGAAGGTTCTAATTAGCAGTGTCGCTCTTAAGTAGCACCGTGTTCAGACTGCTTGCTATTACCATTGTCTTTGTTTACTGACTCGGCAATTACCTCTTTGATCAAATCACCGCTTTTTCCTGGATCTACAAAGACAACCTTGGCGTTTTCGCTTTCACCCAGTCTATAACTGGCATTAATGTAATCTTGAGCAACAAGATAGCGCAGAATTTCTTTGCTTTCAGGGTTAGCGCGCAATGCTTCGGCAATAATCTGCATCGAGGTTCTGGTTCCTTCGGCTTTCTTAATTGCAGCTTGTCGTTCTCCTTCTGCTTCTAAAATAGCAGCGCGACTTTTAATTTCAGCTGCTCGCTGCTCTTCCATGGATTTGCGCACGCTTTCGGGAGGTGTAATTCGCTGAATGTCCACTCGCAAAATTTGAACTCCCCAATCTCTTGTCGTTTGGTTTAATTCGTCCAATAAAGCTCTATTCATCTCTGTTCTGGAGGCGTTGGTTTCCTCAAGAGTATTTTGAGCAATAACTTCCCGAAGCGTGGTTGTTGCTAGATTATTCAATCCTTGTTGCAGGTCATCTATTTGATAAAAGCTTTTCTCAATATCGATGATACGCCAGTACACAACTGCATCTACTTCTAGATAGATATTGTCTTTAGTAATTACGTTTTGGGGTTTGATATCTAAAACTTGCTCCCGTGTAGTATCTTCCATAACAATTTGGTCGATCAAGGGAACAATAAAGTTTAGTCCGGGTTTGAGTTTGCGATGATATCGTCCCAAGCGTTCTACAAGAGCTTCGTTTCCTTGACTGACGAGTTTTGCAGACCCTAAGGCATAACCTATAAGCACTAAGACTATAGCAATGATTGGCTCCATGTATGCTCCTGGTTAAGGTTTTGGAAAATTTACTTTTAGGACTCAATTCTACAGCAGGGAATATTTTGGGACTAATGTCACACTGAGATATAGTTCAATTAGAAATATTTCGGTATTAAAGCACTTTGGCGAGCAAGCACTGATTTAGTAATTGATTTTACCGTTAATTTCCTTTCTCTGGAAAAGTTGCAGCATTCCCCCAGTTTCCTAAACTTTGGAGTAGAAACAACTATAGCGAGTGTTTTACTGGTTTACTAACTTCAGCCAAGGTTTGAGATTCGCTGGTAATTGAGAAACGAGACCTAATGGTAGTTGGGAGGTAGAGAAGGTTTGGGCGTAAGCCGGAGTGAGAAATTGTTGGTAAAATTTTGCTTGTGGCGTTAGCTGCTTGATAAATGCTAAACTGACACCTTGCAAAAGTTGGCGCAAAGCTTTGGTTTCTTCTCCACGCCGTTCTTTGATAATGGTATTGGTATCGTTTCCCTGATATTTTGGATCGCTAATACTCAAATGGGTAGCACCGATCGCGCTTAACAAATACTTTTCGCCCCGGAGTTGACTAAAAGGTAGAATTTGATGCTTTAAAGCTGGTGTGAGGCTATCTTCGGTGGCGGTAACAATTAAGACTGGTCTGGTGATGTGAGTTAATCCGTTTTTACCGAACAAATCACCAACCAAAGGATTAATAGCGATCGCGCTTTTGACTCTTGGATCTTGAAGTTTTATTTTTTGACCGGGTAAGGAAGCTGCTGCGCATTGCAACCAATCGCCAGGAGCAACAGCAAAACTTAAAGAATTTTTACAGAATTGCCGCAACTGTTGCAAGTCAACTTCTCCACCTACTAAAGCTAAAGCTGTATAACCTCCAAGAGAATGACCGATAACGGTAACTTTGTTTGTATTGAGTTTCTCCTGCAGCAGGCCTGGTTTCGTATTTAATTTCGCCAGCTGGTTCAACAAAAAACTAATATCTTTGGGCCTATTAATAAATTCAGACGCTGGTAGTAATTTTGCTAAGCTAGCTGCATTTGTAGTTTGGTTAATTGCTGTTAAGTTGCTGTCTGGGTGTTCGATGGTAGCAACAGTCAAACCATGGGAAGCAAGATGAGAAGCTAAATAACTAAAAAATTTACGGTTGCTTGCAAATCCGTGGGAGATGACAACTAGGGGATCTTGGCTATGACCGCGACTCCAATAAATATCTACGGGTATAGTGCGATTTCGTTGCTGGTCTTGGAAAACCAACGTTTGCTCTTGAACGTTTTGTTTTCCGGTAGCTGCAGGATTGAAGGTAGATTGCCAAGGAACTGAATTGGAAGCAGAGGATAATTCTTGTTCTAGCAAAACTCCAAACACTTGGCTTTGCCAATAGTCGGGGTTAAACTTAACTGCTAGGGAAATGGCCTCAGAAGCATCAACAACTATATTTTCCTGGGGATAGGCCTGCAAGAAACCTAAAAAAGTCAGACCTTTGGCTTGTCTTAATGCTAGATTGAAGGCTGCTTGCAGGCTAGCAATGTTGCTACCCGGAATAGCTGCTGCTAGGGATGAAAGAAATTGTTTACCTGCTGGGTTTTGATGCAATTGCTCGAAGAATTTGTCTGCGAACGCAGGATCTACTTGCAAGCGCCTTGTGAGTAATTTTCTGACTTGGGGTGTCAAGATCGAGGAAAATAATTCCAGAGAACTTGGCAGTTTTCCGGTTTTGGCAAATGTTTCTAAATCCGCGATCGCCACTGATTGCTGAAACGGCCCGAGACGAATAGTAACTGTTTCAGCTGCTGCAGCAGAGGACATTTCTGTACCCCAACCACAAACTAAAGCTAAGCTGCACAAAATTCCTTGCAGCCAAAATCCTCGTTTTTGATATCTACCCAGCTGATATTTCATATTAGTTTCATTAGTTATCAGTTACTGAATAACCAATAACTTCTTGGCAAGCAACTTTTGTTTCTACCACCAGTTTAAAAAAGGTGTGTTTAAACAACGTCCTCCTAAAACCCGGTGAAGATCGTTCTGATAATACCCAAAACTGTACCTATAGGATTAAAGAGCGTACCTATAGTGTCACCGGTTTTTGCAACTCCAGAGCGGTAGACTACAACGACATCGTTATTGCGGAGTATAGGATTGGTTTCTTCATTAATTCCCGCCGCAAAGTTCATTTTGATAGTACGTTTGGTAACAGAGCCGTTGGGATTGAGACGAATTAAATCTACCTTGGAACTACTAGCTCTAGCATCATTAAATCCACCGGCGGCGAGTATAGCTTGATTTAAGGAACTGTTAAGAGAGAGTCAGCAACAAATTCTGCATCCACTTCTTCTATAGAAGAGTCGGCGATCGCCGTGACTACAGCGATCGCCGCTACTGCTTCTTCTGGACTGAGCGATTGTTTTAATGTTGCTTCTGATTTAAATATTTTGTCATATTTGGCCATAATCGCTGCCTCCTGTCATCGCTGTTGGTTATTGGGTAGTGTAGCAAGATCGGCTGCTGTGTAATCCCTGAAAAATTGCAGGTATAGAAGTCTAGTTATAAAAATTGCTTATTGTACCAAACAAAAAGCAGTACGCCGCAAGCGACTGCTTGTGGGACCTCAGTTCTTCACAGCTGCTTGTTTGTAACTACGTAAAAGTGATGGTATTTATAAAACTGAAAAGTTCTCTTTTGAGTCTTTCAGCTTCTTGTTTGATGAAAGCGGGAGTTTCATCGTCAAAAAAGCTGCGCTGAGTGCTAACAATGTACAAAAAGTCTCTGTAAATGAATGCTAGTAACCCTCTGTAGGCATTTAATCTTATAGCGGTACCGTTATTTTGTGTTTTAGAAATTGTAGAACCTTTAGGCACGTCAATCAATGCAAAGTAAGCACCCTCCAGCGTATCCGGTAAATACTCCGTGTAACCGACGCGAGCATCTGGTATACCCGAGGCGAGGGTGCTAGGTACGTACTTGTTGAGCAGAATAGATCTGAGATATTCTTCCTGTCCTACAGTATCGATTTGTTCAAACTCTTGGGAAGTCAAACGGAAATAATCAATTCTTAGTAAAGTACCTGAGTCATCGGAAAAACTAACTACCCCTTCTTGAGCGTCAATCCTGCCTTTGTCTTGGAGATTAATGGGAACTGTAACTGTAAAATTACCTAAGGGCGATTCGTATACTTCCCGATCCAACTCTTGTGCAAAAACTCTATTAGCTCCTTTTACGTCTTGTTCCTCTTCTATTTCTTGCTCACAGCCGATAACTTCGTCTACAATCTCTTGCGCTTCCTCATCTTCTATTTCTAGCGCTTGCTGCAGATGTTTGAGCAAATTCATTTTACTTGCTGGTATACTCAGCTGTTCTTCGTCTACCAATACGCTTACACCTGCAGCAAAAGCATCTCGAACTAATTCCTCTGGTAAGCATTCGCAAGCAGTATTAAAAAGCGCTCCTACTCCCTCATCTTCCGCCAGAGATATCAATTTACCAACTATTTCTAACAATTTGTTCTCTGATTCTTGAACCACCCCCCACAACATATCTACCAAAAAATCTTCATCTACGTTTTCTACCCCAGAATCAGCGATCGCCGTGACTACACCGATCGCCGCTATCGCTTCTTCTGGAGTCAGTGATTCTTCCAAAATCTCTGGAGAGTTAAAAATTTTGTCATACTTACCCATGAATTTCCCTCCATTAATACCTGCACTAATGGTAAACATTAGTGTCATTGGGTAGTTTAGCAATGGCTGCATTCATTATTCCTTGCTCTTGAGACTTAACTAAAAAACTTAGGTGACTGTAAACTCTCCGTAGATTCTGCACTGGATGTCAACATTGCTTGGCAATTAGCTCGTTTTCTTGTGGCTCCCAAGTTTAACCAGTAATTTTGCTGAGGTGATTTTGTCATATTGATTGCTTATAAATAATAGAAAGAAGCAATACCTGCTGGGAATTGCCCATCGATTATCGGTAGCTGTAAGCACAATCTGATTGTTAAGATGAAGTCTGTTATAGATACCACTAATTCTCCATCCCACACCGAAGATAGACCTTTGGTAGTTCTGACTTCTGAATTACGAAAAGTTTATAGCAATGGTTTGTTTTTGAATCAAAAAGTTGTATCTCTTAAAAGTTGTTCTTTAGTAGTCTATAAGGGAGAAACCTTTGGTTTACTGGGACCTAACGGTGCTGGCAAAACTACTTTGTTAAAATTATTACTTGGTATTCTCCGTCCAACTTCCGGACGAGGATTGCTGCTAGGTAAACCATTGGGCGATCGCAGTTGCAAGCAACGCATCGGTTACTTACCAGAAAATCCGTACTTTTATGACTGTTTGACCGGTTGGGAATTTTTGCAGTTAGCAGCTGGTTTGTTTCAAATTCCTCAAAGCGTGCAAAACCGACGCATTCCCCAACTATTAGAATTGGTTGGTATATCTCAAGCTGATGCTCGTAAAAAGCAGATGCGTCGCTACTCTAAAGGTATGCTTCAACGTATTGGTATGGCTCAGGCATTGATTAACGATCCGGAAGTAGTCTTTTTGGATGAACCCATGTCTGGTTTAGACCCGGTCGGACGCTACCAAATACGAGAAATAATATTATCACTTAAAGCAGCTGGAAAAACAATTTTTTTCAACAGTCACGTTCTCAGTGAGGTGGAATTAATTTGCGATCGCATAGCGATTCTTGCGCAAGGAAAATTAATTTGTTGCGGTTCCCTCAACGAACTGTTGGGAACTCCTCACAGCTATCACGTTCAAGGTCAAGGTGGTGATTGCCAAATTCTGCAAAAATGGCTTCCAAATATAGAATTTAAACCAGATGGTTTGTGGCAAGGAGAATTACAAGGCGATGTCTATGATTTTTTTGCCAGTCTCCATCTTATGGGTGGACAAATTCTCGCGATGAAATTATTTCGCCCTTCCTTAGAAGAGTTTTTTATCCAACAACTTCAACAACATAAGATTTAATACTAAACTAAAAACCCTTTGTTTGCACAAGCGTTGCACAACTGTTGCATTCTCCAACATAAAAAATTTTTTCTTCGTACTAGTTTCGACTTTAACTTGCGGCTCAAATATTCAAAAGTCTAGCAATAAGCAGCAAATATGTGAATTGCTATTGTTTTTTCGTGTAGAAAGTATGTAAAGATAAATGTTACATTCAGTACAATAACTTTTCTAAAATTACTGTATTTCTCGAGGGTAACTTTAAACTAACTTCACTAAAAATTCAATGCCCATATATAATTGGGATCTTAACAAACAGCATTTTTTCGGAAAATATTATTAGAGGAACTCAAATACTTAAGTGTAGTCAATAAATTAAGTTGATAAGATGCTGAAACAGCACTTGAAGTACATGGTTATAGTGTGAGGACTGCATGTTCAACAACCATTTTCTCAGAATAGTCAGCCAAGGGACGATAGGTATAACATTTTTAACTGCCTTTTCTGTAATTTTTGCTAAAGCTAGTTTTGCTCAACAAACACAACCAATATTTCAGCCTTCACAACCAACAAACCTACCTTCACAACCTGTATTCCAACCTACGCTACCTGCAGTTCCACCTTCTTCACCACCTCTACCCGCACCCACATCTGCACAAATAGATACAAACTACACCCTAGGTGGAGGCGATCGCATCCGCGTCAACGTTTTTGAGGTTCCTGAATACACAGGCGAATATACAATTCCCCCCGGTGGAGCAATTAACCTTCCATTGATTGGTAGCGTTTCCGTACAAGGACTAACACCAGAACAAGCAGCTGATGAAATTTCTCGAAAATATTCGCGCTTTTTGAAGCGTCCTTTAATTTCCGTCAACCTTTTAGCACCTCGTCCCATCAATGTTACCGTTGCAGGCGAAGTGACTCGTCCGGGAGCTTATGCTTTGAGCTTGCAAGGAGGAGCAGGCGATAATCCTGGTGTACAGTATCCAACAGTATTAGCAGCACTGACCACAGCTCAAGGAGTAACTCAGGCAGCAGACATCAGCAAAGTGCAATTGCGACGCAAAATCGGACGTAATTCCGAACAAATCGTCAATCTCGATTTGCGCGAGTATTTACAAACAGGTAGGCTACCGCAGGATATAACACTAGACCTGTCCGAAAACTCCAAAGCCAGCGTGTTCAAAGCTTTGAGGCAAAACTTTGATATTTTTGCAAAAACGCAGTTATGAAGGTTTGAGNAAATAAAACAAGCACAAACATACTTGCTCATTCATTGACAACTTGGTTGGACGACCTCCTCCAGGTGCATTAATTCTAATTTTCTGGCTTGACTGTTTAGCTTTGATATCTTGGTGTCGTTTTCGGGCGCAATTTAATAGTGATTGTAGCTGTTCGTAACTAATCCCTAAAATTTGTTTTGTTCGGTGTGGATATTTCTCGATATAATCAAAAACCATAGTTAGCTGGGAAAAACAGTAGACACTCAATTTAACGTTTTACCATTTTTCTTTTCCTAAGTTAATATTTCGGACAAGTCTACTGGGAGCTGGAAGTTTTTCAAGATGCATCAGATGATGAATTAATAGAAATGGTGGATAAACTGTTATCCGTTGCGGAAAAAGAGGGAGTAGGAGCTTTATTTAACAGCGCTCGTCAATCCCTTTCCGAGAACTTGGTATTGGATGCTTTTGCAAGCAGCGTGTTTCTACTTGTAGACGAAGACGAGTTACGCATTCCGAAAGGGAAAAAAAATTTGCTCAAAGAAATTCAGAAAGGATTGGAAATAGGTGATGAAGAAGCACAGGAAGTGATTGACGAAGTGCTTTCTAGTTTTGAAGATTTGGAAGAAGAAGAAGAAGAAATATAAAGCCAAAAATTAGTGCTCGTTGTTTTGAAAATTGAGCCTCCTTTTTCCAAAAATCTCACAGTTTTTCTTCTGTTCAAGATTTTTCATGGTTAATAAACTTTGATAAGTTCGGGGTGATTTTACCAATGCAGCAATTAAGCAGTGGTTAAGATATTTCAAGTCAAAATCGCCCCACCCATCAATCGTTCATAGCGATATTTCAATTCTTTTTTCATCAAAGGCCAGCGTTCTACAGTTGCATCTATCTGTATAATTTTTTCTGCAGCTTGTCGCGCCAGCATTAATACTTCCTCGTCTTCTACCAAACTAGCTAAAGTAAAATCTGGTACACCAGATTGGCGGGTTCCCAACACTTCACCAGGACCGCGAAAACGCAGGTCCATTTCGGAAATAAAAAAGCCATCTTGGGATTGTTCTAAAACTTTCAGTCGTTGTTGCGCATCTGGACTTCTAGAGCTGCTTATTAGCAAACAATAGGATCGAGCTGCACCCCGACCGACCCGTCCTCGTAATTGGTGTAGCTGGGACAAGCCGAATCTTTCTGCATTTTCTACGATAATTATAGTAGCATTGGGAACATCAATCCCAACTTCAATAACAGTGGTAGAAACGAGGATGTGAATTTCCCTGTCACGAAATTTATTGATAGTTTCCTCTTTATCTGCCGCACTCATGCGCCCGTGGAGCAGTCCAACGCGAAATTCGGGGAAAATAGTTTCTTGTAATTTTTGATACTCCTTGACCGCCGCTCGCACATCTAGTTTTTCCGATTCTTCTACCAAGGGTAAAACTACATAAGCTTGCCTTCCTTGGGCAATTTCTCGGCGCATTAAGTCGTAAGCATGGCTGCGTTGCTGGTTTGTGAGTACTGTGGTTTGAATTTTTTGCCGTCCTGGTGGTAATTCATCAATTTGGCTGACATCTAAATCTCCGTGAATTGTGAGCGCCAGCGTCCGGGGAATTGGCGTTGCTGTCATGGTTAAAACGTGGGGTTGCTGGCCTTTTGAGAGCAATCGTGCTCGTTGTTCGACGCCAAAACGGTGCTGTTCGTCAATTACTACCAACCCTAGTTGGCGAAAGTTAACGGGGTTTTGAATTAAGGCGTGAGTTCCCACCAATAAAGGCAATTCTCCAGTTTCCAACTGAGCGTGAATTTGCCGTCTTTTACTTGCTTTTGTAGAACCTGTTAGTAATTCCACGTTTAAGTGCAGTAGATTAAACCAACCCACCAGCTTGCGGTAATGCTGTTCTGCCAAAACTTCCGTGGGAGCCATAAGTGCTGCTTGATACCCAGATTGAATGGTGGCCAGGATGGCAACTACTGCCACAATTGTTTTACCGGAGCCTACATCACCCTGCACGAGGCGATTCATTGGTACTGATTTTTGCAAGTCGTTGAGGATATCGTTGATGACTCGCTGCTGGGCGTTAGTAAGTTGAAACGGCAGTAGCTGGTAAAATCTATCTAGTAGCTGACCTGTAGGAGTGACAACAGCGCTAGTTTGAACAGCCCTTGCTTGGTGTTGGCGTTGCAGCAGACCTAGTTGTAAGTAAAAAAATTCATCGAAAACAAGGCGGCGACGAGCTTTTTGGAGAGTGTCGCTGTTTGTAGGGAAATGGATGTTAGCGATCGCATCTTTTAATTCCATCAGTTCATACTTGTTTCGCAATCCAAGGGGTAGGGGATCTTGGAGATGAACCACAGCACCTTTAGCTGCGATCGCCGCCTGTCGCACCAGATCTGCTCCTACTCCTTCTGTAAGACCGTAAACAGGTACTATGCGTCCGATCGTCCATGAATCGATGGTATCGCCTGGATGAGCTAAAACTTGCAATTGTGGATCTTCTAGTGTCAGACCGTACTTGCTCTCTTTTACTAAACCGCAGGCTGCTACTACACTTCCTACTGGATAGCGGCGTTTTTGGCTTTCTTGCCAAGCACGAGTTGTAAAGCGCGTACCTGCGAAAAAGCGGTTTATTTTCAGCCGACCCGTACGATCCCGAAGTAAAATTTCTAGAATTGTTAATTTCTTGTTTTTAGGGCTAGTAAAGCAATTACAGCTTTTGACTGTGGCAATGACGGTGACGGTTTCGCCTGCTTTTAATTCGCTGATGTTTACCTGACGAGCATAGTCAATGTGGTCGCGGGGATAGTAAGATAATAAGTCTTGTACGGTGTATAAGCCAAGACGTGCTAATTTCTCCGCCTTTGCGGTTCCAATTCCTGGTAGTTCGCTGAGTTTTTGGTGGAGTTGGGGAACAATAAAAGTGCGAGTAATTGCAGTTATACCTTCACCCTGGGAAGGAGAAGACAAAGACCGATGCAATTGATGCACAATATTTTTGTTGTCTTGGTTGATACTGTTTTGTTGACTTTCTCCTACTGTTGTTTGTTGCTGCAGCTGATATAAATACTGGCGAGTTTCAGCTACTAAATTTTCTCTGTCTTTTGGTTTCAGATTTGGATAGCTAGCAAATTGAACTGCTAGTTTTTGCCAGCGCTGGCGTTCGTTGCTTGGTAAACCAGTCGGAAATTTGCCGAAGGTAAGAGTGAGAAATTCGCTAAAGCGATATTGTTTTCCAATTAAATCGGTGAAACCTTGTTGTGCTTCTATGGCTAAGGCTTTTTGCAATCTCATCCAATCTGGTTTGTCGGTAGCCATTAGTCGAAGTTGATGAATTCAGCTAGCTGACTGGAAATAAAAGGGTTACGTTTGTTTTTTAGCAAAATTTGCTTTCCGATATCGACTAATCTTCAAACCAACTCGCACGCCATGCTGCTTCTGCTAGGGCGATCGCTCGTTCTTGCTGTTTTTTTTGGTAGTCTACCCCCATGTTGTGCAGTTGAGCTTGTATGGTGCGAACTTTTTTGCGCTCCGACGACAACTTTGGGTCAGCAAATTCAATTTCTCCCAGGCGTAATTTGATAGCCATAATTTGTGTCAAGCTAGATTCTTCTGACTGCTTTTCATTTTCAATTTCAATTACTATGTTGATCAAGTTGGGTGGTCCCGGTACAACTTCCGCAGCAGCAGAAGATGCTTCCGATGCAGCAACAGCTGCTTCTAAAATCGATTCTGGCAATTTTTTTGGCAATATCCCTGCTTTTTGCAGCAATAGATTAGCCTCGCGAGAAACTATTTTGAGTATTTCTTGTATTGATTTTTCTAGATATTGCTGCCATTTAAGCAATTGTACGGGGTTGAAAACAGTCGGTGTCTCAGACGTATTTGAGGTTGTAGTGGAAGAAGAAACTGCTTGATGTTGTTTTTCCAGGATAGTTATATCTGGGAATTGTTGCGGTTGCTGGTGTTCGCTGCTAGTTAAAGCTAGCAACTGCTCGGTTGCCTGCTTGCCTAAATTACGGATATCCTGTTGTAGGTGTTGCCGCTGGCTCAAGCTCAAATGCAAAAAGTTGTGAGGATATCCGTGGGTACACAAATGGTAGCTAGCTAGAATTAATTGCTGTCGCACAGCTTGTCCTAATGTGCTCAGGTAACTGGCATAAGCAATTTGAAGTTCTTGTGCGATCGCGGCTATGGCCTGTTCTAAGGCTGCTATATCCCGCTCTATTCGCTCGATCGATCTCACCATATTTTCTCGTTATGGTCTGTTTGAACCCAATTGGCAATAGCAGACAACTATACCTATAATGCTTGAGTTGGCAGTTTTCCCCTCCAAGTTTAGTATGCACGATTGTGTCAATCAAAGACAGGCCGCAACTTGGTGCTACAGCAGCTTTTGCTTGACCTGCCTTGGAATAAATAAGGTAAGCAACGCAATACAAGTTTGCCTAAATATGCGTTTGTAGAGCTGGTTGTGCAGTAATTTGTTATTTGCTACCTACTTGTCCCATTTGTGCTGCTACTTCTTCAGCAAAGTTACTTTGTTGCTTTTCAATTCCTTCGCCCAGAACGAAGCGAACAAAGCGACGCACTTGGATGTTTTCACCTAGTTGGGCGATCGCTTGTTTGACTAGTTCGTCTACAGTGATACTTTGATCGCGAATGTAGGGCTGATCTAGCAACGTTAATTCCTTCAGTCGCTTTTCAATTCGTCCCTGAACGATTTTTTCTTTCACCGCTTCTGGTTTGTTGCTCAAATCATCCCGTCCCATTTCAATTTCTTTTTCCTTAGCCACAACTTCGGGTGGAATGTCTGACACTTTTACATATTCAACGTTGGGACAAGCCGCAATTTGCATGGCTATATTCCGCACCAGAGTTTGAAACTCTTCGCGGCGAGCAACGAAGTCAGTCTCGCAGTTGACTTCTACCAGCACACCGACTCTACCACCAGTGTGGATGTAGCTGCCGATCAGTCCTTCTGCTGCTACTCGATCTGCTTTTGCTCCGGCTTTGGCTATACCTTTTTTCCGCAGCCATTCTTCGGCTTTGGTCAGATCGCCATTGTTTTCTAGCAGCGCTTTTTTACAGTCCATCATACCAGCGCCTGTTTTTTGGCGTAGCTCTTGGACAAGTTTTGCAGATATTTCCGCCATTTTGCCTCAATTCCTACTTGACTGACAGTTGTAATTGCTCTGGGATGCGTGAGTATTTCTATCTTACTCACGAAGAAGAATTGATTTGAGATTTTAGCGAGCGATTCATCATTCTTCGTCTTCATCGTCGGGAATGAGCGAATCGGTGTAATCGCTTTCTTCTTCCTCGTAATCTTCTTCTGCGCCTTCGTATTCTTCTTCGTATTCCTCTTCTACTTCCAGCTGACCGTGACGCCCTTCGTAAATCGCATCCGCCAATTTACCAATTATTAACTTGATAGAGCGAATCGCGTCGTCATTGGCTGGGATAGGAATATCTACTAAATCTGGATCGCAATTTGTATCTAACATTGATACAATCGGGATTCCTAGTTTAATGCATTCTTGAACTGCGTTGTATTCTCGCCGTTGGTCCACAATCACGACTACATCTGGGACCTTGCGCATGGTTTTTATGCCGCCTAAGTATTTTTGAAGCTTTGCCAATTCCCGGCGTAGCATGGAGGCTTCTTTTTTAGGCAGCAAGTCCAAGGCGCCGCTTTCTTCCCGGCGTTCTAGTTCTTTAAGACGCTCTACCCGTGTTTTGATTGTTGTCCAGTTGGTCAGCATTCCGCCCAGCCAACGTTGGTTGATATAATGGGCTCCGCAGCGAGTAGCTTCTTGGGCAATAATGCCGGCTGCTTGTCGCTTGGTACCAACAAAGAGGAATTTTTTGCCCTGCTCGGCTTGCGATCGCATGTAAGCGTATGCTTCTTCCATTAACTGGGCGGTTTGCACCAAGTCAATGATGTGTACTCCGTTGCGAGCAGTATATATGTAAGGAGCCATTTTCGGGTTCCACCGGCGAGTTTGATGACCAAAATGAACCCCTGACTCCATCATTTGAGCCAATGAAACTACTGGCATATTTTCTCAACTCCTATTCGGGTTAAACCTCCATCCAGGTGTATTTCCGTGCGGGAAACACCCGAACTCCCGGATGTGCGAGATTGTGGAACCATACTAGGGTAACATATTTCTGAGCATTAATGCCTCGCCGGGGTAGTTACTTTCCCTGCATCAACTACTCTCAAAGCACAGCACAAAAAAGTGTTAGTTATCGCAGCTGAGCATAAGCTTCGTAAACGCCTTTGACGTTATACCAATTGAGAAAAATGCGAGCTATTTCTAAAGCTAATTGGGGTTTACCTAAATTAATTAGCCATTGCAGCAAAGGAGCCATTGTACGCTCGTTGAGAGTGCCATTTAAGGAGAGAATTCCCCACAATAAACGGTGCAACCAAGTCATTTGAATCATCATTCGTACTTCCCAAGTCGGGTGTTTTTGATAAAACAAAACTCCCATGCGTCCCCGCTGAATTTCTTTATCTATCAAGCGGGGAATTTGCTCTAGGCTAAAGGGGGGATGCCAGTGATAACCCACAGCTGCAGGACATTTAATTAATTTCAATCCTAGTTTTTTCAACCTGACGCCTAATTCTAAATCTTCCCAACCATATAGTTGAAAGCGGGTGTCAAAAAGCCCTGCTTTTTCTAACCAGTGTTTGGGAATGGCGACGTTACCCGTGGCGAAAAATGCTGCGGAAAAATCGGTGATTTTGTAAGGTTCAGAGGTAGGATTGTGGAAATTGCAAGTATTAATTACCGCACCGTAGGTAAAAAAGCGATCGCTTTTCAGTTTCTTTTGTCCCTGTTTGAGAGCATCAACATGGGCTTGGAGAAAATTCTCTGTTACTACTAAATCACTATCTATAAAAACAATAATGTCTCCTTGCGCTTGTTTGATTCCCAAATTTCGGGCGGCTGCCGGTCCCTGGTGTTGTTGTTGAAAGCTGCGCAGATGGGGAAATTCGTCTTTGCATTCTGCTAAAAACTCCCACGTACCGTCAGTTGAACCATCATCCACCACCACAACCTCGTAACCGCTTGCACTTGCTGCACTCAATTTCTGCACTTGTAGGGCGCGAAGGCATTTTTCCAGGATCGGCTTGCGATTGTATGTTGGAATCACAATGCTAACAAACACAGTTTTGCTCACCACAGTATCGTCCATATTTAGGACAATCTAAACACAAATACTGTTCCGCCACCGTACCAGCTTTACTCCTGAAACTATGAATTAAATCATTCTTTTTTCGAAAAATATTCACCTCGATTGTGCTCACCAGACATAAATAAAATTATATTTATCTGAACAAATTATCAAGATATTAGGGATTTTGGGGATATACCCATTACTTCTGATTAACCAAAATATAACCTCATATTAACATGAATCGCTTAAATTGTAGTCGTCAATAATAAACCCATTATCTGTTCTTGGGAGGCGGGAAAATTTTTCTACAGGTGAGAATTCTGTGAGGAAAGACATAGGTGTCGTCTCTTTTTGTCTGTTATGTGAAATTAAAGTTTTTGCGGAATTTCCCAACAAGCTTTCTGGACTAAAAAATTTGAGTTTGTTTGGTGTGCGCTAGCGCTAAAACATGCCACTTTCTTCAAAGGAGGAAAACTTAATGTCCAAATTAACTCGCAGAGAAATTTTAATATTTTTTGCCGGCACCGCTGGTGCTGCCGTTTTTGGGGATACCATTTTAGATGGTGTTGCCGATCGCCTTCAAGCGGAAGCTAAAAGCATACCGTTGGACTTTACACCCGTGCGCTTACCGCATCCTTTACCAATTTATCAACAGGTAAATAGCTATCTAGCTACAGGAATTGGACAGGGAAAAGTACTAAAGGCATCTCGAGATGCTAAATTAGATACCTACAACGTTATTGACGATGTAGTAGTTCCTCCAGAATACGAGCGTTATGTAATTGTAAGTTGGGGCGATCGCGTCTTTCCTAACCCTGAAGAATATTTTGGCTACAACTGCGATTACACCGCTTTTATTCCCATTGGTAAAAATACGGACGATGGCTATTTGTGGGTGAATCACGAATATGTCAGCTACCCGATGTCTGATTTATTACTAGGGAGTAACAGCGATCTGCAGGGATATCCTACGGCATTTTCTCAGGTAATTGGTTGGTCTTTGCCCCCGACAAAAAATTTGGAGGCAGAAGGGGAATTTTTATACAACCAAGGAGGCTCGGTGGTCCGCATCCGCCGAAATGCTAAAAGGCGCTTTGCTGTGGTCAAAGATGCCAAAAATCGACGCCTTCATGGTCTTTCGGGATTGAAAATCAACAGCCGTCGCAGCGATGGCTACCAAAATATTACTTCTTGGGGAACTCGCAGCTACCAGCAAGGCGATTTTAACTCTTTAATTGCAACCGGTCCATCTGCCACAGAAGTTTTTAACCTTAGTTCTGATGGCTTGGGTAACGAAATTATCGGTACTGCTTTTAACTGTTCTGGCGGAACAACGCCGTGGGGAACAATCCTAACAGCAGAAGAAAACTTTCAAGGTACGGTAACAGAAGCAGTTAAACCCGATGGTACTCAAACAGATTACACAGAGAACACGCCCGGAAAAACTTTTGGCTTAGTTGGAGAAAAATACGGCTGGATGGTGGAAATCGATCCTGCAAATCCCAATTTTCGTCCCCGCAAACACACTTGCTTGGGCCGTTTCCGCCATGAAAACATTGCCATACGCGTTCAACCGGGTAGGAAATTAGTTGCTTACATGGGTGATGACAGGCGTGGGGGACATACCTGGAAATTTGTCAGTGCAGGTACTGTCTACAACCCGAAAGATAAAAATAACAGCAGTTTGTGGGAAAAAGGTACTCTTTTTGTCGCCCGTTACCATCCCGACGGTACGGGTGAGTGGATACCCTTACTGTTAGATACTCCCACCAATCCCATTCCACCAACGGTGATTTCTTCTGTGGAATACGCTGCTTTAGGAAAAGCTCAAAGGAATGGTCTTTTAAAGTTACCGAGGCGCAAAGGAATTGCAGGTGAAACAAAAGATGGTGGTGCGTTCAACTGCGATCGCCAAAATGAAGCCAAAGCTTTACCAGATTATCAAAACAAAACCTTATCTGACTTTTACACCAGTCAAGGTGCTATTTTGTGCGATGCTTTCTTAGCAGCGAATTTAGTTGGAGGAACTCCCACCGCTCGTCCGGAAGACTTAGAAATTCATCCCTTTACCCAGGAAGTGTTCATTGCTTTTACCGATGGTACACCGGGAAGGGACGGTTATCCAGATTCGCGGATTTTTCAAGTGGCCAAGTTAAGTTCCGAGGTGAATGCCACCCAGCAATCTGGAGGACTTTACAAGATTATAGAAGATAGCAGTGACGGTACCGGTCGCACCTTTCGCTGGCAAAGATTTTTGCAAGGAGGAGAAGCAGGCTCGGTAAACGGGGCTGGTTTTGCGAACATAGACAACTTAGTGTTCGATCGCCAAGCCCATGTTTGGGGTGTGATCGATATGTCCACCGAAACCCACAATGGTTTCAACACTGGTGCTGCGGGTACTCCAACTAAGGTCGAGCATGCAGTCAGCGGTAACGTTTCCAATCTCACTGCTGTTTTTGGTAACAACTGGCTGTTGTTTATCCCCACCATTGGTCCTCATGCTGGAAAAGTCATTCCTTTTGCCTACGGACCGGTACGTTGCGAAATGACAGGACCGACTTTTGTGGAAGATACTCTCATTATTTCCGTACAGCATCCCGGCGAAGATTGTCCGATCAACGATGGTAAAATTCTCAGCCGCAGTATCGAGTTACTGGATTTGAATGGAAATATCTTCAATCAAACTCGCAGCGTACCTCGTGGTAGCAGCTGGCCTAGCAATATTTCTCCTACGGATGGTGGTAAGGGTGAAGCAACGGGTATACCGCGTCCATCGGTAATTGCTATCCAGCGTCGCAACAATCGTGGCAGATTTGTTTAGCGTCCTTACCAGCAAACTACCGTGGAGTTTTATATCGAAATCTCCACGGTATGTTTGAAATTGCAGATAATTCTGAGTTGCGTAGTTAAAGTTATGCCAAGGGTAATTAGATATAATAATCACTCACTATGCAGCTTTTTCTAACTGGAGAAATTGATGGGTCGTGCCAAAAAGGTTGTACTGGCATATTCTGGTGGAGTAGATACATCTGTGTGCATTCCCTACCTCAAGCATGAGTGGGGTGTGGAAGAAGTGATAGCTTTAGCAGCAGATTTGGGTCAGAAAGAGGAATTAGAAGCAGTTCGAGAAAAAGCGCTCAAATCAGGTGCAAGCGAATCACTAGTGGTAGACGTCAAAGAAGTTTTTGTCAAAGATTATGCTTTTAGCGCTATTCAAGCTAATGCTGTTTACGAAAATCGCTATCCTTTAACCACAGCTCTTGCTCGACCGCTAATTGCTAAGCTCCTGGTGGAAACAGCAGAAAAATACGGTGCGGATGCGATCGCTCACGGTTGCACCGGTAAGGGAAACGATCAAGTTCGTTTTGATGTGTCTTGTGCTGCTTTGAATCCCAACCTCAAGATCCTTGCACCCGCAAGAGAATGGGGAATGAGTCGCGAGGAAACTATTGCTTATGGAGAACGATTTGGCATTCCAGCGCCTGTGAAAAAATCTTCTCCTTACAGCATTGACAAAAATTTACTCGGTTGCAGTATTGAAGCGGGGATACTGGAAGATCCCCAAGTGGAACCACCAGAAGAAATTTTTCAAATGACTAAGGCGATCGCTGACACGCCCGACAACCCAGAATACGTGGAAATTGGTTTTACAAAAGGAGTTCCCACCAGTCTCAACGGCGAACAGAAAAATCCTGTAGAACTAATTGCACAACTCAATTTCATTGCTGGAAACCACGGTGTCGGACGTATCGATATGATCGAAAATCGCTTGGTGGGTATTAAATCGCGGGAAATATACGAAGCTCCGGCGATGGTAGTTTTAATTCAAGCCCACCGCGACTTGGAAAGTCTGACCCTAACGGCAGATGTTACCCACTACAAGCGAGGTGTGGAAGAAACCTACAGTCAGTTAATTTACAACGGCTTGTGGTACAGTCCTCTGAAGGCGGCCTTAGATGGGTTTATTCGAGAAACTCAACAGCGAGTTTCTGGAACGATCGCGGTTAAGCTATTCAAGGGTAATGCTACCGTGGTCGGACGTCGTTCTGAAAATTCTTTGTACGCCCCTGATTTGGCAACCTATGGATCCGAAGACCAATTTGACCACAAGGCCGCGGAAGGATTTATCTACATTTGGGGTTTACCTACTCGCATTTGGGCAAGACAAACAAGAAAGATAAATGAATCCTCGAGCTTTTCCTAATCCTTAGCTTCCAGTCCTTGTTGCCGAGCTTCCCACCACAAGGGTATGACTATAACAGCAATAAGGATTGCTAAGGCGGCGATCGCAAATTGGCTGACCCAGGCTACCAATTGTTCTAGAGAGATGATTTTACCTGCAAAGAAAGCAAGCGTTACCATAACGCTAGCCCAGACGCTGGCTCCCATCAGGTTGAATACAAAGAATTTGCCAAAGGACATTTCTGCAATCCCGGCGATGGGTGCAGCAAATATTCGTAATAGGGCAAAAAAACGCCCAAAAAAAACTGCTTTGGCTGCGTTTTCAGAAAATTGTTTCTTGATATGCAAAAGTCGAGCTTCTGATATTCTCAACAGGCTACCAACTCTCACCAGCAAAGGCCAGCCACCAGCTCTACCAATCCAGTAACCGCAAATTCCGCCAATGGTAGCTCCTGCGATCGCATCTCCAAGAACTAGCCAATAATTCAGTTCTTGATTGCCAGCTAGGAAACCTCCCACTAACGTTACGGTCTCACCTGGAATGGGAATGCCCAAATTTTCTAATAATACTCCCAAAAATATTGCCCAGTAACCATAGACGCGGGCAAGTTGTTGGACGTTGTCTAGCGAGATGAACTCTAGAGACATTCAATACCGCTACCTTTACAAATTTTTACTTTCACTATCATGTTGGCTTTTTTTCAGTGCCCGTGTCAATGCAGCTGCCTGCGATGTAAATCTACTGACTCCATGTGGTGATTTTTCATGAAAACTTTATAAAATCCCTTAGTTATTATAAAGTTTTATTAAATGATATTGATGTTACCGAAATTCCAGGGCAGTTGTGCCTATATTGGGGTAAGTTAAAACAATTTATACGGCATAAATACTGATGCTACCTTAGAGATTACTAAGTAAGGTAGTGTTTGTGTCTGTTTTCGACATTTTTAGTTTTTCAACTACCCAGTGAAGTTCATGACTGTAAAATCAGAACATCAAGTAATTTTGTTCAAACCGCAAGGACGCATAGACTTACACGGTGGTATGGCTTTGAGTGAAAAGATGGCTGGAGTAGTACCCCAGCGTGACCAACTCTGGGTTATCGATCTAGGCGAAGTCGATTTCATGGATAGTTCTGGGTTGGTTTCACTAGTTCAAGGACTGAAAGCTGCACGTCAAAGTGGTTGTCGTTTAGTACTGTGTAACGTTCAAGCTCCCGTGAGATTAATTTTAGAGCTTACCCAGCTAGATTCAGTATTTGAAATTGTTAACACTTGTGAAGACATTGCCGAATCGGCAAAAGCCGTTTGCTGCTAAAACAGAAGAGGGATTAGTTAATTTGACACCGGACGGGGAAAGTTTGGCAAGTCTATACCGCTGTGGGAACTAGTACGATTTTTTAAGGCCAAACGATAACTTACGCTTTGCAGTTCTGCTTGCAGGCGACGGTTTTCTCTTTGTAAGCTTGCAACCTTTTCTCTAACCGGAGCCATGCGCTCCTCAAACTTACGACGATAAATTTGAGGTAACTCCTGTACTACTTGCTCTAACATCCGACTGCGATCGCTTAGTTCTTGCACTGATTGTCGCAACTGGTAAATCTCGCTATCTCGAGTTGCTATTTGCTCTTGGTAAAACGCCACCTGTTGCTCAACAGCTTGTAGTTGTTCTTGTAAAGCTTGCAGATGATTTTGATAGCGTTCTGACACTTCTGGTTGAGGCATATAGTTAGTATTACCCTTCACCAACCGGAAGAGCTCTTGAGATAACTGTTGCACTAATTGGTCGCGAAGCTGCAATTCTTGACGCAATTTCGATACTTCTGCAGACAGTGCTTGAATGGTGGAGTTGTCAGTTTGACTCACGGTGGCAACCAGCTCCCATGTAGTAATTGTTGCAATTAATAAAGGTAATAATACTTATAAAATCAGAAAGTGATTAGATACAAGTACTTGCTAATTTAGCATTAGCGGCAAAATGAGCAAGTAGGAAAAGGCAATTTTTTTAACTTTTTAAAAAACTTAACTCCCGACGGACGAGGGTGCTTTTGTTGTGCTTTTTTAACAGTGAGTAACCACCATTGATTTCCGGGTAAGGGAAAATACACAGCTAACTAGCTGCTTTTTAACCACACCCGGGATTGGAGAGAATCTTCAAGCAACTTCTGTAGAAACTTTAGGCTGTTGTAGCTGTTGCTTTATAGTCAGATAGCGAATAACTTCTTCACTCAAACGCATGGCGCGCTCTAAAACAGCGACAACGTTTCCAGAAGCGGTGTAGTTCATCTGAATGTAGATACCATCCCGTTGCTTGTTAATTTCATAAGCTAAACGACGCTTGCCGCGGTTTTGAATTTGGATGTTATCAGCACCTTGTTCTCGCAGCAAATTCTCGTATTTAGCAATAGCTTGTTCTACCTGCTCGTCTCCCAGATCTGGGCGCAGTATGTACATTGTTTCGTAAGCTGTCTGCATTGTGGCATTCTCCTTTTGGACTGTACGGCTGCTGCTGTTAATAGGGATTTGTTGTTGTTTTTAATACAACACCCCCTCAACATCTCCAGCAACAAGGAACTATAATCTTACCAGTTTTTCATTTTAATGCTGAGCTGCATCGACCAAATTAGTCATTAGTTTGTCAATACCAAACTATGGACTATTGATATTGAGAGGTGATTTGATCTGATAAAGAGGAATTTATTAAAGCTATGGCACAGCGGTATGTACGAGTTCAAAATCAACAAGGACAAGTTTATTACGGGTTGTTACAACTATCTTTAAAGGTGCAGGTTTTGGATGCTCCTCCTTGGTTGCAAGGACAACCTACTGATTTGATTTTGGAACCAGACAACTACGAAATCTTGGCTCCCTGTGCTCCCTCCAAAATCGTTGCGGTAGGAAAAAATTATGCTGAACACGCTGCAGAAATGGAAAGTGAAGTTCCTGGAGAACCACTGCTTTTTTTAAAACCTCCTAGTTCTGTGATTGCTTCTCTTTCCAAAATTCTGTATCCGCCGCAATCAAAACGAGTAGACTATGAAGGAGAGTTGGCGTTGGTAATTGGCGATCGCGCTTTTGATTGCACTACAGAACAAGCGCAGACGAAAATTTGGGGTTATACGATTGCCAACGATGTGACAGCGCGGGATTTACAAAGAAAAGATATTCAATGGACCCGAGCGAAGGGATTTGACAGTTTCTGTCCCTTGGGCCCGTGGATTGTCCGCGAACTTAGTCCCGGGGCGAGATTGCAAACTTTTTTGAATGAAAGCACTACCCCTGTACAATCTGCGACTATTGACCAGATGGTGTTTCCCCCAGATTTTCTTGTCTCCTATATCAGCAAGGTTATGACTTTGTTACCGGGAGATGTGGTCCTGACCGGTACACCCATGGGAGTAGGTCCTTTAAAAATAGGCGATCGCGTGCGTGTAGAAATAGAAGGTATTGGTCGCTTGGAGAACACCGTGGTAGCTCGTTAATTGCTAGCGCGGTAATTGCATGTACACTGCATCGGAAATTGCAGGAATTTCTGCGTAACGCCCCCATAAAGACTGGATAACAGAATATGCAGACGCCGCCACTATACCCAAGAAAATAGTCGTATAAAGCGTTTGCATGGCAAAATTTCCTGCTGGCAGCAAGCCTACCACATCCGTGAGAACGCCAAACAAAAACACAATGATATCTAAAAGGATTGCTTGCAGAGTGTTGAAACGAATAAAGTGACTGATTTTTTCGTTTCTGACTACAAAGATAAACAAAGCAAAGAAAATAATCAGCCCCGCGTAACGAACACCATAGTAAACTCTTAACAACGGCAATAAAGGCAAAAATAGCACTTGCAAAAATGGAAACTGCGTCAAGAAAAATTGACCGTAGACAAAAACCTCCACAATGGGAAGCAAATAAGGCAAACAAGCAAAAATTCGCTCTGGAAACGTTGTAGACCCGCGCCAAGTCATGCTGCGTTCTCCTGTTATGAAACTCTTGTCGTCTATGAACTTAGAATAACGCAGTTGAGTTGCTTGTTATCTTTTCTAATATTCCCTCATTCTACATTGACAACTCGAAAACCCATCATGCACTCATACTGTTGCGGCTGTCGCTCAGTAATTTCACGCACGGCGTGACCGCAGCGAAGTTGACCTTGATGCCAGCGAGGAAGACCGCTGCTGTTGGCCATTAAGCAAGATTGGCAAACTTGCTGAGGGGTAAGGATTTGATCCTCAATCAAAATTACCAGCATCCAATCTCTCCTGTAAATTCTCAAATGTTTTTCACGTTTTCCCCTTGGACTGCGAATTTTTTGGCTGTAATTGGCGATTTGATGCTGCAAGTAACAAGCAAGTAAAAATTGTCCCTTTTTCTTACTTACTTGTTAATTTTATTGCTTTAATAATGCTTTTGTGCGGCGAGCAAATTCGTCCAAGCGGACTTGAGTTAATTGTAAATGGGAACAACTGATTTGTAGTAAAAACAAATACATAAATTTACGACAGCGACCATCATAAATAGTTCATACTTGATATAGAAAACAGCGTTATGATAATTAACGCACTGACCGGATAGGCGTAGAAATCTTCAAGTCGAATCCACAGTCAGAAACTTCTCAAAGCAGTGAAGCTGTTGATTTGCAACTTGTAAGTACACTGCTCAACTATTGTGCCATTTGATTTCAGGATAACTAAAAGTGACTAGAACTAATTTAGATTTTTTGGTCTCCGGCGATCCGATAGTTGCGGATTTGATTAACAAAGAATTACAACGCCAACGCCACCACTTGGAGTTGATCGCTAGTGAAAACTTTACCTCTGCTGCAGTACTGGCTGCACAAGGTTCGGTACTCACCAATAAATACGCCGAAGGATTACCTGGTAAACGTTACTATGGTGGTTGCGAATTCATAGACGAAATTGAACAGCTTGCCATCGATAGAGTCAAAAAATTATTTGGCGCCGCTCATGCTAACGTGCAACCGCACTCGGGTGCACAAGCTAACTTTGCAGTGTTTTTAACGCTGCTAGAACCGGGAGACACAATTATGGGGATGGACTTGTCCCATGGTGGACATTTAACCCACGGTTCACCCGTAAACGTTTCTGGTAAATGGTTTCGAGTCGTTCATTACGGTGTTGACCAACAAACAGAACAACTCGACTACGATCGCGTTCGCGAGCTGGCGCTGAGGGAGCGTCCAAAGCTCTTAATTTGCGGTTACTCTGCTTATCCCCGCGTGATTGACTTTGCCAAATTCCGTACTATTGCAGATGAAGTTGGTGCTTATTTGCTGGCGGATATTGCTCACATAGCTGGTTTGGTTGCTAGCGGACTGCACCCCGACCCCATCCCCCATTGTGATGTTGTCACAACTACCACCCATAAAACCCTGCGCGGTCCTAGGGGCGGTTTAATAATGACCCGCGATCCAGAATTAGGTAAAAAATTGGACAAAGCTGTTTTCCCCGGAAGTCAAGGAGGACCCCTAGAACACGTGATTGCAGCTAAAGCAGTAGCTTTTGGGGAAGCTCTCAAACCTGAGTTTAAAACCTATAGCAGACAAGTGATTGAAAATGCCCGTGCTTTGGCTGCACAACTGCAAAAGCGTGGTTTGAAACTAGTATCCAATGGTACGGACAATCATTTAATGCTCGTGGATTTACGCAGTACAGGCTTGACCGGAAAGCAAGCAGAACAGTATTTAAGTGCCGTCAATGTCACAACTAACAAAAATACGGTTCCTTTCGACCCACAGTCACCATTTGTAACCAGCGGTCTGAGATTAGGTTCTCCAGCGATGACAACACGAGGATTAAAAGTCGCAGAATTCACAGAAATTGGTGATATTATTGCCGATCGCCTGCTGAATCCAGATTCCCAAACAGTGCGGGAAGATTGTCGACAAAGAGTAGCAGCTTTATGCGATCGCTTCCCCCTATATCCCCACTTGCAAATTCCCGTACCAGCTTTGACCTAAGGAATAGGGAATTGTTAGTAGTTAGTAGGAAAGAAGGCAAAACAGAAGTACCCTTATCTGTTGGTAGAAGATTTCCCACGCTCTACCCCAGAGCCTTCTGCCTTTTTTCTGGTAATTTCAAAAGCAGGTAAACAAAATTAAATTACCAGCAATTAAATTCATCACCAGCTACTAGCTACTGGCAATTTATGAGTGCAGAAATTATTTGTGTAGGGACAGAGTTGCTATTAGGAAATATCCTCAATAGCAATTCACAATTTTTAGCAATTGAATTAGCAAAGCTAGGCATTCCCCATTACTATCAAACTGTAGTAGGAGACAATCTCCAAAGACTCAAGCACGCTATTGATATTGCAACTAAAAGAGCGGAAATTTTGATTTTTACAGGTGGACTTGGACCCACACCCGATGACCTGACCTGCGAAGCGATCGCTGACTTTTTTGCCGTTCCTTTGGTAGAAGATGCGGAAATTATTGAAGATATTACCCAGAAGTTGCAAGCACGCGGCCGTCCTGTAACTCCCAACAATCGCAAGCAAGCTTTAATCCCTCAAGGAGCAACGATCTTACCCAACCCAATTGGAACAGCACCAGGCATAATTTGGCAACCTCGCCCGGGACTGACTATCTTGACCTTCCCCGGCGTACCTGGCGAATTGCAACGGATGTGGAAAGAAACAGCAGTACCCTATCTGCAAAGCCAAGGTTGGGGTAAGGAAGTTATTTACAGTCGAATGTTAAAATTTTGGGGCATCGGTGAATCTGCTTTAGCCCAAAAAGTCTCAGCCTACTTTGACTTACCTAACCCCACAGTTGCACCCTATGCAAGTAAGGGAGAAGTTAAATTACGAATATCCGCCAAAGCTGCTTCCGAAACAGAAGCACAAAAGTTAATTGCTCCTATAGAACAACAAATCAAAGAAATTGCTGGACTAGATTACTACGGCGCCGACGACGATACCCTCGCTTCTGTGGTTGGTCACAGTCTGCGCCAGGCAAAACAAACGCTTTCTGTGGCAGAATCTTGTACGGGTGGTGGACTTGGACAAATGTTGACAGAAGTATCTGGTAGCTCTGATTACTTCTGGGGAGGAATTATTTCCTACCATAATTCTGTCAAACACACCCTTTTAGGAGTAGATCCAAAAGATTTAGCAAGATTTGGAGCAGTAAGCGCTACTGTTGCCAAACAAATGGCACTAGGAGTGCGATCGCGCCTTGATACTTCTTGGGGATTAAGCATCACCGGTATTGCAGGACCAACCGGTGGAACCGAGACAAAGCCAGTAGGTCTAGTCTACATCGGTTTAGCAGAACCAGATGGCAATGTCGAAAGTTTTGAATATCACTTCGGTACAAGACAAAGTCGCTCCTTGATCAGACATTTAAGCGCCTGTACAGCATTGGATCTGCTGCGACGGAAGTTATTAAGAGGCTCTTGAGCTAAGTTGGTTTCAACGCAGAAAGTCAAAACAATTTCAACTTTTGCATCTTTTTGTTTTCTGCCTTGAAGCCTTCTATATTTTAAATCCTCCAGAACTTTATCTGGAATTTCCGGAATAAATTTCTCATAAGAATAACTCTAATCATTTGTTCTTTTTCAGTAACTGAATTTAAACCAATAGCTTTTTAATTTTTTTTGATAATAATTATGCCATCGGAAATTTATTTGGCATTCAAGCTTACAAAAATTGCGACAATAGCTCCTCAAAACCCATTGATTACAAATAGAAAAAGAGAAATTTCAACTTTTAAGATAACATCTATTTTCAAAAAATTGAATAGAAGTTTCAATCCCTAATAGGGAGTAAGAGAAATTTCAACGACAGTGGATTATTTGGATCAGCGATGCGCTTGCTTTGGTTTCAATCCCTAATAGGGAGTAAGAGAAATTTCAAC
>KB235926.1:140796-212501 GCA_000332255.1 cyanobacterium PCC 7702 | reverse complement strand
GTTTCAATCCCTAATAGGGAGTAAGAGAAATTTCAACTGCATACCGGACAGGGAGAACAATTAGAATTTCGGTTTCAATCCCTAATAGGGAGTAAGAGAAATTTCAACATATACCTGCAATCGCACCAATTATTGTTGTAAGTTTCAATCCCTAATAGGGAGTAAGAGAAATTTCAACTGCGGTAGTCGGAAATTGAATCAGTATGAAGTTTTCAAGGTTCATTTGCGCGGATGATGTAATCATAGCATGGAAAATTTGGATTGACTAGGGGTGTAAATGGCTGAAATTTAGTCTGGGTAAGGAGCGCGGGTGGGTGAGAAGGNNATATTGCTCCTAATTGTTGTGCCAAGAGGGTTCTGGACATTTTTTTGGGAAAGGATTTTTGTACAGCTACCCATCCGCGCTAAAGAGCAAAATAGAGGGGGTTGTAATAGTTAGTAATAGTTAGCGGCCGTCGGCGATCGCCACAATCTGGAACAACTCAACTCCGGATACTTTGGGAGTAGTTAAGTACGAGCTATTATCTTACAATAGGAAGCCCGTGACGAGGATTGAACTCGTGACCTCACCCTTACCAAGGGTGTGCTCTACCACTGAGCTACACGGGCGGGGTTAACAACTTTTTTCAAGCCAGAGGTGGCAGCTAGGATAGTTGAGGGGGTTGTTGAGAGGTGGGCCGGGCTGGATTCGAACCAGCGTAGGCGCAAGCCAACGGATTTACAGTCCGTCTCCATTAACCACTCGGACACCGACCCGCGACACCCACGATTAAATATATTAGCACAAAGCTTGTGAGATTCAAGTTTTTTGCAAAAAAAACAAGGGGGTTGTTGCTAATAGAGATGGGGAGGCTTAATTTATAGCCGCGCCTCGAACAAGGCTGCGGCTGCGATCGCATGTAGATTTGTTTTGCCTAGGTAAGTAATTCTCCAGTTTCTTGAAGTGCGTGCAGGCGGTGATAAATTCCACCGTGACGCAATAACTCTTCGTGGTTGCCCACTTCTACGATCCTACCTCGCTCGAGAACTACAATTTGGTCAGCTTCTCGCACTGTACTCAAGCGGTGAGCAATAATAATTGTGGTGCGAGTTCCTTGCAGCTCGCGCATTGCCAGTTGGATAGAGCGTTCTGATTCGTAATCAAGACTAGAAGTTGCTTCGTCAAAAATGAGCACATCAGGTTCCACCAGTAACGCTCTTGCAATTCCCAAACGTTGTCGTTGTCCTCCAGATAGCCTCACGCCTCGTTCTCCTACCACTGTATGATAACCTTGGGGTAGCTGCTGGATAACTTCATCAACTCTGGCAATTCTGCAGGCTTGTTCTACCTGTTCAAAAGTTGCATCGACTCTGCCATAGGTAAGGTTATCTAACAAGGTACCGTTGAAAACGTCTACTTCTTGGTGAACGATCGCCAATCGGCGGCGATAATTTCCTACATCCAAGCTACGAATATCTTGACCGTCGATGAGAATTCGGCCTTCATCTGGTTCAAAATAACGCAGCAGCAGTTTTACTAAAGTTGACTTTCCCGAACCCGATCGCCCTACTAACGCTACTGTTTGATAAGGTTCGATCAGCAAATTGATATCGTGTAAAACGCGGCGGTTGGATTCGTAACCGAAACTAACGTGAGAAAATTCTATTTTGCCGGTAAATTTATAAGTTGATGATTCTGGTGAGTGTTGTTCTTGCAAAAGACCAATACTATCAACTCCAGATGGTTGCTTCAAAAAATCGTGGAATCGCAGCATGGAAGAATAACGACGAGCAAAAATTTCCGCCAGGGTAGCGATGGGTTCTAGCTCTGCATAAGCCATGCTCGAAAGAGTTAAGGTCATGATAAAATGGCCCAGAGAGATCCTGCCATCTATTGTTGCTGCCAGGGTCAAACCTAGAATTGTAAACGTGCAAAATTGGATTATTGTTCGCTGCCAAGTCTGCAGTTTGACGTAACCGAAGTGAATGCGGTAATCAACAACTGTTAGCTCCCTTGCAAAACGTTGTTTTTGCCGCTTGAGTTCTTTTGCTTCTGTAGCAAAGGCTTTTACCGTTTTAATGTTGCTGATAATTTCGGAAGTGCGGCTTTCAGTGTCTTCTATATATCTATCCAAGCGACTTTCGTGCCAAATGAGTCGCCTTAAATTTTTAAGAGTCAAACCCAGGATGAACACAAAAGAGACAAGGTATAAAATTGCGATCCGCCATTCTACAAACCAGATAAAAACGAAAATTCCCAGCACTCGAAACAATTTTGGAATCATTTGTCCGGCTATTTCCGGATAAGTCCAGGTGTGGTTTGCAACACCTCTGGCTATTCGTCCGGCAATGCGCCCGGGGTTATTTTCGTCGTAAAATTCTAATGGCAGGGTGAGAATTTTTTCCAGCGCTTTTTGGTTTTGATCTCGGCGAGCTCGTAGGGGGATATCCCAGTGAAACCAACTAGTTAACCAAGGTTGGGTTGGTGCTCTTAAGACTGTAACCGCAAAAATTAAGCTCAGCAATACCCCCAGCGATAGAGGAGTTCCCATCGGATAGTCTAGTGCAGAAGCGATCGCAGCGATCGTTGCTTGCAATGGGCGGTCCAGCGGCTGACCTGACAAAATATTCAGTATCTGTCCAATAGCGTAGGGTACAACCAAATCGATAATTTCATAAACACTAGATGCTGCAATGCTAAAAATACCCAACTTCCAGTAAGGACGAAAGTAGTTGAGAATATCTCGAAAGTTTGCCATGATGCACACCGTTGGTGAGTGCCAGAATCCTCATGCTACATTTATGTTACAATGTAGTCAAGGGCGAAGCGATAAAATCACTCTTTAGAAATAAACGGTACCTAGGGTACCAAAAATCACGCCAAACAAGACTCACTTACCAGCATCTCCAAAATAACCGCAGATGTTGTTAACTGGTAGTGAGTACTTCAGCACCCGCTACTGACCACGCATGTTTTCAGTCCCAACCAACGCAAGTATCCGCAAAGGTATGGAATGCAGAGATACTCTCAGCAAGCAATTTTTTTGCCTAGTTAAAACCAATCGCATTCTGTGGTGGTATACGGTCTGTATTCGTTTGGAACTACTTGTTTTTGACCTGTAAATGCCCTACCATAATATCCATCCTCAGAACCACGGGCAAACTCTCCTCCTGCAGTACGTGGTTTGTAAACTTTTCCTTTTTTAGCACTTTCGCGTCCTTGACGGTAACCATCGGCGTAGGCTTGAGGATGATAGGCAGGATCTTGCTTGACCAACCATTGAGTAACCGGATATGAGAACAAATCCACTAGTTGTAGCCAAAGCGACTAAACTAGTGAGAAACATCTTTTTCATAGACCGGCCTCCAGAGTTCATCAACTCTAGATGCTTTTAAAATATAGTTGAGAAAAATGAGATGACATCACCTGAAAGGGTGAAAGCGAACTTGATTAATTGCTTGCAGCAAAAAACAACAACTCGCCTTCTAGAAAATAGATTATCGCTGGCGCAGAAGTTGCAGGAGAAGATGGAATGGATTTTTTGGGTAAAAAAAGATTAGAAGCTGCTTTGGCGATCGCTGCTGGGGCCATCAGCAGTGGAGGTGCTTGTGCAACACCAACTCCTGGAGGAGAAGTTCCCAAACAAGTGGTCTTAACTGCGTCTGATATTGCCATGTACACCTCGATTTGGAAAATCTACTTTCAAGAAGATTTATCCACCAAAAACGTGCTAGAAATGCTAGCAGAGTTAGGCTTGGTAACAGCAGCAGCAGTGGGTACTGCTTACGCCGTTTCGAAGGTGAGCACGGCAATCTTATGTGAAATTATAGATTGGTTGGGGCCGGTAGGCTGGGGTGTAGCAGCAGCGATCGCAACTTCTATTACCGGTTTGTTTGGAGCTAGTTGGGCAGTATACTGCGATTACCTTTATTGTCAAAAGCAATCTTTAGTTGCCAAGGATGCAAAAATTGCGCCATGTTAAACCTGACTTGAAACCTAAGCTTGTTGCAGCTGCTGCAAGCGAGCTAGCACCTGCTGACTGTGAATAGCAGGATTAACTTTCACAAAAGCCTCCCGCAAAATTCCCTGTGGGTCGATAATAAAGGTATGGCGGGCAGAAACAAAACCCATCCAAGAACCGTAGGCTTTACTTACCTCACCAGTTGTATCTGCTAGTAAAGGAAACTTCAATCCTTGGGAATTGCAAAACTCGGTGTGGGAATCCACATCATCAGCACTAACGCCAATAATTTGGGCATTTTTTTCTAGATATTTAGGTAAATCTTCCTGAAAGCGGCGCGCCTCTAGCGTACAGCCAGGAGTAAAATCCTTGGGATAAAAATACAAAACTACCCACCGACCGCGAAAGTCTGCCAGAGAAACCTTACCATCACCGGCATTTGTTGGCAATGTGAATAAAGGTGCAGGCTGATTGATAGGAGGTAGTTTTCCACCCAATGCATTCGCTGGAGAGACAAAATGCAAGCAAAAGCTGCAAATCAAAAAACTAGCCAACAATATCTTGATAAAAACGCGACGGGAAATCATAAAGCACAAAATAACCCTACTGTAACATAAGTTTATAATTAACGCTTGTAAAAAGTAGTAAAGCAACTTGAGATAAGAAATTATTAGGATAGATATGCAACTGAAATTGTGACCTTTTATGTCTGTGAGATCCGCTTTACCTGGGGTTGACTGTTCTACCAACAAAGTATCGGCGCCATTGACTCCTCCGCTGTTAGGCGCTTCGTTAGCGGAGTTAACTGCGTGGGTACAGCAGCAAGGACAACCTGCTTATCGAGGAAAGCAGCTGCATGAATGGATTTATCACAAGCAAGTGCGATCGCTTGCAGAAATCTCCGTATTTCCCAAACAATGGCGAGCGGAAATAGCAAACACCGCCATCGGACGCTCAACAATACACTACCGTTGTGTTGCTGGCGATGGGACAGTCAAGTACCTTTTGCGCCTCGCAGATGGATATATAATCGAAACAGTCGGTATCCCCACACCAAAGCGCCTGACAGTTTGCGTTTCCACTCAAGTTGGTTGTCCGATGGGATGTGATTTCTGCGCTACAGGTAAAGGTGGTTACAAACGCAACCTGGGACGACACGAAATTATAGATCAGGTATTAACAGTTCAACAAGATTTTCAGCAGCGAGTTAGCCACGTAGTATTCATGGGGATGGGTGAACCATTGTTAAACACAGACAATGTTTTAGGAGCGATCAAGTCCCTCAACCAAGATGTCGGTATCGGACAGCGTTGCATCACTGTCTCGACGGTGGGAATACGCGATCGCATCCGTAAGTTCGCCCAATACCAACTGCAAGTTACTCTCGCAGTTAGTCTCCACGCTCCCAATCAATCATTACGGGAAAAGCTTATTCCCAGCGCTCGTTCCTATCCCCTCGAACTTTTGCTTGCCGAATGTCGGGAATACGTAGAACTGACAGGACGGCGCGTTACTTTTGAATACATTCTTTTAGCGGGAGTTAACGATTTTCCAGAACAAGCAGCAGAACTAGCGCAACGACTGCGCCGATTCCAAAGTCATGTTAACTTGATACCCTACAATCCTATTTCCGAAGCTGACTACAAACGTCCCTGGAGCGATCGCATTGCAGCTTTTGTCAAAGTTCTGAAACAAAATCACATCGCCGTCAGCGTGCGCTACTCCCGTGGTTTAGAAGCAAACGCTGCTTGCGGACAACTGCGAGCAAGCAAGGAATAACAACGTACTGCTGTTTACCTTTTGGCGTAAATACCAGGAGCATAAGCTTCTATAACTTTACCCGTACGCGTGCAACATACCAACAAGTAATCACAATCTCGACATTGAGTTCGCGATAATTGTCTATCAAAAATAAAATGTCTCTCTCCTTGACTGCCGCAATTTGGACAGTAAATATTGTGTACTAAGTACATTTTTCATTCCTGAATATCACAACTGGTGATTCTTAAAGACAGCAGCTAACATTTTGATATTTTTGGTGTTAGCTAGGAAACTTTTCACCTGAAAAATTCTGAGTCCGTAATTATTTATTTTGATTATCTTCAACTTGAGATTGCCCTCCATCTAACTTGGGATATAAAAATCTTGTTCTTTCTGTTTTTGCTTGCATTTTTCGCGATCCCTGATGAGATTTGCTTGAGAATTCGACGTTGGGCAAGATGGTTACCAAATTCAAGAGCTCGGCAAGCGGCAGGGGACTGGAGTGCCTAGCATTAGCAAACAAGGGGAGAATTTCGCTATTTTGTATCTGCTCGCCCTCACTAGCAAACAAAAAAATTATCTGGGTTTTAGTGACAAAATATTAATTGCTAGTTTGAAAATCCGGGGGATTTTCAGGAAAGATTCAGTTTTGAAAAGTAGAACTTAGGAGGGATGGAAATAATCATAAATTTCTTGAGCCAAGCGCGGTCCAATTCCTGGAACTTCAGCAAGTTGTGCGGGTGTAGCTTGTCGGATGTAATCAACAGAACGAAAATAACCTAAAAGTTGCTTTTGACGATAATGTCCCAAACCGGGAATTTCATCCAAACGCGATCGCTTCAATTTCTCGCTGCGTTGCTGACGATGAAAAGTAACAGCAAAGCGATGAGCTTCATCTCGCAAGCGGCGCAACAATTGTACTCCCGGTTGTTCTGGTTCGGTACAAAGGGGTTTTGATTTTTCCGGAAGAAAAATTTCTTCTCGTTTTTTTGCCAAACTGATAACACGTAAGTCTTCGTATAAATTCATCCGCTGTAAAACTTCCACAACAGCTGCTAACTGACCTTTTCCACCATCAATGACAATTAAATCAGGCCAATCTGGGTTGCCAATTCTTGGTAGTTGTGGATCTTCTGCATACTTGCGAAAGCGACGCTGGACCACTTCTGCAAGACTTGCAAAATCATCTGAGTGTCCGGGGGTAACGGTGGGATTTTTAATTTTGTAATGGCGGTAGTGTTGTTTGGCGCTAATACCGTCGATGAATACGACTTGGGAAGCTACAGCATTAGAGCCTTGGATGTGAGAAATATCATAACCTTCAATGCGGTGGGGTAGATCGGGTAAATCGAGGATTGCAGCTAAATCTTGCATTGCTTGTTGGTTGCGATCGCTCAATTTTTGCATTCTTTGCAATTCGTACTGAGCGTTTCGCTCTACCATTTCAATTAATTCTGCTTTGCTTTGTCGCTGGGGAGCAACGATTGTCACTTTTTTTCCTTTACGCTGACCAAGCGCATTTGCAAGGAATTCTGCATCTGGCAATTCATACTGTACTAATATTTCTGCAGGGATTTCGACAGCGTCAGCGTTTTGGTAGTGTTCTTCCAACACGCGCTGTAAAATTGTTCCCATCAAACTTTCGTCCTGGAGCTGTGCTGGTGCGGAAGATGATAACAAAGGAGGTACTTGAGCAATATACCCGAGTCTTCCTATCAATTGTCCGGCGCGAATTTGAAACAGTTGGATGCATGCGTGTTGTGTGTCTGCTGCTAGGGCGATCGCATCTCGGGAAATTGTATCGTCTGGTAGGGACACTTTTTGCTCGCTGTTTAAAGACTTTAAAGAAGCAATGCGATCGCGAATTTTTGCTGCTGCTTCAAAGTTAAGCATTTCTGCTTGCTTGTGCATTTGTTCTGTGAGGATGTCAATGAGTTCGCTGGTTCGTCCCTGAAAGACCATCGCCACTTTTTGGACAATTTTGCGGTATTCTTCTGGTGAAATCAGCGATTGACACACACCCGGACACCTTCCCAAATCAAAATTCAAGCAAGGACGGTCTTTGAATAGCGGTTGGGGTCGTTGTCGGATTTTAAAAATGCGCTTGCACAGAGCCAGTGTTTCCCGCAGCAAGCGAGAATCAGTATAAGGGCCGTAATATTTGTCTTTTTCGTTACCTAGTTGACGTTTGCGAGTGATAAAAATCCGCGGGTATTCCTCTGACCAAGTAATGCAAAGGTAGGGATATTTTTTATCATCTTTGAGCAGCACGTTAAAGTAAGGTTGGTGCTGCTTGATTAAGTTAGCTTCTAACGCTAAAGCTTCTACTTCCGTATCGGTGACGATAAATTCAATCTCCGCCACCTGTCTGACCATGGTAGCGATACGTTCGCTGAGTCTTTTGGATTCTCGAAAATAAGAACGGACCCGCGAGCGCAGTTTTCGAGATTTACCGATATAAATGATGCGATCGCTGGCGTCTCGCATCAAATAAACTCCAGGTTCCAACGGAATTTCGGCGAGACGATGTTCGAGGCGTTCTGGATCTTTGATGAGTGATAGTGTTTGGGCAGATGTTGTCACAACCAAAGTTTGGTAATTTTATAATTTACCTATCTTTATTTTAAGTAAAATTACTGTAGGTGTTTTCCTAGACTTGACTTTCCCAAACCAAATTGAGATTTTTTTCTTTTTAGAAAATATTAGAAGCTAATTCTTCTTCAATGGCAAAAATTAACTCCAGCAAATTTACAGGTTTGGCGAAATAACGACGAGCACCTAGTTTAATAGCTCGTTCTTGGTCTGTTTTAAAAGCAAAGGCAGATACTACAAAAATAGGTATATAGGAAATATCTGGTTTTTGCTGTATTTTTTCTAGCAACGCATAGCCGTCAATATCCGGTAGCTTTAAATCCAGCAATATCAAATCTGGCTGAAAATTTTCAACAGCGGAGAAAAAACCAGAACCTTCCGGTAAGCTTTGAACTTCGTATTTAAAATAGCTCAGGTAATCACTGAGCAACATCCTATTGATGTCGTTGTCTTCGATTAAAAGGATTCTTTTTCCTGGATGGGATTGCAATTGCTGTTGAATCTTGAGTAATTGTGCTGTCATTTTTACCGATCGGTATTTAGGTCAAAAGTCAACAATCTCTGCCAGTATTTCCAACCATCCCACGTCTCAATTCTTATTCTATTTTTTTAGTAAATAATTATATTATTTCTCGCTTTAATGGAGCGATATTATCGATTTTAATTTCTTTTTCTGGGTAGCTGTTCATCTAAAATACATAGTATACTTATAATCCCATCTTTAACTTAAAATTAAACTTTTCTTTAAAAAAATTTCTTCAGCTTGGTTTCTTTTTTATTTTTTTTGAGAGTGGACGATCGAGGTAACCACTCTCATTTAACTTGCGTACTTAAGAGCGCCAAATTACCAGACTAATTGACAAACCTTGAGAAAAACAAAATTCAGACAGCGAAATTTTTGCTGAGAAAGGACAAATAGTTTGAAATTGCGACTGAAAGAACTAAATTATAAAAATTCGGCTATTTTTTGCACAGCTATTTTTAACACAGCGGGTTCGTGTACTAAGGCAAAGCGGACATAGCCTTCTCCAAACTTCCCGAAACCAGCACCGGGAGAAGCTGCGACTCCTGTTGTTTCTACCAGTCGAGTGCAAAATTCCACAGAATTTTGTTGCCAAGGTGGTGGTAGTTGTGCCCAAACATACATTGTGGCTTTCGGGGTAGGAACTTGCCAACCAATTCTAGCTAAAGCATCGATAAAGACATCCCGGCGATGGCGAAAGGTAGCAACAGTGGCCTTGACTGCATCCTGCGGTCCGGTGAGGGCAGCGATCGCTCCGTTCAAAATACCGCGATACTGATTAAAATCAACCACTGCTTTCACTTGTCGCAAAGCACGAATCAACTTGGCATTACCAATGGCAAAACCAATGCGAAAACCGCCCATATTATAGGACTTAGACAAAGTGAAAAATTCGATGGAAACAGTTTTATCGGGGTCAGCTTGTAAAACAGAAGGAGCCAACCCAGTTTGTGTTTCTTCCTTGCTTTTTGCTTCCTCAAAGACTAAATCCACGTAGGGAAAATCGTGAACTAAAACTAAATTATGTTGTTGACAAAAAGCAACCGCTTCTTGGAAAAAGGATAAAGGAGCAATGGCGCTGGTGGGATTGTGCGGATAGTTTAACACCATCATCCGCGCTTGTGCTAACACGGGTCCGGGAATATCCGCAAATACTGGTAAAAAATTATTCTCTGCCCGCAGCGGCATGGGATAGATTTGGCCGCTAGCTAAGTAGACTCCCCCGGCGTGGGAAGGATAGCCAGGATCGAGTAACAAAGCAAAATCTCCAGGATCGATAATAGCAAGGGGTAAATGAGCTGTTCCTTCCTGGGAGCCAATTAAGGGTAGAACTTCAGTTTCGGGATCAACAGAAATAGCGAATTTTTGTTCGTACCACCTAGCTGCAGCCAGGCGAAACGCTTCCGTACCGTGGAAAAGCAAGTAGCCATGGGTACTTCGGTCTTGGAGAGAGCGGACGATCGCCTCTACCACGTGCGTCTCAGCTGGTAAATCCGAAGATCCCAATGACAAATCTATTAATTGCCGTCCCGCAGCCAAAGCTTTGGCCTTGGCTTTGTCCATATCGGCAAATACATTCGTTTGTAGGAATTCTAAACGTTTTGCAAATAACATCTGGCTTACTTGTCCTTTGCCATTAGTCACGAATTTGGTGTCACGCACCATTGACTAATGACCATTTAAATAGGGATCTAATAATTCGAGTAACTTTTGTTTGGATATGGCTCCTTCTGTGGAAACCAAAATTTTCTCTCCCTGAATCAACCTCAAAGCAGGTACTCCTTCTACTTGGTACTGCTTCACAGTCACCGGGTTGGGATCAACTTCCATTTTTACCACTTTCAGACGTTGGCTGTAGGTATCGGCAGCTGAGTTAATCACTGGCGACATCAATCGACAAGGACCGCACCAGGGGGCCCAAAAGTAAACCAATACCGGACCGGGGGCTTGCAAAACTTCGCTGGCAAACTCGGCATCAGTTATGGCTTTTACACCCTCACTCATTCCCATCTCCTCATGGTGACATTGTTACTTATTGACACACAATTTACTCTATCTCAAACTGTCAATCGCCTACAGCGAAAAGTCGATAGGGATTTTTCCCAGCAGTAATTGACCGTGCTTATAGATGAACAAGGAGTCTGGGTTTTTTGTGTTTTTGAGAAATTTGGATGCAAAATCCCACTACCGACAAAAGGTGTGGGATTAGCTTTAACAGAAATTATAGAATTTTACATTTGGTCTAGTTGCTTGCGCAGAGATTCCAGTTCGGAATCTACCACTTCCGATTGCTGGTGGGATTTGGAAGTGGAACTTTCTGGCGGTAATTGCTGTTGATTGGGCTTAGAAGCTGGAAGAGACATCTGTGCTTTTAAAGCCGCTAATTCTTCATCTATATCGCTGCTAGCTTCCAACGCCGCGAATTGTTGTTCTAAATCTGTTCCAGCCAATTCTGCAGCGGATTGGGCGCGAGCTTCCTGCATCAAGACTTTTTCTTCCATGCGTTCGAATGCAGCCATTGCACCGCTGGTATTCATTCCCCGTACCATACCTTGGAGTTGCTCTTGAGCTTTAGCAGCAGTGATGCGAGCTTTGAGCATTTCTTTTTTAGTTTTCGCCTCAGCAATTTTGCTTTCTAGTTGAATTAAATTGCGTTTGAGACTTTCTACTTGAACTGTTTGTTGTTCCAGACTGGCTTTGAGAGCTGCTGCTGACTCTGTGAAAGTTTTTTTGCGTTCCAGTGCTTGTCGTGCTAAATTTTCATCTCCCTTTTGCAGCGCTAACTGGGCGTTGCGTTGCCATTTGTTGATTTCGTTTTGAGCGTCATTGTACTGTTTCTCAGTGCGTTTTTGAGCAGCGATCGCCTGGGCAACACCCTGACGTAGTTGCACCAAGTCTTCCTGCATTTCGAGAATGGCTTGTTCCAGCATTTTTTCAGGATCTTCAGCTTTGCTGACCATGTCGTTGAGGTTAGCGCTGATTACTCGTCTGATGCGATCAAATAATCCCATAACTTTGTTTTTCCTTTTACAATTTTGGCGCTTGCTTTTTTATTGTTTAATACCTACTTGTTTAAATTTAAACTTTTCGAACCGTTTGAGTCCTTTAACGCACAAATTATTCATCCTTAAGATATGCTTAAAGAAATTGCCTTTAACCCTATTTTTACTTGTGCGTCAAGCTTTAGTTGATTGTATTTTTTCTGCTGTCGGGAATTTGTGCTTTCATTTGCGCCAAGTCCTTATCAACATCAGATTCTAGGGCGGTAAAATACTTTTCTAACTCATCGGTACCGCTAACGGCAATAGCTTCTTTTTGGGCTTCAAGTTTTAAAACTTTGTCTTCCATGCGCTCGAAAGCATTCAAGCTGCTTTGACTGGAAACTCCATCTAGCAGTTCTCGCATTCGCACGCTAGCTTCAGCAGAGCGAGCTCGGGCTATATACATATCTTTTTTGGTTCTCAATTCCGTAATTTTCACCTCCAGAGCTTGCATGTCTTTCTTGAGTCTGGAGACAATACCGCCGTGTTCCTGAAGCTGGGCGCCAAGAGCAGCAGCAGTTTCTTGGTAGGCGCGGCGTTTGGTCAAGGCTTGGCGTGCTAGAGGTTCGTTTCCTTGCTGCAAAGCCATTTGGGCGCGACGGTACCATTCTTCAGCCGCAGACACAGCTTGAGCGGCTTGTCGTTCGGTACGTTTTTGACTAGCGATCGCCGCTGCTACCGCTTGTCGCAATTGCACCAGATCGTCCTGCATTTCCATCACGGTTTTTTCCAAAACTTTTTCCGGGTCTTCCACTGCTCTCATGAAATGGTTTATATTTGCAATAATTGCCCGCCCGATACGGTCAATCAGTCCCATGTCGGTCCTCCCTTGTTTTTTGTTGCCAGCAGCAGCCAAGCATGAGTTGTTTACCTCATGGTATCTTAATTGTTCACCTGTTAAGGCTGTTGTACCCTAGCTTTAATTCCTTTTTCTTCTAACAATTGCAGCTGTCTTTTCACCTGCTGTTTTGTTTTCAACGCTCCTAGATATATAAATTTCTTCTCTGGGGATAGATAAGCATCGGGAACCACCTGCCTTGCTTTGGCAAAGGTCTCTCCTTGATTATCTGCGATGATATGATAAAAACCATCCGCCGAGGGTTTAATTTGCGGATCGTCTATATTTTCTAAAGTGACAGTTGGTGATGTAGAAGATGTGGGTGTAGCAGTCGGGGAAGGAGATAGCTGCAGTGGTGCAGCCGTTGTTGGCGACACCGCTGGAGATTGCAAAGTAGGGAGAACGGGACTGGGTGTTGATGTTAGTTGGGGTTGCGGCGTTAGTGTAGAATTTGGGGTAGTAGGAACAACAGCAGGTGTTGGAAGGGAATTTGGTTTAGTAGCCGGCGTCAGACCAACCACATCGTTGGGGTTCTTTACTTCCGGAAATTCGCTAGCAGCCAAATTAGGATACTTTGGTATGGGTGTAAGTAAAGGCTGTGATTGTGTTTTGTTTGTGTTATTAGCTGTTTGAGTTTTTGAATGGGAATTATAGCGGAGAAACTTTTGGAAACTAAACTGCGGTAAATTTTTGGGATTAAACACCACATAACCAAGCATCAAGCTAGACATCAGCAACAACGCCATCGAGCCAATACCCAGAGGGGATAGCAAACTATCAGCAGCGTTGCTGCGCTTGGTTTGTTGAGATTGCTCTAAAGTTAAACTTCGCAACAAGGCTTCTGAGGATTCCAAATAGTCATCTGGTGGTTGGGAAACGGTATTTGCTGTAACGAGGTCTTCAGTTTTGTTGCGTTCCTCTATTACTCCAGGTACAAGCTTGGCAGAACTTGGCGTTGTATCTTCTGGAGGACAAGAGGATATTTTCAGAGCGTGCTGCTTGGGAAAGTTTTCCTTAACGTGGTTGAGTGCTTCCTCACGAGTGTCCGGTACAACATTAGATGCAGGCGACTCCGTGGTTGGTACCTGTGGTAAGGAAAATTCCTGACTACCTTCTGTAATAGTTTGTGGAGCAGCTTTTGCTATCTTTTGGGGTTGGTAGCTTGTAGAACCGCGCCAGCGGGATTGATTGAGTGTTTTATGCGCAGCCAGTCGCATCCGCCGATATCGAGCCAATTCTTGGTCTAGCTGTACTTCTAAACTGGCCAGTGCTGCTGCTAAAGCTGGCTTCAAGCTGGGGGTTTTAGACGACTTTGCACCCAAATGTTCCAGGTGGTTTTTACTCATAGCCTATCTGCCTCGAACTCAAAACTCAATCTGCTGGAATCTCAAAGTTTGAGAGCGTCCAGCTAAAAACCATAATCAAAAAGCCGATCGCCGCTTGCCAATGGTTTAATTGATAATTGATATCTGAAAAGACTTTGTTCCAATGCTAGCGAAAATTGGCATCAAGCTATTTTATAACCCAGTTGTTATTTTGACACGGCCATGCCCAGATGTCCTGGAAATCAGTTAAAGATATTTTAGCTACCTTAGAAGTACAAGCAAAATTGCCAGAGCAACCATTGGCACGCTTGCTGCCATGCTGGCCGGAAATTGTCGGAGTCGCGATCGCCGCCCATACCCGGCCGCTGTTCATAAAGCGCAACGTCCTGTACGTAGCAACTTCCAGTGCTGCTTGGGCTCAAAATTTAACCTTTGAACGCCAACAGCTACTTGCCAAGCTGAATGCTATTTTACCTGCTCCTTTATCAGATATTCGCTTTTCCACCGCGAGTTGGTACTCTACTCCTAAAATTGACAACCAACAGCAACAACCATCTATTTGCGAACATCCCAGTTACGCAGGTCAAGACAAAACCAGCACGCCTGGCCATCGTCCATCCTCTTTTCCCAATGTTCGCACAGCTTTTGCAAATTGGGCAAAAAGCGTACAACAGCGATCGCACCGCTTCCCCCTTTGTCCTCTTTGCCACTGTCGTGCACCTGCAGGCGAATTGCAACGCTGGGGAATGTGTTATTTGTGTGCTGCTAAACAATTTTCCCAGAGATTTTGACTGCAAAAGGTTGTATGTGCTACAACCGTCGTGGTTTGATTTTTCACTGCCAAAATTTCAGGGCTGCTGCAACTTTGAAAACAAGAACTACCGCCACAAATGACCGCCTAGAAATCGGTCTTGCAACTTTTTTGCACTTGCAGCTAGCCTGGGCATAAGATGCAAGTGTGCTAGCCAATTTTCTAGAGCGAGCAAATCTTTTCCACCCCAATTTTTTAACTGCATTCTTCTACCTGAAGATAGAAACTTTATTATCTCTTCCCAGTTACGTAGACTACGTTTTTTTTCTGGGCATTATGGCAAGATATACAAATAGCTTTCTAATTTCGCGGATATTCTGTTGCTAAATTGAAAAAGTAAAATAATCAAAAACTAGCTTTTTAGCCTTGATCCCTAATTTATTTGAGTTGAAAACAAGCATAGTCAAGCACTCCAGATACGTGTATCGTATTGTTAACAAAAGAATTGACAAATATAACACAAAGCTAAAAATATTCTAAAGCAAACTATTTCTTCGGGATCGCCACAAGCCATATAAAAATATGCTTTTCGGCTCTCAACAGTATTTATATCTATATGCAAAATTAGATATGTAAATTAGCCCTCCCAGGCACTATATTATGAAAAATATTAAAAATTTGACTTCTGCGTGCAGGTATTGTCGTTATTATCAACCCGAAGGTAGACGTGGTGGAATCTGCCAACAGCTAGGAGCGCCAGTCCAAGCAAATTGGAAAGCCTGCTGTTTGTCGCTTCCACCGTTTGCTCCTTCCTGGGAAAGTTTGGAAGATGTTTGGAATTTACCAGATGCTACACCAGCGATCGCTGCAGATTCAAACAAATCTGTTATTGCTTCTGTAGAGAAATCCTGAAGCTAACTGCTTCACAAATTTAGTTACCAGTCTCAGTTGTTGTAAATACCCAATCTAGGTGAATTTCATCTACATTTGGGTATAGGAAAGACAAAGTGTATTGATAAATAAATTTTCAGATTTGGCAATGGAGAAAGAGGAGCAGCACAAGCAAGTTGCTGGTCATTACTCAAACTAATTTTTCTCGGTCTAAATTAAAAATCGCTCCTGGGTCTCAAGAGCGATTTTTGCAATTTTAAGGCAACCAAGGATATTGGCGAAAGTTAGGCGGACGTTTTTCCAAAAATGCCTGTTTGCCCTCTGCTCCTTCCTCTGTCATGTAATAAAGTAAAGTGGCATTACCAGCAAGTTCTTGCAAACCAGCTTGTCCATCGCAGTCAGCATTAAATGCTGCTTTTAAACAACGAATGGCGATCGGGCTTTTTTCCAGAACTTCTTTGGCCCAGCGAATACCTTCTGCTTCCAATTGTTCTACTGGTACCACGCAATTAACCAAACCCATTTCTAGGGCCTGTTGAGCGTTGTACTGACGACAGAGAAACCAAATTTCTCGCGCCTTTTTTTGTCCGACAATGCGAGCAAGATAACTTGCACCAAAACCACCATCAAAACTACCCACTTTTGGTCCTGTTTGTCCAAAAATGGCATTATCAGCAGCAATTGTCAGATCGCAAATTAAGTGAAGAACGTGACCGCCACCGATAGCGTATCCAGCAACCAAAGCAATTACTACTTTTGGTAGCGAGCGAATCAAGCGTTGCAGATCCAGCACGTTCAACCGGGGAATTCCCTTGTCATCCAAATAACCAGCTTTTCCGCGCACGCTTTGGTCGCCACCAGCACAAAAAGCATATTTGCCATCAGTATGGGGGCCGGCACCTGTAAGCAATACAACGCCTATACTAGTGTCTTCACGGGCATCGCAAAAAGCTTCGTAAAGTTCAAAAATAGTTTGAGGACGAAAGGCATTGCGTTTGTGCGGGCGATTGATGGTAATTTTAGCAATGCCATCAGCTTTGTGATAAAGGATGTCTTCGTAAGTTTTGGCTGTTTGCCAGTTAATTTGCATAACTACTGTGGAATGCTACCTCGAGTAGAAAATTGTATCTATATGAAAATAGACAACATACCACTTATTAACTTTGCCACGATGGCAGCACCAATAAGGATAAAATTTTTGGCGTACAGACTAAAAATAATTGCCAATATGCCACCAGTTCCTGAGTTGCTGAAGTTCGGATAAGTTTTTCCGAAGAACGGGCGATCGCAGTTTCTGATGACTGTAAATCACCAAACTAAAAAAATTGAATAACGATAGCAAATAGCGCCAATGTTATCCTAGACCAAAACTATCAAGGTCCAGTAACTATCACTATTGATATTGCCAATAATATCAAAACACTTTTTCCCCTTCGCCACGCGCCACAGAGAAGATTATTTTCACAAATTGTTACTGAAATCGAAACCCAAAAAACGAAAATCAAAACAACTTGTCCTGCAAATTCATTAAGGATTTTGCAGACACCTATCCCTGAACTAGGTTTTCATTCTCTAGATACAGCTTACCCCAACCATTAACACGAGCTTTTACTTTTTTTTACAAAACATTAGTAAATGTTTAACTACAACATAAACTCCATAGGATAATCCAAACAAGTGCGCTACCATCCTAAAATAATGTAAATGAGATTACAAAAGCTTATGGAGCCAGATTCTTTACCAACAGAGGTAATTCTGACGCACCCAAGGCGATCCCTCGGTAGCGTAAAACTTGACTGGATACCACAACCAGGCAACTATCTCGACCTGGAAGGAAAAACCTACGCTGTTTTAGAACGCAGTCACCGTTACCAATTTCAAGCCGGGCGCTATCGTTTGCACAAAGTAGCCTTGTACGTGCAGTCTGCTAAACGACCAGATGAGAAAACTTGGATTGACGGACGTTGGGTCATCGGCGATGCAAACTGTCGCTACAACGCTCATTCAGAGATTATTCGCTGTGCAGTAAACCCAGACGGTCCTTGTGAAACTTGTCGCTTCTATGAAGAATTTGCAGCTAAAACTTAGGAACTTTCGAACACTTCTCCTACGGAAATTCTTGCACCGTTAACAAAATCCCAGCCCCCCAAGGGACGTTTTCCAGGTAGCTGAACTTCTCGTAACAGCAACAATCCCTCTCCAGTCTGGACGATCGCCCCCATTCCCTTGGCAATGCTTACTACTTCTCCAACTTTACCTGCTGGCATTGATAAATCCGGTAGTTTTTGTGCCATCTTTTGAATGTCTGGTGGGAGTTGTTGCCAGCAAGCAGAACCAAGGGGAGCGGAAGCACTAATTTTTAGCGGTTGATTGCGAAAAAAGGTCACGCAGTGAGGATAAAAGCCCCTGATTTGATTGTGTAATTGAATAGCACTTTTCGACCAATCCAGAACGTAATCTTCTTTTTTAATCAAAGGCGCATAACTAGCTTCTGAATCTTGTTGCGCAATGGGCTGAATTTCTCCACATTCTAACTTGAGTAAAGTTTCTACTAATAAATCTGCCCCCATAACAGCCAACTTTTGAGCTACATCTTGAGCGTTATCCATCAAGCCGATATTTGTGGTCGCTTGCAAAAGAATAGCTCCGGTATCCATACCCGCATCCATTAACATTGTGGTAATGCCTGTTTCCTTTTCCCCGTTATACAAACACCACTGAATCGGAGCTGCACCTCTGTACTTGGGTAAAATCGAACCATGTACGTTGATACAACCCAATTTAGGCATATCCAAAATTTCTGGAGAGAGAATTTGACCGTAAGCAACAACCACAAATACATCCGCACCTGTTGCTCGCAGTCTGCTTAGAGTTTCTGCATCTTTTTTAACTCGTTGGGGTTGCCATACGGGTAAGTTGTAAGCTGTGGCGATAGTTTTGATCGGTGAAGGTATTAGTTCGTTTCCCCGTCCGCGACGTTTATCTGGTTGAGTAATCACTGCTAATACTTCGAACTTTGGGTGATGCAGCAATTTTTCTAAAGTCGGAACTGCAAATTCGGGAGTACCAAAGAAAACGACTTTCATAAATAGTTAAACAATACATTAGTTAGCAATCTCTAACCTACAGCGCTTGTAGTGCGCGCACCAAAATTTTTTGCGACTAAAGTTGTTTAACAATATTTTAAGGTTGGCAGCAAGGTTCTTTTTTGTGAAAAATTACAACCTCAAAACTGAATGCGGCTATAATTGGGTAGTTGGATTTTTCTCCAATAATAATTGCATTGCTTATAAGCAAACTTGGATCTTTGCCTTGAACTGAAAGCAGCTGGTTTAGCGTTGGGAAAATTATTACAGTTTTTATATTTTGAGAAAAAATAGCAACCTTTGCTGAAGTTCTCGCAAAAATTGTAACCTTCGCTAAATTATTGACTGCGAGCTTTTGAGTTGGTATGGTTATTCAGTGACTTTACCAAATAACTGAGTAATATCCCCCGATCTCGTCACGGATTTTTTACTTGCTGATAGTAAAAAATATACAGGCAATGCCTGCGTGTTACTGTCGGATAATTAATTTATACTGCTGACAAAAACCCAGGTGAAATATTGGGTTAAGGATATTGTTTCAATAGTATAAAGTTTTGCGAATTTCTTTGGAGATGTAGTTCCTAACTTGTTATCTTGGTAATTTCTATGAAAAAATGGGAGGTAAATTGTAGTTTGTCATACAATGGTTCCCAGCAGCGCAAAAAGGGAAATATCCCCTAGCGAAATTTGTGAGTTTATTGTTATACATATTAATCAAATTCTGCATTGACATCACTCCTTACACGGCAACCACCTTTTAGAGAATCAAAACATGCTTAAACATCTTTTACTGTCAGGATGGTTTCGCGCCCAACCATTCTCAAGGTACATTGCTTTTGTAATGCTGATTGCACCCCTAGTAGCTGCTTCCAGTAACTCTACTCCAGCACAATCACAAATAGCTAAAAATACTTATATAAAAAATGAGTTAGACCCTGTATCTATTCCCATAACTGATGCGGAAGTAGTAAATTCAACTCATCAAGAATCATTATCAAAGGTAGCTGAAACCAAATCTTCGACAGACAAATCTAGTTTTGATCTGATGTCTCAAGCTGCTGCAAACAAACCGCCAGCGGTGCAAACAGACGGAATTGAGTCTGCGTCAGTGGAAGATAATGCTCAACAAACAGTACAAATACCAGCTGAGCAATTGTTAGCAGCTAAAGTGGAATTAGCGCCAGTAAAAGAAGTATCTGAAGGTAATAAAAAGGAACTTTCAGCTAGCCAATTAAATTTATTGCAGAAAATAAAAACTGCTAAACTCAAATCTTCTCCACAGGAAAATAGTTACCCATCGACTTTAGCTGTAGCTGCTGATTCACCCGAGGTACCCAAAGTTTTACCTATAACCAAGGAATCCCAACCTCGATTTTCCCAACCAAAGGAAACTGTTGGGGAGCAGCTGGACGAAAGTGAGGAATCCCAGCAAGATCCCATAGGTAGTTCCTATCCCATTCCTTGGAATTGGATTATGAAAACTCATCAAGCTATTAGTTCCAAGAGTGGGTCGGGAGTGAGTTATTACCGAAGCATACCTTTAGTTTCTCCCGATGGGAGATACGCTGTCTACAGCCGCGTGCAGCTAGAGGTAAAACCAGAACTTTACAACAGTCGTGTTAGTAGTGTTTTGTTTTTAGAGGATAGACAAACCGGGAAATTGCGGGTGGTGTATTCCACTTCTCGCAACATGGATACTTTGCTAAAGGCTAAAGCTGACTCGGACGATCCTAATAGGGAAGGAACTATTGGTGTGTTAGTTCCCGTCAGCTGGTCGGAGAGGGGTGAACGCTTTTTAGCGCGCAAATTTGAAGCGGTATTCAATACCTCTGATGCGACCGATCGTGCGGTGATTTGGGACCGACAAAACAACAGTACTAATACTGTCACTCCTGCTTACGACCGCAACGGACACGAAAAGATTGCAGTGCTTTTAGGTTGGAGTCAAACTCAACCAGATAACGTATTGTTTCGTGCTGGAGAATTGGGCGAAGAGAACTGGCCTGTGTTTGCAGTTTCTCAGAATGGTGAAACTGTGATTGCAGCAGAAATAGACCGCCCCGTGACTTTTGGCAAAAAAATTACACAAGTTTGGGCAAATCCACCCATTGCTTATCGCTAGCTCAAGCCAAAGCAAAAATTTTACACTACTATCCCGTTGTGGTTAAGCCGGCAACGGGATTATTGTTTTTAGAAAACTGACTGGAATCAAAAATTCTCAGTTAAACTACCGCTGTTGTCTTTGATATCTATATGTCCTGCAGCTTCCTTGACCCGACGTATAGGTACGTTAGCTATTAAAGCGGTAGTGCGTTGGTTGCTTTCTAAAGAGAATTCTAAGCCCTCTGTTTCAATTTCCACGTAGCGACAGACAATGTCTAAAATTTCTTGCCGCATTTTTTCTACAATTTGAGGACTTAAGTCAGCGCGATCGTGAGCGATTACCAATTGCAGGCGACGCTTCACCTGATTGCGACTGGTGTCGGTAGTGCGAAAAAAAAGTTTTTCTAGAAGTTCAAGAATCATTGCTGCTTGTTATGCACAGACGAAGAAAGTTAAATGATTTTTGTCCACAAAATTCTGCGGAGACGGCTAAATATATTGTCTTGGTAGGCTTCAATTTCAATAAAGTCGACTGCTTCTCCTTCCAATCTGCGAGCAATGTTCTCAAAAGCGGTAGCAGCTATACAGGGGTTTTCTGATAGTACCAAAGGTTCACCGCGATTGGTGGAGACAATTACCCGCTCGTCGTCAGGAATCACTCCAATCAAAGGAATAGCCAAGAGTTCTTGAACATCTTGAACAGACATCATATCATTAGCCCGTACCATTGCCGGTTTGATACGATTGATGATTAAATGAATGCGCTTGATTCCTTGCGCTTCCAGCAAACCAACAACGCGATCGGCGTCTCGTACAGAGGCAATTTCTGGTGTAGTGACAACTAATGCTTCTTTGGCAGGGGCGATCGCGTTTTTAAATCCCATTTCGATACCTGCGGGACTATCAATGATCACGTATTGGTACTTTTGCGCTAGTGCGTTTACCAATAACTTGATTTGATCGGGACTAACTGCGTCTTTGGTGCGGTTTTGGGCCGCGGGTAAAAGCACCAAATTTGGTTGTCGTTTATCTTTTACTAATGCTTGTTCGAGGCGACACTCCCTGGCTAGTACTTCTACCGCTGTGTAAACAATGCGATTTTCTAGTCCTAAGAGCAAATCTAAATTTCTCAGGCCAAAATCGGCATCTACTAATGCTACTTGCCGTCCCATTTTAGCTAATGCCATGCCTAGATTTGCCGAACAGGTGGTTTTACCCACCCCTCCTTTGCCAGAGGTAATAACAATAATTCGGGTCATGGTGTTAGAATGCGATTAGTGAGGTTTTTGTAAATTTATTTAACAATAGAACCATAAGGCTGTTGATTGATCTTATTGAGTTGGCTTTTAGAAAAATCAATAGCCCTGGCGATGCGAATCCCTTGTGGTGTGACATAAGCCACTTCCGGATAAAACTGCATCAGTGATTTTTCTGGTGCTCTGGCGACAGCATCTGCGATCCGCAGCTGGGTTGGCTCCATTTGTAATGCCATAATCAAACACTTGCGGTTACCTGCAGCACCAGCGTGAGCAATACCGCGAAGACGACCCCACACGAGAATATCTCCATCTGCAATGACGGTACCTCCTGGATTGAGATCCCCCAAGATAATAACGCTACCAGAATGACGAATTTCCATTCCCGAACGCACTGTTTTTTCTAAATAAAGGGCCTCTGTGGGAGATGATTTGGTCTGTTGGGACTGAAAATGGAGAATGTTTTCCCGTCCAACTTGCTCGACAGAATAGCCCATAGTAGCAGCAGCGATCGCGGTTTGTCGACGACTGGTAGAAAGGGATTTGAGCTGCATGTGCATTTCGCCGAGAATGTGGGCAAGTTCTTGCAGCTGTCTGGTATCCAAGAGGCGATCGCCCGCGACCAAATGTACGGGAGTGTTTGCTTTTACCATGAGGCGATCGCTACTGTTGAGTTGTAACTTGAATTGTTGCCACATTTGGCTCCAGTTACTTTCACACGCAGGTAGTTGGGATTCTGCAGGTAAAATTAATACAATCCTTCCCTCCTCTGTTTTAATTTGAATTTGGATTTTGTCCAGCGTCTTTTCTGATAAAGGTAACTCAGGTAAATCTAAATCGAAAAGTGAGGAATGAGAGCTTGTATTAGAAACCACAGGCGACTGTACATCCGCCACCACATCCTTAAACTCTAAATCAGTAGACCTAGAAATTGACTTTAGATAAACAATGACTGAATTTAATTCTGCTTCTGGAAGGACAGAATCTGTCTCGCTTTGTATTGCGGTAGAATCCCCACCGACATCGGTTTGAGGAAAAGTTGATTCTATCTCAAAACCAGCAGAATTTGCTTTTTGATTGGGGATCGCAGCATCAGAATTCATGCAGCACCAGCCAAAAGAGGGAAATGGAGCAATTACCAATATTAAAGTATCTGTTTTTGTAATTGGGTGGGAAAAAGTTGCAAATTATTACCCGGTCTTGTTACTCAATCTTTGGTAAATAGTTGCCAATGCGGTAGCATCACCAACGTTTCCTGGAAACAGCACCACTGGTAAATTTGGAAATTGGGGATGGTTTTTTGGGGTCTGCACGATCGAACAACCAGGTAAAACTTGGCCGAGCAATCGCGCCCAAGTCAAGGCTAGACCAGTACTCAAGACATCATTGGAGGTGATACCACCTTTACTGATTAAAAATCCTATATCAGAAGGCAAACCTCGGACAACGTTCATCAACAAACTTGAAACTTTGCTGCCGAACTGCAAACGTGTTTTGACATCCTCAAAAATCAGCTCCTGGCGGCTAGTATAAACTACTGGTGTTTTTCCAGCGTTATAGGCTTTGCGGACCTTGATAAGAATATCGGTTAGTACTGTAGCAGATCTATCAGTTCGATCCAACAATTGCCTCACGTCAATCTCAATTCCTTGCGTACTTTCCAACTGCAATAGCATTTCCAGCTGCTGAGTTGTTTTTTGAACGTGGGAACCAACAATTATTGCGCCTGGTTTACCACCGCGTACGTACTTTGCCATATTTTCCGGAGCAATTGGTTGGGGAGGTAAATTTGCTAAAGCTGTGAGAAAACTAGCAGCAGTGCGAAACAAAAAGCGTTTTTGGCCCTGCTTGCTAGCTGCAAGTACATCTTGAGCGAAATTATTAAGATCTGCTTGGGTTTGTGCATCGACGACGCAGCATTGGTTGTCGCGAAGTTGCAGCAAGCGTTGCAAACTACCAGCGCGAACATCTGCAAGTAAAAATCTTTCTACACAGTCAGCTTTGATCTTGCCTTTTGTTTTTTCTTCTACATACAGCGGTAAATAGCTGTGGTGGTAGCCAAAGACCGAATCACGAGCAAACTCGGTTTCGTGAACTGGGGTAGGTACACCGTCAACAATTAAATAGTGGGTACTGTTGAGGGTGATTCGTCCTCCTTCCAAAAAGGCGGGAATGAGAAAATGAGCATCAAACGGGCCTAGTTCTTGGGCGATCGCATCGGTTTCAACGGGATAATGGCCGCGCAAAGTCGAGTCAGAGCGGCTAACAATGAGAAAATCCTGGATTTGTTCTAAAGCTAAAGCAATTTTTAAATTTTGACAAACTTCCCTGGTAATTGATGCAGCAGCTTCTGCAGGTAGCGCTCTGGTATTGGTCAGTATAAAAAAAATAGGGGAGTCATCCTGCAATCCCAGGCGTAAAGTATCTACATCCCAGCGCAATAATAGCAAACAGCTGTGGACTGTTTGAGAACCGGTAGGATCGTCATCCAGAACAATTACTTTTGGTTTAGCGGTCATCTTGATTGTTAACCGGGCGACTGTAACTTTCTTACCAAGGATTGCACCTCCAGGTCAATCTGCAACAATTGTTGGCAAAACGAATTGTATGCGCCTTTGGGAGCATTTACTTCTAAAGCTTGCAGGTTAGCTAAATTATTCACAAATAACTCTTGATAGTCAGCAGATAGCTTTTTACGTTCTCGTGATATTCGCTCGATTTTTAAAGCCCTTACTAAATCTTCTCTCAACATTTGCAGTGCTGCGATCGCTGTTTCTCTACCAGGTAGATTCATTTCAGATTGCTGGTCGCAATTATCTACTGCTTGAATAATGGTATGATATTTATCGACTGCATCTAAAAGCATTTTTAGCGTGTTCGGGTAGGCAAGCTGCCGCCAAAACAAGCGTCCGACAATCACTGCAATAGATATTGCAATTAACAAACCAACTCCCAAAAAAATAGCAGAACCAATTGTTGGCAAAATAACTAACGCATATAAAACTCCGGCAATAATTAAACTCAACAGCAGCGTTTCTCTTACTTCTTTGATGAAAAATTGCCATCTCAACAAGAAGCCGCGCTTCGCGCGTCTACGCTGCTTTTGATTTTTGAGCGCAGAAGGTCGGAACACATCGTTGGGATTGATTTTTGTCAGTCTCCTCAATTCTCCTTTTGTAATTTCCAACCCGATTAAATCTGGCTGCACGAAAGATACTCCTTGGGGAAGCTGCAGTAGCGTACCTATCGTCATTTTAAGTCTTTTAGCCGATACTGAGTTTGGTTTGCGCTTAGGGAACAAAACCTCGAGGTTAGCAATACTCAAGGGGCTAAACTAAAAGTCTGCAAGGCGATCGTGTTTTTGCGCCAGTCTAAGTTACCAGGTTCGACCTGGTAACAAAAGTCAAAAATTACAAGTACATTTAAGTGCAAAAATAGTAATTTGATGCTGCATTAAGGATATAAACCTCTGTCTAGCAGCGCCTGAGCAACACGACCTACACCCAAAGTATAAGCTGCTAATCTCAGACTCATCTGCCGCGTCTTAGCATGGTGAATTACTTGCTTGTATGCTTGTACCATCAAGTTTTCCAATTCCCGATTTACCCTTTCCTCGTCCCAAAATAGATAGGAAAGTCCCTGTACCCACTCAAGGTAACTCACCACCACACCACCAGCATTGGTCAATATATCCGGTAGTACCGTTACACCCCGCGCTTCCAATGCTTGACTCGCCTCCAGAGTCGTCGGACCGTTAGCCGCTTCTGCTACTATTTTTGCTTGCACCCGATCTGCATTTTCTTTGGTAATTTGATTCTCCAAAGCAGCAGGTATCAAAACATCACAAGGTATCGTTAGTAATTCTGCATTGCTAATTGCCAACCCTTGTGGGAAACCAACTACACTTCCCCGATTCTTAGTAGCATAAGCCTTCAAGGCCGGAATATCAAGACCGACTTCCGAATAAACTCCTCCAGCACTGCTAGAAACAGCCACTACTTTTGCTCCAGCTTGATGCAGTAATAAAGCAGCTGCACCACCAACATTACCAAAACCTTGGATAGCTACTGTGGTTCCTTCTAGCGATCGCCCCAGTTCTGCTAGCGCCTCCCGAACAATTATCATTGTCCCGCGTCCGGTTGCCATTTCCCGCCCCCGCGAACCACCGATGGAAAGAGGTTTACCAGTCACAACTCCCGGTACCGCATGGCCGACATTTACCGAGTAAGTGTCCATCATCCACGCCATTTCCCGAGCTGAAGTACCCACATCCGGTGCAGGAATGTCAACTGATGGACCGATATTATCTATTAATTCGCTTGTATAACGCCGCGTAATTCTTTCTAGTTCTCCCAAACTGTAACTTTTGGGGTCTATGGCAATACCTCCTTTTGCACCACCGTAAGGAATACCTAAAAGCGCGCATTTCCAAGTCATCAGCATTGCCAACGCCGAAACTTCCCGTAGAGTAACGGCTGGATGGTAACGAATACCACCTTTATACGGTCCTAAAACATCACAGTGCTGTACTCGATGTCCTGCCAAAACCTGTATTTCTCCGTTATCGCGCTTTACAGGGACAGACACTGTAATTACTTTTCGCGGACGACTGAGAATTTCTAATAAACCTATATCTAGTTTTAGTTCTCGCGCTGCTGCTTCCAGATAACTACAAGCTTGATCGAATGGACAAATATATGCTGGAGAGGGAGTCTCCAACGGTTGTAGAGATGTTGAAACCATAAAGCGTTCTCCAATCGCGCCATTGCCAACCGGATTTACGCCTAGCCTATACTTTATTTTTGCAAAAAGTATAATTTTTGTAGTTTTTGTTACAAAATTTTCCAGCTGTAGCTTTTTTACTCATTGCAAAGATAGTAAGATAGAAACAACCAGAGATACACACAGCGAGCTGAACACAGATAAAAACATTCTTTTGGTCTGTGTTCCTTTTTTATTACTCACCTTTGCAGATAATAAAGTCAAAATCCCCCCACTATTAACTTACTTTAGAATCAAGAAGGATTATCTGCAGGTGAAAATTCCTTTGGTTGAGGTAATTTAACCTACACTAATTCCTCGGTAAAAACACTTCAGACGTAAAGTTACCGTGCAAACCATAGGGAATGTGATGCTTGAGATGCAGTCTTGCTATTGGTCCTTGATGAAGCTCGCGTGCATCCAAAATCACTACATCGCTGCGATGGTTAGCACCATCGTAAACTAAAGCCAAAATCCAACCATCATCTTCTTGTTGAGCATTGCTACGGGGTACAAACACGGGTTCGCCGACAAAACCGTGGGGTGCTGCACTCCAAAATTGTTGTTTTCCTGAGTGTAAATCAATTTTTAAAAAGGCTTGCAATGGAGCACTCCCGTGGGAAGCACTAGCTGCAGCGACGTAGATGTAGCGATATGAGTGTCCTACTTTTTGAGGATGTAGGTTGGGGAATTCACAATGACGGCTTTCGAGTAATTGTTGTTGTACAGTATGGTTTTGGAGGTTGAGATGAAACCGCCATATTTGTCCGGGATCGAGAGCATCAAAATTAACTTTTCGGAAATCGCTTTCCGGTTCTACTTCTGGTAATGATTTGTAGCAAATAGAGTCAATAATAATTTCCCTATCTTGTTCAAAAGCATTGGCGTGGTGAAAGACAAAACCACAGTAAGTTTCTAGAATTTTTATTTGTTTTTGTTTAGGTTGGCGGGGAATGATGATAATCCGAGTTGGTCGCTGGGATTGAAACTTAATACATTCTGCTGCACCGCGCATTCCCAGTACAAAAGGTATGGGATTAAAAGTGACAGGATTTTGAAATAAGATACAGTAATTAGGAGTAATAGCAAAGTCGTGAATAAAGGCAAATCCCGGAACAGTACAAGCATGCTTTCTCACAACTTTACCAGCCGGGCTGAGTTCGAAGATGGTAATGGTTGTGGATAGTCCTGGCTTAATGGAAAAGTTGACCAAGCAAGGAGCACCGCCATCTAATTTACTATGAGGATCGAAGCGGGGATGGGCGCCAAAAGCTTCACCTTCTGACAAAATGCCGTCGAAGTATTCTTGACCCAAAGTTTCTAACGTGTAAGGATCGAGGCGATAAGGTTCAGCTGCTTCCCAAAGAGCTAAAAGTTTATTTCCCCAGTAAATAACATTTGTGTTGGCGATATTTTTGAGTTTAAAATCAAAGGCATTATTCAGCCAACCACCTGGTTTTTTCGTTCCAAAAACACCACGGTAAAGAATTTTTCCTGCTTGTTGTTCTTCTAAATATCCGGTGGTGCGAACAAAGCGATTGCAAAAGTGAGCGCGACCGTTTTGGAAGGTGACGCGGACAATCATTCCGTCTCCGTCAAAGGGGTGATGGATGCGTTGTCCGTTAATATCTAATAAACCGGGACCGTTTCTAAACAAGGTACCGTTTAGTTCTGGTGGAATTTGTCCTTCTACATCATCTATCCAATAATCAAATTCTTGTTTGAGAGATTCATATCCTCTTTGCCATTCATTGAGATCGTAAGATTTTACCGGAGCAACAAAAGCGTGTTTTTGAGCTTCTTGAGTTGGCATATCAAATTCTCTAGTTGGAAATATTATTTTTCCAGATTTTTTAGCAGCTAAGAGTAGCGCTCGCTGTCTTGGCTCCAGCGCTACTGCAGGCTTTAAAAATGTTGGTTGCTTGTCAAAAGATAGCTAGCTTGGTGGTGAATTATGCTAATCAACTGTTTCTGATTCCAGTTCTCGCGGTAGCATCAATTCTGGTACAAAATCGGGTAAAAAAGTTTCTTGTTGCTCTTGTAACGAGGCTGGTGATAGATTCTTTGGTATTTCAGTTTGGGAATCTGCAGCAGGTAACCAGTTTAGGAATGGAAGTGGTAACAAGGTGCTAAGGTTAGTGATGACCACTAAAAGCCAAAGATGGTCAAAGTTGGTTTCGGTGATTCCCAGCAAATGCATTAGTCCTGCGCCTAACTCGTAGGAGACCAGTCCTGCTAGGTTAGTAACTGACATTAAAAGAGCAAATAATGTTGCTTCCACTCCTGAGGGACAAAGTCTTGCTGCTAATACCAATACTGGCATATAGGCAATTTGTCCCATAACTGTAAGAATGAGACTGTCGCCCAAGCTAAACCAGCGGTCATCAATACCCAAAGCACGGTTGGTGTGGGTAACCAACAGCAACATTGTCATTCCTAAAGCTGCTGAAATAACAGTACTCCAACCGAAGATGACGCGGAAGGGAACTGTTTTGAGAAAACGTTGAAATATCCAGATACCTACTAAGGAAGCGATGCTTGTTACCAAGCGTACTCGTCCCAGAAATTCTGGTTCAAAGTGTAGTTCGTTGGTAGTAAAGAAGAAAAAGGCCGATTCAGCAGTTGGGGTAGCTTGCCAAATAAAAAGAAAGGCTGTTGGTAGCCAAATTGCTTTTTGAGTAACGGCTTGACGCAGTTGCTTAAATTGGTATTTTATATTGCGAAAATTGGTTTTATAACTTTTGCTATCATCTTGAGGTACTGGGGATTCGGCAATTAGCCATGCTACTAAGGAAACAATCAGGGGAAAACAAGCAGTAATCCAAAATACGGTACGATTGCTGAAATGCTCTAAAAGCAGACCGCTAAAGTAAGCGGTGATTAAACTGCCAAAAGCGGAGGCGCCCCAGCATAAAGATTGCAGGGAACCTGCTGTAGCTTGGGATTCTCCTCTGGCTCTTTCTACAACTAACGAGTCTACTATAACGTCGCTGATGGCCACAGATAGAGAGCCAACAGCGATCGCTAAAGTTGCTGCCAAAGGAGTGCGAACAATGGTTGCGAGGGCGATCCAGGAAAGTGTTCCCAGTATTCCTGATAATACCAGGTACGGACGCCGTCGATAGCCGAAGATAGGAAAGCCATCGGAAATAAAACCAAACAGTGGCTTAATAATCCAAGGTAAAGCGACAATGCCCAACAGTGCTGAAACCTGAGCTGGATTTAACCTCAGTTCATCTTTGAGAAAAAAACTGACGGCTAAACGCGCCAACCCTAAAATACCTTGGACAAAATAAACGGTAAGAATGGCAATTAGTTCGGCAGTTGGTTCGTTACCGAAGAAAATCCTTTCTCTTACTGAGTCTTTGACCTTGGACAAGCCAGAGGAAGAAATCAGCATTGATAAACAAGTTTTAAGTTTTATCGACTTTTATTATGATATCGATTTTCTTAAGGTCAAGTATAGGGGTGAAATGCCATCCGGCAAACTTCGCGATCGCTATCCATAATTTGATTTTTTCTCCTGCTGACAAGCCATGGAGATTGTAACGAAAACAGTTCTTTCCACTACAGTTAAATTCTAAGTGCTTTTTTGTTAGTACCCTTTATGCTGATATAACTTTTTAACTCCAGCCATCTTCAACCTCCCTTTGCTATACTCTTTAAAACTGAAACACCTCAGTTCGTACTTCGCTCAGACCGTGCAAGGCTTTGTGAACCTTAACAAGCCGTTTGGCTGGACTTCCCACGATTGTGTGGCTAAGATGCGAAAATTCTTAGGCCTGAAGCAGATAGGACATGCTGGTACTTTAGATCCGGCAGCTACAGGTGTACTACCACTTGCTGTGGGAAAAGCAACTCGCCTTTTACAATTTTTACCAGAAAATAAAGCTTACCGAGCAACTGTTAAGCTGGGTGTACGTACTACAACTGATGATTTGCAAGGGGAAGTTATCACCCAAAAGACAGCCAAGCACTTAACTTTAGCAGCTGTCAAAACCGCCCTGCAACAATTCCAAGGTAAAATAGAACAAATTCCACCAACTTACAGCGCCGTTCAAATCGGGGGAAAACGTCTTTACCAACTAGCGCGTCAAGGTAAAACCGTAAAAGCGCCAGCGCGAACGGTGGAAGTATTCAAAATAGAAATTTTAGACTGGCGAGAAGGAGACTTTCCGGAAGTAGATTTAGCCATAGCTTGTAGTGCTGGTACATACATAAGAGCGATCGCTCGCGATCTAGGTACCCTGTTAGAAACCGGTGGTACTCTAGCTGCTTTGCAACGTACTGCAAGCAGTGGCTTTTCACTCTTCAACAGCCTTACTTTTACCGAACTAGAAGCGCAGCTGCAAGCTGGAAATTTTCAACTTCTTCCCCCCGACACACCTCTACAGCATTTACAAGCTGTTCATGTCAACACTACAGACGCTAAAAAATGGTGCCAAGGCCAACGAATCACCTATCAAAGTAATTCTTCCCAACTTTGGCGAGTTTATACTGAAGATGGGCACTTTTTGGGAATCGCACAATCCAAAAATAATTTCTTGTTTCCTTTAGTTGTACTAACACAAAGTCCATAAACAATTTTACTTGGTATCACTCCCAAGTTGACACACCTTGCAGCAGTTCTGGGATTTTTTGAGCACAGGGAAACTCCAGCACGGTTTCTCGAAAACCCAAATACCCTGACCTGCTAAAAGCCATTAGCATTCTCGACAAAGCAAGCCAAACTTCTGCTTCGTATTCCCAATCACCATGTCTGGATGCTCGTCCTGCAATTGAACGCAGCGCCCAAAAATAACTGTTCCTCACTGCATAACCACCTTTTTTAAACTCTGGAACATCTTGACGAGCAATAAAAAGTACACCGTTTTCAATCTTGGCTTTCATTTCCATTGAGGATTTCATTTTTACAAATTCGAGGTTAAACCAATACGAAAAGTAAATCCAGGACTATAAATACGATTTACTCGCTCGTATTGTTCATCTAACAAATTCTCCAAATAAATTGTAATTGCCAAACTAGGAAAGATAGGAATGCGGGCGCTAAAATCTAGATTAAAAAATGGCGGTACAAAATCGGTAATCTTTTCACCAGGATTGATAAAAAAAGCTCTGCGAGCACCGCTGTTGTAGGTGGCGTACAAATTAGCTTGCCAACCTCCACTAGTATAACTAATACCAGCTTGGGCAACAGAATAGGGAATCATGCTTAACTGCAGGCCTTTTTCTGGACCAGTTTTGATTTGGGAATCGGTGTAAGTGTAATTAACAAAACTAGACCAATTAGAAGTAATTTTCCACCGCAGCGCTACTTCCAAGCCCATGGTATCTACAAGTCCGATATTTGTCCACCTACCGTTGCTTATTCCCAAACGATTATTTAAGCTACTGCCAAAGTAAGTAAATTGCCCGAGGAAATTCTTTGAAAAATTAACATCCACTCCCGCAGTCCAGGAGGAACCGGTTTCTGGCTTTAAATCAGGATTGGGCAACCATCCGTGTACGGTATCGTAAACATACAATTGATCCAATCCTGGATTGCGCTGTCCTGTTATCCAACTTCCCCGCACCACCAAACTTGGCGATATGCTGTAGCGTGCTCCTACAGCGGGATTGAGATAGTTACCGAACTTACTATCAAAGTTTTGTCTCAATCCAAAATCTAGTTGCAAAGCATCGGTTACATTCCAAGTATTAACAGCAAATAATCCTGTATTGAATAAACTGCGGTTTTCTGTTTCATTGAAGGTTCTACGATTGGGAACTGTACTGAAAACATCACCGTTTAACTCGGTATTTTGTAAATCTAAACCCCAGCGTAATTTATTTTTGGGCGTCAATTGCCATTGATGTTCTATCCTTGTTGATAGTAGCTGCGTATCTAAGGTACCCGTACGATAAAATTGACCGCTGGGACCGTAGGTATTGAAGTAATCTTGGTTATAACCTACGGTCGTGGTGAGAACAGAATCATCACTGTTACCCAGTAAAGTTTTCCAAGACAGACCAATATTCAATCCATCATGATTGAGTCTGTCCCGTTGCAGAGGAAAACCAAAATATACCAAACCCCGACGACTGCTGAGTTTAGTAATGTCTAGGTTAAGGGTATTTTTTGTATCTAAATCAAAAGAAAGACTACCAAAGTAGGTACTGATAGCAGTGTCTGCATTAAATAGATAGCCTTTAGCATCGCGATTGGCTGCTTTTTTAGGAACTTTGTAACGGTTGTCGATAAAGCTTCTTTCCAAGCTCAAATTATACCTAACGGTTCCTAGAGAACTAGCATAGCTTGCTTGCTCGTTGTTGAAATTTAACGATCCAAATTCTACAGCAGCATTAAATCTAGGCTCGGTACTACCTGCTTTAGTAATTATGTTTACAACTCCGCCAAAAGTTGACGAACCATACAAAATTGAAGCTACGCCGCTGTACAGCTCAACTCGTTCGATCGCTTCTACAGGAATACTGTTTAAATCGATTGTACCGTGGTAGGTATTAACATTAGTATTGATCGGTCTTCCATTAATGAGGAATATAGATTGATTGATCGAGGCTCCTCGATAGTACGTACCTGTATGAATATCTGCTCCGTGACCGACATCATTGATGGCAAATCCAGGCATTTTTTTCAATATATCAGCGACGTTAGTAGAGCCTTGCTTTTCAATTTCTTCTTTGTCAATGATGTAAATAGGAGTGGATAAAGGTAGAGTATCTTTTTCGCCTATTACTTCTATTTCTATATCTGCATTGTTGGGAATTGCTGGCTCAATTTGCGGTCCTGCAGGATGTGGAGTTAGTAATTGAGCATTCGTAGCAGGTAATTCGATTTCACTTAAATAAGGAATTTCTTTGCTAGAAACGGCTAAAATTGGACAGATTACCAATAGATTTGTGACAGTTAATGAAAGCGGAAACAGACAATTGTTCACTTGTTATCACTGTTTTTAAAAATACCCAGTGATATTTTTATGGTTAATAAAAACTACTGTCAAAAGACAAGCTGTCGTACTTTATTTTGATAAGCGCAATGTTAATATGAGATGACATTTGTTTTTGCACAAACTTGATTAGAGATAATGTTTTTTGGTAAGCTATTTTTTTACCTTGATAGTTAAATAATGCCGCTGCTTTTTGCAAATCGGCGATCGCTCTTTGTTCGTAACCAAGGTGATATAAAGCTATTCCCCTGTTAATATAAGCATCCCCATCCCCGGGAGCAAGCCGCGTCGCTTCAGTAAAATCACGTACTGCACCTGTATAATTTTCTTGAAGAGCACAAGCACAACCCCGGTTGAAAAAAGCTCTCTCGTCCAGAGGATGCAAACGAATTGCTTTATCAAAATCGAGCATGGCCGCTTGCGGATTTTGTAGTTGCAAGCGTGCTAACCCTCGGTCGTTGTAAATATCAGCAACTAAAAAATTCAATCCTGGGGGGATTTGACTTAAGGCTAAATTATAATCAGCAATTGCCTGCTGGTAATTGCCGATGGAAGCGTTGGCTATACCTCGGTTATAGTAAGCACGAAAATTATAGGGTTTGAGGGCGATCGCTTGATTGTAATCGGCGATCGCTGCTGGATAATTGCCTTGTCTGTAGTAGGCCAATCCACGGTTGATATAAGCTTCAGTGCTGGTGTGAGGTGCTAAGTTAATTGCTTGGGTGCAGTCGGCGATCGCGCTTTGGTAATCTTGTATTTCCACTTCCGCAAGACAGCGATTGCTATAAGCAGCGACAAAATCTTTTTTGTTGGCGATCGCTTGCTGAAAATCTTGGATTGCTTCTTGATATTTGCCATTTCGCATTTTCTCTACCCCTAACAGAAAAAAGTTATCTATTGAAACTGGGGAAGCAGGTATCGAAGGCGAATAAGCAACAGCAGGTGTAGGGGAAAAATAGATAAATATAACAACAAAAATTAAGTTTAAAATATATCTATAGCAGCAATTCATGATGGAAAGTTGATGTCAAAACAGATCTTCTTCTCTCAGTTAATTGCTGACAGAAAATAGCATTTTATTTGTAATAACTAATTAGTAGATAATAGTTATCGTCCAACTACTACCTACTACATTTCTACCTTACTTCCAATCTTGCTCAGCCCTTTCGAGCACGTATGCTGCTACATCTTCAATTTGACTTGGTTTCAAACGTCCCTTAAAGGCTGGCATGGCATTTTTACCGTTGGTTACCTGAGCAATTATTGCATCTAGTGAATACATTCCATATTTATCTAGAGCACTTTTTTTTAAACTTTTATCTGGTTGGACTAGGTTCTTACCACCAACGTGACAAGAAGCACAATTAGCATTAAAAACTTTAGCACCGTTAGCAAGGTCTGCAGCTAAAGCTGGATAACTAAAATTCAAGGTAAAAATTACCAGGCTCAGCAACAGTACTACAAAAATCTTTTTCATCTTGTGTTCTCTTCTCTGAAGCAATTAAGGCATATACACTCCCATGTCATTTCTAATTTTTAGATTTGCACCTTTTTGGCGTCAAAAGACAAGCTGTCAAAGTTCGTGAAAATTCTTTACTAATTTTCTTGCTGTTGCAGTTGGGCTAAATTTGTGATGTTCTTTTCTGTCACGCGACAAATTCGCCACTCATTTAAGATAGACGCTCCCATACTAAGATAGAATTGCATGGCTGGTTCGTTCCAATCCAAAACACTCCATTCTAGGCGTCCGCAATTTCTTTCTACGGCTATTTGGGCAACTTTTTGCAGCATAGCTTTGCCAACTCCTTGGCGGCGGTATTCTGGTAAAACAAATATATCTTCTATATAAATTCCTGGCTTTGTTAAAAAGGTTGAATAATTATGAAAAAATAGAGCAAATCCGATAATCTGCCCTGTGTGTTCTGCTACTATGACTTCAGCATATCTTGTGGAACCAAACAAGTGCTCCTTGAGGGCAGAAGCATTTCCGGTTACGGCATCAGATAATTTCTCGTATTCTGCTAGCGCTGCGATCAAAGCAAACAGGGTGTCGCAGTCGCTAGGCCGGGCAAAACGCAATTGGAAATTGCCATTCAGTGTCATTAGTACATAAGTCAACAGTCAATAGTTCATTTTCTCTGGAGTGTGTTTTACCAGTCAACAGCAACTGAAGTGATTTTGACTTTTGACTTCTGTTCGCGAAGCATGCCGGATGGCATTACTAGGCTAGCCATCCTTTCAAGCGTTTGGCTATATGGGGACGGCGTAGTTTTCGCATCGCCTTGCTTTGAATTTGCCGTACTCGTTCGCGGGAAAGGTTAAACATGTTACCCACTTCTTCAAGAGTACAGGGTTCGCTGGTTGTTAAGCCGTACCGGAGAGAGATAACATCTTTTTCCCGGGGAGTGAGTACGTCGCCCAATACTTCCCAAATTTCTTGGCGCATCATACTTTCGTTCATTTTTGCTTCTGGAGAGAGATTGTCTTCATCCTCCAGCAGGTCCACTAATTCCGTATCTTCTTCTTTACCAACGCGGTGGTTGAGGGAAAGCGCTTGGCGTCGCAATTGTTGCAGCTGGCGCAGTTGCTGTGCTGGAATTTCCAACGCTTGGGCCATTTCTGCTTCGTTGGGATTGCGACCTAACCTTTGCTTTAGTTCTCTTTGAGCTTTTTTTAATTTGTTGAGTTTTTCGACTATGTGAATTGGTAGGCGAATAGTACGCGCGTCATTAGCGATCGCCCTTGTAATAGCTTGTCTGATCCACCAATAAGCATAGGTAGAAAATTTATATCCCTTGTCTGGGTCAAACTTTTCTGTAGCGCGGTTTAAACCCATCGCTCCTTCTTGAATTAAATCCAAAAAAGGTACTCCCCTGTTTAGATATCGTTTGGCGATGGAAACGACCAAGCGCAGGTTGGAGCGAATCATTTTGCGTTTCGCTACCCGACCTTGATATAAACGATGTTCTAATTGTTTTTCTGTAATTCCTAAATCTGCTGCTATGTTTTCCTTAGTTGGCTGCTGTCCTAGTTTTTTTCGCAAGGAAGCTTGCAATTCATTCACTTCTTCTAAAAACCGCACTCGCCGCGCCAGCTCCACTTCTTCATCTGGTTTAAGCAGCGGATAGCGGGCCATTTCTTTAAAAAAAGCACCGACAGCATCGTCGTACTCGGTTTTATTGTATCCCGAAGGGCGTGCTGCTGCCATCTCATCCCCTTCCCGGCCATCAATTTCTTCGAAATTGTCTAAGTTTTCCTCCACCAGGGGGGATTGTTCTTCTATCACTGCTTGTAAATTTTCCAAAGTTGGTTCTTCGTGATCGGCAGTGTTTTGTATCATTGCCATTGTTCCCAATTCAGCAATATTCATAGCTTCCTGTAGGGATTGTTGCTTGGTTTGGTACATAAGTTGTTAGTGACAGCTGCTCTCAAATACTTGCTCGTTTTTATATTTGTATGTGAAAAATGCACCTGTCTGATAGCAAAAAAATGCTTCTGCTATTAATTGGAATTTGTCCCGAACTTCAATCTTTCTTAGATTGTCACCACAGGGAGCTAGCTTGTTTGCTAGGGCTGGCAAAATGCTAGCAACCCTATTTTTGATCTGTGGATGGTAGTTGGATACACTTCCTCACAAAAACCGCAACTACTATTCCAATTTTCATGATTTAGTTCGGCAATCCATATATTTTCATCTTTTTCTTAATTACAAAATATGTCAAACCCCCTCAATCAAAATTGCTTAAACTTAACAAATATAAAACATATCCCCAGAATCTGCTAAATATTTATAGTTTTCATATATTTTCCCAAGGTATTTTACTATTTATACTTTTTTGCTGGTAAAGTTATGGATGGTTAAGGGCTTTCATCCCATGCAATCAAACCAACAGTACAAGGCATACGAAGCATTGCTTGGTTAAAAGGATCTCATATACTAAGAGTAATTAATATCTATCAATAGGGAGAAAAGCTTATTTTCTAGACGCCATCAACCCAAAAGTTGTATAGGCTCTACATGAAAGGGGTGTTACCTACCGCATATAGATAATATTCGTTCCTCGTTGGAAATACATAAGAGGAAACTTATCAAGTATTATGTCTTATGACAGTATTGCGAACTACATTTTGATTGCAGGAAGACAGGTAGTTATAGTTGAGCAAACAATAGAGAAATTCAGCAACTAACAACAGGAAAATATCTATATATTTGAGGAACTATGTATATAAATGATCTAACTTTAACTCCTTTGGTTGTTGCTGAACCAGGAGGCTTGTACAACTCCAGTACAAATGAAAATCAGTGGGTGGAAGTCCTGGTGGACTGCGCGGGAGCGCCAGGACTATTTGTGTACCGATTACCTCAAAAGTTACAAGTAAAACCTGGAGATATTGTCAGCGTACCTTTTGGGGCCCAAATTTTGGGAGGTATCGCTATTCGTTTGATAGCACAGCTGCCTGAGGATTTGCCACCCCAAAAAATTCGGGAAGTAGAAGATGTAGTCAGCGCTGGATTTTTTCGTGCTACCTATTGGGAATTATTGAACCGAGTTGCTGCCTACTACTATACTCCATTAATCCAAGTAATACGAGTTGCTCTGCCGCCAGGATTGCTAGGGCGATCGCAGCGTCGCATCCGCTTGGTTGAGCAAAAGGCGGAAAACGAAAAATTCTTTTGGTCCTACAAATCGTTTCTTTCTCCAGTAGGACAGCAAATTTTGGAACTATTGTTATCTTCACCGACCAAAGACTACAGTTTTTCCTATCTCCAGCGACAAGTCAAAGGAGCTTACCAGGGAGTAAAACAATTGCAGCAGTACAAGCTGGTAGAAAGCTATTTAGAGCCACCACGAGCAGCTCGACCAAAACTACAAAAAGCTGTCACGCTGACAAGCAATAACTGGGAAACAAACTTAACTGCTCGCCAGCAACAAATTTTAGAAGTGCTGCGAAGGCGGGGTGGGGAATTGTGGTATGGTGAGTTACTAGAAATTTGCCGTGCTAGTCCCTCGACTTTAAAAGCTTTAGAACAAAAAGGCTACATTGTTATTCAACAGCGGGAAGTATTGCGAAGCGAAACCTCAGGTATACAACAAGCACAATTCCAGGAACCCAAAAAAATACTAACACCAGCTCAATTGCAAGCTTTATCCACTATCAGGGAAATGCATGGCTACAAAAGTGTATTGTTACACGGAGTAACTGGTTCTGGAAAAACAGAAGTTTACCTGCAGGCGATCGCTCCTTTACTAGCGCAAGGAAAATCCGCTCTTGTTTTGGTACCGGAAATTGGACTGACACCCCAACTTACCGATCGTTTTCGGGCGCGATTTTCAAAAAATATGCCGAACAGCAAGCGCGCGTCCGTAGTTGTTTATCATAGCGCCCTTTCTGACGGAGAACGCTACGACAGCTGGCGACAAATGCTAACGGGAGAACCCCAGGTAGTTATCGGTACGCGCAGTGCAGTTTTTGCTCCTTTACCGAATTTGGGTTTAATTATCTTAGATGAAGAACACGACAGCAGCTTTAAACAAGATTCTCCCGTTCCCACCTACCATGCTCGCACTGTTGCTCAATGGCGCGCGCAGTTAGAAAATATTCCCTTGGTTTTAGGTTCAGCTACTCCCTCTGTAGAAAGTTGGTTTAGGTTTAAACACCAGGAACAGCAAAAAAATTCATCTTACTACCTGTCTCTTCCCGAACGTATTAACTCTCGTCCTTTACCACCTGTAGAGGTGGTGGATATGCGACAAGAATTCCAACAGGGAAACCGCTCTATCTTTAGCAAATCTTTACAAAAAGCCTTGCAAGAACTCAAGCAACGCAATCAGCAGGGAATATTATTTATCCACAGACGGGGACACAGTACATTTGTATCTTGTCGCCATTGCGGTTACGTGCTGGAGTGTCCCCACTGCGATGTATCGTTGTCGTACCACTACGCTGAAGAAAACGCACCGCAAATTCTGCGCTGTCATTACTGCAATTATAAGCGATCGCATCCCCGCCACTGTCCCGAGTGCGGTTCCCCTTACCTGAAATTCTTTGGTTGCGGTACGCAACGAGTTGCCCAAGAATTAACAAGACAATTTCCCCAGCTGCGTTTTATTCGTTTTGACAGCGATACCACCCGCACCAAAGGAGCGCACCGAACCTTACTGAGTAAATTTACGAATCAAGAAGCAGATTTGTTGGTGGGTACGCAAATGCTCGCCAAAGGATTAGATTTACCACAGGTAACGCTGGTGGGAGTTGTTGCTGCTGATGGACTTTTGCATTTATCCGATTACCGTGCAAGCGAACGGGCGTTTCAAATTTTAACTCAGGTAGCTGGACGTGCTGGTAGAGGTGAAGATCCGGGTAAGGCGATTATCCAAACTTACACTCCCGAACATCCGGTAATTGCAGCGGTGCGAAATCACGATTATGATTCTTTTATTGAAACAGAATTACAACAACGCCAAGCGTTGAATTATCCTCCCTACGGAAGGTTGATCTTGTTGCGTTTGAGCGGTTTGGATGCAACGCAAGTGGAAACAACAGCAAATGCTGTCGCAACCGCTTTAGCACCACAACATGGTCTAGAAATCTTAGGACCAGCGCCAGCTAGTATTTTACGGCTTGCAAATCGCTATCGCTGGCAAATTCTCTTAAAATTAAGCCCTGATGTATTACCTGGTCTACCAGATTGGGAGCAGCTGCGTCAACTTTGTCCGTCATCTGTTAGTTTGACAATAGACGTGGATCCGTTAAATATAATGTATTGACATTCTACCTACCAATAACAGCACCATAGTTCCCTTGGGATCTAAAGCTGGCAAACAAGTTAGCTACAGCAATCATAGCGGAGAAAAAAACGGCTATTTTTTAGCTGTTGCCACTAAATTTATAACTAAACATTGTCTATATAATAATTAATTTAACTTTTAGGAAATTTAGGAAATTGATATGCAATACAATTTTGATCCTTTTAGTACGACCCTAACATAGTTTCATCCCTTGACAAAAACAATGTATAAAAACATACTTGTACCGGCGGCAAGAAGTTATTAAATAATAAAAAGAATTATCGCTTCTCTCAAAGAGAGGAAAGATGAACGAAAATGCAAATATGGTGCATAAATACTAAAGATAAATTACATTCCAAATAGGTAAAAAAGTAAAAAAATCAACTCAATTAAATTTCACGGTTGTTAGCAGTAAGAAACAAAAAACTACAGTGAGTTGAGCGAAAAATACATGGGACAAGGATGGATACAAATTAGCTTAACGCTTTGTATTTTAATAGCCATTACTCCGTTATTAGGAAGATACATAGCGCGCGTGTTCTTGGGTGAAACAACACTGCTTGACCCTATTGCCAATCCAATAGAAAAAACTATCTACGCACTTTCCGGAGTGCGTGGAAAACAAGACATGACAGGTTGGCTGTATGCTCGAGCCATACTTTTGAGCAACTTACTTGCGGGTGGTGCAGTCTACTTAATTGTGAAGTTGCAGGGTTATTTACCTTTAAATCCCAATCACTTACACGCCCCCAGATGGGATGTGGTGCTGCACGCGACAATATCCTTTTTAACCAATACCGACCAACAACACTACATTCCTGAAACCACCGTTAGTTATTTTAGTCAAACCGCAGCTTTAGGCTTTTTGATGTTTACCTCCGCAGCTACGGGGTTAGCGACAGGTATTGCTTTTATCCGCGGGTTAACAGGTAGACCCCTGGGGAATTTTTACGTAGATTTTACCCGTGCAATCACGCGAATTTTGCTACCCTTGTCGATCGCAGGAGCGATCGCATTAGTTGCTTGTGGTGTCCCGCAAACATTTTTAGGACCAGAGATCGTCACAACTTTAGAAGGAGCTACCCAATACATCGCCAGAGGACCGGTAGCTTCCTTCGAAATGATTAAACAATTGGGTGAAAACGGAGGAGGCTTTTTTGCCACTAACTCTGCTCATCCGTTTGAAAATCCCAATGCCATTTCCAATCTAATCGAAATGATTGCCATGGCTGCAATTCCAGCAGCCTTAATTTACACCTACGGTATCTTTGCTAAAAATACCAAACAAGCATGGCTGCTATTTTGGATGGTATTTGTAATTTTTCTGATTTTAGTAAGCATAACAGCCAATGCAGAATATCAAGGCAACACCGTTGTCAACGCTACTTTAGGCATCGAACAGCCTAACTTAGAAGGAAAAGAAGTGCGCTTTGGCCCGATCGTAACTGCATTTTGGGCAATTTTGACCACCAGCACCATGACTGGCGCCGTTAACGGCATGCACGATTCTCTTATGCCCGCCGGCAGTTTCTGTACCTTACTAAATATGTTTTTACAAATTATCTGGGGCGGTCAGGGAACGGGAGTTGCATACTTATTAATATACGTAATTCTTACTGTCTTCTTAAGCAGTTTGTTAGCGGGACACACACCAGAATTTCTCGGCCGCAAAATTGAAAAGCGGGAAATTTTGCTGCTGGCAATTGTATTGTTAATTCATCCTGTGGTGGTTTTAATTCCCAGTGCCATTACCCTAGCATTTCCCCAACAGTTGTCTGGTATTAGCAATCCTGTTTTTCACGGCATTTCTCAAGTAGTTTACGAATACGCCTCAGCTGGTGCAAATAATGGCTCTGGGTTTGAAGGTTTGCAAGACAATACCCTGTGGTGGAATTTAAGCACTATTCCCAGCTTGCTTTTAGGACGCTACGTTCCGATTATTGTCATGCTGTTGCTTGCAGACAGCATGGCCAAAAAACAAATAGTTCCCAAAACTCCAACTATCCTCAAAACCGACACGCTGCTATTTGCTTGCGTTACCGCCGCAGTCAGTTTGATCTTAGCAGTCCTAACTTTCTTTCCTGTTTTGGTTTTAGGTCCGGTCGCCGAAGGCTTTAAAATTGCCACTGGCAGTTAAAGGATAGGGGACTGTTGACGAAAAGGGGTAAGTACTTTAGTTCATGACTTTTTTACCTCCGCTCATAACTTTCATTTTGCCCATCCACTCACTGACCCAACCACTCATATGAATCCAGTTGCAACTACCTCCAAACCACCTAAACCCCAACGCCTTCATCCGTACGATCGCCGTTACGCCCGCAAAAAAGCAAAAGTCAATACAAAAGGAATTTATCCTGGAGCTATCAAAGACGCCTTTTTCAAGCTCAATCCCAAACATGCAGTTAAAAATCCAGTCATGTTTTTAGTTTGGGTGAGCACCCTTGTTACCTTAGCAGTTACCATTGAACCCGAATTATTTGGTCCTGTTTCTAGTCAAAACCCCCGCTTGCTCAATGGCTTGATGGCGTTGGTTTTATTCCTTACCGTTTGGTTTACCAATTTTGCCGAAGCTTTAGCACAAGCACGAGGTAAAGCTCAAGCTGATGCACTGCGTTCCACAAAGTCAGAAACCATCGCCAAAAAACTTTTTTCTGACGGAACGATCGCAGAAGTTTCCTCCAGCAGTTTGCGGCGGGGCGATACAGTTTACCTCAGTGCTGGTGATATCATTCCTGCCGATGGAGAAGTGATTATGGGTGCAGCGAGCGTAGACGAATCGGCGATTACAGGAGAGTCAGCACCAGTATTAAAAGAAACAGGTTCCGATGTTTCCAGCTCCGTTATTGGCGGTACACGAATTATCTCCGACGAATTGATTGTGCGAATCACCGCCGATCCCGGTAAAGGCTTTATCGACCGCATGATCGCTTTAGTCGAAAAAACAGAACACAGCAAAACAGCAAACGAAATTGTTCTCACGGTGCTGCTGGCGGCTCTCAGTTTAATATTTTTATTGGTTGTTGCCACCATACCACCTTTTGCTAACTACATTGGCAGTCCTGTCAGCGTACCAATTTTAGTAGCTTTATTGGTGGTATTGCTTCCCAAAACTGTTGGCGGATTGCTTGCTGCTATTGGTATTGCTGCTATGGATAGAGTGGCGCAATTTAATATCATTGCAACTTCCGAACGAGCGATAGAAAACTGTGGCGACGTTAACACTTTGGTTTTGGATAAAACAGGTACAATTACCTTCGGAAATCGCCTGGCAGAGGGATTTATTCCCATCGACGGTCGCTCTCTAGAACAAATCGCCTCCGTAGCTTTGGCTGCAAGTGTGTTTGACGAAACACCGGAGGGGAAATCAATAGTCCGTGCTTCCCAAAAATTGGGAGCGAAAATAGATTTCGATCTCAATAAAGCTGAAGGAATTGAATTTTCAGCCAGAACTCGAATTAGCGGTACAAACTTGCCCAACGGACGACAAGCGCGCAAGGGAGCGGTAGATGCAATTAAGGGATTTGTGCGTTCCCGCAACGGACATGTTTCCTCCCAATTGGATACAGTCTACGAAATGATTTCCCAGCAGGGAGGTACACCTCTAGCCGTTTGTTTGGATAACGAAATTTACGGTGTTATTTATCTGAAGGATATTGTCAAACCTGGAATGCGCGATCGCTTCGAACAATTGCGACGCATAGGAGTGCGTTCCATCATGGTAACGGGAGACAATCATATCACCGCCGGTGCGATCGCTAAAGAAGCTGGAGTAGATAATTTCATTGCCCAAGCTACCCCAGAAGACAAAGTCGCCATTATTCAACAGGAACAAACCCAAGGCAAAATCGTAGCCATGACCGGAGACGGTACAAACGATGCTCCCGCACTCATGCAAGCGGATGTTGGAGTAGCAATGAATACTGGTACTCCCACAGCTAAGGAAGCAGCCGATATAGTTGACTTGGACTCCGATCCCACAAAATTCGTTGATATAGTTACTATTGCCAAACAATTGCTAATTACTCGCGCTGCACTGACAATATTCTCCATTACCAACGATCTTGCTAAGTATTTTGCAATCATCCCGGTATTGTTTACTGCTGCCAATCTCCAAGGTCTAAATATTATGAGGTTAACCAGCACCAATTCCGCCGTGCTGTCAACACTGATCTACGATGCTTTGATTATCCCAGCTTTGATCCCCCTTGCACTTAAGGGTGTAAAGTTCAGACCCCTAGCATCCCAACAATTGCTGCAACGCCATATCCTCCTTTATGGTTTGGGCGGTATAATCGTACCTTTTTTTGGTATTAAGATAATTGATTTAGTAATTACAGTAGTGGGGTTGGCATAGGTAAAAAAATATAAAACCAGCAAATTGAGGTTTTCCAGAGAAGGCGAGTTGGGCGATCGCTAGATTTGGAAATTCCTCTTTTTTCAATTTTCTCCTGATGCAGATTTGCAGCTAACTTCTGTAAAAATTAACAACTACAAGGAAAATTTTTATGTCTGTTCTCAGAGAAATTACCAAAGCAATTCGCATTACCGTGCTGATTTGGTTTTTAACTGCAATCATTTATCCTGGTATTGTTTTCGGAGTCGGTCAAACCTTTTTTCAATTCCAGGCAAATGGCAGTATCATGCAAAATATTCAAGGAGAACCCATCGGTTCAGCTTTGCTCGGTCAACAATTCCGCTTGGATCGCTATTTCCAAGGCCGTCCCAGCACCGTTAAATACAGCCAAGGAAAAATCGGAAAGCCAAACGGTATATCTGGGGCCAGCAACCTCGCTCCTAGCAATCCAGAATTGCTCAACCGAATTATAGAACAAGCCAATCAACTTCAAGAAGAAAATATTCAACCCTTAGCTGATCTGATTTACACTTCCGGTTCCGGTTTGGATCCCCATATTTCCGTTAAAGCAGCTCAACAGCAGTTAGAAAAAGTTGCTCGCGCTCGCAACCTGCACCGACAAGATATATTGCCATTAGTGAAACAGTATACTGATGGTCGATTTTTAGGAATTTTTGGAGAACCAGGAGTCAATATTTTGAAATTGAATTATGCACTAGATCTTCAAGAAATTAATCGCCGAGAAAATCAGTAATTGGCAATAGTTCTGAAAATGTCGAACGAAAATAACATCGATACACCAACAAGCGCGTCCCCAGTTCCGATTAGTCTTCCCATTCATCCCGCACGGCGAGGTAAACACAAAATTTTTATCGGTATGGCCCCGGGTGTGGGTAAAACTTACCGCATGCTAGAAGAAGCTCGCGCGCTCAAAGAAGAAGGAATTGATGTTGTCATTGGACTTTTGGAAACTCACGGACGCAAAGAAACAGCAGAAATGGCTGAAGGTCTGGAAATAATTCCCCGTCAAAAAATTGTGCGTGGAAATCTAACGCTGACGGAAATGGACACAAAGGCGATTTTAGCGCGATCGCCCCAGCTGGTATTGATTGACGAACTTGCACACACTAATGTCCCGGGATCGCTTCACGAAAAACGCTACCAAGACGTAGAAATGATTTTGCAAAATGGCATTGATGTCTATTCCACAATGAATATCCAGCATTTGGAGAGCCTCAATGACTTGGTAGCAAGAATAACTGGGATCAGAGTACGAGAACGCGTACCCGACAGAATTTTGGATGAAGCAGATGAGGTGGTAGTAGTAGATGTCACACCAGAAACTCTACAAGAAAGATTGTTGGAAGGTAAAATCTATGCTCCCGAAAAAATCCAACAAGCACTGCATAACTTTTTTCAACGTCGTAACTTAATTGCTTTGCGAGAATTAGCACTGCGCAAGATTGCTGACAACGTTGAAGAAGAAGCAAGGGAACTTGGCGCCAGCGGTAATAATCTCAATGGAGAAGCTTGTAACATTCACGAACGCGTTTTGGTGTGCGTTTCTACTTACCCTAACTCCTTACAGTTATTGCGCCGAGGAGCTAGATTAGCTAACTACATGAATGCTCCTTTGTTTGCTTTATTTGTCGCCGATCCCGACCGTTTTTTGACTAAAGAAGAAAGCTTGCACATAGATATGTGCGAAAAACTTTGCAAAGAACTTGGAGGAACCTTTATTCGCGTTACCAGCAGCAACATTGCCAAAGCGATCGCCGAAGTAGCTGTGCAATACCGCATTACCCAAATTATTATCGGCGAAAGTCAGCGCTCGCGCTGGCAAATACTCCTCAAAGGGTCTTTAACTCAAAAATTAGTTAGATTGCTCAAAAACGTCGACTTGCACATCATCGCCACCGATAAAAAAAGAGAATAAAAAAACTAACAAACACCTCCTGCTGTTGCTTTCAAGAGCACTCGGGAAAGTTCGCTAAAAATCCCCAATTAAAAAAAATGACTCGTGTTATCGGTTTAATGAGCGGTACATCCGTAGATGGTATAGATGCTGCTTTGGTAGAAATTTCTGGCACAGATTTTGATTTAAAAGTGGAATTAATAGCTGGAAAAACTTATCCTTACCCAGCTTCCTTGAGAGAACGCATCCTTGCTATTTGTAGCGGACAAGCTATTTCCATGCCAGAATTAGCTAGATTGGACGATGCGATCGCCCAAACTTTTGCTCAAGCTGCACAAAACATTCAAATTGGTCAGCAAGCAGCTGCTGTCATTGGCTCCCACGGTCAAACTGTATACCATCGCCCGCCCTCGGGAAGAAAAGAACTCGGTTATAGCCTCCAACTCGGTCGCGGTGCAGCGATCGCCAACATTACAGGTATTACCACCGTCAGTAACTTCCGCGCCGCAGACATTGCAGCTGGCGGACACGGCGCACCTTTAGTACCCCGAGTTGATGCAGCTTTGCTTGCCCATCCCCAGGAATCTCGCTGTATACAAAATATAGGTGGTATTAGTAATGTTACGTATTTACCTGCCCGCCGGGATAACTGGTTGGAAAAAATTCGCGGTTGGGATACAGGCCCTGGCAATAGTTTGCTAGACTTAGCAGTACGGTATTTAACAAACAATACCAAAAGCTACGATGAAAATGGTCTTTGGGCAGCAAGCGGAACTGTCTGCGAAGCACTGGTCGAAAAATGGCTCGAGCAAGAGTATTTTCGCCTTCCACCCCCTAAATCCACCGGTCGAGAATTATTCGGAGTTGACTATTTGCAGCAGTGCATTCAAGATGCTGAAGTTTATCAACTTAATTGTGCAGATCTGCTGGCGACCCTTACAGAACTAACTGCAGTTTCAATTGTTCGCTCCTACCGCGCCTTCTTACCACAAATTCCCCAACGAGTATTTCTCTGCGGTGGTGGAAGTCGCAATCTTTATTTAAAAGACCGCCTGCAACAGCTTTTAGCACCAGTACCAGTTTTAACTACAGATGAAGTCGGATTGAACGCTGATTTCAAAGAAGCGATCGCCTTTGCAATTCTGGCCTACTGGCGAATGCTGAATATTCCCGGTAACCTACCGTCTGTAACCGGAGCACGTCAAGAGGTACTTTTAGGAGAAATTTACCAACCTTAGCTCCCCCTTGATTCCCACAAAGGGCTATACTGTTATTTTCTGCCGGAGATTGCAGTCTAAAAAGATACTCGCTCAGATGCCATCCGGCACGCTTCGCGAACAGCAGGGTGACAAGGTGGATCATACATTTTTACTAGAACCAGGACGTTGGATACTACAAGGAAGCTGGTTGGAACGTAACGGAATTCCCATCACCGTTAAGGGTATGACCTTGGTAGCTTGGAATCGAGATAATTGGTTCACAATGGCAACAAAATTGATATTTCCAAACGGCGAACTGGCAGACATCGCCTTGCAGTACAAAGGACGTTTGGATCGAGGCAAACGCCAGTATAATTTTTTGCTAAAACACAATCTTTTGGGACAAGTTGAAGGAGAAGGCTGGATTGGTTTAGATACCATTGTGCAGCGCTACTGGACAATTGGCGATCGCGAACGCCGCAGTGGTTTTGAAACTCTGCACCGCATAAATGATGATAACTACTACCTTACTTGTGGCATCACGGCCGGTCACTATCTCAGCAGCACCATGGAAGCTAACATAGAGCGCCAACCAATGAACTAAAAAGCTACAACAAAAAGCCACAATAGCCAAAATTACCTGGACTCAAGGTTTATTAACTCTATCAAAAGTGGGCAAACTAAAAACTATCAGGGTAAATCTACTATTTTTCTCTACATAACTAGCGCCAACCTCTAGCCTCAGATTGGTACAATCTGCTTTTTTTGAACTTTGGACTTGGAGTCGAATTTTCTATGTCAGACCCCAACATAGGTCGCTTGCTCAGCAAACGCTATCAACTTCAACAGTTAATTGGTACGGGAGCAATGGGTCGGGTGTACCGTGCTCAGGATATTCTGTTGGGAGGCGTACCTGTTGCTGTGAAATTTCTGGCTTTGTCAGTCCAAAATCAAAAAATGCGATTGCAAGAGCGCTTTGAAACAGAAGCTAAAACTTGTGCTTTGTTAGGACAAAAAAGCATTCACATTGTCCGAGTTATGGATTGCGGCGTAGATGAAAATGATGTCCCGTTCTACGTGATGGAATATCTGCAAGGAGATAGCCTCAGCAACATCATCCGCAAGCAGCAGCTTAGTTTACCAAGATTTTTAAATTTCGTGCGGCAAATATGCTTGGGATTGCAGTGCGCCCATCAAGGTATTGCCATCGATGGCAAAATTTGTCCGATCGTCCACCGCGATATCAAACCTAGCAACATCCTGGTAATTCAAGATGCTAGTTTTGGAGAATTAGTCAAAATTCTTGACTTTGGTATTGCTAAGTTAGTTCAAGCAAACAACAATTACACAAATTGCTATCTGGGTACCCTAGCCTATTCTTCACCCGAACAAATGGATGGTAAAGAACTTGACAATCGTTCTGATATTTATAGTTTGGGTGTAATGATGTTCGAAATGCTGACTGGAAAAATGCCCCTGGTAGCACCAGCCCACTCTTTCGGAGCATGGTATAAAACCCATCATCAACAACCTCCGCGTTCCTTCGCAGAAGTTGCTCCCACATTACATCTGCCAAAGGAAATTGTAAATTTGGTCATGAGCTGTTTGGCAAAAGCACCAAGCGATCGCCCTCAAAACATGGGTGAAATTCTTAAGGTTTTAACATCTTTAGAACAACAGCTCGACACTTCACACCCCCAAGTACAAGGGATTTCTATACCTTCTTCTAATTCTCTTGTTGTACCCCCAACCATCAAAGCTGAACAAAAACAACAAACTAACTCCGACCATTCCACTTTCCTTTCTAAGGGTGAAATTAGCCAAAAAGTTTGCTGGCCTGGTAACAAACCTGTTGCGAATATTGTTTTTCCCCACCCCATCCGCGTAGGAGGAGAATTAACTCCCGCTTTGTGGATTATGCTTCCCCAACTAGAAATTCAAAAGCGCTCTGTTTGTACCCGCTACAACCAATTTCTTTTTATCACTGCTCCCCATCCCATGTTGCTGTGGCTCACCGTTTTGTACAACCGCCAATACGGTCCTAAATGGTTACCTTACTACCTCGATCTCAAAACAAATCTCGGTCAGGAAATTACCCGTCTGCTAGTACAAAGAGGCTTCTACTATCTGCTGTTTTTTCCCCGAGAAACGGCCGGCCACTGCACGAAAACCCTAGTTTCCACTATTGCTTCTGTTCAATGTCAACGATTGCAACATTGGCTCTCAACGAGCAGTAGCTGCGCATCTCCCAGCCAACCCCAGCTGAGTAAAAACTTGCTCAAAATTGAATACGAAAATATCAAGCCTCAAATTTTGGCAAAATTAGAAGCAATTGATACCGATTTACCATTCGACCTTTCCGCCTAATGCTTTAATATTAATTATTGTTAAGGAAATGACTCGCAAGTAACAAAATAAAGTTATAAGAAGTATAAATGACTTAGTTAACGCAGCAAAAATCCTAAAGACTGTGCATGCAATAATATCATGTGCAGGGTTTTTGTGGTGAAAAACAATAAGCAGGCTGACTCTGGATCAGACCCTATATTCTGTAACTTTGCTGCCATGGCGAATTTAATTTTATCCAGTTTCAAAGGCGATAGCAGTTCTTGACGCCCCAGCATCCCCAGCTCCTTTCCTCCTGGTTGGAACTGAGCAAGAGAAGGAGGTCGCCCACTGCGACACTAGAGTCTCATGCGGCCCAAGAGGAGTCGGCATCTAATCCCCATTGGTGTTTGAGAAGCTCTTTATAAGTTGCTTCGCGTACTACCATTTGTTCGTAGAGCTTGATCAAAAAGTCCTTGGCTTGTTCGTGGCTCATATGCTGTACTTGAGTAGCAAAAGAGCGGATACTAAATTGTTGTTCCAAGGTCAATTCGATTGGCTTATCCATAGTTAACTCCTAAAAAATAGCAATCAATGTTCGATAAATTGTGACAGTGTTGCCAGACACCACCTTTATGGAGCTAGCAGTTGTCAAATTTTTGTTCCTTCTATTTTAAGAAAGATAACAAGTATTTGACAAATTTGCCCATAGTCTTCCGGAGTGTTTTGGGAAGGGTGAGTTTTGATTTTTTCACCCTACTGATATAAACCTCAAGTCTGTGGGGTGAATTTCCGTTTGTTTTGGAAACCAGATGTCAGCGTAAATGGCATCTTTGCCCACAGCGTTTCAACATTGGTACAACCCAGTAGAGGTTAAATGTATTTTTATCAAGTTGTAAATGGGAAAAATGCTCAAACTGAACAAAACGATAAGTATATTTACTGCTAATAAAGAATTTGAGCTTAATCGATAGCGACAATAACAACGGTAATGTTGTCGTGTCCGCCTTGCTGTTTTGCTGCTTCCACTAAGGAAGTAGCTGCTTTCTCAATGGAGGGACTTTGTTGCAGGTAGGAAGCAATTTTTTCATCGGCAAGTTCTTCAGTTAAACCATCACTGCATAAAAGCAAGCGATCGCCGGGCTTAACATCTAATTGCTGTACTTCGACTTCATGCAAATCTTCGCGTCCCAAGCAGCGAGACAGGACGTGGCGAAAGGGATGAATGCGTGCTTCTTCAGAATTGATGTCACCCATTTTTAAAGCTCGCGCGATCCAGGTGTGGTCTTCTGTGAGCTGTTCTAATTGCGAGTCTCGAAAACGATACAACCTAGAGTCGCCAACATGAGCACTGCAAGCAGGTTCCCCAGTGCGAAACATCACTACAACAGCTGTTGTTCCCATATCAGCGCGTTCGGGATGGTGGTGCTGGTCTTGTAAAATAGCTTCGTTTGCTTGTAATAAAGCTTCCTGTAGCAGTTGTGGTGAACCTTTGGAGGAATTCCAATTCTCAAGCAAGTACTTATAAATTTCTTGGGTTGCAATGCGACTGGCCTGCTCGCCTCCAGCATGACCGCCCATCCCATCAGCAACAATGAAAAAGCGTCCTTGGGGGTCAGTGTAGTATGCATCTTGATTGGTAGGACGAATTAATCCCGGGTCAGTAACACCGGTAAAATGAAGTTTCATACACTCTTGCATCTATCAGTACATTCGGTCATAACGGTCGAGGCGCATAACCAGCCTAATCAGGAGCCAGCAGATAACAGCTGCAATTAAACCCATAAAAACTGCTAGCCACAGATAATGATTAACGAATAAAATCGTTGCAGAAACGGTAAAAGCACCAATTAAAAGCGCGTAGGTTGTTCCTAACTGAATATTACTCTGTCTTCTTAACAGACGCTCTGTTTCTATCGACCGAAAACGAAGACGTAAATCTCCACGCTCTAATTTTTCTAGTGTATCTTCCAGTCTGCGTGGCAGTCCCAAAGCAGTACTGCTAGCTTGAACGGCTTGGCGACTTAATTCATCGAAAAAGCTGTTCCCCTCAGAACCATTCATACTGGTCATAAGCTGCATGGCGTATGGTTTAGCAACTTCCATAAAATTAAATTCCGGATCTAAGCCTTTGCCTACACCTTCTAGAGTAGAGAAGGCCCGCATAACGAAAGTAAAGGTAGCTGGAAATCTAAATGGCTGATTATAAGCTATCTCGTACAAATCGTCACTGATAGCGGCTACGGACTGGTTTTCAAAAGGCTTATCCATAAAATGATCTAGCATGTACTGTATGGAACGGCGTACCGGTCCCATATCTTCTACTGGTACTAATGCGCCTAGATTGATTAGAGATTTGACAACGCGATCGCCATCTTTGGAAGCAATGCCAAATAAAGTTTCCATCAGTCCTTCCCGGACATTAGATTGAATCCGCCCCATCATGCCAAAATCGTAAAATATCAAAGCACCTTCAGGGCTAACGGCGATATTTCCAGGATGGGGATCGGCATGAAAAAAGCCATCGTTTAGTAGTTGGTGCAGGTAAGCTTGAGCACCTTGGCGAGCAATTTGTTTGCGATCCAAACCCGCAGCTTCTAAAGCTTCGTATTGGCTAATCTTGATACCGGGTACGTATTCTAAAGTTAGTACTCGCGGTGAAGTGTAGCGCCAGTAAACTCGCGGTACTTTCACCCAATCACAAGCGCGGAAATTTCGGCGAAAAGTGTCGGCGTTACGACCTTCGTTGAGATAGTCAATTTCTTCCCACAAAATGCGACAACACTCTTCGTAAATTCCCAGCCAATCTCGTCCCCTTCCCCATTCTGGGTGGTTTTGAAAGTACCGAGCAATTCCTTTGAGAATTTTTAAATCTATTTCAAATAACTTTTTTAGACCCGGACGTTGCACCTTGACAACAACTGCTTCTTTGGAATGCAGCACTGCTTTGTGTACTTGTCCCAAACTAGCAGCTGCTAAAGGAACAGGCTCAAAACTCTCGAACAGTTCAGGTATTTTTTTATTTAATTCTTGCTCGATAATTGCTTCTACCTGCTCGTAACTAAAAGCGGGTACTTTATCTTGTAGCTTTGATAACTCCTCCACATATTCTTTAGGAAATATGTCCGCGCGCGTAGAAAAAAACTGACCGACTTTGATAAAAGTTGGTCCCAGGTCCAAAAGAGTATTGCGAATCCAAATTGCCTGAGATCTGCGTCTTGCAGCTTGCTTTGCTTCTGTAACTCCGCCGGGGTAACTCCAAGATTTTTTGTACAGCCAAAGTTTGAACAATAAGGTCAATACAAATGACCAAATGTCCACAAAACGCCGCCTGCTTGAATAATTTTCACGATTCCAACGGTATGCCTTATCTGTATAACCTTGTTCCATAGACTTTGCGTACCGCTGGTTCTTCACCGAGTCACTCGCTATCAAAGACACTCTTAACCCTAATTGGTGGTTGTTATTTTTGTCGGCTGTTGCTTGTTTGCTACTAACTAGTTATGTAGGTCTATATTTTACAGTCCCTTGCTGCTGCGATAGCGTTGTAATTCTGTTCGTAAAAGAGCAATTTCTGCTCGCAACTCGTCAATCATCGCTTGCAAATCAGCAGGTTCGGAACTGCTTTGCCCTTCTGTCGTGGTGTGGATACCAGTACTGCTGGCAGCATCAGCTGCTTTATTTGCTCTTTCCATGACTTCTTCTGTAAACTGGCGCATTTGCTCCCTCAGTTCGGCATCAAACTTGCCAAGTTCGCTCAAAGCATCAGTGAGGGCGCACTCCAAACGTTCCGAAAGTACTTCAGCTACTGCTCTACCTACAAAAAACGCTCGTACAAAAGAGTTACTCATAAATTTTTGTTACGCTTATCCGCAAAAAAATTATAACCTGCTTGCCTGCTTTACTGCTTCTGCTTTTGTACTGGCAATACAAATATACAAATCGATTTGTGGTTTGAGGATTTGCTTGCAAGATAACTTCATATTCATAAATTTAACAATTTACTTTACTTGGAGTTGGTGTTTGTACTTTAGCAACATAAATGTTGTTAAAGTAGTGTATATTAACTTTAAGCAAAATTCATGTTGCCAAACTTCCCTACACCCGGACGATATGAAAAGTTCTTTCAGAGAAATTAGACAAAAGGATACCTTCTGGAAGTCTATTACTCTCGATCAGCTGCAAGCATTTGAAGCTGCAGCCAGACACAACAGCTTTACCCGTGCAGCAGAAGAATTGTTCGTTACCCAGCCAACCGTGTCTATGCAGATCAAGCATTTAACCCAGGTAATTGGCATGCCTTTATTTGAACAGGTAGGTAAGCGTGTCTATCTGACCCAAGCAGGTAAAGAAGTTTTAAATACTTGTCAGGAAATATTCAGATGTTTAGAAAAATTAGAAACAACGATTGTTGATTTGAAAGGAATGAAACAAGGACGACTGCGACTAGCAGCAGTGACGACAACAAAATATTTCATTCCCAAGTTATTGAAACCATTTTGCGAACTTTATCCTGGCGTAAGCGTTTCTCTGGAGATTGCCAATCATGAAGCGCTGTTGGCGCGTTTGCATGAAAACCTTGACGATTTGTACATTCTCAGTTGTCCGCCAGAAACGCAAGATGTACAAGCTAAGCCATTTTTAGACAATCCATTGGTGGCGATCGCGCCTGCGAATCATCCTTTAGCAAACAAACGCAACCTACCCTTAAACTGCTTGGCAGAAGAACCCTTAATTGTACGGGAAGAAGGTTCCGGAACTCGTAAAGTGATACAAAGGTTTTTCGAGCAGCATGGAATTTGTCCGCGCATCAATTTAGAGCTTGGCAGCAACGAAGCTATTCAACAAGCAGTGATTGACGGTTTGGGTCTTTCGGTTTTATCCTTGCACACTTTAAATATTGCAGAAGTGAGAAATCAGCTGGCAATTTTAGACGTACAGGGATTTCCAATTCGTTGTCAGTGGCAAGTAGCGTTTCCCAAGAAAAAGCAGCTTTCGATTCCTACAAAGACTTTTCTGCAATATTTACTGCAAGCTAGCCAAAATTTTTGCATTGACAAATACAACTAAATTATCTAACTAAAAAAATTGTCTGTATCCCCAAATTACTTGGGATAACGCTGTGACAAAAATTTTTCGGCGTCGGCTTTATTTTTAATTTCTCCATCTAAAGTAGCTGCTAACAAATCATCTAATATTTGGCGATATTGTGGTCCTGGTTTGTAACCTAATTTTTTCAAATCATTGCCATTGAGAATAGGTTGAACATTAGCCCAAACAGTCAAGTAATGCCATATTTGTTTTCGAACTGCTCGCGGACAGTTTAGGGCAATTAAAATCAGCGTTGCCAAATCATGCTGTCGCAGCAACTTTACCACTTGACTGGGATGTTGGCAGTTGGGTAGAGTTTTTATCACTTGAGCTTGGGCAGAAGCTAAATTTTGCAGGCGTTCGATGCTATCTTCTTGCATTTGCAAATTTTTGGCGACCTGAGCACGATATTCTGGTGCTAGGTGTGCCACGATCGCTTCTAAACGCATTTGCCAGTGAAGGGTGGTATTTTGCTGGGGATCGAATCTGCGCAAACAGCGTTCTAGTAACCGCAAGGACCGCACTAAAGCTGCATCTAGCTTCAAGGTAGGATGAATGCACTGCAAAGCTCCCAAATCTCCTAGCAACTGCAACGCTCTTTGCCAGTAAGGAGCTTCTAAAATGTGTTTTAATTCTGCTTTCAGTCTGGTTTGCAGTGCGGGTGCGCGATGATTTTCTTTGGTAGTGCGATCGTAAACGCCGCTGTTGATGGCATAGCGGATATATTTTTCAGTTTGCGGTTCAATTTCAAATCCAAAGCGTACAGCAAAGCGCACGCCCCGAAAAATGCGGGTGGGGTCTTCGATAAAGCTGTTGGCGTGTAGTACGCGAATTTGCTTAGCTTGTAAATCTAATAAACCGCCAAAAAAATCAAGTAACTTACCCGCATGGGGAGGTGTGAGCCGCACTGCCAAGGCATTGATGGTAAAGTCGCGCCGGTATAAATCTTGACGAATGGAACTGGCTTCTACTTCTGGGTTGGCTGCTGGGTAGGGATAAAATTCTGTTCTGGCGGTGGCAATATCTACCCACAGAGAATCAAATTCTGGGTGTTTGTGCCAAAGTAAAGCTGCGGTTTGAAAAGCACCGTGAACTTCTAAGCGTGCCGCTGGGTAAAGTTGTTGGAGTGCTTTAGCCAATTCTACACCAGCACCGACATCGGCAGCTTTATGGAAGCCATCGACTACTAAATCGATATCTTGAATCATCAAGGTTCCGGAAGCTTCCTTTGCCAGTAGCAAATCTCGTACTGCTCCCCCTACCAAATATAAATGCCAACCGCGTTGTTTGGCTTGAAAAGATGCTTTGGTAAGTAGTTCCCAAAGTTTGGGATCGAGGCGATCGCGCAGTTGTGCTAAGGTAGGAACTTCTACTTGTTCTTGTTGTTTTCCTGGAAGGCTGTGCTTGGGTGTGTTCTTTTCTCCTTTTCTTTCTTGATGCAGTTCGCGCAATACGTCTGTGCGCGTTACAATCCCTACCAATTCACCGTTATCCAGCACTGGTAAGCGACCGATATCGTAGGTTACCATTAGGGATTCGATTTCTGGCAATGTGGTGTCTGGAGTAATGGTTTTGAGATTGGTGGTCATGTAGCCTTTGACCGGCGCGTGGCTGAAATTGTGGTGCAAGGCAATATCAATATCTCGGCGAGAAATAATACCTACCAAATTTCCTTGGGCGTCGACTACAGATAAACCAGAATGTCCGTAGCGCAGTAAAATTCGCTGTGCTTCTTCTATCGTTGTCTCCGGGCGAATGGTGCGGACTGGGGAGGACATTAAATCCCGCGCGGTTGGTGGATGAGGAACTTGGATTTTTATCCCTTCTAAAAGTCGATCCAATACTTCCTGGAAGTTTGCTGTTCGCAGATTCAAAGATGTAGCTTGGGAATGTCCGCCACCGCCAAGTGGTTGAAACACGCGGTTAAGATTAATAGCTGCTATGCGCGATCGCCCGATGATTGTTAACCGCCAATCATCATTTCCCAAAGGATATTCATTAGCTAACAACAAAACATCTATTTCTGCTAGCTCCATCAACTCCGAGGCCAGGGTTGATAATCCCGGGACGAACGCATCGGTGGACAGCTTCACCCAGGCCAGCTTGTATCCTCTAATGCATAAATACTGTAGTTTGTCAAGAGATTCTGATAATAATTGCTGCAATTGCAAAGACAAGCCAGGCTGTGCGTATTCTGCAATTACCGACAAGCTTGCTTTTTGCTGCATTAACCAAGCCAAAGCCAAAGCATCTCGTGGTGTGGTGTGGCTGTAGGTCAAAGAACCGGTATCCACGTGAATACCCAAGGCCATCACCGTTGCTTCTGCGGGAGAAAGAGAAATATTTTGTTTTTGCAATTCCTCGACAATGAAAGTAGCGATCGCTCCTACGGGTGCAAGGTGTAATTGGGTAGCTGGGATATCGCCCTTTTGCTCGAGGTGATGGTCGTAAACGACAATTTGTTCTATGTGGGGTAAATCTAGCCATTGTGCAGTTTTACCGAGGCGATCGCGCTGCTGCGTATCCACCACCGTCAAAGAACGAATTTGCTTTGGATTTACCGAACGCCTTTCAATCAAGGCATACTCATCTCGATACAGTGCAAGAAAATCCCGCACCGCCGGGTGAGCACCGCCAGCGAGCACAATCTTGCTTCCGGGAAGCAAGCGTGTTAATCCTACTGCTGCTCCCAAAGCGTCAAAATCAGCTGTGGTATGGCACAAAATTAAATCCATAACTGAGTGCTCGTCAGTCATTAATCATCGTCATGGAGATACCGGATAAATGACTAATGACTAAAGTGTTACAAATTCTGCTAGCTTAACAATAAGGAAAAACAATGCGTTTTGTCCTGTAAAAATATTCTACTTTAGTATCTTCGCTGTCTTGGGAGAAGGGAAAATGTTTATTATATTCCAACTTGCTTTACTAGCTTTAGTGCTGTTGTCGTTTGTAATGGTAATTGGCGTTCCTGTTGCCTTTGCTACTCCCCAAAACTGGAATGAATCAAAAAGGTTGCTGTGGATAGGTTCTGGAACTTGGATCGCCTTGGTGTTTCTGGTGGGAGCGTTAAGCTTTTTTGTAGTTTAAGTTATTGCTGCCATCTCCAGCAAGTTAATAGCAATATAAAAAGCAGGAGCAACAGGAGGAGGAACGCAAAAAGCATAATCTTCTCGCACTCCTTTGCTCCTGTCGCTTTTGGGAAACAAATGTATATATTGGCAAGAGTATAGTTAATTTTGAGGCGGTCATGGCAGTTTTCGAGGGAACTTTTACTCAGACAGAACCTTTACGGTTGGCGTTGGTAATTGGTAGGTTCAATGACTTGATTACCACCAAACTGCTAGAGGGGTGTCAAGATTGCTTGAAACGCCACGGCGTCGATATCGATCCTCACGGTTCCCAAGTGGATTATGTTTGGGTTCCGGGGAGTTTTGAAGTTCCAGTGGTGGCTCGCCAACTCGCACTTTCAGGTCGCTACGATGCTATTATTTGCCTGGGTGCTGTGATTCGGGGACAAACTCCTCATTTTGATTACGTATCCTCGGAGGTAGCAAAAGGTATTGCCGCCGCTTCCTTTCAAACTGGTGTACCGGTGATTTTTGGCATTTTGACTACCGACAACATGCAGCAAGCCTTAGAACGGGCTGGGGTGAAAAGCAACCATGGTTGGAATTATGCCATGAATGCTTTGGAGATGGGTACTTTGATGCGGAAATTGCGCTCTCATCTCGGTCAAGCGTATGTAGGGGATTCTCAATCTTTACCAGCTGCGCTCAAAAGCGCTAGTGTGGGTGATTTTTCAGCTTCTGAATAGGAACTGGCTTAATTTTGACTTACTGCACAAGTCAAAAAAACAATTTCAGGGCGTGAGCGATCGCGCCTATTTTTCTGAGACAAATAGCCTAAAAAATACCATCCCTACTAACTGCGTAGGTACACAGCAATTACATCATAATTTTTGATGGAAGCATTGCCATTTAATTTCCATGCTCAAACTGACTTTTCCCTCTCCAGAAGTACTGCGGCGATTTCCTTTTGGCTTAGCCGATATTGCCATTATTCTTGGGACCTTAGTTTTATTGGGACTGATTGCGCGTGTAGGTGCTGGAGCGTTAACCAGCTTTGTACCACCACAGGTCGTACCAAGTGTTAGCCTCGATCCGCACCACCTACCATATTATGCTGCCCGTTCAACCTTGAGGATGTTTATAGCGCTGTTTTTTTCCACGCTATTTACCTTGATTTATGGTTATATTGCTGCTAAAAACCGGCGTGCAGAAAAAGTTCTCATTCCTCTACTTGATATTTTGCAGTCAGTGCCCATACTAGGCTTTTTATCAATTACAGTCACGGGTTTTATTGCTTTGTTTCCCGGTAGCTTGTTGGGATTAGAAGCAGCTTCGGTATTTGCCATCTTCACCAGTCAAGTTTGGAACATGACCTTTTCTTTTTACCAGTCGCTGAAGACGATACCCCAAGAACTAGATGAAGCAGCAAGATTGTATCAGCTATCAGGATGGCAACGTTTTACCAAACTAGAATTACCAGCAGCAACCATCGGCTTGCTTTGGAACGCGATGATGAGTTTTGGGGGTGGTTGGTTTTTCGTCGCTGCTAGTGAAGCCATTAGTGTTCTGAACCAGAAATACACCTTACCGGGACTTGGTTCCTATGTAGCAGCAGCCACCAGCGCTCAAAACTTACCTGCTTTAGGTTGGGCACTAGTGGCCATCATAGTAGTAATTATACTGGTTGACCAATTATTTTGGCGACCGTTAATTGCTTGGGCGGATAAATTCCGGCTAGAAATGAGTGCAGCGGTAGAAGTTCCCGATTCCTGGTTGTTTGAGCTTTTCAAAGCGGCAAGACTTCCTCGCTTGCTAGGACAAGCGTTAACTCCCGTTGGCGAAGCTATTAACCGCCTGCTATCAGCGCTAACTCCCCCGCCTTCTTCTCATAGCGCGTATCAAAACGATCAGCAAAACGAAAGTGACGATCGCCTCTATAATTTTTCTCTTTTGCTAATTATTGGTGCACTATTGGTTGCAGGCTTGCATTTTATTTTGACAACGGTGGGATTGGCCGAGGTATTCAAAACCTTTTTGCTAGGTTTGTTTACCCTGGGACGGGTAATGGTGGTGTTGGTGCTGGCAACGCTGATCTGGACGCCAGTGGGAGTTGCCATTGGCTTTCATCCGCGGCTAGCGCGCTTGCTTCAACCTGTGGTACAATTCCTGGCATCTTTCCCAGCCAATTTTATCTTTCCCTTTGCCACTCTTTTTTTTATTCGTAACCATATTAGCCTGAATTGGGGCAGCATTCTCCTCATGGCTATTGGGGCCCAATGGTATATTCTTTTTAACTCAATTGCTGGAGCCATGAGCATTCCCACTGACCTGCGGGAGATGGCCAAGGATGTAGGACTGCACGGTTGGTTGTTGTGGCGTAAATTAATTATTCCCGGTATTTTCTCTGCCTGGGTTACCGGTGCAATTACCGCCAGCGGTGGAGCCTGGAACGCCAGCATTGTTGCCGAAGTTGTTAGTTGGGGACAGACTACCCTCACCGCAGTTGGCTTGGGAGCGTATATTGCCGAAGCGACTACAGTTGGAGATTGGCCGCGTATCACTTTAGGAATCGGGATGATGAGCCTGTATGTGGTCGGGTTAAATCGCATTTTGTGGCGACGACTGTATCAACTTGCGGAAACAAAATACCATCTGTAAGGAGCAAGTTATGACCACAACTGCAAAAACTGATAAGGTATTGATTGCTGTTGAGCAAGTAAGCAAAAGCTTCCCCCGACCAGATGCGAAAGGAGAATTTACAGTTCTTTCCAACATCAACCTCACCGTTGCAGCCGGTGAAGTTGTGGCTTTGCTAGGGCGCAGCGGAAGCGGTAAAAGCACCTTACTGCGCATTATGGCGGGTCTGATTCCACCAACTACAGGACAGGTAATCAGTAACGGCAAACGCTTGCAAGGTCCGAACAAAGATGTAGCCATGGTTTTCCAAAGTTTTGCCTTACTACCTTGGCTAACGGTGCAGGAAAATGTAGAACTAGGTTTGGAAGCGCGGGGAGTGCAGCGAGAGGAACGTAAAAAAAGGGCGCTCAAAGCTATAGACTTGGTAGGTTTGGATGGTTTTGAAAGTGCCTATCCGAAAGAATTATCCGGGGGAATGAGACAAAGGGTAGGTTTTGCACGAGCATTTGTAATTGAGCCGAAGGTACTGTTTATGGATGAACCTTTTAGTGCTCTAGACGTGCTGACGGCTGAAAACTTACGCGGTGAAATTGATGACCTGTGGAATGCCAAAACCTTTCCTGCTCAAAGTATTTTGATTGTGACCCACAATATTGAGGAAGCGGTATTTTTAGCCGATCGCATTATTATTTTGGGATCGAATCCAGGACATATTCGCGGTGAAGTAGTTATTGATTTACCTCGTCCCCACGATCGCACCAACGTCCGCTTTCAAGCATTGGTGGACTACATATATACGGTCATGACCAATCCAGAAGCAGAAGTTAGCAAAGAAGCAGCGATCGCTCCCAAAGCAGTACCTGCACCGCCACCCAAGTCACCCTACGCCCAATCTCTACCCCATGCCAGAGTCGGTGGTATTAGCGGACTTTTGGAATTGATTGTAGAGCAACCAGAAGGCAAAGAAGATATTCCCCGCTTGGCAGAACGACTGCAGCTAGAAGTAGACGATCTCTTACCAATTCTGGATGCTGCTGTGATGTTGGGTTTTGCCGAAGTTACGCAAGGAGATGTTCACCTCACTGAAATCGGACGCGATTTTGCCACCACAACCATCCAGCGCAGTAAAGATTTGTTTCGCCAGCAAGTATTGCAACACGTACCAATGGTGGTCAGCATCGTACAAACGCTGCGAGAAAAACAAAACGGCTCGATGCGAGCAGATTTCTTTATAGATTTACTAGATGAGTATTTCCCTACTGCAGAAGCCGAACAACAATTTGCCACAGCAGTGGACTGGGGGCGCTATGCAGAATTATTTGAATACGACGCCAGCGAAGAACGGCTTTACCTTCCCGAACCAGTAGCCGCTGACAGTAAAGAGTAAAACCAGTCAGACTATTTATTGCTGGCAACCCCTTGACAACTACTGATAAATCTGACATATTCGAATATATGGCAACTGCGGGTATAGCTCAGTGGTAGAGCGTCACCTTGCCAAGGTGAATGTCGCGCGTTCGAATCGCGTTACCCGCTTGGGAAAAAGTGGAATATAATACTTAAGGAAAGCAGGACAGGTTGACGCTATCTAGGAGTGAAAACCTCCAGTGCCCTTCACGAACAGTAAAGAAATTCGTGTAGAAGTAATTACACTGGTAGGAAAAAACAGTGCCAGGAGCTAATTGTCCCGGACTGCAAAGTTAAGTCAAAATTATTTATAGAGAACGGATACAGAAACTAACTGAAATTTTGATAAAAAAAGTGCCCGCCAGAGTAGCTAGCCCCAAAAACCTTAACAAGGGGACGTTATTCTCTCTACTATTGATAAACACGCTCAAGTTAGAAGACCGCTTGTGCAACCTCAAAAACCCGAAAAACTTGATTTGAATAGCGAATATCCCTGTCCCTGTCGTCGTCGGGGACGGCTAGTACCGATTACTTTGACAGAAGCATTTGGATGCGATCGCTGTCAGCAAATATTTGTGGTAGAAGAGAATGGTTACGTACTCGAGCAGCTTTCGACAACCTATCCCTACAAACGAGCTTGGCGGTGGACTGGTTCCAGCTGGCAAGTTGTCCATCCGCGTTTGGGAGAAAGGTATTTACCAGTAGCGCTGGGGATAATTTTCGTGTTAGTGATCGTATGGTTGCCATTAGCGCTGCGATTGGCAAGTGGTTCGAGTATCATCGCTTGGGCAATAGTAGCGGTGCTGCTGGCAATTCTACCCGCACTGATGGTCTGGCTTACCTACAGACGTTAATTCAATGACAGTGGATGTTTTAGATGACAACCTGGAACCAATTGCTAGCGCCAAACGCGCACATAGCGCTTCCTTGAAGTTGGGAATTACCAAGGGAACAGACCGCAGTCGCGCCGTGTTGGCAATAGCACAGGCACTGCGTAGCTCCTTTGATGATATTCTCGAAGCCAATACCCTTGATCTGGAAGCCAGTCGAGAAATGGCTGTGCCAGATTTAATTTTAGATTGGCTCAAGCTGACACCAAAACGGCTAGAGGCAGCTGTGGAAATATTGCAAAGGCTAGGAGAACTATCGGATCCCCTACGCCGGGTGCGCAGCGCGGACTACCAGCTCGAAGACTCTCAAACGTACACGCAGTTAATGCCTTTGGGAGTAATTGCGTTTATTTACGAAGCATTTCCCGAGTTAGCGGCGATCGCGGCGGGTTTGTGCATCAAAACAGGCAATTGTCTCATTTTAAGAGGTAGCACGGAAGCCAGTCACACCAACGAAGCGATCGCCAGTGTTTTGCAAACAGCTGTTACCGACACGGGTTTGCCAATGGGTTGTATAGAACTAGTAAAAGCCGAACGCGGTGGTTCGATCCGCGATTTGGTCACCCTAGATCAGTACCTGAACTTAGTTATTCCTTACGGACGTTCGAGTTTGGTACAACAAGTAGTACGACAGTCCACAGCACCGGTACTGCGCTCGGCTATGGGCAACTGTTATCTGTACTGGTCTTTGAATGGTAGTTTGGAAATGGTACGCTGGATCGTCATTGACAGCCACTGCAGCGAACCAGATCCGGTCAACGCCATTGAAAAGGTATTGATTCACCGCCAAGCTATGCCATCATCTTTGCTTGCCCTTTGGAATAGCTTGCAGGAAAAAGGCTTTGAAATTAAAGGAGATGCAGAATTAGTAGAAGCCTTTCCCCAATTACAGTTAGCTAAAGATGAAGAATGGGGAAGCGCTTATTTAACCAAAACAGTCGCATTTAAAGCTGTTGATAGTCTAGAAGCAGCGATCGCCTGGATTAATCAATACAGCAGCGGTCATGCTGACTGCATTGTCACCGATTCTTATCAAGAAAGTCGTCAATTTGCTTTAGGAGTTAACAGTGCCTCTAGTTATATTAATGCTTCCCCGCGCTTTCATCGCAATCCAGCGCGAGGAGACGGAGTGTTTCTAGGTATGTCCAACCAAAAAGGTCATCGACGGGGCTTAATTAGCTTAGAAAGCCTGACTACTGTCAAACATATCGTTCAAGGAAACGGACGATTTTAGCTTCTTTGCCTTTGCCTGTTTCCATCTCTAATTTTGGCTTGATAATACTCCCGAAAAGACAAATATCCGTTTCCCGATTCGTACAAGTGACATCGATCTGTAATTTCCTTCATTAAAGACCAAGAAAATTGGCATTTACGCAAATAATCTCCCCAAGTTTCTTGCAAGCTGCGATGAGCTAAGCGCAATTTATAACAAGGAATGGCCGTAGAAATATGATGAGGAATGTGGACATTAATATCGTGACAAAGAAATTCGATCCAGCGGGGATAATCGCAGTGAACAGTGCCAAACAGCTGAGCTACAGCTGCATTCCACTTTCTGGATTCCACAAAAGGAATATCTGGAGCAGTGTGGTGAACCAAAGTAAAAGTACTCAGCCAAAAATGGAAAACTAGCCAAGGAATAAACCAAAATTTGACAAATCCCCAGATTCCAACAGTGGCAAACATCAAAGGGAAAGCTATGGCTGCAAACACTACTACCACAGCCACAGACTGCTTTACCTTCGCTCGGTCTTGAGTACGAAACTCAGTCCAATTAAAATGCAAAGTTGCCCAATGTAAAATTGAGGCTATCCACCACAAGCGTTTTGCCATTAAAAGCTGAAAACCCCAGCGCGAGATTTTTCCCCAACTTTCATATTCTTTTGGACTGATTGGATGCCAAGCATTGTCCTTTCCTAACTCATTGGTGTGGGCATGATGATAGTTGTGCTGAATTCGCCAGCTGTGGAAAGGATAAATTAGGGGCATCATCATTAAATGCCCCACTAAATTATTTACCCAACGACGTTTAGCAAACGAGCGATGACCGCAGTCGTGACCTATGACAAAAAAGCCGGTCAAAGCAGTGCCAGTAAAAATCCAGGCTAGGGGCAACAGAAACCAAGGAGCAAGGATAAGACTAAAATAACCCAAGCCAACCATGAAAACATTGATTGTAACTTTTCTCCAAGCTTGCCGGGGATCTTGGACAAAGCATTCTCGTGGCAGGCTTTTGATAATGTCTTTGAGCTTGAAGTTGTAGGTAATAAGGCTATTAGCTGGCTGGTTGGTAGTGTTGATTCTTGTTGTCATGAATAACTGAGAAAGAATTCACAATCAAGCCATTTTTGTAGTGACTTGTTGCAAAATTCCGTATGATTAGCGTTCTGGATTATATCAAGCAAATAGGACTTATTACAAACATATTTAGCTGAATTTAGGATTTTTAAGCGATCGCCTGAAAAGAGGGCTGTTAAATAAAGCACACAGCCCTACTCAATCACCAAATAATCCGAACTACTTTTTCTCTGCCAGCTTTACATTTGTAGCCAGTCCAAGTGCTTGCAGCAGCTGAATTGTCATCCAAGTCAAGTCGATTTCCCACCATTCCAGACCGTGACGGGCAGAATACTGATAAGCATGGTGATTGTTGTGCCAACCTTCACCAAATACCAGTAGAGCAACCCACCAGCAGTTAGTTGAGTTATCACTAGATGCGTGACTGCGGTAGCCAAACTTATGGGTAGCACTGTTAACTAACCAAGTACAGTGCCAAACAAAAACGATACGGGCGAAAATTCCCCAAACTACAAACGACCAACCACCCAAGAGCAATAGCGCTACAGCAAGAGCGATTTGGATGAAAATCATATTTGTTTGGAAAAACTGATAAACTGGGTCGTCAGCAATATCTTTAGTAAAGCGGGGAATTTCTAATTCATCTTCTCTGTGATAAATCAGCCAACCGATATGGCTCCACCAGAAACCTTTGTTAGAATCGTGGGGATCTTTGTGTTGATCTGAATACAAATGGTGCATGCGGTGGGTTCCGACCCACTCAATCGGTCCCCCTTGGCAAGCGAGGGTGCCACAAAATACCAGGAAATATTCCAGCCACTTGGGAACTTGAAAACTGCGGTGGGTGACAAGACGGTGAAATCCCAGGGTAATACCCAAGCCACCGGTAATCCAGTAAAGAAGTAGGGCTATACCTACTGCTTTCCAGCTCCAGTTACTGGGTAGCAGAACCAGCAAAGCTCCAAGATGTACACCAATGAAGAAAAGGGTATTAACCCAGTGAATTTGAGGTTTAGTTGAGGTAGCAATTGTCATGCAGTAACCTAAATAAAATTTGTTTAGCCTACTCTGCGCGATATTTAAATCCGCATAGTATTATTTTTTGTGAATGGGGGACAAATGAACAGCTTGGAACAGCTGCGGCAAGCAGAAGAGGCACTGTTAGAGATTTTTTCTGGAATTGACGCTCAGGTCAAGCATAATCTTCAAAGAGTGTTACATGCTTTTCGCCATCATAAGGTTGGTGCACACCATTTTGCAGGTGTCACGGGATACGGACACGATGACTTAGGTCGAGAGACTTTAGATCGAGTCTTTGCCGAAGTTACCGGAGCTGAGGCAGCAGCAGTACGAGTGCAATTTGTTTCCGGAACTCACGCGATCGCCTGTGCTTTATTTGGTGTCCTTCGTCCTGGTGATGAAATGCTAGCCGTGGCTGGCGCACCCTACGACACATTAGAAGAAGTTATTGGTTTGCGCGGTGGTGGTTCAGGCTCCCTTATTGAGTTTGGCATTAGTTACCGCCAATTGGATCTTACTGCAGAAGGAACCATAAATTGGCAAGCTTTAAGCCGCGCGGTAGGCGATCGCACTCGTTTGGTATTAATTCAGCGCTCTTGCGGCTATTCCTGGCGTCAGAGCTTATCAATTGCGGAAATTGAAAAAATCATTCACATTGTCAAGCAGCAAAACCCCCACACTATTTGCTTTGTTGATAATTGCTACGGCGAATTTGTCGATACCCGCGAACCCACCCATGTCGGCGCCGATCTAATAGCGGGTTCCCTGATCAAAAACCCGGGCGGAACGATTGCTACTGCTGGCGGTTACGTTGCTGGTCGTGCTGACTTGGTAGAAGCTGCCGCTTGTCGCCTCACTGCACCGGGTATAGGTAGTTACGGCGGTGCCACCTTTGACCAAAATCGCCTGCTGTTCCAAGGCTTGTTTCTGGCGCCGCAGATGGTAGGAGAAGCAATGAAAGGCACTTTGTTGACTGGTTATGTTTTTGACAAACTTGGCTATCCGGTCAATCCCCCACCTTTGGCTCCTCGTCGAGATGTGATCCAAGCAATTAAACTCGGTTGTGCTGCAAAGCTGATTGCCTTTTGCAAGGCTATACAACAGCATTCTCCCGTTGGTTCCTACCTTGACCCCGAACCAGCAGCCATGCCAGGTTATGAAAGCAAAGTAGTTATGGCTGGCGGCACATTTATTGAGGGTAGCACCCTGGAATTGTCAGCAGATGGCCCTTTACGGGAACCGTATATCGTTTACTGTCAAGGTGGAACCCACTGGACTCACGTTGCCATTGCTTTACAAGCAGCAATAGAAGCAGTAGAAGCAGTTTCCAACACACAAACCTAATTGTCTTTAGTAGTGTTGATAGTTTGGATGGTGAGCACTTGAGGAGGAGTTGCATCGGGTGGGTAAAGAAAATCAACTTCTACCAACCGCCTCTGGCCAGGAGGCATTTTGAGTTGCACTAAGGGTTCTCCCATCTGTCCCCTTTGCTGAACTAAATGCCAGTATTTAGTTTGGGGCAAACCGCTGTCATCGTTGTAACGAATACGCACGGTACCCCGAAAAAATACTTGGGGTTCGGGCGGCGAAAAAAAACGCAGTCCGGGTTTGATCAATTTATCTTCCTTTATGGGAGTTTGAAACAGAACACTGACAGTTTGAGGCTCGGGCGTATTGTTCATTAAGGGTAGGGAAATATTGTATTCAATGCCGTAATTGCCGTGAGCTTCGTAAGCGGTACCGGGATAGCGCACTACCAGTTTGGCGCTTTGGTTTTGTCCAGTACCCATAGTACCCATAAACAGCGTGCTCAATCCGTAGGAGAAAGCTTGTCCTGGTTGGGGAATGTTTAAGTACGAACTGCGAGTATCGGTAACTTGCGCTCGCCAGCGAGAACCAATAGCTACTGCTGCTACCCGACCGTAAATTTCCGGTCCTGTGGGGCGATCGGGAGGACTGGGAGCTTTTTCCCGCGGTCCGGCTAGATTGCCGTTGACCAACAGTTCCTCCCATTCTTGCAAATTAGGCGATCGCTCGCTACCATCGGCATTCGTTTTGGCAAACATCGCTAAATTAGCTAAATAAACCGGACCGTTGCTATACAGGCGCAGCAAAGTAGAACGTCCGTTTAACGGCGGTTGCAAAGAACGTACCGGTATGGGTTGATTCATCAGCATCTGACTTTGCTTGGGCGGTATGATTAACTGTGCAGGCCATCCCTGCTGTCGTTTTCCTCGCAGTATGTCATTCATGACGCGATCGCCTGGTCCTGCATAAATATTTCCCAAGGTGTTGTCCTGCATGGGAGGAAGTTTGATAAAAGGTGCATCCGGCTGACTCAGATAACTAGCTGCTTGCAGTATATTTATCGTCACCGGGCGATCGCTCGGATTATAAACAATCACACCCAGATAAAGAGTCCGCAAATCATTCGGATTTTCAATCGCCCTAGCAATATGATGGGAAAATAAATCGAATCGTCCTTGAAAAGAAAAATTCAAATGGGCAGCTGGTACTCTTTTGCCTTGCGGAGGAAATGTAGACAGTAAAATACCTTCCGTCTTAACTACTTCTGGGTTATTACTATTAAATACAGGTACTGTATCGAGTTGACCGGGTAAAGGTCTTATTTGTTGGGGGATAAAAATTTCCTGACGTGTAGCTGGGGGAGATAATACTGCTTGAGCTAAATGCAAATAAGGAATCAAGTAGAACATCAACCTCAAAAACAATTAATTACGAAAGCAAGAATCAGCATAACTAAAATTTTCCGAATTAACAAAAAGACCTTGAAAGTTAGCTTGGTAAAATGACCTTCAGTTACTGTGTTCCCCAAATCTCCACCAACTGCAAATGTCCGATTTTTTCGCTACTTACGGTTCCTTAATCGTTTCTATGGTGCTAGGAGCACTGCTGGGATTATCCCTATATCTACCTTTGATGGCAGGACAATTGTCTTTGGCTAGCCCTGGATTTTATGCCTTGGGTGGATACATAGCAGCTATTTTATCCACAAAAGTTTTTATGTTTAGCGGCGATTTATTTCCTATTTCGCTAGTGTTATTAGAAATGTTAATTGCTGCTATTGTTTCTGGTTTGTTGGGTGTAGCGGTAGGAATTCCAGCACTGCGTTTGCGGGGAATTTATTTAGCTATTGCTACTATTGCTTTTGTAGAAGTATTGCGCGTTATTGCCCTCAATTGGGAAATCACTGGTGCAGCTGTGGGAATTTTTAGCATTCCTCAACCTTTCCACACACCCATTGAATATTTATCCATTGCTTTACCATTACTCATAATTAGCATGGTGTTAATTTATCGTTTAGAACGCATTCGCGTGGGTAGGGCTTTTGTTGCTATTCGGGAAGATGAATTAGCAGCAAGTGCCATGGGAATTAATCCCACCTACTACAAAGTTTTAGCTTTTACATTAGGGTCTATTTTAGCTGGAGTAGTTGGTGTTATCAGCGCTCACTTTCTCAATACTTGGAACGCCCGTCAAGGAACATTTGATGCTAGTATTATTTACTTAACTTTTGTTTTGATCGGTGGTTCTAGAACTTTTTTGGGAGCTGTGTTGGGAGGAATAATATTTACAGCCTTGCCAGAAATTTTGAGAAATATAGCTGATACAGGCGGTTTACCTGATTGGTTGGCACAGTTTTTACGAGAGGGAAGATTAATTATTTTTGGTTTGCTGATAGTTATAGGCACAATCTTCTTCCCCCAGGGAATTGTCACTCCAGAGGTTTTTAAAAAATGCCAAATTAGAGGTAAGCAAAGCAAGAAATTATCCAATTAAATTGAGGAACAAGAAAAGAGAAGCAGAAGACATCAAGGAATTGAAAAACAGCGTGAAATGTAAAGAAAATAATTATTTATGAGTAGGGAATCAGATAGTAATATTATCTTAGACATTAAATCTATAACTCGCCGTTTTGGAGGACTAGTAGCAGTAAATAATGTATCTTTGACAGTGAATAAATACGAAATTTTTGGACTGATCGGTCCTAACGGTGCGGGGAAAACAACGCTGTTTAATTTAATGACAGGTTTAATTCCTCCTACAAGCGGACAGTTAATTTACCAAGATCAAGAAATTTCCCACCTCCGTCCCCACGAAATTGCTGCTTTAGGGATTGCAAGAACATTCCAAAATATACGTCTTTTCGGTGAACTTTCAGCTTTAGAAAATGTTCTGATCGCCAGACATTTACACATCCATAGCAATATATTCACAGGAATTTTGGGAATACCACCAGCTTTGGAACAAGAACGTCAAAGCCAGCAGAAAGCTCTAGAATTATTAGAATTAGTTGGATTGGAAAAAAGGGCGGAGGAAAAAGCAAAAAACTTTCCTTATGGCGATCAGCGTCGATTGGAAATCGCCAGAGCTTTAGCGTTGGAACCACAAATTTTACTTCTTGACGAACCCGCAGCGGGAATGAATTCTGGGGAAAAACAACTACTGAGCGAATTTATTCGTAGGTTGCGCGATCGCTTTCATTTAACGATTATTCTCATCGAACATCACGTACCCCTTGTGATGGGACTGTGCGATCGCATTGCTGTTTTGGATTTTGGTCAACTAATTAGACTTGTCCGAAATATTAACTTAGGAAAAGAAAAATGGTAAAACGTTAAATTGAGTGTCTACTGTTTTTCCCAGCTAACTATGGTTTTTGATTATATCGAGAAATATCCACACCGAACAAAACAAATTTTAGGGATTAGTTACGAACAGCTACAATCACTATTAAATTGCGCCCGAAAACGACACCAAGATATCAAAGCTAAACAGTCAAGCCAGAAAATTAGAATTAATGCACCTGGAGGAGGTCGTCCAACCAAGTTGTCAATGAATGAGCAAGTATGTTTGTGCTTGTTTTATT
>KB235926.1:30004-140001 GCA_000332255.1 cyanobacterium PCC 7702 | reverse complement strand
AAATTATTTTAACAGTTTGTGGTTTAGTTAGGCTTAGGATTGGCAGTTTAGTTCTACCAAATTAGCTACTAATAATTATTACTAGCTTTGAAAAATTAGNAGTCTATTTTTATGCCTCTAAACTATCACTAACTATCTCAAACCTTCATAACTGCGTTTTTGCAAAAATATCAAAGTTTTGCCTCAAAGCTTTGAACACGCTGGCTTTGGAGTTTTCGGACAGGTCTATTGCTTTGGGAGAACCAGCACAAGTAAGAAATAATCCGGATGTCATTGAGGCGTATTTGGGAAACAATTAATTTATAAATGCACATAGCCATTCAATACCTGAGTTTGAATCCACAGCAGCAATTGTTGGTTGACTTGTTCGGGATACTCGTCATGAGCGTAGTGTCCAGCATTTTCTATCTCTATTAATTGCAGTCTACGATTGTAATTTAAAAAGCGCTTGGAGACACCATGAGGAATCATGCGATCGCGCTGACCCCAAAACAACAACGAAGGAATTTGCAACTTGCTTAAGCAGGAACGAATGCAGGGATAAAATTCGAGACCGAGTATAGCTTCACTCATGGTGAAAAATACTTTGATGCAGTAGCGATCGCTAACAGGAGCGGTAAAAATTTCAATTAATTCTTCTGTAATCGCTTCTTGACGAGCATAAGCCATTTTCGGCCAGTGTTTGATAACGCAAGGATAACGCAAAAAGTAAAATAGCATCTTCAGTAGCCAACGGGAAGAGCAAATTTTCTTCAGACCATCAAGCAGCAGACCCATTACTTTCGGAATTAACTCTTCTATACTCGATACATTTGGTAAGCTGATCGTCGCTATACCTCGTACCATCTGGAGATAAGTTGCTGCTATTGCCAAGGAAGTAGCACAGCCAATAGAATTACCTACCAGCACAGCGGGTCGTTTGATAAATGTCTGCCAAAAATCCTAAACTTGCTCTACCCACAATCCCACACCATAGCAAGTGTCTGGTTTAGCAGGAGCTCCAAAACTCAGTAAATCTAGCGTATAGACATTGTAGTACTTTCCCAGTTCTGGGATATTCTATCACCGATGTTCCACAGATACACCGAAACCGTGCAGTAAGATTACTGACAGCTGACTTTGAGGATGGGATAAAAACGTGTAACGAATCTTCCAACCTCGCCATTGCTAATCTCTATAATTACCATCATGCCTTTGTTCTTGCAATACTGCTTTTTTAGATAGATTGTCTTGCAGACAGCAACGCGGCGTATTCTCTATTTAAAGTAGCAATAAATTGTAACCCAACAATAATACAAGCTGTACAAACGTAAAGATAGAAGCTAATAATATCTGATTGATTAATTGCAAAAGGAATCAGAAATATGGAGAAAGGTTATGCCGACAGGCATACTATTAAATAATTGGGTATGCTCTTGACTAGAAGTATTCATAAACTCATTAAACCTTCAATTTCTGTTTCATAAAGTAGAATCGTTGTTTCACTACCAAGTCGACTTTTTTGTGGTGCTTCTTCTATTTCCAACTCAATTTCATAAGTCCAAGTACCGGAATCTGGCTGTGAACATAAAATTTTGCCAACACCACCACGAAAGTAAACTACTTGATTGGGACTGTATCTGGGTGAACTTTTGGTAATCATTTTACAACTCCTAGTGAAATAGCCTATCTGTTAGCCTGTCTGTTAAAAGAGGCGTTAACAATTCATTAACTATCGTGTTTGTGTGCGTTTAGCTGCAAGTATAGTATCCGTATTTCTATGATATTTCCTATTAAGACTGAAAAGCCCTATCTACAGGCTTAAAGCATGTATATTCTCAAGAATGATTTGGAAAAGTGTAGATTTACCTACTAAAAAGTTAACAATTAGCTATAGTAATTCCTATTGGGTTAGCCATGATTTTTGAGAAATGATTCAACAGGGAAATACGAGCAAATCTAAATTGGTCTGATAGTTATGAGTGGGATTTCTGGCTTGGGAGTTGGGTATTAGGGCGTAAAATCCGTGTCAGAAGCGAATTTCATTTTCTTTGGTTCTTTTACTGGTAACTTGGTGCTTGCGACCGGAAGTCATGAGTAAAGCTTGGAGTTGTGGATGTCAATTCACTAATTTATAAAAATCTATACAAATTTTAGTCAAGAGTAATAAGCTTGGATTGATAGTTGATTTTGTGAAGATGTAGCGGATAATGATTGTAGTCTTACTGCTTCCGATGCTTGAGTTATGTTTCACAAATTTCTAGAATTAGCAAATTAACATATAAAAATCCACACTGGACTGTAACAGCTACAAATAAGGGGGAGAAGCATGAGCCGTCCAATTATTCTTGGTATTGTAGGTGACAGTGCGGCTGGAAAAACCACACTAACAAAAGGAATAGCTCAGGTGCTTGGCCCGGAAGATGTTACAGTGATATGCACAGACGACTATCACCGCTACGATCGCAAGCAGCGTGCAGAAATTGGAATCACGGCTCTCCATCCCGATTGCAACTATTTAGATATCATGCAGCAGCACCTATCGCTGTTGAGGATGGGACAACCAATTCTTAAGCCAGTTTACAGTCACAAAACCGGCACATTTGAGCCGCCGGTGTATGTAAAACCGAAGAAGTTCGTAATTGTGGAGGGATTGCTTGGCTATTCTACTCGCACAGCGCGCGACTGCTACGATGTGAAAGTTTTTCTCGCGCCTCCGGAAGCATTGCGTGCAAAGTGGAAAATCAAGCGAGATACGCAAAAGCGGGGTTACACAGAAGAAGAAGTCCTGGCGGAGTTGAAAAAGCGGGAACCAGACTCAGAACAGTTTATCCGCCCGCAGCGACAGTGGTCAGATATAGTAGTAACTTTTTACCCACCCCAGGAGGATCTCAATCCCTTCAACAGTCACCTGAATGTTCGTTTAGTTTTACGTCCCACCATACCCCATCCAGATTTGACCCCCATTCTCGGTCTAGAGGAAAATTCCATGTCAGCAATTCGTCTGGGATTAGACCGGGACATGGGTAAACCAGTTGATGTTTTAGAAGTTGACGGTCACGCCACATTAGAGCAGGTTAACAAGCTAGAGCATTTGATTTGCTCGGATATGCCTCATTTAAGAAGCATATGCGATCGCGAAAGCAATCCCGAATTAGGTAAAGTAGCAGGTACAACAGGAGAAACAATTCAAAGTTATCCCCTCGCCCTCACCCAGCTTTTGATTACTTACCACATGCTGAAAGCAACGCAAATGTACTAGTAGTCTCGAGAGAGGTGACCAGTACGAAAATTTTTGCCAGCAGCAGCAAAAAATGCCAGGATAGACGGTTATACCACTGACAAAAGACGTGAAGACCGATCCAGCAAAAAGTTCGCCTGTTTTTACAATAACTTTATAAAAACAAAACTGATTCATTCGTGCGCGTTTAATTGTTCGTTCCTCGAAAAGCCTATGCAACCAACCAATCCAAATCTATTCACTGAAAAAGCTTGGGAAGCGATCGCGCATACTCCTGATATTGTCAAACAAAACCAACAGCAACAAATTGAGAGCGAACACCTAATGAAAGCTTTGCTAGAGCAAGAAGGACTTGCTAACTCGATTTTCAGCAAAGCAGGTGTCAACGTCCAAAAGTTGCGCGATCGCACTGACCAATTTATCCAACGCCAACCCAAAGTTTCTGGTAGCAGCAGTTCCGTTTACCTGGGACGAAGCTTGGATACCCTATTAGACCGAGCTGATGCCTATCGCAAGGAATTTGGTGACGAATACATCTCCATCGAACACTTATTACTTGCTTACACCAAAGACGACCGCTTTGGCAAAGGAATATATCAAGAATTCGGATTAGACGAAAGAAAACTTAAAGAAATTATCAAACAAATTCGGGGGAGCCAGAAAGTGACCGACCAAAATCCAGAAGGTAAATATGAAGCACTGGAGAAATATGGGCGCGATCTGACCGAAGCAGCACGTCAAGGAAAACTTGACCCAGTAATCGGACGAGATGATGAAATTCGCCGTACCATTCAAATTCTCTCTCGTCGTACCAAAAATAACCCGGTATTAATAGGCGAACCGGGTGTGGGTAAAACTGCAATTGTAGAAGGTTTAGCGCAGCGCATCGTTGCGGGTGACGTACCCCAGTCTCTCAAAGACCGCAAGCTGATCGCCTTAGATATGGGTGCTTTGATTGCAGGAGCAAAATTCCGGGGCGAATTCGAAGAACGCCTCAAAGCAGTCTTAAAGGAAGTCACCGAATCGGGCGGCAACATAATTCTATTTATTGACGAAATTCACACCGTTGTTGGCGCCGGTGCAACTCAAGGAGCAATGGACGCTAGCAACTTGCTCAAACCGATGTTAGCCCGGGGTGAATTGCGCTGCATTGGAGCGACAACTTTAGATGAATACCGCAAATATATTGAAAAAGACGCTGCCTTAGAGCGACGCTTCCAACAAGTTTACGTAGATCAGCCTTCAGTAGAAGATACCATCTCAATTTTACGCGGTCTGAAAGAACGCTACGAACTTCACCACGGAGTCAAAATCTCCGATAGTGCCTTAGTAGCAGCTGCTACCCTCTCCGCACGATACATCAGCGATCGCTTCTTACCAGACAAAGCCATTGACCTGGTAGACGAAGCCGCAGCTAGACTGAAAATGGAGATTACCTCCAAACCAGAAGAACTCGACGAAATTGACCGCAAGATTCTGCAATTAGAAATGGAGAGGCTGTCTTTACAAAAAGAAAGCAGCGCTGCTTCTCGAGAACGCCTCGAAAAACTGGAAAAAGAGCTGGCAGACTTAAAAGAAGAACAAAGGGCATTAAATGCTCAATGGCAGGCTGAAAAAGACATTATTACTAAAATCCAGTCTATCAAAGAAGAAATCGACCGCGTTAACCTGGAAATTCAACAAGCAGAACGAAACTACGATCTCAATCGTGCTGCAGAATTAAAATACGGCAAATTAACCGACTTACACCGCAAACTAGAAGCAGCGGAAAACGAATTAACCCAAGTGCAACGCTCTGGTAAATCTCTGCTGCGAGAAGAAGTTACCGAAGCGGATATCGCAGAAATTATTTCCAAGTGGACGGGTATCCCCATCAGCAAGTTGGTGGAATCCGAGAAAGAAAAATTGCTGCACCTAGAAGACGAGCTGCACCAACGCGTTATCGGACAAAACGAAGCTGTAACAGCAGTCGCCGATGCAATTCAGCGTTCTCGCGCTGGTCTTGCGGATCCCAACCGTCCCATCGCCAGCTTTATTTTCCTCGGTCCTACAGGCGTGGGTAAAACTGAACTAGCAAAAACCCTTGCTGCGTACTTGTTTGATACTGAAGACGCTTTGGTGCGGATCGACATGTCCGAGTACATGGAGAAACACGCCGTTTCTCGTTTGATCGGCGCACCTCCAGGATACGTAGGTTACGAAGAAGGCGGACAACTGACCGAATCCATTCGCCGTCGTCCCTACGCAGTGGTTCTGTTTGATGAAATCGAAAAAGCACACCCTGACGTGTTCAACATCTTGCTGCAAATTCTTGACGATGGACGCGTCACCGATGCTCAAGGTCACACGGTCGATTTCAAAAACACCATTATCATCATGACCAGCAACATTGGTTCGCAGTACATCCTGGATGTTGCAGGAGATGACTCCCGCTACGAAGAAATGCGCAATCGAGTCATGGAAGCGCTACGCAGTAGCTTCCGTCCAGAGTTCCTTAACCGCGTTGATGAAATCATCATCTTCCACAGCTTGCAGAAAGACGAATTGCGTCAAATCGTACAGCTGCAACTCAACAGACTGCGCCAACGACTCAGCGATCGCAAGATATCTCTCAAACTCTCCGATGCTGCCATTGACTTTTTAGCAGAAGTAGGATACGATCCGGTCTTTGGGGCACGTCCTTTAAAGCGCGCAATTCAAAGAGAGTTAGAAACCCCCGTCGCTAAAGCAATCTTGCGCGGCGAATTCAACGACGGTGATACTATCTTTGTAGATGTAGAAAACGAACGCCTTGTTTTCAAACGCTTACCAGTTGAGTTGTTAACAAGCTAACACTAATTGCGAGAATATCTAAAATCTCCCACGCAAAGACGTACACTCGCAAATCCTAACTACGGCGTCTTTGCGTTTTTTCATGCCAAATTAACAGCAAGCGAGAAATCCCTAAAAGTTCGTAGTCACGGCTTTAGTCGGTTTTAGATAAATCGCTCACTACATACTACAAAAAGCGATGAATCCCTTACTACTAACTGTCATTTCCCTGAATTACTGCAATTTAAAAAAAATAGTGTACACGCTTGAGAACAAGTGCTATTTATTAAACGAAAGTTTTTAGTAATTATTTAAAAAATTATGGTATTTATTTTTACACTAAGATTGAAAAATTTACTGTTACTAATTTGAAACACTCATACTGACGAAAAATTTATCGTTGTATTTTTGACACGAAAAGGGCGAGCGCTCTTTTTTTGGAATTTCCTTCTTTCGGAGGAGGACAAATATTGAGATTTTTGCTTTGATGGTCTGGCTGTCTGTTTCAGCGGTGTCAGCACAAAAAAGTTTCATATTTAGTGCCAAACTGGCAACATAAATTTGTAAAATTTGTTATTCATTTATTAACCGAGGATTGTTAATTTATGTCCACTTATAAACTCAGAAAAATCCTCAAAACATGCTGCCATAATTCTTATGTTCTTGACGATAAATATAAGTTATATTTAAAAATTTATTGGAGGAAGAAAATATACTAGATAACCAAATAAAGCAAGCAAAATAGTAGTCAATTTTTCACGAATGCCATCAAAATATGATTGGTCAGCTACTTGCAGGACATTACAAAGTCCTTGAAGTGTTGGGTGAGGGGGGCTTTGGTCAAACTTATGTTGTCGAGGACATACATCTTCCTGGAAAACCGAAATGTGTTCTCAAGCGTCTCAAAACTATTAATACGGATGCAGAAAGTTTAGAAACAGCCAGACAGCTATTTTATAAGGAAGCCGAAACTCTACTACAGTTGGGTAACCACAGTCAGATACCAAAGCTTTTGGCTTACTTTGAACAAAATCAACAATTTTACCTGGTACAGGAATATATTGAGGGACATCCTCTGAGCAGGGAATTACCCTTAGGAAGCAGATGGACGGAAGTTCAGACTATTGAAATGCTCATTGAAGTTTTGAGCATTTTAGAATTTGTCCACAGTCAGGGAGTGATTCATCGAGACATCAAACCAGACAATTTGATTAGGCGTGCGTCCGATCGCAAATTAGTTTTAATTGATTTTGGCTCGATCAAGCAATTACGCACTCAAACTGCTACTGCAGCAGGGCGACAAAACGTAACAGCAATCTTTGGTACTCGCGGCTACATGCCTTCCGAGCAAATTCGACGTTTACCGCGTCCTAGCAGTGATATTTACGCCTTAGGAATGATAGGTATTCAAGCATTAACAGGGGTATATCCCCACACGTTACAAGACGATCCAGAAACAGGGGAAATTGTTTGGCAACATTTGGCTTCTACTAGTCCCGAACTAGCTGCTATCTTGTGCAAGATGACGCGCTATCATTTCAAAGACCGTTATCAAACGGCGACTGAAGTTTTAACAGCGCTACGAAAGTTAGATAATTCCGTAGGTAGAACAACAGCCAATTCTGATGCTAATGTTGTCTTGCACCAACTAACTTTGGAATGGGTAGAAGACGGTCAGCTGAAATATCGCACGCTTGCAGACAAGGAACGAAGTAAAAACCCTGGCAAAATTCGTATCGGTCGCGACCCCCAACAGTGCGATCTTGTGTTGCAAGATCCGACAATATCAGGGCTGCACGTAGAAATATTTTTTCATCAACAAAGACAAAGATTTTATTTGCGCAACCTGCGTCAGCAAAATCCTCCTATTGTAGACAGACAATTGCTTTTGGCTGGGGAAATACCCTTGAGTGCGGGTAGTACTGTGCGCTTGGGACAACAGGATTTTCGGGTCAGAGAGATCGCCTGCAAACACTATCCCCAAGGCTACATGCCCATGGATTATGCCAAATGTTTTGCAATTACACTGGCATCATCTCAGCCTCCACCTAAAACTATACGCGTTTCGCAACTTAAAAAGTCTGAAGAATCTGGCAAAAAAGTTCCGTCTCACAAATCGCTTGTAGTTCCAGCTTCTATCGCTCCCAAGAAAGTACAACCAAAACTAAAAGTAGTGACAGCGATCGCACTTGTGGCGATCGCCGGTGTATTTATACTCAGTGCGACTAAATTCAACAAAAATAATTCCCAACAAAATTTTCTGTCCCAGCAACCACAGTTGTGTCGCGTTGTTTCTCCTTCTGGGGGAAAATTATTGGCAAAATTACGTCCTCAACCGCAAACAGAAATTGGTGCATTAAAACAACTAAATCTGGGCGAAAAGGTGTTATTTATCAAAGTCAAGGGAGATTTTGTCCAAGTCAAACTTGCAGACGGAACCCAAGGCTGGGTTTTTGGAGACGATATCCAACGTTGTGATAAAACAATAGGCAATTCTGGCAGTTTTTATTCCGGTTCAAACCTTCAGCCAAATTAAGGTACAAACACCGAAATAAAAAAATCGGGTTGCAAAAGCAACCCTTTTGTTTGTCCGCGAGTCTTTTTCCTAGCAGCCAATTTCTGAAAGTTGTTAGTTTGTTTAAAATCGCGAACGAGTCTGTTTCAAAAACTCCTTTTCTTGGGGAGTTGAGATTCTTCCTAAAATAGGATTGCGGTGGGGAAAGCGACCAAAGCGCTCAATAATTTCCATATGACGAATGGCATAGTCAATACTGCTAGCACTGTCTGGATCGTAACTGAGTGTTTGAAATAACTTTACCGCCTGGCGTTGGTGTTCTAGGTTTTCACTGTGTTCAAAGGGTAAGTAAATAAACCAACGCTGTACCGGTAGCAATTTGAGATCGTAGCCTCGAGCAACGGCGTGCTGTGCTGCTGAAAGTGCTTGCCAATCTGTAGCAAATGCTTCTGGAGTATCGCGAAACATATTACGGGGAAATTGATCCAGTAGCAAAATCAGCGCCAGACAGCTGCAGGGAGATTCTATCCATTCATCTAAGTATCCCTCTGCTGCTTTTTGGTAGTATGTCAAAAACCTGGTTCGCACTTGTTGGTCGAATTCTGGTTTTTTAGCAAACCAAAAATCTTTAGGTTTACCGTAACCTGGTTCTTCAGGTTTGCCAAACCAAAAGTCTAATATTTCTTGGTACTGTAACATTACTTTTATCCGCTACAAATAACTTGTCGCATTTTACGCATATTGGCAGGCAATTCCAAATTTATTGCTTGTTGAATAAAAATAGATGGGATGGGGATGCTGGGAGTAGCTTGTACTGCATAACTGAGCAACGTACCCCGTCCCCAATCCAAGAGTTTCAATTCTGCACTAAAATCGTGAAAAGTACCTTTCTCCAACTGAAATTGGATTTTTTGTCCTATTTCTTCCACTACATGAAGGTATATTTCTACGCGTGCAGTTAAAAATAAAAATGCTTTCTGCGCTGCTTGGTACAGACGTTTAACTTCGCCTCGTTTTTGTATAACTTCACTTTTAGTAATGTCGGGAAAATATTGCACCCAGCGTGGGTAGTCTGTAAGGTATTGCCAGACTTGCGATCGCACTAACGGCAAATACATCCAAGCAGTAACAGCACCACCCCAAGCTGTATGCGATCGCGTTTCTAACAAAATTTCCCCTTGGGCGATCATTCTGTTTTGCTCTTGGGGACTCCAAGGCATTATGATTTGCGTACTCGCGATCGCATTTTCTGAAAGATCGGATGCAAACATCATGTTTTCACTCACTCCTCCACACATTGCAGAAAATTAAGCTTTCAACGTGCTTAATTTTTGATTTAGTATATTCTCTCGTTCCAAGCCGAAAAACAAAATTTCCGGAAATAAATATTTTTAGCCTATTATGCTCCACTTTTTACAAAAATTGAATCCCGTATTGTCAATTTCTCCGTAAAAATACGATAAAATCTGCAGCAGTTACCGCTAAAAGATTGGATAGTTTTGGCAACAAGTCGCAACTACAATAGAAAAGCTGTTAAGTATAGAGGCAAGCTGCAGTGAGTTCTTCTTCGAAATTAAGTCGCACGTTAACCCAGCTTTTTGGTTTATTTCTTGGTATTGCTATAGCTATTTGGATACTCAGAGGTTTGGGTATACTCACTTTCATTCCTGGAGGAATTATCTTGCTTTTGTTTGCCATTGCCATTGCGATTGCCATTCTCAATCACCTGCAAAAAATTTGGTGGCGTTTGTAAAAAACCTTATTTTTCCCCTTCCGTAGCAATACAGATAACCCGAGATAATTTTAACACTATTTCCGCAATAGGCGGTATTGTCGGTATTTTTGTATAAAAAACAACATAATATTAAAATTTTTATAAAGTTAAAATTAACACCGCCCATAACATACTGTAGGATAATTACTGAAGTTACAGATAACACCTAAATGCCAAACCAAAACGGATGCTGCTGGATGAAGCTAGCGAAATGGCGCTTGTACGTACTTTCGAAAGCTGGCGGGTTTGATTGCAATCCAAATTGATTTTGCTACAAATGAAAGCTACTTCCCTTATCAAAGTTAAATCACTGCAAAATAGCAAGTTATGGCTGTTAGGAATAGGAGCAGCTACTAGTGCAATTATCCTTACCCTCACTTGGAAGTCTGGAGATGTCGCCCAAGCGGGAATGTCTATACTTTTTTTGTTAGCTGTAGCTTCTTTACTAGGAGAAAAACAGCAAAAATTAAATTTAGAAAGTGGACTTTTTCCCAGTCTTGTAGGAGGATTATTACTTGCGACCTTACTTTGGCAAAGTACTACTTTCAAGTCAAATGATTCTCTGGAAATTTTTGTGCGCGTTTCCCCATTTCTTGGGGGTTTAGCTATTAGTTTATTGGCTTCTGGCTTCCAGGGATTTAAACAATACTGGCAAGAATTAACTATACTATTTTTTCTTGGTATTCCCAAGTTAGTACTATCATCTTTATTTGATCTTTCTCCTTTGACAGCAAAATTTTCAGCATTCCTGCTTTGGTATTTTGGTTTTGATGTATCTCTACAAGGAGTTTTCATCAACTTACCCACAGGAAGTGTTAAAGTTTATGCTGCCTGTTCGGGTATAGAATCTATTTGCTATCTTTTAGGAATTGCTGTAATTTGCTTGTTTGTGTTTCCAATGGAACGAAAGCAGATACCTATAGTATCCATTGTAGCGATCGCGTTAGCATTTATTATTAATGGCATCAGAATTTCCCTGCTAGCCGTGATGTCTGCGAACAGGAATTTCCAAGCATTTAATTATTGGCATGAAGGCGATGGTTCACTTTTATTTGGAATCATACAAGTGATAGTATTTGTTTGCTTTTATCTCTTTTTACTTTGGCAGCAAGAGCGCAAAAATCAAAATTCTCCCCAGGTGAAAAAGTGATGCTTTGGTGGCAAAAATTTCGAATTTCATTTTTGGCTATTATTTTTAGCAGTATCTTCTTGACTTTAGTGAAAGTATCTCTCACAACAAATCTAGGCGAAAAACCCAAATCGCAAGAAGATAGCGGTCGAGTGGTGATGCTATTCGAGCAAGAATCAATCACAAACTAACAAACGGTAGCTCCTCGAGAATATTAGTTCAAACTTGCTGATTGTGTAAAGATATGACAAAATCCACTAGCGATAAATTTATTCCTTTGTTAAACGAACTCCAGGAATTTGCATACAAACAAGCAGAATCGATGAATATTCTGCGTCTTTTGGGTTATGGTTTATTACTATTAGCATTGTTTGATATTATTGAGACGTTCGTGCCTCCAGAATTTATGAATCCCGCTTGGGAATTTCAAACTTTTGGAGCACTGATTGAACGAGTACCCGTACCTTTAATTGGATTGGTGCTAGTATTTTTTGGAGAAACTTATTCCCGGAGTAAATGGGAATTCCGAATTTTGAAATTCTTATCTTGGCTAACTTTGTTGTTTGCGGTATTATTTGTTTTAATGATTCCCTTGGGAGTTGCAAATACAGTCCGGCTTGCTAACGCTAGCGTTACTCAGATCAACACTTTATCTCAAAAACAACTTTCCCAAGCCGAACAGATAGAAAAGCAACTGCATCAAGCCACACCCGAACAAATAGATAATTTTTTAAAAAGTCAAGGTCGTCCGTTGAAGGGACAAAATCCCCAAGCGGTGAAAAATCAAGTTTTGTCAGAGCTATCCAAAGCTAAGGTGCAAATAAAGACTCAAGCAGAAGCGAATATAGCTTCCCAGAGAATGAATTTGCTTAAGAATTCAGTGAAGTGGAATTTAGGAGCTTTAGTTTCCGCTGCTTTATTTATTTGTCTTTGGAAGGGATCGCGCTGGACACAAAGTCTGTAGGTGAAATAGGGAAGTTGTCGAATCAGCGATCGCTCTGGTTCACAACGAGTAAGGACTAAGTGACTGTTGTTATAAGTTTCTTATCATTTTCTTATTTTTTTGCTCTAAATTAAATAGAGAGCCAACTTAATAGTATAAATTCGCCTGATGCCCAACTGAATAAATAGTGGGCTTTTTCTTATCAAATTCCTGTTGGTAACAGCTTTGAGGACAAGAGTATAAATTAAAACGAGAGCACCTCAGTAACTTTCGTGGGACTGGAATTTTTGCTTTTCCCTGTTGCGAATTCTAGTAAAACATCTGCGAAAAAATTCCAAAGTTATTGATTTGCAACCTCATTTTAACATCCCGGTCATAAAAAAGTTATAGACTAGTCTACGAGCTGTTTACCACCAGTTTGGCACCCTAGTCAATGGGAATTATTAAGCTTATATTCTTGGGTATTTCTCATTTTTCTCATTTAACTATTATTAATTTTCTGTTGTTCGTTCTTTGTTTGACAGCAATTTTGTTTTACTGCTATGCAATCTATGCAGCAATTTACTTTTTAAAATATCCCTGTTCAATTGCTACAAATTTTCATCCTCCCGTGACAATACTAAAACCTATTTGTGGTCTAGACGCTGATGATTACGTAAATCTGGCTTCTTTTTGTCAACAGCAATATCCCATTTATCAAATTATTTTTAGCGTTCATGACAGTCAAGATAGCGGTATTACCACAGTCAAGCAAATTATCAATGACTTTCCCAAAGTAGACATTCAGTTGGTCATCAGCGATCGCACTATCGGTACAAACTTGAAAATTAGCAATTTAGCCAATGCTGTCAATTTCGCTAAATACGAATATTTAGTGGTTGCAGACAGTGATATCAGAGTTGGTTGCGACTATTTGCAGCGTATTATTCAACCATTCCAAAACAAACAAGTAGGTGTTGTCACCTGTTTGTATCGCTCTGCAGCACAAGGATGGTTAGCAGCTTTAGAAGCTATCGGTACTGCTACAGATTTTCATGCGGGCGTTTTAGTTAGCAACCAACTAGAAGGTATAAAATTTGCCTTTGGTTCCACCATTGTGATTCGCAAGCAAGTGCTCGCAGAGATAGGAGGATTTGAAGCGATCGCGGATTATCTCGCAGACGATTTTCAACTAGGGTACCTTTGCGCCAAAGCAGGATACAAAGTTTTCCTTTGCGACTATGTAGTCGAACATGTACTTTCTTCCTCTAGCTTAGTCAATTCTATCCATCGTCAAATTCGTTGGTCGCGTTGTACGCGAATTTCTCGCCCCTGGGGTTACATGGGATTGATTTTTACCTACGGAACCATCAGCAGTTTGTTACTTCTCATCGTCACAGCTGGATCGACTTTCAGCTGGGTAGTAGCATCTGTGACATGGATGCTGCGGTTATTCATGGGTTGGGTTGTCGGTGTCAAGCTTCTTGAAGATCAAACTACTAGAAAATATTTGTGGTTGATTCCTGTATGGGATTTTTGCGATTTTTTGATTTGGTGCTACTGTTTTTTTGGCAGCACCATTACATGGCGAGGCAGAAAATTAAAGCTAACAAAAACAGGGAAATTAGTACTTTTTTCTCAGGAAAATGCATAAGGAATAGAAATGCCACATTTATTTTCGACGATCATTCTTGCCATATTTAATAATATTGATAATTTGGCAGTGGGAATTGCCTATGGAGTTAAAAAAATCAAAATTGGTATCTTCAGTAATTTAATTATTGCTGTAGTCTCGGGTGTGGGAACATACTTTTCCATGTCATTAGGAGGAATAATTAGTCAGTTATTACCCGCAAATTTAGCCAATCTGATTGGTAGCTTAGCTCTAATTTTTATCGGTGTTTGGGGAATATGGGATGTATGGAATACAGAAATTAAACCACGGAAAAAGTTACATAAAAATGAGCTTGATTACACTCTTTTTATTGCCCAGCCAGAACGAGCAACTGGGATAAATCCAACTCTATCGATGTCAAAGAATCTGTGGGATTAGCTTTGGCTTTAACAATTAATAATTTAGCTGGAGGAATAGGAGCTGGTATTTCCGGTGTAAATATTATTTACACTACTTTGTTAACAGTAATACTGAGTTTAGCAGCCATTGCTCTCGGGCAATTATTAGGAAGAAAATTAACTAAAAATTTATCTAGTAAATGGTCTGGAATTATATCGGCTTTTTTGATAATATGCCTGGGAGTATATGAGTATTTTCATTAAAAACAGCCAAAATTATTAACTGGAGATTATAGATGAAAAAAACTTTGTTTCTCAGTCCTCCTTCCTTCGATGGATTTGATGGTGGTGCGGGTTCTCGATACCAAGCCAAGCGGGAAATTACCTCCTTTTGGTACCCAACATGGTTAGCACAACCTGCTGCTCTTGTAGCTAATAGCAAACTTGTGGACGCTCCTCCCCACCATCAAACCGTGGAAGATGTGCTGAAGATAGCCAAAGATTACGAACTAGTCATCATGCACACCAGCACCCCTTCCTTGGCCAATGACGTTAAATTTGCTAAGGCGATCAAAGCTCAAAATCCCGATACAGAAATTGGTTTGATTGGTGCGCACGTGGCTGTCTTGGCAGAAGAGACATTACGGGAAAACCCGATAATTGACTTTGTCTGTCGCCACGAATTTGATTATACTTGCAAAGAAGTAGCAGAAGGTAAAGCTTGGGATGAAATCAAAGGTTTAAGCTACCGCGATCGCAACGGCAACATCCATCATAACGAAGACCGAGCCTTGATTCATGATTGGGATTGTATGCCTAGCGTGCTGCCAATTTACGCTCGTGATTTAGATATCACAAAATACTTTATCGGTTACTTGCTGCATCCATACATTTCCTTTTACACCGGAAGGGGTTGTCCGGCAAAATGTACTTTTTGTCTTTGGCCTCAAACGATAGGCGGACACGTATACCGTACCAAAAGTCCGGACACCGTGGGGCGGGAAATGGAACAAGCAAAAGCAATCTTTGGCGACAAAGTACGGGAGTACATGTTCGATGACGACACTTTCACCATTGACAAGCAGCGAGCGATCGCTATCAGCGAGCACATGAAGCGCTTGAAACTAACCTGGAGTTGTAACGCCCGCGCCAATTTAGATTACGATACCCTCAAACAGCTACGCGACAACGGTCTGCGCTTGTTGCTGGTGGGATTTGAGTCAGGCAATCAAAAAATCTTGGACGGAATTAAAAAAGGCATTAAGCTGGAAGTGGCACGCAAATTCATGGAGAATTGTCACAAACTTGGCATTACCGTACACGGTACATTTATTATTGGTTTGCCCAACGAAACACGGGAAACTATCGAAGAAACAATTCGCTTTGCTTGCGAAATTAATCCTCATACCATTCAAGTTTCTATCGCTGCTCCCTACCCCGGAACAGAACTGTACCGCCAAGCGCTGGAAAACAATTGGTTTAGCGATCGTTCTCTAGTTTCCAATTCCGGAATACAAATGTCAGCTCTGCAATATCCCAACCTTTCTAGTGCTGAAATTGAAGATGCAGTGGAGCAGATGTACCGGCGATTTTATTTTCGTCCTCGAGCAATCATTCCGATTGTGGGCGAAATGCTCAGCGATCCGCAAATGCTGGTACGTCGCTTGCGTGAAGGACGCGAGTTTTTTTCCTACCTCAAACAGCGTCACGCTCAAGCAGCTGCTAAATCAAAATCAATGGTTAGTGGTTAACTGATTGGTAGTTAATGCGAATGAATGACACGAAAATAGGAAGCCAAGAGCACAAAGAATTATTTTGCCGGAGTTTTATTGCAACTCACCAAGAGTATGAAGTGGACAAAATTGCTTGGCCTGCTGTTGATGATGTAGCTTTAGAAGCTTTGCGCAGCATTCCTTTTTGGAAAGAAGCACTGCATACAGAACAACAAGCAGGGGCGATGGTGAAAGCTTTCACAAACACCATTAGGGATCCTTTATTAAAAGAAGCGATCGCCCTGCAAGGTTACGAAGAAGAACGCCACGCTCAGCTAATTGAATTTCTCATCAAGCACTACAACATCCAGGTTTCCCAACTTCCCGAACCCGCAATTCCCAGCAATGTAAAAACAGCCTTCATCAACTTTGGTTTTGGTGAATGTCTCGATTCTTTCTTGGCTTTTGGTTTGTTTGAACTAGCTCGTCGTCACGTCAGCTACATCCCAAAAGGGTTGTTTGAAATTTTCGACACAGTTTTGCACGAAGAAGCACGTCACATCGTCTTTTTTATTAATTGGGTTACTTATCAACAAATTCAAGAAGGTCAGAGTAATTGGCAGCGTGGGATTCAAGCTTTTTGGCATTATTGTGCAGCAGTGCAAGATAAAATTCGAGCCTTTAGCGGTTCTGTTCAAGAGCAACAAGAGGGTTTTACCGCCACCGGCGCTAGTAGCTTTATAGATAATTTAACTCCAGAATTATTTTTATCCACTTGCTGGCAAGAAAATACCCGGCGAATGAGCGCCTTCGATCCCCAATTGCTCCAACCCCAATTAATGCCAAATTTAAGCAAACTTGCCTTACAAATTCTCCGACTGATACCATTTCGGCGTCAGTCAAACTCTCAACCCCAACTTTCCAATTATTAGCTATGCAGGCAAAGAAATTCGCCATCATCAACGGTGATGACTTTGGTTTCTCTAGTGGAGTTAATCAAGCAATTATCAAAGCCCACGAACAAGGGGTACTAACCAGTACTAGCCTAATGGTAACTGCTGATGCAGCAGCAGAAGCCGTAGCCTTAGCCTGCACTCATCCAAATTTAGCAGTTGGCCTGCATTTAGTATTAGTATGCGGACGAGCTGCCTTACCACCAGAGCAAATTCCTCTTTTGGTCGATAAACAAGGTAACTTTGCTAACAATCCCTACTGGGCTGGATGGCGCTATCAATTTGTCAAGGAAACGCGCGACCAGCTACGACGAGAAATTCGTGCTCAGCTAGAAAAATTTCGCTCTACTGGTTTACCCCTTTCCCACGTAGACGGGCATTTGCACATGCACTTGCATCCGGTGGTATTAAGTATATTAACTGATTTAGCGGCAGAATTTAACATTAAAATTATTCGCCTTCCCCATGAAGAATTAACACTGAATTTAAAATTCAACCATCGTGGAATGCTGACAAAATTCATTCGCTGGGCGGTATTTAGGGGACTGTACCTGCAAGGCAAAAGTTTATTGCAATCGCGCGGTATCGGTTTTGCACAGCGAGTGTATGGTTTGCTGCAAACTGGTGAAATCGAAGAAGAATATTTACTCGATTTGATACCTCAAATTCCAGCCGATCTAGTAGAAATTTATTGTCATCCAGCGATCGCGATCGCCAACGAACCCCAGAACGGACCAGCAAAAGCAGGTGAAGCAGAATTGAAGGCGCTGTTAAGCGCTCGAGTACGCCAAGCACTAACTGCTAGCGGTTTTGAACTTACCAACTATCGTTTTCTGCTCGAAGGAAACATCATTTGTTCTTCTCTACGTAGATGCGGTAGCAGTTTCTCGTAGAGTCAGGCCGCGCTACGCGTGTCTGCGTAGTCCTCCACCACGCTTCAGTACAGCCAAACCTTCTCTACGAGAAGCCACACTACGCGTGTCTACACTCAAACAAATTCAAATCAGTGACTGCGCCCAAACTACTAGAAGATACTAATTTGGCATACTTTGCCAAAACGCCCTTGGTATAACGGGGTGCGGGAGGTCGCCAATTTTGACGGCGACGAGCTAGTTCTTCTTCAGATACGTGCAAGTGCAAACAACGAGTGCAGGCATCAATTGTAATGATATCGCCTTCTTCCACCAAAGCGATCGCCCCTCCAACAGCTGCCTCTGGTGCAACGTGTCCAACTACCATACCATAGGTACCGCCTGAAAAGCGTCCGTCAGTAATTAATCCCACAGAATCGCCCAAACCAGCTCCGATAATTGCAGAAGTTGGAGCTAGCATTTCCCGCATTCCGGGACCTCCCTTGGGACCTTCGTAGCGAATCACAATTACATCACCTTTGTTAATCTTCTTCCCTAAGATGGCATCCAAGCAGGATTCTTCCGATTCAAAGACTCTTGCAGGACCGGTAATTTTCAAAGTCTTAACACCTGTAATTTTTGCTACTGCTCCCTCCGAAGCCAAGTTTCCCTTCAGAATTGCTAAGTGTCCTTGGGGATACATGGGGTTTGACCAGGGACGAATCACCTCTTGGTTTGGTGGTGGTTCATCCGGTACATTTTCCAGGACTTCAGCGATGGTTTGACCGGTAATAGTCAGACAATCTCCGTGCAGCAGGTCGTTTACGAGCAGCATTTTCATCACCTGGGGAATACCCCCAGCTTTGTGTAAATCCGTAGCCACGTATTTGCCACTGGGTTTTAAATCGCACAGTACAGGAACGCGAGCACGGATATCCTCAAAGTCATCAAGACAAAGTTCCACATCAGCAGCGCGGGCGATCGCTAAAAAATGCAACACCGCATTTGTAGAACCACCTACCGCCATAATCACTGCGATCGCATTTTCGATCGACTTGCGAGTAATAATTTGGCGGGGTAAAATTTGCTTGCGAATGGCTTCTACTAACACGAATGCCGATTTTTCGGTACTATCAGCTTTTTCTTCATCTTCTGCTGCCATGGTCGACGAATAGGGCAAACTCATTCCCATAGCCTCAAAAGCAGAAGACATGGTATTCGCTGTATACATTCCTCCACAGGAACCAGCACCGGGACAAGCATGGCGCTCAACAGCCAAAAGCTCGCTCTCCCCTATTTTCCCAGCGCTGTATTCTCCAACAGCTTCAAAAGCACTGACAATGGTTAAGTCCCTACCGTTGTAGTGTCCGGGTTTGATTGTACCGCCGTAAACAAAAATAGCGGGAATGTTCATGCGGGCGATCGCTATCATGGCGCCTGGCATATTTTTATCACAACCACCAATAGCCAGTACTCCATCCATGCTCTGACCGTTACAAACCGTTTCGATCGCATCGGCGATCACTTCCCGCGACACCAAGGAGTATTTCATTCCCTCGGTCCCCATGGAAATACCATCGCTCACCGTAATTGTGCCGAACAATTGCGGCATTGCTCCAGCAATTTTGAGACCGATTTCTGCCCTTTGCGCCAGCTTGTTAATCCCCATGTTACAAGGGGTTATGGTACTATAAGCATTGGCAATACCAACTATTGGTTTCTGGAAATCTTCATCTTGAAAACCAACAGCCCGTAACATGGCCCGATTGGGCGATCGCTGTACTCCTTGGGTGATAACTCTGCTTCTAAAGTTTTCTGACATTTTGATTCCTCAGCCCCATAGATTATTTTCAAAATATCAGAAACCCTGGATTCAGTTAACAGGAAAGAGAAAATAGTAAACAGCGCCTTACTGGTGTAGACGCGCTCTAATGCCTTCCGGCACGCTACGCAACCGCGGCTTCTCGTAGAGAACTGTACTGTCTCTGGCATATGGCGCCTTGCAAACAAGTACCGTTCAGGTACGCTCCGTACAAATTTGCTCCCCAAAGCTCAGCATCTGTCAGTTTGCCATTTGCAAATTTGCACCGTCAAGCCTTGCGTAGATAAGCTTATCTTCATAAAGATTTGCTCCGCTCAAGTCAGCTTTTTTCAAGTTGGCTTTTGTCAGATTTGCTCCCTTGAGAGAAGCTTCTTGAAAGTTAAATAGTCAACTAAAAACCCACAAATTGAAGAAACAAAGAAGCAATACCTCCCAAAAAGTCCATAAAATTTGGTTTTCCAGGGTCTAATTTGGCTGTCTGGGGTGTTTGCAATTCTTTCATAAAAGCCTGGGCTATTTGAATACCCTCGCTATTTTTTTGGTTTGTAAATAATTTTTCAGCAATTTGGGCGTCTGCAAAAGCGCCTTGTCGGTCCAAAAGTTGGTAGCGAGCAACACCACGGGCTAGATAAGCAGCAGCATAGTCTGGTTTAATGGCGATCGCCTGCTCAAAATAATCCATTGCTTTTTGATAATTACCCTTTTGCGCTTCTGCTACACCCCACCCGTAAAAGTCTTCTGGTTTTGCAATTTGTAACGGTATCCCCAAGGCTCCTTGCAAGTTTGCACCGTTGAGGTTCACACCAGTCATTTCTGCATTCACCAAGTAAGTATCTCTCAAATCCGTACTCACCAAAATCGCCCCAGTCAGTTTTGCTCCACTTAAATTAGCACCAAACAATCCTGCACTGCTCAAATTGGCGTTGCTCAAGTCAGCACCACTAAGATTTGCACGACTGAGATTAGCACCTGCAAGATTAGCTCCTCGCAAATTGGCATTACTCAAATCCGCCATCGCCAAACCCGCACCGCTTAGGTCACAGTTTTCACATTGTTTTTTGGCAAGCAACTGTCTGATATGTTCAGTATTTGCCGCTAGGACAGTTTGACTGATGCCGATCATCACTATAAAGACGGCTGTAACGAGAATTGTGCTTCTTGGGTTCATTTTTCGCTACCCTGTGGTAATTACTGAGGAAAATATTTATGTTTATATTTATTTATACATTAAATTTTAATTTTCGACAGCAATGAAAATTTCAGGATTTGTGTTTGTAGTAATGTATGATTGAGTTCACAACACCTACTCATCTAAAATTGATCAAAAACAATGGATAACGATTTTGTTCTTTTTTTGCTCGGCGTTGGTATTTTAGTACTGTATCTGATTTTCTCTGCTTTCACTGAAATGGGTACCAAGCTACCTTGGAAAAAGTAATTCATTCACTGCAGAAATTTTTCTTGCTTTTTCAAATTCTAAACTTTTAGTTTCATCAAATAAAATCTAGTATGAAAAACTTCGCCACCAGCATTTAATAGCATTAATAATTCTCCAAAAAAGTGCAATTTCCTTGTTTGTTCTACCCTGGCAATACAATCTACTGCTTCAACAAATTATTTTCTTTTGAGCCAGGTAAAATATAAAGCTGAAGAAGTCAGGAAGTTTATCCAGCACTTGATAAAAGCAGTCAGCTTTTCGATCGCCCTCGGACAATTTGTAACCAAAACTCCTCTGATTATAAATTCTCACTCCCACGCCATGAAAACTGCAATTACTTCTCTAAAAAGTTGTAATATACTATTTTAAGATTCGTAGATTGTGCTATCACCTTGGCAACTTCCACTCCCGTTGGGAGAGTACACAACAAGCCGAGTTGTTGTCTACTTTCTTAACAACGGCAGATGGATTCCTATTAAGTTTTGCACCTTATCCAGAGCCATCGAGCTATACTACCAAGCATTAGAATCAGCTCGGGAAATTTTTTTATTTCCTGTCGGAATTAGATCCAAATGAATTTCATAATTTTTGGGAAGGGAATAGCTGACAATTAGCAAAACTTATTTTTGCTCACACGCTTAGTGAGATAGAAAGGGCAAGGGAGGACTTTTAGTATAAATTTTTACGGGCTAGAGCATGCTACATCCTATAAAAAACCCCTCTATCAACAGAGGGGAAAACAACTATAAAAAACATGAGAATATCCTCTATGGATACTATCCTCCCTTGCTTAAATAAAAAAGAAAACAGTAGTTATGAACAAAATGCATTTCATATATGCAAAACATAGAAATACATTTGTATTAACAAGCATGACTTAGATCGCAGCAAGTTGCGAGGCGGAGTGCTTATGCGTTTACAATACAAGCGTGGAGCGATCGCATGAAAACACCTGAGTGTCACTGCCAAACATTATGACAACATCGTCACCTCAGTTGCTCACCGATCCGTTTTTGCAATTACCAACTCCAAATTCTGTGCGAGTTGTTTGGTTTACTGAATTTGCAGGTTGCGAGCATGCAGTTTCCTACGGGAAAAATTTTACTCAAACTGTTTTTGCTCAAACAACCAAACTCACTCGCTTGCGCGAAGACCAACAATCGCGAGTGGGAAACCAAACCGAAGACGGACAGATTTATGAACGTCCTGTTCGACGGGAGATTTGGCGACACGAAGCTGTAGTCTCTGACCTTGTTCCCGGTGAAAGAATTTCCTATCGAGTTAGAAGTGTACGGGAAGACGGTAAAAGTGTAAGCAGTGATATTTTTAGCCTAGCACCTACTCCTAGTCCCGGTACGCCGCTAAAGATTCTGCTCACCTCCGATCATCAACTCAAGCCCATGGTAGCAGCAAATTTGCAAAAAGTTGCAGAAACAGTCGGACGACTGGATGCAGTGTGGTTTGCTGGTGATTTAGTCAACGTTCCCGATCGCGCTAGTGAATGGTTTGATGATAATCGTGGCGCTGCGTTTTTTCCTTGTTTACAGGGTCGTGCTCGCTATGAAATGGAATACAACGGTCAGAAAACAACATACACCGGAGGAGCAATTATTCAACACGCGCCGCTATTTACCTGTATTGGCAATCACGAAATTATGGGACGTTTCGGGCGCCAGGCAAGTTTAAACGAAGAATTTGACGATACAATTCCTGTCAAAGTGGCCCTCAATTTGTATGGCGAAAAATTCCTCAAAGATAACTCTTTCAATACCGATACCTACGAAGAAATTTTTACCTTACCCCAAAGTTTAGAAGGGGGAAAAACTTACTATGCAACCAGCTTTGGTGATGTGCGCTTGGTAGTGCTTTACGCTACAAACATGTGGCGTTATCCCAAAAGTGACGGTCGAAAAAAAGGAAAATACAGTGAACCAGAAACAGAACTCAACAATCCCGAGAATTGGGGGTACGGACAGCACATTTACGAACCGATTACCAAAGGTAGCAAGCAGTACAACTGGTTAGTACAAGAACTAAACAGCCCTGAGTTCAAACAAGCTAAATATAAGGTGGTAATGTTACATCATCCACCCCATACTTTAGGTGATAATATTGTACCTGCCTATACAGATCCCGTGCAAATCGTCACACGGGATCGAGATGGTAAAATTCGGGCAGTGCGTTATGAGTATCCCAAACAAGCAGACTACATTGTTAGGGACCTATTGCCACTTTTAGAAGCAGCTAAGGTGCAGCTGGTGCTTTTTGGACATTCCCACTTGTGGAATCGCTTTTGTAGTCCCTCGGGCGTGCATTTTTTAGAAACTTCTAACGTTGGTAACTCCTACGGAGCTGCTTGCAAAGATAGAAAACGCAAAAGCTTGCCATCTTGGCCCGGTCAAGACTACGTGGCGATTGGCGATCCCTATGGCTTAGAACCGGTAGTACCAACAATTGCACCGATACTGGACGAAGACGGTCAGCCGATGCCGTATATTAGCAGTAATGAGATTACAGTTTTTAGTATCTTCGACACGGGTACGGGTACGGTGAGCAGCTACCGTTTTGACACGCGCCAACCAGGACAAGAAGTAATTAAATTTGATGAATTTCAACTGTAGGAGAATGGTAGTTTCGTTCCTATCAAAAACGAGCGCGGAGGGATTCGAACCCCCGACCTACAGAACCGGAATCTGACGCTCTAATCCACTGAGCTACGCGCCCTTATTCAATCAATTCTATAAGATTGTAACAAAAAAATAGTAACATGTTAAGGCTCAGCAATAGGATTCGATTGCCAAATCTTTTGCGGGTTGTGCCATACTTGCAAACGCAAGCTAATTCTAATGAAGTAGAAAAATGGGCGCTCAGATCGAGAAATTTGCCAAGGAAAATCCTTTGGTGCAGCCAATACACACAGCTGTAAAAGCAAGAGCTAGATATAAGGTAAACGGACTTTACGGTTCGCCAACTCTGAAAAAATATCTGGAGTTGAGATTGCAAGAGTGCAAAGGAATAGTCCAAGTTCGTGCTAACCATCATACAGGCAACGTTCTTGTCATTTTAAATCCAGATTGGAATTTTCAGGCGATCGCTGCGCTGATCCAAGATATTGTCTGGAATTACAGAATACAAGCTCAACAGCAAGCTTCCACAGGCAAGCCAAAAATTTCGCCCCATCCTTACGCACAAAATGTCATTCCCAAAATTACTTCTAGCAGCAAAATCTTCATCCGCCAGTTCCAATCTTTATCAACAGCCTTTCTTTTAGCTGCAGCTGGGCTATCCCTTGCAAGCAGAAAACTAACCAACGCTACAATCATTGTAGGTGCGATCGTCACCAATGCTGTTATTGGTTACGCCAAAAGCCAAGTAGTTAGTTCTTCAAGGCCAGTGGTAGAAACCCCCCAACAGAAAAAAATACTAGCTGGCAAACATCTGGCGCTACTATCAGCAACTATTGGCGGTCTTGTGTTTTGTACCTTACTTTTACACGTATTTGGTTTAGATACAGTGATTTTACTAGCGATCTACAAACTACACACGCCACTTTTAGATCGCCTCATGGTTGCCATTACTACCCTTGGCAATCCCACAGCTTTACTGTTGATTTGTTCGGGATTAGCAATTGGACCGCTATTTTCTCACCGCCGTCAACAAGCAACTACCCTAAGTATAGCCGCAGTTGGTGCACTAGGCTGGAATTATTGGCTCAAAGCCCACTTTGGAAGAGCGCGTCCTGCATTGTGGGATTGGATTGTGCATGCAGGTCACTACAGTTTTCCTAGCGGTCACGCCATGGGGTCAATAGTGATTTATGGCTTTCTAGCTTATACTTTGGCAGAGCAATTTCCGCAATGGCGAAAACAAATCTTTACCTTGAGTACGATTTTGATTTTGGCAATTGGTTTGAGTCGGCTGTATCTGGGCGTACACTGGCCTACTGATGTGGCAGCTGGCTACGCTGTCGGTTTGATGTGGTTAATCGCTTGCCTGATTGCCGAGGAACTGTGGCAAAAATATTACTTGCCATCTCCCACTGATACCCACGGCACCAGTGCAGGTTTAAAATATATTCTTTGATTTAGCCACAAAGGGGTGGAGCAGTTGCAGTTATAGTGTTATAAGCGAAAGCTTTTGAACTTGCACGCAAAGTTCCTACAAGGCACTGTAATTAGTGGCAAAGTAAGCAGTAATTTGTTTAACCTAGCTCGCTTTCTTAGCGGTAAACGTAGTTGCTGTTCGCAAGTATGTAACCTAAGTTTGTTTAGTACAGCAAATTGACCGTCGCTACTCAGTCCGCAATTTTCATTGGTTTTGGTACTAAAGTAGCGGCGGTGATGACACTGGGGTTTTTACAAAATTAGGCGCGACAAGCAAGCGGCGATCGCAACCAACGCTCTTAACTGCATCGTATTCACCTATGCACTACAACTAGCAAAATTGGTAGCAGTCAACCACAAACTAGCTACGGCATATTTAACAAACACTGACTCGTGCTGAGCGTCACAGGAACTCTTGAGTTCAACTGTTTTTGTTTCGTCTTGGATCAACCTTGCTTGATAACTGTAGTGCGAACAATCAGGTTTTTCAAAAGTTAACTCGGCACGAATCGTGTTTTTATCTGCACTTTGCTCGATAATTCTACCTGCTACTTTGTAGTTAAACCAATCCCATCCATAACGCCAGATTAATTCTCTTTCCAAAACTTGAATTGATTTTGGTAAAATTCCCCAACCTCGATAAACTTTTTCTAAACATCTAATATTGCCAGTTCGGGTTAATATTGATTTAAAGGTTTCCGCATCGACATTACCGTAGTATCTTCCTTCTGGAAGGTCAATGAGCGTGGGAGCAAAGCGATGCCCGCCAATATGGCTGGATTTCCAAATGCGCACATTTTCCAAATTCAAATCACAGACAATATTTTTAGCCTGGTAATAAAAAGAATTACCGTATCGAGAGCAGCAGCGATCGTGACTGCCGTGGGTACAAACTAAAATATCTCTTGTGGCAGTAGTTTTGATTTCATAGTTCGAGTTTCTATCCCACAGCCATTTGTTGATTACAGATGCTGCTTGTTCCAGATTTTCCAGACAAAATTCTCGCTTTTGGTAACCACTACTTAAACCGTCTTGTTTTTGGTAAATTAATAAAGTTTTGCGGTCTACTTTATGCGAGGAATTATTAGCAATCAAAAGAAAGTTAATTGGCAATTTAGCATTTTTGATTTCATCTACTAAAAGCCGCAAATTTTCTGGAATCCATTTCGAGTCAAAGGCTTCAAACTTCCAAGGTGGCGGGCACTCAACCAAAATGTAAGTTTTGTAATTAGAGACACTACCGATAATATCTTCTCCTAATTGGCGGGAATTGTCCGAACAAAAGAAAGTACTCATTTCATGTCAAAGTTGATTTATTTCCAAACAAGGATCTGGCAAGCAGAGATAGTATTTTTAGTTACAAATTTCCCAAAAAATGTTTGCTTTTTTACTAGTAGTGCCAAGTATTACTACTATTATTTAGCTAGGTAATAGGAAGGCGATAGCAACTTTTTATTGGGAATATAGTAGCTAATTTATAACATCATTTTCCTAGTATTTTTGTGCTGTATGTGGACTTTTGACAAAATTTTCAGCTCACCTCATACATACAATCAAATCCGTCACTGCCAATCAATAACTGTCTGGAACAGACTGGAGCAAGGAATTTTATCGGTTAACTGGTTTAATTTTTTCCCAAGTAGTTGCATATGCCAAAATTATCTATGATTTTTTCCCAATGCAAATTAAACAAAATATAAAGTAAGGGTAAATAATTTCACCTGCCATTTTCTGAGGGTGAATTTTTTGAATATGATAACAACTGTTTTGTTACTGATGGTACTTCCACAAGAAGCATTTTTACGCCAAAGAATTATCCTGCTAAGCGATCGCACCTCCTCAACAGTAAGCTAGAGACCGAATAAAAGCAATCATTTCGACTCTAGCTGATGTTGAGGATAAATGCAAGTATTTACTAATAATTATCATGGCATCCATGCCTTTGGTAATGCTAAAAACCCTGACTCTTTAGCTTTCATAAGCTGCAACAGCACAGCCGAGAAGAGTTTAATTTAAAAGAGAAATATTTTCAATAAAATTTTAAGTATAAATACTTAAAAAGGCGAGGCGAAAGACTAGGGATGGGACATTTACTACCACAAAAGGTGCAGCTTTTGGGACGCCTTACCAAGTATCTGGGGAACAGTAGGGTCTTGTTTCTGGCTTTGATTGCTGAAAGTTACTATGGTAAACGTAGGATAGACGCTTTGTTGCTATGGCTAAAGCAACTTTTCACTTCTATGGAGAATTAAATGATTTTTTGCCAGCGAATAAAAGGCAAGTAGAAATCGAGCATTTTTTTGGAGAAAAAGGCTCTATCAAAGACATGATAGAGTCTTTGGGGATACCACATCCAGAGGTTGATTGTATAGAAGTTAACGGAGCATCAGTAGATTTTTCCTATATTGTTCAGGATGGAGACGTGATTAACGTCTATCCTATTTCTGCAGCCACAAAAACCCCCATCTTAAGTTTAGTACGACCGCAACCACCAAAGGTTATTCGTTTTGTCTTGGACATTCATTTAGGAAAACTAGCATCCTCTTTGCGATTGTTAGGCTTTGATACTTTATATCGAAACGATTACGATGATGCAGAACTAGCAGCCATATCAAGCACTCAGATGCGCATTCTCCTTACCCGCGACAAAGGTTTGTTGATGCGAAGTGCAGTTACCTACGGATATTACGTTAGAAATACCGACCCTCAGCAACAAATTGTAGAAGTATTGCGACGATTCAATTTATTTAAATTAGTTTCTCCTTTTGCAAGATGTTTGCGTTGTAATGGCTTGTTGAAACCGGTGACCAAGCAAGCCATTATAGATAAACTACCAGAGAACATCCAACGGGATGTTAAAGAGTTTCACTGCTGTCAGGGTTGCGCTCAAATTTATTGGAAAGGTTCTCACTACGAAAAACTGCAGCAATTTATAGATGGCGTCCTTGATTGTAATAGATAGCAAAAACCGTGGCGAACCCCACTGCAGACAAAAAAGAAAAACAAAAATTTCACTTGCCTGCAGAAAGCTTGTTGGCGCTAAATTGCCACTGCTTTAACAATTGGGCGCGATTTTTTCGCAAATCTAGCCGACTGCGGTTTTGAGGATAGGGAATGCGATCGCCTTTAATTCCTGCCCAAAGAATTTCGTTAAATTCTTCTGGCTCGAGCTTATCTTCAACTCTAAAATTAAACTTTCTAGTTTTTTGCGCCCACCAATTGCGGTCTCGAAGAATCGGTACAGCTGCTGTTTTTGGTGCTTTCGGATCTTGGCAAGCAGGGACTAAGCTGGGATCTACAGGTTGAGCGCACAAATTACCGGGAATTACAGCAGTGTAAGGACTGAAATCAGGCTGTATGGTAAAGGCATCTGACATTGGCTCAGCATTAGCATCAGTTATTCCCAGACGATCTATTCCCAGCAAATCTTCTATAGTCCGCAGCATGCTCACGGTGTTGTAGTTAGTACTGACCAAAGCGTGCCGCTTGGTATAAGGTGAGATAATGTAAGCTAAAGAACGGTGCGAATCAACGTGATCCGGACCGTTTTGGGAATCATCTTCAATGATAAAAATAGCTGTTTCCTTCCACTGCGGGAGATGGGAAATTTTTTCCACTAACAAGCCTACAGCGTAATCGTTATCTGCCATTTGTAATTCCGGCGTATTCAATCCCGCCACAGGATTTTCATCAAACGAACCAAAATGATCGTGAGCAAAACGTACCAGCATTAAATTCGGTAATCCATTTTCCTCAACATCCCTTGCCCATTCGTTGTACAAATAAATATCTGCATTTTTCATATCGAACGACCGAAAGTAAATGTCAGTTTTATCCAACAGTACGGTTTTGGTGATGGGAGCTTGGGGAATCTTTGCAGCAAAGGGATTCGGGGAAATAGGAATGTAGGAAGGGTTTCGAGGATCGCCTTGGGTAGGATCGCCTTTATCGGTGCGCGTGTAGACAAAAGAATTGTCAATAAAAAAACCGTAATTGCGTACGCTTTTTCCAGCACGCAGCGCTGCATCCCAAAGATAACCACCAACAGCATTAGGCTCTAAATTGCCGTCTCCTTCAGGTGCGTTTACATCTTTGTCACCAGTTAAGATAGAAGAGCTGCCGGAGGGATCTAACAATCCTGTTAAGCGGGTATTTACCGAAGAAGCATTCGGCGAAGTTTGGGGTAGAGCTAGGCTAATATTGCGATTAGTGCCTTCGTAATCATAAGTTAAACCCTCAAAACCAGCGTTTCCGTAGAGAACTGACTGGCTTTTTTCTGTGTAATCAGTTGTACGACCGTAGGTAGACCAACTCCAACCGACTCCACTAGACTCACCGCAATCATAAAAATTGTCAAAAGTCACGAATTCCTGAGCTAGTTTGTGATGGTTGGGCGAAATTGCTTGCGGAAATAAAGTTAGTGCAGGATCGCCGTTACCGATGGGTAAGTCACCCAGTACTTGGTCGTAGGTACGATTTTCTTTAACAATGTAGATAACGTGCTTGATCTTGTTCTGAAGAAACTTCATCAACGGATCGACACGGCGGTTAAAGAAACCGTTATTTTTATCTACTTGCAAGGAAAGAGCAGCCAAAATGGCTCGATTGGGAATGGGAATAACCGCAATGCCAGCTTTTTCTAACGCCCAGTTATACTCGTTTCTAAAGTTAGTATTGCGTGCTTTTCCCGCTGGCGTTGTCCGACTGTTTGAGGGATTGGGACCAGAATTGCTTTTAGCATTAACAACGTAGAGTTTTTACCATCTTTACTAAGAGTAACGGAGTTGGGATACCAGCCAGTGGGAATGCGTCCGATGACGCGATTGCTTTGCAAGTCTACAACAGCAACTGCGTTCTCACCCCCTAAGGTAACATAAAGCGTGCGCCCATCAGGACTGACAGCAACAGAGTTTGGATTTGCACCTTTGTATTTATCACCAGGCCGGGATAGGGAAATAGTTTTGATAACACTGTCGTTGTTGGTGTCGATGACAGAAATAGTATCGCTATTGCCATTGGCCACATACAGGCGATTTTGGTTAGGTGAAAGCCCCATTTTATTGGGCTGATCGCCTACGGGAATACGAGTAATTTCCCCCGATGTAATATCAACAGCAAGCACCTCGTTATCGCGTTGACTGGTAACGAAGGCTTTCGCTGCTGCACCAGTGTTAGCATTTTTGAGAACTACATCAAAGGGAAATTCTCCTGTGGGTTGGGTAGAACCCGGTGTAAAGAACTTTATTTCTTGAAGTACCTTACGCGTAGTTGTATCGACAATGGAGATGGAATCGTTTTCAAAATTTGCAGCTACTAAAGTTTTACCGTCCTTACTAACGGCAACACCAGCTACAACCGCTCCTGTTGCTATAGCCTTGGCGGGTGTATCCTTTAGCAAACCACCATCGTACTTGGGAAAGGGATCGGTTTGGTTAGAATTGTGTCCTAGTAGGATAAAGGGAGCGTCTGGTACATATTTGCTGCCATTGAAGGTGTAGACGTATACACGGTCATCTATACCACCAGATACGTAAAAACGCTTTCCGTCTCCTGATCAAGCTAAGCCGTTGTAGGTGTTGGGGATGTTGATTTTTTGCCGCTCTATCAAGTTACCACTACTGACATCATACACGAAGACCCATTCTGCGTTTGAGGTTTTCACACTTGTTGGTTGTCCCGTGAGTGGATCTAGTACGGGGTATGTCAAGTTATTGCCGCTTTCATCTTTAAAATTTTTGTTGTAGCCGCTGGTGAGTACTAATAGAGTTTTACCATCAGGGCTGAGGGCAGTGCTTACAGCTTCGGCAGCATCAGCATTTTTGTCCGCACGCAAACCAGTTCCCAAGGGAGCAAAAGTAGAACCTGGTGCTGCTGCGGGTGTGATGATTTGACCGGTTGGTAATAAAGCGGCGCCGTTTTTTAAGTTTCCTACGGGACTTGTGGTGCGAGCGATCGCAGATTGTACGTTTGCACCTAAAGCAGTTACCAGCAGCAGGCTAAGCAGATACCCTCGATTTTTACAACCAATCATATTAATTTTTCACTTTATAATTTATTAAAAACTCATACATAACATCCTTAGGCTTAATAGTTAAAACCTGAATATTTTTTGGTTATTTTTCAGTTATGAAAAAGATTATCAATTTTCTCTTGATTTTTTTCACTTCTAGGAATTTGTGTAGTCAAAATATCATATCTACATCGAGAAAATAAAATAAAAATGCCTTAGCTTCAAGAATTCCAAAATTAACCTATATTTAACCAAAAGATAATTTGAACGCTGAACAGGATAAGATAATATTCTTTGCTGTACCAGAAAAAGGAAAGAAACTATTAAATAGCAACATTCTATCTAATTATTTATTATTTTAAGTGAAATTTCCGGTTTTTTGATAGACATGGTCTAGTGAAAAAATTGGTAATAAATTTTTGTAGTGGAGTGCGAGCGAATAAGAATGTTGATGCGATTGTTGGCAGCGATCGCACGTGCTAGAAAGTAAAAATTTTACTGTGGTTTAAGAAATTATTGAAACCCGAGTTCATCTGTTTGGAAGGTGATATTTATTATGATTCAACTTTCAAAAAGCAAACTGCGAATGTCAATTTGGTTTGTAGCAGGCTTGATTTGCGTAGTGCTGTTGGCGATAGCGTCGCCTCAGTTAGCTTCCGTGACAAGCAGCTTCGATCATCAGGGTTCTTTGCACGCCTATACCCCAAAAAACCAACCTGGAAGTTTGTATTGGTCGGAGGGGATATCTAGGGATTCAAACCACTTGCCAAGTTTGTAGTGGCTTGTGATTTTTTAGACCAAACATTTATCCATAAACTTGCAGAGGCTCTCTCATGATTTCCTGGTTTGGAAAGTTTTCTCGGACGATCGCCTGCATCGCCAGTTTTCTGCTATTTATTATCTCGACATTTGGGCTCGAGCAACCAGTCTGGGCAAAACCAATCAAAGGCAATGGCGTCAACGTCATTATCATGATCGGTGATGGCATGGGTTGGGAACCAGCGCGAGCGGGTGCGATCGCCAAAGGAGCTCCCTTCTACACTCGCGGGAAAGGAATTGGTTTAAACATGCAAAGGTTGAGTGGCTACACCTTCGCCACCACCTACGGAACCACAATTTTCGACCAGAAATCAGGTAAATTTAGTACCAGCAACACCGCAACTGATGAAAGTAATCCAGTTACTGGTTCTAGTCCCTTGCGTCCCGACTTTTCCTTTCGACCAACACCCTTCAATCCTGGTATAGATTTAACTGACACGGGTGCAAGCGGTGGTGCTACCGACCCCAATCTGGGCAATCTGGTTGGTTGGGAACCAGAAAAAGGCGGTCCTAATCCCTGGACACCAGCTACTCCCCAACCTTGCGACGTCCAGGTTCCCTACGGAGAATCTATTTCCTCAATTCCCAATCGTTATACTTGCCAAGCAGAATACATCAAGCTCAGCTATCCAGACTCAGCAAATACCGCTACAACCCTTTATACCGGGGTAAAAAGTTACAACAGCGCCATTGGAGTAGATATCTACGAAAAACCACTAGAAACTCTTCTGCAAACAGCAATCAAACACGGAAAGTCTACAGGTTTAGTCACCTCCGTACCGATCGACCACGCAACGCCCGGTGCAGTTGAGGCCGCCGTCAAGCGCCGCAACAGATACGACGGTGACTATCCAGCGCTAGACAACATTTTGCAGCAAGCGATTCGACCTGATTTTCAGGAAAATCCCGATCGCCCGGACTTGCAAAACACCTACCTACCCACCGTATTACTTGGCGGCGGCCATCCCCTCGACCATGACAATACCGTCAACACTCCAGGAAAGCCAGGATACAAACCTCCCGGAACTTGCAACTACGTTTATATCAAAGCATCTACCTACAAGGAACTAACAGGCAAAACTTCCCTCAGTGACGCCGAAGCTTGCAGCGCTCCTGCTGCATCCAATCCCAACAACCGTTACGGTTATCGTTTCCTCGAGCGAGGTCCGAACGCAGCTAGAATTTTATTGAAGACTTCCAGAGAAATTAATCCCAATAAAGGTGAACGCCTGTTAGGTCTTTACGGAGCTAGAGGACAGGAAGGCAACATTCCCGTCAGCAGTGCAGACAGAGATTACAGTCTTACCGGTCTTGCAAACTTTGCTCGTCAAAGTTCCCTGTACTTTCGTACTGATACGAATCGAAAACCTATACCTTACAAGCGTGGCGATTTACCAGTAAACGATAGCGATCGCCCCCTGCAAGAAGGTGAAACAGATGAGACCTTTATCAAGCGTGAAGTCAACGAAAATCCTACCCTAGCAGAAATGACCCAAGCAGCACTAAACATTTTGGGTAAAGATCCGGATGGCTTTTGGCTGATGGTCGAAGGTGGCGATATCGATTGGGGAATTCATGACAACAACATCGACAACATCATCGGTACAGTACTGGACTTTGACAAAGCTGTAGGCGTTGTTATCAATTGGATCGAGCGCCATGGCGGTTGGAAAAAGAATGTTCTAGTGGTGACAGCTGACCACGACCACTACCTGACGCTGTATCCCAACTTCCCGGGTTTATTGCTGACCAAAGGCGCAAAAGCACTCACCTTCGGTTCCGAAACAGATTCTGCTTCTGTAGGTCACAGTTTTGGCTCCATAGCTGAAGATAAATACGGTTGGGGCAACCACACTCGCCGTCCCGTACCGGTATACTATCAAGGCAGGCCCTTCCCATTAAGCAAGTACATTGGCAAGGGTTATAAAGCTTATGGATTTGATATTCCTGGGATTCCGGGTGGAGTAGACCAAGTTCACATTTATAAAGCTATGTACGAAGCCATTACAGGTGAAGAACCCCAGGATGCGTAGAAAGCAGGAACTTTGATTTGTAAATTCTGTTGTAGGGATGTTACTAATGCAATATCCCTACTTCCCAATCATTTGTCGATATTGTTACATGCTTTCGCTCCAGCAATACCTGAATCGTTTAGACATTTTCTCGACTCGCCCCTTTTGTAGTTGCGAGATGCCATCTGGGACGCTACGCGATCGCCAAGCTTGCTTAGGAAAAAATCAAAGCCAGCAAAATTTTTGGCGATTGTGGCTGGTTATGGCGCTGCTAGCAAGCTTTCTACCTGCAGAAATTGCCATCGGACTTTGGAGTCACAGTTTGTCATTACAAGCAGATGCAGGACATTTACTTGCAGATATCACTGCAGTAGGATTAACGCTGCTAGCAAACTGGCTAGCTCAACGACCAGCAACGCCACGGGCGACCTTTGGACACCAACGGGTGGAAGTTCTAGCGGCGCTGCTTAATGGAATTGGACTTTTTGCGATCGCAAGCTCCATTGCCATCGAAGCCATACAACGGTTTCCCAATCCCGAACCAATTTTAAGTTTACCCTTATTGCTGGGAGCCGGACTGGGATTCCTAGTCAACACTTTGAATTTAACACTGCTCCACAAACACGATCTAGATAATTTAAATATCCGGGCAGCAGTTTTACATATTGTTGCCGATATTACTAGCTCCGTGGGAATTTTACTGACAGCAGTACTCGTTTCCTGGCTGAAATGGTGGTGGATAGATCCTGTGATTAGCATGTTGATAGCTTGTTTTGCTATGTTCTGGGCGATTTCTCTGATTCGCACTAGTGTGGAAATTCTGTTGGAGTACGCTCCCCCTTCCATCAATCCCAAGCAAGTAGAAGCAGCATTGCAATTATTTCCAGGAGTGCAGCAAGTGGAAATGTTGCGGATTTGGACGATCGCCTCCGGTCAAACTATCTTGTGCGCCCAGTTACAAATCGAACCCCTCGATGCTCGCAAGCGCGATCGCTTGCAATGGGAACTACAAACATACCTGGCCGAAGTTTTCGGAATCTACGAATCAACGCTGCAACTGTCAAGCTACAGTTCCACAAACCTCCCTCTCCATCCCCTACTAAACCGCAGTTTGGTTTCCCACATTTACCAACGATCCATCGAGCACCTATAGTCGGTAAATTTTATGAAATCCCAACCTCCAGTTCAATTTAATCGCCGTCAGTTCTTGGTACGTTCCGCTTTAACTGGCGGTGGAATTGTAGCCACAAATTTTTGGGCAAAAAAAGTTTTTGGTCAAGCACCCGCCTTGATCGCATCTGACAAAATGCGTCCCGCCATACCCTATGGCGTAGCTTGCGGAGATATCACCAACAATGGCGTTGTCATTTGGAGTTGCAGCGACCGACCGGCGCGAATGATCGTAGAATACAGTACCAGCGAATCCTTTCGGAGACGGCGGCGTGTTTTCGGAGCCAATGCTCTAGAAGATAGCGACTTCACAGCACGTACTTATATCCAAGGTTTACCACCAGCTCGACAGATATTTTATCGGGTTATTTTCCAAGATTTAGCCGCTCCAAACCTCTACAGCGCACCTTTTAGCGGTACCTTTCGAACTCCCTCTCAATCTAAACAAGACGTATTTTTTGCTTGGTCAGGGGACACTGCTGGTCAGGGATGGGGTATAAATCCTGACTTTGGTGGCATGAAAATTTACGAAACAATACGCAAGCTCAATCCTGACTTTTTCATCCACTGCGGCGACAACATTTATGCAGATAACCCCATTTCCTCAGAAGTAAAACTTGACGACGGTTCTGTTTGGAGAAACCTGACCACACCGGCAAAATCAAAGGTTGCAGAAACCTTAACGGAATTTCGCGGTAATTATAAATACAATTTGCTCGATGAAAACGTCAGGCGTTTCAACGCCGAAGTTCCCGTGATTGCCCAATGGGATGACCACGAAACAAGAAACAACTGGTATCCCGGACAAATTATCCAAAATGACGATCGCTATACGATTAAAGATGTTTCTTTGCTAGCACAAAGAGCAAGGCAAGCATTTTTAGAATACATGCCCCTTCGGCTGCAAACAGACGATGCCAGCGAAGCCAAAATTTACCGCTACTTGAAGTACAATCAGCTATTAGATATTTTCCTGCTCGACGAGCGCACCTACCGGGGACCAAACACTAGTAATCGCCAACCAGTACAAAGCGAAGAAACAGCATTTCTAGGCAGAAAACAGCTGCAATGGTTAAAAAGGCAACTGTACAAATCCACTGCCACGTGGAAAGCGATCACCACCGATATGCCCCTAGGACTAATAGTTCCAGACGGTAGCACTGATTTTGAAAATTGGGCTAACGGAGACGGACCACCTTTAGGAAGAGAACTAGAACTGGCGGAGATACTGCAATTTATCAAGCAAAAAAATATCAAAAATGTTGTCTGGTTAACCGCAGACGTACATTACGCCGCAGCCCACTACTACGATCCTACTAAAGCACAGTTTACTGACTTTAAACCTTTTTGGGAATTTGTAGCAGGTCCCCTCAACTCGGGTACCTTTGGACCAAACAAACTCGACAATACCTTTGGTCCAGAAGTCAAGTTTTTAAGCATACCCTTGGATCTAAAGCCCAATCGACCTCCCAGTGAAGGTTTGCAGTTTTTTGGTACCGTCAAAATCGATGGCATTACAAAGGTAATGACGGTGTGTTTGTACAACTTAGAAGGAAAAAATTTATATAGTGTAGATCTGTTGCCAGAAGAATAAGCCAAAAAAAAGTTAGCCGCAATTTTCCTTGACAAATTGAGCAGCAAATGCTAATGCTTGGGCGGCAGTAGAAATCTTTCCTTCTATTCGGGCGATCGCAATTTCTGTTAACAGTTGACCTACCAACGGGGAAGCAGGAATGTTTAATGCCGACATTAACTGTTTTCCGTCGACTAATGGTACAGGATGGGCAACCAGGTCATCAGGGTTGAGATAGCGGTTAATTAAATCAGCGATCCCCTCTACTGGCGTACCCCAAGCAACGGATAAAACTGCTGTAGTCGGAAAGACTTTACCTACTTGCTGAAAGAAAAAGTATTGCTCTCGCAAAGACATCGTCGAGTGACACAGTCTAGGAAAATGTTTCAAAGCTGTAATCACAGCTTGAATTTCCGCGCGACTGTAGGTAAGCTCCTGCAACTCGATTTCTGCTACCTCTGGATTTGGATCCACTAAACACGCTAGCTTGGCAATACCTAACCAAGTAGTTTTGAGGGTAGGACGAACTGCGGAGTACAACATTTCTCCTAAACGTGGCCAAATTTGTGCTAGACGAACGCCTGCTTTGTCCACCCCTATCAGGTACTTGTAACTTTCTGGAGTTGCATGCGAAAAAACATGCTGCAGCAAACCGTCTTTATTTGCTTGTTGCAGCCAAAAACTACCCTCATGGCCAGCTAGCAACATGTAGCCTATTTCGACACGTATTCGTTCCGGGGCAATTTTAACTAGATAGGGAGCTAATGTCCGAATTGTTGCTTGAGTTGATGCTTCTATCGTGAAATCGAGCTGGCAAGCTTGGCGATATGCCCGTAGCAACCTTAAAGGATCCTCTTCTAAATTAGCAGGTGATATCATTCTCAATACACGCCTTTCAATATCAGCACAACCTCCCAAAGGATCGAAAACTTGCTTAGTATGAGGATTGTAGGCAATGGCGTTCACTGTAAAATCTCGTCGCCGCAAATCACTTTCTAAGCTATCTCCTTGGGTTCGAGCAAAGTCAGCAGTTGCACTTTTGAAAACTACGCGCGCAATTTGTCTTTGCGGATCTAGCAAAACAAAACCAGCTTTGTAAAGCTTGGCTATTTGACGAGCTACTTCGACAGGATCGCATGGGACAACAAAATCTAAATCCAGATATTCGCCCACTCTTTTGAGAAGCGCATCTCTAACAGCACCACCTACTACATAAGTCGACTGGGGTAGTAACTCTAAACTAAAAGGCCAGGTTTCCGGAGCTAAAGTACAAGTAACAGCACAAGACATTGTAATAAAAATAAACCCAGCAACTAATGAAAACAGTTCGGCTTAAGCTAAATTAACAATAAAAGCATAGGAGTTGCTTCTATCTATGTGTGTTTGTGTTAATTGCCATTATGTAGACCGCTGCATTACCTACCACGCGGTAGAAACGCAGCACCAACAGCCCCATTTAACTGAAAATCCAGATTTCGAACCTAATGAACCATCGATCAATGTCAACATCCGCCCCAGAGGCGATGTGATTGAAATGGAATGGGATGTTGTAGGATGTCGCAGTTTCAAAAAAGAAATGGGTAAGTGGTCGAAGCTGCGTCCCGGTGAATTAGTACCAACTTGAAAACCTATTGCCAGCAAGTTTGCTGCAACTAACCCTACCGTGGTTCCTAATCCCCGACAAACACGGGGAAATAAAATTTTGCCGCCTAAATATCTAACGTATTAATATTTGTAATTAGTTGTAATTAACTTTGTCTGCATCCAAATACGGTTTAGCACTACACACTACAACTCCAGAATTAGGTTTGGCAATCAGTAACTTTTCTGGACAAACACGTTCCCAAATTTGGAATTTGGAGGGAGAATTATCCAGCCTTGTGCATTCCTATCTGATGGAATTTATCAAACCCCAAACTTGGACGGATTTGGCTTTTGTGGCCGTTGCTAAAGGACCGGGTGGTTTTACCGGAACTCGCGTGGGAGTTGCGATCGCAAGAACTCTAGGACAGCAGTTAAATATTCCTGTATTTGCTGTCTCCACACTAGCAGCGATCGCCTGGCAACGTGCCAAACACGAACACGCACAAAATCATGTTATTGCCGTCCAAATGCCAGCACAACGAAATCAACTGTTTGCTGCTATTTATCAATTTGTACCCGAAACTTGTCAACTCAATGTCTTGCTTGCAGATAGCGTTTTTACACCACAACTGTGGCAAGAAAAATTAGCAAGCTGGAATAAACCTTACCAGCTACTAGAAGCAAATGTTGGGCTCGCAGCAACGGTTACTAGCATCTTACAATTAGCTTATTTAGATTGGCAAGCAGGAAAACGTCCGCACTTTTCAGAAGCATTGCCCTACTACGGACAACATCCAGTCACTACTTAAAACTTGCCTAATTTATGTCTGCATCCGGCGCCAATTGTAGCGGTTCCACTCATAAAAACCTTGAATTTCGTACTCGGCACCGTTTTGAAAGCGGATAATACAGTTGGTATACGAATCGTCCCCGCGTTCGACGCGCTCGATTTTAACAACAGTGCAGGGAAACCATTCGCGATGACAAGGACCGTTATCTTGCACCCACTCCCACAATGCATTGCAAACTTCAATGCGCGAACCTTGCTTGAGTTTCCAACCGTCCTCAGAAAAATACTTGTGAAAGTGGTGTTCCTGTATGCGATTCAACCACTGCAGACCATAGCAATCGCGAATAAATTGTACTTCTCCAGAGTCGTTGTCATGCAACCAATCGTTCAGTAGCTGTACTTTCCAAGAGATATTTTGTTCTTCCTGCGCTTCCACAAAACGTAAAAACGCTTGCAGCTGTTCTGGAGTCAGTTCATCTAAAGGATTGGCATCATCTAATATGCTAAGATTTGCATTTCCCTTAAGTTGCCCAACTACTTGCAGCAATATTTGTTTCTGCATTTCAGTGAGAGGGCAGCTGGCAATTTCACAACGATCAAACGCTGTTTGCAAGGCTGCTTCAATCTCATCTGGTGTCATAAAAAATTAATAGCAATTAAGGTGGCTATTTATATAATTATTACAAAATTTATAGAGACTAATATTTTAGCATCAGGAAATTAAATAACAAAAAATAGCCACGCCCTTTGTAGCAAGCACAAAAAATGCTTGCTCGCTAGTTGAATGCCAAAAAAGCCTATATCCGCGGACAGCGTTGTTCCAAACAACTTTTGAGCGTGTTGGGGTCAAATAAAATCGGCAAAAAGTGAATGCTTTTGACTTCTTTAAAATAGAACAAAATGGGAACCTTATCCCAAAAAATCCGCCAGTTTTGCCATTCTAGATAGGGAAAGCGGCGAATTAATCTTTCTCCTCTGTATATATCTAGGTCAGTATCGGTAAATTGTAGCCGCACAGTTGCTGCTTGAAACATCAAAAACAACCCGAACAAAGCGATCGCACCACCTACCCAAGGTTGCACCAAAAGCAGGGGAACGGCCGTAATTACTAACACCACAGGTATTTTATAACTGGGTTTTAGTTCCACAGTTGATGTTGATAATGGCGTATTGGAAGCAGTCACGATCTTTATCCTGAGTTTGTGAGCGAACAACATTCTTATTTTAGGAACTAAGGCACGGCTTTGAGGTCACAAGAAGAGCATTTACAAACCTTTTAACAATGCACTACCAGTTCCTTGAAACATTAACCAAGAAAGAAAAAAGTTACTGATAAATATTACTAACAACGCTGTAACTACTGCAGTTGTGGTTGATTGTCCCACGCCTTTGGCTCCTCCTGTGGTTGTTAAGCCCCAACTGCAACCGACAATAGCAATTAAAACTCCAAAGCAACACCCCTTAATCATGGCGCTAAAAATATCCCAGCTGCCAAGAAAGTTGCGGGCGGAATCTAAAAATTGTGCTTCCGAAAGATTGTAGATGTTAGTGGCAATGATTAATCCTCCCATCATTCCGGTCAGCAAAGACAAAAGAGTTAAAATTGGCATCATCACAAAGCAAGCAATCACACGGGGAATAACTAGATAATCCACCGGATCTGTTTTTAGCATCAACAAAGCATCAATTTGTTCTGTGACGCGCATAGTGCCAATTTCTGCTGCAAACGCCGAACCAACCCGTCCTGCTAAAATCACTGCTGTGAGCACGGGTGATAATTCTCGCGTCAAGGCCACAGCCAGTACTCCACCAACAAGGTTTCCAGCGCCAAAGGTAATAAACTCCCGCGCCACCTGAATTGTAAATACTGCACCGACAAAAATAGCTGTTAAAAGAGCGATAAATAGGGAGTCGGGTCCAACTATTGCCATTTGTTCTAGGGTGTTGCGTCGGTGAATTTTACCCTTGAGCAGATGAACAAATACTTGTCCGCCTAAAAAGATAGCCGCCAGCAATCGCTGACTCCATTTTCCTAAACTAGATTTGGATATAGTCTCGTTCAATGTTGTTTGCTAGCTAACTCAGTAACTGCATTTAGAATAACGAATTTCCAGATTGGTGATGATTCTGTTTAACTTAGTTTAAATTCCATCTCAGAAATTAATCTGGCAATTATCGGTACCTGGGGAGTTTCAGCTGTGTCTCCAACACTATTGCAAAACCCGATTTTTCGTCAATTTGATACTGTTTTTTCTTTGGCAGAGGAGGTAGTTTTTCTGGGAAATTGTGTGTAGGTATTTTAATAAAAACTTAAGATTGTTGAATTCTTGCCCACAATACGGCAATCGCGCTTATTGTAGAAAGTGACAACTGAGGTAAACGGCTATTATCTTTTCAACCATGGAGCCACAGACCAGCATGACGATTCTCAGAAACTTTTTCCGCTCGCTACTGCTGACGATTATTCTCAGTTTCCTCACCCCCATGTTTCTGATTGGAGGTGTGCTGTTGATGTTATCACTAATGGGTTACGTTCCTGGCTTGCAAGCAGTAGCAGAGGCGATCGCCAACCATATCTTGCAGTTTTTGATTGTTTTTGGTAGCGGTACTGCCACCAAAGGGATGTTAGTAATCAGTTTGACCTGTGTTTTTGTAGGAGCACTTTTTGATACCTACGCTTATTACAGGTGTCAGATCTTGCGATAACAAGTCTCCTCGTGCAGGAAGAGAAATTAACTATCTTTACTGGTCTGTAATTGCGAAACTGGGATTGGGAACTATTGGTCTTGGGCTTTGGCAATTAGGTTAACAAACATCCACGCTAGCATATAAATAAATACACGCGCAAGTTGTAAAAATTAAATTACAATTCCCATAAGTGCCAAACCTGCTGATTTTGCTTGCTAGGAAAAAGCAGGTCAAAACTAGATAGCACTTGTGTTTTTGAGATTGAACAGAGGTATTTTGAACTTGCCCATGATCTGGCCTTTTCAGCCCAATTTTCGCAAACAAATTGCTCGCATTGAAATTACTGGCGCCATTGGTAGCGCTACTCGCAAACGAGTTTTAGAAGCCCTCAAAACCGTAGAAGAGAAAAAATTTCCGGCTTTATTGCTACGTATTGACAGTCCTGGCGGAACGGTGGGAGACTCTCAGGAAATATACGGTGCTCTCAAGCGTTTGCGCGAGAAAGTAAAAATTGTAGCCAGTTTTGGCAATATTTCTGCTTCCGGCGGCGTTTACGTAGGGATGGGTGCCCAATATATCATGGCTAATCCCGGTAGTATTACTGGTAGCATTGGTGTAATTTTACGTGGAAATAATTTGCAACGCCTGCTGCAAAAAATTGGTGTTTCCTTTAAAGTTATTAAATCTGGACCCTACAAAGACATCCTGGCTTTTGACCGAGAATTAACGGAACCAGAGCAAAATATTTTACAGGAATTGATTGATACTAGCTATCAGCAATTTGTACAAACAGTAGCCGAAGCACGAAATTTAGCGATAGAAACGGTGAAAAGCTTCGCAGATGGTCGAATTTTTACCGGTCAACAAGCATTGGAATTGGGAATTGTAGATAAATTGGGAACCGAAGAAGATGCTCGTCGCTGGGCCGCGGAATTAGTTGGTCTGGACCCGGACAAGACACCTGTATTTACCCTCGAAGAACGCAAACCTTTCTGGAATCGCCTGTTACCGGGAACTGGTGAGGTTTCGTCAGGATTAGCCGCTGGTATTGACTGGTTAGAGTTTGAGATGTCCACCAGTGGTTTACCTTTGTGGCTGTATCGACCTTAAGCAGTTATTGGTAAAAACTGATGTATCTGGCGGTGCCAAACTGATGAATAATGACTAATGACTCACCGTGATGGAGGATTAGTTAGTGGAATGGCGAATGCGGGCAATTCGCGGTGCAACAACGGTCTCGGAAAATACATTAGAAGCGATCCGAGAAGCTGTGACGGAACTGTTAGATGAGTTGGAAAAACGCAACCAATTACATCCTTCTAACATTATTAGCGTTACTTTTACGGTAACACGAGATTTAGATGCAATTTTTCCGGCCGCGATCGCCCGCCAACGTCCTGACTGGGATGGCGTTGCTATGTTGGATGTCCAACAAATGCATGTCGAGGGTAGTTTAGAGCGTTGCATTAGATTGTTAATTCATGCTTATTTGCCAGCTAGCGACCCTATTTACCACACATATTTGCGTCACGCGGCTGAATTGCGTCCGGACTGGAGTTTTCCTCAACCTTATAACAAAATAAAATAAAGTTCTTGCCTGCAAGCAATCCCAGTTAACGCACTGAAATCAAGCCAGCTTCCTCGATCGCTTTTTGTCCTTGTTCTGTCAGCAAAAGCTTGGTGTAGGCTTCGCCAATTCGCTGCTGCTGTCCTTTGTTTTCCTTACTAATCACGTACAATTTTACACTCAAGGGATAACTACCGTTTTTAATTGCCTCCCTGTGCAGTTTATTGCGCTTGTGGGGACACTGATTTGGAGGTATCAAAGGTTCGCGATAGGGGGAAGTAAACTGCTTTGAGTTCGTACCTATAGCTAAAGGTTTAATCGTACACTGCGGTAGGAGACCTCGAGCTGGAGCGTAGTAGACACCGCCGGGGGTTTTGCTGACTCGGCGCACTGCTTCTGTAGTAGAATTAACGTACTGTACGTTTGAACCAAGTGTTTGGTTATCTAACAACTGCTGACCCGAGAAAAGTACTGTATCAGCACTTTCTGGAGGCTGGGAAAAAGGTATAATTGCCAGGTCTGGACCACCTAAGTACTTCCAGTTGGTAATTTTGCCTTGATATATTTGCTGTAGCTGGGCGACCGTCAGACCAGAAACCGGAAGTGTTGGGTTGACTACTACTACTACACCATCAATTGCAACCAAGCGCTCCTTGAGGCTAAAGCCTCGCTGTTGTGCTATGGTCTGTTCTACTGCTGTGAAGGGACGGGAAGACTCAGCTAAGTCTAATTCTCCATCTAGCAGCATGCGAATTCCTGTTCCAGAACCGGGACTACCGTTGGGGGGGTCTACATAACGCAACTGCAATTCCGGACGAAACAGCTGGATCGATGAAGTCAGCAATGGTCTGATGGGGGCCCAAGCAGTACTTCCACCATGTTTGAAAATGCCAGCGGGAACATTGCTAACTGTTTCAAAAGTCGAATTACTGGAAGTAGAAGTGGTGGTTGTACCTTGACCAAATACAGAAAAACGACCTTTATCAATTTGCAAACGCGGTCTCAACCACAGCCACAGTCCGCCAATAATCGCAATTGTAATTAGCTCCCCAACAATCAAGCCTCTGATAATCTGTACCGCATCTTTGCTCAGGCCAGTACCTGTTCTGTTTTCATCGGACATGTTCTACATTCCTGCGATCGCGTCGCTGCCAGGGAACATGTAATTGACAATCAACACAAAATTCCTATTTTGCTATCGATTTTACTATTTTTTACACGGACAAAATTATTAAAATTTCCAGTTGATAATTAACCGCCACTAATTTTGGCTTTGTAACCGAGTTTAGTCAAAATTTCGAGAATTTTTGGCTTGTGGTCGCCTTGAATTTCAATTTCGTTGCCTTTGAGCGTACCTCCTGTTCCACACTGAGTTTTTAGCTGTTTGAGCAAGGTTTGTAAGATTTCTGGTGACGTTTGAAAACCGGTAATCACTGTTACAGTTTTGCCTTTGCGACCAGCTCGGGTGGTTTGAATGCGCAAGTTTTGTTTTTCAGGAGGTAGTTGGGGACTTGACCTCTGCAAAGCTTCTGGGGAACTGTCTTGACCGAATTCGCGATAAACAAAGCGATCGCCCGAAGATTTAGTTTTTTCAGAAGCCATATGTTTTCATCCTTTCGCCATCAGAATTAGTAATAACCGTAAAGCTTTTGTTGGCAACTGCATGAACTTTTAGAAATTCTAGCTTGAATTAATTCATACCCTGTTATCGGGCGGTTATCCTCCTGGCAAATCTGTTGCTGGATCGGTAATGATACTTGTGTAGCTATAGATAGCACGACAAGTGCCTTCAACTCCATGCCAATTTTAAACATACAGGAAATCTCTACTCAATTAGAAAGTCCAAATTTGCGCGATCGCATGGTTGCTCTTGCTTGTTTGCGGGATGTCCCAGCTGAGGAGGCTGTTCCTTTGATTAAAAAGGTTTTGGACGATGATTCCCTACAGTTGCGATCGATGGCAATATTTGCTTTGGGAGTCAAACCAACTCCCGAGTGCTACTCTATTCTGGTAAAAATTCTAGAAACCGACCCGGATTATGGCATTCGTGCCGATGCTGCTGGTGCCTTGGGATACTTAGGCGACCACCGGGCCCTAGAACCTCTATCTCGAGCTTTTTATGAAGATACAGATTGGTTGGTACGCTTCAGTGCTGCCGTATCTTTGGGTAATATAAAAGACATTCGTGCTCGGGAGATTCTCTATAAAGCTTTGGAAAGTCAGGAAGTAGTAATACAACAAGCAGCGATCGCCGCACTGGGAGAAATAAAAGACATTGATGCGGTAGACCGCATTTTACGCTTTGCTCAATCAGAGGATTGGTTGGTGCGACAACGCTTGGCAGAAACTCTAGGTCACCTTCCCACACCCAAAAGCATCTCTGCTTTAAAATATCTTGAAAAAGACGCGCACCAACACGTTGCCCAAGCAGCTAAAATTTCTCTCCAAAGACTGAAGGAAGCAGGAATGAGCATGAATTAATAGCTCGCAAGATAATTTTAACGATTAGCTATTAACAGCTGGACACCTCCTGCTGCTACCTTGTAATCAGTGGGATGATTGATCGTCAAGATTTTAATGCAAGGTGATTTAATTGATGAACATAGAAGAGTTTTTTCAGTTGAGCGTTGGCAAATGGTTTTCCCATCGCACCAGCCACCATTTGGCCTTTAAGCAATCTGAATCTGGCAAATCCGATATTACAATCGAAATGCTACCAGCAGACCATCCAGATGTAATTAAGCTTTGCCAATTGTACTCCATCGACCCGAACCGAGCTGGCTGCGGCGCAAGAGTCAGTTGGAACGGTACGATGGAATGGGATGAAGAAAAGCATGTTGGTTCCACAGTATTGGTAACAGTACCTGATGAGGATAATCCCCAACAAGGAAAATTGCTGCGGGAAATGGGTTACGCTGAGAAAACACCAGTCGCCGGCAGTTATAAAATGGGCAGTGATGGTGCTTTGACCCTGACGACAGAATATGAAACCATGTGGTCTGAAGAACGCCTGTGGTTCGCAAGTCCCAATTTACGCATGCGAGTAAGTATTCTCAAGCGCTTTGGTGGATTTAGCATGGCCTCTTTTACTTCTGAAATTCGCATGGGTGCTGCTCCTGCTGCAAAAGTATCGGAAGCAACTAATTCTGCATCCAGTTAATTAATCGCCAGCAGTTATCAGTTTCTGTGAAAACCTTGCTGATAACTGTTTTTTTGTTGTAAGTTAGTTTTTGTTGATTTTTATGTCCGATTTACCACCGCTCAATACCCAAACCATTTGGTCAATTCTCAACGATGAAATTGATGATGCTACGGTAAATCAATTGCTGTGGTACTGCTTGGGATATCGCTACGACCGATCCACCCAAAAGTGGAACAATCAACAAGTACCTGCTGAATGGCAAAAGGAGTATCCCCAACCACCAGATTTTATTAACTCTCGCCCTGCAACTGTCAAACTGACTCGCTCCATCCCTCCAGAAAACAAACAACTTCTGAAAGAAAAATTGGGTTTTACAGGTTACAAAATCGGAGAATTCGGGCCGCGTCAAACTCGAAGGGCAACAGCAGCAAATTGGCTATTAAGTTATCTGCAGCAACATGACGGCAAAGCTATGAATACTATCTTCTTTGTTTAGAAAATAAATTTTTCTACAAACATACAAAAACCACCTGCTCGTGCAGGTGGACTCAGGAAAAGCACGTGTATATTAGATTATCAATATCCTGGGCAAAAAAATTAACAGAGTTTTGTCTTTTTCATGTTAATTCTGTGGCAATCTTCAAGTTTTATTTTTTAAATTTTTTGAGAATATCCCTGAAGATAGAGGAAAAAATAAAGTATTTCTTTCTCAAGAATGATTGGCTAAATTTAGCAAAAACCAGAGAATATCCATACCGTCATTGACTACAAAAATATTTTTATGTCGCCCATTGAATTTAACTTATTTGCTCCCTATAATAAGGGGGCAGCTTTAATTGGTTCTTTTTCTGATTGGAAAGAAATTCCAATGGAAAAAGGGGAAGATGGCTATTTTCGCACCACAGTGGAATTAGAAGACGGAGTTTATCAATATAAATTCCGCATCCAATCTAGATCCTGGTTTTTTGAACCAGATCAATGGGTTGAAATTACAGATCCCTACGCCACCGATATAGATGAATATGGAGGAAATGACAACAGCATTGTCCGAATCAAAGACGGGCAAAGAATAATTGATACTTATGTTTGGAAGCATGACGACAAACCTTTGCCTAGCGATCGCGAATTAGTCATTTACGAACTGCATGTGGCAGATTTTTCTGGTGGTGAAGATGACCCCTACGCGCGAGGAAAATACAAGCACGTGGTCGAAAAATTAGATTATTTATGGGAACTAGGAATTAACGCTATTGAATTAATGCCAGTTAAAGAATATCCAGGCGATTATAGTTGGGGCTACAATCCCCGCTATTTTTTTGCTACGGAATCAAGTTATGGCTCAACAGCAGAATTAAAAAATTTAATTGATGAGTGCCACGCCAGAGGAATTCGTGTAATTATAGACGGAATTTATAACCATTCAGAAGCATCTTGTCCTTTAACACAAATTGACCACGATTATTGGTACCATCATTCTCCCCGCGATCCAGATAATAACTGGGGGCCAGAATTTAATTACGAGCACTTTGACGAAAAGTTAAAAACTTATCCAGCGCGTCGGTTTATCAGTGATGTAGTTCGTTTTTGGATTCAAGAATATCACATAGATGGCATTCGCTACGATGCTGCCCGCCAAATTGCCAATTACGACTTTATGCACTGGATTGTACAAGAGGCAAAAAATACAGCCGGTCCCAAACCCTTCTATAACATTGCCGAACATATTCCTGAAACTACCAGCATTACCAACACAGACGGGCCAATGGATGGTTGCTGGCATGATAGTTTTCGCCATGTTATTACCACGCATATATGCGGCGACACATTTGATATAGAACAGCTCAAGAATGTTATTGATTGCAAGCGTCAAGGTTTTATGGGCGTGACAAATGTCGTCAATTACTTAACAAATCACGACCACAACCATTTAATGGCGGAACTGGGAAACCGCAATATTCTAGGTGAAGAAGCTTTTCGGCGAGCAAAATTAGGCGCTGCAATTTTAATGACTGCCGTGGGTGTACCTTTGATTTGGATGGGTGAAGAATTTGGCGAGTACAAACCAAAAACTCAAGAATCTGCTAAGATTGACTGGCAACTTTTGGGCAATGATTTGAATCGCGGTTTGCTTGAATACTACAAAGGCTTAATTAACCTGCGCAAACACAATCATGCTCTTTACACGGAAAATATCGACTTTATCCACGAAAATCCACAAGCAAAAGTGTTAGCCTACAGTCGCTGGAATGATGAAGGTTCGCGGGTGGTAGTTGTGGCCAACTTTTCTGAAAACTTCTTGGCTGGCTATAATGTTCCTAACTTTCCCAACGCTGGTAGGTGGCATGAATGGACGGGTAATTATGATGTGGAAGCTGGCAATGATGGCATCATGATTGATATCGGACCATACGAAGCCAAAGTTCTCGTTTGGCAATAGTAGTCTGCCATAAAGATTTTGACGGGTTAGGGGAGTTCGCAGCAAGCACGAAGCGTGCTTGAATCAGGACTAAAGTCCTCACTACATACCTATAAAAATCAATTTGATGAACTAATAGATTTCTTTAACAAGTCACGATCGCCTCAAATGGCGACATCCTCCCGTTGCTGGATGTTTGGCACTACAGCGCGGGTTTAGCTTTTTATTGAGTAACTGAACAATAAAGCTTGGTGCACTTTTGCTGCCGTGGCGATCGCCCGGCGTTTCAATCTCAACGAATATTTACCGGGCATTTAGTGCGATGATGGAGAAACATCTCCTATTTTTGGTTCATCCTGGAATTTGTTTGTATATTGTTGCTTTCAAAAAAAAGTTGATGAACACCAATAACTTAACACAATTAAACCCAGACATAGAAGCGAAAAGCTTAATGGAAGAAGTATCATCCACCTGCCTTAGTAACGAGCAGTATCGCCAAAAAATGCAGCGCCGCAAGCAAGTACAAGAACAAAGACTTGCTCGCGCCACACAAGAAAAAGGCTTAGTTATTGTTCATACTGGTAACGGTAAGGGAAAAACCACTGCAGCACTGGGAATGGTGTTGCGATCGCTCGGACACGGGTATAAAGTAGCGATCGTGCAATTTATCAAGGGAGCCTGGGAACCTTCTGAAAAAAGGGTTTTTAGTCTTTGGTCGGAGCAATTGCAGTTTCACGCTCTCGGTGAAGGTTTTACTTGGGAAACCCAAAATCGCGCTCGCGACATGGAAAAGGCGCAAGCTGCTTGGCAAAAAGGATTAGAGTTCCTCCGTAACCCAGACTACAAGTTAGTGTTGCTCGATGAAATCAATGTAGCGATGAAGCTGGGCTATTTGCGTGTTGAGGAAGTTTTAGCAGGACTGCAGCAAAAGCCAGCAGAAAATCACGTAATTTTAACAGGTCGGGGCGCTCCAGCAGCATTAATTGAACACGCCGACTTAGTCACGGAAATGACGCTAATTAAACATCCTTTCCGGGAGCAAGGCGTTAAAGCACAGCCAGGAATTGAATTTTAAAATGCCCTCTTTTGTGGACTATCTATTTTTGCCAGTCAGCTTGACACGCTTGTAAAATCTGGCGATCGCTTGCACTAACGGAGCTTAGCCGATAGTAATCGGAAAGTGCCAGGGAATGCCCATAAATTACTGGTTCACTGTCGCTGGTGCTGGGAAATCTATCCTTTGTTGCTACTTGTAGCAAACTACCTTCACCAGGATAACCCTTCACGGTCACCGCCAGTTTTCCTAAGGGTTCTAAAGTTCCTTGAAAACAACTATACTCAGACCTGGGCACGTACAAAGCGCCTGTGACTTGACGCTGATGTTTTTCAAAAATTATATAGCCATACCCGAATTGTCCCGGCTTTGGCGACTGTCCGTAAAGGTAAACACCATCTTGCTGTGGAAATTTTTGTTGTTGTTGTGTTTGTGCTGGTTGGGGAGATGTTTTCAATACACTTTTTTGGGCTGTAGTGGTGGGAACTAATGTTGTTCGATCTTCCCAAACTTGCACCGGTGCTGCTTTGGAACTTGACCTGGCCAAAGCCCTGCGCAATTGCAGTACCTTTGCTTGTGATTGTAGCGTTGAATTTGACTGCTGTTGGGCGTGGGTAGTGTTTGCTTGATACTCAAATTGTTTGGGTGCGGAAATATAAAGTTTTGCAAGCTGGTTGCTGAAGACAGATTGAGATTGCTCACCAACAACACCGACAATTAAAAGTAGCCCTGTTAAGGGTATTCTCCACTGAGGAGGGGGAAGAAACTTTTTGATATATTTGAGCACCCTATTTCTCCTGTCGAAAATTAACTAGTAAGTTGTAATTGCTGGGCGATCGCTCAAGTGGGAAAAATTGAGGCAAATTGCCTGCAAAATAACTCCGCAAACATGAGTGTATGCTGATAAAACAAGACTACCATTGGTTAAGTTATAAAACTTTTACCTATGTGATTAATCCGATCGAGAGATGCTCAGGAAAAATTTTTGGGATTTAGACCCGGAAATCTGGATTTTTATCACCGAGAACCTTCCTCGCTGCATACCTATCTGAAAATACAAAAAATTTCCCTCAATTCCGGATCTTATTTAGAAATGGTGACAAAACCAAAAAAATCGCCCCCTGAATTCAGGAGGCTTGTCGTCGCCAACGAGGATAAGCATTTTCAGCTAGCAACGTACTCTTTGACGTTAGCGCGGCGACGACGCAAGTGCGCCAAGGCTTGATGCTCTAACTGGCGAACGCGCTCGCGGCTGAGATTTAAGCGCTCGCCTACTTTGGCTAAAGACATTTCATTACCATCTTCTAGTCCGAAGCGCAAAGCAAGTACTTCTCGCTGTTGGGGAGTTAGTTCCGCAAGCAGAGTGTTCAGATCTTGACGCAGGAACTCTTGAGTCATGTAGGATTCTGGCGATGGTCCTTCGTCTTCCAGCATCTCTTGTAACTCGGTGTCTTGGTTATCACCAACTTTGACATCTAAAGAAACTGGTTGGCGCGCCATGTTCAAGTACTCGCGGATCTGAGCTGGTTCTAATTCCAGTTCTTTGGCTATTTCTGCTGGAGATGGCGATCGCCCCAACTTTTGTGCGAGTTCTCGCTGTACTTTTTTGATTTTGTTGAGTTTTTCGGTAATGTGGATGGGCAGGCGAATGGTGCGCCCTTGCTGCGCGATAGCACGAGTAATCGCTTGGCGAATCCACCAGTAAGCGTAAGTTGAAAACTTGTATCCCCGCGTCGGGTCAAATTTTTCTACACCCCGCTCTAGCCCTAGTGTTCCTTCTTGAATTAGGTCTAGAAACTCCATGTTCCGCTTCTGGTATTTTTTCGCGATCGCTACTACCAGACGCAAATTCGCTTCTATCATCTTCTGCTTTGCTCGTTTCCCCTGCAACACCATCTGATTCAGCTCTGATTCAGACTTTTTCACGTGCGCAGCCCATTCTTCCAAGGTCGGTTCGCGACGTAGTTTCTTTGCTAAAGCTTCTTTTGCTTCCAGCAGCGCCATCATCTGTTGTACCTGCTTCCCGTAGACAATTTCTTGTTCCCGGGTTAGCAAAGGTACACGACCAATCTCGCGCAGATAGGTTCGCACCATATCAGCCGTGAATTTGGCGTTGGTATTTTCTAGTTCAGTGTTAACAGTGGGCATTGGTGCGTTTTCCTCTTCTCCTAGAACAAAGAATACTTAGAATACTTAATAGTTATGGCGGATTGGGAAAGGTAGTGCATATATCACTGGACATCTCGGAACTACCACCAAAGGTCGAGTTTTCTTTTTTAGAACCTGTCAAGACGGCTAATTCCCTGGATAGGTTCCCCCTACCCTCCCTAAATTTTCAAACCTCTACAACCACCCATTTGTTGTCTTAAATAATTCTTTTTTCTTTGGTCGCTACTTACGACCTTAATAAAATATGAAGTCAGTATGAGTTCTACTTATCTTAATATTACGACAAATTTCATCACTAGTAAAGTAGTCGAGACAAATATTCCATTATAGTTCAAGATTGACAATTAACAAAAAAATAGTTGAGATTTCTTTCTCCACTCCTAACTATATATATATTATTGACGCTAGAGACCCCTCTCTAGGTTTCCATGCCTGGGGAGATAACCGAACTAATCCGGGATGTTTGGGGAGGGATGTCACGCAATGGTAAGTATTAGCAGGGAAATATCTCATGGAACAAAGGCTTGATGAAGCGCAGCTTTTTCAAGGGCTACTCGTGTAGTCGGTATACAGAAAAGAACATTACTTCTAGGGGTTTGAGGAGGCAGTTTTTGTCAGTAACCTTTTTGTTATGGCAACACTATCCCCTTTTAAAAGAGTAAAAAAGAACTATTTAGAAATATCTATATAAATAATAGCATCTTTTCTGTAGATCGCTATTGGTCAAGCAAGTTAGGGTATTTCTCAAAAGGCAAAAAACAAAAGAGAAGTAGACTTACCTACTTCTCCAAAGAAACAAAGATCAACAGCGAGTCCAGCGGGCGGACTTTTTTAGCTTGGTATTTTAGTACCTGTTAGGTTTGTGAACAACAAAGCTGAGTACTTGGCACTGCTTGATGTTATCAAAACCAACAATGCGGATAAAGCAGTTGGGATATTGAGAACGACAAGCTTGAAGTTCGTTCATCACCTCTTGAGTGCTTCTAGCACCGAATAAAGGTAGTTTCCACAAAGTCCAGTAGTGTTCGGTAGGCTCAGAAGTTTCGTTGAACTCAATAGCGGGAATATAACCTTGATTGAGGATGTACTGAATCTGCTTGACAATTTGAGCATCACTCAAAGGAGGAAGGTAAGAGAAGGTTTCGTAACGACGCTCTTTTGGTAGGGTTTGCATAGCTAAAAATAATTGAAGTTTGACTTTTGATCAAAGGTCTGACAAAAAAGCAGTTATCGAACTAGCTGGGTGAGTTACCCAAGTTCGGATCGGAAGTAGGTTGTTGTTCTGACTGAGAACTGGGGTGAGGCATATTGATTTGCGCCATCCGCTCCAGATGCTGTCGACGGTGTTGCATGTTAGCTTGGTGAATGCCGTCACGTACCATCTCTGGTAGGTATTCGGTGATTTCCTCGGCAATATGCTCTCTGACTGTCATGATTCGCAATGCTAAATCTGCTTTTTCTTGAAACAAACTTTGAATGTAAGCTTCACTGTCTTGAATTTTGTCAGCAGAAAAGCTTTGCAGCCAAAGCGCCAAGGGAGGATTTGTTTCACCAAGCTGGTTTAGCACTGTCTTTAGCGCCTGATAAGTCAGGTAGCTTTGCAGCGTTTTAGCTGTGTCTTTTGCAATTTGTTTAAGATTCATGCCTGACCCCAGCACACAATTAAGTAAAAAGGTCAACAGTAAAAAGTGAAAAGAAGGATTTTCTTTTACCTTTTACCTTTTTACTTTCGCCATGATGCCTAGACGGTATCAACTGCCTCAAATTCGAACTTGATTTCTTTCCAAAGTTCGCAAGCGGCTGCCAATTCTGGTGACCACTTAGCAGCTTCGCGGATAATGTCGTTTCCTTCGCGAGTCAGGTCGCGACCTTCGTTGCGAGCTTGGATGCAAGCTTCCAAAGCCACACGGTTAGCGGTAGCGCCAGGAGCATTACCCCAAGGGTGACCGAGGGTACCGCCACCAAATTGTAGTACGGAGTCATCACCAAAGATTTCTACCAAAGCTGGCATGTGCCAGACGTGGATACCGCCAGAAGCAACTGCCATTACACCAGGCATAGAAGCCCAATCTTGGGTGAAGTAGATGCCGCGAGACTTGTCTTGTTCAATGTAGTTTTCCCGCAACAGGTCGACAAAGCCCATGGTGATGGCGCGATCGCCTTCTAATTTTCCAACTACGGTACCGGTGTGGATGTGGTCGCCACCAGACATGCGCAGGGCTTTTGCCAAAACGCGGAAGTGGATGCCGTGGTTCTTTTGGCGATCGATAACTGCGTGCATAGCTCGGTGGATGTGAAGCAACAAACCGTTATCGCGACACCAGCGAGACAGGGTGGTGTTAGCGGTAAAGCCTGCGGTCAGGTAGTCGTGCATGATAATGGGCATTTTCAGTTCTTTGGCGAACTCTGCCCGTTTTAACATTTCTTCGCAGGTGGGAGCAGTAACGTTGAGGTAGTGACCTTTGATTTCACCTGTTTCGGCTTGAGCTTTGTGGATGGCATCGGCTACGAACAAATAGCGATCGCGCCACCTTTGGAAAGGTGCGGAGTTGATGTTTTCGTCGTCCTTGGTAAAGTCCAAACCACCGCGCAAGCACTCGTAAACAGCGCGTCCGTAATTCTTTGCAGACAAACCTAACTTGGGTTTGATTGTACAACCCAGCAACGGACGACCGTATTTATTTAATTTGTCACGCTCAACTTGAATTCCATGGGGAGGTCCCTGGAATGTCTTCAAATATGCTACAGGAACTCGTATATCTTCTAAGCGCAAAGCTTTGAGAGCTTTGAAACCGAACACGTTACCAACAATAGAGGTGAACATGTTGGTAACAGACCCTTCTTCAAATAAATCCAGAGGATAAGCGACGTAGCAGATGTATTGGTTGTCTTCGCCTCGAACTGGTTCAATATCGTAGCAACGACCTTTGTAGCGATCTAGATCGGTGAGCAAGTCTGTCCATACGGTTGTCCAAGTACCAGTGGAAGACTCAGCAGCTACGGCCGCCCCTGCTTCTTCGGGGGGTACCCCGGGTTGGGGCGTAACGCGGAATGCTGCTAAAAGATCTGTATCCTTGGGTGTGTAATCAGGGGTGTAGTAGGTAAGTCTATAATCTTTTACCCCTGCTTGATACCCTGTTTTCGTCTGAGTCTTCGTTTGAGCGTAAGACATAATTTCCTTCCAAGAAGTCACTCTTTATACTTACAAATTTCGTTGCGTGCTACTTCTTCTTTCGCTCTCTTCGCAAGCTGAGAACACAGTTTTCCCAGGCGATCGCGCCTGAAAAATAGTTTACTGGTTGTACTATCTCCAGGAACATTTTTCTATGAGCGTGTTTCTCCTCTAGTTTTTCCCACTTCCAGGAGCAAAACTGGATTTATCATCGCTTGCTTGCACTCTACTCAAGTTATTCGGCGCCATAGAACTCTGCAGCCAGCCTAGCGAATGTGGCTTGATTGGCTCCCGAAGCGTCCCTGCTGCTGTCCTGACTGTAAGGCTTTGAAAGCAGGCGAGTTTGAAAAAGTTAATAGTGCTTTTTCAACTCCCACACCTTTTCCAAGAGCTGTTACAGGTTGGGAACGCTCTGCAGATTGGCTTACAACTCAAGGAGTAGCGAGCGAAACACTATCTGCACACCACGCAATTCGTAACTTGTTTCACAATATATCAAGAATGTAATAAGTTATTCTTGCGATCTTTTTAACTTTTATATTTAAATATTTTATTTAAATTATTTTCAAAATTTTATCAAAGATACTTTACAAAGCATCCATCCTGTGGGGTAAGGGCACTAAATACAAATAATAACCACCTAGTTCACAACAAAAGAGAAAAATCGCAAATACAGTTTAATAAAGTACGTCTGCAGGGAACACTGAAATTAACATCAGCCTGTTGGGACGGAGGCGATGAAAACTGTTTTTCAAGGAGATGTGTCTCGTGAAGGTGTTTTGCAAGCGTACTAGTTTCTGGGTAACCTTGAATTTGTTGAGTTTGATAATTTTGCCAAGTTTAGCTTTAGCAAATCCAACCACTAGCTCAAAAATTGATAACACTACTCCACTGCCAAAAATTCCTCATCTCAGTCCGCCGAGAATAACTCCTTCTTACCCAGCTACTGCTCCACCACCAAGAGTACAGCCTTTACCCGACGAGCGGGATATACAAGAAAGATTACAAGAAACCGATTATCGCGTTAGCGCCTTGCAGCCAGATTATACAGGTAATCTCTGGGTAGCTTCTTGGCGGGGATTGTCGCGGATCGATCCCAACACTGGTAAAATACTAGCTCGTGTAGCTTTACCAAATCGCGCCATTAGCGCTTTAGCCCAAGACAAAGTGGGACGCTTGTGGGTGGGAACTTATGAAGGATTGCAAAGAGTAGACCTTCGTACCAGCGAAATTACTGCACAAAATTTATTTTTGCCTTCTAAAAGAGTTTTATCTTTATTAATTGATAAGCGAGGTTATTTATGGGTAGGAACGGATAATGGCTTAGCCTTGATCAGTCCCGATCGAGGTTTGATTATGACTACATTGAAAAATCTTCCCGGTGTGAGTGCTAATGCTTTGACTTTAGATGCAGAAGGTCAACTGTGGGTAGGAACGCTGGATGGTCTGGTGCGCGTTAACACTGCTAGCGCTTATATTATGAAGCGGATTGACCAATTACCAGGAAGTACTGTGCAAGCTGTTGCTATTAGTCCGGAAGGTTTGATTTGGGCGGGAATGCCAAACAGTCTTTTAGTAATTAACCCAAAAACTGGTACTGTAGTGCGATCTGTAACTCCCCTAAGGGGACGGGATGTTAAAGCTATACGTTTTGCTCAAGATGGCAGTGTTTGGATCGGTACTAGTAATGGTTTGCTACGATTAAATCCAAATACAGGAGCTGTACTCGATCGCCAAGTTCCCGGTCTTCCTTCCAGTCGCGTGCTGACTCTTGCTACGGATGTTGGTAAGAAATTATGGATCGGTACCACAGAAGGTTTAGCTTGGTTGATGCCAAAAATGACTGGTGCAAAGCCTCATTTAGCTTTTACTCGCGCCGTGAAGTGAGGTCTGGTACTGGTAACCCATAACTGCTAACTTGCAAATCTGAAATCTCAAATGGCAATCACTACCCGGGAATTAATTCAATGGAAGCAGCAGAAACGTCAAATTGTGGCGCTAACTGCTTGGGATTGCGCCATCGCCCAATTGCTCGACGCAGCTGGTGTGGATTTGATCTTGGTAGGTGATTCCATGGCGGTAGTGTTAGGGTATGAAACTACACTACCAGTTACCCTCGAAGAAATGCTACACCATGCCAAAGCTGTTCGCCGCGGCGTCAAACGCGCTTTAATAGTTGTAGATTTGCCTTTTTTGAGCTATCAAGAAAGCATCCCGCAAGCAATACACTCTGCTGGCCGCGTACTCAAAGAAACCGGAGCACAGGCAGTAAAATTAGAAGGGGGATATCCCGCTATGGTCAGAACTATTACACGTTTGGTAGAGGCGGGAATTCCTGTTATGGGTCACGTTGGCTTGACTCCACAATCCGTTCATCAAATTGGCTTGCGACAACAAGGAAAAACGGAAGCAGCACGGCAACAAATTTTACAACAAGCGATCGCTCTGGAAAAAGCTGGTGTCTTTTCTATCGTCCTAGAGCACATCCCTTCCGATCTGGCTTGCCAAATCACAGAAAAACTTAGTATCCCCACCATCGGTATTGGTGCGGGACCCTACTGTGACGGTCAAGTTTTAGTCACTTCTGACGTACTTGGACTTTCCGAAAAACAGCCGCCTTTTGCTAAAGTTTATACGGATTTACGTTCGGAAATTATCAAAGCAGTGCAAAATTACAGCCTGGAAGTAAGAGAGCGAAGGTTTCCACAATCTAGTGATTAACTGTTAATTGCTGCTTGTCATCAAGCGACGACTTTTGATTGACTCCTTTTGCAGTTGCTCGCAAAACCACGTCTAACAACCCCGGAAATAAAGCCTCTAAATCTTCCCGCCGCAAAGAATTTATATGTTGTGTTCCTTCTTTGCGAGTCCAAACTACCCCCGACTCCCTTAATATTTTAAAGTGATTGGACATGGTGGACTTAGCGATCGCAAAATCGAAATCTGCACAACATTGCTCTCCCTTAGTCGCCAACTGTCGCACAATTTCCAATCGCACAGGATCCCCTAAGGCATACAATACCCCTGCTAAAGAAATATGTTTTCGCTCTGGGTGATATAAACATCTCATACTTGCATTATCTCATAAAATCTCTTATAGTTTATTTATTCGATTTTATCGAATAAACGAATAAAGGCAGGCAAATATGTCATCCATTACGAATGTGACAGAAGCCACTTTCAAAAAAGAAGTTCTAGAAAGCGAAATTCCAGTATTAGTAGACTTTTGGGCGCCTTGGTGCGGTCCTTGTCCCATGGTGGCTCCAGTGGTAGATGAGATAGCTATTGACTTTGCAGGACAATTAAAAGTAGTGAAATTGAATACAGAGCAGAATCCCGCTGTTACTAGTCATTACGGGATTCGTAGCATTCCTACCTTGATGGTGTTCAAAGGCGGCAGGCAAGTCAATACGGTTGTGGGTGTGGTGCCAAAAACAACCTCGACTAAAACTTTAGCACAGCATCTATCTTGAGAACAAGGCAAAACACAGAAATTGCGTTGGTGCAACAAAACAAACTGTAGTTCAACTTTCGCCAGTGGCGTACGCAGTTGCGTAGATGCAGTGATATCACAGAATTAAAAAGCACTCACCAAGCATGAAACGAAGGTTTGTGGTTAGAACTTTGAGTTCAGACAAACTTGCCAAGCGAAAGTAACCAATCGCCAGCTAAAAAAAACACCGACTTAACTTGACGACCAAATTAGGAGAAGTAATTGATGATAGAGCTTTACTACTGGACAACCCCAAACGGTCACAAAATTACTATGTTCCTTGAAGAAGCTGAATTGCCCTATACCATTATTCCTGTAAATATTGGTGCTGGCGATCAGTTTAAACCAGAATTTTTGAAGATTTCACCCAACAATCGCATTCCCGCGATCGTTGACAAAGAACCAGCTGATGGTGGCGAGCCAATTTCTGTATTTGAATCTGGAGCCATACTACTGTATTTAGCTTCGAAAACTGGCAAGTTAATTCGCGACAACCTGCGCGATCGCGTAGAAGTCTTGCAATGGTTATTTTGGCAAGTTGGAGGTTTGGGACCGATGGCGGGACAGAACCACCACTTTAGTCAGTATGCACCAGAAAAGATACCTTATGCCATCAACCGCTACGTCAACGAGACAGGACGATTGTACGCCGTATTAGATAAACGACTGAGCGATCGGGAATTTATTGCTGGTAATTACTATTCCATAGCCGATATTGCATCTTATCCTTGGATTGTACCTTACGAACGTCAAGGGCAAAACCTAGAGGATTTCCCCCATCTCAAGCGTTGGTTTGAGACAATCAAAGCGCGTCCAGCTACAATTCGCGCCTATGAAAAAGCAGAAGCATTCAAAAATCAAGCCTTAGATCCCCAAAAATCGCGAGAATTGTTGTTTAACCAATCGGCGAAGACAGTACGACGTTCTGAAACAGGCGATCGCTAAACTGCAGCGTCAATAAAAATAAAGACAATTTTTGGAACATTAACTGATGGATACTAACATTAATTTATTCACACCTTACAAAATTGGTGACTTAGAACTACCCAATCGTATCGTTATGGCTCCTCTGACGCGTAACCGCGCAGGAAAGGGAAACGTACCCCACCAGCTTAACGCAGAATACTACGCTCAGCGTGCATCTGCAGGATTAATTATTTCTGAAGCCACTCAAATTTCACCCCAAGGACAAGGATATCCTTTTACACCAGGTATTCATTCGCCCGAACAAATAGCAGGTTGGAAGTTAGTAACAGATGCAGTACATCAAAATGGAGGAAGAATTTACCTGCAACTATGGCATGTCGGACGCATTTCCCATCCAGATTTGCAACCGGACGGAGCGTTACCCGTAGCACCTTCTGCTATCAAGCCTAAAGGAGAAGCCTGGACCTATGAAGGAATGAAACCTTTTGTTACACCCCGCGCTTTAGAAACTTGGGAAATTCCTGAAATTGTACAGCAGTACCGCCAAGGAGCACAGAACGCCCTTGCTGCTGGATTTGATGGTGTGGAAATTCACGCCGCCAACGGTTATTTAATCGATCAATTCCTCCGGGACGGTACAAATCACCGCACAGATAGATATGGAAGTTCGCTCGAAAACCGCGCTAGATTTTTGCTGGAAATAACACAAGCAGTAATTGGTGTCTGGGGTGCAAAAAAGGTAGGAGTACGCTTGTCTCCTAGCGGGACATTTAATGACATGTCTGACTCGGATCCGCTGCTGACCTTTGGTTATGTAGCAGAAGCTTTAAATCAATTTGACTTAGCATATCTACATATCTATGAAGCAACAGAAGCAGATATCAGACATGGAGGAACTGTTGTACCTACCAGTCACCTACGGGAACGCTACCAAGGTACATTAATGGTCAATGGAGGCTATACCTTGGAAAAAGCTAATTCCGTTCTGGCTGCCAAACAAGCAGATTTAGTTTCCTTTGGCAGACTGTTCATAGCTAATCCAGATTTACCCAAACGCTTTCTTTATAATGCACCCCTAAACGAACCCGATGAATCTACCTTTTACGGTGGAACAGCAAGAGGCTATACCGATTATCCCACCCTTGAATTACAAAAAGCGCATTAACTGACAGTTTAAAAAGCGATCGCCCCCGAGTCCAAATACTAGGGGAATCCCATTAATTCAATCGCTCCACTAGACGTCCCGAGTGCTATCCAAAAGCGTCGTTCTATCAAAACTTTCAACTCAGAGACCCCATCCCCCCGCAATTGCTCAGACAATTGGTAGAATTAACTGTTGCAGCACACAGTAGCTTCAACCTCCAGGACTGGCGAATCGTCATCGTTACTCTTATGTATGGAGTCGCTAGGCGATCTTAGTTCTCGTTTCTGTTGGATACGCATCTCAAGGGCGTCTCAATCCCGGTCGGCAACCCATACCCAGACTAGACAATAAACTCAGCCAGTAGCAAGACCTTAGCGCTACAGTTAATAGTCAGCACTTTAGTGCTGTAGTTAAGCACTTGAGCGCTGACTATTTCAGCTAGCTGCGCACACCTTCAATTACACTTACCAAAGCCTGCGTAGGAAAAATCTGCGTTAGCTTAAACTCAGCTTGAGCAAATAAATTTCGATATTCATCTCTAACGAGAAGCCGCGCTTCGCGCGTCTACAGCACTACGCTCCTTCCCCGTATATCCCACAAGCATTTCCAAATCCAAAAATTTTCCGTAAAAAGGCGTGTCATCATCTCTAACGATTGGAAGTTTTAGAAATCCTTTTTCATCTCTTAAAAAATGCTGTGGAACTCTAAACGATTGTCGATTATCTTTCTTTTTGAAATTGGGATACCCTCCTAATTTTTTAAAAAACCTGGTAAATGCAGACTCTAAATCTTGTAGTGTTTGTTGTAGTGATTCGGAATTAACATCTTTAAGCTATTTAAATTCAGACTTAAGAGAAACTAAGAGTTTTGCCCATTCTTTGTATCGCAGAGATTTCTTGGATTCTACGTAAACATCAGTAGTTACTCTTAAAAAGTGGTTGTAGAAAAATCTCGAACAACCAAAACATTTTGCCAAAAATGCTGATTACTCTTGATTGGAATAGATTTTGAATTTGTAAGCCTTATTTCCCATACGTCTGATTCTATAACGCTTAACTAATTAGGGTTATTTGGTTAAGTGTTTTAATTTTTGCCCTGGCTTTCATCCCCAAGCTTCACTGTGTTTCGTATGGGGGCTTTCTGTCAGAATTGATAAAAAACTGCAGAAGTGACAAAGGACAAAAACATTAAGATGTTTTTAATAGAATTTTTACCTGAGGTTATGAGATTTTCCTGCAGGAATAGGCTTCCTTTTTTAGGACTGAGAGAGGAAATTCAACTACTTATAATAGATGCTGTTTGCTTTCGTTGCGGTGTTTTTGCAAATATTTTAGGAAAGGTGTACCGCCTGTACCGATATCGGTATTGTTGTAGAACTTAGCAGTTCGCTGGTGGATGTAGCGGTGAGCGAATTCCAAATGTTGGGTACGGAATTTTTCGATCAGGGACACGCAGTCATTATACTCTAAGTGTTGGTACTTGTTGTTTGTGTTTGATAACAAAATTCCTCAAGGTAGAGTGTTTTTCCACTTTTTTGATAAAGGCGTGGTGTTTGGGTGGCATGTAATTTCGCATTTCCATCAGGTATTGCCATAAGGGGTCGCGTTCGTGGGAGATATTGAATAAAGCATCCATGGTAGGTAGTATGGAGCTTTGGGCACCTGTTTCGCCGCGAAACTGTTGTGGTTTTTGGTTGTATTCTTCTACGCCTTCATAGACGAGTCCTTGTGGTAGTGCGGGATTATTTTTCCAGCCATGGATGTAGGGGCGAACACGGTGGAAGTAAATGTAGGGATCGCAGCCTTGGGGCATGCGCTGCATGGTAGTGTTGATATTTGTCCAGGCTTTTTTGATTTCTTCTAAAGCAGCGATCGCGGCGGAAAATTTTTGTGTAGCGATCGCTTGCAAAAGAGGGGGAATAGCAGCAAGTGCAGGTGCAGCTTTAGCTTCTCTAACGAGAAGCCGCGCTTCGCGCGTCTACGATATCAATGTGGATGAGAATGAACCAATCTTCATCCAGTCCGCCCAAGAAATTTTGGGAAATAATGATATTACCGATTTCAACGGGTAGATTTTCCCGAATCCGCACCCAGTTATCCAAAGCATAGGAAGCATAGGACAAAACAGGAGGTCTACCTAGCATTTGGGAAATCTGATAATACGGTACAGCAAGATTGCGTGGCAGTCTTTTGCGGGTGTTGCTTCGCCCCAAACATAGGCGTGAGCGAGGAAGGAATATACCTGCATCAGTCGGCGCAGTTGCATCTGGTCTAAGTTTTTTGGGTCTGCGTTTATTTCCCTGAGGTTCTCTATCAGGGAGCGAATCTTACCGGTAGTTAGCCATTTCGGGAGTAAAGCAGCAGCTTGTTGCACCTGCTCAAAAGCTGGTGGTAGTTGAGCACGAGCAGGAGATTGACTCGGTAAAAAACCACATTCTTGGCTAACATCGTAATCTTCAAGCTTGAGTGCGGCTTCTTGTTCTGGAAAGATGCTGGTCATAGATTTTTTACGATCGAAGCGTGGCTTGGTAGCGATCGCGCAACAGGCGACGCATAACTTTGTTGGAAGCAGTGCGGGGTAAAGACTCGACAATCACAACATCATGAATCTTAAACAACGGATTGAGGTGTTGTCGAATCGCTGTCTGCAAGGAAGTTTGCAGTGCTTGTTGGTCGGGGGGCGTATTTTTTTCTAGCGTTGCGTAAATTACTAACTGGCTTGGTCCGCCTTGGGGGGGAGAAACAGCGATCGCGGCGGTTTCTTGAATTCCCTCTACTGCGTTGAGGATCTGCTCGATTTCTGCCGAACTGACCTTAATACCGCTTAGGTTCATCGTATCGTCAACGCGACCGCGAGCGCGGTAGTAACCGTTGGGTAACCGTTCCATTTGGTCGCCGTGGCGGCGCAAGGGAATATTCAAACAGGGAGTATTGGCAAAGTAAACTTGGTGGTGGTCCTGATTTAACAATTCCGCCGACAGTCCAATAGAAGGGGGAACAATAAAAGCTTCTCCTTTGTCCGCCACTTTTTTTGCTTCGTCAACGATTACCACATCCAAACCCACAGCTGGTGTGGTGAAGGTAGAGGGAATAGCAGGCTGTACTAAGGTACCCGTAATATAAGCTCCGCCAATTTCTGTACCGCCGCAGTATTCTACAACTGGTTTGTAGCCAGCCAAAGACATCAAAAACAGCATATCTTGGGGATGGGAACATTCGCCTGTGGAGCTAAAAGCTTTGATTGCACTCCAATCCAATCCTTGCATGCAGCCAGTTGTTTTCCAAGTTTTGACCAAACTGGGGACAACACCCAATATGTTGACACGGGCGTCCTGAACAAACTTACCAAATCCTTGTTCTGTAGGCGTGCCGTAGTAAAGAGCAATAGTTCCTTTGTTGATGAGAGTGGCATAAATTAGCCAAGGTCCCATCATCCATCCTAAGTTAGTGGGCCAGGCTACCACATCTTGGGGATGAATGTCGTGATGCAAATGGCCGTCACACGCACATTTAATCGGAGTTGTTTGCGTCCAGGGAATTGCTTTGGGTTGTGCTGTTGTTCCTGAGGAGAACAGGATGTTAGTGTAGGCGTCAGGATGGGTAAAAACAGCTGCAAATTTGTCGTTAGCGCTGAGAAACTGCTCCCAAGTTAAATCACCAAGACGGAGTTTCACACAGCCAGATGAACTCAAAACAATGGTTTTGGGTGCATTCGCATCGATTACTTTGGCATAAACAGGTAATTGTTTGCCACCGCGCCAAATGCAATCTTGGGTGAAAACTGCTTTAGCTTGGGATAGGCGCAAGCGTGCGGCAATTTCACAAGCAGCAAAGCTGTCGGGAATGGAGACTACTGTACAACCAGCTTTGACAATTCCCAGGTAGATGGCCACAGCTTCGGCGGTCATGGGCATAACAATGGCGATCGCATCAAAAGGAGCAAAGCCAGCATCTACCAGTCCATTGGCAACTCGATTGGTTAATGCCAAAAGTTCTCCATAACTCCAGCTTTTTAGGGAACTTTCTTGCTGTTGTTGAAAGATAATTGCAGGATGGTCTAAAGGTGCGAGAAAACAACTTTCTGCAATGTTTAAACGAGCTCCTACCAACCATTGGGCAAATTCTACACCGCCAGATAAGTCCACAATTTGAGTGTAGGGTTCGTGCAGGCGGATACCAAGTCGCGCGATCGCCATCTCCCAAAATTCAGCTCGATGTTGTGCTGACCAAGTATGAAATTCTGGGTAGGAATCTAGCTTTAGCTGTTTGATAAACGCCGCTATATTAGTTGCTTGTATCTGCTGTTTTGAGGGAAACCAAGCTGGAGGCGGTCCTTTTTGGTTGGTGTCCCAATCGCGGTAAACCGTTTCATAAAGCAGCTGGTGAAGCGCAAAGGGATGGCTGGGTTTGAGAATGTTCTGAATTAGATATTGCCAACATTCACAAGCACTTGCACAGCTAAGAAGGCATTGATTTATCTCCAATAGCAGTGCACCAGCGGCCTTTGCTTCCAAGCCACAGCCAAGAAGTTGTGCGAGTGACACTTGCTTGCTCATGCGTTTTGTAAAAATAATGGTGAAAGAACAGTAGCGGTTAATAAAGGCAAGGTGGGTGCAGAAAAATTGGTTTTAGCGGTCAAAAGCACCTTGGGATAGTGATATGCCCTCCGCTCCGGCACGCTCCGCGAACGAAGGCATGCTTTTAAAGGTGTTGCCAACGGTCATTATTCAATCCATCCCAGAAAACGGCGATCGCATTTAAAATTTCTTGTCCTCCTTGTATAAATTTGCTGCAATCGAAGTCTGGCTGAAAGTAAACTTCTTCCAATTCCAAAAGCGTATGTCCAGCATGCTGGGCTTCGACGCGATTGTGCCAGCTGAAGAAGGCCAAGTGTAACTGGGGATGTCGCGTCTTTTTAATCTGAAGCAATCCGTCTTCCAACTCTTGCCAAAAACCTGCTGCGGCCCAATTCTCCACTGCAAAACTAGCACCTTCTGCAATTTGCGGGTCTTCACTGCCGTAAAGGCGGATCAATTCATCACAAAAATGTAAAGTTGTAGCTGTTCCGTGCTTGCGTTTGCCGATATCTTCGTAATGCAGTCCCAAATCCTGGGCAACCGTCAGCAACCATTCAAAATGAGCTGCTCGAAAACGATAGATACCGCCATCCACCGTTCCTTGGGTGCTCACTAATTCCGGGTCGCCTTCTCTATCTTTTTCCTCTTCTGTTTGGACTTGTATTTGGTTTACTGCTTGTTCGGGTTGACGGTAAATAACGCCTAGTTCGTTTAATAAAATCTCTCGACTTGCTCGCGACTGCTCTAGGGTAGGCGAGTTGATTTCTTTCAACAAAGCTGCGATTAAAAATTGGTTGGAGAAAACGGAAAATTGTTTGATAAAGTGCCGCAATTGTTCATCTGTTGCCGTACCGTTACGAAACCAACGAGTGTAGGCGTTATTAGTGATGATGCGGTGATGCAAAAATTTCTGCTCCACCTCCGCCAGAAAATCACGAAAATCTTCTACCTGAGCTGGGGTGAGTTCTCCTCGATGCAAACGTTCTTGTATCCGCGAGGAAACACTTAAATTTCTGGGTGTTGTTACCGTCACGTTCGTCATAGAAAACACCTCTATTTTCCAATTTCCGATCGCGAAATCCAACTATAGGGGTAATCTTTGTCTTCTAAAGCCAGCGCGTATTTTGTCAGCTGCAGCGGGCGAAAAGTATCGATCATCACTGCCAATTCTTCCGTTCGTTCTTTCCCGATCGAACCTTCATAAGTTCCTGGATGAGGACCGTGGGGAATACCCCGGGGATGAAGGGTAATCGATGCTGCCTCAATGCCCTGGCGCGACATAAAGTTTCCTCGGGCGTAGTACAGGACTTCGTCGGAATCAACGTTGGAATGGTTGTAAGGAGCTGGAATCGCTAGGGGATGATAATCAAAAAGACGCGGTACAAACGAGCACAATACAAATCCCGGTCCTTCAAAAGTTTGATGTACGGGGGGAGGTTGGTGAATTCGTCCCGTAATCGGTTCAAAATCTTCGATGTTGAAGGCAAAAGGCCAAAGATGTCCGTCCCAACCTACTACATCTAAGGGATGATAGTGATAAATATAACTAGTAATTTGGTTTCTAGCTTTAACTCGCACCTCGAACTCGCCTTCCTCATCGTGGGTAATCAATTCCTGGGGTGGGCGAATGTCGCGTTCGCAGTAGGGAGAGTGTTCGAGGAATTGACCGTAACTGTTGAGGTAACGCTTTGGAGGCTCGATGTGTCCGCAAGCTTCTATAAAAAGCATGCGCTGCTCGATTCCCTCATCAGGAATAATTCGCCACAGTACACCAGTAGGAATAACTAAATAATCTCCTGTTTTGTAACGAAGGATACCATATTGGCTTTCGAAGACACCACTGCCTTCGTGAACGAAAATGACCTCATCTCCGTCAGCGCAGCGATACCAATACTGCATGGATTGGGTAGGACGAGCAACTCCAATGCAAAGATCTGCATTTAGCATCAAAGGAACTCGTGCTTCTACCGCATCGCCGCTTGCTGCTACGGTTGCTGTTCGCAGGTGGCGAGGACGTAAAGGTCCTGACTCCTCTGGGGGAATATCTGGCGATCGCTGCAGCAAAATTTTGTGAATCTGGGTTGGCGGACGTAGATGGTACAGTAAAGATTGCACGCCAGAAAAGCCGAGAATACTAATTAATTCTTCGTGATACAAGCAGCCATTGGGTTGGCGAAATTGGGTGTGTCGCTTGCGGGGAATTTTTCCTAATCTATAGTAATAAGTCATAATTTCACTCCCCCTTTTTTTATATGGTGACAAGATTCCCGCGCCGTGCTTGTTCGCGTTCAATAGCTTCAAACAAGGCTTTGAAGTTTCCTTCACCGAATCCCTGCGCTCCATGGCGCTCAATAACTTCAAAAAATAGTGTTGGTCTATCTTGTACCGGTTGGGTAAAAATCTGAAGTAAGTATCCGTCTGGGTCCCTATCTACCAATATTCCTAACTCTGCTAGTTTTTCTATAGGTTCTTCTATTTTTCCTACCCGTTGTTCTAAATCTTCGTAATAGGTTTGTGGAGTGCTGAGAAACTCAACACCTGCTGCTTTCATGCGAGTCACCGTTTCAATAATGTTGTCGGTAGAAAGTGCTACGTGTTGCACTCCGGGACCGCAATTATATTCTAGATACTCTTCTATTTGGGATTTGTGTTTGCCTCGAGCTGGTTCGTTAATGGGTAATTTAATTTTGCCGCTACTATTTTGCATCACCTTAGACATTAAGGCTGAGTATTCTGTGGAAATAGTTTTGTCGTCAAAATGCACTAAAAGGCTAAATCCCATGGTCTTGGCAAAAAATTCTACCCATCGATCCATTGCACCGAGTTCGACATTACCAACTACGTGATCGATGGAGTTTAGACCCATTTGAATTCCTTTGAGGTGTGCGTGATTGGAAGGTCTAAAACCAGGAGCAAATACACCTTTATAATCACTGCGTTCTACAAACTTGATTAACACATCTCCATAGGCGTAAATGGCTGAGTAACGCAATATTCCGTGAGCATCTTCTTCGAGGGTGGGAGGTATTGCTCCCACAGCTCCTCGTGCGGTTGTTTGTTTGTAAGCGCTGACTGCATCTGGTACTTCTACAGCAATAACTCCTACTGCGTCACCGTGCTTGAGAACGCTTTTGGAGATGGGGTGCTCCGGGGTTAATCCAGTGCTGAAAACAAATCGAATATCTCCTTGCTGCATCGTGTAGGATGCTATTTCGCGGCTTCCCGTTTCCAATCCTCGATAAGCTGTGTTTGTAAATCCGAAACATTTTGCATAAAAGAGTGCTGCCTGCTTAGCGTTACCAACATAAAATTCTAGGTGGTCAAATCGCTGAATCGGGCAAAAGTCACTCATATATATTCCTCCTTCTCAAAGCTTCTCCAGGCTGTTTGGGAAGCTAGACGGTCACAGGTAACGCACAAAAAATGCGGTTGGGAACAGCCCTGTTTCTACACTGCCTTTGCTTATAAGTTAAGTGTAATCTTCCAGCGATAGAAATATGTTTATAAAAACATCCATCCTGAGAATGATTTATTCTAAAAATTTTAGATTAGCAGCGATCGCGAAGCGTACCGGAGGTAATCGCGAAGCCTACCGGATAGCATATCGCCCGACCGAGTATGGGGAAGAACAAGGAAGTTGTACAGCTAAGCTTCGACAAATTGCGGGTCGTACGTGCCGGCTTGCCGTGATTTTCCAGTTTCATTGGGCAACTTTACCCCAAGACCTAAGTAAACTACAGCTGTTGTTGTATGTATCGACGGGGAGTATAAACCCAAGTATTACCATTGTCTTGTTGCACAGTCCGGGTGTGACTAGAACCAACAATAATAACAGTCTGCATATCTGCGTCGAGGGGCGACAGTTGTTCTAGGGTAGAAATTTTGACAGATTCTCCCTCTCTACCCACATGACGCGCAATTACTACGGTGGTATCAAGACGGCGATACTGCAGCAATATATTTCGTGCTTGTTGTAGTTGCCAAGTTCGTTGTTTGGATACTGGATTGTAAAATGCGATGGCAAAATCAGCTTCTGCAGCAGCATGGATTCGCTTTTCTATCACCGACCAGGGCTTTAAAATATCTGAAAGAGAGATGGCACAAAAGTCGTGACCGAGGGGCGCGCCGATTTTTGCTGCTGCTGCTTGCATGGCAGAGATACCTGGTGCGACGTAAATTTCAATACTTTCCCATTCTGGTTTGCGTTCTTGATCTAAAGTTTCAAATACTGCCGCTGCCATTGCGTATATACCGGGGTCACCTGAGGAGACTAGTACTGCCAAACGACCTTCTGCAGCTAAATCGAGTGCTGTTCGCGCTCGTGTGATTTCTTCTCGATTGTCAAATTTATGCTGCTTTTTGTTCCCGATGAAAGGGCGGATGAAATCTAAGTACGTAGAATAACCAATAACATCAGTAGCTTGGGAGAGAATGTCTCTAACTTCCGGTGAAATCCAGTCTTTTTTGCCTGGACCAATACCGACGATCGCCAATCGTCCCCGCGGTCTACCCGTGGTGTGGAGATTGATAGGTACCGGTGCGATTGCAATGGCGCAGCTGATGTCAGAAAATTGCCTGTGCATGACCAAACGTCCGGTTGTTGCAGCCAAGGCCGATCCTACAGCTGCATCGGCGGTATTGTTTTGTGACATAACTTTTTGCAGTTCTTTGGCTGTAAAGAAGCGAATCGGTACACCCAAGGAATCCGCGATCGCCGTCATTGCTGGATTGGCAGCATCAGCGGTACTGGTAAATACTCCGGCAACAGAGGCTGGAGATAGCTGTGCATCTACAAGCATTTGTTGTATACCAGCAATTGGGAGCGAATGGCTGCAATTTTTTCGCCCGCACGTACTCACCCCGATAGCGATGGTGGCGGGATGATAAACCAGGCGCTCTTGCGTGGAAATTACTTGCTTTTCTGTAATTTGGATAACTCTTTGCCCGTCCTCTGTTAAAGGCAAGGAGCTATTGCTCAACCAAGGTGCATGACCTTCTAATCTAACGGTACTTCCTGCTAGCAAGTCTGAGATAAAAGCCTTGAGATCCGAGCCTTCAGATAAACGATAGCCATCTGGCGGATTTGCCAAACTGATTCCAAAACGAATGTCACCAGCAGTTGTGATCGCAGCTTTTACACCTAAGGCGGCGGCAATTTGCTGAGCTAAATTATTTACACCATTCAGTCCGCCCAAAAGCGGTACAACTGCGCTACCATCTTCTGCAACTGCAACGACTGGGGGTTCTTGTTGCTTGTTAGCAAGCAGTGGCGCCAAAGTTCGGATCAAAATACCCGTAGCGCAAATACCAACAATAGGCGTACCGCTGGTGAATAATTCCTGCAGCGTGACTTGAAATTGCGAGAAGCTAACATCTACGCCAAAAGTACGTCCAGCCAGCCCGTATAGTTGCGCTCCCGCAACGGCGCTAATAATTTTTTGTGCAACGGGGATAGTGTTGTTATTCAAAACAACAACGGCAGCAGCAAGTTTTGTCATTACAGTTTACTCTGACTCGGTACTAGAATCATTGCAAAATAAGGCACTTGTTCGGGATCTACTTGCTGTAAGGGAATAATCTTCTGAGTTGCCATGGTTCCTCGTTCAATGTAGTGTGCTCGCGATGTCATGTTTAATTTCTGCAGAACATCTCGAACTTTGGCAAAATGTCGTCGCAGTTTAACGATCGCTGCTGCATCAGTGTTTGATAATTGTGTTTCCAGTACTTCTGCAGGTAGGGTTGCTGGTAGCACGGTGAAAATATCATCGCGGTAACTTAAGGGTACTGATAATGCGGAGGCGCATCCCATGGCGCAGGAAACTCCCGGTACGATTTCCGTCTCGTACTGATCGGATAAACGCGTGAATACGTACATAAAAGAGCCGTAAAATAACGGATCGCCTTCGCACAGGACAGCTACATCGCGTCCAGCTGCAAGATGTTCGGCTATGGGGGTAACAACTCGATCGTAAATAGGTTGAGCTGCTTGCGGATCGAGAGCGCGAGGTAAGTGGTACAGTACCTCGATTTGGTTGCCTGGAAGATATTCAGAGACAATACTTCTGGCAATGCTAGTTTTATCTTCTGCCGATTGATAGGCTACTACAGGGCAAGAGCGCAACAATCGCAAAGCTTTGAGCGTTAATAGTTCCGGATCGCCAGGACCCACGCCAACTCCGTAAAGGCGGCCTTTTGCCATTATTCTTCCTCCATTGCTAAAGCATTAACTGCAGCAGCTGCGATCGCGCTTCCGCCTCGCCGCCCGTGTAATGTCATAAATGGCACACCGCGACTGTTTGCCGCCAGTGCTGCTTTCGATTCTGCAGCGCCCACAAATCCGACGGGAAAACCTAAAATTAAGGCTGGTTTTGCTGCACCTTCATCCAAAATTTCCAGAAGGCGAAATAAGGCGGTGGGTGCGTTACCTATTGCTACCACCGCTCCTTCGAGATTTGGTCGCCACAATTCCAAAGCTGCAGCGGAGCGGGTAGTTCCTAATTTTTCAGCTAGTTGCGGTACTTCTGGGCGATCGAGGGTGCAAAGGATGGCGTTTTGTGCGGGTAATCGCTTGCGGGTAATACCTTCTGCGACCATGCGACAATCGCAGAGAATAACCGCTCCACTAGCAATAGCGGTACGCCCGGTTTTGACTGCTGTTGGTGACGCTGCGAGGTCGTAGACGATGTCGGTCATACCGCAAGCGTGGATCAGGCGCACCGCCACCTGCGATAAATCAGGAGCAAGTATGGATAAATTTGCTTCCGAGCGGATAAGCGCGAAGGATTGACGATATATTTCCTTTCCATCTCGAATGTAATTATGGGTCATTTTTTATTTGTTAGCTGTTTGCTTCTGGGTGGAAAGCTTGCGGAATTTCAAACATTGCTTGCAACTGTGCTGTGGTGTGTCGATTTACGAATGTCCGAAACGACTCGGTTGAAGCTGTGCGTTTGGCAAGGTAAACTTGCAACATTCGTTCTAGCAGTAAAGGTAATTTCGCTGAGGAAATCCAACTGCACAGTTGTCTTCCAAATTTGTTGTTACCAGCATTGCCGACGAATACTCGATATCCTGCAAGCTTGCTAGCGGTGGTGGAGTTTTCCTGGAGGTGACCCAGGAGGGTAATATCGCTTTCTAGCTGCTGCGCGCAGGATTTTTCACAGCCTGTGAAGTGAATGTTTACAGGTTGGTCCAACTTTATTCGTTCGTGCAGATATTGAGCTAATTTCCAGGCGTGATTTTGAGTGTCGGTAGCGGAGGAAGCGCATCCTTGATTACCGGTACAGGCGACTAAAGCACCGTGTATGTTGTTTGCAGACCAGGATAGTTTGGTGTTCTCAATTTGAGTGAGTACGGTAGGGATGTGCTGATGGGGAATGTCTGGGAGTAATAAATTTTGCCAAGGTGTAAGTCTGAGGGTGCTGCTACCGCAGCGAAGGGCGATATCTCCTAACAAGCGCATTTGCCAAGTTTCTAGTCGACCCAGGGGGACAACAGTACCGATGTAGAAAAATCCTGATTGTCGTTGGGGACGGATACCAAGATGTTGGTACTGGGGTGTTTTGTTATTTGCTGTGCAGTTATCGTTTGGGAGGGAAGTAAATCTTGGTAGTGGAAAATTCAGGGTAGATGCAACTGCTTGCAGAAATTTTTCTATACCTAGGTAATTTAAGACCTCAAAAAAACGAGGTTGGTGGGATTTGCGATGGAAATTTACTTTTTGTATTTTGATTTGTAAGTTCTGCAAGTATACTGCTACTGAGGCAGCGACAACAGGCAAGCACTGTTGTGGTTTGAGAAGAATGTTTGTTTTTACAAATTCAGATTGGCCTGTTCTTAGTTGCAGGCGAAAGTATATTTCCCCATTTAACATCACAGCAGCCAGGAGAATATCGTTGGGGCGATCGCTAATCGAAACGCAACCACCACCGTCAACAGCAATGCTAAATTTAGGTGAAAGGGGTGCCCATTCGGGATGGGTAGCAATACAGTTATTTAATTCTTGCACCAAGGGACGAGTATCGATTAATTCCTGGGGGTCGATACCCGCGGTGGGACTACCCATGATGTTGCGAAGGTGATCGACCTGGGGAATCGCAAAAGCAACTCCACTTTTCTGGAGTTTGAGCAAGATATCTTTTTGGCAGATGTTTGTAGAGATTTTACGAATTTGCAGGTTGGCGCGATTGGTAATTTGAACGCAGCTACTACCAAAGTTGTCTGCTAGATCTGCTATGGCACAAAACTGTTCGCTGCTGAGGATCCCTCCAGGAATGCGAATGCGGTATAGTTCGCCATCCAGTGTTGAGGTGCCGTAATATAAACCAGGACAACTGACGAAATCACGTGGCAACAACAAAAGTAACTCCTTCCCCGTGCGACGCAGGGAGCAGATCGTAATCGTGTCGGTGTGACACTCCTAGAGTCGGCATTCTGACTTAACCGAATTTATTAATGTTAGTTTATGTTAGTTTGACTAACTACCAACATCGGATCACAGCTGCGGCACAGTGCTGGATTTTCACCAGACTTTCCCGACTCTAAGTGAGGGTATTATAACATGAGGCAATTGCTTTACTTGTGGATACAATATTTTTTTACTTGTTGTTAGTTGTTTTTAGGTAGAGAAACAACCACTAACTACCAATTTCTGACAGATGACGAATGACAAAAAATGGTTATCGGTGGTGGGTATAGGTGAAGATGGGTTATCGGGATTGAGCGCGATCGCCCGTTTTTTGGTTGAGCGTGCAGAGGTAATATTTGGTGGAAGTCGCCATCTTGCCATGCTACCGCCAGACGAGCGCCAAAAAATCGCCTGGTCTTCGCCTATTTCCCTGTCTGTAAGGGAAATTCTCCGCCATCGCGGTCAGGCTGTGTGCGTTTTGGCCAGTGGCGATCCGATGTGTTTTGGTGTTGGTGTTACCCTGGCTCGGGAAATTCCCACATCTGAAATGACTGTTGTTCCTGCACCTTCAGCCTTTAGCCTGGCTTGTGCTAGACTGGGATGGTCGCTGGCGGAAGTGGAAACATTGAGTTTGTGCGGCCGTTCCCCGGCGCTGCTGCAAGCTTTTATTTATCCTGGAGCGCGGTTGCTAATTTTAAGTCAAGACAGTCAAACACCGGCTGTTGTAGCCGATATCTTGACAAAACGTGGCTTTGGTGGTAGTAAAATAATTGTTTTGGAACGTATGGGCGGTTCCCAGGAACGAATCGTGGAAGGAACAGCCGCCTCCTGGACAAAAACAGAATTAGCAGATTTGAATACCGTTGCTGTGGAGTGCATTGCTGATGCTTCTGCTGTACCTTTATCTCGGTTAGCGGGGCTACCGGATGATGTTTACCAGCATGACGGTCAGTTGACCAAACGTCAGATGCGAGCTATCACCCTGTCTGCTTTAGCTCCCATACCGGGACAGTTGTTGTGGGATGTGGGAGCTGGATGCGGTTCGATCGCAATTGAGTGGATGCGCAGCCATCCTCGCTGTCGAGCGATCGCTATCGAACAAAACCCTACCCGCCTGCAGTACATTGCTGCCAACGCTGCTGCCCTTGGTACACCCGATTTGCAAATTGTCGCAGGTAAGGCTCCCGCCGCGCTTTTTAACTTACCCCAACCAGACGCCATTTTCATAGGTGGCGGCGCTACTTCAGAAAACTTGTTCGAGACTTGCTGGGAAGCTTTGCGTCCTGGCGGACGTTTTGTTGCTAATGCGGTAACCCTCTCCAGCGAATACAAGTTACTGCAGTGGCACAAGCAAAAAGGTGGGGATTTAATTCGTGTCGCCGTGCAGCAAGCTGCCCCGATTGGCGGTTTTTTAGGGTGGAAAGCGATGGTACCAGTGACCCAGTGGATAGCGGTCAAAATTTAGAATTGTAACTTTTCTAACAACCAATTTTGCGCACTTTCCACATCAGCCACCGTTTCTGCTGGTGGAGCAGGTGGACGCTTCACCATCACTACTTTTAACCCTAACTCCCGCGCGGCAAGGATTTTGGCGTAGGTAGCACTACCGCCACTATTTTTAGTCACAATGGTATCAATTTGATGTTCTAGCAAGAGTTTTCGTTCATTGTCTAAACTAAAAGGACCGCGCGCGTACAAAATCTTTCCTGGCGGAACTAATGCATCAAACGCTGGAGGATCGATCAATCGCATCAAAAACCAAATATCTTTGAGACCGGCAAAGGGTGCTAATTGCTGTCTGCCCACTGTTAGAAATACCCGCCGCCCGCATGTGGGTAAAATGGCAGCTCCTGCTTCAATGCTGTCAACTTCAATCCATTGGTCTGGTGGAAGTCGTTTCCACGCCGGACGAACCAGCATTAAGTGCGGAATTTTACAGTCAACAGCAGCAGCTGCGGCATGAAAAGATATTTGAACGGCAAAGGGATGAGTGGCATCAATCAATACATCAATTCTGTTATCCAGGAGATATTGAGATAGTCCTTTTTCCCCGCCAAACCCACCAATGCGCAGGGTTCCTCCTACCGGAACTGAAGGATGCTGGGTTCGACCGGCTAAAGATGTAATCACTTCTACATCTGGCCAGGTGGAAACTTTCGCTGCCAATGCAGTGGCCTCGCTTGTTCCGCCAAGAATAAGAACGCGTTTCATATTCTCAATTTAGTAATTCTCCGGTTAGTTGTTGAGCTTGCAAATCTTGACTGATAATTTCGCCTTGACGGTCAAACAAAATAGTACCGACCTTGAGGGTGACGTTAGCATATTTTTGCACGTAGGCAGTAGCTTTTTGACTAATCTTTGCAGCCAATATCCCAAATACTGATTCTGCTAGCCCAAGCTCTATCAATTTTTTGTGTGCCCCGTCCGCAGTTTTAGCTTCTAAAACGCTTCTTACTGCTTCCATATCACCGCCAGCTGCAACGGTTGCAGCACCCATAATTTCTAATTTGGCGTCGGCTATGTGACTGGAGGTGTTAAAAATACCACCTGCAAGCTTGATCAGTTTACCGTGGTACCCCAGTAACAAAACAGAATTTGCCTGGTACAAGCCAGCTTCTACCAACAAAGCACCAATCCAGTTACCGGTTTGCACAATAGCTGAATCTGGTATGCCTAAACGTTGTGCTACCTGCATACCATTGCTACCAATACAAAAAACTAAGTGAGAACAATTTTTTACCTTAGTTTGCAATTGCAGGCGAAATTCCTGCAAATGCTCGGCTACAGACAGGGGTTGAGAAATACCGCTCGTCCCTAACAAAGCTAATCCTTCTAAAATGCCAAAGGCTTCATTAGAGGTACGTTGTGCAAGTTGACGGCCTTCAGGAAGGATAATTGATACTGTTGCGGTTTGCTGTTGGGGAATCAGCGGTAATAAATTGGCATCGAACAAACGACGAGCGTAGCTATAAATAGCTGCAGCTCCTGTGGCTGTTTTGCCCAAACCTTCTCCAGCTTCTAAAATCAGAGCTTGGGATTTTCTGGGTGATAACCGTATCCAAGCCCAAACAGGAGTATTTCGGGTCAAATCGAGGTTATCGCCCGGATCGCTCAAGGTAATTGCTAAAGCGCTGCATTTATCTAAAGCTGCTATTTGCGAGATTGGTATTTCCGCTGTTCCGGGAAGCAGATCTATTTCTATTGTCTGACCGGTGTCTATTTTTTGCTGCAGGTGCATCAAAGCGGCTTTGGCAGCAGCTACTGCAAAAACTGGTAAGGTGTAACCAGTACGAGCCATAGAAATACTAACAGGTGTTTTCCTTGTTTGCTGTGTGGTGGATTCCGGCTATCTAACAGGAAATGTTACCACTGTTGTTTGCAAGCAGTGATTTTTAACAGGGGGGGAAAGCTGCGGCAACGAAAAAGACAGGCACGATCTAGCCTGTCTAAATTATGTAATTTGCACGCCAACAAAATTTCAACAAAATTTAGAAATTCATCTCAGCTGCTTGCACTTTTTCCACTTGTTTTTTCTTGAGAATCAGCATCAGCTGAGCAAGCATCACCAAACAGATAAAGGCAATCATCCATTTAACTCGGTTTGGGTCTTGCAGTACGATTTCAGTATCATCTTGGCCGAAGCCACCCACGTTCGGGTTGTTAGTGAGGGCCTCCCCAGCTTTTACTGCTTGTCCTTCCGAGACGATTAATTCTGGACCGGCAGGAATAGTGTCAACCACTGTTTTTCCAGAGTCGGTTTGAATGCTGACTTGGTATTTGACGTTACCGTATTCGTCTTCCTCTTTGGCAATTTTAGTTATGGTACCAGTAGCAGAAGCGGTAAAAACATTATTGTTGCTTTTTTCACCGGTGGGATAAATTTGTCCGCGCCCGCGGTTAGCACCTAAATGAATAGCATATTTCCCGAAGTGGATGTTCTTGTCGGTGGTGGGGTTGGGAGAAAGAACTGGAAAGACGATTTCTTGATATTGTTCGCCAGGAAGAGGACCTACGAGCAGAACGTTGTCTTGTCCTTCTTTGTAGGGTTGGAAGTACACATCGCCAACTTCTTTTTTGAGTTCCTCAGGAATGCGTTCCTCAGGAGCAATTTTGAAGCCTTCTGGTAGCATCAGCACAGCACCGACGTTCAACCCAACTTTAGAACCGTCAGCGGCTACTTGCTGGAGTTTGGTGTCGTAGGGAATTTTGACTACTGCTTTAAATACCGTGTCAGGAAGAACGGATTGGGGAACTTCCACTTCCGCCGGTTTGGCTGCTAGATGGCAGTTAGCGCAGACAATTCTTCCAGTTGGTTCGCGTGGTGTTTCTGGGTAAGTTTGCTGTGCCCAAAATGGATAAGCAGCGGCGGATTGGGGAAGGGCTATATCGCTAGTGAAGAAAAATGTCATCGTCGCGATCGCCACAAGCAACGCTTGTATAGTTGCTTTTAGAGGGCGAGTTCGTCTCGCTTTTTTACAAGAATTTCTCATCTTTTAAGGATCAAGAGTCTCAAAGCAAAGTAGATAATACAAAATAAGGAGGCCAGGTGTGTTGATTTGAGATGCAATTCTCAAACGCTTTAAACCCACCAGGGTTTTTCCCCAGTGCGAAAGTCAGTTTCAGTCCAAGGGGTGAGGACAATGTTATCGTCTTGTACTGTGGCGTGACACAAAGCCAAAGATAGCGGCGCAGGTCCCCGAATTACTTTACCGGTTTCATCGTACTGGGAACCGTGACAGGGACATTTGAATTTGTTTTCGGCAGCGTTCCAAGGGACAACACAACCTAAGTGGGTGCAAACAGCGTTAATACCGTAATCGCGAATTGCTTCTTTGCTTTCTACCACAATATAGGTAGGATCGCCTTTGAGTCCCTGCACCAGAACGCGATCGCCCGCATTATGGCTTTCTAAAAACTTGCTGACCTTAACATTGTTACCCAGTTTGTCTTTGGCAGTGGTACCGCCACCAACTGCACCGCCAGAAGGTGGAATAAAGTACTTGACAAGGGGATACAATGCCCCCAAAGCTACTCCAGTTACAGTTCCAAAAGCCAGAAGGTTCATAAACTGACGCCGCCCCATATCGGGAACGTCCATTGATTCTGAAAATTGAGCCATAATCTACGCGTTCTTGGTGTATTTTGTTAACTTCTTTTGACTTGAGTTCTAGTTTTTGAGAAACTCTTGTCTGAGAGCAGATGCTTCTTTTTTTGAAGATGCCAGATGATCTCTTCAAAGAAATATCTCGCATCTTTGACAAACACAGCATTACATTTCTTTATATTCCTATCATACTTGAGTCACTGAACTTAATATCGTCACCAAATGTAAAATCTGATTGAGAAGACTTATGACAGGACAGGAATTGCGCCAGTTGCTGCTTGAGAAATGGGGACGCTCTTACGATATCCAGCTGCGCCGCACACAAGGAAAGATATTCGTGCAAATTATGTGGAAATACCTAGAGCAAGCTTCTTTTCCCCTTAATGAAGCAGAATACCAAGAACATCTAGATAGTATTGCTAGTTATTTAAATTATTTGGGTGGAACGACCAAAGTGCGAAATTATATCCAACAAACCCGGGAGCGGCCCCGTCTTGGCAAAGCTGTAAGCATTCCCATAGATTTGGGAGAAAGAGCAACAGAGTGGATTTTATAACTAAAATTAATTAAAATTGTCAGCTTATTAATACTATTAGCCGTCCAGACTAACACGTAAGCCAGTCAATACCAAGATAAGGCCAAAATCTCACATGCTCGCACCATAATTTATAGAAGCATGGGGACAATTGGAAAAATTATAACCACAAAATACAACTGCGTTTCCAGTGCAGCAAGATGGTCTGCAAGAGAAGTTTGCTAGAAGGCATCCCCATTTTTAGCAAATAACTGAAATTTCCCTGCAAGCAACTGTGCTGATGCCAAACGAAATTTGTCTGATTTTAATTCCTCAACCAATTCCACGTCAATTGTAACGGTAGCCAGAATTTGTGTATCATTTTCAACCATCTCTCTACGACAGGCATGAAAATTGCTACCATCTGGTAGATAAAGACGGATAACGTGGATAACAGGGCGCGAAACACCAGGAAAGGCATTTACTAATTGCAGTATTTACAGTACTTTTTCACCTGTTCCTGCAATTTTTACTGGGGTGCTACCAAAGTAAAATCGTTCTGTAAGTCAATTTTGAGGATAAGTGTACTTATTCATTTCCAGAGTTAGTTGACAAGGACGATTATGCAAAATCGCAACTTGTTATCCCTTCCAGATGCTTGTACGCTTAGGAAAGCAACTTCTGGTGATATTTGGTCAATTCGCTACTTAGTGTTCTCGGCCAAGCTCGATCCTACACAAATTTACTGGCAACAATTTTGGGTAATTGAATGTGATGGAAAAATAGTAGCCTGCGGACAGTTGCGCAATTTTCCAAACGCGCAAGAATTGGGCAGTTTAGTGGTAGCGTCAGCTTGGCGGGGTCGCGGTTTGGGGAGTTTTCTCACTCAGCATTTGATTTCCTGTGCTACCCAGCCATTATATTTAGAATGTTTGGGTCAGCGATTGGCAAAGTTTTACCGCCGCTTTGGTTTTGTACCCATTGGTTTCCAGGAATTACCGCGATCGCTTCAAAGCAAGTTTCGGTGGTCTGAATTAGGAAGAAAGCTACATATTGTTCCTGTGGTGTTTATGCAGAAGGTGGATGGTTAAAGGTTTGGTAAAAATTGTCAGTAAAACAGGGCCAAGCAAATTATGGTGAGCCACACATTTAAGTCCGCAACAAGAGCCTAAAAATTGGCGCTGGTTTGGGCTGTAAAGTCTGATACCACCAACTATGTGTTTGATTTGCAATTCTTCCTGATGGGGAACGCTAAAGTCAACCAAGTAGAATTTTCCACCGACCTTGAGGACCCGTGTTACTTCTGCAAAAACCTGTTTGGGTTCGGGATAGTGCAAGAAACTAATAGTGCTAAAAACAGCATCAAATTGCTCTTGAGCAAAAAAAAGAGATTCGGCTTTTCCCTCTACAAAGATTAAACGCGGATGGTAGCAATTATTGCGTCGTGCTACCTGCAACATTTGGGAGGACAGATCGACTCCCATACCGTGTAAGTCTGGAAAAGTTTTGGCAAGACGGTTAAGCAGTCGTCCAGTACCGCAACCCAAGTCCAGTACGTTTGCTCGGGGTGGTAAATCAACGTATTCCAGCAATCGCTTGTGAATAGCTTGGTAAAATACCGAAGGAAACAGCCAGTCGTAAGTAGACGCCCAGCAGTCAAATAGTTGCTTTTTATGAAGAAAAAAGTTTTCAGTCATGAGCTTTCAAACAGCAGCGCAGATCGCACTTTGATTGTACGGATAGCAAGCGGATGAGGTATTAACTGCGTCTGCAAAATGCAAAATACGATCTACTTCCTATTTTGTCTTTGCAAACCCAATAAGGGGAGCAGCTAGCTAGTTTTGAAAACTAGACCTATGGCCAAGTTAAAATAAACCGAAGTGAGGTGCTCGCCATGGCAAAGCAGAAAATCTCGAAAAAAGTCGCTGCTGCAATCATCAACTCTCTCGGTGCAGGGGTAGTACCAAGAGTAGGACTGGAGTATTTAGCAGTAGGTCGAGAAAAGGAAATGCAAAGCCTGTTGCAAAACCTCAATGATATTGCCGAAGGCGTCGCAGCATTTCGCTTTCTCATCGGCAACTACGGTTGTGGCAAAAGCTTTATGTTACAATTGCTCCGTCACCGCGCCATTGAGCAAGGCTTTGTTGTTGCCGATGCTGATTTATCTTCCGAACGCCGACTAGCAGGAACAAATAACGAGGGTTTAGCGACCTATCGAGAATTAATGAGCCGTCTGGCAACAAAAGCTCGTCCTGAAGGTGGTGCTTTAGTTTCTATTTTAGAAGGATGGATTAATAAAATCCAGCAAGAAGTAGCCAAAGAAACTGGAATGCATCCCAATGACGATGGCTTTGACGATCGAGTCGAAACCAAAATTAGGGAAGTAGTTCAATACATAGAAGATTTAGTTCACGGTTTTGATTTTGGCAGTGTGATTATTGCTTATTGGCGCGGTTACCGTTCGGATGACGAACAGCTCAAAAGTGCCGCTTTGCGGTGGTTGCGAGGAGAGTACACCACAAAAACTGAAGCAAAAGCTGCCTTGGGCGTGCGTGTAATTATTGATGACGACAGTTGGTATGACTACATTAAATTAATAGCTAAATTTGTAGCGGAAATTGGCTATCGGGGACTGTTAGTCTTACTAGATGAAGCCGCCCAAATCTGTCAAATTCCAACTACAGTAACTCGCGAGAAAAATTACAACAGACTGTTAGCAATATTCAACGACACCATGCAGTGCAAAGCAGAGCATTTGGGTGTTTTTGTCAGCGGTACAACAAATTTTTTAGAAGATCCCCATCGCGGACTTTTTGCAGATGCAGCTTGGCGCAGGCGCACAAAAGAAAGTAGTTTTGTAACCAAAGCCAAAGTACAGGAGTTTTTTGGGCCGGTAATGCGCCTTTATCCATTAACGGAAGCAGAAATTCTCACGCTGCTGCAAAGACTGGTCGAGATCCACGCCCTCAACTTTAATTACGAGCAAACTTTAAAAATTGACGATTTAAAAGCATTTGTGCAAGAAATTGTCAATCGTTTAGGCGCACAAGCGCTGTTGACTCCCGGGGAAATAGTACGGGATTTGATTAGCGTGCTGAATGTTCTTTATCAAAATTCAGGAATCTCTTTTGATGATTTGATTCACGGTGGTGATTTTCAACCCACTGTTGCAGGACAAGATGTGGATGAAGATATAGCGGAATTTAGTTTGTAATCACATCAAACAGCGATCGCCTGCTTTGTGCGTGTTGATTTGCTGCTGATACCGGTCAACTCGCCACTGCTATAAAGTATAATTGGCTACTCAAATGGCTGAGAACCGGTATTGCCATGCCAAAATCCCTATCAAAGAAGAAATTCCAAAGTCAAAATTCTACCCTTAGCCGGAAAGAACGTTTAGCCCAAAAGCGCAAACAAGCTCAAGCACGCAAAGAATTCACGAATTTACTTACCACTACTGTCACTGTTGGCTTATTTGTTGGTTTGATTCTTTTTTTATTAGGTGGAATCAAGATAGCAATTCCAGTAGTGCTGGGAATTATCGTCATGTCTTTTTCCTATAAATACCCCAGAGAAGCTTTGTTTGCTTTTATTATTTACATACCATTTGGGGGAACAATCACTTACTACATAGGCAACAGTCCTATCTTGCAATTAGCAAAAGACTCTTTTTACTTTCCCGCCCTTGTCAGTATTTGGCAAACTTGCTATCAAAAACGACAACCTTTGCTTATTCCCCAAACTATCAAAACTCCTCTGTATATTTTATTAGGTATATGCATGCTGACGTTACTGTTTGTAAATGGTTCGCAGCAGCTTTATCCCCCTTCTGATGGACTATTTGAAGAAGCTGCCAAAGAATTTCCCATTGCGATGGGGATTCTGGGTTTGAAAGTGTTTTTGGGGTATCTACCTTTAATTAGTTGTACTTACTATTGGATTCGCGATCGCCACGATTTTCTATTAGTTTCCCGCTTGCAAGTAGTTTTGATACTTATTTGCTGCATTCTAGGTATTATTCAATACTTTTTACTGTTAACTGGCATATGTCACGGTACAAGAGATGCAGTTGGAGCAGACTTATTTCGGGCTTCTCTAGAAGCGCGATGCTTTTTTGGTGGTTCGCTTGTTTACAGTCCCAGTCAAGGAGTTATTCGCTTACCAGGAACTTTTGTCGCTCCTTGGCAATGGGCGTGGTTTTTAATTTCCAGTACTTTTTTTACCTTTGCTACAGCTTTTAGCGATCCTTTGATTGTTTGGCGAATTGTCAGTTTGGTTTCAACAGCATTGGTGTTTATCAACGCTGTCATTTCCGGACAAAGAATCGCCTTGGCCTTAGTACCAATCTGCTTTGTGATGTTATTGTTGCTAACCGGTCAAATTGGAAACCTCAAGCGCTTTATCCCGATCTTTGTAGGTCTTGCACTCATTTTGGGTGTAGCGATGGTTACCAATCCTACGGTTGTCCAAGAGAGAACAGACAGCTTTATCGCTCGCTGGAATGCTTCGCCTCCTTACGACTTTATCGTCCAACAATTTCAAGAGAATTGGAAAAACGTAGATGGCATTTTAGGAAGTGGTTTGGGTCGCGCTACCAATTCTGCTCGTGCTCTAGGTCAAACCAAGCTGGTGGAAACTTATTATCCCAAGATTCTTTATGAAGTGGGAATTTTTGGATTGCTTGGATTCGTGGCTTTGGTTACGACTTTAACAGTTACTTGCTATCGCACCTATCGTCAAATCAAAAACCGTAATTTACGCAGTTACGCTGCTGCTATGTGGGTGTTTATACTTTTTATTAGCTACAACACTTACTATTACCCTTTGGATGTGGATCCGGTAGCTGTTTATTATTGGTTTGCTGCTGGGGTTTTGTTGAAGTTACCAGTTATAGATAGGGGGAAAAATTGCAACAGCAAGGGGGATGAAAATAAATAATTGTCAATCAATTTATTTACTGTATTTATTTAATTATCTGCTATGGATTTTCCTTTATTGTCTGTTATTATTCCCACCTACGGTCGTGAAGAAGTATTGCGCAATAGTATTTTAGATGTCCTAAAACAGGATTATCCGAACTTTGAAGTTTTGGTGGTAGATCAAACTGCAAAACATCAACCAGAAATTGAAGTATTCTTAGCGGAACAACATGCAGCAGGTAAAATTAAATGGTTCCGCGTCAATTGGGCTAGTTTACCAGGAGCGCGCAATTATGGAATACGGCGAGCAAAAGGTGAGATAATTTTATTTATTGATGACGATATTCGCTTGCATCCTGGCTTTTTAGCGGCTCATGCCAAAAATTTTTTGGAAAAACCAGAAATTGGAGCGATCGCCGGACGAGTGTTTGACCGCATGAAAATCGCTGATGCAGGTGTAACTGATAAGACTATAGAATACCTGCCTCCTCAAGCTATGGATCCTGGTATTGCTTGGTACTATATTGATTTTGTACACACCGTCAAACCTCAGGAAGTTCTAACCGCCAGAGGTTGTAATATGTCGTTTCGCCGTGAAATTTTTACTAAATACGGACTGTGGTTTGATGAAAGGTTTTGCGGAAGTGCGGTACGAGAAGAATCTGATTTTTGTTTGCGGCTGCGGCAAACTGGATATAAGATTTGGTACGATCCAGAAGCTTATTTGGTGCATTTAGGAGAAGAGACGGGTGGTTGCCACGATATTAGCATGCGATCGCTCCAGTACCAACTTACTTTTTACCACAACCATTTTTTAATGGGCTTAAAAAATCTCACTCCTAGTCAAGCTTTACGTCTTTATGTCCGTTTGTTTGACTGTCACGTCCTTGGACGTCCCCCTTGTCACAAAAGCGGTTCTCCTATCAAAATCTTTACCCGTGCTATTTTCTACTTTTTGGGCTTTCTAAAAGCTTTGGGTACAATTATTCAATCTCCTTGGAACGATGGTCAAATATATACTCGTTTCGAGGAACAACAGCAAGACCACAATCCAATTGATAACTGCTAATCATTCTCCTGGATAATTAAATTTTTTGAAAAAAATATATGAAAATTTTAGTAGCAAGCCACACTTATATTATCGATCTCAATTGTGAGAAATTACGTGCTTTATCTCAACTAGAACAAAATCTAGAAGTAACGGTTGTCGTACCCCAAAAATGGCAACCAGGTGGCGTGCAAAATAGAATTATTGAAACGCATTACCATCAACAAGGAAAATTTCGCCTTGTACCGATTTCTAATTTTCATCAAAATCATCAATCCTTGATGGCTTTTGGTTATGATTTGATATCCCTACTGCGGCAATTTCGACCTCATATTATCCAAGTAGAACAAGGTTCTAAAAGTCTTGCTTACAGTCAAATGATTGCTCTGAACAAAATCTTGAGACTGCAAGCTAAAAATGTATTTTTTACTTGGTGGAATCTTCCTTATCAATTAAAATTTCCTGTTTCGCTCCTAGAAAAATACAATCTTCGTCATAGCGATGGTATTATTTGTGGAAATCAAGAAGGAGCGGAAATACTAAGACAGCGGGGATACAAAGGACAAATTAAAGTCATACCCCAATTAGGTGTTGACGAACGCGTATTCAAACGTCAATATCAACCAGAATTAGCTAAAAAATTAGGTATTAAACCCGAGGAATTCGTCATCGGATTTGTCGGACGTTTTGTCCCAGAAAAAGGATTGCTAACACTTTTTGATGCCCTGAAAATCTTATCTGATAAACCTTGGAAATTACTATTATTAGGGCGGGGAGAACTAGAATTAGAATTAAGACAAAAAGCAAGGGAAAACAATTGGGAAGACAGAATTATTTTTCGAGAAAGCGTTCCCCACGAGCAAGTAGCGCAATACATTAATTTGATGAATACTTTAGTATTGCCTTCTGAGACAACGTATCAATTTAAAACTTTCGGTTCTTGCGGATGGAAAGAACAATTTGGTCATGTTTTAATAGAGGCAATGGCTTGTCAAGTACCTGTAATTGGTTCGAATTCTGGAGAAATTCCTCACGTGATCGGCGATGCAGGTTTAATATTTCCAGAAAAAGATGGCAAAGCACTGGCAAACTGCATAATTAAATTGATGGAAAAACCAGATTTCGCTCAATATTTAGGTGAAAAGGGCTATCAAAGAGTCACGGCGCAATATACAAATAAAGCGTTAGCAAAACAACAATTAGATTTTTATAAAGAAATTGTGAGCAGTTAACTTCAAGAAGATGCGAATTCTGCAAATAATCCCCTCAATTTCCTTAGTTTACGGCGGTCCCAGTCAAGTGGTACTGGAACTGTCTGCTGCTTTAGCACGAGAGGGTATAAAAGTTACTGCGATCGCAACTAACAGTAATGGCGATACCGGTCAAAAACCTCTGGATGTTCCCTTAAACGTTCCTGTCCCACAAGATGGCTATGAAATTATCTATTTTCGTTGCACTCCATTTCGCCGTTATAAATTTTCTCTTGATTTACTCAAATGGTTAAATCTTCAAGCTCACAAGTATGATTTAGCCCATATCCATGCTTTATTTTCTCCCATAAGCAGTTTTGCAGCCAAGATTTGTCACCAGCAAAAGCTTCCTTATATTTTGCGCCCCTTGGGTACTCTCGATCCCGCAGATTTACGCAAAAAAAGGCTATTAAAACAACTTTATGCACTGATATTAGAAAGTGCAAATTTAGCAAATGCAGCAGCCATTCACTTTACCAGCCCTCAGGAAGCTAAAATTTCAGAAAGATTTGGGGTATCGACGCGAGATTTGGTAATTCCCCTGGGAGTCACTCCCCCAAATAAACAGGAAAATCACAAAGCTACGATACACACTCGATTTGCTATTCCTGCAAATACGCCATTGGTGCTGTTTCTGTCACGCATCGATCCCAAAAAGGGGTTAAATCTATTAATTCCAGCTTTGGAGAAGCTTTTAAAAGAAGGATTAAATTTTCACTTTGTTTTAGCTGGGACTAATCCCCAAAATCGGGATTATGAAGAGAAAATCAAATTGCAGATATATCATTCTCCCTTGCGAGAGCATACTACCATAACCGGCTTTGTCACGGGAGAATTAAAATCTGCCCTCTTGCAGGCCGCCGATATTTTTGTTTTACCTTCATATTATGAAAACTTTGGTGTTGCTGTTGCGGAAGCAATGGTAGCAGGAACACCTGTGATCGTTTCTGAACAAGTACATATTTGTCAACAAGTTCAAGAAAGTGAATCAGGATGGGTCAGCAAACTAGAAGTTTCAGCACTGGCAAAATTGCTGCGCGTTGCTTTGCAAAATCCCCACGAATGCCAAAGACGAGGTTTGCGCGCTAAGGAATATGCACTGCAACATTACTCCTGGGATGCGATCGCCCGCCAAATGATTCAAGTGTATCAACAAATCCTTCTGGCACAACAATCATAGCAAATCAAACCACGACATCACACGCTTGCGTAAGCTTTAACTTTGATTTCCGCCTTGCTTTTATACTACCAGCTTGTGATAGGCTGATATTAACTCAACAGTTCTGGAGAAATCTACATTTCAGCAAAAGACTGCAAGTATACAGCAGTTACAACCTAGATAAACGCAAAGATTCATCCACTTGCTTGATTAAATTGCTGCCTTTAACACTGAAACTCATCTTCTGTTTCAGTGTGCAAAAGTGGTAAAGTGTGTAATGGCTCGACAGCAACACCAAAGCATTCTTCCTGCAAGGACTGTAAAGCTAACAAATCCACTGGTTCGAAAGATGGTTTTGGACTAGCATTTTTGCTTTCACAACTTAAAATTTTGTTGCGAACTACAATAGTCCTATCGGAGAATCGGTGTTTTGTGTCATCATGCAAATTAGAACACCCATACCTTATCTATTGACAGGGAAGTAACATGGCTCTTCATCTCGGTGATACAGTACCTAATTTTACTCAAGCCTCCACGCATGGCGAAATTAATTTTTACGAGTGGGCTGGTGATAGCTGGGTAGTATTATTTTCCCACCCCGCAGACTATACACCTGTTTGCACCACCGAATTAGGCGTTGTTGCCAAACTCAAGCCAGAATTTGACAAGCGTAATGTTAAAGTCATAGCCCTTAGCGTTGATGATGTAGAATCCCACAAAGGATGGATTGGCGATATCGAGGAAACCCAAAACACCAAACTCAATTATCCCATTTTGGCAGATGCGGATCGTAAAGTCTCCGAACTATACGACATGATCCATCCCAACGCTAACCCCAACGTTACCGTACGGACGGTATTCATTATCGATCCCAACAAGAAACTACGTCTGACCCTTACCTATCCTCCCAGCACCGGACGCAACTTTGATGAAATTTTACGGGTCATCGATTCACTGCAATTGACTGATAACTACAGCGTTGCAACACCAGCTGATTGGAAAGATGGAGACGATTGCGTCATCGTTCCCTCACTAACAGATCCAGAAGTTCTGAAGGAGAAATTCCCCAAAGGTTATCAGGAAATCAAGCCTTACTTGCGCTTAACTCCTCAACCCAACAAGTAAATCCTCAACATATTTCATGTTAAATTAGCAGGGTGGGCATTACCCACCTTTTTCCATTTTCAAAGCAAAAATTATTAGTAAGCACTTGAGTGCTTAAAACCAGTATTTTATAATAAAAAGCATATTTTGTTCTTATCATTTGCAAATAGTTAACTTTCAATCTCTCGAATTGTTTTCCAAAGAAATTATCTAGCCAAACAAAGTTGAAAAATAGTAATTCAGCTTTCAGAAGAATTTTATTACAAAATCTACAGGGAATTAAAGTTTAAAAAAATACTAAACTATAGATATTTGTTGCAGCAAAAAAACTTTAAACAAGAAATTAGAAATAATTTAAGACTATCCAGCAGTTATCAATTTTATTTTTGATTAGAATCTGTGTTTGGCAAAATTCGATTATTTTGGAAATTTTCGGTAATATCTGTACTGTCAATAGTGGTCAGATGTATTAAAATTAAAAGATAGAATGCTATTTGATGACAACAAAAGTAAAGGGTGACTTGAAGTATACTGAATTTTTAATGGAAGCGCGATCGCCTGCAGTAAGAATCTCAACTTGAAATTCCAGTACCACTCTAGGTAAGAATTTTTATAGTAAAACATAGGTTAATTCAAAATGGATATCAAGAACGGCTTTGTAGGTACCGTTGGTAACACACCCCTGATTCGCTTAAATAGCTTTAGCCAAGAAACTGGTTGCGAAATTCTCGGGAAAGCAGAATTTCTCAATCCTGGAGGTTCTGTAAAAGACCGCGCTGCACTTTATATTATTGAAGATGCGGAAAAAAAAGGCTTAATCAAACCTGGTGGTACGGTAGTAGAAGGAACTGCAGGAAATACTGGTATTGGACTTGCTCATATCTGCAATGCCAAGGGCTATAAATGCTTAATTATTATACCTAATACCCAATCCCAAGAAAAAATAGATGCGTTAAGAGCGTTAGGTGCAGAAGTTCGTCTGGTTCCTGCCGTACCCTACAGAGATCCTAACAACTATGTTAAACTTTCTGGCAGAATCGCTGCCGAGATGGAAAACGCCGTTTGGGCAAATCAGTTTGATAACTTAGCAAACCGTCAGGCTCACTACGAAACCACTGGTCCAGAAATTTGGACTCAAACAGACGGTACAATAGATGCTTGGGTTACATCTACCGGAACTGGCGGTACATACGCAGGCGTAGCTATGTTCTTGAAGGAAAAGAATCCAGACATTAAATGCGTAGTAGCCGATCCCATGGGTAGCGGTATTTACAGTTATATTAAAACAGGCGAAATCAAAATAGAAGGCAATTCGATTACCGAAGGAATTGGCAACAGTCGAATCACCGCTAATATGGAAGGTGCACCAGCAGATGATGCAATTCAAATTAACGATAGGGAAGCTGTACGGGTAGTTTATCAACTGCTGCGAAAAGATGGTTTGTTTATGGGTGGTTCTACTGGTATTAACGTTGCTGCTGCTGTTACCCTTGCCAAACAGATGGGACCCGGACACACTATTGTTACTATTTTGTGCGATAGTGGTTCTCGTTACCAATCGCGTATATTTAATCCTGAGTGGCTAAAATCAAAGGGTTTATTGCCAGAATAGACAGACACTCAGTAGTTACATTCCTCCGCTTGTAGCAAATACTAGTATAAAAGTACTTACTACTAACTTCTTTGCTTGTAGTGAGCACTTGTATTGCTGCTAAAAAAGCGATCGCTCCTAACTACTAAAGTTAGTAACAGTAACTAACTTTCATAATGGTTGATAAATGAACAAAGCTTTTGACCCAGCAAATTCTTCTGAAACCTCACCTACAGTTTCCCATCGCTGCGTGCGTGTTTGCCAAAATCGTACTTGTCGCAAGCAAGGTGCTGCTAAAGTATTGGCAGCTTTTGAAGCTATGTCTATTCCTGGAGTAACGGTAATAGGTAGCAGCTGTTTGGGACAATGCGGTAATGGACCTATGGTATTAGTTTTACCAGATATGGTGTGGTATAGTGGTGTTCGTGTAGCTGAAGTACCTTTGATAGTGGAACAGCATTTGTTGGGCAATCAAAAAGTGAAGCAGATGCTCTACCATCGGTTTCATTCCCAGTGAGATAGGTTTGCGCCGTTGTTAATGCTATTGGTAACTTTGTCAATTTTGAAGTTGCAATTCCAGCGGATGGTCCACTTTTTGTGGAAAGTAAATAGCAACTGCGATCGCGTTGTTATAGCTTAAGTTTGAATCTCAATTTTCATCCTCAAGAGTACTTATTCGGGATACTCGTGGGAAACAAAGGGAACTTCTACTACTTCACCTGCAACTTCTCCAACTTGAACTTTTAAACCGACACCACCTGCTTTGGTACGGATGTAGCCTAAACCACGATAACCTTCAGTGGTTTCAGTGATGCTGGTGAGCTTGCCTACTTTTTCCTCTTCAACTGTAATGGTTGTTCCTGGTTCCACAAAAGCATTTAAGCGTATTCCCCAAAGGTGTTGTTTGACACCTTTATAGGTATTTAAACGAGCAATGGTTTCCTGACCGATATAGCAACCTTTGTGAAAGGAAATAGTTTGCCACAAACCTGCTTCTAGGGGATTGTAATCTTCAGTAAGTTCGTGTTCGCAAGCGGGGCGTCCTTGTACAATTCGCAAGACCTCCCAGGCGCGATCGCTCATTGGTACTGCGCCGAGAGCGATAATTTTGTCCCAAAAAGTTTGTTTGCAAGCAGCTGGTAAAATAAAAGTAAATCCGGGCGAAGCCAAACCACTGCCAACGGCAACGATTGCCCTTTGTTGCTCTTGGTCGCTACCAAGGGGGATAAAAATGTGGTTTCCATAAGGTTGCTCGATAATGGCTCCCGCACCAAGATTTTCTACAATTGCAGCGCTTCCTGGTCCGAGCAAACTGAAAGTAGCAGTTTCCTTGGTGACATCAGTTAGCTGTACCTTATCAGCAAAGAAAATATAGCGATCCAGCCATTGCATCAAAAAATCGCGTCGGTTTGGGGAAACCAATAACAAGATAGCATCTTCAAGAACGTAGGCTGTTACCAAATCAATAATGCGAGCGGTAGATGTTACAAATACTGTATCGCAGCCTTGGCCTGGTTTAAGTTTTTGGAAATCGTTAGTGCTTTGGTTGTGTAAGAAGCGGAGGCGATCTTCGTCTGAGATTTTAATGCGTCCCCAGTGGGAGCGATCGCATACAGCAACTTGCTCTTGTGCTGCGTGAATAGCTGCTCGGTCTTGACTGTTAATTGCAGATGCGGACATGGCAAAAGCGGGTTACAGCTAGCTAGCTTACAGGAATATTGTACCGGCGTTGCTGTCACTTAAGCTGGTAGCCTATACATCAGCACCTTAGCTTTTGAATCTTCTTCTACAAATACCAAATATTCTCCATTGGAGCGGCGAAAAGCACGAATACCGTAGGGTATATCAATCCACCCACTTTCGCCAAAAACTTCCGGACCGGGTTTTAATATTTTTAGTTGCGCTCCTGTTTTGGTATCGTAGACAAACACCTCTGCTGTTTTGCTGCTGACAGCAAAAACCCTATTTCCAGCTATATCTATAGCTTTGATGTGTAATTTAGGATTGCGATAGGGATTATAAGGTAAAGCTGCTCGCCAGCGTATTTTCCTACCTTTACTCCAGTTGTCGTAACGGATTATTTCTGTACCGACCAATCCCCAATCACCGTCTAGGTTGGGGCGATCGCTCGTATACCCCGACAGGTACATTACATCCTGCTCGGGAAAATACTTAATTCGTGTGAGGGTTTTTATCGGTGCTGGCATAGGTATTTTTTCCATAGCCGTGCGACTGTAAACAGGACAGCCACGAGAATCTAATTTCTGCAAGCGATAATGTTTGATGTAACCAGCCTCTGCTGCTTGCCAAACGTCTCCTTTAGTATCAATTTCCCAACCCCACACAGAAGTGTCGTCTGCTCCTAAACTTTGAAATTCGTTACCCTGAATAGAACCGTCACCGTTTACATCTTGCCAGATCCAACTACCTTTACTTGGCTGATTGGTCGGCCAGTCACTGTGAACTTTCGAGAACATACCGCAGGGAACAGCTATCTCTCCATTGAAGCGATATATGAGCAGACGCTCTGCCATCATGTCTGCGGATAAATACAGCAAACGTTTTCCTCGAACGCGACGTACGAAAGCAGATGAAGCTGAAAAGTGCAGTCGCGGATCGTCAGGGTAGCGAAATTTGTCTAGGGTATATCCTTTGTAACGCCATTCTTTACCGCTATTTTGGCGGTAATCCATCACAAAATGTTCTTCTTTAGTATATACATCCGCTCCATCGGTGCCAGGATCGGCATCAGCATTATCCACAAATTCCAAACCTAGCAGCTGCCACTTTAATTTTCCTGAAGGAGAAAAGGCGCGCAGATCTGTTCCCGACCCGTTATAACCAAAAGCAACGTTACTGATATAAATATTTCCTGCAGCGTCGACACCAACGCCACTAATACCGTAAAGTTTTAAATCTCCAATTTCACCGCGATTGCCGGCGTAGATACCGCCTTTAATTCCGAAAGTACCAACTTGCTTGGGCTGATTTGTAATATCGTAAATCAATATTTGCTGGCGCGGACCGTTGTCTGCTACTAATAGCCTACCTTGATTGTCGATGGCGATCGCCGATGGTTCCACGATATTTGTGATTCCCACAGGTAGTTGCTTTCCCGTTGGCGAATAATGCAAAATTTTAGTGGGATTTTTACCATTTTTGCTTTGAATCACCCACAGATTTCCTTTTTTATCAATTGCTATCTTGCCGGGACGAGGAACTGAAAAGTGACGTACTTCCTTCATTGTCCTCTTGTCGTAAACGCGAATCAAGTTCGCGGCGTTGTCGCTGGCATACAATAGTCCTTTGACTGTCGCCAATCCCGTGACGTCACCCCCAGCTTTGGTACTAACAATTAACATGCTTTTATCCCAACCACGCCCTCCTGGAAATGGCGCGGGTTTTCCCGATAGGTCGTAGCGGCGAATGCAATGCCATTCAGTTCCCTTGGGAGGATAGTCTTCTCCTGGTTTTCCATCTGGATACTGCTGCATTGCTATATATATGTATTTTTCATCAGCAGTGACCGCAACTCCGCCCGTTCTTCCCCATCCGTGCAATTGATCCGCTTGAGCGATCGCGTCTCCATTTTTATAAATTCCTCCTTCCCGTCCTGCTTCATCCCAAATTGTATTGGTGTAAACTGTACCATCAGGAGTAACATAGAGATCGTGTACATTGATTTGCACCCACTTTTTCCCACCGCCAAAAGTGTTACCGACCCAAGAAGTTGTGTAGCTTTTAGCTGTAGTTGCAGCCTTGGCAGTCAATTTCGCAGGCATCTTTTCAACTTCGCTTGCCTTTTGCAAAGGACTAGCTTTGGCAGTCAATGTCACGGGTGCTTTCTCTACTTGCGCCTGGATCTCCACAGGAGTAGTCTTTGCCAGCGACCATTTCGCAGGAGGTGCAGTCCTGGCAGTCAGGTACATAGCAACTGAAATAGCTGTTGTGACCCCAGCCAGAACAGCAATTAAAAACTTAAAACTTTTATGAAATTTCCAATTCCTAGAATTCCTAGTTTTCAGCTTTTCAAAATACTGTGAAAATATTTTCATAACTTCAATATTAAATTAATATTACACTTGTCGTTGTTCGCAAAAATAAATTAAAATCAATTAAGATTATTAATTTATAATCAAATTTTCTTCTCCTAATAATCCAGTTTGTTAGGCGTTGGAACAATTAGCAAATTTACATAAGTTTGTTCTTACTAACTGAAATTCCGTGTATACTTTCAACTCTCGGCAAACTTCACTTATAAGCTATCTAATCCTCAAGCTAACAGCTCCTGGTTCACAAAAACTTTATAAAAATTACATGATTTTTTTAAAATTGAAATTAACTGCATTTGGAAAAGTTTATTCGGATAGGGAATATTAACTCAGTATTTAATATTTAATAGACTCCAATTGCAGTCAACATAGATAAATAAGGTCAAAAATTGAAATTAATTCAGCTTTCCATGAAAGAAATTTGAGCAATAACACAGAATTAGATTAATAGATTTCTCTAGGGAAAATGTTAATTAGAAATTGCTCTCAAATCCGTCTAGAGTCGGACTGGTTAAAATTATGAAAGTATCTATAATAGAGGGATATTAGCATAATTACTACTCAGATTTTGCCATTTCTAATTGGAGGAGCAAAATAAATCAAAAGTAACTGAAACTAAGCAACGCACAAATGGAGAGTAAGAGGTGAAAAATAAACTAGAAAATGATGCTTCAGCATCAGCGTACATTTTGTGTATGGGAGCAGGTTGGTTTCCTAAAACGCCAGGAGGATTAGAAAGATATGTTTATGAATTGACTCAAAAATTAGCGACACGAGATCGAATTGAACTGTGTGGTGTTGGTCTTCCAGAAGGGGAACAAAATTTGCCATTAAAATTAACAAACTTAGGTTCACCTGATAGTTTGATATGGCATCGCCTTTGGTCTATTCGCAAGAACTTCAAAAAAACAAGAACAGAAAAACCGGATGCCATTAATTTGCATTTTGCATTATATAGTTTTCCGATCTTGGATTTATTGCCAAAGGGAGTGCCGATTACCTTTAACTTTCATGGTCCTTGGGCATACGAGAGCAAGCAGGAGGTTGTTCACCAGCAGGTAAGCGTTTTTATCAAACACTGGTTAATAGAAAAAAGAACTTACAACCGCTGCGATCGCTTTATTGTCCTGAGCAAAGCATTTGGCAGAATATTACATCAAAAATACTACATTCCCTGGCACAAAATTCACATTATTCCTGGTGGAGTTAACACCGATCGCTTTCAGCCCAGTTTATCACCACAGCAAGCCCGCAGCAAACTAGGCTGGCCCCAAGACCGTTCTATCATCTTCACAACTCGACGTTTAGTGTGTCGGGTTGGAATTGACAAATTGTTGGAAGCGTTAGCAAAGATTAAGCCAAGGATTTCTGATTTTTGGTTGGCGATCGCCGGTCGCGGTCACATGCAACAAGCACTGGAGAAACTGGTAACCGAGCTGGAACTGAACAACCACGTAAAATTTTTAGGGTTTTTACCTGACGAGCAACTACCAATAGCTTATCAAGCTGCCGACATCACAGTAATGCCAAGCCAGTCTTTTGAAGGTTTTGGATTAGCAATAGTAGAATCTCTTGCCTGCGGTACACCCGTTTTGTCTACTCCCGTAGGTGGTATGCCAGAAATTTTAGAACCATTCTCACCCCAGTTAATAACATCTTCTCCTACAGCCGCAGCCATTGCAGAAAAACTAGAACAAGTGCTGCTAAAAACACTACCAACACCTTCCAGAGAAGACTGTCGTCAATATGCAGTTGCTAATTTTGACTGGCAGAAAATAGCTGAATTAGTCAGGAAAGTTATATTAGGATTGCCATAAAATCTTTCTCTGGAAAATTAGTAAAAAAAAGAATTTTTAGTGGTGTGAAAGAGCTTGTTTTAGTTTTAATAGCTAATTTAATTTGACAAGTGTATCCGTTATCTGGAGGATAGTTTACCATAAATGGCAGTAGGTAAACAAATAAATTTTGTGTATGGAGAAGAAGAATTTGGCACAAATTACTTTAATAGGAGAGAAAGATTGACATTAAATTTCAGCGATCGCTTTCTAGCCACAAAAAATACCAATTATTTTGTAACAGCAAGCACAAAGCGTGCGCATTCCAAGTTAAGCATATTTGCAGTCCTACATTTAGTATGGCCTTTTGCCCAGCACGTTAATTTCTATCCACCCAGCCTTATTCAGTTAACTTGTAGATATTAACCCGGGATGAAAATTCTTTTTTTAGACCAAAGCGGTCAACCAGGTGGCGCAGAACTGTGTCTGATAGACATTGCCAAACCCTATCAACAAACTTGTTTAGTTGGCTTGTTTGCTGACGGTTCCTTCAGAACTTTATTAGAAGAAAATCATATCCCGGTTCGGGTTTTTACAACCCAACCTATCTCTGTCCACAAAGAAAGCTCTCTCGTACAAGGGTTGGCAAGTATCCAGCAACTCGTACCGTTGATTGCGAAAGTGACTCGGACCGCCAGCAAATATGATTTAATTTATGCCAATACACAAAAAGCTCTAATTGTTGGTGCAGTAGCGAGTTTTTTAAGTCGTCGTCCCTTAGTTTATCATTTACACGATATCCTTTCACCAGAACACTTCAGCCACATCAACCGTCGCATTGCCGTCACAGCTGCTAATCGATTTGCCTCATTAGTGATTGCCAATTCCCAAGCTAGTAAAGTTGCATTCGTGCAAGCAGGAGGACGCGCAGATATAACTAAAGTTGTTTACAACGGTTTTCATCCTGCCAAATACCAAACCGAAGAATCTGTAGTGACTGAAATTCGCGAACAACTAGGAATGAATGGAAAATTTATCGTCGGACACTTTAGCCGTCTTGCACCGTGGAAGGGACAACACGTACTCATCGAAGCGATCGCTCAATGTCCTCCCCAAGTCACAGGAATTTTAGTTGGCGATGCTTTATTTGGCGAACAAGAATACGTACAAAAATTGCACCAGCTGGTGACCGCACTCCACCTTGAAAATCGAGTGAAATTTTTGGGATTTCGTGCAGATATTCCTCAATTAATGGCTGCTTGTGACTTGATAGCACATACTTCCACTTCTCCAGAGCCTTTTGGTCGCGTTATTGTAGAAGCCATGCTCTGCGGTAAACCCGTAGTTGCGGCTTCCTCAGGCGGTGTAGTAGAATTGGTAGAACACGGTATAAATGGCTTTTTAGTAACACCAGGACAACCCCAACAATTAGCCCAACTGATCGCAACTTGTCTGCAAGATTCTGACGCTACAACCAAAATTGGCGATCGCGCTCGGATAACCGCTAGCCAACGTTTTGATATAGCCAATATCAATCAACAAATTGCCCAACTACTGCAAGCAGTAGTACACTCTACTGCTCGTTAGTAACACGCAGGAGAACCTTCGCTGTCAGCAACTACATGCTTAAAGCGTGCGGATTGTCAGGGACTAAGGTCCCAACTACGAGCAACAGTTAGTAGTGAGCGGTTTCTCGCTTGCAAAAGCGGAACTAAAGTCTCAACTACGAACTAGTGAGCGATTTATCGCTTGCTGAGGGTTTTGAGACTTAATTAATTAAGCACTTGCTGATGGAACAGCTGCAGAAGTAGTTGTTCGTACTCCTCCATTCAAAATCGGTTTGCGAGTTTTCAAATCAAATTTGTATCCATGTGGCAAAATATGAAGTATAGCTCCGCATATAGCCAAAGATTCATCCTTCAAAATTTCCTCTACATTGCTGTATATCAGTTCTGACTCATCAACAACGGTTATCGAGCCTTCCCCGATCACTTCAATTTGATTATCAGTAACAAGCATAGCAGTATTTTCATCAATACCAAATCCCAAAACTGCTGGTTGTTGTGCTAAAGCGGAAAGCAAACGTCCCAAGCGTCCCCGTTGGGAAAAATGCTGGTCAATGACTACCCCGGGTAAAAAAGCTAAACCAGGACCCATATGCACGATTTCAATGCGGGGGTTAGTCTCGGAATCGCCTTCTACGATCATCACATCTGGCATCACTGCAGCTCCAGCACTTGTTCCTCCGATTACTACACCCTCAGAAAAGCGTTTGTGAATAGCCGCATCGAGTTCTGTGTCTTTAATCACACTAGTTATCCGAGCTTGATCGCCGCCAGTAAAAAATATTCCAGTTGCTTTTTTCACTGCTTCCAAAGCTGTAGATGAAGAAGCATCTTCACGGGTTTCGGTATCTACGATGCGAACCTCTTCCGCTCCCAAACGCTCGAAAACTCTAATATAATTTTCTCCCACTTCCCTAGGTAATTCTGTTGCTGCTGTCATAATCACAATTCTGGCTTTAGTCCCTCCAGATCGACGTACGAACTCCCGCAAAATTTGGCAGTCTCCCTCTTTATCTTCTGCTCCTCCAATAATTACTAATTGCCGACTGCTTTTGCTCTCTGCCATAATGCCTCCAAAAGTAAAGTTAAAGTTAAGAAAAAATATCTAGCTTTGAAAATATAAGCAAACCCTCTGGAATTTGGCTCCTAGCCGAAAAGACTTGAAATTAATTATATTTGCACAGAAGTGAGAAAATAATTCTCAAAAGCGAGCATCTTTGTTTTGATCGCATCTTGAGAAGTTTTGGTGCGATCGCCTGCAGCGAAATAAATTAAATTTTGGATTAAATTTTGGTAATGCCGTCTGGGTGGAAAAAATAAGAATTTTCCTGCAAATTGGCAGCTCCTTTGCAATTTTTGCTTATGTTTTGTATATTTCCACAATTCTATTTTCATCGCATCACTCTCCTGATGTATTTTTGGTTTTTGATGATAATAATGGTTAAGCAAACACAGTTTTTCAGGACGTATTGATAACCTTAATAAAAATCTCCCGTTTGTCAGTAAACGGGAGAAATAGGAAAAAATAAGATGATGCAAAAATTATTTTTCTAATTACTCTGATGATTGAAAAGGAGATTGACTAAAAAAGAATGTGCTTCTTCTAAAGGAAAATGTCTGGGTTTGCCTTGAAATACAATTTGATACTCGTTTGGTTCCGGACCATCTCCATAGCCGGAAATTAGTTTGCGATGAAAAGCTTCCTCAGCAAGGTGGCGAACTTCATTTCTGAGAGCAGCCTTGGTAATATGCATACTTTGCTGTCTCCTAAATTTTGCGTATTCAATACTTATACAAATTTTAGAATCCTGTTGCACCCTTCGAAGGTTATATATTTTCTTATTACCGGCTGTAGGAGTACTGTTATATTTGTGTGTTATTTTGGCATAGTTGTCTTTTATATCTAGTTACTGATGGCGTTTGAATATATCTTGAGATAGCTAAAAAAATCTATCAACAGGCCTAAACTGATACATGCTAAGCGATGCTTGTATACGGAGGTAAAAATCAAGCAATTGTTAAAATTTATATGGAAAAATAACGCCGAATAAACGCAACGAGGGTCAGGAAACTCACAGATACCAGGATGTTTCGTTAAAGGTATGTATTCTAATGGTTCCAAGCAGAAGCAGCGATATTGTTCGAGTCAATGCTAGAGAAACCGACGCTTTTGATATTTTCAACTTTAAGTATTATGTCGGACCCAATCCGTACTTGAATAGGGGAGCGTTGGTATTTGATTTTGTTGTGACCGAGAATTGGCGACCTTTACCCATAGAGGATTACGTATCGGTAGTTGGCGATCGCTATCCGCAGTTAAATCACCAGACATACGAATCCTACGCCCAGCTTTTTGCGCGCACTGTTTCAGAAGTGGGAAAGCTGGATATGGATTTGCACCTCGAGCGCTGGAGCGTCAAACCACATCGCCAGCGCGTACGAATTGCCGTGCAATCATTATACGAAGCTACAACCCGAGCGGTAGTTTACTTTGTGTGGGATTGGTTTGAAGCTATAACCCAGCAAGAAGATATCGCTTTTGAGCAGGAATTGCAAAAGCTGCAACGAAAATTCCGCCAATCTGTTTATGGTGGCCCTACAATTTACGCCTTGCTGCGAACAGCTGACAAAAAAGGAATTCCCACCTTTTATTTGTGGGAAGAAGGCTTGATGCAATACGGTTATGAAAAAAAACAAGTTCGCGGTATTGCAACCACATTTGACAGCGACAGTCACCTAGACTCGGACTTTACCACTCGTAAAGATGACTGCAAAGCATTTTTAGAAACACTAGGCTTTCCCGTACCGAAGGGTAATGCAGTCACCTCTGAAAAAGGAGCTTTTGCAGTCGCAGCAGCGATAGGTTACCCAGTAGCAGTTAAACCTGTAGTCGGTCACAAAGGAATCGGCGTCACAGCTGAGGTACAAAACGATCGAGAACTTGAGTTTGCCTACAACACAGCAGTGGAAGCTATTCCAGAAAACGAACCCGTCCGGATTATAGTCGAAAAAAACATTCGCGGAAAGGATTATCGCTTGCTGTGCGTCAACGGTAAGTTTGTTGCTGCTACCGAACGCCGTCCAGCATCGGTTGTCGGTGATGGCTACTCAACTATCGATGAGTTGATCGAAAGGGAAAATCGCAAACCTGCTCGTTTAGATACACCCACCTCACCCTTAAGCAAAATCGAGCGCGATCGCGCGATGGAATTGTACCTAGAAGAACAGGGTTTGTCATTTGACAGTGTCATTGAAAAAGATCGCACTGTTTATCTTCGCAAAGTTGCCAATCTTTCCGCAGGCGGGGTGAGCATCGATGCAACTTCTATTGTTCATCCCGACAATGTTATTTTGGCACAAGATATAGCTCAGCACCTGTGTTTGGTCTGCTTGGGTATAGATGTTATTGCCGAAGATATTGCTTTATCTTGGAAAGAAAGCAGTTTTGCCGTTTTAGAAATCAATGCTGCTCCCGGTATTTTAATGCATCTCAATCCCGCCATTGGCGACAGCGTGGATGTCCCTTCATATATTTTGGAAACCTTCTTCAAGCAAAGCGTTGATGCCAGAATACCAATTATCACCTTTAACCAAATTTCCGTCGACGAACTTCAAGAAACTATCGATCGCATTCTTTCAGTGCATCCCGATTGGACAATAGGTGCTGTTTGTCGAGATGGAGTTTTTGTCAATCGCTCCCAAAAACTTCTTTGCGATCGAAATTACAACAGCAACATTCAGACTTTGCTGCGCAATCCTAAGCTAGACTTGCTCATTGCTGAGTACGAGGAAGACATCCTGGAAAAAGAAGGCATGTTTTACTACGGTAGCAATATGGTGGTTTTAAACAACCCAACCGAAATCGAAATAATGCTGGTGCGGGATGTTATTGACGACTCTACTATGGTGATTAAAAAAGAAGACAAAATTTCCATTCAGCGGCAAGGTTTAATAGAAGAATACACCCTAGGAAAAGATGAACCTTTTACAAGGGTTTATTTAAAAGAGATCTGCACGGTTATTTGAAAAAATCCTCGGTGAAAATTTTGTTGGCGCTCGAAACTATTGACGTTAATTTGTTGGTCTTGCAGACTAAGTTTGCACAGCCAACTATTAGTTGCAGTCTGCTGACAATTATTCAATTATTGTTTTGGGAATTATAAAAATGTCAAAATCCCTGGGTAAGAAAATCGCGCCCGTACCAATACCCAAAGAAATTGGGGTAGTTGATTTGATTGATAATTACTTTACTGCTTACAATTCTGCGCGTTTGCGGGAAGCATGTCAGCTACTAACTCAAGACATCCTCAAAGAAGGTGTGACGGTAGGAGTTAGCCTTTCCGGTGCGATGACACCAGCAGGATTTGGAGTTTCCGTACTTGCTCCTTTGATTCGTAATGGCTTTATTGATTGGATGATTAGTACGGGTGCAAACTTGTACCACGACATGCATTACGGTTTAGGCTTTGACATGTTTGCAGGCAATCCATTTTTGAACGATGTCAAGCTTCGCCAAGAAAGTACCATCCGTATTTACGACATAATTTTTAGCTACAATGTGCTTTTGGAAACAGATGCCTTTGTACGGAAAATTTTACAAGCAGAACCGTTTCAAAAGCGGATGGGAACTGCTGAATTTCATTACTTACTTGGTAAATACGTCCGGGAAGTAGAACAGCAGCTGGGAATCAAAAATTCTTGCTTACTAGCGACAGCTTATGAGTGTGGAGTTCCTATTTATACATCTTCTCCGGGTGATAGCTCCATTGGCATGAACGTGGCAGCCTTGGCACTGGAAGGTTCTGAGTTAATTTTAGACCCAGCAATTGATGTGAACGAAACCGCAGCGATCGCCTACCACGCCCGCCAAGCACAAGGTAGAAGCGCAGCAGTTATTATCGGTGGTGGCAGTCCTAAAAACTTTTTGCTACAAACTCAACCGCAAATTCACGAAGTTCTGGGATTAGAAGAAAGAGGACACGATTACTTCGTACAATTTACCGATGCTCGTCCAGATACCGGTGGCTTATCAGGAGCCACACCTTCAGAAGCAGTTAGCTGGGGAAAAATAGACCCCCAAGAATTACCTAGTACCATCGTTTGTTACACCGATAGCACCATCGCCCTACCCTTGGTAACAGCATACATCATCAATCGCTGCCAGCCCCGTCCCCTAAAACGACTCTACGACAAACGCCAAAAAATGCTAGACAAACTGCAGGAAGATTATTTGACAACAAAAACTCAAACAGCTGCTTTGGCAAAGACTACCCCAAAAGAAGTAGCCACCCATCCTTGTGGTAGACTGCTTCACAACACCATTTAGCAAAATTTAGTTTCGGTGTATTTTCACAACATTACTCCTTGCGCCAAGCCGAAAAAATTACAAATCACCTTCCGTTAGTAAGAGGTAAGGAATTTTTCAGGTTTATAGGATAGATAAATCCTTGAGAAACAAATACCCCCACTCAAAAATTATGAATTTCTTCGATAAGCTCAAGATTATTAGGGGGTGTTGGAGTGGGTGCAGACTTGTTGTAGTGCTCCAGTGAAACGGAGCTTTTAATGAAATTAAAGTCAGGAGCGTGGATGCCATGCTATACAAAAATCGTACAACGGCAGGCCAATTTTTAGCTAAAGAATTAACTGCCTATGCTAATCGCCCAGATGTATTAGTGTTAGCCTTACCAAGGGGAGGTGTACCTGTTGGTTTTGAAGTTGCCAAAGCACTAAATGCTCCCCTTGATGTTTTAGTAGTACGCAAGTTAGGCGTACCCGACCAACCAGAACTAGCAATGGGAGCGATCGCCACTGGCGGAGTGCGTGTTCTCAATCAAGAGATAGTGCGATCGCTTCGCCTCACAGACACAGAAATTAGCCAGGAAGAAGCTATTCAACGACAAGAACTAGAAAGGCGTTCTCGTCTCTACCGAGATAATCGTCCCCTACCAGCTTTGCACGGACGCACTGTTATTTTAGTAGATGATGGTTTGGCAACAGGCGCTACCATGCGAGCAGCTATCATGGCTTTACTACCACACAAAGTGTCACGAATTGTGGTCGCCGTACCTGTTGCTGCACCCCAAACTTGCCAACAACTGGAATTACTAGCAGATGAAGTTATCTGCGCCTTTACTCCCACCCACTTTCACAGTGTTGGTCTGTGGTACGAAAACTTTCCCCAAACCACTGACGAAGAAGTCCGCGACCTGCTAGCAAAAGCAGCACAAAGATACCAACAATCGACAATACACGCATAATTACACCTAGCTAAGATAGTTGTTGGTTTGTAGTTAAATTACCCACTAACAACACGACAACTATCAAAAAATTACCTGTCAGCAAGCAAGCGATCGCCAACAAAAATACAACCAGGACTAAAAACGCAGAAAATCACTACTAAACCAGGGCGATCTCTCAAAAAAGAATTTCTTGTTACTTTCCAGTACTTGGTGCTTAGCCAAACCAATCAGAAGCAGCTAAAGCAGGGTCAACTGTTTGAGGAATTTTCCAACTCAGTTCTTTTTCTCGTTTACGCATTATTTTCTGAATACCCCGGCGGATACAATCTTCTATGCCCGATTTCTTTTTCAAAGAACAAGCCAAAGACTGATAATTAATACATGGTTGCTCACTGTCTTCTACAACCACGTAATAATTAGATACCCGACTCAGGACATAAGCAATTAATTCTTGGCGCCACTCTGGTATGGAGAAAGCTTGCTGATAGGGATGGTGAGGATAGGTTTCCAAAATTTCCTCTACGAGACTGACCACTACCGGCAGTGTTAAATTAAAAATTGTCTTAGTCATAATTCCCCCCAGCTAGCTGAGTTTTGCTACTAAGACACAGCTTCTAAGTTTTACCATAGAAGAAAAATTTGAGATTTTGTTAAGAATAAAGCCAAAGTTAAAAGTTATTTGTAAATCGCTACACTCAGCAGAAGAAAATAGAAATTATCACCGTGGTTTACTTAACAAGTTTGTTTTGTTTCTTGTCGGCTGCTATTTTCCTGGTACCGTCAACCTATAAGATACAATATCCAAATGCATGAGCATGAGATCGGAATAAACTCAAATGGCTAATTCTCCTTTGGTATCTGTTCGCATTCCACCGGAAATGTTAGAGCGTATCGATCGCCTGGCGCAGGAATTGTACCCTTCTCGACGAGCAGGAAAAAATCCCAATCGCTCTCAAGTAATTCTGGATGCGATCGCTTTATTTTTAAAGCAACACGAAGCTAGTTCCACAAATAATCTCAGTATTAATCAAAAACTTGACGAGCAGCAAATTAAAAAAGCATTTGAGGAAGTTCCTGCTAGTGAACCTGTCGAGAAACTACTCCCAAAATATCCCAGGTATATAGAACCTCCTCTCAAGTATTCTCAACCCATAGAACCTCCCATACGAGAATATATAGATTGGTGGTTCAATTATTTTTCCTATATGAAAAAACTCACCGATATGTGGTTTGGTGTTAAATCATCCCGATAAAATTACTCTTAACAAAGAAATGCTGGCAAAAGAGGTACAAATCAACCTTTTCACATCCGTACCTCTCCAGCTAGAAAAAGCTACAACACTTCCGTTACTGTCTGGCACGCCTAGGCAGTTTTTTTTATATGACTCTTTTGCAAAAAAAAATACACCATGATAGGTAAAGATATATTTCTATTTCGACAAAATTTATATTCATTATTTTTAACAAAGTCACCAAGGCTTGTTTATTTTTTATTTTTTGAATTGGGATTTAGTTAGGTCTTAATGCTGATGTCATACAGTGTAAACTTCTGTATTTGCAACAATATTTCAGTGTATGACACTGTTTTACATCAATTTTTTTGAATAACAAAGCTAGATAAATAAAATTTGGAGAGTGTATATTATCCTGGTACTGCTATCAATGTCAGCGCCGAAAATCCAGAAGAGATAGTAAATTAAAAAATGTAAAAATTTTTCTAATATAGTTTGCAAGATAAAGGTTAATAAACTAATCATATATAATGAAAAATTAGTTCCCAAAATATAGCTTTGTGATGTAGTTAATAGAAAGCAAAAGTCAGGGTATAGAAAAGATTTTTGCAATTCTGAACAGCAGAAAAAAGTTCGGAAAATCTGGCAAAAAAAAATTGAGATATTGTCTGAAATTTGGCAATTTGGAAAATCAGCTTTGCCCTAATGCAGTTGAGCGGACAAAATTCGATCTAGTCTCTAACTTCCAACGTCATTGCTACAGCAGTAGATAAGCAGAATAAAAGGCTTTTTCTTTTACCTTCAGCCGCTGCTGTCTTGAAGCCTTCTCCATCTCCGGAACACGAAAAAAAATAAGGACTGATATGACGACTAGCTTCAGTTTCCCAACTAACAAATCGACATCCGATAACATTAAGATTCGGGGTAAAGTTTCGAAAGAATACAGAGAAATTTTGACTCCCGAGGCGTTAGAGTTTATTGCCATGCTACAGCGCCGCTTTGGTCCTGAACGAGAACGTTTGTTGAAGCTGCGAGAAAAAATTCAGCAACAACTCGACGCAGGTTGGGAGCCTAATTTTCCATCAGAAACAGAAGACATACGCAACCAAGACTGGAAAGTAGCTTCTATTCCAGAGGATTTACAAGATCGTCGCGTAGAGATAACTGGACCGAGCGATCGCAAAATGATCGTTAATGCCTTAAATTCAGGGGCTAATGTATTTATGGCAGATTTCGAAGATGCTAACAGTCCCACATGGGACAACATGGTATCCGGTCAAATAAATCTGCGCGATGCTATCAACCGCACAATTGAATTTAGGGATGCCAAAACTGGCAAAACCTACAAACTCAACGAAAAAACAGCCGTTTTAATTGCGCGTCCCCGTGGTTGGCACCTACTAGAAGAACATGTTTTAGTAGACGATCGCCCGGTATCGGCTTCCTTATTTGATTTTGGACTGTATTTTTTCCACAACGCCCGCAAGCTGTTGGAACAAGGTTCTGGTCCTTATTTCTATTTGCCCAAACTGGAAAACAGACATGAAGCTGCATTGTGGAATCAAGTATTCGTAGCAGCTCAAGAAGCACTGGGCTTAAAAGTTGGCACGATTAAGGCAACAGTTTTGCTGGAAACCATCCTTGCAGCTTTTGAAATGGATGAAATTCTCTATACTTTGCGTGACCACATAGTTGCCTTGAATTGCGGTCGTTGGGACTACATTTTCAGCTTTATTAAAAAGTTCCGCAACAGAGCTGATTGCGTGTTACCCGATCGCGAGCAAGTTACCATGACAACTCATTTTTTGCGTTCCTACAGCTTGCTAACCATTAAGACCTGTCACCGACGGGGTGCTTTAGCTATCGGAGGTATGGCCGCTCAAATTCCAATTAAAACAGATCCCGTTGCCAATGAAGCAGCCCTTGCCAAAGTCGGAGCTGACAAACAGCGAGAAGTAGAAGACGGACATGATGGTACCTGGGTGGCACATCCCGCCCTCGTTCCCATTGCTCGCCAAGTATTCGACAGTAAAATGCCTGGCCCCAACCAGGTATCCCTACTGCGAGACGACGTCTCCATAAGCGCCGCAGATTTGCTTAAAGTACCAACAGGAACTATTACTGAAGCCGGAGTGCGGAATAACATTCGAGTTGGCATTTTGTACCTGAGTGCTTGGCTGAGTGGTTCTGGTTGCGTACCTTTATACAACTTGATGGAAGACGCCGCAACAGCAGAAATATGTCGCGCCCAGATTTGGCAATGGCTTCATCACAACGCCATCCTCGCAGACGGTCGCAGTATCTCGCGCTTGCTTTTCCAAGCCTTGCTAAACCAAGAAACTGCGGCATTGCGCCAAGAAATTGCGGACAAACCTTGGCAAAAAACCTTTGACACGGCGATCGAATTATTTGTCAAGCTTGTCACTGCAGACAACTTTGAAGAGTTTCTGACACTACCTGCCTATCGGTATATTGTCAGTTTTTAAGCAATTGTAGGCAAAAATTACACCCTCTTTTGTACGGTTTTGTTCCTCTAAATCCGCACATAATCTAGCAAAAGATATTTTGCCACTTAAATTTTTCGCATTGTGACTGAATTAAAGGATACCAATAGCATGAGTAAATATACTTTTGAAGACCTAATTCCCAGTGCTCCTCAAGGTCGCTTTCACGGAATTAAACGCACGTACACTCCTGAAGATGTACTCAAACTGCGCGGTTCAGTGCAAATCCGCTATACCCTCGCGGAAATGGGCGCCAACAGACTTTGGGAACTGCTGCACAACCAAGAGTATATCCATGCCCTTGGTGCAGTCACGGGAAATCAAGCAATGCAGATGGTGCGTGCTGGGTTAAAGGCAATTTATTTGTCTGGCTGGCAGGTTGCAGCAGATGCGAACCTAGCAGGAACAATGTATCCCGACCAAAGCTTGTATCCATCCAACAGTGGTCCGGAATTGTGCCGGCGCATAAACCGCACGCTCCAGCGAGCCGATCAAATTCAACATCTGGAAGGAAAGGAAGACATAAACTTTTTTGCTCCCATTGTTGCCGACGCTGAAGCCGGATTTGGCGGTCCTTTAAACAGCTTTGAAATTATGAAAGCTTACATTGAAGCAGGGGCGGCAGCAGTACACTACGAAGACCAATTAGCTGCAGAGAAAAAATGCGGGCATTTAGGTGGCAAAGTATTAATTCCAACATCTGCTCAAATTCGCAACTTGAATGCAGCACGACTCGCTGCTGATATCATGGGTGTACCAACACTCATTATTGCCCGTACTGATGCAGAAAGTGCAAAATTGATAACTAGTGATATTGATGAGCGAGACTTGCCATTTATTACCACAGAGCGAACAGTGGAAGGATTCTATCGCCTCAAACCAGGTACGGGACTTGCCCATTGTATTGCCCGCGGTTTAGCCTACGCCCCCTACGCAGACTTGCTGTGGTGGGAAACTTCCAAACCGAATTTGGAAGAAGCTCGCCTGTTCGCTGAAGCCATCCATCGAGAGTTTCCAGGTAAACTGTTGGCTTACAACTGCTCTCCTTCTTTTAATTGGAAGGCTAACTTAGATGATGCTACGATAGCCAACTTCCAAAAAGAACTGGGAGCAATGGGTTATAAATTCCAATTCGTAACCTTAGCAGGATTCCATTGTCTTAACCACAGCATGTTTGAACTAGCTCGCAACTATTACCGGACAGGAATGAGCGCTTATGCTAAATTGCAAGAAGCAGAATTGAAGAGTGAATCGGAAGGCTATACTGCAGTACGTCATCAACGAGAAGTTGGAACTGGCTATTTCGACGCTGTTTCTGCTGCCATTTCCGGCGGAAAATCATCGACAACAGCTTTGGCTAGCTCTACCGAAACCCAGCAATTCCACTCTCCCAAAGAATACAGAGCTTCTCATCTAAGCATTGACTATCAAAGCCAGCAAGGCTCCTTTCATGCCGAATTTGACAACGCCCTTTACAGGGAAGGAACACAACAAACATTAGAGGAGTTTGCCAAAGAAGCTTACTACACTCGCATGAAGGAAGCTTATAAAGAAATCGAAGAATTTACCCGCATGGATGACGAATAAACCCAAGCTAGGAAGCAAAAGGTAGAAGTGAGGTGCCGATAGGCAGATTTTTGTATTAAAAAATACATTAATTTAAATTCTTCTACCCAAAAGCTTCTTTTATCAGACTCTAATTACCTAAAAATATCTATGAACGAAGTGTACATAGTCTCAGCAGTACGGACACCCCTCGGTCGATTTGGAGGCGTGCTAGCAGATTTTTCAGCGGTGGATTTGGGTGCGCACGTGATGAGAGCTGCCTTAGAACGGGCAAAAGGTATAACAGCAGAAGCATTAGACCTGTATATTATGGGCAACGTGCTGCGAGCGGGTCACGGACAGCTATTACCCCGACAAGCAGCTTTCAAAGCTGGCATTCCGGAAAAAGTCAACGGA
>KB235926.1:19004-29032 GCA_000332255.1 cyanobacterium PCC 7702 | reverse complement strand
CTGACTGCTGGCAATAGCAGTCAAATTAGCGATGGCGCCGCAGCTTTGGTTTTAGCCAGTTCCAAAGCAGTAGAGAAATACGGACTAAAGCCGATGCGAAAGTGCTCGGTACTAGCTGGGAAGGAGGCGAGAGCTGGCGTTTTGTGGAAATGCCAGTGGCGGCGGTTAATAAGTTGTTGGATAAACTCCACCGCAAAATCTCAGATTTTGACTTGTTTGAGAATAACGAGGCTTTTGCGGTTAACTCCTTGCTTTTCCATCGCATGTTGGGAGTACCTATTGACAAACTCAATGTCAATGGCGGCGCGATCGCTTTGGGACATCCCATCGGTGCTTCGGGAGCAAGAATTATTGTCACCCTCATTAACGCTTTGCACCAGCGCCAGAAAACCTTCGGCATCGCAGCGCTTTGTCACGGTACCGGTGGTGGCACGGCGATCGCCATCGAAAAAATGTAAAAACACACAAGGAGAATTGCTCATGGTATCCTTAGGACTGGAAGATAAAGTTATTGTTGTTACGGGCGGTGCTCGAGGAATTGGTGCTGCGATCGTCGCTTTACTACAACAGTTGCAAGCAAAAGTTGCCTACACCGACATTAAAATCAACGAAGACAAAAACGGAGCCTTGGCCATCGAGGCTGACGTCACCAATTGGTCGTCCATGGAAACTGCTGCTACCCAAATAGAAGAAAAATTAGGGCCAGTCTACGGAATAGTTGCTAATGCTGGAATTACCCGCGATAACTTTTTTACTAAATTAACTCCCCAAGACTGGGATGCAGTAATTGATGTCAACTTAAAAGGTGTTAATCACACCATCAGACCCTTTATTTCCGGAATGTACGAACGACAAGAAGGTTCAGTTGTCTGTATTAGTTCGATTTCTGGAGAACGAGGTAATGTCGGACAAACAAACTACGCCGCCAGCAAAGCTGCTGTTATCGGTTTAGTCAAATCCCTAGCTAGAGAAGCTGCTCGTTACGGTGTGCGCGTCAACGCTGTTGCACCTGGCTTTATCGATACAGAAATGACAAGGGCAATACCAGATAAAGTCAAAGAAAAAATCATTGCCGAGATTCCTTTACGTCGCTTTGGCAAGCCAGAAGAAATTGCCTGGGCAGCAGCATTTCTCCTCTCGCCCGTTGCCAGCAGCTACGTTACTGGTGAAGTTTTGCGAGTCAACGGCGCCCATCACACTTAGTATCTAGAAAAACTTAGCTTTCCCTATGCACATCTGTTGTTCGTTTACTTGTGCCATTCTACACTGATTTCAAGACACAGAACCATTTATAGATTTACCTAATTCCTTGAAAAGTCTGGAATTTAGCTAGTGTATTGTTGGGGGATTGTTTCCCCCTTACTCCCCGAAGTCTCGTCAAATTTTCAATCAAGGAACGACCAATGCAAAAAGAAACAAATTCCTGGAGTGGAATGGCCGAGCAAGTTATGAAAACTTGGGCTGAGGTAAGCACTCAAGCATGGAAAAGCTGGTTTGACCTGCTAAATTTAGCACTTCGCAATCCGATCGCAGATACCAAACCAGGATTTGAGTCTGTAACTGAACGATTTGCAGATAATCAGCAGCTAATTCTCCGCCTGCTGAAACTCTCATTTCATACCTGGCAAGATATCTTTCCAAAAATCGAAGCTGGAGAAGATTGGCAACATTCCCTCAAAAACTACACACAGCAACTGCGCGCTCAAATTGATGAGTTTTCTGCAGGTACTATCAAAGTCAGTCAAAACGCAGCAGAATTATGGCAACTGTACATCAAAGAAACACAAAAGTTTAGCCAACTTTGGGTAAAAGCTTGGGGAGTATCTTTTGGACCTCTAAGCAAGGCAGCTGTTACCGGTACTAGCCAACCATGGATAGAGCTGAACAACCTCTACTGGAATTTGCTGTACGAAGAGACCTTTGGTAGCTTGATGCAAATTCCTTGGTTGGGACCTACTCGTGAATTTAACAACAAGTTAGTGGGGACTTTTGATGCTTGGACCAAGCTTTATCGAGCAGGTGTCGACTATCAAATTTTACTGACAGAGATTCAGGGAAAATCGTTTGAAGAACTGATGCGAGAATTGGTCTCGCTAGCAGAAAAAGGCGAAAAAGTCAAAGACTGGCGACAATTCCAGGAAATCTGGGGTAGAATTGCCGATGAAGTATTTGAGAAGGCATTTTGCGTTGAAGATAATCTCAAGGTCCGGGGTAGATTCTTGAACGCTCTCAATCACTACAGGCTGGAGCAACAACAGCTTTTGGAAATATGGATGAAAATGATGAATTTACCTTTGCGCAGTGAAGTCGATGAGGTGCACAAAAGCATCTACGAGCTGCGCAAAGAAGTCAAGAACCTAAAAAAAGCCTTAGCTCAATACGAAGCTCAAGCAACTCCACCAACAGATGAAGAACATCAATCAATAGCTACATCTATTCCAAAGTTTTAACTGGGAAACACAAAGCCATGCTGCCATTTTTGATGCAAATGCGCCTTGATGACGCCACCGAGGAGTATACCGAACTTATTAAAAAGATTGTCAAAGGAATTGAAAATTTAAGTCGCCTGCGAGAAGAAGACATCGAAATCGGTGTCACTCCCAAGGAAGCTGTCTATCGCGAGGAAAAATTGACTTTGTACCACTTTCAATCAACGGTACAGAAGCAATTGAGAACTCCTGTTCTCATCGTCTACGCCTTGGTAAACCGCCCTTTTATGGTCGATTTGCAAGAAGATCGATCGCTGGTTGCTAACTTGCTGAAATTAGGTTTGGATATTTATTTGATTGATTGGGGTTACCCTACCAGAGCCGATCGCTGGCTGACTCTAGATGACTACATTAACGGCTACATCAATAACTGTGTAGATTTCATCAGGAAAAAGCATGATTTAGACAAAATAAACCTACTGGGAATTTGTCAGGGTGGAACTTTTAGCCTTTGCTATAGCGCTATCTATCCCGAAAAGGTCAAAAACCTGATCGTAATGGTTACGCCTGTTGATTTTCAAATATCAGATTCACTGTTGTACATGCGCGGCGGCTGCACTCTCGGAGCGGAAGCTTTAGATATTGATTTGATGGTAGATTGTTTGGGCAATATTCCTGGCGATTTCCTCAATTTTGAGTTTTTAATGCTCAAACCCCGACAACTAGGAATTCAAAAATATCTAGACTTTCCCGAGATCATGCACAGCGAAGACAAGTTGCTGAACTTTTTGCGCATGGAAAAATGGATCTTTGATAGTCCAGATCAAGCAGGGGAAGCTTATCGCCAGTTCCTTAAGGATTTCTATCAAGCAAATAAACTTATCAAGGGAGAGGTAACCATCGGAGATAAACAAGTCAATTTAGGTAACATTCGCATGCCTGTACTGAATCTTTACGCAGAAAAGGATCATTTGGTACCGCCTCGGTCTTCTATCGCCTTGGAAAGGTACATTGGTACAACCGATTATACTGTGCGCTCTTTTCCTGTCGGTCACATTGGCATATATGTCAGCAGTAAAGTACAGCGAGATTTACCACCTATAATTGCAAACTGGTTGAGTGCGCGCGAACAGTAAAAATTTCATCAATAATTGCGGTTTTACTGAATATAAAAAATACTCTTCCTTGTGCTGTACTGTTATGTTTTGAAACAATGGTATGAGGAAGAGATTTTTGTTCGGCTTTTTCACGATTGTGTTGCTTTCGAGACAAGGACGGGTTCCTGCTCGAGAAGTTGCAAAAAGGTATTTGCTTGGCTTTTTCCGTGTTCCATGAGTTTGGTAATGAACTGTTGAGAACGGTCTAGCTTGGATGCATAGTCAATTTCGCTAGCCAATCGGCTATCCATGCTAATCCAACGGATGTCGATCTTCTTATACAATCCTGCGTATTCGGGGTTTAAATATCCTTTTTCAATAATGGCGTTGATGGTGTTGATAAACTTAATTTCTTGCAACAGCGAGAGGTTTCCTGTTAATTCATCGCGACGACCGATGATTGCTTGGGCGGTTGTTGGTTTTTTATAACAGGTTTTTGGATTGATTTGGATAATCCAAATTTCATCCGGTCGCTTTTCAATGTTGGCTTCTTCTACGAAAACGCTAATGGGAGGATTTTGTGAAAATAAACCATCCCAATAAACTCCATTACCAATTTTGATGGCTTGGAAGATAGTGGGAATACCTGCAGAGGCCATAATCGCTGCTGTTGTAATTTCTTTTTTGTCGGAGTCAAAGGTTTTGAATTCTCCGGAAAGAACTTCCACAGCTCCTAGTAACAATCGCGGACTGGAAGAAATAACCAGTTGCTCTAACTCCTCAAAGTTGATATTCTTTTCTAGAATTCTTTTGAGGTTAAGATACTCTTGGCGAGGTAAAAAAGCTTCTAAGAAACTAACGAGGCATTGAGTATAATCAGGATCTATCGCTACGGCGGCTATGATGCCGTGGTTTTGCAAGCGAGCTGTCCAAACGATCGCCATGTTAAGGTACTGTTCCCAGAAAAGTTGGGCAGAATTCTCCTCCCAGAACTTGACCAACCAGTGGTAGGGTTTTTCTCTCGCTCCCCAAGCTTTTTTTAACAAACCATACCAAGCAGCAGTCGCACAAATTGCACCACCAGAGGTACCGCTCAGTCCTACTAGTTGGTAACGCTCATCTATACCTTCTTCCAGCAGTCTGGTGAGAACTCCCGCAGCAAAAGCTGTATGACTACCGCCTCCTTGACAGGCGATCGCTATCTTTTTTTGTTTATCCATAATTTACTACTGTACAGGATCTAATTCCGTCTCTAAAATTAAGCAGAAATTCCGCAGCAGCGATCGCCAAAATACAAACCACCACCATCCCATCCAGGGAAGTAAACCCCAGCGTTCCAAATAGCAATCCAACAAGGGAAAAACTCTTTTGACAGACAACCCTAATGCTGCCACATCTTTTTCATCTTCCACAAACCACTTCATGGGTGCTCCCAATTGATTGGCTTTGCTAGCGTTCAACTGTTTAAAGACTATTCCCCCCACATCCAATGCTAGTGTCGCTCCTGCAAAGCTTGACCGCAGCTGCTGTACTAACTGCTTTACTTCTGATTCCTCGAAATAATAAAATAACCCCTCGGCAATGAACAAAACGTTCTCGGGGGCGATCGCTGGAATTTTCTCCATCCAAGCTCGATCTAAAACGGAAGCTGCTAAAAACCAGTGCTCATCCGTTGGAGTGTCAAGCTCAAGACGGATATCGATAACTTCTGGTAAGTCTAATTCAATCCACTGGGTTTTTCCTTTTCCCAGACGATGGTAACGGGAAGATAAACCTGCTCCCAGCTCTACGACGAGGGAATCGGGGTGAGTAGCAATGTGCTGGTTCGCAATATCGTCTAACAGCTTTGTCCGCACGCTAATGCAGATTTGGTATCTCCAGTCATACCAATCTTCTAACTTAGGATCCCAAGAAAGAGATTGAAACCAATGGTATGCTTGGGTATCTCTAAATAAAGGAAAAGCACGAACATGCTCCTGTGCTCTAGCACGTAAAGGAATTAGCAGCGTGCGCGAAACTCCTGTCAGTTGCTTGCTGCTCGCCATCTGATGTAATTTCCCATGCTAGACTTCGGAAGCGATCGCTCCCGAAGTCTGTTTGATCGATCTACCAATTATTTGTAGCCGTATTTGGTGCTTCTTGAGCTGTCTTTCGTGTTATTTGGAAATAGTTTTCCCAAAATTGTTTTTGGGTTTCTATTGTTAACTGCATTGCCACTTGTTGGGTTTGGAGAACAGAATTAACCAGCTCTCGTTGAAAATTGAGAGCTTTCTGGAGTGTATCAGATATATTTACCTGAATTATTCCGCTGGGAAGGTTATCAATCCAAGTGTATACCAGTTTTTTTTGGGACTCGCTCAGCTGCTTTTGGGATTCATCCCAAATTTCGGCAAGCTTTTTCTGCGACTCGCTAAAAAACTGTCTTTGAGAATCTGTAAAGAAGGTATCGGTAGTAGTAGCCATGGATTTTTACCGCTGATTTCTTCACTTATGATTATTAGGTGAAGAGGAAGTGGGGCGGGACAATTACCACTTCCTGGACAACAAACGAAGGCTTGTTTAGTAAAACATTATAGTCTGCAATTCAATATTTATTTATATAAAAATTCTTTCCCTAGCATTTCTGGAGCAACTTTATTTTTTCACATTCTTATCTCCTGCCAAGAGGTAAAAATAGTCGACTTGACAGTCTTTTACTGAATTCTCTTCTGATGGCTGATTTTATTTATCTGCCACAATCTTAGCCGAAGAATAAATCTTGATTCTGTATCTTTCCCTACCTTAACCTCCTATTAACTCCTTAGGAAGTTCTTAACCCTTGATTAACACTTTCTACGCCAGTTTATAGTCAAGATTAACGGTAATCTTCCCGAACTAGCTCGTCATTTGCAGGTAGAAATAACCGCTCATCCTTATATGTATGAAACACGTGGAGATAGAAGCCGATTTTTGATGCTAAAACTAAAAAATCAAAAGGGATTTTTTAGACCTTGCTGGCGTCTGATTTTTGGCTGCTGCTGTGCTGTTTTTGCAGTGGTTGGAAATAGTTATTCCATAGATATTTTTGAGTTTCCACTCCCAGTTCGCTGACTGCTGCTTGAGTTTTCAAGCTGACATTTATCAGTTCTTGTTGAACATCTAGAGTTTTTTGCAGTGTTTGAGAAAAATCTTTCTGTATGCTTGCTGTCGGAAGGTTATCTATCCAGGCATAAACAAGTTTTTTTTGCAACTCTCCTAGCTGCTTTTGGTACTGCTCCCAAACGTCAGCAAGCTTTTTGTATGGCTTTTGGTAGACTTCAGTTTCTAGTGGTTTGTGGATGAGTTCGTACCAGTATTTTTCCGTGCGCAAATCAAAGTCTTTGAGAGGACTGCGCATGAATAGATGCAGACACTTAATAGATTTAGCAGGTAGTAATTTCCAGGAAAATCGCCTGTCAATGTCTTGACTTGGATAGGTAGTCGAGTCTATGGGAATATTTGTTGCAAATCCGTATCCAGCATAAGGTTCGTAAGAGGAACCGACCGCAAACCAATTTGGTTTTTGATAAATTTGTGGCTGCTGGCTCATATCCATGTACGCGTAGTACCAAGCTGCGAAATCCAGCTGTTTGGTACTACCGTTTTCGTCTTGTTCTTCCTGGGGTTTTGCTTTTATGAACAGTTCTTCTGTGATATAGTCTGCATCTTTGTACAGACTGAGGATGCGATACAACCGACCCTTGAGATAGCGTTGTTCGTTTGTATTGGGATCTAGCTGGTGGTAATCGAATGGTTCTGAAGCTATGGTAATGCTAGTTCGTATCGGTCCGCTACAGTGGGAAATGAGCTGGTAAGGGCGATCGTACAAAGCGATCTCGTAGCAAGGCAATAGTTGTGACTCGGAAACTTTCAAATCCAGTTGAATGCGATCTACCTGCAAACAGCGCTTTTCTGGGTCTTGGTTCATCCATTGACCCGTTACTGCAGAAAATTGATCGAGGATTTCCTGGTGGTCAAGCTGAACACTAGTGGCCGAGCCTGCAAACCAATTTCGTCCGTCGTTCTCTGGTGCTGGAACTAGGTTAAACCAGACTATCAATCGATTGTTAACAAACCTGACTCCTCGCTCTTCTCCATTTGATCCGCGGACGATCTCTAAAGATGGGATGCTTGATTGTTGCTTAAATGCTGATTTACCGCGGTCAACTTCCACAAAAGCAGAGACTGTCAAGTTATTTTCCCCGCTAGGTGGAATTGGTTTGGCAAGTAGAAAAACTAGCGTATCGCGAGATGGATCTTCCGGATCGACTCGGTCGATCTGTAGTGGTAAATCTGTTCTAGAAGAACCGTCTATCTGCTTCAATACAAGTTCTTCCGCTGGAATTTGAAATTGCTGGTAGAGCGATCGCCAAGGTATGGTGACATAACCACCCCGCCAGTAGTTACAAGGATTGAAAATGGCTAACACGTTAGAGGATGGCATTTTTTGGATCTCTCCAGAAATCCTCAAGGTTTTGTTGTCAGTGAGTGGCGTAGGAAGAAGAATTTATTACGCTATTCGCTGGGGACAACAGTAACTTTAGATTTTTGGTATCTATTTGGGAATAATTACAAACTCTTGCCTGGTCAGGCTGTAAATGTAAAGGTTGAGAGAAACTACGTGCTTGTATCCTATTTTTAGTTGTTGGCTTGGATCCCATAGCTGTGGTTAGTAAATAATTTATTTTTGCAGTTGTTTTGCAATTGGGTGTTGGATACTAAAAGCCGCTGTCTGTAGAATGAGTTGATCTTGAGGTCGGGATGCAGGTTTGAAATGATTACTGACTGGATGTCAACACCTTCTAAGCTAATGATCCCCTAAAAGCTTTTTATCTATCTTAAGGAAGAATAGTCTCGAGCAATAAAGTAATTTTATCTGTCTTAGGGAGGAATAGCACTATGCCATTGGGAAGATAATGGCACTGATGGTGGAGAAGTTAATCTCTTCCAAATTTTATATTCAGTTGCGCTCAGAGCCAAAAGACTTGCAAACAGGACAACAGATGCTCAAGCGTATGCAACAGAACCCCGAAGATAGATGTTGTAAGTTCCAAAAAAGCTCCTTTTGAGGGTCACTAACTTGACAAAAAATGCTATCAAGTTGGTATTAGGACCTACTTGGTTAGAAAATTTCTAAGAAAATTTTTCGGAAATTATACGAAATTATAAAAGGGTAGTCTTCAAAGCTTGCAAATATCTTCGCTTCAGGTCTGTCTACTGGCAACCAGTTTCCAAGCAAGTGTGATGTACTTTCCTGTCACGGAAAAATCTTTTATTTACCTGGTTTTAACCTTCATACTTTCCATTATTTTTAGTGGGAATCTACCTTGAGATAGAAGAAAAAAATAATTCCATATCCCAATATTCTTCATGAGATAGAAGTCCAAACTTCTTAAGTATCAAGTAAAGGGATCATAGATAAGGTCAGATTTTAATTTCCCGGACAGTAGGTGGAAAGATTTTCCCTTCTGCTCAAGTCCCCGGCCCTAAGGCGGGAAATGTATGACTGGATAGAAATCCACTCACTGGGTATTTGCAGCGATCGCACTCGGGAAAAATTTTCCTTGAGTAAAGCTAGCTTTCCACAGTGCTTGCTTACATGCTAGTTGGATATTTTCTTAGAAATTAAAAGCCCCGGGCAAGTTGGAGGGGGGCTTTCATTAATACTTCAGACAAAGATATTCTAAGAAACGAGAATGCACTATGTTGTCAAGGTTGGGGAACAAAACAAATTTGCCACAGCCACATTTTTGGCTTACCACAAATTACGTAAAATCTTGAAATAACTCTGCCAAAATTGCTTCTGAGTGTCTACATACACACGGGTTAGTTGAGCTTGTAATTCTAGGGAATTGTCCAATAAATTCTCCTGAAAATTCAAAGCTCGGTGAAAGCTATCCCGGTAATTTGATACAGCAAAACTTTGGGTACCTGGAAACATAGAAAGCCAATTTTCAAAAGCAGCTCTTTGTAAATCGCTGACTTGCCTAAAAATTTGTTCGGATGTACTGAACCAATCCATTTGTTTACTCCATTTCCTAACAGTTCTAGAAGGAAATAATATAATTATGCTCATTTTTTTCGACAAGAATTATTTAATTAAATTAATATAACTGGAAATATTTCCACTATTTTCCTAATGCTTTTTTCGAAAAATTGCATGGATGTGCAGGAATTTTTCATGTATAAAGAGAAGTAAAGAAAGATAAACAGATTCCATCAAATTTTTTTGACACCAAGTATGGAACAAGCCTATATTATTTCCGCAGTGCGGACACCAGTTGGTCGTTTTGGAGGAATTCTTGCAGATTTCTCACCCGTAGATCTGGGTGCAGCAGCTATGGGTGCTGCCTTACAAAGAGCAGGAGTGTCTGGGGAATTAGTAGATTTGTATATTATGGGCAACGTGCTGCGAGCGGGTCACGGACAGCTATTACCCCGACAAGCAGCTTTCAAAGCTGGCATTCCGGAAAAAGTCAACGGA
>KB235926.1:0-18140 GCA_000332255.1 cyanobacterium PCC 7702 | reverse complement strand
CTGACTGCTGGCAATAGCAGTCAAATTAGCGATGGCGCCGCAGCTTTGGTTTTAGCCAGTTCCAAAGCAGTAGAGAAATACGGACTAAAGCCGATTGCGAAAGTGCTTGGTGCAAGCTGGCAAGGAGGTGAAACTTGGCGGTTTGTAGAAATACCTGTTCTTGCAGTTAAGAGACTACTAGAAAAACTGCAGCTGCAGATTTCTGATTTTGACTTGTTTGAGAATAACGAGGCTTTTGCGGTTAACTCCTTGCTTTTCCATCGCATGTTGGGAGTACCTTTGGAAAAGCTGAACGTTAATGGCGGCGCGATCGCTTTGGGACATCCCATTGGTGCTTCGGGAGCGCGAATTTTAGTAACCCTGCTCAATGCTTTACAGGAAAGAAACGCCCAGCTTGGGTTAGCAGCCATTTGTCACGGTACTGGTGGCGGTACGGCGATCGCCATCGAGCAGTGGAAGTAAAGGAGCAGGCAGAAGAAAGGCGACAAAAGGCTTTCATTTTTTCTCCTGAGATTTTCCTACTCCTAGTTTTGTAACACACAATTCAATTTTCACTTTAGCATATGAAGTATTTAGGATTAGAAGACAAAGTTGTTTTAGTAACTGGTGGTAATAGAGGAATTGGAGCGGCGATTGTCAATCTCCTTTGTCAATTGGGAGCGCAAGTTGCTTACACCTACCGCAAGGATGCCAATGCTGAGACTACAGCTTTAGGAATTTTAGCTGATGTTACCGATCCTGCTGCTATGGCAGAAGTGGCTTCTAAAGTAGAACACAAACTCGGTCCTATTTATGGAGTTGTCGCCAATGCTGGAATTACCAGAGACAACCTTTTTCCCAAGTTAGGAATAGATGATTGGGATGCGGTTATAGAAACTAACTTGAAGGGAATATACAACACGCTCAAGCCTATTATTCCTAAAATGTACGAGCGGCGAGAAGGCTCGGTTGTTTGTGTCAGTTCGATTTCCGGCGAGCGGGGAAACTTGGGTCAGGTGAACTATGCAGCATCAAAAGCAGGTGCGATTGGTCTGATCAAATCTTTGGCTTTAGAAGCAGCAAGATACGGAGTGCGAGCTAATGCTGTAGCGCCAGGATTTATTGAAACTGACATGACTCAAGCGATCCCGGAAAAAATCAAAGAAAAGATTGTCGCAGAAATTCCCCTGCGCCGCTTTGGTAAGCCACAGGAAATTGCCTGGCCAGTGGCTTATTTGCTTTCACCAATAGCTAGTAGTTATATTACTGGCGCAGTTTTGAAAGTTAACGGTGCCCATCATACCTAAAGTCAAAGAACAAAGAGCATATCTGTGGCAAATTGCAGTAGCTCAGAGGATAGATTTCTGATGAATAGTGTAATATCAGTTCCTCAACAAGTTCGCCTTGGTCTGAGAGTTATTGCTCTTGGCGATAGTCTTATTTATGGCTTTGGCGATCCGGTTGGTGGTGGTTGGGTAGAGCAACTGCGGCGTCGGTGGATGGGCGATCGCCGTTCTGGCCATGCTCTTTATAATTTAGGCATTCGCGGAAATGGAGTAGCCCAGGTTCTGGCGCGGTTAGAGCAAGAATTTCGTCCGCGCGGCGAGTTGCGAAATCGTTTTCCGGACTTGATTATTTTTTCTGTGGGAGTTAATGACTCAGCTCGGTTAGGACGTCCAGACGGACGCCCGGTGACTGAGTTTTCTCAGTTTCAATTGCAATTAGCTAACTTGCTAGAGCGAGCGCAGCAACTGTGCGAGGTTGTATTTGTGGGTATGGTACCGGTAGATGAAAGTAAAATGCCTTTTATGAACTGCTTTTATTACAATCATGCCGATCAGTACCGCTACAAACAAGCAACCAAGCAAGCTTGTGCGATGCGCCAGATTCCCTACCTGGATATTTTTGACTTGTGGCTAGCAAGGGGAATGGATTGGGTGCTCGCGCGTTTGTCCTCTGATGGATTGCATCCCAATTTTCAAGGTTACCAAGCCTTGTTGCAGGACGTGCTCGATTGGGAGCCAATTGCTAAACTGGGATGATGGCTTTTAGGCGATCGCTCCTGCTTGCACGAACTTACAACGCAACTGATGAAACAAAAGTTAAAGTCTCTTTGAGAAATGGACAATAATTGAGTCAAAATAAGGAAAAGGCTAATCGCTAATGACTGTCCGCCATTAGCAATTAGCCAGAGCACCAGGAACGCTTATAAGAGGTAATTAACAGTTATGGTCAATATCTATACGGTCATACTGATATTTACCTCTAAATTTTTTATTGAAAAATTTACCAGTAGAATTAGTCTTCTGTAAATCCTTTTGGGTATCTTCACCTATTTTTGGGCGCTGGGACACTATCTGGTTGCGCAACTCAACTTGTAAAATTTTGTTGCTGCCTTTGTTTTTGATTACCTTCACTACCGAAAAACAAGTGCAAATTCTCAAATCGGTAGGAGTAATTCTTGGTGCCAAAGTTAATTTCCTTTACAGGACATATGTACTATAAAAAAGCTGTGAAGTCAAGTGCTACACGGAAAAAAGGTGGAGGGTGTTCGAGAATTCCTTAGTTTAGCTAGTCTCCGCAGACAGTGACTACAATTTGGCGTTGACGGGGCCTGATGTCGCACTCAAGATGAAAAATTTGCTGCCAAGTACCGGAAATTAACTTGCCGTTGCGAATGGGGATAGTAATTTCCGGTCCTAACCAGGTAGCTTGTAGGTGAGAGTGTCCGTTTCCGTCATGCCAAGTTTGTTCGTGTTTGTATTCGCGACTGGGAGGAATTAACTTGTTAAGCAGTTGCGGTAAGTCCTGTTGCAATCCCGGTTCAAATTCGATGGTACCAATGGCTGCGGTGCTACCAACATTAAATACGTTTACTGTACCGACCTTAATCCCAGATTTTTTAATTATTTCACTAACTTGGCCAGTCAGATCGTGCATATCGCCGTGGCCTTTAGTGGAAATCGTGATTTGTTCTTGATAAACCATACCGTCTTGCGATCGCTTGCTGATGGAAGTTGCTATCAAAATAGTGCCATTTGCTTGCCTCGATCGCAGTGGCAGCTAAAAACAAATTCCTGCTCGTGCAAACGGTAATTTTATTTTACACTTCTACTGTTTTTAAGTATGAATACATATAAGGAGCAGCGAGCAAAGAGCCTACCTGTTCAAACCTGCCAAGTTTATTCAGCGCTAATTTCTAAAAAATAGCATAATTTTCTTACAAGTGGGTTAGGAAAAAGTTAATTGAAAACTAAATTTTCCGGATCTTCTGGCTAGGATGATGGATACAGAATTGGTAGATGCACCCTAATTGCAGCCCTCAGGACAAAACTGAGGGTTTTTCGCTGAAAATTTTTGTTTTCTCAAGCAAGTCATGCTAATATCAAGCTAGGAGCTAACCACAAGAAATAAATAATCAATCCAAACAGTAAGGTAGTTAAGACAGTGAAGATATAGCCAATACACATTAGCAAACCATCTGATTCTATTGTGGCAATAGCTAGTAGTAGAATACCAATAGCGGGAATGGGATTGGTTAGGGGAACTGGTGATATGAGCAATACCGCTAACCAGGAAATACAAAATCCATTAAAACGCCAAATGTAAGGATGCTCGGCTATTTTCAGCAAGCGGGGACGACAAATTTTCTCTAAAATTTTGGTAACGCGTTGCAAATTTTGCAATAGAGTCTGGGAAAAAGAACGGGGAAATTTATAGCGAGAAATTTTTTTGGGTAACCAAGGCGATCGCCTTCCTAACATCATTTGCATTGATAGTAACAAGCAAGCACCACCAAACGGACCTGTTAATCCCGGTGGTACGGGAAACAAAAAGGGTAAAACTAATAATGCAATGACTAAACTAAAACCTCGTTCAGAAGTTTCTGTTAAAATATCCCCCAAAGTCAAAGGTTTTTCGACTAGACTTTGCAAAAGTAATTTGATATCTTGAGAAAATTTCAGGTGCATTTGGGGTTTTGCGGTATTAGTAGTTGCAATACTTGATGAACCTGACTAAAATGCTGTCAAGGTAGGGCGCCAAGAAACAGAAAAATAAAAAATCAAAAATTACTTTTTCCATCTATATCACCTTGACAAACTATTAACTAATATAAACTGGAGATATCACAGACTTGTAATCCAAATTGCTGGCACTGCCATAATTTACAAGTAAAATTTATAAGTGTTTTTAGCTTAATTATCGCTTCTGGGGACAAAAACTGCTAGTGCGTGAGGAATAACGCGAAAATGCGCTGGCGTGCGAGTTGTAATTTCGCCATCAGTGTTAATGGAGCGTGGTTTGCGGGTATACACTTCAATTTCTTGACCGTGGAGAGCGCGGACATTTTGGGAATGAATGTGTCGTCCTTGTCGCATTGCAGGAAGCAAAGAAATGATTTCCCACCAATGCTGAATCTCCAAACTATATAAATCCAGTCTTTGGTCATCTATACTGGCATCAGGGGCTACAGTCATACCACCGCCATAATACCGGCCGTTTCCTACAGCTATTTGCACGGTTTTGACTTGAATTGATTTACCGTGCAAGCGAATTTCTGCACTAAAGGGGCGAGATTCAAAAACGACTTGCAATGCGGTAAAAGCATAAGCAAATACTCCCCAGCGGCGCTTTACTTCCTTAGTAAGCCGCTGGGTAATTTTTACACTCAGCCCCAAACTAGCGACGTTGAAAAAGTGCTTACCGTTGACCCAACCTAAGTCAATGCGCCGGGTTTGTCCTTTAGCAATGATCTTGCTAGCTTCAGGTAAAGAATTCGGTATTCCTAGGGTTCTTGCCAGGTCGTTAGCAGTTCCCAAAGGTAAAATTCCCAAAGGTAAATTGGTTTCTACTAAAGTGTCTACTGCGGCATTGAGAGTTCCATCCCCACCACCAATAACTACCAAATCAACCTCATGCTGGTATTTACGGATAATTTGAGAACAATCTTTCGGCTTTTGTGCAGAGGCTGTAATTAATTCAAATCCTTGCTGCATCAGACAGCTGATCGCTTGTGGCAGGCACTTTTGTCCTTGGCGAGATTGACAATTTACTAACAGCAGTGCACGCTGATTCATATTAACACTCTTTATCTGTCATGCGTAAAATTAATTTATTATTCGCCGGGACTTGGTAAAATTTTCCTCTTCAAACATACAGACTTTCTGCTCTCGTAGTGCACCAGAGGCGTTTGAATTTATGAAGAATTCAGTTTGGATATGCTTATTATATCGGTTTACTAGTTAGTTGAGCTTTTTAAGTATCGTAGCGTTGTTCTGCAGTAACAAATTTAGAATTTGTAGAGGTAAAAAATTCTTTCCTCCTAGGAACATATTGGGTTCGGAAAATATAGTATTATTTTATACTCACAATGCTCTACTCAAGTGACTGCGAAAAGCTCCCTCTACGAAAAGCTCCACTCAAGTGGAGCATTAGAGGTAGGTTTAATTTGTCACAGAAAGAGTGACTAACCAACATCATCATGGGCGTAACGATGGAAGAGGAAATCAAGGGCGTAATTGCGCAGCTTGTAGTATTGTGGATCTTCCATGATGAGGACGCGATCGCGCGGACGAGGAAAGGGAATTTCCATCACTTCACCAATTTTGGCAGCAGGACCGTTGGTCATCATCACTACCCTATCGGCTAGGAATAAAGCTTCGTCGATATCGTGGGTAATCATCAACACAGTACAGCGATTCTCGCTCCAAATTTTCAACAGCTCCTGTTGTAATTCTTCTTTGGTGATAGCATCCAAAGCTCCAAAAGGTTCGTCTAAAATCAGGACTTTAGGGCGAATAGCTAAAGCACGAGCAATTGCAATTCGTTGTTTCATTCCACCGGACACTTGGGTAGGCTTTTTATCCATTGCGTCTATTAGTCCTACCATTGCCAGATGTTCGCGAACGATCGCTGACTTTTGAGCCTTAGTTTTATGGGGGTAAACGGCGTTAACAGCTAGGTAGATATTTTCAAAAGCAGTTCGCCAAGGTAGCAGTGCGTAATTTTGAAAGACAACCATCCGGTCAGGACCGGGTTTGGTAATGGGTTTTCCTTCCAGAAGCACTTGTCCGGAGGTAGGAGAGGTGAAACCCGAAATCATATTTAGGAGAGTGGATTTTCCGCAACCAGAGTGACCGATGACACAAATGAATTCTCCTTTACCGATGTTGAGGTTGACTTTGTCCAGAACAGTGAAAGGTCCGTTTTTTGTGGAATAGACTTTGGAAACGTCTATGATTTGCAAATAAGGTTCGCGGTGGGAATTTGTAGTCGCTAAAGAAGTAGTTTTCGATGTTTGGACGGTAGTATTGGTGAGTGTAAAGTTATTTTGCATGGCAATAGCTCGAGGGTGAAGTTGTGAACCAAAAATCAGGCGATTTTCCGATTTGGCGTATCAAGAATTACTTCTGCCACAGAAAAATCACGTTTAATCTGCAAACTGTTAAGGTAGGTGATGGGATCTTCAGCATTAAAAGGAGTACCGTCAAATAAATTGATAGGTTGACGGCTATAACTAATATCCATACCCAATTCTCTAGCTGCTATGCTAAAAACACCCACACGGCAAACTCTTTCAACGATTTCCACCCAATTTCTGGGAAAGGGAGTTTCACCCCAGCGTGCTAATTGAGTCATAATCCAAATTTGTTCTGTGCGACTGGGACGATTGATTGCAGACTGAGCATAAAATTGATGATGGGCGTATTCGTGCATAGGGTGTTCCAAGCTGCAGGTAAGGTTATTCGGATCTTGGATCTGGATGTATTCGATGGCAGTGCTAACGTAATCTTTACGTGCCAAAATTTGCCGAATTTCCTCTATATTTTCCGGAAGCGAGCAGTAATAGCAAGCTTCCAGCAACGCTTTGGTCAAAGCAATGAAGGTGTTGGGGTATGCAGCTGCCCAATCTTCTCGTACGCCAAGAACTTTACCTGGGTGTCCCAACCAAACTTCCAAGTCTGTGGCGATGGTGAAGCCTATTCCTTCCCGGACAGCGCGGAAGTTCCAAGGTTCGCCGACACAGTAACCATCGATACTGCCATTTTGCAAATCTACTACCATTTGGGCAGGGGGAATAGTTTGAATGCGAACATCTGTATCGGGATCTATGCCACCAGCAGCCAGCCAGTAACGCAGCAGCAGGTTGTGCATGGAAGAGGGATGCACCACTCCCATAATGTGTTGTTTATCACGGGTTTTTTTCAAATACTTTTTAAAGTCTGCAAGAGTTTGCACGCCCTGGTTGTAAAAGTGTCTGGATAGGGTGATGGCGTTACCGTTCCGGGTCATTGTCAAGGAAGTGACCACAGGTAGGGGCTTGTTGTCATTTCCTCCTAAGGTTAGCCAGACTGGCATTCCAGAAGGCATTTGGGCAGCATCGAAGTATCCGCCGACTATACCATCAACTATACCCCGCCAGCTACTTTCGCGTACTAAATTAACTTCATCTAGACCGTGCTTGGTGAAAAAACCTTTTTCTTTTGCTATTGCAAGGGGAGCGCAAGCGGTCAGAGGTACAAAGCCAATTTCCAAATTAACTTTTTCTAAACCATGCTTGGAGAGAACTTTTATTTTGCGTTCGCGAATTTTCTTGATGCGTTTTTGCTGGTTGAGGAAATAAATTATTTCGCTGCGCAGGCTATAGTAACTGGGATGTTCTACTACTTCCATCCGCTTGCGGGGTCTGGGAATATCTACTTCTAAAATCCCGCCTATTTTTGATTCTGGACCGTTGGTGAGCATCACGATTCTATCAGAAAGCAGTACTGCTTCGTCCACGTCATGGGTAACCATAACGGTGGTAATTTGGTTTTGTTCGCAAAGGAGCATTAGCTGTTGTTGTAAATTACCCCGGGTGAGTGCATCCAAAGCACCGAATGGTTCATCTAGCAACAGTAATTTGGGGCGAATAGCTAAAGCACGGGCGATTGCCACTCGTTGTTTTTGTCCCCCTGAGAGCATTGCTGGGGATTTATCGGCGTGGGGACGCAAAGACACCATATCGATATGTTGTTCTACTATGGCGCGGCGTTCGCCTGCTGGTAGGTGCTTGAGTACTGCATCTACTGCTAAAGCTATATTTTCCCGTACCGTTCGCCAAGGCAGCAGCGAATAATTTTGAAATACTACCATTCGGTCTGGTCCTGGTTTGGTAATGCGTTTTCCTTCCAGAGTTACCAATCCTTCGGTTGGTAAATCCAAACCGGCGATCGTATTTAGTAAGGTAGATTTTCCACAACCAGAGTGTCCGATCAGGGAAACAAATTCCCCTTTTTTAATTTGTAAGTCAATTCCTTTGAGGGCGATATATTGTCCGCCGTTAGCGAGGTGAAAAATCTTATCAACCTGGTCAATAGCAACAAATACAGACATGGCAATCGAGGAATAAAAAATAGGGGATGGGAAAGCAAGACTTACTTTTAGCTCCTAGCTGATTGCAGCTGTTAACTAATTTTGGTCTGCGGGAGGCAAAATCAACTTCTGAATCCAAATCATGAGCTTATCCAATAACAATCCCACTGCCCCAATGTAAATGAGTGCTAAGATAATTTCGCTAACTTTGTTATTTTGATAAGCATCCCAGATAAAAAAGCCAATTCCGACAATTCCAGACATAACAATTTCTGCGGCAATAATCGCTAACCATGCTAAACCAATAGCAATTCTCAAACCTGTGAAAATGTAGGGTAAAGCAGCCGGAATAAGAATATTAAAGAAATATTCTTTGCGGGAAAGCTGAAGAACTTTGGCAACGTTGTTGTAATCTTGAGGAATTTCTTTAACGCCCACAGCAGTGTTAATTAAAATTGGCCAAATAGCTGTAATGAAAATTACAAATAATGCTGCTGGTTCGTTTTGTCGCAAAGCTGCTAAAGAAATTGGCACCCAAGCCAAAGGCGGTACAGTGCGCAATAGCTGAAAAAGAGGATCTAGCGCTTTGGACATGGTTTGATTAATACCTATTAAAATGCCCAAAGCGATGCCAATAATCGCGGCGAAAGTGTAACTAATCGCTACCCTTTTAAGACTGGCAAAAACTTGCCAAAATAAACCTTTATCAATTCCACCTTTGTCGTAAAAAGGGTACAAAATCAATATCCAGGTGTCTTGAACAACTTGAATCGGTCCCGGTAGTGTTGCTCCTGGAAGCCAAGAAAATACTTGCCATATAGCTAGAAAGATAGCAATGGCGATAACAGGAGGTAAAAGGTCAGGAAATTGCTTTTGCAAGCGGGAAAAAATACTGTTTTCAAAACTTTTATTTGGACTTTGTTTGGTGGCTATTGTCATTGATATTTCCTGTTACTAGCATGCTTACCAAATGTCAAAAATTGAGTCCCTTTTATTCGCAAAAGTAACTTAGAGACTAACTCTTTTGATTTTGAGACTTCGCAGGTATTCTTCTGGTTTTTCTGGATTAAATTTGGTGCCATCGAAAAATTCTTCTATTCCTCGAGAAGTACTTGTGGGAATATCAGCAGTGGCAATTCCTGCTTCTTTGGCGGCTTCTCTCCACAGGTCTTCACGATTGACTTTATTAATAAGTTCTTTCGCTTTAGCAGCATTATTGGCAATGTAATCTTGTGGTAAGAATCCCCAGCGAACATTTTCAACTATGAACCACAAATCGTGGCTTTTATAAGGATAAGAAACGCTTCCCTTTTCATCTTTCCAATAGTATGCTGCCATTGATTTGTCGTCGATCGTGCGACCATCGCCCATGTCATACTTACCTTGATATGGTTCTGCAAGAATTTGTGCTGGTAAATTAAAATAGTTGCGTGCGCCGAGAATTTCTGCTGCTTGTTTGCGGTTATCGAAATTATCCAACCACTGTTGTGCTTCCATGATTCCTTTTAAAAGTGCTTTAGTTGCTTTGGGATGTTTATCAACCCAATCTGCTCTCATCGCAAAGTATTCTTCAGGGTGGTTCTTCCAAATTTCCGCCGTTAATGCAGCCATAAAACCAATTTTGTCTTTGACGATGCGATAAGGCCAAGGATCGCCGGTGCTGAATGCATCCATCGTTCCGGTTTTCATATTGGCTACTGTTTGGGCGCTGGGTACTGTTAGTAGCTTGACATCTTTATCCGGATCGATACCGCCAGCAGCTAACCAATAGCGAATCCACAAATCTTGATTGACGTGGGGAAACGTGAACGCTGCTGTAAAAGGAGTTGTGGATTTGAGTTGGGTAAATAGAGATTTTGCAGCTGCAAGTCGCAGACTAATTCCCTTTCCTTGGTGTTTGTTGGCGATCGCAATTCCGTTACCGTGGGTAATCAACTGACACAGTACGTACATGGGAATTTTTTGATTACCCTTAGTAATCAAACCTTCTGTAATTAAATGTGGTATTGGCATTTGCCATTGTCCGCCATCAATACCACCGCCAGCAGAGCCAATTTCAACGTTATCTCTTGCAGAACCCCAAGAAGCTTGCTTGGAAAGTTCAACATCGGTCATGCCATATTTTGCAAAAAAGCCTTTTTCTTTGGCAATAATTAAAGGTGCAGCTTCTACAATGGGAATATATCCTAGCTTAACTTTGGTAGTTTCTGGTGCTTGCTCTGGATTGGTATTAGCAACGGACCGGACTGTTGATTGAGTTTGAGAATTGCCGGGTTCTGGGGGATTTCCCAAACAACCTTTCAGCAGTGCAGCAGTTGCGGATAAACCTGCTGTTAACAAAAATTTACGACGGGAAAATTGTTGAAAAAAGTCTGACATGAAAGCTCCCAGGTGTAGTTTTTTTTTAGATATGGCAATTTAGACAAGAAAACTTGGTGTTTCTTGCGTTTTTAGGCAGATTTAAAGTCAGAGAAAATTAACCATCCACCGCTATCAAAAAAGGAGATGGCGAAGATTAATGTGAGATTTTAAAATTTCTTCACGCTGCTTCTTTTCAATAGATTACAGCTTTTTACACCAAATAGTTCATCGGTAAACGGCAAATCTTAAATAAATATTAGATTTGTGATATAAGAAAAATTTATATAAATAGCTGCAGCTTCCCCAAGCAGATTATTACCTAAAGAAAATACTATTATTGCTATAATCAATCATCTATATTTGCCATTAATGTTGTTTCAGATAAATAGTTCGTTGACGAAATAATTGGAAAAAACAATGATAATAACAAGCAAATTTCTATAGTAGTTTTTATCAAAAAGTCGTCGCCTGTGGGAGGTGGGTTGGAAGAGGAGCCAAAAGTTTTTGCAACTTGGGAACGATGCGCTGCCATTGGCATAACAAGCAGGATCGAATTAGGAGAACCACAATTAATTTCGTGGGGGGATTGGACATATGTTAGTACCACCAGGCTTTAGCCAAAATTCCGTGATGACTAAACTAGGCAGAATGGTTTACTATACGGCAGAGGAGAAGCCTTGGGCAGATGATCTGCAGAGGGTGTACAGCGAACGCAAATTAATTTTTTTACATGCCTTTGGTGGTGGTTCGTCCGCCTACGAATGGTCAAAAGTTTACCCAGCTTTTGCTGCGGACTATCAAGTTTTAGCACCGGATTTAATTGGGTGGGGACGCTCTGACCATCCAGCTCGCAATTATCGAGTCGAAGACTACATTACAACTATTATTGAATTTATTGAAAATACCTATAGTATTCCCACTGTAGCGATCGCCTCAGGATTGACAGCAGCTTTAACAATTAGGGCAGCAATTATTCGTCCTGATTTATTCAAGTCTTTAATTTTAGTTACGCCAGCAGCACTCGAGGAATTTGGTCAAGACTACAAAACTAGCCTTGCTGCACAAATTGTCAGAATTCCGATTTTAGATCGATTGCTATACATAGGTGGAATTTCCACAGCTTATGGTATTCGCAGTTTTTTAGAACAGCGTCAGTTTGCTCGTCCAGAAAGAATTTATCCGGAAATAGTGGAAGCATACCTGGAATCTGCCCGACAGTTCAATGCTGAATATGCTGCTCTTGCTTTTGTGCGCGGGGATTTATCGTTTGATTTGTCGAAATATATTCCCCAGTTGAGCGTTCCTACTGCTATTATTTGGGGACAAAAATCAGAGTACACCGGGCCGGAAGTAGGGCGTCGTTTTGCACAAATGAACCCTGAGGCAATTCGGATTTTTATCTACTTAGATGATGTCGGTTTTACTCCTCAGCTGGAACTTCCTGCGGTGACGATTGGGCTAATTCGCAAATTTTTGCCTTTACTGGAGCAACCTGCTTGAGCTTTTCAGTCGAGACGGATGCGATCGCTAGTATTTGCAATCAACTTCAAAAGGCTACAATTTTATCTTGAGTAAAGCTTTTTGTCAAGAAAAAAAATCCTGCTTCCGGGGAAGCCACTGCGAAGATAAGTGCACCAGCGTAAGTAGCCAGTTAGCTGCCTTGTGAAGGAGGTGGCATGAAGGTGTCCAATCTTCCCAAAACAGCCATATCTTCTGCATCTAATTCTACAGGAGTTCCGCTGCGAATTAACTCGGCAAAGTCTTCGTTGGGAACCATAACAGTTAACGTGTACAACCGTCCGGTACCTGTATTTTCGATCACATGAGTACCGGTGGGCGGTACCAATAAACTATCTCCTGCTTTGATCGCTACAGTTTTACCATCGCAATTTGCTCTTCCTTCTCCTTTCAGGACAAAAAACATTTCTACTGCTAGTTGGTGGCGGTTGAGGGGTGTTTTCCCACCAACGTCAAAGATTTCCACGCAACAGGTAACAGAGGTGTTAGCGATCGCCGGATCGAAGACAATTGCCAAGCGATTGGTGTCGTGGGGACTGATGCGGTAAGCTTGATAATCTTTAGGAGACTTAACTACAGGAATTACACAAGAATTTGTCATATGTCTTACATCCTTGGCTATTCGTTTAGTTGTTAATTGCTTGTAAAACTGCTTGCGAATCTGTCACAAAACCGAAACATTGTTTGACGTTATACAAAGTTGCCAGCCAACAGTACTCGGGAGAAGTTGTGGCAGTACAGTCTTGAATAAGGATGCAATCGTATCCCAAAAAGTTAGCATCCTGCAGGGTAGTCATCACGCACTGATCTGCATTGACACCAGCAAAAAATAGTGTTGTCTTACCCAAGTTTTTGAGAATACTATCTAAGGGAGTATCCCAAAAGCCACTCATTCGATATTTATCAACGCGAATATCTTCTGGTAGTTGTTGTAGTTCATCTACCACTGCTGCAGCCCAACTGCCTGCTGTTAGTACTTTAGCACCGTTAGTGGGGAGGGGATCGCCCAATCCTACACCTTCACCTGTAGGATTGTAAACGTGGTGTAATGCCGCACTGATATTGAGCAGGTCAGGACGGTTACCCCAGTTTACCCAAATCACGGGAACGCCAACCATTCTCAGTTTTGGAAGTAGATTTTTTAATGGTTCGATGGGTTGACGTGCTGGCGTAATATCTACACCGATGTGCGCCAACCAACCGTCAGGATGGCAAAAATCGTTTTGCATGTCGATAACGATGATTGCAGTTTTTGCTAGGTCAAGGCGCAAAGTTTTGGTTTGTGTTGGTAAGATAACAGGTTGTGGGTTTAGGGGAGGACGAGTAATGTCTGCGATCGCCTGATTGACCGTCCAAGCATTTGGCGCCACTCCCAATTGCCGAAGAGGTAAATTCATAACGTCTTGCCACACTCAACACCATGCTTTACTTTTTAACGTGAATTCCTTGTGTTGCGTGTCTAAATTTAATTAAGGTTAAAATTGTGGACTTTACAATTAAGAATGTTTTAATTCCTACGGTTGATAGTTATACCACTGCTGACGTGCGGGTAGAAAAAGGGGCGATCGCTGCTATTGCACCTGGTCTCGATGCAATTGGTATTCAAATTAACGGTCAAAACAAGCTACTACTGCCAGGATTCTTCAATGCCCACACTCACTCCTCAGAAATGTGGCAGCGAGGGATAATGTCAATGTTACCCCTAGAATTATGGCTGGCAGAACTTTACGATTTTGCAGCTTTAGATTTAGAAAAAGTTTACCTGAGTGCCTTGGCAACAGCAGTAGAAACTTTACTTTCTGGCGGTACAAGTTTAGTAGACCACCTGGTGTTAATTCCGGCGCAAGAATTAGAAACCATCGCTGCAGCAGTTCGTGCTTACAAAGAAGTTGGTATTCGTGCTTTTGTTGCACCTTTAATTCAAGATGAATCTTTAACTGCTGGTATTCCTTCTGGAGGAATCAAGCAAAATCACGAGCCTTATTTTCGTTCTACTCAAGCAACGCTAGCACTTGTTGAGGAAGCAGTCAAGCAATTTCACCGTCCCGATGAAGGTATCAGTATTTTAGTTGCTCCTACGGGAATTCAACTGTGTTCCGATGCTTTGTTTGAGGGATGCATCGAGCTAAGCCAAAAGTACAATCTTTGTCGTCATTCTCACCTTTTGGAAACCAAAGCCCAACAAAAGCTAGCCCAAGAAAAATACGGTTGTACAGCAGTGACGCATCTGCAGCGCCTTGGTTATTTAGACGCTCGTACAACTTTAGCTCATTGCGTTCACCTCAGGGATAGCGACATTACGATTCTTAGTGAAACCCAATCTACCGTTGTTCATAACCCCTTAAGCAATTTGCGTTTGGGTAGCGGTATTGCTCCGATTTTAAAATATCGTCGTGCTGGGATCAACGTGACTTTCGGCTGTGATGGTGCTTCTAGCAACGATTCCCAAGATTTACTAGAAGCGATTAAAATTGGTTCTATCTTGCATAACGTTACCGAACTGGATTATCGGTATTGGATTACACCCCGACAAGCAGTAGAAATGGCATCAACAGGCGGTGCTAAGGGATTGAACGTTGCCGATCGCCTTGGTTCTCTGGAGATTGGGAAAAAAGCTGATTTAGTCATGTACGATCTGACAAATTTATCATTGCTACCGCGCACTGACCCCATCGGCTTGCTGGTGTTGGGACGGCCTCACAATGTGGTTGATAGCATCTGGGTAAATGGCAAACAAATTGTTGCTGATGGGAAAGTAACGACGATTGATGTTAATAACCTGCGACAAGAGCTATTTAACCGCAGTCAATGGCAAGAAGGCCAGCGCTTTTCTCCCACCGTGGGTGAAATTGAATTTCACTATCGTTGTGTGATGGGTTTGTGATTCTAGCTGTTGAGAAAAAAATGCTCTCTTGCTACCTACCAACAAGAGAGCCCCTACTAAGTGTGGTGTGAGGAGCAAAACCTATATGATGTTTGCTCGCTATCACTCTAACTAGCGGATATGAAGACTGGGTGGCACTTGGTTGAAAATTATGCGATCGCAAGCTACAGTCAGCCAGAAAAATCTTGATTTTTTATCAACCGACCATCTTCAATACGAATAATTCTATCTGCTATATCCAAAACTCGATTGTCGTGGGTCACCATCAAGATCGCACATCCCTGTTCTTTTGCTAACTGCTGCATTAAAGTAACCACATCTCGACCCGACTTGCTGTCTAAAGCTGCGGTAGGTTCATCAGCTAAGACTAATTTAGGTTGACTGACCAACGCACGTGCAATAGCTACCCGTTGCTTTTGCCCTCCGGAAAGTTCAGTGGGATAATAATTAACTTTATGTCCCAATTTCACAGCATGAAGCATGGCTTCGGATTTAAGGCGAGCTTCTAAATTAGGGATATTTCTGTGTAGTTCCAATGACATTTGTACATTCTGTCGGGCTGTTAAAAAATCTAACAAATTGTGAGCTTGGAAAATATAGCCAATTTGTCGGCGCACTTTCACTAATTGTTCATTGCTAGCTCCACGCAATTCCCAGCCTAGAAATTTCAAACTTCCTTCTTGCACAGACCGCAATCCCCCAATTAAGGTCAACAAGGTAGTTTTTCCCGAGCCTGATGGACCGGTCAAAATTACAATTTCTCCAGATTTTATGACTAAATTAATATCAAATAAAATTTGGCTTCTGAGTAATTTTTGTCCAAAATAGTGATTAATATTTCTAGCTAAAACTACAATTTCTGATGACGAAGACATCTAATTTTTCTTACCATTTTCTAGGAAAATTAAAAAATTTCAGCTGGATCGACAAGGCGCAATTTATTAGTTGATAAAAAGGCAGAAGTTAAACACATGGCGACCACAGCAGTTAACACTAACAATAGTTTGTCAAAACTCATCAGAACTGGTAACTTAGTGGCATTTTTGGCTAAATCGTAAAGACCCAGGGATATAATTACGCCTGGAATATAACCTAAAGTTGCCAAAATTAAAGCTTGTTGGAAAACAATGCCTAACAAGTATCTATTTTTAAAGCCCATTGCCTTTAAAGTCGCATATTCAGCTAAATGACTAGATATGTTACTATAAAGAATTTGATAGACAACCACTACACCAACAACAAACCCCATAATTACCATGAGATTAAATACAAATCCGATGGGTGTTCTCACGGTCCAGTAGTTTTTTTCAAAATCAATGAAGCCCTGACTAGTTAAAACTTTTACGTCTTTGGGTAAATTTGCTGATAAATTAGCTAAAACTTTTTGGAAATCAGTATTTGGTTTCAGGATAATTAAGCCAATATCTATTTTTTTTGCCGAACGTTCTGGAAACACGCGCAAAAAAGTTGATTGACTAACAATTAAATTTCCATCTACTCCAAAGGAAGGTCCCAAACTAAACAGACCGCCAATTTTAACTTTGTAACCGATGATGGAATTGTAACCAAAAATTTCGATGCTAACTGGTTCTTGTTGCTCGAATTTTTCTGCAATAGGTCCAAATTCTGGTCGAGAAGCGCGGTCAAATAAAACTATATCAGGAATTTTTAATAAATTTAAATTTTGATTAACTTCCGGTAATTTAAAAGTTGGTTGTGCTGGGTCAAAACCAATTACGTAGATGGGAAATTTACGGCCGTTAACTGGATTTTTTAACTTAGCAAATTGCAAGTATAAAGACCTAACTGATTCTACACCAGCATAGCCTAATGCTTGATACAGCCGCACCCGTGGAAAACTTTGGTTAGAAGTTAAAGATTTATACTGAGAACTAATTAAAAACAAATCCCCTTGTAAATTTTTTTGCACTTGTGTGGCGCTGGCGTAGAGAGCATCTTGAAAGCCTATTTGCATAAACATCAAAACAGCGACAAAAGCAATACCAGCTAAAGCAACAAGAAAGCGAACTTTTTGGCGAGCAAGTTGCAGCCAAGCTACAGGTATGTTAGGAATCATTTATCAAACCTCAAAACTTTGATTGGGGATGCGTCATTGCAAGTGAATGAGTACCTGTACTTGTAAATTGGTAAGATTAGCAACTCGCTGGTTATCCGCAGGATTATTGATACGAATTTTGACTTCAACTACTTTGTTATCTGTATCTGCTCCGGGGTTGTTGTTGAAGATATTTTGTCGGGTAACCTGCAAACCAATACCTTCTACCGTTCCTTGCAGTTCTCCCTCAAAAGCATCGCTGGTAATAGTTGCAAGTTGACCCAGACGCACTTTTTGAATATCAGTTTCATAGACTTCTGCTATTACGTACATTTGATTTGTGCGACCAATCTGAGCAATTCCCCGATTGCCAATAATTTCTCCAGGCCAGGTAAAAATTTTGAGAATTTGGCCGTTGATGGGCGATCGCACAACACTCAAGTCCAGATCCGCCCTGGCCCTGGCTACAGCTGCTTTGGCAGTCTCAACATTGGCTTGCGCCGCTTGCACATCCGTAGGACGAACTTCAACAATGCTTGCTAGTCTAGCTCTAGCTTCGCTTAGCTGTTTCTTAAGAGTATTTGCTGTGCGGTTTCGGGTAGCTTTTGCTTCGTTAAGCTGTTGTTGAACAATATCTACTCTTAAACGCTTGGCATCTGCTTGAGATGCAGAAATAGCTCCTTGTCTGTATAACATCTGATATCGATGATTCTCTGTTTCGGCGTTGCGCAATTCTGCTTCCAGGCGAGCAATAGTCGCTTGTTGCGCAGATAATTCTCCCTGTAACTCGGCTTCTAAACGAGCAATAGTTGCTTTCTGAGCAGAAACGTCTCCTGACTTAGCTCCCGCTTTGACCTGATTGAGATTGGCTAAAGCAACAAAGACTTGTTTTCTCACATCTTGCACCTGGAAATATAAATGTCAAAACCACAACTACGTGCAAGGGTAGTTAGTCGTTCAATATCAAGTAAAAGAAGATACACAACT